>NZ_JAAIYA010000100.1 GCF_010894405.1 Pyxidicoccus caerfyrddinensis
CTAAACGACCGATCACGATTCTCGAACGGTCTCATGCTGCGCGTCGAGCGGGGCCGGCGCGCAGCAGCGGGCTCGCGGTCTGCTGCGCGTTGCGAGCTTCCAGGTAGGCATCCACCTCGGCCATGAGCGCCGGCATCTTCTTGCACCGGTGGTTGCGAGTGACGTTGGCGTGCACGTCCCACCAGACCCGCTCGATGCGGTTGCCCTCGGGACAGTACGGCGGCAGGAAGTGCAGCACCACCCGCTCGCCCATCTCGGCCAGTGCCTTCTTCGTCTTCTTGCTGGAGTGCGTCGCCGCGTTGTCCAGAATGAAGTGCAGGCGCTTCGCCGTGGGGTAGGCCTCGCTCGCCGCGCGCACCAGCTCGATGAAGAGGGCGCTCGTCTTCCGCTCCCCCTTCACCCACGTCAGCTCGCCCGTGCGCGAGTTCAACGCGCCGGCCACGTAGCGCTTCTGGTTGTTGCCCGGAGTGACAACCTCCCGCCGCTCTCCGGGCAGCATCCAATCGGGCCCCACCTTGGGGTTGAGGTGCACGTCCATCTCGTCCTCGTAGAAGACGGGCTCGTCGGGCCGGGCGTAGGCCGCCCGGCACTTCAGCTGCCACAACCGCTGCTGCCGCTGGCGCTCGGGCCAGGGGCAGCGCACCACGGGGCGAGGCCGCTTCAGCCGCGCGCCCACCGAGGCCAGGGCTCGTCCCATGGTCGCGGGCGAGACGCGCACGCGGCCTCGCCTCTCCACCTCGCGCGCCAGCAACTCGCGTGTCCACGTGGTGCGCCGCCAGCCGGACTGCTGGGGCGTACCCTTCAGCACCCGGCAAAGCGTTGCTCGGAAGCGCTCGTCCACCTTGCGCTGTCCATTGCGAGCGCGCCGGTCCACCAGCCCTTCACGTCCGCTCTCCAGGTAGCGCTGGACGGCGGCCACGACGGTGGAGGTGGCGCACAGCAACTCCCGCGCGGCCTGCGCTCGCGACTGGCCACCGGCAACCTTCGCCACCGCCAGGCACCGTCGCAGGGTGAGCGGGCAGCCGGTCCTCTCACCCCAGCGAATCAGCCGCCTGCGGTCACGACTGCGCAGGCGCAGTTGTTTCCCTCCCTGAGGCAGGGCTCGCTTCTTCTTCTGGTTCTTGCGCACACAAGGCCGAACGGAGCGGGTTCCTGCCGCTTCCCCGCTCGTCCTGCGCCTGCCTGCCCTCCGGGCCGATCGAGAATCACGCCCCGTCGTTTAG
>NZ_JAAIYA010000101.1 GCF_010894405.1 Pyxidicoccus caerfyrddinensis
GGCTCGCCGTCGGGGCCGGAGGCTTGTCCATCGGCCCCGTCGATCACACTCCTCCGAGCCTGTCCAACCCATCCGCTAACCCCGCGTAACTACGGCACCCCGGTGTCAGGAAGATGCGATCGCCCTGACTCTGGGAGTGCCGTGCTGGGCAGTCTTACTGAAACGGCGATCGACTGGGTAGGATCGCTCTCGCCAGTAGCTCCGAGCGGCAGGTTCGATTCCCGCCGCCTCCACTCCGCAGCCCCCGGAAGGGACTTCGCCGCATTCGCATCGCGTCCTTCGGCCGCGGCGCCCGACGAGTGGCCCGCAGTGGTCCACCCCAGCCCTCAGCCCCAGAGCTCGCGGGGCGGCCAGAGCATCTCGCTCCCCTCGAAGCGGATGCCGGGCACCCTGTCCCGCGCGAGCAGCAGCGGCTCGTCCAGGTCCACCACGGCGGCTCCCTGCGCCACGAGCATCGCGGGCGCCATGGCCAGCGACGTCGCCACCATGCAGCCCACCATGAGCTGAAGGCCCTCGCCCCGCGCGGCCGAGGCGAGCGCCTCCGTCAGGCCCCCTGTCTTGTCCAGCTTGATGTTGATGGCGTCGTACTTCCCCAGCAGCGTGCCCAGTCCGTGCCGGTCATGCGCGGACTCGTCGGCGCACACGGGCACCGAGCGGCGCAGTCCCTGGAGCGCGCCGTCATTCCCCGCGGGAAGCGGCTGCTCCACCATGACCACGCCCAGCTCCGCGCAGGCGTCGAGCAGGGCGGGCAGCGCCTCCGGCTGCCAGCCCTCGTTCGCATCCACGATGAGCCGGCTCGCCGGAGCCCCCGCGCGGATGGCGCGCAGCCGCTCGATGTCTTCCTCACCGCGCCCGAGCTTCACCTTCAGCAGCGGTCGGTGCGCGGCCTTCTCCGCGGCCGCGCGCATCGCCTCGGTGGTATCGAGGCTCAGCGTGTACGCGGTGACGAGCGGCCGGGGCTCGGACATGCCCAGCAGCGCCCAGACGGGCCGACCGCTCCGCTTCGCTTCCAAATCCCACAGCGCGCAGTCCAGCGCGTTGCGCGCTGCCTTCGGCTCCAGCACCCCGGCGATTCCGTCCCGCTCCAGCCCCGCCTCGATGCGCGGTCGGGCCGCCTCCAGCGCCGCCATGACGCCTTCCAGCGTCTCGCCATAGCGCGCATAGGGGACGCACT
>NZ_JAAIYA010000102.1 GCF_010894405.1 Pyxidicoccus caerfyrddinensis
CGGTGAGCGTCAAGGTAGTTGTCGCGTGAGAGAGTTCAGCCGGTGCGCTTCATCTCCTGCACTGCCGGGGTGAGGTTCGGAGAGGGGCCAAGGCGGACGGAGCCCGCTGGCGTCCAGTTGCGCGTGTCGCGGCTCCAGCGCTCGGGGTGACGGGCTCGGGCGCGCTGGTACAGCTGGTGGCGTCGAGCCAGCAGCGCCGCCTCGCGGCCAAAGTGTCTGTCGTCGGGCGTGACGAAGCGGATGGCCGAGTGCCGGTGCTCGGTGTTGTACCAGGCCACGAAGTGCGTCACCCAGGCACGCGCGTCCTCGACGGACGCGAAGGGGCGCTGCGGAAAGGTGGGGCGGTACTTCAGCGTGCGGAAGAGGGCCTCGGAGAAGGGGTTGTCGTCCGAGACGCGGGGCCGGCTGAAGGACGGAGTGACGCCCAGCCACTGCAGGGTGGCCAGCAACGTGGCGCCCTTCATCGGGCCACCGTTGTCCGAGTGCAGCACCAGCCCCTCGGGGCAGCCAGCTTGCTGCCAGCAGCGGCGGATGAGTGCCGCGGCATGCTCGGACGACTCCTCCTCGTGCACCTCGAAGCCCATGATGCGCCGGCTGAAGACGTCCACCACCAGGTACAGGTAGAGGAAGGCTCCCTTCACCGGGCCCTTCAGGTAGGTGATATCCCAACTCCAGACTTGGTTCGGCCCGGTGGCGGTGTGCTCGGCCCTGGGCCTGGGCGTGGGCGCCTTGGCATGGCCTCGGTGGGCCAACTGTCCCGCTTCGCGCAGCACCCGGTAGAAGCTCGCCTCGCTGGCGACGTACTCGCCCCGGTCGGCCAGCCTGGGGACAATCTGCTTGGGCGAGGCGTCGCGGAACTCCTCGCTGTTGGCCACCGCCAGGATGCGACGCCGCTCCACCTCGGACAGCCGGTTGGCGGGCCGGGTATGTGGACCGCAGCGCCGGTCCTCGGCCGTAGCGGGCTTTCTCCAGCGTTGAATCGTGCGAGGGGCCACCCCGAGCCGCTCGCAGACGGCCTCCAGGCGCACGCCCTTTTTCAGGGCCTCGTCGACGTGGGCGAGCGTCATTTCTCGCTCTTCTCGTCCCCGGAGTCGTCCTCGTCTTCCAAGTGCCGCTGGTCCCAGCCCATCGCCTGAAGTTTTTTT
>NZ_JAAIYA010000103.1 GCF_010894405.1 Pyxidicoccus caerfyrddinensis
GAGAGGGTGCGACCCTCAGCCGAGAGTTACTCCCAGAGAGCCAGCTGCGGTGGCCCCAGCGCCGGAGCCAGGCGCGGCGGCTGCTCGGGCAGCTGAAGGTGACGGAGAATGCGCCGGATGACGGCGCCCTGCGTCAGGTATGCCAGCACCCGTCGCTGGCCTGCGCACCTTGGGCACGAGAAGACATCTACTGCGAACGTCCTGCGGAGCAACCCGGCCCAGTCCAGCCTCGGAGCGCGCTGACGCCTCCCGCAGCTGCCCACAGTTGCCGCCCCTGCAGATGGTGCCTCCTCCTCGCCCGAGGCCGCCGCTGCGGGGACCAGAAATGGCCGCAGTTTCGCCCCTGGGGCGAAGACGCCATGGAAGCGCGTCAAATTTGTCCTGGGCGGGGGCACCAGACTGGCCACCCGCCGGAGCAGCTCCAGTCCTGTGAAGAGCAGGTGCGTGGTGCCATCCGGCATGGGCCGCTTCATGCGGTAGGAGATGCGCCCGTCTTCTGCCTCCTCGAAGCGCTCCATCGCGAGGGCTCCCCGCGCTCCGTACCTGCACAGCCGCTCCAGGCCCTCCCTGTCATTTGCATGCAGGTGGGTGTTGGCATGGAGGGAGAAGCCCTCCAGGAAGGCGCAGCGGGGCACCTTCTTGGGCGGTGGCCGCACGTCCAGCCCCGTCCATCGGAAGCGCTGCTGAAGGGACTGGGCCTGATAGGCCTGCCGCGCGTCCTCGGGCCCTTCCCCGGGCAGCGCACCGCGCGTCTCCAGCATGCGTAGCACCCGGTGGCGCAGCACCTCCAGCAGCCGCTCCACCTCCGCCTGGCTGGGTGGCGGCAGCTCGACGAAGCGTACCCCGTCGTCCAGCGGTACCCAGACGCCATCCGGCACCAGCGCATGAAAATGAGGGGTGCACTGGAGCGCGGAACCGAAATACTGGACGTGGGTGACGGCTCCCGTCTGCCCATTGCGCGTGCCCAGCTTCCTTGCCCTTCGGCGCTGTAGGGCGAAGAGCGCGCGCAGGAAGACGGTGAGGACATCCGACAGCAGCCCGCTGTCCTTCAACAGCGCCCAGCGCACCCGGTGCGGGAAGGACAGCGTCCACTGACGGTAGGGCACGTGTGGCAGCACCCGCTCCACCAGGTGCAC
>NZ_JAAIYA010000104.1 GCF_010894405.1 Pyxidicoccus caerfyrddinensis
GGACAAGACCGCCGTCGAGTTCGCAGACGCGAAGCTCACCTACCGGGAGCTGGACGCGCGTGCCAACCAGCTCGCCTGGCACCTGCGTGGCCTCGGTGTGTCCACCGACTCGCGCGTGGCGCTGGCCGTGGAGCGCTCGCTGGAGCTCATCGTCTCTCTCGTCGCCATCCTCAAGGCCGGTGGCGCCTACGTCCCTCTCGACCCGGCGTATCCGCGTGAGCGCCTGGCCGCCATGGTGGAGGACTCGCGTCCCACCGTGCTCATCACCACGCGCGAGCTGCTGGAGAAGCTGCCCGCCGAAGGCCTGTCCACGGTGGTCATGGAGGAAACCCCGCTCTCCTCGCAGCCCATCACCTCGCCGCCCCGGGCCGCGCAGCCCGGCAGCCTCGCGTACATCGACTTCACCTCCGGCTCCACGGGCCGTCCCAAGGGTGTCGGCACTCCACACTCCGCAGTGCTGCGCACCGTCTTCGGTGTCGACTACGCGCACCTCGGGCCAGATGAGACGTTCCTCCTCATCGCCCCCGTCTCCTTCGACGCCTCCACCTTGGAGCTGTGGGGCCCGCTGCTCCATGGAGCGCGGTTGGTGGTTTTCCCGCCCCACTCGCCCTCGGACTTGAAAGAGCTGGAGTCCGTGCTGACGAAGCACGGCGTCACCACCCTTCACCTCACCTCCGGCCTCTTCACCCAGGTGGTGGACCACAACTTCCCCGCCCTTCGTGGGGTGAAGCAGCTGCTCACCGGTGGCGACGTGGTGAGTGCACCGCACGTGCGCCGCGTCCTCGAAGAGCTGCGCATCCCCGTGACGGCCTGCTACGGCCCCACCGAGTCCACGCTCTTCGCCTCCTGCTTCCGCATGACGTCCGCGGAGCAACTGGGCTCCGCCGTGCCCATCGGCCGTCCCATTGGCAACACCCAGATGTACGTGCTGGATGCGTCTGGCCAGCCCGTGCCCTCGGGCGTCACCGGGGAGCTGTTCATCGGCGGCGACGGCGTGGCCCGTGGCTATGTCGAGCAGCCCGCGTTGACGGCCGAGCGCTTCGTCCCCGACGCCTTCTCCGGCGCGCTTGGTGCCCGCCTCTACCGCACCGGAGACC
>NZ_JAAIYA010000105.1 GCF_010894405.1 Pyxidicoccus caerfyrddinensis
GGACAAGACCGCCGTCGAGTTCGCAGACGCGAAGCTCACCTACCGGGAGCTGGACGCGCGTGCCAACCAGCTCGCCTGGCACCTGCGTGGCCTCGGTGTGTCCACCGACTCGCGCGTGGCGCTGGCCATGGAGCGCTCGCTGGAGCTGATTGTCTCTCTCGTCGCCATCCTCAAGGCCGGTGGCGCCTACGTCCCGCTGGATTCCTCGTACCCGCGCGAGCGGCTTGCCGCGATGGTGGAGGACGCCCGCCCGGCGGTGCTCATCACCACGCGCGAGCTGCTGGAGAAGCTGCCCACCGAAGGTCTGTCCACCGTCGTCCTGGGAGAAGTGCCTCTGGAGGGGCAGCCCACGCATGTGCTCCCTCTGTCCGCACTGCCTGGCAGCCTCGCGTACATCGACTTCACCTCCGGCTCCACCGGCAGGCCCAAGGGTGTCGGCACTCCACACTCCGCGGTGCTGCGCACCGTGTTCGGTGTCGACTACGCGCACCTGGGCCCGGAGGAAACCTTCCTCCTCATCGCTCCCGTCTCCTTCGACGCCTCTACCCTGGAGCTGTGGGGCCCGTTGCTCCATGGAGCGCGGTTGGTCGTCTTCCCGCCCCACTCGCCTTCCGACCTGAAGGAGCTGGAGTCCGTGCTGACGAAGCACGGCGTCACCACCCTTCACCTCACCTCCGGCCTCTTCACCCAGGTGGTGGACCACAACCCCGCCGCGCTTCGTGGGGTGAAGCAGCTGCTCACCGGTGGCGACGTGGTGAGTGCACCCCACGTGCGGCGCGTGCTGGAAGGAATGTTCATTCCGGTGACGGCCTGCTACGGCCCCACCGAGTCCACGCTCTTCGCCTCCTGCTTCCGCATGACGTCCGCGAAGCAGCTGGGCACCGCCGTGCCCATCGGCCGTCCCATTGGCAACACCCAGGTGTACGTGCTCGACGCCTCCGGCCAGCCCGTGCCCTCGGGCGTCACCGGAGAGCTGTTCATCGGCGGCGACGGCGTGGCCCGTGGCTATGTCGAGCAGCCCGCGTTGACGGCCGAGCGCTTCGTCCCCGACGCCTTCTCCGGCGCGCTTGGTGCCCGCCTCTACCGCACCGGAGACC
>NZ_JAAIYA010000106.1 GCF_010894405.1 Pyxidicoccus caerfyrddinensis
ACCAGGCGCACCACGCCCCGGTGCGGCACCATCACTCCCTTGGGCCTGCCGGTGGAGCCGGAGGTGAACATCACGTAGGCCAGCCCCAGGGCCTGTGTTGGGGACTCGGGAGCGTGGGTGGGCTGGCGCGCGAGGAGGGTGGACTCCGCGTCCAGCAGCACCGTGCGGCCGGAGAAGGGCGGCAGGCGGCTGGCGAGACGGGAGTTGGTGAGCAGCAGCGCGGCGCCCGAGTCCTCCAGCAGCAGCGCGAGCCGCTCGCGCGGGTAGGCCGTCTCCAGGGGCACGTAGGCCCCGCCCGCTTTGAGAATGCCGAGCAGGCAGATGATGAGCTCGAAGGAGCGCTCCAGTCCCACGGCGACCGGCGTCCCAGAAGCGACGCCCAGCGAGCGCAGGTGGTGCGCGAGCTGGTTGGCGCGCTCGTCGAGCTGGCGGTAGGTGAGGTGCTCCGCGCCGGACACGAGGGCCACCGCGTCGGGCGTGAGCCGGGCCTGCGCCTGGAACAGCGCGTGGATGGTGGCGTCGCGCGGGTAGTCGGAGCGTGTGTTGTTCCAGCCGAGCAGCACCTGGTGGCGCTCGGCCTCGTCCATGAGTGGCAGCTCGGACAGGCGCGCTTCGGGCCGGGCCGCCACGCCTTGCAGCAGCGTGTGGAAGTGCGCCAGCAGCCGCGCCACCGTGCGCTCGTCGAAGAGGTCCGTGCTGTATTCCGCGGTGAGGCGCAGGCCCTTCGGGTCCTCGGCGGCAATCAGCGTCAGGTCGAAGCGGGCCGCGCCTGAGTCCACCGGCTGCGCGTGCATGAGCAGGCCGGGAAGCTGCACGGGCGGCAGCGGCGCGTTCTGCAGGACGAACATCACCTGGAACAGCGGCGGGACGTTGAGGTGGCGGGAGGGCTGGAGGACCTCCACCAGCTTCTCGAAGGGCAGCTCCTGGTGGGCGAAGGCGCCCAGGGCCGTCTCGTGGACGCGGCCCACGAGCTGCTGGAAGGTCGGGTCGCCGGACAAGTCAGTGCGCACCGCGAGGGTGTTGACGAACAGGCCGATGAGGCCCTCGA
>NZ_JAAIYA010000107.1 GCF_010894405.1 Pyxidicoccus caerfyrddinensis
TTGGCTCTGTCTCGACCCCACCAGAGAGAAGGGAGTAGCAGGCGGGCTGGCGTGGGTTATGCGGGTATGGCTACTGCAACCCTCAGTCACTCGCCTGTGCGAGTCGCGCGGGTGGCGCTGGCTGCTGCCCAGGCCACGCTGCCCCAGTACAGCAGCAAATTCAGCCGCCACGATGGCTGCACGCTTCCCCAGTTGGCTGCGTGCTTGGTGCTGCGCGCCTTCTGGCGCACCTCGCTGCGCGGCGCCCAGGCACAGTTGGAGGACTCGCGAGACCTCCAAGAAGCCCTGCACCTGAGCCAGGTGCCAGACCACAACGCACTGTGGCGCGCGCATCAGGCGCTGAGCGAGCAGCAATTGACGCGCTTGAAGGAGCAGACGGTCCGCCTGGCCGACAAAGCGCGCATGCTGCCGCACGGCCTGCATGCGAAGCTGTCGGCGGACTCCACGGGCTTTACCTCCAGCCGGACCAGCCATTCGCCTTCGCACCAGAAGCCCACTCGCTACTGGCGCGCTCGGCGCAAGAGAAAGCGCGCGGGCCTGCGGGTGGCCCGAGCCAAGAAGCAGCCGAAGAAAAGCTGGCACTACCCGAAGTGGACCGTCGCCATCGACTGCCGCACCCATCTCATCCTGGCGCAGATGGCTCGCCGGGGGCCCTTCCCGGACGTGCAGGACTTCGCGCCCCTGGCTCTCGAGTCCCACACGCTCAGGCCCTCCACCCTGGTGCTGGCCGATAGCGGCTTCGAGAGTGAGGACAATCTGAAGCTGTGCGAGCAGTGGCTGGGGGCCCGCGCCGTCATGCGCATCAAACAGCCCCGCCACGGCGCGCAGCTGCATACCCCCTACCGCCTTGCGCTCCTGCGCCATCTGCCCCAGGCCCTGTACTGCCAGCGCAATGCCTCGGAAAGCTCCTTCTCGGCCGACAAACGCCGCTTTGGCGACCTCATCCCCGCCCGCAGCTGGGCCGCTCGCCAGCGCGACGTGCTGCTGCGTGGCATCCTCCACAATTGCGCCCTGCTCATGTCCGCATGAGGGTCGAGACAGAGCCAA
>NZ_JAAIYA010000108.1 GCF_010894405.1 Pyxidicoccus caerfyrddinensis
GGAGAGCAGGGCGGGGAAGATTTCGGAGACGGAGGCGTCGAAAGCGGAAGAGAAGAACTGGAGCAGGCGTCGGCCGGGCCCCAGGTCCATGAAGGCAATGGTTTCCCGAGCGGTGTTGCACAGGCCGAGGTGGCGCAGCAGGGTGCCCTTGGGACGGCCGGTGGAGCCTGAGGTGTAGATGACGTAGGCGAGGTTGTCGGGCAGCACGCGCACGTCGGGGGCATGCGTGGGCTGGCGGGAGATGAGCGAGTCCCACTCGGAGTCGATGAGGGCGAGCAGCTCACTCTGCACGGGCAGCTCGTCGGCGAGCTTCTCCTGGGTGAGGAGGACGGGAGGACGCGCATCGCGCAACATGAAGGCGAGCCGCTCGGTGGGGTAGGAGGGGTCGAGGGGGAGCCAGGCGCCGCCGGCCTTGAGGACGGCGAGGATGGAGACGACGAGCTCCAGCGAGCGCTCGACGCACAGTCCGACGAGGACTTCGGGGCCGACGCCCAGTGAGCGCAGATGGTGCGCCAGTTGGTTGGAGCGCTCATCGAGCTGGCGGTACGTCAGGGTCCGCTCGCCCATCTGGAGGGCGTGCGCATCAGGGGTGCGCCGCACCTGGGCTTCGAAGAGGTGGTGGGCGCACGTGTCCTGCAGTTCCGCGTGCGTGTCGTTCCACTCCACGAGGACGCGCTGCCGCTCGGCGTCGGAGAGCAGGGGCAGGGAGGACAGGCGTGTGTCGGGGTGGGCGACAGCCGCCTCCAGCAGCACCTGCAGATGCTCCAGGAGCCGGGCCATGGTCTGCGCTTCGTACAGGTCGGTGTTGTAGTCGCAGGTGCAGGCCAGTCCTTCTGCGCCTTCCTGGATGGAGAGGGTGAGGTCGAACTTCGCGGCGCCGGTGACGCTCTCCGCGCCACGGAAGGTGAGCCCCGGCACGCGCAGCTCGATGGTCGGGGTGTTCTGCAGCACGAGCTTCACCTGGAAGATGGGGGCGTGGGCGAGGCTGCGCTCGGGGTTGAGCACGCGCACCAGCTCTTCGAAGGGGACGTCCTGATGCG
>NZ_JAAIYA010000109.1 GCF_010894405.1 Pyxidicoccus caerfyrddinensis
GGCGTCGAGCTGCCCCTGCGCGCCCTCTTCGAGGCCCCCACCCTCGCGGGCCTCGCCAGGCGGGTGGAGCAGGCCACTCGCAACTCCGCCCTGCCCGAGCTGAGCGCCGCGCCCGTGGGCCCCCGGGTGCCCCTCTCCTTCGCCCAACAGCGCCTGTGGTTCATCGACCAACTCCAGCCTGACACTGCCACCTACAACGTGCCTCGCCTCCTGCGCCTGCGAGGCCCCCTGGACGCCTCCGCCCTGGAGCACGCCTTCTCCGAGCTGGTCCGCCGCCACGAGTCGCTGCGCACCACCTTCCACGAGGAGGCCGGAGACGCCTTCCAGCTCATTGCGCCTCCCACTCCCTTCCACCTCTCCCTGGTGGACCTGGCCTCCCACGAGGACCGGAAGGCAGAAGCCCGCCGCCTCGCCTCCGAGGAGGCCCTGCGTCCCTTCCACCTTTCCGCCGGGCCGCTGCTGCGCGCCCTGCTGCTGCGCCTGGACTCACGCGAGCACCTGCTGCTGCTCAACCTCCACCACATCGTCTCCGACGGCTGGTCCACGGGGGTGCTGGTGCGCGAGCTGAGCGCCCTCTACCGGGCCTTCGCCGCGGGCCAGCCCTCGCCCCTGCCCCAGCTGCCGCTGCAGTACGCCCACTACGCCGTCTGGCAGCGCTCCTGGCTGCATGGCGACAGCCTCGACCAGCAGCTGTCCTGGTGGCGACAGCACCTGCAGGGCGCTCCGCACGCACTGGAGCTGCCCACCGACTTCTCTCGCCCTCCCGTCCAGTCCTTCGCCGGCTCCTCCCTCCACTTCCACTTCCCCTCCGAGCTGAGCCAGTCCCTCCAGTCTCTCGCCCACCAGCACGGCGCCACCCTCTTCATGGCCCTGCTGGCCTCCACCCACTCGCTGCTCGCCCGCTACTCCGGCCAGGACGACATCGTCGTCGGCTCTCCCATCGCAGGCCGCCGCTTCGCACAGCTCGAAGGCCTCATCGGCTTCTTCGTCAACACGCTCGC
>NZ_JAAIYA010000010.1 GCF_010894405.1 Pyxidicoccus caerfyrddinensis
CGAACACGGAAGTTAAGCCCTCCAGAGCCGATGGTACTTCGCGGGAAACCGCGCGGGAGAGTAGGTCGCTGCCGGATTCTTTTTGAGAACCCCCGTTGCCCTCGTGGCAACGGGGGTTTTCTTTTTTTCCGCGTCTGCTTTGCGGCGCCGTTCGTTCGGTACCCGAAAAGCCGGAAAAACCTCCAGACACTGCGCAGGTCGGCTGTTAGTCTCCGTGCGTCATTGCTGGCCACGCGCCGGAGGTCTTCCATGCCGAAAGTGAAGCTGGGTGGCGGTCTCTCTTCCTCCCCGTCGATTCCGCGTTCGCCGAGCCCGCCGTCCGTGGGCGGAGCCCAGAAGCGCAAGGCGACGGATGATGCGGGCAGCTCCTCTCCGTCGAAGAAGACGAAGACGGACGAGGTGCCCAAGGACAACACCACCGAGGCCCGGCTGAAGCGGAAGTTCGTTCGGGATCAGCGGCGCCAGGAGTCCAGCAGCGCCGTGGCGTCCCAGGGCGGCACCAGCAGCTTCCGGACCGATGCCGGCAGCCTGATGAAGAAGAACCCGAAGAACGAGGCGAAGACCCAGCTCGACACTCCGTTCGGTCCGGTGAATGCGAGCAAGTTCCCGACCTCGGACCCGGCGTTCAAGATCACCAGCGAGAAGAAGCACTACGGAAAGCAGGCCGTGGGGCACAAGTACTCGGACCTGGTGTCGGGACTTCAGAAGAGCGGCGCGTCCGACAAGGAGATCGCCACGGACCTCCTGAACGCGCTCGAGGGCAAGAAGCCGCAGAAGCTCACCAGCGGGGAGGCGAAGAATGCCGCGGCGAAGCTCTCCGCCATCACCCACGTGTCCGAGCCTCAGCGCGTGCTCGGCTCCGACAAGGCCGCACGCGGCGTGCTGCGCATGGTCCAGTCCGGGGAAATCAGCCTCGACGACGCCTTCAAGGGCAACACGCCCACCTTCCCGATGGCGAAGAACCCGGACTACATGCGCCGCACGGTGAACTACGAGGACAAGAACTACCGGAAGGAGACCCCCAAGCCGACGCAGTTCGACAAGCTCGGCGGGTACATGTCCGACAGCAGCGACGACGAGGGCTGACGACGCGTTGGCCCGAGCGGCCCGGAGGCCCACACGTTCGCCGATGCCAGGTCCGGCCGCGGCGACCGGAGGTCTCCGGACCTACGCCTGGCGCTCCTCCAAGCCGCGCTTCACGGCGTCAGTTACGCAGGCGCGCCGCGAGCCGGGTGAAGCGCTTCTGGGTGTCGCCGTTGCGCACCGCGATGCCCAGCGCCTTCTTGCTTCCCACCAGCACCACCAGCTTCCTACCGCGTGTCACGGCGGTGTAGAGGAGGTTGCGCTGCAGGAGCGTGAAGTGCTGCGTGTGCAGGGGCAGCACCACGCACGGGTATTCGCTGCCCTGCGACTTGTGCACGCTGGTGGCATAGGCGAGGACCAGCTCGTCGATGTCCGACCAGGCGTAGGCCACCGGTCGCCCGTCGTAGCGCACCACCAGGGCCTGTTCCTCCTTGTCGATGGCCTCCACGCGCCCGATGTCTCCATTGAAGACGCCGAGCTCGTAGTTGTTGCGCACCTGCATGACCTTGTCGCCCACCCGGAAGGTCCGGTGGCCGCGGGTGAGCTCCTCCCCGGATGGGTTCAGGTGCTCCTGCAGCGTGGCGTTGAGGTTGGCGGTGCCGATGAGGCCCCGATTCATGGGGACGAGCACCTGCACCTCGTCCACCGGGTGCAACCCGAAGCGGCGGGGGATGCGCTCCTTCACCAGCGTCTTCACCGCCTCGAGGATGGCCTCCGGCGCCTCCTTCTCCACGAAGTAGAAGTCGGCCAGCGCGTCCGCGGGCGGCACCTGGGGCAGCTCTCCCTGGTTGATGCGGTGGGCGTTGGTGATGATGAGGCTCGCCTGGGCCTGGCGGAAGATGTGCTTCAGGCGCACCACCGGCACGTGCCCGGAGGCGATGATGTCCTGGAGCACGCTGCCGGGCCCCACGCTCGGGAGCTGGTCCACGTCCCCCACGAGCAGCAGCTGGCAGTGGGGCGGCAGCGCCTTCAACACGTTGAGCATCAAGACGGTGTCCACCATGGACACCTCGTCGAGCACCAGCATGTCGGCTTCGAGTGGGTTGTTGCGGTCTCTCAGGAAGCCGTGGGTGCGCGGGTTGTACTCGAGCAGCCGGTGGATGGTCTCCGCCTCGCGCCCCGTTGCCTCTCCCATCCGCTTGGCCGCGCGTCCGGTGGGCGCCGAGAGCAGGAGCTTGCGGCCCTTCTTCTCCAGGATGGAGAGGATGGCGTTGACCAGCGTCGTCTTTCCGGTGCCCGGGCCGCCGGTGATGACCAGCACCTTGGCCACCATCGCCTGGCGCACCGCCTCCTTCTGCTCGGGGGCGAGCGACAGGCCTTGGCTGCCTTCGAACCAGGCAATCGCCCGTTCCACGTCCACTTCCAGGGGACGCGCGGGCCAGGCGGCAAGCGCCTTGAGGAGGTTCGCGACGCCGACTTCCGAGACGTGCAGCGCCTTCAGGTACACCGCCTCGACGGCATCCTCGGGGCGGGGATGGGCGAGGGCGCTGGCCCCCTCCACGGCGAGGTACTCGGCGGCGGCGAGCCGGGTGATGGCCGCCTCCACGAGCTCGGGCGTCACCTCCAGCATCTCCACCGTGCGCGCGGTGAGCTTGTCGCGCGGCGCGTAGAGGTGGCCTTCCTCGGAGAACTCCCGGAGCACGTGCAGCACCCCGGCCTCGGCGCGCTTGGGTGAGTGGGTGGGCACCCCCAGCGACTGGGCGATGCGGTCCGCGGTGCGAAAGCCAATGCCATACACGTCGATGGCCAGCCGGTACGGGTTGTCCTGCACCACGGCAATCGCCTGGGCGCCGTACTGCTTGTAGACCTTCACCGCGAAGCTGGCCGGCACTTCGTGCGACTGGAGGAAGACCATCACCTGGCGGATGTCTCGCTGTTCGGCCCACGTCTCGACGAGGAGCTTGCGGCGCTTCTCCCCGAAGCCCTTCACCTCGGCCAGCCGCTCGGGCTTCGAGTCGATGACGTCCAGCGTCTCGAGGCCGAAGTGCGCCACCAGGCGTTTGGCCATGGCAGGGCCCACGCCCTTCACCAGGCCGCTGCCCAGGTACTTTTCGATGCCCACCAGCGTCGCGGGCTTCACCGTGCCGTAGGAGACGACGCGGAACTGCTCCCCGTACTTCCTGTCCTGTACCCACTCGCCGGTGAGGCGCAGGGATTCGCCCGGCTGGGCGCCCAGGAGGTTGCCCACCGCCGTGATGGGCTCCTTGCGGCCATGGACCACCACCCGGACTACGCTCCAGGCGGCCTCCTCGTTGGTGTAGGTGATGCGCTCGAGGCTCCCCTCCAAGACGGTGGTGGGGCGCGGAGGGGCGCCAGCCGCCTCACGGGCCCCCGCGGCCCCGTCCCGCACGGAGGGGAGGGCGCCACCTGCGTCGGCGGCGTAGACCGGAGGGGGACGGGAGGCGGACATGGCCCCTGAAAATAACAGGGCATCCGGCCCCTGCCGATGCGGCAAACATCATCCAGTGCCGCGTGTGGCTGCCTGCCCAGCTCTCGGGCTCGTCGCCTCGAGCGTGTGACTCCCATCCAGGTCCAGGTTGGTCGCTGTCTGCCGCGCGGAGAGGGTATCGTGGCTCAAGGAAGCGGTACGCCCGCCTGTCAGGCCCTGGTGGTGGCGACGTCTTCCGTGGCGCTCTCACCACACAGAAAGAGGAACCGGGTCATGGGCTACCGCGTCGAAAAGCCGACCGAGCTGTTCGAGTCCGTCCGTTACAACACCAAGACGACTCCCGAGCTTCGTGAGGCCATGAAGAAGAAGGTTCTGGAGATCGCGGCGCGAATCGAAGATCGCGAAGGCCGGATGAAGCGGATTCGCGACGAGTACGAGATCGACTCCGAGCGCCTGGCCGCCCTCGTCATCCAGTTCCAGAATCGGGACTCGGATTTCGTCTCCTACCAGGCCCAGGGTGGCGCCTCGCGCGACACAGTCGTGCCTGCCGGCGTCATCGCCAACATCATCCGCGAGCGGGAGATGATCGACTCGGAGCGAGGTCAGATCCGCAAGCTGGAACTGGTCTTGCGAAACCTCCCCGAGACGGAGCTCTACAACGACCCGAGGACTGGCGAAGTCAGGAGCCGCCAGCCCCTGCATCAGCTCTCGGATGACGAGCTCGAGTTCCTCGGGTTCTGACCTGGACGTGCAAACCCGGGCGAGCAGTACGGGACTCGAGACGTGAGCGGGGAGGGCGACTGCGCGGGAAGCGCCGCCTCACCCCGGCCCGGAGGCTGCGAGCTGCTCGAGGTAGGCACGGAACATGTCCGCCAGCTCACCGGCACGGGCCTCGACGTCCTGCTCGGTGCGGTCCTCCTCCGAGAGCCGCTTCCCCACGGTGCTGAGTGTCATCATGATCATGTCACCCGCGAGCACCCGCTTCTCGTCCGGTACCGAGGGGAGCACCTCGCGCATGAAGGACTGCACGACGCGCGTGCCGTACACTCGCGGCTCCCGTGCCTCGGGCTCCTCGCGATAGCGCGGCGCCGCTTCGTCGAGCGCCATCCGCACCCGGGCCTCCTCGCACTCGGACCGGATGAAGGCGTGTACGAACTCACGCAGGCGCTCCAGCGGAGGCTGCGCCGAGTCCTCGAGGATGCCGCGCAGCAGCGCACCGGTCTGCCGCCACTCGTCCGTCTGCAAGCGGAAGAGGATGGCCGCCTTGTTCGGGAAGTATTGATACAGCGACCCGATGCTGATTCCCGCCTTCTCCGCGACGCGAATGGTGGTGAAACGGTCCGCTCCTTCACGCGCCAGAACCTGAATAGCGGCGGCGAGGATGTCGGCGACGAGCTGCTCGGAGCGGGCCTGCAGGGGCTTCTTTCGCGAGGAAATGCGTGGGGTTGGACGGGCCGTCACGAGGCGCCTCGGGAACGCGAATAGGAAACACGAGCAATCAATCGTACTCCTCGGTGCGGCGCAAGGACGCGCCCTCCATCTGATTGGGATTGCTCCATGAATACACTTTCCACCGCCCCCCTCGCCCCGCTGCTCCAACATCTGTTCACCCAGGCGGAACAGACCTCGGGTGCGGGCATCCAGGTCTTCGCCCAGATGCCGGATGAGGAGCGCACCCGGCTGCGGTCGACCAGGACCGACTACCTGAAGTTCTACGCGATGCTGAAGGACGACGCGCTCGCCGTCTCCCGCGAGACGGGCACGCTGCTCTACATGCTGGCGCGCTCGTGCCGCGCGCGGACCATCGTGGAGTTCGGCACCTCGTTCGGCATCTCCACACTGCACCTGGCCGCGGCGCTCCGAGACAACGGCGGCGGCCGGCTGATTACGAGCGAGTTCGAGCCGTCGAAGGTCGCCCGCGCACGGGAGAACCTCGCGGCGGGAGGGCTCGCGGACCTCGTGGAGCTTCGCGAGGGCGACGCGCTCCAGACGCTCGCCACGGGCCTGCCGGAGCAGGTCGACCTGTTGCTTCTCGACGGCGCCAAGGGCCTCTATCCGGACATCCTCGCGCTCGTCGAGGGCCGGCTGCGGCCGGGGGCGTGGGTTCTCGCCGACAATGCGGACTGGAGCCCGGAGTACCTGGAGCGCGTCCGCTCGCCCCGGCACGGCTATCTGTCGGTGCCGTTCGCGAGCGAGGTGGAGCTGTCGATGCGGCTCGGGTGAGCCGCCCTGGCTCCTCCGCTCTGGTCCCGCTCCATCCTCCAGGGCTGGCCCGGGTCCGGCGCCGCCTATCCCGAGGACTGACGGGGTCATCCGAGCTGGGTGCCAGGTCGGTGCAGAGGCCGCGCAGCCCCCTTGGATGTCAGCGGCCAGGTACCTGTCGCCTGGCGCTCCGCCAGGTGTGCAAAGGCAAGGTGACGCGCGTGCCCTCGAACACTGGTCCAGCGCATGGGCAGGTGCGGCCGAAGCGGCGAGGGGGCAAAAGGAAGACTGTGGGTGAAGTGGCTGTTCCTCGAAGTGAAACGAGGCGAGTGGCCTGACTCAGCGGACACGCTTCAGATGGTCAGGTGAGTTCTGGGGCGGCTCGCCGTTGGCTGGAGCGTCGGATGGCATTCGCGAACCGGCTCTCAGCGGAGTGAACGGTCATGACGAACAAGCTGACCCGGGTTCTCGCAGTCAGTGCATCCACTGCCGCGCTGCTAGGGGGGATGCTGCTTACCGCACCCGTTGCTTTCGCCAGTGCGCAAGGCTGCACCGGAACCAATCTACGCACCGAGCCGGCGATGCTCTGCACATCGGTGGAGGGCGAAAGTACGAAAGTCGAGAGCATTCAGGCGTCGATCGATATCAAGACATACACCTGCAACGCTGACTTCAAGGTCTGGGGCACCTACGCGAACGGCAAGAAGTACTCCGACACCGGGCACGCAAAGTGCGGTGTCGGCCGTGTCTGGGTCGACTTCAATCCGAGTGGCGAGAAGTTCAAGTCCGGCACCAAGGTGTGCGGCGCGCTGGTCGAGAACGGCAAGGTCCGGCGAGAGCACGCGTGCATCGAAATCGAGAAGTGAGCGGACGTGCCGCGAACCCGCGTCGGCGGGTGGAGTGGGGCCCCTCAACAGGCCCCGCTCCATCGTCAGCGGTGCGACTCAGCCCGGCGTGAACCAGAGCACCGACAGCGGGGGCAGCGTAATCGCCGCCGATGCCGGCTGGCCGTCCCAGCCCGTGGGCTCGGTGTGGATCTGCCCCATGTTCCCCTGGTTGGAACCGCCGTACTCGCCGGCGTCCGAGTTGAGGATCTCCACGTAGCTGCCGTGCAGCGGGAAACCCACGCGGAAGCCCTCATGCACAGTGGGGGACAGGTTGGCGATGCACACCACGTGGCGCCCCGGCTGACGCGAGCGCCGCACGAAGGCCAGCACGTTCACCGCCGCCGAGTCCGGCTGCAGCCACTGGAAGCCCACCGGCTCGCTGTCCGCGTCGTGCAGCGCCGGCAGTTCCTTGTAGAGCCGGTTCAGCGAGGCCATCAGCTTCATGATGCCCTCGTGCCCCGGGTCGTGCGTCAGGTGCCAGTCCAGGCTCTTGTCGTGGTTCCACTCGGACGGCTGGCCGAACTCCCCGCCCATGAAGATCAGCTTCTTGCCGGGGTGCGCCCACATCCACGCGAAGAGCGCGCGCAGGTTGGCGCGCTTCTGCCACGGGTCTCCCGGCATGCGCCCGTACAGGCTGCCCTTGCCGTGCACCACCTCGTCGTGGCTCAGCGGGAGCATGAAGTGCTCGCTGAACGCATACAGCAGGCCGAAGGTCAGCTGGTTGTGGTGGTACTGCCGGTAGATGGGGTCCTTCGAGAAGTACGACAGCGTGTCGTGCATCCAGCCCATGTTCCACTTGAAGTGGAAGCCCAGGCCGCCCTCGCTCACCGGCGCGCTCACCTTGGGCCAGGCCGTGGACTCCTCCGCAATCACCACGACGCCCGGGTGCTTGCGGCGCACCGTCTCGTTCAGCTCGCGTAGGAACTGGATGGCCTCTTCGTTCTCACGGCCTCCCCAGCGGTTGGGGATCCACTCGCCCTGCTTGCGGCTGTAGTCGAGGTAGAGCATCGACGCGACCGCGTCCACCCGCAGGCCGTCGATGTGGTACTCCTCGATCCAGAACAGCGCGTTGGCGATGAGGAAGTTGCGCACCTCGTTGCGGCCGAAGTTGAAGACCAGTGTGCCCCAGTCCGGCTGCGCGCCCTTGCGCGGGTCCGCGTGCTCGTACAGCGACGTGCCGTCGAACTGCCCCAGCGCGTGCATGTCCCGCGGGAAGTGGCCGGGCACCCAGTCCACGATGACGCCGATGCCCTCCTGGTGCAGGTGGTCCACCAGGAAGCGGAAGTCGTCCGGGTGGCCGAAGCGCGCCGTGGGCGCGTAGTAGCCACTCACCTGGTAGCCCCAGGAGCCTCCATAGGGGTGCTCCGATACGGGCAGCAATTCCACGTGCGTGAAGCCCAGGTACTTCACGTACTCGGCCAGCGCGGGCGCCAGCTCGCGGTACGTCATGGGCCGGTCGCCGTCCTCCACCACGCGGCGCCAGCTGCCCAGGTGCACCTCGTAGACGCTCCAGGGCTGGTGCTGCACGTCCTGCTTCTGCTCGCGCGACTTCAGCCACTGCGCGTCCTCCCAGCGGTAGCGGTCCAGGTCGTGCACCACCGACGCGGTGGCCGGAGGCACCTCCGCGCGGAAGGCGAACGGGTCCGACTTCAGCACGCGCGTGCCCCCATGGCCGGGGCGGATCTCGAACTTGTAGCGCGCGCCGTCGCCCACCTCGGGGACGAACAGCTCCCAGATGCCGGACGCGCCCATGCGCCGCATGGCATGCAGCCGGCCGTCCCAGCCGTTGAAGTCACCCACCACGGACACTCCGGCCGCCGTGGGCGCCCACACCGCGAAGGACACGCCGCGCACGCCGTTGTGGTGGATGAGGTGCGCGCCCATCCGCTCCCAGAGGCGCTCGTGCTTGCCCTCGCCCGCGTAGTACAGGTCCATCTCCCCCAGCGTGGGGAGGAAGCTGTACGGATCTCTCAGCTTGAAGACCTTCTTGCCGGGGTACTCCACTTCCAGCAGGTAGGTGAAGGGCTGCTCCTTGCCATTCACTCGCGCCTCGAAGACGCCACCCAGGCGGTGCGTCATCGCGATGCGGCCGCCCGTCTCGGGCAGCACGTGGATGGCGACGGCGTCCGGCCGGAAGGCGCGAATCACCACGCCGTCGCCGTCCGGGTGGCTGCCCAGGATGGAGTGCGGCTCCGGATGCCTCAGCTCGATGATGCGCTGAAGCTCCGCTTCGACCTGGGCCTTGTCGGCTGGCTTCCTCACTTGGAATCCTCCATGCGCAAGAGGGCCTGGACGGGGATGCGCACCCAGTCCGGCCGGTTCTGCAGCTCATACCGCACTTCATAGAGGAGCTTTTCCAGTTCGAACGCCCGAAGCATCACTTCGAACGTGGTGTCGTCCGCCGGCAGGTACTTCGCCCCGCGCGTGGCCTTGCGGTAGCCCTCCAGGAAGGCCTCGCGACTGGGGCCCACGCGGCCGCGCGGCTCGCCGCCCTCCAGCGCCACCGTGGCCTCCGCGTAGTCGAACGAGCGAATCATCCCCGCCACGTCGCGCAGCGCGCTGTACTTCTCCCGGCGCGCCGTGAAGCTCCTCGCGGGCTCACCCTCGAAGTCGAAGATGAGCCACTGGCCATTGGCCCGCAGCACCTGACCCAGGTGCAGGTCCCCATGGATGCGAATCTTCTGCCCCGAGGGCGCCACGTGTGCCAGCCGCTTCGCGTACTCGATGAGCGACTCGCGCCGGCCCTCCAGGTCTGGGTTCAGCCGGGCCGCATCCGCCAGCGTCACGCCCAGCTCGCCCACGATGGAGGCGCTCCAGCGCTGCAGGTCCTCCTGGAGGAGCGGCTCGGGGGCGAAGGCCGGATCGTCCGCGGAGGCCGAGGCGAAGGCGTTGTGCAGCTCGCCCAGGCGCAGGCCCAGCTCGCGCATCTCTCCGAGGAAGCGCTCGCCCAGTGCCCGCTCCTGGCGCAGCCGGTCCAGCGTGTACTTCCACCCGTCCGTCGCGTCCGGCACGAAGCGGTGGGCCACCGCCACGGTGGCGCCCGCCGCTCCCTCCAAGTGCAGCGCCCCCAGCAGCGTGGGCGTGGCCCGGAAGGACGTCTTCGTGGCGAGGAAGCGGCCCACCTCGTGCTCCGGGCTCACCCCCGCCTCGAGCTTGCGGATGATCTTGAGGATGACCTTCTCGCCCAGCACGACGGAGGTGTTGCTCTGCTCCACCATCAGCCGCCGCACCGTCAGCGGCGCGGGCAGGGCCATCAGCGTCTCCGGCCCGCCTATCCATTCCCCCACCAGTCGGCCGGAGGCGGAGCTGATACCGCCGCCGTCGCGCATGACCTTGAAGAGGGCGCGCAGGCACTCGTCGTCCTCGAGCGCGTCGCGCACGCCCTCCGCTGTGGGCTTCACCGGCAACAGGTAGCGCTCCGGGCTGCCCAGCTCGTACACCACCTCCACCACGGCGAGGGTGAAGGAGCAGGCCCCGAGCTCCATGGCCGCGTGGTCCACCACGCTCACGTGCTTGATGGGCCACGCCTTGCCGCTGAACCAACGCTGGTGCTTGAGGTACTCCGGCAACTTCGTCAGGTCGAGGGTCGTCACGGCAGGCTCCTCCCCGCGGACGGCTTGTCCAGCCGGAACCACAGGAACATGAAGGGACCGAGGGAGAGCTGGTAGGGCAGGTTGCTGATGCGGGGGAAGGGCGTCTCGCCGATGAGCTCCACCGGCACCTGTCCCTCGTACTCGCGCAGGTCCAGCACCGCCGGCTGCGCGAAGCGGGACAGGTTGCACACCACCATCACCGTCGTGCCCTCGTACTCGCGCACGAAGGACAGCACCTTGCGGTTCTCCGTCGGCAGGAAGCGCAGGGTGCCCAGCGCGAAGACGGGGTAGCGCTGGCGGATGCGAATCATCCGCTTCACCCAGTGCAGGAGGCTGGACTTCACGCGCTCCTGCGCCTCCACGTTGATGGACTGGTAGCCGTAGACCGCGTCGGCGATGACGGGGGCGTACAGGCGCGCGTAGTCCGCACGGCTGAAGCCCGCGTTGCGGTCGCTCGTCCACTGCATGGGCGTGCGCACGCCGTTGCGGTCGCCGAGGTAGATGTTGTCGCCCATGCCTATCTCGTCCCCGTAGTACATGACGGGTGTGCCGGGCAGGGTGAAGAGCAGGCTGTGCATCAGCTCGATGCGCCGGCGGCCGTTGTCCATCAGCGGGGCGAGACGGCGGCGGATGCCCAGGTTGATGCGCATCCGCGGGTCCGTGGCGTACTCCCGGTACATGTAGTCCCGGTCCTCGTCCGTCACCATCTCCAGCGTCAACTCGTCGTGGTTGCGCAGGAAGATGGCCCACTGGCAGTTGTTCGGGATGTCCGGCGTCTGCTGCATGATTTCCACGATGGGCGTCCGGTCCTCCTTGCGGATGCCCATGAAGAGGCGGGGCATCACCGGGAAGTGGAAGCCCATGTGGAACTCGTCGCCGTCGCCGAAGTAGACGCGCACGTCGGCGGGCCACTGGTTGGCTTCCGCGAGCAGCATCTTCCCCTGGTACTCGGAATCAATCGTCTTGCGCAGCTTCTTGAGGAAGGCGTGCGTCTCCGGGAGGTTCTCGCAGTTGGTGCCCTCGCGCTCGAAGAGGTAGGGCACGGCGTCGCAGCGGAACCCGTCCACGCCCATGTTCAGCCAGAAGCGCATGACGTCCAGCATGGCTTCCTGCACTTCGGGGTTGTCGTAGTTGAGGTCCGGCTGGTGACTGAAGAAGCGGTGCCAGAAGTACTGCTTGGCCACCGGGTCCCACGTCCAGTTGGAGCGCTCGGTGTCGACGAAGATGATGCGGGTGCCCTTGTAGATTTCGTCCGAGTCGCTCCAGACGTACCAGTCGCGCTTGGGGCTCTTCGGGTCGCTGCGCGCCTCCTGGAACCAGGGATGCTGGTCGCTGGTGTGGTTGACGACCAGCTCGGTGATGAGGCGGATGCCGCGCTTGTGGGCCTCGTCCACCAGCCGCTGGAAGTCCGCGAGCGTGCCGTAGTCCGGGTGGATGCCGTAGTAGTCCGCGATGTCGTAGCCGTCATCGCGCAGCGGCGAGGGGTAGTGCGGCAGGAGCCACAGGCAGTCCACGCCCAGGTCCTGGAGATAGGGCAGCTTCTCAATCAGGCCCGGGATGTCCCCGTGGCCGTCGCCGTTGGAGTCGTGGAATGCGCGGAGGTGCAGCTCGTAGATGAGGGCCTTCTTGTACCAGAGGGGATCCAGTTCCATACGCCTCTCGGGTGTCACTCGTAGTAGTCGAACGCCTGCTCGGTGCGGCGGAAGCGATACACGGCCCAGACGGCCGCGGGTTGTTCGGGCGTGAGGCGTACCTGCACGTCAGGGCCCTGCCAGAGCGAGCGCTGGTCCGACATCAGCTCGTGCACCTGGTACGTCTCCTCCGGCTTCGCGCCCAGCCACTCCATGGGCACGTGCAGCAGCGCCTCCTGCGGCGTGTACGGATCCAGGCTCACCGCCATGAGCACCGTGCTCAGGCCGTCCGGTGAGCGCTTGCCGTAGAAGAGGACGCGCTCGTTGTTCGACTCGAAGAACTCGAGCGTGTCGTAGTGGCGCAGCGCGGGCTGGGTGCGGCGCGCGTTGTTGAGGCGCGCAATCCAGTCCTTGATGTTGCCGGTCCGGTCCAAATCCCACGCGACGAGCTGGTACTTCTCCGAGTCGATGTATTCCTCCTTGCCCGGCAGCGGGCGGCCCTCGCACAGCTCGAAGCCGCAGTACATGCCCCACACGGAGGAGAGGGTGGCCGCCAGCGCCGCGCGCAAGCGGAAGGCGCCGGGCCCGGCGTTCTGCAACAGCTCCGGGAGGATGTCCGGCGTGTTGGGCCAGAAGTTGCCGCGGAAGTAGTCCGACACCGGCGGGTGCGTGAGCTCCTCGAGGTACTCCTGGAGCTCCTCCTTGAAGTTGCGCCAGGTGAAGTAGGTGTACGACTGGCCGAAGCCCACCTTGGCCAGGGCCTTCATCACCTTCGGGCGGGTGAAGGCCTCGGCGAGGAAGATGACGTCCGGGTGCGCGTCCTGGACGCGGCGGATGAGCCACTCCCAGAACTGGGTGGGCTTGGTGTGCGGGTTGTCCACGCGGAACGTCCGCACGCCCTGCTTCACCCAGTGGAGGACGACGGACTCCAGCTCCGCCCAGAGCGCCTCACGGGCCGGCCCCATCCAGTCGAAGTTGACGATGTCCTCGTAGCGCTTGGGCGGGTTCTCCGCCGTCTTGATGGTGCCGTCCGGGCGGTGCTGGAACCACTCCGGATGCTCCTTCACGTACGGGTGGTCCGGCGCGCACTGGAAGGCGATGTCCAGCGCCACCTCGATGCCGTGATTCTGCGCGGCCTCCACGAAGTGGCGGAAGTCCTCCAGCGTGCCGAGCTTGGGGTGCACCGCCTTGTGGCCACCCTCCGAGGCGCCGATGGCCCAGGGGCTGCCCACGTCGTCCGCGCCCGCCTTGAGGCTGTTGTTCTTCCCCTTGCGCGCGATGCGGCCGATGGGGTGGATGGGCGGCAGGTAGATGACGTCGAAGCCGAGCTGCTGGATGTACGGCAGCCATTCCTCCGCGTCCTTGAAGGTGCCGTGCGTCTTCCCGTCGCGCTTCGCGGAGCGGGGGAAGAACTCGTACCAGGCGCCGAAGCGGGCCTTCTCCCGGTCCGCGAACACCTCCAGCACCTTGTCGTAGCGCTTCGCCAGGGTGCGGTCCGGGTACGTGGAGGCGATGGTGGCCAGCTCGGGCGCGAGCGCCACGGCGATGAGCTCCGGCTCGGCGGGGCCGCGCAGGCGGACGCCGGCCTCGGCCAGCACCCGCGCGTCGTCCTCGCTGGCGGGCCGGGCCCGGGCGGCGGCGGCCTCCAGCAGCGCGGCACCCTCCAGCAGCTCGCTCTTCACGTCCCGCCCGGCGTCCACCTTGCGCTTCAGCTCGGAGGCCCAGGTGCGGAAGAGATCCGGCCAGGCTTCAATCGTGTATTGATAGCGGCCGTTGTGGGCGAGGGGGAAGTCGGCTTCCCAGAGGTCATTGCCCAGGAAGCGCATGGGCACCTCCTGCCAGTCCGTCACTTGTGACCTGGGTGTGACCTGTTTCCAGCGGACGACGGCGACGAGGACGTCGTGGCCCTCCTTGAAGACGTCGGCCTTGACGGTGAGGCGCTCGCCGGCGACGCGTTTGACGGCATGGCGGCCCGCGTCCAGCTCGGGTCGGACTCCCTCGATGAACACGCTTCCGATTCGTTCGGTCATAAAGGCTGGCGGCCCTTATAGGGCTGGGGTTCGTGCTGGCCGGGCGGCGTTTTCACGGGCAGCGTTGATGCTGGACGGCTTCCGCGCCGGCCGCGTTGGCTCGTCAACGTTAGGAACGGGATTGCAAGACGCCCACCGTGTTACTTGAAGCTGTGCTCCGCCCCGCTGGTTGCGGTATCCGGGACTTACATGGCGCCTCCTCCTCCCGCTGTCCCCCGAGCAAGCGACCCGGCGGCTGACAGGGCCCTCCTCCAGCAGGTGGCCCTCGGCAGCGGCGCGGCGATGCGGGAGGTGTACGCGCGCTGCAGCTCCAGGGCCTTCGCCGTCACGCTGCGGCTGCTGCCCTCCCGCGCCGACGCGGAGGAGGTGCTGCAGGAGACCTTCCTCGACGTGTGGCGGCGCGCGCGCGAGTTCGACCCGGCGCGCGGCGGGCTGGAGACGTGGGTGACGACCATCGCCCGGACGCGCGCCATCGACCGGCTGCGCTCCATGGGCACGGCGACGCGCGTCGCGGAGGGGGCCACCCACGAGCCGCCCCCGGTCAGCGCCACGCCGCCCGCGCCGGACGAGGCGAGCGCCCTGGGACAGAACCGCAAGCGGGTGCTGGCGGCGCTGAAGCAGCTCCCGGCCGAGCAGCGCGAGGTGGTGGAGCTGGCCTACTTCGAGGGGCTCTCCCAGCGGGAAATCGCCGAGCGCACCGGAGACCCGCTCGGCACCGTGAAGACGCGGGCGCGGCTGGCGCTGGAGAAGCTGGGCGATCTGCTGCGAGAGCTGGCGCCAGACGTGTAGGCCCGCGTCGCCCACCCCGCCTGCATGCCCGCACCACCGGCAGCCAGCGGGTCCATGACTACCCCTCGTTTTCTCACCGGCTAGAGTTCCAGGACCCGACCAACGTCACTCGGGTTGCAACTGTCATTTCCTGGACCGTCACTGGAAGTCTCCACTGTCATATGGGAATACTGCGCCGCCGCCGTACAGCGACGGCGGGGGTCGTCGGGGCATGTCAGCGAGTTCAATCGTTGTCGGGACGGACCTGGTTCAGGTCTCCGCGGTGGCGGCCTCGGTCCAGCGCTTCGGGCAACGCTACCTGGAGCGGCTGTTCACTCCGGACGAACTGGCCTACTGCCTGCGTGATGCGCACGCCGCGCCGGAGCGCCTCGCGGCGCGCTTCGCGGCGAAGGAAGCCACCCTCAAGGTGCTGCGCGTCCACGAGGTCCCCGTACCGTGGCGCACCATCGAGGTGGTGCGCGCACCGGAAGGCTTCTGTGAACTGGCCCTTCACGCCGAGGCGCGCAGCGTCGCGGACGCCCGGGGCCTCTTTGGTTTCTCCGTCAGTCTGACCCACGAGGCGGAGTACGCCTCCGCGGTCGTCATCGCCCAGCAATCACACTCAAAGCACGCCCATGATTGAAAACATCCGCAACATCCTCAAAGAGCACGCGCGCCTGTCGGCGGACATCTCCACCCTGTCGGACACGTCGGACCTGTACCAGGCCGGCATGACGTCCCACGCGAGCGTGAATGTCATGCTCGCGCTGGAGGCGAGCTTCGACGTGGAATTCCCCGACCGCATGCTGAAGCGCACCGTCTTCCAGAGCGTCTCGGCCATTCGTGAGGCCGTCGAAGAGCTCACGGCGGGAAAGTGAAGCCATGACCACCGCCGCGCCTCAGGGCGAGGGCTCCACGCCGGCCGCGAGCCCGCTGGAGACCGTCACACGCATTGCCTCGCAGGTGGCCCGCGTCCATGCGGACGCCGTGGACCGCGAGAGCCGCTTCCCCGTGGAGGCGATTGACGCACTGAAGCGCGCGCGGATGCTCGGACTGCTCGTCCCCGCCTCGCTCGGGGGCCCGGAGGCCGGGCTCGACCAGGTGGCCGCCATGTGCGAGGCCCTGGCCCAGCACTGTGCGTCCACCGCCATGGTCTTCGCCATGCACCACATCCAGGTGGCGTGCCTGGTGCGGCATGGCCTGACGTCTCCGCTGCTGCGCGCGTACCTCACGGAGCTGAACGAGCGGCAGCTGCTCATCGCCTCCGTCACGTCCGAGGTGGGCGTGGGCGGGGAGATGCGCGCCAGCGTGACTTCCGTGGAGCAGCGCGACGGGCGCTTCAGCCTGGACAAGGACGCCACCACCATCTCCTACGGCGAGCACGCGGACGACCTGCTGGCCACCGCGCGCCGCTCGCCGGACGCGCCCCGCAGCGACCAGTCCATGGTGCTGCTGCGCAAGGGGGACTTCACCCTGGAGCGCACCAGCAACTGGGACACGCTGGGCATGCGCGGCACGTGCAGCCCGGGCTTCAAGGTCCGCTCCACCGGCCCCGCCGAGCAGGTCCTCCCCGTTCCCTTCGCGGACATCGCGAGCCAGACGATGGTTCCGGTGTCCCACGTCCTCTGGGGCGGCGTGTGGCTGGGCATCGCCGCCGGCGCCGTGAGCCGCGCTCGTGCGTTCGTGCGCCAGCAGGCCCGCGCCAAGCCGGGCACCGTGCCGCCCACCGCGTCGCGCCTGGCGGAGGTGCACAGCCTCCTGCAGACGATGCGCGCCAGCGTGCACGAGGTGTCCGCCGACGCCGGCCGGCGCATGGCCGCGGGCGACCCGGAGGCGCTGTCCTCCATCGGGTTCTCGCTGAAGATGAACAACCTGAAGGTGTCCGCCTCCACGCTCGTCGTGGACATCGTGCACCGCGCGCTGCTCATCTGCGGCATCCAGGGCTACAAGAACGACTCGCCGTTCTCCCTCGGCCGGCACCTGCGAGATGCGCACTCCGCGGCGTTGATGATTGGCAACGACCGCATCCTCGCCACCAACGCGTCGCTGCTGCTCGTCCTCAAGGACGACTGACGGCCGCGGCTGATTGATTGCGCGCCCCGTCCGGCTTCGGGGCGCATGGCCTCCCTTCGCTTTCCTCCGGAGACACCTTCCGTGACAGACATTTCAGCTCAGGACTTCCACGACGCGCTCGTGGCGCACAAGCTCATCATTCCCGTCGGCGTGCCCGGCGCGTTCGGCCGCGGCCCCGTGTTCGAGGACGTGCTTCGCCGCTTCGGCGACCTCGTCAGCGAGGCCGCCAAGGGCGACGTCGCGGAGCACATGCTCTTTCCGCCCATCATCGACCGGCGCGTCTTCGAGAAGAGTGACTACCTCGAGTCCTTCCCGCAGCTGGCCGGCACCATCTTCAGCTTCAGCGGCAACGACGCGCAGCACCGGGAGATGATGAACTGCGTCCACGAGCACAAGCCGTGGGCGCAGTACCAGTCGATGACGGACGTGGTGCTCGCACCGGCGGCCTGCTACCCCATCTACCCGCAGCTCACCGGCACGCTGCCGGAGGACGGGCGGCTGGTGGACGTGCAGAACTGGGTGTTCCGGCATGAGCCGTCCCCCGAGCCCACGCGCATGCAGTCCTTCCGCATCCGGGAGATGGTGCGCGCCGGCCGGCCGGAGCAGGTGGCGGACTGGCGGGACATGTGGCTGGAGCGAGGGCTCGCGCTGCTGCGCCGCCTGGGCCTGCCCGCCGAGCCGGAGACGGCGTCGGACCCGTTCTTCGGCCGCGGCGGCCGCATGCTGGCGGCGAACCAGCGGATGCAGAAGCTGAAGTTCGAGGTGGTGGTGCCGGTGCTCTCCGCCGCGAAGCCCACGGCCGTGTGCTCGTTCAACTACCACCAGGACCACTTCGGCCTGCTCTTCGACATCAAGACGGCGGACGGGCAGGTCGCCCACACCGCGTGCCTGGGCTTCGGCCTGGAGCGCGTCACCATGGCCCTGTTCCGCGTCCACGGCTACGTGACCGCGGAGTGGCCGGCCGAGGTCCGCAAGGTGCTCTGGCCATGAGCACCATCTCCGTCCTGGGGCTCGACCCCAGCGCCTACGTCAAGAACACCCTCCACGCCGAGGGCGCGGCGTGGGTGGAGAAGAACTGCTACGTCGACGTGTGGATTGAAGTGCTCCACGCGCAGAAGCTCAACCCGCTGCCGCTGCTGGCGTTCACCGTCGCGCTCGACTTCGTGGGCGACCAGTGGACGTTCTACAAGCCGTCACACGATGACCTGAACACGCTCTACGGCCTGGAGGTGCAGGAGCTGAACGTCTTCAAGCCCCTCGCCGAGCACGCCGTGACACACCTGTCCGCGGGGCGGCTGGTGCTCACCGAGGCGGACGCGTTCTTCCTTCCGGATACGGCGGGCACCGACTACGGCCGGCAGCACACGAAGACGACGATTGCGCTGGAGACGCTCGATGTGGAGGGCCGGAAGCTGGGCTACTTCCACAACACCGGCTACTACACGCTGGAGGGCGCGGACTTCGACGCCATCTTCCGGAGCGCGGGGACGTGGGATCCCCACATCCTCCCGCTGTTCGCGGAGTGGGTGGGACTGGAGCGGCTGGAGCGGCACTCCGAGGATGGGCTGCGCGAGCGCTCTCGCGCGCTCCTGGCCCGTTACCTGCGCCGCCGTCCCCTTGTGAATCCGTGTGGCCGCTTCGCGCGCCAGTTCGCCTCGGATCTGGACGGGCTGCGCTCGAAGGGCATCGACGCGTACCACATCTATGCCTTCGCCACGCTGCGGCAGCTCGGCTCCAACTTCGAGCTGGCGGCGGCGTACCTGCGCTGGCTGGATGGCTCGGCGAATGGCGAGCTGACTCGCGCGGCGGCGGAGCTGGAGTCCATCTCCTCGGCGGCGAAGACGCTCATCCTCAAGGGTGCGCGCTCGGTGGCGGCGAAGAAGCCCGCGGACTTCAGCGAGCTGCTGGGGACCATGGAATCGGGCTGGCAGCGTGGCATGGACCTGCTCACGCAGGTCGCGGGCTGAAGGACTCCGGCGGGTCGCCGGGGAAGAGGGGACATGGGGCGCATTCGCAACGTCAGCTCGCACCGGGTGACGCCGCTCGAGACGGGCTGGCAGGCCGTGGCCGTGGAACCCGGGGCGGTGGACCATCCGTCACGCCTCGCGGAGCGGGCGCTGGCGTGGCTGCCCGCGCTCGTTCCCGGCACCGCCGCCTCGCTGCTGCGCGCGGCCGGGCCGTTCGACCTCGACCGGCCTCCGCCCCTGGACACCCGGGACTGGTGGTACCGCACCGACGTCTCGCTGCCTCCCGCCGAGGGCGGAGCCGTGTTCCTCCGCTTCGACGGACTGGCCACGCTCGCGGAGGTGTGGCTGGACGATGAGCCGGTGCTGCGCTCGGACAACATGTTCCTCGCGCACTCGGTGGACGTCACGCGGTGGGCCGGTGGGACTCGGAGGCTGGCGCTCCGGTTCCGCTCGCTCGCGGCGGCGTTGCAGGAGCGACGGGCGCGGCCTCGCTGGAAGACGCGGCTGGTCGATGCTCCGCACCTGCGCTGGTTCCGCACCACGCTGCTCGGACACATCCCCGGGTGGTGCCCTCCTGTTCCTCCCGTGGGGCCGTGGCGGCCCGTGAGCGTGGAGCACCACGTAGGGCTCAGCGTGGAGCAGGCGGACCTGCGCTCCTCGGTGGTGGGCGAGGGCGGCTCTGTCACGGTGGACCTGCGCGTGCGGGCCTGGAGCCCGGTGCGGGGGGCGACGGTGCGGGTGGGGGAGGGTAGTGCTCCGCTGGTCTGTGAGGCCGCGGGTGAGGGCGTGTGGCGTCTGCACGGCGAGGCGCGACTGGACTCCGTGGAGCGGTGGTGGCCGCACACGCATGGCGAGCCCCGGCTGTATCCCGTGCAGGTGGACGTGACGCTGGAGGGCGGTGCTTCGGTGTCGCTCGATGCGGGGCGCGTGGGCTTCCGCACGGTGGAGTTGTCCACTGCGGACGGGGGCTTCGCGCTGTCCATCAACGGCGTGCCCGTGTTCTGCCGGGGCGCGTGCTGGACACCGCTGGACGTGGTGTCGCTCGGCGGGACGGAGAAGGACTACGCGGAGGCGTTGGACCTGGCGCGCTCGGCGGGCATGAACATACTCCGCGTGGGCGGGACGATGGTCTACGAGGACGACCGCTTCTACGAGGCGTGTGACGCCCGGGGCATCCTCGTGTGGCAGGACTTCATGTTCGCCAACATGGACTACCCGGCCGAGGACGCGGCCTTCTCCGCCAACGTCCGGCGCGAGGCCGAGCAGTTCCTGTCCCGCGTGCAGGGCAGTCCCTCGCTGACCGTGCTGTGCGGCAACAGCGAGGCGGAGCAGCAGGCGGCGATGATGGGCATGGCTCCCGCCATGTGGACCGGCCCCCTCTTCGAGAAGGTGCTGCCCGAGGCCGGCACGGCGCTGCGCCCGGACGTGCCCTACTGGCGCTCGTCACCGAGCGGCGGCGCGATGCCCTTCCATACCCGCACCGGGGTGACGCACTACTACGGCGTCGGCGCGTACCTGCGCCCGATGGAGGATGCGCGTCGCGCGGGCGTTCGCTTCGCGTCCGAGTGCCTGGCCTTCGCCAACGTTCCCGAGGACGCCACCATCGAGCGCATGCTGGCCGATGGCGAGGCTCCCGCGCACCATCCGAAGTGGAAGGCGCGCGTCCCGAGAGACCCCGCCGCGGGGTGGGACTTCGAGGACGTGCGCGACCACTACGTGGGCGTGCTGTTCGGGGTGGAGCCCGCGCGGCTGCGCTACTCGGACATGGCGCGCTACCTGGCGCTCGGGCGCGTCACGTCGGGCGAGGTGATGGCCGCCACGCTGGCCGAGTTCCGGCGTCCCGGCTCCACCTGCCACGGTGCGCTCGTCTGGTTCTTCAGGGACTTGTGGCCCGGCGCGGGCTGGGGCGTGGTGGACTCGACGGGCCTTCCCAAGGCCGCGTACTACGGCGTGAAGCGCGCCTCGGGGAGCGTCCTGCTCTCGCTGTCGGACGAGGGACTCGACGGGCTGGACCTGAACGTGACGAACGATTCGGGCACTGCGCTGGATGCGGAGCTGGAGGTCGCCTTCTACCGGGACGGTGAGGTGGTGGTCGCTCGCGGCCGCGCGCCGGCCATTGTTCCGGCCCGGGGTTCCGTGCGGCTGTCCGCCGAGGCGATGGCGGGCCACTTCATGGACTCGACGTATGCGTACCGCTTCGGGCCGCCGGGACATGAACTGGCGGTGGCCTCGCTGTTCGAGCGGGGCTCGGGGCGGCTGCTGCAGCGCGCGTTCCACTTCGCGCACGCGGCGATGGCGGCTCGGCGTGGGGACGTGGGCCTGGAGGCAGTGGCCTTCCCGGGCGCGGATGGCAGCCACACCGTGCGCCTGCGCGCGAAGCGGTTCGTGCAGGCGGCTTCCTTCGAGACTCCCGGCCACGTGCCGGAGGACAACTACTTCCATCTTGCACCTGGCGACGAGCGGACGGTGGTGCTGCGGCCGCGTCCGTCCGCCCGCGCGTTCCGTGGCTTCGTCCATGCGCTGAACGCCGCCACACCGGTGCGCATCGAGCTGGCCCCCGCCGAGGCGGCCAGTCCCCGAGAGGGTTCTCAGTCATGAGCGTCAACGTCGCGCGGCAGCTACAAGTGGCTCCGGAGCCGGGTGGTGCGGAGCTCGTCCTGCCCCAGGCCATTGCCTTCGGCCCCACGGAGCGCCGCCTCTTCGGCTGGTACCACGCTCCGCGCGGGACTCCGCGCGGCATGGGCGTCGTGCTGTGCAACCCGCTGGGCTACGAGGCCATGCCGGCCCACCGCACGTATCGCCACCTGGCGGCACGGCTGGCCGACGCTGGCTTCGCCGTGCTCCGGTTCGACTACGACGGCACGGGGGATTCGAGCGGCTACGACGACGAGCCGGGCCGTGTCTCCGCGTGGCTCGCGAGCATCGGCACCGCCATCGACGAGGTGAAGCGGCGCTCGGGGACGGCGCAGGTGTGCCTGTTCGGGCTGCGGCTGGGAGGGCTCTTCGCGCTCGCCACGGCCGCGGCTCGCGAGGACGTGCGGGCGTTGATGCTGTGGGCCACTCCGGCCACGGGCCGCGCGTACGTGCGCGAGCTGCGCGCCTTCCGGCAGATCAAGGAGAAGGACTCCGTCGGGCCTCCGCGCGAGTCTCCGACTCCGGGGGAGGAGATTGCCGGCTACCTGCTGCTGCCCGAGACGGCGGATGGCCTGTCTGGCCTGCGTCCGCTGGAGACGCCGACGCGCGCGGTGCAGCAGGCGCTGCTCATCGGGCGTGATGACCTGCCCGGTGCGGAGGCGCAGATTGCAAAGCACCTCACGGCGTGTGGCGTGAGCGTGTCCTCTCCCACGGTTCCTGGTTACTCCGCCGCGATGCGGGACGCGGAGTTCACCGAGCTGCCGGAGGCTGCGCTCGGCACGCTGGTGGACTGGCTGCGCCGTACGGATGACTCCTCCGAGGGGAGGGCGCTTGCCGGGGAGGGGCCCTCCGCTGACACCGCTGCGTCCGAGAGTGTCCTGGTCTGCACGGCGCCCGGTGGGGCACAGGTGCGGGAGCGGGCGGTGCGGTACGGGAGGGAAGGGCGGCTGTTCGGCATCGTCGCCGAGCCTCCTTCCGAAGCGCCTTCGGGCGACCGGGCGGGTGTGCTGTTCGTCTCGGTGGGGGCCAACCACCGCACCGGGCCGAACCGGATGCACGTGACGCTGTCTCGCGAGCTGGCGTCCCGGGGCTTCGTGGCGATGCGGCTCGACATCGCCGGTGTCGGTGACAGTCCGGCCGCTCCGGGGGAGAAGGAGCACCCGCTCTACTCGAAGGCCTCCGTCCGCGACATCCAGGAGGCGATGGACTGGCTGGGCCACGCGTACGGGCTGCGGCGCTACGTGGTCGCCTCGCTGTGCTCCGGCGCCTTCCTCACATTCCATGCGAGCGTCCAGGACGAGCGCGTCGCGGGACAGGTCCTCATCAACCCGCAGACGTTCGTCTGGCGGACCGGTGACTCGCTCGTCATCAAGCAGCGCGAGCAGCGGCCCGCCTACGAGACGTCCTTCAAGTCCACGCGGTTCTACCGGACCGCCGTGCTCCGGAAGGAGACGTGGCGGCGCCTGCTGCGAGGGGAAATCCAGGTGCGACGCATTGCCCGGGAGCTGCTCTCGCGGGCCGTGAAGCGCGCCCAGACGCTGCCGCTCCCCGGTCCGCTCCAGGGCGCCGAGCAGCGCGAGCATCTGGCCGTCCGCCGCTCCTTCTCCGCGCTCGTGGACCGCGGCGTGCAGTCATTGCTCGTCTACAGCGCCAACGACGGCGGCCTGGACGTCATCGAGCGCTACCTGGGGCCTCGCGCGCGCAGGCTCGCGAACAAGCCCAACTTCCGCATGGAGATTGTGGACGGCCCCGACCACACCTTCACGCCGCTCTGGTCCCAGGCCTACCTGGGCACGCTCATCCTGGAGTTCGTCACCACGCACTTCGGCTGAAGCTCACGAGCGCGGCGCCAGGGCGTGGTCGAAGAAGGCGCCCACCCGGGAGAGGTACGCCTCTCCGCCCGCGTCGGCGTAGTGGCCGTGCCCCGCGCCCGGTACGAGCAGCAAGTCGCGGGGCTCGCCGGAGAGCGCGTAGAGCCGCTGCGACATGGCGGGCGGGACGGCCCGGTCGTCCGTGCCGGCGATGAAGAGCACCGGTCTCGGCGACAGGCGAGGCACGAAGTCCTCATTGTGCAGCTCATCCACGTCCAGCCCCGCGTCCCGGTTGGCGGCGATGGCCGGCAGGTACGTGACGGGGCCCCACGCGCGGAACTCGTAGCGGAGCTGGTCCTCCAGGCGGGTGAAGGCGCCGGCCAGCGCCACGGCCGCGACGCGCTTGTCGTCCGCCGCCACGCGCACCGCCACGGCACAGCCCATGGAGAAGCCGAAGACGCCGATGCGTGAGGCATCCACCTCGGGTTGATGCGTGAGGAAGTCGAGCGCTCTCTCCAGCGCGGCCCGGTGCTCGGCGCCCCAGGTGGGTGGCCCCTGGCTCTCTCCATGGCCCGGCATGTCGATGAGCAGCGCCCCATGTCCGCGCCGCGCCAGTTCTTCCGCTTCGCGCACCAGGTCGAGCCGCGTCGACGGTGAGCCGTGCACGAAGACGATGGCCGAGCCGCGCGTGGGCGGCACGTACCAGCCATGGACTTCCAGCCCCTGCGGCGTCTTCAGCGTGACGTCGCGCAGGCGCAGGGCGCGCAGTGCTTCAGGAACGGGAACGGACGAGGGAGCGGGGCGCAGCACGGCCGCCTGGTAGCGATACGTCCGGAAGGCCTTGAGCCCGAGGGCTCCCACCACCGCGAGCAGCACCACCCCGAGTCCCCACATGGACCTTCTCATTCGCATGAAGCCGCCCGCCGCGTGATTGCCCGGTGACGATAGCCCGGGGGCCCTCAAGGTTTCCTTAAGGTCTTTCCACGAGAACCACCCTCACGCCCGAAGCCACGGGCGGAAATGGACCGGCACTCAGGAGGGCCTGGATGAACAACGACGCCAAGAAGAACCTCATTGCGGAGGTCGTGACACGCCGGAAGGTGCTGCGCGGCATGGGCATGGCGCTGGCGGCCCTGCCGCTCGCGCGGCTCGTCATGGCATGCGGCGAGGGCACGGACGGCACGGGTGGCGACACCAGCACCGACGCGGGTACGGACACGACGGCCGACTCCGGCACGGGGACCGACGCGGGCACCGGCTCCGCCGCGAACTGGGCCACCGGTGGCACCGCTTCGATGACCGCGGCCACCTCGTATCCCGACCCGTTCTCCTCGGGTATCGGCACGGCGTGCACCCTCACGTGCGCGGCCACGCTGGGCCCCTGCTATGCGACCACCGTCGAGCGCAAGGACATCAGCGAGGGCCATGACGGGCTGCCCGTGCGGCTCGCGCTCCTCGTAGTGGACGAGTCCTGCAAGCCGGTGCCGGGCGCCTCCGTCGACATCTGGCATGCCGCTCCCGAGGGGCTCTACTCGGGTGAGGATGCGAGCGACTTCTGCACGTCGGGGGATGCCACGGCGCGGGCCGCTCGGTGGTTCCGCGGCGTGCAGACGACGGATGCGAATGGCCGGGTGGACTTCGATACCTGCTTCCCCGGCTGGTACAGCAGCCGCACCATCCACATCCACTTCACCATCCGCGTCAACGGCAACGAGTACGTCACGTCGCAGCTCTTCTTCGAGGACTCCCTCGACGACGAGATCGTCAACAGCCAGCCGCTCTACAACACGCGCGGCGCGCGGGACACGACCAACAGCGACGACAACGTCATCTCCGCGGACTCGGTGGCCGACTACGTGTTCCAGACCGAGCGCATGGTGGACGGCGCGATGCTGGCCTGGAAGACCCTGGTCATCCGCTCGTCGCTCGACTCGGCGCAGTGCCAGGTGGCGGGTGGCAGCGGCGGCCCTGGCGGTCCGCCTCCGGGCGGGGATGGTGGCATGGGCCCGCCCCCCGGCTGGGACGGCGGCATGCCGCCTCCCCGTCCCGATGCTGGGTGAGCGGTGAGCACATCCGTCACTCGCGCCGCCGCGTGACTTGATTCCCGGGGGCGACGTGCGTACTGGCCGGAGGTGGAGTTCAACACCGGTCGCGCGCACGGCGCCCCGGCGCGGGTGAGGAGACACGGGTCATGGGGGACCGCATCCTGCTCGTCGAGGACGATCCACAGCTCGGCGCGCAGATTGCCGAGCACCTACGGGGCGCGGGCTTCGAGCCCACGTGGTGGAGGGAGGGCCGGCGGCTGACTCCCGAGGGCATGCCCGAGGTGAGCCTCGTGGTGCTGGACCTGATGCTGCCCGGCACCTACGGCCTGGACATGCTCAAGGCCCTCCGGACCTTCTCCGAGGTGCCCGTCCTCATCCTGAGCGCGCGCAATGACACCCTCGACAAGGTGCGGGCGCTGAAGCTCGGCGCGGACGACTACATGACCAAGCCCTTCTGGCCGGAGGAGCTCATCGAGCGGGTGCGCGCGCGCCTGCGCCGGCCGTCGCTGCAGAAGGCCGACGCCGTCGTCGAGCTGGGGCCGCTGCGCGTGGACCTCCAGGCCCACGAAGTATCCCTGCACGGGCAGCCCGTGGAGTTGACGCGCGTGGAGTTCGCGCTGCTCGCGGCGCTGGCCCGGCGCCCTCGTGAGGCGGTGACGCGGCAGTGGCTGGTGGAGCACGTGCTGGACCCGGAGCGCGAGGGCACCGAGCGGACGCTGGACGTCCATGTGTCGCGGCTGCGGCGGAAGCTGGGGCCGCAGCACGGGGTGGAGACGGTGTGGGGCGTGGGCTACCGGCTCGTTCCAGGAGATGGCACTTGAAGCTGCGACTGCGCCTGGCGCTCACGGTGGTGGCGGTGACGGTTCCCGTCGTCGCGGGGTTGAGCCTGGCCCAGCGCTCGCTGCGGCTGCGGAGTCAGGAGGAGGTGCTCGAAGCCTCCACGCTCGCGCAGATGCAGGCGGGGGAGCGGGAGCGCTGCGAGGCCGCTCCCGAGTCGTGGACGGTGCGCAGGGGGCCGCCTCCGCGTGAGCCGTCCCGGCCACCCGGTGGGTTCGAGGGAGGTGGGAGCGCTCCAGACAGTGAGCCTCCTTCCGAGAATGGCCCGGGTGGGCCCTCCGGTCAGCGGCCTCGTCCGGACATGGGACCGCCTCCCGACTTCGGACCGGGGCGTTCCGGGAGGCCGCCGCCCGCCTTCGCTCACTTTCCCTATGACGACGAGCTCGTCTCTCGCAACCCGTCCGCCCCCGTCATCTCCGAGGATGTCCGGCAGGCGGTCCGCTCGGGAGAGAGCGCGGTCGCCCGACGCTCGACGCGAGAGGGGCGCGCCGTCCTGGACGTGCTGCTGCGCATGCCCTGGGAGGGCGGGCCCTGTGCATATGTCCTCGCGCGGCGTGTGGAAGGTCCGGGCGCACCGGTCGAGGGCATACCGCCTCCCGAAGTGCTGCTCGTGCCACTGCTCGCCGTCGTGGCCGTGGTGGTGGCGGTGGGGCCCGTCGTCCGCCGCGTCCGTCAGCTCACCGGCGAGGTACGGGCCTCCGCCGTCAGCCGCTACCAGCAGCCTGTCTCCGTGCGCGGCAACGACGAGGTCGCCGAGCTGGCGCGGGCCTTCCAGGAGGCTCGCGCGGAGATCCAGAGCCAGTTGTCGCAGCAGGAGGCTCGCGAGCAGGCGCTGCGGGACTTCCTCGCCAACACCATGCACGACGTGATGACACCGCTCACCGTGCTCCAGGGGCACCTGTCCTCCATGCAGCAGCGCACCGGGCGCGGAGAGGCCCCGGAGCCGACGGTGCTGGCGTCCGCGATGGGCGAGGCCCACTACATCGCCTCGCTGGTCCACAACCTGGCGGCGGCCGCGCGGCTCGAGGCCGGGGCGCCGCAGGTTCAGCGTGCTCCGGTGGACCTGAACGCCGTCATCGCCCGCGTCATCGGGCGGCACCAGCCCATTGCCCGGCAGCGGCGCATCTCCCTGGAGAGTGGCGTGCCCGAGGCTCCCGTCTGGGTGAGTGGCGACGTCACGCTCATCGAGCAGGCGGTGAGCAACGTCGTCTTCAACGGCATCCACCACGGCCGCGAGGACGGGCACGTGGCGGTGGTGCTGGAGAGCCCGCGCCAGGGCCGCTTCCACCTGCGCGTCATCGACGACGGGCCGGGCATCCCCGAGGAGGAGCGCTCACGGCTGCTGGAGCGCAGCTTCCGGGGCAATGCCGCGCGGACGAGGGGCCTGGAAGGGCAGGGGCTGGGTCTGCACATCACCCACCATGTCGCGCAGGTCCACGGGTGGACGCTGTCACTGTTGCCATCGGAGTACGGCGGCCTGGAAGTGGGTTTGGAAGGCGAGGTGACAGGCGGGTAGTCTCGACGGGATGCGCAGGTTCTTCCTCGTGGCGGTGTTGTTGTTCGTCGGCCCGTTGAGCACCCAGGCCGCCGGGGAGGACGGCGCGCCGTCCCGGTACGGCCAGGTCAACGAGGGACAGGTCCGCATCACGGGCATCTCGGGACGCGTGTCCAAGTCGCGCGAGCGCTCGCGCGGTCCGTGGAAGACCTACTACGAGCAGACCATCACGGTGGACAACCGGATCGGGCTGGAGCTGTTCGACGTGAAGCTCGAGCTGGGCTACGAGCGGCTGAACTCGGGAGTGCACGTGGTGAGACGCGAGCACTCCTCGATCATCTTCAACGCGCGCGGGCCGACGCCGGTGGGGCTCATCTACGCCGAGCCCTTCCCGGAGGCGCTCGACCAGAATCCAACCGCGGTCCTGGTCGGCTACCGGCTGATAGCGGACCCCGCCAAGACGCCGGGCTTCACCCGGACCCTGTTGCTGCTGTCCAACTCCCAGGGCCGCGTGGACGTGGCGGTGGCGGCGGAGACACTCTCCAGCCTGGGGCCGGATGCGACGCTCATTCGCGAGGACGTGCGCAGATGGGTGGCCGACGGGCCGCAGGAAATCGCCGACACGTTCGGCCTGGGCATCACCCCGCTGTACGCGCTGCGCCTGCTGGGCCGCGTGGGGACCGGTGAGGACGTTCCGGTGCTGCTCTCCGTGCTGAAGGCCGAGGAGGACTACGCGGAGTACCTGCCCTCGCTCGAGGCGCTGCGCAAGGAGCTTCCCGACCACCCGATGACGAACCTGTTCGCTTCGGGTGCGACGCTGGAGCACATCGTGGAGGACGCGGTGATGGACCTCCAGCCGGCGCTGGCCGTCCCTGCGCTCGTGGCGTTGGCGTACCAGGATGGGCCCCACCGGAACGTGGCTCGGGGCTTGTTGCGCAAGTGGAAGGCAGAGGAGCTCGTGGGGCTGCTGCGCGGGCCCGGCGCCGCGGACGCTCTGCGAGTGCTCTGCGCGAGCCGCGCTCCGGACGCGGTGCCGCTCGTCATGGGGCTGGGGGTGACGGGCGTGGACGGCGTGGACCTGAAGGCGTGCCTGTCCGCGATGCCGGAGAAGGAAACGAACGCCGCGCTGGTGGGAGCACTGGGTGAGGAACTCGGGTCGCTGGAGGACACGGTGCTCTCCCTGCTGGCGGCCCGCGGTGGTGCGGTGCGGGCGCCGCTGCGGGCCCGGGCCTCGAAGCTGGGGATGAAGGAGGCCGCCGCGGACACGGGGGCGCTGGCGCGAGCCCTCCATGCGCGGCTGCGCTCCGACCGCGTGGGGGCCCTTCAGGAGACGTTGGACGCGGTGGACGGTGCGCTGAGCGAGCAGCAGTTCGACACGGCGCTGACCCTCCTGGAAAAGGCCGCGACGGATGCTCGAGGCCGCGAGCCCCGTGAGAAGCTGGCCGTGGCCCATGCACGGGTGGCGCAGGCGGCCGCCAGGGCACGCGACGTGTCAGGGGTGGACAAGGCGCTCGAACGCATCGAGGTGCCGGAAGCCGGTCGCGAGCATGAGGCCGGGCTGGAGCCGGAGCTGACGGAGGTGGCTCGGGCCCTCATGTCCCAGTGGAAGGACGGGCGTATGGACCGTGTGGACCCGCAGCTCGAGCGGGTCGAGGCGCGGGTGAAGGCCGCGACCCGTCCCGAGCTTGCCCGTATCTACATGGATGCGATCGGAGAAGGACGCGGGGGCTGGGAACGGGCGGCCTATGCGAAGCGGGCGCTCGCGCTGGATTCAGGCAACGTCGCCGCACGGCAGTACGTCGAGGAGTACGAGCGCGAAAAGGCCCGCGAGAAATGGCTCTGGTCCCTTGCCAAAGTTGGCGGAGGGTTCCTGGCCGTGGGCCTGTTCTTGTGGTTCCTCGTCTCCAAGCTGAGCGCGGCGGCGGCGTGAGGGCTCGGGAGTCCCGAGCCCTCCGAAGGCCGTATCAGCCGCGCGCCTGACGGCTGGAGCGACGGCGAGACTGGATGGCGGTGAGGCCCATCCACATCCCGAGCAGCAGCAGCGGGGAACCGCCGCCGGTGCCCGCGCCGCAGCCACAGCCCGAGGCGGTCTCGTCGCCCGGCTCGTCGGAGGTTCCGGCGTCGGTGTTGCCGGTTCCCGTGCCCGCGTCCTGCCCTTGCGTGCCGGCGTCGTTGCCCGGAGTGCTGCCGGCATCTTCATCACCGAGGCCCGCGTCCGTGTTGCCCGTGCCCGCGTCGGTGTCACCCGGGCCGGCGTCCGTGTTGCCCGTGCCCGCGTCGGTGTCACCCGGGCCGGCGTCCGCGTTGCCGCCACCTGCATCCGGCGCCGAGCCTGCGTCGCTGTCGCCGGTGCCTGCATCGTCGTGACCTGAGCCCGCATCGGTGCTCCCCGAGCCCGCATCCGGTGCCGACCCCGCGTCCATGTCGCCGTCACCTGCATCCGGTGCCGACCCCGCATCCACGTCGCCGGTCCCCGCGTCGGGCTCTCCGGTTCCACCGTCCGTGGATGAGCCGGCATCCGGCGCGGAGCCTCCATCCTGGTCGCCCGTGCCCGCGTCCGGCGGCTCAGGAGCCTTCACGACCTGCACGACCACCGCCGAGGTATTCGGCTCGAAGCGCGTGTCACCCGAGTACGCCGCGGTGATGCCGTGCTCCCCTGGGGTCAGCGTCGCGGTGGTGTGGCTCGCCGCGCCCTGCGCGTTGACGGGGACGGTCGCAAGCGCAGTCGTCCCATCCAGGAAGGTCATGCTCCCGCCCGGCGTGCCAGCCGCGGGCGGTGCCGCGCCCACCAGCGCGATGAAGGTCACCGCCTGCCCGCTGTCCGATTGAATCCGGGACGACCCCAGCGCGACCTGCGAGGCACCGCGCATGACCGTGACGGCGGCCGCATTCGACATGCTTCCGCCGAAGACGCCGCCGCCTTCGTAGTCCGCAGCCACCGTGTACTCACCCGGCTCGGGAAGCGGCGTGCGGAGGCTGGCCCTGCCTGCCGCGTCGAGCGTCAGCGAGACCTCCAGCCCAGGCCCGTCCGCGTCGCTCGACTGCACCAGGACCTGCCCCGAGGGCGTCTGCTCCACCGCGGTTTCGGGCCGCACCTCCACCTGGATGTCCACCGGCTGCCCGTAGACGCTGGTGGCCGGCGACACGGTGATGACCGTCTGCGTCCGCACGAAGGTGACGACCTGCGTGAACACGGCGGACGTGGCCGACTGGAACCCGTCGTCTCCCGAGTACGTCGCCGTCACCGCGTAGGTGTGCATGGGCAGGCCGCTCACGACGATGGAGGCCTCGCCCTGCGCGCTCAGCGCCGAGGTCCCCAGTTCCTGTGTGACGCCACCCGCGACGGCCTGGAAGGTGACGCTGCCCGACGGGGGACGCGGCGCCACACCGCTGTGCTGCACCATCGCCTGGAAGGTGATGGGCAGGCCCAACGGACGCGGCGTTCCGTCCGAGCCGAGGAAGACCTCGGTCGCGGCCCGGTTGACGGTGTGCGTGGCCTGGCCGGAGGAGGGGAGGAACGGCGCCTGCAGCGCGAACCGGGCCGTGAGCTCATGCTCCCCGGCTCCCAACGTCATGAGCGAGAAGGTCGCCCTCCCGGAGTCATCCACCTGTGCGAAGCCCAGCACCGTGTCTCCGTTCAGGAAGTAGACGTCGCCCCTCGCCGACCCCATGCCCGGGTCCGCACGCATCACGGTGGCCTCCAGGGTGACCAGCTCCCCGTAGGCGGTGGCGCTTCCCGGCGTGACGGTCAGCGTCGTCGTCGTCCGATACCCGGTCTGGAGGATCACGGGTACCGAGAGGCTCGACTCGAAGTTGCCGCTGTACTCGGCGGTGAGGGCGGCCGTTCCGCTGGGGAAGGGCGCGGTCGTCAGCGTTGCCACGCCGTCCGGCCCCACGGGCGAGGTGCCCAGCTCCTGGCCTTCCACCTTGAACGTCACCGTCCCCGAGGGAATGGCCTCGCTGTCCGTCACCTTCACCAAGGCGGTGAGCGTCACGTTCTCTTCCAGGCTCGACGGATTCGGAGAGACGGTGAGCGTGGTGGTGGTCGGCGCGGCGACGTGGATGGTGAGCAGGTGGCTCCAGGATTCGTACAGGAACCGGATGGCCTGGCCGGACGCGGGCACCGTGAAGGGGATGTTGGCCCCATCTCGCTCACCATTCAGTCCGTAGTTCTCCTCCCAGCTCTCGTGGTGGGCGACCTTCAGCTCGTAGGTATTGGCGGGGAGCGAAGGGATGCGGAGCTCCTGCACGCCGTCCCCGTCGATGTCCTTCAGCCACGTGCGCATGCACGCCGGGTCCCAATCTCCGGGGCACCCCAGCTCGGACTGCAGCGAGCCCGCGAGCACGGCGATGGGCGTGAGCGACGAGTTGGTGACCCAGTGGGTGACGGGGTCGTAGAAGAACTTCACGCCGATGAAGTCCTCGGTGTGGCTGAAGGAGAGGTTGGCGCCATCACGCTGGGCATTGGCTCCGTAGTTCTCCTCCCACGAGCCGTTGAGGGCGACCTTGAACTCCTGGGGACCTCCCGGGACGGTGTAGAGCCGGCGCCAGATGCCGTCCGCCGCGTTGCGCTCCAGCGACGTGCTGCCGCAGGCCGGGTCCCAGTCTCCGGGACAGCCGAGCTCGGACTGGAAGGAGCCGACGATGGTAACCGACGTCGGCTCGGCCTGGGCATGGGCTCGCGCGCAGAGCAGGGTGAGCAGCACGGCGCACGCCCGGAAGGACACCGGAGCGGTGAAGCGGAATGGATGCATGGGGGACGACCCGGAACGCAAAGGGCGAAGGGCCGCACCTTAACGCGAACGCCATTTCATTCGCGGCGGGGCCCGGATGACCCGGGCCCTCGGACGCGGAACGTCAGGAGAAGCGGGCCATGAACGCGGCGAGGAGGGGGCCTCCGGCGCGGGCCTCGGCGGGAGACTTCGGGCCGCCCTCGGTGAGCTTGCCGAGCAGTTCCTCCAGCGCGGGCTTCATCGCGTCGAAGGCGGCGGTGGCCTCGGCGGCGTTGTCGAAGAAGCGGTAGTGGAGCAGCCACCCCGCCACGGAGCAGGTGAGGGCGTGGAAGGAGCGCGAGTCATCCACCTCGTAGGTGAGGCGCACCTGCCCGGCGAAGTCCTCGTCGCGGGCAATCGTGCCGCCCTGCGAGCCCATCCACCCGAGCGAGGCTCCGTCTTCATAGGGCTTCCAGTCCGTGCTCACCGGTCCACCTCGCGCAAGGGGCTGGGGCGGCATCTTGCTCGAATCCACTTCATAAAACCCACCGGCCCCGTGGTGCGTTGATGGCTTCACCATGGATGCCCAACGCCTCCGGTCGTGGTGGCCCGAAGACCCGCGCCTCCTTCAGCTTGCCTTCCTGAGCTCATTTCTCGCGGCCGGACTCTCCGTGCTGCACTTCGACGTGCCGCCGTGGCAGCCCCCGCTCATCATCGCCACCGCCTGCGCGACGCAGTGGGGCATGACGCGGCTGATGCGCGTGCCGGACGCCGGCTATCGGTCCGCGCTCATCAGCTCGCTGGGGCTGTCCCTGCTGCTGCGCACCGACACACCCTGGGTGCCCGCGCTCGCCGCCTTCGTCGCCATCTCCAGCAAGTTCGTCATCCGTGTGCGCGGCAAACACATCTTCAACCCCACCAACCTGGGCCTCGCAGTGTGCATGCTCGCGCTCGGCGCGTGGTGCTCGCCCAGTCAATGGGGTGAGAGCGCCGGCCTCCTCGCCTGGTTCGGCATCTTCGGTCTCGCCGTGGCGCACCGCTCGTTCCGCTCGGACGTGAGCCTCGCGTTCCTCGCGAGCTGGGTCGCACTCAAGGCCGGGCGCGTCCTCTACCTGGGCCAGCGCCCCGAGGTGCTGCTGCACCAACTCAACGTGGGCAGCCTCATCCTCTTCACCTTCTTCATGATCTCCGACCCGAAGACGACGCCCGACCGGCGCGTGGCCCGCGTGGGCTTCGCCGCCAGCGTCGCGCTGCTCGCCTTCATCCTCCAGCACGGGTTCTGGGTGAACAACGCGCTCATCTGGTCCCTGTGTCTGCTGTCTCCCGCCGTGCCGCTCGTCGACCGGCTGCTGCCCTCGGCCCGGTTCCGCTGGCCCGTCGCCGTGGCCCATCCCTCCATCGAAAGGACTCCCGAGTGCCCTCCGCTGCCCGCAACCTCCTCCGCGTCGCCGTGAGCGCGCTGGCGCTCCTGGCCGCACCGCGAAGCGCCCACGCCTTCTGTGGCTTCTACGTCGCGCAGGCAGACGCGAAGCTCTTCAACCAGGCCAGCCAGGTGGTGCTCGTGCGCGACGGCGAGCGCACCGTCATCACCATGTCCAACGACTTCAAGGGCGAGCTGACCGACTTCGCCCTCGTGGTGCCCGTGCCCGCCGTGCTGGAGCGGGACCAGATCCACATCGGCGAGCGCAAGCACCTGGAGCACCTGGACGCGTACTCGTCGCCGCGCCTCGTGGAGTACTTCGACGAGGACCCCTGCCAGGAGCCCGTCGACTACGACGGCCGCATGTACAAGTCGGCTCCGACCACGGCCGCCGCCGAGAAGATGAGCTCGGCCCGCTCGAAGACACTCGGCGTGACGGTGGAGGCCCAGTACACGGTGGGCGAGTACGACATCGTCATCCTGTCCGCGAAGCAGTCCGACGGACTGGAGACGTGGCTGCGCGAGAGTGGCTACAAGGTGCCGGCGCGCTCGTCCGCCGCGCTGCAGCCGTACATCAAGCAGGACATGAAGTTCTTCGTGGCGAAGGTGAACGTCAAGAACCAGCGCGCGGGCGGCTTCCAGTACCTGCGACCGCTGCAGATGGCCTTCGAGTCGAAGAAGTTCATGCTGCCCATCCGCCTGGGCATGGCCAACGCCGACGGTCCGCAGGACCTAGTCATCTACACGCTCACCCGCAAGGGGCGCGTGGAGTCCACCAACTACCGCACGGTGAAGGTCCCCTCGGATGTGGAGATTCCCGGCTTCGTGAAGGGTGACTTCGGTGCGTTCTACAAGGCCCTGTTCGAGCAGGCCCACGAGAAGGCCGGCCGGCGCGCGCTGCTCACCGAGTACTTCTGGGACATGGGGTGGTGCGACCCGTGCTCGGCGGACCCGCTGTCTCCCGAGGAGCTCAAGGGGCTCGGGGTCTTCTGGCGCGACGGGCAGTCGTATGAGACCGCGTTCCTCACACGTTTGCATGTCCGCTACGACTCGGCGCACTTCCCCGAGGACCTCGTGTTCCAGGAGACGGCTGACCAGCAGACGTTCCAGGGGCGGTACATCCTGCGCCACGCGTTCCAGGGACAGGCGCAGTGCAGCGCGGCCAAGGGGTACTGGGAGCGCGTGAATGAGCGGAGGGAGCGTGAGGTGCAGACGCTCGCAAGCCTCACCGGTTGGTCCCAGGCGACCATCCGCGAGCGCATGGGGAAGGATGCCCCGAAGGCGAAGGAGCCGACCTGGTACCAGAAGCTGTGGAAGTGATGGGGTTGCACGCCGCGCGGGTGCTCCCCAGGTTTGTCGCAGGTTCCCCTGGCTGACGACGTGCCGGAGGGGGGCAGGCCCTTCGTGACGCAGTCCTCAGCGCGATTGGTCTGGTCGAGTCGAGACGTGGGGTGCGCGTCATGCCAGCCGAACCGTCCAGCACTCCTCACGACAGCGAAGTTCCCGAACCAGAGGGTGAGAGGGATGGACAGCCGCGCGGCTCCGTCCCCGCCCGTGGGGACGGGGCGCCGGGTAGGGGAGCGGTGGGTCCGTCCGCTCCGCGGGGACGGCTGTCTCCTCTGGTCATGGGAGCGGTGGTCGGGAACCTGCTCGGTGGCGCGCTGTCATTCGGCTACCTCACGCTCAGGCGCAAGGAAGCACGGGCCGGTGGTGAGCCGCGACGGGATGAGGGCGGGAGGGGACGAGCGCCCACCGGTTCGCGGCGTGAAGAGTCAGGGGCCGCGGTGCGACGGGGTGCTGCCGGCTCGCGCCGCGAGGAGCCTGGCGCCAGGGCGCGACAAATCGCTGCCCGCGCTCCCGCTGCGCGACTCGAAAAAGAAGGTGCCAGCACGCGCCCGGTCAGCGGTAGTTCGCGGCGCGGCGAGTCCGAAGCCAGGGGACGCTCTCCCGTCACCGTGAGCCGTGAAACGTCTGGCGTCGTGGCGCCTCGACCCGCCGCTTCAACGCGCAGGGAGCCCGGTGTCAGCGCGCACGCCTCCGCAGAGGTCGTCTCCCGTGCGGCGCCGCACGTCATCGAACAACCTTCCGTCCCCCCCGCTCCGCGTGAGAAGTCCGGTGTCATGGCGCGACTGTCCGCCGCCGTCTCGCGACGGGGGAAGGGCGAGGCCAAGGCTCTCCGGCCCGCTGCGAAGAGCGCCGGTTCGACAGGACTCATCGGCAGCAGGGATGGCCGGAAGCGCTCGCTCATCCTCGTGGGCGGCGGCATGCGTGTCGCGTGGCAGGCCGGTGCGATTCGGGCCCTCGCGGACGCGGGCGTCGTCTTCCAGCATGCCGACGGCACTTCGAGCGGCATCCTCAACCTGGCCATGCTGCTCGCCGGCCAGTCACCTCAGGAGCTCTGCCATCGGTGGCGGACGCTCGCCGTGAAGGACTTCCTCACCTTCGCCGCACCCCGGAAGCCGGTGGACCTGCTCGACGTGGAGGCCCTGGGAGATGCCGGTGCACTCGTGCAGCGCGTCCTGCCCCACCTGGGCGTGGACGCCGCGGCCGTCCGCGCCAGCAAGGTCCTCGATGGCACCTTCAACGTCTGCGACTTCGCCCGCAAGGTGAACGAGGTCATCCCGCACACGCGCGTGGACACGGACCTGCTGGTGGCCGGCGTCTCGCCGCCCATCCTCATGCCGCCTGTGAATCGCGACGGCACGCTCTACACCGACTCGCTGTGGATCCAGGACGGCAACCTCATGGAAGCCGTGCGCCGGGGCGCGGACGTCATCTGGGTGCTGTGGTGCATCGGCAACACGCCGCGCTATGGCCGGGGTCTCCTCCAGCAGTACGCCCACCTCATGGAACTGAGCGCCAACGGCGCCCTCTTCGAGCAACTGGAGCGCGTGCGCGAAATCAACGAGCGCATCCTCGCGGGCGAGGAGGTGATGGGCCACCGCCGTCCCATCGCCGTCCACCTCGTGAAGCCCGAGCGTCCGCTTCCGCTCGACACGGACCTCTACGACGGGCGTGTCACTGCCGCCTCCCTCATCGACATGGGCTACTCGGACACGTGGCGCTACCTCACCGTGCGCGGTGAGCAGGGCCTGCCGCTCACCCCCGAGATGACGCTGACCACCGAGCCCGCCGCCGACCTGACCTTCCGCGAGTCATTGACTGGCCCCTTTGCCCTTGGCCCCACGGACCCGATGGCCGGTGCCCTCCATCCCGACGCCCGGCCCCTCACCATCCACCTCACCATCGCCGTGGACGACATGGACGCGTTCGTCAGCGACGTGCGCCACACCGCGCGCCTGGTGGCCCGGCTCGACTACGCGCCCTTCGGCGAGGACGTCCCCGTGCGGCAGGGCAGCTTCAACCTCTTCCAGTCCCGCGAAGACCCCCGCATCCGGCTGATGAACTACGGCCTGCGCTTCGCCCACGAGGGACGCGAGTACTTCCTCGAAGGCACCCGCGCCATCCGCTACACCGGCGCCTCCCTGTGGAGGGACACCACCCGGCTCCACTGCCTGCTCCACGAGGGCCCGGATGCCCGGGGGCCCGTGGTGGGCGCCGGCATGTTGACGCTCGGGGTGGGGCAGCTTCTCGAGCTCATCTCCAGCATGCACCCGGCCCGCCGGGGAAGCGCGGGGCTGTCCGCCATGGCCCGCTTCGGGCGCTTCTTCCTCGGGCCGCTGTGGGACCGCTACGCGCCGGTCGCGAGACCGGGCCTCGAGCGCGAATTGGTCATGGAAACCCAGGGGATGGCTGCTCCACCGCCCCCGGCGTGAGGAGGAACCGAGCGGCCCGACGCTGGCCGCCACGGTGGCGTCACGGCGCCAGCCTCCGCACTCGAACCGAGCGGAGGCGCACCATGTCCGAGACCCTGACTGTCGACGTGAAGGCCATTCCAGGCAGGGGCCGCGCGCCCCAGCCCGCCGCTCCGCCCGGGCGGAAGATGGTGTGCTGGTTCGACCCGGGCGTGCTCGCGAAGGCGGGCGTGAAGTCGCTCCTGTCGGCGACCATCGGCAAGCAGGCGGATCGCCGGCTGCTGGACGCGGTGGCCTCTCCGCAGCCGTACTTCTTCGACTTCACCCTGGATGACGCCGGACGCCCGAGGGACGAGCTGTGGCTGGACTACGTGGCCGACCTGGGCGACGGCTGGGACAGCACCTATGCCGTGGCCCTCGCCGTCACGAAGTCGGAGCTGTCCCTCAAGGACCCCACCGGCACCACGCACGTGACACAGGGAGGCGACGTGCTCGTCTTCGGCGGCGACCAAGTGTACCCCACCGCGAGCGTGGACGAGTACCAGGCCCGCACGGTGCGCCCCTACGAGGCCGCGATGTTCCACGGCCGCCAGCCGCCGCACCTGTTCGCCGTGCCCGGCAATCATGACTGGTACGACGGGCTGGTGTCCTTCCTGCGCCTGTTCTGCCAGGGCCGGCAGTCCAAGGCCTGGCGCACGCACCAGCGGCGCAGCTACTTCGCGCTCAAGCTGCCTCGTGGGTGGTGGCTGCTGGGCACGGACATGCAGCTGGAGTCGGACGTGGACGCCGCGCAGGTGGAGTTCTTCGAGAACGTGGCGAAGAAGATGGGCGACGGCGACCGCGTCATCCTCTGCAACGCGGAGCCCGCGTGGATCTACCAGCAGGTGAAGCCCCATGCCGGCCGCGAGTTCCTCGACAACAACATCACCTTCCTCGAGGAGATGGTGCTCGGGAAGAAGGTGAGCGTCTTCCTCGCGGGGGACCTGCACCACTACCGGCGCCATGAGAACGAGGAGGGGCGGCAGAAGATTGTCGCGGGCGGCGGTGGCGCCTTCCTGCACCCCACGCACCTGCCTCGCGTGGACTCGCGCCCGGACGGCTACGTCCTCCAGGAGAGCTTCCCCACCCGCGAGGTGTCCCAGCGCCTGACGTGGCGCAACCTGGGCTTCCTCGGCCACAACCCGTGGTTCGGCGTGTTCACCGGCATCCTCTACGCGCTGCTCGGCTGGGGGCTCGCGGCGGACTTGAATGGCACCGGGACGTCCCACTCGTTCATCTCGGTGCTGTCCGGGGCCATCGAGAACACCGGCTCGATGTTGATGGCGGCGCTGCTGGTGATGGGGATGATGGCCTTCGCGGATGGACGCCGGGGTGTCTGGTGGAAGCGCGTGGCGGGAGGGCTCCATGGCGTCGCGCATCTGGTAGCGGCCCTGCTGCTGACATGGGCCGCGTCCGCGCTGTCAGGGGTGTTGGTGGGCGGCGGTGACAGCCTGCGTCGGGACGTGTGCAGCGGGCTGCTGCTGTTCGCCGGGGGCTTCGTCGTCGGGCCCACGCTGATGGGGGTGTACCTGCTCATCTCCCTCAATGTGTTCGGGTGTCATCCCAACGAGGCGTTCTCGTCGCTGGCCATTCCGGATTGGAAGAACTTCCTCCGGCTGAAGATAGACAGGGAGGGGCGGCTGACCCTGTACCCGGTAGGCATCCGGCGCGTGCCCCGGGCGTGGATGGCCGGCGACACGGTGCGCGAGCCGGAGTGGGTGGCGGACCCGAAGGACGGCGGGGCCACGGCGCCGGAGTTGATAGAGAAGCCCATCGTCGTGGGGCGGACGAAGGCCCCACCCACGAGGGTAGGGAAGGGGAGGACGGAACAGTCGCGCGCGAGGGCGTTTGTGCCTGGGGACGCAACGTCCTAACCTGCCTGGTCCATGAAGGCCCTCCTCGTCTCCCTGTTCCTGCTGGGCGCGGCGCCGGAAGGCAGCGCGCCCGCTCTTCCTCCCGAAGCGCTCGCGGCGCCGCCCCTCGCGGACGACTCGCCTACCGCATGGGCGTGCACCATCGACACCCTGCGCGCGGGGAAGGAGTGCGTCTTCGAGGCCGACCTGTCCTCCAGCGCTCCCAACGACAGCCAGGACACCGCCAACCGGAAGATCCTCCAGGATGTCGCGAAGGCGCTGTGCTCGGAGGCCGTGAGCACCATCCGCGAGGGCCGCCCGGACGCGACGCTCACCGCCCTGTGCGAGCGCCGCTACACCACCGCCGTGGACCAGTGCGGCCTGGACGGCACCGCGCCCGTCGTGGACGCGAAGGGCCGCTTCGCGCCCACCGCTCGCGCCTGCTACCGCGCCCTGTCCGCCGTGCTGCAGGACGTGCAGTTCATGGCCACGGTGGCCTCGCCGTGCTGCGAGTGCGCCGCGCGCGCGGGCTGCCCTGGTACGGGCGACCGCTGCTACTCGGACGTGTCCCAGCAGCTGGCGCCGCCGGCGACGCTCGCGTGCCTCAGCGACCGCTGCTCGGACGCGTGCTCCATGGTGCTGCCGTCGCCTTCGTCGGGCTCGCGCTCCGCGCCCACGGTCCGGGAGCACAACCGCTCCACCCAGTCTGGCTCCGCCTCGCTCTAGGAGTTCCTTCCATGCTCCGCCATCCCTGGATGCTCCCCACCTGGGCCCTGCTGGGCTCGTTCGCCGCCGGCTGCGGCGCCTCGCATTCGCACGTCACGTGGACGGAGCCGCCGCCCCGAAAGGAAGCCTTCGCCGAGCGGCCTCCCGCCGCGCCTGCCGAGCCGCCCGGGCCCAGCGCCGTGGCGGACCCGAAGGCCTTCGCCGCGCGCTACCCGAATCCCGCCCTGTGCGAGGCCGCCGCTCGCCGGCTCCAGTCCGAGTCGCGCGATGAAGGCTGGGCCGCGCTCAAGGCGTGCATCGAGAACACCCCCTTCACGCAGCTCAACGCGCTGCTCGACCGGGCCTGGGCGGAGGACCTGCGCGTGCGGCCCGAGGGCGCGGCGCTCATCGCCCGTGTGGTGGCCCAGCGCGGCGGCAGCGTGTCGGGCGAATTGCAGTACCTCCACGAGCGGCGGATTCCCATCTTCTCCCTGTCGTCCGCCATGGACCAGCCGGACACGTACAAGGGCCGCTACGTGATGCTGCGCGCCCGTGTCGCGGACCAGCGCACGGAGGGCGAGCGCCCCACGGTGTGGCTGGTGGAGCAGACGCTCACCTCGGTGGAGACGGACGCGCCGGTGGGCTACAGCGAGCACTCCGACACGCTGTCCTCGTACTCCGGCGACCTGGACGGGCAGACGCAGCTCACCGGGCCCGGGCGCATCGGCGGCACGGTGACGTCGCGCGAGCGCGGGGAGCGCACCGTCACGCGCAAGCACTACGACAACATCTCCGACGAGACGGGGCGTGAGGCGCTCGGGCGGCTGCCGCGCGCGGACCCCTTCCTGGAGACCCGCCGCGACTACGTCATCCTCGCCCGCTTCGACGGCATGCGCGTCACCTCCGGCGGCACCGATGGGGACGAGGAGGCGCCGCGCATCCCCGTGCTGACCATCGTCAGCTACCACCCGCCGCATCCGCTCGTCGTCTACTGAGTCAAGACGCGCGGGCGTGACGCGAGGCGGGGGCGGGACAAAAAAAACGAGGCGCCGGGGAGCACGCCCCGACGCCTCGTCTGGGTCGGCCCCGCGCCGACCCAACTGCGCTGTTACGCTCGCTCGCGCTACTCCTGCTGCGCGTCGGTGAGCGTGAAGGCCTGCGTGAGGTCCTTGCCGGACCCCAGCTCCACCGTCACCGGGGCATCCGGCGAGGTGTTGAAGGTGACGCCCTCGGGCCCCGCGATGCTCAGCGAGAAGGTGCCCGGGATGAGGAACTTGAAGCTCGCCTCGAAGGTGCCGTTGCCGTCGCTGTCGGCCAGCGCCAGCTCCTCGCGGCTGCCCGCGGCGTTGATCATCACCGCGCGGAAGTCGCCCAGGGTGACCTGGTGGCCGTCCACCACCGGCAGGGACACGCCAGTGCCCTTCGCCAGCGTCACGTTGATGCTGCCGGACGCCGTGACTTCGGCGGACTTGATGACCGGGCTCATCACCCAGCGGCCCGAGCCACCCGCCTCCTTGCCGAAGCTCTGCGCGACGTCGAAGTCCACCAGGAGGATCTTCTGCTCGCCCTCGATGCTCAGCTTCTCGGTGAACTTCACCTTGAGGCCGGAGCTGCCGTAGCTCGGCATGTGGAGGGCGCCGGAGACCTCGGCTCCCTCGGGGAGCTCGGCGTAGTCGTTGGAGGAGGCGAAGATGGACGTGGAGCCGTCCGCGTTCTTCACCTCGATGTAGCCGCCGGTGATGACGAAGCGAATCTCGGAGTAGTCACCGTTGGGGACCACCGCGTCCGACACCAGCTCCGACGTCTTGTTGGCCAGGTCCAGCAGGCTCACCGTGACGGGCTCGTCGAGCAGCACCACGCGGCCGCCCTTGTCGCCGTTGGACTTCCCGATGACGTCGTCATCGTCGTTGCTGTCGTCGTCGCCACCGCCCTGCAGGTAGATCTCGGAGATGGTGACGACCGCGGTCTTGAGGTTGTCACCCGGGGCGTCGGTCATCAGCACCGTGACCTTGCCCTCACCGCCGCCACAGCCCACCAGGGGCAGCAGCGCGACGGCCAGGAGTGCAGCGAAGCTCGAGCGAAGGTGTGAAATCCGAGGCATGTGTCGATGGCTCCAGCGGGGCTCCCGAATTGCGAGCCCTTTCGGGTGAAATTGACCCGCCGGGGTGGCAAACGGCCACGGCCCATCACTCCTGGATTCTGGAAGTGGAGGGTTCAGGGTGACTGTAGAAATACAGGCGCCACTCGTTCACGAGCCCGGCGTCCAGCCCGCGAAGGGGAGCACGGGCGCGGTGAAGAGCACGTCCTGGGGGAACACGGCCGCGGGCTCCACGCTGCCCTCCACCGCTGCCCTCGAGTCCAGCCACTGGCACGCCTGGGGAAAGCGCGTCAGCTCCTGGAAGCACTCCGGGTTGAGCGCCACGCGCAACACGTAGTCCTTCGCCTCGGCGAGCTGCTCCGCCGTGGGGTGCGCGTCCACCACGGGGACGCCGCGCTCGCGCAGCTCCGCCTTGAGCGCGCCCAGCTCGGACGGGATGAAGGGGGCCGCGCCGGGTGGCAGCAGCACCACGTGCGGGCGCATCAGCGCTCCCGTGCGAGGCGGTCCGGTGCGGCCGCCCGAGCCCAGCACCGGGGGCAGCCCCAGCGGCACCGCGCGTCCAGTCGTGTCCACGGTGGCGAAGAGGTAGAGGGGCGCCTCGTCCACCACGCCGTTGCGCTCCGCCTTCGTGTTCCAGGTGAAGGCCCGCGTGCCGAAGTCGAGGTACGTCACGCGCCGTCCCCGCAGCCAGACCTCGCCCCTGCCAGGGGCGCCCACGCTGTCACCGGAGAGCGGGCGCAGCGCCGTCACGCCGCCTTCCGCCATGGCGGGCACCACGTCGGCCGGCGCCAGCGGTGCGAGCAGCCCGCCTCCCCGGTGCATGGGCAGGCCCGAGGAGTAGAGGTCCACGGCGCTGCGATAGCGGTCCGGCGGCGTGTCCCGGGGGACGACGACGTACGTCACTTCCCAGAAGGGGCTGTAGAAGACGCTGTCCTCGCCGATGTCCACCAGCGGCAGCGCTCCCGCCAGCCGGTGCGCGTCCGGCCGCGCCGGGTCGTACTCGGTGACGAGCACGTACCACGGCTGTACCCAGACCTCCGGCACGTGCTCCCAGACCTCGAGCACGGCGAGGGCCACGGGCCGCCCCTCGCGGAAGGCGGGGAGGACGTTGAAGCCGTCCTGGCCCTGGGCCTGGAGCCGCTCCAGGCGGTGGTAGGGCGGCGACCACTGCGGCAGTGGCCGCCCACGAGGCGTGACGGGCGCACCGACGGCGAGGGCCGCGAGCCCGTCCGGGAGCGGTCGCCAGGCGGCCGCATCCTCTCGAAGGTGCCGCAGCGTCCAGATGCGCGGGACGGGACCCGCGGGAGCGCCCTCCGTGGCGCGGTCGCCGCAGCCGGTGGACAGGAGCGCGGCGAGCAGGGACAGCGCCGCGAGGACGGGTCGGGAAGAGGGAGGGAGCATGGCAGCTCCCGAACGCTGTGCACGGGGGCCCCGCGCTCAAGGCGTACAGCCCTGGCGGGCGAGCCGGCTTCCACCCGTCGCATGTCGAGCCTCCCCAGGGTCTCTGCGGAGTGCGAGCCAAAGGAGAACCGGGAACGACGGCTCCCTCCAGTGCGTGAGACTCGAGGGAGGTGGCAGTGATGGCTGCCCGATGGGAACACCGTGTCATGTGAACACGTGGACTGGCGCGGCTTGTCGCTCGTGGGTGCGTGCCTATTTCTCGCAAGCCCGGATGGCATGTCTGTCCTTGCGTGCCACCCGGGTGTTCCCCATCCCCGCGGGAGAAGCCCTCATGTCATCCCCGAAACCCATCAGGCGGCCGCGCGCCGTCGCACCCCATTCCTGGCTGAGGCGGCTCACCGTCTGCGTCCTCGCCCTCGCGGCCTGCGGTCCATCCGAGGACGGACGGGAGGAAGTCGCGGCCACCGAGACACTCCGGCAGGCGGTGGACAGCACTTCCATCGACCCGGCGCGACAGTTGTTCGTCACCGACGTAAGCGTGGTGGATGACGCGCGCTTCACGAAGTGGAACCCCAGGAAGACGAACACCGAGCCCGACGGCGGTTGGAGCTTCGGCCGGCTCATCGACAACATGCTGCCGGATGCGCTGTACAGGCTGAAGGGGCGAGAGAGGGACCACGCGCGGTCGCTGTTCGTGCTGCACTGGCTGCGCACGTGGGAGCACGATCAGCTCGTCAACGGTCAGCAGGTCCCGGCGCGCCCGGCCATCCGCTCGCTCGTCATCGACCCGTGGCGCGCGGCCAGCGGCTGCACCGGCACGGACATGCATTGCGTGCTCGACTTCGGCAAGGCGCCCTTCCGGTTGCTGGCCATCGTCTACCGTCCGGACCTGCGGCGCCTGCCCAGGCTGGGCGAGCCGGGCCGCGCGGGCGAGGGGCGCTTCGTCTTCGGGGTGCTCGGCCCCAACGGCGAGCGCAAGCCCTTCACCGTCATCTTCGAGTACGGGCTGCCCATCACCGGCGCGGCGGACATCCTCGTCTGGGCGAAGCGCTTCCAGGCGCTCGGGCAGGAGCCCTTCGGCCCGAAGTACAACGAGCAGCTGTTCGAGGCGACGCGCCGGTTCACGCGGCGGGGCGCCGCGTCCAGGCGGCATAACGGCAGCGCGCTGCTCCAGCTGCGCACCAACGAGGTTCCCCTGTCACCGGCCACCCCGCAGGAGTGGGAGATGCGGGAGTTCGTCCTCGGCCCCTCGGGCTTCCTGACGCCGGACACGGTGAAGCAGGAGGTGGACGCGGCCCTCAACGGCTCACAGACGCTGGGGGACTGGGCCGCCCAGAATGCGAGCGCCATCCTCGCGGGCACGCACGAGGTGCCCGTCCGGTGGCGGCGAGCGCCCTTCCGCGCGGGCGCGGCGCCGGTGCCCGCGGGCAGCCTGTGGCAGGTGCCCGGAGTGACGGAGGAGGTGCGGCACGCCTTCGCGAAGGCCACGTGCAGCGGGTGTCACAAGGCGGAGACGGCGACGAACTTCCTCCATGTCCGCACGCGTGAAGTGGGCGCGGCCTCGAGCGTGTCCGCCTTCCTCGCCCAGGAGCTGGCCCCGGATGGGCCCCGCGTGACGGACTTCGTCGAGCTCCTCAATACGCGCGACCTGGGCCGGGTGAAGGACGGCAAGCGCGAGGACCACAGCCAGGACTAGGCGCTGTCCAGCCCGTGCTTGCGCAGCAGCTTGCGCAGGTAGACGCGGTCGATGCCGGCCTCGCGCGACGCGCGGGACACGTTGCCCTCGCAGCGCTCCAGGAGGGTGCGCAGGTAGTCCCGCTCGAAGCCCTCGATGAGTCGCTCCTTGGCCTCCTTGAAGGGGAGGTCCAGGGCCATGGGCACCGTGTTCTCCGGGTCGTCGTCCACGGCGCGCGCGGGCACGTCGGGGATGTCCGGCAGCGCCTCCTCGCCCAGGTTGACGACGCGGTCCACCACGTTGCGCAGCTCTCGCACGTTGCCCGGCCACGGGTACTGGGCGAGCAGCGCGCGCGTCTGGTCCGACAGCGCGCTGGGCGGGCGACCCATGCGCGTCAGCACGGTGTCGATGAGCAGCGGGATGTCCTCCGGGTGCTCGCGCAGCGGGGGCAGCATCACGCGCAGCACCGCGAGCCGGTGGAACAAATCTCCACGGAACGCGCCGTTCTTCACCGCGCCCTCGAGGTCCTGGTGCGTGGCCGCCACCACGCGCACGTTGACGGTGCGGTAGTCGTTGGCGCCCACGCGCTTGACCTGCCGGCGCTCCAGCGCGCGCAAGAGGCGCGGCTGCACTTCCAGCGGCAGCTCGCCCACCTCGTCGAGGAAGAGGGTGCCACCGTGGGCCCGCTCGAAGGCGCCCGCGCGGTCCGTGTTGGCGCCGGTGAAGGCGCCCTTCACGTGGCCGAACAGCTCGCTCTCCAGCAGCTGCGGGGCGATGCCCGCCAGGTCGGCGATGACGAAGGGCCCCTTGCTCCGGGCGCTGTGCGCGTGGATGGCCTCCGCGCACAATTCCTTGCCCGTGCCCGTCTCGCCCTGGATGAGCACGTCGGACTCACCGGCGGCCAACCGCTCCAGCAGCGTGAAGACCTCGCGCATGCGCCGGCTGTTGCCCACCAGCCCGCCGAAGCTGCCGCGCGTGGACAGGGGCATGGTGCGTGACTTCTCGCCCTCCGGCACCAGCTTCAGCTCGGTGGTGCCCAGGGTGAGGACCGCGCCGGGGCGGACCTCCAGCTCGGAGAAGCGCATGCCCTCGCAGAAGGAGCCGTTGCGCGAGCCCGGGTCCACCGCGCGCACGCCATCATCCCGCACCTCGAGGATGAGGTGCTGGCGCGAGACGGCCCGGTCCGGGAGCACGATGTCCGACGTCGCCTCGGCGCCGATGCGGTAGCGCCCTGGCAACAGCGGATAGGCCTTGCCGGCATCCGGCCCCGTCAGCACCGCCAGCCGCATGCGGACGCGAGGGGTGCGGATGGCCGGAAGGGCATCGGTTCTGACCAGCTCGTCCCCGTCCTCGTCTCCCAGACTTGCCACGGCGCGGAACATAGCACGGGGCCGGCCGAGCGCATCGCCTGGGATTCCCGCCGGTTGATCCGCCGCGGCACGCCGACGGCTTCATCCATGCGGCGCGAACGGCATCGGCCACGGGACTCTACAACCGCCCCGCCAGGGCGCTACGGTACGCGCGCCATGGCAAGCGAGCAGGGGAAACATTTCGGCCGGTACGAGCTGCAGGCCCGCATCGGCCAGGGGGGAATGGCGGAGACCTGGCGTGCCCGGCTGATGGGCGCCGCCGGTGTCACCAAGCCCGTGCTCATCAAGAAGGTGCTGCCCGAGTTCGCGGGCGACGAGGCCTTCATCTCCATGTTCATCAGCGAGGCGCGCATCTCCGCGTCGCTGTCGCACGGCAACGTGGCACAGGTCTTCGACTTCGGTCAGGTGGACGGGGACTACTTCCTCGCCATGGAGTACGTGGACGGTCAGCCGCTCCACCGCATCATGAAGCGCGCGCTGCGCTCCGGCTTCTCGTGCCTGCCCGCGCCCGTCGCCACCTTCATCGCCCTGGAGATGTGCCGGGGCCTGCACTACGCGCACACGCGCACCGACGAGAAGGGCCGGCCGCTCGGCATCGTCCACCGGGACATCTCCCCCGACAACGTGCTCGTCAGCTACGAGGGCCAGGTCAAGATCGTCGACTTCGGCATCGCCAAGGCGCGCTCGCTGCGCAGCTTCGACACCGCGCCGGGCGTGGTGAAGGGCAAGTACCTCTTCTTCTCGCCGGAGCAGGCGCGCGGAGAGCAGGTGGATGCGCGCACGGATGTCTGGGCCGCGGGCGTGGTGCTCTTCCTCCTCGCCTGCGGGCGCCTTCCACTGGAGGGGCCCGAGTACGTGGTGATGCGCAAGCTGGTCAGCCGCCAGGCACTGCCGCGCCCCCGCGAAGTGCGGCCGGACCTGCCCGCGAAGCTGGACGCCATCCTCCAGAAGGCGCTCGCGCTGAACAAGGAGGACCGCTTCGAGTCCGCCCACGCCCTGGGCGACGCGCTGGCCGGCTTCCTCTACACCTCCGCGCCGCGCTTCTCGTCCATGTCCGTCGCGTACCTGCTGCGCGAGCTGTTCCGCGAGGAGATTGCCGCGGAAGGCGGCGACACCCAGGTGCCTCCATCCTTCCTGGAGGAGCTGTCCGTGTGGAGGGCCGCGCCGCCGCTGCCCCGGCCCACCGAGCTGGCGGCGCCGCAGCTCACCACCGAGCCGCACACACTCGAGAACCTCGAGGAGGAGCCGAAGGCCCCGGCGCCGGTGGTGCCCGTGAAGGAGCCCCCCACCGAGCTGGCCCACGAACGGCTCCGCCCGAACGGCCTCAGCCTGTCGACGGTGGTGGGCGGCGTGGCGTTGCTGGGCGTGGCCGGACTGCTGGGGCTGGCCTTCACGTGGCTCCAGGCGGACTGGGCGGCGCAGGAGGAAGCGGGCACGCCCCCGCCTCCGGCGTCGCTGAAGCCCGCGCCCCCTTCCGTGCGCGCGGCCACCGGGGCCGTTCCACCCAAGACCGCGCCGGCTGCGTCCCCTGCACCGGCCGCCGTCGCGTGGCCGGTGGACTCCTTCCCGTTGGAAGCCCGGCAGCATGTGTTCCGGGTGTCGTCCGCGCTCGCCGCCCTGGGGACGCTGGACCCGCAGGCGGAGTGGCGGCTCGCGGAGACCACCCTCGTCACCGACGCGGACCGCGGCCGGTCCATGCCTCCGCTCTTCTTCCTCCTCACGGGGCAGGGCGTGGAGGCCCAGGCGGCGGTGGGCATGGTGTCCCGCAAGCCGGAGGTCATCCATGGCGCCTCCGGGGTGATGCTCTTCACGCTGGGCGCCCCCACCACCCGGGACGACCTGCCCGAGCGCATCGTGACGGCCACGCGCGTGCGGACGGGCGAGGTCCAGCGCTTCACCCTCCACCCGGAGTGGATGACGGCGGCGATGGACCGGACCCAGCTCCTCACGGGCCTGCTGCCAGAGGAGACCTACCGGCTGACGGTGGAGCCGGTGGGAGAGGGCGCCTTCACGCGCGGCCGCGCGCAGGGCCCGGCGCTCACGGTGGCCTGTGTGCAGCAGGTGAAGCCGGAGGAGACGCCGCCGGACCGCGCCATGCGCTTCCTGCTGTCTCAGGGCGACGAGGTGCGCATCACCGGCGTGCGCGGCCTGCACTGCGGCTTCGTCGACGACGACCCCTCCGACAACGAGGGCGCGGTGCGGGTGCACGTGGAGAAGTCACGTCCTCTCTCGGAGCGCGGCACCCCGGCGTTCCGCGCGCAGGCGCTGCCCCGGAGCCCCGGCGCCTCCCGGCAGGACAAGAAGGCGACGCCGGCCGCCTCGCAGGAAGCCGCCCCCGCGGAGCGCAAGGCGGAGTCGGTCCTCGGCGCGGCGCAGGCCCTGTTCAAGAGTGGGAAGTACGAGGCCGCACGCGCGCGGGCCCGCGAGTGCGTGGCGGACGAGCCCCTCAACTCCGAGTGCCATCTGCTGCTGGGCTCCGTGGAGGCCCGCCTGGGCCACCGGGAGGAGGGGGCGAAGCACTACCGCCGCTTCCTGGAGCTGGCCCCGGGGGACCACCCCCAGGCCAGCCGCGTCCTCCGCGTCCTCCAGGAGTACGAGTCCCAGTAGGCGCCGGGTCACGACGCGGCGAGTCAAGCCCTTCGGCCCCCCGGGCTTGGAAAAGCGAGCGGGGCTCCCGTAGAAAGGTGCTCGCATGACGCCCTTCCGCTTCCCCCGCGCCCTGGCGCTTCCGGCGCTGCTCGTCGCCGCCGCCTGCGGTGACTCCGAAGATTCCATCCCCGTCCGGACCTGCGAGGTGACGCTGACCTATGCCCCGCAGCAGTCCGTGCAGGGCACCGTGTCCGTCATTGGCGAGTGGGATGGCTTCTCCTCCACCAACCCGCTGAAGCTCGCGGACCGCGGCGACGGCGTCTTCACGGCGCGCCTGGAGGGGCTGGAGCCGCGCGACTACGGCTACCGCTTCCAGCTGGGCGAGAAGCAGCTGATGGACCCCCAGAACCCGTTCACCCGCTGGGTGCGCGCGGAGGAGTACTCGAAGCTCACCGTGCCGGACTGCCGGCAGCCGGCGCTGGAGCTGCGGCGCTTCGTGGTGAAGGAGGACGGCAAGCTGGAGGTGGAGGTCGCCTACCTGGACGGCACGGACGAGGCCGGCCCCGCGAAGGAGGGCGTCACCCTCTCCCTGGACGGCGTGGAGAAGCCCGACGCGTTCGACCGGAGCACCGGCATCTTCCGCCTCGACGACGTCGCCCCCGTGGGCAAGCACCACGTGAAGGTGACGGCGAAGGACGCCCAGGGCCGCGAGGCCACGCCGCTCTATCTGCCCTTCTGGGCGGAGGCGAAGAAGTTCCGGTGGGAGTCGGGGCTGATGTACTTCGCCTTCACGGACCGCTTCAACAACGCCCGGGCGGATAACGACGGGCCGGTGGCGGACGTGGACCCCATCGCCAACTACCAGGGCGGTGACTTCGCCGGCATCACCGAGAAGCTCGACGCGGGCTACTTCAGCGAGCTCGGCGTGAAGACGCTGTGGATCTCCCCCGTGGACCAGAACCCGGAGGGGCGCTTCGTCGGCACCGGCGGCAAGTACTACGCGGGCTACCACGGGTACTGGCCGTCCAAGCCGCGCACCACCCAGCACCGCTTCGGCTCACTGGAGGAGCTGCGCGCGCTCACCGCCGCCGCCCACAAGAAGGGCATCCGCGTCATCGCGGACCTGGTGCTCAACCACGTGCACCAGGAGCACCCGTACTGGATTCAGCACCAGGGCGACGGCTGGTTCAACACGTCCGCCAGCTGCGTGTGCGGCACCCAGGACTGCGACTGGGAGGAGAAGCGCCTCACCTGCAAGTTCACCAACTACCTGCCGGACTTCAACTGGCGCTCGTCGGACATGGTGGATCAGTTCGTCGACGACACGCTGTGGTGGCTGGAGGCGGCGGACTTCGACGGCTTCCGCATGGACGCCGTGAAGCACATGGACCAGGTGGCGGGGCGCACGCTGCGCGGGCGGCTGAAGGAAATCACCGCCATGACGGGCACCGAGTTCTACCTCGTGGGGGAGACCTTCGTGGGCGAGGACGGTCGCTCGCAGATTGCCCGCTACATCAGCCCGCGCGAGCTGGACGGCCAGTTCGACTTCCCCCTGTACTGGCCCATCCGCCGCGCCTTCGCGGACGGCGAGCCGCTGAGCGTCGTGGACACGGCCGTGCGCGCCAACGAGGTCTTCTACGCGCCGGGCACGCTCAACTCGCCCTTCCTGGGCAACCATGACGTGGCGCGCTTCATGTCCCAGGCGGCCAAGCAGCTCGACGGCGCCGGGGGAGACCCGTTCAGCAACTCGCGCCCGCCGGCAACCATCACGGACGCGGCCGCCTTCGAGAAGGCGAAGTACGCCTTCACCTTCCTGCTCACCCAGCCGGGTGTGCCGCTCGTGTACTACGGCGACGAGGTGGGCATGCCAGGCGCGGGCGACCCGGACAACCGGCGGATGATGCGCTTCGGCACCATGCTGGAGCCCATGGAAGGGGAGCTGCTGGCGCTGGTCCAGAAGCTGGGCCAGGCGCGGGCCGCGAATGAGGCGCTGCAGACGGGCGCCCGTCACACGCTGCGCGTGGAGAGCGACCTCTACATCTTCCAGCGGAGCCTTCCGGACGGGCGGGGCGCCATCGTGGTCATCAACCGCGGCACCGTGCTGCGGCCGCCGCTGGAGATCGACCTGGTGGCCGGCCTCGCGGCGGGGAAGGGGACGTACGCGGACATCTTCAGTGGCCGCGAGCTGACGCTCGAGGGGACGGCGACCGTCGTGGAGCTGCCGCCTCGCAGCGTCTCCGTCTACGTGCCGAAAGTGGTTCCCCAGCCGTAGGGACGGGCGGGTGCTTGTCGGGGCCGGCCGGTGGGAGGGGAGTCGCCCCTTCCTCCGGCGGCTGGCTACGGCTGCTGCGGCTGCTGGCTCTTCCCGTGCTTGTAGAAGAGCACGAGGGTGTAGCAGTGGAACTCATTGTCGGACGACTGACAGACGACGCGGTCGACAATCTCCAGATCCGCGTTGCTCTTCAGCCAACGGGTGACATTCTCACCCAGCTCCTCGCGCTCCTTCGCCTTGGTGGCGGAGAAGACCTTCACGCCCGTGAACATCGCCTGCCACTCCTTGTGCGGTACTGACAAAGGACAATAGGGGGTTATGGCACGTGATTTCCAGAGGTGTCAAAAACCCGGCTTCCCGGACGCCCGGATATTGATCCAACCGGTGCGGGGGTTTGCAGGGCGGGGTGCGTGCCTAGATTGCCCGAGTCGCACCTGGTGTGACTGGGGCGCTCGGGGCAGGGGGCCGCGAGTGAGGCGGCGGTTGGGGAAGGGGGAAGGCCCGTGGACATGAAGACCAAGAAGGATCTCGCGGTAGACTTCATCAATACGATTCGCACGATGGAGCCCACTGCGCTCAACGCGCTCATCGTCAAGGAGGCGGGCGAGGAGCTGGCCCAGTTCTTCCTGAACTACAGCGCGAATCTCATCTCCAAGGACCCGTCGCGGGTGCTGGAGAACACGTCCTCGCTGATGCTGATGGGGTACCTCATCCGCACCTACGAGGAGAAGAACACGCAGGCCAAGCAGGGGACCTTCCAGTCCTACGCCTTCGCCTGAGGTCCTGACAGCGGGCGCGGCAGGCTCGACAGGCCCGGGTGTGGCCTGTTAGGGAGCGGCGCCCATGCTCATCGACCTGCACGCCCATTCCTACCTGTCCAAGGGTTGCGAGCTGGATCCTCGCAACGTGCTGGAGCGGGCCGCGCTGTTCGGCCTGGACGGGGTGGCCTTCACCGAGACGAACACCCAGGACGGCTGTGATGAGCTGTTCGACCTGGGCGCCAAGTCCAAGCTGAAGGTCTTCGTCGGGCTGGAGCTGGTGACGGACCGCGGCCAGTACCTCTGCTTCTTCCCGAAGCCGGAGCTGGCCCCCGAGCCCGTGCAGCTGTGGGGCAGCAACCGCGAGAAGCCGTGGAGCGCCGCCGAGTGCCTGCCCAAGGTGAAGTCCCTGGGGGCCGCCATCGTCGCCGCGCGTCCGTACGACAGGGACTCGCAGAACCCGGCCATGGACTTCATCCGCTCGCTGAACGTGCTGAGCGCGGTGGAGGGCTACAACGCCCGGGTGAAGCAGACCGCCAATGACCTGGCCGTGGAGGCCGCCGAGGCGCTGAAGCTCCCGTGCACCGGGGGCAGCGACGCGCGCGGCTCGCTGGACGAGGTGGGCCGGGGCGCCACCTTCTTCAAGCGCGACATCAAGACGCAGGCGGAGCTGGTGGCGGAGCTGCTCAAGGGCGAGTACTGGCCCGTCATGGCCGGCGAGCTGCCGCGCCTCACCCGTCCCGGCGAGGCCCAGGCCGCGCGCAAGTCCGGCGGCGGGGGCGGGGGCCGGGGCGGCAACAAGCGCCGCCGCCGGCAGTAGACCGCCCTACGGGAACAGCGGCTTGCCGGCCTCTTCGGCGCGGGCGAGCCGGCCGTCGGTGAGGAAGGCCTTGCGGCGGCCGCCCGGGTACGTCCACTCCTCGTTCTTCGACGAGCCCTCGAGCGTGCGGAGCACCCGCTCCGGCGGGCCCCACGCCATGCGCACCGCGTCCATGGACATGTTGGGCACCAGCCGCTTCTCGCGGACGGCCTCCTTCACGGCCGGGGGCAGGGCGTCCAGCTGCGCCGTCAGCTCGCGGGGCGCGAGGTACTTCTCCAGCTCCGCGCGGAAGTCCTCCGGGCGCTCCAGGTTCGGCGGCAGCACCAGCACCAGCGGCGGGGCAGTCGGCGCCGCGCCCTCCTCGGCCAGGTACACCCAGGGCCAGGTGCGCGGGGTGTAGAGGACGCGCTCGGCCACCACCCACGAGGTGGGGAACTCCACCTTGGTGATTCGCAGCTTCGTGCCGGCGGGGAGGATGCGCTCCACCGCGCCGGGGTTGATGGGCTTGCCCTTCGAGTCATCCAACAGGCGCACGTCCTCGGGCGCGTAGGGCGTGAGGAGGCGCTTGGACGCGTCACCGAAGAACGGGGTGACGTGGCTGGAGACGCGCAGGTACTGCACCGCCTCCGGGCCTGTGAGGGCGCGGTCCAGCGAGGTGCGGGCCTCGGGGGGCATCCGGGTGTAGGAGCCACAGCCCGCGGTGAGCGCGGTGAAGAGAAGGACGGCGAGGGAGGACAGTCGGAATCGGCTGAGCGGCATGGCACCTCCGCGAGGGAGGGTGCCTGCTTAGCTCAGCGAACGGCCTGCGTCAGCGGGGACGGGGCCAGCTCCTCGCGCTTGCTGCCACCGCGACAGCCGCGCTGGGGAGGGCAGACGGGGCCCCGGCCCAGCGGATCCGCGACGAGGAGGAACCGGCCGAGCCCGCGCGCATCCGTCAGCTCCGGGTGACCACACAGGGCGCAGTTGCGGGGAGGACGCTTCGAAGGGGGGAAGGGCACGGGACGCAAGTGTGCGCCGCTCCCGTGCCCGGGGCGAATTTTCCGCCTTCCCGCGATTGCTACTTCTTGTCGCCGGACGCCGCCGCCGCGGGCGCGGGAGTGCTGCTCGCGGACGACGAGGACGACGACGAGGAGTCGCTCGAAGACGTGCTGGAAGGCGCGCTGCTCGAGGAGGTGCTGCTCGACGCGCTGCTCGACGACGAGCCGCCGTCCTTCTTGGTGGAGCTGTACAGGTCCGAGTACCAGCCGCCGCCCTTCAGGACGAAGCTGGAGCGGCTGACGACCTTGGTCAGGGAGCCCTCGGCGCCGCACGCGGTGCAGGCGGCCGGAGTCGGGTCCGAGATCTTCTGCAGCACGTCGATGGTCTTTCCACAGCTCTGGCAGGCGTATTCGTAGATGGGCATGGGTGTCAGTGCCTCGTCAGGGTGTTGAAGGGGTGGCGCTGGCGAGGAGCCGCTTGCGCAGCCCATCCGCCAGGCCCAGGCGCTCGAAGGCGCGGAAGACGAGCTCGGCGGGCGCGCCATGCTTGCGGCCCACGGCATCCGCCAGCCCGTGCAGCTCGGTGGCCTCGGGGAACTCGTCGGCCACCAGTCGCTCCAGCTCCTTGCGGAGCGAGTCGGAGAACTTCCGCTGGATGCCCAGGTCCGCGAGGTACTTCTCGCGGCCGAGCAGATCCAGCCGGTGCGTCAGGTGCGAGGTGGCCAGGGCCTCGCGGCGGAAGCGCTCGCGCAGGGCCTCCACCTCGTCGCCAATGCCGAGCACGGAGATGAGCCGCTGCAGCTCGGAGGGGCTCAGCCCCAGGGACCAGCCCACGCGGCCGGCGGCCCCGCGCTGGTCCGAGTACGCGGCCAGCACCTGGTTCTTCTCCTTCTCCGTGAAGGCCTCCAGCAGCCCGTGGTCCTTGAGCACGTTCTCCACGTCCACCAGCGTCAGCTCGCCGCGCGAGCCGTTGTAGCGCTGCGACAGGTTGCGCAGCAGCGCGAAGCGGTGCTCGGCACCCTCCAGGGCGCCCTCCACCGCCGGCTTGGTGCTCAGGCGCGTCAGCTCCATGAAGGACGCCCGGGGCGCCTCCACGCGGGTGAAGCGGCCCCGGGGACGGGGCAGATCGCGCCGCAGGAAGCCCAGGTCCTCCCCGTCCTCGGGGGGCAGGGACTCGGCGTCGGCGTCGGACTCGGGGGTGGCGCGCTTGCGCGGGGCGATGCGCTCCTGGACGGCGGCCTCCTGCTTCGCGGCCTTGCCTGCCTTCTTGCCTGCCTTCCCGTCGCCTTCCTCGGCGGCGGGCGGCGTGGCGAAGACGGGCACGTTGGGAGCGGGGGCGGGCGGAGGCGTCTTCTCCTCGCGCACGTAGGCCAGCTCCCGGGCCACGTCATAGAAGCCGCACGCCTGCCGCTGGGCGGCCAGGGCGGGGGCGGTGCCGCGGAGGATGTCCACGACGGCGAAGGGGCCGAGCGGGGAGGCCTCGGGCTCTCCATCCGTCAGGGTGCGGACGCGGAAGTCATCGTCCTCGGCCAGGAGGGCGAGCGCTTCGCGGACCTCCGGGGCGGGGGCGGGCGACTTCGCGCGCCTGCAGAAATCCGAGACGGCAACCGCCACGGGGGTAGGTACGTCGTCGGGCTGTCGTCTTCGCTGCCAGGGGCTGGTCATGGAAAGTCGCCGAAAAATGCTCGTTTACGAGGGCGGTTGCCTCTATCTTCGCCGCCAGACGGGTGTCAATGAGCCAGTCCGACTCCATTCTAAACAGCTACCGGCGAGTGCAAGCCGGAGGGACGGCCGGCCGGGGGCGCGAGCGCACCCTGACGCCGCTCGCCCGACGTTGCGAGCCGGGGCTGGCGGGGATATTTCGCCCCCCGCGTTCGGAGACCAACACTCTTCCATGACGGTTTCTTCGACAGCAGGGAACGTTTCGTTGCGGAATGAAGCGGGTCGCGGCAGCCCCGTGGACCGGTTACAACAGGAGCGGAGGGTGGGCTGGGTCGGCCCCCTACCGAGGGAGCTCGATGCAGGCGCGGACCCGCGGGGCGTTTGAAGGAACCGACATGAGCCACAGCCACCACAGCCATGAGCACGATGAGTCGAAGGATGAGGTGCTGGCCCGCTACATGGCGCAGCACGGGCTGAAGAGCACCCGGCAGCGCAGCCTCATCATCGACACCTTCTTCTCCGTGGGCGGCCACCTGTCGGTGGAGGAGCTCTGGAACAAGGTGCGCGAGCAGGACACGAAGGTGTCCGTGGCCACCGTGTACCGGACCATGAAGCTGCTCAACGAGTGCGGCCTGGCCCACGCGCGCAACTTCGGCGACGGGCAGACGCGCTACGAGGCGGCGGCCGGCAGGGAGCACCACGACCACCTCATCTGCACCCGGTGCGGCACCATCGTCGAGTTCGAGAACGACCGCATCGAGGCGATGCAGGACGCGGTGGCGCGCAAGCACGGCTTCAAGGTGACGTCGCACAAGATGGAGCTGTACGGGCTGTGCAAGGACTGCCAGCGCGCCACGGGCGTGGCTCCGACGACGGCGGCATGAAGACGGCCGCGCGAGTCCGGGTCTGCGCGGCCCTGCTGGTGTTGGGGCTGGCGGGCTGCCGTGGCTCGAGGCCGGTGGATGCGGGGCCCGCCTTCCTGTACGCGCTGGCCCTGCCGTCGGTGGGGCCCACGCGGCACGACGCGCGCGCCCTCAGTGGCAAGGTGGTGCTCGTCTCCTTCTTCGCGACGTGGTGCTTCCCGTGCCTCGCGGAGATGCCCACGCTGGAGGCCCTGCAGAAGGACTACGGCGCGAAGGGCTTCCAGGTGGTGTCCGTGGGCATGGACCTGGACGGCGAGAAGGTGCTCCAGCCCTTCGCGGACCACTACGCGCTCCGCTACCCGGTGCTGGTGGCGAACGACGTCATGCGCGAGGGCCAGACTGCGTTCGGCCACATCCGCGCGCTGCCCACCACCGTGCTGCTGGACCGCCGTGGCCGCGCCGTGGCCGCATGGCAGGGCGTGGAGGGCCACGCGGACGTGGCCAAGGCCATCGAGAAGCTGCTCGCCGAGGAGTGACCGCTCCGCCTCACTGCAGGCGAAGCGGCCTGTGTCGAAGCCGCGCTACTCCTGCAACAGCGTAACGGAGAGCTCCGGGTCGCTGGCGATGTCCGCCTCGGTGAAGCGCATGTCCACCCACTGCTTGCGGGAGAACAGCCACGTCTGGTCCGCGAAGTACGGCGAGGCCGGGCTGCTGGACTGCGAGTAGGCCAGCACGGAGCGGCCCACCGGACCGGCGTCGGTGAAGGACACCGCCATCACGAAGCTGGTGCCGAGGAAGGGCACGTAGGTGTAGTCCGGCAGGAGCCGCCCGCCCATCGCGTTGAAGCAGCCCTCCGGGTCACCGCAGCCGTGGTACGGAATGCGCGCCTCGTTCCGGTGGGCGCGCTGCACCGTGCCTGGCGACACGTCCAGGGGGAGGCCGCGGTCTCGCATCACCTGCACCGCGCCGCCGAGCGCCTGCACCACCTGCGGGTGCAGCGTGTTGAGGCCGCGCGGCGTGTTCACCGGGTCCGTGGGCAGGAAGGGCACGAGGTACGGGCCGCCCGTCACGGGCACGATGCGGGCGATGAACTGGCGCCACAACACGCCGCCCGCGCTGTCCAGGTCGCCGCGCAGGTTCCACTTCTCCAGCACGGGGCACGCGGCGCGCACGTCCACCAGCCGCCCGTCCTCCGCGAGGATGAACGGCGTGCGCTTGCACAGGGCCACCGTGCCGTCGCGAAGCAGCTCGCCGGAGTGGTTCCGGTTGTTGAACATCACCGTCTGGAGCTGCTCCAGCGTGAAGCGCTGGCCCTCCAGCCCGTCCGTGCCGGCCAGGCGCCCCTGCACCAGCTTCAACCCCAGCCGGGTGCGCAGGCTGCGCGCGGCGTTCTCGTCGCCGATGATGCGGTCATACCCTGTGAGCGGCTGGGCCGGGTTGGACAGCCAGTAGCTGTCGTTGGAGTTCGTCACGTAGTCCTGGCGCACCAGGTGCGGCATCCGGCCAGGGCCGAACATGCCCGGCTCCACCGCGTCCGCGTCCGTGCCCCACTCGCAGTCCGCGCGGGTGCCGTCCAGCACCGGGAGCTTCGCGGACTGGTACACGAGCAACGCCACCGGGGAGAGCACGCAGCGCGCCACCATTTCATCCGTGACGTGCGGGACGACGGCGGAGTCCGCGTAGAACGCGCGGCCCTGGTCGTCCGCCGCCACGGTGTTCACCCAGGGGATGCCCTGCCAGTAGTCCTGCGCCTGTCGCAGCTCGTCCACGCTGCCGGCCCTGTTCATGGCGAGGAACTGGTCCAACACGCGGAAGTTGGTCGCGTTGACGTCGCGGAACGCGTAGCCGGTGAGCGCGTTCCACGTCATGTACCCGGCCGGGAAGTCGAACATCGGTCCGAAGCGCGTCCAGTAGAACGTGTGCGTGCGCGGCTCCAGCGTCCCGTCCGCCTTGCGTGCGAGCACCGTGGTGGGGCGCGGCGTCATCTGCTGGAGCTGGCCGTTGTAGAGGTACGTCGTCGGGCTGCCCGGGACGAGCTTCAGCTCGTACGGGGTGAAGCGGAAGCCCGTGGACACGGTGTGGCTCCAGGCCACGTGCGCGTTGTGTCCGATGAGCACCGCCGGCACCCCGAGCAGGCTGGCGCCGCTCACGTCGAGCTGGCCCGGGAGCGTGAGGTGGACCTGGTAGAAGCGCTCCGAGCCCTCCCACGGGAAGTGGGGGTTGCCCAGCACCATGCCGTTGCCGTTGCGCGTGCCCTCGCGGCCCAGGCCGATGGCGTTGCTGCCCATGCCCAGGTCCGTCGCCTTCGGAATCGCGCCGGCGGGGAGCACGTCGGGCAGGGTGAGGGGCACGGGCAGGGCGCCATCCGGCAGTGGCCCGGGCGGCTGCGCGTCGACAATCGAGGTGAGGAACGCGCCGGAGCTGGCCAGCAGGCTGAGCTGGTAGTAGCGCCGGAAGAGGTCCAGCTCGGTGAGGGGACGGACCCAGGCCGCGCCCCGGCACCGCGGGTCCGGCAGCGCGTCCACGCCCGTCTCGCGCAGGTAGCGGTTGTAGCCGGCGACATAGCCCCGGACCAGCTCGCGCACTTCCGCTGACGGGCCGCGCGGCGGGGCCTGCGCCACCAGCGCCTCCACCGTGCCCGCGTCGTTGATGGACTGGTAGAAGAAGTCGCTCTTGAGGTTGGGGATGTTGCCGACCAGCGTGGCGGGGTACGTCGCGTCCGGTCCGAAGTACTGGGAGCGCTGCGCGCTGACGGTGACGACGATCTGCGCCAGCTCGCAGAGGTTGTCCTGCGCGAAGGCGTAGCCGTACCCGTAGCCGAGGCCCGCGTAGTCCTGGGCCAGCACGTGGGGAATGCCGTGCGACGTCCTCCGCACCGTGGCGGAGAACCCGCCCGTCGCGGCCAGCTTCACCGCGGGCAGGGACGGGGCGTGCGCGGTGGCCGCGGGGCTCCCGGTGTCACAGGCCGTGGCTAGCAACAGCAGGGCCAGCGGCGCCAGACGGACGCCTCGTGTCGAAGCAGGGATGGGTTTCATGATGGCGCTCCAGGATGGGTGCGAGACCTCGGGGTCTCCGTGGCCCCAGCCTCGGGGCGCGCGGGAGTCCGCGTCTCCTGGGACAGATTGTGCGGAAGGGGGCCGGTTGGATCGCGCGGCTGCTACATGCCTGGAGCGGTTTTCTTGCGGGGCAGGGGGTCGCTGGTACCTTCGGCGCGTTCATGACGGCGAGGCGAAAGTTCCTGGTGGTGGCGGTGGGTGTGGCGGGGGCCTTGAGCCTGCTGTCGGTGGCGGATGCCAAGGGCTTCCGCCGCTACATGTCGCTGCGCCAGGACGTCGACTCGCTGCACGAGCGCAACCGCACGCTGGCCGAGCAGAACGAGGCCCTGCGGGAGGAAATCAATGCCCTGCGCAAGGACCCGGCCGCCCTGGAGCGGGCCGTGCGCGAGGAGCTCGGCTACGTGAAGCCGGGCGAGATGGTCTTCCACCTGGAGTCCCCATGACGTCGCTGACCGCTTTTCCGTCTCCCGGAAGGTTGCTGCGTCACGCCGTGAGGGCCATCCCCGCGGCCGCGGCGCTCGCCACATTCATCCACCTGGCGCGCGGAGGCTTCCGAGGACTCTCCACGCTGGAGTGGACCGAGGCGGCCCTGGTGGGCTTCCTCCTGGTGGGCATCGCTCTGGCCGCGTGGCGCCGTGCCATGCGTGGCGCCGTGGGCGCCGTCATCGACCTGCGCGACGACCTGGACCTGGGCGGCGGGCTCATCGCCGCGGCCTTCATCGTCGTGGCCATCGGCGGAGGGGAGCTGTTCCCCATCGTCTACCTCCTGATGGCCTTCCTGGTGGCGTTCCTGCCGCGCAACGCGGGGCTGACGCTGCTGGGCGTGGCGCTGGTGTTCGACGCGCTGGTGACGCTCGCCGGGCACGTGCCGAACTGGTCTGGCTTCGCCACGCATGCGGCCTTCCTGGCGCTGTTCTCCGGGCTCTACCACCTGGTGCTGGCGGCGCGGATGGCCGCGGCGCGCCGGGCGGAGAGCGATGCGGTGCAGAAGCGCATCCGCGAGGTGGAGGAGCGTGCGCGCACCTTCCGCCTCGTGTCCTCCGGCACGCAGGACAGCTTCAGCGGCATGAGCAGCGACGAGAAGTGGCTCGTCGCCTCCGTGAAGGAGATCGAGGGCGCGGTTCATGCCGCGCTCGAAATCGCTGAGACGGGCCTGCGCACGCACACCTGCGCGGCGTTCCTGCTCACGTCGGATGACCGGAGCCTCAAGCTGTACGACTGCCGCTCGGGCTCCGAGCGCGTGCAGCGCGAGCGCTTCTCCGCCGGCGAGGGCATCATCGGCGGCGTGCTCAAGCGCCGGGCGCCGGTGCGGATGAACTCGCCGCAGGGGCTCAAGGGCGTGACGCACTACGAGGGCAGCGCGCCCACGGTGCAGGCGCTGCTCGCCGTCCCCATCCTCGAGGGCAGTGGCCTGGTCCGCGGCGTGCTGGTGGCGGACCGCGTGGCCAACGAGCCCTTCAGCGACCAGGACGAGAAGCTGCTGTCCATCATCGCCGGCGAGGTGCTGCGCTCCATCGAGGTGGAGCGGGTGATGAGCTACATCCGCAAGACGCGCGACGAGAAGGACCGGTTCTTCCGCGCCATCGAGGAGCTGAACCGCGCGGGCAGCCCGGACCAGGTCTTCGTCGCCGTGCTGGAGAGCACCCGGCACCTGGCGGGGCTGGACTTCTGCGCGGTGACGCTGGTGTCCGAGGTCGACGGCAAGCGGATGCACCGCGTGGTGCGCATGTCCGGCGTCACGGCGCAGGGCCAGGCGCTGGAGGGCCAGTCCTTCCCGGACAACAACGGGCTCGTCGCCAACGTGGTGCGCTACGGCGCGCCGCTGCCGGGCCGCGACATCAAGGCGATGGACCGGCAGATCATCTTCGACGACGAGACGCAGATTCGGGGCTTGGGCGCGCTGAAGATCTTCCCGCTGGTGGCGGGGGACCGCATCCTCGGCACGCTCGTCGCGGGCTCGCGCAAGAAGGCCGCCTTTGAGCAGGACGTGCTGCGGATGATTGAGGTCATCGCCATCCAGGCCGCCCAGGCGGTGCTGCGCGCGCAGCTCTACGAGCAGATGGAGCGGATGGCCACCACGGACGGCCTCACCGGCCTGTACAACCACCGCACCTTCCAGACGAAGGCGGACGAAATCCTCGCCCAGGCGCGGCGCTACCAGCGCAAGTGCTCCGTCGTCCTCACCGACGTGGACCACTTCAAGAGCGTCAACGACACCTACGGCCACCCCACGGGTGACCAGGTGCTCAAGGGCGTGGCGCGCATCATCAAGTCGCTGGCGCGCGACACGGACATCGTCGCCCGCTACGGCGGCGAGGAGTTCGTCATCGTCATGCCGGAGACGGACGCCAAGGGCGCCTTCACCATCTCCGAGCGCATCCGCGAGGCCGTGAAGGCCGAGGTCTTCCAGACCGAGATGGGCCCGCTGAAGATCACCATGTCGCTGGGCATCGCCACCTTCCCCGACAACGGGATGGAGAAGCAGCAGCTCATCGATCTCGCGGACCAGTGCCTGTACCACTCCAAGCGCAACGGCCGGAACCAGTCCGTCACCGTCGCGCAGATGCAGGGCGGCCGGAAGCTCCAGGTGGCGGACGCTTCCTGAGTCCTGGCGCGGTGCGTACTCCCGCCCCACGTGGCTCACGGGCCCCCGCCAGGCGCGGGTCTCAGGGGAGGTGGGGCGCGCGGCGCGGATGTCGTGCCGCCATGCCGCGCCAGGGGAAAAGTGCGCGGCACGCGGAATGGCATGCGCCGTCCCGCACCATGCATGCGCTTTGACCTGGACTGTCTCCGAGGCTCGGCTATCCCAGGACGGCCGTCGGGCACGCCGCCCGGCGGTCATCCCCCGGAGGAAGTCCATGAAGCGTCTCACCCTCCCGTCGTTCCTCCTGAGCAGCGCCCTGTTCGTCGCCTGTGGTCCCGCCGCCGAGCCCACGCAGCAGCCCGAGCCCACCTCCACCACCGAGCAGTCCGTCACCAACATCGAGTTGGTCGAGACGGCGCTGGACGCGCAGCTCGCCGCCACCGCCGCGCAGGTGGGCGCGGACGTGCACGCGCTGGAAATCAACGAGCCCGTCACCGGCGCGGTGAGCCCGGCTGACGCGGCACCGCTCGCGATCGAGCTGGTCAGCGACTCGCGCATGCCCTGGCAGTACGGCGCCACGCTGACGCGCGCACAGGTCCGCGCGCAGATTGGCACCACGCTCGCCAACGACATCGAGCGGTACATCAACACCGGCGAGAGCTACACGGCCGTCGTGTACGGCTGGAGCCGCGAGACGCAGCCGGACTACTGCTCCACCGGTCACTTCTACACGCTCGTCTTCAACCAGGCGCGCTTCGTGATGACGGTGGAGGTCAACGGCGGCAACGAGTGCTGAGCTGACGCGAAGAGGCCCGCCACCGCGGCGTGTGCCACGGCGGCGGGCCCCCGTTTGTCAGCGCGGCTTGCAGGAACTCATGCAGTGCTGAACCAGAAACGGCCACCGCGTGCAGCCCGGGTGGCCGTTTCCCTGTTTCGTTACAGCGACTGCAGGAACTTGAGCAGCGCGGCGCGGTCCGAGGCGTTCATGCCGTTGAAGGCGTTCTTCGCGTTCTGCGCCTCACCGCCGTGCCAGAGGATGGCCTCGGAGAGGTTGCGTGCGCGGCCGTCGTGCAGGTAGGCCTCGCCGCCGCTGACGCCCGCCGTCAGGCCGATGCCCCACAGCGGGGGCGTGCGCCACTCGGAGCCCGTCGCCTGGCCCTCGCCGAGGTTGTCGGCCAGGCCCGAGCCCATGTCGTGCAGCAGCAGGTCCGTGTACGCGTGGATGGTCTGGCTGCGCAGCTCCGCGTTCGGGTGGTACTGGCTGGTGGTCAGCGTGGCCGTGTGGCACTTCGCGCAGCCCGCGCTGGCGAACAGCGTCTCGCCGCGCAGGGCGGTGGTGTCGCGGTAGTCACGGCGCGACGGAACACCGAGCAGCGCGATGTAGCGCGTGAGCTTGTCCAGGTCCGCCGCCGCCAGCTCCGTGCTGGTGCCCGCGCAGCCCGTCTGCTGCGGGCCGCAGTCCATGGCCGTGAAGACGGGCGAGGTGACGCCCATGTCATTCACCAGGGCGTCCGCCACCTGGTGCTTCAGCTTCGCCGCGCCGGCCTTCCAGCCGAAGCGGCCCAGCCGCGTCGCGCCCGTCTCCGGATCGCGCACCGTCTGCATCTTCCCTGAGATGCCGTCCCCGTTGCTGTCGTTCGGGTCCGCCAGCGCGGCGATGGCGCTCTCCGGCACCGCCTCCAGCAGGCCCATGCCCACGAGCTGCGGCGTGACGCGCGCGGAGTAGTTGGTGGGGATGACGTTCACGAAGCTGTAGGTCGGCCGGCGCAGCTGGTACGCGGTGCCGTCGCCGAAGGTGCCGCTGCTGTTGGTCCACCCGGAGATGCGGACGTCCGCCTCGGGCGTGCCGCTGGTGCGGCGGGGCTGCAGGCGGTAGCCGAGGAAGGCGTCCGCGCCGCCGCTGGCGTTGCCCACCTTGACCACGTAGTTGGCCAGCGTGGTGTTGACGGCGGGAGGCAGGCCGCGGCCGTTCTGCACGTGGCAGGAGATGCAGGACGCCGAGACGAAGTTCGGCCCCAGCTTGCCCGCCTGCGCGGTGAGCACGGGGTTGGGCTGCTCGGAGTGGCTGCCGTCCCCGAAGTTCGTGTGGTGCAGGCGGCGGCCCTCGACGAAGGGCTGCGCATTCACCGGGGCCATGTTCAGCGCCATCTGGAGGAACCGGTTGTCCGGCTCGTTGGACATGGGCTGGTTCTGCGTCGTCGCGCCGCCGCTCAGGCCGGCCGCCGGCATGGGGAACGAGTCCTCCTGCGCGCCGGACACCTCGAACGGGGCGATGCCGCCGGTGCCGACGATGTAGAGCATGGCCGTGGAGTAGTAGTTGAACCGGCCTTCCACCGGTGCCCGAAGGAAGACACCAATCTCGATTTCCATCCGGTCGCCGATGCGGATGGCGCGGCCTTCCTTCGCGTTGAAGTTCACGCTGGCCGTGTAGAGGTAGTCGTTGACGGTGGTCATGTCCGCGTTGTGGAAGTACTCGGCCACGGTGTTGAGGCCGCGGAAGAACGCGCGGAAGTCCGGGCTGTCGTACGGGTAGATGGTGCGGAGGTTGACGACGATGCGGCTGCCGCCCTTGGCCACCTCGTCGATGATCTCGACGTTGTGCGTGCGGCTCTGGAAGTAGAACTGCAGGTAGTGGTCGTAGGCCTGGTACTCGTCCTCGCGCGCGTGGCGATCACGGACGCGATCTCCGACGCGGGTGATGATGGCCGTAGAGGTGTTCTCCACCGTGGCCGGCTCCAGCGCCGTGGTGTTGTCGAAGAGGGGGACGATGTTCCCCGTCGGAGGAGGCTGGCCCGCGTCCGTCGGCGGCGGTTGGCCGGCGTCTGGCGTGCCCGAGTCTACGGGTGGAGGTGGCGTGCCGCCGTGCGTGTACCGCGCCCACGCGGTGTCGCGGGCACAGTTGCAGGACACGTCCCAGTACGTGAACGAGTAGTCGATGAAGTCGCCCGCGACGAGCCCCGTCACCGTGTACTCGTTGCGGCCGTTGATGATGGCCATCCGGTAGTTGAGCTGCCCTCCGTTGTTCTTGATGAGGTGGATGTCCGCCCACGACGTGGTGTCGACGTAGAAGATGGCGGAGGAGCCAGACTGCGTGGCGCCGTAGGTAGCCGCGAATGCGTCAAACGCCAACAGGGCGGTGACGAGAACCACCACTGCGAGTCCTGCACTTCTGTTGCGCATGGTTTTCTCCCAGCGAGCCACTTCGGGCGGCGGGGGTGACATTCTTCACCGTCCGAAGGAAGTCCAGACTTAGGGCAGATGGATTAGAATTCCTATAAATTTCGGTAAGCAGGTCTGCCCCTGTCGGGTGTGCGACTGCGCACGAGGTCGGCGGCGCGGCGCGTCATTCCGCTCGACGGAGGCGTTGCCACGGGCGCGGTGTCGGGCAGGATGGGCGGCCTCGAATGGCTCCGATTCCGCTCGCGGTGACGACCAGCACGAAGGTGGACGCGGCCCAGATTCGCGAGGCCCGCGCCGTGGCGTCGCGCTGGGGGCTGCCGTTCCTTCCGCGTCGCTCGAAAGAGGGCATCGCCCCGTGGCTCGGGGTGAAGGCGGACGCGCTGCTGGTGGTGGGCGGTGACGGGGTGACGCTGTGGGACGCGGAGGGCTCGTTCGCCTTCCACGCGGGCATGGCGCACCTGCGCCGCATGCGACTGCGCGAGGGCGAGCCGGATGTCTTCGTGCGCGTGGCGGAATTGAAGCCCGGGGACACGGTGCTGGACTGCACGCTGGGGCTGGCGCAGGACGCGCTGGTGGCGTCACTGGCGGTGGGGCCCACGGGGCGCGTGGTGGGGCTGGAGAAGAGCCTGGCGCTGGGCGTGGTGGCCGGGGAGGGGCTGCGCCGCTACGAATTGGGGCCGGACTCGGGGCCCATCGAGGTGCGGCACGCGGATGCGCGCGAGTACCTGAAGACGCTGCCGTCCGGCGCGTTCGACGTCGTCTTCTTCGACCCGATGTTCGCGAAGCCGAAGAAGGCACAGCCCGCGTTCGAGGTGCTGCGCCGCTTCGCCGAGCACGCCCCGCTGACGCCGGAGACGCTGGCGGAAGGGCGCCGGGTGGCGCGGCGGTGGGTGGTGGTGAAGGGGGCGAAGTACTCGGACGACTTGAAGAAGCTCGGGCTCGCGGAGGAGCCCGGCTCGCGCTTCACGGACGTCGTCTGGGGACGGCTGGGGCCGGTGGCGGTTCCGTAGCGCTTCCTGTCTGGAGGTGGTGGATGCGGCGCATTGCACGGGCGTGGTGCGTGCTGGGCCTGCTGGTGGGCGAGCCGGCGCTCGCGCTCGCCACGAAGGAGGAGAAGATGGCGGACGAGAAGAAGGCACCCACGGAGGCGCGCGTGCGGGCACGGGAGCTCGGGGTGGCGCCGGGCATCTTCACGCCCGGGCCGCACAACGGCATCACCGACGTGGCCGGCGTGCGGGTGGGGCACACGACGCTGATGGCTGGTGACTCGGTGCGCACGGGTGTCACCGCCATCCTCCCTCATGGGGGCAACCTGTTCCGCGAGCGGGTGCCGGCCGCCATCCACGTGGCGAACGGCTTCGGCAAGCTGCTCGGCAGCACGCAGGTGAACGAATTGGGGGAGCTGGAGTCTCCCGTGCTGCTCACCTGCACGCTGTGCGTCTGGCGCGTGGCGGATGCGCTGGTGGGCTGGATGCTGGAGCAGCCCGGGATGGAGGACGTGCGCTCCATCAACCCGGTGGTAGGCGAGACGAACGACGGGCGGCTCAACGCCATCCGCACGAGGCCGGTGGGGGAGAAGGAGGTGCGGGCCGCGCTCGCGCAGGCGTCCACGGGGCCGGTGGTGGAGGGCAGCGTGGGGGCGGGGACGGGGACGGTGGCCTTCGGGTGGAAGGGCGGCATCGGCACGTCGTCGCGCGTGCTGCCGAAGAAGCTGGGCGGCTACACGGTGGGCGTGCTGGTGCAGTCCAACTTCGGGGGCGTATTGCAGGTGCTGGGCGCGCCGGTAGGCAGGGCGCTGGGGCGCTACGCGTTCCAGAAGGACGTGGAGGAGCGAGGGGACGGGTCGATCATGATGGTGGTGGCCACGGACGCGCCGTTGGAGCACCGGAATCTCCGGAGGCTCGCGGAGCGCGCCACGCTGGGGCTGGGGCGCACGGGCTCCTCGGCGTCGAATGGCTCCGGGGACTACGTCATCGCGTTCTCCACGGCGGACTCGGTGCGCCGGGCCTTCAATGCCGAGCGCATGACGGTGGAGACGCTGGGCAACGACGCGCTGTCACCGTTGTTCCAGGCGGTGGTGGAGGCGACGGAGGAGGCCATCTACAATTCGCTCTTCATGGCCAGCACGGTGAGCGGGAATGGCCAGAAGGTGGAAGCGATTCCCCTGTCGAGAGTGCGCGAGGTGCTGCGCCGGCATGGAATCGGGCAGGCCGTGACACCCTGAGGCACGAGCACTCGGAGGCGCGCATGCACGTCTATCTGAACGGGGAGGTCCTCCCGCTGGAGCAGGCCCGGGTGTCGGTGGAGGACCGGGGCTTCCTCTTTGGCGACGGGGTGTACGAGGTGACGCGGGTGCTCCCGAGCGGACTGTTCGCGGAGTCCGAGCACTGGGAGCGGCTGCAGCGGGGCATCAAGGAATTGAAGCTGCCGACGCCGGAGGGCTTCAACAAGGCGCAGGTGCGCGGCATCAGCGAGCAGCTGCTGGAGGCCAACGGGCTGACGGGGGGCCAGGCGACGGTGTACCTGCAGCTCACCCGTGGCGCCGCGCCGCGCAACCATGCCTTCCCGCCCGCGGGGACTCCGCCCACGCTCTACCTGTCCGCCTCGCCGTTCCAGGTGCCGTGGACCCAGCGGAAGGAAGGCGTGAGCGCGCTGATGCTGCCGGACCTGCGCTGGGCGCGGTGTGATTTGAAGACGGTCAACCTGCTGCCGAACATCATGGCCAAGCAGCAGGCGCGAGATGCCGGCGTGTACGAAGCCGTGCTGGTGCGCGACAACGTCATCACCGAGGGGGCATCGACGAGCGTGTTCATCGTGATGGATGGCGTGCTCCACACGCACCCGAAGAACCAGCGCATCCTTCCCGGCGTCACCCGGGACCACGTGGTGGCACTGGCACGCGAGCTGGGGATGACGGTGAAAGAGCAGCCGGTGGCGGTGAATGACCGGGGCCGCTTCCAGGAGGTGTTCCTCGCCGGTACGACGACGGACGTGCAGCCCGTGGTGGCGTTGAACGGGGCGAAGGTGGGGGAGGGGAAGCCGGGCCCGCTGACGCTCGCGCTCCAGCGGGCACTGCTCCAGCGGATGGGGCTGGAGGCGCCTGCGGACCTCGGGCTCTAGGGATGGGCCGCACCACTCGGGTCCGGCGACCACAGGAGGCCCAGATCCAGGGGGACAGCCTCGAAGGGTGCCTCGCGTATCACCGTGTTCCCACCGTACAGGGCCGTCCGCACCCAGCCGTTCTTCCCGCGTCCGTACACTTCCAGGGTGCGGCGCACGGGATCGATGAGCCAGGCGTGCTGCACGCCTTCGCGGTGGTACAGGGGCATCTTGCGTACCCGGTCGAGGGACCGGGTTGAGGGGGATAGCACCTCGCATAGCCAGTCCGGTGCGGCCGTGAGCCAGGGCGTCTCCGGGTCGGGTGGCTCTGGAACCCGCTCACGTCGCCATCCCGCGATGTCAGGTACCAGGATGTTGGGCTCGAAGTGCAATTCCGGCTCGGCCATGAACCACCAGCCTCCCGGGCCGGTCGGAGTCTGCTCGACCTGGGTGGCCAGAACCGCGCCAAGTTTCCACGAGGCGCGCTGATGTCCGACCGCAGGCCGGGGTGACGCATACAGCTCACCCGCGACGATTTCCCCCACCCATCCCGGCGGAAGAGCCTCGATGTCCTCGTAGGAAACCGGCTTCTTCCCCTTGTCCTGCCCCATGCGCACGCCTCCCGGAGAAATGACCTGACAGGTTGGCCATATGGCACCCGATGCGCTGGGGAGTCAACCTGCCAGGGCGGGAGTCTACGGAGGGGTCTGACATTCACTGCCGGCGCGACTACAGGCCCATGCAATTCGCGTAATACGTCACGCTGCCGGGCCAATCGCTGAAGATACCGATGACGCCGACGTGCCGGGCAAGCACGTCGAGCGCGACGTACATGTCCCCGTCGTTGTCAATCGCGGGGGCCACGGACTGGTAGTAGAAGCCGCCGCCCGTCTTCAGGGGACCGGCGCGCTCGAAGGACCAGGTGATGATGTCCAGGCCCGCGGCCCGCGCGGCCTTCGCGTACGCGGAGGGAACGATCTTCCCCGCCGAGTCCAGCGTGAGGAGCACGTAGATGGGCGGCGCGATGATCTTCACGCCCGAGTCGACCAGTTCATCCATGCTGGGGACCCAGGTGGTCGGGTTGTTCGGGTCGAAGATGGTGCCCGGGATTTCGTAGCGGCCGTCCAGGTACACGCCCTGCTTGCCGAAGCGGGGCTCGTGCTGGAGCCAGTAGAGGACGTCGTTGAGGTCGAACGACTGCGGCCAGACGTCGCTCGGGTCGACTCGCGCCTGCTTGTACTCGTTGATCATCTGCTGCGCGTACTGCTGCTGCGTGTACTCGCCCTGGAACGGCATGGGGACGCTGGGGGCCTTGAGCTCGGGCGTGAACTTCACGTCGAGCTTCTTGAAGAGCTCGATGCTCTCCCTGTGGGAGAGGACGGTGCCGCAGGTGGAGTACAGGTCCGTGCGCCAGTTGGCCGTGCCCCCGAGGTACTGGGCCACGGTGGTGGCGGCCGGGTTGGCGGCGTCCATCTTCCCGCAGAGTTGCTTGAACTCGGCGAGGGTGATGTCGCTGGTGCAGCAGAGCGCCGAGGCGGTGCGACCCGTGGTGGGATTCGCCGGCAGGAAGGGCTGCGTGCACTTCGAGGCCAGCGAGGGGATGGCGAGGATGTTGGTGGTGGTGTGCAGGTCACACTGCGAATGACGGCACACGAGCTGCCGGTCCTTCGTGAAGGTGACGTCGCACTCGAGGATGCCGGCGCCCATTCGGGCCGCGGCCTCGTAGGACTCCTTGGTGTGCTCGGGGAACTGGAGCGGGGCACCGCGATGGGCGATGGAGAACTCTGTCTTGTAGAACGGGCCCTCGGAGCACTGCTGGAGCTTGCGCTTGAGGGGGCTCTCGTCCATGTCCTCGACGAGGTAGTACGGGCGCGGGCCCACCTGCACGTTGAGACGGCGCGGAGGCCTGAGCTCGTTGTCCTTCGCGGACACGACGGCGGGGGAGGCGAGGCACGCGGTGAGGGTTACAGCGGCGAGAGTCATCATCCTCGTCGGGGTCATGAGTCGCACGGCTCCTTGCGGGAGTTCGGGGTCGGAAACCGCGCGCACCTTGCAACTCCTCGCTAGAACCGTGACGTCAAGAGTCCGCCACGTTTCCACGGCGGACTCGTGATCAACGACTCAGTCCTTCCCCGCACCCTTCGGAGGACCCTCGCCACCCATGGGCGACAGCGCCGCGGACAGTGCACCAGCCTGCTCGTGCGGCATCTTGTCGCGCGGTGAGCGGTAGTACTGCATGGGCGAGTGGTGCAGGAAGTTCGACACGCGGCTCGTATACAAACAGGCGTACTGCTCCACCTGGTACCCGAAGCGGCTGTTCTCGTTGCCCTCCTTGAACAGCAGCCCCCAGTACGGGTTGAAGCCCTCTTCGACGTCCTGCTCCAGCGTGTCCGCGATCTCGTTCGCGTCCTTCAGTGCCCGGCGCATCCGGTCCAGCTCGAACTTCGTCTGCTTCCGAAGCTCCTCCGCCTGCGCCCGCTCCGCCGGAGTCAGCGGCTCGCGCTCCAGCCTGCGCTCCAGCGTGTTCAGCAGCGTCTTGTGGTGGTTCACCTCGTCGTCCAGACGCTCGCGCACCACCTCCACCTGCGACAGCGTTCCAATCTCCTCCTGCCGTGAATCCGTGTAGGTGATCTCGTCTTCAATCTCCTGCACCACCATGCACGTGCGCCACAGCGACGACTTCTTCGACTTCAGGATGTCGCCGTAGATGTGGTCACCCACGTAGAGGATGTTCTCCCCGCGGTACCCCGTCAGCTCCTCGAACCGCGCCAGGTTGCCGCCCGAGTACACCTTGCCGCGATCCAACGAGCTCGCCTCGCCGATGACGCGGCCTTCCTCGGTGCTCGCGTCCAGCTCCAGGAACGGACGCCCCTCCGTGAAGAACCCCGGCTTGCCCGCCGCCGTCACCACCACGTCGAAGTAGTTCCGCCAGCTCGGGTACTCCGCCAGCTGCCCGTCCAGCAGGTACTTCATCACCGCGTCCGTGTAGTCCCACGCCGAGTTCGTCAGCAGGAACAGCCGCTTCCCACCCGAGCGCAGCTTGTGCAACGCCGGCCCCAGCTCCGGATCCAAAAACACGTAGCGCCCCAAGTCCTTGCGGACCTCGCGCTTCAGCGAGTTGTCCCGATGAATCGTGTCGATGGCCTCGCGGATGTCGTCGTACAGCTTCCCGTAATCCACCCGCTGCCCGAGCGACTCCATCAGCTCGATGATGCCCGCGAACAGACACGTCTCCGGCAACGCGAAGAGCGTGTCGTTCCACGCGAACTGCGGGTTGCGCAGCCGCACCCGCTTGTTGCGGTACAGCTCGCGCCACACCTCGAGCTTCAGCGGGCGCAGCCCGTGGTACGCACGCCCCACGTGGCCGAAGCGGTCCATCTTCAGGATGTTTCCGTTGACGCGGTCCACCGCCAGCCCGCGCATCACGAAGTGGTGGTCGTAGAGCAGGCCGCCCACCATCGGCGGGTAGCCGTACTCGGTCACCAGCTTCGCCAGCGTCATGTCGAACGAGAGCTGCTCCAGCCGGCGCATGTGGTAGATGGCCAGCGTGTAGTCCATGTCGAAGCCGAGCATCTCCACGCTCGACATGCGCAGGTTGCGGTTGACGAACACCTCTCGCGCCCGCGGCACCACGTCCCGCCGCTCGCGCGGCAGCGTGAGCAACCGGGTGAGCCCCTCGTCGGCCAGCAGCTCGTGGGCGCGCCGCGAGGCATTCGCCGCCCGCGCCTGGTTGAGTGGAGAACGAAAACTCCCGTGAAGCGGGTCCTGCATGGGCCCGCCCGGGATGGGTCGGAAGGGGGAGACGGTCTGGGGCACGGGACATCAACACATATCACGCGTGCGCCCCCTCGGCTCGTCCTTGCCGGGTCCAGAGAGAGCGTGGCACGCTCACCTTCTGCAATGCGCTCGCCCGCCCGACGCCAACCCTCGGAAGATGCCGAGGAGGTCCATGCGCGCCTGTCCGCCCGGATCGCCGCGCTCGAAGACCGCGTGCGACTCCTGGAGGCCCGGCTCCGCGTGAGCACCCGCGCGCCCGCGTCCGCCGTCCGGCAGGCCTCCAGGCGGGCCGGCGAGCCGTCGCGTCCCGCCCCCGCCCGCGCGCGGCCTCGCTGCCCCGGCTGTACCCTGGAGCTCCCCAAGGGACGGCGCGGTGAGTCGTGCGTCTGGTGCGGCTTCGTCTTCTCCGCCGTGTCCCGGCGCCGCCCGACACGAAAGAAGCGATGAGCGCCACCTACAGACTGACGGGCCGCATCGAGGCCGGCGAGCTCGCGGAGCTGTACGAGGGCCTCGCGCTCCCCGCGACCGAGGTGGTGGTGAAGCTCTTCCACCCCAAGACGTCGGACCCCGCCTACGCGCTGGACCTCGCGGAGACGACGCGGCTGCTCCAGTCCGTGCGCCACCCCGGCATCCTCCACGTGGTGGACATCGGCGTCGTGCGCCAGCGGCTCGCCGTGGTGCGCGAGGAGGTGGAGGGCTTCACGCTCGGCACCGCGCTGCAGCGGCTCCACACCAAGGAAGTGGTGCTGCCTCCCGCGGTGGCGCTCCACATCGTCATCCAGTTGCTCGAGGCCGTGCAGCAGGCCCATGAGGCCGGCGTCCTCCATGGCGCCCTCACGCCGGGCAACGTGGTGCTGTCGCGCGACGGCACGCCCGCGGTGTGCGACTTCGGCGCGCTGCGCGCCCTCATGGCGGTGCCGCAGTTGCGCCGCTCGTTCGCCAACCGGGGCCGCGGCACGTACCGCTCACCCGAGGTGACGCGCGGCGAGGCCCACACCGAGCAGTCCGACGTCTACTCCCTGGGCGCCATCGCCTACGAGCTGCTCACGCAGCGCGAGCCCGTGGTGGCGGGAGGCGGGGGCGTGTCCACGCGCCGCAGCGAGGCGCTGCCTCCGCCCAGCCGGTTGGACCGGCGCATCAACTCGCGGTTGGACTCGCTCATCCTCCGCGCCCTGGAGGCGACCCCCCAGCGGCGCTTCCGCTCGTGCGGCGAGTTCGCCTCGTCCCTGCGCAACTTCCTCTCCGCGAGCGGCGGCCTGCCGAGCGTGGACGACGTGCGCCGCTTCGTGGTCGAGCTGTTCCCCAACGAGGTGAGCCTCGCCGGCACCGTGGGGCCCGCGCCGTTCAAGGAGACGTTCACCCTGGAGCCCATCTCCGGCGCGGAGATGGACGACCTCCACGCCGAGGAGCCCGAGGCCTCCATCATCCAGCGCACGCCCTTCAGCCGCTCGCTCTCCGAGACGGAGGCCGGCGCGGACACCCAGGAGTCCGCCGAGCCCGCCTTCGAGGCGTACCGCCCGGAGGACTACGAGCCGGACATGGCCGCGCCATCCCTCACGCGCACCCGCGCACCCGAAGCCTCCGCGCAGCGAGAGGCTCCGGTGGGGGAGGGCGAGACGACGGGGCCGGGACAGGCGGGGCCGCTGGAGCGCGGCTGGGAGGCCCCGCCGGGCGCCGCGCCGGCCAGGCCGCGCCGGCAACTGGTGCCCCAGGGCGGGGCCAACGGGCAGCAGGGCACCCGCGTCGGCGCTCGCAACCCACGCATGCGGATGGTGGAGGACTTCTCCGGGCCGAGCCCTTCCGAGGACGACGAGGAGCTGTCCGTCTCCGTCTCGACGTCCGGCCGCCGCAACGCCCGGCCGCGCCGCCCTGCCGCAGAGCGCACGCCCCGTCCGCTGCCCGAGCCGTTCCCCGCCTCGGCGCGCGCGGAGGCGAAGTTTCGCGACGACATCCCCATGCCGCCGCCGTCGGAGCCGCATTCCCCCCGGCTGCTCACGGACGAGATGGACCTGTCCGGCGCCACGAAGCGGCGCGGGAAGATGGTGGCCATCGCCGGCGCACTGGCCCTGGTGGGGCTCATCAGCTTCGCCATCGCCGCGTGGCGCCTCGGAGGAGGGCCGCCGGAGGAGGGCGGCCCCCCCATCCGCGCCCCGGACCTCTCGGCCCAGCAGCCCGAGGCGCAGGGGCCGACGGAGCCCATCCCCGTGCCTCGGCCTCCGCCCCCGCCGGAGCCCGTGAAGACGGAGGAGCCCGTCCGTCAGGCCGCGCAGGACACCGCTCCGGCGGAGGAGGAAGACGTCTCCGAGGCGAAGCTCCCGCCGAAGTCGCAGCGCGCGTACGTCACCATCTCCGCCAACGGGCCCGCGCGGGTGTACATCGACGGGGAGCGGGTGGGCCGGACCACGCCCCTGTCCCGCTTCCCCATCAAGGCGGGCACGCGGCTCATCCGGCTGGTGTCCATCGCCACGGGCGAGGCGCAGGATTCGGAACTGCGCTTCACGCGCGGGCAGCATCGCAAGCTGGTGGTGAACTTCGTCAATTCTCCGAGACGGTGACTCCATGGACCGGACCCGCATCTTCGTCGTCGAGGACCAGCCGCAGCTCTTGAAGAACCTGGTCAAGGTGCTGGGCACCTTCCCCGAGCTGGAGATCGTGGGCACCTCGCAGGAGGGCGAGGCCGCGGTGGAGGCCATCCTCGAGGTGAAGCCGCAGCTCGTGCTGTTGGACCTGGAGCTGCCGGGCATCAACGGCATCCAGGTGACTCAGCGGGTGAAGCGCCGCGCGTCGGACATCGAGATCCTCATCCTCACGTCCTTCGACGACGAGCAGAAGGTGTACGAGGCCATCCAGGCCGGTGCGTCCGGCTACCTCGTCAAGCGCGTGGGTCCGGAGAAGATCCGCTCCGGCATCCAGGAGGTGATGTTGGGCGGCACCGTGCTGGAGCCCATCATCGCCCGCCGCTTCTGGAACTACTTCCAGTCCGTCCAGGCGAAGCCGGCCTCGCCGGAGAAGAAGGCGGACAACCCCTGGGCCCTCACGCCCACGGAGTTCGAGGTCCTGCGCTACGTGGCCAAGGGCCTGTCCAACGCAGAGGTGGGGCAGGTGATGACGCTGGAGCGGCGCACCGTGCGCACCCACCTGTCACATATCTACCGGAAGATGGGCGTCAACTCTCACGTGGAAGCCGTCGTGATGGCTCTGCGTGCGGGCGTCGTGGATCTATAGCCGCGCTCTATGTACGTTGGGGGCCTATGCGCAAGGCTTCCCAAGTCACTGCCCCCGCTCGCGCGGCGGATCCCGCCCTCGAGTCCCTGTTCGACGTGCACGAGGCCACGCTGCCCAATGGCCTCCAGGTGCGGTTGCTGGCCAACCACCAGGCTCCGGTGGTCAGCCTCTACACCTTCTTCCAGGTCGGCAGCCGCAACGAGCGGCCCGGCATCACCGGCATCAGCCACCTGTTCGAGCACATGATGTTCAACGGGGCGAAGAAGTACGGCCCCAAGATGTTCGACAAGACGCTGGAGTCCAGCGGCGGTCGCTCCAACGCGTACACGTCCAATGACATGACGGTGTACTACGACGACTTCGCCGCCGACTCGCTGGAGACGGTGCTCGACCTGGAGTCGGACCGGATGCGCTCACTGCGCATCTCCCAGGACACGCTGACCAGCGAGCGCGAGGTGGTGAAGGAAGAGCGCCGCGTCCGCGTGGACAACGACATCGCGGGCATCATGGACGAGGAATTGGGCACGCTCGTCTACAAGGCACACGCGTATCGCTGGCCCGTCATCGGCTGGATGGCGGACATCGAGAACATCACCCGCGAGGACTGCCAGGAGTACTTCCGCACGTACTACGCCCCCAACAACGCGGTGCTCTACATCGTGGGGGACATCGACCCGAAGAAGACGCTGGCCCTGGTGCGCAAGTACTACGGGAACATCCCCCGCGGCCCCGCGCCCGCGAAGGTGCTCAACGCGGAGCCGGAGCAGAAGGGCGAGCGCCGCGCCCTGGTGCGCCACCCCGCGCAGTCACCCGCGCTGATGCTCGGCTTCCGTGGCCCCTCCGCGCGCGAGGACGACACCTTCACCCTGGACGTGGCGCAGTACGTGCTGACGAAGGGGGAGGGGAGCCGGCTGGTGCGCTCGCTCGTGTACGAGCAGAAGCTGTGCGTCTCCATCATGCTCGACTGGAGCTGGCGCATCGACCCGGGCACCATCCTCTTCTACCTGGAGCTGAAGCCGGACTCCGACCCGCAGAAGGTGGAGGCCGCGCTGTACGCGGAGCTGGAGAAGCTGGCCCGCGACGGCATCACCGACCGCGAGCTGCAGAAGGCGCAGAACAACCTGCGCGCGGACCACATGCGCGAGCTGGCCACCAACAACGGCCGCGCCCACGCACTGGGCCACTACGAGGCGCTGCTGGGTGACTGGCGCCGCCTGCTCACGCTGCCCAATGCCTACTCGTCCATCACCAACGACATGGTGAAGGCCGCCGCGGCGAAGTACTTCGCCCCCGAGCGCCGCTCCGTGGTGACGCTGCTGCCCGCCCCCTCCGAGGCTTGAGCCTGGACCGGAAAAAGAAAGCCCCAACGCCCATGGCCTCTCGCAAGAGCTCCTCCCTGAAGTCCTCCGTGAAGTCCACCGCCGCCCGCGCCGCGAAGGCGCCCGTCCGGGCCCTCAAGCGCGCCACCCGCAAGGCCCCGGCCTCCGGACGGACGGCCTCGCCCCGCAAGGCGGCGAAGGCGTCCACCGGCGCGCTGAAGCTGCCCACGCTGCACGAGAGCACGACATCCAGCGGCCTGAAGGTGATTGCCGCCGAGCGCGGCCCGCTGCCGCTGGTGTCCATGCGGCTGGTGCTGCGCGCCGGCAGCGCCACCGACCCCGACGGCAAGCACGGCCTGGCGGACTTCACCGCCCGACTGCTGCGCCGGGGCACGCGCCGCCTCACCGCCCAGGCCATCGACGAGACGGTGGAGTTCGTCGGCGCCAGCCTGGGCGTGGGCGTGGGCGAGGACACCATGTCCATCGCCCTCACCACGCCGGCCGAGCACTTCGCCCAGATGCTGGGCGTGCTGGGCCAGCTGGTGCGCGAGCCCACCTTCCCGCAGTCCGAGGTGGACGACGCGCGCGAGCGCGCCCTGGCCCAGTTCTCCAACGACCTGGACGACCCGTCCGTCATCGCCGACCGGGCGATGGTGCGCGCGCTCTGGGGTGACCATCCGTACGGGCACGACGTGGGCGGATCGTCGCGCACGGTGCGCACCTTCACCCGTGATGACGTGGTGCGCTTCCACCAGGAGCGCCTGGGCCCGAAGGTGGCCATGCTCGTCGTCGTGGGCGCGGTGAAGCCGGAGCGCGTGGCCGCCGCGGCGGAGGAGGCCTTCGTCGGGTGGACGGGCGGGCCGGACGCGCCGCCCACCGTGCCGCCGCTGAAGCGCATTCCGCAGGCCGGGCGCGTGCTGCTGGTGGACAAGCCGGACCAGACGCAGTCCCAGGTGCGCCTGGGCGGCCCCGGCTTCCGCATGGGGCACGAGGACTACTTCCCGGCCACGGCGATGAACATCGCGCTGGGCGGTGGCTTCACGTCGCGGCTGATGAACGAGATTCGCGTCAACCGTGGACTCACCTACGGCGTCAGCTCGTGGTTCGACTCGATGAACGCCGGCGGCGTCTTCGCGCTGTCCACCTTCACGAAGACGGCCTCCACGCGCGAAATCATCGACGTGGCGCTGGGGGAGATTCGCAGCGTCCGCGAGAAGGGGCTCAAGCCGAAGGAGCTGGCGGACGCGCAGGCGTACCTCGCCGGCCTCTATCCGCTGCGCACGGAGACGAACGAGTCCATCGCCGGCAGCATCGCCGACACGCGCATCCACGGGCTGGGCGATGACTGGGTGGAGAAGTTCCGAGATCGCCTGCGCGCGGTGACGCCGAAGCAGGTGTCCGCGGCCGCGAAGAAGTACTGCCTGGCGGAGGCGCCCGCCGTGGTGGTGCTCGGCCGCGCGGCGGAGGTGAAGAAGCACCTCAAGGGCCTGGGCCCCATCACCGTGGTGCCCGCGTCGGAGTACGAGTGACGGACGCCCGCATCCTCTTCGAGGGCGGGGGCGTGCTCGTGGTGGACAAGCCGCCCGGGGTGCCGGTCATCCCCGGGCGTGACGGTGGGCACTCGCTGCGAGACGCGCTCGAAGCGCAGCGGGGCCAGAAGGTCTTCGTGGTGCACCGGCTGGACAGGGACACGTCCGGGGTCCTCGTCTTCGCGCTGGATGCGGCGGTGCACCGCGCCCTCTCCGTGGCCTTCGAGTCCGGCAAGGTGCGCAAGCGCTACCTGGCGCTGGTAGAGGGCCGGCTGGAGGCACCGCGCCTGGTGGACGCGCCGCTGGTGGCCGCGCGCAAGGGCCGCATGCGCGTGGCGCGGCCGGGAGAGACGGACGCCAAGGCGTCGCGCACGCGGGTGCGGCCGGTGGAGACCTTCGAGCGCGCGTCGCTGGTGGAGGCCGAGCCCCTCACCGGACGCACCCACCAGATTCGCGTCCACCTGCTGTCCCTGGGGCACCCGCTGCTCATGGACCACCAGTACGGCCGCGACGCGCCGCTGACGGAGAAGGACCTGGGCGGGGCAGGGGACGCGGTGGTGCTCGCCCGGACGCCGCTGCACGCGGCGCGCGTGGAGTGGCCCGCGTTGCCCGGTGTGGAGGCTCGGGCGGTGGAGACACCGCTGCCGGCGGACATGCTGCGCGCCCGGGAGCTGCTGCGCGGTGCGGCGGCTACTGCACCTTGAAGCCGTTGCTGGTGCCCTGGGCACCGTAGGCATCCGTCACCGTGAGCTTCACGTTGGCGCCGTGCGCGTCCACGGTGACGAGCTGCACGCACAGGCCGAAGTCGAACGGGCCCAGCTTGAGGGGGCTCACGCCCCCGTTCAGCTTGTTGACGGTCAGCTCCACGCCGTCCTGGAAGTGCGCGGCGCGCGGCCCCATCGCGCGGACGGTGACGAGGAAGGGCACGCCCCGAGCCTGGTCTCCCAGCGTGTCCAGTTCGAAGCCGGTGATGTCTCCCGGGAGGATCGGGTCGTCGGGACCGGGCTCGCCGGGCGTCTTCACCCCCGCGTCCGGAGACGTGCCGCCATCCTCCAGCGAGCCGCCATCCAGCAGGACGACAGGGCCCGCATCCTCACCTTCGGGAATCTCCACCGTTCCCGCGTCGGTGACCTGCCGGCCGTCGTCCCAGGGGATGAGGCGGAGGACGGAGGACCGCGTCGACTCGCGTCCGTCGGACAGGGCGACACGGACGTCGTAGCTGCCCGTGTCGAGCGCCTCGGGCACGACCACGGTCAGGGTGCCGTCCTGCTCCACCCACTGCACCAGTGCCTCCTCGGAGCCAATCCACACCCGCGCGGCGTCGGTGCGCACCTGCTCGTCGCCGTAGTCCACGCGGACGGGAATCACCGCGTTGAGCGACACCCGGACGGGGCTGCGCAGCTCGACGGGGACCTCCCGCGGCACGGCGACCTGGTTGGGGGTGACGGAGAGGATGTCCGGGGCGGGCAACGACGTGCTGGAGTCGCAGGCGCAGAGCAGGGCGGCGACGAGCAGCGCGGTGACCCGGCCCAGGCTCATGGCTCGAACCTCACGCCGAGGAGTCCGCTCAAGCCGCCGAGCTGCGCGTCCAGCCAGGGCGTGCGCGCAGGCGCCCACGACCCACGCACCTCCGCCAGCGCGCTCCAGCGCCCGAGTCGGTACGCCCCCTGTACGGAGAGGAACCCCATCCCCGCCACCTTGCTCTCTTTCAGGTCTTCCTGGAAGTCACTGAGGAGCCGGTGCTGGAAAGGCAGCACTCCGCCCCCTGCTCGTCCGTGCAGGGAGAAGGCGGCACGCTGGAAAATCACACCGCGCACCGAAGCGAGCACCGGCACCGCCAGCACGCGCGAGCGCACCGCGCCCAGCGAGTCCACGCGCCCGTCGAAGGTGGCGCTGCGCAGGCCTGCTTCGAGCTCGGCGGCGAAGCGGCCTCCCCACCATGGCGGCGACAGCGAGACGCCCACCGCGCCCGCGGGCCCCGTGTTCGCCCCGCTCGCGATGGCGCCACCCGCGAGCACGAAGACGGAGGGCCGCCAGGGCCCCGTCACCGTGGGCGCGGGAGTCGGCGTCTCGGGCCGTGGCACCGGAGCGGGAGGAGGCACCACCACCGGCACGTGCGTCACCTCCGCCACCGTGCGCGCCTGGTCCTCGTACCCCTTGCGCCGCACCGTCACGGTGACGGCGGTGGCGTCTTGCGCGGGCCTGATGCGGTAGCGCAGCGGCGCGCCTTCCACGGCGGACAGCGCGGCTCCAGTGGCGGACAGCATCGGTTTGCCCGAGCGGTGGTCCTCTGAACCGGACCGCGTGGCTTCATCCGCTGTCGGCGTCGGTTCGCCCGCACGGCGGCCCGCCTCATCGGACAGCGTGGCGCCTTCGACGGTCAGCTCCAGCGCGTCCGCGCGCAGGCCCTCCTCCCCGGCGACGAGGAGCCAGCCGCCCTCGCGGAGGGGGAGGGGAGACGGCGTGAGGGCCGCGACGAGCGGCACTTCCTGCGGCGGGTCCAGGGGAATGGTCGCGCGCGTGCGCAGCGTCTCGCGCGTGGCCAGCACGCTCGCGGAGCGGACACCGGGAGGCACCTCCACCGGCACGCGGGCCCGGCCGCTGTCATCCGCCTGCACGGGGCCGAAGCGCGTGCCGCCCACCTCCACCACCACGCTGGCACCTGCCGCGGTGGACACGTCCAGCTGGGTCTTGCCCAGCAGCGGAATGCGGACGACGGCCTGGTCCAGTGGCTTCGCCTCGGAAGCGTCCGTGCCGCCCTCCAGCCAGAAGGTGAGCACGGCCACCAGCGGGTAGCGCACGGATGGGGGCGTCCACTCGAAGGCGCGGACCTCGCCGCCTTCCATCCGCTCCCTGGCGAAGGTGCCGGAAGAGGCGGCGCCGCGCACGGGGCCGGAGCCCGCGGGGACGCGCACCTCCACCGTCACCCGCGTGTCCTGGCCCAGCACCACCCGCGCCGGCGTCCAGGACACCGTCACTCCGGGCGGGGCCGCCCACGCGAGCGGGGCGGCGAGGAGCAGCAGGAGGAGGGGGAGGGGACGCATGCTCACGGGACGTGGCATCGACTTCACCCCCTCCTTCCCGACACGGTCAACCCTCGGTGGAGACCGGAGGCTCACCCTCGGCCACGGGCTCGGCCGGGAGCTCGCTTCCCTGGGCAGGCTGGGGCTTGTCCGCCGGGCCGGTGGACCGGGCGTTGGGCGGGCTGAAGGCGGGCTTTTCGGCGGGGGCGCCGCCGCGACCGTGCACCAGCGTCTTGGTGTCGGTGCGGAAGGTGATGTCCACCTTGTCGCCGCGCACCGCCGTCACGAAGCCCGTGCCGAACGTCGGATGCTGGATGACCTGGTCCACCTGGTAGGTGTCCTTCGGGCTGTACTTCGGCGCGTTGGCCACGTCCTTGCCGGACAGCTGCTCCTCGAAGGAGATGATGACCTTCTCCGCCTTGGCGGCCGCCGCCGTCGCGGCCCGGGCCGCGCGCGCGGTGCCGCTGCTGGACGCGGACGGCCGGTCCGTGACGCCCGGAGCGGCGCGGTACACGTGGTCCCCGCCGCAGGTGTTGCAGCGCACCCGCGCAATCTTTGGCCCCACCATCGCCAGGATGGTGTGCGCGAGGGTGAGCTTGCAGCGGGTGCACTGAGCGTCCACCTCGCCGCCGACCTTTTGAGTTGCCATGTTCGTCTGTTTCTCGACCCGGACTGGAGACGCCGGGCGTGTGATTGAAGATTAAGGGGCGCGGAACATAACGGCTTCACTCCGACGGGAGGAAGTGTCTTCGACGCCCGCCTCCTCTCCTGCCCCGGAGTCATCACTTCGCTTGCACCCAACGCCCGGTCAGTCAAGAGTAGGTTCCACACCGCAATGACCACGCAGACCCCCAGCAGCCCGAACCGCGAGCCCGGATTCCTCCATCAGTCCGTGGCCAGCTTCGGCAAGGGCCTCATCGACGTCGTCAGCACCCTCGGGGGCGTGGCGACCCTGGGGTTGGACGTGTTCCGTTGGGCCGTCCGGCCTCCCTTCCGGCTGACCAACCTCTTCGCCCAATTGGACTTCGTGGGTGTGGGCTCCATCTTCATCGTGGGCCTGACGGGCACCTTCACCGGAATGGTGTTCGCCCTCCAGACGTCCACCGCCTTCGCGCTCTTCGACGCGGAGAGCCTCGTGGGCCCCACGGTGGCGCTGACGCTCACCCGCGAGCTGGCCGCCGTGTTCTCCGCGCTGATGGTGACGATGCGCGCCGGCTCCGCCATGTGCACCGAGCTGGGCACCATGCGCGTCACCGAGCAGGTGGACGCGCTGGAGACCATGGCCGTCAACCCGGTGCAGTACCTGCTCGTCCCCCGGGTGCTGGCCGGACTCTTCATGGTGCCCGCGCTCACCATGCTCTTCAACACCACGGGTATGGCGGGATCCTACCTCGTGGCGGTGGGCGCCCTGGGCATCTCCCCCGGCACCTTCCTGTCACGCACCCAGCAGTGGCTGGCGCCCGCGGACATCTACGAGGGCCTGGTGAAGGGGGCCGTGTTCGGCCTCGCCGTGGCGCTCATCTGCTGCTTCAAGGGCTACAACGCGTCCGGCGGCGCGAAGGGCGTGGGCCAAGCCACGACCGAGGCCATGGTGGCCAGCGCGCTGTCCATCTTCATCCTCGACTTCATCCTCGGCCTCATGTGGCACTGATGGCGGCGCAAGAGTCCACCCGCGCGGGCTCCGGCCCCGCCGCGTCCACGACGCCGATGATCGAGATCGTGGACCTGCACAAGACCTTCGGCGAGACGAAGGTCCTCACCGGCATCAACCTCAAGGTGCCCGCCGGCAGTACGTGCGTCATCCTCGGTGGCTCCGGCTCCGGCAAGACGGTGCTGATGAAGCACATGATCGGCCTGCTCAAGCCGGACAGCGGCAAGGTCATCATCGACGGGGAGGACATCGTCCCCATGAGCGTGCGGGGCCTGCAGCAGGTCCGCAACAAGTTCGGCATGGTGTTCCAGGCCGCGGCCCTCTTCGACTCGATGACGGTTTTCGAGAACGTCGCCTTCCCCCTGCGCGAGCACACGAAGGACTCCGAGGACGTCATCCACCAGAAGGTGCGCGCGCGGCTGGATTTGATGGGCCTGAAGCCCGCGGTGGAGGACAAGTTCCCCGCGGACCTGTCCGGCGGCATGCGCAAGCGCGTGGGCCTGGCCCGCGCCACCATCCTGGGGCCGAAGATCGTCCTCTATGACGAGCCCACCACCGGGCTGGATCCCATCACCACCGACTACGTGGACGACATGATCCTGGCCGCGCAGAAGGGGCTGGGCGTCACCAGCGTGGTCATCAGCCATGACATCGCCTCCGCCTTCAACGTGGCGGACCAGATCGCCTTCCTCTCCAAGGGCGTCATCGTGGAGAACGGACCTCCGGACCAGGTCCGCGAGTCCCAGCATCCCGCGGTGAAGGTCTTCCTCCAGACCTGGTTCGGAAAGAACTGAGCCGGGGTTCAGGTGGGAGGGCGGGGTGCCCCTGCGGAAAAGGTGGCACTCCGAATGCAAAACGTTAGAGTCGCGCCCGGCCGGTAGCCCTCGGAGTCACATCAGGTGAAGAAGCTCGTCACGCCCTTCCGTGTTGGCCTCCTGGTCATCGCCGCGGGTGCCTTTCTCGTCACCTTCGTCCTGTTCGCCCGCAAGGGAGGCTTGAGCGATAGCGAGTCCCTCGTCGTCTGGGCCTACTTCCGCGACGCCTCGGGCCTCGCGGTGCGCGGCCGGGTGCAGATCGCCGGCATCCCCGTCGGAGAAATCGACGCGATCACGCTGGAGGGCACGCGCGCCAAGGTGTTCCTGCGGATCCGCAAGGACGTGGACCTGCGCGAGGACGCCGTCGTCACCAAGCGCTCGGAGTCGCTGCTCGGTGACTACCTCCTGGACCTCAATCCCGGCACGGAGAACGCGCCGCCCATGGAGGACAACGGGCAGATCCGCCGCGTCATCGACACCGCCGGCATGGAGGCCGTGTTCGAGTCGCTGTCGCAGATCACCGCCGACATCCAGCAGGTGACGGGCTCGCTGCGCGAGGTGCTCGGCGGGGAGAAGGGCCAGGGCTCGCTCCAGCGAATCGTTGAGAACCTGGTGCGCCTGTCGGACTCGGTGGACGCCACGGTGCGCCGCAACGCGGACCGGCTGGACATCATCGTCGGCAACGTGGAGGGCATCTCCGAGGACGTGCGCAGCATCACCCAGAGCAACTCCGCGGACGTGACACGCATCGTCGACAACATCGAGATGATCACCCGCGACGTGCGCGAGGTGCTCGCGAGCGTGAAGAACATCGTCGGCACCGGCGAGGGCGACGTGAAGGAGACCGTCGCCAGCCTGAAGGAGACGCTCAACAAGCTGGACGGCACGCTGGGCAATCTCGAGGAGATCACCCGCAAGGTGAAGGACGGGGAGGGCGCCGCGGGCGTGCTGCTGGCCGACGAGAGCGTGGGCCGCGAGGTGCGCGAGACGGTGCAGGACGTGGCCCGCTTCGCCGCCAAGCTCACCGACCTCCAGACGGAGGTGGGCATCCAGTCCACCTACCTGGCCGCCCAGGGCCGCTCGAAGAACCTGCTGTCCCTGCGGCTCATCCCCAAGCCGGACAAGTACTACCTGCTGGAGCTGGTGGACGACCCGCGCGGCACCGTGTCCACGCAGGTGGTGCAGACCAACCCGCCCTCCGAGGGCGACCCCGTCATCCAGACGCAGAAGGTGACGAAGGAGAGCCTGAAGATCAGCGCCCAGTTCGCCAAGCGCTGGTACTTCACCACCCTGCGCGTGGGCCTCATCGAGTCCACCGGCGGCGTGGGCGGTGACCTGCACTTCTTCGAGGACGCGCTGACGCTGAAGCTGGACGCCTTCAACTTCGCGGCGGACGAGCTGCGCTACCCCCGGCTGCGCGCCACCCTGCGGGCCCAGGCCTTCGACCACCTCTTCGTGGTGGCGGGCATGGACGACATCCTCAACGCCCAGCAGAGAGACCTGACGACGCAGCGGCTGATCGCCGGCCGGGACTTCTTCGTCGGTGGTGGCCTCTTCTTCACCGACGACGACCTGAAGGCCATCCTCACCGCCACGGGCGTGCCCACGCCTTGAGCCTCGCGCCGCTGGCCCTCTGAGCCCGCGCCCTCCGTCCGTTCGACTCTTGACGGAAGGCGGGAAAACACGTACCCGGCTACGGCACGGGGTTCCCGGGGAGCGCCGTGCCCTTTCACGGCATTCACCCCCCAGGAAGCTCCATGTCTCTGCTTGTCGTTGGCTCCGTCGCTCTGGACTCCGTGGAAACCCCCTTCGGGCACAAGGAGGACATCCTCGGCGGCTCGGCCACCTACTTCTCCACGTCGGCCTCGTTCTTCACCCCAGCACGCGTGGTGGCGGTGGTGGGGGAGGACTTCCCCGAGGCGCACCTCAACTTCCTGCGCGGCCGGGGCATCGACCTGGAGGGGCTCACCCGCGAGTCCGGCCGCACGTTCCGCTGGAAGGGCCGCTACGGCTACGAGCTGAACGAGGCGCAGACGCTGGACACCCAGCTCAACGTCTTCCAGGCCTTCTCCCCGAAGCTGCCGGAGGCGTACCGGGACACGCCGTACGTCTTCCTCGGCAACATCCACCCGGAGCTGCAGGCGCAGGTGCTGGACCAGGTGCGCGCCCCGAAGCTGGTGGCCGCGGACACGATGAACTTCTGGATCAACGGCAGTCGCGCGGCGCTGCTCAAGACGCTCAAGCGCGTCAACCTGCTCTTCGTCAACGACGCCGAGGCCCGGCAGCTGGCGGGGGAGCACAACGTGGTGAAGGCGGCCCGGGCCATTCTCGGCATGGGCCCCCAGCGCGTGGTCATCAAGCGCGGCGAGTACGGCGCGCTCCTCTTCGACCACGGGCACATCTTCGCCTGCCCGGCCTTCCCCCTGGCCGAGGTGTTCGACCCCACCGGCGCGGGTGACACCTTCGCGGGCGGCTTCATGGGCGCGCTCGCCACCTCGACGGGCAGCCTGGACGCGGGGGTGCTCCGCCGCGCCATGGTGATGGGCAGCGTCATGGCCTCCTTCACCGTGGAGAAGTTCAGCCTGGAGCGGCTGCGCGAAGTCACCCGGCCGGAGATCCACGCCCGCTTCGCCGAGTTCCGGCAGCTCACCCACTTCGACGACCTGGGACCGCTGGAGCGCTGATCCGCAAGCCTCGGGGTGGGGGCTGCTCCCACCCACGAACTTGACGGTGGATTCATGCCGTCCGTAGGCTGTGGTTCTGGGTGCCGGAAGAAGGACGCGGGTTGAGCGATAATCGAAAGCACACGCGGATCCCCACCCAGCTGCGGTGCTGGTGCGAGGGCGATAACGTCACGCTCTACGCGCGCATCACCAACCTGAGCGAGGGAGGCCTCTTCCTCCGGACGAGCACCCCCCTGGCTCGCGGCGCCCGAGCCGTTGTCCGCCTGACGCCTGGGGGAGATCCGGCGATCCACGCCCAGGCCACGGTGGTATGGCTGCGTGAGGAAGAAGAGCGGGCCTTCCCGCCCGGCATGGGGTTGCGCTTCGAGTCGCTCGACGGCGAAACCCTGGGACGGCTCCGGCAGATGATCTCTCAGCAGAAGCAGAACCAGGTGAAGGTCGGCTGGGCCGGCTGAGCCTGACCCGGTCCCCCACCGAGGCCCCCATGCGTATCGCGGTCATCTCCGACATCCACTCCAACATCGAGGCGCTCACCGAGGTGCTCCGCGCCGCCGAGCACCAGAAGGTGGACCGCTTCGTCTCGCTGGGGGACATCGTCGGGTATGGGGCCTCGCCCAACCCGTGCTGTGACCTGGTGCGCTCGGTGGCGGAGGTGACGCTGCTGGGCAACCACGACGCGGCGGTGGCGGGGCGGATGGACTACTCGTACTACTACGACGCCGCCCGGCACGCGCTCGACTGGTCCGCCAACGTCCTCACCGACGAGAACATGGCGTGGCTGCGCAGCCTCCCGTACACGTACCGCATCGGCGACGTGGGCTTCTGCCATGGCTCGCCCATCGACCCGAAGGCGTACGAGTACATCTTCGCGCTGGAGCAGGCCCGGGAGCTGACGCCCTACGTGGCGGAGCTGCCCGAGGTGACGTTCATCGGCCACAGCCACCTGTGCCGCGCCTTCGCCATCGGCAATGGCGAGGTGAACGACGTGGTGGCCCAGAAGTTCGGCATCCGGAAGGGCTACAAGTACATCATCTCCGTGGGCAGCGTGGGCCAGCCGCGCGACTACGACAACCGGGCCTGCTTCGTCATCTGCGACACCGACGCGCGCACGGTGGAGTACGTCCGAGTGGAGTACGACATCGAGACGTCCGCCCAGAAGATCTTCGACGCGGACCTGGCGCTCAACTTCGGCAAGCGCCTGTTCCTCGGGGTGTGACGCGGCGGTACACAAAAGTCGGCACAGGCGCGGGGAAATGACATAAACCCGTTCCGTGCATACCCCCGTCCTTCGAGTGTCCCTCCGGCCCCTCGTGGGCATTGCCTCCGCCGTCCTGCTCGTGCTGGCGCCCCTGGCCTGCAAGCGCGACTCGGGCCCCTCTGCTGACTACGAGGAGGCTGCCCGCCGCTTCCGCACGCTGTACGCGCAGAAGCTGGATGCGGCCTACCTGGACCCGCAGCTTGGCGAGATCGAGGCGCAGCTGCAGCGCGTGCCGGAGGACAGCCTGGACGCCCAGGGCGCGCGCGAGCTGCTCCAGCGCATCCAGGACGGCCGCAACCGCATGCAGGCGGAGGCGAACGCCACGGACAAGGCCATCGCCACCGCGCGCGAGGTGCCCGCCGGGACGTCCATGCCCACGCTCACCCCTCCGGAGCCTCCGGCCGCGGCCGAGCCCCCGGACGCCGGGCCGCCGGACGCCGGGCTGAGTGGTCCCCAGGCAGGCACCCCCGCGTCCGAGCTGGTGTCGGGCTTCCGGGGCTGCTTCCGGCGCGGGACGCCGCTCGAGGTGGAGGGGCGGGGGATGCGGGAGACGTGGGAGCTGGCCGACCGCACGTCTTGCCGCCTGGAGTTCCCCGGGCATGTGGACTCGCTGCTGCTCGTCGAACAGGGACGGGTGCTGACGCTGTTACCCAGGAGCGCCGTCCGAACCGTGACAGTCACCGCCGATGGCGGCACGGTGCCGCAGCCCGCGGCGGACGCCGGACGTTAAGACACAGTCCTTTTTCGCCGCACGGGGCCGTCAGGCGCGGCGGGCCCCTTTCGACTCCTTTTGGGAGCGTTGAGCCGATGAACGAACAGACCTTCATGAAGCTGATGCAGTTGTTGCCCAAGTCGGCGCTCTCCACCGCGGTGGGCATGGCCACGCGCCTGCCCGCTCCGGCGCCGGTCCACCGCATGGCGATGCGCGCCTTCGCCAAGGCCTACAACGTGGACATGGAGGAGGCCGAGCATGAGCTCGAGCGCTACCCCACCTTCGCCGAGTTCTTCACCCGCGGCCTGAAGCCGGGCCTGCGCCCCATCGACCCGGGAGAGAAGGTGGTGGTGTCCCCGGTGGACGGGCGCGTGTCCCAGGTGGGCTACTCGGACCAGGGCCGGTGCCTGCAGGCCAAGGGCATCGAGTACACGGTGGACGAGCTGCTGGGTGACGCGCAGGCCGCGAAGCCCTTCCACGGCGGCGCCTGGACGACCATCTACCTGTCCCCGCGCGACTACCACCGCATCCACGCCCCGCTGGGCGGCACCATTACCGGCTACGCGTACATCCCCGGTGAGTTCTGGCCGGTGAATCCCGCGTCGGTGAAGAACAAGCAGTCCCTGTTCTGCGTCAACGAGCGGCTCGTCACGTACCTGGACACGGTGGCGGGCAAGTGCGCCGTGGTGAAGGTGGGCGCCACCTGCGTGTCGCGCATCAAGGCGTCGTACGACGAGGTGCTCACGCACTCGGGCAAGCCGGGCAAGGTGCACACGTACGAGTCGGGCTTCAAGGTGGAGAAGGGCGGCGAATTGGGCCGCTTCGAGATGGGCTCCACCGTCATCCTCCTGTTCGAGCCCAAGCGCGTCATCTGGGACGACAGCCTCAAGGAGGAAGCGGTGGTGCGGCTGGGCAAGCGCATTGGAGTGATTACGTGAGCCAGAAGATCTCCGGCGTGAAGGGCATGAACGATCTCCTCCCCGGGGAGATCGAGATCTGGCAGCACGTGGAGGGCACGGCGCGCGAGCTGTTCGGCCGGTTCGGCTACGGGGAGATCCGCACGCCCATGGTGGAGGACACCGCGCTCTTCGTGCGCAGCGTGGGCGAGGAGACGGACATCGTCGGCAAGGAGATGTACACGTTCCTCGACAAGGGCGAGCGCAGCCTGTCGCTCCGTCCCGAGGGCACCGCGCCCGCGGCGCGCGCGTACATCGAGCACTCCATCAGCAACCAGGAGCCCGTCACCCGCTGGTTCTACATGGGGCCCATGTTCCGCTACGAGCGGATGAAGACGGGCCGCTACCGCCAGTTCTACCAAATCGGCGCGGAGGCCTACGGCGCGAAGGAGGCCGCCCAGGACGCCGAGATGATGGACATGGTGGTCCAGTTCCTGACCGCGCTGGACTTGAAGGACGTGTCCCTCAACCTCAACTCCCTGGGGGACGAGGCGTGCCGGCCCGCGTACCACACGAAGCTGGTGGAGTACCTGAAGGCGCACCGCGAGGAGCTGTGCGGTGACTGCCAGCGGCGCATGGAGACCAACCCGCTGCGGGTGCTCGACTGCAAGAACGAGAAGTGCCAGGCCGTCGCCGCGGCGGGGCCCAACGTGCTCGAGTTCCTGTGCGAGCCGTGCCGCGCGCACTTCGACGACTTGCAGCGCAAGCTGACCGCGCTGGGCATCAAGTACGTCGTCAATCCGCGCATGGTGCGCGGCCTGGACTACTACACGCGCACCGTCTTCGAGTTCATCGCCTCGCACCCCGCGCTGGGCACCGCCAGCACCGTGGGCGGCGGCGGCCGGTACGACAAGATGATGAAGGGCCTGGGCGGGCCGGACGTGCCCGCCGTGGGCTTCGCCATGGGGTTGGACCGGTTGGTGCTGCTGCTCAAGGAGAGCGGCCGCAAGTACACCGCCGCGCCGGACCTGTTCGTGGCCGTGGCGGACAAGGAGTCGCAGGACGTGGCCTTCATGCTGGCCAGCCGCCTGCGCCGCGAGGGGCTGCGCGTGGACTTCGACACGCGCGGCGGCAGCCTCAAGAGCCAGATGAAGCGCTCGGACAACAGCGGCGCCCGCTTCACCCTCGTGCTGGGTGAGGCCGAGCGCACCAGCGGTCAGGCGAAGCTGAAGCCCATGGCCGGTGGCGACTCCATCCCCGTGTCCCTGGACAGCGTGGCGGAGACCGTCCGCCGCGCCCGGCAGGCCGCCGACCCGGCGGGTTCCGCCTGAGACTCCAGGCATTTCCGGTGCCGCCCGCCCCCTCTCGGGTGGGTGGGCGGCATCCGGAAGGCTGGAGACTCCTGTAAGAGCCGCGAAGAGCGAGCAGGCGTGTAACCCCCGGGAAAGTCAGGGAGAGTGGCGCCGGGTGTACTCGCCGTGACAGTGCCGGTGCGATAGACTGCGCTTCCTTCCATGCAGCCAGAAGCTTCCCATTCCACCGTGCCACCGGCCCTGAGCTGGATCCCCGTGCGAGGGGACAGCATGTGGCCGTCGTTGCGTTCGGGGGACCTGGCGGGTGTGGAGCCGCTGGCTCGCGAGCCGCGTCCCGGTGAAGTGGTGCTGGCGCGGTTCGATCATGCGCTGGTGCTGCACCGGGTGAAGCGGTGTGACGCGGGAGTGCTCGCGCTGCGCGGGGACAACTCGCCCGCGGAGGATCCGCCGCTGCCGCCGTCGCGCGTGCTCGGGCTGGTGCGGCGGGTGCAGCGCAGCGGCGTGGTGCTGGAAGAGGGTTGGGACTCGGGCCCGTCGCGACTGGGCCGTTGGCGGGTAGCGGTGAAGTGGCGCCTGGCGGCGTTGCTGGGGCGGGGAGGGCGCTCATGAGCGCGGGCTTCGGTGTGGACCGCGTTCCCCGGCCGCGCGAGGGCGTTTCCGGGCAGCGGTTCGGCTCGGACTACATCGTGCTGGACGCGGAGGGGCACACGCTGCGCGGGCTGAACCCGACGGCGATTCGCGTCTGGGAGCTCTGCGACGGGAAGCGCACCGCGCGCGCCGTGGCGGAGCAGGTGGCCGGAGAATTCAAGGCGGACGCGCGGCAGGTCCTCACGGACACGCTGCGCTTCCTGACGGAACTGGCCCGGTTGGGCCTCATTGACGAGCTTCAGGAGGTACGGTGATGCGAGCGCGCACGGCGTTCCTCGCGGCGGCGTTGTGCCTGTCCGCGTGCACGGAGGGGGTGTCCCCCCTCGCCCTGGTGGGCCGGGGAGACACGGATGAGCAGCCCACGGAGCCACTCCCGGCCACGGACGTCCTCGCGGACGGTCCGGAGAGCGCGCGGCAGCCGCCGCAGCAGGAGATCGAGCCCGCGCCCGCGGTCATTCCGGTGACGGGCAGCGCGGCCGTCGTGGGCCTGGAGGAGGGTGCTCGGGGCCTGTCGTCCGTGCCGCAGGTGGACGTGGACCTGACGGTGAGCGGCGTGCGCGGGCGCGGCACGGTGGAGGTGGAGTTCATGTCGCCGGCCGGTCACCCCTACGAGCGGCGCTCGTCGGTGGTGGAGGCGCAGCCGGACGTGTCTCGCACGGTGCGCTTCTCGCTGCCGGTGGCTGGTACCACCGTGGCCACCACGGGCATGAGCGGGACGTGGCAGGTGCGCTTCTTCCTCGACGGCGAGCCGCTGACCACGGCCGCCTTCACCCTGGAGCCGTGACGTGAGGCCCTCCGCCATGAAGCCCTTCAACGCCCGCCTCGCGGTGCTCCTCGCCTTCCTCGTGCCGACCGTCGCGGCGGCGCAGGCCCGGTCCTGGAGCATCACCCCTGTGGCCAGCCCGAACGACACCGTGGCGCGCGTCGTGATGGATGAGGTCTCCGAGCTGACGGTCGACGCCCGCAACACGTCGAACAACAACTCGCGCCGGATGACGAGCATCTCGTTCGTCCTGCCCACCGGCTACCAGCTCCTGGACACCGCGCCTCCCACCGGGTGGCAGGTGAACTACTTCGACGTCGGGACGCGGCAGATCACCTTCTCCGCCACGGCCTCGTGCTCCACCGGCACCACCGGTCTGGGGCAGGGCGAGCAGGCGCGCTTCACCCTCCGCGTGATTCCTCCGGCGGCCGCCGCGGATGTGGCGACGGATCGGTTCGTGGCGGGGACGGCCGCGACGGACCAGTGCCAGGGCGCAACCTTCAGCATCACCCTGAACGCCCAGCCCCCCTGGACGCGCTCGGCGCTGTCGTCGCAGGTCTCCGTCTGGCCGCCCGCGTTGGGCGTCAACACGGAGCTCGCGGCCCGCATCGTCGTCGAGAACCGTGCCACGGCGGCGGTCAACAACGTCACCGCCACGGGCCCGTCGACGGGCACCGGCTCGGTCAACTTCACCGTGGTGGGCACGGAGCCCACGCCCTTCACGTTGAACGTGCCGGTGCGGAACGCGGGCGTGCTGGTGGCCCGGGCGCAGGTGACCTCTACCGGCACCGCAGTGGCGCAGGTCCGCGCCACCAATAACAACAATGCCACCTCGCAGGTGGCGGACACGCCGATGGTGAACGTGGGCCCGATGGCCGCGTCCGTCGACGTGGACACGGTGGACGCCTTTTCCAATGACACAGTGCAGGTGCGGATGACGGTGACGAACACGTCCGCCACCGACTCGCTCGTGGATGTGCGGCCGCGCGGACTGGTGACGCAGGGCTCGGCCACCTTCACCGCGCTGTCCGGGCCCACTCCGGCCAGCGTGAGCCGGCTCGCGCCCGGGACGTCCGCGCAGTTCGTCTGGAGCTACCGCGTCTCCGGTGCCGACCGGGTGAACTACCTCTTCCGGGCCCAGGCGGATGCGACGCGCAACGGCGTTGCCCTGGCGGGTGACCCCGTCGACTCGCCGCGCGGCCGTATCGGCCTGCAGCGCGTGCGCGTCAGCCCGGAGGCGGTGGCGGGCAATGCCACCAACCAGACCTTCACGTACACGGTGGAGAACCGCGGCACGCTGCCCATCGCCCAGGTCCAGCTGCTGCGGCCGGCGGCCAACTATTTCACCTTCGGCAGCACGCCCAACCCGGTGGCCGACTGGATCGTGACCCGCAACGCCACCACCGGCATCATCACCTGGGATGCCCAGGGCGAGGGCATTCCCGTCAACGGCTCGGCCACGTTCTCCGTGACGTATACCGGCTTCGGCTCCGGCGCGGCGATCACCGCGCCCACGGCCTTCCGGCACCGGATGCAACTCGTGGACGACTTCAACGCGCAGCGCATCCGCGTCGAGGCCCCCGTCACGCTGCTGACCGGCACCGCGCCGGAGGTGGAGCGCTTCACGGCGGTCGCTCGCGATGGCAGCGTGACGCTGACCTGGGACAACCCCTCGCTGCACAGCGGCACCCTGGTGCTGCGCGCGACGGGCGCCGCGCCGAACACCGCGCCCGTGCAGGGCCGGAGCTACGCGGTGGGGGCCACATTGGGCAACGCCACCGTCGTCTACACGGACGACTTCAGCACGGCCTCCACCTTCACGGACACCACCGTGTCCAACGGCACCACGTACTACTACCGCGTGTACAACGCGGATGACGTGCGCTGGTACTCGGCGGGCAACCGGCCCACTTCGGCGGCGCTGGTGGCCACCCCGCGGGCGCGGCTGACCAACGCGCCGCTGTGGTGCTACTCGGTGGGCCTGGATGCGCGGCAGCAGCCCATCACCGAGCTGGGTGTGGGCATCTTCAGCTCGTTCAACAACTCCGTGGTGGCGAGCACCACGCAGGTGAGCAACCCGTCCCAGGACGGCGCCGAGCGCTGGAGGCCGCTGCCCCTGTCGGGCCTCATCGGCAGCCGCTTCCCCGTGGTTCCGCTGCGCGGGCTGTCCGGCCAGTACATCCTGGTGGGAGACCAGGCCGGCGTCGCCTACGCCATCAACGCCACCACCGGCCAGGTGCTGTGGCGCTGGGACAACGGCGGCACGCCCATTGGCACCATCCAGTCGTTCCCCGTCACGCAGCTGCATGACTTCGCCAACGCGGCGTATCAGGCGGCGCACCCCGGCAGGGACCTGGTGTTCTTCGCGACGCGGCTGGCGAACCCGGCGCAGAACCGCGTGGTGGCGCTGAATGCCGCCACGGGCGCTGTGGTGTGGACGTACCAGCCCGGGGACCTGGGCATGGTCAGCGGCGGCATGGTGGTGGACTACACGACCAACCGGCTCTTCATCGGCATGAAGACCCACGCGGGCTCCACGGACACGCTGCGCGTCCTCAACACGCTGGCCACCGGTCCCACCGCGCAGGAAGTCGCGCGGCTGCCCGTGGGTGACATCGACCTGAGCCTGGTACGCAACGCGGTGAGCAACCTCATCTTCGCGACCGACAGCGATGGCACCGTCCACGCCGTGAGCGCGAGCACACTGCAGCCGACGTGGAACCTGACCATCGCCTCGCGCCCGGCTCCGAGCACGCCCGCCTTCACCAGCTTCGTGCGCCCGCAGGGCGCGGGCTTCGTGGCCAGCCTCGCGGCGGGCCAGGTGGCGTTCTACGACACGACGAACGTCACCGTCGCTCCGACGCTGCGGTGGAGCACGCCCATCGCGTCTCCGTCCGGCACGTTCTCCTTCAACCGCAACGCGGTGGCCCGTGTGTACGTGGGCAGCTCGGACGGGAAGGTGCACCAGCTCGAGCTGACCAATGGCGCGGACTCGCAGCAGGTCTCGGTTGGAGGGGCGCAGCGCATCGGCACTCCGACGGTCGACACCACGGTGAGCCGCCTGCACGTGGGCTCCGAAGATGGCCGCATCTGCGCTTTCCCGGTACCCTTCCCGTGAGAAAAGAGCCTTCCTTCATGACGGCCCGGAACCCTGACATGAACGCCTCGCAGGCCCCTGCCACCGAGGCGCGCCCGAAGTACGAGGCGCCCGCCATCCTCTGGGAGCAGCCCTTCGTGGCGCTGGCGCAGATCTCCCAGTGCAACATCCCGGGCGAGTCGGAGTGCACGCCCTGAGCGCCTCGGGAACCGGCCTGTCCGGTCCCGATGGCTCCATCAGTCCCGACGACCCTCCACAGGCCACCGGCGTGCACCTGCGCATCGCCGGGTGGACGGTGGCGGTGGAGGTGGCCGACACGGGCCTTCGCGGCTCGCTGCGGCGGCTGTTCTCCCGGTTCCTCGTCCCCGCCGCGGAAGGCGGCGCGGTGGCGCGGCTGGAGGTGGTCTCGCCCGAGGTGGCGAGGCCCGCGCCCGCAACCCGGGAGCTTCCCCGGGTTCAGCGTGCTCCGGAGGGCTCGCTGCATCTGGAGGGCGAGGACTACTCCGCGACGCTCGCCGCGGATGGCCTGCGCGCCACGGTGGTGGGGCAGGGGCGGTTCCCCGTGGAGACGGTGCTGAAGGTGATGCTCGCGGGGGCGCTTGCCCGGCGCGGGGGCCTGCTGGTGCATGGCGTGGCCGTGGCGCACCAGGGGCGGGCCGCGCTGTTCGTGGGGCACTCGGGGGCGGGGAAGAGCACCCTGGGGGCTTTGTGGACGGAGGCGGGTGGGGAATTGCTGTCCGATGAGCTGGTGGCCGTGTGGCCGGAGCGGGAGACGGGGCTTCCTGCATGGCGGGTCGCGGGGACGCCGTGGAACGTGGGTGTTCCGGGTGAGGCCATGTTGAGCGCGGTGGGCACGTTGGCGTGGGACACGGGCTCTCGGTGGGAGTCACAGCCAGCGGGCGAAGTGGGGCGTTTGCTGCTGCTCAATGCGCTATTGCCCGAGGCCACGGCCACCGGTCGTGGTGGGCTGCTGGCGGCGGCGGGACGTCTGTTGTCGGAGGTGGCACCGGTGCGGCTCGTGTTCGCACGGGATGCGTCCGCTGCGGCGGTGGTCCGTGGCGCGCTGGAGGCGGTGGGACATGGGTGAGGGCGTGGAGGGCAGGCCGCTGCTGACGGTGATTGCCGGGCCGACCGCGTCGGGGAAGACGGCGCTCGCCATCGAGCTGGCGCGCCGGGCGGGCGGAGAGATTGTCAGTGCCGACTCGCAGCAGGTGTACCGGCACTTCGACATCGGTACGGCGAAGCCCTCGTCCGAGGAGCTGGCCTCGGTGCCGCACCACCTGCTGTCCGTGGTGGACCCGTTGGAGTCCTTCTCCGCCGCCGAGTACCAGCGGCGCGCGGATGCGGTCATCTCCGAGATTGTCGGGCGGGGACGGCCCGTGTTCGTCGTGGGCGGCACGGGGCTGTACCTGCGCGTGCTGCTGCACGGCGTGGTGGACGCGCCCGGTGCGCTGCCCGCATTGCGTGCGGAGCTGGAGGCACTCGCCGCCGCCGAGGGACGCGAGGCAGTGCATCGCCGGCTGACGGTGGTGGACCCGGAGACGGCGGCGAAGCTGCCCCCGCAGGACCTGGTCCGTGTCGTCCGAGCGCTGGAGATCCACGCGCAGACAGGCGTGCCCGCGTCGGAGTTCCGCAGGGCGCATGCGTTCTCCGCGGACCGCTATCCCTTCCGGCTCTACGTGCTGGACCCGCCGCGCGAGTCTCTCTACGAGCGCATCAATGCTCGCACGGAGGCGATGTTCTCCGGAGGGCTCGTGGAGGAGACGCGCGGGCTGATGGCCCGGGGTTACGCCGACGCGGCCCCCATGCGCAGCGTGGGCTATGTGCAGGCGCGCGCGGTGGTGGAAGAGCGGATGACCGTGGCGGAGGCCATCCACGACACGGCGCAGGAGACGCGCCGCTACGCCAAGCGCCAGCTGACGTGGTTCCGCAAGGAGCCCGGCGCGGTGTTCGTGCCGCCGCCGTACGAGCCCCTGCTCGAACGCTCTCGCGAGAGCTGACGCCTCCCGGGGTGGGGCAGGGGAGGGACGGAGCGGGAAGCCCGCGCATTGTCCCCGCTGTCCCGCGCTCCCATGTTCGCGGGTGGACGAGCCCCGGGCCCGGACGCCGACGTGCGGACACTGGACGGACGCACGGCCTCCCGGCCGCCAGGGTGCTCACAACGCGGGAGCGGACGTCATGGCCATCACCATCCAGCACAAGCAGGAGACGGCTCCAGACGACAGGCCGAAGGTCAACTCGACCCTCTGGGGCGGCCCCTTCATCCTCGGGCTCCTGCTGACGGCCCTCGGCATCGTCGCGCTGGGCACCGCCTTCCTCACCAGCCTGGTCACCGCCATCTTCTTCGGCGCGATGCTGGCCATCGAGGGTGTCGCGGAAATCGTCTCCGCGTTCCGCGTCCGCAAGTCCGGTGGGCCGTTCGTGCTCTACCTGCTGGGCGGCGTCCTCTCCATCGTGGTGGGACTGTTCGTCCTCGTGTACCCCGGCGCGGGGCTGGCCGCGCTGACGCTCCTGCTCGCCGGCTACTTCTTCGCCAGCGGCCTCTTCCACGCCATCACCTCGCTCGTGGACCGCTATCCCCGCTGGGGCTGGGACTTCTTCTACGGCGCCGTCTCCGTCTTCCTCGGCATCGCGGTCATGTCCCAGTGGCCCATCTCCGCCGTCTGGCTGGTGGGCACCATGGTGGGCATCGGCATCCTCGTCCGAGGCATCGCCCTCATGGCCGGCTCACTGACTCTCCGCCGCACCCTGCGCCAGGTCACCGCGTAGTCAGGACGCGTACCGGTCCGAACCCAGCGCCTCCTCGCTCACCGTGGGCCGGGCATCCGGTTCCACCGTGTCGGGCGCCGGCACGTGGCCGGTGAGCAGGCGCAGCAGCCGCTCGGGGTCCACGGGCTTGGGCAGGAAGGCCTCGGCCCCCGCGTCCAGCGCCCGCTGGCGCACGTGCGGCCGGTTGAGCCCGCTCATCACCACCACCCGCGTGTTGCGCGTGAGCGGGTGCTGCTTCAGCCCCTCCGCGAGTCGCAGGCCGTCCACCCAGTGCAGCACCACGTCCAGCAGAATCGCCGTGGGCGGCCGCCGCGCCACCGCGCAGAACAGCGCCAATTCATCCGCGAACGACACCACCTTCGCGCCCGTGCTTTCCAGCAGCGCCGTCAGCGCCTCGCGCGCGTCCGGGTCGTCGTCCACCACGTAGTAGAGGTCCGGCTCCAGCTCGGGCACCGCCGTGGGCACCGGCTCCATCGTCGTGCGCATCCACGAGCCCACCACCTCGCGCAGGCCCGCCCAGCGCGCCGCACCCAGCAGCGCAGTGGGCGTGGGCGCGCTCATCCCCAGCACGCCGCCGCCGTACACGCCGCCCATGCCGCGCCGGCCCTTCGCCGTGATGAAGGCCGCCGGCGCCCGCCGTCCCGCGCGGCGCAACCAGGTGATGGAGCGCGCGCCCGCCGCCGCGTCCTCCATCAGCTCGCCCAGCCCCTCGCGCACGTACCGGCGCTCCAGCGCGGCCGCCTCCAGCCCGCCGTCCAGCAGCGCCACCGCCGCGCGGCTGCACGAGGCCAGCGTCTCCGACAGGCCCACCTGCAGCGGGTGGCCGAAGGCCGCGGGGCCGACCACGATCTGGCCCGGCGCCACCAGGGTCCGGCCCGGCCCGTAGGGCAGCCGCGTCGTCTCCAGCGCCGCCAGCTCGAAGCCTTCCTCCACCAGCCCGTCCCGCGCCGCCATCATCAGCACCTGGCACAGGTCCGCCGGCGTCACCGCGGGGCCGAAGGCCAGCGCGTACACCGAGCTCGCCCCGGGCAGCAGGAACAGCGCATCCACCGTGGGCAGCGGCGCAATCCACAGCCGCGCCAGCGGCGCCAGCTCCAGCCGGGGCGACGCGTGCCGCAGCCGCGCCTGCACCGCCGCCACCGTGGGCGCCGGGCGGAAGCCCTTGAAGAACGCATCCCCCATCAGCGGCCCCGCGCCCGTGGCCAGTGCCACCGCGTGGAAGCGGTCTCCGCTGCCCTGCGCGCGCACCACCAGCGGCCCCGCACCCCGCACCGATGCGGGCGCGTCCGGCGCCGGAGCCTGCCGCTCCACCTTCTCCACGTGGCGCGAGACAAAGCGCGCGCCCTGGGCGCTCGCCGCCGTGGCCAGCACGTCCCGCACCTGCTCCAGCCCGCCCTGTCCCTGCGGCCAGCCGTCCACCACCCACAGTCCACCCGAGGCCGCGGGGAGCAGCTCACGGCGGCCCTCGGCGATGATCTCCACGCCGCGCAACTCATGCGCGCGCCACTCGGTGGGAATGCGGCAGCCCAGGGCCGCAAGGCGCGAGCGGCACTCCGGGGTGAGCACCGCCGGGGGCGCCGTGCGCTCCGCCGTCCCGCCTGCGTAGACCCGCACGTCCAGCGTCAGCCCGCGTGCCCGCCCGTTGAAGAGGAGCGAAGCCGCCAGCCCCGCGCCGGCAATGCCGCCTCCGACGATTGCCACCCTCGAACCGCTCGCCAGCCTGTTGCCCTGCATAGCCTCGCCCCTCGCTGCCCCGCCGTTGCCTGCCTCGCCCGAGCTGCTCTTTCAGTGCCGCTGCACCGGCGGGGAGATCACCGGCCGGCCGAACACCACCACCCGATCCCGCCCCTCACGCTTCGCCTCATAGAGGGCCGCGTCCGCCGCCTTCATCAGCGCGTCCGGATCCTCCTTCGGCCCTTCCAACGTATGGTCGGCGATGCCCACGCTCACGCTGAGCCCGAAGGGGGCAGGGCGGCCGTCGCTCTTCTGCACGCCCACGGTGCGCAGCCCGGCGCGGATGCGCTCGGCGAACACGGCCGCCTCCAGCGCCGTCTGATGGGGAAGCAACGCTACGAACTCGTCCCCGCCGAAGCGGGCCGCGAAATCGGACTCGCGCAGGTTGCCCTTGAGCTGCGACGCCAGCGCGGCGATGGCGCGGTTGCCTACGTCGTGCCCCATGCCGTCGTTGATGGCCTTCAGGTGGTCCAGGTCGATGACCACCACGCTCAGCGGGTACTGGTAGCGGTGCGCCCGGCGGAGCTCCTCCTCCAGCCGCACCGTCAGCGCGCGGAAGTTGGCCAGCCCGGTGAGCGCGTCCGTCTGCGCGAGGATTTGAAGCCGCCGCTGCTGCTCGCTCTGGCGCAGCGCCCGGTCGATTCGCGCCAGCAATTCGCGCGCGCTCGCTGGCTTGTGGATGAAGTCCACCGCACCCATTTCCAGACACCGCTCGAGCGTCGCCTCGTCCGCATCGCCGGTGAGGAAGATGACCGGCACGGCCTCCGTGCGCGGGTCGCGCTGGAGCGCCTCCAGCACCATCAGCCCGTCGCCGCTGGGAAGGAAGCGGTCCAGCAGGACGAGGTCCGGCCGGTGCTCGCGCGCCAGCTCCAGGCCCGCGTCCGCGTCCGGCGCCGCGAGCACGTCGAAGCGGGAGGCGAGCAGGTCCATGAGGCTCTCACGAACTCCGGCGTCGTCCTCGATGATGAGGAGGAGGGACCGCCCCGAGGTACGGCCACGCCGTTCCATGCACCACTCCGCTTCGCTCGCCTGCTGCGAAATGGCAGGCCGAAAGTCTCGGGTGCCACGCCCGTCCGAGTGCTCCCGACGCCCCAGCGCCCCACGCGCATCCGCCGCCACCCAGTCCTGCAAGCACCCGCCGACTCCCGCAACCTTCACCCGAGACCTCCGGCTGCCAAGCCCGTATGCCGCCGCGCCGCGGGCCCGCTTCCCGCCCTGCGCGCGCACGGCCCTGGAGCAAGCAGCATGCCCCGCGCCGGCACTGGCCCTTCGCCGTGATTTCAGGTGGTTGCGTGCCCTCTCCGTCGCCCCGTTTTAACGGGTCGGAAGACGTTCCAGCATCGTCTTGAAGGGCCCGGTAGGAATTGCCGTACGCGGGCGGACGCTAGCCCGCCCCGCGCAGGGCGATCAGCGTCGCGTATTGAACTGCATCCGACGGCCGCCACCCATGGGGGGCATCATCGGAGGGGCCTCGAGCCCGAACTGCCACCACATGGGCTCGTAGGGCTTCATCTTCAGGCGCTTGTCGTTCTGCAGCTGCGCGAGGCTCCCCTTGAGCTTCTCGTCCTTGGGGTTCTCCTCCACTCCGCGCGCGAGCACGCGGAGCGCGTCGTCCTTCTCCTTGTTCTGCAGGAGGCACCAGGCGTACACGGCCCAGACGATGGACTCCTTCTTGCCGCTCTTCACGGCGGCCTCGAAGGCGGCCTTCATCGCCGGGAAGTCCTTGCGCTGGTAGTACAGGGCGCCCTGCATGGCCTTGGCCATGTAGTTGCGCGAGCTGGCCTTTTCGAAGTGCGCCTTCGCCCCGTCCAGGTCCTTCACCATGTACTTCAGCATGCCGATCTGGGCGTGGATCTCCGGGCCGACGAGGAACTGCCACTTGTCGTAGACGAGCCCCTGCTCGAGCGTCTTCACCGCCCGGTCCACCCGCCCCTGTGCATCCTTCTGGCTGGTGGGCTGCGACTGGAGGTCCTGTTGGACCACCGTCATCAGGGCCTGGATTCGGCCGGCCACCCGGCGGGCGAGCAGGACGAAGGTGCCGATGAGGGCGATGATCCCGGGAACGAGGCCGGCCCAGAGGGAGAAGCCCGCGAGCTTCACCAGGAGCGCGACGACAATCCCCACGGCGAGGGAAATGAGAAGGTTGTACATGCGGGGCCCCTCTTAGCGATGTGCGTTCGGCACCGCAATCTTCGGATGCACAAGGACGCAGGTCGCGGTATACGTCTGGTCGTTCCTGCAACAAGCGGCCCTCTGTCGAAATTGGTAGACGAGGCGGACTCAAAATCCGCTGCGGCTGACCCCGCGTCCCGGTTCGAGTCCGGGGAGGGCCACAATCCGAAAGGGCGGACCGGCGGGGGTGACCATGCTGGCCCCGCCCGGGTCCTGGATGGACCGGCAGCTGTCAGGCCCGACGGAGGCTCCCCGCAATGAAGGTGCTGTTGGTCGAGGACGACGCGAGCCTCCGGGAAGGCATGGGCGAGATCATCGCCGAGCTGGCCGAGGTGCGTGAGGTCGGGACCGAGACCGAGGCGCTGGAGGCCCTGCGCGCGGAGCGGTTCGACCTGGTCATCACCGACCTGCGCATCGCCGGCCATGAGCAGGGCGGCCGCACGGTGCTGGAGGCCGCCCGGCGCGGCCAGCAGGCGGTGGCCATCGTCAGCGCCGCCGCTCCCGACGAGGTCTCCCGGACGCTGCGCCCCCACCTGCCGGACGCGGTGCTGGTGAAGCCCTTCCAACTGGATGACATCGTCACCCTGGTGGAGCGCTTCCTCGCCCTGCGGCGCCAGGCGGAGCAGGTGGCCACGGCTGGGACTCCGGAAGGCGCCTGGACGGATGCCGGGCCCGGGGTCCGCACGACGTCAGCAGGCCCGGAGGCGGACGCGGCCTGGGTGCGCGTGGCGGCCGGCGGCGCCTTCACCTGGCGGCCGCGCACGAAGGGCGGCGAGGGCGTGCTGCTCGTGGAGGGAGACCTGGAGGTGGCTGGCGAGCGGCACACCGCGCCCCGGTACTTCTTCGTGGGATCCAGCCAGGCGCTCGAGGTCCACTCCCGCGAGGGGTGCCTCGCCATCACCCTGGCGCTGAAAGGCTAGAGGCGCTCCCCGTGGATTCCGTGTGGCCTTCGACACCGCTGGACGCGGCCCGCCTCGGGCGTCCGTCGCGCAGCGCCGCCACCGCGGCCATTCAGGCGCACATCAAGGTGCTCCGGGGCGAGCCGTTGAAGGCCGCGCTCGCGGAGGCCCTGCGCGAGGCGGACGGCCTCGGCGGGCAGGAGCGGCGCTTCACGGCCTTCGCCGTGCGCGAGCTGTCCCGGCATCAGCGGCTCTTGGACCTGGCGGCGCGCCTGCTCGGCCACAGCATGGGCAAGGTGGGGCTGACGGAGGACCAGGCGGTGGTGCGCTACGCCCTCTGGCGGCGCATCTTCTGCGGCGAGGGCTGGAAGCGCATCGGCCCCGAGGTGAAGCTGCCCGGCCCCGTGCGCCCCCGCACCATCAAGGACGACCTGCTGCAGGAGGTGGTGGAGTCCCCGCTGCCGGAAGCGCCCCTGCCGGACTCGCCGGCGGAGCGGCTGGCGGTGCGCTACTCGTTCCCCACCTGGTTCGTGGTGCGGCTGGCGGAGGTGTACCCGGAGGACGTGCTGGAGGGCCTGCTGTCCTCGCTGGACGAGGAGCCCGCGCTGCACTTCCGCGTGCGGCCTCCCGGCACGCGCGACGCGGTGCTGGCGGCGCTGGCGGAAGAGGGCGTCGCCGCGGAGCCCGTGGCGGCGGCCCTGGACGCGGTGCGCGTGGTGGACGCCAGCCACCGCATCTTCGAGACGAAGGTGATGAAGTCCGGGAAGCTCCAGGTCCAGGACGTGGGCAGCCAGCTCATCTCCGAGCTGTGCCGGCCCGTGGGCGGCACGCTGGCGGGGCTCACCGTGGCGGACGTGTGCGCGGGGGCGGGCGGAAAGACGCTGGCGCTGGCGGACTTCGTGGGCCCGACGGGCAGGGTGCTGGCGGGAGACCGCTCCCGGCGCCGGCTAGCCGAGGCGCGCGAGCGGGTGAGCCGGCTCTCGCTGCGCCAGGTCGCCTTCCCGCACCCGCTGCCGCTGTCCGACGCGGACGTGCTGCTCATCGACGCGCCGTGCAGCGGCACGGGCTCGCTGGCGCGTGAGCCGGACCAGAAGTGGAAGCTCACCGCGGCGGAGATCGCCAAGTACCAGACCACCCAGGCCGGGCTGCTGGAGGAAGTCGCCGCGCAGACGAAGCCCGGGGCGCTCATCGTCTACGCCACCTGCTCGGTGATGCCGGAGGAGGACGAGACGGTGGTGGAGGCCTTCCTGGCGAAGCACCCGGACTTCACGCTGGAGCCGGTGGGAGACGTGCTGGGAGCGGAACGGGCGGCGCTGGCGGCCCAGGGGCCGTACCTCAAGGCGCTGCCTCCGCGCGTGCCCGGAGGCGGCTTCTTCGCGGCGCGCCTTCGCAAGACGGCACGGGGTTGACAGCCCGCGAGCCCACACGCTACGCAACTGTCGGAATTCTCAAGGGGTGACCCACGTGGCGGCCGACCCGAAGCAGTCCGAGGTGGTGAAGCAGATCAACGAGGCGTTCCAGGCGGCCCAGGCCCGCCTGGCCCAGCTTCGCGAGGCGGTGGAGCGCAACACGGATCTGGCCCGCGCCAACGCCAAGTCCACCGTGCTGAAGGATCAGAAGGAGCGCGCGCTGAAGGAGCTGGGCGAGGTCGTCTGGCGCCAGGTGCAGAAGGGCAGGCTGGAGCTACCCGCCGGTTTCGCGTCCGTCCTCAAGGCCGTCGAGGCCGCCGAGCAGGCGGCCGAGGCTCACGCCCGCGAGCTCACCGACATCCTCCGGGAAGGAGAAGAAGTCGCTGAGCGGTTGAAGGGTGGAAAAAACGCCACGAAGCCACAAACAATTGTGGCCAACGGCGGAAAGAAGCGGTAGAAGGCACCCACTTTCGACGTCGGGCCGCTCCCCACAGCGGCCCAGCAGCAAAAGACGGGGCTATAGCTCAGCTGGGAGAGCGCTTGAATGGCATTCAAGAGGTCATCGGTTCGATCCCGATTAGCTCCACTCTGAAATGAAGAGGCCCGCCCGGGAAACCAGGCGGGCCTTTTTGTTTTCCGGCACAGGCCCGTGGGCCGCGGCGGACTCGCCTGCGCGACGTGGCGCCTTGGGCCGGGGCCGAGAATGAAAAAGGCCCGCCAGGAGCAACCTGACGGGCCCTGCGCGCTCGTGAGCGACGTCTGCGTCTACGCCTTGCCGGCGAAGATGTTCATCACGTCCTTGAGCAGCTTCACGGACTCGCCGTGCGGACGCTGGAAGGCGTTGCGGCCCATGATGGAGCCGAAGCCGCCGCCCGCGTTGATCTGCTTGATCTCCTCCAGCAGCGCCGGGGTGTCCTTGGCCTCGCCGCCGGAGAAGATGACGATGCGCTTGCCGTTGAACGCGGAGCGCACCACCTCGCGCACGCGGTCGGCCATCGTCTTGGTGGAGATGCCGGCCTTCTCGAAGGCCTTCTTCGCCTCCGGCTGCTCGAGGTGGTCCTGCGGCGGCTTCACCTTGATGATGTGCGCGCCGAGCTGGGCGCTGATCTGCGCCGCATACGCAATCACGTCGATGCCCGTCTCACCCTCCTTGGACATGTTGCCGCGGGGGTAGGCCCAGACGACGGTGGGCAGGCCGTAGGACTTGCCCTCGGCGATGATCTCGCGGAGCGCCTCGTACTGCTCGTTGCGCGCGCCGGAGCCCGGGTAGATCGTGTAGCCCACCGCGACGCAGCCCAGGCGGACGGCGTCCTTCACCGAGGCCGTCACCGCGGACATCGGGTTGGGGACCTTGGCCAGCGAGTCGGAGTTGTTGAGCTTGAGGAGGAGGGGAACCTCGCCCGCGAACTTGCCGGCGATGGCCTCCAGGAAGCCCAGCGGCGCCGCGTACGCGTTGCAGCCCGAGTCGATGGCGAGCTGCGCGTGGTAGTCGGGGTCATAGCCGGCGGGGTTCGGGCCGAACGAGCGCGCGGGACCGTGCTCGAAGCCCTGATCCACCGGGAGGATGACGAACTTGCCCGTGCCGGCGAGCGTGCCGGTGTTCATGAGGCGGGCCAGGTTGGTCAGCGTGCCGGGGCTGTCGGACGTGTACCAGGACAGGATCTGCTTGACGCGATCGGTATAGGCCATGTGTGGGGGTCCTCGGTATGCGGGCACTCCGGCCCGACTCGGGAACGGTCGCAATCTGCTGCATACGTCACGTCCAACCAACTCATTTTCTCGCCCGAGTGTCAGCGGTCCTACGCGAGCCCGCCGATTCCACCCCCTGGCAGGACGGCCACCGCTCCGCCAGGGCAGGGCTTCCGAGGGACGCCGGACGCTTGAAATGGGACGAACATGGTCGGTGACGGCGCCTCGTGGAACGAAGATGCTGCGCCGCTGCGGGTAACTCGGATATGGGGCCCGCACGAGGCGGTACGAATGCGCAGACACCTGGATCGAGGCGTGACAGTGGCGCTGGTGCTGGCGGCCGGACTCTCGGCGGCACAGCTCACCCCCGGGCAGACGGGGCCGGGAGGCAGCCCGTCTCCCACTCCCGGGACGGGCACGCCGTCGACCACTCCGGGGACGCCCGGTACGGGGACCTCGGGGACGTCCACCACGCCTGGGACGGGCACGTCCACCACGCCCGGGACAGGGACGTCCACCACGCCCTCCACGCCTGGGACGGGCTCGGGCTCCACGGGCGCCGGCGTGCAGACGCCCCAGCCCGGTGCCGGGGCTACGCAGCTCCCCCCGGGGCCGCCGACCATCGCTCCCAACACGGTGGATCAGCCCACGGCCATGCCCTCCGGCGGAAGGACGGTGTCGCCCTCGCCGGTGCGCGAGCCCGGGCAGCAGGCGCAGCAGGCCATGGAGGACGTGCGCGAGACGCCCGACTCGGAGGTGCCCGCCCAGTCGGCGCCGCTGACGCTGGCGCAGCTGGTGGAGCGCGCGAGGGCCACGGACTCGCGCGTGGAGGAGGCCACGGCGGAGCTGCGCAAGTTCCAGGCGCTCTACCAGCAGGCGAAGTGGGCCTGGTTCCCCAAGTTCGAAATCACGGTGGGCCTGGGCGGCCCCGTGCCCGAGGCGCGCAACGACGGGCTGGGTGGACCGCCCACCACCGAGGCCTCGCTCGAGGGTGACTTCAAGTTCGGCCGCGTGGGCGTGACGGCCTTCTCCACGGGCAACGCGGTGCTGCCCATCTACACCTTCGGCAAGCTGACCGCGCTGGAGAAGGCGGGCTCCCGTGGGCCGGTGGTGGGCGAGGCGCTGCGCGAGCGCGCCCGGGCCGAGGCGGGTTTCCAGGCCGCGCAGGCGTATTACGGCTACCAGCTCGCGCGCGCCGGCCTGCAACAGCTCGAGGACGTCTCGAAGCGGCTGGAGGACGCCGCCGAGCGCATCGACGCGCTGCTGAAGGAGGAGTCCAGCCAGGTGTCACAGGTGGACACGTACAAGGTCCGCTTCTTCCGCCAGGTCGTGGATGCGCGCAAGGCGGAGGCCTGGCAGGGCCGGCAGTTCGCGATGGCTGCCATCGGCCTGCTGGCCAACGCTCAGCCGGGCACGCCGGTGGCCGTGGTGGAGGAGGATCTGCCGCTCGACGAGGCCGTGGAGCCTCCCTCGCTGGAGCGCGCCCTGGAGCTGGCCGAGCAGCGCCGGCCGGAGTTCGTCGCCATCACCGCGGGCATCGCCGCGCGCGAGGCCGAGGTGTTCATCCGCCAGCGCAGCTACTTCCCGGACCTGGGGCTCGCCGGCTTCTATGACCTGCGCTTCACCACCAGCGCCACGCGCCAGCGGAGCCCCTTCGCGTATGACCCGTACAACGACCGCACGGTGGGGCTGGGCCTGGTGATGCGCGGCACCTTCGACATCCCGCTGAAGGACGCGCAGCTCGAGCAGGCGCGCGCGGAGCTGGACAAGCTGCGCGCCCAGGAGAAGCAGCTCCACTCCGGCATCCGCCTGGAGGTGACGAAGGTGCACGGCGAGCTGGTGTCGGCCTGGGCCCGCGCGAAGGCCTATGGCGAGGCGGAGAAGAACGCCCGCCGCTGGGTGACGGCCGCCTTCGCCGCGTTCGACCTGGGCACGGGTGAGACGCGGGACCTGGTGGATGCATTCACGGCCTACGCCCAGGCCTCTGGCGACAAGTCGAAGAGCTGGTTCGACGTGCGGGTGGGCATGGCCGCCCTGGACCGCGTCACCGGGACACCGCCCGCGCCGGGTGAATAACCCGGCCCATGCAACTGTCCTTTCTAGCGTCCTCCACCACGGAGCCAAAAAACACATGATTGCATCCCTGCTCGCCGCCACCCTGCTTGCCGCCGCGCCTGCCGGCCCGCTCTCGGTCGTCAAATCCGGGAATGCAGACGTGCAGAAGGCCGCCAACGCGCCTGGCGCCACCGTCGAGTCGCTCGCCACCGTCGTCGAGAAGTTCGTCGACTTCGAGGAGCTGGCGAAGCGTGCGCTGGGCGACAAGACGTGGACCTCGCTCACGCCCCCGCAGCGCAAGGAGTTCACCGAGACGATGACGGGCCTGCTGCGCGCCTCCTACGCCCAGAAGGCCATTGGCCAGGCCCAGGCGGACGTGAAGTACGTGAAGGAGGAGGCCAAGGGGAACGAGGCCACCGTCCACACCATCCTCACGCTGAAGAAGGACAACATCCCCATCGAGTACCGGCTCTTCCGCACGGACGCGAAGAAGGAGTGGCGCATCTACGACGTCATCACCGACGAGGTGTCGCTCGTGGACACGTACAAGGGCCAGTTCCGCAAGCTGCTCGCCGACAAGGGCTTCGACGGCCTGCTCACCACGCTGAAGAGCAAGCGGGCGCAGCTGGAGAAGGAGAACGCCGGCAAGTCCGCCAAGGGCGCCACCGCGACGCCGGCCAAGGCCGAGGGCAGCGCGAACTAGCCCGCGAGTCGGAGTGGTAGCAAGCGAGGCCGGGTGTCCCTCCTACGAGGGGCCCCGGCCTTCGTTCGTTCAGCGGTGGGGCGTCAGTGCCCGCTGGCGAGCTGGTACGTGGCCAGGGTGCCCGCGATGCCCTGTGCCAGGGGGATGCTGGGCGCGAAGCCCAGCTCGCTGCTCGCGCGCTCGGTGGTGCATGTCCACGCGGCGCACGTCATCTCCCGGACCTTGTCCCGGTTGAGGATGGGCACGGTGCCCTTCAGCCGGGCCATGAGCTCCGAGCCCAGGCCAATCAGGTAGCCGATGACGTCCGGCACCGGCACCACCGTGGGCCGGCCGCGCCCCAGGGCCCCGGCCAGCGCCCCGCAGACGTCCTCCCACGTGTACTCGCGGCCGTCGGACACGGTGTAGACACCGCGCGCCGGGTCGTCCTTGGCCAGCGTGGGGCCGCGCTCGGCGGCCGCCAGCAGCGCGGTGCACAGGTCATCCACGTGGATGACCGAGTAGCGCTTGGGCCCGAAGCCGCTCTTGATGGCCAGGCCCTTGCGCGCCATGGGCAGCATGGAAGGGATGAACTCGGTGTCGCCCGGCCCGTACACAATCGGCGGCCGGACGATGACGCAGGGCACGCGGTCCGCGTACTCGCGCACCGCCTCCTCGCCGCCCAGCTTGCTGCGGCCGTAGATGGAGACGGGCGCCGGAGGGTCCTCCTCGCGCCGCGGACGGGCCGGAGTGGAGGGGCCGGCGGCAGCCAGGGACGAGCAGTAGACGAGCCGGGGAGGGCGGGGCAGGGCGGCCATGGCCTCCACCACGCGGCGGGTGCCGTTCGCGTTGCCCTCGAAGTAGCTGGCCGGCTTGCGGGCCTTGGTGACGCCCGCGAGGTGCAGCACGCAGTCCACGTCGCGCACCGCCTCCGTGAGGCCCTCGCCCGTGGTCAGGTCGCCCACGGCGAAGCGGGCGCCCATGGCCTCCAGGGGGCCTCGCTTCGAGCTGGGCCGCACCAGCGCGGTGAGGGTGTCCCCGCGCTCGAGGATGCGGCGCGCGAGCCGCTGGCCGATGAAGCCGGTGCCACCGGTGAGCAGGAAATGCAAAGGGGACTCCGTGGAGGGTTACAGCGAGCGCTGGTAGACGCGGTACGTCTTCGAGCGCTGGGCGCCCATGGACTCGATGGCGCGGTTGACGAGGTGGTTGTCCTCCAGCGTCCAGGAGATCTCCCCGCCCACGTAGCCCAGCTGCTTCGCCGTGCGCAGCGTGTCCAGGTACAGGATGGCGTCCAGGCCGCGGCGCCGGTAGCCCTCCTTGATGCCGAGGATGATGAGGCGCAGCCGGTTGATGCGCCGCGAGGCCAGCAGCAGCTTCGCCAGGCCGATGGGCAGGCCGAAGTGCGTGAGCCGCCCGCCGGCCGCCTTGATGGCCTGGTTCGCGTCGGGGACGGTGAGCGCGAAGGCCACCGGCTCGCCCTTCACCTCGGCCATCAGCGCCAGCTCCGGCCGGACGATGGCTTTCAAGTCCTTCGCCAGGTGGTCGAACTCGGCGTCGGTGAAGGGGACGAAGCCCCAGTTCTTCTCCCAGGCGGAGTTGTAGATGTCGCGGATGCGCTTCACCTCCGCGTCCAGGTCCTTCATGTTCACCGGGCGCACGGTGACGCCCTCGCGCACGCGGAGCTTCTCGGCGATGCGCACCACCTTCTCCGGCGGCGCGGCGGACGAGGACAGCTCGAAGGCGTACAGGTCCTTCGCCTTGGTGAGGCCGCACGCCTCCAGCAGCGCCGCGTAGTAGGGCGGGTTGTGCGGCATCATGATGGCCGGGGGCGTGTCGAAGCCGTCAATCAGCAGGCCCCAGTCCTGGTTGGACGAGACGTTGGCCGGCCCGAGCATGGCGTTCATGCCCCGCTCGCGCAGCCACGCCGCCGCCGCGTCCAGCAGCGCCCGGGTGATGCCCGCGTCATTCACGCACTCGAAGAGGCCGAAGAAGCCCTCCTTCGTGCCGTGGACCTCCATGTGGCGCGGGTTGCGGATGGCGGCGATGCGGCCCACCACCTCGCCGCCGCGCCGCGCGAGGAACAGCTCCACCTCGCCGTACTGGAAGAAGGGGTTCTTCTTCGGGTCCAGGAAGTCCTTGCGCTCCATCTCCAGCGGCATCACCCAGTTCGGGTCGTTCTTGTAGATGCCGTAGGGGAAGCGGATGAACTGCATCTTCTCCGTCGAGCCACGCACAGGAGTCACCTGCACGTCCGAGGGCAGGGGAGGGAGCGAAGCTGTCGCGGGCGAAGAAGGCTCGGCGGGGAGGGCCATGGGTGCTCTAGTTCCTGTCTTCGGACTGCGTGCCGTTGGTGCCGTTGCGCATGAAGAAGTGAGCGCCCTTCTCCAGCAGGAGGCCCGGCAGCTCGCCCCGCTTCTCCCACAGCTTCATGGGGGCGTTGCCCAGCTTGCGCAGGTCATCCGGCTGCAGGTTGGCGGCGCGCCAGGTGAGCTGCTCCACCGCGTCGAAGAGCTTGCCGGCCACCTCGCGCGACGACATGCGCGACAGCTGCTCCAGCGTGAGGCCGCCCTTGTCCGCGAGCAGGCCCGCGGAGCCGGCCGCCCACGTCTCGCTGGCCTTGTTGTGCAGCACGCGGGTGCCCGGCCGGGCGATCTTCACCGGCTCGTACACCGTGGGGCGCGTCTCCGGAATCACGTTCAGCTTGCGGCCGATGGTCTCGAAGGTGTCCAGCACGCGGTCCAGCTGCGCGTCCGTGTGCGTGGCCATGTACGAGGTGCGGATGAGCGCGTGGCCCGCCTCCACCGCCGGCGGAATCACCGGGTTGGCGAAGACGCCCGCCTCGTGCAGCGCGCGCCAGAAGCGGAAGCACTTCACCTGGTCGCCGATGTGCACCGGCACCACCGGCGTCACCGACACGCCCGTGTCGAAGCCCATGGCGCGGAAGCCGTTGTGCATCTTCTCCGCGATGTCCAGGAGCCGCTCGCGGCGCTGCGGCTCGGCCTCGATGATCTCCAGCGCCTTGAGCGCCGCGGCGATGGAGGCCGGCGTCATGGACGCGGAGAAGATGACCGAGCGCGCCTTGTGGCGGATGTAGTTGATGACCTCGAAGGGCCCGGCCAGCACGCCGCCCAGCGACGCGAAGCTCTTGGAGAACGTCCCCATCACGAGGTCCGTCTCCTTCTCCAGGCCGAAGTACTCGGAGGTGCCGCGGCCCTTGTCGCCGAGCACGCCCATGGAGTGGGCGTCATCCGTCATCACGCGGGCGTTGTAGTGCTTCGCCAGCTCCACGATGCGGGGCAGGTTGCAGAGGTCGCCCTCCATGGAGAAGACGCCGTCGGTGACGATGATCTTGCCCGCGTTGGGCTCCGCCTGGGCCAGCAGCTGCTCCAGGTGGTCCATGTCGTTGTGGCGGAACTTGCGCTCGGTGGCGAAGGACAGGCGGATGCCGTCCACCAGCGACGCGTGGTTCTGCCGGTCGCTGAAGACGATGTCGTGCCGGCCCAGGATGGACGCCAGCGCCAGGTTCGTCTGGAAGCCGGTGGAGATGACGATGGCGGCCTCGCGGTTGAGGAACTTCGCCAGCTTCGCCTCCAGCTCCTCGTGCAGCGCCAGCGTGCCGTTGAGCAGGCGCGAGCCGGAGCACGTGGTGCCGAACTTCTCCACCGCCTTGATGGCGGCTTCCTTCACGCGCGGATCCGCGGAGAGGCCCAGGTAGTTGTTGGACCCCACCATGACGACCCGCCGTCCTTCGATCTCCACCTCGGTGGCGCCGTGCGACGCTTCGATGGCCCGGAAGTACGGGTAGAGACCCGTGGCCTTCGCGATGCGGTAGTCCTTCCAATTACTGCACTTGTCGAAGACGTCGCTCATGGGTGGTCTTTCTTGAGGCTGCGTCGGGAGGGTCGATCCTCTTGGGGGGACTGCGGATCTCCGGCCGCCAGCCCTTGCAGGGCTCGTTCCGGCCTCGGAAACCAGCGTCCAGCGACCTCCCACGGGGGACGCGGGGCCGTGAATAAAGAGGGTTAGCGGCAGTGTCAAGGCGCGGACTGTTGCTTGGGTCCCTTGCAAGGGTTCCTTACCGGGCCCATGGCTTGACAGCACCGTGACTTTGATGGCACGCCCCCGCGACACGAGCGTTGTCCAGTGGATACTGGAAGCCACCGTGTGAAGATGGCTGCACGCCCGCCGGAGGGCCTCCGGAGGCCTGGAAGACTTCGTCCGGGCCTGATGTTTGCGGGGGCCATTAGCTGGCTGGGAATTTGCTTTCGCCGGCCTTCATCGAGGAGTGGACGGTGGCCAGGTCGCTGCGACAGCGGTGGTTCGAGGGATTCATCCAGGCGGCCGTGTCCCGTCCCTGGCAGGTGCTGCTCGTGTTCGCGCTCCTGGCGGCGGGCGGTATGGCGCTGGCGTCGCGGTTGGAGTTCCGCGGGTCGTTCGTGGAGCTGCTCCCCCAGGGCGCCCGCGAAGTTCAAGACCTGACACGCGTGTCACAGAAGGCCGGCGGGGACGGGTACCTCGTCATCCTGGCCAAGGGGGACGCCCCCGAGCGACTGAAGGCCTACGCGGCCGAGCTGAAGGCCCGCCTGGAGGCGCTCCCGGAGGTCCGCTACGTCGAGCACAGCTATGACGTGGACTTCTTCCGCCGACACGGTCTGCTGCTGCTGCCGGCCGAGAAGCTGGCGGAGCTGCGCAAGGACCTCGAGGCCCGGGTGCGCTACGAGCGCCAGCAGGCCAACCCGTTCTACATCGACCTGGGGGCCACGCCGCCGCCGGCGGACTTCGACGAGATTGCGAAGAAGCACACGCCCAACGCGCCCATGAAGGAGTACCTGGCGAACGCGGATGGCACCGAGGTCTACCTGATGCTCAAGCCGTCGGGGACGGCGGGGGACCTGGACTTCGCGCGGCGCTTCGTGGAGCTGGCCATGGGCACCGGCCGCACGCTCGCGGCGGAGCGCTACCCGTCGGTGAAGCTGGAGGCGACGGGCAACTTCCAGAACCGCATCGAAGAGGACGCGGTGATGCGCAGTGACTTGTCGCGCGCCGGCATCCTCTCCGCGCTGATTGCCGTGGGCCTCATCCTGCTGGCCACCCGGCGCATCGCCGCGCTGGCGGTGGTGGGCCTGCCCGTCGTCGTGGGCATCCTGCTCACGTTCGGCTTCGCACAGGTCTTCATCGGCCACCTCAACGTGGTGACGGGCTTCCTCGTCGCCATCCTCATCGGCCTGGGCATCGAGTACGGCGTGCACCTGTGCATGCGGTACTGGGAGGAGCGCGAGCACCTCACCGCGCGCGAGGCGCTGAAGGCGGCGGTGGGTGGCACCTTCAGCGGGGCCGTCACCTCGGCGCTGACCAACGCGGCGGCGTTCTTCGTGCTGCTGCTGGCGCAGTTCCACGCCTTCAACCAGTTCGGTCTGCTGGCCGGCATGGGCGTGCTGCTGGCGGTGCTGGCGGCGTACGCCATGGGTCCCTCGCTGCTGGCCATCGCCGAGCGGGTGCGCCCCGCGCGCAAGGACGCCGTGCCCGCTGCCGTCTCGGCGGACGCGCCTGCCGCGGCCGCCTCGGCGGAGGCTCCGATGGCGGCGAAGCCCGAGCGCGAGTGGCGGCGCTGGCCCACGTCGCTCATCGCCGGCATCGCCCTGGCGGTGGTGGCCTTCGCGGGCTTCTCCGTGGCCATCGCGCCGAAGCTGGGCTTCGAGACGGACATGCGCAAGCTGAAGGGTGACTCGCCGGCCTCGCGCCTGGACGACCACGTCACCGAGCAGCTCGGCCAGCCGCTCAACCCGGCCATCTTCCTGGTGGACGACGTGAAGCAGGCCGCGCAGGTGGAGGACATCATCGCGGAGGTGAAGCGCAAGAATGGCGCGGACTCCGTGTTCCTGCGCACCACGTCCCTCAACGACCTGGTGCCGCATGACCTGCAGCGCCGCGAGGCGGAGATCGCCGGCATCCGCACGCTGCTCCACGGGCTGCCCGCGTCCGCGCAGGAGGACGCGCGGCTGAAGGACTTCCAGCAGATGCTGGAGTCGAAGCCCTACGGGCTGGACTCGCTGCCCGTGGAGGTCCGCCGCCGCTTCGAGGCCACGGACGGCAAGGGCACGTTCCTGCTGCTGTTCCCCTCGGTGTCCAACTACGACACGGACGACCTGAAGCGCTGGGCGGCGCAGATCGACCAGGTGGTGGAGGGCACGAAGGCGCGCGGCATCGACATGTCGGTGCTGGACAGCAACCGCATCGCCGCGCGCATCTTCGCGCTGGTTCGCGGGGACGGTCCGCTCATCCTCTGGTCCGCGGCCGGCGTGGTGTTCTTCGTCATCCTGCTGAGCCTGCGCAGCTTCAAGCGCGCGCTGCTCGTCACCGGGCCGCTGTTCCTGGGCATGACGTGCCTGGCGGGCGGCATGTACCTCTTCGACGTGCAGCTCAACTTCATCAACGCGGTGGTGCTGCCGAACCTGCTCGCCATCGCCGTGGACAACTCGGTGCACCTGTTCCACCGGTACGAGGAAGAGGGGCCCGGCTCGCTCGGCAAGGTGGTGCGGCACACGGGGCTGGCGGCCGTGGTGGCCACGCTGTCGAACGCGGCGGGCTACGGCGCGCTGCTCATCGCCAACCACCAGGGGCTGCGCAGCATCGGACAGATTGCGCTGCTCGGAGTCGTGTGCACCTTCCTGGGGACCACGGTCTTCTTCCCCGCGATGCTTGCCCTGCTGGAGCGGTGGAAGGCGCGGAAGACCGCCGCGGTGGGGGAGGGTGCCCTCGTGCGGAGCCTCGAGCTCGGGATGCCTGGCGTCAGCAATGAGTCGCCGGGGGAGCGGAAGTCAGCGTGAGCTCCGGGACCTTCCATCATCGCCGTGGCCTGCTCCTGCGGAAGCCTGACCGCGAAGTTCAGGTGCACCTCACCTCGGTGGACCTCGTCGTCCTGGTCGCCTGCTCACTGGGCGCCCTGGTACTCATGGGCCCCGGGCGCTGGGCGCCGGGCGCGCTGCGCAACGCCGGGCTGTTCGCCCTGATGGCCGCCGGCCCGCTGGTGCTCCGCACGCTGGAGGCCTCCTTTCCGAAGCAGCGGTGGCTCACCACGGCGGCGGACTGGTGGCTGTTGCCGGTGGCGGTGCTGTCGCACGGCTGGCTGTCACCCGTGGTGGACACGCTCAACCCCATCCTGAAGGACGCGCAGCTGGTCGCCGCGGACCAGCGACTGTTCGGCTTCCAGGCGGCGGTGGAGCTGGCGCACCGCGTCCCGCCGTGGCTCAACGACATCCTGCTCATCTGCTACTACGGCCACTTCGTCTGGCCGCTGGTGCTGGGCGTAGCGCTGTACCGGCGGGCGCGCGGCGTCTCCTCCGACTTCAGCGAGTACCTCACCGGGCTGGGGATGTTGTTCCTGTTCAACTACGCGGCGTACGCGCTGGTGCCCGCGGTGGGGCCCCGCTACTTCCTCATCGGCTCGTTCGACGGGCCGCTGCAGGGCGCGATGCTGACGCCGGTGCTGGACTCGCTGATGCGCGCGCCGAGGTACGCCCGGGACTGCTTCCCCTCGGGCCACACCGGCACCACGCTGCTGGTGCTCTTCTACGCGTGGCGGTTCCACCGGACCCTGTTCTGGATCATGCTGGGGCCGGGCATCGGCCTCGTCATCGCCACCCTGGCCGGGCGCTTCCACTACGCCACGGACCTGGTGTGCGCGGTCCCCCTGGTGATGGTTGTGGCGGGGCTGGCCCTGGGTCTTTGCCGAGCCGCCCGCCAGCGTGAAGGCGAGAGGGCCGCGCGCTCCGTCCCCGTGGACGCTATCGTAAGGCCCTGAGAGCCGGCCGGCCCCCGCGTCGCACCCAAACCCCCATCAGGGCCCGGCCATGAGGAGCCTCCTTCCATGTCCCGGCCCGCGTCCGCGCAGCGAGTCACCCGCTTCGGCACCACCGTCTTCTCCGAGTTCAGCGCGCTGGCCGCGAAGCACGGCGCCGTCAACCTGGGGCAGGGGTTCCCGGACTTCGACGGGCCGGAAGCCGTCAAGGAGGCCGCGCAGAAGGCCATCCGCGACGGCGTGAATCAGTACGCCATGGGCATGGGCGCCAAGGACTTGCGCGTCGCCATCGCCGAGCACTCCGCGCGCTTCTACGGCCAGCAGGTGGACCCGGACACCATGGTGACGGTGACGAGCGGCGCCACCGAGGCCATCCTCGACGTGATGCTCGGGCTCGTGGACCCGGGCGACGAGGTGGTGGCCTTCGAGCCGTTCTACGACTCGTACGACGCCAACATCACCTTCGTGGGCGCCACCGCGCGCTACGTGCCGCTGCGCCCGCCGGACGCGTCCCATGCGGAGTGGTGGTTCGACCGGGACGAGGTGCGTGCCGCCTTCAGCCCGCGCACGCGGCTGCTCATCATCAACTCGCCGCACAATCCCACGGGCAAGGTGTTCACCCGTGAGGAGCTCGAGTTCCTTGGCGGGCTGTGCGCCGAGCACGACGCGAAGATTCTCTCCGACGAAGTGTACGAGCACATCGTCTTCGCGCCGGCGAAGCACCTGCGCCCGGCCACGCTGCCGGGGCTGGCGGAGCGCACCGTCACCGTGAGCAGCGGAGGCAAGACGTTCAGCCTCACCGGGTGGAAGGTGGGCTGGGTCATCGCCCCGCCGCCGCTGCGGGATGCCGTGCAGCGGGCGCACCAGTTCGTGACGTTCGCCACGGCGTCGCCGCTGCAGGCGGCCATGGCGGCAGCGCTGCGGCTGCCGGACACGTACTACGCGGAGCTGGCGGCAACGTACGCGGCAAAGCGGGAGCGCTTGCTCGGAGGGCTGCGCGAGGCGGGGCTGACGGCCTTCGCGCCGCAGGGCAGCTACTTCATCCTCGCGGACATCGCGCGGTACGGCTTCGCGGACGACATCGCCTTCTGCCGCCACCTGGTGTCCGAAGTCGGCGTGGCCGGCATTCCGCCGAGCGTCTTCTACAGCCCCGAGCACCGCCACCTGGGCCAGGGCCTGGCGCGCTTCGCCTTCTGCAAGACGGACGCGGTGCTGGACGAGGCGGTGCGGCGCCTGCGCGCGAAGCTGGCGCCGAAGCGCTGAAGGACGCGGTTCCGGCACCTGGGTGGAACCTGGCGCCGCGCCGTTGAAGAAACGGTGCGGCGCTTGCGCGTGAAGCTGGCGCCGAATCGCTGAGCCACCGCCCCAACGCCGGAGGGGCGGGGCGTTTGCGCGCCCCTCCGCCGACACCGTGGCCCTGGCGCGCTACATGTTGCGCCGGTACTGGCCGCCCACTTCGTAGAGCGCGCGGGAGAGCTGGCCCAGCGTGCACACCTTGCACGCGTCCATCAGCGCGGCGAACACGTTGCCGTTGTCCAGCGCGGCGCGGCGCACGGCCTCCAGCGCCTGGGGCGCCGTCGCCGCGTTGCGCTTCCAGAACGCGTCGCGCGCGGTGATGGAGTAGTCCTTCTCCTCCTTCGTCGCGCGAATCACCTCCGGCGGGGTGACGGTGGGCGAGCCCTTCGGGTCCAGGAACGTATTCACGCCGACGATGGGCAGCGTCCCGTCGTGCTTCAGCGTCTCGTAGTAGAGCGACTCCTCCTGGATCTTCGAGCGCTGGTACATGCGCTCCATCGCGCCCAGCACACCGCCGCGCTCGGAGATGGCGCGGAACTCCGCGAGCACCGCCGCCTCCACCAGGTCCGTCAGCTCCTCGATGATGAACGAGCCCTGGTTGGGGTTCTCGTTCTTCGACAGGCCGAACTCCTTGTTGATGACCAGCTGGATGGCGAGGGCTCGCCGCACGCTCTCCTCGGTGGGAGTGGTGATGGCCTCGTCATACGCGTTGGTGTGTAGGGAGTTGCAGTTGTCATTCAGTGCCAGCAGCGCCTGCAGCGTGGTGCGGATGTCGTTGAACGCGATCTCCTGCGCGTGCAGCGAACGGCCGGACGTCTGGATGTGGTACTTCAGCTTCTGCGAGCGGTCATTGCCGCCGTACTTGTCCCGGATGGCCTTGGCCCAGATGCGCCGCGCCACGCGCCCGAGCACCGCGTACTCGGGGTCCATGCCGTTCGAGAAGAAGAACGACAGGTTGGGCGCGAAGTCGTCGATGTCCATCCCGCGCGACAGGTAGTACTCGACGAAGGTGAAGCCGTTGGCCAGCGTGAAGGCGAGCTGGGAGATGGGGTTCGCCCCGGCCTCCGCGATGTGGTAGCCGGAGATGCTCACCGAGTAGAAGTTCCGCACCTTCTGGTCGATGAAGTACTGCTGGATGTCGCCCATCACGCGCAGGGCGAACTCGGTGGAGAAGATGCAGGTGTTCTGCGCCTGGTCCTCCTTGAGGATGTCCGCCTGCACGGTGCCGCGCACCTGCTGGAGCGTCTTCGCGCGGATCTTCTCGTACACGTCGCGCGGCAGCACCTCGTCGCCGGACACGCCCAGCAGCAACAGCCCCAGCCCGTCATTGCCCGCGGGCAAGTCGCCCTGGTAGCGCGGACGGGGCACGCCGCGCTCGCGGTAGAGCGCGTCGATCTTCTTCTCCACCGCCTCCACCTGGCCCTGCTCGCGAATCCACTTCTCGCACTGCTGGTCCACGGCGGCGTTGAGGAAGAAGCCCAGCAACATGGGCGCCGGGCCGTTGATGGTCATCGACACCGACGTGGACGGGTCCGCCAGGTCGAAGCCGGAGTAGAGCTTCTTCGCGTCGTCCACGTTGGCGATGGACACACCTGAGTTGCCCACCTTGCCGTAGATGTCCGGCCGGTGGTCCGGGTCCTCGCCGTACAGCGTCACCGAGTCGAACGCGGTGGACAGGCGCTTCGCCGGCAGGCCGCGTGACACGTAGTGGAAGCGCTTGTTGGTGCGCTCCGGGCCGCCCTCGCCCGCGAACATGCGCGCGGGGTCCTCGCCCTCGCGCTTGAGCGGGAAGACGCCCGCGGTGAACGGGAAGGCGCCCGGCGCGTTCTCGCGCAGGAGCCACGTGAGGATGTCACCCCAGTCCTCGTAGCGGGGCAGGGCAATCTTCGGCACGCGCAGGTGGGAGAGGGACTCGGTGTACAGGTCCAGCTCGATGACCTTGTCGCGCACCTGGTACTGGTACTTCGCCGCCGCGTAGCGCCGCTTCGTCGCCGGCCACTCCGCCAGCAGGCGCCGGCTGTCCGGGTGCAGGCGGCCCTCCAGGTCCTGGTACAGCGCCACCAACTCGCTCAGGTAGGCGGGCTCGCCCTCCACGCGCTCCGTCACCTGCACCACGTCGGAGGCATCCTTCGGCTCGACGATTTCCAGGTGCTTCTTGCCCACGTTGGCGCGCAGGGCCTGGATGGTGCCGTGGAGCTGGTACATGCGCCGGGCGATGGCTGCCTGGGCGCGCACGAAGCCGTCGTAGGACTCGCAGGCCTCGACGATCTCCGCGAGGTAGCGGGTGCGCTCGGGCGGGATGATCCACTTCTTTTCACTCATCCCCGGGGTGAGTGCGAACTGGGACTGGAGCGGCGCGCCGGTCTTCTTCACCACCGCGTCCATGATGGCGCGGTAGAGCTGATTCATCCCCGGGTCGTTGAACTGCGAGGCAATGGTGCCGTGCACGGGCACCGCGTCGTCGGAGACGTTGAAGGCGATGTGGTTGCGCTTCCACTGCTTGCGCACGTCGCGCAGCGCGTCCAGCGAGCCGCGCTTGTCGAACTTGTTGATGGCGATGACGTCCGCGAAGTCGAGCATGTCGATCTTCTCGAGCTGCGTCGCCGCGCCGTACTCGGCCGTCATCACGTAGAGCGACACGTCCGAGTGCTCGGTGATTTCGGTGTCCGACTGACCGATGCCGGACGTCTCCACGATGATGAGGTCGAAGCCCGCCGCCTTGCAGACCTCGATGGAGTGGGCCACGTGCCGCGACAGGGCGAGGTTGCTCTGCCGCGTGGCCATCGAGCGCATGTACACGCGCGAGTTGTCGATGGCGTTCATGCGGATGCGGTCACCGAGGAGCGCGCCGCCGGACTTGCGCTTGGACGGGTCCACGGAGAGCACGGCGAGCGTCTTGTCCGGGAAGTCCGCCAGGAAGCGGCGCACCAGCTCGTCCACGAGGCTGGACTTGCCCGCGCCGCCGGTGCCGGTGATGCCGAGCACGGGCACCCGGGGGGCGTCCACGTGGGCTTCGGCCATGGCCTTGCGCAGCTCCTCACCCGCGTCCGCGAAGTTCTCCGCGATGGTGATGAGCGAGGCGATGCGGTCGGGCTGGCGGGGCAGGGGCCGGGCCACCAGCGGCTTGAAGTCCTCGGGCCGCTTCTCGAAGTCACACTTGGAGATGAGGTCGTCGATCATCCCCTGCAGGCCCATGGCCCGGCCGTCGTCCGGCGAGTAGATGCGCGTGACGCCGTACTTGTGGAGCTCGTCGATCTCCGTGGGGAGGATGGTGCCGCCACCGCCGCCGAACACCTTGATGTTCGCGCCGCGCTGACGGAGCAGGTCGATCATGTACTTGAAGAACTCGACGTGTCCGCCCTGGTAGGAGGTGATCGCGATGCCCTGGACGTCCTCCTGGATGGCGCAGTCGACGATCTCCGACACGGAGCGGTTGTGGCCCAGGTGGATGACCTCCGCACCCGACGCCTGCATGAGGCGGCGCATGACGTTGATGGCCGCGTCATGGCCGTCGAACAGGCTGGCGGCCGTGACGATGCGGACGTGGTGGCGGGGCTTGTAGGGCTGGGGAGGGGTCGGCGTGGTCGGCTGGGCGTGTCGCACGCGCGTACACTAAAAGTGCGGTGCGGCACCGGCAAGCGATTGAAGTTGCAGGTGCTCGCCGTACGACGCGGGCCGTCAGGCCGGCATGCGTGGCAGGAAGGCGCCTAGCACCCGCAGTGCGGCGGAAGTCGGCGTCGCCCGGCCTTCGCGAACGTCCGTCTCCAGCGAGGGCACGAGGGCGGACACCTCGGGGTGCGCTCGCAGGGCCGACCGCAGGCCGTCCTGCACCATGGCCCACATCCAGCCCACCTGCTGCTCCTGGCGGCGGCGCGACAGCTCCCCCGACGCGGCGCGGCGGGCGATGCGCTCCACCACCGAGTCCCACAGCTTCTCGATGCCAGTGCCTTCCAGCGCGCTGCACGTGGTGACGACCGGCTCCGCGCCCGGCCGCATGAGGTGGAGGGCGGCGCGGTACTCGGCGCGGGCCCGCTCGGCACGGGGCGCGTTGTCGCCGTCCGCCTTGTTGATGGCGACCATGTCCGCCACCTCCAGGATGCCGCGCTTGATGCCCTGCAGCTCGTCGCCCGCGCCCGCGAGCATCAGTACCAGGTAGAAGTCGACCAGCTCCGAGACCACCGTCTCCGACTGGCCCACGCCCACCGTCTCCACCAGCACCACGTCGAAGCCCGCGGCCTCGCACAAGAGGAGCGTCTCGCGCGTCTTGCGCGCCACGCCGCCCAGCGTGCCGCTGGAAGGACTAGGGCGGATGTACGCGGCACTCTCGCGCGACAGGCGGGCCATGCGCGTCTTGTCGCCCAGGATGCTGCCGCCGGAGATGCTGCTCGACGGGTCGATGGCGAGCACCGCCACCCGGTGGCCCTTGCCCACGAGGTGCATGCCGAGCGCGTCGATGAAGGTGCTCTTGCCCGCGCCCGGCACGCCGCTGATGCCCACGCGCTGGCTGTTTCCCGTGTGGGGCAGCAGGCGGGTGAGCACCTCCTGCGCGAGGGCCGCGTGGCGCGGGTGCTCGCTCTCCACCAGGGTGATGGCGCGCGCGAGCACGGCGCGGTCTCCGGCGCGGACGCCGTCCATGTAGGTGTCCGCGGGCAGCAGCTTCACGCCGCCTCCAGCTCGGCGGCGAGCTTGTCGAGCAGCTCCAGGGCTGCCTTCGCGATGACGGTGCCGGGGCCGAAGATGGCGGCGGCGCCCGCGGCGCGCAGCGCGTCGTAGTCCTGGGGCGGAATCACGCCGCCCACCACCACCATGATGTCCTCGCGGCCCAGCTTCGCCAGGGCCTGCTTCAGCTCCGGCACCAGCGTGAGGTGACCGGCGGCGAGCGAGCTGGCACCCACGATGTGGACGTCGTTCTCCACCGCCTGGCGCGCGGACTCGTCGGGCGTCTGGAACAGCGGCCCGATGTCCACGTCGAAGCCCAGGTCGGCGAAGGCGGTGGCGATGACCTTCTGGCCGCGGTCATGCCCGTCCTGCCCCATCTTCGCGATGAGGATGCGAGGCCGGCGACCGAAGCGCGCCAGGAAGGCATCCGCCTTCGCGCGCGCTTCGGCGATGCCGCTCGCGGAGCCGGCCTCGGCCGAGTACACCCCGGAGATGGTTCGCACGGTGGCCTCGTAGCGCCCGTAGACCTTCTCGAGCGCGTCGCTGATTTCTCCCACGGTGGCCTTGGCCCGCGCCGCGTCGATAGCGAGCGCCAGCAGGTTGCCCTCGTTGCGCCGGCCCGCCTCGGTGAGCGCGTCCAGGCGGCGGCGGACCTCGTCGGCGTTGCGCTCGGCGCGCAGCTCGCGCAGGCGGGCCACCTGGGCCTCGCGCACCGCGGAGTTGTCCACCTTGAGGATGTCGAGCCGGTCCTCGCGCTCGGGCGGGTACTTGTTCACGCCGATGATGGCCTGGCGTCCGGAGTCGATGCGCGCCTGGGTGCGCGCGGCGGCCTCCTCGATGCGCAGCTTGGGCAGGCCGGCTTCAATCGCCTTGGTCATGCCGCCCAGCGCTTCCACCTCCTGGATGTGAGCCCAGGCCTTGTGCGCCAGCTCGTGGGTGAGGCGCTCCACGTAGTAGCTGCCGCCCCACGGGTCGATGACGCGCGTGGTGCCGCTCTCCAGTTGCAGATACAACTGGGTATTGCGAGCGATGCGCGCGCTGAAGTCGGTGGGCAGCGCAATCGCCTCGTCCAGCGAGTTGGTATGGAGGCTCTGCGTGTGGCCCTGGGTGGCGGCCATGGCCTCCACACAGGTGCGCACGACGTTGTTGTAGACGTCCTGCGCGGTGAGGCTCCAGCCGGACGTCTGGCAGTGCGTGCGCAGCGCCAGGCTCTTGTCGCTCTTGGGCTTGAAGTCCTTGAGGAGCCGGGCCCAGAGGAGGCGGGCCGCGCGCAGCTTGGCCACCTCCATGAAGAAGTTCATCCCGATGGCCCAGAAGAACGACAGGCGGGGCGCGAAGGCGTCCACGTCCAGGCCAGCGGCGAGTCCCGCGCGCACGTACTCCACGCCGTCCGCGAGCGTGTAGCCCAATTCCAGGTCCTGGGACGCGCCGGCTTCCTGCATGTGGTAGCCGCTGATGCTGATGCTGTTGAAGCGCGGCATCCGCTCCGCCGTGAAGCGGAAGATGTCCCCGATGATGCGCATCGAGGGACCGGGCGGATAGATGTACGTGTTGCGGACCATGAACTCCTTGAGGATGTCGTTCTGGATGGTCCCGCTGAGCTGCTCGGGGCGCACGCCCTGTTCCTCGGCCGCCACGACGTAGAGCGCGAGCACGGGGAGGACGGCGCCGTTCATCGTCATGGACACGGACATCTGGTCGAGCGGAATCCGGTCGAACAGGATGCGCATGTCCTTGATGGAGTCGATGGCCACGCCCGCCATGCCCACGTCGCCAGAGACGCGCGGGTGGTCGCTGTCGTAGCCCCGGTGCGTGGCGAGGTCGAACGCGATGGACAGGCCCTTCTGACCGGCCGCGAGGTTGCGGCGGTAGAAGGCATTGGAGGCCTCGGCGGTGGAGAACCCGGCGTACTGGCGCACGGTCCACGGCTGCTGCACGTACATGGTCGCGTACGGGCCGCGCACGAAGGGCGGCAGGCCGGGCAGCGAGCCCAGGTGCGCCACGCCCTCGAGGTCTTCAGGGGCGTAGACGGGCTTGACGGGGATGCCCTCGGGCGTGTCCCAGCGCTCGGCGGCGCGGGTGGCGTCGCTCGCCTGGTGCCGCTGGGTGTCGCGCACGGCGGGGGCGGGCTGCGTCTCTGGGGCGTCGAAGGCGACGCGGGAGAAGTCCGGAACGTTGGAGCGCATCAGGCCACCACTCCGAGCTGCTGGTGCAGCGTCTTCAGGAGCTGGAACAGGTCCGCTCCCGCGTAGATGAAGAGGTCCACGCCAGCCGCGCGGAAGGCGGCCTCGTGGTCACCGGGACGACCGGCCACGACGACGGCGCGCGCGCCCCGGGCCTTGAGGGCCTGGGTGAGCGCGGGCACCTGGTCCGGGTACAGCGTGTCCGGGCCGGAGATGACCGCGAGCAGGGTGCCCGTCTTGGCGAAGGCCTCCGCCGCGTGGTTGGCGTCCGTGAAGTCGCGGTGCTCGTCTGTCTCGATGCCGCCCACGGCCAGCGCGTTGGTGGTCCACATCGAGCGCGTGGTGTGCTCCGCCACCGTGCCCAGGCTCACCATGAAGGCGCGCGGGCGCGTGCCGTACAGGGCGAGGTGCCGGTCGCTCGCGTCGCGCAGCGACTCGAATGCCTCCGCCATGCGCACAGGGCGCAGCGGCGCGAAGTCGCCCTCGGCCTTCACGGGCGTGGGATGCGGCTCGCGCTGGACGGGGGCTTCGCCCAGGTGGGGGAACTCGCTGACGCCCACCATCGGCAGGCGCCGGCTGCGTACGGCCTTGTCGCGCGCGGCGACCGTTTCCGCGAGCACGCGGGCTACGTCGCCGTCGACGAGCGCGCGCGTCATGCCGCCCAGTGCCTCGATGCGCTGCAGCTCCGTCCACGCCGCGCGGGCCACTTCGCCGGTGAGCTGCTCCAGGTAGTAGCTGCCGCCGGCGGGGTCCGCGACGCGGTTGAGGCTGGACTCGTCGCGCAGGATGAGCTGCGTGTTGCGCGCGAGCCGCCGGCTCTGCTCGTCCGGCGTACCCAGGGGCTCGTCGAAGGGAGAGGTGCTCACGCTGTCCGCGCCCGCGACGACGGCGGCGAAGGACTCCGCGGTGGCGCGCAGGATGTTCACCCACGGGTCGCGCTTCGCCTTGGTGCCGGTGGCAGTGCGTGCATGAAGCGACATCGCCTGCGCCTCCGGCGGACCACCGGAGGCGGCGACGACCTTGGACCAGAGCAGCCGCGCCGCGCGCAGCCGGGCAATCTCCGGGAAGAACTGCCCGCCCACCGACAGCGCGAACTGCATCGAGCGCGCCGCGTCCGAGGGAGACACGCCCGCGCGCTCCAGCTCGCGCAGGTACTCCACGCCGGTGGCGATGGCCCACGCCAACTCCTGCACGGGCGTGGCACCCGCGTCCGCCCAGGCACGCGAGGACACCAGCAGCGCGCGCAGACCCGGCGCTTCCTTCCGCAGCGAAGTCACCAGCGGCGCGGCCCGAGCGAGCGTCCCGGCGACGTCCACCTTCGCCGCGCCCGCGCGAGCCATGGCGCCGATGGGATCGATGCCCAGGCTTCCACTCAACGCCTTGCGCGGAACACGAAGCGCGTCCGCGACCTGGAGCAGGAGCGACGCGGGAGCGAGCACGTCACGAGCCGGCTCCAGGTGCACGGGTGTGCGCTCCAGCGGGACGTGCGCTAGGAGCCGCCGCATCGAGTCCGCGTCCTTCACGTCGACGCCGTGCGGTGCATCCAGCAGCAGCCAGATGCCCTGGCCGCCGCGCTCCAGGTCATTGCGGAGGACCTCGGCGGTGGAAGCGACCTCGGGGCCGGCGTACTCCTGGCACACCGTCCATCCTCCCTCCGTGTGGCCGAGCGGCAGGGTGCCGCGCACGTAGGGCGCAACGCCTGGAGGCTCCGTGGGGGCGGGAGCATCCTGGGGCGTGTAGAGCGGCTGGAGGGACAGGCCACCTTCCAGGCTCGATTGGAGGGACGAGAAGGGCTTGCCCTTCAGGTCCTTCTCGACGAGCCGGCGCCACGCGTCGAGTGACGGGGGCGGGAAGTCCGTAGCGGAGGGGGGAGGCACTTGCGACATGCTGCGTCCTCGCGAAGAGATGAGGCGCCATGCCCCGGAGGGCGGCACCGTGTCCTTCCCATAGGCGCAATGCCCGTCCGGGGCAATGGGTCTGATGACGTCGTCACGTCCCACGTCCACCACGGAGTGGGGCAGGGTGCCGAGGACCCCGCGCTCGCACTTGAGCGCGAGCAGGACGCCCGTATCCTTTCCGGGTGGCCTCACCCCCATTGAGGTAGGAGCCACACGCCCGTGTCCTTCTTCGGAGAGCTCTACCTTCGCAGCACGCTGCCCTTCCTCTCGGAGGCCGTCACGGCCCGGGAGGTGGAGTACCTCGCTCGCGCCTTCGCGGACGTGCCGGGCCCCGCACCGGTGGTGGACCTGGGCTGTGGCCATGGACGTCACGCCGCGCGGCTCAATGCCAGTGGCACTCTGGCCGGTCGCGTCATCGGCCTGGAATTAGACGCGCTGTCGCTTTCCATGCGGCGGCCCGGGTTTCCCGCGGTGCAGGGGGACCTTCGTGCACTGCCGTTTCAGGAGGCCTCATTGGCTGGGGCCTACGCCTGGTACTCGACACTCTTCGCCTTCACGGATGAGGAGCACGTGCACATCCTGCGCGAGGTGGCGCGGATGCTGCGGCCGGGAGGGAGGCTGGTGTTCCAGACGGTGCCGTACGAGCGACTGGTGGAGTCACCGGCGGCGGCGTTCCAGCAGACGCTGCCGGACGGAAGCATGTTGGAAGAGCAGAGTCGTTTCGACACGGTTACGGGTAGGGACGAGGGACAGCGGACGCTCTCCCTACCGACCGGTCGGCGTCTCACCGCGTCATATGCCATCCGCTACTATCCCCTTGCGGAACTGACACGTCTGTTGGAAAGCACGGGGTTTTCAACAGCCTGGGTGCACGGTGGGCTGGACGGCGGGCCACCGACATCTCGGTCGACCGATTTGATTGTGGGAGCAGCGCTTCGAAAGCGCTGAGCTCGTCCAGTGGATCCGAACCAGAATTCCCGAGCGCATACAGGCTGGCTGGGCCAGCTCCCGAAGCGGGTCGACGTCTACGAGGTCGGCCCTCGGGATGGCTTGCAGAACGAGCTGCGCACGCTGCCCACGCGAGACAAGGCGCGGCTCATCGACGCGCTGGTCGCCGCGGGCGAGAAGCGCATCGAGGTGACGTCGTTCGTGTCACCGAAGTGGATTCCACAGCTCGCGGACGCGGAGGAGTTGCTGCGCCTCGTGGGGCGGCGGGAGGGCGTGGTGTTCTCCGCGCTCGTGCCCAACCTCAAGGGGCTGGAGCGGGCGAAGGACGCGGGCCTGGAGGAGGCGGCGGTCTTCATCTCTGCGTCCGAGGCCCACTCGAAGAAGAACATCAACAAGAGCATCGCCGAGGCGCTCGCGGGTGCGCGCGAGGTGACGGCGGCGGCGCTCGCGGCGGGCATGCGCGTGCGTGGCTACCTGTCCACGGTGTGGGGCTGCCCGTACGAGGGCCACGTGCCGGTGGAGCGGGTGGTGGACATCTGCCGCCAGCTCGTGGACGCGGGCCTGTACCAGCTGAGCCTGGGTGACACGATTGGCGTGGGCACGCCCCGGCAGACCGAGGGAATCCTCGAGGCGCTGCTGAAGCACATCCCCGTGGAGAAGCTCGCGCTGCACATGCACGACACGCGCGGCACCGCGTTGGCCAACGCGCTGGTGGGACTGTCCGCGGGCGTGACGACGTTCGACGCGAGCATCGGCGGACTGGGCGGCTGCCCCTACGCTCCGGGCGCGGCGGGCAACCTCGCCACCGAGGATGCCGTGTTCATGCTGCACGGCATGGGGGTGGAGACGGGTATCAACCTGGACCGGCTGGTGGAGGCCGGGGAGATTGCCCAGGAGCTCATCGGCCGGAAGCTGGCCGGCAAGTACCTGCAGGCCGCGCTCGGTGAGCGGGAGAAGAAGGCGTCCCGCCGCGTGCAGAGCGCGCAGAGCTGAATCGCGCATCACGGGTTGAACGCAATGAGGGCGGCACCGGGAAGTCCTCCCGGGCCGCCCTTCTCCGTTACAGCTCGCCGAGCATGGAGGACAGCTTCTCCTGCAAGCCCAGGTGGGCGGCGGCCGTTTCGAGCATGCGCCGCTCCTTGCGGTCGATGCGGCCATCCACCATCGCAATCTCCACGATGTTGCGGAGGATGAGCTCGGCCTCCGGAGAGCCGCGCGGCACCAGCCTGTCGAAGAGCTGCGGCCCGGCGCCCAGCGCCAGCTCCACGTTGGCCCACTCCACGCCCCAGCGCTCCGAGCACAGCTTCAGCAGCTTGCGCTCGCTGGACGTCACCTCGCCGTCGGCCGCGGCAATGGCCGCCATCATGTACAGCAGCCGCTGACGCTCCTGCACGTCCATGACGGCGTCGGCGCCGCGGGAGGGGACGCGCTCCCGGTTCGTCTCGGTGGCCACGGCCTTGCGGAGCACATTGGCCTGGTGCCGCTGGTTCTGCTCCACGTTCCACGCCTCGTAGGGCAGGGCGGACGCGAGCACCCAGTCCCGTTCACCGGTACCCAATTGCGTGTTGCAGAAGTCGCACGTGGTGGCGGCGCTGTCGGTGAGCGTCGCGTTGCAGTTGGGGCAGCGGTCCGTGGACATGCCGTTTTCGGCGTTCGTCCGCGCGCCGTGCCTGCGCACCAGCGAGAAGATGAAGCGCTGAGGCACGGTGGGGAGCTTCGGCGGCCGCTCATTCACGGGGCCAATGCCCATGCGCGCGCTCCAGCGCACGTCCACGTGCGCCACGTCGTACCCCTGAGGATTCACCTGCAATGCGGTGACATCCACCGCGCCCACCGCGCACTCCAGGAAGACGCGGCGCCGGCCCTTGCGGCGCAGGTCCTCCAGCTCCGAGCCCAGCCGCTGCACGGCCTCCGTGTTGGCCACCTTCGACAGGGCCTTCGCATCGCCGCGGCTCTGCGCATCAATCCACTTCCAGAACAGCAGCGAGGCGCGGTCCTCGAGAATCTCCAGGTTGAGCGCGGGGTCCGCCTCGCGCGCATCGCGCAGGCCGTCCACCGTCTTGTGGTAGCGCACGTGCTCCACGCCCTGCGTGATCTCCGACAGCGTCCAGTCGTAGTTGCCGGAGTTCACCACCGCGTTGCAGTACTCGCACTTGTTCGCCGCGCCGCCAGCGAACGGGGCGCCGCAGTTGGGGCACTTGCCCTGGTACAAGTCCTCGCCTGGCTTCGTCTGTGCGCCGGGCTTGCGCACGAAGGTCCACACCTCGGTGAAGGCCTCACTGGGCGCCTTGCGCGCCGCGTCCGTGGCCTGCGCGTCGGTGAACGAGGCGGGCACATCCGTGTCACGCATCCGCGCCTGGACGCGAAGCTGGATGCCGTCGAACCACTGGCTCTGCGTGAGGCCGATGAGCTGGAGGTCCAGCACCTCGAAATCGGTAATCGCGTCTCGCACGCCCTGGGCTTCCAGGAGCTTGAGCTGCACGTTGAAGCGCTGCCACGTGGCGTCCGAGAGGAAGGGCCGCACCGGCGTCATGTCTCGCAGGAACCACGCCTTCTGCAGCTCCAGGAAGAGCCACCGCGTCTTGTCGAGCACCGGTTGCAGCTCGAAGGCAGGGTCCTTCAGCTTGAGGGCATTCACCCAGCCCGGCACGTCCCGGTGACCCACCTGCGTGCGCCGGTCCGCGTCGTGCTGGTCCAGGGCGCGCCGGGTGGTGGCGTCCGGGTGCAGGTTGCGCTTGTAGAACCACCAGATGCCGAAGCCGATGGCGATCAGCGGCAGCATCACCTTGGGGTACCGGAAGACGAGCGAGAACAGCTCGTAGATGAGCCAGAGGGGAAGGCCCCCGCCGCCCCCGCCGTCATCGTCGCCCGAGGAGGGACGGGTGTAGTGCTCGCCACCGCCGCCCCGAGCCAGGGCCATCAGGGGAGCAGTCAGGGCCACCACGGCGAGCGCGGAGGGCAGCCAGGGGGCCCACCGGTAGAGACGACGAGGTGCGAAGCGCAGGGACATGCGTCCAATGCTAACCGTTTCCGCCTTGCCAGACCCGGCTTCCCGCCGCACTCTGCCGCGTCCCAGGCGGCCCGCCGGACGGGCCCGGGGAGGGGAGCGCACATGCCGGAATTCAAGGTCGACGCACGGGGTGCCATCGAGATCTGGACCATCGACGGCGAGGGCCGCCGCAACGCCATCAGCCGGGCCATGCTGAAGGAGCTGGGCGACCTGGTCGCCCGCGTGTCCTCGAGCCGCCAGGTGCGCGCCGTCATCATCACCGGCGCGGGCGACAAGGCCTTCTGCGCGGGCGCGGACCTCAAGGAGCGCGCCACCATGGCCGAGGACGACGTCCGCGCCTTCCTCGACGGGCTGCGCCGCACCTTCCGCGCGATTGAGAAGAGCGACTGCGTCTTCATCGCCGCCGTCAACGGCGCGGCCTTCGGCGGCGGCACCGAGCTGGCGCTGGCGTGTGACCTCCGCGTCGCCGCGCCCGCGGCGGAGCTGGGGCTCACCGAGACGCGGCTGGGCATCATCCCCGGCGGCGGCGGGACGCAGCGGCTATCGCGGCTCATCGGCGTGGGCCGGGCGAAGGACCTCATCCTCACCGCGCGCAGCGTCAACGCGGCCGAGGCCTTCAGCATCGGGCTGGTGAACCGGCTCGCCCCGGAAGGGCACCTGCTGGAGGTGGCCTTCGGGCTGGCGGAGTCGGTGGTGAAGAACGCGCCCCTCGCCGTGGGCACCGCCAAGCACGCCATCGACGAGGGCACCGGCCTGGAGCTGGACGACGCGCTCGCGCTGGAGCTGCGCAAGTACGAGGAGATCCTCAAGACGGAGGACCGGCTCGAGGGCCTGCGCGCCTTCGCCGAGAAGCGCGCCCCCGTCTACAAGGGCCGCTAGTTCCTCACGAGGTGCCCCCGGAAACACACCGGGGGCACCGGCCTGGATGAACCAGAGCCGTGCCCCCGGAGGACTTCAGACTGTGGCGCTTCAGGCGCTCGCGGTCTTCTCGGGGCCGACGTTGACGCCCTGCTTGTTCATGTAGCCGATGGCCCGGTCCTTGACGGTGGTGCGCAGCTCCGTGCCCGTCTTCGGGGCGAGGAGCAGCGCCGCCACACCACCCGCGGCCACGCCGAGGATGAAGGCGCCCAGGCCACCCAGGCCCAGCGTCGCGGGCTTGCGGGTGGTCAGCCCCACCAGGTTCAGGACGTCGTCCGGGTCGAAGTCCTCCCACCTGTTCTTGGCGGCGCGCGGAATCTCGTCGATCAGCTTGTGCGCCACCCACTTGCGGTACAGGTCGCTCTTGGCCAACCCCTTCGCCATCCACTTGCCTTTCTTCGCTGCGAACATGCGTCCCTCCTGGGCCAGATGATTGCCGGAGGCGCGTGCCGCTCGCGTGTACGCCCCCGTTGATGCTCCAAGGTAGGCAGGGGAGCCTTTCGCGGCACCCCCCGAGCCCCCTCGTTCACACACTGCGTCGTAAGCTGGACGTCACGACGCGCCGCTCCCTCGGCGAGAAGGCAGCCAGGCGGAAACCTTTCTGCTATGTGGCCCGGGCCATGTCCCAAGACTCGAAGCTGCTGGAGAAGATCGCGCAGGTGGAGAAGGGTGGCGCGCAGAAGTACCACGCGAAGAACACGGAGGCGGGCAAGCTGTTCGCCCGTGAGCGCATCCGCCTGCTGGTGGATGAGGGCTCCTTCGTGGAGGACGCGAAGCTCGCCAACAACCTGGACCCCGAGCTGCCCTCGGACGGCGTCGTCATTGGCCTGGGCAAGGTCGCCGGTCGCACCGTGGCCATCATGGCCAACGACTCCACGGTGAAGGCTGGAAGCTGGGGCGCCCGCACGGTGGAGAAGATCCTCCGCATCCAGGAGACCGCCCGCTCGCTCCGCTGCCCGCTCTTCTACCTCGTGGACTCCGCGGGTGCGCGCATCACCGACCAGGTGGAGATGTTCCCCGGCCGCCGTGGCGCCGGCCGCATCTTCTACAACGAAGTGCACATGTCCGGCTTCGTGCCGCAGGTGTGCCTGCTCTTCGGGCCCTCCGCCGCCGGCGGCGCGTACATCCCCGCCTTCTGCGACCTGGTCATCATGGTGGACGGCAACGCCTCCATGTACCTGGGCAGCCCCCGCATGGCGGAGATGGTGATTGGCGAGAAGGTGACGCTCGAGGAGATGGGCGGCGCGAAGATGCACTGCTCCATCTCCGGCGTCGGCGACGTGCTGGTGAAGACGGAGCAGGAGGCCATCGCCGCGGCGAAGAAGTACATCGGCTTCTTCCCGGAGAACTTCGGCCAGCGCGCGCCCGAGGCCCCCGCGATTGCGCCCAAGGCCAGCGGCAAGCGCGTGGATGAAATCGTCCCCGCCGACCAGAACAAGCCCTTCGACATGCATGCGCTCATCAAGGAGCTCATCGACGAGGACAGCTGGTTCGAGGTGAAGAAGCTCTTCGCGCAGGAGCTCATCACCGGCCTCGCCCGCATCGACGGCATGCCCGTGGGCATCGTCGCCAACCAGCCCAAGTACAAGGGCGGCGTGCTGTTCGTGGACAGCGCGGACAAGGCGGCGCGCTTCATCTGGCTGTGTGATGCATTCAACATCCCGCTGCTCTACCTGGCGGACGTGCCCGGCTTCATGATCGGCACCAAGGTGGAGCGGGCCGGCATCATCCGCGCCGGCGCGAAGATGATCTCCGCTGTGTCCGAGGCCAGCGTCCCGAAGATCTGCGTGGTGGTCCGCAAGGCCTACGGCGCCGGCCTCTACGCCATGAGCGGCCCCGGCTTCGCGCCGGACGCCACCCTGGCGCTGCCCGGGGCGATGATCGCCGTCATGGGCCCGGAGGCGGCGGTGAACGCCGTCTACTACAACAAGATTCAAGAGCTGCCCGAGGCCGACCGGCAGGCCTACGTCCAGAAGCTGCGCGACGAGTACAAGGCCGACGTGGACATCTACAAGCTGGCCAGCGAGCTCATCATCGACGACATCATCCCCGGTGACAGCCTGCGTCAGGAGCTGACCCAGCGTTATCGGCTGTACTCCCAGCGCCACCAGCCCCGTGCCGAGAAGAAGCACGGTGTCTATCCCGTCTGAGTAGAAAACCTGCTCCCTTCGCAAGCCCCCGGCCTGCGCTGGGGCGCTCTGCTATAGATCCTGCCGACACCATGGATTTCGAACTTCCTGAAAGCCACCGCGCTCTCCAATCCTCCCTCCGGGACTTCTGCGAACGTCGGGTGAAGCCGTACGCCCGCGACTGGGACAGGGACGAGAAGTTCCCGATGGAGGTCGTCCGGGAGCTGGGCCAGCTGGGCGTGATGGGCATGCTGGTCGCCGAGGAGTACGGCGGGGCGGCCATGGACTCTCTCGCCGTGGCGGTCGCCGTGGAGGAGATCGCCCGCTACGACGGCTCGCTCGCGCTGACCGTGGCCAGCCACAACGGCCTGGGCACCAGCCACCTGCGCGTCTTCGGCAGCGAGGCCCTGAAGAAGAAGTTCCTGCCCAAGCTCGCCACCGGTGAGTACCTGGGCGCGTGGGGCCTGACGGAGCCTGGCTCGGGCTCGGACGCCTCCGGCATGAAGACGACCGCGGTGCGCCAGGGCAAGAACTGGGTGCTCAACGGCACCAAGATGTTCATCACCCAGGGCACTGTCGGCGACGTCTTCGTGGTGCTGGCGGTGACGTCCCCGGACAAGAAGCAGAAGGGCGTCACGGCCTTCCTGCTGGAGAAGGGGATGCCGGGGTTCAGCCAGCGCGCCATCCACGGCAAGCTGGGCATGCGCTCGTCGGACACGGCGGAGCTGGTGATGGAGAACGTGGAGGTCCCCGACTCGGCCCGCGTGGGCGAGGTCGACCACGGCTTCATCGACACGATGAAGATCCTCGACAAGGGCCGCATCACCATCGGCGCGCTGGCGGTGGGCCTGGGGCGGGGCGCCCTGGAGGAGTCCATCCGCTACTCGCGCGAGCGCACCGCGTTCGGCCAGCCCATCAGCGAGTTCCAGGGCCTGCGCTGGATGATGGCGGACATGAAGACGGAGATGGACGCGGCGCGCCTCCTGGTGCACCGCGCGGCCCGCCTGGCGGACGAGGGCAAGCCGTACTCGAAGGAGGCCTCCATGGGGAAGCTCTTCGCCTCCGAGGCGGCCATGCGCGCCTGCAACAAGGCGGTGCAGATCCACGGTGGCTACGGCTACACCCGCGAGTTCCCCGTCGAGCGCTATCTCCGCGACGCCAAGCTGTGTGAAATCGGCGAAGGCACGAGCGAGATCCAGCGCACCATCATCGCCCGCGAGATCTTCAAAGGGGCGTGATGGACACCGCTCGACTGGAGGGACTCGGGCTGCAGGTGCGGGAGGACGCGGCCGGCACCGAGGCGGTGCTGGACCTGGAGTCCTCCCCGCTGGTGAATCCCGTCACCCGGGCTTTCATCCCCGAGGTGACCTTCCAGGTGATGGGGGACCGGCTCATCCCCATTGCCCCGGCGGCGGTGGTGGGGCTCGCCCCCATCCTGGTGGGAGCGCTCAGCGACGTCTCGGACATCGAGGCGCTGCTGTCGGACGCGTTCAACGAGCACATCTTCCACGTGCAGCGGCGCTCGGCGGAGCTCCAGGTGCTGGGGCTCGCCCCGCGCGTGGACCCGGAGACGCTGGAGCTGTCCACCGAGGTGGTGGACGGCGACCTGGCCGTCATGCTGGTGGCGGACCGGCTGGGCAACTTCCGGGTGGCCCGGGTGGTGCGCGCCGGTGAAGAGCTGCGCACCGCGAGCGGCCACACGCTGGAGCTGTCGGAGTTCCGCGAGCGGGTCGCGCTGACGGGCTACCTCTCCGCGCTGTTCGGCGAGCCGGCGTCCCGGCCCCAGCCCGTGCCGGTAGGTGCCGGGCTGGTGCGCTTCGCGGACATCGTGGAGAAGTTCGGTGCGGAGGCGCTGGTGCCCCCGAGGAGCAGCCTGGAGCTGCTGGCACAGCTCGAGGTCAATGGCCGTCCCTACCGCTTCGCCGCCGCGAGGGTGGCGGGGCGCACGTTCCGGGGGCTGCTGGCGGGGGCCCAGGGCAAGGTGTGGGCGGGGCGGTTCGAGCTGGATGAATTTCCCGGCATCGTCCAGATGGTGGCGGACCTGCTGAAGGTCTCTCCCGAGGCCGTGAGACTGGTGGGGCCGGACGCGCCACAGGAGTGAACGACGTTGAGTGGTTCCGAGAAACCCGGCCTCGCCGAGCGCGTGCAGCTGCTCGAGTCCCGCCTGGGAGTGTCCATCTCCCGGCAGGACCTGGCGATTGAAGCGCTGACCCACAAGACGTACGTCAACGAGAACCCGGACCTGCGCCTGAAGGACAACCAGCGCCTGGAGTTCTTCGGCGACGCGGTGGTGAACCTCGCCGTCGCGGACCGGCTGTGGCGGCGCTACCCGGACGTGCCGGAGGGCTTCCTCACCAAGGTCCGCGCCCGCCTCGTGCACGAGGAGGGGCTGGCCCTGGTGGCGCGGCGGATTCCCCTGGGAGACCTGCTGCTGCTGGGCCGGGGTGAGGACAAGTACAAGGGCCGCGAGAAGAACTCGCTCCTGGCGGACGCCATGGAGGCCGTCTTCGGCGCCGTGTACCTGAGCTCGGGCATGGAGCCGGTGCTCCAACTGGTGGACCGCTTCTTCGCGGAGCTCATCGACGAGGCCGCCGGCAGCCTGGACAAGGACTACAAGACGGCGCTGGGCCAGGTCATCCACGAGCGGCTGAAGATGCCCCCGCGGTATCGGGTGGTGTCGGAGTCCGGCCCGGAACACTCGAAGATCTTCGAGGTGGAGGTCCTCATCGGCGACGAGCCCTTCGCGCGCGCCTCGGGGCGGAGCAAGAAGGAAGCGGAGCAGGCGGCGGCCCGGGTGACGCTGGACATGCTCCCCCAGCGGCTGCCGGCCCCCGGCGAGCCCCGAGCCCGGGAGGAGGAGCCCTCGGCCCCCGCGCCCGTCGAAACGTCAGGGGGCGACACCCCGGCGTGAAACCGCTTGGACGGGGGAGGGGTGGCGCATAAGGTGCCGCCGAATGCGACCCTCCCCCCTCCGAATGACGCTCGCGCTGGTGGCCTGCCTGCTGGCGGGTACCGCCTCGGCCGCCGCTGCCGCCTCCGGCAAGTGGACGAAGAAGGTCGAGTCCGGCAAGGACCTCTACGCCACGCTGAAGACGAGCCAGGGCGACATCGTCGTCCGCCTCTTCTCCAAGGACGCCCCCAAGACGGTGGCCAACTTCGTGGGCCTGGCCTCCGGCGAGAAGGAGTGGCGGGACCCCAGGTCGGGGGAGAAGTCGAAGAAGCCGCTGTACGACGGCACGGTGTTCCACCGCGTCATCCCCGACTTCATGATTCAGGGCGGAGACCCCTCGGGCACCGGCATGGGCGACCCGGGCTACCGCTTCGAGGACGAGTTCCAGAGCGGCCGCACCTTCGACAAGGTCGGCCTGCTGGCCATGGCCAACGCGGGGCCGAACAGCAACGGCAGCCAGTTCTTCATCACCACCAGCATGCCCACGTACCTGAACAACAAGCACACCATCTTCGGCGAGGTGGTGAGCGGCTACGACGTGGTGACGAAGATTGGCGGCGTGCCGCGCGACAACCGGGACAAGCCCCAGACGCCGGTGGTCATCAACCGGGTGGTGCTGAGCGACAAGGCGCCCCCGGGCGTGAAGGCCCCGGCACCGGCGCCGAAGAAGGCTCCGGAGAAGGCTCCGGGCGCGACGCCGGCTTCGCCGAAGCAGTGACACCGCGGCACGCGGGACAGTGGACCTGACACGGGCCCGTCCATCCGGCCGGGCCCCAGCAGACGGGAGGGCAGCATGGGAATGATGGACGAGGCCCAGGCGGGCAAGGACCTGTACGCCACCTTCGACACCACGCAGGGCAAGATTGTCGCGCGCCTGTTCGCGAAGGACGCGCCGAAGACGGTGGCGAGCTTCGTGGGCCTGGCGACGGGCGAGCTCGAGTTCCAGGACCCGCAGTCGGGTGAGAAGACGAAGAAGCCGTACTACGACGGCATCGTCTTCCACCGCGTGATTCCGGGCTTCATGATTCAGGGTGGAGACCCGACGGGCACCGGCCGCGGTGGCCCGGGCTTCAACGTCCCGGACGAGTACCAGAGCGGCCGGACCTTCGACAAAGTGGGCCTGCTGGCCACGGCCAACATCGGCCGTCCCAACACCAACGGCAGCCAGTTCTTCATCACCACGTCCAAGCCGACGTACCTCAACAACAAGCACACCATCTTCGGTGAAGTGCTGAGCGGCTACGACGTGGTGGAGAAGATCGCCGGCGTGCCGCGCGACGGGAGCGACCGCCCCCGGACGGATGTGCGCATCACCAAGCTGACCATCTCGACGACCCAGCCGTAGGCCGCCCGCCTGCCGCCCGTCCGAGCCTGAATGGCCGGGCGGCGGGGCTGTTATAGGGCGCTGTCAGACGTTCCCCCTTCGGGGCTCCCTTTCAGGGACTCCCAGATCACCTCCGAAGCAATGGCCTCCCCCAAGACACATCGCAGCGGCTTCGCCGCGCTTATCGGGCGCCCCAATGTGGGTAAGAGCACGCTGCTCAATGCGCTGACCGGCGAGAAGATCGCCATCGTCTCGCCCAAGCCTCAAACGACTCGCAACCGCATCCTCGGCGTGGTGACGCGCCCGGAGGGGCAGGTGGCGTTCCTCGACACGCCCGGCATCCACCAGGCCAAGGGTGAGCTCAACCGGTACATGGTGGAAGTCGCCCTCAGTGCGGCCGAGGAGGTGGACCTGGTCCTCTTCCTCATCGAGCCGCCCGCGGGCGAGAAGCTCGAGGTGAGCCCGGGCAACCGCACCATCCTCGAGCGGCTGCAGAAGGTGGGCAAGCCCACCTTCCTCGTCATCAACAAGATCGACGCCATCCCCAAGGCGATGCTGCTGCCGCTCATCGAGCTGTACCGCAACGAATTCCCCTTCGCGGAGGTGGTGCCCATCTCCGCGCGGGAGAAGGACGGCGTGGAGCGCCTCTTCGACGCGGTGCTGGGCCACATGCCGGAAGGGGAGAATGTCTTCGACGACGACATGCTCACCGACCAGCAGGAGCGCGTGCTGGTGGCCGAGTACATCCGCGAGCAGGTGCTGCGCCACTGCCGCCAGGAAATCCCCTATTCCACCGCGGTGCTGGTGGACATCTTCGACGAGTCCGAGCGGGAGCCCCGGCCGGGCACTCCGCCGAACCAGCTGGGCGGGCTCATCCGCATCGCGGCCTCCATCTACGTGGAGCGCGACAGCCAGAAGGCCATCATCATTGGCAAGCAGGGGCAGATGCTGAAGACCATTGGCACGGACGCCCGCAAGTCCGTGCAACGCCTGCTGGGCGCGCACGTGTACCTGGACCTCCGGGTACGCGTGGAGCCGCGCTGGAGCGAGCGCCCCGAAGGCCTCAAGAAGCTGGGATACGACTGAGATGAAGCCCCTGGTTGCAATTGTCGGACGCCCCAACGTGGGCAAGAGCACGCTGTTCAACCGCCTCGTCGGCAAGCGCCTCGCGCTGGTCGAGGACATGCCCGGCGTCACGCGGGATCGCCACTACCACGACGCGGAGTGGGAGGGCCGCACCTTCACCTTCATCGACACGGGCGGCTTCGTCCCCGGCGACAAGGACTCGCTGCTCCAGCAGGTGCGAGAGCAGGCCCAGCTCGCGGTGGAGGAGTGCAACGTCATCATCTTCGTCGTCGACGCGCGTGAGGGAATCACGCCCGCGGACGACGCGGTGGCGAAGTACCTGCGCAAGAGCGGCAAGCCGGTGGTGGTGGCCGCCAACAAGCTGGACAACACCACCGGGCAGATGCAGGCGCTGGCCGCCGAGTTCTACAAGCTGGGCCTGGGCGAGGTGCAGGCCATGTCCGCCGAGCACGGCCTGGGCGTGCAGGGCCTCTTCGACGAGGTGGTGGCGAAGCTGCCCCCCAAGGAAGAGGACGAGGACGCCGAGGCCCCGCCGGACGACGGCATCATCCGCGTGTCCATCATTGGCCGGCCCAACGTGGGCAAGAGCACCTTGGTCAACTCCATCCTCAAGCAGAAGCGGGTGGTGGCCAGCGAGATTCCCGGCACGACGAGAGACCCGGTGGACTCGCCGCTGACCTACAAGGGTGAGCAGCTCATCCTCACGGACACCGCGGGCATCCGGCGCAAGAAGACCATTGCCCACCGCGTGGAGCAGTTCTCCGTCATCTCCGCGCTGAAGGTGATGGAGCGCAGCGACGTGGCGGTGCTGCTGATGGACGCCATGGAGCCGGCGGTGGACCAGGACGCGAAGCTGGCGGGCCTGGCCGAGGAGCGCGGCCGCGCGCTCGTCATCGTCGTCAACAAGTGGGACCTGGTGGACGCGGACCAGCGCCGGCAGGAGACCTACCGCGAGTCGCTCAAGTACGCGCTCAAGTTCGTGGGCTATGCGCCCATCCTCTTCACCTCCGCCCTGACGGGCTCGAAGGTGGAGAAGGTGGTGGACGTGGCGGTGGAGCTGGCCAAGCAGTTCCGCTTCCGGGCGCCCACCCCCCAGCTCAACCGGCTGCTGGAGCACATGGTGGACAACCACCCGGCGCCCATCGTCCGGGGCAAGCCCCTGCGCCTGTACTACATCTCCCAGGTGACCACGGCGCCGCCGACCTTCGCGATCACGACGAATCACCCCGAAGGCGTCCCGGACATGTACAAGCGGTACATCACCAACCAGCTCCGCAAGACGTTCGACCTGCGGGTCCCCATCCGCATCTTCTTCCGGGAGCGCCCCGGGCAGGCCAAGCGGCAGGCCCGCAAGAAGCCGCACCTCCAGGGGAAGAGCTGAAGCGTCAGTGCGTTGACACTCGCGGCGCGCGCTCCGTACAGTGCGCCGCTCTTTCACACTCTGCCAGGATAGAGCAGCGTCGTATCTAGAGAGGTTGCCAGACGTGGCCGGAACCAAGACCGAGAAGATTCGCCAGAAGGAGCTTCGCGCGCCGGACACCTTCCAGAAGGTCGGTGTCGAGGCCAGTGACTGGCTGGCTCAGCGGCAGAAGATGATCGGCATCGCCGCGGGCGTGCTGATCCTCGGCGGCCTGGGCGTGGCCATTGCCAGCCAGATGTCCAAGAGCGGCGAGGAGAAGGCCTCCCAGGCGCTGGGCCAGGCGCTCGCCGTCCTGGAGCGTCCGGTGGAGGGCGTGGAGCCCCCGCAGCCCGGCGACACCGAGCCCGCCTTCAAGTCCCTGAAGGAGCGGGACGAGGCGCTGGTGACGGCCCTCAACGACTTCCGCAAGGCGCACGGTGGGACGCGCTCCGCGACGACGGCGGCGCTCACGCTGGGCAAGGCGCAGTTCCGGCTCGGCAACTACCCGGCGGCGCAGGAGGCCTTCGCGGCCTTCCTGAAGGACGCCCCGGAGAATGAGCCGCTGCGCGCCGGCGCGCTCGAGGGCCAGGGCTACGCCCAGGAGGCCCAGCAGAAGTACGACGACGCCATCAAGTCCTTCGACCAGATGGAGGCGGCGGGCGGCGGCGAGTACCTGACGGGCATGGGCGCGTACCACAAGGCCCGCATGCTCATCCTCCAGAACAAGAAGGAGGAGGCGGCGCAGGTGCTCTCGAAGATCTCCACGGACCACCCCAACACCGCGGCGGCGCGGCAGGCCAGCGAGCGGCTGGCGGTGCTCGCCTCGGAGGGCGTGAAGGTTCCGCCCCCGGCGCCTCCGGCGGCGCCGACCACGGGTCAGGACGCGGGGTAGCACGGACTTTATGAAGGAGCGGCTCGTGAGCTGGAAGCGTTGGCTGGGTGGCGCCGCGGTCGCGGGGCTTCTGGGAGGCTGCAGCACGGCGCCGCTCTATACGAATCCGGAGCTGCCCCGGCCCGCGACATTCCGGCCGGGGGATTTCTTCTCGGTGAACTGGTGGGCCTCGCTGGCCCCGCCCACGCGGCTGGAGTACTCGCCGCGCGAGGTGGCGTCCCCGGCCTATGACCCGGACAACAAGCACGTCATCGCGCTCACGCGGGACGGCTATGTCCGCGCGGTGGGGCCGGACGGCAAGGTGAAGTGGTCCTTCCGCACGCCCGTCCGCTTCAACGCGGGCGCCCGGGTGAGCGAGGGCGTCGTCTACGTGCCCGGGGGGGACGGCGTGCTGTACGCGCTGGACTCGGCCACCGGCGACGTGAAGTGGAAGTACACCGCGGGCGAGTCGCTGGCGACGGTGCCGGTGCTGGCGGACGGCCTGGTGCTGGTGGCGTCGGAGAGCGACACGCTCTTCGCGGTGAAGGCCGCGGACGGGGTGTGGGCCTGGCAGTACCGGCGAGACCCACCGTCCGGCTTCACCGTCCGTGGCGCGTCCACGCCGCTGGTGCACGAGGGCACCGCCTACGTCGGCTTCTCCGACGGCTTCCTGGTGGCGCTGACCATCTCCGATGGCAGTGCCACGTGGGAGAAGTCGCTGTCCGGCGCGGGCACCCAGTTCCTGGACGTGGACACGCCGCCGGTGATGAACGAGGCCGGGCAGCTCTTCGTGGCCTCGTACAAGAACGGCATCTTCGCCCTTGAGGCGGAGACGGGCGACATGGTGTGGAACACCACCGTGGGTGGCGTCACGTCGCTGCTGGCGCGGGGGCAACTGCTCTTCGCGTCGGGTGACGGCCGCGTGGACGCCTACCTGGCGGACAGCGGGAAGCTGCTCTGGTCCCTGCCCCTGGGGGAACGGGCGGCGTTCGCTCCGGTGTTCGCCCAGGGAATGCTGCTCGTGCCCATCCAGCGCTCGCTGCTGTTCCTGGACCCGAAGACGGGCAGGTCTCGCGTGGCGTGGAACCCGGGTGATGGCATCACCGCGACGCCCTTCGTCCGGGGCAAGCAGGTGTTCGTGCTGTCCAACAACGGCTACCTGTACGCCCTGGACGTGAACGGGTTTCGCGGGTGACGGTGGCGGCGACCAGGACGGTCCGCGTCGTCGCGGCACTGATTCCGAGGCCCGAGGACGGCAACCGGTTCCTGGTGCAGCAGCGGCTCCCCGGCGGAAGCCGGGCCCTGCTGTGGGAGTTCCCCGGCGGCAAGGTGGAGCCGGGGGAATCGGACGAGGTCGCCCTGGCCCGCGAGTGCCGTGAAGAGCTGGACGTGGAGCTCTCCGTGGGCCGGCGGCTGTGGGAAGGCCGGCACACGTACCCGGACCTCACGGTGGAGCTGGTGCTCTACGCCGCCCGGATGGTGACGGGCGAGCCGAAGCCGCTGGGCGCCCACATGCTGGCGTTCCACACGCCGGCGGAGATGCAGGCCCTGCCGTTCTGCGAGGCGGACATCCCGCTGCTGAACGACCTGGTGGCGGGAAGGCTGGGCTCGCTCGATTGATGCTGCAGCGGACCTTCCAGCACATCCCCGGCGTGGGGCCCTGGCGGGAGAAGGACCTGTGGTCCCGAGGCATCCGGACCTGGGACGACTTCCCGGCCGCGGGCACCGGGGTGGCCATCAGCAAGAAGACGGACGACATCGCCCGGGCGCGCATCACGGAAGCCCGCGAGGCGCTGGAGCGCGGGGACCTGCGCAAGCTGGCGGAGCTGCTGCCGCCCCGGGAGCACTGGCGGCTGTACCCGGCGTTCCAGGACGACGCCGTCTACTTCGACATCGAGACGGACGGGAAGGAAGCGCAGGCGCCCACGGTGGTGAGCCTGTTCGACTCGCGTGGGCTGCACGTCTTCATCCAGGGCCGGAACATGGACGCGCTGCCGGAGGCGATGGCGGAGCGGCGGCTGTGGGTGACCTTCAACGGCTCGTGCTTCGACGTGCCGGTGCTCCGGGACTACTTCGGGCCGGGGCGCTTCCCGGTGCCGGACGCGCACATCGACCTGCGCTTCGTCACGCGGCGGCTGGGCATGGGCGGCGGGCTGAAGGAAATCGAGGGGAAGATTGGCGCCGAGCGGCCGCAGCACCTGAAGGGCGTCAACGGCTACGACGCGGTGCTGCTGTGGCGGGCGTACCTGCGCCGCGGGGACGTGGAGGCGCTGCGGTACCTCGTCGAGTACAACCTCTACGACTCGTTCCAGCTCCGGACGCTGATGGACTTCTCGTACAACCGCGGCGCGGACGAGCTGAACCAGGACGTGCCCCGGGTGCCGGTGTTCGACCGCGGCGACGTGCTGTACGACGTGAGCAAGATCATCCTGGACCTGGGGCCCACCGAGCGGGATTTGCACACGCTCGCGAGGGTGCGGGCCATGGAGCAGGATTCCTGAGCGGGTAGGGTGCCAGGCTCGTTCAAGGGTGCCGCTTCTTCGCTCCCGACGAAGTAAAGGTGCCCCATGCGCACCCGCCGGCTTCCCTTCGCAGCCCTCGTCGTCTTCGCCGCGCTCAGCAGCGCCGCCGCCCAGCCCGCCACGTCTCCGCTGGGGCCCGTGTCGCCCACCACCGGACTGGTGCTCCGGGACGACGTGGTGCGCGCCCTCATCCAGGAGAGCTCCGGCGACCGCATCCACGACAACGTGCAGCGGATCTCCCTCCTCGCCCGGGACACCCAGGGAGGCTACGGCGAGGCAGCGGTGTGGATGAAGGCCGCCGCCGAGACCGCGGGGCTGCAGGACGTGCACCTGGAGGCGATGAAGGACGGTCCCCAGTGGCGCGCCACCCACGGTGAGCTGTGGGTCGCCGGTCCTCACCGGTATCGAGTCACCTCGTACGCGGACCTGCCCATGTCCCTGCCGTCGGGCAGTGGAAGCTTCGAGGGCACGGGCCTGGAATTGGTCGACGTGGGCACCGGCATGAAGGACGCGGACTACGAGGGCCGGGACCTGAAGGGCAAGGTGATCCTTACCCGCGGCCCTCCGGGATTCGCCGTGCGCAAGGCGGTGGCGGAGCGCGGCGCCGTGGGCGTGGTCTCGTCGTACTCGACGCCGCCCTGGAACGCCCCCCACCGCATGGACGGCGACTTCCCGGACCAGGTGGGCTGGACGCGCGTCGCGAAGGAGCTGGTGCCGCCGGGCCAGCGGGCGCCCTTCGTGTTCATGGTTTCGGACCGTCAGGGTCGCGAGCTGCGCGCGCAGCTGCAGGCGGGCCCGGTGAAGATGGACGTGAGCGTCGCCACCGAGACCTTCGAGGGCCACTACAACATCGTCAGCGGCGTCATCCCCGGCACCCGCGCCGGAGAGGAGGTCGTCCTCACCGCCCACCTGGACCACTACAAGCCCGGGGCCGACGACAACGCCTCGGGGGCGGCCACCCTGCTGGAGATGGTGCGCACCTACACCACGCTCATCCGCCGAGGCGTCCTGCCGCCGCCGACGCGCACCCTGCGCGTGCTGTGGCTGCCGGAGTTCGATGGCACCCGCGGCTGGTTCTCCCGCCACGCCGATGACCCGGTGCGGAGGGTGGCCAACTACAACTTCGACATGCTCGGCGCGAGCCTGACCCGCACGCACTCGCGCTTCATGGCGACCTACACGCCGGACTGGAACGCCAGCTTCGTGAATGCCGTATCGGAGTCCACGGTGGACTTCATGAACCGCTTCAACGGAGTGGCGTACCCGCCGCGGAAGGACTTCCGCATCGGCTCCGTCACCGGGTCGCAGGACCCGCTGGACATCCACATGGAGCGCTACAGCCGCGGGTCGGACCACCAGCTCTTCAACGACCACGGCATCCCGGGCGTGGCCTTCTCCACCTGGCCCGATGACGGCTACCACACCAGCGGCGACCGGGCGGAGAACGTGGACCCCACCCAGCTGCACCGCGCCGCCTTCGCGGGCCTGGCCTCGGTCACCGTCGCCGCCTGGGCTGAAGGCTCGGAGGCCCTGGAGCTGGCGCGACTGGTGGCGGTGCACGGCGTGCGGCGCCTGGCGGAGGACGAGTTCAATGCCCGCCGAGACCTCGCTTCGGCCCCCGCCGCGCAGCTGCCCGGTGCCTACCGTCTGTCCCGCGCCGCCGTACGCGCCGGCTACCGACGCGAGCGCGAGGCCCTGCGCTCCTGCATTCCCCTGGGCGCGCCCGCCGCGCCGGTGCAGGTCATGGCCAAGGCACTGGAGGCCACCGAGGCCCAGGCGCTGGGCCGCCTGGAGGCGGATGGCAAGGCACGCGGCGCCTCCCTGCGGGAGCCGGCCCTCGCCGAGGTCGAACGCAGGGCCCGGGCCTTCGTTCCGCGCCGCGTGAAGGGCCAGGAGCTGGCCTCCTTCGACGAGCTGGCGAGCCGGGTGGGCCCCGAGAATCAGGCCCGCGTGGCCGCCGTGCAGGCCGTCATGACCGCCGCGACCACCGCCCTGCGAGAGCGTGGGGAGGACGAGCTGCGCTTCTTCCAGCTGCCGGATGCCGTCGCGAGCTACGCCGACGGAAGGCGCTCCGTGGCGGACATCCGCGAGGCGGCCTATGCCGAGTACGGCCACGCCTTCCCCGAGGAGGCGCTCCTGGACCTCTTCGGGCTGCTGGAGCAGGGCGGCATCATGACGCGTGCCCGCTGAGGGCGCTCCCGCCACGCTGCGCGACGCCGGGGTCGAAGAAGGTCGCGATGTGAAGTGCCCGCCATCCCGGCCCCGGCCCGGTGGAATGCGCCGGGGGCCCGTTTGTAGGTTCTGGGGCCCACAACGGAGGAATGCATGAGCGACCCGATGAATCCGACGCCCGCAGGAGTCTCGCCGCCGCCCTCGGAGCCTCCGCGGGGCTCCCGGGCGAAGACGCTGGCCGTCGTCCTGCTGCTGGGCGGCCTGGCCCTGGTCGCCTCGTACTACGGGCTCCGACGGCAGATCCGCGCGCCCGAAGTGGTCAGCGCCCCCGTAGTCGACGCTGGGAGCGCCGCGCCGCCCGTGGAAGAGGCGTCACTGACAGAGAGCGATGGTCGCGTTCGTGACTTGCTGGGCCAGCTCTCGCGTGAGCCCGAGTTCGCGAAGTGGCTTCAGGAGAAGGACCTGGTCCGGCGCTTCACGGCGGCGGTGAACAACGTGGCCGAGGGCGCCAGCCCGCGGATGGTCCTGGGGTTCCTGGCCCCGGCCGGTGGGTTCGCGGTCTCCCAGGTCGACAGGGCCACGACGGTCATCGACCCGAAGAGCTATGGGCGCTACGACACGGTGGCCCGGGTGTTCGGGTCGCTGGACGCGCAGGCCGCGGGCAGCGTGTACCGGGAATTGAAGCCGCTGATCGACCAGGCCCACCGGGAGATCGCGCCGCCGGGCCAGCCTTTCGACAGGACGTTCAGCCAGGCCATCCAGCATCTGCTGGCGGTTCCGGTGCAGGAAGGGCCCGTGGAGGTGAAGCCGCAGGGAGCGCTCTACGCGTATGCCTCGCCGGAGCTGGAGGGACTGAGCCGCGCCCAGAAACACCTGCTGCGCATGGGCCCGGAGAACATGCGGACCCTCCAGGCGAAGCTGCGCGAACTGCAGAGCGCGCTGGGCCTGCCTCCGGTGGCGGAGCGCTGAACGACGGGTGCCGGCAGGGCGCCCAGGAACATTTCCGGGGTCCGGGCGGCTCAAAGAACATTCTTTTCGCCGGAAAGAACATTCTTCGAGCCCGGAAGGGCGCCAAAGAACATTCTTGGAGGCCGGCGGGCGTCAGAAGAACATTCGTGACGCCAAGAGGCGATCCAAGGCCGGGCTACTTGCGTTTCTTCTTCTTGGCCGGCGGAGGCGGAGCCGGCTTTTCCTTCTCGCCAGCGACCTGGAACGGGGCCCGGAGCTCTTCGACGTCGCGGCCCAGGGCATCGGTGAACCCGGAGCCGGTCTGGGCGTCGACAACCAGGGTGTACTCGAAGCCCGTTTTCAGGGGCTGCGGCAGGTTGATGCGGTACACGACGCCGGCATCGGATTCCTCGACGTCATCGTCGGAGACCATGGCGCGCTCGGCCTCGTCGAAGAGGCGGACCCGGTAGTTCCGGAGGCCCACGGAGCTGCGCAACTCGAGCGCCGACGTGGGCTCGATCAGCGGCTTTTCATCCGGCGCGAGGGAGATCTCGGCCAGGCCGGCATCCGGGGATTGGTAGGTCAGTGAGAACCGGGCGGGCGGAGGCGTCGCGGGGGCCTGCACGGCCTCGGTGGTGCCAGCATCGGGCGTGGCCGTCGGCTTGTCGGGGCAGCCGGCCAGCACGAGGGCTCCGCAGCAGGTGACAGCCGCCAGACCGAATCGAAGGAAGCGCATGGGCCGGCCACGGTATGCGCGTGAACGGGCTCCGGAAAGCACGGAGTGCCGTGCAGGCAGCCGAGCCTCAGGCGAAGTGACAGGCCCAGAACGCGCCCAAACGGCCCCAGGTCTCCCTCTGTCGGAACGTCCGATAACATGCGTTATGTAAACTAAGCGGCTGGGAATCCAGGTGGTGATTTTGCGACCTGGGCCCAGGTCGATGTCCCGGCTTCTGCTCGTCAGTCCCGGCTTCTGCTCGTCACGCTTCCCCTTCTTCCGACTCAATTTCGAAGCGGAGGCCCGGTCAGCGAAGACGCCGTGCAGACCTGACTGCGTCGAGCCGCTGCCCCAGTCCGCCCCGTCGGCCCATTGAGCATGAACGCCGGAGCGCGTGTCCTTCGGCACGCGCTCCGCTGGTTACCGTGGCGCTGGTATGCTGCCTGTCGCTGCGGGCTGCCTGGCCGGAAACGCGCCGCAGTGGTGTTTCTGGGGCTCCATCTCATGAAATCGATGTCTTCAGTCTCAGCCCGTCGTGCTTCGGCACTCGGGCTCATCAGCATGGCGTTGTTGCTGGCATGCGAATCCTCGAAGCAGCAGCCGACCCCGCAGGTGGCGACCCGGGTGCTCATCAGCACCACGGAATCGACGCTGGCCCCTGGTGAGCGCACGACGCTCTTCGCCTTTGTGGAGGGCCTGGGGCTCGACAACCGGGAGGTGTCCTGGACGTTACAGGGTCCAGGCATGCTCTCGCCCGGAGGGGGCCGCCAGGCCGTGTACCAGGCGGACGCAACGTCGACGGGGATGGTGACAGTCGTCGCCACCTCGGTCGCTGACTCGCGTGTGTCCGCGACCCAGCAACTGACGCTGGCTGCCGCGTCGACGGACTCCATCCAGACGTTCCTCTACGATCCCGTCTGCACCGACCAGTCCTGCAGGTCCTCCGTGCCCGCGGGCGACTCGGCGCGCGTCCTCGTCCGTGTCAAATCCACCTACGAGGTCGCCTCCGTGGTGGCCAGGGTTCCGGACACGGACCGAGAGGCCGTGCTCCCGCACCTGCCCGAACCGACTCTCAGTGAGTACTTCGAGGGGCGGCTCGCGCTGCAGGGCATCTCGCAGGGAGTCCACCCGCTCGAAATCGTGGTGACGGACACGCGAGGCAACACGCGCGTGACGCAGGCGCGGCTCGTGGTGGACCGCCCGCCGAAGGGGGCTCGCGAGGCTCCACGCTCCCCGCGCATCGCCGTGTCGGGCCCCCTTCCCGTCCTTGCGACGTGCACGGACGACGGCCCGGGTTGCGTGCTGGAGCTCCGTGTGCGCGATTCACCTGACGCGCTGGCGCGCGCAACGACGCGACTGGACACCGTCGTGGACCTGAGCGCCTACGCGAACAGTGGGCTGTACATGGATCTGACGGTGTCGGACGCGCTCGGCCAGACGGAACGGCAGACGATGACCACCTCCGTCGTGGCCAACCCCGGCCTGCAGCGAGTGACCTCGGTGCCGGGTGTGCTTCTGGATGCGGACGAGACGCGCCTGCTCTTCGCCCCGCGCGAAACCGAAGGGCGCCTGCCCATCGGCCTCGTCCTCCAGGACCGCGCCTCCGGCTCCATCGTCACGACGACAGCGCCCGCGAACGCGCCGGTGAGCAGTTGGTGGCTCACCTCCATCGGCGCTGTCTTCGTACTCGAGCACGCGCTGACGAATCCGCCCCCCATGGGCGCGTTGTTTGCTCTCCACGGAGACACGGGAGCACTGACCACGCTGGAGCCGGACACGAGATTCGCGGTCTCAGGCGTCCGTGCGGCGGGCGACTACGTCGTCTGGAGCCAGGGCATTTTCCTGAAGGTCCGTCAGCTGTCCACCGGCACAACCGTAACCGTGAACCTCAATCCTTCCAGCAGCGCCTCGAACGACGTCGCGGAGAATGGGTTGGTCGCGTACAGCCTGAACGGGACTATCTTCACGCGTCATGGGGGGGAAACGCACCAGCTGACCCACAATGTCGCGAGTTCCTTCCCGCGCACGGATGGCACCCGGGTCGTCTTCCAGCAACCTGACGCAAGAGGCTGGACCTTCCTCACGCTGTGGACGGGAACGTCGCTCGAGGCGCTGACGCAGCCGTCGCCTGTGCTCGTATCTGCGAGCCGCAAATATGAAGTGCGTGCTGGCTGGATCGCGTACACGGACGCAGTGGACAACGGGCCGGAGCAGGTGTGGCTGCGCAGCCCGACTGGCGAGGTCCGCAAGGTGTCGGATTTCGCGACGTCCAGCCGCGTCGAGGCACTGACCGCCGACGGGCGCGTCGCGGTGCGCACCGGGTCTGGGGCCCAGGAGCGGTTGCTGGTGAGCCGCGAGGACGGCACGCTGCAGGACCTGGGGCTCGTGGAGGGGCCAGCACGGTGGCTGGACGGGGCATGGCACGTGCTGTGGGCGGACACGCTATTCCGCGTCGTTCCGTAGTCCGCGGGCCTTCATTGCAGTGCGCAGCGCGCTGTTCCCGGGAGCCTTACAATGTCTTCGATTCTTGTCCCCCCGTGTCGGCGCGCGCTGGCACTCGTGCTCACTGGCGTGGCGCTGATGCTGGCGTGCGACACTGCCCAGAAGCGGGACCCCCCTCCGGATCCCATCCCTTCGGAGCCCCTACCTGCGAACGGCGTGCTCATCGCCGCCACGGCCACGACGCTGGCACCTGGGAAGTGCGCCACCGTCTCCGCCTTCGTGGCAAGTCTGGAGCTCGAGGACACCGAGGCCGCCCGGGCCGTCAAGTGGACGCTGCAGGGCCCGGGTACATTCACCCCAGGCGACCGCAGGACCGTCGTCTACTGCGCGGATGCGACGTCCACCGGCACGGCCACGCTCCTGGCCACGTCGCTCGCCGAGCCGCAGCTCTCCGCCTCCCTGGAGCTGACGCTGGGCACGCCCTCGACAGACGCCATCCAGACCACCCTCTTCAACCCCGTCTGCTTCGACCTGCGCTGCCGGTCGGCCTGGCCTACGGACGACCCGGCGCGTGTCCTGGTCAAAGTCGAGTCCACGTACGAGGTCGCCTCCGTGGTGGCCCGGGTGCCGAGCGCGGCGCGACAGGCGGCGCTCGCGCCTGTCCCGGGCTCCCTCGGGTACTTCGAAGCGACGCTCGACCTGCACGACGTCGCGCCGGGCGCCTACTTGCTGGAAGTCGTGGTGACGGACACGCGCGGTAACACCCTCGTGACGCCAGCGCGGTTCATCCTGGACCGCCCGCCGCGCCTGGTGCGCGAGGCGCCAGTCCCCGAGCGTGTCGCTGCTACGACCGAGCTCCCGATCCTCGCGACGTGCACGGACGACAGCGGGGGCTGCGTGCTGGAGGTGCGCGTGCGCGAGGCGCCTGATGCGGCCGTGGTGGCGCGCGCCACCACGCGGCTGGACACCGTCGTGGACCTGAGCCCCTACGCAAATCGGACGGTGCACCTCGACCTGCGGGTGGTCGACGCGCTTGCCGGGTGGACCCGCAGCCCACAGGCCCCCGTGCTGGCCACCGTCGTGATGAACCCCGCCCTGCAGCGCGTGAGGTCGGTGCCCGGCGCGCTCCTGGACGCGGACGCCACACGCCTGCTCTTCGGCCCCCGCGAGAACGCCACCAGGCCTGTTGGCATCGCCATCATGGACCGTGCCTCGGGCTCCGTCGTCACCGCGCCGGCGCCCGCGAAAGACGCGATGCTGCAGGATTGGTGGCTCACGTCCAGCGGCGCCGTCCTCCGGCTTACCGAGGGGCCAGACCGGACCTCGAAGAACACGGTGTACTCGTTGCGCGCGGACACCGGGGAACTCACAGCGCTCGAGCCGGACCTCTCGGCCTCCAGCCTCAGGGCGGCGGGCGACTACGCCATCTGGGGCGTGTTCCCGGGCTTCCCGGGCATTCATCATCTCAAGGTTCATCGACTGTCCACCGGCGCAACCACGGACCTCGGCCCCAACAGCAACGCGTATAACAGCGACGTCGCGGAGACTGGGCTGGTCGCGTACTGGGGCGGGAACTCCGACATCTTCACGTATCGTGACGGGGAAACGCGCCAACTGACCGACGATGCCGATCCTGTCCGGAACATCTACCCGCGCACGGACGGCACGCGGGTCGTCTTCCAGCACGGAGCCGTCGACTTGCCCTTCCTCATGCTGTGGACGGGAGCGTCGCTCGAGACGCTGACGCAGAACAGGAACGCGTACGCATCTCCGGGCCGCGACTATGAAGTACGTGCTGGCTGGATTGCGTACACGGATGCGGTGAACAACGGGCCCAAGCAGGTGTGGCTGCGCAGCCCGACTGGCGAGGTCCGCAAGCTGACGGACTTCGGAACGTCCAGCTACATCGAGGCGCTGACCGCCGAGGGGCGCGTCGCGGTGCGCACCGGGGTTGCGCCCCAGGAGCGACTGCTGGTGAGCCGCGCTGACGGCACGTTGCAGGACCTGGGGCCCGTGGCCGGGCGCGCGCTATGGCTGGACGGGGCCTGGCACGTGCTGTGGGCCGACACGCTGTTCCGCGTCGTCCCGTAGTCCGCGGGCGTGCACGTGTCCGGCCCGTTCCCACGGCCGGACACGCTGATCCCAGAACCGACGCACGACGCACCGCACCAGCCACGCCAGGTTGCCTGCCCGCGCCCTGCGAGCACGCCGTATCGCGACTTTACCGGCCCGTCTCCGCTGTTACTTCCCGGGCCCGGAATTCGCACTACGCGTCGGGCAATTACCGAGGCAAACCGACGTAGCGCATCCGTGTGGCGGCGTGGAATCGAATGGCCGCTCGCCTGTTCCGTGCGCCGGGAATTATTCCCGGCTTTTTACCGGCTTGACCCAGCCGGGGGGTTCCCGCAGAACGCGACCGTCCCCCCGGTTCTGGAAAGGACCTGTTCATGAAGCGTTTGTTCGTGATTGCCACCCTCCTCGGTGCGGCGCCCGCGCTGGCCGACGAGGGAATGTGGACCTACAACAACTTCCCCGCGGCGAAGGTGAAGGAGAAGTTCGGCTTCGAGCCGACGCAGCAGTGGCTGGACAAGGTGCGCATGTCGTCGGCGCGGCTCGCGGGTGGCTGCTCGGCCAGCTTCGTGTCCCCGGACGGCCTGGTGATGACCAACCACCACTGTGCCCGCGGCTGCATCGAGCAGCTCTCCACGGCGAAGAAGGACTACATCGCCAACGGCTTCTACGCGAAGACCCAGGCCGAGGAGAAGCAGTGTCCGGCCATGGAGATCAACCAGCTGGAGAGCATCAACGACGTCACCGAGACGCTGAACAAGGCCACCCAGGGCCTGTCCGGCAAGCAGTACGCGGACACCCTCAAGGCGAAGATGTCCGAGCTGGAGCAGACCTGCTCCGCCGGTGACGCCAAGGTGCGCTGCGACGTCGTCACGCTGTACCAGGGTGGCAAGTACAACCTGTACAAGTACCGCCGCTTCCAGGACGTGCGCCTGGTGATGGCCCCCGAGCACGCCATTGCCTTCTTCGGCGGCGACCCGGACAACTTCGAGTTCCCCCGCTACGACCTGGACATGTCCTTCGTGCGCGTCTACCAGGACGGCAAGCCGGCCAACACCAAGGACACGTACTTCAAGTGGTCCGAGCACGGCGCCAAGGAGGGTGAGCTCACCTTCGTCTCCGGCAACCCCGGCCGCACCTCGCGCGGGCTGACCGTCGCCGAGCTGGAGCTGCAGCGCGACGTCATCCTCCCCAAGACGCTCATGTTCCTCTCCGAGCTGCGCGGCCTGGTGACCGAGTTCCAGAAGCGCGGCCCCGAGCAGAAGCGCATCTCCAACAACATGCTGTTCGGCGTGGAGAACGGCCTCAAGGCCAGCAAGGGTCGCCACGAGGCGCTGCTGGACAAGAAGTTCTTCGCGTCGAAGGTCGCCGCGGAGCAGGACCTGCGCAAGAAGGTCGACGCCAACCCGGAGATGAAGAAGAAGTACGGCGCGGCGTGGGATGAGATCGCCAAGGCCCAGGAGCAGCTCAGCAACATCCGCAAGGAGCTGGGCTTCATGGAGCAGGGCCAGGGCCTGTCCTCCACGACGTTCCAGATTGCCCGCACGCTGCTGCGCGCCTCCGAGGAGCTTCCCAAGGAGAACGGCCAGCGCCTGCGTGAGTACAGCCAGGCCGGCCTGCCCGCCCTCAAGGCCCAGCTGCTCAGCCCCGCCCCCATCTACCCGGAGCTGGAGATTGCCCGCCTGACCTTCGGCCTCACCAAGATGCGCGAGGAGCTGGGCGCCGACCACCCCTTCGTGAAGAAGGTGCTCGGCAAGGAGTCCCCGGAGAAGCTGGCCACCCGCGTGGTCAACGGCAGCAAGCTGCGTGACGTGAAGGCGCGCCAGGCGCTGTTCGACGGTGGCAAGGCCGCCGTGGACGCCTCCAAGGACCCGATGATCGAGCTGGCGAAGCTGGTGGACCCGGATGGCCGCGCGGTCCGCAAGAACTTCGAGGAGAACATCGAGGCCGTCATCCGCAAGAACAGCGAGCTCATCGCCAAGGCGAAGTTCGAGGTCTACGGCACCAACCAGTACCCCGACGCCACCTTCAGCCCGCGCCTGTCCTACGGCTCGGTGAAGGGCTACATGGAGGATGGCAAGCAGGTGGCTCCCATCACCCAGATGGCCGGCACCTTCGAGCGTCACACCGGTGAGGACCCGTTCGCGCTGCCCCAGACCTGGCTGAAGTCCCAGAAGATCCTGAACGGCACCACGGGCATGAACTTCGTCACCACCAACGACATCATCGGCGGCAACTCCGGCTCGCCCATGATCAACAAGGACGGCGAGATCGTCGGCCTCGTGTTCGACGGCAACATCCAGTCGCTCGGTGGCGAGTACGGCTTCGACGAGAGCGTGAACCGCACGGTGGCCGTCCACAGCGACGCCATCATCGAGGCGCTGCAGAAGATCTACGGCGCCACCCGCGTGCTCGAGGAGCTGCGCCCCGGCAGCACCAAGGTGCCGCCCGTGAAGACCAACCCGGCGGGGTGAGTCGTCCCGCTGGATAGGGGCCCGGGCTTTCACGCCGGGCCCTGAAGCACGAAGAGGCTGCCCGGAGCGAACCCGGGCAGCCTCTTTGCTTTACGCCCTACCCTGCCCCGCCTGGCCGCTCACTCCCACTCGATGGTGGCGGGCGGCTTGGAGGAGATGTCGTAGGCGACGCGGTTGATGCCGCGCACCTCGTTGGTGATGCGCGTGGAGATGCGCTCCAGGACGGGGAACGGCAGCCGGGCCCAGTCCGCCGTCATGCCGTCCACGCTGGTGACGGCGCGGAGCACGCAGGTGGACTCGTAGGTGCGCTCGTCGCCCATGACGCCCACGCTCTGCACGGGCAGCAGCACGGCGAAGGCCTGCCAGACTTCCTTGTAGAGGCCGGCGGCGCGAATCTCCTCCTGGACGATGGCGTCCGCGCGCCGCACCAGGTCCAGGCGGGCCTCGGTGACTTCGCCGAGCACGCGGATGGCCAGGCCCGGGCCGGGGAACGGCTGGCGGGAGACCATCTCGTCCGGCAGCCCCAGCTCGCGGCCCAGGGCGCGGACCTCGTCCTTGAACAGCTCGCGCAGCGGCTCCACCAGCTTGAGCTTCATCGTCTCCGGCAGGCCGCCCACGTTGTGGTGGCTCTTGATGGTGACGGACGGGCCCTTGTACGAGACGGACTCGATGACGTCCGGGTAGAGCGTGCCCTGCGCGAGGAACTCCGCGTCCTGGATGTCGCGGGACGCCTCCTCGAACACGGCGATGAACTCGCGGCCGATGATCTTCCGCTTCTTCTCCGGGTCCGTGACGCCGGCGAGCTTCTCCAGGAAGCGGGCCCGCGCGTCCACCGTCTTGAGCGGCACGTGGAAGCGGTCCACGAAGAGCGCCTCCACCTGGGCACGCTCGCCCTGCCGCAGCACGCCGTTGTCCACGAAGATGCACTGCAGGCGCGGACCGATGGCCCGGTGCAGCAGCAGCGCCGCCACTGAGCTGTCCACGCCTCCGGACAGCGCGCAGATGACCCGGCCGTGCTCACCCACCTGGCGGCGGATGGTGTCCACCGCCTCGCCGATGAAGCCCTTCATCGTCCACGAGCCCGTCACCTTGCAGTCGGTGAACAGGAAGGCGCGCAGCATCGCCTTGCCCTGCGGCGTGTGGACCACCTCCGGGTGGAACTGGAAGCCGTAGAAGGGCTTGCTCGCATGGGCGGTGGCGGCGAAGGGCGAGTTGCCGCTGCGACCGATGGCCTCGAAACCGGGGGGCAGCTCGTCCACCCGGTCGCCATGGCTCATCCACACCTGCACCCGGTCGCCCACGTTGAACTCGGCGAAGGGGCCGCGGCGGGCGAGCACCTCCACCTCCGCGTTGCCGAACTCCCGGTGCGCGCCGCGGTCGATGCGGCCGCCGAGCAGCTTGGCGAGGAGCTGGAGGCCGTAGCAGATGCCCAGCACGGGCACCCCGGCCTCGAAGACGAACGGGTCACAGCGCGGGGAACCGGGCGCTTCCACGGACGCCGGCCCTCCGGAGAGGATGATGCCGCGTGGAGCGAAGCGGCGGATGTCCTCCGCCGGGAGGTCCGGGCGGTGGATCTCGCAATACACACCCAGCTCCCGGACGCGCCGGGCGATGAGTTGCGTGTACTGACTCCCGAAATCGAGGATCAGGATCTTCTCGGCGTGCAGGTCCACCGGGGGTCTCCAAGGGGGCGTCGTTGACGGCTGGGGGCCCTTATCGCTACAAACTTCGGGAAATCAACGCCCAAGTACCTTCAATTGTTCGAGGTCTGGATGCTCCGCCGCCTGTCCGCCCCCACTGCTGTGTCGCTGCTCCTGCTGTCCGCCCCAGGTTGCGTGAAGGAGATCACCTCGGACGAGCGCCTGGACCGAGAGACGCAGAACCTCGCCGTGAAGGACACCCCCGGCGCCGCTGACCTCCAGAAGCTGACCTGTGACGACACCACCGACGCGCTCGGCAAGGCGCGCAACGTGAATCGTCCGGAGACGGACCGTCTGGTGGACTACATCGAGCTGTACTCCTCGCTTCGCAAGCGCACCGCCACCTTCGAGGAGGCGATGAACCGCAACCCGGACCTGAGCTACCGCGAGGGCAGCCAGCAGCTGGTCAGCGCCAAGGACACCTGCATCCAGCAGACCGCCGACGTGCGCGTGGAGTTCGAGACCTACACCCGGGAGCTGGTGGAAGTGCCCACCGTCCAGGAAATCAAGGGCGGCAACACCGTCACCATCGCCCGGCTCGACTTCAACACCCTGCGCCAGGCGATTGAAACGCTGGAGCCGGACGACAAGGAGTCGCTGCTCACGCGCGTGGCCAACGCGGAGAAGAAGGTGGCCCCCGCGTCGGCGCCCGCGTCCGAGGAGCCCGCCACGACGACTGGCGGCCGCAAGCGGGGCAAGTAGTCCGGCCCGCTTCCGAGCCAACTTCGAGCCATGAAAAAGGGCCCCGCCGGGTGGCGTGGGCCCTTTTTCGTTCCGCCAGATGAGCAGCGAGGGCCCCCGGGACTGAGGCACCCTCGTGGCCCGGGGCCGCGCTACTCCACGCGGTAGTTCGGGGCCTCTTCCGTGATGATGACGTCGTGCACGTGGCTCTCCTTGAGCCCGGCGGACGTGATTCGCACGAAGGTGGCCTGGGTGCGCAGCTGGTCGATGGTGCCGCAGCCTACGTAGCCCATGCCGCTGCGGATGCCGCCCAGCATCTGGTGCACGTTCATGCCGAGCGTGCCCTTGTACGGGACGCGGCCCTCGATGCCCTCGGGCACCAGCTTCACGGCCTCCACGTCCGACTGGAAGTAGCGGTCCTTCGCGCCCTGCTTCATGGCGCCCATGCTGCCCATGCCGCGGTAGCTCTTGTAGCTGCGGCCCTGGTACAGGATGACGTCGCCGGGAGCTTCCTCGGTGCCCGCGAAGAGCGAGCCGATCATCACCGTGCTGGCACCCGCGGCGAGCGCCTTGACGATGTCGCCCGAGTACTTGATGCCGCCGTCGGAGATGATGGGGATGCCGTGCTTCTCCGCCTCGCGGACGCAGTCGTCCACCGCGGTGATCTGCGGCACGCCCACGCCGGCCACCACGCGGGTGGTGCAGATGGAGCCGGGGCCGATGCCCACCTTCACCGCGTCCACGCCCGCCTGGATGAGCGCGTGGGTGGCCTCGGCGGTGGCCACGTTGCCGGCGATGAGGTCGAACCCGCGGAAGTTCTTCCGCGTGTCGCGCACGCCCTCCAACACGCCCTTCGAGTGCCCGTGCGCGGTGTCCACGACGACGACGTCCACGCCGGCCTTGATGAGCGCGTCGAGCCGGGCCTCGCGGTCCGCGGACACGCCCACGGCGGCGGCGCACAAGAGGCGCCCCTTGGCGTCCTTGGCCGCGTTCGGGTTGGTGCGGCGCTTCTCGATGTCCTTGATGGTGATGAGGCCCTTGAGCTCGAAGTCCTCGTTGACGATGAGGAGCTTCTCGATGCGGTGCTCGTGCAGCAGCTTCTGGGCATCTTCCTGACTGATGCCCTCGCGGCCGGTGACGAGCTTGCGCGTCATCATCGCCTCCACCTTCTGGGTGAAGTTGGTCTCGAAGCGCACGTCGCGGCTGGTGACGATGCCCACCAGGCGCCGGCCCTTCACCACCGGGATGCCGGACACGCCGTGCTGGCGCATCAGCTCCAGTGCGCGGCCCAGCGGGGCCTCGGGGTCGATGGTGACGGGGTCCACCACCATGCCGCTCTCGAACTTCTTGACCTTGAGCACCTCGAGCGCCTGCTGCTCGGGCGTCATGTTCTTGTGGATGACGCCAATCCCGCCCTCCTGGGCCATGGCGATGGCGGTACGGGACTCCGTTACCGTGTCCATGGCGGCGGACAGCAGGGGGATGTTGAGGCGGATGTTGCGGGTGAGCCGGGTCGTCAGGTCGACGTCCTTGGGGACGACCGAGCTCTCGGCCGGAACCAGCAGGACGTCATCGAAGGTGAGGGCGAGCCGGATATCGGGGTTCAGCATGAGCGGCGCTCCCGGGGCGTGAAATACCCGCCGGGCACCAGCGCCTGCGGGTGCGGTTCCATACGAGGTACGCTGTCGGTGCGCAACTCGGAAGGGTTGTCTTTTTGACGCCCGTTCCCTCGGAGTTCGGGCGATAATCAGTAGGGTTTTCCCCCTCTTCGTCTCAGGAACCCGCTTTGACGGAATCGAATCAGGCTGCGGTCGGGCTGGTCGTGAAGCTGCCCTTCGCGACGCCCGAAGAGTTCCTGGCGAAGTACGGCAGCAACGTCACCCGTGGCGGCATCTACCTGCGCGCCCGCGCGGTGAAGCCGCCGGGCACCGTCGTCACCCTCGACCTGAAGCTGGCGAGCGGAGAGCGGATCATCTTCGCCTCCGCCGTCGTGCACTTCGTCACCGGTCAGAGTGGCCAGGGCGTCACGGGCATGGGCCTGCGCTTCCTGAACGTGGATCCGCACACCCGGCGCTTCCTGGACTCGGCCGTGGTGGCGATGCCACACGCCCAGTCGGACGTACCGCCCGTGCCCAATGGCGTGGGCGCGGCGGACTACACCGTCCCACCTCAAACGGCCGCCCCGGTCGCCGCTCTCTCCCCTGCCCCGGCTCCCGCCGCTCCGGCGAGCGCGTCCCCGGCGGCCCCCCAGGCTCCGGGCAATGCGGCGGTGGCCGTAGCGCCAGCGGAGGGGCCCGTCATGATGACGGATTCCGCGCTGGGTTTGAGCACGGAGGAGTCCAAGCGGACGGGGCTCATCATCGGCATCGACCTGGGGACGACGAACTCCTGCGCGGCCTATGTGCGCAACGGGAAGCCCGGGGTGCTGCCCAGCCGTGAGGGCCACAACACGGTGCCCTCCATCATCGCCGTCAACACGCGCGGCAAGCTCGTCGTGGGCCACCCCGCCAAGGGGCAGATGCTCACCAACCCGCGGCAGACGGTGTACGGCGCGAAGCGCCTGGTGGGCCGGGCCTACGCGTCGCCTGTCGTCGAGCACATCAAGGACCGCTTCCACTACGAGATCAGCGCCGGGGCCAACGGCGACGCCGGCGTGAAGCTGGGCGAGCGCATCTACACGTTGCAGCAGATCTCCGCGCTCATCCTCCGCGAGGTGCGCGAGGTGGCGCAGAACCAGCTCGGGCAGCCGGTGTCTCGCGCGGTCGTCACCGTCCCCGCGTACTACAACGACAACCAGCGCCACGCGGTGCGCGAGGCCGGGAAGCTGGCCGGCCTGTACGTGGAGCGCATCCTCAACGAGCCCACCGCGGCGGCGCTGGCGTACGGCTACGGGCGCAAGCTGAACCAGCGCGTGCTGGTGTACGACCTGGGCGGCGGCACGTTCGACGCGTCCGTGCTGGAGCTGAACGACAACGTCTACGAGGTCATCTCCACCGGCGGCGACACGTTCCTCGGCGGGCTCGACTTCGACAACGCCATCGTCGCGTTCCTCCTGGAGGAGTTCCAGAAGAAGACGGGCCGCCCCTTCCAGGGTGACCGCGTGGCGCTGCAGCGCATCAACGACGCGGCCGAGCGCGCCAAGTGCGCCCTCTCCGAGCGCAACGAGATGCGGGTGCACGTGGCCTTCGTGACGATGATCGACGACAAGCCGTACGACCTCGACGTCACGCTGACGCGCGCGAAGCTCATCGAGCTGACCGAGGGGCTCGTCGACCGCACCGTCCACGTCTGCGACGAGGTGCTCAAGGCGAAGGGGCTGGGGCCAAAGGACGTGGACGAGGTCATCCTCGTCGGTGGGCAGAGCCGCTTCCCGCTGGTGCACGAGAAGATCACGAAGTTCTTCGGCAAGCCGCCCAGCAAGGGCGTGCACCCGGACGAGGCCGTGGCCCTGGGCGCGGCGCTGCTGGCGCACAGCCTGGGACAGCTCGAGGGCGTGGTGCTCATCGACGTGCTGCCCATGGCCATCGGCGTGGGGCTGCCGGGTGGGCGCTTCAAGCCCGTGCTGGACCGCAACACGTCACTGCCGTCGACCAAGAGCTACACGCTGACGACGCACCGCGACGAGCAGACGGAGCTGGAGCTCACGGTGTTCCAGGGTGACTCGGACAAGGCGGCGTCCAACGAGTATCTGGGCACGCTGAAGCTCGCGGGGCTGCCGAAGCGGCCGCGCGGCGCGGTGCAGGTCTCCGTCACCTTCGAGGTGAACAACGAGTCGCTGTTGAAGGTGACTGCGCGTGAGGCCTCCACCGGCCGCGAGGTGTCGAGCACCTTCTCCACGCGCGACACGCCGGAGTCCGTGAAGGCGAAGCTGTCGCAGCTCGACGCGGAGAGCACGCCCGCCGCGGCGCCCCATGCCGGTGCGGTGGCCACCGGTCCCACGGCTCCCGCGAAGGCAGTGGCTGCCGCGACGAACGGCGTCGTGTCATCTGCCGCGCCGAAGCACACGCCCGCACGCGGAACCACCCAGGCACCGTCGCCCTCACACGCGACGCCAGCTGTTGTTTCAGCGCCGAAACAGAAGGGCTTCATGAGCTGGCTCAGGGGACTGTTCGGAAGGCCCTGAGTACACGCTCGCCTGCTCGGCCAGTAGCGATCCTCCGTGCTCGTGTAAATCCCGAGCAGGCGTAACACTGCGACGTCTCTGTCCAATCTTTAAACGATTGCGCGGCCTGATATGAGGCGCCCCGTCGACAACTGGACGGAAGAGCGCCGCACCCATGCCCTCGCACACCCCCCAAACTCTCAACGACGTCCTGGTCCATCGCGCTACCGGGACGAAGGCCCACGAGCGCCAGTACACGTTTCTCGGCGACTCCGACGGTGAAGAAGTCTCGCTGAGCGCACTCGAGTTGCATGAGCGAGCGCGTCGCATCGCCGCCGTGTTGCAGGCGCGCGGGGCCGTGGGACAGCGTGTATTGCTGCTGTATCCGCCGGGGCTCGACTACGTCGCGGGCTTCTTCGGCTGCCTTTACGCCGGTGCGGTGGCGGTGCCCGCGTATCCGCCGGACCCGGTGCGGCTGGAGCGCACGCTTCCCCGGCTGCGCGCCATCATCCAGGACGCGGAGGCCACGGTGGTGCTCACCACCTCCGGCATCCTCGCGCTCGCGGACTTCGTCTTCGAGCAGGCGCCGGACTTCCGCGCGCTGCAGTGGCTGGCCACGGATGAGCTGCCCGCGGGCGGAGAGACCATGTATCGCGAGCCGGACGTGAGCCCGGACTCGCTGGCGTTCCTCCAATACACATCCGGCTCCACGGGCACGCCCAAGGGCGTGATGCTGTCTCACGCCAACCTGCTTCACAACCTGGGGCTCATCGCCAACGCGTTCCAGGTGCGCGAAGACAGCACGGGCGTCATCTGGCTGCCGCCGTATCACGACATGGGTCTCATCGGCGGCATCCTCCAGCCGCTGTATGCGGGCTTCCCCGTCGCGCTCATGTCGCCCATGTCCTTCCTCCAGCGTCCCATGCGTTGGCTGGAGGCCGTGTCCCGCTTCAAGGGCACCATCAGCGGCGGGCCGAACTTCGCCTTCGAGCTGTGCGCGCGCCGCGCGACGCCGGAGGAAGTGCAGGCGTTGGACTTGAGCACGTGGGAGGTGGCGTTCTGCGGCGCGGAGCCCATCCGCGCCGCGACGCTGGAGCGCTTCGCCGAGGTGTTCGCACCCAGCGGCTTCCGCCGCGAGGCCTTCTACCCGTGCTACGGCCTGGCCGAGGGCACCCTCATCGTCACCGGTGAGGAGAAGGGCCGCGTTCCGCGCGTGCACCTGCTGGAAGACGCCGCGCTCACGCGAGGCCGGGCCGTGCACGCGGAAGTTGGCGCGGCGGGGACTCGGCCGCATGTCGGCTGCGGCCTGACGCTGGCCGAGCAGCGCCTGCTCGTGGTGGACCCCGAGTCCCGCGTGCCGTGCACGCCGGGCAACGTGGGGGAGATCTGGGTGTCCGGTGGAAGCGTCGCGCGGGGCTACTGGCGCAAGCCGGAGCAGAGCGTGGAGACGTTCCAGGCCGTCCCCGTCGGCGCGGAGGACGGGCCGAAGTACCTGCGCACCGGAGACCTGGGGCTGCTGCTGGAGGACGGCCAGCTCATCGTCACGGGCCGGCGAAAGGACCTCATCATCCTGCGCGGGCGGAACCTGTACCCGCAGGACGTGGAGGCCGTGGTGGAGCGCGCGCACAAGCGCGTGCGGCCGGGCGGCGTGGCGGCCTTCTCCGTGGAGACGCCTGCGGGCGAGGCGCTCGCGGTGGTGGCGGAGGTAGGCCGGGAGCTGGCCGAGGCCGCGGACCCCACTGTGCTGGAGGCCGTCGCGGACACGGTGCGACAGGCGATTGCGCGCGAGCTGGAGGTGCAGCCGCACACGATTGCGCTGCTGCCTCCGGGCGCCGTGCCCAAGACGTCGAGCGGGAAGATCCAGCGCTTCGCCAGCCGCGCGGCGCTCGTGTCGGGGGAGCTGTCCGTGCTGTGGCGCACGGATGCGGCGGTGTCACCGTCAACGACGGACGCGGCCGCGCGCACGAGCGAAGGCGCGGCCACCTCGGGCCCTGCCGGGAATGGTGCTTCCCCCGCGACAGTCGAGCCGGCGGTCGCCGAGCTCGAACAGGCGCTGCGTGAGGAGCTCGTCGCGGTGCTCGGACCGGATGCCGCGCGGCACGACGCGGACGCGCCGCTCACGCGGCTCGGCATGGACTCGCTCGCCGCCGCGGACCTCCAGGCGCGCATCGAGAAGCGGCTGGGCCTGCGCGTCTCCGCCGCCGCCCTGCTCCAGGACCTGAGCCTGAGAGGGCTCGCGGAGTCGCTCTCGCGTGGTGCCGGTGCTCCGTCGTTGCCGCCCCTCCGCCGTCGCCAGGATGGGACGGGCGCCATCCCCGCGTCCTTCGCCCAGCAGCGGCTGTGGTTCATCCAGCAGCTCGAGCCGAGCTCCACCGCCTACCACATCCCCCTGGCCCTCTCGCTTCGCGGCCCGCTGGACGTCACCGCGCTGGAGCGCGCACTGGCGGAGCTGGTGCGGCGTCACGAGGTGCTGCGCACCACCTTCAGCTCCCATAACGGCGAGCTGGTTCAGCACGTCCAGCCACCGGCCCCCGTGCCGCTGCCCCAGGTGGACGTGACGGACCAGCCGCCCGAGGCACGCCAGTTCGTGCTCGACAAGCAGGGCGGCCTCGACGGGCGGCAGTCGATGGACATGTCCACCGGCCCGCTACTGCGCTGCTCGCTGCTGCGCTTCGCGCCGGAGGACCATGTCCTCATCGTCTCCGTCCACCACCTCATCGCGGACGGCTGGTCCGTGGGCCTGCTGGTGCGCGAGCTGGCCACCCTGCACGCCGCCTTCGCCGAAGGCCGCCCCTCTCCCCTGCCCGAGCCCGAGCTCCAGTACGCGGACTTCTCCGCGTGGCAGCGCGCCCACCTCACCCCGAAGGCGCTGGGCAAGGAGCTGACGTGGTGGCGCCAGGCGCTCGCGGACGCACCGTCGCTGCTGGCCCTCCCCACCGACAGGCCCCGGCCGCCTCGGCTGTCCTTCCACGGGGCCCGTCGCTCCCGCGTGCTGCCCGCGTCGCTGATGACGAAGCTGCACGCGCTGGGCCGGCGCGAGGGCGCCACGCCGTTCATGTGCGTGGTGTCCGCGCTGTCCACCGTGTTGCACCGCTGGAGCGGCCAGTCCGACTTCGTGCTCGGCTCGGCCATCTCCGGCCGCGACGTGCCGGGCATCCGCTCGCTGGTGGGTGACTGCACCAACTTCGTTCCGCTGCGCGTGCGCCTGCCGTCCGAGGCCACGGTGACGGGGCTGCTCGCGGCGGTGAAGGCGAGCACGCTGGGCGCGCTGACGCACGGCCACTGCCCGTTCGACCACGTGCTCGCGGCGGTGCAGCCCGGCTCGCAGCGGCGCGAGCTGTACAACATCGCCTTCGTCCTCGACGACTACGACATCCCGCACGACCTGCCCGCGGGCAACGGGCTGACGGTGGACGTGGCGCTGCTGGACAACCGCACCACGGAGCTGGACCTGACCTTCGAGGCCGCCCACGGCCCCAACGGCCTGCTCATCGGCTGCAAGTACGCCACAGACCTCTTCGACGCGGAGACCATCGACCGGCTGCTGGGCCACCTGGAGGTGGTCATCGGCGGCATGGTGGAGGCCCCGTCCCAGCGCCTCACCGAGCTGCCCCTGATGCCGGAGGCCGAGCGCCAGCAAGTGCTGCACGCGTGGAACCCGCGCGTGGACGCGCCTCGTGACGGCACCCTGGTGGAGCGCTTCGAGGCGCAGGTGGACCGCACGCCGGACGCCATCGCCGTCACCTTCGAGGCGAAGCACCTCACGTACCGGGAGCTGGACGCGCGCGCCAACAAGCTGGCCCATGTCCTGCTCCGCCACGGCGTGGGCCCGGACGTGCTCGTGGGCGTGTGCCTGGAGCGCGGCCTGGACCTCGTCGTCACGCTGCTGGGCATCCTCAAGGCCGGCGGCGCGTACCTGCCCATCGACCCGTCGTACCCGCGCGAGCAGCTCGCCTTCATGCTGGAGGACGCCCAGGCTCCGGTCCTGGTGACGCAGTCCTCGCTGGAGGACCGCGTGCCCGCGTCCGGTGACGCCGCCGTGGTGCGCATCGACGCGGTGTTCGAGACCGGCACCAGCGCCCCCCGTCCGCCCCGGTGCAACGCGCCGACGGACCTGGCCTACGTCATCTACACCTCGGGCTCCACCGGCCGCCCCAAGGGCTGCATGGTGCAGCACGACAACGTGGTGCGCCTCTTCACGGCCTCGGACCATTGGTTCAGCTTCGGGCCGCAGGACGTGTGGACCCTGTTCCACTCGTACGCGTTCGATTTCTCCGTCTGGGAGCTGTGGGGCGCGCTGCTCTACGGTGGCCGGTTGGTGGTGGTGCCCTACTGGGTGAGCCGCTCGCCCGAGGCCTTCCACAAGCTGCTGGCCGATGAGGCCGTCACCGTCCTCAACCAGACGCCCACCGCCTTCCGCCAGCTCATCCATGCCGAGCAGCAGGCCGCCGCGATGGGCGAGGTGCCGGCCCTGGCCCTGCGCTACGTCATCTTCGGCGGCGAGGCGCTGGACCTGGCCGCGCTGCGCCCGTGGTTCGAGCGGCACGGCGACGAGCGCCCGACGCTCGTCAACATGTACGGCATCACGGAAACGACGGTCCACGTAACATACCGACCGGTGCGGATGGCGGACCTGGACCGCCCGTGGTCCAGCGTCATCGGCTGCCCCATTCCGGACCTGCAGATCTATCTGCTGGACCCGTCCGGCCAGCCGGTGCCGGTGGGCGTGCCCGGAGAGATTCATGTCGGCGGATACGGCGTGGCGCGCGGTTACCTGCGCCGCCCGGAGCTGACCGCCGCGCGCTTCGTGGAGGACCGCTTCGGGCCGGTGCCCGGACGCAAGCTGTACCGCGCGGGCGACCTGGCGCGGCGCCTGCCGTCGGGCGACCTGGAGTACCTGGGCCGCATCGACAACCAGGTGAAGATCCGCGGCTTCCGCATCGAGCTGGGGGAAATCGAGTCCACGCTCACCACTCATCCGTCCGTGCGCGAGGCGGTGGTGATGGCGCGCGAGGACTCGCCCGGCGACAAGCGGCTGGCGGCGTACCTGGTGCTCGGGGACCTGAAGGACGCGGGTCCGGTGGACCAGACGTCGCAGTGGAAGGCCGTCTACGACGAGACGTACACGGAGGGCTCGCGCAGCGAAGACGCGACGTTCGACATCTCCGGCTGGAACGACAGCTACACAGGCGACGCGCTGCCGGCCGCGCAGATGCGCGAGTGGGTGGACACCACCGTGCGGCAGATTCTCGCGCTGAAGCCCCGGCGCATCCTGGAGCTGGGGTGCGGCACCGGCCTGCTCCTGTACCGGCTGGCCCCGCGCTGCGAGGCGTACTGGGGCATCGACTTCGCGAAGCCGGCGCTGGACCGCATCGAGCGCCAGCGTGAGCGCCTGGGCGAGTCGCTCGCCTCCGTGAAGCTGCTGCACCGCTCGGTCGATGACCTCACCGGCATCGAACCGGGCTCGTTCGACACCGTCATCTGCAACTCGGTGCTCCAGTACTTCCCCAGCGGGGACTACCTGCTCCAGGTGATTCGCGGCGCCGTGAAGGCGGTGCGCCCTGGCGGCCGCATCTTCCTGGGCGACGTGCGCAACCTGGCGCTGCTGAACGCCTTCCGCGCGTCCATCCGCCTGCACCGCGCGCCGTCGAACCTGTCCTCCGCGCAGCTCCTGTACCGCGTGCAGCGCGACGTGCTGGCCGAGGAGGAGCTGGTCGTCTCCCCTTCGTTCTTCACCGCGCTTGTCCAGCAGATTCCGGGCATCTCCCGCGTGGAGGTGCTGCCCAAGCACGCCCGCTATGACAACGAGCTGAGCCGCTTCCGCTACGAGGTCATCCTCCACGTGGGTGACGCCGCGAGCACGTCCGTCCAGCCCGAGTGGGTGGATGGCAGCGGCCTCACGCTGGAAGCGCTGCGCGAGCGGCTGGAGTCGAAGCCCGCGATGCTCGCCGCGCGGCGGCTGCCGAACGCGCGCGTGCTGGATGATGCGCGCCTCGTCGACCTGCTGACGGGCTCCGGCCGGCCGCCCACGGTGGCCGCGCTGCGTGAGGTGCTCCGGGACTGGCCGGGTCCTCGCGGCGTGGAGCCGGAGGACCTGTACGCGCTCGGAGGGGCGCTCGGGTACGAGGTGCGGGTGAGCTGGGCGTCCGCGTACGCGGACGGCTCGGTGGACGTGGTGTTCGCGCGTCCGGGTGAAGGCGCGGCGGTGGACCTGATGCCGGAGGCTCGGGAGCAGGCCGGGGCGCTGGAGCGGCTGACGAACGACCCGCTGCGCGGGGCCCGGAGCGCCCGCGAGGTGGCGCGCATCCGCCAGGCACTGGTGGAGAAGCTGCCGCCGCACATGGTGCCCTCCGCGTTCGTGGTGCTGCCGTCCCTGCCGCTGACTCCCAGCGGCAAGGTGAACCGTGGCGCGCTGCCCGCGCCCGAGGCGGACCGGCTCGTCATCGAGGACGAGTACGTCGCCCCGCGGACGCCCGCCGAGGAGGCCGTGGCCCGCATCTTCACCGAGGTCCTCGGCCAGACGCGCGTGGGCGCGAATGACGACTTCTTCGCCCTGGGTGGTCACTCGCTGCTGGCCACGCAGGTGGTGACGCGGCTGCGCGCGCAGCTCAAGGTGGAGCTGTCCCTGCGCTCCGTCTTCGAGGCCCCCACCGTGGCCCGCCTCGCCGAGCGCGTCCAGGCGATGCAGGGCTCGTCGTCCCGCGTCTCCGCCGAGGCACCGCCCCTGGAGCGGCTGCCGCGCGCGTCCGGTTCCGAGGACACCCAGGCTGTGTCCTTCGCGCAGCAGCGACTGTGGTTCCTGGAGCAGCTCCAGCCGGGACAGGCCGCGTACAACATCCCCGTGGCCCTGCGGCTGTCGGGCGCGCTGAAGGTGGACGTGCTGCGCCGCACCTTCGCGGAAGTGGTCCGCCGCCACGAGGCGCTGCGCACCACCTTCGTCTCCCGCGACGGTCAGCCCATGCAGCGCATCCATGCGGCTCCGGCCGAGTGGCCCCTGCCCGTGGAGGACCTGAGCGCGCTGGAGCCCTCCGTGCGCGACGCCACCGTACAGCGGCGCCTGCGCGACGAGGCTCACCGTGCCTTCGACCTGGAGCACGGCCCGCTGCTGCACACGGTGCTGCTGCGCTCGGGGCCGGACGAGCACGTGCTGGTGCTGAACATGCACCACATCGTCTCGGATGGCTGGTCCATGGGTGTGCTGGTGCGCGAAGTGGCCGCGCTGTACGAGGCGCTGGCGCAGGGCCGCGAGGCGGTGCTGCCTGGCCTGCCCGTGCAGTACGCCGACTACGCCGCCTGGCAGCGCCGGGTGCTGGAGGGCGAGGCGCTCGCGACGCAGCTGGAGTGGTGGCGCTCGCGCGTGCGCAACGTGCCGGCGCTGGAGCTGCCGACCGACTCCGTGCGCCCGGCCGTGCGCTCCCTGCGCGGTGCGACGCACTTCTTCACCGTGCCTCCGTCGCTGGTGACGTCGCTCGACAAGGTGGGCCAGGGCCACGGCGCCACGTTGTTCATGGTGCTGATGGCCGGGTGGCAGACGCTGCTGGCGCGCTACTCGGGACAGACGGACTTCTGCGTGGGCACGCCCGTGGCGCACCGCACGCGGCCGGAGCTGGAAGGGCTCATCGGCTTCTTCGTCAACACGCTGGCGCTGCGCTGCAACCTCGCCGGTGACCCGACCTTCACGGGGCTGCTGGCCCGCGTGCGCGAGGAGTCCCTGGGCGCCTTCGCCCACCAGGACGTGCCCTTCGACCGTCTCGTGGAGGCGCTGGGCGGCGAGCGGGACCTCTCTCGCACCGCGCTCTTCCAGTCCCTCTTCGTGCTCCAGAACGCGCCCATCCAGCCTCCGTCGCTGCCGGGCATGCGGGTGGAGCTGCTGCCGAGCGCCACGGAGACGTCCAAGTTCGACATGACGCTGTCGCTCATGGAGCGCGACGGAGCCCTGGAAGGCCAGCTCGAATACAGCCTGGACCTCTTCACGGCGGACACCGCGCGGCGCATGGCGGAGCACTTCCAGCGCCTGCTCCGGGGCATCGCGGAGGACGCGCAGCGGCGGCTCAGCGAGCTGCCACTGATGGGCGAGGCCGAGCGCCAGCAGGTCCTCGTCGCCTGGAACGACACGCGCACGGACTTCCCGTCCGACGCCACCGTGCACCAGCGCTTCACCGAGCAGGCCCGGCGCACTCCCGACGCCGTGGCCGTGTGCTTCGGGGACAGCACCCTCACCTACGCCGAGCTGGACGCGCGCTCGAACCAGCTCGCGCGGCACCTGCTGTCCATGGACCTGGGGACGGAGCCGCGCATCGGCGTATGCGCCACCCGGAGCCTGGAGCTGATGGTGGGCGTGCTGGGCATCCTCAAGGCGGGCGGCTGCTACGTGCCGCTCGACCCGGCGTACCCGGCGCAGCGCCTCGCCTTCATCTGCGAGGACTCGGGTCTCTCCGCGATCCTCACGCAGCAGTCGCTGGTGCCCGTACTGCCCTCGGGCTCGCGGCCCATCGTGTGCCTGGACTTCGAATGGGCGCTCGTGGCGCGGCACTCCGCGCATGACGTGGTGGCCCCGGCGCTCTCGGACAGCCTCGCGTACGTCACGTACACCTCCGGCTCGACGGGCATGCCCAAGGGCGTCGGCGTGCCTCACCGGGGTGTGCTGCGCCTGCTGTTCGGCACGGACTTCATTCGCTTCGGACCGGAGGAGGTCGTCCTCCAGGTCTCCCCGCTGACGTTCGACCCGTCCACGCTGGAAGTCTGGGGCGCGCTGCTGCACGGCGCGCGGCTGATCCTCGCCCCGCCCCACACGCCCGACGTGGCGGAACTGGCGCGGCTCATCACCCGGCATGAGGTGACGACCGTCGTCAGTTCCACGGCCCTCTTCGACCTGATGCAGCAGCACCAGCCTGAGGCCCTGGCCCGGGTGACGCAGGTCCTCACGGGTGGCGATGTGATGCCCGTGCCCCGTGCGCGGGAGCGACTGGCGGCGGGAGGCACGCTCGTCAACGCCTACGGCCCCACCGAGAGCACCACCATCACCACCGTCCACCGGCTGTCGCCGGGCGACGCCGTGGTCGGTTCCGTCTCCATCGGCCGGCCCATCGCCAACACGCAGGTCTACGTGCTCGACGAGGCGCTGCGCCCCGTGCCCGTGGGCGTGCCCGGCGAGCTGTTCATCAGCGGTGACGGTCTGGCCCGGGGCTACCTGGGCCGCCCCGCGCTCACCGCCGAGCGCTTCCTGCCCCACCCGTTCTGCTCCATTCCTGGCACGCGGCTGTACCGCTCGGGAGACCGCGTGCGCTGGCTTCCGGACGGCACGCTGGAGTTCCTCGGCCGCATGGACTCGCAGGTGAAGGTGCGCGGCTACCGCATCGAGCTGGGCGAAATCGAAGCCGCTGTGCGCGCGCACACCAACATCAGCGAGGCCGCGGTCGTCGTCCGCGAGGACGTGCCCGGCGACAAGCGCCTCGTGGCCTACGTCGTGCCCGCGGACGCGGACCTCACGAGCCTGCGCGAGTCGCTGCGCGAGCGCCTGCCCGAGTACATGGTGCCGTCGGCCTTCGTGCCGCTCGCGGCCCTGCCCCTGTCGTCCCACGGCAAGGTGGACCGCAAGGCCCTGCCGGCGCCGGTCGCCTCGGGTGCTTCGACGGACTTCGCCGAGCCCCGTTCGCCTCGGGAGCAGCAGCTGGCCGCGCTGTTCCGCGAGGTCCTCCGCGTGGAGCGCGTGGGCCCGCACGACGACTTCTTCGTCCTCGGTGGGCACTCGCTGCTGGCCACCCAGGTGGTGACGCGACTGCGCGCGCAGCTCGGCGTGGAGTTGCCCCTCCGCGCGTTCTTCGAGGCCCCCACCGTGGCCCGCCTCGCGGCGCGCATCGACGCGGCGAAGCCCGGGGTCGCGCTGCCGCCCCTGGAGCGGGTGTCCCGCTCGTCCGGCGATGCGCTGGAGGTCTCCTACGCGCAGCAGCGGCTCTGGTTCATGGAGCAGCTCCAGCCGGGACAGGCCGCCTTCCACATGCCGGCCGCGCTCAGCCTGCGCGGGCCCCTGAAGGTGGACGTGCTGCGCCGCACCTTCGCGGAAGTGGTCCGCCGCCACGAGGCGCTGCGCACCACCTTCGCCACGCGTGACAGCCGGCCCGTGCAGGTCATTCATGCGGCTCCGGCCGAGTGGACCCTGCCGGTGGAGGACCTGAGCGCGCTGGAGCCCGCCGCGCGCGAGGCCGCCGTGCAGCGGCGCATGAGCGAGGAGGCGCACCGCGCCTTCGACCTGGAGCACGGCCCGCTGCTGCGCACGGTGCTGCTGCACTCCGGCGCAGAGGAGCACGTGCTGGTGCTGTGCATGCACCACCTCGTGTCGGACGGCTGGTCCATGGGCGTGCTGGTGCGTGAAGTGGCCGCGCTGTACGGGGCCCTGGCGCAGGACCGCGAGGCGGTGCTGCCCTCGCTGCCGGTGCAGTACGCGGACTACGCGGCGTGGGAGCGGCGCTCGCTGGAGGGCGACGCGCTGGCGCCGCAGTTGGAGTGGTGGCGGGCCCACCTCCAGGACGCTCCGGTGCTGGAGCTGCCCACGGACCAGGCGCGGCCCGCCTCGCGGAGCCTTCGCGGAGGCACGCACTTCTTCAGCCTCCCGGCGGGGCTGATTGCCGGACTGGAGAGCGTGGGTCGGACGCAGAACGCCACGCTGTTCATGGTGCTGATGGCCGGGTGGCAGGCGCTGCTGGCGCACTACTCGGGCCAGCGGGACTTCTGCGTCGGCACCTCGGTGGGCCACCGTGAGCGGCCCGAGCTGGAAGACCTCATCGGCTTCTTCGTCAACCCGGTGGCGCTGCGCTGCAAGCTCGACGGGGATCCGACCTTCGCGAGCCTCGTCGGCCGCGTGCGCGAAGAGACCCTGGGCGCCTTCGCCCATCAGGACGTCCCCTTCGACCGCCTCGTGGAGGCGCTCGGCGGGGAGCGGGACCTGTCCCGCACGCCGCTGTTCCAGACGCTCTTCGTCCTCCTCAACACGCCGCTGGAGGCGCCCGCGCTGCCGGGCCTCGACGTGCGCGTGCTTCCGCTCGCCACGGAGACGTCCCGGTATGACCTGACGCTCGCGATGACGGAGCGCGGGGGCGTGCTGGAGGGCCAGCTCGAGTACAGCCTGGACCTCTTCACGCCGGATACCGCCCGGCGCATGGTGGACCACCTCCGCGTGCTTCTGGAGGCCGTGGCCCGGGGAGCTTCCGAGCAGCGCCTCAGCGAGCTGCCGCTCATGGACGAGCGCGAGCGGCACCAGGTCCTCGTGGCCTGGAACGACACCCGCGCCGAGTACCCGGCCGATGCCACGATTCACGCCCTCTTCACCGAGCAGGCCCGGCGCACTCCCGGGGCCGTGGCCGTGGAGCACGAGGGCCGCACCCTCACCTACGCCGAGCTGGACGCGCGCTCGAACCAGCTCGCGCATCACCTTCGCTCGCTCGGCATTGGCGCCGAGTCGCGCGTGGGCGTCTGCCTGCACCGGAGCCTGGAGCTGGTGGTGGGCGTGCTGGGCATCCTCAAGGTCGGCGGCGCCTACGTGCCGCTCGACCCGTCGTATCCGTCGCAGCGCCTGGCGTTCATGTTCGAGGACTCGGGCGTCGCCGCGGTGCTCACCCAGCAGTCGCTGGAGGACGAGCTGCCCGCGGGCTCACAGCCCCTCGTGTCCCTGGACTCCGAATGGGAGCGGATTGCCCGCCAGCCCGCGCACCCGGTGGACGTCACCGTGGGCCCGGAGCACCTCGCATACGTCACGTACACTTCCGGCTCGACGGGTACACCCAAGGGCGTCGCCATTCCTCACCGCGGCGTGGTGCGCCTGCTCATCGGCTCGCGCTTCGTGAACCTGGGGCCCGCCGAGGTGGTGCTCCAGCTCGCGCCGCTGGCCTTCGACGCGTCCACCCTGGAGCTGTGGGGCGCGCTGCTACACGGCGCGCGGCTGGTGCTCTACCCGCAGGGGACTCCGGACCTGGCGGAGCTGGGACAGGCGCTCGTCCGCCATGGAGTCTCCGTGCTGTGGCTGACCGCGGCCCTGTTCGACCAGATGCAGCAGCACCAGCCGGAGGCGCTGGCGCGGGTGCCGCAGCTCCTGGCTGGTGGCGACGTGCTGCCGGTGCCGCGCGTGCGCGAGCGGCTGGCGCGGGGACAGTCCATCATCAACGGCTACGGCCCCACCGAGAGCACCACCTTCACCGCGACGCATCGGCTGTCGCCCGGTGATGCCGTCGGTGACTCCGTGTCCATTGGCCGGCCCATCGCCAACACGCGGGCGTACGTCCTGGACGAGGCGCTGCGCCCCGCGCCCGTGGGCGTGCCGGGTGAGCTGTTCATCGGCGGCGACGGCCTGGCCCGGGGCTACCTGGGCCACTCCGCGCTCACCGCCGAGCGCTTCGTGCCGAATCCGTTCTCGACGACTCCGGGCGCGCGCCTGTACCGCTCCGGAGACCGGGTGCGGTGGCTCGCGGATGGGACGCTCCAGTTCCTGGGCCGCGTGGACTTCCAGGTGAAGGTGCGTGGCTTCCGCATCGAGTTGGGCGAAGTCGAGGCCGCGCTGCGCCTGCACTCCGCCGTGGCCGAGGCCACCGCCGTGGTGCGCGAGGACGTGCCCGGTGACAAGCGGCTCGTCGCGTACGTGACGCCCGCGGACGCGGACACCGGCGCGCTGCGCGAGCACCTGCGTCGGCACCTGCCGGAGTACATGGTGCCCTCCGCGTTCGTCGCGCTGGCGTCGCTGCCGCTGTCGCCCAACGGCAAGGTGGACCGCCGCGCCCTGCCCGCGCCGGACCTGTCGCCCGCGGACTCCGAGGCCACGGACGAGAGCGCCCTGCCCCTTCTCCAGCAGCAGCTCGCGGCCCTGTACCGCGAGGTGCTCCGCGTGGAGCGCGTGGGCCCGCACGACGACTTCTTCGAGCTGGGCGGCCACTCGCTGCTGGCCACGCAGTTGGTGACTCGGGTCCGCGCGCAGTTCGGCGTGGAATTGCCCCTGCGCACCCTGTTCGAGGCACCCACGCTGGCGCAGCTCGCGGAGCGCATCGAGGCGCTCCTCCTGCACGCGTCCCGCACGGAGATGCCGCCGCTGCTGCCCGTGCCGCGTGACGCCGCACTGCCGCTTTCGTTCGCGCAGCAGCGCCTCTGGTTCCTGGAGCAGCTCCAGCCGGGCCAGGCCGTCTACAACGTCCCGGTCGCCCTGCGGCTGACCGGCGCGCTGGACGTGGAGGTGCTGCGGAGCACCTTCGCGGAAGTGGTCCGCCGTCACGAGGTGCTGCGCACCACGTTCGCCACGCGTGACGACCAGCCCGTGCAGGTCATCAACCCCGCGCCCGCGCGGTGGTCCCTGCCGGTGGAGGACCTGCGCGCCCTGGACGCGTCCACGCGCGACGCTGCCCTGAGCAAGCGCATGGCCGAGGAGGCCCACCACCCGTTCGACCTTTCCACGGGGCCGCTCCTGCGCACGGTGCTGGTGCGCATGGGTGACGCGGAGCACGTGCTCCTGCTGTGCATGCACCACATCGTCTCGGACGGCTGGTCCATGGGCGTGCTGGTGCGCGAAGTCGCCGCCGTGTACTCGGCCCTTCAGGAGGGCCAGCCCTCCCCACTGTCCGCGCTGCCGGTGCAGTACGCGGACTTCGCCACGTGGCAGCGGCGCTGGGTTCAGTCCGAGGGCATCCAGGCGCAGCTCGACGCCTTGAAGTCGCGCCTCCAGGGCGTCCCCACGCTGGAGCTGCCCGCCGAGTCGGGCCGGCCGGCGACGCGGACGCTGCGCGGCGCCAGCCACTTCTTCACCCTGCCGGAGGAGCTCATCCACGCGCTGGAGAAGGTGGCCCGCGAGCAGGGCGCCACCCTCTTCATGGTGATGCTGGCCGCCTACGAGACGCTGCTGGCGCGCTACTCCGGCCAGGACGACTTCGCCGTGGGCAGCCCCATCGCCCACCGCACCCGGTCCGAGCTGGAGCCGCTCATCGGCTTCTTCGTCAACACGCTGGTGCTGCGCACGCGCCTGGACGGCGACCCGACCTTCGCGGAGCTGGTGGATCGCGTCCGCGAGTCCGCGCTGGCCGCGTACGTCCACCAAGACGTGCCCTTCGACCGGCTGGTGGAGGCGCTCGGCGGTGAGCGCACCGAGGGCCGTGCGCCGCTCTTCAACGTGATGTTCGCCCTGCAGAACGCCCCCATGCAGCCGCCGTCGCTGCCGGGCGTGCAGGTGGACCTCATGCGGAGCGTCACGGACACCGCGCGCTTCGACCTGAGCCTCTCGCTCATGGAGCGCGGCGGAGCCCTGGAGGGCGCGCTGGAGTACAGCCTGGACCTCTTCTCCGAGGCCACCGCCGAGCGGCTGGCCCGGCACTTCCGCGTCCTGCTGGAGGCCGTGGTCCGCGACGCCAAGGTGCGCGTCAGCCGCCTGCCGCTGATGGACGAGGCCGAGCGCCACCAGGTGCTGGTCGCCTGGAACGAGACGCCGTCCGCCGCATCCGCGCCGGAGTCCATTCCGTCCCTCGTCGAGTCCCACGCCCGTCGCGCCCCTGGTGCGGTGGCCGTGGAGCACGAGGGCCGCACCCTTACGTACGGGGAATTGGACGCACGCGCGAATCAGCTCGCGCGGCACCTGCTGTCACTGGGGCTGAAGCCCGAGGCGCGCGTGGCCCTGTGCGTGGAGCGCGGGCTCGAGCTGCTCGTGGGCATGCTGGGCATCCTCAAGGCCGGCGGCTGCTACGTGCCGTTGGACCCCGCGTATCCCCGCCAGCGCCTGGCCTTCATGCTCCAGGACTCCGGCGCCGCCGCGGTGGTGGCTCAGCAGTCGGCACTGGCGTCGCTGCCCGAGCACGGGCGGCCCACGGTGTGCCTGGATTCGGAGTGGCCGATCATCTCCCGTCAGCCCTCGAATGCGCTGTCGGGCGTGTCCGTCCTTCCGGGACAGCTCGCGTACGTCCTCTACACCTCGGGCTCCACCGGCACGCCGAAGGGCGCGGGCGTGGAGCAGGCCTCCGTCGTCAACCTTGTCCGGGACACGAACTACATCCGCCTGACGCCGGAGGACTGCATCGCCCAGGTGGCCACGCCGTCGTTCGATGCGGCGACGTTCGAGATCTGGGGTGCGCTGCTCAACGGGGCGCGGCTGTCCATCATCCCGCGCGACGTCACGCTGTCTCCGCCGCAGCTCGCGAAGAAGCTGCGCGAGGTGGGCGCCACCACCGTCCTCCTCACCTCGGCCCTCTTCAACGAGGTGGCCCGGGAGCAGCCTGGTGCCTTCAACCCGCTGCGCACCGTCCTCTTCGGCGGTGACGCGGGAGACCCACGCGCCGTGCGCGCCGTGGTGGGCGCGGGCTTCCGGGGCCGGGTGCTGAACTTCTACGGCCCAACCGAGGCCACCGTCGCCGCCACCACTTTCTCCGCAGCGGGGCTCGCGGCGGAGGCCGTGTCGGTCCCCATTGGCCGGCCCCTCGCACGCTCACGCGTGTACGTGCTCGACAGGAACGGCGAGCCAGTGCCCACCGGTGTAATCGGCGAGCTGTTCATCGGCGGCGAGGGCGTGGGCCGTGGCTACCCGGGCCACCCCGCCCTCACGGCCGAGCGCTTCATTCCAGACCCGTTCAGCACCACGCCGGGAGCGCGGCTGTACCGCACGGGCGACCGCGCGCGCTGGCTGGCGGATGGGACGCTCGACTTCGCCGGCCGCTTGGACGCGCAGGTGAAGATCCGCGGCTTCCGAATCGAGCCGGGCGAGGTGGAGTCCGCCCTCAAGGCCCACCCCTCCGTGCGCGAGGCGCTGGTGCTGGTGCGCGAGGACGTGCCCGGTGACAAGCGGCTCGTGGCCTACGTCACGGGCGCGCCCGCTCCGGACGCGGCCACGCTGAAGTCCTTCCTCTCGGAGCGGCTGCCCGCGCACCTGGTGCCGTCCGCCTTCGTCGCGCTCACCGCTCTGCCCCTCACGCCCAACGGCAAGCTGGACCGCAAGGCCCTGCCGGCGCCGGACACCGCTCCGGCCGCCGCGTCCGCCCCCGCCGTCCCCGAGCGCCTCACGCCGTTCCAGCAGCGCGTCGCCAGCCTCTTCCGCGAGCTGCTGCGCGTGGAGCGCGTGGGCCTGCACGATGACTTCTTCGCCCTGGGCGGCCACTCGCTCCTGGCGACGCAGCTCATCTCCCGCCTCCGCTCCACCTTCCAGGTGGAGCTGCCCCTGCGCGCCCTCTTCGGCGCTCCCACCGTGGCCCGCGTCACGGAGTTCGTGGAGGAGCAGTTCCTCGTCCGCACCGAGGAGCCGAAGACGCCGCCGCTGCGGCCCGTCCCGCGCGACGGAGAGCTGCCGCTGTCCTTCTCCCAGCAGCGCCTCTGGGTGCTCGACCAACTCCAGCCCGGGAGCACCAACTACAACATGGTGGGCGCGCTCCGGCTGGATGGCACGCTCGACTCCGAGGCGCTGCGCCGCGCGCTGGAGCACCTCGTCGGCCGCCACGAGGCCCTCCGCGCGACGTTCGCGATGAAGGAGGGTCAGCCCGTCCAGGTCCTCCACCCGCACGCCGCCTGGACGCTGCCCGTCACCAGCCTGGAAGCCACTCCCGCGGAGTCGCGCGAGGCCGAGGCCCTGCGGCTCTCCACCGAGGAGGCCAGCCAGCCCTTCGACCTGGGCGCGGGTCCGCTGCTGCGCACGCGGCTGTTGCGACTGGACGCGGAGCACCACGTCCTGCTGCTCGTCATGCACCACATCGTCTCGGACGGGTGGTCCATCGCAGTCATGATTCGCGAGGTGGCCGCGGGCTACGAGGCCTTCGCCTCCGGCAAGGCGCCCATGCTGCCGTCGCTGCCCGTGCAGTACGCGGACTTCGCCGCGTGGCAGCGTGGGTGGCTCCAGGGCGACGTGCTCGCGCGTGAAGTCGCGTGGTGGAAGGAGCAGCTCGTCGGGGCGCCTCAAGTCCTGGAGCTGCCCACGGACAAGGTCCGCCCCGCCGTGCGCACCCCGCGCGGCGCGCTGCTGCCCGTGCACCTCCCCCGCGAGCTGGTGGTCCGCCTGCTTACCCTCGCGCGTCAGGAGCGCACCACGCCCTTCATGGCGCTGCTCGCCGCGTGGCAGGTGCTGCTGTCGCGCTACAGCCGGCAGGAGGAGCTGCTCGTCGGCTCGCCCATCGCCGGTCGCCGCCAGGGCGAGCTGGAGGGGCTGGTCGGCTTCTTCGTCAACACGCTGGTGCTCCGCGGCCGCGTGCGTCCGGAGGACTCGTTCCGCGCGCTGCTCGGCCAGGTGCGGGACACCACCCTGGCCGCCTTCGAGCACCAGGACCTGCCCTTCGAGAAGCTCGTCGAGGAGCTGAACGTCCCGCGTGACATGAGTCGCAACCCGCTGGTGCAGGTCATCTTCGCCCTGCAGAACGCGCCCACCGAAGAGCTTCGGGTGCCGGGCCTCACGATGCGCCCGCTGGAGGTGGACAACGCCACCGCCCGGTTCGACCTGGGCCTCATGCTCGCCGAGTCACCCGACGGACTGCGCGGCGTCATCGAGTACAGCACCGACCTGTTCGAGACCTCCACGGTGGCCCGCCTCGCCGGCCACCTGCGCACGCTGCTGGAGGCCGCCGTCTCCACGCCGGACCGGCCGCTGGCCACCCTGCCGCTCCTCACGCCCGAGGAGCGCCAGCAGGTCGTCGTCGCCTGGAACGACACCACCCGTCCGTACCCCGCCATCACCATCCCCGAGGCCTTCGCGCGCCAGGCCGCGCTGCGCCCGGACGCCATCGCCCTGGAGTACGGCGACCAGCGCCTCACCTACGGGCAATTCGAAGCCAGGGCCAACCAGCTGGCGCACCTGCTGCGCTCGCACGGCGTGGGCCCGGACTCGCGCGTCGCCGTGAGCCTGGAGCGCGGCCTCGAGCTCATGGTCTCGCTGCTGGCCATCCTCAAGGCGGGCGGCGCATACGTCCCGTTGGACCCCGCGTACCCGGCGCAGCGGCTCGGCTTCATGGTGGAGGACGCGCGGCCCCGGCTGCTGCTCACCTCGCGCACCCTGCGCGCGCAGCTCCACCTGTCGGATGAGTCGCTGCCCTGCCTCTTCGCCGACGAGCTGTCGCTGGAGTCGCAGCCGGCCACGCCGCTCCCGTTGGACATCAAGCCGGGCCACGTCGCCTACGTCATCTTCACGTCGGGCAGCACGGGCCGGCCGAAGGGCGTGGCCGTGCCGCACCGGGGCGTCCTGCGCCTCGTCCACAGTGAGCCCTACCTCGGCTTCGGCCGGCGGGGGGACACGGGCCTCCTCCTGGCGCCCATCTCCTTCGACGGCTCCGTCATGGAGATGTGGATTCCGCTGCTGCACGGCAACCCGCTCGTCATCTTCCCCGCGAAGGCCTTGCCCAGTGACCTGGACACGCTGGGCCAAGTGGTGGAGCGCCACGGCGTCACCTTCATGCACATGTCCGCGGGCCTGTTCTCCCAGCTCGCGGAGCACCGGCCGGACATCCTCCGCCGGCTGAAGGCCATCCACTCGGGCGGAGACGTGCTCTCCGTGACGCACGCTCGTAGTGCGCTGGAGGTGGTGGGCAATCCCGTCACCAATGGCTACGGCCCCACCGAGGTCTCCGTCATCGCCACCAGCTTCACGCTGGAGCGGCCCGAGCAGGTGGGTACGTCCGTCTCCATCGGCAGGCCGCTCGCGAACACGCGCGTGTACGTGGTGGACGCGCGGCAGCAGCCGGTGCCCGTGGGCGTGGCGGGTGAGCTGCTCCTTGGCGGCGACGGCCTGGCCCAGGGCTACGTCTCGCGCCCGGACCTCTCCGCCGAGCGCTTCATCCCAGACCCGTTCTCCACCGCGCCCGGCGAGCGCCTCTACCGCACGGGCGACCTCGTCCGCTGGCGTCCCGACGGGCTGCTGGAATTCCTCGGCCGCATCGACCACCAGGTGAAGGTGCGGGGCTTCCGCATCGAGCTGTCCGAGGTGGAGGCCGCCCTGCGCGCCCTCCCCGCCGTGTACGAGGCCGCCGTGGTGGTCCGCGAGGACGTGTCCGGCGACAAGCGGCTGGTGGCGTACGCCATGCCCCGCGAGGGCCAGTCGCTGGACGCGGCCACGCTCCGCACGGAGCTGCGCCAGCAGCTGCCCGAGTACATGGTGCCGTCCATCTTCGTGACGCTGCCCGTGCTGCCGCTCAACCCCAGCGGCAAGGTGGACCGCAAGGCGCTGCCCGCGCCGGACGCCGCGTCCACCGGCCGCCTGGGCCGCTTCGTGGAGCCCGCCAATCCGCTGGAGCAGCAGATCGCCGCGCTCTACGCGCGGGAGCTGGGCGCCGACCGCGTCGGCGTGCACGACCACCTCTTCGAGGAGCTGGGCGGCACGTCGCTGTCCGTGGTCCGCATCGCCGCGCGCCTGCGCGAAGAGCTGAAGCGCGAGCTGCCCGTGGTGTGGCTCTTCGAGCACCCCACCGTCCATGACCTCGCCGCCCGCATGGAGCGCGAGGCCGCGGGCACGGCCACCCAGGAGCCCGCGCCCGGCCACCGTCCGCGTGACACCCGTCCGTCCGAGAAGGGCTCGGGCTCCATTGCCATCATCGGCATGGCGGGCCGCTTCCCCGGCGCCGCGTCCGTGCAGGAGTTCTGGCGCAACCTGCGCGAGGGCGTCGAGTCCATCTCCCGGTTCTCCGCCGACGAGCTGGAGCACATGCCGGGCCTGCCCGACGGCATGGAGCTGTGGCAGCACCCGAACTTCGTCCCCGCGGCCGGCGTGCTGGACGACGTGGACCGGTTCGACCACGCCTTCTTCGACATGTCCCTGCGCGAGGCGCAGTGGATGGACCCGCAGCAGCGCCTCTTCCTGCAGTGCGCGTGGGGCGCGCTGGAAGACGCGGGCATCGACCCGGAGCGTTTCCCGGGGGCCATCTCGCTCTACGCGGGCGCCACGGACTCCGGCTACACGGACGCGGTGCGCGCGACGGTGCCGCTGGACGGTGCCGCCATCTTCGAGCTGTACGGCACCGCGACGCACGAGAGCCTGGCCACGAAGACGTCCTTCAAGCTGGGACTCACCGGTGAGAGCACGCTCGTCTACACCGCGTGCTCCACTGGCCTCGTGGCCGTGCACCATGCCTGCCAGAACCTGCTGGCGGGGCTGTCCGACGTGGCGCTCGCGGGCGCGACGCGCATCACCGTGCCGCAGCGCACGGGCTACGTGTACCAGGAGGGGATGATCTTCTCCCCGGACGGGCACTGCCGCGCGTTCGACGAGAAGGCGCAAGGCACCATCTCCGGTAACGGCGTGGCCTCTGTGGTCCTGAAGCGACTGGAGGATGCGGAGCGCGACGGCGACGCCATCTACGCCGTCATCCGCGCCACGGCGACCAACAACGACGGCCGCCACAAGTCCGGCTTCACCGCGCCCAGCGTGCAGGGCCAGTCCGCCGTCATCACCCAGGCGATGGCGCGGGCCGGCGTGGAGCCGAAGGACATCGGCTACGTGGAGACGCACGGCACCGCGACTCCGCTCGGGGACCCGATTGAAGTGGCCGCGCTCCAGCGTGCGTACGGGCTGGGGGCGGACCGCCGCGGCACCATTCCGCTGGCCTCGCTGAAGACCAACGTGGGCCACATGGACACGGTGGCCGGCCTCGCGGGCCTCATGAAGGTCGCGCTCTCGCTGCACCACGGAGAGGTGCCTCCAAGCCTCAACTTCGAGCGCCCCAATCCGCAGATCGATTTCGATTCCGGTCCCTTCTTCGTCAACACATCCCTGAGGTCGTGGCCGAGGGGCGAGGCGCCGCGACGCGCGGCCGTCAGCTCCTTCGGCATTGGCGGTACCAACGCCCACGCAGTGCTCGAGGAATCCCCCATGTCCCAGAGCGGCTCCACCACGCGGACCCACCACGTCGTCACGCTGTCGGCGCGCACTCCCGAGGCGCTGGAGGCGGCGTCGAAGCAGCTCGCCACCCATGCGGAGGCCAGCGCCGCGGACCTGTCGATTGCCGACGTGGCCTTCACGCACGCCGTGGGCCGCAAGGTCTTCGAGCACCGCCGGGCCGTCGTCGCGACGGACGCGGCGGACCTGGTGAAGCAGCTCCGCAAGCCGTACACGGCGGTGAAGGTGAAGGACGAGGCGGCGCGACGGCGTCGCGTCGCCCTCGTCTTCCCGGGCCAGGGCGCCCAACAGGTGGGCATGGGCCGCGAGCTGTATTCGGCAGAGCCCGCCTTCCGCGCGCACGTGGACGCGTGCCTCGCGCTGCTGGAAGAGTCGCTGCGGGCCCGCGTGCGTGCGCTGCTCCAGGCCGCTCCGGGACAGCAGGACGCGGAGACGGCGGCGCTGCTCGCGGACACGCGCGTGGCCCTGCCCGCGCTGTTCTCCGTGGAGTACTCGCTGGCGCGGATGTGGATGGACTGGGGCCTGAAGCCCCACGCCGTGCTGGGGCACAGCTTCGGCGAGTACGCCGCCGCCTGTGTGGCCGGCGCACTGCCGCTGGAGGACGCGCTGAAGCTGGCGGTGGCTCGCGGCGAGCTGATGCACCGCATGCCTCCCGGGGCGATGCTCGCGGTGGCGATGTCCGAGTCGCAGGTGCTGCCGCTGTTGTCCGGGCGGCTGGAGCTGGCGGCGATCAACTCGCCGGACCGGTGCGTCGTCGCCGGGCCGGTGGACGAGGTGGAGCGGCTGCAGGAGGACCTGAAGCGCCGGGACGTGGGCGCGGTGCGCATGCCCGCGCCGCATGCGTTCCACTCCGCGGACGTGGAGCCGCTGATGCCGGAATTGGAGCGCGTGGTGGCGTCGCTGCGCCGCGCGGAGCCGACGGTGCGCTACGCGTCCAGCGTCACCGGGGCGTGGGCGAAGCCGGGAGCCCTGGCCGAGCCGCGCTACTGGGCAGACCAGATGCGCCAGCCCGTGCGCTTCAGCGAGGCCGTGGGGGCCCTGCTGGAAGATGGCTGCAGCGTGGTGCTGGAAGTGGGCCCCGCGCAGGACCTCACTCCGCTGGTGCGCGCGTGCCTGGGGCAGGACCGGGAGCGGGTGAAGGCGCTGGCCACGCTGCGGCGCGGCGGCACCACGACGGAGCACTCGGGCCTGATGCAGGCCGTGGGCGAGCTGTGGACGCAGGGCGTGGAGGTGGACTGGTCCGCCTTCTACGCGCAAGAGCAGCGCCGGAAGCTGCACCTGCCGACGTACCCGTTCCAGGAGAAGCGCTGCTGGGTGGAGGCGAAGCCCGCGCAGGCGAATGGGAATGGGTCGTTCGCCTCGGTGTCTCCTCGGACTCCGGTGGAACAGGTCCCCGTGAAGGCGCAGGGGAGCATGGTGAACTCCCCGACGAGGCAGGCCTCTGCTCCGGTGTTCGCGCTGCCCGCTCAGGACTCCGCGGGCGCGCCGGTTTCAGCGCCGGTCGTGGCCGCGCAGGGCACCATGGTGGTGACGCCCGCGGGGCAGGCTTCGGCTCCCGTGTTCGCGCCGCCGCTGTCGGCTCCCCCGCCCTCTGCTCCCGTGCCGGCGGCGGTGCCCGTGTTCGCGTCACCCCCCGTGACGGCGGGACGCGTGGCCGTCTCGCCCTCCGGCCAGGTCGCGGCGCCCGGAGTCGTTCCGCCGCCGGTGATTCCGGCGCCCGTCCCCGCCTCGCTCACGGCGTCCAGCGTGAGCACGCCCGCGCAGGCTCCGGTGCTTCCGCCCGTCCGGGCGCCCGCCACCACCCAGCCCATGACGGCGTCGCTCCCGGTGCCCGCGCCCTCCGCTCCAGCCGCCCCGCCCGCGCGGACGTCAGCCGTCCCCGCGGCCACCCCGGGCGTGCCCGTGCGCGAGGACGCACCGCGCGGTGACATCGAGGAACGCCTCGCCGCCCTGTGGAGGGAGCGTCTCGGCCTGGAGTTCGTGGGCCGCGACGACAACTTCCTGGAGATCGGCGGCAACTCGCTGATGGCCGCCCAGCTCCTCAACCAGATGCGCGAGGCCTTCGGCGTGCAGCTCCCCCTGGCCGCGCTTTTCGAGGCGCCCACGGTGGCCGGCATCGCCGAGCGCATCGAGCCGCTGCTGCGTCAGGCCCCCGCCGTGCAGCAGACCCGCGAGCTGCCCCTGGTGCCGCTGCCGCGCACCCAGGAGCTGCCCCTGTCCTTCGTGCAGGAGCGCGTCTGGCGCCTGGAGCAGCACCTGCCCGGCCTCTCCGCGTACACCATTCCCTTCGTGCTGCGCCTCGAAGGCTTCGTGGACGCGGACACCCTCCAGCGGAGCGTCCAGGAAATCGTCAACCGCCACGAGGCGCTGCGCACCACCTACGACTTGGTGGACGGCCGCCCCGTGCAGCGCTTCCACAAGCACGTGCACATCCCGCTCGACCTCATCGAGCTGACCGGCTCCGCGGAGCACCGCGAGTCGGAGGCCATGCGGATTGCCCGCGAGGAGTCCGCGCGGCCGTTCGACCTGGTGAAGGGCCCCGTCATTCGCACGGTGCTGCTCAAGCTGGACGCGCAGGTCCACATCCTCGTGGGCGCCATCCACCACGTGGTCTGCGACACGCTGTCCGTGGCCATCTTCGTCCACGAATTGGGCCAGCTCTACGCCGCCTTCCGCCAGGGCCGGCCGTCGCCGCTGCCGCCGCTGCCCGTGCAGTACGCGGACTTCGGTGCGTGGCAGCGCCGCACCATCGCCGAGCACCTGATGCCGGACCAGGAGCAGTGGTGGCGCAACCGCCTCGCCGGCATGCCGCGCCGGCTGGAGATGCCCACGGACCGCTCGCGGCCCGCGAGCTGTCCGCTCACGTCGGTGCGCATGATTGTCGACTTCCCGTCCGCGCTCGCCCGCGAGGTGGGTGCGTTCGGCAAGCGCGAGGGTTTCACCTCGTACATGACGGTGCTGGCCGCGTGGCAGACGCTGTTGCACCGGTACAGCGGGCAGACGGACATCATCGTCGGCACGCCCATCGCCAACCGCACGCGCCCGGAGCTGCTGGGGCTCATCGGCTACGTGGCTCACTCGGCGGCGTTCCGCACCAGCTTCGCGGGCGACCCGACGTTCCGCGAGCTGCTCGGCCGCGTGAAGAGTGAGGTGTCGGAAGCGCAGTCCCGGCCCGACGTGCCCTTCGAGCACCTCGTGGAGGAGCTCATCCCGGGCAAGGACATCGGCCGGGGCCGGATGACGGACACCGTCTTCGTGTACCACTCCAGTGTGGGCAGTGGCGCGGCGGCGCTGGAGCTGACCGGCGTGCGCGGCTCGCTGGTGGAGGTGCCCAACGCCCCCGTGCAGTGGGGCGCCACGCTGTCCGAGCTGACGCTCGTCCTCTCCGAGGAGGGCGGCCGCATCCACGGCGCGCTCGAGTACGCCACCGAGCTGTACGACGAGCCCACCGCGCGGCGCATGGTGGAGCACCTGCAGGTCATGCTGGGCGCCGCCCTCGCCCGCCCGGACGAGCGCATCTCGCGCCTGCCCCTGGTGACGGAAGCCGAGCGGCGCGCGTGGCCCCTGCCCCGCCCCGCCTCCGTGTCCGCCGCCGTGCCTGTGCTGCTCGCGGAGCGTGCGCGCCGGAGCCCGCAGTCCGTGGCCGTGAGCCAAGGCGACACGGTGTGGACCTGGGCGGAGCTGTCCGCCCGTGCGAGCCGCGTGGCCGCGCGACTGCGGACACTCGGGGTGCGGCCGGGAGACCCGGTCGCGGTGTGCCTGGAGCCCTCGCCCGCGAAGCTCGCCGTCCTCTGGGGCGTGCTGGAGGCCGGAGGCGCTGCGGTGACGCCAGGAACCACTGACCTGGGCGGCCTCACCGTCTACGCACCGGAGGGCGCCTCCGCGCCGGTGCTCGTCACCTGGCGCGGCGTTGTCACCTCCGCGAAGCTGGACGCCGCGCGCACGGTGTACGTGGAGGAGACCCTGGAGGTCGCATCCACTCCCGTGACTCTGGACGTCCAGGCCGACACGCTGGCGTGGCTGCTGCCGGCGGGAGCGGGCAGGCCCGCATGGGCGCTGAACCACCAGGCCCTGACGGAGCTGTTCGACGCGATGGACGGCCGGCTGCGCCCCACCGAGGGAGGCACCTGGCTGGCGGCCACCGAGTCCACGACGGACCGTCCGGAGCTGGAGTCCATGTGGGCCCTCTCGCGCGGCATGCGCGTGGCCTTCCCGTCGGAGCGGATGGCCGCGCAGCTGGTGCGCCTGAATGGCGGCGGGCCGCGCACCCAGGCCATGGACCTGAGCCTCATCTACTTCGCCAACGATGAGGACACGCTGTCCGGCCCGAAGTACGAGCTGCTCGTCGAGGGCGCGAAGTTCGCGGACGCCCACGGCTTCTCCGCAGTGTGGACGCCCGAGCGGCACTTCCACTCCTTCGGCGGCCTCTACCCGCAGCCCGCCGTCGTGGCGGCGGCCCTGTCCACGGTGACGCGCAACCTGCGCCTGCGCTCGGGCAGCGTGGTGCTGCCGCTGCACGACCCGATGCTCATCGCCGAGCAGTGGTCCGTGGTGGACAACCTCTCCAACGGCCGCGTGGGCCTGTCGGTGGCCACGGGCTGGCACGTGCAGGACTTCTCCTTCAACCCGTCCGCCTACGAGGACCGGCGCAACGTCCTGCTGCGCAACCTGGAGACGCTGCGAGCCATCTGGCGCGGTGAGAAGCAGCGGCGCAAGGGCGGCGGCGGAGTCACCGTCGAAGTGGCCCTGCGTCCGAAGCCGGTGCAGAAGGAGCTGCCGGTGTGGCTCACCGCCACGTCCAGTCCGGAGACCTTCCGGATGGCGGGAGAGCTGGGCGCGGGCGTCCTCACCGGCCTGCTGGCGCACTCGCTGGAGGAGATGAAGCCGAAGGTGGCGCTGTACCGCGAGGCGTGGCGCCGCAACGGCCACCCGGGTCGGGGCCACATCACCTGCATGGTCCACACCTTCATCGGTGAGGACTACCAGGAGGTGCTGCGCACGGTGCGCAAGCCGCTGCTGAGCTACTTCCGCGGCTCGGCGGACATCGTCGCCAGCCTGCTCGCGGCGCAGGGGCACCAGGGGGAAATCGACAAGGTCTCCGAGGAGGACATCAACGCCATCCTGGAGCACTCCTTCGAGAACTACGCGAAGGTCACCGGCCTCATCGGCACGGTGGAGAGCGGCCTGCAGCGCATGCGCGACATGCGCGACGCGGACGTCGACGAGGTGGCCTGCCTCATCGACTTCGGCGTGGAGACGCCGGTGGTGCTGGACGGCCTGCGTCACCTCGCCACGCTGCGCGAGCGGATGGAGGCCGAGGCCACCGTCCGCCAGGAGCAGGTGCTGGTGGAGAGCAGCCAGGGCGTGGGCGAATTGCTGGAGCTGGCGCGTCAGTCCGGCGCCGTCCTCCTGCACACGTCCGCGCGGCTGGCACGCACGCTGACGGAGCAGCCGAAGGCCCGTGAGTCGCTGGCCCCGTTGAGCGCCCTGGTTCTCGAAGGCGCGTCGGCGGAGCTGGCCACCGCGCTGCACCAGAGCGCGGGCGTGGAGGTGCTGCTCGCGGGTGGCGCGGTGGAAGGCGCCCTGCTGCCGAAGGCTCCGGGCGAGCGCGTGCCCGCGGGCCTCCAGGTCTGGGTGCTGGACGAGGCGGGCCTGCCCGTGCCCACGGGCGTCGTGGGTGAGCTGGCGCTGGAAGGCGCGGGCCTGCCGCGTGGCCTCTGGCGCTCGGCCGAGGAAGAGCGCCGCCGGCTGGTGCCCCATCCTACGGGTGCGTCGCGCCGCATCTACCGCACGGGTCGGCATGTCCGCCTCCGCGCGGATGGCCGCATCGAGTCCGTCAGCCTCCCTGCGATGAAGGCGCCCGTGGCTCCGGCACCGAAGGCCCCCGCGTCTCCGGCGCCCAGGGCTCCGGTGGCGCAGCAGACCCCTGCGCCTCGCGCGGTCTCGGCACAGGCCATCCCGCGCGCGCCGCGAGATCGTCCGCTGCCGCTCTCCTTCGTGCAGCAGCGGTTCTGGTACCTCCAGCAGTTGGAGCCGGCCAGCGTGGCCTACAACAACGCGTCCAACTTCCGCCTCACGGGCGCGCTGGACACGGCGGCGCTCCAGGCGGCGCTGGACGAGCTGGTCCGTCGGCACGAGGTGCTGCGGACCACGTACACGCTCGCGGACAACGGCGTCGCGGTGCAGATCATCCAACCGGGTGGCAGCCTGCCCATGCCGCTGGAAGAGGTGCACGGCGCCACGCCCGAGGAACTCGAGGCGGCGGTGATTCGCCGCTGCCAGGAGCACGCCGGCCTTCCCTTCGACCTGGAGAAGGGCCCGGTGGTGCGCGCGCTGCTGCTGCGCGCGGGGCCCGAGCACCACGTGCTCAGCCTCATCCTCCACCACGCCGTCTCGGACGCGTGGTGCAACATGGTGCTCGCGCGCGAGCTGACGGTCCTCTACGCCTGCTTCGGCGCGGGCATTCCGTCGCCGCTGCCCGAGCTGCCCGTGCAGTACGCGGACTACGCAGTGTGGCAGCGCCAGTACCTGGAAGGCGCGGTGCTGGAGGAGCAGCTCCGCTGGTGGAAGGACCAGCTCTTCGGAGTGCCGGCGCTGGAGCTGCCCACGGACCGTCCTCGGCCCGCGGTGCAGTCGTACGCGGGCGGCCTCTACGCCTTCGAGTGGCCGCGTGAGCTGTCCGACCCGCTGCTCGCACTGGGCCGCCGTGAGGGCGCCACGTCGTTCATGGTGATGATGGCGCTCTACCAGTTGCTGCTGGGGCGCTACTCGGGCCAGGACGACTTCGCGATTGGCACGCCCATCGCCGGCCGCTCGCAGCCGGAGGTGGAAGGGCTCATCGGCTGCTTCCTCAACACGCTCGCCTTCCGCACGCAGCTCTCCGGGGCTCCGACGTTCCGCGAGCTGCTGACCCGTGTGAAGCAGCAGGCACTGGGTGCCTATACGCGCCAGGACGCGCCCTTCGAGCGGCTGATGGAGCTGCTCCAGCTGCCGCGAGACCTGAGCCGCACGCCGGTGTTCCAGGTCATCCTCAACGTGCTCAACACGCCGGAGCCGGATGCGACGCCGCAGTCGCTCCAGATCGGCCAGGTGGTGGTGCCCGCGAGCACCGCCAAGTTCGACCTGGGCCTGGAGGTCTGGGAGCACCGCGGCGGAATGACGGTGCGCTTCGAGTACTCCACGAGCCTCTTCGACCGCGCCACCGTGGAGCGCATGGCCGAGCACCTCACCGGGCTGGCCCGAGCCGTCGTCGCCTCGCCCGACCTGTCGCTGCCGCTCCTGCCGCTGCTGACGGAGGCAGAGCGGGAGCAGGTGCTGGTGGAGTGGAACGCCACCGCGTCGGACTACCCGCGCGAGGCGTGCATCCACCACCTGTTCGAGCAGCAGGCCACCCTACGGCCGGACGCAGTCGCGCTGGAGTTCGGTGACGAGAAGCTCACCTACGCGCAGCTCGACACGCGGGCCAACCAGCTTGCGCACCTGTTGAAGCTGCACGGTGTGGGGCCGGATGCGTTGGTGGCCGTGTGCCTGGAGCGCTCGGTGGAGCTCATCGTGTCGCTGCTGGGCATCCTCAAGGCCGGTGGCGCGTATCTGCCGCTGGACGCTTCGTACCCGGCGCAGCGGCTGGCCTTCATGCTGGAGGACGCGCCTCCGAGGCTGCTGATTACGTCGCAGGCGCTGCGCAAGGGCCTGCCGGTGGCGGAGTCAGTGCCGTGCCTCTTCGTGGAGGAACTGCCCCTGGCCGCCCTGCCGCGCACTCGGCCGGTGTCGGGCGCTACGTCACGTCATCTGGCGTATGTGGACTTCACCTCCGGCAGCACGGGCCGTCCCAAGGGCGTCGCCGTGGAGCACCGGGGCGTCATGCGCCTGTTGCACGGGGCAAAGTACGCGCACCTGGGGCCGGAGGAGACCTTCCTCCTCATCGCTCCCATCTCCTTCGACGCCTCCACCCTGGAAGTCTGGGGTCCGCTGCTCTTCGGCGGCCGCCTCGTCGTCTTCCCGGCGCAGTCTCCCAGTGACTTGGAGCTGCTGAGCACGGTGCTCACCCGTCATGGCGTCACTACCCTGCACCTCACTGCGGGCCTCTTCTCGCAGGTGGTGGACTTCAAACCGGAGAGCCTCAAGGGCGTGCGCCAGTTGCTCACCGGTGGCGACGTCGTGAGTGCCCCCCACGTGCGGCGGGTGGTGGAAGGAATGTTCATTCCGGTGACGGCCTGCTACGGCCCCACCGAGTCCACCCTCTTCACCTCCACCTACCGGATGACGGACGCCTCGCAGGTGGGCAGCGCCATCCCCATCGGCCGGCCCATTGCCAATACGCAGGTGTACGTGCTGGACGAGCACTTCCAGCCCGTGCCCCCCGGCATTCCCGGAGAGCTGTTCATCGGCGGCGACGGCCTGGCGCGCGGCTACCTGTCTCGGCCGGACCTGACGGCGGAGCGCTTCATTCCCAACCCCTTCAGCGCCATGGCTGGAGAGCGGCTCTACCGCACCGGCGACAAGGCGCGCTGGCGGGCGGACGGGGTGCTGGAGTTCCTGGGCCGCATCGACAACCAGGTGAAGGTGCGTGGCTACCGGATTGAGTTGGCGGAAGTGGAAGCCGTCCTGCTGACGCACCCCGGGGTGCGCGAGGCCGTCGCGGTGGTGCGCCAGGACACGCCGGGCGACAAGCGCCTCGTGGCGTACGTCACCGGCGACGCGGGCCCGCTCGACTCGACGGAGCTGCGCGCGTACGTGCAGGAGAAGCTGCCCGAGTACATGGTGCCCTCCGCGGTGGTGCACCTGGGCACCCTGCCCCTCACGACCCACGGCAAGGTAGACCGCAAGGCCCTGCCCGCGCCGGACGTCGCCGTCGCACAGCGTGGCCGGTACATCGCTCCGCGCACGCCGAATGAGCAGGCCCTGGCGGACCTCTTCGCGCAGCTCCTCGGAGTCAGCCGCGTCGGGACGCAGGACAGCTTCTTCGAGCTGGGTGGACACTCGCTGCTGGCCACACAGTTGGTGGCCCGCGTGCGCACCACGTTCGGCATGGAGCTGCCCCTGCGCGCCCTCTTCGAGGCGCCCACGGTGGCGGCCCTCGCCGCGCGCCTGGACTCGCGGCAGCCGGCTTCCACGGGCTCGCGGACGGTGCCGCCGCTGACGCGCGCGGACCGGTCCTCGCGGCTGCCCCTGTCCTTCGCGCAGCAGCGGCTGTGGTTCATCGGCCAGCTCGGCGCCGGGGCCAGCGCGTACAACATCCCCATGGCGATGACGCTGGAGGGCACGCTCGACGTGGCCGCGCTCCAGCAGGGCTTCGATGAGCTGGTGCGCCGCCACGAAGCGCTGCGCACCACCTTCAGCGCGGAGTCGGGTGAGCCCTTCCAGGTCATCCACCCGGCCACCTCGCTCCCCATCGAGTCCGTGGACCTGATGCGTCTGGCCGACGCCTCGCTGCGGCAGACGGAGGCCGTGCGCCTCGCCACCGAGGAGGCGCGCCGTCCGTTCGACCTGGTCAACGGCCCGCTGGTCCGCGCGCTCCTGCTCAAGGTGGAGGCAACGCGCCATCTGCTGGTGCTGAACCTGCACCACATCATCTCGGACGGCTGGTCCACCGGGGTGCTCGTGCGTGAGATGGCCGCCCTGTACGCGGCCTTCAGCCAGGGCCAGCCCTCGCCGCTGCCCGAGCTGCCGGTGCAGTACGCCGACCACGCCGTCTGGCAGCGTGGCTGGCTCCAGGGCGAGGTGCTCGACGAGCAGCTCGGCTACTGGCGCAAGCAGCTCACGGGCGCGCCTGCGCATCTCGAGCTGCCCACGGACAAGCCGCGCCCGCCGCGTCAGTCCTTCCAGGGTGCGCCGATGCCGCTCAACCTCTCGCGCGAGCTGAGCGAGGCAGTGGAGTCCCTGGCGAAGCGCGAGGGCGCCACGCCCTTCATGCTCCTGCTCTCGGCCTTCCAGGTGCTGCTGTCCCGGTACTCCGGGCAGGACGACATCTCGGTCGGCTCGCCCATCGCCGCCCGGCGCCACGCCGAGGCCGAGGCGCTGATCGGCTTCTTCGCGAACACCCTCGTGTTGCGCACGCGCCTGCAGTCCGGCGCCACGTTCCGCGAGCTGCTGGCCCAGGTGCGGGAGACCACGCTCGGTGCGTACGAGCACCAGGACGTGCCCTTCGAGAAGCTGGTGGAGGACCTGCAGCCGGCGCGCGACCTCAGCCGCACACCGCTCTTCCAGGTCATCTTCGCGCTCCAGAACGCGCCGATGCCGGAGCTGTCCCTGCCCGGCGTGTCGATGCGTTCGATGGAGCCGGAGCACGGGCTCATCCGCTTCGACCTCGAGCTGTCCTTCCACCGCACCGAGGACGGCTTCCACGGCGGCTTCAACTACGACACGGCGCTGTTCGAGCGCATCACCATGGCCGGCATGGCCGAGCACCTCCGGGTGCTGCTGGAGGCCGCTGTCGCGTCACCGGACCTGCCGCTGTCCCGACTGCCCCTGCTCACCCGCGACGAGCGCCACCAGGTGCTGTCCGCCTGGAACGACACCGCGGTGGACTACCCGCGTGACACGCCCGTGCACGTGCTCTTCGCGCGGCAGGCGTCCCGCGCTCCCGGCGCCGTGGCCCTGGCGTCCGGCTCGCGCACCCTCACGTACGGCGAGCTGGACGCGCGGTCGAACCAGCTCGCGAACCACCTGCGCGCGCTGGGCGTGAGCCCGGGCGCCCGCGTCGGTCTGTGCATGGAGCGCTCGCCGGAGCTGGTCATCGGAATCCTCGGCATCCTCAAGGCCGGCGCGGCGTACGTGCCGGTGGACGCCCACCATCCGGCGGAGCGCATCACCTGGATGCTGCGCGAGGCCGGCGCCAACGTGGTCCTCACGCAGCAGTCCATGGTGGACGGACTGCGTGAGGTCAGCGGTTCGCGCGTCCTGCTCGACGCGGAGTGGAACGCCATTGCTTCGCGTCCGGCCACCGCGCCGGACGTGTCGGTGGGTGCCGAAGCCCTGGCCTACGTGATGTTCACCTCGGGAAGCACGGGGCGCCCCAAGGGCGTCTGCGTGCCCCACCGGGGCGTGGTGCGCCTGGTCCAGGGAAGCCGCTTCATGCGCTTCGGGCCCGAGGAGGTCATCCTCCAGCTCGCGCCCGCGGCGTTCGATGCGTCGACCCTGGAGCTGTGGGGCGCGCTGCTGCACGGAGCGCGGCTGGTGCTCGCTCCGGCCGGGGTCCTGGCACTGGAAGACCTGGCGGCGCTGCTCGTGCGCGAGCGCATCACCACGCTGTGGCTGACGGCGGCCCTCTTCGAGCAGATGGCGCTGAACCAGGGCGAGGCACTGGCCCGCGTTCGCCAGGTGCTCGCGGGCGGTGACGTGCTGCCCGTGCAGCGGGTGCGCGAGCACCTCGCGCGGCTGTCCCCGGGCGCCGTGCTCATCAACGGCTACGGCCCCACGGAGAACACCACCTTCTCCGCCACTCACACCCTGCGCGCGACGGACGACGTGGGCCGCTCGGTGCCCATCGGCCGGCCGCTTTCCAACTCCACCGCGTACGTGCTGGATGCCTCGCTCCAGCCGGTGCCTCCGGGAGTGCCCGGTGAGCTGTACGTGGGCGGAGACGGCCTCGCCTGGGGCTACCTCAACCGCGCGGACCTCACGGCCGAGCGGTTCGTGCCCCACCCCTTCGCCTCCACCCCCGGCGCGCGGCTGTACCGCACCGGAGACCAGGTGCGCTGGCGCGTGGACGGCACGCTCGAGTTCCTGGGCCGCACCGACTTCCAGGTGAAGGTGCGTGGCTTCCGAATCGAGCTGGGAGAAATCGAAACCGTCCTCCGCCAGTTCCGCGGTGTGCAGGAGGTGGTAGTCCTGGCCCGCGAAGACGTGCCCGGCGACAAGCGCCTGGTGGCGTACGTGGTGCCCTCGACTCCGGGCGTGGACCCGGAGGCCCTGCGTGCCTTCGTCCAGCGGCAGCTCCCCGAGTACATGGTGCCCTCCGCCTTCGTGGAGCTGGGCACCCTGCCCCTCAACGCCAACGGCAAGGTGGACCGCAAGGCGCTCCCCGCACCGGAGGCCCCGGCCACCGCCGAGGGTCAGTTCGTGGCGCCGCGCGACGAGTTGGAGACGCGGCTCGCCGCCATCTGGGCGGAGGTGCTGCGCGTGGAGAAGGTCGGCATCAACGACGACTTCTTCCGGCTCGGTGGGCACTCGCTGCTGGCCACGCAGGTGGTGTCGCGCATCCGCGCCTCGCTGGACGTGGAGCTTCCGCTGAGTGAGCTGTTCTCCGCGCCCACCGTGGCAGGCCTCGCGGCGCGCCTCACCTCCGCCCGGGGCACGCGTGCTCCGACGCTTGCCCGCGCGGCGCGCACAGGGGAACTGCCTCTGTCGTTCGCGCAGCAGCGGCTGTGGTTCATCGACCAGCTCCACCCGGGCAACTCGCTCTACAACGTGCCGCTCGCCCTGCGGCTGGACGGCGTGCTGGACGAGGCCGCGCTCCAGCGCAGCTTCGAGGAGCTGGTGCGCCGTCACGAGTCACTGCGCACCACCTTCCGCACCGAGGCGGGCCGGCCCGTCCAGGAGATCCGCCCGACGCTGTTCGTGCCGCTGCAGAAGGTGAACCTGTCGAAGATCGACGAGGAAGACCTCCGGCAGGCCGAGGCAGTGCGCCTGGCGACCGAGGAGTCCCGCCGTCCGTTCGACCTGCACCGCGGCCCGCTGATGCGCACGCTGCTGCTGAAGCTGAGCGCGCGCGAGCACGTGCTGGTGCTCCACCTGCACCACATCGTCTCCGACGGCTGGTCCATGGGCGTGCTCGTGCGCGAGATGACCGCGCTCTACGAGGCCTTCCGCCGGGGCCAGCCCTCTCCGCTGCCGGAGCTGCCGCTGCAGTACGCGGACTACGCCCTCTGGCAGCGCGACTGGCTGCAAGGCGCGACGCTGGAGGCCCAGCTCGCGTGGTGGAAGGAGCGGCTTGGCGGCGCGCCGCATGCGCTGGACATGCCGACCGACAAGGCGCGCCCGGCCGTCTTCTCGCACAAGGGCACGACGCTGCCGGTGCGGCTGCCGCTCGGGCTCACGCAGAAGGTGGAGGCCATGGCCCAGCGCGAGGGCGTGACGCCCTTCATGCTGTTGCTGGCCGTGTTCCAGACGTTGCTGCACCGCTACTCGGGACAGGACGACCTGCTGGTGGGTTCGCCCATCGCCAACCGCAACCAGGGGGCGACGGAGGGCCTCATCGGCTTCTTCGTGAACACGCTGGTGCTGCGCGCGCGCTTCAACCCGGCGCTCACCTTCCGCGAGCTGCTCGCGCAGGTGCGTGACACCACGCTGGGCGCCTTCGAGCACCAGTCCGTGCCCTTCGAGAAGCTGGTGGAGGAGCTGCAGCCCGAGCGTGACGCGAGCCGCACGCCGCTCTTCCAGGCGATGTTCGCCATGCAGAACGCCCCGGTGCCGGAGCTGGTGCTGCCGGAGCTGTCCGTGCGTCCGGCGGACGTCGAGGACACCGGCGTGGCCCTGTACGAGTGGAGCCTGGACCTGTTCCGGCCTCCGGAGGGCTTCGTCGGAACGCTGAACTACAGCACCGACCTGTTCGAGGCCTCCACCGCCACGCGTCTCTTCGAGCACTTCCGCCAGCTCCTGGAAGGCGTGCTCGCGCGGCCGGATGCCCGGGTGGATGGCCTGCCGCTGCTCGCGTCCGATGAGCGCCAGCGGCTGCTGGTGGAGTGGAACGGAGTGAGGGAAGAGCTGCCTCGCGACGCCCGCGTCCACGCGCTGTTCGAGGCACAGGTCGCGAGGACGCCGGATGCTCCGGCCATCGCGGCCGGCGGAACGACGGTGACGTACCGCGAGCTGGATGCGCGGGCGAACCGTCTGGCGCAGCACCTCCGGAAGCTCGGCGTGGGGCTGGAGACGCGGGTCGCGGTGTGCGTGGAGCGCTCGGTGGAGCTGATGGCCGCGCTGCTCGGCGTGCTGAAGGCGGGCGGCGCCTACGTGCCGTTGGATCCTGAGTACCCGGCGGAGCGGCTGTCCTTCATGCTGGAGGACAGCGGCGCGCGCGTGGTGGTGTCTCGCGGTGCGCTCCGCTCGAAGCTTGGAGAGGCCACCGGGTGCGTCTGGGTGGACGTGGACGCGGTGCCGGACACGGGTGACGTGCCCGCTACCGGCGCCGAGGTGCCTCCCGAGGCGGCGGCGTACGTGCTCTACACGTCGGGCTCGACAGGCCGTCCGAAGGGCGTGGTGGTGCAGCACCGCTCGCTGGTGAACTTCACCCTCGCGGCGCACCGGGCCTTCCCGGTGGAGCCGGGTGACCGCGTGCTCCAGTTCGCCTCCATCAGCTGGGACACCAGCGCGGAGGAGATCTACCCGTGCCTCACGCGCGGCGGCACGCTGGTGCTGCGCACGCCGGAGATGCTCGACGCGCCGGACGCCTTCCTCGCGAAGGTGGAGGCGGCGGGCGTCACGCAGCTCAACCTGCCCACGGCCTTCTGGCACGAAGTCACCGCGAGCCTCGACGCGGGCAAGGCGCGACTCCCCGCGGGCCTCAAGTGGGTGGTCATCGGCGGCGAGCGGGCGGCGCCCGAGCGCGTGGCGCAGTGGCGTCAGCACGTGGGCAGCACGGTGCCGCTGCTGAACACGTATGGGCTCACGGAGGTGACGGCGGTGGCTACCTCGGTGGACCTGGCGTGCGCGTCCGAGTCCGTGCAGGACGGGCGCGAGGTCTCCATCGGCCGGCCGCTGACGAACGTGCTGCTGTACGTGCTCGATCAGGATCTCGTGCCGGTGCCGACGGGCGTCATCGGCGAGCTGTTCATCGGCGGCGAGGGCGTGGCGCGCGGCTACCACGGGCGTCCGGACCTGACGGCGGAGCGCTTCGTCCCGAGCCCCTTCGGGAACGGAGAGCGGCTGTACCGCACGGGAGACCAGGCCCGCTGGAGGCGCGACGGGGGCCTGGAGTATCTCGGCCGCGGCGACACGCAGGTGAAGGTGCGGGGCATCCGCATCGAGCTGGGCGAAATCGAGGCCGCGCTCCGCGCGCAGGCATCGGTACGCGACGCGGTGGTGCAATTGCGCGAGGACGTCCCCGGCGACAAGCGCCTGGTGGCGTACGTGATTCCGTCCGAGGGTGCCGACTCCCTGGACGTCACGGACCTGCGAGCCGCGCTGCGCAAGCACCTGCCCGAGTACATGGTGCCCGCGGCCTTCGTGGCGCTCACCGCCCTGCCCCTCACGCCGAACGGCAAGGTGGACCGGAAGGCGCTGCCCGCGCCGGAGGCCTCGCAGCTCCGGTCCTCGGCGGCCCATGAGCCGCCCGCGACGCCGGTGGAGGCGCGACTGGCGGAGCTGTGGAAGGAGCTCCTGCGCGTGCCCGCGGTGGGCCGTCGGGAGAGCTTCTTCGAGCTGGGAGGCCACTCCCTGCTCGCCACGCAGTTGGTGGCGCGCATCCGCTCCGCCTTCGACGTGGAGCTGAGCCTGCGCAGCCTCTTCGAGGCGCCCACCGTGGCCGCCCTCGCGGAGCGCATCCAGTCCGCGACGGCGGGCACCCAGCTTCCCGCGCTGACGCGCACGGGCGGCGAGGGCCCGCTGCCGCTGTCCTTCTCGCAGCAGCGCCTGTGGTTCCTGGACCAGCTCCAGCCCGGCAGCGCGCTCTACAACATGCCGTCGGCCCTGCAGCTGTCGGGGACGCTGGAGCTGTCCGCGTTCCAGCGCGCCATCGACGAACTGGTGCGCCGGCACGACTCGCTGCGCACCACGTTCCACTCCGAAAGTGGTGAGCCCTTCCAACTCATCCACCCGGCCACGTCGCCGAAGGTGGAGGTGGTGGACCTGTCGGGCCTGCCGAACGCGGCCTACCGTCAGTCCGAGGCCATGCGGCTCGTGAACGAGGACGCGCAGCGGCCCTTCGACCTGGCCACGGGCCCTCTGCTCCGCGTCACCCTGCTGAAGCTGGAGCCGGCCGAGCACGTGATGCTGCTGTGCATGCACCACGTCATCTCCGACGGTTGGTCCATCGGCGTCCTCGTCCGCGAGCTGGTCGCGCTCTACGAGGCGTTCCGTCACGGTCAGCCCTCGCCGCTGCCCGAGCTGCCGATGCGGTACGCGGACTTCGCCCTCTGGCAGCGCGGCTGGCTGCGGGGCGAGACGCTGAAGGCGCAGCTCGGTTGGTGGAAGGAGCAGCTCGAAGGCGCGCCGCTCGCGCTGGAGCTGCCCCTCGACAAGCCGAGGCCGCCGACGCTGACGCATCGGGGCGCGTTGGTCCCCGTGCACCTGTCGCCCGCGCTCAGCCAGGCGCTGGAGGCCCTGGCACAGCGCGAGGGCGTCACGCCCTTCATGCTGCTCCTGGGCGCCTTCCAGACGCTGCTGCGGCGGTACTCGGGACAGGACGACGTGCTGGTGGGCTCGCCCATCGCGGGCCGGCGTCACGCGCAGACGGAGGGCCTCATCGGCTTCTTCGTCAACACGCTGGTGCTGCGTGCGCGGTTCGCTCCGGCGCTCACCTTCCGTGAGCTGCTCGCCCAGGTGCGCAACACCACCCTGGGCGCTTACGAGCACCAGGACATTCCCTTCGAGCGCCTCGTCGAGGAGCTCCAGCCCGCGCGAGACCTGGGGCGCACACCGTTGTTCCAGACGTTCTTCGTCCTGCAGAACACGCCGGATGCGGAGCTGTCGCTGCCGGAGCTGACGCTGCGAGGCCTGGGGGCGGAGACGACGGCCAGCCGCTTCGAGCTGGAGCTCAGTCTCATGCGCGCACCTGCCGGTTACCAGGGTGCGCTGGTCTTCAACACGGACCTGTTCGAGCACTCCACCGCGAGCCGTCTGGCGGACCACCTGCGCCTGTTGCTGGAGGGCGCCGTGGCTCGGCCTGATGTGGCCCTGTCCGCGCTCCCGTTGCTGACGGAGGGAGAGCGGCAGCAGGTGCTGGTGGAGTGGAACGCCACCGCGTCGGACTACCCTCGCGAGGCCTGCATCCACCACCTGTTCGAGCAGCAGGCGACGTTGCGGCCGGACGCGGTGGCGCTGGAGTTCGGCGACGAGAAGCTCACCTACGCACAGCTCGACATGCGGGCCAACCAACTGGCGCACCTGTTGAAGCTGCACGGCGTGGGGCCGGATGTGCTGGTGGCCGTGTGCCTGGAGCGCTCGGTGGAGCTCATCGTGTCGCTGCTGGGCATCCTCAAAGCCGGTGGTGCGTACCTGCCGCTGGACGCCTCGTATCCGGCACAGCGGCTGGCCTTCATGCTGGAGGACGCGCCGCCCAGGCTGGTCCTCACGTCACGGGCTCTGCGTTCCAGCTTGAGCGTGACGGAGTCGGTGTCGTGCCTCTTCGTGGAGGAACTGCCCCTGGCCGCCCTGCCGCGCACGCGGCCGGTGTCCGGTGCCACGTCCCGCCACCTGGCCTACGTGGACTTCACCTCCGGCAGCACGGGCCGTCCCAAGGGCGTGGCCGTCGAGCACCGGGGCGTCATGCGCCTGCTGCACGGGGCGAAGTACGCGCACCTGGGGCCGGAGGAGACCTTCCTCCTCATCGCTCCCATCTCCTTCGACGCCTCCACCCTGGAAGTCTGGGGCCCGCTGCTCTTCGGCGGCCGCCTCGTCGTCTTCCCGGCCCAGTCGCCCAGTGACTTGGAGCTGCTGAGCACGGTGCTCAAGCGGCACGCCGTCACCACGCTGCACCTCACCGCGGGCCTCTTCTCTCAGGTGGTGGACTTCAAGCCGGAGAGCCTCGAGGGCGTGCGCCAGTTGCTCACCGGTGGCGACGTCGTGAGTGCCCCCCACGTGCGGCGGGTGGTGGAAGGAATGTTCATTCCGGTGACGGCCTGCTACGGCCCCACCGAGTCCACCCTCTTCACCTCGACGTACCGGATGACGGAAGCCTCGCAGGTGGGCAGCGCCATCCCCATCGGCCGGCCCATCGCGAATACGCAGGTGTACGTGCTGGACGAGCACTCCCAGCCCGTGCCCCCTGGCATTCCGGGAGAGCTGTTCATCGGCGGCGACGGCCTGGCGCGCGGCTACCTGTCTCGGCCGGACCTGACGGCGGAGCGCTTCATCCCCAACCCCTTCAGCACTGTGGCTGGAGAGCGGCTCTACCGCACCGGCGACAAGGCACGCTGGCGTGCCGACGGGGTGCTGGAGTTCCTGGGCCGCATCGACAACCAGGTGAAGGTGCGTGGCTACCGGATTGAATTGGCGGAAGTGGAAGCCGCGCTGCTGACGCACCCCGGGGTGCGCGAGGCGGTGGCGGTGGTGCGCCAGGACACGCCGGGCGACAAGCGCCTCGTCGCGTACGTCACCGGTGACGCCATGGCGACGGAGCTGCGCGCCTACGTGCAGGAGCGGCTGCCCGAGTACATGGTGCCCTCCGCGGTGATGCATTTGGGCGCCCTGCCCCTCACGACCCACGGCAAGGTGAACCGGGCGGCGCTGCCCGTCCCGGATGCCTCGGCGGCGTCGACCCAGCAGTACGTGGCGCCTCGCACGGCCACGGAGGAACTGCTGGCCGAGCTCTTCTCGAAGCTCCTCGGCGCGGCACAGGTCGGTGTGAACGATAGCTTCTTCGAGCTGGGCGGCCACTCGCTCCTGGCCACGCAGCTGGTCGCCCGCATCCGGGCGACCTTCAGCGTGGAGCTGCCCCTGCGCGCCCTCTTCGAGGCCCCCACCGTGGCGGCCCTCGCGGAGCGCATCGGCAGCACGACGGTGGGCACGCGCATGCCGCCGCTGGTCCGGGCTCGCACGGAAGGCCGTGTCCCGCTGTCCTTCGCGCAGCAGCGCCTGTGGTTCCTGGATCAGCTCCAGCCGGGACAGGCGCTCTACAACATGCCCTCCGCGCTGCGCCTCACGGGCACGCTGGAGCGGGCCGCCTTCGAGCGCGCCTTCGCGGAGCTGGTGCGCCGCCACGAGTCACTGCGCACCACCTTCCACTCCGAGGGCGGAGAGCCCTACCAGGTCATCCACCCGGCCACCTCGGGTCCGCTCCAGTTCGTGGACCTGAGCACGCTGCCCTCCGAGCAGCGTCAGTCCGAGGCCCTGCGAGTCGCCACCGAGGACGCGCAGCGGCCGTTCGACCTGGCCACGGGCCCGCTCCTGCGCGTCACGCTGGTGAAGCTGGAGCCGGCCGAGCACGTGCTGCTGCTGTGCATGCACCACAGCATCTCCGACGGCTGGTCCATGGGCGTCCTCGTCCGCGAGGTCGCCGTCATGTACGAGGCCTTCCGTCACGGCCAGCCCTCGCCGCTGCCCGAGCTGCCGGTGCAGTACGCCGACTACTCCGTCTGGCAGCGCACGTGGCTGCGCGGCGAGACGCTGAAGGCGCAGCTCGGCTGGTGGAAGGAGCAGCTCGGCGGAGCACCGCACGCGCTGGACCTGCCCACCGACAAGCCCAGGCCCGCGACGCTCACGCATCAGGGCGCGGCGGTGTCCATGCACCTGCCGTCCGGGCTCGCCCAACGCGTGGAGGCGCTGGCGCAGCGCGAGGGTGTCACGCCCTACATGCTGCTCCTGTCCGCGTTCCAGACGCTGCTGCACCGTCACTCGGGACAGGACGACGTGCTGGTGGGCTCGCCCATCGCGGGCCGGCGCCATGCGCAGACGGAGGGGCTCATCGGCTTCTTCGTCAACACGCTGGTGCTGCGTGCGCGGTTCGCTCCGGCGCTCAGCTTCCGCCAGTTGCTCGCCCAGGTGCGCAACACCACCCTGGGCGCGTACGAGCACCAGGACATCCCGTTCGAGCGCCTCGTCGAGGAGCTCCAGCCCGCGCGAGACCTGGGCCGCACGCCGCTGTTCCAGGCCCTGTTCGTCCTGCAGAACACGCCGGACTCGGGCATGTCCCTGCCGGAGCTGACGCTGCGAGGCGTGGACGTGGAGTACACGGCCAGCCGCTTCGAGCTGGAGCTGAGCCTCACGCGCACGCCGGACGGCTACCGCGGTGGCCTCATCTTCAGCACCGAGCTGTTCGAGCGCTCCACGGCCGAGCGGCTCCTGGCCCACCTCCAGCTCCTGCTGGAGGGCGCGCTCGAAGCTCCGGACGCTCCGCTCTCCACGCTGTCGATGCAGACGGCCGAGGAGCGGCGGCAGGTCCTGGTGGAGTGGAACGGCGCGGCGGCCGACTTCCGTCGCGACGTCTGCTTCCACACGCTCGTCGAGCAGCAGGCCCGCCGCACGCCGGAGGCACCCGCCGTCCAGCTCGGTGACGCCGTGCTGTCCTACGCGACGCTCAACGCGCGGGCCAACCAGCTCGCCGCGCGGCTGCGCTCGCTGGGCGTCGGACCGGACGTCACGGTGGGCCTGTGCCTGGAGCGCACGCCCGAGGCCATCATCGCCCTGCTGGCGGTGCTCAAGGCCGGGGGCGCCTTCGTGCCCATCGACCCGGCGGCGCCAGCGCAGCGCAAGTCCTTCGTTCTCCAGGACTGCGGCGCGTCCGTCCTCCTCACCGTCCGGCACCTCGCGGACGCGTGGAGGTCCGACGTCCGTCACCTGCTCTGCCTGGACTCGGAGGCGGCGCGACTGGCGGACCTGCCCGGGCACGATGTGCCGTCTTCCGCCACCGCGGAGAACCTGGCCTACGTCATCTACACGTCGGGAAGCACGGGCACGCCGAAGGGCGTGATGGTGCAGCACCGCTCCGTGCTCCACCTGCACGAGGCCACGGCCCGGACGTTCTACGCGGGTCTGCCCCAGGGACTGCGGGTCAGCCTCAACGCGCCGCTGTTCTTCGATGTGTCCATCGAGCAGCTCATCCACCTCGCGGATGGGCACTGCCTGTGCCTGCTGCCCGAGGACACTCGCAAGGACCCGGAGGCGATGCTCGCGTGGCTGGAGCAGCAGCGCGTGGACGTGCTCGACTGCACGCCCGCGCAGCTCACGCTCCTCGTCCAGGCGGGACTGCTGGAGCGCACACACGTGCCGCGCATGGTGGTCTGCGCGGGCGAGGCCATGGACCTGTCCCTCTGGCAGCCGCTCTCTCGCACCCGGCGCACGCGCACCATCAACGCGTATGGCCCCACGGAGGGCACCGTGTACGCCACCACGTGGTGTGTGCAGGACTCGTCCGTCGCGGTGCCAGTCATCGGCCAGCCGCTGCCCAACACCCGGGCCTACGTCCTGGATGAGCAGCTGCGGCCCACGCCGCCAGGCGTGCCCGGGGAGCTGTACCTCGCGGGCGAGGGCGTGGCGCGCGGCTACCTCGGCCGGCCCGCGCTCACCGCGGAGCGCTTCGTGCCCGACCCGTTCAGCACCGGACCCGGTGCGCGCCTGTACCGCACCGGCGACAAGGCGCGCTGGAGGCAGGACGGCACGCTGGAGTACCTCGGCCGCCTGGACTTCCAGGTGAAGGTGCGCGGCTACCGCATCGAGCTGGGCGAAATCGAGTCCGCCCTGCGCACGCACTCCGCCGTGAAGGACGCGGTGGTGTTGGCGCGGGAGGACGTGCCCGGCGACAAGCGGCTGGTTGCATACGTCGTGGCGGCTCCGTCCGCCGAGCCGGCCACGCAGGCCCTGCGGGCCCACCTGCAGCAGCGCCTGCCCGAGTACATGGTTCCCGCAGCCTTCGTGCCCCTGGCCTCGCTGCCGCTGACGGCGAACGGCAAGGTGGACCGCAAGGCCCTGCCCGCGCCGCGCACCAGCGACACGCCGACTCCGTCCCACGTGGCGCCGAGGGATGCGCTGGAGCTGCTGCTGGCCCGTACGTGGGAGAAGGTGCTGGGCGTGCAGCCGGTGAGCGTGCGCGGCAACTTCTTCGAGCTGGGAGGCCACTCGCTGCTGGCCGTGCGCCTCGTGGCCGCCATGCGCGAGGCCACGGGCCGGCAGCTCCCGCTGGCCGCGCTCTTCCAGGCCCCCACCGTGGAGCAGCTCGCGACCCTGCTGCGCGGTGGAGACGCGGCGACGTTCTCACCGCTGGTGCCCTTCGGTGCGCCCGCGACGGGCACTGCCGCGCCGTTCTTCTGCGTCCACCCGGTCGGCGGCAACGTGCTCGCCTACGCCGAGCTGGCGCGGCTGCTCGGAACGGAACGTCCGTTCTACGGCCTGCAGGCCCGGGGGCTGGACGGCAGTGCTCCGCTCGGCACCGTGGAGGAGCTGGCCGCCGAGTACGTGAAGGCGCTGCGTGGAGTCCAACCGTCCGGGCCCTACCACCTGGGCGGCTGGTCGATGGGCGGCGTCATCGCCTACGAGATGGCGCGGCAGCTCCGGGCGAGCGGCGAGCAGGTGGCGCTGCTGGCGTTGATCGACTCCTACGTCCCGGCGGTGACGGTGGCGACGGAGCCGGAGCCGGAGCCAGACCGCGTGCAGCTCGCGCTCATGTTCGCGAGGGACTTGATGGGCGCGTCGCTCGCGGACCTGCCGCTGGACCTGGAGGGGCTCGTGGGCCAGGAGCCGGACGCGGTGCTGGAGCGGCTGCTGCAAGCGGCGGCCAGCGCGGGCGCCCTGCCGCCGGGCATGGATGCCGAGCACCTGGGCGCGCTGTTCCGCGTGTTCGAGGCCAACCTCCACGCCTCACGGCGCTACGAGGCCCCGGCCACCGAGGGCCGCGTGGTGCTCTTCAAGGCGCAGGACGCGGAGGGCCTGCCGCAGGACGGCGGTTGGTCCGCACTGGTAGGCGGAGCGCTGGAGCAGCACCTGCTGCCCGGCGACCACTACAGCCTGCTGCGGCAGCCGGGAGTCGGCGCGCTGGCGGAGCGGTTGCGTGAGGCGCTGAAGAACGCGCGCTGAAGTGAATCGAGGGGCCGCGCAAGCCTGGCCGGATTGCGCGGTCCCTCCTGGCAAGTACAGGAGGAGCCACCCCGGACCACCTTCCACGGCTGGTGGTAGAGTGGGTCGCGGAGGGCACGTACGGCCCCCGGAGAGCCGACACATGCGGGATGGGAGTGAGGCGAGCTACCGGGTTCGGCGCATTGCGCGGCGAGCGGCGCCTGGCCCGGCCTTGACGCTCTCCAACGAGCGCATCTGGCGCAAGATGCAACGCCGTTCCATCGGGAGCGCAGCCTTCTTCGTCCTGGCGATTGGCGCGCTCGTCTACCGGAAAGCCTCAGCGCGGTTCGGCGCACTCGTGCCGGCCGTCTTCCTTGCAGCGCTCGTGGCGGTGCCCTTCGCCGCCATCCGCATCCAGGGGCGGAAGGACGAGCGCGGTGAGGACGGTGACCTCGAGACGGAGGCACCCGCTCCGGCCATCGAGAGTCAACTGCTGGCTGGCACGCTCTCTCCGGGCGATCTGGTCTACGAAGACCAGCACTGGACGACGCTCCTGGAGAGCATCCGATTCGGAGAGGCCGCCGGTGATGTCGACGCCAAGGCCCGTCGCGCCGCGCGACTCAGGATGACCCTCTACATCGTGCTGGGCGTCGCAGCAGCGCTTCCGCTCATCGGGCTCATCGCGAACAGCGGCGACGTGCTCCAGTGGCTCATTGACGACTGAGCGAGGGGCCGGAGCTGCTCCGGGTCTCTTCGGCCTCCTCCCTCTTCAGGCTAGGGCGCCGTCCGCGCCGCGGGCGTCACCGTCGCCCCGAGGAATCGGGTGACCTCCTCCAGCAGCAGCCCGCGTCCCCGCTCCGGCCGGTCCAGGTGCACGAAGTGCGTGGCCTCGGGAATCACGACGACCTTCACCTCCGCCGCGCGCTCCAGGTGCTCCTGCATTCGCATCACGTCCTCGGGCCGACTCCAGAAGTCCTTCGCGGAGCGCAGGATGAGGACGCGCGCGGTGATGGAGGCCGCGTCCCAGAGCTGCCGTCCGGTGGCAAGGTAGAAGCTATCCTCCAGCGCTCCCGACGGCGCACGGAACGCAAGAGGCGTGCGCGAGCCCGACAGTGAATCACTCGCGAGCGCCTCACGCTGAATGGCCTCCGCCACGGCCGGATTGCGCCACTGCGACTTGTCCTCGGTGGGGATGCTCCGGTCCCAGACTCCGAGCAGCGAGGCCGCCGTGTTCCACCGGTACGCCTCCAGCCCCTCGGCATTGAAGTGGCCGGGCCGCTTCGGGTCCTCGAAGTCCGTGCCGCGTCCGAGCATCTTGTGCTCGGCGCTCCCGGCGTAGAGCGAGTTGAGGACGACCAGGTGGCTGACCTCCTCGGGGTGGAGGCTCGCGTACATGCCCGCCCAGTGGCCACCGGTGGCCCAGCCGAGAATCGCGACCTTCGCCTTCCTCGTGCGCTTCTTCACGAAGTCGACCACCGCGCGCACGTCGCGGACGACCTCGTGAGAGCTCACGAGCGGGCGCCCCGACGCGGGCACGCTCATCGCCTTCGGCCGCGTGGAGCCACCGTAGCCCCGCGCATCCATGACGTAGACGGCGAACCCCGCCCGCGCGAGGTCCGCCGCGAGCGAGCCACCCTCGACGGGCAGGTCGAACGAGGCGCGCCCCGGGACTCGCGCGCCGTGGAGGAGGATGACGGGCGGCAGCGCTGGAGCCTTCGTCGCGGTGTCACGCACCTCGCGGACGGAGAGCGTCACCCCCGGCTCTCCGGGCACGCGCAGCTCCGCGCGTGACACCTCGGCCCGGGCGTTGCCCGCGAGCAGCGCTCCCACCAGGAGCAGGTTCCGAATGACGTGCTGGATGCGCACCGTGGCCTCCTTGCAGGACGGTCCACGGATACTGACAGAAGGCCGTGCGGCGGCAGCTACCGGGACACCCGCCGCACCAGCTGGCCGCCGTCGCGGGTATTGCGACCGGCGGAGTCGTCCATCGCCCCGAGGCTACGTCTTCTGCAGCGCTCCGCGCACGGACTCGGAAGCAACCACCTTCTCGGAGCCCGAGGCCGCCGAAGCGACCTCCTTGAACAGGGGCTCATTCTTGCCCGTCGCCGAGTTGCGCGAGGACGAGGCCACCGGCTCCTGGACGCGGGCGGCGACGGCCACGGGCTGTAACGCCGGGGTGACCGGGGCCACCTTGCGGCGACGGCGGTACAGGACGTACGCGGCGACACCCGCCGCCAGCACGCCCATGACGACGTACTGACCTTCCTTGAACTTGTCGATGAGGGTGTCCAGTTCGCTGCCGAAGTGGAAGCCGAGCCACACGAAGATGGGCGCGGACAGCAGCGCCGCGAGCCCGTCCCAGAAGATGAACCGCCAGTAGGACATGCCCACGGAGCCGGCGGTGAAGTACGTCACCGCGCGCACGCCGGGCATGAACCGGGCGATGCAGACGATCTTCTGCCCGTGCTTCGTGAACAGCCCTTCCACCTTGGCGCGCTTCTCGGGCGTGACGATGCGCGCGAAGAAGCCCTTGCTGGCGCCCTCGTCGCGGCCCAGCTTCCCGCCCAGCCGGCGGCCAGCGAAGAAGATGAGGCTGTCACCCGCGAGGATGCCGGCGAAGCCCACCGCCATCATCACCGGCAGGCTGGCGGCGCCCTTGTGCGCCAGGAAGCCGCCCAGGATGAGCGAGATGTCCTCGGGAAGCGGAATGCCCAGACCGCAGGCCACCAGGATGCTGAAGACGGTGGCATAGGCGACGAAGCCCTGTGCGTCGCCAAGCATGTGGGTGAGGAGTTCTTGCACGCGTTGTCCCGTCCGTTCACTTCCGGAGAGCCTGTCCGGGATTTACCCGGTTCAGCCCATCCAGCGCCCAGGCATCAACCGGGCGCGGGTCGTCAAAACTCCGGGCCAGGGCCTTCAAACCGAAGTACCCCTGGCGGCCGGCCGCCTCGTAGGCCGCTTCCTGGGCGCCCGTGGCCATCAATGCCAGCGCCCGGCTCAGCAAAGCCACCCCGTACTCCCCCACCGTCGCCTCCCCCGCTCCTGCTCCTCGGGCCTCGCGGAGTGCCACCGCGCCGCCCGTCCACCTGCTCTCCAAGCGTGCACCCATCCGGGACGAAAGCACTCCCCGGGCGAGCTCCCTGACGACAGGCTCCATCTCCGGCCGCCGGGTAGCAGGTCCCACCACCAACACCCACCCGCGCCCCGTCTCCACCCGCCGGATGCTGCCCTCGGCGTCGAGCAGATTAACCACCACCTCCAGAGGCGGCTTGCCTTCCGGCAGGCCCAGGAGTCGCGCCGCCTGTTGAAGGGGTGCATCCAACAGGGGCAGCCAGGCACGCTGTTCCGCGCGGTACAGCTCCAGCGTCTCCGCCCGGAGCGAAGCCACCGGCCACTCGGCCTCCACGCGGGCCAGCAGCGCCTCCAGCCCGTCCAGTCCGCGCGCCGCTCCGGAGGCCTGGGGCCCGCCCATGAGCCGGGCCAGGTAGTCCTCCACCGGCACGGGGTGCGCGTCGAAGAAGGCCTGGGCCTGCGCCACCACCGCCGGGGAGGCCGCCACCAGCGCCTCGCGCACGCGCGTGCGGGCCGGGCCGTAGCGGAAGGCGGGCACCGGGTGCTCGCGGTAGCGCGAGCCGGCGTCGTAGCCCACGCGGTTCAGCAGCGCGAACAGGGTGAAGACGCGGCCGTCGGCCCTGACTTCGACGCCGCCGGCCGAGTACACGCTGGAGAACCAGTCCTCCGCCCCGGGCCCCTGCGCGAGCGCGGGCCTGGAGGCCCCGAGCAGGATGAAGATGACCAGGAGGGGGACACGCATGGGCGTGCCCGACGCTAGCACGGGGCCGTCAGGCGGCCGGGGCCTTTCCGACGAGCGTGCGCAGCATGTCCCGGTTGTCGCGCGCCTTCTGCCCGAAGTGGGCGACGATGCCCATCAACAGCTTCACGCAGGCCTGCGGCTTCGAAGCCAGGAGCTTCTGGAAGTCCGAGGCGCGAATCTCGAGGGCCGAGACATCGGTGGCGGCGGTGGCGGTGCACAGCCGCTCGCCCTTCTGCACGAGGGCCAGCTCCCCCAGGGGCTCGCCCGCGCCCACCTCGCCGAGGGGCACGTCGTCGCCCGAGGCGCTCTTCGCGCTCAGCCGCACGGTGCCCTCGCCGACGATGAGGAGCGACTCCCCCGTCTTGCCCTCGGTGAAGAGGGCGGTGCCCTTGGGGAACGCCCGGGGCACCGCGACGCCGGCGAAGATCTGGATGCCGGTGTCGGTGAAGCCCTTGAAGATGGGGCACGCCTTCAGGGTGGTCGCGGGCACTAAAGCCATGCGGAAATTCCTAACACGGGGCGCACGGGCCCGCGAGTCAGCGGCTCGCGCGGTGCTCGGCGGCGAGCTGGACGTAGTGCTGGGCGGAGAGGAGGAGGAACTGCCGTTCCTCGTCTGTAATCGGCCGCTTCACCTTGCCTGGAGAACCAACGACCAGCGAGCCCGGGGGCACTTTCGTCCCGGGAGTCAGCAGCGCCCCGGCGCCGATGATGCACTCGTCCCCCACCTCGACGCCGTCCATGAGGATGGCGCCCATGCCCACCAGCACGCGGTTGCCCACCACGCAGCCGTGCAGGATGACCCGGTGGCCCACCGTGACGTCGTCGCCCACGTGGGTGGCGTGCAGCTCGGTGGTGACGTGCACCATGGTGAGGTCCTGGATGTTGGTGCGCTTGCCGATGCGGATGGGATTCACGTCCCCGCGCAGCACGGCGTTGAACCAGACGGAGGAGTCCTCGCCCAGCTCCACGTCGCCCACCACCTGGGCGGAGTCCTCCACGAAGCAGCTCGGATCCACGCGGGGGGTCACCCCGCGGAACGGCCTCAATGCCATGACGTCACCTCGAGTGGGACGGCGAAACGGCGGGACTGCGAGCTACGCCTCGGCGACGACGTGGAACGGCGAGGCGGCCGGAGCCAGGGGCAGCGGCTCCACGGTGGGCAGGGACAGCACGGAGAGCTGCTGGCCAGCGAGCGCGTTGGGCGTGGAGCGCTCCACCTTCACCTTCACCAGGGCGCCAGTGGGGGCATCCCCGTCGAAGTTGACGGTGCGGTTCTCCGGCGTGCGGCCGAAGCGCTTGGTGGCGTCGTAGCGCGAGTGGCCCTCGACGAGCACCTCCACCTCCGAGCCCACCAGCGCCGCGGTGACTTCCGTGCTGATGCGCCGCTGCAGCTTCTGCAGGCGCTCCAGCCGGGCAATCTTCACCTCGTGCGGCACGGGGCCCCACTCGTTCTCCCGCAGGGCGGCGCCCGTCTTGGGGCGCGGGCTGAAGACGAAGGAGAACTGGTTGTCGTAGCGGACCCGCTCGGTCAGCTTCATCGTCATCTCGAACTCCTCCTCGGTCTCCCCGGGGAAGCCCACGATGATGTCGGTGGTGACGGCGATGCCCGGCCGCGCGGCGCGCAGCTTCTCCAGCCGCTCCAGGTACTGCACCACGGTGTAGTCGCGGCGCATCATCTTCAGGACGCGGTCGCTGCCGCACTGCACGGGCAGGTGGAAGTGCGGGGCAATCTTGGGCTGCGTGCGGAACGCGTCGATCAGCTCGTCGGACAGGTCGTGCGGGTGGCTGGTCGTGAAGCGCACGCGCTCGATGCCGGGCACCTCCGCGGTGCGCAGCAGCAGCTGCGCGAAGGAGATGCCGCCCGCGTACGAGTTCACGTTCTGGCCAATCAGCGTCACCTCGCGCACGCCCACCTTGGCCAGGTCATTGACCTCGAGCAGCACCTCCGGGAAGGCCCGGCTCACCTCGCGGCCACGCGTATGCGGGACGACGCAGAACGAGCAGACGTTGTCGCAGCCCTTCATCACCGTGACGAACTCGGTGACCTTGCCGCGGGACGTCTCCGGGTCGGCGCGCGGGAAGACGTACTCCTCCGAGTGGACGAAGGCGGCCTCCACCACTCGCGCGCGGTCCTCGGACACGCGGCCGATGATGTCCGGCAGCTTCGCGATGTTGTCGGGGCCGAAGACGAAGTCCAGGTACGGCACCTTCTTGAGGAGCTTGTCCTTCTCCTGCTGCGCGACGCAGCCGCCCACGCCGATGAGCGCGCCCCGGCTGGCCTTCACCGGCTTGTAGCGGCCGAGCGCGGACAGCATCTTGTCCTCCGCCTTCTCGCGGATGGCGCAGGTGTTGAGGATGATGAGGTCCGCGTTCTCGGGCACCGGAGTCGGCTCGTAGGACATCTTCGCCAGCACCTCGCTCATGCGGAGCGAGTCGTTGACGTTCATCTGGCAGCCGAAGGTGTGGATGAAGTAGCGCTTCATGTCAGAACCCTGAGGAAGAACGTGCCCTTATGCGATGCCCGGGCGAGGAATGCAACCTGACGCGCGGCCCGGTTCATCCCCGACTGAGCAGGCGGGTCATCCGGGTGTGCAGGTCTACCAATTCCGTCTCCCGGGCGCGCAGCAGGGCCACGGTGTCCGGACCGAAGCGTCGCCCCAGGGCCTCGGTGGCGCGCTCCTGCTTCGTCAATTCCTCGCGGAGCCGGGTGCGCAGGTCCTCCACGTCGGGGGTGTTGGCGCCCTCCACCTGGCGGAGCTTGTCCTGGAGCTTCAGGGCGGCCCAGCGCCGGCCGCAGAAGGAGCGCAGCATGGCGGCACCCTGCTCCGCTGTCTGGGAGTTCAGTCCGGAGGCGCTCAGGGCCTCCGCGTGGGCCCGGGCGAGCACGTCCGTCCCCTTCCCGGCCTCGGCGTGGGACAGCCAGGCCTGCTGGTAGCGGACCAGGGAGTCGAGCAGGGCCCCGTCCACCGGCCGGTACGCCATGCGGAGGGTCCGGTCATCCGCGGCGTCCAGGTTGGTGGAGCGCTCGAAGTTCCGGACATCCTGAAAGCCAGCGTCGTCGAAGAGGGAGGGTGCCATGGGATTGCTCTCGCATCTAACAGCCCGGAGCGCCGGGTTGTAGCGACTCCGACCGGGGCGTGTCGTGCGTGCGGACAGGCGCCCGTTGTAACCCGGATAAATGGGAAATCGCGCTGGCGCCTGAGGCAAGGCTGCGTTGGCAGTGCCCTACAAGAGGCCCGTCCCTCGGATGCGCACATCCTCCGAGGGACGGGAAGCAGCGGGAGTCAGTGCCCCTGCCGCCCCGCGGGTGCCGGGACGAGCTGCGGAACCACCACCTCAGCGCCCACGTCGACAGCGGGCGCCGTCCGCGTCCGGGCGATGAGCAGATAGATGGCCGGGACGAAATACAGGGTGAAGAGCGTGCCGATGGCCATGCCCGTCACCAGCACGAGCCCGATGCTGTTACGCGCCGCCGCGCCCGGCCCTTCCACGAGGACCAGCGGGAAGTGGCCCGCCACCGTCGCGACCGACGTCATCAGGATGGGACGCAGCCGCTCCGCCGCGGCTTCCCTCACCGCCTCCAGCTTCGTCCTGCCCTCCTCCTGCAGCCGGTTGGCGAAGTCCACGATGAGAATCCCGTTCTTCGCAATCAGCCCCACCAGCGTCACCAGCCCCACCTGCGAGTAGATGTTCAGGGTGGTGGTGAAGCTGTCGGTGAAGAAGGACATCATCGGGTTCGGCATCTTCAGGAACGTGGTCAGCAGCGCGCCGAAGAGCGCCAGCGGCACCGAGCCAGCGAGGATGATGAGCGGATCCCTGAAGCTGTTGAACTGCGCCGCGAGCACCAGGAAGATCAGCACCACCGCGAGCATGAAGGCGGGAAGGAACTTGTTCCCCTCCACCCGGAGCTGCCGCGACTCGCCCGTGTAGTCGAGCGTGTAGCCCTTGGGCAGGATCTTCCCCGCCTCCGTCTCGAGATACGTGAGGGCCTCGTCCAGCGGCCGGATGGCCACGCCACTGAGCTTCACGGCATTCAGCTGCTGGAAGCGGTTGAGCGAGCGCGGAGCCACCGTGTCGCGGAGGGTCGCGATGGAGGAGAGCGTCACGAGCTTCCCGTTGGGGCCCGTGACGTACACGTCGCTCAGCTGGTCGGCGTTGAGCCGTGACACGCGCTGCAGCTGCGGGACGACCTTGTAGCTGCGCCCGGAGATGTTGAACCGGTTGACGAAGTTGCCGCCCATCGCCGCGCCCAGGTCCTGCCCCACCGTCCCGAGGTTCAGCCCCAGCTGAGCCACCTTCTCGCGGTCGACCACGACCTCCGACTGGGGCTGGTCGATCTTCACATCGATGAGCGGCGGGAAGGCGAACAGCCCACTCTGCGCTGCCTTCGCCTGGATCTGCTCGGCGAACGCCAGCAGCTCGCTCGCTTCCGCCGTGGAGGCGATGACGAACTCCACCGGGAAGTTGCCGCCGCCGGGCAGCGCGGGCGGCAGGATGGGGAACGTCTGGATGCCGGGGATGACGCCGACCCGCTGCTGGGCATCGGCGAGCACCGCCGCGGCGGAGCGGTCGCGCTTCTCCCACGGCTTCAGGCCCAGTCCCCAGAAGCCTCCGCCCGGGTTGGTGATCTGGAAGCTGAACTGCGACTCCGGCATCTCCATCAACGTCTGGTTCACCTCATGGACGAACGGTGAGAGCTGCTCCAGCGTGGAGTTGGAAGGCGTGTTGACGATGCCGAAGACGATGCCCTGGTCCTCGGTGGGGGCAAGCTCCTGCGGCGACTGCGAGAACATCAGGAACGCGAGCAGGCTCAGCACGACCCACATCGTGTAGACCACCGGCCGCGCGGCCAGGGCCCCGTCCAGCGAGCGCGAGTACCCGGCCCGCAGGCGCGCGAAGTTGCGGTTGATGAAGCCCGACAAGCCCTGGTCCTCGTGGCCGGCCCGCAGGAGGAAGGCGGACATCATCGGCGAGAGCGTCAAGGCCACCACGCCCGAGAGCGTGACGGCCCCCGCGAGCGTGAGCGCGAACTCGCGGAACAGCGAGCCCGTCAGCCCGCCCTGGAAGGCGATGGGGGCGTAGACCGCGGCGAGCGTAATCGTCATCGCGATGATGGGCCCGACCAGCTCGCGGGCGCCCTTGAGGGCCGCGTCCACGGGACTCAGGCCCTCGCGCAGGTGACGCTCCACGTTCTCCACGACGACGATGGCGTCGTCCACCACCAGTCCCACGGAGAGCACCACCGCGAGCAGGGTGAGCAGGTTCACCGTGAAGCCGAAGACCTGCATCAGGAACACCGTGCCGATGAGCGACACCGGGATGGCCACCACCGGAATCAGGATGGAGCGCACGGAGCCCAGGAAGAGGAAGATGACCAACACGACGATGAGGAGCGTCTCGAGGAGCGTGCCGACCACCTCGTCGAGCGCGTTCTGGATGTATTCCGTGCCGTCGAAGGCCACTTCCGCTCGGAGCTGCTCGGGGACCTCGCGCTTCAGGGCCTCCATCTCCACGCGGATGCGCTTGATGACGTCCAGCGAGTTGGCGTTGGGGAGCGCCCAGATGCCGATGAACACCGCCGTCTGCCCCGTGAAGTTGACCTCGGTGTCGGAGTCCTCGGCGCCCAGCACCACGTCCGCGACGTCCGACAGCCGCACCACGGCCCCGCCGTCCTGCCGCACGATGAGCTGCTTGAACTCCTGCACCGAGCGCAGGTCCGTGTTCGTCGTGAGGTTCACCTGCACGAGCGCGCCCCGCGTCTGCCCCACCGCCGCGAGGTAGTTGTTGGCGGCGAGCGCCTGACGCAGCTGCGCCGGGCTGATGTTGAGCGCGGCCATCCGGTCCGGCTTGAGCCACACCCGCATGGCGAACGTCCGCGCGCCGAGGAGGTCCGCGCGCTGCACGCCCTCCACGGCCGTCAGCCTCGGCTGCACCACCCGCACGAGGTAGTCGGTAATCTCGTTCTGCTTCAGGAACTCGGAGGAGAAGCTGAGGTAGGCCGCCGCGAACTGGCTGTCCGCCGACTCGATGTTGATGACCGGGACCTGGGCCTCGGGCGGCAGGTCGCCGCGCACCTGGTCGACCTTGGCGCTGATCTCGCTGAGGGCCTGGTTGGAGTCGTGGTTGAGCTTGAGCCGGGCACGGATGGTGGAGACGCCCTGCAGGCTCTGGGACTCGAGATACTCGATGCCGTCCGCCGAGGCGATGGCCCGCTCCAGGGGCGTGGTGATGAAGCCGCGGACGAGCTCCGCGTTGGCGCCGACGTAGGCCGTCGTCACGGTGATGTCGGCGTTCTCGCTGCGCGGGTACTGCCGCACGTTCAGGGACTGGAGGGCCTGCAGCCCCGCGATGACGATGAGGAGGTTGACGACCAGCGCCACCACGGGCCGGCGGATGAAGAGCGAAGTGAAGTTCATGGGCGCGCCTTCCAGGCCTCTACCGGTCCACCGGCTGGGGAGCGACTTCGGGTTTCGGCGCCAGCGCGTCGTTGATGAGGACGGCCGCGCCATTGCGCAGCTTGAAGGCGCCGTTGTTGGCGACGACCTCGCCCGCTGTCAGGCCAGAGGTCACCTCGACGAAGTCACCCCGCCGCTCGCCCAGCCGCACGAAGCGCTGCTGCGCCACGCTGGCCGGCTTGCCGGCCGCGTCCTTGCCGTCCACGATGACGAACACCGAGTCACCGTACGGAGCGAAAAGCACGGCGGTCGTCGGAATGGCCACGACGTTCTTCTTGCCCTCCGCGAGCACCTCGACGTTGGCGAACATCCCCGGCAGCAGGCGCCCATCCGCATTCGGCACGGTGGCGCGGATGCGCACGTTCCGAGAGGAGAGCTCCACCTCGGGGTTGATGGTCGTCAGCTCGCCCTCCCACGTGTGCTGGGGGAACACGTCCACGTGAACGCGGACCTTCTGCCCCAGCCGTGCCTCCGCCAGCGCCTGCTGCGGCAGGAGGAACTCCACATGGACGGGGTCGACGGACTGGAGCGAGGCAATGGGGTTGCCCGGCGAGACGACCTGGCCCAGCTCCACCTGTCGGATGCCGATGCGCCCGTCGAAGGGCGCGCGGATGACCTTCTTCGCGATGATGGCTCGCAGGTTGGCCGCCACGGCCTCCGCCTGGACCGAGCGGGCCTGGGCGGACTCGAGCTCGGACTGCGTGTTGGCGCCCTGGCCGTGGAGCGACTGGGAGCGGGCCAGCGACAGCCGGGCCAGCTCCGCGTCCGCCTCGGCCCCGGTCAACTGTGCTGACTCGCTCGTGGTGTCGAGCCGGAGGAGCACCTGGCCCTTCTTCACCGCCCCGCCATTCTCGAAGCCAATCTCGCGGACGATGCCGGACATCTCGGCCCCGAGCGTCACGCCTCGCACCGCGAGGATGGAGCCCACGGCGCTACGGGCCGACTGCCACTCGACGGCCTCCACCTTGGCCGAGGTCACCGCCTCGGGGGGAGGGACGAAGGCGGAGCCCGCGTCAATCATCGCGCCAATCTGCGCCGCCTTGATGCCGACGAGCACGCCGACGATGGCGAGCAGCGTCAGGATTCCAAGGGCCCACTGTTTCTTGCGCCCGCGGGTAGGTTGCGTGGCACGGGACTGCGCAGCTTCGGAAGGAGCTGTGACGCTGGAGGTCATCGACGGACTCGTCAGGGGGTTGAAGGCGGGCCCTCTATACGAATTGCCGCGTGCGCGTGCTCGTTAAATTGCACGAAGAAATGTAACTCCGTTGCGGGGAAAAATAATGCGCCATTCCGCCGGAAAGTGTGTCCCGCGAAAAGGCCCTCAAGCCGGGACGAGCTGGTCCGCGATGCGCGCCAGGTCCGACACGGAGGTGACGACCACGGCCTGGTGGCAGTGCTTCTCGTAGGTGAGCATCTCGCTGTCGCCGATGCCCCAGTTGCCGCGCTCCTCGGGGCAGATCCACAAGAGGCGCTTCGCCTTGCGGCGCAGGTCCTTCAGCGCCCACGCGTTGTTCGCGTTGTAGTTGTTCCGCCCGTCGCCAATCACCATCACCGTGGTGCGGCGGGTGATGCTGCCCAGGTGATCTCTCGTGAAGTCCGCCAGCGCGCGCCCGTAGTTCGAGTTCGCGCTCAGCGACACCGTCTTCCCCGCGGTGGCCATGTCGATGGCCTCGTCCACGTCCAGGTCCTTGAAGTACTGCGTCACCTCGCCGACGTCGGACACGAAGACGAACGAGCGCACGCGCACGAACAGCGACTGCAGCGTGTGCATGAACAGCAGCATCATCCGCGACGCGTTCCGCACCGAATCGGAGACGTCGCACAGGACGACCAGCTCCGGGCGCTCCGGCCGGCGGCGGCGGAACTGGGGCACCATGGGCACCCCACCCCACGGCATGTTGCGGCGCAGGGTTCGGCGCACGTTCAGCGCGCCCCGGCGGTGCGAGCGCTGCTTGCGGATGAGCCGGCTGCGCAGCTTCTCCGCGAGCGTGCGCACGGCGGACTCCATCTGGTCCACCTCCGCCTGCGTCAATAGATGCAATGGCTTGTCCTGCACCGTGTCCGTGCGGCGGCGGATGCGGGCCTCGGCCTGGCGCTTCACCTCCTGGCGCGCGGCCTCCTCAATCTTCCGCATCGCGGCCGCGACATGGCGCGACACAATCTCCACGCCCTCCGGAGCCAGGCCGCGCACGCGCAGCTCGTCCTCCAGGGACTTCATGTCGGAGCGGGCCTTCTCCATGCCCGCGCCGGCCAGCAGTCGCCGCGAGAAGAAGCCGGCCTGGAGCGGGCTCTCCAATTGCGACAGGTCGAGCTGGAGCGACGCCATCCGGAAGATCTGCGCCAGCCGCGCCCGGTCTCCTTCGAGGATGGCCTGGGCCAGCGGCGACATCTCCGGCAACAGCTGCGCCATCTGGATGATGACCATCTTCAGCAGGTCGCCCTCCAGGTAGCCCTCTTCTTTGAGCTGGTCCGCGAGCGACTTATCGATGCCCTCGAACGTCTTCGCCGCGCCGGAGAAGTAGAAGTCGAACGCGCGGTTGAAGGTGTCCACGTCCAGCTCGCGCTTCACCAGCGTGGTGCGGAGCACGGCGCGGAACACGCTCCGTTCCTTCAGCCCCACCTCGGTGGTGGCGCGCAGGGCGTCCTGGACCTCGGACGTACTGACGCGCACGCCGTTCTGGCGGAGCACTTCGGCGAACTCGACGATGCGGGCGTCCACCCAACCATCATGTCCGGGCCGGGCTCCGGCGCAATCCGGAATGAGGCAGGCGTGAGCAGGCGGTCGCTTCCCCTCCTGGTACACGCGGTGTAATCACTAAAATTCCACGAGATGCGGATTAAGCGTGTTTCAAACCACTCTAGAGCACCGATCCGGCCCCAAGATGGCCCGCGCAACCCGAGAAACGAAATACGTACTTTCAGTGCGGGTTGAGCCTCAGGCCTTCCGCTCGAAGGACATGACGGCTTCCACGTGGTGCGTCTGGGGGAACATGTCCACCACCTGGAGGGCCAGGGGCTTGTAGCCCGCCTCGACCAGCCCCGCCGCGTCGCGGGCCAGGGAGGCCGGGTCGCACGCCACGTAGACCACCCGGCGCACGCCCAGGGCCGTCATCCACTTCGCCAGGCCGGGGGCTCCGGTGCGCGGCGGGTCCGCCAGGCACACGTCGAACTTCCGCCCCTCCGACACCAGTCCGTCGCACGCCTTGCGCGCGTCGCCCTGGATGAAGCGCACGTTCGTCACCCCACCCTCGCGCGCGCTGCGCTGGGCCAGCTCCACACCCACCGGCGAGGACTCCACGCCCAGCACGGACGCGGAACCGGCCGCCAGCGGGAAGGTGAAGTTGCCATTGCCCGAGTACAGCTCCAGCACGGAGTCACCGTCCCGCGCGGCCAATTCGTATACGGCTGACGTGACGAGCCCGACGTTGGCCTCGGCATGCGCCTGGGCGAAGGCATCCGGCCGCAGGTACAGGGGCACCTCCGGCCGCAGCGGCGAGTACGAGCGCAGCGCCGGCTTCCCCAGCACGCGCGGCGAGCCCTCCTTCGGCACCAGCACCGCGCCCTCCAGCCGCAGCGCCCTCACCGCGGCCTCCGCCGCCTCCACGTGCCGCGCCGTCACCGGGCCCGTCAGATTCACCGCGAAGGCGGCCTTGTCGCCCTCGGCCAACAGGAGCACCTCCTCGGTGTCCTTCGACAGCGGCTTGAGCAGCGGGGCCAGCTTCCCCGGCAGCTCCCTCAGCAAGGGCGTCAGCGCGCCACACTCGGGCACGGGGACGCGCTCGTGGCTCCGGCGCCCGAAGTACCCCAGCGTCCCCTTCCCCGTCGGGTGCAGCACCGCGCGGCGCCGGTAGCCCCAGTCCCGAGGCGCCACCAGCAGCGGCCTCACGGTGAAGGACTCCCTCGGCAGGTGGCCCAGGTGCTCCAGGGTCGAGAGGACGATCTCCTGCTTCGCCGACCGCTGCGCCGGCTCGGCCAGCCCCAGCCAGTCGCAGCCGCCACATTCTCCAGCCCAGGGGCACCGCGGCTCGCGCCGGTCCGGCCCGGGCGTCACCACCTGTCGCAGCAGCCCTCGGAGCACGCGCCCCTGCGACTCCAGGTGCACGCGCACGGTGTCGCCGGGGAAGGCGCCCGGGATGAACACGGTGCGCCCCTGCCAGGAGGCCACGCCCTCGCCGAGCTGGCCCAGGCGCTCAATCGTCAATTCAACGGGAGTCTCAGGTAACGGCAGCATTCAGGGGCTCGGTGGGCGGCGCCCAGGACCGAGCGCCACTTGTTACTTCCGGGTAACCACGTCCGGCTCGTCCGGGGGGAACTCCGTGCGCAGGCGCTCCACGAACTCCCCGATGCGAGAGCGCTTCTCGTCGTCAACGTCCACGAACTCCACCGCCATCCCCGGCGACTGATTCGCCACGTGGGCGCCCGGAGCATTGGTGCGCGTCACCCGGCCCTTCAGCTCCACCGGGAAGTGCGCGCCGGGCAGCGTCACCAGCAGCCGCACCACCGTGTCCACCGGCAGCGGCTTGTCGGTGTTGATGTACAGGCCTCCGCGCGACAGATTCACCGCCCAGTCCGTCACGAACCCGGCCACGCTGCTGTAGGCCACGGGCAGCTCGTACTCGACGCGCGGCGCGCGGTCGCTGGGGTTGGACTTCTGCGAAGTGTCGGCCATGGATGGAGTCCCCCGCGGGCCGTGGACTCAGGGCCCGCGGGGCGCCACCCTAGCCTCGTGCGCTCAGAATTTCATCTCGCGCACGTCCGGGGCCACCTTCAGCTTCGGCTCCGTCAGCTTCTGCACCAGCTCCACCGTCACGCCGGGGGCTACTTCACGCAGCACCAGACCCTCGGGCGTCACGTCGATGTACGCGTGGTCCGAGACGATGTGGTGCACGCACTTGAGGCCCGTCAGCGGCAGCGAGCACTTCTTGAGGATCTTCGGCTGGCCTTCCTTGTTGGCGTGCTCCATGGCCACGTAGATGCGCTTGGCACCCACCGCCAGGTCCATGGCGCCGCCCATCCCCTTCACCATCTTCCCGGGGATCATCCAGTTGGCCAGGTCACCCTCTTCGCTGACCTCCATGGCGCCCAGCACGGCCATGTCGATGTGGCCGCCGCGGATCATCCCGAAGGACAGCGCGGAGTCGAAGAACGACGCGCCCTTCACCGTCGTCACCGTCTCCTTGCCCGCGTTGATGAGGTCCGGGTCCTCGCTCCCCGCGACGGGGTACGGGCCGATGCCGAGCAGGCCGTTCTCCGACTGGAGCACCACCTCCACGCCGGCCGGGATGTAGTTGGGGACGAGCGTGGGGATGCCGATGCCCAGGTTGACGTAGAAGCCGTCCTTCAGCTCCTGGGCGATGCGCATCGCAATCTGTTCACGAGTCAGTGGCATGGGCTCCTCACGCCTGCTTGCGGACGGTGCGCCGCTCGATCCACTTCTTGAGGTTCTTCGCCTGGACGATGCGCTGCACGAAGATGCTCGGGATGTGCACCAGGTCGGGGTCCAGCTCGCCCGGCTGAACGATGTGCTCCGCCTCGACGATGGTCGTCTTCGCGGCCATGCACATCATCGGCGAGAAGTTCCGCGCGGTCTTGTTGAACACCAGGTTGCCCCAGGTGTCCGCCTTCCACGCGTGGATGATGGCGAAGTCCGCCTTCAGCGGCGTCTCCAGGACGTGGAGCCGGCCGTCGATCATCCGCGACTCCTTGCCCTCGGCCACCTGCGTCCCGGCGCCCGTGGGGGTGAAGAAGCCGCCGATGCCGCAGCCACCGGCGCGGATGCGCTCGGCCAGGGTGCCCTGCGGATTCAGCTCCACCTCCAGCTCGCCGGAGAGGTACTGCCGCTCGAACTCCTTGTTCTCTCCCACGTAGCTGGACACCATCTTCTTCACCTGCTTGTTCTGAAGAAGGATGCCGAGCCCGAGCTCGGTGGTGCCGCAGTTGTTGGAGATGATGGTGAGGTTCTTCACGCCCTTGCGATGAAGCGCCTCGATGAGATTCTCCGGGTTGCCGCACAGGCCGAAGCCGCCGCTCATGAGCGTGCAGCCATCCGGGATGTCGGCGACCGCCTCGTCCGCGTTCGCGTAGACCTTGTTCATCCGCCCTCCCGATACGGAAACGGGGTGAAGGCCGCAAAGGCCCCCACCCCGCCCCTCTTCCCCGAAGGGAAGAGGGAGATTACCGCTCCACCATCAGCGCGATGCCCTCGCCGCCGCCGATGCACAGCGACGCGACGCCGCGCTTCTTGCCCAGGTCCTTCATTGTGTGCAGCAGCGTCACCAGCACGCGCGCGCCCGAGGCGCCAATCGGGTGGCCGAGCACCACCGCGCCACCGCGCACGTTCACCTTCGACGGGTCCAACCCGAGGATGCGGTTGTTGGCCAGCGACACCACCGCGAACGCCTCGTTGATCTCCCACAGGTCCACATCACCCGCGGACAGGCCCTTCTTCTTCAGCAGCTTGTTGATGGCGTCCGCCGGAGCAATCGTGAACTCCACCGGCTTGCGCGCGGCCTGGTCGTAGCCGGTGATGCGGCCGAGGATGGTGCGCCCTTCAGCCTTGGCGCGCTCCTCGCTCATCAGCACCAGCGCCGCGGCGCCGTCGTTGATGGAGGACGCGTTGGCGGCCGTCACCGTGCCGTCCTTCTTGAAGACGGGCTTGAGGCCCGGAATCTTGTCCGGCTTCGCGTTGCGGGGACCCTCGTCGTCCGTGACGGTGACGACGTCCTCCGGCTTCTTGCCGGGGATCTGCACCGGGACGATCTCCGCGGTGAACAGGCCGTCCTTCTGGGACTGGATGGCGCGGCGGGTGGACTCCAGCGCGAACTCGTCCTGGTTGGCGCGGCTGATGCCCTGCGACGTGGCGCACTCCTCCGCGCACAGGCCCATGTGGACGTTGCCGTACACGTCCCAGAGGCCGTCGTGGATCATCGCGTCCTTGAACTCCACGTTGCCCATGCGGGCGCCGCCGCGCATGGTGTGGCTGAGGTAGGGCGCGTTGCTCATGGACTCCATGCCGCCGGCGACGACGACGTCCACGTCACCCAGGGCAATGGCCTGCGCGCCCGCGATGACGGCCTTCAGGCCGGAGCCACAGACCTTGTTCAGCGTGGTGGCGGGAACCGTGTCCGGGATTCCGGCGAAGATGGTCGCCTGGCGGGCGGGCGCCTGGCCCACACCCGCCTGGAGCACGCAGCCCATGACCACCTCCTGGACGGCCTCCGGCTTCACGCCAGCGCGCTCGAGCGCCGCCTTGATGGCCACCGCGCCCAGCTGCGGCGCCGTCAGCTTGGACAGCGCGCCCTGGAAGGAGCCGATGGGAGTACGGGCCGCGCCCACGATGACGACTTCACGAGCCATGAAAACTGCCTCCGTTCGAGGATGACCGAATGACCTTCGGTAACAGCGACGGGGGCCCTTATCACCGGGCACTCCCTGGAGTTCAAGCGTCCTCGCTCGGCCTCCGGACGGGAGCGTCCACTGTCTACGACGCATTGCGCTAGCCGGTATAAGCCCTTGAAGGCACAAGACTCGGGCTCCGGACGAGAAGCCCGGGCCCCGCCCGACCGGTCGGACGGTGATATGTATGGGTCTCGACCTCGGGGTGCGAGGGGCGCAGTCCAAGGGCCCGTGCCACGGAGCAAGTGTCCCCGGAAACGGCAACGGCCGGGCCCCCTCTCGGGAACCCGGCCGTCTTGCGCCGTGTGGCGCGTGCCGCTGAAGGACTACTTCTTCAGCTTGCTCGCCATCACGTCGCCGAGGCGCGCCTTGGAGCCTTCCGCCTGCTTGCGGAGGTACTCGCGGTAGTCCTCGCCCTCGCCGATCAGCGCCTTCATCGACAGCGCCACCTTCCGGTCCGGGGTGTTGATGTCGATGATCTTCACTTCGACATCCTGGCCCTCGTTCACCACGTCACGCGGGTTCTCGACACGCTCCTCCTTCAGCTCGGAGACGTGGACGAGGCCCTCGATGCCCGGCTCGATCTCCACGAACGCGCCGAAGTCGGTGACCTTGGTGACCTTGCCCTTCACGCGGCTGCCCACGGGCAGGCGCTCGGACAGCGTCTCCCAGGGGTCCGGCTGGAGCTGCTTGATGCCCAGGCTGAAGCGCTCGTTCTCGACGTCGATGTTGAGCACCACTGCCTCAACCTCGTCGCCCTTCTTGAACATCTCGCCCGGGTGCTTGATGCGCTGGGTCCACGAGATGTCGGACACGTGCACCAGGCCGTCCACGCCCTCCTCGACGCCGACGAACACGCCGAAGTCGGTGACGTTGCGGATCTGACCCTTGATGACGGAGCCGATCGGGTACTTGTCCTCGAGCAGCGTCCAGGGGTTCTGCTCGATCTGCTTCATGCCCAGCGCGATGCGCTTGGCCTTCGGATCGATGTCCAGGACGACGGCCTCCACCTCCTGGCCGACCTCCAGGATCTTGGACGGGTGCTTGAGGCGCTTGGTCCAGGACATCTCGGACACGTGCACCAGACCCTCGACGCCCTGCTCGATCTCGATGAACGCGCCGTAGTCCGTGATGCTGACGACCTTGCCCTTGACGCGCGTGCCGACCGGGTACTTCTCGTCGGCGCGGTGCCACGGGTCCTCCTGGATCTGCTTGAGGCCCAGGCTGACGCGCTCCTGCGTCGGGTCGAACTTGAGGACGACGACGCGAACCTCGTCACCCACGTTGAACATCTCGCTGGGGTGACCGATGCGGCCCCACGACATGTCCGTGATGTGGAGGAGGCCGTCGATGCCGCCGAGGTCGATGAAGGCGCCGTAGTCGGTGAGGTTCTTGACCACGCCCTTGAGGACCGCACCCTCCTTGAGGTTCTTGAGGGTCTCCTTCTTCATCTCCTCGCGCTGCTTCTCGAGGAGGACGCGGCGCGAAAGCACGATGTTGCCGCGCTTCTTGTTGAACTTGATGACCTTGAACTCGAATTCCTTCGAGATGTACTGGTCAAGGTTGCGCACGGGGCGGATGTCCACCTGGGAGCCAGGGAGGAACGCCTTCACGCCGATGTCGACGGAGAGGCCACCCTTCACGCGGCCGACGATGGTGCCCTTGACGATCTCGTCGCGCTCGCAGGCGGCGCTGATCTCGTCCCAGATGCGCATCTTGTCGGCCTTCTCCTTGGAGAGGACGACCATGCCGGTGTCGTTCTCGCGGCTCTCCAGGAGGACCTCGACGGGGTCGCCGGCCTTGACCGAGACCTCACCGCGAGGATTGGTGAACTCGGAGATCGGGACCTGTCCCTCGGACTTGTAGCCGATGTCGACAATCGCGAAGTCCTTCGTCACCTGGACCACGGTGCCCTTGACGATCTCCCCTTCCTTCAGGATCCCGTCACCACCGCGCTCCTTGAGCGAGGCCTCGAACATTGCGGCAAAGTCTTCGTCGCCGCCGTCCATCCCGACCTGCTGGTTCACGTTCTGCTGCATGAAGTTGAAGTCCTTTGAAACGGTACAGCTGCCCCCTGATGGTGGGTAATACGGAGCAGCCTGCGGGGAGCAACGGGCCGCTGCGTTCGTCCTCCTCATTGAGGACTGGAATGTGATGGAAGCCGCGCACCCTAGACACCGATAATTCCGGGAGTCAAGCGAGGGCGTGCCCCATGTGCTGATCGGTGGATGGCCCACACCGGGCATGTCAAGCCCCGGTGCCGGTGTCCGGCCGTTGGGACACCAGGCGGACGGACGCGAATCCCGGCCGGATGGACCCTGCAACTACTTAAGAACGGCCAGCCCCCCATGCAGCCCTCCCGCCGCGAGCGGCACCCCGAGCGCCCCGGTGGCCCGGCCGGTGTGCGGGCGGCCTCCAGGTGCCCGAATCCACTGGAAATACCGATGATTGCGACATTTTCCGGCCGGCTTCGTTCAGGTGTCGGGTGGAGGCCCGCGAGTCCAGAGACCGGCGTATGTCATGGGGGAGGTGCGCCCGGGGGGGTGAACTGTTCCCAAGCGTCGGCGGCCGCGGGCCCCTCCCCTCTTCTCCTTTCGGGAGTGCGGGCACCCGGGCCCTTCTGGTGGGCGGGCAACCTGCATAAGCTCACACGTCCCCGTTGAGCCAGGAACCCGCGTGTCCACCCTCCTCTCCCCCGCCGTCCGCACGGACCTCGGCAAGCGCGCCGGTGTCACGGCCGGCCTGCTCGGCGTGCTGTGCATCCTCGCCGAGTTCTGCTTCCTCTTCCCGCACCTGCTGGTGACGAACGACGCCCGCAGCTTCTACGCGGACCACATCGGCGTGTTCCGCGCCATCCTCCAGGGGAGCATCATCCTCACCTTCGCGCTCGGCATGCTGAGCGTGCTCACGCTGCGCTCCAAGGCGCACGGCGGCATCGCCATGGCGCTGGCGCTGGTGGCGCTGCTGATGGGCGGCGCGGAGGCCGAGCCCCTCACGCACCAGGCGCGTGGGTTCAGCGCGGGGCTGGACTACTTCATCCTCGAGCTGCTGGTGCTGGGCCTGCTCTTCATCCCCATGGAGCGGCTGTGGGCGCAGACGGAGCAGCCCATCTTCAGGGTGGGCTGGCAGACGGACCTGAAGCACCTCTTCGTCAGCCACATGGGCGTGCAGCTCATCGCCTTCGCCACGCTGATTCCGGCGCAGATGTTCTTCACCTGGGCGGTGAAGCTGGACTTCCAGGCCGCGGTGGCCGCGCAGCCGCTGTGGCTCCAGTTCTTCGAGATCCTCTTCGTCATCGACCTCGTGAGCTATTGGATCCACCGCGCCTTCCACCACTTCCCGTGGATGTGGAAGTTCCACGCCATCCACCACTCCAGCCTGCACATGGACTGGCTGGCCAGCTCGCGCTCGCACCTGGTGGACGTGCTGGTGAACCGGACGCTGGGCTTCGTGCCGGTGTTCATCCTCGGCTTCGCCCCGCCGGCCATCTACGCGTACCTGGTCTTCGTGTCGTTCCACGCCGTCTACATCCACGCCAACGTCAACCACCGCTGGCCGGTGCTGCGCTGGGTGTTCGCCACGCCCGAGTTCCACCACTGGCACCACACGTCCGACGACGAGGGCATCGACAAGAACTTCGCCGTCTTCCTCTCCTTCATCGACTGGATGTTCGGCACCGCCTACCTGCCGGCCCACATGCCGAAGAACTACGGCACCACGAAGTTCCAGCCGCCGGAGACGTACCTGGGCCAGCTCGCCTACCCCTTCCAGAAGCACGAAGAGGAGACGCCGTACGGGTAGTGCGGGTGGCCCGCACGCGAACCCGGATGTTTCACGATTGAGACATGGCCCGGAACTTCCCGAGCAACGCGTGTAGCCGCCGGCGCCACAATCCCTGTCGCGGTGTTGCCCCGGAAGCAACATGCCGTGATTTCGCGGGGCCGCCTGTTGTGACCTCCGGCGCTACAATCTCTATCAAAACGTCAAAAGACGAGGCGGGCCCGGCCTGATCCGCCGGGGCCGCCCCGGGCTCCTCAGAAGCTGCCGAACTTGAAGAACAGCGTCCCGGCGAAGTTGCTGAGATCACTGCTCTTCATCCCCTCCAGGTCCACGCCGCCCAGGTACCGGTAGCTGATCCCCGCGCCGACCCGGAAGAAGCTCAGGACGTTGACCTCGGTCGTCACCGTGGGTTCCACGGCGAAGAGGGCGTCGAACCCCAGGGTCTCCTCTCCGGGGAACTCCCCATGACGTCGGCCCAGCCACCCTCCTCCGAGGAGAACGCCCACCGTGGAGTGCAGCACGCGGTGAGGCGTGAAGACGTACTCCAGCCACAATCCGCCATAGCCCAGGCGAAGATCGTAGCGCTCGCCCGTTCTGACCGGGAACGCCGACTGCATGGGGATCAGGCCATTGACCGCACCACCCACGCCGAAGCGCCCATCGAGGAGCCATGCGCCGCGCCCACCCACGAGCAGCACGTTCGAGCCCAACATCCGTGAGTACGTCGCCGAAGGACCGCCGTATCCCCCGTGCTCAAAGTCGCCCCCCAGCAGCGTCTGCTGCTCGGGACGTGACCCGGGCGATCCATCACTGGCAGTTGGCATTGTCTCTGCATTGGCTGCGCTTCCACCCAGCACCAGCGCGGCCATCATCCCGTAGGAACCTACAACTCGATGTTTCATGACTGCCCCCTCTGTGAGCCAACTCAACACCGGGCGATTTCGAAGCTGTCACCCGGAAATAACGAAAAGCAGTATTGACCGACTGTAAAGTTCTATTGTACTAAACATTTTTGGCGGGTTTAGAGCTGTCTATTAGGGGACCCGCCAGCGACCTGTCAATCATTGGGGAAGGTCGCGATTACAGAGGGGGAAACACCATGGACGGGAGCACCGTCGAGAGCGGTATTGGTCTGTCTTCAGCGCAGAACCAGCAATCCCTGCTGGAGCCCATTGCAATCATTGGCATGGGCTGCCGGTTTCCTGGGGCGAGCCGGCCGGAGGCCTTCTGGAAGATGCTGACGGGCGGCGTGGACGCCGTCGGTGAGATTCCGAAGGACCGCTGGGACATCTCCACGTTCTACGACGCGTCACCCGACCGGCCGGGGAAGGCGACCACGAAGTGGGGTGGCTTCGTGAATCAACCGCTGGGGGCGTTCGACGCCCTCTTCTTCGGCATGTCGCCGCGCGAGGCTGCCTACCTGGACCCGATGCAGCGGTGGCTGCTGGAGGTGGCGTGGGAGGCGATGGAGGACGCGGGCTTCAAGCCCGAGTCGCTGGCGGGCAGCAAGACGGGCGTCTTCGTGGGCGCCTTCACGGTGGACGCCTCCATCTTCCAGCTCCAGCCGAGCAACGCCGAGCTCCTCGGGCCCCACAGCGGCACGGGCACGGCGATGACCATGGTGTCCAACCGCCTGTCCTACTGGTTCGACCTGCGCGGGCCTAGCGTGTCGCTGGACACGGCGTGCTCGTCCTCGCTGGTCGCGGTGCACCTGGCCTGCCAGAGCCTCTGGAGCGGTGAGTCCACGATGGCCCTGGCGGGAGGCGCCTCCGCCATCTTCCAGCCCGGCTACACCGTCTCCGAGTCCAAGGCGGGCATGCTGTCGCCGGACGGGCGCTGCAAGACGTTCGACTCGCGCGCCAACGGCTACGTGCGCGGTGAGGGCGCGGGCCTCGTGGTCCTCAAGCCCCTGTCGAAGGCGCTCGCGGACGGCGACTCCATCTATGCCGTCATCCGCGGCACGGCGGCCAACCAGGACGGCCGCACCAACGGCATCACCGTTCCCAACGGGGAGGCCCAGAAGGCGGTGGCCCGCGAGGCGCTGAGGCGCTCCGGCCTGTCGGCGCACCAGGTGCGCTACATCGAGGCGCACGGCACCGGCACGCCGGTGGGCGACCCGATTGAAGCGCGCGCGCTGGGCGAGGTGTTCGGCCAGGGGCGTGGCGAGGGCGAGCGCTGCGTGGTGGGCTCGGTGAAGACGAACATCGGCCACCTCGAGGCGGCGGCGGGCATCGCCGGGCTCATCAAGGCGGCGCTGTGCCTCAAGCACGGGCAGATTCCGCCGCACCTGCACCTGCAGCGCACCAACCCCAACATCGACTTCGACGGGCTGAAGCTGCGCGTCCCCCGCGCGCTGGAGCCCATGCCCCAGGGCGAGGGGCCGGCGGTGGTGGCGGTGAACTCCTTCGGCTTCGGCGGCACCAACGCGCACGCGGTGCTCTCCGAGGCGCCGCCGGCGCAGAAGGCCGCGGCGGACACGGTGGCCCCGGTGCAGTCGGGGCCGTCCCTGGTGACGCTCTCCGCGCGCAGCCCGGAGTCGCTGCGCCAGATGGCCTCGCGGTGGAAGGAGCTGGCCCAGGCGAATGACCACGACGGCGCGCCCGCGCTGCGCGAGCTGGCGGGAGCGGCGGCCGCACGTCGCACGCACCACCCGCACCGGCTGGCGCTGGTGTCGGGCTCCTACCGCGAGCTGGCGGACACGCTGGGCGCGTGGCTGGAGGGCGCGGAGCGGACGGGCCTGTCCACGGGGCAGGCGTCGTCGAAGGCGCGTGGGGAGCTGGCCTTCGTCTACACGGGCATGGGCCCGCAGTGGTGGGGCATGGGGCGGGCGCTGCTGGCCGCGGAGCCGGTGTTCCGGCAGGCGGTGGAGCGCTGCGACGCCATCCTGGGCCAGTGGACGGACTGGTCGCTGATGAAGGAGCTGACGGCGGACGAGTCCGTCTCCAAGATGACGGAGACGCGCATCTCCCAGCCGGCCAACTTCGCGGTGCAGGTGGGGCTCACGGAGCTCTTGCGCTCCTGGGGCATCAACCCGTCGGCCATCGTCGGCCACAGCACGGGCGAGGCGGCGTCCTTCTGGGCCTCGGGCGTGCTCACGCTGGAGCAGGGCTGCAACGTCGTCTACCACCGCAGCCGGCTGCAGCACCTGACGGCCGGCCAGGGCAAGCTGGTGGCGGTCGGCATTCCCTACGAGGAGGCCGTGACGCTCATCGACGGCTGCGTGGGGGTGTCCATCGCAGCCGTGAACAGCCCCAGCTCGGTGACGCTGGCGGGCGACCCGGCGGTGCTGGAGAAGCTGGTGGCCCCGCTGTCCGCGCGCGGCGTCTTCGCCCGGTTCCTCAAGGTGGACGTGCCGTTCCACAGCCACTACATGGACCCGCTGCGCGACGAGCTGTTGTCGTCGCTGGCGGACCTGCGCCCGGTGCGCGCGAAGGTGCCGCTCTGGTGCACCGTGACGGGCCAGCGCGCCGCCGGCCCGGAGCTGGACGCCCAGTACTGGTGGCTCAACGTGAGAGACCCGGTGCGCTTCGCGCTGGCCGCGCAGAACATGATGGCGGACGGCTACCGCACCTTCCTGGAGATCGGCCCGCATCCGGTCCTCGGTGGCTCCATCACCGAGTGCGCCCAGCAGCGCAACACGCCCGTGCGCACCCTGCCCACGCTCAAGCGCGGTGGGGATGACGTGCAGGGGATGCTGGGCACGGCCGGCGCGCTGTACACGCTGGGCGTGCAGCCGGACTGGGAAGGGATGTTCCCGGGCGCGGCGAAGCGCCCTGCCCGGCTGCCCGCGTACGCGTGGGACCGGCAGATCTACTGGCACGAGGCCGCGGAGTCCCGCGCCCAGCGCCTGGAGCCCATCACCCACCCGCTGCTGGGCAAGCGCCAGGTGGCCCCGGTGCCGACGTGGAAGGGCCAGGTGATGCGCAACGGGCCGACGTGGCTGGAGGACCATGCCATCCAGGGCGCGGTGGTGTTCCCCGGCGCGGGCTACCTGGAGATGGGGCTGGCGGCGCTGCGTGAGGCCACGGGGCGCGCGAGCGGCCCGGTGGAGCTGCACGACATCCGCTTCCGCAACGCCCTCTTCCTGCGCGAGCCCACGACGCTGCAGACCGTGCTGGACACGGACGAGCCGCGCTTCACCGTCTACAGCCGCGCCAGCGCGGCGGACCCGCACTGGCAGCCGCACACCGAGGGCCGCTTCCGCGCCATCCCCGCCCAGGCCACCGCGCCCGGGAAGCTGGCGGCGGTACGCGCGTCCTTCGCGGGCGCCACCGAGTCCGGCGCCGCGGAGTGCTACGAGCGGCTGCGCTCCCAGCACTTCGAGTACGGCCCGCGCTTCCAGGGCATCCAGAAGCTGTCCACGCGGGGCGACGAGACGCTCGCCCTGGTGGAGCTGAAGGACACGGCGGACCTGGCCGGCTTCGAGCTGCCCCCGCCCCTGCTGGACATCTGCTTCCAGGTGCTCATCGCGGGCTCGCTGGCGTCGGGCGCACAGGAGGCCTCGCTCCCCGTCGGGATTGATCGGCTCTCCCTCTTCGGACCGCTGACGGGCCGGGTCTGGGTGCACGGCCGGGTGCGCAACACCAGCCGGCGGGCGATGACGGGCTCGCTGGACGTGTACGCGGAGGACGGGCGACTGCTGGTCGCGCTGGAGGGCATCCGCGTGCAGTCGCTGGAGGCCTCGTCCCGCTCGCACGCGACGCCGGAGATGTTCTACGAGATGACCTGGCACCCGCTGGAGAGCGCCCCGGCCGGGGAGCCGGCGCGGGCCACGGGGGCGTGGCTGGTGTTCGAGGACGGCCAGGGCCTGGGGAACAGGCTGGCCACGACGCTCGAGGCGGCGGGCGGCACCGTGGTGCGCGTGCGGCCTGGGTCGGCCTACCGTGCGTCGCGGGACGGGCTGCGCTTCGAGGTGAATCCGGACAAGCGCAAGCACTTCGACCGGCTGCTGGACGACGTGGGCAACCGCCTGCGCCCGGACGGCGTGCTGCACCTGTGGGGCCTGGATGCGCAGGCCACGCGCGAGCTGACCACGGAGGGGCTGATGGAGGCCCAGGGCCCGGGCCTGGTGGCGTTGATGCACCTGACGCAGGCGCTGCAGGCGGCGGCCTGGCCGAAGCCCCCGCGCCTGTGGGTGCTCACCCGCGGCGCGAAGCAGGTGCCGGGCGACGTGCGCCCGCTGGAAGTCGCGCAGAGCCCGCTCTGGGGCTTCGCCAGCGCCCTCTTCCAGCAGGAGTTCCCGGAGCTGGCCGGCGGCGCGGTGGACCTGGACCCGTCCGCGCCCGGCGCGGAGGCGGCTCTGGAGTCGGAGCGGCTCCTCTCGCTGCTGCTGCGCCCGTCGACCGACGCCCTGATGGCCATGCGCGGCGAGCAGCTCTGGGGTGAGCGGATGGTGCCGGCGCCCAAGGTGGCGTCGGGCTCGCTGCCGGCGCAGCTGCGTCCGGACGCCACGTACCTCATCACCGGTGGTCGTGGCGGCCTGGGGCTGGTGTTCGCCCGCTGGCTGGTGAAGCGCGGGGCGCGCCGGCTGGTGCTGGCGGGCCGCACGGCGCTGCCCGATCGGCGCAGGTGGCACATGCTGGACGCGAACTCGTCCATCGGCCGGCAGGTGGCCGCCATGCGCGAGCTGGAGGCGCTGGGCGCGAGCATCCACCCGGTGGCGCTGGACGTCACCGACGAGAAGAGCATGCGGGAGTTCGTCGAGAACTTCCGCCGTGAGGGCTGGCCGTCCATCCGGGGCGTCATCCACGCGGCGGGCGTCGTACAGCCCCGGCGCTTCGCGGACCTGGAGGCCTCGCAGCTCCGCGACACGCTGGCGCCGAAGCTGGCCGGCGGGTGGAACCTGCACAAGCTGCTGGCGGAGGAGACGCTGGACTTCTTCATCCTCTGCTCGTCCGTCAACGCGCTCGGCTTCTCCATGGGCGTGGCGGACTACGCCGCCAGCAACGCCTTCCTGGACGGCCTGGCGCACGCCCGGCGCAACCAGGGGCTGCACGCGCTCTCCGTCAACTGGAGCGCCTGGGACGAGGTGGGCATGGCCAGCGAGGAGCAGGTGGCCCACGACTTCGAGCGGCGCGGCATCATCCCCATCCGCCCGGCCCAGGGCGTGGAGGCGCTGGAGCGCAGCCTGGAGCACGACCTCCGTCAGGTCGTCGTGCTGGCGGCGGACTGGCAGCGCATCCTTCGCACCGGCTACCCGACGACGCAGCCGCCGGCCATGGTCCGGGCCATCGCCGAGCAGCTCGCGGCGAGCGCCCCGGCCCAGGAGGGCGAGGGACAGCAGGACGACGTGCGCGCGAAGCTCGCGGAGGCCGCGGACGACAAGTCCCGCCGGCAGGTGCTGGAGGACTTCCTGGCGGACGTGGTGGCTCGCACGCTGCGGCTGTCGAAGGAGCAGGTGGACCGCCAGCAGTTCCTCCAGGGGCTGGGGCTGGACTCCATCGTCGCGGTGGAGCTGCGGCTCCAGGTGGTGAATGGCCTGGGCGTGGGTCCCACCCTCATCGAGCTACTGCAAGGCGCGAGCGTCACGTCGCTCGCGGTCCTGCTGCTCTCGCGCCTGCAACCCGCTGCCGGAGCCACGGCCACGCCCGAGCCGGCCAAGGCGGTACAGGCCCGGGTGGAGCCCGTGAAGGTCCAGCCCGTCGCCGCGACCGTCCGGGAGCTGCCGCCCGCGCCGCAGCCAGTCGCGGAGGTCGGTGACCTGGCGAACACCCTGAAGGATCTGTCCCAGGAGGAGCAGGAAGCGCTCCTCCTCGCGGTGGAGCGGGAGCTCGCGCAGGCGGAGCATGCCGGCGTCGAGCGAGTGACCCACTAGCCGGGTCTTCCTTCCCCATTCCAGCAAGTCATCCACACATCGGGGGGGCCCCTCGGGCCCCTGCCTTGTCTGTTCTTTTTTCCAGAGAGTGACGCGGACATGCAGAACTCGTTGAAGGATCGGTTGGCGGCATTGTCTCCGGAGCAGCGGCAGCAGCTCGCGCAGCTCCTGAAGCAACAGGGTGCATCGAGTTCGAACACGCTGTTCCCGCTCTCGCAGAACCAGTGGGGCCTGTGGTTCCTGTACCAGCTCGCGCCGGAGGCCGCCGCGTACAACGTGGCGCTGCCCATCCGAGTCCACGCGCCCGTCGAGCTGAGGGCGATGGAGCGCACCCTGGAGCGCATGGCCGCGCGCCACGCGGTGCTGCGGACGACCTACGAGACGACGGCCGAGGGCCCCCGCCAGCGGGTGAACGAGCGGCAGGGCATCGCGCTGGCGCAGCACGACGTGGCCGACGTGACGGACGCCCAGCTCTTCGTCCACATGCGCAAGAGCTACCTGCGGCCCTTCGATTTGCAGCACGGTCCGGTGGCGCGGCTGGACATCTTCTCCGTCGGGCCGGAGGACCATGTCCTGCTGCTCGTCATCCACCACATCGCCACGGACCTCTGGTCGATGGCGATGTTGCTGGAGGAGCTACAGCAGATCTACCGCGAGGAGACGGGCGGAGCGAAGGCGGAGCTGGCGCCGCTGCCGGTGGACTACGCGGGCTACGTGCGCCAGCAGCGCGAGATGCTGGACGGGCCGCGCGGGGAGAAGATGGAGCAGTACTGGCTGGGTGAGCTCCAGGGCGGCCCCCAGCCGCTGGACCTCCCGGCGGACCACCCTCGCCCGCCGGTGTGGACGTTCCGGGGCGCGGTGCATGAGCTGAGCTTCGGCCCGGAGCTGTCCGCCAGCGTCCGGGCGCTGGCGCGCGCCGAGGGCAAGACGGTCTTCGCGGTGATGCTCGCGGCCTGGCAGGCGCTGCTGCACCGCTACACCGGGCGCACCGACATCATGGTGGGCACGCCCATGTCGGGCCGCACGCAGCCCGACCACCAGCGACTGTCCGGGTACCTGGTCAACTTCGTGGTGATGCGCGGCGACCTGGAAGGTGACCCCACCTTCCGCGAGCTCACGGAGCGGCTCTACCGGAAGGTGCTCGGCGCACTGGAGCACCAGGACTTCCCCTTCCACCGGCTGTCCGAGCGGCTGGGGATGAAGCCGGACTCGAGCCGCCCGCAGTTCATCGAGGCGGGCATCTCCGTGGACGCGATGCTGCGCCTGCCCGGCCTGGGCGCGGGCTCTTCGCTGCCCGGCGAGCCGGTGCCCTTCTTCGCGCAGCAGGACGGCCAGCTCGACGTGCACCTGCACCTGGTGGACACGGGCTACGACATGATGGGCGCGCTGCGCTACTCGGCGGACCTGTTCACGCCGGAGACCGCGGCACGCATGTTGACGCACCTGCGCCGGCTGCTGGAGGGCATCGTCCGCGCCCCCAACGCGCGCGTGTCCGAGCTGCCGCTGCTGGCCGAGGACGAGCGCCGCCGGCTGATGGTGGACTGGAACGCCTCCGCCGTGGCCCTGCCCGGCGAGCCCCTGGCGCACCACGTGTTCCACCAGCAGGTGGAGCGGGCGCCGGACGCGCTCGCCGTCGTCACGGATGACGTGTCCCTCACGTACCGCCAGCTTCAGCAGCGCGCGCGCCAGCTCGGCGCGCACCTGCGCTCGCTCGGTGTCGGCGTGGAGAGCCGCGTGGCGCTGTGCCTGGAGCGCGGCAGCGCGGACCTCGTGGTGGCCATGCTCGCCACCCTGGAGGCGGGCGGCGCCTTCCTGCCGCTGGACCCGGCGCATCCGCCGGAGCGGCTGGCGTACCTGCTCCAGGACTCCGCCGCGCAGGTGCTGCTGACGCACCGCGAACTGAAGGAGAAGCTCCCCGCGCACGGCGCGGTGGTCATGTGCCTGGACGTGGAGTCCGAGGCCCTGTCTCGGCAGGCCGGGACGGCGGCGGCCCCCGCCCTCTCGCCGGACGACCTGGCCTACGTCATCTACACGTCGGGAAGCACGGGGCGGCCCAAGGGCACGCTGCTACACCACCGCGGCCTGGTGAACACGGCGCTGGCGGCGGCGGCCAGCCTGCGCCTGGGGCCCGGGGAGCGTGCGCTGCAGCTCGCTTCGCCGGCCTTCGATGCGTCGGTGTGGGAGGTCTTCTCCGTCCTGCTGTCCGGGGCCACGCTGGTGTTGGCGTCGCGCGAGCAGTTGATGCCGGGCGACGAGCTCCAGGCACTGCTGTCCGCCGAGCGCATCACCACCATCACCTCCACGCCAACGGTGCTCTCACGCCTCCAGCCGGAGGCGCTGCCCGAGCTGCGCACGGTGGCCTCCGCCGGTGAGGCCCTGCCTCCGGCCCTGGCGCGCCGCTGGGCCGAGGGCCGCTTGATGCTGAACGCGTACGGCCCCACGGAGACCACGGTGTGCGCCTCGGTGACGCCGGGCCCGGTGGACCCGGACCGCATCACCATTGGCCGGCCGTTCGCGAACACGCGGCTGTACGTGCTGGACGCGCGGCTGCGGCCGCTGCCCGTGGGCGTGCCGGGCGAGCTGTACATCGGCGGCACGGGCGTGGCCCGGGGCTACCTGGGGCGGCCGGAGCTGACGGCGGAGCTCTTCGTTCCGGACGCCTTCTGCACGGAGCCCGGAGCGCGGCTGTACCGCACGGGAGACCGGGCCCGGTGGCTGCCGGACGGCGAGCTGGAGTACCTGGGCCGCCTGGACTTCCAGGTGAAGGTGCGCGGCATCCGCATCGAGCTGGGCGAGGTGGAGTCCGAGCTGGTGAAGCACCCCGCCGTGAGCGACGCGGTGGTGGTGGCGCGCGGAGATGCGGAGGACACGCGACTGGTGGCCTACGTCGTCGCCCCGGACGCGGACACCGCGGCCCTGCGCGCCTGGCTGCGCGAGCGCCTGCCCGAGTACATGGTGCCCACGGCCTTCGTGGCCCTGGCGCAGCTGCCGCTGACGCCCAACGGCAAGCTGGACCGCAAGGCCCTGCCCGCGCCGGAGGCGGCCCAGCCGGTGTCCGTCGACCCGTCCGAGGCCCCGCGCTCGCCGGTGGAGCAGCTGGTGGCGGACGCCTTCGCGGAGGTGCTCGGCGTGCCGCGCGTGGGCGTGAATGACGACTTCTTCGCGCTCGGCGGTCACTCGCTGCTGGCCACGCGCGTGGTGTCCCGCATCCGCGCCAGCCTGGGCCTGACGCTCACGCTGCGCAGCCTCTTCGAGTCGCCCACCGTCTCGGCGCTCGCCCGGAATCTGGTGGCCTCCGCGACGAAGGCGCAGGCTCCCGCCCTGGTCCGCGCCTCGCGCGACGGCGCCCTGCCCCTGTCCTTCGCCCAGCAGCGCCTCTGGTTCGTGGATCAGCTCATCCCCGGGGACGCCGCGTACAACATCCCCGCCGCGCTCTGGCTGTCCGGTCAGCTGGACGTGGAGTCGCTGCGCCGGGCCTTCGAGGAGATCGTCCGCCGCCACGAGGTGCTGCGCACCACGTTCACCGTGAAGCACGGCGAGCCGGCGCAGCTCATCCACCCGCCCGCGCGCTTCGAGCTGCCGGTGGTGGAGCTCTCCGCCGAGTCCACGACGGAGTCTCGCGACGAGGCGCTGCGCCGCTGCCAGGACGCGGCGCGCCAGGCCTTCTCCCTCTCCGAGGGCCCCCTGCTCCGCGCCTCCCTGATGCGGCTGGGCGACGAGGAGCACGTGCTGCTGCTCAACATGCAGCACATCATCTCCGACGGCTGGTCCGTGGGCGTGCTGGTGCGCGAGCTGGCCACGCTCTACGGAGCCTTCCAGTCCGGCCGGGCCTCCCCGCTGCCGGAGCTGCCGGTGCAGTACGCGGACTACGCGGTGTGGCAGCGCGACTGGCTGAAGGGCGAGGTGCTCGACTCGCAGCTCGGGTGGTGGAAGGAGCAGCTCCAGGGCATCGCGCCGCTGGATCTGCCCACGGACTTCGCGCGTCCCGCGGTGCGCCGCCAGCGCGGCGGCATGGTGGGCGTGGGCTTCCCGCAGGCGCTCGCCGAGAGCCTCAAGACGCTGGCCCGGCAAGAAGGAGCCACGCTGTTCATGGTGCTGGTGGCGGGCTTCCAGGTGCTGCTGTCCCGGTACTCCGGGCAGAAGGACGTGACGCTCGGCACGCCCATCGCGGGCCGGGGCAGCCAGGAGCTGGAGTCGCTGCTTGGCGTGTTCGTCAACACGCTGGTGCTGCGCGGACGCATGGAGGACCGGCCGACGTTCCGCACCCTGCTGTCCCGGGTGAAGGACATGACGCTGGGCGCCTTCGCCCACCAGGACGTCCCGTTCGAGAAGCTGGTGGAGGAGCTGGAGCCCACTCGTGACTTGTCCCGCCAGCCGCTCTTCCAGGTGATGTTCGCCCTGCAGAACGCGCCCATGGGCGACCCGGCGCTCCCGGGCCTCTCCGTGCGCCTGCAGGAGATCGACAACGGCACGTCCAAGTTCGACTTCACGCTGTCCCTGGCGGAGACGGCGCAGGGGCTGGGCGGCTACCTCAACTACGACGCGGACCTCTTCGAGGCCGCCACCATGGAGCGGCTGGTCGCCCACTACCAGCGGCTGCTGGAGGGCATCTGCCGGACGCCGCAGCAGCGGGTGGACACGCTGGCGCTGATGACGGAGGCGGAGCAGCGCGAGGTGCTGGTGGAGTGGAACGCCACCGGCACGGAGTTCCCGCGCGAGGCATGCGTGCACTCGCTCTTCGAGGCGCAGGCGGAGCGCACGCCGGACGCCGTCGCCATTGCTGCGGGCGACGAAACGGTGACGTACGCGCAGCTGGAGCACCGGGCCAACCAGCTCGCGCGCCGGCTGGTAGGCATGGGCGTGGGGCCCGAGGTGCGCGTGGGCATCTGCATGGAGCGCTCGGTGGACCTGGTGGTGGCGATGCTCGCCATCCTCAAGGCCGGCGGCGCCTACGTGCCGCTGGACTCCGCGCACCCGTCCGAGCGGCTCGCGTACATGCTGGCCGACAGCGGCGTCCCCATCCTCCTGACGCACGGCACGCTGGGTGAGGGACTGGAGGCCCCCGGCATCCTCCCGCTGAACCTGGACACGGAGCAGTCCGGCCTCAACGCCCTGCCCCACCAGCGCGTGCGCTCGCACGTCACGCCGGAGGGGCTGGCGTACATCATCTACACCTCCGGCTCCACGGGCCGGCCCAAGGGCGTGGCCGTGCACCACCAGGCCATCGTCCGGCTGGTGATGGAGACGGACTACGTCCGGCTGACGCCCGAGGACCGGGTGGCACAGCTGTCCAACACCTCCTTCGACGCGGCGACCTTCGAGGTGTGGGGCGCGCTCTTGTGCGGCGCGCGGCTGGTGCTGGTGCCACGCGACACGTCGCTGGTCCCCGCGGACCTGGCGAAGGCCGTGCGCGACGGCGGCATCACCACCCTGTTCGTGACCACGGCGCTCTTCAACCGCATGGCGCGCGAGTACCCGGAGGGCTTCGGCACGGCGAAGCACGTGCTCTTCGGCGGCGAGGCGAGCGACCCGGAGGCGGTGCGGCGCCTGCTGGAAGTGGGGGCGCCGCGGCGCCTGCTGCACGTGTACGGCCCGACGGAGACCACCACCTTCGCCACGTGGCACCGGGTGGAGTCGGTGGACGCCGGAGTGCGAAGCATTCCCATCGGCCGTCCTCTCGCGAACACGACGGGCTACGTCCTGGATGCGGCCCTGCGGCCGGTTCCGCGAGGCGTGGTGGGCGAGTTCTACCTGGGCGGCGACGGCGTGGCGCGCGGGTACCACGAGCGCCCGGACCTGACGGCGGAGAAGTTCATCCCGGACCCGTTCTCCAAGGTGCCGGGAGCGCGGCTGTACCGCACGGGAGATCTCGTTCGCCTGCGCGCCAGCGGGGACATCGAGTTCGTGGGCCGAGTGGACCACCAGGTGAAGCTGCGCGGCTTCCGCATCGAGCTGGGGGAGATTGAAACCGCGCTCCAGGCGCACCCGGACGTGACGGAAGCGGTGGTGCTGGTGCGCGAGGAGCACGGAGACCGCAAGCTGGTCGCCTACCTGATGGCTCCGGAGGGCAAGGTGCCCGCGCCTTCGGCGCTCCGTGAGCACCTGTCGCGCACGCTGCCGGAGTACATGGTGCCCGCGGCCTTCGTCACCCTCCCCGCCTGGCCGCTCAATGCGAACGGCAAGGTGGACCGCAAGGCGCTGCCCGCGCCGACGGGCGCCGACGCCGCGACGACGCTGACGGCCGGTGATGCCCCGCGCACGCCGGTGCAGCAGCTGGTGGCGGACGCCTTCGCGACGGTGCTCGGCCTGCCCGCGGTGGGCCTGAGCGATGACTTCTTTGCGCTCGGCGGTCACTCGCTGCTGGCCACGCGCGTGGTGTCGCGCGTCCGCTCCAGCCTCGGCTTCGAGTTCCCCCTGCGCATGCTGTTCGAGGCCAGCACTCCCGGCCGGCTCGCCGAGCGCATCGAGACGCTCGGGCTGACGGGCACGAGGCTCCCGCCGCTGGTGACGACGTCGCGCGAGCGGCCCCTGCCGCTGTCCTTCGCGCAGCAGCGCCTGTGGGTCGTGGACCAGCTCATGCCGGGCGACGCCTCGTACAACATGCCGGTGGCCCTGTGGCTCACCGGAACGCTGGACGTGGAGTCGCTGCGCCGGGCTTTCGAGGCGCTCGTCCACCGTCACGAGGTGCTGCGCACCACCTTCGCGGTGGGCCAGGATGAGGGCCAGCCGGTGCAGGTCATCCACCCGCCCGCCCGCTTCGAGCTGGCCGGGGTGGACCTGTCCTCCCTGTCCGACGCCGAGGCTCGCGCGGAGGTGCAGCGCCGTGCCATGGAAGATGCACGCGCGCCCTTCTCCCTCGCCGAGGGCCCGCTGATGCGGACCTCGCTGCTGAAGCTGGGCGAGCACGCGCACGTGCTGATGCTCAACACGCACCACATCATCTCGGACGGCTGGTCCGTGGGCGTATTGGTGCGGGAGCTGGGCGCGCTGTACGTGGCCTTCCACGCCGGCCAGCCCTCGCCGCTGCCGGAGCTGCCGGTGCAGTACGCGGACTACGCCGTCTGGCAGCGCGGCTGGCTCCAGGGCGAAGTGCTCGACTCGCAGCTCGGCTGGTGGAAGCAGCAGCTCGCCGGCCTGGAGCCGCTGGAGCTGCCCACCGACTTCCCCCGTCCCGCCGTGCGCCGCCAGCGAGGCGGCACGGTGGCCGCGCGGTTCCCCAAGACGGTGGCGGAGAGCCTCAAGACGCTGGCCCGGCAGGAGGGCGCCACGCTGTTCATGGTGCTGGTGGCCGGCTTCCAGACGGTGCTCAGCCGCTACTCCGGGAAGAAGGACCTGGCGGTGGGCACCCCCATCGCGGGCCGCCGCACGCAGGAACTGGAGTCGCAGCTCGGCATGTTCATCAACACGCTGGTGCTGCGCGCCAGCCTGGAGGGCAACCCGACCTTCCGTGAGCTGCTGGCCCGGGTGAAGGACTCCACGCTGGGCGCCTACGCCCACCAGGACATCCCCTTCGAGAAGCTGGTGGACGTGCTGGAGCCCACGCGCGACCTGTCCCGCCAGCCGCTGTTCCAGGTGATGTTCGTCCTCCAGAACGCGCCGACGAGCGCGCCCGAGCTGCCCGGCGTTTCCGTGCGGCTCCAGGAGCTCGACAACGGCACGTCCAAGTTCGACCTCACCGTCTCCGTGCAGGAGACGGCGGACGGGCTGGAGGGTACGTTCAACTACGACGCGGACCTGTTCACGGCCACCACCGTCGAGCGCATGGTGGGCCACTTCGGGCGGCTGCTCGAGGGCGTGGCCGCCTCTGCGGACCAGCGGCTGGCCGAGCTGCCGATGCTGGCCGACGCCGAGTGGAAGCTGCTCGCGGCCGGTGGGAACGCCAAGGCCTCCGACTACTTCAGCGACGCGTCGCTCTCCTCTCTCTTCGAGGCCCAGGTCGCGCGCACGCCCGACGCCATCGCCGTGGTCTACGAGGAGCAGCACCTCACCTACCGGCAGCTCGACGAGCGGGCCAACCGGATCGCGCATCACCTGCGCTCGCTGGGCGTGGGCCCCGAGGTGCCGGTGGGCCTCGCGGTGGAGCGCTCGCTGGAGCTGGTGGTGGGCCTGATGGCCATCCTCAAGGCCGGCGGCGCCTACCTGCCGTTGGATCCGGCGTACCCGAAGGACCGCCTCGCCTTCATGTGCGAGGACACCCGCGTGCCGGTGGTGCTCACCCAGCGCCACCTGCGTGACGAAGTGCCCACCGGTAACGCCCGGGTGCTCTGCCTGGACGACGCGTCCCCGGCCTGGGCCCAGGAGCCGACGCACGCGCCTGTCTCCGACGTGCAGCCGCACAACCTGGCCTACATCATCTACACCTCCGGCAGCACCGGCCGGCCCAAGGGCGCGCAGATTGAGCACCGGCAGGTGGTGCGCCTGTTCCGCGCCACGGATGCCTGGTTCGACTTCGGCCAGAAGGACGTGTGGACGTTGTTCCACTCGTACGCCTTCGACTTCTCCGTGTGGGAGCTATGGGGCGCGCTGCTCTACGGCGGCAAGCTGGTGGTGGTGCCCTTCGAGGTGAGCCGCACCCCGGCGGACTTCCACGCGCTGCTGCGCCGCGAAGGCGTCACTGTGCTCAACCAGACGCCCTCCGCCTTCCGCCAGCTCATCCACCACGAGGAGCGCTCGGGCGAGCACGAGGGGCTGTCGCTCCGCTACGTCATCTTCGGCGGCGAGGCGCTGGAGTTCGCCGGCCTGCGCCCCTGGTACGCGCGGCACGCGGAGAACGCGCCCCGGCTCGTCAACATGTACGGCATCACCGAGACGACGGTGCACGTGACGTACCGGCCGCTGTCCGAGCTGGACTCGCGCGAGGCGCAGGGCAGCGACGTGGGCGTGCCCATCCCGGACCTGAAGGTGTACGTGCTGGACGAGCACATGCAGCCGGTGCCGGTGGGCGTGCCCGGAGAGATGTACGTGGGCGGCGCGGGCCTGGGCCGCGGCTACCTGGGCCGGCCGGAGCTCACGGCCCAGCGCTTCGTGCCGGACCCGTTCAGCACCACGCCGGGTGCGCGGCTCTACCGCAGCGGCGACAAGGCGCGGTGGCGGGAGAGCGGCTCGCTGGACTACCTCGGCCGCCTGGACTTCCAGGTGAAGATCCGCGGCTTCCGCATCGAGCTGGGGGAGATTGAGACCGCGCTGCTCGCGTACCCGGGCGTGCGCGAGACGATGGTGCTGGCACGCGAGGACGAGCCGGGCCACAAGCGCCTCGTGGCCTACGTCGTCCCCTCCCCCGTGGCTGAGGGAGCGGAGCCCGTCTCCCTGGATGTGACGGCGCTGCGCGGCCACCTGCAGCAGCGGCTGCCCGACTACATGGTGCCGGCGGCCTTCGTCGTGCTGGAGGCCATGCCCCTCACCCACAACGGGAAGATCGACCGCAAGGCGCTGCCCGCGCCGGACGCGTCCAACAACGCCCAGGTGGGCTCGAACTTCGTCGCGCCTCGCGACGAGGTGGAGCAGAAGCTGGCCGACATCTGGGCCGCCGTCCTGCGCCTGCCCCGCGTCGGAATCCACGACAACTTCTTCTCCCTCGGCGGCGACTCCATCCTCAGCCTCCTGGTCGTCTCCCGCTCGCGCCAGGCCGGCTTCCCCCTCACCGCCCGTCACCTCTTCCAGCACCAGACCGTGGCTCAGCTCGCCGTCGCCGCCCGGTCCGCCTCCGCCCTGGCCTCCATCGACCAGGGCCCCGTCACGGGCCCCGTCCCGCTGACGCCCGTGCAGACGTACTTCCTCCAGCACCAGGCCTCCCACCCGCACCACTTCAACCAGTCGCTGCTGCTGGCCGCTCACCAGCCGCTGCAGCTGGACGTGCTGGACAAGGCCCTGCGCACCCTGCTCGTCCGCCACGACGCCCTGCGCCTGCGCTTCCGTCAGCAGGACGACGGCTCCTGGGCCCAGGACAACGCCGCGGTCGATGAGGCTCCCCTCCGCCTGGAGCACCACGACCTCTCCGCGCTGCCTGCCTCCGAGCAGCTCTCCACCATGGAGGCTCACGCCACCCGTCTGCAGTCCTCCTTCCACCTGAGCCAGCCGCCCCTGCTCTGCGCGGCGCTCTTCCAGCTGGCCGGCACCCAGCGGCTGCTCATCTGCGTGCACCACATCGTCGTGGATGCCGTCTCCTGGCGCGTGCTGCTGGAGGATCTCCAGACCACCTACCAGCAGCTGGTGAGAGGCGTTGAGCCCTCGCTGCCGCCCAAGACGACGTCCTTCCAGACCTGGGCGAACAAGCTCCAGCAGTACGCGCAGTCCGACGCGATGAAGAAGGAGGCCCGGACGTGGCTGCGGCACGTCGCCACGCCTCCGGCGCCCCTGCCCACCGATAGCACCGGCCTCAACACCTACGGCTCCGCTCGCACCGTCACCCTCACCCTGGACACCGAGGAGACGCGGGCCCTGCTGCGCGAGGTGCCCACCGCGTGGCGCGGCAACATCCAGGACGTGCTGCTCGCCGCCCTGGCCCAGGCCCTGTCCGACTGGACGGGCCGGGAGGACGTGTGGGTGAACCTGGAAGGCCATGGCCGCGAGGACGCCCTCATCGAGGGCGCGGACCTGTCCCGCTCCGTCGGCTGGTTCACCTCCATCTACCCGGTGCACTTCCCCATGCCTCGCGGCGGGACGGCGGGTGATGGCATGCGCGCGGTGCGCGAGTCGCTGCGCCACATCCCCCACCACGGCGTGGGCTTCGGCATCCTCAAGTACCTGGGCCCGGACGAGCTCAGCGCCCCTCTGCGCGCGCTGCCCACGCCGGAGGTGGCCTTCAACTACCTCGGCCAGCTCGATGCGTCGTCGGATGCCAACGCCATCCTCTCCCTGTCCAACGATCCGTCCGGCGCGCACTTCGCGCCGGAGGCGATCCGCATGCACCCACTGGAGCTCAACAGCTCAGTGCTGGATGGGCGACTGAGCCTCCTCTTCATCTACAGCGAGAACCTGCACGCGCGGTCCACCATCGAGGCGCTGTCCCAGCGCTTCCTCACGCACGTGCGCGCCCTCATCACGGAGAGCCACTCCGACGATGCGAAGCGCCGGGGCACCGCGGACTTTCCGCTCGCCACGCTCACCCAGCCCGCGCTGGACGCGCTGCTCCAGCAGGAGGGCGCCGATGTCCAGGACCTCTACCCGCTCTCCCCGCTCCAGCAGGGCCTGCTCTTCCACACCGTGCTCTCTCCCGAGTCCGGCGTGTACTTCGAGCAGCTCGCGTGGACCGTCAGCGGCGCTCTGGACATGGAGCATTTCCGTCGGGCCTGGCAGGCGCTCATCGAGCGCACGCCCGTCTTCCGCACGAGCTTCGCCTGGTCGGACCTCGAGTCGCCGCTCCAGGTGGTGCACGCGCACGCGGAGCTGCCCTGGACGCAGCTCGACTGGCGCTCCCTGTCCGAGGCCGAGCAGAAGACCCGCTTCGCCCAGCTCCTGAAGGATGACTGCGCCCGGGGCTTCGACCTGCGCAAGGCCCCGCTGATGCGGATGACGGCGGTGCGCCTGAACGAGGACACGTGGCGCTTCCTGTGGAGCCACCACCACCTGCTGCTCGACGGCTGGAGCCTCAGCCCCGTGCTCCAGGATGTCTTCACCCTGTTCGACGCCTCCGCCTCGGGCCGTGAGCCCAGGCTGCCGGCCCGGCCGCCGTACCGCGACTACATCTCCTGGCTGCAGCGTCGCGACACGGAGGCGGATGACGCCTTCTGGCGGGCCGCGCTCCAGGGCTTCAGCTCGCCCACCCCGCTGCCGGCCGACACCCACGCCACGCTCCCCGAGGGCCAGCACGCCGCCCAGCACATGCTGGAGGTGGCGCTCACGTTGGAGCAGTCGAACGCGCTTCAGGCCTTCGCGCGCCAGCACCAGATCACGCTGTCCATCCTGATGATGGCGGCCTGGGGCTTCGTCCTCGGCCGTCACGCCGGCGAGCAGGATGTCGTCTTCGGCAACACCGTGGCCGGCCGCCCTCCCGAGCTGCCCGGCGCCGAGGACATGGTGGGCCTGCTCATCAACACGCTGCCGGTGCGCATCCCGATCCCGGACGCGTCCACGTCTGTGCCCGCGTGGCTGCAGGGGCTTCAGGCGACGTACCAGCAGTCCCGCAACCACGAGCACACGCCGCTGGCGCGCATCCAGTCGCTGGCGCCGGTGCCCCGGGGCACACAGCTGTTCGAGTCGCTGCTGGTCTTCGAGAACTACCCCATCGACGACTCGCTCACGCAGCGCACGTCGGCCATGTCGGTGCGGGACGTGGAGGGCGTGGAGCGCACCAACTACCCCATCACCGCCACCATCCTCCCCGGCCAGAAGCTGCGCCTGCGCCTCACCTTCGAGGAGCCCCGCTTCGCTCGAAACAACATGGAGCGAGTGCTGGAGCAGTGGCGCCTGGCGCTGCTGTCCATCGCGTCCCCGGAGACGCGGAGTCTCGCGGACGTGACGATGATGAGGGTCGAGGAGCGGCACCGCGTCGTGGTGGAGTGGAATGCCACGGACGCCGCGCTCCCCGCGGACCTCTGCGTCCCGCAGGTCTTCCACTCGATCGTGGAGCACATGCCGGACGCCACCGCGCTCGTCGCGGGGGACGTGTCCCTCACGTTCCGTCAGCTCCAGCGGCGTGCGCGTCAGCTCGCGCACCGGCTGCTGTCGCTCGGCGTCGGCGCGGAGGGCCGCGTGGCCCTGTGCCTGGAACGTGGCAGCCCGGACCTCGTGGTGGCCATGCTCGCCGCGCTCGAAGTGGGTGGCGCCTTCCTGCCGCTGGACCCGGCGCACCCGCCCGAGCGGCTGAAGTACTACCTGGAGGACTCCGCCTCGAAGGTGCTGCTGACGCACCGGGCCCTGGTGGAGCGCCTGCCGGCGCATGGCGCGCAGGTGCTGTGCTTGGACGAGGAGTCCGAGGCCCTGTCCCGCCTGCCGGACACCGCTCCGGCGGCGAGCGTCGCGCCGGAGAGCCTCGCGTACGTCATCTACACGTCGGGCAGCACGGGACGGCCCAAGGGCACGCTGCTGCACCATCACGGCCTCGTGAACACGGCGCTGGCCATCATCCAGGGCCTGCGCATCCAGCCGGGCCAGCGTGCCTTGCAGCTCGCGTCGCCCGCGTTCGACGCGTCGGTGTGGGAGGTCTTCTCCTCGCTGCTGTCCGGGGCCACGCTGGTCCTGGCCACGCGCGAGCAACTCCTGCCCGGTGAGCCGCTCCAGGCGACCCTGGCGCAGCAGCGCATCGAGGTGCTGCTGGCGACGCCCACGGCCCTGTCCACGCTCCAGCCCGAGGCACTGCCCGAGCTGCGCATGGTGGCGTCCGGTGGCGAGGCCTGCTCCCCCGCGCTGGCGCGGAGCTGGGTGAAGGGCCGCACGTTCGTCAACGCCTACGGCCCGACGGAGATCACCATCGTCGCGACGATGACGCAGGGCTCGATGAACCCGGAGCGCCTGAGCATCGGCCGGGCCATCCCGAACACGCGCCTGTACGTCCTGGATTCGGCGCTGAGGCCGCAGCCCATCGGCGTGCCCGGTGAGCTGTACATCGGCGGCGTGGGCGTGGCCCGTGGCTACCTGGACCGCCCGGAGCTGACGGCCGAGCGCTTCATCCCGGACCCGTTCAGCACCGAGTCCGGAGCGCGCCTCTACCGCTCGGGAGACCGCGTGCGCTGGACGGAAGACGGCGAGCTCGAGTACCTGGGCCGCGTCGACTTCCAGGTGAAGCTCCGCGGCCTGCGCATCGAGCTGGGGGAGATCGAAGCCGCCCTGCTCGACCAGCCCAACGTCCATGAGGCGGTGGTGCTGGTGCGCGAGGACTCCCCGGGAGACAAGCGTCTCGTCGCCTATGCCGTCCCGAAGCCCGGCGCCGAGCTGGACCTCGCGGCCCTGCGCAACGCCCTCAAGCAGCGGCTGCCCGAGTACATGGTGCCCTCGGCCTTCGTCGTCCTGGCCGCACTGCCCCTGAACGCGACGGGCAAGCTGGACAAGAAGGCCCTGCCCGCACCGGACGCCACGCAGCAGCTTCCGCAGGGTGAGTACGCCGCGCCCCGAGACGAGGTGGAGCAGAAGCTGGCCGACATCTGGGCCGCCGTCCTGCGCCTGCCCCGCGTTGGCATCCACGACAACTTCTTCTCCCTCGGCGGCGACTCCATCCTCAGCCTCCTGGTCGTCTCTCGCTCGCGCCAGGCCGGCTTCCCCCTCACCGCCCGTCACCTCTTCCAGCACCACACCGTGGCCGAGCTGGCCGTCGCCGCTCGCTCCGCCTCCGCCCTGGCCGCCATCGACCAGGGCCCCGTCACCGGCCCTGTCCCGCTGACGCCCGTGCAGACGTACTTCCTCCAGCACCAGGCCTCCCACCCGCACCACTTCAACCAGTCACTGCTGCTGGCCGCTCACCAGCCGCTGCAGCTGGACGTGCTGGACAAGGCCCTGCGCACCCTGCTCGCCCACCACGACGCCCTGCGCCTGCGCTTCCGTCAGCAGGACGACGGCTCCTGGGCACAGGACAACGCTGCGGTCGATGAGGCGCCCCTCCGCCTGGAGCACCATGACCTCTCCTCGCTGCCGGCCTCCGAGCAGCTCTCCACGATGGAGGCTCACGCCACCCGCCTGCAGTCCTCCTTCCACCTGAGCCAGCCGCCCCTGCTCTGCGCCGCCCTCTTCCAACTGGACGGCTCCCAGCGGCTGCTCATCTGCGTGCACCACATCGTCGTGGATGCCGTCTCCTGGCGTGTGCTGCTGGAGGACCTCCAGACCACCTACCAGCAGCTGCTCAAGGGCGCTCAGCCCTCGCTGCCGCCGAAGACGACGTCGTTCCAGACCTGGGCGAACAAGCTCCAGCAGTACGCGCAGTCCGACGCGATGAAGAAGGAGGCCCAGCGCCACTGGCTGAAGCACGCAGCCACGCCTCCGGCGCCCCTGCCGGTGGACCACGAAGGCCCCAACACCTTCGGCTCCGCCCGCACCGTCACGCTCGCCCTCGACTCCGAGGAGACGCGGGCCCTGCTGCGCGAAGTGCCCACGGCCTGGCGCAGCAACATCCAGGACGTGCTGCTCACCGCCCTGGCCCAGGAGCTGGCGGACTGGACGGGACAGCCCGACGTGTGGGTGAACCTCGAAGGCCATGGCCGTGAGGACTCGCTCTTCGACGGCGTGGACCTCTCCCGCTCCGTCGGCTGGTTCACCAGCATCTACCCCGTGCACCTGCCCATGCCCCAGGGAGGCACGCCGGGTGACGGCGTGCGCGCGGTGCGCGAGTCCCTGCGCCACGTGCCCCACCACGGCGTGGGCTTCGGCATCCTCAAGTGGCTGGGGCCCGACGCGCTCAGCGCGCCGCTGCGCGCGCTGCCGCTTCCGCAGGTGGCCTTCAACTACCTGGGCCAGTTCGACGGGGCCTCCGACACGTCGGCCATGCTCTCGTTCGCCAGGGAGTCCGCCGGCACCGAGGTCCCGAACGAGGCGCTCCGGATGCATCCACTCGAGGTGGGCGGCTCCGTGCGCGAGGGCCAGCTGCAGCTCACGTTCGCGTACAGCGCCAACCTGCATCGCGAGGCCACCATCCAGGCGCTGGCCCAGCGCTTCCTCGCGCGGCTCCGCACCCTCATCGCCGAGAGCCACACCGACGACGCGAAGCGCCGGGGGGCCGCGGACTTCCCGCTCGCCACGCTCACCCAGCCGACGCTCGACACGCTGCTCCACGACGGCATCGAGGACCTCTATCCGCTGTCCCCGCTCCAGCAGGGTCTGCTCTTCCACACCCTGCTGTCCCCCAAGTCCGGCGCCTACTTCGAGCAGCTCGCCTGGACGGCGAGCGGCTCCATGGACGTCGCCGACTTCCGGAAGGCGTGGCAGGCGCTCATCGACCGCACGGCCATCCTCCGCACGGGCTTCGTCTGGGACGGCGTCGATACGCCGCTCCAGGTGGTGCACGCGCACGCGGAGCTGCCGTGGGAACAGCTCGACTGGCGCTCCCTGTCCGCCCCGGAGCAGAAGGCCCGCTTCGCCGAGCTCCAGGCCGAGGATCGCCGTCGTGGCTTCGACCTGCGCCGGCCGCCGCTGATGCGGATGACGGCGGTGCGCCTGGCGGACGACACGTGGCGCTTCCTGTGGAGCCACCACCACCTGCTCCTGGACGGCTGGAGCCTCAGCCCCATCCTGCAGGACGTCTTCATCCTCTTCGACGCCTTCGCGTCCGGCCGCACGCCGAAGCTCCCCGCGCGCCCGCCGTACCGCGACTACATCGCCTGGCTGCAGCGCCGCGACACGGCGGCGGATGACGCCTTCTGGCGCACCACGCTCCAGGACTTCACCGCGCCCACGCCGCTGCCCGCGGACACCCATGCCGCGCCGTCGGCGGGCGTCCAGGCCCGGCAGCATACGCTGGAGCTTCCGCTCACGCAGCAGCAGTCCGCCGCGCTCCAGGCCTTCGCGCGCCAGCACCAGCTCACGCTGTCCACGCTGACGATGGCCGCGTGGGGCTTCGTGCTCAGCCGTCACAGCGGTGAGCAGGACGTGGTCTTCGGCAACACCGTGGCGGGCCGCCCGCCCGAGCTTCCGGGCGCCGAGGCCATGGTGGGCCTGCTCATCAACACCGTGCCCGTGCGCGTCCACGTGCCCGCCGCGGCCACGCCCGTGGCCACGTGGCTGGAGCAGCTCAAGTCCCAGCAGCAGCAGACGCGCAACCACGAGCACACCCCGCTGGTGCACGTCCAGTCGCTGTCGCCGGTGCCGCGCGGCACCGCGCTGTTCGAGTCCCTCCTCGTCTTCGAGAACTACCCCATCGACGAGTCGATGGAGCAGCGCACCAGCGCCATGTCGCTGAAGGACGTGGAGGGCGGCGAGCACACCCACTACCCCCTCACCGCCCTTGTGATCCCGGGCCGCACCACGAAGCTGCGCCTCACCTACGAGGAGCCCCGCTTCGAGCGCGAGAGCGTCCAGCGCGTCCTGGAGCAGTGGAGCCGCGCGCTGCTGTCGCTGGTGGCCCCCACCACGAGCACGCTCGCGGACGTCTCGATCATGGACGAGCAGGATCGCCAACGCGTCCTGGTCGAGTGGAACGCCACCGACCTGGACTTCCCGCGCGATGCCTCGCTCGCCTCCCTCTTCGAGCAGCAGGCCACCCGTACGCCGGACGCTGTCGCCGTCATCGCGGGCGAGACGTCACTCACCTTCGCCGAGCTCGACAAGCGTGCCACCCGGCTCGCGATGCTGCTGGGCTCGCTCGGAGTGCGTGAGGAGACGCCGGTCGGCGTCTGCCTGGAGCGCGGGCTCGACCTGGTCATCTCGCTCCTGGCCATCCTGAAGGCGGGCGGCCACTACGTCCCGCTGGACCCCGCCTACCCGAGCCAGCGACTGGGCTTCATCCTGGAGGACTCGCGGGCCGCCCTCGTGCTCACCCGCGCCGCCCTCGCGTCGGTGCTTCCCGAGAATTCGGCGCGCATGCTGTGCGTGGACTCGGACGAGGTGACCTCCAGCGCCGCCGCACCGTCGGCCGTGCTGCCTCGGGTCTCCAGCAACCAGCTCGCGTACCTCATCTACACGTCCGGCTCCACGGGCCGTCCCAAGGCCGTGGCCATCGAGCACCGCAACGCGGTGGCCTTCCTGGCCTGGGCGCGCACCATCTTCCCGCCCGAGGTGCTCGCCGGCACGCTGTTCGCCACGTCCATCAACTTCGACCTGTCCATCTTCGAGCTGTTCCTCCCGCTGACCACGGGCGGCACGGTGGTGGTGGCGGACAACGCCCTGGCCCTGCCCACGCTGCCGGCCGCGCACCGCGTGACGCTCGTCAACACGGTGCCCTCCGTCATGGCGGAGCTGCTGCGCTCGGGTCCGCTGCCCGAGAGCGTGCGGGTGGTGAACCTGGCCGGTGAGCCGCTGTCCACGTCCCTGGTGCGCCAGCTCTACGCGCAGCCCAACGTCCAGAAGGTGTACGACCTCTACGGCCCGTCCGAGACGACGACGTACTCCACCTACGCCCTGCGCCAGTCGGACGGACCGGCCACCATCGGCCGTCCCGTCGGGAACACGCAGCTCTACGTCCTCGACGACCAGCGGCAGCCGGTGCCGGTGGGCGTGCCCGGAGAGCTGTTCATCGGCGGCGAGGGTGTCGCGCGCGGCTACCTCGGCCGGCCGGAGCTGACCGCCGAGCGCTTCGTCCACAACCCCTTCAAGCCCACGCCCGGTGCGCGCATGTACCGCACGGGAGACCGCGTGCGCTGGAAGGCGGACGGCACGATGGAGTACCTGGGCCGTGTCGACTTCCAGGTGAAGATCCGTGGCTTCCGCGTGGAGCCGGGAGAGGTGGAGACCGTCCTCTGCTCGCACGAGGACGTGCGCGAGGCCGTCGTCGTGGTCCGCGAGGACAACCCGGGTGACAAGCGTCTCGTCGGGTATGTGGTGCCCAAGGCCACCACCGCCAGCGTGGCGTCCATCCGGACCTTCCTCCAGCAGAAGCTGCCGGAGCACATGGTGCCCTCGGCGCTCGTCGTCCTGGACGCGCTGCCGCTGTCCCCCAACGGCAAGGTGGACCGGAGGGCGCTGCCGGCGCCGACGCAGGTGGGCTCGGACGTGGCGCACGTCGCTCCGCGCGACTCGCTGGAGCTGGCCGTGGCCCGGGTCTTCGAAGAGGTGCTCGGTGTCCCCTCGGTGGGCATCCACGATGACTTCTTCACGCTGGGTGGCCACTCGTTGCTCGCGGTGCGCCTCATGGGCCTGCTCCGCGAGCGCACCGGACGCACGCTGCCGCTGGCCGCCCTCTTCCAGGCGTCCACCGTGGAGCAGCTCGCCGCCCTCGCGCGGCGCGAGGCAGCGCCGTGGACGCCGCTCGTCCCCATCCAGACGGGCGGAGACCTGCCGCCCTTCTTCTGCGTGCACCCGGTGGGCGGAGGCGTGCTCACCTACGCCGGGCTGGCGCGGGAGCTCGGGCCGCGGCAGCCCTTCTACGGCCTGGAGGCCCAGGGGCTCGACGGCGCGGAGCCGCCGCTCGAGTCCATCCTGGAGATGGCCTACTTCTACATCGAGGCCATCCGCACCGTTCAGCCGCACGGCCCGTATCGACTGGGCGGCTGGTCGCTCGGCTCGGTCATCGCCTTCGAGATGGCCCGTGCGCTGCGCCTGCGCGGCGAGGAGGTGGAGGTGCTGGCCCTCATCGAACCCAGCCCCACCTCCTACGCCCGGGGCGAGCCCGTGCCGGACACCTCCGCGCTGGCTGGCCTCTTCGAGGCGGACCCCGCCCGACTCGCGGCCGTGTCCGAGGAGCAGCGGCAGAACCTGGAGCGCGTCTTCACCGCGAACCTCTGCGCGCTCCAGGCCCACACCCTGAAGCCGCAGGCGGGTGCGCTGACGCTGCTTTTGGGCGCGGACACGCAGGGCCTCCAGGGGGAAGGACCGACGCGTGGCTGGGATGCGCTCGTCGACACCGTGGACGTCGTCACCCTGCCCGGCGATCACCACTCCCTGCTGAGCGCTCCGAATCACGAAGCGCTCGCTCGCGCCCTGGCCTCGGTGCTGTCAAAGGCCAGCGCGGACGCGAACGACACCGAGACTCCGCGCCGGGTGGGCTGAGCCCCCGAGCGACCCACACTTCACATGACTGCCTCCATGAACCCGACTCCACAGTCCGCAGCCCCCCGCCCGACGCGCGCGTTCGGCATCACCTGGCTGGGCCAGGTCGCCTCGCTCGTCGGCTCGGGGGTGACCCAGTTCGCGCTCGGCATCGAGATCTACAAGCGCTCCGGCTCCGTCACGCAGTTCTCGCTGCTCACCTTCTTCTACCTGCTGCCCATGGCGCTGGTGTCGCCGCTGGCGGGCGCGCTGGTGGACCGGTGGGACCGGCGGAAGGTGATGCTGCTGAGCGACCTGGGGTCGGGCATCGCCTCGATCTGCATCTGGGGGCTGCTCCAGGCCAGCGCCTCGGGGGCCTGGACGCTCCAGTCCTGGCACTTCTACGGCCCCATCATCCTCAGTGCGCTGTTCAACGCCTTCCGCTGGCCGGCCTTCCAGGCGAGCACGACGCTGATGGTGCCGAAGGAGCAGCTGGCGCGGGCCAACGGCTTCGTGGAGCTGGCCTCGGGCGTGGGGCAGCTCGTGTCTCCGGTGCTGGCCGGCGTGCTGCTCCTGAAGATTGGCCTGGAGGGCATCGTCCTGATGGACCTGTCCACCTTCGCCTTCTCCATGGTGACGCTGCTGATGGTGCGCTTCCCGAAGCCGCCGGTGTCCGCGGAGGGCGCGGCGGCGCGTGGCTCCCTCTGGAAGGAGATGGGGCTGGGCTGGCGCTTCATCCGCTCGCGGCCGGGGCTGCTGGGGCTGCTGGGGCTGCTCGTGGTGGTCAACATCGTCATGGGCATGGTGATGGTGCTCATCACCCCGCTCATCCTGAGCTTCACGGACGCGGCGACGCTGGGGAAGGTGATGTCCCTGTCGGGGCTGGGCATGCTCGTCGGCGGCATCGCCATGGGCGTGTGGGGCGGGCCGAAGCGCCGCATCCACGGCGTGCTCGGCTTCGCGATGCTGGCGGGCCTGCCGCTGATGCTGGCGGTGCTGCCGCCGAGCCCGTGGCTGATGGGCCTCTGCGCGGCGCTGTTCCTCTTCAACATCCCCATCGTGGCGAGCTGCGCGCAGACCCTCTGGCAGCAGAAGGTGCCACCGGACGTCCAGGGCCGCGTGTTCTCGGTGCGGCGCATGGTGAACCTGTTCGCCGCGCCGGTGGCGTCCGTGCTGTCGGGCGTGCTGTCCGACACGCTCTTCGAGCCGTGGATGGCGAAGGACGGTGCACTGGCGAACAGCCTCGGGCCGTGGGTGGGCACCGGCACCGGGCGCGGCATCGCGCTGCTCTTCGCGGTGCTGGGCGCCGTGCTCGTCGTGCAGGCCATCGCCGCCTGGCAGAACCCGCACATCCGCAACCTGGAGGAGGAGTTGCCGGACGCGGAGGCTGGGGCCGCGAGCGCGGTGCCCGCGACCGTGGTCCAGGCCTCCCACTGAGTCACGGGCGCCCCTTTCAACCGGGCTGGCAGGAGTGGTGTAGTCCCCGCGCCGTTCCCAACGGCGGACTACCCACCCTGAAAGGTCACTGTGATTCGTTCCGCGAAGAAGGCAGGACAGGTGCTGCTCGCCGTCGCCGCTGGTTTTGTCGTGTCGTTCGGTGCCACGCAGGCCTTTGCCGCGTCCCAGGCGGCGCCACTCATGTATGACTGCCAGGCGTTCTGCGTTGACCCATGCATTGAAGCCGGATTCAACGGTGGCTTCTGCATCAACAGCAGGGAATGCGCCTGCTACTGAACCGCCTCGCCTGAGCTGAATGCCCCGCGGCTGAGCGCTGCCAGCGCTCACCGCGCGGGCCGGTTCCGTGGGAAACGCGCTGACCTCTGGAGCCACGCGTGACGAACCCCATCTAAAGCCCAGCAGCTTGAACGTCTCGCGGGCACTGACCGTCCGCTGCATCTCGCTGGTACCCTGCCACGAGGAATGACCACGTTCTTTGGCCACTGGAGCGGCGCCCTCCACTACCGCGAGCGCTTCTTCACCATCGACTCTGTCAGGGGCTCAGGGCTGTTCCAGCCCGAGCCGCATGGACTGCGTCCCCAGGTTGTCTCCATCCCCGATGTCGGACGCTACCAATGCACCTACGGCGTCTCGGATGGAGCCCTGTACCTCGAACAATTCCGCATGCAGCTTCCCTACGTCGAGCGGCTGCGCATCCGTGCCGGACGTGGGCCCCGGCTGTTCGGCAGGGAGGCCTCGGTCGACCTCGACGAAGGGGTGCGTCTGCCCGTCCTGTACCAGGGCCTGCACGCTCCCATTCCATTCACCGGGGGAATGCTGCTGGGCGATGGATACATCTACGCCCTCCATCTTCCCGAGCCCATGCTTGAGGTGCGGAGGCACACCGCTCACACCGCCATCTGCTGGAACGAGGTCCACGAGCTGCGCTTCCAGGAAGGCTGCCTGACGGAAGCTCATGATGTGTCTGAGGCAGCCGCCCGCCTGCGCGAGGAACTGGCCGTCGAGACGAACGAGCCCGGCACCCCGGCCTGGAGCGAAGACCTCCAGCAGAGGCTCGGGCGCATCTTCCGCATGGATTACGGTGGGCGCATACGGCCTTGTGGCCTCCGGTGAGCGAGGCCCCGTCACGGACGCTCTGCTCACCGCGCGAGCCTGGCTCGACGCATCAGAAGCGGCAGCGTCAGGGCCTGCCTCGTGGCTTCATCATGAATCCCGCATGAGCCACGCATCCGCGGCGATGCGGTCGACGAGTCGTCCTGACTTCATGGAGGGTTGAGCTCACCCCATTCAGTCAGGTAGACGACAGGTTCCCTTTGATTCGGAGGAACCTTGTTCAAGTCGATGAGCCTGGCGGTGGTGGTGGTGGGACTGACGGCATGTGGCAGTGACTCGGAGCAGAGCGCCCAGTGCAAGAGCTACCTGGCTTGCATCAAGGCGACGACCCCGCAGATTTCAGCCACCGCCGAGGTCACCTACGGAGTCGACGGCTCCTGCTGGGAGACCGCTGACACCGCGCGCGTCTGCACCGCGGCCTGCACCGACGGCCTGACGCAGCTCCGCGGTCAGTTCCCCGACGCGTCCGCCTGCAAGTAGGACGGAGCCCGTGTTCACCCTGGCCGCGCACGTGCTGCGCGGCCGGGGGCCACCGAAGCTCAGCCCAGCAGCTTGAACGTCTCGCGGGCAATCACCATCCGCTGCACCTCGCTGGTGCCCTCGTAGATGGTCTGCACGCGGGCGTCGCGGAAGTACCGCTCCACCGGGAACTCGTCGATGTAGCCGTAACCGCCGTGGAGCTGCACGGCCTTGTCCGCCAGCTTGTTGCTCATCTCGCTGGCGAACAGCTTCGCCATGGACGCCTCGCGAGAGAACGGCTGGCCCTGCTCCTTCATGTACGCCGCGCGCAGCGTCAGCAGCTCCGCCGCCTCCAGCTGCGTCTTCATGTCCGCCATCATGAAGCGCGGGGCCTGGAACTCGCCGATGGCCTGACCAAACGCCTTGCGGTCCTTCGAGTACGCCACCGCCGCCTCCAGCGCCGCCCGGCCCACGCCGCACGCCTGCGAGGCGATGCCGATGCGCCCGCCGTCCAGCGCCGTCATCGCCAGCCGGAAGCCCTGCCCCTCCGAGCCGAGGAGGTTCTCCGCGGGAATCACACAGTCCTCGAACGTCAGCGACACCGTGTTCGAGGAGCGCAGCCCCATCTTGTCCTCGTGCTTGCCGATGATGAGACCCTTCGTCCCACCCTCCACGATGAAGCACGACAGGCCCTTGTTCCCCGTCGGCGAGGTGCGCGCCCACACCACCATGACACCCGCGTAGGCACCCGACGTAATCCACTGCTTGCTGCCATTGAGGACGTACGAGTCCCCGCGCTTCACCGCCGAGGTGAGCATCGCGCCCGGGTCCGAGCCCGCGTGCGGCTCCGACAGCGCGAAGGAGCCGGCAATCGCCTCGCCAGAGACAAGCTTCGTGACGAACTTCTCGCGCTGCGCCTCCGTGCCGAAGGCGTTGATGAGCTCCGCGCACATGTTCGTCACGGCCATCGTCACCGACGTGGACGCGTCCGCCGCCGCCATCTCCATCATGGCCAGCGCGTAGGAGACGACGCCCGCCTCCGAGCCGCCGTACTTCGCCGGGATGTTCACCCCGAGCAGCCCCAGCTCGCCCATCTCCTTGTAGAGCTCCGTGGGGAAGCGCTCTTCACGATCCAACGTGCGGGACTGCGGGGCCACGCGCTCGCGCGCGAACTTGCGGGCGGTGTCGCGGATCAGCGTCTGGGTCTCGGTCAGCTCGAGGTTCACGGCGGTCTTCCTACTCGATGGCCTTGAGGTTGAACGGGTACTCGATGGGGTGGTCCGCGCGGTCCGGAGGCTTGGGGAACGTCATGGACGACAGCACCGCCACCACGCAGTCGTGCAGGCCCGAATCCTTCAGCGTGCTCGACTTCTTCACCACCTTGGCGCCCTTCACCAGGCCGTTGGCGTCGATGGTGAAGGACGTCATCAGCCGGCCCTCCACCTTCTTGTTCTTCTCCGCCAGGTGGTCCTCGTAGCACTCCTGGATACGAGGCTGGTTGTACGAGACGACTTCCTTGATGGAGTCCGGAGTGAAGGGCATGTGCTCGACGTCAGGCCCCTCGCTCTTCGCGGGGGCCGTGGCCGGAGCCGAGGCGGGCTTCCCGCCGGAGGACTTCTTCGCGGGCGTGCCCTGTGCGAGCGCCACCGCCGAAACCAGAAGGACCGCTGGGAGAAGTACCCGCTTCATCGCGCCTACTCCTTCAACAGGTTGGCGGAGATGACGATGCGCTGGATCTCGCTCGTCCCCTCGTAGATTTCGGTGATGCGCGCGTCGCGCACGTGGCGCTCGGCGTCCATCTCCTTGCTGTAGCCCATGCCGCCGTGCACCTGGAGGGCCTTGTTCGCCACGCGGCTGGCCATCTCGCTGGCGTACAGCTTGGCCATGGCGCTCTCCGGGCTGTGGCGCTGGCCCTTGTCCTTCATCAGCGCCGCGCGCCACACCAGCAGCCGGGCCGCGTCGATCTCCGTGGCCATGTCGGCGATCATGAACTGGATGGCCTGGTGCTCGCGGATGGGCTTGCCGAAGGACTTGCGCTCACCCGAGTAGCGCACCGCCTCCTCGTACGCCGCGCGGGCGATGCCGAGCGCCTGGGACGCGATGCCGATGCGGCCGCCGTCCAGCGTGCTCATGGCGACCTTGAAGCCGTCGCCCTCCTTGCCGAGCATGTACTTCGCCGGCACGCGCATGTCCTCGAAGAACATGGAGCAGGACCAGGCGGCGCTGATGCCCATCTTCTTGTCGGGCTCGGCGCGGATGAAGCCGGGGGTGTTGGTGGGGACGAGGAAGGCGGTGATGCCCTTGTTGCCCTTCTCCTTGTTCGTCATCGTGAAGAGGACGATGGCGTCCGCCTTCGGGCCGTTGGTGATCCAGTTCTTGGAGCCGTTGATGACGTACTCGTCACCGCGGCGCACCGCGACGGTCTTCTGGGCGGCGGCGTCGCTGCCGGCCTCGGGCTCGGTGAGGCCGAAGCAGCCGAGCTTGTCGCCGCGGGCGAAGGGCGTGAGGAACTGCTCCTTCTGCTCCTCGTTGCCGAACTTCATCACCGGGTCGCAGTAGAGCGAGTTGTTCACGCTCATGATGACGCCGGTGGAGGCACAGCCGCGGCTGATCTCCTCCATGGCGATGGCGTAACAGACGTTGTCCAGCCCGGCGCCGCCGTGGCTCTCGGGGACAGCGACGCCCAGCAGGGACAGCTCCGCGAGCTTCTTCACCGCGTCCGTGGGCCACGCGTGGGTCTCATCCCACTTGCGGGCGTTGGGGATCAGCTCCTTGGCGGCGAACTCGCGGGTCATCCGCTGGATCTCGCGCTGGACGTCGGTCAGCTCGAAGTTCATGAGGCTCCTCGACAGCGGGGAGGAAAAGAGAAAGGCCTACATAGTATGGGGGTTGCCCCTCGGGAACAGCGAAGAGGAGGGCCCCCACTGCAAGCGCGGGTTGCCGTGCCGATTAGAGGACGACCGGGCGGCTGACTCCCGGGAATCCAAGGGTGAGCCAAAGAACATGTTGAGCGGCACGGTGACGTCGAAGGTGACGTCCGTGCGGTCGCCCTCCCCCGTCCAGGCCCGCCGGAGGACCAGGGACAGGGTCCACGGCACGGTGTGCCGGTGTCGCTCGATGAGGTCGTACGTCAGCCCCACGCCCGCCACCCCACCCGAGCCGTCCTCGCCCCACAGCCCCGCGCCCTCCACGAGTACACCGAAGCGCAGCGTGTCCGGGAAGGCATACACGCGCGCCCCGGCGAGCAGCCGGAACACCGACGGCTTCAGCCGGAGCTGCGGCTCCACGAAGGGCGAGACGATGAGCGTGGGCCCGGGCACGTCCAACGGCGGCGAGGCCCACGGGTGGATGGGCCAGGACAGGAGCCACCGCTCCTTCGAGTCCGCGCTCCACTCGTAGCGGACATCGGGGATGAGCGGCTCGAGCGCGCAGCCGGTGTAGAGGCAGAGCGTGCGCTTCCAGGAGACGAGCGCCGGAGCGCGCCCGTCCTCGTCCCCTGCTTCCGCGGCCCGAGACGGCGCCGCGGCCAGGAGGCAGGTCAGCAGTCCCCCGGCCGCGAGCGTCCGACGCACTTCACTTGCCGGTGAAGGAGGCGGGGCGCTTCTCCATGAACGCCTTCATGCCCTCGCGCTGGTCCGCCGAGCCGAACAGCTCGCCGAACGTCTTGCGCTCCATTTCGTTGGCGACGCGCAGGTCCTGGTCCGCGCCGGCCTCGATGACGCGCTTGGCCTTGGCGATGGCGAGCGGGCCATTCTTCAGCATCTTCGCGGCCACCTCGCGGCAGTGCGGCAGGAGCGCCTCGGGGGCGAACACCTCCAGCACCAGGCCCATCTCCTTCGCCTTCGCCGCGTCGATGCGCTCACCGGTGAAGATGAGCTCCTTGGCGCGGGCGCGGCCCACGGCGCGGGTGAGGCGCTGGGTGCCGCCGAAGCCGGGGATGACGCCCAGGCCCACCTCGGGAAGGCCGAGCTTCGCCTTCTCGGACGCGTAGATGAAGTCACAGGCCAGGGCCAGCTCACACCCGCCGCCGAGCGCGAAGCCGTTGACGGCCGCGATGGTGGGGATGGGCAGCGCCTCCAGCGCGGCCATGACGCGGTGGCCGAGCGCGCCGAACTCCTGCGCCTGCGTCTCGCTCAGCGCCGCCATCTCCGCGATGTCCGCGCCCGCGACGAAGGCCTTCTCGCCACCACCGGTGACGATGAGCACGCGCACGTCCGCGCCGATGGAGCCCAGCGCGGCCTCCATCTCCTGCAGCGTCTTGCTGTTGAGGGCGTTGAGCGCCTTGGGACGGTCGATGAAGAGCGTGGCGACCGCGCCGTCCTGCTCCAGCCGGATGTTCTCGTAGGCCATGTGCGTGGGCTCCGGGGTTAGTACTTGTAGAAGCCGCGGCCGCTCTTCTTGCCGTACCAGCCGGCGTCCACGTACTGGCGCAGCAGCGGGCTGGGACGGTACTTGGAGTCACCGAGGCCCTTGTGGAGCACCTCGGCGATGTAGAGCACGGTGTCCAGGCCGATGAAGTCCGCGAGCTGCAGCGGGCCCATGGGCTGGTTGGTGCCCAGCTTCATCGCGGTGTCGATGTCCTCCACCGTGCCCAGGCCCTCCATCAGCGCGAAGCAGGCCTCGTTGAGCATGGGGATGAGGATGCGGTTGACGATGAAGCCCGGGTAGTCCTTGGACACCACCGTCGTCTTGCCCATCTTCTCGGCCAGGGCGCGCGTGGTGGCATACGTCTCGTCGGACGTGGCGGCGCCGCGGATGAGCTCCACCAGCTGCATCACCGGCACCGGGTTCATGAAGTGCATGCCGATGACGGACTCGGGGCGCTTCGTGGACGCGGCGATGCGGGTAATCGGAATGGACGAGGTGTTGGTGGCGAGGATGCCGCCCGGGCGCACCACGGCGTCCAGGTCCTGGAAGATGCGGCGCTTGAGGTCCTCGTTCTCCGTCACGGCCTCGACGGCGAAGTCGACGTCCTTCGCCTCCTTCACATCCGTGAGGGTGGCGAGATTGGCCTCGGCGGCGGCGCGCTTCGCCTCGTCGAGCTTGCCCTTCTCCACCAGCTTCTTCAGGCCGCCCTTGATGCGGTCCGCGCCCTTGGCGAGCCCTTCCTTGGACACGTCCGCCAGCGTGACGCGCAGACCGGCCTGGAGTGCCACCTGCGCGATGCCCGCGCCCATCTGACCCGCCCCGACGACGACGATATGCTCCGTTGCCATGGTGTTCGCGAACCCCTCGCTCGGTATGTGAGTGACGTGCGGGCGCCCATAGCCCACGCGTCCGGGGCGGTCAACGACCGGTGGGCGGCATCCGGAGCTGGCGGACGATGTACGGCTCCTCTCCCACCTCCAGCGACTCCTCCAGCTTCAGGCGGCGCTCGTACCCCTCCAGCTTCACGAAGATGCGCACACGCCAGGTGCCTTCGGGCACGTCCAGGGCGAACGTCTCCTCTGGCGGAGGCCCCGAGGTGTAGAAGCGCTCCTCGCGCTTGAGCACCTTGCCGTCGTCGTCCACCACCTGGAGGTCCAGCGCCCGGGCCACGCCCCACCCCGTCCCGTCGAACTGGAGCCGCAGCTCGTGCTCGGGCTTGCCCGTGTGTTGCCAGAGCCACAGCCCGAAGCCCGCCAGGATCAGCAATGGCAGCCGCTTCACCAGCGGACTGGAGCGCCAGTGGCCACGCTCGGAGGTGGAGACAGGAGGCGTGTCCGTCACCGCTACTCCTTCTTCGTCCGCTTGGCGCCGGGGCGCCGCGCGTTCAGCTCGGAGACGACCACGCGGGGCGAGCCGGACTTCTTCTCCTTCGGCTCGCTGGACGGCCCGGCGTCTTCGTCTCGGTCCGCCTTGTCCGGGGGCACGAGGCGGATCTGCGCCTTGATCTCCACCGTCATGCCGGACATGAGCTTGAGGAACTCGTCGCGCAGCTTCTCCGACTGGAGGAAGCGGCGCAGCTCGTCGGTGACGGCGCGGGTGATCTCGTCCTTGGTCTTCTCCGCCTGACCGAGGATGAAGCCCAGCGCCTCCTTGGGCAGCTTGAGCTGGCCGGCGAGGTTGCGGATGCCCTCCTCCGTCATGAAGAGGGCACCCAGACCGGCCACGGCCATACGGCGGACGAATTCCGGTACGAAGCCCGCGGGGCCGCTGGAACGCCCCGCCTGCCGGTCGTCATCGTCGAGCAGCGGGTCGGGTGGGAAGTCGTCGTTGCCGGCCGAAGCCATGAAGCCTCTCCTTGGGAGTTATCGGGCCTGCACCACCGGTAGCGGCACGCTCTTCATGCTCTGCGCGGACACCCGTCCCGCCACATTGCGAGCGACCTCCATGAAGGCCTTCGCCTCCAGGCTGTCCTTCGCACTCAGCACCACCGGCACGCCCGAGTCTCCGGACTCGCGCACCTTCAGGTCCAGGGGGATCTCCCCGAGGAATGGGATGCCGAACATCTCCGCCGCCTTGCGGCCGCCACCGTGGTTGAAGATGGCCGTGACGTGCGAGCAGTTCGGGCAGACGAACTGGCTCATGTTCTCCACGATGCCCAGCACGGGGATGTGGACCTTGTCGAACATCTGCTTGGCGCGCACCACGTCGGCCAGGGCCACGTCCTGCGGCGTCGTCACCAGCACGGCGCCCGCGGCGCGGATGGACTGGGACAGCGACAGGGCCACGTCACCGGTGCCCGGCGGCAGGTCGAGGATGAGGTAGTCCAGCTCGCCCCAGTTCACATCGCGCACCAACTGCATCAGCGCGCCGTGGAGCATGGGACCGCGCCAGATGAGCGCCTGGTCCGCCTCCACGAGGAAGCCGATGGACATCACCTTGAGGCCGTGGGCGACGAGCGGCTCCAGGGACTTGCCGTCCGGGCTCACGGGCTTCTTGTCCGCGAGGCCCGTCATCAGGGGCACGGAGGGGCCGTAGAAGTCCGCGTCGAGCAGGCCCACCTTGGAGCCATGCATGGCAAGCGCGGTGGCGAGGTTGAGGGCCACGGTGCTCTTGCCCACCCCGCCCTTGCCGGCGCCCACGAGGATGACGTTCTTCACCTTGGGGAGCAGCGCGCCGCCGGGGACGCCGCCGCCGGCCGCGCGGACCTGGGCGCCCCACTCGATGTCGAAGGTCTTCAGCCCGGGGACGGTCTTGAGCGCGGCCTCGGCGTCGGCCTGGATCTTCCCCTTGAGCGGGCAGGCCGGAGTGGTGAGCTCGATCTTGAGTTTCACCGAGTCGCCCGCGATGCGGATGTCCTTCACCATCCCCGCCTTCACGAGGTCCACGTGGAGCTCGGGGTCCATGACCTTCGACATCGCCGCGAGGACGGCCGCCTCGGAAACGCTCATCTGAACACCTGAAACCTTTTGGAAAACGGGCGGTTGGGGGCCGCCAACGGGCGCGGAATCTGCCAGCCCCCCGGGGGCTGTCAACGTCGTTTAACGCCGCTGTACCACGGGCGCACCCTGGCGGGCTGTCGCCCGGTGGAGCCTGGACGGCGGGCTGAAGGGGCCCATCAGGAGGACTGGAGGATCAGGGGGCGGGCGGGCCATCACTCGATCGATGCCACGCGGTACTCGCCGTCCTCCAGCACCAGGACCACCGCGCGGTCCTCTCCGAGGGGGAACAGGGCCTCCCCCGCGCCGACGCGGACGTTGGTGTTGAGGGCGAGCCGGGCCCGGCGCAGGCGCTCCTTGGCGAGGGGCTCGCGCTCGAAGTCCTCGCGCAGGCGCTCGGGGGTGTAGCGGGCTCGCAGCGGCGCGGCGAGCAGGCTCCAGGCCTTCTGCCACTCGCGGGCCTCCACGGTGTCGAGGAATCGCGAGAGGGCCGCCCGGGGCACGTCGGCCGGCCGGGATTCCACCACGCGCCAGCCCTGCCCGGTGTGGGCCAGGGTGACCGAGGGGGCACGGGCCTCCAGTACCGCGGTTCCGGAGCGCACGGCGGCGGCGCGCTCGCGGCGGGTGGCCTCGTCGGAGTAGCGGTCCAGGAAGGCGACCTCGCCCTCGGGCGCTCCGTTGGTGAGGGCGTAGGCGTCCTGGAGGCGCCCCTCGTCCAGGGCCCGGGCATAGGCCTCGGCGACGGAGACGGGCTCGCGCGGGGTGGTGGCGCAGGCGGCCAACAGGGGCAGGCAGAGGAGGACGGTGCGCTTCTTCATGGGTGCGCGGAACCTAGCACCGGATGGCGCGGAGACGCGCGGGGCTCAATGCGGGACTGGCGTGGCGTATGACTGGGAACAGAGGATCATCCTCAGCAGGTACACCTCGACGAGGTCTCTCAACTCACTCTCCTTGCAGAGCCTCCCTGCGACGGCGCGGCGATTGCCTGCTTCGAAATAGGAGACGACGCACAGGTTCCCCTTCGCATCGATGGTGATGGCGTCGGTGGACCCGAGAGGCTCTGCGGCAGTCGCCATCGTCAACCAGAGATTGTGGAGGCTCGTCACTGCGTAGACCGTCGCTGGGAGCTCCAGTTGTTGGAGCTCACTCAGGAGGCGCACGAACCGAGGCGGAGCATTCCCGCCGTGGAACTCCCGCGTGTACGCGCTGACCAGACCCGGATCGCTTAGGGGGATCCACACCGGAAGGCTCTATAGTGGCCAGCTCGAGTGGCAATAAAGCCCCCCTATTGCACCACCGGCCGGCTCGACGGCAGGCCCCACTCGCTCCACGAGCCGTCGTACACCCGGATATCGGAGTAGCCCGCGAGCGTCGCCGCGAGCGCGTCCACGCAGGCCGTGACGCCGGAACCGCAGCTGAACACGAGCTTGCGGCGTGCTCCGACCTTGCTCTCGAACAGCGCCTTGAGCTCGGTCGCGCTCTTCGCGTGGCCCTTCATCTGCACGTCCGTGAACGGCAGATTCACCGCGTTGGGCATGTGTCCTTGCCGCAACCCCGCGCGTGGCTCCGGCTCACGCCCCTCGAAGCGGCCCTGCGAGCGTGCGTCGACCACGGCGCAGCTCGCGTCTTCCAACGCCCGTTCGACGGCCACTGCGTCGCAGAACGCATTGCCGGTCGGCCTTGCCACGAAGTCGCCGGTGCGCTCGACGCGCTCCGGATCCGTGGCGGTCGGATGTCCTGCTGCGATCCATGCTGGCAGGCCACCGTCGAGCACGGCCACCTGTGAATGCCCCATCGCCTTGAACATCCACCAGGCGCGCGGGCTGGAATACAGGCCGACCCGGTCGTAGACGACCACCACGCTGTCGCGATTGACGCCGAGCCTGCGCGCCTCACGCTCGAAGTGCTCGGGGCTCGGCATCATGTGCGGAAGGGACTGGGCGTGATCGCTGAACGCACCGTCGAGGTCGAAGACGCGGGCGCCGGGAATCCGCGCGGGTGCGACCTCGGGAGCGGAGGTCGCGGCTGCGCCTACGGGCTTCAGCTTCACTTCCAGGAGCACGAGGCGTGGATCGCCGAGCATCGACTGGAGTTCGGGCACAGAAACGATCGCGCTCACTGAATTCACGGATGCACCCTCTTCCTGAAGTACGCCTTCGCCTGGGTCGGCGATTCAAACGAAGAAGGCGCATCCGGGTAGAGCGCCAGCAGACCTGTCTCCGCGGCCCGGACCACATTGAGACACGCGTGATCCAGGGAGTCGACCAGGAAGAGGCCGCCTCGCGTGTACTTGCATTGACCCACCAGGGACACGGTGGTCGCCCACTGTTCGCACGCGGCTCGGACGCGATACGGGGACGCGACCAGCTTCGCGAGAGCATCCCGTTCACAGAGCTTGGCCCGGTAGTTCAGCGCGTAATACGCAAGCTCCTCGTCCCGGTCGCTGGACAGCTTCTTCATGAGCTTTGCCACTTCCGGCCGCGACGGCTGCACGTACAGGGCGAACGCCAGCACCCTGCGCTGAGCGCCGGACGCGCGTTGGATACGCGCCGCGAGCACCGTGGAGTCATAGCGACGCGCCAGTTCTCGAGCCAGGTCCCAGTCCGAGGCCTCGCACTTCAGGGCATCACCCGCGCAGGACAGGACCTGCTCGAGCTCCATCTGTTCGAGAGGGGGAGCAGGAACCGCCGCCATCATCAGCACCAGCAGGAGTGTCCGCATGTCTATTCATCACCGTAGTAGTCCGCCTGAGCCTGCCCGTATCCGGTGACGGAGAAGCCGTCAAAGTCCCCGGAGGACGCCATCCCACCACTCCATCAACAGGTCGCGGAGTCCCTCGCCCACGAGCCCGGAAACATCATCGAACGCCTCGGCACCCCAAGGCCCACCCAGGCCCCACGCCGTGGGGCACAGCGCATACACCTGCGCCCGCGCCGCGCCCATCAGCAGCTTCAGCAATGACAGTCGCCGCTTCGGCCCACCGTAGGTGATGACGTCGAACCGCTCCGCGGACACCTTCGCCAACTCCAGCGCGCGGCTACACGCCGCCTCGAAGCCGCCGACGTGGTCCACCAGCCCCACCCCCTTCGCCCGCATCCCCGAGTACACCCTTCCCTCCGCCAGCGTGTGGATCTCCTCCGGCGTCCGGCCGCGTCCCTTCGCCACGGCCCCCAGGAACCCCTGGTAGATCTCCTCCACCTCCGCCTCCAGCGTGGCGCGCTCGCGCGGCGTGAATCCACGTGAGTTGGAGTTCAGGGCCGCGTTCTCTCCCCGGGCGATCACCGTCTGGTGCACGCCCAGCCGCTCCATCAACACGGACGCGTCGAACTTCCCCGCGAACACACCGATGGACCCCACCACCGCGTGCGGCGTGGACCAGATCTCCTTCGCGCCCACCGCCACCATGTACCCGGCACTGGCGCACACCCGGTCCATGAACGCGATGACGGGCTTCTTCCGCCCCACCCGCTGCACCGCCTCCAGCATCTGCTCCGAAGCCAGCGGCGCGCCTCCGGGGCTGTTGACGTAGAGCACCACCGCCTTCGTGCGCCGGTCCCTCCCTGCGGCACGCAGCGCCTTCACCACCGTGCCCGACGTCGCCATCCGGTCACTGCTCCCCGCCTGTCCGGGGACGATGACGCCCGACACCGGCACCAGCGCCACGCGTGGCAGCCGCTTCATCCTCCGCCAGCGCACCGGAGGAAAGGGCACCGTGGCCAGGTACGTCGCCATGGACTCCAGCTCCGTCTCGTCCTCGGGCGCCTCCCCGGCCTTCACCAGCCCCAGGTGCACCGGCAGGTCCGCCTCGCTGACCAGCGCGTCCACCAGCCCCGCCTCCACCGCCCGCCGCGCGCTGAAGGGGCCCTGGTCGATGAGCGTCCGCACCTCCTCCGGCGTCTTGCGGCGCCCCCTCGCCACCGCGTCCACCAGGTCCACGTAGCGCTCGTCCAGGAACGACTCCACCGTCCGCGCCTGGATGTCCGACACCGTGGCGTGGGTGAAGAGCTCCGGCGCCGTCTTGTAGTCGCCGCGACGCACGAAGTGCGCCTGGATGCCCACGCGCGACAGCCCCTCGCCCAGGGCCGTGGCCTCCGCCGCGTAGCCCACCACGTCCACCCGGCCCATGGGCGCCAGGAGCACCTCGTCCGCCGCGCACATGACGGGGTAGGTGTCCGTCTCCACGCTCACCGCCCAGGCCACCACCCGCTTGCCCGCCCTGCGGAACTCCGCCAGCACGTCCACCAGCGCGTCGCGCTTGGCCGGCGGCACCGCCAGATTCTCCACCTCCAGCAGGATGCCCTTCACCCGCGCGTCCCCCGCCAGCAGCCGCAGGGACTCGCGGAAGCGCTCCACCGAGGTGACGGCGGCCGGCTCCGGGCGCGTCCCTCCCAGCTGGAATCGGGACTTGCGCCGCTCGCGGTACGGCGGGTCCCCCGTCAGGCGGAAGCGCACATAGGCCGGCCGGTGGCGGGCGGCGAGCAGCCGGAAGGGCAGTCCCAGCAGGCTTCGCAGGAGGAGGATGAGGTTGGCGAGGGCGATGAAGGGGAGGCGCAGCATGGCGTCCTGGGAGGAAATGTGGGCGTTCTGCGCCGTAACGGAGGCCCCACAACCGCGCAAGCCCTGTTCAGCCCGTCCGTTGGGTCGTGTTAGCCTCCGCCCTCATGCGAAACGCCCTCCCCCGGCTCGTTCTCGTCCTCGCCCTCTGCTCGGGCGGTGCCGCGCTGGCCCAGCCCCGGCGCCAGGTGCAGGAGTTCAAGGCCCAGCGCGAGCTGACGGCCGAGGAAAAGGAAATCGCCAAGCAGCGCGCCATGGGCAACAACCTCAACTCCTATGGCAAGGACATCCAGGTGAAGCAGCCGCCCATCCCCTGGATGGCCATTGGCCTGGTGGTGCTCGTCTTCGCGACCGCCGTGCCCTTCGGGTTCCGGGCCTACCGGAACACGACGAAGGAGATCTCCGGCGCCAACACCTTCGGTGCCAACCGGGGTGACGAAGAAGAGGCCTGAGCCTCGCTCGTCAGCGCGGGCGGACCTCCACGGCGCCGCTCGCATCCACGCTGACGTGCACCGGTAGAAAGCGCTCCACCACGCGCGCATGCGTGGTGAGGTGGTCGGTGATGCGCGCCGCAGTGAAGCGCGTGGTGCCCGGCGTGGCGGGCCCCAGCCGTCCGGAGGCCAGCAGCGCCGCGGGCAGGAGGATCTGATCCGCGAGGTGCTCGTCGAGCGCGCCCCCGGTCTCCATGAAGTCCGCCAGCGCCACGGCGGCCTCGCGCCCCACCTCCTCCGCGGCACGTCCCCGCTCGCCCAGCGCGGTGAAGCCGGCGATGGTGTGCTCGAACTGGGCCAGCACGAAGGTGACGGTGCCCACCGAGCGCGTCACCGGCAGCGGCCGGTTCTCCGCCTCCGCGAGGATGCCCCGCTCGCGCAGCGCGGCCACGGCGGCGCGGGACTGGCGCTCGGCGATGGTGAACGGCAGCCCGCCCGTGAACGAAGACACGCGCACCTCGCGCAGCATGCCGCGCGCGGGGAGCTCCACCAGCAGCGGCGGCTCCTGGGGCGGGCCCACCTCGGCGACGATCTCCCCCGCGCCCTCCGGGTAGAAGCCCGCGTGCGGCAGGGTGAGCTGCACCGGCAGGCCGTACGCGCGGGCCACCGGCTGCCAGACGTTGGCGACGTAGTGGTAGCTGGGGCTGTGCGGCAGGTGCGTGCCGCCGCGCAGGGTGAGCTGCCCGCCGCCTGCCAGCGCCAGCGGGTAGACGAGGCACTGGAAGAGCAGCGGCGTGCTGCCGGCGGTGCCCACTTCCAGCAGGTAGTCCCCCGCGCGCACGGGCCCGGGGGTGAAGGTGATTTCCGAGGCGCCCACGGTGGCGCCCTCGCTGGAGCCGCCGCTCAGGGCCTCGGCGCCGCGCACGCAGGCCAGGTGCTGGGGGCGCAGGCCCGGTGGATCTCGCTTCTCGCGCAGGCGGCGGATGCGGAAGGGGCGGCCGGTGATGAGCGACAGCGACAGCGCGGTGCGGAGGATCTGCCCCCCTCCCTCACCCTCACTCCCGTCGAGCTCCACCCGCCCGCTGTCGGGCCCCTCCGTGCCGGTCATGTCCTCACGTCCAAGGCGTTACCGCGTGGCAGGTGCAGCGTAACAGGAACGCCTGGTGATCTCCCGTGCGGAACGGACGTTCCATTTCGTCCGTCCGCCGGAGATGTCGGGCCGGAAGCACTGCGACTTCCGGCCCGCGCTTCGAGTCTTCGAGTCCGTGCCCTACTCGTCCGCCGACGGCAGCACGCCCACCTTCACGGAGCTGGGGTGCGCCGCGGACATGTACACGCGGTGGAACGCGCGCGTGAAGTCCGCGTCCTTCGCCTCGAAGATGTTGGGGACGAAGGTCTGCGGGTTGCGGTCGATGAAGGGGAACCAGCTCGACTGCACCTGGATCATCAACCGGTGCCCGCGCTGGAAGGTGTGGAACACGTCGTTGATGACGAAGCGCACCTTCGTCACCTCGCCGGGCTTGAAGGGCTTGGGCTCGCTGTAGCTGTCGCGGAAGCGGCCGCGGAACGGCTCACCGCGCACCAGCGTCTGCTGGCCGCCGCGGTTCTTCTTCCCCTGGTCGTCATCGTTCTTCTTCCACCCGCGCAGCTTGCCCGGATTCACGTCCACCAGCTTCACCACCCAGTCCGCGTCCGTGCCGGTGGTGGACACCCACAGCTCCGCCTCCAGCGGACCCGCCAGCGTCAAGTCACTCGCGAGCGGCTCCGTCTCGAACACCAGCACGTCCGGCCGGCGCGAAGCGAAGCGCTGGTCCTCCGTCATGTAGTTCTTGCTCCAGCCGGGGTTCAGCTCCTGCGTGTACGGCACCGGCTTGTCCGGGTCGCTCACGTACTCGGCGAAGGACTCCGTGGTGCCCGTGGGCGCCTTGTTGAAGGTCAGCGCGCCCTTCGGCTGGAAGTAGAGCTTCGTCTCGCGCACGCCCTTCGGCGGCCAGCTCTCGAAGCGGCGCCAGCGGTTGGCGCCCGTCTCGAACACCAGCGCCTCCGGCAGCTCCGGCTTCTTGCCGTCCTTGAGGTACGACTTGAAGAAGTCGAGCGCCAGGTCCTGGTACGTCTCGCTCGACTTGAGGCCGAACTCCGCGTCACCCAGCGCGGAGCCCTCCGTGCCCTGCCAGCCGCCGTGCTGCCACGGGCCCATGATGAGCGTGTTGGTGGTGCCCGGGTTCTGCTTCTCGATTGCCGCGTAGGTCCGCAGGGGCCCGTACAGGTCCTCCGTGTCGTACCAGCCGCCCACCGTCATCACCGCCGCCTTGATGTTCTTCAGGTGCGGCAGGAGGTTTCGCGCCTGCCAGAAGGCGTCGTAGTTGGGGTGCGCGACGAGGTCCTTCCAGAAGGAAATCTCGCCCTTGAGGTGGTTCGCGTCCGCGTTGCTCAGCGCTCCCACGTCCAGGAAGAAGTCATACGCGTCCGGCGTGCCGAGGTCGTACGGCTTCCACTCCTCGGCGTCCGTGGGCTGGGGCCGGGGCTTGCCGAACACGGAGAAGAAGTTGAACGCCATTCCCAGGTTGAAGGCGCCATGCCGGTGCATGTCGTCCCAGAACCAGTCGGCGATGGGGGCCTGCGGGGACACTGCCTTGAGCGCCGGGTGCGAGTCGATGGCGCCCGCCGACGTGTAGAAGCCGGGATAGGAGATGCCCCACTGCCCGACCCGGCCGTTGTTGTTCGGCACGTTCTTCACCAGCCACTCGATGGTGTCGTACGTGTCGGTGCTCTCGTCGACGTCCTTCGGCCCGGCCTTCTTCGGGTTGTGCGGGCGCACGTTGAGGTACTCGCCCTCGGACATGTGGGCGCCGCGCACGTCCTGGCCGACGAAGATGAAGCCTTCCTTCTCGAAGGCCTCGCTGGGCCCCAGCGAGTTCGCGTACCGGTCCACGCCATACGGTGCGACGGTGTAGGGCGTGCGCACCATCAGCATGGGGTAGCGCTTCGCCGGGGACGCGTCGACGGGCACGTACACGGAGGTGAACAACCGCTTGCCGTCGCGCATGGGGATGCGGAACTCGTACTTGGTGTAGCGCGAGCGGATGCGGTCTACACGCTCTTGGGACCAGCCATAGGGCGGCTTCGGGGCCTGCGGGGCGGACTGCGCGCCCGCGGGGCCGGCGAGGGAGAACAGCAGCAGTGCCGCGAGGCTGCGGGACACGGTGGGCATGCACGCTCCTGGAGGAGAGGGCGTCATTCTGGGGGAACACGACCGGCGTCGGAAGCTCCGACTCCGGGGCGCCACCAACGCACGTCCCGCCCTTTTGTTCCCCAGTCCGTGTAACGCCGCGGCGCGGCACGCCGCCTACTCCGACGGATGCCCTTCCGGGAGCGGACGGAGACCCGCGCGCAGGGTGCGAAGCTCGCGCTCGGCCTCCTCGAGCCGGGTGGAGAGCTCCTCCACGCGGCCTTCCTGCCGACGCAGCGCGGCCTGTGTCTGACGCAGCTCCACGAACAAGGCCACCCTGTCGCGCAGCACGTCCGACACCAGGGGCTTGCGCATGTAGTCCACCGCGCCCTGCTTGAAGGCCGGCTGCAGCTCCGGGGAGTCTCCGTCCAGGCCGGTGAGGAGCAGGACGGGGGTGCGCCGGTTGCGCTCGCGCTGGCGCAGCAGCGTCAGCACCTCCACCCCATTCATGTCCCCCAGTCGCAGGTCCAGGAGGATGACGGCGAAGTCCTCGTCGAGCACCCGTCGCAGCGCCTCCTGTCCGGACGCGGCGCGCACCAGGCGCTGGCCGAGCGGCGCGAGGATGCACTCCAGCGCGAACAGGTTCGCGGGGAGGTCGTCGACCAGCAGGATGCTCACCTGCGAGGCCGAGGAGGCGGGACGTGGGGGCGTGGCTTCGGGCACGGGTCTCGAGCGGAGGGTCGCGGGCACGGTGCGGCCAAGAATGGCCGGTTCCGCGCGACTTCCAGCAGAGCCTCTCACGACAACCGTCTCGCGGTGCCGACAAGAAAACACTTCACCCGGGGAGTGGACGTTCCCCGGCCCGTGCGTCCTACCCCCGCCCTTCCCCGCCCTCGTCCGGGGCCGCATCCAGCCCGTACTTGCGCAGCTTGTCGTGCAGCGTGGCGCGGCCGATGCCCAGACGCCGAGCGGCCTCGCTGCGGTTGCCGCCGGAGATGCGCAGCGCATCCAGGACGAGGCCCCGCTCGTACGCTTCCACGCGCTCCTTGAGGCCCGCGCCGTCCGGAGCCTCCGCGCTGGCGCTGGGGCCCGAAGCGGCGGCTCCCGCCGGGGCTCCGGGGGCCGGCGGGGACTCGGAGACGGGCAACAAGCCCAGGTCCAGCTCACCGTCGCTGGAGAGCGCGACGAGGCTCTCCAGCGTGTTCTCCAGCTCGCGCACGTTGCCCGGCCACGGCAGCGCGCGGAGCTTCTCGAAGAAGCCCTCGGGCACCTTCAGCGGGCCGGTGTGGAAGCGGTCGCTGAATCGGTCCAGGAACATGCGCGCCAGCACCGGGATGTCCTCCGGGCGCTCGCGCAGCGGGGGCACGCGGAGCTGCACCACGTTGAGGCGGTAGTAGAGGTCCTCGCGGAACGTCCCCTCCGCGGCCCGGCGGCGGAGGTCCCTGTGCGTGGCCGCGAGGATGCGCACGTCCACCTTGACGGGCCGGTCCTCGCCCACCGGTCGCACCTCGCCCTCCTGCAGGACGCGCAGCAGCTTGGCCTGGAGCGGCGGAGCCAATTCCCCCACCTCGTCCAGCAGCAGCGTGCCGCCGTCGGCCTCGCGGAAGAGGCCCTGACGCACGCGGTGCGCGCCGGTGAAGGCGCCCTTCGAGTGGCCGAACAGCTCCGCCTCCGCCAGCTCCTCCGTGAGCGCCGCGCAGTTGAAGCGCAGGTAGGGCCTGTCCGCGCGCGGCGAGGCCCGCACCAGCGCCTCCGCCACGCGCTCCTTGCCCGTGCCGCTCTCGCCGGTAATCAGCACCGTCACGTCCCGCGAACCCGCGCGCTGGACGAGCTGCGCCAGCCGCCCCATGGCCTCCGAGGCGAACACCAGCGAGCGGGACAGGTTCAGCTCGCCCGCGAGCCGCTCATTCTCATCGCGCAGCCGCACCGCCTCCAGCGCGCGGGTGACGACGGCGAGCAATTCGTCCACGTCGAAGGGCTTGCGGAAGTAGTCGTACGCGCCCGCCTTCACCGCCTCCACGGCGAAGCGCTCCGAGCCGTGCGCCGTGACGACGATGATGCGCGGCGCGTGGGGCTGGCCGTGCAGCCGCTTCACCAGCTCCATCCCGTCCACGCGCGGCATGCGCAGGTCGGTGATGACCAGCTCGTACGGCCGCGCCGCCAGCTTCGCCAGGGCGACCTCGCCGTCCTCCGCGACGTCCACCGAAACACCGGGCAGGCTGCGCAGCGTCTCCTTCAGCGTGAAGCGCACGCCCGCGTCGTCGTCCACCACCAGCACATGGTGGGTGGCTTCTGCTGCCGCGCCCGCCTCAGCCGGCATGGGCCACCTCGCTCGCGCCCACGGGCTCGAGGACGTCCGCGGGCAGCTCTCGCGGCAGCACCAGCTCCGCCACGCACCCGCCACCGTTCCGGTTCGTCAGGGTGACATCACCCCCGTGCTGGCGCGCCAGCGCGCGTGCCACCGTCAGTCCCAGCCCGGAGCCCTTCGCCTTGCTGGTGACGCCCGCCTCGAACGCGCGGCTGGCCACCTCGGGAGGCAGGCCCGCGCCCGTGTCCTTCACGGACACCCGGGCCTCACCGATGGAGTTGGCGTCCACCTCCAGGATGACCTGGCTACCCGGGGGGCTCGCCTCGATGGCGTTGTGGAGCAGGTTCATCACCACCTGCTTCACCTTGCGCGAGTCACACACGGAGAGCACGGGCCCCTGCCCCATGCGCTCCAGCCGGATTTCGCCCTGGGCGGCGAGCCCCTCATGCAGCACCAGCGCCTCGTCACACAGCGCCACCAGGTCCACCGCGCTCACCGACAGCGGGACGAGCGGCCGCGAGAAGTTGAGGAACTCCTCCAGGATGCCCTGCATGCGCACCACCTCGCTGGACAGCACCTCCAGGCGCTCGGTGGGCTGGGCGCGGCCGGCCTCGCGCACCATGAGCTGGGTGAGCCCCTTCACCGTGGCCAGCGGGTTCTTCAGCTCGTGGGCAATCTCCCCGGACATGGACTCCAGCGCGCGCGAGTAGGAACGGTGGGTGGCCAGCAGCTCGTCCCGCTGCGCCAGCGCCTCGCGGAGCATGTCGTCGAACGTCCCGCGGATGGCGGCGCCCGCCGCGTTGACCATGATGATGAACAGGAACATCAGCAACGCGATGGCGAACATCCACGGCCGGGGCGGCGCCCCCAGATAGGACAGCGGCAGCATGGGCAGCCAGCCCGCGAGCTGGGGCAGTGCCATCAATGACAGTGCCGCGAGCTCCGCCTTGAACAGGCGCAGGTGCCACTTCCGCGGAAGCGTGGTGGCACCCACGAAGGCCAGGGGGATGACCATCGGCAGCAACGGGCTGGCGAGCCCTCCCGTCCCCATCACCAGGCTCTGCTGGAAGAACACGCCGAGCAGGAGGTTGACGGGCACGCTCCGCCGGGTGAGTCCCTCCCGGTTGTAGCGGCGCAGCTCGTAGATGAAGAACGACAGGGCACCCACCACCTGGAGGACCAGCCAGGTCATCCGCCACGGCGCGGGGTCCATCGCCGCCATCCACGCCACCGCCAGCATCAGCCCCGCGCCGACGGAGGCGCGCAGCATCACCATGCGCCCGAAGATGCGGCCGATGTGCCGGAGCTGGATGTCGTCGAAGTTGCGCCGGGTCCTCGAGTCCATGTCCTGCCCCTTCCACTCACACCGCGCCGTTCATGGTACGCCGGCGCGGCCTCCATCAATCACCCGTAGCACGCGGCGGGCCACGCGCCGCTTCCCGCGCGTCCCCTTGCCGGCCTGCCCGCCGTCATCCTCCCCCTTGCGCGAGGGCTTCCGGGTGCCGGGCGAGGCCTGTCTTCCGGCGCCGCCCCGCGCCCGTGGCGACGCCTTGCCGGCGGCACGCGTGAGGCTCGGGAGCGGCAGACAGAAGAACAAGTACATGTCGAGCAGCATGGGGCGTCTTCCCTTTCCTCAAATGCGCACGGGATGTGGACCACGACTCGCTGAGCAATGGTGATGCCATCGTCCATGGCCGCCACCAGGGCCCCTCTTCCCCAAGGAAAGAGGACGGGCGCAAGGTGCCACGCCGCCCTTTCCGCGAGCCCGTGAAGAAGCATGAAGATGCGGTGGCGAAAGACCCGCCCCCTCGGACGGAGCCCCGCGTGCGGCGCATGCGCAGCTTTCCTTTGGATGGAATGTGGCGCGGGGAATGTGAACGCCGGGCCAGCAGGAGACCCGTCGGCCTTCCGGCGGGGGTGCCGGGTTTCCGACAGGGGGACCGCGCGGGCATCCGACACCTGGGCACGCCCTCCGACTGACGCGCTCACGGCATGGGGCTTGCCATGGGCCTCCCCGTCACCGCGCGACGTGCCGCGGCTTCGAGGGGAGAGTCCATGCGACGTGCCGTCCTGTTGTTCGTGGTCCTGGTGGGCGCGCTCGGCGCCCTGCTCGGGTTGCGCATCCTGAAGGACCGCCGGGCGGCGGAAGGGCCCGCGGGCGGCTCGGGCGTGGTGGAGGGCACCGGCGTGGACGTGCGCGCCCGCATCAACGCCCGCGTGCTGACGCGGCACGTGGAGGAAGGCGCCCGGGTGACCAAGGGCGCGCTGCTCGTCACGCTCGACTGCACGGAGCCCGAGGCGGGCCTCGCGGAGATGGAGGCCCGGCTGGCCATGGCCCGAGCGCAGGCGGACGCCGCCCGGGCCGCTGCCCTGGCCGCCGGTCGCAACAGCGAGGCCGTCGCCGCGCAGGCCACCGGCAGCCAGGCGCAGATTGCCTCGCTGGCGGACCAGCAGGGCTTGGCGAAGCGGCAGGCGGAGCGTCTGCAGCAGATGGGCGCGGCCACCACCGAGGCCTTGCTGGACGAGGCGAAGGCCCGGGCCGCGTCGCTGGAGCAGCAACTGGAGGCCGCGCGTCACTCCAGCACCGCCGCCGGGCGGCAGGCGCGGGCCGCCACGGAGCAGGAGCGCGCGAGCCTGCAGCAGGCGGAGTCCGCTTTGCGCGCGGTGGAGGCCGCCGAGGCCACGCTGCGCCGCGCCCGCGTCACCGTGGCGGAGTGCGAGCTGCGCGCGCCCATGGCGGGTACGGTGGAGACGCTGGCACTGGAGCAGGGCGAGCTGGCCCTGCCGGGTGCGGTGGTGGCGCGGCTGGTGGACACGGCCCGACCCAAGGCCACCTTCTACCTGCCCAACGCGGAGCTGGCCGCGGCGCATCCCGGGCAGGAGGCCACGGTGCGCGCGGACGCGTACCCGGACCGCACCTTCCCCGCCCGCGTCGTCACCGTGGCGCGCGAGGCGGCCTTCACGCCGCGCAACGTGCAGACGCGCAGCGATAGAGACAGGCTCGTCTATCCCGTCGAGGTGCACATCGACGCGCCGGAGGGGCTGCTGCTGCCGGGCATGCCGGTGGAGATCACGCTGAGTCCCACGCAGGCGCCGGCCGTGGCGGAGCAGCGGCCATGAGCGATGCGCCGGATGTCGCGCTCGAAGACGTACGCAAGGGCTTCGGCGCCACGCAGGCCCTGCGGGGCGTGTCGCTGGCGGTGGGCCATGGCGAGGTGTACGGCCTCGTGGGCCCGGACGGCGCGGGGAAGACGACGGCCATCCGGCTGATGGCGGGCCTGCTGCGTGCGGACGGCGGCCGCGTGCGGATGCTGGGCGAGGACCCGGCGAATCCCCGCTCCCAGGTGCGCGAGGGGCTGGGCCTGGTGCCGCAGCGCAACACCCTCTACGGCGACCTGAGCGTGGATGAGAACCTCCACTTCTTCGCGCGGCTGTTCGGCCTGTCGAAGGAGGACTTCGCCTCGCGGCGCGAGCGGCTGCTGGACATCACCCGGCTGGGACGCTTCACGGAGCGACGGGCGGACGCACTCTCCGGCGGCATGTACAAGAAGCTGGCGCTGGCGTGCGCCCTGCTCCACCGGCCGCGCGTGCTGCTGCTGGACGAGCCCACCAACGGCGTGGACCCGGTGAGCCGCCGCGAGCTGTGGGAGTTGCTCTACACGCTGGTCCACGACGGCATGACGCTGATCGTGTCCACGCCGTACATGGACGAGGCGGCGCGCTGCCACCGCGTGGGACTGCTCTACGCAGGCGAGCTCATCGCCGAGGGCGGCCCCCGGGAGCTGGCGCGGCAGCACGGCGTGGCGGCGTCCAACTTCGAGGCGGTGTTCCTCGCGCTCGTCGAGCGGCGCAACGGCACCGGCGGGAGGGCCGCATGAGCACCGCCATCGAGGTGGAGCACCTGACGAGGCGCTTCGGCGACTTCACCGCGGTGAACGACGTGAGCTTCACCGTGGGGACCGGGGAGATCTTCGGCTACCTGGGAGCGAATGGCGCCGGCAAGTCCACCACCATCCGCATGCTGTGCGGCTTGCTGAAGCCCACGGGCGGCCATGCGCGGGTGGCGGGCCATGACGTGAGCGAAGAGCCGGAGCGCGTGAAGGCCGGCATCGGCTACATGTCCCAGCGCTTCTCGCTGTACCTGGACCTGACAGTCAGAGCGAATCTCGAGTTCTTCGCCTCCGCGTACGGCGCGCACGGACGCGAACTGGCGACGCGCATCGGAGAGATGCTGGAACGGATGCAGCTCGGCGCCATCCAGGACGAGGTGACGGGCTCGCTGCCGGGCGGCCTCCAGCAGCGCGTGGCCCTGGCCAGCGCGGTGCTGCACCGCCCGCGCATCGTCTTCCTGGACGAGCCCACCGCGGGCGTGGACCCGGTGCAGCGCCGCTCCTTCTGGGCGCTCATCCGCGAGCTGGCCGCGGGCGGCACCACCGTCTTCGTCACCACACACTACATGGACGAGGCGGAGTACTGCGCGCGCATCGGCATCATGGTGGACGGACGGTTGGTGGCGCTGGACACCCCGGAGGGCCTCAAGCGCACGCACGCCCCGGGCCGCGTCCTCGAGGTGAGAGGTCCCAACCTCGCCCACGCGCTGGACGCGCTGCGCGGCGAGCCCGGCGTGCTGGACGTAAGCCGCTTCGGCTCGGGCGCCACGGTGCGGGTGGACCCGGAGCGGCTGACGGCGGAGACGCTCGGGCACTGGCTGCGTGCGCGGGGCGTGGACCCGCTGGAGCTGGAGGAGTCCGCGCCCACGCTGGACGACGTCTTCCTGGCGCTCACCGCCGGGGCGCAACGAGGGGAGGACTGAACCGCCATGGCCACTTCGCACGCACGCCGTACGGTGGGCCGCATTCTCGCCATGGCCGGCAAGGAGGTGCTGCACATCCGCCGGGACATCCGCACCCTCTACCTGGCGCTGGCCATGCCGGTGCTGCTGCTGGTGCTGTTCGGGTTCGGCATCAGCTTCGACGTGGACCACCTGGGCCTGGCTGTCGTGGACCAGGACCGCACCGCGCAGTCACGCGAGCTGGTGCGCAACGTGACGGCATCCGAGGAGTTCATCCTCCAGTGGGAGGGCACGTCCCCGGAAGAAGGGTTGCGCGAATTGCGGCGCGGAAACGCCATCGCCGTGCTGGTGGTGCCCCGGGGCTTCGCCGAGGACGTGGCGGGCGGGGGCGCCCAGGTGCAGCTTCTGGTCGATGGGGCAGACGGCAACACCGCCACGCAGGCGATGGCCAAGGCCCAGGCGCTGGTGGACGCGGCGAGCCGGAAGTTCGCAGCCGCGGCGCCGCGGGCGCCTCCGCTGGAGGTGCGGGTGCGGACGCTGTTCAACCCCAACAGCCGCTCGGCGCTGTTCCTGGTGCCGGGGCTGGCGTCGTACCTGCTGGCCATCGTCGCGGTGCTCATCACCGCCCTCACCGTGGCGCGCGAGTGGGAGCGGGGCTCCATGGAGCAGCTCTTCGCCACGCCGGTGGGACGGATGGAAATCATCGTGGGCAAGCTGCTGCCGTACCTCGGCATCGGCCTGCTGCAGGTGCTGCTGGTGCTGACGGCGGGCGCGTGGATTTTCGACGTGCCGGTGCGCGGCAGCGTGGTGGCGCTGGGGCTGGGGGCGCTGCTGTTCCTCATCGGCATGCTGGGCCAGGGGCTGCTCATCTCCGTGGTGACGCGCAACCAGGTGGTGGCCACGCAGGTGGCGACGATGACGTCCGTGCTGCCGTCCATGCTGCTGTCGGGCTTCATCTTCCCCATCGCCAACCTGCCCCCGCCGCTGAAGGTGGTGAGCATGTTGATTCCGGCCCGGTACTTCGTGAGCACGCTGCGCGGGGTGCTCCTGCGCGGCAACGGTGTGGACGTGCTGTGGCCGCAGCTGCTGGCCATGGCGATCTTCGCGGCGGTGATGCTGACGCTCGCCACGCGCCGCTTCCAGCGGCGGCTGGACTGAAGGGAGGGCGGCACACATGCATCCCCTGGTCGTGCAGTACCGAGCCGTCGTGGTGAAGGAAGTCCGGCAGACGGTGCGGGACAAGCGCGTGATGGCGCTGCTCACCATCGCCCCGCTGATGCAGCTCTTCGTCCTCGGCTTCGCGGTGAACTTCGACGTGCGCCACGTGCCCACGGCGGTGGTGGACCGCGACAACACGTCCGAGAGCCGCGACTACGCGCGCACGCTCCTGGCCGGCGACACGTTGGATTTGAAGGCGGAGGTCCACGACGAGCGCACCGCGCAGGAACTGCTGGAGCGCGGCGAGGCCTCCGTGGCACTGGTGTTCCCCCAGGAGTTCCAGGAGGACGTGCTGCGCGGCACGGGCGCCCAGGTGCAGGCGCTGGTGGACGGCTCGGACCCGGTGCGCTCGGGCGTGGCGGTGGACGCGGTCGCGCGACACGCGGCGCAGCGGGCCGCGCGGCTGATGCAGACGGACGCCGTGGCCCGGGGAGAGCTTCCCATTCGCCCACCGGTGGAGCTGGTGCCGCGCGTCCTCTACAACCCGGAGCTGTCCACGGCGGTGTACGTGGTGCCCGGCATCGCGGCCATGCTGCTGCTCGTCGTCACCACCATCATCATGGCCATGGGGCTGGCCCGCGAGCGGGAGAGCGGCACGCTGGAGCAACTCCAGGTGACGCCGCTCAAGCCCGGCATCCTGATGGCGGGCAAGGTGACGCCCTTCGTCATCATCGGCCTCGTGGACGTGGGGCTCGCGCTGAGCGTGGGCGCGTGGGTCTTCCACGTGCCGCTGCGGGGGAACCTGGGAATCGTGGCGCTGGCCACCCTGCTCTACCTGCTGTCCACGCTGGGCGTTGGGCTGCTCATCGCCACGCTGAGCCGCACGCAGCAGCAGGCCTTCGTCGGCGGCTTCCTCTTCCTGCTGCCGGCGGTGCTGTTGTCCGGGGTGATGACGCCGATTCACGCCATGCCGGACTGGCTGGCGTGGGTCACGTACTTCAACCCCGTGCGCTACTACGTGGAGGTGCTGCGCGGCACGCTGCTCAAGAGCGCGAGCCTCGGCGACTTGTGGCGGCAGGTGGTGCTGCTCGGCGTGTTCGGCACGCTGGTGATCTCGCTGGCCTCGCGAAGGTTCCGCAAGACGTCGGCGTGAGCGCGGCAACGCATCCGGCAAAGCCTCTCACGTGCCTGGCGCCTCGCCCTGCAAAAAGAGAGACATGCCGCTGCTTGCCTGCCTGAGATTTACAGCCTCAATCACAGCAATGTATAGGCTCCCGCGTTTTCCCCAACACACGCGGAAAGATGAAAAATCAATTTGCAGCGCGTTCCGGCCTTTTTTCTGTTTTCCTCTTCTGCGCGCCAGCCCTCGGGCTGAGCGCGTGTGGCATCGAGGGTTCCCCCGGCTCGCAGGAGCCGTCCGACACCTCCGGGCTCATGGTCATGCCACCCGAGGAGTGCCTTCCTCAGGAGTTCCTCACTGCCAGCGGCTCGAACGAGGGCTACTACCCGGACGGGTGCGAGCCACCGCCTCCCCTCGAGCTGCCGCCCACGACGCCCGCCTCCCTCAGCTACACCGCGTACACCACGCAGCCCCTGTTCACCGTGAGCTGGGGATACAGCGATGGCTATGGGCAGTACGTGACGTACGAGCTGGAGGAGCTAGGGAGCACCGGGTACTGGCAGCAGGTCTACCAGGGCGGAAGCACCTTCTTCACGGCCACCGGCCGGCCCCCTTCGGTCTACCGGTACAGGGTCCGCGCGTGTACCAACGCGGGCTGCAGCCCATACCGTGACGGCTCGACGTTGGTGGTCAACCCGCCGCCGGCCATGGACCTGTATGCCGAGTACCCGTTCCTCTACACCCACGACCAGCAGAACGCGCAGTACGCCGCGAGCACGCAGGGGTTCCGAACCGAGTTCGAGCTGCCTCCGGACGCCTCCGTGCCGGGCTACCTGGGTGACTGGGACAACATGAGCTTCAAGCCAGGCACGGTGGATGGAATGCTCCACCTCGGCCAGGGCTTCAATCTGCTCAAGGAGTCCTACGCGCAGATCTGCATCGACACCAACCACCCCGCGTTCCAGATCGTCTCGGTTCCGCGGAACGCGACGGAATTCTTCGCCAAGCGCTCAGTCAGCGTCAGCCACCTGCGCGAGCTGCTCGACGTGGGGCTGTCCGGCGGCATCTCCGCGAGTGGCTCGGACTTCTCCGTCGAAGCCTCCGCGGACAAGAAGCGCTTCGTGGAGCAGATCTCCGACTCCTATCAGGAGTCGGTCGTCGTCAAGTGGGCCCGCGAGGTGGACGAGTGGACCCTCAACACGGTCGCGGATCCGCTGAAGCCGGACTTCGTCACCAACATGCTCATCCCCGGCAACCCGAACGCCCAGGCGAAGTTCCGGGAGCGCTGCGGCGACAAGTACGTCCATGGCCTCACGCGGGGCGCCCGCGTCTACATGGTGTTCCAGTTCGACGCCAAGAAGTACACGTTGGAAGAGCGTGAGCAGTACGGAGCGAAGCTCGAGCTCGCCATCTCGAACGTGGTGAAGGCCACCGGGGCCAGCACCCTCTCGACCGAGACCCAGCAACTGCTGAGCTCCCTGGGCGTCACCGTGGAGGCCTATGCCCTGGGCGGGGACGAGAACGTCCGGTTCCGCATCAACAGGGACAACTTCGTGTCGGAGTACAACGCCTTCATCGGCAGCGTCTCAGCCACCAACGCCGTACTGGTCAAGCAGTCCCTCAGCCACTACGACCATCCCACCCAGTTCCTCAACTACAACTACTTCCAGGTCTTCGCGGACTACCGTATCCCGTTCGAGCAGCTCCAGCGCTGGAACGCCATCGACATCGAGCTGGCGGAGCGCTGCAAGCTGTTCAACTCGTACCAGAGCTACGCGAACTATGGCGATGACCTGGACAAGTGCAGGCAGGGCACCGCGGAAGTAATGATTGCCAAGACGCGCTGCATGGAGACGCTGAGCTGGCCCGGGTGCGCGCATCCCCTGTCCTATTACACGCCCGGTCCCATCTCGAGCTCGCCGGGCCCCCTGCCTGGAAACACCCTGCTCCATGGCTGGCTCGGCAACAACGTCCGCCGCCTGGAGCGGGAAACGATGACCCACACGGGCGACCGTCACGTCAATGGTGGCTTCTGGAACAAGGAGTGCGGGAGCTTCACGGATGACGTGTGCCTGTCCTCCTCCAGCTGCGCCGTGGACTATTTCCGGTCCGACCCCGCGCGTCTCACCCAGGGCTATCTCTACAAGGAGATCCTGTATTCGTCCCCGGGCAGTGGTGGCAGCGTTCAGAGCTACATCTACGGTACGACCTGCATGCGCACGGCGACGACCATCTGCACGTCTCGGTTCGGTAGCACGGTGGCGGACCACAAGTTCGAGCAGGCGATCTATGGCCAGTGCCCGCAGACGCGCCAGTTCGCCATCGTCAACTGAGCCAGCGGGCATCCGGCTGGAAGGAGCATAGACCTTCCACCGACGTGTGAATCGAAAGCCGGTCGCGCCAGCCATCAGGCGCGGCCGGCTCGTTGTTTCAAGAGTGGATCTTCTCGTGGCGGGCGAGCATCGCCACGAGGTCGGAGATGCGGCGGGCGCGGGTCTCCGGCTTCTTCGCCGTCTGCACGCGCCACAGCACGGCGTAGCGGTTGGTGGCGTTCAGCGTGGCGAAGAACGCCGCGGCCTTCGGGTTCGCGGTGAAGGCGGCCACGAGGTCCTCGGGTGCCGTCGCTTTGCTAGGTGAGTCGTAGGCCGCGTCCCAGCGCCCGTCCGCCTTCGCCAGCTCCACCGCCGCGAGCCCGGTGGGCTTCATCTTCCCCGCGTCGACGAGGGCCTGCACCTTCTCGCGGTTCACCTTGGACCAGACGCTCTTCGCCCCGCGCGGGGTGAACTTCTGCAGCCACCACGCGTCGTCGAAGCTCCCCTTCTGGCCGTCAATCCAGCCCCACGCGAGCGCCACGTCCAGCGCCTCCGGGTAGGTCACTGACGGCACGCCCGCCGCCTTCTTCGCGAGCTTCATCCACACCCCGCGCGACGACGCATGATTCGCCGCGAGCCACGTCTCCCACGCGCGCTGGCTCTCGAACGGAACCACGGGCAACTCCCCCGCGGGCGCCTTCTTCACCACGGCATTCTTCGCGGGCGCCTTCTTCACCACGGCGTTCTTCGCGGGCGTCTTCTTCGCGGGCGTCTTCTTCACCACGGCCTTCTTCGTCGCGGGCATCGTCGTCGGGCTCCTGGCGGGAGTGGTCGGATAACACGCCACGCGGCGACCCGCGACGTCCTCAAACCCGGGCCGGGAGGTGTGCTAGGAGGGCCCCAGGAGTTGCAGTTATTTCCTGGAAAACACACATGACTACTGTAGCGAGAAGAGTCGCCGTCCTGTTGTCCTTCACGAGCCTCTGGGCCTGCGGCCCCACGGAGTTCGCCAGCCCCGAAGCATCCCCTGCCCCCGAAGCCGAGGTGCTGGGTGAGACGCAGGAGACGCTGTCCTGCCCCGCGCTCTCGGAGGCCGCGCAGTTCAGCGGGTGCCCCGAGCTGTGCACCATCGTGAACCGCCTGCCGCTGCCCCAGCCCCAGGCGAGCCTGTCGCGCAACATCCTCACCACGGCGCTGGACGTGAAGCTCGACGCGCTGAGCGCCACTGCCACCATCCAGGTGTCGCCGTCGGTCGCGACGGGCCTGTCGCTGAAGGTCGGCAACCTCGCCATCACCGGCGTGCGCAGCCGCTGCGGCACGCTGAAGTACACCGTGCAGGACGGGCAGCTCGACATCGGCATGCCGGTGTGGGCGAGCACCGTCATCGTCGACTACACCTTCTCCGAGACGCCCAACTTCGACGGCTATCTGCCCAACGGCAGCACCTTCACGTGGCCGTCCTTCTGCGAGAACCTCTACCCCTGCCACCCGGCGCTGGCGGACGGCGTGAAGTTCTCGCTCAAGGTGGGCAACCTCCCCGCGGGCAAGAAGGCCGTGTACCCGACGAACATTCCCGGGGACGCCCCGGCCTACATGCTGGCGTGGGCGGTGGGCGACTACACCGAGCTGCGCCTGGGCCGCACCACCGCGGGCACGGAGGTCTCCACCTGGCACCTGCCCGGTGAGGCGGCCGTGGCTGCCGCGGGCACGCTCCACCTGAAGGACGCGGTGGACTTCTTCGAGAAGCAGTACGGCCCGTACACCTTCGGCCGCAAGGTGGGCTCGGTGTCCGCCAACTGGGGCCCCGGCGCGTACGGCGGCATGGAGCACCACCCGTACTGGCACGTGGCATCGGACGCCATGGAGGACAAGCTGGTGCACCAGCACGAGGCCGCCCACGGCTGGTACGGCAACGGCGTGCGCATCCAGTGCTGGGAGGACTTCGTCCTCTCCGAGGGCACCGCCGAATACCTCACCGCCCGCTCCGTGCGCGCCACCGAGGGCACGGAGGCCGAGGCGGCCGTCTGGGTGCAATGGCAGGGCGAGCTGGAGCGCGCCGTGTCGCGGGGTGACACCCTCGCGCTGCCGGATGGCACCTGCAACGCGATTGACATCCTCACCCACCCGCTCTGGTCCAACATCCCCTACAAGAAGGGCGCCTTCTTCTACCGCGCGCTGGAGAAGCAGATTGGCACCGCGGCCATCGACCGCGTGCTGTCCCGCTTCTACCGCCAGCACGTGGGCGGCACCGCCCGCATGCAGCAGCTGCTGGACCTCGTGAAGGCGGAGACGGGGCAGGACCCGACGCCGCTCGCCAACGCCTGGCTGCGCAGCATGGGCATCCCCGCCGAGACGCCCTGAGCGGCTACCGGGGGCCGGACTCCGCGGTGGAGTCCGCGCCCCCACCCAGCTTCTTCTTCAGCGCCTCCAGCCCCTTGCCGCCGACCTCCTTCGCCGCGTTCAGCGTGTCGCCGGCCTCGCGGGCCACCGTGTCCACGGAGACGGTGCTCATGCCCTGGCGCACGCGGTCCATCCAGGCGATGGGCGCGTAGACCTGCTTCGCCTTTTCCGGGCCGAGCACGGTGACGAGGATGTGCTCCACCCCGCCCGCCCGGGCGATGAGCGCCTGGCTGAGGATGACGGCGGCGCGCGCCTGCAGGAAGATGGGCAGCTTCTTGCCGTGCTTGCGCATCTCCTCCGCGTTGGCGTGGATCTCCTGCTGCTCGGTGGCGCCCAGGTAGGGGCTGGCGGCCAGCTTGTCGAGGTACTTCGCGGACTCCTCGTAGCGCTCGCGGCGGAAGTGGATGAAGGCCCAGCCCCACCACGTCAGCTCGTTCTCCACGCCCAGCTTCTCCAGCGAGCCCAGGCCGCGCTCGATGTCGTCCTCCGCGGCGCGCTCGCGCTTGAGCCCCATGCGGTTCCACGCGCGCGCGAAGTAACCGGCGGCGAGCAGCGTCTCCCGGTACTGCGCGGACGTGACGCTCGCCGTCGCGGGGAACTCCTCCAACGGCAGGGCCTCCACGCCGGAGATGAAGGCGTTCAATTCCTCCTCGGCCGCGTAGTGGTAGCCCGCGCCGCAGAACGCGAGGCCGCGGTTGCCCTGGACGGCGGTCCGCAGGCCCGCGGGCCACGCGGGCGTGGGCGTGGAGCGCGACAGCTCGTAGAACACCACCTCCGTGGCGGGGATGCGGTTGCCCCGGTCGGCGTTGTCGAGCACCAGCCAGATGGCGGCGAGGACGGCGTGCTCCATTCCCGCGTCGTAGCCCTGCAGGGGCGCCGGCGCGTCCGGCACGAAGCGGTTCCACAACAGGGGGAACTCGTCCTCGTCGCGCTTCTCCAGCGTCTTCTTCGCCTTGTAGAAGGCGATGCCCAGGTCCAGGTAGATCCGGGCCATCTTGCGGGCGTCCTCCTCGCTGACGGCCTTCTCCGGCAGCTCCCGCGTCGCCGCGGCCGCCTTCCAGAGGGCGGCGACCTCCTCGGGCGCGTTCGGCTGACCCTCGGCGCGGTACGTCAGCTTGAAGGCGCGGTAGGGCACGAGCGCGTAGGAGTCGCGGAGCTTCTTGTCGATCTCCGCTCGCTCCTCGGCGGCCCGCTCGGCGTCCGACTTGCGGCAGCCCGCCAGCACGGACAGGAGCACGAGGAAGAGCGCGGCGGTGGCGCGCACGGTGACAGGGGTGTGGGAGGTCATCGGGAGTGGGACGGTAGCACGCCCTCCCCGCCCCTCGCGGGCCCGCCGGGCGGCGGAGCCCGGGCGCGAAGGCGCGGGCATGCACAACCTCTCCTCCGGGAGCGGAGGACGGCGAACATGACGCACGACGAATTCCTGGCACGAGTCGCCGAACGCGCGGGGCTGTCCGGCCCCGAGGAGGCCTCCCGCGTCGCGCGAGCCGTGCTCGGCGTCGTGGGCGAGCGGCTCGGCCGGAAGGCGGTCCAGCAACTGGCCGAGGACCTTCCCGGACCGCTGGAAGGCATGCTGCGAACCGATGGCCCCGGCCAGGACTTCGACGAAGACGCGCTCTACGCGCGGGTCGCCGGCCGCGAACATGTCCGTCCGGGCTTCGCGGTGGAGCACACGGGCGTCGTCTGCCAGGCGCTGGCCGAGGCACTCTCCGAGGGCGCGCTGCACCGGCTCCACGAGGACCTGCCCGGACCGCTCGGCGCCCTCTTCGCGCCTCGCGAGGCGCGCGAGCGCTTCGAGTACGTCCACGTCGAGGCCACCCACCGCTCTCTCTCCGAGGGCCAGCCGGGAAGCCGGAACCCGCTGTCCGGGGCCCGGCTGGAGCGGGCGCACACGCACTCGGTGGCGAGGTCCGACAACCCGCACGGGGACACCAAGCTCTCCAGTGCCTCCGGATTCACCCAGGAGCGCGAGCACTCGTCGCTGTCCAGCGCCTCCGGCCTCACGCAGGAGCGCGAGCACGCGTCACTGGCGACGGGCCACCCGGGCACGAGGCACGCGCGCGGCGACGAAGAGGACTGACGCCGCGCGCGCCGCCGGGGCCTACCTGCAGAACCAGCCGTTCTGCACCCAGCCCCACTTGTTCACGTTGCCGTAGGCGAAGCCGTAGGCCCACTCACCGCTGGGCGAGTACTTCGTCACCTCCATCGTCTGCCCTTGGTACAGCGTGCCGATGAAGATGCCCGCCGGGGCGTCGCGGACGTACAGGTTCTGCGCGCACACGGTCAGCCGCGGCCCCGCCCACGCGGGAGTCACCTTGAACGCCTGCCACGCACCCACCGCGCAGAGTGCCACCAGCGCCACGCGCGCCACGTACGGCAATACCGCTCGATTCATCGTCATCGTGTCCTCCTCGAAGCGCGGCGGGCTCAGAAGCAGCCAGCGATGGGGTTGTTGGTGCCTTGGCAGCGGGTCATGCACGAGCGGAGCAGGTAGCCCCAGTCGTCCGGCCCGTAGTCGAGGATGACGGCCCAGGACGCAGTGCCCGCGTCCTGGCGGATGCCGACCTTGTCGCCGTAGTACAGCGTGCGGATGGGGTTCTGCGGCCCCGCCGTCGTCGAGTAGTTGCCGTACATCGTCGCGCTCTGACACGTGATGATGGCGTGGTCCGTGTAGACCATCTCCGTCACCGTGCCGCCCCGCTCGTCCGGGCCGTCCTCCACGGTGCGCTCCCCGCCCGCGGCGGGCTCGCTTCCACAGCCCGGCAGTACGGCCAGCAATCCCGAGACACCCATTACGACGGCGCTTCTCCTGAGGCTCATGGCGTCACGTCTCCCTGGAATGAATCCAACGGCGGGAGATCTGTACCGCCTCTCTGGGATGTCTCTCAATGCTTGATTTCCATATTCTTGCAAAATAACCGCCAATTCCCGGGTTCACCGGCACAGGCAGGTGAACCGGGCATTCCGGACCCGGGGTGCGCACCATGTAGGAGAGAGGAAGGCGGTTCCCTACGCGCGGGGGGGCGGGCATGTACCCGGAGAGCAGCTCACACGAGGTCGGCACCCACGACGGGGCATCCCGGCATGTGTCCGGGCGGTTGGAGAGCCAGCTGGATGAGCTTCAGCGGATCATCACCCGCCAGCGCCGGATGGAGGCCCTGCGGCGCACGGCCCTGCTGGACAGCCCCGCCGAGGAGGCCTTCGACCGGTTGACGCGGCTGACGACGCGGACGCTGCACGTGCCGGTGGCGCTCGTCACCCTGGTCGACAAGGACCGGCAGTTCTTCAAGAGCTGCAGGGGCCTTCCCGCGCCCTGGTGTGATGTCCGCCAGACGCCCCTCACCTACTCCTTCTGCATCCACGTGGTGGCCAGCGGGCAGCCGCTCGTCGTCGAGGACGCGCGCGAGGACCTGGTGCTGAAAGAGAACCTCGCCGTGGCTCAGCTCGGCGTGGTGGCCTACGCCGGCTTCCCCTTGAAGACGCCGAATGGCGAGGTCCTCGGCACCCTGTGCGCCATCGACACCGAGCCGCGCGTGTGGACGAAGGATGACCTGGCCATCCTCGCGGACCTGGCGATGTCGGCGACGACGGAGATCGAGCTCCGCGCCACGCGCGAGCTGGAGGGACAGGCCCGGGCCGCGGAGGCCGCGCGCGTGGCGTCCGAGGCCGCGCGTCAGCGCTTCGCCCTGCTGGCGGAGCTGAGCGGCGCGCTCGCGGAGCAGGCGGACCTGGGACGTGCGCTCACCCTCGCCGTGCGCTTGTCGGTGCCCCTGGTGGCCGACGGCTGCGTCCTCGACCTGCTGCAGGCGGACGGACGGCTGCAGCGCGAGGCGGTGGCCCACCTGGACCCGCGCGAGGAGCAGCGGCTGCGCGACGTCTCCGAGCCCCCCGGCCTCCTCGTCCCCGAGGCAGGCGACTCGCCGATGATGACCGGCCACCTCCGCCTGGGAGACCCCGCGGGCTCCTCCATCCGCCTGGCGCTCATGGGGCGCGGCCGGGTGCTGGGCGCCATCAGCTTCACCACCATTCCCCCGCGCCGCCTGGGCGACACCGAGGTGGAGCTGGCGCGCGACGTGGCGCGCCGCGTGGCGCTGGCGGTGGACAACAACCGGATGAGCCACGAGCTGCTCGAGGCCGTCCGCTCCCGGGACGGGTTCCTCTCCAGCGCTTCGCACGAGCTGCGCACGCCGCTGATGACGCTGCGGATCCAATCCCAGTTGCTGCTGCGCATCACCCACGAAGAGAAGCCCTGCTCCGCCAGCGTGCTGATCTCCAAGGCGGAGGTCATCGCGCGGCAGGTGGAGCGACTGGGGCACCTGGTGGACGAATTGCTGGACCTCGCCCGGGTGCGGGAGGGGCGCCTGTCCTATCACCTGGAGGAGCTGGACCTGGGGGAGGCGGTGCGGGAGGTGGCCATCCGCTTCCGCGAGGAGCTGTTGCGCAGCGGCAGCACGCTGGTGCTGCGCACCGAGGGCAGCGCGCGCGGCAGGTGGGACCGGGTCCGCCTGGAGCAGGTGATGACCCACCTGCTGTCCAACGCCATCAAGTACGGGCAGGGCCGCCCCATCACCTTGCTGGTGACGGGGGACGAGCGCACCGCGCGGCTCATCGTCCGCGACGAGGGCATCGGCATCGCGGAGGCGGACCAGGCGCGCATCTTCGAGCGCTTCGAGCGCGCCGTGTCCGAGCAGCACTTCGGCGGCCTCGGGCTGGGGCTGTGGATCGTCCGGGAAATCCTCGCGAGGATGGACGGCACCATCGCCGTGTCCAGCCAGCCGGGGAAGGGCGCCTCCTTCACGGTGGAGCTGCCGCGACGGGTGGCCTCCGAGCCGGCCTCGGTCCTCCACTGAGGGTGGGGGCGGGCAGGCCGCAACCGGGGTGGCGCGGGAGGGGCGCGTGGGTTAGAGCCCCGTCCCAGCATGGCCGCCCTCGTCGACGACGCCTCCCCTTCCCGCTCGGTCTTCCGCCATCGTGACTTCCGCGTGTACCAGACGGCACGCCTGTGCGCGGTGCTCGCCATGCAGATCGAGTCCGTGGCCATTGGCTGGCAGGTGTATGAGCTGACGGGGAGCGCGCTGGCGCTCGGCTATACGGGCCTGGCCCAGTTCCTCCCCTTCCTCGCCTTCAGTCTGCCAGGCGGACAGGTGGCGGACCGGGTGGACCGGCGCGCCATCCTCGCGGTGTGCCAGGGGGTGATGCTGCTGTGCAGTCTGTTGCTGCTCATCTTCACGATGGGGCACATCCGCGACGTGCGCTTCGTCTACGGCGTGCTGGTGCTCTTCGGCACCGCGCGGGCCTTCTACTCACCGGCGGGCTCCGCGCTCACGCCGCACCTGGTGCCGCGCGAGGAACTGACGAAGGCGGTGGCCGTCAACTCCACCACGTGGCAGGTGGCCACCATCGCCGGCCCGGCCGTGGGCGGCATCGTCTATGGGTGGATGGGCGCCACGGGCGCCTACGTCGCATCGGCCTCGTTGTGCGCGCTCACGGTGGGGTGGATTCTCTCGCTGAAGGTGCGCACGGGCAGCGCGTCCACGGAGAAGCTGTCCTTCGCCACGCTGGTGGCGGGACTGCGCTTCGTGCGGCGGCAGCGGGTGTTGCTGGGCAGCATCACCCTGGACCTGTTCGCGGTGCTGCTGGGCGGCGCGGTGGCGCTGCTGCCCATCTATGCGCGGGACGTGCTGCACGCCGGGCCGTGGGGCCTGGGGCTGTTGCGCTGCGCGCCGGCGGTGGGCGCCGCGGTGGTGGCCATCTTCCTCGCCATGCGGCCGGTGGGTGAGCGTGCCGGCTGGAAGATGTTCATCGCGGTGGCCATCTTCGGCGCCGCCACGCTCGTCTTCGGTGTGAGCCGCTCGATGCCGCTGTCGCTGGTGGCCCTGGCGTTGGCGGGTGCCGCCGACATGATCAGCGTGGTGGTGCGGCAGACCCTGGAGATGGTGGTGACGCCGGACGACATGCGCGGCCGCGTGGGCGCGGTGAACATGATGTGCATTGGCGCCTCCAACGAGCTGGGCGAGTTCCGCGCGGGCGCGCTCGCCGAGAGTGTGGGCGCGGTGAACGCGGTGGTGTTGGGCGCGGTGGGGACGCTGATCGTGGTGGGACTCTGGGCGTGGTTCTTCCCGGAATTGCGCGACGTGAACCGGCTCGACTCCGTCCACGAATAGGGCCCCGGGCAGGCCCGGCGAAAATAATCGTCCGCCGGCCTTGCCCGGATTTTCACGCCACGGGTCCAAGTCCGTGTGCCCCCTCCCTGGCTTCGTGGCCTGGGAGGGCGGGCATGGTCACTCACGGCCCGGAGAGACCCAACTCGCAGCCCTGGAGCCTCTCCCATGCGTGGAACCCGAAGCGCCGGCCTCGTGCCGAGTCGTCTGCTATTGGCTGTTGCCGTCACCCTCTGGAGCGCCTGCGGTGGAACCGCGGGTCCTGTTTCGGAGGACGTGGACACCGCGTCCCCCCTCCCCGAGCCCGCGGCGCAGAGCGCGTCCCTCAGCTCCACCGACCTCTGCGCGCCGGCCCCCGGGGCCAGCGTCACCAGCGGGGACTCGGTGTACTACCGCTACTCCACCGCGCGGACGTGGGCGGGCGCGAAGGCGGACTGCGCGGCCATGAGCGGCCGGCTCGCCGTGCCGATGTCCTCCAGCGGCAACGAGGCCATCCGCTCCATCACCGGTGGCGCGCTGACGTACATCGGCCTGTCGCAGCTCAACGGGCAGACGAGCACCTCCGCCGGCTGGCAGACGGTGGAGGGGGATACTCCCACCTGGCTCGGCTGGGCCTCGGGTGAGCCGAACGACGGCGGAGGCCATCCCGAGTACGGCATCCAGAACTGCGCCCGCATGTACGGGGACTCGGGGGCCTGGGACGACGTCAAGTGCGCCAACACCAGCGCGTACGTGTGCGAGTTCGGCTCGGCGCCCGTCACGTGCGGCGGCGGTGCCACGTGCGGCATGGCCTCCGGTGCCACCACGTACCGGTGCCAGTGCCCGACGGGCCAGCGCTATGACGTGGAGCTCCAGTCCTGCATCGGCGGCCCACTCACCATCGAGGTCAACAGCCTCAACGTGGATCAGGCCGCGAGCGGCAACGTCTTCGTCAACTTCCCCCTCAAGGCGCGGGTGGGCCTGAAGGGCACCGGCAGCACCAACAGCTTCGTCGTCTCGCTGGGCCTGATGCAGAAGCCGAGCGGCCCCAACCCCACGCAGGCGGAGTTGGAGAGCCTCCAGAGCTGCATCGTGGGCGGCACGCGCGTCACCCTGACGGGCGACGGCACGCAGCAGTTCGTGGACATCGAGGGGCTCGTCCCGCCCGAGTGCCTCGCGGGCGCCCCGCAGCGCGCCGCCAACTTCTTCGTGTTGCTGGACGGCGCGGACGAGTTCACCACCGAGGAGAACAAGTGGCTCGTCTACAACGAGAAGGAGGCGCAGACGCCGGTGGGCCAGCGCTGCAAGACGAAGGACCCGGTGACGGGCGTGGAGCGGCCGGGCTGCGTCATCAACGTCACCGTCCGCCCGCCGCCGGGCACGGACGTCGCTCTGCTGGAGGCCACGCCGGACTCGTCGGTGGTGGTGCTGGATTCCTCGACGCAGCCCGCGGACGTGAATGCGGGTGCGGGCGAGGCGCCCCGGCCGCTGTTCATCGCCGGCCTCACCGTGGCGGCCTTCGGCCGTGACTTCGACGAGTCCGGCGCGGCGTCACTGCCCGGCATGGTGGACTTCGTCTACGACATCGTCGCGCAGCCGGACACCGGCAGCGTGGGCTGGAAGCGGCTGAACGCCAACCCCGAGGCGCTTCACGCGCCCATCGGCACCGTGAAGCCGGGTGAGGAGCTGCAGTTCGACGCGCGGCTGCACCCCACCCCGGAGTTCCGCACCCTCACCAACCCCGGCGGCCCGTGGGCGGCCGCCACGGACTTCCAGGTGCGTGCCTGCGCCCAGGTGCCCTTCCCGGAGCATGGCGACCCGATGGTCGCCGGCCAGAATGGGCTCGCCAACAACTGCAAGGTGTTCTCGGTGCGGCTCGTGCGCGGCAGCCACACGTCGAGCCTGGCCGCGTCGCTGGACGTGACGAAGACGTACAGCAACGCCTGGGGCTCCTCGAGCACCATCCAGCTCGCGCTCTCTGGCGGCTCGACGAACACGTTCAACCTGACGGGGGCGTACACGGACAACGAAGCGAAGGCGTCCATCAAGGGCTTCTTCGGCAGCTTCGACCTGGCGCACGCCTGGGGTGATGCCTCCGCGACTGTCTCTCCCGCGGTGGCTTCGATGGACACGGGCTTCAAGGTCTTCGGCGTGTCGCTGCTGACCTACAGCAAGTCCGCGGGCTCGGTGACGTACACGTACGACAAGAGCTACGCGAAGGAGAAGTGCCTCACGTACACATACGGGGTGGTGGTGGCGTCCATCAACATCTCGGGTTGCTTCAGCGCGACGGCGGGCTTCGACATGGGCGTCACGGCGTCCACCACGAGCATCTCCGCGCAGGTGCGCCCGTATGTGAATGCGAGCCTCAGTGTGAGCGGGACGCTCAACCTCACGCTCTACAAGGCGACGCTGTCCGCCTCGGTCACCATCCTCGGCTTCAACACCAGCGACAGCGACGGCGTCACTGCGAAGCTGTACCTGGTCGTCAACAGCACCAACCCCGTGAAGCTCACGGTGGCCTACGACGCGGACGCGGTGTTCCGCATCTCCACGCTCGACGGGAGCATCGACCTGACCATCGATCAGCTGGAGGCCAACTGGTGCAAGAAGAAGAAGTGGGGGATCAGCTTCTATTACGTGTGCTGGAGCTACGACACGCTCGCTGAGTACAACCTGTTCAGCTACGACGGCTACGCGTTCACCTCGACGCTGTTGGACCGCAGCGGCTCGGCCATCACCCTGCAGTAGCGAAGAGGAACGCGACCATGACCCGCCACACGCCCGTGCTCCTCGGAGCCCTCGTCCTCGCGCTCGCCGCCGTCTACACCTGGGTGCACCCCACCGGGTCCACGCAGGAGGCCCCGGTGGCCCGGCGTCCCCTCGCCTGCCGCTTCTCCGCGGGAGAGGATCTCGCCTTCCACGTGCGCGCCACCAGCTCGGCGCGGGCGTCGGAGTCCGCCGCGTCCCAGCAGCTCCGCCTGGAGGCCACGATGTGGTGGCGCGTCCTCGAGGAGCGCTCGGCGGCGGGGTGGGTCGTGGCCGCGACCCTGACCGATGTTCAGTTGCTCGAAGGAGGCGCGGCGGATGCGGAGCCGGCCCGCCGCGCCGCCCTCGAGTCTCCCTTTCTCGTCCAGGTCGGCCGCGATTGCCGCTTCGGTGACTTCGCCTTCGCGCCGTCTGTCGACGCCGAGGCGCGCCGCCAGCTCCAGGGCATCCTCCAGTCGTCAGAGGTCATCCTGCCGCCACTAGGGCGGGCGCAGTGGGTGTCCCGTCACAAGGACTCGCTGGGAGCGTTCGACGCGTCGTACATGCTGGACGCTTCGTCGTCGGACGAAGCTCCGTCCTTCACGCGGACGCATGGGCGGTACATCGCGTCCACCCTGCCCCTGCTCCCGCCGCAGCTCGGGGGGCGGATGCGGGTGGATGTCCTCTCCGCGGAGACGCGCGCCACGCTGGACTCGCGCGGCCGTTGGGTGAGCACGCTCGGGGGTGGTGAGCACCTGCGGGTGTGGATGGGCAGCCGGCTGCTCAGCGACGTCACGTCGGAGGTGCAGGTGGAGCACCTGGAGAACGCGAGCGGTGCCCCGATGGCACTGGCCGGGCTCGACGCCGAGCGCTTCGCCTGGGGCAGCGCGCCCACCGGTACGACGCGTGCCTCGGACCTTCCGGCGGCCCCCGAGCCCGCGCTCGCGGCGCTCACGCTCGACGCGGCGCTCGCGGACTTCGCGAAGCGGCTGGGGGCGGGGCCACAGGGGCTGCATGACGCCACCAGTCGCCTTGCCAGCTACCTGTCCGTGCATCCGGAGGCCATCCCGGGCGTCGTGGCCGGGCTGCGCGGTGGCACCCTGCCGGAGGCCATCCACGCCGCGCTGTTCCTGGCGCTGGAGAAGACGGGAACGCTGGCGGCGGAGAGCGGGCTTTCCGCTGCGCTGAAGGACCGGGGGCTGAGCACGCAGGACCGCATGCGCGCCGCCGTGGCCCTGCAGGACATTCCGCGTCCCACGGAGCGCACGGCGCAGGCACTCATCGACCAGTCGCGAGGCAACCGCACGGACGCGGAGGAGCGGCAGGTGGCGGATGCTTCGCTGCTGGCGCTCGGCGCGCTGTCGCATCGCGTGGACACGCGGCAGCCGGAACTGAGCCGCGTGGCGCATGAGGAGCTGGACACGCGGCTGCGCACGGCGCGTGGGACGGAGGACCTCGCGGTGGCGCTGGACGCCATCGGCAACGCCGGTGATGAGGGGTTCGCGGACACGCTCCGCACGCACGGCTCGGATGAGTCGCCGCTGGTGCGTGCGCATGCCGCGCGGGCCTGGCGCCGCATGGAGCCCGAGACGATGGAGCCGGTGCTGGTCGAGTGGCTCGGGCAGGAGCAGGACGCGCAGGTGCGCCGGGCCATCGCGGACACGCTGGCCGAGCAGGTGCGTGAGCAGGACCGTGCGGCCTCGCCTGCTGTCCTCGCGGCGGCTGCGGCGCGGCTGGCTGCGGAGCCGGATGCGCGGACCCGATCCGCGCTCATCTCCCTGCTGGGCTCCGCTGCGGGTACGGATGCCTCGGCCCGGCTTGCCCTGGTGCAGCAGTTCCACCGTGAGACGGTGCCCGACCTTCAGGTGCTCATCGGCCGGTATGTCCGTGCGGAGGAGCTGCGTTAAGTCGGGATTGGTGTGGTGCAGGCACCCGCGATTGTTTCGCCGACCCGGCAGCGGAGGTCACTTGAACCCCGCTGCCACGCATTCAATGACAAATATTGTCAGTCGCGAAATGGCTGGCGCGCGTGTTAGTCATAAGGGACGGAGGTGTCGCCATGCACCGTTCCCCAGACACACGCTTGTGCCAGGTCTGTGGTGAGTCTCTTCCGCTGGGAGGGGGGGCGTGCTCCCGCCATGGTGCCGCTCTTGGTGAGGCCCGCCCCCCGTCCACCGAGACACTCCAGCCCAGGGCCTCCGCCTCGCCCGTCATTCCTCCGAAAGCTGGCTTCAGTCCTGAGTCCTTCTCCGAAGAGTCGGAGAAACAACAGTCATTCATAGGGCAGCGGATAGGTGAGTACGTCGTACGCCGGTACGTCGGCAGCGGTGGCATGGGCGTCGTCTATGAAGGCGAACACCTCACCCTCGGCCGCAAGGTAGCCATCAAGTTCATTCGAGAGGATGTGCCCCGGGGACCGCATGCGCGCGGACTGCTGAGCGAGGCGCGCGCAGCCAGTGCCATCCGCCACCATGGCATCATCGACGTCTTCGGCTTCGGACATCAGCCGGGCCTCGGTCAGTACCTCGTCATGGAGTACCTCGAGGGCCGCCCCTTGAGCGAAGTCATCCAGGAGCGCGCACCGCTGGCGCTCGCGGACGCTGTCCCGTTGCTCTGTGAAGTGCTCGAAGCGCTCTCCGCGGCACACGCCGCTGGTGTCATCCACCGCGACCTCAAGCCGGGCAACATCTTCGTCGTTCGCCAGTCGAACGGAACCGAGCACATCAAGGTGCTCGACTTCGGACTGGCCAAGCGCGCGGACGTACCCAACGGCACCACGGCGCAGACGCACTCGAATCTCATCGTCGGCACGCCCCAGTACATTGCTCCGGAGCAGGCGATGGGCGAGGCAGTGGGCCCGAGCACGGATTTGTACGCGGCGGGGGTCATCGCCTTCGAGTTGCTCACCGGGCGAAGGCCATTCTTGGGGAGCACGTACATGGAACTGGTGCTCCAGCATCTGACGGCCCTCCCTCCAGTACCCTCCTCGGTGGTGCCACTGCATTCACGGGCGGATGAGCTCGTCCTGCGGTTGCTGACAAAGGAACCCCATCGACGCCCAGCTTCTGCGGTCGACGTGGCGGGTGAGTTCAGGGCACTGCTTCAACTCAAGAATGGTCCCCGGGCCGCGCTGACTCAACGGGCCCACTCCGTGCTCAGGGGCCTTCCCTTCCCCAGCATGCCGCCGTTCGATACGCCGACGGACACCCTTTCACCCGGGAACACCGTGCTCCCTCGCCTGGGAGAGAAGCCCAGGCAACCCACGCCGCGAAACGCGCGTTGGAACAGGATTGCGGTGTCCGGCGGTCTCCTGGCGCTCGTGCTCGCGGGACTGACGCTCATGACTGGCAAGCCAGGTGAGCAGGTTCCCGCGCCAGTCTCAGTCATTTCAAGTGCGATGCCACAGGCAACTCCACGGACGGAGAGCGTTCCCGTCTTGGCCCCTCCTCCAGTTGAAGCAGTGGCCGTCACTCCCGAACAGAGTCCTCGCTCGGCCAAGGCCACGACCCCTGCCAAGAAGAAGCCGCGCGGCGCCTCGCGCTCCGCTTCTTCCGGCGCCGTCACTTCGCGGCAAATAGGGTTGTCCGGACTGGGCTGGCGGACGCTTGGAGTTCGTGGACTGAGCAGTCCGGTCCCAATTCCCCAAGAGCCGACCCCCAAAGCCAAGACCCGCCCCCAGAGCTCCCACTCGCCCTCGCCGTGAGCCTTCAGTATGCCGAGCCGACCGCTCAGCGCTCGAACACCGCAAGCGCCTCCGCACGAGCAGTCGCCCGGAGCTTCCTCCGCAGGCGCGGGTCATCAGTGGTCCGCGCCAGCACCATGCCCCCGACGCAGAGACTCACGACCAGGAGTGCCTTGCGCTCGGCCTCCGCGTCGTTCTCCGGGAACGCGGCCCGGAAGATGTGCGCCATGTTCTCGACCAGCGTCGTATACGCCGCGCGAGGTTCCAGGCCGGCACGCGCCACGTCCGACGGGAGCGCGATGAGCGGGCAGTGCTGGTCGACGTCGCGCAGGATTTCATCCGAGAGGTACAGGTCGACCAGCTCGCGTGCCAGCCGAGGAGGCGGCGGAACGGCCCTGCCCGACTCCTCCTGCATCCGAGCGAACGGGTTGCAGGTCGTGAAGCTCCGCACCGCTTCGGCATACAGCTCGTCCTTGCTCGTGAAGTGGTTGTAGAAGCCGCCTCGGGTCAACCCCGCGAACTTCATGACGTCGTCGATCGACACCTGGTCGAACCCGTGACGGTTGAACATCACCCGCGCGCTCTCGACGATCTTCGCGCGCGTGCGCGCCTTGTGTTCCGCGGTGTATGGCATGGCAGCCCTCCTTCACGGCCCATCCTGGGGCACCGTCTAAATATGTTCTTGAGCATATTTTGCGGCGTCGCAGAGTCGTCCCCTGAAGCCACTCGCTGTCGAGGGAGATATCGGGACATGATCACCATCAGCGCATTCAAGTGGGTACCGCCGTTCGCACAGGGTGTGGTGCGCGACCTCCGCGTGCGGTGGGCGCTCGAAGAGGCCGGCCTTCCCTACGAGGCGAGGCTCATCGACCCGAACGTCCAGGCGTCCGCCGAGTACCGCGCCCTCCAGCCGTTCGGGCAGGTCCCCATCTTCGAGGAGAACGGCCTCAAGCTCTTCGAGTCGGGCGCCATCGTCCTCCACATCGCGTCCCGGAGTGAGGTGCTCCTCCCCTCCGACGCGGCCGGCAAGGCACGCGCGATGACCTGGGTCTTCGCGGCGCTCAACTCCATCGAGATTCACGTCCAGCAGCTCGCGGAGATCGACCTCTTCGCCGCCGACAAGGAGTGGGCAAAGCTCCACCGCCCGGACGTGGAGAAGGCGACCCTGCGCCGGCTCCGAGAGCTGGCCACCTGGCTCGGCGACCGTGAGTACCTGGAGGGCCGCTTCACCGTCGGCGACCTGATGATGACGACGGTGCTCCGCACCCTCCGCCACACCCACCTCCTCGACGCCGAGCCGAAGCTGAAGGCCTACAAGGAGCGCTGTGAGGCGCGGCCCGCCTTCCAGCGGGCGCTCAAGGCCCAGATGGCGGCGTTCGAGCAGCACTCGAACTGACCCTGCCTACTCCCACCGCACCGCCGGGTGCCGGCGCATGACGCGGAACTGGCTCGCGCTGAACGAGGGCGAGGCCAGCGAGGACGGGCGCCAGGACATCAGGTTGTCGGCGCCCGTATCGCCGAGCAGGTCGGCCGTCCCGTCCTCCTCGACCGAATGATACAGGCCGAGGTAGTGCCCCATCTCGTGCGCGATGAGCCGGCCGAGGTACCCCGCCGGCCATGCGATGGGCTGTGAGCCTTCGCGGCAATCGCGACCCCGGATGAAGACGCCGTGAGCCCGTCCCGGCGCGGCCAGTCCGTCCGGAATGTGCGGCACGAAGCCCTCCGGCTCCGTCGTCTTCTTCAACACCGGGTCGGTGAGGCGCAGGCATCCCGCGAGCACCACGGGCACCCAGCCATCGTCGGGCGCGGCGCCCCCTTCATCACAGTCGTGTACCGAGGCCTGAAGCCGGTCCACCGCCGTCAGGTCCCCGCGCTGGAAGTCGAGCGGGTCCTCCCCATCCACACGGCGCACGCGAACGGGGCGCACGGTGAGCTGCCCCGGGCGCAGCAGTGCATTCACCTCCTCGAAGGCCTGGACGAGCTCCGCCGGAAGCGCCACACCATCCGCGTGGAACACGGAGCCGGAGGTGATGGCCACCTCCAGGAACACCACCCCTTCCCGCGTCTCCTCCACGCGGGCCAGGTCCAGCGCCTCGATGCGCAGCTGCGCCGGTGCCTCCCCGGTCCGCGTGGGAAGGAAGGTCGAGCACTCGCGAGCCGCGACGCGCACCCGGAGACGCGATGTGGAGGCGGGCACCGGGTCCCCCGACGGCAGCACATAGAGCCCCGAGCCCACGCCCACGGAGACGCGCTCCGGGCAGCTCAGGCAGTACGGGCCATAATCCTCCGCCGAGGCCGGAGGGGTGACCCACGCCCCACCGGCCGCGTCCCGCACCTCGTGGAGCTGGAAGCACGCCGCACTCCCGTCCGGCTCGGAGACCCGGAGTACCGTTCCCGTGGCTTCAGTCCCGAGCGTCACCTCCACCTCCGCCCCCAGGCCCGCCTCATCGAGCATGGGCTCGCCCACGGTGCGCCAGGACGCCCGCCACGGGCTCGCGAGGGCCGCGTCGTCGAGTGGGGTCCAACAGACCTCGGGCGGAGAGACGTCCGGGGGCTCGCTTGCCGAGCACGCCGCCAGCAGCCCCAGGAGCAGCATCGGCACGGCCCGCCGCCCTCGTGCAAGTCGAGGTTGCCCGAAATCCGGCCCCACGGGTCCAAGGGCGTGAAGGAAGGAGGCGGCGCGCATGACGAGCATCCTAGTTCAGGCCCGAAGCAGCGAGCCGACCCCAGGGGGGAGGCAGGTGCACGGGGCCCGTGTCGAACGCGGAAAGTCATCACTGGTAGTCTCCAGGCCCCTCCCGCCCTCGAACGATGTCTTGAGCCGAGCCGACTCGCAGCAGCTCTCCCAGCTCTTCAGCCAGCACGGGCCCCGCGTGTATCGCCGGGCCCTGCGGCTATTGGGCAATCCCGCGGATGCCGAGGAGGCAACGCAGGAGATCTTCATCCGCGCCATGCGTGGCGCGGAGGGCTTCCGGCAGCAGAGCCAGCTGACGACGTGGCTGTATCAAATCGCCACCCACTACTGCCTGAACCTCATCCGCGACCGCGCCCGGCGCGCTGAGCTGTACGCGGAGAACCTGGCCCCCACCGACGACGGCCTGGAGCGCACCGAGCCCATGCGTCCCGATGACCTCGTGCTCCTCCGCCGGCTGCTTGCGGACGCGGATGAGCGACAGGCCAGCGCCGCCGTCTACGTCTTCCTCGACGGCATGTCGCACGAGGAGGCCGCCGCGGTGCTGGGCGTGTCCAAGCGGACGGTGGGAAACCTCATCGAGCGCTTCCAGGCCTGGGCCGGAGCCAGGACGTCGCTGGACGCGGAACCCCCCAAGCCACCCGAGCGCAAGGCGTCCGGGTTCTTCGGATTCGGAAGGAGGCGTTCATGAGCCCCCCTGACTTCACCCACCTGCGCGAAGGCCGCCCGGGCTGCCCGTCCGACTTCACGCTGGACCGATTCCACGCGGGAGAACTCGCGCGCGAAGAGGCCTGGCGCACCGAGCACCACGTCGCCGGCTGCGCGGACTGCGGCGCGCGCATGTCCGAGCGCCGCGCCGGCTTCGACGCCGTGGACGGAGTGGACCCACGGGCGATGCTGGCGCGAATCCGGACGGGGCTCGACAGGCCCGCGCCCCTGCCCCAGCGGCTGCTCGCCCAGGCGCGCCGCTGGTTCGCCCCGCTCGCCGCGGTGGCCACCGCCGCCATCGCCTTCGTGGTGGTGAGTCAGCAGGTGGAGACCCCGGGCACGCGCATGAAGGGCGCACCCGCGCTGCACGTGTTCCGGCTCGCGGGAGACCATGCGGAGGAGATGGTCAGCGGCGGTACCTTCGCTCCGGGAGACCGGCTCCGCTTCGCCGTGGACCTGCCAGCGGAGGGACAGGTAGCGGTCCTCGGCGTCGAGTCCTCCGGCACGCTCTACACCGCCTGGCCGCAAGAGCCCGGGCATCGAACGCAGCTCCCGGCAGGCACGGCCATCGAGCTCCCAGGCGCGGTGTCACTCGACGCGCAGCCGGGCCGCGAGACGCTCTACCTGGTGCACTGCCCCGCCGACGGCGCGCCGCCGCGCTGTGAGTCCGCGGGCTCCGGCAACGCGCCCACGTGTCCCTCGGGCTGTGTCACCACGCCGTTCGTCATGGACAAGGGCTCGCGGGAGCCGCGGCCATGAGCGCGGGCCGGGGCCTGCTGCTGGCACTCATCCTCGCGCTGCTGGCGCCGCTGTCCGCGCTGGCGCTGCCGGAGCAGACCTGGGTCGTGGCCATCGGCCACAACGACGGGGCCGCCGGTGAGGTGGGCCTGCTGTACGCGGAGCAGGATGCACGGCTCTTCTCGGACGTGCTCCGCGAGCACGGAGGCGTCTCGTCCCGTCGCACGTTGATGCTGCTCGGGGAGGACGCGGCCACGGTGCGCCGGGCCCTGCAGGACGTGAATGCCGCCATCCGCGTCCAGGCGGGCGCGGGTCAGCCCACCGCACTGCTCGTCTTCTACTCGGGCCACGCCGACGCGGCGTCGCTCCACCTGGGCGGCACGGAGCTTCCCCTCGAGGAAATCAAGGCGCTGGTGGAGGGCTCGCCCGCGGGCGTGCGCCTGCTCGTGCTGGATGCATGCCGCTCCGGGACGGTGACGCGGGTGAAGGGCGTCAACGCCGCGGCGACGTTCGACATCTCCCTGAGAGACCACGTGGCCACCGAGGGCCTGGCCATCATCACCTCGAGCGCCGCGGGCGAGGCGAGCCAGGAGTCCGACCGGCTGCGCGGCTCGTTCTTCACCCACCACCTGGTGAACGCGCTGCGCGGCGCCGCCGACCACGATGACGACGGCAACGTGACGCTGACCGAGGCGTACGGCTACACCTACGCCCAGACGCTGCGCTCCAGCGGCCAGACGGTGGCGCTGCAGCATCCCACCTACTCGTGGGAGGTGAAGGGGCGCGGCGAGCTGGTGCTGTCGGCGCCGGCCAACCAGCGGGGGCGCACCGGGCAGCTCCGGCTGGCGGACTCCGCGCTCTACCTCATCATGGAGGGACGGCAGGGCGGCCCGGTGGTGGCGGAAGTCACGCCGCAGGGCCAGAAGCGGGAGCTGTCGCTGCCCGCCGGTGCCTACTTCGTGCAGCAGCGCAAGTCGGACGAGTACCGCGAGTACCAGGTGTCGCTCACCTCGGGGGCCTCGGTGGAGCTGGCCACCCTGCCCTACGAGACGGTCCGCTACGACAGGCTCGTGCGCCGGCGCGGCGGGCCGAAGGACTTCTCGCACAACCTCTCGCTCATGGGCGGGCTCCGGGGCGGGTCGATCCAGGGTGAAGGCGCCCTGCCGCAAGTCCAGCTCGGCTACGGGCTCGACTTCGAGTGGGGCTCGCTGGGCTTGCGGCTGCGCGGCTCCACCGTGCGCGCGACGAGCGCCGACGGGCTGTTGCCTCGCCGCGACAACGAGCTCGGGCTGGGCCTGGCCCTGCTGCGCTTCATCGACCTGGAGCCCGCGAGCGTGGCCTTCGGGCTCTTCGTCGAGGGCGTGCTGCATCAGCAGCGCTTCGACTCGGAGCGGCTCGTCTCGGACCGGCGCTCCTGGGGCGCGGGCTTCGGCGGCATCCTGCTGGTGGAGCGGCACCTGGGAGCGGGCATGGCCCTGCGCCTGGAGGGCGGGCCGGTGACGGGCCTCTACCAGCGCGCCGTCATGCAGGGCGGCGTGGAGGTGGGCCATGAGCTGGTGACGCCCCTGACCTGGTGGGGCTCGGGAGGCGTCGTATGGCGCTGGTGACTCGCGGTGTCCCTTGCGTCACGCGGTACCTCCGGGGGCTCGCGCTGGTGCTCGCGGGCACGGCGCTGGCCTGCGGCGACGCGCTCGTCGACGACCTGTACTCGGGGACGCCCCGCTTCACGGTGCCCGGTACGGTGGCGGGCGCGTCGGAGTACGTGGACACGCAGAACCCCGAGGTGAGCGTCGCGCTGTTCTGGAGCCTCCGGGGGATGATGCCGGGCGAAGAGGACGTCCTCGTCGAGCAGCCGGGGACGGCCTTCCGTGGCGCGTACTACCGGAACTTCCAGATGCAGATCTTCGACGAGCCGGGTCCCGAGCACCTCGTCTCCAGGCCCTCGGGTGCCCGCGTGGGCGTCGCGTGGCTCGGCGCCTACCAGGACGCGAACAGCAACCACCGGAGGGATGATTCAGAGCCGCTCATCGGAGGCTCCCTCGGGAGGGTGCTGATTCGCGCCATGGAGCCATTGTCGGCCGAGGCCTCACCCACCGGAGCTCCGCTCGCGGAGGGGTGGCACATCGTCTCGGCGCCGCTCGCCTGCCGGCCATCCGGCGGCAACCCGGACGAGCCCGTACCGGATGGCGAGTGCGGCGTCCCGCTCGGAGCCGCGTGCAGGCAGGACTCGGACTGTGGGGCGGGCATGTGCCTCCGCGAACTCGTCGGCCCCTGGCCCGGTGGGGCCTGCGCCATCCCCGAGCCTCCGAAGGACGGCTGCCGCCAGCGCGGCTCCGTGCTGCTGCGGGCGCCTCACGACCCGACGATGGCGGCCTGGCTGAAGCCCTGCCGCGTCACCGAGGACTGCGGGCGGGCCGCCCCCTACCAGTGCGACCAGCAGCTCCGGATGTGCAGACCCACGGCCAACATCACCGTGGAGATGAATGACCAGGGGCCTCCGCGCAGCTATTGCGAGCCGGGCCCGCAGGCTCCGGGGGAACCCCAGCCCTAGGACGTCTAGGCCCGCTCTCCCTCGACGGAGACGCGGAGCCCGCCATGGGTGACGGTGATGGTGGGACGGCCGAACCACCCGCAGTGCTTGCAGACGGCGCTCGGCCCGGACGAGGACACTCGCACCGGAAGGTCCGCCGAGCACACGGGGCAGCCCTCCGGAATCTTGTAGTCACGCGATGTCGGCTGAACTTCGGTCATGCATTTGAGTTAACGCAGGATGAAGCCGCCGCAACCCACCGCGCCCGGGAGTGTCGGGCGCGCTTCGTTCCGCCGGTGTGCCTGGCTGCCTGCCCTCCGCCCGGCCGGCCACGCCCGCCTGCTCACGCCCCTTCGAGCAGCCGCGAGAAGGCGCGCGCGATGTCCGCGTCCTTGACGTCACTCCGCACCTCCTCGCCCACCTGCAGCTCCGTCTCGACGATGCCAGGCACGCGCGTGGTGCTGAAGCCGCCGGCCACCCAGATCTTGTCCTCGCGCGCAATCCTGTCCCGCTGGCGAGACAGCGCTCCCGGGTCGCCGCGCAGGTAGACGCGGAACATGTTGGTCTGCACGGGACGCGGCAGCACGGTGATGCGCGAGTCCGCCGCGATGGCCTCCGTCAGCGACTTCGCGCGCTTCACGTACTCCGGGATGCGGGTCAGCACGTCGTCCAGGCGCATGGCGGCGGACGCCACGTAGGGCAGCATCTGGAAGAGGTTGCCGCCGTGCCGGTGCCGCCAGACGCGCGCGGTTTTGACGAAGTCGGCGCTGCCCAGCACCATGGCCCCGCCAAGCGCGCCCACCATCTTGTAGAAGGACACGTAGACGGAGTCGAAGCCGCGGCAGATGTCCGCGTACGAGCGCCCGTAGTAGGGCTGGCTCTCCCACAGCCGCGCGCCGTCCATGTGGAGCTTCACGCCCTTCTCGCGGCAGGTGTGCTTCAGCTCCTCCAGCTGCTCCCACGTCTGGAGCTGCCCACCCAGCCACCGGACCGGCAGCTCGACGCTGACGGTGCCGAGCGGGTCCTTCGCGTCGCGCACGTCGCTGGCCAGCACGGGCCGCGTCCACGGGCAGAGGATGACCTCGCGCAGGCCGTGCAGCACCGCGTGGGCGTCATCCTCGTGCAGCACGTGGTGGGACGACGGGTGCACGCCGAAGCGCCGGTTGCCGCTCGCGTCCGCATACATGCGCAGCACGCAGAGCTGGCCCATGGTGCCCGTGGGCATGTAGCAGCCGTCCTCGAAGCCGAGCATGGCCGCGACGCGCTTCTCGAAGGCCTGGATGAACTCGCCATTGCCGTAGTAGTCGCGCGCCACGCCCTGGCGCTTCACCCACTCGCCAATGCGGATGAGCTCCGCGCCCGGGTCGCTGGGGCCGCCAGATGTCAGCGACGCGCGGCACTCGCGGCGCACCTTCTCCAGCTCCGCCCGCGATGGCGGCGCCGCGGGAGCACCCTTTGTCGGCGCGGGCGCGGGGGGCGTGGCGGCCTCTGCGGTGCCACGCAGCAGCGCCGAGCCGGACAGCAGGCCGGTGAGGGCGAGGAACTCCCCCCGGCTGAGATGACGTGGATTCATTCGGTGTGCGCCTTCCTGGTGACGTCGGAGTCCAGGAGCGAAACGTACACCCATGACGCGCCGCGATGGGCAACTGGCTTCGCAACGCCTGACGCACCGCGACGCCCAGCTCATCCCACCCAACCCCTGACGCGCTGCAATACTGAATCAGGCTTCAACTCGGGTGCGTGACGCGCCGCAATACTGAATCATCCTTCAACTCGCAGCGGCCGAAAGATGAATCAGTCTTCAACTCCGGTTTGCTCCCGACGCTCCGGGTTTGGTACGAATCCCCCACTTGCGGCGCTGAGGCGTCCACGCCGCAGGCCGGGGCTTCCCGCCAGCCAGTGTGCTTCGCCGGCGGGAATCACCCGCACTTCCATCGAACCCTGTAAGCGATTGCAACGGAGCTACAAATGGCAACGCGTCGCATGAGTATTCGTGCTGTGGCGGTGGTCTTCGGGCTGTGCGGGCTGGCGTGTCAGAACCAGGATCCGGGCGAGGAGAAGCCGCCCGTCGACGAGGCGTCCGCCGAGGTGAAGGCCTGTCGCGAGCGCATCGCGGCGAAGACGTCCGAGGTGCAGGCGGCGGGCATCGACATCTCAACCTGGTCCATCCAGGACGCGCAGGAGATGGCGGAGATCACCACCACCGCGCCGCAGACCCAGGACACCTACCGCACCTATGACGGCCACTACCGCCCGCTGACGAACCATCAGGGCTGCACGGTGGACAACCTCTACTACGACAAGGCCAACACCACCGGCACCACGCCCTACAAGGACGGCAACAACGACGGCAAGTGGACCGGCGCGGTGGCCTTCGGCGGCCCCAACGCGGCCACGGGCTTCGTCGAAGGCGACAAGGCGAAGATCGACGGCTATCCCTGCGCGGCCAAGGAGTACACCCAGAACAACGAGGACTCCTCCAAGCCCATCGTCATCCTCGTGCACGGCAACTCCACGCGCCCGCACACCTGGGAGAAGTTCATCCTCCCGGAGGGCACCTCCGTCAACACCGCCACGGAGAACGTGCAGTTCACCGCGGACACCACCGCGCGCGAGCAGCTGGCGGAGAAGCTCATCGCGCAGCGCTACCGCGTCATCGCCGTGGACTTCCGCACGGACATCGTCACCGCCATCGACCCGGCCGCCAACAGCTCCACGCAGAACGCCGCGGGCAACATCGACCACGGCTGGGCCACGCCCATCCTCCAGTCGCTCGTGAAGGCGGTGATGAAGAACAACCCCAACCGCAAGGTGGCCCTCATCGGCCACTCGCTGGGCGTCACCGTCGCGCGCGATGCCCTTCGCCGCATGTACGTGGAGTGGAGCTCCGGCCGCTCGGGCGGCGTCAACCCCTTCCCGCAGCTGAGCCACGTCATCCTCGGCTCGGGCGCCAACCACGGCGTGTCCACCTACGACACCCAGCCCAACTCGCTGTGCGCCGCCAACGACACCATGCGCGGCACCATCGTCTGCGAGATGGGCAGCCGCTCCAACTACGTGCAGACGTACTTCCACAAGCCGCTCAATGGTCCCCGCGACCTCTTCGCCACCCCGTGCGCGGACGGTGATTACGCCTTCGGCAAGACGGGCCAGTGCGGCAACAACGTCGTGAAGTACTTCACCATCACGATGACGGACAAGACGAAGGGCACCAACTACCAGGACTACTACGTCTCCGAGGCCGCCTCCCGCATCGAGATGGAAGGCTGCGTGACGAACACGCTCACCACGCTGAGCGACTACGACACCAGCGGCTACTTCAACAAGGGCTTCATCGCGAACCACTTCGGCTCCATGCGCTCCAGCGCGGGCGTGGACCTGGTGATGCGGTACCTCGCCCAGTAACGCGCGCATTCCCCCTCCCCCCCAAGGCAGCAGGGCCGGCCCCGTCGCGTGAAGTCACGCGGCGGGGCCGGTCGTAGTCTCCCCTCTCCTTCCCGAGCCCACCCAATGAAGCGACTCCCCTTCACCGCGACCCTGTGCGCGCTGGCCCTGGGCACCGTGCCGGCTGCCTGGGCCCAGACCCCCGCTCCCGCCAGCACCGAGGCCGCTCCGGCGGCGCCCGCCGCTGACGCGCCCCAGGCTCCAAATGCCGCTCCCGCAGCCACCAGCGAGGCCCCCGCGCCCGCGCCGGCCGAGAAGGCCGACACGCCCGAGAAGGTCCCCACCCCCGAGGAGATGGCGGGCACGAGCGAGGTCATCGACACCACGCCCCCGCCCGTCGTCCGGCCGCGCATCGCCGTGGGCAACGAGACCTTCTACGTGAAGCCGCTGCTCGCGCTCGCGGGCGGCATCCACGTGGAGAACCTCATCCAGACGCTCAACCGCAACCGCGAGAGCCGCGCGACGACGGTGGCCCTCACGCGCTTCGGCTTCGAGGGACGGCTGGGCCAGTACGTCTCCTTCAAGAGCGAGTTCGAGCGCAACATCCGCGCGCACGGCTCGGGCGTCTGGGAGGGCACCGCGTCCTTCAGCGTCCGCGACCAGGTCATCCGCCTGCAGCGCTGGAACGCGACGGTGGAGGCCGGCATCGTCGTGGACCCGGCCAGCGTGGACTACATCTCCACCCACATGGCGGACACGTTTCTCGCGGACAAGTACACGCGAGACCCGCTCCTCTACAGCGGCTTCAACCGCGGCCAGGGCGCGCAGGCGGCGTATGACTGGAAGGGCTTCCGGGTGGGTCTGGGCTTCACGGCCGCCAACCCGCTGAGCACGTCCAGCTCCTACCAGGTGGGCGGCTCGTTCGGCGGCGGCAGCCGCTTCTGGGAGCGGCCCCTGGGCAACTACCGCAACGGCCAGCCGGATGACGACCTGCACTTCCAGGTCCTCAGCCCGTCCGTCACGTACACGCACGAGCTGTTCGAGGCCAAGGCCATGGCCCAGGTCTTCGACGTGAACTACCAGACGACGTCGCGCACGGACCCGCTGCTGCACGGCAACAACCTGCGGGGCAACGTGCTGCTGAAGCTGCACACGAACGTAGGCATCCCCCTCTTCATCACCCCGTTCTTCAACATCGCCCGCGTGCAGAACGACGTCACCAACAGCACGCCGGGCTTCGCGGACCAGCTCCTGGGCACGCGCTACACGGCGACGACACTGTCGGCCGGCGTGGACTTCAACGTGCAGGGCCGCTCGGGCGTGGGCGTCCAGTTCGCGCGCGTGGCGGACCGCTCGCCCAGCTTCGTGCCGCCCACCGGGAGCTCTCCCGCCACCGAGCCCGTCACCCGCACCACGCAGACGTACCTCAACGTCGGCGGCACCTACTGGTTCACCGAGGACGTGGCGCTGGGCGCCCGCTACGCGCGCTACCAGAAGAAGCAGGACAACGAAGAGGACGAGATTGACGCCTCGTACTTCATGACGCTCCGTCTGCTGCTGTAATCATGTCGTTGGAACCGGGAGGGGAAGGCATGGAACCCACGCAGCAGCGGCAGGACTCCATCATCAAGGTGGCGGTGGCGAGCTTCATCGGCACCGCCATCGAGTGGTACGACTTCTTCCTCTACGGGACGGCGGCGGCGCTGGTGTTCAACCGCCTCTTCTTCCCCTCCCTGGACCCGCTGGCGGGGACGATGGCGGCCTTCGGCACCTTCGCCGTCGGCTTCGTCGCCCGTCCGCTGGGCGGCGTGGTGTTCGGCCACTACGGCGACAAGCTGGGCCGCAAGGCCATGCTCAGCGCCACGCTGATGTTGATGGGCCTGGCCACCTTCGCCGTGGGCCTGCTGCCCACCTACGACACGCTGGGCATCTGGGCACCGGCGCTGCTCGTGCTGCTGCGGCTGGTCCAGGGCTTCGGCCTGGGCGGCGAGTGGGGCGGCGCGGTGCTGATGGCGGTGGAGCACGCGCCGCCGAATCGCCGGGGCTTCTACGGGAGCTGGCCGCAGATGGGGGCACCGGCGGGCATGCTGCTGGCCACGGCCGTGTTCTCCGTCTTCTCGCGCCTGTCGGAAGCGCAGTTCCTCGCGTGGGGCTGGCGCATCCCCTTCCTGCTCAGCTCGGTGCTCATCGGCATGGGCGTGTTCATCCGCCTGCGCGTGGCCGAGTCCCCGGTGTTCCAGCACCGCAAGCCGGAGGCCGAGGCCCCGCGCATCCCCGTGCTGGACGCGCTGCGCACCTACCCGAAGCAGATCCTCCTGGCGATGGGGGCGCGCTTCGCGGAGAACGGCTTCTTCTACATCATCACCACGTTCGTCCTCTCGTACGGCACCGAGCGGCTGGGGCTGCCGCGCTCCACGTTCCTCAACGGGGTGCTGATCGCCATGTCGGTGCACCTGGTGGCGATTCCCGCGTTCGGCGCCGCGTCGGACCGCTTCGGCCGCCGGCCGGTGTACCTGGCGGGCGCGGTGGGCTGCGGGCTGATGGCCTTCCCCTTCTTCTGGCTGATCGACACGAAGGAGACGGGGCTCATCTGGCTGGCCATCTGCCTGGGCATCGTCGCGCACGCGGCCATGTACGGCCCGCAGGCGAGCTTCTTCTCCGAGCTGTTCGGCACCCGCGTGCGCTACAGCGGCGCGTCGCTGGGCTACCAGTTGGCGTCGGTGTTCGCCGGGGGCCTGTCTCCCGTCGTCGCCACCGCGCTGCTGGCGCGCTCGGGCGGGCAGGCGTGGCCGGTGTCGCTCTACATGGTGGTGCTGGCCGTCATCACCCTGGTCTCCGTCTGGCTGTCGGCGGAGACCTTCCGGGAGGAGCTCACGGAGGCACCGGCCTCCGCGAGCTCCGGCGAAGGCGCGCTCAGCGAGCCGTCCAGCCGCAGTCCATCACCTGTGCCGCCCCGGTGATGCCGCCCGCGGCGTCCGAGCACAGGAAGGAGATGTAGGCGGCGACCTCGGAGGGCTCGAGGAGCCGCTTCACGGCGGCGGGGGCGAGCATGATCTTCTCCACGACTTCCGCCGCCGTGATTCCGTGGACGCGCGCCTGGTCTGCAATCTGCTTCTCCACCAGGGGCGTGCGCACGTAGCTGGGGCACACGGCGTTCACCGTCACGCCCTTGTCGGCGGCCTCGAGGGCCACCGTCTTCGTCAGGCCCATGAGGCCGTGCTTGGCGGAGACGTACGCGGACTTGTACGGGGAGGCCACGAGCCCGTGGAGCGAGGACACGTTGATGATGCGCCCCCACTTGCGCGCGTACATCAGCGGCAGGGAGTAGCGCGTCAGCAGGAACGGGCCGACGAGCATGATGCGGATGAGCTGCTCCCAGCGGTCCTCGGGGAACTCCTCCACCGGGGACACGTGCTGCAGGCCCGCGTTGTTGACGAGGATGTCCAGCCGGCCCCATTCGCGCTCGGCGGTCGCCACCAGGGCGCGGCAGTCCTCGCGGGACGAGACGTCCGCCCACTGGTAGCGAGCCCCCGGAAGCCGCTTCGCCGCCGCGGTGCCGGCGTCCTCGTCGAGGTCCGCCAGCAGCACGCGCACGCCCTGGGACGCCAGGCTCTCCGCCACCGCGAGGCCGATACCATTCGCCGCGCCCGTCACGAGGGCGCACCGACCTGAATCCTGATTCATGTTCCACCTCCATGGGCCATGGTGGAGGAAGCCGGGGCGGAGGGCAATGCCTCGGCGTTGGGGAAGCCACTGCATTCGTGTGTCGCCTTGCGTCGAAGGCCGATGCGCCTCTAGCTCGGTGGCCCGAACGCCGCATGCCCCCTTCGGGGTAGGCTCACCTCCGCGGCACCACGGAGACAAGCCACGCTCATGCCGGAGACCGGGGACGCAGCGGGCGGAAGCCCACGGACAGACAAAGCCACGCGGACGCGTACCTGGTGGCGCTGGCCCCGCTCGCTGTACCTGGCCATGGGGCTCGGGGTGTTGGTGTCGTTGCCTTCGCTGAACGTGGGGCTCCTGCTCGATGACCTGCTCCACCGCATCATCCTCTCCGGGCAGCTCCGCGAGTACGGCGACTGGGGACCGCTGAGCCTCTACGAGTTCGTGGGCACGGCGAAGACTTCACCGGCGGCGCTCCGGGAGTCCGGCCTTCTGCCCTGGTGGACGTCCGACGTGCTGACGGTGCGGTTCTTCCGGCCGCTGACCAGTGCCCTGATCACCCTGGACACCTGGCTCTTCGGCGACGCGCCCCTCCCCGCTCACCTGCACAGCCTCCTGTGGTTCCTGGGGATGGTGGCGGTGGTGGGCTGGTTGCACCGGCGCCTCCTGCCCGTGCCGCTGGCCGCGGTGGCGACCGTCGGCTACGCCGTGGCCGCGGCGCATCTAATGCCGGTGGCGTGGCTCGCGGCGCGGCATCCGCTCGTGTCCGGGGTGCCAGGCCTGCTGGCCCTGGCGTTCCATCTACGCGCCCGGGAAGACGGCTGGAAGCCGGGACGCCTCCTGGCCCCGCTGATGCTCGTGGTGTCGCTGCTCGCGGGGGAGCCGGCGCTCGGGGCCGTGGCGCTGCTCGGCGCCTATGAAGTGTTCGGACGTCGCGAGGGCTGGCGCCGCGCGGCCGTGGCCCTGGCGCCCTTCGCCGTCGTCGTAGCGGTCTACCTCACGTTCTACGCGGCCCAGGGCTACGGCGCGCGAGGCAGCGCCGCGTACCTGACGCCCGCGGGAGCGCCGGGGGCATTCCTGTCGACCGTGGGCCAGCGCGTGCTCGTCCTCCTGGGCGAGCTGGTCGTGGCCACGCCCTCCGACGCCGTCGCGTCCGTGCCGCCGCTGCAGCCCGTCTTCGCCGTGTGGGGTGGGCTCGTCACGCTGGGCGCACTGCTGCTGTTGCGAGCCCTGCGTGGACGCCTGTCGGAGCTGGAGCGGAACACGCTGCGCTGGCTGCTGCCCGGCGGGTTGGCCTCGGTCATCCCCGGCGCGGTGGGCGTCATCGGGGGCCGGGTGCTGGTGATTCCCCTGCTGGCGGGCACCGCCCTGGTGGCCGTGCTGCTCGTGCGCGGATGGGAGGCCGCGCGTGCGCCGGAACGTACGCGGCTGACGCGAGTGGGACTCCGGACGGTGGTCGTCGTGCTCGGGCTCGGGCACTTCCTCACGGGACCGCTGTTCCGGGTGGTCATGGGCGTGGTGCTCGGCCAGATTGCCGAGGCCCAGTGGAGCATCGCTCGCACGGCCCCACCGTGTGACGGCACCCTCGTCTTGGTGGCTGGGGCCGACCCCACCATCGCCAGCTTTGTCCCGGCGGCCATGATCCTCCTGGGGCGATCGCCCCGGCACTTCCAGCTGCTCAGCTCGGCGCCTCATGACCATGAGGTGGAGCGCACGTCCGACAGCAGCATCGACCTCGTGGTGCGCACGGACGAGAGGAAGGTCGGCTTCTGGGAGCAGGTGCACCGGGACGTCTCGCCAGCACCCGGGACGGAGGTGCGGCTTCCCGGGCTCCACGTCACCGTGAAGGAGTCCGTCGAGGCCGGGCCGATGCGCGTGCACTTCGACTTCGGCCGACCCCTGGAGTCGCCGGAGCTGTGCTTCATGCGCTGGCACGACGGGGCGCTGCGGCCGCTGGCGCTGCCACCGCCCGGGCATGCCGTGGCGGTGCCTCACGAGCTGGGGCCCCTGAGGCTCTGACCCTGGTGACGCCCCAGCCGGAGCTGCTGTTCTACCGAGCGCGTAACGGCCCGCTCCCCTCGCGACGCAAAGGGAGCGGGCCACGGTATTCGAATGTCTGGTGCATGGGGAGGCCCCCTCGCGACCATCCTGCCACCGCGCTGCACCTTCCAATGCATTGCGAGTGCTTGGACGCGGCTGCCGCCCCGGATCATTCCTATGTGCTCATCCGCAAGCGGGAGACGCCCTGGTTCGTCGTGGATCCCTGGGTGCGCGAACCCCGGCTCTGCCCCTGGAGGTACAATCCGTGGTGGACCCCTTCGGACAGCCCGTCCCGGGGGATCCGCGGTCGCGCAACCAGGCGACGCGCTCTCGGCCATGGTGTGTCGGGTCTCAGGGCTTCATGAAGGGGCTCGCCGCGGCCCCGGGCTCCGGGAGGATGACCAGCGTCCGCATCCGCTCGGCGCGCACGTACTGCTCCAGATAGGAGGGCACGACACCCTCGGTGAGGGCCCTGGCCACCTGCTCCTCGCGGATGCCACCGAGGTCCACCCTGCCGGTGGCGCGCACCACCCGCGCGATGTCCATGGCGGAGACCGTACGCTCCTGCAGCTCGAGCTCCTTGTTCAGCGTCGCCCGCACCCAGCCCTCGGTGTAGCTCCGGAACGGCATGGGCGCGTTGTACTTGCGCTGGTAGATCCGGCGGGGCCCGTTGACGGGCTCCCTCAGGCTCTCGGTGATGCCGTTGGCGAAGACCTCGAGCGAGCTCAGCAGGCTGGAGACGTGGTGCAGCGCCATGCGCTCCGGCATCCCCGACCGCAGGACCACGGAGCAGTGGAGCAGCGTCAGCCCATCCAGCTCCTGGTAGGTGACCGTAGCGGTCCTGCGAAAGGAGAGCGAGTCCAGCCCGAGGCTCAGGTCCAGCCACCGCTTCAGAACCTCCCGCGCCACCAATGACTCGGCGTACCTCCCCGAGTAGCGGCCCGGCACCGTCAGCAGAAAGTGGAGCTGCGGTGCCCTCACGGCCCCGTGCATCACCACCGGGGGCGCACTCTCGGGAAGGTCCGCGGGGGCGGGAGGCGGAGCGTGCTGGACGGGGGAAGCGGGGGCTCCGGTGCCCACGCCCATGAGGCCGGCGAGGCTCCTGGCCACCTCCGACTTCGCCTCCTCCAGCGGGAGGGGGCCGGACACCACCAGCACCGCATGGGCCGGGGTGTAGTTCGCCTTCACGAAGGCACGTACGTCCTCCAGCGTGAGGCGGTCCAACGACTCGGGCGTCCCCTGCGCTGGGCGGCCATAGACATGGCCCGCCAGCAGTTTTTCATGCAGCCACCTGCGCGAAGGCCCCTTGTCCATGGACTCCTGGCTCACCCACAGCTCGTCGAGCTGCTGGGCGCGCACCTGGCGGAAGTCCTCCTCGGTGACGTGCGCCAGCGGGTCGGCCATGCGCTGGGCCTCCAGCGCCGCCGCCCGGGCGAGGCGTTCCGGTGACAGGGAGCTCCACAGCTCCGTGTCGTCGTAGGTAACCGTGCTCCGCGGCGTCACGTCCGCGGCCACCAGCCGCTCCTCCAGTGTCGGCGTGCCCGCGCCGCCGTGGCGGGCCCTCAACGACAGACGCGCGGCCAGCTCCGCCACGCCCTCCTTGCCCTCGGGCTCGTCCGTGGCGCCGGCGCGATAGGACACGTACATCGTCATCAGCTTCGCCCGCGAGTCCTCCCGCACCACCAGCCGCATCCCGCTGGGGAAGACGTCGTTGGAGAGAACCCTCGGCTGGGCGGAGCCGGGCCGCGGCGCCGTGGCACAGCCCCACAGCAGGACCAGGACGAGCAGGCAGGGCAAGGAAGCATGGCGATGGGCTCTTCGCATCGAGCCTGGAGATACCACGCCAGCGGGGGCCAGCGCCCCCAATCCCCGAGCGCACTCATGCGCTCACAAACCGCTGTTGCGCATAGCCACCGCGACCTCCACCCAGGAGCCGCAACCCACGCAGCAACAGTAATCAAATCACCACGGCTTCATGCCATCGGGGCTCGTCCGTGATAGGTCCGGCCTCCTCTCACGAGGAGGTCTCACATGTATCAGCGTCTGGTCGTCATCCTGGGATGTCTGGGACCTGGCGTGCTCATGGGGTGTGGTTCGGCCGCGGAGGAGCAGCCTCGAAGGCCGGGGGCCACCGTGTCCCGGGCCTCGCTCTCCGACGAAGGCCCTCCGCCGCGAGAGTGCGGAGAGGACGGCGTCTGCGACGACGGCGAGACCCCCGAGAAGTGTCCGCTCGACTGCGATGCTCCCGACCCGTTCTGCGGAGATGGCCGCTGCGACGGCAGCGAATCGCATCAGACCTGCCCCCTGGATTGTGCCGCTTCCGTCCCCTTCTGTGGGGACGGCCTCTGCGATGGCGCCGAGTCGCACCAGGTCTGTCCGGTGGACTGTGACGCGCCTACGCCGGGAGTCTGCGGGAACGATGGTGTCTGCGACGAAGGCGAATCGCACGAGACCTGCCCGCTCGACTGTGATGGGCCCGCATAGCGAGCCCCGAGGGGAACATCGAAGCACCGCACCAAGGACTCCGCGCGCCAGCGTTGAAGCTCGCGGGCCGTTTCCGCGGAGTGCGGGTCGCGGTCCTCCCGGATGAGCGGCAGCAGGGCCCTGGCCGCCTCCCGTTCTCGGTGTGTTCCTCTGGCAACGAGCCGCTCACACCTCCAGTCGCGGAGTACGTAGGGTGAAGTTGCTAGCGTGGAAGGTTCAACCCGTAGCACCGACGTGAGGGAACGCGATGGAGAGGATATCGAGGCTGGTGGGCGCGGCGGCGATGGCGGCGTGGCTGGTGGGCTGTGGCGGGGTGGTGGCGGAGGACGAGGCGGCGCAGGAGCCGGTGGTGGAGACGCAGCAGCAGGCGGTGACGGATCCGCCGGGCTGGTACTACCGGTGCGTGGTGGACACGAACGGCTACCAGACGGGGCAGTGCGCGTTCTGGTTCTCGCTCGGGTGCGGGACGGCGTCGGGACGGCACTGCACCGCGGGCGTCTACGCGCCGGCGACCGGCCAGCTCTGTGGCAAGCCGGTGAACGCCACGGTCTGCGACTAGAGAGTGTCCGCAAACGCGAGTTGAACGACGAGCAGTGGGAGCGGCTTGCTCCCCTGCTTCTGAAGTCGAGCCCCGCACCACAGTCGCCGCCAATGAGCCGGGGCACCTCCACCAGCGCATCGCCGAAGCAGACCGACAGCCGCGCGCGCAGGGCACTGCCAGCGAGCGCGTGCGTGAGCCGCGCCTCGTCCGCCGCGCCCAGCCGGAACTTCGAGTCGCTCCCCACGTAGCGCAGCACGGCGACGTCGCGGCAGCCGAGCTCGTGCAGCGCCCGGAGCCGAGCGGGCCCCGCTCCGTCGTCGCGAGGATGTTCACGCCGAAGGACCGCCCCGCTCGGGCCAGGTGACCAGAGCCCTATTGACGCTGTGCCAATAACGGCCCATCATTCCCGCCAAAGTTGAAAGGTGTGGAATCCGCGCTCAGCGAGACACTCAGCGTTGACTCACCTCCGGGACTACCGCCTCGCCACGAGGCATGGCCGCTGAGTCAGCAGCCTCGGCGGCCTGTCCCTCATGCGGACTTCACCTGCTTCCTGTCGCGCACCCGCGGCGGGGGTGTGGACGCACGCAGCGAAAGAGGAGGAAGCCATGAGTGGAGTGAAGAAGTGGTTGGCGTCAGCCAGGGCCACCGTGCCGTGGGTTCGAGCGTTGCTCGTCGCGGGAGCCCTGGTGTTTCCCGGCATCTCGAGCGCGGGGGATTTGCTCGGCAGCAGCCGGGGCGGTTCGGTCCAATGGGACTCCTGCTACGGCAAGCCAGACAGCGCCGTGCTGCCCGTGGACCCGCGGACCCTGGTGCAGCCTGGCATCAGCAACGGACGCGCGGTGCACTTCAATGCCTTCTGGAAGAACTGTCATGTCGACCCGGTGGCGGTGCAGGAGGTTGGCCCGGCGAAGACCTGTGGAGAGCTGCGTCAGCGCTTCAACCACGGCGCGGGGTTGCTGACGAACGGCCACCCTGGCGTGGGCGCGCTGTTCACCGGCACGGACCCCACGCGGCCCGAGTCGGGGCTGGGCATCGCCACCTTCACCTCGCTGCAGTACAACGAGCTGTGGCGAATCTGGGGCTTCCCATTCCGTCCCGACAACTTCGACAGCCTGATGGCCCAGCGCTATGGGTCGGCGCTGAACTCCGAGCGCAATCCCTATCCGCTGCCCGGGCAGAACCCGAACTGGAGCAACGGAGGAAGTGGTCAGCTCCCGCAGATGCTCACGCAGCTTCGCAACCCGGATGGGAGCTGGAGTGGACGCATCGGCGTCACGTGCCACGCCTGCCACAGCGGCGCGGTGGGGACCCCGGCGGATGGTCCGGGGCTCGGGGTGTTGACGGGCGGTGGTAGCAGCCTGGCGGACCTGGACCTGTTCCTGAGCGACCTGCTGCCCCTGGGGTATCCGGCGTCGCTGGCCACCTTCGCGAACCTCAACCGCACCCGAGGCACCAACAACGCCAGCGACATCAACCTCGCCTTCCTGTTCCCGGACGAGACGCTGCTGACGCCCGCCGAGGTCATCGGGCTCATCAACTCGGGGTCGACCGCCGGCATGGATACGCCCGCGTGGTGGAACATGGGACACCGGCCGGTGAAGTTCGTCGACGGCGTGTTCCCCATGGATGCGCCGCGCGTGGACATGGTGTTCTACACCCCGTTCTTCGGCCTGTTCGGTGGAGTCGGCGGGCCGGTGAGCGAAGCGGGACAGGACTGGATGCGCGCCAACGGCCCGCCGCTCAACACCTGGGTCGAGTCGCTCAAGTCTCCGCCCTATCCGCTGTCCATCAACCCGACGCTGGCCGAACAGGGCGCCGTGCTGTTCCACACGCTCGACATGTGGGCTCCGGGGCGCAACAACACCGTGCCGCGGCCCCAGGGCAACGGCTCCTGCGCGAGCTGTCATGGCGCCTACTCACCTCGCTACGTCAATGACCCCGCGTTCCTCGCGACCCCGGCGCTGGCGGGCATGGCGAGCTACATCGTTCCCCTGAACATCATCGGCACCGACCCGGTCCGGGTGAACACCAACAACCAGGCGGTGCAGTCGGCGGGCGCCAAGAACTTCTTCGGCTATCCGCAGACGGCCGGCACCGCTCAGGACTGCGGTCCGCAGAACCAGCCGCACATTCGAGGCAACCGGGAGCTCGGCTACCTCGCGCCGCCGCTGTACGGCGTCTGGGCCACCGCGCCCTACCTCCACAATGGCTCGGTCCCCAACATCTGGGAGGTGCTCAAGCCTTCAGACCGCAAGCCCATCTGGCGTCGTGTCTCCACGCCTCCGCGCTGGGATCAGCCGCTCGTCATCATGGGCTTCGACACGAACCTGCAACGCGCGTATGACCCCGCGAAGCTCGGCTGGAAGTACGACACCATCGCCTGCCAGTGGCGCTCGCCGTTGAACCCCGCGGTGTCGCCGTACATCAACTGCGACCCGGGTGACGAGTTCCGCACGCCCCTGGCACAGGAGATGATGAACGTGCTCTTCAGCAACATCTTCCTCACCTGGAACATCCTCTACCCGCCAACACGCACGCGCCAGCAGCTCGAGGACCGGAAGATCTTCAACTCCCACGCCTTCGGGCAGGACAATGGCGGCCACGCGTTCAACTCCGTGCTCACCGACCTGGAGCGTGGGGCGTTGATCGAGTACCTCAAGACGCTCTAGGCCCAGGTAGGGCACGTGCGGAGGCACCCGCGCCACCAGTAGTGCCAACGACGTCGCGTCACGCCCACGCGTGCGCAGCGCCCACGCTGCGTCGTCTCGATTGTTCGAGGCGACGCGGCGTTCGCGCGTCTGGGCACAGGTCACGGATGGCTGACGCCGGTCAGGGCCCGCAGCCCACCGCGAGGGCCACCTCGGAGAGGCTCGTGGCGGCGACGATGAGCGGGGTCACCGCGACGAACCGCACCTGATCGATGAGCCAGTGGACGTCGATCATGAAGTTCACGATCTCGCCAATGTCGACTTCGATCGTGACGCCGTACGGTTGCCGGCTGTAGTCGATGCCACGCGAGCGAAGATAGCCCGCGAGCGCCTCGAGCTCTCCGAGGTGTACTGCAGAGCACGTGCCCGGCAGAGCGATGGCCCTGCCGGCGCCGTACTGAATCAACTCCACATGCTTCAGAAATACGCCCAGGGATCGAACGTGTTCCAGTCTACCCATCCGTACGGGCGGCCCATGTAGACGAGGCCTTGAGCCGTCGACTGTCCCGTGCTTGTGCCGAGTGCGAAGTAGATTGTATTGGCTTCGGCCTTTCTCGGACCCGCGCCCGCGCCATCCGCGTCAATGGCGATCGTGTTCAGCGCGCTCGCGTCCACGCCGTTTGCTACCAGCAGCGAGCGGATCGCGTCGGGGTTGTGGATCTTGACGGCATTGGTCAGCGTGGCATTCGCCGAGGACGATGTGCTGATTCTCTGCAACGCACCCCTGATCGACGCCTGCAGAGCCGCGGGGATCGAGGATTCGCACGGAGAAGGTTCAGCGGCCTCCGCTGGAAGTGATGTCGCACTGCTTACCGCGAAGACGGACGCGAGGAACATCCACTTCAGGTTCATGGCGATCTCCGTGTTGAGGGACTTCCTTCGGGTGTGCGGCTCCGCCAGGCGCACCGCTCGATGACACCAGGCGCGACGATGCACGCTGAGCCTACGCCGAATTTCGTGTATCAGGGGAATGCGTGCCGAAGCGGTGGTGACCGCACGGCGGGGCCTCATCGCCGGGGCGTTGGGGTGAGTGCCTCCGGAGAGGCGAAGCCGACGAAGAGTTCCCCGGTGACGTAGGCACGGTGTCCGCCAAAGGCGCGGCGGAGGTAGTCGTTGAGCACCTTGCGGCCCGTGCGGGCACGGTGGGTGGCGGGCCAGCGCAGGTGCATGCGCGCGCGGGCAATGCCTTTGCTGCCGCGGTGGATGAAGGTGACAAGGCCGCCCGGGGACACGTGCTCGACGACGCCGATGTGGGTGAGCCCGTCATCCCGGCGCCCATCGCGGTCCCGGTCATACGTCTCGCGGAAGAAGACGAGGTCCCCCGGGCGCGGCTTCGCGCGGTGGAGGGCACCCCGGCGGCGCGCGGCACGGTAGATGTGGGTAACGCCGTTCTCGCCCGGGCGGCCGGGGACAGGCGCCATGAGGTCGATGCCGACGTGGGTGTACGCCAGGCGAGCCAGCCCCGTGCAGTCGTCGGGCACGGTGTCGCTGACGGTGCGCAGGGAGGAGACACCGACGAGGCCGGTGGCCTTGTCGACGATGCGCTCACCGACGCGCGGGCGCGAGGCCGGCTTGCGGTCTGAGGCGGGCTTCTTCTGCTTCGCGAAGGCGGCCTGCCCGGACACAGTCCGAGCAGGCACGGGAGGCCTGGCGTGCGTGGCGACATCCGTGCCTCCGAAAGCCATCATCGGAGCGACCACTGCGACAGCGACCACAAGGACGTGACGGAGCATTGTTTCGCCCGACGGGGCCCGCCGTGGGGCTATTCACTCCATGAGTGTGCGCCGTCTGGCTTCCGCGCACGCAGGCAGGCCCGCTGTCCACCTGCGCGCCGATCCACCGTCACGGGCCCACCTGCTCCGGGCTCCCTTCCAGCGCGCCAGACCGATGACGGCGAGGGCCCCACCCCGGCTCATGACCGGTGGGTCCCTGGTTCGAATCCAGGAGGGCCCACTCCCCTTCCCCCGCCTGTCGCCTCCGGAGGACGCCACATGAACCACTGGGGCGGCCCGCCGTCGAAGCACGGCTCGATGCGCTGGGTGTCGAAGCCGAAGCCGCGATACCACTCCCGGTTGGACTCCTTCGCCGTCTCCAGGAAGCAGGGGTCGCCCTGCTCCGCCGCCATTTCCAGCCCGCGCTTCATCAACCGCACGCCGAGCCCGCGTCCCTGCATGGTGGGCTCGACGGCGATGGCCGCGAGGTACCAGTGCGGAGGCGTATGCGGGTGGTAGCGCTCGAGCCGCGCGAGCGCCTGGAGCGCCAGCCGCGCGCGTCCCGGGAAGTGACGGAGGCCCGCCCACACCGTCGAGAGGAACCGCGCCTGACGCCGCAGCGACTGTGGGAAGGCCCCCGGACGCAGCCAGGCCGCGACGCCGGCCAGCCGCCCGTCCTCCACCAGGGCGTGGACGGTGCCGTGATCCAGGCAGTCGATGACGGTGGCGATGTAGAAGCGGGAGGACACCTTCGCGCGCGTCTCCGCGTCGCCGGGGAACAGCTCCGCGAGGAAGGGGTAGTCGTCGAAGGCGCGGGCGCACATCGGGCCCACCTGGTCGAGCAGCTCCGGGCCCAATTCCTGGAGAGTCACGGTCATGTCGGCATCCGACGGTAGCACGCCCGCCGTGTGCCTCCCTGAACGGGGCCTCGTGCCGCGACGGAAGCCGGTGGAGGTCTCACGCCGCACGGGGTATTGAACCCCCACATGCCTCTGCGCCTCGTGAAACGGCTCGTACGGGATTGGTTCCTGGTCGGGATGATTCTCGCCGTCGTGCTGGCCACCCTCTTCCCCGACTTTGGCCGCACCGGGGGGACGCTGCACGCGGACGTCGTCGCCAACGTCGGCATCTTCCTGGTGTTCCTCCTGTATGGGCTCGGGCTGCCGCTGGCGAACCTGAAGGCTGGCGCCATGAAGTGGCGGCTGCACCTCGTGGTGCAGGCGTTCACCTTCGGGGTGTTTCCCCTGCTCTGGCTGCTGCTCAACCTCGTCGCGGGCCGCTGGCTTCCGCCGGACCTGATGCTGGGCTTCCTGTACCTGTGCGCGGTGCCGTCGACCATCTCCTCCTCGGTCGCGATGACGGGCCTGGCTCGGGGCAACGTGGCGGCGGCCATCTTCAACGCGAGCCTGTCGAGCCTGCTCGGTGTCGTGCTCACGCCGCTGCTCGTCAGCCTGCTGGCCACGACGACGGGACAGTCGCTGTCGCTGGGCGACGCCATCCTCAAGCTGGCGGGACTGCTCCTGCTGCCACTGGTCATCGGTCAGCTGCTCCGGCCGGTGCTGGGGAGCTGGTTCGCGCGCTACCGGCGCTACACGAACATGTTCGACCGGGTGTTCATCCTGGTGCTGGTCTACGCCTCGTTCTGTGACTCGGTGAAGTCAGGGCTCTTCACGAACCATGGCGGCGGCGTCATCGCGGTGACGCTCGGAGGGGCGGCGCTGTTCCTCTCACTCGTGCTGACGCTGAGCACCACGGTGACGCGGTGGCTCGGGTTCGAGAAGGAGGACGAGATTGCCGCGGTCTTCTGTGGCTCCAAGAAGACGCTGGCCTCCGGTGTCCCCATGGCCCGGCTCATCTTCGGTGCGCACCCTGCCCTGGGGCTCATCGTCCTGCCGCTGATGTTCTACCACCAGCTCCAATTGCTGGTCTGCTCGGTGCTGGCCGAGCGCTACGCGAGCCGCGAGCCGCGGCCTCCGATGGTTGCCTGAGGCAACCCGAAGTGGCGTTCGACGGGCCCCTCACCGAGCCGTCGGTCCCGACGTGAGGGACGGCGCAGCGGGGATGCCCAGCCCTCGCAGCCAACCCTGCGCGAGCGGCCCGGGGTCATGGCCCGTCTCTGCCTTCACGAAGTCGAGCAACTGCTGCATGCGCGCCGCCTTGCCCACGTGCAGCTGGTAGAAGCGCGCCAGCACGCGGTCCAACGCGGCGGTGCCCACCTGCTTCTCCAGCTCGTGGAAGAAGAGGCTCCCCTTCAGATAGGGAATCATGGAGGCCAGCGGGTGCGTGGTCATGTCAATCGCATTGCACGTGGCGTCCGGCAGGGCCACCGTGTCGCGCCGGGCCACCGCCCGCTCGAGATCCTGCCGCCTCGACTCCCACAACTTCGCCTCCGCGGCCTCGCCCTCGGTGGCGCGCACCGCGCGGGCCGTGAGGTAGTGCGTCGTCCCCTCGGAGAGCACGAAGTCCTCCCAGCATTGGATGCGCACTCCATTCCCAAACCAGCCATGCGCCGCCTCGTGGTAGTGGATCTGGCGGTCCGCCATCGACGCCGAGGCCAGGTGCCAGAACGGATGATGCTCCATGCCACCTTGGGCCTTGGGGCCCCAGTTCGCCGACACCGAGCCCACCTTGTCGCCAAAGACATAGGGCCCATACTGCGTCTCGAAGAAGTCCATCGCGTCCCGCAGATGGCGCGTGCCCTCTGTCGCAGCCTCTTCCTCTCCCGGCAGGTACCAGACGGACACCTGCGTCCCCGCGCGAGTGACGCCCAGGGGTCGCTCCGTATAGGCCCCCACGGCCCACCCCAGCATGTACGCCGGCACATCGCGCGCGATCGCTTTCGGGTACACAGCCACCTGCCCCTCACGCAGGTCTCCAATCCGCAGCGAGAACCTCGCACCGTCGTCCGGTGAGGGATGGCAGGGGAACAGGTTTCCACAAGCGGCCGGCCACGTGTAGGTACTCCCGGATTCGCGGTACCCGTCGGTGTTCGAGGTCGAGGAGAACGTGTAGTCGACGACCACGGTGCTCGCCCACTCCGGCACGCCGATGTCGAGCTGCCCGTCCTTCACTGTGTACTGCAGGCCGCCGCAGCGTCCGCGCACGCCGGTGATCTTCAGCTTGCCCACCTTCAGCGACAGCCCCGGCTCCTTCGACTCCGCCACCATGAGCGTGGCCGTGCCGCTCATGGCGCCGAGCTTCACGTCCAGTGCAGTCGAGGTGATGTCGCGCGCCAGTCCCTCTCGAGGTGGAGGCGCGGGGAGCCGTCCCACGGCGTCGCAGAGCTGGGGACACGCGGAGAGGGCCCCGCCCTCACCAGGCGAAGAACAGACTCGGGCCTCCCGGAGCCCGGACGCGTCCGGAGGCTCCGCGCACCTGCAGGACCCCAGGGTTCCCACGAGCAGGACGAGGACGGCGGTACCCGGCACAGCAAGCTTCATGACGTGAACTCCCTCCAGGCGGGGTGCGCTCCCCGGCAGCCCTCCCAGCATCCTGCATTCCAGGCCGGAACGCATGGGCGGTCTCCGCCGAGGCGCGACATCTCCGCCCATCCCCAAGCGCCCCATGCGGCGAACTCGGCCGTCCGGTGGAGCCGTGCTTCAGATGGTTGCCTGAGGCAACCAATTCGTTGACAATGGCAACGAATCCGGAGGAGCACGGACATGGGCGAGGCCAGGCACGAACGGACCGTGGCGGCGGTGCGGCACTTCAATCGCTTCTACACGCAGAAGATTGGCGTGCTGCCGGAGGGGCACCTGGAGAGCGACTTCTCCCTCACCGAGGTGCGGGTGCTGTACGAGGTGGCGAACCGGGAGCAGCCCACGGCGGCGGAGCTGAGCCGGGACCTGGGGTTGGACCCTGGCTATCTCAGTCGCGTGCTGCGCGCCTTCGGCACCCGGGGCTTCGTGACCCGGGTGCGCTCGGAGTCCGACGGGCGGCAGAGCCTCGTGCGGCTGACCCGGCGCGGAAGGGATGCCTTCGCCCGGCTCAACGCGCGCTCGAGCCAGGAGGTCGGCGCGCTGCTGTCCGGCATGTCTCCGGCCCGGCAGAAGCGCCTGCTGGAGGCGATGCGGAACATCGAGGAACTGCTCGGTGGCACGCCCCAGCAGGAGAAGGCGCCCTACCTCCTCCGGCAGCACCGGCCGGGTGACATGGGCTGGGTCATCCAGCGTCACGGGTTGCTGTACTCCCAGGAGTACGGCTGGGACGAGCGCTTCGAGGCGCTGGTCGCGAGCATCGCCGCGAAGTTCATCCAGGAGTACGAGCCGGCGCGGGAGCGGTGCTGGATTGCCGAGCGGGACGGAGAGAATGTCGGCTCGGTGTTCCTGGTGAAGGAGTCGAAGACGGTGGCGAAGCTGCGCCTGCTGCTCGTGGAGCCGTCAGCGCGGGGGCTCGGAATCGGCTCACGGCTGGTGGACGAGTGCGTGCGCTTCGCCCGTGAGGCCGGCTACCGCAAGGTGCGGCTGTGGACCAATGATGTGCTCCACTCGGCCCGGAAGCTCTACGAGCAGGCCGGCTTCGTCCTCGTCCACTCCGAGCCGCATCACAGCTTCGGACACGGCCTCGTCGGAGAGACGTGGGAGCTGAAGCTGTAGCTCCAGTCTCGGTAGGGCCTCTCGTCCCGTTCCAACCACACCGTCCGCCGTCCATAGGTAGCACTTGACCCGACGGGGCGGGCCGGGGGATGGAATGCCCGGCATGGCCGAGCGACTCGTCTTTCCACCCATCGTCGAGGGGCTCTTCGTCCGGGGACTGACCGGGCGCGTGTCCCCGCTGCTCAAGGAGCAGCTCCGGATGGAGGGACTGGACCTGGACCGGCCGCTGCTCCCCGCTTACACGCTGGAGACGTGGATCCGCTGCGTGGCGCTGACGGCGAAGGCGCTGCACCCGGAAGAGACCGAGGCGGTGGCGTGGCGGCTGCTCGGCGAGCGGATGATTGACGGCTACCGCGACACCATGATGGGGCGCGCCCTGCTCGGGGTGATGAAGCTGCTGGGGCCCTGGCGGATGCTCTGGAAGGCCCAGCACGGCTTCCGTACGAGCAACAACTACACCGAGGTGCGCATCACCGAGCGCGGGCCCAACGAGGCCGAGGTCTGGCTCAACGAGCCGGGCGCGCTGCGCTACTTCAAGCAGGGCGTCATGCTTGCCATGGGACGCGCCGCGGGCGCCCCCGCGACGACGGTGGAGGTGAGCCGGTTCGACGCGGACAGCGCCACCTACCGGGTCATCTGGAACGAGGCGGGCCGCTGACACGGCTTGCCGGAAGTACCGTCCCTCTGCGAGCGTTGGGCTTCGGACGGAGAAGCCGCCGTCACTGAGGGGGACGATATGCCTTCGAGCGAGCGCGCCAACCTGCCGCGCTGGAAGGGCCAGCCAGGGTTCTTCGAGATCTGGTTCCTGGTGGTGCTCGACCTGAACGGGGAGCGCGCGTGGTGGCTGCGCTACACCCTCTTCACCCCCGCGCCCGGTGCGCCCGGCGAGCCTCGCGCCACCGTGTGGGCCGCCGCCTTCGACAGCGCCTCGCCCACGCCCACGGTGGCGCTGAAGTCCCTCCACCCCATCTCCGAGTTCAGCGCCGGCTCGCCGGAGCGCTTCGGCATCCGCATCGGTGACTCGGAGCTGGGGCCGGGCCGCGTCCACGGACGGGTGGCGTCGGGCGGGCACTCCATCGACTGGGATTTGCGCTTCTCGCCAGAGACGTCCTCGGCGGTGCGCCGCGCGCCGAGGGGCACGGACCTGCTGCCGCTCACCACGCACGTGGCGCATGCCTACGACGACCTCGCCTTCACCGGCACCGTCACGGTGGACGGCCGGCGGTACGACGTCCGCGGCGCGCCGGGCCTGCAGAAACACCTCTGGGGCCACCGGCGCATCGAGGAGCTGACGTGGCTGTACGTCCCCGTCTTCAACGAGGACCCGAAGGCGTCCCTGGAGGCACTGTCCGTGCTGCCGAAGCGCGGCGGCTTCCCTCCCCGCCTCACGCCCATCTACCTGCGCACCGCGCAGCAGTCGCACACGTTCCACGAGGTGCCGGGCCTGTTCTTCACCCGCATGGAAGTGCCTCGCGCGGGCGAGCTGCACTTCGAGGCGACTTCCGCCACGGCCTCGATGAAGGGCCGCGCATGGTGCGACCCGAGGACGCTGGCGGGGTACGCATATCGAGACCCGACGGGCTGGGACATCCACGTGGCGCAGAGCGACGTGGCCACCTGTGAGGTGGAGCTGTTCACCCGCCCCCACCCCTTCGCCGCGTGGCGCCCGAATGGCCGGCTCACCTCGGCCGTGGGCGCGGTGGAGTTCCACGCGCCCGAGCCGATGGAGGGCGTGCGGTACATCGGCTGGGATGGCACCTCGCTCGACGAGCTCGCGCCCCGTGGCGCGGTGGAGGGACTGTGAGGCTGCTCAAGACGCCCCAGGCGCAGCCGGCGGTCATGCGGGCGCTGAATCCGAATCGAACGCCGGGGAGACTCGTCCCGCTGGAGCTGGCGCCCCGGCACGTCCATGCGCTCGGCCTCACGTACGCGGCGCACATCAACGAGACGGGCGGCGAGGCGGACGGCCCGGCCATCTTCACCAAGGACCCGTCGTCGCTGCTGCACGAGGGCGACACGGTGAAGAGTCCCTCGCACGATGCGCTGCTGATGGCCGTGGAGCGGCTGGATGCGCGGCTGGTGGCGTCGCTGGCGGGTCGGTCCTCCGCGCTGCCGCCGCTGCTGGACTACGAGGTGGAGCTGGGCCTGTTGCTACTCGAGGACGCGCGCGCCGCGGATCTGGAACGGCCCGGCTTCGCGCCGCCCGTGGGGTACTTCCTCGCCAACGACGTGACGGCGCGCTCGGTGCAGGTGTTGGGCGAGGGCCGGCCGGACCGGATGGCGTTCTGGTGCGCGGCGAAGAGCTTCCCGGGGTTCCTCGTGCCGGGGCCACTGCTCTGGGTGCCGGAGACGCCCCAGGCGGCGGCTTGCCTGGACGTGACGCTGTCCCTCAGCGTGAATGGCGAGCCGCGCCAGCAGGGCCGGACGATGGACCTCATCCTGTCTCCGCGCGAGCTGCTGCTCCAGGCGGCGCGGGCCGCGTCTTCGGGCGTGCTGGAGAAGGGAGACGTCGTGCTCACCGGGACGCCGTCGGGCGTGGCCTTCACCGTGCCCTCGTGGAAGCGGAGGGTGGGCGCGCTGCTGCCGGCGAGCGCGCGGCTGTCCGCCGCGCTGCGGGCCCATGCGCGAAACCCGCGGATGCTGAAGCCGGGCGATGTGGTGGAGATGGACGGCGGTGTGCTGGGCCGGCGCCGCTTCACCATCGGCTAGGATGGCGGGGATATGAGACTCACGCTCGCCATCGCGCTGCTGACAGGCGCGCAGCTCGGCTGCTCCACGCTGAACACGTCGGGCATGTCGGAGCTGTGCCGCAACGAATACAACTCCTGCCTCGACACGTGTCAGCCGCCGCCCCGGGCCTCCAACCGGTTCCCCGAGGGGCCCGCCAGCAACAAGCCGCAGAGCACCGAGACGGACTTCGACACGCCCGGCTGCGTCAACCAGTGCAACGAGCGCGCGAAGAGCTGCACCTGAGTGAGCCCCGCCGCTCGAGGCCACCTCACCCCGCAGCCTCCAGCGAGTCCAATATCACCGGGTACGTGTCGCGCGCCGCCGTGCTGCCCATGAACGTGTCCAGGTGCCCGTACCCCTCCAGCACCTTGCGCTGGTAGAAGTCCGCGCCGTTCTCCTCGCGCAGCCACTCGTACGTCAGCTCCGTGGACGCGGGCAGGTACGTGCCGTTCTGCTCTCCGGACAGGAACGTGATCGGCCGGCGCAGGTGCTCGGCCCGGAGGTAGGACGGCGGTTTCTCACGGCCGTAGCGCCGGAGGTTCTCCGTCTCCCCATGATCGAACCCCACCGCATGCCCCACGCGCGCCATCTGCGCCAGGTGGCGGAACGTCAGCATGTTGCAGGGGCCGAACTGCTCCTCCAGCCGGTCATGCGTCTCGCGGTTGAGCCGCGCGTGCTTGTACAGGTGCCCGTACATGAACGTCAGCCGGTGGCACACCGTGCTGTCGCACTCGTGGCTCAGCATGTCCGCGAACTTGCCGAAGGCCGCCTGCCACACCGGATTCTTCGGGTCCTCGTCCGGCGACAGGTAGTCCAGCGCCACGTCCAGCGTCTCCGGCAGCCGCAGCATCGCCTTGAGCTGCGTCACCGGCGGGACGATGTGGTGCAGCGCCACCTGCGACGCCACCACGCTGCGCACCTCCGGCAGACGTCCCGCCGCCATCGACATGAAGAACGCCGCCGAGCCCGCGCAGTGCACCACCGCCTGCACCGAGCTCCGCTTCGTCACCTCCAGGATCTTGCGCACGGCAGCCGGCATGTCGTGCTCGGCCGCCTCGTCCAGGGTGAACTGGCGCAGCGGCAGCTCCACGCTCGCGCGCCAGTCCAGCAGCCACGTGTCGTAGCCATGGCGCACCAGGAACTGGACGAAGTTCTCCTTCAGCGTGGGCAGCATGAACATGCCGCTCCACACCCCCGCCCCGTGCACCAGCAGCACCGGGCCCTTGGTCCCGCCCTGGTAGCGCGTGAGCCACAGCGGGACGCCGTCGCCCGTCTTGAAGTCGTGCCGCTGTGCCGGTGGAAGCGTGTCCATGGTCATCTCCTCGAAGTCTCGAAACGGGGTCAGAAGCCGTGGGCCACGGCTTCGGCGATGCGCTCGGCCACCGCGCTGATGGTCATCACCGGGTGGAACCCGATGGCCGTGGGAATGACAGAGCCGTCCGCCACGTGGAGGCCCGGATGGTTGAAGACCTCGCCCTCGGTGGAGACGACGCCGCGCTCGGGTGAGTTCGCCAGGTGCGCCCCGCCCAGCGAGTGCACCGTGAAGGGCCGCTTGAACAACTGCCACGTCACCAGCGGCGCGTACGTGCCGCCGTACTGGGACGCCACCTCCTGCATCGCCGCGGACATGCGCTTCACCAACTCGGCGTTCTCCCCGGCGTAGTTCCACTCCACGTCCAGCCGGCCGCCCTTCAGCCCCATGCGCCCGTTGGCGTTGTCCTGGCCGATGCCGAAGAGGTTGCACGTGCGCGCCGGGTCCACGCGGTTGCTCATCGGCTTGCTGAGCAGTCCCTTCGCGAAGGCCTTGTGGACGAGCGGTCCCAGGAACGTCCACAGCGGATAGCCGATGCCCTGGAACGGCCCCAGCCGCGGCTGCCCCATGCCCGCCAGCACCCGCGTCGCGGGCTGGTTGAAGGTCGCCGTCACCAGCGTGAAGCGCGGCGCCTCGTCCGTGAAGCGCATCACCGTGGCCACGTCCGGGCCCACCCACGGTTGGATGTCCTCGCGCGCGTTGTGCAGCGAGCCCAGGAAGTCTCCGTTGCCCGAGTACCCGTGCCCCAGCCGCTTGCTCACCCCGGGCAGGCTCTTCGCCCCGTCCCGGCTGCGCAGCAACAGCTCCACCGTTCCCAACGTGCCCGCCGCCAGCACCACGCGCGAGCCCTCCACCGTCCGCCGCTCCCCCGTCGCCAGATCCGTGCAGTGCACGCGGTAGCCACCGCCCGGCGCCGGCTCCACGTGCGAGACGAGCGTGCGCGGCCACACCGTGGCACCCAGCGCCTCCGCCCGCGCCAGGTACGTCTGGTCCATCGTGTTCTTCGCGCCGTGCTGGCAGCCGAACTCGCACTCCGCGCAGAGCTGGCACACCTTCCGCCCCGGGCCCGGAGGCTCCGCCCACGCCACAGCCTCTGGCGGGTCGAACGTCGGGCGGCCCATCCGTTCCGCCGCGCGCTTGAAGAGGTCGCGCTTGCGCAGGGACAGCGACGCCGGCACCGGGTCCAGGCGCAGCTCCCGGGCCACCTTGTCGAAGTACGGCTCCAGCGAGGCACGGCTGTAGCTCGTCGGCCAGCGCGGGTCCTCGAAGATGGCGGCGTCCGGCCGCACGTGGACGTTGGCGTAGATGAGCGAGCCTCCGCCCACCGCGCTCGCCGTCACCGTGCCGATGCCGGACAGGAAGCGCACGTCGTACAACCCCTGTGCCTCCTCACGCGACGGGTGGCGCCAGAGCAACTCGTCCGCGCGAGTCACGTCGCGGGGAAACTCACCGGGCCGGTACCTCCGGCCGCGCTCGAGCACCGCCACGGACTTCCCCGCCTGCGCCAACCGCAGGGCGCTGATGGAGCCCCCGAAGCCCGAGCCCACCACCACCGCGTCGTACCGCGTCGCCATCGCCAAGGTGCGCCTCTCCTATTCCAGCTTCGTGCGGGCGAAGACGTCCCAGAGGTGGCCCATGAACATCTTCCCGAAGCGCCGCAGCGCGTCCGCCTTCGCCACGGGCGACTCCGTGCCCAGCACCGCGAACGTCGTGAGCTGCTGCAGGAAGTCCGGCAGGTGCAGGCGGATGATGCCGCTGGACACCACGGGCGAGCTGCGCTCCGTGCCCCGGCGGATGACGGTGAAGAGCGTGGAGGTGTCGTTCCACATGTCGAAGCCGTCGTCGTCCCGCACTTCCTTGTACCCGTCGAGGACGTACTGCTGGCCGTCCTTGCCGGTGAAGGGCAGCAGGTAGAGCATCCGCCGCTCGCTGAAGCTGTCGGTGTCCACGAAGAGGTTGAAGACGCCATTCACGATGTCCGCGCCCTCGGGCGGCGTGAGGCCGTGGACGTGCACGGTGCCCTGGGCGATGCCGCCATGGGCCTTCTCCGCGAGGAAGCGGTCCAGGCTCGGCAGGGTGATGGTGACGACGAACTCCGCCAGCTGCCCCGCCCGCTTCCCGGCCTTCTCCGCGCCCGTGAAGTCGTCCGCCGGCACGTGCCCCGGTGCGTGGAAGCCGCGCATCCGCTCCGTGAAGCGCAGGCCCACCACCGGCGTGGGCGAAGGCACCGTGCCACCCTCGGGAATCACCACCGTCCTCATCGGGTCCTCTCTTGGCACCACGCGTGCCGGTTGCGGTTCCTGCGAGAAGCGCAGGCCCGCGCGGAAGGGCTGCGGCTCCAGGGGGGCGCGCTCCGGGGCCACCCAGCCGGGGTTGCCCAGGGCCTCGCGGATGGCGCGCTCCACGTTGCGCTCGGCCACTGCGGCGATGGTGGACGAAGGGTTGACGCCCGTGCTGGACGGCAGCGCGGCACCGTCGAGGACGTACAGGCCGGGGTAGTGGTGCACCTGGCCGTCGGAGCCGAGCACGCCGTACGCGGGCTCATCGGCCATGGTGCAGCCGCCCAGGTTGTGCACCGAGACGGGGATGTGCAGCCGCTCCCACAGCGGGTTGTAGACGGCGCGCGCGCCCAGCGCCCGGGCGATGTCCTGGCAGAGCTGCTCCTGCGTCCGGTACAGCGGCAGGTTGGAGGGCACGTCCCAGCGCGCCTCCAGCTCTCCCGTGAGCGGGCGCAGCGCCAGCCGGCCATTGGCCCTGTCACGCCCCATGGCCAGGAACACGGCCTGGAAGCGCCCGCGCTCGCCCTCCATGGACGCCGCCGCCCGCGAGCGCTTGCGCAGCACCTTCACCAGCTCCTTCTGGAGCAGGTCCACCGGCACCTTCAGGTCATGGCACGAGTCCATCGCCTGGAGGATTCCGGCCACCTGTCCCGGGTGCCCGCCCTCCTGGAAGAGGAACCACGTCTTGTCCTTCCCCTTCCCCTGGTCCACCACCATGCTCGTCGTAATCGTGGGCCCCTCCGCCGGGTCCCACAGCTCACGCGTCTCCAGCGCGAAGGCGAGGAAGTCCCCGTTGGCCGAGTAGCGGCAGCCCAGCTTCTCGTTCAGGTCGGGCAGCGTCCCCCACTCGTCCCGGCAGCGCAGCAACAGCTCCGTGGTGTTCACCGCGCCCGCGCACAGGAAGACGCGGCGCGCGTCGACGGTGCGCACGACAGCGCCCGCGCCATGGTCGACGAAGGTGACGCGGTAGCCCTCGGGCGACAGCGGTTCGATTCGCGTGGCCTCGGCCTGGGTGGAGACCTCGGCGCCGCGCTGCTCGGCGACGGCCAGGTAGTTGAGGTCCAGCGTGTTCTTCGCGCGGACGTTGCAGCCGATGTCGCACTCGCCGCAGTAGTTGCAGCCCTCCTGGTGCACGCCAAACTTGTTGGGCAGGGGCTCGCCCGCGGGCGCGAAGCGCACGGCGAGGTCCGGGTAGAAGAACTGCGCGTCCCGCCCGAGCTGGCGCGCCACGTCCTTCATCCGCTGCGTCTTGGTGGGCAGCCCCCGCGCGGACGCGGTGATGGGCTGCAAGTCGAGCATGTGCGCCACCAGGTCGAAGTACGGGTCCAACGACTCGCGGCTGTAGGCCTCGGGCCAGTCGGTCTCGAAGGTTTCCGCGGGCGGGCGCAGGTGGACGTTGGCGTAGATGAGCGAGCCACCCCCGTAGCCCGCCGCCTGGACGACGCTCATCCCCTGCATGAGCTTCACGTCGAACAGGCCCTGCCCGTGCTTCCACAGCCAGCCGTTGAGCGGGTTCTCCCAGTCGCGCGGGAAGCCCCCCTTCGGGTAGCGCAGCCCCCGCTCCAGCACGCGCACGGAGAGCCCCGCCTGGGCCAGCCGGCAAGCGGCCACGGCGCCCCCGAAGCCGGTGCCGATGACCAGCGCATCGTACTTCGGCGCCATGTATCCCCCCTCGTTGAAGACTAAACGCACGAGGTCCGGATTCTTGAAAGGACCCGGTAAACCCTCGAGCCCCTCCCCTCAACCCCCTGGAATCGCTACGGCCCGGCCCCGGTCCACATGGACCCGGGCCGGGTCGAGACATGTTTCATGTCTCAGCGGGACCTACTTCTCGAAGATGACGGCGTACTTGCCGCCGTACGCGCTGACGTGGCGGACGCGGTAGTTGAACAGGCCCGCGTAGAGGTCGCGGTAGCTGCGGAACTGCTCCGGGGTGAGGTCGACGAAGGGCACCAGCGTCTTCGGCGAGACGTGCCAGATGGCGAGGTAGCGCTCGCCCAGGCCCGGGTGCCAGTACTTCTGCACGCTGACCATCTTGAAGCCCGAGGCCTTCAGCGTGTCATCCGTGTCCCACAGGGAGGTCTCCGTCATGCCCTGGTACGCGTACTGCGCCGTCACCGCCGGCTGCTTCACCCACGTGCCGGTGAAGAAGAGCTGGCCCGCGTCCAGGTACGCGGAGGCGTCCGTGAGGAGGTAGCCCGCGCTGTAGTTGTCGTTGATCTGCGTGCCGAACCAGCTCGGCGTCATCTTGTGCCGGGCGATGAAGCCGGTGGTGATGGGCGCGTAGATGGCGGTGAAGCGGGCCTCGTCCGGCGCCGTCATGCCCACGACCTTGTCCGGGCGCCAGCCGAGCGGAATCCACGTGTCCGCGTCCGACTGGTGCTGCGCGAAGGTGCGGAAGGTGCGCGTGACGGGCGCGGACGGGTTGTACTGGAACGAGCCGCCCATCTTCCACGTCCAGCCGCTCGACTCGGTGGCGAGCGTGGAGGGGAACCAGCCGAAGGACGCGAAGTAGTTGAAGCCTTGCTGGAACTTCCCCGCGTCCAGTCCGGCGAAGTCCTGGAAGAAGGGCGCGTAGTGCGCGGCGTGCTGGTCGGCCTGTCCGCCCTGCCCCGTCGGGTACTCCGTCTGGTAGCAGGACGCGCTCAGCGCATAGAGGCCGTGCGGGTCGAAGAAGGTCCACAGGCTCTTCTTCACGCCGCCCACCCAGTGCTCCGCGGGGCGGGCGAACATGATGTGCAGGTGCGTGTTGGTGACGGAGCTGTTCATCCCGTGCGCGCCGGTGAGCCCGGCCATGCCGATCTGCTGCCCCGCCTTCACCGTCTGGCCCTCGCTGACCATGATGGTCTGCGACGGCGTGCCCCAGCGCGACTCGATGGCGGTGAGCTGCGCGGACGTCACCCCGTTGGCCAGGGCTACCCCGTCCGCGTTCGCCTGGTTCTGGTAGTTCTTCCACGCGGCGTCCGCGGACGCGAACGAGCCGGCGCCGTTGCCGTTCTCGTAATAGGTCTTCGTGAGGCGGGCGCGGGCGATGTCCTCGTCCCGGCCGTCGCGCAGGTGGTGGTAGACGGTGCGGAACTTCGAGCCGTCCTTCGCGGTGTGCTCGACGATGACCACGTTGCCCGGGCTGGGCATGTAGCCCACCCACAGCACCACGCCGTCCGCCACCGCGTCCACGCGGAAGCTGGCGCCGCCGTTGGCGTAGTCCAGCGCGTTGTGGCGCGAGTTGGCGCCGTACATCCAGCCAGTCACGACGCCCACCGCGCTGTCGCGGAACGGCTTGTAGACGGGCATGCGCGCCACCGTCGCGTCGAGCCACGCGGCGCGGTTCACCATGCTGGCGGAGCTGATCTGGTAGTAGCCGTCCGCGTGCGAGGCGGCGACGTTCCCTGCCCCGTCGATGCGGTGGTACCAGTTGCTGGACGTCAGCGCGGGGGCGGTCTGCGCCGCGGTGTCGATGTCGCAGGTCGCGTGGACGAGCGACGGCGCAAGGATGCTCAGGGCCATCAGGCCGCTGGCGGCCGAGGCGAGGAAGTGGTTCTTCATGGGGATTTCCGAGGAAGGTGTGGTGGAGCTACGGCAATTGAACGAGAGCCGCCGCGGATATTCCCGGGCCTCTCGAAACCGCCGGGCACGCCGCCTGCACTGACGCACCCCCGGGCCCGGTACCGATGGCCGGTGGCGGGCTCCACGGGCAGCGCCATTCGCAAAGCCAGGGTGTCTCACGACAGCGAGACATCCCGACGAAGCGGTGGCCTGTCAGAACGTCACAAGGGGTGCGGAACCGTCATGAACCAGAACAAGTCGAAGCAGCAGCGCCGTCGGAATCGCGGAATGACGCTCATCGAAATCATGGTGGTCATCACCATCCTCGGCCTCATCGCCGCGGCGGTGGGTGTCGCCGTGATTCCCCAACTGGAGCTGGCCCGGAGGGATCGCGCCGAGCTGGACATCAAGAGCCTCCAGGGCGCGATGAAGCTCTTCTACACGCAGAAGGGGAAGTACCCGGACACCGCCTCCGGCCTGAGTGCGCTGGTGGAGTCGCGGGCGCTGGACTCGATGCCCAAGGACCCGTGGAACAACGACTACGTGTACATCAACGAAGGCGGCAAGCCGGTCATCATCTCCTACGGTGCGGACGGCACCGCGGGCGGTGAGGGCAACGACGCGGACATCTCCTCCGTGGACGAGCGCAAGGGCCGCTCGTAACGCCACCCTGCCCCGCCGCCGGGCTCCGGTGCCGGGAAGCGGACGGGACGGGCAGCCCTCCGTCGGATGGAGCGCGGCTCCCTGGCTCGTAACCTCACGCGTTCTCCGGGAGCCGTCCTCCCGGTGCGCCGAGGAGCCACGCCATGCCGCGATTCCTGGACCGCCGCACCGTCCTGAAGTGCCTGGCCGCCGTGGCCGCGAGCACGGCCTTCGGGTGCTCCGACGATGACGACGACGACCTCCCCATCATCGAGGACCGCACCTTCTACCCGCAGTCCGTCGCGTCCGGAGATCCGCGCCCCACCAGCGTGGTGCTCTGGACGCGCGGCGTGGACCCCGGCAACGCCGGCGCGGACGTGACGCTCACCCTCCAGGTCGCCACGGATGACGGCTTCACCCAGCGCGTCCTGGAATTGACGGGCGTCTCCGTCACGTCTGCGCATGACCACGCCGTCAAGGTGAAGGTGACGGGCCTGGCGCCGCGCACGACGTACTTCTACCGGTTCCTCCAGGAGAAGAACGGCCGGCGCGTCGCCTCGCCCGTGGGCCGCACCCGCACCGCCCCGGAGGCCGGCACGGACACGCCGGTGCGCTTCGTGGTGGCCAACTGCCAGAACTACAACGGCCGTTACTACAACACCTGGCAGCGACTGGTGCAGCTCGACGAGGACCTGGACTTCGTCGTGTTCCTCGGGGACTACGTCTACGAGACGACGCTGGAGGCGGCCCTGCCCGGGAGCACGCGCCAGGTGCGCTTCACCGAGCCGGACGGTGCGCTGCGGCTGGCCAGCTCCGCGGGCACGGTGCTCGCGGCCGCGTCGCTGTCCAACTACCGCGACCTGTACCGGACGTACCGCTCGGACCCCTTCCTCCAGCAGGTGCACGAGCGCTACCCCTTCATCGTCACCTGGGATGACCACGAGTTCTCCGACGACTCGTGGGACGCGCACGCCAACTACACCGATGGGCGCCAGGACGAGAGCCAGCCGGAGCGCCGCCGCAACGCGGAGCTGGCCTTCTTCGAGTACCTGCCGCTGGACCCCGACGATGCGCCCGAGGGCGCGGTGGATGTGGACGCGACACAGCGCTACCCGGACTCGCACATCTGGCGCAGCTTCGACTTCGGGACGGCGCTGCGCCTCATCGTCACCGACTACCGCAGCCGGCACCCGGACCACCTCGTCCCCGAGGACGCCTGGCCCGCCACCGTGGCGGTGGACGCGACGACGCTGACGGCCCTGGGCGTGGCGGGGGCCTTCACGGCGGATACGTTCGCGTACGTGGACCTCAGCGCGCCGGAGTACGCGGAGGCGCAGGGCATCCTCCGGCTGGCCTACACGCAGCTCGCGGTGGCGGCGGGGCTGACGCAGCAGGATGCGGAGGCGCGCGCGGCGGCCGTGGTGCAGGGGAACGCGGCGCTGGCGTACGTCAACCCGGTGCTCGCCCAGGCGGGCCGTGCGCCCATCTCCCCCACGGGCAAGCCCCGGGGCCTCGGCTTCGTCCACCTGGGGAAGACGGAGCTCTTCTCGCGGCTGGGCTCGCGGTACGTGGTGGTGAAGGACACCTACGACGTGTACGCGGCGGCGCGCGACATCGCCACCGGCGGCGAGGCGCAGAACGCCCTCGGCGCCGAGCAGTCCGCCTTCGTGCTGGACGCGGCGAACGGCTCGCAGGCGTGGAAGGTGCTGGTCAGCTCCGTGTCGCCCACCTCCATGGTGTGGGACTTGAGCAACAAGCCGGACGTGGAGCCCGCGACGGTGCGCAATCGCTACTACTTCGACGTGGACCAGTGGGACGGCTACCCGCAGGAGCGGGCCCGGCTGCTGGGGGAGCTGCGCGGGCGCACCTCGGACCGCACCGTGGTCGTGTCCGGGGACATCCACGCGGCCTTCGCCTCCGTGGACGTGGGCGTGCCCGCCCTCACCGCGCCGGCAATCTCCTCCGCGTCGGTGAAGGAGGAGGCGGGCGAGCAGGTGGCGGCCGCGGGCTTCCCACCTGGCTCAGCGGTGTACCGGTACGTCGTCACCGAGCAGGATGCCACCCTGCGTGAGGGCAACCCGAACATCGCCTTCGTGGACACGGACTCCCACGGCTTCACCGTGGTGGAGGTGCATGCCGACGAGGTGCGGGCCGCCTACCACCTCATCCCCAGCTCCGAGGCGGGGACTTCGTACGCTGACCAGCCGGAGGCCCTGGCCGCGCGCTTCACCCGGCGGGACTTCACCGTGCGCGGAGGCGCCATCGCGGTGGGCTGAATCACCGGGTCGTGGAGATCTCTCCCGGCTCCGTGCGGGAGAACTCCTGGCTGTAGCTCCAGTTGTCGGCGTCCCACTCGCAGTCCTCGGGGCGTAGCAGCTTCAGCTGACCATTCCGCTGGAAGATGCACCACGACTCCTCTCCGACGAGGAGGAAGGACCCGCCCGTCCCCTCCGAGGTCCAGTACCCCTCGACACCGCCGTAGGCGAAGCCGCCCTCCGCGTTCAGCACGAGGGTGCCCCGCCTGGACTCCCACGTGCCGATGATCTCCCCCAGCCCGAACGGGGGGTAGTAGTCGTAGATGGGCGGCGTGTAGTGGCGCCCCTCCCACCAGCCCGCCAGGAGCAGCACCGCCTGGAGGCCCATGACGACGAACAGCGGGACAAGTCTGCGCACCTGGCCCTTCGTCCCGCGACCGAATGTCACGAGCGCGGTGAGGACCATCACCGGAATCCACAGGAAGGCGTAGCAGAGCACCGGAACTCCTTGCCGCTCCCGGAGCAGGAGCGCGGGCGGCGGGACTGCAACGCCCACGCCAGCCCGTCAGACGCGGTAGGTGCTCGCCACGACGTCCATGCGCTGAGCCACGTCGCGCAGCAACTCGGTGGCACGCTGGGTGCTCTTCAGGCCCTGCATCGTCTCATCCATCATCCGGGAGAGGTCCGTCACCGCGGTGAAGATCTGCGCGACGCCCGCGTTCTGCTGCGTGACGGCGGCGGCGATCTGCTGGGCGGCGTTGGCGTTGTCCTGGATGATGCTCGACAGCTCGCGCAGGCTGTCGCCGCTGGCGCGCACCTGGGACAGGCCCGACTCGGTGCGCCGCTGCCCTTCCTCGGACAGGCTCACCGTCGTCTGGATGCCCCGGCGGATGTCCTCGAGAATCTCCCGGACGCGGCCGGTGGAGTCGATGGACTGGTCCGCCAGGCTGCGAATCTCGCGCGCCACCACGCCAAAGCCCTTGCCGTGCTCGCCCGAGCGCACGGCCTCGATCGCCGCGTTGAGCGCCAGCATGTTGGACTGGTCCGCCAGGTCCTTCACCGTCTGGGTGATGCCGTCGATCTGCTGCGTGCGGTCGGAGAGCTCGGAGATGCTCCCGGCCACGCGGCCCACCTGCTCGCGGAGCTGCTCGAAGCCCTGGAGGCTGGCGCCGACGGTGGCCTCGCCCGCCTGACCCACCTCGCGGGCGCGCGCGCTGGCGCCGAGCACCGCCTGCGAGCGGTCCGCCGCCATCATCGACGTCTGCTTGATTTCCTGCGCCGTCACCTGCGTCTCCTGGAGCGCGGCGGCCTGCCGCGTCAGGTTGCGCTCCTGCTGGGAGGCGGCGCTGGTGAGCTCGGACACCGTCTCGCCCAGCACGCGGGTGCCCTGCTGGAGGCTGGCGGTGGACTCGCGCAGGTGGCTCATCATCTGTGAGAAGGCATCCGCCAATTCGCCCACCTCGTCACGGCGCGTGGGCACGTGCACCTTCTGCGTCAGGTCTCCATCCCGGACGATGCGGCCCACCACCTCGCTCAGCGTGGCGATGGGACGCGTCATGCCGCGCGCCAGCAGCCATGCGGCCACGCCTGCAAGGAGCAGCGCCCCCACCATGAAGGTCAGCGCCACCGTCGCGGCGCGCTGGAGCGGCGCGTAGGCCTCGTCCGGGTCCACCGTGGCCACGAAGCGCCAGCCGTCACCCACGTCCTTCACCGTCTCCTCGTCGATGGCCTCCTCGTGGACGACATCCGCGGGGCGCGACACGCCCGCCTCGAGCGAGTCGTACAGCGTCGTCCCGCTGGCGGAGAGCACCTCCAGCGCGAAGCTCTCCTGGCCCCGGGCCCGCGAGCGCTCCAGGGCGGAGGACACCACTGTGCCCATCTGGTCCCAGTCGAAGGCGGCCAGCAGCACGCCGATGTGCGCCCCGCTGATGGGGCTGAGCACCGGCACAGCGAGCGGCAGCACCCGGCGGTGGAAGACGGGGTCCACCTCCGTGAGCGCGCGGGTGTCCAGCCGGCCCTCGCGCGCCGCGCGGAACCAGTCCGACGCGAGCACGTCCTGCGTGCGGCCGGCGAAGGCCTCGCGCAGCGCGGGCTCACTGGCGGAGACGGCACGGCCATCCTCGGTGAAGAGCACCAGGCCGGAGAAGGACGGGTGACGCTTCTGGAGCGCTGCGAGCACCGCGTCGCTCTTCTCGAAGGTGTCGAACAGCAGCGCGCCGCGGAGGATGGCGTCCTCCGACCAGCTCCGCGCGTTGGCCTCGCGCTCGGCGAGCGCCGCTTCCACGAGGTCTCTGAGCCCCTCGGCCTCCACCTTCAGCATGGAGTGGATCTGGTGCTGGAGGTTCTCCGTCGTGGAGAAGCGCAGGAAGAGGTTGACGGGCAGCAGGGCGCAGAGAATCAGCAGGGACACCGCCAGCGTGAGGCGGGTGCGCAGCTTCATTCCGTCCAGGAATCGCATGGGGGAGCGCAGGAGCAAGGTTCAGAGGTCCAGGAGGGAGAGGCCGACGGTGAGGGCGCCGATGGTCCGCGCGCCGTCGCGCACCGGGAGCGAGACCTGGATGACGTAGGCCTGGGAGGATTCGTCGAAGAAGGGCTTCTCGCGCAGCGGCTGGCCCTTCGCGAAGGGCACCTGGAACTTGGCCTCGTCCCCCTGCCAGTAGTCGGACGTGCGGCGCGTGGAGCCCACCAGCGCGCCCTGCTCGTCCATGGCGAAGGCCTCGGCCACGATGAGGCCCAGCCGCTCGCGGTACCGGTTCAGGACGCGGGAGCACGCGGTGTCCAGCACCCGCTGCTTGAAGGGGGTGGGCATGGGGCTGGCGCGCCACGTCTCGTCCTGCTCGCGGATGGTGGCCAGCGGGACCTGCCGCGCATTCTGGGCCCGCACGGCCTGGACGAGCTCGGGGTCCGCGGCCATCCGCCGCAGCGCCGGCATCACCCCATCCACCTTCTGGAGCTGCGCCGCCCCGTCCGCGGGGACCTGCGCCAGCATCAACACCGCCAGGCTGCTCAACCAGGACATCCGTACTCCGCGCTTCCCCGGGCGCCAGCGCGACCGGGGCGGGGCCCCACCACGTCCCCACCTGAATGATACGGATTGTTGCACGGCCGACCTTCGGGGTTCGAAGGCGGGAGGGCGGCCTTGCCCTCCCCCACCTGTTCTGGATGGGCGCGGGTGGTGAATGATGGGCGCATGACTGCCACCTCTGTCCCGGTCGACCTCCAGCGGGCCGCCCGCCTGGCCATCCTCGTCGCCGCGCTGGGCTACTTCGTCGACATCTACGACATGGTCATCTTCAGCGTGGTCCGCGCACAGAGCCTGGAGGCCATCGGCGTGCCGGCGGCCGAGCGGATGAGCGCGGGCGTCCGCCTGCTCAACATGCAGATGCTGGGCATGCTGGCTGGCGGCATCCTCTGGGGCGTGCTGGGCGACAAGCGCGGGCGGCTGTCCGTGCTGTTCGGCTCCATCTTCCTCTACTCGACCGCCAACTTCGCCAACGGCTTCGTGCAGACGATGGAGCAATACGCGCTGCTGCGCGTGCTGGCGGGCATCGGCCTGGCCGGCGAGCTGGGGGCCGGCATCACCCTGGTCAGCGAGCTCATGTCCAAGGAGCACCGTGGCTACGGCACGACGCTGGTGGCCACCAACGGGGTGATGGGGGCCATTGCCGCCGCCCTGGTGGGCAGCCGGCTGGACTGGCGCTCGGCGTACATGGTTGGCGGTGGCCTGGGCTTCGCGCTGCTGTGCCTGCGAATGACCGTGCACGAGCCCCGCCTGTTCACCGCGCTGAAGGACCAGGCGGTGCAGCGGGGCAACTTCCTTCGGCTGCTGAAGCCGGGCCCGTCCGCGCGGCGCTACCTGTCGGTGGTGCTGGTGGGCGTGCCCATCTGGTTCGTGATTGGCGTGCTCATCACCTTCGCGCCCGAGTTCGGCAAGGCGCTGGGGATGAAGGAAATCCCTCTGGCGGCGCACGCGGTGCTGATTGGCAACGTGGGCACGGTGCTGGGGGACCTGGCCAGTGGCCTGTTCAGCCAGTTCACCCGGAGCCGCAAGCGCAGCGTGGCGCTGTTCCTGGTGCTGGGCGCCCTCGCCACCGTGGCGCTCTTCACGGTGGGGAGCACGTCGCTGTGGGCCTTCTACGCGTGCTGCGGGGCGCTGGGGTTCTCCGCCGGGTACATGGCGGTGCTGGTCACCATCGCCGCGGAGCAGTTCGGCACCAACCTGCGCGCCACGGCGGCCACCACGGTGCCCAACTTCATCCGGGGCTCCACGGTGCTGCTCACCTCGGGCCTGCAGCTCGCCACGCCGTCGCTCGGGCTGAAGGGCGCGGCATTGGTGGTGGGCGGCGCCGCGCTGGTGGCCGCCTTCGCGGCCCTGCGCGGCATCGACGAGACGTTCGGCCGGGATTTGGACTTCTTGGAGGAGTGAGCCTTCAGCGACCAGGCTCTGACGTACATTCTCGCCGCACTCATGTGAGTGAGGCCAGCAGGCTCCGCGCTGACTGCACCTCCATGAGTCCGTCCCCCTCCGGGATTCCGTCGCAGCCCTCGGCCAGCAGCGAGCGCGCGGCTTCCGTCTCACCGGTGTCCAACAGGAACGGGGTCAGGGCCACGGCTGCGCGCAGCACTTGGAGTTTGGCACCCAGCTCACGCGCTGTCTCCAGTGACTGCTGGAAGGAAGCACGTGCCGAAGCCTCCTCCCCTTTCCGCCGCAGCAACTCCCCGCGCACCCAGTGCAGGCCCGGGAGGTGATGGCGGGTCAGGAGTCTCTTCGAGTCTTCCAGCCCCTCGTTCGCGGCGGCCAGGCCCTCATCGAACTGCCCACTCAAGAGGTGCACCGCGGCGAGCCGAATCTGGTTGCAAGCGTACTGGAGCCGGGCGCCCATACTCCGCAACATGGCGAGGCCCTCGCGGAGCTCCTCGTGTCCGGCGCGCGTGTCTCCCAAACATGCGGTGATGCAGCCATGAAGACAGAGGCTGTTCGCCATTACGAATGGGAAGCGGTTCCCAGCGCAGATGGCGAGTGCTCTTCCCAACATGCCTGATGCCGCCTGCACGTCCCGTGCCTCAAATGCGATAACTCCGCCGAACAGGAGCGTCATCGCGACGAAAACGGGGTGGCACATCGACTCGGCGAGCGCGAATCCCTCGTCGCAGCTCGCGCGCGCCTGCTCGGCGTACCCCATCGTCATCTGGCAAAGCGCCGCGACTCCAGATCCGGTGAGCATCGCCAGTTGCACGTCGAGGTTCGGGCCACGGGAATCCAGGAGCAGCGCCTCGGCGCCTGGCTCACGCAGCACTGTCCTTACCTTCTGGCTGTGCCGAAGGCTGCCGACATAATTGCCCTGCCAGAAAGACCATTGCGCCAGCTCACTGTGGAGCACCACCCGAGTCTCCAGATCGTCGTGGGTGGCGAGCCGATGATGGAAGACCTCGACGAACTGGTCCGTGCCCTCGCGGTCGCCGCCCATGAACGCGATGTTCCAGAGCCCCCAGAGCAGGCGCAGGGGCAGGTCGTCGACGGGGGCGCACAGTGCACGGGCGCGAGCATGGAGGGCCTTCACTTCCGAGGCGGCGTAGCCCTTCGCGACCAAGAGCACCATGCCCAGCTCTCCGCACACGGCGAGTTCGCGCTGGTCCCTCTCGCGTGAGGACGGCAGCAGCGCGACCTGCTCGAGTGCCCGCGAGAAGTGGCTGACGGCCTCGGAAAGGGCGGGCCGCATCATGGCAAGCTGGCCCGCGCTTCGCCAATGCTCCATGGCCTGCTCCGCCAGCCCCGCCAACGTCGCGTGCTGCGCCAGCAGCTCTGGCTGCTCCTCCACCACCACGGGAAAGTGAGAAGCCAGCACCTGCGCGACGCGTGCGTGATGGCGCTGTCGCACGCCGCGCGGCAGGGACTGGTAGGCCGCCTCCTGCACGAGCGCATGCCTGAAGGCATACGTGGCGTGGGGCGGCTCCCCCCGTCGGAAGAGGAGCCTGGCGCCTTCCAGTCCCTCCAGCTCCAGGAGCAGCTCATCCTCCCTGAGGAAGGAGACGGCGCGCAGCAGGTCGTAGTCGAACTCCCGTCCCAGGGTGGCCGCGAGCTGTGCCTGGGCTCGCTGGCGGGGTGGGAGCTGGTCGAGCCGGGCCTGGAGCAGCGCGTGGAGGGTTGCCGGCAGTAGCAGAGGGCCTCCCGCTGAGTCCGGTCCGGGCGCTCCTTCCCGCAGTACCTCCCGGGTCAACTCCTCCATGAAGAGGGGGACCCCGTCCGTGCCCTTCACCAACTGCTCGACGGTTCCCGGTTCCAGGGCGCCGTTTCCGGCCACCCGCTGGACCAGCAGCGCGGAGTCCTCGGGCGTCAGCGGCTCCACCTCCAGTTCCTGGAAGCGCGGGTGGTCCTTCCAGGTGTGCTGGAAGCCCGGGCGGCTGGTGAGCAGCACGCACAGTCGCGTGTCCTCCAGGTGGTCGAGCAGCGCTTCCAGGAATCGCAGGGTGGAGGCATCGGCCCAGTGCACGTCCTCCACGACCAGCATCAGCGGCTGTCGCGAGGCCTCGCGCTGGAGGTAGGCGACCAACGCTCTCAGCATCTCCGCCTGCTGGCGCTCCGCTGAGAGTTGAAGGAGCGGGGAGCCCTTGTCGACCGACCTCAGGATGAGCGACACCAGGGGGGCCCGGTGCTCCATGGGCATTCCGAGCACCTCCATTCGCTGCACCAGCTTCCGCGCCTTCCGTGCGGCGTCATCATCGGGGGTGAAGCCCAGCTCGCGATGCAGCCAGGTCAGGAGCGGATGAAAGGCGCTGGCCGTGTTCTGGAGCCAGCACTGGCACCAGGCCCAGGTGCTGGCGCCTTCAGGCTCCCGGTCGTGCAGTTCCTGGACGAGGCGGGACTTGCCGATGCCGGCCTCACCTCGGAGGAGCACGAGCGCGCCCCTGCCGCCCAGCGCCTCGCTGCGCGCGGTGGTGAGGCGCTCCAGCTCCCGCCCCCGACCCGTCAGCGGTGTCAGCGTGCCCAGCGTGAGTGTCCGGGCGAAACGACTCATGCCGGGACTCGCCTGGAGCGCCCGGTGCACCTCCACCGACGACGTCCCCGAGAGGCCCTGGAAGGCCCGTTCGCCGAGAGACTGGACCTGGATGCCGCCGCGCACGAGCGTGTACGTGCCTCCGCTCAGCAGTACCGTGCCCGGCTCGGCCTGGGTCGCCAGCCAGGTCGCGACCGCCGGCGCTTCGCCCTGGAGGGCCGGTGCGATACCGGGCTGCGTGGGCAAGGCCTCGGCCAGGACCACCTGGTCCGTGTGGACACCCACCCTCACCGCGAAGCCACCGTGGCCCGGAGCCTTTCCGGAGAGGGTGCGCGCCAGGTGCAGTGCCGCCTGGACCGCGCGGTCCGCGTCGTCCTCGCGTGTCACCGGGTGGCCGAAGCAGGCCAGGACCTCCGCGCCTACCGCGGTGTTGATGGCGCCCCCGTGCTGATGGAGGATGCTCGCGCAGTCCTGGTGGAAGATGGCCACCAGCTCGCTGCTATCTTCCGGGTCCAGCCGCGCTCCGGTCTTCCGGGTGGGCACCATCTGGCAGGACACCAGCGACACCCAACGCCGTCCCACTCCCGAGACTCGCGTGCCCCGGGGCACGTCGGGTACCAGCAGCTCCCTCACCGCGCGCAGCCGCTCGGCCAGCTCGGTGCCGCAGGAGGGGCGCTGGCGCGGGTCCTTGGACAGGACGGACTCCAGCAGTCGCTCCAGCGCGTCGGGGATTTCGGGGCAGCGCTCACGCGACGGGAGCAGCGGCTCCGAGGACAGGAGCCGGCCTCGCAGCTCCGGGCCACGAAGTCCGGCGAGGGGATGCTCGCCGGTGAGCAGCTCGAAGAGGAGGACGCCAGCGGCCCAGATGTCCGTGCGTGCATCTGGAGCCTCTCCCCGCCACTGCTCCGGAGCCATGTACGCGGGTGTGCCGCCCATGGGGATGGCACCCGCCGACGCTGGCGCCACCGTCCACGCGAGGCCGAAGTCGAGCAGCTTCGCCCTTCCTTCACGCAGCACGAAGACGTTGCCCGGCTTGAGGTCGCGGTGGATGAGGTGCCGTTCGTGCGCGTGCGCAAGCCCCGCGGCGACGTCGGCCATCAGGTCCAGCGTACGCCGGAGGTCGATCCGCTCCCTCCGCAGCAGGGACTGCAAGGACTCGCCCTCCAGGTATTCCATGACGAGGAAGGGCATCCTCTGCGGCGCCCCGTCGCGTTCCTGGGGGAATCCGGGGTTCCACTCGGACACGTCGTGGATGCGGAGGATGTTCTCGTGGTCCAACCGGGCAACAGCGCGCGCCTCCTCGCGCAGGCGAGCAAGCAGCTCGGGGTCGGCCTGTCCCCCGCGCGGCGTGAGGAACTTCAGTGCCACCGTGCGCAGGAGCTCAAGGTCCAGGGCGCTGAAGACGTGGCCCATGCCTCCTCGGCCGAGCAACCGGGTGACCTCGTACCGGCACCCGTCCTGGCCCCCCAGCCGCTCTCCGGGGACAGGCAGGGAGAGACGTGGACCCCTCCGAGCGACCTCTCGCAGGAGGCTGTCATCGAACTCCGAGCTGTCATGCGGAGTCTCCACGCCTGTCCGCCGGGTGGTTGTGTCCATCCCATCCCCTCTTCGCGCGCCTCCCACAGCCGCACCCATCCATGGATGGATGGAGTCGCCAGGAGGTCGGTTGTGACGCGGCGGATGTCTCAGGGATTCGTCACGCGACGTCACGTAGAGAGGCGACAAATCGGCCGGCCAGCCACGGAGGTGGAGGCAAGCCCTCGTAGGGTAGGCAAAGATCTACCCCGGATGGCTTAGCGCCCGGCGGCTTCCGCGAAGTGTTGCGCGAGGCGCTGGAGCAACTCGGTGTTCTCCGCCTCGGCGGCCTTGAGCTTGGGGAGCTGGGACTTCAGCTCCTGGAGGTCCTTGCCGCGCTGCTGGAGGTCCTCCGCCTCGATGTCGTACCAGCGCCCCAGCTCCGCGGCGGTCAGCTCCAGGTGGAACTGGAAGCCGTAGGACGTGCCGAATCGGAAGGCCTGTTGCGAGTAGCGGTCCGTGGAGGCCAGCAGCGTGGCGCCGGGCACGGGCTTGAAGGTGTCTCCGTGCCAGTGCGCCACCACCGTCTTGGGGCGCACGCCGGCAATCACCGGGTCCTTCAACCCTTCCTGCGTCCAGCGGACGGGGGCGGCGCCCACCTCGAAGCCATTTTTTCCGGCGAAGACCTCGGCCCCCGCGGCGGACGCGAGGAGCTGCGCGCCCAGGCAGATACCCAGGCACGGGCGCTCGTTGGCGAGCCGCTCGGTGAGGAGCGCCAGCTCGTCGTGGAGGAAGGGGTGCTGGTCCGCCTCGTACACGCCCATGGGGCCGCCCATCACCACCACGAGGTCCGCGTCGACGTCCTCGCGGCGCACCGCGCGGAACCGATTCACCAGCGTGAAGCCCACTTCTTCCAGCACCGGCCCCAGCAGGCCGACGCCCTCATGATCCTCGTGCTGGAACACCACCGCGCGCATCGTCGTGACCTCCGTCCGGGAATCGCGCGCGAGCCTAGACGACCGAACACACTCTTCGCACGCAGTCAGGCTGCTCGCCGCGAATCGCCGAGACACCCACGAGGCGACAGGGAAAGAGTCGGCATCATGCTCGACGTGCTCGCGGGCTCCCTCGGCGCGTTCCTCTGGGAGCGCGGCCGGCGGATGTCCTTCTGAGATTGCAGGGCGTGCGTGGGTCACCGGCCCCACTGGCGCCGCGGGGACGGTTGTCGCCGCGAGGCCACCGGGTGTCCCAGGCGGGGGTTCCTCCGTCCCTGGGGAAGGAGTGCCGGCGCCGCTGGGGCCGGAGTCGTCTGCACGCGCCAGAGCACGCCAGAGGGCATCCGCCGAGGCGAGCACTTCGGCTTCGCCCACCTCGAAGCCCTGCTGGACCGAGCGCGACAGTTCCAGCAGCGCGCCCCATACCAGCCCCTCTCCCACGCGGGCACAGCCAGGCGCCAGCACTCCCTCTTTCTCGCCCGTCTCCAGCACCTGCCGCACCAGTGCCCGGGTGGCTCCTCCGTTCGACTCCGGAAGGAGAGCGCCCGGAATCCGGGGCCAGGGCGTGGGTGGCGAGTCGGGACCATGGGCCTGCGCATGCCAGTGCAGAAAGGTGAAGCCGAAGAGGGCCGGCTCGTGAATCGCCCACATGGCCAGTGCCCACCAGAAGGCGTGGAAGGCGCCGAAATAGTCCACGCCCGGTCGCTCATGCTTCATGAAGAACTCGACGTCGGCCTGGTAGCTGAGCTGCTTCTCGGTGTAGTCCCGCACCGCCAGGGCAAGGCCCTGTTTGCTGCCATAGCGCCGGTACAAGGTGCCCACCGACATGCGCATGGCCCCGGCCAGCTCGCAGGCCTGCACGTTGTCGTACCCTCGCCGCGCCAGAAGTGCCGCCGCGTCGCGCATGGAACCAGCGTGCATCATTTCCAGAAACCACATGCTCCGTCCCCCTCCCCGCACCCACGCGGCTGCCAGCCGGAACGAACGTTCCTTCCGCGTGCACCTGTCTACCGGGTGGGTCTGACATTGGGTGCAGCTCGGGGCAACGCCCCGGGTCGTGCGCACCGCAAGCGCATCCCGCCTGAGGGTGTTGGGCGTTCGGGGGCCTCGAGCTCCGGCTCGGGTTCAACGGACTGAGGCCTCGCGGCGTGGTGGGCCCGGGTGGCTGGGTACAGGGGCAGTGGGCGGCACGGGGCAGCGGTTGAGGAAGCGCTCCCCGTGGGTGGGACTGAGCCCGGGTTCACTGCTCCGCGGGCACGGGGCAGCGGTTGCGGAAGCTCTCGCTCATCGCGACGGCCACGAGCAGTTCCGGCAGCCGGTGTCCTCCCTGGGCGAAGCGCTCGTCCACGCTGCGCACCACGGGCCAGTCTGCTTCCGTCAGCTCGCGGCCGAGCCCGTAGGCCAGGGCCTTGCGGCTCATGCACTTCGCGAACTCGGGGTCCTCCTTGAGGATGGTGGCGAGCTGCCTCGGCCCCTGGAACGCGACGCCCTGGAAGTTGCCCGCCGCGTCCACCGGTGAGCCGTTGTCCACGTCGCGCCAGGCCCCGGCCGCGTCGTAGTTCTCCAGCCCGAAGCCGATGGGGTCCAGCAGGTTGTGGCACCCCGCGCACGAGGGATTCGCGCGGTGCGCTTCCGTAATCTGCCGCAGCGTGGCCCCGGCGGGCAGCGTCGTGGGCAGGGCCTCCACACCCGGCGGTGGCGGTGGTGGCTCCTGGCACAACAGCCGCCCCAGCACCCACTTGCCCCGGCGCACCGGCGAGGTCCGCGTGGCGAGCGATGACTGCGCCAGCAACCCCGCCTGCGCGAGCAGTCCTCCGCGCCGCCCGTTGGCGACGGCCACGCGCGACGCCGACGCCGAGCCCGGCCGGGGCAGCCCGTAGTAGTCCGCGAGGCGGTCATTCACGAAGGTGAAGTCCGCATCCAGCAGGTCCAGCGCGCTGCGGTCCTCTCGGAGGAAGGCGCGGAAGAAGCTCTCGCCCTCCTCGCGCATCGCCTGCTTCAGCGCGGTGTTCACATTGGGGAAGAGGGCCGGGTCGGGGCTGATGCCGTCCACCTGTCGCAGCCCCAGCCACTGTCCCGCGAAGTTCTGCACCAGCGCCTCGGAGCGCGAGTCCTTCAGCATGCGCCGCACCTGCGCCTCCAGCACCGCCGGGTCCTTCAGCCGGTCCTCGTCCGCCAGCGTCGCCAGCTCCGCGTCGGGCTGGCTGCTCCAGAGGAAGTAAGACAGGCGCGAGGCCAGCTCACGGCTCGTCAGCTCGCGCCTGCCGGAGTCCGGTGCCGGCGTCTCCACCACCTGGAAGAGGAAGTGCGGCGACAGCAGCACGCCCCGGAGCGCGAACTTCGCCGCCAGCTCGAAGCCGTCTCCCGAGGTGCGCACGAGCGAGTACACGCCCATCAACTCCGCCACTTCGGCCTCCGTCGCGGGGCGACGCCATGCGCGGCGCGCGAGCCGCTCCACCATCTGCCGCGCGCACGGTTGCTCTCCCACCTGGGCCGGCTCGCACACGCGCAGGGCCCGCTCGGCGGTGCCACCCGTCGGAGCCGGCGCCGTCACCTCCAGCCAGTCCACCAGGAGATTTCGGTCCGTGGACGTGTTCGGGTCATACGTGTCGTTGGTGAAGCGCACGGCGAAGCGCTTCTGCCCGGGCGCCGTCACCTTCACCTGCCGCGTGTAGAGCGTGGGCGTGGTGGCGGGCACGTCGAGCGACGCCACCACCGTGCCGTCCAGCAGCCACTCCATCTTCACCGGGTCCGGTGGCGCCTGCGTGCCCCACGCACGCACGGAGAGCTGGTAGTCCCCTGCCCTCGCGAAGTTGAAGGTGGCCGTCAGGTCGCCGTTGGACCAGAGGTTCCACACGGTGCCGTTCGACTCGGCCGCGCCCGTGGTGGCGCTGGCAGTCTCCGCTTCGATGCGCACCGCGGCGCCCGACGTGCTCGCGGCCACGTCGCGCGCCCACGCCTGGTCGATGAGGCGGCCCGCGGTGGCCTCGTACGCCTCCACCAGCGCGGGCGACACGCTGAGCAGGCTCGCCTCGTTGTCGAAGCCCGTGCCGGTGGGGTCCGCCGGGAAGGTGGACGCGGGACGGCTCGTTTCACCGAGCAAGTCCCTCACGGTGTTGTCGTACTCGGCGCGGTTGAGGCGGCGCAGGGCATGGGCCCCGTCCGAGCAATTCAGCGCGGAAGGTTCCTCCGTCGGGGGCCCGACGGGCTTGTCGCCCGAGCAGGAGATGAGCAGCAGCGGCAGTCCGAAGAGCAGTGTGGATGAGCGCATGGTTCCCCTCCCCTCACGCCAGTCCGGACAGCGGCCCCTGCGCGAGCGGACCGAAGCCGCCGCGCGGAATGCCGAAGGCCTGGAGGATGGACAACAGGACATCGCCACACCGCTTGTCCTGCGCGCGCAGGTGCCGTCCCGTCCGGAAGGCGCCGCCCGCTCGGCCCGCGAGGATGACGGGCATCTCGTAGTGGTTGTGCCAGTCGCTGTTGGAGATGTCGCTCGAGTAGTAGACGGCCACGTTGTCCAGCAGCGTCGTGCCCTCCCCTTCGGGCACCGCCTTCAGCCGCTGCACGAGGCGCGCGAGCCGCGCCACCTGCCACCTGTCTATCTCCACCTTGGCGGCCTTCTTCACCGGGTCATTGCCGTGGTGTGACGCGTCTCCGTGGTGCGAGAAGGTCCGGCCATTCACGGTGAAGGTCATCGGGCTCACGCACATGCCGAGCATCAGCGTGGCCACTCGCGTGGCATCGCACTCGAACGCCTTCACGATGAGGTCGCACATCAGGTCCGCGTACGCGGTGCGGTCCATGGGGATGCCCACGGGTTGGGCTCCCGGAGTACACGCGGGCGCCGGATTGCCCTGCTCCGCCTTCTGGATGGACTGCTCAATCGCGCGGATGCCGGACAGGTACTCGTCCAACCGGAGCTGATCTGCCTGGCCGAGCTTCCCCTGCAGCGACTTCGCCTGGGACGTCACGCGGTCCAACACGCTGCGGCGGTACGTCCAGATGCGCCGCTCGGCTTCCGTGGGCCCCGTCGACGTCAGCGAGCCGAACAGCCGGGTGAAGAGCACGCGCGGGTTGTAGACGTTGGGCAGCCGCTGGCCCCGCGCGAAGGAGACCATGCACTGCTCGCCGCCGCCGCAGTGGTCCTGAGTGTCGTCGTAGGACGACGTCTTCGGGTCGATGTACCCGTCACCATTCGCGTCCTGGTAGCCCGGGTTGTAGTAGCCGTTGTTCTCCACGCTCAGCGTGAGCGACGGCACGCGCACCTGCGAGGCGGTGGCGCTGGCAATCACCTGGTCGATGGAGTCCGTGGCGCCCGCGGTGATGTGCTCGCTGGCGGTGAGCATCATCCAGAAGCCGCCCTCGTGCGTCTTCTCAAAGTAGTCCCACGCGCCGAGCCGCAGTCCGCTCAGCACCAGCACGTCGCCCTTCACCGTCTCCAGCGGGGAGAGGCTCGCGGGCAGCGCGTAGCCCGAGCCCTCCGCGGTGGGGAACCACTGGTCCGGGATGACGCCCGCGGAGTGGAACATGCCCACGAAGCGCAGCGGGGGTTTGCCACCGGCGGCCTGCGCTCGCGCCACCGACGGCGCCATGGCCTCCAGCCATGGGAGCGCGAGCACCGCGCCCGCGGCGCCTCGCAGCACGCTCCGGCGGGAGAGCTCCCAGGATTTCGATTTCGACACGCATTGCCTCGGGGGTGTGAGCCGTCGACGCAGTGAGCAATGCGGGTGCCATGTCCGGAAAACCCCAAGAGTCCCGGAGAGTTGCAGCCTCTGTGGATTATCGGGTGTGGGTGGGTAGAGTCGACCCCACAGTTCGGTGTGGGGTGTCGACCCCGGCCGGGGAAGCGTGCGACGCCTCAGGCCCTACACGGACTCACGCCGTCTGCCAGAACAGGGAGAACGCGTCGGGCGCGTGGCGCGCGGAGCAGGCGAAGACGTAGGCGCGGCCGGCGCCTCCGAGGTTGAGGTCGTCCTCGAACTCGGCGAACTGGAGCACCAACTCACGCGGCGCTCCGCAGGAGCAAGGGCCCGGGGTGGCCTCGTCCTGCACCCAGTCCGCGAAGCCGCCCACCTGGATGTCGAGCCAGCCGGACATGGCGGCGTACAGGCTGTACTGCTCGGGCGTCGCGACGCCGGCGGGCATCCGCACCGAGGGGCGCGATTCCCACGACACCACCACGTGCGACTTCGCGAGCCGCGGGCCCGTGGGCACCACGGTGACGCCCAGCGGGCCGGCGGGCCGCGTCTGCACGAAGCAGCGCTCCGCGCCCAGGTCCACGTCATGGCAGGGACAGATGGCGCCCTCCGTCGCATTCACGTCCACGCGCTGGCAGAGGAACACGTAGAGGAGACCTTCTTGCGGATGGCGCAGCGGCCGCTCGGGCCCCACCGCGAGTTGCATGACGAAGGTGAGCGGCTGGCCACAGTGCCGGCAGCGCGGCCACTCCACGGGGGCGAGGAAGGCGGGCGGGCCTCCCAGCCGCTCCAGCGCGTCGACGTGCGCGGGCGACTCCTCCAGCTTCGGCACCCACGCATGGGCCACGCCGTCGTCGCCGAAGGCGCGGCGCAGGTTCTCCTCGGTGAGTGCCTCCACGGGCATGGGCGTGACGGGGTCGGAAATGGGACGGGCCTTTTCGCGAGGCGGGCTCCGGAACCGCTCCACCCCGAAGACGGCCACCGGGATGAGCAGGCCCAGCAACAGGTAGGGCATGGCCCGCTCGAGCGGGAGCAGCGTGACGAGCGCCGTGGAGGCCGCCGTCCACGCGGCGAGGGCAATCAGCGTGACCCGGAGGTTCTTCACTGCCCGCATCGTGCCATGCCCCCCGGCCACACCGCCCGAGGATTTCGAGGGCTGCCCGTCAGGGCAGGTTGGCGAGGCCGTGCCCTCAGCCGCCGCGCTTCTTCTCGCCCTTCTCGACGATGCGCAGCAGCCCCTCTTGCGCCACCGAGGCCACCAGTCGCCCGTCACGGGTGAAGATGTTCCCTCGCGACAGGCCGCGCGCGTTGCCGGCCCAGGGGCTGTCCATGGAGTACAGCAGCCAGTCATTCACCTTCAGGTCCCCATGGAACCAGAGGGCGTGGTCCAGGCTGGCGCCCTGGATGTGCGGCTGGAAGAAGCTGGTGGCGTGCGGCAGCAGCGCGGTGCTGATGAGGTTGAAGTCGGACGCGTAGGCCATCACGTACCGGTGCACCTGCGGGTCATCCGGCAGGTTGCCGTCCGCGCGAAACCAGACGTGCTTGATGGGCTCGCGCTTGTCGGGATGGAACGGGTCCACGTACGCCACCGGGCGAATCTCAATCGGCTTGTCGCAGAGGAACTTCTCGCGCAGCCGCTCGGGGATGAGGTGGGCCTGGCGGCGCAGCAACTCCAGGTCCGTGGGCAGCTCCTCGGGTCCGGGTACCTGGGGCATGGCGGCCTGATGCGAGAAGCCCGGCTCGTCGCCGTGGAAGGACGCCATCAGCGTGAAGATGGGCTGGCCCTTCTGGATGGCGACGATGCGGCGCGTGGTGAAGCTGCCGCCGTCGCGCACGCGGTCCACCGTGTAGACGACGGGCAGGCTCGCGTCTCCGGCGCGCAGGAAGTAGCCGTGCAGCGAGTGGACGTGGCGCTCCGGCGTCACCGTCTGGCTGGCCGCCGACAGCGCCTGCCCCAGCACCTGACCGCCGAAGAGGTTGCGGAAGCCCAGGTCCTGGCTCCGGCCGCGGAAGAGGTTCTCCTCGATGGGCTCCAGCTTGAGGAGCTCCAGCAACTCATCCAGCACTCGACTCATGGTCTCCCGTCCTAGTCGACCTCGGGTGTCGATGTCTCGGGCGGCGGTGCCAGCCCTTCGTCGAGAATCGGACCCGGACCCCGGGCGCCTCTCACAGCGGAATGCGGCGCCGTCTTCTATGTTCCCGCCGCGCGGCCCCGTCCCGGCCCTACCCCAAGCGAGCCCACCTCATGCTCCGTCCCCCGCTCCTGCCCGTGCTTGCCCTTCTCGCCGCGCCGGCCGTCCATGCCGGCGCTCCCCCGGCGGCCGCGAAGACCTCGCCAGCCCCTGCCCTCTCCCCCGAGGCGGAGCGCTGGTGGGGCCACGTCCGCTTCCTCGCCAGTGACGCCATGCAGGGACGGGACACCGGCAGCGAGGAGTACCGCAAGGCCGCCGCGTACGTCTCCGAGCAGCTCGCCGCGCTCGGGGTGAAGCCCGCGGCCGGCGACTCGTACCTCCAGGAGATGGAGCTGGTGTCGCGCCGGCTGGTGGAGGAGCACTCACGCCTGGCCCTCGTGCGCAACGGCAAGGAGACGCCGCTCGTCCTGGGCACGGACGCCATCATCTCCTCGCGCTCGGGCGAGACGGGCACCGTGGACGCCCCGCTGGTGTTCGTGGGCTACGGCCTGTCCGTCCCCGAGGCGGGCCATGACGACTTCGCGGGCCTGGACCTCCAGGGCAAGGTCGCCGTCCTCCTCCACGGCGGCCCGTCCAGCATCGCCGGCCCGCTGCGCGCCCACCATGCCTCCAGCGCCGAGCGCACGAAGGCGCTGAAGAAGGCGGGCGCGGTGGGCGTCATCGTCCTCCAGAACCCCAAGCACCTCGAGGTTCCCTGGTCTCGCGTCGCCGGAGCCCGCAAGAAGCCGGCGATGCAGTTCGCGGACCCGTCCCTCAACGAGGGCCAGGGGATGAAGATCGCCGTCACCTTCAACGCCGAGCGCACCGAGCAGCTCTTCGCCGGCAGCCCGCACCGCTACAAGGACATCCTCGCGCTCGCGGACGCGGACAAGCCGCTGCCCCGGTTCGAGCTGCCCGTGCGCCTCAAGGCCCGCGCCGAGTTCGTCAACGCGCCGGTGAAGTCCGCCAACGTGGTGGGCGTGCTGCCCGGAAGCGACCCGGTGCTGGCGAAGGAGTACGTCGTCCTCTCCGCGCACCTGGACCACGTGGGCGTCGGCGAGCCCGTGAAGGGCGACCGCATCTACAACGGCGCCATGGACAACGCGACGGGCGTGGCCGCGGTGCTGGAGGTGGCGCGAGCGCTCCAGGCCGCGAAGCCGAAGCGCTCGGTGCTGTTCGCGCTGGTGACGGGCGAGGAGAAGGGACTGCTCGGCTCGAAGTACCTCTCCGCGCGGCCACCCGTGCCCACCGAGAACATGGTGGCCGACTTCAACCTGGACATGTTCCTGCCCCTCTTCCCGCTGAAGCAGTTGATGGGCCTGGGCCAGGAGGAGTCCACGCTCGGCACGGCGCTGCGGCAGGTGACCGCGGAGCACGAGGTGAAGCTCGTGGAGGATCCCGACCCCAACCAGATGCGCTTCATCCGCAGCGACCAGTACTCCTTCATCCTCAAGGGCGTGCCCGCGCTCGCCTTCAAGTTCGGCTTCGACAAGGGCTCGCCGGAGGAGAAGATTTTCAAGACCTGGTACATGGACCGCTACCACGCGCCGTCGGATGACCTGGCCCAGCCCATGGACAAGCAAGGCGCGGCGGAGTTCGTCCGACTGCTCGCGGGCCTGACTCGTACCGTGGCAGACGCTCCCGAGCGCCCACGCTGGAATGCGGACAGCTTCTTCCGCCGCTTCGACACCACCGGCAGCCGGGGTGGTGCGCTCCTGACACCGTAGGCCCTACCGGCTGAAACACTGACGCAACGAGCCATCCACTGATTACGGGGGGGGTGGCTTGAAGCGGGTCGCCTGATTTTGAGACGCTCCTCCGTCCAACGCTGGACATTGCAAGGGGGGGCGAATGCAGGCCAACGTGTTCACCGGGGTCCTGATGCCCGTGGCCCTGGGCATCATCATGCTGGGCCTCGGGCTGTCGCTGACCCTCGAGGATTTCAAGCGCGTCATCGTCTATCCGCGCGCGGTGCTCGTCGGGCTGGTGTGCCAGATGTTGCTGCTGCCCGTCGTGTGCGCGCTGGTGGCACACGCGTTCAACCTTCCGCCCGAATTGGCGGTGGGGTTGATGCTGCTGTCCGCCTCACCGGGCGGGGCGACGGCGAACCTCTTCAGCCACCTGGCGCGAGGCGACGTCGCGCTCAACATCACGCTGACGGCGGTGAACAGCGCGCTCACGCTCTTCACCCTGCCCCTCATCATCAACCTGTCGATGACGCACTTCCTGGGCGAAGGGCGCGCGGTGCCCATGCAGTTCGCCAAGGTCGTCCAGGTCTTCGTCATCGTCCTGGGGCCGGTGTGCGTGGGGATGTTCGTCCGCTCTCGCCGCGCGGGGCTGGCGCAGAAGCTGGACCGGCCCATCCGTCTGTTGTCCGTCCTGTTCCTCCTCGCCGTCATCGGCGGCGCCGTCTACCAGGAGCGGGAGAACGCCCTCGGCTACTTCCAGCAGGTGGGTCCCGCCGCGCTCGCCTTCAACGTGGCCAGCATGCTGGTGGGCTACTGCGTGCCGCTGCTGATCCGGCTGCCGCGGAAGCAGGCGGTGGCCATCGGCATGGAGATTGGCATCCACAACGGGATGCTCGCGATGGCGATTGCCCTCAGCCCCACGCTGCTCGCCAATCCCACGATGGCGATACCGCCCGCCATCTACAGCCTCGTCATGTACTTCACCGCCGCCGCCTTCGGCTTCTTCGTGAGCCGGGGCCACACCAACGCGACAGACCTCCCCGAAGTGTCCCCCACCCCCAGCTCCAATCCGGAGAAGGTGTCGTAATGAAGATGATGCGTACCTCCATGTCGATGCTCACGCTGTCCCTGTGTCTCGGTCTCGCCGCCCCGGCCGCTGCACAGGAGGGCACCGCAGCCCCGGAGACCCCGCAGTCAGCCACGCCGGAAGTCCCGCAGACGGCCGCGCCCACGGCAGACACCGCCCCGGCCGGCCCACCCATGGCGCCGAACCTCCGGCTCTACTTCGCCAACGCCAACTTCCTGCGCGCCAACCCCATCGGCATCGAGTCGCAGAATCGCCTCATCCTCCAGAAGCGGCTCTCCGACAGTGAGTCGCCGCTGTTCCGCGACACGTTCATCAACGGCGGCGTGGCCGTGAAGCTCAACCCGGCCGCCACGCGAGTGGGAGCGGAGGTGGGGTTCCAGCCCATCGCCGTGTTCAACCTGAAGGCCACCGCCGAGTACGCCCGCTACTTCGGCCTGTTCGGCTTCCTCCAGTCCTATCCGAACCCGCTGGCGGACTTCTCGGACGACTCGCGCAGCACGACCGAGGACAACGCGTACAGCACCAACGGCATGCACTTCATGCTGGAGCCGACGCTGCAGGCGAAGGTGAGCAACTTCGTGGTGCGCAGCAAGGTGTCCATCGAGTACTGGAACGTGGACCTGAAGGAGGGAGACACCGCGGCCTTCTACGACGCGTTCCTCGACACGCTCGTCCCCGGCAAGGGCTGGGTCTTCACCAACGACTCCGACCTGATGATGCTGGCGTCCCCGCAGCTCACCCTCGGCGCCAGGTTCAGCGCCGTGTGGCCGCAATACGACGAGGCGGGCGCGGGCGCCGTGAAGCCGGACAACAGCCACATGCGCATCGGCGCCCTGGCCGCCTATGCCTTCCACACGCGCGAGGGCACGACGTTCAACCGGCCCACGCTCTTCGTCAACGTCGCGTGGTACCTCAAGCACCCGAACCGCGAGGGCGCGATGCCGTACATCGCCACCGGCTTCTCCTTCACCTCCGACCTGCTCGGCGGAAGATAGAGTCCTCCCGGACAGGTGTTCCCGTGGCCCGTTCCCTCAGTCCGGGGACGTGCCACGGGCTTCGTCTCTTCGGGCCGGAAGGCCGTGCCGTCAGGGCTTCGCGTCCTCGTCGTGGCCGTCGTCGTGATCGTGGTCGTGGTCGTCGTGCGGGCCGTGGGCGTGACCGTGCTCGAGCTCCTCGGCCGTCGCGGTGCGCACGTCGCGCACGGTGACGTCGAAGTGGAGCGTCTTGCCAGCCAGCGGGTGGTTGAAGTCCACCAGGATGGTGTCGCCCTTCACTTCCTTGATGAAGAAGTCCACCTCATCACCGTCCGGGTCGGTGGCGCTGAGCACGCCGCCGGCCACCAGCCCCAGCCCGTCGGGGAACTCGGTGCGGGGGACCTCCTCGAGGCCGTCCGGGTCGTAGTCGCCATAGCCCTCGTCGGGGGTGACGGTGACCTGGAGGGTGTCACCCTTGGTCTTGCCCTCCAGCACCTTCTCCAGGCCGGGGACGATTTCCTCGTGCCCTTGCAGGTAGACGAGCGGCTCGCCGGGCTCGCTCTCGTCCACCGCCTTTCCGTCACCGAGGTGGAGCCGGAAATCGATGGAGACGACGCTGTCCTTGGTAATTTTCATGGGGCCCTCATAGCGCACGGCGATGGCACATGCCTCAATGATGTGCCTGTCTGACAATGGAGCGAGCGTCCCTTCCCCGGGTTCTGTTCGATTCCGGCGAAGGAGGAATGCCGGACACCCGCGCCCGCACTGGCGGAGGGAGTCAGCCAGGACAGGAGACGCACGTCCGGAGGGCTCGCGCGGCACCCTCCCGGTGCCGGCCGCTCCGAGGGTGCCATGCGCTTCCGTCCCTTCCTGAAGATGCCCGCTTCCCGTGAGGTGAAGGACCGCGCCGGCCCGGGGGGCATCTGGGTCGCGCTGGAGAAGCTCCATGGCGCGCAGCTCGTTGTGGGTGTCCGCGGCGTGCGCGAGGGAGCGGTCCGGTTCGGCAAGCGGAAGGCCTGGCTGGCCGACGATGAGGCGTTCTTCGGCTGGCAGCTCCTGCGCGCGGAGCTGACCGACAGCGCCCTGCGGGTGGCCCGCGCCGTGGGCGGCGAGGGACGCGACGTGTACCTGTACGGGGAGCTCTTCGGCGGCCGGTACCCGCACCCGGACGTGCCCGCGGTGCCCGGGATGGCGCCCGTGCAGACCGGCATCTGGTATGCGCCGGACCTGCGGTGGGCGGTTTTCGACGTGCTCGTGGCCGGCTCGGAAGAGGACGAAGGCGTGTTGCTGGCCCATCACGAGGTGGAGGCGCTGGCCCGCGAGGCGCGGCTGCTGACGCCGCCGGTGGTGCGGCGTGGGCCTCGCTCCGAGATGGGCACCGTCCCGACGCGTGCCACGACGCGAGTCCCTGCCCTGCTCGGCCTTCCGCCGCTCGCGGGCAACGTGGCCGAGGGCCTGGTCATCAAGGCGGACGCGCGCGCGGCGCCGGGCCAGCGCATGGCCTGGAAGCGGAAGATCGAGGAGTTCGACGAGGCACGCTTCGACGAGAGCGCCGCCTGGGACGCGGGGCAGCGGCTGTCGCCGGAGGAGCTGCGGGCCTGGGCGGAGCGGCTAATCAACCCCGCGCGCATCGCGAGCGCGGTGTCCAAGTGCGGCCGGGACTCGCGGGCGGCGGTGCTCGACGAGGTGGTGCTGGACGTGCGGGTGGACCTGGAGCTGGCGTTCCCCACCGCGTACCGCGCGCTCACGTCCGCCGACGAGGAGCGGCTGGACGCCAGCCTCCGGGAGCGCGCCGCGCCGGAGGTGGACGCGGCGCTCCGGTAGGCGTCCTGTATCGGCCCCGGCGCTCCGCTCACGAGTCGGAGCGCTGAGGCCGCGCGGAGAGGTCCAGCGGGTAGGCCCGGGCCAGGCGGGCCAGCCGTGCCTCCAGGCGCGCGACGCGGCGCTGGTGGTCCTCGGGCAGCTCGGCCGCGGCGGAGAGCCTCGCATGCTGCAGGGCTCGCGGCAGGTCCTTGAGGGCATGCTCGTAGAGCTTGGTCAGCTCCAGGTGGAGGCTCGCCGCCTGGAAGCCCCGGGCGGCGTGGAGCGCCTGGTGCAAGTGCGTGGCCGCGGCGGCCGGGTCGCCCGCCTTGCGGGACAGGCGGGAGGCCAGGGCCAGGGCCTCGACGCCCACCGCTCCCTTGTCCCCCGCGGCCGCCGCCCGGGCGAAGGCCTGCGCCCGTGCATAGTCGCGAGCGCGGAGGGCTACACCGGCGAAGCCCAGCAGGTCTCGCGGATCCTCGCTCGCGGGCACCGAGGCGCCCGTGCCACCCGCGCGAAAGCGCCGCACCAGCTCGCCGAGGAGCGCGGCCAGGAGCAGCAGGTCGTTGACGTTGTGCTCCAGCACGGGCGTCAGCGCGGAGCCGTCCCCTCCCCGCAGGAAGCGGAAGTACAGGTCGGGGATGAGCGCGCCATCCACGTCGCCGATGCGGCGGTGCCCGAGGACGGTCTCTTCCATGTGCACCAGCCGCGCGCCGGAGCCCCGGTGCTTGAAGACGCGGCGGGCGCAGTGCAGCAGGTCCAGGTGGGGCAACTCAGCGGGCGTGGGCACGCGATTGAGCACGAAGCGCGTGCGGAGCAGTGGCCAGTCGAAGCTCTTGCCGTTGAACGTCACCAGGCAGGACGACTGCGCCATGCGGTCCGCAAGCACGCGGAGCATGGGGGACTCTTCTCCGAGCCGTCGCAGGAAGAGCTGGTGCACGCGCAGGGAGCGGCCCTCGAACCAGGCGAGGCCCACGAGGAAGGGCACCGTGCCCGTGCCGCCCGCGAGGCCTGTCGTCTCCGTGTCCAGGAAGAGCATCCGCTGGAAGTCCACGCCCGCGAGCTCCGCCTGCAGCGCAAGGCTGGCGACGAGCTCGCCCTCCACGTCCAGGGCTCCCGCGAGGGGTGCGCTGCCGTGGTGATGCTCGGGGGACAGGAGGCGGTCGGAGACATGCACGGTGCCGAACGTCGTCGAGCGCGACTCCACGGGCAGCGGGCCGGGAGGCGGCGGTGCAGGAGCCTGGGCCCGGCGCGCGGAGGAGGTCTCCTGCCGCTGCGACCAGTCCGCGAGCAACTGGCGCAGGGAGGCGATGCGTGGGTCCTGCGGACGCGAGGGCTCGGCGCCGGTGGCGCCCTCCGCATGCGGTGCGGCGATAGGTGCGACAGGTGCAGCAGAGCCCGCGTTCCAGCGGGGCACGCTCGCCGTGGAGACGAGGTCCGGCTTCGCGGTGAGGGCCGTCGGACTCGCCTCCTCGCGCGGCTCCGCCGGAGCCGGGGGCGCGGCTGGCGCCTGTCCCTCAGCGGCAATATTGGCTGAAGGCTTCGCCGGAGCCCTGCCACCGGGGCCCACGCCATTCAACCGAGCCAGCTTGCTCTTGAGGTCCATGGGCCGGCCCTCCGCCTACTGCATCCCCGCGACGCCGAGCGCCGACAGGACGTCGAGCCCCAGCCGCTTGCGGGAGAACGGCTCCACCGGTGCATTCCCGGGCGTCGCCCCCGCGGCCGGACCGATGCACGCGGGACAACCCTCCTCGCAAGGGCACGACTCCAGCAGCCTGCGTGCGCGCAGCAGCAATTCGTCGCGCTGGTCATAGAGCCGCGCGGCCAGCCCCACGCCGCCGGGCATGTTGTCGTAGAGGAAGATGGTCGGGTCGAAGCCCACGCCGCCATCCTTGCGCGGCGGGCCCTCCGCATCGTCGCGGCTGCCGAGCGTCTTGCCCACGTCCCTCGGGTCGATCATCAACCCCACGCACGCCACCGTGCGCAGCGCATTCGTCACTCCGCGCAGCGCGTCGATGACCGAGGGCCGGGGCGCGCGCATCGAGCGCACCACGGACTCCGGCACCGTCAGCCAGAGCGACGTGGTGTGCATCTGCATCTCCGGCAGGGCCACGTCGCCGTAACCCACGTTCTCGTGCGTGTGGTACTTGATCTTCTTGTAGCCCACGACCTTCTCGATGACGCTGACCTCGCCCATGCCCGCGTGGAGGTCCGGTCCCATCGGCGCGGCCTGGTCCTCCTGGATGACGTGCACGCGCACGTACGTCATCGCATCGGTGAAGTAGTCCGGCGCCACCTTGCGCACGTAGGCCTTGTGGTTCTCGTAGTCGAACTGCTCGACCTGGTACTGCTCGCCCTCGTGCTGGTAGATGGCCTGCTCGTGCAGCATCGTGTGCGCCGAGCGGAAGTCCATCTCCGCCAGCGTCCGGTCCGTGCCGCGCTCGATGATGACGACGTTGTCCCAGCCCACGCTGCGCAGCGACACGTGGTTGGCCGGGTACGCATCCGTGGACCAGTGGAACACGCGCTTGCCCGCTTCGCCCACGGTGGGGTGCACCACCTCGTGCTGCGCGAGGAAGCCGAGCGCCTCCGCCGTCGACTCGGGCGGCACGTCTCCGAAGGGCTCACCCTCTTCGAAGGGCAGCTCGAACGAGGCGCACTTGAGGTGCTGGACGAGAATCTCCACGTTGTCCGGGTCGATGCGCGCGTGCTCCACGGGCGCGCCGATGAGGAAGCGCGGGTCCGACGCCATGTACTGGTCCAGCGGGGCGCTCGACGTCACCAGGAGCGCCAGGCTTCCCGCGCCGCGCCGCCCTGCCCGGCCGAAGCGCTGCATCAGCGCGGCCACCGAGCCCGGGTAGCCCGCGCACACCACCGCGTCCAGCGAGCCGATGTCGATGCCCAATTCCAGCGCGTTGGTGGCCACCACGCAGCGAACCTCGCCCGCACGCAGCGCTGCTTCCGTGGCGCGGCGCGTGCCCGGCAGGTAGCCGCCGCGGTAGCCCTGGATGAGCGACGGGTCCAGCTTCTCCTCGACGAAGCGGTCGCGGAGGTACTTGAGCATCACCTCGATGTTGTTGCGCGACTGGCCGAACAGCAGCGTGGACACGCCCGCGCGCACCAGGTCCGCTGTCAGGCGCACCGCCGTCTTCAGGTAGCTGGCGCGGATGCCCAATTCCGCGTTCACCACGGGCGGGTTGAAGACCATGACGCGGCGCTCGCCGGTGGGGGCTCCGCTCTCGGACACCAGCGCTACGTCACGCCCGAGCATCCGCCGCGCATGCGCCTGTGGGTTGCCGATGGTGGCCGACGCGGCGATGAACACCGGGTCCGCACCGTGGAAGCGCGCCACGCGCTGCAGGCGGCGCAGCACGTTGGCGAGGTGCGAGCCGAAGACTCCGCGGTACGTGTGCAGCTCGTCGATGACGACGTAGCGGAGGTTGGAGAACAGGCGCGCCCAGCTCGCGTGGTGCGGGAGGATGCCGGTGTGCAGCATGTCCGGGTTGGTGAGCAGCACGCCGCTGCGCTCACGTGCGGCCCGGCGTGCATCGGCCGGAGTGTCCCCGTCGAAGGTAATCGCGCCGTGGGACAGGCCCGCCTCGCGCATCAGCGCGCGGAGGGCTTCCTCCTGGTCGCGTGAGAGTGCCTTGGTGGGGAACAGGTACAGGGCGCGCGCCTGCGGCTCGCGGGCGAAGCGGTCCAGCAGCGGCAGGTTGTAGCAAAGGCTCTTGCCGGAGGCGGTGGGCGTGGCGATGACCAGACTCTGCCCCGCACGGGCCAGGCGGTAGGCCTCGGCCTGGTGGGAGAAGAGCTGCTCGATTCCGCGCTGGCGCAGGGCCTCGCGGACCTGGGGGGCGACGTCCTCGGGCACGGGCGAGAAGGTGCCGGCCCTGGCGGGCGTGGCCTCGTCGAGCACGAAGGAGGGCCAGAGCTGCCGGTCCGAGCGCCATCCCTGGAGGACGGCGTCCAGCCCGCGAGGCGCATTCCAGGGAGTGCGTCGGGGCCCGCCGAAGGCGTCGGTTTCCTTCTCAGGCTTCATGGGTCGGGCACTGTACAGGCGTACACCGGGGCGGACAACGCGCTTGCGGCGTGTCCGCTCACTCTCGGCTAGGGTGCCGCGCCCGTGGCACTCGCCATCTTCCTGTTCACCTACGTTTTCATCGCCGGCGCGCGCCTTCCGTTCCTGAAGCTGGACCGGCCCGGCGGCGCGCTGCTGGGCGCCGTGCTCATGGTGGTGCTTGGCGTCGTCACGCCCGCCGAGGTCTTCGGGCACAGCGACAACCCCGCCCGGCACGCCATCGACGGGGACACCATCATCCTGCTCCTGGGGATGATGCTGCTGGCGGCCTACCTGTCGCAGGCGGCCTTCTTCCGTACCGCCGGTGCGTGGGCCGTGCGCAAGGCGCACACGCCACGGCTGCTGTTGGTGGCCGTGACGTTCATCTCCGCGGTGCTGTCCGCGTTCCTCGTCAACGACACCGTGTGCCTGATGCTCACGCCGCTGGTGCTCGTCACGGTGGAGGACGCGAAGCTGCCGCCCGCGCCCTACCTGCTCGCCGTGTGCATGGGCAGCAACAGCGGCTCGGTGGCGACCTTCACCGGCAACCCGCAGAACATGCTCATCCAGGGCGCCTCCGGCCTGTCCTACGCCAGCTTCGCCGCGTACATGGCCCTGCCCGCCCTGCTCTCCACCGCCATCGTCACCGGCGCGCTCGTCTACCTCTTCCGGTACGACCTGCCCTCGAAGCGCTTCGACCCGCAACCGCCTCCGCCTCCCGTGGACCGCGGGCTCCTGTGGCTCACGCTCATCGTGCTCGCGGGCGTGGTGGCGGCCTTCTTCGCCGGCCTGCCCATGAGCTGGAGCGCCCTGGCCGGCGCCGCCCTGGTCATGGCCCTGTCCCGCCGCGAGCCGCGCGAGGCGCTGGAGCGCGTGGACTGGGTGCTGCTGCTCTTCTTCGCCAGCCTCTTCGTCGTGGTCTACGGCGTGAACAAGCACGGCTGGGCCGAGGACATCCGCGAGCTCTTCGCCCCCCTCATGGCCGGCCCGCCCTGGCGCGAGACGCTCGGTTTCGCCGGGCTGACGCTCGTGGCGTCCAACCTCTTCAGCAACGTGCCCTTCGTCATGCTCGCGCGCACGTGGGTGCCCACGCTGCAGAATGTGGAGCTGGGGTGGCACGTACTGGCGCTGGGCTCCACGCTCGCGGGCAACCTCACCCTCATCGGCAGCGTGGCCAACCTCATCGTCTTCGAGGCCGCGCGCGGGAAGGTGAACATGACCTTCCTCGGCTACCTGCGCATCGGGCTGCCCGTCACCCTGCTCAGCTTCGTCGTGGGGCTGGCGGTGCTCCTCGCGGAGCACGCGCTGTTCTGAGCCCGCCTATTCCGGGTCCGGGTCCGGCAGCTCGCCCGCGGGCAGTTCCTTCTCGTGCGGCTTCGGCGGCTCGGGCGGGGGCTGGCCGGCGGTGCCGGGGACGGTGTCCGGAGAGGCCGAGCCCGGCGGGTCCGCCACCGGTGGGCCGCCGCGCCTGTCCCTCGGCGTGAGGTCCTTCACGAAGACGACGGCCACGTCGTCCAGCATCGTCGACAGCGCCTGGCGGAACAGGTCCGGATTCTTGCCCACCTTGAACGGGTCCAGGTGCGCGTCGCCCGAGGCCACCTGGTCCACCGCGAACGGGCGGCGCCACACCTCCGAGCGCCCATCCAGGGTGAACATGCGCCCGTAGCCGCGCACGTACGCGCCCGCGTGGCCGCCCTTGCTGCGCATGCCGTACTCCTGGACGACGAACTCGACGATGGTGTCCGCGCCCAGCGGCGTCACCAGGTCGTAGTCCGGCGCGTTGGCGGGGACCTCCTCCACGAGGAAGCTCTCCAGCACCGATGCCACGCGCGCCGGGTCCACCACGCGCGTCCACGGGTACTCGCGGGGGAGCTGCGTCAGCGTGTTGACGCGCAAGCGCTCGGAAATCTCGAAGCGCGTCACGGCCTGCTGCAGCTTCACCGTCAGCCGCCGGTCGGCCTCCACCGGCTCCAGCTTCTTGAGCTTGTCGCCGTACGCGGAGTCGTCACGGAACACGACGCTCTTGGGCCCCGCACCGTCCTCGATGCGGGAGATGAAGGCGGGCCGCCGGACGCGATCCAGGTCCGCGCCGGCCAGCCGCTGCGACGCACAGCCGGCGGTGAGCGCCAGCACGAGGAATGGAAGGACGCTTCGAGTCATTCACCCGCAGTTGTATCCCAATTTGCGCCTTCATGCTCCTACCCGGCCGTACCCCTCCCTTTGGGGCATCCTGCAACCGTCCGCTGGTATGCTCCCCCGCCGTGAGTTCCTCGCCTACCCCGCCCCCTGTTTCCTTCCCTGGCCGCAAGCGCCGGCTCGGGGAAATCCTGATGGACGCCGGACTGCTCTCGGAGACGCAATTGCGCTCCGCGCTCGCCGAACAACGCAAGTGGGGCGGCCGGCTGGGGCTCACCCTGGTGCAGATGGGCTTCGTGGACGAGAGCTCCATGGTCCACGCGCTGTCGCGGCAGCTCGCCATTCCCACAGTGGACCTGGAGACCTTCAACCCGTCGCCCGTGGCCCTGCAGGCGCTGCGGGTGGACATCGCCGAGCGGTACACCGTCTTCCCCACCGCCGCGGACCCGGCCAACAAGCTGCTCACCGTGGCCACGGCGGACCCCACCAACGTGGAGTCGCTCCAGGAGCTGGCCTTCCACACCGGCCAGCGCATCCAGGTCGTCGTGGCGGCCGCGTCGTCCATCGAGCGCGCCATCCGCCGCAACTACCACCATGAAGTCACGTCCCCCACGGCGACACCGCTGACGTTCGGTATGGACGAGCCCACCTTCGAGCTGGCCCCGCCCTCGGAGTCGGACACCGCCCCGGTGATGGCGCGCATGTCCGCGCACCCCAGCCCCCGGGAGAGCGAGCTGCTCCAGCGGGTGGAGGACTTGTCCCAGCAGGTGTCCACCTTGGAGCGCATGGTGGCCCAGCAGGCCCGCTCGCTGCGGGCGATGCTGGAGCTGCTGGAGACGCGGGGGCTGGTGACTCGCGACGACTACCTGGCGAAGGTGCGCTGAGCGCGCGCCTCACACCAGGATGAGCTCCTCGTCGACCTCTTCCGGTGCCTGGCCGGTGGAGGAGACGTCGCCCAGCACGCGCCGGGTGCGCATCAGACGCTCGTCGCTCAGCTCGGAGACGAGCACCAGGATCTGCGGGTGGCTGGAGATGAGCGCATCGAAGTCCGCGCGCGGCAGCCGCAGCAGCGTGGTGTGACGCGCGGCCGTCACCGTCGCGGTGGCGGGCGTCTTCTGCAGGAGGGAGATTTCTCCGAAGAGCTCGCCCTCCTTCAGCCGCGTCAGCAGGTGGCCGTCCTTGCTGACCTCCACCTCGCCGGACAGCACCACGTAGAGGCCGTCCGTCTGGTCTCCGTCGCGGATGATGACCTCGTCGCGCTCGACGTCGCGCGCGCGGAAGCGCTCCACCAGCGTGCGCCGGTCCTTCCGGTTGAAGGGCCGGAACAGCGCGGAGGTGTTCATCACGTTGGTCAGCAGCCGCTGCCGGCAGAACTTCTTCAGCGCCTGCGCCACCAGCGGGTAGCTGCGTGACAGCTCGGCGAGCACCGGCGCGGAGATCTCCAGGAGCTGCGTGTCCTCGGACGCACCCTCGACCGAGGCGGTGCGCGCCGCGCCGGACAGGAGCGCCATCTCACCGAAGCAGGCACCGCCCTCCAGCGTGGCGAGGTCCTGCCGCTGGCCGTCCTCCATCCGGAAGACACGCACGGTGCCCTCGCAGATGACGTAGAAGGCGTCGCCGTGGGTGCCCTGCTCGATGATGCGCTCGCCCGGACCGAAGCGGCGCAGCGGGCAGCGCTCGAAGAGCTCGATGAAGGCGTCGCGGGGAAGGTCCGAGAACAGCGGCACGGTGGGGAGGTCGCTCAGCGAGCGTCCGTCGGCGCCGACCTCATCGGTGAGGCTGTAGACCTCTTCCTCTTCCGGGCTCGAGGGGATGGCCATGGCGGCGCGCTGGCTCAGCCCGGCCTGCGCGGCGAGCTCCACCGCGTGCAGCAGCGAGTCGCCCTCCAGCTCCAGCTCCGTGAAGGTCGAGGGCCCGCCCGCTGCTCGGAGCGACACGCCGAGCTCCGGTGACAGCTCGCGGAGCGGAAGCGCGGTGGCTCCGGCGGGAGCCTGCGGCTCGGCACGGCGCGGGCGCAGGCCCGGAGGCGCGGAGGAGCCGCTCGTGGGAGCGGGCTCCGTGGGGCTCACGGTGGGTGATGCTGCATTCGAGTCGCCGATGGGCGACGAGAGGGCCTGCCACTTCCCACTGGGAGTCCGCACGGGCGGCGCCGATTCCACGGGGGTATTGCTCGGTGGCGGCGGGGACTGGAGCGCGGCTGGAACGGCCATGCGCTGGGATGCGCGCGGCGCCAGACCCGGAGGCAGTGACGACGGCGCGGGACGGGCAGCGACAGCGGGCTGAGCAGGCGTGCTCGCCGCGGCAGGCACACTGTCCTTCGGCTGGGCAGCGACCGTCGTCGGCGCAGGCGCACTCGTCGCGGTCGGGGCACCGCCCTGCGTGGGCGCGGCAACAGAGGGCTGCGCGGCCACCGGAACAGGCACGCTCGCGGGCTCGGAGGACGGAGCCGCGCTCACGACGGGCCCGGCTTCTTCCACCGGCTCGCCCATCAGGATGGGCTCGTCGTCAACCTCCCCTTCGGCGTGCGCCTCCCCGGCGTCATCCGACAGCCCCACGCTCACGGAGTGGAGGACCACCTCCTCCGAGCCGGACTGCGCCCCCGTCTCCGGAGAAGCGTCCACGTCCACATCCAGGTCGATCTCCGCCACCGCCGCCCGTACCTCGGCGGGCAGTCGGGACGTCGTGACGGGCGCGGGCGTCGGAACCGGCGCCTCGGACAGCATGCTGCCCATGGGGCCACGGGCCCTCGCTCCGGCCGGCGTCCCCCGGCGCGCGTACAAGTCCGCGAGCATCTGCTGCACACCGCGATGCGCCGGGTCCAGCTCGAGGATCAGCTTGCTCGCGGCGATGGCGCGCGGGAGGAAGCCCTCCTTGGCGAAGCCCTCGGCGGCGGACTGGTACGCGGAGATGGCGCGGTCTCGCTGACCGGCCTTGGCCCAGGCGTCCCCCGTGCGCAGGCGCGACTGGAGGTCCTTCGGGTCGGCCCGGCAGTACTCCTCGTACAGCTCCGCGGCTTTGGAGAAGCGGCCCTTGGTGAAGGCTTCGGTGGCCTTGTCCTTGAGCTTGCGCAGCTCCATTAACGCGCCCCCCCGGCGGCGGTGCCGTCCTTCGTCAGCGCCGCGCCCGCGGACTCGCGGACGGAGCGGAAGTAGTCCCCCTTGAGCGCGGCCAGCGAGTCGGCCTGCGCGGGGGTGCCAATCTTCTTCAGGGCCGAGGCCGCGGCGGCGCGAATCTCCGGCAGGTCGTGGAACAAGTCCCTCGCCACCACCTCGGCCGCCTGCGCGTCACCGATGGCCCCGAGCGCCAGCAGCACGTCCCGCCGCGCCACGCTGTTCGGCTCGTCCAGCGCCTTGATGAGCGTGGGCACCGCGTCCTTCGCCTGCATCCGTCCGAGCAATTCCGCCGCGAGCGCCGCCTCCGGGCCGCCCTCGCGCACCACCGTCTGCAGGGCCGCCGACGCCGAGGCCACCGGTACGCCCGAGCCCCGCGTGAGCGCGTCCAGCACCAGCAGCTTCTCGCTGCCCATCTTCGGCAGCAGCTCCATCAGCGCCGCCTGGCCGGCCTCGCCCGACTCCGCGAGCGCCTGGGCCAGCGTCTTCTGCAGGTCTCGCTCGGGCTCGAGCAGCCCCGCCTTCGCCACCTCCACGCCCTCGGGCCCCAGCCGCGCCAGCCCGACCAGCGAGGCCACTCGCAGGGGAGTGCTCGCATCCTGGCTGTAGCCCTTGAGCAGTTCCAGCGCTCCCGGGGCCTTCAGCGTGCCCAGCGCGCGCAGCACCGTGGCCAGCGGCACCAGGCGCTCCGCCTCCACGTCGTCGTACAGCTCGGTGGGCACGCGGTGCTGCACCACCGACTGTCCCGCCTCCTTCGCGCGGGCGGCGTTGAGCGCCTTCACGCGCTCGAAGAGCGTCGCGTGCTTGGCGGTCCGATCCGCGTCGGCCGCGGCGCCGTGGGCATGCGGCTCGGAGGGCGAGGTGGCCGGGTCGAAGCCCGGGCCGTAGCGCTCCGGCAGCGGCTGCGTCACCCAGTCGGCGCGCAGCGCCTCCAGCCCCTTCACCTCCTGCTCGTACAGCTTCTGCAACGCGGGGACGGAGGACGCATCGCCCACCGCCGCCACGGCCTCCACCGCGAGGTTTCGCAGCGAGGTGTCCGGCTGGTTGAGCCACGGCGTCACCTTGGCCAGCAGCGGCTGCGCCGTGGGGCCCAGTCCGATGACCGCCTGGAGCCCGCTGGCGGCCGTGGCCGGGCGGGCCAGTCGCTCGCCAATCGGGTCCACCGGGCAGCCACCGCGATCTCGCATGCTCCTGCCGGCGTCCAGCGCCTCGGAGGGAGCGCCGTCGAGGACGATGGCGCACAGCGCGGCGCTCGTCTCCGGCGCGCGCGGGAAGGCGAGGATGGCGTCGAGCGCCAGCGGACTCACCGCGCTCTTCTCCACCGCCACCGCCTGGAGCCGCTGCGCGACGGCCGGGTCCTGCAGCTTCATCAGCGCGGTGATGGCGGACTCGCGCAGCTCGGGGAAGCTCTCGTCCAGCAGCAGGGCGATGGGCCCCACCGCCTGCCTGTCCCCAGCGTCGCCCAGGCCCCGCACCGCCGCGGCGGCGAGGATGACCTGGCTGTCTCGCACGAGGGGGAGCAGCCGGCTCACGGCCTCCGGGCGCCCACTCTTGCCCAGCTCCTCCGCGGCGCCCACGCGCTCCGGGAGCACGCCCTCGGTGAAGGCGAGGAGGTTGCGGTCCCACTGGGCCTTGGCCTCGGCGGAGACGACCTCCGCCATGGCGTCGGGGACGTTGGCGTTCTTGAGGGCCTGGACGATGACCTGACGCGTAGCGCGGCCGCGGCGGCCGTACTGGAGCGTGAGGTACGCCTTGGCCTTGTCGTTCTTGACCTTGGAGAGCGCCATGGCGGCGCGCCCCTGGACGTCCTCGTCCGCGTCCTCAAGCAGCTCGCCGAGCAGGTCCACCACGCGGGGGTCCTGGCTCTCCCCGAGCGCCACGGCGGCCTCGGCCCGGACGATGGCGGCCAGGTCCTTGGCCGCCCGGGTGAACAGGACGAGGTCGTCCGCGTTGCCCTGCCCCGCCAGCTTCTTCACGGCGAGGGCACGGACCTCCGGGCGGGGACTCTGGAGGTCGGCGAGCAGCTGGTCCCGGCTGCCGTTGCAGCCGAGGACCAGTGCCAGGACGAGGATGAAGGGGCGCGCGCCGGTTCGCATCGGTCTCCGCTGCGGGAAACGGTGGAAGAGTCGGCGCCCGTTATACCACCGCGCAGGTTCTCAGCGGGGACGGCGGGGACCACCCTTCGGAGGGGGTCGGCCTGCCCCGCCCCCTCGGGGGCCTCCACTGCTGCTCCAGCCAGGCTTCCCGGACCGCTCCTTCTTCTTGCTCCAGTCCTGGAAGCCGCCGGACTTCTCGCCGCCTCCCCTCTCGTCGGAGGGGCCACGGCGGCCGGCACGGACTACGCGCTCATTGGGATTGCCGCGCGAGTCGGTCGGGCTCCACTCCTTGCGCTCGGGACGGCTGCCTGCCCCCCGAGCACCCGCGCCACCCCTGCCCCGAGGCGCACCACCCTCGGCGCCTCGCGGCGACCACTCCTTGCGCTCCGGACGGCCCGCGCCTGCTCCACGGGGACCGGACTCCCGGCGCTCCGGACGCCCCGCGCCACGAGGGGCACGGCCTTCGTCGCTGCCGCCCCACGCCTTGCGCGCAGGACGGGCTGCGCCACCAGCGCCGAAGCTCCGGCCACGCGGCCGGTCCTCGCCACCAGCGCCACGCTCCGGACGACCCGCGCCGCCGACGCCGTAGCCACGAGCACGAGGCCTGTCCTCACCACCCGCGCCACGCTCCGGACGACCCGCGCCACCGAAGCTGCGCGCACCACCGGCGCGCTCGGGACGGCCGGCACCACCGAAGCTACGTGCACCACCCGCGCGCTCGGGACGACCCGCGCCACCGAAGCTACGCGCACCACCAGCGCCACGCTCGGGACGGCCCGCGCCACCGAAGCTACGCGCACCACCGGCGCGCTCCGGACGGCCTGCTCCACCGAAGCTACGCGCACCACCCTCGGGACGGCTCCGGGGCGCTCTGCCCTCGTCGCCGCCGCCAGACCACTCCTTGCGCTCCGGACGGCCCGCGCCACGGGGGGCACGGCCCTCGTCGCTGCCGCCCCACGCCTTGCGCGCCGGACGAGCCGCGCCAGCCTCGTCACCACCGGCGCCCCACGTCTTGCGCACCGGACGAGCCGCGCCGCCCTCCTCGCCGCCGCTCGACTCCTTACGAGCCGGACGAGCCGAGCCACCCTCTTCGCCACCCCACGCCTTGCGTACCGGACGAGCCGAGCCGCCCTCTTCGCCGCCCCACGCCTTGCGCGCCGGACGAGCCGAGCCGCCCTCCTCGCCGCCGCTCCACTCCTTGCGAGCCGGACGGCCCGCGCCGCCCTCGCCACCACCCGCGCCCCACTCCTTGCGCGCCGGCCGGTCCGCACCAGCCGCACCGAAGCTCTTGCCACGCGGCCGGTCTTCACCACCCGCGCCGAAGCTCTTGCCACGCGGACGGTCTTCACCACCCGCGCCGAAGCTCTTGCCACGCGGCCGGTCCGCGCCACCCGCGCCGAAGCTCTTGCCACGCGGACGGTCCTCGCCGCCGGCACCAAAGCTCCTGCCACGCGGACGGTCCTCGCCGCCGGCACCGAAGCTCCTGCCACGCGGACGGTCCTCGCCGCCGGCACCGAAGCTCTTGCCACGCGGACGGTCCTCACCACCCGCGCCCCTGGCCGCGTAGCCACGGCCACGCGACTTGTCCTCACCACCGGCGCCACGCTCCGGACGCCCGGCACCGAAGCCACGGCCACGCGGCTTGTCCTCACCACCCGCGCCACGGCTCCGGGGCGCGCCCTCGTCGCCGCCCCACGTCTTGCGCACGGGACGACCCGCGCCCTCTTCCGCACCGCGCCCACGGCCGAAGCGAGCCAGGCCCGCGCCACCACCGGCCGCCGGCTTCCGCTCACGCTTCTCGGGACGCGAATCCATCGCACGAGCAGCCCTGGCCGCCGTGCGCGCCATCCCGGGCGCCGCCTTGCGAGGCGCGGGCGACTCGTCGTCCATCGACAGCTCTTCCTCGTCCCCTTCGAAGCCCGGCGCCGCGCGCCCGTGCCGGCGCGGAGGCAGCTTCAGCTCCACGGCGGCGGGCTGAGCCCGACCGTCGGACACCGCGTTCAGCTGCTCCACCTCGCCCTTCTTCAGCGAGCGCAGCTCACCCGGGCGCATGCCCTCCACGCCGATGCCCGCGTACGCCGGACGGAACAGGCGCACCACCGGGTGGCCCACCGCCGCGCACAGGCGCTTGATGAGGTGCGGCCGTCCTTCGGCCACGACAATCTTCAGCCACGTGTTCCGCTCGGCCGCCTCGAACACGTCCACCGACAGCGGCGTGGCCATGCCGTCTTCCAGCCGCACACCACCGCGCAGCTTGTCCAGCGTGGCCGCGTCCGGCGCGCCCTTCACCTTCGCCAGGTACATGCGCGGCACCTGGAAGCTGGGGTGCGTCAGCTTGTGCGCGAGCGCCCCATCGTTCGTGAACAGCAGCGCGCCCTCGGCGTCGTAGTCCAGCCGTCCCACCGGGAACAGCCGCTTGCCCGTCTCCTCGATGTAGTTGGCCACCGTGGGCCGGCCCTGCGGATCCGACAGCGTCGTCACGACGCCAATCGGCTTGTAGAGCAGGTAGTACGAGGACTCATCCGGCGGACTCACCAGCGTCCCGTCCACCGCGACCAGGTCCGTGCCCGGTTCCACCCGGCTGCCCAGCTCCGTCACCGTCTCGTTGTTCACCGTCACACGACCCGCGGTGATGAGCTCTTCTGCGTGCCGGCGCGAAGCCACTCCCGCGCGGGCCAGATACTTCTGCAATCGTTCGGCAGCCATCTATGCCTTCTTCCGTCATTGCCCGTTACTCGGGCTTGGGCCCCTCTTCGCCCATCACGGGCTTCGGGGGCGTGTCCAGGACGCTGGAGCTGACCTTTTGTGTCCGGTCCGCGGCCTCCATGGCCTCCTCCAGCTCCTCCAGCGCGGCCTCACTCGCCGCCGCGCTCTTCTCCATCCGCTTCGTAAAACCGGGGTCCGCCAACGTGTCCACGGTCCCCGCCGCAGCCGGCGCCGGCTGCGTCTCCTTCTCCACGATCTCCCGGTGCTCCTGCGTCAGCTCGTGGAACTCACGAAGCGTCGGCAGGGCCGAGAGGTCCTTCAGGGCGAAGAACTCCAGGAACTCACGCGAGGTGCCGTAGAGGATGGGACGCCCCACCTCTTCGCGCTTGCCCAATATCTTCACCAGCTTGCGGTCCATCAGTGCCTTGAGGACCGCGCCGCAGTCCACGCCGCGGATGTCTTCAATCTCCGGCCGCGTCACCGGCTGCCGGTACGCGATGATGGCCAGCGTCTCCACCGCCGCGCGCGTCAGTCGCTGCGGCTTCACCCGCAGATAGCGCCGCACGTACTCGCCCGAGTGCGGGTCCGTCCGGAACTGCCACCCCCCGGCCACCTCATACAGGACAATCCCGCTGATTCCGTCACGGTGAATGCCGGAGAGCTGGTTGATCGCCTCGGCGATGAGCGCCCGGTCGATGCCGGTGGCCATGAACAGCTCGTCCACCGACAGCGGCCGCTCCGCCACGAAGAGCACGCTCTCGATGACGGTGCGGATGCGATCCGCCGACAGCTTCCGGCTCTTGGTGATGAGCTTCTCGAAGGACGTCTCGAGGTCCGGAACGGTGTCGTCCGAGTCCTCTTCAATCGCGACGGCTTCCACTTCGTCGAGGTCATCCGCCGGGCCGGGGCCGGTGACGGCGGCGATCTCGTCCTCGGAGAACGGGCCGGGGCCTCCGGGCGTGCCATGGGCGGGCGTCTCGTCCTCGGGGCCGTTGCTACCGATAGTCACTGTCGTCGACCTCCGTGGGGGCCAGCTTCTCCAGCGCGTCCCCGTTGGGCAGGAGCAGGATGGGACCGAGCGGCTCGTCCTGCACCACCCGGATGAGGCGCCGCTTTACCATCTCGAGGATGGCCAGGAAGGTGACGACCACCTCCTGCCGCGTCCGCGTCTCCTGCTCGTTGAACAGGCTCTCGAAGAGGACCTGTCCGTGGGGCCGCAGGCGCTCGATGATGCGGAGGATGGCCTCGGAGAGCGTCACCCGCTCGCGCACCACCTCGTGCTGCAGCTTGGGCGTCAACCGCTCCAGCACCCGGTCCAGCGCTTCAATCAGCTTGAGGACGCTGAACTCCTGGAGGCCCACCTCCTCCTCGGGGATGGGCACCGCCTCCACCGGCACGTTGCGGGTGAAGACGTCGCGGCCGAGCAAGTCCTGCGCCGCGAGCTGCTCGGCGGAGTCCTTGTACTTCTGGTACTCCAACAGCCGCCGCACCAATTCCGCTCGCGGGTCGCCCGCCTCCTCGATGGCCGCGAGCGCCTCCGCGCCCTCCTGCACCGCCGCCACGTCCGTCCGGGGCAGCAGCATGCGGCTCTTCAAGTGGGCCAGCGTGGAGGCCATCACCAGGAACTCACCGGCGATGTCCAGGTTGATCTCCCGCATCTTCTCCAGGTGCTGGAGGTACTTCTCGGTGATCAGCGCCAGGGGGATGTCGAAGATGTCGACCCGGTGCTCCTTGATGAGATGGAGCAACAGGTCCAGCGGACCCTCGAAGTTGGGCAGCGCGACGCGGAAGGCGTCACCCGGGCTGCGGGGCGACTCCCCATCACCGAGGCCCTCCTCGGCCGATGCGCGGCGGCCCTCACTCACCGGAGGTCCTTGGGCTGCCTTCGAAGGTGTGTGAGGGACGGCTCGTCATCGCGCAAAGGCCCGACTTTCCTTGGCCTGAGGCGCGAGTCGGGGGGACACACCTCCTTAGCAGTGCCCCTCTGGTGGGTCAAACAATCGGCAGTGAAAGCCCGTTCAGTCACTCCACCTCAGGGGATGCCCACGGCGCGGCGGACCTTGTCCATCAGCCGGGTCGCCTCCTCGCGGGCGCGGTTGGCGCCGTCCTGGAGGATTCGCTCCAGCTCGGCCGGGTCGCCTGCCAGCTCGGCATACCGCTGGCGGGCCGGGCCGAAGGTCGCATGGTAGGCCTCCAGGAGCTTCTTCTTGTAGTCGCCGTAGCCCTTGCCGCCCGCCCTCCAAGACGCGTCCACGTCGCGGAAGTCGGACTCGGGCAGCATCACCTTCAAGAGGTCGTAGAGCGGCACCTCGGAGCCCTTGCCCCCCTCCGCCTGCTCCGTGCCCCCAGCAGACTCGGCCCTGGGCACCGGCTTGGGCGCCTCCACCGGTGTGGAGTCCGTCTTAATGGACATGATGCGCTTCTTGATTTCCTTCTCGTCCCCGAACAGGTCGATGGTGTTCCCATACGACTTGGACATCTTCCGCCCGTCGATGCCGGGCACTGTCTGGGTGGAAGCCTGGATGCGCGCCGAGGGCAGCTTGAGGATGCCGGGCGCGTGGCCCCGCTCCTTGCCCTCCGGGTCGGCCGGGTCGTACCCCGGCACGTACTGCACATTGAACTTCACCGCCCAGTCGCGGGCGAACTCGATGTGCTGGATCTGGTCCTTGCCCACCGGGACGGCGTCCGCGCTGTAGAGCAGGATGTCGGCGGCCATCAGCACCGGGTACGCGAAGAGACCGAAGTCCGGGCTCTTTCCCTGCGCCACCTTGTCCTTGTAGCTGTGCGCCCGCTCCAGGTGGGCCACCGGCGCGACGACGCCCAGCAGCCAGTACAGCTCGAGCACCTCTCTCACGTCGCTCTGGCGGAAGAGCACCGCCTTCTTCGGATCCAACCCGAGCGCCAGATAGGACACCGCGGCGTCGCGCGTCAGCTCCAGAGCCCGCTTCGGCTCCCTCACCTCGTTGAGCGAGTGGTAGTTCGCGATGAAGTAGTACGACTCGGCCTCGTCCTGGAGCTGCACGAACTGGCGAATCGCGCCGTAGTAGTTGCCGATGTGCAGCTTTCCGGACGACTGGACGCCTGAGAGAATCCGCATATCGATTCCGACTCGAGTGACGGGTGGTGGACGCGGCTGGTTCGCATACCCGCCGCGACCCTGCAACCTTCCGTTGCGGCTGCGGAGCTTCCGTCGCCTTCTCGAAACCCACACCGCCCTTACGTGAAATTTTGCGCCGGGCCGGGAAATTCCCAGGAAATCCGGGTACTTGCAATGAGGGGACGGTGGGTGGGACGATACCCTGGTAGCCCCCCCTGCGAGCACGCGCGGGCACTTCGAGAGCTTCACTCGGGAGGACGCACCGGCATGGAGTCATTCAACGGGAGTCTCGCCAGCTATCGCCTGCAGATGGTGATGCCACCGCTCTTCACGGGCGCCGGCGTGGACGGAACGCTGCGGGTGGAGCGCGGTGCCGTCCGCCGGTGCTTCCAGGTGAAGGACGGCTTCCTGGTGGGCGAGAGCTCGAATGACCCGCGCGAGCACCTGGCGCAGGTGCTCGTGAATCTCCGCATCCTGGACGCGCCCCGGGCGGCGGCGGCCTTCGAGGCGGCCGAGGGGGCCGGCGTGCCCTACGGCACCTTCCTGGTGCAGCGCTGCTTCGTGGAGCTGCCCCGGCTCATCGAGGCCATGGAGCACAAGGCGCGCGAGGCGATGTTCGACTGCTACGCCTGGGAGTCGGGCGAGGTGGAATTCACGCCCGGGCTGCCGGCGATTGGCCGGGCGGTGGGGCTGAAGCTGCCCTTGTCCACGCTGCACCGGGACGCGGTGTCGCGGCTGCGCGAGTGGGCGGTGTTCCGCGACATCTTCCCCCGGCAGGACGTCACGTTCCGCGTGTTCCGCGAGTTCGCGGTGGAGACGTTCTCCGAGGAGGAGGACGTGCTGCTGGACCTGGCGTCGGCCGGCGCCACGCTGGGCGAGATGCTGGCGAACACGAGGGAGGGGCCGCTGTTCGCCGCGCGTTGGGTACTGCACCTGTACCGACGTGGAGCCCTGGCGCCGCAGCGGCCCAAGGGCCCGAAGCTGGGCGAGTCCGCGGAGCTGGCCGAGCTGCTCAACCTGGTGAAGCGCTTCCTGGAGTCGGGGAAGTACGACCACGCGGTGGCGCTGGCGGCGCAGGTGCTGGAGCGAGGCCCCGTGCCGGAGGCGCATGCGCTGTACCGCGAGGCGGAGGTGCGGCTGACGCTGGCGCTGAGCGATGAGTTGTTCGCGCTCGACGGGCGGCTCGTCTTCGAGCCGATTCCGCGCCCCACCCCACCGGACCTGACGGCGGATGACCTGTACCTGTATTCGAAGCTGCGGGGCAGCCGGAGCATCCGGCAGGCGCTGCGCACGGCGGCCATGGGCGAGCTGGCGGCGTCGCGCTCGGTGCACCGGTTGATGGCCTCCGGCCTCATCCACGTGGCCTCGCTGCCCGGCAGCGAGCGCGCCGGCACTCCGCGGCGCACGAGCACGGACCCGTTCGGGACGCCGGTCGTGGGCGTGGGGACCTGAGCCCCACCTGACGGGTGAGACGGAAAGGGCCACCCCCGGCGTGCGCGGAGGTGGCCCTTCCTCATTCAGGCCTGGCGTTGGCGGCTACTCCTTCGCCGTCACACGCCACGTCACGCTCTCGGTGCTGGCACCCTTCCCGTCCTCGGCGATGACCTTCCAGAGGTAGTCCCTGCCGGGCGCCAGCGTCACCGTCCTGGCGGTTTCGCGCGACGGCTTCGAGTCGCACGTCTGGAAGGTGAAGTCCTCATCCACGCTCCAGACGCAGTGCCGGTAGAGGACGGTGTCCTGGTCCTTGTCGAAGGTGCCCTCCCACTGGAAGGACATCGTCGCGGAGGCAATGGCCATGTCCCTCGGGAACACCAGCCCCGGAATGCCGGGCGCGTTGTTGGCTTCGATCGTCTCGGACTCCACGAACGTGTGGGCGAAGATCGGATCGCCCGTCCCCGCCACGTCCTGCGCGCACTGCAGGAGCCGGTCCTGGTTCCTGACGGCCCGGCAGATCTCGAAGGCCTGCTCCATCGGAATCGACGGCAGCGCGTCCTTGACCGGAACCCCGACGGGCGCCTTGTTCACCTTGCACGCGTCCGCCTTGTACTCCGGCCATTCCTTGATCGTGTACGAGTCGGTGGAGAACCCGGGCAGGTAGTCGAACAGCGACGTGGCGTTCGTCACCCGCCAGGAGTCCTCGAACTTCTCGTACAGCTGGATGTAGCGCTGGTACGGGTCCGTCGGGCGAGGCCCCAGCTGCGTCCCATCGGAGAGCGTCGGCAGCCAGTTGCCCAGGGCGATGGGACCGAGGATGCCCTCCGTGGCGCGCGCCTGCTGCACGCTGACGTTCATGTAATAGACCTGATAGTACGCCCAGAAATCGACGGTGATGATGATGCGCGTCCCACCGGGGCCTTCGATCTGGATGCCACCCTGCGAGGGCGTCCGGACGATGCGCCCACCGCCGGGCAGCAGCAGCTCCGTGCCGAGCTGCACGGGCTTGCCATTGACGCGCAGCTCCAGCCCCTCTCGCCACTCGGGATTCAGGTGGTACGTGATGCGGTTCTGGCCGACGCGCACCGCCACCGCCGTCATGATGCTCACGCACGAGGTCAGCCCGGTGTGCGCGTCCGGACCCACGGGCCCTTCGGTCTGCACGGGCATGTGCCGCGCCTGGATCTCCATCCCCGGATCACGCAGCAGCACGAACTCGCCCGCGCTCTGGAAGTCGTAGCGCACGCCGTCGATGGTCGTCAGGTGCGGGTCACCCCACGTGGAGGGATTGCCACCCACGATCCAGCGGCGAATCGTGTCGATGTCCGCCTGGCTCAGCGGGGGCCCGCCACACGGCATCAAGCCGCCCGGGCAGGCTTCCGTCGCGGCCGTGATGCGGGTGTACAGCGGTCCCGTCAGGCTGGCGGCCCGGGCCAGGGCATCGGCGTGCGGCGCCGTGAGCGGATTCACGAGCAGGCCGGACTGGTCCTCGGCGAGGTTCAGGGCCGTCCCGTAGTTGGAGTACGGCGGATAGTTGAGCCCGCCGTGGCACTCGACGCAGCTCTTGTTGAAGATGCGCTGCACGTCCGTGTACGTCGGCACGGCGTTCGCCGGAGGCAGCGAGGCCAGCGTGGAGTTCACGTACGGAATCAGGGCGCTGCAGGCGTAGGGGAACACGAGGCCGGGGATGGGGTCGGCGGTCAGGTTGGCCTCGAGCGCGTTCCGGAGGGCGGTCGTGTACGAGGGGAAGATGTCGGCGAAGGCATAGGTGCGCGACCGGCCGCGCACGCCCATGGACCACTTGTCCACCGAGATACCGAACGGCTCGAGGAGATAGCGGTACAGGGCCATGGGCGTCGTGTTCTGGCTGTAGATCTCACGGTCCACGAAGATGCCGCCCATGAACGTCGCGTCAGCGCCGCCGGCATCGATGATCCGGCGGAACACCTCGCTCCGCAGGCGGGGGAACGAGGCACTCGTCCCCGCGGTGGTCGCGGCGCCGTACTGCGGGACCAGACCGTTCACCGCGGGCCCGCTCGTGACCACGTACTGGTCTCCGTTCCGGTCGAGGTTGAACTTCTGGATGTCCACCTTCCGGCGCGGCACGCTCTTCTCGCGGATGTCCGTGTCGGTGCGGATGGCGTTGATGTTGTTGCCGCCGTGGCGCGCCGTGAAGAAGGTCTGATCGAACGTCAGGGCCCCGAAGGAGCTGGTGACCACGCCCGCGCCGATGCTGAGGCAGTTCTTCGTGATGGCCAGGGCCACCGGCCGGGGGTCGATGAACACGTTGCCGGTCGCCCAGCGGTGGCTCGCGATTTCATCCGCGACGCGCCGCTGGTTGAGGTCACCGTCGAGGCCGCCGAGCAGGTCGAACAACTGGACGCCGCGTCCCTCGCCCGCGGTGAATCCCGAGTGGTGGAACAGCGTGATGAAAGTGCCTTGGCGAATGACGGAGCTGGTCGGACCCGAGGGGGCCGTGTTGTTGAAGTTGTACGCGGTGGAGATCGCGGGGGCGGAGCCCACCGGGGCCGGCTCGGCCGAAATCGGAGCCGACGCGTCGAACGAGAACTGGGGCGTGCCGTCGCCCGCACCACCGCGGAAGCGGGTGATCTTGTCGGCGGCGGGCAACCCGCCCAGCGGGGGCTGCAGGCGCAATTGCTCGACCAGGGAGCGGATGGCGTGGTTGTTGCGCCACGTCCAGGGGTTGTAGAGCTTGCGGTACGCGGCCGTGTCCAGCGAGCCCTGATACAGCCGGTCCCGGTTGAACGGCATCATGCCGCCCCAGCTGTCATACGGGTCCCAGTTGGGCTTGTTCTTCGTCTTGATGACACCCACGGGCAGGCCGTCCGTGCCCGGGAGGGTCGACCGGTTGAGCACGTTCCGCGTCGAGTGACAGCTCGAGCACTTCAAGTCGTCGACTTCGATTTTACGGACGCGCGGCGGGATGGCGCCCATCGCGGGGATGGGCTTCAGGATGATTTCGTGGAAGCGGAAGTTGTTCGTGGCCGCGTCCCACTGCATGTACTCGATGACGTCCGGATGCGAGCCCGGGTAGGCGGTGTGCTGCATGGGCCCGATGGAGAAGACGGACTTCGCGTTGATGCTCGACAGGAGGATGCGCGGGTACTCGGCGGTGCCCGTCTGCAGGCTCTCCGAGCGCGTCATCATGATGGGGCTGTACTTGAACGGGGCGGGCAGCGCGGCGACGAACTTGGCCACGCTGTCGACGCCGGGGTTGCCGGAGAGGTACGTCTGGATTTCGGCGGCCGTGATGTTGGTCGGGTCCGCGGCCGCGATGGTGGGGACGGGGGTCGTGAGGTTGAAGACCGGCCTCACCGACTTCGCCGTGGCCATGTTCAGGGTGCAGGTCAGCGCCATGCCCGTGCAGTCCGAGGCGGGCCCGGTGGTGGCTCCATCGGCGTCGGTGTCCCACCCACCGAAGGTGGACAACGCACCGGGCGTGGCGGTGAGCGTCACGGTGACGGACCCATAGGCCTCGTCACAGTCTCCGCCCGTGTCGCTGCAGGTGATGGTGCCCGGCGCGGACGAAGTGATCGTGCCGGAGCCGAGCCCCATCGTCACGACCTTGAGGGGGGCTGCCTCCGCGGTGAGCGCGAACAGCGAGGACGCGACGAGCAGTGCGCCCACGCCCAATCGACGGTGGATGGGTGGAAAAGCGGGAATGAGTCTCTTGAGTCTCATGCGTTGAGCTCCGTGGGGGTGTGCGCCCATGTCCCTGTCGTGCGTGCGCGTTGGGGCGGGCCCGAATGCTGCAAAGGCGCGGCCGTGCCGAAGCGCGCCGATACACCGTGCGACGCACGGCGGCATGTAGCCCCGAGGGTTACAACGGCTCGTTGGAAGTGACCTCGAGGGCCACAGGTGCCTGCCGCCGCGTGCCGCGCTCTACGCTCCCGCGTCGCTCAGCCGAGCCGCTTGCGTGATGAGGTAGTTGCGCTCCGGAATGCTCGTCGTGCGGCCCGCGGCCTTGCGGTAGTGCGCGATGGCCGCCTCCATCTCCCCTGCCCGCTCCAGCAGGTGCGCGCGAACGGCATCGAGCCGGTGATGCCCCGCCAGGCGCCCATCGGCGTCGAGCGCCTTCAGCAATTCGAGCCCTGCGTGCGGCCCGTGCACCATGGCCGTGGCGACGGCGTGGTTGAGCGCCACCATGGGGTTGTCGGACATCCCCATCAGCACTTCGTACAGCGCCAGGATCTGCGGCCAGTCCGTGTCCTCGGCGCGCGCCGCTTCGTCGTGCACGGCGGCAATGGCGGCCTGCAGCGGGTACTCCCCCACCGCGCCCTTCGACAGCGCCGTGGTGACGAGCGCGACGCCCTCGGAGATGGCCTGCTGATTCCACAGGCTCCGGTCCTGCTCGGGGAGTGGAATGGGCATCCCGTCCGGCGCGGTCCGAGCCTCGCTCCGGGCATCCGTCAGGAGCATCAGCGCGAGCAGGCCCATGATGTCGCCATCGTCGGGCAGACGGGAATGCAGCATGCGCGTGAGACGGATCGCCTCGCTGGACAGGTCCGTGCGCTGCAGCTCGGGGCCGGAGCTCGTCGTGTAGCCCTCATTGAAGATGAGGTAGAGCACGTGCAGCACCGCGCCGAGCCGCTGCGCGGTCTCCTCCGGCGTGGGCAGCTGGAACGGGACGCCGGACGTCTTGATGCTCTGCTTCGCCCGGCTGATCCGCTGCGCCATCGTCGCCTCGGGCACGAGGAACGCCCTGGCAATCTCGGCCGTCGTCAGGCCGCCCACCGCGCGCAACGTGAGCGCGATGGCGGACGCCAACGTGAGCGCGGGATGGCAGCACATGAACAGCAGGACGAGCGTGTCGTCCCGCCCCTCCGCCTCGTCGCTGTCGGCGGCGAGCACGAGCTGCAGCTCCGGCGGCACGAGGCTGACCACCAGCTCCTCGCGGCGGCGCCGCGCTGCCTCGGCCCGGACGTGGTCGGTGATGCGCCGCGCCGCGACTTGAATCAGCCACGCGCGCGGATCATCCGGCACGCCCTCGCGAGGCCACTGCATGGCCGCCGCGAGCAGGGCTTCCTGGACCGCGTCCTCGGAGGCCGCGAAGTCGTGGAACCGCCGGATGACCACGCCGAGCACCTGCGGCGCCAGCTCGCGCAGCAGGTGCTCGTTCCGGGTGTCGGGTGACGAGGGCCTCACGTGCACTCAGACGGGCGGCGCGCTCATCACCTGCCGCACCTCGATGGCCATGTTCATCGGCTTGCCGCCAGGGCCGGGCGCGGCGGACGCCTCGGCGGCGATGGCGTAGGCGCGCTCGGTGCTCTCGACGTCCACGATCCAGTAGCCGACGATGAACTCCTTCGACTCGGCGAACACGCCGTCGGTGATGGGCTTGCCGTCGCTCCCCGCGCGGATGACCTTCGCCTGGTCGGGCCCGGCCAGGCCCTCGGCGGCCACCAGCTCGCCCGCGGCGCCGAGCTTCTTGGCGAAGTTCTTCATGAACTCGATATGCGCCTTGAAGTCAGCCTGCGACCAGCTGGCGATCTGGTACGGCCCCTTGCCCGGGTGGTTCATCATCAGCATGTACTTCATGGTCGACTCCCTTTCGGTACCAGCGCCCCGTCATCGAGCGCGCTGTCATGGGTATGTCGAAGCCGGGCGCGCGCTCTCTACATGCCCCATGACGATTCTTTTTCGGCCGATTTTCCCGCACCCCAAGCCCCTGTAACCACTGGGCTTTCCCGGCTACGACGCCGTCTTCCGCTTCTTCGGCTTGGGGACGAACACGTCGCTGCGGGGATGGAACTCGTCGTACACGGAGCGCAGCCGCGCGCTGTTCACGTGGGTGTAGATCTGCGTGGTGGCCAGGTCCGCGTGGCCGAGCATCTGCTGCACGGCGCGCAGGTCGGCCCCCCGCTCCACGAGGTGCGTGGCGAACGAGTGCCGCAGCTTGTGTGGCGACAGCGGCTTGCGGATGCCCGCCTTCAGCGCGTACCGCTTGAGCAGCTTCCAGAAGCCCTGCCGCGTGAAGCCCCCGCCGCGAGGCGTGACGAACAGCGCCTTCGACTGCCGCTTCCCGATGAGGGCCGGCCGGGACATCGCCAGGTAGGCCTGCACCTTCTCGATGGCCACGCGGCCCAGCGGGACGAGGCGCTCCTTGGCGCCCTTGCCCTTCGCCACCAGGTAGCCCGCGGTGAGCTGGATGTCGTTGAGCCCCAGGCCGCACAGCTCGCTGACGCGCAGGCCGGTGGCGTACAGCACCTCCAGCATCGCCTTGTCGCGCAGGCCCGTGGACGTGCGCTCGTCGGGGGCGGACAGGAGCTGCTCCACCTCCTCCAGCGTGAGGAACGAGGGCAGCTTCCTGGCCGAGCGCGGCGTGTCCAGGTCCTCCGTCGGGTCCTTGTCGGCCATGCGCTCGGCGACGAGGAAGCGGTGGAAGCCCCGCAGCGCGGCCAGGTGGCGCGCCTGGCTGCGCTTGCCCACGCCCCGCTTGCCCAGCGCGGACAGGTGCGCGGACACGTCCTCCTGCTTCGCCCGCGTCACGTCGTCGAGGCCGCGCGCGCGCAGGTCCTCGAAGTACACGGTGATGTCCGCGGCGTAGGCGTCCACCGTCTTGCCGGACAGCCCGCGCTCCGCGCGGATGAAGGCGATGAACGCGTCGAGCAACCCTTCCATGGCCGCCACCGTACCGGAGGCCCACGCCGAGGCAACTCAGCGTCCCGCGGAAGCCCGCCTGGTGGACAGGCCCCACGAGGCCCACGCACCCGCGAGCTCCGGCGTGCGAAGCCGCGACCACCGTGTCAGCTCACCGCCCCACCCCACAGGCCCCGGCAACCGAGGGCTCATGCACCGTCTCAGCTTCGCCGCTCCGCCCCACAGGCCCCGGCACGCGGAGCCCCCTCCACCGTCTCAGCTCCGCGGCTCCGTGGCCCCACTCCCCGAGGCCGCCTCCAGCGCCTGCACCACCCACGGCCACCCCACCAGGATGTTGCCGGGCGAGCGCAGGCACGCGTCCGCCACGGCCAGCACCTCCGCCGGCCGAGAGCGCACCGCCAGCGCCAGATGCCGTCCCAGGAACGGGTGCGGCAGGTAGCTGAGGTTGTGGTGGCGCACCGGCACCCAGCTCAGCGTGGGCTTCCCGGTCCACCGCTCCACCGCGTACGCCACCGCCGACGCCAGCACCTCCAGCGCGTACAGCGGCAACCGGAAGGCGCACACCAGGAAGGCCACCAGCGAGCTCGCGGCCACCGCCCCCGCGAAGGACATGTTGGACGCGCCGCTCCACACCAGCATCGGAATCACGCTCGTGAAGATGGCCGCCACCTGCACCCGCACCACGGACGGGCCGCGCCCGCCGGAGATGCTCGCGATGCTGCCCGACGCCAGCCCCGCCACCACGCCCAGGCACGTGCCCATCGCCATGCCGGCCCCGCCGCCCAGCAGCGGGCCGAAGGCGCCCGCGGCCGTGGCGTGCAGTCCCACCAGCATGGACAGGCTCGCCAGCGAGCCCAGCAGCACGCCCGACGCCAGTCCCGACACCAGGGCCAGCATCAGCCCCGCCGCCGAGCAGCACAGCGCCGACAGGCCCCACCCGCGCTGCAGTGGAATCCCCGCACCGAAGAGCACCAGTGCCAGCACGCCCGTCATCAGCGGCGAGCCCACCACCAGCACCAGCAACAGGCGCTTCACGTAGAGCCCCGCGGCCCTGCCACCCTCCGACTGCTCACGCCAGAGCTGGCCGATGCGGCCGCCCGGCACGCGGATGCCCGCGGCCCTCAGCCGGTAGTGCAGATCCACCGGTCGGAAGAGTAACAACAGTAACAACTCGAGCAGCCCAGGTACCTGTTCCGGTGCGTCCACGGGTCCTGGCGCTGTTCCCCCCTGTGCCAAGCGTCCCCCCTTCGTCGGTCAATCCCCTAGCCTACCCTTGCCTTGCCTCAGGATTTCAAGCGTATCGCCGATGAGTGAAATCACCGTGGAGGGCTCGTTGAGTGTCACGCCCCCGTCAAGGATGAGGTCCAGGCCATGTCCGAGCTCGGCCTTGATGTCCTTCGCGTCGGTGAGCGGCACACCCTCCGTGTTGGTCGCGGACGTGGTCACCAGAGGGCGGCCCAGCAGCCGGGCCAGCTCGCGCACCAACGGAGCGTCCGGCACGCGGATGCCCACCTGCTTCTGCTTGGACATCATCAAATCCGGCACCAGCCGCGTCGCCTCCATGATGAAGGTGAACGCACCCGGAGTGAGACCCTTCATGGTCCGGTACGCGAAGTTGCTCACGTGCGCGTACTTCGCCACGTCCGACAAGTCGGGGCACAGGAAGGACAGCGGCTTCTTCTTGTCGCGACCCTTGAGCTGGTACAGCCGCTCGATGCCCTTCTTCGAGCTCAGGTCACACCCCAGGCCGTAATACGTGTCCGTGGGGTAGGCCAACAGCCCGCCGCGCTCGAGCACCTCCACCGCGCGCTGCAGGTGGCGCGGTGACGGGTGCTCCATGTCCACCTCGAGGATGGGTGCGGCCATGATGTCTCCGTGTCTCCAGTAGCTGCCCGGTCAGATGCGGATCAGCCTATGCGGTTCCGGCCGCCTCGTCCGTGCGGATCTCCCCGCTGGCGGCCAGCGCGCGCCGCGTCAGCACCGGGCCCACCAGCTCGTGCGCGGTAATCATGGCGACGATGAGCACCTCCACGTGCGACCCGAACGAGGGGAAGGTCCGGGTCACCAGCGCCGCCAGCCCGAAGGTGACGCCCGCCTGGGAGATGAGCCCCATCCACAGGTAGCGCTTGAGCCGCGGGTCGTCCACGGGCGCGAGCTTGCGGCACGAGAACCAGATGGCCGCGCCGCGCAAGCCCACCAGCAGCAGCGCCACCGGCCCCACCGTCACCAGCGCGTCCAGCTTCAGCCCCGCGCCGGCCGCCGCGAAGAAGAGCGCGAACACCGGCAGTCCCGCCTGCTGAATCGCATGGTGGATGCGCTCGCCCGCGCGCTCGTCCAGGTTGGCGATGAGCGCCCCGGCCGCCAGGGAGATCAGCAGCGGTGACAGGTGCAGCCGCGCGCCGCCCTCGGCCGCCGCGAAGGACAGGCCCACCAGGAACAGCGGCAGCTCCTGCTTCACGCCGCGCATGTAGACGAGCACCGCCACCGCCAGCACGCACCCCACGCCCACCGAGCCGAACAGCTCCCACCCCACCCCGCCCAGCAACTCCGCCACGTCCAGCCCGCCACCGAAGCTCGCCTTCGTCACGCCCGCCGCCAGCGCGAAGGCCACCATGACGAACAGGTCGCCGATGATGACCAGCGCCATGAGGAACTCGGTGAAGCTGCCGCGCGCGCTCGTCTCCTGGACGATGGCGATGGTGACGGTGGGCGAGAAGGACACCACCACCGTGGCCACCAGCGCGCTCACGGCCAGCGCCTGCGTCACCGTCATGGACGCCATGAAGGGCAGCAGCGGCTTGAAGGCGAACAGGGCCCCGAAGGACACCAGGAACGTCAGGCCGCACACGCCCGCGCACAGCAACGCCACCCGCGCGCCCACCCGGCGGATGAGCCCCAGCCGCAGCTCCGTGCCCGCCACCAGCGCGATGAGGCTCACCGCCAGCCCCTTCACCAGCTCCAGGCCCTTCACACCCGCGTTGGGGATGAAGCCCAGCGCATACGGGCCCACCGCCACGCCCACCAGCAGGTAGCCCGTGAGCCGGGGCAGCCCCAGCCCCTTGGCCACCTTCCCCGCGAACAGGCCGCACAACAGCAGCGCGCCCGCCGCCAGCGTCACCGGCGTGCCCGCATCCGCGCGCAGCACCTGTGCCCGGCTGATGATGGCCAGCAGCACCACCAGCAGCCCCAGCCGGATGATGGCGCCCTTCATGTCGCCACCTCCACGTCCGGCTGTGCTCGCGCGGGCGCCTGCGCGGGACCCAGCACCTGGCGGAAGGCCTGGCCGGCGAGCAGCTCGTTCACCACCGCGCCCACCACCACCACGTCCAGCACGCGCTGGGACAGCCCGCCGGGAACCAGCATCCCGTACTCGGCGACGAGGCACAGCGCCAGACCGCCCTGCGCGATCAGCGCGTAGCCCAGCCGCGGGGGCAGCTCCAGCGTGCTCCCCGCGAGCCGCTGCGCCAGCTTCCCGCCCAGCACCTTGCCCAGGAAGCGCAGGCCCACGAAGCCCGGCACCAGCGCCCACGCGCTCCAGTCACGCGCGTGCACCGCGCAGCCCACCAGGAACACCAGCACCAGGAACGCGGGCCGCTCCACCCGGGCCAGCGCGCGCGACACCCGCTCCGCCGTGCGCCCGCCCACCAGCGCCAGCGTGGCGCCGCACGCCACCCCCGCCAGCAGCGCGGACACGCGCAGGTACGCCGCCGCGCCCGCCACCAGCGCCACCCCGCCCAGCGTCACGGTGGTCAGCTCCGCCGGGTCCTTCAGCGAGTGCGTGAGGAAGGCCAGCAGCGCCCCGCACAGCACGCCCAGCAGCACCGCCAGGCACACCAGGCCCAGGCCCTCGCCCAGGTTGCTTGCCGCGCCCAGCACCAGCGCCAGCGCCAGCACGCCCATGCCCACCGCGTCGTCCAGCATCGTCAGGAGCGCCACGCCCAGCCCGCGCGCGCGGTCCATCCGCCCGGCGCGGTACGCCAGCACCGCGAAGTGGCCGGAGGACAGGCTCGCCGCCGCGCCGAGAAGTGCCGCCGCTCCCACGGCCGCCTGCGGCGACAGCCCGGAGGTGAGCAGCAGGGGCGCCACCAGCGGCAGCGCCACGAAGAAGAAGGCCGTGCCCGCGTGCGCGAGCGCCGCCGAATACACCGGCCGCGGCAACAGCCGCAGCAGCCGGGGCTCCAGGTTGAGCCCGAGGATGACACCCGCGATGCCCAGGCCGAGCGCCATCATCGGGCGCAGGCTCTCCAGGTTGCCCGGGGTGAGCAGCCCCACCACGGATGGACCGAGGAGGATGCCCATGAGCAGGAACAGGAAGCCGCTGGCCGCCAGCCTCGCCAGCGCCGGGAAGCGCCCGGGGTCCAGCCCTCTGCTGGAGGCGAGCAGCGATAGCGCCGCGATGGAGAGGAGGACGAGCAGCGCTTGCACAGACTGTGCTTACACCGCTCCGTCCCTCACGTCACGAGCGCCGGTGCGTGGGCGCCGAGATTACCGGTAGGGCGACCAGGCGGCCCATGGGCGGGTCGTCCGCATCCATCTCCAGCTGTACGCGCTGCACCAGCCGCTCCATCTCCTCGGCGGAGACGGCGGGCAGCAGGCTGACCAGGAGGACACGGTCCTCGTCCGCGCCCAGCGCGAGGCTGCGAAGGCCCGCGAACACGGGCACCTCAGCGGACAATGCAGCCGCCGCGCTCCGGGCGCGAACCACCAACGGCTCCGGAATGCCAAACTCCCGGAGCCGGCGGATGGCCCGCTCGGTCCCCTCCAATTGTTCGAGGAACGTGATGACCAAGTACACGCGGCCGTCTTAGCGGGTCCGCGCGCCTGACGCCACGCTACTCGTTGCCTTGGCCCTGACCGGCCGGCTCCGAAGCCGGAGGAGTCGGCGCCGCGGGAGCCGCGCCTTCCTGCGGGGCCTGGCCCTCACCGCCGGGGGCGGCAGCCATCGCGGCGCGAGCCGCGCGCTTGCCCTCTTCGATGAGCTTCTTCACCTTCTGCCCGCCCTTGCGGCCGATCTCCTCGTAGAAGTTCGGCCCGCGGGTGGCCTTGACGCGGTCACCACCCTTCTTGCCGATCTCCTCGTAGAACTTCGCGCCGCGCTCGGCCTTGACCGTCTCGCCGCCCTTGCGGCCGATCTCCTCGTAGAAGGAGCGGCCCCGCTCGGCCTTGACCGTCGCGCCGCCCTTGCGACCGATGGTCTCGTAGAACTCCCGGCCTCGCTCGTTGCGGACAGTCTCGCCGCCCTTACGCCCTGCCTCGGCCACCGTCATGCTGCCCTTGTTGTCCTTGTCCGACATATCGCCATCTCCTCTCGTGACTGCCACCCGACCCGCGCCTCGGTGCCCCTTGCCTGAAACCTTGGGACGGAAGCGCCCCGATGCAAGCAAGCTCCGTACACCGCCAGCCGTTCGCGCCTCACACACCACACAAAAACCCGAATGATTTCGAGCGGTTGCATACGCCTGCCGAGCATTCGTGCCGGGCGTTGGCCCGCCCGGCAGGACGCTTCATTGTTGGAAACACCCCACTGCACATTGCCGATTCCCGACCCACCCTCCACCTTCTGCCAACGGCGCGTCCGGCGATCGGGCCGCGGGGGAGGCACGGCGTGGCGCAGTCGGCGAAGAGTTGGCTTCGGGTCCTGGCACCGATGCTCGTCTCGGTGGGAGGCCTGGTGATGCTCCGGCTCCTCGGGCCGGACTTCATCGACCAGAAGCGCATCGCCTCCGTCCTGGAGCCGTTCGGCGACGCAGCTCCCCTGGCCTACGTCGCCTTCCTCGCGATCCGCCCGGTGACGCTGCTACCCGGTCAGCTCCTGACCGCGGTGGGCGGGATGATGTTCGGGACGCTCGCAGCGACCCTCTATTCACTAACGGGCAGCTTCCTGTCTGCCATGTTGCTCTTCGGGGTGGCGCGCAAGCTGGGCACCCGGCCGATGAAGCGCCTGGCCGGCGGCAAATATCCGGCGCTGGTGCGGGCCGCGAGGCGCCACGACTTCCTCTTCGCGCTGATGGCGTGCATCAACCCGCTGTGCCCCACGGACGTCATGCTGGTGGCGGCGGCGGCCAGCGGCGCGCGGCTGTGGCCCCTGATTGCCGGCGTCATGCTGGGGACCATTCCCGGCACCTTCCTCACCGCGCAGTTCGGCAGCGGACTGGCGCAGGGCCGCACGGTGATGACGGCCGTCTCGGCGGTGGGGCTGGTGGTGTCGCTGGTGCTCGGAGTGTTCATCGGCAGGCGCTTCTACAAGGAAATCAACGACGCGCCGGAGGAGGACCCGGACGCGCCGGCCCACGCCGCGTCGGAGGCTGCCCAGGACGAGAGTCCCGGGACACCGGTGCGCCCGGGGCATGCGAAGCAGGATGGCGTACCCGCCACCTGGTAGAGCCCCGGCTCATCTCGTTGGACGCGCCTGGCGGCTGAAAGGTTCCCGACTACGCGCGGCCCCCGGGTCGCAGCTCCTCCGACAGCAGCTGCAGGAGCGCCTGCACCCGCGGCACGGACTGCCTCCCGGGGAGGCACAGCGCATGGACGGGAGGGCCCTCGGCGGAGTGCTCCGCGAGCACCTCCACCAGCCGCCCGTCGCGCGCGCGCTCGTCGAGCATGAAGTCCAGCACCTGGCACAGGCCGGCTCCCGCCGCGGCGAGGTCCAGCAGCGCGGGGCCGTGATTCACGTCCATGGCCGGCCGCGTGCGCACCGCTTCCGACGGGCCTCCGGGCGCGCGGCGGAAGACCCACTCGCGCGCCAGGCCGCGCGGATCCACGAACTTCAGGCACGGGTGGTGCGCCAGATCCTCCGGATGCGCGGGGGTGCCATGGCGCGCGAGGTGCGCGGGCGCGGCCAGCGTCACCCAGCGCGTGGACAACAGCCGCCGCGCCACGAGGCTGGAGTCCTCCAGCTCCCCCACGCGGATGGCCACGTCGATGTGCTCGTCCACCATGCGGCTGAAGCGATCATCCAGGCGGACGTGGAGCGTGAGCTGTGGGTAGCGGGCCTGGAGCCTCGCGAGCCGGGGCAGCACCACCGGCGCGAGGATGTGCGTCAGCGTCACCGTGAGCGGCCCCCGGGGGGCCTGCTGCGTCCGGGCCACCGTCTCCCTCGCCGCCCTCACCTGCGCCACCGCCTCGCGAGCGCGCTCGAGGAACTCCGCGCCCTCGGGCGTGAGGGCCACCTGCCGGGACGTGCGCTCCAGCAGCCTCGCGCCCACGTCCTCCTCCAGCCGGCGCACCGCCTTGCTCACCGCCGCCGTGGTGACGCCGAGCCGCGCCGCCGCCTTCCGGAAGCTGCGCTCCTCGGCCACGTGGAGGAATGGGAGGACGCCCGCGAACAGGTCCATGGGGCCGGATTGTCAACTTGAAGTTGATGATGGTTCAACCCCCGCGTGCTCGATGCGCGCCGGGTTGACGGTTAGGTTGCCGCCAACCACGAAGCAGGAGGACCTCATGAAGATTGCCATCCTGGGCACGGGCATCGTCGGCGACACGCTGGGCAGCAAGCTGGTGGAGCTGGGCCACGAGGTGCGCATGGGCTCGCGCACGGCGAACCACGAGAAGGCGGTGGCGTGGACGAAGAAGGCCGGGGGCCGCGCATCGCAGGGCACCTTCGCGGACGCGGCGGCCTTCGCGGAGCTGGTCTTCAACTGCACCGCCGGCACGGCCTCGCTGGAGGCGCTGAAGCTGGCGGGAGAGAAGAACCTGGCCGGCAAGGTGCTGGTGGACGTGTCCAACCCGCTCGACTTCTCCAAGGGCTTCCCGCCCACGCTCTCCGTCTCCAACACGGACTCGCTGGGCGAGCAGCTCCAGCGCGCCTTTCCGGACGTGAAGGTGGTCAAGAGCCTCAACACCGTCACCGCCACCGTCATGGTGAATCCGGCGAAGCTGTCCGCGCCGACGGACATCTTCGTCGCCGGCAACGACGCCGGGGCGAAGAAGCAGGTGACGCAGCTGCTCACGGAGGGCTTCGGTTGGAAGCGCGTCGTCGACCTGGGCGACATCACCGCGGCGCGCGCCACCGAGGGACACATGCTGATGTGGCTCCGGCTCTACCAGTCGCTCGGCACGTTCGAGTTCAACGTGCAGATCGTCCGGGCCTGAGGCCGGGCGTCGGCTTCACCTTCACGGGTTGCGCAACATCCACCCCGCGGCCAGCGCTCCGGCCGCGGAAGCGAAGGCGCCCCACCCAGCTCCCGGGTAGCCCGCCGCGTACTGCAGGACGCCCAGCAGCAGCCCCAGCGCCGCGACTCCCGCGAAACCACGGCGGACCCATGGGCGGAATGAGGGCATCCGGCCCACCGTGACGGCCGCAAGCCAGCCGAAGCCGTTGGCCAGCAACATGCCCAGGTACATGAGGATGGGCCCCTTGAACCGGAACCAGTCCAACCCTCCCACGAGCGGAGTGGGCTCGAATCCCGGCGGGACATCCACGGAGCCGAAGGGGAACCAAGCCTGATCAGGCACGTACCCCATCGTGTAGAAGGCGAGCTGGAACACGGCCGCGAAGAAGAGCGTGACGGCCATGGCCAACCACGGCACGGGCAGGGTCCGGTGCTCCCACCGGCGCACGGCCTCCAGCCGCTCCGGAGGCACGCGCAGGGCCTCGGGGTAGCCCAGGCTCAGCAGGGTCTGCGTGGCCGCGATGCTGGCCGGCAGCCCCTCCTCGTCCACGAGCCCATCCAGGTCCCCAGCCTCCATCAGTCGCTGGAGCCCGGCCGCGGTCTCTTCCGTCCCTGCCTCCGAGGGCAGCCGCGCGATGAGCGCATTGATGGCCCCGGCCATGCCGGGCCGGCGCAGGTCCGGCGCCGTCGACGCCTCACGGGCGAGCGAGGTGATGAGGTCCATCAGCCCCGTGCTCTCGGGCTCGGAGGTGTTCTCGTGCTGGGAGACCTGACTTCCGCGCATGGCGTCGGACGAGGAACGCATGACCGTGGGCTGACCTCTCGCGCCCTGAGCGGCGCACCGCCCCATTCTACGAACGGCGCCCCACCACCGCACAACGCCGGGCCTCACGCGGGGGGCGTCCGCTCACTGCGTTCCTCTGGCCACATGCCGCGTCCTGAAGGCCACGGGCCGCTTCCTCCTGACCACAGAGGTCGGTTGCCATGACGGAGTCCCGGTCCATCTCCGCCAATGCGCGCAGGACCTCGGAGTCTTCGGGTCCCTCCCTTGCAGACCAACAGGCCCCATGCGAATCCCGCGTCTCGCGGCGCTCCTGCTCTTCGTCGCCTGTGGCAGCGGGCCTGCTTCCACTCCGCCGCCCTTCAAGGCCATGACGCACAACGTCCTCAGCACTTCCTCGTTCGAGGGAGTGGAGAAGTCCGTGGACGTCATCGAAGCGGCGAAGCCGGACATCCTCTGCCTGCAAGAGCTGACACCCCGCTTCGCATGGGCCTTCGAGCGGAGGCTGGGCAAGGAGTACTCGCAACGGCGCTTCGTGCCCCAGAGAGACACCTGGGGCGTGGGCATCGCCACCCGGCACCGGCTGTTGCGCACGGCGGTCTTTCCTCAGCGGCCCCATCGGATGCCAGCCATGGAAGCGGATGTGCTCGTGAACGGGCGCCGGCTCAAGGTGGTGTGTGTCCACCTGAGGGAACGGGACGCGCGGCACGCGAAGGATGATGACCTGCTTGAGTCCCTGCCGGAGAACGCGGACCTGGGCGACAGACAGAGCAAGGCGCTGGTGGACCGCTATGCGAAGGAGAAGACCCCGCTGCTGCTGCTCGGGGACATGAACGAGGGGCGCGGGGGCCCGGCAATGAAGGCCTTTGCCAGCGCGGGCTTCACCCATGCCTGCGACGGACCGGACGCGAGCTGCGGCGCAACCTGGCCCGCGACGGACACGATGTTCTTCGGCGACCCGGAAATCGACCACATCCTCGGGCGAGGGCTCGCCCTGTCCGGCTCACGGGTCCTGGACCCGGGGGGCTCTGACCATTTCGCGCTCGGGGCCCTCTTCGACTTCGCACCTTGAGGCATTGGGCGTGGCCCCCTGGTGGAAACGCGCAGGGCCGGAGAACATCCGAGGGGCGACCGCCATGTCCCAGCCCGACTGCGCCTACGAGACGCCCGACAGTCCCCACGCCCGGCCCCCGGGCATCGAGCGCTTCTTCATCCACGGTCGCCGCTTCGCCGCGGACATGCACCACCACCCCGTCTGGGAGATTGGGCTCCTGGAGGCCGGCGTCGTCACCACGGAGACGGACTCGCGCCTGTACACGCAGGGCGCGGGCTCGCACGGGGCCCTCTTCTTCGTCCCGCCCGGAGCGCCGCACGCGGCCTCCGCGGACCCGCGTCACTTGCCCACGCTGCGCAGCCTGCACCTGGAGCCCCACGTCGTCACCCGGGCGCTGGAGGGCCTCTCCCGCCGCCCCGTGCGGCTGCCCTCCGAAGTCACGGCCCTGGAGGACGCCCGCGCCGCGCACAGCTTCCTGCGCTTCCACCAACGCCTCGGCGAGGGCGCGTCCGCGCTCGAACGGGAGACGTGGTTGGTGGAGGCCCTGGTGGACCTCTTCGTGCTGCATGACGGAGAGGCCGTGCTCTACCCCGTGGGCCTGGAGGCGCGGGCCGTGCGCCGCGCCCGCGAGTACCTGCACGCCCACGCCAACGAGCGCGTGTTGCTGGAGGACCTGTCCGGCGCGGTGGGACTGAGCAAGTACCACCTGGCACGAGTCTTCGCGCGAGAGACGGGCCTGCCGCCGCACACGTACGTGCAGCGGCTCCGTCTCGCGCGCGCCCTGCCCCTGTTGCGCCAGGGCGCGCCCGCGGGCGAGGTGGCGTACGAATTGGGCTTCGCCGACCAGGCCCACTTCGCGCGCACCTTCAAGGACTCGTATGGCCTGACGCCCCGGGCCTACGCACGGGGCGCCTGAGCCTCGCGAAAACGAGGCAGCAAGATTCTTCAATAACGCCCGCGCCCCCGCTGACACCTTGCCTCCCGTTCGCTCATGAACGCGGAGGAAGACCATGAAGGCATCGAGTGTGAGCATCCTGGGCAGTGCGCTGTGCATCCTGGCGTGTGGAGGAGTCCTCGGGTGCTCGGAAGAAGAGGAGCCCCAGCCCACGCCGTCGCGCGACGGGGTGACGGAGATTGCGCTGCCGGGCAATGACTTCTACCCGGAGGGCATCGCCGCCAGCGCGGACAACACCCTCTACGTGGGCAGCCTGATGACGGGCCAGATTGTCCGCATCCGTCCGGGTAGGAGCGAGGCGGAGGAGTTCGTCGCCCCGCGCTCCATCGTCACCGGCACCGTGGGCCTGCACGTGCAGGAGGACAAGCAGTACCTGTGGCTGTGCAGCAACGTCTTCGGCACCTCCAACGCGCCGGAGCTCATCGCCGTGAGCCTGTCCACGGGACAGGCCGTCCACCGGCACGTCTTCCCCGCGCAGGAGGGCGCGGGCTCCGGCTTCTGCAACGAGATTGCGCAGGACAAGGCAGGCAACCTCTACGCGACGGACAGCTTCCTCGGGCGCATCGTCCGCGTGCCTGCGGGGAAGCTGGACACCGACAACTCGGCGGAGGTCTGGGCGCGCTCCGACGCCTTCTACGGGCCGCAGGGCCAGTTCGGCCTCAACGGGCTCACGTATGACGGGGCGTCCACGCTCTTCGCGGTGAAGACGGCGGACGGGAAGCTGTTCCGCATCCCCATCGGCACGGGCGGCGCCGCGGGCACGGTGCAGGAGGTGACGCTGGACCGGCCGCTGGTGGGGCCGGACGGGCTGAAGTACTCCGCGTCGGCGGGGCTCGTGGTGTCCGAGCAGTACGCCACGGCCGTGTCGCGCATCGCCCTGTCGGCGGACGGACGCGGCACGGTGACGAAGCTCCTGGAAGGGCTCAAGGACCCCACCTCCGTGGAGCTGGCCGAGGGCAGCGCCTGGGTCTCCGAGAGCCAGCTGACGCACCTCACCAGCGCCAACCCGCCGCCGCTGACGCTGCCCTTCTACGTCCGCCGCGTGTCCCTGCCGAAGCAGTAACGGGGGCGGCTACGCATGCAGCGGGGGCACCGAGTACGGCCCCGGCTGCTGCGGCAGGCTCTCGCCCGGGCCCACGCCCGTGGGCTGCATGGCGGAGCGGGCCATCTCCTCGCCGTGCCGCATGCGCATGCGAATCATCTCCGGCGAGAAGTCGAGCGTGTTCCCCAGCGGCTTCGCCGGCTCGATGACGGTGATACGGCAGTACCGGTAGGGCGTGCCGTCGGGACGGCGCAGCGACACGCCCTCGTCGTACGCCTGGCGGACGATGTCGTTGATGCGGACGAAGGTCTCCACGTCGTTGAGGAGGATCTCGCTGATGGTGATGTCGGTGAGGGCACGCACGGCCACGTCGAGGATGTTGCCCGGGGCCTTCACCGGTTCAACCTTCTGCGAGGAGCAGGAGATGACGACGATCTCCGTCGGGCCGTACTCCAGCGCGTCTCCCAGCGGCGTGACGTTGCGCAGGCCGCCGTCGACGAGGTAGGCGGAGCCGACGGGCTCCCAGATGACGGGCATGGTGGCGCTCTGCCACACGGCCTCCAGGAAGTCCTTCGCGTCACTGGAGACCAGCTCGTACATCCCGGACGTCAGCGACACGCGGCCCACGTGCGCCGGCACCGCGTAGGGGCGACCCGTGGCGTTCTTCAGGATGAAGTCCCGCAGCGGCGTGCCGTCGTACAGCCCCAGCTTGCGCAGCAGCCCGATGCGGATGGCGATGACGGCCCAGGGGAACCGCCGGTACACGTCCGACTCGCGGATGTTGAGCCAGATGTCGTTCAGCTCCTTGTAGGCCTGCTGCGCCACCAGCGTGGCGTTGAGCGCGCCGACGGAGACGCCGAAGACGCGCTCCCACTGGAAGCCATGCACCTCGCGCAGGACGCGCTCGGCCCCCACCTGGAAGGCGCCCTTCGCGCCACCACCTGAGAGCACCAGCGTTGCGGGACGGTCCGTCATGGCCATGTCACACCTCCGAGTGGAGAAGGGATAGGCGCGAGGCGCTGGCGGGGAAATCGCCCCCGGGCGCGGCCGTGTGTCCACCGCGCGCCAGAGCTCAGCCCACCATCAGCGCGAGCGTCGCCTCCAGCTCGTCCACTCGGAACGGCTTGATGAGCCGCGGGTTCTTCACGTGCTCCAGGAAGTGACGGGCGCCCGGGGTGAAGGCCCCGCCCGTCATGAAGATCATCCTGCGCGCCTGTTCCGGATGGGCGGCGAGCACGGCCTCGAAGAGCTGCTCGCCCGTCATCTCCGGCATCATCAGGTCGCAGAGGATGGCATCGAAGAGTGGCCCGGCGTGGATGAGCTCCAGCGCCTCCCGGGCCTGCAGGGTGCGCGTCACGTTGTGCTCTTCCTCGAGCAACATCCCCAGCGTCAGCGCCAGCTTCGGCTCATCATCCACGATGAGGATGCGCCCCCGGCGGGTGGGCTTGCGCGGGGACCGACGCACCGGGAGCAGGGCCCCCGATGAGGACCCGGCGGGCGCCGCGGGAATCCGGACACGGAAGAGGCTGCCCCGTCCCAGCTCGCTCTCCACCGAGAGCTCACCGCCCATGCGAGTCACCAGACTCTGGCTGATGCTGAGCCCCAACCCCAGCCCCTGACCTTCCGGCTGGGTGGTGAAGAACGGGTCGAAGATGCGACCCAGCCGCTCAGGGGGGATGCCCTGGCCGGTGTCGCTGACCTCCACCACCACCCAGCTCCCCTCGTTCCGGGTGACGACGCGGACTTCGTGCTGGTCCGCGCGGCCCTCCGGAATCGCGCGCGCCGCGTTCACCAGCAGGTTGAGGAACACCTGCCCCAGTCGCCCCTCGTTGGCCAGCACCGGGGACACGCTCGCCTCGTCCCGCACGAGCTTCGCGCGGTGGCGGATCTCCCCGTGGGCCATCCGGATGGAGCGCCCCAGCACCTCGCGCACGTCCACGTGCTCGCGGTGCTCCTCCTCCGCGCGGGCGAAGGTGTGCAGATCCCGCACGATGGTGCGCAACTGCTCGGTGCCCACCGCCGCGTCCACCAGCAGGTTCTGCACCTCGCTCCTGGCGGCCCCCACGACGCCCTCCCCCACCCGGAGCCGGGCCAGCTCCAGACACTGGGCGATGAACGCCAGCGGGTTGTTCAGCTCGTGCGCCACCCCGGCCGCCAGCGTTCCCAGCGAGGCCAGCCGCTCGGCGAGCGCCAGCCGCGCTTGCGTCTCCCGCAGCTCGGTGATGTCGACCATCGCCACCCGGCACACCTGGCCGCCCTGTGGCGCTCCGCTCGGAAAGGGCGCGGTGTGCAGCCGGACCTCCGCCCGCCTCCCCGCGATGCGCAGCTTCAGCTCCAGGCTCCCGACGCCGCCCTCCGCCACGCAGCGGCGCACGTGCTGGAGGAAGCGGCCCGTGTCCGCGCTCTCGACGAAGGGCACGAAGGGCTGGCCCACGAGCCGTGGGCGATCCTGATTCAACAGCTCCGCCGCCGTGAGATTCACCTCCTGGATGCAGGCCCGCGCATCCAGCGTGAGGTACGCCACCGGGGCGAAGTCATAGAGGTCCACGTAGCGGTGGTGGGACTGCTCCAGCGCCTGCTGCGCCTCACGCAGCGCGCGGTTCTGCATCTCCAGCTCTATCTGGTGGCGTTGCAGGTCCTGCACCGTGGCGGCCAGCTCATCCCGGGCGACCAGGACCGGCTCCAATTGCTCCATCGCGCGGACAAGCTCGGCCTTCGACATCAGTGCGAAGTGGCTCATCCACCCCCCCAGGACAGGTGCAACGACTACGGGTGTACCCTGCCCTGCCCCGGGGGACCATGCCCCCCGGCAATCAGCCGCCCGCGCTACGTCCTGCCGGTGACATCCTCGATGGACAGCAGGATGCGCCCCGGGTGCGAGGCCTCGCCGGCGAGCCTCCGGGCGTTGAGGAGCATCCGCCGCGTCCCGATGCTCTCGAAGGTGTGCTCCACGGGGAAGTCCCGCAGCCGCAGGTCCCGAGGGAGGATGTCCTCCAGCAGCTCGCGAAGCCGGGGGATGTTCCACTGGCCGTTGCCGAGCTCGTAGACCCGGTGACCCTCGGTCTGCTCCCGCGTCACCTGGAACGACTGGTAGAAGGCGGGGTTGGCGAAGGACACGCGCAGCGAGCCGTCCAGGAGGAGGAACGGCTCGCGCAGCGTGTCCAGGATGGCCTGCGCCAGCTCCCTCGCCTGCCGGGCGTCGTCCAGGCTGCGCTTGAGCCGGTCCACGTCCAGCACCGTCATCACCGCGCCCTCGATGCGGCTGTCCACCGTCTTGTAGGGGCGAACCCGGATCTGGAACCAGCGTCCATCGGCGGCCTGGACGTCGCGCTCGATGGTGGTGAGCGACTCCGTCACCTGGGTGATGACGGGCCCCAGGTCCGCGGGCAGCAGCGGAGAGTGGACGTCCATCAGGGGCCGCCCCGTGTCGCCCGGTGACAGCTTCAGCAGCGACTCCGCCATGGGCGTGAAGCGGCGGATGCGCAAATCACTGCCCACCATGACGGTGGCGATGTGGGTGCTGCCCAGCAGGTTGTTGAGGTCGCTGTTGACCAGGCTCAGCTCCTGGTTGCGGCTCTCCAGCTCCTCGTTGACGGTGGTCAGCTCCTCGTTGGTGGCCTGGAGCTCCTCCTTGGCAGTCTCCAGCTCCTCGTTGGTGCTCTGCAGCTCCTCGTTGGTGGACTGGGACTCCTCGTTGGCGACCCGCAGCTCCTCGTGCGCGGTCTCCTGGTCGTCCAGCAAGGCCTGCAGGTGCTCGCGCGTGGTGGCCAGCTCCTCGCGCAGCGCCCGCACCTCCTCCGGGGCGGCGCGGCCCTTCACGCTCCGGACGCGCAGGGCCACCGGGGTGGAGGGCGCCTCGAGCACCTCCTCGAAGAGGATGAGAAAGTAGCGCTCGTGGGGGCTGGAGGATGCCCGCAGCGGGCGCACGTCGATGTTGATGCGCCGCTCGCTCCGTCCCTCGCGCAAGCGGACGCGCTCGCGGCGCACGCGGGTGCCCTGCCGCTTCGCCTGCCTCACCGCGGCGCGCAGCTCCAGTGACAGGTCCTCGCGCGCCATCTTCAGGAGCTGGAGGCTCGCCGCGCCGGGCATCGGCTCGAGGTAGGCGCCGGTGTGGCCGCGGAAGTTCATGATCTCCAGCGCGTCGTTGACGATGACGCCGGGCGGCCCGTACTGGGCGAGCACGATGCGGTCGGCCTCTCGCTGCGGGTCTGGCGCCGCCACCGCCAGCTCGGAAGGCAGCGCCTCGGCGTGCCGGTGGTGCGGCGCCTCCACGCGCGGCAGGAAGAAGCCCGAGCGGGGCGCGATGCCCTTCTTCCGGTAGAACTTGTGCCGCTTGTCGTAGAGGGAGAACAGGTCGGACGCGGGGCCCACCGACTCCGACGACCCGAGCAGCAGGAAGCCGCGCGGGTTGAGCGCGTAGTGGAGCGTGGTCAGCACCTTCCGCTGCAGCGCCGGGCCCAGGTAGATGAAGACATTGCGGCAGCTGATGAGGTCCAGTCGCGAGAAGGGCGGGTTGCCCACCAGGTCCTGCCTCGCGAAGATGCACAGGCCGCGCACCTGCTTGGACACCTGGTAGCCCCCGTCCACCTTGACGAAGAAGCGGCGGAGGCGCTCGGGCGAGACGTGGTCGGCGATGGAGCCCGGGTAGAAGCCGGCGCGCGCTTTCTCGATGGCGGCCTCGCTCAGGTCGGTGGCGAACACGTGGAGCCCCGGCGACGAGGAGTCGGTGGCGAGCGCCTCCAGGAAGCAGATGGCGACCGAGTACGCCTCCTCTCCGGTGGCGCAGCCGGGCACCCAGATGCGCAGCGGCGTGGTGGCGTCGCGCCCACGGAGCAGCTCGGGGATGACGTCGCGCTCGAGCGCGTCGAACGTCTCGGGGTCTCGGAAGAAGCTCGTGACGTGGATGAGCAGGTCGTGCCGGAGCGCATCCAGCTCCGCGGGGTGCGCCTCCAGCCAGGTGACGTAGGCGGCGAGCCCCGCCACCCGGCAATGGAGCATCCGCCGGGCGAGGCGGCGGTAGATGGTGGTGGGCTTGTACTGGGAGAAGTCCACGCCGCCGGCGGCCTTCAGCAGCTGGAAGATGCGCGCCATGGCCTCGGGCTCGCTCGCGAAGTCCGGCTCATCGGACGAGGGAGCAGGCGCCGGGTGGGAATGGGGCCCCAGGAAGGCGAGCGCCCGGGCGAGCTCCTTCAGCGGCAGCTCGCGGCCGACGGCGCCCTCGGAGGCGGCACTCTGGGGCATGCCGGGGAAGCGGGCGGAGCCGGGCGCCTGCGCGAGGGTGGCGCCCCCGGCGGCCTGGATGGCCATCAGCCCCCGGGTGCCATCCGAGCCCGTCCCGGAGAGGACGACCCCCACGGCGCGGGGCCCCAGCTCGCCCGCGAGCGAGGTCAGGAAGTGGTCGATGACCCGGGGCAGCCCCGGCCCGCGCGGGCGGGCCACGAAGCGCAGCACGCCGCCCTGGAGCGTGGGGAGCACCCCCGGGGGGATGACGTAGACGTGGTCGGGCTGGAGCCGCTGGCCGTCACTCGCCTCGACGACGGGCATCGGGGTCGAGCGCGCCAGGAGCGACGCCAGGTTGCTCTCGTGCTCGGGGGACAGGTGCTGCACGAGCACGAAGGCCATCCCCGTCCGCTCGGGCAGGAACAGCAGCAGCTCGCTGAAGGCCTCCAGTCCACCGGCGGAGGCGCCAATGCCCACCACGGGCACGATGGGGGCGGGCCTCGGGCGACGCGAGCGTGACGGCGCGGCGGCCGGGGTACGGGCCTTTTTCTTCTTCGCGGGTTTCCGCGTGCTCAAACGGGCGCTCCGGGAGGCGGGTTCCGGCGAGGCCTCGCGACCTTCCGGCGCGCAGCATACGGCAAGCCCCGGGCGGACCACGGGCGGAACGGTGTGCCGTGTAACCCGGCCCCCGCACTCACGGCTGCTGGTCGGAAACCTCTGCGACGGCTAGCGTGCGCGCCCAATGAAGTCCGCGCGTTCGCCGCTGAGCATCCACCGCAACTCCCCCTGGGTCGTCGTGGGGGCCTTTTTCTTCTTCCTCGCCCTTTCGGCGGTCTACGCCTTCATGACGTTCCGGACTCCCTCGACGCGGCTCGAGGTCATCGTCTCGGTGGGGGTGGCCGCCGTTGTGTGGGGAGGCTTCTTCGCCGTGCTCGTGCGCTTCCGGCAGGAGTGGGTGGAGCTGCACGCGGACGGCCTCGTCCACCACAAGCGGGACGGCGAGGTGCGACTGCCCTGGGAGCAGGTCACCCAGTACAAGGTGGACCTGTTGGAGAATCCCCACGCGGGCGGCAAGGTGCTCCAGTCCATCTGGTCGCGGCTGGCGGACAACGGCAAGCATCGCTTCTCCAGGGGGCCGTCCCTGACGTCGCTGACGCTGTACGGCCAGGACGGAGACGCCATCACGTTGCAGCCCCGGCTGCTCGGCTTCTTCTCCCTCGCGGAGAAGTCGCTGGACCGCGTCGACGCGGTGCTCACCCTGCGCCATGACGCGCAGCTGCGCGACGGTCAGCCGGTGGCGTTCGGCGAGGAGGTCCTCCTCACGGCGCAGGGGCTGTCGGTCCGCGGCGAGCTCCTGCCGCTGGCGGAGATTGCGCAGGTGCGCGCCATCGACGGGCAGGCGCGGGTGCAGCGGCGCAGCGGCAGCTGGGTGGACCTGGGCCGCATTCCCAATGCCTACGCGCTGATGTCCACGCTGCGCGCCCTGCGCACGAGCAACCGCACCAAGACGTCTCCAGGCCTGCGCGGGTAGCGGCTTCCCGCGACGTGGTAGGGCTTCCTCCGGCGCTCCGCTTCGACGATGCTCCGGCCCCTCTCTGGAGGCCTCATGACGCGGACCCTCGGCGGTGTGGTGGCGGTGCTGCTCTCGTTGCTCGCGGCGCCCGTGTGGGCCCAGGAGGCCGCGCCGGGCGGCGCTCCGGCGGACATGGAGGCGACGCACAACGCGCTGCGCGCCCTCAAGCAGGAGATGGAGGACGCGCTCAACACGCAGGACGTGGACCGGCTGCTGAAGCACCTGACCCCGGACGTCGTGTTCACCACCATGAACAACGACGTGCGCGTGGGCAAGGACGCCATCCGCGCCTACTACGACGAGATGATGCGCGGGCCGAACCGCGTCGTGGAGAAGCTCAACGCGAAGTTCGAGGTGGATGACCTCACCCACCTCTACGGCAACACGGGCGTCGCGTGGGGCTCGTCGAAGGACCACTACGTGCTCACGGACGGCACGGACATCGTCATCGACAGCCGGTGGACGTGCACCCTGGTGCGCCAGGGCGACCAGTGGCTGATTGCCGCCTTCCACTACTCCACCAACGTGTTCGACAACCCGCTGCTCGCGAAGCTGAAGTACTACGGGGCCATCTTCATCTCCGTCGCGACGCTCGCCGCGCTCCTGGCCGGCTTCGTCATCGGCCGGACGCGACGCCCGAAGGCAAAGGCCTGACACCGGCCGGCTCGCGGAGGAACGGCAGGCGGCGCGGCAGCCGCCTCGCCCGGAAGCCCTCGATGGAGCGGTGGAACAGCCGCAGCAGCGGCGTCCCGGTGCGCCCTTCGAGGGCGGACAGCTCCTCTGCGGAGCGCTCCAACAGCACGCGAGCGCGGGCGTACTCCGTGACGACCCAGGCCCGCCCCGCGTTCGAGTTCAGCAGGGCGTCGTAGTCACCCGGGTCTGCGTCCCCTGCCCTCACTTCATCCGCCACCTCGGCCGGCACGTTGTAGAGCCCCGCCGCCAGGTCCTCGCGCAGGTCGCGCAGGGTGGAGCACCACCCGAATGCGTCGATGAGCGAAGGCACGTCCGAGGCGCGCACGTCGGCCCCGGCCACATGCAGCATCAGGTCCACCGACAGGCGGAACGTGTCCCGGTGCTGCGCGAGCAGCACCTCCGCGGACAGCCACCGCCGCTCGCGCACCCGCTCCCTGTCTTTGCGCATGGTGCGCATGAGCGCGAAGACGTGGGCCCGCGCCTCCGGGGCCTCCAGGCTGGCGAGCAACACGCGCCCGAGCGTGGCCGCAGACCCCGTGTCCTGCGTGCGCCCCGCTTCCAGCTCCGCGAGCAGCGCATCCACCCAGTCGAGCGGCTCGCCCTCCACGGCCCGGTCTCCGTCGAGCACGTCGTCCACGAGTTGGAGGAAGCAGAACCCCACCCGGGCCACGCGGGCCTGGCGCCTGAAGCGGCCCAGCGAGTAGCGATAGAGCGCCAGACCAATCAGCGCATAACGCAGGTGCCTGCGGGAGAAGCGGAACAGCTCGCGGGCACAGAGCGCCTCCACGCGGAGCGCGGCCAGGAAGTCCTCATTGCGAGCCCGGGGCGCGACGAACCGCCACGTGCCCCAGGCGAGCAGCGCGCCCGCCACCACGTCCACCAGGTGGTGCTCGTGGATGAGCAGCGTGGACGCGGCAATGGCCGTGGCCCACAGCCCGAACAGCGCCCGTGCCCACCCGCCCGAGCGCTCCGCGTACGCCAGCGCGGCCGTGCAGGCGAAGGCGACGTGGAGCGACGGCAGGTAGTTGCGCTCCAGGTTCATCGTGTCGGCCACGAAGAAGATGTCGGCCCAGCCGCCCTGCACGACGCGCGAGGGCCAGGCGACCTCCACGGGCAGCACGAGGAAACCCACCGCGCCCACCACCGTCTCCGCGCAGAGCGCGAGCGCGAAGGGCACCATGTCCTTCCACGTGCGGAAGACGAACAGGGACAGCAGCAGCAGCACGTCCATGCTCACGTAGACCGCCGCCCACGCGGGAACGAACGGGATGTGCCGCTCGAAGGGCAGGTCCACGCGGAGGCCGCCGGAGTAGAAGCCCGTCACCCAGCTCGCGCCGCCGTACACGGCGAGGAAGAACAGCGCGAAGCCGAGCGCGAGTGAGCCCGTGAGCAGCAGCTCCTCGCGCCGGGGCAGACCGAACAACGCGGGACGTCCGGTCATCGCTCCTCCACGGTGGCGGGCAGCGGCCGGGGCCCACGCCACATCGACAACCAGACGCGCAGGAACGACGGCCGGGGAGCGCCCGAATCCACGAAGCGCCCCAGATGGAGCCATGGCACGTGCGGGTGTCGATGATGCGCGCGGTGGTAGTGGTAGTTGAGGAACAGCCAGCGCACGGGCGCGGCCACGCGCAAATCCCACGCCCCATCGCGCACGTGCAGCGGAGACCACGCATGGTCCGCGTACTGCAACCCGCTCCAGTTGACGGCGAAGGCCGCGTAGCACAGCGCCCAGCCCGTCACGGACAGGTCCAGCGCCACCGCGAGCCCCGCCTGCACCGCCACTGCCAGCAGCACCTCCCACCGGATGGCCGCCCCCGGAGCGTCCTCCAGTCGCCCCAGGTACGCATCCGCGCCCGTCTGCTCCCCATAGCGCGTACCCGTGCCGCGAAGCCGGTGCAGCAGTCCGGGAACGAGGGCGAAGGCCACCGCGCCCACCGGCACGAAGAGCCAGTAGAGGCCACTGAGGATGGAGTACCACTGCGCGCGCTTGAGCAACCGGTTGTCCCCGGGCCGGAAGTAGTCGAACTGCTCCAGCCGCGTCCGGTTGTGGCGGTGGTGGTTGAGGTGGAAGGCGCGCTGCATGGTGAAGGACGTGGGAAACAGCGTCGCCGCCACGCGCCCCAGCCCATCATTCACGCGTCGCGACGGGTGCAGCACGGCATGCGTCGCCTCGTGCAGCAGCGAGAAGACGGTGTTGTTCACGAACGAGAACACCGCCGCCGCCGCCAGTCGCACGGCCCACGTGTCCGCATGAGCGGCCAGCCAGAGGCACCCGGCGCACGCGGTCATCGCGGCGGCCAGGAGCACGATGTTGAGGGTGGCCGGGATGGGCGTGTCCCTACCCTCGCTCGTCATCGCGGTCCTCGGGCAGGCTGGCGGTGAAGGACATCAACTGGCGCAGAATCGGGTCCTCCGCGGCGCCGGCCGGGTTGAAGCGCATGCCGTGGAGCACGGACAAGTCCCTGCGCAGGAACGACGTGAAGAGCCACCGGGACACCGCGAGCGACAGCCGCTCCATGCCCGGAATGCGGCCCCGGCGCGCGGCGAAGGCCAGCCGCACGGCCATGCCCGCGTCGGTCTTCCGGATGCCGGCGACGAGGGCACTCCGCGTCCGCCCGAGGTCGCTCTCCACGGAGAGCAGCGTCCCGCCATGCACGGTGATGGTGACGCGGATGTGATTGCCGGACAGCGTCTTCATCAGCCAGTCACTGGCCCCGGTGCCGGTGACGCGCGACGTGTAGCGCAGGCGCAACGTGAATGGGTCCGGCCGTTCGACGACGGGCGCATCCCGCAGCTCGCGGTGGTGCACGGTGCGCAGGTGCTCGATGTCGAACGAGTTGGCCACCAGCGGCAGCCAGTCACAGCGCACGGTGACTTCGCGTCCGGTGCGCCAGGACAGGCTCGCGTCACCCACCTCCGGCGGAGGACAGAGGACCACGGGGCCGTTGAAGACGAGGATGGCGCCGTACCGCTCCACCACGGGGAACGGCCGCTGCCCGGGCCTGCCGCCCACATCTGACTGACAGGCGCCGCTGCCGTCGAAGCGCCAGTGGTGCAGCGGGCAGCGCAGGCAGTCACCGACGACGGTGCCACCCGCGAGGTGCGTGCCCATGTGAGCGCAGTGCGCGGACAGCGTGTGCACGCCGCCGCCCTGCCCCCGGAAGAGCACCAGCTCCCTGCCGCCGAGGCTGAAGCCCATCACCTGTCCGCGCCGGAGCGACTCGGACGGGCACACGAGGTGCCACGCCCGGAGCCGGCCCGGCTCGGGTTGACGGACCGGGTCCGCCCACGCCGCGACATTCACCGCCATGCCGCGAGGCTAACGGACGGTACGGCCCGGTCGCCACCCGTCCGCACACCGTCTGTCACCGCGCGCTCACGCCGCCGGAAGGAACATTCCTTCCAGCCGGGGCTGCCACCGGGCCCGGAGCGCCTCGACGGCGGGCGCGTCCAGCCCCCAGGTGAGCAGGCAGATCCAGGCGCTCACCTCGCCATCGCAGCCGTTGAGGTCCACGGTGATGCGCGCGTCGTTCCAGTTCTTCACGGTGATGCCGAGCGCGCGCGGAGGCATCCACAGGTCCACCTCCCCTTCCAGCGCCTCGCCCGTGACGGCGCGGGCCCGGAAGGTCCGCTCACCGGTGCGCTCCAGGCCGAGCACGCCCGGCCCCAACAGCCGCTGCCACGCCTGGTCCAGGGTCACGCTCCCCACCGGCACGGGCACCATCACCTGCTGCCCGGGGGTGCCCGGGTGCCGCTCCAGCATGTGCTTGAGGTTCTGGAAGAACACCGACCAGCCGCGGTCCAGCGCGTCGTACTCGGCATCCCAGTCCGCGCCCTCGCCAAAGCCCGAGTGGACGAGGCGCAGCGTCGTCTCCCCGCCCTCGCCTTCGACATACCAGTCGGTGGCGACTTGAGGCCGCTCGGGGCTCCGCGTCTGGAAGCGCTTCCCCGGCTCCCAGACTTCGATGCGACTCTCACTCGCCATGCCGGGCCAGCTCAGCCACACGGAACCGCCGACGCCTGGCGTCACCTTCACGTCGAGCGCGAACCAGCGCTTGATCTGGTCCGCCTCGGTGATGGCGCGCCAGACGGCATCGCGAGGGGCGTTGATCTTCACCTGCTTCTCGAGACTGCGCGGCTTGTCCTGGCTCACTCGGGGTTCTCCTTCTCGGGTGCTGCTGCGGGGTGCACGCCGAGGAAGAGGCGGTAGTGGCGCCCTCCCTCGGCCCTGTCGTCGTGGTAGCGCGCGACGAGCCGGCCGACGGTCTCCGCCAGCTCCTCCGCGAAGGCATGTCGCGCCTTCGCGTTGGGGAAGCGCACGTCGGCCTGCAGGGAAAAAGTCGGCAGCGTCTTGCCCGCCGCCTGCGCGCGCTCGCGCAGGGAGGCCACCTCGCGCACGCTCCGCGCCGCGACGGCGATGAGGTACGCGGAAGAGAAGCGGTCCACCGCGGCGGCGGGGTCCGGGGCCAGCGAGGCCAGGGCCTCGGCGGACACGAGGTAGGCGCGCGAGCTGGCCTTCACCAGCCGCTCCACCACGTTGCCCTTGCGGCGCTCCTCGACCAGCTCGACCAGGCCCTGCTGCTCCAATTCGCGCAGGTGGTACCCGACCTTCTGCCGCGAGGTGTCCAGCTCACGCGCGAGCGCCGCCGCCGTGATGGGCGTCGCGAGCCGCTCCAGGATGCGCGCCCGCATGGGCCGGGCCTTCGCCGCGCTGCTGTCCTTCGCCATGCCCGCCTTCTAGCTCCGACAAACTTTCCCGGTCAAGACAAAGAAAGTTTGTCGGTGGCCAATCAGGTTTGTCGGCACCGGGCTGGAACCTGCCGAGCCGCCCTGCTGTCCTGCGCAATCGCGAACAGGCTGGCTCCAGGAGACGGAATGAAGCGACAGGCGCTCGTGCTGGTGGCTGTGCTCGGAGTGCTCGTGGTGGGCGGGCTCTGGTGGGTCGGCAGGTCGGAAGACGCCGGGCCGACTCCGTCCCAGGATACCGCCGCGTCCACGTCGGCGGCCTCCCCTCGCGACGCGTCCTCGCCGAGCGGGATGGAGGCCGTGAATCCGCAGGGTGCGGCGTCCAATAACAGTGCCGCGGGTGGAACCCCCGACGTCGACGAGCCGATGCGCGAGGAGGAAGGCCTCCTGCGCGTCGAGGTCCACACCGCCTCGGGCCCACGCCCCGGCGCACGCGTGACGCTCTACTTCCGAGGGCTCGGTGGCTCCGGCGTGGGGAAGCCCGGCTGGTTCGTCGCCGGCAGCGGCGTCACCGACGCAGCGGGCGTCGTCGCGCTGCCCGCGCGGCCGGGCAACTACCTCGTCACGGCCCAGGCGGAAGGCCTCGCCAGGGCACGCGCCTACGTCACGCGCCCGCGCGGTGAAGCCACGACCTCGGTGCGGCTCACGCTCGACGCGGGCGGCATCCTCGAAGGCATCACGGTGGAGCGAGGCTCACGGACGCCCGTTCCGCTCGCGGAAGTCACACTGACGCCTCGCACATCCGCCGATGGCCTCGTGCTGCCCGCTACCCTCTCGGCGGGTGCGTCGGTGCCGGAAGAGGAGCGCTACACCACCACCAGCGATGGGCGCGGCGCCTTCCGCCTCCAAGGCCTGTCACCCGGCGAGTACCAACTGGACGCCCGCGCCCCGGGGCATGCACCCAAGCGACTCGGACGCGTGCACGTGCCCACCACGGGGCTCACCGTGGAGCTGGAGGGCTCGGCCTTCATCGAGGGCTTCGTCGAATTGCCCGACGGCAAGCCCGCTCCAGGGGCACGTGTCATCGCATCGGGCACGGGAAACGCAGTGGAGACCGACACGAGCGAGGGAGGCGCGTTCTCGCTCGACGTGCCGCCGGGCGTGTACCAGGTCGCCGCGCGCCAGGGAGAGCTGACCGGTGCGTCCTCCGCGCGCATCACCGTGGGCGCGGGCATGACGGTCCGCGACGTGCGCATCCGCCTGGGCTCCCAGGCCTCGCTCGTCGGAGTCGTCCGGCGCAAGGGCACGGGCGAACCCATCAGCGGAGCGAGCATCTCCGTCGCACCGGGCGCACTCACCTTCAGCTTCGATGTCGACCCGACCGAGGTCGCCAGCGCCGTCTCCGAAGCGGATGGCCGGTTCGAGGCGGGCGCGCTCGCGCCGGGGATGTACGCGGTGACGGTGCGGGCCCGGGGCTTCAAGAAGTGGACGCGCAGCGGCGTCAGCGTGCTGGACGGCCAGCGCTTCGACCTCGTCGCCGAGCTGGAGGCCCACGGGCGCATCGAGGGCACGGTGGTGGACGCCGCGGAGAAGCCGCTGGCGGGCATCCACGTCACGCCCGAGTCGCGCTGGCGGATGGCGCCGCTGGAGGGCGCGCTCGAGACGGTGACGGACGCCCAGGGCGCCTTCGTCCTCGAAGGGCTCCCACCTGGAGACATCTTCGTCGCGGCCCGACGCCCCGGCAGCGAGACGAACGGCCGGGAGATGGTGAAGGTCACCGCGGGCGAGACGAGCCGGGTCCGCATCCAGCTCCAGGAAGAGGGGCAGCTCGAAGGCACCGTCCGGCTCCAGGGAGGCCGCGTGCCGCCCAGGCCCGTCACCGTCTCCGCGCTGCGCGTCGGCGCGCCCTACTCCGAGTCCTTGAAGGTCGCGGCCACGCCCGACGGCGCGTGGTCGATGAAGGTGCGCGCGGGCCGCTACCGGCTCACCGCGTGGATGACGGACACCGGCAACCAGAACGGCGACCAGGAGAAGGTGGTGGAGCTGGAGACCGGCGGCTCGAAGCACGTGGACCTGGAGGTGCGCGAGGCGAGCCGCCCCATCGTCGTCACGGTGCTCGAGCCCAACGGCGCGCCCAGCGTCACCGCCACGGTGATGGGCAGCGAGCCGGGCAAGAACGAGGTGCTGCTGGAGGACACCACCGACGCCTCCGGCCAGGTGACGATGGTGGCGGATGCGGTGGGAAGTCCCTCCGTGCGCTTCTGGGCCACCAACGGCGGGCGGCGGGGAGACCTGCCCTCGGTGCCGTCGTCGAGCACGGCCGTCACGCTCCAGCTCGTCGCGGGCGGTCGGCTGACGGGCACCGTGCGCTCGGCGGGAGGCCGCGCCGTCGAGGGCTTCCGGCTGGTGGTGACGTCCCTGCGCACCGACGACGACTTCCTCACCCGACAGGAGCTGGACTTCGCGGGGGAGCGGTTCGTCGTCGAGGACATGCTGGCCGGGAAGGTGGCCCTCACCGCCACGCTTCCGGATGGCCGCGCCGGCAAGGCGGAGGCCACCGTCACCGCTGACGGCTCCACGCAGGTGGACGTCGTCGTGGAGGCAGGAGGCGCCCTTTCGGGCCGGCTGGTGGACGTCTCGGGCGCGCCGCTCGCGGGCGGGTTCGTGGACGTGGACGGCGTCTTCTCTCCGACGGCGGGAGCGGATGGCCGCTTCCGGGTGGAGGACCTCGCGCCGGGCCCCCACCGCGTCATCGCCTGGGGGCGTCGCGGACAGCTCGCGGACCGGCAGGTGACGCTCGTGTCCGGCAAGGCGGTGGACCTCGGGGACTGGCGCATGGGGCCCGGCCGCGTGGAGCCCGGGCGCCTGGGGCTCTACTTCGGCATGAGCGGTGACGACGTCACGGTGAGCTGGCTCGCGGAGGGTGGCCCGGCGGCGTCGTTGCGCGTGGGTGACGTGGTGCGGTCCATTGACGGAGCCTCGGTGCTCGACGCGGGAGAGGCCCGCCTGCGCGAGCTGGGCGCACCGGGCAGCCCGGCCACGCTCGTCATCTTCCGCGAGGGACGCACGTACCCCGTCACCCTCACCCGCGCCCTGTAACGCGCCGCACCGCGCCCGCGGGACGATGGACGGACAACCAGTCCGTGTGGCTCGCTCCGAATGAGGTGAAGGGGAATTCACCCGGCCGCTGAGGCCCGGAACGGGCCGCTGGCGGCGCCACGTCACAGGAGCCGTCATGTCCGCCAACACCCTCGCCGCGCCGCAGCTCGTCACCAACAGCCGCATGCTCTATTCGAGCTGGATTCCCGCCGACCCGAAGGCCGCCGCCGCGCTGCTGCCGAAGGGCCTGTCGCCCGCGGCCAACCGCGCCCTCTTCATGAACCAGTACGTCGTGGACTCGGCGGACCAGACGTCGGGCTTTGGCGCGTACTCGCTGACGTACATGGGACTGGACCTCGAAGGCCACCATGCGCCGGACGGCGTGACGCCGGGCCGCTTCTTCACGCACTACCTCAACTCCTCGCAGACGGTGCGCGACTACGTGAGCGAGCGCGGCGTCCCCGCGTCCACGGGCTCCACCACGTTGGACCTGGAGGACGGGAAGCTGGTGGCGACGACGCGCGTGGACGGCATCCCCATCATCCGCACGGTGGCGCGCGTGGGCGCGCAGGTCGCCTCGGTGGCGCGCGGTCAGCTCATGTACGTGACGCAGGTGCGGAACAGGCTGATGGCCGGCCACTACCCCTACGTCGGGGACATCGCCGCCGGCTTCGAGCTGCTGTCCCTGGAGTTCCTCGCGCCGGACCACCCGGTGTACGCCCTGCGCCCGGAGAGCTCGCTGCGCAAGGTGGAGGCCTGGTGCTGGTATTCGCCCAAGGATTCGTTCGTCTACCCGGGCGGCGAGTACGAGCTGAAGGCGAAGTAGCCGCGCCGTTCTCTCACGACACGCTCGCGCCGGAGACGAACCGGGCCATCCACTCCACCGCGCCGCGGATGGCCTCCTCCCAGTCCTGGAGCGGCATCATGTGACGGGCGCCGGGGAACTCCCGGTGCCTCAGCCGTCCCGGCATCGTCGCGTAGAGCGGCGCCAGCCGTGCGTGGAAGTTCCTGGCGCGCTCGGCGGGCACCAGCTCGTCCGCGCCCGCGTTCTGGCTGAACAGGGCCACCGGGAAGAAGCGCTCGGCGTGCAGGTGCGGGCTCTCCGGCAGCGGCAGATTCCACTCGGGCGACCCGAGCAGCGGCGCGGCGGCCGCCAGGCGACGGTCCTCCAGCACGGCCGCGTAGGTGATGAAGCCGCCCAGGGAGACGCCGCAGATGCCCAGCCGCTCGGGCGCTGCGCCCTGCCCCACCAGGGCATCCAGGAGGGCCGGCACCTCTCGCGCGCTCTCGCGGACCACGGTCAGGAACTCCTCTTCCCGGCGGTGGGTGTCGGCGTAGCTGAAGCGCGCATCGAAGTCCGGGTAGCGCCGCGCGCCGTGCCCCACCGCATCCACGCCCACCGCGTAGAGCCCCCGCGCGGCGAAGGCGGACAGCTCCGCCGTGTTCACCTCCTTCGACACACCGAGGCCATGGAAGAAGAGCACCGCGCCCCGGCGCAGCGCCTCCTCGCGCGAGTCCACGTGGACGGCCAGGGCGGGCGCGCCCGCCAGGGAGAGCTCATGCGTGTGGAAGTGCACGGAGGCAGTCTGCCTCCGCCCGCACGTCCCATCCACCCGGCAACACCCCGCGGGCCGCGAGCGTTGTCAGGTGGACGCCGCGCACCGCGAGCGCCCCCACGCCAACGGTCCGGCCCCATCTTCTTCCGCGCTGACGTGTGACTCACGCGGGAGGCCCGCTTTGGGAGTGCTCGACCTGCTCGGCCGCTGGCCGGTGTTCCGGCAGTTGCGGAAGGGTGACACCACCGCGCTCGGGGACACGGCGATGAGCGAGCGCAGTCGTACGCTCGAGCCGCGCACCGTGCGGGCCGACCGCGTCGTGAAGTCCGTCTGCCCCTACTGCGCGGTGGGCTGCGGGCAGGACGTGTACGTGAAGGACGGCCGCATCCTCGACATCGAGGGGGACCCGGACTCGCCCATCTCGCGCGGCCGCCTGTGTCCCAAGGGTGCCGCCACCTTCCAGCTCGTCACCGGCAACCACCGCGTCCGCGACGTGCTCTACCGCCGGCCCGGCGGCACCGAGTGGGAGAAGCTCCCGCTGGAGCAGGCCATGGACATGGTGGCCGAGCGCGTGAAGCGCACGCGCGACGCGACGTGGGAGGACACGGACGTCAACGGATTGGACGTGAATCGCACCCTGGGCATCGCGCACCTGGGCGGCGCCACGCTGGACAACGAGGAGAACTACCTCATCAAGAAGCTCTTCACCGCGCTGGGCATCGTGCAGGTGGAGAACCAGGCTCGAATATGACACTCGTCCACGGTGCCCGGTCTGGGCATCTCGTTCGGTCGAGGCGGCGCGACGACGTTCCAGCAGGACCTGAGGAACGCGGACTGCATCGTCATCCAGGGCTCCAACATGGCCGAGTGTCACCCGGTGGGCTTCCAGTGGGTGATGGAGGCCAAGGAGCGCGGTGCCACGCTCATCCACGTGGACCCGCGCTTCACGCGCACCAGCGCCATGGCGGACCTGCACGTGCCCATCCGCGCGGGCTCGGACATCGCCTTCCTGGGCGGGCTCATCCACTACGTGCTGGAGCACGAGCGCTACTTCAAGGACTACGTCCTCCACTACACCAACGCCGCCAACATCATCCGTGAGGGCTTCCAGGACACGGAGGACCTGGACGGGTTCTTCAGCGGCTACCAGTCGGAGGAAGGCAAGTACGACATCGCCACCTGGCAGTACGAGGGCGTGGGCGGCACCGTGCCCGCGGGAGGCCACAAGGAACTCTACGCCGAGCCCGGCGCCGGCAAGGGCGGCGATGAGAGCGGCTCCGCCCGCTTCGAGGCGAACAAGGACTCCACGCTCCAGCACCCGCGCTGTGTCTTCCAGCTCCTGAAGCGGCACTTCCGGCGCTACACGCCGGCCATCGTCGCGAAGGTGTGCGGCGTGCCGGAGGCGCAGTTCCTGAAGGTGGCGGAGGCGCTGTGCGCCAACTCGGGCCGCGAGCGCACCAGCGCGTTCTGCTACGCGGTGGGGTGGACGCAGCACACGGTGGGCGTGCAGTACATCCGCACCGCGTCCATCCTCCAGCTCCTGCTGGGCAACATCGGTCGGCCCGGCGGCGGAATCATGGCGCTGCGCGGCCATGCGTCCATCCAGGGCTCGACGGACGTTCCCACCCTCTACAACCTGCTGCCGGGCTACATGCCCATGCCCCATGCGAAGCAGGGGCTGGACCTGGACCAGTACCTGGAGGACCACGAAGCCAGCACGGGCTGGTGGAGCAACCTCCCGAAGTACGCCGTGTCCCTCCTCAAGGCCTGGTTCGGTGACGCCGCGACGAAGGAGAACCACTTCCTCTTCGGCCACCTGCCCCGGCTCACGGGGAACCACTCGCACATGCAGACGGTGGCGGACATGGCGGACGGCCGCGTGAAGGGCTACTTCGTCATGGGGGAGAACCCCGCCGTGGGCTCCTCGCACGGGTCGCTCCAGCGCAAGGGCCTGCGCGAATTGGACTGGCTGGTGGTGAGGGACTTCACCCTCATCGAGACGGCCGAGTTCTGGCGCCGCGCCCCCGAAATCCAGCGCGGCGACGTGAAGACGGAGGACATCCGCACGGAGGTCTTCTTCTTCCCCGCCGCAGCGCACACGGAGAAGGAGGGCACCTTCACCAATACGCAGCGGCTGCTCCAGTGGCGCGACAAGGCAGTGGAGCCGCCCGGCGACGCGCGCAGCGAGCTGCACTTCATCTACCACCTGGGCCGCAGGCTGAAGGCGCTCTACGCCGGCTCGAAGGCGCGCAAGGACCAGCCGCTTCAAGACGTGACGTGGGACTACCCCACGCGCGGTAGGGCTGCGGAGCCCAGCGCCGAGGCGGTGCTCCAGGAGATCAACGGCTACACCGTGGCGGACCGGAAGCTGGTGAGTGGCTTCTCCGACTTGAAGGACGACGGCAGCACGGCCTCGGGCTGTTGGATCTACTCGGGCTGCTACGCGAACGGTGTGAATCAGACGGCGCGCCGCAAGCCGGGGCGCGAGCAGACCTGGGTGGCGCCCGAGTGGGGCTGGGCGTGGCCGGCCAACCGGCGCATGCTCTACAACCGCGCGTCGGCGGACCCGGAAGGGCGGCCGTGGAGCGAGCGGAAGAAGTACGTCTGGTGGGACGCGGAAAAGCGGCGGTGGACCGGCGAGGACGTGCCGGACTTCATCGCGGACCGGCCACCCGACTACCGCCCCGGCAAGGACGCGCGCGGTGTGGACGCCCTTGGCGGGACGGACCCGTTCATCATGCAGGTGGACGGCAAGGCCTGGCTCTTCGCGCCCAGCGGCATGATGGACGGCCCGCTGCCCACGCACTACGAGCCACCGGAGTCTCCGGTGGAGAACGCGCTCTACGGGCAGCAGTGCAACCCGGCGCGCCTGGAGTGGCGGCGCCGGGACGTGCCGCTGCACCGCGCCTGGGCGGACCCGCGCTACCCCTTCGTCTTCACCACGTACCGCGTGACGGAGCACCACACGGCGGGAGGTATGAGCCGCTGGCTGTCCTGGCTGAGCGAGCTGCAACCCGAGCAGTTCTGCGAGGTGTCTCCGGAGCTCGCGGCCGAGCGCGGCCTGACGAACGGCGGCTGGGCCACGGTGCGCACCGCGCGCGGAGACCTGGAGTGCCGGGTGCTCGTCACCGAGCGGCTCCGCCCGCTGAAGTTGAACGGGACATGGGTGCACCAGATTGGTCTGCCCTACCACTGGGGCGTGACGGGGCGCATCCGCGCGAGCGGGGCCAATGACCTGTTGCCCCTCGTGGCGGACCCCAACGTGGAGATACAGGAGTCCAAGGCCTTCACCGGCGACATCGTCGCGGGCCGGCACGCCACCGGCGAGCGCTCCGCCACGAGTGCCGTGGCACCGGCGCTGCCGGCGGGGACGCCCGAAGCGCGACGCGACAGCCTCCGCGTCTCCGAGCACGCGCACGACACACAGCAGGAGAAGCTGGAACAGGAGCGGTAGGCCATGGGACAAAAGGGCTTCTTCACCGACACCACCCTCTGCATCGGCTGCAAGGCGTGCGAGGTGGCGTGCAAGCAGTGGAACCAGCTTCCGGACGACGGCTTCCACTTCACCGGCATGTCCTACGACAACACCGGGGCGCTGGGCTCCGCGACGTGGCGGCACGTGGCCTTCGTGGAGCGGCCCGTGCCGCTGCAGGGGCAGACGACGGGCGTGGGGGACTTCTCGTGGCTGATGATGTCGGACGTGTGCAAGCACTGCCAGCACGCCGGATGCCTGGAGGCGTGCCCCACGGGCGCCATCATCCGGACGGAGTTCGACACGGTGTACGTGCAGCCGGACGTGTGCAACGGCTGCGGCTACTGCGTGGTGGCCTGCCCCTTCGGCGTCATCTCGCGGCGCGAGGACGACGGGCGCGCGTGGAAGTGCACCCTCTGCTACGACCGGCTCGGCGAGGGCATGACGCCGGCCTGCGCCAAGGCGTGCCCCACCGAGTCCATCGTCTTCGGGGACCTGGATGAACTGCACGCCCGCGCGGAGAACCGCATCCGCGCGCTGCACGAGCGGGGCGTGACGGACGCGTACCTGTACGGCAAGGACGCGGAGAACCAGCCGGGCACGGGCGGGCTCAACGCCTTCTTCCTGCTGCTGGACAAGCCGGAGGTCTACGGCCTGCCACCGGACCCGGTGGTGCCGACGAAGAAGGCGGGGCGGACCTGGGGCGCGGTGGCACTGGGAGCGCTCGGCATGGCGGCGGTGGCGCTGGGCTCCGTGCTGCTCGGCCGGGAGGCGCGCCCGTGAGCCCGCCCGTCATCGGAAACGAGCCGACGTTCCTGGACAAGCTGCAGCGCAAGCGCGACGGCCGCAATGTGGACCCGGCGCTGGGCGTCCTCTCCGGCGAGGGCGCTCAGCAGCGGGTGAAGGACCCGGAGGACCCGCACCCGGAACGGCGGCCCATGCCCACCCTGCCCTCGCAGCTCGCGACGGAGCGCGAGACGGCACCGAGCTACTACGGGCTGCCGGCCGTGAAGGAGCCGGTGTGGATCTGGTCCGTCCCCACGTATCTCTACGTGGGTGGCGCGGCGGGCGCGGCGAGCCTCCTCGGCTTCATGGCGGACGTGGCCGGCGGCCCGGAGCTGGAGCGGCTGGGACGGCGCGGCCGGTGGGTGGGCACGGTGGGCGACGTGCTCAGCTCGGGGCTCCTCATCCACGACCTGGGCCGGCCTTCGCGCTTCCTGAACATGCTGCGCGTGTTCCGCCCCACGTCGCCGATGAGCATCGGCTCGTGGGTGCTGGCCACCTCTGGCGGGCTGAACACGCTGGGGCTGCTCCTGGGCCAGCGGCGCGGCTGGCCAGGCGTGGTGGGCCGGTGCGCCACGGCGGGCGCGGGAGTGCTGGGCATGCCGCTGGCGGGCTACACGGCGGTGCTGCTGTGCAACTCGGCGATTCCCGTGTGGCAGGCCACGCACCGCACGCTGCCGCTGTTCTTCATGTCCTCGGCCACGGCGGCGGCGGGGAGCCTGCTGTCGCTCCTGCCGCACGGGCCCGCCGAGGCGCGTGTGCTTCGCCCCTATCGCCTGGCGGGCAAGGTGGCGGAGCTCGTCATGGGCGTCGCGGTGGAGCGCGACGCGGCACGGGTGCCCGAGGTCGCGAGGCCGCTGCACGAGGGCTTCTCCGGAACGCTGTGGAAGACGTCGCGCGTGTGCTCGGCGGCGGGGCTGGTGCTGGACGTGCTGCCCGGCCGGGCGCGGTGGAAGCAGGTGGCCGCGGACGTGCTCACCACGGCGGGAGCGCTGGCGGCGCGCTTCGCCATCTTCCACGCAGGCAAGGCGTCCGCGCGCAATCCGCAGGCGACCTTCCAGGGGCAGCGTCAGGGACTCGGCGCGGCGGAGGTGGCGGGCAACACCGTGGCCTCCGACGGCAAGCCGCTGAAGTTCCCCCTGCCCGTGCTGCGCTGACGCCCTGCCCTACTCCTTGCCGCCCTTGTGCGGCAGGAGCGTGTCCACCATCCCCTTGAGGGACTGCTTGAGGATGCCACCCGAGTTGACGTCGCCCTTCATCAGCGCCTGGGCGTAGTGCTTCGCCTGCTCGAAGGAGATGTGCGGCGGGAGCAGCGGCACGTCGGGGTCCACATACGCCTCGAAGACGACGGGCCGGTCCGAGCTGAGCGCTTCATCCCACGCGCGCGCGAGCGACTCCGGCCGGTCCACGCGAATCCCCTTGAGGCCGATGGACTCCGCGTAGCGCGCGTAGGGGAAGTCGGGCAGGTCCTGCGTCGCGGGCAGCTTCGGGTCTCCGGCCAGCACGCGCTGCTCCCACGTCACCATGTTGAGGTCGCGGTTGTTGAGGACGAGGACGATGAAGCGCGGGTCCTTCCACTCGCGCCAGTACTTCGCCACCGTGACGAGCTCGCCATTGCCGCTCATCTGCATGGCGCCGTCGCCCACCACGGCGAGGACGGGCCGGTGCGGGAAGGCGAACTTCGCGCCGATGGCGTACGGCACCGCGCAGCCCATGGTGGCCAGGTTGCCGGACAGCGACGCCATCATCCCCTTGCGAATCTGGAGGTACTGCGCGAACCAGCTCGTCCCCGAGCCCGAGTCCGCCGTGAGGATGACATCGTCGGGCAGCTTCGGTGACAGCTCGAAGAAGACGCGCCGCGGGTTGAGCGGGTTGGCGGACTCCATGGCCAGCGCCTCGGCCGTCTTGCCCCACTGACGCACGCTCTTCTCCACGGTGTCGCGCCAGCTCCGGTCCTGCTTGCGCTGGAGCAGCGGAATCAGCGCGCGCAGCGTCTCCTGACTGTCGCCCACCAAGGCGACTTCCATCGGGTAGCGGAGGGCGAGCATCCGGCCGTCGACGTCAATCTGGACGCCCCGCGCCTGCCCTTCCTTGGGCAGGAACTCCGAGTACGGGAAGCTGCTGCCCACCATCAGCAGGGTGTCGCAGTCGGACATCAGGTCCCAGCTCGCCTTGGTGCCGAGCAGACCGATGGAGCCGGTAACGAAGGGCAGGTCATCCGGCAGCACGGCCTTGCCGAGCAGCGCCTTGGCCACGCCCGCGCCGAGTAGCTCCGCCACCTGGACGACTTCGTCGGCGGCGTTCATCGCGCCGGCGCCCACGAGCATGGCCACCTTCTTCCCCGCGTTGAGCACGTCCGCCGCGCGCCGCAGGTCCGGGTCGCGAGGCAGGACGCGCGGCACGCTGTAGCCCACGCTGGAGTGGACGGTGCCATGGGCGCGCTCGGGCTTCTGGTACGTCTCCTCCTGGATGTCGTTGGGGAGGATGATGCACGTCACGGTGCGCTCGTAGAGGGCGACGCGCACCGCCCGGTCCACCGCGTGGCGCACGGCGGAGGGATTGGTCACCATGGTGACGTACTCGCTGGCCACGTCCTTGAAGAGGGACAACAGGTCCACTTCCTGCTGGTAGTGACCGCCGAGCACCGCGCGCGACTGCTGCCCGACGATGGCCACCACGGGCTGGTGGTCCAACTTCGCGTCGTAGAGCCCGTTGAGCAGGTGGATGGCGCCGGGGCCCGAGGTGGCCAGACACACCCCGGGCTGCCCGGTGAACTTGGCGTGGGCGCACGCCATGAAGGCGGCCATCTCCTCGTGGCGGGCCTGGACGAAGTCGAACTCGGAGGTGCGCCCGAGCGCGCCGAGGATGCCGTTGATGCCATCACCGGGGTAGCCGTAGATGCGGCGGACGCCCCACTGTGAGAGGCGGTAGAGGAGGTAGTCGGCGACGGTGGCGCTCATGGGTTCCCCGGGGCTGGAGCCAGCAGGGTCAACCTGGGCACACCTCGGGTGCAGGGGAAGAAGACCGGGCAGTCAGCCAGGCCCTCCTCCGCCGTGCTCTGCCCTCAGGCAGTCACTCCGCCTCCGCCACGTCCTTCTCGAGGCCCACGTTGGTGGCGGCGCGGTTGTAGACGGCCTCGTCGAGCAGCCCCTCCTCGCGGGCGACCAGCACCGGCACGAGCATCTGTCCGGTGACGTTGGTGAGCGTGCGCATCATGTCGAGCACGCGGTCGATGGCGAGGAGATAGCCCAGGCCCTCCAGCGGCAGGCCCGCGGAGCTGAGCACCACGGTGGCCATGACCACCGCGGTGCCGGGCACGCCCGCGGTGCCGAAGCTGCCCAGCACGGACGCGAGGAGGATGATGAAGTACTGCGACGCGGACAGCTGCAGGCCGAAGTACTGCGCGACGAAGAGCGAGGCGATGGCCGGGTAGATGGCGCCGCAGCCGTCCATCTTGATGCTCGCGCCCAGCGGCACGGCGAAGGCCGCGTAGTCCTTGTTGACGCCCAGGTTGTGCGTGACGCTGCGCAGGGCCACCGGCATGGACGCGAAGCTGGACGAGCTGACGAAGGCCACCTGCATGCCGGGCGCGGCGCCGCGGAAGAAGCGCAGGGGGTTGAGCCCGTGCGCCAGCAGCAGGCCGCCGTAGACGAAGACGACGTGCAGCGCGCACGCGAGGTAGAGCGCGAACACGAGGCGGCCCAGGGGCAGCAGGCGCTCGAAGCCGTAGGTGCCCACGAGGGCGGCGATGAGGCCGAAGGTGCCCAGCGGGGTCAGCTCCAGCACGAAGCGCGTGACTTGAATCATCGCGTCGCTGGCCTCGCGGACCAGCTCGCGCAGGCGCGCCGTCTTCGCGCCCAGCTTGACGAGGGCGAAGCCGAGGAGGCCGGCGAAGAAGATGACCTGGAGGATCTTCCCTCCAGCGAGCGCGGCAAAGGGGTTGGTGGGCACGACGTCGAGGAGGACCTGCACGGGGCCGGGGACCTCGCGCGGGGTATAGGACTCGGCGAGCTGGAGCTGACCCACGCCGACGCCGGGCTTGAGCAGGGTGCCGGTGCCGAGCCCCACGCCGACGGCGAGCGCGGCGGTGATGGCGAACCAGAGGAACGTCTTCCCGCCGAGCGCGGCCACGCTCTTCTGCCCGTGGAGCGCGGCCACCGCGTTGATGACCGCGAAGAACACCAGCGGCGTGGCGATCATCTTGATGAGGTTGACGTAGAGCGTGCCCAGCGGCTGGAACCACGGGCCCGCGGGAGGCCCCACCAGCCAGCCGACCAGCGCCCCGAGCACGAAGCCCCCGAGCACACGCTGCCAGAAGGGAATGCGGAACCAGGCGGAGAAGAGCGTCTTCACGGTGGGCACCTCGCGGAGCGACGGCGGACGATAACGGAGTGCCTGGGGGCGCGCAGGAGTTCGCGGGCGGGACGGAGTTGAAGTGTCCGTGGACGGGGACACCGCCTCTGAAGCTGGATGGCGGCTGGGCCCGGAAAGCGCGAAGTGCGGGAGTGAAGCGGGCTGCTGCTGCCCGGCCCGTCGCTTGCTGAGGAGGCCGTGGGGGCATTGACGACCGTGGCCGTGCACAGCACGCTTCAGGGCATGGGACGGCACGCGAACGAACGTGGAGAGGCCTTCCCCCGGGCCCCCACGCAAGCGGAGTGGGATGTGATGGGACCGGAGGAGCGGGCGCGGGTGGTGGAGTCCCTGCCCGATGAAGTGACGGACGAAGAGCTGGCGATGCCGGAGGGCGACCTCCACTACTACGGCAAGGCGGATACGCGGGACGCGCTCCTGGGCTACTTCGGCCGCAAGAAGCGCAAGGTCTATATCGGCTCGGAGCTCCCCATCTACTACCCGGGTGAGCGGCGCTTCGCCCCGGACCTGCTGGTGGTGCTCGATGCCGAGCCCCACAAGCGAGGCAAGTGGATGGTCAGCAAGGAGGGAAAGGGCCTGGACTGGGTCATGGAGGTCCACGTCGGCGGCGACCGCAAGAAGGACGCCGAATACAACGTGAAGCGCTACGCCCGGCTGGGCATCCCCGAGTACTTCATCTACGACCGCTCGAAGGAGGCGCTGCTGGGGTATCGGCTGGCGACTCCCGAGGCGCGGACGTACACGCCCATGACGCCCAGGCAGGGGCGCTTCGTCTCACAGACGCTGGGTCTGGAGCTGGAGGTCGTGGACGAGAAACTGCGACTGTGGGCGGGAGACGAGCTGCTGCTCGAATCCGCAGAGCTACTGGAGCGCATGCAGGGGATGATGGAGCAGGTCCAGCGCCGCGCGGATGAGGCGACGCTGCGGAACCAGGACCTGGAGCGCCGCCTGGCGGAAGCAGCCCGACTGCGCGAGGAAGAAACCCGCCGCCGCGAGGAAGAAACCCGCCTGCGCCAGGAAGAAACCCGTCGCCGAGAGGACGCCGAGCGCCGCCTGGCCGAGCTGGAGGCCCGGCTGGGCCAGCGCCAGCCCCACTGACCTCCCCGGCTGATCCGGTTTTTCCCCTGCCCTCCTCACCCGGGGGGCAGGTAGGAGGCGGTCGCCCCCCCGGCTGGCGGAGCCCATCCCCTCAGCAGGGTCTCCCCTTCGGGCCCGAGGAGCGATACACCTTGGCCACCATGGCCGAGACCTCTTCGCTCAACATCCCCACTGTCGACCTCGCCGACCTCGCGTCGGAAGACCCGGCGCGTATCGAGCGCGGCGCCGCGGCGCTCCGTGAGGCGTTTGGCGTCTTCGGTCTCGTGTACCTGAAGAACCACGGCGTCGACACGCAGGCCCTCAACCGCTTCTACGACGCGTTCGCCGAGTTCATCGCCCGCCCCGCCGAGGTCAAGAAGCCCTACGGCCGCGCCGACATCTGGTACCAGCGCGGCTGGACGCCCCCGAACACCGAGGTCGCCGTCGCGGGCAACGGCCAGCCGGACTTCAAGGAGTGCTACTTCGTCGCGCCGTACCCCAACGACGAGCAGTCCGCCATGGAGTTCCCCGAGCTGTACCCGGAGAACGTCTGGCCCCCGGACGCGCCCGCCTACTTCCAGGACGGCATCATGCAGCTGGGCCGCTCGCTCCACGAGGCCGGCCTGAAGCTGCTGCGCGGCTCGGCCCTGGCGCTGGGCCTGCCGGAGACGGTGTTCTCCGACTACTGCCAGCGCGCCCCGCACGTCACGCGCGCGCTCCAGTACCTGCCGCTCACCGCGTCGCAGGTGAACACGGACATCGTCTGGGGCGAGGAGCACACCGACTTCAACCTGCTCACGCTGCTGCCCGGAGGCCGGTTCCTCGACCCGGCCGGACGCGCGGCGCCGGGCCCCGACAACAAGAGCGGCCTGTACCTCCGCACCCGCGCGACGGCCGAGGACCCGAAGGGGCAGATGGTGCGCGGCACCGCCCCCGCCGGCTGCATCGTGGCCCAGGTGGGCCAGCAGCTGGAGATCCTCACGGGCGGCACCTTCCTGGCCACGCCCCACGTCATCACCGCCCCGGGCTCGGCGGGCTGGCAGCGCCAGTCCGCCGCGCACTTCATGCACGTGCACACGAGCGCGGTGCTCTACCCGCTGCCGAAGTTCCGCACCCCCGACGCCGTCCGGAACTACGCGCCGCCGGTGCTCGCGGGCACGTACGACATCAAGACGCTCGTGGACATCGGCCTCGCGCCCCCGAGCGCGCTCGACAAGCTGGGCTACCGCCACTACGACCGCCTCAACCGCCAGCGCTCCGAGTCGTAGGCGTCGCTGATACAGCGAAACACAATCACAGCTCATACAATCATAAACACAGACATTTTTCGTCTGTGTTTATGATTGCATTTGACCTTCGCCGCGTCCGGCGTGTCCCGTCCGGGGCACCCGTCGCTCGCGAAACTGACTGATAATCCGTTCATGTAGGCATTGCTGGTTTGTGCGCCGCCCCGGCACCGGTGCGCGCTCGCGGTCCGCCCGCCCAAAACTGACTGAAGGCCTGTTCATGTAGGCATTGCCCTTTGCGGCCCCTCCTCCGGACCGCGCCGCGACCCCGGAAAAATGGCTGAAGACGCGTTCATGTAGGCACGCCACTTACTGCACGGCGTCGCCACGTGGTGGCGACTGTCATTGAGACAACACGACCGGGCGACTTCAGGTCCTCTTGCTCAACGCTTCAAGCCGGCACCGACGTTCGCCGTCGCATCGCGGAGCGCCCCCAAGCTAATGAGACCGCACGCCCGACCCGGCGCGGTCGGCAGAGGACGACGAGCGCCACCTCCCAGCACGATGCCCGACCTCATCGACTTCAAGTCGCTCTTCGAAGCCTCGCCCAACCCCTACATGCTGCTGGACCGCGAGCTGAGGTACGTCGCGGCCAATACCGCCTATCTCCGGGTGACCGCGAGCCGGCTCGAGAACCTCCTCGGGCGTTACGTCCTCGACGCGTTCCCGAACGACCCCGACAACCCCGACAACGCCAGCGCGCGCATGCTGAGGGAGTCCTTCGCCCGGGTCCTCAGGGAGCGCGTCCCGGACAGCCTCGCGCTGGTTCCCTACCGCGTGCCCCGGGAGACGGACCACGGCACGGCCGTCGAGGAGCGGTACTGGAGCGCCACCCACACGCCCATCCTCGATGCCGCCAGGGAAGTGACCTTCATCCTCCAGCACACCGTGGAGGTCACCGAGCTGCAGCGGCTGAAGCAGGCGGTGCAGGCGCAAGACCTGGCCGATACCTCGCGGGAGCAGGTCGAAGCGGGGCTCCTCGAGCGCGCCCAGCTCGTCCAGGAAGCCAACCTGACGCTGGACGCGGAGCGGCGCCACCTGCGCCGCCTCTTCGAACAGGCGCCCGGCTTCATGTGCTTCCTCCGCGGGCGACAGCACGTCTTCGAGCTCGTCAACAAGGCCTACTACCAGCTCGTCGGGCACCGGGAGATCATCGGCCGGCCCGTCCGGGACGCGCTGCCCGAGGTGGCGGGACAGGGCTACTTCGAGCTGCTCGACGGCGTCGTCACCACGGGCAAGGCCTTCGTCGGCCATGGCCTGAAGGTCCTCCTCCAGCGGGACCCCGGCGCACCGCTCGACGAGGTCTACATCGACCTGATGTACCAGCCCGTCATCGAGCCGGACGGGCGCATCTCCGGCATCTTCGTCCAGGGCCACGACATCACCGAGCAGAAGCGCGCGCAGGACGAGCTGCGCCGCTATCGCGACCACCTGGAGGACCTGGTCCGCGAGCGCACCCGCGCCCTCGAGGACAGCGAGGCCGAGCGCCGGCAGACCGAGGCCGCGCTGCGGCAGGCTCAGAAGATGGAAGCGGTGGGCAAGCTCACCGGCGGCGTGGCGCACGACTTCAACAACCTGCTCCAGGTCATCGGCGGCAACCTCCAGCTCCTGGACCGGGAGCTGGGCACCAACGGGCCAGCCCGGCGGCGTGTCACCACCGCCATGGGCGCCGTCGACCGTGGCGCCCGGCTCGCGGCGCAGCTGCTCGCCTTCGCCCGGCAGCAGCCGCTGGAGCCTACCGTCATCAACCTCGGCCGCCTGCTGCGCGGCATGGACGACCTGCTGCGCCGCGCGCTCGGGGAGGACGTGGAGCTGGAGACCATCATCGGCGGTGGCCTCTGGAACACGTTCGCCGACCCCAACCAGCTCGAGAACGTCATCCTCAACCTGGCTATCAACGCCCGCGACGCCATGGACAGCGAGGGCAAGCTGACCCTCGAGGCCGGCAACGCGATGCTGGACGACCACTACGCCCAGCTGCACCCGGAGGCAGCGGCCGGCCAGTACGTGCTGCTGGCCGTCTCCGACACCGGCTGCGGCATGTCGCCGGAGGTCATGGAGCGCGCCTTCGAGCCCTTCTTCACGACCAAGCCCGAGGGCCGCGGCACGGGGCTCGGGCTGAGCATGGTGTATGGCTTCGTCAAGCAGAGCGGCGGCCACATCAAGATCTACAGCGAGGTGGGGCACGGGACGACCATCAAGATCTACCTCCCCCGCTCACTCCAGGCGGAGGTCGCGCGCACCGACACCGTCATGGAGCAGGTCGAGGGCGGCACGGAGACGCTGCTCGTCGTCGAGGACGACCCCGAGGTGCGCGCCACCGCAGTGGAGCTGCTGACGGAGCTGGGCTACCACGTGCTCAAGGCCTCGGACGGCGTCAGCGCGCTCGCGGTGCTCCAGAGCGGCATCCCCATCGACCTGCTCTTCACCGACGTGGTGATGCCGGGCCCGCTGCGCAGTCCCGAGCTGGCAAGGCAGGCCCGGGCGCTGCTACCGGACCTCGAGGTGCTCTTCACGTCGGGCTACACGGAGAACGCCATCGTCCACGGCGGCCGGCTGGACCCGGGCGTCCACCTGCTGAGCAAGCCCTACCGGCGGGAGGACCTGGCCCGCAAGGTGCGCCAGTTGCTCCGGACCCGCCAGCAGCGGCTCGCGGACCGCGAGACGCTGGCGGCGGCGGCCGCGCGCACCGGGCCGGAGCGAGCTCCCGCGAAGGCGGCCCCGCTGCGCATCCTCTTCGTGGAGGACGACGAGCAGATCCGCCTCCCCGCGAGTGAGTTGCTGGAGAGCCTGGGGCACGATGTGCTCGCCGTCGCGAGCGCGGAGGAGGCCCAGGAGGTGCTGGCCAGCTCGCACATCGACATCCTCTTCACCGACGTGAGCCTGCCCGGCATGTCGGGCGTGGAGCTGGCGCGCCGGGCCCTCGTCGCCGAGCCGGGACTGGGCGTCATCATCGCCTCCGGCCACGGCGGCAACCTGACTCAGGGGAGCGGAGACGCGCTGTCGCGGGCGGTGGTGTTGCCGAAGCCGTACGACCTCACCCGGCTGGAGCGGGCCCTCGAGAAGCTGGGGCGCTCGCGCTCAGAATGACTGGCGCAGCAGCGCCTCCACCGCGGCCTTGCGGCCGGGGCTCAGCCGCAGGCGCGTGTTGTCGCGCAGCACCACCACCCAGCCCTTGTCGACGTCCGGCTCCAGCTCGCGGATGCGCTCCACGTTGACGAGAGTGGAGCGGTGCACCCGCACGAAGCGGCGCGGGTCCAGCCACTGCTCCACCTGATTCAGCGTCTCGCGCAGCATGGGACTGCGGCCGCCCGCGTGCAGCACCACGTAGTTGCCCTCCGCCTCGCACCAGTCCAGCTCCTGCACCGGAAGCAGCAGCACCTTGCCGTTCGTCTTCACGGCGATGCGCTCGATGTAGCCGCCCTCCGGGGGCGCGGGCACCGTGCGCTCGGGCTCCGGCGCGTGGCCCCGGTGGAGGTCGAGCAGCGCGGACAGCCGCTCCAGCAGGGCCTTGTCCCGACCCTGGGCCCGCTGCCGCCTCGCGCGCTCCAGCGCCTCCTCGAAGCGCCGGTCGCCAAAGGGCTTGAGCAGGTAGTCCAGCGCGCTCGCCTCGAAGGCCTTCACCGCGTACCGGTCGAATGCCGTCACGAAGATGACCGGCGGCATCCGCTCCGGCCCCACCTCGCGCAGCACGCCGAAGCCGTCCACCTCCGGCATCTGCACGTCGAGGAACACGAGGTCCGGCCGCTCGCGGAGGATGACCTCCACGGCCTCGCGTCCTCCCTCGCACTCGCGCACGGCCGTGACGTCCGGCGCGCGGGCCAGCAGGTGCTTGACGTTGTCGCGCGCCAGCGGCTCGTCATCCACGACCAGCACGCGCCAGCCGGCCTGCTCTCCATTGCCCTCACGCACGGCTCCGAACCTCCTCGTCCGTCATGTCCTTACGGGCCTCCACGAAGGGCAATTCGACGCGCGCGAGCACGCCTCCCTCCGGCAGGTCCTCCAGCGTCAGACCATAGGGTGAGCCATAGCGCTGGCGGATTCGGTCTCGCGTGTTGGCCACGCCGATGCCCGTGCCCCCTGCCCCACCCGCCCGGAGCCCCGGGCCGTCATCGCGCACCTCCAGCCGCAGCACGTCTCCGGCGCGCACGCTGCGCACGAGGATGTGGCCCCGGCCGGCGCGGCGCGCGGTGCCGTGCTTGATGGCGTTCTCCACCAGCGGCTGGAGGATGAGCGACGGCACTCGAGCGCGCAGCGTCCCGGGCTCGGGCTCCAGGCGCACCTCCAGGCGACCGCCGAACCGGAGCTGCTCGATGCCCAGATAGCGCCGCACCAATTCCAGCTCCTCCTCCAGCGGCACCTCGTGGTCGCCGCGCCCCTCCAGGCTCGCGCGCAGCAGATGGCCCAGCTCCACCAGTGCCTCCACCGCTTCCGGGTTGCGCTGCTGGCGCACCAGGCCCGTGACGGCGTTGAGCGTGTTGAAGAGGAAGTGCGGGTCGAGCTGCGCGCGCAGGGCCCGCAGCCGGGTCTCCGCGAGCTGCACCGCGAGGCGTGACTCCGCGAGCTCCCGCTCTCGCGCGCGCCTCGCGGCCCGGAGCGCGACCCAGGCGGCGAGGAAGAGCAGGTACTCGAAGTAGCCTATCGCGCCGCGCGCCAGGAGCAGGTCTCGCAGGCCCGCGAGAAAGGACACGCCGCGCGCGCTCCACTGCTGGAGCACGGCCATGGCGGGCGCGAGGAGCAACACGTGGAGCTGCGCGAAGCCCGCGCCCGCCACCAGCAACACGCCCAGGCGGCGCCCCAGCTCTGGCCCCTCCAGCGGCACGCGCTGGAAGACGGCCAGGACCAGCGGGCCCAGGAGCGCCCAGGCGCTGTAGGGCACCAGCTCCAGGGCCAGCTTGAAGAAGAAGTCGCGCGGCTCATGCGCATACGCGCGCAAGGCATGTGGCAGCGCGCCCAGGGTGCCCGCCGCCATGCCGAGCGCCCACACCTTCAGCGTCGCGGGCCACCGCGCCGGGCGTTCCGGGGCATCCACCGTCTCCCATGCGCCGCCGTGGCTCATGACCTCTCGCACCCTCGAAGGCCCCAGCGTAGCGGACGAACCGCCCCGCGCGGCGTTCTCAGGAAGGGGGCCCCCCTGAGCTATGCTCTCGCGGCGCTGTGACTACCGGTTCCCTGGGCTCCGAGCCCGACGACGACCCACCTGCCCCGCCCACGCCTCCGTCCCGCGTGCGAGGAGGCACGCTGTACGTGGAGGAAGAGGACGTCCCGGAACCGTCGCCAGGCCACCGGGCCGCTCGCGGACTCCGTCCCTCCACGGTGCTCACCGCGTTGCTGGTCGCGGCGGGGCTGGCACTGCCCGGAGTCGGCGCCTTCCTCCTGCGTCCTGAACCCGTGACACCGACGGCGCCGGGGCCGAGCAGTCCCGGTGCCACCGAAGCGTCGCAAGCGCCGCGCGCGCCATCCATCCCCCAAGGCCCCGGTGCCACCGGCGAGTCTCCGGCTCCGCTCGCGGCCGCCACTCCAGGCAGCTCCGGCACCACCAGCAGGCCTCCGGCTCCGCTCGCGCCCGCTCGCCCCCACAGCGTCAGCGCCACCAGCGCTTCGCCGGCTCCCCGCGCGGCCACCTCCACCCAACGACAGGACCTGGCCCGGCTCGACACACCCCGCACGGGGCACGCGAGCGAGCTGGTGCCCACCCACGACTTCCAGGAGGCCGAGCTGCGCGCCCTGCTCGACGACCCGCACCAGCCCGCCGAGGAGCGCTCGGCGGTGGCGCTGGAGCTGATCGACGGCTACCTCATCCGGAGCCGCCCGCGCTCGCTGGCGCGGGAGGCGGAGCGCATCTTCCGGATGGACCTGCCCCGCTACCTCGGGCGTCTCCCCGCCGAGCAGGCCGGGTGGCAGTGGATGAATGCCCTGGGCACGCTGGGCCACCACGCGAAGGTGCCCGAGGTGGGCGAAGCCTTCCTCCGGCGCTTCCCGGACAGCCCCCTGGCTCCCGCCGTCGACAGCCTCGCGAGGTCCACCGCGATGAGGGTCGCCTCCGAGCAGCGCGAACGGCGGGAGCTGGAGGACTCGCTGCGCGAACTGGACGAGAAACTGGCGAAGGAGCGCGCCCGACTCGAGAGCCGGGGCGAGCCCACCACACGGGTGAGCTGGGAGCTCGCCCGCGAGCGCTGCGACAGGCCGGCGCATGAGCGACTCCATGATGTCTCCGTCGTGATGTGTCGTTCCTTCCTCGACGCCTGGGCCCCCGGAGAGACCCGGGAGGAGCGCCTCGCGGTGCGAAAGGCCCGGGAGGCGGAGATCATCGCCCTCGTCGGACTCCGCCGATACACCGAGGCCCGCGAGCGACTGGCCGCGTTCCGCGCCGCCGACCCTGAGGGCGAGCGGCAGACCATCGCCAGCGCCATCGTGGCCACCATCCCTTCCGGCGCGGAGGAGTGACGGCGCGGCGGGCCCGTGCTTCCAGGCCCGCCGCGCCGCGCTTCCACTACGGCTTCGGGAGCTTCGTCACGAAGCCGTCCGGGTCTCCCATCACCGTGTTGCCGTCGAGGGAGCCGCTGGTGAAGCCCCCGACGTACAGGTTCCCGGTCGCGTCAACCGTCACCCCGGTGCCGTACGTCACCACGTCCGCGCCATTGAGCCGCGCCGCGTCCTGCTGGACGACCCACTGCCGGTTGCCGGCCGTGTCGTACCTCGCGACGAAGTTGTGCGCCGCCGTCGTGCTGGCGCCCGCAGCGTTGCCGACATCACCGGCGCCGCTGCCCGACAGGTACACGCCGCTGGCATCGATGAAGAGCCCCATGGACCAGGAACCGCCGCCCGCACCACTGAGCTCCCGCGTCCACTGCTTCACGCCGGCCGGGTCATACTTCGTCATGAAGGCATCCGAGCCGGACGTCGGGTTCGGGTTGCCGTCCAGGCCGCCCCCGCTGTAGCCCGAGACGTAGATGCTGCCCGCCGGGTCCACCGCCGAGCCATACAGCCACACGTCCGTCGAAGGCGACCCGAGCTGCCGCGTCCACTGCTTCACGCCGGCGCCGTTGTACTTCACGACGAACAGGTCCTGCGCTCCCATGCGCACGTTCCCGTCGAGCGCCCCCGCCGTCCAGCCGGACACGTAGACATTCCCCGCGCCATCCGCGGAAACGCGCCGCCCGTTCGTCCGCGTGCTCGCCGCGCCCACCTTCCGCGTCCACAGCCGGTTGCCGGCGGCGTCGTACTTCGCCACGAAGGCGTCCGACGTGCCGATGGCGGGATTGCCGTCCAGGGCGCCCTCCACCGTGCCGGCGATGAGGACGTTGTCCAGGCCGTCCACTGCCACGCCATAACCCTCCGTGCTGGAGCCCGCGTTCCCGAGCTGCCGGGTCCACTGCTTTACGCCGGTGTAGCGGTACTTCGTCAGCAGCGCCTCCCGGAAGCCCGTCGTCGGGGTTCCATCGACGGAGCCGTCCACGAAACCGCCCACATAGATGTCCTCCCACGTCGAATTGTGCGCGACGCCGTAGCCCAGGGCGATGCCACCGGGCGCGCCAATCTGCGCCGACCAGAGCTTCGCTCCGTTCCAGTCCCGCGCCTGGAGGAAGCCATCCAGCAGGCCGACGAGCGGGGCGCCATCCAGCCCTGGCTGCGTCATGCCCGTGATGTACGTGCGCCCGGCCGGGTCCCCGGTGAGGTCATGCACGCGCGTGAAGCCCCCCGGCGAGCCGGTGGTCCGCGTCCACAGGGCCTGCTTCGCCGGATACGTCGACGTGGTGCAGTTGAGCAGCTCCAGCTTGCCAATGGACGCCACGACGATGCCGGAGCGCGTGTCGTTGTCGTCCGTGATGTTCAGCTTGTAGCGGGTGTACGCGCCGGGAGACGCCACCGCGAACTCGCGCCGCTCGAAGCCCGCCCAGTTGACCTGGTTCGTCCGGGTATCCAGCACCACCCAGGCGGAGCCGTTCCAGCCCTCGAACGTCCACTGCTTGGGCGCCCGCGTGGTGATGGAGCCGTTGGTGTAGGTGATGGCGTAGCGCTGGATGGTCTTCGCCCCGTTGAACCACTGGTAGCCAATCCACGCCGGCGTCTGGTTCTCCAAGGAGAGCCACATGGAGTTGGTGCCGTCGAACGCCTGCCAGGCCTCGTACGACGTGCTGAAGACCCCGGAGCGCGACACGAGGCCAGAGGGCGTGGAGGCCCCCGTCATGACAGGAACCATGTTCTCACACGCCAGCGCCTGCTCCTGGCTGCGCGGCGCGCCCGTGGCCTCGGGGGACGGGGACGACTCACCCCCGCAGCCCGGCGCGGACACCAGCACCAGCGCGGACGACAGAAAGATGCTTCGGATGGACTTCGGGATTCTCACAATGCCTCCTCGGAGTCCGTGCGTGAATGCACGGAAACAGCCGAGGACTTACCGGCGCCTGCCCATACGCCCGGTATCAATGTGATGAAACCGCCGGACCCAGGGACGAAGCCGTCCCCAGAGGGGACGAAGCCCTGACGCCGCGCCGCGTCTTGACCGGCAGGGCGTCCCGGGCGGATAGCCTGTCTGCCCGGACCTGAATGCTGATTCATATCTCACGCGCCCTCTCAAGGGGCGGCACCCTCCCCGGCACGGTGCATGCCCCTTGCTCCATGACCCGTTAGGTCCCTTAATCCCCCTATGAAATTCCTGAGAGATCTCCGCTCGGTCCTGAACCTGACCGTCGTGGTCGCCGGGCTTGGGTACTTCGTCGACCTCTTCGACATCACGCTGTTCGGCGTGGTGCGCCGCGCGTCGCTCATCGACCTCGGCATCACGGACCCGGCGGAGATCCTCCAGAAGGGCCTGCTCATCTACAACGCGCAGATGGTGGGCATGATGTTCGGCGGGCTCATCTGGGGCGTGATTGGCGACAAGCGCGGGCGCCTCTCGGTGATGTTCGGCTCCATCCTCCTGTACTCGTTCGCCAACCTGGCCAACGCGTTCGTCTGGGACGTAAACGGCTACGCCATCTGCCGCTTCCTCGGCGGCGTGGGCCTCGCGGGCGAGCTGGGCGCGGCCATCACCCTGGTCGCCGAGTCCCTGCCGAAGGACAAGCGCGGCCTGGGCACCACCGTCGTCGCCACGCTGGGCATGCTCGGCATCGTCGCCGCCGCCTTCCTCGGCCAGCACCTGAGCTGGAAGACGGCCTACATCTCCGGCGGCCTGATGGGCCTCGCGCTGCTGTTCACGCGCTTCAAGGTCTCCGAGTCGGAGCTGTTCACCAAGAAGATGGACCCGTCGCGCGCCAACCCCTTCCTCCTCCTGCAGGGCGGGCGCTTCCTCAAGTACATCTGCTGCATCCTCATCGGCGTGCCCATCTACTTCACCACGGGCATCCTCTTCACCTTCGCCCCGGAGCTGACGGCGGGCCTGGGCGTGCAGGGCACGGTGACGGCCGGCAACGCCATCCTCTACGGCTCCATCGGCCTGACGATTGGCGACCTGCTCGCGGGCGTCTTCAGCCAGTGGCTCAAGAGCCGCAAGCGCGCGGTGGCCCTCAACCTCACCGCGGGCTTCGCGCTGATGCTCCTCTACGGGCTCGTCCCCGGGCTCACCAGCACCATGGTGTACGTCCTCAGCTTCTTCATGGGCATCACCGTGGGCTACTGGGCGGTGCTGGTGACGATGGCGGCCGAGCAGTTCGGCACCAACATCCGCGCCACCGTGGCGACGACGGTGCCCAACTTCGTGCGCGGCTCGGCGGCGCTCGCGGCCAGCGGCTTCGCCTGGCTCAAGGGCCTGGAGGGCCTCACCGTGGCGAACGCGGCCCTCATCGTCGGCAGCCTCTGCTTCGGCCTCGCGCTCCTCGCGCTGCTGCGCATCGAGGAGACCTTCCACCGCGACCTCGACTACGAGGAGACGGCCGGCAGCCCGCAGGCCGCCGCCCAGTCGCACTCCAGCACCTGACGCGGGCCGGGCACGCGGGTGCCCTTGCGTCCGATATCCGCCTGCCGCGCGCGCACCGTCCGGGCCGGCAGTCGAGGAGCACCGCCCTAAAAGCGACGTTCCGTCCCGGGGCGGTTGCGCCCGGGAGTGGGGAGTGACTAACAGCGCGCTATATGGCCCTCCCTCCCCTGAAGCCCATCCAGAAGGTGCTGTGCGCCAACCGCGGTGAGATTGCCATCCGCGTGTTCCGTGCCTGCAACGAGCTGGGCATCCGCACCGTCGCCATCTACAGCGATGAGGACCGCACCCACGAGCACCGCCACAAGGCGGACGAGGCGTACCTCGTGGGCCGCGGCAAGCGCCCGGTGGAGGCGTACCTCGGCATCGACGAGATTCTCGACGTGGCCCAGAAGGCCGGCGTGGACGCCATCCACCCGGGCTACGGCTTCCTCTCGGAGAACGCCGACTTCGCCGAGGCGTGTGAGCGCCGGGGCATCCGCTTCATCGGCCCGCGCTCGCCGGTGGTGCGGACCATGGGTGACAAGGTGGCCGCCAAGGCGCTCGCCCAGAAGGTGGGCGTGCCGGTGGTGCCCGGCGTCACGCTGGAGGGCGACGACGCCCGGGTGCTGGGGCAGGCCCGCGCCTTCTTCACCCAGCACGGCGGCCCCGTCCTGGTGAAGGCCGCGCACGGCGGCGGCGGCCGCGGCATGCGCGTGGTGCGCGAGGAGAAGGAACTGGAGGCGGCGCTCGCCTCCGCGCGCTCGGAGGCGAAGAGCGCCTTCGGCTCGGCGGCGGTGTTCCTGGAGAAGTTCCTGGAGCGCGTGCGCCACATCGAGGTGCAGCTGCTGGGAGACCTCCACGGCAACCTGGTGCACCTGCACGAGCGCGACTGCTCGGTGCAGCGGCGCCACCAGAAGGTCATCGAGATTGCCCCCGCGCCCAACCTGTCCCCGGCGCTGCGCTCCGCCATCTGCGCCGCGGCGGTGCGGCTGGGACGCGAGGCGGGCTACTCCAGCGCGGGCACGGCCGAGTTCCTCGTCGCTGGCGACACGTTCTACTTCATCGAGTGCAACGCGCGGCTCCAGGTGGAGCACACCGTCACCGAGCAGGTGACGGGCGTGGACCTGGTGCAGAGCCAGATTCGCATCGCGGAAGGCTACCGGCTGGACTCGCCGGAGGTGGGCATCCCCTCGCAGGAGGCCATCGTCCCGCGTGGCTACGCGGTGCAATTGCGCGTCACCACCGAGGACCCGGCGAACAACTTCATGCCGGACGCGGGCGTCATCACCGCGTGGCGCGCTGCCCACGGCTTCGGCATCCGGCTGGACGGCTCCAACGGCTACACCCAGGCGCATATCTCGCCGTACTACGACTCCATGCTGGTGAAGGTCATCGCCTACGCGCCCACGTTCCAGGGCGCGGTGATGAAGGGCCAGCGCGCGCTGCGCGAGTTCCGCATCCGCGGCGTGAAGACGAACCTGCCCTTCCTGGAGAACGTGCTGCACCACCCCGCCTTCCAGAAGGGCGAGACGTACACCCGCTTCATCGACGAGACGCCGGAGCTCTTCCAGCTCGCGCCCCGGAGGGACCGCGCCAGCAAGCTCCTGAACTACCTGGGTGACGTCATCGTCAACGGCCACCCCACCATCAAGAAGCACCAGCGGCTCAAGCCCACGCAGTTCCTGGAGCCGCGCCTGCCGGTGACGCCGTCCGGGCCGGTGCCGCGCGGCACCGCGCAGATTCTCGCGGAGAAGGGCCCCCGGGGCCTCGCCGAGTGGGTGCTGGCCCAGAAGCGCGTGCTGCTCACCGACACCACCATGCGCGACGCGCACCAGTCCCTGCTGGCCACGCGCATGCGCACACAGGACATCCTGCGCGTGGCCCCGGCCACCGCGCATCTGGCGTCGGACCTCTTCAGCCTGGAGAGCTGGGGCGGCGCGACGTTCGACACCGCCTACCGCTTCCTCAACGAGGACCCGTGGGCCCGCCTGCGCGCGCTCAAGGCCGCGGCCCCCAACCTGCTCCTCCAGATGCTCCTGCGCGGCGCCAACGCCGTGGGCTACACCAGCTACCCGGACAACGTGGTGGAGGCCTTCATCGACGAGGCGGCCGAGGCGGGCGTGGACGTCTTCCGCATCTTCGACAGCCTCAATGACCTGGGCAGCATGGAGGTCTCCATCCGCCGCGTGCTCAAGACGGGCAAGGTGGCGGAGGTGGCCATCTGCTACACGGGCGACGTCGCCAACCCCAAGCGCAAGCAGTACACGCTGGACTACTACGCGGACCTCGCGAAGCGCATCGAGGACTCGGGCGCGCACTTCCTGTGCATCAAGGACATGGCGGGCCTCCTACGCCCGCGCGCCGCGGCCATGCTGATGGACAGGCTGCGCGAGGTGACGCGCCTGCCCATCCACCTGCACATGCACGACACGGCGGGCAACGGCATCGCCAGCTACCTGGAGGCGATTGAACACGGCGTGCACATCGTCGACGTGGCGCTCGGCAGCATGGCGGGGCTCACCAGCCAGCCCAGCCTGAACGCGCTGGTCAGCGCCCTGCGCGGCCACCCGCGCGAGACGGGGCTGGCCAATGCGCGCCTGCAGCCGCTGGCCAACTACTGGGAGGACGTGCGCGAGTACTACGCCCCCTTCGAGAGCGGCCTCAAGAGCACGACGAGCGAGGTCTACTACCACGAGATTCCGGGGGGCCAGTACTCCAACCTCCGGCCCCAGGTGGCGGAGATGGGCCTGCTGGGCCGGTGGAACGACGTGAAGGACGCCTTCGCGCTCGTCAACGCGCTGGTGGGGGACATCCCCAAGGTGACGCCGTCGTCGAAGATGGTGGGCGACTTCGCCATCTTCCTGCTGAAGAACGACCTGGCCGTGCGCGGCGCGGACATGGGCGACAGCGTGGCGCTCACCCGCGCGAAGCTCATCGCCGAGGCGCCGCGCCTGGACTTCCCCTCCAGCGTGGTGGGCTACTTCCGCGGCGAATTGGGCCAGCCGCCCAACGGCTTCCCGGAAGACTTGCGCGCCGCGGTGCTCAAGGGCCTGCCGCGCGTGGAGGGCCGGCCGTCCTCCAGCATGCCGCCGCTGGACCTGGGCAAGCTCCAGCAGGAGCTGACCCAGAAGGCGGGCCACCCGCTCAGCCGCGCGGATGCCATCTCCGCCGCGCTCTACCCGCGCGTCATGGCGGGCTTCCTGGATGACCAGGCGAAGTACGAGGACGTGTCCATCCTCGACACGCCCAACTACTTCTACGGCATGGAGGTGGGCCAGGAAATCTGGGTGGACATCGAGCCGGGCAAGACGCTGGTCATCAGCCTGTCCGCCGTGGGCGAGCCGGACGACGACGGCTGCCGCACCGTCTACTTCGCGCTCAACGGGCACAATCGCTCGGTGCTGGTGAGGGACCGCAGCCTCGCGGCGAAGGTGGAGGCCCGCCGGCAGGCGGACCGCTCCAACCCGAACCACGTGGCGGCGAGCATGCCGGGCACCGTCATCGCCCTGCACGTCAAGCCGGGGGCGCGCGTGGAGGCCGGCGCGCCCATCGTCACGCTGGAGGCGATGAAGATGGAGACGGTGGTCCGCGCCCCGCGCGCCGGCACCGTGGCGGAGGTGGTGCCCTCGCTCAAGGGCGCGGTGCAGGGCGGTGACCTGCTCGCGGTGCTGCAGTAGCCGTCACGGCCGCCGCCCCCACGCGCAGGCGTTGGGGGCGGCGCGAGCCTCCGGCCTCAGCAGTCCTGGCCGTACTGCTCCTCGAACGCCAGCACGCGGTGCGACTCCGGGAAGAAGATGACGTCCAGCTCCCAGATCGTGCACGCGTCCGGCCACGTCATGTACCCGAACCGGTAGCCGCCCACCTGCACGCTCTCCGTGCCGTTGCTGTACTCATTGAGCAGGTCCGAGGCCAGCGAGTTGAACTGGGGCCGCAGTTGAAAGCGCGTGAAGTCCGCGTAGCTCATGGCGTCGAACTGCGAGCCGTAGAGCGCATAGCTCTGGGAGATGGCGGCCACCGCCTCCACGGCCTTGTCCAGGCTCGGCGGCAGGGCGTGGTTCCACGAGAAGGAGTAACCGTGGGCCGCGCCCTTGCACATCTCGTTCTGGCCGCAGGCGGTGTTGATGGCCGCCAGTTCCGACTGGAGCCCCGGGCTCAACGGCTGGGCGCTGAGGGACAGCGAGTACAGACCGTAGTCCACCGTGTAGTAGTTCAGGCACTTCGACCACATCCACTGCGTCCACTGCGCCTCGCCGCCCGCGCACCACGCGGGCTTGAAGGGGTTCGCCGCGTAGCAGTTGTTCTCGTAGATGGTGTGCGAGTCATCCGCGCCGAAGCACCGGCTGAAGGCCTCGTCGGTGGGGACGCCCTCGGCGTTCCAGTGGGACATGCAGTCGTCGACGTAGGGCCCCACGCGGGCCGTGTCGCACGTGGCATACACGGCCGGGTCCACCGCGTTGCAGTTGCCGCTGAGACAGTCGAGCTGGAGGCGGAACTGCTTGCCCACGCCCGTGCCGGTGCTGACGACGACGAGGTACTCGCCGCCCTGGGTGAACGTCACCGACGCGAGCTTGCTGAGCTGGCCGTAGCCGGACTCGTCGTCCTGCGCCAGCACGGTGGTGCCATAGCTGCCGCTGGTGTTCTTCGGGCCGTACACGAAGAGGCCGGTGTCCAGGCCCATGCTGCTGCCCAGGTGCGTCACCTCCAGCTTCGCCTGCGCTCCGGCGCTGACGTTGATGCCGAAGGAGAAGTACTGCGGGTTCATCGTGAAGGTCGTCTGCACGGCGCCGGGCACGGGCACCTGGCCCATGTACGTGGTGCTGTCGAGGATGTTGCCGCTGGCCGGCGCGGGGGGCGCGTAGAGCACTCCCTGCGTCACGGTGTCGATGGTGGAGGACTCCGCGTCCACGGGGGCTTCCGTGGGAGCGCAGGCGCCCAGGAGGAGCGCGGGGAACAGCCAGAGGGACTTGGGGGAACGGCGCATGAACGAGCCTCGTTGCTTGGGGTGTTTGGGGGACGGCCCACTCCTCCCCACGCCGCCGCCCTACCCGCCCGGAGAAGGCCGCGCGCAGCATAGGCGGGGCGGGCTTCCTCCTGGCCACCCAACCATTGAATTCCCGACAAACGCGTCAGCCCTTACGCAGGGTATGGGGGACGGGTCGGGCGTTGTACAGTCCTGGACATGAGTCCTCTTCGGCCCAGGGGGGCGTCCGACGTCAACGCTCCTGAAGAGACGCTCACCCTGGGGCCACCCTCCGCTCCGGGGCGGGAAGGCACCGCGCCGCCCACGCCGACGCCGGGCGACACACACGACACCGTCCGCCCGGCGGGCGCCATCACCTCGCCGCCTCCGGGCCGGGTGCTGGCCGAGCGCTACACCGTGCTGGACATGCTGGGCCATGGCGGCATGGGGCTGGTGCTCTCCGCCTACGACGTGCGGCTCAACCGGCGCGTGGCGCTCAAGGTGCTGCGTCCCATCTGGGGCCTGGACACGAGCGACGACGCCCAGGTGCGCCTGCTGCGCGAGGCCCAGGCCATGGCGCGGCTCAACCACCCCAACGTGGTGCACGTCTACGACTCTGGCCGGCTGGAGGACGAGTCCGTCTTCATCGCCATGGAGTACGTGGAGGGACGGACGCTGCAGCAGTGGCTGCGCCAGCAGCCGCGCACCTGGCGCGAGGTGCTGCGCGCCTTCCTGGACGCGGGCCGGGGCCTGGTGGCCGCGCACGCGGCGGGCCTCGTGCACCGCGACTTCAAGCCGGACAACGTCCTCGTCGGCGAGGACGGGCGCGTCCGGGTGACGGACTTCGGCCTCGCGCAGGCCGTGCACGGCGCCAGCCAGGAGGACGCGGTACCGGAAGCCCCCGCGGCGTCGCTGCCGAGGACGTGGATGGAGCCGCTCACCGAGTCCGGGAAGGTGCTCGGCACGCCGCGCTACATGGCCCCCGAGCAGCTCCTGGGCCACGCCGTGGACGCGCGCAGTGACTTGTACGGCTTCTGCGTGGCCCTCTACGAAGGCCTCTATGGCGTGCGGCCCTTCGCGGGGGACACCTTCGCCGCGCTGCTCGAGGCGCGCATCGACGAGCGCATCATCCCCCCGCCGCCGCAGAGCGAGGTGCCCGCCTGGGTGGCTCGCGCCGTGCTGCGTGGGCTGAAGGCGGACCCGCTCCAGCGCCCGGGCTCCCTGCGCGAGCTGCTGGCGGAGCTGGAGAACGACCCTGAGCAGCGGCGGCGGGCCCGCCTGCGCGCGGCGGCCCTCGCGGGCGGCGTGACGCTGCTGGGCGTGGCGGCCGTCTGGGGCTGGGTGCGCCAGGAGACGCCCGCCTCCGCCTGCGTGGACATGGACCGGCGCCTGGCGGGCATCTGGGACGCGCGACTGGCCGGGCAGTTGGAGCAGGTGATGGTGGGCACGGGGCTGCCGCAGGCGAAGGACACCTCCGCCCGCGTGGCCCGGATGCTGAACGCGTACTCCGAGGAGTGGGTGAAGCAGCGGACGGAGGCGTGCGAGCTGGCGCGGCAGGACGGCGCGGCGCAGCCCCAGCGGCTCGCGGCGCTGCGCGAGTACTGCCTGGAGCGGCGGCGCGGGCAGCTCGGCGCGCTCACGGACCTGCTCGTCAAGGAGTCCGACGCGACGCTGGTGGACACGGCCGCGCAGGCGGTGCAGTCGCTGCCGTCCTTGAGCGACTGCGCGGACACGCGCCTGCTCACCGCCGCCGTGCCGCCGCCCGAGGACCCGGCGGTGCGCGCCCGCGTCGAGGCCTTCCAGCCCCTGGAGGACCGGCTGGAGGCGCTCCACCGCGCGGGCCGGTACAAGGAAGGCCTGGCCCTGGCGGAGGAGCTGCGGCCCCAACTGGTGGCGCTGGGCTACCCGCCCGCGCACGGCCAGGCGCTCTTCTGGCACGCGATGCACCGCGACGGGGCCGGCGACTACAAGGGCGCGGAGCTGCTGCTGCGCGAGGCGCTCATCCAGGCGGCGCAGGGCCGGGACGCGGTGCTGGAGTCGCGGGCCTGGAGCTTCCTCGTCACCGAGGTGGGCGCCCGGCAGTCCCGCTACGCCGAGGCCGCGTGGCTGGAGCTGGCGATGATGGCGTCCGCGGAGCGGCTGGGCGACGAGCAGCTCCTCGCGCTGGCGCTGGAGACGGTGGGCAACGTGCGCTGGATGACGGGCGACTACGCGCCCAGCCGCGAGTCCTACGAGCGCGCGCTGACGCTGCTGGAGCGCTCCCCGAAGCCGGACCGCCTCAACCTGTCGCGCGTGCTCAACGGCCTGGGCAACGTCCTCATGGACCAGGGACGGTACGCGGAGGCGCGCGGGCACTTCGAGCGGGCCCTCACGCTGAAGGAGGAGGCGCTCGGCGCCGAGCACCCCGCCATCGCCGTGACGCTGAACAACCTGGGCATCATCCACGAGGAGCTGGGCGAGTACGCGCAGGCCCAGGCCCTGTATGAGCGCTCGCTGGCCATGCGTCGCAAGCTGCTGGGCCCCGAGCACCCCATGGTGGCGTCCTCGCTCGCCAACCTGGGTGACGTCCTGCTCGCCCGCGGCCGGCTGGAACAAGCGCTGGAGCACCACGAGCACGCCCTCGCCCTGCGGCGCGAGACGCTGGGCGACGCGCACCCCAGCGTCGCCCACTCGCACGCCAGCATCGGCGAGGTGCGGGCCGCGATGGGACAGGACGCGCGGGCACGCGAGGAGCTGGAGCGCGCCCTGGCGCTGCACGAGAAGGTGGCCGGTGGAGACCCCGCCGACGCCGCCCAGGTGTCCGCGCTGCTGGGCCGCACGCTGGTGCGGCTGGGCCGATTGGACGACGCCACGCGCCAGCTCCAGCGGGCCCGCGACACCGGGGAGCGGCAGGCGGGCGCGGACCCCCGGCTCCTCGCCCTCGCGCGGCTCGGGCTGGGTGAGCTGAGCCTGGCCCGCCACCAGTCCACCGTGGCCGTCCCCCTGCTGGAGCAGTCGCTGGGGCACATTCCCGTCCGCGCACGCGCCGACGCACGGTGGGCGCTGGCACGGGCGCTGTGGGAGGCGAATGCCGACCGCGCTCGTGCTCGCGAGCTGGCGACCCGGGTCCTCGAAGATTACGGAAATATTGGCCAGGAGCGGAAGGTCACCGAGATATCTCAGTGGCTTTTGTCGCATCCCCCCGCCACGGCGGAGATGAGATAGGGCGTCCCAGGGATTGCTGATAGAGGACGCGGAGACGCGGGAAGGACCATGCAGCAGAAGATCTCCGACGACATGTCGCAGACCGCCGAGCACTCGCATGGACGGGAGACTCCCGCCCAGCGCGTGATTCCGGCGCTGACCGTCATGTCTCATCCACATCCCCAGCGCATCGGCGAGCAATTGCTGCTGGAGACGCTGGCCACCTCCGGGAGGACGGCGTCGCTGTCGCGCAACGCGCCGGAGTTCAGCCGCCCGGGCGGGCTGGTGACGCAGCCGCTGGGAGACCCCTTCATCAGCCGCACGCCCATCCAGTTCGAGCCGGGGACGCGGGGCTTCCTTCGGCTGGTGGTGCCGGAGGGCGGGACGCGGGTGTGGGTGGCGGACGCGCCCGTGCAGGGCGTGCGGGAGTTCTCCCCCGAGGAGCTGACCGCGGGCGTGCCGCTGGTGCTCGCCGACCGCGTGGTGCTGCTGCTCCACCTGGCCGCGAGCCACCGCGAGCTGACGAAGGCGGACCTGGGCATCGTCGGCCAGGGCGACGGCATCCGTCAGGTGCGCGAGGACATCGCCCGCGTCGCGGACCTGAACGTCCCCGTGCTCATCCGCGGCGAGACGGGCACGGGCAAGGAGCTGGTGGCGCGCGCCATCCACGAGCAGGGCCCCCGCCGCGCGGGTCCCTTCGTGAGCGTCAACCTGGGCGCGCTCGCGAAGGAGCTGGTCTCCGCCGAGCTGTTCGGCGCGCAGCGCGGCGCGTACACCGGCGCCACCAGGGACCGCGAGGGCTTCTTCCGCGCCGCCCAGGGCGGCACCCTCTTCCTCGACGAGGTGGGCGAGGCTCCGCCCGAGGTGCAGGCCGCGCTGCTGCGCGTGCTGGAGACGGGCGAGGTGTACCCGGTGGGCGGCCACACGCCGGTGCCCGTCGACGTGCGGCTCGTCTCGGCGACGGACTCGGACCTGGAGGCGCGCATCCAGGAGCGGCTCTTCAAGGCGCCGCTGCTGCACCGGCTCGCGGGCTACGAAATCCACATGCCGACCCTGCGCGCACGCCGCGAGGACATCGGCCCGCTGTTCATGTACTTCGCCCGGCAGGAGCTGGAGACCACCGGCGAGTCCGGGCCGCTGTCGGCCTCGGACCCGCGCGCGGAGCCCTGGCTGCCCGCGACGCTGGCCGTGCGGCTGGTGCGCTTCGGGTGGCCCGGCAACGTGCGCCAGCTGCGCAACGTCGTCCGGCAGCTCATCATCGGCAGCCGGGGCCTGCCGCACCTGCGCATCGACCCGCGCCTGGAGCAGACGCTCGACGCGGACGCCATGCCCGTCCCCGGCCGGGAGCCGGCCGCGGCCTCCCCGTCCACGCCGGACGTCGCCGAGGCGAAGGCCCCGCGCCGCAAGCCCTCCGAGGTGAGCGAGCAGGAGCTGCTGGAGGCCCTGCGCGCCTGCTCCTGGGACCTCAAGGCCACCGCGGACTGGCTGGGCATTCCCCGCCCCTCCGTCTACGTGCTCATCGACAAGAGCTCCCTGCTGCGCACCGCGCGGGACTTGAGCCCGGAGGAAATCACCCGCAGCTTCCACGAGTGCGAGGGTGACCTGGACAAGATGGTGCAACGGCTGGAGGTCTCCAAGCGCGCCCTTCAGCGCCGCCTGCGCGAGCTGGGGCTGGTCGGCTCCTGACGCGTCAGCGCACCCCGCGGGCGGGGGGCCGGACACGTCAGCCCGGGCCGCGCCTGGCTGGGTGATGGGCCCGACGCCCCGGAAGTTCGCGGACTTGCGCGATCAGGCGTGTTGGCCCGGCACCTGCAAAAATGGCCGGCCCATGGACGCCATCATCACTCAATTGCAGTCGTTGGCCCTCACGTCGGCCCTGCCCTACCTGCTCAAGGCAGTGGGCGCGCTGGTGCTGTGGTTCTTGGGCCGTACCGTCATCAACGGGTTCCGGCGCGTGCTGAACCTGGCCCTGCAGAGGCGCCAGCTCGACGCCACGCTCATCCGCTACATCGAGTCGCTGTTCAGCGGCTCCCTCACGATGCTCCTGCTGCTCGGCATCCTGGGGATGATGGGCGTGGAGACGACGTCCTTCGCCGCGCTGCTGGCGGCGGCGGGCATCGCGATTGGCACCGCGTGGTCCGGCCTGCTCTCCAACTTCGCGGCGGGCGTCTTCCTGCTCGTGCTGCGCCCCTTCCGAGTGGGCGACGAAATCTCCGCCGCGGGCGTCACCGGCGTGGTGCAGGAGATTGGCCTCTTCGCCACCACGCTCGACACGTCGGACAACCTGCGCATCTCCGTGGGCAACAACCGGCTGTTCGGCGACAACATCATCAACTTCACCCACCACCCGCACCGGAAGCTCGTCATCAAGCTGCCGCTGCTCCACGGCGGTGACGTGCGCCTGCAGATGCGCGCGCTCCTGGAGATGGTGTCCACGGTGCCCGGCGTCCTGCAGCAGCCCGCGCCCGCCATCGAAGTGGCGGAGTTCACCGCTCTCGGGCCGGTGCTCGGCATCGGCGTGCACTGCAAGCCGACCCAGGCCACGGCGGTGCATGCCGCCGTCGCGGGCGCCGCCGCGGACTTCCTCGTCGCCTCCGGCTACTCCGTACCGCAGGACACGGCCCGGCTGCTCACTGCCCGGGCCGGATGAACCCCTGAAGGAAGCGTCAGTCGCGCAGGTAGTGGCAGGTGTAGCCGCCCGGGTTCTTCTCCAGGTAGTCCTGGTGGTACTCCTCGGCCGGGGTGAACTCGCCGGCCGGGGTGATTTCGGTGACGACGGGGCGCTTCCACTTGCCGGAGGCGTTGACGCGGGCCTTCACCGCCTCGGCCACTCGCCGCTGCTCGTCGGACAGGTAGAAGATGGCGGAGCGGTACTGCGTGCCCGTGTCGTTGCCCTGGCGGTTGAGCGTCGTCGGGTCGTGCATGCGGAAGAACCACTTCTCCAGCAGCGTCTCGTAGGTGAGCACCTTCGGGTCGAACACGACGCGCACCGACTCCGCGTGCCCGGTCTCACCCGAGCTCACGTCCTCGTAGCTGGGGTGCTTGAAGACGCCGCCCGTGTAGCCGACGTCCGTCTTGATGACGCCCGGAATCTTCCGGAGCAGCTCCTCCATCCCCCAGAAGCAGCCCCCCGCCAGCAGCGCGGTCTCCGTGGCCGCCGCGGGGGCGGTGAACTTCGGTGCGTTGGCGGCGGCCTTCAATGCCGAGGCCGGAGCGCTCGCCGCCGCAGTGCGGCCGAAGAGCGGCAGCCACGCCGCGTAGCCCTCCTTCTCCAGGTCGTTCACCGGGACGAAGCGCAGCGCCGCCGAGTTGATGCAGTAGCGCAGCCCCGTGGGCTTCGGTCCGTCATCGAACACGTGGCCCAGGTGGGAGTCCCCGGCCTTCGAGCGGATCTCCACGCGCACCATGCCGAAGCTGACGTCCCGCTTCTCCACGACGCGCGCGCCGTCGACGGGGCGGGTGAAGCTGGGCCAGCCGGTGCCGGAGTCGAACTTGTCGCGCGAGGAGAAGAGCGGCTCTCCCGTGGCGACGTCCACGTAGAGGCCCTCGGCGTGGTTGTCCCAGAAGGCGTTGTGGAAGGAGGGCTCGGTGGAGCCTTCCTGGGTGACCTCGTACGCGAGGGGCGAGAGGGTGCGGCGGAGCTCCGCGGCGGCGGGCTTCTCGTAGCGGCGGGTATCGTTCACGGTGGACCTCGGGGTGGGGGCCGCGCTGGCGCCGGGGGCGGCCCCGCGGGCCTCGGTGCACGCGGCCAGCACGGCGAAGAAGGCCAGGGCGACGGGAAGGAGCCGGCGCGCCACCGGCGGAGGAGCGCGGCGGGACGGGGATGGGATGGCGGCAGCGGGCGACATGGGTTCGGCCTCCGGGCACGCCAGGTGCGTGCGGGTTCTCCCGCCTGTACGCGCGACCCCCGAACCGGGTTTCAGCGAGAAGCACCGCCCACACTGCCCGCGTGGGTCCGTGCGACCTGGCCTCTGGAAGGTCGTCTACTGAACAGGCGGCCCTGGTAGATAGGAGCCCATCCACGGCCATCAAGGAACGAAACCCCATGGATTACGCCATCCGAACGGAGGGCCTGACGAAGCGCTACGGCGCCCTCGCGGCGGTGAACAACCTGAGCCTCGAAGTGCCCACCGGCTCCGTGTTCGGCTTTCTCGGGCCGAACGGCGCGGGGAAGACCACGACCATCCGCATGCTGCTGGGGCTCATCCGGCCCACCTCCGGCGCGGCGTCGGTGCTGGGAGTGGACGTCCTGCGCGAGCGGCCCCGGCTCTCCACACTCGTCGGCGCCATCGTCGAGGTGCCCGCCTTCTACCCGTACCTCGATGCCGCGGAGAACCTCCGCGCCATGGCGCTCGGCGCGGGTCAGGCGCTCGCCGCGGGTGAGTCGGACCGGCTGCTGGAGCTCGTCGGCCTGTCCAAGCACGGCAAGCGTCCGGTGAAGCAGTACTCGCTGGGGATGAAGCAGCGGCTCGGGCTCGCGGCGGCGCTGCTGGGCGACCCGCCCGTGCTCTTCCTGGACGAGCCGACCAACGGGCTGGACCCCGACGGGGCGCGGGAGATTCGTGACCTCATCGGCTCGCTGAGGAGCGAGGGCCGCACCGTGTTCCTCTCCAGCCACCTGCTCCAGGAGGTGGAGCGCATCTGCACGGACGTCGCCATCGTCCAGAACGGCGAGCTGCGTACGCAGGGCAACGTCGCGAAGCTGCTGGCGAGCAGCGGCATCGAGCTGCGCGTCTCGTCGGTGGCGCGCGCCGCGGGTCTGCTGGGCCTGCCCCCGGCGGAGTCGCATACCTCCGAGGCGGGCTGGCTCCTCACCGAGGGCACCGACAGCGCGGTGCCGGGCCTGCTGCGCAAGCTCTTGCAGGCGGACGTGGATGTCTTCGAGGTGCGCCCGAAGCGCAACTCACTGGAGCAACTCTTCTTCGAGGCCACCGCCGCCGCGCGGGGAGGCACCCACCCGTGATGCTCACCGCGCTCTCCCGTCAGTTCACGGCGGAAGTCCTCAAGGCCCGCAAGCGGAGCCTGTTCTTCGGCACGCTCGGGCTGCTGCTCTTCTTCGCCATCCTCCCGCTGCCCATCGCCATCGCCGGGGCGGCGGATGCGTCCATCCGCGACTGGGCCCGGGACATCGTCACCTTCCCCGGCTGCCTGTGGAACACGCTCAAGCTCACCCACCTGGTGCTCCCCATGCTCATCACGGTGGTGGCCGCCGGAGCGGTGGGCGGCGAGTACTCCGGTGGCACGTGGAAGATGACGCTGCCGAGGACGACCTCGCGCGCCTCGCCGCTGCTGGCGAAGTTCCTGGCCACGCTGGTGCTGACGCTGGGCACGCTCGCCTTCACCTTCGCCTTCGCGGCGGCCATGGGCGCGGTGGGCTCGCTCATCCTCGGCTTCCCCTTCGTCGCCGGTCCGCTGGGACTGGGCGCGGGGGACCTTGGCCGGATGGTGGCGTACTTCGTCCTGGAGTTCTCCTGCATCATCAGCCTGGCGATGCTCGCCTCGGTGGCCACGCGCTCGCTCATCGGTGGCGCCGTGCTGGGCTACGTCTCCCAGCACCTGCTGCGTGCCCTGACGTTCCTGCCGGGAGGCTGGCTGTCACCGATGACCAACCTGGAATCGCTCCAGGCCCGGTGGCTGGCGCAGAGCAGCTACCGCATCGCCGACGTGGAGGCGGCGATGGGGCGCGCCATGAGCTGGCAGGCCAGCACCGCGACGGTGGTGGTCTTCACCGTCGGCTGCGGCCTGGTGGCCATCTGGTTGTTCGAGAAGCGGGACCTCGCGTCGGAGTAGCAACGGTGAGCGGCACCGCCCGCTCCCAACGCCAGCCCCGTTCCGTGTGCTCCCGTGCCGAGGCCAGCTTCGGAGCCTGGCATGGGGCGCCGTGCTCGCCTCCTCCGCTCCCTCTTGGAGGAACCAGCTATGGGCAGAGGAAACGGACCCTGTAGTCGAAGCACGTGCCGTTGGTCTGATCCACATTGCGGCAGATGCCGCCGACGGTCGGCTCACACGTATAGACCTGGCCTGTTTGAGTCCAATCAACGCCCGTCACAGTCTGGCACTCGATGCCCAGGGGGTTGGGGCAGGCCTGCCCCATACCGAGGAAGTCCACCAGGCTCTCCCAGTCACCTGACAGCGACGGCGCGTCACGGTTCAGCCAGGGAGTCCAGGTGCCGCTGCAGTTCCCTGGCCCAATCCAATCCCGAATGGGAGCGCTCTGGCAGAGCGGCTCGACAGGGGTGTTGGGGGTGCTGGGGTCCCACCTGGAGTCATGGAGCGCGAAGACCCTGCAGCGGTCACACCAACTGACGCCAGCCTCCGCCATCGCGTCCGAGAGGCCGCCCAGGAACGAGTTCTGCCTCAAGAGCGCCCCACGCGCGTCCCAGCGCTGGATGACCCTGAAGAGGGCCGTTCCTGGGAGTGCCACCCGCTCATCGTCACTGCTCCCACGACGGTCGGTGCTGTAGCGCATGGGCCGATTGCTCCAGACGTCCGCATTGCCAGGAGCGTTCTGTGGCGGCAAGGAGGGCCGCCCATCGAAGGCATCATGCAGCAGCGTGGCGACACGTCCCACCTGCCTGTCGAACGCGTCATCAGCCCCGTTGAGACACTGGCCGAGCGCCCCGCAGTTGGCATCCATGCAGGCGCCGCTCGCAGAGGGGCAGTACCTCATTCCTTGAGACCGGTTGGAAGCCGGGGGAACGAAGTAGTTCACGCCCCCCGCGAATTGCCCGCTCATGAAGTCAGCGAATGCCTCGTTGAGATAGGCCGCTTCCGCATTGGGGCCGGGCAGCCCACAATTGCTGAGCCGATTCATGACGGCATCCGTGTACCCGACGGTGATGTTCTCCGGGCTGGACCTGTAGAGCATGCTACACAGCGTGAAGTGCCCGTACTCGTGGCTGAGGACGCCTCTGGAGTTGAGGTTGTCGCCCGCATCATCGTCAGGAAGGATGATGTCCACGGCATAGGCAGGACCCGCCAGCGCCACCGCCGCGATGACGGCCTGGGCAATCAACGGCTTCCAGATATCGTCGGTCTCGCAGGCGCCTGACAGGGCCGCGGACACGGCAACCACATAAGGGACATGCCCCTTGCTCGGCATATTGAGACAAGGGGCCACGGCCTCGCCACGCCCGGAAAGCGATGCCAGCCCGCCGATGAGGATGACTGCCTTGTGAGCTGTATACCCGGCGACGTCCCGCAGGTAGGCACGTCCTTCCGAGGCCTGCGCAAGCACGTTGACAGGTCCACTCCGAAGTGGCTGCACCATATCGACATCCTGCTGCGTGCGAGCAGGTGTCAGGCTCTGGAAGTCACAAAACTCCATGCCCAGCAGGAAGCGCGTGACGACCGCGGCATCATTCTCCAGCCGCATGCAGAAGGTCGTGGGCCTGCCCCTCGCAACCCTGAGCGTCGCGGCGCCTGTGTCCCCCGTCCTCGCCGTATAGAGCGCCGGAGCCATCGTTCCAAACTGCCACACACTGATTCGCAAGTCTGGCAGCACCACGGGTTGGCCTGCCCCCTCGCCCCATGCGCGTTGCATGGGCACGTTCTGGTCGAAGCCACGGTCCGTGTTGAACACCTGGAACTCGACGTCCAGTTGGATGGAGCCTCTGCCCCATCGGTCGATGACGCCAATTCCCTTGACCGCCAGGCGCACGACGCCGGTCACGACCTTGGCGATGCCACGCACGATGGCACGCCGGAGCTGGTTCAAGAGGGGTTGTCCGGTGCGTCCCTCGGAGGCGCCCCAGGTCTCCACGTCCGCGGGCTGCAAGCCTCGATAGAGGAAGCCAGATTCGCGGAGCGCCTGATAGGACACGGAGCCATCATCCAGCTGGGCCCCGGCAGGGAGGTCTCGCAGCGCAATCACCCTGTAGATGGGCTCCCCCTCGAGCGCCGCCTTGCGCAGCAGGTTGTAGGTGGCCGCGGGCATCAAGGTGAAGAGGAACTGGCCCTGGCCATCCCCCTCGTGGCCGAACGTTCCCTGCTGGCCCTGCCACCGTGCGAACTCCTCGGAAAAGAGAGGAAGAGGGCTGTAGTGGACGAGCATCTCGTCCAGTGCATCCACCTGGTCCTTCTCTTCCACATAGACCAGCGCGTAGTAGAGCGCCGGTTGCCCCTCCAGGTTCTGCTCGGGGAGGGCGGACGTGCTCGCCCACGAGAAGGAGTCCCGGAGGGCGACCGACTCCTCCGGGGAGATGGGAGGCTCGAGCTCGGACATGTTGCCGCCAAGCTCGACCCGGAGCTGGGTAATCCGCGCCGGGTCTTTATGGTCCCCGTTGTGGAGGTGAAGCTGGAACCAGTCCGCCTGTGCTGACTGGCCGGATTCCAGACCATTGCTGCACCGCCTGAAGACATACCGGTGCGCACGTGCGCGTTCGACTGTTGTCTCGGGATGGGCCTTGTCACTCCCGCCCTGGTATTCACAAACAACCTCCTCCGCTCCCGAAAGCCGGAAGCGGAGGTCGGCCCGATGATTGCCACTGTTACCGAGAACCACCGGGAGGTGCTTGGGAATGAGGAACGAGAGCGGCGCATCGAGGGTGGCAACACCGTCCTCCCATCGCGTTGGCGAGTACGCCCGGGTTGCTGTCAGCGTCAGCGAGGCACCACTCCAGACGGGAGTGGTGAACTGCTGGGGCGCCTCCTCCACTTGCACTTGACCACACGACGCAGTGACGAGAAGCAGCATCAACTGCAGCGTCTGGCGGGCACATCCATTCAATGACAGCCAGGCCTGGGTGCGCCTCACGCCGCGGCCATTGTCTCCACGGCGATACAGCTTGTTCAGATCGAGCTTCGTCATGCATCTCCCAGAGGCCTGCTGTTACAGGTGGCAAGCCATCCTGACACCTGCGGGATTGAGGCGCCAAGCGCAGAGAGGTGCATGGCCTCCATCGTCAGGATTGACCCGTCCGTGGGAGGGGTGGGGTTGATAGGCCTCATTCCCGCTTCTCTACGCCGGCTGCTTCTGGCTCAGCGCCACGCTGCCGAGAATCAGCGTCCCGGCGATGAGCATGGAACCGGTGAGCGGCTCGTCCAGGAGCAACCACGCCCACGTCACGGCGAACAGCGCCACGTCGGGCCCCGGGACGGACGGCGTGTGCCCTGCAGGGGGGCAGGCCTGCCCCTCGGCCGAGCCGGCAGTCCGCGCGCCGCGTGGGTCCGCGCCGGGATATAGGCTCCCTCCATGACCTTCTCTTCGCTCGGCCTCTGCGAGCCGCTCGTCCGCGCCGTCGCTGACCTGGGCTACGACGCCCCCACGCCCGTGCAGCGCGCCGCCATCCCCGCCGTGCTGCGCGGACAGGACGTGTGGGCCTCGGCGCAGACGGGCTCGGGCAAGACGGCCGCCTTCCTCCTGCCGCTGCTGCACAGGCTCGGCGCCGTTGCGCCACGCTCGCCGCGCCCCGTGCGCGCGCTGGTGCTGGTGCCCACGCGTGAGCTCGCGGCCCAGGTGATGGAGGCGGTGGAGCAGCACGGCAGGCACCTGCCGCGGGCCCTGAAGAGCGTCCTCGCGGTGGGCGGCGTCTCGGCGAACCCGCAGATGCTTGCGCTGCGCGGCGGCGCGGACCTCGTCGTCGCGACCCCAGGGCGCGCGCTGGACCTCGCGGAGCAGAACGCGCTGCGGCTCGGCGCGGTGGAGATGCTGGTGCTGGACGAGGCGGATCGGCTTCTCTCGCTGGGCTTCGCGGAGGAGCTGGACCGGGTGCTCGCGCTGCTGCCCGCGCGAAGGCAGAACCTGCTCTTCTCCGCCACCTTCCCGCCGGGCGTGCAGAGCCTCGCAGCGGGGCTTTTGCACGAGCCCGCGCGCATCACCGTGGAGGCGAGCGAGGCGGCTCCCCCGCCCGACATCCAGCAGCGGGCCCTCGTGGTGGACACCGACAAGCGCACGATGCTGCTGCGCCACCTGCTGGACACGCACCCGTGGTCGCACGCGCTCGTCTTCGTCGCGAGCCGCTACGGCGCAGACCACGTCGCGCTGAAGCTGCAGCGCGCGGGCTTCGCGGCGCTCGCACTGCACGGGGAACTGAGCCAGGGCGCGCGCACGCAGGCGCTCGAGGACTTCAAGGCCCGCCGCGTGCGGGTGCTGGTCGCCACGGACGTCGCGGCGCGCGGGCTGGACATCGCGAGCCTGCCGGCGGTGGTGAACTACGACCTGCCCCGCTCACCCACGGACTACCTGCACCGCATCGGCCGCACGGGCCGCGCAGGGGAGCCCGGCACGGCGCTGAGCTTCGTCACCGCGGACACCGAGGCCCACTTCCGCGTCATCGAGAAGCGCCACGGGCTGCGCCTCGAGCGCGAGCGACTCCCGGGCTTCGAGCCCACGGAGGTGGCCGCGCCCGTGCTCGACCCGCAGGGCGGCGTGAAGGGCAAGCGCAAGAGCAAGAAGGACAAGCTGCGCGAGGCGGCGGCCGCCAAGGGCCCTAAACGCAAGCCCTAGCCCGGATCGGTCACACCGGGCACGGAGTCGAGGGCTGGAGACCTACCGTCCGGCGCCCGAGGCCTGACGCACGGCCAGGACCGGCGGTGCCCTGGATTCCAGAGCACCGCCGTGTCTGTCGGTCTGGATGACGACCTGGCGTCGGGGAAGCTCAGCGCGCGTCGAACCTCGGGCCCTGTGCCACGAAGGAACTGCCGTTGCTCGAGGCGACATACCAGCTGCCCGGAGAGGTGCGCTCACGGGCGACGAGGTCCGCCTTGCCGTCCCCGTCCAGGTCCGCGACGAAGAGGCGGTACGCGCTGCTCTCCACCGCCCAGTTCGTGAGCCAGGCAGTCGCCTGGGCCTGGAAGGTCGTTCCGGTTCGGAGTGCGACCCTCCAGGCCTTGTTCCCGGTCCGCTCCTTGGCAATCAGGTCCGCCTTGCCGTCTCCATTCACGTCCGCCACGAACAGGTCGTGATCGGCGCTGCTGACCGCGAAGCTCGCAAGCGAGGTGGACTGGGGCGTGAACGCCGAACCCGAGTTGAGCGCGACGTACCAGTTGCCGGGCGAGGTCTTCTCCTTGGCGATCAGATCCGCCTTGCCATCCCCACTCACGTCCGCGACAAAGAGGTCGTACGCACTGCTGGCCACCGCCCATCCGGAAAGCCAGTTGCTGGTTGCGGGAACGAAATGCGTCCCGTTGTTGAGGGCCACGTACCAGGTACCTGGAGCGTTCCGCTCCTTGGCCACCAGGTCGGCCTTGCCATCCGCGTTCAGGTCCGCGGCGAAGACGTCATACGCGCTGCCGACAGCCCACGCGGCACTGGCGGCAAGCCAGGGATGGTCGCTGGGAACGAAGCGAACCCCGTCGCTCATGGCGACGTACCATTCGCCATTGACGCCGCTCTGCGCGACAAGGTCCTTCCGCCCGTCGTTGTTCACGTCCACCAGGAACAGGTGGTAGGCATCACTGACGGTGGCCCAGTCCGTCAGCTTGGCGACTTCCCTGAAGGCGGGAACCAGCTTCACGGTGCCCGACTGCTTCTCGATGGCCACGCTCCCCCAGCGGCCCGGGTATTCGCGCTCCTTGATGATCATCTCCACGGAACTGCCATCCCCCCCGGGCAGAGAGGTGCCATCCGGCCGCGTGTCCGTGAAGGCATCCCCGAAGTAGACGTCGAAGTCGGCGCCGCGGTCGCAATCACCACCAAAACCGGCGCCATCGCTCGACACCAGCAGGTTGCGGGTAAACTGTTGCAGCCGCGAGTCGACCCGCGAGATGACGGGGCCGCCGAGGTATTTCAGCGTCGCCCAGTCATCCAAGCCCCAACTCCAGAGCATGCTCATGCCCGCGACGACGTGACCGCTCGTCGCCGTGGGGCGATACAGCACGAGGTGCGTGATTTCATTGCCGTAGGGCGTGGGATTCGCCGTGGCCCAATTGGGATCATCGGAGAAACGCCCCTGCCCCAGCGGCAGCAGGCAGGCCGTGGGATTCATTCGGAACAACAGGTTGGGATGGATGGAATCCGCCTCCCAACCGAGATTCCCCACTCGGACGGTCGTCGAGGGAACCGTGGGACCGATGACCACGTCGCCCGCCGCGGTGATGCTGCTCCCAAGGCTCGGGCGGACGGCGACGGTGTTCGTGAAGAAGGTGAGCGGGAGCTCGAAGGTGTTGCCCGCGGGATCGATGGGGTACTGGACGCCCAGCAGTTCCTGCTCCGGCTTGTTCACGGGAGGTGCCCGGAACCAGGTCGTCGTGAGCTGGGGCGAGACCGGGAGAAGCGGGTCGGAACAGGTCGTCGCCGTACCAGGGACGGTGATTTCGCTTCGGCAATCGGGCGTCGAGTCCGCCGTGTTCGTGGCGCTGTCCTTGTAGCCCACGATGATCGGACCCGGGTTTCCCGTCGTGGAGGCTTCATAGCGGATCTGCCAGTACCCGGTGTTGCCCGCCATCGCGATGAGATTGCCGCCCCCCGCGACGAAGGCATCCAGCTTGTTCCGCGTCGCCATGTCCCAGTATTCGCCGTGGCCGGAGATGATGGCGGAGCGCCGGGCGTTCAGGAGGGCCGGGAAACGCGAGACGTCATAGTCCGTGGCCACCGAATACGGCAGGTTGTTCTTCTCCATGAAGCGGAGCAACGGAACGTCCGTCTTGAAGTGGGTCGGGACGTTCCACGACGGGCGCGCCATGGAGACCTTGGAGACCCTCGGCTTCGAGTACATGCCGCGCCGGGGGCACTTCGTCGCCCCCTCGCAGATCCAGGCAGGATCGGAGGGGTCGCTGTCGTACAGCGTCTCCCCCCAGGGGTTGTAGACCTCGGTCGTCGTCGGGTTGACGATGACGAGACGCTCCGTGGACGCGTCGTCGCGGACGACGAACGTCGCAAGGGTTTCCTTGGGCGAAGGGGCGTTGGGGGTGATCCTCACGAAGTACAGGCCTGTGGCGAGCGTAGACACGGAGGGCTGCACGGGATGGGTCCACGCGCACTCCACCAGACCATGGTCCGTCTCTTGCTGCCGGAGAGCCTGGTACCCGGTGACCGTGGTGGGCGTTTCGATGCCGCATCGAGGCTGGGCGAGCGGGCCGTAGACCGTAGAAGGCGTGTTGTTCGAGTCGAAGACGACCAGCGCGCCGGCCCCGCCGTACCAGCCAAGCCTGTAGATGCGCAGCCGGAAGGTCTCCGGGCTCTGGACGTAGATGCTGGGGGTCTCGCCTGTATTGATGGAATAGGGCGCGACGTACACCCCCCTGGGCGCAACCGTGGGCGTGGCCGGATCATGATGTCCCTGCCGGAACGTCGCGGGGGTGATGAGGTCTTCCCAGCCATCGGACTGTGCCTGACCGGGCAAGGGGAGTGCGACCAGCAGGCTCAACAAGAGTGGCAAGGCATGGCGTCTAATCAAGGTGTGCTCCGGATTGGGGATTCGACATGACCGGCACGTGCGGAGGGTTCAGTCGAACCCGACGGCCCCCTGGCCTGATGCAGCCAGAGGTGCACGGTGCGAGCCCACATACCAGCGGCGGCGTGATGGGGGCGTGACGGGGCCGCGGGCCCCGAATCCGGGTCGGGTTCTGCTGCCTTGCGCCCGCGGAGTCCCCTCGCCTACGGGTTGGGCAGCCGACGGCTTGTCTCCCGGGGCCACGAATCACCCAAGCGGTGCGGCACTGCCCACGGTAGGGTCCGCCACGCTGACGTACCCCTCTCCGGAGAAGACGATGCCCCAGGACAAGAAGACCCCGGCCGCGACAAAGGTTCCGACCGAGAAGAAGGCCCCGGCAGTGCCCACTGCGAAACCGGCGCCGGCCGCGACCGAGAAGCCCGTGCGCCGGGCAGGCAAGCCCAGCAACTCCTTCCTCGTACAGAACCCGCCCTCCAAGAGGTTCCCCTCCCGCTAGGTAGGGAGCCCCAGGCGCGCCGTGAAAGCAGGCGGGAATGGACCATCCCCACCTCAGGGCGACAAGGGCTCCTTCCTCCGGACGCGGGCGGCGGCGCGCCCTGTTGCGCGCGCCGCCGTGTCGGGGCCTTCGTTTCTTGACCCGAGTCAATGAACCAGGCGGAGGCCCCTTCTACTCTCGAGGCCATGACGGTGCATCACGGCACCGCGCCTCGATATGAACACAGCCAATCACAAACCCGGCAGGGTCCTGGGTCTCCTCTTCATCCTCCCTTTCTTCGCCTACGGAATCGGCTCCGCCGTCATCGGCTCGCTGCTGGAGGGCGCGGACCCGCTGTCCCAGGTCATCGAGCACCGCACCCGGTATGTCGCCGGTGCACTGCTCCTGCTGCTCGACTCCGCGATGGTGGTGGGCATCGGCGTGCTCTTCTTCCCCATCGGCAGGAGGCACCACCCGGATATCACCCTGGCCTATCTCTGCACGAGGGTGATGGAGGCGCTGTTGCTGACCGTGGGAGTCCTCTTCCTGCTTTCCATCCTCCACCTCGGAGAAGGTGCACAAGGCCTCGGGGCTTCCGGGGCGCAGGAGCTGCTGACCCTGACGACGCTCCTCGCGAGAGGAAACTTCTGGGCCTACCAGCTCGCCATGCTCGTGCTGGGAGCGGGCAGCGTGGCGTTCTGTGTACTGCTGTTCCGCTCCGGTCTGGCGCCATCCTCCCTGGCCCTGCTCGGAGTGGCCGGCTACGCCCTGCTGGCGCTGGGGTGTGTCCTGGAGCTCCTCGGGCTCCCCGTAGGCACCATCCTCTCGCTGCCGGGTGGGCTGTTCGAGCTGCTCCTGGGAGGCTGGCTGATGGCGAAGGGGTTCCGGCCCGTCACCCGCTCCGCCGCGGCGTAGGACGTCCGCCCCTGGACGCGAGGCGCTTGCGGATGCGGCTCAGGGACTCGGGCTTCACGCCGACGTAGCTGGCCAGTTGGTACTGCGGGATGCGCTGGAGCAGGTCGGGCCGCGTCTCGAGCAGCCGCAGGTAGCGCTGCTCAGGTGTGTCGGTGACGTACGAGGCCAGGCGGTCCTGCTGCTCGACGATCACCTGCTCCATGGCGCGCCGGGAGATGGACTCGAAGCGCGGGAAGCGCGCGTAGAGGTCGCTCTCCTTCTGTTCGTTGCCCACGACCAGCGTGGTGTCCTCGGCACAGACGAGGAAGTGCTCGGCGGGAGTCTTGTTCATGAAGCTGCGCAGGGAGAGTACCCACTGCTCTTCCGTGAAGAAGCCGTTGCTGCGCTCCTCACCGTCCACCAGGGAGTACTGCCGGACGCAGCCTTCCAGGACGAAGTAGCATTCGGTGCAGACCTGCCCCTGCTCCAGGAGGACGGTGCCCTTCTTGAAGGTCCTCACCACCATGCTGTCCAGAATCGCCCGGGCCTCCTCCTCCGAAAGCGGGGACAGCCTGGAGAAGTAGTCGAGGAGCTTGTGCTTCATGGGAGTGAAGGGAGCGTAGCAGCTCTCCCTCGCCCACCCCGGCTCATTCCCGCTTCCCTACGCCGGCTGCTTCTGGCTCAGCGCCACGCTGCCGAGAATCAACGTCCCGGCGATGACCATGGGCACCGTCAGCGGCTCGTCCAGGAGCAAGAACGCCCACGTCACGGCGAACAGTGGGACGACATACGTGACGGTGGAGGCACGCGCCGCCCCGATGCGCTGGATGAGCCGGTAGAAGATGGCATAGGCCACCCCGGTGCAGAGCACACCGAGCGCCCCGGCGCACAGCCAGGACCGCAGGGGAATGGAGTGCTCCGGCCACGACGCGGCGGCGAACGGAAGCATGAGCACCGCCGAGCACAGGAGCGTGGCCGCCGCCACGGCACCGGCCGGAAGGCCCGTGAGGTTGCGCTTCACCATGTTCCCGCCGATGCCATACAGGAACGCGGCCGTGGTGCCCGCCGCCACCGCCCAGCCGATGCTCGCGCCCGCCGTCTTGCCGCTGGCCAGCACCACCACGCCCGCGAAGCCCGCGAACAGCGCCACCGCGCGCCGCGAGCCGATGCGCTCGCCGTAGAACAGGAACGCCACCAGCGCGGTGAACAGCACCGCCATGCTGTTGCAGATGGCGCCGATGCCGGCCGGCGCCCGCTGCGCCGCCCACGCGAACAGGGCGAACGGCACCGCCGAGTTGATGGCCCCAATCAGGGCCAGCCTCGGCCACAGCTTCAGCGGGAAGGAGGCCCGCGCGCGCCACAGGAACGGCATCAGCACGAGCGCACCCAGCGCGAGCCGCAGCTCCACCAGGGGCATTGCGCCGAAGTCCTTGGCCGCGACGCGCATGAACATGAACGACGCGCCCCAGATGGCGCCCAGCAGCCCCAGCTCGAGCGGCGTCTGCCAAGTGACCGCGAGTGAGGGAGAGACGGGACGGACCAGCGTGGTTGAGCTCATGGCGAGGCTCCAAAATGACTGTTGGCTGTCCCCTAGATGTCGCCGAGCGCCCTTCCCCACAAGCGCATGTTTTTCCAGGCAGCCACAAATATGATTTGAGGCTCGTCATGCCCCTGCCCTCCGACTGGCTCCCGGCCCTGGCGGCCTTCGAGTCCGCCGCCCGTCACCAGAACTTCGCCCACGCGGCGGAGGAGCTGCACCTCACGGCCAGCGCGGTCAGCCACCATGTGCGCAAGCTGGAGGCACAGCTCGGCGTCGCCCTCTTCCAGCGCCATGCGCGCGGCGTGTCCCTTACGGCCGAGGGACGCCAGCTCGCGGACACGGCCAGCAGCGCGATGGCGGACATCGACGGAGTGCTGCGCGGCCTGAGCGCCGCGCGTGACGAGCGCAACCGCGTGCGCATCAACACGCTGCACTCACTGACGTACACCTGGCTGCTGCCGCGCCTGCCGGCCTTCACCACCCTGCACCCGCACATCCGCATCCAGATAGACACGGAGGCCTCGCTGGCGCGCTTCGACGAAGGCGGCCCCGACCTGGCCATCCGCCACGGAGAGGGCCACTGGACGGGACTGACGGCGCACCACCTGATGGACGACGCCCTCTTCCCCGTGGCCTCGCCTCGGCTGGCCGGCCTCCAGGACGTCCGGGACGCGGCGGATGTCGCGAAGCTGCCGCTGGTGAGGGACTTGTCGCGCCAGGGCTGGGCGGACTGGTTCCGCGCGGCGGGCGTGCGCGACGTGCAGTTCGACGAGCGCCACGGCTTCAGCGACACCACGGACGCGCTGAAAGCCGCGGTGCACGGCCTGGGCGCGGCGCTCGGGCGCGAGCAGATTGTGGCGCCGTACCTCGCGGATGGGCGCCTGGTGCGGCTGCCCGGCCCCACCCTGCCCGCGCGCTTCGGCTACTTCGTGGTGTACCCGGCGCACCGGCGGCTGCGGCCCGCGGCGCGGACCTTCGTCGACTGGGTGCTCCAGCAACCCGCGCGCCCGCCCGCGGAGCCTCCCCGGACCCGGTAGGCGCGAAGCGCGCTGCCGCCGGCCCTCGGGCGCGGCAGCGACCTTCGGCCATATTGACAGGAACCTGTCGAATTGGCAGAAGCCTGTCCATGACGAAGCTCACGGCAGCGGGAGAGCTCCTCACGGAGCTGGTGCTGGAGGTGTTCCGAGTCAACGGCCTGGCGCTGGAGGCGGGAGACGCGCTGACGGAGTCCCTGGGGCTCAGCAGCGCCCGCTGGCAGGTGCTCGGCGTGGTGGACCACGAGCCGGCGCCGGTGGCGAACGTCGCCCGCGTCATGGGGCTTGCCCGGCAGAGCGTGCAGCAGACCGCCGATGCGCTGGAGCGCGATGGCTTCATCGAGTACCGGGAGAATCCGCACCACCGTCGCGCGAAGCTCATCGCGCTGACGCCTCGGGGCCGCGAGGCGCTCCGGAAGGTCGAGGCCCGCCAGGCGACCTGGGCCAACCAGCTCGCCGCGGGAATGGACGCGAAGGCGCTGCGGTCAGCGGCGGAGGGACTGCGCCAGGTGCGACAGCGCCTGGAGGAAGACACCGCCTCCGACAGCCGGGCGGGAGGCGCGCGATGAGCGGCACGTCGACGATTCCCCTCCTCCCCTGTGTCTCGCTCGACGAGACGCTGGACTTCTACCGGGCCCTCGGCTTCGAGGTGACCTATCGGCAGACCTCGCCGAATCCGTACGCGGTGGTGCAGCGCGACGACTTCCAGCTGCACTTCTTCGGCCTCAAGGGGCTGGAGCCCTCCGCCGCGTACAGCACCTGCCTGATCGTGATGCCCGAGGTGGAACCCCTGCATGCCACCTTCTCCGAGGCCCTGCGGCGCACGCTCGGCAGGCTCCCGGTGTCAGGCATCCCCCGGCTCACGCGGATGAAGCCGGGCCAGGGTCGGTTCACCCTGGTGGACCTGAATGGCAACTCCCTCATCTTCGTCCGGCGGGAGAAGGCCGGCGCCTCCAAGCCCCGCCCCGCGCCGGAGCCCTCCTCCCGGCTGGCGAAGGCGCTCGCCGCTGCCGCCCGCCTGCGGGACTTCAAGACGGACGACGCCGCGGCGGCGAAGGTCCTCGACGTGGCGCTCGCCCGGAACGAGCCCGCCGCGCCCGTGGACCGGGCCCGCGCCCTGGCGGCCCGCGCCGAGCTGGCGGTGGCCCTGGATGACCCGGAGCGCGCGAAGGCCCTGCGCGCCGAGCTCCAGCAGGTTCCCCTGTCCGCCGAGGAGCGCGAGCACCTCCAGGTGGAGCTGCGCGCCGTGGACCACCTGGAGCGCATGCTCGGGCGGCGGTAGCTCACACCGTCGCGTCGAACCCGTCGGTGGACACGGCCAGCTCGCGCCACGCGGCGAGCTCCTCGGCGACCTGCCGGTTCTTGGCTTCGACGACGGCGACCGTGTCGCTCCCCAGGGGCAGCCGCAGCGGCGGCCGCTCCGCGTCCACCAGCGTGAGCATGGCCTTCGCCAGCTTGTGGGGGTTGCCCGGCTGCGCGTGGTTCAGCGTCGTGGCGGAGGAGCGGGTGACACCGGACGACGCGGCGTAGTCGGCGATGGGCTCGGACACGGAGAGGGACTGCCCGTCGAGGAAGTCCGTGCGGAAGTAGCCGGGCTCCACCACCGTCACCTTGATGCCGAGCGGCGCCAGCTCGGCATGCAGCGCTTCTGTGAGCCCCTCCACCGCGAACTTGGTGGCGCAGTAGACGCCCCAGCCCTGGGAGGAGGCGTAGCCGCCGACGGAGGACATGTTGATGACGTGGCCCGAGCGCTGGCGCCGCATCTGCGGCAGCACCGCGCGGGTGACGGCGAGCAGGCCGAAGACATTGGTGGAGAACACGCGCTCCACGTCGCGAGCGCTGGCCTCCTCCACCGCGCTGAGCAGGCCGAAGCCGGCGTTGTTCACCAGCACGTCGACGCGGCCGAAGCGCGCCACGGCCGCCTCCACCGCGGCGCGGGCCTGCGCCTCCTGGGTGACGTCGAGCGCGGCGGCGAGCAGGCGCGGGTGCTCGCCGAACTTCGCGGTGAGACTCTTGGAGTCTCTCGCGGTGGCGACGACAGCGTCGCCGGCGGCCAGGGCCTCGGCGGTGATGAGGGCGCCAAAACCACGGGAAGCTCCAGTGATGAACCAGACGCGCATGGCGGATTCCTTTCGGGTGCGTCGCCGGGCAGTGCGACCGGCTGACGATTCAGAAGGTACCGGCCGCACTTCATTGAGAGAATCTCTTGAGTCTTCATCGAGCTGATGAATTCATCTCAGTAATGAAGCGCATCGACCCGGCGGCCCTGTCCCCCTTCCTGGCCATCGCCACGCACCGCAGCTTCCGGAAGGCGGCGGTGGAACTGAGGGTGTCGCCCTCGGCGCTGAGCCACGCGTTGAATGGCATCGAGGAGCGCCTGGGCGTGCGGCTGGTCAATCGCACCACGCGCAGCGTCGCGCTGACGGAAGCAGGCGAGCGCCTGTTCGAGCGCATCCGTCCCGCCTTCCGCGACATCAACGACGCCATCGAGGACCTGAACAGCTTTCGCGGCCAGCCCATGGGCACGCTGCGCATCAACGCGGCGCTGCAGTCCGCCCAGCTGGCGCTCATGCCCATCGTCACCCGCTTCCTGCGGGCGTACCCGGACGTGCGCGTCGACCTCGTGGTGGAGGATGCGCTGACGGACATCGTCGCCGCGGGCTTCGACGCCGGGGTGCGCCTGGGCGAGAGCCTCGAAGCGGACATGCTCGCGGTGCCCATCGTTCCCCGCATCCGGTCCGCCGTCGTGGGCTCGCCGGAGTACTTCGAGCGGCATGCCCGGCCGAAGACGCCGCAGGACCTGCGGACCCTGCCCTGCATCCGCTATCGCTTCCTCAGCGGCGCCTTCTACCGGTGGGAGTTCGAGCGGGGCACCGAGGAAGTCAGCATCGAGGTCGACGGCCCGCTGAGCGTCACCGAGCAGAACCTGATGGTCGACGCGGCGCTGGAGGGCGTGGGGCTGGCCTATGTCTTCGAGCCGAGGGTGACCGAGCTGATTGCGCAAGGCCGCCTGGTGCGCGTGCTGGAGGACTGGTGCCCCGCCTACCCGGGGTTCTTCCTCTACTACCCCAGCCGCCGCCAGCTCCCGGCCGCGCTCCGCGCCTTCGTCGACTTCGCGAGGGCGCCAGCGCCAGGCCGGGCGGGCTGAGCGGCGAGAAGGGCACGTTGTTAGGATGGAGCGGCCCCAGCGGAATCAGACGCGAGGTGGACCGTGGACGAAGTGAGCCGGAGAGCGGCGCTGAAGCTGATCGCGGCGGCGGGAGTCACCACCGCCGCGGGCTGTTCGCGCGGCGCCGGAAAGGCAGAGGAGCAGGGAATGAGTCAGCAGAAGGGCCAGCAACAGCAGGAAGCCGTCCTCCATGTCGAGCCGCTCGGGATGCCGTGGCGGACGCCGGACCCGTTCCTCTTCTGCGTGCACCACGACGACCGGTACCCTTCGGGCAACGAGCGCCTGGGGCCGACCGCCTCGCTCGCGGGCCGCAACCTCGGCCAGGACTTCGACGGGCGGGACGGCTGGAACATGTACCACGGCACGGTGGTGCCCGGATTCCCCCAGCACCCGCACCGGGGCTTCGAGACGGTCACCGTCGTCCGCAACGGACTGCTCGACCACTCCGACTCGCTCGGCGCGGCGGCGCGCTTCGGCGGGGGCGACGTGCAGTGGCTCACGGCGGGCGCGGGCATCAACCACTCGGAGATGTTCCCGCTGCTGAAGCGTGACAGCCCGAACCCCGTCGAGCTGTTCCAGATCTGGCTCAACCTGCCGCGCGCGAACAAGCTCGTGGAGCCGCACTTCTCCATGCTCTGGAATCACGTCATCCCGCAGTACGTCGCGAGAGACGAGGCGGGACGCACCACGGAAGTCACCGTGGTCGCCGGCCGGCTCGGGGACACGAAGGCACCCCCGCCGCCGCCGAAGTCCTGGGCCGCGCACGCGGACGCGGACGTGGCCATCTGGACGCTCAAGCTGGCGCCGGGCGCGCGCTGGACGCTGCCGGCGGCGGCGCGTGGCAGCAACCGCATGCTGTACTTCTTCCTCGGCTCCGGGCTGCGCGTGGCGGGCCGCGCCATCGCGCCGTCGCACAGCATCGACTTGCGCGCGGACGTGGACGTGGAGCTGGAGAACGGCGCGGACGTGACGGAGCTGCTGCTCCTGCAAGGGCGTCCCATTGGCGAGCCCGTCGTCCAGTACGGCCCCTTCGTGATGAACTCGCGGCAGGAAATCCAGCAGGCCTTCGCGGACTACCAGCGCACGGGCTTCGGTGGTTGGCCCTGGCCGAGCAACGACCCCGTCCACGCGCGCGAGGAAGGCCGCTTCGCGCGGCACGCTGACGGACGGATCGAACGGCCGGCCTGAGGACTCGCGACGCGCAGGAGGCGGAGCCCCCACTGCCAGCATGGCAACCACGCTAGACTGCCCTCCATGAAAAAGCGGCTCCTCCTCGGGTTCGGCGTGCTGGTCCTGGTGCTGGCGGGTTTCATCGCGAAGACGCTCGCGGACGCGGGCCAGTTCAAGCACCTCGCCCCCCACTTCGCCGGCCGTTGCACGCCGGTGTCCGGCATGCCCGGCGCCGAGGACATCACCTTCCACCCGACGCTCGGCTACGCCTACGTCTCGTCGGATGACCGGCGCGCCACGCTGGCCGGACGCCCCGTGCAGGGAGGAATCTATCGCCTCGACCCGGCGAGCTCCGCGCCCCCCGTGCTGTTGACCGGAGCCTTCAAGCAGGCCTTCCACCCGCACGGCCTCACTCTCTTCGTCGCCCCGGACGGCGCGCAGACCCTGTTCGTGGTCAATCACCCGGAGCCGGGGCAGCAGCAGGTGGAACGATTCCAGGTCGGTGCGGACGGGATGCTCATCCACCACCAGTCGCTGCGAGACCCGGCCCTGGTCTCCCCCAATGACGTGGTGGCGGTGGACGCCGCGCGCTTCTATGTGACGAACGACCACCACTACCCGCCGGGCGCCATGCAGGTCGTGGAGGAGTACCTGCAGCTCGCCATCGGCAACGTGCTCTACTTCGACGGCAAGGGTTTCCGGGAAGTCATCAGCGGCACGTCCTACGCCAATGGCATCAACCGCTCCGCGGACGGTCGGACGGTCTACCTCGCGCAGGTGGTCGGGCGCTCACTGTCCGTCTACTCGCGGGACGCGGACTCGGGCTCATTGACGCATCGGCAGACGCTCCCACTGGGGACCGGGCCGGACAACATCGAGGTGGATGCGAAAGGCGAGCTGTGGATTGCCGCCCACCCGAAGCTGCTGGATTTCGTGGCCCACGCGAAGGACGTGTCCGGGGCGACGCGAGCTCCCGCGCAGGTGCTGCGGCTGAAGTCCTCGGGAGACACGTTCGAGATGGAGGAGGTGTTCCTCGACGACGGCCGGCAGACAGCCGGCAGCGCCGTGGCAGCGGTCTCCGGGAAATGGATGCTGCTCGGCCCCGTCTTCGACCCGGATATGCTCCGCTGCGAGCTGCCTTGACGACGAACCGCTCGCGCCGGGTGTTGCTCGGCCTCGCCGCCGTCCTCCTCGTCGCGAGTGGCTGCGCGCCTCGCCGTCATCCCGCCTTTCCACCGGAGAAGCACGGACTGCCGCCGGGAACGCCCCTCACCTTCGCCCAGCTGCGCGAAGGGGCGCTGCCGGCCGGAGACCGGTTCCAGATTGACGCCTACGTCGCGGGCTTCAGTGACTGTCCGCCGTGCCCGCCACGGTCCAACTGTAAGACGTGTGAGCGGCTCTCGACAGTGCTGTATCTGAGCGAGGGGCCTCCGCCGTACCAGGCGGAGTCGGCGGTGCTGAGCGTCGATATCGGCATCCACGACGGCCACGCGTTCGTGCCTGGCCGCAGGTATCGCTTCGAGATGGGCCCACCGACGCCCGACGACACCCCGGGGCCGCTGTCGTACGAAGCCTCCCTGCTGCGCTACACGCCGCTCCCCTAGTCCTACTGTGTCATAAAGGTCGTCCCCCTCGGAAAACGGCGTGCTGGCAGAGTCGTTGGCACAGGGCATTCCCGAGGGGAAACCAGACGTTTATGACACAGTAGGACTAGTGAAGTGTCCGCGAAGTAATCCAACATAGTCAGCGGCGATGCCGCTCGAACCAGTTGTGCAACTTGGCTCGGGTCCATAACCATGTGAAGGGATGGACGTAGAGGCGGTTGTACTCGGGCCAGCTTGCATCGAGGTGGGCGATGAAGTCTGAGCGGCGCCGGCGCCTCCAATCTCCGCGCTGCAGGTAGCACGCGCTGAATGCCCGCAGCAGCAACTCGGCCTG
>NZ_JAAIYA010000110.1 GCF_010894405.1 Pyxidicoccus caerfyrddinensis
ACCGGGGTGATGAGCTCCACCTCGATGGCGATGTTGTCGCCCGGCATCACCATTTCCACGTTGTCCGGCAGCTTCACCGTGCCCGTCACGTCCGTGGTGCGGAAGTAGAACTGGGGACGGTAGCCCTTGAAGAACGGGGTGTGACGGCCACCCTCCTCCTTCGACAGGACGTAGATCTGCGCCTTGAACTTGGTGTGCGGGGTGATGCTGCCCGGCTTGGCCAGCACCTGGCCGCGCTCCAGGTCCTCACGCTTCAGGCCGCGCACCAGCGCGCCGATGTTGTCGCCCGCCATGCCCTGGTCCAGCAGCTTGCGGAACATCTCCACGCCCGTGACAACGGTCTTCTGCGTGGGACGCAGGCCGACGATTTCGACTTCCTCGCCCACCTTGACGATACCGCGCTCGACGCGGCCCGTCGCCACCGTGCCACGACCGGCGATGGAGAACACGTCTTCCACCGGCATCAGGAAGGGCTTGTCGGTGGCGCGCACCGGGGTGGGGATGTAGCTGTCCACCGCCTCCATCAGCTTCAGGATGGACGGCTCGCCGATGTCGCTGGTGTCACCCTCCAGCGCCTTGAGGGCCGAGCCGGGGACGATGGGGATGGAGTCGCCAGGGAACTCGTACTTCTTGAGCAGGTCCCGGACTTCCATCTCCACGAGCTCACGCAGCTCGGGGTCGTCCAGCATGTCGACCTTGTTCAGGAAGACGACGATGTAGGGCACGCCGACCTGGCGAGCCAGGAGGATGTGCTCACGCGTCTGGGGCATCGGGCCGTCGGCCGCGGAGACCACCAGGATGGCGCCGTCCATCTGCGCCGCACCGGTAATCATGTTCTTGACGTAGTCGGCGTGGCCCGGACAGTCGACGTGGGCGTAGTGCCGGTTCTTCGTCTGGTACTCCACGTGCGCGGTGGAGATGGTGATACCGCGCTCACGCTCCTCCGGCGCCTTGTCGATCTGGTCGTACGCCATGAACGTGGCGCCGCCCG
>NZ_JAAIYA010000111.1 GCF_010894405.1 Pyxidicoccus caerfyrddinensis
GAGCCGCTCCTCGGGGTAGCTCGGATCCAGCGGGAGATAGGCACCTCCCGCCTTGAGGATGCCGAGCAGCCCCACCACCAGCTCCAGGGAGCGCTCGACGCACAGACCCACCAGGACCTCGGGCCCCACGCCCAGGGAGCGCAGGTGGTGCCCGAGCTGGTTGGCGCGCTGGTCCAGCTCCCGGTAGGTGAGCCGCTGGTCCTCGAAGACCACCGCCACCGCGTCGGGTGTCCGCTCCGCCTGGGCTTCGAACAACTCGTGGATGCAGCGCTCGCGTGGGAAGTCGGAGCGAGTCTGATTCCAGTCCACCACCAGTTGGTGGCGCTCCGCGTGAGTCAGCATGGGCAGCCGCGACACGGCCTGCTCCGGCCGGGCCACGATGCCTTCCAGCAGCGTCTGGTAATGGCCCACCAGCCGCGCCACCGTCGCGGTGTCGAAGAGGTCGGTGTTGTATTCCAGTGAGCCCTTCAGCCCCTCCCCTGTCTCCTCCAGCAGGAGCGTCAGCTCGAACTTCGCCACCGTCTGCGCGATGGGCAATGGCGTGAGCCGGGCCTCGCCCAGGCAAAGCTCCGGCATGGGAGCGTTTTGCAGGACGAACATCACCTGGAAGAGGGGCGAGCGGCTCAAGTCGCGCGCGGGAGCCAGCTCCTCCACCAGCTTCTCGAAGGGAACGTCCTGGTGGAGGTATGCGCCCAGCGTCACTTCGCGCACGCGCTGGAGCAACTCGCGGAAGCTGGGCTCGCCGCGCAGGTGGGTGCGAAGCACAAGCGTGTTGACGAAGAAGCCGATGAGGCCTTCCGTCTCCTCGCGAGTGCGGCCGGCGATGGGGGAGCCCACGACGATGTCGTCCTGGCCGCTGTGGCGTCCCAGCAGCAGCTGGAAGGCCGCGAGCAGCGTCATGAAGAGCGTGCTGCCCTCACGGCGGCTCAGCGCCGTCAGCGCGGAGGTCAGCTCGCGGGGCAGT
>NZ_JAAIYA010000112.1 GCF_010894405.1 Pyxidicoccus caerfyrddinensis
TCGCCGGTGTCACCGCGCTGCTCGTCATCCTGATGGGGCTGTCCACCGGGATGAAGGACACGATGTTGCGCTCGGCCACCACGCTGTCCACCGGCCACGTCAACGTGGCCGGCTTCTTCAAGGTGTCGGCCGGGCAGTCCGCCCCCGTCGTGACGGGCTATCCGAAAATCCTCGAGCAGATTCGCAAGGACGTGCCAGAGGTGGACTACATCGTCCACCGCGGGCGCGGCTGGGCGAATGTGGTGAGCGAGACCAGCTCCATGAAGCTGGGCGTGGGCGGCATCGACATCACCGCCGAGCCCGGCTTCCGCCAGGTCATCCAGGTGCGCGAAGGCTCCCTGGACGGACTGGCCAGGTCCAACTCCGTGCTCCTCTTCGAGAAGCAGGCGAAGCGGCTGGAGGTCAAGGTGGGCGACACGTTGACCATCGCCGCGCCCACCTTGCGTGGCACCAGCAACACGGTGGACGTGCAGGTGGTGGCCATCGCGGCCAACGTGGGGATGATGAGCGACTTCAACGTCTACGTCCCCTCCGGCACGCTGCGCGCGCTCTACCAGCTCCGCGACGACACCACGGGCGCCATCCAGGTGTACCTGAAGGATGTGGCGCAGGTGCCCGAGGTGCAGGCCCGGCTGCGCAAGACGCTGGCGGCCGCGGGCCACGAAATCATGGACAACGACCCGCGGGCGTTCTTCTTCAAGTTCGAGGTGGTCAACCGCGAGCCGTGGACGGGCCAGAAGCTGGACATCACCAACTGGGAGGACGAGATCAACTTCATCAGCTGGACGCTGGCCGCGCTCAACTTCCTCACCGGCGCCCTCACCTTCGTCCTGCTGGTCATCATCTGCGTGGGCATCATGAACACGCTGTGGATCGCCATCCGGGAGCGCACGCGGGAGATTGGCACGCTGCGCGCCA
>NZ_JAAIYA010000113.1 GCF_010894405.1 Pyxidicoccus caerfyrddinensis
TCCAACTTCTTCACCGGCATGGACGCCTGCGTCCACTCCCACCCCCTCGGTGTCTGGCTCGCCGTCACCCGCCTGTCCTTCGACATCTCCGTCCTCGAGTTGCTCTGGACTCTCGCTCGCGGCTTCCGCGTCGTGCTCCAGCCGGAAACCCTCTCCCCCTCCTGGCTGCCTCGCGCCGTCCGCCAGCACGCCGTCACCCACCTGCAGTGCACTCCCTCGCTGGCTCGCGCACTCCTGCTCGACTCCGAGTCCGCTGACGCCCTGCGCTCTCTCCAGCAGTTGCTCGTCGGTGGCGAGGCCCTCTCCGCGGACCTGGCTCTCCAGCTGCGCCAGCGCGTGCCCTCCGTCCTCAACATGTACGGGCCCACGGAGACCACCGTCTGGTCCTCCTGCTTCCCCCTCCCCTCTGTGCCCTCGTCCGTCGTCTCTCTCGGACAGCCCATCGCCAATACCTCCCTCTTCGTCCTCGACTCGCACCTGCGCCCCGTCCCCATCGGCGTGCCCGGCGAGCTCTTCATCGGCGGCGCTGGCGTCGTGCGCGGCTACCTCGCACGCCCTCACCTCACCGCTGAGCGCTTCCTTCCCAACCCCTTCTCCTCCATCCCCGGCGAGCGCCTCTACCGCACCGGTGACAAGGTGCGCCGCCTTCCTCACGGCGCCCTGGAGTACCTGGGCCGCCTCGACTTCCAGGTGAAGGTGCGTGGCTTCCGCATTGAGTTGGGCGAAGTCGAAGCCGCCCTCCAGTCGCACCCCCACGTGCGTCAGGCCGTCGTCGTGGTGCGCGAGGACTCTCCGGGCGACAAGCGCCTGGTGGCCTACGCCGTGCCTCCTCCGGGAGCCCTGTCGCCCTCCGCCCCCGAGCTGCGTGACTTCCTCAAGACGAAGCTGCCCGAGTACATGCTCCCCTCGGCCTTCGT
>NZ_JAAIYA010000114.1 GCF_010894405.1 Pyxidicoccus caerfyrddinensis
GTAGCAGCAGGCCGGAGGGGTTGAGGGGCGGGCGGTGGTCGTCGGTGAGCGCGCTCCTGACCGCCGCAGCATAGGCGCGCGTGGCGCGGGCGCCCGCGTCCTGACGGCCTTCCACGGCCCGTTCGACTTTCCTCACCTCGCGCACCCGCTTCTTCAATTCCTTCTTCGCATGCCGGTCGGCCTCGTACAGGGGCCGGGCCGCCTCCCGCAGGTAGTGGAAGTGACATAGTTGGTGGGGCACCTGGGGCAGTGCGTGGGCCAGCGCGTTGCGAATGCTCCTCTGCCCATCGGACACCACGCCGACGATGGGCACTCGCCCCAGCGCGCGCTTCACTTCCTCAAGGAGCGGTACGAGTTCCTGCTCGCCCCCGGACAGCAGGGGCCGCGCCAGCAGGACCTGGCCTGAGAGACACTCGCGCACCACCCAGAGCACCTCGTGCCCGACGTCTGGGGCGAGCCCATCAATGGCAAGCACCGCGCGCCCCTGGCGTTTGAGCGCCTCTTGCAGCCTCCCGGAGTCGAGCGCCTTGAGGCTGACGAGCTCGTCGTAGCGGTCGAGCAGGTTGGTGCAGGTGCGCTCGGAAATGGCGACGCCCTTCTGACGCAGCAGGGCGTGGATTTCTGGCACGCTGCGGTGTTCCCGATAGCGCTGAGCCCCGATGAAGGCCAGCACGTCCAGTCCGAACTCGTGCTCGGGCAGGCCCCAGCGGCCCTCGCCCTCGGCCCTCAGCGGCACGCCCTCCAGCAGACATCCCTCCCGGTGGCATACCCGCACCTGCACCGACAGCCCCACGCAGCCGGTGAGCGTCGTCACGCAGCGCCGCGAGCGCCAATCCGCACGCGTCCGCGTGCCGCACGCCTCGCAGCGCCGGCGCTCGCTGTCGACCCTCACCTCACGGGTTGCAACGGGGCG
>NZ_JAAIYA010000115.1 GCF_010894405.1 Pyxidicoccus caerfyrddinensis
TGGATGAGGAGGCCCTGCGCCGCGCACTCCACGAGCTGGTCCTCCGCCACGAGCCCCTGCGCACCACCTTCGTCGAGCAGGACGGCCGCCCCTTCCAGCTCATCGCCCCCGTCCTCGAGCCCTCCCTGGACGTGGTGGAGCTGCGGGACGTCCCTGACTCCGAGCGTGAGGCGGAGGCCTGGCGCCGCCTGCACGAGGAGGCCCGCCGCCCCTTCGACCTGGAGAAGGGCCCGCTGCTGCATGCGGTGCTCTACCGGCTCTCCTCCAGCGAGCACGTGCTGCTGCTCACCCTGCACCACATCGTCACCGACGGCTGGTCCATGGGCGTCATGGTGCGCGAGGTGGCCGAGCTCTACGCGGCCTTCGCCTCCGGCCTCCCCTCGCCCCTGCCCGCGCTGCCGCTTCAATACGCCGCCTTCGCGTCCTGGCAGCGTCAGTGGCTTCAGGGTGAAGCACTGGAGGCCCAGCTCTCCTACTGGCGCCAGCGGTTGGACCCCAGCGCCGTGCTCCAGCTCCCGGGTGACAGGCCCCGTCCCGCCACCTCTTCCGCCCGTGGCGCCCGTCACACCGTCTTCCTGCCCGCGCAGCTTGCAGAGTCCTTGAAGGACCTGGGCGCACGCGACGGCCGCACCCTCTTCTCCGTCCTGCTCGCCGCCTTCAACGTCCTGCTCCACCGCTACTGCGGCCAGGACGACGTCACCGTCGGCACCCCCATCGCCGGCCGCAACCGCGCAGACCTCGAGGGCCTCATCGGCCTGTTCGTCAACACCCTCGCGGTGCGCACTGACTTGTCCGGCGACCCGACCTTCCAGCAGCTCGTGGGCCGCGTCCACGAGACGGCCCTGGGCGCCTTCGCCCACC
>NZ_JAAIYA010000116.1 GCF_010894405.1 Pyxidicoccus caerfyrddinensis
TGACGGTGGGCACGGACTGCTCGGTGGGCAAGAAGTACACGGTGCTCGCGCTGGAGAAGGAGATGCGCGCGCGCGGCCTGAAGGCGGACTTCCGCGCCACCGGGCAGACGGGCATCTTCATCTCCGGGCGCGGTGTGGCCATCGACGCGGTGGTGTCGGACTTCGTCGCCGGCGCGGCCGAGTGGCTCACCCCCGCCAACGACGCGGACCACTGGGACCTGGTCGAAGGCCAGGGCTCGCTGTTCCACCCGTCCTTCGCGGGCGTCACCCTGGGCCTGCTCCACGGCGCGCAGCCGGACGCCTTCGTCGTCTGCCACGAGCCCACGCGCACGAAGATGCGCGGCGTCCAGCATCCCCTCCCCTCCATCCAGGCCGTCATCGACCGGACGATTCTGGAGGGCCAGCTCACCAACCCGCGCATCCAGTGCACGGGCCTCGCCATCAACACCGAGCACCTGGGCGAGAAGGAAGCGCTGGCGCTGCTGGAGCGCACGGGCCGCGAGCACGGGCTGCCGTGCGTGGACCCCATCCGAACTGGCGTCGGTCCCCTCGTCGAAGAGCTGGCGCGCCGCTTCCCGGCCCGGAGCTGACCGCCCATGCGCAAGCTCACCGTCACCCACGAGAGCTGGCCCATTGCCGGGCGCTTCACCATCTCCCGCGGCTCGAAGACTTCCGCAGAGGTGGTCGTCGTCACGCTGGAGGAGGACGGCGCCGTGGGGCGCGGGGAGTGCGTCCCCTATGCGCGCTATGGCGAGACGCTGGAAGGCGTCATGGCGGCGCTGGAGGCGGCCCGACCGCGCATCGAGGCGGGGCTGGAGCGGGACGGAATCGCCGGGGTGCTGGAGCCGAAGGC
>NZ_JAAIYA010000117.1 GCF_010894405.1 Pyxidicoccus caerfyrddinensis
AAGGCGCTGTGCCAGCAGGAGGGCGCCACGCCCTTCATGCTGCTGCTGGGCGCGTTCCAGGTGCTGCTGGCGCGCTACTCCGGCCAGCAGGACATCTCCGTCGGCTCGCCGGTCGCCGGCCGTCAGCGCGGCGAGCTGGAAGAGCTCATCGGCTTCTTCGTCAACACGCTGGTCATGCGTGCGCGCCTGGACTCGCGCCTGTCCTTCCGCGGCCTGTTGCGGCAGGTGCGCGAGTCCGCACTGGGGGCGTACGCCCACCAGGACGTGCCCTTCGAGCGGCTGGTGGAAGAGCTACATCCCGCGCGGGACCTGAGCCGCGGCCCCCTGTTCCAGGTGTTCTTCGCCCTGCAGAACGCTCCCACGGCCCCACTGCGAAATCAGGCACTGACGCTGCGCCCGATGGAGGTGGACAGCCCCACCCTCAAGTTCGAGCTGCAGTTGACCCTGTTGGACTCTCCCGAGGGCTACCAGGGCGTGCTGGCCTACAACACGGACCTGTACGAGGCGGGCACCGCCGCACGCATGGTGGCGCACTTCCGCATGTTGGTGGAGGCGCTCGTCGCCAGGCCCGATGCGCCCCTGGCCTCCGTGCCCATGCTGACGGTGCCCGAGCGCCAGCAGGTGCTGGTGGACTGGAACTCCACCGCCTCCGAGTACCCCCGTGGCTCCACCCTGCCCGAGGTCTTCTCGCAGGTGGTGGCCCGCTTCCCGGACAAGACCGCCGTCGAGTTCGCAGACGCGAAGCTCACCTACCGGGAGCTGGACGCGCGTGCCAACCAGCTCGCCTGGCACCTGCGTGGCCTCGGTGTGTCCACCGACTCGCGCGTGGCGCTGGCC
>NZ_JAAIYA010000118.1 GCF_010894405.1 Pyxidicoccus caerfyrddinensis
CGGAGGGGAGGGACGGGTCGAGGCAGAGGAAGGCGCCGCCGGCCTTGAGGATGGCGAGCATGCCCACCACCAGCTGCGCGGAGCGCTCCACGCACAGGCCCACGAGCACCTCGGGGCCGACGTGCAGCGCGCGCAGGTGGTGCGCGAGCTGGTTGGCACGCGCGTCGAGCTGCCGGTAGGTGAGCTGCTCCTCGCCGAAGACGAGGGCCACCGCGTCCGGAGTGCGCTCCACCTGGGCTTCGATGAGGGTGTGGACGGCCACCTCGGGCGGGGCGTCTGCCTTGATGGCATTCCACGCCTGGAGGAGTTGGTGGCGCTCGGCTTCGTCCATGAGTGGCAGCTCGGACAGGCGCGCTTCGGGCCGGGCCGCCACGCCTTGCAGCAGCGTGTGGAAGTGGCCCAGCAGCCGCGCCACGGTGCGCTCGTCGAAGAGGTCCGTGCTGTACTCCGCGGTGAGGCGCAGACCCTTCGGGTCCTCGGCGGCGATGAGCATCAGGTCGAAGCGGGCCGCGCCTGAGTCCACCGGCTGCGCGTGCATGCGCAGGCCGGGAAGCTGCACGGGCGGCAGCGGCGCGTTCTGCAGCACGAACATCACCTGGAACAGCGGCGGGACGTTGAGGTGGCGCGAGGGCTGGAGGACCTCCACCAGCTTCTCGAAGGGCAGTTCCTGGTGGGCGAAGGCGCCCAGGGCCGTCTCGTGGACGCGGCCCACGAGCTGCTGGAAGGTCGGGTCGCCGGACAAGTCAGTGCGCACCGCGAGGGTGTTGACGAACAGGCCGATGAGGCCCTCGA
>NZ_JAAIYA010000119.1 GCF_010894405.1 Pyxidicoccus caerfyrddinensis
TCCTCGCGCAGCGTCACCACGGCCTCGCGCACGGAAGCGTGGGAGGAGAGCACGGCTTCGATTTCGCCCAGCTCGATGCGGAAGCCGCGCAGCTTCACCTGGAAGTCGATGCGGCCGAGGTAGTCGAGCTGGCCATTGTCGAGCCAGCGCGCCTTGTCGCCGGTGCGGTAGAGGCGCTCGCCTGGAGCGGAGGCGAAGGGGTGGGGAATGAAGCGCTCGGCGGTGAGCTCCGGGCGGCCGAGGTAGCCGCGCGCCAGGCCGATGCCGCCGATGAAGAGCTCGCCAGGCACGCCGACGGGCACCGGCTGCAGCGAAGCGTCCAGTACGTACGCGCGCACGTTGTGGAACGGCCGACCGATGGAAACGTGCCGGGCGTCCACGTCGGTGTTGACGGTGGCGCAGACGGTGGCCTCGGTGGGGCCGTAGGCGTTGACGAAGCGGCGGCCCGGCTGGAAGCGGGCCACCAGCTCCGGGGTGCAGGCCTCACCGGCGGTAATGAGCGTCTGGATGCCGCGCAGGCCCTCGGGCTCCAGCTGGGCGAGCACGGAAGGAGTCAGCTTGAGGGTAGTGACGGACTGCTCCTGGAGCACCTTGAGTAGAGGCGCACCGGGCATGAGCTCGTCGCGGGAAGCGAGTACGAGGCAGGCACCGGAGAGCAGGGCGGGGAAGATTTCGGAGACGGAGGCGTCGAAAGCGGAAGAGAAGAACTGGAGCAGGCGTCGGCCGGGCCCCAGGTCCATGAAGGCAATGGTTTCCCGAGCGGTGTTGCACAGGCCG
>NZ_JAAIYA010000011.1 GCF_010894405.1 Pyxidicoccus caerfyrddinensis
CACGCAGCCGATGAGGTTGAGCAGCGTCGTCTTGCCGCTGCCGGACGGCCCGGCGATGGAGATGAACTCCCCCGGGTGGACCTGCAGGTCCACGCCCCGGAGCGCCGGGACGACGACCTTGCCCAGGTTGTAGTCCTTGGTCACGTTCGTGATGGAGACGATGGGGGACTTCGCTGCGGGGTTCATGCGGTGCGTCCTTTCGAAGCCTTGGTTGCACGGATGGGACGGGCGGCGCGGGATGCGCGCCACCGCTCGGCGATGCCGGCCATCTCGGTGAGGTAGAAGTCACAGAATTCCGCGGCCTCGCGCAGGTGCGGCTTTTCGGCGAGCTGCGGCGCGGAGAGGGCGCTGCGGCACACCCGCACGAAGGCCTTCATCGCCTCCTCCGCGGTGTGCAGTCGGCTCTCCCAGCCCTCGGAGCTGATGACGTAGTAGTGCTGCCGGTCGCCCGGCACGCTGACCGGCTCCACCAGCCCCATGGCCGTACAGGCACGGATGTTGGTGGACACGGAGGCGGCGCTCACCTTGAGCAGCTCGGCGATGCGCTTGAGCGACAGCGGCTCGTCCGCCAGCATCAGCAGCGCGTGGATGCGCCCGCCGATGCGCGTGCCGCCCTGCCGCTCGAAGTGCAGAGCCATCGCTTCGATGAAGCGCAGCTCCGCGGCGCCCAACTCCGTCATGCCCGGCCTCCGTGCCTTCCAACCGGGCCGCGCGCCAGTCGCGCGAGCGGGCCCAGGAAGGCGCGCCGGCATGTAATTCGTTCAGTTCATTCAGTCAAGACTGAATGAACTGAATTGCCTGAGCACAGGCCTATCGCAACTGCCTGGCAAAAGGGAAGGGGCCCGCGGCCTCATTGGCCGTGGGCCCTTCGAGTCCCCGCTTCGGGGTGCTGGCAATGTCACGGGCAGGTGTCCGTGGCAGGTGCGTGGCGGCTAGTTCTTGCTGTCGGGGTTCATGGTGCTGCCCGGGTCGTTGTGCATGTCCTCGCTCGGCGGGGGCGACTCCATGGCGCCCGAGCCGCCGGTGTTCATGTCCACGTCCTTGTCCTTCTCCATCCCGGAGCCGCCGGTGCCCTCGTTGATGGACGAGTCGGGCGACATCATGTCCCCGGAGCCGGAGCCGCCGGTGCCGGACATGGAGATGCTCTTGGCGACGTTCTCCGTCTCCTTCACCTCGTAGCTGGCGCGAATCTCCTGGCCTGGCTGCAGGTCCTTGGCCTTCTTGAGGTTCGGGTCATTGAACTGGGTGCTCTTGTCCACCTTGAGCGGCACCACCGCGCCATGCATGTCCACGAAGATGGTCTTCGAGTCGGCCTTGACGACCTTGCCTGTCAGCTCCTTCTGGCCCATGGCGTTCTGGCCGCCCATGGTGCTGCCCGTGCCGGAGCCACCCATCGCCGGCTCGTTCTGGGTGGAGCCCGAACCTCCGATGGCCGGCTCGTTCTGCGTGGCGCTGTCCTGCTGGATGCTGCTGTCCTGCTGCGGGGCCGTGGTGCCCTGCTGCGGGGCCGTGGTGTCCTGCGCGAAGGCGGCGCCCGAGCCGAACAGGGCGACGGTTGCAATAACCCCAACCAGCTTCTTCATGGAGATTCTCCTGTGTGAGTGCGGCGGAGGGCATGCGGCGCCACCCCGTTGCGGAAAACCTAGGTGCGCTGGTGGAAGGGGACAGGGCTTGCGGGGCAGCCCGTTGGAGTGCCCGTTCCCTCCTCGGCCTATGGGACGTGGAGTGTTATCCCCACTGGAAGAAGGGGGGCGGCTTGAAGGGGGCAGGGCTTTTCCCCTACCGTCGCGTTCCAAGTGCCCATCGGCCGTCCGGCCGCTGGCCCGACAGGAGACCCCCTCCGCAATGCCCCCGTCCGCCAAGCCGTCCACGCCCGCGCCGGCCCAGGAGCTGCCCGCGCCCTCCTATCCCGCTGTCGAGTCCCTGCTCGAGGCGACCCCGGCGGAAGAGGTCCGCGCCTTCTTCGCCCCCGTGAAGGCCGGCCTCACCGAGCTCAAGGGCCCCAAGGTGGACCAGGGCAAGAAGGTGCAGGCCGCCATTGGCCACGCGGAGGAACTGCTGGAGCTGCTGGTGGAGACCCGCGAGCGGCTCCTCGCCGAGGCCAAGGCCGGCAAGGGCCGGCGCTAAGCGCTGGGAATGACGGGGGTTTTCTGGCCGCGCCGCTTTTTTGGGTGGATCAGGAAACCGCCGGGCCCCTGGGCCGATAATACGTAGGAGAGCATCCGGAACATCGGGGATCTCTGACCTTTTCGCTGGCGGCAGCGCCTGGAGGAAGCAATGGCGAAGATCGACAACATGATGGGCCCGAACGTGCGTCTCTCGACCAACGTGACGACGGCACGGCAGACGCCGCAGACGGGTTTTGGAGCGCGGCTGCAGAACGGGCTCAACAGCGCGGCGAGCGCTGTGGGCACGGGCGTGGGCGCGATGGCCGGCATGCTGCCGGGCGGCAGCATCGTCTCCGCCGCGGTCTCGTCCATGCACACCTTCTCCAGCACCAGCGGCTCCGGCATGGCCGGCGCGCCGTACGCTGGGGTGATGGGCACGGCGGTGTCGCCGATGGGCGGCGGCTCGGCCTCGATGATGTCCGGCGTCGCCGGCGTCGGCGGTGGCGCGGCGGGTGGCCTGGCCGGCACGCCGTCGGTGGGCGCGAGCTCCGGCGCCAGCGCCACGGATAGCGTGAACGGCAACTTCTCGCTGAACAAGATGGCCGAGGAGAACAGCAAGCTCCTCAACCTGCAGGCCGCCATCCAGCAGGAGTCGCAGACCTTCACGGCGATTTCCAACGTGATGAAGTCGCGGCACGATTGCATCAAGAACTCCATCGGCAACGTCCGCTAGGTTTGGCGGGCACCAGCCGGCGGGTTGCGGGAGCGGCGCCGCTCCCGTGTCCGCCGGACGCGGAAAGGAAGAGCGAAGTCCATGGCGGAGAGCTCGGAGATTGCGAACAGCCTCGTCCCCGTCGGGCGCCGGCAGGCGATGGTCCTGCTGGAGGCCGGCTACCTGTGGCTCGACATGGGCCATTTCGACAAGGCGCGGGACATCTTCGCCGGAGCCGCGGCGCTGATGCCCAAGAGCGAGGTTCCGCAGCTGGGGCTGGGCGCGCTGGAGTTCGCGCAGGGCCGCCACGACAAGGCGCTGCAGGCCTACCGCTCGGCGCAGCGGCTGGCGCCGCAGTCCGCGCTGCCTCGCGCCCACGCGGGCGAAGCGCTACTGTTCATGGGAAAGGTGCCCGAGGCCCTCAAGGAGCTGAAGGCGGCCATGGACCTGGAGCCGGACGGTGATGGCGCGAAGCTGGCCCAGTCGCTCATCCAGGCGAAGGAGGCGGGTGTCCTGCCTCCTGCGAAGAAGTAGACGACGGGAGGAGAAGGCGATGGCTGTCGGTGGTGTGGGACGAGGGGGCGGTAAGGGGCGTGCCGGTGGCGCGAAGGGCGCTGCTGGCGCCGCGCCGGCGGCGGGCGCCAGCTTTGGCGGCAAGGTGGACAAGGCCGAGTCTCTTGTCGGGCCCTCGGGTCTGGTAGGCTCCAGCAATGTCCAGGGCCCCCAGGCGGCGGACCCGGTCGCCGCGCAGGCGGTGGCCATCGCCCGGAAGCTGAAGCAGGGGGGCTTCAAGAGCAAGGAAGAGGCGACGAAGGCCCTTGTCGCCGAAATCCTGAAGGAGAAGCTCCGCATGAAGTCCTCCTCCCTCACGACCAAGATTACGGACGCGCTTCAGGATGATCCGCGGCTGAACCAGGTTCTCGAGCGGCTGTGGTCCAAGGCCGAGTGAGCTGCGCTTGGCTCTGGGCGAAGACAGGAAGGTCATCCTCGAGAAGTACGGCCCCTACGTGCGGTCGCTGGCGGCGACCGTCCGCAAGCAGTTCAACGCCCAGCTCGAGCTGGATGAGCTGGTGGCCTACGGGCAGATAGGGCTGCTGGAGGCCGCGGAGCGGTTCGACCCGAAGGTGGGGGCCAACTTCCTCACCTTCGCGCACTACCGCATCAAGGGCGCCATCTTCGACGGACTGAGGAAGATGGGGGTGTTGCGGGGCTCGGACTCGCGGACGGCGTTCGCGGGGGAGCGGGCGGCGGCATACCTGGGCAACCTCGCCGACCGCGAGTCGGGGACAAGCAACCGGGGCAGCTCCTTCGACGATGATGTCAATGACATCTCGGATGCGGTGGCCGGGCTCGCGATGGTGTTCGCGTCGAGCATGGAAGGGGCGGACACGGCGGGCTACACCGACGAATCGCTGCCGGTGGATGTCCGGATGGAGCTGGAGCAGACGAAGAATCGGGTGCGGGCGGCGATAGAGAAGCTCCCGGAGAAGGAGAAGAAGCTCCTTCAGGGGTACTACTTCCAGGGCAGGACGCTGGAAGAGGCCGGGGCGGAAATTGGGCAGTCAAAGAGCTGGGCGTCGCGGCTGCACGCGCGCGCCATCGACCGGCTCAAGGAACTCTTGAACGAGGAGGAGGAACTGCCTCCTTCCCCGACGGATGCAAGGAGGGTCTCAAATGGCGGGTCCGATGACCGGGGTCTCCGCGGCACAGGTGGCGCAGCAAAAGCTGCAGGACCAGGGCGCCCAGCAGACGAACAAGGCGGGCGCGTCGAAGTTCGACGGAGTTCTCGCTGACAAGGCGCAGGGCGCGGGCCAGGTGGACGCGGCCCAGGGCGTGAACAAGGCCCAGGCGGCGCAGGCCACCCAGAAGGCGGACGCCGTCCGCCAGGTGGAGACCGTCAACAAGACGGAGAAGGCCGCCATGAACAAGGTGAGCGGCGCGGGCCAGGAGCCGATGACGGCCAAGGGCGCCGAGGCCGTGGCGGCCAAGCCCGAGACGGCCAAGACGTCCAAGGCCGGCGACATGATGACGCAGGTGATTGGCGACCTGGAGAAGGGCCAGGGCAACCTGGAGAAGATCATCTCCCAGGCCTCCAGCGGGAAGCAGTTCTCCAACGCGGAGCTGCTGTCCCTCCAGGCATCCATGTACCAGTACACGCAGCAGCTGGACCTGACGAGCAAGGTGGTCGAGAAGGCCACCACCGGCCTCAAGGACGTCGTCAAGACGCAGGTCTAGTCACTCACCCACCGGCCAGCCTGGCGGCGCTTGTGAAGGGCGGCTCCTCCCCCCGGGAGGGGGCGCCCTTCCGCGTTTTCCGGGGGCCTAGTAAGCTCACCGCGCCCATGATTCGCCGACCGCACGCGTTTGCCGCCCTGCTCCTCGCCCTCGTGTTCATGACGGGCTGTCACATCGAGCTCCAGCACGAGCTGACTGAGTCGGACGCCAATGAGATCTACGTCCTGCTCAGCAAGAACGGCATCAACGCCAAGAAGGAGAAGGAGGAGGGTGGCAACGAAGTCCGGTTCATGATCACCGTCCCCAAGGCGGACGCCGCGCAGGCCGCGGAGCTGCTCAAGCTCAACTCGCTCCCGCGCCCGGTGGAGAAGGGCCTCGCGCACTTCGCCAAGGGCAGCATGGTGCCCACCGCCACCGAGGAGCGCGCGATGCTGCTCAAGGCGCTGGCGGGCGAGGTGTCCAACGCGCTCAATCAGATCGACGGCGTGCTGGAGGCGCGCGCCATCGTGATGATTCCGGAGAACAACGACCTGACGCAGCCGGAGAACAAGCCGATGCCGTCCGCGTCGGTGTTCATCAAGTACCGGCCCCAGGAGGGCGGCAAGCCGCCCATCGCCGAGTCGGTGGTGCAGAAGTTCGCGGCCACCGCGGTGCCGGAATTGAAGCCGGAGGCGGTGACGGTGCTGATGACGCAGGCGTTGCCGCCCTCGGCGGAGACGGACGCGGAGAGCCGGCTGCAGGACGTGCTGGGACTGCGCATGACGGCGGCCAGCGCGGGCCAGTTCAAGGTGATGTTCGCCGGGGCCTTCGGCCTGGTGCTGGTGATGATGGGACTGGCGGCGTGGACCTTCATGCGCTCCGGCTCCAGCGCCCCCGCGGCGCGCGCCGGGGCTCGCGGCCGCGGCCGGCCTCCGGAGGCCTGACGCGCGGGCCCTTGCGGCGCCGTACGTTTCCTCCCCCCTCCCAGCGGGCGGCCGTGAGCCCGCGAGGTGACGTTTGGACTCGTTCTTCACCTCGCTCAACAAGCGCCAGAGCATGCTGCTCCTGACGGCCGTGACGTTCGGCGGTCAGGACAGCCTCGGCGCGTTGGAGCACCTCCCGGAAGAGGAGTCCGCGCTGCTGCGTCACCGCGCGCAGGAAATCCTCCAGATTCCGCGTGAGAAGCGCATCCCCGCGCTGGTGCAGGAAATCAAGCGGCTGGTGAAGGACCGGCGCGGGCAGCTGTGGAGCGCCGAGCCGGAGCGGCTGGCGGCGCTGCTGCAGCGTGAGCGCGGGGCCCTGGTGGAGGTGGTGCTGCGCGCGCTGCCGGGCACGCTGGCGGACGCGGTGCGCACGCACCTGCCGCCCGCGCGCGTGAAGCTCACCCGCGAGGTGCGGCCCCAGGTGCTGGACATCGTCCGGTGGAAGCTGGAGGAGGTGCTGGCGCGCGAGGCGGCGGCGCAGCAGGCCGCGGGCTTCAAGTTCTCCGACGTGCTCCAGCTCCAGCAGCGCGAGCTGCTCACCGTCTGCGACAGGCTGGGCGCGCGCGTGCTGGGGCCGGCCATGGCGGGCCTGCCGGATGCGGAGCGCGAGTCCCTCTTCGAGCCGCTGCCGCCGGACCTGCGGCTGCTGGCCAACAAGTCCGTGGCGGCCAACGCCCCGCGCAAGCTGCCGGAGGAGGACGCCCGCGCGCAGTTGGAGGTGCACGAGGGGCTGAAGAGCCTCGCGGGCGCCATCCGCAGCGCGGGCGTGCAGCGGCTGGCGCGCGCGTGCGTGGCGCAGTCCCCGGAGTTCGCCGCGCGCATGCTGGAGAAGTACCGCGGCGAGTTCGGCGCCCTCATCGCGAAGTGGGTGCGCGAGGAGCGCATCCGCCCCACCGCCCGGGGCGACGGTGGCCGCACCGACATCGTCATGGACCTGGAGCGGCTGGCCACGCGCGGCCTCATCGAGCGGCCGGTGCGCCTGGCGTCCCAGCCGCCGCCGCGCCAGTCCGCGATGCTTCCTCCGCCGCCCGGTGCGCGCAAGGCCGCCGCGGCGCCCTCCCGGGCGGCCCCGGCCGCCGCGCCCGAGGCCCGCCCGGCGCCGCGCGCGTCCATGGCCAGCCCCGCCGCGTCCCGGCAGGGGCCCGCCGCGTCGAGCGCTGTCCGCCGCGACATCATGGCCGAGCGCGCCGCCCGGAACGCAGGGGCCCTCACCAACCGCGAGGGCTCGCGCGTGGCGCCCGGGCCGAAGAAGCCCGGCGAGCCGGGTGGCTCGGCCGTGCACCGGGTGCCGGTGCCGCCCCGCCGCGAGTCCGCCATCGCCACCCCCGCCGGCCGTCGCGAGGCCGGCGCGCCGGAGCCCCGGCCGTCGCGTGCCGCGCGGGCGGACCCGGAGGGCGCCCGCATCGGCCCTCCGCCCTCGCGCCTGGGCCAGCGGGAAGGCCGGCGGCCGGATGACCCGGAGACGAGCCCCGAGCCCGGCCGGGAGCGCTCCCGCGTCTCGGGCGGCGAGTCTCGGGTGCAGTCGCGGCCCCCGGAGGAGCTGTCCCGGGCCTCGAAGATGCGGCCCCGGCCGGAGCCGGAGCCGGAGCCCGAGCCGCGCCGCTCCCGGGACGCGGGTGAGGATCCTGAAGGCTCGCGGGTGTTCCGCTCGCGGGGCTCCGTGCCCCGGGCGCGGGGCGGGGGCCCGCCGGAGGAGTCCGCGCCGGAGCGGCCTCCCCGGGTGCTGGCCGGGCGGGCGACCACGTCTCCCGGCCAGGGCTCCGCGTCCGCCCCCCGGGGAGAGGGGACGTCGGTGCAGCGCCGGCCCCGTTCCCCGTCCGGAACCGACCGTCCGGTGCCTCCGGGCGCGGGTGGGCGTGGACCGAAGGGCGGAACGCGCTAGCATCCGGTCCCCAAGGAGCAGCCCATGGCGATCGGCAAGGTGATCAAAGGTGACGGGACGGCGGAGCCGGGCCTCGCGTCGGAGCGGCCCGCGCTGAGGCCTCCCCGCGCCGGCGTGATGAACGCCGAGGTCTTCGAGGCCCGGCAGGGCGCGCAGGCCATCCTCGAGGATGCCCAGCGCGAGAAGGAGCGCATCCTCGCCGAGGCCCTGCGCGAGCGCGATGAGCTGCTGGCGAAGACGCGGGATCAGGGCCGCCAGGAGGGCCTGGCGCAGGCCACGGAGATCATCCTCCGCGCGAAGATGCAGGCCGGCGAGCTGCTCGGCACCTACGAGAAGGACGTCGTCGCGCTGTCCCTGCGGATGGCGGAGAAAATCATTGGCCGGAGCCTGGAGAAGGACCCGGACCTGATGGTGGAGCTGTGTGCGTCCGCCATCGAGAACCTGCGCAGCGCGCGGGCCATGGTGCTGCGGGTGCACCCGAAGACGGCGGCGGTGCTGCGCGCCAAGAAGCCCGTGCTGATGGAGCTCATCGGCCGCGCGGTGGACCTGGCCATCAAGGAAGACCCCGAAGTCGCCCCGGTGGGCTGCATCGTCCAGACGGAGTTCGGCACAGTGGACGCGCAGCTGCCCACCCAGCTCGAGATGCTCCAGAACATCCTCCTTCCGGACCCGAACGGCCGGAAGGACGGGCCGGCCTGAGAGGGAACGGCGACCATGGCTCTCGACCTTTCGCGCTACTTCGACCTCATCAAGGAAGCGCAGCTGGTGCGCGTCCGGGGCCGTGTCACCGAGCTGACCGGCCTCATCATCAAGGCCAGCGTGCCCAACGTCCGCGTGGGCGAGCTGGTGCTCATCAAGACCCGCAATCGCACCGCGGTGAAGGCGGAGGTGGTGGGCTTCCAGGGCGACGAGGTCATGCTCATGCCCCTGGGCGAGCTGCACGGCATCGGCCCGGACAGCGAGGTGGTGCCCACCGGCAAGCCGCTGAGCATCAAGTGCGGCGAGGCGCTCCTGGGCCGCGTCCTCAACGGCATCGGTGAGCCCATGGACGGCAGCCCGCTGCCCACCGACGGGCTCATCGACTGGTCCGTGGACCGCGACTGCCCGGACCCCTTCACCCGCCAGCGCATCGAACGGCCGCTGCCCCTGGGCGTGCGCTGCATCGACGGGCTCCTCACGGTGGGCGAGGGTCAGCGCGTGGGCCTTTTCGCAGGCTCCGGCGTGGGCAAGTCCACGCTGATGGGACAGATAGCGCGCAACACCAAGGCGGACCTCTGCGTCGTGGCCCTCATCGGCGAGCGTGGCCGCGAGGTGCGCGAGTTCATCGAGGACGCCATGGGCGAGGAGGGCATGAAGCGCTCCGTGCTGGTGTGCGCCACCTCGGACCAGCCCAGCCTCGTGCGTCTGCGCGCCGCCTACGTGGCCACGGCCATCGCCGAGTACTTCCGGGAGCGCGGCGGCAACGTGCTCTTCATGCTCGACACGGTGACACGTCTGGCCCGCGCCCAGCGTGAGATTGGCCTTGCCGTCGGTGAGCCCCCGGCCCGTCAGGGCTACCCGCCGAGCGTGTTCTCCATGCTGCCGCGCATCCTGGAGCGCACGGGCAACTCACTGAAGGGCAAGTGCACCGCCATCTACACCTGCCTCGTGGCCGGCGGTGACATGGAAGAGCCCATCGCCGACGAGGTCCGCGGTATTCTCGACGGCCACTTCATCCTCAACCGTGCCCTCGGCGAGCGCAACCAGTGGCCCGCCATGGACGTGCTCGCCAGCCTCAGCCGTGTGATGAGCGGCATCGTCAGCAAGGAGCACAAGAAGGCCGCCGGAACGCTGCGCGAGCTGCTCTCCACGTACGAGAAGCAGCGAGACCTCATCCTCCTGGGCGCCTACCAGTACGGGACGGACCCCCGCACGGACCGGGCCATCGACAAGTACGACGCCATCATCGACTTCCTCAAGCAGGACACCCACTCGAACTCCGAATTCGAGGACACGGTGGCGCAGCTCATCGCCCTCTTCGAGGAGTGATCCGGGGCAGGCCCCCGGGGCAGGGGTGCGCGGCGGGAATTCCGGGTTAGGATGGGGCCACAATGCCCCCGTATCGGTTGCAAGCCCTGCAGGACATTCGCGCCCGGGCCAAGGAGGAGGCCGAGCAGGCCTTCTCCGCCGCCATCAAGGCCCTGGAGAAGGAGAAGGCGGAGCTCCAGCGGCTCATCGACGACCTGGAGCGCCGCAAGCGCGAGCGCAAGGCGAAGGTCGCCGCCTACCTCAAGGAGGTCATCAGCAAGGGTGCCGGCATCAACGGCATGAACATGATGAACCGCTTCGAGGAGCGCCTGAAGGACGAGGAGGCGCAGGTGGCCCTGGAGGTGGAGCGCCAGAAGGAGTCGGTGAAGGTGGCCGAGAAGCTGGTGGAGAAGCGGCGCCAGGAGATGGCGGACGCGGCCATGGAGCTCAAGGCCATCGAGAAGCACAAGGAGAACTGGCAGAAGCAGGTGAAGTACGAGCGCCAACAGCGCGAGGAGCTGAACCAGGAGGAGATTGGCAACGCCTTGTTCCTGGCTCGGCAGCGCAAGTAACCTGCCGCCACCCCACCCCTCGGGAAAGAAGTCATGAGCCGAGTCGACGACGACCGCGAAGCAGCGCGCCTGGCCGAGCGCATCATGCAGGAGAAGAAGCTCGCCGAGGGCCAGGCGAAGAAGCGTCAGGAGGGTGCCACCGCCTTCCAGAAGCTGATGCAGCAGCCGCAGGCCCAGACGCCCGCGGGGCCCCAGACGCCCGCGCAGCCCCAGGGCAACCTGGGCCGCTCCGTGCTGGCGAAGGCGATGCAGCAGGGGAAGACCTTCGGCGAGAAGCTGCAGCAGCCGTCCACGGGCGGCGGCGAGGCGGCGAACCAGGCGGGACGGCGCGCGGACTCGGGCGCGACGGAGGCCCGCTCCGGCTCGCGCGCGTCGGACGCGAAGGAGACCAAGCGCTCCTCGGAGCTTCGCGACAAGGACCTGAGCAACGCGGAGACCGCGCAGGGACAGGTCAACTCGGAGAGGGGCGCCGCCATCCGGGCGGACGCCGACGCGGGCGGTGGCAAGGGCAGCAGCGGCGGGGGAGGGAAGGACAAGAAGGAGGGCGGGGGGACGGAGATGGGCCCCGGCTTCCGCTTCAACCCCGCGCTGATGGCGCCGGTGCCGGTGGCCAAGCCCAAGGACACGGCGGGCTCCGAGCGGCTGCGCGCCCTGGCCAGCGAGATTGCGCAGAAGATCGTCGACCGCATCCGGGTGGGCACCAACGCCGCCGGCAACGCCGAGTTCCAGATTGAACTGCGCGGCGACGTCATGGGCGGGCTGTCCATCAAGGTCAGCGCGCGCAACGGGAAGATTTCCGCCGCCTTCAGCGGCTCCAACCGCGAGGTGCTCAAGCAGTTGGAAGAGCACAGTGAGGGCCTGCGCACCGCGCTGGGCGGTCGCGGCCTGAGGTTGGAGGACCTGAAGTTCGAGGCGAAGACATGAGCATGGAGCCCGACGACGACGGGCCCGGAACGCACGAGCGGACGATGCTGGTGGACGTCCGCGAGCTGCGGATCCGCCCGGAGCGTCCACCCGAGCGCCAGGAGCGCGCGCCCGAGCGTCCCGAGCGCGCACCCGAGCGTCCCGAGCGTCAGGAGCGCGAGCCGTCGCGGTACGAGCGCGCGCCGGAGCGTCAGGAGCGTGCCCCCGAGCGTCAGGAGCGCGAGCCGTCGCGGTATGAGCGCGCGCCGGAGCGTCAGGAGCGCGAGCCCTCACGGTACGAGCGCCAGCTGCCGGAGCGGCCCGCGAAGCCGGAGCGGCCCTGGCGTCCGTTCATGTTCCGCAACCTGGAGAAGGTCTCCCGGGCGCAGGGCATGCTCGCGGAGCGGCTGCGCTGGCTGACGCCGGCGGAAGGCTCGCTCTCCGGGGTGGCCACGCGGCTCAAGGAGCTCTTCGACGCCCCGGTCAGCCTGTCGCTGGAATCCGTGCAGGTGCGGCCCATGGCCGAGCTGCGGCGCTTCCTGGGCGACCCCACGTTCCTGGCGGTGCTGGCGCCGGGCGCGCTCCAGGGGCGGGCGGTGCTGGAGGTGGAGCTGGCGCTCGCGCACGCGGCGGTGGACATGCTGCTGGGCGGCGCGGGCGAGATGGTGGGCCTGAGGCCGCTGACGGACATCGAGGAGGGCGTGATGGGCTACGTCGTCCTCGAGGCCCTCAAGGTGCTGGTGCCCACGCTGCAGCAGGCGGTACCCCGGCCCCGGCTGGACGGCGTGGCGCGGGGCGTGGACGAGGTGTCCGCGCGCCTGGGCGACGACGGGCCCATGCTGGCGGTCCACCTGCACGCCACGCTGGGGCCGCATGGCGGCATGGTGCGGCTGGTGGTTCCCGCGGCGGTGCTGGAGGCGGCCGAGCCGGTGGTGGAGAGCGCCCAGCGGCGCGCCCGGCTGAAGGCGGACCTGCAGGCGAATGCCAGCCGGCTGTCCGCGGTGCGCAGCTGGCTGCGGGCGGAGATTGGCACGGCGGAGATTTCAGCGCAGGACCTGTCGAGCCTGCGCGTGAAGGACGTGCTGCTGGTGGACGCGCTGTCGGCGCGGCCGGACCGGGGCGAGCCCGGCACGGCGCAGCTCCGGGTGGGCTCGGGGCGCGCGGGCCGCGCGGACGCGGAGGTGTTCATCGAGAATGGACGCTACCGGGCGCGCATCACCGACCTCGTCTCCGGGGAGCCGGGCCACCCGCGCTCGGCGGGGGAAGAGGGCTCGGGGGCGGAAGAACCAGAGGACTTCACCAACCCGGAGCTGGACATGCCTCCGGAACTGGAAGGGGCGGCCTTGGACGAGTTGAACAAGCCGGACGGAAGCGACCTGCTCGGCGATGTGCCCCTGCAGATTGCCGTGGAGCTGGCGCGCGTGCCCGTCACGGCGCAGCAGGTGGTGGGGATGCGCGCGGGCCAGGTGCTCGAGCTGAACCGCGGCCCGGGTGAGCCGGTGGAGCTGTCCGTCAACGGCAAGGTGGTGGCCCGGGGCGAGCTGGTCGAGGTGGAAGGCCAGCTCGGCGTGCGCATCATCGCCCTGGCGGGGTGATGCCCGGAGAGAGCAGGCGAGCAGTCGGGCGGGGCCCGTGGCGGTCCTCCGGCCGATGAACTAGCCTCGCCCCCAACCATGGCAGTCCTCCGCCCCCCTCTCATGCGCCTGCTGCTCGGTGCCGCGCTGGTGCTCACGGCGCCCACCGTCCTGGCGCAGGCTCCTTCCGCGCCCGTGCCGCCCGGTGGCGACGCGCCCGCCGCGAAGGCCACGCCCGCAGCGGTGGCGCCCGTTGCCCAACCGGCGCCCGCCGCGTCCGCTCCGACGGAGCCCGCGAAGGCCGCGCCCGCTCCCGCCGACACGTGGGAGGACCCCACGGTCGACGCGTCCATCGACGCGACGACGGGAGCAGGGGAGGAGCCGGAGAGCCTGGGCTGGACGCTCGTCCGGACGCTGCTGGTGCTGGGCGCGGTGGTGGCGTCCATCTACCTCACGCTGAACGTGGGCCTGCGCCGGTTGATGGGGTTGCAGGCGATGGCCGCGGGCCGTCAGCCGCTGGTCTCCGTGGTGGAGCGGCTGCCGTTGGACCAGCGCCGCAGCCTCTTCGTGGTGAAGGCCGCGGACGAATATCTCCTGGTGGGCGGCGGCGAGGCCGGTCTGCAGTTGCTGTCGAAGCTGGATTCGGAAGCGGTGGAGCGCATCCGTGCGCAGCGCCCGCAGACGAACGTGGTCCCCCTGAGCCCCTTCCTCCAGAAGCTCCTCTCCCGCCGCTCCGGCGGTTCGCCCTCCCAGCCCCCCGGCGCCTGAAGACCTTCCCGTGCACACCCCGCTCTCCGCCCGCCCCCTCCTTCCGCGCATCCCGCCCTGGCTGTTCGCGGCCGCGGTCTCGCTCAATCCCCTCATCGCGCTCGCCGTGCCGAAGAAGGGCGGAGCCGCCCTTCCCGACGCCGTGGCCAACGAGGCGGTGAACAGCGACTCGTTCACCTCGCGCCCGCTCATCCTCATCCTCGCGCTCGCCGCCATGGGCCTCGTGCCCTTCGCGCTGATGATGGTGACGAGCTTCGTGAAGATTTCCGTGGTGCTCTCCATCGTCCGCTCGGCGCTGGGCACCCAGCAGATTCCGCCCACCCAGGTGATTACGGGCCTGGCGGTCATCCTCACCGTCTACATCATGGCCCCCGTGGGTCAGGAGATGTACCGGGCGGCGGGCGTGGACATCTGGTCCAAGGGGCCCGGCGTGTTCTCCTCGGAGACGGTGGGCACGATGCTCGGCGCGGCCGGCAAGTCCAAGGAGCCGCTGCGCGCGTGGCTGATGAAGAAGGTCACCAACAAGGACCGCTCGCTCTTCTTCAACCTCGCCAAGAAGATGCGCAAGGGCGAGGACCGCGACGCCATCCAGAGTGATGACTTCATGGTCATCATCCCGGCGTTCGTGGTGTCCGAATTGAAGGAGGCCTTCCAAATAGGCTTCCTCCTCTTCGTCCCATTCATCGTCATCGACATGGTGGTGGCCAACATCCTGCTGGCGCTCGGCATGCACATGCTGTCGCCGACCACCATCTCCATGCCGTTCAAGCTGCTCCTCTTTGTGCTCGTGGACGGCTGGTACCTCATCGCCAAGGGCCTGGTCGTCGGCTACCTGTAGGAAGGCACCCCCCATGAATCAGCTCACGTTCATTACCCAGGAGGCCCTCTTCCTGGTGCTCGTCGTGTCGGCGCCGCCGGTCCTCACGAGCCTCCTGGTGGGTTTCCTCATCTCCGTGTTCCAGGCCACCACGCAGATCCAGGAGCAGACGCTCACCTTCGCGCCCAAGGTCGTCATCGTCTTCGGCGTGCTGGCCATGACAGGGCCGTGGATTGGCAGCCAGCTGTTGCGCTTCACCTTCCACGTCTTCGACAGGTTCCCCGCGCTGATTCGATGAACGCCGCGGACCTCGTCACGGATCTGGCCGCGAAGGCCAACCTCTCCGCCGTCATCTTCACGGTGGCGCTGCTGATGTGCCGGGTGATGCCCGTGCTCATCTTCAGCCCGTTCCTCGGCGGCGAAGTCGTGCCCAACGAGCTGAAGATGGGCGTCGGCCTGACGCTGTCCATCGTGCTGTTCCCGGTCATCGAAGGCTCTGTGAAGACGATTCCGCTCAGCGCGCTGCCGTACATCGCGCTGATGGCCAAGGAGGTCTTCATCGGCTTCTCGCTGGCCTTCATCGTCAACACCGTCTTCGAGGCGGCGCGCGTGGCCGGCACGCTGGTGGACACCATGGCGGGCAGCAACAACGCCCAGCTCTTCGTGCCGCAGTTGGGGCAACAGGTGTCCCTCTTCTCCAACCTCAAGGTGCAGCTCGCGGTGGTGCTGTTCCTCACGCTGGACGGGCACCACCTCGTCATCCAGGCCCTGGCCGACAGCCTCGTCTTCGTCCCGCTGGACGCCTTCCCCCGCTTCAGCCATGGGCCGTGGCCCTACTTCGACCTGCTCATCCGCGTCTTCGCGGACCTGTTGCGCGTGAGCCTGGCGCTGGCCGCGCCCGCCATGCTGGCCACCTTGCTCACGGACGTGGCGCTGGGCGCCATCAACCGCGTGGCCCCCCAGATTCAGGTGTTCTTCATCTCCATGGCCATCAAGCCGCTGGTGAGCGTGCTCATGGCCTTCCTCGTCCTCAGCGCGCTGCTGACGCGCATGCAGGACGAGATGAAGGGGATGCTGGTGATGCTCAAAAACGTCCTGTGGCTGCTGACCTGACCCTCCTTCCCCCCGGACGCATGCCATGTCGGACGAGAGCGGAGAAAAAACAGAAGAGCCATCCCAGAAGAAGCTGGATGACTCTCGCAAGAAGGGCCAGATCTGGAAGAGCAAGGACCTGAGCGGCATGGGCGTGCTGCTGGTGGGCCTGGGCGCCGTGAAGGGCACCTGGGACTCGCTGGAGCACGAAATCTCCACGCTGTTCCAGTTCACCTTCGACCACGTGGCGCATCCGCAGAACCTGGACGTCGTCACCGGGCAGGCGCTCTACATCGCCCTGAAGACCATGCTGCTGGTGTCGCTGCCGGTGCTGGCCGGCGGCGCGCTGATGGGCGGCCTCCTGGAGTACGTCCAGGTCGGCTCGCTCTTCACGATGGACCCGCTGATTCCCAAGCTGGACAAGCTCAACCCGCTGTCCGGCTTGAAGAACATGTTCTCCAAGAAGGCCATCGTCGAGCTGCTCAAGAACCTCATCAAGATCTCCGTCACCGCCTACGTCGTCTACGGCGTGGTGCGCGACGCGATGCCCCTGGTCGCGGAGTCGGTGCGCCAGGACACGCGCGGCATCATGATCATCATGGGGGAGTTGGTGACGCGCGTGGCCTCCCGCGTCGCGCTCCTCTTCGTCCTCTTCGCCATCTTCGACGTGTGGTGGCAGCGCAAGTCCTTCATGAAGGACATGATGATGACGAAGGAGGACGTCAAGAAGGAGTACAAGGAGAGCGAGGGCGACCCCCACCACAAGGCCAAGCGCAAGGAGCTCCACCACGAAATCATGGAGGGTGCGCAGATGGAGGCCGTGCGCGAGGCGGACGTCATCGTCACCAACCCGGACCATGTGGCCGTGGCGCTGAAGTACGACCGCGAGAAGGACGGCGCGCCTCGCGTGCTCGCCCGAGGCATCGACCACAAGGCCGAGCGCATCAAGGCCATTGCCCGCGAGACGGACGTGCCCACCCTGCGCAACGTGCCCCTGGCCCATGCGCTGCTGCGCGTGGAGGTGGGCAACGAGATTCCCGAGGAGCTCTTCGATGCCGTCGCCGAGGTCCTCAACTTCGTCTACGGGCTGAAGACGGGCTCGACGGCGCCGGCGACTCCGGCGGCCCGCGCCTGAAGGGGCGGGGAGCGGCTATCATGCGTGGACAGCGGAGCGGCCCATGAGTGACGACGAGGCGGAGATCGCCATCGCGCTGAAGTACGACAAGGAGAAGGACGGCGCGCCCCGCGTGGTGGCCAAGGGCATGCGGCTCAAGGCGGAGAAGATTCGCGCCATCGCCAGGGAGCACGGCATCCCCTTCATGCGGAACGTCAACCTGGCCAACGCGCTCTACCGCGTCGAGGTGGGCCAGGAGGTTCCAGAGGAGCTGTACGACGCGGTCGCCGAGGTCCTCAATTTCATCTACGAATTGCAGCGCGAGCAGGCAGCCGCCAACAGTAAGCGCTAGGGGGGCTGGACGGCCCCCACCCACCTGGAGTGAGGTTCGGTATCACGATGGCCAGAATCAATAACCAGCCCCCCAAGACTCCCGTATGGCCCTGGGGGGGACCCCGAAGCGTCCGTGAGCGGCTCGTCGACCCGTCCCAGGTCGACCGCAAGAAGCTCCGCAAGACGGGCAACCCCAAGAACCCGGCGCTCGCCTCGGCGGCGCTGCTGGACTTCATCGGTCCGGCGCACTCGTCGGAGGAGCTGCGCCTGCCGCTGCCCCCGCACCCCGGCGGGCACGACGCGGACCTCGAGGGCTTCAGCGACAGGCCCCACCTGGCCAGCGTCGCCGGTCGCGGGGACGAGGATCAGCGCCGCATGCTCGAGCGCGGCCTGTCCAAGGTGAATGCCCCTCCGGAGCGGCTGGAGCGCCTCAAGGCGCTGCTCTCGCGCGAGTCCGCCATGTTGACGCTGGTCGACCAGGTCAACGAGGAGACGAAGGAAATCATCCGCCAGATGTGGGCGGCGCAGAAGGACGAGGGCATCTAGCGCCATGGCCGTGTTGGACCCGGAGGACCCTCAGGACGAGGCGAAGCTCACGGCCACGCTGCAGCGCTGGGCGGAAGGCAAGGCCACGCTGAAGGACGTGCGCGGCTACTCGGACGACGAGCTGTACGCGATTGCGAAGACGGCCTACTTCTTCTTCTACCAGGGCCGCATCAGCGAGGCGCGCACCCTCTTCCAGGGGCTGTACGCGGTGAACCCCACGGACGGGTACTTCGCCAAGGCGCTGGGCGTGGTGGAGATGGCCGCCGGAAACGGGCAGGGCGCGCTCGCCGCCTTCGACGTGGCCGCCAAGCTGTCTCCGCAGGACCCCTCCGTCTACGTCGGCCGCGCCGAGGTGAAGCTCGCGCTCGGCCAGAAGCCGCAGGCGGTGGAGGACCTGCGCCGGGCCGCGGCCATGACGCCCGAGGATGACCCCGTCGTCCGCAAGGCCGGGGCCATGCTCACGGCGCTCGGTCGCAGGTGACGGGTGGGTCAACCGTCACTTCCGGAATGAAACGAAAAACCGGGAGTCTGCTAGGCTGCCCGCAGTTCCACTTTCGTCGTCATGGAGGTTGTTGACATGTCGAATCCCAACCCTGATCCGCGCGTTCCCGCAGAGATGCCGCCGGAAGCTCCGGCCGACCTGGTCGCCAAGCGCGAGCGCATCATCCCCGAGCTGGAGAAGCACGCGAAGACGGCGACCGGCACGCTCCAGCAGGTGATGCGGAAGATGGCGGCGCTGATCACCAACACCAAGCCGGGCGCGTCGCTGAGCTTCCAGCTCTACCAGGACGTGAAGGATGCGTTCTCCCGTCACCTGGGTGAGGCCGAGAAGAACCCGGCGCTCGCCAACATGCCGACGGTGCTCGTGGAGTCCGTCGAGTGGATGCAGGCGTACCTGAACGCCCGCGGCTTCGCGGCCGACGCGGCTCCCGCGGCGACCTCGGCGGCCGCTCCCGCCGGGAAGGCCCCGGCTGGCAAGGCTCCCGCGGCGGCTGGCGCGAAGGATGCATTCGAGTCGGGCGGCAAGAAGCACGCGTCGCTCACCGGCGAGGCGCCTCCGCCTCCCGCCGCGACGCCGGACGTCAAGGCCGAGCAGAAGGAGCTGGAGTCCTTCAAGGCCTGGATGAAGAACCCCAGCCTGGGCAAGCTCAAGGGTTAGTCCTGGATCGGAAGACGGGGCGCGGGAACGCAACTTCCGCGCCCCTCCGCCGATAACTCCTCTGAGACTGATTTCCCAAGGAGCTTCCCCCATGGGCAACACCATTTCGAATACGCCGCGCCCCGCCGCCGGCGGCAACACCCAGAAGACCAGCGCCGCCGAGCAGACCAACGCCTGGCAGAGCGTGCTGGACTCCGCCGTGGGCCGGATGACCGATTCCGAGGTCAAGGGCAGCCTGAAGTACCTGGGCGACGGCCGCATCGACTCCGTCAAGGAGAAGGTCAAGACGGACATGGAGGCCTTCGTCCGGGACAACCCGAACGCCTCCACCGAGGAGATCAAGAAGAAGGCGGAGGAGACCACGTCCAAGCACGAGACGAACGCCGTCTTCAACAAGATGCGGGACGACAACTTCTTCAACAAGCTGATGAGCCGCCGCAAGGAGCTGCTCAGGGACATGTGGGGCTGAGTCGGACGCCTTCGGGCATCCACCCCATTCGTTCGCTTTCCCCCGCCGCCCGGGTCCCCTCGCAAGAGGGTTGATCCGGGCGGTGGTCTTTTTGGCGCCCTGCGGCAGGGTGGGCCGGACGGCCGCTGGAGGCCGTCCGGCCCGCTGGAGCCCGTAAGGCCTGCTGGCTCCCGTAGGGCCCGCTGTAGCCCGTAAGGCCGCATGGGCGTTGGGGAAACCAGGCCCGCAAAAGCGAAGAGCCGGCATCCCGAGAGGGACACCGGCTCCAAGACAGCGACGTCAGGCAACCTGATTACTTGATGTTGCCGATGACGGACATCGCGATCTCGTTGAGCTTCTTGATGATGTTGGAGGCGAAGGCGGTGGCCTCCTGCTGCTTCTGGAGCATCAGCTGGGCCTCGGCGCGGTCACGGTCCGGACCGGTCAGACCGGACAGGGACTTCTCCTCCAGAGCGCTCAGGCCCTGGCTGTTCCCGAGGGCCTTCGTGAGGGACGCGGCGGCGGTGGTGGCGGTGGTCATGGCGTTCTCCAGAGAGTGGGAAGCGGGTGGTTTGCGGCGGCGCTGCTTACAAAAGGATTATGGGGCGGACGGGGTCGGAAGTTTCCTCGGGATTTTCCGATTCTTTATCCCCCCCTGGCAAGGGGGGCTTCCAGCCCTCTTTCCAGCCCTCTAAGGATGCGGGCTAGATCGGCCTTCTTTGGAAAGGTCGCTTGATAGGCGAAACTCCGGGACGCGAACTTCGAAAATAAATGTGTAGCCGCACAGCTCACCCATTTATTTCCAATCAATTCTGGGGGTACCAAGTCATGTCGAACACCATCGGTGGCAATGTTGGCAACCGTCAGCTGAACCCCGCGCAGATGATGTCCTTTGGCAGCGTCAACAAGACGGCGCTCGCCCAGAACGCGAAGCTCATCGAGTCGACGCTGAACCTGGTGGAGAAGGCCGTCAACCTGGCCACCAAGTTCGTGGATCAGATGTCCAAGGCCTCTGACTCCCAGGGCATCGCGGCGGGCCCGGGTGGGTGCTTCCCCTCCGAGAAGCCGAACCCCCTGGACTCGGTTCGCGAGCAGAACTCCCTCAAGGTGGACGACAACGGGAAGATCACCACCCCGGGCGGCTACCAGATCGAGCAGCTGGGCCAGTTCGAGTGGAAGGTGACCGGTCCGGACGGCAAGAACACCCGCGTCTGGGGTGACCCGCACGTCGCGGAGGGCGATGGCGGCACGTTCGACTTCAAGCGTGACTCGGCGTTCGTCCTCGGCGACGGCACCCGCATCAACGTCACCACCAAGCCCTACGGCAACGGCATGACGGTGACGGGCCAGCTGGACATCGTCTCCGGCGACAGCCACGTGCGCGTGACGGACATCGACAAGGGCAAGGGCAAGGTCGGCAAGCCGACGCAGGACGGCCTGGACGAGGTGGTCCGCTTCCACTCCAACCCCAAGGCGGACGTGTTCCGCATGGGCAATGAGACGGACGACTGGACGTTCGACGGCAAGGAGATCATCGGCTCCGAGCAGGGCGGTGACGTCATCAAGACGGCGAAGGACCCGTTCACCTTCAAGCCGGGCCAGAACACCGCCACCCAGAACCACACCACCCCGACGACGACGAAGAAGCAGCCGGCGTGGGCGGACCTGTCCAAGCTGAGCGACACCTTCAACGCCATCAGCAAGCTGTTCGACCAGCTGAAGAACACCCGCTCGAACGGCTTCAACCCGTTCCGCAAGACGGACGACATGTTCGGCAAGTACGACCGGGGCCAGCACCGCAGCGCGATGACCCAGTCCTTCAAGGCGATGGGCGACATGTTCCGCGCCCTGGAGCAGGTCTCCAAGCTGAATGATATGGTGCGCTTCCGCGGCACCCAGATGTTCTAAGCGCTGGAACCATCCCACCGGGCCAGGTGCGGGAGTGCCTGGCCCTTCTCGAGGTCGTCGTGAGCGACACGCCCCCTGCTGGAGATAGCAACAAGTCCGCCGTCCCGGAGCCCCTCGCCGAGGCGGTCATCCGGGGTGAGGTCACCCTCGGTCAGTTCCTCGGTGTCTCCAAGGAGGACATGTACCGCTGGGCGAACACCGCGCATCAGCTCCTGCAGGCGGGAAGCACGCAGCAGGCGTTGACCATCTTCCAGGGACTGGTGGCGGCGTCGCCCACGGACGCCGTCTTCCACGCCCAGCTCGCGGCGACGTTCATGACGCTCGAGCGGTTCGATGAGGCCTTCGACGAGTTCAACCTGGCCCTCCAGTTCAACAACGGCCATGTGGATGCGCTCGCCGGACGGGGAGAAATCCACCTGCGCCGCGGTCAGGTGCCTGAGGCGCTCGCCGACCTCAGCGCCGCCATCCAGAAGGACCCGTCGCTCACGCGGCGTGCGACGCAGCGCGCTCACGGGACGCTGCTCGCGCTGAAGCAGCAGGCGGAGCAGGCGAAGAAGTCCAAGTAGCGGGCACCCACGGGTGTCCCCTCCAGGCCCGGGCGGCGCGAGGTTCGCGCTGCGCCGGGCCTTGGCTTTTGCGGGGCATTGCTCCGCGACCTGCGGGGGCACCGCACGCGAGCGGGTCCGTGCCTCGGCGGAGAGTCAGCTCGGAGCGTGCTCGGAAGCCCGTGCTTCGGGAGCGCGCCAGCTGGGGCAGGTGCTCGGAAGCCCGTGCTTCGGGAGCGCGCCAGCCGGGGCAGGTGCTCGGGCCCGTGCAGCGCCAGGCAGCGCACAGCGGGCCGGCGGCCCGGAGACGACGCCAGGGCCGCGAGGCCCTTGGGGAAACCAGGCCCGCAAAAGCGAAGAGCCGGCATCCCGAGAGGGACACCGGCTCCAAGACAGCGACGTCAGGCAACCTGATTACTTGATGTTGCCGATGACGGACATCGCGATCTCGTTGAGCTTCTTGATGATGTTGGAGGCGAAGGCGGTGGCCTCCTGCTGCTTCTGGAGCATCAGCTGGGCCTCGGCGCGGTCACGGTCCGGACCGGTCAGACCGGACAGGGACTTCTCCTCCAGAGCGCTCAGGCCCTGGCTGTTCCCGAGGGCCTTCGTGAGGGACGCGGCGGCGGTGGTGGCGGTGGTCATGGCGTTCTCCAGAGAGAGTAGGAAGCGGGTGGTTTGCGGCGGCGCTGCTTACAAAAGGATTATGGGGCGGAGGGGGTCGGAAGTTTCCTCGGGATTTTCTGATCCATTTTTTCTGCCCGTCCCGGGAGCACTCGTGATTCTCCCGAGTCCAGCGCCAGCTGGAGGAGGGCGGGCAGGCCTCCCGGAGGCAACACCGCTGAAGCGGGAGCTACGAGCACTGCCGGAAAGCCCAGGCCCGCAAAAGCGAAGAGCCGGCATCCCGTGAGGGAGGCCGGCTCTCGAGACAGCGACTTCGGGCAACCTGATTACTTGATGTTGCCGATGACGGACATCGCGATCTCGTTGAGCTTCTTGATGATGTTGGAGGCGAACGCGGTGGCCTCCTGCTGCTTCTGGAGCATCAGCTGGGCCTCGGCGCGGTCACGGTCCGGACCGGTCAGACCGGACAGGGACTTCTCCTCCAGAGCGCTCAGGCCCTGGCTGTTCCCGAGGGCCTTCGTGAGGGACGCGGCGGCGGTGGTGGCGGTGGTCATGGCGTTCTCCAGAGAGAGTAGGAAGCGGGTGGTTTGCGGCGGCGCTGCTTACAAAAGGATTATGGGGCGGAGGGGGTCGGAAGTTTCCTCGGGATTTTCTGATCCATTTTTTCGCCCGTCCCGGGAGCACTCGTGATTCTCCCGAGTGCACCGCGTTGTTGGATGACCCGATAACAGTCTAAGCTCCCGGCGCCCGGTACCGACTGCCCTTGCCGGTACCCGGGGCCGTCCTCCCGCCCTCATGAGGGATGTGTGCAGATGACGACCGAATCAAAGGCAACGGTGTCCAAGAACGAGGCGAAGCCCCTCTCCGGCCCGGAGATGCTCGAGCAGGCCACCGAAGGCTTCAACCTCTTCCAGGACGGCCGCTTCAGCGAGTCGCTGGCCATCTTCGAGGCCCTGGCCGCCAGGGACCCCACGGAGCCCTACTTCCAGACGGCGCTCGGGGCCTGCCACCTGGCCCTCGAGGACCTGGACGTGGCCGAGTCCTACTTCAACCGCGCCATCGAGCTGGACCCGACGGACCTCACCCCGTTCGTCAACCGGGGCGAGGTGTACCTGCGCCTGGGCAAGGTGATGGAGGCCGCCCGCGACTTCAACCACGCCGTCAGCCTGGATCCGCAGGGGCAGGACCCCTTGAGCGCCCGGGCACGGATGCTCGCCGCGGCGGCGCTGGAGAGCGTGGAGGACGCCCAGCACGCCGGACCGGGGAGCGACAGCCCCGCGTAGTCACGCGGCCCCGGCCCGGTTCGCTACGGAATCGCGCTCAGGGGAACTTCATCTCCAGGTCGATGCGCTGCACCGTGCTGGCGATGGTCTGGAAGTCCGCCGTCAGCGAGCTGGAGTACGCGTCGCCGCCATTCAGCCGGACGACCATGGTCCGGGCCGTCTTCCCCGCCGGCGCGTAACGCGCCGTCACCGTGTAGCGCCCCAGCGCCACATCCTGCAGGCCGAAGCCGTCCCCCGAGTTGGTGCCCCGGGCCGTCAGCGGCGCCCCGGCGCTGCCATCCACCAGCGGGCCCGACGGCGTCAGCGTCAGCTCGACGTTCTCCCGCTCCAGCGGCGTGTTCGGGTCCTCGGGGTCCACGTACGCCGTCAGGTTGAAGAGCACCTTGCCGCCATACGTGCCCCCCTGGGGGCGCTCACCGGTGAGCTTCCAGGTGAAGTCGCGGACGGCGCCCTCGTTCGTGGCGAAGGAGGCGGGGTTGGAGGGGTGCAGGTCGAACTTGTACGTCTTGCCGTTGTACTGCCGCTGAATCTGGGCGCTGGCGTTCCAGGTGACGGCCGCCTTGCCCAGCTCCAGGCGGTACGTTCCATCCGAGCCCGACGTGCCCGACACGGTGGAGTTCTGGAGGACCTGGTTGTCGGCGACCACCTGTGCCCCCGCGAGCGGCTTGCCCGTGGTGTCCAGGACCTTGCCCTTCAGCACGTTGGTCTCCACCTGCTGGTTCCCGCCCCCGTCCTCCTTGCCGTCCCCGTCGCTCGAGCATGCCGAGCAGGCGATGGACGAGCCCAGCATCAGCAACAGCGAGAGACTCCAGCTCACGGAACGCTTCCTCAGTCGCATCGTGTTTCTCCTGGCGTTTCAGACTGCCTGTCCCGGCCCGGGTGTGACAGGGCACGTCAAGGGGGCATGAATCCGCGAGGCCTGACGCCGCGCAAGCAGTATCGCCCGCGAAGGTCGGCTGGCTGCTTGCTTCCGTCTGGGGGAGGGCGCCGTGGCACGGGAAAGTTCCAGGTCGGTGGGGCCCCCCCTGACAGAACAGGCCCAGGTTGGCCTAGGATGCCTGTCCGCTGATGGCCGCCTCCAATCCGAACAGCTTCCTCTCGAAGTACTCCGACATCGTCCTGGCGTTGGTGGTCGTGTGCATCGTCGGGATGATGATCGTCCCGCTGCCCACGATCCTGCTGGACGTGCTGCTGACGCTGAACATCAGCATCTCGGTGGTGTTGCTGCTGGTGTCGCTCTACGTGCCAGCGGCGCTACACCTCACGGTGTTTCCGACACTGCTGCTCATCACCACGATGTTCCGGCTGTCGCTGACCATCTCCACCACGCGACTCATCCTGTTGACGGGTGACCCGGGTGAAGTCGTCATCGCGTTCGGCAACTTCGTGGTGCAGGGCAACTTCGTCGTCGGCGCCATCCTCTTCATCATCCTCGTCATCGTGAACTTCATCGTCATCTCCAAGGGCTCGGAGCGCGTCGCGGAAGTGGCCGCGCGCTTCACCCTGGACGCGATGCCGGGCAAGCAGATGTCCATCGACGCGGACCTCCGCGCGGGCTCCATCGACCAGGACCAGGGCAAGAAGAAGCGCCGCGACTTGGAGCGTGAGAGCCAGCTCTTCGGCGCCATGGACGGCGCCATGAAGTTCGTGAAGGGCGACGCCATCGCCAGCATCATCATCACCGTCGTCAACATCGTCGGCGGCCTCATCATCGGAGTGACGCAGAAGGGGATGTCCGCGGGCGACGCGGCGCAGAAGTACACGCTGCTCACCATCGGTGACGGCCTGGTGAGCATGATTCCCGCCATCCTCATCTCCACCAGCGCCGGCATCATCGTGACGCGCGTGGGCGGCGAGGAGGAGGGGGCCCACCTCGGCATGGACATGGGCAGCCAGCTCACCGCCTACCCGAAGGCCATCGCCATCGCGGCGGGCATGCTCATCGTGCTCGGCCTCGTCCCCGGTCTGCCGAAGATTCCCTTCTTCCTCCTGGGCGCGGGCGCCGGCTTCGGCGCCTGGTCGATGCTCAAGAAGCAGAAGATGGCGGAGGTGGTGGAGGAGGCGGGCCCGGCCCTGGAGACGGACAACGGGACGCCGATGGCGACCGAGCCCGCGCCCAAGGAGCCGATGAACCCGGACTCCGAGCTCTTCATCCCCGTCGTCACGCCCATCGTCCTGGAGGTCTCCGACGCGCTGGTGCCCTACGTGGACTCGCGCCAGGACAACGGGAAGTTCCTCTTCGAGCTCATCCCCTTCATGCGCGACGGCCTCTTCGTGGAGCTGGGCGTGCGCTTCCCGGGCGTGCGCGCCCGTGGCAACGCGTCCCTGCCGCCGGGCGCGTACCAGATTCAAATCAACGAGGTGCCCGTCGTCACCGGCCAGGCCACGCTGGGGCACATCCTCGTCAACGACACGGTGGACCGCCTCAAGCTGATGAACATCCAGGGCTTCGAGGCCATCAACCCCGCCACCCGCCAGCCGGCCGCGTGGGTGCCCGAGCAGCACCGGGAGACGCTGGAGGCCGCGGGCCTCACCACCTGGGACGTGCCCGGCTACATCATCCTGCACACGGCCGCCGTGCTGCGGCGCAACGCCCGTGAGTTCGTCGGCGTGCAGGAGACGCAGACGATGCTGGAGCAGCTCGAGAAGGCCTTCCCCGCCATCGTCAAGGAGGTGGTGCCGAAGGTCGTCAACGTGCTGAAGCTGACGGACATCCTGCAGCGCCTCGTGGAGGAGGAGATCTCCGTGCGTGACTTGCGCGGCATCCTCCAGGCCCTGGCCGAGTACGGGCAGGTGGAGGCGGACAACGTCATGCTCACCGAGCACGTGCGCGCCGCCCAGCGCCGCTACATCTCGCACAAGTACGCGCGCGGCACCGGCACCCTCGTGGTGTACCTGCTGGACCCGAACATCGAGGAGGCCATCCGCGGCTCCGTGAAGCGGACCTCGGCGGGCGCGCACCTCGCGCTGGAGCCGGAGCTGGCGCAGGAAATCGTCCAGGCCGTGCGCTCGGAGTGCGGACACCTGCCGCCCAGCGCCCAGCGCCCCGTCATCCTCACCGCCATGGACATCCGCCGCTACGTGCGGAAGCTGCTGGAGTACGAGTTCAACCCCTCGTTCTCCGTCCTCAGCTACCAGGAGCTGTCGCCCGAGCTGAACATCCAGCCCGTGGCCCGCATCTCCACGCGGTAGCACCCGCGCTTGAACGGGCTCCCATGGGGGCCCGTCCCTCGCTCCCTGTCAGGATGAGCGCAGCCGCGCTGGAGCGGGCGCGTCCCTCGCGCTCCGTCAGCGCCCGCCGGGTCGGCTTCTTGGCTTCGGGACCTGGGCCGTGCGGCCCTGGTGCGACGGCCGTGACGCCCGCTCAGGCGCCGACGAGCACGGCAATCATCATCACCAGGAAGAGCAGCCCCACCACGCCCATCACCACGAGCGGGACGAGCTTCTGCTTGTCCTTGAGCGAGGACATGGCGCCAGCGCCGCGCTCCTCGCCGGACTCGTCCGGGACGGGCATCTCCGCGGACGGGGAGGCGGGCTCCTCGGAGGACGCGGACTCGGCGCTCGCTGGCTCCTCGGAGGACCCGGCGTCCGGGGACTCGGCGGCCTCCGCGGGCTGGGGGGCGGGTTCCTCCGCGGGGGGCGCGGGCTCCTCGGCGGGCTCCTCCACGGCCTTCATCTGGCGCGAGGGCCCCGGGCGCTGCGGCGAGGGCGGTGGGGCCTTGATGTCCGTGGAGAGCGGGACGGGCTCCTCGGCCGGCTCGGAGGGGTCCACGTAGAGGAAGCGGGTGGCGCCGACCTCCAGCTCGTCGCTGTCCTTGAGCGCCTTGCGGTTCACCCGCTTCTTGTTGACCTTGATGCCGTTGCGGCTGCCCAGGTCCTCGACGTGGGTGCCGGACCAGTCGCGGCGAATCTTGGCGTGCTTGCGGGAGACGAGGTCATCCTTGAGGACGACGTCCACCTCCTTCTCGTCGCGCCCGAAGACGACCTCCTGCGCGTCGCCAATCTCGATGCGCTGGCCCTCGCGCGGGCCGTTCATGAAGCGCAGGTAGCGCTCCTCGCCGGAGGCGAGCCCGCGCATGGCGTCCTTCACCATGCCGCGGGCGATGAAGGACGTCTTCTCCGAGTTGACGTCCGCGTTCAGCTCCGTCATCCGCTCGAAGCGCACGTCGTACTGGGCAATGGCGATGACGTCGCCGTTGCGCAAAAGCCGCTTCTCGCCCTTGGGCAGCGGCTTGCCGTTGACCTGGGTGCCGTAGGCACTGCCCAGGTCCTCCAGGAAGAAGAGGGTGCCTTCCTGGCAGATGCGCGCGTGGTTGCGCGACACGGCCTGCTGGGCGAGCACCACCTGACAGGACTTGTCCCGACCCAGGGTGATGACCGCGTCGTCGAGGACGACCTCGTTGCTCGGGGCAGCGCCGGCCTCGCTGCGCTGTGTGACGGTGAGACGGACGCTCATCGCGGAGGGGGCACGTACAGAGAGAGGCGGGGCTTCAGAAGGTGGCGTCGCTGATGAACTTCTCGCACGTCTGGTACTCGGTAGGGAATTCCTCCGATGTCCCATACTTCAGGAAGTTCTTGCATGCCACCTGGGCATGCTCCTGCTTGTGTGCATCGGAGAAGAGCTGGAAGAGGCCGAAGTGGCAGGGAGCGAACTTCGCGTCGAGCTTCACGCACTTGCGGTACGTGGACTCCTCCTCGGCGAGCAGGCCCTTCTCGCGGTACTGGCGGGCGAGCATGTAGAGGGCGGGGGCGGAGTTCTCCGCCTGCTGGGTGTCCTTCAGCTCCTTGAAGGCCGCGTCGGTGAGGGCCGTCTTGCGCTGGGCCAGCGAGAGGTTGTTGATGCAGCTGCTGTTCTGCGGGTCCAGCTGGGCGCAGTTGGCGAAGGCCTCGCGCGCCTCGGGGAAGCGGCTGACCTCCATGAGCGCGGTGCCCAGGTCATGCCACTTCTGGGGGGCGTCCGGGGTGAGCTGCACCGACTGGGACAGGTGCTCCACCGCCTCGTCGAACTCATTCTCCGCGTAGGCGATGACACCCAGGGTGTGGTGCGCGTCCGACAGGCCGGGGTTCACCGCGAGCAGCGTGCGCAGCTCCTTCTTCGCATCCTCCATCTTCTTCATCTTCATCAGGGTGATGGCGAGGTTGTAGCGCGTCTCGAGGTTGTCCGGGTTCACCTTGAGGGCCCGGCGGAAGTTGTCGTGCGCCTTCCCGTACGCGCCTTCCTCCAGGTAGATGATGCCGAGGTTCTGGTACGCCTGTAGGTGCTCCTGGTTGAAGCGCAGGGCCTTGATGAAGTGCTTCTTGGCCTCGTCCTTCTTGCCGTTGGCCATGGCGATGATGCCCTTGTTGGCCCACAGGTCGGCGTACTGGGGAGAGAACTCCAGGCCGAGGTCGCAGTAGACGTCCGCGCGGACCAGGTCACCCTTGGTGATTTCCTGCACGCACAGCTCGTTGTTGATGAGGGCGCGCTCGTGGGGCGGCGGGGTGCTGACGCAGGCCACGAGGGGGAGGGTGGAGACCAGGGACAGCGCGGTAACGAGTCGGCTCAGACGCATGGCCGGCCGAGTGTAGGAGAGCGGCCGCTCCCGAATCAACGCCCCGGAGGGGCCGAATCCGGGCTGTTTTCCGGAGGTTGCACCGTTAGACTGGCGGCCCATGCGTACCCTGCTCTGTTCCCTCGGATTCGCCCTGGCCCTCCTCGGGGCCGCCCCCGCGCACGCCCAGTTCGCCAACCGCAGCCTGGGCCTCTCGCTGGGGTACATGGACTTCAACAAGACCAAAGGCCTGGACGACGCGCTCTTCCTGGGCATCGACGCCAGCCTCTACATCGAGAACGGCTTCGAGGTGGTGTCCCTGTCGAAGATTGCCTTCCCCAAGGACACCACGGACCCGAACGAGAAGCGGGTGGTGGGGCTCGCCCCGTCGCTGGGCCTGCGCTACCTGTTCTCCGAGGAGTCCATCCGCCCGTACCTCGGCACGGACGTGAGCTACCTCATCATCTTCAAGGAGAGCGTCAGCAACTTCGTGGGAATCGGTCCCAACGTGGGCATCGACTTCTTCGTGTCGGACTCGGTGAGCCTGGGCCTGCGCGGCCAGTACAACTTCTACATCGCGCTCAACGAGAAGACGCAGACGTCGCTGACGCTGTCGGCCGGCGCGGCGGCCTACTTCTAGACGCGCCATCATTGGACGGCAGCAGGGCGGCGGCCACCAGCAGGGTCCACTTCTCGTCGGAGAGGTGGGCCGGCTTCTCCATGGCCAGCGCGTCCTGCAGCCGGGCGCCCAGCGCGGAGAACAGCCGAAGCCGCGCCTCCAGCCGCAATTCCTCGCGGCGCAGGGCGGCGGACAGCACCAATTCCCGCTCCTCGGTGGACAGCCGCTTCACCCGCGACACGAAGAGCGGGTCCGCCAGCAGGCCCTCCTCGCCGCTGGCGCCCAGGGCGGACGGCACCTTGAGGCGGCGCTCCCGTACGACAATCGTGCCGGCCAGCAGGTCTCCCAGGCGCTGGTGGGAGCCCGAGACGAGCGCCGTCACCCCACCCACCAGGTAGAAGAGGGGGAGCCGGTCCACCGGCCGCGTCAGGTTGCGCAGCGCCGCGTGGTAGAAGCCGATGCGCACGCCGCTCTCCTGGATGACGCGCAGGGAGAGCACCCGCTTTCCCACCGTGCGGCCGCTCCACACCGTCTCCAGGAAGATGGAGTAGCCCCACTCCACGAGGAAGAAGACGACGGCCAGCAGCGCGCTGCCGAAGCCGGGGAAGGCCATCATCACCACGCTGAGCGCCAGCATGATGGTGAGGGTGAGCGCGGCGACGATGAGCCCGTCCACCAGCCACGCCAGGAAGCGCGAGTACAGGCCCGCGAGCGTGAAGCGGAACTCCACGTACTCGGGGGTGAGCACCGTGTGGGTGCCGTCCAGCAGCGTGTCGGAGGCGGTCGTCACGCCGCCAGTCTAGCCCCTCGGGAGGCGGGCGGGCGCCCGTGGATTCCACCGACGGTGGCGGAAATGGGCCAGGGGTGTGACGGAGCGTGGGCGGCGTCGGCCGCCGGGCAGGCGGGGATTCGGGGGCTCGTGGGGTTATTCGTGGTTGTCCTGAGGCTGGGTTAATCTCCGGCGCTCTTTCACCGTGGCCGCCTCCGACTCCTCATCCTGGAACCGCCGACTCTGGCCGGCGGCTGCCTTCCAGTTCGCGCTCATCGCCGGGGTGACGCAGCTGAAGACGACGGCGAACGCGCTCGTGCTGTCGCGCTTCGAGTCGCAGGCGCTGCCGTACCTGTACCTGCTGGGCGCGCTGATGACGGCGACGCTGACGGTGCTGCCGCGTGGCCGGCCGGGCTCGCCGCTGGAGTCGCCCGGCGTGCTGACGGGGCTGGGCGGCGTGGTGGCGCTGGGGCTGGCGGGCGCGTTGTCGGCGGGGCAGCGGATGCCCGCGCTGGCGCTGTACCTCTTCGCGGACACCTTCTCCACGTTCGTGTCCTTCCGCTTCTGGGGGCGGATGGCGTCGGCCTTCGACGCGCGCGAGGCGCGGCGGGCCTTCACCTTCCTCAACGGCTTCGCCATGGGCGGCGGCATCGCCGGCGGACTGCTGGTGCAGGGCTTCGCCGTCCGGCTGGGCACGCCCGCCATGGTGGTGAGCGGCGCGCTGAGCCTGCTGGCCGCGGGCGCGATTTTTCATCATCTCTACAAGGGCGCTCCCGCGCCGCCGCCGAGCAGCCGGCCCGCCGCCGTGTCGTGGATGGGGTGGAGCTACCTGGCGGAGAGCCCCTACGCGCAGGTGCTGGCGGCGCTGGGAATCGCCTTCGCGGTGCTGTCGTCCTTCGTGGACTACTTCTTCCGGCTGCGGCTGGAAGGCACGATGAGCGAGGACGCCCTCGCGGAGCTCTTCGGCTCGCTGCAGCTGTGGATTGGCCTGTTCTGCGTGGCCTTCCAGCTGCTCGTGGCGCAGCGGCTGCTGAAGCGGCTGGGCCTGCTGCGCTACGTGGCGCTGGTGCCGCTGGTGCTGGCGCCCCTGGCGGGCGCGGCGCTCGTCACGCCGGTGATGTGGCCGGTGCACCTGCTGCGGCTGGTGGAGACGGCGGTGAGCTACTCCATCCTCCCGGTGGGCATCCAGCTCCTGTACGCGGCGGTGCCGGACGACCAGCGCGAGGGGCTGCGCGCGATGGTGGAGGGCCTGCTGCGCAAGGGCGGCGTGGTGCTGGCGGGCCTGCTGCTCATCGGCGCGGGCCGCGGCGCCACGGGCGACACCATGGCGGTGGCGGTGGTGGGCATGTGCGCCGCGCTGGCCGTGCTGCTGGTGCGCCTCAAGCCCGCGTACGTGGCGGCGCTGGGCGAGCAGGTGGGCGCGCCGGAAGAGGAGGAGGTGGAGCTGGAGGGGGAGGAGGAGCAGCGGCTGCTGGCCGAGGCGCTGGCGGCGCCCTCTCCGGAGCGGGTGCTGCGCGCGGTGGACATGATGGAGCAGGCGGAGGTGCCGCTGCGGCCGCACCTGCCCGCGCTCCTGCGCCACCCGAACGAGCGCGTGCTGGAGCGCGGCGTGTCCCTGGCGCTGGAGCTGGAGGCGCACGAGCTGGCGCCCGTGCTGGAGCGACTGGTGGAGGAAGGGCCCCGGCGTCCCCGGGACCAGGCCGTGTGGGCGCTGGCGCGGCTGTCGCCGGAGCGCGCGGAGCGGCTGTTGCCCGCGCTGCTCAACCACCCGGACATCGGGCTGCGCTGCGCGGCCATTGGCGCGCTGCTCAAGTCGACGGGGAACTCGGTGGCGCTGTCCTCGCTCCAGGAGCTGCTGGCCCGGGGTGACGCCGCGCAGGAGCCCGAGCGGCGCGAGGTGGCGCGGCTCTTGGGCCGGCTCCAGGACACGCGCTTCGCCGGGGCGCTGGCGCGCTACCTGGAGGACACGGACCCCACGGTACGGCGCGTGGCGCTGGCCGCGGTGGGCGAGGGCGGCTACGTGGAGCTGGCCCCGCGCCTGTTGCCCTTCCTCACCTGGCGCGAGGAGCGCAAGACGGCGCGCGAGGCGCTGGTGGCGCTCGGCGACGCGGTGACGCCGCTGGTGGAGGAGCAGCTCAACAACAAGGGCGCGCCGCTGGCCATGCGGCTGCAGTTGCCCCGTGTGCTGCGCGGCATCGGCACGCCCGCGGCGCTGGACGCGCTGCTGTTCTCCAACGTGAAGGACGACGCGTCGCTGCACTTCCGCATCGGCGCGCAGCTGACGCGCCTGCGCGACGAGCACCCCGAGCACCCGGTGGACGCGGAGCGCGTGCGCGAGGCCCTGGGCCGGCGGCGGGACGTGTACCGCGCGCTGGTGGGCGCCTTCCGCGACGTGCGCGCGGCGCTGGGGGATGGCTCGCTGCTCACCCGCGCGGTGGGAGACCGGCTGGACCAGGCGCTGGAGCTGTCCTTCTTCCTGCTGGGGCTGTTGCACCCGTCGCAGGTGATGCGCGGCATCCACTACAACCTGGTGGGGCAGGACGCGCGGCGCCGGGCGCTGGCGCTGGAGCTGTTGGAGAACCTGGTCGCCGAAGAGGACCGGGAGCTGGTGACAGAGCAGGTGGAGGCCCACCACCGCGAGCTGCCCCCCGGGGCGCCGGGCCGCCTGTGGCGGCGGCTGGCCGCGCTGGTGCAGAGCGAGGACGTGGTGCTGCGCGCGTGCGCCCGCCACGTAGCGCGGGTGAACGGGCTGAACGTGCTCCCGCAGGAGGGTGACTTGAGCGACCGCACTGTCCAACGGATGTTCGCGCTGGAGGGCGTGAGCGTCTTCTCCCAGAGTGACGTGGATGACCTGGCGGCCATCGCCGCCGTGGCCCGCGAGGCTTCCTACAAGGCCGGTGAGCGCATCTACGCGCAGGGCGACCCGGGTGATGCGCTCTACGTCATCGTCGAGGGCGGCGTGGATGCCTTCCACGACGGCGAGCATGTGCTGCGCTTCCAGGGCAAGCAGGCCTTCGGCGAAATCAGCCTCCTGGACGGCGCGCCCCGCCCCACGGACATGGTGGCCGCGGTGGACACGCGCGTGCTCATCATCGACCGGCGCGACTTCCTCGACCTGATCGCGGACCGTCCGGAGCTGCTCACCGGCTTCTTCCGCGCGGTGGGCCTGCAGCTCCAGAAGCTCATGGGCCTGCCCGACTCGCGCGAGGCGGGCCAGCGCCTGGAGCTGACCGGCCCTCAGCCCCTGGAGGTGCCGCCGCTGCCCACCGGCCCGGCCCCCGAGCCCTCCAGCGCCAACGAGGTCATCATGTCCTCCGGCGAGGAAGACGAGCGCGCCCGCGACGAGAAGTGACGGGCGTCCCCGTCCCTGTCAGGCGCCCGTCTCACCCGCTGGAATCCGCGGCTTGGGCGGGGGAGGGACGGCCGCGGCGCGCGCGGCGGCCTCTTCCGCGAGCAGGTGCGCGGAGGCGACGGGGATGAGCGGCCGGCAGAAGAACTTCAGCGGCGGGATGGAGCCGACGAAGCGCACCACCGCCAGCCCCGCGAAGGCCCAGGGGTGGCGCTCCACCGTCGACACCGGGGCGAGCACTTCCTGCGTCCTGCGCGTCCAGAACGCGCCGTAGCGCTGGAGCATGCCCCAGCGCATGCCGGGCACCTGCGTGGTGAGCCAGGTCCAGATGCGCAGGAACCAGGGCGCCCGGGGCTCCGCGGGGGGCACCCAGGCGTGCTCGCTCTTGGCGGCGGTGAACACCACCAGCCACCACACGCCCCACAGCGTGCTGAGCACGGTGAAGACGGTGGAGCTGAGGCACAGGAAGGGCACCGTGAGCAGCGCCAGGGCCGGCACGCCCACCGCGAACAGCAGCGCCGCCCGCCAGCGCCGCCGCACCTTCTTGCGCAGCCACTGCACGTCGAGCCGCACGCGCGGCTCAATCTCCTCGTCCTCCGGCTTCACGCCGGTGAGGAGGCTGGCGTCGCGGGCGATGACGTCGTGGTAGTCCCGCGACAGCGCGATGACCACCCACTGGGCCAGGTGCAGCGCCGCGAACAGCGCTCCCCAGAAGGCCAGGCCCCAGAGGGAGAAGCCTTTCACCGTCCAGAAGGACTCCTCGCCGCCAATCTTCACCCGGATGCGGCCCGGCGAGCCCTTGTCGCCCTTCGGGGAGGGGCTTCCCTGGGCGGCCACGGCCGTGCCGCCGTCCCCGGCTTCGCGCCCGGCCTGGCTCGCGGCGGCTGCTTCTTCGTCGTCCTCGTCGTCGTCCTCGTCACCGGCGGAGGAGGCTTCGTCCGCCTCGGTCTCCGCGGTGCGTGCCGCCTCGAGCGCCAGCCCGATGATGGCCTCGGCGAGGGACGTGCCCCCATCGAGCCCCTGTGCCGCCGCTTCGAGCTTCCGGGCCCGCCGCTCGAGTCGCTCCTGCGCCTCGGCCCGCCGCTCCTCGCGTGAGCGGGCCCGCTGGCTTCCCGCGTCGCCCTGGCCCGGGGTGAGCGCCTTCGCGTCCTCCCGTCGGGAAGGTGGCGCGTCTGCGTCTTCCGGGGGGGAGGGGACCTCCTCCGCGTCGTCCTGTCGGGACGTCTCCTCCGCGACATTTCGCCGGGCGTCCTCCTCCGCGTCCTGCCGGTGGGAAGCTCCGTCCCGCTGGCGCGCCGCCGGGAGGCCTTCGAGGATGCGCCTCGCGACCTTGGCGTCGGCCTCCTGCAGGTGCCGGTCCGCTATTTCCGCGGCCACCTTCCGGACCGCTTCCGCCTGGGCCTCGGACTCTTCCTGGGTCTCCTGCCGGCTCGCGCGCTTCGCGGCCTCCTTGCCGGAGCCCATGCAGGTCAGCGCCAGCGCCAGCGCCGCCACCGTCTGGAGCAGCCCCACGCGCAGGTACGTCCGCCGCGACGCCGGGTCCTTGAGCAGCGCCCGGGCCAGGTGGAACGGCAGGCTCATCCCGTAGAAGAACTGCCGCAGCGGCCCCTGGGGACGCGGGCGCCCCTGGAGGTGGAAGTGCTCCACACCCCCTCGCACCTCTTCCCAGAGCTTCCGACTCAGCGCCTCACCCTGGCCGTTGATTTCCGGGTCCTTGGAGTTATTCCCCAGGTCTTCCGGTGAAGACGGGCCCTGTTGACCCTTGTGATCCGACACGCGTTACACCGTAGCATGCGCCGAGTTGTGCTAAAGGCGCCGGTTGTGAGACCGACCCCTCCTGCCTTCCGTCCGAGTTTCCTCCGCCAGCCGCGGCTCTCCGGTGTGCTGGTCCTCGCGCTTGGCGTCCTCGCCGGCTGCGAGAAGAGCAATCCCACGCCTCCGCCCGCGCCGGCGGAGCCGCCCGCGGCGGCCCAGGCCCCCGCGGCCCCCGCGGTTCCTCATGAAGTCACGCTGCTGGTTACGGGCGGCGCCTTCGGCCAATTGCAGCCCGTCGACGGCAAGGGCGGCGCGGCGGAGATGCTCGGCCGCTGGGTGGCCGAGGAGAAGCACTGTCCCGGCCCCGTGAAGGAGGGCCAGGCTCCCTGCGCCGACTCCGGCACGCTGGCGCTCGCCACCGGTGACCACTGGAACGGCCCGGCCATCTCGTCCTTCTTCCTGGGCACGCCCACCGCCGAGGTCATGGGCCGCATGGGCTTCGCGGCCTCCGCCATGGGCAACCACGAGCTGGCCTTCGGCAAGGAGGCCTTCCTCAAGAACCGCGCCGCCGGCGGCTTCCCGTTCCTCGCCGCCAACCTCAAGGTGAAGGACCCCGCGCTCGCGGGTGACCTGTCCCTGCCCGCGTTCCAGGTGTTCGAGCGCCGCGGCCTGAAGATTGGCGTGGTGGGCCTGGCCTCGGAGAAGACGGTGCGCACGGCCATGGCCGGCCGCGCGGAGGGCCTCGAAGTCACGGGCTACGAGGACGCGCTCAACAGCGCCGTCCCCGAGGCCCGCAAGGCCGGCGCGGACGTGGTGGTGGTGGTGGCCGACACCTGCGTCACCGAGCTGCAGCCCGTCGTCGCCAAGCACGCCGACTGGAAGCTGGCGCTGGTGGCCGGTGGCCGCTGCCCGCAGCCGGTGGACACCAAGGAGGGCGGTACCACCTTCGTGTCGCTGGACCGCGGCTTCAACAAGTACCTGCGCGCGCACCTGAAGTTCGACCCGTCGAAGCCGGCGGGCGAGAAGGTGACGGACGTGGACACCAAGCTCGTCGACGTGGCGGGCGGCACCCCGGACACCGAGACGGCGCAGCTCATCGCCAAGTGGAAGGCGCAGCTCGACGAGGTGCTGGGCCAGCAGATTGGCTTCACCAAGGCGGGCATCCCCCAGAACTCGCCGCAGATGGCGAAGTGGGTGGCGGGCGCGGTGCGCGAGGTGCTCGCCACGGACGGCGCCATCCTCAACAAGGGCGGCATCCGCGGTGACCTGCCGGCCGGCGCGATTACGCGCGGCAGCATCTACTCGGTGATGCCCTTCGAGAACACCCTGCTGGTGGTGAAGCTCAAGGGCGAGGACCTGGCCAGGCAGCTCGCCAACCCCAACGCGCTCATCGCCGGCTTCACCCCCGCCGGGAAGGGCAAGTTCAAGGACGCCAAGGGCAAGGCGTTGGACCCGAAGAAGGAGTACTCGGTGGCCACCATCGAGTACCTCTACTTCGGCGGTGACGGCTTCGAGTTCGAGAAACTCGCCCCCGAGCCCACCGAGACGGGCATGGCCTGGCAGACGCCGGTGGTGGACTGGACGAAGGGCAAGGAGTCCAGCGAGAAGAAGCCGCTGGAGAAGCTGGTCAAGTAGGCCGCCCGCTTCCTTCGCTTCACCCCGAGGCGCCGGAGGGACTCCCGTGAGTCCCCCGGCGCTTCGCCGTTTCAGAGCCCCGAGGGGCCCGGGGCCGTCGGGACGCCGGGCGCCGCCGTCGGGACGGCCGGAGCGGTGGCCGGGACGCCGGACGCGGCGCCGCACACGGCCTCGTAGCGGGCGAGGGTGTCGTGCACCGTGCGCCGCAGCCGCTCCGGGGTGCTCTCGTGGAGCGTGTCCGCCGCGAGCTGCTGCGCGGACAGCGCCTCCGGGCAGCGGCCGAGCTGGAAGAGAATCGTCGACCAGGTGTCGAGCACCGCCGGGTTGCCGGGCGCCAGGGCCACGGCGCGCCGGGCCGCGGTCAGCCCCTTCTCCGGCTGCGATGTGCGCGCGTAGAAGCCGGCCAGTCCGTTCTGCGCGCTCACGCTGTCGGGCAGCAATTCCACGGCGCGCAGCCGCGCGGACTCCTGCTCCTCGGAGGTGTTGCCCGCCGCGTCCAGCGCCTGGGCCAGCGCGTCCCAGGCCTGCCCGCTGTCCGGGTGCCGCTCCACCAACTGCTGCGCCAGCCCCAGCCGGCGGGACGGGTCCACCGTGGAGCGGATGCGAAGCAGGGTGGCGGCGACGTTGCCCGGGTCCTCCTTCAGGGCCTGCGCCATCTCCTGCTCCGCGTGATGGAGGCGCTCCTCCGGGGGCGCGGCCCCGGGCGTCATGAGGAAGAGCTGGGCGCGGATGGCGTGCACCTCCGCGGGCTCCAGCGTGCGCATCTGGAGCGGGCTCTTCACCGGCGGCAGCGGGGCGGTGATGGTGGGGTAGGTGACGTGGCGGCCGCCGTGGACATAGGCGTGCAGCTCCCCGGCGAGGTCCTCCGCGCCACGGAAGGACTCCTCCCAGGCCTGGCGGGGCTCCTCGCCGCTCATGAGCCGCGTCTGGAACTCGTCGAAGCGCGCGGGGTGCCGGCTGATGAAGAAGTGCACCCACAGCCAGGAGGACGCGTAGTAGTTGCGCGACTCGGCGGTGCCGAGCAGCCCCTTGCCGTCCCACTCCCACAGCTCGTCCAGCGTGCGCCAGCCGCTGCGCAGGACGTGCGCGAGGAAGCCCGAGTGCAGGCCGCCGAGGATGACCTCGTGTTTGTCCGGCCGCAGGATGATGGACTCCAGGTAGGCGGCGAGCCCCTCGGACAGCCAGCGCGGCTGGCGCACCAGGGCGAACTCGGAGAGGTAGTGCGTCAGCTCGTGCGCCTGGGTGCCCACGTCGGCGGGGGCCTCGCTGAGGGCGTAGGCGTTGCCGGCCAGCACCAGCACCGGGCCGTCCGCGGTGGTGGCGGAGAAGCCCTCGATGCGGACGTTGGTGAAGTCCTCCAGCGCGGAGTGGTTGGCGAGGACGATGACCTCCACCGTGCCCGGCGGGTCGAAGGTGCCGGCCCACGCCTGGAGCAGGCCCTGCCGGAGCAGCTCCAGCTCCCGCGTGGCCTCCTCCGCCGTCTCCCCGTCCAGGTTGGTGCGGACGCTGAAGTGGGGGCTGCGTACCTCGACCCAGGGGCGCCCGCCCTCGGCGGGGCACACTGCGCGCAGGGTGGTGCACCCCGAGAGCAGGGTCAGCACCAGGCCCAGGACGGAGACCGACATCCGACACGTCATGGCCTCAGTTTTCCCACAACCCGCGCCGCGAGGGCAGGGAGGGCCCCCGGCGCCTGGGTTAGAGTGTCCAACCATGGAGATGGCGGAGTTCATCGAATCGCGCCGGCCGCGCTGGGAGAAGCTCGAGGCGCTGCTGGACAGGTCCGAGTCCCACGGCCTTCGCGGGCTGAGCCTCGAGGAGGCCCGTTCCCTGGGCAAGCTGTACCGGGCCGTCTCCAGTGACTTGCTGTGGGTGCGCGCGCGCAGCGGCTCGGCGGACGTGAGCGCCTATCTCAACGACCTGGTGGGCCGGGCGTATGCGCTGACGTACCCGGGGCGCCGCCCGCGCTTCGCCGACGTGTGGGGCTTCGTGGCCCGGGGCTTCCCCGCGCTGATGCGCCGCGAGTGGCGCATGTACGTGGCCTCCGTGCTGCTGCTGCTGGCGGGCACGGGCTTCGGCTACCTGGGAATGCTGGTGGACCCGGATGCCGCGCACTACCTGGTGCCCGCCGAGCACCTGAACATGGACCCGGTGAAGCGCGCCGCGGACGAGGCGGCGGGGGATGGGATGACGGCGGGGCAGCAGGCCCAGTTCACCACCTTCCTCTTCACGCACAACATCCAGGTGGCCTTCCTGGCCTTCGCGCTGGGAATCACGATGGGGCTGGGCACGGCGGTGATGCTCTTCACCAACGGCCTGTTCCTGGGCGCGCTGGCGCAGGTGTACACGGCGAAGGGCATGGCGGGCTGGTTCTGGGCGTGGATTCTTCCGCATGGCATCCCGGAGATAACGGCCATCTGCATCGCGGGCGCGGCGGGCCTGGTGATTGCGCGCGGGATGGTGGCGCCACGCGGCCTGCGCAGGGGACAGGCCCTGCGTCAGGAGGCGGTGACGGCGGTGAAGCTGCTGTTCGGCACGCTCGCGCTGTTCGTGCTCGCGGGTTTCATCGAGGGGACGATTTCGCAAATCCACCCGCCGAAGCTGTCGGTGGCGTTCAAGGTGTCCTTCGCGCTCACCGTGGGCGCGGGCGTGTATGCGTACCTCTTGTCGGACTGGCTGCGCGGCGGGAAGGCGAGCGCCGAGGATGGCGCCCGCGAGCCCGCCGCGACGCCGTGATACACCGCCCCCGTGCCTGAACGCCTCGCCCTGCCTCCGCTGCCGCCCGAGCCGGAGGTCCTCATCGAGTGCCCGCGCTTCTCCTTCGTGAAGCGGCGCGCGGACGGGACGGTGGACTTCGTGGCGCCGCTGCCGTGCCCGTACAACTACGGCAGCATCCCCGGCCTGATGTCCGACGACGGGGACCCGCTCGACGCGGTGGTGATGGGGGCGCGGCTGCCGAGAGGTCAGCGGGTGCGCGTGCCCGTGGTGGCGGTGCTCGGCTTCATCGACGAGGGGAAGGGAGACCCGAAGGTGGTGTGCAGCGCCCGCCCCCTCAGCGCCTTCGAGCGCGTCGGCCTGGAGTACTTCTTCCGCATCTACGCCTTCTTCAAGCGCGGGCTGCACCGGGTTCGCGGCAACGTGCCGGACACGCGCTTCACGGGGTGGCTTCCGCTGACGTCAGTGGCTTCGACATCCTGAGCACGCGGTACGTGAGCAGTCCCTGCTCCAGCGGTCCCACCCACTTCTCCTCGCGGAAGCCCACGCGCGTCCAGAAGCGCAGGGCCTCGGGGTTGGGCTCGGCCACACCGAGCCGCAGCAGCCGGACTCCCTGGCTTCGCAGCCAGTCCTCGTACGCACGGATGACGGCCTCGCCGCGCCCGTGCCTGCGTGCCTCCGGCGCGAGCAGCATCAGTCCCAGGTACCACTCGCCCGGTGAGGGGAAGTCGCTCACCGACTCGAGGATGCCCACCAGCGTGCCGCCCGCGTCCTTCAGCGCCACCAGGTGTCCGCGCTCCGGGCCCAGTCCTGGCGGACGCTCCCCCGGCATCTGCTTCGCTTCATCGGGCCGCGCGGGCCTTCCGTAGCAGCGCTGGAAGAAGTCCTCGCAGCGCTCCAGCAGCGGCTGGAACAGGTCCACGTCGGCGTCGGCCACGTGCTCGGCGGTGAGGTCGGCGGTCTGGAAGAGCGGGGCCATGGCGCTGTCGCTACAGCACTCCGCGCGCCTTGATGTCCAGGTAGCGGTTGACGGCCGCGAGGCTCAACTCATCCGGCTGCACGTCCATCATCTGCACGCCGCCCTGACTCACCCGGGCCTTCAGCACCTCGCGGTCCGTGAGCAGCTCGGAGGCCACGGCCTGCTGGAACGCTTCCTCCGGTCCCGGCGGCGGTGTGCGCAGCAGCTTCTGCAGCGCGGTGTCCTTCACCGACAGGCAGAGGGGCACGTGCCGCCGCGCCAGCCGGTGCAGCGGAGCCACCATGGTGGAGGCCTGCTCCTCGTCGAGGAAGTCCGTGAAGACGCACAGCAGGCTGCGGCGCGTGAGGCGGACGTTCAATTCCTTGAAGAGGGCCAGGTAGTCCACGTACGTGAGGCTCGGAGTCGTGGAGTAGAGCGCGTCCACCATCTTCCGGTACTGCCCGCGTCCGGCCGCGGGCGGCAGGTACGCCTTCACTCCATCCGCGAAGACGGCCAGCCCCACCCTGTCCCCGTTGCGCACCGCGACGAAGGCCAGGAAGAGGGCCGCGTTGACGGCGTGGTCCAGCTTGGTGAGGCCGTCCACGTGCGCCGCCATCGAGCGGCCCGCGTCCACGCAGATGAGGATGGACTGCGAGCGCTCCGACTCCAGCACGCGCGTCACCGGTCGGCCGCGCCGCGCGGTGGCCTTCCAGTCCACGTCGCGCACGCTGTCGCCCTGCGCATAGTCGCGCAGTCGTGCGAACTCGCTGCCACGCCCGTCCCGCCGGAGCTTGCGCAGGCCCAGATTCACCAGGTCCAGCGCAGCGCCGGACAGCAGCAGCCGGCTGGCCCCGCGCAGGTCCGGGTACACGGAGATGGACGTCGCGGAGGGATACGCTCGCTCGTGGAAGACGAGCCCCAGCGGGCCGCGCACCCGCACGTGCACGTCACCGAACTCGAAGCGGCCGCGCTTCGCGGGCGTCACCCGGTACACCCAGCGCGCCTCGCTGTCCGGCGGCAGGGAGAGCGGCGCCTCCTCGGGCGTGGCGGTGAAGGACTCCGGCACGTCGTCCTTCACGTGCGCGTCCACCGTGCCCGAGCCCCGGTGCACCAGCCGCAGCTCCACCTTGTTGGGCACGCCGACGTTGAGCCGCTGCGGCAGCACGCGGCGCACCTCCAGCCGCACCCTTCGCGCGGCGAGCAGGTCCACCCCGGCCAGCACCAGTGCCAGCGCGTCCAGCACCAGCACGGCGCCGCCGAGGCCGGGGAAGAACCCCGCGGCCATCATCGGCAGCGCCAGCAGCGCCAGCAGCACCCAGAGGCGCGGGGTGGGAATCAACGCGGGACCTCCACCCCCTGCACCACCTCGCGCAGCACGTCCGACGGCGTGGCCCCGTCCAGCTCCGCGTCCGGCGACAGCAGCAGGCGGTGCTTCAGCACCGGGCCGGCGAGGAAGCGCACGTCGTCCGGCGTGACGAAGCCGCGCCCCCGCAGCGCCGCCAGCGCCTTGGCCGCCAGCAGCAGGTGCACGCCCGCGCGCGGGCCCGCCCCCAGGCGGATGCGGCTCGACGAGCGCGTGGCCGCCACCAGCTTGCGGATGTATGCGAGCACCGGCGGCTCCACCGTCACCTCGTTGAGCGCCGCGCGCGCCGCCAGCAGGCCGTCCTTTGCCACCGCCGCGTTGACACCCGCGCGCGCCAGGTCACCCGAGTCGAAGCCACGGTGCACCGAGGCGAGAATCGCGTCCTCCTCCTCCGGCGCCGGGTAGCCCACTTCAATCTTCAGCAGGAAGCGGTCCAGCTGTGCCTCGGGCAGCGGGTACGTGCCCTCGGACTCCACCGGGTTCTGCGTGGCGAACACCGTGAAGAGGGGCGAGAGCACCAGGTTGCGGCCCTCCAGCGACACGCCGCGCTCCTGCATGGCCTCCAGCAGCGCGGACTGCGTCTTGGCGGGGGCGCGGTTGATTTCGTCCGCCAGCAGCAGGTCCGTGAAGATGGGGCCCTTCACCAGCACGAAGGACTGGGTCTTCAAGTCGAAGACGCTGGTGCCCAGGATGTCCGCGGGCATCAGGTCCGGGGTGAACTGGATGCGCTTGAAGTCCGCGCCGATGCTGCGCGACAGCGCCTTGGCCATCAGCGTCTTCGCCACGCCGGGCACGCCCTCCAGCAGCACGTGGCCGCCGGCGATGAGGCCGCACAGCATCAGCTCGAGGGCCTCGTCCTGGCCGACCACGGCCTTGCGCACCTCGTGCAGCACGCCCTCGCGGATGCCGTGGGCGGCCTGCACGGCGTTGCCGTTGGAGGCGAAGGAGGGGGCGGTATCGGTGACGTTCATGTCGTTCCGGGAGTGCTGCGCCGGCCCGCGCCGGCGGAGTGGAGTCGTTGACGCAGCCCGGCCGCATTGGCCGCGAGCTGCTGGAGGTCGGAGTCGCTGCCCACCGTGTCCGCCTCGGCGGCCACGGCCTGGAGTCCCCGGGCCAAATCGTCACGGCCGCGCTCGCGCAGCCCCTCGGCCACCGAGGCGGCGGGCGAGTGCGCGGGCAGGCCCGCATGCAGGGCGAATTCCTGGGTGAGCCCCTTCGCGATGAGGCCGGCGGCGAAGGCGTGGTGCCGGCCCTCGCGGTACAGGCGGCCCATGGCGAAGAGCGCGTCGGTAGCGCCCACACGGACGGACTCGGGCGGCGGGTGCGGACGGCCGAAGCGGCGCAGCGACACGGACCACAGCGCCACGCCGAGCAGCAACTGCACCACCGCGAAGTGCAGGCCGTAGCGCCGCGCGAAGTCCACCACCGAGCGCTCGTTGGTGAAGCCATGGTGGAACTCGTCGAACTCGTAGGGGCCGGGGCCCAGGCCCGCCAGCGCGCTCAGCCAGAACTGCGCGTTGTCCGCGCGCGCCAGGGCCCGGTTCATCGCCAGCTCCGGCGCGCCCACCACCAGCACCCGGCCCTGACCGTGCGGCACCACCGCCGCCACCACCTGGCCCAGCCGGTCGTCTTCCAGCACCGGCACCGCGCCGGGAGGCAGCGTCAGGTAGGCCTGCACCTTGGCCTCCACGCGCTCCACGCCCAGCGTGTACGGCGTGGGCAGTGGCGGCACCAGCGTGCGCATGGGCAGCGTGGTGTCCGCCTTGGTGAGCTTCACCGACAGCGCGTCCAGCAGCGGGTTCTCGCGCGAGCCCCAGGGCACGTACACCAGCGTGCCGCCCGCCTTCACGTGCTCCAGCAGCTTCTCGTGTTCGGTGTCGTCGAGCGCGGCGGCGCGGAAGGCGTTGAAGCCGGTGCGGGGGACGTCCTCGTCCGCCAGGCCCGCGTCGGGCTCGGCGGCGAGCTGTGTCTGGTCCGGGTCCTGCTCGTACGCGCCCTCCACCTCCACCGCCAGCAGCACGGGCGTGAATTGCCCGGTGACGATGCGCAGGTCCGACATGCGGCGGACCACGGGCAGGCCGCTCTCCTGGGCGAGCAGGAAGAGGGCGCGCGCGCCGTCCTCCTGGGCGCGGTAGGTGGACAGCGTGTCGGCGAACTCGCCGCGCTGGGCGCTCTTCACGAGGAAGGCGCCGAGCACGACGGTGAGCACGAGGCCGCCCACCACCATCAGCGGGAAGCGGTCACGCACCGGCGGCCTCCGTCGGCGCGGGCGTGGCCAGCAGCGGCTGGGTGAGGGTGCGGAACTCGCGGTAGCCCTCCGCGCCCACCGGCACGTTGCCGTACCAGGCGAAGTCGAAGCGGCGCGTGAGCTCGCGGAAGGGCGGCTTCAACTCCGAGCGGCCCCGGAACTGGCGCAGGTAGTCCCAGTTGCTCAGCGTCACGTCGTAGAGGATGGCCCCGTCGCGGTGCAGCCGGGACAGCAGCGCCAGGTAGAGGCTGCGCACCGCCTCGCGGTACTCGCCCCGGGCGGCCAATTCGTCGGCCAGGTGCGCCCAGCCTTCGGGCGGACGGGACAGCGCATGCGCCGGGTCACCCGCCAGCGCCGCGGCGTCCACCGTGGACACCTCCAGCCCGGCCCCGTCCGCGTGCTTCTTCCCCTTGTTCAGGAACATGATGAGCAGCCCGCCCAGCACCGCTACCGCCAGCGTCACCAGCACGATGGCGAGCACGTTGGCCACGGCGGTGCCGCTGACCAGCTGCGGGGCCTCCCTCGGCGGCGGGGGCGCGGGCTCCCGCTCGAAGAGCTTCTTGAGGAACTCGCCCAGCCAGTCGATGAACCGCCGCCACCAGCCCGGAGACTCCGGGGGCACGGCTTCCTCCGCGGCGTCCTTCTCCGCCTTCGGCGGCGCCACCGCGAATTCCGGCCGCGCGAGGATGTCCTTCGCCCGCGCCGACGCCACCCGCGCATCCGCGCGCGTCTGGGCTTCGAGCGTCCCCGTGGCCTGCGAGAGTCCCTGCTCCAGCGAGGCCATGGCGGTGTCGCAGTCCTCCTCGTCCCAGGCCTGGCGCTCCACGGTGCGCACCAGCCGCTCCAGCTTGCCCGTCTCGGATGGCCCCAGCGCGCCCAGTGACTCGAAGCGCGCGTCCTCCGACGGGCCGCGGGTCTCGCAGGCCTCCGCCATCGCGCCCAGCCGTGTCACGGCGTCACGCGGGGAGGTGATGGGGCGCTCGGGGGCCTTCTCCGCCCACGCCGGACTTCCCGTCAGCATGAGCCCCGCGCCGAGCACCGCCGCCAGCACCGCCGCGCTGCGGGAGCCCAGGCTCCGGCCCGTGTTCCTCGCGGGGAGCTGCTGCACGGCGGCGAGCAAATCCAGCCCCTCCTGCCGCACGCGCCCGTCCACCAGCAGCAGCGTGGCCGCGGCGGCGCGCACCGGCTCGAAGAGGGCGAACGTCGTGGCCGCGAGGAACAGCAGCCACGGCGGTGTGTCCAGCGAGGCGAAGCGCTCGGCGAACGTCAGGTCGATGCCCACCAGCTTGCGGCCCAGGAACAGCGCGAAGTTGGCGGCGATGTGCAGGTTGAAGAAGGCCAGGAGCTGCACGCCCATGAGGACGCGCACCATCATGGCGGTGCCGCGCGCCGGGCCCAACAGCCGCGAGCACAGGCCATACAGCTTCAGCGGGCTGCCTTTGCCCTGCATCATCGTCGCGTAGCCCACGCTCTGCGCGGCCAGCACGAAGAAGCCGATGCCCAGCGTCAGCGTCATCACCACCGTGTTGAAGACGAAGAGGTACGCCACCGCGATGAAGAGGCCGGGCGCGCGGCCCAGCGCGGCCCGCATCGACGCCCACGCGGCGGGCTCGGCCTTCGCGCCCAGCAGCACCTCCTGCGTGTAGTGGCAGGCCGCGCCCTGGCACAGCCCGCGGAGGAACCACGCCAGGGTGAGCGCCAGCGAGGGCAGGGCGAGCGGCCGGCCCATGCGCACCGCCTCGGCCAGGTACAGCACCGCGGCGACGACGGCCGCACCGCCGGGCAGGGTGAGGGCCCAGACGCCCGTGTTGCGCGCGCACAGGCGCAGCGCCGCGTCCATCAAGGCCACCGCGCCCCGGGGGCGCAGCTCGAGTGCGGAGACGGCCATGCGCTAGCTCGCCGCCGCCTGGGCCACCAGGAGGATGGCACCCCAGACGAGCGCCATCCCCACCAGTCCCAGCACCACGTTTCCCACCGTCCACTCGCGCCGCTCGCCCGGACCTTCCAGCGCCTTGAGGCGCTTCTCCAGGCAGCTCGCGCAGCGGTTGATGCCCTCGAACTGGGTGGTGCACTCCCGGCAGATGACGCGCCGGCACTCCACGCAGACGCCGAGGCCGGCGCGCTCCGGGTGGTAGTGACAGCGGCCCGAGCCCTGAATCATGCCGCCACCTTACGCAAACCCGGGCCCGCCACACCACCCCCTGAGAGGACGACTAGAGCTCGTCGAGGAACTCGTCGTTGTACGTGTAGCGCGACAGCCGCTTGACGAGCGCCTCCATCGCCTCCACCGGCTTCACCGAGTGGAGCATCTGCCGCAGCTTCTTCACCTTCTCGTACTCGCGCAGGGTGAAGAGCTTCTCCTCCTTGCGGGTGCCGGACTGGGCGATGTTGACGGCCGGGAAGACGCGCTTCTCCGCGAGCAGGCGGTCCAGGGTGACTTCCGAGTTACCGGTGCCCTTGAACTCCTCGAAGATGACCTCGTCCATGCGGCTGCCGGTGTCGATGAGCGCCGTGCCGATGATGGTCAGCGAGCCGGCCTCCTCCGTCGCGCGCGCGGCGCCGAAGATGCGCTTGGGGCGCTCCAGCGCGCGGCTGTCCACGCCGCCGGACATGGTGCGGCCGGAGTTGTCGATCTCCTTGTTGAAGGCACGCGCCAGACGGGTAATCGAGTCGAGCAGGATGACCACGTCCTTGCCGGTCTCCACCAGCCGGCGGGCGCGCTCCAGGGCCAGCTCCGCCACCTTGAGGTGGTCCACCGTGGGCCGGTCCGAGCTGGAGGCCAGCACCTCGGCCTTGATGCCCCGGCGCATGTCCGTCACTTCCTCGGGACGCTCGTCGATGAGCACCACCATGACGTGACACTCGGGGTGGTTGGCGAGCACCGCCTGGGCGATGCGCTGGAGCATGATGGTCTTGCCCGTCTTCGGCGGGGCGACGATGAGCGCGCGCTGACCCTTGCCGATGGGGGCAATCAGGTCCAGCACCCGCGTCACCAGCTCCTTGTGGCCGTTCTCCAGCTTGAGCCGCTCGGTGGGGTCCACCGACGTCAGGTCCGCGAAGTGCGGCAGCCGCGGGACGCCTTCCAGCGGCAGGCCGTCCACGGTGTCCACCTTCTGGATGACGCCCTTGTTGCCGCGCATCTGCGCGAAGGCCGTGAGGTACTGGCCATTGCGCAGCTTCAGCTTCTGCACCAGGTTCTTCGGCAGCTCCGGGTCATCCGGCGCCGCCAGCAGGTTGCGCTTGAGCTGCCGCAGGAAGGCGTTGGGGCCCTTGGCCTCCGTGTCCAGCACGCCCTCCACCGGCGCCAGGTTGGGCTGCTGCGCGACCTCACGCTGGTGCCCGCCGCCGTGCTGCTGCCGCTGCGGGTGGTGCTGCTGATGCTGCTGGGGCTGCGGGGCGCCCTGGCCCTGCGGCGGTTGCTGCTGCTGCGCCTGGCGCTGGCGGTACTGCTCCAGCTCCTGCGGCGTCAGGAAGACCTGGACCTGCTGCCCGTCCGCGCCGGGCTGCATCCGGTAGGCCTGACCGTCCGGGGTGAAGAGGACCTGTGCGCCACGACGGCGGCGGCGACGGCGGCGGCGGCGGCCGCCTGCCTGGCCGGGCTGCCCGGGGGCGCCTCCCTGGGATGGGCCACCCGCGCCCGCGGCATCGCCATCGTCGGGACCCTCGTCGTCACCGTCGTCGCCGCCGTCGTCATCCGCGTCGGGAGGAGGCGCCGGGCGGGCGGCCACGGGCATCGGGGAGGCATCTCGGGGGTCGCTGTTATCGGGGTTTTCGCTCATGGGGTTTCCAGACGGCGCGCGTCCCATGCAGGCCATCCCGGAGGAGGCGGAGACGCAGGGTGACTCAGGCTGTGGGACAGGGAGCCGGACGCGGGGCCTTGAGACGAGCAGGCCGAACCGCCGGTCCCTGAAGCACCCTGGCGGCCCGAGGCCGTCCGGGGTGCATGGGTAACACTAACAGAGGCCGGGGGCGGCGCCGCCGCTTTTTTCGCCCCCGCTTCACTCCGGTGTTCTGCGGCCGACCTCACTCCACCGTGAGGGTGAAGGGCATCATCGCCTTCATCCCCGGCTGGAGCAGCTCCAGATTCAGCCCCGCGGAGCGCGCCAGCATCCGGAGCGGCTCGGGAATGGCGGGAGGCGGCTCGGGCAGGAGGGCGAGCGCCGCCCGCACGCCCGGCTCCCCGCCCAGCCCGGAGAAGAAGCCCCGCGCCTCGCCCATGACGACGACGTCCACGTCCTCGTCCGCGGGCACGCCGGCCCGCTTCCGCGCGGCGTCCACCGCCTCGGGCAGGCCGCCCAGCCGGTCCACCAGCCCGCGCGCCAGCGCATCCTGCCCGCTCCACACGCGGCCCCGCGCGAGCTCGTCCACCTTCGCCTTGTCCAGCTTCCGCCGCGCGGCCACCTCGGTGATGAAGATGTCGTACGAGGCATCCACCCACGCCTGCGCCGCCGTCTGCTCCTCCGGCGTCCACGGCTCCCACGTGTCGAACATGTCCGCGAGCGGGGCGCGGGTGATGTTCTCCTGGCTGACGCCGAGCATCCCGCCCAGCAGCCCCTGGAGGGCGGGCTTGACGTAGTAGACGCCGATGCTGCCGGTAATCGTGGGGGCGAGGGCGAGCACCTCGGTGGCGCCCATGGCCGTGTAGTAGCCGCCGGACGCGGCGAAGTCGCCCATGGAGGCGATGACGGGCTTGTGCTTCGCCGCCTCCAGCACCGCCTGGTACATCAGGTGCGAGGCCAGCACGTCCCCGCCGCCCGAGTCCACGCGCACCACGATGCCCACCACGGACGCGTCCGCCTGCGCGCGCTCCAGCGCCCGCACCACCGTCTCCGCGCCGGCAATCTGGCTGAAGCCCAGCGGGTCCTCGCGGCTGCGGCCCCCGGAGATGGTGCCCAGCACCGGCACCACGGCGATGCGGCGCCGGCGGCCCCAGCGCCCCTCGCGCTCGTCCCTGGGCGCGTAGGTGGTGCTGAAGCGGCCACCCGGCACCAGCTCCTTCACCTTCGCGTCCAGCTCGGTGGGGAGGATGACGCCGTCGAGGAAGCCCAGCTCGTGGGCCCTCTTCGCCGTGGCGAGCCCCGCGGCCCACAGCTCCCGCAGCCGCTCGGGCGGCTGCTTGCGAGACTCCGCCACGCCCTTCTCGTACCAGGCCGACTGCGTGTCCAGGTACGCGTTCACCTGCTCGCGCCACTCCGCGCTGGGCTCGGTGTTGGCGAGCTGCTCCGTGGCCGACTTGTACTTGCCCACGCGCGCCACGTCCCAGTGCACGCCCAGCTTCTGGAACGTCCCGCCAATGGTGTTGAGGTGCACCACCAGCCCGTTGATGGGCAGCATCGCCTCAGGCACCGCGTAGACGCGGTCCGCCGCCGAGGCCACGAAGTAGCCCTCGTCGTCCGCCGACAGCAGCACCGCCATCACCCGCTTGCCCGAAGCGCGCAGCCGCAGCACCGCCTGGCGCAGCTCCTCCGCCTTGCCCCAGTTGACGCCGGGCAGCCCCTCCATCTTCAGCACCACGCCGCTCAGCCGCTCGTCCTTCGCCGCCAGGTCCAGCCACCGCGCCAGTTCCAGGTACGGGTCCGTGCCGCTCGCCCCCAGCAGCGCGAGCAGCGGGTTGTTGCCGCCGGCCAGCATGTCGTTGACGTCCACCATCGCCACCACGCCGCCGGGCGGACGCAGCGAGCGGTAGCTCTCGCTGGACAGCCGCAGCGCCAGCACGTGGTCCGTCCCGTCCTCCGTGCCGCCCACCGCGTACGTGAGGCCGAGGCCGGACGTGTCCACCGTGGCCGCCACCTGGAGCGCCAGCGGCGCGCCGCTGACGAAGCCGTGGGACACGCCCGCGCCCAGGCGCAGGCCCGGAATCACCTCCGCGTTGAGCGTGTACGTGGCCTGCCCCTGGCGGAAGGCCCCTTCGGAGAAGAGCCAGTCCACGCCCAGCGTGTAGCGCTCGTCCAGCGGCCGCACGCCCAGGCCCAGGTTGTACTGGCGCTTCAGCTCGAAGCGGCCCTCCTCGGGGGCGTTGAGGTCGCGCACCACCGCCGCCAGCGACAGCGCGCGCGCCGGCCGCGCGGTGAGGCCCAGGTCGAAGCTGGACAACGCATCGAGGTCGCCGTCGTCCGAGCTGAAGGTGTGCCACGAGCCGCCCAGCTGCAGCGTGCGCGAGCCCACCGACAGGCCCAGCGACGTCTTGCGGTAGTCCGGCTCCGCGCGGCCGCGCACCCACTCCATGGAGAGGCCCGCGCCCAGCCCCAGGAAGCGCGAGGCCAGGAAGACGCCGTCGCCCACGCCGTCCCGCACGAGGTTGCGCTCGTGCAGGTAGAACAGCTGGCTGCCCCCGACGTAGCCGAGGCCGGCGGGGTTGAGGGAGAGGGCGGTGGCCTCGTCCACCAGCGCCGCGCCGGTGGGCGGCAGCGTCACACCCCGGGAGGGGAGGGGGGCGCTGTCGATGGCGCCCGTCTGGGCGGCCGCGAGGGAGGGGAGCAGCAGGAGGGCAAGCAGGCGCATACGCCCCGGGACTCTAGGCGCCGAGCGCCCCGGGACAAGCGCCGCGCGTCACCAATCCTCGGTTCCGGACACCCCGTCCAGCGGGTCGTCGCCTTTCTTCTTCTTCTCCGAGGCCTTCGTCTTGCCGCCGCGGTCCTCGGCGCTCCAGTCCTCGGTGCCGCCGCGGTTGTCCAGCGGGTCCGAGCTGCGCGACACCTTCTCCTCGCCGCTCGTGTTCACCAGCTGGTTCACCATGCGCTCCAGCTCGTTCTTCAGCTGGCCGAACTCGTCGCCCTGCAGCACCACGCGCCGGCCGCCAACCCGCTTGCCGCTCTTGATGTCGTAGTAGCTCAGCGACAGCTCCGAGCCGTCCTCCAGCGCCTTCAGCGTGCCCACCATGGCGCGATCCAGCCCCAGCGACTGGCCCATGGCCGTCACCCCGGAGGCCTTCGACGCGCCGCGAATCACCTCGCCGGCCACGCGGTCCAGCTGCACGTCATAGGCCTTGTACGCGGGCGTGGGCACCAGGACCGCGCTCACCTCCACGTCGTCCGGCGTCACCTCCAGGAGCTGCCCGTGCTGGCGGAAGCCGGGGCGCTCCAGCCGCAAGAGGTGCTTGCCGATAGGCAGCGTGGACAGCGTCGTCGGCGTGTAGCCCACCATCTCCCCGTCCAGGTACACCCGCGCGCCCGCGGGCCGCGACTTCACCGTGGCGCCGCCGCGCAGCTGTGAGGTGCGGCTGGTGGCCACCTGCACGCGCAGGGCGAGGTAGTCCCGGCCGAAGCGCTTGGGGTTCAGCTCGAAGGTGGGGTTGAGGGCAATCAAATCCATCAGCGCCAGCTTCGCCTCCTCCACGTCGCCGCGCAGGTGCAGCAGCGCGCCGTAGAGGGCCAGCGACTCACACAGGGGCGAGCAGCCGCGCATGGCCCCGGCCGCGGACTCCAGCTCCTTGAGGGTGCCGCGGACCTTCTTCTCCGCCTCCTCGTACTCCTTCTTGTCGAAGGCGGCGACGCTCTCCGACAGGCCCTTGCGCGCCCTGTCCAGGGACGCCTTGGCCGCCGTGTCCTCCGGCATCCCGAACAGCTCCTCGGGCTTGCGCACGGTGAAGCTCGCGAAGTTGCCGAGGGCGTCATTCATGTAGCCCTCCATCCGCACGCTCGCGGACTCGGAGGCCGGGTCCATGGGCACGACGAGGCTGGTGACGGTCCGCGCCGGAGGCGGGGCTGCCAGGGCCAGCGCGGGGAGGAGGGCGAGGACAAGGGCTTTCATGGGGTACCTCGAAACGGGCGACGCGAGCCGCCCGCCATTCATTCAATCCCTGCGCCTCAGAAACCGACGCCGCCGGACACGGGGTTCCAGCCGCTGCCCTTGTCCTGGGTGGCCACGAACACGGCGCCCGCCGTCACCGCCGCCACGCCGCCCACCACGGCCCAGAACGCGGGCCGCTTCAGGAACGAGGTGTCCAGGCCGCCGCCGCGCTCGGAGACGCGGGGCGCCAGGGCGCCGTTGACGAAGTCGCGCACCTGGTCCGCCGCGGCGGTCGGGCCGTGCTTCCCCTCGCGCGACGCCAGCTCGATTTCCACGCCGCGCAGCCGCGCCTTGGACTTCAAGTCCCACGCCTGCAGCTCCGCCTCGGCGCGGCCCTTCTTGTCGCGGGACACCGCGGCCAGCACCACGTAGCGGGCGCCCAGCCGCTCGCCAATCGCGCGCGCCTCGGCGGGGACGACGTCCTGGTCGAAGGCCTGCTCGGACGCGGCCTTGGCGGCGGCGTCACGCACGGCGGCCAGGCCCGGCGCGGGCTCCAGCTTCGCCTTCAGCGCGGTGGGCGCGGAGGACTTCACCTCCGCGTAGGTGGAGTAGGCCGCGTAGCCGGGCAGCTGTACCACCACGGGGTGCTGGCCGGCGGGCACCTCCACGGCCCTCATCGGCGTGACGCCCAGCTTCTGGCCGCGCACCCGCACCTCGGCGCCGGCCGGCTGCGAGTCCACCGCCAGCGTGCCCGAGGGCAGTCCCCTCACGGCGGTGCGGGCCTCGTCGTAGGCCTTCTGCACTTCCTGGCTGAAGAGGGCGCTGTCCGGACGGGCGGTGGGCTCGGCCACCGCGGCGTGGGTGAAGGCCTCCTTGGCGCCCATCATGTCCCCGTTGAGCTGCCGCGAGGCGCCCAGGAAGATGTAGGCCTGCGCCAGCCGCTCCGTGCTCAGCTCCGCCGGGGCCTGCGTGTAGGCCTCCGCCGCCGCCTTGAACTTCGCCTCCGCGGCCTCGGGGTCCAGGTTGTCGTAGGCGGTGCGGCCCTCCTCGAAGAGGGTGTCCGCCTTCGTCAGCGACACGGGCTCCGGCGGCGGGAAGGCCGCCCCCAGGTCCACCAGCTCCACGCCGGTGCCCAGGTGGCGCAGCAGCTCGCCCTCCAGCTTCGCCGCCGCGTCAGCCGCCGCGGGCGTGCGCGCCACGGCGAACAGCGCCACCGGGCCGGAGGCCGTCAGCAGGGCCGGCTTCTCCAGGACGGGCTTCACCACGGCGGGCGTGGGCTCCGGCTTCGCCGGGGTGGCCACCGCGGGCGTCGCCGGCTTCTCCAGCGGCGTCACCGGCGTCTCGTGCTCCGCGGGCGTGGCGGGCTTCTCGTCGGGATCACCGAAGACCATGGGCTCGGTCGGCGCCACTTCCCCGGTCTCCGCCGTCTCGCTCTCCTCGGCGGCGGGCACCTTCTTCTTCTTGGAAGGTGCCTTCTTCTTCTTCACCACCTTGGTGACGGCCGGCTTCTTCTTGCTGGCCTTCTTCCGGGTGGTCTGTGCGTGCGCGGGGAGGACGGCCAGGAGCAGCGCGAAAAGCAGGGCGAGTCGGCGGAACGTGTTCACGGCGCCGGAGCCTAGCCGAGCAGGGGGGCTTCCTCACAAGTCCCGGACCGTCCCCATGGCCCTTCCGAGCCCCGGGCCGCCGGCCCTGTAGGGTGGGGAACGACCCGCGCCACCAGGGGCGCGGGCCGCGTTTCCAGGCAGACTGGACGGCTAGACGTCCAGGTCCTGGACCTCGCTGGCGCGCTCCATGATGAACCTGAAGCGGGCGCTCACGTCCTTACCCATCAGGTCGTTGATGAGGCGGTCCGTGTCCAGCGGGTTGTCGATGGTGACGCGCAGGCTCATCCGGTTCTTCGGGTCGAGCGTCGTCTCCTTCAGCTCGTCCGGCGTCATCTCACCCAGGCCCTTGAAGCGCATGATGTTCGGCTTCGCGTTGCCCTTGGTCTTCTCCCGGATGATGCGATCCCGGTCGGGCTCGTCCAGCGCCCAGTACGTCTCCTTGCCGATGTCCACCCGGTACAGGGGCGGCTGGGCGATGTGGATGGTGCCGCTCTCGATCAGCGGGCGCAGGTGCCGGTAGAAGAAGGTGAGCAGCAGCGTGGCGATGTGGTGGCCGTCGCTGTCCGCGTCCATCAGCAGGAAGACGCGGCCGTAGCGGAGCTTGGTGATGTCGAAGTCCGTGCCGATGCCGCAGCCCAGCGCGGAGACGATGTCCTGCAGCTCCTTGTTCGTCGTCACCTTGTCGGTGGACGCCTGCTCCGCGTTGAGCACCTTGCCGCGCAGCGGGAGGATGGCCTGGGTGCGCCTGTCGCGGCCCTGCTTCGCGGAGCCGCCTGCGGAGTCACCTTCCACGATGAACAGCTCGCTCAGCCCCGGGTCGGTCGAGGAGCAGTCCGCCAGCTTGCCCGGCAGGTTGAGCCGGTGGCTGACGGCCGTCTTCCGGCTGATGGCCTGGGACGCCGCCCGGCTGGCCTCGCGCGCGCGGGCGGCGAGGATGATGCGGGCCACCACCGCCTCGGCGATGGACTTGTTGTCGTTGAGCCACTTCTCCAGCGCCGGACGGAGCACGCCGTCCACCTGGGCCGTGACTTCGGGGTTGTTGAGGCGGCCCTTCGTCTGGCCCTGGAACTGGGGCTCCACCACGTAGGTGGAGAGGATGGCCACCATGCCCTCGCGGATGTCCTCCGCGGTGAGCGTCACGCCCTTGGGCGTCAGGTTGTGCGTCTCGATGTAGTTGCGCACCGCCTTCACGACGGCGCCGCGCAGGCCGCCTTCGTGCGTACCGCCCAGGTTGGTGGGGATGCCGTTGACGTACGAGCGGATGTGCTCGTCCGTGGCCTCCGTCCACGCCAGCGAGGCCTCCAGCCGCACCCCGTTGTCACGCGAGTGGTAGAACGTCGCGCTGCCCGGAGGCACCATCGGCTTCTGCCGCTCCGCCACCACCTTGGTGAGGTACTCGGCGATGCCGCCGTCGTGCTTGTACGTCACGTGCGTGTGCGGGTGGGCCGTGTCGTCCTTCCAGATGACGGTCATGCCCTTGTGCAGGTAGCTCTTGGCCTCCAGCCGCTCGCGCACCGTCTCCGGGTCGAACTTCAGCTTCTCGCCGAAAATCTCCGGGTCCGGCTCGAAGGTGACGGACGTGCCCGTGCCGCGGCAGGGGCCGTCCACCTTCAGCGGGGTGGTGGCCCGGCCGCGCGCGTAGTTCTGCACGTGCTTCTTGCCGTCGAGCTTGATCTCCACGACGAGCTTGCGCGAGAGCGCATTGACCACCGAGCTGCCCACGCCGTGCAGACCGCCCGAGTGGACGTAGTTGCCCTGCTCGAACTTGCCGCCCGAGTGAAGCGTCGTGAGGATGACCTCCACGGCCGGCTTCTTGTACTTGGGCATGATGTCCACGGGGATGCCGCGCCCGTTGTCCACCACGGTGATGCTGCGGCCGTCCTTGTGGAGCGTCACTTCCACGGTGGTCGCGAAGCCGTTGATGACCTCGTCCACCGAGTTGTCGAGGATTTCCCACAGCAGGTGGTGATAGCCGGTGCTGTCGGTGCCGCCGATGTACATCGCGGGGCGCTTGCGCACGGGCTCCAGGCCCTCGAGGACCTGGATGTCGGCGCCTGTGTAGCTTTCCTTCTTCGTCGCCATGGCTTCCTCTGACTAGTCCTTCTTCTCGGGCAACTGGATGAAGGCGATGGGCCTGGCCACCTTCTCCACCGCGTCGCGCTTGGACATCTCGCGGCCCTTGCCGCCGCGGCCCGTCACCTCGTACTTCGCCGGGGACAGGTGCAACTGGCGGCCCTTCTGCGTCTCGAACTCGAGCTTCGCGTCCTTCTGGCTCGGCGGGGCGACGAGGAAGTCCACCACGCCGTCGCCCTCTTCCACCTTGATGACGGTGACGCCCTTGCCGGGCCCCGCCAGCTCGTTCACCTCAGCCACCTTGCACACCAGTGCATGAGTCTTCCGGGTGAGCACCGCGAGCAGGTCCTTCTCACCCACCGGCTGCACGCCGATGATTTCGTCGCCCTCGCCCGTCTTCGCGTAGCGGCGGCCGGCGCGCGTGGACGCCTCCAGGTGCGGCTCCAGCAGGAAGCGCATGCCCAGGCCGTGCTTCGTCACGCCAATCAGCTTCTCGGTGCGGGGCAGCCGCGTGTCCAACGACAGGGCGGCCACGACGCGCTCGCCGTCGTCGAACTTGAAGAACTTCTGCACCGGCTCGCCATAGCCCGAGGAGGCGGGCACGTCGTTGAAGCGGGTGACGTACGCGGTGCCGAAGTTGCTGAACAGCACCAGGTTGGCCTTGAGGCTGCCGGCCAGCACCGTCATGACGGCGTCGCCCTCGCGCAGGCGGGTGGAGGAGGGGTCCTTCACCTCGCGCATGCGCTTGAGCCAGCCGTCGCGCGTGAGGACCACGTGCGCGTCCTCGTCCGCGATGAGGGCCTCCTCGCTGAACTCCATCTCCTCGGAGCCCGCGCCGCCGATGCGGGTGCGGCGCTTGTCGCCGTACAGCGTCTTCAGCTCTGTCAGCTCGTCCTTGACGGTGGCCCAGACCTTCTTCTTGTCCCGGAGGATGGTCTCGATGCGCTTGATCTCCGCGCGCTTCTCCTTGAGCTCCTTCTCCACGACGAGGATCTCGAGGCGGGCCAGCTTGTAGAGCTTCATCTCCAGGATGGCGTCCACCTGGAGCTCGTCCAGCTTGAAGCGGGCGATGAGCTTCTTCGCCGCGTCCTGCTTCCCCTCGGACGCGCGGATGATTTTGATCATCTCGTCGAGCGCGTCGTAGACCTTCTCGAAGCCCTCGAGGATGTGGACGCGCCGCTGCAGCTCGCCCAGCTCGTGCTGGAAGCGCTTGGTGACGACGTCGAAGCGGAAGTCGAGGAAGTACTGGAGGATGGACTTGAGGTCCAGGCGCTCCGGGGTGCAGACCTCGGGGTTGTCCTTGTTGGGGACGAGGCACGTCATGTTGACGCCGAAGTTCGTCTGCAGCGGCGTCTGCTTGTAGAGGTACGCCATCACCAGCTCGGGGTTGGCGTCCTTCTTCAGCTCCAGGACGATGCGCACGTCCTTGGTGGACTCGTCGCGCACGTCGGTGATGAGCGGCATCTTCCGCTCGCGCACCAGGTCGCCAATCTTGGCCACCAGGGTGGACTTGTTCACCGTGTAGGGGATGGAGGTGACGACAATCTGCTGGCCGCCGCGCTTCAGGTCCTCCAGCTTGTACTCGCCGCGGATGCGGATGCTGCCCTGGCCCGTCTCGTAGATTTCCCGCAGCTCGGGCTTGCTGTTGAGCACCTGCGCGCCCGTGGGGAAGTCCGGCCCCTTGACCCACTTGAGCAGGTCCTTGGTGACGAGCTTCGGGTCTTCGATGAGCGCCACCAGCGCGTCCACCAGCTCGCCCAGGTGGTGCGGCGGGATGTTGGTGGCCATGCCCACGGCGATGCCGGTGGTGCCGTTCATCAACAACTGCGGCACGCGCGCGGGGATGACGACGGGCTCCTGGAGCGAGCCGTCATAGGTGGGCCGGAAGGCCACCGTCTTGCGGCCCAGCTCCTTGAGCAGCTCGCTGGCGAGGGCCGCCAGGCGGCACTCGGTGTAGCGCATGGCCGCGGCGCCATCGCCGTCCATGGAGCCGAAGTTGCCGTGGCCGTCCACCAGCGGGTAGCGCAGGGAGAAGTCCTGGGCCATGCGCACGAGGGCCTCGTAGATGGAGGCGTCGCCGTGCGGGTGGTACTGGCCCATGACGCTGCCCACCACCTTCGCGGACTTCTGGTACTTCGCGTCATGGGTGAGGTGGTGGTCGTGGTACATGCCGAAGAGGATGCGGCGCTGCACCGGCTTGAGGCCGTCCCGCACGTCCGGCAGGGCGCGCGAGGTGATGACGGAGAGGGCGTAGTTGATGTACCGGCGACGCGCCTCGTCAGCCAGCGAGGCCGGGACGGAGTTCTCTCCACCGCCGCCACCGGCGCCAGCCGCGGAGCCCCCACCACCGCCGCCACCCCCGGCCCCCTGCTTCTTTCGCGTCTTCGAATCGGCTTCTGCGAGCATGGTCATCAATCCAGGTGAGAACGCCTCGTACCCGAACGCGGCGCGCGACCCGCGCACTCCTCACTTCCGGGTCCGGAGGTATGTAACAGGGCGGCGGGACTACCATGGCCCCCTGACATTTGGAACGAATTCGGGGGGTTGCGCATGCTCCGGGTGCGCCCACCTATACGTCCGTATAGTCCTGTGCTCCAGTAGAACCCACCGCCAACCCCGCGAAATTCCGAGGTTGTGGGGCTGACTGGTTGCTGTGGGGACGGGACGGTGGGTGTGGGGGGTACCGGACTACCCGTGGTCACCGGGAGGCGACCTGGCCGGGGTCGCCGGAAGGCGACCTGGCCGTGGTCGCCGGAAGGCGACCTATCCGTTGTCACCGGTAGGGGAGGCGGGCGGCTTGGGCTTGCGGGGGTCCGCGTTGCGGGCCTTGCCCCAGCTGCCGTCCTTGAAGATGCGGACGCCCCGGCCGCCGGCGCCGCCGATCATCCCGGGGATGGTGGCCTGGACGGGCTTGGCCCCCGGCGGCTGGTACACGACGCGCACCTTGCGGGCGGAGGGAATCGCCGGGCTGGTGGCGTCCACGAGGAGGTAGACGGTGTTCTCGTCCACGTGGAGCCGCTCGGTGTCCTGGCGGTGGTTGAGCTCGGCGAGCAGCTCGCCGTCATCCGCGGAGCGCGCGTCATTGGCGAGCAGGCGGACCTTCACGCGCAGCCGGGTCTCCGGGGGCGAGCCGTCTTCGTTGGCGGCCTCGCGCACGCCCTGGACGACGATGGCCACGTCGGCGCCATTGGCGGGGCCGTCCTGCGTCAGGTGCAGGCCCGTCTGCTTGCTGGAGTCGGTGTCCAGGAGGAGGGTGGCGTTGGCGCAGCGGCTCTTGCAGCCCTCGCCCCAGGGCTCGCGGTCGAAGCGCAGGCGCATGGCGAAGTCGCTGCCCTGGGGGCCCACGGTGGCGTCGACGATGACGGGCCGCTCGCCCCCCGGCGGGGCGGTGTAGCGGAAGGTCGGCTTCTCCTTCGCGGCGAAGCTGGTGCTGGCGAGCAGCGTGCAGACGAGCAGCGGCAGCGGACGCTTCACGGGACGAACCTCCTCGGGAGCCGGAGGGCGTATTCAAGTGGGAAGCGGCCCGCGGCTTCAAGTCCCGACGTTAGAGTGGGCGGGTGGAGGAGGAACGCGATGCGCAATCCGTACGTGCGGCAGCTCAAGCTGGGGCCCATGGACAACTTCGTCTACCTGGTGGGGCCGGCCAGGTCGGACGAGGTGCTGGTGGTGGACCCGGCGTGGGACGTGGAGGCGATTGAGCGGACGGTGAAGGAGGAGGGGAAGCGGCTCGTCGGCGCCTTCGTCTCGCACTGTCACTTCGACCACATCAACGGGCTGCCGGACCTGCTCTCCCGGCACGACGTGCCGGTGTACGTGCAGCGCGAGGAGGTCCAGTTCTCCGCCGAGCTGCGCGAATTGGGTGACGCGCTGCGTCCGGTGGGGCCGGGGGACGTGGTGAAGGTGGGGACGGAGGACTTCCATGCGCTGCACACGCCGGGGCACACGCCGGGCTCCCACTGCCTGCTGGCGGGGGACGCGCTGGTGTCCGGGGACACGGTGTTCATCAACGGCTGCGGCCGGTGTGACATGAACGGCGGCAACCCGGAGGAGATGTACCGCTCGCTGTCCCAGGTGCTGTTGAAGGTGCCGGACACCGCGAAGCTGTGGCCGGGGCACGACTACGCGGACGTGCCGGTGACGTCCATGGCCGAGGTGCGGAAGAAGAACCCGTACTTCGCCTTCCACGACGTGGCCTCGTTCGTGGCGTTCCGCATGCGGCCGAGGAAGTAGCGCCCGGGAGGGCTCCCGGGCGCACGGGGCTCCGCGACGTCAAGCGAACAGGTTCTCGATGGAGAGGTACCGCTCGCCCGTGTCGTAGTTGAACGTCAGCACGCGGCTGCCGTCCGGTACCTCCGCCAGCTTGCGCTGCACGGCCGCGAGCGACGCGCCCGAGGAGAGGCCGAGGAAGATGCCCTCCTCCTTCGCGGCCCGCCGCGTGAAGTCGAAGGCCTCCTCCTCGGGAATCTGGATGACGCCGTCGAGCACCTCGGTGCGGAGGATTTTCGGGATGAAGCCCGCGCCGATGCCTTGGATGGGGTGCGGTCCCGGCTGGCCGCCGCTGAGCACGGGGGACTTCACCGGCTCCACGGCGAAGACCTTCAGCTTGGGGAAGCGGTCCTTGAGCACCTCGGCCACGCCGGTGATGTGGCCGCCGGTGCCCACGCCGGTAATCAGGTAGTCGATGCCCTCGGGGAAGTCCTGGAGGATTTCGCGCGCGGTGGTGCGCTTGTGGACCTCCACGTTGGCGGCGTTCTCGAACTGCTGCGGAATCCACGCGCCAGGCGTCTGCGCGACCAGTTCCTGCGCTCGCGCAATCGCGCCCTTCATGCCCTGCGCGCGCGGGGTGAGCTCCAGCTTCGCGCCATAGGCCGCCATGAGCCGGCGCCGCTCGATGCTCATCGACTCGGGCATGACGAGGGTGAGGGGATAGCCCTTCACCGCCGCGACCACCGCCAGGCCGATGCCCGTGTTGCCGGAGGTCGGCTCGATGATGACGCTCTCCTTCGTGAGCACACCGCGCGCCTCGGCGTCCTCAATCATCGACAGGGCGATGCGGTCCTTGATGCTGCCGCCCGGGTTGGCGCGCTCCAGCTTCACCCACACCTCCACGCGCGAAGAGAAGAGGCGGTTGATCCGGACGTGCGGGGTGTTGCCGATGGTCTGCAGGATGTTGGCTGCCTTCATGGGGTCTGCCTCCAGGTGGGAAGGGACAACGGGGACGTGAAAATGGAAGCGGCCCGACACCTCTTTGGAGGGCGGGCCGCGCGAGCGACGGGAGAGATTTCAGGAACGCTCTACGCGCTCTCCCAGTGCTCGGGGCCCGCCAGACAGCAGCAGGCACACGCCACGCGGCAGCAGCAGCAGCACTGAGCGCCAGTCGTGGGGAGCGGGAGCGACATCCACCTGGAACTATGTGCGTCCGGGCTGGCGGCCGTCAATCCGTTCCGCCGGGAAGGTGCCAGTCACTCCGGCCCCTCGGCGCCTGGTTCCGAGCCCGGTGCCACGCTCATTCCTCGCACCCACCTTCTGCTCACGGGGCTCCCTGGGGGAGGCCCCGGTGCTCGGGCTCGCACGCGAGCGGAACGGAAGCTCCGTTCCAGCTTCACCGCGGCCGCCTGGGAGGGAGTGCCGTGATGCTGGCACCAAGCGGGATGCTGGCGCCCACCGAGGTGCACATCCGGGCCGAGCCCCTGACGTGCTTCGCGCCCCTGCTCGGCGAGGCGGGCTGGCATGTGCTCCAGGAGCGCGTCGAGCAGGCCCGTGCCCGCATGGCGGGCCGCACCTTCTGGAACGTGAACTCCACTTCGCGGGGCGGAGGCGTGGCGGAGATGATTCCGCGGCTGCTCGCCTATGCGCGCGGCGCGGGCGTGGACGCGCGGTGGATGGTGCTGGAGGGCACGCCGGACTTCTTCCGGGTGACGAAGCGGCTGCACCATGCGCTGCACGGCTCGCGCGGGGACGGCTCGCCGCTGGGCGCGGACGAGCACGCGCTCTACGACGAGGTGCTGCGCGACAACGCGGAGGAATTGCTCGCCCTGGTGCGGCCCGGAGACGTGGTGCTGCTGCATGACCCACAGACCGCGGGCCTCGCGCCCGCGTGCGCGGCGGTGGGAGCCCACGTGGTGTGGCGCTGCCACGTGGGGTGCGACACGCCCAACGCAGAGGTGGTGCGCGCGTGGGAGTTCCTCGCCCCGGGGCTCGCCGCCGCGCAGCTCGCCATCTTCTCCCGTGCCTCCTACGTGCCGCCCCAGTGCGCGGACCGTGCGCTCGTCGTCCAGCCCTCCATCGACATCTTCGCGGTGAAGAACCAGCCCCTGGCCCCGGACGTCGCGCGCGCCATCCTCGCCCACGCGGGGTTGCTGCGGGTGGAGCCCGGTGCTCCCGAGCCCGTCTTCACCCGAGGCGACGGGTTGCCCGCCCGGGTGTCGCGCGGGGCGGACATCGTGCGGCTCGGCTCCACACCTGCGGTGGACACGCCGCTGGTGGTGCAGGTGGGGCGGTGGGATCCGCTGAAGGACCCCGCGGGCGTACTGCGAGGCTTCGCATTGCTCGCGCGCGCCGCCCCGGGCCTGCGCGCGGAGCTGGTCCTCGCCGGCCCCGCGGTGACGTCCGTCGCGGACGACCCCGAGGCGGCGTCCACGCTCAACGACGTCATCGCGCTGTGGCGGCAGCAGCCGCACTCGCTTCGCCAGCGCGTGCACCTGGCGTGTCTGCCCATGCGGGACTTGGAGGAGAACGCCGCCATCGTCAACGCGCTCCAGCGCCACGCGACGGTGGTGGTGCAGAAGAGCCTCCAGGAGGGCTTCGGGCTCACCGTCACCGAGGCGATGTGGAAGGAGCGCCCCGTGGTGGCCAGCGCGGTGGGTGGCATCCAGGACCAGATTGTCGACGGGGTGAATGGCCTGCTCGTGCACGACCCGAGCGACCCGGCGGAGTTCGCAAGCGCCGTGCGCAGGGTGCTATGCGACGGCGAGCTGGCCGCGCGCCTGGGGGCCCGGGCCCATCAGGACGTGCTCACGCACTTCACCGGTTCGCGACACCTCACCGACTTCGCACGCCTGTTGGAACGACTGGACGTGCAACCCGAGAGCTCCGGCGTGGCCTCCATGGCGCATTGAGGTCCATGCCGTCTGAGCTGGCTTTTGCACAAGGCTGTTGGAAAAAGCCTCACTCGGGTCTGTAATTGTGCATGTCTGTTGTGGGTTGTTTGGGGTTCTTGTTTGGCAAGGTAGGCTTCTCGGGTGCCCCAGGGTGGGGTGCACTGCCCGGAGGAGTCCGAGATGAAGAAGAAGCTGATCGCCGCGAGCGTGTTTCTGTTCGGTCTGGGAATCGGAGGCGCGGCGGCCGCCGCGTCCAGCAGCACTTCGGGAACCGGCAGCACGCCTGGCATCACCGAGGAGATGGCCGCGTGTGTCTATGCATGTGAGTCCGGCGGCGGCAACCACACCGTGTGTTGGAATTGCTGCGTGCGGAACATCTGCGCGGTGGATTGAGGTACCTCCACGAGCGCGCGTTCTGAGGCGGGCCGGGGCCCATGACGAGCCCCGGTCCACTCACACCGCGACTACCAGTAGACGGCGACCGACGAGATGCGGTCGTTCCACGAGTGCCAGCTGCGGAACGGCCACCAGCCCGTGTACCAGCCCCAGCCGCTCAGGTTGTTGATGGCCCAGTTGCGGCCAATCCACAGCACGTGACCCTGGTAGTTGGAGTGCTCGGTGACGAGCGTCCAGCTGCCGCACTGGGTGCTCCAGATGGAGGAGATGCGGTCGTTCCAGAAGTTGCCCACGTAGCTATAGCCGTAGCCCGGGTACAGGGTGAAGTAGTAGCCCCAGTAGCCCGCGTGCTCGAAGAACCACGAGTACGGGTCGCATGCCAGCTGCTGCACCTTGGGCTCTTCGGAGGGGAACTGGTTCGTCGCCTCCAGGTACTTCGTCAGCTCCTCCGTGGTGCGGAAGCCCTGCACCGCGCCCAGCTCCGCCGAGCGCCCGTCGAGCACGTAGTGCGACAGGTGGATGTCCTTCTCCCGAATCTGCTCCGCCGTGTACGTCACGCCATCCACGAGGATGGGCAGCTCGGGCAGGAAGCCGTCCTCGGGGTCCTTCTCCAGATCCTCGCGCGCCGCGTCCCTGAGCACCGCGGACAGCGGCACGCGCTCCATCTGCGCTTCCTTGATGGGCGCGGGCTTCGAGTCGTGCGGCGGCGTCGGCTCGTACGGCGCGGCCGCGAGGGACGTGCCGCCAACCAGCAGCGAGGCCAGCGTCAGGGAACCAATGAGCGTCTTCAGCTTCATGTGTTCTCTACCTGTTCTTGTTCGGGGGTGTGGTGGGAAGCCAGACGGCCTCCCATGCCCGCGGCCACACTCCGGCCGGGGTCCCCCGTTTTGTATCACTGATCAGGATTTAATCTGAAAACAGCGAATACAGAGATGACAGGTTGCTCTTGACCCGTGTGCGTATGGACCCGTGGCGCGCCGTCTACACCCGCCGCGCCCGCGCACCCACGGACGGCATCTGCAGTCCCTTGGGCTTCGCGTGCATGGACCAGTACGCGGCCACGGCCAGCAGGCCCACGGCCAGCAGCGTCCACAGCGCGGCCCACACCAGCGCGGGCACCCAGGTCAGGTTCGCCAGCAGCGCCGCATCGCTCTGCGAGCGCACCGCGCTGTTCCACAGGTCATCCCGCAAGTCGAACACCGCATACAGCGCGGTGAACGCGGCGATGAACAGGTTCAGCACGTCCACGGCGCCGTCGGGCAGGAACTTCGCGCAAAGCCCCAGGGCCAGCGCCGTGCCCAGGCAGAAGGCTATCGTGAAGGTGTCCCCCGCGTAGAACACGCCCATCAGCGTCAGCCACACACACGCCGCGCCCAGCACCCAGCGCCGCAGCTGGAAGCGGAACGTCGCCAGGAGCAGCCCCGCGCCCGCCACCGCGCTGCCCAGGTAGCCGCCCGAATAGACGGCCACCTTCGCCAGGAAGCCCGGCGGCAGCTGGGACAGGCAGGAGCCTGACTCGTTGGCCGCCAGATGGATGCGGTCCACCGAGCCACCCACCAGCAGCGTGGCCAGCGCATGCCCGCTCTCGTGCATCATCACCACGAGCACCTTCAGCGGCCAGAAGACGGGCGAGTACCAGAAGTACCATCCCACCCCCAGCATCAGGACGAGGAGGGCCAACCGGCCGAAATCAAGCTGTGCTCCGCTGGCGGTCCTCATCGCGCGCACCCCTCCCGTGGGACACCCCAACACTTAAGCCCGGTCCCTCTTCCTGGAAAATCCCCTGCCGCGGAGCGTTGAAGAATGGGGGGTCGCGTGCGGGCGCCGGACGGGGTAGGGAAGAGGCACCATGAAGAAGACGCTTCTCCTCCTGTCGCTCGTGGCGGCCCCGGCCCTGGCCGGTGAAGGCAAGTGGACTCCCCAGCAGGTCCTGGAGCTGGACCCCGCGTGGCTTCGCGCCCAGGGGCTCCAGGTGCCTCCCAAGAAGCTGTGGGACCCCCAGCGCGGTACCGGCCTGCTCGCGGGCACGGTCAACGTCGGGGGCTGCTCCGGCGCCTTCATCTCCTCTTCCGGCCTGGTCATCACCAACCACCACTGTGCCTTCGGCATCATCCAGGAGCACAGCACCCCGAAGCGCGACCTCATCACCGACGGCTACCTTGCCTCCAAGCGTGAGGACGAGCTGCCCGGCAAGGGGGCGCGCGTGCAGGTGCCCCGCAGCTTCAAGGACGTGACGAAGGACGTGCTCGCCGCGGTGCCGGCCGGCGCGGACGACCTCGCGCGCTACCACGCCATCGAGCGCAAGCAGAAGGAGCTGGTCGCCGAGTGCGAGAAGCGCCCCGCCACCCGCTGCCAGGTGGCGACCTTCGACGGCGGCCTCAACTACACGCTGGTGGACGCGGTGGAGCTGGCGGACGTGCGGCTCGTCTACGCGCCGCCCCGCGCGGTGGGCGAGTACGGCGGCGAGGAGGACAACTGGATGTGGCCGCGCCACACCGGTGACTTCGCCATCATCCGCGCGTACACCGCGCCGGACGGCAGCTCCGCCCAGTACAGCGACAAGAACATCCCCTACAAGGCGGAGTTCTTCTTCCCCCTGGCCACCGAGGGCGTGAAGCCCAACGACTTCGTCATGGTGCTGGGCTACCCGGGCCGCACCTACCGCGCGCTGCTCGCGGAGGAGATGGCGACGCGCCAGTCGCGCGTCTACCCGCGCATGCGCGACGTGTACGGCGAGGCCATCCGCATCCTCGAGGAGGAGGGCGGCAAGGACGCCTCCGGGAAGATTGCCGTCGCCTCGCAGCTCAAGAGCCTGCACAACGTCTACAAGAACGCGGGCGGCCAGCTCGAGGGGCTCAAGCGCGGCCACCTCGTGGAGAAGCAGCACGCGGCGGAGGCCGCGGTGGCCGCCTGGGCGAAGAAGGGCGGCGCGAAGTGGGCCCAGGCGCTCGAGGCCCGTGACGCGCTGCTGGCCGAGGAGGCCGCCAACGCGAAGGTGTTCGAGCGCGAGTTCCTCCTGAACAACGTGACGCGCCTGGCGCGCGGCCCGGCGCTGGCGGCCACGCTGTCCCGCCTCGCCGCGGAGCACGCGAAGCCGGACCTGGAGCGCCGCCCGGAGTACATGGACCGCGAGCTGCCGCGCCTCAAGGACCGCCTGGAGCGCGAGCAGAAGAACCTCTTCCTCGCCGCGGACAAGCACCTGCTGCTCGCCTTCGTCAAGCGCGCGCAGGCGCTGGGCCCGGACGAGCGCATCGCCGCCGTGGACACGCACTTCGGCAAGACGTTCTCCGAGAAGGACGCCGTCGCGAAGATTGAGGCCATGTACGCCGGCACGAAGGTGCTGACGCTCGACGAGCGCCTGAAGATGGCGGGCGAGACGGTGGCGCAGCTCCAGGCCCGCAAGGACCCGCTGCTCGCCTTCGGCCTGGACCTGGCGAAGGAGCTGACCGCCCTCGACGAGGTCGAGGACCGCCGCGACGGCGCCACGCTGCGCCTGCGTCCGGAGTGGCGCAAGGCCGTGCTGGCCCACGCGGGCAAGCCGGTGGCGCCAGACGCCAACGGCACCCTGCGCGTGTCCTTCGCGAAGGTGCAGGGCTACGCGCCGCGCGATGGCGCCGTGTACACGCCGCAGACGACGCTCTCCGGCATGCTGGCCAAGCACACCGGCGAGGAGCCCTTCGACGTGCCGGAGAAGTTCTCCAAGACGGCCGAGGCGAAGCGCTTCGGCACCTGGACGGACCCGCGGCTCAAGGACGTGCCGGTGGACTTCCTGTCGGACGCGGACACCACGGGCGGCAACTCGGGCAGCCCCACGGTGAATGGCAAGGGCCAGCTCGTCGGCGTGAACTTCGACCGCGTCTGGGAGAACGTGGCCAACGACTTCGGCTACAACCCGGACGTGGCCCGCAACGTCAGCGTGGACGTGCGCTACATCCTCTGGACGCTGGACCAGGTGGAGGACGCGGACGCGCTGCTGCGCGAGCTGGGCGTGCGCAAGGGCCCGCCCGTGGTGCGGGAGACGCGCTGATGGCGGACGCGGAGAACGGCTCGCTGCCCCTGCCCGTCTTCAAGCCAGACGAGCGGGTGTGCGCCAACTGCAAGCTGTTCAGCCCGCACTCCATCGAGGAGCGGCGGGGCTGGGTGGGGACGTGCCGCCTGCACTCGTGGCGCGGCATGTTTCCGCCCTCCGCTCCCATCTGCGACAAGTACGTGCCCAAGGGGAGCGCCGCGCCCCTGCCGCCGACTGTCTCCTCGCGCGAGCGTTCCGCGCGCAGCGTGGCGCCGGTGGTGGTGCGGCGCCGCGTGGACCCTCAAGAAGAAGTGGACCTGGAAGGGCTGAGCATGACGCGTGAAGAGCTGATGGAAATCTTCCGGGAGGCGTCCGGCATGGGCGAGTCGCCGCCGCTGGCCAACAAGTGGGAGGGCGGCACGCTGCGGCTCGTCCCCGGCAACCCGGAGCTTCAGGCCAGGGACTTGCCCATCGACAACCTGTTCCACAAGGTCGTCATGGTGCGCGACAGGCTGCGGGTGCTGGAGCAGAAGCTCAACGCGCACCCCAAGCTGTCGGACGCGGAGAAGGTGGAGATGCAGAGTTACATCACCCGCGTGTACGGCTCGCTCACCAGCTTCAACGTCCTCTTCAAGGAGAAGTCGGACCAGTTCGTCGGCGCCAAGGGCGACGAGTAGCCGCGAGCGCGGGCCGCGGGGCTCATGCTCCCGCGGCCCGGCGGTGCCTCACGGCACCCGGTGGCGTCAGGGCTGCTGGCCCCGCGCTTCCATGAGCGTCAGCGCGCGCTGCCGGGCGCGGTGCAGGGTGCTCTTCACCGTGCCCTCGGGGATGCGCAAGAGGCGCGCAATCTCCGGGTAGCTCAGGCCGCGCACCTCGCGCAGGTAGAGCACCTGGCGCTGCTGCTCGTTGATGTCGTCCAGCGCCTCGCCGAAGTGGCGCTCCATCTCCGCGCCCACCGCGAGCAACTCAGGCGACAGCGGCTCCTGGGGCTCATGGCTCAGTCGCTCGCGGCGCTTGCGCGCGCGCAGCCAGTTGATGCTGCTGTTCACCATGACCCTGTGGAGCCACGTGGTCCACGCGGCCCGGCCTCCGAAGCCCGGGGCCCTGCGGGCCAGCCGGGCGAAGACGTCCTGCACCACGTCCTCTGCGTCGTCGGTGTCACCGACGATGCGCCGGGCAATGGCCAGCGCGCGGGGACGGTGCTCCGTGTAGAGCTGGGAGAGGGGAGGGAGCGAGATGAAGGCGGCGTGCATGACGGGTGGTCTCCTGGAACACCCCGGGTGGGGACTGCCAGGAGTGGGAACGCACCAGCCGCCAGAAAGGTCTATCGCCCCGCCGGAAAAGGGGTTCTTCACCCGGCGTGTCGGAAGGCAGACACGCATACATCCCTGGGGAGCGACACGCACCTCCCCTGGGTACGGACGCGGGGCTACTCCTGCTCGTCCTGCTTCGTCAGGCCCCAGTCCTTCAGCCGCTTGAAGAGGGTGGAGCGCGCCACGCCCAGCTCGCGCGCCACGCGCTCGCGGTTGTTGTTGCAGCGCTTCAGCGCGGCCTCGACGATTTGACGCTCCAGCTTCTCCAGCATCTGCTCCAGCGTCATGCCGGGCGGAACCTCCGGCACGGAGATGCCCGTGTCGCGGTTCAGCTCCTGGTCGAAGGACAAGTCAGACGCGTCGATGACGGGCCCCTTGCGCAAGAGCAGCGCGCGGTGCACCACGTTGCGCAGCTCGCGGATGTTGCCCGGCCACGCGTGGTGCTGCAGTCGCTCCAGGGCCGCCGGGGTGAAGCGGATGGCCTGCCCGCGCGGCGCATAGGTGCGGAGGAAGTGCTCGGCCAGCGCGGGCAGGTCGCCCTTGCGGCTGCGCAGCGGCGGCAGGTGCAGCGGGATGACGCAGAGCCGGTAGTACAGGTCTTCACGGAAGCGGCCCTCGCGCGCGGCCGCGAGCAAGTCCCTGTTGGTGGCAGCCACCACCCGCACGTCCACCTGCAGCGGGCGGCTGGCGCCCACGCGCTTGATTTCTCCGCCCTCCAGCGCGCGTAGCAGCTTGGCCTGCAAGTCCAACGGCAGCTCGCCAATCTCGTCGAGGAAGAGCGTGCCTCCGTCGGCCTCCTCGAAGGCGCCCTTGCGCGCGTTGGCCGCGCCGGTGAAGGAGCCCTTCTCGTGGCCGAACAGCTCGCTCTCGATGAGCTCCTTGGAGATGGCCGCGCAGTTGACGGGGATGAGGGGCCGGTTCGCCCGCTGGGAGCAGGCGTGGATGGCGCGCGCCACCAACTCCTTGCCGGTGCCGGACTCACCCAGCACCGTCACCGCCGCGGACGAGGGCGCCACCCGCTCAATCAGCTCCGCCAGGTGCCGCACCGACGGGTCCGAGCCGATGATGCCGTGGAAGTCCGCCACCTCCTTGCGTGCCGCCGGGGACGCGGACTCGAGCACCAGCTCCGTCTCGCCCACGCGCAGCACGGTGGGCAGCGGCACCTCCGCCTCGAAGACGCGCACCGGGCCCAGCCAGGTGCCGTTGGTGGAGCGCAGGTCCACCACGTGGAAGGTGCCGTCGCGCCGGCTCACCTTGAGGTGCCGGCTGGAGGCGAAGCGGTCGGTGAGCACCAGGTCACACGCGGCATCCTTGCCCGCGGTGAAGCCCTCGCCGGTGAAGCGGTGCACGGACTCGTTGATGCCCTGCTTCACGCGCACCTGCGCCGGCTGCCAGCGCGCGGCCTTCGCGTCCGGGGCCTGCACGGACGTGGTGTGCCCCACCTCGGTGGTGACGTCCGCGCCGTCGCCGCCAGCGCGCAGGCGGAACACCGCGCGCCACTGGCCCAGCGTCAGGTCCGCGCCGTCCGGCAGCTCACCCTGGGTGACGGACTGCCCGGCCACGGTGGTGCCCTTGCCGGACAAATCCTCCACCCGGCAGCGCTCGCCGTCCCACAGCAGGGCCACCTGCTGGCGGCTCACTTCCGGGTCGGGGATGGCGACGTCGCTCTGCTCGCCGCGACCGAGCACCAACCGGGCCCGGTCCACCGCCACCCTCAACACCTCCTCGCCACGACGAAAGAACACCAGCTCCGGCATCCCAGCCTCTCCCGGCAGGTCGGTATGCCTGGGCTTTACACGTCAGGTGTTCACCTTTCAACCCCACGCCCCGGGTAGGGCGCGGGGGGTACCGGGCGACTACCGGCGAGGCAGGAAGGTGGGCCGGTTGAGGAAGCCGGCGAGACGCGCGGCGCGGAAGCTGGGGTCCTTCTTGTCCGGCGGAAGGATGGTGACGCCCGCGCCGAGGATGCCCAGGCGCTTCTGGAAGTCGGGGTCCAGCTTGACGTTCACGTCCATGGCCGGCTCGCTGTACTCCAGCTTCTTGCCCAGCTTCAGCGTGCCGGTGGCCAGCGCCTCCAGGTCCTCGCTCTTCAGGCGCAGTGTCTGCACCGTGCCCAGCCCCTTCTCGAACTGGATGCGGCCGGTGAGCGCGCCCAGCGCGACGCGCGGAAGGTCCATGGGCACCACCTGGCCGCCGCCCATGGGCAGGGACACCTTGCCGCCCTTGATGACCAGCCCCTTGGTGTCCAGCGTCAGCTCGCCGTCCGCCTGGGACAGGTCCGCGTCCGCGGTGTTCTTGCCCTTGGGCAGCGTCAGCGCGAGGACGCCGTTGATTTCGCCCTCCATGTCCATGCCGGTGAAGGCCGGAAGGTTGCCGCCGGACGCCTTCAGCCCGTCCGCCTCCGCGTGCACCTTCACGTCACCCAGGCCACCGACGGACGCGGTCAGCGTGCCGCCCATGGCGCTCGCGCGCACCGCCACGCCGGGCGGGAAGAGGGTGGGGCGCACCGCCACCGAGTCGAACAACAGCGGCTCGCCCAATTCCAGCGCGCCCGGCACGGTGCCCTCGCCGGAAGCCAGGGCCGCGACGACTTCCGCGCTCAGCGGCTGCGGCGGCTTGCTCACGCGCACCTGGGTGGCGGTGACGCCCGCCAGCCCCGGCCGCAGCGAGCCGATGCGCACGGCGAGCCCCGCCTGCGCCGCCTCCGTGACGATGCGGCCACGGATGGCGTCGTACGGGAAGGTGACGAACAGGCCGAAGACGAAGGCCACCACCGCGAACACGGCGTAGCCGAGGAACACCTTCCAGCGGGCGGTCTTGGTTTCAGGAGGCATGGGTTATTGCTTCATCCGGTAGGTGGCGACGGTGGTCCACGCCGCCAGCGTGTCCGAGGCGGGCCGCGGCTCGATGCGCAGGTACTTCACCTTCACCACGCCCGGCCCGCTCTCCACCGTGCGGAGGAAGTCCGTCAGCTTGCGCAGGTCCACGTCCGTGAAGTTCAGCTCCACGGTGCTCTCGATGATCTTCCCGTCACCCACGCCCATGTCGCCCTTGGGCGTCATGTTGGGTGCCTGGAGGCCGGCCGCCGTGGCCTTGTCCTCGATGTAGCTGATGAGCTGCACGTTGCTGGACGTGAGCTGCTGCTCCACGGACTGCCGGGCCGCCTGCGCCTCGCGGAAGCTGGCCGCGAGCGCCTGCACCTCCTGCAGCTTGGCCAGCTTGTCCTGCGTCCGCTTCCGGTAGCCGGACGCGCTGTTGGCGAACCCCGCCAGCACCGCGAAGACGATGAATGCCAGCAGCGCCGCGCCGGCGATGGACACCATGCGCCGCTCGCGGTCGCTCAGCCGCTCGAACCACATCGTCACCGGCGCGAAGACCTCGGAAACCTTTGCCATGACTAGCTCTCCCCGCCCATGTCACCCGGGCACTGGACCTGCACGTCCAGCCGGAACGTCACCTTGGTGCCGTCGCGCGTCCGCTCCACCTTGCCCTGCTTCACGTCCTTGAAGCAGGCGTGGCCCTTGAGCGCGTTGGACAACGTGTCCACCTGCTTCGAGGAGTCCGTCTCTCCCTGGAGGATGACCCGGTCCAGGTCGATTTGAATCCGGTCGAACTTCACCGGGAGGCTCTCAGGCACCCGCTGCGTCACCTCCGCGAGCAGGTTGACCGCGGTGACCTTGGGCAGCGCCGCCGCCGGGCTCTCCACGCCCTTGAGCATGCTGAGCGCCCGGTTGTAGTCCTTCTCGCACTTGCCGAGGATGCGCTGGGTGGTGTCACACAGCACGGCATCCACCTGCGCCTCGCGGCGCGACAGCACCGAGTTGCGCACCACGCCGAAGGCAATGAGGAGCAGCAGGAGCGTGGCCGCGAACGAGGCCAGCAACCCCAGCTTGTCCTTCATGTAGTCGAAGTCGCCCTTGAAGCCGAGGTCGCCCCGGCGGAAGTTGAAGCGCGGCGCCTTGGCGCCCGTCGCGTTGCCGCGCAGCGCCAGCGCGTACGCCTGGGACGCCGCCGGCTGCGACGCCGCGGGAATCGCCTCCGCCGCGTCCGCGGGCAGGGCCAGCACCCGCACCGGGAGGTTCAAGTCCCGTGAGAGCTGCTCGGCCAGGCCGGGCATGCGCGCGGTGCCGCCGCACAGCACCAGCGCGCCCACCTGCTGGCGGGTGCGCGCGGTGAAGGCCTTGAGCGTGGGGCGCAATTCGCGCAGCACCGGCTGCAGGCCGCGCACGAAGGCCGCCGCCGCGCGCTCCGCGTCCGGGCCCTGCGCCGCGCTGGCCATGGCCCCGTGCTGCTCCTTCCAGTGGTGCGCCTCCGCCACCGACGTCTGGAACTCGGTGGCCAGCGCCTTGGACAGGTCCCGGCCGCCGCCCGCGAAGGTGCGCGCGAACAGCACGCCCATGCCCGGCTTGCCGAAGGACACCGAGGTGCGCTCGTGGCCGATGTCCACCACCGCCACCGCGCCGCCCTCGCCCGTGCCCTCGAAGAGGCCCGCGTGCTGCTGGAGCAGGTTCTGGTAGGCGAGGCCCGGGTGCGTGACGATGCGCGGGTCCACCTTCAGCTCTTCGAGCAGCGCGAGGAGCGACTGCAGCTCCTCCTTGCGCACCACGCCCACCAGCAGCTCGCTGGCCTTCTCCTTGCCATCCGTGTCCTTCAGCGCCACCACCTGGTAGTCGTAGACCACCTCGGAGATGTCGAAGGGCAGCTGGCTGCCAATCTCGAAGGGCAGCGTCGCTTCGATCTTCTTGCCGTCGGAGTACGGCAGGCTCAGCGCGTGGGTGATGAGCGACGGGCCGGGCAGGGCGATGACGACCTGGTCCGCGTGCCCCGGCGGGAGCTGGCCGAGCAGCTCCTGCACCGCGGCGCGCAGGGTGTCTGCGCGCTCTCCCTCGGCGGCGCGCCGTACCTCGGCGAACCCCCGGACTCCGTGTCCCTTCGTCTTGGACTCCAGCACCACTCCCTTGACGGAGTAGCTGCCGAGGTCCAGGCCAAGAATGCGGGCCATGCTATTCCTCTCTCCAGTACAGGAGGCGTCCGAGCGTGTCGTCCAGCCGGACCACGGCGGTGAGCGTCTTCTGCACGCTGCCCGCCTCTCCCACGGATTTGATGGTGAACGTCTGACTCTTGTCGCCCACGAGGCGGTTGCCCGCCACGTTGGACTTCACGGCCGGATTGACGGCGATGCCCGCCGACTCGACGACGGCCACGAAGTCCTGCACGGACATGCCGAAGAAGCTGAACATGCGCGCGGAGCGGATGCGGCTGATGAGCTCGTTGACAAACACCGGATCCGACAGGCGCGGGTCCGGGTGCGCCGGGTCCGCCACCGACATCACGGCCAGCATCATCATCACCGGGTCGTCCGTGTTGATGTTGGGCCGGCGGTTGATGTCCGGGTACACCGTGAGCCTGTCGCGGAACGCGGACATGAACTGGTCGTTCACCCCGTGCACCCGGTACAGCTCGTCCAGGCTGTCGAAGCGCGCGTTCTTCGGCTCGTAGTTCGGCTCGTAGCGGCTGTAGGGCGAGCCCTCGTCGGAGAAGCCGGAGGGCATGGGGTTGGTCGCATCCACCAGGTTGATGGCCGAGCCCACCTCGTCGTCGTCCGCCCAGTCCTTGATGGCAATCACCACGTCCTGCGGCGTGCTGCGGACCTTGTTCGCGTCGTCGCGCTCCCAGAGGAACTCGAAGCGCTTGTCGTTGAACATGTCCAGCATGCGCAACATGGTGGGGTACGCGTCGCCGGCACCCGCCATCAGGCGGTGGACGTTGAGCTTCTCTTCCTCGTCGGTGATGGTGGCCAGGAAGCAGCCCTCGAACCCGCCGAAGGAGCGCTTCGTCATCTGCGCCGCCACCTCTTGCGAGGCCGGGTCCGCTTCCGCGTCGTCCATCTTGAACTTGGCGTCGTCCTCCGCCGGCTTCAGGGCTTCCGTCTCCCCTCCGCCCGCGTCGCTCTTCACCAGCCCCTTGAGCATGTGGCAGTCCACACGCGCCATCTTGTAGAGCTGGATGTTGAGCGACGTCGGCTGCGGCGTCTGCTGGCCGCCCTGCTGCGGGGTGCCGCCAATTCCCAGCTGCGCGAGGATGGACGCCGGGTTGGGGATGGGCGTCTGGTCCACCTGCTTCTGGAAGCGAAGCAGCAGCCGGGACAGGGCGATGCCCGAGCGCGCCATGTAGTACGCGCGCACCTCGTCCCGCTGATTGGCCGCCAGCTGCAGGTCCACCCGGCTGTTGTACGCGAACTCGGTGGCAATCACCGTGAGGAGGGCGATGGAGACGATGGCGATGATGAGCGCCACGCCACGCTCGCGCTTGCCTCCCGAGCCCTTGGGGGCCGCGGGGCTCGCGGGCGTGCCGGACGGGCGGCGGCGACGGGACGTCTGCTTGAAGAAGGAGCGGGGCATCAGTACCTCGGGAGCTCCGTGTTGAGCATGATTCGGGCCTGGGTGGTGTAACGCGCTTCCTTCCCGGACTCGTCCACGGCCGTGACGGTGATGCGCACGCGGGTGGGCAGGAGGGCCTTCAGCTCCGTACGCCGCGTGTCCCACTCGTCGTCCCACTCCTTCTTCTCTGAATTCCAGTACGCGAACTCCAGCCCCTTGACGCCCTCGAAGAGGGTGTCCGTGGTGCCGCCGCGGTCCATCCGGTCATCCACGTTGGGGTTGACGCGGCGCTTGAGGTCCTGCCGCCCGCGCGCCTCGCGGTCGCTGGACGCCTCCACGAAGTACTCCACCACCGCCTGGTCGGACTCCTTCACGTCCGTGTACAGGCGCTGGTGGGAGAAGGTCGTGAACATCAGCTTGTCCCGCTCGCCCACGAAGTTGGTGGGCCGGTCATTCTGGTCGCGGAAGCGCTTGAGGTCGAAGCGGTCGCTCACGTACGCGGAGCCGACCTCGCGCGCCATGCGGTTCATGGCCACGCGCACCTGGCGGTAGCGGTCCGCGTCCGTCTCCACCGTGTCCTTGGCGGTGATTCCCGTCTGGAAGGCCATGGCCACCACCGTGCCCATCAGGGCGGTGATGGCGACGGCCACCATGACCTCCATCAGCGTGAAGCCTCTCGAATGGCGCCTCATCACTGGGTCCTCCTCGGGAAGCCGGGGATCTTGATGTTGCCCAGCGGGTTGTTGCCCTGGCCGCCCGGAACGATGCCGCCGTTGCCGTTGGGCCGCGGGTTGGCGCCGCCGTTGCGCTGGTTGTTGAAGACGTCCTGGCGCACGAGCGGCGCGCGCGTCTGCGGGTTCAGCATGGTGCCGTTGGGCCCGGGCATGGGGTTGGGCACGATGATGCCCGTGTTCGGGTCCACCCAGGCGTTCTGCTGGTCGCCCGGCTGCGTGCCCGTCTGGTTGAGGGCCGCGCCGCCGTTGCGGTCCGAGCCCGGCCCCAGGGACACCACGTGCGTCACCAGGTCGATGCTCTCCAGCTGCGTGCCTTCCTGCCAGAAGACGGTGAGGTGCACCTCGCGCACCGTCTGGGTGATCTGCTGCACCATCTGCGTGAACATGGGCTGCGCCATGCCCATGGCCGCCCCGCCCATGCCGCCCATGCCCGCGGGCTGGGGACCGCCGGAGCCGTCCTTGCCGCCGCTCGCCCCACCACCGCCGCCGAAGAGGCCGGCGATGCCGGACATGGGGTCATCGCCGCCGCCGCTGTCGCCGCCGATGGGCAGGTTGAAGATGGCGCCGATGAGCTGGTCCGGCGTCACGCCCTCCGTCTTGGGGGCGATGATGCGCGCGCGCCACTTGAACTGGGGCCAGCCGTCGTCGGAGAAGTCACCGGACTCCTCGTCGTCGTCGTTGGAGAAGCCGTCGTCGTAGAGCTTCTGCTCCAGGTCCGTCATCTTCGAGCGGGCCAGCAGCGACGCCACGGTGAGCCGCTTGGTGTAGACGTGGTTGGCGATGGCGCCCGAGTTCAGGTCGAAGATGGCCATGAGCGCCATCGCGAGGATGGCGAGCGCCACGACGACTTCCAGCAGGGTGAAGCCCTTGTTACGCCTCATCGCGGCACCTCCAGCGCTTCGGCCACCACCTGCACCTTGCCGGTGAGGGGTGACACGTCCAGCGTCCAGACGTTGTCTCCCTGCCGCAGGTACACGTACGCCTTCTCCGTGTAGCCCTGCGGGAAGAAGTAGAGATAGGCCACGCCGCTCTCCACCGGCTCGCGCTGCTGGCGCGTCCACACCGACACCTTCACGTCCGGCGGCAGCTCACGCGAGGGCACCTCTTCCGACGTGTACGACGAGAAGCGGGCCGCGCTCTCCACGCGCTGCTTCTCGCCCTCCATCAGCTCCGTCGCGCTCGGCGCGTCACCGCTGGACACCAGGTAGTTGCGGCGCGTCTCGCCGGGCGCGGCCTTGCCCCCCGCACGCTCGCTCCGCTCGCGCTCGCTGTTCACGTCGCGCAGCGCGCTGTCGCGATCTCTCGACGTCGTCACGCCACCCTCGGCGCACTCGGCGTGGTAGCGGGTGGGCTCCTCGGACTTCGGTTCCGGAATCTCGAACACCAGGCGGCACGTCTTGCCGCGCAGCGCGGCCGAGTCGTAGAGCGAGCGGATGAGGCCCGCCATCTCGCCCGCGGAGCCCTTCGCCTTGGCGCCGGTGAGGGAGCCGATGCCCATCACCGCCGCGGAGAAGAGCATCGCGACGATGATGATGGCGATGGAGATTTCGATGAGCGTCAGTCCGCGCTGGGCCCGGCGGCGCGCAGGCGTCGGCCCGCGCCGCGTCCGGAGGTCCGCGCGGCGACGCAACGGGGTGGCTTGCGTCATGGCTGCTCCCAGTTCGCGGCCAGCGTGCCGCCGCTGCTCAGGTCCGCGTCCGGGCCACTGCCGCCCGGCTTGCCGTCCGCCCCATAGGAGACGACGGCGCCGCTCGCCCCATTCATCCAGTACACGTACGGGTGGCCCCAGGGGTCCACCGGCGGGCCCTCCAGCAACTGGGCCTGGATGAGTGGGGTGAAGCCCTCTTCCTTCGAGGGGAAGCGGCCCATCAGCCGGTGGTGCGACTTGAAGAGCCCCTCCAGCTTGCGGATCTCCGCGCGGGCGCGGCGCTGCTCGGGCGTCAGCGAGGGGTCGTTGGTCAGCCAGACCATCAGGAAGGCCAGACCCGTGGCGACCGAGATGACGAGGGCCAGGATGAGCCGCCCCAGCCGCTGCGGGCGCTCCTGTCCCCCGGTCGAGGGCATCGGGGATGTGGTGGAGGCGTGCTCGTTCATACCCAAGGCCCTGTTCAACACGCGCGGTGCGCTAGTTCTTCACTTGTTGTTGGCGGCGGCAGCGCCGTCCGCGGACGAGATGTCCGCGTCGTTGCCCTCGCCGCCGGCGGTGCCGTCCGCGCCGTAGGAGATGATGACGGGCTTGCCGCCCTCGTTGATGTACACGTAGTCGTTGTTCCAGGGGTCCTTGGGCATCTGCTCGAGCGTCTGCGTCTCGACCAGCGCGCCCAGGCCGGAGGCGGTGTCCGGGTACTTCCCCTTCTTCGTGTAGTACAGCTTCATCGCGCCCTGGATGTTCTTGATGTCCAGCGAGGCGCGGTCGCGACGGGCGGCCTCGAGCTGGGGAATCACGGCGACGCCCACCGCGGCGGCGATGAGGCCGAGGATGGTGATGACCACCATGATCTCGATGAGGGTCATGCCGAGGCGGTTGCGACGGCGGCGCTGCTGCTTCTGGATGTTCTGGCTCATGTCAGCTCTCAGTCTCGGGTGACTTTCTGGCAAGCCACCGTGGGGTTTGCGTGTCGTCCTGTCAGGGCGTCCGGGCCCCGTCCGCCACTCCCGCCGCCGGACGCGCCGGCTGGGGACCGTACAGCCGGGCCCCCACCGTCAGCAGCGCCGCCGCCACGGCAATCATCGCCGCCAGGGTGACGCGCTGGATCCAGCGGTCCATCGTGTCGTTCATGGCTTCGTCACTCCTCAGTGAATCGCCGAGTTCACCTGAAGAATCGGCATCAGGATGCTGAGTGCGACGAATGCAATCACCGCGCCCATCACCACGATGAGCATCGGCTCGAGCAGCGAGGTGAGGGCGCCGATGCGCACATTCACCTGCGTCTCGTAGTTGTCCGCGACGTTGGTGAGCATCTCCTCCAGCTGGCCGGAGCGCTCGCCGATGGCGACCATGTGGTACACGAGGGGCGGGAACTCGCCTGAGCGCTTGAGCGGGCTGGCGATGCTCTCGCCCTCGCGGATGGAGTCGCGGGCCTTCTCCACCACCTCCGCGAGGACGTTGTTGGTCATCACGGCCTTGACGATGTCCATGGCCGCCAGGAGCGGGACGCCGCTCTTGAGCAGGGTGGACAGCGTGCGGGCGAAGCGGGAGATGGCCAACAGGCGCACCAGGCTGCCCACCACGGGCGCCTTCAGCGTGATGCGGTCCCACTTCGGCTTGCCCTTGGGGCTCTTCGTCCAGCGCATGAAGAGGAAGCCTCCCAGCACCATCAGCGGGAGGGCGATGAACCACCAGTTCTGGAAGAAGTTGCTGGTGGCGATGAGGATGCGCGTGTTCAGCGGCAGCGTGGCCTTCATCGTCTCGAAGATCTTCGTGACCTTGGGCACCACGAAGACCATGAGGGCCACGAGGATGCCGCCGCCCACCACCATCATGATGGCCGGGTAGAGCATGGTGCTGAGGATCTTCTGCTGCAGCCGGGCCTGGTTCTCCGTGAAGTCCGCCAGGCGCGTGAGCACCGCGTCGAGCGCGCCCGAGGCCTCGCCCGCGCGCACCATGTTCACGTAGATGCTGGGGAAGATCTTCGGGTGGGCGCCCATGGCGTCCCCGAGGGACGAGCCCTCATTCACGCGCTGCTTGATGTCGGAGAGGGCGCGCTTGAAGCGCTCCTTCTCCACCTGGTCCACCAGCGCGCTCAAGGACTCCACCAGGGTGACGCCCGCGTGCAGCAGCGTGGACAGCTGCCGGGTGAAGATGGCCACGTCGTCCGTGTTGACGCGGCCGCGGCCCAGCTTGCGCAGGTCGATGTCGCGCGCCACGAGCGACGCGTTGGCGCCCTTGGACACGGCGGCGCGGCTGCCCTCCGCCTGCGCCAGCACGTCCGTGAGGAAGATGCCGTCGGTGCGCAGCTTGGAGCGCAGCGTCTTGGGCGAATCCGCTTCCAGCAGGCCCTTGACCTGCTTGCCCGTGGAATTGAGACCTCTGTACTCGAAGACCGGCATGGCTCGTTACCCCGGCCCCTCCCAGGGAGGAGCTGTCGGTTACATGTCCTCCTGGGTGATGCTCAGCACTTCCGCGATGGTCGTCTCGCCGAGGGCAATCTTGCGAGCGCCGTCGTCCAGCAGGGTCGTCATGCCCTTGCCGGTCGCGGAGCGCTTGATGCTGGATGCGTCCACGTTCTTCAGGACGAGCTGGCGGATGTCGTCATCCACGGGGAGGAACTCGTAGATGCCGGTGCGGCCGCGGTAGCCGTTGCGGTTGCAGGACGGGCAGCCGGTGGCCTTGTAGATGCGGTCCGTCCCGTAGCGCTCCTTGAACGTCGCGAGGCTGAGGCCCAGTTCCTTGATCTCCACGTCCGTGGGCGTGTAGGCCACGCGGCAGTCCGGGCACACGCGGCGCACGAGGCGCTGGGCGAGGATGCCGGTGAGCGACGAGGCCACGAGGAAGGGCTCCACGCCCATGTCCACGAGTCGCGTCACCGCGCCGGCGGCGTCGTTGGTGTGGACCGTGGAGAGCACCAGGTGGCCCGTGAGGGAGGCCTGGATGGCGATTTCCGCCGTCTCCTTGTCGCGGATTTCGCCGACCATGATGACGTCGGGGTCCTGGCGGAGGAAGGAGCGCAACCCCTGCGCGAAGGTGAGGCCAATCTTCGGGTTGATGGCCATCTGGCCAATGCCCTTGAGCTGGTACTCGACCGGGTCCTCGACGGTGAGGATGTTGAGGTCCGGGGTATTGATTTTGGACAGGGCGCCGTAGAGCGTCGTCGTCTTGCCGGAGCCCGTGGGGCCGGTGACGAGGATGATGCCGTGCGAGCGCTTGATGACGGCTTCCATCGAGTGGAGCGTCGCCTGGCTCATGCCGATTTCCGCCAGGTCCAGCAGCGTCGCCGTCTTGTCGAGCAGACGCATGACGATGCGCTCGCCGAAGGACGTGGGGATGGTGGACAGACGGATGTCGATGTCGCGGCCGGCCAGCTTGATGCGGATGCGGCCGTCCTGCGGCAGGCGCTTCTCCGCGATGTTCAGCTGCCCCATCACCTTCACGCGGGACACAATCGCGTTCTGGTAGCGCTTGGGCGGCTTGATGACCTCCTGGAGCACGCCGTCCACGCGGAAGCGCACCAGCAGCTCGCGCTCCATGGGCTCGATGTGGATGTCGCTCGCGCGCTCCTTGGCGGCGCGGAACAGCACCGAGTTCACCAGCCGGATGACGGGCGCCTCGTCGTTGACGTCCAGCAGGTCCGCGGGCTCGTCCAGCTCGTGGGCGATGGCGTCCAGGTCCTGCGTCTCCATCTCGTCCACGAGCTGCTCGGCCTCGTTGACGGAGCGGTCATAGACGCTGTTGATGGCGTCGGTGATGGTGTCGGCCATGGCAATGCGCGGGGTGATGCTCTGCCCCAGCAGCAGGCGCACGTGGTCCAGCGCGGACGTGTCCAGCGGGTCCGCCACGGCGACGACGGCGGTGTCACCCTCCATGGACAGCGGGAGGATGTGCGACTGCTTGGCGAAGTTGATGGGGATGCGCTTGACCAGCTCGGCGTCCACCTCTTCGGTGAAGATGCGCGCCAGGTAGGGCAGGTCGAGCTGGTGGCCGAGCGCCTTGGCCACGTCCTCGTTGGTGACCGCCCGCATCCCCACCAGCGCCTCGCCGATGCGCTGACCCTTCTCCGCCTGGACGGTGAGGGCTTCCTGGATCTTCTCCTCGGTGAGCGAGGGGACGAGCGCGCGGAGGATTTCGCCCAGCGGCCGGCCGCAGAGGAAGGCCTGACCGTGCGCGACGACCTGGGTGGCGTCGTTGCGGGCGGGCGCCACGGCGTCCGTGGCGTTCAAGGTGGGGTCGGCGGTCACGTTCATGGAATCTGTTCCCCCTGGTCCGGCTGGACACGCAGGCTCTCCGGGCTCTCGGGGGCGGCCGGTTCGGAGGGCTGGGCCGGTGCTCCAGGCACTGGCTGATCGGAACCACCCGGAGGCGGCTCGACTTCCCGTACCGGCGGTTCACCCGGAGGCGTCCCCTGGGCGGGGGCTGGCGAGGGAGCGGGCGCCGTGCGCCCGTTCGTCCGCGCGGGAGCCTGGCTGGCGGGGGCGATGATGCGCTCGCCATTCGCGCCGGGGCCGCCGTTCTCCGCGCGCTGCTGCTCCTTCAGGACGGCCTGGTTCATGCGCGACATCGGGCCGGGCTTGCGGCTGAAGTCCACCGCCACGTCGTACCCGGGCACCTGGCCGTAGAACTGCTCCACGAACTGCTGCCGCTCCTTCATCTTGCGCTCGAAGATGATGCGGAAGTCCTCGGGGCCCCGGATGATGTAGGGCGTCAGGAAGAGGAGCAGGTTGGTCTTCGTCTTCTTGCGCGTCGTCTCGCGGAACAGGTGGCCGATGATGGGGATGTCACCCAGCACCGGCACCTTGGTGACGGACTCCAGGGTGCGGTCCTGCATGATGCCGCCCAGCACCACCGTCTCCTGGTCCTTGGCAATCACCGTCGTCTTCGCGCTGCGGCGCGACGTGGTGGGGCCGAGCACCGGGTCCGACGAGGCAATCTCCTCCGTCTGCTCGCTGATGACGAGGCGGATGTAGTCGCTCTCGTTGATCTGCGGCTTGACGGTGAGCTTGAGCTCCACGTTCTGGCGCGTAATCGGCGCGTACAGCGAGCTCAGGCCACCCAGACCGCCGAGGATGCCGCCGAGGCCGCCGGCGGTGCCGGTGCCGGTGCCGCCGGAGACGGACGAGCCCAGCGACGAGGGGTTGAAGCCGGACTGGAAGGGCACGTTCTGGCCCACCGTGATTTCCGCCTCCTCGTTGTCGCTGGTGAGGATGTGCGGGGTGGAGAGCACGTTGACGTCCGAGCTCTGCTGCATGGCGTGCAGCACCACGCCGAAGGCGGGGATGTCCAGGCCGAGCTTCTCCAGCGCGGGGATGACGGGGCCCTGGAGGCCGGCGAGGAAGCCGCCGAACTGCGCGAGGCTGCCCAGCGACAGCGACGGGGGCAGGCCGTTGCCGGTGTTGTTGGTGCCGATGAGGCCCGGCACCGCGCCGTCGTCCGTCTTCAGGCTGAAGCCGCTGTGGAGGTTGACGCCGAACGCGGCGTCCCGGTTCAGGTTGACCTCCATGATGACGGCCTCGACGAAGACCTGGCGGCGCGGCGTGTCCAGCTGCTGGATGATTTGAACGATGTTCTTGTAGTCCGCCGCGCTGGCGACGATGACCAGCGAGTTGGTGCCCTTGTCGGCCGAAATCTTCACCTCACCGCTGAACAGCTCCGCGGCCTGCGTGGAGCCGGTGGGGCCCCGGGGGATGCCCGGCGGCGCCTGCGGGGTGGGGTTGCGCGGGCGGTTGGCGGTGCCCTGGGCCAGCGACTGGAGCGTGCTGGCCAGCTCCTCCGCGTTGGCGTTCTCCAGCGGGTAGACGTTGATGCGGCCGCCGCTGGTGGTGGGGATGTCCAGCTGCGCCACCAGCTCCTGGATGCGGTCGAAGGCGGCGGGGCTGGCGACGATGATGAGCTTGTTGGTGCGCTCGTCCGGGATGATCTGCGACAGCGTCACCGGGCCCCCGGAGCCCTCCTGGCCCTGGGCGGCCTGAGCGGCGGCGACCTCTCCCGGCGGGGCGCCGGGGGACACGTTGGACTGGAAGCCGCCGGGGCGCGTGCCGGAGCGGGCGTTCTTCGCCTCGAAGAGGCGCTGCACCGTGGTGGCCACGTCCTGCGCGGTGGCGTACTGGATCTGGATGATGCGCAGCTCGTCGCTGGCGGCGCGGCTATCCAGCTGGTCGATGATGCGCTCCAGCCGGTGGATGTTGGAGCCCACGTCGTTGACGATGATGGTGTCCGGCGGGTACGGGATGGTGTCGCCGTCCTTGGACACGAGCTGCTGGAGCACGCCGCGCAGCGGCTCCACTTCCACGTTCTTGATGCGGAAGAGCTTCGTCACCATCTGCTCGTTGGTGGTGTACGGCTCGTCCTCGTCGACGATGGTGGGGATGGGGTTCTGCTTCGCCGAGCGCTTGTCGACAATCTTCAGGAAGCGGCCGTGCTGGTAGACGGACAGGCCGTTGGCGTCGAGCGCGGCGAGGAAGGCGGAGTAGAAGGCATCCGCGTTGACCTCCACGCGGCCGTTCTCCGGGCCGATGATGGAGATCTTCCCGCGCACGTTCTCCGGGAGGATGAAGGTGCGGCAGGTGGCATCCGCCACCGTCTGGACCAGCTTCTCGATCTCCACCTTGTCGAAGTAGATGCCGTAGCGGGCATTGCGCCGGGCCTCCTCGCACGTGGGCGTGCGGCGGGGACCCTGGTTGGTGTCCTCGCCTTCAGCGGGGGCCTGCGGAGTGATCGTGCGATCACTCGGCGCGGCGGGCGCGTTGGTACCGGGCGGAGGGGGGCGGCGCTGAGCCTGCGCGGGGACAGCGAGCGCAAGGCACAGGCAGAGCATCCAGGACGGGAGCGTCTTCATGGAGAGCGGGCGATGCGGGGGTGATTAACGGACGTTGTACGACTTTTTGATCGGCGCTCCGTTGCGCTCGATCTCAATTTCGATGCGGGATGCGTCCTTCATCTTCGAGTAGACCTCCAGCGCCTTCTCGGGGCTGTTGAGGTCGAACCCGTTGATGCGGCGGATGACGTCGCCGTTCTGCACGCCAATCTTCGAGTAGATGGAGTCCGGGCGGATGGAGAAGAGCTTGAAGCCCACCGCCTGACCGTCCTTGAACGCGGGAACGATGCGGGCCTGCATGGCCACGTCGTTGAGGTTGTTGAGCGTCTTGTCGATCTCCGCGCGCGGCACCTCGTACTCGTTGTCACTCGTGGCGCGGATGCCGCTGCCGTTGCCAGGCGGGGGCGTGGTGTTGGCCACCGCCACGGGCGGGGAGGGCGGCACGAAGGCGCCGTCACCGGGCTGCCCGTCGATGTACTCGCGGCGGCCGTTGTTGAGGATGATGACGCGCTCGCGCTCGATTTCCTGCACGGTGGCGCCCTGGAGGGCGTTGCCGACCATGTACGTCTGCGAGCGCTGGGTCACCATGTCCTGGATGGACGCGAAGGACCAGTCGGGGTTGCCGGCGACGAGGGTGCCGAGCAGCTTCACCCGCAGGCCGCTCTTCACCGGCGGCGCGTTGGGGTCCACCTGCGGCGTCTCCGGCTCCCGCACGGCGACCTCGGGCTCCGGAATCTTGATGCCGGTGAGCCGCGACAGCCGGTTCATGTCGAGCGAGGCCAGGGCCGCCTCCGGCCTCCGTGCCTGGGTCGGAGCGCGCGTCGCCGTTCCGGAGGGAACCGGCGCGATGGCGGACTCGACGAACAGGTTCACCGTGCGCGCCGCCAACAGGGCCACGAGCAGGATGAACAGCAGGTTCACCGTCCAGAAGTATTTTCGAAAGAAGAGTTCCATCACGCTTCCGGTAGTAAGCCGGCCTCACGGTGAGCAAGTCAGGTGCCACCGCGTGCCAGGCGGACAATCCAGGACCAACGGGCCAAGGGCGCGGAATTATTCCGGAATGGCAGGCGGCCCCGAGGCGGGTGGCGACCCCCGGAACCTTGCCGGACAAATTGTCAAAAGGGGGCAGGGCCTCGTGTGACGCCCTGTCAGTCGTCCGTGTCGGGGCCGGAGGCGGCGGCGGGGCTGGAGGCGGGCTCTCCGGAGGTCTGCTCGCGCTCCAGCTTGCGGTAGATGGTGCGCGCGGCGATGCCCAGCAGCCGGGCCGCGAGCGTCTTGTCGCCGCGCGTGTGGCGCAGCGTCTCGTGGATCACCCGCCGCTCCACTTCCTCCATGGGCGTACCGATGGGGATGACGAGCTGACCGGCCGAGCCCAGCGGGCCCTTGCGCACCGACTCGGGCAAGTCGCTGGCCTCGAGCACGTCGCCGCGGGCGAGGACCACGGCGCGCTCCACGGCGTGCTCCAGCTCGCGCACGTTGCCCGGCCAGGCGTAGTTCTCCAGCACGTTGAGCGCGTCCTGGGAGAAGCCTCGCAGCACCTTGCCATTCTTGGCGGCGAAGCGGCGCAGGAAGGCGTCCGCCAGCAGGGGGATGTCCTCGCGGCGCGAGGCCAGCGCCGGCACGCGAATCTCCACCACGTTGAGGCGGTAGTAGAGGTCCTCGCGGAAGCGGCCCTCGGCCACCTCCTTCTGGAGGTCCTTGTTGGTGGCGGCGACCAGCCGCACGTCCACCTTCACCGTCTGCGTGCCGCCCAGGCGCTCGATTTCGCCCTCGGCCAGCGCGCGCAGCAGCTTCACCTGCGCGGACAGCGGCATCTCGCCGACTTCGTCGAGGAAGAGGGTGCCGCCGCTGGCGCGCTCGAAGCGGCCCTCGCGACGGGCCACCGCGCCGGTGAAGGCGCCGCGCTCCACGCCGAACAGCTCCGCCTCCAGGATGTTCTCCGGCAGGGCACCGCAGTTGACGGCGATGAAGGGGCCCTTCGCGCGGTTGGAGTACTCGTGCACCGAGCGCGCGGCCAGCTCCTTGCCGGTGCCGGACTCGCCCAGGAGCAGCACGGTGGCGGTGGAGGGAGCCGCCTGGCGGATGGTGTCCAGCATGGCGCGGAAGGCGGGGGACTGGCCCACCATGGAGCGCCCGCCGGCCGCGTTCATCTCCGCCAGCTTCGCCTTGAGGGACTGGTTCTCCGCCACCAGCGCGCGCTTCTCCAGCGCCTTCTGAATGGCCTTCACCAGGGCGTGGCGCTTGAGGGGCTTGGTGATGAAGTCGTAGGCGCCGTCCTTCATCGCGGCCACGGCCGTCTCCACGGTGCCGTAGGCCGTCATCAGCACCACCTCCACGTCCGGGCGGATGGCGCGCGCGGCGCGCAGCAGCTCCTGCCCGTCCATGTTGGGCATCATCAAATCCGTCACCATGGCGGCGACTTCCGGGCGGCGCAGCAGCTCCAGCGCCTCCGTGCCGTTGGCGGCGGCCAGGGTGGCCATGCCTTCACGCTGAAAGATGCGGATGACGGAATCGAGGTTGGCGCGGTCGTCGTCGACGACCAGGACCGTGGGGGATGTCATGGCGTGTGCAGGCTCTCCTGGGGGGCCGCGCTCCTGCAAGTCGTGTTCCTTCAGGCCGACTCCTCATCCGGCTCCATGGGGCCGCCGCCCATCCGGCCGATGTCCTCGCGCTTCACGGTGTCCACGTTGAACTTGCGGGCGCTGGCCAGCATCCGGTCGATGGTGGCGTTGAAGTCCGGCTTGCCGCCGTTCTTGCGGAAGCGCAGGAAGTTGATGCGGGCGACGACGAAGTTCTTGAGGTAGGGGCTCTGGAGGCCGCGCTCCTTGAGGGTGTTGACGACGGCCACCACGGCGTCATCCAGCTCCAGCAGCCGGTCCGCGCGGGCCTCGCGCAGGGCCAGCGCCTCCTTCAGGGGCAGCTCCTGGAAGTCCTCCAGCACCTTGACGAAGGGGTGGTAGGCGCCCGCGGAGTAGCGGGGCCGCTTCTCGTACGCGGCGCCGAGGGTGACGAAGGAGGGCTCCTCGAAGAGGTGCGCGAAGGCCGTCTCGTGGCCCTTGCGGTCCGCGCCCACGAGGCCGCGGTACATGCGGATGACCTCCAGCGAGCGCTCCTTCAGGTTGTGCGCCTTCTCCGTGTTGAGGGCGAGGATTTGATAGGCCACGTCCTCGTCCGGCAGCACCAGGGCCACAATCGACTTCGCGCCCAGCAGCTTGCTGGCGTTGAGGCGGTGGTTGCCGTTGGGCGTCCAGTACATGCCGTCCTTGCGCACGGCGATGACGGGGTCCAGGTACCGGTCCAGCCGCTCCATGGCATTGGCCAGCCGCTTCACGTGCGGCTCGGACAAGTCCCGCTGGTACGGGGTGGGCTCCACCTTGTCGATGGGGAGCACGGCGAAGATGGTGGGGTGGCCGCCCAGCGGCTCGCGGTAGACGCCGAGCACCTCGCCGCCGTCGGTGCGCACCGCTTCGAGCAACTCCGTGGGGTATTCCACCGAGTCGCTGGCCACCTCCGCGGGGGTGAGGCCCTTCGACTTCGGTTCCGCCTTCTTGCGGCGTGGCTTGCGGGCCGTCGTCGGCTTCTTCGCGGTGGCGGTCTTCCGTGCGGACTTCGCTGCTGCCATGGGCCGAGCCCTCCTTTGCGCTGCCTCGGGTTGTACGCGCAGGCCCTGACATGCCAGGGCCCGCGCGTAGGTCCACGCTAGGGTGACGCGGAGGGTAGGGCTACTCTCCCGAGACGGTGAGCTGCCGGAAGCGGACAGTGGGCGCGCCCACCGAACCGCCACGGAATTGCAAATCGCTCCCGATGCCGTCCACATCCTGCAGCATCTGGAGGAGGTTGCCCGCCACCGTCACCTCCTGCACCGGGTGCGTCAGCTCGCCCTTCTCGATCCAGAGGCCGTTGGCGCCGGCGGACAGCTCGCCCGTCACGGGGTCCGTGCCCTGGCCGAGCAGCGCCGTCACGTAGAAGCCGCTGTCCACCTCGCGCAGCAGCTCCTCGGGCGACTTCGTGCCGGCCTCCAGGTAGAGGTTGGTGGCGCCGATGGAGGGGAGGGCGTTGTAGCCACGCGACGCGTTGCCCGTGGTGCGCGCCTTCGCCTTGCGCGCAGTGAAGGCGTCGTAGAGGAAGCCCGATAGCACGCCCTTGTCGAGGATGGGGGTGCGCCGCGTGGGCACGCCCTCGCCGTCGAAGGGCGCGGTGGCGAGGCCGCGCGGCAACAGGCCGTCATCCACCAGCGTCACGTGCGGGCCCGCCAGCCTCTTGCCCTTGAGGGGCGCCAGCACGCTGGCCTGTTGGTACACGGCGTTGCCATTGGCCGCGGCCGCGAGGTCCGAGACGAAGTTGGAGGCGACGAGCGGGTCCAACACCACGGGCACCTGCTGCGTCTTCACGCGCTTCGCGCCCAGCATGCGCACCGCGCGGCGCGTGGCCTCGCGGCCGATGGACTCCGGCGAGTCCAGGTCGTCCAGGAAGCGCTTGTAGTCCACCCAGTAGCCCGTCTGCAGGCCCTTCCCGTCCGAGGCCACCGGCATGGCGTAGAGGAAGACGTACGTGCCGGAGTACGCGCCCGTCATTCCCTCGGTGGAGGCCATGTACACCTCGGAGACGAAGTCCCCGGCGCCCACCGCGTTGAAGGCGACGACGCGCGAGTCCTCCGCGCGCGCGGCCTTCTCCACCTCGAGCGCGGCCTTGATCTTCCAGTCGCCGGGCAGCTCCGACACCTTGGTGTCGAAGAGCAGGCCGGTGTCCCCGAAGCGGCCCAGGTCCTTGCCCGAGGGCAGGCCGTTGAGCTTGTTGGGCGCGGCGGCCCCGGCGAGCTTCAGCGCCAGGTCGATGATGTGGTCCAGGGCGGCGGGCTCGAAGTCCGACGTATAGGCGAAGCCGAGCCGGCCCTTCACGAGGACGCGTACGCCCACGCCCTTGCTGGTGGACTGGGTGAGGTCCTCGATTTGTCCCTCGTGCACGCGCACGCTGCCCTGGCGGCCCACCTCCAGGAAGGCCTCCGCCTGCTGGGCGCCCTTCTTCTTCGCGCGCTGGACGATCTTCTTCGCGAGCTGCTGGTAGTCCACGGTTGGCGCTCCCTCTCTCAGGCGACCTTGGTTCCGCCGACGGTGACGTTGTCGATGCGCAGCGTGGGCAGGCCCACGCCCACCGGCAGCATCTGCCCATCCTTCATGCACACGCCCATGCCCGGGTCCGGCATCGGGTCGGTCCCCACGCGCGTCACGTTCTTCAGCGCCTCCGGCCCCACTCCGATGAGCATCGCGTTCTTCACCGGGCGGCCCAGCTTGCCGTCCTCGATCTGGTACGCCTCGCTCACCTCGAAGACGAAGTTGCCGTTGGTGATGTCCACCTGCCCGCCGCCGAAGGTCGCGCAATACAGGCCGCGCTTCACCTCCTTGAGGATGTCCTCCGGGGCGTGGTCGCCCGGGGCGAGGAAGGTGTTCGTCATGCGCGGCAGCGGCAGGTGCTTGAAGGACTCGCGCCGCCCGCTGCCGGTGGTGCGCTGGTTCATCAGCTTCGCGTTGAGGCCGTCATAGAGGTAGTTCTTGAGGACGCCGTTCTCGATGAGCACCTTGCGCTCACCGGGGTTGCCCTCGTCGTCGATGTTGATGGAGCCGCGGCCGCTGGACACCGTGCCGTCGTCGATGACGGTGACCAGGTCCGACGCCACCTTCTGCCCGAGTTTACCGGCGAACAGCGACGTGCCCTTTCGGATGAAGTCCGCCTCCAGGCCATGGCCCACCGCCTCGTGCAGGAGGATGCCGCTCCAGCCCGGCGCCAGCACCACCGTCTGCGGGCCGGCCGCGCAGTCCACCGCGCCCAGCGTGGCCACCGCCTGCCGCGCCGCCTCGCGCGCCACGTGCTCCGGCGGGAAGGTGTCCCAGTGCGTGAAGGACACGCGGCCGCCACCGCCGAACATGCCGGTGCGCTGCTCGCCATTCTTCCCCTGGGCCACCACCTGGACGGCCATGCGGCACAGGTCCTGGGTGTCCTCGGTGTAGCGGCCCTCGGTGTTGGCCACGGCGATGCGGCGCGTCTGGTCCACGTACGAGGCATTCACCTGCTTCACCCGCGCGTCGAACGCGCGAGCGGCCTTGTCCGCGCGCGACAGCAGGCCCGTCTTCAGCGCCACGTCCACGTCCATCAGCGGGGTGGCCACGTGGTAGTGGCTGGGCACCGCGGCCCGGCGCACGGGGAAGCTGCGCTCGGCGCCGCCGCCCTGGGCAATCATCGCCGCGGTGGAGGCCGCGCGCACGAGCGCGGGCTCGTCCCAGTCGTCGGAGTAGGCGTAGCCCACCTTGGCGCCGGAGATGACGCGCACTCCGACGCCCTGGATGAGGCCCGTCTGCGCGCTCTTGATGCGCGACTCCTCCAGCATCACCGCCGTGGTGAGCGTGCGCTCCACATAGACTTCGGCGAAGTCACCGCCGCGCTCCATGGCGACGGCGAGCAGGCGCTCGACGAGCGGCTGGGGTAGCAGCGGGGCGGACGAGGGCCCCCTGGCCACCGGGGGGGCAAGCTGGGCAGCAGAGGCGCGTCGCGTGGACGCAGAGGCTCGGGGCATAGTGGGGGACTCCCTGAGTGAAGAAGCCGTTGACGGAATGTGGGCACCTACATAGGAGGCGGCGCCGCCCGGAGCAACGCTCAAAGCCCGCCCTTCTTTCCCGGCTGAGCGACCTGTCCGCATTCCCACCGTGGGGACGGCGCTCTAAGATGCCCGCCGTTTCGAGACTGGAACCCACCCCATGCCTCCTCGTCCTCCTCCCTCCTCCCGCGCTGGCGCCGGCCGTTCCGGCGGTGGCTCGGGGGCGGACTCCCCAAACTCGGGCCGTGGCCGGCCTGCCCGCGGTACGCCCTCGTCCGAGGACGAGGACTTCTCCGCGCCATTGACTGGCGAGGAGAGCTACCCCGAGGACGGGCCCCCCAACCCGGAGCTGTACGGCGACTCCAGCGGTTCGGGCGGCGGACGCCGGGACATGACGCGCGTGGCCTCCGTCCAGGACATCGACGACGAGGGCTCCACGCGCGAGCAGGAGGACGACAACCCGGACGCCACGCGCGCCGGCCCGCCGGTGCAGATGCTGGTGCTGGCCGGCCCGGACCGGGGCCGCAAGAAGCGCTTCCAGAGCGTGCGGATGGTCATCGGCCGCGGCAAGGACTGCGACTTCCCACTGGAGGACCAGTCCGTCTCCCGCCGCCACCTGGAATTGGTGTACGGCGAGGGCGGCGTGGTGATGCGTGATCTGGGCAGCGTCTCCGGCACGCAGGTCAACGACCAGCGCGTGGACGAGTGCGTGCTCAAGCACGGCGACGAGCTGTCGGTGGGCAAGACGCGCCTGCGCTTCGTGGATGAAGCGGAGCAGATCAAGGAGCTGCGCGCCCAGGCCGAGCAGCGTGAGGCCGAGGAGAAGCGCGAGCGCGAGGAGGCCGCGAGCGAGGCGAAGGAGGCTCGCAAGTCGGGAGGTGCCGCGCGCGGCAGCGACCTGGACCCGGGCGACCCGCGCCTCAACGAGGCCACCAACGCCAACTACAAGCTGTCCGACGTCCTCCGCGACGAGGGGAAGAACAAGGGCACCGCCGTGGTGTCCCGCCCCGTCCGCCCGCCCACGCGCGGCGCCAGCGCGAAGCAGGGCTTCGGGATGACGGGGAAGCAGAAGGGCCTCATCGGCCTGGCCGGCTTCGTGATGGTGATGCTGGTGATGGGGCTCGTCTTCGCCAAGAAGGGCCCGCCGCCTCCGCCGCCCGTGGACCCGAACGTGGAGCGCGCGAAGCTGCTGATGCAGAAGGCGCGCGAGTCCGTGCGCGCGGATGACTTCGCCAATGCGGTGCGGCTGGTGGAGGAGGCGGAGAAGCTGCTGCCCGGCGTGGACGAGGAGGGCCTGGCCCGCGCGGCGCGCAAGCAGCAGGACGTGCTGGACGCGCTGCAGAAGGTGCGAGACCTCATCGACGAGAAGAAGTTCGACGAGGCGCGCGAGAAGCTGGCCAACGCCCCGGAGGGCACGGCCAAGACGGACGAGGAGCAGCGCAAGCTGGAGGCGGAGCTGGGGGAGAAGCAGCTCGCCTGGCGCATCCAGCAGGTGGACGAGGCGCTCGCGACGAGAGACCCGGAGGTGATTCGCCCGCTCCTGGACACGCTGCCCGCGCAGAACCGGCCGGCGTATGAGGCGAAGCTGGCGGACATCGAGGCGGAGCTGGCGAAGGAGTCCGCCGACTCGGCGCGCCGCAACCGCAATGCCAGGGATCGCGCGGCGGCAAACGCGAAGGAGCAGCGCCGCCAGTTCATGGAGGAGGCCTTCCTGGACGTGGAGCGCCGCTTCAACGGCGGCGACTACCCGCGCGCGGTGCTGGAGTGCGACCGGGTGGTGGACCGCTACAAGGGGGACAAGGAGGTCAAGGACCGGTCCATGGCCCTCAAGCGCCTCATCCCCCAGTTCGCGCGCGTCCTGGAGGAAGGGCAGAAGAAGATGGACGCCAACGCGCTGGAGGCCGCGGCGAAGCCGCTGCGCCGGGCGGCGGAGCTGTACCGGCAGATTGGCTTCCGGGGCTCGCTGGGCAACACCCTCGACGAGCAGCTCGCGTCCTCGTCCGTGGCGTCGGGGCAGGCGGCCCTCAAGAAGGGGGACCTGGCGTCGGCGGGCTCCAGCTTCCGCGAGGCGATGCGGCTCAACCCCGGCGACGGCCGCGCGAGAGATGGATTGGAGGCCCTGCAGAAGAAGGTGGAGGAGCTCTACCTCCAGGCCTATATCCAGCGCGACAGGGACCCGCAGGCGGCCGCGGAGAAGTTCAAGGTCATCATCGAGACGGCTTCCGAGGGCTCGGAAGTGAAGCGCAAGGCGGAGATGTACCTGGGCGAGGTGCAGCAGTGAGCCGCGGCGCGCAAACACCAATGGTTCGTGAGGAGCTGGGATGAACGAGTCGTCGCTGCGTGAGCTCGGGATGGACCTCATCGAGGAGCGCCAGTTCGAGCGCGCCCTCGCCGTCTTCGCCGAGGCGGTGCGCCGCGTCCCCGCGGACCATCGCTCGCGGATGCTGGCGGCCCGGAGCCTGGCGGAAATGGGGGAGCGCGAGCGCGCCGTCACCGCCTACCACGCGTGCGCGGAGGGCCTGCTGCGGCGCGACTACCTGCTGTCCGCGATGGCCGCGTGCAAGCAGGCGCTGGACCTGTCCCCGAACGAGCGGCGGCTGAAGGACACGCTCATCCGCGTGCACGCGCGCGCGGTGCGCAACGCGCCGGGCCGCGCCGCGGTGCCGCCGCCCCTGCCGCCGGAAACCCTCTACGACGGCAAGGTGAACACGGACCTGATGGGCCTGCAGGGCGAGGAGCTGTCCAACCGCGCGATTGAGGTGCTGGCCGCGCCGGACCCGGGCGGCTCGGCGGACCCGAATAGCCGCCCGCCGCTGCCGCTGTTCGCGGAGCTGGACCGGGAGGCCTTCCTGGACCTGGTGGGCCGCATGGCGTGGCGCCGGGTGAAGCCGGACGACGTGGTGAGCCGCGAGGGCGAGCCCACGGACCATCTCTACGTGCTCGTCGCGGGCAAGGCGGAGGTGACGCGGCAGATGGACGGCGAGGCACGCACGCTCGGTTTCCTCGGCGGCGGCTCCATCTTCGGGGAGATTGCGCTGCTGACGGGCGCGACGCCCACGGCGACGGTGACGGCGGTGTCGGACACGGAGGTGTTCGAGATTCGCCGCGAGCACCTCAACGCGGTGGCCAAGAATCACCCGGCGGTGCCGCAGGTGCTGGCGGACTTCGCGCAGCAGCGCATGGCGCGAAATCTGATGGCCACCTCGCCCATGTTCCAGACGCTGCCGGAGTCGGAGCGCGGCGCCATGCTCCAGCGCTTCGCCTTCCGGGCGCTCCAGCCGCGCGAGAAGGCGCTGGTGGAGGGCGAGCACTCCCCGGGCCTGTTCCTGGTGCTGGCCGGTGAGTTGGTGGTGCAGAAGGAGGACCCTGCGGGCGGCGTGGTGACGCTGGGCGTGCTGCGCGAGGGCGACGTGGCGGGGGAGATCTCCCTGCTGACGGGCCTGCGCGCCTCGGCCACGGTGGAGGCCACGCGCAAGACGGCGGCGGCCTTCCTGGAGCGCGCCGCGTTCCATGAGCTGGTGAAGTCCCATCCGCACATCCGCACGTACCTGGAGCAGCTGTCGGACCGGCGCCTGAAGCAGATTGGCGAGGCGCTGCGCCCCGCGGAAATCATCGACGCGGACGAGCTGGTGCTCGAGCCCGAGGCGGCGTGAGGCGTTCATGGTGACGCTGTCGCGCTCGCGGGTGTTGGGAGTGGGGGTGGCACTGCTCGTCGCCGGGGCGGTGCTGTATTTCTGGCCGCGCCCGGAGCCCGGCGTGCAGGAGGCCATCACCCGCCAGGTGGTGGCGATGACTCGCGCCGCGGAGGAGAAGGACGTGAGCGGGGTGATGGAGTCCGTGTCCGAGCGCTTCAAGAGCGACGGGAGCGGCTGGTCGAAGAAGGAGGTGCGCGGCGTGCTGACGGCGCAGGTGCTGCGCGGTCAGTGGGTCCGCGTCTTCATGACCAACCTGGAGGTCCACGAGGTGTCCCCCACGCAGGGAGACTTCCAGGCGCGCTTCATCTTCGGCCGCTCGCAGGCGGAGAAGGTGCAGGACCTCGCCGCGACCAGCATCCTGAACGCGTACCTCATCGAGGGCACGTTCGAGAAGGAGGACGACGGCGAGTGGCGGGTGGTGCGCGCGAAGTACCGCCCGTTGGACCCGACGGAATTGCTGTAGCTACTGCAGCAGGGCGCCCGTCTCGGTGACCCAGGCCTTGGCCATGGCGCCCTGGCCCGCGGCCTCCAGGTTCTTCTTGATGCCGTCGATGCGCGCGGACAGCTCCTCGCGCGGGGTGCCCTGCGCGCGGGCCCGCACGAGGCCGAAGTAGTAGTGCTGGCAGCCGGCGGCGTACTCGCTCTGGGCGAAGAGCAGGTCGCCCATGGCGGCGTAGGCCTCCGCCAGCGTGCCCGCGCCGGTGTCCGGTGCCACCGTGGTCAGCAGCGCCTTGGCGCCCTCGTAGTCCTTGCGGGCCAGCAGCAGCGCGCCCTTGGCGTACTGCGCGCGGGACAGGCCCACGCCGCGCGCGGTGATGGCCTTGTCGTAGGCCGTCAGGGCCTCGTCCTGGCGGCCCGCCGCCTCCAGCACGCCGCCGCGGGCGAGCCAGTAACGGCCGTCCTGCTCCAGCAGGCTGACCTGCTTCCCGTCCCCCGTCGTCACCTGCACGGGCTTGAAGGTGGCCTCGTACGCGTCCAGCAGCGCCAGCGCGCCGGTGCCGTCGCCGGCCCCTTGCAGGGCGCGCGCGCCGTCCAGGTAGAGCAGGGGGGCGTTGCGGTGCTTCGCCACGGCGGCCTCGAAGGCGGCGCGGGCTTCCGGGGCCTTCTTCGCCGCCAGCGCGCGGGCGCGGGCGAAGAGGGCGTAGTGGTCATCCGGGGTGATTTTCAGCGCCTCGTCCGCGGCCGACACGGCCTCGTCCGCCGCGCCGCGCGCCAGGGCCAGCTCCGCCTTCAGCGCTCCGGCGCGGGACTTCACCACCGGCGTCAACTCCGCGTCGTGGGCCTGCAGGTCGGCCAGCGTCTTCTGCGCCTCCTCCAGCCTGCGGCCCTGGTACGCCTGGGCCAGCGCCAGGGACACGCGCGCCAGCAGGTGGTCAGGGTTGACGGTGGTGGCCTTGGCGAAGGCCTCCATCGCCGGGCCGTACTGGCCCTCGTCGAGCAGGGCCTCGCCCTGGGCGGTGGTGAAGCGCGGGTCTCTGTACGCGGCTTCGGCGGCGCGGGCGAAGGCCTGCCTCGCACCTGGCAAATCACCGCGCGCCTGGAGGGCCATGCCCAGCGCCAGCGTCAGCTTGGGGCTGCTCGCGCCCTGCGTCTTGAGGTCCTCGAGGTACTTCTCCGCCTCCGGGGCCTTGCCCTCCGCGAGGAGGTGCAGGGCGCGCGCGCCGAAGCGCTCGCCGGAGCGGGAGTCCTGCTCCTCCGCGCGCGCCAGGTACTCGCGGGCCTTCGTGTCCGCGCCGGGCTGGTGGTGCTCCAGCCACAGCACCGTCTGGATGTCGGCGGCCAGGGCCTGGGCGTCACGGGCCTTGTCGTTGAGCTGGAAGAGGGCCTCCAGCTCCTTCATGGCCTGGGCGAGGTCCGTGGGGTTGCCGCGCTGGGCGGCGGCGCGGGCCGCGCGCATGCGCTCCTCGGTCTCCTTCCGGATGCCGCCCCGGTGGACGAAGTACGCCACCGCGCCCACCAGCAGCAGGGCGACGACACCCACCTGCATCAGCGCGCTCGCGAAGCTCTCGCGAGGCTTCCAGTCCCTGCGCCCTTCCGTACCCATGGACCTGCCTCCCCCGCTGGGAATGAGTGTTTCCGGACGGTTTCGCCCTCTTGCCGAGTATAGGGGCCGCGCACAGATAGGAACGCCCACTCCGGGTGTCAACGGTGGGAGCCCGAAGGCGTGCGGGCCACACGACACAGGGCGTCAGCCTCCGGGTCTGGCTGGTGCATACTGCCCATCGGAGGTGCGCAATGGCGGTACACACGGCCCTGTCTCCCGAGGCCTTCACCCGGGTGGCGGAGGCGTATGGGTTGGGCGCGGTGCGAGAGGTGACGCCCATTCCCCAGGGCTCCATCAACACCAACCACCGGCTGGAGACGGACGCCGGGCGCTTCTTCATGCGCCACACCACCGTGCGCTCCGCGGACGACCTGCGCTTCGAGTCCGCGCTGCTCGCGCACCTGACCGAGTACCACTTCCCCGGGCCCGTGCTGCTCACCCCGCGCACCGGCGCGCCCTTCCTGGAGCTGGAGGGCGGCCGCGTCAGCGTCTTCCGCTGGCTGCCGGGCGAGGAATTGCGCCACCCGCGCCTCACCGCCGACCACCTGGAGTCGCTGGGCACCGAGCTGGGGAAGATGCACCGGGACACGCAGTCCTTCTCCGGCTCACGCGAGAATCCCTACGGCCCGGAGACGGTGCGGCAGTGGCTGGTGGGCCTGGCGCGCCACCCGGACGCGGAGCTGGCGTCCGTGGCGAATGAGCTGGAGCGCTACCTGGACAAGGCGGAGGCGGTGCGCCAGGGGCTGGAGCCCCGGGGCGTCATCCACGCGGACCTCTTCATGGACAACGTGAAGTGGCTCGGAGACCGCGTGGGCGCCTTCTTCGACTTCGAGATGGCGTGCCGCGAGGCGTACGGCCTGGACGTGGTGATTACGCTCAACGCCTGGTGCTTCGACGGCGGCCAGTACCTGCCCGAGCTGTGCCGCGCCTTCATTCGCGGCTACCAGGACGTGCGGCCCCTGTCCGCCGTGGAGCGCGGCAACCTCTTCGGCCACGCGCTCTTCGGGGCGGTGCGCTTCACGTCCAGCCGCATCCGCGACTACCACCTGTCGCCGCTGCCGGCCGACAAGCTCACCAAGAAGGACTACCGCACGTACCTCAATCGGGCCCGTGCGCTGGCCGCGATGGGGCCCCAGGGGCTGTTCGAGCTGCTGGGGCTGTAGGCCCTTCGCCTCAGATGCCGGAGACGATCTTCCAGGTGCCGCCCTCGCGGCGGAGCACCATCTGCTCCAGCTCGGACTCGCGCTGGGGCTTCGGGTTGAGGCCCGGCATGCGCCAGCTCGCCTTCCAGTAGTAGATGGCGGCGGCGACATCCTCCCCCAGCTGCACCCGGCGGACGTCCAGCTCCACCTTGGGCGACTGGAGGGCCTTGAAGAGGTTCTCCAGGTAGGGGCCGACGTTGGCGGCGGTGAGGTCGTCCTCGGGGTCGGACGGGGTGCCCGCATCCTCGCGGAAGTCCTTGGTGAGGAGCGCCTTGATGGCCTCGGCATCGCGGGCCTCGAGGGCGGCGCGGTACAGCTCCATGACCTTGAGGATTTCGCGCGTGTCGGGGGTGTCGTCGATTTCGGTGCCGGGGATGCGCTTCGGGGCGCAGGCGACCAGGAGGGACAGGACGCTGAGGGCGAGGAAGCGGTTGAGCATGGCGGGGCCTTACGAGGACAACCGAGAGGAAGTCAACCCATTCCCAGGCCCCGCCTGGCGGGCGGGCACAGGGCCCGCCGTCACAGCCCGGCCTTGCGGCTACGCCTTGCGGACGACCTCGGCGATGAACCGGTTGAGCACCGGGACCTCGTTGTCGAGAATCTTCAGGCCCTCGCTCTGGATGATCTTCTCGCCAATCATGGCCAGGGGCTTCATCAGGAACGGCAGCTTGAGGGTGATTTCACCGTCCAGCGAGCGCTCCGTCTGGCCACCGCCCAAGTCCCGCAGGGTCAGCTTGCCCGTGTTCACCAGCATCTTGGAGATGGTGTTCGACGTGGGCACGTTGGTGAAGGTCAGCTCCTTGCGGCGCTTGTCGTACGTGGACGTCTCGATGAAGGCGAAGTACTCGGGCGGCACCTGCTTGGGGCCGATGCTCTGGATGACGGGCTTGGGGCGGTAGCGCACGCGGCGCTTCACCAGGTCACCCTCGCTCTTCACCTCCAGGGGCTGCAGCTCCAGCAGCACGCCGTGGTGCTTGAGGAGGAACTCGAAGTACCGCTCGTCGAGGAGCGCGCGCTCCACCTCGTCCACCGTCCCCTGGATTCGCTGCCTCGTCTCGAACCGCATCCGCGTCCTCCTTGGCTGGGAGCTGCTTCCGTCTCCGCTGTCAGGGCTCCCTGCCTAGCGGAATCCCCGGCTAGCGAAAAGCCTGACGTGGCACCAGTGGACCCCGGAAGGTCGTCTCCTCGAAATCACACCGCTCGCGCCACTCGTCGGCGGTGGCCCGGAAGGCGGCGCCGAAGTCCGGCAGCGCCCCCACCTCGTGGCGCACCGCGCCGCAGTCACCGGCCAGGTAGGCGGACTCCACCCGCAGGCGCAGCGCCTCGCGGCGCAGGGCCTCCGGCAGCCCCTCGTCGGAGAGCGCTCGCTGGAGCTGCTCCCCCGCGAGCACCGGGGCGCCCACCTGGCTCAGTCGCCGGCCCAGCAGGTAGCTGAGGTACGGGTCCCCTGGCAGCGCGGTGAGGGCGCGGTAGAGGAGCAAGAGCCGCAGCTCCTCCTGCGTGGTGCGGAAGTAGGCCTCGATGGGGCCCTTGCGCCCGGGCGAGTCCAGCGCGGCGAGCTTCACCTGCGCGGTGCGCGTCAGGTCCGGCCCGGCGTCCTTCGCCAGCACCACGTCGAGGAACTGGCGGGCGGGCCCGGCCTGCTCGCGACGCAGCTCGACGTCCGCGCGCGCCATGGCCACCTCCGCCTCCAGCACGGACTGGCCCTTCACGCGCTCGGAGTCCGCCAGTGTTGCCAGCACACTGGCCGCGTCGTCGTACCGTTCGAGAGCGGACAGCGCGGAGGCCTGGCCGATGCGGAAGGCGGGCTCGTCGGGCTGCAGGTCCGCCGCGCGGCGGAAGCGCTCCAGCGCGTCCTCGGGGTCGCTGACGAGCGCGTCGCGGGCGGACTCGGACAGCTTCGCCACCTCGCGCGCGCAGGCGCGGGTGAAGAGGCTGCCGGTGCGGAAGCGGGCGAAGGCGCGCGCCACCGCGGCGTCGTCCAGGGGCAGCGCGTCCACGTGGCGCTCCCACTCCGAGACGAGCTCCTCCAGCGGCCGGCCGTAGGCTTCACTGAAGTCCCCGTGCGCGTACACGGTGCGCAGCTTCGGCGCGCCATACGTCTCCGCGAGGTACAGCAGGAACGAGCCCGCCACGGTGTACGCGCGCGAGGGCGCGGATTGGTAGAAGCCCTCCGGCCCCATCAGCTTGCGCATGTCCGGGGCCAGCTTCTGCCGGCGCATGCCCGCGGCCCACTGGTGCAGCGTGAGGTCGCCCTGCACGGGGCCGTCCGCCGCGACGGCCAGGCCCTCAATCAACCCCATCAGCGGCCACACACCCAGCCGGGTGGAGACGCGGAAGGGGCCGCCGCCCGCGGGGGCCGCCATGACGTGCGCCAGTTCGTGGTGCAGCGTGGAGTGGGGGAAGGCCTTGTCCTGGATGTGCAGCGAGTGCAGCCACGGCTTGGCGAACTGGGTGCGGCCGGCGCCCACCAGTTGCTGCTTCTGCTTCTCGTCCTTGTAGAGCCACACGTCGATGCGCTCGGTGGGGGCCACGCCGAGGAAGCGCTGCGTCTGCATCCACCGGAACTCCATGTCCCGCATCATCCGGTCCACGTCCTCGCGCGGCTTGCCCCGGGGGTAGTGGAGGCGGAAGTGCTCCGTCTCGCGGAAGCCGCCCAGCGTCTCCGCGAGGTACGCGTCGTTCATCCGCAGGCCGAGCTCCGGGCCGCGCGTCTCCATGAGGACGATGGCCGTCAGCGGCAGCACCAGCAGGGCCAGCGGGCCAGGGCGCAGGCCGGTGCGGCCCAGGCGACCGGTGCCGGTGTCGAGCAGCCCGGCCGTCAGCCCCGCCAGCACCCACGCCCACAGGAGCGTCTCCAGGCGGAACCAGGCCAGGGCGGGCGTCACCGCCAGGGCCTCGTCGTACAGCGGCCCGGGCATGTGGCCTAAGAAGTGGTTGAACGCGAACACCTGCGGACCCAGGACGATGGGCCATACCGTGGGCACGGCCGACACCAGCACCAGCAGCGCATACAGGCCCACCGCCCGGCCCGGCCGCTTCGCCTTGAAGCCGCAGAAGACGCCCGCCACGGACGCCAGCACGGCCGAGGGGAGGGTGAGCAGGGGATAGAAGCCCACCAGGGCGAAGGGGTCGCACGCGGTGCGCAGCACGGCGAAGAGGGTGGCCGCGAGGAAGGGGGGCACCAGCACCCCCACGTTGAGGACGAGGGCGGTCCCCAGGGCCCGGCCCACGGCGGTGCCGGGGTCCTGCTCCCGGGTGGCGCCGGGGGGGCGGGGGTCCACCCCCAGGAGCAGGCGGCGCTCCTGGGCGGCGGCGGCGATGCCCGTCCCCCCGCCGAGCAGGCCCACGGCGATGGACAGGGCCAGCCCCAGCTCGAAGCCGGGGACGCCGAAGAGGGGCACGAGGACGAGCGCCGAGCCACCGCCCGCCAGGACGAGCACGGTGGCCAGTACAGCCGGGCGGCGCAAAAGGCCCAGGGCACGGGTGAGGACTTGCCGCATGGCCTCCCCTATACTCCCCGCCAGCATGTCCGAACAGAAGACAGGTCCCGAGGCTCGCCAGCACGGGCGCGCGCCCATCGAGCTGAAGGTCGACTACAAGAAGCTCAACTCGTTCTTCGCGGACTACACGAAGAACATCAGCAAGGGCGGCACCTTCATCAAGACGAAGAAGCCGCTGCCCATCGGCACGCGCTTCCTCTTCAAGCTGACGGTGCCCCACCGCGAGGCGCCCTTCGAATTGCTGGGCGAAGTGGTCTGGTCCAAGGCGGACGCGGAGGAGCCCGGCATGGGCATCCGGTTCATCTACAGCAGCGAGGGCCAGCGGGTGGAGTTCGAGACCGTGGTGGAGCGGCTGATGTCCGACAGCCTCGGCTCCGAGCTGACGGAGAAGCTCCTCAACAAGCCGCTGCACCCGCACCCATGAGGGCCTTCCTCCGTGGAAGGGCTCTGGCCGGAGCGCTGGCCGCGGCACTGCTCGTGGCCGGCTGCCAGCAGGAGGCGCAGGGCAGCACGCCCCGTGCCGAGAAGGCGGCGCCCGCGAAGCCGCCGTCCACGGACATCACCGCGGAGGACTACGCCATGCAGCCGCTGCCCCGGGGCTACGTGCGGCTCAAGGACGCCTTCGGCGGCGTGCACCGCGTGGAGGTGGAGATTGCCGCCACGCCCGACGCGCGCACCCGGGGCCTGATGTGGCGCAAGGAGCTGGCGGACGGGAAGGGCATGCTCTTCCTGTTCCCCTCCGAGGACGTCCAGGGCTTCTGGATGCGCAACACGCTCATCCCGCTGGACATGCTCTTCATCTCCTCGGACCTGCGCATCGCCGGCATCGTCTCGCGCGCGGAGCCGAGGACGCTCAACTCCCGCTCGGTGGGGCTGCCCAGCCAGTACGTGCTGGAGGTGCCCGGCGGCTGGACGGAGAAGGTGGGCGTGAAGAAGGGCACCGCCGTGGAGTTCGAGGGCGTGTCCGGGATTCGCATCGTCCCCTGAGGGCTGCTTCAGCGGCCGGGCGTCATGAAGAAGTGACGCATCTTCCAAGTGGTTGCCACACGGCCTGCGCAGGATGCGCCCGCGTTCGCGCGTCCTCGGGCCCGTGAATCACCTTGGAGGAGTTACTCAATGTCTTCTCGTCTCATGGGGCTCGCCACCAGCGCGATGCTCCTCGGCAGCACCGTGGCCGTCGTCGGCTGTGAGGGCGAGCAGGGGCTCGCCGGAACGCAGGGCCCGGCCGGACAGGATGGGCAGGACGGCGCCCCCGGCCGTGACGGCACCAACGGGACTCCCGGCCAGGACGGCGACGATGGCGCCCCGGGCCAGGACGGCGACGATGGCTCCCCGGGCCAGGATGGTGACGACGGGCAGCCCGGCTCGCAGGGGCCCGCGGGTCCGGGCTCGTATGGCCAGCCCGGTCCCGGCGCCATCACCCGCTCGCCCGGTGTCGAGGCGGGCACGCCGCTGTCCTCGGTGATTGCGATTACCTTCCGAGGCGACCTGGGCACCGGCGCCGGCAACCTGCCCGAGTACGTGAAGGCGCGTGTGAATCAGGTGGTGGCCGGCCAGATGCCGACGCCCATGGTGTTCCCGCTGCCGCCGGCGTCCACGGACACCGTGCGCACGGTGCCGGGCCTGTTCTCCTCCACGGTCATCAAGTGGATGGACCCCATCGGCTACAGCAAGACGAGCCCGCGCTTCGGCGCCAACGTGGACTACATCGCCTTCTTCGGTGACAAGTGGTCCGCCAATGGCAACGCGCCCCAGTACAACGGCAGCGGCTCGGCGGCGTGGATGTGGATCAACCACGAGTACATCTCCGGCACCAAGCCGAGCACGGGCAAGGCGCCCCTCGGCCAGCACCTGGACTTCGCGAAGTTCCTCCGCAACACGGCCGTGCTGCCCAACACCGTGACGGACGGCACCACGTGGCAGGCCAACGAGCTCGTCACGTACAACAAGGAGTGGAAGAAGCAGCTGGGCGGCTCCTGGATTCGCGTGGTGCAGGACCCGGCCACCGGCGAGTGGGCCGTGGACCGCAGCGCGGCCAACCTGCGCTACGACGCCTCCAGCGCCACGCTGGCGAAGGTGGTGGGCGTGACGCTGTCCGGCACCGAGCGCGATGACAGCGGCGCCGTGCTCCCCGACGGCGTGGTGCCCGGCACCCACTCCAACTGCTCCGGCGGACAGACGCCGTGGGGCACCATCTTCACGGGCGAGGAGAACGTCCAGGGCGTCTACGGCGACCCGGAGCTCGCGCTGTGGGTCGACGGCAGGAACGAGTGGACCGCCAACGCCCAGGGCTTCGCGCCCGGCGCCCCGGTGGCGCCGGACTTCTCTGCCCCCGTGTCCGGTGACCTCGTCAGCTCCGACGTCAACTCCACCCACCGCAAGGACGGCTACGCCTACCTGACGGAGATCGACCCGGGCCAGCCGGGCGACCTCTGGTACGACAAGGACGCGGCGAAGCCGGGCGAGGGCCACCGCAAGCTGGGCATCATGGGCCGTGCGCACTGGGAGAACGCCGCCTTCGTGGTGGACGCCAACTGGAAGCTGCTCAACAACCAGCCCATCGTCATCTACGGCGGCGACGACCGCCGGGGCGGCCGCATCTTCAAGTTCGTCTCCAGCGGCAACTACACCGCGGGCATGACGAAGAAGCAGGTTCGCGACCTGCTCAACGACGGCAAGCTGTACGCCGCGCACTTCGCCGGCCTGGACAACAGCACGGGTGACACGCTGATGGGCGGGGTGATTCCCACCGAGCAGGCGCCGGGCCAGGGCCGCTGGGTGGAGCTGAGCGTGGACAGCCAGGACCTGGCGCCCAACGGCGAGGCCTACGGCCAGCCCACGCTGACGGTGGGCGCCGCCCTGCGCGACGCCAACTACAACGCGGTGGGCGGCTTCACCACCGACGACCAGGTGCGCAAGGTGCTCTTCACCGTCGCCAACAAGCTGGGCGTGATGGAGCTCAACCGTCCGGAAGACCTGGAGTGGAACCCGAAGGACCCGAGCGGCCAGCCGCTGCTGTACGTGGCCTTCACCGAGCACGGGCAGCCCACCTACCTGGACCAGCAGGGGCGCGTCGCCACCGCCTGGTTCAATGGCACCAGCTGGGTGACGAAGACCCGCGGCGCCACGGACAACCGCAGCGGGGACCGCGTGGGCTCCATCTTCGGCATTCGCGAGTCCAGCACCTCGGCGCCGGGCGGCTCCAAGACGTTCACCTACTTCCGCGTGTGGAAGGGCGAGACGGCCTCGCTCAGCGCGGCGCCCGAGTACTCGGCGGCCAAGCCGGACAACATCCTCATCGACCGCGACGGCGGCGTGTGGTTCGGCACCGACGGCAACTTCGGCGTCAACAAGGTGGCCGACAGCGTCTACTACCTGAACCAGAACCCGGCCCATGTCGGCAGCGAGTACTTCCGCCGCGCGTTCCGCGTGCTCTCTCTGCCGAGCGACGCCGAGGCCACCGGCCCCGCCTTCAGCTCGGACATGAAGACCCTCTTCGTCAGCGTCCAGCACCCGGGCGAGGACAACTTCAGCGTCTGGCCGTAGTCGCAGTCACTCAAGGGAAGTCGCAGTCACGGAGGTCGAGACGGATGTCCGCGGGGTCGAAGGGAGTCGTGTCGGGAGCCCTCATCGGGCTCCTCGCGCTGGGACTGGTGTTCAGCGCCGTCGGCGTGTGGAGGGCCCGCCAGCCTCCCGCGCCGGAGCCTCCCTTCGACCCGCTCGCGCAGGCGCTGGCGAGCGGCAGCCGCGTGCTCAACCGCGAGGCCCCCATTCCGTCCATGTGTTACACGAAGACGGAGGGGGCCTCGAACCCGTGCTGGACGTGTCACACGGGCGGCGTCGGCGACAACGTCATGGGCGACGAGGCCCTGCAGGCCGAGTACGCCTTCAGCGACGTGGGGCAGACGAACCAGTGGACCAACCTCTTCACGGACCGGTCCGCCGCGCAGGCTGACCTCTCCGACGACGAGGTCCTGGAGTACATCCGCCAGGACAACTACGCGCCGCTGCGGGCGGCGCTGCTGGGACTTCCGGGCGGCTTCAAGGGCTGGGTGCCGGACCTGGACCTGGCCCGTGGCTTCGATGACGACGGCTTCGCCCGCGACGGAAGCGGCTGGCGGGCGGTGCGCTACAAGCCCTTCCTGGGCACCTTCTGGCCCACCAACGGTAGCACCGACGACGTCTTCATCCGCCTGCCAGCCGCCTTCCAGCAGGACGCGGAGGGGCGGCCTTCGCGGGAGATGTACCGACTCAACCTCGCCATCCTCGAGGCGGCGATGACGGTGGACCCTGCGCTGACGGACGTGACGCAGGCCGTGCGCCGCGTGGAGCCGGTGGACGAGCGGGTGGGTGGCGTGGACCTGGATGGGGACGGGGTGCTGGGGTCCTCGGTGGAACAGGTGCGCGGGCTGCCGGCGCGCTACGTGGGCGGCGCGGCGAAGGTGGCCGTGCGCCAGTACTTCTACCCGCGCGGCACGGAGTTCCTCCACACCGTGCGCTACGTGGACCCGGATGCACCCACGCTGCTGTCCGCGCGCATGAAGGAGGTGCGCTACTCGCGCAAGGACGAGGAGCACGAGGGCCTGCGCGTGAGGGGCTTCTACGCCGAGGAGCAGGAGAAGAAGCTGCAGGGGCGCCTGCCCGTGTTCCCCGGCAACCCCGAGCTGGGGCTGGTGAACGAGTTCGGCTGGCGCCTGCAAGGGTTCATCGAGGACGCGCGCGGGCGGCTGCGCGTGCAGACGATGGAAGAGCACGCCTTCTGCATGGGCTGCCATACCAACCTGGGCGTGACGGTGGACCAGACCTTCGGCTTCCCGCGCAAGGTGCCGGGCAGGGAAGGGTGGCGGCATCAGGACCTGCGCGGTCTTCCCGACGTGCCGCAGGCGGGCCACGCGAAGCCGGAGGTGCTGACGTACTTCGAGCGCGTGAAGGGCGGAGACGAGTTCCGCGCCAATGACGAATTGCTCTCGCGCTTCTTCCCGCACGGCACGCTGGACGAGACGTCCGTGCGCCGCGCCGCGAAGGGCGGAGACCGGGACCTGGCGTGGCTGGTGACGCCATCGCGCGAGCGGGCGCTGGCGCTGGGCCGGGCCTACATGGCGCTGGTGCGCGAGCAGGGCTTCACGAAGGGGCGAGACACGCTGCTCGCGCCGCCGAAGAACGTGCTGGCGCGGGTGGAGAACGGCTCCACGAGGCTGGAGGACGCCGGCCTCATCTTCGAGGACGGCCGGCTGCACCTGACGTGGGAGTGAGCAGTCGGGGGAATGGACTCCTCGCCGCGCCCCGCCTCCAGCAGTTGCCGCATATACGCGCGCACCGCCTCCAAGTCACTCGCGTCTCCGGGCGGCCGCTGCTCCGCTTCCAGAGTGCCTTTCTCGTCAGCGCGGACAGAAGGGCCACATCGATAGGCCGCAGCGGCATGCGGTTGCGACGCCTGTTGACGGGTGCGGAGTCACCTCCGAATTCGGACGATTCGGCCTGGCGCGCGGTCTTCGCAGCGGTAGATGCCGCACAGCCGCCGGACGAGGAGGAACTCCGGTGGCGGTGACGGACGCCCAGGTGAGGAAACTGATGGAGGAGTTGACGAAGCACGGAACCCTCGGACTCGCTGCGGCGAAGTCCGGAATGGCCCTCTAACGCCTTTCCGGCCGAGGTTCCGCTGTCCCGGCTGCTCTACCAGGGGCCCGCGTGGAGTCCGGCGGGATGCGGACGGACCACTGGTCCTGGCCCTCCGTTGCGTCTGTTCAGGGTGACATGGAGATTGCCGGCCATCGATCACCGTCAGGCGGCACCTGCACCCAGCGGCCACGAGGCGCGACGAAGAAAGCGTAGGGAAGCGTTCTCAAGAGCTCGGGCACCGAACCAACGGACGGGCCCGGAGGAGGCGGCGCGCAAAAGTAGAGCTGAAGGTAGTACCGGAGGAAGAGCCGCCAGGCCCCCTCCGCCGCGAGCTCCGTCAGCCAGTCCAGGACCTTGGGATGAGCTAGCCAGGACTCCGTCGAGTCAGGTGCGAACGCCCTCAGCCACTCGAGGCACTGCGCCGCTTGGGGGGGAAGGAGGGCGCGCACCTCTTCGGGAGGCAGTTCGTGATGTGCCTGGAGCCACTCCGCCCCGAGCAGGAACGCCCTTTCCCAATGCCCTGCCTCGCCGAGGGCAGCTTCGGCTCCGGGCCAGGCTGCGGGCCCCATGCGTCCGAGCACCAGGCACGCACCGCCGGAGAGGACCGGGTCGGGATGAAGGGCGGCCTCTACAAGGGGTGGGAGCTCGATCCTCTGCGCCAGCTCCGGGTGCCAGGTGATTTGCTGTAACAGCGCCCAGGCAGCCCCCTTCCGAACGGGATAGTGAACCTGGAGCCGCACGACACGGCGCATGGGGCTCTGGAGGAGCTCCATCAACAACGAGAGCGCCTCGTCTACTTCCTGAACCATGAAGAGCACCATGAGCTGCTGGTGCACGATGGCGTCCCCGTTGCTCTGAGCCCCCGCTTGCAGGAAGTCGAGGCTCCTGCGTACGAGCGGTTCCGAAAGTGGAGCCAGCTCGACGAGGACCTGGGCCGCATAGCAGGCTACCCCATGGTCGCGCGACCCCTCCGTGTAGCCGAGACCGATGTCCTGCGCGTCGGAAAGCAGCTCAAAGAGAGGGGCGAGCCCCTCATTCCACCGGTGGTTTTGGATAGCGTCGATACATGCCCGTCGCACCTGCCAGCTCGGGTCCTTCGCGGTGGCCAGTACGGCGCGTCTTCCGGACGCATCCGCCCGAGGCGCGAGCGCGAGAATGGCGGCGTTCCGGCATTTTGAATCGGGGTCTTGAAGCGCGCGCTTGAGTAGGTCAGTGGCCTCGTGCGACACGTCCGAAGAGAGTGCCTGAGTCACCTTCTCTCGGAAGGCCGCGACCGGGGATTCCAGCATCGCCGCAGCGGTTGCCGCGACGGGCTCACCCGCTGCGGCCAGCACGCGAAGGGCTGCGCCGTGAAGCTCCGGAGAGGGACTGCGCACCCACTTCCAGAGGCGCTCGCGGTCATCGGCGGAGATCTCGCCCAGGTCGGGAGGCCAGGGGCTCTGGGCCTGCGCCTGGACGCAGGCGTGCAGCGCCGGGCATCCCCCGGGGAACAGAATGCGCGCCAGGGTTTCCTGAACTCTGGGCTCCACCTCTTCGCGCTCGTTCCAGGGAAGGTCGTTTCCGACAATCGCGACCAGCGCTGCTCTGCGCTCCTCGGGTTCCACCAGCAATGGACTCAGCTCGGTGTGGAGCGCCTCCGGTGGCCACAACCTGAAGAGTGCCTGAAGGCACGCGCGTGCCTCATGTCCCTCGGCGGTGGCCAATGCACCGAACAGCAACGGCGCGCTCCCCGTGTGCCTCGTGCGGCCGATGGCCTCGTAGACCTGCCAGCGCTGCCCGGGGCTACAGGCGTCTCTGAGCGCGCGGAACTCGTCCAGCGACGCATCCCCTGGTTTGATGGCCTTGCACCAGTAGAAGAGCAGCTCGCGAAGTTGCGGGTGCTCAGGCAGCCACGCATATCCCTCGCGAGCCCTACGTCGGGCGACCAGCCGATCAAGCATCTCCGCCAGCATGACGCGCTCATCGAGGTCATGCTCGTCGATGGCCGCGGCCTCAAGGAGGTCCAGGTGCCCCTGCTCAGCCTCCCTGCGCTCGAGAGTCGCAATCTTGTCCCAGCGCCGTTTCAACTCGGAATGGAGCAATTCCAAGAGCTCATCGAATGGTGGAGACGCGCAGCTCACGGCCCCCAACATGATGGCGTAGAGGGCATTCGTTGGCTCCCGGATGGCGACGGGAGCCGACGCGGCGAATGCCTCGGGAAAGTGCCATCCCAAGAAGTCCAGGTCCCGTACGAACTGCTCCTGGAACACGTTGCTGATACCGGGCAGCACGTACTGGATGAACCGCTCCATGACCCGTCGCGCGTCGGCACTTGAGCGGAGCGCCTCCAGGAGTGGTCCAGGCCAGTCAGGAAGCCGCCACCACGTCAATCGCCGGAATCCGTCCTCGAAGCCGTCCTTGATGACGCGCAGGGGGAGAAGGGCCCGAACCAAGGCTGCTACGGGGTCTGCTCCCCGCAGCCACCTGGCGGCAGTGACGTAGAGGTCCGGTAGGGAGGCGCCATCCGCCGTCAGCAGAGCCGAACGGAGCCACGCGTCGAATGCGATATGCGCCTCGCGGGAGAACATCCGGAAGTCGGATGGCAGCGCTCCCGCGAGCTCCAGTACGCCCTTGAAGTCCTCTTCCGCCAGCAAGCCCTTGAGCAACGCGGAGAAGACGTCTGCGGCCTGGGAGAACTCTTCGTTCAGCAGGAGCTTGAGCCCCGCGGTGACCTGCGGGTGGGCACGGTATCCTTCATGCTCCTCGGTCAACCAGCTGGCCGCGAGCATCCAGTCGAGCAGCTTCCGGATATCGACGTGAAGGTTCCGGTCCACCCCGTGGAGAACTTCCGACCGAGCAAGGGCTGTCTCCAGTGAGAACACCGCCCCCCGCGACAACAGACTCCAGAGGGTGAGGGCCGACGGAACCCCGTTCCAGGGCAGGCCGCGAACCTCCTGCGCCACGATGTTGGCAATCTGGTCGACAGCCGATTCCTGCAGTAGCGCACGAAGGCGGCTCACGTCTTGAGGCTTCAGCCGACGCACCTTCGCGGCGAAGGTCTTGATTGAGAGCGGAGCCTGGAGACGCTCCAAGACCTCGTCGCGATGGTCATCGACCAGGGCGCGCTGCCACCCCTCGGCTCTCTTGAGCTTGTTCTGGAGAATCCGCCAGCGCGTGGAGGCGTCATAGTCCGTGGCGTCCAGGTGCATCGCCTCGGCTCGGAGTTGCTGGAACTGCTGCCGCCCGCTGGAGGCGCGAAGAACCGCAAGCCGGGACATGACGATGATCTTCTTGTCAGCCCGGGCTTCGTCCAGCAGCCCGGGGAGGGCATGGAGCCAACGTGCCGCTTTGTCATCCGGACGGTCGGGCCCAAAAGGGTCCTCGACGAAGAAGACGGTCGGCTCCCTCGTGGCCTCGAGCTGGTCCCGAAGTCTGGCGGGGTCCTGAACGGGCACGAACGCGAAGGGCTCTTCAGCGGTCTGGTACTCATACGCGAGCCTGCGCGCGACCAGTGTCTTGCCCACCCCCGGTGGGCCGAGCAGCATGAGCAGGTGCCTGCTTTCGAGCTGGGCCTTCATGGTCTCGAAGTTCCGTGGCGCCACGAAGTCTTCCAGTTCCTCGGTGGGCGCGAGTGAGCCCTTGTGCTTGCGGACTGTCGCGACGATGTCCTCCTTGGTCCAGAATCGGGAGGCCGCGCCTGGAAGCATCCTGGCGCGCACCGCTTCGGTCAGGGCCTCACGGCACTGCCGTACGGTGAGCCCGGGAACGTGCAGGTGCCGCTTCAGCAGTTCCTCCGTGATGAGTTGAAAGTGCTCCTTTTCCTTCGGCTGGAGCACCGTGATGCGAGGGGCCAACTCCTCGAGGCGTACACCCTGGGGAAGGTACCCTTTGAGGGAGTCTGGCAACCGTGGAGTGGGCGCCAGTCCCAGGATGTCGTGGACCTGCAGCGATTGAAGGGAGGAGTCGAGCGTGGTGTTGGTGATGAGCAGGTAGTGCTCGCCGGGATTCGCGGCCAGCCGTTCCACGGGAGACAACCGCCGCCCGGGGCCTCGCGTGCCTGGAGGCCGCCGTGGGATGCCGACGAGCTCGACGAACTCCGCCTTGCCCCAGTGCCTGCTTCGGTACTTCACCTGGATGCTGAGGAGCTGTTTCCCGCCGGGCGCCGGAAGCAAGACCGCGAGATCTTCCTGGGACTCGGGCTCAAGCTCGATGCGCTCGATGCCCTCGTTTCGAGCAAACATCAGCTTGAGCGCGACCCAGACGGTCACGGCCTCTTGGTATGCGAAGCCCTGGTTCGCCGCTCGGCCGCCGATGTCCTGATTCGCCGACATTCGGCACTCTTCGCTTGGGCCCGCGGAGATTTCAAGATGCCGGCAATGCCGGTGCGAGGCTGCCAACGTCGTCGAGGATATTGGAGCGAATCATCCGCGAACTGGGCTGGCGTCCGGAGCTGTGGAGGCAGGCGACGGGTTCTGTCGTACGTGAAGGAAGCGGGAGGGGTGCGAGCGATTTTGGAGCACCTGAGACTGCCCACGACGGAGTGCAAGGCTGGCCCCAGCGCGAGGGGCACCCGAAGCCGCGTAGTGTTGAGGCTCAAGACTGAAGCTGACCCGGTTCGGCAGAGCCTGCCGGGCCTTCGCTCTCAGGCAGCATCTCGGTACTTCCTTTCGTAGCTTGTACTTCGAGGAACCGCTCTGATGGTGACCCTGGAAAGGTACGTCAATCGGACCTTCACCCTGAAGCCTGGGCGGGACGGTTCAAAGATAGGGCTGAAGCAGTATCACGCGTTTGCACACGGCTCTCGGCCCGTCTGGTGGACGGAGGAAGTGCCCTTCGCCTCCACCTCCTTTGGCGTCTACGAGAACGTCCCCGGACAGAGGAACCAAGCCCTCCTCTTCAGCGAAGAGCAACTAGCCGTCCTGACATCAGACGGTGCCTCCTACGTCAGGTTTGCGGACATCGAGAGACTGGTCCTGCCCGTGAAGAGACCGGTCTCGCTCTCGCTGAGCGTCGTCCTCCGCGCGGAGGCCCGCTTCGAGATTCCGGCCTTTGCGCCCGTGGGTGTGGCTTTCGACCTGTACCGGCTACTCCTGAGGGCCACACAGATGGTGCGGCGGCGGAACCCTTCCGCGGGCACTCCCAGAGGGACAGAGCCCGCATGAAGCGATGAGCGCCCGCGTCAGCGCTGAACGCGGCGCTCCAGCAACTCCGTGGAGCGGTGGATGAGCTGACGCATCGTCACTGTGCCCAGGAAGCGGCCCTGCGCGTCCACCACCACCACCGGGTCATAGAGCGTGTCCGCCCCGCGCTTCATCGCCACGCGGGCCAGGGTGGTAATCGCCATGCGGTCTTCCACCACCAGCGGGCGCTCGTCGCGGGACGTCAGGCGCTGCCGCGTCACCAGCGCCTTGGGCCTGTCTCCCTCCAGCAGGACCACGTGGCCCAGCTGGGGCGCTTCGCGGAAGAGTGCGTGCAGCTCCTCGACAGGCAGCGTCTCGTCCACGCACAGGCGGCGGATGATCATGCTGCCCACCGTCTCGTCGTCTTCGCGTTCGCGGAAGTCGAGCGCGCGCATGGCCAGGTGGCGCTGCGCCTCGAACTCTCCGGTGGGTAGCACGGGCTCCGGGGCCGGGCGGGCGATGAGGTAGCCCTGCACGTGGCGGATGCCCAGCCGCAGCAGCACGGCGAGCTCGTCCCAGGTCTCCACGCCCTCGGCGATGAGCACGGCGTCCACGCTCGCGGCGAAGGCCACCAGCGACTTCACCAGGTGCTGCTGGTAGCTGTAGCGGTGGATGTCGCGCACCAGCGCCTGGTCCAGCTTGATGAACTGCGGCGCGCTGTGCACCAGCGTCACCAACCCCGAGTGCCCCGCGCCGAAGTCATCCAGCGCGATGCCGAAGCCCTCCGCCGCGCACTGGCGCGTCAGCCGCTGGATGAGCGCGTTGTCCTCGAACGCCGCCTTCTCGGTGATTTCGAGCACGAGGTGACGGGGCGTGAGGCCGTACCGGGCCAGCAGCGCCACGGTGGAGCCGTCCCCGAAGCGCGGGTCGCTCAGCACGTCCGGGCTGACGTTGAAGAAGAAGGGCGCGCGGCGCTGCTCGTCGTTCAGCGTGGAGATGCACTGCAGCGCGGACGTCCAGCACGCGCGCTCCAGCTCCCACGTAAAGCCCTCCGCCCGCGCCTGGGTGAAGAGCACCTGCGGCTCCCTCCACTGCCCGGGCCCCCGCGACAGGACCTCGTGCCCGATGACCTTGCCGTGCAGCAGGTCCACGATGGGTTGGAACACCGACGAGACGTTGGGTTCATCACCGTTCCACAGCCAGGCGGGGGCCTGGGTGGAAGCCGAGGAGGGGCTCATGTGGGGAAAGTGTAGCCCAAAGGGCCCACGGCTTCAGGCCACCCCCGTGAGAATGCCGTGGCGGCCGGGTAACGCGGGGCCCCCTCGTCCCCGCCTCCCCGGCCGGCCAGTCGGCCCCTCAGGCCTCCCGGACCCGCTCCAACCCCCCGGAATTCGAGGATTCTTCCTCGGAAGGGAGCGGGGAAACGGCCGGCAGCGGCTCTCCCCCAGTAGTGGACACTGGAGCCGTCACCGACAGCGCGGCCTGGGTGGCAACGGCGTCCAGGGCCTGGCCCTCCTCCCACTGAACCGAGGAAAGGGAGCGGAAACGGCGGGCCAGGGCGGACAGCTCCGCGGCCTTGAGCTGGGCCTGACCGCTGCGCAGCGACAGCAGCGCCACGCGGGCCCGCTCCAGCAGGGCCACTTCGGCGCGCAGCCGGGCGACGATGCGCTCGCGGCGCCCCTTCAGCTCGCCCAGGTGCGCCACCTCCTCCGCCAGCGAGGCCGCGGCCAGCTCCAGTTGCCGCCGCGCCACCGCGTCCGTGCTGGCGCGGGCGCTGCGCTCCAAATCTTCGCGCTCGGCCTGGAGCTCCGCCTGGGCGCGCTCCTCCAGCTGCGCCTCCACTCCGGCCCACTCGGACGCCAACTCCACCGCGTCGCGGGTGATGCGCGCCAGCGTGCGGGCCAGCTCCTCGCGAGCAGGCTCACGCGGCAACAGGGCCAGCGACTGGCCACATTGCCGGTACAGCGACAGGGCCCGCTCGGACAGGGTGCGGAAGTCACCCGACAGCTTCGGAAGCAGCTCCTCTGCGCGCGCCTCCACGGGGTCCGCGGACAACCCCAGGTGGGCGGCCACCGCGCTCAGGCCCACGAAGAGGCCGAGGATGCCGCCCGTCACGCCCGCTCCCAGCAGTGCCGGCGTGGCCAGGTCCGCCAAGCGGGCGGAGAAGACGCGCGCCACCTCGAGGCCGGCCAGGGTGAGCCCCACGCTCAGTCCCGCGCCCAGGCCGAAGTGCACGAGGGTGGGGCGCACCTCCGCCACCTGTCCCTTCTCACCGCGCTCGCTGAGCCGCGCACGCACCAGCAGCGCCCCCGCCGCCGCCGCGCTGCACGCCACTGTCCACCCGGGCGCCATGCCCAGCGCGTACGGAATCGCGGTGAGCAGCAGCCCCAGTCCCCCCAGGAGGATGCGGTCCCATCGGTCTCCCTGCGCGCACGCCAGCACCACGGCGGCGGGCACCAGCCACGCCAGCGGCAGCGGCAGCCCCACGCGCAGGGTGGCCAGGTGCACCAGTCCCGCCCCGGCGCCCGCGGCGAGGGCGCGCGTGACGGTCCGCTCGAAGGCTTCGCGGTGGTGGAATTGCAAAATGGTGGCGCTCATCGACTCCCCACGTAGTTGCGTCAGGCTGGGAATTCCCCCTTTCACGCGCGGGCGAATAAAAAGGTCTTCCGGATGAGCACCCCTCCCGTTCCCCAGACGATGCGAGCGTTGGTCCTCACCGCCTATGACGGGCGGCCGACGTCGCTGCAGGTGCAGACGCGCCCCGTGCCGAAGCCCACGTCCAGTCAGGTGCTGGTGCGCGTGGCGGCGTCCCCCATCAACCCGTCGGACATGATGTTCGTCCGCGGCATGTACGGGGTGAAGAAGCCGCTGCCCACGGTGCCGGGCTTCGAGGGCAGCGGCACGGTGGTGGCCGCGGGCGGCGTCACCGGCAAGCTGCTGGTGGGCCGGCGCGTGGCGTGCGTGGCCCCGGCCGAGGGGGACGGGCTGTGGGCGGAGTACGCGGTGGTGGGGCTGTCACAGGTCATGCCCCTGCGCTCACACATCACCGACGAGCAGGGCGCGAGCCTCTTCGTCAACCCCTTCACCGCCTGGGCGCTGATGGAGCGCGCGCGGGAGGGCGGGCACGTGGCGCTGGCGCAGACGGCGGCCGCGAGCTCGATGGGGCGGATGCTGCTCGCGCTGTCCCTGCGCGCGAAGGTGCCCATGGTGCACGTGGTGGGACGGCCGGAGCAGGTGGAGCTGTTGAAGAAGCTCGGCGCCGAGCACGTGCTCAGCAGCCACGAGCCCGAGTTCGAGGAGCGGCTGCGCCTCATCTGCCACGAGCTGAAGGTGTCGCTCGCCTTCGACGCGGTGGGCGGGAAGCTCACCGGGCAGCTGCTGCACGCGATGCCCGATGGCGGCACCCTCATCGTCCACGGCCTGCTGTCCGAGCAGGAGTGCCGCATCCACCCGGGCGAGTTCATCTTCGGCGGCAAGAAGGTGGAGGGCTTCTGGATGGAGCGCTGGGGGCGCCAGGGCTTCGGGCGCGAGAAGCTCAAGGCGGGCATGGCCGTGCCCGCACTGGTGGGCCGCGTGCTGGAGACACCCGTGCGCGCGCGCCTGCCGCTGGAGTCCGCGGGCGATGCTGTGCGCATCGCCTGCTCGGACATGACGGCGGGCAAGGTGCTCTTCGTGCCGGGGCAGGGCGCCGCCGCGTAGCGCGGGCGTCAGGCCTTGTCGCGGGAGATGGGGCCCGTCTTCGCCTTCGTCACGCGCAGGTAGTCCGCGGGCGTGAGGACGAGTTGCGTGCCGCGCACGCCCGCAGACACCGCCACCACGTCGAACAGCTCCAGCGTCTCGTCGACGAAGACAGGGTAGTCCTTCTTGCTGCCAATGGCGGTGCAGCCGCCGCGCACGTAGCCGGTGAGCGGCTGCAATTCCTTGAGCGGCACGGTGTCCACCTTGCGGTCGCCGGTGAGCCGCGCCAGCGCCTTCAAGTCCAGCTCCGCGTTGCCGGGCACCACCGCCATCAGCACGCCCGTGCGGTCGCCGCGCGCCACCAGCGTCTTGAAGACCTGCTCGGCGGGCATGCCCACCTTCGCGGCCACCGACTCCGCGGACAAGTCGTCCGGGTCCACCTCGTAGTCGCGCAGCTCGTACTTCACGCCGAGCGAGTCCAGGATGCGGGCGGCGTTCGTCTTCACGGCGTCACACCCCCAGGGCGGTGGCCGCGGCCTTCACGCGTGCGAGCGCGTCCTCGGGCGTGGTGCCCACCGCGGACAGGTGCCCCATCTTCCGGCCCTTGCGCGCGTCCCGCTTGCCGTACAGGTGCAGCCGGACGCCGGGCATGGCCAGCACCTGCTCGAAGCGCGGCCCGCCTTCCTTCAGCCACAAGTCTCCCAGCAGGTTGACGATGGCCGCGGGGCGCACCACCTCCACCGAGCCCAGCGGCAGGTTGCACGCCGCGCGCACCGCCTGCTCGAACTGCGACGTGAGGCACGCGACTTCCGTGGAGTGGAAGCTGTTGTGCGGGCGCGGCGCCACCTCGTTGACGAGCAGGCTGCCATCGCCCAGCAGGAACATCTCCACCACCAGCAGCCCCTCCACCTGGAGCGACTCGGTGATGGCGCGCGCCAGCTCCGTGGCCTGCGCCGACACCTGCGGCGGTAGCGGGCCCGGCAACAGCGACCACGCGAGGATGCGCTCCTCGTGGTGGTTGTACGCGGGCGGGTACACCGCCGTCTCGCCCTTCGGGCTGCGCGCCACCAGCACGGACAGCTCGGACTTCAAGTCGAGCGCGGCCTCCACCACCACGGAGCGCTCGCCCAGCTCCTTCCACGCCGTCGCGGCCTCGGAGGCGGACTTCACCTCCCACTGGCCCCGGCCGTCGTAGCCGCCCTCGCTGGACTTCACGAAGCAGCGGCCGCCCAGCGCTTGAATCGCCTCGGACAGCTCCTGCTCGGAGTGCGCCTCGCGCCAGGGGCCCAGGGGGAAGCCGCCCTTGGCGAGCCAGCCCTTCTGCCGGCCGCGATGCTGGACGATGCGCAGCACGTCCGAGCCGGGGCGCATGGGCGCATGGCGCGCCACCGCGTCCAGCGTGGCCAGGGACACCTTCTCGATTTCGAGCGTCACCGTGTCACAGCCGCGTGCCAGCTCCTCGGCGGCGGCGGTGTCGGAGAAGGACGCGGTGATGCAGCGGTCCACCACGGAGAGGGCGGGGCAGGTGGCGTCCGGGTCCAGCGCCTGCACCTGGAAGCCCAGCGTGCGCGCCGCCAGCGCCATCATCCGCCCGAGCTGGCCTCCGCCGAGGATGCCAATCGTCCCGCCAGGCAGCACCACGCGCGACTTCATGAAATCTCCCGGTGGGCCATCACCTCGTCGGTGCGCGCCTTGCGCCAGGCCGCGAGCCGCTCGCGCAGCTCCGGGTACTTCAGGCACAGGATGGCGGCGGCGTGCAGGGCCGCGTTGGCGGCGCCCGGCTTGCCGATGGCCTGCGTCCCGACGGGCACGCCCTTGGGCATCTGGACGATGGAGAGCAGCGCATCCAGCCCGCTGAGCAGCGTGGTGGGCATGGGCACGCCGATGACGGGCAGCAGCGTCTTGCTGGACACCATGCCGGGCAGGTGGGCGGCCCCTCCCGCGGCGGCGATGATGACGGACAGGCCGCGCGACTCCGCGGTGGACGCGTACTCCATCATCCAGTCCGGCGTCCGGTGGGCGGACACCACGCGCACCTCATGGGGGATTCCCAGCTCCTTGAGGATGTCGACGGCCGGCTGCAGGTACTCCAAATCGCTCCTGCCGCCCATGATGACCCCGACCCAGGGGGGAATCGTACTCGCCATGTGGTGTGCGCGCCTCCGTGCGCTCTCTCCGGCCGAAGGCGGAGGAAACGCGGAGATAGGGCGGGGGGATTCCGTCGGTCAACACGGAAGGTGAGGCGGTCCTCCAGTGGACGCCCGCCCGCCCGGCTTCAGTACGTCGAGCCCACCTTGCCGAAGCTCTTCATGGCCTTGACCTTGCTGCGCTTGACGGCCGAGCGCGTCTCCTCGTCGTTGTCCGCGCTGTCGTACTCGTCCAGGGTGGCCTGCTGCTCGGCCACGTCGGCGGCCACCGCGGCGGCGCCGGACACGGCGCTGGCCTCGTGGAAGAGGGCCTGGTTCTGCTGCAGGTAGCCCTTCGCCTCGTCCTTGCGGCCCCCGCGCAGGGCCTCGGCGGCCTTCTGCATGTTGACGGCGCTGCGCGCCCGGGCCGCGTACACCGTGGCCTCCTTGTCCTGCCGGGCCAGCACCTCCTCGCGGCGGTCCGTCACCACCGAGGACAGCGTGGCCGCGTTCTCCACGCCCACGTTGCGGATGAGGTCCGTGTAGGCCAGCTTCAAATCCGTCACCCGCACCGTGTGGCCCACCGTGTCATCCGTGACGTTCAGCCGCACCACCACGCGCTCCAGCTGGCCCGCGGAGAAGTCCGGCAGCGGCACGCTGACGACGTTGCCGGACTGGCTGGCGCGGTAGCCCATCACCTCGCCCAGCGACGTGCCCGGGGGCAGGGTGAAGGTCAGCGTCACGTCGCGCGCCACGGAAGTCGTGGCCTGCTGCAAATCCTTCTGGAAGAGGGTGGCCAGCTGCCCCGCGTCCTCGAGGAAGCCGTACGCACCCGCGCCGTACTCGGCGAACGCCTGCATCAGGTCCTCGTTGAAGTCGGTGCCCACGCCGATGGCGCTCAGGGTGATGCCGGCGGCGCGCAGCTCCCGCGCCTGCTGCGTCAGGCCCTCGTCGTCGGTGACGCCCTCGGTGGGCTGGCCGTCGCTCATGAGGATGAGGCGGTTGACGTGGAACTGCCCCTGCGCCGTGGCGAGCTGGAAGCGGCCGGCGGACAGGCCCGCGCCGATGTTGGTGCCGCCCTCGTCCCAGATGCCGTCCACGTACTGGAGCATCCGCTCCCGGTTGCCGGGCGTGGCCTGCAAGGACGGCAGGCTCTTCACGTCCGAGCCGTAGTGGACGATGGCCAGCCTGTCCTCGTCCCGCAGCAGGCTCACGAGGTGCCGCGCGGCCTGCTTCGCCTGCGCCAGCTTGTAGCCGCTCATGGAGCCCGAGCGGTCGATGACCAGCGCCAGGTTCACCGCGCTGCGCTTCGCCCCCGGCACCTCGGCGCCGGTGAGGTCCACCGTGGCAAAGACTTCAGAGGTGCCCGCGGGGATGTAGGGGTGCGACAGGCGGCTCGTCATGGTGAGCGAGCCGGGCGTCGCCGTCACGGGCTGGGGCGGGGTGGGGGGCACCGGCGGCGCCACCACCACCACGGGGACCGGAGGCTGCGGGGGCTTCACCACTCCCAGCTGCGGCAGCCCCAGCACCAGGGCGGTGAGGGCGAGGCCACCAGCGAGGCTGAGGAAGAGGACCGTTCGGTTCATGGCAGGGCTCCTGGCGCAAACGACGCGGGCCCTGCCTTTACGAACGAAGCGCGGGAAAAGGTCTACCCCCCGCGCCGGAAAACGTTCAGTTGCTGGACTGCGCCACCGGGGCGCCCGCGCAGAAGAAGGGCGAGTTGTTCTCGCCGAACGTGCGCCGGTAGAAGGCCTCGTCCGAGGAGCGCAGGGCCTCCAGCGTGTCCTGATCCAGCAGGAGCGCGCGGCAGCCCATGCGCTCCGGCAGCCCCTCCAGCACGCCGCTGGTGTCCTTCACCTCGCACGCGTTGGAGCCTTCCACGCACTCCTTGCTGCAGTAGCCCTTGGCCTCGGCGTTCTGGTTCACCGTGCCGTCCTCATTGGTGGCGCGGGGGAAGGCCGCGTCGCGCACGCAGATGAGGTCCTCGCACTCGATGGAGCCGAAGGAGATGAAGTCCTGCTTCGGAGCCACCTCCTTCTCGAGGATGGGCATGAACTTGCGGCCGAAAGTCGTTTCCTCCTCGGCGGACGCCTTGCGCACCAGGGTGCACTCCTTGCCGATTTCGCTGCTGACCTCGCAGCCACCCAGAAGCAGCGCGGCGGACATCAGGAGGGCGGTTCGCACGGACATCTTCATGACACCTCTAAGAAGGGGGGAGGGGCGCGGGACCTCTGGACCCGCGACGGCCCCAGGAAGGGTAGCACAGCACCCCCTGACGCCAACGCCCCCGTACCACGGTCTGAGCCTGTGGAAATGTGAAGGAATACCGGAGGGATACAGGGTAACCAGGCATGCGCGGCATGGTTGATGGTTGGGAATGCGACCGATAGGATGGGGAAACCGAGAGTCGCGCTGTACCCCCGGTGGCAGTTACGCCCCCCCTCCCTTCACGGAGCCTCCGGATTTGAACCGCCCCACGTTGCTGCTCGCCCTGTGTCTGGTGCCCTCCCTGGCGCCCGCGCAGAGCCAGGAAGGCATGGGACTCGACCTGACGAAGGAAGAGTCTCCTGCCGCGTCGTCCCCTTCTTCCGAGGACACACCCGCTGCACCGCCCGCGGAGGAGGCAGCGCCCGCCGTGGCCGCCACCGCGGAGGAGACTCCAGAGCCCGAGCCCATCGCACCGCTGACCGACATCACCCAGGAGGACCGGGTGAAGAGCGTCCAGCGCAAGGTCTACCGAAAGAAGGGTCGCTTCGAGCTGACGCCGCTGGTCAGCATCTCGGTGAATGATCCGTTCTACTCCAAGGTGGGCGCGTCGCTGCGCGGCGCCTGGTACCTGGCGGACACGCTCGCCATCGCCGGCCGCGCGTCGGTGATGCAGGTCGTGCCGTCCGACGACGTGCGGACGGCCAAGCGCACCTTCAACAGCAAGATCTACAACTCCGTGCCCGAGTGGTCCGCCATGGGCGACCTGGAGTGGAGCCCGCTGTACGGCAAGGTGGCGTTCCTCAACTCCATCCTCCACTTCGACGGCTACCTGCTCGCGGGTGCCGGCGTGGTGCGGACGGAGACGTCCGCGCTGCCCGACCGCGGGCTCAACCCGGCCGCCGACCTGGGCCTGGGCATGCGCTTCGTGGCCAAGGACTACCTGGCCGTGAACGTGGCCCTCATCAACACCTCCTATGTGGATCAGCCCCTGGGCAGCAGCAAGGGCGCCATCCAGAACATGATGACCCTCAACGCCGGCATCTCGCTGTTCCTGCCGTTCAGCTCGACGGGGAGGGACGCGGAATGAAGTGGACCCTTCGTCTGCTCCTGGCGCTGTGCCTCGTGGTGCCCGCGCTGGGCCACGCCCAGTCCTCCTCCAAGGAGGAGGAGGAGGCCGGCGACGTCTCCGAGGTGGACAAGGACCGGCTCGGGCCACTGCGTGAGCGCGTGCGTCCCGTCTCCGGGCACCTGTTCCTCAAGAAGGGGCGCTTCGAGTTCAGCCCCTCCGCCTCGGTGTCGCTGCGCGACGCCTTCTTCAGCAAGTACATCTTCGGCGGCACGCTCACCTACCACCCGCTGGAGACGCTGGGTGTCGGCCTGCGCCTGGGCTACGCGCTCAACACCGTGGCCGGCGCGGCGCAGATCTGCACCTTCACGGACGGCACCGAGGGCGGCGCCACGCGCGGCTGCGGCTCGCCCACCATGAACCAGCTCGACGGGCAGGCCCCCGGCCAGCTCAAGCTGCTGGCTGGCGCGGACGTCCAGTGGGCGCCCATCTACGGGAAGCTGTCGCTCTTGGCCGAGAAGTTCATCAGCTTCGACCTGTACGGCGTCGCGGGTGCCTCCGCGGTGCAGTACCGCGGCCCGGACCTGTCCACGCCCACCGGCGCGAAGAACTACATGACCGGCGGCGGCAACCTGGGCGTCGGTGCGCGCTTCTTCTTCAACCGCTGGGTGACGCTGCGCACGGAAGTGCGTGACCTCATCTACGTGGAGAAGAGCCGCACCGCCGACAACTACCTGCGCAACCAGCTGATGTTCGAGCTGGGTGTGTCCTTCTTCTTCCTCAACGGCTCCGAGTCATGATCCGCTCCTTCCGGCTCATCCGTCTCGCCGTCCTCGGGCTCGCGCTCGCCTGGACGGCCCCCAGCTTCGCCCAGAGCTTCGAGGGCCTGGACCTCGGCGCCGCGTCCAAGAAGAAGAAGCGCGGCACGACCCCCAGCAAGAAGAAGAAGACCACCACCACGCGCAAGACGCGTGGGGGCAAGTCGACCAAGACGCCGACGCCGCCGGAGGAGGACGCCGCCGCCTCCACCGAGACGCCGGCCGCCGAGTCCGCGCCCGCCGTGGCCACGCCCGCCGCTCCCGCGACGACCACGCCCGCTCCCGCGCCGACCCCGGCCGCGCCGCCGGCCTCCGCGTCCACTCCCTCGTCCGGTAGCTCCTCCGGTGGGCTGGGGTTGGACCTGACGCAGGAGGCGCCCAAGCAGACGGCGCCCACCATGTCCTTCGACGCGGTGGACGTGTCCGGCAAGACGGCGGACCGCCAGCGCCTGGACATCGCGGTCAACCTCTTCAAGAACGACGAGTACGAGAAGGCCGCCATGTCCGCGCACGAGCTGCTCGCGGACGCGAAGCTGGCGGGCCTGCACACCGAGGCGCGCTACGTCCTCGCCAAGTCGCTCTACCGCATGGGCATGTACCACTCGTCCCTGGGTGAGTTCTCCAAGCTGCTCGCCCTGGGCCCGTCCACCAAGTTCTTCAAGACGAGCCTGGAGTGGCTCTTCTTCATCAGCCGCAAGACGAAGAACGAGACGGTCATCCTCGACGAGATTGCCCGGCACGCGAACCAGGAGTTCCCCGAGAAGTACCGGAACGAGTTCCGCTACCTCCTGGCGCGCTACCACTTCGTGCGTGGCCGCGCGCTGGACCAGGTGGGCCAGCCGGCGGACGCGGACAAGAGCTTCGAGGAAGTGAAGCGCCTGTCGCTGAGCATTCCTCGCAATGACCCGTTCTTCCCGCGCGCGAAGTACCTGGAGGGCCTGTCCGCCTTCCGCAACGGCAGCCGCACGAAGGACGCGGCCTCCAAGCGCGGCAACGGGGAGATGCTGGCCTCCGTCGAAGCGATGAAGGAGGTCATCCGCCTCACCCGGCCCATGCCCGGCAAGTCCGCCGAGCAGGCGAAGCTGGACAAGTCCCTGCGCGAGCTGGCCTTCATGCAGCTGGCCCGTACGCACTACGGCATGCAGCAGAACCGCTACGCCCTCTTCTACCTGGGCAAGGTGGAGCGCGGTAACACGCAGTGGCTGGAGTCCCTCTTCGAGGCCTCCTGGGCCAACTACCGCGTGGGCCAGTACGAGCAGGCGCTGGGCAACCTGATTACGCTCTCGTCGCCCTTCTTCCGCGAGGAGTACTTCCCCGAGGCGCTCATCCTGAAGGCGGTCATCTATTACGAGAACTGCCGCTACCGGGAGTCCAACCTCATCCTCCAGGACTTCGAGCGCACGTACCTGCCGGTGCATGACCAGCTCGAGGCGCTGGTGAAGAAGAACATGGACGCCGGGGAGTACTACTCGGTGCTCGCCGAGGTGCAGAAGAAGAACAAGGACGGCCTGGAGAAGAACGAGACGGACATCATCCTGGAGCGCATCCTCCGCCTCGCCCTCACCGACCAGGACCTGAGCAAGACGAACGACTCCATCCTCGAGCTGGAAGGGGAGATGGACGCCTTCGCGAACCGGGCGGACACCTTCAAGTACTCCGACTTGAGCAAGACGCTGCTGGAGGGCCTCAAGGTCCAGCGCACCGCGCTCATCTCCAAGGCCGGCATCATGGCCAAGGGCAAGCTGGAGACGGAGCTCGTCGCGCTCAAGCAGCTGCTGGCCAACGGCCTGCGCATCAAGTTCGAGACGACGACGAAGGAGAAGGAGTTCCTCGAGGAGCAGCTCAAGGCGGGTGGCCGCACGGCCATCGTCAAGAAGTACAAGTACTCGGTGGCCGTCTCCGACGACCAGCTCTACTGGCCGTACGAGGGCGAGTACTGGCGCGACGAGCTGGGCACGTACCAGTACACGCTGACGAAGGGCTGCATCGAGCGCGACACGGCGAACCGGAACGTCCAGTCCGCCGAGGCGATGTAGTCGTACCCGTCACAACGGGGACTTCTCCACCCCACCCACCGCCGGGGGCGCTATGTTCCGCGCTCCCGGCGGTTTCGTTTTTGAAAAGGAAGGTGTTCCTGGTGGTGAGGCGGGCGGCGTCACTGCGCGTCGTCTTCGGAATCGTCGCGCTGGACCTCATCGGGTTCGGCATCCTGATTCCGCAGCTGGGCGTGTACGGGGTGAAGTTCGGCGCCTCACCGTTCACGGTGGGGCTGCTGATCTCCGTCTATTCGTTGATGCAGCTGGTGGCCGCCCCGGTGCTGGGCCGCTTGAGCGACAGGTACGGCCGGCGGCCGGTGCTGCTCATCAGCCAGGTGGGCTCGCTGGTGGGCTACGTGCTGTTCGCCTTCGCGCACTCGCTGCCGCTCCTGTTCGTGGCGCGCATCATCGACGGGGTGTCCGGGGGCAACATCTCCACCGCGCAGGCGGTGGTGGCGGACATCACCCCACCGAAGGACCGGGCCCGGGGCATGGGCGTCATCGGCGCGGCCTTCGGGCTGGGCTTCGTGCTGGGGCCGGCGCTGGGCGGCTTCCTGGGGGCGTGGGGAGGCAACCTCGCCATCGGCCTGTTCGCCGCGGGGCTGGTGGCGCTCAACCTCGTGTGCACCTTCTTCTTCCTGCCCGAGTCGCGGGCCCCGGGTGGCCCGGAAGGGCACGCGCGCACGCTGAAGGGCGCGTCGCTGGCCATGCACCTGCCGGTGGTGGGGCGGTGCCTGGTGCTGGTGCTGGTGTTCACCACCGCGTTCGCGCAGATGGAGGGGACCTTCTCCGTCTACCTGCTGACGCGCTTCCTCTCGACGGGGCCAGTGCCGCTCCAGGGCGGGCTGTTCCTGCAGGCGGCGCTGCCGGACGCGGCGGTGCTGCGCGAGGCGAGCCTGCGGGCCGGCTGGCTGTTCGCCGTGGTGGGCGTGCTGTCGGCGCTGGTGCAGGGGGGGCTGGTGCGGCGGCTGGTGGGCGGGGGAGAGGGCAGGCCCGGGCGCGAGGCCCCGGTGGCCGCGGTGGGCTTCGGGCTCACGGCCGCGGGGCTGGCGCTGCTGCCGGTGGCCCCCGGTTATGCGTGGCTCTTCCCGGTGATGGGGTTGTTGGCGGTGGGCTCGGCGCTGGTGAACCCGTGTCTGTCCGCCCTGGTATCTGTTCATGCCCCGCCGGAGCGGCTGGGCGCGGTGCTGGGGGCGTACCAGGCCTTCGGCTCGCTGGGGCGGATTGTGGGGCCGGCGCTGGGCGGGTGGCTCTTCACCCGTCTGGGGCCGGGGGCGCCGTACGGGACGGCGGCGGTGATGGTGGCGGGGGCGGGACTGCTGGCGTTATCGCTGGTGGCCCAGGCGAGAATGGCAGGCGCGGGGGCCGAGCAAAGGTCCTAAGATGGAGGCCATGGTGGGGACGCAGCCGCAGCCGGTGACGATTGCCTTCGATGTCATGGGGACGGACCACGGTCCCGCGGAAGTGGTCCGGGGCGCGGCGATGCTGTCGCTGGAGTCCCCCCACATCCACACGCTCCTGGTGGGCGACAGGACGCTCATCGACGAGGCGCTGGCCGAGGTGAAGCACAACGGCGAGCGCATCTCCGTGCAGCACGCGGCGGACTTCGTCGGCATGGACGAGAAGCCGGGCGAGGCGCTGGCGCGCAAGCCGAATGCCTCCGTGGCGGTGGCCGCGCGGCTGGTGGCCGAGGGCGAGGCGCAGGCGCTGGTGTCCGCCGGCAACACGGGCGCGGGCGTGCTGGCGTGCGCCCGTCACTTCCAGCTCATCCCCGGCGTGCGCCGCGCGGCGCTGGCCACGGTGTACCCGACGCGCTCGGTGCGTGGCGCGAAGGAGGACCCGTTCTCCCTCATCCTCGACGTGGGCGCCACGGTGGAGGCCAACGCGGAGGACCTGGTGACGTTCGCCGTCATGGGCTCGGCCTATGCGCGCATCATCTCCAAGAATGACAGGCCGAAGGTGGCGCTGCTGTCCAACGGCGTGGAGCCGCAGAAGGGCCCGCCGCGGGTGGTGGAGGCTCACGCGCGGCTGTCGGAGATGCACGACATCAACTTCATCGGCAACGTGGAGGGCATCGACATCCCGAAGGGCACCGCGGACGTCATCGTCACGGACGGCTTCGTGGGCAACGTGTGCCTGAAGATGCTGGAAGGCGTCCACGAGACGGTGGTGGAGCTGGCCCAGTATGCCTACAAGGAGAGCCTGCGCTGGCGCGCGGGCCTGGCCATGCTGTCCAGCGGCATCCAGCGCATCAAGGACATCACCGACTGGAACCAGTACGGCGGCGCGCCGATTCTGGGGTTCGACAAAATCTTCATCAAGGCGCACGGGCGCTCGAAGTCGCGGGCCATCGCCAACGCGGGGAAGGTGGCGGCGAAGGTGGTGGCGAACAACCTGACCACCGCCATCCGGGAAGGCCTGAAGAAGTGAGTCTGCCGGACCGCATCGACCCGCGTCCCCCGCGGCGAATCTACCGGTGGGACCTGGACAAGACGTACCTCCAGACGGAGTTCGACTCGCTCCGGGACCTGGTGCGTACGGCGTTCCAGAAGGCACACGAGAAGGTGGCGGTGCCGGGGGCGAGCGCGCTCATCCGCGAGCTGTCGGAGCAGGGTGACTCACGGCTGTGCATCGTCTCCGGCAGCCCCAAGCAGATGCGGGCGGTGCTGGAGGAGAAGCTCAAGCTGGACGGCGTGAAGTGGGACGAGTTCGTCCTCAAGGACAACGTGGGCAACCTCCTGCGCGGCCGCTTCCGGGCCCTGCGCGGGCAGGTGGGCTACAAGCTGCCGGCCATTCTGGAGAGCCGCGTGCACGCGCCGGTGGAGGCCGAGGAGGTGCTCTTCGGCGACGACGCGGAGGCGGACGCGTTCATCTACTCGCTGTTCGCGGACCTGATTGCCGGCCGTGTCGACGAGCGGGTGCTGTCGCAGGTGCTGGAGGCGGGCGGGGTGTACCCGGACGACCAGGCGCGGGTGCGCGAGGCGTGGAAGAAGATTCCGGTGTCGGACCCGGTGCGGCGCATCTTCATCCACCTGGACCGGCTGACGCCGCCCGCGCAGTTCTCCGCATATGGCCCGCGCGTGGTGCCCATCTTCAACTACTTCCAGGCCGCGCTGGTGCTGCTGGCGGACGGACACCTGACGGCGCCGCAGGTGCTCAAAATCGCCGTGGAGATGGTGCAGACGGCGGGGCACAACATCATCACCCTGTCGAACTCCTTCCAGGACCTGTTGCGGCGCGGGTTGCCGTTGCAACAGGCGGCGATTGCGCTGTCGCAGGCGCTGGAAGGGCCCAACAAGCTGCTGGCGGCGATGCGGCCCATGCCGGACATCCTGGCCGCGTTCAGCAAGCGCCTGGCCGCGCTGGGCACGCCGCCACCTCCGCCGCCGGTGCAGGCGGTGGACTACGTGAAGCTCATCCACCACGCGCTGCCGCGCACCCACAAGGGGCGGGGCAAGCCGTCGGAGGAGTAGGGCGCGAGGCCCGGCGCGACTCGCGCACCGGGCCCCGCGGGTGGACTCACGGAACTACGGGCAGGGGAACACCGCGTCGAGCGCGGCGACGGCGGCGTCCACGTCCACGTCCTCCGCGTTCGTCTTCGCCACCTCGGCCTTCAGCACGTCGGCCTTCGGCGGATTGATTTCGCGCACCGCGCGGTCGAAGAACGGGCCCAGCGTGTTGATGAAGGCCATGCGCGCCTGCGAGCCCTCCTCGTTGCCGCACGTCAGCTCCGTCAGGCGCTGGCGGAGGATGAGCGCGGTGCCGCGAAGCAGCGCCTTGTCGTACTGATTCCGGGCGCGCAGCTGCAGCTCCGTGTTCGCCGCGGTGCCGGACTCGTTGTCCAGGTTGCGCCAGCAGCGCACCGCGAGCGCGGCGTCATAGGCGCGCTCGTGCGTCTCCGGCGCCAGCTCTCGCACGTAGCGCGCCAGGCCCTTGGGCTCGCCGCGCGCGGTGCCGCCCGTGTAGTAGGCCCAGGCGCTGTCGCAGTCCTTCGGCGCGCTGCCGCAGCTCATCACCTCGGACAGCGGGGAGACGTAGAAGAACCAGAGCAGCGCCGCTTCGATTCGCGCGGCCTGCACGCGCGGCGCCTCACCCTTGCCGCCCCGGGTGAAGGCGTCGGTGATGATGGGCAGCAGCTTCGCCGGACCCACGCAGCGGTCGGGGGCTGTCGCCGGCACGCCCTCGTCCCGGCACCTTCCGCCGTTGGGCGCCGCCGGGTAGTGGACGTCCTCGCGGCGCTGCACGCGCGAGCCGATGCCCTCGGGCTGCGTGTACAGGTCGTACGTCTCCACGAACTCCTGCGCAGTGGGGACCTTGCCGCCCTTCCACAACTTCGTTGCGATTTCGTCGAACGCCGCCACACGCGCCACGGTGGAGATGTTGGGGTCGATGGGCGAGTACGTGTTCTCGTCCGAGATGCACGCGGGCCACGCGTCCGTGGTGCTGTTGTTCGCGGTGGCGTTGCGCGGCTGGTAGTCCGTGGCGGCCGGCTGGCAGGCGGTGACGTTCTCCGTGTAGTGCGGCGGGTTCGGACAGTCGACGTCGGTGCCGCCGGCGTCCGGCGGGTCCGTGGGCTTCGGGTCGTTGTCGTCGCAGGCGGTGGACAACAGGGCCACCGCGGCCAGGGAGAGGAAGATGCGCTTCATGGATTGCTTCTCCTGCGGGGGAAGGCGCTCAGAAGGGAGTCGCCTCCAGGGAAACCACGAGTCCTCGGCCCGGACCATTCACGCTCGAGCCGTGCGAACGGTATGCCGCGTCCGTCACGTTCTCCAACACGGCGGCCACGACGAACCGCGTCCCCAAGCGCCACGCGGCTCGCGCTTCGAGCACCGCGTAGCCCGGTGTACCGCCGAGCGGAATTCTCGCGTCCGAGCGGTCCGCCACCGCCAGCCGTGTCTGCTCTCTCGCCCAGCGCAGGCCGGTGCTCGCGGACAGGCCGGAAGGGTGGGCCCAGAGCAGCTCCACGGTGCCGTTGAGCGGAGGCACACGCGACAGTGGCACGCGAGGCGAGTAGGGCACGTCGGGGTTGCTGGGACGGTCCGCGAGGTTGGGGCCCTCGCCCCAGGTCCATGCGATGCCGGCCTGTGCGATGAAGGCCGCGGGCAGGCGCACGCGCGTGCTGCCTTCGAGGCCGTAGAGCATGCTCCGCTCCGGCGCGTTGACGAGCTGGAAGCGCGACCAGGACGCATTGCACTGCGGCGTCGACGGCGGGCAGTCCGTGACGTTGCGAGGCCGCCGGCTGATGGCTCCGTCCAGCCGGGTGGCGAAGCCCCAGCCCTCCAGCGTGACGTGGCGGGTGTGCACGCGTGAGCCCAGGTCCAGCGTGGTGGCGCGCTCGGGAGACAGCGCCGCGTTCTCGAACTGGAAGCCCGGGCCCGTCTGCTGCCGCGAGGTGAGGTCGTCCAGGTTGGGCGCGCGGAAGGAGCGGTCCACGTGCGCCAGCAGCGTGAGGACCTGTGCGGCCCGCCACTCGACGCCCGCGTGGCCCACCCAGGGCACCCACGTGTTGTTGACGGCGAGCGTGCCGGACTCGACGTCCTCCGGGGCCCGCGCGGACGCGAGCCCCAGCCGGGTGCCCGCGCGCGCGGTGACGTCCGGGTGCACCGACCACTCGGCATCCACGAAGGCGCCGCCCGTGAAGTAGCGCGAGCCCTGGAGGTACTGGCCACGGCTGCGCACCAACTCCACCTCGAGGGCGGTGAAGGTGGTGCGTGCCTTCGAGCGCACGAAGTCCTGCGCGCCGTCCGCGCCGAAGGTGAGGCGCAGGGGCCGTGAGGCCACGGTGTACGGCTTGGGAGTCACGCGCACCGTGGCGCCCAGGGTGTCCACGGTGTCCGTGCCCCGGTCCACCACGGCGAACGCGGGTCGGTTGAAGGTGCGCTGCTCGTGTTGCTGCTGCCACGAAAGAGTGGCGCGGGCGGTGAGGCCGTCGGGCTCCGCTCGGGACCAGGCCGCATACGCGAGCGTACGGAACTGCGCGTCGTACTGGAGGCACTCGTCGAAGCGGGAGAAGGGCGGCGCGCACTGGTCCGTGCGCGGGGCGTTGAACTGGCGATAGAGGTACGCCGCCGCCGTCAGCGAGTCCGTGGCGCTGGCCCGCCACACGAGGCGCCCGTCCGCCGTCACCTCATCGAAGCCCGTGCCGAGCTGCGTGCGGTCGTCCTCGTCGAAGCGAGGCACCTCCGGCAGTTGTCCGTCCGTGAGGTTGCGCACCGGGCCGCCGCTCTCCAGTAGACCGATGCGCCGGCCGCCCACGCCGCCGATGAAGCCGAGCCGCTCCGTGGCGCCCTGCACCTGCACGCGCCCGCCGCGCTCGCTGTCCGAGGTGGCGCCGCGCAGGAAGAAGGTGGGGCGGAAGGGCGTGGGCTGTCGGGGCGGCTCCAGCGGGTGGGCCAACATCACGCCCCCCAGCGCGTCCGAGCCGTAGGGCGTGGAGGCCCCGCCGCGCAGCACCTCGACCGAGTCCAGCGTGCGCGAGTCGAGCGTGAAGAAGTACTGGTTGGGCCCCTGGCGCCAGGTGCTCGTGTTGAGGCGGACGCCGTCGAACAGCGCCAGCGTCTGCTGCCCGGTGAGGCCGCGCACGAAGGCCGAGCCCTGCGCGTGCGCCGTCTGCTGCACGAAGACGCCTGGCTCCCAGCGCAGCGCATCGGGCGCGGAGCGGGGCAGCCGGCGCTCCAGGTCCGCGCGGGTGACGGTGCTCGACGCGCGGCCCTCCGGGGCGTCCTCCGTGGCCGCCTGGCCGGAGATGACCGTCTCCCGGTTGGAGGGCTCGCTGTGCGGGTCCGCCGGAGCCTGCGCCTGAACGGGCCTGTCCGCCGCCACCAGGTCCTGCGCCCACGTCGGCGCGCCGCACAGCAGCCCCAACGCCACGCCAGGGGCGAGCAGGGCGGAGCGCACGGACGGGGCGGGACGGGGAAGACGCATCAGGACCGGAAGACCCACGATACCCGGGCGCCGCGCCGTGTCAGCCTCGTGGCCGCACCTGGGGACCGCCACCGGCTCCGAGCTTGCCTGCCCGCCCACCAGCCATGCGGCATCTCCCGCCCGGCCCCTGCCCGAGCGGCCCGCAGCCCGCTTCCCGGGCGGCCTCCAGAACGTTTCACGTGCGTGGCGTGTTGATACGGGACAAAGTGCCCCGGAAGAACGGGTGTTTCCACGCGTTTCAGGCCAGTCAGCCACGTGAGCGACACCCTTCGACGTACCCGGAGCGAGCCCGGAGCAGGATGACCTTCCACGTCTCCCCGAATGTTCCACCGCGAAGGGATTCCCCGCCCATCCGCCCGTGGGGGTGCGGGGAAGACCCTACCCCCCGGGGAGGACGCAGCGGCGAGGGCCCGGTGGCCCCCGCCGGCCCGGTGACGCCGGTCAACATTGTCTTCACTCGCTACTCCCTGGCCGGGTGGATGCGGTATAGACGGCTGCCCTTGAAGCGCCCCCTGGGGGGCGTCTATTGGCGATGACGCGAGATTCGACTGAAACGCCGCCTGCCGGCATGACGCTGCCACCTGCGCCCGAAACTGACGCGCGCGAGGTTGCCTCCTTCGAGGCGGCAGCGACTTCCGAGCGCGGCGCACAAGAGGTTCCCATGAGTTCAAACCCGGAGCTGTCGGCGCCCCCCGAGCGGGCCAGCGCCTCCGAGCCCGTGGCCGCCGACGCGGCCCCTTCCGAAACCGAAATTCCTTCCACCCCCACCCCCGAGTCCCCCGAGCCGCCCGCCCAGGCCGCCCGCGCGGATGAAGAGGTCGACGACGACGAGGCCGACGACGACGAGGCCGAGGGCGTCTTCGACGAGACCGGCTTGTCCGCCGAGGCCGTGCTCGCCGCCGCCGAGGCCGCGGACGCCGCGGAGCGCGGCGACGAGGAGGTCGAGCAGGTCCCCGTCGTCCTCGAGCCCGAGCCCGAGCCCACCCCCTACGAGCGCGAATTGCACGCGCCCCACGTCCGCCCCACCGGCGAGCCGGCGGAAATCGACCCGGACGAGCTGGACCCGGACGCCCTCAAGGTGGTGCTGCGCCTGCACCAGCACGGCCATCAGGCGTACATGGTCGGCGGCTGCGTGCGCGATCTCCTTCTGGGCCGCAAGCCGAAGGACTTCGACATCGCCACCAGCGCGACGCCCAACGAGGTGCGCGGCATCTTCCGCAACTGCCGCCTCATCGGCCGGCGCTTCCGGCTGGCGCACGTCTACTTCAAGGGCGGGAAGATCATCGAGGTCTCCACCTTCCGCGCCAACCCGACGGAGCTGGAGCCGGCCCCCGTTGGAGAGGATGAGGGCGAGTCGTCCGGTGAGGACCTGCTCATCACCCACGACAACGTCTTCGGCACCGCGCAGCAGGACGCGCGCCGCCGCGACTTCACCATCAACGGCCTCTTCTACGACGTGGCCGAGGGACGGGTCATCGACTACGTCCGCGGCCGCCGGGATCTGGACGAGCGCTTCATCCGGACGATTGGCGACCCGGAGATTCGCATGCGCGAGGACCCGGTGCGCATCCTCCGCGCCGTGCGCTTCGCCGCGAAGCTGGGCCTGGACATCGAGTCGCGCACCTACGCGGCCATGGAGGGCGCGGTGGAGGACCTGCCGCGCTGCGCGCCCGCGCGCCTGCTGGAGGAGACCTTCCGCCTCATCCGCGGCGGCGTGTCCGCCCCGGCGCTCAAGCTGCTGGACGCGCTCGACGCGCTCAAGATCCTCCTGCCGCCCGTGAATGCGTACCTCAAGCAGCACGGCAAGGAGGGCGAGAAGACCTTCTACGCCTTCGCCGAGGCGCTGGACCGGCGCGTCGCCGCGGGCGAGCCGCTGGACGACGCCATCCTCCTGGCCACGCTGCTGATGCCCATCAGCCGCTCGCCGGGCCAGGACGAGGCGCAGCAGGCCCAGGCCGCGTCGCAGGAGGGGGCCCGCCCGTCGGTGTCGCACGTGGTGGAGGACCTGCTCGCGGGCTTCGTGCAGTCCGCGCGCCTGCCCCGCCGCATCGCCGAGCGCTGCCGCATGCTGCTGCTGGCCCAGCGCACGCTGTCCGGCGAGCGCCGCCGCCGCAGCGCCGCCTTCAAGCGCCACCCGCTCTTCAGCGAGGCACTCACCGTCTTCGAGATGACGGTGGAGGCCACCAGCGAGGGGCGTGAGCAGCTGGACGCGTGGAAGTCCGGCGAGGTGCCGCCGCCGCGCGCGGATGCGGCCGACAGCGAGGGCTCCGACGCCGGAGGCCAGCGCAAGCGCCGCCGCCGTCGCCGTCGCCGCCGTCCTTCCGGGGGCGGGGCCTCCGGTGAGGGGGCGTCGTCTGGTTCGTCCGCGTCGGGCTCCGACGCGGGCGACGCTTGAGCCTTCCGACTCCGACGACTCCGAGCCCCTCGCGGGCCCGGGTCTACGGAGGGCTGATGCTGGGCGTGGTGGCCGTGTCCTGGGCCGCCCCGCTCATCCGCTTCGCGGAGGCGCCTTCGCTGGCCATCTCCGCGTGGCGCCTCACCTTCGCCTCCGTGCCGCTGCTGCTCCTGGCGCTGCTGCGGGGCCGCGGTGAGTTCTCCGCGCTCACCCCGCGCACGTGGGGTTGGCTGACGCTGTCGGGGCTGGCCCTGGCGCTGCACTTCGCGACGTGGATTGCGTCCTTGCAGTACACCACCGTGGCCAGCTCGGTGGCGCTCGTCACCACGACGCCCATCTGGGTGGTGCTGTTCGCCTGGCTGTCCCTGTCCGAGCGCGTGGGTCCGCGCGGGCTCGGCGCCATCGGCCTGTGCCTCGCGGGCAGCGTGCTCATCGGAGCGCGGGACTTCGCGCTGGGAGGACAGGCACTCTGGGGCGACGTGCTCGCGGTGCTGGGCGCGATTCTGGCCGCGGCGTACTTCGTCATCGGCCGGCGCGTGCGCGAGGCGCTGTCGCTGGGCACCTACGTGGGCGTCGTGTACTCGGTGGCCGCGGTGGCGCTGCTGGTGGCGCACGCCTTCGTGGACTCGCCGCTCACGGGCTTCACGCCGCGCACCTGGTGGGTGCTCGTGGGGCTGGCCGTGGTGCCGCAGCTCATCGGCCACTCGATGCTCAATGCCTCCGTGCGCCACCTGTCCGCGCCCTTCGTCTCGGTGGCGGCCCTCGGCGAGCCGGTGCTGGCCACGCTGTGGGCCGTGCTGCTGCTGAGCGAGACGCCCGATATGGTGCAGCTCCTCGGTGGAGGCATGGCCCTGGTGGGCGTGGTGCTGATGGCCCGCGAAGAGGCCCTGCGCCAGCCCCCGCCGCCGGACATGGTGCCGGCGGCGGACTGACGTCCAGGCCCCGCCGCCCGCACGCCTCGTTCCCTGGGAGTGCGGGCGTCAGCTCCTTCACTCCAGCATCAGGGCCGGTGGATGCGCGAAGTCCCTCATCATGGGCGCTTCCGGCCCGGAGTTGAGCACGCACTCGCCGGTCCAGCGCTCGGCGATTGCACAGCCCGACTTGGGGTTGCCCCATCGGCCCGTGATGTTGAGCCAGGCCAGGCTGCCGGTGTACGTGCCCGGCTGCTGCCAGGGGAAGACGACCGGCCGCACCCACCCGTCCCAGGGGATTCCGCGGCTGGTGTCGTCGAAGAGGGAGTCCCCGTTGAAGAGCTCCCTGTAGGTGTGCCGGCCCGGCTCCGGGTAGAGGCCATGCGAGCCCAGCGCAGCGTAGAGCTCCGGGTTCCAGCCCAGGAGGGTCAGCCACTTGGAGCCGTAGAGCAGCGTCTGCCCTCCCGAGTGCTGGCTCAGGAACACCTGGTGCGGCCGGCCATCGATGAACCGCAGCGTCATGTGCTCCAGGTCTCCCACGTGGTTGCCGAAGGTGGAGTACTCGCCCATGCATCCAATCAAGTCATTGTACAATCCGAGGCACACCCGCTTGCCATTGTTGTACGGGTAGACGGTCCAGTAGATGAGGTCGGTGATGTTCGTGGGCTGGTCTCCCTGCGTGCGGTGGACGACCTCCACATAGAGCGGCACGTGCTTCTGTTCCGGATTCTGGCCCTTGAGGAATGGCGGGTTCGTGCAGGAGTCACAGCCCAGGTGCTCCTTGGTGACCAGGTAGTCGCCCCTGTCGTACACATTGGCCAGGAAGTACTCGACCGAGGAGGGCAAGTAGGACTCCGCCCAGTGCAGCCAGATGCGGGGCGCGAACTGGATTGCCGTCTGCCCGTCCACGGGCAGCCCCCTCAGCTCCGGGTTGGCGGTGGCGCTCTTGTTGAGGACCCAGAAGCGGCTGAGGTCGGAAGGGCCGTAGTGTTGCTGGCCCTTGAAGGTGGACAGGCTCAGGCCCCGGTGATCCTTGGGGTCCACCTGCGACAGGTTCACGTTGTATTTCGCGTGAGAGCCCGCGTCGTCCCAGACATAGGTGGAGGTGCCCGGGAGCACGTACTCGCTCTTCACGCACCGGATGAGCTGGGTGGAGGGCTTTTCGTAGCCCAGCGTCGTGACGGTGCCCAGGCAGGTGTAGCCCGCCGGAGGCACGGGGTCCCAGAAGGAAACCCTGTAGGTTCCCGGCGAGCCCTCGTTGTTCCAGATCCACTGGTAGTCGGTCGGAGGCGCGAGCAGGTCCCCCTCGCCGGACACCACGAAGGTCATCCAGGGCGCGTTGCCATGGCCGGGCATGGCCACGTCTCCGAGCGAGTAGTAGCCCGGATGCTGGTCGAGCTTCGCGCGGTAGACGGTCACGGCGTCTTTGGCTCCCGAATTGATGTCGCTGTAGATCCACTCGAACTGGTTCGTCGCCTGGACGAGGAGGCGCTGTGGGAAGCGCAGCAGGGCCCTGTCCGCGCTGACCGTGAACTCGGCGCTCTGGCCGGGGTCGCGGGTCGCCGCGACCAGCTTGTAGGTTCCCTCCGGAAGCATACGGGTGAGCCGCGCGTGGGTGCCTCCTCCGCCGTTGTCATCCTCCGCGAGCACGTTGTCGTTCGCGTCCAGCAGGTAGAGATAGGCATTGGCGGACGAGGTGAGCTGGAACGTCACCTCTTCGCTCGGTCCGGAGACGTCCACGAGGAGCTTCCGGTTGGCCGGGCTGGACGGGGACCGTCCGCCGGAGCTGATCCAGTGGCCATACACGACGTTGCCCACGCGGGCCGCCATCCCGGGCGATTGGGGAGCGAAGACCTGGACCTCGGCGAGGCTCAGGGCGTTGGTGCCGTCGAGCTGTACGCGGACGTACCTCGCCGGGCGGTTGATGGTGAAGGTGGTCTGCGTTGGCGCGGTGCCCGTGTAGGGGAAGTCCTGCCAGCTCGTCCCGTCCTCGGAGACACGCACCCGGAAGTTCTGGAGCCGGTCCGAGCAGCAGTCAGTGCGGTTGTGGAGGACCACGGTGGAGATGGGTTGCGCGCCCTGGAGGTCGACCTGCCACCAGGGCTGGGCCTGGTGGTTGGTGTGGGTGACGGAGCCTGCGCTCCAGTCACCGTTGGTGGAACCGTCCACCGCGAGCGCTGCCGCGCCGCCGACGCCCGGGTAGACGCTCGACTGCGTCGTCGGCTTGCCGAGCGCGAGGTTGAAGGACTGGAAGACCTGGACCTCGGCGAGGCTCAGGGCCGTGGCAGTGGTGCTGTGGAGCTGTACGCGGACGTACCTCGCCGGGCGGTTGATGGTGACGGTGGTCTGCGTCGGCGCGGTGCCCGGCGCGGGGGGGATGTCCTGCCAGTTCGTCCCGTCCTCGGAGACGCGCACCCAGACGTACTGGAGCCGGTCCGAGCAGCAGTCGGTGCGGTTGTAGAGGACCACGGTGGAGAGGGCGTACGTGCCCTGGAGGTCGACCTGCCACCAGGGATGGGCCTCGTAGTCGGAGTGGGTGACGGAGCCTGCGCTCCAGTCACCGTTGGTGATGCCGTCCACCGCGAGCGCCGCCTCGCCGCCGCCGCCCGGGTAGATGCTCGACTGCGTCGTCGGCTTGCCGAGCGCGAGGTTGGGGAGGGTGTCCACTGCTTCCCGCACGCTGGCGACGGGGGTGTCGTCGGGTGGCGGGGTGTCGGTGGGAGCCTCCGTGGAGCACGCGCCGAGGAGCGCGGCTCCCGCGAGGCATGAGAGCCAGGGGCGTATGAAGGTTCGTGAAAGGGCCATGTGCCTGCCTGTGGGGGGACGCACGACCGCTGGTGGCCGGCGAGATGCCGGCGAGCCGCGACCGCGCGACGGGGCCCAGAGCAGCCGGCGTGCCATGGCCTGCTCACAGGAGGCCGGCCCTCCCAGGCCGGGGCGGCGGGCTGTTTCCACGCGTGGAAACGGAGCTCCGACGCGTGGAGCTCCGACGCGTGGAAGTGCCGCGGGAAGTCTGCTTTGCTTCGGGCCGTGTCCTCCCAGCCCCGACCCCCGGCGTGGGACCACTCCACCGCCGATGCCTCGCGAAGCCCGCTCACCGCGGAGGGCTCCCGGCTCGTCCCGGCACTGACCATCGCCGCGCACCCGCAGGCCCATCGCGTCGGTGAGCGGCTGTTGCTGGAGTCGCTGGCCGCGGGCCGTCCGGTGCACCTGTCCCGCAACGAACCGGACTTCCTGCGGCCCGGAGGGGCCTTGGGCCTGCACCTGGCCGACCCCTTCCTGAGCCGCAAGCCGCTCGTCTTCGCGCCGGGCGCGGCGGAGGGCGGCGTCCGGCTGGAGCCGAGCGAAGGGGGCCGCGTGGCCGTCGGCGGCGAGGTGCTGCGCGCGCCATGGGAGCTGACGGCGCAGGAGGTGGCCGAGGGCGTGCCACTGGAGCTGGCCGGGCGCGTGCTGCTGGTGCTGCACCTGGCGGACGCCGCGGCGAAGCAGGCCGAGGACGCGCTGGGCATGGTGGGCAGCAGCGTGGGGCTCCAGCGCGTGCGCCAGCACATCATCCGGGTGGCGGACCTCGACGTACCGGTGCTCATCCGAGGAGAGACGGGCTCGGGCAAGGAGCTCATCGCCCAGGCCATCCACCGGCACGGCACGCGCAAGGACAGGCCCTTCGTCAGTGTGAACCTGGGCGCCATCCCCCGTGAGCTGGCGGCCGCGGAGCTGTTCGGCTCGCGCAAGGGGGCCTTCACCGGCGCGGTGCGGGACGAGCCCGGCTTCTTCCAGGCCGCCCATGGGGGGACGCTGTTCCTGGACGAGGTGGGCGAGGCGCCCCCCGAGGTGCAGGTGATGCTGCTGCGGGTGCTGGAGACGGGGCAGCTCTACCCCGTGGGCGAGCGCACTCCCGTCTCCGTCGACGTGCGGCTCGTCGCCGCGACGGATGCGCACCTGGAGGAGCAGATTCAAGCGGGGCGCTTCAAGGCGCCGCTGCTGCACCGGCTGGCCGGCTACTCCATCCGCGTGCCGCCGCTGCGGGAGCGGCGGGAGGACATCGGGCTGCTGTTCCACCACTTCGCTCGCGCGGAGCTGGAGGCGCTGGGGGAGGCCGGACGCCTGAATCCCGCGGAGCCCTACGCCGAGCCCTGGCTCCCGCCGGCGCTGGCCGCGCGCCTGGTGGGCCACCCGTGGTCAGGCAACATCCGCGAGCTGCGCAACGTGGTGCGGCAGCTCGTCATCGGCAACCGTGGCCAGCCGTGCCTGCGGCTCGACGCCCAGCTCGAGCAGGAGCTGTCCCTGGCGAAGCTGGCGCCCCCGGGCCGCCCCGCCGCCGCACCGCCGCCCCCGGCCGAGGCCCCCGCCGCGCCCCGCCGCAAGCCCTCCGGGATTTCCGAGGCGGAGCTGCTGGCCGCCCTTCATGAGAACGACTGGGACTTCCAGGCCGCCGCTGACCAGCTCCGCATCCACCGGTCGTCCATCTACGACTTGATAGACAAGAGCCCGAACCTGCGGACCGCCGGGGAGCTGAGCGCCGAGGAAATCACCCGCTGTTTCCACGAGTCCCAGGGGGACCTGGATGCGATGACCCGGCGCCTCCAGGTGTCGAAGCGGGCGCTTTGGCGTCGCGTGAAGGAGCTCGGCCTCGCCTAGGGGGCGCACCGGGGCCGGGAGGCCTCTGCTGTCGCGGAGTCTTGGATTTCTGGCATACCCGGTGTTCATGCCCGAGTCCGACGTGGGAGCCAACGCGATGAATCAGAGAGCTGAGCTGCGGAGTCATGCGTCCGAGGTGTCGCAACGCGGTGTGAGGCAGGCCCTGGCGCGCTTGCTGATGACGGGGCTGCTGCTGGGGCTGCCGTTCGCCGGGCTCGTGGTGGGCGCGACGTCGGAGGCCGCGCAGGAGGCGCTACCGCCCGACCCGGCGCCCACCAGGTGCAAGAGCTATCACCACGAGGTGGTCATCGACTTCAGCGGAGAGGGCATCGTCTTCATTCCGTCCCGGTGCCTCGAGGTGGGGGGCACGGTCCGGTTCATCAACCTGTGCGAGGAGGAGACCCTCGTCACCGTCCATGGACCCGAGCCGTACTTCGGCCTGTTGTTGCCTCGCGAAGGGAAGACCGACCGGGTCTTCAAGACGGAGGGCAGCTACATCATCAAGGCCGCCGAGGGGTGTCCCGAGATGCCCCACGACTCCAGGACCGGGACGCTGGAGGTGGCAACGGGCCCTGGCCCTGAAGAGGGTGCGTCGCCGTGAGTCGGGGGTTCAGCGCGAGGGCCTGCTCGCGGTCCTCGCGGGCCTGGCGTGTCAGCCCGGCTTCTTCACGCAGGCTTGAGCGCAGCAGCAGCGCGTCCGCCCAGCGGGGGCGCGCGGCCAGCACCTCGTCCGCCAGGGCGAGGCCGCGCTCCAGGGCGGGGCGCGGCTCCAGCCCCGCCGTCCTGCGCCAGGCGGCCCACTCGCGACAGAAGTGGCCGAAGGCGACGCGGTAGTCCAGGCGCTGGGGCTCCAGCTCGAGCGCCTTCTCGAAGGCGTGGGCGGCTTGCTCGAAGTCCTCGGGGCGCGCCCGCCGCTGGCGCGCGAGCCAGCGGGCCCGTAGCCCTCGCACCTCGCCCTGGGCGAGCCAGGCCAGGGGCTCCCGGGGGCCGCGCTCGAAGGCCTGGCGCAGGGCCGCTTCGGCCCGGTCGAGGCTCCCGCGCGGCTCCCCCGCGTGCTCCAGCTCGAAGGCCGCCCTCCGGGCATGGACCCGGGCCAGGCTGGCCGGGTAGTGCGCGCCGCCCGGAAGCAGCGCGCTGGCTTCCCGGTAGGCCGTCTCGGCCGCCAGGAGGTCGGGACGCGGGTCCTCCCCGGTGAGCGCGCGCCAGGTGGCGCGCTCGGCGTGGGCCTCGCCGACGTTGTGGTGGCCAAAGCCCTGCTGGGGGGCGACCTCGATGGCCCGGCGCGCGGCCTGCTCGGCCTGTTCGAGGAGGGGGAAGGGGGCGTCGCCGGAGTCCCACGCCACCCGCGCCTGCTCGATGAAGACCGCGCTCCGGCCGTTGTGCAGCTGCGCGATGCGGTCGTTGATGCGCAGGCCGTCGTCGAAGAACTCCAGGGCGGTGGCCAGGTCCGGCCCGGCGTCGCCTCCCTGGCTCCGGCGCCGCTGGGCGAGCTCCAGGTGCAGCGTGCCCCCCAGGAAGCAGGGCACGTAGTTGCGCGGGTTGAGTTTGCGCGAGGTGTCGAGCGCGGCCCGGGCCTGCTCCAGGTCCTCCAGGGGCGCCGCGGCGCGCGGCTGGGTGGCCCGCGTGAGGTAGGCGATGCCCAGGTTTATCCATGCGTCCGGCAGCCGCTCGTCGAGCCGGATGGCCTCGCGGTAGGCCGCGATGGCCTCCCCGCGATGGGCGCGCGAGTCCTCTCCCTTCTCGTCCTCGTAGTCCGCCTGGATCTTGAAGACGAGGCCCCGGGTGGCGTGGAACTCGTAGTCCTGGTCCTTCGCGGGAATGCTCTCCAGCAGCGCCACGGCCTGGCGGAGCGGGGCATCGGGGTCCAGGCTCCGGGCCTGGAGGGCGCGTGCCCGGCGCCAGAGGCTCTGCACCTGCTCCATCCGGGCCCGGGGCGGCTCGGGCACCAGGTGCATGGCGGCGCGCGCGGCCAGGAGGGCCTTCTCGAGCGGCTCCTCCACGTCACCGCCCCGGCTCATGCGGTACTCCGCCAGCCGGTTGTGGAAGCGCGCTTCCAGGACTCGCGCCAGCCCGAAGTCCGGGTCTGACTGGAGCGCGCGGGCGACCGCCTCCAGCCCGCGGGTGAAGGGGGGCAGGACGTCGCCCTGGCCGTAGAGCTCCATCACCATCGCGGTGTACTCGAGCCTCGCCAGGGACCTGTGGACCTCGGGCACGCTCTCGCCGGTGGCGGCGGCGGCGGTGTAGGCGCGGCGGCCGGCCTCGAAGTCGGCCAGCGCTCCCTCCCGGTCGCCCTGGTTCCACCGCCGGGTGGCGCGGGCCTGGAGGATGTCGCCCCGGAGCTGGGGCGCCTCGTGGAACCAGGGGAGGCGGTCCTTCATCGCGTCGAGCCAGGTGAGGGCCTCGTCCAGCCGGTCCTCGTAGAAGGCCAGCAGCGCCGCCACGTACTCGGGGGAGGGCACGTCGGCGCCGTGGCTCTGGCGCAGCCAGTCCAGGGCGGGCGCGCGGTACTGGCGCTGGACGTCCTGCTTGCGCGACTCGCGCTGCTCCGGGGCGCGGAGCCGCTCGGCCTCCAGGAGCTGCTCCTGGTACAGGTGCCCCAGCACCAGGGCCAGGGACCAGGCGACGCGGGGCTCACGGAAGCCCTGGCTCCAGGCGGCCTCCAGGTGCTCGCGGGCCAGGGCCTCGTCGCCCAGGGCCAGCGCGCCGCGTCCCAGGGCGTAGTGGCCCGGGCCCGCGGCCAGCGCGCCGGCCTCGTGAATCTCGGCCTCCAAGGCGCGCATGTGGCCGCGGAGGGCCTCGCGGTCCGCGCGGGTGTCGTGGAGCTGGGAGAGGCCGGAGTAGCGAGCCAGGGCCTCGATGCGCTCGACGCGCTCGGTGAACCGGCGTGAGAGGTCCTCGCGCCGGCTGGCCTCCTGCCGGGTGAGGGCGACCTGGACGGCGGCGAGCGCCACGGCGAGCAGGGCCGCGGCCGCCACGCCCACCACGATGCGGTGCTTGCGGAGCGTCTTGCGCAGCCGTTGGCCCGGGCCGGAGGGGCGCGCCCGCACGGGCTCGCCTCCGAGGAAGCGGTCCAGGTCCTCCGCCAGGGCGCGCGCCGAGTCGTAGCGGGCCGCGCGCTCCTTCTCCAGGCACTTGAGGACGATGGCCTCCAGGTCCACCGGCAGGGCGGGGTTGAGCGCGCGCGGCGGGCGGGGCTCGACCGTCGCGATGTTGCTGAGCACCTCCAGCCCGTTGTCGCCCGGGATGGGAGGCTGGCCCGTCAGGAGGGAGTAGAGCGTGGCGCCGAGGCTGTAGACATCGGCGCGTCGATCCAACCGGGACACCTCGCCGCGCGCCTGCTCGGGCGCCATGTAGTGAGGGGTGCCGAGCACTTCGCCGGTGGCGGTGAGGCCCGGCGCCTTCCAGTCGCGCGCCAGCCCGAAGTCCATGACATAGGGCTTGAGGCGGCCATCCTCGGTGCGCTCGACGAGGATGTTGCCGGGCTTGAGGTCCCGGTGGATGAGGCCGGCCCGGTGGGCTGCGTGGACGCCTTCGGCGGCGTCCCGGAGCAGGAGGGCCGCCTGCTCCACGGTGAGCTGGCCCGCGAGCTGGTTCAGCGGGAGCCCGTCCACGTACTGCATGGCGATGAAGGCGCGCCCCTGGACCTCTCCCACTTCGTACACCTGGCAGACCCGCTCGTGCTCGACACGGGCCTGGGCGCGGGCCTCGGAGAGGACGCGCCGGGTGAGCCCGCTGTCTGCTTCCCGCACGAACTTGAGGGCGGCATGGCGGCGCAGCCGCGGGTCATAGGCGAGGAAGACCTGCCCCATGCCGCCCTGGCCGAGGAAGCGCACGCCCTGGTAACGCTCCCAGCCGGGCACGGGAAAGACGGGAGCCTCCGGAGAAGGAGGCCGGGCCGAGGGGGGACCCTCCAGGGTGGGTGCACCCGCTGCTCCGTCTCCGACGGCCCCGCTCATGGCTCGCGCTCCCGTGGATACGGCAAGGCGTCAGCGTAACGCCGTCGAGCCGGGTGAGGCGACCGCGCGGACGCCGGAGCCCTCCCGCGCGATGGCGAGGCCGGGTCCGCGTCCCCTCGGTGAAGGGGAGTCAGCGCTTGGGCTTGTCCACCGGGCGCTCGGAGCGGTGCTCGTCGTCGGCGGGGGCCTCGCTGCCGGCGATGTCCGCCGTCGTTATCGCCTTGCTGCCGAAGCGCTCCGCAATCTTGTCCAGCGCCGCGTTCAACTTCGCGGCGCGCGGAGGCGCCGCGGGGAAGAGGCCGAGCTGCGGAGGCACCTCGTCCAACTGCACACTCACGCCGGTGAGGCGAATCGGCTTGCCCTCATGCGAGCGCTCCATCAGCTCCAGCGCCGTGCGGTAGATGGCCTGCCCGTCGTCCGTGGCCTCGCGCAGCGTGGTGCGCCGGGTGATGAGCGTGAAGTCCGCAAACTTCAGCTTGAGCTGCACCACGCGGCCCTTCACTCCCGCGCGCCGCAGCCGGCGCCCCACCCGCAGCGCCTGCGAGTGCACGTGCGTCTTCAGCGCGTCCATGCCGGTGAGGTCCTCCTCGAAGGTGTCCTCCGCGCCCACGCTCTTGGCGGCGCGGTCCGGCACCACCTCGCGCACGTCGATGCCCTGGGACAATTCCCACAGGTGCCGGCCGCTGGAGCCGAGCCGCTCCTCCAGCCACTCCGGCTCCCGCGCCGCCACGTCGCCAATGGTCCGAAGCCCGGCGAGCTTGAGCGCCTCCTCCGTCTTCGGCCCCACGCCCCACAGGCGCGACACCGGCAGTGCCGCGAGGAAGGCCACCGTCTCCTCCGGCCGCACCTCGCGCTGGCCGTTGGGCTTGGCCAGGTCCGAGGCAATCTTCGCCACGAACTTCACCGTGGCGATGCCCGCGGAGGCCGGCAGGGACAGCTCGTCCGCAATCTCCTTGCGGATGCGCCGGGCGATGTCCGCGGGCGAGCCGAACAGGCCCACCGACGCCGTCACGTCGAGGAAGGCCTCGTCGAGCGAGAGCGGCTCGATGAGGGGCGTGTAGCGCTCGAAGATGGCGAAGACCTGCTCGCTGGCCTCGGCGTACGCGGAGAAGCGCGGCTTCACCACAATCGCGTGTGGCGCGGCCTTCATGGCGCGGGCCATGGGCATGGCGCTGCGCACCCCAAAGGGACGGACCTCATAGGACGCGGCGACGACCACCCCTCGCTGTGCGTGCCCGCCGACAATGATCGGCTTGCCTCGCAGGGCCGGGTTGTCGCGCTGCTCCACGGACGCATAGAAGGCGTCCATGTCCACATGGATGATGGCTCGCATGGTGTGAGTCACTGTAGTGGGCCCCTCTGACGCTCGATGGCCGCCGACATGAAGACCCTGACCGAGTACCTGTGGTTCGAAACCAAGGAGCGGCGCGAGCTCGTCCGGCTCACCGACACGGTGGCGGGGCTGGTCCGCAAGAGCGGCATCCAGGAAGGGATGGTCCTCGTTTCGGCCATGCACATCACCGCCGGCGTCTTCGTCAACGATGACGAGTCCGGCCTCCATGAAGACATCTGGGAGTGGCTCCAGACGCTGGCGCCCTTCGGTCCCGACTACCGCCACCACCGCACCGGCGAGGACAACGGCGACGCGCACCTCAAGTCCATGCTCGTGCACCACCAGGTCATCATCCCCATCACCGCGGGGAAGCTGGACCTGGGGCCATGGCAGCAGGTGTTCTACGCCGAGTTCGACGGACAGCGCCGAAAGCGCGTCATCGTGAAGGTGATGGGCGCGTAGGGCTACACCCTGAGAGGGCGTCTCCGCGAGGAGGACGTGGAGGGTGGGACGGGGCGGACGCCCCGGCACGCCGCGACTGAGCAGGAGCCGCGGAGGAGGCTCCTGCTTCGCGCAATGCAGCGGTGTCGAATCAGTCCTGGCGCTCGCCCGGCAGCGGCAGGCCCAGGCGCTCCAGCTCCGCGCGCAGCTCCGGGGGCAGGGGGCTGCTCACGCGGAGCTGCTGCTGCGTCTGGGGATGGGGCAGGGACAGCGAGCGCGCGTGCAGGAAGAAGCGGCCCAGGCCCGGCGCCTCGCGCCCGCCGTAGAGCGTGTCCCCGACGATGGGGGCACCCACGCCGGCAAGGTGCGCACGCACCTGGTGCAGCACGCCGGTGAGGATCTGCACCTCCACGAGGCTGAAGTCCCCCGTGCGGGCCAGCACCGTGAAGCGGGACACGGCGTCACGCGCGTCGTCGGCCCCGAAGGGCGCGGGCTCCACGCGGTCCGGGTGGCGCGGGTGGTGGCGCAGGGGCACGTCGATGTCGCCCTCGTCCGCCAGCGGCCCCGTCACCAGCGCCACGTAGCGCTTGTCCACCGTGCGTCCACCGAAGGCCTCGCGCACAGTGGTCCACGCCTCGCGCGTGCGAGCCGCCACGAGCACGCCGGACGTCTCCACGTCCAGCCGGTGGCACAGCCCGCCCTCACGCGGGTCCACCGAGGCCTGCGCGCACTCGGGGTAGCGCGCCACCAGGGCGTTGGCGACCGTGCCCGTCTCGCCGGGCTGCAGGGGGTGCGAAGGCCGGCCCGCGGGCTTGTCCACGAACACCAGCGCCGCGTCCTCGTGCAGCACCACCAGCGGGAAGTCGGTGTCGGGCACGGCCTCGCGCGACTCCTCCTCCACTTCGACGGCGATGCGCTGCCCGGCCTCCAGCGTGAGGCCCTTCTTCGCGGTGCGGCCATTCACCTTCACCGCGCCGGACTCGAAGAGGCGCTTGAGGCGTGCGCGGGACAGGCCGAGCGCTTCGCCGATGAAGAGGTCCACCCGCTGGCCCGCCTTGTCGGCGTCCACGGTGAGGGAGTGCAGCTTGGGGGGATTCACTCGGAAAGGGCCTCGTAGACTTCCTCGGCCGTCTGGAACCGGTCGTCCGGCTCCTTGCGGATGAGGCGGTGGGCCACGCGCGCGAGCTGCGGGTCCCCGTGAAGATTCAGCGCCAGCACCGGTGGCGGCTCCGTCTCCAGCACCTGGCGCCAGAGCTCGTGCGGCGTCTTCGCGTCGAAGGGGGGCCGCCCGCTCAAGAGCTCATAGAGGATGACCCCGAGGCTGTACAGGTCGGAGCGTCCGTCCAGCGGCTCGCCCAGAATCTGCTCCGGCGCCATGTAGCGGTAGGTTCCCACCAGCTTGCCGGCCTCCGTAATCGCCACGTCATCCGCGAGGAACTTGGCGAGGCCGAAGTCCATCAGCCGCACCTGCCGGTCCTCGTCCACCATGATGTTGGACGGCTTGAGGTCGCGGTGCACCAGCCCGTGGCCGTGGATGTAGGCCAGCGCCTCGCACACCTGGAGCATCGCGTCCTTGAGGCGCCCCATGCGCTCGGGGCGGTTGAGCTCGTCCACGCGAACCACGTGGCCGCGGTCCTCGACTTCGGGCTTGCGGGGCGCGGGGGGCGGCGGGGCGAGGCCCTCCAGCGAGTCGTCCGAGTCGTACGCGGCCGACATGCCACCGGCCAGGCCGCCGCCCGCGAAGCTGGCGAGGTCCTCGCTGGGAGCCTCATCGGCGAAGGCGGCCAGGCCGAAGACGGCCTCGCCGCTCTCCTGGGACTCGGAGAGGCTGTCGCTGCCGGTGCCGAAGTCGTCGTCGGCGGTGCGCCGCACGGAGAGGGGGCTGCGCGGCGTGAGGCCGTTGGCGTTGGAGAGCAGGTCCTCGCCGCTCATGTCGAGGTAGTGACGGAGGGTGAGCCCCTCGATGAGTTCCATGGCGAGGTACGGCCAGCCCTGGTGGACGCCGGACTCGAAGACCTTCACGACGTTGGGGTGGGACAGGTCCGCGAGCGTGTTGAACTCGCGGGCGAGTCTGCGCGCGGCACGAGCGTCCAGCGCGGGGCCGGCTGAAAGCAGCTTCAGCGCGACCTCGTCGTTGGTTCGGCGGTCCAGGGCCCGGTAAACGGTCCCGGCCCCGCCACTGCCAAGCGTCTCCAGGACGCGGTAGGGACCAATGACCTTCGGGGGCATGGGGTGCGGGGATCCTACGGACCGCGTCGGGTCAGGGTCAAACGCGATTCGTGCCCGTTTGCCTGGAGTTGGGCAGAGCGAGCCGGGCGGGATTTCACTTTTCCATCAAACCTGGGAGAACCTGACTCCAACATGCACTCAGGGAAGTACCAGCTCGTTCGCAAGCTCGCCACGGGGGGCATGGCGGAGGTCTTTCTCGCGAAGGCCGCCGGGCCGATGGGCTTCGAGAAGACGCTCGTGCTCAAGCGCATCCTTCCGCACCTGGCGGAGGACCCGGCCTTCGTCGAGATGTTCCTCGGCGAGGCCCGGCTGGCGGCCCAGCTCGAGCACCCGAACGTGGTGCAGATCTTCGACTTCGGTGAAGCCGAGGGCAGCTTCTTCCTGGCGATGGAGCTCATCGACGGGCCCAACCTGCGCAAGTTGGTGAAGCGCGCGCAGGAGGTGCCACTGCCGCCACCCCTGTGCGCGAAGCTGGTGGCCTTCGCCGCGGAGGGGCTGGCGTACGCGCACGAGTTCCGGGACCCGGCGACGGGCGAGCCGCTGGGGCTGATCCACCGCGATGTGAGCCCGGACAACATCCTGGTGTCGCGGCAGGGTGCGGTGAAGGTGGTGGACTTCGGCATCGCCAAGGTGGCGGGGCAGGGGCACCGCACGCAGACGGGCGTGGTGAAGGGGAAGGTGGCGTACATGCCACCCGAGCAGCTCCAGACGAAGCCGCTGGACCGGCGGGTGGACGTCTATGCGCTCGGGGTGGTGCTGTACGAATTGCTCACGGGGAAGCGGCCGTTCGACGCGACGACGGACGTGAGCATGATGCAGGCGATTCTGTTCGAGCCGTTCGTTCCTGCCTCGCAGCGGCGGCCGGATTTGCCGGCGGCGCTGGTGCAGGTGCTGGAGCGGGCGCTCGCGAAGGACCGGGACAAGCGGTACCCGGACTGCCGGGCGCTGCAGGCCGATTTGGAGCGGTTCGTGATGTCCACCGGCGAGTCGGTGGGCGCGTACCAGATTGCCCAGTTCGTGGCGCAGTGGATGGCGGATGGGGGCAGTGTCCCGGTGGGCGTGACGCCGCAGGCGGTGGCGCCGCGAGTGCAGACGGGGCCGAAGCCGGCGACGGCGCCGAGGTCCATGGTGGCTCCGGTGGAGCCGCTCGTGGACTCCACGTCGCCCACGACGCCGATGCCGATTTCGATGCGCTCGGTGGTGGGGGAGGTGCCCCGGCCGACGATTGAGGAGCTTCCGGCGTTGCACTCCGATGCGGGTGCCCACGTGCGGTCGACTGTCGAGGACCTCCCGGCGCTCGGCCCCGCGCCACGTGCCACGGTCCAGGAGCGGGCGAATCCCGCGTCCGGACGGGAGCCGTCGTCTTCGCGGCCTCGAACGGAAGCGATTCCCGCGCCCGGTCTGGCCGTGGCTGGACGTCGCTCGGGCGAAGCGTGGAAGCCGCCGGAGGCCGTGGTGATGGAGGCGGTGGGGCCCGTGGCTCCGTCGGCGCCGGTGCGTGCGGAGGCTGCCGCGAAGGTCGACGCGGACGATGCGGTGCATACCCGGAGCGCGGAGTTCGCCGCGCCCCAGCCGGTGCGGAAGGACTCTCGGAAGCTCGTCGCGGTGGCCGTGGGTGGGGTGTTGCTCGCGCTGGGCGGAGCCGTCGTGCTGTTCGGCTCGAGTTCGGAGCGCGCGGTGCCGGTGTCCATCAAACCGCTGCCGGAGCAGGTGGCTCCTGTGGAGGCGGAGGCGGCTCGGGGGCCGGCGACTCCGACTCCGGAGGCTGTGGCGGCTCCTGTGGCTCCGTCCTCGGAGAACAGTGTGGCGGAGAGCGCGGCGCGGCAGCCGGTGGTGGCGGCTCCGTCGCAGATGGGCGCTCCGTCGGGGGCTTCGGAGAGCAAGCCCGTGACGGCTCCGCCTCCTATCAGCGGGGCCGCGACTCCGGTGGCTGAGCCCGTCGTGGAGAAGAAGGCGGCGACTCAGCCTCCTCCGCGTCCGCGAACGGTTTCGCGTCCTCCGGCCGTTGTCGCCAAGGGCTCGCTGGAGTTCCGCATCCGCCCGTATGCGGTCGTGTCACTCGACGGGAAGGTGCTCGGCCAGACGCCGCTCGCGGCCGTCGAGGTACCCGTGGGCAAGCACACGCTGCGGCTCGTGAACAAGGAACTGGGCAAGGACGTGACGAAGTCCTTCGAGGTGAAGGCGGACCAGCCCAACGTGTTCAAGCTCAATCTGGAAGCGGAGTAGGCGTCACGGGTACCAGGTGGGCACTGGCTGGGGAATCACGCAGGTCAGATAGGTGCCTTGCGCACTGCACTGCTGCGTACCGCCGCAGAATGACAGTCAACGCTTCATCTTCCGCGAGACGCCTCGTCGCGGAGCCACATGGCCATGCGCAGCCAGAATCCCGTTCGCCAGTCCGAGCAGGCGGTTCCGCAGACCCTCCGGCGTAAGCACTTCGAAGCCGCCGCTCACCTCACAGAGTTGGCCGACGGCGATGCTCTCACGCTCGAAATCCACGGTGACAGTCTTCAACCCAGCTCGCGTTCTCGCAGCCGCATCGAAGCGCGCATGCTCCGTCCGCGGACGTATCTGCCGCAGCTTCTCCGCCGCCTCCACGGTGAGCCGCAGAGTGACTTCAAAACTCGCCCGCTTCTCCGCGAAGCGCTTGCACCACTCCCTCCAGAACGACGACAAATCAAAGCGCGCCGGCCGGGCGAACGTTTCCGCCAGCATCCGCGCCCCCTCTACCCGTGAGCCCCGGTAGACGCGCGGCTCGCCTTCCTTTCCCGCGACGAGGTACCAGCGGTCCGCCTTGATGACGAGCGCGTACGGGTCCACCACCCGGCTGCTCTGCTTCCCGTCGAAGTCCCGGTACACCAGCGACACCCGGCGGTCCTGCCACACGGCATCCCGCAGCACGGCCAGATACGGAACAGGCTCGCGCTCGGCGAACCACGAGGACGCGTCCACATGGATCCGCTGCCGTGCGTACTCCAGCGCCGGCTGCTGGATGGCCGGCAGCGCCGCCGCGAGCTTCACCAGCCCCGTGCGCAGCGGCGCCGACAACCCCAGATCCTCCAGCGCCCCCGGCGCACCCACCGTCGCCAGTGCATGCAACTCCGCCCGGGTCATCCCGGTGAGCTGCGTGCGCCAACCTTCCAGCAGCGCCACACCGCCCTCCGCCCCGCGCAGCGCGTACACCGGCACGCCCGCGCTGGAGAGCGCCTCCACATCCCGATGAATCGTCCGCTCGGATACCTGGAGTTCACGCGCCAGCGCGCCCGCCGTCATCTTCGGGCGCGTCTGCAGCAACAACGTCAACCTCACGAGTCGGTCGGCTCTCATTCGCCACGGACTGTACGCGGGGAATCATGACAGCAGATGTCAGGATTTACCCAATAGGGTGCCCGTCAGAACGACCGGCGAACCCCGCGAATGCCTCCACCATCCCGGTCCTCAAGGAGAGCCCAGCCATGAAGCCACTCGAAGGACGCATCGCCCTCGTCGCAGGCGCCACGCGCGGGGCAGGGCGCGGCATCGCCGCCATGCTCGGAGAGGCCGGGGCCACCGTGTACTGCACCGGCCGCAGCGTCCGGGGCCAGCCTGCCTCCGGCCCCAAGCGCCCGGAGACCATCGAAGAAACCGCCGAGCTCGTCGATGCGCGCGGAGGCAAGGGCATCGCCGTCCGCGTGGACCACTCCGTGGAAGAAGAGGTCATCGCCCTCTGCGAGCGAATCCGCCGCGAGCAGGACCGGCTCGATATCCTCGTCAATGACATCTGGGGCGGCGAGAAGCTCGTCGAGTTCGGCCCGCCGTTCTGGAAGCAGTCCGCCGCGAAGGGGCAGCTCATGTTCGAGCGCGCCGTCTTCACCCACCTGCTGACGAGCCGCTACGCCGTCCCGCTCATGGTGGAGCAGGACCGCGGCCTCATCGTCGAAGTCACCGACGGCAACATCTTCGGCTACCGCGGCAGCCTCTGGTACGACCTGGTGAAGATGTCCGTCATCCGTCTGGCCTTCGGCATGTCTCGCGACCTACGCCGCACGAAAGTCACCGCGCTCGCCCTGACGCCGGGCTTCCTGCGCTCGGAGGAGATGCTCGAGGCCTTCGGCGTCACCGAGGCCAACTGGCGCGACGGCGCGAAGGTGGAGCCGGACTTCATCTGCTCGGAGTCTCCGTTCTTCGTGGGCCGCGCCGTCGCCGCGCTCGCCGCCGACCCCAACGTGGGCTCCAAGGCCGGCCGCGTCTTCGCCTCCTGGGACCTCGCGCGCGAGTACGGCTTCACCGACGTCGACGGCACCCAGCCGCACTGGGCCGAGCACTTCGAGCGCACCTACCGCACCCCGTACAAAATCGCGGACGAGGCCGCCTACGCGTCGTGGCTCGACGGCTCCATCGAGACCGTGCGGCCCAACTGGCCCGTCTACTGAGTCCGCGAGCAGGCAGGCGAGCAGAGGAGGGTCTGCCTACTCCGCCCCACATCTTGAAATCGCCTCGGCCGCTCAACCCCGTCGAGCGACCGGCCGGGGGCCCGGGGTGACGGTTGGGCCACGCGCCCGTGGACGCAACGCGGCGGCGTGGATAGGGTGCGCGGCTCATGGATCGCCCCTTGGTTTCCGCCCTCGAGCTTCAGGTGAAGGCCCGTCCCGTGCCTCGCCATGTGGGCATCATCATGGATGGCAACGGCCGCTGGGCGGAGTCCCGGGGCCTGCCCCGGCTCGAAGGCCACCGCGAGGGCAGCTCCAGTGTGCGTGAAGTCACGCGGACCGCGCGCCGCCTGGGCATCCAGGCCCTCACGCTGTACGCCTTCTCCTCGCAGAACTGGGCCCGGCCCGCCGAGGAGGTCGCCGGCCTCATGGAGCTCCTGCGCGACTACCTCGAGCGCGAGCGCCCCGAAATCCTCGACAACGGCATCCGTCTCAACGCCATTGGCGACGTGGAGAAGCTGCCCCGCTACGTGCGTGATCCACTGGACCGGCTGATCGCCGACTCCGCGCACAACACCGGCATGGTGCTGTCGCTGGCGCTGTCCTACGGCGGGCGCGAGGAAATCCTCCACGCCGCCACGCGCATGGCGGAGGCCATTGCCAAGGGTGAGCTGGCGGCCGGCCGCGTCGAGGAGAAGGACTTCGAGCAGTTTCTCTGGACGAACGGGCTGCCCCCGCTGGACCTGGTGGTGCGCACCAGCGGCGAGCTGCGCGTGTCCAACTTCCTGCTCTGGCAGGTGGCGTACGCGGAGCTGTGCTTCACGGACGCCCTGTGGCCGGACTTCCGCACCGATGAGTTCCTCCGCTGCGTGTCTCAGTATCAGCAGCGCGAGCGGCGCTTCGGACTCACTTCCGCCCAGGTGAAGCGGGAGGATCCTCCCCAGCGGGCCAAGGCGTGAACGACAAGAACCGAAACCTCGTCATCCGCGTCGTCTCGGCAGTGACGCTCCTGCCGCTGGTGCTGCTGCTCCTGTTCCTGGGAGGCATCTGGAGCGCCGGACTGCTCGCCGTGGCCGCCGCCGCCTGCGTGGGGGAGTACTACCTCATCGTCCAGAAGCGGCTGACGGTGGCCGCCTGGGTGGGGATGCTCTTCGCCGCGGCGCTGCCCTTCCTGCCGCTGAAGGACGCCGCCCGCACCGGTGAGACGGCCTTCTGGCTGACCATCGTCTTCGCGTTCTTCGCGTGGATCTACCACCTCTTCAAGGGCCCCCTCGCCGAGGCCCCCACGCGCACCGCGCACCTCGTCAACGGCTTCCTGTACGGCGCGGTGGGCCTCACCGCCCTGTCCGCCCTGCGGCTGTTGCCCGGGGACGGCCTGGCGTGGGTCATCTGTGCGCTGGTCATCACCTGGGCCAACGACACCGCCGCCTACTTCTTCGGCCGCTTCCTGGGGAAGCACAAGCTCTACCCCGAGGTGAGCCCGAACAAGACGTGGGAGGGCTTCTTCGGCGGAATGGTGGGCTCGGTGGGCGGCATGTTCATCGCCCGGGGCTTCTTCTTCCCCGTCTTCACCGTGTGGGACTGCGTGCTCCTGGGCGTGGTGGGCGGAATCCTGGGGCCCATCGGCGATTTGTGCGAGTCCATGCTCAAGCGGGCGTACGGCGTGAAGGACTCGGGGTTCCTCATCCCCGGGCACGGCGGCGTCCTGGACCGCATCGACGCGCTGTTGTTCAACGCACCCCTGGTGTTCGTCTACGTGCAATTCGTCCGCGGTCTCCTCCCGTAGCCGCGCGCGATTTCGCCCGCCCGCCTGCCTGGCAGGCCCCGTTGAGCGTTGTCCGGCCGGGCGCCCAATATTACTGTTGCGCCCATGCCTCAGCTCCAGAACGCTGGATTCTTCATCCTGCTGTTGGGCGTGCTCGTGACGGTGCACGAGCTCGGCCACTTCCTCGTGGCCAAGGCCTGTGGGGTGAAGGTCCTGAAGTTCTCCATCGGCTTCGGACCGAAGCTGATTGGCTTCACCAAGGGTGAGACGGAGTACCAGATTGCCCTGCTGCCCCTGGGCGGCTACGTGAAGATGGCGGGCGACCTGCCCCACGAGGAGCTCAGCCCGGAGGAGGCCAGCCGGGGCTTCCTGGCGCAGCCGCCCTGGAAGCGCGGGCTCATCGTCCTGGCGGGGCCGGCGTTCAACCTCATCTTCCCCATCCTCATCTACTTCTTCGTCTACCTCGGCCCGCACCAGGCCAGGTCCACCCTGGTCCGCACCGTCGTCCCCGGCCAGGCCGCCGCCGCCGCCGGCATCCGTCCTGGAGACCGGGTGCGCTCGGTGGATGGGGTCGAGACGAAGACCTTTGGCGACATGCGGGAGGTCTTCGTCGGTCGCTACGAGCGGCCCGTCCCCGTGGTGGTGGAGCGGGAGGGCAAGCAGGTCACCTTCCAGGTCACGCCGCAGAAGAAGGTGGACTCGACGCCCATCGAAACGGTCGAGCGAGGGGAGATTGGCGTGGGCGCGGACTCTCCGCCGGCCATCGTGGGCGTCGCGCGGGGCTCCGTCGCCGAGCAGGCGGGCCTGCGCACCTTCGACCGCGTCCTGTCCGTCAATGGCGTCAAGGTGGAGGACGAGGGGCAGCTCGAGCAGGCCCTGGAAAAGCTCCCCGAGGGGACGCCGCTGCAGCTCGCCGTGCGCCGGCTGGACGCGGTGGAGGCGGGGGCGGTGATGGGCCGCCTTCCGCGCGTGGTGCAGGTCACCGTGCAGAAGCAGGCGGGCGCGGGGCTGGCGGCGCTGGGTGCGGAGCGTGCGGACATGTACCTGGCCATCGTCGCCCCGGGCAGCGCGGCGGCCAGGGCCGGCATCCAGCCGGGAGACAAGGTCGTCTCCATCGATGGAGAGCCGCTCGAGTCCTTCCAGGAACTGCAGCAGAAGCTCAGCGGCCTGAAGGAGCAGCCCTTCACGCTCGTGTGGCGGGGAGCGGCCGGAGAGCGCACGGAGAAGCTGGCCCAGGCCCCGCTGCCGGTGACGGATGGGATGGGCAACCCGAGCACGTCCCTGGCGCTCGGCGTGCGCGGCTGGCTGTTGACTCCCTCGGACGTGCCCCCGGCGGATGAGGTGACGGTCTACATCGGGCCGGGCGAGGCGCTCCGCGAGGCGGCGCTCATCGTCCCGAAAATCGTCGGGCAGATGGTGAAGGTCCTCGGTGGCCTGTTCGTGGGCACGGTGCCCCTGAACACGGTGGGCGGGCCCATCATGATGTACCAGATGGCGTCCAAGACGGCCGAGCAGGGCCTGGACAGCTTCCTCAACCTGATGGCCCTCATCTCCATCAACCTGGGGGTGATGAACCTGCTGCCCATCCCCGTGCTGGACGGCTTCCACCTGCTGTCCGCCGCGTGGGAGGGCGTGCGCCGCCGCCCCATTCCGGTGCGCGTGCGCGAGGTGGCCAACATGGTCGGCCTGGCGCTGCTCATCATGCTGATGCTGCTGGCCGTCAAGAACGACATCATGCGCTAGAGGTGCCATGCGAGCTCCCGCCGTTGCCTTCGTTCTCGGGTTGAGCCTCCTCGCGGCGTGCGCACCGCGCGCCGCGAAGCCACAAACGCCGGAGACGACGGCCACGCGGCAGGAGCCGAAGTCCTCCGGCTCGCCGCGCGTGACGAAGCGCGAGCAGATGCCGCGCACGTACCTGGGCGAGGGGCTGGCGTCCTTCTACGGCCCGGGCCTGCACGGCCGGCCCACCGCCAGCGGCGAGCGCTTCAACCAGAACGCCCTCACCGCCGCGCACCGCAAGGAGCGCTTCGGCTCGTGCGTGCGCGTGGTGAACATGGAGAACGGCAAGCAGGTGGACGTGCGGGTGAATGACCGCGGGCCCTTCGTGGAGGGCCGCATCATCGACCTCTCCAAGGCGGCCGCGCAGAAGCTGGACATGCTGGACAAGGGCGTGGCGCGCGTGCGGCTGTACCGGTGCGAGACGCCCGTCTCGGAGATTCCCCGGGCGTCGTGGGCCGCGCCGGTGTAGGGAGCGGCCCCATGTTCCTCTCGCTGGACACCTCCACGCTGACGCTGTCGCTCGCCCTGGTGGAGCGCGAGCCCTCCGGCGCCCTGCGCGCCCTGGAGCACGTGGTGGTGCCCCCGCCCCAGAAGCAGAGCGAGCTGCTGCCCGGCGTGGTGGGCGAATTGCTCTCGCGGCACGGCGTGAAGCTGGCGGACTTGGAGGGGCTGGCGGTGGGGCTGGGGCCGGGCTCCTTCACGGGGCTGCGCATCGGCCTCGCCACGGTGAAGTCGCTGGCGTACGCGACGGGCCTCAAGGTGGCCGGGGCGTCGTCGCTGGCGGCGGTGGCGCTGGAGGGGCCGGAGGGCGTGCCGCTCTACTGCCTCGCGGTGGCGCGCAAGGATGACCTGTACCTGGGCGCGTACCAGCGCACGGGCACCACGGTGGAGGCGCTGGAGCCGGAGACGGCCATGTCGCCCCAGGAGGTGGCGGCGCGGCTGGCGGCCGAGCCTCGCGCGGTGGCGCTGGGCCCCGCGCTGACGGACTACCGCGCCGCGCTGCAGTCGCACGGGGTGGCGCCAGAGCGGCTGTTGGCCGGGCCGGCCTTCCCTTCCGCGGTGGAGCTGGCGCGGCTGGTGCGCTTCCCGGAGGAGCGCTCGCTGCAGGCGCTCTTCGCGCTGGAGCCGCACTACGTGCGCGCCTCCGAGCCGGAGCGCAATCCGAAGTTCCCCCCGCTGCCGGGGCCGGTGCCCACGGCGCGGTTGAAGGAAGACTGAAGCGCACGCGCGGTGCTCGCCGCGTCGTGCGCGGTGACGTAAAGGACGCGCCATGAAAAACGATTTCAGTATCGCCGTGGTGGGTGCCACCGGCGCGGTGGGCCGTGAGGTGCTGGCCGCGCTGTACGCCCAGGACGTGCCCGCCGAGCGCGTGCGCGCCTTCGGCTCGGAGCGCTCGAAGGGGCTGGAGGTGGAGTACGGCGAGGACTCGCTCGAGGTGGAGCGCGCCACGGCGGAGGCCTTCCGGGGAATCGGCGTGGTGCTGCTGGCCACCCCGGCCGAGGCATCCCGCACGCTGGCCCCGGCCGCGCAGGCAGCGGGGGCGTGGGTGGTGGATGCGAGCTCCGCCTTCCGGAGCGACGGCAACGTGCCCCTGGTGCTGCCCGGCTTCAACACCGAGGCGCTGGGCCCGGGCTTCACCTTCAAGGGCCGCGTGGTGTGTCTGCCGGGCGCCGTCACCACCGCGGTGGTGCACGTGGTGGAGCCGCTGCGCCGGGCCTTCGGCGTGGCGCGCGCGCAGGTGACGGCGATGATGGGCGTGTCCAGCGCGGGCGTGCGCGGGGTGGCGGAATTGGAGAAGCAGACGGCGGACCTCTTGTCCGGCCGCGAGCCGGAGCCCCAGGTCTTCCCCCACCGCGTGGGCTTCAACCTGGTGCCCCAGGTGGGCGGCTTCATGGTGAACTCGCCGTGGACGGAGGAAGAGGGCGGCTGGACGCTGGAGGGGGCCCGCCTGTTCTCCGCGCGCGGCGACGTGCCCGTCATCGCCGGCACCGCGGTGCAGGTGCCCACCTTCTACGGCCACGGGATTTCGCTCCACGTGCAGCTCAAGAAAGCGGGGCCCGTGGAGCAGGTGCGCGCCGCCCTCAAGACGTCGCCGGTGCTCAAGGTGCTGGACACCCCCGGCGAGCGCATCTACCCCATGCCCATGCTCGTCATGTCGGACCCCGCCGTGCACGTGGGCCGGGTGCGCGCCTTCCCCCAGGCCCCGGAGTGGGTGACGCTCTTCGCCGCCGTGGACAACGCCAGCCGGGGGGCCGCCCTCAACCTGGTGGAGGCCGGCTTCAAGCTGGCCGAGCGCCCCGCCTGACAAATTGGCAGACCGCCCCCGGCCGCCCCCTGCCTGTTTGGCGCGGGGCGGCCGTCCGCCCCGGGGGAAATGCGCCGGCACAATGGGGGTTGTGGGTGGCCTCCCGCTTGCTAGCGTGCGCGTACCCATGCGTTTCCTATTCGTTGGTCTCCTGCTCTTCGCATCGACCGCCCTGGGGCAGACCCTCTCCCTGACGGTCGACAACATCACCGATACCGCCAAGGTCATCGGGCTCAACGGCGAGGATTGCGGCGACAAGCTGCAGGTCCGCTGGACCTTGACCGGGGGCGTTGCCTGTCAGGACATGCTGCTGTGGGTCACCAAGGACAGCTCCTGTAAGGACGCGCCGGTGACAGCGACAGGGGACTATGAGCTGCCGTCGGTGGCCATCACCAGCGTCAACAACCCGGGCAACCTGTTCCGCGAGATTGAAGTCGACAAGCTGCCCGTCTTCGCGGCGACGGACGGAGGTGCGGGCACGTGCTCCACGGCAAAGGTGGAGCAGACGATGCGCGTGTGCGCTTCCGTCAAGCTGACGAACGTCAACATCTGTAGTGACACCGCCCTCCGGGTGGCGACGCCCGTGCTGGTGCGCTTCGACACCCAGCCCCCGCCCAAGCCCACCATCGACGCGGTGTCGCCCCGCGACTCCGCGCTGGGTGTCACGGTGTCGGCCGAGGCGGACTCCACCGTGGTCGTCACCGCCACCCTTCCGGACGCGGATGGAGGCACGGGGACGGTGGTGGCCACGGACGAGACGACGGCTGTCGAGGGCATCGCGAACCTGGAGGGCCTGGAGAACGGGGTGACCTACCAGGTGACCGCCAAGGCGACGGACGTCGCGGGCAACTCCACCGACTCGGACCCGTCCGAGGGCACACCCGTCAAGAGCGACGGTTTCTATGAGGCCTATATCGGCGCGGGCGGCACCGAGACGGGCGGCTGCGGCGCGGCGGGCGGAGGCCTCGCGGGTGGCGCGGTGCTGGCCGCCCTGGGGTTCTGGCTGTCGAGGAGGAAGCAGTCATGAGGCGGGCAAAGGCCCTCGGTTTCGCGGCGCTGCTGGCCGCGCTTCCGGCATGGGGACAGGATACGACTTCGTCGTTGGTGGAGGAGAAGGTGCCGGTGGGCTCGCCGCGCACGGGCGCCATCGTCCTCCGGCTGGGCGGGTACAGGCCCCTCATCGACGAGGAGGAGGCGCTCAACGGCGCCACGCCGTACAAGGACACCTTCGGTGACGCCTCGCTGCTGCTGTTCGAGGCGGAGCTGCAGCGCTTCTTCTACCAGGGCATCGGCACGGCGGGCTTGAGCCTGTCCGCCGGCTACGGGGAGAAGTACGCGGCGGCGAGGCTGTCCGACGGTAGCAAGGCCGGGGAGCAGACGGCGCTGCGGGTGATTCCGCTGGGCTTCAACCTCTTCTACAAGTTCGACTATGCGGCCTTCGAGTGGGGCATCCCCCTGGTGCCGTACGGCAAGCTGGGCCTCATCTACACGCCGTGGTGGATTACCAAGGGCAGCGGCACCGAGGTGGTGGGCGGCAACCAGGGCTCCGGCGGCAAGTGGGGCTGGGGCGCCACCGCCGGCGTGGCCTTCATGCTCGACGTGCTGGAGCCGCGTTTCGCGCGCGACTTCGACTCGGACCTGGGGGTGAACCACTCCTACCTGTTCGCCGAGTACATCTACGCGGATGTGAACGATTTCGGCGGGGGCGGGCTCAACCTGTCCAGCCGGCGCTGGATGTTCGGACTGGCGCTGGACTACTAAGCGGCTCATGCCGCTTTCCCCGCGCCGCGCTGCTTCGCTTGTCTCGCTCCTGCTGCTGACGGCCGCCGTGGGCTCCACGGTGGCCGGCTGCCGCCGCGCGGTGCGCCCGGACCTGGGGCAGGACCGCACGGTGGAGGCGGGCGTCCCGGTGGAGCTCGGCTCGCGCGAGGAGGGCGCTCCCGCCGTCACCTGGGAGTTGGGTGACGGCACCGCCTCCCGGCAGGCCGCGCGCCTGTCACATGCCTTCGCGAGGCCCGGCACGTACACCGTGCGCGCGCTGCACGAGGGCCAGGAAGTGGGCCACGTGCAGCTCACCGTGGTGCCCCGGCCGGTGCTGCGCGCGGTGCCCGCGGGCGCGCAGACGGTGCTGTGGGTGCCCCGGCTGCGCGGCAGTGTGGAGCCGCTGGTGGACTTCTACGAGCGGCTCATCGGCCCGGAGAACGCGCGGCGCTCGCTGGAGGAGGCCCCGCTGGTGTCGCTGCTCCTGCGCGGCCTGTACGGCGGCCCCGGCGGCGTGGTGGACCCGGAGGAGGGCTTCGGCTTCTTCCTCATGCCCGACTTCGACGGCGTGGTGGCGCTGCTGGGCGTGTACGAGCCCGCCGAGGCCCTGGACGCGGTGGGGCGCGAGCTGGAAGAGGCGGGCCACACGGTGATGCGGCAGGAGGACGGCTCGGCGCGAGTGGTGCCCGAGGACAACGGCCCGCCGATGCTGCTGTTCGAGGACCGGGGCTACGTCTACCTCGTGGTGCCGGAGAGTCCCGACGCGCCGGAGGAGGGCGAGCCCGTGCAGGCGCAGCTCGTGGTGTCTCCGGACCCGGAGGTGGTGCGGCGCCAGGTGAAGGGGCTCACCGGGGCCGGCCTGTCGGAGGAGCCGCTGCTGGGCGAGCTGCGCGGGAAGGTGGCCGAGGGCAGCGCGTACCTGTACTCGGGCGCGCGGCCGGAGCCTCAGGAGGAGCCGGGCCCGGTGCGCGGCTTCTTCGCGTCGCTGGGCGTGGGCGCGGGGGCGGAGACGATGGAGCTGGATGGCTTCCTCGCCTCGTCGCGGCCGCTGTTGCGCGGCGAGGGCGCGCCGGAGTCGGCGCTGCTGGAGCAGGCGGCGCTGGGGCCCATGGCGGCGGCGCAGCTGTCGGTGCCGCCCGAGGAGCTGGCGAAGCTGGCCTTCGGCGCGCCGGGCTCTCCCCGCCGCGAGCGCACGCTGGAGCGGTGGCGCCAGCAGGGGCTGGACGCGGAGGCGCTGTTGAAGGCGCTGCGCGGCGACGTGGCGATGCTGGTGTACTTCGACGCGCCCGCCTTCTTCCGCAACTTCATCCGCAACAAGCGGCCGGAGCCGAAGGGCACCGTGGTGGTGGAGGCGGGCCTCACCTCCGCGGAGGCGGTGCGCAAGCTCATCGACCAGCAGCTCCAGGACACGTCGCTGCGCTACACCACGCAGCCGCTGCCGGACGGCGTGCTGTACCGCACGCAGGTGCGTGAGCAACCCGTGGAGCTGCGCATCACCGAGCAGCGCGCGACGCTGCTGGCGGGCGAGCTGCTGGAGGGGCGCCCGCGCGGAGACGTGGGCGCGGCGCTGCGCGAGCGCTTCGGCGGCGCGGCGTTCGGCGCGGGGCACGTGTCGGTGATGGTGGACCTGGGGCGGCTGCGCGCGGACCTGCAGGCGCCGGAGGAGGTGCCGGGCGTGCCGGCGGGGCAGCTCGACGCGGCGCAGGCCTTCACCGGGGCGCTGTTGGATCAGCTCACGCCGCTGGACTCGGCCTTCCTGGACTTCTCGCTGGCGGAGGGCGGTGCGCGGCTCAAGGGGCGCGTCTCGCTGCGCGGCACGCGGGAGGTCTCGCGTTGAGCGGGCGAGTCACGGTCCTCTACTTCGCCGCGGCCCGGGAGCGCGCGGGCGGGGCGCGCGAGGCGCTGGAGGTACCCGAGGGCGCGCTCGTGCGCGACGTGCTGCGGCTCATCACCGAGCGGCACCCGGCGCTGGCGCCGCTGCTGCCGCACCTGCGCGTGGCGGTGGACCAGGAATTCGTGGGCCCGGAGGCGCCGGTGCGCGGTGGCGCGGAGGTGGCGCTGATTCCGCCGGTGGCGGGCGGCTCGCCGGGGTTGTTCCGCGTGGTGGACCGGCCGCTGCGCCTGGAAGAGGTGGTGGAGGCGGTGGGCGGTGAGGCCTTCGGCGGGCTGGTGACGTTCAGCGGCTCCGTGCGGAACCAGACGAAGGGCCGGCGCGTGCTGCGGCTGGAGTACGAGGCCTACGCGCCCATGGCGGAGAAGAAGCTGGCGGAGATTGGCGCGGAGGCGGCGGCGCAGTGGCCCGGGACGCGGCTGGCCATCGTCCACCGCGTGGGCACGCTGGTGCCGGGGGAGCTGGCGGTGGTCATCGCCGCGGCGGCGCCCCACCGGAAGGAGGCCTTCCGCGGCTGTGAGCACGCGATTGAGCGGCTCAAGCAGGACGTGCCCATCTGGAAGAAGGAGTTCTTCGAGGACGGCGACGTCTGGGTGGGCCTGGGGCCCTGACGCTCAGCGGACGCGGAAGAAGCCGGGGACGTGGATGTCGGTGCCGGCGTCGGTCTGCTGGGCGCGCTCGTCGTCGGTGAGCGGGCGCAGCGGGGTGTTCAGGCCCATGGCCTTGCGGCGCGCGGCTTCCTGTTCGGCGGCGGCCTTCAGGGCGCGCGCGTTGGACTCGGCGGCGCGCTCCGGGGTGGGGCCCGCGATGAGGAAGCCCACCGGCAGGCTGAGGAAGAGGGCGCTGACCACCATCAGCCAGCCGAAGTCCTTCAGCTGGAGGCGGCCGACGCGCTCCTTCACCACGGAGCTCTGCACCACCAGGTGGAGCTGTCCCTCGGTGAGGCGGAGCGTCGTGCCCTCGGACAGCTCCACGGACGTGCGGCCGTCCTGTCGGCGCAGGTCGGTCTCCGGGACGGAGCCGAAGGCATCTCCGCGCACCCGGCGCAGGGTGCTCACGGCGGGCGGCAGGTGGATGCGCCAGCCGCGCTCGGTGCGCTCGGCCAGGAGGAAGGGCTCTTCAGGGAGCGTGAAGCCGTAGAGGGGCAGGGCGGCCTTCTCGTCCGGGGCGGCGTGGACCTGGTCCTGCTCGGGGCCGTAGCTCCACGCCTCGGACAGGTTGGTGCCCCAGTAAAGCTCGCAGTACAGCCCTCCGCTCGGCTTGGTGCTCATCGCGCGCTGAAGCATAGGTCCTTCACCATTCCACGGCCCTTCGAAGTGTCCCGAGACGTCCCGCAGGCGACGTCCGCCGCCTGGCAGGTCCCTGGACAGCCGGGAGGGGGAAGAGGTTCCACGGGGCGGCACGCGTGTGCCGGGACCCCGTCACGGAGGCGTGCCCGCGGCGGTCGTGGGCTGACTGCCTTGTGTCGGCGTTGAGGGGGCGGACGTCGGCGCCGGAGCTTGCCCGGCCTCTACGCGCACGGTTCCACCCGAGGGTGTTGGGGGCGTCGCGGCCGGTACCGCGGCCTGGGCGGTCTCCCTGGTTCCAACCGTGCCCGGCGAAACCGGAGGCGAGGCGGCCGCCGGCGGTGCTCCTGGGGAAGCGGGTGTCGCTCCGCCGGATGCGGCGCCGTTGCCGGCCGCGACGGTCGGCGCGGCAGGGACGGGGAGCGCGCCCGCATCCGATGCCATCGCGGCGGCCGTGCTCTCGGTCGCGGCAACCGTGGCCGTGGTGCCCGCGTCGGCCGCTGCCGCCGGAGCCGGAGCACTCCCGGTGGCCACCGTCGCGCCCTGTGCCGGTGTCGACGCATCCAGCGCAACCGTGCCGCCCGTGGCGACCGCGCCCGCATCCGAGGGAACGACCGCCGCCGCCGGCCGTGCCACCGGAGCTCCACTTCCTGGCGCGGCCGTCACCGGTGCGGAGGCCGCTGGCACGGGCGCTCCCGGTGGAGTCGCCGCGCCCGCCACCACCGGTGCTGGAGGCTGCGCCGGCTCCGGAAGCGCCCGGCGAATCTCCGCGCCCGCCATCGCGACAATCGCCACGGCGATGCCGAGGAAGCCCACCGTCTGCGCCACCGTCTCCACGCGCGCGGGCAGCTTGCGTCCGCTCGCCGCCTCCACCAGGAGCAGCACCACCCGGCCGCCATCCAGCCCCGGCACGGGCAGCATCGTCAGCAGCGCCAGCGCCACCGAGGCGGCCACCAGCGCCCGCAGCAGCGCGTCCGCCCCGGAGGCCGCCGCGTCGGACGACTCCTGCCGCATCAGCGCCCCGGGCCCCACCGTGTCGTCCTGCCGCGGCCCCTTCACCAGCCGCACGAGCATCGCCAGCCCCTCGGTGGCCACGTTGCCCATGTGCGCGAACGAGTGCCTCAGCGCCTCACCGGCCTGGTGCGTCCGGTACACGTACTGCTGGCTCACGCCGATGCGGCCCGTGCCTCGCTCGTCCGGACGCGGGCGTACCCGCACCATGCGCTGCTCGCCATGCCGGTCCACGCCCAGCTCCAGCGTGCGGCCCGGCGCCTCGGCCACCTTCTCCACGAAGTCCGTCCAGCTGCGCAGCGGCTGACCGGCCACGCTGACGATGCGGTCTCCCGGCAGCAGCTGCGCCCGCGCCGCCTCCGAGCCGGGCTGCACCGTGCCCACCGTCAGCGGCACCACCACGTGCGTGCCCGACGTGTACAGCGCGAAGAGGATGCCCAGCGCCAGCGCCGCGTTGGCCAGCGGTCCCGCCAGGATGATGAACGCCCGCCGCAGCGGACCCACCGCGTGGAAGCTGGCCGGCTCCGCCGCGTCCGCGCGGTGCGGGTTCATCCCCTGCACGTGCGCGGTGGCGCCCAGCGGCACCGCGGCGAACACGTACTGCGTCCCCCACAACCGGAAGGACAGCAGGGGAGGACCGAAGCCGAACACGAAGCGCGGCACCTTCACGCCGAGCAGCCGCGCGGCGACGAGGTGCCCCAGCTCATGCAGGGCCAGCAGGGCCCCGAGGGCCAGGAGGACGAGCGCGTAGTGCATCCGCCGAGTGCCGTGTCCCTACAGCTCGTAGGCCCGGCAGTCGGAGAGGAGGGTGCCGTCCACGGTGGACTGGGGGTTGCGGTATTCAGCCATGAGGCCGAGTCTAACCGCGGCCGCCACGGCGCACTGCACCCAATGCGCCCCGTGGGGTATGGTGCGCGCCGTGTCCACCCCGAGACGCTTCCAGCTCCTCGTTCCCGCCCTCCTCGTGGTCGGCCTGGCCGGCTGCCTGCCCTATCCCCAGGACCAGGGCGACTATGTCCTCACCCCCGTCGAGGTCTTCCGCGACGAGTGTGGGCTGTACGAGTCCAATCGGGACAAGTTCGCGGGCACCCTGCAGGTGACCGGCCGTGTCGTCAGCCTGGACTTCGGCCTGCTGGACAGCCGGCTCACCGGCTACTTCCTGGAGAACGGGGACGACTTCGCCATCGACGGCAGCGTGGTGAACGCCGTCGCCGAGGTGAATGGCGAGGAGTGCCTGCTCGACCAGGTCAACCTCCACCTGGAGGGCACGACGCAATGTGAGACGCAGTTCGACGGCGTGCTGCGCGTGCGCTACGAGGCCCAGCGCCCGGACACGTGCGTGTGCGAGCTGTGGATGCGCTACGAAGCCGTCAAGGATTCGAAGCGCTGCGACTAGTTCGCTTGAGCCTTTCCCCGTGGGTTCCTAGAACAGAGGGGCGGTAGCCCATTCTGCGGAGGAGCCCATGGCTGAAACGCAGCACGAGATCCAGTCGGTCCTGACGGAGACACGCGTCTTCCCCCCGCCCGAGGCCTTCGCGCGGCAGGCCCACCTGCGCAGCATGGCGGACTACCAGCGGCTCTGGGACGAGGCCGCGAAGGACCCGGAAAAGTACTGGGGAGACAGGGCCCGCGAGGAGTTGTTCTGGAAGGAACCCTTCCGCACGGTGCTCGACTGGAAGCCGCCGCACGCGCGCTGGTTCGTCGAGGGCCGCACCAACCTGACCTACAACTGCCTGGACCGGCACCTGGACAAGCGCCGCGACAAGCCCGCCATCCTCTTCGAGGGCGAGCCCGGTGACCGGCGCCGAATCACCTACGGCGAGCTGTCCGCCGAGGTGAACCGCCTGGCCAACGGGCTCAAGTCCCTGGGCATCCGCAAGGGAGACCGCGTGGGCATCTACCTGCCCATGGTTCCCGAGGCGGCGGTGGCCATGCTGGCCTGTGCCCGCATCGGCGCGGTGCACTCGGTGGTGTTCGGCGGCTTCTCCGCCGAGGCGCTGCAGGAGCGCATGAACGACATGGGCGCGCGACTGCTGCTCACCGCCGACGGCGGCTGGCGCAAGGGCGCGGTGGTGCCGCTGCTGAAGAACGTGGAGGCCGCGCTCCCCCACATGCCCACCGTGGAGAAGGTGGTGGTGCTGCGGCGCACGAGTGACTCGCTGGCGTTGTCCGGGCCGAAGCTGCTGGCGTGGGACGCGCTGGTGAAGGCCCAGTCCGACGTGTGCGAGCCGGAGTGGGTGGAGAGCGAGCACCCGCTGTTCATCCTCTACACGTCCGGCTCCACCGGGAAGCCCAAGGGCGTGCTGCACACCACGGGCGGCTATGCCGTCATGACGTCGCTCACCATGCGCTGGGTGTTCGACCTGCAAGAGAACGACGTCTACTGGTGTACCGCGGACGTGGGCTGGGTGACGGGGCACAGCTACGTCGTGTACGGCCCGCTGATGAACGGCGTCACCACCGTCCTCTACGAGGGCGCGCCCACGCAGCCGGGGCCGGACCGCTTCTGGGAAATCATCGCGCGCTACAAGGCCACCATCCTCTACACCGCGCCCACCGCCATCCGCGCATTCATGCGCCTGGGCGAGGACCACCCGCGCAAGCACGACCTGTCCTCGCTGCGCCTGCTGGGCAGCGTGGGCGAGCCCATCAACCCCGAGGCCTGGATGTGGTACCGCGAAGTCATCGGCGGCAACCGGTGCCCCGTGGTGGACACGTGGTGGCAGACGGAGACAGGCGCCATCATGATTTCGCCGCTGCCGGGCGCCACGCCGACGAAGCCTGGCTCGGCGACGCTGCCGCTGCCCGGCATCCACGCGGAGATTCTGGACCGGCAGGGCAACGCGGTGCCGAAGGGGCAGGGCGGCCTGCTGTTCATCACCCGGCCGTGGCCCTCCATGCTGCGCACCATCTACGGAGACCCGGAGCGGTACGTGCGCACGTACTTCAGCGAGCTGCCGGGGAAGTACTTCACCGGCGACGGCGCGCGCACGGACCCGGATGGATACTTCTGGCTGATGGGCCGCGTGGATGACGTGGTGAACGTGGCCGGTCATCGCCTGGGCACCGCCGAGGTGGAGAGCGCGCTGGTGGCGCACCCGCGCATCGCCGAGGCCGCCGTGGTGGGCCGCCCTGACGATTTGAAGGGCACCGCGTTGGTGGCCTTCGTCACGCTCAAGCAGGGCAACGCGCCGTCGCCCGAGCTGAAGAAGGAACTCGCCGCGCACGTGGGCAAGGAGATTGGTGCCATTGCCCGGCCGGATGAAATCCGCTTCGCGGAGGCGCTGCCGAAGACGCGCTCCGGGAAGATCATGCGCCGGCTGCTGCGCGACGTGGCCGCGGGCAAGCAGTCCACGCAGGACACCACCACGCTGGAGGACCTCAACGTCCTCGCGGCGCTGCGGCAGAACGACGAGTAGCGCACGCAGGCTCGCACCGTGGGGCAATGACAGGCCCCGGAGTCGCCTCGAATCAACGGGCGGCGCCGGGGCCTTCGCATGTGCGGCTCCCAGGTGCGCGGCAGCCACTCCGACCCACCCGGTCACCCGCTCGAACATGTCGAGACAGACGGCTACCGGTGAGTCTCCAGGCAAGCGCTTGCTCGGATTGCCTGAGTCGCATGCAAGGGCAGGTTTTCGCTCTGTGCCGCACATTCCTTCGAGTCGGAAGAAACGAATACAGCCCGGTCGTCTTAGTAGCCCGGTTGACAGTGAAAAGATGCAAAGGCATTAAATACGACCCGGCTCGCCCCCCAAGCGTCTTGGCTCTCGTCCCCGCGATGCCCCCCTCCTCCCCTGGAAGTGCTTCATGGATTTGCGTGACCAGTTGGAATCCCCCCTCTTCACCCACTTCATCTCCAACTACGCGCAGCCGACGGGGCCGGACCTGCTGGGGCGGACGGAGGAGTTCTTCCAGTGGCAGGAGGCGCGGCGCCAGACGGGACTCTGGCCGTACTCGCGGAGCCTGGAGTCAGCTCCCACGGCGGAGTGCGGAGTGCGGGCGGAGACGGGTGAGGCGCAGCTGGGATTGAACTTCGGCTCGCAGGACTACCTGGGGCTTTCCACGCATCCGGAAGTGGTGGCCACGGCGCACAGGGCCATCGAGCAGTACGGTTTGCACAGCGCGGGCTCGGCGATGCTGGGGGGCAACACGGCGCCGTCGCTGATGCTGGAGAAGGCGCTGGCGGAGCACCTGCAGATGCCGCACGTGGCGCTGTTCTCCACGGGCTGGGGCGCGGGCTTTGGCACCATCGTCGGGCTGGTGCGCCCGGATGACCACGTGGTGCTGGACGCGCTGTCGCACCAGTGCCTGCAGCAGGGCGCCGCCGCCGCCACGCAGAACGTGAGCCGCGTGCCGCACCTGAGCAACCGCGCCATGCGCCGCAAGCTGCAGGAGATTCGCGCCCGCGACGCGCGCAACGGCGTGCTCGTCGTCACCGAGGGCCTGTTCTCCATGGACTCGGACGTGCCGCGGCTGGAGGAGCTCCAGTCCATCTGCCGCGAGTTCAGCGCCACGCTGCTGGTGGACGTGGCCCACGACCTGGGCGCGCTGGGGCCTCGCGGCACGGGCAGCCTGGGCGTGCAGGGGCTGCTCGGGAAGGTGGACCTGGTGGTGGGCGCCTTCTCCAAGACGTTCGCCTCCAACGGCGGCTTCATGGCGACGCGCAACCCGGCGGTGCGCCAGTTCGTCCGCGTCATGGGCGGGCCGCACATCTTCTCCAACGCACTGCTGCCCATCCAGGCGGCGGTGGTGCTGGAGGCGCTGCGCATCGTCCGCTCGGAAGAGGGTGAGGCGCTGCGCATGAAGGCCCGGGAGAACAGCGTGGCCCTGCGCACCGCGTTCTCGGAGCGCGGCATCGAGTGCCTCGGTGAGCCCTCCAACGTCGTGCCGGTGCCGGTGGGCGACCCGAAGGTGGCCCGCCTGGCCGCCAAGCTCGTCTTCGAGCGCGGCATCTTCTCCAACCTGGTGGAGTACCCCGCGGTGCGCCTGCGCGAGACGCGCTTCCGCATGCAGGTCATGGCGACGCACACGCCGGAGCAGGCGCGCCACGCCGCCGAGGTGGTGTCCGGCGCGATTGAAGAGGCCCGCCGGCTGGTGAAGTCGCAGTCCCGGCCCTCCCGCGCGGCGCTGCGCGAGGAGCGCACCCACGTCGAGCTGTAGCCGGTGCCCGCGAGGCCCCGCTCCATTCACGGAGCGGGGCGCCGCTCACGTGTCGTCGCGGCTGACGTCCTTCAGGTGGGTGACGTCGCCCCACGTCACCAGCCGCAGCGTGCCGTCGTGGTCGTCGAACTGGTTCCACCCCGCGTTGAGCACGGAGAAGGCGCGGGGCGTGCTGTGCGGAATCCCCAGGCTGTGGCGGAACAGCAGGCTCAGCACGCCGCCGTGGGTCACCGCCACCACCCGCTCTCCCCGGTGGCGACTGCCCAGCTCCCGCAGGCACTCCATCGCGTGCGCCAGCCGTTGCCCCGTGCTCTCTCCCTCGGGGACGACGTAGTCCGGCCCGCCATTGGAGTAGCGCTCGAACACCTCCGGGTGGCGGTGGTTCGCCTCTTCCCGCGTCAGCCCCTCGAGGATGCCCAGGCCCCGCTCGCGCAGCCGCGTGTCCGGGACGACGGCGTGCCCCGTGCGCGCGGCGATGCGCCGGGCCGTCTCCAGCGCCCGGCCCAAGTCACTGCTGTAGAGCGCCTGGAAGCGCACCACCGCGAGTCGCACGGCGAGCGCATCCGCCTGGCGCAGCCCCTCGCGGCTCAGCGCGCTGTCCCGGTGCCCCTGCAGCCGGTTCTGTGAGTTCCACTCCGTCTCGCCGTGTCGGATGAGGATGAGCTCGGTCTTCAACGGGCCCGCTCCAGGTGGGTCATCGCTTCTTCGAGCAGCGCGGCCACGCCCCGGCGCACCACGTGCACCACCTTGTGGCTGTAGGCCGGCCCGCCGTGCGTGTAGTGCCCGCTCACCTTGTGGTGCAGCTCCGTGGCGCCCCACACCAGCACCAGGTCCGCCCAGTCCAAGTCACTGCGCGCCCGGTCCGACGTGCGCCGCTCGGTGCCGTCCACCATGCGCAAATCAATCTGGTCCCCGAGCTTCTCCTCCAGCTCCTCGCGCACCGCCGGCGAGCCGCCCACGATGACCACCTTGCGCACGCCGTGGCGACGGCAGCTCTCCACGAAGGCCACCTCCGCGCGCCGGTTGGCCGAGCCCCCGCACCGCGCGCAGTGACTGCGCGGCTCCACGCGCAGCGGCTCCTTGCCGCTCGCCTGCGCCACCTTGAGGCACGCCGTGTCCGCGCACACGTAGAAGAAGCGGCCGTCCAGCAGCTCGGCGGCCTTGAGCAGCTTCGGCTCGCTCATGCGCTGCTTGCCTTCGCGGGTGAGCTTCGCCTCCTCCAGCACGGCGCGGGCGCGGGCGCGGGCGTCGGGCAGGGTGATGCCTCGCGCCGCCATCCAAACGTCGATGTCCTGGTCCGAGCTCACGGTTTCGTCGTCGGGGAAGGCATAGCGGGGAACAGCTCCGTCTGCACGGCGGAGGGCGTGGAGGCGGGCCCCAGTCCGAGCGCCTCGCGCACCGGCGCGAAGCTCCGGCGGTGGATGGGCAGCACGCCCTTCTCCTTCAGCGCCTGCACGTGCTGCGGCGTCGGGTAGCCCTTGTGGGCGGCCAACCCGTAGCCGGGGTACTGCGTGTCCAGCTCCGCCATCAGCCTGTCGCGCGTCGTCTTCGCGAGGATGGAGGCCGCGGCGATGCTCATGGAGAGCGTGTCACCCTTGATGATGCCGCGCTGGGGCGAGGGGCACTCCGGAATCTTCCGCGCGTCCACCAGCACGAAGTCCGGCCTCAGCCCCAGGCCCTCCACCGCGCGGCGCATGGCCAGCAGGCCCGCGTGGTAGATGTTGATGCGGTCGATTTCCTCCACCTCCGCCCGCCCCACCGCCCACGCCACCGCGTCGCGCTTGATGGCCACCGCGAGCTCCTCGCGCTTCTCCGCGTCGATAATCTTCTTCGAGTCGTCCAGCCCCTTGAGCCGGTAGCCCTTCGGCAGCACCGCCGCGGCGGCCACCACCGGGCCGGCCAGCGGCGCCATGCCCGCCTCGTCCACGCCCGCCACGTGCGTCAGGCCCTGCTCCCACAACTCCACCTCGAACTTCAGCAGGTGGCGCAGGCGCTGGCCCTCGGAGCGGTTGCGCTCCTGCCGCGCCCGGATGCGCCGGGCAAGCTCCCGCGCGCCCCGCCGCGAGTCCTCGTCCAGGGCCTCCAGCAGGCCGGCGGGCACGGGGTGGGAGTGGGTGACGTAGCGCTCCGTCAGCTCGGAGAGCGCGCACTGGAGAAGCTGTTCCACGCTGTCTGTGGACATGATGATGACCGGTGATGCCTACCCGAGAGGTAGCGCGCCGGCATGACCTCGTGGAGGGGGAACCCGTCTTCCGCCCGGACACGTTCCCCCTCCCGCGCACGGGACGGCGCCCGGCTGGCGGGTCGCCCTGGAGGCGGAGAGGGTGGGGCGCAGGGAGGGCAGGCGGGCGTTGCGCATGGCGTTAGCCGTACCCCAGGCGAAGGGGGCAGCACAACCTCCCCGGTGCGAAGCCCGGAAGTCCCGCGCGCAAAAGCGGGCCGGGCCCCGGCCCTACGGATTCAGCTCGAGCTGCAGCGTACCCGGTTCCGGTACGCAGTTGCAGGTGTCACACGTCCACTCGACGCGCTGCGCGGACGACACCTTGGAGCCGGCGTTGGCCACCACGCGCACCGGGCTGGGCGCGAGCGACTCGTTGATGGCGGTGGTGACACCGAACTCGTCGGTCACCCCGGTGATGCTCACGTTCGACGTCAGGTTGGTGGCCGTCACGGTGGCACCCCGGACGCGAGCCCCCTCCGCCGTCACCACCTCCACCCTCAACGCCACCAGCTCCGCCTGACAATCATCCTCTCCGCGCTCGACACGCGGAGCCTCGTCGCAGCCGGCGAGGAGAGACAGACCAAGGAGCCACCACCACCCACGCACCCGAACCATGATGCGCTTCAAGGTGGTGCTCGACGGGGCTCGCGGCAACGCTGTTGTCAGTCGGAAGACGGAGGCACGCGCTCTCGCGCGAAGCGCGCCGCGCTCGAGTCCGGATAGCGGTGCAACACGTACCGGTAGACCTCTTCCGCGCGCGCCGTTTCGCGCATCCGCTCGCCCAATACACGCGCCAGAAGTACCAACGCACGGGGCGCGGTGGGGTCATCTGGCGCCACATCTGCCGCGGACTCCAACGCCGCTACCGCCAGTGGGAAGTTTCCTTCCACGGCCGCGGCCTGTCCGACGAACAGGTGGTGCGCCGGAGGGACTCGCACCTCTGACTGCACCCGCAGTGTCGTGTACAGGGCCATTGCCTGGGGCACGTCCCGCGCCTCCACGGCGGACGCCAGCGCGGAGAGCCCGTCGCTCATGGTCTGCCGGGCCGCGTCCTTCACCTCGGTGAACGATTCCACCCCGTCCGGCAGGGTGGGCAGCGGCGCGTCCTCGCGCAGGGGCGGGGCCACCAGGCGCGGCCCGGTGTCTCCGAGGATGGGGACCCAATAGTCCCGCGCCACGCCGTACCCCAGCGAGTCCCCCCGGACGAACAGCAGCAGCCCCAGCACGTGCGCCGCAGTGAAGGGGGCGACGAGCGTGACAGCCTCCGCCAGCACGCGTGAGATGAAGACCAGGTCCAGCCACCGCAGCGCATGGGCGATGCCGTGCGCCCCCAGGTGCACCACGCCCAGGAGCACGAGCGCGCCCACGGTGAGCAGGTAGTCGCGGCCCAGGGCGCGCACCATCCGCAGCACGGCCGGCACGTTGTAGATGGCCGTGGGCGGCATGCCCGCCGCCGTGACGAGCAGCGCCTGGGGCTGCCACACGACGCCCAGCAGCAGCAGGCCCCAGAGCACCGGGTCTCTCAGCAGCTCAGGGGGGACGTTGTCCCCCGTCAGGATGAAGCCGAGGCCGTACCAGCCGGTGTGCCCCGGGCGCAGGAAGGCGGTGTAGACGATGGCCGGCATCCACACCGCGGCGAAGGCCGTCAGCCCGCGGATGCCGGGGATGATTGCGTCGTTGAAGAAGTCGGTGAACTCCGGCGTCTCCAGCTCCGTGTCACCCAGGGAGGATCGCCGCACCAGGATGAAAAAGGTGGCCCAGAACATGCTGCCGTACAGCGCCAGGGGCAGCACCTTCAGGAAGGGGGCGGTCGTCTCCAGCAAGAACCCGAGGGCGGCCAGCACGAGGCTCACCGCCGTCAGCACCTGGAGCCCGGACGCGGTGAAGACGTAACGCCAGGCGCGCGTCAGTCGCCGGGCCAGTGGCTCGCGGCCGCGGTGGGCGAGGATGGGCTGGGCTCCGCCTCCGCAGAGGCCGCACGCCACCAGCTCCACCGTCTGCGCGCGCCGCCCCACCGCGCAGTCGGGGCACAGCGCCGCCTCGCACGTCTGGCAGCGCCAGCCGGCGGGCGCGCGCGGATGTTGCTGGCAGAAGGGCTGCGGCGAGTCCGCGTCCACGGCATCCGGGGGAAGGGCGTTCATCGCCCCGGAGCCTATGACGGGCCGGGGGCCTCGTCCCAGGGGGCTCCGAGCCACGCCTGGAACGCCGCCTTCTGCGCGTCCGTGGGGCGCTCCACCCGGGACAACCACACGACCTCGGCGGGCTTCTGGCCCAGCACCACCGGCACCTCCAGCAGCCTGTCCCGGCGGAACACCGTCACCCGCACCGTCTCCCCGGGCCGCCGGTCCTCGCACCGGCCGAGCAGGCCCGCGCCGTCCACCTTCCACCCGTCCAGCGCCACCACGTCGTCTTCCACGTAGAGGCCGGCCTCCTGCGCGGGCGAACCCTCCAGCACCAGGGCCACCGTGGAGCTCCCCTTCGTGGTGAGGCCCAGCCAGCCCTTCGCACGGACCTCGCCGGCCTTGCCCTTGGGAGGCGGGGTGCCGCCCTTGTCATTGGCGGACTCGCGCGGCCGGAAGCTGGGCTCCAGCCCCACGTGCGAGAAGACGGAGTAGTCCAGCTCCTCGGTGGTGCGCAGCGCCCGGTCGAAGAAGGGCGTCAGGTCCGTGCCGGCCACCTCGCTCGCCGCCGCCTCCACGCCCTCTTCGGGGACTCCGGAGCCGTCGCCGTAGCGCTGCCACAACAGGCGCATCACGTCGTCCAGGCTCTTCACGTCGCCGGTGGCGCGGCGGATTTCGAGGTCCAGCAGCGCCGAGACGACCTCACCCTTCAGGTAGTACGAGATGGCGCTGTTGGGCGAGTGCTCGTCCGGGCGGTAGTGCTTCACCCAGCTCACCAGCGACGCCTCGGCCAGCGTCTGCACGCGGCGTCCCGGGGTGGAGTGGAGCGTGGTGAGCGTCTCACCCAGGCGGGTGACGTAGCGCTGCGCGGACATCAGCCCCGCGCGGCGCACGAAGAGGTTGTCGTAGTACGCGGTGGAGCCCTCGAAGGCCCACAGCAGCGAGGTGTAGTTCTCCTGCGAGTAGTCGAAGGGCACCAGCGCCCGGGGCTTCACCCGCTTGATGTTCCACAGGTGGAAGTACTCGTGCGCGGCCAGCGTGAGCAGGTCCTCCCAGCCGCGCGAGCTGGACAGCCCCGCGCGAGGGAAGAGCAGGGCGGTGCTGGCCTGGTGCTCCAGCCCGCCGCGGCCCTTGTCCGTCAGGTACACCAGGAAGAGGTAGCGGGGGACGGGCAGCCCGCCGTACAGCCGCGCCTGGGCCTCGCAGATGCGCTGCAGGTCCGAGCACAGCCGCTCCGCGTCGGACACGGTGTCACCCCACACGACGACTTCGTGCGGCACGCCCGCGGCGGTGAAGGTGAGGGGCGTGTGCGGCCCCACCTCGAAGGGGCTGTCCACCAGCGTGTCGTAGTCCCGCGCGATGAAGGCGTCCTCGCGCTGCCCCAGCGCGCAGAACGCCCGCCAGCCCGGAGGCGCGTCCACGGTGACGTGGTGCTCCAGGTCGCGCGTGGCCTCCGTGTAGAGGAAGACACAGGCGCCGTTGAAGAAGGCGTGCGTGCCGTCCAGGTGGCTGGTGCGCACCGTGAGCTCGTTGGCGTAGACGCGGTAGCGCAGGGTGACGGCGCGGCCGCCCGCCTGCACGCGCCAGGTGCGCTTGTCCACCCGCCCCACCGTCAGCGGCGCGCCGTCTGGCCCGGACGCGGCCATGTCCTGCACGTGCCGGGCGAACTCGCGCACCAGGTAGCTGCCGGGCGTCCACACCGGCAGCATCGCGTGGAGCACGTCGTGCCCCTCCGGGAAGGTGGCCTCCACCTCCAGCAGGTGCGAGTGCGGCCGGGACATGGAAACGCGGTAGCGGACGGCGTGGGGCATGACCGGGGTCTCTCTGCTCGGGGAGGCTACTTCGCGCGGACGAGCACGGCGCCGAAGAAGCCGTCTGTGCCGTGCGTGTGCGGTGCCAGCCGCAGGTAGGGGCCGGGGGCCACCTTCGGTCCCAGCTCCGGGCCCAGCAGCTCCGCCACCGGGCGCACGGTGAAGTCGGGGTGCTTGGCCAGGAAGTCCTCGATGACGCCCTCGTTCTCCGCTTGGAGCACGCTGCACGTGCCGTAGATGAGGCGGCCGCCGGGCTTCACCAGCATGGCGAAGCGCGCGAGCAGCGCCTTCTGCCGGCCCACGTGCATCTCGAGGTCCTCGGGCGTGAGGCGGTAGCGCGCGTCCGGCTTGCGGCGGAAGGTGCCGGTGCCGCTGCACGGTGCATCCACGAGCACGCGGTCCGCCTTGCCCTTGAGCGGCTCCAGCGCGGCGTCCGCCTCCGGTCCCTCATGGGGGATGAGCTGGGCGCGCACGTTGTGCACCCCGGCGCGGCGCGCGCGCTTCTTGAGGTCCTCCATGCGGCGCTCGTCCACGTCCAGCGCGTGCAAATCTCCGCGGTTCTTCATCTGCGCGGCGAGCTGTAGCGTCTTGCCGCCAGCGCCCGCGCACGCGTCCACCACGCGCGTGGGCGGCGCGTCCACGAGCATGCCGAGCAGCTGGCTGCCTTCGTCCTGCAGCTCCAGGAAGCCTTCGCGGAAGCTCTCCAGGGCGAAGACGTTGAGGCGCGACTCCAGGTGCAGGCCCATGGGGGACAGCGGGGTGGGGGTGGTGTCCACGCCCTCGGCCTTGAGGCGCTTGGCGAGCGCGTCGCGGTCGCCCTTGAGGAGGTTGGCGCGGCCGGTGAGGGGGGCGCGCTCGTTCATCGCCTCGGCGGCGCGGGCGGCGTCGCGGCCGAACTGCTTGCGGAAGAGGTCCGCGAGGAAGTCCGGCAGCGAGGCGGCGATGGGGAAGCGCTCGCGCTCCGGCAGGGCCTCCAGCACGGCGGCGGCTTCCGGCAGCGAGCCGAGGGCCGCGGCGTCAGCCGGGCTCAGGGCGCTGGTGCGCACCACGGTATCGACGGGCTCACCGTAGAGGACGCGCGAGGTGGCCAGGCGCAGTACGTCCTGGCGCGTCTTGTCGAGCGCGTCGAAGCGCGGGTGGGCGCGGGAGAGGAGGAAGTCCACCGTGCGCTGGCGGCGCAGCAGGCCGTAGACGCGCTCGGCCACGGCGCGGCGCTCGTTGGAGTAGAGGTTCTTCTTGTGGCGCAGGACGAAGTCGAGCGCGCGGTCGGACAGGCGGCCCTCGTGACGGACGGCGCCGTAGGCCTCGAGGCACGCCTGGAGGACGAGGTCCTCGCGCACGGGGCGCTCGTAGCGCTCGGGGTTCCGGGCGCGCTCGGCGGGGGAGACGCGCTCGGGGCGCTCGCCGCGGTCAGCGCGCTTGGAGTGGCCGAAGCGGCCGGTGCCGTCCGAGCGCCAGGCGCGCTCGGTGCGGCCGGTGCCCTCGCCACGGTCGGAGCGGCCCGGGCGCTCGGAGCTCTCGGAGCGCTCGTGCGACTCGGTGCCACGTGCCTGCTCGGCGCGGCGCGGGCGCTCGGTGTCACGCGGGCGCTCGGAACCCTCGGTGCGGCGCGGACGCTCGGAGCCCTCGGTGCGGCGCGGGCGCTCGGAACCCTCGGTGCGGCGCGGGCGCTCGGAACCCTCGGTGCGGCGCGGACGCTCGGAACCCTCGGTGCGGCGCGGACGCTCGGTGTCGCGCGGACGCTCGGACCGCTCGGCGCGAGGCGGGCGCTCGGCGTCGCGCGGACGCTCGGCGTTGCGCGGGCGCTCGGTGTCGCGCGGGCGCTCGGTGTCGCGCGGACGCTCGGACCGCTCGCTGCGTGGGGGGCGCTCGGAACGCTCCGGGCGCTCGGTGCGGCGCGCGTCTTCGGAGCGCCGGGGGCGCTCGGTGGACACGGGCTTCTTCCCGGACCCTTCGGCGGAGAACTTCTTCGGGGCCGGCCGGGAGACCGGGCGGGACTTGCGTTTGATTGCCATGGCGGAATGGGCCTTTGCATTCCCCAGGCCGGGTTGACAAGCCCGGAAAGCAAAACCGGGTGTCCGATGGACTCGAGTCCACCGGTCCACCCGGACGGGCCGCCGTCTCCCCGGAGGGGCGCGGAACCCCTCGTTTCAGAGGGGAGTGGAGCCCCCGCCCGGTGCTCCGGGCGAGGGATGGGGGTTCACGTTGCTACTTGCGGCGACGACGGCGGGCCAGCCCGGCCACCAGCAGGCCCAGGGCGGGAATCAGGGTCGCCGTGGGGCTCGCGGCGCAACCGCCGCCCCCAGGACCCGTGCCGTCATTCGTCGCGTCCGTGGTGTCCGGCGGGGTCGCGGGCAGGCCCGGGCGATCCTCCACCGGCGTGTCCGTGCCGGGGTCCGTCGGCTCCGGGTCCGCGGGCGTCTCACCCGTGTCCCCCGAGGCGGCCGTCACCTGCACCACGGCGGTGGCCGTCTGCAGCTGCGTGCCCTGCGTGGCCGTGGCCGTCACCGTGTAGTTGCCCGCCTTCGCGTAGGTGTGCGTCACCGACTCGCCCTCGGCCGTGCCGCCGTCGCCGAAGTCCCACGTCACCTTCGCGCCCGCCACGGGCGGGGTGGCGCGGAAGAGCGCCTGGTGCGGGGCCACGCCGCGCTCGCCCTCCACCGTGACGGTCAGCGTGCCCGCGGGCGGCTGCTCCAGCGGGGGCAGGTCCTTCCTCAGCGTGAAGCTGTCCAGCACCTTGCCGTCCGTCTTGATGAGGTTCGCGGTGAGGGTGCCGTCGACGACATTCACGTCGAGGAAGCCGTGGGCCTGGTCGTCGCGGATGAGGCTCCAGTCCGGCCGGGACGTGGCGAAGGGACGCAGGGACGCGCCGCCGCCGCCCACCACGAGGTAGGGGATGCCCTTGCCCGCGGCCGCCACGGCGTCGCCCTGCATCGGCTTGCTGCGCTCGTAGTTGTGGTCATGCCCGGTGAGCACCAGGTCCACGCCGTACTTCTCGAAGATGGGCGCGAAGTTGCGGCGCATCGCGAGCTGCGAGCCGTGCTCGCCGCTGGACCAGGGCGGGTGGTGGAAGAACACAATCTTCCAGGGCTGCGTGGTGGCGGCCAGGTCCTTCTCCAGCCACGCCTTTTGCGCGGCCAGCGCGCAGCGGTCCGCCGACGCCAGGCCGATGGCGCAGTTGGAGTCGAGCGCCACGAAGTGCACATGACCCCAGTCGAACGAGTAGTAGCGCTCGCTGTTCGCCGGGTTGTTGGACGGCAGGTAGAGGTTGTCCAGGTACGGCTGCCCCTGGTTCGTCACGTACTCGTGGTTGCCGAGCGACGCGAAGAGGGGCACCTCGGCCAGCAGGTCCGCCATCGGCGTGAAGAGGTTGCTCTGGATTTCGGACTCGGTGCCGGACGAGTAGGCGTTGTCGCCCAGCGCCACGAACAGCTCCGGCTTCGTCTTGAGCATGGCCGAGGCCACCAGCTTCTGGTCCGTGCCGCCGGTGCCGAAGTCACCCACCGCGGTGAAGTGCACGTTGCGGGTGCCGGGCACGGGCGCGGTGCGGAAGTGCTTCGCCGGCGTCGTCTTGCCGCAGGCGTCCACCACGTAGGTGTACTCGGTGGCGGGCTTCAGCCCCGTCAGCACCACCGCGTGGATGCGCCCCTTGTCCACCGAGGGGACCGTCTGGTCGGCCGCTCCCACGCCATACCGCACGGCGGGCGAGCAGTCGGCCGCGAGGCGGAAGGCCACCGTGGCGGTGTCCGGTCCCACCTTCTGGAGGAACGGGTCGCGAGGCAGCACGCCCGCGCAGGCGACGCCTGTCACGAGCATCAGCGCCGCCACCAGGGGCGCGAAGGTGATGGTGGAAGTCCGGTGCATGAGGCCTCCTCCCGAACCAACTCGGGGCGGAAGCCCAACCGTTCATTCACCAACCTTCATCCACTCATCGTTGTGTGACGGGCAGGCGGCGGAGCGAGCCCTGTTGCGTCCGCCGCCTCTCCGGACGGGCGCTACTTCTTCACGTCGTAGGAGACGAGCTCCTCGGTGCGCTCGCCTTCCTCACGAATCTTCCCCACGCCGGGCGCGAGCCAGTAGGTGCGCTCCTTGCCCTCCTTCACCTCTCCCGCGTCGTTGAGCTTGTCGCGCTGGACCTTGATGACGTTGGTGAAGGTGCCTGCCTTCGTCTGGAGCGTCAGGCCCTTCTCCACCACGCGCCAGCTGTACGTCGGGTCGCTGTCCTCCTTCGTCCCGTCGCCCAGCACCGTCTGCTCCTGCACCGCGCTCTGGTAGGACCAGGGCAGGGACTCGGGCGCGCGGGCCACGGACTTCACCGTGGCCGGCGACCAGATGGTGGCGCGAATCTGCGCGCCGTCCTTGTGGTCCTCCTCGCGCAGGCGCACCACCAGGCCGTTGGTCAGCTCGAGCTGCCACGAGTACTCCTCGTAGACCATCCCGCTCTGCGTGCGGTCCTGCCGGCTGTGCACCAGCACCGCCGTCATCTTCCCCTGCGTGTCCGGCACCTCGCGCGGGCCCAGCACCGTCACCGTCTTCTTGAACTCGCCCTGCACGGGGTCCTTGATGTCGTAGACCCACGAGGAGCCCGTCGTCAGGGGCCACAGCGAGGTCGACTCCGCGGGCGTTTCGTCCGGATTGTTGTCATCCGGGTTCACCACGTCACCGGGCAGGTCGATGCTGCCGTCCGGGTTGCCGATGGGGGGATTCTGCGAGTCGTCCCCCGGTCCCGGAGGCAGGCTGCTCCCGCCACCACACGCCACCAGCACCCAGCCCGCCGCGAGCGCGGCCATCCACCTGCGCGTCATACCATGTCCTCCCGTGCCCCCTTCGGGCTCACCGTCGTCCACCGCAGCCCCCTCAACGGCGTCCCCTCGGTGCGGCCCATCGCCGCCGCGAGAGAGCCCGGCTCCGGCTCCTCCACTTCCAGCTCCACGCGCCGCCCGTCGAAGTCGAGCGCGCAGCTCTTCACCAGCACGTTCCGCTCGCGCAGCGCCCGCCGCAGCGTGGCCTCCGCGCCCACGAGGTCATCGGCCTGCGCGGACAGCAGCAGTCGCTGCTTCGGCGCGCTCTTCTCCTCGCGGTTGAACAAGTCCAAAACCCACAGCAGCCCGGCCACGAACAGCGTGCCCATGCCCGCCAGCCCCAGGCTGCCGTGGCCGCACGCCATGCCCAGGCCAATCATCAGGAAGAGGATGGCCGCGTCGCGCGGGTCCTTCAGCCCCGAGCGGAAGCGCACGAAGCCGCCCAGGCCCACGAGGCCGAAGGCCTTGGCCACGCTGTCGCCAATGACGGCGGTAATCACCGCCGCCGCGGCGCACAGCAGCACCTGCGCCTGAATCATCTCCGCCTTGGGCAGCGGGCGCTTCATCAGCAGCCGCCAGGGCCGCAGCGACAGCAGCGCGCCGATGAGCGTCGCCGCCAGCATGCGGGGGAACATGGCCCCCGCGTGAATCGAGCCCAGCTCCGACTTCGCGCCTTCGAGCAACGACGAGAACGGGTCCATGTGCCTCTAGCCCTGGGCTTCCGCGCGCACCGAGATGTCCGCCTCGGGGCGCGTCGTACGGGTGGGCGCGGTCGCGAGGGTGCGCGCGGTGGCGATGACGGCGTACGCGTTGCGCAGCACCGGCAGCCGGCCGGGATTCGCCTCCAGCACGCGGTCGATGAGCGCGCGGGCATGCGGCCCGAGCGGCAGTCCCTTCAGAGACGACAGCACCGTGGAGGGCCAGCGGTTCGCGTACGTCACCCGCAGCTTCCACGCGCGCGGGTCGTCCAGCCCGTCCACCGAGTCCAGCGCTTCCTTCGTCAGCGGCGCGCCCCTCTCGCGCAGCGCCCAGGCCTCGTCCGTGGTGAGGCCGGTGAGCGAGCGCAGCACCAGCTTCAGCGCCTTGTCCGCCAGCGCCTCGCGCAGGCCGCGCGCCACCGGCGTGTCCAGGCCGTGGGTGCTGCGCAGCACCGCCAGCCGGTCATGCGGCAGCAGCACCTCGCGCAGCGCATCCGCGCGCGCCGTGGTGAGCCCGCCCAGGCTGCGCGCGACTTCCGCGTACAGCTTGCGCTGCATGCCCGCCTCGCGCACCACCCAGGACTCGTCGCCGTCCACGCCGGAGAGTCCGGAGAGCACGTCCGCCAGCCGGCCGTCCTTCATGCCGCGCTCGCGCAGGGCCCAGGCCTGGGGTGAGCTGTCCCGCTTGAGGCCGGACAGGACCTCCGTCGGCGCCTGCGCATACAGGCGCTCGCGCAGCATCAACGCCCGCGCGCCCGTCAGGCCGCCCAGGCTGGAGGCCACCTCCGCGGGCGCCGCCGATGCCAGCACCTCGCGCAGCGTCCAGGCCGGCTCGTCGTCCAGCCCGCCCAGGCCGCGCGCGGTGAGGGTGGGGAAGCGCTCCGTATAGGCCAGCCGCCGCTGGTGCGCGGGCAGGCCGGGCATGCCGCCCACCATCCACGCCGCCAGCGCGGGCTCGCGCACCTCCACCGAGTCCAGCGCGTGGAGGAAGCGCTCCTCCAGGTTCTCCACCGTCGTCGGGCCCGGGGGCAGGGCGGCCGGCGCGGGGACGATGCGCTGCACCGGCATCTCCCGCCCCTCCAGCCGCGCCACCACCGCGTCCACCAGTCGCTGCTCCAGCACGCGCAGCGGCACGTCGTTGTTCTCCAGGATGAGCCAGCGCTGCGGGTCCTTGCGCGCCAGGTCCAGGAAGGACTCGCGCACCCGCACCGCGAGGCCCGCGCCGGCCAGCCCCTTGCGGCTGTCGCCGTCCGACACGCGCGCGCTCTGCACCTTGCCCAGGCGCTTGCGCCAGCGCGCCAGGTCCGGGTCCACGTCCACCAGGATGACCAGGTCCGGCCACAGGCCCTGCGAGGCCAGCTCGCACGCCGGCATCAGCTCGGCCATGGGCAGTCCGCGCCCGCCGCCGCTCAGCGCCAGCTGCGAGTACAGGTAGCGGTCGGTGATGCACACCTCGCCCCGACGCAGCGCGGGCGAAATCACCTCTTCCAGTTGCTGCGCATCCCTTGCCAGGTTGAGGAAGAACTCGGTGCGTGGAGACATCTCCAGGAGCCGTGAGTCACGCGTCAGCTCCCTCACGCGGCGCGCGGCGGGGGCCTGCAATTCGCCCCCTTCCCGCGCATGTGCAACCCGGTAGCCCAGTTTCTTGAGCCGCGCGGCCAGCAGGTTGGACAGTGTGGTCTTCCCGCTGCCGTCAATACCCTCGAAGTCGATGAACACGGTGCCCTATCCCCCTACGACCCCATCCGTGGCGAAGGCGTAGACCCTCGCCATCCCTTCCGCGAACTTGCTGTAGGCCGGCGCTCCGCCCCGATTGAGCGACGCCAGCCACTCGGGCAACTCACACCCGAGGTGCTTCACTTCCACCACCACCCGACCATCCATCGACTGGGGTGGACCCAACCGCTCCGCCGTCAGCGACAGCTGCGACAGCGCCAGCTCCGGCGAAATCGAGTGGAAGGCGATGTCCCGGTCCACCGTCACCCGCCACTCCTGCGTGGCCTGGTACACGTGACGCTTGTACGTGACGGCCAGCACCGGCACGAGGCTGCCTCCCGCGATGAGCGGCAGCAGGCCGGCACCGCCGCGCAGCACGCGGCCCAGGTCCGTGCGCGGCACCCACACCCGGCGCTTCTGCGTCAGGCCGTGCCGCTCGCGCTTCACCTCCAGCACCACCCGCTGCTGGCCACCCGCGCCCAGGTCCGGCGAGTACTCCTTGGTGCGGACCTTGAGGCAGTCGTCCGGCGTGCGCAGCGCGCGCTCCGCCAGCGGGCAGCCCGGCCGGTCGAAGTAGACGGAGACGATGCGCGTGGGCGGAGGCAGGTGCCCCCCCAGTTCGCGCGACAGGCGCCCGCAGAAAGCCGGTGCCGCTGACTCCCCCAGCACGAGCTTGAACTCACGCCGGAGCCTGGTGACTTCACCTTCAGCAAACGAGAGCATGGTGTCTTGTCTCTCCGCGCTCAGAAACGGGTGGCGAGCTGCAGCGAGTACTCGAGCGCGGCGGCCTCGTCCCCTGGACGCAGCGCGCGCTCCGCCTGGAACATCGCCTTGAAGCGGTCTCCCAACAGGACATTGAGCCCGCCCACCAGCGAGTGGCCCTTGCCCTCCACGTCGCCGCGAAGCTGGAGCGCCTCGAAGCCCGCGACGGGCTGGAGCGCCCACTCGTCGCCGCCCACGGGCAGCGTGTAGTGCGCCAGGAGCAGCTGCGCGGTGAAGGGGCCCAGCGGCAGCCGGCCCGTGACGACCTCACCGGTGAGGGCCAGCGCGCCCAGGCTCAGCTCCGCGTCCGCGGCCACCGCGTGCTTGCGCACGACTTCCAGCGCCTCCGCGACGTAGGTGCTCACGCCCACGGTGAGCGCCTTGAACGGGCGGATGCTCAGCCGCGCGGCGACGTCCTCCTTCATGCGCACGCCCGCTTCGTCCTTGGCGCCCTCGAAGAAGCCCGCGGACAGCTTGAGGCCCCACGCGTCCTTCAGGCGCATCTCGCCCATGAGGCCCAGCCGGCGTCCGCCGAGCTGGTGTACCTCGGTGAGGTAGTCCTCCACGAGCCCGCGGCTCACCACGGGCAGATCCCACGAAGATTCCAGCGAGCGCTGGAGGAAGGGCGACTTGAACTGGCCGCCGTACAGACGGAAGCGCTTCGAGTCGTCCGCGAGGCGCACGAAGGCGTCCTTCAGAATCGACTTGTCCGCGAGGTCCGCCGTCACCTCCGCCTCGAGGTTGGACAGCGACGTGCTGACGCCCACTCGCGCGGAAGGGATGCTCAGCGTGCGCTGGTACTTCTGGCGCTCGTCCGCGCTGGCCCTCGCGTACACGCGGCCGAAGACGCGCAGGTTCTGCTTGTCCTCGGCGGCCGTGTCGTCCACGGCGTCGGGGTTCTCACCCAGCGACTCGTCCTGCGGCTCGCCGGGCTTCGCCTTCTTCTTCTTCTTGCCCTGCTTCTCCGACACCGGCTCGGACTTGCCCGGCACCGGGCCCACGGGTGACACCTGCTCCTCGGGCCTCCCCTGCGCTGGCACGGCTTCCGCCAGTGCCCCCTCCATCACCTCGCCCGAGTCGTCACCCGTGGGCCCCTCCGTGGCCGCACCCGCCGGCTCACCGCCCCCCGTCCCCTCCACGCCATCCACCACACCGCCTGAGAGCGTGTCTTCCTCGGCATCCGTGCTGGAAGCCACTTCCTCCGGGGCAGTCGCTCCCGCGCTTGCAAGCGCGGGCATGCCCAGGAGGACTGCGGCGAGTAGGCCCCGCCTCGCCCGTTCATCGAACCGCCACCCGCCCATGTCCCTCGCCTCCCCGCCGCAGTCGGAAGGCTTCCTGTGCAACACCGGTGCCCGCCCGTGGGACGTCGGGTGGCGGACGGATGAGAGCCAGATGAGAGCGGGATGAGCGCGCGATGCGTCCAGTAGCGTGCGTCACGAGGCGTTCACCTGCCCGTGACTGGGAACGAAAGTTCCCACGCCCCAGGCAGGCGGCCCTGTACGAATGCCCGTCCGTTGGAAGGAGTTACTGGGTGGACGACGGATCCGTCGGCGGGGTGGGGGACCCGCTGCTGGACTCCGGTGCGGCGACAGGCTCGGCCCGCGGCTCCGAAGTCGGCGGCACGGTGACCACGGCCGATGCGGCGGGGGCCGCGGGGGGGGCGGTGCTCACGGGCGGCGGACTGGCCGCGGATCCGCTGGCGCCCTCGGGCCTCGCCGTCGACGCGCGGATGCGATGCAGCACTTCGCGCATGCCGAGCACCAGCGCCGTCACGGCCGCCACGCTGATCAACCCCCAGCCCAGGCCGCGCGGCAGGGGTGGATCCGTCACCGTGAATTGGGCGGTGAGCACCTTCAGGTGCGTGTTCCGGTAGCGGACCTCCAGCTCCCACAGGCCGGTCTCATCCGGCGTGAGCTCGGTGTGCCAGTTGACCCCCTGTCGGGTCAGGGTCCGCGTCACCTGGGCGGGGGCGCCGGGCTGCTGGAAGGTGAGGGTGATGGGGCCGTCGAACTCGGCGCCCTGGAAGTTGCCCACATGGAGCGACAGCGTGACGGGCTCGCCCGCCCGGGGGAGGGCGGGGTACAGGGTGCCCTGGAGCCGCTCCTCGGCATCCGCCCAGCGCAGCTCCAGCAGGTCTCCCCGGCGCTCCACGCGGATCTGATCGTTAGAGGGCGCGGCGGCCGCCATGCCGGCCAGCACCAGGCAGGCAACCAGTGCCCACCTTGATTTCCTTGAGACCTGCCTTTGCCATGGAGGCGGCGGTCCTCTAGTATGCGGTGCCCTGACGCATTCCACCTGAGCTGCTCCCTGCGGCCAGAGTCCCGGGATGAACCCTCAATCATTCGGGAAATACCAGCTTCTGAAGAAGCTCGCCACGGGCGGCATGGCCGAAGTCTGGCTTGCCCGCCAGATGGGCATCGAGGGGTTCCAAAAGAACCTCGTGGTGAAGCGCATCCTTCCGCACCTCGCGGAGGACCGTGAGTTCGTGGAGATGTTCCGGAACGAGGCGCTGATCGCGGCGCGCTTCAACCACCCGAACATCGCCCAGGTCTACGAGTTCGGCGAGGCCAACGGCACCTACTACATCGCCATGGAGTTCATCCACGGCGAGGACCTGGGCCGGGTGATGCGCAAGGCGGCGGGCTCCGGGCAGTGGGTGGCCCGGCCGCTGGCCATCCGCATCGTCGCCGCCGCGTGCGAGGGCCTGCACTACGCCCACAGCCGCACGGACGACGCAGGCCGGCCGCTGCGCGTGGTGCACCGCGACATCTCGCCGCAGAACATCCTCATCAGCTTCGACGGCTCGGTGAAGCTGGTGGACTTCGGCATCGCCAAGGCGGCCGACCAGGCGTCGCTGACGAAGTCCGGCGCCATCAAGGGCAAGTTCGCGTACATGGCCCCGGAGCAGGCCTCCGGCAAGCCGCTGGACGGGCGCGCGGACATCTTCGCCATCGGCCTGGTCCTCTACGAATTGCTCACCGGCGTGCGGCCCCTCAAGCGGGACTCCGAGCTGGCGACGCTGCAGGCCGCCATGGAGTGCGCCATCAACGCGCCCTCGCAGGTGGCGGACGTGCCGGAGGAGATGGACCCGGTGGTGATGCGGGCCATCGCCAAGAACGCGGACGACCGCTACCGGGACGCGCGCCAGTTCCAGATGGCGCTGGAGGAAATCCTCGTCGGGCAGCGCTGGGTGGCCGGCTCGGTGCAGATCTCCGAGCTGATGGAGACGCTCTTCGCGGACCGGCTGGCCGACGAGAAGGCCCAGGGCCAGGTCGTCCCGGTGGGCGAGGACTCCAACAACTCCGGCACGCCGCAGCCGCCCCCGCCGCCCCAGGAGAAGGGCCGGAGCCGCTCTTCGCCCGCGGCGGACATGAGCTGGGAGGCGCCCCCGGGAGAGGCCTCCCACCCGGTGCGCCCGCGCGCTTCCTCGGCCCGCGCCTCGGTGCCGCCCCCGCCGCGCCGTGCCTCGGCCGTCGCCCCGGCGGTGGAGCCGGAGGACCCGGGCGAGTGGGAGGCGCCGTCGGGCACGGACGAGCATCCGCAGCGCCGGCCGTCCGAAGGGGTGCGCCGCCAGTCCAACCCCAACGCCACGCAGGTGGCGCGCACCAACTCCCGCGCGGACCTGCGCCGGACGCCCACGGGCGAGCAGCCGCTGCCGCCGCGCCGCTCCAGCACCCGCGCCCCCGCGCTGGCGGACGAGGACGTGGAGACGCTGCCGCCGCCGCCTCCGTCCCGGTCGCGCGCCAACATTCCGCAGGTGGAGGAGCGCGGCCGCGAGGACGAAGAGGAGGACGACGAGCGCACGCTCCTGCCGCCTCCGCCAGAGCCCGTCGCGCCGCCGCGCCGCCGCAGCACCGGCATGCAGTCCGCCGTGGAGCCGCCGCGCCGTCGCACCAACAGTCGCGTGGACAGCCGCGCGGAGATGCCGGAGCCGCCGCCGCCCCGCCGCTCCTCGGGCGCCTCCGCGGCGGTGCGCCGTGAGGAAGACGACGCGGTGGACCGCGCCCTCGCGGATTCCGCCCAGCGCACGCGCCGCACCATGGCCACGCGCAACGTGGCCACGGTGGGCTTCATCGTGGGCCTGCTGATTGTCATCGCCATCTTCCACAAGCCCATCCTCTCGGTGCTCAACGGCACGGCGCAGGACGGGCAGGGCGTGCACGTCACCGTCAACACCAACGAGCGGGTGAAGGTGTCGGTGAAGCACACGCCCAAGTGCCACAGCGACCAGCCGGTGACGGAGCTGGGCTACACGCCGCTGACGCTGGCGCAGGGCGCGCACCTGCAGGACACGCTCATCCTGGAGAACGAGCAGCAGGGCATCTACCGCGAGGACAGCGAAGCGCTGGCCTTCGGCGAGCCCGGCCAGCCCAAGGTCGTCACGTACGAGTTCAAGCGCGGCCACCTCCAGCTCACGCTGAAGCCCGAAGGCATGCGCGGCATCACCGTGCGGCGCAACGGCCAGGACGTGGGCAGCTACTCGGGGAGCAAGGGCCTGAAGATGGAGCTGATGGAGGGCCGCCACAAGCTGGAGCTCAACGGCGGCCCCCTCAAGGAGCCCTTCTTCTTCGAGGTCGACATCAAGCCCGGCGTCATCAACAAGGAGACGCAGGACCTCAGCGCCTTCGTGGGCTAGTAACGCGTCAGCGAGGCGTCAGTAGCGGGGCAGGGTGGGGTCCACCTGCCGCGAGTACAGGTCGATGCCGCCCTTGAGCGACACGGCCTCCAGTCCTTTCGACAGCAGATACGCCGTGCCATCCAGGCTGCGCACGCCGTGGTGGCAGTAGACGACGACGGGGCGTCCGCGCAGGGCCTCCAGCTCGTCGGCGCGCTCGTCCAACTCTGGCAGCGGAATGAGCACCGAGTCCGGGAGCGCCACCCACGCGTGCTCGTCCGGGAAGCGCACGTCCAGCAGCGCGGGCCGGGACTCGGGAGGCCCGGCGAGCAGCTCGGCGAGGCGGGTGGGGAGGATTTCGGGGATGGGCATCTCGGGCCTCAAGCGGCGGTGGGGGCGGAGCAGAACTGCTCGTAGTCGATGAGCTCCACCTTCGCGCCCGGCGCGCACACCGGACACTTCGGGTCCTTGCGCAGCTTCAACTCCTGGAAGCGGGTGCCCAGCGCGTCGAAGGTGACGAGCCGGCCCGTGAGGGGCTCGCCCCTGCCGAGGATGAGCTTGAGGGCCTCGTTGGCCTGGAGCAGGCCGATGATGCCGGGCAGCACGCCCAGCACGCCGGCCTCCGCGCATGACGGGGCCAGCTCCGGCGGCGGCGGGGCGGGGTAGAGGCAGCGGTAGCAGGGGCCCTGGCCGGGGACGAAGGACGTCACCTGGCCCTCGAAGCGGAAGATGGAGCCGTGGATGTTGGGCTTGCCCCGCATCACGCACGCATCGTTGAGGAGGTAGCGGGTGGGGAAGTTGTCCCCACCGTCCAGCACCAGGTCGAAGCCCTCGAGCACGCGCAGCACGTTCTCCGAGGTGAGCCGCTCCTGGAAGGGCACCACCTTCACGTCCGGGTTGAGCGCCTCGATGGCCGCGCGGGCGCTGACGACTTTGGGCTGGCCCTGGAACTCGCGGGTGTGGATGACCTGGCGCTGGAGGTTGCTCAGGTCCACCACGTCCGAGTCGACGATGCCCAGCGTGCCCACGCCGGCCGCGGCGAGGTACAGCGCCGCGGGCGAGCCCAGCCCTCCGGCCCCCAGCAGCAGCACCCGGGCCTGGAGCAGCTTCGCCTGTCCCTCCTCGCCCACCTCGGGGAGGATGAGGTGGCGGCGGTAGCGCTCCTTCTGCTCGGCGGTGAGGACGAAGGGCTTCTCCACCGGGTGGGCCGCGTCGCTCCAGCGGTTGTAGCCGCCCGCCATGGACGCCACGCGCGTGTAGCCCAGCTCCTTCAGCGTCTTCGCGGCCAGCGCGGAGCGGGTGCCTCCCGCGCAGTAGACGACGACGTCCTCGTCCCGGCGGGCCCGGTCTTCAATCCGCAGCTCCAGGTAGCCCCGGGGGATGTGCAGGGCGCCGGGCAGCCGGCCGCCCGCGTACTCGTCCGCCTCCCGTACGTCCACGAGCCTCACGGGGGCCCGGGCGTCCAGCAGGCGCTTCACCTCGTCCACGGAGACCTCGCGGATCTCCTGCTTCACTCCGGCCAGCAGCTCTTGGAAGGTGGGAGCCATGACGCCGGGTATAACCCGCCGTCCCCGGCCCGTCCGTCCAGATGTGGGCCCTCGGGCGAACGGACGGCCGGCCCCATGGATTTTCCCGGCCCGGGCGTTATAAGTCGCGTCATAGGAGAGCAACCGACATGGAAAGCACCACGACGACTTCCGCCCCCGGCACCGCGACGGCCCCCCAGGCCACCCCGGGCGTGGCCGTGCGCCTGACGGAGGCCGCCATCAATCAGGTGAAGGCGGTCATCAAGGCCCAGGGCTTCGAGGGCTACTTCTTCTCCATCCGCGTCGTCCCCGCCGGCTGCAGCGGCCTGGGTTACGACTTGAACCTGGTCAAGGAGACCAAGGCCGGCGACGCCGTGTGGGAGCAGGACGGCGTGAAGATCGCCTCCGACGCGATGAGCAGCCAGTACCTCGAGGGCACGGAGATCGACTACGTCTCCGCCATCACCGGCTCGGGCTTCAAGTTCAACAACCCGAACGCGAAGTCCTCCTGCGGCTGCGGCACGTCGTTCACGACCTGAGCTGAGCGGCGCGGTGGTTCGCAGGTGGCGCCCGTCTTGAGACGGGCGCTCCAGACCGGGGTGGGGCGGGTTGCCCTCCCCGGCCGTGTCAAATCCCTTCGCTCGCGGGCCTTCAGGCCCCGGCGAGGGGCTTCATCACCTTCAGCCAGTTCTGGTTCTCCTTCTGGCGCGCCAGGCGCTGGGTGCGGCGGGCCTCCGCTTCGCGGAAGGCCTCGCGCTCGGCGTCCGTCGCCATCAGCACCGGCGGCACCTGCACCCGGCCTCCGTCCTTGTCGATGGCCACGAAGGTGAGCAGCGCGCTGGTGGTGAGGAAGCGCTCCCCGGTGAGCGGGTTCTCCGCGTGCACCGTCACCCCCACCTCCATGGACGTGCGGAAGGCGGCCAGCACCCGCGCGTGCAGCAGCGCCACCCAGCCCACCTTGATGGGGGCGTGGAAGTGCAGGTCATTCATGGACGCGGTGACCACCACCTGCCGGCAGTGACGCTGTGCCGCCACCGCGCCGCAGATGTCGATCCACTCCATCACCTTCCCACCGAAGGCGGCGTTCAGGTTGTTGGCGTCCGGAGGGAGGATGAGCTGGGTCATCACCACCTCCGTGTCTTTCGGGTTCTTCGGGCTCAGGTCGGGCATTTCACACCTTCGGTTCTGGGACGCGGCGCCTGGGGACAGGGTCGATGTCGTCCCGTGAATGGCTCAGGGGTTTAACGCGCGCAAGCGCGGAGAACCCGGCTGAGATTCGGGGGCTCGTCCCAATCAGGCGTGCGCTTCAGGCCAGGAAGGTGGAGACGCGGTCGAGGAACTCCTCGCGTCCCTTCCCGCGGCGGATGTCCTGGGAGGACACGTCCATCACGAGGCAGTCCACGCCGTACTTCTCCTGCAGCACCAGGGGGAAGCTCGCGTAGTAGCCGTTGAGGCCGCGCAGGAACTGGTGGCGGATGCCCTTCTCCTCCTCGCGGCCGCGGGTGCGGATGCGCTGCAGGAGCACGTCCACGCTGCCCACTTCGAAGCAGATGACCTTGTCGGGCTGGATGATGTGGCGCGACAGGCGCTGGAAGTACTCGTAGTACAGGTCCAGCTCCGCGTTCGTCATGTGCCCCAGGCCGTGCAGGTACTTGGCGAAGATCTCCGGGTCCTCGTACAGCGTGCGGTCCTGCACGCAGCTGCGCTTGTACGAGTGGATGAGCTCGTGGTGCTCCACGCGGCGGATGAGGAACTCGAGCTGGAGCGTGAAGGACCAGCGCGACATGTCCGCGTAGTAGTCACGCAGGAAGCGGTTGTCGATGACGGGCTCGTCGAAGAGCTGGTAGCCGAAGCTCTGGCAGATGAGCTTGGCGGCCGTCGTCTTGCCCGCGCCGATGTTGCCCGCGAGCGCCACGAAGCGCCGGGCCCGGGGCACCTTCACCCGGAGGGTGTTGCGGGGGCGGGAGGCGGTTTCGGCTTCGTCCCCTGCGGGGGCGGCCGGTGCGGCGGACGGGCGCTGGCGCGAGGTGGTGCGGGGCATGGAACCTGGGCTTAACCCGGCTTCGTGGAGGCGTCCATTCGCTGCCTCAGCAGGTCCGGCCGGTCGGTCATGATGCCGCCGACCCCTTCCTGTAGCAGCTGCTCCATCTCCGTCGCGTCATCCACCGTCCAGACGTTGACCCACTTGCCGCGGGCGGCGCACTCGCGGAGGAAGGCCGGGTCCACCAGCCGGATGTCCCCGAAGTACAGGGGCATGTCGAGAACGGTGAAGCGCGGGTCCTCCGGAGGCGTCTCCCCGCCGCGCAGGGCGATGACGAAGGCGGCCAGCGCGTCGCGCGGGTAGAAGTGGCAGGCGTCCGGCAGTCGCGCGGCGAGCCGCTCTCCCACCACGTCCTGCTCGCTGCCCATGCACACCCGCTCCAGGGCGCCTTCTTCCTTCAAGAGCCCGGCGAAGACGTCCTCGATGCCGGGCACGTCCGGTTTGAGCTCGATGTTGAGGCGCAGTGCGGGGAAGGCGCGCAGCACCTCGCGCAGGGTGGGGATGCGGACGCCCTGGCCCCGGAAGGAGAAGGTGCGGCCCTCGTCCGGGCTGAAGTGGAAGCCCGCGTCCAGCCGCTTCAGCTCCGCCAGGGTGAGGGCGGCCAGCGGCCCGGTGCCGTCGGTGCAGCGCTCCAGGGTGGCGTCATGGGCCACCACCACCTCGCCGTCGCGGGTGAGGTGCACGTCCAGTTCCAGCATGTCCGTGCGGTAGCGCTCCACCGCCTGGCGGAAGGCCTCCAGCGTGTTCTCCGGAGCCAGCGCCGCGCCGCCGCGGTGGGAGATGTGCAGCGTGGGCCGCAGGCCCCGGAGGAAGGGGAGAAGGGGAGGGGACATGCTGCCATTGTAGCGGCGGCGACAAAAAACGAAGGCCGCAGCCCCCAGAAGGGAGGCTGCGGCCCGGTACTTCAGACGTCGTCCGCGACTAGCGCTTGGTGCCCGGGGTGGGCAGCGCGATCTCGAAGTCGGCCTTGTTGTTGTTCGTGTCCAGCACGGCGCCGGACACGTCGGGGTTCACCTTGCGCTGGAAGGACACGTCGTTGGTGTTGTTCTCGAAGAGGTCGGTCGGGGTGCCCTCGGCGAAGGAGAGCTCCTTGTCACCCGCGCCCGTCGCGATGGTCCCGGTGAAGGCAGTGGGGGCGGCGGCATCCTTGGAGGCCTCGTACCAGAGCGCGTCCGTCAGCACGCCGGTGGGGTAGTAGAGCAGGCCGACCGAGTCGTCCGCGCCGTTCTGGATGATGTCCGTGAGCGGGTTGGTGATGGTGACGCGCAGGGTGCCCGCGGGCAGCGCGCTCGTCACGGTGGCGGGGCCGAGGACGAGCACCGCGCCGGGGGCGAGCGTGTCGGTGGCGGTGGTGCCATCCGTCACGGAGGACAGCTCGAAGCGGCGGTACTCCTGGCGGTTGGCGGCGGGCGCGGTGGGCGGGTTGCCGCTGGGGGTCGCGTTGACGAGGACCACCACCATGTTGCCCACGTGCACGGCCGCGTCGGAGTTGTTGATGAGCTCGATGAACTCCTTGTCATCCACGGCGCCAGTCGTCGCCGCGACGTTGTCACCCTCCACCTCGTTGATGAGCAGTCCGGTGGGCGCCGTGTCGCTGGAACCCCAGAAGATGGTCGTCGCCGCGGTGGTGCTCACGGGAGCCCCGTTGGTGCCGCTCAGGCCCGCCGCCGTCACGGTGTAGCGGGTGCCCTCGACCTGGGCCGCGGTGGTGAGCTTCACCTTGTTGCCCGTGACTTCCACCGCACTGACGGCGAGGTCCGGGGTGATGGTGAAGTCAGTGGCCGCCACGGTGGCCGCGTCCACGTTCACGTTGAAGAGCACCTCCGCCGAGGTCGGGCTCAGCGAGCGCCCGCCCGACACAGTGACGGGGCAGGCCAGGATGAGGTCGCTGGCGCGGAACGGGGAGATCTGCGCCGTGGTGCCGAAGCGGCCGTAGGGCACGGCCACCGCGGTGAAGTTGCACTGCTGGGCGATGCCGGAGGCCGTCACCACGGTGTTGGGGATGCGCAGGATGAAGCTGCTCGACGGCGTGGGCGAGCCCGCGGTGGTGAAGGTGAAGGTGGTGAAGCTGCTGCCCGAGGCGGTGGCGGGGCCGGCCACCGTGCCGCGCACCTGCACGAGGTCCGACTCGTAGGCCGCGAGCGCCGCGGTGCTCTTCACGTCCGTGCGGCCGCTGATGTCCACGGTGAGGCCCGGGGTGCCGGCGTCCACCAGGTTCTGCACGGGGGCGCCCTGGCTCACGCGGGTGAGGCCGGTGATGGCGCTCGCCTGGTTGAGGCCGTTGAAGAGGGTCTTCTCCGTCACGTTGAAGGAGATCTTGTCACCCACCGCGAGCGCGGGCGTCTGGGCGGCGGCGTCCAGCTTCACGAAGAAGGAGGGGCCCGGCGCGGTCGCCTGCACGTAGAAGCCCGTCGGCGTGGAGCCGAACGCGGGCGCGATGTACGTGACGAACACGTTGGTGATGGGCAGCGGCGGGTTCACCGGGGTCGCGGTGCCGCTGGTGTTCGCGGTCGCCGCGATGAACGCCGTGATCTGCGTGTTCTCGGGGCTGGTCAGGTCCGCGGGGATGTCCGTCGTCGTCGGGCCGGCATCCGTGCCCGCGTCGGTGCCGGCATCCGTTCCGGCGTCGACCGGGGTCGGAGTCACGCAGACATTGTCCGTGCAGACCTGGCCGGTGGCGCAGTCGACCTGGGTGTCACACTCGTTGTCGTCACGGCCAGAGCAGGCCACCGCGGCGAGCGCGGTGAGACCAGCCACCAGCACCAACCGCCCATTGCGAAATACCATTGGGTCATGCCTCCAGGATGCGTTAGGTGGTCCCGCTCTTACACCGCAGCCCGGGGGGGCGTCCAATCGCGGATCCATGTGGAAACGGATGGAAACGGAGCCGTCACAATCCCTTGAATTCCCTCTCGGAGAAGCCCCGCGTTCCCGCACGCTCCATGCGTGGATGCAGAATCCGCAGCGCACCCGACGGCGGCTCCGGGGGCTGCTTCTCGGGATGCGGGCGTAATTCCTGGCACCGGTGGATGATCCGCCGCTACTCGCCCGTCCCGGGCGGAGCGGTTTCTTTTCCTGGATTGTCCGGTCCTGTCAGGTACCTACCGAAGCGGGTGGAGGCGCTGGCTTCGCCAACCCTGTGATTGTGGGTAAGCTCAGGAAAAGTACGCCTCACCCACCCCCAGACAGACTGCGTTGCCTTCCGTGAGCTCGCCCCAGACGGCCATTCCGTTCGGAAAGTACCTGCTGATCAAGCGGCTCGCCGTAGGCGGCATGGCGGAGCTGTTCCTGGCGCAGCGTCCGCCGGACCCCGAGCTGGTGGTGCTGAAGCGGATCCTCCCGTACCTGTCGGAGGAGCCGGAGTTCGTCCAGATGTTCCTGGACGAGGCGCGCATCGCCGCGCAGCTGCACCACCCCAACATCGTGCAGGTGTCCGAGCTGGGGAACTGGGACGACAACATCTTCATCGCCATGGAGTACGTGGAGGGCGTGGACCTGCGGCGCGTGGTCGCCGAGGAGGCCAAGTACGGCGCCACGGTGCCCTGCGGCGTGGCGGCGCGCATCTGCGCGAGCGTGGCGGCGGGCCTGGACTACGCGCACCACAGCCGGGGCGTGGACGGGCGCCCGCTGGAGCTCATCCACCGCGACGTCAGCCCGCAGAACGTGATGATTGCCTACGACGGGCGCATCAAGCTCGTCGACTTCGGCATCGCCAAGGCCGGCGCGTTCATGGAGCGCAGCAAGCCGGGCGTCATCAAGGGCAAGTTCCTCTATCTGGCGCCGGAGCAGGTGTCGCAGGAGCGGCTGGACCACCGCGCGGACATCTTCGCGCTGGGCACCATGCTGTACGAAATCACCACCGGCCGGCAGCCCTTCTCCAAGCCCACCACCGAGGGCATCCTCTACGCCATCCGCTACGAGGACCCGGCCCCGCCGCACCTGTTGCGCGACGACTACCCCGAGGAGCTGTCGCGCATCATCATGCGCTGCCTCACCAAGGACCGGGGGCAGCGCTACCAGCGGGCCTCGGCGGTGCGCGCGGATCTGGAGTCCTTCCTCGACTCGGGCGTGCTGCGGCAGAGCCTGGACGTGTCGGAGTACATCGCCCGGCTGCTGGGCGCGGAGGAGGAGCGCACCGTCCTCCACATCCCCGTGGCCCGGGGCGCCGGGCGCCGCGACGCCACCGTGCCGTTGCCGGCCACGCGGCCGCCGGTGCCCGAGCCGATGGAGCGCCGCTCCGTCCTGGAGAGCACTGCCCCCACGCTGTCCTCCACCACGCCCTCCTCGGAGCCTCACGCGCTGCTCACGCCGGGCCTCACCGCCCGGCCCCTGCGCCGCGCCTCCGGTGACGCGCTGCCGGTGCCCTCCTACGGTGACGAGCCGGAGCCCGCGACGCAGATGGCGCGCCCGCGCGAGTTGCCCACCTTCGGCCGGGACGACGAGGACACGGCGGACGTGTCCACCGCCATCAACACCGCGCCCAGCGGCAACGAGCTCGCGGCCGAGGTGGTGGCGGAGCTGGAGTCGGACGACGCCGAGGACGCCGAGTACACGGTGCCGCAGCGCGGTCGCCTCCGCGATGAGCGCCCCCGCACGCCCTCCGCGCCGCCGGTGCCCACGCGCCGCTCCTCCGGCCCCCACCACGCCGAGCCGCCACCGCCGCCGCGTGCCTCCAACATCTCGGAAGGGCCGCGCTCGCGCCGCGTCTCGCCGCCGCCGGCTCCGGTGACGGTGCCGCCCCGCCGCACGCCCCGCCCGGACGAGGAGTCCGTCTCCGTCACGCCTCCCTCGGCGCCGCGCCGTCCCTCGACGGTGGACGCGGAGGCGTCACAGTCCGTCTCCATCACCCCGGCCACCGTGAATCAGCGGGCCGCGTCGCGCCCCGGCCTGCCGTCCTCGCGGCTGGCCGCGCCGGACGAGGAGGACGACTACTTCCCCACCGACTCGGGCATGTCCACGGTGGAGTACACGGACCCGACGCCCACGCTGCGGCCGGACCCGGACGACGACGAGTCCACCGCGGGCTACGACAGCTACGCGGGCGACCTCGACGAGTCGGGGGGGATGTACGCGAACACGAATGCGAACCTCCCGCGGCGTCGCTTCCCCGTGGCCCTGCTGGTGGCCGGCGGCGGCGCGCTGCTGCTCGCGCTCGGCGCCGGAGTCATCTGGGCCCTGCGCACGCCCCAGGTGGCGGTGACGCAGCCGGACCTCTCCGCCACCGTCCTGCAGCCGCCCGCGAATCCGAAGCCCGTCGCGCCGCCGCCCGCGCCCGTGCCGCCGAAGCCCACCGTGGAGGCGCCCTCGCCGGGGGGTGACGAGGCGAGCGTGAAGCCGCTGGTGCCGGACGCGGGCAGCGCGAGCGTCGCGCCCACGGGTGAGGACTTGCCGGAGCTCGAGCCCGCCGTCGCCACCGCCGACGCGGGCACGCCCGAGCCCGCGCCGGAGCCGGCCCTGGTGGACGTGCGCTTCGACGCGCCGGCCCGCACCGTCCTGCGGCAGGAGGGGGGCGAGCGGCTGCCCGTCAACAAGGTCATCTCCCTGCCGCCTGGCACCCTCAAGGTGCGCTACGCCTGCCCGGGACGTCGGGCTCCCAAGGGTACAAAGCCCTACCTTGTAGAGGCGGCAGGCGAGGGGCCGCTGGTCCTCTCGATTCCGTGCCGGGGCCGCCGCTAGTCGTGTCGGGCACTTGGCCCGTATGCGGCATCCTGCCCCCGGGGCGGACACGTGGGACCGGGTGGGCTTGAGTGTCCTTAAGTCGTTGGAATTCCTAGATTTTCATCGTTCTGGGCGCATTGATACATGTCAGACGGGTCCGTAGAATCCGTGACCCTTATGGCGCGCCCGAAGAGTCAGAAAAGCGTAGTCACGAAGAGGAGTTACACGGCCGGCCGGGTGGCCCGGCAGCTTCCCGTCGCACCGGAGCCCAACAGGCTCCTCAAGGTGTGGCGGCGCGTGCTCGAACGTCGCCTCCGCACGCGGTTGCGCGCGAAGGTCGCGTTGGAGATCCACGACAACACGCACACCATGCTGACGTTCCAGCGCCAGCGCTCGATGTGGCGGCTGCGGCTGCACCACATGTTCCTCGCCGCGCCGGATGACGTGGTGCAGGCGCTCGCCAGCTTCGTGCGCAAGGGCGACCCGGATGCGAGCGTGATGTTGGACCGCTACATCGAGCGCAACCGCGCCTACATCCGCAGGCTGTCCCCGGCGCAGATGCGCAAGCGCATCCGCCTGGAGCCGGAGGGCCAGCACCACGACCTGGAGCGCATCTTCGCCCGGCTCAACGAGCGCTACTTCAGCAGCCGCATCGACGCGGCCATCACCTACGGCCCGGCGCCGCGGGTGAAGGGGCCTCGCAAGAGCATCAAGATGGGCTCGTACTCGGCGGACTCGAAGGTCATCCGCATCCACCCGGCGTTGGACCAGCCGGTGGTGCCCCGCTACTTCGTGGAGTGGATTGTCTTCCACGAGATGCTCCACCACGTGTACCGGACGCGGCGGGGCGATGACGGGCGGCGCTGCATCCACCCGCCCGAGATGATGGAGCACGAGCGGCGCTTCCACGACTTCTCGCGCGCCCAGGCCTGGGAGCAGGAGAACCTGGATCTGCTGCTGCGCGCCCGCGTCACCTCTTCGTAGTCAGGTACGCCCCCTCCCGGCGCTTCAGGGGAGGATGAGGCCGCCGGGGCTGCGCCGCTCCAGACTGGGAGCGGGCGCGGCCGCGGGGGCCGCCTTCGGATTCGTACCTGGGGGCTGGGTCGTCGCGGCCCCCTGGGCTTCGGCCCGTGCACCGGCGGCGGCCACGAGGGCGAGCACCTTCTCGAAGAGCCGCTCCACGAAGCGCGAGAAGGGCTCCTCGGCGCCGTGGAAGAGGCGGCGGGCCTCACCCCGGGCCACCTCCGCCTCGTGCGCTCGGGCGGTGCGCTCGAAGAAGTCGGCCATCCGCCACAGCCGCAGGGCGTAGCGCTGGCGGGCCTCCGGGGTGGCGAGGAAGTCGCGCGCCACGGTGCGCACCGCCGCCTGGAGCTGCTCCTGGCGCTGCACGTCGCTGAGGGCCAGCGGGCTGTGCATCACCTCGTCCAGCTTCTGCAGCAGCCGCTTCACCTCGGACTCCGGGGGCAGCCACGTGGACATTTCCGGCGTCGCGTGGAGCACGTCGCCTTCGAGGACGCGGCGCACGTCCTCGGGCTCGGGCGGGGGCAGGGCGGTGGGCTCCGTCTGGGGCTGCACGCCGAAGTGGCGCAGCGCCAGGTCCAGGCCGGGCGGGAAGGGCGTGCGCGCGCGGAGGTTGGTGCCGGCGGCCTCGGCGAGCAGGGCGGCGGCCTCGTGCTGGGGCAGCTCCACCGTGCCGCCCTTCTCCAGGGACTCCTTGAGCAGGCGCCGGAAGTTGCCCCGGCTCTTCTCGCCCACGCGCAGCTCCACCACGCCCTCGGTGTCGGTGATGAGGGCCTGCACCATCTCCACGCCGCCGCCGCGCTGCACGCGGCCCAGGACGAGCGCCCGCTCGCCCGCGTTGGTGATGGTGGAGGCCATCGCCGGCAGCGCGTCCGGCGCGGGCGTGGCGGCGCGAGGGGCCTCCGGGGCGCTGGGGCGCGGGGCCTCGGCCACGGCGACGCCGCGCGAGCGCAGCCGGTACAGCGCCTTCTTCGCCGCCTTGGCCAGCGGCTTCACCGCCGACGCGGACAGGGCCTCGGGCAGGGCGGGCAGGCCCTCCAGCACGGCGGCCTCCAGCACCGCGGCGGCGAGGGCTTCCGGCAGGGGCTCCACGGCGGCGGGCGTGGCCGCGCGCACGTCCCGCGCGAGCGCCCGGGCGCTCTCCACCGCGTCGGCGGGAAAGGCGGGCAGTGGGGTGCCGGCGCGCAGCGCGTCCAGCAGGGGGCGGGGCTCAGTGGGGCTCATGCCCGCGCCTTGTACTGCACGCGGTACGGCGCGGGGCACGCGACGTGAGGGACGTGCGCCCACTGGCCCACACTCGCCACGTGTCGCGCTTCAGCGGCGGCGCACCAGCCAGCTCCGCTCGGACTGCGCCACCACCACCAGCTCCGACTGGAGCCGCTCGCCGAACACGCGCGAGGGGTGCACGCCGCGCACGAGGAAGTGGTCGTACCAGGCGCCCTGCGTGGCGTAGTCCAACTGCTGCGGATTCCACTCGGAGGGGAAGGTGGGGGGCACCTCGCCGGGGTAGCGCAGGGGCGAGTGGGGCGTGGAGGCGAAGGTGAAGTTGGGCACGCCGCCGCGCGCGCGGGCCAGCACGGCGGCGCCGTGGATGTAGACGGGGAAGCGCACCACGCGCGACTGCGTGTCGAAGATGAGCCCCATGACGCGCGGCCTCGGCGCGGTGGCGGCGACTAGCGGCTCCCACTCGGCGGCGGCCTCGCGCGAGAAGGCGCGGTAGCCGCTCGTCATGACGAAGGCCAGCACCAGCGCGCACGCCGCGGCCGCCATCCCCAGGGGGCGCCGCCACGCGTGCACGGTGGCGGGCATGGTGGCCACCAGCAGCGCCGCGGCCAGGTGCGAGTAGCGCGTGTTGAGGTAGTAGACGTAGCCGCGGATGTCGAAGGGCAACAGGAAGTAGAGCGCGAGCGCCAGCACGCCCAGCCCCAACAGCCGCGCGCTGGCCACGGGCCCTCGCGTCGCCGGGCGCTCCGGCCGCAGCAGGCCCGCCAGCCACCCGGCCACCGCCACCGCGCCCACCGCGTACAGCGCCCACCGGTCCGAGCCGTCGCGGAAGGTGTTGGCCAGCACGTCGAAGAGCTCGGCCCGGTTCTGCTCGAAGCTCTTCCACGCCAGGTTCTGTGGCGAGAAGGTGGGCCCCCACGCCTTCCACGGCACCCCCGGCTGGATGTCCGCCGGCTCGCCGAAGCGCAGCACCACCCAGCCCAGGAAGAGCGCCACGCCGGGCACCACGCCCACCAGCGCCGGCACGCGGGGCCGCAGCCGCGCGGCCACGCCCTTCGCACCCGCGTCCTCCGGCACCGCCGTGGTGAGGAGCAGCCACGGCAGCCCGAAGGCGAGGAAGCCGAAGGCCTGCACGTGGAAGAGCAGCACCGCGACGAGGCACACGGCCAGCCCCACGGCCCACGTGCGGCGGCGGGGCGCGTCCTCCAGCGCGCGCACGAAGAGGCCGCAGCACAGCAGCGTCAGCGGCAGCGCCGCGCAGTAGTTGACGAAGCCCCAGCCGAAGCTGTCGCCGTACGCGAAGGGCAGCGCCAGCAGCGACGGCCACATCGGCCGGCCCAGGCTGCGCAAGAGGAAGCCCAGCCCCAGCGGCAGCCCCACCACGTACGCGGTGAGGAAGACGCGGTTGGCGGCCTCCAGCGGGAGCAGCCAGTTGAGGGCGCTGACGAGGTAGTAGTAGCCGAGGTACGGCGTCAGCGCGTGCCGCGCGGCGAAGAACTGCGGGTACAGCGTGGTGGGGTCATCCAGCCGGTGCAGGACGGAGATGAGGTACAGGTGCTGCGGCAGGTCCGCCATGGGCAGGTAGCGCGACGCCCAGAGGGGCAGGGCGCCCAGCACCAGGGCCGCGGCGTAGACGAGTCGGTCGGGTCGGTTCGTCACGGAGGGCGCGGACTGTACGCGCCGCCTCCGGACCTCGCGAGCAACCCGTGCGAGCAACCCGTGCGAGCAACCCGTGGAGCAGCCGGTCAGGCTTCACAGGTAGACAAAGGTGCGGCCTTCATCCTTGGCAGGGGGCGGGGGCTGCGGTATGAGCGCGGCGAGTGGGTGCCGTGGCGGTATCCCGAAGGAGAACGGACATGACACGCATCGCGACGCTGGTGGCCGCGGGGCTGATGGCCGGAGGGCTGCTGCTGGCGCCGAACCCGGCGCACGCTTGCGAGGCCCACGCACGGGCCGCCGCCGAGGCGAAGAAGGCCGAGGCCGCCAAGGCCGACGCGAAGAAGGCGGACGTCTCCAAGCCCGACGCCGCCAAGGCCGACGAGGCCGGCGCGGTGGACGCGAAGCCGTCGCCCGCGCGCGGCGAGGTGGAGCGCCCGCTGGACGCGCTGGACTCGCTCATCGCCGGCAAGTGCGACTGCGGCAGCAAGGCGGACTGCACCTGCAAGAAGGGCTCGTGCGACTGCGCCAAGTGCCAGAAGCCCAAGCGCCAGGTGATGGACGCGCTGCGCGGCCGTCCCGCCGAGCTGAAGCTCCAGGAGGCGCGCTACGACGCCTCCGCCGGCATCTTCATCTGAGGGACTCGGCGGAGCCCTTCTCCGCCTTGAGCACCAGCAGCGGTGGCAGCGCGACGCGCTCGAAGCGCACCAGCCCCGCCGCCGCCGCCTCCGTCCGCAGCAGGGCCTCTCCGCGCGGGTGCAGCCCCAGCCGCCGGTGCACGAGCGCCGCGGCCGCGCCTGGAGGCACGTAGGTGCTGGCCACCCAGCGGCCACCGGGGCGCAGCACCCGCGCCACCTCCAGCATCAGCCGGCCCAGGTCCGCCACGAAGTGCAGCGAGCCGGCCATCAGCACCGCCCCCAGGGAGTGGTCCTGGAAGGGGAGGTGGGGCGCCTCGGCGCGGAGGAAGTCCACCGCGGCGCCGGCCTCGCGCGCCTGGGCCACGCCCTCCTCCAGCATGGCGCGCGACACGTCCATCGCCGCCACGGCGGGGAAGTCCGGCTCGCGCGCCAGCCGCCGCGCCAGCAGGCCCGTGCCGCAGCCCACGTCCAGCACCGGCGCCTCCGGGCGGCCCAGCAGGCTGCGGTAGAGGAGGTACTCGCTGTCGCGGTCCAGCTCCTGGCGGGTGAGGGCGCGCTCGAGGACGGGGCGCACGTAGCGCTCGTAGGAGCGCGCCACCCAGCGGTTCTCCAGGCCGCGCTGCACCGTGCCCGCGGCGGAGTGCTCCACCACGAGGTCCGCCACGCCCTCGGCCACGGGGTACGTCGCGCGGCACTCGCCGCAGCGCAGCGGGCCGAAGAGCAGCACCGCGGCGTCCGCCTCCGGCTGGAGACCGCCACGCCGGCATCGGGGACATCGCAGGAGGGGAACGAGCGCGCGCCGCATGGAGCCGGCGAGGCTACCGCCCCCGGCCCCACACGAGAACCGCTTTCACGGAGGTACGCCCGGCGCTCAGGCCGAAGGAGGATTGCGCGTGACGCGCTTGTCCTCGGCCACCAGCACCGGCCAGCCGCGCGCCATGGCCTCGCGGAAGAAGGCCGCCAGCTCGCGCCGGCTGTGGTTCACCGCGCCCAGGAACGGGTCGATGAGCGCCTCCTCCCCCAGGCTGCGCGGGGACGTCAGCTCCACCGGGTTGCCGCACCGCTCGCAGCGGATGGACACCTGGCGCACCAGCGCTACCGGCACCGCGTAGCGGGCGCCGCACTCGGAGCACTTCCACACCAGGGCGCGCTCGCCGGCCTCGCGCTTCGCCAGGTTCTCCAGCTCGTCCGCCAGCCGCAGCAGCGCCGGCAGGTCTCCCGGCGGCTGCGCGAAGATGGCGGAGGGGCCGAAGCCCGCCTCGGGGGCGCCCAGCGTGGGGGGACGGTCCCCCTGAAGCAGGGCGCGCATCCTGTCGCGGGCGCGCACGTCGCGGAACTCGGCGCCCGTCAGGGCACGCTCCACGGCCTCGTGCACCGGAGGCAGCTCCGGCTCGAGGCGCTCATCGTCCGGCAGCGACTGGGGGTAGTTCACCAGACGGTGCGCGGGGACTGCGAGGAATCGGAAGGCCACGCCTGCTCCATTGCACCCTGCCGTTTCCGGCGCAAGGCGCGAGTTGGAAAGTGTCCGCTGCTGCGAGTTCTCCCGCCCCTAGACCGACCACTCCAGCATGCGCTGCAGCGGTGCCCGCGCGGCTTCGCGCAGGTCCTCCGGCATCACCAGCTCCGGCGTCCGGTCCTTCATGCAGCGCCACAGCTTCTCCAGCGTGTTCAGCCGCATGTAAGGGCACTCGTTGCACGCGCAGCCATTGTCCGGAGGTGCGGGGATGAACGTCTTGTGCGGCGCCCCCTTCTTCATCTGGTGGAGGATGCCCGCCTCCGTCACCACGATGAACTTCTCCTTCGGGCTCTTCAGCACGTAGTCCAGCAAGCCCTTGGTGGAGCCGATGAAGTCCGCGTGCCGCAGCACCGCCGCCTCGCACTCCGGATGCGCCACCACCTCCGCCTCCGGATGCTCCACCTTCAGCTGCACCAGCTTCTTCTCGCTGAAGATTTCATGGACGATGCAGCTGCCCGGCCACAGCACCATGTCGCGACCGGTCTGTTTCATCACGTAGCGCCCCAGGTGCTGGTCGGGAGCGAACAGCACCTGCCGGTCCTTCGGCACGTGGTTGACGATTTTCACCGCGTTGGAGGACGTGCAGATGACGTCGCTCATCGCCTTCACCGCGGCGGAGCTGTTCACGTAGCTCACCACGAAGGCCCCGGGGTGCTTGTCCTTGAAGGCCTTGAAGGCCGCCGGCGGGCACCGGTCGGACAGCGAGCAGCCGGCCTTCAGGTCCGGCAGCAGCACCTGACGCGACGGGTTGAGGATTTTCGCCGTCTCCGCCATGAAGTGCACGCCGCAGAAGACGATGACGTCCGCCTTCGTCGTCGCGGCCGCCTGCGCCAGCGCCAGGCTGTCCCCTACGAAGTCCGCCAGGTCCTGAACCTCGCTCTCCTGGTAGTAGTGCGCCAGGATGACGGCGTTCATGGAACGCTTGAACTCCTGGATTTCCCTCGCGTAATCCACCTCGGCGCCCATGGCACCTCCCTGGAACCGACATTTAACCGGGTCCGCGAAGGCAGGCCAGGGTGCGGTTTACCCCACTCCCCGAATGGCCGGGCGGCCGTGACTCAGGCTGCCGGCCCTTAATCGAACATCGCCCCTGTCCTCATGCAGGGCACTCCCTTCCCCGGGAGGTTCGTTAAGATGGCCGCCTGAGCCGGACGCATCGCGTGGCCTTCGCGCCACTGCGACTGGGGCTTTCGGAAAGCGGGGGATGTGAGCGGGCGCCGTCGGGGATCCCGGCGGGGTCGCAGTGAGCAATTCTCATCCCCGGACCTGAGAGGTTGTTTTTCCGGAAGACAGTCTGATGACGCCCGGTGGAGGAGGACATATGACCGTGACGACGCGCGCAGTGCTGGTCGTGCACCCGGATGCGGAGCGTCGTACGCAGCTTCGGTCCGTGCTGGCGGGTTACGAAATTTTCGAGGCCTCCAACCGCGAGGAAGCGGTCGAATTCCTCAAGAAGGGCGCGCCGGTGCTGGTGCTCACCCACCCGGACCCCTTCCCCCGGCTGCTGAAGGACCTGGAGCGCCACGCGCCCCGCGCCATCCGCGCAGTGCTGTGTCCCCGGGACAACGTCCGCACCCACCACAGCCTCGTGGACGTGGCGGCGGCCGGACACATGTTCTTCACCCTCGACGACGAGCCCTCGCCCGCGCTGCGCCGCGCCGTGCTGGATATCCTGGAGCTGCGCGAGTCCGAGCGCCGCGTGCCGCAGGGCACGCTGGAGGCGCGCTTCGTGGCGGACGGCACCCCGTTCCGCGCCGAGCTGCTCGACGTGGGCACCGGCGGCCTGGGCCTGCGCCTGGAGCCCAGCGTCCGGATTGAGCGGCTGACGCCGGGCACGGAGCTGGAGGGCCTCCAGGTGTTCCGGAGCAACGCGCTGGTGCTGCGCGCCGGCCATGCCACGGTGCGCATGGTGCGCCCGCTGCGAGCGCAGGAGGGCGGCGGCTTCCAACTGGGCGTGTCCCTGGAGAAGCCCATGGAGCACACGCGCACCACGCCCACGCCGCTGCTGCAGGACGCGGTGCGCATCCGCGGCCTCCTGCGCCGCGCGGTGCGCGCGGGCGTGGGCTTCGGCCTGCGCACGCACGAGGGCAACCGGCTGGTGGACTTCGCCAGCGCGGAGGTGCACCCGGAGGCGTCGCGGCTGGTGCTCCGCGAGCAGACGCGGCCCGGCGGGCTGTTCCACCCCGGTGACGTGGTGCAGCTGTGTCTGGACTTCGGCGGCGTCTGCCACGTGGGCACCACGGCCGTGCTGTCGGTGGAGGAGCACCAGGTGGAGGTGGCCCTGCCGCGCTCCCTGAGCCTGCACCACCGCCGCAACAGCCTGCGCTTCCGCTCCACCGCGGAGCGGCCCTTCGCCGTGTCCTTCGACTCCCCCCTCACCGGGGAGTCGCTCTACCGGCCGCTGCTGGATTTGCACACCGGCGGCTTCGCCTTCCCCTTCGACGCCGGCCACGAGGTCTTCCCCGCCGGGCTGGTGCTGGACGAGGTGACGCTGCACCTGCCGGACGGCACGCGCTCACGCTGCCGCGCCCAGGTGCAGGACACCGGGCAGCTCACCGTCGCCGACGAGAATGGCGGCATGAATCGCCCCCGCCGCTGCGGTGTGCGCATCCTCGAGCTGGCCCCGGAGGCGCGCACCGCCATCCTGGACGCCTTCATCCAGGCGCGCTGCCCGGACGCGCGCGACGGCTCGGAGCTGGCCTTCCCGGACATCTGGGACCTCTTCCGCGCGGCCGAGGTGCGCTTCCCGGACTACCCGTACCATGACGGTCCGCCGCAAGAGGCGCTGATGGCGTCCCACCGGGCGCTGGGCAACGGCACCCACGGGCTGTCCAAGGCCATCGTCTACCAGCGCGAGGGCCGGCTCTACGGCCACATCTCCGGCCTGCGCATCTACTCGAAGACGTGGCTGTCCCAGCACCTGGTGGTGCGGCCGGGCTACCACCGCCACGAGTCCATCTCCCAGGAGCTGGTGGCCCTGGCGGCCGACTACGCGGAGAGCCTGGAGGACGTGGAGTACCTGCGCGCCCTCTGGCGCTGCCGCAACCGGTGGACGTCGCGCATCTACGGCGCCATCGCCAGCCGCCTGGAGCGCCCGGGCCTGAGCTGCCTGCACGCCTTCACCCCCTGCCGGCTGCCGGTGGACGCGGCGCTGCCGCCGCCGCGCGAGGATTTGCGCGTGCGCCCGGCGGAGACGTCCGACTTGCGCTGGCTGGAGCAGCACCTGCGCGAGACGGAGGACGTGGTCCGCCTGCGCAGCTCGGACCTGGTGGAGGGGGAGATGTCGCTGGGCACGCTCGGCGGCCGCTACACCGACGCGGGCCTGCGCCGCTCGCGCACCATCGCCATGGTGGAGGGCCGCGAGGGCCCACAGGGCTTCGTCCTCATGGAGGACTCCAGCCCGGGCCTCTTCTGGGCCGAGTGGTACAACGCCTTCTCGCTCGTCATGGTGGAGAAGGACGCCCAGGAAGCGGACGCGGTGCGCCGCGCCCTGGTGACGCACGCGGTGGCGGACTCGGCCCGGCGCGGCCGCACCACCGCGGAGTGCCTGGCCACGGACGCGGACCTGCCCTCGCTGGAGGGGCTGGGCTTCCACAACCTCGGCAAGGTGATGGAGTTCACCGCGCATCGCCGGCTGGTGCGCGACTGGAACGCCTACCTGCTCGCCGTCTTCGAGCGGCTGGCCGCCAATCCGCGCGGCACCGTCAAACTGGACGACAAGGACATCGCGGCATGACCTACCTCATGCAGTCGGACGAGGAGGTGCGGCGCCTGAAGGCCCAGGCGAGCGCCAACTCCTATGCGGACCGGCTGCGGCTGACGGGACTTTCGCCGGGGCAGGTGGCGCTCGACGCCGGCTGCGGGCCGGGCATCATCACCTCGGAGATGCTGGACGTGGTGGGGCCTTCCGGGCGGGTGGTGGCCATTGAACCGCTCGCCGCGCACTTCGAGGCGGCGCGCGCGCTGCTCTCCGGGCGCCCCAACGTGGAGGTGCTCCAGGGCGCGTTGCCGGACACGAAGCTGCCTTCCAGCCACTTCGACTACGTCTGGTGCCAGTACGTCTTCGAGTACCTGCACGAGCCGATGCCCGCGCTGGAGGAATTGGTGCGGGTGGCGAAGCCCGGCGGCCGGGTGGTGGTGGCCGACATCGACGGGGTGGGGCTGTGGAACTGGCCTTACCCGGAAGACCTGGAACAGGAGAGCCAGAAGCTGCTCCTGGCCCTGCGCGAGGCCCGCTTCGACCTGCACGCCGGGCGGAAGATGTTCCACCTCTTCCGCAAGGTGGGGCTGGCGGACCTGCGCGTGCACGTCTCACCCTTCTACGTGGCGGCGGGCCCGGTGGACGCGCGGCTGCACGAGGACTGGGTCATCCGCTTCCGCACCCTGCGTCCGCTGGCGGAGCGGTTCTTCGGGGGCGCGCAGCCCTATGACACCTTCTGCCAGCGCTTCCTCGCCCTCCTGGATGACCCCGACACCCTCAAATATGCGATGGTGTTGACCACGGAAGGAGTGAAGCGTTGACCGTCCCCGCGGACCTGGCGACCGCACCGCCAGCCCCCGACACGCCCGAGATCAGCGTCAGGATGTTTCGCGCCCTGCTGCTGCACTACGAGCGCACGTACGGGCGCGAGCGGCTGCAGCGCGTCTGGCGCCGCGAGGGACTGCCGCTGTCGCTGGAGTACGTGGAGACGCTCACCAACTTCGTCTCGCTGGACTTCACCGAGCGCCTCTTCGACGTGTTGGACCGCGACTCGGGGGACCCGGACTTCATCACCAAGGCGGGCCGCCGCATCGCCAGCCCGGAAGCGGTGGGCTTCCTCTTCTACATGATGAAGGCGGTGGCCACCCCGCGCAGCGTCTACGAGCGCGCGCTGGAGCTGGACCACACCTACAACCGCGTGGGCGGCTTCCGCATCCTGCAGATGGCCGACTCGTGGGTGAAGGTGCAGTACTCCAGCCGCATCCGCGAGAGCAACCGCAACCTCTGCCGCACGCGCCAGGCCAACCTCGCCGCGTTCCCCACCGTCTGGAACCTGCCCCTCGCGGATGTGAAGGAGCTCCAGTGCCAGGTGGAGGGGGCGCCCTGTTGCGAGTACGAGTGCCATTGGCAGAACCTGCCGCCCCTGGCCTGGCGCTTCGCCGCGGGCGGCCTGGTGGGGATGCTGGGTGGCCTGGCCTGCGGGGCGTTGGACTGGGCGCCGCCCGTGTTCGCCGTCACCGCCCTGGGCATGGCGGGCGTCGCCGTGGGGACGTGGCTGGACACGCGCGGGGCCCTCCTGCGCAAGGACGCGCTGCTGTCCGAGCAGCACCAGGGCCTGCGCACCTCGCTGGAGGACTTGCAGCGGCGCAACGAGGAAATCTTTCGCGCCAACGTGGCCCTGGAGGACCGCGTCGCCGAGCGCACCCAGGCGCTGTCCGAGGCCAACGCCAAGCTGGAGCTGTCGCTCTCCCGGCAGCAGGAGCTGGACAGGCTCAAGAGCGAGTTCTTCGACAACGTGAGCCATGAGCTGCGCACGCCGCTCACCCTCATCCTGCTGACGCTGGAGTCGCTGGAGAAGCGCGCGGAGGGGCTGCCGGCGGTGGTGGAGCAGCACGTGTCCACCATGGAGCGCAGCGCGCAGCGACTGCTGCGGCTCATCAACAACCTGCTCGACCTGGCCCAGCTGGAGTCCGGCAAGGCGCGGCTGCGCTACCAGCCGCTGGAGCTGCACGGCTTCTTGAGCTCGGTGCTGCCGCCCTTCTTCACCATGGCGGAGCGGCAGGGCGTGTGGCTGAAGCTGGAGGGCCAGGTGCTGACGCCCGTCCAGGTGGACCACGAGCGCATCGACATCGTCTTCCAGAACCTGCTCTCCAACGCGCTCAAGTTCACCCAGAAGGGCGGGGTGACGGTGCGCGTGAGCGAGGACGCGACGGACGTGCACGTGGAGGTGGAGGACACCGGCCAGGGCATCTCCCAGCAGGACTGCGCCGTCATCTTCGACCGCTTCGCCCAGGCGGACAACAGCGGCACCCGGCGCTTCGGCGGCACCGGCATCGGCCTGGCGCTGGTGAAGGAGACGCTGGAGCTGCACTCGGGCGGCATCACCGTGAAGAGCGAGCTGGGCAAGGGCTCCACCTTCCACGTCCGGCTGCCCAAGGGCTCGGCCCACATCCGCGAGGACTTGCGCGAGCGGCGCCGGGCGGACGCCGTCGTTCCGGTGCGCAGGGATCGCCGCACCTCCGGAGCCTTCCCCGCGCTGGAGACGGGCGGCCCGGCCGGCACCGTCTCCTCGTCCGCGCCCGGGAGGGACCACGCGGGCCCCAGGCCCGATGCGCCCCGCGTGCTGGTGGTGGAGGACGACGCCGAAATCCGCAGGTTCGTCACCGGCCTGTTGTCCCAGCACTACCAGGTGCTGGAGGCCGTCAACGGCGAGGAGGGCCGGCAGCGCGCGCTGACGGAGCGGCCGCACCTCATCGTCTCCGACGTGATGATGCCCGTGCTCTCCGGCCTGCAGATGCTGGTGGCGCTGCGCGCCGACTCGCGCACGGTGGACATCCCCATCATCCTCCTCACCGCGCGGCAGGAGGTGTCCGCGAAGGTGGAGGCCCTGGGCACTGGCGCCAATGACTACCTGGGCAAGCCCTTCAGCCCGCGCGAACTGCTGGCGCGCATCGAAACCCAGCTGCGCCTGCGCGAGGCGGCGGTGCGCGCGGCGGAGAACGAGCGGCTGGCGGCCATCGGCCTGCTCACCTCCGGCTTCGCGCACGAGGTGCGCAACCCGCTCAACGGGCTGATGAACGCGCTGCAGCCGCTCAAGGACATGATGGCCGGCGGGCCCGAGGAAGGGGACATGGGCAAGGCCATGCTGGAGGTGGTGGAGGAGTGCGGCCAGCGCATCCGCCACCTGGCCGAGTCCCTGCTCTCCTTCACCCGCACCAGCGACACGCCGGTGGCGCTGTCCCTGGACGCGTCGCTGGAGTCCACGCTGAGCGTCCTGGCGTGGAAGGTGCCCTCCGGCGTGACGGTGGAGCGCGCCTACCAGTGCACGGAGATGCTGCTGGGAGACCCGGGCACCCTCAACCAGGTGTGGCTCAACCTGCTCGACAACGCCCTCAAGGCCGTGGGCGAGCACGGCCGGGTGAAGGTGGCCACGTTGTGCCGCGGCGACGAGGCGGTGGTCACCATCAGCGACGACGGGGTGGGCATCCGCAAGGAAGACATGGAGCGCCTCTTCCAGCCCTTCTTCTCCACCCGCGCGGCGGGGGAGGGGACGGGCCTGGGCCTGGCGCTCAGCCGTCGCATCATCCTGCGTCATGGCGGGCTCATCTCCCTCACCAGCGCGCCCGGCGAGGGCACCCAGGTGGAGGTCCGCCTGCCTTTGCGTCCCCCGACCGTCACTCCGAACGGGCACTCCGAGCCCGCCCCGGAGCAGCGCGTCGGACGCCTGGGCTGAGCCGGCCGCCAACGCCCGCCTGCCCGGACCGGCAGTAGGGTTGCCCATTCAGTGAGTAGGGAATTCTCCGTGTCCCCAGGTGTCCTCCTGGGCACGGCCAGCGTGTCTGCTACAGTCACGCCTCTTTTCCGTTACACCCCTCCTTTCAAGGAAACCACGGCATGCAAGCCACCGACGCCGCGGGCGCCGCCCGCAAGGGCCACCCCCGAGGGCTCTACCTCCTGTTCTTCACCGAGATGTGGGAGCGCATGTCCTATTACGGCATGCGCGGCCTGCTGGTGCTCTTCCTCACCGACAAGGTCGCGGGCTGGGGCTGGACGACGGGGAACGCGCTCTCGCTCTACGGCACGTACACGGGCCTCGTGTACCTGACGCCAATTGCAGGTGGCTACATCGCCGACAACCTCATCGGGCAGCGCAAGGCCGTGGTCTTCGGCGGCACGCTGATGATGATTGGCCATCTATTGCTCGCACTGCCCGGGCAGGCCGTCTTCTTCACGGGGCTCGGTTTCCTGATCGCCGGCAACGGCTTCTTCAAGCCCAACATCTCCACCATGGTGGGTGGCCTGTACGAGCCGGGTGACGGCCGCCGCGACGGCGCCTTCACCATCTTCTACATGGGCATCAACCTGGGCGCGGTGCTGGGCAACTTCATCTGCGGCACCCTGGGCGAGAAGGTCGGCTGGCACTGGGGCTTCGGCGCCGCCGGCGTGGGCATGTTCCTGGGCCTCGTCACGTTCCTCGCGCTGAGCCGCGGCCTGCTCGGCAAGGTGGGCCTGACGCCCGAGAAGACGGACGCCGAGCGCCGCGAGGCGTGGCGCCGGGTGGGGATGTACGCGGTGTCCATCGCCATCGCCGTTGGCGTCTTCTACGGCCTGGCCGCCCTGGTGCCGTCGCTCGCCGAGGACACGGCCGTGGCCACGCTGGTGCGCTTCATCGCCGCGGGCGCGGTGTTCGCGGTCGGCGCGGTCATGGGCAACAACGTGCTGAACAAGGGCCAGAGCGCGGCTGAGGCGCAGGCCGGCGCGCTGACGAAGCAGGAACGCGACCGCGTCATCTCCATCTTCATCATCGCCATCTTCGTCGTCCTCTTCTGGATGGGCTTCGAGCAGGCCGGCGGCCTGATGAACCTCTACACGGACCAGAAGGTGGACCGCGGCCTGTTCGGCTGGCAGATCCCCACGACCTGGTTCCAGAACTTCAACTCCGCGTTCATCGTGATGCTCGCCCCGCTCATGGCGGCGCTCTGGAGCCGGCTCGCCGCGAAGGGCAAGGACCCGAACGTGGCGGTGAAGATGGCGTTCGGCCTCATCTTCATGGGCCTGGGCTTCCTCTTCATGGTGGGCGCCTCGCGCGAGAGCGCGCTGATGGGCAAGGCGGCCGCCTGGTGGGTCATCATGGCGTACCTCTTCCACACCGTGGGCGAGCTGTGCCTCTCTCCGGTGGGCCTGTCCATGGTGACCAAGGTCGCCCCGGCGCGGATGGTGAGCGCGATGATGGGCGTGTGGTTCCTCGCCAACGCGGCGGCCAACAAGCTGTCCGGCGTCGTGGGCGGCTACAGCGAGCAGATGGGCGAGTTCAACGTGTTCCTCTCGCTCGTCGCGGTGGGCGTGCTGGGCGGCGGCCTCCTGTGGGCGCTCAGCGGCAAGGTGAAGTCGCTCATGCACGGCACGGACGAGGTGAAGCCCGCCGCGCCCGCCACCAACACGCAGGGCGGCTCCGTGGCCGCGGCCTGAGCCACGGCTTCCGCTTCAAATGAAAACGCCGGAGCCCCCGCGAGGGTGCTCCGGCGTTTCTCTTTTCAGGCCTCCCGGACGCCGGGCTACGCCGTCTTCGCCGTCGCTCCGGCCGTGGTGTGCTCGCCGGTGGGGACGGGGGCCGCCGCCTGGAAGTAGTCGCGCACCTGGAACTTGCGCGCCACGAGCCAGAGCATGAGTCCCGCCAGCAGCGCGAGGCTGCCGTAGAAGAAGAACTGGCTGGGGCCCTTGAACGCCTGGATGCCCGAGATGAAGGCCACGAAGATGTTCGCGAGCGCCGTCGTCACCAGCCACAGCGACTGCACCACGCTCTTCATCTCGCGGGGCGCCTGCGTGTACGCGAACTCCAGGCCCGTGGTGGACACCAGGATCTCCGCCACCGTCAGCACCGCGTAGGGCAGCACCATCCACGCGATGTTGAGCACCTCCTTCTCGTCCATGCGTATCTGGAAGAAGCCGGCGATGACGTAGGAGGCCGCGCACAGCACCATGCCCAGCGGCATGCGGCGCAGCGGCGTCAGCTCCCAGCCCAGGCGCTTGAACAGCGGGTACACCGCCACCGTGAGCAGCGGGATGAGAATCATCACCAGGCCGGGGTTGATGAGCTGAATCTGGCTCGGCTGGAAGGTGAAGGGGCCCACCTGCGGGTCCATCGCCTTGGCCTGCAGCACCAGCGTGGACGCCTTCTGGTCGAAGATCATCCAGAAGAACATCACCGGGATGAAGAGCAGCACCAGGCGGAGCACCGCCTTGACGCCCTCGACGGCGGGCTCGGGGTGCTCGGCCCGCGCGGCGTCCAGCCAGTGCGCGCCCTTCACGCGCTCGCCCTTCGGGGACAGCGCCGACATGACCACGTGGAGGAACGAGTGCGGGTTCTTCCCCGTGGGCGGCACCAGCACATAGTGCCGGCGGCCCAGCCAGTAGATGGCCGTGGCGATGAACATCAGGACGCCTGGGATTCCGAATGCCACCGACGGCCCGTACTTCGCCAGGATGGCCGGGATGAACAGCGCCGCGAAGAACGAGCCGAGGTTGATGCTCCAGTAGAAGATGGAGAAGATCTTGTTCACGAGGTGCTTGTTGGACTCGTCGAACTGGTCCCCCACCATCGCCGCGACGCACGGCTTGATTCCGCCCGAGCCCATCGCGATGAGCAGCAGCCCGAAGTAGAAGCCCAGCGGCACGTCCTCGAAGAACGCCAGGCACGCGTGGCCCGCGCAGTACACCAGGCTCAGCCAGAGGATGACCTTGAACTTGCCGAACACCCGGTCGGCGAGCCACCCGCCCACGAGCGGGAACCAGTACACGCCGAACATGAAGAGGTGGAAGTAGCTCTTCGCGAGGGCGGCGCGGTCATCTCCCTCTCCCGCGGTCTGCCGGAGCAGGTAGTCCGCGAGGAACACGGTGAGGATTCCGCGCATCCCGTAGAAACTGAACCGCTCACAGGCCTCCTGGCCGATGATGTACGGGATTTGCGGGGGGAACTTGTTGCTCTGCGCGGCGGCGGTGGGCTGTGCCATGCGACAGGGTACTCTCTCGTGGCAGAAGGTGGGGGCTCCAAGAAAACAAGGATTCGAACCCTACCCAACCCCTCGCGCGGACTCCACCCCCGCCCGGCACGCTCAGCCGCACCCCTACCGGAATTCTCCCGCGAGCATGGGCGCTCGATTCCGATACAGATGATGTTTCACGATACAACTCGATTAGTTCTCACGCGTTTGACAGGGATTGAGACGTCCCTATCATGTGACTCGCGGTACGTCTCACTTCGCGAGCCACACCCCTCCCGTGACACCATTCCTCCAAGGTGGACGGGGGGTTGGGGGTGAATGAAGGCACCCCCGCCCCCCGCTCCATTGTCACGGAAGCGGCGGCCGGTGCGGTGGGACGTCAGCTCGCTTCCTGCAGACCTGGCCCCGGGCCATCCACGCGCTGGCCCACGCGAGCCCTGCGCGCCTTCGTCAGCACGTGCCCGAGGTAGCGGCCGGTGTGGCTGCCCTCCACTCGAGCGACCTGCTCGGGCGTGCCGGTGGCCAGAATCCTGCCGCCGCCCGCGCCGCCCTCGGGGCCCAGGTCGATGACCCAGTCCGAGCTCTTGATGACATCCAGGTTGTGCTCGATGACGAGCACGCTGTTGCCCGCCTCCACCAGTCGGTTGAGCACGGACAGGAGCTTGCGGATGTCCTCGAAGTGCAGGCCCGTGGTGGGCTCGTCGAGGATGTAGAGCGTGCGGCCGGTGGCCACGCGCGCCAGCTCACGTGCCAGCTTGATTCGCTGGGCCTCGCCGCCGGACAGGGTGGGGGAGGGCTGGCCCAGGCGGATGTAGCTCAGGCCCACGTCATGCAGCGTCTGCAGCACGCGCATGATGTCCTTGTGCGCGCCGAAGTGCTCCATCGCCTCGCGCACGCTCATGTCGAGCACCTCGGCGATGTTCTTCCCCTTGTAGCGCACGCGCAGGGTGGCCTCGTTGAAGCGCTTGCCGGCGCACACCTCGCAGGGCACGTACACGTCCGCGAGGAAGTGCATCTCCACCAGCTTCACGCCGTCGCCCTCGCACGACTCGCAGCGGCCGCCCTTGATGTTGAAGCTGAAGCGGCCCGGCCCGTAGCCGAAGGCGCGCGCCTCCGGCGTCATCGCGAACACCTCGCGGATGTTGTCGAACAGCTTGGTGTATGTGGCCGGGTTGCTGCGCGGCGTGCGGCCAATGGGGCGCTGGTCGATGTCGATGACCTTGTCCAGGTGCTCGAACCCCTGGATGGACTTGTGCTTGCCGGGCGACTCGCGGCTCTCGTAGAGGTGCCGCGCCAGGGCGGGGTAGAGGATTTCGTTGATGAGCGTGGACTTGCCCGCGCCGGACACGCCGGTAATCGCGCTGAAGACGCCGAGCGGAATCTCCGCGTCCACGTTCTTCAGGTTGTTCTCCGTCGCGCCCTGGATGACGAGCTTGCGCTTGGGGTCCGGCTTGCGGCGCTGCTGCGGAATCTCGATTTCCTTCCGCCCGGAGAGGTACGCGCCCGTCTCGCTGTCCTCGTTCGCCATCACCTGCGCGGGCGTGCCCTGGGCCACCACCTGACCGCCCAGCTCGCCCGCGCCGGGGCCGAAGTCCACCAGCCAGTCCGCCTCCTCCATCGTCTCCTCGTCGTGCTCCACCACGAGGACGGAGTTGCCCAAATCCCGCAGGCGCTTGAGCGTGGTCAGCAGCTTGCCGTTGTCGCGCTGGTGCAGGCCGATGGAGGGCTCGTCGAGGATGTAGATGACGCCCGTCAGCTCGCTGCCCATCTGCGACGCCAGGCGGATGCGCTGGCTCTCGCCGCCGGACAGCGTGGACGCGGTGCGGTCCAACATCAGGTAGCCCAGGCCCACGTCCACCAGGAAGGACAGACGGCTGCGAATCTCCTTCAACAGCTCGGTGGCGATCTTCCGCTCGTGCGCGGACAGGCCCATCTCGCCGAGGAAGCCCAGCGCGTCGGAGATGGTCAGCCGGCTCAATTGCACAATCGTCTGGCCGTGGACCTTCACCGCGCGGCTCTCCGGCTTCAGGCGCTCGCCCTTGCAGGAGGGGCAGGGCTTGTTGCTGAAGTACTTCTGCAGCTCGGCGCGGCGCGCCTCGGAGGTGGTGGTCTTGAAGTTGCGCATCATGCGCTCGACCAGGCCCTCCCACTCCATCTTGTACTGGCCGCCCTCGCCCCACTCGACGGTGAAGCTCTTGCCGTTGGAGCCGGACATCAGCGTGTCCTTCTCGCGCTTGGACAGCTTCGCGTAGGGCACGTCCAGATCAATCTTGAACGCCTTGGCCAGGCTCTCCACGAAGTCGGCCGTCCAGCCCTCGCCGCGATTCATGCCGTTGGCCCACGGTTCAATGGCGCCGTCGCGGATGCTGCGGGACGGGTCCGGGACGATGAGGTCCGGGTCCATCTCCGGCTTGGTGCCCAGGCCGTTGCAGTCCGTGCACATGCCCAGCGGGTTGTTGAAGGAGAAGGACGCGGGCGTCAAATCCCCGAAGGACAGGCCGCAGGTGGGGCACGCGTTGAGCTCGGACATGACGCGGTCCGAGGCCGGGGTGCCCTTCTCGTCGGTGACGATGAGGGTGCCCTTGCCCTCGCGCAGCGCCGTCTCCACGGAGTCGGTGAGGCGCGTCTTGAGGTCGGGCTTGAGCACGAGCCGGTCGATGACGAGCGCGATGTCGTGCTTGGACTTCTTGTCCAGCTCGATGCGCTCCTCCAGGCTCTTCAGCGCCCCGTCGATGCGCGCGCGAGAGAAGCCGCGCTTCTGCGCCTCGGAGAGCAGCTCCTTGTGCTCGCCCTTGCGGTTGGTGACGAGCGGCGCGAGCACCTGGAGCTTGCTGCCCGCGGGCATCTTCAGGATTTCGTCGACAATCTGCTGCGCGCTCTGCTTGCCCACCTTGCGCCCGCAGTTGGGGCAGTGCTGCACGCCGATGGAGGCGTAGAGCACGCGCAGGTAGTCGTGCACCTCGGTGACGGTGCCCACCGTGGAGCGGGGGTTGTTGCTGGCCGCCTTCTGCTCGATGGAGATGGTGGGCGACAGGCCGCGGATGGTGTCGTACTTCGGCTTCTCCATCTGCCCGAGGAACTGCCGGGCATAGGCGGAGAGGCTCTCCACGTAGCGGCGCTGGCCTTCCGCGTAGAGCGTGTCGAAGGCGAGGGAGCTCTTGCCAGACCCCGAGACACCCGTGAAGACGACGAGCTTCTTCTTCGGGATGTCCAGGGAGACGTTCTTGAGGTTGTGCTCCTTGGCGCCTCGGAGGGAGATGACGTCGGGCTCGGACATGATGGGCGGGCGTTTACCACTGAATGGGTGTTCCGGTGCGAGGAAACTCGCACGGGTGGAGTGAATGACGGCCAACGCGCCGGGTTTCAACGCCCATCCCACATGTGCCAGGTCCCCAGACGGGCGGGCAGGGCCGGCAGGGCAGGCTGCCGCCCCATGGGTTTCCCTGTAGGGTGCGCCCGTCCATGAACGGCTGGGTCCTCCCCGAGCGCTACCGCGGCACCCCCCTGCTCGTCTTCTCGAGCTTCCTCTTCGCGGTGATGGCGCTGTGCACGCGGCTGTTGGCGGGCCGGCTGTCCCCCGGGCAGGTGGCGTCCGGGCGCTTCCTCATCGGGCTGGTGTTCCTGGCCATCTACTTCCCGGCCCTGGGGCGCAAGCCGCGCTACGGGCGCCTGTCTTTGTGGGTGCTGCGCGGCATCTTCGGCGGCGCGGCCGTCTACCTGTATTTCATCGCCATCGACCGGATGACGGTGGGGCCGGCAGTGCTGCTCAATGCGTGCTGGCCCATCTACGCGGCCATCATCGGCTGGCTGTTCCTGCGCGAGCGCGTCACCGGGCCGCTGCTGGCGGGGCTGGCGCTCACCACGCTGGGCGCGGGCCTGGTGATGTGGAGCAGCATGGCGGGCGGCGCGTCGCTGTCACTGGGCCTGGGGGCATGGGCGGGCATGGGCTCGGCGGTGCTGGGCGGCGCGGCGGTGGTGGTGGTGCGCGCGCTGCGGCACGACACGGACTCGGCCACCGTCTTCTTCTCCTTCTGTCTCTTCGGCCTCCTGTTCAGCCTGCCCTTCGCGATTCAAGACTGGCGGCCGCTGGGGTGGGACGTGGTGCTGCCGCTGCTCGGCGTGGGGCTGACGTCCGTCGCGGCGCAGATGACCTTCACGTATGCCTTTGGCTACGTCACCGCGGTGGCGGGCGGTGTGGCCACGCAGCTCACGCCGGCCTTCTCGTGGGTGATGGGCGCGCTGCTGCTTGGCGAGCCCGTGTCGCCGCTCGCCGTCACCGGCGCGCTGGTGTGCGTGGGCGGCGTGTTGTGGGGCACCGGCGTGGTGGGACGGCTGTTGGCACCGGCATCCCGTCCCACGGTCTGAAACGTCGCCCGCTGAACCCGGCAGCCCCTCCCGGCCGTCGGATTCGTCGGTGTGTTACCGGCGCTTCCTGAAGGAATTCCAGTCCTTCAGCCCGAATGGGAAATGTTGTTCCACGCGCGGTGCCAGTCCTTTCCCATAGAGGCCAGAGGCTTGCCGCGTCGGCCTGCCGACGTCTTCCCCCCATGGAGCGTGGGCACCCGGGTTGCAGAGAGCCCTCCGCCGGAGCCGTGGATCACCGCGGCTCACGAAATTCGTGGTCCCCGGGCGTGGCGGGAGGTCGTTATGAGCAGGGCGCTGTGGGTGGCGTGGGTGGCGGCGGCGGTGTTGGTGGGGGTGGGGTGCGAGCGGCCGTCGTCCCAGAAGGCAAAGAGCGCCTTCCTGGTTCGCCCGGAGACGATTGAGTTCGGCCCCGCGGCGCTGGGACGCACCAAGAGCTTCAAGCTGAAGATCGCCAACGGGGGCCGCGCCTCGTACCGCGTGGAGGGCGCTGTCTCCACCGTGCCCAACGTGGAGATTCCTCCCTTCGCGCCCTTCGTCCTGAACGCCGGAGGCGAGCAGGAGATCGAGGTCCGCTTCACGCCGCAGGTGGAGGGCGTGGTGCAGGGCATGGTGGAAATCATCAGCGACGCCGAGTCGGACGGGCTGGTGCCCGTCAACGGCCGCGGTGTGAAGGCCTTCGTGGAGGTGCCGGAGACGGCGCTCGACTTCGGCAACGTGGCCATGGGCATGGTGGAGATGCGCGAGGTGACGGTGCGCAATCCCTCCGACGTGGAGAGCCCGCTGGTGCTGTCCATCCAGGGCACGGACGCGGACCAGTTCACCGCCGGAAGGGGACAGTCCTCGGTGCTGGCCGCGGGCGAGGAGCGCGTGGTGCCGGTGGCCTTCGCGCCGGGCCGCCTGGGCTCGGCGGAGGCCGCGCTGCACGTGGTGGTGTGCGAGGGCTGCGAGCCGGCGGTGATTCCGCTGCACGGCCTGGGCATCGCCTCCAAGCTGGAGGTGACGCCGCTGCGCTTGGACTTCGGGCGCGTAGCGCTGGGGGCTACGGCGGAGCAGTCGATTACGGTGCGCAACCAGGGCACGGTGGCGCTGAGCTACTCGGGGGTGCAGCTGCTGGACAACCCGGGCGGCGTCTTCAAGGTGGTGAACGAGCCGGTGGTGCCTGGCGGGGTGCTGGCCGCGGGCGCGTCGGTGGAGCTGCGCGTGGCCTTCACGCCGGTGGCGCTGGGGCGCGTGCGCGACGGCCGGGTGGAGGTTGGCGTGAGAGACCAGGGCTCGAGCGCGCCGGGGCCCAAGGTGTCGCTGACGGGTGAGGGCGGCGCCTCATGTGTCACGGTGCTCCCGCGCAAGGTGGACTTCGGCGTGGTGGCCGAGGGCATGACGGCCACGCGTGAGGTGCAGGTCATCAACCGCTGCCGTGACAGCGTGCTGCTGAGCAACCTGCAGCTCGATACGACCCAGGGCGGCTTCTTCACCCTGGCCCAGGCGCCCGCGAGCGTGACGGTGCCGGCCGGTGAGACGGCGAAGGTCGGTGTGACGTTCAGCCCGCGCGTGGGCCTGACGGCGGCCAGCGCCGGGCAGCTCGCGGTGACGGTGCGCACCGGCACGGGCTCAGCCACGGAGGCGGTGACGCTGTCGGGTCAGGGCCGCGTCTTCAAGCCCTGCCAGTACGAGATGCCCAAGACGCTCAGCTTCGGGAAGGTGCCGGTGGGCGCGTCGGTGGCGCTCGGCGTGTCGGTGCGCAACACCGGCGCGGAGGCGTGCTACCTGGCCTCCATGCAGCTGTCTCAGGGCTCGGATTCGGCCTTCAGCTCGCTGGACGTGGACAACCGCGTGCTGGAGCCGGGGCAGAAGGCGACGCTGGTGGTGAGCTTCAAGCCGGAGTCGGAGGGCATCTTCTCCGGCATGGCCGAGGCGTGGGTGAACCACCCGACGGCGGGACACCCGCTGGTGCAGGTCTCCGGCGAGGGCGTGAAGCACTGCTTCGCGGTGCAGCCCACCACGGTGGACTTCGGCATCACCAAGCTGTCCTGCGGGCCCCGCGTTCGCGAGGTGCTCGCCATCAACAACTGCCTCGGCCAGGTGCAGCTGACCGGCATGGCGCTGGAGCAGGTGGGCAATGAGTTCACCGTGGCCTCGCTGACGCCCTTCCCCCACACGCTGCCCCAGGGCGGCCGGGTGCGGGTGCTCGCCACGTACACGCCGGAGGACGACGGCGACGACACGGCGGCGCTGCGCTTCACGCTGGATGACGGGTCTGTATTCACTGCGGGCTTCATCGGCCGCGGGGTGACGAAGGCGGAGCAGACGGACCGCTTCTTCCAGGAGTCCGAGGCGAAGGTGGACGTGCTCTTCGTGGTGGATAACTCCGGCTCCATGATGGAGGAGCAGCAGAGCCTGGGGCAGAACTTCGCGGCCTTCCTGAGCGCGGCGAACCAGGCGGCGGTGGACTACCGCATCGGCGTCACCACCACGGGCCTGGACCCGTCTCCGGGCGGCTGGTCCGAGTGCCCGGGCGGCGCGCAGGGCGGTGAGAATGGCCGCCTGTTCCCGGTGGATGGCTCGCGGCCGCGCATCATCACCCCGTCCACGCCCGACGCGGCGGGCGTCTTCGCCAGCAACACCCGGGTGGGCGTGTGCCATTGGAACGAGCAGGGCCTGGACGCGGCGCACCGCGCGCTGTCGGACCCGCTGCTGTACCAGCAGGACGACCCGCGCACCCCGCTGGCCAACGACGGCAACGGCGGCTTCCTGCGCGAGGACGCGAAGCTGGCCATCATCTTCCTGTCGGACGAGGAGGACTTCAGCTCGCAGCCGGTGTCCTTCTACGAGACGTACTTCCTGGCGCTGAAGGGCAATGACAAGACGCGGCTGAGCATCAACGCCATCGTCGGTCCGGCGGACCTGGGCACCTGCCCGACGTCCAGCAGCTCCGGCAGCCGCTACATCCAGCTGGCCCAGGCCACGGGCGGCGCGGTGGAGAGCATCTGCACGCCCAACTGGGCCGCGTCCCTGGAGAAGCTGTCCAACAGCGCCTTCGGCCCCAACCGCCGCTTCACGCTGTCCGAGCAGCCGGCGGACCCGGAGCGCATCGTCGTCGAGGTGGATGGCGTCAAGGTGACGGACGGCTGGGCGTATGACGCCAGCAACAACTCCATCCTCTTCGAGCGCGACGCGGCCCCCGCGCCCGGCTCCATGGTGGAGGTGACGTACCCGCTGGGCTGCAACTAGCCCGCGCCGCGAGGTCGGGTTGTTTTCCGGGGCGCTCCCATCGCGAGGTGGGGGCGCCTCTTTCATTTCTTCAGCCTGCGCTGCGGCGGCTATCTGTCAGCCATTGACCCCCAGGTGACAAAGATGACTCGACAGGGCGGGGCAGGCGCGTGCAGCCTTCCGGGCGAAATGCCGGATTCCCTTCTCGTCGCCGCCCTGGGTGACATCCACGGTCGCTTCCACCGCGTGGAGACGTGGCTGGACGCGCTGGAGCAGGCGCGTGGCCGCCGCGTGGACGTGGTGCTGGCGGTGGGGGACGTGGAGGCCTTCCGCCGCGCGGACGACCACCGGCGCAAGGCGGCCAAGCGCACCATGCCGGCGGAGTTCGCGGAGTACGCGGACGGCGTGCGCCGGGTGAAGCGGCCGCTGTACTTCATTGGCGGCAACAACGAGGACTTCGAGGCGCTGCATGACTTGCAGGCCGGCGGCGAGCTGGCCCCGGGCGTCTGCTACCTGGGGCGCGCGGGCCTGCGCGAGCTGCACGGGCTGCGGGTGGCGTATCTGTCGGGCATCCACGCGCCGCGCTTCATCGAGCAGCCGCTGAAGCGGCCCACCACGCAGGACACGATGAAGCAGGCCGGCTACTTCCGCACGGCGGAGGTGGAGCAGGTGTCCGGGCTGCGAGACGTGGACCTGCTGCTGGTCCACGAGTGGCCGCGAGGCATCGTCCAGCGGGCGCGCGAGGAGAACCCGATGCCGCCGAGGCCGCTGCCCTCGTATTGGATTGGCAATCCGGTGACGCGGCGACTGGTGGACATGGTGCATCCGCGGTGGGTGCTGTGTGGCCACTCGCACAAGGCCTTCGCGGTGACGCTGGAGGGGCCGGGTCGGCCGGCCACGCGCATCGCCTGCCTGGACCAGGCGGCCCGGGCGCAGGAGTCCGTCTTCTGGCTGGAGTACCAGGGACGCGAGGCGATGCGCGCGGGCTGGGGCACGTCCGGTGACGTGTCGTGGGAGTCCGGTCAGCGGTGGGATTTGTCCTCGCTGCCGCCGCCGCAGGAGGGTGACAGCGAAGGGGCTTCGGCGGAGTACTGACGCCTCTCGGAGGGCTCGCTCAGGGCTGCCCTGGTGCGAGGTGCGTCACGGTGAGCGCGGGCCTGGCGCGAGCCGGGCCCGGCGGTACCGCGAGCGACTCGAGTGCGCGCGCCTGCTGACGGACGTTCGCTTCCAGGAAGACGCGCGTGGCATGGGCACAGGCGGCCCAGCCGCGTGAGGTGGCCGCGGACTGGCCCTCGGGTGCCAGGGCGGGGGCCACGGCGGTGGCGGCGCCGACGCTGGTGAAGTCGAAGTGCCGCAGCCCCGCGACGCGCACGAGCCACCGGTCCGCGCCGCGCAGCGAGCGCACGAGGTCGAAGTCGGGCACCACCACCGCGTCGCCCTCCTGGTAGAGGTGGAGCAGCGGCACGTGGAGGTCTTCCGGGCGGAAGTCGGTGAGTCCGGTGAGCCACTCCTTGCCCATGCGGTTGGCGATGCCACCGTCCAGGCTCACGAGGGCCTCTGTCTCCGGGTGTTCCCGCGCGAAGAGGAACGCGGCGCGAGCCCCGAAGCTGTGCGCCACCAGGGCCACGTGGGAGGCGTCCACGCTCGTGTCCACCTTCATGACCTCGAGCGCGCGCGCAAGCTCCCGGGCCTGTCCCCGTGCGATGGCGAGGACGTCCTCGTTCTCCGAAGGGGGCGCGAGGTGCGTGGGGAAGGGCGTGGTGGCCACGACGTAGCCGTGGCTCGCGAGGAACTCGGCCAGCACCGCCTGGTGGTGCGCGGAGTGGAAGCGGCCCTGCGCCACGAGCACCAGCGGATAGCGGCCCTGGGCCGGAGTGGCTCCGCGCACGGCGGCGACCTCGGTGCCCAGCCAGGCCGACACGTCCGCCGCGGGCAGTCCCATCCCCGTGACGAGTTGCTGGTAGCGGGCCACGGCGGCCTCGGAGACGGCCGGGTCCTCCGAGGACTCTGGATGCTGCTCGGAGCCGGTGAGGCCCACGTAGTCGCGGTAGTGCAGGCGTGAGGCGGAGGCTCCGGCGCGCGCGGGATACCAGACGGTGAGCTGGAGCGGGTGCGCGTCGGCGGCGTCCTTCCCGGCGGGGAGGGCCCGCACGCGCAGGCCCACGTCATGGGGGCCCATGCGGAGCGGACCCCAGATCGCGGGGGCGGTGCTCGCGGGGGCCGGTGCCACCAGGGGACGGAAGGTGGGGGCAGGAGGGGTCGCGCTGCAGCCGGACAGGACGGACAGCGCCAGCAGCCAGGTCCCGAGCGCGCGCGTGCCCATCAGAAGGTGCCCGAGATTCCCGCCATGTGCGCGCCGGCCATGGGCATCATCCGCACGGTGCCCGGACGGTCCGGGCCCGTGGTGGCTCCGGTGCGTTTGTGCAGCAGGAGAGGGACGGCCACGCCGAACGCCGAGCCCATCACGGCGCCGGTGACGACATCGGTGAGGTAGTGCTTGTCGGCGCCCATGCGCAGCAGGCCCACGGAGGTGGCGAGCGGCAGGCCCACGGCCCAGATCCAGCCCTGGTGCTCATAGCCGCGCATCGCGGCCACGGTGCCCGCGGACACGACCATGGAGAACATGAGGTTGGTGTGGCCGCTGTAGAAGGAGAGGTTGTTGTCGCTGGGGTGGGCGGTGAGGCCCTTCTGGTCTTCGGGGAGCTGGTGCACGAAGGGGCGCTCGCGGCCGACGATGAACTTCACCGTCTGGTTGGCCACGGACGCGAGCACGGCGCTCTGGAGGATGATGGTGGCGTCCTCGGCGAAGAAGCGATTGGGCATGCCGGAGCCGCGGCCCACGGCGTACTGGACGCCGAGGATGCTGGCGGGCACCACGGCGAAGCCGAGGACGTTGCTCCAGGTGTCGGCGCGCTTGCGGGACTGCTCCGTCTCACCCGCGAGCCCTCGGCCCCAGCGGTCCAGGCGGTTGAGGGTGTCGGTGCCGTCGGGAGCGCGGTCGCACCAGCGGCACTGCGCGGGGGCGAGGTCGTCCTTGAAGAGGGCCTCGCTGGAAATCCACAGCGCGGCAGCGGTGCCGGTGATGAGGCCGTCCCGCTTCCAGTCGAAGCGGAGCTCGTGGAGCGTGGGCTGTTTCGAGTCCTCCTGCGCGGAGGCGGGCGACAGGGGTGCGAGGGCCAGCAGGAAGGCCAACACGACGGCGGTGGGAGCAGGGCGCACGGAGCCGAGCATAGGGGGCTCCCGCATCACCGTTCCACCTCCCGACGGCCCATACCTCCGTGAAATTGAGGCCGGTGGCGCCGGTGCTCGCGCCACACTCTCTCGTGAGCCCTTCTGCCTGCCCGCTCGCTGGACTCCGCCGACCCGCCGCGTCAGCGCCGGGGCTCGGTGAACGCCCTGGCGGTGGATGGCCTAGAGTCGCGGGGCGAACACGCCATGACGACTTCCTTCGCCACCCGGTTCCCGCTCAAGGTCCGCCTCGCGCTGCACGGAGGCACGCTCCTGGTGGGCGCGTTCACGTACCTCTACGCGCGGCTCGTCTGCACGTATATCTGTTCGCTGTCGCCTCCCGTGCTGTTGAGCACCGTGCTCGGGCTCTCCGGCGTCCACATGCTCCTTCGGGAGGCGGTGTTCCGGTTCGCACCCGAGCCAGACGCGAGCCGCACTCCGGCTCGCCATGCCTATCTGCTCTCGGTCGGCACCTGGGTGGTGATGGGCTTCGCGGCCTTCACGCTGCACCTCTTGCTCTACCGGGACTTCCCATTCTTCAGTCACGTGAAGCTCGCCGTCGGGTACTGGCTGCTCGGCGGCGGCATCGTCGCCCAGGTGGAGTACCTCCTCTTCGAGCAGCTCCACCCCTCCACGTCCTCACCCGTGGCGCAGCTGCGCGAGCGCCTGGGCCACCGGCTCATGGAGGGCTACGTCGTCTTCACCACCATCCCTGTGCTGGTGCTGATGCTCGTCCTGGTGCGCATGGTGGGTGAGTTCCACGGCTCCCGGCAGACCCTGATGGAAGCCTCGATCCTCGCGGTCCTCATCACCGCGGCCGCACTCGTCGCGGCCATGGCCTATGGCACCAGCCTGCGGCGGGACTCGGAGAAACTGCTGGAGGCGGTGCGCCGCGTCGGCAGCGGAGACCTCCATCCCGCCGCGTCCACGAGCCGCCCGGACGAATTGGGGCTCATCGCCCTGGGCATCAACGACATGGCCGACGGGCTCCGCCTCCGTGAGCGCATCCGTGAAGCCTTCGGCCGCTTCGTCTCACCGCAGGTGGCCAACGAGTTCATCGAGAACTACGCGCGCCCGGGACGCACCGCCGAGCTGGGAGGACGCCGACGCGACATGGTCCTCCTCTTCAGCGACCTGCGCGACTTCACCCCGCTGTCCGAGTCGCTCTCCCCCGAGGACCTCATCGAGGTGCTCAACGGCTACTTCGGGGAGATGGTCGCCGCCATCCAGAAGCACGGCGGTATGGTGGACAAGTTCATCGGCGACGCGGTGCTCGCGGTCTTCGGTCTCACCGAGGGCACGGACAATCCGGCCGCCGCCGCCGTGGCCGCCGCGCGGGAGATGCAGCAGCGCCTGAAGGACTACAACACCCGGCTCGCCGGACGCGGGCTGCACCTCCAGGCGGGCATCGGCGTGCACGCGGGCGAGGTCGTCGCGGGCTACCTCGGCTGCGCGGAGCGGCTGGAGTTCACCGTCATCGGTCACGCCGTCAACGTCGCCGCCCGCATCGAGAGCCGTGCCCGCGAACCACTGCCTTCGCTCCTCTTCAGTGACGAGGTGGCCCGCCGCGTCGCGGGGAGGCTCGACGTCCGCGAGGTGGAGTCCGTCACCCTCAAGGGCGTCGCGGAGCCGATGCGCCTCTTCACGTTGGCGCGCGGGGCCGAAGACAGCCAGGCCGCGTAGGCACGGACACCGCTCAGTTCTGGGTGGACAGCGCCGTCACCCAGAACGCGTCCGGCACCTTCGCCGCCGCTCCCTTCAGGAGCCGGTCGCGCAGCCGGGCCTCGGTGACCCAGACGCGGCCATTCGCTTCCACCGTGAGGTTGACGGGGGACTCCATTCCGGAGGCCAGCACCTCGATGCGCCTCGGACCCGCGGCTTTCCCGAGCACCTCGATGCGGACCACGCGTCCATCGCCGCTCTGGGACGCGCCCTCCAACACGAGCAGGCGGCCATCCGGTGCGAAGCGCATCCCATCCGGATTCTCCAACCTGCGCGGCAATTCCACCTCGCTCACGGAGGGAGTCGCTCCCGCCGCACCCGGGCGCACGAGGAAGAGCCGGCCGGGCCCAAACGTGTTGATGGCGAGCGTCTTCCCGTCCTGAGCCAGGGCGATTCCCGCGGGCCCGATGCCGGAGAGCCCCGTGGCCTTCGACGCGAAGCGCGCGTCGGACACGTACGTCTCCAGACGCTCACCGCCGGGCCTCAGGTAGAGGACCGCGGCCCGCGTGCTGTCCGTCACGTACAGCCCGCCATCCGGTGCGACGGTGATGTCATTGCCCAGGCCTCCCTCGGGCACGGGGATGATGCGTCGTACCTCGCCGGTACGTGCATCCACCGCGAAGAGCCGGTGCGCACGCCTCCCCAGGGAGTCATCCGGGCGCATCAGCCCCATGACGTCGGGAGAGGTCCCCCACAGCAGGCCGCGCGGTGCATCCAGTCGCAGGCTCGTCACGGCGAAGACCTCCTCGGATCCGGGGAACAGCACCGTCCACCCACCTCCCGGAGCCCGTCGCAGGATGCGCCCGCTCGACACCGAGCCGACGTAGAGCGTCCCGTCCTCCGAGTGGGCGATGCCGTTGGGGTATGCGAAGCCTTCGGGGAGGGACAGCCGCTCGCGGCTCGGGGGTACGCCTTCGGGTGTGGCAGTGAGGAGGGTTGCGGCGAGGGCGGCAACGAGGTGAAGGCAGGTCATGGCGGGCCTCGAGGGGACGTGAGGGCCATCGACGGGCCCCCGTGCTTCCAGTGCGTGCCATGCACCAGTAGCTCACGGCGCGTGTCCCATCATCGGGGGATGCCGCACTACACTCGTGCACGGCACGCAACAATGTGGAGGCGTGGGATGGAGCGCGCGGCACTGAGGGACCGGCTGGAGGACATGCTCAGCTTCACGGCGGTGGCGCGGGCCTTGAGCTTCGCGGATGCGGCACGGGAGCTCGGCATCAGCGCCTCCGCGTTGAGCCGGCGCATCGCGAGACTGGAGGACGCGCTGGGCACCGCGCTCCTGCGGCGCACCACGCGCCACGTGTCGCTGACGGAGGCTGGGACGCTGTACCTGGAGCGGTGCGGCGACGTGCTAACCCGTGTGGAGGACGCGGAGGCGCTCGTCTCGGGCCTGGCGGGTGAGCCCCGGGGACGGCTGCGGGTGGCCGTGCCCAACCTGTTCGGCCAGCTCCAGGTGGCGCCGCTGCTGCCGGACTTCCTGCGCCGCTACCCGCGCATCGGACTGGAGCTCTCGTTCATGGACCGCTACGTGGACCTCGTGCAGGAGGGCTTCGACGTGGCCATCCGCATCGGCGCGCTCACGGATTCCAGCCTCGTCGTGCGCCGGCTCGCGACGAACCACCGCATCCTCTGCGCGGCCCCCTCCTACCTCCGGGGCCGCCGGCCGCTGGCGAAGCCCGAGGACCTCGTCCACCATCCCTGCCTCTTCTTCAGCCCGCTCGCGGACGGGCAGGTGTGGAACCTCCACCGGGGAGAGGAGCAGGCGGCGGCGAAGGGCCGTCCGGTGCTCGTCGCGGACAACGCCGAGGCGCTGCGACTGGCGGCGGTGGCGGGCTGTGGCGTCACCATGCTCGCCACGTTCCTCATCGCGGAGGACCTGCGCGCCGGGCGGCTCGTGCGGGTGCTGGAGGGCTGGTCGGTGCCAGACACCGGTATCTTCGCGGTGCACCCGCCGGGGCGGCTGGTTCCGTCGAAGGTGAAGGCCTTCGTCTCCTTCCTCGCGGAGCGGTACGCGGGCATGCCTCCGTGGGAGCGGGTGGGTTCGCGTCGCTCGGGGGCGTGAGGATTTGCTAGACAACGGCAGCCTCACGCCTGGAAGGACTTCATGGAACTCAGCCTCGCTTCGGACCTCTCGCCGCGCGCGCTCTCCACGCTCTTCGCCCGCTCCTTCGAGGGCTACTTCGTCACCGTCCCCGACGCACCCGTGCTGTTCGACGCGCGCGTGCGGACCGAGCACATCTCCCTGGCGGACAGCCGCGTCGCACGGGTGGACGGCGAGCCGGTGGGGCTGGTGCTGATGGCCCGGCGGGGAAGGGTGAGCCGCGTCGCCGGCATGGGCATCGTGCCGTCGCACCGCAATCGCAAGCTGGGCGCGTCCATGCTGCTGCCGCTGCTGGAGGAGGCCCGTACGCGCGGAGATACGCGCATGGTGCTGGAGGTCATCGAACAGAACGCCCCCGCAGTGAAGCTCTACGAGCGCCTGGGCTTCCAGCGCGTGCGCCGGCTGGTGGGCTTCGTGGGGATGCCATCACCGGAGCCGGCCGCCCTGGAGGAGGTGGAGCCCCTGGCCTGCGCGCGACTGCTTCCCGACGACCTGCCCTGGCAGATGGCTCCGTCCACGGTGGCGGGGCTCGCGCTTCCCGCGCGGGCGTTCCGGCTCGGGCCGGCGGTGGCGGTGCTCGGGGATGTCTCCGCGCCCACGCTCGCGCTGCGTGCCATCGCCGTGGAGCCGGAAGCGCGGGGGAAGGGCTTCGGACGCAGGCTGCTCCGCGCGCTGGCGGCGGCGTGGCCGGGCAAGCCCATCGCGGCGAGCGCCATCGTCCCGGAAGGACTGTGCGACCGCTTCTTCCTCGGCGCGGGGTTCTCGCATCCGGCGCTCTCGCAGCTGGAGCTCGTCCATCGCCTCACGCCGTAGCGCGGGCACGACATCGTCCTGTTACGGTGCGCGGCCATGAACCTCATCGAACGACTGCAGGAGTCGATGCGCCAGGCCGCGAGGGAGCGCTACACCTGCGTCCCCGTCCCGCCCTTCACCGCCTACTTCCATCCGTTCGACGCGATGGTCTACCTGAACTACGTCATCCCCGACGGGCCGGTGACGGGAGACACGCGCGAAGCCCTGCGGAAGCTCCGCTCGGAGTTCGGGGCGCGTCAGCGCGTGCCCCGCTTCGAATACGTCGACGCACTCGCCCCCGAATTGGCCGGCATGCTGCGCGACGCCGGCTACCGCCAGGAGGCCGAGGCCCGGTTGATGGTCTGCACGCGCGACACCTATGTCCCGTTCAAGGGGCCGGAGGGGCTCTCGCTCACGGTGCTCTCGCCGGACTCGCCTCGCGAGGACGTCCGCGACTTCTGCGTCACCACGCGCCTGGGCTTCAACCCGGAGGAGACGGTGACGGTGAGCGACGAGGAGGTCTCGAAGACGCTCGCGGACCTGAAGGATGGCCGTGCGGTCCTCGCGAGGATGGACGGGCGCCCGGTGGCGGGCGGGCTGTTCTCCTCACCCCATGAGGGCACTTCCGAGCTCGCGGGCGTCGCGACGCTCCAGGAGTGGCGGGGGCGCGGCATCGGCGCGGCGCTCGTGTCGCGCGCGACCGAAGAGGCCTTCTCGCGAGGCGTGGAGGTGCTGTTCCTGAGCACCATCACCGAGGAGGCCGGCCGCCTCTACGAGCGCGTCGGCTTCCGGTTCCTCACGCGGATGCTGTTCTACGTCGACGCCGCGGCGCCCGCCCACGGCTGAGCCCCGCCCGAACGCCACCGCGTCCGTCCATGCCGCGGCGGCGTGCGCCCCTGGTCGCTCCGCACCCAGGGGGGCCTCCCTTCCGCCGCACGGCACGGTGCTGTCATTGTTCGCTCCAGTCCGGCGACACGGGAGAGCAACGACAATGGCGGGTTCGAGCTTCAAGGTGACGAGCAAGGTGCGCCTACGGCACATCCAGGCGCTGCGGGCCGCGGGTGCGGACGTCGAGGTCCACTTCGACGGCTCCCACCTGGCGGCGGTGAAGCCGCCGCACTTCGAGGTGGGCGTCATCATCGCCCGTGAGAGACTGGAGGACGTGGACTCGGGCATCGCCCAGATGTTCGGCTTCTTCACCCGGGAGGTGAACCTCACCAACCGCGTGAAGTATGAGGTCGCCAACTACGACGAAGACCTCATCGACCGCTCGAACTACGGCTATGCGATTCGGGCCGACCTCGACACGCTGGCCAATGGCGGCGTCGGCAACTTCATCCAGAACGTCCTCTGAGAAGTCCGGGAAGTCTCTCTTCCCGAGCAGGGCAGACAGGCGAGCGTTGAAAGGACCTGGGCGGCGGGCTCGTAAAGGAGCATGAAAGCCACCCGCCCGGTCGTTCTACAATCCGCTCCCGAATGCCCCCCCGTCCCCCCGGCCGCACCCTCCGCGTGTACCCCGATGCCGGCCGGCGCCAGGCAGCGCTGCGCGCCGGGGGGGATGCGAGCGGGCTGTCGGTGGGCGCCAACCTGCTCACCTGGGACGAGCTGCTGCACGCCCTGGGCGGCGCACGGGAGCTGAACCGGCGCCCCTGTCCGGCGATGGCCGCGCGCACCGTGGTGGCTTCACTGGGGCCCGCCCTGGGGCCCACGCCGTTCGGCGAGTACGTGCGCGAGCCCGCCTTCGCCCGCGCCGCGCTGGACGTGGTGCTGGACTTGAAGGCCGGCCGCCTCACCGCGCGCGAGCTGCAGGACGCGGTGGAGGTGCTGCCGCCGGACCGGCAGAAGCGGGGCCGGGTGCTCGCCCGCCTGTACCACCTGTACGAGCAGAAGATGGCGGAGCTGGGGCTGGCGGACCGCGAGGACGTGATGCGCGGTGCTCGCGAGGCCCTGGCCAGCGGAGCCTGGCCGGTGGGCTGGGAGGGCGTGGGCGCGCTCGTGCTGCACGGCATCTACGACGTACGCCCGTCCGGGCTGGAGCTGCTGCTGGCACTGGTGGCGGCGTGCGAGTCGCGGCGGGTGACGCTGCGGGTGGAGACGCCGGTGGGAGGCTCGCCCGCGGCGGACGCGGCGCTGGCGGCCCTCTTCCGCGCCTTCGAGAACCGCGGCGAGACGCTGCCGCACGTGGACCTCTTCAAGGCGGACGTCACCTTCGAGGGCCGGCCATTCATCGACCTGGGTCGGCACCTGTTCTCGCCGCGCTCCCCGCGCGACGTGTTGAAGGACACCGTGCCCGCCCTGCGCGTGTGGAGCGCGGCCACGGCCCGCGAGGAGGCGCGCCTCGTCGCCCGCGACGTGCGGCGGCTCATCGCGGAAGGGGCCTCGCCCGGGGACATCGCGATTGCCTGGCGCGAGCCGGGGCCGGAGGCCGGGTGGCTCGCGGAGTCGCTGGGCGAACTGGGTGTGCCGGTGCGCCTGCCCTGGGGCGAGCCGCTGGCCCTGGCCGGTCCGGTGCGGCTCGCGTTGGATTTGCCGATGCTGGTGGAGGACGGCTTCCCCGCCGAGCGCGTCGCGGAGTTGGTGGGCAGCCGCTACGCGCCCACGCTGTCGCGCGGAGGCCCGGACGCGCCCGCGAGCCTCTTCGCCCTCGCCGCCGTGCGTGACGACAAGCTGGGCGCGCTGCGCAACCGCGGTGCCTATGACGTGCGCCTGGAGGGGCTCGCCCGGCGGCTGCTCGCGCTCTACGGCGCGCAGAAGAAGGAGGCCGGCAGCCGCGTCCACACCGTGCAGGTGCTGCGCGAGCGCTGCATGTTGCTGATGGACTTCTGCCGCCGCATCCCCGAGGAGGGCACCGCCGGGGAGCTGCTCACCGCGTGGTGGCACGCAGTGGAGCGGCTGGGGCTGGTGGACACGGAAGGGCCGCTGGAGTCGCGCGAGGAAGGCGGCCTGGGCGCCCGGGCCGTGGACGCGCGGGCGCGGGACGAGGCCGCGCGCGAGGCACTGCGCCAGCGTGTGCAGGGGCTGTCGCGGATGATGAAGGCCGTGGGCGGCGGGCCGAAGCTGCGGCGGCGCACCTTCGGCCGGTGGCTGCGCGACGCCATGGCGGACGCGCACCTGCCGCCGCGAGGTCCACGGAGCGGCGCGGTGGAGGTGCTCGACGTGGCCGAGCTGCCGGGCCGCACCTTCCGTCACCTCTTCCTCGCGGGCATGACGGAGGGCCGCTTCCCCGGACGGGACGCGCCTTCTCCTCTGCTGGGGGACGCGGAGCGCTCGGCGCTCAATCAGCACCTGGGCCGCGACGTGTTCCGCCTCACCGGCGGCGAGTTCGAGGACCGCGCGGCATGGCGCCTCACCGAGGACCGGCTGCTGTTCGCCAGCGCGCTGGCCGTCGCGGAGGAGACGATGAGCCTGTCCTTCGCCATGGAGGCCGCGGGCGGGCAGGAACAGGTGCCGTCCGCGTTCCTGGAGGAGGTGCGCCGGCTCACCGCGCTGAAGTGGACGCCGCGCTCGTTGCCGCCCATTCCTCCGCTGGACGAGGTGCTCACCGAGGCCGAGCTGCGCCGCTGCGTCGCGCTGGAGGCGCTGGCCCAGCCGAAGCTGCGCGTCACCGAGCCGGACCCGGCGGCCCCGCTGCTCAAGCGCCAGTTCGAGAAGGAGCCCTGGTACACGGGCGCGCGCGAGCTGTCGCTGGTGGAGGTGGAGCGCCTGTTCTTCTTCGGCGACCCGAACCGGCAGCCGGGGCCGTACTCCGGCTCGGTGGATGTCAACACGATGCGCGAGTCACTGCGGGAGACGTTCCGCTTCGACCTCACGCGCCCGCTGTCCGCGTCCGCGCTGGCGCGCTTCGGCAACTGCGGCTTCCAGGGCTTCCTCACGTACGGGCTGAAGGTGTCGGAGCCCGACGCGCCGGGCGAGGAGTTCGACGCGCGCGGCCGCGGCACCTTCTGGCACCGCGTGGTGGAAGAGGTGTTCAAGTCGCTCAAGGAGCACGAACTGCTGGGCAAGGCGCCCGAGGACGTGCCGGAAGAGGTGCTGGACGCGGCGCTCAAGTCCGCCATCAAGCACTTCGAGAAGTTCCACCACGTGGGCCACCCCGCGCTCTGGAAGCTGGCGCACGAGCGCGCCCGCGCCATGGCCCGCCGCATCCTCGTGGACGAGCGGCGCGGGCTGCCCTTCGACAAGATGGTGCCGCAGGGCTTCGAGCTGCAGTTCGGCCCCGCCGCCGTGGACGACAAGTGGCGCAACGTCATCCTCCCGATTGGCGGCGACGCCATCGTCTTCGAGGGGAAGATAGACAGGCTCGACATGGCGGGCGGTGACGTGGGCGTCATCGACTACAAGTCCGGCCGGCTGGACAAGCGCGCGCTGAAGGAGAAGCTGCTCACGTCGGACTTCCAGCTCCCGCTGTACCTCTACGCGGCGCGGGAGAGCGGCCACAAGGAAGCGAAGCAGGCGGCGTGGTTCTCGCTGCGCACCGGCGCCACCATCCACCTCTCCGAGGTCGTCTCCGCGCAGGAGATGGACGAGCTGCTGTCCACGGACCCGGAGGTGCGCGCGCAGGTGGCGGAGAAGCAGGGCCTCAACCTGCCCAACGCGGTGGAGTCGCTCGTGAATACGCTGCGCGAGGGGCGCTTCGCCGCGCGGCCCCAGGACTGCGGCACGTGTGGCTTCCGCGCCGTGTGCCGGATTACCGAGCGCCGCATGACGGAGGAGGGCGGATGAGCGACACGCCGTCCCTCTTCGCGCTGGAGCGCAACCTGGCCCTGATGGCCGGCGCGGGCGCGGGCAAGACGTACAGCCTGGTGACGATGACGCTGCACCTGCTCGCGGGCGCGCGCGAGGTCGGCGCGGCGGTGCGCCCGTCGCGGCTGTGCATGCTCACGTTCACGGACAAGGCCGCCGCGGAGATGCGCTCGCGCGTGCGGCAGCGGCTGGACGGGCTGGCGCAGGGTGACACGCGGCAGGACCAGGAGACGGAGCTGCGCGCCTCGCTGGCACGGGTGGACAAGCCCTTCCCGCTGCCGGACGTGTGGCGGCAATTGCGTGAGGAGCTGGGCGGGGCCACGGTGGGCACCTTCCACTCGCTCTGCGGACAGTTGCTGCGCCGCGCGCCCCCGGCGGTGGGCATCGACCCGAACTTCGAGGTGCTGGACGAACTGGAGGCCACGGGCCTGGTGCAGGACGTGTGCGAGCGCGTGGTGCTGGATGCGCTGGAAAAGGGCGACGCGCAGGTGCGCGAGCTGTGCCAGGAGCAGGGCTTCTCCGGCTCGGGCTTCTCCGACGGACTGGTGGCCGCGCTGGTGTCCGTCTACCGCAAGCTGCGCGAGGAGGGACTGCGCGCCGCCACCGCCGCCGTGGGTGATGCGGCCGAGGCTCGCGTGGAGCTGGAGGAGTCCATCAAGAAGTGCCTGCAGCTCTGCTCCGAGGCGCAGGGGCTGGACGTGAAGGGCGAGTGGAGCCGGCTGCTCGGCGGGCTGGAGCGCGCGCTCAACGGGATGACGGTGGAGAACTTCGGCACGGGCGAGCGCTTCCCGTGGATGCGGGCCTGCTTCAAGGCGGACGGGCGCAATCACGCACGGCTGAGCAAGGGCGCCGCGGGCCCCATCCGCGAGGTGTACTGGCGCGTCTTCGGCAAGAGCGATGGCTCCGTGCCGCGCATCGACGACGCCTGGGCCGCGTGGCGCACCGCCCCCTTCGAGGCCACCTTCCGAGATTTGCTGACGCAGGTGGAAGAGCGCCACGACACGGAATTGTCCCGGCGCAACGTGTTCGACTTCACGTCGCTGCTCGTGAAGTCCCGTGACTTGCTGCGAGACTTCCCGGAGTTCCGCCGCCAGGTGCAGGAGCGCATCGGCGCGCTGCTGGTGGACGAGTTCCAGGACACCAACCGCCTCCAGTTGGAATTGGTGCTGCTGCTCGCGGAGCAGCGCGAGGGCGGGCCGCGCGAGCTGCCGAAGGACGCGAACCTGGCGACGGCGCTGCCGCTGGAGCCCGCCTTCCTCTGCGCGGTGGGAGACCGCAAGCAGTCCATCTACGAGTTCCGCGGCGCGGACGTCTCCGTCTTCTCCGTGTTGGCGAAGAAGATTGAAGACGAGGGCGGCACGCGCGGCTTCCTCCAGCAGAACCGCCGCTCGGTGCCGGGGCTCCTGTCCTTCTTCAACCGGACGTTCGCCGGCGTGCTCGTCGCCGCCGACGCGCAGGCGCCTCGCCCCTTCGAGGTGGTCTACGTCCCCGGGGAGGACGACCTGTCCCCGTTTCGTCCGTCCCTCACCGAGGCGCCGGTGGTGGAGCGGCTGCAACTGGAAGAGGCGGACACGGCGGGAGACTTGCGCTGGCTGGACGCGGACTCGGTGGCCCGGCGGCTGCGGTGCCTGCTGGCGCCCGGGGCTCCACCTACCGTGAAGAACGAGGACGGCGAGGGACTGCGACCGGCGCGGGGTGGCGACGTGGCCATGCTCTTCCGGACCTTCACGCACCTGGAGGTGTACCGGCAGGCGCTCATCCGCCACGGGGTGCCGCACCGGGTGCTGCGCGGGCGGGGCTTCTACGGCGCGCAGGAGGTGCTGGACCTGGCCTCGCTGCTGGCGCTGCTGGCGGACGCGGAGGACTCGCTTGGCTTCGCCGCGGTGCTGCGCTCGCCGCTGGTGGGCCTGTCGGACGCGTCGCTGTTTCTCATCGCGGGGGACCAGCCCCTGTCGCTGGCGTCACCACGACTGACGGATGCCAAGGTATTGGAATCCATTCCAGAGCGTGAGCGGCTGCGGCTGGAGCGCTTCCTGGGCGCGCTGCCCTCGCTGCGGCGCGAGCGGGACAGGCTGGGCGTGCGGGAGTTGCTGCTGTCCGCGCTGGACGTGACGGGCTACCGCGAGGCGCTGGCGGGCTCGCCCTACGCGGAGCAGGCGAGCGCCAACGTGGAGAAGCTGCTGGCGCTGGCCTCGCGGCGCGACGAGCGCGGCACGGGCGGGTGCGTGGCCTTCGCGCGCGAGCTGCGCATGCTGGCGGAGAACGACCCCACCGAGGCGCAGGCGGACCTGCTGGACGCGGGAGACCCGCGCGCGGTGCAGTTGCTCACCATCCACCGCGCCAAGGGCCTGGAGTGGCCCATCGTCGTGGTGCCGGCCCTCGGCGGGCGGCGGCGTACCTCCAGCGGCCGCGCGCACTTCGAGCGCTCGCACGGCATCTCCCTGCGCCCGTGGGTGCCGGACTCGCTGGACGATGACTACACGTCCACGCGCTTCGACGCGGTGAGGGCGGAGCTGAAGGCGCGCGAGGACGCCGAGTACCGCCGCCTCCTCTACGTGGCCCTCACCCGCGCCCGGGACATGCTGGTGCTGTCGGGCGGCGCGGAGCCGCGCGGGGGCAAGGACTCGTGGTGGCACCTCATCGACGCGCGCCTGGACGTCGACTCGGAGCTGCGCGGGCTGGTGGACGACTTGAACGTGGACTCGCTCCCGCCGCCCGCGGACCCCGAGCCGCCGGGCCCGGAGGCGATGGCGCTCGCCGGGGCCCGCGTGGAGGCCGCGCTGCTGCGGGTGCGCGGTGGGCTCGCGGAGGACGGCGAGGAGCCCGGAACCGCGGTGGCTTCCGTGGGCGCGGTGCAGGACTTCCTGGCCTGTCCCCGGCGCTTCCACTACCTGCACCGGCTGGGGCTTCGCGGCGCGGCATGGCCCTGGGAAGTCGCTCCCCGGGGCACTCCGCCGCTGGTGGAGCCCGACGGGTGGTTGCCCGCCGAGAGCCCGGAGGGGCTGACACTGCGCCTGCTGCGAAGCGTGGACCTGCGGCTCGCCGCGGCCCCCGACGTGGAGCCCGCCGAGCGGCGTGCCCACCTGGAGGCGCTGCTGCGGGACGCGGGCGCGCTCCCGGACGAGGAGGGCATGGAGGGCGTGCTGGGCGCGGTGGAGCGCTTCCTCGGCACGGACCTGGCCCGTCGCATGGCGACGTCGCCCGCGCAGTCCGTCCACCGGGGCCTGCCCTTCCACCTCGCGCTGGAAGGTGGGGCTGCCCTGGAGGGCGAGCTGGACATCCTCTGGGAGTCACCCGAGGGCGAGGCGGTGGTGCTGGCCCTCAAGTCCGGCGGACGACATCCGGTGGGCGCGGCGGCCTACACGCATGAGCTGGCGGCGCTGGACCTGGTCGCCCGGCGGATGGTGCGTGAAGGGGTGCCGGTGCGGGTGGGAGTGGTCTTCCTGGGGGAGCCTCGCCCGGAGCCGGAGTGGCTGTCCGGCGCGAAGGGGCTGGAGGCGGCCGCCAGGCGGCTGGCGGGGGCCGTCCAGGCGCTGGCCCGGGGGGAGGTCCAGGGCGACTGGCCCGGGCGGGAGAGGGCGGCCTGCCAGGCTCTTCATTGTGGCTTCTCGGAACACTGTCACCCGGGCCCCGGCGCGTGCTAAGCGGCGGGCACCATGCCGAACGTCGTCGTCATCGGAGCGCAGTGGGGAGATGAGGGTAAGGGCAAGGTCGTCGACCTGCTTACCGAGCACGCCCAGTTGGTCGTCCGTTTCCAGGGCGGCAACAACGCGGGCCATACGCTCGTGGTGGGTGGGCAGAAGACGGTGCTGCACCTGATTCCCTCGGGCATCCTCCACCCGGGCAAGACGTGTGTCATTGGCAACGGGGTGGTGGTGGACCCCGCGGTCCTCGTCGGGGAAATCGACGCGCTCAAGGCGCGCGGCTTCCTCAAGGAGGACTCGCAGCTCATCATCTCCGACAATGCCCACGTCATCTTCCCGTGGCACAAGCTGCTGGACAGCTTCCGCGAGAAGGCGCGCGGCGGCAGCGCCATCGGCACCACGGGCCGGGGCATCGGTCCGTCCTACGAGGACAAGGTCGCCCGCCGCGGCATCCGCGTGCGTGACTTGCTCAACGCGGAGCGGCTGAAGAAGCGGATTGAAGAGCGCCTCCCGCAGGCACTGGAAGAGCTGAGGGAGCTGTGCGCGAAGGCCGGAGACCCGGTGCCGCAGCTCGAGGTGCCGCAGGTGCTGGCGGAGTTCTCCGCCCTGGGCGAGCGGCTCAAGCCCTACGTGCACGACGCCTCGCTCTTCCTCTCCGAGCAGGTGCGCCGCGGCGCGCGCATCCTCTTCGAGGGCGCGCAGGGCACGCTGCTGGACGTGGACCACGGCACCTATCCCTTCGTCACCTCGTCCAACTGCGTGGCGGGCAACGCCGCGGTGGGCTCGGGCCTGGGGCCCACGGCCATCGACAAGGTGATGGGCATCAGTAAGGCGTACACCACCCGCGTGGGGGGCGGCCCGTTCCCCACCGAGCTGAACGACGCGCTGGGTGAGCAGCTGCGCAAGGTGGGTGACGAGTACGGCGCCACCACCGGCCGTCCCCGCCGCTGCGGCTGGCTGGACGGCGTGGTGCTCCGGTACGCCGCGCGCGTCAACGGTCTGTGGGGCATGGCCCTCACCAAGCTGGACGTGCTCAGCGGCCTCAAGACGCTGTGCATCTGCACCGCGTACGAGCTGGACGGCCAGAAGATCACCGAGCTGCCCGGCGACTACGAGGACCTCGCCCGCGTCAAGCCCATCTACGAGTCGCTGCCGGGCTGGGACGAGAAGATTGCCGGCGTGCGGACGTTTGATGAGCTGCCGGAGAACGCCAAGCGCTACGTGCGCCGGGTGGAAGAGGTCAGCGGCGTCCCCGTGGTGTGCGTCTCCGTGGGCGCCGACCGCGGCGAGACGGTGCTCCTCCAGAACCCGTTCCGGAGCTGACCTGGGGCGGGGTCCTGACGGGCCCCGCCCAAGGTGGGCTGACACGGGCCCGTCCGAGGTGGGCTGACAGGGGCCCGGGGTTTCTGCTACGGCATCCGGGTCGTCACCCCAGGGGGCCGTCATGGTTGTCGTGCGCAGGTTCGTCATCGCCATGTCCGCGATGTTGCTGCTGGGCGCCGCGGAGCCCTCCGCCCCGGCGCGCGCCGCCTTCGAGCGGGGCGAGGCGGCGCTGTCGGCCGGAAGGATGGACGAGGCGGGCGCGGCCTACCGCGAGGCGCTGGTCGCCACGCCCGGGTACGCCGCGGCGCTCAACGGGCTGGGCAGCGTGCTCTTCCGCAAGGGCCAGGTGGCCGAAGCCATCACCCGCTTCCGCGAGGCCACGCAGGCGGACCCCGACTTCAAGATGGCGTTCTTCAACCTGGGCTATGCCGCGCGCAAGGCGGGCGATGCCGCCACCGCGGCCCAGGCGTACGAGCGCTACACGCAGCTCGAGCCGAGCGACGCGGACGGCTACTACGGGCTCGGAGAGAGCTACCGGCAGCTCGGCCAGAAGGACAAGGCGGTTCCCGCGTACCAGGCGTACATCGCGCGGGAGAAGCGCCCCGGCGAGCAGGTCTGGGTGCGCAAGGCCCGTGAGTACCTCGCGGCCATGGGCGCGGAGCCGCTGCCGGCCAATGCGACGGTGCCGGCCGCTGCTGCCGCCTCCACGCAGTCCGCCGCGGCGACTCCGGCGGTGGACCTGCCGGCGCCATTTCCTGAGTCCCGGCCCGCGAGTGCCGCCCCGGTGGCCGAGCTGGAGCGCACGCCGAACCCGGCGCTCGCGGCGGCGCGCATCCGGGACGGGGATGCGCTGATGAAGGAGCGCCGCTACCGCGAGGCGGCCTTCGCCTTCCTGGACGCGACGCACGCGGACGCCGGCCATGTGGAGGCCCTCTTCAAGCTGGGCAATGCGATGGCGGTGCTCGGCTACTACGGGCAGGCGGTGGAGAAGTGGGAGCGCGCGGCGAAGCTCACCCAGGACGCCGCCATCCGCCAGAGCGCGCAGGACAACGTGGCCCGGGCGCGCGCGAAGATGGCGCAGGCGGGGGCTTCACCCCAGGCGGCCGGCCTGCCCCCGGGCTCCGGGCCCGTCGCGGACACGACGCGGGCGCAGGCCCGCCGCGCGTACGAGCAGGGCGTGCAGCGCATCGGCACCCGCGACTACAGCGGCGCGCTGACCAGCCTCACGCAGGCCATCCAGCTGGAGCCGATGCTGGCAGTCGCCTACACCGCGCGCGGCAGCGCGAACATCGGACTGCGGCGCTATGCGGAGGCCGCGGCGGACTACCAGTACGCGCTGGACCTGGAGCCCGGCGCGGCCTCACCGCTGTACGGACTGGCCGAGTCCTACCGGGCGCTGGGGCGCAACGCGGAGGCGCGGGCCCTCTATGAACGGTATGCGGCTTCGTCCGCAACCGACGTGCGGTCGCAGCTCCAGGAGGAATCCCGACAGAAGGCCGCGAAGCTGCGTTGACCGCTCGCCAGGGGGGCAAGGGGGCAGGTGGACCGTGTCAGCTCCAAGCATTATTTTGGAGGTATGACCGGGCGCGACGCGGATGTGGACCGAGGGCAGGTCTTCAGGCCCCGCAGGGTGCTGGCGGCCTCGATGGCCGTGGCGGGGCTACTCTGGGTGGGGGTGCTGCTGTACCTCTTCCGCTTCGACGAGGTACCGCTGAAGACCTTCCTCTCAGCGGGGTTCTTCGTCCTCTTCTTCGGCGTCTCGCTCACCTACTACGCGCGCACACGCATCGTCGTGGACTCGGGGGGCATCACCTACCGGGGCATGGTCCGAACGCGGCATTTCTCGTTCGCGGACATCCGCAAGCTGGACGTGCTGCCCGGCCCCGTGACGGTCTACGCCATCCGCGGCCAGTGGGGCTTCGTCCACTTCACCAGCTTCTTCCAGCACCACCAGCGGCTCGCCCGGATTCTCGTGGAGCGCGCCGGCCTGGCGCCGACCTGAGCGCTCAGCCGCTCCCCGCCAGCGCGTAGGTGACGACGAGTCCCGCGAGCGCCGCGAGCGCGCCGAGCCCGATGAGCCACCACTCGCCCCGCGCCTTCCTTGGCGGTGGATTCTGCGCCGCCGCGTCCGTGCCGGGGAGCGCCTGCGCCTCGGACTCCGCCGCGGTTGCTGGAGCAGGGGCTCCAGGCGCCTGCTCCACATTTGCCACGGGGGAGGGGACAGTTTCGGGCGGTGGTGCCGATGGAGGCGGCGGCTCCTCCACGGGCGCCTGGAAGCGCAGCAGCGAGCGTCCCAGCTCGATGACGTCTCCATCCGCCAGCGGGGCGCGTCCCTGGACGCGCTGGCCGTTGATGAAGACCCCGTTGGGGCTGTCCAGGTCCTCCAGCGTGAAGCCCCCCTCCCCGTGAAGGATGCGCGCATGGGTCCGGGACACGGCCCTGTCACGCAGGCGGAGGGCCACCTCGCTGCCCCGGCCCAGCTCCGTGCACGCCTCCGCGAGCGCATGCGTGCGGCCCACGTCCAGGCCCGTGAGGCAGGTGAGGGTGGCCGCGCGGGATGGGCCCGGTTCCTCCGCGCCGGTGAGCAGGCCCTTGAGCACGGCCACGGTGCCCACGCCGCGCTCCGCCGCTGCCTCCCGCAGCACCCGCAGGCACATCTCCTCCGGAAGGCCGAGCACCTCTCCGGGCATCACCAGCCGGGAGACGCCGGGAGGGACGAGGACGCCATTCACGGAGAACGTACGCGCCGCCTCCGCCATGAGCCGCTGCGCTTCGATGCGCAGGGTCAGCAGCCTCGGGGGCAGTCCGTCCAGCCGGATGTGGTCCTCGGAGCCGCCGCCCAGCAGGTGCTGCCCGTCGGACAGCTCGAACGGCGTGGTGGTGCCCAGGTGCTCGAATTCGAAGCGCATGGCCTGGCGCTGGAGCAACGGCCGGGCCGGGGTAACGCCCTCAGGTTCCGCACGGTTGCCCGACGGGGGCGTCCACGCCCGGCGAAGGCCGTCCATGCCCCGGGATGGCAGTCACCCGGGAGGGCAGGGCTCACGCCGCGTGGTCGATACCGGGAGCCGCTGCTTCCGCTACCGCGGCGGGCAGCCGCGTGCCCGGGTACACGGACACCTGCGAGCCATCCGCGACGAACGCCGAGCTGGGCTTCCCGCGCAGGAATGGCTCGAACCGCGCGCCGTAGAGCCCGCGCACGTCGCAGTCCAGCTCCGTGCTGTCCGCCTGCCACACGGACCAGCGCGGATGCTCCACGCGGTACTCCGCGCAACCCCCGTCCCGCTGCGGCGTGTAGCCCCAGTAGTGCTCGGTGATGAACTCCTCTTCCGAGCCCGGTGCGCTGGCCTGGGGCATGCCGCGCGTCCGCGCCGACAGGTGCTGCCAGCGTCCACCGGCCTTCCACGCGTATTCCAGCCGGCCCTGCGTGCCCTGCTCCGCGTCCCGCATCTCCACCGTGTGCCGCATGGGCAGCGCGACGTACGGCTCGTTGTAGAGGACGCGCGCCACCGTGGCGATGGCGAGCCGTGGGACGATTTCCTTCACGAACGCCACGCCGCGCCGCCAGCCCTCGGGGCCCCGGTGGCGCACGTAGAAGCGCAGGTTGACCTCGTCGAAGTTCTGGTGGAACGGCACGACCAGGCCGCGCACGCGCGTGTCCAGGAAGCGGAAGCCCACCATGCTGGCGAACGCCTTGCCCTGCCACGTGTCCAGCTCCGTCCCACGCGGCACGAGAGGCCGGAGCACGTCCGGGTCCACCTCGTAGTTGAGCATGACGAGATACCGCCACGTGGCCGTCAGGAAGGGGCGCATGGGCCATTCGTAACGCGCGCCGCGCTCGCCCGTCCAACCCGCCCGGAGGCGCTTGCGCCCGGGGCTGATGGGATGCAAAGCCCGGGCTGTTCCTTCCGCGTGGCCCCTACACCGGAGGCCTCCCACGTCAGCAGTCCGACCCAACCTCCGCGAAGCCCGCTAGGATGCCTGCCCTCGATGCGCTTCCCGTCCCGTGTCCTCGTCCCGCTCCTGACGCTCACGTGCCTCGCCGCCTGCCGCGACGAGCAGGCCGGCCCGCCCCAGCGCGCGCAGCGCCTGCCCGCGCCCACGCAGGCACGCGCCCTGGACGCCGCGCCCTCGGACCTCACCTTCCGCAGCGGCGCGACGTTCGCCGGCGGCACGGTGGTGTACCTGGGCTCGAAGGTGACGCCGCAGAACGCCGCGCCCGGCGAGCAGGTGCGCCTCGCCCACTACTTCCAGGCCACGCGACCGCCGCCGAAGGGCTTCGGCTTCTTCGTCCACGTGGTGGACACCGCCAGCGGGGGCATGCTCTTCAACGCCGACCACGAGGTGCAGGGCGGTGCCGCGCCGCTCGCGTCGTGGCCGGTGGGCAAGGTCATCGAGGACGTCCACTCCATTCCCATGCCCAACGTGCCCGCGCGCGTGATGCTCGGCTTCTGGCGCGACGACGAGCGTCTGCCCGTGGACGATGCGAGCGCCCAGGACGGCTCCCAGCGGATGCTGGGTCCGCAACTCGGCGGCGCCGCTCCCGAGCTGCCCGAGTACACCGTCGGCCGCGTGACGAAGGCGCCCACCATCGACGGGGTGCTCGACGACGCCGCGTGGAAGAACGCCCGGCCCGTGGTGCTGCGCGGCAGCTTCGACGGGCGTCCCGCGCAGCTGCGCACCGAGGCCCGCCTCGCCTACGACGACACCCACCTGTACGTGGCCTTCGACAGCGAGGACCCGGACATCTGGGGCACGCTGCGCAACCGCGATGACTCCATCTACGAGGAGGAGGTGGTGGAAATCTTCCTCGACGCCAACGCGGACGGGCGCACGTACAACGAGCTGCAGGTGTCCCCGCACAACGTCATCTTCGACGCCTACTTCCCCGCGCGCCGGCAGGGCATGGACCGCACCTGGGACTCGGGCATGAAGACGGCGGTGAAGGTGCGCGGCACGCTGGATGACCCGTCCGACAAGGACCAGGGCTGGTCGGTGGAGATGCAGATTCCCTTCGCGCGCCTGGCCGAGGTCCCCCATGTGCCGCCGCGGAAGGGCGACCGCTGGCGCTTCAACCTCTACCGGCTGGAGCATCACGGACGCCGCGCGGTGGAAGGGCAGGCCTTCTCACCGCTCTACATCGGTGACTTCCACGCGCTGCCGCGCTTCGGCTGGCTGACCTTCCAGTAGCGAAGGTGCCCGCGCTCAGGCGTGCGGGGTGATGTCCCAGTGGGCGTCCGCCACCGAACGCTCGGACGGGTCGCCCAGGAAGCGCAGGAAGCCGCGAAGCTCCAACGTGTCGACGAGCTCCTCGGCCTCGAGCTCCGAGAAGCTCTTCATGTGTACGAGCACGTCCCGCATGAGCGCCTTGCCGCGCAGATAGCCGACGGGCTCACCGGGGCCGAGCGTCTGCTTCAGCTCGGCGGTCAACTGCTGGAGATCGAGGTCCTCTGAAATCATCGCTCGAAGGGTGTTGATGCTCCTCCCCGACGGCAACCCTGTCCTCCTCTGGCGGAGGCTCGCGCGGCAGGAAGGAGACCAGCCGGACGTCCTGCCCATCGCTCTCCACGGTGACGGCGCCGTCCAGGTCTGTCCGCCAGCACTCACTGCCCATGGCCCGGTAGCGCGCCTCCACCTCCGGGTGCGGGAAGCCATAGCGGTTGCGCCGTCCCACGCAGAAGACGACATGCCGGGGCCGGGCCTTCGCGAGCAGGGCCTGCGTGGACGAGGTCCGCGAGCCATGGTGCGGCGCCTTCATCACCGTCACCGCGCCGACCTGCTCGAGCAGCGCGGCCTCTCCGTCCTCCTCCACGTCGCCCGCGAGCAGCACGGTGACGGCGCCATGCCGCACCCGCAGCACCACGCTCCGGTCATTCACGCCCTCCAGCAGCTCACGCTCCAGGGCCCCCGGAGGCCCGAGTACCTCCAGCGTCGCCTCGCCCAGGGGTAGCGAAGGGTGGCCGGCCTCCACCTCCTCCACGCGTGCGTCGCGCGCCACGGCCACCACCTGCCGTGACAGCGGACCGTCTCCATCTCCCGCGGGCATCCACAGCCGCTCGGTGGGCACCTGCGTCAACGCCGAGGCCAGGCCCAGCGCATGGTCCGGGTGCGGATGGGACAGCACCGCCAGGTCCAACCGGGAGATGCCCGCCTGTTTGAGGTAGGGCACGACGAAGCGCGCGCCGGTGTCCATGCCCCCGGGCACGCCGCCGCCGTCCACCAGCGCATGGTGTCCCCGGGAGCTGAGCACCACCGCGTCACCCTGGCCCACCGAGAGGAAGGTGACGCGCAGGCCCGGCTCCGGCAGGAGCTTCGGTGTCAGCACCGTCCCCACGAGCGCCACGGGCGCCAGCCACCCGCCCAGCCGCCACCGCCCCGTGCCGAGCGCCCACGTCAGCAGCCCCACCGCGTACAGCGTCGCCGCGAGCCCGCCCAGCGCGGGCACCTCCACCGCGGCCAGGGGCGCCGCGGCGAAGAGGCGGGTGATGGCCAGCAGCAGCTCGGACGCCCACGCGCCGGCCCACAGCACCGGCGTGGCGAGCACGGGCGCCACCACGAAGAGCGCGGCCCCGCCCGCGGCCAGTCCCGTGAGCAGTCCGCAAAGGGGAAGGGCGACGATGTTGGACACGAGCCCGGCCAGGCTCACGCGCCCGAAGGCCGCGGCCACCACGGGCAGCCCCGCCAGCGTGGCGGCGGCGCTCGCGCTCAAGGTCTGCGCCACCGCCTCGCGCGCCTGTCCCCACCATCGCCGCACCCGGCGGGGCTCACGCGGGTCCGGCGGGGCCAGGGGGAGGGCCTCGCGCAGCGGAGGTGACAGCAGCACCAGTCCCAGCACCGCGAGGAACGAGAGTCGCAGCGACAAATCCATCACGCTGGAGGGCGCCCACGCCACCAGCACCACCGCCGCGGCGGCCAGCCCATTGAGCCCATCCGCGCGCCGCCACAGGGCCAGCCCCAGCAGCACCACCGTGGCCATCACCGCCGAGCGCACCGCGGGCGGCTGGTTGCCGGTGAAGAGCACATAGGCCCAGACGAAGGGCACCGCCGCGGGCGCCGCCAATCGCCGCGCGTCCAGCTTCCGCCACCGGGCCCCGGCGCGCACCAGCCCGCGCCGCAATAGCGCGAGTGTCATCAGCGCCAGCGCCGCCACGTGCAGCCCGCTGACGCTCAACACATGCGCCAGTCCCGCGCGGGAGAACGCCTCCTCCCACGCGTCATCCAGTTCCGCGCGCTGTCCCGCCGCCAGCGTGAGGAACAGCGCCGCCGCGTCCTTCGACGGCGCCACCGCATGCACCGCCACCGCCAGCCGCGCGCGAGTCTCCTCCAGCGCGCTCCGCCAGCCCGGGGCAGGGGAAAGCACCAGCACGCGCCCCGCGTCCGCCCCCCCGGTGAAGGCCACGCCCTGCCGCCGCCGCGCGACGCCGAAGTCCTTCTCCCCCGGGTTGCCGGGCGGCGCATCCGGCGCGAGCCGCGTCTCCACCCGCACGCGCTGCCCCGGCAGCAGGGCCACGGGCGCACCGCGCAGCGACAGACTCACCCGGAAGCGCGCTGGCTCCAGCGGCCCGTCGGGAGCTCCAGCGCGAGCCACCGCCAGGCGCACCCGGCTGGCCCCGTCGAAGCGCTCCACGCGCTCCGCTTCGCCCTCCAGCACCACCGGGCTTCCGGGCGCGAGGCCCGCTGGCACGTCGACCCGCGCCTCCCAGCAGGCGAGGCCCGCTCCCGCGGCCCACAGTGCCCCGAGCACCGCGAGATGGGCACCAGGCAGGCGAGCGAGCGCCAGTCCGAGCGCTCCCAGCAAAACCGCGCAAACCAGAAATGGCAGCGGCTCCAGCGGTGTTGCTGGTGCGCAGAGGGCGCCAAGCGTGAGGCTTAGCGCGGGAAAGAAGAGAGGACGCGTTCCCAGGTCGCGCCACGCATGACGATCCAACGCCCGACCCCCACCCGCCACCGCCGTCACGTGGGCTCGCACACCTGGCGACACCGCGTACGAAAACCGACAACCTAGTCGGACGCGTAAGGGGTGGTCAAGGCGTTATCGTTGCCCGTGGATGTGGTTTGTGGTAGTAGTGCCCGGCTGAAAGGCCGGCATCGAGTCTTTCAAGGAGGCAGTTAGTGCAGACCAGCTTCAAGACTGGTGACAAGGCGGTTTATCCGGGCCAGGGCGTCGGTGAGGTCATGGGTATCGAGCACACCGAGGTGGCCGGTCAGCGCCAGTCCTTCTACGTGCTGCGCATCCTTGAGAACGGGATGCGGATCATGATCCCGATCAACAAGGTCGGATCTGTCGGCCTCCGGGAGATCATCAGCGAGGAGGACGTCAAGCAGGTCTACTCCATCCTCAAGGAGAAGGACATCTCGGTCGACTCCACGACGTGGAATCGTCGCTACCGGGAGTACATGGAGAAGATCAAGACGGGCTCCGTCTTCGAGATCGCCGAAGTACTGCGCGACCTCTACCTCCTGAAGGGTGACAAGGACCTCTCCTTCGGCGAGCGGAAGATGCTCGACACGGCGCGCTCGCTGCTCATCAAGGAGCTGTCGCTGGCCAAGGACTGCTCCGAGGAAGAGATCGAGTCGGACCTGAAGAAGATCTTCAACCTCGCCTGAGTCGCCGGGCCCGCGCCCGAGACTCCCCGCCCCGGGTTCCCTTGATGGGAGCTCGGGGCTTCGTCTTTCCATGACACGCCATGCCCACGCCATGAGCGAGCCGCTGTCCACATCGACGGAGCAGGACGAGAGAGACCGCCGCATCGCCGAGCTGGAGGCGAGGCTGTCGCGCCGCCGCGTGGGCGTGAAGCCGCTGGCGGCGGTGCTGGCCATCATCGTGGCCGGGGTGCTGCTGGCCATGCAGCGCCGGGACCTGGCGTACTTCTTCTCGCCGAGGGCGCCGCTGACGCTGGGCACGGAGGGCGCGTACCGGTACGAGGCGCTCGTCTCCAACCGCTACGCGCAGGTGCACGGCATCCCCACGGCGCGCGGCGCCTATGAGCGCGCCGACGGCGGCCTCTACGTGCTGGTGGGGCTGCGCGAGTCGCCCCTCGTCGTGCGCCGGGGCGCGCTGGACGGGGAGCAGTGGACGCAGGGACGGCCGCCGCCGCAGCCGGACCAGCGGCCCTTCGCCGTGCGAGGACGACTGCTGTCGGAAGAGGAGGCTCCGCGCTACCGCGAGGCGCTCGCCCTGCTGCGGAGCATGGGCGAGGTACAACCCCACGAAGGCCGGCTGTGGCTGCTCATCGAAGGGGAGCAGCCAGGGGCGGACCGGGGACTCGTGCTGGTGTCCCTGGCGCTCGTCGCCTTCATCGCCCTCAACGCGGTGCTGCTGGTCAAGGGACTGCGGCGGAGCTGAGCCGCGCGAGCAACTCGCGGGCCTCGCGGTGGTTGGCGTCGTACTTCAGCGCCTGCTCGAAGGCGGCGCGCGCCTCGTCCACCCGGCCCGCCTTCCCATGCGCGGTGCCCGCCTGCACGTGGAGGTCCGCCAGTCGCTTGCGCAGCTGCGGGCCATGCCGGCTCCGGCCCGACGCGAGCGCCTCGTCCACCGTCACCGCGGTGGTGAGGTGGGTGATGGCGGCCGGCAGGTCCCGCTTCGACAGCGCCTTGCGGGACTCGGCCTCGGCGTACTCGAAGCGCGCGAGCTGCGAATACAGGGCGTTGAGCTTCGCCGCCTTGGCCCGCTCGCGCGCCGCGGACACCTCTCCCGCTTCGTAGCGCTTCAGCACGGCCGCCTCCGCTGGTGAGCCCGTGCCAGCACGTCCCTTCGCACCTCCCGCTGCAACATCGTGGGCGGAAGGGCCTGTCGCCACCCCGCGCGCCACGTCCATGGCGCTGGGACCGGGGGACACCTCGATGTGCACCGCGGGCGTCCGGGCCTCGTCGCTGGCCGGACTGTCGGAATCCACGGGATGCGCTGCCGTTCCCTCCGCACCGGAGGCAGCGCTTCGAGGTGCCTCGCCAGTCGCCGCGGCCTGGGTCCCGGCTGCGGCGCTTCCCGGTGCCTCGCCGGCCGCCACCAGGGCCTCGGGCGTGCCGTTTCGCGGTGCCTCGCCGGACGCTGGAGCCTGCGCTCCGGACGCCTGCACGACGGGGCCCGCCGCCGGGGCTCCGGAGTGGGCGTCTGAGCCGCGCTTCGCCTGGAACTCCGTGCCCGTGGCCTCCGGCCGCCCCTCCATGGAGGCCAATTGCGTGACGGGCGTCGAGGGATTCGCGCCACCCCCGGCCGCGGGAGGAAGGTCCGCGTCGCTGCCTCCGAAGTTCACCGCGATGACGGTGACGAGCGCCGCCACGGCCGAGCCCACTGCCGCCGCGATGAGCGCGATGCCGAGGGTGCCGATGCCCTTCTTCTTGCCTCCGTCCGGGAGGGTGTTGGTGGCGGTGACGATGGGAACGCCCAGGGCGGGCGTGCCGCCCGGGCCGCGCAGCCGCAGCAGCGCGTTGCCCATGGAAATCTCGTCACCCGGCATCACTTCCACCTCGGAGGTGACTCGGTTCCTGTTGAGGAAGGTGCCGTTCTGGCTGCTGAGGTCTTTCAGGAAGAAGCGGTCCGCGCGCCGCGTGAGCTGCGCATGGCGCCGGCTGATGGACGGGTGCTGCAGGCGCAGCTCCGACGAGGACGAGCGCCCCATCACCAGCGGGCCCTGCTTCACGGGCACGAGCTGGCCGATGCCGGGCCCTCGCTCGACGTACAGGAAGGCGGGCGGATGGCCGGGGTCCGAGTACTCGTGCGCCCAGTCGAACCGTGGGGCCAGCTCCCGGTCATGGCTCTCGCGCCCGCTGCCCTGGCGGCGGCTGCGGCGCGAGCCGGCGGGATACTGGGGCACGCGCTGCGGGCGCGGGTCGTCAGCCCTCAGGGGGTCGACTTCGTCATCATCGAAGGGCAGCTCCACGTCGGAGTCCTTCGGCGCCTGCGTACCCGGCGGGCGGGGAGGGCGGGGCGGGCGCTTGGGATTGGGTGGAGCCATACGGCCATTCTCCCTGATTGGGGGCGGCGTGAAGCGTTGTCCGTTCCAAGCATCCGAAGTTTCCCGGCAGCAGTGAACGCTACTGCTCTCCGCTGCCCAAAACCCGCGAATCCCCGGTGAATGCTGGCCTGTGTGGGGACCGCGATCCTAGAGTGACGGCCACACCCACGACTACGGACACAGGAGGATTGCCGCACGTGACCCCGCCAGCCATCCGGCTCTTCAACACGATGACCATGCAGAAGGAGCTGCTGGAGCCCGCCACCCCTGGCGAGGTTGGGGTCTATGTGTGTGGTCCTACGACCTATAGTTACATCCACATCGGCAACGCGCGCACCTTCACCTCCTTCGACGTGGTGGTGCGGTACCTCCGCCACCGGGGGTTCAAGGTGCGCTACGTCCGCAACTACACCGACGTGGACGACAAGATCATCAAGGCCGCCGCGGAGACGGGCGAGACGGCGGTGGAACTGTCGAACCGCTACGTGGAGATCTTCCGCGAGGACGCGCGGGGCCTGCACCTGCTGGAGCCGGACGTCTCGCCGAAGGTGAGCGAGCACATCCCCGAAATCATCGGCATCATCCAGAAGCTCGTCGACAACGGCCACGCGTACGCGTCCCAGGGCGACGTGTACTTCTCGGTGAAGAGCGACCCGGACTACGCGAAGCTCTCCAAGCGTAACCTGGACGAGCTGTGCGTGGGCGAGCGCGTCCAGCCGGGCGAGCAGAAGCACGAGCCGCTGGACTTCGCGCTGTGGAAGGGCGACAAGCCGGGCGAGCCCGCGTGGGACAGTCCCTGGGGACCGGGCCGGCCGGGCTGGCACATCGAGTGCTCGGCGATGAGCGCGAAGTACCTGGGCGAGACGTTCGACATCCATGGCGGGGCGCTGGACCTCATCTTCCCCCACCACGAGAACGAGATTGCCCAGAGCGAGTCCGCCAACCGCAAGCCGTTCGCCAAGTACTGGATGCACTGCGGCTTCCTGGACCTCGAAGGCGCGAAGATGTCCAAGTCGCTGGGCAACGTGGTGCGCCTGCGCGACGCCCTGGCCAAGGTGGACGCGGAGGCCCTGCGCTTCTTCTTCCTCTCCACGCACTACCGCCACCCGCTGAACTTCGCCGACAAGGCGCTGGCGGATGCGGAAGCGCGCCTGGAGTACTTCTACGAGACGCTGCGCAAGGTGGACGACCGGGTGGCGGGCAAGGACTTCGGCAAGGGGCCGCTCCACGGCGAGCCGCACCGTTACTTCGCCGAGTTCGAGTCCGCCATGGACGACGACTTCAACAGCGCGGGGGCGCTCGGTGCGCTGTCCGGCCTCTTCGTGCTGATGAACGAACTGGTCGACAAGCCGCCGGTCAAGGACAAGGCGCTGATGGGGCGCACGCTCCAGGCCCTGCGCGAGGACGTGCGCCGGGTGTCCGGCATCCTCGGCATCTTCGAGGATGACGCGGGCCCGTGGCTGTTGCGCCGTCGCGACAGGGCCGTGCGCGAGCGCGGCATCGACGTGGCGGAAGTCGAGCGCCTGCTCGGCGAGCGGACCGCCGCCCGTGCCGCGAAGGACTTCGCGGCGGCGGACCGGGTGCGCGGCGCGCTGAAGGAGAAGGGCGTGGAAATCATGGACACGCCTGCTGGGACGACGTGGAAGGTGGCCCCGGCGCAGGGGTGACGCGGCTGCTGCATGGTCCCGGAGCTTCGTGTTAGGGCTCCGGGCACCATGAAGCACCTGGTGTCCCTGCTCCTCGCCCTCTGTGCCGTCCCCGCGCTCGCGCAGCGCATGCCGCTCGTCACTCCCGCGGAGAAGGCCGCTTCGGCGGTCATCGTCCCGGACGTGCTGCGCGCGCACGTGCGCTTCCTCTCCCACGACTTGCTCGAGGGCCGGGGCCCCGGCACCCGGGGCGACGCGCTGGCGCAGGCGTACATCGCCGCGCAGTTCGAGGCGTTGGGCCTTCAGCCGGCGGGCACGGATGGCTCGTACTTCCAGCAGTTCGACCTGGTGGGCATCACCAGCCACCCGAAGGGCCTGACGTTCCGCGCGCCGCAGGGCACGGCGGAGCTCGAGTTCCACGAGGACTTCATCGCCGTCTCCGGCGTGCAGGCGCCCGAGGCGAAGCTGGAGGACTCCGAGCTCGTCTTCGTGGGCTACGGCATCCAGGCCCCCGAGTACGAGTGGGACGACTTCAAGGGGATGGACCTGCGCGGCAAGACGCTGCTCATCCTCAACAACGACCCCGAGGACGACCCCAAGCTCTTCGCCGGTCGCACGCGGCTCTGGTACGGCCGCTGGGATTACAAGTACGAGCAGGCCGCCAAGGTGGGCGCGGCGGGCGCCATCATCATCCACACCACGCCCAGCGCGGGCTACCCGTGGCAGGTGGTGCAGTCGTCGTGGACGGGCGAGCAGTTCGAGTTGCCCGCCACCGCAGGCCCGCGCACGCAGATCAAGGCGTGGACCACCGAGGCCGCCACGCGCCGCGTGCTCCAGCTCGCCGGAAAGGACCTGGATGCGCTCCGGGCCGCCGCGCAGAAGCGGGACTTCCAGCCGGTGCCGCTGGGCATGCAGGTGTCCGCGCGCTTCACCAGCGAGGTGCGCCGCCGGCCCACCGCCAACGTGCTGGCGATGCTGCCCGGCAGCGACGCGAAGCTGGCCCGGGAGGTGGTGCTCTACAGCGCGCACCATGACCACCTGGGCATGAAGGAGGGCGGGAAGGCGGGCGAGGACACCATCTACAACGGCGCGCTCGACAACGCGGCCGGCGTGGCGGCGATGCTGTCGGTGGCGAAGGCCTTCCGCGAGCTGCCGCAGCCTCCGCGCCGCTCCATCCTCTTCGCCGCCGTGGCCGCGGAGGAGCAGGGCCTGCTGGGCTCGCAGTACCTCGCCGAGCATCCGCCCGTGCCGGCCGGCCGCGTCGCCGCCAACATCAACATCGACGGTGCCAACATCCACGGCCGCACCAAGGACCTCACCGTCATCGGCCTGGGCAAGTCCAGCCTGGACGCCACCATCACCGGTCTGGCGAAGACGCAGGGCCGGGTGGTGAAGGCGGACCAGTTGTCCGACCGCGGCTTCTTCTACCGCTCGGACCAGTTCAACTTCGCGAAGCAGGGCATCCCCGCCGCGTACTTCGGCAGCGGCATGGACTTCGTGGGGCGGCCGGAGGGCTGGGGCAAGCAGCAGCGCGAGGCGTGGGAGGCGAAGCACTACCACCAGCCCTCCGACGAGCTGCGCCCGGAGTGGGACCTCACCGGCGCGGTGGAGGACGTGCGCCTCTTCTTCCTCCTGGGCGCCAATGTGGCCCGGGCTCCGGACATGCCGCGCTGGAACAAGGGTGACGAGTTCGAGGCCGCCCGCCTGGAGTCCCTGGAGGCGTTGAAGGCGGGCGCCTTGAAGTAGGCACGCGCTCCGTCGTCCGACCGACGGGCAGGCACGAACCAGCGGCCTTCCCCTCCGTGGGGTGTTAAACCTCACGGCCATGCCGGACTTCCAGCTCGTCAGTGACCACAAGCCCGAGGGCGACCAGCCGCGGGCCATTGGAGAACTCACGGAGGGCGTCCTACGGGGCGACCGCTACCAGACCCTCCTGGGCGTCACGGGTTCGGGCAAGACCTTCACCATGGCGAACGTCATCGCCAACGTGAAGCGCCCGTCGCTGGTCATCGCGCACAACAAGACCCTGGCCGCCCAGCTCTACGGCGAGTTCAAGACGCTCTTCCCGAACAACGCCGTCGAGTACTTCGTCTCGTACTACGACTACTACCAGCCCGAGGCCTACGTCCCGTCGACGGACACCTTCATCGAGAAGGACTCGTCCATCAACGACAACATCGAGCGGATGCGCCACTCGGCCACCCACTCGCTGCGCACGCGCGACGACGTCATCATCGTCGCCTCCGTGTCCTGCATCTACGGCCTCGGCGCGGCCCGCAGCTACGTGGACCTGGCGGTGCGCGCCGGCGTCGGCGAGGAGATGGGCCGCGACACCTTCATGCGCCGGCTGGTGGAAGCCCAGTACGAGCGCAATGACCTCGACTTCCACCGCGGCACCTTCCGCGCGCGCGGCGACACCGTCGAGGTGTTCCCCGCATACGAGGAGGAGCGCGCCGTGCGCATCTCCTTCTTCGGCGACGAGGTGGAGAAGATCACCGAGTTCGACCCGCTGCGCGGCGTGACGATTGGCGCGCTGGACAAAATCGTCATCTTCCCCGCGAGCCACTACGTGGCCGGGGAGGAGGTGCGCAAGCGCGCCCTGACGACCATCCGCGACGAGCTGTCCGAGCAGCTCCAGGCCTTCAAGCGCGACGGCAAGCTGCTGGAGGCGCAGCGGCTGGAGCAGCGCACCATGTTCGACCTCGAGATGATCGAACAGGTCGGCTACTGCAGCGGCATCGAGAACTACTCGCGCCACTTCTCCGGCCGCGCCCCGGGTGAGCCGCCCCCGTGCCTCATCGACTACTTCCCGCGCAACCTGATGGTCTTCATCGACGAGAGCCACCAGACGGTGCCGCAGATTGGCGCCATGTACCGGGGAGACCGCGCGCGCAAGGAGACGCTGGTCAGCTTCGGCTTCCGCATGCCCAGCGCCCTCGACAACCGCCCGCTGAAGTTCGGCGAGTTCGAGGAGCTGGTGCCCCAGGTCCTCTTCGTCTCCGCGACGCCGTCCGAGTACGAGCTGCAGAAGTCCCACGGCGTGGTGGTGGAGCAGATCATCCGCCCCACCGGCCTGACGGACCCCGAGGTGGAGACGCGTCCCGTGGGCAACCAGGTGGACGACCTGCTGGAAGAGGTGCGCCTGCGCGTGGCCCGCAAGGAGCGCGTCCTGGTGACGACGCTCACCAAGCGCATGGCGGAGGACCTCACCGAGTACTACGCCGACGTGGGCGTGCGCGTGCGCTACCTGCACTCGGACATCGACGCGATTGAACGCATGGCCATCATCCGGGACTTGCGCAAAGGCGAGTTCGACGTGCTGGTGGGCATCAACCTGCTGCGCGAGGGCCTGGACATCCCCGAGGTGTCGCTGGTGGCCATCCTCGACGCGGACAAGGAGGGCTTCCTGCGCAGCCACGTGTCGCTCATCCAGACCATCGGCCGCGCGGCCCGTAACCTCCACGGCCGCGTCATCATGTATTCGGACAGCATCACCGACTCCATGAAGAAGGCGCTCGACGAGACGACGCGCCGCCGCGACATCCAGAGGAAGCATAACCAGGAGCACGGCATCACCCCGCGCTCCGTGAAGAGCAACATCACCGACCTGTCCGAGCACGGTGCCTACGACGCGGGGGACGCGGGCGCCCTGCCCATGGCCGCCGAGGGCGAGGACGACCTGCTCCAGCCCAAGGAGATCAAGCGGCTCATCGCGGAGTTCACCAAGGACATGCTCGCCGCCGCGGACGAGATGCAGTTCGAGAAGGCCGCCGAGTACCGCGACAGGGTGCAGCTCCTCAAGGACATGGACCTGGGGCTCAAGCCCGCCTCGCGCTCGCTGCTGAAGGCTCCCGCGAAGAAGGCGGAGGACGAGCCTGGGCGGGGCCGCGGCAAGGGCCGGGGGCGCGGAGGCGGTGGTTCGGGGGCGCGGGCACGGGGCCGTCGGTAGTCTTCGGGAGACCGCGCGAACATGGACGTGAAGCTTCAAGAGAAGCTGGACGCCCTTCCCACCGAGCCCGGCGTGTACCTGATGAAGGACCGCCGGGGGCAGATCATCTACGTGGGCAAGGCGGTGAACCTGCGCAGCCGCGTGCGCTCGTACTTCACGCGCACCGGGGACACGCGCGTCTTCGTGTCGCTGTTGGATCAGCTGCTGGGCGACCTGGAGACGGTGCTCGTCAACAACGAGAAGGAGGCGCTGCTCCTCGAGAACGAGCTGATCAAGAAGCACAAGCCGCGCTTCAACGTGCTGCTCAAGGACGACAAGCAGTTCATCTCCTTGAGGCTCGACAGGACGCAGGCGTACCCACGCCTGGAGGTGGTGCGCAAGTACGAGAAGGACGGCGCGCGCTACTTCGGCCCGTACTCCAGCGCGGGCGCCATCCGCGAGACGCTGCGCATCATCAACCGCTACTTCCGGCTGCGCACCTGCACGGACCACGTGCTGGCCAATCGCAAACGGCCCTGCCTGCTGTTTCAGATTGGCCGCTGCCCCGCGCCGTGCGTGCACCCCGTCCCCGAGGAGGACTACCGCCGCAGCGTGGACGAGGTGACGATGTTCCTCGAGGGCAAGGCCAGCGAGCTGGTGGAGGGCCTGCGCCTGCGCATGAAGCGCGCCTCCCAGGAGCTGAAGTTCGAGGAGGCCGCGCGCCTGAGAGACCAGCTGAACGCGATTGAGCGCAGCCTGGAGCGGCAGAAGGTGGCCACCACCGACTTCAAGGACCAGGACGTGTTCGCCCTCCACCGCGAGGGGGACCGCATCCTGTTCTACGTCCTCTGGGTGCGGCAGGGCCGCCTCAACGGCGGTCAGGCCTTCCCCTTCGGCAGCCAGGAGTTCCCCGACGCGGAGCTGCTCTCCTCGTTCGTCAACCTCTACTACGACCACGGCAGCTTCGTGCCGGAGGAGGTGCTGCTGCCGCTGGAGCCCGACGACGGCACCGAAGGGCTCGAGGCGCTGCTCACCGAGCGCAAGGGCGAGCGCGTCCGGCTGGTGGTGCCCAAGCGCGGCGAGAAGCACGACCTGGTGCTGATGGCGGTGAAGAACGCCGAGCAGGCCTTCCTCGAGCGCCGCCGCACCAAGGACGAGACGGACGGCGTGCTCTCCCGCCTCCAGCAGCGGCTGGGCCTGCGCAACTTCCCGCGCCGCATGGAGTGCTTCGACATCTCGCACTTCCAGGGCTCGGCGATTGTCGCCTCACAGGTGGCGGTGACGGACGGCGAGACGGACAAGTCGCGCTACCGCAAATACAAGATCAAGACGCTGGACAAGCAGGACGACTTCGCCAGCATGTACGAAGTGGTGACGCGCCGGCTCAAGCGGGGGCAGGAGGACAACGATCTGCCGGATCTGCTCGTCATCGACGGTGGCAAGGGCCAGCTCGCCAGCGCCCACGCGGCCATGAAGGACCTGGGCGTGGACACGGTGGACGTGGTGGGCCTCGCCAAGAGCCGCGATCTGGAGGTCTTCGACCGGGACGCGGAGAGCGCGAAGAGCCCCGAGCGCGTCTTCGTGGTGGGGCGTAAAGACCCCATCGTCCTCCAGCAGAACTCCGCGGAGATGTTCATGCTCACGCGAATGCGGGACGAGGCGCACCGCTTTGCAATCACCTTCCAGAAGCAGGTGCTGCGAAAGAGCCGGGTGCGCTCGGCGCTGGAGGACATTCCCGGGGTGGGGGAGGCGCGGCGGAAGATGTTGCTGCGCCACTTCGGTTCGCTCAAACGGGTGGGTGACGCCACCATCGAGGAATTGGCGGAGGTGGTGGGGCCCGCCGTGGCCGAGCGCGTCCACGCCGGCCTCCACGGGCATCCAGAGGAGGATGAGGAGGACCCGGTACGTCAGGCGTCCCTGGACGACGCCAGCGAACCGGTGAACGAAAAATCGCAGGGAGGGTCGCCACCCGGTGCGGCGTGATTAATTTCCGCTGCAGAACCGAGGGGGAAGCGCGCTGGAACCGCGAAGTTCCCGGGGTTTTTCATTGCGACTGGGCTCGGCGCTGATTTATAGCGGTTCACGATTCCGAGCATGTTTTAGAGAGGGCGAGGGACCGACATGAGGCTGTATCCGAAGGTGATCCCGATCATCTCGCGCGAGGGAATTCAGCAGCTCATGCAGGACGGGGACATCGAGGTGGAGCCGATGCGCGTGGCTGACGCCGAGATGGACCTGTCGGCCATCATGCGCGAGTACCTCGCCAACGAGGAACGTGTGAACCAGGCGACGCGTGAGGCGCTGGAGCGTCGCGGATATGACTACTCGAAGTTCAACCAGGTGAAGCGCGAGATGGCGGACGTTCGCGGCTTCAAGATGGGCGACGAGGGCATCGAGTACGTCATCAACCAGATGATTGAGTTCCTGCTCATCAGCCGGAACGTCGAAGAGGTATACGCCGCCGACAACGTGCTGCGTCAGAAGATCTTCGCGGTGATGAAGCGGCACCTGGACGTGGACGACGAAATCGACAAGGAGGCCCGCTCCCGGCTGAAGCACCTGCAGGAGGGCACCAGCGCCTTCGACATCGAGTACAACAAGACGGTCGAGCAGATCCGCCGCGCCCGGGGTCTCATCTAGCCTTCAGGAGAGGGGACTGTCGTTCCCCGCTCCGCTGCCTACCTTGTGAGACAAGGAGGCAGCGTCGATGGCGGGACCCTTCTTCTCCACGTTTCTACTGTCCGGTTTCCTGGCTGCCACGCCAGGCGGGTTCACGTTCGAGGGCCGAGAGGCCAGCGCGAGGACCGAGCAGCCGGACGGCTTCTTCATCCAAGGCCCACTGCCCTTCACCGACCTGGCCGAGAGCGGCACGGGTAGCGCCTCCCTGTCCGTGGAAGACAGGGTGTCCCTGCCCGGTGCCACGTACGGCGACAAGGGGCAGCTGTCGGCCACCTTCCGGCTGGGCGGGGTGGAGTACCGGGTGGAGCTGACCCGGCCCGGCTTCCCGCCTCCCCAGGTGAGGGGGCAGGCCGCCTCGGGCCCGCTTCCCCGCCCGCCGCCGCACGCCATTGGCGGCGGGGTGCTGCTGGACGTGCCGCTCTACGGCGACAGCGGGCTGGGCTGGGCGGCGATGACGCGCACGCATGCGGCGGCGGCCGTGTGGGGCGTGGGCAGCGTGTGGCGCAACGGGCAGCTCCTCACCGACGCGGCCTTCGTGCACGCGGCGGCGCTGGACGCGGGCACGTACGCGGATGACGACACGCACCGGCTGCTGCGGCAGGCGCGCTTCGGGGACTCGGAGCTGGTGGTGCTGGTGTGGAACCTGCCCGCGTCGCTGGAGCCGCGCGGCTTCATCCAGTTCGTACTCGAGGACGTGGCCATCTCCGTGGACGGCGCGTCCGTGCCCTCGCAGGCGGTGGTGGAGACCACGGGGAACCCGCCGGCGGACTGGGGCATGCTGACGCCCACGCCGCCCACCACCATTCTCGGCGCGCCGCTCACCGGCTCGCCCGAGCCTGCTCCCGCGCCCACGACGGGCGTGGGCGGGAGCGGCACCTCTTCGACGGACTTCGCCACGGCGCGCGGTGGCAGCCCGGAGACGACGCCCGGGGCCGCGACGGACGTAGGCGTGGCGGGTGGCGGCCGGGACATCGTCGCCACCGAGGGCGGCGGCATCGTGACGGTGGGCGGGGCCACCACCGGTACCGGGGGCTCGGGGACGGGCACCGAGGGCACCGGGTCGACGCTGGAAGGCGGCGCCATGGGCACGGGGACGGGCCTGGGGACGAGCGTGGCCGGTGGCGGGACGACGACGACGGGGGCGCCCCTGCCCAATGCGGAAAGCGGGGTGGTGGGCGGGCCGGTGACGGCGACGACTCCGGCGCCCGCGGAGGGCTCCGGCGCGCTGGGCGGGACGGGGCAGCCGTCGGTGGCGGGCGTGGCGGGTGGCGCGCTGGTGACGCCGCCCGGCTCCACGGTGGGGCCGTCGCTGCCGGGCTCTGAAGTCCCCGGGCTTCCGGTGACGCCGGACGTGACGAGCGGCACGTTCCCCGTTACGGGAGCGCCGAATCCGCCGGTGAACATCTCGGGCTCCCTGCCGGGCACGCCCGCGCCGGGCTCGCAGCCGGCCGCGGAAGGCGCGGTGGTGCCAGGGACGGCGCCGCCGGGGTCGGCGTCGGGCTTCGGCCCGGCGACGAGCGCCTTCACCACCGCACCGGGCGGGGTGTCCACGCTGGGCTTCTTCTCGGTGCAGTCGGTGACGCCCGGCACCTTCGACGCGTTCCTCGGGACGGCCCAGTCGAGCACGGGCATCATCGCGACGCCGCCGCCGCTGAACTCGGACACGGCGACGCCTCCGTCCGCGCTGCTGGGCTCACCCGCGCCGCTCACCGCCGGCCAGGCGCCGCCGCTGCTCGGGACGCCCGCGCCGCTCACCGCCGCCCCGGCCACGCCGCTTCCGGCCACGCCTGCGCCGGGCAACGTGACACCCGGTGCGAGCACCAGCACCGCGGCCCCGGCGGCACCCGCGGCGCCGGCGACCTCGCCCGGCGGGACGGGGGTTCCGCCCAGCATCTGACGGAAGGAGGGCCCGTGCCCTCGCGCGTGGCGGCCTCAGCGCAGGCGCGTGGGCACGTAGCCCTGGCGCTGCATGGCCGCGGCCTGGGACAGGCGCTTGCGGAGCTGGACGATGACGTGGTGCAGGTACTCCACCCGCTGGAGGACGCGGAGGTCCTCGCCCGCATCCAGCAGCGTCACCGGGGACAATTCCTCGGTGCGCAGCGTGTCCAACAGCTCGGTGAAGTGGGTGCCCACGTCCCCGAGCGCATCGAGCCCCTCGCGCAGGTCGTCCTCCAGCAGGTCCACGAGGACCTTCGCGTCCGTGCGGGCGGGGAGGGAATGGGCCAGGCGCTCCATGGCCGCGCGGACCGGGTCGGCGCGGCGCGGTTGCGCGGAGGCGGCGAGGGCGAGGGCCGGAGGGGGCATGCCCATGACGCTACAGGCCGGTAGCACCCCGTCAATTTTCCGGCCGCCCCCGCGCGCGTTCGTCAGAGCGAGCGGAGGAACGCCACCAGCGCCGCGCGGTCCACGGCGGACCGCACGCGGAAGCCCTCGCGCGACGTCTCCGCCTCGCCGCCGTGCCAGAGGATGGCCTCCTCCAGCGTGCGAGCCCGGCCGTCGTGCAGGAACGCCGCGTAGGGCAACACGGTTTGTGTCAGTCCCAGTCCCCACAGCGCGGGCGTGCGCCACTCCGCGCCCGAGGCCGCGCCGTCCGGCCGTCCATCCGCGAGCGCCGGGCCCAAATCGTGGAGCAGCAGGTCCGTGTACGGGTGGATGCGCTGGTGCTCCAATTCGGTCACCGCGTGCGTGCCCGTCTCCAGCATCTCGCGGTGGCACTGCTCGCAGCCCAGCGTCTTGAAGAGCCCCTCGCCGCGCCGCACCTCCGCGTCGTCCAGCGCCGTGCGTGCCGGCACACCCAGCGACTGGGCGTAGAAGACGGCCGCGTCCAGCGTGTCGCGCGAAATCTCGTGCGTGCCGTCCGGCTCGGGGAAGAGGGGATTGGTCACCCCCATGTCGTTGACGTACGCCTCGGCGGACTGCTGCGCGAGGTGCGGGCTGTTCGCCTTCCAACCGAAGCGTCCGGGCGCCAGCGCACGGGCCGCCACGTCCCAGACCTCGTTCAGCCGGCCGGAGACGCCGTCCCCGTTCCGGTCATCCGGGTCGGCGAGCGCCCGCAGCGTGGACACGTCCACCGCCTCCAGCAGGCCCAGTCCGAACACGGGCGGGGGCAGCCGCAGCGACGTCAGCAGGCGCTCGGGGAGGGTGGAGCCGTCCCTCGGGGAGATGCTCACCCGCGGCGCGCGCAGCGAGTACGCAGTTCCATCCGCGTAGTGCCCCTGCGTCTCCACCCATGCGAGCGCGACGGCGGCCTCGGGCTGCACACCGTAGTTGGCCTGGTCCTGCACCTGGAAGCCGAAGCCCGGCACCGGCACCGCGCCGTTGGGGTGGTCCGGCGTGCCGTCCGGGAGGCTCACGCGCACGAGCAGCTGCGTGCGCTGCGGGCCCGAGCCCATCACCGGCATGCCGCGCCCGTTGCGCAGGTGGCAGCCGTTGCAGGACGTGTTGTTGTAGGTGGGCCCCAACCCCGGATTGATGGGCGCGGGGCCTGGCACGAACACCGCCTCGAAGGCCGCGTCGCCCAACCGGTGCCGCTCCTGGTCCTCGGGCAGCAGGTTGGGCGCGGGCTGGGCGAAGGCCAGCGACGTGCGGTCATCGATGGTGGTCGCTCCTCCCGCGCGCGGCGGCTCGGACGGCGCTCCCGGCGCCTCCTCCCCGCAGCCCGTGGTCCACAGCAGCAGCGCTCCCAGCATCAATGGACGTCGCATGGCTTCCCCCCTTTACTCCCAACGGCCCTGCTTCAGCGAGTCACCAGCGGCAGCACTTCCGACTCGAAGGTGGCCTGGAGCTTGCGGATGGCGGCCTGCGCGGCCTCGATTTCGTCCGCGGACGCCGGGTTGGAAATGGAGTCGCGGAAGGGCTCGGGAACCCGGGCGAGCGCATCCTGGGCCGCGTCCAGCTCGGCGATGATGCGCTTGTCCAGCGCCGAGTCCGTCCCGACGACGGTCCGCAGCGAGTGCTGCGCCGTCGTCACCGAGTTCGCGAAGCCGCGGTACGCGTGCCGCACGCTGTCGAGGTTGTTGCTGAAGTCGCTCAGCGAGTTGTACGCGAACTGGCTCTCCACCAGGTTCGGGTCCTTCGCGTCGTACGGGTCGGCAATCTTCCCGTTGGCGACCTCGTCCAGGATGTTGATGATGCCGCCCACCATCTCCTGGGCCGCCGCCTGCGTGGACGGATACGCCGTGTTGCCGGACTGCCCCGCGTTGGCCAGCGTGTCCCGGTACGGCGGGCGGCCGTCGTAGCCCTTCGTCCACGCGTCCGACAGCGACGAGGAGATGGACTTCATCTCCGCGGTGATGGCGGTGAGGTACTCGAACTGGCGCGCGTTGAACTCGCTGGCCTTCTTCGCGCCGCCCTCGCCGAAGAGCAGGTACTCCACCGTGTGGAAGCCCTTCTGCGTCTCCTGCAGGTTGCGGACGTACTCGGGCGTCAGCGCGTCACCGCTGGCGAGCACCGCGTCCAGGTCCGTCCGGTTCACCGGCCAGCTGTCCAGCGCCGGGTCGAAGCCGTAGCTGTCCACCGGGCCGAAGAGGAACGCCTCGCTCTCCTCCCACGGCGCGCGCGCCGCGAACCACGCGTTCTTCGCCGTCTCCAGGCGCGCCTCGCTGGGGTCGGCCTGCAGGGCCCGGGCGGCCGCGTCCAGCGTGGCCAGGCGGGTGGCGAGGTCCTGGTAGGTGGGCACCACCACCTGGTCCACGAAGGTGCTGATGACCGCCGAGTCCACCGTCTCCGGCGTGGGGTTGGAGCAGCAGTCGTCGGTGTTGCAGGCGCCGAGCAGCAGCGCGCCGGACGCGAGCACGGGGGCCAGCGCGAGACGGAGGGTGAGGTGGAAGCGGGTCATGGGGTTCTTCCTTGCGGGGAGTGTCAGTAGGAGAAGCCGGTGGAGAAGCGCAGCGTGTTCTCCGGCCGGAACGTGGCGGCGCCGAGGCGGCGGTGGGCGAAGTCGAGCTTCGCGAAGGCAATGCCCGCGAGCGTGTAGGCCGTGCCCACCGTGTAGACGGTGCGGCGGAAGCGCGGGTTGTCGAACAGCTCGGAGCGCGGGTGGAACTCGGTGTCCGCGTAGTCCACGCGGACGAAGGGGAAGAGCTGGTGCGCGTCGTCCAGGCCCAGCGACGGCGCCACGTCGAAGCCCAGCTCGCCCCAGACGGCCAGCGCGTTGTCGGACACCGGGGTGCGCAGCACGCCCAGCAGGTTGGACAGGCGCGCGTTGCGCTGGGACACCTGCTCCGCGTTGTCCAGGTGGCCCCACAGCACCAGCGCCTTCGCGCGCCAGCGGCCCTTCTGCACGGACAGGTGCGCGTCGAGGATGAGCAGCGGCGCGGACACGTAGCCGCACGGCGCCACCGTGTTCTCGTCCGCGCCCTCGCACTGCTGGATGAGGTCCGGCTTGGGGCGGTTGCGCGTGGTGTTGCCGTAGTAACCGGATGCGCCGAAGCTGAAGCCCTCGAAACGCACGACGTCCGCGCGGCCCACCAGCGCCAGGTCCGACGCCCGTGCCACCTCGAAGCGGCGCTGGTGCCCGGCCACCACCCACAGCTGCGAGCTGAAGCCCGTGGAGTCCAGCCCGTTCACCAACTGCCCGGTGAGGCGCAGGCCCCAGGGCGCCTTCCACTGGAGCTGCACGCCCATCTCGTCCCAGGTGTTGGGGATGATGAGCGTCTCGGCCTCGTCACGCACCGTGGCCAGGTAGTCCGTGGGGCGGTAGTACTCACTCAGCGTGCCCACCGCGACGTAGAAGCGGCCCACGGTGAGCGACGCGTGGCGGCCCAGCTTCTTGGAGAGGTACAGCTCTTCGATGAGCACCTCGCCGCCCTTGTCCACCTCCAGCTCGTACTCGCCGAACTCCTCGTACTCCAACTCCACCGCGGCGCCGGTGCCCGCGTGCTCGAACTCCACCTCCGCCTCGGCCTCCAGCCCGTACTCGGGCAGGCCCGCCTCCATTGCCAGCACCAGCCGCGTGGTGTCGAACGCCAGCCGCGAGTCGCGCTGCGAGCCGCGCGCCCGGTTCTGGTTCTCACCGTAGTTGAAGTACGCGAACTGCAGATCCGCGTAGCCGCCCAGCTCCATGTCGAGCTTGGGGCGTTCTTCCTCTTCCTTCTCCTTCTCGGGGACGTCCTCGTCGGCCCGGGCGGGCACGGCGCAGAGGAGGAGGGGCGCGCACAGCAGCAGCGACAGCGAACGGGATGTACGAGCAGTCATCGGAGCGGCGCGCACCGTACGCCCACGATTTTGATTTTGCAAACCGTTATCATCTTCCGGAAAATGAAGAAGCCCGGGGCGTGGGGGCCCCGGGCTTCGGATGCGGCGGGAAGTCAGCCGGGATGCGTCAGCGGCTCACCACTTCATGTTCTCCTCGCCGCCGGCCTCCTGGCGCTTCTCGCCGGGGCGGGACACGGAGGTGAGGGTGGCGCGCACGGCGCCCAGGTCCAGGGTGCCCACGGCGGCCAGGGGCAGGCGGCGGGCGTCGTCGGAAATCCACACGTGCACCTCGCGCTTCTGCGAGGGCCTGTCGAGGCGGATGGCCATGCCCTGCATGTGCCAGGCGTAGAACTGGCCCAGCGGCGTCGTCACCTGCTCGCGCTTCACCACCGCGCCCTGCATGCGCCACAGCCGGCGCACGCCGTACACGTCGAAGCACACCTGGAGGTTCTCCTGCAGCGGCAGCTGGCGCAGCAGGTAGATGGAGCCGGCCACGTCCAGGCCGTCCTTGTCGTAGGTGTAGTTGAGCTGGCCCTTGGGGCGCTGTCCGACCTGGTAGTCCACCTTCACGGAGCGGTCCTTCGCGCCGAACGCCACCTCCACCTTGCGGCGCTGCTCGTTCTCCGTGGTGTCCTCGACGTAGCGCTTGGGGCGCAGCGTGCGCGGGTGGAGGTACGTGATGGCATTGCCGTGGACCCGGCGCACCTTGGAGAAGAAGGAGTTCGTCTGGGCCTCCACCTCCACCGGCAGGTGCCCGTCCTTCTGCTTCTGGACGCGCATCGTCATCTTCCCGGCCTGGGCGCCCATGGCGTCCAGGTCGAACTCGAGCACCTCGCCGGGCATGAAGGCCATGGGCGTGCGCAGCGCGGGCAGCGCCTGCGCGCAGGGCGCCACGGTGAGGGGGACCTTCTTGTCCTTGTCCGCCACTTCGGCCTTCTCGGCCTCGGGCTTGTCCGCGTCCGCGTCCGGCAGCTGGGCCCAGGCGGTGGCGGTGGACAGCGACAGCCAGGCCGCGAGGAGGGTGCGCATGGAGCTCATCCTTATCCTTCCACAGGGACTACGGGGTGCTGTCGGGCGTCTGACGGCCCGAGCGCTTCGCATATTCGGAATCCGCCCACCGCTTTCGCAGCCGGGCCGTGACTTCCTGACGGACCGCTTCCCATTCTCCCGCATCCCGGGTGATGTCCCAACCCGAGCGGGCCAGCCTCCGCGCGGCCGCTTGCGCGAAGTCACCATCCCCGAGCGCCGTCAGCAGCCGGAGGTACTCGTAGTCCTCCAGCCCGTCTCGCAGATGCTTGAGGCGCAAACTGATGACGGGCTGGTGGCCCGGTGTGCCGAGCCGGGCCGGTGTGCCCGGGTAGAAGAGGGTGCCGTCGCCGTTGCCGCCGAACTCGAAGACGTCCGTCCACACGTCTTTCTTCGTGTTGTAGGCAAACACGGTGTCGAAATAGAGCTCGCCGTCCACGCCGGAGGAGAAGGCCAGCACGCCCATGGCCCGGTTGAGCGGGGCGGGGTGGTCCACCATGTAGGAGGCCCAGCCGCTGTAGGCGGCGTCCACCGCCGCGTCCTCGGGCGGGCCGCCGTTGCAGCCGTGCGAGTTGCAGCTCTGGTACCACCACACCTTCGCGCTTTTGGGCAGGCGGCCTCGGAGCGTGCGGGCCTCCACCACGTTGCGGCACGTCTGCGGGCCGGGGCGCGGGTAGAAGCAGTTGAGGGTGGGCGTGAGGATGTCCGTCGCGCCGCGCAGCGCGTCATCCAGCGGGCTGGTGACGAGCACGGGGATGCCTCCGGCGGTGCGCACGCGCTTCGCCTGGGCGTGCACCAGCGGCACGTCCTCCGGCTTCGGCTCGTCCTTGGCGTAGAAGAAGAGCTGCGCCGGCCAGCCCTTCTTCCGGAAGTGATCGACGAAGGTGCGGTAGTACGCCGCCTTCTCCGCGTCCGTGCTGGCCTGCTTGTTGTCGCGCACCTCGGCGGTGGTGAAGCGCGCCCCCGAGGGCAGCAGGCTGCCGTCGAGGAACGGCCCCATCTCCGCGTCGTACGCGCGCCAGTCCACCACCGGCTTGCCACCGTCGAAGCGCACCGGCGGCGGCGACATGCTCATGCCGTGCGCGCTCACCCGGTGCTCCAGCAGGGCGCGGCCGTAGGCGCGCAAGAGCTCCCGTGCCTCGGGGGACTCCGGCGACACGCCGTGCCCGCGGGCGATGCTGTACAGCGACACACCGAAGCTGGTGGGCAGGGACGGCGTGGCCGGCAGCGCGAAGGGCTGCACCTCCACCGTGAAGGGCACTGGCGCGGGAGACTCGCCCTCCGTCTTCACGCGCAGCTCGCCCTTGTACGTGCCCGGCGCCTGCTTCTCCGGCGCGCACACCTCCACGTAGAGGACGGTGGGCAGCTTCGCGTCGGCCGCTTGAATCGGCGCCTCCACGGGCACCAGCGCGTCCGGCCACGGGCCCGTCTTGCCCTCTCCGTTGGACGGCGTCTTCACGTCCACGAAGACCTGGCGCCACACGGCGGCCTTCAGCGCGGCGCCGGGCCCCGTGAGCGACAGCGCCGCCACCTTCGGGCGCGCCGCGTGCGCGGGCAGCACCACCTGCGTGGCCTCGCACTCGCCGCGGGCCACGCTGAGCCGGGCGTCGCGGCGTCCCTGCACCGCTTCACCCGGACGAACCTTCACCAGGGGCGACACCACCCGCGCCCCCGAAGCGGCCCCTGCCGCCACGTCCGCAGACGCGGCCATCGCCGCCATCACTGCCCACGCCCATGCCCCGCCCATCCGTCCCCTTCGCCTCTCCCGTCGGGCGCTACCCGTCGTTCCCGGCCCGGGCCAGCTCCATGATGCGGCCCGGCTTGTAGTCGGTGATTTCCGCCACCATCGTCCCCAGCGCGAACTCCGCCTCCACGCGCACCGGCACGTGGTTGGGGTCGGTGGTGAGGTACACGAACATGTCCCGCTTCGACGTCAGGCTGCCGCCGAACTCCGCCTGCACGCGCAGCTTGAAGACCTCCCTGGGTCCCAGCTCGGTGTTCATCATCTCGCGCGCTTCCACCTTCGCGCGCATCGTGAAGGTCTTGCTGCCCGTGAAGACGGGGTAGGCGTAGTCCCTGCCCACCTCCAGCTCGCGGTTGCGCAGCGCGAAGGTGGCACCCGTGACGTCCATCGTGCCCAGCTCCAGCTCCCGCGTGGACTCGCGCGGCTGCTCGCCCTCCTTCTGCTTCACCACCAGGGCGCCCTTGCCGTCCGCCTGCATCTTGATGCGCTGGCGGCGGCGCTTGCCGTTCTCGTCCGCGTGCAAGTCACTGCCCAGTACGCGCTGAACGCCGGCCTGCCAGTACGAGACGAACTTGTCCTTGATGGGCCACACGCCGATGACGTCCTGCGAGCGCGCCAGGGCGATGATGGGCCACACTTCCTCGCCGAACTGCTTCATGGGCGCGCCCACCGTCACCTGCGCGGTGCCCGCCGTCACGCCGAGGTACTTCACGCGATACTGGGATTGCTCACCGGGGCCGAAGGCCGGATTGGCGGAAGTGTCCTGGGCCATGGCCGTCACCGACCACACCAGGCCCGCCAGCACCGCCGCGAAACCCCAATTGGACTGCGCACGCATCGAGTGAGCTCCCTCGCTTGGAAGTTAAGTAGCCTGGACCCTGTCCGCCAGACCCGCCCCCAACCGTCCCCGCCGTGCCGCATTTCCACTGACGTGCCTGCAGACCAGGCATTCAACGGGTGCTTGCCCGCTCCACAGGGGGTCTGCGGAAACCTCACGGGGGGCACACTCTCTCATGCCCGGCCCACGGGGCGCCTCTTCCGCCCCCGAGCCCGGTCGCCCTCCATGCGGCTTACGGTGTCCACCCGCCGACACCGCTCTGGTAGCCTTGGCGCAAGACGGCGCCCCTCGCGGCGCCCGAGCGCCAGGAGGCACCATGGCCAACACCTACGACTTCGACGATGACGACAAGGACCTGAAGGCGACCGCCGGCGGCAAGTTCAAGGAGTTCGACTGTCCGGACTGCAACGCCAACAACCCCGTGCACGACACGTTCGGCGATCAGGACGAGGTGCGCTGCAACTACTGCGGCACCGAGTACCGCGTCACCGTCAGCGGCGAGGGCCGGGTGAAGTTCAAGGAGGTGTGACGCCGGGCGCCCTCCGGCGTCAGGACCGCTCGCCGAAGATGGCGGTGCCCACGCGGACCACGCTGGCCCCCTCCTGGATGGCCAGCTCGAAGTCGTGCGTGGTGCCCATGGACAGGCCGGGCAGGCCATGCGTCCGCGCCAGCTCGCGCAGCGCCTGGAAGTAGCCACGCGCCCGCGCCTCGTCGTCCGTGGGAGGCGGCAGCGACATCAGCCCCACCAGCTGGAGTCCGGGCAGGGCGCGCGCCTCCGCGAGGAACGTGCCCAGTGCCGCGGGCTCGAGGCCGCTCTTGGTGGCCTCGCCGCCCACGTTGACCTCCACGTAGCAGGGCAGGGGCGGCGCACCCTCGCGCCGCTTGGACAGCTCGCGCGCCACCTCCAGCCGGTCCAACGCATGGAAGGAGCTGGCCACGCGCGCCACGTACTTCACCTTGTTGGTCTGCAAGGGGCCAATGGCGTGCCACCGCAGGCCCTCCAGGTCCGCCAGCTCCGCGGCCTTGTCCCGCAGCTCCTGCGCGTAGTTCTCCCCGAAGTCGCGCTGGCCCGCCGCGTACGCCTCGCGGATGAGCGCCGCCGGCTTCAGCTTGGACACGGCCACCAGCGTCACCGACTCCACCGGCCGTCCGGCGCGCGCGCAGGCCGCCGCCACCCGCTCGCGCACCGCCGCCAGCCGCTGCGCCACGCTGTCGCTCACGGCGCGGCCCTCCACGGCAGCGGCACCCCGGCGCGCTCCAGCAGCGCCAGGGTCTCGCCCAGCGGCAGGCCGATGACGTTGGTGGGGCTGCCGTCCACCGCCGCCACGAGGAAGCCGCCCTTGCCCTGGACGGCGTAGGCGCCCGCCTTGTCCAGCGGCTCGCCGGTGCCCGCGTACCAGGCAATCTCCCCCGGGGTGAGGGCCCGGAAGGTCACGCGGGTGCGCACGACGAGCCCCTCCGCATGCCGGCCGGCCAGCGCCACGCCGGTGTGCACCTCGTGGGTGCGGCCGGAGAGGCGGCCGAGCATGGCCTTCGCCTCCTCGGCGTCCCGGGGCTTGCCCAGCAGCTCGGGGCCCAGCACCACGGTGGTGTCCGCGGCCAGCACCCAGGCGCCGGGGTGGCGGGCGGCCACCGCCCCGGCCTTCTCCCGGGCCAGACGCAGCACGTAGGGCTCGGGGGCCTCCCCCGGGCGGGGGGTCTCGTCGATGTCCGCCGCTGACACGGTGAAACTGAGCCCCAGTTGTGACAGCAGCTCGCGGCGCCGGGGCGAGGCAGAGGCCAGGATCAGCAACGTTTGCTCCGCGTTCGAGTGCATGTTACGGCTCGGGTCGGCCTTACCAGACTTGCGCCTCGGAGTGGACTCTACGGATGAAGCCCGCAGACCTCCTGTCGGCCATGAAGCGGACGGTGGAGCAACTGGCCGCTTTCAACGAGATGGCCAAGGCGCTGACCTCCACGCTGGAGCTGCGCGAGGTGCTCGCGCTCGTCATGCAGAAGGTCAGCAGCCTGCTGCTGCCCCGCAACTGGTCCCTCATCCTCCAGGACGAGCGCAGCGGGAAGCTCTACTTCGAAATCGCGGTGGGCGACGGCGCCGAGGTCCTCAAGGGCCTCCAGCTCAACCCCGGCGAGGGCATCGCCGGCGCCGTCTTCAGCTCCGGCGTCGCCCGGCTCGTCCATGACGTGGGGGGAGACCCCAGCTTCGCCCCCCGCTTCGACGAGGCCTCGGCCTTCCACACCCGCTCCATCCTCGCGGTGCCGCTGCTCGCCCGCGGCCGGGTGCTGGGCATCATCGAGCTCGTCAACGGCCCCACGGACCCGCCCTTCACCAACGAGGACCTCACCACCCTCACCGCCATCGCGGACTACGCCGCCATCGCGATTGAGAACGCGCGCAACTTCCGCCGGGTGCAGGAGCTGACGATTACCGACGAGCACACCGGCTGCTACAACGCCCGGCACCTGCGCGCGCTGCTGGACCACGAGGTGAAGCGCGCCGCGCGCTTCCGTCATCCGCTGTCGCTCGTCTTCCTGGACCTGGACCACTTCAAGAGCATCAACGACAGCCACGGCCACCTGATGGGCAGCGCCGCCCTCAAGGAGGTGGGCGACATGCTCATCTCCCTGGGCCGGCAGAACGTGGACTCCGTCTTCCGCTACGGCGGCGACGAGTTCGCCATGCTGCTGGTGGAGACGGATCTGGACGGCGCCACCCTCATCGGCCAGCGCATCTGCGAGGCCTTCCGCGGGCGCCCCTTCCTCCAGGAGCACGGCCTGGACGCGCGCCTCACCGCCAGCGTCGGCGTGGCCAGCTTCCCGGACCACGCCATGTCCGCCCTGGACCTCATCCGCGCCGCGGACTTCGCCATGTACGCGGCCAAGGCCCGCGGCCGCGACGGCATCTGCATCGCCGTGCCCACCACCCCGGACACCGGCTCCTCGGACTTCCCCGCGCGCTGAAAAAGGCAGAGGGCCGGGGAGGGGAGCACCCTCCGGCCGGCCCTCGTGTGGGCTTCGACGTGTGACGGGGACGAGCGCTAGCCCGCGCCCACCACGGAGTCGATGGCCTCGGTGTTCGTCACCACCGTGCCCGTCTTCTTCAGGGACTTGAGGAAGGACTCGGTCAGCTCGATCTGCTTGGCCTGCTGGGCCTGGGTGCGCAGCTCGTCCTTGCGCTTGTCGAAGCCGGCGGTGTCCGGCTTCTGGCGCTCCACCACCTGCGTCACCACGAAGCCCTCGCCCACCGGGAAGACCTGGTCCAGCGGCTGCGGGGCGCTGACCGCGAACACGGCCTTCACCAGCTCGGGCGCGGGGCCCAGGTGCGGCACGGCCTCACCCTCGGCCGTGAAGCTGTCCGTCTCCACCGCCTCCGGACGCGTCTCCGTCTCGAAGCGCAGCAGGGCCGGCTGCTCCTTCTCCGAAGGGAAGAGCTCCTTCAGCGTCTTGCCGCCCTTGACGGAGGCCAGCGCCTTCTCCGCCTCGGCGCGGGCCTGCTCCTTCGCGCGGTCCTGCTTGTAGAGCGTGGTGGCAATCTCGTCCGAGACGTCCTCCAGCTTCTTGTCCTGGGCCGCCTGCTTCTCCTCCACCTTCACCAGGTGCACGCCGAACTTCGTCTCCACCGGCTGCGTCACCTCGCCCGCCTTCAGCGCGAAGGCCGCGTCGGCCAGCGCCGGCTCCCAGCTGCCGCGCTCCACCCAGCCGAGGTCTCCACCGCGCGCCTTGCTGCCCGGGTCCTCGCTGCTCTCCTTCGCCACGGCGGCGAAGTCCTTGCCGCCTTCAATCTCCTTGCGCAGCGCCTCGGCCTTCGCCTTGGCCTGGGCCTTCTGCTCGGCGGTGGCGTCCGGGGCCAGCTTCACCAGCACCTGGCGGGCGTGGATGCGCTCGGGCTGCTGGTACACGAAGCGGTTGGCCTCGAAGTAGTCCTTGATCTCCTTCTCGTGCGCCTTCTTCCACTCCGCCAGCTGGGCGGGCGTGGGGGCGGGCACCTTCTCCGCGAACATGGTGGGCAGGAAGCGCGCGAAGACGACCTTGGCCTGGTTGCCCTGCTTCTCGTAGCGGGCGCGGACCTCGTCGTCCGACACCACCGCGTTGGCGCGCACCACGTCCAGCATCTTCTGGGCGCCCAGCTGGCGGCGCAGCTCGGTCTCGAAGTCCGGCGCCGTCTTCCGGTAGAAGTCGCGCAGCACCTGCTTGTAGCGCTCCATGTCGAACACGCCGTCCTTCTGGAAGTCCGGGTTCTGATGGATGAGCTTGCGCAGCTCGTCGTCGGAGGCGGTGATGCCGTGGCGCTCGGCCGCCTGGGCGAGCAGCTCGGTGTTCACCAGGCGGTCGAGCACCTGGGTGTGCATGCCGAACTGGCGGGCAACCGATTCCGGGATGGGGCTGCCCTGCGAGCGCAGGAAGTTCATCTGCCGGGCCCATGCGGTCGCGAAGTCGCGCATGGGGATTTCCTTGCCGTTCACCGTGGCCACCGAGCCGGGGGCCGTCGTCGCCGCGCCGGTGCCACCGAAGCCGCTACTGCCCGGCCCGAACGACAGCGTGAACACCACCGCGATGCCGATGATGAACACCAGGGAGAAGACCTTCCGGGGATTCAGACCGTCCATTGTCGTCACTTCAGGGGCAAACGCGCCGAGAAAAGCCGTGCGGAAGGACTCGCGACGCGGTGTTGTTGGTAGCCCGGCCGGTGGGTGGTGGAGCTTCAATCACCCCCGACGCAAGGCCTTGACTGCCTAGGACAACGCACCGGAAAATGCAAGCGATTTAGAGAGTTTAGCCCACCCCCGACCCCGCCAGTTCCACCCTCCCACCCAGGGATTACTGCCCCTTGCTGTCGCTCCTCAAGCGGTACCGCCGCCCCCTCACCGTGGGCGTCCTGCTGCTCTACCCGCTGCTCGCCTTCCTGCTGGGCGGGCGGAAGGGCAGGGACCCCAATCCCATCGACAGGGCGGTCATCGCCGTGTCCTCACCCGTGCAGCAGGTGCTCACCACCTCCATCGAGGGTTCGGTGGCGGCGGTGCGCGGGTACCTGGACCTGCGCGGGGTGCGGCAGGAGAATGACGCGCTGCGGTTGGAGAACCTCCAGTTGCGCGCGGCCGTGCAGTCGCTCGGTGAGTCCCGCGCGGAGAACGAGCGGCTGCGCAAGCTGCTCGGCTACGCGGAGGCGGAGTCCGGGCCGGAGATTCCGGCGCGGGTGGTGGGGGTCAATCCGGTGGCGAAGCTCCTGTCGGTGCGCATCAGCAGCGGTGAGAAGGACGGCGTGTTCCGCGGCATGTCCGTGGTGACGCCGGACGGAATCGTGGGGCAGGTCATCCGCGCCACGGGCGGCTATGCGGACGTGGCGCTGGTGACGGACCCGCAGAGCCGGGTGGCGGTGCGGGTGCAGCGCTCGCGGGCGCGGGGCACGGCGTCGGGCACGGGCGCGGGTCCGCTCAAGCTGGAGAACATGCTGCGCACCGAGGACGTCGAAGACGGCGACCTCATCATCACCGCGGGCACGGACGGCATCTATCCTCCGGGCGTGGTGGTGGGCAAGGTGACGAACCTGGAGAAGAAGGAGCACGGCATGTTCCAGGGCGCGGACATCGTCCCGGCGGTGGATACGAGCAAGCTGGAAGAGGTGTTGGTGGTGGGCAGTCCCTACAGCGCCATGGCGCCGGGCAGCACCGCGGAGGGCGCGTCGAAATGAAGTTCCTGGTGACGGTGGGCCTCGCGCTGGCGTTGCTCACGTTGGAGTCGGTGGTGGTGAAGCAGGCGGGCCTGGTGCTCGGCCGCATTGACGTCACCGTGGTGCTGGTGGCGTTCCTGGCCCTGCGCGCCACGCTGCTGGAGGGGGCCTTCTCCGCGTTCGCGGTGGGCTACCTGTTGGACCTCATGAGCGGCCAGCCCACGGGCCTGTTCACGTTCCTCGCCGTGTTCACCTTCCTGGTGGGCCGGCTGGTCGCCACGTTCGTGGACGTGCGCGGCGCCATGTCCTTCGCCCTGTTCGCCATGGGCGCGGACGTGGGGCACTCGCTGTTGTCCACCTTCTTCACGTGGCTGACGGTAAAGGACGGCGGCACGTCCTCGCTGTCGGGGCTGCCGCTCCAGGTGGTGCTGACGGGGGCCGCGGCGCTGGCGCTCTTTCCCCTGCTGCGCCGCTTCGAGGCGAGCCAGGAACGTCAGACGGGGTTGCTGCGGTGACACCTCCCACGCTGGGCAATACGACACCGGGCCGCGAGCTGAAGCGGCGCTTCCTGTGGCTGGGCCTCGCCATGTCCGTGGGCCTGGCCATGTTGTCCATCCAGCTCTACCGGCTGCAGATCATCCGGGGCGAGGAGTACTCCGCCAAGAGCGTGGCCAACTTCGTGAAGGAGGTGCGGCTGCGCGCCGACCGCGGCGTCATCAAGGACGCGCGCGGCACCATCCTCGTGGACAGCCGTCCGTCCTTCGACGCCTTCGTCACGCCCGCCTTCTGCCCGGACTGCTTCGAGCAGGTGATTCCGCGCCTCGCGGAGCTGCTCCAGTGGGACGCCGACCAGCGCAAGAAGGTGGAGGACACGGTGCGCATGGGGCGCCGCAATGCGCCCTTCCAGCCGGTGCCGGTGCGCGTGGACCTCACGCGTGACGAGTACGACCGGCTCGCCGCCCGCCGCGACATCCTCGACGGTGTCGAAGTGGCGCCCGTCCCGCACCGCTTCTACCGGACCAACACGGTGCTGTCGCACGTGCTGGGCTACATGAATGAAATCACCCAGGAGGAGCTGGAGCGGCTCGGCGCCGACGGCGCGAAGTACGCCCTGGGGGACTACATCGGCCGGCGCGGGCTGGAGCGCTACTTCGAGCAGCGGCTGCGCGGCACGGACGGCGTGCGCAAGGAAGTGGTGAACGCGCGCGGCCAGACGATTGAAGAGCTCAACATCAAGCTGGGCGACAACGCCGTGGTGCCGCCCCTCGCGGGCAGCAACCTGGTGCTCTCCATCGACATGCGCCTCCAAGAAGAGGCGGAGCGGGCCTTCCCGGGCGTGACGGGCGCGGTGGTGGCCATCGACGTCAACACCGGCTTCATCAAGGCGCTGGTGTCCCGGCCGGGCTTCGACCCCAACCTGCTCACCGGCCGCGTGACGCCGGCGCAGATGGCGCTGCTGTCCAGGGACCCCCTGGAGCCGATGATCAACCGCGTGGCGGCCGAGCACTACAGCCCGGGCTCCACGTTCAAGGTCGTCACCCAGCTGGCCGCGTACAAGTCGGGCGTCTTCCGCCCGGAGACGTCGGTGATGTGCCCCGGCGGCTACCGGCTGGGCGCGCGCGTGTGGCGCTGCCACAAGGACAGCGGCCACGGGCACATGGACGGCTACAACGCGATGAAGACGTCCTGCGACACCTGGTTCTACAAGGTGGCGGACACCATCGGCCTGGACCCGATTGGAGAGATGGGCAAGTCGCTGGGCCTGGGCTCCCCCACGGGCATCGACGTGGTGGCCGAGGTGCCGGGCATCATGCCGACCAGCGCGTACCACGACAAGGCGTCACCCGGCGGCTACACCAAGGGCATGGCGCTCAACAGCGCCATCGGCCAGGGCGACGACAACGTGACGCCGCTGCAGCTCGCGCTCGTGTACGCGGCCATCGCCAACGGCGGCACGCTGTTCAAGCCGCAGCTGGTGCAGCGGCTGGAGAACCTGGACGGCGAAGTCGTGGAGGAGTTCAAGCCCGAGGTGGTTCGCCGGGTGGACATCCCGGCCGCGCACCGGAAGGCCGTGATTGAGGGTCTGGTGAAGGTGGCCCAGGAGGCGGGCGGTACCGCGTACCGCGCGCGCATGGCGGGCATCCGGGACAAGGACATGCAGGTGGCGGCCAAGACGGGCACCGCACAGGTGGCCCGGCTGGGAACGGTGCGCGTGAAGACGCAGCAGATGAGCTTCTTCGAGCGAGACCACGCCTGGTTCGCGGGCTTCGCCCCGGCGGACAAGCCCGAGCTGGCGATTGTCGTGCTCAACGAGCACGGCGGCCACGGCGGCGCGGACGCGGCGCCCACGGCCATGGCCGTCATCCAGAAGTACTTCGATTTGAAGAAGCAGGACGCGACGGCGCCGCCGCCGCGTCCCAACCAGCCCTACACGCCGTCCCTGTCGCGCGCGCCGAGTTCCGACGAGGCGGCGCTGACGCGGGGCGTACTGCCACCGGCGAACCTGCCGGGTGACGACGAGGACGTGACACGTGCAACTCCGGATTGAGCGGCGGATGGTGCCCCACATCCCCTGGGGCCTCATCATCTGCGTGCTGGGGGTGTGCCTGCTGGGCATCTGGAACCTGGCCTCGGCCTCGCGCCCGCCGCTCGCGCCCGTCTGGTCCAGCCAGGCGCTGTACCTGGGACTGGGCATGCTGGCGGTGCTGGTGGTGTGCCTGGTGGACTACCGCTGGATTCAGCGCATGGCGCTGCCCATCTACGTCGCCAACATCGTGGCGCTGCTCGCCCTGCGCGTCATCGGCCACACCGCCAAGGGCGCCGAGAGCTGGTTCGTCATCGGTCCGTTCCGCCTGCAGCCGGCGGAGTTCATGAAGATTGGCGTGGTGCTGATGCTGGCCAAGGTCTACCACGACGACTTCCGGCCCAACGAGCCGTCCTATGGACTGGTGCGGCTGTGGAAGCCGCTCGTCGTGGTGGGCGTGCCCTTCGTGCTGGTGCTGGTGCAGCCGGACCTGGGCACCGCGCTGATGATTGGCCTGTCCTCGCTCACCGTCATCCTGTTCGGGAAGGTGCGCTGGTACCTGGTGGCCACGCTGATGGCGGGCATCCTCGCGGGCGCCATCATCATCTGGAACGACTACATCCGCGAGGTGCCGGAGCCGCGGCCCACCATCGTCCGGCACTACCTGAAGAAGCACCAGAGCCAGCGCATCTCCGGGTGGTTGGACCCGGAGGCGGACCTGCGCGGCAGCGGCTACCATGCGGCGCAGTCGAAAATCGCGGTGGGCTCGGGCGGCGTCTCCGGCAAGGGCTGGCGCGAGGGCACCCAGACGGGCCTGCGCTTCCTGCCCGAGCAGCACACGGACTTCATCTTCTCCGTGTGGGCGGAGGAGCACGGCTTCGTGATGTGCGCGTTGCTCCTGGTACTCTATGGCGCCATCTTCATCTTCGGCCTGGGGGTGGGCTTCAGCGCCCGGGACAGGTTCGGCGCCTTCGTCGCGGTGGGCGTGGTGGCCATGCTGTTCTGGCAGGTGTTCGAGAACATCGGCATGGTGATTGGCATGCTCCCGGTGACGGGTATCACCCTCCCGCTGATGAGCTACGGAGGCTCCTCCATGCTGTCCGTCATGCTCAGCATCGGCCTGCTGGTGAACATCAGCATGCGCCGTCACATGTTCTGAGCCTTGCAGCCGCGTCTCACCCGGCCGGTGTGTGGCCCGCCTGAAATTCAACTTCCAGGCGGGAAGGCGGTAGCGTTCGGGGCAGGTGGAGGTCGCGCATGCAGAGGAAGGTCGCCCAGAAGGGCAGTGTGACGGTTCGCGCGCCGGTGTCCGAGGCGCCGGAAGTGGTGAAGGACCCGCGCCCTGTGGGAGGCGCCCTGGAGGCGCGCCGGCCGGCCGCGCCCATCATCGAGATGAACCAGGGTGAAGCCGAGCACCGGCAGTTCCCCCGCGCGCAACTGGCCACGCGCTTCGAGGTGTGGGTGGACGGTGACGGCGGGCGGCGCTTCGCCGCGAGCTTCACGTCCGTCAACGTCAGCGTCAGCGGGGCCTTCCTGGGGAGCACCTTCTACCTGCCGCTGGGCACGGTGCTGGGCGTGAGCTTCTCGCTGGAGCCGGGGGCCGCGCCGGTGCAGGCGCGTGCGGAAATCGTCCGCGAGGAGCGCTCCAGCGGGCCCGAGGGCCGCAGCGGCTTCGGCATCCGCTTCATCGACTTCAGCGGGCAGACGGAGGTGGCGCTGGCACGCCTCTTCGTGGGCATGCGCCTGCGCGCCTTCGCGGAGGAATACCTGAAGTCACAGCGGGCCCGCTCACTGCCCAACGAGCTGGAGCGCGTGGTGGACGTCCTGGCCGCCTGGGAATTGCTCAAGGCCACCACTTCCGCCGCGGATCCCTGGCAGGGCGGGTAGTGCCTGGCTTGTCACTTCGGTGAGCATGGAAAGTGACAGTGATACAGGTATTGCCGTCTGGAATACCCTGGCGCACGCGAGGGGTGTGGGGAGCGCCGGGGGCGTGACACATGCGGCTCGCCCAGGGCCGTGGGCGTGAACCGCGAGCGTCATGAATCAGGCCTGCTTGCCGCCCGACAGCTGCTTGCGACGCTCCGCCTGGTAGTGCGCCGAGCACAGCCCCTTCGAGCGCTGCTCACGCGTACATCCATCCACGATGCAGCGGCGGTCCGCCGACACCATGTTTCCGCCCGCCAGCACCTTGGGCGGACGGCCGCGGCGGCGGCTCGCCGTCATCGTGTTGTGACTTGCGCCATTGCCACCCAGTGACGGCATGCCCGTGTTCAGCGCACGCAGCATTCCCCGTCCGATGGCGTCTCCCAGGGCCTCCGCCCAGCCCACCATGGCTGGCGTCAGGGGGACGGTGGACAATTCTTTGCGAGGACGTGCCATGAATACTCCAAGTGAAAACAGTTGGTGAAGACAAACACTGCTATGTGCCTATTTGGCGGTTGAAGTCATCGCTGTCAATACAACCTTGGAGGGTCTGTCGTGACTCGTAAACGTTTTCAGAAAATTGATGACAAGACTGAACACGGATACGTATTTCCCGTAAGTCCTCGGGGGACGGTGTCACTGGGCGCGGTGGACCTGGGCGTCTCGGTGGAGGACGACGAGTCGTATGAGAAAGCGCTAAAAGTGCTCCAGGAGCGCGCGTTCGAGCTGCAGATCCAGACGTACCTGGCGAAGCGGCGGGCGGTGCTCGTCTTCGAGGGCTGGGACGCCTCGGGCAAGGGCGGCGTCATCCGCCGGCTGACGTCGCTGATGGACCCGCGCGGCTACAAGGTGTGGCCCATCGGCGCGCCGTCGGAGGAGGAGAAGCGGCACCACTACCTGTGGCGCTTCTGGGCGAGGACGCCGGGCGCGGGCGAGGTCTGCGTGTTCGACCGGAGCTGGTACGGCCGGGTGCTGGTGGAGCGGGTGGAAGGCTTCGCCCGGCCGGCCGAGTGGCGGCGCGCCTACGCTGAAATCAATGCCTTCGAGCGCATGCTCACCGACGACGGTGTGCTCATGGCGAAGTTCTTCGTCCACATCGACAAGCAGACGCAGCTCCAGCGCTTCCGCGCGCGGGAGAAGGACCCGAGCAAGCGCTACAAGCTGGGCCCGGACGACTGGCGCAACCGCTCGAAGTGGAAGAAGTACGAGGGCGCCATCCAGGACATGCTGGACCACACCCACCGGCCGGACGCGCCGTGGCACGTGGTGCCCGGCAACGACAAGCGCTACGCGCGGCTGGAGGTGCTGCGCCGCTGCGTGGAATTGCTGGAGGCTTGAGGAGTGGGGCGGCACGCGGGCGGGCAGGGGCCCTCCCGCGCGCACTGGCTCCGGACGACGACTACAGCGCCTTCTTGAGCGCATCCTCGATGCGGGCCTTGGGCACCGCGCCGACGATCTGCTCCACCACCTTGCCGCCCTTGAAGATGAGGAGCGTGGGGATGGAGCGGATGCCGTACTGCTGCGGGGTGTCCTGGTTCTCGTCGATGTTGAGCTTGGTGAACTTCACCTGGTCCTTGTACTGCGTGGCCAGGGAGTCGATGGCCGGGGCAATGGCCCGGCACGGCGCGCACCATGTGGCCCAGAAGTCCACCAGCACGGGCTGCTGGGATTCCAGCACCTGTTGCGTGAAGTCACCGTCCCCGACGTTCGTCACATTGTCGCCAGCCATGATGTCTCCTTCGGGCCCACTTCCGGCCATTCGGCGCGTCGTCTAGTACGCGTCCGGTGGCCCTGCAAGAACGGGCGGGGCATCAGCCCATCTGGCCGGACAGATGCGGATGGAACGGGGGCGTTTCAACCGGATTCCCCGAACGGCCCCCCGCGCCAGGGGAGGGTGGTGTAAGCTGGCGGGCGTGACGAAGCTCTTCCTGCCCCAGGCCCAGCTCGAGGAGTGGGCACTGGCGGACAAAGCAGACCTGCGCGAGGGCAAGCTGGTGGTGATGGCGGAGGGAGGTGTGTCCTTCCCCGTCACCCCCGCGGTGCACTTCGTCCAGCTCGTGTCGGGCGAGGACAGCCAGGGGCTGGTGGCCAGGGTGAAGACCGAGGAGCAGCTCGCCCGCCTGGGGGCCGAGCAGATGGCCGACTCGGTGCTGGTGGGGGACAACGCCTACGAGGTCGTCCCGGGGTATGTCACGGAGGTCGCCTCGGCGCCCCGTCCGGAAGGAGGAGCGAAGAAGCCCGACTCCGAGGCGGACCTGCTGGCCGCCTTCATCCTCAACAAGATGGGCTGATTCGGCCCATCTTCCGACACGAGAAGCCGGGCTGAATCGTCCGGCTTCGGTGGTTAAGAGCCTGTGCCCATGAGCCATACGCTCGTCTCACTCGCCTGCCACGCCTACGGCATCGCCGCCGTGGTCTACCTCGCCTACCTGGTGCGCCAGAAAGAGGTGCTGGCCACCATCGGTCGCGTGCTGGTGGGCGGCGGGCTGGCGCTGCACGGCGTGGCCCTCTTCGAGCTGCTCGGCGTCCAGGAGGGCCGGCCGGTGGGACTGGCCCAGGGCTTCTCCGCGCTCGCCTTCCTGCTGCTCGCCATCTTCCTGGCGCTGGACGTGCGCTACAAGCGGCCCGTCATCGGCGCGTTCCTCACGCCGCTCGCGGTGACGGTGTTGATACCGGGCCTGTTGTTACATGGCGGCCAGTCGCCGCTGCCGCCGGGAGTCCGCCAGCCGCTCTTGCCGCTGCACATCACCCTCGCGCTGCTGGGGCTGGCGGCGTTCGCCGTCGCCGCGGGCGTGGGCGTCATGTACATCCTCATGGAGCGGCAGGTGAAGGCGAAGCGCTTCGGGCTGCTCTTCTCGCGCCTGCCCTCGCTGGAGTTCCTGGACACCCTCAACCGGCGGCTCGTGGTGTGGGGCTTCATCGCGCTGTCGGTGACGCTGGCTACCGGGGCCTTCTTCGTCACCTCCACGCCGGAGCTGGGCTGGCATTGGGACGGCAAGTCGATTGCGACGGTGGTGGCGTGGGGCGTCTTCGCGGCGCTGGTGAATGCGCGCATCTTCGCGGGGTGGCGCGGGCGCCGGGTGGCGCTGCTCACCATGGCTGGCTTCTGCCTGGTGCTGGTGTCCTTCCTGTCCTCCTATGACCTGGCGGCGCCGACGGCCGCGGCCATGAGGTTGCCCTGAGTATGGAGCTCATCTGCATCGGCCTGTCCCACCGGACGGCGCCCCTGGCGGTTCGTGAGCGGCTGGCCCTGTCCGAGTCCCGGCAGCTGGAGGTCGTCCAACGGCTGGCCCATGCGCCCGTGGAGGCCCTCTGGGTGTCCACCTGCAACCGCGTGGAGGTGTACCTCTCCGCGCCGGACGCAGCGCTCGCGCGCCAGCGCGTGGTGGCGGAGCTGCAGTCGCTGGGCGGCCCGGAGGCGCTGGATCACTTGTACGAGCACCGCGGGGAGAACGCGCTGGTGCACCTGTTCCGCGTCGCCGGCAGCCTGGACTCCATGGTGCTGGGCGAGGCCCAGATTCTCGGCCAGGTGAAGGACGCCTTCGAGCGCGGCCAGGGCGCGGGCGCGGTGCGGGGCGAGCTGACGCGCGCGTGCGCGGCGGCCTTCAGTTGCGCCAAGCGCGTGCGCACGGAGACGGCCATCGGCCGCGCGTCCACGTCCATGGCGGCCGCGGCGGTGCAGCTGGCGAGCAAGGTGTTCGACGGCCTGGGCGGCAAGACGGTGCTGGTGGTGGGGGCGGGGGAGATGGGCGAACTGGCCGCGCGCCATCTGAAGGGGGCGGGCGCCACGAAGCTGTTCATCACCAACCGCACCCTGGCCCGCGCGGAAGCGCTGGCGGTGGAGGTGGGCGGCACGGCGCGGCCCTTCGAGGAGCTGTTCGCGCTGCTCGCCGCCGCGGACGTGGTGGTGTGCAGCACGGCGTCGCCGGTGCCCATCTTCACGAAGGAGAACGTCGGCGCGGTGGGCAGGGCGCGCAGGGGCCGGCCGCTGTTCATGGTGGACCTGGCGGTGCCGCGCGACATCGACCCGGCCGTGGGCCAGCTGGACTGGGTGCACGCGTACGACGTGGACGACATCCAGAAGTTCGTCGCGGACAACGCCGCGGCGCGCGCCGAGGAGGCGCAGAAGGCGGGCGTGTTGGTGGCACAGGAGGTGGCCCGTTTCGTCAAGGAGCGCGCCCTGCGCGAGGGCACGCCGGTGCTGGCCCGCCTGCGCCAGCGCGCGGAGGCCATTGGCCGCGCCGAGGTGGAGCGCACGCTGAGTGCGCTCGGCGACGGTCTCAACGACAAGCAACGCAAGAGCATCGAGGCCATGGGGCGCGCCATCGTCAACAAGCTGCTGCATGAGCCCACCTCGCGCCTGCGCGCCGTGGGCCCGGAGGGCGAGGGCAACCGGCTGGCCGGCGCCGCCGCCGAGCTGTTCGGACTGCTGGAGGGAGAGGAGCCCGCCGACGCGGCCGCTCCCGCCTCGCTCCCCACCGCCCAGGCCGCCGCCACGGGGGCCAAGTGATGAAGACCGTGAGAATCGCCACCCGTCAGAGTCCGCTGGCGCTCTGGCAGGCCCGCCACGTGGGCGCACTGCTGAAGGTGCGTCACCCCGGGCTCGAGGTGTCCCTGGTGGAGATGACCACCGAGGGCGACCGCTTCCTGGGCGCGCCGCTGTCCGCCGTCGGCGGCAAGGGGCTGTTCGTGAAGGAAATCGAGCAGGCCCTGCTCGATGGCCGCGCGGACCTGGCCGTGCACAGCTTGAAGGACATGACGTCCGTGCTGCCCGACGGGCTAATGCTCGCCGCGGTGCCGGTGCGCGAGGACCCGCGCGACGCCTTCTGTGGCCTGGGCGGGCTGACGCTGGACACGCTGCCCCAGGGCGCGCGCGTGGGCACGTCGTCGCTGCGCCGCAGCTGCATCCTGCGCTCGGGGCGGCCGGATCTGGACATCGTCAGCCTGCGCGGCAACGTGCAGACGCGCCTGGCGAAGACGAAGGAGCTGGGGCTTTCCGGCGCGGTGCTTGCGTACGCGGGGCTGAAGCGGCTGGGCCTGGAGGGCGTCGTCACCCAGGTGCTGCCCACCGAGGTGAGCCTGCCCGCGGTGGGGCAGGGCGTGCTCGCCATTCAGTGCCGCACGGATGACGCGCGCGTGCGTGAGCTGCTCTCACCGCTGGAGGACGCCACCACGCGCATCGCGGTGACGGCCGAGCGGGCGCTGCTGGCGAAGCTGGAGGGTGGCTGCACCGTGCCGCTGGCCGGGCATGCCACCGTGTCCGGCGGCAGCGTGCACCTGCGCGGGCTGGTGGGCCGGCCGGACGGCACCCACGTGGTGCGCGGCGAGGTGCGCGGCCCGGTGGAGCGCGCCGGGGAGCTGGGCGAGTCCCTGGCGGACGACCTGCTCTCGCGTGGGGCGGCGGACATCCTGCGTGATTTCGCTCGCCGCGCGGAGGCCCGGGAGTCCTAGACTGACGCGCGCGTGGAACGGCGACTGGAAGGCATCCGAGTGTTGGTGACGCGCCCGCGTGAGCGGGCCGAGGAGCTGTGCTTCCTCCTCGAGGACGAGGGCGCTGAGGTGCTCAGCGTGCCCCTGCTGGAGCTGCGGCCGCCGGAGGACCCGCGCCCGCTGGCGTCCGCGGCGGAGCAGATTCAGCGCTACCGCTGGGTGGTGTTCGCCAGCCCGTCCTCGGTGGCGGCGCTGATGGAGGCGCTGCGTGAGGCCGGCACGATGGACCGGCTGCGCCGCGTGAAGGTGGCCGCCGTGGGCCCCCGCACCGCCCGCACCGCGGAGGGCTTCGGCCTGGACGTGGCGGCCGAGCCGGAGGAGGGCACCGGCGAGGCGCTCTTCCAGGCCATCAAGGAAGGGCTCCAGCCAGGCGACGAGGTGTTGCTGCCCGCCGCCGAGGAGGGCCGGCGCGAGCTGGAGGACGGACTGCGGGAGATGGGCGTGCTCGTCACCCGCGTGACGGCCTACCGCTCCACGCCTGCGCCGCTGCCGCCCGAGGCCCTGACGCTACTGGAGGAGGCGCCGCTGGACGTGGCGCTCTTTGCCTCGCCGCGCACAGCGGAGGTCTTTCTGGAGGAGGTGGGCCGCGACAAGCTGGGCGCCGCGCGCGTGGTGGCGATTGGCCCCACCACGGCCGCCGCCCTGGAGCGCCTGGGCGTGCCCCCGGCCGCCGTCGCGGAGCGCCCCACGATGGAGGCGCTGGTGGATGCCGCCGTCCGTGCGGTTCGCGGCTAGGCTGCTCTCCCCGCGGCGCGCACTCCGGTCCGGAGGGGTGATGTACTGCCGCGGGTGAAGAAGGAGACGGGCTTGGCACAGGCACCGAGTGGCGCGAGCGGCATCCCCTCGAGGGGACGCGATGACTTCACCACGCTCTTCGTGCTGGAGGCGCTGGTGGCCCAGGGGCTGCTGTCGCCCCAGCAGGCACAGGAGGTGCTCGCCCGCGAGCCCGCCGCGCGCGCCCGCGTCCTCAAGGCGCAGGGAGGCAACGGCAAGGAGGCCGCGCGCTACGACGTGTCGCCGGTGGAGGTGGTGGCCATCTTCCAGGTGCCGCTGGCCAACGGCCGCGGCGTGATGGACGAGGACCGTGTCACCGAGGTCGCCGCGCGCGCCGCGGGCATCACCTACCGGAAGATTGACCCGCTGAAGCTGGACATGGCCATGGCCACGCGCACCGTGTCCCGGCCCTATGCGCAGAAGCACGTGCTGCTGCCGCTGGAGCGCACCGAGCAGGGCCGGCTGATGGTGGCCGTGGCCAACCCGTTCGACCGCGAGCTCTTCGAGAACCTCCAGCGCCTCACCGGGATGCCGGTGGAGCCGGTGCTGTGCGCCAAGTCGGACATCCTCAAGTCCATTGCCCACATCTACGGCTTCAACAAGACGCTGGCGCGCGCCGCCGACGACTTCGGCGCCACCGTGGGCGCGCAGGTCTCCAACTTCGAGCAGCTCGTGTCGCTCAGCGGCACGCAGGAGCTGGAGGCATCCGACAAGCCCGTGGTGCAGGCGGTGGACTACCTCCTGCGCTACGCCTTCGACAACCGCGCCTCGGACATCCACCTGGAGCCGAAGCGAGCCACCAGCCTGGTGCGGCTGCGCATCGACGGTGTGCTGCACCCCGTGTACACGCTGCCGTCGCAGGTGCACGCGCCCATCGTCTCGCGCGTGAAGATGCTGGCGCGCATCGACATCTCCGAGAAGCGCAAGCCGCAGGACGGCCGCATCAAGACGGAGCGCGACGGCCGCGAGGTGGAGCTTCGCGTCTCCACGCTGCCCACCGCCTTCGGCGAGAAGGTGGTCATCCGCATCTTCGACCCGGAGACGCTGGTGCAGGACATCGCCCAGCTGGGCTTCGAGCAGGACGAGAAGGGCGCCTTCGAGTCGTGGATTGACAGGCCCCACGGCCTCATCCTCGTCACCGGCCCCACGGGCAGCGGCAAGACGACGACGCTCTACTCCGCGCTCAAGGCGCTGGCCGGCTCGGACGTCAACGTCGTCACGATTGAAGACCCCATCGAAATGGTGTGGGACGCCTTCAACCAGGTGCAGGTGCAGCCCAAGGCGGGGCTCGACTTCGCCGGAGCGCTGCGCCACATCCTGCGCCAGGACCCGGACGTCATCATGGTGGGCGAGATTCGAGACCCGGAGACGGCGGAGAACGCGATTCAAGCCGCGCTCACCGGACACCTCGTGCTCTCCACGCTGCACACCAACGACGCGCTGGGCGCGGTGGCGCGCATGCGCGATCTGGGCGTGCCCTCCTTCCTCCTCGCGCAGAGCCTGCTGGGCGTCATGGCCCAGCGCCTCTTGCGGCGGGTGTGCAGCCACTGCGCGGAGGAGTCGACGCTCACCCCGGACGAATTGCTGGCGCTCCAGGCGCCGCTGCCGCTGCTGCCCGGAGGGGTGCGGCTGCTCAAGGGCGCCGGCTGCGTGCGCTGCCGGGGCACCGGCTTCGTGGGCCGCACCGGCGTCTTCGAAATCGTCACCTGCGGCGGTGAGCTGAGAGACCTCGTCTCCCGCGAGGCGCCCTACGACAAGCTGGTGGAGGCGGCCCGCCGCTCCGGCATGCGCACCCTGCGCGAGGCCGCCGTGCGCAAGCTGGCCCAGGGCCTCACCGCCTTCGACGAGGTGGTGCGGATGACGTCCGTCTGAGTCAGCGCCCGCGAGCTCCGGACATGACACGGCCCGGCTCCCCGCGAGAGGGAGTCGGGCCGTGGTGTTTCACGACGACTTCCGGCCGAGGCTAGAAGCGCGCCTGCAGCAGGGTGTTGAAGCCCAGCGCGTGCGGGTCCTCGAACGTGGGCTGGGCCACGCCGGTGATGTCGTCCCGGAACGTGGTCCGGTTGTTGTCGTACGTGTAGTAGAGCTCTCCCACCGCGGCGACCGAGTCGGAGAGGTCCCAGCGGAAGGTGGCCTTGGCCGAGTAGATGGGCTCCGCCTTGCAGACGGAGTTCGACTGGCCGCACGTCTCGGGGAGGATGCTCAGCTGATTCACGTCACGCACCACCACGGTGCGCGTGCTGATGAGGTTCTCCGGCGGGTTGTTGCCGCCCAGCAGCGGGGTGGGGCTGCGGAACGAGGCCGGCTGCTGCACGCCGACGATGAAGCCCGGCGTGAAGTGCAGCGCGGGGAAGTGGTAGTCCGCGCCCACCGCCAGGAAGATCTCCGGGTTCAGCTTCGTGCCCTCGGGGAAGTCCTGGAACGGGGGGAAGCCCGGCACGTCGAACTGGATGTACGAGAGGCTGCGGTACAGGCCCAGCACACTGACGCGCAGGAAGTCGAGCTTCGCGCGCCCCTGGAGCGCCAGCGCGGTGGCGCCCTGGGGCTGCGTGGCGCCGAACTCGTCCGGCTTCTCCAGCGTCTGCGAGAGGTAGCTGCCCTCGAGCGACACGGAGTAGGACAGGCCGCCCGGGTACGCCTCCGGCGCGAAGAAGCGCTGGTAGATGTCCGGGTCGTTCTTGTAGAGCCGGAAGTCCACGCTCGTGCCCACCGGCACGCCCACGTGGTAGACGACCTGGCCGGACACGCCCGCGGCATTCACCGGCGCCTCCACACCCAGCGTCGCGAGACCGGGCACGAGGCCCTTCTGGAAGTAGCCCACGCCGGCCTCGACGCGCAGCGTGTCCAGGATGTCCCAACCCGCGCCGGCGAGCGCGCCGTAGAGCGTCTCCTCCTCGAGGATGAGCTCGTTCTGCACGAGCGCCGTCTTGCCGCCGACGTACGCGTACCAGTTGTCGCGCGTAATCTGGAGCTTGGCGCCCGGCACGCCGTTGGCCGTGGAGCGGGTGGTGAACACGCCGCTGCCGCCCCAGGAGATGCGGTAGGCGTAGCCCAGGCGGAAGCGGTCCGCGGACACCGGGAAGCCGACGAGGGAGATGCCCTCCTTCTCGCTCCAGCCCGGCGGCTGGTAGTTGAGCCGGATGTAGCTGGAGTTGTCGCGGATGTCGACGCCACCCGCAGGGCGCTCCAGCACCAGCAGCGTCAGCGCCGCCTCCGTGGTGAGCCCCTCGAAGAACGCTGGCGCGCGCTTGTAGAGCACCACGTTCGACAGCGACTCGAAGCCGGAGAACTTGGTGTTGAAGTTGTCGTAGAACTGGGTGTTCTGGTTGCCCGCGCCAAAGCGTGCATTCGGGCTGTTGGGCGTCGTTTCACCCGAGCCCGCCAGCACGTTGTCGTCCGCGAAGACGAACGACAGGCGCGTGTCAACGAAATCACCGGCCCAGGCGGGCACACTCAGGGATAGCAGCCCGGTCAGGGCCAGCGTCTGCAGCGTTTTCAATGTCCCTCTCCACGAAGCGGCCCGGGGGGAGCCGCTCCTCCCCGCGCCCGGCTTTCACCAGGGCGCGAACTTCGTCAAACGACTACGGATTGGCGCAAGGCTTGATGGGCTTCGGGCACTGCATGTCCGGGCCCGGGTAGCAGCAGAGGTCGTCCTGGTCTCGCGGCAGCACCATCCACCGCGGCCGCGCGGCGCTCACCTGTCGCAGGTGACCGACGATGTCGAAGGTGGCCGCGTGCAGGAAGCGGCACTGCTGCGCGCGGTTCGCGTCCGGGTCGTCCTCGCGGCAGTTCACCACGAGGTCCGGAACCGCGTCCTTCGTCACCAGGTTGATGCGGGTGTTCGCGTTCGTGCCCACCTGGCACGTCACGGCGCCGGTGGACTCGTCCTGCGCGCTGGCCCACATGACGAACTGGGTGTCCGACAGCGTCTGCGTGAGCAGGGTGCGCGCCGCCAGCGGCGTATTCTGGGTGTCGGGCAGGATGCCGCCGCCGAAGCGCAGGAGCGCGGCCTTGTCACACCAGATGTGGACCTTGCGGCCCGGGGTGAGCTCCTTGGTGCTGGCCCACGTGGTGGTGTCCGGATTGCCGTCCACCTGCGCGGTGACGCGCTCGATGCGTCCCGGCACGGAGCCGTCCAGGCCCGCCTCGGGCGCACCGGAGGGATTCATCTCCACCACGAACTGGCCGAAGGTGTCGTACGTGTTCTTCTCGCTGCAGATCTTCCCGGCGAACGGGCCCATGCCCAGGGTGCAGTTGATGTTGCACTGGCGCTCCGGCAGGTCCGGATCCGCCGGGTTGTCCGTGCCACCGCAGGAGCCCCAGGTGCCCGCGCGCGTGTCCGGGCAGAAGAAGGGCACCGTGCCGTTGCCGTTGGCGTCGCAGCTGTGGATGACCTCGGGGAAGCGCACGCGGCGGATCTTCACCAGCGAGGACTCCAGGCCCTCCATCTTGTAGTTGCCGTAGCTGTAACCGCACAGCGGGTCGGTGATGTACAGCGAGGCGCTGTAGCCGCACAGCCGGCCGTTGATCTCCACCGGCGGGGCCAGGTTCAGGTACTTGTTCCACTCGCTCTGCGGCAGCAGGCGGACGCGCTCGCGCACCGTCCACGACGGGAAGGTGAGCTGCGTGGTGGCGGTGAACTCCTGCACCGAGCCGGCGACCGTCCAGAGCAGGTCGCCCGGGTCCAACCCCTCGGGGAAGGAGTAGTTGTAGATGTAGAGCGAGTTGAAGCGGCCCGGGAAGTAGCCGCTCGGCTCGGCCGTCTGGGTGTTGGCGCCCTGGATGGTGCCTTCCTTCACGCGGCAGGCCGTCAGGTCCGTCACGAAGAAGCCGCCCGGGTCCAGGCCCGTCACCAGCAGCGTCACCGGCTGGCCGTTGTTCGGGTCACCCACCTCGGGGCAGTTCTGGCGCAGCACGGCCCCGGACTCGGGGGCGCGGCCGATGCGCATGTACGTGCCGTTGTACGCGGTGAGCTGGTCGCCGTTCTGGGGCGTCTGCACCGTGGACAGGGTGGGCTCCTCGAACAGGAGCGACTTGGACAGGCCCGTGGCGTAGCTGCGCGTCGCCGGCTCCTGCGGCAGATCACCCGCGGCCACCTCGCCCTCGGCGTAGTCCACCTCGGGCGGCTCGTCCTCCACCCACACGTGCAGCTCGCCGTACAGCTGCGAGGCGCGCACGGTGCCGGTGCCCTTGCCGTTGGTGAGGTTCGCCCAGCGGTAGGTGTACGCGCCGGTGAGGTTGCCCGGGACGACGCGGAAGGACACCGGGCCGTTGAAGGACTCCAGCGGCTGGCCCTTCACGTCGATGGCGGTGATGTCCAGGTCGATGTCCACCGCGCTGCGCGGGATGATGTAGCGGCAGTCCGCGGTGCCACGGACCTCCGCGGGCACCTGCGCCTGAGAGCCGTAGCGGGTGGCGCACTCGTTCACCACCGTCAGCGCCGCGCGAGGCGTGGTGTTGGCGACGTAGAGGCCCTTGACCTGCACATCGAAGGTGCCGACGCCCTGGGGCTGCACGGCGTCCTCGGTGTAGCAGCCGGCCAGGGCGAAGGCCGACAGGAGCATGAGTCTCTTCATCACTTCACCCTCCGGCCGATCCGGCCGTCTTCCACCGCGTCCGCGACGGACATGGACGTGGGGTTCTCACAGAAGGAGCGCAGCTCCGGCGTCACGGTGCCGCAGATGGGGTTGCCGCCCGCCAGCACGTCGCGGCAGCTGCAGCGGCCCGTGTAGGGGCCCGCCGGTACCTGGCACTGCGCCTGGATGGTGTCCGGCGTCAGGTCCGCCACGCCGCAGCGCGTGGCCGCGTCCGCGGGGAAGGAGAGCAGGTCCTGGCACTTGCAGCTGCCCACCGTGCGGTCCAGCGCGGTCTTGAAGTCCTTCGCCGCGCGGCAGAAGCCGAGCACCTGCTCGGCCACCGTCCACTGGCCGTTGATGAGGGTGCCGCAGCGGGCGCCCGACTTGGACGTCGGCTTGCCGTCGAGGATGTCCTCGCAGGTGCAGAAGCCCTGCATGTAGCCGATGAGCGAGTCGCGCAGGGAGATGCCCGTTTCGATGCGCGTGGTGTTGCGCTTGAGCACGTTGAAGCCCGAGCCGCCCTTGGCGATGTAGTCGTTGACGGCGATCTTGTACGTGCCGTTGGGGTCCAGCGCCTTGCTGTTGATCTGGATGTCCGTGCCCGGGTTGGCGTAGCACCGGCCCTCTCCGGCGGCGGAAGACTCATCCTCGAGGCACTGCCAGGCGGCATGACCCGTGCGGTTCTCCGTGGGGCAGTCCGTGGCGTTCTTCGCCGTCTCGCAGGGGATGCGCAGGTCGTTCAGCTGCACCTGGGCGCAGTCCATGGTGAAGCGCGCGCCGGAAATCTGTGCCTGGCTGACGCAGCCGCGCTCGGCGGAGCGCTCGGCCACGAAGTTGAACATCTCCTGCATCTCGTTGCCGGAGAGGTACATGATGTTGATGGTGTTCTCGAAGGGGAACACGTTGAACATCGACTCCTGCGTCACCACGCCGGCATAGAGGTTGTCGCGGATGCCCAGCGAGTTGGTGAGCGCCATCTCCGCCTCGACGCGGCGGCGCTTGCGCATGGAGTCCGCGGCCACGTTGCCCAGCGGCGAGTCACCGCCCGAGGAGTTGTTGCGGCGCTGCACGTCGCGCGGGGCGTAGGAGAAGATGTTGGTCAGCTGCAGCTTGAAGTCCATGCCCAGGATGTAGGGCTGGAGCAGCTGCGTCGTGTCCCGGTCCTCCTGGTTGCGGCACGCCTGGATCGCGGCGCGCACGTCCGGGTTCTGGATGAACTGACCCTCCGTCCAGAAGATGCTCGAGTCGTACCGGTAGCGGCGCATGGCGTCGTTGCACCAGAGCGCGTCCAGCGGGAAGACGCGGTAGTCCTGGCTGAGCACCTCGGCGCCCTCACCCTGGCCGGCGACCTCCGGCATCTTCACCACCAGCTCCAGCCGGCCCACGTACTTGGAGAAGGCGCCCGAGTGCGCGAGCACCACCTTGCGGCCGCTGGGGTCCACGAGCAGCTGCGGCGGGTTGAGCACCACGTGCAGGTGGCCGCCCAGCACCACGTCCACGCCGGACACGCCGGGGATGAGCACGCGCACCACCGACTTCTCGTCACCCTCGGGGCCGAACCACTCCAGCACCTGCCACGGGCTCTTGGCGCGCTGGATGAAGGACTTCGCGCGGCCGTACTCGTAATAGGCCTCGTAGCCCTGGATGACGTCCTGGTCCTCGGTGAGGCCCAGGTGGCTGACGATGACGACGAGGTCCGTCACCGGGCGCAGCAGCTCCACGTAGGCGCGCACCACCTCGTTCTGCTCCAGCGGGGTGACCTGCAGGCTGTTGCCACCCTCGACGATGGAGTTGAGCGAGGAGATGTTGGCCATGCCGATGACACCGACCCGCACGCCCTTGACGTTGCGGATGGTGTACGGCTCGGTCTCGAGCCCCGCCTGGTTGCTGCCCACCGCGCGCCAGTCGTTCCACATGTAGTTGGCGGCCAGCAGCGGGAAGGTCGCGTTGTCCCGCGCGCGCTGGACGAAGTTGAGCGCGCCCGCGTCGAACTCGTGGTTGCCCACCACCGCCGCGTCCAGGCGGGTCTGCGAGAGGAACTTGAATTCCACCTCGCCGGTGTTGATGTTGAAGATGGGCGCGCCCTGGAAGCAGTCACCCGAGTCCAGGTGGATGACCCGGTCGCCCTTCTCCCGCTCGCGCTTGAGGAGCGCCGCCATGCGCGTCGCGCCACCGAAGGGACCGGCCTCCGGGATGAGTCCCAGGTCCTGGTCCGTCTTCAGCGGGGCGAAGTCATAGGGGATGAGGCGCGAGTGGATGTCGGAGGTATGCAGGAGAGTGAGACGCACCTCCTGCCCCGCGAGGTTGTAATCCTGGCCTTCCACCACCGGCATACACGAAGCCGTAGCCAGGGCACAGGAGAGGCCGAGCAGGACGCGACGCATCAAGAGAGATTCCGTGTTTCAGGGGGAGGACAACGCTAAAGCCGGCGCACCGTACGGGATCATGCTCTGTCCGGCAAGCAACGCAGGCATCACATTCCTTCTCCATCACCATCGCGGTCCTACTCCCCAGGAGAGCAGGCAGACATGAAGCCCGGTCATTCCAGTGTGACTGACATCGAGATCATCGAGGATTTCTCGTCCACGGCGCGCTGCGACGAGGGCTTCTTGCGAGTGCGGCGGCTGCGCTGCCGCAACCGGCGCGCGGACGGCTCGTCGTCTTCCGTGTACCGGGTGGACGTGGTGGACCGGCCCCGGCTGGACGCCGTCGCGGTGCTCGTCTTCCGACGCGGCGCGTCGGGTGCTCCCGAGGCCTCCGGGGCCGCCGGGTCGCCCGGTTCCATCGAAGTGCTGACGCGGATGAACCTGCGGCCCGCGGCGTACTTCCGGAAGGACAACCGGGGGGCCATGACGGTGCCGGACCCGGCGGCGGGGTACCTGCGCGTGGAGGAGATCGTCGCGGGGCTGTTGGAGCCGGAGGACAAGGGCGAGGAGGGCCTGAGGCGGCGCGCGGCGGAGGAGGTGCGCGAGGAGGCGGGCTACGCGGTGAAGCCCGAGGACATCCACCTGCTGGGCGGCGCCTTCTTCCTCGCGCCGGGCATCCTCTCGGAGAAGGTGTTCCCCGCGGCCGTGGACGTGACGGGCCTGGAGCCGGTGGATCCGGAGGGGGACGGCACGCCGCTGGAGGAGGGCACGCAGCTGCACTGGCGGCCGCTCACGGAGGTGCTGGAGGCGTGCCGGCGCGGTGACATCCCGGATGCGAAGACGGAGGTGGCGCTGACGCGGCTGCTTGCCCGCCAGGCCTGAGACGCGGGGCGTGCGGCGACGAAACGCGGCGCCGGGTTCCTCCGGGCCGCGGACCGGGGTAGGGTGCGCGGCGTCGAGTCACCCACTGCCGAGGTCGCTGCATGTCGTCGCTGCCCCCCTGGCTGGCCCAGCTGCTGCCCATCCTCATCCTGCTGGGGGCCATCGCCCTCGTCCTGGCGCGCCTGCCCAAGGTGGAGCTGGGGCACACGGACGCGTTCCGGCGCCGCCGCTTCTACAACTGGTTCCCGCTGGGGATGACGTACGCGTTCCTCTACATGGGGCGCTACAACGTCAACGTGGCCACCAGCGCGCTGGGCAGCCGCACCACCAACGCGGACTTCGGCACCATCTTCTTCTGGGGCACGCTGGTCTACGGCTTCGCCTTCCTCCTCAACGGCCCGCTGACGGACCGGCTCGGGGGACGGAAGACCATCCTGATGTCGGCGGCCGGCTCTTCGGTGGCCAACGTCGCCATGGGCGCGGTGGTGTACGCGGTGGTGACGCAGGACTGGCAGCCGCCCGGCGGCCTCGTCGCGACGCTGTCGTTCCTCTACGCCGTCAACATGTACTTCCAGAGCTTCGGCGCGGTCTCCATCGTCAAGGTGAACGCGTCCTGGTTCCACGTGCGCGAGCGCGGCCAGCTGGGCGGCGTCTTCGGCATCCTCATCTCGCTGGGCGTCTACTTCGCCTACGACTGGAGCCGGCTCGTCGTGCAGGCGGCGCCGGTGTACTGGGTGTTCTTCGTGCCCGCCGCCATCCTCGCGGCCTTCCTGGTGCTGGACTTCTTCGTCATCCGTGACACGCCCGGCCAGACGGGTCATCCGGACTTCGACACCGCGGACGCGTCCTCCGGGGACACCGGCGCTCCGCTGGGCGTGTGGCCCGTCTTCAAGCGGATGATGAGCAACCCCACCATCATCGTCATCCTCTGCATCGAGTTCTGCAGCGGCTTCATGCGCAACGCCATCATGCAGTGGTACCCCAAGTTCGCGAAGGCCACCGGCATCGGTGAGGCCTTCGTGGCGGCCAACTGGGGCATGCTGCTGTGCGTGGCCGGCATCACCGGCGGCATGTTCGCCGGCGTCATCAGCGACCGCGTCTTCGACTCGCGCCGCGGCCCCGTCTCCGCGGTGCTCTACGCGGGCATGTCCCTGGGCGCGGTGGCCACCCTGTTCCTCCTGGACAGCGTGGCCCTGGGGTGGACGGTCATCTTCATGTCCCTGTGCGTCATCGGCGTGCACGGCATGCTGTCCGGCACGGCCAGCATGGACTTCGGCGGCAAGAAGAACGCGGGCCTCGCCGTGGGCATCATCGACGGCGCCGTGTACGCGGGCACCGCCCTCCAGTCGATTCTGCTGGGCTCCATCCTCCCCGCGGGCGACCTGGCGAAGACTCCGGGCAACTGGGGCAACTGGCCGCTGGCCATGCTCCCGCTGTCGTTCCTGGGACTGGTGCTGGCCAGCCGGGTGTGGAACGCCAAGCCCCAGCCGAAGGGGGCCTCGCTGCCCACCGCGGCGCCCATTCCGTCGCCTTCCGACGCCGCCCCGGCCTCGCGGACCGGCACCGGAGGGTAACTCGTTCGTGCTTCAACGGACGTGTCACGCCCGGGTCACTCCCGCGTGACAGGGAGGTAACGTAGAGTGCGGGTGTGTCCCAGGCACCCGCATCCTTGCAGAGCCGCTTCGAGGTCCATGACCGGAAGCAGTTCGAGATAAAGCTCGAGTACCAGCCCACCGGCACGGAGGAGACGCGCTACGTCGTCGAGGCGTACCTCTTCCTGCCCGGCAGCCTCAACATCGACGCGGAGACATACCCGCGCGCCGACTTCTACGCGGACATCCACAACTACGTGCGCTTCAAGACGCCGGTGATGGCGGTGGAGGAGCTGCTGTCGTCGGATGCCTCGCCGCTGGTGCGGCTGGAGGCATGGCTGCGCACGGGCATGGGCACCGAGAGCGACGTCGTCTACCAGGCGAAGCTGCTGTCGTGCGTGCTGCGCGGGGCGCTGCGCCGCTTCGCCATTGGCGTGGAGTCGCGCTGCGAGGGCACGGGCGGGCTGCCGGCGGACGCCTGCGCGATGCTGGAGGCGGACATCCTCGCCATGCAGTCCGGCGTCACGCGGGTGCTGGAGCGCTTCCGCGCGTGGCTGCGCTCGGCGGGAGAGTTGCGGCTGCAGGAGCGCCCGCGGGCGGCGCTGCGGCTGGTGGACGAGTACGTCAGCCTGCTCGTGGAGGGCGGCTTCCGGCGCTCGGTGGCGGACATGAAGGCGCTGCCGCGCGCGGAGCCGTGGGTGGGGCTGCGCAAGGGGCTGATGGAGGCGGTGCTGCGCGAGGAGGCCTACCGGAAGGAGCACCGGCTGCGCAGCGTGCTGAGCCCCACGGGGGACAACGAGGAGTACATCCAGCGGTTGGGCTTCCTGAAGAAGTTCTGCATGAACGTGCTCTTCCTGTCCTCGAAGCGGAAGCAGAAGCGGCAGGGCTTCGAGGAGATGCTCTTCGCGTTCGCTGCGGGCGTGGCGATGACGTTCGCCACCGCGGTGGCCTTCTGGGCGCAGGCGCGCTTCGCGCAGGCGAGCCTCAACTTCTTCCTCATCCTCGTCGTCGGCTACATGGTGAAGGACCGCATCAAGGAAGGCCTGCGGAAGATGCTCAGCCGCGTGGCGGCCACGCACCTGGCGGACCGGACGGCGGACCTGGTGGACCCCGTCACCGGGCGCGCGATTGGGACGTGCGAGGAGCGGGTGGACTACGGCCCGTCCCTGAAGGTACCGCCGGCCGTGTCCGCGCTGCGCCACCGCGACGACTTCCTCACCGCGTCCCAGGGCGAGCTGTCCGAGACGGTCATCCGCTACCGCAAGCACATCGACCTGGACGCGCGCCTGATGCCGCGCACGGAGCGGGGCCTGACGGGTGTCACAGACATCCTCCGGCTCAACGTGGAGCGCTTCCTGCGCGACATGGACGAGCCGGAATTGGCGCTGGAGTACGTGGACCTGGCGGACCTGTCCGTGGGGCACATCCGCGGCGCCAAGCGCTACCCGGTGGACGTGGTGTTCCGCTTCACGGTGGAAGAAGAAGAAACGGACCGGCGCGAGGAGACGACGCAGTTCGTCCGGCTGGTGCTGGACCGCAACGGAATCCAGCGCATGCAGCGCTTCCCGGAGCCCTCGGCTCCTGGGACGCCCTCCGGCACCGTGCCCTGGCAGTCGGCCGCCTGAGCGGCACGGTTTCGGCGGCGCCCTCGCGCGGGCGCGGGTAATGTCCCCCGCGCTCATGGCCTACGACGACTTCAAGAAACGCATCCGCGACGACTGGCGGGACACCCTGCGGGGTATCCTGACGCGCGCCCGCTCGCTCGGTCCCCGGGCGGTGCTGGCGTTCGACCTGGACTCCACCCTCTTCGACAACCGGCCCCGGCAGGCCCGCATCCTCCGCGAGTTCGGCGCCACTCGCTCGCTCTCCGCCCTGGCCGTCTGCGCGCCCCACCACTGGGTGACGGGCTGGGACATGCGCGAGGCCATGCGGGCCTGCGGCCTGGAGGACGCCCAGGTGGAGGCCCACTTCCCGGAGGCCCGCCGCTTCTGGGTGGAGCGCTTCTTCACCAGCGACTACTGCGCTGACGACGTGGCGATTGAAGGCGCGGCCGCCTTCACCCACGCCGTGGTGGCGACGGGCGCGCTGCTCGTCTACGTCACCGGCCGGCACGAGGGCATGCGCCACGGCTCTGTCTCCTGCATGCGCCAGCACGGGCTGGCCATTCCGGACGAGCAGCAGGTCCACCTCTTCATGAAGCCCACGCTCCAGGAGGACGACGACGCCTTCAAGCGGGAGGCCCACGCGAAGCTGGGCCGGCTGGGCAGCGTGGTGGCCGCCTTCGACAACGAGCCCACCCACGCCAATGACTACCGGCGCAAGTTCCCCGAGGCCACCGTCATCCATCTGGCCACGGACCATTCAGGCCGTCCGGTGGAGTTGTTGGAGGGCGTCGTCTCCGTCCCGCACTTCGCACTCGATTCGTGACGCACCGCGCCTGAAAGACAGGCGTGGCACAGAACGGTTTGTAGCGCTTTGAAGTCCCCCTGCCGCGCGCTATGAGGCGCTCGGCGTCCGCCGTCCCGCAAGACTCGGGGACGGCCTGCATGGAGGCACCCGCGGTGGCCAGCCCGTACTCGAAGGAACAGCTGTTGACGATGTACCGGAAGATGTACCTCATCCGTCGCTTCGAGGAGCGCGCGGGTCAGCAGTACACGCTGGGGAAGATCGCCGGCTTCTGCCACCTCTACATCGGCCAGGAGGCCGTGGCGGTGGGCCCCATCGAAGCCATCCGTCCTGACGACTACATGCTGAGCGCGTACCGCGACCACGGCCAGCCGCTGGCCCGCGGCGCCGACGCGGGCATGGTGATGGCGGAGCTGTTCGGCCGCGGCACCGGCTACAGCAAGGGCAAGGGCGGCTCGATGCACATCTTCGACATCGAGCACCACTTCTATGGCGGCTACGGCATCGTCGGCGGGCAGATTCCGCTCGCCGCGGGCATGGCCTTCGCCAGCCGCTACCGCAACGAGGACCGCGTCACGGTCTGCTACTTCGGCGACGCGGCGGCCAACCAGGGCGCCTTCCACGAGACGCTCAACATGGCGTCCAAGTGGAAGCTGCCGGTCATCTACATCTGCGAGAACAACCGCTACGGCATGGGCACGGCCATCTCCCGCACCTCCGCGGTGCCGGAAATCTACAAGCGCGCCAGCGCCTACGACATGCGCGGCGAGCCGGTGGACGGCATGGACTGCCTGAAGATGTACGAGGCGGTGAAGGACGCCGCCGCGTGGTGCCGCGCGGGCAAGGGCCCGGTGCTGCTGGAGGCCAACACCTACCGCTTCCGCGGCCACTCCATGGCGGACCCCGCCACCTACCGCAGCAAGACGGAGGTGGAGGAGGAGCGCACCAAGAACGACCCCATCCCCAAGCTGCGCGCGTACGCCCTCAAGAACAAGCTGGGCGCCGACGCCGACTTCGAGGCGATTGAAGAGGACGTGAAGGCGCAGGTGGACGCGGCGGTGAAGTTCGCGGACGAGTCCCCGGAGCCCAGCGTCGAAGAGCTGTGGCGGGACACCATCGTGGACGAGGGCGAGCAGGACGTGCGCCCCCGCGAGCGCGTGCTGGGCGTGAAGGTGACGAACTGGCCGAAGTACCCGAGCGGCCAGGAGCTGAAGGTGACGTGGGACCTCGAGCCCCGCGAGCAGGCCGAGCAGGCTGACAAGAAGGCGGGCCTGAGCCGCTAACGCGCCAAGAGCCCCTCCACCCAACCCTTTTTCGATTCCCTTCGGAGCTGACGATGCCCGAGTTGATGTACCGCGAGGCGCTGAACCAGGCGCTCGCCGAGGAGATGGAGCGCGACGCCAACGTCTTCCTGATTGGCGAGGAGGTGGGCCGCTACAACGGCGCCTTCAAGGTGTCGCAGGGCCTGCTGGACAAGTTCGGGAGCGCGCGCATCATCGACGCGCCCATCTCCGAGCTGGGCTTCACCGGCATGAGCGTGGGCGCCGCCATGGTGGGCCTGCGCCCCGTGGTGGAGATGATGACCTGGAACTTCGCCATTCTGGCGATGGACCAGATCGTCAACAACGCGGCCAAGCTGCGGCACATGTCCGGCGGCCAGCTGCGCTGCCCGATTGTCTTCCGCGGCCCCGGTGGCGCCGGCGGCCGGCTGTCCAGCCAGCACAGCCAGGCGCTCGAGGCCAACTACGCGCACTTCCCGGGCCTGAAGGTGATTGCCCCGGCGACGCCCGCGGACGCCAAGGGCATGCTCAAGGCGGCCATCCGGGACGAGAACCCGGTCATCATGTTCGAGGGCGAGCGCCTGTACGCCCTCAAGGGTGAGGTGCCCGAGGGCGAGCACGTGGTGCCGCTGGGCAAGGCGGACGTCAAGCGCGAGGGCACGGACGTCACCATCATCACCTGGAGCCGCATGTATTACTTCTGCATGGAGGCGGCCGAGCAGCTGGCGCAGGAGGGCATCTCCGCGGAGGTGCTGGACCTGCGCACGCTCCGGCCGCTGGACGAGGAGGCCATCCTCGCCAGCGTGCGCAAGACGAACCGGGTGATCATCGTCGAGGAGGGCTGGGCGCTGGCGGGCGTGGGCGCCTCGGTGGTGGACATCATCCAGTCGAAGGCGTTCGACGACCTGGACGCGCCGGTGGAGCGCGTGACGGGTCTCGACGTGAACATGTCCTACGCGGCGAATCTCGAGAACGCGACCCAGCCGGACGCGACCAAGATCATCGCCGCGGTGAAGAAGGTGCTGTACCGCGAGGGAGCCTGAACGCGTATGGCCACACCCATCCAGATGCCCAGCCTTTCCCCCACGATGAAGGAGGGAAAGATCGTCAAGTGGCTCAAGAAGGTGGGCGACAAGGTCTCCTCCGGCGAGGCTGTCGCCGAGGTGGAGACGGACAAGTCCAACCTCGAGATTGAAGCCTTCGACGACGGCTACCTCCTGCAGATTGTCGTCGGCGAGAACCAGTCGGCCGCCGTGGGCGCGCCCATCGCCTTCCTCGGCGCCAAGGGCGAGAAGGTGGAGGCCGGCAAGGCCGCCGCCGCTCCCGCCGCGAAGCCCGTGGAGGCCCCGGTCGCCGCGAAGGCTCCGGCCGCCCAGCCTCCTGCCCCACCGCCCGCCGCCAGTGGTGGTGCGAATCGCATCCCCGTGGTGATGCCGAGCCTCTCCCCGACGATGAAGGAGGGGAAGATCGTCAAGTGGATGAAGAAGGTGGGCGACAAGGTCTCCTCCGGCGACGCCATCGCCGAGCTGGAGACGGACAAGTCCAACCTCGAAATCGAGGCCTACGACGACGGCACGCTGGCCGAAATCGTCGTGGGTGAGAACCAGATGGCCGCCGTGGGCGCGCCCATCGCGTACCTCACCGGCAAGGGCGCCAAGGCGGCCCCGGCTGCTCCGGCCCCGAAGCCGGCGGCGACCGCGGCTCCGTCCGCTCCAGCGCCCGCCGCGCCCCAGGCTCCGGCCGGGGGCCCGGTGGCGCCGCCGCGCCGCGAGGAGCCGGCCCCGGCCGGTGGACGGCGCCTGCGCGCCAGCCCCCTGGCGAAGAAGATTGCCCGCGAGCGCGGCCTGGACATCAACCAGGTGCACGGCTCCGGTCCCTCGGGTCGCATCGTGAAGCGCGACATCGAGGAGGCGCTGGCGAAGGGCGTGGCGGCTCCGGCGGCCGCGGCGAAGAAGGCCCCGGCGCCCGGCGCGCGTCCGGCGGCGGGTGTCCGGCCCGAGCCGACCGTGGTGCCCCTCACGTCCATGCGCAAGGTCATCGCGCAGCGGATGTCGGAGGTGAAGCCCGGCGTCCCGCACTTCTACCTCACCATCGAGGTGGACATGGACGCCGCGGTGAAGGTCCGCGAAGAGGCGAAGGCGATGGAGCTCAAGGTCTCCGTCAACGACCTCATCGTGAAGGCCGTGGCCATGGCGGTGCGCCGCTACCCGAAGATCAACGTGTCGCTCCAGGGCGACCAGGTGGTCCAGTTCAACACCGTGGACGTGGGCATCGCCGTGGCGCTGGAGGAGGGGCTCATCACGCCCATCCTCCGCGACGCGGACCAGAAGGGCCTGCAGGCCATTGCCACCGAGGTGCGTGAGCTGGCCGAGCGCGCCCGCAAGCGCGCCCTCAAGCCGGACGAGTACACGGGCGGCTCCATCACCGTCAGCAACCTGGGCATGTACGGCATCGACCAGTTCGTCGCCGTCATCAACCCGCCGCAGGCCTCCATCCTCGCGGTGGGCGCGGTGGCCGACAAGGCGGTGGTCATCAACGGGCAGCTCGCGGTGCGCAAGATGATGACGGCCACGCTGTCGTGTGACCACCGCGTCATCGACGGCGCCATCGGCGCGGAGTTCCTGCGCGAGCTGCGCGGCCTCCTGGAGCACCCCACGCGGCTGCTCTTCTAGGTCGCGACCCGCCCCGTGCTCCCTCGCCAGGGCGCACGGGGCCGGGGCAGGGCCGGCGCGCTACTCGCGCGTCGGCTCCTTCGTGCCCTCCATCTCCTCCTCGAGCTTGCGCTGGGCGTCCGTCACGCTCGCCTGCTGCTCGCGCGGGGTACCGGTGGGCAGGTCATGCTCCTCGCCCCGCGAGCGGCCCTCGATTCCGGGCCATGGCTCCGGCCGCGTGGCCTGCACATGCTCGATGTGCTCGGCGTAGCCCTTCTCGCCGCCCGCATTGCGCTTGTTCTCGTCCGGCTTGTCCTTCTTCGCCATGGCGCTGTCCTCCCGCGTTGAGTGACTCCGACGTGCCTCGTGGCGGTAACGGTGGGACGCCTCGGGCGGGCTGACCACCCGCGAGCAGGCGGAATGGCTCGCTTCCCCGCCTGCTGGACAGGCATGGAAAAAAGCCCGGCAGCCGAGCGCGTTCGCTGCTTAACTTCGCTTCAATGAACGACGACATGACACGCGAACGGCTTGCCCAGGGTGTGTCGGAGTTGGAGGCACGCGTGGGACAGCCGCTGCCACTTGCTCGAGCGCTGCACGAGGCCCTCCTCGGCGCGGTGTTCCCGCTCACCGCCGAGGAGCTGGCCCTGGTGGCGCGGGAGAACGAGGCCCCGCCCATGGTGCTCTCGCTGCTGGGAGGTCTTCCTCGCGGCCGCTTCGACTCCGCGGACGCGGTGGCCGTGGCGCTGGAGGGCGCGCTGTCCGGCGACGAGGCCTCCGACTCGCAGCCCCCCGTCACGCCCACGCGCTGATCGCGTGCACCCCACCGCGCGGCGCGCGAAGTGAGGCGGACAGGCTCGCAATCCCCGCGATTGCCGCCGCCTTCACTGTCACTGCAGGTTTTCCTCGGGAAGCCTCCCGCGAGGGAAGAGGGCCTGGGGGGATGCGACGCGTCAGGGTCTCCCCGTATGCTGCCTGGTGCGCGCCGCACCCGGAGAACGCAAGTGGGAGGAGGCGCTATCCTAGGCCCTACCAGCCTGGCCCCCTTCGGGAACCCCGGCCAGGAGGAGCGTCATGAACCCGTCTGAACTCCCCGCGGTGCTGTACGTCGATGACGACGCTCTGAACCTGCGGGTCTTCGACGCGAACTTCGGGCAGCGCTTCCGCATCTTCCGCAGCTCCTCGCCCAACGAAGCGCTGGCGCTGCTGGAGCAGCGGCGCGGCGAGATTGGCGTCATCCTCTCCGACCAGCGCATGCCGGGCATGACGGGCGTGGAATTGCTGGAGCGTGCGCGCACCATTGCGCCCGACGCCAAGCGCATGCTCGTCACGGCGTACGCGGACATGCAGGCCGTCATCGACGCGGTGAACCGCGGCCAGGTGACGCGCTACTTCGTCAAGCCGTGGGACCGCGCGGAGCTGCAGTCCGCGCTGGACGACGCGCTGAAGATTGCCCGGCTGGAGCTGCGCATCCGCGAGGTGGAAGGACGGATGCTGAAGTCCGAGCGCCTGGCCACGCTGGGACAGGTGACGGCGGGCATCGCCCACGAGCTGATGGGCCCGGTGGGCTACCTCTCGCAGAACGTGGTGTCGCTGCAGCGAGACCTCGCGAGCGTCATCCAGTACGTGTCGAAGCACCTGCAGGTGGACCCGAACGCGCAGGTGGCGGAGACGGTGGAGGACCTGCCCGCGCTCATCAAGGACCTGGCGGACGGTGCCGAGCACCTGCGGCAGGTGGCGCTGGGCCTGCGCGCGCAGGCGCGCGGCGAGGACCACGAGGCGACGGCGGACGTGGCCGAAGTCGTGTCCTTCGCGGTGAAGCTGGCGCGCGCGGAGGTGCGGGACAAGGCGCGGCTGACGAGCAACGGCGAGCCGGTGCGCGTCACCTTCGGGCCGGTGAAGCTGTGCCAGGTGTGCTCAACCTCATCGTCAACGCGTCGCAGGCCATGACGGGCACGGGCCGACAGGGCCGCATCGAGGTGCGGTGGTCGGCGCGCCCCGAGGAGGTGGTGCTCACCGTGGCGGACAACGGCTGCGGCATTCCCCTCGAGCTGCAGGAGCGCGTCTTCCAGCCGCTCTTCACCACCAAGCCGGTGGGCATCGGCACCGGGCTGGGGCTGTCCATCTGCAAGGAGCTGGTGACGCAGTTCGGCGGCAACCTGCGCCTGTCCTCCACGCCGGGCGAGGGGACGGAAATCGAAATCACCCTCCGGCGAGCCCAGCACCCCTGAGCCCGAAGGCGTTGCTCAGCATGCGCCACACGCGGTGCAGCGTCTCGCCCTCGGCGGGACGCACGCCTTCCACCAGGACCGCGCGGCGCGGCGCTTCGTCCTCCAGCGCGTACTCCACCACCAGCGCGTAGCGCGGGCCGGGCCGCTCCACCATGTGCACGGCCTTCACCGCGTCGAAGGGCACCAGCTCCGCGCGCGTGGCTCCGGGCGTCCACGCCAGGTGCTCCACGCGCAGCGACTCCGAGCGGAAGTGCAGCACGAAGCGCCGCCGGCCCAGCCGCGACTCCAGCCGCAGCGCCAGGCCCACCAGCCCCGCCGCGGCCAGGGCCAGCGCCGCCGCCGGCAGCGTGCCGCCCTCCAGCCCGACGAGCACCGCCGCGCCCACGGTGCACCCCAGTGCCACCCCCACGCACAGGCCCGGCAGGATGCGCCTGTCCCACGGGGGAGGCAGTGACTCGCCCACCAGGCGGCCGCCGTCGTAGCGCAGCCTCACGTCGCCCAGCAGGGCGGGCACCCGGTTGTCCAGCAACGCGTCCTCGAAGCTCGCCACACAAGCAGCATAGCGGGCCTCGAAGGCGAGCCTCGAAGTTGGCGCAGAGCTGTGAGAATCTCCGCGGATATGGATCTCCCGTTCGAAACCGGGGACGGCGAGGGTGGCGAGGGGGGAACACTCGCCTCGACGGTGTTGGTGGTGGACGACGAGCCTGTCGTCCTGGACATCTGCGCGCGCCTGCTGGAGCGCGAGCCTGACCTGGCGGTGACGCTGGCCCAGAGCGCCGAGGAGGCGCTGCCGCTGCTGGCGCAGCAGCGCTTCGACGTGCTGGTGACGGACAAGAACCTGCCCGGCCTGGGCGGGGTGGAGCTCATCGCCGAGGCGCGGCGCCTGCAGCCCTCGCTGGAGGCGCTGATGATTACCGCCTACGCCAGCTCCGAGTCCGTCATCGCCGCCTTCGCGGCCGGCGCCAGCGACTACATCCTCAAGCCCTTCGATGACCTGCGCGTGCTGCGCGCCAAGGTGCGTGCCGCCCTGGAGCGCGGCAGCTCCGGCGTGCGCGTGCGCGAGCAGTCGCGAGAGGTGGCCCGCGAGGCCGCCGTGCTGCTGGCCGCCGGGCAGGACGCGCCCGAGCCCGCCCACGAGGCGCTGGAGGAGGAGCTGCGCGCCTACGAGGAGTCCGTGCGCGTGGGCCTCAACGGCCGGGTGGCGGTGGTGGGCAGCACCGAGGCGGTGGCCGTGCTGAGGGAGCACGGCTTCGAGACGCTGGAGCTCGCGCCCTACGCGCCCGAGTTGCAGAGCGTGGACGTCGTCATCGTGGAGACGGGCGACCCGCAGTGGCGCACGCTGGCCGAGCGGCTCCAGCGCCGGCCTCCAGACGTGCTGCTGCTGGCCAGCCCCCAGGCCGACCTGGGAGACCTGCTGGAGGCGATTACGCTCCGCATGGACCTGGTGGGCTTCGGCAGCACCCACGGCGCCAGCGCGCTGCCGGAAAAGGTGCGGATGCTGCTCCTGCGCCGGGGTGTCGAGCGGGCACAGGACCGGCTCGCCTCCGCGCTCGCGGCCTTCCGCCAGAGCATCCCCACGCCGCCTGCCTGAAGCCCGGGGCGGGCCCGTGTGGCCCACTCCCGCGGCGGCGCTCCCAGTTGGGGGCGCCGCATCGCCGTGGCCCGCAAAGCAAAACGCCCACCTTCTTTTCAGAAGGTGGGCGTCTTAGTGACCCTGCCGGGATTCGAACCCGAGTTTGAGCCGTGAGAGGGCTCCGTCCTAACCACTAGACGACAGGGCCAGACACTGTTTCAACCGGTGCTAACTGCTGGTGCTTCCTACATTTTCCGTCTGCCCTCGTCAACCATTCCTTCGTGCTGCTGGTTGCTTCGGACCGCCGGGTTCTGCGAGCTGGGGAACTAGGATTCGAACCTAGATAAGCAGAGTCAGAGTCTGCTGTCCTGCCGTTAGACGATTCCCCAAGGACCCAACTGCGGCGCTTCTCTACCAACACCGCCTCTCGACTGCAACAACTTAGAGGCGGTGGTTGCTGCTGCCTGCCTGCTGCTACTTCTTCTTCGCCGGCTTCGGATTCTCCGGCTTCTTCACCGTCCTGGCCGCCTGCTGCGTCGGGACGATGTAGATGCGAACCTCGTCGTTCGCCTCGTAAATGTTCAAGCCCGCGAAGTTCTTCCCCGAGGGATTGACGATGTGGACCGCCTTCACGCCCGGCTGGTTGACGATCTGCCGGCGAGGGTAGTTCGAGGTCGAATACACGCTCTTGTAGTAGTCGACCGTCGCCTCGAAATCCCTCGGCGCCCGGTAGCGGTTCTCGCCGACCTTCTGCGAGCCGTCCGGGAGCTGCGCGCCGCTGACCACCTCGGCGCCCGCCGCGGTTGCCCAGAGGGCGAACAGCGCCGTCCCGAGCGGGCGCGCCTTATAGAAATGGCGTTTCAGGCTGTCAAGCGCTCGCATCATGGACATGGGCCGAAGATAGGTTCCGCTTCCGTAGACGTCCACCGATTCCAGGTCCTGACGTTCAGCCGCGAGCGAGCGCCGCGTCGATGCGCCGCAGGGCCTCGTCACGGCCCACCAGGAGCAGCGTCTCGCCGATGCCAGGGCTGGTGGTGTTGCCGGTGACGGCCACGCGGATGGGCTGCGCAATCTTCCCCATGCCCACGCTCGCGGCCTCGCTCACCGTCTTCACCACGCCGTCCAGCGCCTCCACCTTCCACTCGGGCAGGGCGACGAGCGCCTCGCGCGCCTTGCGCAGCAGGTTCAGCGAGTCGCCGGCGAGGTGCTTGGCCGCGGCCTTCTCGTCCAGGGTGATGCCGGAACGGAAGTAGACGTTGGCCGCCGTGGTGGCCATCTCCTCGAGCGTGTTGGAGCGCTCGCGCAGGGCGCGCACCAGCGGCTCCAGGCGCGCGTCGCCCTTCACGTGGACGCCCTTGGCCTCGAGGAACGGCAGGAGCCGCTCGGCGATGACGGACTCCGGCAGCAGCTTCATCCACTGCTGGTTGAGCCACAGCAGCTTCTCCGGGTTCCACACGCCGGAGGTGGTGCCCACGTCGGAGAAGTCGAACCACTGGAGCATCTGCTCGCGGGAGATGACCTCGTCGTTGCCGTGGCTCCAGCCCAGGCGGATGACGAAGTTGAGCAGCGCCTCCGGGAGGATGCCGTTGCGCTTGTGCAGCATCACATCCGCTTCCGGGTGCTTGCGCTTGGACAGCTTCTCGCGGTCCGGCCCGAGGATGAGCGGCAGGTGGGCGAAGTCCGGCGGCTGCCAGCCCAGCGCCTTGTAGAGCATCAGCTGCGGGAAGGTGGAGTTGACGTGCTCCTGCCCGCGCGCGACCAGCGTGATGTCCATCAGGTGGTCATCGATGACGCAGCCGTAGTTGTAGAGGGGGATGCCGTCCGCGCGCATCATGACCCAGTCGTCCAGGTCCGAGTACGGCTTGGTGATGACGCCCAGCGCCTTGTCGTCGAAGGAGACGCTGCCCTCGCCCGACGGCATCTTGAAGCGGAGGACCGCGTCCTCCGCGCGCTTGCCCGCCGGCGGGGCCTTCAGCTCGCGGCAGGTGCCCGGGTACTTGAAGGCGCCGCCCGTCTTCTCCGCGGCCTGGCGCTGCACGTCCAGCTCCTCGCGGGTGCAGTAGCAGCGGTACGCCTTGCCGTCGGCGATGAGCTTGTCCGCGTGCTCGCGGTAGGTGTCCAGCCGCTGCATCTGGAAGTAGGGCGCGTAGGGGCCCTCCTTGCCCGGGCCCTCGTCCCACTCCAGGCCCAGCCAGTTGAGGCCGTCGAGGATGGCCTGCACCGACTCGGGCGTGGAGCGGCCCTGGTCCGTGTCCTCGACGCGCAGGATGAAGGTGCCGCCCTGGCGCCGGGCCTGGAGGTAGTTCATCAGCGCCGTGCGGGCACCGCCGATGTGGAGGTAGCCGGTAGGCGAGGGAGCGAAGCGGACGCGAGGGGCGGAAGGCATACGGGCGCGCGGATTAGCAGGAGGAGGGTGGGGGGTCAACGCGCACGGCCGTTTCGGAAGCCGTACGACCCAAAGCCACTGGGGTAAGCTGCGCGGCCAGGGAGAACACGAATGTCGATTCGTCAGGTATTTCGCACGTTGCTGCTGGCGGCCTTCCTGGGCGCCGTTCCGGCGAGCGCCACCACCCAGCTCAAGGTGGAGCTGTCCGAGCTCGCACAGGGCGCGGACGCCGTCGTCCACGGCGTCGTCCGGCGGGTGGAGAGCCGCTGGAGCGGCGACAAGATGCGCATCGTCACCGACGTGGAAATCCAGGTGACGGAGTCCCTCAAGGGGCAGCCGGGCGGCACGGTGCTCGTCACCCAGCCCGGTGGCCGCGTGGGCGACGTGGGGCAGGTGGTGCACGGCCTGGCCTCCTTCACCGCGGGCGAGGAGGTGGTGGTGTTCCTGGAGAAGCGCGGCGCGCGCGCCTTCCGCGTGTCCTCGATGGCCCAGGGCAAGTACCAGGTGAAGCGCGACGCCGACGGGAAGGCGGCCCTCGCGGTGCCGGAGCCCTCGGAAGCGCTGCTGCTGGACCCCGTCACCCGCAAGCCCACCGCGAGCGCGCTCCAGCCGCTGTCACTGGAGGCGCTCAAGGCCGCCGTGCGCACCGCGCTCGAGTCCGCGCCGAAGGGACAGACGCCGTGATTTCGCTCGCGCCCCTGATGGTGGCCCTGGCGCTGGGCCAGACGGACCCGTACGTGCGCAGCCGCGTGGACGCGGGCGACACGAACACCCAGTGCCTCTACTGGACAGCCACGCGCGTCACCTGGCAGCAGAGCAGCTACGGCAACCCGGCCACGCAAGGGGAGACGGAGTTCGATGCGATGCGCCGCTCCTTCCAGAGCTGGCAGAACATCTTCACCCAGTGCGGCAACCTCGTCCTGGAAGAGGGCCCCCGCGTCGCGGACCGCGAGGTCGGCTACAAGCGCGAGGGGGACAACCGCAACCTGGTGCTCTTCCGCGACAGGGACTGCAACACGGTGGTGTCCGCGACGGACGCGTGCTGGGACGACGACACCTGCGCCAACAAGTTCGACTGCTGGGAGGATGACGACAACACCATCGCCATCACCCTCACCACGTACGACGAGCGCTCGGGCATCATCTACGACTCGGACATCTCCTTCAACGCGGCGCGCTTCGCCTTCACCACCGCGGACGGCACCGCCTGCTTCCCGCCGGTGACGACCAACTGCGTGGCCACGGACGTGCAGAACACGGCCACGCACGAGATTGGCCACTTCATCGGGCTGGACCACACCCGCGCGACGGGCTCCACCATGAACCCGAGCGCTCCGCCGGGCGAGGTGTCCAAGCGCACCATCGACACCGGCTCGCACGACTTCGTCTGCGCGGTGTACCCCAAGGGCCAGGCGAGCCAGGCGTGCCTCCACCCCGCGGCCGAGCAGGAGCTGGGGCCCAAGGCGAGCACCGGCTGCGCCGCCACCGGCCCGAGCGCGCTGCTGCCCGCGCTGGCCGCGTGGGCGCTGTGGCTGGTGCGCCGCCGCCGCGATGAGGTGTCCCGGTGAGCAGGGCGCTCCTGGTGCTCACGGCCGCGCTGCTCGGGGCCGCTCCCGCGCTGGCGCAGGACGAGGATGTACCCTTCCGGCGCACCGTGGTACCGGGGCGGCCGCTGTGCCTGCTGTGGCCGGGGCGCGACTACGTCTACCACCTGGACGCGGCCGGCAGCGCGCGCACGCCGGGCGACACCGAGGTGGCCGCCATCGAGGCCTCCTTCGAGTCCTGGCGCACGTTGTCGAAGACGTGCAGCGACTACAGCTTCCGCCGCGGCCAGGACTGGAGCCTGCCGGTGAAGGTGGGCTACGACCAGGAGCAACCGTTCAACAACTACAACATCGTTACCTTTCGCGAGACGGCGTGCCCGGACGTGGTCCCCGCGGAGGACCCGTGCTGGGAAGAGGAGACGTGCGGCAACGTCTACGAGTGCTGGGAGCACGGCGAGGGCACCATCGGCCTCACCACCTCCACCTTCAGCTTCCGTGACGGGCGCGTGCTGGACGCGGACATCGAGCTGAACGGCTCGCAGCCCGGCGGCCGCGTGGGCTTCCTCTTCACCACGGTGGACGCCCCGGTCTGCGACTTCGAGCCGGCGACGGACTGCGTGGCGACGGACCTGCAGAACACGATGACGCATGAGATTGGCCACGTGGTGGGGCTGGACCACGTCTTCGCGCCGGGCTCCACCATGGAGGCCACCGCGCCGCCGGGGGAGACGGGCAAGCGCGTCATCGACCCCGGCTCCGGCGCCGGCTTCTGCTCCATCTACCCGCGCGGCCTGCCGCCCAACCAGTGCTTCTTCCGTCCGGGGGCGGGCATCACGGTGCAGGCCGACGGCCGCGGCACCGGCTGCGCGGCGGCGCCCGGTCCGCTGGCGCTGGGCGCGGTGCTGGCCACCCTGGCGCTCGTGCGGCGCAGGGCGGCCAGGCAGCCGGGGGCGCGGGACGGCGCCGCGGCCCCGCGCGGACGGGGTTAGAGGTCCACAGCGTGGCCGTCGCCTTCTTCGACCTGGACAAGACGCTCATCGCGGCCAACTCCGGCTCGCTGTGGGTGCGCCGCGAGCTGGAGTTGGGGCACATCACCCGGCTGCAGGCGCTGCGCGCCAGCCTGTGGATAGCCCGCTACCACCTGGGCTTCGTCTCCATGCAGGACGCGGTGGCGCGCGCCATCGCCCAGCTCGCGGGCTCGCTGGCGGAGCCCATCCGCGAGCGCACCGCCGTCTTCTACGAGGAGCAGGTGCGCCCCCTCTACCGGCCGGGCGCGCGGGTGGCGCTGGAGGAGCACCGCCAGGCGGGAGACCGACTGGTGCTGCTCACGTCGTCCTCGGGCTACCTGTCGGAACTGGTGGCGCGGGAGCTGGGGCTGGACGCGGTGCTGTGCAACCGCTTCGAGGTGGATGGCGAGGGGCGGCACACCGGCCGGCCGCTGGGCGTCATCTGCTTCGGCGCGGGCAAGCGCACCGTGGCAGAGGCCTATGCGCGCGAGGCCGGCGTGGCGCTGTCCACGTGCGCCTTCTACACGGACTCGTACTCGGACCTGCCGGTGATGGAGGTGGTGGGGCGGCCGGTGGCCGTGCACCCGGACCACCGGCTCAAGCGCGAGGCCCGAAGGCGCGGCTGGCCGGTGGTGAGCTGGGGCGTGCCCGCGGGAGGCGCCCCGGCCGCACCGCCCGCGCCGCCGGTGGTCCCCTCCACGGGGCCCTGACGTCAGCGCGGGGAGACGCCGCCGGGGATTGAAGGCCGGCGGCGGGGACGGCTCTCAGCGCCTGGGCGCCACCAGGTTCATGCTGAAGGTGTAGTCCACGTTCACCGGGTGGCCCTGGTAGAGGATGGGCTTGTAGGTGCGCGACTGGAGCGCCTCCAGCACCGCCGTCTCCATGTACTTCACCGGCTTGAGGATGCGGCAGTTCTGCACGCGGCCCTTCTGGGTGATGGTGCAGCGGACGATCATCGAGCCCTGGGACTTCGAGGCCATCGCCTCGCGCGTGTAGATGATGTCCTTCGTCTGGTCGAGCAGCTCCGGGCGGGCCATGTCGTCGTTGTAGGGCAGCACGTCGCCGCGCGCGGAGGCCAGGGCCGCCGTGGGCAGCACCGGCACCGCCAGGCCACCGGACACCGCCTTGGCCGGCGTGGCCGCTGCTGCGGCGCCCACCGCGCCAGCCGGGGCGGGCTCGGGAGGCGGCGGGGCAGAGGGAGCCAGCATCACCGGGGCGGACATGCCGCCGGGCGTGGCCACCGGCTCCGCGGCCTCCACCTCGTCCGTGGCGGAGGAGGCCGAGGCCACCTCCACGTTGCCGCCGCGGCCAGCACCACCGCCGCGCCGCTTCTGCAGCTTCTGGGACAGCACCACCTCGCCGGAGCCGCCCGCGACGACGGTCTCCATCTGGTAGCCCTCCAGCGCGAAGGTGAGCTCCACCGTGACGGAGCCGTCCTGGCCCGGGGGAATCTCCAGGGTGAAGGGCGTCGTGCCCCGCTCCTTGCCCCGGTAGAAGACGCGCGCGCCGCTCGGCTGGCTCATCAGCTTGAAGCGCACCTTGCCGTTGCCGGGCGTCGCGGCCGGCTCCTGTGCGGCGGCGGCGACGGGCGCGGCCGGGGCGGCGGGCGCCTGGGCCACCGGCTCCGGCTTCGGCTCGTCACCCTTGCCCTTCATCAGGAAGAGCACCGCGCCACCGGCGATGAGGCCCGCCACCACGATGCCGACCAGGCCTCCCGTCAGCAGCGTGCGCTGCCGGGCGCGCTTCACCTCGCGGGGCACCTCCACGCTGATGTCCACCGCGATCGTGTCGCCGGAGGACTCCTGCGTGTTGCCCGAGCTGGCGAACAGCGCCGGGGACGGGTAGGGGCCCGTCGTCGTCGCGCCACCCGGGCGCTTGAAGATGCCGCTGTTGCCGCCCGCGGCCATGCTGCCGTCGCGCAGCCCCTCCAGCACCTCGTCCATCGTCTGGAAGCGCTTCGCCGGGTCCTTCTCCAAGCAGCGGCGTACCACCGCCTCGATTTCCGGCGGCACGTTGAGGTCCGGGCGCACCTGCTGGAAGGTGGGCGGGGCCTCTTTGTAGTGGGCGAAGATGAGCTCGATGTGGTCTCTCGCGATGAACGGCGGGCGGCCCATCAGCATCTGGAAGAGGACGATGCCCAGCGAGTACACGTCGCTGCGCGCGTCGGTGACGTTGCGCGCCTGCTCGGGCGCCATGTACTGCGGCGAGCCGAGGAAGGTGCCGTTCTGGGTGATCTCCGGGGAGATCTGCCCCTCCTGCGGCGCGGCCACCGACTTCACGAGGCCGAAGTCCAGCACCTTCACCAGGTCCTGATCCGACTCGTTCAGGAGCATGATGTTGGCGGGCTTCAAGTCCCGGTGGACGATGCCCAGGCTGTGCGCCTCGCGCAGCGAGCGGCAGATCTGCTGCGCCACGGAGATGGCGCGCTGCCACGTCAGCGGCCCCGCCTGGCCGAGCACCTGGGCCAGCGTGCGGCCGTCCAGGTACTCCATGGCGATGTAGTAGATGCCGTCGTCCGTCTGCCCGTAGTCGATGACGGTGACGGTGTTGGGGTGGCGCAGCTTGGAGGTGAGCGAGGCCTCGCGCAGGAAGCGCTTCTGGAACCCCGGGTCCTTGCTGCTCTGGAAGGTGGGGTTGAGCACCTTGAGCGCCACCACGCGCTCCAGCGGAGCCTGCAGGGCGCGGTACACCTTGCCCATTCCTCCGACGCCCAGTGGCTCCAGGATGCTGAAGCGGCCGTTGAGGGTCCGTCCGATGAGCGGATCAGCGCCCGTGCCAGCAGGTGCCTCGGGGTTCGACGCGTCGCCCTTGATCATTCGTAGCCCCTGACAGCAAGCAACATGGATTCTCCAGGAGTGTGGCGAGTCGGCATCAAACCACAAATTCCCGGAGAGACGCAGCCCTGGGATGTCCTCTTGAGCACGTCTGGTTGCTCTCGAAGGCGTGCCCAACCCTGGAGGGCGGTGTGGGCGGATGGAGGGCGCGGCCCCCTTTGACGCTTCTTCGCCCTCCGGACTAGCGTGATGCGTCCGGCGCTTCAGGGCTGAAGCAGGCCGGAAGCGCTGATGTCCGACACCCCCAATCATCCCGTGAATGCGCAGGTGCGCCGGCTCTCGGTGCAGGAGCGACTGAGCGAGCTGGAGGCCGAGCAGGCCCGGCTGCGCCGTGAGCTCGTGTCGCTCGCGGGCGAGCTGCGCCTGCCGGGCATGTACCTCACCATCGACGCGGCGAGCACCAGCGCGCTGCTGGCCGCGGACTCGGTGCAGGAGGTGGTGCGGCTGGTGGAGATGGAGCCGCTGCCGGGCGCGCCGCCGCACATCGCGGGGACGTTCGTCTACCGGGGCAGCCCGGCGGTGGTGGTGGACCTGGCCGCGCTCATGGGCGTGCGCCGCGTGCCGGACCTGGACGCTCACCTGGTCATCTGCAAGGGCGCGCGCACGGTGGCGGTGCTGGTGGACCGGGTGAGGGACCTGGTGGAGTCGCCCGTGCTGGTGGACGGGTCGCCCGACGGGACGGAGGCCCTGCCCTGGGATGCGACGGGACTGATGGCGGGGCTGTGCCGCACGCCGGAGGGCGTTCGCCCGCTGCTGCGCACCTCGGCGGTGCTGGTGGGGTCGGAGGGGTTGTGAGCGAGGCGGTGCTCGACGATGCGACGCTCGTCCGCGTCGAGGAGGTGCTCCGGGCGGCCTGTGGCCTGACGCTGGCACGCAGCCTGCGCCGCTCGCTGGAGACGGCGCTGACGCGGGCCTCCGAGGCGCGCGGGCTGGCGCCGGACGACTTCCTGCGAAACCTCCTGCTGCGCGAGTCCGCGGCGGTGGAGAGCTTCATCGAGCACGCCGTCATCGGCGAGACGTACTTCTTCCGTCACCCGGAGCAGCTGCGCGCCCTGGCGCGGCTGGCGCAGGCGCACGCCGGCCCCTTCTTCCACGTGTGGAGCGCGGGCTGCGCGAGCGGCGAGGAGCCCTACAGCATCGCCATGGCGCTGCTGGCGTCGGGCATGCCGGAGGGGCGCTTCCGCGTGCTGGCCACCGACGTGTCGGGCCGGGCACTGCAGCGTGCGCGCGAGGGCGCCTACGGGCCGTGGTCGCTGCGCCGCATCGAGCCGGAGCTGGAGAAGCGCTTCCTGGTGGCGCGGGACGAGCAGCTCTCCGTGGTGCCGCTGGTGCGGCGCACCGTGGACTTCCGGCGCCACAACCTCGCGGTGGACGTGCCGCCCGCGCAGGGGTTCGCCGCCATCTTCTGCCGCAACGTCCTCATCTACTTCCCGCCGGAGCTGGTGCGCGACGTGCTGGTGCGCTTCATCGAGGCGCTCGCCCCGGGCGGGATGCTCTTCGTGTCGCCCGCCGAGGTGCCCCTCACCAACGGCCTGGGCCTGGAGACGGTGGACGCCGAGGGCAGCGTGGCGCTGCGCGTGCCGACGGCGGGTGTGACGCGCCCCGCGCCGGCCGTCGCCCGACTGGAGCGCCCGCGTCCCGTGCCCGTGCCGCCGCGGCGGATCATCTCCGCGCTGCCGCTGCCCATGCCGGAGCCCGTGCCCCCGCCGCCCGTCGCGCGCGTGGAGGCACCCGCCTCGGCGGATCCGCTGGCGCGCGCGCTGGACGCCGCCCGCACGGGCCGCTTCGAGGAGGCCGAGGCGCTGGCGCGCGAGGCGGCGAAGGGGCTGGTGCCCGAGGCGTACCTGCTGCTGGCGATGGTGGCGGAGGGGCGGGGCGACTTGAACGGGGCGGTGGAGGCGGTGCGCAAGGCGCTGTACCTGGAGCCGCAGCTGGCGCTCGGGCACGCGACGCTGGTGGCGCTGTACGGGCGGTTGGACCGGCGCGAGGACGCGGAGCGCGCGAGGCAGAACGCCCTGCGCGCGCTGGACGGCCTGGACGACGAGCAGCCGCTGCGCGGGGTGGAGACGATGACCGCCGGAGGCCTGCGACAGGCCCTGGTGCCGAGGACGCAGGCCGGATGGCAGGGCGCGCGCTGAAGTGGCTCGCGCCCGCGTGTAGGTGGGAGGCAACGTGGACGTCAAAGGGACGAAGCTGACACTGCCGGGACAGGCCGCGGTGGGACGGCTCAGCCTGAGGGTCAAGATCCTCGCCGTCACCGGGGTGACGGGGCTGCTGGTGGCTGGCATCCTCATCCTGGCGTTCTGGGTGCAGATGGGCGCCGCGCAGCGCGAGGACCTGTCCCGCCGCTCCCACATGGTGAGCGCGGAGCTGGCGAAGACGCTCACGCCCATGCTGGTGACGAGCTCCGACCCGGGGAAGCTCCAGGCCTCGGCGCACGGGGTGCTGCGCCACGTGCCGGACGTGGCCTACGTGCTGGTGCGCGACGCGCGGGGAGAGCTGGTGGCCGAGGTCGCCGCCGAGCGCTTCGCGGGCGAGGACACGGCGGCGCCCGAGGGCGACGAGCCGGTGGACCGCCGGCTGAGCGTCAACGGGCAGAACGTGGTGGAGTCCACGACGCCCATCCTCGCGCCGTCCGCCACGGCGGGCGCCGCGCCCCAGCGGGTGGGCACGGTGCAGGTGGCGCTCCACGAGGAGGCGCTGGCCGACGCGCTGCGCGACACCACGCGCTTCACGGTGGTGCTCGGCGTGCTCATCCTCGCGGGCTGCCTCGTGGGGGCCTGGCTGATGTCGGGGCTGCTCATCGTGCCGCTGGACCGGCTGGCGCACGCGGCCGCCGGCATCGCCGCGGGCAACCTGCGCCAGGAGGTCGACACCCGGGGCCGGGACGAGATTGGCGACGTGGCGCGCAGCTTCGCGGTCATGGCGGACGCGCTCTTGCACCTGCTCCAGGATCTACGCGGCGCCGCGTCGGAGATGGAGCGCGAGGCTACGGGCGTGCTGGCCACCTCCACCCAGCAGTCGGCCATGGCGCACCAGCAGGCCTCCGCCATCAACGAGACCAGCACCACGGTGGCGGAGATTGCCCAGACGTCCAAGCAGGCCACCGCGTACGCGGACTCGGTCATCTCCCAGACGCAGAAATCGGAGTCGCTCAGCGCGGAGGGCCAGAAGGTCGTCGCGGAGAGCGTGTCCGGCATGGAGAAGCTGGGCGACCAGGTGAAGGCCATCGCCCTGTCGATTACGGACCTGAGCGAGCGCACGCTGCAGATTGGCGACATCATCAGCACGGTGAAGGACGTGGCCGAGCAGTCGAACCTGCTGGCGCTCAACGCCTCCATCGAAGCGGCCAAGGCGGGCGAGCACGGCCGCGGCTTCGCGGTGGTGGCCACGGAGATGCGCACGCTGGCGGAGCAGTCGCGCATCGCCGCGGACCAGGTGCGCGGGCTGCTCAACGAGGTGCAGAAGGGCACCCGCGCGGCCGTCAGCGCCACCGAGGAGGGCAGCCGGCGCGCACAGGCGGCCATGGAGCTGGCGCGCGGCGCGGGCAACACCATCCTCGGCCTGTCGGAGGTCATCCGGGAGTCCTCGGGCGCGGCGCGCCAGATTGCCGGCAACACGCGCCAGCAGACCATTGGCGTGGAGCAGATCTCCGCGGCCATGGGGGAGCTGACCTCCGCCATGGGTGATGCGGTGGAGCAGACCCGGCGCATCGAGCAGGTGGCAGGCAACCTGACGAATCTTTCCAGGCGGTTCTCGGACCTGGTGGGTAGGTACCAGTTATGACGAATACGGTGGCGGCAGGACGGCGGGCCATGAAGGTGCTCATCGTCGAGGACACGAAGACCATCACCAACCTGCTCCAGGTGTACCTGATGGGGTGGGGCCTGGAGTTCTTCGACGCGCCCAACGGCGCGCTGGGGCTCACGCGGGCGAGGGACTTGAAGCCGGACCTCATCATCTCCGACGTGCAGATGCCGGAGATGGACGGGTTCGCGCTCTGCGCGGCGGTGCGGGCGGACCCGAACCTCCACGGCACGCCCTTCATGATGCTCACCTCGCTGAAGGACGACGCGAGCCGGCAGAAGGGCAAGCTGGTGGGCGCCAGCGCGTTCCTCAACAAGCCGGTGTCCGTGGATGACCTGCGCTCGAAGGTGCGCGACATCCTGAAGCTGCCCGCCACCCGGTACTAGGCCCATGCCCGGCGACGACGCGAAGGTGGAGATCGACTATTCCGCGCTGCGGCGGCAGCTCGACGAGGCGAACGCCCTGCTCGAGGGCACGCAGAAGGTCAGCCCGGAGCGGCGGCGCGAGGTGCTCGGCGCGCGGGCCCGGGCCCTGGCCGAGTCGCGCCACGAGGAGCGCCAGGAGGTGCTCTCCGTGCTGGCCTTCCAGGTGGGCGGCGAGCGCTATGCGGTGCGCATCGAGCACGTGGACCACGTGCTGGAGGCGCGCGGAATCGCCTCGCTGCCGGGGGCGCCGAGGCACGTGCTGGGCGCGCTGGTGAGCCGCTCGCGCGTGGTGCCGGTGCTGGACCTGCGCCAGTTGCTGGGGCTGGAGGGCGGCGGCATGTCGGACCTGGGCAAGGTGGTGGTGGTGGAGCTGGGCGAGGAGAGCTTCGGGCTGGCGGCGGAAGGTGTGGAGGGACGCAAGGAGCTGCCGAGGACGGAGCTGTCGCAGCCGCCGCCGGGGCCCTTCCTGTTCCTCACGCAAGACCGGTTGACGGTGCTGGACCTGGAGCAGCTCGGGGGGCCCTCGGGCGCGCTGCCAGAGGGGGAATAGAGGCGCGCCATGGACGCACAGCTCTTGCGCAGCATCTGGCCGGTGTTCTCCGCGGAGACTCGCGAGCAGATCCAGGCCATCGGGTCGAAGGTGCTGGGCCTGGAGGGCCCCGCGCAGGAGCGTGAGCCGGACCTGCTGCCGTCCCTCAAGCGCCTGGTGCACAGCCTCAAGGGCTCTGCGGCCAGCCTGGGGCTGGACGACATCGAGCAGGTCGTGCACGCCATCGAGGACGGGCTCTCCACCTTCAAGCCGGAGGAGCGGCTGCCGCGCGACGCGGTGGAGTCCATGCTGCGCGGCCTGTCCGCGATTGAAACCGCCATGGGCCGTGGCGACGCGGGCCAGTCTCCCGTGGTGGACGGGCTGGGCGCGCTGCTGTCGGCGCTGGGCCGCGAGGGCTCGGTGCCGGCGCCCGCGGGTGGCGCGAGCAGCGGCGTGGCGAAGGGGCTGGACGCGCTGGAGTCGCTGGAGGCGGCGCTGGGCGCGCTGTGCTCGCCGGACGTGCCGGACCGCGCGGGGGTGGTGCGTACGGCGGTGGAGCGCGCTCGCGCGCTGAGGCACACGGCCGAGGAGACCGGGGCGGAGAAGGTGGCCTCGCTGGCGGAGGCCGCGGCGCTGGCCTTCACGCGCATGGAGCCCGGTGGCGACGCCGCGGGCATGGCCGCGTCCGACGTGGCGGGCACGCTGGTGGACCTGCGGGCCGCGCTGGAGGCTTCGGGCGGCGCGGGCGCGGTGGAGCGCGCCGTGGAGGCGCTGCGCTCGGTGCCGGCGCCGTCGTCGTCGTCGGAGGGCTCGGGCGTGCAGGCGACGGCCGGGGCCTCGCAGGCGGCGAGCGGCGCGGCGGACCGCTCGGTGCGCGTGTCGGTGAAGACGCTGGAGTCGCTCGCGCTGCAGGTGGAGCTCCTGATGGCGGGCCGGGCGCAGCAGACCCGGCGTGGCGAGGCGCACCGCGTGCTGATGGACGGCATGCACGAGGTGCTGCTGCACCTGGAGCGCGCGTCGTCGCAGCTCACCCTGTCGGGCGGCGGGCCGGCGCTGGAGCCGCTGCGCTCGGGCGTGACGCTGATGCGGGGCCTGCAGAAGCGCCTGCTGGAGCTGACGAAGGAGTCGCACCGCGACGGCGAGCAGCTCTCGCTGGTGGTGCAGGTGGCGCGCGACGACCTGCGGGACTTGCGCATGGTGCCGTCGTCGACGGTGCTGGAGCCGCTGCGGCGCACTGTGCGCGAGGTGTCCGCGCGGCTGAACAAGGAAGTGTCGCTGGACCTGGTGGGCGGGGACGTGCGGTTGGACCGGCGCATCCTCGACGCGCTGAAGGACCCGCTGCTGCACCTGGTGCGCAACGCCATCGACCACGGGCTCGAGTCCACGACGGATCGCCGCGCGGCGGGCAAGTCGGAGACGGGGCGGCTGTCGGTGCGGGTGGAGCCCCGGGGCACGCGCATCGCGGTGGTGGTGGAGGATGACGGCTCCGGCCTGTCTCCGGAGCGGGTGCGGGCCACGGCGGTGCGCCGGGGGCTGCTCACCGTGGAGGCCGCGGAGAAGTTGACGGACGCGCAGGCGGCGCGGCTGGTGTTCCAGCCCGGCTTCTCCACGCGCGAGCAGGTGACGGCCACCTCCGGACGGGGCGTGGGGCTGGACGTGGTGCAGGCCACCGCGCAGCGGTTGCAGGGCTCGGTGGACGTGGACTTCACGGCGGGGAAGGGGACGCGCTTCACGGTGGACCTGCCGCTGACGCTGGCCGCGGCGCTGGGGCTGCTGGTGCGCACGGGCACGACGGTGTCCGCGATTCCCTCCGACAGCGTGAAGCGCGTGCTGCGCCTGACGCCCCAGGACGTGGGCACGGTGGCGGGCCGCGTGGTGGCGCGCGTGGACGGCGAGCAGCTCACCTTCCTGCCGCTCGCGGAGTCCATCGGCCTGCCGCGGCTGCCCATGGCGCTGGACACGGGGAAGCTGCAGACGGCGGCGCTCTTGTCCGTGGGCGACGACAAGGTGCTGTTCGCCATCGACGAGGTGGTGGGCCAGCAGGAAATCGTCGTCCGCTCTCTCGGGCGGCACGTGCAGGGCGTGCGGCACCTGGCGGGCGCGGCGGTGCTGGACGACGGCCGTGTGGTGCCGGTGCTCAACGCGACGGAATTGGTGCGGGCGGCCCGGCCGGAGACGCGCTCCTCGCCGACGGCGCAGGCGACGCGGCCTCGCATCCTGGTGTGCGACGACGCGCTCACCACGCGCTTCGCCATGAAGTCGCTGCTCGAAATCGCCGGCTATCCGGTGGTGACGGCGGCGGATGGCGAGGAGGCGTGGGGCGTGCTGGAGCGCTCGCCCTGCCAGCTCGTGGTGAGTGACTGGCAGATGCCCCGGCTGGACGGCGTGGGGCTCGCCCGGCGCATGAAGGCGCACCCGACGCTGCACCGCACGCCCATCATCCTCGTCACCTCGCTCGACAGCCCGGAGGACCGGGCCGCGGGCCTGGAGGCGGGCGCGGATGGCTACCTCGTCAAGCGCGAGGTGGAGCGCGGGAAGCTGCTGGAGCTGGTGCGGCAGTTGCTGCCCGCGTCCTGAGGTGCCTCACCCGCCGTGCGCCGCGAGCGACGCGGGCACGGTGTCGTCCGCGGGCAGGTGCACCACCAGACTGCCTTCGTCCTCCGTTGGCAGTGCCAGCCCGCCCCGCAGTCGCTGTGCGAGGTGCCGCAGCACGGCCGCCGTCTTCTCCGGCAGCGCCCTGCCTCCGCGCACGTCCACGCGCAGCCGCCACATGCCCAGGTCTTCCGCGGGCTCCACGCGCACCGTCACCTCCGCGCCGGACGCCGCCACGGCACGCGCGAGCGTGCGCACCAGCAAATCCACCGAGGCCCTCGGGCCCTTCAGCGCCACGGGCCGGTCCGGCAGCGTCATCGTCACGTCCGCCGTGCGGCCTCCTCGCGCCGACGAGAGGAAGGCGGAGCGGAGGAGCGGGCGCAGGTCTTCCACGCCCTCGTCCACCACCTTCGCCAGGCGCCGCTCGATGAGGGCGCCCTGGTCGTTCGCCACGCGCTGCATCCGGTCCAGGTAGCGCTGCATGGCTGGTGTCAGCGGGCCCGCGGTGCCCTTCACCATCATGTCCACGTAGCCCTTCATCACCATCAGCGGCGTGCGTAGATCGTGCGACGCCCGGGAGCGTCGCTGCTCCGCGTGCGACACCGCGCGCTCCAGCCGCTGCTTCGCTTCCAGCAGCCGCGCCTGTCGCGCTCCCGCGTCCACCTCCCGCGCGTGCGCCGCCATCAATGAGCCCCCGAAGTGCGCGAGCCGGGCAAGCATCTCCTGGTCCGTGGCGCCGAGAGGCTCGGGCCACACCACCAGCGCCTGCCGCCGCGCCGTCGTGGCACACGGCCTCGCGGGGGCGGCACGGCCGGCCCTCGCGACACACGTGCGCCCATCATAGAGAGCCGCCCCGGAAGCGCCGGTCAGCCGCAGTGCCTCGCGCACCAGGGCATCCAGCCCCGCGCGCGTGCCACACCGCAGCGCCCGCTCGGCTACCGCCGCGAGCACCCTCTCCACCCTTGCGTCGGGGTTGTCCCCAACGCGCCGCCCCATCCAAGCACCCGCCAGCACGCGCCAAGGTATGGGCACGGCGCGGCCGGGACGCAACACTGCCCACCCTGAGAAGCGGAAGGGCGTGGATCGGAAATCCTTTACCCTCGCTGCACCCCGTTCCTCCCGCTTTTTTACTGCCCCGCGGGGCAGGGTGATCGCGCAAACCCCTTCAACTCCTCGGAAGTACCCACTGGCCGGGCGTTTGCTAACAGGCATCGCGACGGGCGGCGGAAGGGACGGATGGGGACTCTCGACTACTACGCGGCGATCGCACGACTGGCCCCGGCAGGGCTTGCGCGGAGCGCGGTGCGGCGGGTTCAAGGCGTGGCCAGGCAGGCGCTGTATCGCCGGCGAGAGCGCGCCGACGAGGTCCAGCTCCTCCAGGCCTTCGGCGCGACGAGCGCCGACGAGCTGGCGGACCTGGCCCTCAGCCAGCGCTCCTCACGCATCTGGTGCGAAGTCTCTCATCGGGCCTCGGTGCTCGAGGCGCTCGCCGCGCTGCCCGGTGCCACCGAGCGTGCCCGGGCCCACGCGCACGCCGCGCTCCGTCAGGAGTGGAACCTCTTCGGCACGCGCGTGTCCTTTGGTGAGGGCCGTCCGGTGGACTGGTCCCTGGACCCCATCAGCGGCCACCGCTACCCGGTGGAGCCGGTGGAGCGGATGCCGCTGCACTCGACGGGTAAGGACCCGAAGTACCCGTGGGTGATGGGCCGGCTCGACAGCGCGGTGGCGCTGGCGCAGGGGTATTGGATTTCGACGACGCGCGAGGAGCGCTCGCGCTTCGCCGCCGCCTTCGTGGCGCAGACTTTGGACTTCCTGCAGGCCAACCCCGTGGGCATGGGCGTCCACTGGACGTGTGCCATGGAGATTGCCCTGCGAGCGGCCAACCTCGCGCAGGCGCTGGCCATGTTCTCCGACGCACCCGAGGTGCGCCGGCCCGAGTTCCTGGTGCCCGTGCTGGGCGCGCTTGCCGAGCACACCGCCTGGGTGGAAGCCCACCTCGAGGACAAGGGCGCGGTGCCCAACAACCACCTGGTCTCCAACTACGTGGGACTGCTGGTGGTGGGGCTGCTCTTCCCGGAGCTGCCGGGCGCGCCGCAGCAGGTGGCGCTCGCGGTGGGTGGGCTGAGAGACCAGATGGTGGCGCAGGTGCACTTCGAGGGCACGTCCTTCGAGGGCTCCATTCCCTACCACCGGCTCTCGGTGGAGTTGTTCGCCCTGGCGTACCTCGCGGCGCGAGGCGCGGGCGTGCCGCTGGGGCCGGCGTACGACTCGCGGCTGCGCCGCATGTTCCACGCCGTGCGTGCGTGGTGCTCGGAGCAGGGGCTGGCGCCGCAGCTGGGTGACAACGACTCCGGCCGCGTCTTCCCGCTGCGTGAGCGCGAGGACAACGAGCACGGCTACCTGGTGGGCCTGGGCGCGGTACTCTTCGGCGATGCGGGCCTGGGCGGTGGCGAGCTTCCCGACGAGGCGGCGTGGCTGCTGGGCCGTGCGGGCGTGGAGCGCTTCCGCGCGCTTCCTGCCGCGCCCGCGCCGGTGTCGGTAAGTTTTCCGGAAGGTGGTTTTCACATCTTGCGCGGCGCGGGTGCCGTTATCACTGTCTGCGCGGGCAAGCAGGGGCAGGGCGGAGTCGGGGGCCACAGCCACAACGACAAACTTTCTTTCGAGCTCCACCTCGACGGGCGTCCCGTCATCGTGGATCCGGGCACGGGCACGTACACGCGAGACCCGGCCACGCGGAACTGGTTCCGCGGCACTTCGGCGCACAACACGGTGCAGGTGGATGGCGCGGAGCAGTCCACCCTCGACCCGGCGCGGCTGTTCGCGCTGCCGGAAGAGGCCCGGGCTCGCGTGGTGGCCTTCCTTCCCGGGGGCACCGTGGACAGGCTGCTGGTCCGCCACGACGGCTACCGCATGCTGCCGGCGCCGGTGGGCATCGAGCGCACGTTCCGGCTCGACAGGTTTGAGCGCGCGTTGTCGGGGCGCGACAGGTTCATCGGCATGGGCCGGCACGATGTGGTGGGCCGGTTCCACCTGCCGGACGAGCAGGCGCGGATGGTGGCGCCGGATGTGCAGGTGTTGGCCCGAGCGCGCCGTGTGGCGGAAGGGCCGGTCGAGTTCGAGTCGCTCGCGGTGGAGCTGGGCCCGGAAGGGGCGCCCCACGCGTGGGTGATGGTGGAGAAGGGCCTGGCGCTGAAGCTGGCGCCGTCGCGGTACTCGCCAGGGTATGGCCGGGTGGTGTCGGCGCTGGCGGTGGAGTTCCGGGGGCAGGTGACTCCTCCGGTGTGGCTGAGATGGGTGGTTGTCTTCAGGTGAGTGTTGGGTCGGGGCGTGACCGTCACTGACGGCACGTCGCATCAGGAGAGGTGAGGACGATGAGGGTGATGGTTGGCAGCCCGCTGCTGGATCGCATCAAGGCGCGGGACGCGAGGGTCGGGGTCGTGGGTCTGGGTTACGTCGGTCTTCCGCTGGGCATGGCTTTCGCCGAGGCGGGCTTCCCGGTGATGGGGCTCGATATCGACAAGCGAAAGATCGACAAGATCGAGAAGGGTGAGAGCTACATCAAGCACATCCCCAGCGCACCGCTGGCGGAGCTGAGCAAGTCGGGCAAGCTGAAGGCGACGTCGGACTTCGCGAAGGCGAAGGACATGGATTGCGTCATCATCTGCGTCCCGACGCCGCTCACGGCCTCCCGTGAGCCGGACATGAGCTACATCATCCAGACGGGTGAGGCCCTGGCGCCGTACGTGCGCCGCGGTCAGCTCTTCATCCTCGAGTCCACCACCTACCCTGGTACGACCGAGGAAGTGCTCAAGCCCCTGCTCGAGAAGAACGGCCTCAAGGCGGGCGTGGACTTCTACCTGGCCTTCAGCCCCGAGCGTGAGGACCCGGGCAACAAGAACTTCAACACCAAGACGATTCCGAAGATCGTCGGCGGCTACTCTCCCGAGTGCGCCGAGGTGGCCTGCGCCCTCTACGGCAGCGCGCTGAAGGAAGTGGTGCCGGTCTCCTCCACCCGCGTGGCGGAGCTGTCCAAGCTGCTGGAGAACATCTTCCGCTGCGTCAACATCGCCATGGTCAACGAGATGAAGATGCTCTGCGACCGAATGAACGTGGACGTGTGGGAGGTCATCCAGGCCGCCAGCACCAAGCCCTTCGGCTTCATGCCCTTCTTCCCGGGCCCCGGCCTCGGTGGGCACTGCATCCCCATCGACCCGTTCTACCTGACGTGGAAGGCGCGCGAGTTCGAGTTCCACACCAAGTTCATCGAGCTGGCCGGCGAGGTGAACTGGCAGATGCCCTACTACGTGGTGCAGCGCACCATGGAGGCGCTCAACAACAACAAGAGGACGCTCAACGGCGCCAGGGTCCTCTGCATCGGCGCGGCGTACAAGAAGGACATCGACGACATGCGCGAGAGCCCGTCTCTGCGCGTCATGACGCTGCTCAAGGAGAAGGGCGCGGAGCTCGAGTACCACGACCCGTACGTCCCCGAGCTCCACAAGGGCCACGGCTTCAACATGGAGATGAAGTCGGTGCCGCTGAACACCGACAACCTCGGCCAGTACGACGCGGTCCTCATCCTCACGGACCACTCGAACATCGACTACAGCGCGGTGGTGGCGAACTCGAACATCGTCATCGACACGCGCAACGCGACGAAGAACGTCAGCAAGGGCCGCGAGAAGGTGACGAAGGCCTGAGCTTCTGACGAGGAGTTGCCCGGATACCGACCCTCCGGGCAAGGGTCCTCGCCTGTCGGACGTCGGGAGGGGCGTCTGGAGGCGAGGACCTGCTCGTGTTGTGTCAGGGGTTGGATAGAGTGGGGAGGTGCGAACCTTCTTTCGTCCCGTACTCCCCCTGCTGGCGGCCTCGGCGGTATTGATGGCGGCGGCGCCCGCGCCGGACGCCCGCGTGACGCTGCTCGACGCCATGGCGAGCGAGCTGGCGCGCAACCAGCAGCAGCTGAAGATGCAGAGCCATGAGCCGCCGTACTTCATGAGCTACCAGCTCAAGGACTACGAGCAGACCGCCGTGGCGGCGCGCTATGGCGCCATCTTCATGGACGACAGCTACCGCGAGCGGAAGCTGTACGTCGACGTGCGGGTGGGCAGCTACGACTTCGACAGCTCCGTGCCGGAGGGCTTCGAGTTCAGCTTCTCCACCAAGGGCACCAGCTACATCGCACGCAAGGAAGGGCCGCTGGATGACTCGCCGCTGGCGCTGCGCACCGCGCTGTGGCTCATCACCGACGAGAAGTACAAGTCGGCGCTCTTCCAGTACCTGAAGAAGAAGGGCGAGGACGTCTACTCGGTGGAGGACCCGAAGCGGCCTCCGTCCTTCACGAAGGAGAAGCCGAGCACGCTCGTGCAGCCAGCCGTGCCCGCCCCGTTCAACCGGGAGCGCTGGGTGAAGCTGTCGCGCGAGGTGTCCGGCCTGTTCAACGCCCACCCGGAGCTGTTCGACTCGGAGGTGCGTGTCACCGCGGACAAGGTGACGCGGCTGTTCGTGTCCACCGAGGGCAGCCGCATCATCTCCGAGGAGGTGCTGTACGGCCTGCACGTCTCGGCGGTGACGCGGGCTCCGGACGGGCAGCTGCTGGACGACTCGCGCGACTTCTACTCGCCCTCGGAGGCGGGGCTTCCTGAAGACGCGAAGGTTCGCGAGGCGGCGGGGAAGGTCATCGAGGAGCTGCTCGCGCTGCGCGCGGCGCCGGCCATCGACCCGTACACGGGCCCGGCCATCCTCGCGCCCGAAGCCTCTGGCGTGCTCTTCCACGAGGCGGTGGGGCACCGGCTGGAGGGCGACAGGCAGGACGGGGACAACGAGGGCAAGACGTTCAAGGGCCAGGTGGGCAAGGCGGTGCTGCCCACGTTCCTCTCCATCCACGACGACCCGTCGCTGAAGGTGCTCAACGGGGAGCCGCTCAACGGCTACTACCAGTTCGACGAAGAGGGCGTGAAGGGGCAGCGCGTGACGCTGGTGGAGAAGGGCGTGCTGCGCAACTACCTCCTGGGGCGCCGGCCCGCGGAAGGGTTCCTCCAGTCCAACGGGCACGGGCGCAGCCAGGGCACGCTGAAGCCCGTGGCGCGCATGGCGAACCTCATCGTGGACAGCACCAAGGCGGTGAGCGACGCGGAGCTGAAGCGGCTGCTCATCAACGAGGCGAAGCGGCAGGGCAAGCCGTATGGCCTCATCATCCGCGACATCACCGGGGGCAACACCAACACGTCCAACTACGGCTACCAGGCCTTCAAGGGCGTGCCGCGCATGGTGTACCGGGTGGACGTGAAGACGGGGCAGGAGTCGCTGGTGCGCGGCGTGGAAATCGTCGGCACGCCGCTGTCGGCGGTGAACCGCATCCTCGCGTCCGGGCAGAAGCAGGGCATCTTCAACGGCTTCTGCGGCGCGGAGAGCGGCAACGTGCCGGTGTCCACCGTGGCGCCCGCGATTCTCCTCCAGGAGATGGAGCTGCAGCGCGCGATGGAGGGCAAGGACCGCCCGCCCATCCTCTCCAGCCCCGCGGCCCTGAAGGACCCGGCGATGCAGAAGGCCACGCCGTAGTCCCATGCGCGGGCGTGGCCGCTGCTCCGGTGAAGGGGTCGTCCTACACCGGGCTCGCGGTGTGCCCGCACCTGCGCTCGGGGGCACTTGTGTGCGCCCTCGCGACTGCGTCTCATTCCGATGATGGGTTCCGCCCGCTTCCTCGCGCTGCTCGTGCTCACCGTGGCCTTCGCCGCGCGCGCCCAGCCTGCGTCCTCCGCACCGGCCTCGCTGGAGCTGAGTCATGAGGACCGGCTGGGGTCGGAAGGGGGCTTCGAGCTGCGCTCGCTGGAGTACGTGCTGGATGGCCAGCCTCTGGCGGCGCCGTTGGACGGGAGCCGGTCCTCGCTCGCGCCCGGCATGCGCCAGCTGGACGTGCGCGTGGTGTACGAGGGGCGCTCGCCGGTCTTCTCGTACGTGGACGGCTACCGCTTCGTGATGCGGGGGCGCGTCACGCTGGACGCGCGGCCCGGGGAGGTGGTGCGAATCACCTCCACCGCCTTCGCGCGCGAGGGCGTCACGGTGCAGTGGCAGCAGCGCCCGGCCTTCGTGCTCGCGGGCCAGCCGCAGGAGGCCGTGGTGGGAATCGAGTACGGGCCGGTGGAGAACCTGCCGCTCGCGGAGGCCGCCGCACTGCGCGCGGTGGACGAGGTGCTCGCCGAGGCCCGGCGCCGCGTGCCCGAGTCTTCGGCCCGCGCGGAGGTCTCCGCCTCGTGCGCGATGGAGCCCGTCTTCTTCCGCTACTTCGACACGCGGCTCAGTCCCGAGGCGGAAGCCGTGCTGCGGCGCTCGGCGGAGTGTCTGCTCCAGCAGCCGGCGTTGCGCGTGCGCCTGCAAGGGCACGCCGACGCGAGCGGGCCCGAGTCCGTCAACGCGTCGCTGGGCCAGGGGCGCGCGCAGTCCGTGGCTGCCTATCTCCTGTCGCTCGGCGTGGAGAACGCGCGGCTGGTGCTGGAGTCGCAGGGAGACGCGCGGCCGCCATGCACCGAGCACACGCCCGAGTGCTTCGCGAAGAGCCGCCGCGTGGAGCTGGTCGCGGAGCCTTCGGGTCCCTGAGCTGGCTTCAGTTCTGGAAGCGCACGCCGGAGGCGGCGAGCAGGCCGTGGACGTGCGCGGGCTGGAAGGGCTTGGTGAGCAGCGGGTTGCCCACCTGCTCGACGAAGCGCTGCGTGTCGGGGGTGAAGGCGCCACCGGTGATGAAGGCGATGCGCTCGTGCAGGCCCGGCCAGGACTCACGGACGGCCTGGTACACGTCGATGCCGGTCAGCTCCGGCATCATCAAGTCACAGAGGATGACGTCGAAGGCGCGGTCGGTGCGCAGCCACTCCAGGGCCTCGCGGCCATTGGCGGCGGTGATGAGCTCGTGCCCTCGCAGCATCCGCCGCAGCAGGTCCAGCACGCGCGGTTCGTCGTCCACCGCCAGCACGCGCCGGCCGCTGCAGGGCGGCACCCGTTCCTCGGCGGCGTCCTTCGCCGGGGCGAGCTCCAGGCGCGGCAGGCGCACCTCCACCGTGGTGCCCTGGCCGGGCTCGCTGCTCACCATCATCCCGCCGCCCAGCGCGTTGACGATGTCGCGGCAGATGGCCAGCCCCAGGCCCATGCCGCCGCCCATGCGGCGCGTGGTGAAGAAGGGGTCGAAGATGCGGGGAAGCACCTCCGGAGGAATGCCGCGGCCCGTGTCGGTGATGGCGAGCACCACCCCGCCCACCGCGCTGCGCAGTGAAACCGTGAGGCGGTGCTCCGAGTAGCGCCCCTCGGGAATGGCCTGCGCCGAGTTGAGCACGAGGTTGAGCACCACCTGGCCCAGCTTCGTCGTGGTGCCGCGCACGTGGGGCAGCTCCGCGTCGTACTCGCGCACCACCTGCGCGCGGTGGCGGAGCTGGTTGGCGGCCATGCGCAGGGTGCTCTCGACGACGGCCTTGAGGTCCACCGCCTCTTCGTCGCCGGTGTCCCCGCGCGAGAAGGCCCCGAGGTCCGCGACGATGCGCCGGATGCGCCGCGCGCCCTCCAGGGCCTCGTCCAGCACCTGGTGGCACTCGTCCCCCGTGCCGTCCGAGGTCTGGGGGCAGGGCAGCTGCTGCTTCAGGAACTCCAGGTTGCCCGTCGTGTACGCGAGCGGGTTGTTGATTTCGTGCGCGAGCCCCGCGGCGATGATGCCCAGCGAGCGGGCACGCTGCTCCCCCTCCTTCTCCTGGAGCAGCAGGGTGTCGCGCCGCTTGCGCTCCATCGCCGTCACCAGCGCGCTGCCCGTCAGCCCCAGCAGGTGCAGCTCCTCCGGCGTCCAGTTGCGGGGCGCTCCCACCGAGTCGAAGCCCATCCACCCGACGAGCCGGCCCCCCAGCGACAGGGGTGCGTTGACGTAGGCGCGCACGCGCCGCGCGGCGAAGGAGCCACGCTCGGCGGCGGCCTCGGGAGGGAGCATGGCCGGGTCCGAAACCGTCACCGTCCGGCCCTCCTGGAACTGCCGCATCGTCCACGCGAAGTCGGCGGTGGAGCTGCCGCGCATGGACTCCAGACCAAAGGCCTCCGTCCCCGGCGCGCACCACTCGTACGCGTCCGTCACCAGGGCCGCGTCCTCGGACAGCAGGCCCACGTAGCAGCGCTGCGCTCGCACGTGCTGGCCGAGCAACTCGAGCGCGGCGCGGATGCCCGACTCCATCTCCTCGGGCGGAAGGTTGAGCAGCCGGTGGGAGGTGTCGGCGATCAGCGCGCTGCGCTCCAGCAGCAGCCCCAGCTCGCCGCGCATCTGCCGGAGCGCACTCACCTCCCGCCGCAGCGCGAGGTGGGCCTCCTCTCCCACGCCGGAGGCATCCGGTGCGCACAGGCGCTCCAGGACGGCCTCCGACTGCTGGAGGCGCTCCAGCAGCGTCCGCGGTTCAGAGACCTCGCCGGACGCTTCCTGCCGTGCGCCTTGCTGCTCGACCATGAACTCACCCCTCGGGTCCGGGCGGCACTTCCCCAAGTGTCTCCTGGATTCCAACGCGGTGAGAATAATGTCACCAACTTGTTCCCTGCATCCAGTGTGCACTTTTAAAAAGTGCAAGTGGCCGACAGCACTGGGGCTCAGGGCGCGGTGGGAGGCGGGGCGGAGGGGCCCGGGCGCAGGGGGGCGAGCTTCCGGCCGCCCTTGAAGCCGCGCCAACGCACGTAGTTCCGGAAATCCTGGAGGAAGACCTCGGGCTTCAGGCCCACGGCCTCGGCGAAGGCGGTGGAGAAGTCGGGGCCGCGGCTCATGGCGTGGAGGACGCCGCGCACGGTGGGCTCGCCGTAGCGGCGCACCAGGAAGGTGAAGGCGTGGTGGGCGGCGGCGTACACGATGTCGCTCTCGCCCTGGTACAGCGTGTCCGCCTGGGACAGCGGGTCCGCGGTGGGGTGGGTGCGCCAGTAGCGCTCCAAATCATCCAGGCTGGGGACGCGGTAGCCCTGCTCGGCGGTGTACGAGGCCATGCCCTCGCGGAACCAGAGGGGGATGCCCTTGCGCGTCCAGCCCAGCCTGTCCGACGCCACCTGGTACATGAGGCTGTGGGTGAGCTCGTGCAGCAGCAACTCGTCCACCTGGGACTGGCTGGCGCCGAGCAGCGTCCAGGTGCTGGGGCTCTGGAGCTCTATCTGCTCGTAGCGGGCCCAGGCGCGGAGGAAGTCGTAGCCGGAGCGGTTGGCGGCGCGCTCGAGGGCGGCGTGGTTGGGGTGGACGACGATGGTGACGGAGTCGTCGAAGCTGCCCCAGCGGGCCAGCTTCGGGAGGGCGCGCTCCACGGCGAGCCGCACCTGGCTGGCGGCGGTGGTGTCCTTCTCGCGGTACTCGACTTCGATGCGGGCGCCGGCGGTGGGCGTCTTCATGGCCACGCCGCCCTCCGTCTGCGTGGAAGGGGCCTCGGCGGGCACGCTGGTGCTGCGGGTGCTGGCGCAGCCCGTGAGCCAGCCGGCGACGAGCAGCGCCGCCACCCGGCCGGGACTCCACCCGCTCTGCGACCTTCCCCGCTTCACGTGTCTCACTCCGCCCCGAGCCAGCGCAGCACCGCGCGCCCCACGTCGGCCACGGTGGAGAAGGCCTCCACCTCCGGCTCGGGAGGCCCGAAGTAGAGCACGGGCACGAGGTGGAGGGTGTGGCCTCGCGTGGAGAGGTCCTCCACATTGCCGTGGTCACTACAGACGAGCACGCGAGCGTCCGCCGGGCGGGTGGCCACCACGGCCCGGGCGAAGGCGTCGAAGGTGTCCAGCGCGGACAGTGCGGCTGTCAGGTCCTGGGCATGTCCGGCCTCGTCCGCGAGGTAGTGCTCGAAGTACGTGAAGTCCGCGCCGGAGGCGACGTGCCAGAAGACGTGGGCGGCCTCCTCAGGCGTGCGCTCGGGCACGGACAGTCCGTGGGCGCGGGCGGCGGTGCCGGTGATGTCGGGCGTGAGGCCGTCCCCGGCACGCGCGTCGTCCAGTGTCCGCAAGGGAACGCCGCCCGCGGTGAAGGCCAGCTTGGCGGCCGACGGCTTCACCTTGCGCCGCGCTTCAGGGGCGATGGTGAACTCGGGCGGCGAGGTGCTCTCGCGGCGGGGCACGCCCATCGCGTCCAGGTACGGGGCGGGGTAGGCGTTGGCGAAGGTGGCGGTGCGGCCGGCGGCGCCCAGGCGCTTCACGATGGAGCGGTCCGCCATCAGCCCGCGCAGGGGGGCGTTGGGGTAGCCGAGGATGTGCTGGCCGAGCAGGGCGGGGGCGGGGTCTCCGGTGAGGATGGCCGTCTGGTTGGAGGCCGACTGGGGCCGGCCGGCCACGCCGAAGGTGGTGTCCACGGGGATGTAGCGGCCGCCCTCGGGGAGCAAGGGGCCCGGGGCGTCCTGGAAGCAGGAAAGCAGGTGCTCCCTGTGGGCAAGCGGGTTGATGGCCGGGTCCTTCCGGCCGATGCCCACGCCATCGATGAACAGGACCGCGACGCGCACGGCTGTCGACTGTATCCTCGAATCTGACAGCATGGCCCTCCACGGCGACCTCTTCAGCTATCCGCTTCCCGAGTTCCTTCAATGGTTGGACGGCTCCCGCAAGACGGGAACGCTCCAGCTCTCCTGGGAGGCCGGCGAGCGGAAGCTCTTCGTGCTCTCCGGGCAGGTCAGCGCCACGGCCTCCGAGGGACTGCGGGGGAGGGTGGCGCGGCTTTTGACGCTGGGGAAGCTGGCGTCGGGGACGAAGGTGCTGGCGGCCTTCGACGAATTGACGCGCAACCCGGACGTGGATGCGGCGTTCGACTCGCATGGCCTGCAGGCGCGGTGGATTCGCGATTTGGGCCGCGAGGAGTTGTTCGCGGCGATGACGGACCTGACCATCGCGGCGCGGGGCACGTTCCACTGGACGGAGGACGCGGACCGCTCGGGCGAGGACTGGGTGCCGTCGGACATGAGCATCCGCGAGCTGCTCTTCGAGTCGCTGCGCTGGGTGGATGAGCAGCCGGACGTGGACAAGGCGCTGCCGATTGACGCGTTGAGCGTGAAGGCGCTGTCGCCGCCGAGCGCGAGCCAGCCGCTGATGCACAGGCTGATTCTGGGGCTGTGCTCGTCACCGCAGAACCTGGGGCGGCTGCGGCTGTCGATGGGCGTGTCGCGCTCGTCGGTGACGCGGCGGGTGTACGAGCTGCTGCGGGCGAAGCTGGTGGAGGTGGACGGGGCGCCGCAGGTGGAGGCGGACCCGGTGGCGGAGATGCTGGAGAAGGGCGCGGTGCTGATGCGCGAGGGCCAGTTCGACGCGGCGGGCATCGTCTGCGCGTCCCTGCTGGCCAGCGACCCCGCGGACCGGCGCGTGCGCGAGTTCGCCCGGCTGGTGCAGCGCGAGCACGTGGCGGCGCTCTACACGGACATGCCTCCGCTCGTCGTCCCGGTGCTGGTGCATGACCCGCAGGGCTTCTCCATGCTCAAGCCGGAGGAGCGGCAGATTGTCGGGCTCGTGAGCGGGACGTGGGACGTGTCCACGCTCGTGCTGGCGAGCCCCGCGCGCGAGCTGGAGACGCTCAAGACGCTGGCGAAGCTGCTGCGGATGGGGCTGTTGCGGCTCACGTATCCGCGCTGAGACTTCAGCGCGGAGGCTTGCTACTCCGCGTTCGGCAGCCCCACCGCATTGAGCCGCACGAACACCTGCATCAGCACGTAGAGGGCGAAGGCGGCGTCGTCCACGCGGATGTGCTGCTGCGTGGCCATGCCCTGGAAGCGGAGCAGGTCCGCCCCGTCCACGCGGAGCAGGAAGGCCTGCTGTGCCAGCGGACCCTCACCGGCGTAGGCCAGCGCGCGACGGATGGCGTCCGTGCACGCGGTGACGCACGTCGTGTAGTCGCCCGACATGAACGCGGCCTCGGCGGCGCGGGCATGGTCGAACATGTCCCCGGACGCGAGCGCGCTCGCTGCGCCCAGGAGCTTCGGGCCCACCTGGGGCGCGACGACGGACGCCGGCTCGATTCGCGGCGCCACCACGGCCACCGGCGCCACGCGCGGCACCGGCGTCGGGGCCAGGGCGGGCGCGGGGCCTCCACCGAAGGCCATCGCCGGGTGCTGCTGACCGGGGTGCTGAGGCTGCCCCGGGGGCTGTGGCTGCTGCCGGTTCTGCAGGTGCTGCGTGAGCTGCGCCTCCAGACCCGCGGGCTGCTGCCCGCCCGTAGGAGTCGTGGGGCGCGGCGGCGGGACGATGCGCTTGGAGCGCAGGTCCTTGATGACCAGCCGCGTAATCGCCTTCAGCGTGTCCAGCACCCCGCGCCCGTTGGCGGCCGCGGTCTCGAACTCGGGCACGCCGCGCGGGTTGAGCTCCTTGCGGAGCTCTTCCACCGGCAGCACGCCCTCCAGGTCCCGCTTGTTCCACTGCATCACCAGCGGGAAGCGGTCCAGGCGGATGCCGTGCTCGAAGAGGTTCTCCTCCAGGTTGGCGAGGGACTCGCGGTTGGCGTCCATCGCCTCCGGCTGCGAGTCCGCCACGAACACCACGCCGTCGGCGCCCTGGAGCACCAGCTTGCGGGTGGCGTTGTAGAAGACCTGGCCCGGCACGGTGTAGAGCGCGAGCCGCACGGAGCAGTCGCCCACGCGCTCCACCTTCACGGGGAGGAAGTCGAAGAAGAGGGTCCGGTCGCCTTCCGTGGCGATGGACATCATCTCGCCACGGTGCGCGGGGCGGACCGTCTCGTAGATCTTCCGCAAGGTGGTCGTCTTCCCCGACAGGCCAGGCCCGTAGAAGACAATCTTCGCGGCCACCTCGCGGGCCATCAGGTTCACGCTGCTCACGGTGTCAGCTTACCTAGAACGACTCGACGCCTCGCGCCAGTTGCGGACGGAACATTCGCCGCCGTCCCCACCAGATGCTCGGCCGCCAGGAGGGCGAAGAGGGCCGCCTCCTTCGCTCCTTCCGGGAAACCGAGAGCCTCCAGCGTGTGGACGGGCAGGGGGGCGAGCCGGGCGCGCAGCCGCTCCATCAGCGCCGGATTCCGCGTTCCTCCCCCCGAGGCGTACATCGCCTCCATCCCGGGGAAGCGCGGGAGGAGCCACGTCTCGCAGGCCCGGGCGACACTCTCCACCGTGAGCTCCAGCGCCGTGGCCATCAAGTCGTAGGGCCGCTCCGAGTGCCGCGCCCACAGTTGGTCCACCAGCACCGCGCCGAAGCTCTCGCGTCCGGCGCTCCGGGGCGGGGGCAGGGCCAGGAAGGGGTGCGCCAACAACTCCGCGAGCACCTCCGGCATCACCCGGCCCTGCCGTGACAGGGTGCCGTCCAGGTCGCAGGTCAGCCGCCCCTGTGTGACAAGCCGGGCCAGCCCGTCCAGCACCATGTTGCCGGGGCCGGTGTCGAAGGCGATGGTGTCCTCGAGCCGCGCGCCGACGACGCTGACGTTGCCGATGCCGCCGAGGTTGAGGAGGGCGCGCGGCGCGTCCCGGCCGCGGAAGACGGCCCAGTCCAGGTAGGGCACCAGCGGCGCGCCATGGCCTCCGGCGGCGACGTCGCGCGTGCGGAAGTCGCTGATGACGGGCACGCCGGTGCGCTCGGCGATGACGGCGGGCTCGCCAATCTGCAGGGTGGAGGGCGTGCTGTCCGCGCCCGGTGGCACGTGCGCCATCGTCTGGCCGTGCGAGCCGATGGCGGCCACCTGCTCCGGCGACACCCCGGCGCGCGCCATCACCTGCCGGGCGGCGTCCGCGAAGTGCTCGGCCAGCTCGAAGTTGAGCCGGCTCAGCGAGCCCGCGTCCTGTGGCCCGAGCACCCGCGCCACCAGCTCACGAGGGAAGGGCACGGACACATGGGCCAGCAGCCTCAGCCGCACGTCCTCACCCGTCCCCGTCACCTCGCACAGCGCCGCTTCCACGGCGTCCACGCTGGTGCCGGACAGCAGGCCCACGCAGAGGCGGGGCTGGCGCGCGTCGGAGAGGGGTGGGGGCAGGCGCATACCGGGAGTGTAAGCCCCGGGGCCCACGCTCCGCTCCTCACCGGGGCTTCCGGGGCTTCGAGCCCCTCCGCCTGCCCGGCGACAGGGCACGCAGGCCCTCCGTCTGGAGCCGCTGCCGGGCCGCCTGGGCGTCCAGCCCGGTGAAGTGCATGGCCAGCGCCAGCTTCACCTCGCCGCCGGCGGCTCGCAGCAGCTTCGAGGCCTGCGCCGCGGGCAGGTCCGTCAACTCCGCCACCATGCGCGCCGCGCGGGTGCGCAGCTTCGCGTTGGCGGGGCGCAGGTCCACCATGCGCCCCCGGTACACCTTGCCCAGGGAGACGAAGGCCGCCGTCGTCACCGCGTTGAGGATCAGCTTCGTCGCCGTGCCGGCCTTCAGCCGTGTGGAGCCCGCCACCAATTCCGGCCCCGTGCGCGCCAGCACCACCGTGTCCGCGTCGTTTGCCTTGGGGCCGGGAGGGTTGCAGCACACCAGCACCGTCCGGGCGCCGCGTCGCTTCGCCTCGCGCAGCGCGCCCAGGACGTACGGCGTGGAGGCACTCGCGGAGATGCCGCACACCACGTCCTTCGGGCCCGCCCGGAAGGCGCGCACCGCGGTGGCTCCGGCCTCGAGGTCATCCTCGGCGCCCTCCACGGCGTGCGTCAGCGCCCGGCGGCCACCGGCGATGGCGGCGCGCACCTGGGACGGAGGGACTCCGAAGGTGGGTGGGCACTCGCTCGCGTCCAGCACGCCGAGCCGCCCGCTGGTACCGGCCCCGACGTAGAGGAGCCGGCCGCCTGTCCGCAACGCATCCGCGACGGCCCGTGCCGCTTCCGAGATGGCGGGAAGCGCGGCACGAACCGCACGGACGGCGGTCAGGTCTTCGTCATGCAACCGGCGGACGACCGACCTGATGGAAAGCAGATCCAGGTCGTCCGCGCGGGGATGAAGCCGCTCGGTGGGGGGCAGTGACGGCCGTGAAGCGCGAGTCGTGCCCACCCTCGAACGCCCAGGCCTCAGGCGGCCTTGGTCACCTTGCCCGCCTTGATGCAGCGGGTGCACGCCAGCACGCGCGTCGTGGTCCCCTCGACGTTGGCCCGGACCTTCTGGAGGTTCGGGAGGGTGCGCTTCTTGGTCTTGTTGTTCGCGTGGCTGACGTTGTTACCCACCAGCGGACGCTTCCCACAGATGTCACACTTCCACGCCATGACTTCTAACTCCTTGAAAACTGGGGCGTCGGACGCCTGCCATTAAAAGAGCGGCGGAACCTGCCAGAAGCCGCGCAGGAAATCCAGCCCATACCGCCGGAGGATCAGCCCTTGAGCGGATCCTTCTTCTTCAACATGTCCTGAACCATCCGCGCCGCCCGGATACCAGCGAGAAGTTCGCCCTCCAGTCCGAGACCGGGCAGCACCTCGCGCCCGGCGAGCAGGATGTTCTTCGCCGGCGTGCGCTGGCTCAAACCCGTGACGCCCAGGAAGGCTTCCGACTCGAAGCTGTAGAGCGGGTGGGGCATGAGCCGGCTGCCGCGCACTCCTCCGGCATCCAGGTAGGGCGCCGAGCGCAGCAGGCGATGCTGCGCGGTGAAGGGCATCAGCGCGTCCAGGTGCTCGTCGATGCGGTTGGCGACGCCCTGGAGGTGCTCCTCGCCCAGGTCGCGGTATGAGGCGGGGACGAAGGCGCCCACGCACACCACGCGCAGCCCTTCCGCCTCCTTGCCCTCCTTGCCGCCGGGGCCCGGAGCGGTGCGCGCCTGGTGCACCTGTACCAGCAGCGGGCCCAGCTCCTGATCTCCAGTGTCCACCAGGGCCAGCTCGCCCAGGCCACGCGGCAGGGCCGACTCCGGCACCACCCAGTTCACGGTGAAGAGGAGCGACTTCGTGGCGGACTGGTCCAGGTGCTCCAGCAGGCCGCGGTTGTGCTTCTTGTCCGTCACCAGCCGCCGCAGCGCGCCGGCATCCGTGGCCGCGACGAGGCACGCGGCCCGGTACACGGTGTCCGAGCGCAACAGCTTCATGCCCGCGAACTTGCTGCCGTCGAAGGTGAGCTCCTCGACGATGAAGCCCGCCGGGCTGTCGCGGCCGAGTACGTCGCCGCCCAGCTCCATGACGCGCCGGGTGAGCAGCTCGCGCATGCCCTCGCGGCCGCCGTTGAAGGAGGAGGGGGACGACAGCACCTGGGAGAGGGGGCGCGAGCGGGCCAGCGGCGACTCGGGGGTCTCCAGGTGGCTGACGAAGGGCAGCAGGCCGCGCACCAGCTTCTGCGCGGGGGAGTCCCCGGCCAGGCGGGGCGCGGCGTCCAGGCCGGGGTGGGCCTTGATGAGCTTGTTCAGGCCCCACTTCTCGAAGAAGCCGTCCGGGGGGAGGGCGGGGACTTCCTTGAAGAAGGCGTCGGTGGACTCGTGCTGGGCGGCGGCGCCGGCCAGGGCGCCCAGGAGCGCCTCGCCCTCTTCGCCCAGCTCGCGCGTGGCCTCCGCCTTGCGGCGGGCGGGGTCGGCGTGCAGGTCCATGCGGTTCTTCGGGAGCAGCAGCTGCAGCTCCGGGGCATGGGGCCGCAGCGAGCGCTGCACGGTGGCGGTGAGGCCCAGCTCGGTGAGGGCCTCCTCCACCACGGGCATCGTCTTCAGCGGGGGCGTGACGAAGGGGGCGTAGGGGAGCACGTAGCCTTCGTGCTCGTAGCCTGGGCCCATGCCGTCATGCTCCACCAGCAGGACGCGGTGGTTGCGCTTCGCGAGCAGCGCGGCCGCGAGCGCACCGCCCAGCTGACTGCCGAGCACGATGACGTCATACACGTGCCGGGACGGGCCCGAAGGAAGCTTGAGTTTGGCTGAGGACGTCGCCATGGGCGCGCAACACTACACAACGCGCCCGCCGCTGGCGCCCTTTTGGCGCATGGAGCCGCACCGGTGCGGTCGGACCCCGGGCGCGTGTGCACTGTACCTACCAGGGCGCACGGGCTGCCCAGAGGGGCCGGCGCCTATCGTCCCCGGACGCGCCCCACGGCCCAGGCGGCCCCGCCCCAGAGCACGTAGAGCGCGCACGCGATGACGAGGGCGAACTTGAGCGCGGCGCAGACTCCGGCGACGACGGTCAGGGACGCGCTGGGAAGCTGGCTGACGGGGACGTCGAGGATGCGCAGGAGGCAGAGGTTCTCCACGACGTCGAACAGCCCCGCCACCCAGGGCATCAGCGCGAGCCCCAGTCCCAGCCGCTGGAGCCGGCCGCTGCTGCCACGCGCGACGAGCAGCACCAGCCCCATCAGCAGCGCCGCGTAGGCCGGGATGAACGCGAAGTCGAGGACCACCGAGTCCCACGCGGCCGAGTGCTTCACCGGGCCCCAGGCGTCGAGCAGCGCCCGGGCCCGCTCGGGCGTCCAGATGAACTCGAGGGCGATGATGTCACCGCCCCGGACCGACATCTGCCCGCCGATGAGGAGGCCGCCGAGGCCCGCCGCCACCGTCAGGGCCAGCAGGATGGGCTTCGGCGGGGACACCAGCAGCCGTCGGAGGAAGCTCATGCGCGTGTGCCTTTTCGCGAGGCGTCCGTGGGCGGGAGCCTCGCCGAGCCCGTGAGCTTGGACGGGGCGGCGCGGACGACGCAATGTTTCAGGCGGGGTTGGCTTCAGCGGGCGCTGAAGAGCCGCGCCTCTACCTCGGGAGGCAGCGTCATGAAGTCCGGAACGGTCCACCCGGCACCGGCCTCGCGGAGCTGCTCGGCGGGGGCCGCGGTGGTGACGCCCACCACCGTCATGCCCGCGTCCCTCGCGGACATGACGCCGAGCACCGCGTCCTCGAACGCGAGGCACTCACCGGGCTCCACGCCCAGCGCCTTCGCTGCGGCGAGGAAGATGTCGGGTGACGGCTTGCCACGCGTCACCTCCTCGGCGCCCACCACGCGGTTGAACAGCGGCCGGATGCCGAGCCCATCCAGCACCAGCTCCCGATTCCCCTGAGGCGCGGCGGTGGCGATGGCTGCGGGGATGCGGGCCTCGCTCAGCCGGGTGATGAACGCCTCCGCGCCCCGGTGCAGCCTCAGGTGGGGCCGGTAGAGGGTGCGGTAGTGGTTCTCCTTCTCCTCGGCGAGTTGGTGCATCTCCTCCGGGGCCAGGGGCCGACCCAGCAGCGCGGGGAGGATCTCCTCGTTCTTCTTGCCCGCGAAGTGCATCTGGAAGTCGTCGGCCGTCAGCGACAGCCCGAGCTTCCGGGCGAGCGCCACCCAGGCCTGGTTGTGGAACACCATGTTGTCGACGAGCGTGCCGTCCATGTCGAAGACGACCGCGCGCAGGGGAGCCATGGAGGAAGTCATGGTGTCCCCCATAGCGCTTCCGACCGCGCGGTGGGCCACGGAATCCGCGCACGGCGGGCGTCCGCCTGATATCCCCTCCGAGCATGAGTGATGACGTGCTCCTGGAGACGCGGGGGGCGGTGGGCGTGGTGACGCTGAACCGTCTGAAGGCCCTGAACGCGCTGGACCTGGGGATGTGCCGTGCGCTGCACCCCCGGCTCGATGCCTGGGCGGCGGACCCGGCCATCAAGGCGGTGGTCATCCGGGGCGCGGGAGGCCGGGCCTTCTGCGCGGGAGGCGACGTGCGCGCGGTCGCCGCCTCGCTGGGCACCGCGACAGGCGGAGAGCAGGAGCGCCTCTCGCGGGAGTTCTTCCGCGCCGAGTACGCGCTGAATCACCGCATCCACCACTTCGGCAAGCCGTTCATCGCGCTGGTGGACGGCATCTGCATGGGCGGCGGGCTCGGGCTGTCCATCCACGGCGCGTACCGCGTCGTCACCGAGAAGCTGGTGCTGGCCATGCCCGAGACGGCGATTGGCCTGTTTCCCGACGTGGGCGGAGGCTGGTTCCTCCCGCGCTTCCCGGGCGAGTCGGGCACGTACCTGGGGCTCACGGGCGCGCGGGTCAGCGCGGCGGATGCCCTGTGGCTCGGCTACGCGACGCACCATGTGGAGTCCGTGCGGCTGGACGCGGTGCTGGAGGCGCTGGTCGGCGCGGAGTGGGGCATCGGCCCGGCAAGCGCGGTGGTGGAGCGCGTGCTCGCGGGCTTCCACGCGGACCCCGGGACGTCGGCACTCGCAGTGCAGCACGCCGGCATCGACCGGTGCTTCGCGGCCGAGCGGGTGGACGACATCCTGCAAGCGCTCGAGCTGGAGGGCACACCGTGGGCCCAGGAGACCTGGGCCACGCTGATGCGCATGTGCCCCATGAGCCTCAAGGTGACGCTGCACCTGCTGCGCATGGGCCGCACGCGCGACTACGACGAGATGGTGACGGTGGAGTACCGGCTGAGCCAGTCGATGACGGCCCGCGCGGACTTCCGTGAGGGCATCCGCGCGGTGCTGGTGGACAAGGACAACAAGCCGCGCTGGCAGCCGGCCACCCTGTCCGAGGTGACCGACGCGGACGTGGAGGCGTGCTTCGCGCCGCTGGACGGGGACGACTGGGCGCCCCGCGCGTGATGCGTCGGGCCCTCAGCCCAGGGAGGCCATGACCCGTCGCTGCGAGAGCTGCACGCGGCGGCGGATGGTCTGGATGCACTCGACGGCCTCTTCCACGCTGGGGGCCTCGGCCGTCGGGGCATTGAAGCGCACGCCGCTGGTGATGATGGTGACGCGCACGGCCGTGTCCGCCCGGACCCGGTAGGTGATGCGCATGTAATGGTTGTTCAAGTCGGCCCGGTACTCACCCCAGAGGGACAGAGCCTCGTCCCGGACATGAAAGTCATCGAGCACGATGACCACGTCTGGTTTGTGTTCGAGTGTGAATTGTCTCAGCCCACGTTTCCATTCCTGGTGCCAGGCGAGCACGTCCTCCCGGGTGGACAGCGTCCATTGAACAATCGCGATGACGATGTCGTTCACCGGGTCGTATCTGAAATCAATCATTTACGGCTCCCCACGGCGAGCCCTATTGCGCCGGGCTGTAGTGTTGAAGCCTGTCTGTGATTCAGGAACGAAGCAAGGAGTCCACCCTGCTCGGTGTCTGGGAATGTCTCGGATTGTGAGAACGGTGGGGCCCTGACGGCCGAGCCGTCGGGAGGATGTCTGTCAATGGAGTGGAAGGAGGGGGCGCCGTCCGGGAGTGGACGTCGCGGCCGCCCGCGGGCTGTGGGGAATCAGAGGTCTTCGTCGCTGAGGACGGTGATTCCTTCGGAGCGCAGCAGTGCGGCGGTGATGCCTTCACCGTCGCGCAGGACTCCGGCCTCGTACACGCGTTGGGTACCGCACGAAGGGCTCTTCTCCTTCAGCAGGGCCACCGTCGCGCCGAACTTCCGCGCCGCCTCCAGCGCCAGCCGCGCGCCGCGCAGGAAGGCGTCCGTCCGGTCCACGCCGGCCTCGCGCTCCAGCGCCCGCGCGCGGCCCGCCCAGACGTCCACGCCCGTGCCGCCGCTCAACTCCACCGGAGCACGCGGTATCGGCAGCCCCCCGCCCACCTCCGGGCATACCGGGACGATTTCCTTGTCCTCCAGGGCCGCCAGCACCCGCTCCGAGCGCTTGGAGCGCCCGTCGAAGCGGCAGGCCTCGCCAATCAGGCACGCGCTCACCAGCACCACGCGGGCCTCGCGCAGCGCGGCGACGCGCTCCTCACGCGACACGGCCTCCGTCATGACCGGGGCGCTCCCGGGCTGCGCAGCGACGACTCTCCCACCGTGGTCTGTGCATCCACGCGGGTGCGCGCCCCGTCCAGCGCCACCTTGCCCGTCACCGCCAGCCCCACGGCCAGCGGATAGAGCCGGTGCTCCTCGGTGAGGATGCGCGCGCTCAGACTCTTCTCGTCATCCTCCGGCAGCACCGGCACGGCGGCCTGCGCGATGATGGGGCCGGTGTCCGTGCCCGCGTCCACGAAGTGCACGGTGCAGCCGGCGATCTTCACGCCGCGCTCCAGCGCCTGCCGCTGCGCATGCAGCCCGGGGAAGGACGGCAGCAGGGAAGGGTGGATGTTCAGCACCCGCCCCGCGTAGTGGCCCAGGAAGTCCGCGCTCAAGAGGCGCATGAACCCCGCCAGGCACACCCACTCCACGCCCGCGTCTCGCAGCGCCGCGAGCAGCGCCTTCTCGAAGTCCGCCTTCGACGCGTGCGCCTTGTGGTCCACGACCACCGCGGGCACGCCGGCCTTGCGCGCCCGCTCCAGCGCGAAGGCGGTGGGCACGTTGGACACCACGCAGGCCACCTCGGCCGGGAAGCCCTCCTGCGCGCACGCGTCCAGCAACGCCTGCAGGTTGCTCCCGCTGCCGCTGACGAGGACTCCCAGCCGCGCCCGCGGGGCGCTCATGGCTCGATGACCGCCGTGGCCTCGCCCTCACCGGCCTCCACGCGGCCCACCTCGGTGGCCTCCACGCCGCGCGCCTTCAGCACGCTCAGCGCCTGCGCCACGTCCTCCTTCGCCACCACGACGATGAGGCCCAGGCCCATGTTGAACGTGTTGAACATCTCGTCCCGGGCCACTGCGCCGCGCTTCGCGATGAGGTCGAAGATGGGCGGCTTCGTCCACGCCTTCTCGCTCAGCACCGCGCGCGTGCCATCCGGCAGGCACCGGGGCAGGTTGCCCGGAATGCCGCTGCCGGTGATGTGGGCCATGCCCTTCACCTTCACCGCCTGCAGCAGCGCCAGCGCGTCCTTCACGTAGATGCGCGTGGGCTCCAGCAGCGCGTCGCCGAGCGGCCTGTCGAGTCCCTCGGGCGTCGAGTCCAGGGACAGCTTCGCGTCGTCCAGCAGCACCTTGCGCGCCAGCGAGTAGCCGTTGCTGTGCAGGCCGGAGGAGGTGAGGCCGATGAGCGCGTCACCGGGCTTCACGCTCTTGCCGTCGATGATGGCCGAGCGCTCCACCACGCCGACGCAGAAGCCCGCCAGGTCGTACTCGCCCCGCGCGTAGAAGCCCGGCATCTCCGCCGTCTCGCCGCCCAAGAGCGTGCACCCGGCCTGCTCGCAGCCCTGGGCAATGCCCTTCACCACCTCGGCGGCCGCGTCCACCTCCAGGCGGCCGGTGGCGAAGTAGTCGAGGAAGAACAGGGGCTCGGCGCCGCAGGTGAGGATGTCGTTCACCGACATGGCGACGAGGTCGATGCCCACCGTGCCGTGGCGCCCCGCGGAGAAGGCCACCTTCAGCTTGGTGCCCACCCCGTCCGTGCCGGCCACCAGCACCGGCTCCTTGTACTTGCCTGGCGGCAGGGCGAACAGGCCACCGAAGCCACCCACCCCGGCCACCACCTCGGGGCGCATGGTGCGCGCGGCATAGGGTTTGATTCGCTCGACGAACGCGTCGCCGGCCTCGATGTCTACTCCGGACTGCTTGTAGGTCGTTCCCACGGGCGGCCTTCTACCCGGCCGGGGCGCCGGTGTCTCGGGCCTCGAAGCGGGGGTGTCGTCTTTGAGGCTACGATGCCCTCCGGGATGACCTCCTTCCTCTCGCGCCGCCGCTTCGAGCTGCTCGCCCTGGCGCTCGCCGCCGCCTCCTGCGCCCTCCACGTGTGGGTGGAGCGCACGCCTGTCGTGGGGCTCGCGGCGGGAAGTGATGAAGACGCCCCGCTGCTCATCCGGGGCATCCACCTGCTGGAGGGCAAGGCCACCGACCTCCAGTTCCTCCTGCGAGGCACGCGCACCCCTTCCGACAAGGTGCTCGTGGTGGAGGTGGACGAGACGAGCGCGCAGGCCCACGGGCGCTGGCCATGGCCCCGGGACACCGTGGCGCTCGCCGTGGCCCGGCTCCAGGACGCGGGCGCCGCCGCCGTGGGCCTGGACATCATCTTCACCGACGAGGCCCGCGAGGAGGACACCCGCGTCTGGGCGCAGGCCCTGAGCGCCCTCGACCGCACCCTGGCGGAGTCGCCGGAGCTGGCCCCCAAGCTCGAAGGCTACCGGGCCGAGCTGTCCGCCCGGGGCGCGTCGTCCCGCGACGAGTCCCTGGCCGCCGTCCTCGCCGGCTCTCCCGGCGTGGTCCAGGGCGTCATGGTCTACACCGACAAGGAGCGCGAGCAGTTCGCCCCGCGCGAGGCCGAGTGGGCCGCGCTGCTGGAGCCCCACCTCCTGCGCCGCTTCCCAGGGACGGCGCCCGGCGCCTTCTTCGAGGTGGAGGCCGCCAGCGTGCCCGGCTGGCGCAACCGCTCCGCCCAGCTCCCGCTGCCGGAGCTGGCCCGGGCGAGCCGACGGCTCGGACACTTCAGCGCGGCCATGGACCCGGACGGCATCCTCCGCCGGCTGCCCGTGTTCGCGAAGCTGGAGGAGCCCGGTGGCTTCCTGCCGTCCCTCAGCGTGCAGACCGCGGCGGCGGCCTTGAACGCGGAGGTGGAGCCGGTGTTCGACCCGGACTCGGGCCACCTCGCCGGGGCCCGCCTGCGCTCGGCCGGGGGCGTGCAGCGCTTCGTGCCCATCCCCCTGGCGGAGCCCTTCACGCTCATCAACTACCCCGGCCCCGGTATCGCCTTCGACCGGCTGAGCATCGCGGACGTGCTGAAGGAAAAGTTCGATTCCGAGGCCTTGAAGAAGCGGGTGAAGGGCAGGGCGGTGCTGGTGGGCATCACCCTGCTGGGCAACTACGACCAGCGCGTCACGCCCTTCAAGGAGTTCGAGCCCGGCGTCTACGCCCACGCTGCGTTCCTCTCCAACATCCTCTCCGAGGACTACCTCACGCGGCCCGAGGGGCTCATCAGCCTGGAGCTGCTCTTCATGGTGGGCGCCGCGGTGCTGCTGGCCCGGCTGCTGCCGCGCGTGCGCTACACATGGAAGCTGGGCACGGTGGCGCTCTTGGCCGCCGCGTGGCTCACCGTGGACCAGGTCCTCTTCGTCCGGGGCATCCAGGTGGCCACCGTGGTGCCCATGCTGTCGCTCTTCACGTCCTCGTTCGGCGTGCTCTTTCTGGGCTACCGCACCGTGGACCAGGAGAAGTCTCGCCTGCGCCACACCTTCCAGCACTACCTGGACGCCAGCGTGATGGAGCAGGTGCTGGAGCACCCCGAGCGCCTCAAGCTGGGCGGCGAGCGCAAGGAGCTCACCGTCCTCTTCTCCGACATCCGCGGCTTCACCCCGTTGTCCGAGCGCATGTCGCCCGAGGGGCTGGTCACCTTCATCAACCAGTACCTCACGCCGATGACGGGCGTGGTGTTCGCGCACGGGGGCACGCTCGACAAGTACATCGGCGACGCCATCATGTGTTTCTGGGGTGCGCCGGTGGATCAACCGGACCATGCGCTGCGCGCCTGCCGCGCGGCGCTGGGCTTCCTCGACAAGCTCCAGGAACTCAAGGTCCGCTGGCGCGCCGCCGGCCTGCCCGAAGTCGACATCGGCGTGGGCATCAACACCGGCCCGATGAACGTGGGCCACATGGGCACCGAGTCGCGCTTCAACTACACCGTCATGGGCGACGCCGTGAATCTCGCCTCGCGCCTGGAGGGGCTCAACAAGGAGTACGGCACGCGCGTCCTCATCTCCGAGGGCACGTATCTCCAGGTGAAGGAGCACGTCATCGCCCGCCGCCTCGGCGCCGTGCGCGTGAAGGGCAAGCAGGAGCCCGGGGCCCTCTACGAGCTGCGCGCCATGGGCCGCGCCACCGGCACGGACGCGGAGGCCATCCGCCTCTTCGAAGAGGGCGTGGACCGCTTCATCTCCCGCGACTGGGAGACCGCGCAGGTCCTCTTCCGCCGCACGCTCGAGCTCTGGCCGGAAGATGTCCCCTCGCTCCGCTACGCGGAGGCCGCCGCCGCGTTCCGCATGTTGCCCCCGGGACCGGACTGGGACGGCGTCTTCACCGCCACGACCAAATAGGTCGTACGCGCTGTCCCACACGCGGCGCACAGCAAGGATATTTGACCGGGGGGGTGGGGGCTGATTGACTCCTCGCAGGATGGGCGCCGAGGAAACACTCTTTCAACGCTTCGGGAAGGAATTCCCCAAAGGTACCGAGCTCTTCCGTGAGGGAGAGACCGGGAAGGAAATGTACGTCATCCAGGCGGGCAGGGTGTCCATCTCCAAGCGCGTGCGCGACGTGGAGAAGGTTCTCGCGGTGCTCGGCCCCGGCGAGTTCTTCGGGGAGATGGCCATCATCTCCAACAAGCCCCGCAACGCGTCCGCCATGGTCCAGGACGACGCGCGACTGCTGGTCATCGACCCCAAGACGTTCGAGGGGATGATCCGCGGCAACGCTGAAATCGCCGTCCGGATGATCAAGAAGCTGGCCGAGCGCCTCTCCGAGGCCGACGCGCAGATCGAGAACCTGCTCCACCACGACCCCGCCAGCCGCGTGGTGCATCAGATCCTCCAGGCCGCCCTGACGCGCGGCCGCCAGATGGACGAGGGCGTGGAGATCGACTTCATGGTGCGCGAGATGCCCCGCCAGCTCGGCGTGGGTGAGCCCGCGGTGCGGAGCATGCTGGACAAGCTGGAGCGGGCCGGGCTCATCGAGCGCGGCCAAGACAGACTGACCGTGTATGACACGGCCAGACTCCACGACTACCTCCAATACCTGGAGATGAAGTGGAAGTTCGGAGACCTCTAGCGTGAAGCTGCGAGTCCTCGGGTGCCACGGCGGCGAGCTGCCCACGTGCAAGAGCACGTGCTTCCTCGTCGATGACGTGCTCGCGCTCGACGCGGGTGCGCTGACGGGCTCGCTCACGCTCGAGGAGCTGTGCCGCGTGGACCACATCCTCGTGGGCCACAGCCACTTCGACCACGTGAAGGATCTGCCGCTGATGGCGGACCTGGTCATCGGCCGCAGGGACAAGCCGGTCACCATCCACGCCTCGCGCGAGTGCACCAAGGCGCTGCGCGACAACATGTTCAACAACGCGCTGTGGCCGGACTTCACGCGCATCCCCACGCGCGCCAATCCCGTCCTCCAGCTCAAGTCCTTCCGCGCGGGCAGCAGCTTCCAGGTGGGCCCCTACCACGTGCGCAGCGTGCCTGTGAGCCACCCGGTGGAGTCCTGCGGCTTCATCATCTCCAACGGCAAGAGCACCCTCGCCATGAGCGGCGACACCGGGCCCACCGACAAGCTCTGGAAGGCGCTCAACAAGACGGAGAACCTCAAGGCGCTGCTGTTGGAGACGTCCTTCCCCAACAAGCTCCAGTCGCTCGCGGACATCTCCGGCCACCTGACGCCCTACACGCTGGAGCAGGAGCTGAAGAAGTTCCGCCGCAACGGGGCCTCGGTGATGCTCTACCACCTGAAGCCCGCCTTCGTGGCGCAGCTCAAGAAGGAGCTGGCGACGCTGCCGGTGGACGTGCTCGAGCTCGGCGACACCTTCGAGCTGTAGCGGGCCGTCAACGCGTCGCGCCACACGGAACGGTTGACGGCTGGGGGCAGGCGGGATTAACCCCGCCTCGTCATGGCCTGGTTCTCCAAGAAGCCCCGCATCTCCACCCCCTCCGAAGCCGAGCAGCCAACCGAGTCCCGCCCGTCCCGCATGGAAGGGCTGTGGGCGAAGTGCGAGACCTGCGACGAAATCCTCTATCGGCAGGACCTGGAGAAGAACTGGATGGTGTGCCCGCACTGCGAGCACCATCACTACTGGCCGGCCCGCGCCCGCTTGGCCGCGCTCCTGGATCCGGACAGCTTCGAGGAGTTCGACAAGGAGCTGGAGCCGCAGGACCCGCTCGGGTTCAGCGACACGAAGAAGTACAAGGACCGCATCAAGTCCACGCGCAAGAGCCTGGGCGAGCCGGACGCGTTCGTCTCCGGCATGGGCCGCATCGAGGGCCACCAGGTCTCCGTGGGCTGCTTCGTCTTCGAGTTCATGGGCGGCTCCATGGGCTCGGTGGTGGGCGAGAAGGTGGCGCGCGTCTTCGAGCGGGCGCACGAGCTGAAGTGCTCCGCCATCATCTTCTCCGCGTCTGGCGGCGCGCGCATGCAGGAGGGCATCTTCTCCCTCATGCAGATGGCGAAGACGTCCGCGGCCATTGCCCGCTTCCGCACCGGCACGCGGCCGTACGTCTCCGTGCTGCTCAACCCCACCACCGGCGGCGTCGCCGCGTCCTTCTCGTGGCTGGGTGACGTCATGCTCGCCGAGCCCAAGGCCCTCATCGGCTTCGCCGGCCCGCGCGTCATCGAGCAGACCATCCGCCAGAAGCTGCCCGAGGGCTTCCAGCGCTCGGAGTTCCTGCTGGAGCACGGGATGATCGACAGCATCGTCCACCGCAAGGAGCTGCGCACGAAGCTGGGGACGATTCTCGGCCTGCTGGGCTGAGCGCGCCCAAGGGCTTCCACCGCTTCCACCGGCATGAGCGCCCCGCGGACGCCACAGGAGGCGCTGGCCTTCTTCACGAAGCTCAACCCCTCCGGCATCAAGCTGGGGCTGGAGCGCGTGCGCGAGGCGCTGGAGGCGCTGGGCCACCCGGAGCGGCGCTACCCGGCGCTGCACGTGGCGGGCACCAACGGCAAGGGCAGCACCTGCGCCTTCACCGCCGCCGCGCTCCAGGCCGCGGGCCACCACGTGGGCCTCTACACGTCCCCGCACCTGGTGCGCGTCAACGAGCGCATCCGCGTGGACGGCGCGGACATCACCGACGAGGACTTCGGGCGCGCCATCCTCGAGGTGCTGGAGCGCTACCCGTCCGCCGTCACCGACCCGATGACGTACTTCGAGTTCGGCACCGTGGTGGCCCTCTGGCACTTCGCCCGGGTGGGCGTGGACGTGGCCGTGCTGGAGACGGGGCTCGGCGGCCGGCTGGATGCCACCACCGCCGCAAGCCCGGTGGTGACGGCGATTACGCCCGTGTCCTTCGACCACATGGAGTACCTGGGCCACACGCTCGCGGCCATTGCCGGGGAGAAGGCCGGCATCCTCAAGCCCGGCGTGCCCTGCGTCGTGTCCCGGCAGGAACCGGAGGCCCTGGAGGCGATTGTCCGCAAGGCCGGGTCGCTCGGCGTCCCCCTGTGGGTGGAGGGGCGGGACTTCGTGGGCGAGCCGCACCCGGATGGAACCCTGTCCTACCGGGGGCCCTCCTGGTCGCTGGAGGGGCTGGCGGTGTCCCTGCGCGGCCCCCACCAACGGCAGAACGCCGCGGTGGCGCTCGCCTGCCTGGAAGCCCTCCACGCGCACGGCGTGGCCGTTCCCCTGGAGGCCGCGCGGGCGGGGGTGGCCTCGGCGCGCTGGCCGGGGCGCCTGGAGGAGGTGGCCGGGCAGCCTCCCGTCCTGCTCGACGGCGCCCACAACCCGGCGGGGGTGGAGGTGCTGCTCGCCTCGCTGCGCGTGCTGTATCCGGACCGCCGCATCCACCTCGTGTTCGGCGTGGTGGGGGACAAGGACCGTGGCCCGATGATCCGGGCGCTGTTTCCCCGGTGTACTTCGGTTCAGCTCACGCCGCTTGATACACCGCGCTCGCTGGCTCCCGCGGCCTACGTGGACGAGGCCCGCGCGCTCTGCGCGGACGTGGCTGCCTGGTCTGATCTGGACTCGGCGCTCGCCGCCGCGCGACGGAAGGCAGGGCAGGGGGACGTCGTGCTCTGCACAGGCTCACTGTTTTTGGTGGGCATGGTGAAGGCTCGCCTGGTCTGAAACCTTGGCGCGATGCATCAGCGGCCGTAGATTCAAGGCATGCGCCTGCCGGACTGGAGAGCCGCGACCCCAGGGCCGCACTTCCCCACCATCGACGAAGTCGACTTCCGGGCGCTTTACTCGAAGACGAAGTACGTCGTGGAGACGGCGGACGGCTGGTCGCTGGTCATCACCCGCTACCGTCCGGTGAAGCAGCCCTTCCCGCAACCGCTGTTCGGTGAGCCGCTGCTGCTGGTGCACGGCTTCTCGCAGAACCGGCACACGTGGACGAGCGGCCAGTTCGTGAAGAACCTGCTCTTCTTCGGGGTGGACATCCACATCCTGGAGCTGCGCGGCCACGGCAAGAGCTCCATCGCCTTCCAGCGGGAGCGCGCCGAGCGCTTCAAGCGCCCCCTGCCTCCGGACCTGGACTACGGCTGGGACATCGACAGCTACTTCCTCTACGACCTGCCGGCAGCCGTCTCCGGGGTGAAGCGCATCACCCGCCGCGAGCGCATCTTCTACTGCGGCCACTCGATGGGCGGCATGCTGGGCTACGGCTACGCCGGCATCCACAACGACTTCGAAGGGCTGATGACCATCGGCTCTCCGGCGGACCTGGGCCGGGGCTTCATGCTGCTGCGCCTGCTGGCGCACGGCACACCGCTCCTGGGTGGCATGATTGACCTGACGCTCGCCGGGCTGAACGTGAGCGGGAAGGTGGAAGGCGCCGGCCGCAGGCTCCTGGCACGAGGGGTGGGGGCCCTGCACGCGGGGCTGGGCCGCAAGCTGCAGCCGGAGGAGCGGCGGCAGCTGCGCTTCAACGCGATGCCGGTGGACCTCATCCTCAAGTTCGTGGAGCGGCAGCTCGGCAAGGCGGAGGACTCGCCCCTCTACCAGCAGCTGACCACCCGGCTGAACCGGCTCATCAACCCGGAGCGGGTGAGCGCGGATGACATCCGCTGGCTCTTGCGCGAGGGCGGCGAGCGCGAGCCGCGCAAGGTGCTGGAGCAGTTCGCGCGGTGGATTCGCCGCGGCGAAATGGTCTGCTATCGGACGGGCTTCGACTTCAAGCGCGGCTTCGGCCGCATCGAAGTGCCCATGGCCATCATCTTCGGAGACCTGGACCCGCTCGCCTCGCTGGAGTCCACCCGGAGCGTGTACCGCGCGGCGAAGAGCGAGTACCTCCTCTGGCGGCCGGTGAAGGGAAACAGCCACATCGAGCTGACGATGGGCCACGACATCCGGCAGATCTGCTACGACATCAAGAACCTCATCGAGTACGCCCGGACGCATCGCAGCCGCGCGCCCAGCCTCCCGCGCCTGCGGAAGTAGCGGGCTCCGTGGGGCCGACGCACCGCCCGGACGGAAAGTTGGAGGGAAGGGGACGCGTGCTAGCATCCTCGTGCTCTGTCAACGTGAACGGGAGTGGGCGATGAAGGCCTCTGCGGTGTGGCTGCTCGGTGTCGTGCTCGTGCCAGTGATGGCGCTCGCGCAAGCTCCGGCGGCGGACGTGAACACCATCACCGCCGTGCAGGTGAATGGCGGCACCGTGTCCATCTCCGGCACGAAGAAGCCCAACTTCACCACCTTCACCATGACGGACCCGCCGCGGCTCGTCATCGACATCTCCGAGGCCGTCTTCTCCGGCGTCCCGGAGGAGGTCCAGGTGGGCAATGGCACCGTGACGGGCATCCGCACGGCCAGCTACGGCTCGGACGCGTCCGCCATCGCCCGCGTGCTCATCGGCTACGAGCGCGAGGTGGAGACGGACATCCAGGCCAACGGCAACCAGCTCATCGTGAAGGTGGCGGGCGGAGGAGGCCAGGCCGTCGCGCAGGCGCCCGCGGAGACTCCGGACGCCCAGCCGTCCGGCGCCGCCGAGCCCGCCACGAAGCCCGCCGGAGATGGCACCGCCGCCCAGGCCGCCGCCGCAGCGGAGACCGAGCGTCAGGCCCAGGAGAAGGCCACGGCCCAGGCCGCCGCCGCGGCTGCCGCCGACCGCCAGGCGCAGGAGAAGGCCGCCGCCGAGGCCACCGCCCGCGCCCAGGCGGACGCCGACGCGGAGAAGAAGCGTCAGGAAGAGGCCCGCGCCGCGGCCCAGCGCCAGGAAGAGGAGACCCGCGCCTCCGCCCAGGCCGCCGCCGACGAGAAGAAGCGCCAGGAGGAGGCGACCCGCGCCTCCGCCCAGGCCGCCGCCGACGAGAAGAAGCGCCAGGAAGAGGAGGCCCGCGCCTCCGCGAAGACCGCCGAGGAGGAGCGCCGCGCCGCCGCGCAGGCCGCCGCCGACGAGAAGAAGCGCCAGCAGGAGGAGGCCCGGTCCGCCGCGAAGAGCACGGACGAGGAGCGCCGCGCCGCCGCGCAGGCCGCCGCCGACGAGAAGAAGCGTCAGGCACAGGCCGCCGCCGAGGAGCGCCAGGCTGCGGCCCAGGCCGCCGCGGACGAGCGCCGCGCCGAGCAGGAGGCCGCCGCCGAGGAGCGCCGCCAGCGCCAGGAGCAGGCCCGCGCCTCCCGCGAGAGCACCAAGCAGGAGAAGCTCGCCATGGCGGAGCCGCGCGAGCGCACCCGCCGCGAGGTCTCCAGCGGCTCCGACGCCTCGGCGGAGGTGTCCTCGCGCCGCAAGACGATGACGCTGGTCGGCTTCCAGCAGCAGTCCGGCGCGTCCCGCGTGTTCATCCGCACCAATGAGCCGGTGCGCTACACGGCGAGCGAGGATGGCCGCTCGGTGGTGGTGGAGCTGGAGAACACCCGCATCGACCTGAGCAACAACACCCGCCCGCTGGACACGTCCTTCTTCAGCTCCCCCGTCACTCGGGTGGAGGCGGACTCGTCCGGCCGCGCGGTGCGCGTCACCATCAACCTGCGGGAGCAGGTGCCCTTCCAGGCTCGCCAGGAAGGCAATGTCATTTCGTTGGACTTCCAGCGCACGGGGCGCTGAAAAGGGCACGCCGCGCGGCCCGGGCGCGGCATACCCTGCACCCCTGAATGAGCATCCTCGTCCCGCTCGCTGCCGCGCTGCTCGTGTCGTCGGCGCAGATTCCGCTCGCCACGCAGGTGCAGCTGCCCACCGGCGAGACGGTGGAGCTGGCGGCGGACTTCGTCGCCTACGAGGCCGACAAGCAGGTCCTCACCGCGCGCGGCCACTGTGAGCTGCGCACCGGGGACATGCTGCTGCGCGCCGACGAGGTGACGTACGACGAGGCCGGCCAGGTGGCCACCGCCTCCGGCAACGTCATGTTCGTGGGCCCCGGCGGCATGGCCGCGGTGGCGGACTCCGTGCGCGTGGACATCCGCTCCTTCGAGGCCAACCTCCAGGGCGGCCTCTTCATGCAGAAGCGGGGCGTCACCCTGGAGGCCATGCTCTCGGCGAAGACGCCGCAGGAGCTGCGCGCCATGGGGGAGACGCCCGTCATCATCAGCGGCACGCGCATCCGCCGCACCGGGCCCAACTCCTTCGTCGTCGACGACCTGGCCTTCACCCCGTGCGAGTGCGGGCCCGGCGAGCCCAGCTGGCGCGTGGAGGCCAGCGCCGCCAACGTCGTCCTCGGCGAGCGCGCCACGCTGACCTGGCCCGTGGTGTACGTGCGCTCGGTCCCCGTCTTCGCGCTGCCCTGGCTCTACCTGCCGCTGGCGGAGCGGCGCTCGGGCCTGCTCATCCCCAAGCCCAGCTCCTCCAGCCAGAATGGCTTCGCGCTGGAGCAGCCCGTCTTCTTCACCCTGGGCCGCAGCTACGACGTCACCTTCACCCCCGGGTACTTCACCGGCGGCGGGGACGTGGAGCGGGTGGATACACGCGGCAACGAGGACAAGGAGGACGACATCACCTACAAGGAACCGGGCCTCTTCGGCGTCAAGGGGCCCCGCCTCCTCACGGAGTTCCGCTACGTCCCCAGCGAGCGCGCGCGGGGCCGCGTCACCCTGGGGCTGCTCTACGACTCCCGTCCCCGCGTGGACCCCATGACCTATGACTTCTTCCGCTACCCGCCCTCGGCCCCGGTGCCGTTGCTGGTGGTGGATGAAGCGCGCGGCCTGCGCGGAGAGGCGTCCTGGCAACACACGCAGGAGCTGGGCAACAACTGGTTCGACCGGGTGGACGCGTCCATCGTCTCCGACGGCAAGTACACCCGGGACCTCACCGCGGACATCCTCGCGCGCGAGTTCCAGTACCTGCGCAGCACCGCCGCGCTCTACAAACGCGAGGATGACTTCTACGCCGGCATGGACGTGTCGCTGCGTCAGGACATCCGCTGGCCCTATCGCTACTTCCAGGACAACCACGTGCCGGCCGTCCTGGACCCGGCCGAGCCGGACCGGCCCGCGCCCATCAGCTTCCAGCGCCTGCCCGGCATCACCGTGGCCCTGCCCGAGCGCCCGCTGTCGCTCTTGGGGGGCCTCACCGCGGGGCTGAGGGTGGAGTACTCGCGCCTCTCCCCGGTGCTGAACGGGTACGGGGACGAGGGCGTCGACGGCGTCTTCCGCCCGTCCGCCACGTACATCCCCCCGTGGTACTCCCCGGAAGCCGGCACGCTGCCGCTGCCGCAGGACACCTTCCAGTCCAACGGCGTCTACGACTCGGCCGACCGGGAGGCCAGGGACCGCGTGGACTTCTCTCCCCGGCTGTCCACCTCCTTCGGCCTGGGAAACTACGCGCGGGTGACGCCCTCGCTGGGGCTCCGGCAGGACTTCTGGGCCGGGGAGGTCTCCGGACGGACCTTCCAGCGCGGCTACCCCATTGCCGGCCTGCTGGTGGACTCGCAGGTCGCCACCACCTGGTCGGGCCGGGCGGACGCGAAGTACCGGCACGCCATCACCCCCTCGCTGGAGGTGCGCTACGTCCCCGGCGGGTGGGGGCGCGTGCCCACGGTGGGGGGCTCGAAGGACGGCCCGCCTCAGCTCTATGACGAAGTGGACGCTGCGGCCCCCCTGCATCCGGACGGGCGGACGCGCGGCTTCCTGCATGCCGTGCTCGCCGTGGACCAGTCCCTGCGCTTCAAGCGGGGCGCGAACATGCAGGAGCCCGTGCGCCTGCGAATCGGACAGGGGTTCGACCTGACCCGGCAGGGCTCAAACCCCGCCAACCCGGATGAGAAGGGACCCCTGCTGCGGGACACCTTCGCGCGCCTGAGCGCCGGGGCGGGTGTCATCACCGCGGGAGGGCAGATTCGCATGGACCCGAACACGGGCCGCATCACCCAGCTCAGCGCGGACTTCAACATCGACAACGGGAAGGGCGCTGGCCTGTACGCCCGGTTCGACGACTACCTCGCCTCCTCGGGCGCCGCCATTGACGCGGGTGCTGATCCACTCGCCGTCGGGCCGGATGCCGTACGGCGGCGCCTGGACACCCTGGTAGGCAGCGCATCGTTCGAAGCGCCCGGTCTCCCTCCGGCCGAACGGGTTCAGACCCTCATTGCGGGTACGCGTTTGAAGCTCGGATTTGGGCTGGGAGTGCGGTACGAAGCCTACGTGCAGCCGTTGTACGAAGATTCAACCTCAAAAGAGTCAAAACCCCTGTACCAGCAGACTCTCGGCCTCTCGTACGGGCCTGCGTGTGACTGCTGGCGGCTTGAAGGGGTGATGATCCTGCGCCGGGATTCGACGCCGGAATTCGGCGGCATCAATCTCAGCGTCGCAGGGTTCGGGTCCTTCGGTTCCGGCGGCTAGGAATCACCCGCCGTGCGTGGTGGTTCCACCAACCTCGAATCAGCCAGGAGATGTAATTTCGTGTCGGACCTCGGAAAACGAATTGGACAACGCATCCGCGAGCTTCGCACGCAGCGACCGGAGCGGTGGACGCAGGAAGAGCTCGCGGAGCGGGCCCAGATCAGCGTCTCCTTCCTTTCCATGATCGAGCGCGGTGAGCGTGTCCCCCACGTGGAGACGCTGGCCGCCCTGGCCAACGCGTTGGGCGTGAGCCTCGGTGAGCTCTTTACTGGAACGGAACAGACCCTTGCTCAGACGGAGGACCTGCTGCGTCCCCTGTCTGACTTCGCGCGCGCCCGCGGCCTCACGGCCCGGGACGTGGACCGCCTGCTCGGGGTCGCGCGGGTGATGTTCAGCGGTTCCGCCGCCTGACATCCCCCCACTGAGGCCAGGCCCGGCTCACAATGGGACTCCGGTCTTCCTGTCCTGTCCTTGACTGGACGGCAGGTCGCCCGGGAAGATGCAGGGGATTCGCTGTGCGACGCATTCGTACAGCGTGCTTCCTCCATCATCTTCAAGGAGTTTCCGCTGATGCGTCCGGGTCTGGCCCCATGGGTGGCCTTCGCGAGCGTGGTGTTCGTGGCGTGCTCGCCGCCAGCCCCCGCCACACTTGAGTTCGTGGACCAGTCACCGGCGCAGCCGCGACTGGGAGAAATCACCACGCTGCGCTTCCGGGCGGTGGATTCTCGTGGCCAGCCTCAGGCGGGCACGAAGGTCTCCTTCTCGCTGCAGTCAGACGTGCCCGGCGTGGAGCTGTCGCCCGACGAGGGCACCACCAACGCCGGGGACGGTGTCGTCTCCGTGCAGGTGGTGGCCCGGGGCGGCCGCGTGGCCTCCGTCGTCGTGGTGGCCACCGCCACCGGCGGCGAGGAGACGAAAACGGCCGTCAGTCCGGTGGTGAGCTTCGCCGGCGCCAACTCCAGCTCCCGTCAGCTGACCTTCCAGTGCGGCTCGTTCTCCGGTTCCGGCTCCGGCCTGCACCACGCCATTGGCGCGTGGGACGAGACGCGCAACCTCATCGCCGGCGTCAAGGTGCGCTGCATCGCCCACGTGGGCGACCGCAACGGTGACGGCATCACCGGGGCGCAGGTGTCCTTCCTCACGGAGGCGGGCACCATCGGTCCCAGCGCCGTGTCCTCCACGGACGTGGTGGGCAACGCCGAGGCCCTCTACAAGTCCTCGTTCCCCCTGCCGGAGGACGTGGCCCCGGCGACGTTCACCTGGCAGCCGGTGAAGGACGTCACCCACACGGGTGAGTACGTCGCCCCGCTGTGGATGCACCCCTTCCTCTGGGAGGAGAACCCGCTGGCGGCCTTCGGCACGACGCCCCGTCCCTACGAGGATCGCCCCGAGCCGCGCCGCAATGACCCCATCCGGCCGGGCATCGTCAACAACCCGCGCGACAACCTCGTCTCCATCATCGCCATCACGAGCGGTGAGGAGGCGTACGACGACAACAACAACAACGGCCAGTGGGACACGGGCGAAAACTACGATGACCTGACGGAGCCCTTCGTCGACAACAACGACAACGGCACGTGGGACCCGCACGAGCGCTACGTGGACACCAACGGCGACGGGAAGTGGAACGGCAAGAACGGCAAGTTCGACGCCTCCACGCTCATCTGGGTGCAGGAGCGCATCCTCTGGACGGGCTGGCCGCACGCGCTGGACGCGCCGCAGGTCTTCCGGCAGATCCGCCCGCTGCCCGACGTGGTCCCGACGACCTTCATCATCGAGCACTTCGGCTCGCAGGCGGTCCAGTTCCTCGTGTCGGACCCCTGGTACAACCGCATCGCGCAGAACGCGGACGAAGACGGCTGCACCGGCGGCGCGTCCGGCCCCGTGGAGGTGGCGCCCACCATCACCGGCATCGCGCTGACGTACCCCTCCTTCAAGTTCGAGAGCTACTCGGTGGACGACGTCCACGAGCAGCCGCCCGACGGCGCCCCGCCGCCGGAGAGCAACCCGCCCGTGCCCTGGGAGGTGTCGCCGACCTGCTACTACACGGCCGCCCAGCTCGAGGGCCACAAGGTGGGCATCGTCGGTCCCACCGTCAAAGGCGTCGTGAAGTAGCCGAGGGTGCGCAAGCAGGGGCCCGGGGCATGCCGCAACAAGGCATTGACCCCGGGGCCCCTCCCTCCGTAGGGTCGGCCCCCCGGCCGATTGGCGAATCAACACCCCCGGGGGAGGACGTCGTGGGTCAGCAGAGCAAGACGGCGGCGGACAACGGCTCGCGAGAGAGCGAGCGGCGCCGCACCATCCTGCGCGCGGCCATCGACGTGTTCGCCCGCAAGGGCTACCACGGCTGCCGTATCGCGGACGTCGCCAAGGAGGCGGGCGTCGCGTACGGGCTCGTCTACCACTACTTCAAGAACAAGGATGAGCTGCTGGAGACGGTGTTCGACACCGGCTGGAGCGGCTTCGTCACGCGCGTGCGCGCGGTGGTGGAGACGGAAGGCACGCTCGCGGAGAGGGTCCGCGGAATCGTGGACGTGGCCTTCGAGGCCTACCGCGTGGACCCGCGCGCGGTGAAGGTCCTCATCCTGGAGATTGCCCGCAGCCCGGCCGGCTCCCGCATCAACCGGCAGACGGCCTTCGTTGACGCCATCCGGCTGAGCTCGGGGCTGTTCGCCCAGGCGAAGGAGTCCGGGGAGCTGCGCGCGGACATGGACCCGCAGCTGGCCTCGGCGCTCCTCTTCGGCAACATCGAGATGGGGCTCACCGCCTTCGTGGTGGGGCTGACCGACTCGCGCGACGTCGCCGCGCTGGAGCGGGCCAAGGCGCAGATTGCCGACTCCTTCCTCTACGGCGTCCTCACGGGCGCCCATGGCGAAGAGGTGCCCACATGGAAGTCGTCGGAGAAGCCGCCGGAGAAGTCCGCTACGAAGTCCAGGGCGCCCAAGCGCACCTGACCATCGACCGACCGAAGGCCCGCAACGCGCTGTCGCCCGCCGTGGTGCGGGGGCTCATCTCGGGTCTCGAGCGCGCCGACGCCGACGCCGCCGTGCGCGTGGTGGTGCTCACCGGCGCGGGCGAGAAGGTCTTCTGCGCGGGTGGAGACCTGGGGCAGATGGCCGGGGACGAGGGCTTCCTCTCCACGCACGAGGGCCGGCGCTCCTACGGGAAGCTCCTCTCGCGCTTCCAGGAGGCGCGCAAGCCCACGGTGGCGCGCGTCAACGGGCACGCGCTGGCGGGCGGCCTGGGCCTGGTGCTCGCGTGCGACCTGGCCGTCGCGGTGGAGGGCGCCGACTTCGGCACGCCCGAAATCGACGTGGGCCTCTTCCCGATGATGATGATGGCGCTGCTCCAGAGGCACGTGGGCCGCAAGCGCGCGCTGGAGCTGGTGCTCACGGGAGACAGGCTGCCGGCGCGCGACGCGCTGGCGCTGGGGCTGGTCAACCGGGTGGTGCCGGCCGCGGAGCTGGACGCCGCGGTGGGGGCGCTGGCGGGGAAGCTGGCCGGCAAGAGCCAGGCGGTGCTGGCGCTGGGGCGCCGCGCCTTCTTCACCGCCGAGGACCTGCCGCTGCCCTCGGCGCTGGAGTACCTGGCCTCGCAGCTGTCGCTGAACGTGCTCGCGGACGACGCGGGCGAGGGCATCTCCGCGTTCCTGGAGAAGCGCCCGCCGAAGTGGCACGACCGCTGACGCGCGCTACGGCGTGCCGAGCTGGGTGGACCCGGAGGCCATGCCGGGCGTGGCGGGCGGGAAGAAGTCCAGGCGCAGGAGCTGCTCGCCGTCCACCCAGAGGTCATCCACCTTCACGCCCCAGTGGAGGTGCGGTCCGGTGACGCGGCCGGTGCTGCCCACCTGGCCCAGCTTCTGGCCCTGCTTCACGCGGGTGCCGCTCTTCACGCCGATGCGGGACATGTGGAAGTACGACGTGTAGAGGCCCGCGCCGTGGTGGATGATGACCGTCTTCCCGGAGGCGTAGTTGTCGCGGCTCATCACCACGACGCCGTCATTGGCGGCGAGGATGGGCATGCCCGGGTCCCCGTCGATGTCCACGCCGAAGTGCTGGCTGGACAGCTTGCCGTTGAAGGTGCGGCGGTCGCCGAAGGGCGCGGTGATGCGGTCCTGCCGCGGCCAGGCGAAGTTCTGTTCGAAGCTCGGCGCGGCGAAGGGCTGGGAGAAGGCCTGCGCGAAGGCGCGGCGGTCCGCGGCCATGCGGGCCTTCACGCTCGCGGGCGGCTCCACGTACTTGCCGGACACCTTCAGCTCGCGCGCGGGGTAGCCCGGCTCCACCACGTCCAGCGTGCCCGTGAGCTCCAGCGGCGCGGCGCCCGGCGCGGCGGGGCCCAGCACCTTCACGGCCGCCGTGCCCGGGGCCATCTCCACCGGCAGGCCCGTCACCGCCAGGAAGCCCTCACCCCAGGGGAAGAAGCGCAGGGCGCGGCCCGCCAGCGTGCCCGACGGCAGCTCCGCCATGCCCCGCACCATCACCAGCACCGGGTCTCCGGGCTTGGCCGCGCCGGGCAATAGCGACAAGAGGGGGCGGCCCTCGGCGAGCGGCTGCGACTCGGGCACGGGAGCGGCGGCCGAGGGAGCGGACGCCGAGGGAGCGGGCGCCGGAGACGGCGCGGCGGCCCGGGCCTTCGCACCGAGGGCGAGCAGGGCGAGCAGCAGGTAGGGCGAAGCGGAATACTTCCGGCCAGCGGGGAGCGGAGGCATGGGCCGTTCTTACACCACGCGAGCGCGTCCTCTTCCCGCGGTGACGAGAGAAGTCGCCGCACGCCTGCTCCTCTCCCCGGAAGCGCCCGCCGCGCCGCCTGCCGCCACACGCTTCGTTGTCTGCTCGGCGACAGACCGCCATCCGCCAGACATTGTCGGCACTTGGACGAAGGGAGACGCAAGGCGCGCCGCCCGCAGGGTTGGAGGGGGAGCGAGCGGGCGGGGCATGTGCTGTCAAGGCGTACCCTGGGACCAGCGCGCTCCCTAGCTTCTGGACGGACTCGATTCTTGGAGATTCGCGGATGCCCCGTTCCTATAGCTACGACCACTTCCAGGTCCCGAAGACGCTGCCCGCGCAGAAGCGCAGCCTGCGACATGAGGACAAGGCGAGCTTGAAGAAAGCGGGCGCCCATCCAGAGCAGATGGGCAGCCATGAGGGCGTGCACTACGGGAAGGCCCACGCGCAGACGGAGGAGCTCTACCAGGCGCACCAGATGCAGGCGGAGCTGGAGGAGCTGGCCCGCCCCGAGCCCGACGCCAAGTTCTCCCACGGCCCGGAGTTCACCTCGCGCAAGGTGAAGAATCGCGCGGCCTCCCTGCGGGCCCAGACGCCCGTCATCGGGGGCACGGCGCCCATTGGCGCGCTGCCGCCCACGAAGGAGCTGCCTCCGCGCGGGCGGCTGGGGGACCTGATGGACGAGGCGCAGCGCCAGCTGCAGGCCATCCAGGGTGGACTGGGAGACGCGGCCAAGGCGGTGACGCGGCTGGCGTCGCTCCCCCTGGAGGTGGCGAGGCTCGCGGCGCGTCGCTTCCACCTCGTCAACGGGTGAGCCGCGCGCGTGGAGCTGACCCTCGTTTCGTACAACATCCACAGCGGCATCGGGACGGACGGCCGGTTCGACCTGGGCCGCGTGGGCACGGTGCTCCGCGAGGTGGACGCGGACATCATCGCGCTCCAGGAAGTGGGGGACTTCCGCAATGTCACGCCGCGGGAGGACCAGCCCGAGCACCTGGCCGACCTGCTCGGCATGCACATGGCGTTCGGCCCCAACGTGGTGCGCAACGGCCGGCGCTACGGCAACGCGATTCTCTCGCGGCTGCCCATCCTCAAGTCGAAGAACTATGACCTGAGCGTGGGACGCCGCGAGCCGCGCGGGGCGCTGCGGTGCGACCTCGACTTGGGCGACGGCAAGCAGCTCCACGTCTTCAGCCTGCACCTGGGCTTGAGGCTGGGGGAGCGGCGCCGGCAGGAGGCGCTGCTGTTGTCCGCGGACATCCTCCGCGAGGCCGCGCGCAAGGACCCGCTCGTGGTGTGCGGGGACTTCAACTACCTGGGCAACGGGCCGGTGCCGTCGCTGGTGCGCCAGGCCATCCGCGACGTGGCCCTGGAGCTGGGGGCGGCGGCGCGCACGTATCCCACCCGGATGCCCATGTTTCGGTTGGACCGCATCTACGTGGACGCGGGGGTGCGCCCGGTGGACGTCCACCCCCACCGCACCGAGATGAGCCGGGTGGCGTCGGACCACCTGCCGCTGGTGTTCCGCTTCGAGGCGCCCATGGATGTGGAGGCCCCCCTCTCTCCGCCCGTGCAGCTCATCGGCTAGCCTTGCGGGTGCCGGTGGGCGCGTTCAGTGGCCGACGCTTGCGAACGCCGGACAGATCCGCAGTGACGTGGTTGTCGCGCGGAGGTGGGGTGCCTAGGTTGGCCCCCACCCGTGAGGACGTGGGCGCCGGCCGGAGAAGCAAATGCAAGTGGGGAGTGAACAGACCGAGCGCGGAATCTCCGCGCTCGTCGGGCGCATGGCGGACGGCTTCAGCCGCCTGGTGACACAGCACCTGCAACTGGCACGGCTGGAGCTCGCGGAGGATGTGAAGGCCACCGGCCTGGACGTGGCGATGATTGCCGCCTTCGTGCCCTTCATCCTCGTGGGCTATGCCTTCGTGTGCGGGGCGCTCGCGGCGGTGCTGTCGACGTGGCTCGGCTGGGCCGGGGCGCTCGGCGGGGTGGGGCTCATCAACCTCGCGGGTGGCATCGGTGGCGCGCTCTGGGCGGTGAAGCGGCTCCAGACGCGCCGGATGATGGACGACAGCACGAGCGAGCTGTCGCGCAGCATGGCCGCGCTCACCCACTCCGCGCCGGCCGCCTCCGTGAATACGCTCCGGGGCGCCAACAGCGAATTCTTCGAGGAGCCGCAGAATGGCCGCTAGCAATGGACTGCCCAAGTCCGCCAGCCCGCAGAATGCCGCCGCGCTTCGTGCGGAAATCGAGCGCACGCGCGCCGAGCTGGCCACGTCCGTGAGTGCCCTGCGCGAGGAGGTGGCCGTGGCCGCCGACTGGCGTCAGTGGGTGCGCCGTCATCCGCACGCGTGCATCGGCGCGGCCTTTGTCGTGGGCTTCTGGCTGGGCTCGCGCCGGTAGCTCGCGCGACACTTCCCAAGTTTCACCCCCTGAAAGAGGAGATGGCTTCGATGGAGATGAATCCGCAGCAGATGGCCGACAGGGCCCGGCAGCTCCAGGACCGCGTGGTGCCGCAGATCGACGAGGCCCGGCAGAACCTGGTGGACATGAACAACCGGGTCGTCGGCTTCATCCGGGCCAATCCGGGCACGTGCCTGCTGGGCGCGGTGGCCATTGGCTTCCTCGTCGGCCGCATCGCCTCGCGCCGCTAAGCGTTTCCGAAGGACACGAGAGGGCATTCATGACGACCTATCCAGGTGCAACGGGCAACGGCACGCCCCAGGCGCAGAACAACGGCTCCGACGCGGGCTTCGGGCAGCGGGTGGACCAGATTGGCTCGGAGGCGCAGCAGCTCTGGACGGACGCGCGCAGCGCGGTGACCGACCTGGGCCAGACGTTGGACCTGCGCGGCCGCGTGGAGCGCAACCCGTACGGGATGATGGCGGCCGCGATAGGCGTGGGCTACGTGCTGGGCGGTGGCCTCTTCACGCCGCTGACCGCGCGCATCATCCGCCTGGGCGTGCGGCTGGCCGCGCTGCCGCTCGTCAAGGACGAGCTGATGGGCATGGCCGAGCAGGCCTTCAATGGCTACCAGGCGGGCCGTGACATGGCCGGCGGGGGGCGCTCGGAGAGCTCCACCTCGGCGAACGCCACGAACGCTGGCACTCCGCGCCCTCCCAGCTACTAGGCTGGGCGCTTTCCCACTTGCCGTCGCAGTACCCACCCCTGGAGTACAGAATGGTGAACCTCAACACCCTCAAGAAGATGGACAAGGACGACCTGCTGAACCTCATCGGCCTGGAGACCCGCCGCGACACGACGGAAACGCTCCTGCCGGTGCTGGGCGCCTTCGCGGCGGGCATCCTGGTGGGCGCGGGCCTGGGACTGCTGCTGGCGCCGAAGCCGGGCAACCAGCTCCGGGATGATTTGAAGCAGCGGCTGGCGAGCGGCCAGGAGTACCTGAACAACACCGTGGGCCGCGTCAGCGAGACGATTCAGCAGCAGGGTACGCCGTCGCCGACGCGCAACACCTGAGTCCAGGCGAGCAGTCGCCTTTCACGCGAGGGCCTCCATTCGTGCCGATGCCGGCACCGGATGGGGGCCTTCTCGTTGCGGGGCGGCCAGGCAGGGCGCTGGGAGGGCCTTTCTCGTGCCGGAGTCCGCATCGCGTGAGGGCCTTCGCGTCGCGGGGCGGTTAGAGTCGGAAGCGTGAGTGAGAAGATGTCACGGCTGCCCGGGGTGGAGTCCGCGGCCGGCGCGGGCCCTGACGCCGCGCTGGCGCGGCTGCGCGCGCTGGAGACGCTCGAGTCTGGCTACGAGGCCTGGCTGGAGCTGAAGCTGGACCACGCCACCTTCCGCGCGCGCCTGCGCGAGGAGCGCGAGCGGTTGGACCAGCAGGGCTCCTTCCTCCTGGGCGCGGTGCGCGCCGCGGGGCTGGTGCCGCCGTCGACTCCGGACGGGCCGGGCCTGGTGCCGTCCACGCCGTCCGCGGGCGACTTCGTGCGCGACGCCGAGGCGAAGCTGGGGACCGCCCGCGAGGCCCTGTCCCAGCGCGAGGCGGAAGGCGAGGCCCGCTACGGCGCGGCCTTCACGGAGCTGCGCACCACGCTGAAGGACCGCATCCAGCGCCACCTCTCCGCGAGCCGCCCGCGCCTGACGCTGCTGCTGCGCCGCGTGGGGGCGGAGCGCTCCATCCTCCACGTGGAGCGCGTGTCCGGGGACGCGCCGGTGCTGCTGTGTTTCCTCTTCAGCGGGCGGATTCCCTCGCGCCATGGCTTCCTCCTGGACGACTCCACGGAGGACGTGGCGCTGTCGCCCGCGCCCCTCTACCCCGACGAGGGCGTGGCTCCGGCCGAAGTGCGCCCGGACGCGGCGGGGCTGGAGGCGCGGGTGCGCGGGGCAGGGGAGGTGCTGCCGCTGAAGGGCTTCCTGCCCGTGTTCGTCCCGCGCCCCGGTGGAGGCGAGGACTTCTTCCGCCTCCTGCAGCGCGGGGCGGTGCTGGAGGTGGAGGTGGCGGAAGGGGCTGGCTTCCGCAACGTCCTCACCCGCGAGGAGGCGGAGCGCTTCGCGGGGCACCTGCTGCGCCTCAAGCTCGAGGGGCGAATCGACCTGGAGCTCGAGGCGGGCTGAGTCCGGCGCGGGGCCTCAGCGCGTGCGCACCACGCCCACTTCGGCGGTGCCCGCCAGGAGCGCGCTGCCGAGGAACAGGTTGTCGGACTCCGCGCCGCCCAGGCGCACGGCCTGGAAGATGACGAGGTACGTCTGGTTCCGCGCGGGGAACGCGGTGCCCGGAATCGTCACGCGGGCCTCGCGGTACGGGCCGGGCAGGCCCACGAGCTGGAGGAACTGCAGGGGCGTCTTGGGCACGTTGGTGTACGTCGGCTCGCCCTGCGCGCCTTCCGCGCTCAGCGGCACCACCGTGACGAAGCCCAGCGTGCGGTCCTGGCCCTCGGCCACCGCCACGCGGTCGAACGCCAGCGCGGTGTTCGCGTCGGTGCGCAGGAAGCCCTCGGGCGGGTGGAAGGCGGAGATGACCTCCTTCACCGGCGCGTTGTCCACCTGTCCCACGTAGCGCGTGCCGCCCTGCGCGGCGATGAACTGGTACGTCGCGCCGGACTGGTACTGGAAGCCCTCCTCGCCCACGCTGGTGCGGCTGTAGCTGCCCGCGCCGTCCTCCGTCAGCGTCGTGGCCTGCCCGTCCACCGGCAGCACGGTGACGGACGCGCCCGGCACACCCGACGGCTGCGAGTTCTCCCCGGACCGGGTGCCCAGGAACACGGCGGCCGCCGTCTGCGCCGGCAGCGAGATGACGTCACCGCCGTCCGCGCCGAAAGTCCCGGCGTCGTAGCCGGCCAGCGCGGAGGCGGACACGTCCACCTGCGGGGTGGAGAGCAGGGTGCCGACCATGACGTGGTCGGCGGAGAGCTGATTCCCCGTCTTCTCCAGGTCGCAGGCCAGGGGAGCAAGGGAGGAGGCGGCGAGGGCGACGGATAGCAGGAGGCGTTTCATCGGTGGTTTCCAGAAGTACTTCGAGTTGGCCGAGCATAGCAGGCGCGCACGACAGCGCCCGCGCCGGGGCCGGACTCGGGGTATCCTCCGGGCTCCGTGCAAGGTCACCGCGTCCACTCCGCAGGCCGGCGCTTCCTCAAGAGGCTCGGCGTCTCGCTCCTCATGGCCGTCAGCTTCGGCTGCGTGCTGGGCCTGCTCGTCTACCTGCGCGCGCCCGGGCTGGCGGAGCCGAAGGATGAGGCCTCCGGCTGGGCTCCCTCCGCCGTCTTCGACACCGCCCAGGCGTGGCTGGATGGGTGGGAGCGCGCCTCCTACGACTGGCGCGTGCGCGAGCTGGGCGAGCGCTCCGAGCGGCCGGACGAAGCGGTGGTGGTCGCCATCGACGACGAGACGCTCGCCGAGGCCCGCCAGGACGACCGGCCGGGCGTCGCCACGCAGCCGTGGCCGCGCCAGCTGGTGGGCGGCATGGTGCACCGGCTGGTGGAGGAGGGCGCCCTGCTGGTGCTGGTGGACCTGCCCTTCCCGGAGCTGAGCCCCAGCGCCTGCGTGGACCCGAAGCTGTCCCCCCAGGCGCCCTCCGGCGACGACAACGCCTTCCGCGCGCTGTTGGACCGCGAGCCCGGCCGCGCGCTGCTTTCGTTCTCATGGGAGTCCCAGGGCGCCCGCGTGCTGCCGCCCGCGAGCCGCCTGTGGCCGTACCGCGTGAAGCTGGGCACCTACGCCACTCCGGCCGAGGCCCGCACCCGCGCGCAGGCCGTGCTCGCCGTGCAGCGCCCCGCGTTCCTCATCCCCGCCGGCAACCAGGTGGAGGTGTGGGGCGGCGCCACCGACGAGGCGGACGGGCACGGCCTGGGCACGCGGCTGGGCGTGGGCTCCGCCGCGATTGAAGAGCGCCGCGCCGCGGACGACACCTACCGCGTGGGCCCCACGGACCTCTTCGTGTCGCTGGCGGAGGTGCAGGTGGAGGGGCTGGACGCGACGAAGCTGGTGGAGGTGCGCCACCTCCAGCACCCCGTGGCCCCGCTGCTGGGCGGTGGCAGCGGCTACGGCTCCGTCACCCTCCCGGCGGACCCGGACGGGGTGGTGCGCGCCGTGCCGCAGCTGGTGGCCTTCACCGTCCGGGGACAGCGGCACGTGCTGCCCTCGCTGCCGCTGGCCGCGGCCATGCGCCTGGCCAACACGCGCACGCTGCGCTACGCGGACGGCCGGCTGCACGTGGGGGATGCGTACTCGGTGCCCATGGACGCGTCGGGCTTCAGCCTGCTGCGCTGGGACGCGCCCACCGCGGGGCGGGGCTCACGTGGCTCGCTCGCCCGCTCCATCCGCGCGTGGAACGTGCTGCTCAACGTCTTCGACGTGGCGGGCGAGCGCCCCGCGCGCTTCGACAATGATTTGGAGGGCCGCACCGTCGTCCTCACCCGCACGGCGGGGGAGGGTGGCCACCTGCGCTCCACGCCCATTGGCCCGGAGACGCCCGGCGGCGCCATCCTCGGGCAGGCGCTAGCCAACATCCTCCGCTCGGAGGGCATCACCCGCGCGCCCGCGGACCTGGACCTGATGCTCACCGTGGGGCTCGCCTTCTCCGGGGCGTTCCTCGCGCTGTCGCTCAGCTTCCTCTTGCGCTCGGTGCGCGGCGCGGTGCTCTACGTCGGCATGCTCGTCGCGGCCGGCGCGGGCTACGCGGCGGTGTCCTCCTACGTCTTCATCGAGCAGCGGCTGTGGATTGCCATGGCCGGCCCGCTGATGGCCATGGTGGGCGCCTTCGTCGTCACGCTCCTCTACGCCTTCAGCACCGAGCGCGAGGTGCGCGACTTCGTCCACAACGCGCTCGGCCGCTACGTCAGCCCGGACGTGGCGCGGCTGGTGTCGCGTGACTTGAACCTGATGCGCCCCGAGCGCCGCAAGATGTCCGTGTACGTCTGCGACATCGAGGGCTTCACCCGCCTGTCGGAGGGCCTGACTCCCGAGCAGCTCGTGGGCCTCTTCAACGAGTACCTCACGGAGATGGCCGCGGTGGTGCGCTCCACGGCGGGGCAGGTGGACAAGTACATCGGCGACTCCGTCATGGCCTTCTGGGGCGCGCCCGTGCGCACCGACAGGCACGCGCACCTGGCCTGCGAGGCCGCGCTGAAGCTGCGCGCCGTGCTCGCCGAGAAGCAGGACGCCTGGGAGAAGAAGTTCGGCCGCCGCCTCAGCTTCCGCGCCGGCATCGACACCGGCGAGGTGGTGGTGGGCGACATGGGAAGCCAGCTCAAGTCCAACTACACGGTGCTCGGGGATGCGGTGGGGCTCGCCGCGCGGCTGGAGTCCGTCAACAAGGTGTACGGCACCTGGGTGCTGGTGGGGGACGCCGCCGCGCAGCTCGCCAGCGACAGCTACGTCTTCCGCATGGTGGACCACGTGCGCTTCAAGGGCCGCTCACAGCCGGTGCGCGTCCACGAGCTATTGGGGCGCCGCGGCGAAATCACCCCGCGCATGCAGGAGCAGCTGGCCCTCCACGAGCAGGCCCTCACCGCGTACCACCAGCGCCGCTTCGCCGAGGCCCACGCCCTCTTCGAGCGCGCCAGCATGGACTTCCACGACACCGTCGCCGCCGTGTACGTGGGCCGCTGTGGCCGCTACCTCGTCACGCCGCCGCCCGCGGACTGGGACGGCGTGCACGGCCTGGAAGAGTCGGGGCCCACCGCCGCCGCCGCGTGAGTCAGCCGTCGTCGTCGCAGTCGGAGTCCGGCTGGCCGAACAGCTCCTTCACCGGCGCGTCCTTCGCGATGTGCTCCTCCACCACGCGCCCCATCTTCTCCGGCGTCATGTGGGAGTAGTACACCTCGCCCGGCCAGCCCATGAGCTGGTAGTCCTCGGGGGACAGCGGGTCTCTCTTGCGGCCGGTGTCCTCGCGCACGACGACGTTGGGCCCCATGTGGCAGAAGCCGTAGCAGCCGCCGCGGTACAGCTCGCAGCGCGGCACCAGCTTCTGCGCGGACAGCGTGTCCCTCGCCGCGGCGTACACGGCGTCCGCGCCGTTGGCCTTGCAGGTGGAGCCCTTGCACACCGAGAGGCGGTAACGCTTCATGGGTGCGCCCACCCTACGGAGTCCGCGCCGTGTCTGAAAGCAGACGGGCGCGGGCACACGACGGCCGCCTGCACTCCGCACGGGCCAGGAAGACGGCTGTCCTCGTGTGTGGCGCCAGGGCCATTGAAGAGCTTCATCGTCACCACCTGCACCCCGAAAAGGCACCGGCCCGCCTACCGCTGCGAGAGCGGGGGGCGGGCCGGCAGTCACGAAGCCCTACGGGCTCGTGAGGAAGTCGGATCTACTTGAGGAACTTCGTCACCTGGATGGGACCCTGCTGAGTAACGACGGTCTGGCCCCCATGCCCGCCCGCCTGGGCGCCCGGCGTCGCCTTGCCCTGGCCCCCGTGGCCGTGGCCCGCGCCGAGGCTGCCGTGCTGCGGCAGCTTCAGCTCCACCAGGCCCTCGCCGATGCGGGTGTGGGCTTCCTTGTGGGCGTGGTGCGGCTCCTCGGAGCCCTCGCGCTTGTTCCACGGGTCCGACGGGTGGGACACCGCCGGCCCCTTGAGCAGCTTGGGGATGTCGTACACGAAGTTCTGCCGCGTGTACTCCGGAGGGGTGTGCGTGTACGTGTCCATGCGGATGGCGTCCTTGGGGCACGCATCCACGCACAGGCCGCACACGATGCAGCGCAGCTCGTCGATGACGAACTGGGTGGGGAACTTCTCGATGACGCGAGACTCGCCCTCGGCGGACGTCTCCTCGTACTCCCCCGCCTCGATGTAGATGCACTGCGCCGGGCAGATGGTGGCGCACATGTAGCAGGCCACGCAGCGCGGCTTGCCGTCCTCGCGCGGAACCAGCCGGTGCAGCCCGCGGTAGCCCTCGGGGTAGACCTGCTTCTCCTCGGGGTACTGCACCGTCGTCATCAGGCTGGTGCCCTTGCGGTCCACCACCGACACGTTGGTGTCACGCGTCCCGAAGAGGTTGCGGAAGAAGTGCTTCGTCGTGATGGCCAGCCCGCGTAGCAGCTCGGGCACGTACGCCCGCTCGCGGATGTCCGTGCGGGGGTCCTTGCTCACATTGTAGGCCATGATGGTGTTCTCGATTCCCGGTGTGCCTGGAGCGCCGGTGGGAAGCTAGTGCGTGGAGGCCGGGGCCGCGCCGTGGGCCGGAAGGCCGTGGGCCGCGTGCGCGCCGGCGGGCAGTCCGTGCCCGTGGTCGTCATGGCCGTGGGCGCCATGGGCGCCGCCGTGCGCCCCGCCCTCCGCCGGTTCCTTGGTCGTCATCGTCAGCACCATGATGAAGGCAATCTCCAGCATGCCGACGATGGCCAGCGCCCGCAGGGACGGGTCCCACAGCACCAGCGCGCCGCTGACGAACACGTTCACCAGGCCCATGGGCAGGAGGATCTTCCAGCCCAGCGACTGGATCTGGTCATAGCGGAAGCGGGGGAACGTCCAGCGGATGAGCAGCTGCACCCAGATGAGGAAGACGACCTTCAGCCAGAACACCGTGCCGAGGATGGCCCCGTACAGCCAGCCCTGCTCCTGCATCAGCGGCTGGCTCGCCAGCCACTCGCCGCCGAAGGGCAGGTGGTGCCCGCCGAGGAAGAGCGCCGTCGTCACGCCGGCCAGCACCACGACTTCCACGAACTCGGAGATCATGAAGAGGCCGAACTTCATGCCGGAGTACTCGACGAAGTAGCCGATGATTTCGGACTCGCCCTCGGGCAGGTCGAACGGGGCGCGCTTGGTCTCCGCGAAGGACGCGGCGAAGAAGCCGAGGAAGCCCAGCGGCTGGAGGAGGATGCCCCACGCCGGCAGGCCGAGGTCGAAGGCCCCGTCGGTGCGCCACAGGTACTGCGCCTGGCCGGTGCCGCTGGCGACGGCCGAGCCCAGCTCACCGACGATGGTGGGCAGCTGCACGGAGGAGAAGGCGAGGAACAGGCCCACCAGCGACAGGCCCAGCGCCACCTCGTACGAAATCATCTGCGACGTGGCGCGCACGCCGCCCAGCAGCGCGAACTTGTTGTTGGAGGCCCAGCCCGCCAGCGCGGTGCCGTAGACGGCCAGCGAGGCGATGGCGAGCACGTACAGCATGCCGAAGTCCGGCGTGGCCACCACCATGTCCACCTGGTGCCCGAAGACATTCACGGTCGGGCCGGCGGGCACCACGGCGAACAGGGCGAAGACCGGGGCGAAGGCGAGGATGGGGCCCAGGTTGAACAGGAAGCGGTTGGCCGTCCCCGGGATGAGGTCCTCCTTCGTCAGCATCTTGAGGACGTCGGTGAGGATGTGCGGCAGGCCGCCCAGCGCGCGGTTCTTCAGGCCGGGCAGGTTGATGCGCGCGCGGTTGGGGCCGACGCGGTCCTGGATGTAAGCGCTCCACTTGCGCTCCGCCATCGTCAGGAGCGTGGCAATGATCATCACGAAGACGAGGATGAGGAAGAGGATGTTGGTCAGCCGGCTGGCGCCGGCGAACCCGTGCTCCTCCACCAGCCCGCCCACGGCGTACGCCGCCGCCGCCACCCCGAAGATGGTGACGACGATGGTGACGCAGGCGGTGAGGATGGTCAGTACGCGGCTCATGGCTAGATACCCCTCACCCGGGGCGTACCGAACTCACGGTACCCCGGAGGACGCCCGTCGGCGCCCGCAGGCAGCGGATTGATGCCCGGCTTCTCCCGGTCCGGCGGAGAGGCCTTGTCCCAGTTGAACTCGGCGAACGCGGCCACCTTGCCGGCCAGCTCGCGCCACACGTCGCGCGCGGACGCCCAGGCGGCCTCGCCGCCCAGCTCGCGCGTCAGCTCCGCCGCCCAGCGCCAGTGGGGCACCACGTCGCCCTTGGGCGGGTAGGCCTTCCGGAAGCGCTGGATGAGGCCGTCCAGGTTGACGAAGGAGCCCTCGTCCTCCACGTGGACGGAGGCCGGCAGCAGCACCGTGGCCTGCGCCGTGACGGGGGACTCGTTGGTGGACTGCGCCACGAAGACGTCCAGCCGGCCCGCCGCCTGCGCGAAGGCCGCCGCGTCACCCGGCACCTCGGTGCCGATGGCGTACAGCGCCTTCACCTTGCCCGCGCCCACCGCGGTGGACAGCGCGTCGAAGGACTCGAGCTTGAGCCCCAGGCCCTGGGCAATCAGCTCCAGGCCCTTGCGGTTGGGGTTCTTGTCCGCCGTCATCAGGTAGTGGTCCGCGGCGCCCTGCGGACGGCCGCCCACGTACACCGTGGACACGCCCAGCGTGGCCTTGGCGAAGGTGAGGCCCGCCAGCAGGTCCTCGTTGGAGGCCACCGGCGAGGCCAGCACGGCCAGCTGCGCGGTGCCCACCAGCGGCTTGAGCGCCTTGGCCGCGGCCTGCACCGCCTCCTTGCGCGTCACCACCGGCTCGGCCTCGCTGGCGGCGCCGGCGCGGCGGCCCACCTGCGGACGCAGCGCGCGCTCCAGGTTGAGGGACTTGTACGAGAGCCGGCCCTGGTCGCACATCCAGGACTTGTTGACGGCCTCGTTCTCACGCGGGCGGTAGCGGTAGGTGTCCTGCGACATCCAGTCCGCGTAGGTGTTGCAGCCGCGCGAGCAGCCGGTGCACACCGACGGGGTGGCGGACAGGAACCAGGCGCGCGCCTTGAAGCGGAAGTCGCGGCTGAGCAGCGCGCCCACCGGGCACACGTCCACGGTGTTCAGCGAGTAGTTGCTGTCCAGCTCGCTGCCGGGGAACACGTCGATGCGCTCGTGGCTGCCGCGGCCGAACACGCCCAGCTGCGGCTCCTTGGCCACCTCGTTCATCACGCGCACGCAGCGGGTGCACATGATGCAGCGCTCCTGGTCCAGGACCACGCGGGGCCCCAGCACCTTGCGCTTGTTCTTGAGCGTCTTGCCGCCCTCCAGGCGCGAGGGGCGGTAGTCGTACTTCATGTAGTAGTCCTGCAGCTTGCACTCACCGGCCTGGTCGCAGATGGAGCAGTCGACCGGGTGGTTGAGCAGCAGGAACTCCATCACCGAGCGCTGCTGCTCCTTCACCTTGGGCGTCGTGGTCTTGATGACCACGCCCTCGGCGATCGGCGTCTGGCACGCGGGCACCAGCTTGGGCGCGTTGGACGCCTCGATGAGGCAGATGCGGCAGTTGGCGGCGATGGAGAGCCGCGGGTGGTAGCAGTAGTAGGGAATCTCCGAGCCGACCAGCTTGGCCGCCTCGATCATGTTCGTCCCCGGCTTCACCACGACTTCGCGGCCGTCGACGGTGAAGGTGACGAAGCCCGGGTTCTTCGGCGCCGGCTTGGGCGGCGGGCCCGCGGGGGGCGGCGGCTTGGGCGTGCCGGTGGGGCCGCTGGCCGCCGCGGGCGGGTTGTCCAGCTTCGCGCCCGCGGGCGGGTTGGACGGCTCGGGGCCAATCTTCGCCGCGGGGGTGTCGGTGGGCGCGCCCTTGGGAGGCGTCTGCGCGTCACCGGTGGGCTTCTTCGTGTCGTTGTCGCTCACTGCTCGACCTCGCCGCCGATCATGTTGATGGTGTCGAAAGTGGGGATGAGGTCCGCCAGCATCTTGCCTTCGATGATGTGCGGCACCGCGGCCAGCACGGGGAAGCCCGGGGCGCGCACGTGCACCTTGTACGGGCGGCCGCTGCCATCGCTCACGATGTACCAGCCCAGCTCACCGTTGGACGCCTCGGTGGAGTCGTAGACCTCGCCGGCGGGCACCTGGATGCCTTCCATCACCAGCTTGAAGTGCGACATCACGCCCTCGATGGTGCCGTACACCTCCGGCTTGGGCGGCAGGGCGATGCGCCAGTCATCCACGATGATGGGGCCGGCGGGGATGGTGTCCATCGCCTGGCGCAGGATGTGGATGGACTGACGCATCTCCTCGAGGCGGACGAGGTAGCGGTCGTAGTTGTCGCCGTGCTCGCCGACCGGCACCTTGAAGTCGAACCGGTCGTAGACCCAGTACGGCTTCGCCTTGCGGATGTCGTAGTTGACGCCGCAGGCGCGCAGGGCCGGGCCGGTGTAGCCGAAGTCGATGGCGTCCTCGGCGCTGATGACGCCGGTGCCCTTGGTGCGGTCCACGAAGATGCGGTTGCGCGTGAGCAGCCCGTCCATCTCGTCGATGAGCTCCATGCCGCGGTCCAGCGACTTGTGGACCTTTTGAATCCAGCCCTCGGGCAGGTCGCGGTTGATGCCGCCCACGCGGCCGAAGCTGGTGGTCAGCCGGGCGCCGGTCAGCTCGGCGGTGCGGTCATGGAGCAGCTCGCGGAACTCCATGGCGAAGAGGAACGGCGCGAAGCCGCCCAGCTCCAGGCCGGTGGCGCCCACGCACGTCAGGTGGTCCGTCAGCCGGTGGATTTCGGAGCCGATGACGCGGATGTACTGGGCGCGCTCGGGAATCTCCAGGCCGATGAGCTTCTCCACGGCGTTGAGGAACCCGAAGTTGTTCATCATCGCGGACAGGTAGTTGAGCCGGTCCGTGTAGGGCAGGCACTGCGTCCACGTGACGTTCTCGCAGCTCTTCTGGAAGCCGCGGTGGAGGAAGCCGATCTCCGGGTCGATCTTGACGATGGTCTCACCCTCGAGCTCCACCTTCAGGCGCACGGTGCCGTGCGTGGCGGGGTGCGAGGGGCCCATGTTGATGACCATGCGCTTGGTCTGGAGGTGGGCCTCCAGCTCCGACTCGTGGGCGTACGCGTCGGTGTCCGGATTGGGCGTTTCGGGGGCGTGGGGCTTGGCGTGGTCAGCCATGGTGTCCTCAGCAGATCAGGAGAGCCCGCTGGTGCCGGGGCCGCGGAAGATGTCCTTGATGGGGCGCTCGGGAATGAGCGGCTGCCGGTCTCGCAGCGCGTAGTCCTTGCGCAGGGGGTGACCCTGGAACTCCTCGTAGAGGAGGATGCGGCGCAGGTCCGGGTGCCCGTCGAAGCGGATGCCGTAGAAGTCGAACGTCAGGCGCTCCCACCAGTTGGCGCCCCGGAACAGCGGCGTCAGAGAGGGGACCACGGGCTGGCTCTCGCTCACCCGCACCTTGAGGCGCACGTGCTCGTGCCGCTTGAGCGAGTAGAGGAAGTAGACGACCTCGAAGCGCGGGTCGTTCTCCGCCAGGTGCAGGCGGTCCACGGCGTCGATGGAGCCGAAGAGCTTGAACTCCAGCTCCGGGTCGTTCTTCAGGAAGGCGGCGACCTTCGGAAGAGAGTCGGCATGGATCACGGCCCAGGCGCCGCCCGTCCGGTCCACGTAGCGATCCGCCACCGCCTCTGGGAGCTGGGCGGAGACCCTGTCCAACGCGAAAGTGCTCAAGGGGAACCCAATGACTGAAGGGAGAAGAATTCGCGGCGTTATAAGGACCCCCGGAGGGGGGCGTCAACGTAAACCCTCAACCATGTAGGCCACTTAGGAGCCCCAGAAGCCCGTGTTGGGTGAACGGGGACCAGGGGGCCATCCGCACCCCGCGCGAGGGAATGGATCACAGGGGCGCACCCGCCGTGTCGGTCAGCATGGCCGGGACCTGGATGGGGACGAAGGTGGCCACCGGCTGGCTCTTGCCGGGCACCGGGGCCTGGGTGACGGGCTCCCACTGGAAGCCCGTGCCGGCGCGATCCCGGGTGGCCTGGGAGACGAGGACCGGGACGCCGGCCTTCTTGGTCAGCCCCTCGATCCGGCTGGCCAGATTCACCGTGTCGCCGATGGCGGTGTACTCCAGGCGGCGGGTGATGGAGCCGATGTTGCCGAGGACGGCCGGGCCGGTGTGGACGCCCACCCCCATGCGCAGGCCGGGGGCGCCCCGGGCGGCGCGCTCGGTGTTGACGGCCTCCAGCTCGGCCACCATCTCCAGGGCGCACTGGACGGCATTGGCGGCATGGTTCGGGTCGTCCAGCGGTGCGCCGAAGTACACCATCAGCGCGTCCCCGATGAACTTGTCGAGCGTTCCGCCATTGCGGAACACCACCTCCACCATGCGGCCGTAGTACTCGTTGAGGATGTCCACCACCTGCTCGGGGGGCAGGCGCTCGCTCAGGGCCGTGAAGTCGCGGATGTCCGCGAAGAGGACCGTCACCTCGCGCAATTCCGGGGTGAGGGAGGCCTGGTGCTGGAGGTGCTCGGCCACCCAGGGTGAGAAGTAGCGGCCGAGGCGGGCGCGCTTGAGCGTCTCCTCGGAGACGGCGGCGGACAGGGCGCGGATGCGGTTGAGCAGGTGGCGGGCCCCGGCGGTGGCCACTCCCAGCACCACCAGCGCCGCCACCTGGGCGCCCACGCCGATGCCGGCCTCCTGCTGGAGCCGCACCTCGGCGATGGCGGCAATCACCGTCACCACCAGTGTCACCGAGCGGCGCAGGGACAGGGCGGCCAGCACCACGAGCACGGCATAGATGCCCAGCGTGAAGCCCGCCACCCCTCCGGGAGAGGGCGACACGGGGATGGCCAGGTGCTGGAGCCAGTACACCGCCGGCACATCCACGAAGGCCAGCGTCAGGCCCGCCCACCGGGCCACGCGGGGGGTGGCGACCACGGCCACGGCCACCCCCGCGGTGAGCAGCCAGTAGAGGGCGAAGGTCTGGAGGTACACCTCCCAGTCGGCCAGCCCCCGGACGCGCCCCAGGTACGCCGACACGGCGAAGAGGAGGGTGACGGCCACGAAGCGGATGGCCGCCATCTGCCGGGCGTTGCGCAGGCGCTCGGCGTCCAGCGCCCGGCTCACCGAGTCCTGGCCGCCCTCGAGCTGGCGGGCCTGCACGGTCTTCCCCCCCGTGCCCGGCCTCATGGGTAGGTCACTCAAGTCCCCTCATCTTGCTTCGCTCCCCCGGGCCACGCACGTTTCGCGACTCCGGGTACTTCAACCGTAGCGTGGTTGTTGCAATCTGGTCATTGGGTGTAGACGCGGGCCCATGTCCGCCCCCTCCCTGTCCGGCACCCTTCGTCCCCTGCTGTGGCGCCTGCTGTCCGGTGCGGCCCTGGGCCTGGTGCTGTTCGGCGGGGAGTCGTGGCTGCTGCTGAGCTCCGGGCTGGTGGGCGTGGACATCCCGGTGGACGGCCCGTACGCGGCGCTGGCGGCGGCGGTGCGCCCCATATTGCCGGGCCTGCTGCTGCGCGTGGCGGCGGTGTACGCGGTGGCGGGGGCGGTGCTCGCGCTGGCGGCCGCCGTGCTGGCGCGGGCGTGGGGGCCCCGGCGGAGCGTGCCGAGGGAGCTGGCGGAGGGGCTGGTGCTGCTCGGGCTGCTGGCGTGGGGACATGCCATCTCCCGGCCCGCCCTCTTCGACGATTTGCCCGCGGTGCGGCCGCTGCTGGCGTGGCTGGTGGAGCACGGGCAGCCCTGGCATCCGCGCGCGGCGGTGGGTGCGTGGCTCTTGCTGCACGGCGTGCTGTACATGACGCGCTCCGGAGTGCCCCGGCGGACGCTGGCGCTGGGGGCGGCGGTGGCGGGCGTCCTGGTGTTGCTGCCAGGCGCGGTGCGGTGGGGCGGGGCAGGGGAGCGGCACCCGCTGGTGGTGGTCATCGGCATCGACGCGTTCCGCCCGGACCGGCTGAAGTCGCAGGGCGGCACGGGCGAGGTGGCGCCACACATGGAGCGCTTCCTGGAGGACGCGACGCTCTTCACCCGCGCGTACACGTCCGTGGCGCAGACGGAGCCGGCGTGGCGCTCGCTGCTCACCGCGCGGTGGCCGCACACGACGGGCGTGCGCTACGCGCTGACGGCGGACTCGCGGCTGCGCCTGCAGCCCACCGTCCCCCAGTCCTTCGCGCAGGCGGGCTGGCGCACGGTGTTCGCCACGGACTGCTCGCGCTTCCACTTCGAGGGGCCGGCGTCCGGCTTCGCCACCCGCCTGCAGCCGCCGCGCGGCGCGGTGAACTTCCTTCTGGAGAAGCTGCGCTACCGGGCCGTGGGCGTCTTCGCGGACCACGCGCTCGGCGCCGCGTGGGTGCCCGAGTTCATCGACAACCGCGCGCTGGCCGGCATCCATGACCCGATGGGCTACGCGGAGCGGCTGGCCTCCCGGCTGGTGGACGAGTCCCAGCAGGGCCCCACGCTGTTCGCCTTCCACGCCACCGCGGCCCACTTCCCCGGGGACCCGGTGCACCCGTTCTACCGGCGCTTCGTGCCGCCCACGGAGCCGCTGGAGCGGCGGCTGCGCATGCACTTCGCCCCGGTGACGCCGGGCGCGAAGGGCGGCTGGAGCCGCGAGGGCGCGGAGGCGCTCTACGACGAGCTGCTCGCGCAGGCCGACGCGCAGGTGGGCGAGGTGCTGGATGCGCTGAAGCGCACCGGGCGCTACGACGACGCGACCATCGTCCTGCTGTCGGACCACGGCGAGAGCTTCCACGCGGACCGGCCGGACCTGGCGGGTGCCACGCCGGTGCACGGCGCTCGGCTGTCCGACGAGGAGTACCGGGTGCTGCTGGCGGTGAAGCCTCCGAAGGGGCGGGGCAGCGGGCCGGCGGTGGTGGACGCGCTGGTGCGCCTGGTGGACGTGGGCCCCACGCTGTTGGATTTGTCCGGCCTGCCCGCGCTGCTGGAGGTAGACGGCGCCACGCTGGCGCCGCTGCTGCGCGGCGGGACGCGCGAGCCCCTGCCGCTGTACGCGGAGACGGGCTTCACCCACGTGCTGCCGGAAGTCTTCGACGCGGGGCACTGGCCCGGCGCGCCGCGCGCCTTCGACGCGTACCGCATCCGCCCCGACGGCGTGGTGGAGATGGGCGAGGAGGCCCACGCCGCCATCCTCCGCGAGAAGGACACGGCAGCCTTCGACGGGCGGCGCTGGATGAGGGACAGTCCACGCGCGGACGGAAGCGTCCTGCGCACGTGCGAGGGCGACTGTGCAGGCCCGGACGCGTACGCGCTGGAGGCGTGGCTGGACTCCGTGCAGGGCCTTACGCCGGAGGGCGGCTGGCGTAAGGTGGCGGGCCATGTCGACGACAACAGACAGTCCCAGCCTCCAGGAACGCTACGCACCCCACAACAGCTGCTTCGGCTGCGGGCCGGCCAATCCGATGGGCCTGCGAATCCGCAGCCGCGTGGAGGGTGACCTCGTCGTCGCGGACTGGACGCCCCTGGAGCACCACCAGGCGTTCCCCGGCGTCCTCAACGGCGGCATCATCGGCGCGCTGCTGGACTGCCACTGCAACTGGACGGCCGCGTACCACCTGATGAAGAACCAGGGCGCGGAGTCTCCCCCATGCACCGTCACCGCCGACTACAGCATCACCCTCAAGCGCCCCACGCCCATGTCCGGGCCGGTGCACCTGGAGGCGAAGCCGGTGGAGATTCAAGGCGACCGCGCCGTGATTGAAGGCACGCTCACCGCGGGCGGGAAGGTGACGGCCCTCTGCCGCGGCACCTTCGTCGCCGTGAAGCCGGGCCACCCCGCGTACCACCGCTGGTAGCCGCGAAAAAGCCAGGGCCCCGGCGCCTCCGCTCTTTCGAGGGGAGGCCGACGGGGCCCTGTCACTACCGCGCGTGGGGCGCGTGAAGGTTCGCTACTTGCCCATGGACAGCAGCAGGTCGTGCCGCGCGGCCGTGGGGTTCGGCTGCTCGCGGTCCGCGATGCGGTGCACCTGGTTGCCAATCTTGTCCTGGAGCAGCATCAGGCCGTCCAGCACCTGCTCCGGGCGCGGCGGGCAGCCAGGGATGTAGACGTCCACCGGGATGATGCGGTCGATGCCCTGGAGCACCGCGTAGTTGTCGTAGAAGCCGCCCGACGACGCGCACACGCCGAAGGCCACCACCCACTTGGGCTCGGCCATCTGCTCGTAGACGCGCTTGAGGATGGGGGCCTGCTTCAGGTTGATGGTGCCCACCACCATCAGGAGGTCCGCCTGGCGCGGCGAGAAGCGGGGGAACTCGGCGCCGAAGCGCGAGATGTCGTGACGGCTGGCCGCCACGGACATGTACTCCATGCCGCAGCAGGCGGTGGCGTACGGGTAGGTGAACAGCGAGTACTTGCGGGCCCAGCCCAGACCCTTGGAGACCATCCGCTGGAAGAAGCCCATGGCCTCATCGCGGCGGGTGGCCAGAACAGGAGCAATGTCGGTGTCAGCCATGTTGTCTCAGCTCTCCCAGTCCAGGGCGCCCTTCTTCCAGATGTAGATGAGGCCCACCACGAGCGTCACCGCGAAGATGAGCATCTCGAGGTAGCCGAACCACCCGAGCGCCTTGAAGTTGACCGCCCAGGGGTACAGGAACACCGCTTCGACGTCGAACACGATGAACAGCAGGGCCACCACGTAGAACTTCACCGCGAAGCGCTGGCGTGCCGGGCCGGTCGACTCGGAGCCGGCCTCGAAGCTGGTGGACTTGATGGCGCTCGGACGCCGGGGCCCCAGGCGGGTGGTGATCTGGGGAATGAGCATCGCCATGCCACCGGCCAGCAGCAGAACCACTGCCAGCGGCAGGTAGGGCGAGAGTGGAGTGGGAGTCATCGCGCGCGGAACCTAATGACACCGCCCTCGCCATGTCAAAGGGAAAGTCCCCTCGGCCGTCGTTGCAACCCCTTGAGATGACGACGAAAAGCGGAGCTTGTCGGCCCGCTCTCCCAGCCCCCCGTCCCGGCCTGCCGGCGCCCGCCGGCCCGTCCGTGGGGAGGGCGGGGGCGTGTTTGACGCTCCGCGAAGGGACGCCTAGCGTCGCCGGACGTCGGCGTCGGCGTGGATCACCCAACCGGGGAGAAGACAGGCATGTGGGGCCGGCTCAGCTTGCGGATGCAGGTGGCCATCGCGGTGCTGGTGCCCTGCCTGGCGGTGGTCCTCTTCTCGGCGGTGTACTTCCCCGCCCGGCAGCGCGAAGTCAGCCTGGAGCTGCTGGAGAAGCGCGCGCGCGTGGTGGGGCTGCTGATGGCGCAGCACCCGGTGCTGCTCGCGGCGGAGCGCGCTCTGGACAAGGATGCGCTGGCGGCGGTGCTCGGCCGGCTCGAGTCACCCACCTCGCCGGACGGGACCAGCGGCTTCTCGGTGCGCTACCAGGCGCTGCTCCGTCCACTGGATGGCGAGCCGGTGTTCGAGCACGGCAAGCTGCCCCCGGACGTCAGGGCGAAGTACGCCGGTGCGGTCTCCGACGAAGCGTGCATGTCGTTCCGCTCGCTCGCGCGCGGCGAAGTGGTGGTGCGCTGCGCGAGCGGAAACCTCACCTACGCGGCGGTCTTCGGGGTGGAGGCCGCGGTGTTCTCGGTGACGGACATGCACGGGTCCGCGGTGGCGGGGCTCGCTGGCGCGCTGCTCCTGGGCCTGCTGCTGGCGTTCCTCATCAGCCGCAACATCGTCGAGCCCGTGACGCGCGTGACGGAGGTGGTGCGGGACGTGACGCGCGGGGACATGTCGCGCGGGGAGCTGGACGTGCCGGCCACGGGCGAGGTGCGGCTCATGGCGCAGTCCTTCAACCAGATGCTCGGCACGCTGCGGGGCACGGTGATGGAGCTGATGTCCCGGACGGAGCAGCTCTCCGGCGCGTCGCGCGGGCTGCTGGGCGCGTCCGCGGACCAGGAGCACGTCATCAGCCAGCAGGCCGCCTACGCGCAGCAGATTGCCGCGACGTTCGAGGAGCTGAGCCGCACGGCGGAGCAGATCTCCAGCTCCACCGAGGTGGTGGAGTCCGCCGCGCGCCGCACGCATGAAGCGGTGGCCGAGGCCATGGCCGTGGTGGCCCAGGTGGTCGCCGGCATCAACGACATCCGTACCGAGTCCAAGGGCGTGGCGGACGCGATTGTCGGACTGAATCAGGACCTCCAGCAGGTCTCCAAGATTGCCCAGGTCATCAACCAGGTGGCGGAGCGCTCGGACCTGCTCGCGCTGAACGCGGCGCTGGAGGGCACCAAGGCGGGCGAGGTGGGACGCGGCTTCTCACTGGTGGCCGCGGAGATGCGCAAGCTGGCGGAGAACGTGTCGGCTTCCGCGCGTGACATCGCCCGCATCGTCGAGAAGGTGCAGGACTCCGGCGAGGAGGCCGCGTCCAAGGCGCGCGTGGGCATGGCCACCAGCGACCGCGGCGTGGAGGTGGCCGAGCAGGCCTCCTCCGTGTTCCAGCGCATCGTGGAGCTGGCGCGCGGCACCAGCGAGGCGGCGCGGCAGATCACCATCGCCACCCGGCAGCAGCGCCAGTCCAGCGAGCAGGCCGTGCAGGGCGCGCGCAACGTGGCGGAGCTGGTGAAGCAGGGCGTGGATGCCACCGGGCGCACCACCCGCATCGCCCAGGACCTGCAGGCGGTGGCCGAGGGACTCACCGCCGTCACCAGCCGCTTCAAGACGACGCGGAGCTAGCGCTCCCGGCGGAGCTGGAACTCCACCTCGTCCCCATTAAGGTGCGCGGTCCATGAGCGCTCTGGATGTGACTCCCGCGCAGTTTCGTCGTCTCGCCGACCGCATCTCCACGCTGGCGGAGCAGTGGCTCGCGGAGCTGGACTCGCGGCGCATCGCTCCCGCCACCACGGGCACGGCGACGGAGGCGCTGTTCGCGGACGGCCTGCCTGAAGAGGGGATGAAGGACGCGGCGCTGGAGGCGCTGAAGCCTTTGATGGACGGGTCCCGCGCGGGCAACGCGCGCTTCCTGGCGTACGTGTTCGGCTCGGGCGAGCCGGTGGGCGTGCTGGGCGACTACGTGGCCAGCGTCATCAACCAGAACGTCACCGCATGGCGCTCCGCGCCCACGTTGGTGAGTCTGGAGCGCGCGGTGGTGCGGAGCCTCGCGAGCGCGGTGGGCTGCGACGGCTTCACCGGGAGCTTCGCGGGCGGCGGCTCCGCGGCGAACCTCATGGGCCTGGCCATGGCACGCGAGGCCCTGGCCCCCGCCAACGACGAGGGCTCGCCCTCCGGCGTGGTGTACGCCTCTTCGGAGGTCCACATGTCCATCCCCAAGGCGATGGCGCTGCTGGGCCTGGGGCGGAAGAACCTGCGGCTGATTCCCACCGACGCAGGCTGGCGCATGCGCCCCGAGCTGCTCGAGCGCGCCATCGCCGAGGACATCGCGGCCGGGCGGCGTGCGCTGGCGGTGGTGGCCACCGCGGGCACCGTCAACACCGGCGCGGTGGACCCGCTGCCCGATGTGTCCCGCATCGCCCGCGCGCACGGCCTGTGGATGCACGTGGACGGTGCCTACGGAGCGCTCGCCGCCATGGCCCTGCCGGAGCAATTCGAGGGCCTGTCGCTGGCGGACTCGCTGTCCATGGACGCGCACAAGTGGCTCTACCAGCCGGCGGACTGCGGCGTGCTGCTGTTCCGTGACGCGGGCGCCGCGCGCAAGGCCTTCTCCTTCAGCGGCGACTACGTGCGCACCATGACGGCTGACTCGGTGGAGGGCTTCGCCTTCTTCGACGAGTCCATCGAGTTGTCCCGTCGTGCCCGCGCGCTGAAGGTGTGGCTCTCCGTGCGCTACCACGGCCTCGCGGCCTTCCGGGAGGCCATGCGCCGCGACGTGGAGAACGCGCGTCGCATGGAGGCCCTCATCCGCGCCTCGCCCGCGCTGGAGCTGCTCGCCCCCGCGACGCTGAGCGCGGTGTGCTTCCGCTACACGGGCAGTGTCCCCGAGGCGGAGCGCGACGCGTTCAACGCGCGGCTGATGGCCCGCATCAACGCGCGCGGCCGTGCCTACCTCTCCAACGCCACGCTGCACGGGCGCTTCGTGCTGCGTGCGTGCTTCGTCAATCACCGCACCTCGCCCGAGGACGTGGATACGGTGGTGGCGGAGGTGCTCGCCGCCGCCGCGGAGCTGGCCTGAGCCTCTCGGTGAAATTGACCCAGCATGCCGGGTTTCGCTGTCTGTCCCGCCATGCCGCGTAATTCAAATATTCAGATAATTCATGTCTCATCCTCCGCGAGTGGGAGCCATCGCTCCCGTGCTCCATCGGAGGCTTGATTGAAACGACGCATTTCCCTGCGCGCGGGGCTGCTGCCCGTGTGCCTGTTCCTGTTCTCTTCAGCGGGTTGTGAAGCGCCGGCGCCGCGAAGCCCCATCGTGCCCGCCGAGGAGACGCCGGCACCGGACGTCGCCGGGCCCGGCACGGAGCATCCCGCCACGGAGGAGCCCGAGCACCCGAGCCGCCCGCCCGCGACGCTACCGGGAGCCGACTCCGACCCGGGCGCCCTGTTCGCCTTCCCTGGTGAGCGCGGCGCGCTGGAGGAAATCCGCGTCACGATGGACGGGCGCGAGGTGTTCCTCGACGTGGAGCGCATCCAAGGCCACGCGGTGCTGGAGGGCGACATCCTCCTGGCGCTGCCGGAAGCCGGCTCGGCGCGGAAGCCCTCCACGGGCATCGTCGACACCGTCGCGCAGCAGCGCTGGCCGGGCGGCGTGGTGCCCTACCTCATCGACCCGGCGCTGCCCAACCCGCAGCGCGTCTTCGATGCCATCAATCACTGGCAGCAACTCACGGCTCTGCGCTTCGTGCAGCGCACCACGGAGACGCGCTACGTGAGCTTCGTGGACGGGGCAGGGTGCTCCTCCTACGTGGGCATGCAGAACTTCGCGCCGCAGCCCATCACCCTCAACGCCGCGTGCAGCACGGGCTCGGCCATCCACGAGATTGGCCACGCCGCGGGCCTCTGGCACGAGCAGTCCCGCGCCGACCGCGACACCCAGGTGCGCGTCATCTGGGAGAACATCGCGCCGGGCTACGAGGGCAACTTCCGCACGTACGTGGAGAGCGGCCTGCCGGGCCAGGACCTGGGCGGCTACGACATCCGCTCCGTCATGCAGTACGGCTCGTATGCCTTCTCCGACGTGGACGGGAGCGGGCCGAAGCCCACGCTGGTGCGCGCAGTGGACGGCACTCCCTTCACGGTGCAGCGCACCGGGCTGAGCAGCGGGGACATCCTCGCGCTGGATGCGCTGTACCAGGGCGTCGCGCCCTCCACCGGCCGCACCGTCGTCGTGAAGGGCCTGGTGGGCTACTGGTCCGACACCGGCCGCAACGAGCTGCCGCGCGACTTGTCCGCCACCGCCATCAGCGCGCTCGTGCCGGACGGCGCCGGTGGCTATGGCGCCCGCTTCGGCACCTACGCCGGTGACGGCGCGTGGGTGGTCCGCAACATCCCCACGGGCACGTACCTGCTCAAGTTCGGCACGGCCCACTACACCACCACCGAGTCCGTGCTGGACATGGGCTACGCGGACCTGGGGCGCTCGGATACGACGGTGGCGAGCAGCTACTCCTCCCTGCCCGACGGCGGCTACCTGGATTCGACGTACCTGAATCTGCACCTGGACAACCTGGCGCCCTACACGGATGGCGCCATCCTCCAGCTCTTCGCGGCCAACGCGGGGGCGGTGGAGCTGAACCTGGAGCAGCTCATCTGGGAGCCGCCCGTCGTGGGCGCCACGGTGCTCGACTCGGATTTCGAGTACAGCAGCATGGACCTGCACCCGCTCATCGAGGAGTCGCGCGGTGACAGGGCCTGGGTCACCCAGTTCGGTCCGAACAACTCCACGCTGCCGGATGGTGGCGTCGAGAACTTCCAGTCGGCGGTTCGCGCCGCGTACCTGCCGGCCTTCACCGCGGTGGATCGTGGGTACACGGCGGTGTCGGGGACGATGACCGAGCCCACGCAGTCCTTCGCGCGCTTCACCTGGCCGCGCTCCGCCTTCGAGGCGCTGGCCACGCAGGTGGCGCCCGCGGGCATCTACCGCTACACGCAGGCGATGGGCGTCTTCGTCGTCCCGTACAGCGGGGTGGATGGGAATTACGACTACTCGGCCGACCTCGTCGTCTTCAACAACACGGGCACGGCGGGGCCGGACGTCACCCGGACCATTCCCTTCCGCAATCCCTTCCCCCCGGCCTGGCCGGTGCTGGGCATGGTGTCCCATACCTTCACCGTGTCCTACCCGCTGCCCAACAACTCGCGCACCCTCATCAGCGGCACCGTCCGCGTGAGCGACACCTTGAGTGGCTTCACCGCGAAGCCGCTGGCGCCCCGGATTACCCCGGTGCGCACCGTCACCGTGGACTCGACGGCGGCAGGCACGGAGGCCCTCATCGCGGCGCGGCCCACCATTGCCTGGACGGCGCCCGCGGTGGGCACGCCGACCTCGTACCTGGTGCAGGTCTACGACGTGACGGCCGCCGCGAAGAGCGTCGCCACCCTGTCCACGCGTGACACGCAGGTGGTGCTGCCCTCGGGCATGCTCACGTCGGGCCGGCGCTACGCCTTCCGCGTCCGGGCGAACCTGTTCCCCGGCCAGGACATCACGAAGGCACCCAGCCGCTCGTATCTCGCCACTTCGTACGCGGACATGCTCACCGCCGCGAAGACGGTGCGGTAGTCCGCGCCCTGCCGTCGGGATGGAGCCCGCGAGCCAGGACGCTCGCGGGCTCCGGCCCGTGCGCTACGGGCGGGACAGCGTGCGCGCCGTCAGCAGCTGGGAGAGCAATTCCCCCCGCTGACCGTCGGGCACCAGGGTGAGCTTCGCGCCGCTCTCCAGCAGGCGCTGCGTCTCCAGCAGCGAGAAGGTGGCCTCCAGCACCTCGGGGTCCTCGCCAATCTTCTGCAGCGCGGAGCCGACAATCTGGGGCCGCAGCGCGGCGGCGCGGGCGAACTCCACCGCGCTCTGCCGCTCGGCGGTGCTGGTGATGATGCTCACCTGGTTGGCACCGTCCTGGCGGATGGCGCTCGTCACCTGGCGCAGCCGGTTGACGACCTTCTCCTCAATCTGGCGAATCATGTTCGCGTCGCGGAAGTGGACCTTGCGCACGTAGACGCTGCCCAGCTTGTAGCCCCACTCGTGGCTCTGGGGGCTGACCTCGGCGCGCACGGTGCGGCTCATCTCGTGCCGCGTCTCCAGCATGGCGGCCAGCTTCATGTTGGACAGGCAGCGCACGGCCGCGTTGCTCACGTTGGCGGCGAGGCTGCCGCGCGGGTCCGCGTTCTCGAAGAGGAAGCGCTTCGGGTCCGAGACGTACATCTCGTACCAGATGCCGATGCCCATCGGCGCGCCCTCCTCGGAGTTCACCGCCTGGCTGCGCAGGTACTGCTGGTCCAACCGCAAGTCGACCACCTGGCAGCGGCCCACCAGGTTCACGATGAGCGCCTTCCACCCGAGCTTCGGCCAGAGGAAGTGGAAGCCGGGCTCATCCAGCGTGCACACCACCGAGCCGAAGAGCACGTACACCCGGCAGGTGCGCTCCTGGACGATGGCGTAGAAGCCGAGCAGGCGGAGGAAGGCGAAGAAGACGGGGATGCCGATGGCCATGCCGAAGAAGCCGACGATGGCGCCCACGAGCGTGCTAACCATTCTTCACCCCCAGCACCACCGCCTGCGCCTTCTGGTACAGCCCCAGCCGGATGTTTCGCAGGTAGGCCTGGAGTGCGCCCGGGCCGCTGCGCTTGAGCAGCGAGAGCTCGTTGGAGAGGGCGACGAGGGGCTCCACTTCCGCCTGGGCCTTGAGCGTCTCAATCTCCACCGCGCGGCGGCTCTGGACGATTTTCTGGTCCGCGGAGGCCTGCGCGAGGCTGATGTCGCTGGAGACGTGGTTGTGCGCGGTGTTGATGGCGGCCAGCGCGCTCTCCACCTCCTGCGGCGGGTCGATGCCGGTGATGAGCGACGCCTCCAGCACCACGCCGTAGCGCGCCTCGCTGCCTCGGCACTCGTGGTCCATGTGCTCGTTGAGGTCTCGTAGATTCTTCCGCAAGTCGTTGATGGACACGCCCGACACGACGGCGGCCTCCAGGCTGTCCGGCTCGCGCGCGGCGGGAGGGGCCTCGAAGTTGGCGATGCGCTGGCGGAGGATGGAGATGAAGAAGCCCATGACGTGGGCCACCGGGTTCTTCACGCCGAAGAGGAAGGCGTAGAGGTTCTTCTCCGAGACGCGGTAGCGAATCTGTCCGGTGAGGCCGGTGTTGAGCTGGTCCTTCGTGACGGCGTCCACCATGGTGCCGCCCTGGTTGGCTTCCGGCGCCTCCGGGTCGAAGGCCATGTTGAGCGTCTGCGTGGCCACGGAGATTTTACGCACCTGCTCCCAGGGCCACTTGAAGTACGGGCCACCGGAGGAGATGACGCGCAGCTGCGGGTAGACGTAGCGCTCCTCGTCGGTGCGGGCGAGCCCCTCGGAGAGCGGGCCGTCGCGGTTGGTGAGGTTGGCGGAGAGGCGCTCGGCGCGGCCCAGCCGCACCTTCACCGCGCGCACGTTCTGGTCCACGGTGAAGAGGCCGCCTAGCACGTAGCGCACGAAGAGATAGGCGAGCGCGCCCAGGAGCACTCCGTTGAAGAGGTCCTGGACGTACGTCGCCACTTCAGGGTCTATCGGGTCCATGGCCCGTAGCGTATCAGCCCTGGTCCATCAGCCGGTGGAGGCTGAGGTCCAACCGGCTCTGCACCAGGCCCAGGAGGCTCTCCAATTCCTGTCCATTCAGCTTCAGTCGCGAGGCCAGCTCGCGGTGGGTGAGCTTGAGGAGCCGCTCGCGGGCCTGGGCGACGTGGCGCGCGACGCTGGAGCGGGGCTCGCCGTACATCGTCGCGATGCGGTCCATGGTGAGGCCGTGCAGGTGGTGCAGGCGCAGCAGGGCGCGCTCGCGCTCGGTGAGCTCCGCGAGCGCGGCCTGGAGGGACTCGGTGAGCACCTGGCGTGAGTGGGCCTGGAGCAATTCGCGCTCCGGGTCTCCGGCCGACAGCAGGCGCTCCAGCGCGTGGGGCGTGTCGGAGAACAGGTCCTGACGTCCGGCCTGACTGCGCAGCTCACGGGCGATGCGCGAGGCGACGATGCGCACCCAGCCGCCCAGCGCGCCCCGGCCGGAGTACTCGGCAATCTTCGGCGGCGTCCCCGCCACGCCGAGCAGCAGCCGCTGGCGCGCGACCTGGAGCACCTCGTCCAGCGTGACACCGGGCGGCTGGCCCAGGCGCGTGGCCACCTTCGCCAGGACATGACGCTCGAAGTGCCGCAGGGCCTGGGGCTCGCCCGCGGCACAGGCGCAGGCGAGGTACAGGTCGGCGGCGTGCAATGCGCGGAGCGCGTCGTCGGGAGCACCCTCCGGGGAAAGATGCCGCGCTATGTGAGGGAGGAAGTGCTCCGGCGCGAGCGTCACGTCGGGCCAGGCCTCTTTGCCCTTCGCGAGGTGCTCTTCCAGCAGTGCCTCCAGTCCGGGCACGGCGCGCAGCGCGTCCTGACTCTCCGGGGGCACGTGCGCCAGCAGCAGGTCCGTGAGAGTCCCGGGCGTCATCGGGTGGCCTCGCTCACGGAGGGGGGATGTCGGGCCTGCCACGCCACGACCTCGCGCAGGTCCGGGCGGGCGCGAATCCCCAGGGCCTCCAACCAGCTCCGGGCCTCGTGGGCCAGCGTCATCGCGCGCGTCCGCTCCTCGGGCGAGCGCCGCTCCCACAGGGCGCGAGCCAGCAGGAAGGACACCCGCGCCGCGTCCCGCCGGTCCAGCTGCGCCTTCGCGTCGATGCGCCGCGCGCGCTCCAGCAGCGGCACTGCTTCCTCCAGTGCACCCAGGCCCAGCTGTGCCTCACCGAGGCACGAGAGGTCCAGCGCGGTATCCGGGCTCTCCGCACCCTGCGTTCCCTCATCGAGCTTCAGCGAGCGCTGGCAGTGCGCGAGCGCGGCCGTCCAGCCGCCCGTCGTCAGGTCCACCCGGGCCAGGTCTCTCAGCACGCCGGTGGTCACCGCGCTGTCCGGGCCGTTCTCCTTCTCCAGCATCGTCAGCGCGCGAACGAGGCTCTTGCGCGCTTCCTCGGGGCGGCCCGCGCGCAGGTGGATGAGGGCCAGGTTGCGCAGCGGCTGCTCCGCGCGAGGCGTGTCCGGCCCCAGGCCCCGGTGCAGCCGCTCCAGCGCCTGCTGGTTGTAGGTGAGCGCCTCGTCCAACTGCTGCGAGTCATAGGCCACCATCCCCAGCCCCGCGAGCGCGGTGGCGGTGCTGGGGTGGTCCGGGCCCTTGCTGCGCTCGAAGAGGGCGATCGCGCGTTGGTAGGACTGCCGGGCCTCGTCCAGCCGGCCCTCGCGCCGCAGCAGCACGGCGAGGTTGTTGAGCGGCGCGGCGAGGCTCGGGTGGTCCTTCGAGCGCGCCGCCTCCAGCAACGCGAGCGAGCGCTGGAACGTGGCGAGCGCCTCGTCGGTGCGGCCCAGCGCGAGCAGCTCGGTGGCGATGTTGTTGAGATTGACGGCGAGCACCGGGTGCTCGGGGCTCCACTGCCGCTCCTTCAGCGCATGGGCCTGCGCCTGGCGGTACAGGTCCAGCGCCTCCTGCGCGCGGAGCTGACGCGAGCGGACCCGGCCCAGCCCGGAGAGGAAGTACGTGGTGCGCAGCCGCTCCGGGCCCGTGGCCTTGCGCGACAGCTCCAGCCCCTGCGTGTACTCCGCCTCCGCCTCGTCCAGCTTGCCCTGCACCAGCCGCAGCCCGCCCATGCGCAGGTGCAGGTCCATGGCGATGGCGGGGAAGCGCTCGCGGCCCAGCCGCTCCACCGCGGCGCGCGCGTGGTGGACCAGCCGGTTGGCCTCGTCGATTCGCGCCATCTGGTCCCCCACCACCCACAGCAGGAGAATCCAGACGCGGGCCACCGTCTCGTCGTCGCGCCCGGCCTCGGCGGCCCACAGCGCCTTGTAGAGGATGTCCTCCGCCTCCTTCGGCTTGCCGGTGAGGCCTTTCAGGTACCCATGCTGCGCGAGCACCTCGGCCTCCAGCGGGCGGTAGTCGAGCCCCTTCATGTCCTGGAGCAGGGCCGTGGTGACCTCGAGCGCCGAGGTGTGGTTGCCCACCTCCATGCGGGCGCGGACGTCGGCCAGCCGGCGGCGGATGGAGTCCACGCGCGGGCGCAGCGCATCCGTGGGCTGCGGGCGGGTGGCGAGCGCGGGCGCATCCACGCACCCGGAGAGCCCCTCCAGCGAGGACATCAACTGCGGCGCGTTCTGCACCGTCTGCGCGTCGGCCTTCTCCAGTACGTCGGTGATGGCGGCCAGGTGCCACAGCCGCGCGTCCAGGCACGCCGCCGTCTGCCAGGAGACGCTGGCGTCATCGCGCGCGGCGAGACACGCGTCGGTGCGCAGCGCGCGCCACGTGTCCGCCTGCGCATCCATCGAGGTGGCAACGGTCTCCCACGCGGACGCCGCGTAGGGCTTGCCGGTGGCGAGGAAGGCCTCGCGGATGCGCTCGCGGCGCTCGGGGCTCCAGACGGTGGAGAGCTTGTCCGCGTCCTGCGCGCAGCGCGCCTCGTCCCGGTGCGCCACCACGTAGCCCACCGTCAGCCCCAGCAGGCTGGCCGCACCGGCGGAGGCCGCCATCCAGGTGCGGATGCGCAGGGCCCTCGGCGCCAGCTCCGCCAGCAGCGCGTCCATGGAGGGGAAGCGCTCCTCGGGCCGCGCGCGCAGGCCGCGCAGCACCGCGCGCCGCACCCGCGCGGGCACCTTCGACTCGCGCTCCGGCGCGCGCACGCGTCCCTCTCGCGCCGCGCGGGCCAGCTCCTCCAGGCTGTGTCCGTCGAAGGGGCGCACTCCGTGGAGCGCCTCGTAGAGGGCGACGCAGAAGCTGAACTGGTCCGAGCGCGCGTCCACGCCGTGGCCCTGCTGCTGCTCCGGCGCCATGTACGCGGGCGTGCCCACCAGCACGCCCGTGCGGGTGAGTGGCGCCGGGCCGGGCCTGTCCGCGACGCGCGCGGGAGAGGCAGGCGCGCGGAGCCACCGGTTGGAGGGGCGGGCGAGGCCGAAGTCCGTCACGCGCACCCGGCCGTCCTGCCCGACGAGGACGTTGCTCGGCTTGAAGTCGCGGTGCACCAGCCCCGCCGCGTGCGCCGCCGCCAGCCCGCGTCCGGCGTCACGGAAGATGCGCAGCACCTCCTTCAGCGGGCGGGGCTGCTTCAGCCACTCGGAGAGGGTGGTGCCCTCCACCAGCTCCAGCGCGAGGAAGAGGCAGTCCCCGGCCACGCCCACGTCGTGCACGGTGACGACGTGCGGGTGCGCGAGGCGCGCCAGGGCCTGGGCCTCGCGCAGCAGCCGCACGCGCAGCTCCTCCAGGTGGCGGCCCTCCGGACGCAGCAGCTTGAGGGCCACCTGCCGGTCCAGCTCCGGGTCATAGGCCGCATACACCTCGCCCATGGCGCCCCGGCCGATGCGCTCCAGCACCACGTACCGCGCCAGCGTGGAGCCCTGGGCCAGCGCGGGCCGCTCCGCCAGCACCTCCGGCATGGCCACCGTGGAGCTGGCCCCCATCGCCACGTGCTCCTGACAGCCCTCGCAGCCCTCCACGTGCGCCAGCACTCGCGCGCGCTGCTCCTCTGGGAGCAGGCCTTCGAGGAAGTCGCTCAGGGTCGTCTCGCTCGGGCACTCCATGGAGAGGGGAAGCGTACCAAAAAATCCGCGTTCCTCCCTTTTTCCCAGATTTGGGGAATGGGGTGCTGGCCACCCCACCACTCAGGCGGCGGCGCGGGCCCGGAGCTTCGCGAACAGCTCTGGAGGCATGGCGGCGTCGCCCAGCTTGTGGTCGGGGGAGACGGCCTCGCCGTGGAAGTCGCTGCCGGAGGTGGGCACCAGGTCCAGCTCCTTCGCCAGCCCGAGGTACTTCTGCTTCACGCTGGGGTTGTGGTCCGAGTGGAGCACCTCCAGCCCGGCCAGGCCGGCCTTGGCCAGCGCGCGAATCTCCTGCCGCTCCATGCGCGAGGAGCCCGGGTGCGCCAGCGTGGCGGTGCCGCCGGCCTTGCGGATGAGGCGGATGGCCTCCGTGCCGTCCAGCTTGTACCGGTCCACCCAGGCCGCGCCGCGCGTGCCCAGGAAGCGGTCGAACGCCGCCTTCACGTCCACGGCCCAGCCGCGCTCCACCAGCACCCGCGCCAGGTGGGGCCGGCCCAGTTGCGCGTTGCCCGCCACCGCGCGCACGTGCTCCATGTGCACGGGGTAGCCGAGCTGACGCATCCGCTCCAGCATCGCCTCCATGCGCGTGTCGCGCTCGTGGCGCAGCCGCTCGGAGAAGCGGGCGATGTCCTCATCGTCCGGCCGCAGGAAGTGCCCGAGGATGTGCACCTCGCGCCCGAGGATGAAGGCCGACAGCTCGATGCCCGGCACCAGCTCCACGCCGTGCGTGCGCGCGGCCTCCGCCGCCTCCGCCAGCCCCGCCACCGTGTCGTGGTCCGTCACCGCCAGCACCGTCACCCCGGCGGCGGCCGCCCGCGCCAGCAGCTCCGACGGCGGGTACTGGCCGTCGCTGGCGGTGGTGTGCGAGTGCAAATCAATCAAGGCGGGACTCCCGGGCTGGCGGTACACGTCACACCTACGTGAAGCGTGCGCTCTTGCACACCAACTTAAGGCGTGGGGCCTTCCGCCGCAGCACTCCCTCGCCCGGAGTGTCACGCGGCGATGTTCGCTACCGCGCGGCGCGTCGAAGCTGGCCTCCCGGGGGCGGAGGCCAGGGCCTAGAGTGCCCGCCCCATGGGCAAGAAGAACGACACGACCATCGAGAACCGGGTGTACCTCTTCGAGTCACTGGCCAGCAGCTACGTCTCCGCCGCGTCCGAGGAGCTGGGCTCCGATGACGCCACGGTGCGCGAGCGCGCGCGGCGGGCCCTGGCGGAGCTGGCCTACGTCTCCTGCGTGGTGTCCGACACGGCACACCTGTCCGCCGAGCAGGTGAGGGACCGGGTGTTGGGCCTGTCGGAATCGAAAGCCGCGCCGGGCAAGGACACGGCCGCGGAGGCCACCGCCACCGGCACCGGCAAGAAGCGCGGCAAGTAGCAGCGGGGAACACCCGGTGCTCCCCATGGGGGGCGCGGGGTGCTATGTCGCCGCGCCATGGCCAAGACCTCCTCGAACCCGAAGAAGTCCCTTCGCGCCGCGTACTCCGGGGCGCGCAAGGCTGATCCCCGCCCCATCACCGGCAAGGAGAAGCCCGCGGAGCTGCTCGCGCACGCCTTCAGCGCCTACGTGGGCCGCCAGGAGCGCACGGCCTTCGAGCTGATGTCCCAGTCGATGGAGCAGGACGCCTCCATCTTCCTCACGCTCTCCGGCGCGATGACGCCCGCGGGCCTGCACCAGAGCTGCCTGATTCCCCTCATCGAGAAGGGCGTCATCTCCGCGATTACGACGACGGGCGCCAACCTCTACCACGACGCCCACCGCATCATCGGCCACGCCATCCGCGAGGTGAACCCGAACGCGGGCGACCTCCAGTACCGCCTGGCGCGCATCATCCGCATCTACGATCTGGGCTTCTGGGAAGAGGCGCTGCTCGACACGGACCGGCTCTTCTCCGCCATCATCCGCGGCCCCGAGTTCCAGAAGAAGATGACCACGCCCGAGTTCCACTACCTGCTCGGCAAGGCCATCTACCAGATTGAGAAGAAGCTCGGCGTGAAGCAGCCGTCGCTGCTCGCCACGGCCTACAAGCACGCGGTGCCCATCTGGGTGGGCGCGGTGCAGGACGGCTCCATCTTCCTCAACGTCGTGAAGCTCAAGCGACTGCTCGGCGACGCGTTCAAGTTCGAGCTCGACATCAACGACGACGTCTACTCCATGGCGGCCATGCAGCACTTCTGCCGGCACAACGGCAGCAAGCGGCTGGCCATCTGGATTCTGGGCGGCGGCGTGCCGAAGAACTACACGCTGCAGGGCGAGCCGCTGCTGGACCAGATTCTCAACGTCCCCACGACGGGCTTCGACATCGACCTGCAGTTCTGCGTGGACCCGGTGGACAACGGCGCGCTGTCCAGCTGCCCCGCCGGCGAGGGCCACACCTGGGGCAAGGTGTCGGTGGAGGCGGTGGAGACCGGCTCCGTCTACGTGCACACCGACGTGACGGCGGTGTTCCCCTGGCTGACGCACGCGCTGCTCAGTGAGCCGAAGAACAAGCGCAAGCCGATGCGGCTGATGGACCGGATGACGGACGCCGTGAAGTTCCTCGACGCGGACGTGCAGAAGCGCCGCAAGTCGTTGATGAAGACGCTGGACTGGAGCGTCGAGGACGCGGAGCCCTCCACCAAGAAGGACGCGAAGAAGCACGACGCCTTCGTCCGCTGAACCACGGACTCACCCTTCAGGAGCGCCGACATGAGCCAGCCGCAGACTCCCGCCACGGGCGTGGTGATGACCCTGGTCAGCCAGCCCCAGTTCAAGACGCAGCTCACCCACGGCCCGTCCGGCACGGTGGCCGTCACCGAGGCCCCGCGCGACAACGGCGGCACCGGCGGCAGCTTCTCGCCCACGGACATGGTGGGCGCGGCGCTGCTGTCCTGCGCGGTGACGACGATGCACCTGGTCGCCTCGCGCGAGGGCATCTCCCTGGGCGAGGTGCGCGGCCGGGTGGAGAAGCGGATGACCCCGCCGCCGCGCCGCATTGGCGAGCTGGTGCTGGAGCTCCAGATGCCGGCGGGCCTCACCGCCGAGCAGCGCAAGCGCATGGAGGAGACGGCCCACGGCTGCCCCGTGGCCCGCAGCCTCCACCCGGACGTGAAGCTGCCGCTGACGTTCAGCTACCCGGACTGACGCCCGCCTGCCTGCCTGCCCTCCAGGCGAGCCCCCCGGCCGGTGCTGCCGGGGTGCCCGTCCATGGCCACCCTCCCGGGCTGCGGAAGCACGCAACCGGAGGCACGGCATGGACGCGAAGCGGCTGGGCATCTACCTCAATGACCACCTGGCGGGCTCGGTGGGTGGCATCGAGCTGGCCGTCCGCACGGAGACGGAGAACCGCAGCAACCCGGTGGGCCGCTACCTGTCGGCGTTCATTCCCGAGCTGCGGCATGACCAGTCCATCCTCCAGTCCGTCATCCAGACGCTGGAGTTGAAGGAGGACCCGCTCAAGAAGCGCGGGGCGTGGGTCTCCGAGAAGCTCGGCCGCCTCAAGCTCAACGGCTCGTTGCTGCGCTACTCCCCGCTGAGCCGGCTGGTGGAGCTGGAGGGGCTGTGCGTGGCCACGGAAGGGCGCCTGTCCCTGTGGCGCACGCTGGCGCGGCTGTCCGCGAAGGACACTCGCCTGGCCGGCTTCGACTTCGAGGCCCTCATCGCCCGCGGCGAGACGCAGCAGCAGGCGCTCCAGCACCTGCGCGCCCGCGCCGCCGACGTGGCCTTCGCCGACGAGCCCGTGCCCTTCGGCACCAGCGAGCCCGTCATCGCCAACCTCTAGGACGCACGAAGCCCCCTGGCGCGAAGTGGCGCGGCAGGGGGCTTCCTGGGACTGCTTCAGGGGCTCAGGACTTCAGCGCCTTCACGTGCCCGACGGGGGCAGCGTGTTGCGCTGGCCCGGGGTGGTGTTGGGCTGGGGCACCAGGCGGAGCTGGTTGGCGCTGCTGGCGAAGCTCGCGTCCACCTCGCGCTCCAGGTACGTGTAGCCGGACAGGCCGTCCTCGTACATGCGCAGCAGGCTGCGGGACTCGTCCAGGGTGATGCGGCCGTTGCGCAGCGCCAGCTCGGTGAACTTGCGCAGCTTCGCGACGAGGTCGTCCTTGGTGTAGCTGACGTAGTTGAGGACCTCCGTCACCGTGTCGCCCGCCACCACGTTGTCGATGAGGTAGCCGCCGTTGGGCCCCAGCGACACCTGCACGGCGTGCGTGTCGCCGAAGAGGTTGTGCAGGTCGCCCAGAATCTCCTGGTACGCGCCCACCAGGAAGATGCCCAGGTAGTAGTCGTCGTCGTTGAGCGCGTGCAGCTCCAGCGCGTCCTTCACCTCGCGCTTGTCGATGAAGTGCTCAATCTTGCCGTCCGAGTCGCAGGTGATGTCCGCGAGCGTCGCCCGGCGCGTCGGCTTCTCCGCCAGCCGGTGGAGGGGCATCATCGGGAAGAGCTGGTCGATGGCCCACGAGTCCGGCAGCGACTGGAACACGGAGAAGTTGCAGAAGTAGGTGTCGCTGAGCGCCTTCTCCAGCGAGTCCAGCTCCTCGGGAATCTCGCCGTCCTCCTTCGCGATGCGCATGATCTTGTGGCAGATGGCCCAGTAGATGTTCTCGGCCGCCACGCGCTGCTCGAGCGACAGGTGGCCCAGGGAGAAGAGGGTGAGGCTCTCCTCCTTGGCGTCCTGCGCGTCGTGCCACGCCTCGAGGAGGTTCTTGTTGGTGACCTCCTTGAAGGTGGACATGAGGTTGCGGACCACCGACGGGGCCTTCTCGTCCACCTTCTCCGGGACCTGGGCCGCGTCGAACTCGCTGGTGCCCAGCACGTCCACCACCAGCACCGCGTGGTGCGCCACCACCGCGCGGCCCGACTCGGACACGAGGGTGGGGTGCGGCACGCCGGCCCTGTCACACGCCTCCATGACGCCGAACACCACGTCGTTGGCGTACTCCTCCGTGGTGTAGTTCATGGAGGAGGCGAAGTTGGTCTGCGAGCCGTCGTAGTCCACGCCCAGGCCGCCGCCCACGTCCAGGTACTTCAGCGGCGCGCCCTGGCGGGCCACCTCCACGTAGAAGCAGCCCACCTCGCGCAGCGCGTTCTTCACGTTGCGGATGTTGGAAATCTGGCTGCCCAGGTGGAAGTGCAGCAGCTCGAAGGAGGCGAGCATGCCCGTCTCCTTCATGAAGCCGATGCAGCTCATCAGCTCCGAGGAGGACAGGCCGAACTTGGAGCGGTCTCCGCCGCTGGCCTCCCACTTGCCGGCGCCGCGCGTGGACAGCTTCACGCGCATGCCCAGCCGCGGGGCAATGCCCGTGCGGCGGGCGACTTCCGCGATGAGGGGCAGCTCGCTGGGCTTCTCCACCACGAGGATGACGTTGCGGCCCAGGCGCGAGTAGAAGAGCGCCGTCTCGATGTACTCCTCGTCCTTGTAGCCGTTGCAGATGACGAGCGCGTCCTCGTTGTCGAGCAGCGCCATCACCGCGAGCAGCTCCGGCTTGCTACCGGCCTCCAGGCCGTAGTTGTAGCCCTTGCCCGCCTCGATGATGGTCTCCACCACGAAGCGGTGCTGGTTCACCTTGATGGGGTACACGCCCCGGTAGCCGCCCTTGAAGCCCTGGTCACCGATGGCCTTCTTGAAGGCCTCGTTCAGGTGCACCACGCGGTGGCGCAGCACGTCCGTGAAGCGCAGGAGCAGCGGCAGCCCGATGCCCCGGCGGCGGACCTCGTCCACCAGCTCCTTGAGGTCCATGTTGGGCGCCTGCGGCCCGTCCGGGTGGACGCACACGTGGCCCTTTTCGTTGATGCCGAAGTAGGGGTTGCCCCAGTTGCGGATTCCGTAGAGCTCGTGGGCGTCGGCAAGGGTCCAGCGGTGCGGAGGGGCGTTTGCGGGCATCGGCGTCTCGAGGCTCCCTGGGAAAAAAGGGGGTGACTCCCGTGAACAACGGAAGGGCGCGGGAACTATAGGAAAGCCCCACCGTATTCAACAGTCGCCTGCCGGTGGGGCAGGCGGGCGGGCTCCGTCACGTCTCTGCCCCTGTAGTCCCACGGGCCAGCCTTCCTTTCAATTCCTACCCTTTGCCAGGGAGTCCGGGAGGACGCGTGGATAGAAGGGGAGGGTACATGGAGTCGTCCGCACGCAGGGAAGAAGCGGTGCTGACCCCGAGGGAAATCTTCGACAGGCTGGATCACTTCGTCATCGGACAGGAAGCAGCCAAGCGTGCGGTGGCCATCGCCGCCCACAACCACCTCAAGCGCGTGCAGGCGCGGCGGCTGCGCAGGTCGTCGCTCATCAAGAAGTCGAACATCCTGCTGATTGGGCCCACCGGCAGCGGCAAGACGCACATCGCCCGGAACCTGGCCGAGATTCTCCATGTCCCGTTCACCACCGTGGACGCCACCGAGTACACGGAGGCGGGCTACTACGGGAAGGACGTGGAGGTGATGATTTCGGACCTCCTGTTCAAGGCGAACCATTCGGTGGAGGACACCCAGCGGGGCATCATCTTCGTCGACGAGGTGGACAAGATTGCCCGCCGCTCGCAGGGCGCGCGCAACGGCGCGGGCAGCCGCGACATCGGCGGCGAAGGGGTGCAGCAGGCGCTCCTGAAGCTGCTCGAGGGCCGCGAGGTGTACGTGCCCCTCAACGTCACCCAGGCGTGGAACAAGAGCGACTTCGTGCAGGTGGACACGCGCGACATCCTCTTCATCTGCGCGGGCACGTTCTCCGACTTGCATGAATACGGCGACGAGGGCGGACGGGCCCTGGGCTTCGGGGCGGAGGACGCGGCGAAGCGCTCCCAGAAGCGCATCAGCACCAAGCAGCTGGTGGACTTCGGGATGATGGCCGAGTTCCTCGGACGCCTGCCGGTGGTGGTGCAGCTGGAGAAGCTGGGGGAGCCGGAGCTCATCCGCGTGCTCACCGAGCCGCCCGACTCCATCATCCGCGAGTTCCGCGAGCTGCTGGCCATGGACGACATCGAGCTGGACTTCGCCGACGGCGGGCTGCGCGAGGTGGTGCGCTACTCGGTGGACCGGGGCCTGGGCGCGCGCGGGCTGCGCTCCATCCTGGAGTTCGTCATGGCGGACGTCATGTTCGAGGCGCCCGAGCACCGGCGCCGCCGCGTGGAGGTGGACGCGGACTTCGTGCGCCAGCGGCTGGTGGGGTTGGACTCCGCGCAGATTGGCCTGTGAGTCAGTCCCCGCGCTCCGAGGCCCGGACGGCCGCCCGCAGTCGGGCGGCCACGTCCGGGTCCTGGATGAGCTGGAGGACCAGGTCATTGCGCAGCAGCGCGGCGGTGTCGCCCCGGGCGAGCGCCTGCTTCAGCTTGTCGTCCTGGAGCAGGCGCTGGAAGCGCGCGTCCTTGCGCAGCGCCTTGTAGGCCGGGTCCTCCTGGAGGCGGCCCGCCGTCTCCGGGTCCGTGGACGCCTTCGCCACGCGCACCAGGTTGCCCACCTGGGAGAACTGCGTCATCTCGAACAGGTTGAAGCGGCGCGCGGCCTGGAGGGACAGCGACTCCTGCGTGGCGACACCGAAGCGCCGGCCGGCCACCACCACGTGCTGCTCGAAGAAGGTGATGGCGCTGAGCGCCACCCAGGCGATGAGGGCCATCTTCGCGCCGCCGAGGACGAAGCCGAGGACGCGGTCCACGCCGCGCTGCTCGTTGTGCCGGCCGGTGCTGAGGAAGCGCAAGAGCAGCGCGCCCAGCGCGTAGCGCACCGCCAGCCATACGACGATGTAGACGAGCACCGAGCCCAGGATGATGCCGAGGAACAGCGGGCTGCCGAGTGAGGCCGCGAGCTTGGGGCCGACCACGGGGCCCAGGCGGCTGGAGGCGAAGTAGCCCGCCGCCAGGCCCACGAGGTTCGCCACCTGTCGCGAGGCGCCGGTGATGGCGCCGATGGTGGCGAAGAAGAGCACCAGGCCGAGGATGATGAGGTCGATGACCATGGTGCCCTCCGGGGGCCTTCAGCGGATCTTGAACGACGAGTCGCCCTTGCTTTTCGCCTCTTCCTGGAGCTGCTTCTGCACCTCGGCCAGACGCTCCTTGTAGCGGGCGTTGGAGGGCTCGTAGGTGAGGGCCATCTTGAGGTTGCGCTCGGCGGCGGACGGGTTGCCGCCGTCGCTGTCCTTCTGGGCCTGCGCGTAGAACTGGCGCCCCTTGGGGTGGGTGCCGATCTGCTCCTCCTGCTCCTTCTTGACGGCGGCCTTGGTCTCCGCCTCGGAGGCATCGGTGAAGCGAAGCTTCTGGGCGCGCTCGGGGCCCGTCACGTCGGCGAGGTACTTCTTGCGCTTCGTGTCGTCGCGCAGGACGTAGTAGGCCTCGGTGACGCGCTTGTAGAGATCGTGGACGCGCTCCTTCAGCTCCTTCTCCTCGACGTGGAAGAAGCGGTCGGGGTGGTAGGTGCGGCTCTCGCGGTAGAAGGCCTTCTTGATGTCCGCGGGAACGGCGGTCCGCTCGAGGAGGAGCACCTCGAAGTAGTCCATCTGGTCCAGCTTCGCGCAGCGAGCCGCCAGGTCCGCGAGCTGCCGCGCGTCCAGGCCCGACCCCTTCGCGGCGGCGGGAGGAGGAGGCGGCGCCATGGCGGCGGCGGGAGGTGGAGGCGGCCCCCGCTGCGCCATGGCCGGGGCGATGGGCGGCACCACGGGCGCCATCGACGGAATGGCGGGCACGCGCGCGGCCACGCCCACGGGCGGGACGCCGGGGACGGTGGGCGCCACGGAAGGCACGGGAGGAATGGCCACCACGCGCGCGGCGCCGGGGGGCATGGCCGGGGCCACGGGGGGCACCGCGCCGCCCGCGACGGGCGGAGGCCGGGGCGGGGAGCCCGCGGTCGCCAGGGCGGGAAGGGAGACGGTGGGGCGTGCTCCCGGGCGCGGCTGGGGCGGCATGGCCGGGGCCACGGGCGGCGCCACCTGTCCCACGGCGAGCGTGGGCGGGGGACGCGGTGCGCCCGCGGCCACGACGGGCGCGCGCGCGGCGACGCCGGCACCCGAGGCGGGCGGCACGGCGGGGGCCGTGCCCGCGGGCGGACTCGGCGCGGCTGCCGGTGCGACGGAGGGCACGGGGCCGGCTGCCGGAGCGACGGAGGGCACGGGGCCGGCGGGAGCTCGCTGAGCGGCGGCGGGCGGTGCGGCGCTCGTGGGCCCGGCTCCCGCGGTGGGGACGGTGCCAGCCGGAGCGCGCTGCGCGGCGACGGGAGGCACGGCGCCAGCAGGCCCGGCTCCCTGCGCGACAGTGGGAGCGGTGCCGGAAGGAGCGCGCTGCGCGGCGACGGGCGGCACGCCAGGCGCGGAGCCCGCAGCCGGGCGCTGCGCGGCGGTGGCCACCGACGGGGGCGGAGGGGGCTGCATGCCAGCGGCGGCGGGCGGGGCACCCGGAGCCGCCCGAGGCGCCTGCCCCTGAGGGCTGGCTGTCGCGGGGCCCGATGCGCCACCCATGGCGGGAGTAATCGAAGGCAGCGCCGCCGGAGTCCCGCGAGGCGCGGGGCCCGACGCACCACCCATGGCGGGAGTAATCGAAGGCAGCGCCGGAGTCCCACGAGGCGCGGGGCCCGATGCTCCGCCCACTGCGGGCGTGATGGACGGCAGTGCCGCCGGAGTCCCGCGAGGAGCAGGCCCGGTTCCGGGCTGCGCCGTCTGCGAGGGCACGGCCCCCGGATTCGTCACGGCGCGAGCCGCCGGGGTTCCCTGTGCCGGAGCCACGGCGGAAGCCGTGAGACGCGCCGACGGAGGCACGGCGCCCACGGCGGGGATGCCGGGGACGGTGGGGCGCTGCGGAGCCATGGGAGCCGCGCCCGTCGTGGGCGCCCCCACGGCGGGGATGCCGGAGACGGTAGGACGCTGAGGCGCGGCCGGAGCCCCCACAGCGGGGATGCCAGGGACGGTGGGGCGCTGAGGCGCGGCGGGTGCCCCCACGGCGGGGACGCCGGGGACAGTGGGGCGCTGAGGCGCGGCAGGAGCGCCCACGGCGGGGATGCCGGGGACCGTGGGGCGCTGCGAAGCCTGGGGCGCCGTCACGACGGGGCGGGGCGCCGCGGGCGCCGTCGCACCGGGCGGCCTCGGGGGCGGAGTCGGGGCCTGTGCGGCGGGCACCGTGCCCGGGGCCGGCGGTGGACGCGGAGGTGCACCCGCGACGGGCGCGGAAGGAACCGTGGGAACGGTGGCGGTCACCCGGGGTACAGCAGGGCGAGCAGGAGCCGCCGGCGTCCCGGGCGGGGCTCCCGGCGGCTTGCCGGTGCTGGGGTCAGAAGGCTGGGACATCTTCGGCGTCCAGGGGCCCGCTACTGGGCCACGGCGGGCAGGTCGTTGGTGTTGTGTCCCGCCAGCCGCGTGTCACGGTTCGACTGGATGGACTTCTGGATGTCGGCCTCGGTCATGCCGGACGACAAGGTGATGGTCGTCGACGTCTTCTGTCCCGTCTCCGTGTCGCACGCGGACACGTTCACCAGTCCGTCCGTGTTGATCTCGAACGTGACTTCAATCTTCACCTCGCCCCGGTACCCGATGCGGAAGCCGGAGAACTCGAACTCGCCCAGCATCTCGCACTCGTCGGCGCGGTTGGACTCGCCCTGGTACACGCGAATCTTCACCTTCTCCTGGCCGTCGCGGCTGGTGGTGAAGGTCTTCGAGCGGTCGATGGGCACCGGCGTGTTCTTGTCGATGATCTTCTCGGTGTACCCGCCCACCGTGCCGATGCGCAGCGTCAGCGGCGTGACGTCCACCAGGAACGTCTCCGTCTTGCTGTCCAGGAGCGCATGCGACTGGAGCGCCGCGCCCATGGCGACGACCTGGTCCGGGTTGATGCCCTCCAGCGGGTCCTTCTGGAAGTAGTGCTTCACCGAGTTGCGGATGATGGGCAGCCGCGTGGGCCCGCCCACCAGGATGACCGCGTCGATGTCCGCCGCCGTCAGTCGCGCGCTCTGCAAGGCCTCGTCGCAGACCTTGAAGGTGCGCTGCACCAGGTCCATCACCATCCGGTTGAACTGGTCCTGATTGAGCGTGCCGCGCAGGTCCATGATGTTGCCCTGCGCGTCCTGGCAGATGCCCTGGCAGAGGATGTCCGCCGAGCCCGTCTGCCCCACGTCGATCTTCGCCTTCTCCGCGGCCTCCTTCAGCATCTGCAGGCAGTACTTGTTCTGCCGCACGTCCAGCCGCGTCTTCGCCAGGAAGTCGTCCGCCAGCCACGTCATGATGCGGTCGTCGAAGTCGTCGCCGCCCAGGTACGTGTCACCCGCGGTGGCCAGCACCTCGAAGACGTCCTTGCCGATCTCGAGGATGGACACGTCGAACGTGCCGCCGCCGAGGTCGTAGACGACGATGCGCTGGTTGACGTCCCGGCCGAAGCCGTACGCCAGCGCCGCCGCGGTGGGCTCGTTGAGGATGCGCAGCACCTCCAGCCCGGCGATGCGGCCCGCGTCCTTGGTGGCCTGGCGCTGGTTGTCGTTGAAGTACGCCGGCACCGTGACGACGGCCTTCGTCACCTCGCGCCCGAGGTACGTCTCCGCCACCGCCTTCATCTCCTTGAGGACGAGCGCGCTGATCTCCGGCAGCGAGTACGTCCGCGCCCCCACGGCGATGCGCACCGAGTTGTTGTCGCCCTCGACGATGCGGTACGGCATCACCGCCTGCGCCTTCTTCACCTCGTCGGAGAAGTAGTACCGGCCGATGAGCCGCTTGGCGGAATAGACGGTCTGCTCGGGGCTGGTGATGATGTTCTTCTTGGCCGCGTTGCCCACCAGCACCGAGCCGTCCTCGAGGAAGGACACGCAGGAGGCATGCGTCGTCTCTCCCCACTCGTTGGGGATGACCACGGGCTGACCGTCCTGGACCACCGACACGCATGAATACGACGTGCCCAGGTCGATGCCGATTGCGATGTCGTCCGCCATTCCGTCTCCGGTGAAGACCCGCAACCCAAGGTCCGTCGGTGAAGGGCAGGGAGGTTAGGTCTCCAGCCCCGACGTGTCAACGTTTCAGGTTCAGCAAAGTCCAGCTATTTCAAGTACTTAGCGAGGGGGCAAGGGGACGTGCCTGCTGGCTTGAGGGGGGAGACTGGCGTCATTATCTATCCCTGGGAAGGGGGTCTTCATCCATGTCCGTCGTCCTCGCCGCCCTGACGTCCGACCCGAACCTGCTTCGGTGCGAGCTCCACCGGCTGTCCAGCCAGGTGCTCCTCCAGGGGGAGCAGCGTTCCAACGCCGTGGGGGTGGGCGCCTACGCCCAGGACGAGGTGTTGCTGCGGCGCTTCGGCAGTGACGACGAGCTCTCGCTGGACTCGCTCGCCCCTCCGCACGAGTCCGAGGCGCTGCTGTTCCATGGCGGCAGGCTGCCGGTGGGGCTCTCGCTGGAGGACAACACGCAGCCGTTCCGGGCGCGCCGCTGGCTGTTCGCGCACCAGGGCGCCATCAACGGCTTCGCGCAGCTTCGTACGGGGTTGATGGACTCGCTGCCGGACCACCTCCAGCGGCAGGTGCGGGGCGCCACCGACAGCGAGCTGCTCTTCGCGCTGTTCCTGCGGCACCTGCGCGACGTGGGCCGCACGGATGACCCGAGGCTGGAGGCGCCCCTCGCCGCGCGCCTGCTGGCGGACACCGCGCGCGAGGTGGCGAAGGCCGGCGCGGACGCGGGCATCACCCGCACCTCCACGCTCAACCTGGTGGCCACCAACGGCTCTCTCCTGGTGGCGTGCCGCTTCGGCGAGGAGCCGCTCTTCTATACGCGGCTGGAGGGCTCCGCCGAGTGCGAGCCGTGCGGCGTGACGCCCGGCACTCCGGAGACGCAGCCGGCCGTGGGCGCGCACCGGCGCCGCCGCACGGTGGTGGTGGCCAGCCACGTGAAGCGCACCGCGGGCTGGGTGGAGCTGGCCCAGGGCACTACACTGGCGGTGGGTCCGGACCTCCGGCTCGCCCACCTTCCAGGCGTTTGACGGGCGGGAGCGCCTGCTCCCCGCCGCAGCTCCGTAAATCCAGAGCTTCCCGGATGAAGCCGGTGAAGCCGGGTTTTTACGCCCAAAATTTCTGGTTTTAGTCCGAGCCTCCCTGGAATGGAAGCGGGCATCGGTGGGTGCAATGTGCACCACTTTACATACTCGACATATTGGTGCCTAATTTATCGAAATTTTCCGCCAGGAAAGAATTTTTTGCCGGCCTCCCTCCCCCAGTTTTCGGATTTCGAACCACCACTCTCAGTGGAAGTCCAGCTGAAGTCGGACGCGGTGGTGGCGGCGGCGCTGGGGCGGCGCTTCGCGCGGCAGGCGGGGCTGACGGCCCCGGCCAGCGCGGAGGTGGCGGTGGTGGTGAGTGAGCTGGCCACCAACCTGGTGCGTCACGCCGGCGCGGGCGGCACGGTGGAGCTGTGGTGCGAGGGTGGGTGGCTCTTCATCCGCTCGAGAGATCGCGGCCCCGGCATGGCGGACCCCGCGCGGCTCTTCATGGGCCGGGGTGAGGGACGTCCCGGCCCGCTGCCGGGTGAGAGCCTGGGCGAGGGCGGCGCGGCGGTGATGCGACTGACGGACGGTGTCCACGTGTCCAACCGCGAGGGCGGGGGGCTCGAGGTGGTGGCTCGCAAGCGGGTGATTCTGGAGAACAGGAGGCACCGGTGAGCCGGGGCTCGATGTGCACGGAGCTGTTGCGGGTGTTGCAGCAGTTCATGTCCGAGACGGCGGCGCGACTGGTGCTTCGCGGGACGCTGGAGCCGCTGCGGCTGTCGCTGGAGTCGGTAGGCTCGGCGGAGCTGCCGCGTGTCATCGAGGCGCTGGAGCCGGCGACCCGCCACTTCGTGGACCCCGCGCGCCGGCCGCAGCTGGCCGCGCAGCTGCGGACGCTGGCCACGCCCGCCGCCTCCGCGATGTCGGCGCAGTACCCCGCCGCGGCGAAGCCCAGTCCCACCCCTCCGCAGGGCACCCCCGTGGTGGCGCCCGCCGCCTCCGCGGGTCCTGAAGTCCGCGCCACCACCTATCTGGTGCGCACGGAGTCGGACGCCAGCCACGCGCGGCTCGCGGCGCGGATGATGTGCGAGACGCTGGGTGGGCGCGGCTACGAGTGCCAGAAGGTGGCCACGGCGGTGAGTGAGCTGGCGCGCAACCAGATTGCCTATGCCGGCGGAGGCACCATCCAGCTCGCCCCCGAGCAGACGCCGCGGCGCCTGCTCCGCGTGCGCGCGGAGGACCAGGGCCGCGGTATTCCAGACCTGGAGCGCGTGCTGTCCGGCACCTACCGCAGCAAGACGGGCATGGGCCTGGGGCTTTTGGGCGTGAAGCGGCTGGCGGACCGGTTCGACGTGCGCACCGGTCCCTCGGGCACGCAGGTGGACTTCGAGGTGTGGTTGTGAGGTTGGCCGTCTCCCACCACTCGCGCCCCAAGCCGGGTGAGGTGCGGAACGGCGACATGGCGCTGGTGCGCAGCCAGGGTGAGCACACGCTGCTGGCGGTGGTGGACGCGCTGGGGCACGGCCCCGTGGCGGCGGCGGTGGCGGCCGACGCGGCCCGCTGCCTGGAGTCGCAGCCGCTGGACGCCGGCGTGGAGCCGCTGCTGGACGCGGTGCACTCGGCCCTGCGGCACAGCCGGGGCGCGGCCATCATGCTCGGCCTGTTCGACGGCAAGACGATTCACTGCGGCGGCGTGGGCAACGTGGAGCTGCGCACGCGGGGCACCCGGGTGCCCGTGGTCCCCACGCCCGGCATCCTCGGTCAGTCCATCCGCTCGCTGCGCACCGCCTCCGCGGCGCTGTCGCCCGGAGACCGGCTGGTCCTCTTCAGCGACGGCCTGAGCTACCGGCTGGACCTGGAGTACGCGCGGAAGCTTCCCCCCAACGAGGCGTGTTTGCTCCTGATGGAGCGCTACGCCCGACCTTCGGACGATGCCACCGTGATGGTGGTGGACGTGGAGACAGTATGAGCCAGCCCGACTTCCCCGGGGCCTCCCGCCCCGACCGTGAGACTTCCCGCATTCCCATCATCCCCCTGTGGGGCAACCTCATCGTCCCGCTGCAAGGGGACATCACCGACGCGCAGGCCGCGCAGCTGTGCTCGGACGTGCTGCGCGACATCCAGCGCATCGGCGCGCGCGGCATGGTGGTGGACATCTCCGGGCTGTGGCTGGTGGACAGCCACCTGTGCGCGGTGCTCGCGCGGTTGGCCGCCTCGGCGCGGCTGATGGGCACCCGCACCGTGCTGTGCGGCATGGGCGCGGACGTGGCGCTCACCCTGCAGAGCATGGGCATCCAGCTGGAAGGCGTGGAGACGGCGCTGGGCCTGGAGGAAGGGCTGGCGCTGCTCGGCGTGCAGGTGGTGGGCGGACGCAGCACCTCCTCCGAGCGCGAGGCCTCCCTTGCCCTGGCCGACGAGATGCTCGGCCTGTCGCCGTCCCCCCTCCCCAAGCCCACCGCCTGAGGACCCCCACACCCCATGAGCGCCCTCCCCAAGCCGCAGGACCTCCTCTCCATCAACCCCGAGCGCATCGGCCGCATCATTGACGTGCTGTCGATGATTTCCGTGGGTCAGTTCGCCCCGGAGTGGACCACCATCCCCATCAACGAGACGGATGAGCTGGCCGCGCTGGAGGAGACGCTCAACGTCTTCGTGCGCGAGCTGGCCACCACGCGCCGCGAGCACGAAGAGGCCGTGACGCGCCTGGCGACGAGCCACCGGGAGATGGAGGAGAAGCTCGCCACCATCGAACGGCAGCGCGAGGCCATCCGCGACTTGTCCACGCCCATCATCGAGCTGTGGGAGGACATCCTCACGCTGCCCATCGTCGGCGTGGTGGACACGCAGCGCTCGGTGGAGATGACCGAGCGGCTCCTGCACCGCATCGTCCAGGGGAAGGCCCGCTGCGTCATCATCGACATCACCGGCGTGGAGGTGGTGGACACGATGACGGCCAACCACTTCATCAAGATGGTCAACGCCGCGCGGCTCCTGGGCGCGTACTGCGTGGTGACGGGCATCAGCCCGCTCATCGCCCAGACGCTGGTCCAGATTGGCGTGGACCTCAGTGCGGTGAAGACGCTCAGCAGCCTGAAGGAAGGCCTGCGCGAGTGCTTCCTCCACCTGCGCAAGAGCAACAGCGGGACGCCGACGCAGCAGCGCTGAACCACCCCCAGGAATCCGTGACAAGGAGCAGTGCGATGGGAGCAGTCTGGACGTTGGGCCCGCACAAGATGTGGTTCGAGGAGCCGGACACGGTGCGGCTCGTCACCGTCGGCATCTACGACATGAAGCTGCTGGAGGAGTCGAACGCGCTGGTCCGTGAGCTGAAGAAGAACCACCCCACGCTCTATCTCATCTCGGACTCGCGCCAGGGCACCGGCATGTCCGCGGACGTGCGCAAGCTCCTGGGGGAGAACCAGGACCTGATGCCCTACGCGGCCTCGGTGATGTTCGGCAGCAGCTTCGCCATGCGGACCATGGTCAACATGATGATCCGCGCGGGGGAGTTGATGGGGAAGAAGGGGGGCATTCCCTTCGCCATGGTGGGCACCGAGGAAGAGGCGAAGGCCTGGGTCGCCGAGCAGCGCGAGGCCGCGAAGTCGAAGGCGTCCTGAAGCGTCGCCTCTGAAACATCCCCTCGTACCGGCGGGTGATTGCGCCGGACACGGGAGCTGCACCGTGGGTGGGTGGGCGATGGGACCGGGCGGGTTGGCCTATGCTGCCCCGCATGATCATCGCCATCCCCCGTGAAACGGTGCCGGGCGAGAAGCGAATCGCGCTCGTGGCGGAGAGCGTGAAACGCCTCGTCGGCAGGAAGCACGAAGTGGTGATTGAGAGCGGCGCGGGCCAGGGCGCGGAGTGCTCCGACGAGGAGCTGCGCGCCGCCGGTGCCCGCCTCGAGCCCACCGCCGCCGCCGTCTACGCCGCCGCGGACGTGCTGCTCAAGGTCCAGCCTCCAGGGCCGGAGGAGCTGCCGCTCCTGAAGCCCGGCTCGGTGCTGGTGAGCCTGGCGTACCCCATGTCCAACCCCAAGCTGGCGCGCGCCATTGCCGAGCGGCAGGTGACGCTCCTGGCCATGGACATGGTGCCGCGCACCACGCTGGCGCAGATGATGGACGTGCTCAGCTCGCAGGCGACGATTGCCGGCTACCGCGCGGTGCTGCTCGCGGCGGAGGCGATGCCGAAGCTGTTCCCCATGCTGATGACGGCGGCCGGCACCATTCCCCCGGCCAAGGTGCTGGTGCTGGGCGCGGGCGTGGCCGGCCTGCAGGCCATCGCCACGGCGCGCCGCCTGGGCGCGGTGGTGGAGGCGTACGATGTCCGCAAGGTGGTGAAGGAGCAGGTGGAGAGCCTGGGCGCTCGCTTCGTCAACATCGACATCGAGGACGCGGCGGGCTCCGGCGGGTACGCGAAGGAGCTGAGCGAGGAGGCGAAGAAGAAGCAGGCCGAGGCGCTCGCGGTGCACGTGGCGAAGTCCGACGCCGTCATCACCACGGCGCTGGTGCCCGGCCGGCGCGCGCCGGTGCTGCTGCCCGCGGACATGGTGCGGCGCATGAAGAGCGGCTCGGTGGTGGTGGACATCGCGGCGGAGCAGGGCGGCAACTGCGAGCTGACCCGGCCCGGCGAGCGCTACCGCACGGAGAACGGCGTCACCGTCATCGGCGAGAAGAACCTGCCCAGCCAGCTGTCGGTGCACGCCAGCGCCATGTTCTCGCGCAACCTGGAGAAGCTGCTCGCGCACGTCACGGACAAGGACGGCGCGCTGAAGCTGGATGCCTCCGACGAAATCGTGAAGGGGATGCTCATCACCCGCGGCGGGGACATCGTCCATCCCGCCGTGGCGGACGTGGCCATGAAGGAGGTCGCCTGACATGTCACTGACGCTCATCTTCGGCCTGTACGTGTTCTTCCTGGCCGCCTTCACGGGCTACCAGGTCATCTCCAAGGTGCCGCACCTCTTGCACACGCCGCTGATGGCCTTCACCAACGCCATCTCCGGCATCTCCCTGGTGGGCTCGCTGCTGGCGGCGGGCGGGCACTACGGGACGGTGTCCACGGTGCTGGGCGCGGTGGCGGTGCTCGCCGCCACCATCAACGTGGTGGGCGGCTTCCTCATCACCGACCGCATGCTGCGCATGTTCAAGAAGAAGGGAGGCGCGCGATGACGCTCTCGCTGACGGAGACGTTCGTCCAACTGCTGTACCTCGCCGCCTCCATCCTCTTCGTCCTCGGCTTGAAGGATCTGGGCGACGCGCAGACGGCGCGCCGGGGCGTGCTGCTGGCGGAGGTGGGCATGGTGGCCGCCGTCGTCGGCACGCTGCTGTACGGCGTGGCGGTGTCCGGCGTCATCATCCGGTGGGAGTGGATCATCCTCGCCATCGTCGCCGGCTCGGCGGTGGGCACGGGCATGGGCCTGTGGATTCCGATGACGAAGATGCCCGAGCGCATCGCCCTGTCGCACGCCTTCGGCGGCCTCGCGGTGGGTCTCGTCGGCGTCGTCGAGTACCTGGAGCACGGTGGCCCGCATATGACCACGCTCCAGGTGACGGCGACGGGACTGGAGGTGGCGCTCGGCGCGCTCACCTTCACCGGCAGCCTCATGGCCTTCGGCAAGCTGCAGGGCTTCATCACCGGCAGGCCCGTCACCTACCCGGGGCAGAACGCGTCCAACGTGCTGATGATTGCCGGCACGCTGGGGCTGATTGGCCTGCTGGTGTTCATGCCGGAGGCGGCCTGGGCCTTCTACGCCGTGGCGGCGCTGGGTGTGCTGCTGGGCGTGCTGCTGGTGCTGCCCATCGGCGGCGCGGACATGCCGGTGGTCATCTGCCTCCTCAACTCGTACGCGGGCCTCGCGGCGGCGGCCACGGGCTTCGCGCTGGGCAACAACGTCCTCATCATCTGCGGCGCGCTGGACGGCTTCTCCGGCTTCCTGCTGGGCATGATGATGTCCAAGGCGATGAACCGCTCGTTCGCCAACGTGCTGTTCGGCGCGTTCGGCGCGGCGCCGGAGGCGAAGGCGGTGACGGCGGGGGCGACGCCCGCCGGGCCCGCGCCCAACGTGGGCTCGGTGGAGGAGGCGGCCGAGGTGCTCCGCGCGGCGCGCTCCGTCATCGTGGTGCCCGGCTACGGCATGGCCGTGTCCCAGGCGCAGCACGCGGTGCGCGATCTGGCCAACGCGCTCCAGGCCAACGGCTGCGACGTGCGCTACGCCATCCACCCGGTGGCCGGCCGCATGCCCGGGCACATGAACGTGCTGCTCGCCGAGGCGAACGTCCCGTACGACCACCTCTTCGACCTGGACGTCATCAACGACGACTTCTCCGCGACAGACGTGGCGCTGGTGGTGGGGGCGAACGACGTGGTGAATCCCGCCGCGCGCAACAACCAGAGCAGCCCCATCTACGGCATGCCGATTCTCTCCGCGGACATGGCGAAGACGTGCCTCGTGCTGAAGCGCTCGCTCAACGCCGGCTTCGCGGGCATCGAAAACGAGTTGTTCGTCCGCTCGAATACGATGATGGTGCTCGGTGACGCGAAGAAGACGCTCACCCAGTTCACCGCCGCGTTGAAGGAGTAGGCCGGACGATGATTCGCGAAGCGGTTGCGGCGGATGCCCCGTTGCTGGCCCGCCTGCTCCGGGAGGCCTTCGAGGAGTACCGGGGGCGGTTGGACCCGCCCTCCAGCGCGCACGACAAGACGGAAGAGGTCGTGCTGCGCGAGTTGAAGGACGGAGGCGCCCTCATCTCCGAGTCACCCTCGGGCGCGGAGGGCTGCGTCTTCTTCCACGTGAAGCCGGACCATGTGTATCTGGACCGGCTGGCCGTGCTCCCGCCCTACCGGGGCCGGGGCGTGGCCCGCGCGCTGATGGAGGCGGTGGAGTCACGGGCCCGGGCGCTCGGGTCCACCCCCGTGCGGCTCAACGTGCGGCTGGCGCTGAAGGACCACCAGGACTGGTACGCGCGCCAGGGCTACGCGTTCCTCAGCTACGGCACCCACGCGGGCTACTCCGCGCCGACCTTCGTCGTGCTCCAGAAGTCGCTCTGAGGCACCCGGCGCGGGCGTCGTGGCGGGCCCCTCAGCGGTGCCTGCCCGCTCGGTGCCGCTGGAGGCCTGACGCGGCCATTGTGCGCGAGCGCCGCACAGCGGGGTGGATGGGCCGGGCTGGGAACGGACATTTCCGCTGGGTGTCCGATTAGAGTGGGCCTGCCGTTCACCTTCGCGCAGGCGCTCTCCGTTGACGAATCCGCTCGCGGGCATTCCATTGGGGAGGTCAGAGGGTGGCGGAGCGGGTCGTCGATGGGATTCTGGCAAGGAGCGGGTGCATGGTGGGCAATTCAGGGGATGGGAGCGCCAACCTGGACGGCTCCCGGGGTGTGCCCCCGGACGAGCAGGACACCGACACGTCTCCGGTGCTGGACGGCGTGTCCGACGCGGAGCTCGACGCCTTCGTCGGCAAGCTGCGCACGGACAAGAGCCGCACCCTCGCGCCGGCGGCGCAGCCGCGCTCGCGCCAGGAGATGATGGGCGAGCGCCTGCACCGCGGGCGCCAACTGGTGTCCTCCGTTCGCGAGGCGGTGCCGAGTCACGCGTGGTACGTCGCCCTGGGTGGGAAGGCCTCGGGGCCGCACGACGTCGAGGCACTGAAGCCGTTCTGGGAGCGGGGAGAGCTGGGGCCGGACTCGCTGTGCTGGCGTGAGGGCTTCAGCGAGTGGCTGTCCCTGTCGCAGGTGCCGGAGCTGGCCGAGGCGCTCGTCCCGCTGCCGCAGGAGAAGGTGCCCTCGGTGGAGGACATGCCCGCGGCGGCCGGACCCGGGGTTCCCGGCTTCGCGCTGAAGGGCGCGGAGGGGCTGAGGGCGCTCGCCGGGAGCGCGCCGGCGGCGGCTCCCACGCACGAGGCGTCGCCTTCGCTCGCGGCCACCACGGAGCAGGTGGCTGGTGCCGCCATGGTGGGAAGCGGCGCTGTCGGGACGCAGGCCCCGGGAGCCGCGCAGCCACAGCCGGAAGCCCTCGCGGAATCCGCGCGAGCGCAGGCGCCGGCGGGTGGCCTCGACGCGGAGGGCGGCACCTCCGTGGACCCGGTGGGGATGCACGCCGTGCTGGCGGGCGATGCGCGGGCGGGCCAGGAACGGTCGCGGTGGCGTGGCGCCGTGTGGCTCACGGTGATGGGCGGCGTCGTGGGTGGAGTGACAGTCGCCGTGGCCCTGGGGCTGTTGGGGCACGTGGATGGTCGTGCGCTCGCGGCGCGACTGGGCTTCCGCGAGGCCGTGGGCGACTCCGCGACGACTGCCTCGGAGCGCATGACTCCCGCGTCCGCTGTTCCGGGCACGGGCGGTCCTCCCGCCTCCGTCGCGGTGGGCACGGTGGTGGGGCAGGGTTCAGCGACTGGCGCTCCGGACGTTCTCTCCAGCTCCTCCACGGCAATTCCGGGTGTCGGTACTCCACCGGGGAGCGCGGGTGAAGGTGTTGCCGCCGGGAGTCCGCCGGGAGTCTCAGGCGTGAGTGCTGTCTCCGGGGCTCCATCGGGGACCCCGAGCTCGGGTGTTGCCTCGGGCGCGGGCCTCGCGGCGGGTGTCGCGGCGAGCACCTCGAGCTCCAACGCTGTCTCCGATACGGGGGCGGGCTCGTCGTCCGTGTCGCTCGGAGCCGTTGGAATCGACAGGGGTGGAAGCGTGCCCGTGCTGGCGGGCCCACGCCGCGGCTCCACGGGCTCCACCACCAGCGCGCCGGTCTCGCCGCTCGACTCCTCGCTGACCACGGACAGTCTTCCCTCGCCGGAGCAGACCGCACGCCCGGCCGTGCCCAACACGGCGCTCACGAAGCGCGCGGAGACTCCTCCCGTGAACGAGGCCGCGGCGGCCGCGGCCCTGGACGCCAAGGCCGCTCCCGCCGCGAACGCCGCGCCCAAGTCGGACCTGGGCCCGGACGAGGACTTCGAGAAGGAATTGCTGGACCCTCCGGCGGACCCGAATCCCCCCGAGGGGCGCACCGTCTACGTGCCGCCGGACCCGTCGCAGCCGCCCGCGTCGCTCGCCCAGTCCGACATCTTCGCGGTGGTGGCCGCGAACAAGGCGGACATCTCCGCGTGTGGCGCCGAGGAGCAGACTCCGCCTTCGGACTCGGGACGCCGGGTGGTGGTGCGCTGGAGCATCCTCCCGACCGGCAAGGTCGACGAGGTCGTCACCGAGACGCCGTCGCTCAAGGGCACGCCGCTCGCCCGCTGCATCGAGGCCAAGGTCCGCGCGTGGACCTTCCCCAGGCACCAGGAGCCGGGAGGCCCCGTCCGCTTCCCGTTCGTGTTCTAAACCGCCCGCAAGGAGCGTGTATGCCGGCCTACGTGGTGGTGCAGATTGCAGTGCACGATGCGCAGACCTACGAGCGCTACAAGCAGCTCGCCCCGCCGTCGATTGCCCACTACGGCGGGCGCTACCTCGCGCGCGGAGGCGCCACCGAGGTGCTCGAGGGCACGTGGCAGCCGCCGCGCTTCGTCATCCTGGAGTTCCCCAACGTCGAGCGGGCCCGCGCCTGGTGGGCCTCACCCGAGTACGCGCCCGCCAAGGCCCTGCGCCAGTCCAGCGCCCACACGATGATGCTGCTCGCCGAGGGGCTGCCCGCCGACGCCGTCCCCGTCGTACCGCGCTGAAATACGAAGCCCCGACTCCGGAGGCCTTCCTCCAGAGCCGGGGCCATGGAACGCCGGGCGCTAGTTCACGCCGACGGCGGTCCAGCTCTCCTTCACCTTCTGGACCTCCGGCGAGTTGGCGCCGTGCAGGTCGGTCGCCGCCTTGATGCAGGCCTCACGCGCCTGGGCGAAGGTGGTGCTGGGCGTCATGTAGTGGGCGAGGGCGCGGTAGTAGATCTTCAGGCCCTTCTCCATGCCGACGCCGTCCTTCACCTCGGCACCGGAGGTCTTGTTCTTCCCGCCGTTCACCAGCAGGTAGAACGCGTTGTTGGCGATGCCGCTGGAGCCGTGGACCTCCTTCTGCTTCGGGTAGTTCTTGTAGTTGTCGATGGAGTACCCGTCCTTCGTCGGGTCGTTCATGTACCGCAGGCCGTCCTCGTTGCCGTTGCCCGGGGTCCACGCCGTCTCGCCCACCGTCCAGTTGAACTTCACGTCGGGGTTCTTCTGCGAGGCGTACCACTCCACGCCCGCGCCCATGATGTCGCTCATGGCCTCGTTGAGGCCACCGGACTCGCCGCTGTAGATGAGGCCGGCGGTGCGCTCGGTGAGGCCGTGGGCAATCTCGTGCCCGGCGATGTCCAGCGCGGTGAGCGGACCGGCGTCCGTCCCGTTGCCGTCGCCGTAGCTCATCTTCTCGCCGTCCCAGAACGCGTTGACCAGGTTGTTGTCGACATGCACGTACGAGACGAGCTTCTCGCCCGCGCCGTCGAGCGAGTCGCGGCCGAGGACGTTCTTGATCATGTCGTACGTCATCGACGCGCCGTAGTGCGCGTCCACCGCGGCCTTGGCGCGGGGGGCGTCGCCCGTCTCGCCCCAGACGTCGTTGTTGTCCTTGAACTCCACCTGTCCGCTGGCCCGGGCCTTGTTCTGCCCGTCGTAGGTGACGATGCCCTTGCCGCGCGCGGCGTCCTGGAGGCTGAAGGTGCCGTCCGCGTTCTTCTTCGTCCCGAGCTCCACCTTGCCGCTGTAGAGCGAGGTGTCGTCCGCCTTGCCCGTGGGCGTCGGGGTGGGCCCCGGCGTCGGCGCCGGCTTGCCCGTGGCCTTCAGGCCCCAGCTGTTGAGCACGCCGGTGTCGCCGCGCGCCTTGTCGCTCACGGTGAGGGTCCACTCGCCCTGGGCCTTCTCGCCCGCGAAGGCGCTCAGGTCGAACGAGGTCTTCAGGTCATCCGTGCTGCCGCCGGTGCGGTTGTGCACCACCGCGCTCTTGCCGGAGGGGCTGGTCAGCGTGACGGTCAGGTCGCCGCGGTACGTGTGCTTGATGTCCACGTCCAGCTTCAGCTTGTCGACGGTGACGTCCCCGTCCAGCTTCAGCTTCGACGTGACGGTGCCCAGGTCGCCGATGGTGGCCTTGGGGCTGGTGGTGGCGCTCGTCTCGGTGGGCGCGGCGGCGGCGGCCTTCGCACCGGCCTTCGCGCCCTTCGACACGGAGAAGCCGTCAATCTCGTTGAAGCGGTCGAAGATCTTCCCGGTGTTGGCGTCCACCAGGTAGTTCATGCGGCGCGGCTTCTCCTGGCCGGCGATCTGGGACATCTCCACGCGGTACGCCGAGTGGTACTTGCCGGCGTCGTCCTTGTAGATGACCCGCTCCGCGTTGGGCTGCTTGTCCGGCTTCGCGCCGAACTCCTTGCGCGCCACGTCGATGGCCTGCGAGGCCGACAGCTTGGGCTTCTCGCTGCCGAGGCCGGCGGGGATGGTGGACGGCTCGCCGGTGATGCTCGACACCTTCCCGTCCTTGTCGAGGTGGCTGATGATCTGCTCACCGAAGACCTTCACGCCCTCGTGCACGCGGTCCATGCGCACGTGCACCATGCCCAGCTCGTCGCGCTCCACGTTCTTCGGGACGAAGGAGGCGGGCTGCCGGATGAGCGACTCGGACTCCGGCGCGATGTGCGCGAGCGAGGCCTGGATGGCGTTCTGCGCATCCATGCTCTCCAGCGGGAGGCGGCCCTGCCTGAGCGGCGACGTCAGCGTCTGCTCCGCGCGGGCCAGCTCGGTGCGACGCGGGGCCGAGCTGAAGCCGTCCTGGACGACGCGGGGGCTGGGCGTCGCCGCGGGCTTCACCGTGTTCTTGGGCTGGGTCTCGGTGGTGGGGCGGAGGGTGACCGGCTTCGGACCATCAGTTCGACGAACGCTCATGGTGGGGGGCTCCGATGTTGCGGGGGTACGATATTGTCGGTCCAGCGTCGCCAAAGTTGCCGCTGTGCGTTGAATTATTTATCGGTTCCGCATAACTCGGCAAGTCGGGGAATTGCGCAGAGCGTCACGCGGGGAGTCGCCACGCCCGAACCTCCGGCCGGACGCCCAGGCCGGGCGCCGCGCCGACGCAGCCGCATTACCTCGCGCGTAATTGAGACGCCCACCTCAGCCGCGCAGATTGCTCCTGTGAGCGCATGGGCCCCGGCGCGGCAACCCCAGCGCTCCGAAAGGGAGAGCAATCATGGACAGGCGGGACTTCTTGAATTCGGCGGTGGCGGCGGGCGTGGGCATGAGCATGGTGGCCGAGGGCAGCGCCTCGCGGGCCCCGGGGGGCACGCCCTCGGACGCGACGGGGAAGGTCCAGTCGGGCTCCGTCATCCGCACCCGGGACGGCGTGGAGCTGTACTACCGGGACTGGGGCACGGGCAGGCCCATCGTGTTCCTGTCGGGCTGGACGCTCACGTCGGAGATGTGGGCGTATCAGATGCAGCCGCTGTCCGAGCAGGGCCTGCGCTGCATCGCGTACGACAGGCGCGGGCACGGCCGCAGCAGCGACCCGGGCCGGGGCTACGACTTCGACACGCTGGCGGACGACCTCGCCGCGGTGCTCGAGGCGCTGGACCTCCGCGACGTCACGCTGGTGGCCCACTCGCTGGCGAGTGGCGAGCTGACCCGCTTCCTGACGCGCCATGGCGACCGCCGGATTGCGCGGCTCGTCTACCTCGCGCCGGTGACGCCATTCCTCCTGAAGACGCCGGACAACCCGGACGGCATCGACGGGGCGTACTTCGAGCACCTCCGCAACCAGTTCTACCTCCGGGACTTCCCCGGGTGGATTGCGGACAACGCCCGCCCGTTCGTCGTCCCCGAGACGTCGGCGGCGATGGTTGAGTGGATCATGAACCAGATGCGCGGGTGCTCCATGAAGGCCGTCATCGACTGCAACCGTGCGATGACGTCCACGGACTTCCGCCCCGAGCTGGCGCGCATCCGGCTACCCACGCTCGTCATCCACGGCGACAAGGATGCGTCCGCGCCTCTCGAGCTCACCGGGCGCAAGACGGCGCGCCTCATCCCGGGGGCCCGGCTGGAGGTGTACGAAGGCGCGCCGCATGGCCTCTTCGTCACCCACCTGGAGCGGCTGAACGCCGACCTCCTCGCCTTCGCGAAGAGCTGACGGCGCCTACGGACCGCCGAAGAAGGACACTTCCAGCACGCGCACGTAGAGGTTGCAGGCGGCGTGGAAGAGGGACGCGCCCACGACGGTGCCGGTGCGCTCGCGCATCCACCCGAAGAGGAGCGCGGGGAAGAACACCGACAGGCGCCACGCCTGGAAGATGGCCAGGTGCCCCAGCGCGAACAACACCGCCGTCACCCAGAAAGCCTTGCCCAGCCTGCCGCCCAGCACGAGCCGTCCCTCGGGCCAGGCATCCCTCAGCCGCGCCTGGACGTAGCCCCGGTAGAAGAACTCCTCCGGCAGCGCGACGACGAAGAGCTGATCCACCACCCACTCGCCGAAGCGCGGGGGCAGCCGGAAGCGGAAGTGGGCCTCGCCCGCCATGGGCGTGAGGAACCGCGCCAGGGACTGGGGCAGGTGGGGCAGCACCTCCGCGAAGCCGGCGAAGGCGAGGAAGAACAGCGGCCCGACGATGGCGGACAGCACCAGGAACAGCCGCACGTCCTCGCGCCAAGCGCGCAGCGTCAGGCCGTAGTCGCGGTAGTCCTCGTCCCGCCAGCGCATGGGGATGAGCGGCAGGTAGAGGAAGCCCACGGTGGCCACCAGCTTGGGGACGCTGGTGCCGCCGAAGAGGAGGAAGGCGGCGATGATGCCCAGGAAGCCCACCGCCCACAGGCCCAGCACTTCCTGCACCGCATTCGGACGCCAGGGCGTCACCGTCGCCTGACTCATGGCGCGTCCGCCGACGCGAGCTGGACCTTCACCTCGCCCAGCGGCAGCACCCGGCAGCCGCGCCGGGTCCGCTGCACCACCACCGCCACCAGCCGCCCGTCTCCGTCGAACACGGGGCTGCCCGGGGGCAGGGCCAGGGGCACGTCGTAGAAGGGCTCCGGCGCGTTGCCGCTGGCCTGTGCCGCCATGGGCCGCGCGGGCTGTCCCTTCGTCGCGGGGAGCACGCCCACCACCCATTTCCCATCGAGGCTGTCGCCGTCCTTCAGCAGCTTCACCGGCACGGCGGGGTAGGTGCCGTCCGGCGCGGCCACCACCGCCACCTTGAGCGCCGCGTTGGCCAGCACCACCCGCGCGGGCAGCGCCTTGCCGTCGTGCTCCACCGTGGCGGCATTCAGCCCGACGAATGCCTCGCCCACCGGCTCCACCGAGGTGAGCACCTGCCCGGCGGTGCCCACGATGATGCCGGGGCCGCTCTGCTTCGGCCCGCGCACCCGCACCACCGAGCGCGCGTGCAGCTCCATCACCCGCTGCAGGTCCGCGCGCGAGGGACGGCCCTCTCCCGCGAAGGAGGGGAGGGCGACAAGACAGCAGAGGAGGAGCAGCGGCGGAAGGCGGGACATCGGCGCGCGCCGCAGCCTATCACCGGCGGGCGCGCAGCGCGGCGATGAAGCGGTCCGCTGGCAGCGTGTTCAACACATCCGCCTTTCGCGCCCAGCCCCGGCGCGCGGTGGCCACGGCATAGGCCAGGTTGCGCAGGTCCTCCTGCCGGTGCGCATCGCAGCTCACCACCAGTCTCACGCCGAGCTGGACGGCCTGGCGGACGTACTCGGCCTTGATGTCCAGCCGCGCCGGCTTGCCGTTGACCTCCACCGCCACGCCCCGCTCGGCGGCCCGCGCCAGGATGTCGTCCATGCGCAGGGGGTAGGGCTCGCGGTTCTGGATGAGGCGGCCGGTGAGGTGCCCGAGGATGTGCAGGTGCGGGTTGTCCATCGCGGTGAGCAGCCGCCGTGTCATCTGGTCCTCGTCCATGCCGTGCCGCACGTGGACGGAGCCGATGACCAGCTCGAGCTGCTCCAGCACGCTGTCGGGATAGTCGAGCGCGCCGTCCTCCAGGATGTCCACCTCGATGCCCTTGAGCAGGCGCATCCCGGGCACCGCCGCGTTGACGCGGTCGATTTCGTCCCACTGGCGCTTCAAGTCCTCCACCTTCATGCCGCCGGCGTAGATGGCCGCCTGGCTGTGCTCGGTGACGGTGAGGTACTTCAGGCCCAGCGCCTTCGCGGCGAGCGCCATCTCCTCCAGCGAGTTGCGCCCGTCGGACCAGGTGCTGTGCGCGTGCACGGCGCCCTGCACGTCCTCCAGCGTGACCAGGTCCTGCGGCAGCTTCCCCGCGCGCGCGGCCTCCACCTCGCCATTGTCCTCGCGCAGCTCCGGCGGCACGTACTGCATGTCCAGCAGCGCGTAGAGCGCGGCCTCGTCCGAGACGGTCAGCTTCGTCCCGTCCTCGCGGTGCACGCCCCACTCGGAAATCTTGAGGCCCCGCTCATGGCCCAGGTTGCGCAGGCGGATGTGGTGGGCCTTGGAGCCGGTGAAGTGGTGCAGCGCGGTGGCGTAGTCCTCGTCCGGCAGCACGCGCAGGTCCACCTGCAGGTCGCCCGCCGTCATCCGCACGGAGCACTTGCTGCCGCCCTTGCCCAGCACCGTCGCCACGCCCGGGGCGTTGGCCAGCGCGTCCAGCACGGGGCCGGGGTCCGCCGCGGAGGCGATGATGTCCACGTCCGCCACCGTCTCCGCGCGGCGGCGCACGCTGCCGCCCAGGCTGGCGCGCACCACCCCCGGAATCGCCTTCACCTGCTCCAGCAGCGCCTCCGCCACGGGCAGCGCGTCGCCCAGCAACTTGCGCTCGCCGCGAGCGCGCCGGAACACGGCGATGCCTTCGAGAATCTTCGCCTCGCTCTTCTCGCCGAAGCCCTTGAGCTGGCGCACGCGGCCCTCGCGGCAGGCGCGCTCCAGGTCCTCGACGCTGCCCACGTCCAGCTCGCGCCAGAGGACGGCCACCTTCTTGGGGCCGATGTCCGGCAGCTTCAGCATCTCCAGGAGGCCGGGCGGGAACTTCGCCTTGAGCTCCTCGAAGTAGCGCATCCGTCCGGTGGTCACCAGCTCGGTGATCTTCTCGGCGAGCGCGGGGCCGATTCCCGGGAGGCTCTCCAGGCGGCCCTCGGCGACGATGGGTCCCAGCTCCTGCGGCAGCCCGGCGATGCGGTCCGCTCCCATGTCGTACGCACGGACGCGGAAGCCACTCTCGCCCTGGAGCTGGAGCAGGAGGCCGATGTCCCGGAGGACCTGGGCGACTGCCGCCTTGTCGACGGTCTGCGTGATGACGTCTGGAGTCACGGGGGGAAGGTAATGCCCGGGGAACAGGGGTGCAGGCCGCACCGCATTGTGGGAAAACAAACCGCGATGACGAAGATCAAGCTGGGCCCGGCGGACTTCGCCGAGCGGGAAATGCGCGGGTACGAAGTCGGCAAGCGCAACGTGTGTATCGCGAAGATTCATGGCCGCTACAAGGGCCTCGACGACTGGTGCAACCACGCGGGCTGTCTGCTGTCGGGCGGTCGCATCGAAGAAAACCTGGTCGTCTGCCCGTGCCACGAGGTCGGCTTCGACATGGACAGCGGCCGCAACGAGACGTCCCCCGGCGTCTGTGACGACCAGCCGACAGTGCAGGTCGAGGTCCAGGACGGCGAGCTCGTCGTCGAGCTGCCCGACAACACCTGAAGCGCCACGCGCGCACCGGAGCATCCCCCATGGCACACGACGGGCACGATCACGACCATGACCATGACCACGGTCATGGCCACTCCCACTCCCACGGCCACTCCCACGAGCACGGGCATGACCACGAGCACGGGCACGGGCATGAGCACGAGCACGGGCCGGGGCATCCGCACCACGACCACGACCACGAGCACGGTCATGAGCACGGGCACGAGCACCACCACCATCACCCGCACGGCCATGACCACGCGGCGCCGGGCGTGGCGGCGGAGCACAAGGCCCGGGCGCCGGTGCACGTGAGCGCCTTCGTGGTGACGTGCTCGGACAGCCGGGACGCGGCGCGGGACGAGAGCGGGCGCGTGCTGCGCGAGGGGCTGGAGGCGGCGGGGCACCAGGTGGCCGGCGCCGTGGTGGTGAAGGATGACGCGGAGGCCATCCGCGGCGCGTTGGAGCAGGCGCGGGCGGCGGGCGCGCGGGCGGTGCTGTTCAACGGCGGCACGGGCATTGGCCGGCGCGACACCACGGTGGAGACGCTCCGGGCCCTGTTCGAGAAGGAGCTGCCGGGCTTCGGGGAAATCTTCCGGATGCTGTCGTACCGGCAGATTGGCAGCGCGGCGATGATGTCCCGCGCCACCGCGGGCACGTATCAGGGGATGATTCTCTTCGCCCTGCCGGGCTCGCCCCAGGCGGTGCGGCTGGCGCTGGACGCGCTCATCCTCCCCGAGCTGGGCCACGCGGTGCGCGAACTGACGCGTTGACAACGTTCAAATCGCTCCTCCGGGCAGGGTCTCAGACGGCTCGCGGTGGCTCACGGTTGTTTCAAGACCAACGGTGATTCCCAGTTATCGCGGGAAATGACACACTCACCGTGAAGGCCGGGAAAAACACGCCTTCAGGTCTGCAGCAGCCGTCCCCCCCCCGCATCGCAGTGGAGAAGCGTATGAACGTGAAGCGCCTGGCTTCAGTCGTCCTGGTGCTCGGTTGTGTCTCGGCGTTTGCCAAGGCTCCAGAGGCAAGTGCCCCCGTCGCGAAGGCTCCGGATCGCGACGTCTACATCACCATCGGCACGGACGCCCTGGAGCACGTGAACGCGGCGCTCGCGGGCGCGGGCCTCGTGGCGCCGACGTTGGCGGGCCAGAAGGGCGAGGTCACCGCGCTTCGCGTGCGCGAGTCCCAGCTCAACACCATCTCCCGGATGATGCACGAGAAGGCCCACCGCTGTGGCGGCTTCATCGCCCATGAGTCGGAGGAGGCGGCGCTGGCGGCGCTGGGTGGCGGAGATTCGGTGAAGGGCATGACGTCGCTCGCGGTGACGTACACGACGGACAACCCCACCGTGGCCAACGGCCTGGCGAACGCGGTGCAGGAGACCAACATCCGGAGCACCATCACCCAGCTGTCGACGGCCTACGCGACGCGCTACCACACGTCGACGACGGCCGCCACGGCGGCCAACTGGGTGAAGACGCAGTGGCAGACCTACGCGGGCAGCCGCAGCGACGTGACGGTCGCGCTCCAGACCCATACCGGCACGGTGATGCCGTCCGTCGTGATGACGATTACCGGCACCGCGCAGCCGTCGGAAATCGTCGTCCTGGGCGCACACATGGACTCCACCAGCTCCCCGACGAGCAACGCTCCGGGCGCGGATGATGACGCATCCGGCGTCGCCACCCTCACCGAGGTCATCCGCGTGATGATGCTCCAGGGCTACCGCCCGGCGAAGACGGTGAAGTTCATGGCCTACGCCGCCGAGGAAGTGGGCCTGGTGGGCTCCAAGGAAATCGCCAACGCGCACAAGGCCGCCGCCGCCAACGTCATCGGCGTGATGCAGCTGGACATGACGAACTACCAGGGCTCGAGCTGGGACGTGGTCCTGATGACGGACTACACGAACGCCGCGCAGAACACGTTCATCACCGGCCTGATGACGACGTACCTGCCCACGCTCACCAAGACGACGTCCTCGTGCGGCTACGCGTGCTCGGACCACGCCTCGTGGACGAACGCGGGCTACGCGGCCTCGATTCCGTTCGAGGCGCTGATGAGCCAGTACAACCCGTACATCCACACGGTGAACGACACGCTGGCGCGCAGCGCCGGCATGGCGACGCACGCGCTGAAGTTCGCGAAGGTTGCTTCCGTGTACGTGGCCGAGCTGGCCAAGGGCACGCTGACGGTGTCGGACACCACGCCTCCGACGGTGGCCCTCACGGCTCCGACGGCGGGCGCCACGCTGACGGGCACGGCGACGCTGTCGGCGAACGCCTCGGACGCGTCGGGCATCAGCAAGGTGGAGTTCCTGGTGGACGGCGCGGTCGCGGGCACGGCGACGGCGTCGCCGTACAGCTACGCGTGGAACAGCTCCTCCACGGCCAATGGCAGCCACAGCATCGCGGCGAAGGCGTACGACGCGTTCGGCAACACCACGACGAGCTCCGCCGTGACGGTGACGGTGAGCAACACCACGAGCGGCGCGGGCTATGACTCGGCGCTGAAGGCGCCCCGGTGCTTCTCCGTGTCGGCCTCGTGCGACTCCGGCACGCTGCTCAACGGCCGCGGCGGCATGGGGCCCGAGGTCAACATGCCCAACACCATCAACAGCTCGTGCGCGGACGGCCTGTCCGGCTCGTACCACGTGGACGAGTCCAACGACCGCCTCAAGGTGTCCACGCTGGACGGGACGTCGTTCGCCGCGGGCAAGACGGTGAAGATCGACGCGACCGTCTACGTCTACTCCACCACGGCGGACAAGCTGGACCTGTACTACACGGCGAACGCAGCCAGCCCGACGTGGACGTTCATCACGACGATTACGCCTCCGGGCACGGGCATCCGGACGCTGTCGGCGAACTACACGCTGCCCACGGGCACCGTGCAGGCCGTGCGCGCGGTCTTCCGCTACAACGGGAGCGTGGCCTCGTGCGTCTCGGGGTCCTACAACGACCACGACGACCTCATCTTCGCGGTCCAGTAGTCTGTAGCCGGCTCCCCCTTCCTCCCGCCGGGAGGGAGGGGGGCCCGGTATCAGGTGGGAGTGGACGTCGTCGCGAGGGAGGCTTCCCAGCCGTCGTACTCTCCCGCGTGCTCACGCGCGAGCTGTTCCAGTGACATGCGCGCGGCCTCCACCGCTTGTCGCTCTGGCCGGATGAAGTGCGAGGCGAGGACGAGCCAGTGCACGCCGTCCGCTCCGGGTCGACTCTCGACCGTGAAGCCCCGTTCTCGTAGCTGCGCCGCGACCGTGTCTCCGACGTCGCTGGACGTGAAATAGAGATAGTGCTGGAAGCAGTGCGGTGCGTCCGGTGAGGCAGTGGCCCGGAGGACCTCCTGCAATGCGAGCTCCTCTTCCATCATGGCTGCTTCATGCCTCCTGCGCGGGATGCCACTGCGTCGTGAGGCGAAGGACCAGCATCTCGTGGTTCCAGATGGCACCAATGGGCAGCTGTCGTTCGGCGGGGGAGAGCTCGGCCTTGAGGACTTCTTCCTCTCCATTCCACACCATCCAGGCGAGGACTCTTCCGTCCTGGCTTCGTGCCCCTGGACGGCGCAAGGCCGCGGGCAGCTCATGCCCTTGAGGGATGGGACGGTTGCCGACGACCTCCACCAGGCCCTGCCGGAGGGCGGCGCCCACGGGATAGAACGCGAAGTACCCGGCCTGCTCGCGCGGCTCCGTCCATTCGCGGGGGCGTATGGCGTGGAGACCGGGCAGCACCCGAACCGTATCGCCAAAGTCCGGGTGCCTTGCCGTGTATTGCAGATACGCCAGGCCCCGAGGCGTGTTCACCTCGAGGATGTCGCCCGGACGCGCTCGGGAGCGAGAGGTGCTCATGGTCAGCCCCCGTTGTAGCCGATGGACTCGAGGAGCTGCAGGCCCCTGCGAAGCAGGTCCGCGTACTTGGGATTCGAAGGGGCAATGCTGTTGATCTCGTTGAGCAGGGTGCCTCCATTCTTCCGCAGGCCATGGAGTTCGATCAGCGCCTGCTCGACAGCGCGTGCGTCCTCTCTGGAAAGGTTGCCCAGGAGCTTCTCGATCTGGATTCCCTTGCCCCGCAGGTGCTCCGCCGCACGCCGTGCCAGGTCGTTCGTGAGTCCCGCGTACTGGGTCCTGCCGGAGGCATCCACGGAGCGGTACGTCGTGTAGCGCCCCGGTGGGGGGCGTCCTCCTCCGGAGCTCACGCTCATGGCCACCGCGCCCGGTGCCAGGCCGATGACCAGCCCGTTTCCGTTCACGGCGATGCCCCTCACTCCGGACACGGCAGGCAGGACGAGACCCAGGTCCGCTTCCGCGGCCGCGGCCGCCTGCACGAAGCCCGGGAGCCCGGGCCCACGCGCCGCCAATCCCGCCGCCTTGCCGCCCAGCGCGGCCGTCACGAGCATGATGGTGACGCGCGCGCCGTTCCTGCCCACCACCCTCCCGAAGCGCGCACCTGCTTCTTCCAGCGCGGTGAACGTGGTGGCCTGCCGCGTCTCCGCTCTCAGGTTCATGCACGCCCACACCAGGTCCAGGAACGGTCCCGCTCCCAGGTACGCCACCATGTACGCGGTGAGCACCAGCGTCACTCCCTTGGTAATCACGGGCTCGGGCGCGGCCAGCAGCAGCACATAGGCGGCCATGGAGGAAACAATCATGGCTTTGAGCACCCTCGCATCGGCCACCTCCCGCACTGCTTCTGTGATGCCTTCCCACCCCGGCTCCAGCGCGAAGGCAACCGAGATACGCAGCCGATCGAAGTCGTCGAACCCGAGCCCATCCTCGAGCAGGGACAGGCAGTCGCCCCGAGCCTCGTGTTGCTTGCACCAGCGGCCGTAGTCCTTTCGGAGCGAGGACTGGAGTCCTCGGTCGACATGTCCCCACTCCTCGGAGGTAGAGGCCAGCAACAGCCGGCCTGTCTGCGCCGGCCGCACCGATAGCGGCACGTCCAGCACCAGCATTGCGAGGGCCTGGCTCAACGCATCCGCTGTGACTTCCACGGGGGTGGAACGGGAGGGTAGGGGACGGATGATGGGCTCGCCGCCATCAGGATTCAGTCGCACGACGCGCGTCGGCCCGCCGCAACCGATCAGGAGCGAGAACAGCAGCACCCACGTCCAGCGCGCCTTCATGCAAAGACCTCCAGTCCTCGATACTCCATCCTGATTTACTAGAAATAACAGGATAAGTGGATGCGGGGCGCGGGTTCGTGGGGCCGCATTCTCGAGGGTCGCGGCGCGTACCAGCGCATTGCCTCCGCTCCCGTCACCGGCCAGAGTCGGGAAGCCCGGCCCTCCGGCCGCCGTTCCAGTTGCATTTGGGAGTCTCCGACGTGACAGCGCGCGCATCGAAGCGCACGGGCCGTGACAGCGGGCTGAGCGCCCGGGCGGCCGAGCACCTGCGCCCGAGGCTGGAAGCCTTCCTGGCCTCCACGGATGCACGTGCCCGCATCGGCTTCGACCCGGTGGAGTTCCCCCACCGCTACACGGACCCGCGAGACATCGAGGTCAGCGCGCTGCTCGCCGCCGCCCTCGCCTACGGACGCGCGGACCTGTTCCGCCCCAAGGTGGACGCGCTCCTGAATCGCATGGGGCCTTCTCCCGCCTCCTTCGTCCGCGCGCTCGACGTGCCCGGCGCCGCCGCGCTGCTCTCCGGCTTCGTCTACCGCTTCAACGTGGGCACCGACGTCGCCGTGCTGCTGCTCGGCATGGGCCGCGTGCTGCGCGCGCACGGCAGCCTCGAGGCCCTCTTCGTCCAGGGGCTCGAAGCGCGCGGCACGCTGCACGGCGCGCTCGATGCCTTCACCACCGGCCTGCGCCAGGTCCCCATGGAGGAGCTGCGCGCCGCCCTGGGCCCGGAGCGTGGCCTGCACCACCTGCTGCCCTCGCCCCTGGGCGCGGGGGCCGCCAAGCGCCTCAACCTCTTCCTCCGGTGGATGGTGCGCGGCCCGGACGCGGTGGACTTCGGCATCTGGAAGCGCGTGCCTCCCGCCACGCTCCTCATCCCGCTGGACACCCACATCGGCCGCATCTCCCAGCACCTGGGCCTCACCCGGCGCAAGGACCTCACGTGGCGCACCGCGGAGGAAGTCACCGCGTCCCTGCGCGCCCTCGATGCCGCGGACCCCGTCCGCTACGACTTCGCCCTGTGCCACTACGGCATGAGCGGTGCGTGTCCCGCCCAGCCGGTGCCGGAGAACTGCGCCCGCTGCCCCCTCCTGTCCGCCTGCGGCGTAGGCCCCCGTGTGGTGGCAACGGCGACCCGGCGGGTCCCTGGGGCCACCCGGCCACGAGTCAACGGCGTGTCGGTGTCCCAGCGACGTTGACCGTTTTGCCCCGGAGCGCTGCAATCACTCCGTGGCCCCGGATCTTGCATACCGGACACAGGCCCTGTTCGGGGCCGGGGAGCGACAGGATTGCACGCGACGCTGGTAGCGGTGCCTTTCGCGGTGGCGGAAGAAATCGAGCAGGGGCTGCGCGCGTCCGACGCGGGCCGCACCTGTCATGTGCTGCGCGTGTCCGACGCCCTGGCTCCCGGCTCAGTGACGGAGGGGTTGCTCGTGGCCTGGGACGACGGCGGCCCGCTGGAAGAGGTCGCCGCCTGGTGCCGGCGGCTGGATGAGTCCCGCGAGCCCTCGCGCACGCAGTTCGTGGTGCTGACGCCGCGGCCTCCCGCGCAGGCCGAGGCGCTGGCCCTGGCCGGCGCCGACGAGTGCGTGGCCCCGCCGGGCTCGTCCTGGGGCGCGCGGCTGGTGGCCTTGCAGCGACGGCTCCAGGTGGAGCGCGCCGCGGTGGATGCCCAGGCGATGCGCCGCACCGCGGACTTCCTACGCAGCGCGCTGGACGCGGTGCCAGACCCCATCCTCATCAAGGACCGGCAGCACCGCTTCGTCGCCGTCAACAGCGCCTTCTGCGAGTTCATGGGCTCCACCCCTGGCGAGCTGCTGGGCCGCTCGGACTATGACTTCGTCCCCTCCCAGGAGGCGGACGTCTTCTGGCGCAAGGACGAGCAGGTCTTCCGCTCCGGGCACGCCGACGAGAACGAGGAGACGCACACCAACCGCGCGGGCCAGACGCGCATCATCAGGACGAAGAAGGGGACCTTCACCGGCGCGGACGGCGAGGGCTTCCTCGTCGGCGTCATCCGCGACGTCACGGACCGCAAGCGGCTGGAGTCCCAGCTCATGGTGGCCGAGCGCATGGCGTCCGTGGGCACGCTGGCCGCCGGCGTCGCGCACGAAATCAACAACCCGCTGGCCTACGTCTGCTCCAATCTCTCCTTCCTGAAGGATCGCCTGTCCCAGGCCGCGCTGTCCCCGGACACGCTCCCGGAGCTGCGCGAGGTGGTGGCCGAGGCGGAGGAGGGCGCCGGGAGGGTGGTCTCCATCGTCCGTGACCTGCGCACCTTCGCCCGCGCGGACGAGGACCGGCTCGCACCGGTGGACGTGTCGCGCGTGGTGGACAGCGCGCTCCGGCTGGTGCGCAACGAGCTGTCGCACCGCGCCCGGCTGGTGTGCACGCTGCATCCCGTGCCGCGCGTCCATGGCAACGACGTGCGGCTGAGCCAGGTCGTCGTCAACCTGCTGGTGAATGCGCTGCAGGCGTTGCCGGAGCGGCCCGCGGAAGAGAACGAGGTGCGCGTGTCCCTGCGCCCCGGCCGCCCCGGCCAGGTGGAGCTGGAGGTGGCGGACAACGGGCACGGCATTTCGCCCGAGGTGCAGCGCCGCATCTTCGACCCCTTCTTCACCACCAAGCCCGTGGGCGAGGGCACCGGGCTGGGGCTGTCCATCTGCCTCACCCTCGTGCAGGCCATGGGCGGGCGCATCGACGTCTCCAGCACGCCGGGCCGGGGCAGCTCGTTCCGCGTGGTGCTGCCCGCCTCCGTCGCGGACGTGGCGGCCCCGGGTGCGAGCACGGGCGCGACCCCGGTCATGAGCACCGTCACGAACACCGTCACGGGCGCGAGGCAGCGAGCACCGCGCCCGGTGATGCCCCGCCGGCGGCTGCTGCTCATCGACGACGAGCCCTCCGTGGGCAGCTCGGTGAGCCGGCTGGTGCGCGACGTGTACGAGGTCCGCGCCGTGCAGGGCGCGCGCGAGGCGCTCCAGTTGCTCTCGGACGGCGAGCGGTTCGACGCCATCCTCTGTGACTTGATGATGCCGGGCATGAGCGGAATGGACTTCGTGGTGGAGCTGGAGCGGATGGCGCCGGACCTGGTGCTGCGCACCGGGCTGATGACGGGCGGCGCCTTCACGCCGCAGGCGCGCGAGTTCGTGGGCCGCCACTCCCGCGGGCTGCTGGAGAAGCCCTTCGAGCGCGAGGGCCTGTGCACGTTCGTCGAGCACCTGCTCCAGTGAGTCGCCCCGGCCGCAGGGCGCTGGCCGCGTCGCTGGCGGCGCTGCTGGCCCTGGCGCTGTGGGCGGGGCCGGACCGGCTGCGCGGCCTGTCCTTCGTGCTGCGCGCCGCGGGGATGCAGGGCGACATGGCCGAGGCGCTCGCGCGCTGGCGCACGGTGCCCTTCGACGTGAGCGACTTGCGCGTGCCCACGCGCCACGGCCCGGTGCGCGCCCGGCTGTACCGTCCCCTGGAGGGGCGGGTGGAGCGCACGGTGGTGCTCACCTCGGGCGTGCACGCGGACGGCATCGACGAGCCGCGCCTGGTGAAGCTGGCCGAAGACCTGGCCATGGGCGGGCAGGCGGTGCTCACCCCCGAGCCCCCGGACCTGCTGCGCTACGAAATCACCCCGCGCCTGGCGGACATCATCGAGGACGCCGCCGCGTGGGCCGCGTCCCAGAAGGACCTGGCGCCCGACGGGAAGGTGGACCTGTTCGGCATCAGCTTCTCCGGCGGGCTGTCCGTGGTGGCCTCGGGGCGGCCGGCGCTGAAGGGGAAGGTGGCGGCGACGCTGTCGTTCGGCGGGCACGGGGACCTTCCGCGCGTGCTGGCCTTCCTGTGCACCGGCGTGCTCCCGGACGGCAGCCGGATGGCGCCGCACGACTACGGGGTGGTGGTCATCCTGCTCAACGTGGCGGACCGGCTGGTGCCGCCCGAGCAGGTGGAGCCGCTGCGCGCGGGCATCCGCACCTTCCTGCGCGCCTCGCACCTGACGCTCACCGACAAGGCCCTGGCGGAGCAGACCTTCGCCCGGGCGCGGACGCTCCAGGCGGAGATGCCCGAGCCGGCCGCCACGCTGATGAAGCACGTCAACACGCGCAACGTGGCGGCGCTGGGGCCGCTGCTGCTGCCGTTCGTGAAGACCTTCGCCGCGGACCCGGCGCTGTCACCCGAGCGCTCGCCGCCGCCGTCCACGCCCGTCTTCCTGCTGCACGGGGAGGGGGACACGGTGATTCCCGCCATGGAGGCCGCGCTGCTCGCGAAGGCGCTGCGGCCCCATACGGAGGTGCATGCCCTGGCCACGCCGCTCATCTCCCACGCGGAGGTCGACGGGCAGGCAGGGGTGGGAGATGCCTGGCGTCTGGTGGGCTTCTGGTCCGAGCTGCTCGACGAGTAGCGCGGGCGCTTGGGACAGCAACGAACCTGTTCCACGAATACGGAGCGGCCCGGCGGGCGTCACGAAGACGACAACGCCACGCGTGCGTGGCTTCCCGATTGGCTCGGCGGATACATTGTCCCGCGCCATGAGCGTGAGCCTTCGCGACGTCCTCACCGGCGAGGACGTCTTCGGCTACATCCACCGGGTTCTGGGTTCCTTCGATTCGCGCCTCTACCAGCAGCTGCTTGGCGCGGCCAACGCGTTCAAGGAGGGCGACGCGGCCATCGGCATCGCCGCCGCGGACGAGACGTCCCGCGCGAATGCCCGCGCGCTGCTGGCTCGCACGAAGCTGGGCGCCATCCACTCGCATCCTCCCTTCGAGGACCGGCTGCATGCCTTCATGCTCGAAGGGCTGGACGGGGAGCTGCTGCCCCACCTCTCCGAGTGGACGCTGGGGCAGCTGAAGCACTTCCTGCTCACCGCGCCCGAGGCGCAGGTGCACGACATCCTCGGCGGGCTGGGCAGTGACGTCATCGCCTGTGTCGTGAAGCTGATGAGCGACGCGGAGCTGACGGCGGTGGGGGCGCGCATCTACCACCCGCTGCCCGGCAGCAAGCTGGGCGCGAAGGGCTACCTGGGGGCTCGCCTCCAGCCCAACTCGCCCACGGACCACCCGGACGACATCCGCTGGCAGGTCTTCAACGGCTGGTCCTTCGCGGTGGGGGACGTGGTGCTGGGCACCAACCCGGTGTCCTCGGTGCCCGCGTCCGTGGCGGCGGTGGAGTCGGCGCTGCACGACATCCTCGTCACCTTCGGGCTGGCGGAGGTGATGCCCCACTGCGTGCTCTCGCACATCGACGTGCAGGCGCAGGTGGAGGCGCGGCAGCCGGGCACCACCGGCATCTGGTTCCAGAGCCTCGCGGGCAACGAGGCCTCCAACCGCACCTTCGACGTGACGATTGAGAAGATGCTGGCGCACGCGGCGAGCCGCACCGGGAAGTTCGGCCTGTACTTCGAGACGGGGCAGGGCGCGGACGCGACGAACGGACACCACCACGGCTGCGACATGCTCATCCACGAGTCGCGCAAGTACGGCTTCGCGCGGGCGCTGAAGGCGCGCGTGGCGACGGCGCAGCTCGGGGCGGGGCGGACGCAGGAGCCGTGGGTGCACGTGAATGACGTGGCGGGCTTCATCGGGCCGGAGGTGTTCCGCACGCGCGAGCAGCTCGTGCGCTGCTGCCTGGAAGACATCGTCATGGGCAAGCTGCACGGGCTGATGATTGGCCTGGACGTGTGCTCGACGCTGCACATGGACGTGACGCTGGATGATTTGGGCTGGTGCCTGGAGCAGGTGGCCCCGGCGGGCCCGGGCTACCTCATGGCGCTGCCCACGCGGAACGACCCGATGCTCAGCTACCTGACGACGGCGTTCCAGGACCACGTCCGGCTGCGGGAGAAGTTCGGCCTCAAGGTGGATGACCGGATGTGGGCCTTCTTCCAGGAGCTGGGCGTCATCGACGTGCAGGGCCGGCCCACGGAGCACTTCGGCGACCCGGCGTGGGTGTACCTCCAGTACCGGCGGCGCAAGGGGGACACGCGCACTGACGCGGAGGTGCTCGCGGAGGCGAAGCGGGAGATGGCGGCGGTGCGTGAGCGCAGCGTGCCGCTGGCGGTGGGGCACGGGGCGCGGACGTACGAGCTGGAGCCGTCGCTGGAGCGGGAGCTGCGCGCGTTGTACGAGGACGCGAAGGCGGGCATCTGGTCGGAGCTGTCCGAGGTGACGGTGGCGCAGCTTGCCGACGCGGTGGCCCTGCGGACGTGCTCGGAGGACCGGCGCGACTACATCCTGCATCCGCCGTCGGGCGAGCGGCTGGACTCGGCGTCCGAGCTGGCGGTGCGGATGCTGCGGCTGCGGCATGCAGGGCAGTGGGACGCGCAGATTGTCATCTCGGATGGACTGGATGCGCGCTCGCTGATGGACGAGGGACACCTGAAGCCGTTCCTGGCCGAGCTGCGGCGCGAGCTGGTGGCGGCGGGCTGGCACGTGGCGCCCGAGCACCTGGTGGTGAAGTACGGCCGCGTGCGCGCGGGCTATCAGGTGGGGGAGCTGCTGTTCGGGGACTCGGAGAAGTCAGCGCCGCGAGCGTTGGTGCACGTCATCGGCGAGCGGCCGGGCTCCGGGCACCATGCCTTCTCCGCGTACCTGAGCGCGCCGTCCGCGCGGGCCTGGGGCCGGCAGGGCAGGGTGGACCACGACATCACGCGGCTGATTGCCGGCATCTCCGACACGAGCGTGCGGCCCGAGTCGGCGGCGCGCGAGGCGGTGCGCATCCTCGCGGAGCTCGCGTCCTCGGCGCGCAATGAGCCGCCCACGTTGGATGGTTCAGTCGAGGCGCGAGGGGCCTGATTCAGGACGCGCCGCTCTCCCCGGGCGGGCGCCCGTCCCGCGGAAGGAACGTTGGCTCTGTCTCGACCCCACCAGAGAGAAGGGAGTAGCAGGCGGGCTGGCGTGGGTTATGCGGGTATGGCTACTGCAACCCTCAGTCACTCGCCTGTGCGAGTCGCGCGGGTGGCGCTGGCTGCTG
>NZ_JAAIYA010000120.1 GCF_010894405.1 Pyxidicoccus caerfyrddinensis
CATGTACTCGGGCAGCCGTTGCTTGAGCGCGGCACGCAGCGCGGCCATGTCGAGCGACTCGGGAGCGGCGACGTAGCCGACGAGGCGCTTGTCGCCGGGCACGTCTTCACGCACCAGGGCCACGGCCTGACCGACGTTGTCGAAGGCCAGCAGGGCTGCTTCGACTTCAGCGAGTTCGATGCGGTAGCCGCGCACCTTCACCTGCGCATCCGCGCGGCCAAGGAACTCCAGCACGCCGTCACCCCGCCAGCGGGCCAGGTCGCCCGTGCGGTAGAGGCGGGCACCCGGAACACCTGAGAAGGAGTCGGGGACGAATCGCTCGGAGGTGAGGGCGGGCTGCTCCACGTAGCCACGGGCCACGCCGTCGCCGCCGATGAACAGCTCACCGACGACGCCAGCGGGCACTGGCTGACCGTGCGCATCCAGCACGTACACCTGCGTATTGCCGATGGGACGGCCAATGGGCACGGAGGAGCCCACGTGCTCCACCGAGGTCATGCGGTGGGTGGAGGCAAACAGCGTCGTTTCCGTGGGGCCGTAGCAGGCCGTGACGGGGATGCGCAGCTCTTCGAGCACGCGGCGGACATGCGGCGCGCTCACGACATCGCCACCGGTGAGCAGTTGCTTCACGCCGCGCAGGGCCGGGAAGTTGTTGTCGACCACCTGGGTGAAGAGGCCGGCGGTGAGGTGCAGCGTCGTCACGCCGTGCTTCACCAGCA
>NZ_JAAIYA010000121.1 GCF_010894405.1 Pyxidicoccus caerfyrddinensis
GACGCCGGACGGACTGTCCGGCACGCTGGCCTACCGCACGGACCTGTTCGAGCGGTCCACCGTCTCCCGCCTGTTGGAGCACTTCGCCACGCTACTGGAGTCCGCGGTCTCCTCGCCCGAGGCCCACGTCGGCGAGCTGTCCCTGCTGCGCGACGCCGAGCGCCACCAGGTGCTCGAGGCGTTCAACACCGCCCCGGCGTCCTTCACGGTTGATGGCCCGCTGCACGCGCTCATCGAGGCGCAGGCCGCGCGCCACCCGTCCAGGCCCGCGGTGGCCTGCGAGGAGCAGGTGCTCACCTACGGGGAGCTGGACACCCGCGCCAACCAACTGGCCTGGCACTTGCGCTCGCTGGGCGTGGGCCCCGACATGTGCGTGGCCCTGTGCCTGGAGCGCTCCGTGGACACGGTGGTGGCGCTGCTGGGCATCTGGAAGGCCGGCGCTGCCTACGTCCCGCTGGACCCGGCACAGCCCGCCCTTCGCCTTCAGACGCTGGTGGAAGAAGTCGCTGCCCCGGTGGTGGTAACGCAGTCACGCCATGCGGACGCCTTCACGGGCACTTCCGTCCGGCAGGTGTTGATGGACACGGAGGCCGGGCAGCTCGCGGCCGGGCGCGAGGATGCGCCGCCGTGCGAGGTGTCCGCGGACAACCTCGCCTATGTCCTCTTCACCTCGGGCAGCACCGGCCG
>NZ_JAAIYA010000122.1 GCF_010894405.1 Pyxidicoccus caerfyrddinensis
GCCGTCTGCGGGCCGGCAATCTGCGGCAGCGGCGTCAGCCGGCGCGGCCGGAAGGGCACCGCCTTGGGCAGCAGGTGGAACTGGTTGCGGTACAGGCCCTGCAACGACTCGCTGCCTCCCGACACGTCCGGCTGCACGCCCGAGTGCACCACCTCCGTGATGACGTACTCGCCCGCGAAGGTGCCGTCCTCCGCCGCGTCCAACTCCAGCACGTACCCAGGCGTCAGCCGCGGCGCAATCGCCTCGCCCGTCAGCGTGCGGCTCCCCACTCCCGCGGCCTCCGCGCGCACGCTCGCCGCCGCCTTGCCCACCCCCGGCGCCACGTACCCGGCCGGGTAATCATAGATTTCGAGCGCGGCCAGGCCATCTGTCGCCTTGCCCTTGCCGGAGATGTCGACGGCGGGCTTCTCGAAGTCGAAGTCCTTCAGGTGCACCGCGCCCGGACGCAGCCGGTGCACCATCTCCAGCGCGTAGACGAACTCCCCGTCCACCGCCTCCTTGCCCATGCGCGGGCGCAGGGGCAGCGTCTGCCCTTGCGGCAGCGGCGCGTGCGCGCTGGGCTTGTCCCCCAGCACCAGCGTGTGTCCCGAGTCCGTGTGCTCGAAGAAGTAGAAGATGCCCTCCCACTCCATCAGCCGGCTGACGAAGGCGAAGTC
>NZ_JAAIYA010000123.1 GCF_010894405.1 Pyxidicoccus caerfyrddinensis
ACCGGCCGGCCCAAGGGCGTGGCCGTGGCCCACGGACAGCTCGTCCACTACGTGCGCGCCGCCACCGAGCGGCTGGGCCTGGCCGACTGCAAGAGCTTCGCCCTGGTGTCCACCTTCGTCGCCGACCTCGGCAACACCGTCCTCTTCCCGGCGCTGTGCACCGGCGGCCTGCTGCACGTGCTCACCCAGGAGCGCGCCAGCAGCCCGGAGGGCGTGGCCGAGTACTTCCAGCGTCACGCGGTGGAGTGCGTGAAGCTCGTCCCCTCGCACCTGTCCGCACTGCTCACGGCGGCGGAGCCCCGGCATGTGCTGCCTCGCAAGAAGCTGGTGCTCGGTGGTGAGTCCTCCACGTGGGCCCTGATGGAGCAGGTGCGCGCGCTGGCGCCTGACTGCGAGGTCTTCAACCACTACGGCCCCACGGAGACGACGGTGGGCGTGCTCGCGGGCCCGGTGGAGACGCCGGCTCCGGGCGCCGCTCCGGTGGCGGTGCCGCTGGGCCGGCCCCTGGCCCACTCGCGGCTGTACGTGCTCGACGCGGACTTCCAGCCCGTGCCCGTGGGAGTGCCCGGCGAGCTGTTCATCGGCGGCGCGCAGGTGACGCGCGGCTACCTGCACCGGCC
>NZ_JAAIYA010000124.1 GCF_010894405.1 Pyxidicoccus caerfyrddinensis
GTAGGGGAACCTGCGGCTGGATCACCTCCTTTCTAAGGAGACCGGGCATCCGACACGCACCTCGGTGCGAGTAGGGGATGCCAGCAGCCTTCGGGCTGTCAGGTCGACCAGGTCAACGTTTCCGAATAACAATCTGTCGTAATACATGGGCTTGCTGTTTGGTTTTGAAGGACCGAGTCCGCACGGCGGCTCGGCTCTTTGAGAATGAAGGACGCTGTAAGGGTTTTCCGACGCGGTAGCCCCCTGGGCCTATAGCTCAGCTGGCTAGAGCGCGCGCCTGATAAGCGCGAGGTCGGTGGTTCAAGTCCACCTAGGCCCACCACATTCCCTCCCTCTTCAACGGGCGGAGCGGAATGCGGGACGCGCAACCAGCATGGTGGTTTTCCGGGGCTGTAGCTCAGCTGGGAGAGCGCCAGCTTTGCAAGCTGGATGTCGTCGGTTCGATCCCGATCAGCTCCACACGTTTCTTTCCCTGTCGTTGAGGGAAGCGTTCTTTGACAAGTGCATACGAAGGGTAAGTTCAATTTCTGCTGAGAGAAGTTCTCGCAGGGGATTGGCTTCGCCAGGTGCGATGGAGCCGGGAGGCTTCGACGTACCGACAGAGCGGGCCAGTC
>NZ_JAAIYA010000125.1 GCF_010894405.1 Pyxidicoccus caerfyrddinensis
TCTTCCGCCTCGCCGCCGAAGAGCACGTGCTCCTCCTGAGCCTGCACCACATCATCACCGATGGCTGGTCCATGGGTGTGCTGGTGCGCGAGGTGTCGGAGCTCTACGCGGCCTTCGTCGCAGGACGGCCCTCGCCCCTGCCCGCGCTGCCGCTCCAGTACGCCAGCTTCGCTTCGTGGCAGCGTCAGTGGCTGCAGGGCGAAGCGCTGGACACCCAGCTGTCCTACTGGCGGCAGCGGTTGGACCCCAACGCCGTGCTCCAGCTTCCGGGTGACAGGCCCCGTCCCGCCACCTCTTCCGCCCGTGGCGCGCGTCACACCGTCTTCCTGCCCGCGCAGCTCGCCGAGTCCTTGAAGGACCTGGGCGCGAACGAGGGGCGCACCCTCTTCTCCGTCCTGCTCGCCGCCTTCAACGTCCTGCTCCACCGCTACTGCGGCCACGACGACGTCACCGTCGGCACCCCCATCGCCGGCCGCAACCGCGCAGACCTCGAGGGCCTCATCGGCCTGTTCGTCAACACCCTCGCGGTGCGCACTGACTTGTCCGGCGACCCGACCTTCCAGCAGCTCGTGGGCCGCGTCCACGAGACGGCCCTGGGCGCCTTCGCCCACC
>NZ_JAAIYA010000126.1 GCF_010894405.1 Pyxidicoccus caerfyrddinensis
TCTTCCGCCTCGCCGCCGAAGAGCACGTGCTCCTCCTGAGCCTGCACCACATCATCACCGATGGCTGGTCCATGGGTGTGCTGGTGCGCGAGGTGTCGGAGCTCTACGCGGCCTTCGTCGCAGGACGCTCCTCGCCCCTGCCCGCGCTGCCGCTCCAGTACGCCAGCTTCGCTTCGTGGCAGCGTCAGTGGCTGCTGGGTGAAGCGCTGGACACCCAGCTCTCCTACTGGCGGCAGCGGCTGGACCCCAACGCCGTGCTCCAGCTTCCGGGTGACAGGCCCCGTCCCGCCACCTCTTCCGCCCGTGGCGCCCGTCACACCGTCTGCCTGCCCGCGCAGCTCGCCGAGTCCTTGAAGGACCTGGGCGCGAGCGAGGGGCGCACCCTCTTCTCCGTCCTGCTCGCCGCCTTCAACGTCCTGCTCCACCGCTACTGCGGCCACGACGACGTCACCGTCGGCACCCCCATCGCCGGCCGCAACCGCGCCGACCTCGAGGGCCTCATCGGCCTGTTCGTCAACACCCTCGCGGTGCGCACTGACTTGTCCGGCGACCCGACCTTCCAGCAGCTCGTGGGCCGCGTCCACGAGACGGCCCTGGGCGCCTTCGCCCACC
>NZ_JAAIYA010000127.1 GCF_010894405.1 Pyxidicoccus caerfyrddinensis
CCAGGGTGGGGAGCCCGGTGCTGGCGCGGCGAGCGCAGTGGATTGCGCTCGCGGGCGCGCTGATGTTCGCCGCCAGTGATGGGCTGCTCGCCGTGAAGCACTTCGTGCGCCCACTGCCCGGCGCGAGCTACGCCATCATGTTGCTTTACTGGGCCGCGCAAGCCTGTATCGCCGTCTCGGCTCGCGAGGCCCTGAGTGGAGGCGTCCGCCCGGCGCCCAGAGCCTCGCTCCCGTGAGCGATCCCCTCGATCAGCCCCCCTTGTTCACGAGGAGGGACTACTTGACGCAGGAGCTCCAGCCGCGCTTGCCGTTGACGACCGTCATCTCCCAGTACCGGGTGCCAGCGTTGTAGTCGATGGACACGCCATCGGTGTAGCTGTTGGCCGTGAAGTGGCCACCGACGCCGGTGAGCATGCAGGCCACGCCACCCGGGTCGTAGGTCATGTTCGCCGTGAAGCCACCCGGGTCGCCGGCGCCGTAAAGCCAGGACCCCTGGTCCGTGGGCACGTCCACACACCGGGCCCGGGCGCCACCCTCTCCCGACAGACTGCCGCCCAGATACCAGTTGAGGCCGTCATTCCAGACGCGGGCGTAGT
>NZ_JAAIYA010000128.1 GCF_010894405.1 Pyxidicoccus caerfyrddinensis
CGCAGGTCGATGGACTTGATGAGGATGACGGTGGAGTTGGCCTTCTCCACCTCGTCGTAGATGCGAATCTCCTCGGGGAACCAGACGTCGGCGCCCTTGGACTCGCTGAAGAGCTTCTTCCAGCGCGGGTAGAGCAGGGTGCGCATCTTCCGGCCGGACAGCGCGTACTCCTCGCGCTTGAGGACGTTGGTCGAGTCCTTGTCCACCCACAGCTTGATGACGGGGTAGGCCACGTCCACGCCCTGCTTGCCCTTGAGCGTCAGCATGTTGGCCGTGTACTTGCCCAGCTTCCCCTCGCCGTCGAATGACGGGTCATACTCCTCGGCCAGGCGGGACTCGTCGAAGTCGGCGCGGCGGCTGTCGGTGCCGGCGATGCGCTCGCGCTCCGTGCGCCGCTCCCACTTGCCCACGTTGGGGTCGTAGCTCCAGAGGTTCTTGTCCATGCGGAGGTAGCCCTTGCCGGCCTCCGTCTTGGGACGGCTGAAGAGAATCATCAGCTTGTCGTCCGCGTCGCGCCGGTAGACGAACGCCTCGCGCACGGTGTCCGTCTTGTCCTTCTCCTTCTGCTCCAG
>NZ_JAAIYA010000129.1 GCF_010894405.1 Pyxidicoccus caerfyrddinensis
TGCCCCCTGTGTCAGGGAAGTTGTCGCCTCGGCTGACGTGCCGAGCTGACGACGCCCTGGGGGCGAGAGCAGGCAGGACGCGGTGCCGTACACGGATGCATTCAAGGCGCAGATGGTGAAGCGGATGGTGGGCCCGGGAGCGGTGAGCGCCGCGGCACTGGCCCGCCAGGTGGGCGTCTCGCAGCCGACGCTGTCGCAGTGGTTGCGCGAGGCGAATAGGGTAGCGGCCATGCCGCCCCCGCCCGAGGAGAAGAAGCCCGCACTCCCCCCTGCGCCGAAGAAGTGGACGCCCCAGGAGAAGTTGCGCGTGCTGGCTGCGGCCCAGGAGCTTGCCGACGAGGAGTTGGGGGCGCTGCTGCGGCGCGAGGGGCTACACGAGGCGCAGCTGAAGGAGTGGCAGCAGGCCGCCGCCGGAGCTCTCTCGGGAGCCGCTGCGGAGCCCCTGCCCGCCAAGGAGCGCAAGCGGCTGGCCGCCGCCGAGAAGCGGGTGAAGGAGCTCGAGCGCGAGCTGCACCGCAAGGAGAAGGCGCTGGCCGAGACAGCCGCGCTGCTGGTGCTCGAAAAAAAACT
>NZ_JAAIYA010000012.1:0-11343 GCF_010894405.1 Pyxidicoccus caerfyrddinensis
CTCGCGCCGGGCAGTGGGCGCACGAAGTGCTTCACGGCGAGCAGCCCATCACTGGCGGCGAACATCAGCGCGCCCGCGAGCGCAATCCACTGCGCTCGCCGCGCCAGCACCGGGCTCCCCACCCTGGGACTTCCTGCGCGCTCCGCCCACGGTGACGGGCCCCCCGCCCACGCGCTGATGGAGTGGAGCGGTGCGCTCCCGTTGGAGGGCGCATGGCTCCGCCGGCCCGACCGCGATAGAACAGGCGCCATGTTCGACGCCAAGAGTTACCTGGGGCGTTTCGGGGCGACCGCGGGCATGCCGCTCGCGGCGCTCCACCACGCCCACCTCCAGACCGTCCCCTTCGAGAACCTGGACATCCACCGGAAGCGGCTCTTCCAGTTGGACGAGGAGGCCTTCTTCGACAAGGTCGTCGTCCAGCGGCGGGGCGGCATCTGCTACGAGCTCAACGGCCTCTTCGCGCGCCTGCTGCGGACGCTCGGCTACGGTGTGACGCTGCTGTCCGCGCGCGTGGCCACGCAGCCGGACGCGAGCACCTACGGGCCCGACTTCGCCCATGTGGCCATCCTGGTGGAGGACGCCTCGGGCCGCTGGCTGGCCGACGTCGGCTTCGGGGACTGCTTCCTGGAGCCGCTGCGCCTCGACGAGCGGGGCGTCCAGGTGCAGGCCGGGCGCGGCTTCCGGCTCACGGAGGCCGGAGGGGAGCTCGTCGTCTGGAGCGAGTCTCCCACGGGCGGCTGGGAGGCGGAGTACGCCGTCTCCCTCACGCCGCGCCAGCTCGGGGACTTCGCGGAGATGAGCCACTACACCCAGACGTCGCCCCAGTCGCACTTCACGCAGCGCCGCGTGTGCACTCGCGTCACTCCGGACGGGCGCATCACCCTCAAGGATGACGGGCTCCTCACCACCCGCAACGGCGTGCGCCACGAGGAGCCGCTCGCGGACGCGGCCGCCTGGCACAAGGCGCTCGAGACGCACTTCGGAATCACCCTGCCCGCCGACAGGTGACGCGCGTGGCTGGGCTTCCCATGTTGTCCCCGACGGGATTCGAACCCGTCGGGGCTCTCGGGTGCCGCGGCCCTCGAGGCTCGCGAGGACACGACTCCGCGGCTACGCGGTGGGCTTCTCTTTGTGGGTGCGCCAGATGAACGAATAGACATCCATCAGGTCCCGAGGCGTGTGCCCCGCGGCCACCAGCCGCTCCGACGTCTTTCGCGCCACGTCCAGGAAGCGCTCGTAGTTGGGGCCGGTGACGGACGCGTGCTTGTCCGCCGTGAGGTTCAGGACGAGCGCCTGCTGCTCGAAGGCAGTGGGCTTCACGAAGGTGTGCTGCGCGGGGGCGTAGAGCGACTGCAGCAGCGTGGCCAGGGGCCAGGTGACCTTGCGGCCCTGGCCCGTCGCGTCCCGGAGGTGGACCGAGCTCGCGAACTTCTCGAAGCGCGGCCCGTACTCGCCCGTGCCGTGCAGCACCTCGCCCAGCGCCGTCACGAAGCCGGCCCGGTCCTCCTCCTTCATGGAGCCGAAGGGGATGGGGCCTTCGATGGGGAACACGAGGTTCGTGAAGCCCAGCAGCTTCTTGGAGGCCTCGAAGGTCTCCTCCGGCGTGGCGCTCGCCAGCCGCTCGGGCGACAGCTGCGCCTGGGCGAGCTTGATGGCCGCGGTCTTGTACCCCTTCTTGCCCTTGGTCTCGGGGGCGCCTCGCTCCTCGGCGACGAACTTCTCGCCCTCGAAGCCGCCGGGGAAGAGGGTCTCGAACCAGCGCACCTGGGCATCGAAGGAGGGGAAGGCCGCGACGAGGGCGCGCGCCACCTTCGGCTTGGTGGGCTTCTTCGCCGCGCCGCCCTGCGGGTTCTTCCCGCGCAGCCGGGCGTCCACCGTCCGGGCCTCGTCCTCGCTCAGCTCGGCGGCCTGGAGTCCCTTCACCTGTGACTTGACGAAGACGCGCCGCCCGCCGTGCTCGAAGAAGAGGATGAGCTTGCCATCCTTGTCGTCCAGCAGGGTCGCGCGACCCCAGGAGGGTTGGCTCTCGAGCGTGAAGAGGGTCGGGGCGGCGGCTGCGCGCATGTGGGTCTTTCAGGGGACGCCGTCCGCGCCCGCTCCTCGCGATGGCGCTCTTCGGCGGGACCCCGGAGTGGCGGGAATGTCCCAGGATACGCCAGGGACGGCTCGACGTGTTGGATCACTTCGTCAGGCCGTCTCAGCCCGGGGCTCGAACCGTTGGCCCCAGGTCAGGCGGCCACGCCGAGCGGTTCCTCCTCATCGAGCCTCCGCGGGCTTCGAGCCAGGTGCCTGAGACGGGAGCGGCGCCAGCGCGCGAAGGGGCGCGTCGCTGCCCACCGAGATGAAGGGGGCCCAGTAGTGGGGATGGGCCTGGGTCAGGCGCAATTCGCGCATCGCCTCGCGCAGGGCCGTGGCCCGGCCCTGCCCCGCGAGCAGGTTCCGGTAATAGGCCTCCATGAGCGCACCGGTCTTCGCGTCGCTCACCTTCCACAGGCTCATCACGACTGTCTCCGCACCCGCCACGAGGAAGGCCCGGTGCAGCCCGTACACGCCCTGGCCCAGCTTGACGTCGCCTCGTCCGGTGTCGCACGCGGACAGGACCACCAATTGGGTCCCCCACAGGTCCAGGCCCGCCAGCTCCAGCGCCGTCACCAGCGCGTTGTCGGCCGGAGCCCGGGTCGCGTCCACGGCGTTGGGCGCCCCAGCGCCCGCGCCCGCGAGAATCAGCCCCGAGCGCAGCAACGGGTCGGGGGGACGTGCTGCGAGGGCCTCGTCGCCCAGCGCGCCAAAATTGACGACGGCTCTGGAGCCCCTGGGCACGGGAGCGTCCTCGAGGAAGAAGCCGTGGGTGGCCAGATGGAGGATGCCGGGGGTGGGGAGCTGTAACAGCCGCTCCTTGGTGGCCTCGTTGCCCAGGAAGAGCCGGGCCCGGGGCAGCAGGCGCTGGATGGCCTTGGCCTCCTGGCGGGTGCCCGGCAGTGGCGCCCAGGGGGTGGCGGCGAGGTCCGCCGCGCGCGCCGTCGAGAAGAAGCGCTCGAGGAAGGCGGAGCGCTCGGCCGGCGTGGAGGTATTGCCGGAGGCCTGTGGCGCGGTTCCAGGTGCCGCATGGAAGTCCGGGTCGGCGAGGACGACGACGGAAGACGAGGGGAGACCGTCCTGGGAACGCGGAAGCAGGTCCTTTCCGGAGGTGAGGTAGGTGAAGTCGAAGGAGTCGAGCAGGAACTGGCGGCCATCATGGAGCGCGGCAAAGGGGACGATGCCCAGCTGGCTATCGGGAGAGAGGAGAATGCGACGGGTGCCGCCCAGCAGCGGAAGCAGGGGTTGGAAGGCGAGCCGGTAGAGGGCTCGAGCCGAGGTCTGGAATCGAGCGTCGCGGCGTGCGAGTGCGTCACGCAGGCGCGTGGCGGCACGGTCGATGGGGGCCGCGGGGCCCAGGTCCAGGGCCCGGGTTGAACCATCGGGGAAGAGCGCCAGTGCCAGGTAGCGAAGCTCGCCCCGAAGCTTTGCGCGTGACGTGCCGGGTTTGGGGACGAGGGGGTTGTCCACATAGGCGATGAGCTCGACGAGGGCACCATCCCGGGGAAGGGAGGCGGCGACCCGGTCGACGATGTCGGCGGGGGAGGGCAGCGCGGTGAGCGCGCGCAGGGGCGCGGAGCGCCTGGCGAGGTCGGCTTCGAGCGCATCGCCCTCGTCGGCGAGCTTCTTGAGGCGCTGTTGGTAGTCCTTCGGGGGGAGCGCGCCGGGGCCCGCCAGTGAGAGGGTGGCCCGCTGGGTGCGCAGTCCACGCAGCCGCTCGAAGGTGTCGCGGTCCGCTGCCCCCAGGCTCCGGAAGACGGTGCGGGAGATGTCAGCTGTCTCCTCGACGGACCGGCCCTTGTGCAGGAGCACCGCGCTGAGGGCCAGGCGCCGGATGCGGGCATCCTCGGCATGGGCGCGCAGCAGGGCATAGAGGACCTGCTCGTCCGCGCGCAGATATTGGAGGAAGCTGGCCAGCCGCGACTCGGAGAAGTCGAGCGCCTCCTGGCGCAGGCGCAGCTCGGTAATGGCGAAGGCCCGTGTGTAGAACGGCAGGGCGCTGTCGAGGCGATGCTGGGCCAGGTGGAGCAGGGCGAGGTGGTTGAGCGTCTGGGCGACGAAGGGGTGGTTGTCGCCGAGGGCCGCTTCCTGAATGGCGAGCGCGCGCTGCAAGAGAGGCTCGGCCCGGCCATACAACCCCCGGTCCACGTAGACCTTGGCGAGACTGGCGAGCGAGATGGCGACGAAGGGGTGGTTGTCGCCGAGGGCCGCTTCCTGGATGGCGAGCGCGCGCTGCAAGAGGGGCTCGGCCCGGCCATACAACCCCCGGTCCATGTAGAGGTTGGCGAGGTTGTCGAGCGACTGGGCGACTTCCGGGTGGTTGTCGCCGAGGAGCGCCTCCCGGATGGCGAGCGCGCGCTGGTGGAGGGGCTCGGCCCGGTCATACAACCCCTGGTCCTTGTAGAGGATGGCGAGGTTGTCGAGCGCGCTGGCGACGAGGGGGTGGTTGTTACCGTGGGCCGCTTCCAGGATGGCGAGCGCGCGCTGGTAGAGGGGCTCGGCCCGGCCATACAACCCCTGGCCCACGTAGAGGATGGCGAGGTTGTTGAGCGACTGGGCGACGGAGGGGTGGTTGTTTCCGAGGGCCGCCTCCCGGATGGCGAGCGCGCGCTGGTGGAGGGGCTCGGCCCGGCCATACAACCCCTGGTCCGCGTAGAGGTTGGCGAGGTTGTCGAGCGAGTTGGCGACGAAGGGGTGGTTGTCGCCGAGGGCCGCTTCCTGGATGGCGAGCGCGCGCTGGTGGAGGGGCTCGGCCCGGTCGTACAGTCCCTGGTTCACGTAGAGGTTGGCGAGATTGTTGAGCGATTGGGCGACGTCGAGGTGGTTGTCGCCGAGGGCCGCTTCCCGGATGGCGAGCGCGCGCTGGTGGAGGGGCTCGGCCCGGTCGTACAACCCCTGGTCCTTGTAGAGGTAGGCGAGGTTGTTGAGGTCGGTGGCGACGTCGGGGTGGTTGTCGCCGAGGGCCGCTTCATCGATGGCGAGCGCACGCAGTTGGAGGGGCTCGGCCCGGTCGTACAGTCCCTGGTCCGCGTAGAGGTTGGCGAGGTTTCCAAGCGACATGGCGACGCGGAGGTGGTTCTTGCCGAGAGCCGCCTCCCGGATGGCGAGCGCACGCAGTTGAAGGGGCTCGGCCCGGTCGTACAACCCCTGGTCCTTGTAGAGGACGGCGAGGTTGTTGAGCGAGTCAGCAACGAGGGGGTGGTTCTTGCCGACGGCCGCTTCCCGGAGGGTGAGCGCGCGCTGGTGGAGGGACTCGGCCCGGTCGTACAACCCCTGCATCCAATAGAGGTTCGCCAGGTCGTTGAGTGTCTGGGCGACGTCGAGGGGGGGAGCACCGGGGGGCGCCTCCCGGATGGCGAGCGCGCGTTGAAGCAGGGGCTCTGCGTGTTCCAGGTCCCCTTGCCGCCGATACAGGTCACCCACCTGATTCAAACAGTTGGCGACGTCTGGATGCATGCCCCCGAGCGCGGCCTCCCTCAGCGCGAGCGCATGCTGAGCCCGTGCAATGGCCTCGGAGTAATGACCTGCATCCTTGAGCTGCGTCGCCTCGTCAAAAGCTGCCTGCGCTTCCAGCAGCTTCGCATCCCTCGACTCCTCCGCTATCGCCGCTCCTGGCGCGAAGCAGAGCATGACCACCGTCATCCATCCGGATATGCGTTTCATTGTCCCCACGTCTTGGGCTCAGGACTCGCGTGTCGGGTTGCGGTCCTGGCTCGCCATCAGCCTTGCACGCAGCAGGTCGAGCAGGGCGTGAAGACCGAGAGAGTCGAGGTAGCAGATCATACGTTTCCGTTCCTGGAGCGGGTGATGGAATACCCGGTGCCCGCTCCACGTAGGGAAGGAGCCACTGAGGTGGAAAACCATGCAGGGAATCCGCGACCTGCGCCGCCGGTGAGGCGCCCGACGAATTCCGTGCATGATTCGCCCCCTCCCTGGCTCTCTACCGTTACGGGTCACCTGTCCGGCCCGGTGAACCCACCGGAGAGAAAGCGATGAAGAAGTCCCTGCTCGTCTGCCTGTTCCTTCAGCTCCCCGCGGCGGCCTGGGCCACCGCTCCCGCCGCCCCGAAGCCCTCGCCTTCCACTTCCGCGGTCGTGCTGTCCGCCGCCGAGCGCTATGCGCGCCGGTGCCAGTCCCAGTCCGCCCACCGCAATGGCAGGCCCCAGGGAACGATGCTGTGGGGCACCAAGCGGGACTGGAACACCGAGAAGGTGGCACCGGAGCGCAGCAGCGTGCTCGTCTCGGCCGACCTCGCGCCCCTGCGGCAGGCGGTGGATGGGGTGAAGGCCCTGCGGCTCGACGGCGGGCACCTGGTGGCCTCGTGCGGCCCGGATGCAGGGGCGGCCACCGGCGGCGTCGTTGGCACCGTGCTCCAGGGTACCTCCAGCGACGGCAAGCCCGTGGAGGTGGCCATCTGCGGCGCAGAGCCCTCTCCCGAGGACTCCGGCGTGGTCTTCTACCGCATCGAGGCCTGGAACGGGGTGGCCCAGGAGTGGGAGAACCCCTGTGTCGCCCTGGACCTCGTGCCCGACCCCCGCGCCCTCGCGGTGAGCGGGGTCTGGGACGCGAGCGGCGCCCACCAGGAGGCCCCGGGCAAGCTCACCTTCGCCTGTGAGAACGGCGCCATCACCAAGTGCATCACCTGGGGCTACAAGCCCTGGGCCCGCCGCGACGGAAGGTCGCTGGCCGATTTGCATCAGGCCTGCACCCGCATGGCGCGCGCGGACTATTGCGGCAATGGCCAGAGCCACACGCACCAGAACACCATCATCGACCTCTACGACCGCTTCGGCATGGTCGAGCGGGGGGAGTGGGACCCCGCGAAGGCCTCGTTCGAGGCGGCGTGGGCACCCGATGGGGCCACCTGCCTGGCTCGCACCCGTGACGGCCGCGCGGTGGAGACCATCCTCCAGGAGTGTCCCAACCGGTTCCAGACAGGCGCTGCGGTCGAGCTGGGCGCGGGGGAGCGCTGCACGGTGCGCCGCGCTGACGTGCGTCCAGAGACCGCGCTGCTGCGAAACCTGACGTATGCGGCCCCGAAGCGCTAGCCGCCCTTCTCCTCCAATATCTGGCTGATGTTCAGGTCCAGCTGGCTGCCGATGAACGCCAGGAAGCTCTTGAAGCCCGGGGTGGAGAGCATCAGCCGCTCCTGCAGGCGGCTCCGGGTCTCCTCATAGACGCGCTGCCGAGCACTCTTCAGCCAGCGAGAGACAGTCGATTGATTGACGCGAAAGAGCGAGCCCAGCTCGTACGTCGTGAGCTGGTTGGCGAAGTGGAGGCGCAGCAGGTGACGGTCGTGGGCCGACAGTGTGGAGGCGGCTTCGCGCACGGCCTGCCGGAACGCTTCGTGATGGCGTCGCTTCATCACATCCAGCTCCGGGTCGATTCCCTGCCCCGGCAGCACCTGGAGCAGCTCTTCCGAGCTGTCATCCGGCGCGGGCTTCTCAGCGGCTCGCAGCTTGCTGGCGATGCGCCCGGCGGTGACGACCACCCAGCTGAGCAGCGCGCCCTTCCCCGTGTAGTCCCCAATCCTGGGAGGGCTCTCGGGCGTGGCGACCAGAAGCTTGACTCGCGTTATCTGGCACACGTCGTCAATCATCGCGTCGGGTTGTCTGAGACTCCGCAGCTTCACTGGCAGTCTGGCCAGGTAGTTCCGCTCGAAAGCCTCATGGGCGGAGGCCATGCCCTGAAGACATGCACATGCAAGGTAGAGATCCGCCAGGGACAGACTTTCGAGGAGCGGCGCGATGGGGCTGTCGGGACTCACCTTGGGCAGCCGCTCGGCGAGGTGACGCACGAACTGCGTGACGGGGAGCGTCACGGTGGGCCACTGCGCGCGAGACTCCTCCCAGGCACGGCGCAGCAGCGCGTCGAGCGCCGCGGCCTCCGCCGCCGTGGGAGGCGCGAAGCGCGTCGAGGTATGCGCGAGAAACGTTGCGACCAGCTCGGGGACCTGTTCCATGTGGATCCAATACTACGGGGCTCGTCCAACGCTCCAATGAGTGCCATTGAATAGCAACTACCCATCGCCCACGTGAACACTCCCCACCCCATGTGTCCGCCCACCTCCAGCTGCCTGTCGGACGAGGTCCTGGTAGACCTCCTGGAGGGCCGGCTGCCGGACGAGGAGCTTTGCCGCGTCCATCGGCACGCGGCCGGGTGCAATGAATGCCGGACCCTCCTGGTCACCTTTACGCCCGGAATCCAACACACGGGGGACGCAGTCGCGGCAGCCCCCGAGTCGGATGCCGCCTCGCGGGAGCCGGGGCTGTCCTGGACACCTCCCGACGCGTTTGACGAGTTCCGCCTCGAAGGGCCCATCGGCCGTGGGGGCATGGGCGTCGTCTTCCTGGCGCACGACACCTCGTTGGATCGGCGCGTGGCGGTGAAGTTCATGGCCGCGAGCCAGCCCGACGCCTGGGTCCGTGAGAACTTCGCGACCGAGGCCCGGGCCCTCGCGCGCGTGCAACACGCCAACATCGTCAATGTCTTCAGCGTGGGAGAGGTGGACGGCCGCCCGTACATCGTCTCCGAGTACGTCGTCGGCCAGAGCCTCGCGGAATTGCCCCTGCCGGTGCCGTGGCGCCGCGTCCTTTCCCTGGGCGTCGGCCTGGCCCGCGGGCTCTCGGCGGCGCATCGCCAGGGCGTGCTCCACCGCGACCTCAAACCCTCCAACGCCCTGGTCACCCGGGAAGGGGAGGTGAAGCTGCTCGACTTCGGCCTGGCCGAGCGCTTCGAGGCGGAAGCGGCCCCGGCGTCTGGCTCGCGCTTCGTCGCCGGCACGGTGCCCTACATGGCGCCCGAGCTGCTCGCGGGTGCTCCGGCGACGCCTCGAAGCGACATCTACGCCCTGGGCCTCATCCTCCACGAGCTGTGCACGGGCGAGGTCCCCCGTCGCGCGCCTGCCGGGTCGGAGGCGCCCCCTCGCGCCGCGCTCGGGCCGGATATCGACCCGGACTTCGCCGCGCTCATCACCCGGTGCCTCGCGGCCAATCCACTGGAGCGCTTCGTCTCGGCCGAGGCCCTCTGCGAGGCCTTGGAGCGGCTCGAGCGCCTCTGCGCACCCGCGCCGCTGAGCGTCGGCAATCCCTACCGGGGCCTGGAGCCCTTCGAGGCCGAGCACCGGTCGCTCTTCTTCGGACGCGAGGCAGACATCGGCGCCGTGCTGGAGCGCCTCCGCTCCCGACCCCTGGTCCTCGTGGCCGGAGACTCCGGGGCCGGCAAGTCGTCGCTGTGCCGCGCGGGCGTGCTGCCCCGCGTGGCCGCGGGCGCCCTGGACGAGGGCCGTGAGCAGGTCACCCTCTCGCTGTGGCCCGGTCACCGCCCGCTCGAGGCCCTGGCCGCCGCGCTCGCGCCCGTGCTCGGACGCAGGGAGGCGGAGCTCGTCACCGCGCTCGCGGGCAGGCCAGCCTGGCTCGGGCAGGCGCTGCGCGAGGCGCACTCGCGAGGGCGGGGCCTGCTGCTCTTCATCGACCAGCTCGAGGAGCTCCTCACCCTCTCCGAGCCGGGCCAGGCGGCGCACTTCGCCCGGCTCCTCGGAGAGCTCGCCCTGCCGTCGGCGGGAGTCCACGTGCTGCTGGCGGCGCGCGGCGACTTCCTGACGCGCCTGTGCGCGCTGCCCGGACTAGGCGACGAAGCGGAGCGAGGGCTCTACATCCTCCGCCCCTTGTCGGCGGAAGGCGTGCGTGAGGCCATCGTCGGCCCCGCGCGCAGCCGGGGCGTGGTCTTCGAGTCCGGTGAGCTCCTCCAGACGCTGGTCGACTCCACGGCCCACGGCGTGGGCAGCCTGCCGCTGCTCCAGTTCGCGCTCGCGGAGCTGTGGGAGCGGCGCAACCCTGCGGAGGGCCGCATCACCCGCGAGGCGCTCGACGCGATGGGCGGGGTGGCCGGAGCACTGTCCCGGCATGCGGATGGGGTGCTCGCGCGCCTGAGTCCGGCGGAGCACGTGGCGGCGCGGCGACTCCTGCTTCGGCTCGTGACGGCGGAGGGCACGCGCATCGAGCGCGGCGAGGATGAGCTCACCGAGGCCTCGGATGGGGCCTCCCGCGCCGCCCTTCGCGCGCTCGTCGACGGCCGGTTGCTGCACACGCGCACCGTGGGCGGACAACCGCGCTGGGAGATTGCCCACGAGTCGCTCATCCAGAGCTGGGGCACGCTCCGCGACTGGCTGGATGACGACATCGGCCATCGCGTCCTGCGCAAGCGGGTCGAGGTGGCCAGTGCCGAGTGGGAGCGCCTCCTGCGTGCCCGCGAGGCCCTCTGGGGACAGCGGCAGCTCGACGAGGTGCGCCCGCTCGACGTGTCCACCCTGGGGGCGCGCGAGCGGGCCTTTCTCCTCGCTTCGCGCCGCGCAGTGGCACGCGAGCGCTGGGGGCGTCGGCTCGCGGTGCTCGTCTTCGCGCTCGTCGTCCTCGCCTCCTATGGCGCATATCGGCTGCAGGCGTATCTCGGGAACGCGCGCTTCATCGCCGCCGAGCTCGTCACCGCGCGGCAAGCGCTCGCAGAGGGACGTGCTCTGGCCCAGCGGGCCGGCGCTCTCCGCGAGGAGGCGCTGGCGCTGTTCGATGGCCGGGCGCCGCCGTCCGAGGGCCGCGCGAGCCTGCAGGAATCCACGGGCCTCAGGAAGGCCGCCGAGGAGAAATGGACCGAGACGCTCGCCCTGCGAGACCAGGCCGGAGACAGCTACACCCGCGCCAGCCGGGCCCTCGAAAGGGCGTTGGACCGGGATCGCCACCACGCGGACACACGCCGGCTCACCGCGGAGGTGCTCCATGCGCGTGTCCTCCTCGCCGAGCATTTTCACCAGCGCCGCGAGCGTGACGAGTGGGTGCGGCGCCTGGAGCAGGAGGTGGATGCCTCCAAGGAGGGCGAGGAGTGGCTGCAGCGGCTCCAGGCGCCTGCCGAGCTCGCGCTGGTGACCGCCCCTTCCGGCGCACAGGTCGAGCTCGAGCGCTACACCCAGAAGGAGGGGAGGCTCCGACGTGAGCGCGTTCCAGGGCTCGGCTCACCGGGCCCGACACCCATCGCCCGCCTCCTCCTTCCCGAGGGCTCCTATGTGCTCCGCGTCACGCATCCAGGTCGTGTTCCGGTGGAGCAGCCCTTGCTCCTCACGCACGGTGCCCGCGAGACGGTCCACCTCTCGCTCCCCACCGCGGTGCCCGAGGGCTATGTCTACATCCCTCGGGGCTGCTTCCTCCTGGGCAGCGCCGAGCCGGAGGACGTGCGGAGATTCACATACAGCCCGCCGATTCATCGCTCCTGCCTCAA
>NZ_JAAIYA010000012.1:11443-392231 GCF_010894405.1 Pyxidicoccus caerfyrddinensis
CGCTCCCCACCGCGGTGCCCGAGGGCTATGTCTACATCCCTCGGGGCTGCTTCCTCCTGGGCAGCGCCGAGCCGGAGGACGTGCGGAGATTCACATACAGCCCGCCGATTCATCGCTCCTGCCTCAACGAGGGCTATCTGATTGGCCGGAGGGAGGTGACGTTCGGCGACTGGCTGACCTACCTGGACGACCTGCCCCCGGACGCGCCCGCGAGGAAGATCCTCGAGCAGCCGCGCTTCGTCGACGGTGGGGCCGTCTCACTCAGGAAGCACCCAGATGACGGGTGGCTCTTCTCCTTCCATCACTCGGACGAGGAGTCCCGCACGGCGAAGGTGGGCGAGGATTTCGTGTACACAGGACGGACGCGGAGGAACACCGCCGACTGGAGGAGGTTTCCCCTGTCCGGCGTCTCGGCCCAGGACCTGGACGGCTACTTCTACTGGCTCGACCGGACGAAGCGTCTGCCTGGAGCGCGTCTGTGCGGCCAGTATGAGTGGGAGTACGCGGCCCGGGGCGCGGATGGCCGGCGATACCCCCATGGCAACCAATTGCGGCCCGACGACGCCAACGTCGATGCGACGTACGGCCGGCAGCCCACGGCCTACGGGCCCGACATGGTCGGCTCCTACCCCGACTCGGTGAGTCCCTTCGGCCTGGAAGACATGGCCGGCAACGCCTACGAGCTCACGCGCGCCGCGACGCCGGAGTTCGGGCGCGTCGTCCTCCGGGGAGGCGGCTGGTACTACGACGTCTTCCTCGCGGCCAGCGGGGACCTGTCAGCCGGTGACCCGACGGCACGCGATGCCAGGAATGGCGTGCGGGTCTGTGCTTCGTTCTCGCCACGGTAGGGGCCTGCATCGCCCGGGGCCTTCTGTGCTCGCCTGACTGCCTCGCGGTCCGTTGTCTTCTTCTCCGCATGGGAGCTGGACGCGAGCAGGCCGTGGCCCTTCCCGGCATTGACAGCAGTTGGCGCCTACGCCGCACGGGCGAATTCCGTGCATGATTCTCCCCGTCCCTGGCTCTCTACGGTTGCGGGCCATCTGTCCGGCCCGGTGCGCCCACCGGAGAGAAAGCGATGAAGAAGTCCCTGCTCGTCTGTCTGTTCCTTCAGCTTCCCGCAGCGGCCTGGGCCACCGCTCCCGCCTCCAAGCCGGCGGCCTCCAGGCCCGCGCGCGTGGTGTCCGACGCCAGTCGCTATGCGAGCCGGTGTGAGTCCCAGTTCGCCCACCGCATCGAAATACCCCAGGGGACGATGCGGCGGTCGGGCGGCGTGAGGAGGCCCCAGGGGACGATGCTGTGGGGCACCGAGCGGGACGGGAACACCGAGAAGGTGGCCCCGGAGCGCAGCAGCGCGCTCGTCTCCGTGAACCTCTCGCCTCTGCGGCAGGCGGTGGACGGCGTGAAGGCCCTGCGGGTCGAGGACGGGCACCTGGTGGCCTTTCCCACCCCAGGAGGGGCGGGGACCCGCGGCGTCGTCGGCACCGTGCTCGAGGGCACCTCCAGCGACGGCAAGTCCGTGGAGGTGGCCATCTGCGGCGCCGAGTCCTCGCGCGAGGACCCTGGCATGGTCTTCTACCGCATCGAGGCCTGGAACACGGTGGCCCAGGAGTGGGAGAACCCCTGCGTCGCGGATCGCAGCGTGCCCGACCCCCGCGCCCTCGCAGTGAGCGGTGTCTGGGACGTCAGCGGTGCCCACCAGGAGGCCCCGGGCAAGCTCACCTTCGCCTGTGAGAACGGTGCCATCAGCAAGTGCATCACCTGGGGCTACAAGCCCTGGGCCCGACTCGACGGGAGGCCGGTGCCGGTGGTCGACCTCCACCAGGCCTGCACCCGCATGGCGCGCGCGGACTATTGCGGCAACGGCCAGAGCCACACGCACCAGAATACCTTCATCAGCCTCTACGACCGGTTCGGCATCCTCGCGCGGCGGGAGTGGGACCCGAAGGAGGCCTCATTCGAGGCGGCGTGGGCGCCCGACGGGGCCACCTGCCTGGCTCGCACCCGTGACGGCCGCGCGTTGGAGACTGTCCTCCAGGAGTGCCCCAACCGGTTCCAGACCGGCGCCGCGGTCGAGCTGGGCTCGGGGGAGCGCTGCACGGTGCTACGCGCGGACGTGAGTCCGGGGACGGCGCTGTTGCGCAACGTGATATTTGCAGACCTGAACCGCTAGCCGTCCGTGGGAAGGGGCACCACGCTCTTCTCCGCCAGAAGCTGGCTGATGTTCAGGTCCAGAGTTGGCTGCCGATGAACGCCAGGAAGCTCTTGAAGCCCAGGGTGGAGAGGCCCAGCCGCTCCTGCAGGCGGCTCCGGGTCTCCTCATAGACGTGCTGCCGTGCACTCTTCAGCCAGCGAGAGACGGTCGATTGATTGACGCGAAAGAGCGAGCCCAGCTCATACGTCGTGAGCTGATTGGCGAAATGGAGGCGAAGCAGGTGACGGTCATGGGGCGACAGCGTGGAGGCGGCTTCGCGCACGGCCTGCCGGAACGCTTCGTGATGGCGTCGCTTCATCACATCCAGCTCCGGGTCGATTCCCTGTCCCGGCAGCACCTGGAGCAGCTCTTCCGAGCTGTCATCCGGCGCGGGCTTCTCGGAGGCCCGCAGCTTGCTGGCGATGCGCCCGGCGGTGACGAGCACCCAGCTGAGCAGCGCGCCCTTCCCCGTGTAGTCCCCAATCCTGGGAGCGCTCTCGGGCGTGGCGACCAGGAGCTTGACGCGCGTTATCTGGCACACGTCGTCAATCATCGCGTCGGGTTGTCTGAGACTCCGCAGCTTCACTGGCAGCCGGGCCAGGTAGTTCCGCTCGAAAGCCTCATGGGCGGAGGCCATGCCCTGAAGGCACGCACACGTGAGGTAGAGCTCCGCCAGGGACAGACTGGCGACGAGCGGCCCGATGGGGCCGACGGGGTTGATGGGGGGCAGCCGCTCCGCGAGATGGATGACGAACCGACTGACGGGGAGCGTCACGGTGGGCCACTGCGCGCGAGCCTCCTCCCAGGCGCGGACCAGCAGCGCGTCGAGTGCCGCGGCTTCCTTCGCCGTGGGGGGCGCGAAGCGCACCTGGGTATGCGAGAGAAACGTCTCGACCAGCTCGGGCACCTGTTCCATGGGTAGGCCCATACTACGAGGCTCCTCCCACGCTTCAATGTCTGCCATTGAATGGCAACTATTCCGTCACTGACGTGAACACTCCCCACCCCATGCGGCCGACCACCTCCAGCTGTCTGACGGACGAGGCCCTGGTGGACCTCATCGAGGGTCGGTTGTCGGACGAGGACCTGGCGCGGGTCCACCGGCACGCTGCCGGGTGCAACGACTGCCGGACCCTCCTGGCCACCTTCACGCCTGGAATCCAACGCTCGGTGGAAGCAGCCGCGGAGGTCACCGAGTCAGCTGACACCTCACCGGAGCCGGGGCTGTCCTGGACGCCCCCCGGCGCGTTCGACGAGTTCCGCCTCGAAGGGCCCATCGGCCGTGGCGGCATGGGCGTCGTCTTCCTGGCGCACGACACCTCGTTGGACCGGCGCGTGGCGGTGAAGTTCATGGCCGCGAGCCATCCGGAGGCCTGGGTCCGGGAGAACTTCGCGTCCGAGGCCCGGGCCCTCGCGCGCGTGCAACACGCCAACATCGTCAATGTCTTCAGCGTCGGTGAGGTGAGCGGCCGCCCGTACATCGTCTCCGAGTACGTCGTCGGCCAGAGCCTCGCGGAACTGCCCCTGCCGGTGCCGTGGCGCCGGGTGCTCACCCTGGGCGTCGGCCTGGCCCGGGGACTCGCGGCGGCGCATCGCCAGGGCGTGCTCCACCGCGACCTCAAGCCCTCCAACGCCCTGGTCACCCGGGAAGGGGAGGTGAAGCTGCTCGACTTCGGCCTGGCCGAGCGCCTCGATGCGGGAGCGGCCCCGACGCCCGGCTCGCGTTTCGTTGCCGGCACGGTGCCCTACATGGCGCCCGAGCTGCTCGCGGGGGCTCCGGCGATGCCACGGAGCGATATCTACGCCCTGGGCCTCATCCTCCACGAACTGTGCACGGGCGAGGTCCCCCGTCGCGCGCCTGCCGGGTCGGAGGCACCTCCTCGGGCCGTGCTCGGGCCGGAGGTCGACCCGGACTTCGCCGCGCTCATCACCCGGTGCCTCGCGGCCAATCCTCTCGAGCGCTTCGTCTCGGCCGAGGCCCTCTGCGAGGCCCTGGAGCGGCTCGAGCGCCTGTGCGCACCGGAGCCGCTGGTCGCCGGCAATCCCTACCGTGGCCTGGAGCCCTTCGAGGCCGAGCACCGCTCGCTCTTCTTCGGGCGCGAGGCCGACATCCGCGCCGTGCTCGAGCGCCTCCGCTCCCGGCCCCTGGTCCTGGTGGCCGGAGACTCCGGGGCCGGCAAGTCGTCGCTGTGCCGCGCGGGCGTGCTGCCCCGTGTGGCCGCGGGCGCGCTGGACGACAGCCGTGAACAGGCCCCCCTCACGCTGTGGCCCGGTCACCGCCCGCTCGAGGCCTTGGCCGCCGCGCTCGCGCCGGTGCTGGGCCAGAAGGAGGGGGAGCTCGTCACCGCGCTGGCGGACAGGCCGGCCTGGCTCGGGCAGAGGCTGCGCGAGGCGCACTCGCGCGGGCGGGGGCTGCTGCTCTTCATCGACCAGCTCGAGGAGCTCCTCACCCTCTCCGAGCCGGGCCAGGCGGCGCACTTCGCCCGCCTCCTCGGGGAGCTGGCCCTGCCGTCGGCGGGAGTCCACGTGCTGCTGGCGGCGCGCGGCGACTTCCTGACGCGCCTGTGCGCGCTGCCCGGCCTGGGCGACGAGGCCGAGCGGGGGCTCTACATCCTCCGCCCCCTGTCGGCGGAAGGCGTGCGCGAGGCCATCGTCGGCCCCGCGCGCAGCCGGGGCGTGGTCTTCGAGTCCGGTGAGCTCCTCCAGACGCTGGTCGACTCCACGGCGCACGGCGTGGGCAGCCTGCCGCTCCTCCAGTTCGCGCTCGCGGAGCTGTGGGAGCGGCGCAACCCGGCGGAGGGCCGCATCACCCGCGAGGCGCTCGACGCGATGGGTGGGGTGGCCGGAGCGCTGTCCCGGCATGCGGATGGGGTGCTGGCGCGACTGAGTCCGGCGGAGCTCGCGGCGGCGCGGCGCCTGCTGCTCCAGTTGGTGACGGCGGAGGGCACGCGTATCGAGCGGGGCGAGGATGAGCTCGCCGAGGCCGCGGATGGTGCCTCCCGCGCCGCCCTTCGCGCGCTCGTCGAGGGCCGTTTGCTGCACACGCGCACCGTGGGAGGCCAGCCGCGCTGGGAGATTGCCCACGAGTCGCTCATCCAGAGCTGGGGCACGCTCCGCGACTGGCTGGATGACGACATCGGCCAGCGCGTGCTGCGCAAGCGGGTCGAGGTGGCCAGTGCCGAGTGGGAGCGCCTGCTGCGTGCCCGTGAGGCCCTGTGGGGACAGCGGCAGCTCGATGAGGCGCGCCTGCTCGACCTCTCGATCCTGGGCCCGCGCGAGCGGGCCTTCCTTCTCGCGTCCCGCCGCGCCGTGACACGCGAGCGCTGGGGGCGCCGGCTCGCGGTGCTCGTCTTCGCGCTCGCCGTCTTCGCCTCTGGCGGTCAGCGCTTGCTGGCGTACCTCGTGGACGCACGATTGATCGCCAAGGAGCTTGGCAGGGCGCGAGAGGCACTCGCCGCGGGTCGCGACCTCGCTCAGCGGGCCAGCGTGCGCCGCGAGGAGGCGCTGTCGCTATTCGATGGCCGGGAGCCACCACTCGCGGGCATGGAGACCCTGCCGGGCTCCAGGCGCCGCAGGAAGGCCGCCGAGCAGAAATGGACCGAGGCGCTCGCCCAGCGTGACGAATCCCATGAGGCCTACAGCCGCGCCAGCCGGACTCTCGAGAGTGCCCTCGAGCACGATCGCCGCCGCGTGGAAACGCGCCGGCTCATCGCGGAGGTCATCTATGAACGCGTTCTCCTCGCCGAGCGCTTTCACCAGCGCCGCGAGCGTGACGAGTGGGTGCGGCGCCTGAAGCAGGAGGTGGATGCCTCCAAGGAGGGCGCGGAGTGGCTGCAACGGCTCCAGGCGCCTGCCGAGCTCGAGCTGGTGACCACCCCTCCTGGTGCTCAGGTCGAACTCACGCGCTACATCGAGGTGGAGGGGACGCTTCGACGTGAGCCCGTTCCAGAGGCCGGCTCCGTGGGCCCGACACCCATCGCCCGCCTCCTCCTTCCCGAGGGCTCCTATGTGCTCCGCGTCACGCATCCAGGCCGTGTTCCGGTGGAGCAGCCCTTGCTCCTCACGCACGGTGCCCGCGAGACGGTCCACCTCGCGCTCCCCACCGCGGTGCCCGAGGGCTATGTCTACATCCCTCGGGGCTGCTTCCTCCTGGGCAGCGCCGAGCCGGAGGACGTGCGGAGATTCACATACAGCCCGCCGATTCATCGCTCCTGCCTCAACGAGGGCTATCTGATTGGCCTGAGGGAGGCGACGTTCGGCGACTGGCTGGCCTACCTGGACGACCGGCCCCCGGACGCGCCCGCGAGGAAGATCCTCGAGCAGCCGCGCTTCGTCGACGGTGCGGCGGTCACGCTTCGGAATCATCCTGGCGCCGGGTGGATCTTCTCCCTCTATCATTCGAGCGAGGCATTCCGCTCGGCAAGCGTGGGCGAGGATTTTGTCTACACGGGGCGGACCCGGAGAAACACCGCCGACTGGAGGCGGTTTCCCCTGTCCGGCGTCTCGGCCCAGGACCTGGAGGGCTACTTCTACTGGCTCGACCGGACGAAGCGTCTGCCTGGAGCGCGCCTGTGCGGCCAGCACGAGTGGGAGTACGCGGCCCGCGGCGCGGATGGCCGCCGATACCCGCATGGCGACCAACTGCGGCCCGACGATGCCAACGTCGATGAGACGTACGAGCGGCAGCCCACGGCCTCCGGGCCCGACATGGTTGGCTCCCACCCCGCCTCGGTGAGTCCCTTCGGCCTGGAGGACATGGCCGGCAACGCCTACGAGTTCACGCGCGCCGCGACGCCGGAGTTCGGGCGCGTCGTCCTCCGGGGAGGCGCCTGGTACTACGACGCCTTCCTCGCGGCCAGCGCGGACCTCTCCCCCGGTGACCCCGCGGCGCGCGACGCCAGGATTGGCGTGCGGGTCTGTGCTTCGTTCTCTCCACGGTAGGTGCCTGGAGAGTCCTGGCGGCGCGCCTCGCACTCCAACTCCTTCGGGGTGACTCGACGCTACGGCTGCACGGTGACGCGCACGGTGAGCGGCACTCCACCGAGTCCCTGGGCATTGGCCTCGCTGAAGGGCGTTGCGGTCAGCACGTGCGTGCCGACGCTCACCGCCGTGGCGAAGCTGTAGGGCGCCTGATTGTCGACGAAGGTGTTGCTGTCGAGCTGGAGGCGCACGCTTCCCACCTGGCCCTCGTACGTCCAGGCCGCGATGGCCAGGTTCGTCGTTCCCAAATCACTCAGGTCCAGGACCGAGCCGTTGTACACCTTGGCGAGCTCCTTGCCTGTGGCCGCGTTCACCACCGTGAAGCCGTCCACCGCGCTCACGACGTTGGGCAGGACCGGGGTGTTGGCGTTGACGGTGAGCGTGTTGCCTCCGAAGGTCCGCACCTGGAAGCCGGCGAAGGGCTCGTTGTAGTAGCGCGACAGGTCCTGCAGCGTGCGCAGCGCGAGGAGCTCTCCCAGGCGGACGCCGTGGTCATGGTCGGTGCGCCAGTGCACTCCCGCGAAGAGCCGCCCCACGCCAACATTGCTGGCCAGCTTGTCCAGCTCGTCGAAGGCGTAGAGCGTGGGCCCGGTGTAGGGCACCAGCGCCGTGCCGTCCTCGCTCGGGACGACCGGGTTGGGGATGGGAATGTCCTTGTAGAACGCCTTGAGCATCGTCACCCCCGCCCCGATGTACGTGGAGTGGCCGGAGGCATAGGCGGGGTGGACCGGGCTCCCCTCGGGGAAGGCCTGGTTCAGCAGGTAGGTGCCGCCAGCGCCTCCGTTGAGCGTGTTGTTCCGGGCCAATACGAGCGGCAGCACCGGTGAATTGAGCAGCTCCGAGGGAACCGGATAGGTGCGCGCCCCCGTCACCGTGTTGTGCACCCGGCCCGCGTACTCCTCCGGACGCAGGCGGCGGTGGATGAGCCACTTCTGGAACCACTGGGCGCGCAGCGCCGGGTTCACGATGCGGCTCACCAGGTCCAGCCCATCGCCATTGCCCAGCGTGGCGAAGGCGTCCTGGTTGCGATAGTTCCGGTAGGGATTCAGCTCGTCGAAGACGAGCGGCGAGGACTTCGGATCCGCGTCCACATCTCCGAGTTGTACGAGCAGCAGCGCGGCGTTGAGGCTGGCCTGGATGGGCTGGTCCAGGTGCACCCACTCGGCGAGGTCTCTGCCGTTGCGGATGTAGCGCCGAACCGGGTCATGGACGGCGGGCTGGCTGGGGAGCGCGCCATTCTGGATGCGCAGCCACTCGTCGAACCGGAAGACGCGGTCATCACCGGGCACCCGCGTCAGGTTCCGCTGAGGAATCACCTGGGCGCCGTAGGGCACGTCCAGCAGCAGGAACTGGGAGACGAAGGGCCCCTTCGCGCTGCCTGGCACCTCTGCCCGGAAGAGCGACTGGCCCGTCACCACGCCGCCTTCTCTCGCCCCGCGGTACTCGCGCAGTTGATTGAGGCGCTGGAGCGCCTGGGTGATGAGCGTGGGAGGATTGGAGGTGTAGTCCTGGAAGGGGACATCCCGGACGAGGGACATCCAATACAGTTCGTCCAGCTCGCCGGAGACCTCGTCGCTGGTGAAGAGTGGCGCGGGCCGCAGGGCAAGCGCGTGCGGGTCCGGGCCCACGGGCAGGTACGAGAAGCCCGCCAGGGGATTGACGAGCTTGCGCTCACCGCCGAGCAGGAGCGCTTCCAGGTCCGCGGCGGGGTTGGCGCCCAGCAAGGCGTTGAGCAGCGCGTCGTAGTCGGCCGTGTTGACGTCGCCCAGGGCGTCGTGCCGCAATCCCTTGCTGTAGCTGGCGAAACGCGAGGGGTAGCGCTCCTCATCGTTGTTGTCCGGGTTCTCGGGCACGCCGCGGGCGTGCTCGGCTTCCGCGGCATCGACGCGAATCGCCCGGGCGATGTCGGCGCGCAGGCCATTCGCAATCTGCGCGTGCGCGCTCGTGGCGAGCAGGACGAGCCAGGAAACCAGGGGGAGGGCACTTCTCATCAGGAGCTCCTCTGCGGGCAGGGGCGACCGGAGCGGGACGGAGGAAGGGCGTTCGTCTGCCTCCGGCGCCTGTGGCGGCGGGGAGATGCCTCCACTGCCCCGAAGGCGCACGTACCTGCCGCACATCGAGCAATGCCAGATGTCTGAAAGGTCCTGTTCGGCGCGCGAAGTGATGGCCAGCGTGCGAGGAAACTGCCCTCGGGGACATGCCTGTGTCTGTTTGGAGACGCTCTTCGCCCTGGAGCGCGCCCAGGGAGTTCCCGGGTGCAAGGGCTCGCTTCGCCGGCCTGGCTGCCTCGCGGTCCGTTGTCTTCTTCTTCGCGGCAGTCCCACCTTCACGGGCAGGTTTCGCTGGAGGAGGACGGACATGAGGGCAGGCATCCGGATGGGGCTGTGCTTCGCGCTGCTCGCGGGAGGGAGCGCGCTCGCCCAGGAGGGCTCCTTGTCGAGCGAGCCGTACGTGGAGTGGAGGGGCCCCTATTTCCTGCTGGGGCTCGGCGCGGAGGGCTACACCGGGGAGCTCGCCGCCAACCTCAATCCGGGCCTCTCCTACGAAGCCATCATCGGCTTCCGCCCCTCGAACATCCTCGGCTTCGAGTTGGGCTACAGCGGTGGCGTCAATGATGTCGATTCGTCGGGCGATGGCATCGGCGGCCCGGACATCGTGCGCAACGGTGCCCAGACGGCGCTCACCGTGGGCCTCACCCCCAATTCGCGGCTCCAGCCCTACGTGCTGGCCGGCATCGGCGTGGAGCGCTACTCCGTCCGCAGCGGTGTCTCCGTCCGGTACTTCGACGACACGGGCGGCTACGTCCCCGTCGGAGCGGGCCTGCGCTACCGGCTCACCCCGGGTCTCACCGCCGAGGTCCGGGCCAGCTACAGCGCCCTCTTCGGCCAGGACTTTGCCCCCATCACCGACGAGGACGTGCTCGACGGGCGCTATCAGGGCCTGCTGCAGTTCGGCGGCAGCTACTGAGTCAGCGACCGGGCGACGGATGCGCGTGCGCCGAGGCCCGGTGTTCCTTATCCGCCTTCTTGAGCAGCTCCAGCAGGGCGCGCAGGTGCGGCTCCTCCACGGGCTCGAGGAGCTGCACCGAGTGTCGCCGCCCGCCGTCCTCGATGGTGACGGTGTAGCGCGTCTGGTCCGCGGCCCCCCGGGCCGCCGTGCCCACGGTGGCGGGCTGCTCGAAGAAGCGCGCGTCGCTCACGCCGCGCTGGATGGCCTCCGCCGTCTCCGGGGGAAGCTCCCCTGTTTCCATTGACCTCGGCCTGGCGAGGCCCGGGAAGAAGGCGACGCCTCCCTCCCGCTTGAGCTCGATTCGCATCGCTCGCTCCGAATGCGCTAGTGCGCCGGCGGCCGCTGCGGGGGCTGCTTGGGCAGCTGCGCGCCGGGGCCCCAGACGGGCTCGCCCGCCCGCTCGCGGGAGACGCGGAGGCCCACCTGGCTCCAGGCGTCGCGGACCGCCTTCTCCTCGTCCTGCCCGGTGCCGTAGAGCCGGCCGGCCGCCATCACCGTGAGCCGCGCGAAGGAGAGGAAGGACGAATTGGAACGGAGCCGCGGGTCTCTCAGCGCCTCGTACCAGATGTGGCCGGCCCGCTCCCACGCGTAGCCTCCCAGCTGGGTGGCCGCGATGCAGAAGGCCCGGTTGGGGATGCCGGAGTTGATGTGCACGCCTCCGTTGTCCTCCCACGTGCTCACGAAGTCCCGCATGTGGCCCGGCTGCGGGTCCTTGCCCAGCACGTCGTCGTCGTACGCCGTGCCGGGATCCTTCATGGAGCGCAGGGACACGCCCTCGACGTTGTCCGTGAAGAGCCCCGCGCCGATGAGCCAGTCGGCCTGCTCCGCCGTCTGGTTCAGCAGGCGCTGCTTCACCAGCGAGCCGAAGACATCGGAGAGCGACTCATTGAGCGCACCCGACTGGAGGAAGTAGGCGAGGGGGCCCTCGTGCTCGGTGACTCCGTGCGCCAGCTCGTGGCCGATGACGTCCACGGCGATGGTGAAGCGGTTGAAGAGGTCTCCATCTCCATCGCCAAACACCATGCGCTCGCCGTCCCAGAAGGCGTTGTCGTAGTTCTCGTCATAGTGGACGTGGGCGATGAGCTGCATCCCGTTGCCGTCGATGGAGTTGCGGCCGAAGACTTCCCCGTAGAGGTCATACGTCGCGCCCAGGCCCGTATAGGCTTCGTCGACCGCCGGGTCTCCGGTGTCGCCCTGTCCCTCGGTCCGCACCACCGTTCCCGGGAGGGCCTGCGTATTCTTCACGTCATAGATGGTCCGCTGCTTCTGGCTCTCGACGACCATCGGTCCGGGAATGAGCCTGCGCGTGGCCTGCGGCATGCCGCTTCGCACCAGCCGCATGGCCCGGAACGTGGTGTCGACGGCGATCGTCCGCAGGGCGTACGCACGCTGCTGGGCCGAACCGTTCTGGGCAATCTCACGGGCCAGGTAGGGGGGAAGGATGCAGTGAAGGGAATGTCGGTGTCCGGGGCTGTGTCGCATCTCAGGGCGCTCCTTCTGGAGTGTTCACAGGAGGAGGAGGGTGATGGCGGCCGTTGTGACGCGGCTAGGGGCCGCGCCTGCTCCGCTGCTCTCCGAGAAGCTGACTAGCGGGCCTCGGGCTCCCTGGCCGACGGCGGGCGCACCACGACCTCGTCGATGATGCCGTACTGCCGGGCCTCCTCGGCGCTCATGTAGTAGTCGCGGTCGGTGTCCTTCTCGATGCGCTCGAGGGCGTGGCCGGTGTGCTTCTGGGTGATTTCGTTGAGGCGCTGCTTGAGGCGCAGCATCTCCCGCACCTGGATTTCCAGGTCCGTGGCCTGACCCTTCGCCCCGCCGTGGGGCTGGTGCATCATGATGCGCGCATTGGGCAGGGCGTAGCGCCGGCCCTTGGCTCCCGCCAGGAGCAGCATCGCGCCGAAGCTGGCGGCCTGCCCCACGCAGATGGTGGACACCGGCGCGCGCACGTACTGCATGGTGTCGTAGATGGCGAGCCCCGCGGTGACGCTGCCTCCCGGCGAGTTGATGTAGAGGCTGATGGGCTTCTCCGGGTCCTCGCTCTCCAGGAAGAGCAATTGGGCGACGATGATGTTGGCCACATCGTCGTTCACCTCCGTGCCCATCATGATGATGCGGTCCTTGAGCAGCCGGCTGTACAAGTCGTACGTCCGCTCACCGCGGTGCGTCTGCTCGACGACGTAGGGGATGTTCATCGCACGGCCTCCATGTACGTGGCATGCACCCGGCGCACGGCCCGGAGCGAAGGTCTCCTGAAGACGGGACGCGCGCCCACCCGCGTGCGCGCACGGCGAGGCAGGCCCTCTCCACCCAGGCGCGAGGCGAGCGAGTCGAGCACCGGGCCGCCAGCGCCGGTGGCCACGGCGCACACCGGAGCGCGCCAGTGTGTGAGGACGAGCCGGACCTTCTCGCCCTGGGGCGTCAGCTCGAAGGTGACCTCCGAGTGAGGCGTCCCCGCATCGCTCCAGGTGAAGGCCAGCACGCGGGGCGGCTCACACCGCGTCACCACGCCCTGCACGGTGCGCTCCGTGGGGCGCTGCTCCGCGCCTTCCGTGCGGAGCGGCTGGAGCTCGACGCGGCCTCCCTCGCGCAGCTCGATGCGGGAGACGGCGAGCCACTCGGCCAGCAACTCCGGCTCGGTCAGGTAGCGCCAGACGAGCTCCAGTGAGCCCGGGAGCAGTCGCTCGAGACGCGTGCGGCGCGCCTCGGGAGGAGGGGCGGAGGGGTTCAAGGGCGTCTCCGTTTCTTCGTTTCGGGGTGCGCTGCCAGTCGCCGCTCGAGCACGTCGAGCCGCTCGTTCCAGAAGCCGCGGATGCGGTCGACCCAGCCCTCGAGCTCATCGAGGCCCGCGGCGTCCAGCGCGTAGATGCGGCGCTGGGCCTCGGCGCGGACCTGGACCAGGCGCGCCTCCTTCAGCACCTTCAGGTGCTGGGAGATGGCGGGGGCGCTGATGTCGAAGCTCGCCCCCAGCTCACCGGCCGAGCGCTCACCCCCGGCGAGCAGTTCCACGATGCGCCGACGCGTGGGGTCGGAGAGGGCAGTGAAGGCGTCCACGCTCCGTATTTAAGTCCGGAGCTAATTAAGCGCAATCTTAAATTGCGGCCGGCGCCTGCTCAGCCCACCGCGAGCGCGTGGGGGACGGTGGGTTCGAGGGCGGCCGCGAGGCGGAGCGCGGCGTCGCCGACCTCGGGCCTCCAGGCGATGCGCCAGGGCCTGCGCAGCGGGCCGGACGCGAGCCGCTTCGCGACCAGGTCCCCCTTGCCGAGGTGCGGGCCGGCAATCCACTCGGAGAGCACGGCGACGCCCATGCCCGCGCGGGCCACGTCGAGGATGGCCTCCGTGAGCGGCAGCCGCTCGAAGCGCAGTCTCGGCCGCTCGCGGCCGAACGCGCGGGTCATGAACCAGTGCACCTCCGCGGGGGGCGTCTGTCCCGTCAGCAGGGTGCTCTCGCGCAGGTCGTCCCGGGTGAGCGTCTTGCGCGACGCCAGCGGGTGCGACGACGACATGACGAAGATGACCTCGTCGGAGAAGGCCTGCCGCACCTCGAGCCCGGTGCGCGGCACGGTGGCGGAGGTGATGAGGGCGACGTCGATGTCTCCCGCCACGAGCGCGTCGACCGGGGACTGCGTGTGCTCCACCGACAAAGCGAGCTGGAGCCCCGGCAGGCTCTGGCGCAGCTTCACGAGCGCGGAAGGCAGCCAGTGGTACGCGGTGTAGCACTCGCAGACGATGCGCAGGCGGACGGGCGGGGCCACCGGTGTGCGCACGCGGTGCTCCAGGTCCCCCCATTCGACGAGCAGGCGCTTCGCTCCGGAGACGAGCTGCTCTCCCGCGGCGGTGAGCACGAGCCCGCGAGGCGTGCGGTCGAAGAGGCGCACTCCCAGCTTGTCCTCCGCCGACAGGAGCGCGCGGCTCACCGCGGGCTGCGTGAGGTGCAGTACGGTGGCCGCCTGCGCGGTGGTGCCGGCGGACGCCAGGGCGAGCACGACGCGCAAATCTCGGATGTCCAGGCGGGGGTTCGGGGGAGGGCCGATGTCATCCATGCATCGAGCCTATGCCAACTATGCGTTGGATGCATCGGCTCGAAGTGCGCACTGTTGCGTCCGTTCCCACGCGGGGAACGAGACCCGATACCCCGGAGTCACACCATGCAGCTCTATTTCTCGCCCCTGTCCTGCTCGCTGGCGACCCGCATCTCCTTCTACGACGCCGGTGCGGAGGCGACGTACATCGAGGTCGACCCGAAGACGAAGCGCACCTCCGAGGGAGGAGACTTCCGCGAGGTCAACCCGCTCGGCCTCGTCCCGACGCTCCGCACCGATGATGGCGACATCCTCACGGAGAACGCCGCCATCCTGCAGCACGTGGCCGAGGTCCTCCCCCGGGCGAAGCTCGCGCCGACGGACAGCAAGGGTCGCTCGCGGCTGCAGCAGTGGCTGTGCTTCATCGGGACCGAGCTGCACAAGGCCCTCTTCATGCCGCTCCTCGACGCGAAGGCTCCCGATGCCGCGAAGGCCTACGCGCTGGAGAAGGGCGCCTCGCGCCTGGCCTACCTGGAGGCGCACCTGACGGGACGCGAGTTCCTCCTGGACGGCTTCAGCGTCGCCGACGCGTACCTGTTCACGGTGCTGAACTGGTGCCAGGTGACGCCCATCGACCTGAAGAAGTACCCCGCCATCAGCGCCTACGCCACGCGCCTGCGCGAGCGGCCGAGCATCGCCAAGGCCTTCGCGGAAGAGGCGAAGCTCTACGCGGAGGAACTGAAGCGTCACAAGGCCAGCGCGTGAGCGTGGGGTAGCCCTCACCGGGCGGCGGAGGGCGACGGGCTCCGGGCCTCCAGCCACCGCTCGATGGCATCGAGCTCCCGGGGGCGTCCTCGCGGGAGGCCCCGGTAGTAGTCCCTGGCGTCGCCCGCGAGGCGGAGCGCCCGCTCCAGCTCTCGCGGCTCGCTCGCGAGCGCCCGGGCGAGCGCGAAGCGGGCATCCGCCAGATTGGCACCCGCCGCCTCCCGCGGCTCCCGCTCGAAGATGGCCACCGCGCGCTCCAGGGGCGCGCGGGCCCTTCGCGGCGCGCCCATTCCCACGAAGTCGACGCCCAGCCCCAGCAGGTCGATGGCCACCTGGACGCTGTCGGGCCCCAGTACCTGTTCGCGGATGGCCCGGGCGCGCTCGTGGTGCTCCGCCGCCTCCGGGTAGCGCCCCAGCTTCGCGAGCGCGCGTCCCATGCCGGAGAGGGACGAGGCGACTTTCGTGTCCTTCGGGCCCAGCTGCTTCTCGCGGATGCGGGCCGCGCGCTCGAAGGACTGGAGGGACTCCTCCGCGCGGCCCAGCTCGAGCAGGAAGCCGCCGAGGTTGTGGAAGGTGCTCGCCGTCGTCAGGTGCTCCTCGCCGAGGACGCGCTGGAAGATGGCCAGGGCGCGCCTGCCGTGCTCCAGCGCGCCCGCGGCGTCTCCCGCCTGCACCTGGTGCACTGCGATGGAGTCGAGGACGACGGCCAGGTTGGGGTGCTCCGGGCCATATGTCCGGGCGTAGATGGACTCCGCCTCCAGCAGGAAGGGAAGGCCCTCCTCGTGGCGCCCGAGCAGCCCGAGCGTCTGGCCCACGCCGAGCAGCGCGGTGGCGAGCTCCGGCTCCTCCGCCGTGAAGGTCTTCCGCGCCATCGTGAGCGCGCGGTGGCTCTCCTCCAGGGCCTCGGCCAGCCGGCCCCGGGCGCGGTGGAGGCTGACGAGGTTGCGCGAGAGCATGGCCTCGATGCGCGCGTCCCCGCCCAGGCGCTCGAGTGCCGCCGCCGCGTGGCGCGGTGTCTCCTCGTCCGGGTCCAGCTCCGCGCCCACGAAGCTGAGCAGCCGCACCAGCGCGGCCCAGGACTCCGCCGCCTGCCGGTCATGCCGGCTGGACTCCGCGGCCTGGATGGCCCGGTGCAATGTCCGGATGGCTTCGCGGTACTGCCGCGCCTGGCCCTGCGCCTCCGCGAGGAGGTCGAGGACCTCGGCCTCCAGCGGACCGTGGCCCACCTCGTGGGCCTCGCGGGCCACCGTGCTCGCGAGCTCCAGCGCGGGCATCACCTGTCCGGCATTGAGCTTCGCGCGCACCGCCGCGCGCCCGGTGCGGATGCCCTCCATCCGCCGCCGCGTCGGCTCATCCACGGGCGGCGGCTCCGGCGCGGCGAGCGTCGCGAGGTCCGCGCACGGGGCCAGGCTCTCCAGCCCATGGGCCGCGCGCGCCGCGTTCTGGATGACCTGCGCGTCCGCGCCCGCCAGCGTGTCCACGACGGCCGACAAGTCCTTGAGGCGCTGGTCCAGGCAGATGACGCGCCTGTCGAGCAGTCGCTCCGGCTGCAGTCCCGTCACCCGCGTGGCGACACAGGCCTCATGGCTCGCGGCCACCCAGTCGCGCGAGTAGCCATCCAGCGTGCGCTCCACCTCGCGCCAGGCGCTCGGCGCGAAGGGGAGGGGGCTCGCCGCGAAGACGGTCCGCACGGTGCTCTTCCGGGGCGCATCCCATACCCCGGCAAGGGACTGCGCACTGCCCTCGCACGGGTCTCCCGACGTGGACCGATGGAGCGCCGCGCCTCCGGCGACGAGGACCAGCCCCGCCGCCGCGGCCACGCCCACCCTGCGCCACGTCGCGCCCGGTGCGCGGCCCAGTTGCCGGAGCAGCGCGTCCATGGAGGCGTGGCGCAGCTCCGGCGACGTCGAGAGCCCCTGGAGGAGGGCCTTGTGCACCCAGGCCGGCACGCCCGCCTCTCGCGTGGGGCGCGCTCCGCTCGTGGCGTCGGGCGGGGACGGACGCCGGCCATACAGCGCTTCATGCAGCGCGACGCAGTAGCTGTACTGGTCGCTGCGGGCATCGGGTGTCGCTCCGCGCGTCTGCTCGGGCGCCATGTAGGCCGGCGTGCCCAGCACCTGGTCCGAGCGTGTGAGCGACCCGGCCCGCAGGCCGCTCGGGCGGGGCTCGGACGTGGGCTCCTGGGAGTCCTCCAGTCCCTGGACGATGCGCGCGAGGCCGAAGTCGGTGATGCGGACGCGCCCGTCCCGGCCCACCAGGACGTTGTCGGGCTTGAAGTCCCGGTGGACGAGCCCCTGCGCGTGCGCCGCGGCCAGCCCGCGCCCCGCCTGGAGGAACAGCTCCAACAGCGCGCGCCAGTCCCGGGGGCCCTCCTGACGGCGCATGTGCTCGCGAAGCGTGGTGCCGTCCACGAGCTCCATGGCGAGGAACACGTGCTCCCCGAAGCGGCCCACGTCGTGAATCGTAATCACGTTGGGGTGGACGACGCGCGCGGTGGCCTGTGCCTCCCGCAGCAGCCGCGCCTGGGCCTCTTCCTGCCGGGCGGGGCGCACCGCATCGATGCGAATCAGCTTCAGCGCGACACGGCGGTCCAGCTCGGGGTCATACGCCGCGTGGACGACGCCCATTCCTCCCGCGCCCAGCCGCTCGAGCACCACATAGCGTCCCAGCAGGGCCCCTCGGTGGAGCCATGGGCGCACTGGAGGTGAAGGGTTTTCCGCCTCTTCGGTGCCGGTGCTCCGCGAGTCCTCGTCGTCCTGGGCACGCGCGGCTTCCGCGAGGAGCGCTCGACAGACGGCGCAGGAATCCAGATGCTGCTCCACCGTCACGGCCTCTCCGGCGCCCAGCTCGCCCCGTGCGAAGGCGAAGAGTTGTCGGGTGTCGAGGCAGTCCATGACGAGGGAACGATAGCCGACGCGGGTGGTCATGACGATGAACGACACGGACCCTCAGGAAGACCTGGCGCTCGCCCGAGCGTGTGCCCGGGGCGACGCGGCGGCGCTCACCTCGTTCGAGTCACGCTTCATTCCTCCGCTCAAGAAGTCCCTGCTGCTGAGGGGCCTGGACGTCACCACCACGGACGAGGCTCTCCAGCTCCTGCGAGTGAAGCTCTTCGTTCCCGAGGGAGCGCGGCCGCCCCGGATTCTGGACTACGCCGGGCAGGGCACACTGCTGGCGTGGCTTCGCGTGGCGGCCCTGCGCACGGCGCTCAACATGTTGCGTGAGCGGAAGGGTGCGGTGGGCCTGGACGACTCCCAGCTGGAGGAGGCCGCCGCGCCCATCGACGAGGCCGACCGGCGCTACATCAAGGACCGCTACCGGAAGGACTTCACCGAGGTGTTCCAGGAGGCGCTGAAGGCGCTGCCGTCGCGAGACAGGACGCTGCTGCGGCTGCACCTGGTGGAGGGGCTGGGAACGGCGCAGATTGCCCGCGCCTACCGCGTCGACCGCTCCACTGTGAAGCGCTGGCTCGCGCAGTCACGTGAGTGGTTGCGCACCGAGGTCCGTGTACGGCTCGCGGCCCGCATTGGCGTGGACACGCCCGCGCTCGGCAGCCTGCTGCGGGAGCTCCAGAGCCAGCTGGACCTGAGCATCCGCACCGCCATGCGAGACCCGACGCCGCTCTGAGGCACGGCGAAAACACACGGATATCAAGGGCTTATGCAGGGGTGCGCGGAATCCACTGATTCTCGTGCGCCACCTGGCGCGCGTGCGTGTCCTGGAAACGAGGCAGCTCTTTTCTCGTTCCTTCCAGTCCACGGCTTGAGTGGATGGGATTGTATTGTCTTTGTTTCGTGTGTCTGTGAAATGTGTCGGCGATTGAGAGTCATTGCGCAACTCGAAATCCCGGCTGTCGACAATACACATCGAACACTCCCCCCGGAGCCCCGCCATGCGACCCATTGGAGACGCCCCCAGGATTCCCATCAAGAAGGCCGAGCCGAAGCCGCCCGCGCCGAAGAAGAAGGAGCCGAAGAAGGACCTCATCGACCGCGTGGCGGAGAAGAACGACGGCAACGGCCTGCGCGCCAACGGCGTGAAGAGCGTGGCCGACCTCGGGATGATTGCGAAGGGCGGCCGCGATGTGCGGACCGAGAAGCTGCAGTTCGGCCCGTGGAACATCTCGAAGAATGCGCACCGGACCGTCACCGCGCGCAACACCCCCTTCACGCGGACGGCGTCGGGCCTGGGCGGTGCGCTCGGCGTCGCGCAGCTCCCGTTCGCCGGCGCGTCGATGGTGAGCGACATCCGCGCGGGCTTCCGGCAGGGCTGGAACCGCGAGCGCGCGGAGAAGGCGCTGGGGTCGACGGCCAGCTTCGCGTCCGTGGGTCTCAACACCGCGAAGGGCTTCGCCGAGCTGCGCGACGCCCGGAAGAACGTGAAGGCCGTGACGAAGGGCTTCCGCGACGCCATCGACGGGCAGGCGGCCCGGCCGGGGCGGCTGCACCCGAACCCGGACACCGCGGCGCACTACCGGGCCGACATCCAGCGGAAGGCGGGCACCACCGCGAAGCAGATGGCCCAGAAGTACCTGCGGGCGGGCGGTGACGTGTCGGTGCGGGACCTGAAGCACGTCGCCGACACGAAGATGAAGAAGGCCGTGGCCAACGGCGCTTCGAAGGCGATGGCGTCCCAGGGCCTGAAGGCCGCGAAGGTTGCCGGCAAGGCTGGAGGCCGCTTCGTCCCCGGGCTCAACGTCGCTATCGCCGCGGCGGACGGTGCGGCGTTCTACTCGACGCTGCGTGATCCGAAGGCGTCGGTGGGCAAGAAGGTCACCGCGGGCATCACCGCGGCTGGCTCGGCGCTGGCGGCGACGAACATCCCCATCGTCTCGCAGGTGGGCGGAGCCGTCTCCACCGTGTCGAGCATCGTGGGGGCCGTCGGTCCGGAGAAGATTGGCCACGCGGTGAAGGACGGCGCGAAGAAGGCGCTCGGCAAGCTCAAGTTCTGGTGAGGTCCCATGTCGATGCAGCCTGGCTCCCCTGAGGGTGGAGCGGAGTCGTCCCTGGGAGAGCTCCAGGGGCTGATGTTGTTGAAGCGCTCCGCGGGCGCGCTGGCGCTGGATGGCGCCGGCGCGGTCCGGCTCCCTTCCGTCCAGGCTCCTTCGCTGGAGGGGCTCTCGGTGGCGGTGCCCGCGCGGGCGCCCGTCACGGAGGAGGACATCCTGGAGCGCTTCGATGCGCTGTGCCACGAGCGAGCACCGCGCCGGGAGCGCGCGCCCGGAGAGGAGGTCGCGGCGGGAGACGAGGTGCTGCTGGACGTGGTGGGCTATGCCAATGGCAGGCTCATTCCGTTCTCGGTCCGCGCGGACTGGTGGGCCGACGTGACGCCCGAGCCGCTCCTCCCCGGCTTCTTCGAGGCGATGGTCGGGGCCGTGGTGGGGCTCTCCCTCGGGGTGGAGCTGGTGCTTCCGGAGACCTACGCGGTCGCCTCGCTGCGTGGGGCCACCGCGCGGTTCATCGTCGACATCCGCGCGGCGCGCGAGGTGACGCCGTTGCAGGCCGGGCCCGAGGAGCTGGTGCGCCTGTTGGACTCGGGCGACACGCTCGATGACGTCCTGCGGAACCTCGCGGAGGAGCTGGTGGAGGAGCGCGAGGTGGCGGCGCGGCGGGAGCTCCAGGAGCGGGTGCTCGATGCGCTGGTGGAGCGGACGGACGTGGAGGTGCCCCAGGGCCTCATCGACGAGGAAATCCGCCACCGGTGGGCCGTGGTGGAGTGCCCGGTGCTCGTCGAGAAGGAATTCAATTCAGACGAGCTGGCGGAGGCGTGGGAGGGGTGGAGGAACGATGCCACCACGCGACTCGATGCCGAGTGGCGGCTGAAGGCGGCGCTGGCGCTCCAGGCCATTGCCGTGCGGGATGGGGTGCGGCCGGCGTATGCCGACGCGGAGGCGCTCCATGACGCCGTGACCGAGGCCGCGAATGCGCGCTCGGACGAGCTGGGGAAGCTGTTCGACTCCAGCCCCGCGGTGCTTCAGCGGTTCGAGAACCTGGTCATGCATGCCGCGGTGCTGGACCACGTGCTGTCGAAGATGGCGCTCACGTTCGAGTGAGCTCGGTGCTCATCGAGAGTCAGGGTCGTTCGTGGGGTTCGAGGTGGGCGGGCGGGCGGGTGCGAATGCTGGCGTGTAACACGTGCCCTTGTACACGTACTCCACCTCCGCGCAGTCCTTCGGGTCCGCCGCCAGCTTCTTCCAACACCCACCATTGATGGGAACGTAAATTCTATGGGGACATCGCCCCGTGGCATCCGGGCGGATCTGTCCTGGAAGAGGCTTGGGTGGAAGGTCCACTGCGATGGTTGCCCATGCAAAGGGTGTCCTGGGTGAAGACACAGGTGCTGTCAGCGCCGAGTCCCCCACGGCCACGGTGCCACCATCCTTCTCATCCACGCTCACCGGAACCTCCGCCTGCGCGGGCTCCTCCTCGGGATGCACTCGCAGCATCCATCCAACACCCAGGGCCAGCGGCCCACCCAGACTCGCCACCGCGAGCCAGGGCCAGCGTCTCCTTCGAGATGGACGGGGCTCCGAGTGACGGGGGGGCCAGGTATCAGACGGCCGAGGCTCGTCTCCGGTGAAGAGAGGCACATCCGCAGCGGCCCCCACTGTCCGGGCGGCTTTCTCCAGCGCTTCGGCCAGCTCGCGCGCGCTACCTCGTGCATCAGGACGCAGAGCGAGCATCCGGGCAATGAGGTCGTCCAACACCGGAGTACAGCGGCTGTTGCTCGCCCGTGCGGATCGGGCACCGGAGTCTTCAAGGCGCCAGCGCTCCGACGCCGCGCGCTTCGGGGGCTCTGACGGTGGATACCGCTGTGCAACCAACCGGTAGGCGGTGACTCCCAGCGCGAAGAGATCATCCGTGGCGGTGGGCGCATAGGGCGCTGCCCAGGTCTTCCTGCCGCTGCGAAGCACGGAGGTCCACGCCTCTGGCGAGCGATAGGCCGGCGTCCCTGGAGGAAACGCCTGAGACGTCAGCGTCGCGGCGCCCAGGTGGTGTCCGGAGCCGAAGTCCGTCAGGAAGACGTGCCCATCCGCATTCCGCACCAGGATGTTGCTGCCCTTCACGTCCCGGTGGATTCCGCCCACTGCATGAGTGGACTCCAGCGCCCGCGCCAGTCGAGCCAGAAGCTGGAGCACCTGACGGGAGGTGGGCCGCTGCTTCCGCGCCCACTCATAGAGCGGCAGGCCCTCGATGAACTCCATCGCGAGCCAGGGGTAGAGCGGGCCCTCCGGGTTCCTCCATTGCCCATGGTCCCTGAGCGCGGGCACGGCCGGATGACGGATGCGGGAGAGGAGCTCCACCTCGCGAGTGAACCGCGCATCCGAGGGGTACAGGGCCAGCTTGAGGGCCACGATGTCCGCCGCCGCCTCCACACCCTCGGCGCGGTAGACGGCGCCGTAGGTGCCTCGGCCTCGTTGCTCCAGCACGCGCCACGGTCCGACCTGTGTCCCAGGGGGCAGGTACGCCGGATTCAGGTCGCCCATCTCCATGACTGGCCTCGCGAGGAGGAGCAGGTCCTCCGCTGGCGGGCGAGACTACTCGCGGAGTAGGTCGGTGTCAGCGCAATCCCCTGGGTGGATGTGGGAGCCGCAATCGCCTGATTCAAGACGCGGGCTCGGACATGGGGCAGGGGCGGATACGGTGAGCTGCCAGGTCCGGATACGGTGTGCGGCTTCGCACGCCAGTCGCGGGCGCGGGAGGAGCAGGAATGCCGCTGTGGCTTCAAGCCGGACTCTGGGGACTGCTCGCGGGGAGCGCGCTGCTGATGGGGGCGGCCGTGGGCTATGCCTTCCGTCTTCCGGTGCGCCTCATCGCCGGAATCATGGCCTTCGGCGCGGGCGTGCTCATCTCCGCGCTCTCCTTCGACTTGATGGACGAGGCCTTCCACCAGGGGGGCTTCGTGCCCACGGCCCTGGGCTTCATCTCCGGCGCCGGGGTCTACAGCCTGGCCAATCTCGCGCTCGCGAACCGCGGGGCCAGACACCGCAAGCGCTCCGGCCAGCAGCCCTCCGAGTCCGACGCGGAAGGGAGTGGAACGGCCATCGCCGTGGGCGCGCTCCTCGACGGCATCCCCGAGTCCATCGTCATCGGCGTCAGCCTCATCGCGGGTGGCGCAGTGAGCACGGTGGCCGTCGCCGCCGTCTTCCTCTCCAACGTTCCCGAGGGGCTCTCCTCCGCGGCGGGAATGAAGCGGGCAGGGCGCACGAAGGGGTACATCTTCGGAGTATGGAGCAGCATCGCGCTCATCTCCGGGCTCTCGTCCCTCGTCGGCTACGTCGTCTTTAGAGACCTCTCGCCGGCCGTCGTGGCCGCAACCACGGCCGTCGCCGCTGGCGCCATCCTCGCGATGCTTGCGGACACGATGATTCCCGAGGCCACCGAGGGCACCCACAACCTGACGGGCCTCATCACCGTCCTCGGCTTCCTCGCCGCGTTCGTGCTCAGCAAGCTCGGAGGTTGAGGCCGGGCTCCTTCACGTCACGCGTCAGGGGGCTCTCAGGCGCGGGGATGTCCCACGAGAGTTTGAGAGAGGTCAGCCCTTCAGGCGGGAGATGAGGCTCATCCCCTGCGGAATGGGTCCTACCGGGAACCGGCTTTCAGCGCCTCCTCGAGGACGGTCCGGGTGTCGTCCGCGATGGTCTTGTCGCCCTTGTGCATCTGGTACAAGAGCCAGCCCTTCCACATCGAGACGTTGCGCGGCCTGGTGTCATTGGTGCCGGCCTTCTTCTTGTTGTCGAGGTGCTCGGGGTTGAGGGCACCGTACATGCCTCCGTTTTGAGCCACGTCCGCGGGGAGGTTCCACGTGAACTGGCACGCCACGCCGGTCACCTTCTTGGCGAGGGCCTTCTTGTGCTCGGGTCGCTCGCACATGGCCGCGAGGCCAAGGAGCACCTCTTTGCAGGCGTCCTCGTAGCCCACGCCGTCCCAGTCCTTGGGATTGAACCAGTTGAAGTTGGTCTTGACCTTGAGCCTGGTGCCACACGCGGTGTTGGCGTCCTTCAGAGCGCTGGAGATCGACTTCTCGAAGGAGAGCTTGGCCTCCTTCTGAAAGGGCTTGAGCTCGTCGGCACGCGCGGACGTGGCCAGCAGGACCATGGCGGCGAATACGTGCTGCAAACGCATGAAGGGCTTCCTTCCGGGTTGTGGACCGCGACGATATTGCGCCCATTCGTCAGGCCAGGCACGACTGATGTTCAGGAGTCACCCCACGTCCTCCTTCGCACGCGCACGCACCTCCGCCGCGAACAGCTCCGCCGCGGGCGGGCGTGGCGCACCCTTGCGCCAGAGGAGCGCGGCGAGCTCGGAGCGTGGCGCCGGAGACAACCGCTTCACCACCAGGCGCTCGGCGTCCGCGAGCCGCGGCTCGGGAAGCACCGTGACGGCCAGTCCCGCGCGGACGATGGCGAGCACCGTGGCCACCGCGTTCGATTCGAGCGCCACCCGGGGCGCGAGCCGCATCGCCGCGAACCACGCATCCACCCGGGCCCGCACCCGCAGCCCGCGTGACAACAAGGCGAACGGCTCCTCCACGAGCAGCTTCACCCCCACGGACTCCGCGCCCGCCAGCGCATGTCCCCGCCCGACCACCAGTGCGAGCCGGCTGTCGAAGACGGGCTCGGCATCCAGGTCCGGCAGGCGCGCGGGCGCATAGCCCAGCCCCACGTCCAGCTTGCCATCCGCGAGCCTCCGCTCCAGCCGCCGCACCACGGCCTCCTCCGCGCTCAGCGCCAGCCCCGGGTGTCTGCGGAGCACCGCGGCCAGCGCGGGCACCACGATGCCGCGCATGCTCGGCGGGTAGCCCACTCGCAGCGCCCCCGTGGTGAGCCCCCTCAGCGCCCCCACCGCGGACAGGCCCGCATTCACGTCCTCCAGCGCGCGGGACGCGTAGGTGCGGAACAGCTCCCCCGCCTGTGTCAGCCGCACCCCGGCGCGCGCCCTCTCGAAGAGCGGTGTGCCCAGCTCCTCCTCCAACTGGCGGATCTGCTGCGACAGTGTGGGCTGCGAGACGTGCACCCGCCGCGCGGCGCGCCCGAAGTGCAGCGTGTCCGCGACGGCGGAGAAGTAGCGGAGGTGTCGGAGCTCCATGTCGCCATCATAGATGCCATCTATCGAGTCGATGAGAACAAACGAATGTACGAATCGAGCCCCACGGGTACATCTTCCTCGCCACGAAGGAGAGGCACCCGATGAAGGCATCAGACCTGTTCGTCAAAGCGCTCGAAGCCGAGGGCGTGCGCTGCATCTACGGACTGCCCGGCGAGGAGAACCTGGACCTGCTCGAGTCCATGCGCGCCGCGGGCATGCGGCTCATCGTCACGCGCCATGAGCAGGCGGCCGGGTTCATGGCCGCCACGCAGGGCCGGCTCACCGGACGAGCGGGCGTGTGCCTCGCGACGCTGGGGCCGGGCGCCACCAACCTCGTCACGGCCGCCGCGTACGCCCAGCTCGGCGCCATGCCCATGGTGATGCTCACCGGCCAGAAGCCCATCAAGGTCAGCAAGCAGGGCCACTTCCAGATTGTCGACGTCGTCGGAATGATGCGGCCCCTCACCAAGTCCACCCGCACGCTCGTCTCGGCGGAGCACGTCCCCTCGGCCGTGCGCGAGGCCTTCCGCCGCGCGGAGGAGGAGCGCCCCGGCGCCACACATCTGGAATTGCCCGAGGACGTGGCCCGTGAGTCCACCGACGCCGCACCCCTGTCGCCCGGCGTGAGCCGCAGGCCCGTGGCCGACGAGGCGTCCATTGCCCAGGCGGTGGAGGCCATCGCCTCGGCCCGCCGCCCGCTGCTGATGATTGGCGCGGGGGCCAACCGCAAGCTCACCTCGGAGATGCTCCGCGTCTTCGTGGACCGCGTGGGCATGCCCTTCTTCAGCACGCAGATGGGCAAGGGCGTGGTGGATGAAACGCACCCGCTGTGGATGGGCACCGCGGCGATGTCCGACGGCGACTTCGTCCACCGCGCCATCGAGGCCTCGGACTGCATCGTCAACGTGGGCCACGACGTCATCGAGAAGCCCCCGTTCGTCATGCGCGACGGCCGGCGCACGGTGGTGCACCTCAACTTCTCCTCCGCCGAGGTCGACCCCGTGTACTTCCCGCAGGTGCAGGTGACGGGAGACATCGCCAACGCGGTGTGGCGCATCGCGGAGGGCGTCGGCCCGCGCTCGCACTGGGACTTCACGCCCTTCGAGCGCGCCCGCGCCGGGCTCGACGCACAGTTGTTGAGTGGCGCGGCCGATGACCGCTTCCCCATCTACCCCGCGCGGCTCGTCGCGGAGGTGCGCCGCGCCATGCCGGATGACGGCGTCGTGTGCCTGGACAACGGCATGTACAAGCTCTGGTTCGCCCGCTACTACCGCAGCCGCCGGCCCAACACGCTGCTGCTCGACAACGCGCTCGCGACCATGGGCGCGGGCCTGCCGTCGGCGATTGCCGCGAAGCTCGTCCACCCGCGACGCAAGGTGCTCGCGGTCTGCGGCGACGGTGGGTTCATGATGAACTCGCAGGAGCTGGAGACGGCGGTGCGCCTGAAGCTGGACCTGACGGTGGTCGTGGTGCGCGACGACGGCTATGGGATGATTCGCTGGAAGCAGGGGGAGATGGGGCTGCCCGACTTCGGCATGGCGCTGGGCAACCCGGACTTCGTCCGCTACGCGGAGGCGTATGGCGCACGCGGACACCGCCCGGGGAGCGCCACCGAGTTCGGCGCCACGCTCGCCCGCTGCCTGGAGTCGGGCGGCGTGCACGTCATCGACCTGCCCATCGACTACTCGGACAACGCACGGGCGCTCGGCGCCGGTGTCGAGAGCGCGGTGGAGCCGTGAACACGCGAGAGAAAGTGGGGAACACCATGCTGGCTGAACGCTACCCGTACTACCTGGCCAACCGACCGCGGCAGCCCAACGCGGAGCTGCCCGTCACCGACAAGTACTCGGGCGAAGTCGTCACGCGCGTGGCCGTCGCCGACGCGGCCGCCGTGGAGGAAGCCATCGCCGCCGCGGTGCGCGCCGCGGGGCCCATGCGCAAGCTGGCCCCGTACGCACGGCAGGAGGTGTTGGAGCACTGCGTGCGCCGCTTCCAGGAGCGCTTCGAGGAGTTCGCGCTCGCGCTCTGCATCGAGGCGGGCAAGCCGCTGCGCGACGCGCGGGGCGAGGTCACCCGCCTCATCGAGACCTTCAAGGCAGCGGCAGAGGAGGCTGTGCGCGGCGGGGGCGATGTCCTGAACCTGGAGGTGTCGAAGCGCACGGCGGGCTACCGGGGCTTCACGCAGCGCGTGCCCGTGGGGCCCGTCTCCTTCATCACCCCGTTCAACTTCCCGCTCAACCTGGTGGCGCACAAGGTGGCGCCGGCCATCGCCGCGGGCTGCCCCTTCGTGCTCAAGCCGTCGGACCGCACGCCCGTGAGCGCGCTGCTCATGGCGGAGGTGCTCGCGGAGACGGGCCTGCCCGAGGGCGCCTTCTCGGTGCTCCCGACGCGCCTGGAGGACGTGGGCCCGTTCATCGAGGACGACCGGCTGAAGCTGCTCTCGTTCACCGGCTCGGAGAAGGTGGGCTGGGACTTGAAGGCCCGCGCCGGCCGCAAGAAGGTGGTGCTGGAGCTGGGCGGCAACGCGGCCTGCGTGGTGGACCGCGACCAGGGCGAGCAGCTGGACTTCGTCGCGGACCGCATCGCGCATGGCGCCTTCTTCCAGGCGGGCCAGAGCTGCATCTCCGTGCAGCGTGTGCTCGTGCACGAGGAGCTGTACGGCGCGCTTCGGGATCGACTCGTTACGCGGGCCCGGGCACTGCGCGCGGGCAACCCCCGGGACGAGGCCACCACGCTCGGGCCGATGATTGACGAGCCCGCCGCGCGGCGGCTGGAAGGCTGGATTCAGCAGGCGGTGAAGCGGGGCGCCACGGTGCTGGCCGGAGGCGGGCGGCGCGGCGCGCTGCTCGAGGCCACCGTGCTGGAGGGAGTCCCCGTGGACGAGCCGCTGTGCGCGGAGGAGGCCTTCGGGCCCGTCGTGCTCCTCCAGTCGTTCCGCGACTTCGAGGAGGCGCTCCGCCTCGTGAATGACGGCCGCTACGGCCTGCAGGCGGGCCTCTTCACGAAGGACCTCTCGCGGGCGATGCGGGCCTGGGACGAGCTGGAGGTGGGCGGCGTCGTCGTCGGGGACGTGCCGAGCTTCCGCGTCGACACCATGCCCTATGGCGGCGTGAAGGGATCGGGGCTGGGCCGCGAGGGCGTGAAGTACGCCATGGAGGACATGACGGAGTTGCGGCTGCTCGTGCTCAGGCAGGGGTAAGGCCTTCCGCACCATCATGGCGGCCTGGCGGCAGGGCCCGGGCGCCGGAGTCAGACGGCGGCGCGTGCTCCGTCCCTCGGGGCACGCCGGGCTGCCGCCCCTCCGCCTATAAGGGTCCCCATGCCGCACTCACAGCCCGTCGAGCTCACTCCACGTCGGAGCCGCGCACTCCTCGAACAGCGGCTCCGCACCGAGCGTCTGACCCCAGCGGAGCTTCGCGCCTTACTTGCCGCGAGCGACCCCGAGGAGGTCCACGCCGCGCTGCTGCACTTGAAGCGGCGTCTGGAACGGTTGGAGGGCGGTGACACACCGTCACTCCTGATGGACGCACTGCCCACGGCCATCGGCGCGTGTGCGCCCGAGTCGCAGGTCCTCCTCGCGGAACTGGCCCGTCTGCTGCCTGCCGATGTTCCCGTGGCGCGACTGGCGTCCCTGTCGGAGGGCAGGGGACCCCGGCCCATCGAAGCCGAGGTGGCGTGGCTCGTCACGGAGGTCCTCCGTGAGCCCGGGAAGCTGGCCGCTCATCCGGGAGGAACGCTCCTGCTCCGTGTGGTGCAGCAGCTCAATCCCGCCGATGCGTCCGACGCGGAGGTGCTGGTCGAGGCGCTGTGCGCGCACCCGGACCCGGAGGTCCAGCTCGCGGGCCTTCGTCACCTGGTCGGGGCGCTCGACCAGGGGCTCGTGACGCTGTCCCATGCGCTCGCGCTGGTGTCGCGTGCGCTCGAAGCCACGGACGCGCGAGTGGCGCTCCAGGCGGCGGAGTTGCTCGCGGAGCCCTGGGCGGCGAGGGCGGACCTGGGGCCCTCCGTCCACGCGCTCCAGACGCTGCTCGGACGCTCGGAGCGGCTCGCCATCGCCTCTCTTCGCGCCCTGGCCCGTCGGGGCGAGTCCTCCGCGCTGCGGCTCGTGCTGGAGGACGAGCGGCAGTGGCGCCCGGTGCGGCGCGAGGCCATGGCGCTGCTGGCTCCCTTCGCGGGCCATGAGGAGCTGCGGCTCTCGCTCCTCGTCTCACGGCAAGACCCGCTGTTCTTCGGCCCCACGTGCGCGGGCCTGCTCCAGACGCTCTACCGGCGGGGCGTGCGGTGTGAGCCGGACGACGTGCCCCTGGTGAGTGAGCTGTTCCTCTCCAGCCCGGCAGTCGCGCCTGACGTCATCGCGGAGGTGCTGAGCCTCCGGCAGCGCGAGTACGTCGACCCGCTATGGGGGCTTCCCGCCACGGACGCGGACTTCCCCCGCCACCTCGCGCTCCTGCGGGAACTGGACGGTCCAGAGGCCCTGAACGTGCTTCGCGCCCTGCTCGTCCGGCCCGAAGCGCGTCCGCTCTGGCCCGAGGTCATCGAGGCGCTCGGACACCAGGGACATGAGCTTTCCGAAGAGGCCATCCTCGGCTCTCTCGATGCAGAGCCCTGGGCCTGCCTGGAGGCGCTCCGTCATCTGGGCGGTGAGCGCACTGTGGAGTTCCTCCGCTCCCATCCGGGGCTGACTACCGCGGAGTGGCGCGCCGAGGCCCTCGACCTGGTGGCCGCGCTCGACGATGCACCTCCGGCGGCCATCCCCTGGCCCGCCGAGGGAGAGCCTGGCCGTGAGGTGCTCGCGAGCCTCCAGCCCGTCTACAGCGACGCGGCCTTTGCCGAGGTCTCACGCATCGCCCTCCAGATGCAGCATCCGCTGAGGCTCCAGGCCATCGGACAGCTCGGCCGCGAGGCCCGGCGGCGCGCACTCGTGCCGCTCGGTGAGCTGTTGCTCGACGCGGATGAGAGCGTCCGGTCCGCCGCGCACCAGGCCATCACCGACGTGGGGCGGGGACTCCGTGCCAGCGGCCGCGTGCGTCCGCGCGCGCTGCTCGCCTGCGCATCGGAAGGGGACGCAGGGGCGCTCGTTCTCGCGGAATGTCTGCTCGACCAGCTCCAGCAGCGGGACTTGAGTGATGCGCAGCTCGAGCGGGTGCTGGGACAGCTCGTCGGCCGCAAGCATCCTGCGCTCGCTCGGCGGCTGCGGCGCTTCCTTCGCCACGGGAGCGTGCACGTGCAGAAGCTCGCGCTGGAGTGCCTCGCGCGCTCCGGGGATTCACGGGCCGTGGCGTGGCTGGTTCCGTTCGCTCGCTCCGAGGACATCTATCGCCTGCGGCAGGCGCTCAGCGGCCTCGGGGAGCTCGAGGTGGAGTGGGCGGTGCCGCTGCTCGCGGCGGGGCTCGACCACCCCAACATGAACATCAAGAAGACCGCCGCCGAGGCGCTCGCGAAGGCGGGCCCCGGCTGGCCGGCGCCTGTCGGTGTGATGCTGGGCTGGCTGCGACGCCACGACAACCCTGGCCTGCGTGAATCCCTGGTCCGCGCGCTCCGTGCCGCCTGCGGGCGCGGCTTTGTGGCCACGGTGCTCGAGGCGCTTCAGGAGGCCGCCTCACCTCGCGAGCAGGGGCTGCTGTGCGAGGTGCTCTCCGGTGTGCTCCCGCCCCGCGCCCTCGTGGCGCTCCTGCGGCGTGGGACGGGCTCCGCGAAGGTGCTGCTCGATGCAGTGCAGGGCGGAGTCCTCGAGCTGCCGGGGGATGCGCTCGCGGAGCTGGCGGTGCTGCTGCGTCGTCATGGGCTGTCGCACTGGCTTCCCGCCACGTCCGATGACCCCGAGCTGGCCTGGTTGCTGCGTGAGCGAAGGCTGGACGCGGACCTGGCGTGGATGGACGACGTGCTGTCATCCGGAGATGCGGCCATGCTCGAAGCCGCGGAAGAGGACTTCACGAAGCTGCTCTCGGCGGCGGCCAGCGTGAGCCTCACCGACTCGCGGGCGGCCGTCCTGAAGCGGCACCTCGAGGTGATTCGTGCGCTGCTGGCCGGCCCGAAGTCCGCTCCGCGACGACTGGCTCTCTCCCTGCTGACGGTGCTCGCCGCGCGACTGTCCGAGCCCGAGCGGGTGGGCGCGCTCGCCGACGTCCGCCGCGCCTGGGCGGACGCACGCATCGAGCCGCATGAAGCCCTCGCCGTCATGCATCGGCTCGGGGCCGTGCTGTCCGTGGAGGAGGCCCGGATGGCTTCAGCGCTGCCCGATGAGCGCGTGGCACTCTGGGGCGCGGAGCGACTCGTCCTCGCGGGCGAGCTGTCCGGCCCGCGATTGCTGGAGGCCCTCGTCCAGGCCCGCTCACCCGCGGTGCGGCGTTTCTTCGTGCCGCATGCGCTGCGCGAGGTGCCGCCGCTCCAGGTGCTCGACGCCGTGGCGCGGGGGCCGCACCCGGACCTGCTGGAGACCGTCCGCAAGGAGTGGGGCGCGCGCGTCCCGGAAGAGGCGTTGCTTGCTGCGCTCGTTCAGGCGGCGGAATCAGCCACGCCCGCGAATCTCGGGACGCTCATCCGGTGGATGGGGGACGTGGGAACGGAGGCGGCCCGTGCGGCGATGCGGCGACTGGCTCGTCATCATGAGCATGGGCTCGCCATGGCCGCGCTCTCCGCCCTGGGGATGCCCACGTCGGACGAGGACGAGGCGCTGCTCGTCGACCTGCTGTCCCATGCCCACGTCGAGGTCCGACGGCAGGCCGCGCGACAGCTCTGGCGGGTTCGTGGACTGCCCCGGCTCCAGTCGCTGCTCGAAGACCTCGGTGACGAGCGGCCGCTCCGGTGGGTGCCTCCGGGGGCACTCGAGCGTGGGGACCTGGAAGCCCTCCGCGAGCTGCTCGGCTCCGTGGAGGAGGGACTGGAGGGAGAGCTCTGGCTGGAGTCCCTGGTCGAGCTGCTCGATGGGCTCCGGCCGGCGACGCGCCTCTTGCCGGCGTACGTCACGCTCCTGCTCGACGTGTGGCGGCTGGGACGTGGGCGCTCGGGGACGATGGCGGCGGACACGCTTCGCTCGCTCCCGGCCACCCGGGTGCTGCCCTTCATCCTCCCGATGCTCCGCGAGGGCCACACCGCGGTGCTCGAAGTGCTTGCCAGCGACGTGGTGTGGAGCCCCGAGCTGCTGGCCCTGTTCACCCGGGCGCGGGGCCTGGAGCGCACGCACTTCCTGGAGTTGCTCCAGCGAGGGGCGTCCGCTCACGCCATCGAAGGCCGCGCGCTGGAGGATGCGCTCTTCCGCATCGTCCACGAGGACAAGGACCATCGCGAGGTGGCGCTGCGGGTGCTCGGAGGGCTTGCATCGTGGGGACGCCGCGACGAGGCCTTCCGCATGGGGACGTGGCTCATCGACCTCGCGAACCGGAAGGAGGATGGCTCCGCGTTGGCTGCCCTGCTGCAAGGGCTCGAACGACAGGGGCCGGAGGTGCGAAGCGCGCTGCTCGTGCTGGTCACCACCCCGGCGCTGCGAGCGGACGTCGTCAACGCCCTGGCCCCCATTCTCCTGGATGACCCGTCACTCGACAGGAACCTCACGCCCGACCTGCTGCGCGACGTGGAGCGGAGGCTGGAGACGCTCGCCTGGGAAGTCCCGGAGCCCGACCCGAGGGCGCTGGAGTGGATGGCGCTCCGGCGGGCGCCTCACGTCGTCGAGCGGCTGACCGGGCTGCTCTCCCACCGGAAGTCCGCGGTGCGCCTGCGCGCGCACCGGCTGCTGCGGGCGCTGGTCTCCCGGGCGCAGTACCTGGAGGTGACGCGCGAGCTGCTGAAGGACCCGGAAGCGGGCCATGTCGTCCGGGCCATCCGGACGCTCGCGTTCGGCGGGCACCGTCCCGCGGTGGCGGAGCTGGCGGGCCTGCTGCACGACCGCCGCAATCCCGTTGCACGCGCGGCGCTGGAGGGGCTGCTCGTCATGGGCGACGCCGCGCTGCCCCTCCTCCGAGGGGAGCTCGCGCATGCCCGCCCGGACCGGCGCGCGATGCTCGCCCGGGTCATCACGAGCCTGGAGGAGGCCTCGGAGCCTCGCCTGCGTGGGGCCGGCACCGCGTGACGGAGCCCGGCTCGAAGGCCTGAGCGTGAGGGCACCCGCCGCCGATGCAGCGAGAGCAGGTCTCAGTGGTTCTTGAAAAACGACAGCTCGGATGGATCGAGGAAGATGCGCGCATGGGGTGGGTTGGAAGGACATGGTTGCGTCGACGACACATGGCGCGGAGAGGCGCGGCTCCGCGCGGCGGTGTCCGGCGGCGCGTGCGGCTCCTGTCCCGCCGTGCCCGCTCGCTCGCGAGGCCACGCACGGTGCTGCACGTGGGCAGGGCGCCGGAGAGCCGGGTCATCGTGACCCAGGATGGGACGGGTCGGCGTTACCTCCAGTTCGAGTGGGACGGCCCGTATCAGAGCGTGGTGGGGCAGGGGTTCCCGCTGCGGCTGGAGCTGCCCTACACGCAGGCGGTGGTCGCGGGGCTGGCCTTCGTGGAGGCACCGCGTCGCATCCTGGTCGTGGGCGTGGGCGGCGGCGCGATTCCCATGTTCCTCCGCGCCGTGTTGCCCAGGGCCCACATCGACGCGGTGGAGAGTGACGCGGGGATGCTGGAGGTGGCGCGGCGCTACTTCGGCTTCCACGAGGACGCGGCGCTCCAGGCGCATGTGGCCGACGGCCGGCGCTTCATCGAGACGCCCGGTCCTCCGTACGACGTCATCATCCTGGATGCGTACGGCCCGCGCGGCATCCCCGGGCCCCTGGCGACGCGGGAGTTCCTCCTGGCGACCCGGGCGCGGCTGGCTCCGGGCGGCGCGGTGGTGAGCAATGTCGTCCGCACCCCGAATCCGTTCTTCCACGCCATGGTCCGTACCTGGCACGCGAGCTTCGCGCAGCTCTACGCCTTCGACGTGGAGGAGACGGCCAACTGCATCCTCGTGGCGCTGGCGCACCCGGAGAAGCCCGCCCGAGGCGCGCTGAAGGCCCGCGCGGAGCGACTGACGCGCTCACGAGGCATTCCCTTCAGCCTTCGTGCACGCGTGGCCCACCGGCTCGACGAGGCGCCCGGGACTGCCGGGAGTGAACAGGCCATTCTCGAAGACCCGCCGGCCACGGTTGCGCCTTGAGGGGCGCCGTGCGTGATTGTCCGCCGTGAGGACTCCCACCGACCACTTCCTCCCGCCGGAGTCCCAGGCCGCGGCGGCACCGCGACGGGGACGGGTGATTGTCATCGCTCCCACGCGGGCTGCCTGTGAAACCATCGAGCTGGCGCTGGGGCTGCGCCTGGAGACGTGGCTGGAACGGCACCACGGCGCGCACGTGCGCGAGCTAGCGCGCGCCGGGAAGGGCTTTGGCATCGTCGCCGGCACGGGCACCGGAAAGACGCTCGCCATCCGGCCCATCGCGGAGGAGCTCGTTGGCGACGGAGGCCGGACACCGCTGAAGGTCGGAGTGGTGAACCGCGAGCGCGAGGCGACGCCGGAGACGCCGGGCTGGAACGTGGTCATCGTGACGACGGGCATTGCGCGGCGCTGGTTCCAGCACGGCGACATCCAGCCGCAGGACACGCTCATCATCGACGAAATCCACCAGACGTCGGCGGAGCTGGAGCTGTGCCTCGCGTTGGGCAAGCACGTGGGGTGCCGCTTCATCTGGCTGTCGGCCACGGTGGACCCCGCGTTCTACGTGGCCTACCTGGACAGCGCGGAGGCCATCGAAGTGTCCGCCTACGACGCGGCGAAGGCGGCCCGCGTCCAGGTGGAGCGACGGGAGCTGCTCGGCTTCCTGGACGGGGCCTTCTTCCGGGAGGTGGAGGCGGGACGGCGCGGCGTGGGTGTCTTCCTCCCCACGCGCGCGGCTGTGGAGCAGGTGGCCTCGCACGTGCGCAGGAACTGGCCTCGCATCCACGCGGCGTACTACCACGGCGGGCAGCCCATCCGGGTCATCCGGCCCTTCCTGGAGGGGACGGAGCCCCGGCCGTATCTGCTCGCCATGACGGCGGCGGGGCAGAGCGCGCTCAACGTGCCGGGGCTCGATACCGTCGTCATCGACGACATGCGCTTCGCCAACCTCGTCGCGCAGGGACGCAACGTGCTCACGCGCGTCCACCTGGGGAGCAACGAGCTCCTCCAGATGGCCGGCCGAGTCCATGGCCGCGTGGAGGGTGGGCGCGTCTTCATCCTGAGCGACCGCGACATCGACTTCTTCGCGCTCCGTCCCACGACGCCCGAGTTCCAGCTCGCCGGAGACTCGGAGCGCGTCGCGCTCTCCGCCGCCGCCATGGGTGTCCGCGCGGACGCGCTGGACCTCCCCGTGCCGCTGGACCGCGCCGCCTATGCGCTGGCGCTCCAGCGGTTGCAGGCGCGCAACATCGTCGATGAGCAGGGCCGGCTGACTTCATACGGACGGGCCGTGGAGGCGCTCCCGGTGGAGCGCGCCTGGGCGGAGCTCATCGTCAACGCGGAGGACGCGCTGCTGCCCGTCCTCGCGGTGTGCAGCGCCATCGAGTCGCTGCACCGGATGACGCGCGAGGTGCGGGAACTGGATGGGGTGCTCATTCCGGGAAGCGACCACCTCACCGCGTACAACCTGTATGCCGAGGCGTACCGGGAGGCGGGCTCCGTCGGTGAAGTGTACGGGCTGCCGCGCCATGTGTTCGACGCGGAGAAGCTGGCGCGGTGGGCCGAGCGGCGCGGCGTGCTGGTCAAGGCCGTGGAGGATGCGGCGCTCGCCATGGCCAGCGTCTACCGGAGCGTGGGCGTGGCACTGCCCGCGCGGATGCCGATGGCGGAGGAGGACGTCCTCCTGCGCTTCACCGACCTGCTTGCGTGCTTCATGCCGTTCGACGTCGTCATCGACGAGCTGACGGCGGACGGCGAGCCCGTGCGCATCTCGAAGACGAGCGTGTGCGGGAGCTTTGGCGCGGTGGCCGGCCCCATCCGCTACTTCGCCGACCGCTCCGGCACCACCCAGGCTTCCATCGAGGGAACGCAGGTCCCGTTGGAGTTGCTGCGCAGGTACGCGCGGCGGGGTGAGCCGGAGATCGCCTACGACGCGCGGCACCACTCGCTCGTGCAGGAGCGGAGCCTGGAGCACTCTGGCTTCGAGCTGGACCGCGAGGTCGAGGTGCTGGACGCGTGGGGTCCGGAGCTGGCCGGACGGGCGCGGCATGCGCTCGCGGAGGCCCTGGCGAGGGGCGAGGCGCACCACCCGGACGTGCAGCGCAACCAGCCCCGCATCGAAGCGGTGCGCGAGGTGTGGCGCCGCTCGGGAGGACAGACGCCGGGGCTCGAAGCCCCGGAGCTGACGGCGCGCTACGAGGCGCTGCTCGACGGTGTGGACTCGATGGCGGCGTTTCTCGCGCGTCCGCTGACGCTCGACGTGGAGTCGCTCGTGCCACCCGACGTGCGCGCGCGGTTCATGGCGCTCCCGGCGGGAGCCTTCGTGCGGGAGCAGGCGGTGCCGCTCGTCTACGACGTTGAATTGGACGAGGAGGGGACTCCGCACGGCGTGGTGTGGCTGGACCTGCCGGAGAAGCTGGCGCGCACCCTGGTGGAGGAGGAGCTTCCGCCCTTCGACAGGCCGGTGCGCTTCCGGGTGCGCCGTGGCCGCCGTGGACTCGTTCGCGGCGACACGCTGTACGACTTGCAGGACCAGCTCGACCTGCCGTGGACGTCCGACGAGCTGGAACAGGCGGGCGAGGGCGGCCACGGGCGCACGGCGGGGCGTGCGCCACGACGACACGGACGGCGATGACGTAGGGGCCCCATCGCCGCCGCCGCGGACCTTCTCGCCGCCTCCGGCTCTTCCGTGCCGTCCCAGACGGCGCGGCAGTTGATGACCAGGTCCGGCTGAGCGCGCGCTTCAGTGACCCGGGGGCACGGCCTCGTGCTCCCGGCACAGCAGCACGCTGTCCTCGCGCGAGAGCGGCTCCTGGGTCATCCCGCAGCGGAAGCGCCCCGGGCCCTCCCGCCGGAAGTGCTTGCAGGTGGAGCACGCCCCGAAGCTCCGCTGGGCATTCGCCGCCTGCACGCCGCGCAGCAGCCCGGTGAGGGCCTCTTCGAGCGCCTCGCCCCCACCCGGCAGTCCCGCGAGCGCCTGTTTGAAGAGCGCCGGGGGAATGGCCTCTTTCAGCACCGTGCGCCCGGCGTCCGTCAGGTGCAGGTGGACGACGCGGCGGTCCTCCGTGTCCGCCTCCTTCCGCAACAGCCCCTTCTCCTCCAGCAGCAGGAGCGTCTGGGACACCGTGCCCTTGGTGAGCCCCAGGTACTCCGTCAGAGCCGCGGGCGTGTTGCTGTAGCGGTTGCACGACTGCAGGTAGCGCAGCGCCTGGAGGTGCACCGGCTGCAGCCCATGGCGCAGCCCCGCTGCCCGCTCCTCCGTGCGCAGCAGGTTCCCGAGGCGCTCGAGCAGCGAGTAGAGGCGGTCGACGGCCATGGAGAGAAGGTATCGGGACGATACCGACTTGACAAGCCAGGAGGTCCGGCGCATTTAGTATCGAGTCGATACTAATTCGACCTGCCGCACCACCCGCTGTCCCCGGAGCCACGCCATGACCACGCCCACCATCGCCCCTGTCACCGCCGCCAACACGCCCGCTGCGTCCGAGCCCACGCTCGCCGCCGTGAAGGCGAAGTTCGGCACCGTCCCGAAGATGTTCTCCACCTTCGCGCACTCTCCGGCGGCGCTGGAGGCGGTGGCGGGCTACTTCAACGCCATGGGGGGCGCGAAGCTGTCGCCGCGCACGCAGGAGGCCATCGCCATCGCGGTGGCGGAGCTGAACCACTGCACCTACTGCCTCTCCGCGCACACGGCGCTGGCGAAGGGGCATGGGGTGAAGGCGGATGAGCTGAGTGGCTTCCGCACCGGCCGCTCGACGGACCCGCGCGAGCAGGCCATCCTTGACCTGGCCGTCGCCATCGCCCGCACGCGGGCCGCGGACGTGGGCCCGCAGCTTGCCCAGGCGCGCAAGGCGGGGCTGAGTGACGCGGAGCTGGTGGAGGTGGTGGCCGCCGTCGCCCAGAACGTGCTCACCAACTACCTCAACGTCGTGGCCGGCACCGAGGTGGACTTCCCTCGCGTCGCCTGAGCCGCGAAGGCCGGACCCGGAGCGCCGCATCGACACGTGGCGCTCCGGTACTTCGACCCCGGCCCACCCGCCGTCCTCCCGCATGGCTACCTACCCAGGCAAGGCGCTACCCCGGATGGCTTAGCTCCCTCCCTTCGTGAAGAGGCTTGCGAAGGCGGCGAGCAGCGCGAAGGTGAGCGCGAGCCCTGCTCCGAGGATGAGCACCAGCGCGAGCATCACGCCCACCACCCACAGCGTGGAAGCGCGGCGTGCCTGCTCGGGAGCACCCAGGTGCTGCTCCAGCAGGCGCACGTTGCGCAGGTTCGCCTTGAAGCCCGCGTCGAAGAGGTCTCCGAAGAGGGGCACGGACCCCACCAGCGCCTCGATGCCCACGTTGCCGAGCATCCGTCCCAGCACCGCGGGCGGCGCCCCCAGCCGCGCCGCCTGCATCACCACGTAGGCGGACATCAGTGCCCCCGCTGCGTCTCCCACTCCTGGAATCAGTCCGATCACCGCGTCCCATCCCACCCGCGCGCCGAAGGGCAGGGGAATGGAGTCGTCCAGTGTGTGCGACAGCCAGCGCAGTTGTTCGAGCGACTGTGCGTCTCGCGTGGAGGGTGTCGATGCGGGGACGGTCCGGGAGGTCGAAGCGGGCAGGGGCATCAGGTGGCCGAGTCTAGGGCTCCTACGAGGCCGATGGGCAGGCCGGGGCGCCGCTGGTGCCTACCAGCCGCATACCTCGACGTTGAAGTCCTGGTAGTAGGACGCTGACTGCCATTGCCCGTAAACGTAGGCGCTGCTGTCATGGCAGTAGCATTCCCACCGCCCGACCACGTTGGTGAGTCCGGGGTCGCTGTACGTAGGGGGCTTGGCGGGTTCAGGTTCACGTCCAGGTCATCTCCGAATGATGATGGCGGCGTTTCCGGCGAGCTGCGTGAGGGGCTCGACACCTGGAGGTCTGGACGTCAAGAGGGGCTTGAGAGTGATGTCCATCAGCCCTCACCCTCAACACCCCTCCCATTCGTCCTATGCGTCGGATGGTGGCCGTTCCGGCGTTGTTCACCAGGATGCCCGGGAGGCCGAACTCGCGCGTGGCGACTTCAATCGTTCGCGCCACGTCCTCCGCGCGAACCACGTCTCCAGCGAAGGGCACGGCCCGGGTGCGTCCCTCCGCCGTCCGGTTGAGCTCCGCGGCGGCCGCCTCCAGCTTCTCCGGCGTCCGCCCGAACAGCAGGACGTTGGCGCCGTCCCGCATGAGGCGCGCGGCGATTCCCAGTCCGATACCCTGTCCTGCTCCCGCCACGATGGCACTGCTCGACATCAGCTTCATGGTGTGGCTCCTGGGTGAGATTCCGGCGATGGCCCTGACTCTATGCCGGCCACGCGCCGCCGCTCGGGCCTTCGGCAGTGGGTGTCTGGCCAGGGGCGGAAGAGGGCCATACCGCTGCAGTACAAGCAAGCATACCTCGAAGGCAGCGAACTGCCCGGCTGTCGCACGGTCAGCGACGCGTGAGCACATCCGCTAGAACGCGGAGCCCGTACGCCCTCCAAGCGTCAAGGGATGGTGAGCCGTCGGCAACCGGTGTTCCGGCAAGAACTTGCCGACCGGAGTTGCCAGCCAAGGCCTCTGGGCAAGACCTTGCCGCCTCGCAGGGTGCCTCTCCCTGGAAGGCTCATGCGGTACGTCGCTTGCTATCGGGTGGCCACGGCACACCGCCGCCAACGCCCCATGAACAGGGCAAGGAAAGAAAACCCCATGCAATCCATTCCCTATGATCCGGCCCTTGTGTTGGGCAATCTCGTGGACGACAAGGTTCTCAAGAGCGTCCTCGCCATCTCCGAGGCGGCCGCGCCCGCCGATAGCGCTCAGGAGGCCATGAACGCGCTGATCGTGTCGAAGCGAAGCATCGACATGACCATCCAGGAGCTGACGGGCATGGGTATCGATCCCAAGGACGTCATCGCCTCCACCGGGGAGCTGGGCAAGGAGATCGCCAAAGCCGCCGCGGACTATGCGACCGCCGCGATCAAGGCACAGAAGGACATCATCAAGGCCAAGAAGGATCGCGCCGCGGTTGCGGTCAGCGTCGAGGTCGAAAGCCCCATCGACTACAACCGCACCCAGATCAAACGGATGCCTCTGTCGGCGGACTCGATCAAGATGGACGCCCAGTACTTCTCCAACGACGAGAACAATCAGGGCGCCACCAGTACGGCCACCACGATCAAGGACTACGTTTCGGCCTCTACCAGCTTCCTGGGCACGTCGCGCAGCATGGAAGCCGCCAACGCCGCCCAAGGCCAAGTCTCCAGACAATACCAGAACCACGACATCGCTGGCACGCTCGTGATCACCGTGGGATGCACCCACAAGGACGCGGTGCTGCTCGCTCCGTTCATCGTCGATCCCGACAAGGCGATCCGCACCTGGAACGCCGTGTTCTCCAGCGATGCCATCTCCACGGATCATCCGGAGAAGCTCGTCGCGGATGTCATCACGAAGCCCGGCTCCAGCAATGCCCTGAAGCTCATCTCTGGAGCCACCTACGGCTCGAGCTTCGTGGGCATGGTCCACGTCCTGCGGTCGGAGTCGACGGCAAGCAGTCAGGAGATGTTCTCCGCCGTGGACAGCCTGCAGGCGACCATGACGACAGGAGGCTGGTTCGCCAACGCCCAGGGTGGCTTCGGGGTGTCGGATTCGTTCTCGAACGACGTGAAGCGGATGCTGAGCCTCCAGCAGATCAGCAGTCACTGCAGCATCATCACGATGGGCTCGATCCCCTCAATCAAGTCCAACATGGTGAAGGTGGGTGTCAAGCAGTTCGCCGACTTCGACCCCGCCGCGATGATGGACAAGCTCGCCACCCTGCAGAATGCCACCGCCACGGACCAGGACTCCGTCTCCGCGTCCGCGGCCGCGGCGCGGACCGGCAATCAGATGCTCCAGATGCAGGCCACGCAAGTGAAGAGCGTCATGAGCGGCCTCGGCGACATCGATGACGGCCAGAACAAGATGCTGGACATCAACTCACTGATGAGCGCTTTCGAGGACTACGTCGAGAAGGCGCTGGCGGGTGAGATTGGCGTGCCCATCAACTACTACCTTAAGACGATGCCCAAGGCGGAGTTGGCCCACCTGTGGGTGTCGAAGTACTACCCGCAGTACCTGGCGATCAGCGAGGACGACAAGCCAGTGGATCCGCCTGCCAAGTAGGCGAGCAAGGGTTTCCATCACGCCTAAAACATCAACCACAAGGAACGACTCACATGCCCATCACTTCTTTTCAACTCACTCCCGCCAACAGGGTTCAAGCCACATATGGTGTCGCCAAGGAATTGGCCCGCCAGAGTACCGCCCAGTACGGCGCCGTGCGGGGTGCTGGCGCTGGCATCGCCGGCGGCTCGTGCTGTGCCGCCGTGGCCAGCCAACCGGCAGCGAAACTTCCGGCCGCTCACGAATTGCTCGGGTTCGACTCGAAGGGAGGGCCGCTCGTCGGGAACGCACTGAACTATGCGATCGCCTTCGGCAACTCGCGGCTCGCCCAGGGAAAACTCGACCCGGATGCCGAGGGCAATCATGCCGAGCGAGTGGCACTCAACGCCTCTGGGGCGCTGTTCATGGTGGCGGCCAACACGGCCGTGCTCTTCGTCGAGCTGACACCTTGTCCTAGCTGCCAAACCTGGCTGAACAGTGCCAACAACCCGTATCATGCCGCACTGACGCGCGCGCTCAACCCTGTCAACCTTCATGTCTGGTGGCGTTGGGCGTACCCCAGCGCCCCCGGCCTGGCGGCGATGAACGCCTTCCATGACGTTCCCACGGCCTCTCGCGGAACGATTCAGGACCGCCTGGCGTGGCAACTCACCGACATCAACAACAACTGGTGACAAGCTCTGCACGAGCCCTTCTTCCGTGAGCCCCGCGGCCGCTTTGGCGGCCGCGAGGCGCTCGCCGACGACCTGGCTCTTGCGGCACGCAGCCTCCGCCGAGGAGCGCGGGCTTCCCGTGCTCCTTCCATCCCATCCCAGATGTCCATGGAACCGGGCTCCGCCTACGCGCCGCTCACGTCCCCTTCGCCACCAGCCCCAGTTCCTTCAGCCGTCGCCCCAGGGACCGCTTCGACACGTCCAGCTCGCGCACCATCGCGTCCAGGTCGCCTCTGGTGCCTCGGTGGGTCGATCCGACTGGAGGGCGAGCTGGTTGATGCCTCGGCGCATGTCCTCCACGTTCAGGTGACCGTAGACTTCGGTGGTGATGGCCGGGTCGGAGTGCCGGAGGCGCCGCTGCACGGTGGCCAGGGGGACCCCCGCCTTGAGCAGCAGGGTGGCGGTGGTGTTCCGCAGGTCATGGAAGCGGAGCGGGCGGGGAAGCGCCTGGGGCCAGAGCTTCATGCCCCAGCGGGGCAGGGCTCCTAAGGGCCACCCCTGTCAAGGTGATGGAGGAGGCTCCCTGGCGCACGGGGCGGCAGGAGAGGTAGCGGTCGTTGCAGGCAACGGCGCCTGGAGGGGCCGGCGAGAGCATCTTTCAGGGAGGTTTGGCCGGAGGAGGAGTCATGGCCCTGGACGCCGTTTTCGAGCGCTTCGTGCACCACAGCCCCTTGCCCGTCATGGCGCGGTTGCTCATGCAGCGGGCCTTGAGTCCCAAATGGCTCGACGGCGTGTTCGAGGAGCATCGCCAGCGGCAGTACACCCGGGAGCTGCTCTTTTCCACCGAGGTGGACCGATGGCGTTGGTGGCCTTGGGCCTGCGGCCGTCGCTGCATGCGGCAGCCCAGGCCAGCGACGCGCTGAAGGTGTCGATGCAGGCGCTCTACGACAAGGTGCACCACACCGAGCCGCCGGTCGTGCGTGAGCTGGTGCTGGGCTGCGCAGTGCGACTGACGCCGGTGCTGGAGCAACTGAAGCTCCAGCAGCCATCCTGGGCGGCGGGTTATCGCGTGCGGGTGCTGGATGGAAACCACTTGGCGGCCAACCAGAAGCGACTCAATCCGCTGCGGGGCTTTCGAGGCGCGGCGCTGCCCGGTCAATCGCTGGTGGTGTACGCGCCGGAGTGGGACTTGGTGGTGGACCTGGTGCCGGTGGAGGATGCGCACGCGCAGGAGCGGGCGTTGATGGGGCCGGTGCTGGAGCGCGTGCAGGCGGGGGAGTTGTGGTTGGCGGACCGAAACTTCTCGACGCGGCGGATCCTCTTCGCCGTGGAGGACAAGCACGCCGCGTTTGTCATCCGCGAGCATGGCGTTTCGCCCTCGCCAACGGAGGTGGGGCCCCTGAAGAAGGTGGGACGCGTCGAAACGGGCGTCGTCTTCGAGCAGGCGGTGGAGATGGAGGACGAGCAGGGGCGGCGCCTGCGGCTGCCTTGCTGGAGGGGCGTCTGGGTTGGCGTGTGCCCAAAGCAGGCTGCACCGCCTCTTCCTCATCCTGGCGCACAGCTCGGCGGCACCCGTCAGCGGCCCTCCTCGACCCCTCTGCATCAGCCCTCACCCTCAACACCCCTCCCATTCGTCCTATGCGTCCTGAGGGTGGCGGGTCTGGCGGCGGCTTTCGTGGTACCGAATGGTGGGGCCGGGGGCCCGGGCATGCTCTCCCTGGAGGCGCTCACCCTTCGCCCCGGTTCCCTCGAGGTGAGTGGCACCTTCACCGGCAATTCGGTCTACGAATATCCCCCGGCCATTCCCTATCCGTACCCGCTCATGCAGGGCAGCCACTTCGTCGCCCACTACCCTGAGTTCTTCACCACGCAGCGGCCGCCCATCCTCGGCACCTCCTCCGTGCCGGAGGAGACGGCCTGCCCCGGGGAACTGCAGGGGCCGACGCTCTTCCTCCAGGGCAACAGCCCGATGACGCTGGAGTGCGGCCTGGACACGTGGACGGATCCGGGCGCCGAGGCCTGGGATGTGGCGTGCACCCCGCTGGTGGTGCACCGGTACAACTCGGGGAGCGATGCCTACGGACCGGGGCCCAACACGTCGGCGGAGGGGACGTACTCGGTGCCGTACAGCGCCTCGAACGCGGCGGGGACGACGGTGAGCGCCATCCGCTCGGTGCAGGTGGAGGATCGGAGGCCGCCCACGCTGCAGCTCCAGGGCCCGGCGCACCTGGTGCACACGTGCGGCAACAGCGCCCCGCCTGTGACGCGCACCGTGGACGTGGTCAACTGCCCCTGGTGACAGCGGGGTGATGGCTTCTGGCACGACGCAGCGGCCGCCCTCCCTCGGTCACCCTCCCGGAAGCACCCCCGTCGCAAGGAAACCTCCATGTCAGCTGCCCTCGGAATCAGTTGGGAAGTGCTTGCGCGGCTGAGCCTGAGCTGCGCCCTGCTGTGGCTGGCGTGCGGAGAGGTGCCTCAGGGAGGGGACAGCGCTCTGCGTCTCGAGAGAAGTGAGCCCCAGGCGCTCCAGGCCACGGGCACTTGGAGCCCCACGGGCGCTCTGACCACGGGCCGCGACAACCACACGGCGACGCTGTTGCGCTCCGGCAAGGTGCTGGTCGCCGGAGGCGCTGGCCCCCTCGCCAGCGTGGAGGTGTACGATCCGGCCACGGGCACCTGGAGCCCCACGGGCGCGCTGGCCACGGCCCGCAGCAGCCACACGGCGACGCTGTTGCCCTCTGGCAAGGTGCTGGTCACCGGAGGCCGTGGCCCAGACCCTACCGGCCATGGCGGCTTTCTCGCCAGCGCGGAGGTGTACGACCCGGCCACGGGCACCTGGAGCCCCACGGACCCTCTGGCCACGGCCCGCTTCAGACACACGGCGACGCTGTTGCCCTCTGGCAAGGTGCTGGTCACCGGGGGCGCCAGCGCAGCCGGCATCTACGCCATCGCGGAGGTGTACGACCCGGCCACGGGCACCTGGAGCCTCACGAGCCCTCTGGCCACGGCCCGCCAAAGCCACACGGCGACGCTGTTGCCCTCCGGCAAGGTGTTGGTCACCGGAGGTTGGGGTGGGGACTTGGGTGTGGGGGCCAGCGCGGAGGTGTACGACCCGGCCACGGGCACCTGGAGCCCCACGGGCGCTCTGACCACGGGCCGCCAAAGCCACACGGCGACGCTGTTGCCCTCCGGCAAGGTGCTGGTCTCCGGAGGCTGGGCAAGCGCTAGCGTCGCCCCCCTCGCCAGCGCGGAGGTGTACGATCCGGCCACGGGCACCTGGAGCCCCACGGGCGCGCTAGCCACTGCCCGCCAAAGCCACACGGCGACGCTGTTGCCCTCCGGCAAGGTGCTGGTTACCGGAGGCGCTGGCCCCAGCGGTAGCTCCTTCGCCAGCGCGGAGGTGTACGACCCGGCCACGGGCACCTGGAGCTCCGCTGGCGCCATGGCCACGGCCCGCCAAAGCCACACGGCGACGCTGTTACCTGAGGGCCAGGTGCTGGTCGCCGGAGGAGGCACTGGCCCCAGCGAGGTGTACGGCCCAACCCTGGGAGCGTGGAGCCTCACGGGTACTCTGGTCATGGCCCGCAACGGGCACACGGCGACGCTGTTGCTCTCCGGCAAGGTGCTGGTCACCGGAGGCGGTGGCGGTGACTGGCTCGTCAGCGCGGAGGTGTACGACCCGGCCACGGGCACCTGGAGCCTCACGGGCGATATGGCCTCGGCCCGGACGAGCCACACGGCGACGCTGTTGCCCTCCGGCAAGGTGCTGGTCACCGGAGGCGCTGGCGGTAACTCCCTCGCCAGAGAGGAGGTGTACGACCCGGCCACGGGCACCTGGAGCACCACGGGCCCTCTGGTCGGGGACCTCGTCGGGCACACGGCGACGCTGTTGCCCTCCGGCAAGGTGCTGGTCACTGGCGGCAGGGTCCTCAGCAATAACCCCTGGAGCGCCAGAGAGGAGGTGTACGACCCGGCCACGGGCACCTGGAGCTTCACGGGCGCGCTGGCCACGGCCCGCAGCAGCCACACGGCGACGCTGTTGCCCTCCGGCAAGGTGCTGGTCACCGGTGGCACTACCTACAGCGGCACCCTCGCCAGCGCGGAGGTGTACGATCCGGCCACGGGCACCTGGAGCCCCACGGGCGGTCTGGCCACGGCCCGCCAAAGCCACACGGCGACGCTGTTGCCCTCCGGCATGGTGCTGGTCACCGGAGGCGCTGGCCCCCTCGCCAGCGCGGAGGTGTACGACCCGGCCACGGGCACCTGGAGCCCCACGGGCGCGCTGGCCACGGCCCGCCAAAGCCACACGGCGACGCTGTTGCCCTCCGGCAGGGTGCTGGTCACCGGAGGCGCTGGCCCCCTCGCCAGCGCGGAGGTGTACGACCCGGCCACGGGCACCTGGAGCCCCACGGGCGCGCTGGCCACAGCCCGCGGGAAACACACTGCGACGCTGTTGCCTGAGGGCAGGGTGCTGGTCACCGGAGGCATTGGCCCCAGCGGCATCCTCGCGAGCGCGGAAGTGTACCAGGCAGCCCCGGTGGTGCTCACCCCGGCCAGAGGCTCCACCCTCGCTAACAACCGGCCGGCCTACACCGGCCTGGCGGCAGCGGGCAGCACCGTGACGGTGAGGGTGGATGGGACAGCCGTGGGGAGCACGACGGCCGATGCCTCGGGAGGGTGGAGCTTCATCCAGCCCGTGGCGTTGGGCGATGGCCCGCACAGGGTCATGGCCACGGCTGCCGGGAACACCACCTCCGCCGAGTCCCACGCCAACACGTTCGCAGTGGATGCCACGCCGCCAACGGCCCCGGTGGTGCTCACTCCAGCCAACGGCTCCATTCTCACCCAACCGCGGCCCACCTACAGCGGCTCGGCGGAGCCGGGCAGCACCGCCACGGTGTGGTTGGATGGCAGGCAGGTGGGGACAGCCCTGGCGGATGAGGCAGGAGCCTGGCAGCTCACCCCCGCCACGGCGCTGGCAGACGGCCCCTACACGGTCAGGGCCACGGCAACGGATGCCCCAGGCAACACGAGCCCCGAGTCCGACACCCATCCGTTCGCGGTGGATACCACGCCGCCAGCGGCCCCAGGGTTGCTCACTCCGGCCAACGATTCCACCCTCACCCACAACCGGCCGATCTACAGCGGCACGGCGGAGGCGGAGAGCACGGTCACGGTGTGGCTGGATGAGACAGAGTCAGGCCGTGTCAGGACGAACGCCGCGGGGGAGTGGAGCCTCACCCCCGCCACGGCGGTGTCCGAGGGGGCCCATCGGGCCGTCGCCATCGCTACCGATTCGGCGGGCCATGCCAGCGCTCCCTCCGCGACTCAGTACTTCCGGGTCGACACCGAGCCGCCCGCAGCGCCTGAGGTGCACTCTCCTGAGGCCATCGTCAACACCCAGAGGCCCACCCTCGCCGGCACGGCGGAGGCGGAGAGCACGGTCACGGTGTGGTTGGATGGCAGGCAGGTGGGGACAGCCCTGGCGGATGAGGCAGGAGCCTGGCAGCTCACCCCCGCCACGGCGCTGGCAGACGGACGCCACCTGGCGGTGGCCCTCTCCACGGACAAGGCCGGCAACACCAGCCAGCCCTCCGCCGAGCACTCTTTCACCATCCCCCGGGGCAACTACGGCTGGAGCTGCGCCACCGCTCCTGCCTTCCCTGTCACCTGGGCTTTGCTGGCCCTGGCCTGGTGCCTGCGCCGGCGCCCGCCTGGGCCTCCTCGCGGAGGCACCCGCCAGGCCTTCGTGATATGGCGTGGAGGGTTACTGTCTTCACGCCATGAGTGCTCGCGCATCCCGTTCTTGCAGCACCTGTGGCCACACCGTGCCCGCGGGAGCGCTGACGTGCCCTCACGATGGAGCGCTCGTGCCCGATGCGCTGGTGGGCCAGCACCTCGGCGAGTACGTGGTGCGCCGGCATATCGGCAGCGGCGGCATGGGCCTCGTCTACGAAGGGGAGCACCTCACGATCGGCCGCAAGGCCGCCATCAAGCTCCTCCGCGAAGAGCTCTCCCAGGCGTCCCAGGCCCGCGGTCTGCTGGCCGAGGCTCGCGCGGCCAGCGCCATCCGCCACCACGGCATCATCGACATCTTCGGCTTCGGCGAGCAGCCGGGCGTCGGCCAGTACCTCGTCATGGAGTATCTCGAGGGCAGCCCCCTGAGCGAACTGCTCCAGGCCCGCGCTCCCCTGCCTCTGGCCGAGGCCGCCGCGCTGCTGTGCGAGGTGCTCGACGCGCTCTCCGCCGCGCACGCCGTGGGCGTCATCCACCGCGATCTCAAGCCGAGCAACATCTTCGTCGCCCGGCAGTCCAACGGGACCGATTCCATCAAGGTGCTCGATTTCGGGCTCGCCAAGCGCAGCACCACTCCCCAGGGCACCGCCGCGCAGACGCACTCGGACGTCGTCGTCGGCACGCCCCAGTACATGGCGCCGGAGCAGGCCCTCTGCCAGGAGGTGGGGCCGCAGACGGACCTGTATGCGGTGGGCGTCATCGCCTTCGAGCTGCTCACGGGGCAGCGGCCCTTCATCGGCCGCTCCCCCATGGAGATCGTCGCCCACCACCTGAGGACGCCGCCGCCCGCGCCCTCGTTGTTCGTGGAGCTGCCCCCCGAAGCCGACGCGCTCGTCCTCCAACTGCTCGCCAAGGAGCCCGGGCAGCGTCCAGGCTCGGCCAGCGAAGTGGCTCGCAGGCTCACGGCCCTGCTCCAGCCACGGGAAGGCCTGGCCTGGGGTGCTCGGAGCTCCCACGCACTCACCGTCCTCGAGCCTCCACCGGGCGCGACGCCCGCTCAGCCTCCCACGGCGACCCTGCACCCTTCTCCGGCCACGCCGGGCCCCAAGGCAGCGCCCCTCGCGGCGCGTCCCAGGCGCGGCTCGCTCTGGAGGTGGGGCGTGGTGGCAGGCGGCGTCCTGAGCCTGGGGTTGGGGGTGGGCACGGTCATGGATCGCGGGACCGAGGCGTCGGCCGCTCTCAGCCCCGCGCCCCCCTCCGTGGCAAGCCCGCCCCTTCCCGAGCCTGTGGTCAGCGCACCGCCTCCCGAGCCTGAGCCGATCCAGGCGCCCGCCCCCTCGCCGGTGGCGTCAGCCAGGCGTGGAGGGACCACGGCCTCCTCCGGCAGGAAGAAGGCGCCTGCCGCTGCCCCGCCCGCTGCCCCGCTCATGGCTTCCGTCCAGCCATCCTCTGTTCCGCCGGAGCCCGCTCCACCGGAGCCCGCAGCCACCGGCACCCTCCATCTGGTGATGAGAGGGTCCTGGGCGGATGTCTGGGTGGATGGGCAGAAGCTGGGGCGTGCGCCCCCCGGTCACAGCTACACGCTGGCCTCGGGCGAGCATGAGCTCGAGCTGCGCAACCCGGCCTTCGCCGGCTACCGGCGAACACTCGTCATTCCCGCGGGCGGCACGCTGCGGCACAACGCGGCTCTGACCACCGGGGCTCTGCCTCCCACCCCATGAAGCTCCAAGCTGGGCTGTTCCTACGGGTGGCTGTCCTGCTCGTCTCCGGGTCCGCCTGGGCGCAGACGACAGGGATTGAACGCTACGAGGACGGTGACTTCAAGGCAGCGGCCCGGCTCTTCGAGCAGGAGCTGGCCACCCCCGCCGCCTCTCCCGAGAGCCAGGCGCTGGCGCGCATCTACCTGGCCGCCTCGCTGTACGCCCTGGGGCAGGTCGAGGAGGCTCGCAAGCCGCTGGAGGCGCTGGCACGCGAGAGCCCCGAGCAGCGGGTGGATCCCGCGCGCTTCCCGCCGGAGTTGGTGTCGCTCGCCGAGCTCATCCGCCAGCAGGTCGAGCCCGAGCGGCAGCGCGCGGCGCGAGAGGTAGCGCTTCAAGCGGCGCGCGAGGAAGAGCGGCGCCGTGCCGCTCCCAGGCTGAGACCCGAGGTGTTCGGCCTCTTTGACGCCGTGGATCGTCGGGGGACCCTGGGAGCAGGCCTTGCTTTCCAGCGAAAGTCCCTGGAAGGCAGCGTCCGCGTGCTGCTGGGCGATCCCCCTGTCTTCCAGCTCCAGGGCGGCGTGCTGCCACGCTACGGCGTCTTGAGGCCCTTCCTGGGCTTGCGAGCCAGCCTGCTGCCTGGGATCGACACCTATGGCGCAGGGCCCGTGTTGGGGGGGCGCCTCGCGCTGCCAGCGGGCCTCATGGGCGTGGTAGATGTGGGAGCCGATTACTTCTTCCTCAGCCGGGACGATCGCCATCGCTTCGCCGTCACCGTCCAGGCCGGGCTCGGCTTCGAGCTGCACCTGCCGTGACAGGCCCTGTCCGCGATTGGAAGGAAGTTCATGCCGAAGGACCCATCAGCCCAGGGCGACGCTCAAGAGACCGCGACCCTGGAGGGGCTCCTGGTTCGTGCTTACCAGCCGGCGGTCAGGCTGCGCATCGCGTTGAGCTCGAACCACGCTGGAGCCAACGTCACTCGCCTGCTCTCACCGGGTACGCCGCTCATCGTGGGGCGCGCTCCGGCGGTGGGGCTGCGCATCGATGACCCGACCCTGTCGCGAGAGCACGCCCGGTTTCTCCTCTCCGGCTCCCGGGTGCTGGTGGAGGACCTCGGCTCGAAGAACGGCCTCTTCTTCGCGGGCAGCCGCGTCGCCCGCGCCGAGCTGACGATCGGCGACGAGCTCGTCCTGGGCGGCGTTGCCCTTCAGGTGCAGGCCCTCGATGCCCAGGGGGGCTCCCTGGGCCTCATCCGGGAGGAGCTGATCCGCTACCACGTGGAGGAGGAGCTCACGCGCGCCCGGCAGTTTCGCCGCCCTTTTGCCCTGCTCCTGGTGCGCGTGCTCTCCCAGGGCGGTGCCGCCACGCCGGAGTGGGAAGATGGCGCCTGGATCGAAGCGGTGCGCGGTCACCTCCGCCCGGTCGATCACCTGGCGCTCTACGGCTCCAGCGCGCTCGAGGTGTTGCTCGCGGAGACTGGCGCCGAGGAGGCCCAGCGCATCGCCCGGGCCATGACCGCCCCGCGCGCTGGCGGGGGCAGCCCGTTGCTCGTGGGCCTGGCCCTCTACCCGGGCTCCGGCGGCACCGCGGACGAGCTGTTCGAGGCCGCTCGCGAGGCCGCCCACCGGGCCTCGCCTGAACACCCCGTGGAGAGCGGCCCGGCTCATCTGCCCGCACGGGAGCAGGGCCCGGAGGGCGCGATCATCGCGGGCCAGGCGATGCTCCCGCTGCTCGAGACGGTGGCCAGCGTCGGCCCCTCGCGCATCCCGGTCATCCTTCACGGAGAGACGGGTGCGGGCAAGGAGGTGCTCGCACAGCTGATCCACGAGAGCGGCCCGCGCAAGGGCCGGCGCATCGTCCGCGTCAACTGCGGGGCCATCCCCAAGGACCTGGTCGAGAGCACCCTCTTCGGGCACGAGCGGGGAGCCTTCACGGGAGCCCTGCAACAGCAGAAGGGCGTTTTCGAGGAGGCCGATGGCGGCACGGTCTTCCTGGACGAGATCGGCGAGCTCCCACCCGCGGCGCAAGCCTCGCTGCTGCGCGTGCTCGAGGTGGGGGCCTTCAACCGTGTGGGCTCGAGCCGTGAGATTCAGGTCGACGTGCGCATCGTGGCGGCGACGCACCGCGATCTGGAGGCCATGGTTGAGGCGGGCACGTTCCGGTCCGATCTCTATTACCGGCTCAGCGGCGTGGTCATCGAGATCCCCCCGCTGCGTGAGCGCCAGGACGAGCTCGAGCCACTGGCACGGCGGTTCCTGCAGGCGGCCAACAAGGCCAATGGCCGCCGGGTCGAGGGCCTCTCCCCGGAGACGCTCGCGCTGCTCGAGGCCTACTCGTGGCCCGGCAACGTGCGGGAGCTGCGAAATGTGATCGAACGCGCGGTGGTCGTCACTCAGGGGGCCCTCATCGGGCCAGAGGATCTGCCCGCGCGAGTGCGTACCGGAGGGCGCGGCCCCGAAGCGGTGGCGAGCAAGGCCTCCGCTCCGGGGGCCCCCGAGCCGGAGCAGGCCCGCGAGAAGGTGGACCGGTTCGAGGCCCGGATGCTCGAGGAGGCCCTCGCCGCCACCGGCTGGAATCGGGCGGAAGCCGCGAGGAAGCTGGGTATGCCGGTGCGGACCTTGTCGTATCGGCTGAAGGTGCTCGGCGTGAAGAAGCCCCAGTAGCCACCCGTTGTCGGGCTCTTGCCGCCGAACGTCTTTTCAGTTGGCGATGAACCACACCGGCCCGTTCACGAGCGTGCCGGGGTAGGCATTCTTCTCGTCGCGCGCAACGGTGCCAACACCATCATCGAGGCGCCAGTAGGCCCGGGGGCTGGGACAGGCCGGGTTCGAGGCAAACAGGGGGCTCGACATGTTCGCGGCGATGTCGGCCTGGGTCCGGGCGATGCTCCAGACTCGATCGCAAGCTCACTTTGTTTTCAAATGATAGGCTGCGCTTTTGCTGGCCAGTACAGAGTTAAATACGATCTGACTATTGGAATAGCCAACCAAGTCTTGCAAATTGATGGCTTTGCCGGCGTTATCCACCCAATCGGTGTTGAGGAAAGCTTGGGCCGGGGGGGCGCCGCTAGTAACGTAGGTAGAGACTGTTTTGAGTGCTAGTGCAATCTGGTGTAAGCCACCTTGTGCATTCAAGGCTTTGGCATTCACCACGAAGGTATCACCTGTACCGCACCGGATTGTTGAGACACCATGCTGGTGGCCAAGGCCCTGCCGAGCCGCACCATGGGAGCGTCGTGCCCATCCGGCGCGCACTGGCGGCGACACTCGACACGGGGCTGGCTGCCACTGCGCAGCGGGCAAGGTCCACGGCCAGAGGTCGCGCTTGGCGCGGTAGGCGCCCAGGCCCTGGCTCGGAGTAGCCCGGGGCTTGTATGTTGGCCAGTCCTGCGCGCCGGATGGACACCTCGGTTCTACTAGAGGTGGCGCGGTGCTCGGGCCCTGCCCGACACTTCGCCTTGTTCTGGGCGGTGCTTCGCAGGGACCAAAAAAGAACCAAATCCAATGGACGGTCCTGGACTCACCTGGACGGAAGGCCACCCCCATTTTCAGAGGGAAAACCAGGCGGGAGGCCTGTGTCCCGAGTAGGGGCCCAATTCGCCTGTGCGGCTTCGATTCCCGCCGCCTCCACCTGGCGAGGGCGGGCGCCGAGACGCTCAAGCCAGCTCTCAGCGCTGCGCCAACCCCTGTTCACCGTTCTCCGGCACCTTCTCCGCAGCTCAAGACGGAGTGAGACGGTCTGAATTCATTCGCCGGTTCTGCGTCCAGACCTCTGTCAGGTCCGTGGGGCGGGAGGGGCGAAGGGCACAGGGCGCGACCCGGAGTTCTTCACCTCAGAAGGCAGGTCTCCCATGAAGCTGTGTCGGTGGGCGTTGGGTACGCTCTTGGCAACCCTCGTGGGTTGTTCTTCTGAATGCCCCCCTCTGGAAGAGCCCAGCGCTCCGGAAACGGAGGAGCTCATCCCGGGCCGGCCTGACTTCGAGTTCGCCAGCGTGACGGGCCCCTCCGAGCTGTCACCCAGAGCGAGTGGTCCGCTGCGGGCCCTGCTCTGCAATCGGGGCGACACCGATGGCAGCACCGAGGTCTCCTTCTATTTCTCCTACAGCGACACCTTCGAGCCGTTCGACAAATGGGTGGCCACGACCGAGCCCATCTTCGTGCGGGCGGGTAGCTGCCAGGACGTGAGCAAGTGGGTGCCGAGGCCGGAGGTCCCGGATGCGAGCTATCACCTGGTCGCGGTCGCGGATGTGGACATGTGGGTCAGCGAGGGCAGAGAGGGCAACAACTCTCGCGTGGGGGTGGGCAAATCCCAAGTGGACTTCCACGCGCCGCCCCGGCCGGTGCTGAAGTGGGTGTCCAGCGAGTACTCCACGGGGAGCCTGGTCCTGGAGGTCACCTCCGAGGTCAACGACTTCGTCTACGTCTACAGCGGCGAGAGCTGCGAGGGCCTGCCGGTGGCGGAGTCACGCGTCGGCTCGGGGTCGTACTGCTACATGCCGATTGATCTGTCCGGCATCCCGTCGAGCAGCTACTCGGTCAGGGTGGTCGACTTCGTCGACAACGCGTCGCCGTGCAGCAGCATCCTCGCCCCGGGTGGCTACGTCACCGCGCCACCCCCGGCCGGGGACGAGTGACCGGGCTGCATGACGTCGGGGCGGCTCACGTGTGTCCGTTTGTCAGCCGCCCGGAAATCGCCGGGCGCCCGGCTACCCGGCCCGGAGGAGCGCCGCGAAGAGCTCGCGCGGGTCCAGGCTGGGAGGCAGGCCGGAGACTCCGCCGTCATTCACTTCGACGACGGCCCAACCGCCGTCATCCAGCATGGCGACGTCCAGGGTGAAGAAGCGCGCGTCGATGCGCCGGCCGAGCGGCTCGAAGGCGGTGAAGTCGGGCACCTCCACGTCGAAGTCATGGTACGGCTCCGCGGCGAGCAGGCGGCCCCGCCCGAAGAACAGCCGGAACTCCAGGTGCGCGGGCCCGGCGGGCGTCCGGCCGAAAGCCTTGAGCGGGAGGTATCTGCGCACCACGAAGCCGCGCTCGAAGCGGTCCCCGCGCTCCTCCATCAGGTTGGCGCAGGTGCGCTCGAAGTCCTCTTGCGTGGCGCCTGCCGGGACGAAGCAGGCCTCCGCCCAGCGCTCCTTCGCCGACTTCACGTGGTCCTTCAGAATCCACGGAGCCGGCCCGAGCGCCTGCGCGGCGTGCCACGCCTCCGTCGCGTTCGTCCCCTCGGTCCACACGGAGCGCGCGGTGTAGGGCGCGAGGCGCGGGTACCAGTTCGGCAGGTAGTGCGCCGCGGCGTACTGCTCTGGCGTCGTCATCAGCTGGTGGCCCAGGTCGGAGACGGCCTCGTCGAGCGCGGTGTACTCCTCCTCGGTGAGCATCCAGCCCCGGTAGAGCAGCTGGAGCTCGCCCCGCTCCGGCACGGTGGCCAGTGCGCGAGAGGCATTGCCGGACAGCAGGGCCCAGAGGTCGACCTGGTAGGTGTCGATGCCGAGCGCCTCGGCGGCCTCCGCCTCCACGTCGAACGTGTCGTGCTGGTGGGGATTGCGCCCGAAGAGGATGGCATGGGCGCGACGCGGGTTTCGGGAGGAGGACATCCACGAGCCTTTCGTCAGGGGTGGCGGCAGCGGGCTCATCCGACGGCGCCGCGTGCGGGTCCTGACGCGACCTTCCCAGGCACACGGTGTGCGCCAGCGGGCGGTCTCTCGTGATTTCGCGTCCTCTTCCGGAACAGACGGAGGCGAACGGTGGAAGCTGACGAAGCGGCCCTTCCGGGCCAGGGACGTCCCGCGTCCCGGAGCCGCCGTGGGGCGACTCCGGGACGGGGACGGAGTGCTACTGCACCTCGAGCCGGCCGATGGCGAACCCGCTGCCATCCACGATGTCGGTGCCGAGCCTGTCACGCAGCATCGCGCGGAACTTCGGCCCGAGCGCCGCGCCGTCGAACACCACGCCCGAGCTGGCACCGGGACGGATGGCCAGCTGCACGGTGTAGAGGACCGAGCCCGTCGGGATGGCCGTATCCGTCGTCACCGCGCCGTCGCCCGCGGCCTTCTGGCTCTGGCCGGTGGTGAGCATGCCCGCCAGCGGGCCGCTCGCCGGCAGCTTGCCGTAGGCGGCCGTGGGATTCTGTCCCGCGGGCAGCGCCGCGCCCGGAAGCATCAGCGAGCCACCCGCCTGCACGAGGCCCGTATCCATCGGCAGGTTCATGCCCACCGAGTAGCCGGTGAGGTCCTCCATGGCCACCAGGTCCAGCACCACGGTGGTGTTCGTGGAGGCCGGGTTGCGCACCAGGGCAATCCTTCCGGCCGAGGCCGGGTCCACGTAGACGAGCTTCGTCCCGGCGACCACCGCGTTGAAGGCCGCGCTGGTGGTGCCCGTGAGGCCCGTGGCTGCCGCGGTGAGCGTGTAGCCGTTGCCGCTCGCGTTCACGACGAGGTCCTCGAAGAAGGCCACCCCGTTGGCGGCGGCCACGGTGAGCGTGCCGGCCAGCGTGGCGCCCGATGGGTTGTTGCCCAGGGCCACGGTGATGCTGTCGGTGGCTCCGGTGACGGTGTTGCCGAAGCCGTCCTGCACCGCCACCTGCACCGCCGGGCTGATGGGCAGGCCGACAGAGGACAGGGAAGGCTGGACGATGAAGGCCAGCCGGTTTGCCGCGCCCGCCACGACGTTGAAGGCGGTGCTGGTGCCGGCCGTCAGCCCCGTGGCGCTGGCGGTGAGGGTGTAGCCCGTGCCCGCGCGAGCCAGCGACACGCCCGGGAAGGTGGCCACGCCGTTGACCGCGCTGACGACGGTGGTGCCCGACAGGGTGCCGCCACCCGGGTTGTTGCCCAGGAGCAGGGTGATGCTCGCGGTGGAGCCGGCCACCGTGTTGCCACCGGCGTCCTGCACCGCCACCTGCACGGCCGGGGTGAAGGCCGTGCCCGCGGAGGTGTTGCCCGGCTGGACGATGAAGGCGAGCTTGCTGGCCGCGCCCGCTGTCACGTTGAACGCGGTGGACGTCGCGCCCGTCAGGGCCGGCCCGGAGGCCACCAGCGTGTAGCCCGTGCCCACCTTGTCGACGGTGAGGGTGCTGAAGGTGGCCACGCCGCTGGCCGTCGTCACGGTGGTGGTGCCGCCCAGCGTCGCGCCGCTGGGGTTGTTGCCCAGGGCGATGCCCACCGAGACGGCCGGTGTCGTCACCGTGTTGCCCAGGGCATCCTGCACCGTCACCCGCACCGCGGTGAGGGTGGCGCCCGCCGCGACGTTCACCGGCTGGGTGGTGAAGGCGAGCTTGCTGGCCGCGCCCGCCGCCACGTTGAAGAGGGCGGACGTGTTGCCGGTGAGGCCCGACGAGGCCGCGGCGAAGCGGTAGTTGTTGGCGGCCTTGTCCAGCGTGAGGCCGGGGAAGGTGGCCACGCCATCCACCGCGTTGACGGTGAGGGTACCGCCCAGCGTGGAGCCGCCCGGGTTGGCGGACAGCGACACGGTGATGCTCGCGGTGGAGCCCGTCACGGTGTTGTTGAAGGCGTCGCGCACGCCCACCTTCACCTCGGGGGTGATGGCCACGCCGGCCGTCACCACGTTGGGCGGGTTCGTATAGAAGGACACCGAGGTGGCCGCTCCCGGCGTCACGTTGAAGGCCGCGCTGGTGCCGGTGGTGAGGCCCGTGGCGGCCGCCGTGAGGGTGTAGCCGACGCCCGTCTTGGTGATGGACAGGGTGGAGAAGGTGGCCACGCCGTTCACCGCGCTCACCGTCTTGGTGCCGTTGAGGATGCCCACGCCTGGGTTGTTGCCGATGGCCACGGTGATGCTGTTCGTGGCCGTCGTCACCGTGTTGCCCGCCGCATCCACGACACGCACCGTCACCGCCGGGGTGATGGCGCTGCCGGCCGCCACGTCCGAGGGCTGCACACCGAAGGCGAGCCTCGTGGGCACGCCCACCGTGACATTGAACGCCACGGAGGTGGTGGACAGGCCCGGCATGGAGGCGGACAGCGTGTAGCCAGTCCCCGCCCGGTCCACCGCCACGCCCGTGAAGGTGGCCACGCCGTTGACGGCGCTCACCGACACCGTGCCCGTGAGCGAGGCACCGGTGGGGTTGTTGGCCAGCGCGAGCTGGAGCGTCGCCGTGCTGGACGTCACCGTGTTGCCGAAGGAATCACGTACCGACACCGCCACCGGCGGGTTGAAGGCGGCGCCCGCTATCGTCTGGGAGGGCTGCTTTTCAAAGGCGAGTGCCTGGGGCTGGCCCGGCGTCACATCGAAAGGCTGCGAGGTGGTGGAGGCAAGCCCCGTGGAGGAGACCGTCAGCGTGTAGCCCGTGCCCGCCTTGCGGAGGGACAGGGTGCTGAAGCGGGCCATGCCGGCCACCGCGTTGGTGGTGAGGGTGCCCTGAAGCGTGTCGTTCGTGGGGTTGGCCGCGAGCGCCACCGCCACCGGGCCGGTGAAGCCCGTCGCCACGTTGCCCTTTGCATCGAGCGCCGTCACCTCCACCTCAGGGGCGATGTTGCTGCCGGCCGTGGTGCTCGCCGGCTGCACGCGGAAGGCAAGCTGCGTGGCCACGCCCGCGACGACGTCGAAGGTGTCGGAGGTGGCGTCCGCCAGCCCGTTGCCAGTGGCGGTCAGCCTGTACGTGCCCACCTTGTCCACGGAGAGACCCGGGAAGGTGGCCACGCCCGCCACGGCCGCCACGGTGACAGTGCCGGACAGCGTGCCGCCGGTGCCGTTGGCGCCGAGCGCGACGGTGATGCTGTCGGTGGCACCGGTGGAGGTGTTGCCGAACGCGTCCACCAGCCGCACCTGCACCGCCGGGGTGATGGCGCTGCCGGCCGCCACGTTCGAGGGCTGTACGCCGAAGGCGAGCCGCGTGGCCGCGCCCGGCACGATGTTGAAGGCGCCGGAGGTGGCGGAGAGGCCCGACGCGGAGACGGACAGCGTGTAGCCAGTCCCCACCCGGTCCACCGCGATACCCGTGAAGGTGGCCACGCCATTGACGGCACTCGCCGTCACCGTGCCGATGAGTGAGGCGCCCGTGGGGTTGTTGGCCAGCGCTAGCTGGAGCGTCGCCGTGCTGGACGTCACCGTGTTGCCGAAGGCATCACGCACCGACACCGCCACCGCCGGGGTGAAGGCGGCGCCCGCCACCGTCTGGGAGGGCTGGGTTTCGAAGGCGAGCGCTTGGGGCTCGCCCGGCGTCACGTCGAAGGACTGCGACGTGGTGGAGGCCAGCCCCGCGGACGAGGCCGTCAGGGTGTAGCCCGTGCCCACCTTGTGGAGCGACAGGTCACTGAAGCGGGCCACCCCGGCCACCGCGTTGGCGGTGAGCGTGCCCTGGAGCGTGTCATTCGTGGGGTTGGCCGCGAGCGCCACGGCCACCGCGCCCGTGAAGCCCGTCGCCACGTTGCCCTTCGCATCGAGCGCCGTCACCTCCACCTCGGGGGTGAGGTTGATGCCCGCCGCCGTGCTCGCGGGCTGCACGCGGAAGGCGAGCTGCGTGGCCGGACCGCCGACGATGTCGAAGGTGCTGGAGGTGGCGCCCTCCAGCGTGTTGCCGGACGCGGTGAGCGTGTACGTGCCCACCTTGTCCACGGAGAGGTCCGAGAAGGTGGCCACACCCGCCACGGCCGCCACGGTGACGGTGCCGGACAACGTGGCGCCGGTTCCGTTGGTGCCGAGCGCCAGGGTGATGCTGTCGGTGGCGCCGATGGCGGCGTTGCCGTGCGCGTCCACCAGCCGCACCTGCACCGCCGGGGCGAGCGTCGCGTCCACGGCCGCCGAGGCGGGCTGCGTGACGAAGGCCAGCGACTTCGCCTTGCCCGGCTTCACGCGGAAGGCGGCGCTGGTGACGGGCCCCACGCCCGGCGCGCTGGCGACGAGGGTGTAGCCCTCACCGGCCTTGTCGAGGGACAGCTCGGAGAAGAGCGCCACGCCGTCCGTGGTGTTGGCGGTGAGCGTGCCGGAGAGGGTGCCGCCCGCGGGGTTGGCGCCCAGCGCCAGCGTGACGGGCACGCTCATGGGCACCGGGTTGCCGGCCGCGTCCCGCACCGTCACGCGCACGCTCGGGGAGAAGGTGCCTCCGGCCTCCAGCTCGCCGGGCTCCTGTGTGAAGGCCAGGTCATGCGCCACCACGGGGGCGGCGGTGACGGTGAAGGGCTGGCTCGTCGCCGACTCCAGGCCCTGGGCCCGCGCGACGAGCGTGTAGCCCTGGCCCGTCTTGTCCAACGCGAGCGTGGAGAAGGTGGCCACGCCCTGGGCCGTCGCTGCCGGCGTGGCGCCGGAGAGGGTGGCGCCCGAGGGGTTGGCCTCCAGCGACAGCGACACCGTCACTTGCGCGCCGGGGACGACAGCCCCCTCCGCGGTGAGGACGGACACCTTCACCGCCGGGGCGATGGAAGCGCCCGCTACGGCCTGCGAGGGCTGCACCGTGAAGGCCAGCTTCTTCGCCACCGGCTGCTCGGGCGGCTTGGAGCCGCCGCAGCCGGTCAGGATGAGGGCGCCGGTGAACAGCACGAGCGCCAGGTTCTTCAGGCTCAAGGGAGACATCTCCAGGAAGGGGGAGTGGGAGGCGCGGCTCACGGGCGGCCTCCGATGCGGTTGAGCAGCTCGGTGAGGTCTTCGGAGTCGGTGCCGTTCACCGTGCCGGTCAGGTCCGTGTTCCAGTCGTAGTAGGGCTGGGCCAGGGTGGACGGGTCCGTGCCCAGGCGGCTGGCGGCGGCCGCGAGGTCCACGAAGTCCAACTGCTGGTCCCGGTTCCAGTCACCGTTGCCGTTGACGCCCTTCTCGGCGGTGGCGGACGGGTAGATTTCCCACAGGCCGCGCCCGAAGGTGGACACGCGCATCATCGAGCCGGTGCGGCTGATGAACATGTCCGTCACCTTCGCGAGCGGGAAGCCCCTGCCGAAGCGCTGCCACGTCTGGCCGGCGTCGGTGGAGCGGTACACGCCCAGCTCGGTGCCCACGTAGAGCGTGTTGTTGGTCAGGTCCGACGGGTCGTACCGCACCACGTCGATGCCCACGTTGGGCAAGTCGAAGCCGGTGCCGTTGCCGTGCAGCGGCGCCCACGTGGTGCCGCGGTCCTGGGTGATGAAGAGGTGGCCCAGGGCGTCCGGCACCACGGAGAGGTTGTCGTTGGTGACGGGCGCCGCGCTCGCCGCCACGTACACGTCGCCCGCGGTCTTCCCCGCCGGTGTGGTGGGCGGGAAGGCCACCTGCGTCGTGTAGATGACCTGCTCGTTGGGGGCGATGGTGCCGTTGCCGTTGACGTCGAAGCCCAGCACGCTGCTCTGCGTCCAGGTGCAGCTGGTGGTGGTGCCCTGGCAGTTGCTGGTGACGTAGAAGCGGCCGCCGCTCACGGACACGCCGTACAGGCCGTCCTGGTTGGCGGACGCGGAGAGCAGGCGGGTGTAGCCGCCGAGGCAGGGGCTGATGGCCTGCCACGCGCCCGTGCCACTCACCCGGTGGACCGCGGTGTCGGTGGCGGTGAGCACCGTGTTGGCGTTGGGGCTGGCCGGCGCGAGCGCGTAGCGCATGATGAACGGCTGGCCATCGGTGAGGGCACAGCCGGAACGGGGAGTGGCGTCCTTCGTGAGCCACGCCGAGCCGGAGTTGCAGTTGCTGTTGGCGGCGGAGGGGATGCAGTACTCGCGCTCGCCGTTGACGCTCGCCCAGTAGATGGTGGCGCCCGTCGCCGCGTCCTTCGAGGCCGCCGCGCCGAAGCCATCACCGCCGATGACCTGGTTGAAGGTGGTGGAGGAGGCACCCGCGGCCGGGTCCCGGAAGCGCGTGCCGTTGTCCTGCAGGCCCGTGTAGGCCACGTACGGGTTGCCCGTGGCCGGGTCACCCGAGGCCACCGAGTAGCTCAGGTGCGTGACGATGCCGCGGTTCTGCCCGTCCCACACCACCAGCGGCGGCGTGGCGTTGAAGAGGTTGCGCGACACGAAGAGGCCACCGTCCGTGCCGGCCATGGCCACGTAGCCCGTGCCGGTGCGGACGATGAGCGCCCGATGCCAGTCCGCGTGCACGTAGTCCAGCGCGCCGCCCGTCACGTTGCCGTAGCCGCTGCTGGGCAGCCAGTGGGACACGTTCTCCCAGGTGGGCGTGGCGGCCAGGCCGTTGGTGGTGCGCAGGCCGCACAGCATGCCGCCCACGAGGACGTTGTTGTCGTTCCCCGGGTCCACCGCCAGCGCGGCGTTGTACCAGGACTGCGCGTCATTCACGTTGACGGTGCCGCAGTCGCGCACGCCGCCCACGGCGTTGGTCCGGTTGGAAATCGTGCCGGTGGCGGCCGTCCAGTTGTCGCCCGAGTTGATGGAGCGCCAGTACCCGACGCCCGCGGGGCCGTTGTACTCGTCCTGGTTGCCGAGCTGCGCGTACACCACCGTCACCGGCGGCGTGGCGCTGGACGGCGTGCCCGCGGCCAGGGTGATGCGGCCCACGGCGGTGGTGGGAATGGTGCCCGCGGCCTTGCGCGAGGCCCACGTCGCGCCCGCGTTGGTGCTCGTCCAGATGTCGCCCGGGTTGCCCGCGGTGCAGTCCACGTTCGTCAGCTGGCCGTAGCCCGCCTCTGGCGGCAGCGAGGCGGCGTCACACGCGTACGTGCCGCTCAGGGCCCAGCGGCTCACGCCGTTGACTGCGCCCGTATAGACAATCGTCCACACGCTCTCCGCGCGCTGGACGGAGCCCGAGTTGGGCAGGTCCACCAGGCTGAAGCTCGCGCCCGCGTCGGTGGAGCGGAACAGGCCCACCTCCGTGCCCACCAGCACGACGTTGGGGTTGGCGGGGTCCACCTTCAGCGCGCGGATGCGCAGCGCCTTGACGGACAGGCCGCCGGAGCCCGCGGGGTACTGGCCGGACAGGCGCACCGGCGCGCTCCACGTGGCGCCACCGTCCTGCGTCTTCACCACGTGGCCGCCCGGCGTGTCCACGAAGTCACCCGCGCCCACGTAGAGCGTCTCGGGGTTCGTCGGGTCCAGGTCCATGGCGCCGATGGCCAGGTTGCCCAGCGTCTCGCTCACCGGGTACCAGGACGGGGTGGCCGCGCCGAAGTTGAACGTCTTCCACAGGCCGCCGCCGCTCGTGGCCAGGTACACCACCTGCGCGTCCACCGGGTGGACGACGATGCCGGAGATGCGGCCCGAGTCGACCTCGTTGTAGTTGGAGCCGTTGTATTCGAAGTTGGCGTTGGTGGGCCCCAGGTTCACCCACGACTGGCCGGACACCACGGCCTTGTCGGCACCCGACGGCGCCGAGAACCAGTCCCACGGTGCGGGCGGGCGGGGCAGCAGCGCGTCCCAGCGCCGCGCCTCCGCATGGGCAACGCGCGCGCGGTGCTCCATCACCTCCGCGGTGGGCACGCCCCACATCATCCGCGCGGCAATCTGGCGGCGCATCGGGTCGTCGCCGTCGGCCTCGCGCTCCTCCGTCTCCGGCTCGCCGCGCGTCGCCGCCAGTTCGCGCAGCACTTCCGGCGTGGCCTCACCCGCGCTCGGGTCGTGGAGGAAGTTGGCGAACGTCGTACGCGCGTTGCGATTCTTCCAGCGCTTGTACGCGCTGGCGCCGGAAGGCACGGCCACGACCGCGACCACCGCGGCCGTGGAGGTCGCGATGAGCCACCGATAACGCTTGAGCAATGAAGGCCTCGTATGGGGAGAACGAGGCCGTACTCTCCGTTGCAGGGGGCCAAAACGTCAACTGGACGGCATTAGTGTGACGTGGCTGTACGAGTTTCCTTGACTCCAGGTGTGTGGGACAGGCCCTGGACGCGCGGAATCCACCCGGCGGAGGCCAGCCGCGGCTGCCGGCCGAGCGTCGCCAGCCGGTCATGGGCGATGACGAGCAGCAGCGCGTAGAAGCCGCACGAGACGAGCACGTGCCACCACGCGTGGAACTGCGGGTTGGGGAAGCCGTGCGCGGGCAGCGTCTCGTTGAGCGTGGGGCAGAACTGGATGTCGCTCAGCCAGAGGACGATGGCGAGCGCATACGCGGCGATGCCGAGCCGGAACAGGCGCTTCACCTTCGCGTCCGGGCTGCGGCGCTGGAGGAAGTACGTGCGGCCGAGCGCGTAGAACTCGAGCGACGCGAAGCTCACCTGGAACAGGAAGAACTGCGCCGTGCCGCGCGTGAAGGCCGTCAGGTACGTCACCAGCACGGCATGCCCCACGAGCAGCAGCGGGAGCCAGTTGCCGAAGCGCCGCTGGGGCCGGTTCTCCAGCAGGATGTAGACGATGACGATGGCCAGGTAGAGCATCGGCAGTTCGTCGAGCATCTGGAACTCGCGCAGCAGCGTCGCGTGGAAGGCGGTGCTGCCCACGCCGACGACGGAGAGCAGCGCGAACGCGAGAAGGAAGCGGCGCTCCAGCACGTGGCGGTGGAGCACGATTCCGAGCAGGCCCACGAGTACGAGCACCAGGCTGGAGGCGGAGTTGAACAGCTCGCCGACGTGGAAGAGGTGCTGGTAGTTCGTCTCGCACCAGTCCACCGTCGAGGTGCTCGGGCCCCAGAAGCCCACCGTGGATGACGACATAGGGCGCGGGACGGTACCTGGGGGCGGTGGGGGCGTCCAGGCTACTCGGGCGGCCGCCGGGGCAGCTCGACGATGAACGTCGCGCCCTCATCCGGCTCGCTCTCCACGCGAATCGTCCCGCCGTGGGCCTCCACGAGCTGCCGGGTGATAAAGAGCCCCAGCCCCAGCCCTCCGTAGTTGCGGGAGGCGGCGCGCTCGAAGCGCTCGAAGATGCGCGCCTGGGACTCGCGCGGAATGCCCACGCCCTGGTCCGCGACGAGCAGCCGCGCCCGTTCTCCCTCGCGCGTCACCTCCACGCGGACGGGCCTGCCCGCGCCGTACCTCATCGCGTTCGTCAGGAGGTTCAGCAGCACCTGCTCCAGCCGGAGCCGGTCCCACCGCCCCACCACCGGCCCACTGGCCACCAGCGTGAGCGCGCAGTCCGTCCGCTGCAGTTGCTCGCGCAGGTGGGCCACCACGCCGCGCGCCAGCTCCCCCAGGTCCAGCTCCTCCAGGCGCAGGGCGATCCGGCTGTCGTCGATGCGGGACACGTCGAGCAGGTGCTCCACCAGGTGCGTCAGCCGCTTCAGCTGCTCGTCGAAGACCTCCAGCATGCCGGAGACCTTGAGGGCCAGCTGCGGGCCGTCATGGGGGCGCGAGAGCGTCCGCTCCATCTGCTGGGCCCGCAGCTTCATGGAGGTCAGCGGCGTCTTCAGCTCGTGCGAGGCGATGGAGAGGAACTCGTCGCGCGTGCGGATGGACTCCTGCGCCTTGGTGTAGAGCTGGGCATTGTCGATGGAGAAGGCCGCCCGGCGTCCCAGCTCCTCCACCAGCGACAGGTCCGGCAGTGCATCCGCGAGGTCCGACTGCGCGGAGACCAGCGACAGCACGCCCAGGATGCGGCCTCGCGCCCGGAGCGGCACGCTGATGGACGGCCGGTCCTGGAGCGGCCGCAGCGCCAGCCAGCGGGGCGCCTCCAGCGCTTCCGGCGACAGCATGCCCCGCGACTCGCGCGACGCCTCCGAGCGGCCGGTGGTCATCACCCACGAGGGGCCACGGGCGGCGGTGGGGTCCGGAGGGTGGAGCTCCAGGAACTCACGCACCTGGAGGGCCAGCTCGGGCGAGCTGTCGGCGATGGCCACGGGCCGCAGCGCCGCGTCCTCGCCGGGCATGAAGACGACACAGAGGTCCGCGAGCGTGGGCACCGCCAGCTCGGCGACGCGCTGGAGCGTGGCGGACACGTCGAGCGACGTCACCAGCTCGCGGCTGGCCTCGGCGAGGAAGCGCTGCGCCACCTCCGCCTGCTTGCGCTCGGTGATGTCGGTGGAGATGCCGCACAGCGCGTACAGGTGTCCCGACGAGTCGATGAGGGGGAACTTCTGCGTGAGGAAGGTGTGGAGCCCATCGTCCTGGGGGATGCGCTCCTCGCGGACCAGCGACTCGCCGGTCTGGATGACGGACTGGTTCGTCTGGTGCAACGGGTCGGCGAGCTCCTTCGGTAGGATGTCGTACGCGCACTTGCCGGCGACCTCCTGCCGCGTGCGGTGGAAGAGGCGCTCCCACTGGCGGTTCACGAAGATGTAGCGCTCGTGAGGGTCGAGGAGGAAGAAGACGGTGGGCGCGTTGTCGAGGATGGCGCGCAGCCGCTTCTCGCTCTCCAGCAGGGCCTCCTCGGCCCGCTTGCGCTCCGTCACGTCGATGAGCACCGCGAGGGAGCGGGTGACATTCCCCTCGGTGTCGCGCTCCGCGATGGCGGACAGGAGGACGTCGACGGGCTCACCGCCCTTCTTCACCATCCGGTACGGGACGTCCTTGCACGCGCCCGTCTTGAAGTACTCGGGCAGGACGACGTCGCGCGCGTACCGGCGGGACTCGGGCGTCATGAACTCCACCGAGGAGCGGCCGATGACCTCCTCCCGCTTGTAGCCGAGCGTGGACAGCCAGTAGTCGCTCACGCTGATGAGCCGGCCCTCGCGGTCGATGGAGTGCATCATCACCGGCGTGCTGCTGTAGAGAGAGCGGTATTGCTCCTCGCCCTTTCGCAGCCGGTCCAGGGCCCGCTTGAAGCGGGTGATGTCGTTGAAGACGGAGACGCCACCCCGGAGCATGCCGGCCCCGTCCCGGACGGGCCGGGCGCTGACGAGCAGCCAGGCACCCGCGGGCCTGGCCGGGCTGCGCATGTAGATTTCCGCCTGGTTGACGTCCTCGCCCCGGATGGCGCGGGCCATGGGCAGCTGGTCGGCGGGGTAGGGCGTCTTCATGTCGGGAAGGTGGAAGCCGTAGATTTCCGGCCAGCGGGGAAGGGGCGCATCCGTCATTCCCGTGCCCAGGATGCTCTCCGCCATCGGATTGAAGAGCTGGAAGTAGCCGCGCTCGTCCGCCACCACCACCCCTTCGCTGATGCTGGCGAAGACGGATTCGAGGACCCGTGCCTGCTTCCGGAAGTCCGCGTCGATGGAGGCCGGGTCCTCGGGAATGTCACGCAGGCGGGCCATGGAGCGGTTGGAGCGGGAGGTCGCCTCCCAGCGTCTACGGTGCGGACGGCCGGGCCCTCCGCCAACCCGGGACGTGCACGCCGCGCGGGGCTCGTTCGGCTGGCGTGTGGGTGGCTTGACATGCAACCCGAAGGTTGCATATTGAAGAGGTGTGGATGAGCAACGACCTGGACCCGGTGTTCAAGGCGCTCGCGGACCCGAGCCGTCGGCGGCTGCTGGATGCGCTGTTCGAGCGCAACGGACAGACGCTGGGGGAGCTGTGCGGGCAGCTGGACATGACGCGGCAGGCGGTGACGAAGCACCTGGTGCTGCTGGAGGAAGCGCAGCTCGTCGCCGTCGTGTGGCGGGGGCGGGAGAAGCTGCACTACCTGAACCCGGTGCCCATCCATGCCATCGCCGAGCGGTGGATTGGCAAGTTCGAGCGCCAGCGCCTCACCGCGCTCGGTGACCTCAAGAAGGCCCTGGAGGAGGACCACGATGCGTAGGCCCAGCTTTGTCTATGTGCTGTACATCGCCACGACGCCGGAGAAGCTCTGGAGCGCCCTCACCGACGGAACGCTCACCCGCGAGTACTGGGGCGGCCGTCAGGTGGAGTCCGACTGGAAGCCCGGCTCTCCGGTGTTGTGGCGCAAGCAGAACGGCCAGCACGACGCGGGGCGGGCCCGGGTGGTGGAGGCGACGCCGCCCCAGACGCTGGTGCTGGACTGGACGACGCAGCCGGAGGCGGGCGCGCCCGTGCCGCCGGCCACGCGCGTCACCTTCAGCATCCAGCCCGCGGGGCCGAAGAACGTGAAGCTCACCGTCATCCATGACGAATACGAGCCGGGGAGCGTCGTCGGGGAGGACGCCCGCCAGGGGTGGTCCGCCATCCTCTCAAGTCTCAAGACGTACCTGGAGACGGGCGAGGCGCTCGACATCTCCAAGCGCTTCGCCGCGGAAGGGCACTGACGCGCTGGCTCTCGTTGGGTTCGTCGGAGTCATGAGGTACACGGAGGCCATGACCTCCAGACTCTCCCGCTTCTTCGCCGTGTCCGTGGGGCTTCCCGCCCTGCTCAGCTGTGGGGCCCCTCCTTCCGGTGGTGAGCCCACCGCCTCCTCGCTGGTGTCGTCCCAGGCGCAGGCGCTGGCCGACAGCACGCCCGCCGCGACGGGCGTGCTGGCGTTCCTCAATGACAACTCCACCACGCTCAGCGTGCTGGACAACGATGTGCCGCTGAACGCGCTCGCCGCGCAGGGGCTGATTGCCTGGCGCGCGGGCCCCGACGGCATCGAGCACACCGGGGATGACCGCCGCTTCATCTCCATCGCCCAGGTGGACGCGGTGCCAAACGTGGGCCCGGCCGCGCTCGCGGACCTGGAGTGGTACGCCAAGGGCACCGGCCGCGTGACGGGATTGCCGCTGGATGCGCTGGTGGGCAACTTCGACGGCCATGACTTCACCGTGGCCGAGGCCCGCCGCGCGCTGAAGGCGGCCAACACCGAGAGCGGCCCCACCCTGGCCACCTACGGCATTCCGGCGCTCGCGGTGCAGGACATCCTGGCCGCGCGTCCGCTCTTCAATATGGTGAAGCTGTCGCGGTTGACTCACGTGGACTTCACCGCGCTCCAGCAGCTCAAGGCGGCGACGGCGCTGGCCCCCGAGGGAGACCCCTGCACCGGCGCGGGCACCTGCCAGCCCGGGCTCGTCTGCGAGGGCCGGCCGAATGACGGCTCCAGCAACTTCGGCCGCTGCATCAACACCGCGCCCATCCCCGGGGACGGTGACACCTGCTCCGTCTTCGCGCCGTGCCAGGCAAAGCTCGCCTGCCATGCCGTCCCGTCCGGCTATCCCGAAGGCTGGTGCCGGCCTGCATGGATGACGGGGGAGTTCACCCGCTACGCGGACGTGTCGCTGCCGTCCACCACCACGCCGGTGGAGTCCACCGTCGCCGTGGTGGGGCTGGCCACGGTGCCCGAGGACATCCTCGTGGAGCTGGACCTGGTGCACACCGCGCCCCACCGGCTGGTGCTGACGCTGGTGGACCCGGGCGGTGACTCCGCGCTGCTGTGGAACGGGCCGGCCGAGGGCACGCCCCCGTCGCTCATCTCCGTGACGCGGGGCATCTCTCGCGACGCCTCCATCAATGGGCGCTGGCTGCTGCGCGTCACCAACCCCTCGGGCGTGGGCAGCGGCACGCTGCGCTCGTGGAAGGTGAAGCTCAACAGCCGCTGGGACTGATTCGCGTCTCGGGAAGACACGGCACGGTGCCCCGCGTCGGGCGGCGGGCTCGTGGAATGAACATTCCTTCCACGCCCGTCCCCGCTGGGCGGGGCGGCCCGTCGCTTCCGTGCAGGGGCATCCACATCCTGGATGAGGTGGGTTCGCCGGTCCGGCTCCTGTGTGGGCCGGACCGGCGGCTCATGCAGGGAACAGCCTCCGGCCGAGCAAGAAGAAGAAGGCGATCCCGACGAGGACGATGGGGACGACGGTGAGAAGGGCTCTGCCGAGGCGGGCCCAGGTGAGCACCTGCTCGCGGAATGCGCGGCGCAACAGGGTGGCCGTCACCGGCAGGATGCAGAGCAGCGCGGTACCGAGCCCCGGCGCGTAACGTCCGAGCGCCAGCGTGGCGAGAAGGTGGGGGAAGACGACGTTGAGGAGCATCACCGCCGAGGCGGCGAAGAACGCGTCCAGCCAGCGTCCTCCGCGCCGGAGCGCCCTCCCCGTCAGCCAGTAGCCCGCGGCGGTGAGGACGACGAGGGTGAGGCGGAACTCCGCGGCTCCCACGGGAGGATGGAAGCCGCCCGCGTTCGCGGACCATCCGGGCAGCCAGATTGCCTCCTCCAGGTTGTGGAGGGTCAGGGCGACCGGGAAGAGCCAGAGGGCGCGGGAGGTGGAACTGCGTGGGGCGCTCTTCATGGGAACCCGTGGGCGACGTGAGGAAGGCAGTGTAGGGCCTCCCGCATCCCGGACCTGAATGCAGTCCACTTCACCGGCAACCCCGCCGTCATTTCGCCAGGCGAACCGGGCGGAGGTCGACCGGGTGTCGTTTCCCATATCTCGCCGGCCCGGCCCGGGTATCGCGCTGTAGATTGCGCTGGCAACCGGTTCAGGAGGACGCGATGGGCTGCTGCCACTACCACCCCGTTGGCGAGGGCTGCGACGGCGCCTTCACCGTGGACACGTCCCGGGTCACCTTCGGGCGCGGCTGTCTCGCGGAGCTCGGCGACCGAGCCCGGGCGCTGGGGATGAAGCGCGTGGCGCTGTTCTCCGACGCGCGCGTGGCGCGGCTGCCCTTCTTCGAGAAGGCCCGCCAGTCGCTGCTCGCCGCCGGGCTGGACGTGGTTGTCTTCACCGACGTGCACGTCGAGCCCACGGACAAGTCCTTCCTGGACGCGGCGCGCTTCGCGGCGGAGGTGAAGCCGGACGGCTACGTGTCGCTGGGCGGCGGCTCGGTCATCGACACGTGCAAGGCCGCCAACCTCTACGCCACGCACCCGGCGGATCTGCTCACGTACGTCAACGCGCCCGTGGGTGCGGGCAAGCCGGTGCCCGGCCCGCTCAAGCCGCACATCGCGTGCCCCACCACGTCGGGCACGGGCAGCGAGGTGACGGGCATCACCATCTTCGATCTGCTCTCCCTGGCCGCGAAGACGGGCATCGCGTCGCCCGCGCTGCGGCCCACGGAGGCGCTCATCGACCCGGACTGCACCGCGAGCCTGCCCGGTGAAGTCGTCGCCGCCAGCGGGCTGGACGTGCTCTCCCACGCGCTGGAGTCCTATACCGCGAGGCCCTACGTGCGCCGGCCCGCTCCCGCGCGGCCAAGCCTGCGGCCCATGAGCCAGGGCGCCAACCCGTGGAGCGACCTGGGCTGCCGCGAGGCGCTGCGCCTGATGGGCCTGTACCTGGAGCGCGCGGTGAAGGACGCCTCCGACGCCGAGGCCCGCGAGCAGACGATGTGGGCCGCGACGCTCGCTGGCATCGCCTTCGGCAACGCGGGCGTCCATGCGCCGCACGGCATGGCCTACGCGGTGGCCGGGCTGGTGCGTGACTTCCGTCCCTCCGGCTACCCCGACGACGAGCCCCTGGTGCCGCATGGCATGGCCGTCATCGTGAATGCGCCGTCCGTGTTCCGCTTCACGGCGGAGGTCAGCCCCGAGCGGCACCTGGAGGCCGCGCAGGGCCTGGGCGCGGACACGCGGGACGCCCGGCCGGAGGACGCGGGCGAGGTTCTCGCCCGGGAAATCATCCGCATCATGCGCGCGGTGGGCATGCCGAACGGGCTGGGCGGGGTCGGCTACACCGAGGCGGACGTCGCGGCCCTCACGGAGGGCGCCTTCCCCCAGCAGCGCCTGCTGCAGAATGCGCCGCGCGAGATGAGCCGGTCGGTGCTCACGGACCTGTTCCGGCAGGCGATGCGCTACTGGTAACCCACCGGGAGGAGGCCCCCGCCGTGTCCGAGGTCGAGTCCGACGAGCGCTACCGTTACTTCCTGCCCATCACCACGCGGTGGATGGACAACGACGTCTACGGCCACATCAACAACGTGACGTACTACAGCTACTTCGACACGGTCGCGAACCACTACCTCATCCACGAGGGTGGCCTGGACATCCACACCGCGTCCATCATCGGCCTGGTGGTGGAGTCGAAGTGCTCCTACCGCGCGCCGCTCGCGTACCCGGACCGGCTCCGCGCGGGGCTGCGCGTGGACAAGCTCGGCAACCGCTCCGTCACCTACGGCATCGGCATCTTCAAGGAGGGCGAGTCGCAGGCCGCCGCGCACGGGTACTTCGTGCACGTCTTCGTGGACCGTCAGACGCGCAAGGCGGTGGCCATGCCGGAGCGCCTGCGTGAGGCGCTCGCGCGCATCACCGTGGCCTAGGCAATCGACGTCCCGCGCGTCCCGCACTACAACCCAGCGGATGATGCGAACCGTCCTGTGTGTCTCCTGGCTCATCGCGGCGACCGCCTCCGCGCAAGGCGCTCCCGACGCGGGCTCGCGTGTGCCGCTCCAAGCCGTGGTGGACTCCCTGGTCCAGGAGGCCGCGCGCCTGTCGCCCGGCACCGATGTGGCCATCGCCGTGAAGGACCTGCGCACCGGGGAGTACGCGGGCGCGCACGACACGGTGCCGCACGTCTCCGCCAGCTCGGCCAAGGTGTTCTGGGTGGCCGCCGCGCTGAAGAAGGTCGACATGGCGAAGGTCGCCCCGCTCGCGGAGAAGGTCTTCCGCACCTCCGACAACGAGGCCACGGGGCTCGTCATCGACGCGGTGGGCGGGCCGGACGCCGTCAATGACTACCTGCGCTCGCTGGGCCTGCTGAACACCGCAATCACGAAGTGGAACTACGGCCGCCCCCGTCGCGCCACCAACTCGCCCCGGGCGCTCGACAATGACAACTACTTCTGCGCGGCCGACGCCGTGTCCTTCCTTCAGCGCCTGGACGGCGGCGAATTGCTGAAGCCGGGCCCTACCTCGCGGCTCCTCGGGTGGATGGAGTTGCCCCGGCGCGAAGGCTGCGGCGGGTGGCTCGGCACGCGGCTGCCGGCCCCGGTGAAGGCGACGCTGCGGCACAAGGCGGGCTGGCTGCCTCCGGGGTGCTGCTCGGATGACGCGCGCTACAACGTCCTCAACGAGGTCGGCCTCGTGCGGCTTCCGGACGGAGGCCGCTACGCCGTGGCGCTGCTCGCGGCGCACGGCCCGGACTGGCCGAAGCAGGCGTTCTTCATCGAGCGCGCCTCGTGTGTCCTCTACCGCGCCCTCTCCGGCGAGGCGTCACTGGACTGCGGCGAGGCGCTGGCGAAGCAGGGCGGGCCAGCGCCCGTCCCCGTGCCGGATGGGGGCACGTCACCCAACTACGACTGCGACTGAGCGGCCCAGGCCCAGGACGGGCAGGTGCTCCCAACGCGAGCACCCGCCCGAACCGACGAGGCGCTTCAGGCCGCCGTGACGTGCACCGGAGGACGGCGGGCCGCCCACGGGCGGGCCTCCTCCAACTGTCCGGCGAGGCGGAACAGCGTGGCCTCATCCGCGAAGCGGCCGGCGAACTGCACGCCGATGGGCAGGCCCTCCGCGTTCCAGTACAGCGGCACCGACATGGCCGGCTGGCCGGTGACGTTGAACACCGCGGAGAAGGGGCACAGGCTGAAGACGTACGCGTACCAGTCCTCGGGCGCCCGCGGCTCCATCGCGTTCATCACGCCGAGCTTGAACGGCGGCACCGCCACCGTGGGCGTCAGCAGCACGTCATGCTCCACGAAGAACGCGCCCACCGTGCGGGACACGACGTTGAACGTGGCGAGCGCCGCCTGGAGGTCCGACACCTTGAGGCCCGCGCCGAACCGTGCCACCTCCCACGTGGTGGTCTCCAGGTTCTCCGGCCCCGGCGTACGCCCCAGCATCGCCCCGAGCCCCTGCACCCAGTTGGCCAGCGCCGCCGCCCACACCGTCGTCATCGCGGAGTTCAGCAGCCGCGCGTCGTAGGTGGGGCCCGCCTCCACCACCTCATGGCCCAGCTCCACGCACAGTCGCGCCGCGTCCTCGACGGCGGCGACACAGTCGGCGCTCACCGGCACTCCCGAGACGGCTTTGCGTGACAGCGCGATGCGCAGGCGGCGCGGCTTGTGCTTCACCTCGTCCAGGAACGGCCGCTCCGGCGGGGGCGCGTAGTAGGGGTCGCCTGGCTCCGGCGCGCAGGTGGCGTCCATCATCGCCGCGCTGTCGCGCACGCTGCGCGACACCACGTGCTCCACGCCCATGCCGTTGAGGGCTTCGGCCACGTCCGGGCCGATGGAGATGCGGCCGCGCGTGGGCTTCATTCCGAAGAGGCCGCACAGGGACGCGGGGATGCGCAGCGAGCCGCCGCCGTCGTTGCCGTGCGCCACCGGGACGATGCCCGCCGCCACCGCCGCCGCGGAGCCGCCGCTGGAGCCACCCGGGCTGCGCTCCAGGTTCCACGGGTTGCGCGTGGGCCCGTGGAGGACGGGCTCGGTGGTGGCGTTGTTGCCGAACTCCGGCGTGTTGGTGCGGCCCACAGTCACCAGGCCCGCCCGCTTGAAGCGCGCCGCCAGCGCGCTGTCGTGGGGGAAGACCACGCCCTTGGCCAGCCGGCTGCCCAGGTCCGTGGGCACGCCCGCGGCATGGAGGACCAGGTCCTTGATGAGGAAGGGCACCCCGCGGAAGGGCCCCTCCGGCAGGCCCTGCTTCAGGAGGTTGCGCGCCTCGGCCTCTCGCACGTCGATGACCGCATTGAGGCGCGGGTTGACGCGCGCGATGGCGGCCAGCGCTGCCTGCAACAGCTCTTCGGGCGTTACTTCCTTGCGGCGAACCAGCTCCGCCAGGCCCACCGCGTCAAAGCGACTGTAGTCGTCCAGGTGCATGCGTCCTCGCAGGCGCGCCGGGGAAGGGGGCGCTCCGGAGCGCGAACACGAGGATACTCCTGGTTCTACCAGGCATGCGCCGCGGCCCCCGAACGACCTCCCGGAGGGCGAGCCGTCAGCCAGTGCACCGATTCGCGCGCGGCCTGCCGAATGCCGACCAGCCGCGTCCCCGGGGTTGTTAGACGAGAGTCCCCGCCCTTCATCCAGCGCATACCAGGAGCACGTCGGGGCCCATGAAGAACGACTCGGTCCAGGACATCTTCGCGGTGGGCGGCGAGATGGGGGCGCTGATGCGCTCCGTCGACTGGTCCCGCACCTCGCTCGGGGCGGTGGAGACGTGGCCCTCCAGCCTGCGCACCGCGCTGGGCCTGGTGCTCGGCGGCCGCTTCCCCATGCTCCTCTGGTGGGGCGACGAGCTCATCCAGCTCTACAACGACGCCTACCGTCCCATCCTGGGAGACAAGCATCCGCGTGCGCTGGGGGCGCCGGGCGCGCGGGTGTGGGCGGAAATCTGGCACATCATCGGGCCCCAGGCGGAGGGCATCCGCGCGGGGGGCCCGGCCACCTGGAACGAGCACCTGCTGCTGCCCATGCAGCGCAAGGGCTACGTGGAGGAGACGTACTTCACCTTCTCCTACAGCCCCGTGCCGGACGAGTCGGGCCAGGTGGGCGGCGTCCTCGTGACGTGCCAGGAGACGACGGCCCAGGTCCAGGACGAGCGCCAGCTGCGCGTCCTGCGGGATTTGGGGACCGCGCTCGCGGAGACGCGCTCCGCGGAGGAGGCCTGCGCGGTGGCCGCGCGCATCCTGGGCGGCAACACCGCGGACGTGCCCTTCTGCCGCCTGCTGCTCGCGGAGAAGGGCGGCACGGAGGCCCGGCAGGTGGCCGCCTCGGGCGTCTCCGGGGCTGACGACCCGGGCGCGCCCGAGCGTGTCTCCCTGTCGGAGGAAGGGCCGGGCAACGGGCCCTGGCCGCTCGCCGAGGTGGCGCGCACCGGGCAGCCCCTCGTCGTCCGGGGGCTCGCGCCGGCTCCGGAGCCGGAAGGTGGTCTCGCGCCGCACTCGGCCGTCTGCCTCCCGCTGTCGCGCCCGGGGCAGCCCCACGTGGATGGCTTCCTCGTGTGTGGCGCCAACCCGCGGCGTGGGCTCGACGAGCGCTACCTGGGCTTCTTCCGGCTCGCGGCCGACCAGGTGGTGACAGCCATCGCCAACGCGCGCGCGTGGCAGGAGGAGCGCCAGCGCGCCGAGGCCCTCGCCGAGGCGGACCGCGCGAAGACGCTCTTCTTCAGCAACGTCTCCCACGAGTTCCGCACGCCGCTGACGCTCATGCTGGGGCCGCTGGATGACAGCCTCGAGGACACGCGGCACCCGCTGCCCGCGCCACAGCGCGAGCGCATGGAGTTGGTCCGCCGCAACGGCCTTCGCCTGCAGAAGCTGGTCAACAGCCTGCTCGACTTCGCGCGAATCGAGGCGGGGCGGGCCCAGGCCACCTTCGTCCCGACGGACCTCTCCGTGCTCACCGCGGACCTGGCCAGCTCGTTCCGCTCGGCCATGGAAGTGGCGGGGCTGGAGTTCGTCGTGGACTGCCCGCCGCTGCCGGAGCCCGTCCACGTCGACCCTTCCGCCTGGGAGAAGGTCGTCCTCAACCTCCTCTCCAACGCCTTCAAGCACACGCTGGAGGGCATGGTCCGCGTGTGCCTGCGGTGGCTGGGAGACCGGGTGGAGCTGGCCGTGCAGGACACCGGCACCGGCATCCCCGCCGAGGAGCTGCCGCGCGTCTTCGAGCGCTTCCACCGGGTGCGGGGCGCGCTGGGGCGCAGCCACGAGGGCTCCGGCATCGGCCTGGCGCTGGTGCAGGAGTTGGTGAAGCTGCATGGCGGCACCGTGGGCGTGCGCAGCACCCTGGGCCAGGGCACCACCTTCACGGTGGTGCTGCCCGCGGGCACCGCGCACCTGCCCACGGCGGAGCACGCGGAAGGGGCGCGTCCCTTCGTCTCCACCGGCGCCGCGGCCTTCCTCGTGGAGGCCACCCAGTGGAGCAGCATCCCCGCGCCCGCCGCCGCGCAGGACGGTGCGCCCGGAGACGGGGTGCCGTCGGCGCTCCAGTCGGGTGCGCGCATCCTGGTGGCGGACGACAACGCGGACATGCGCGGCTACCTCGTGCGGCTGCTCTCCGCGCACTGGCACGTGGAGGCCGTGGGGGACGGCGTGCAGGCCCTGGCCGCGGCGCGCGCGCGTCCGCCCGACCTGGTCCTCTCCGACGTGATGATGCCGAGGCTCGATGGGCTGGGCCTCTTGCGCGAGTTGCGCGCGGACGAGCGCACCCGCACCACGCCGGTGGTGCTCCTGTCCGCCCGGGCCGGCGAGGAGGCGACGGTGGACGCGCTGACGTCCGGCGCGGACGACTACCTCGTCAAGCCGTTCTCCGCCAACGAGCTGCTCGCCCGCGTCAACGGGCAGCTCGCCCTGGCCCGCCAGCGCCAGGAGGCGCTCGCCGCCGAGCGCGCGCACGTGGAGGAGGCGACCCGGCTGCTCCGCGAGGCGGAGCGTGCCACGCGCTCGCGCGAGGAGATGCTCGCCGTCGTCAGTCATGACCTGCGCACGCCCCTCACCTCCGTCTTCGCGGCGGTGGAGTTGCTGGAGCGCGCGCACGGACATGACGGGCGCGACTCGCCGGTGCGCAAGCACGCCGCCGCCATCCGGCGCGCGGCCGGGCGCATGCGCCGGCTCATCGGCGACCTGCTGGACCTGGCGAGCATCGACTCCGGGACGCTGTCGTTGGACCGGCAGCCGCACTCGCCCGAGGACCTGGTGCGCGAGGCTCGCGAGGCCTTCGAGCCGCTGGCATTGGAGAGGGGGCTCGTCTTCACCACCAGCGTGGAGCCCCGGCTGTCGGCGCTGACGTGTGACAGGGAGCGCGTCTTCCAGGCGCTCTCCAACCTGCTGGCCAACGCCTTCAAGTTCACCCCCGAGGGCGGCCGCGTGGCGCTGCGGGTCTCCGCGGACGGGGAGGGCGGGGTGTGCTTCGTGGTGGAGGACACCGGCGCGGGCATTCCCGCCGACCTGCTGCCCCGCGTCTTCGAGCGCCACTGGCACACGACACAGAAGGGACGCGAGGGCCATGGCCTCGGTCTGCCCATTGCCCAGGGCATCGTCGAGGCGCATGGCGGACGCATCCGGGTGGAGAGCACGCCGGGGCAGGGGAGCCGCTTCTTCTTCCGGCTCCCGGCGGCGGCGCAACCGGAGCGCCTCCAGCAGCGGCGGGCCGCGGGCGCCGGTGTTCCGCGGCTGTCGGGCGAGGAGTTCCTGCAAGGCGGCGGCGAGGTCGGCGAGCTGATGCGCTCCACCGACTGGGGAAGGACGGCGTCGGGGCCCGTGTCCTCCTGGCCCCAGAGCCTCCGGACCGCCCTCAGCATGATGCTCCCGTCGCGGTTCGCGATGGTCGTCGCGTGGGGGCCGGAGTTCCGCTTCTTCTACAACGACCACTACCGGCCCATCATCGGCAACAAGCACCCGGCCGCGCTGGGCGCGCCGGCCCGGGATGTCTTCCCCGAGTCGTGGGCCGTCGTGGGTCCCCTGTTCGAGCGGACGCGGCGGGGCGAGTCCGTCGGCCTGGAGGACCTGCTCATTCCGCTGGACCGGAACGGCTACCTCGAGAACTGCTGGTTCACGATTGCGTACAGCCCCATCCGCGACGAGTCCGGTGGCGTCGGGGGCATGCTCGCGGTGGTGGCCGAGACGACGGAGCGCGTGGAGGCGGAGCGGCGGCTCGCGACGCTGCGCGCGCTGGCGCGGCAGGTGTCCGACGCGCGGACCGTGGATGGGGCGCTCGAGGTCGCCGCGGCCATCTGCTCCAAGAATCCCACCGACGTCCCGTTCGCGCTGCTGTACCTCAACGAGGCGGACGGGCGGAGCGCGCGGCTCGCCGCCTGTGCCGGACTCTCTCCGGGACAGTCAGGCGCCCCCACCGAGGTCGACCTGAGGGAGCCCGGCGAGGAGACGGGCTGGCCGCTCGCGCGGGCGCTGCGGACGCGGCAACTGCAGGTCGTGACGGACGTGCTCCCTCGCTTCGGCACGCTGCCGGGCGGCACGTGCCCCGAGCCCGCGCAGTCCGCCGTGGTGCTGCCGCTGGTGAAGGCGGGAACGGACACGGCCCACGGCTTCCTGGTGGCCGGCGTCAGCCCGAGGCGGGCGCTCGACGAGCGGTACCGCGCCTTCTTCGAGCTGGTGAGCGAGCACGTGACGGCGGCCATCGCGAACGCGACGGCGTACGAAGACGAGCGTCGCCGGGCCTCGGCGCTGGCGGAGCTGGACCGGGCGAAGACGGCCTTCTTCTCCAACCTCAGCCACGAGTTCCGCACGCCGCTGACGCTGCTGCTGGGGCCGGTGGAGGATGCGCGCACGGACGCGTCGAAGCCGCTCACGGGCGAGCGGCTGGAGATGATTTGGCGCAACGTCCTGCGCCTGTCGAAGATGGTGAACAGCCTGCTCGACTTCTCCCGCCTGGAGGCGGGACGCGCGCAGGCGATGCTCGTCCCCACCGACCTGGCCGCCTTCACCGCGAGCCTGGCGGGCGCCTTCCTGCCGGCCGCGGAGCACGCCGGACTGCGGCTGCGCATGGACTGCCCGCCGCTGCCCGAGCCCGTCCCGGTGGACCCGGAGATGTGGGAGAAGGTCGTGTTCAACCTGCTCTCCAACGCGGTGAAGTACACGCATCAGGGAGAGATTCACGTGTCGCTGCGCTGGGAGGACGCGCACGCCGTGCTCGCCGTGAGGGACACCGGCGTGGGCATCCCCGAGGATGCGCTCCCGCGCCTCTTCGAGCGCTTCTACCGGGTGCGCACCACGCGCGGGCGCAGCCACGAGGGCACGGGCATCGGCCTGTCGCTGGTGCGCGAGTTGGTGAAGCTGCACGGCGGCACCGTGACGGTGGCGAGCCGGATGGGCGAGGGCAGCACCTTCACCGTGCGCCTCCCCGTCACCCAGGTGCAACGGTCCGGCGAGCGCGTCGCGTCCGCGGTGCTGCTCCCCGTCGCCGCCGAGGCCGCGCCCTTCGTCGAGGAGGCGAGGCACTGGTCGCTGTCCACCGGGGTGACGTCCGACGTGTCGCCGACGGCTCACGAGGTTCTATCCGGGGAGCGCTCGGTGCTGGCGGGCGCGCGCATCCTGGTGGCGGACGACAACGCGGACCTGCGCACGTACGTCACCGGGTTGCTGCGGCAGGATGGCTCATGGGTGGAGGCGGTGGGGGACGGGAGCGCGGCGCTGGCGCGGGCGCGCGAGTGGCGGCCGGACCTCATCCTCTCCGACGTGATGATGCCGGGGCTGGACGGGCTGGCGCTGGTGCGCGAGCTGCGGGCGGAGGCGCGCACGCGGACGCTGCCCATCATCCTGCTGTCCGCGCGCGTGGGCGAGGACGCGACGGTGGAGGGGCTGGAGGCGGGGGCGGACGACTACCTGGTGAAGCCCTTCAGCGCGCGGGAGCTGCGGGCCAGGGTGCGCTCCGCGCTGGAGTTGTCGCGGGTGCGACAGGAGGTGGCGGCCCACGAGGCGCTGGAGGCGTCCCTCCGGGAGGCGGTGCGGGCCCGGGACGAGTTCCTCTCCGCCGCGAGCCATGAGTTGAAGACGCCGTTGGCTGCGTTCCGGTTGAACCTGGAGCTCATCGACAAGGGGCTCAGCCCGGAGTCGCGCGCGCACGTCGCGGAGAAGCTGGTGGCCGCGGGCCGCCAGGTGCGGCGGCTGCACGTGCTGCTGGAGCGGATGCTCGACGTGACGCTCATCACCACCGGCCGGTTCCAGTTGTCCCTGGGCGAGACGGACCTGGGGGCGCTGGTGCTGGACACGGTGGCGCACGTTCGCGACGAGCTGAAGCGCGCGGGGATACCGCTGGAGGTCCAGGCGGAGCGCGGGCTGCTCGGCCACGTGGACCCGGCGCGGTTGGGGCAGGTGCTCACGGGGCTCCTGCAGAACGCGGCGGCTTACGGGCAGGGCAGGGCCGTGGAGGTGCACCTCGACAGGCACGGGGACACGGCGCGACTGGGCGTCGTGGACCACGGCATGGGCATCCGGCCCGAAGACCGCGCGCGCATCTTCGAGCGCTTCGAGCGGGCCGTGTCCACGCGGCATCACAGTGGACTGGGATTGGGATTGTGGACGGCCCGGATCATCGTGGAGGCGCACGGCGGCACCATCTCCGTGGAGGACACTCCGGGCGGTGGGGCGACGTTCATCGTGGAGCTGCCGCTCCGGGTGGCAACTGCAGACATCCTGGCGGCGAGAGCGCACACCTCGGGATGACGGCCCGTCGCCCTGGCGGCCTCGATGGCGAGCGTCAAGGCGCGGTCCGTCTCACGGGCCGCGAGATTCTGCCGTGCCAGCACCCACGCTCGCTCCGCGTCGGCGCCGGGGCCCAGGTAGAACTCCGCGGCGTGGTCGGCGAATGCCAGCGGATGACGGGCCAGCAGCGACTCGTAGTGCTGGCGTGCCCGCGAAATCTCGCGCCGGCCGCGCTCCAGCTCGCCCGTCCTGACGTACAACTCCCCGAGGAGCGCGAGCGCCTCGGGCTCGCGGCTCGAGGCGACGACGCCTTCGAGCCGCGCCATCGCGGACGACAGGTCACCACGTGCGGCTTCTAGCTCGGCGAGGTGGATGTTCGCCGTGGCGAACTCGGGGAGGTGGGACAGCGCCCGTGCATACATCGCCTCGCCACGCGCCGGGTCTCCCCCCTGCTCGGCCCACATGGTGCCGCGCGCGAAGTAGACCCAGGCGTACGGAAACGGTGACGTGGTGTCGAGGCCGGCGAGCGCTGCGTCATACAGGCGGTCCGCCTCGGCGAAGCGGCCGAGCGCCGCGTAGGCGCCCGCGAGCGCGCTGCGCGAAGCGAAGCCCGGATGGCGGGCCACCTCGGCCTCGAGCTGCGCCACCACCTCGCCCGCGTGTCCGGTCGCGACGAGAACCGAGGCACGCAGGGCCCGGCTCTCCTCGACGGAGGCACCGGCGCGCTCGGCCGCGGCGACGTCGGCGAGCGCCTCCGCGAACCGGTGCGCCGCCGAGCGTACCCGCGCGCGCTGCAAGAGCTCGCGGCCCGTCCCGAATCGTCCTTCCGCGAGGGCGCTCGCGCGGTCCAACGCTTCGTAGTCACCCAGGAAGCGCGCTCGGACCAGCAGCAACTCCTCGACTCCTGCCTCGTCACGTTGCGAGGCAATCCGGCCATCGAGGTTCGCGACCGCGACCGCACTCCTCGTCGTGATGTATTGGGGCGCCGCGACCTTCACGGGGCTCGCACCGCTGCATGCCATGAGCATGGCCGCGCACACGGCTGCCCATGCTTCGTGCCGTCTCATGGGGCCGCCAGGAACGGGAACTCGGCCGTCGAGTGGACGTGGTCGTCCTCGCTGACGCCGTCGTCGACACCGGAGGTCCTGCCCAGCGTCAGCAGCGACCTGAACACGTCGTTCGCGTCTTGAAGGGGCGTCCTGCCGCCGCAGTCGCCGCCCGGAGCGCCCGGAGTCTCCAGTGCGGTGAGCTCGACAGCCAGGAACCGCGTGCACACAGTCGACCGGCTGTCGACCCAGAGCCTGTCGTCGGCAAGCACCTTCGCGAGGGGCTGATACCTCATGGCGGGCGCAGCCTGAGGATTGGCGAGCCACTGGTTCCCACACTGCCGGTCGAGCCCGTCGTAGAGCCCGAGGGTGAGCTGGATATCAGCCGTGAACCGAGGCCAATCCGAAGGGGGCGCGTGGTTGTATTCCTCCTTTCGCCGGTCACTCACGTCGTCGGGGGCGAGCGGACCTATCAGCGCGTTCGCCGTCAACGGCCGGCCGATGCGGTCGACGGGGGCCCCGAGCCGTGGACGCGGCGGGAGTCCTTCCCGCGGGCCCGGGTTGTGTGCCGCACACCCAGACAGCATGGAGAAGAGAGACATCGCGAGAATCGAACAGGCGCGCGTGTGCATGGGCTGTCTCATGGCTTGTAGATGGCTCCCCACACCGCGAGCAGCCTGCCGCCCGTGTCGACGACGTCGAGGTCGACCGAGACCACGAGGGACGCCGACTGCCAGCCCACCAGGAAGTTCTTCGCCGGGCCGCCAGCGGTGTGTCGCCAACGGTCGAAGATGGCCTGCGAAGTCGCTTCGTCGAATTGGGGGCAACCCGCCGCATCCACGGCCGCTCCGCCCTGGAGCGCGGCCGCCGCGACGTTCAGGGCCTCCCGGGTCCCCTTGACGTTGTTGAAGAAGGGGTCGTCACGCAGCCCGGCGAACACCCGGAACCGCCGGTTGCGTCCTTCGAGACCGGCCGCCTTGCTTGCATCGCCGCGCGCATGGTCGGCGTCACCGGCCCAGCACTCGGCCGTGTTCGCGGCGTCGAAGTGGCACACGATTTCCGTGGTGGCGGTGGTCTCGCCGAAGCGCGAGCCGCTGCCGACGTGGAAGACGTATTGCAGGCGATCCGAGAACTGATGGGCGACGACCGTCATCGCCAGATTCAGGCGCTGCCCGTCGGGTGACATCCACGCGAACAGGTCGGCGATGTCGGCCGCGGGGTCCGCGATGACGGTGGGGGTGTCGAGGTGGTCCGACGCATGGGCCGCGCCGGTTGCCAGGGTGAACACAAGGCCGGCGGCGGCCCGCATGGCGCGCCGCCGGTTTTCGAGTCGAAGTCGCTGCACTCAGGGTCTCCAGTCGTCGCGGTCTCGCCGCGAAGTGGAATGACCGTAGGACCCGAGGGCACCGAGCGACTTGGTAGATATTGCTGCGAACCCGGACGGCGTGACTACTTCCGCAGCCGCATCTTCAGCAGTGGCACAATTTCGAATAAAACGTGCTGGCCTCCAGTGACTCGGGGAGCGTGGTGTTCGGCCGGAGTCTTCGCGGCCCGCCCTCTTCGCCCTCACCTCTTCAGCTGTCAGTGTGGAGCCGGGTGGTAGGGTTTGCCGCTCATGCGAACCCTTCGTGCGCTCTGGCTCCTGGTGTTTGCCGTGTTGTGGCAGGGCTGCTCCACCGTCCAGCCTTCCATGCAGCGGGCCTGGGACGAGGCGGAGGTGGAGTGCCACGCGCCCGATGACGACCAGTGCGTCACGCTGCTGTGCCTGGGTGCTGCCTGTGGCTTCTACCGCTGCGGGGACCTACCCGGTGAGGTCGAGCTGGCGCGGTTCCCGCCTTCGCGCCCACCAGCGGCGGCTGCGGCTCCGGGCATGGGGCCCCAGAGAAACTGGGGAGGTGCGCAGAACCTGCCCAAGGGCGCCGTCATGGTGTTCCCCAACTGGAACGGCGCTCAGGACCGGGTCATCCCTCCTTCACGCCAGCTCACGCCGGGACGCTGGGAGAAGCACCACATCTTTCCCCAGGCTGACGAGCTCGCGAGGTGGTTCGTGCAGCGGGGCGTCAAGATTCACGACTACACCATGCCCATCCCGCGCGAGCTTCACAGGCGGATTCACGACGGCGCACGTGGAGGTCCGTGGAACAGCGCATGGCGACAGTTCAAGAGGCAGAATGAACTCGCGACCCCCATGGAGATCTACAAGCACGCGGGGGAGCTGATTCACCGCTTCGAGCTTATCGGTGGTCCCATCCAGCCCTATTATTCCCGCCCGGGAACGTGAGGACCGATGGCTCGGTTTTTTGAGTTGCTACAGGACGAAGCAGTGGTTCGAGAGCGCTATAGCGGGGAGTTCGACGCTGCGCACAAGTGGGGGTTGCCCGGAGCGAACTGCCACACCTGCGGAGCCATATGGGGAGTTGCCGGGCACCAGTATCCCGCCGTGGACCTGTCGCAACTGCCGGAGCGAAAGGAGTTCGAGGAAGCAAGGCCCGAGCCCTTCTCCGAGTTCGCGCGACTGCGAGAGCTGGTGCGCCCTCTTGCGCCCCCCAATTCCTGGCTGCCTCCGGGGACGACTTTTGGCCCGCTGGTGGGCCGTGCCTTCGGGAAGTTCGGTCCGTTCACGTCACAGGGAAACATCACGTGGCTCGTGCTTCGGGAGGCGCTGGAACGCCTCCAGGCGGAAGGCGTGCGTGGGCTGGTGGGCTGCCGGACGGAGCTGAGATTCCGGACGAAGACCCCGCCAGACGTGTTGGAGCTGCAGATCGAGCCATGGGGCCGGCTCCACCCGGACTGCATTCCCCCGGATGTTCCTCCACCGTGCCCCACCTGTGGTCGTCACGGCTTCCGGCTGCCAGATGAACCCATCCTGGACACGGCATCCCTCCCCACGGAGCTGGACCTGTTCCGGGTGGGCAACTTCTCCACGGTGATTGTCGGCACCGAGCGGTTCATGGAGACGGTGCGCCGCCTGGAGCTGGACGGCATCACCTTCCGCGAGCTGCCGACGCGTTAGTCGGCGGCCCGCCACCCATGAACGAAGCGGCGGGCCCGAAAAGCGACTACTTCCGCAGCCGCACCTTCAGCAGCGGCCGCAGCGACGGGCGCTCCGTGCCGTCCACGGCGATGGGGGTAATCGAGATCTCCCCCTGCTCCAGCGCGGTGGTATCCGCGCCCGCTTCCGTCTCCGCGGCGCACGCGGTGGAGAGCCCGCAGATGGGCCCCTGCGAGACATAGGTGTCCACCGTGTTCGGAATGGGCAGGTACGTCGGGCGCACCACCTCCGCGTGGCCGACGAACGTCACGCTCGGCCCGTCCACCTGCGACGCGTCGAACTTGCCCTCCTCGTTCAACACCACCGGGTAGTTCACGTTGAGGGCAATCCGGTCCGGCAGCAGGCGCCCGTCCCGGTCCGCCGTGTCACGAAGCTGCTCGGCCAGGTCCTTCACATACGCCGCCACCGTCGGCGCCGCCGCCAGCGTCTGGGAGAACCCCGTCCCCGAGTCCGCCAGGTTGAGCCCGATGCTCACCGCGATGGACGGAACCCCTTCCTCCGCCCCCGCCACCGCCGCGCCCACCGTGCCCGAGTGATTCACCGCGCGGCCCACGTTCTGCCCGTAGTTGATGCCCGAAATCACCAGGTCTGGCTTCTGCGCGGCGAACACCACGGACAGCCCGAAGAGCACCGAGTCCGCCGGCGTCCCCGTCAGCGCCCACGATGTCCCCGTCCCCGTTCCACAGGGGAACGTCCCGCGCGTCGTCCGCATCACCACGTTGAGCGTGAGCGCGCCGCTGCTGCCACTGCGGTCCGCCGACGGTGCCACCACCGTCACCTCATGGCCCGCGGCACACAGCGTGTCCCGCAGGATGCGCATCCCCGCGCCGTTGATGCCGTCGTCCGTCGTCAGGAGGATGCGCAGCGGGCGGCCCGGAGCGGGCGCCTTCTCCGTGTCATGGGCTTCGGAAGCGGCCTGGGCCTGCGTGCCCAGCCCGAGCACTGCCGCGGTGAGGAGCGAGAAGAATCGGTGGTTGTGCATGTGTCCCTCGTGCGAGCGCGACGAGGCCCCACGCAGGGCCCTCCCATGGGCCCTGAGTTCCCCCGTCAACGCTTCAACAAGAGAACGAGCCGAGCCGCGCCACGTCGCAGCCCGATGCACGGAAACATCAAAATTGTTCCATTGAACTGCACGCGTTTTACGGGCCTGGCGTGTCTTTCCATGCGCATTCCACTAAGAGGGTGGGTTCCGTTCGTCTCTCGGAGTGAGAAGGGAGTCTCGTCATGCCCGTGAAACACCGCCTGGCCAGCCATGGAGTGCTGGCCGCCCTGTCCTTCACCCTCGGCCTGGGCTGCGGCCCGGTGGAGGAGGAATCGTCCCTCCCCGTCGCCGCCCCGGAGCCCACCGCTGCCGCCACCCAGGCGCTCGCCGTCCCCGGCTTTGCGGAGCTGCACCACCACATGTTCGCGGAGGAGGCCTTCGGCGGCGGCTGGTTCCACGGCAGCCACCTGGGGACGCTCGCAAGCTGTGACGGCGGACTTCCGGAGAGCGACCACGCGCGGGTCCGCATGGACCTGAGCAACATGCTGGATTTGTGTCCCAACTCCGGCAGCGTGGACCTGAGCGGCGTGCCCATCCTCTCCGCGTTCTTCGGCATCGGCGGCGCGGTGGCCTCCGAGTACATCGGCAAGATTGAAGGCACCGAGGGCGACACCGGCATCCACCTGGGCCGCGCCACGGTGAACACGCAGTGGCCGCGCTGGGACACGATTGCGCATCAACAGTCGTGGCAGGGCTGGCTCAAGCAGGCGTACCAGGGCGGCATGTCCCTGGTGATGGTGTCGCTGGTCAGCAACGAGTTCCTCTGCAAGGCGCTGCCGTACGACAACATCAAGCGCCCGTGCGACGAGATGGCGGACGTGGAGCTGCAGCTCCAGATGGCGCGCACCTTCGACGCCAACAACGACTGGGTGGAGATTGCCCTGTCGCCCGCGCACGCGCGCACCATCATCAACTCCGGCCGGCTGGCGATGGTGCTCTCCATCGAGGCGAGCAAGCTGTTCGGCACGAAGGACTGGCGCACGGAGCTGGACCGCTTCTACGCGCTGGGCGTCCGCTCGCTCCAGCCGGTGCACCAGCTGGACAACCGCTTCGGCGGCGCGGCGCTGCACAACCCCATCTTCCAGGCGGCGCAGTTCCTGGAGAACTGCCACATCGACTACGACTGCGGCGTGACGACGGACACCTTCACGCTCGGCTTCGACGTGTACCGGGACGCCGCCGGCAACTGCCGCAACACCCGTGGCCTCACCGCGGACGGCAAGGCGCTGCTCCAGGCGATGATGTCCAAGGGCATGATCATCGACGTGGCGCACGTGTCCGAGAAGGGCCTGCAGGACGCCTATGCCGTGTCTCAGGCGAACGCGTACTACCCGCTGGTCATCTCTCACGGCCACTTCCGCGAGGTGATGAACCCCAAGCTGGCGGACGACGAGAAGACGACGCCCGCGTGGGCGGTGCGCTACGTGCGGCAGACGGGCGGCATGTTCGGCCTGCGCACCGCGCATGACGAGACGCGCGCGTACACGAAGTCCGGCGTGGCCAACAACTGCCAGGGCTCCACGCGCTCGCTGGCGCAGGCGTACGAGTTCGGCCGCCAGGGCCTCAAGGTCCCCATGGCCTTCGGCGCGGACCTCAACGGCTTCATCCAGCAGACGCGGCCGCGCTTCGGTGACAACGGCGCGTGCTCGGCGGGCTTCAAGGCGGAGGCGGACGCGCAGTCCCGTCAGCAGACGCTGGGCGGCCCGGCGCGCCTGGGCACCGGCTTCGACGAGTTCGGCCTCGCGCACGTGGGCATGCTGCCGGACCTCCTGAAGGACCTGGGCCGCGTGGGCGCCAACACCACCGCGCTGTCCGGTTCGTCGGAGTCCTTCCTGCGCACCTGGGAGCGCGCGTCCGGCACGCGCACCGGCATGGCGGACGCGGCGGCGGACATCGACACCACCGGCGTCGCCCCGTACGTGGACAAGGCCACCCGCGAGGCGGCGTACCCCGTGCTGTGCGGTGAGCACTACTCGCCGCAGTCCAAGGACCTGGGCCAGGCGTGCCGCTTCGACCAGGAGTGCGTCAACAACACCTGTAGCTCCGGCGACTGTGGCTCCGTCGGCATCTGCACCTGCAACAACGACGCGGAATGCGGCACCGGCCGGTACTGCGGCTACGCCCTCAACGAGGGGAAGTGCCAGAACAAGAAGGCGAAGGGCGCCTCCTGTCTGTACGGCCGGGAGTGCCTGTCCGGCTCGTGCAGCTGGCTGTCCTGCCGCTGAAGCTCCGCGCTCGAACCCTGGCCGGCCCACGAGGCCGGCCAGGGCCTCTCGCGCAGGCGACGCGCCGCGCTGTGTTCGCGGGGCGCCTGTCCGGCGTCGGGGCGTCCTGATGGTCGTTGCGCGGCGCAGTCATGGGGGGTAGGGAAACCACGCCCCATGTCAGCGACTGCTCAACTGCTGGAAGCCGTCCGGAAGGAAGCAAAGCCGGGCATCTGGTCCAATGGCGTCAACCTCGCGCGCTCGGGAGCCGTGGTGCTCCAGTCGCAGAAGGCGGGCGAGCTGGAGTTGAGGGTGCGGGCGAAGGGCCGCCCCGTTGCCCTCACGGTGGTCCTCTACCCGAACGACGACGCCTGGGAGTGTGACTGCCCCAGCCTGGTGGACCCGTGCGAGCACGTCGTCGCGGCGGCCATCTCCATCCAGCAGGCGGAGAAGCAGGAGACGCCGCTGGAGACGGCGGCGGCCCGCTGGTCGCGCGTCGTGTACCACTTCACCCGCGCGGACGGCGGGCTGGAGCTGCGCCGGGCGCTCGCGCACGCGGACGGACGTGAGGAGCCCCTGGAGGGGAGCCTGACATCGCTGGTGGCTCAGCCCGCGAAGGCGGCGACGCTGCAGGTGGAAAACGCGGACCTGCTCGCAGACCGCATCCTGGAGGCGCGCCGCACGCGCGGCACGCTGGCCCCGGAGACGCTGGAGGCCATCCTCAAGGTGCTGGAGAACGCGCGCAACGTGCTGCTCGACGGGCGCCCGGTGGCCGTGTCCGACGAGCCCGTCCTGCCCCGGGCCGTGGTGGAGGACCGGGCCCAGCAGATTGCCGTGACGGTGACGAAGGACCCGCGCGTGACGGAAGTCGTCAGCCCCGGCGTGGCGCTGTTCGGCGACGCGCTGGCCCGCCTGGGGGAGACGCAGATGACGGGCGCGTGGCTCCAGTCGCTGCCCATCGTCCGCACGTACTCGGTGGAGCAGGTGGGAGAGCTGACCGCGAAGATTCTCCCGGAACTGGGCCGCCGCATCCCCGTGGACATGCGCAGCCGGCGCCTGCCTCGGCTGGACCGCGAGCTTCGGCCGCGCGTCCTGCTGGAGCTGAACCAGCTGGAATCGGGCCTGTCCGTGCTGCCCACGCTCGTGTACGGCGCGCCGCCCGCGGTGCGCATCGACAACGGGCGCATGGTGTACCTGCGCGGCGCGGTGCCGCTGCGCGACGAGGCCGCGGAGCAGCGCCTCATCCACCAGCTTCGCGACGAGCTGAACCTGGTGCCGGGGCGCCGGCTGACGGTGCAGGGCCCGGAGATGGTGCGCTGGGCGGACAAGCTCCGCCGGTGGCGCGGAGACCTGGCCGGCGACGCGGCGGGACTGGTGAGCCCGAACGTGAAGCTCCGCCCGCAGCTCCAGGTGCAGTCCGGCGTCACCGGGCAGGGCGTCCCCGACGTGAGCTTCACGCTGGAGTTCCAGGTGGAGGGCGCGAAGGGAGAAGTCAAAGCCGTGGACGCGGCCGCCGTCATCCGCGCGTGGACGGAGGGACTGGGGCTGGTGCCGCTGGACGGTGGTGGCTGGGCGCCGCTGCCCCGGGCGTGGCTGGACAAGCACGGCCAGCGCGTGGCGGACCTGCTGGCCGCGCGACAGACGGACGGCAAGGTGTCCAACCATGCGCTGCCGGAGCTGACCGCGCTGTGCGAGACGCTGGAGCAGCCGCCTCCGCCGGGACTGGACAGGCTGGCGCCGCTCGTCTCCGGCTTCGAGAAGCTGCCGGCCCCGGTGCTGCCGCCGGAGCTCAACGCGACGCTGCGTCCCTATCAGCTCCAGGGCGTGAGCTGGCTGGGCTTCCTGCGCGGCGCGGGGCTGGGCGGCATCCTCGCGGACGACATGGGCCTCGGAAAGACGCTGCAGACGATTTGCGCGTTGGGGCCGGGCTCGCTCGTGGTGTGCCCCACCAGCGTGCTGCCGAACTGGGCCGCGGAGCTGAAGCGCTTCCGCCCGTCGCTCAAGGTCTGCGTGTACCACGGGCCCGGCCGCGCGCTGGACGCGGCCGCGGACATCACGCTCACCACGTACTCCATCATGCGCCTGGACGCGGCCGTGCTGGGCGCGCGCACCTGGGACTCGCTGGTGCTGGACGAGGCGCAGGCCATCAAGAACCCGGAGAGCCAGGTGGCGCGCGCGGCCTTCGGCCTCAAGGCGAACTTCCGGCTCGCGCTCAGCGGAACCCCGCTGGAGAACCGGCTGGAGGAGTTGTGGAGCCTGATGCACTTCACCAACCCGGGCCTGCTCGGAGGGCGGAGGCACTTCCAGGACAAGGTGTCGCAGCCCATCTCGGAAGGGCGCACCGACGCCGCGGAGGGCTTGCGCCGGAAGATTCGTCCCTTCGTCCTGCGGCGCCTCAAGCGCGACGTGGCGCCCGAGCTGCCGCCGCGCATCGAGTCGGTGATGCACGTGCAGCTGGATGAGCGCGAGCGCGCCGTCTACGACGCCATCATGGCCGCCACGCGCAAGGAAGTCGTGGCGCTGCTCAACGAGGGCGGCAGCGTGCTGAAGGCGCTGGAGGCGCTGCTCCGGCTGCGCCAGGCGGCCTGCCACCCGGCGCTCGTGCCGGGGCAGCGGGCCACTACGTCATCGAAGGTGGAGACGTTGGTGGACGCGCTCGAGACCGCGGTGTCGGAGGGCCACAAGGCGCTCGTCTTCTCGCAGTGGACGTCGATGCTGGACCTCATCGAGCCGCAGCTCAAGGCGACGGGCATCACCTTCGAGCGGCTGGACGGCTCGACGCCCAACCGCGGTGAAATCACCACACGCTTCCAGTCCGACGGCGGCGCGCCGGTGCTGCTGATGTCGCTCAAGGCCGGTGGCACGGGCCTCAACCTCACGGCGGCGGACCACGTGTTCCTGGTGGACCCGTGGTGGAACCCGGCGGTGGAGGCCCAGGCGGCGGACCGCGCGCACCGCATCGGCCAGGAGCGGACGGTGATGGTGTACCGGCTCGTCTCACAGGGAACGGTGGAGGAGCGAATCCTGGGACTCCAGGAGAAGAAGCGCGCCATCTTCGAGGCGGCCCTGAGCGAGGCCTCCGCTGCGACGGCCATCACCCGTGAAGACCTGCTCGAGCTGTTCTCCTGAGGAGCGCCGATGCTGACACTGCGCAGGACGCACGTCCGGCTGGGACAGAGTGCCACGGGCAAGACGGAGGCGATTCGCCTCGTCGGGCAGACGCTGGTGGACGAGGGCTTCGTCGAGCCCGGCTACATCGACAGCATGCTCCGCCGCGAGAAGGTCTCCGCGACGTACCTGGGGCACGGCATCGCCATCCCCCACGGCACGCCCGACGCGCGGGAGCTGGTGAAGCAGACCGGTGTCGTCGTCGTGCAGTTCCCGCGCGGTGTGGACTGGGGCGGGGACGGGCACGCGCGCATCGTCGTCGGCATCGCCGCGCGCTCGGATGAGCACCTCCAGGTGCTGGCCAACCTCACCGGCGTGCTCGGTGACGCGGCGAAGGCGGAGGAGCTGGCCCGGACGACCGACGTGGCCATCGTCGTCGCCACCCTCAACGGCGCTGGCGCTCCCGCGGAGACCGCGCCCACGCCGCTGGCCGGTGGGGGCTGCTTCATCGAGGTGACCTCGCCTGTGCCGCATGGAATGCACGCGCGACCGTCCACCATGCTCGTGGAAGTGGCGAAGCGCTTCCGCAGCGACATCTCCGTCCGGTACGAGGGGAGGGCGGCCAACGCGAAGAGCCTGGTGACGCTGCTGTCGCTCGGCGCCACGGGCGGTGCCACGCTGACCATCAGCGCCGTGGGCGAGGACGCGCCGACGGCGCTGGCCGCCATCCGCGAGGCCTTCGACGAGGGGCTCGGCGAGGAGGTGGCCGCACCCCGGCCCGGCGCGCCGGAGCCCGTGGCGCTTCCCACCGCGCGGCTCGACTACGAGGGGACGATGGTGGCCGGCATCTCCGCGTCGCCGGGCATCGCCGCCGGGCCGGTGTGGGCCTTCCAGCACGAGCGCCTGGAGGTGGCGGAGCGGGCGCCGGACTCGGTGGCCGAGCGCCGCCGGTTGGAGAAGGCCCTGGCCGGCGCGACGGCGGACCTCCAGAACCTGTACCAGGAGTTCCTCAAGAAGGCCGGCGCGCCCCGGGCCGCCATCTTCAAGGCCCACCAGGAGCTGCTGGACGACCCGGACATGGTGTCCGAGGCGCACGGCCATATCGACGCGGGGGCGAGCGCCGGCTGGGCGTGGCGCAGCGTCTACGAGGCCCGGGCCGGGGTGCTCGGCCGGCTCGCGGATCCGCTGCTCGCCGCGCGCGCGGGTGATTTGCGCGACGTGGGTCGCCGGGTGCTGCGCCTGCTGGCGGACGTGGTGGAGGGCGTGGCGACGCTGCCGGACCACCCCGTGGTGCTCTTGGCCGAGGACCTGGCCCCGTCGGACACCGCGAAGCTGGACCCGGCGATGGTGCTGGGCCTGTGCACCGTCGGAGGCGGGGCCACCTCGCACACGGCCATCATCGCCCGCTCGCTGGACATCCCCGCGGTGGTCGCCGCCGGGCCGGGGGTGATGGACCTGGCCAACGGGCAGGAGTGCATCCTCGACGGCAACGCTGGCGTCCTCGTCGTCAAGCCGTCCGCGAAGGACCGTGAGCGCGCGGCCACGCAGCGCGAGCGGGTGAAGGAGCAGCGCGAGGCCGAGAAGCTGGACCGCTACAAGCCCGCCATCACCCGTGACGGGCGCCGCGTGGAAGTGGCCGCGAACATCGGCTCCGCGAAGGACGCGGAGAAGGCCGTGAATGCCGGCGGCGAGGGCGTGGGGCTGATGCGCACGGAGTTCCTCTTCCTCCAGCGCGACGACCCGCCCGGCGAGGACGAGCAATACGAGGCCTACCGCACCATGGTGCGGGCCCTGAACGGGCTGCCCATCATCCTGCGCACGCTGGACATCGGCGGCGACAAGCAGGTGCCCTACCTGTCGCTGCCCGCGGAGGCCAACCCGTTCCTCGGCGTGCGCGGCATCCGCCTGTGCTTCGAGCGGGAGGACCTGTTCCGCACGCAGTTGCGCGCCATCATGCGCGCGTCCATGGAAGGGCCGGTGCGCATCATGTTCCCCATGGTGGCCACCCTCGGCGAGTTGCGCCGGGCGAAGGCCATCACCGAGGACGTGCGGCGCGAGGTGGGCGCGGCGCCCGTGGAGACGGGCATCATGATTGAGGTCCCCTCGGCGGTGATTCTCGCGGACCAGTTGGCGAAGGAGGTGTCCTTCTTCTCCATCGGCACCAACGACCTGACGCAGTACGTGCTGGCGATGGACCGCGAGCACCCCGTCCTCGCGTCGCAGGCGGACGGCGTCCACCCGGCGGTGCTCCGCATGGTCGACCTCACCGTGAAGGCCGCGCGCGCGGCCGGCATCTGGGTGGGCGCGTGTGGCGGCGTCGCCGGAGACCCGGCGGGAGCGATGACGCTGGCCGGGCTCGGAGTCACCGAGCTGAGCGTCGCCATCCCCACCATCCCCGCCATCAAGGCGCTGCTGCGCAGCGTGTCCATGGCGGATTTGGAGACGCTCGCGAGAAGGGCGCTCGCCTGTGACAACGCGGCGGACGTGCGGGCGCTGGTGCAGGGCCTGCTGGCCCGGACGGGGGTGGCCGCATGACGCCGACGAAGCCCGGCATCGTCACGGTGAGCCTCAACTCCGCCATCGACCAGACGCTCGACTGTCCCGGCTTCACCGCGGGCGCCGTCAACCGCGTGGCCTCCGAGACGCGCACGGCCGGTGGCAAGGCCATCAACGTCGCCGCCTTCCTCGCGGGAGGGCCCACGCCCGTCACCGCCACGGGCTTCCTGGGCACGGACAACGTCCAGGTCTTCGAGGCGCTGTTCCGCGAGCGCGGCATCCAGGACCGCTGCATGCGGCTGCCGGGCTCCAGCCGCGTCAACATCAAGGTGGTGGACCGCGCGGGCGGCACCGTCACCGACCTCAACCTGCCGGGGCTGAGTGTCCCCAACGGCGCACTGGGCATGTTGACGGAGAAGTTGGAAGCGCTCGCTGCGGACAACGGCTGCTTCGTGCTCGCGGGCAGCCTGCCGGCCGGCGTGCCGGAGGACACCTACGCCACGCTGACGGCGCGGCTCCGGGCCCGGGGCGCGCTGGTGGTGGTGGACACCAGCGGCGCGCCGCTGAAGCACGCGGTGGCGGCGCGGCCGGACTTCGTGAAGCCGAACGCGCACGAGCTGTCCGAGCTGCTCGGCCGCTCGCTCCCGGACAGGGACGAGGTGGTGCGCGCGGCGCGGCAGCTCCAGGCGACGGGCATCTCGCTGGTGGTGGTGTCGCTGGGTGCGGACGGCGCCATCTTCGTGGGCCCGGAGGGAGCGCTGCTGGCGGTGCCTCCCAAGGTGGAGGTCGCCAGCACGGTGGGGGCAGGGGACTCCATGGTGGCCGGTGTGCTGGCCGCGCGCCTCGCCGGGCGCAACCTGGAGGACTGTGCGCGGTACGGCACCGCCTTCGCCGCCGGCAAGCTGGTCCGTGTCGGTCCGGTGCCGCCGTCACCGGCGCGGGTGGAAGCGTTGATGCCCTACGTGGTCATTCATCCCCTGGCCAGTGCCTGAGCAGCGAGAGACGAGGAACGGACGACCATGGCGAAACTGGTAGCCATCACCGCCTGCCCGACGGGAATCGCCCACACGGTCATGGCGGCCGAGGCGCTGCGCCGGGTGGCGGCGCTCAAGGGACATCACATCAGCGTCGAGACGCTGGGCTCCGAGGGAGCCCGCACGCCGCTCGACGCGGCGGCCATCGCTGAGGCGGACGCGGTCATCGTCGCGTCCGACATCACCGTCGACGAGACGCGCTTCCAGGGCAAGCGCATCATCCGGACCTCGACGGCGCTGGCCATCCGGGAGACGGAGCACATCATCGACGAGGCGGTGGCACGGCCGTCGGGCTCGGCCCTCTCCACGGTGCCAGCAGCGCCCCCGGTGCCGGTGTCACCACCCGTCACGGTGGTGACGGCCACCCCCATGACCACGCCCACCGCTGGGGGCTCCGGCCGGCTGGTGGCCATCACCGCCTGTCCCACGGGAATCGCCCACACCTTCATGGCGGCGGAGGCGCTGACGCGCGCCGCGAAGGCGAAGGGCTACACCATCAAGGTGGAGACACAGGGCTCGGTGGGCGCGAAGAACCTCCTGACGCCAGAGGAAATCGCCGCGGCGGACGCGGTCATCATTGGCGCGGACACCCACGTCTCCACCGAGCGCTTCGCGGGCAAGCGGCTGTTGAAGACCTCGGTGGGCGAGGCGCTGAAGCAGGCGGACTCGGTGATTGAGCGGGCGCTGGCGCTGCCCGTGGTGGCGCCCGGCACTCCCGCCGCCGCGGCTCCCGCGCAGGCGGTGGCGCGCGCGAAGGGGGAGCCGGCGGGGCCCTACAAGCACCTGCTGACGGGCGTGTCGTTCATGCTCCCGTTCGTCGTGGCGGGCGGGCTCGTCATGGCGCTGTCGTTCGTCTTCGGCATCGACGCCTTCAAGCAGGAGGGCACGCTGCCCGCCGCGCTGATGCAGATTGGCCAGGCGGCCTTCGCGCTGATGGTGCCGGCGCTGGCGGGCTACATCGCCTATTCCATCGCGGACCGGCCGGGACTGGCGCCGGGCTTCATCGGCGGCATGCTGGCGAGCCGCATCGAAGCCGGCTTCCTGGGCGGCATCGCCGCGGGCTTTCTCGCGGGCTACGTGGCGCGGTGGTTCAGGGACCACATCCGCCTGCCGGCCAACCTCGAGGGGCTGAAGCCCGTCCTCATCCTCCCGCTGCTGTCGTCGCTCGTCGTCGGCCTGTTGATGGTCTACGTGATTGGCGCGCCGGTGGCGGCCATCATGCACGGGCTGACGGACTTCCTGTCGGGGATGAGCGGCACCAATGCCATCCTGCTGGGGCTGCTGCTCGGGGCCATGATGGCCATCGACACGGGTGGGCCCATCAACAAGGCGGCCTATGCCTTCGCGGTGGGGCTGCTGGGCTCCAGCACCTTCACGCCGATGGCGGCGGTGATGGCCGCGGGCATGACGCCGCCGCTGGGCCTGGCGCTGGCGACGGTGGTGGCCCGCAACCGCTTCACGCTCCAGGAGCGCGAGGCCGGCAAGGCCGCCGCGGTGCTGGGCCTGGCGTTCATCTCCGAGGGCGCCATTCCCTTCGCCGCCAAGGACCCGCTGCGCGTCATCCCCTCCATCATGTTCGGCTCCGCGGTGACGGGGGCCCTGTCCATGTGGTTCGGGTGCGAGCTGCGCGCACCGCACGGCGGCGTGTTCGTGCTCGCCATTCCCAACGCGGTGCAGCCGGTGGGGCTGTATCTCGTCTCCATCGTCGCGGGTACGCTGGCCACCACGCTGGCGCTCGTCGTCCTCAAGCGCCCGCTCCCGGAGGAGCCGGTGCTCCCCGCGCCCGAGGGCACGCCCTCCCTCCGCTAGAGAGGCGGTTCGATGTTCCGTGCAGTCCTGCTCGTTGTCATGGGGTCCATCGCGATGCTGCCTGTCACCGCCGAAGCCGAGAAGCGGGATGCCACCGCCACCGCGCTGCACGCGCTCATCCAGCGCGAGTGGCAATACCAACTGGAGCACAGCCCGACGTACGCGTCGGTGTCGGGAGACCGCCGGTGGAACGACCGCTGGGATGACCTGAGCCTGAAGGCCATCGAGGCGGACCACCAGCACAACCTCCAGGTCGTCGCGCAGGTGAAGAAGCTGGACCGCAAGAAGCTCTCCGCCGCGGACCAGCTCAACCACGATTTGTTCCTCCATGACCATGAGCTGTGGGTGGAGGAACACCGGTTCAAGACGTACCTGATGCCGTCCAACCACATGGGCGGCCTCCCGGAGGGAATCAAGCAGCCGCCGGGCGTCCAGACGGCCTACCAGCTCGCGGACACGCTGCGCTTCGACACAATCCAGGACTACGAGGAGTGGGTGACGCGGCTCCAGCGCTTCGGCACCTACGTGGACCAGGTGATGGCGCTGATGCGCGAGGGCCTGCGCGAGGGGCGCGTGCACCCCCAGGTCGTCCTGAAGCGCATGCCGCCGCAGGTGGAGAAGCAGCTCGTGGACGCGCCCGAGAAGAGCGCCTTCCACGGCCCCTTCACGCGCTTCCCCGCCAGCATCCCCGCCGCCGAGCAGCAGCGGCTGACCGCCGCGGGCCGCGCCGCCATTGCCCAGGGCGTGCTGCCCGCGCTCAAGCGCTACCACCAGTTCCTCACGGAGGAGTACCTCCCGAAGGGCACGGAGCAGGTGGGCATCTGGCAGCTCCCGGAGGGCGAGGCGCTGTATGCGCTGCTGGCCCGCAGGTTCACGACGACGTCGCTGACGCCGGACGAAATCCACGCGCTGGGCCTGTCCGAGGTGAAACGCATCCGCGCGGAGATGGAGGCGGTGAAGGCGAAGGCAGGCTTCAAGGGCCCGCTGGAAGACTTCTTCCGCTTCCTGCTGACGGACTCGCGCTTCTACTACCGCACGGGGGACGAGCTGCTGACGCGCTACCGCAGCCTCTCCAAGCGCATCGACCCGCTGCTGGTGAAGCTGTTCAAGACGCTGCCGCGCCAGCCGTATGGCGTGGAGCCCACCCCGGAGACCATGGCTCCGGATGCGACGACGGGCTTCTACTACCCCGGTGCAACAGACGGCTCGCGCGCGGGCACGTACCTGGTCAACCTGTACCGTCCGGAGACGCGACCGCGCTGGGAGATGGTGCCCCTCACGCTGCACGAGGCGGTGCCCGGACACCACCTCCAGACGTCGCTGTCCGCCGAGCAGACCGGCATCCCCGACTTCCGCCGCTTCGGGTACCACGTCGCCTACGGCGAGGGCTGGGCGCTGTACTGCGAGACGCTGGGCGACGAGCTGGGCCTCTACGAAGACCCGTACGACAAGTTCGGCCAGCTCACGTACGACATGTGGCGCGCCGTCCGGCTCGTCGTGGACACCGGCATGCACGTGAAGCGCTGGACGCGGCAGCAGGCGCTGGACTTCTTCATGGCGAACTCGCCGCGCCAGGAGCTGGACGTCACCAACGAGATTGACCGCTACATCGCCTGGCCGGCGCAGGCGCTGGCGTACAAGGTGGGGCAGCTCAAGATTCGCGAGCTGCGCACGCGCGCCGAGAAGGAGCTCGGCCCCCGCTTCGACGTGCGCGAGTTCCACGACGTGGTGCTGCTCGACGGCTCCCTGCCGCTGGACGTGTTGGAGGCGAAGGTCCAGGGGTGGGTGGCCGCGCGGAAGGCGGCGAAGTAGCGCCGCCTACGGTTTGCGTCCGCCGGGCGCCGCCTTCCGGGGCGCCTGGGCTGGCGCGGAGGTCAGCCGTCCGTACTTGCGCATGGCCTTCACGAGCCTGTCGTGGGGCAGGGCGAAGACACGGATGCCCTCCGCGCCCGTCATCGTGTCCGCGGCGAGCATGGCGTTGAGGATGGACTCCTGCGTGGCCTGCACCGTGGCCTCGAAGAGCGGGTTCATGCGCTCGTTGTCGAGCACCGACACGCTGGCGATGGGCGCGTCCCCGGGCGCCTTCAGGTGCTGCGTGGAGAAGGCGAGGAAGATGTCGCCCGACGCGTTCTCCCCGAGGCCGCCCATCTTCGCGATGCCCAGGGGGACACGCCGCGCCAGCCGTGCGAGCTGGTGGGGCAGCAGGGGCGCGTCCGTCGCGACTGCGACGATGATGGAGCCCGAGCCCTCCTTCATGGTGGGCTTCGTGACGCCGCCCGAGGCGGAGCAGGGCAGCACCTTCCCGAACATCTCATTGGCCGGCTTCTGGGTCCCCTCGTAGCAGGTGCGCAGGTCGGTGACTTCCTCGCCCACGGGCACGCCCTCCACGGAGAGGAGCCGGCGTGCGCCGTAGTTGCACTGCACCAGCACGCCCACGGTGTAGCCGCCTTCCGCGTCCGGCAGCTTGCGCGACGCCGTGCCGATGCCGCCCTTGAAGCCGTGGCAGACCATGCCCGTGCCTCCGCCCACCGAGCCCTCCGCGACGGGCCCTCCACGAGCGGTGTCCAGCGCCTGCCAGGCGTGCGGGGCCTTCACGTGGAAGCCCTGGATGTCGTTCAGCGTGCCGTCCCAGGTCTCCGCCACCACGGGCAGGCCCAACTCCCACGCGAGCCCGCGCTTCATGGCCCAGGCAATCACCGCGTCGCGCACGGCGCCCACGTCGTTGGTGTTGGTGATCATCAATGGACCGGCGAGCTGGCCCGACTCGTTGAGCCAGTGGGTGCCCGTCATCTCCCCGTTGCCGTTGAGGGCGAACACGGCGGCGAAGACTTCCTCGGACACACCGTCGCGTCCCCGGGGGAGCACCGCCGTGACACCGGTGCGCACCGGGCCCTTGCCCGGCTCCCCCTGGCCGTCGCCCGAGATGAGCGTGACGTGACCAACCTCCACGCCTGCCACGTCGGTGATGGCGTTGTTCGGCCCGGGTTGCCCGCCGAAGGTGATGCCCAGGTTTCTCGCGCGAGGCTTCGCGGAGACGGCCTGGGCAAGGCCCGTGCGGGGCGGCAACGTCAGACAGAGCAGGACGCAGGGGAGCAGGTATCGCCAGGGCGCGCGCATGGCGACTTCCTACACCTCACGGTGATGGGGAGATAGCTCCGAGCCGAACGGACGATGTTAGGGTTTGCCCGCCCCCCCTGGCACGCCGACCGTTTGCGAGACTTCTCGATGCGCTTCTTTCCCTCTGTGGCCCGTGCGGCCATGGTGCTCCTGCTGGCCACCGCGTGTGGCGACTCCTCCAATCCTTCCAACCCACCTGACGCGGGGGCCAACGACGCGGGCCTCCCGGATGCGGGCCTGCCTGACGCGGGCCTCCCGGATGCGGGCCTTCCCGATTCGGGGACGCCGGATGCGGGGGACGATGACGCGGGGACGCCGGACGCGGGCCCCCGGGAGACGGTCCTCCTCTTCGACCCGCGTGGCGAGCAGCCCGTCATTCCCGAGCCCAACGACCTGCACATCGACCCGGGCACCGGGCTGGTGCGCCTCGTGGTGAGGCCCGAGGACACTGCCGCCCAGCAGGAGTTCACGCGTGACTACCTCAACACGCTGGACGGTTTCCTCGCGTCGAGCCTCCCCTTCGTGCAGGCGTCGGGGCAGCTCGACGCACTCACCGTCAATGGCAGCACGGTCCTGGTACAGCGGGCCGATGGGTCCGCGGTGGGTATGGAGTTCTACGTCGCAATCAACGACGACTGGCGGGGCATCCACGTCCTCCCCCACCCCCAGACGGGCTGGAGTCGCGGCACGCAGTACGTCGTGGCGGTGCTCGGGGGCAGCTCGGGCGTGAAGGATGTGGAGGGCCGCCCCGTCGTCGGCAGCCCGGTCTGGCAATGGGTTCGTTCCGCCACGCCGCTGGTGGATGACTCCGGCCGAAGCACCGTTCCGGGCCTCCCGGATGCGGATGCCCCTGCCATGGAGCGCTTGCGCCTGCGCTACGAGCCCCACCTGTCCCGGCTCGCGGCCGGGGGAACGCGTCGCGAGGACGTGGCGGCGCTCTGGACCTTCACCACGGCGAGCCGCCCGCAGGTGACCTTTGCTCCCGAGCGCGCCGTCGTGCCCTTTCCCAGCAACTACTACATGGTCGCCGGGGAGAGCCGGGTGAACCTGCCCGCGCCTCCGGGTGGCTCGGGGCCCATGCTGTCGCAGCTCATCAACGGCCTCAACGGGCAGGATGGCTTCTCCACCACGGGGGTCATCGTCTCGGAGAACAGCCCGACGGAAGGGGCTCTCGACAAGGGGCTCGTGGCCCCGGACTCGGTCGCGGCCGGCACCCGGTTCTTCCGACTGAGCGGCACGGGCGCCGAGCCCTTCGTTCAGGCCTGCCTCGACTGCATGTCCAGCCTGCGTCCCGATGGCACCCCACCGTCCTCACCGCAGCAGCTCCAGTTCGTCCCACGCGTTCCCCTCGAGGAGGGCACCCGGTACGCGGCCGTCGTCACCACCTCGCTGCGGGACACGGCGGGCCACTCGGTAACCGCCACGCCCGCCTGGGCGCTGATGCGCCTCGCGGCACCGCTCGTCGATGACCAGGGCAAAAGTCAGGTGTCGGGCGTGCCGGACCTGCTCGCCCGGGGCCTGGAGCCAGCGCGTCAGTACTTCAAGCTCCACCTGGACGCGCTGGAGACACAGGGCCTTCCGCGCTCGCAGGTGGCGCTGGCCTTCACGGTGCGCACGCAGTCCACGCTGAGCTGGCTCCGCGCGTTCGCGCAGCTGGCTCGGACGCAGCCCACCTCGCCGCTGCATGTGCTCGACGTGTCCGCGCAGTTGCCGGCGCTGGGCGTGCCCTATGACCAGCTCGGCGGGCTCTACGAGGTCTGGGCCCCCGTCCTCGACTTCCTCCACGGCCCCGGCGGCGTCTTCGACCTCGAGCAGCCCCGGCAGGAGCAGGCCCGGGTGATGCTGACCGTGCCGAGCTCCCCCATGCCGGCGACCGGCTGGCCCGTGGTTCTCTTCGCCCACGACCTGGGAGGAGACCGCACGAACCTGCTCTACGTCGCGAACGAGCTGGCGCGCGCGGGCTTCGCCGCCATCGCCATGGACTCGGTCCACCACGGCGAGCGGAGCACCTGCGTGGGAAGCAGGTTCCAGGGTGGCGGAGACGACAACGCCTGCGCGGACCCGGCCACCCAGCGCTGCGAGAACGACACGGATGAGGCGCCTCCGGAGAGTTACGGCCGCTGCGTGGCGCGCAACCGCGCCAGTCGCGTGGACTGCACGCAGCCGGCGGGAGGCGTGGCGGGGGACGTGTTCTGCGCCCAGCTCTCGCTCGGCCGCTGCGTGCCGTCGCTGGCGGGGGACGGGCGGAACGTGTGCGAGGGTGGCACGTTCCGGACGTCGGGCAGCACGTCGCGCGTGCCCGTCATCTCCGGCTGGAACATGCTCAATCCCAGGGCGCCCTTCGCCACGCGCGACAACTTCCGGCAGGCGGCCATCGACCTGGAGCAACTGGTCCGCGTGGTGCGGAGCGACGCGCTGGCCTCGGCGCTCGGGGCCGTGAAGCTGGACGGCACGCGGCTGCACTTCGTGGGCGTGGGCGTGGGCGCGCAGGTGGGCTCGCTCTTCCTCGCGGTGAACGGTGACGTCCAGCGCGCGGTGCTCAACGTGCCAGCGGCCGACCCGGTGGGGATGCTGCTGACGTCGCCGGCCGTCAGCTCGCAGCGGGCCGCCTTCCTCGCGGCGCTCGCGGCGGAGGGCATCGTCACGGGCACGCCCGGGTTCGACACCTTCATCCAGTACCTGCGTCAGGCGCTCGACCCGGCCGACCCGGCGAATGCGGCCCGGGTCGTGAAGGACCACGCGGGCGCTCCGGCGGGGCGCGGGGTGTTCATCCAATACATCGCCGGGGACGGGTTCATGCCCACGCCGCTCACCGAGAAGTTCATCGCCGCGGCCAACGCGGGGGACGCGAACCGCTGCCCGGTGTCCCGCTGGGACCCGGCCGGCTATCCGGACTCGGTCCGCCATTCGTTCCTGCTCTTCCGCGTGGGAGACGGCGCGGTGACCGACGCGGCCCAGCGCCAGGCCGCCACGTTCCTGCAAGAGGGCACGGTGACGGCACCGCCCGCGAGCCTGCGCTAGCGGCGACGTGAGCAGCACTCGACGCTCACGGACGATATGCGCCGCACGGGGTGGAGCCTCGGGGCGGAGGAGGGCTAGCCTCCGTCCGCCTCGACGTCTCCACCCCGGGAGCGCTTCATGAACCGCGGTATCCGCACCGTCGTCATGTCGTTGGGTCTCACCTTGCTGCTGTCGTCCTCCGTGGCCCGGGCCGATGGTCTGTCCACCATCCCCTACGGTGACAACTGCTGGGGCAGCGGCACGGACGCGGACCGGGACGGGCTCAACGACGACTGCGAGTACCAGCTCGCGTTGGCGTTCATGCCGAAGTTCTGGTTCGACACCGGCGAGAGCGGCTATGGCCGGCGGCCCTACTACGCGGTGAAGAGCGAGGCCTTTGCCACCCGCACGCTGCGCATCTTCTACCTGGACACCTTCTTCGAGGACACCGGCGTCACCACCGGCCACGACGGCGACCCCGAGTTCCAGCTCTTCGAGGTGCACTACTCCGGAGGCCGCTGGTACCTCGACTGGGTCTACCTGTCCGCGCACCGCAAGAGCGTGTGTGACTCGTCGGCCTGGTACTCGTACGACCAGCTCGAGTACGACACGAGCGACTCGCGCAATGCCTACCGTGGCTGGCCCACGCTCTACGTCGCCGAGGACAAGCACGCGACGTACAACAACCTGTCCACCTGTGACAGCGGCTGCCTCGCCCAGGACTTCTGCAGCAAGTATGCGTCCCAGTTCCTCGACACGAGCAGCAAGCTCGTCTCGCGCAACGTGGGCTCCACCGCGGTGCCGTTGATCAACCAGGTGGTCCTCAACGGCAAGACGGAGCGGTTGCTCGACGACGTCGAGTTCAAGGGCTGGGATGACCAGTGGTACCGGCCCAACTCCGAGGGCTACCGCCGGCACCTCGTCGACTTCGGCTTCTAGTCCGCGCGCGCCCATGTCCCCTGGCGTTCCTGAAAGCCGTCGCGGCGGAGCCCGTGTCCGCAACCGCCTGGTCCTCGTGGCGGGCGGCGCCCTGGTCCTCGTCGGCGTGGCGCTCACGCTTCCCGAGGGCGGCGAGGCGCCGTTGCGGCCCACCACCCTCGGTACGGTGGTAGTGAAGCCGTCGCGAGCCGTGGAAGCGCCCTCCGCACCCACGGCCCCGGCGCGGCCGCTGCCACCTGCTTCAGCGTCCATTCCCGAAGCGGCGACGGGGGAGGCGCTCGCCCTGGCGTTGAACGAGGAGCGGGTGGTGCTCACCTCTACCGTCGTCATCGAGGGCATCGACGCCGACCGCCCGTGGGTGTGCGCGGGCGAGCCGATGATGCTGTCCGCTCGCGTGGGCGGTCAGCCGGAGCCGGGCGACGTCCAGCGCTGGGTGTGGCCGGGCTCGGAGACGGGCGCGGAGCTGCAACCCGGCTCACGGCTCCAGTGGCGCGCGCCGAAGAGTGCGGGCCGGTACTTCGTGCGCTTCCAGGTGTGCAGGGACCTGGGCGGCCGGCGCGTCGGGGTGCTGGCCGAGCAGGTGGTGGGCATCGACGTGCGCGAGTGCAACGCGTCGAAGGATGCGGAGTCGTTGAGGCTGGAAGTCAACCAGCGCGGGGCGGGTGACTTCGTCTTCCGGGCCGTGACTCCGGACGCGGCACCGCTCACCACGTATCAGTGGGACTTCGGTGACGGAGTCTCCACGGTGACTCAGGAGCCCACGGCATCGCATGGCTACGCCACGCAAGGATTGGGAGCGCAAGAGCTGCGCGCCTTCACGGTGCGGCTCTCCGCCCGTGACGGAGCGGGAGCGGTGCGCAGCGCCACCGCCTTCGTGCAGCTCCGCGGGCAGCCGCCTCCGGACGCACCACCCCTGGCGACGCTGGAGCTTGCGCGCGAGCCTCGCGGTGAGGAGGGCTGGCGGAGCAGGGTGACGATCCGCGTGCCCGAGGGCGGCGACGTCACCTGGGAGCGCGTCGAGCGCCTCACCGTGAGCTGGGACGACCAGGTGGAGTCCAGCACGCGCCCCTGGCGCGAGGTCATCACCGTGGAGCAGGACCTGGAGCGTGGCGGCTTCCGCGGCCACGTCACGGTGCGCCCGTCGGACGTGCGGCCCGACGTCAAGCAGGTGGTGGACTTCCTCCACGGGCGCGACGCGTCGGGCCGGGAGGTGGCGCTGTCCTGGGCCTCCTACAAGAGCGAGGCCCGGCCACCTCCCCGGTAGACAGCGGGCGCTAGAACTCCGTCCCGTCCGCGCGACGGCCGGGCGAGGTGCCGAGGCCGGAGGGCAGGGTGTTGTGCAGGACGAAGCTCCCGGCCGGGTCCGCGTCCGGCGAGCGATTCGCCGACACGTTCTGCGTGGCGGACGTGTAGTTGTACTGGTCCACCACGCCGCCGTCCGGCAGCCGGAGCCGCACGGAGTCATTGCTGTTGCTCAGGCCGAGCGTGTTCTGGTTGCTGGAGGCCGCCGCCGCGTTCGTCAGGCCCGCCGGAATCCCCGCGTTACCGCCGAAGACGACGTAGCCCTTGCCCGCGCCCAGCTTCATGCCCGCTGGGAAGACATGGCGCGCGGCACCGTTGGTGGAGTCCCACACGCTCCAGCCGGAGACGTCCACCGGGAAGGGGCTCGCGTTGACGAGCTCCACGAACTCATAGGCCTGGTTGAGCGAGCCGTTGATGGTGGGCTCGAAGGCGAGCACCTCGTTGATGAACACGCGCCCCGGGCCCTTGACGAGCGTCAGCGCCGCGTCGCTCGTGTCGGTGCGCGCCGGGTTGGACACGTCCACCACGCGCACGCGCACGGTGCTGGAGTCGATATCCGGCAGAGTCCACAGGTAGCTGCCCTGCGCGGCCGGCACGGATGCGGCGAGCACGCTCCACTGCGTGCCGTTGTCGATGGAGGCCTCGACGCGCACCTCGCCCACGGACCACGCCGTCCAGGTGATGGCGAGCACGCTGCCCGCCTGGTACGTGCCGCCCTGCGGCGCCTTGAGCCGGAGGAAGGGGCCCGTCTCCGCGCTGAAGGCGTACGCGCTGGTGACGGGGCGGTGGTCGCTCAGCGTGTTCAGGTAGTCCGGCACCCAATTGTCCGCGTAGATGACGCGGGCCGAGCCGGACACGTAGCGGGAGGCCACCTCGTTGCTGGCCAGCGTGTGGTCGACCACGTTCTCGAAGCCGATGGAGGTGTCATCCCCCGCGAGCGACAGGGCCCGGGTGATGAACGTGTAGCGCTCCGGGTCCGAGACGAAGTCTTGGTACGGCGTGGGCAGCGGCGAGCCGGAGGTGGGGTCCAGGGTGATGGACTCGTCCACGTCGTCGTTCCAGTCGCCGAGCACGATGACGTGCTGCGTGGGCAGGTTCGTGTCCAGGTACTCCTTCAGCGCGGCGCTCGCGCGCTGGCGCGACTCGCGGGGACCCGTGGGGTCTGAGCTCTCGGCGCGCATGTGGACGACGATGACCGTGAGAGGCGTCTCCACGCCCTGGATTTCCGTCGTGAAGTCCACACGCAGGGGCGGGCGGCTGCTGAAGTCGGGCAGGTGCGTGGCGTCGTTCAGGATGAGCTGTGAGCTCTGGAAGGTGAGGGCGCTGTCGTAGAGCACTCCGAGCTTCTGGCTGCTGGTGCCGTAGGGAGACGTACCGCCGGAGACGAAGGCGGCGTTGTTGGACAGGAAGCCGCTGAAGCCGGGGAGCTGGGACTTGAGGACGTCGAAGTCGCTCGCCTCCACCATCTCCACCATGCCCCACACGTTGGCGCCCGCGTCGCGCATGACGTCGCGCGCGTAGGCAATCTGCAGGTCGTCGGACGTGCCGCCGTCGGAAGTGGAGTGCTCGGGCCCGCGCGTGTTGTCGCCGAAATAGGTGATGTTGAACTGGCCCACGGTGAACACGGGCGCGCCCGGGTCCCTCGCGACGAGCGAGAGCTCCCGCGCGTCCGTCTGCCCGTCCGCGTCCTGCACGGTGACGGTGAAGGTCGAGGTCCCCGCCGAGGTCGGCGTCCCGGAGAGGACGCCCGCGGAGGACAGGGTGAGGCCGGTGGGCAGGGCGCCGGCGGTGATGCTCCAGGTCAGGGGGGCGCGGCCGGACGACGCGGTGAGCGTGAAGGTGTACGGCTCGCCGCGCGTGCCCTGGGGCAGTGCGCCGGTGGTGATGGCGAAGCGCTCGAGGACGGTGAACGTCACGGTGCGCGTGGCCGTCACGCCATTCGCGTCCGTAGCGGTGAGGTCGAAGGGGAAGGTACCGGCCTGGCTGAGCGTGCCCTGGAGGACGCCGCTCGCCAGCGTCAGTCCCGGGGGCAGCGTGTTGGAGGTGAAGGTGTAGGGCGCCTTGCCACCGGTGACGGTGAGCGTCTGCGTGACGGTGTCGCCCACCTTGCGCGTCGGGGCGGGGACCTCGGCGAGAGCGGGGGCCCCATAGGTCGTGACCAAGAGCGCCGCCTGGACGGAGACCCCGGCCGCGTCGCGCACGCTGAGCGTGAACGAGACCTCTCCGGCCGCCCCTGGGGTGCCGGACAGCACGCCTTCGTCCGAGAGGGACAGGCCCACGGGCAGCACGCCGCTGAAACGCGACCACACATAGGGCGCCACGCCGCCGGACGCCACCAGGGTGGCCGAGTACGCGCGGCCCACGTAGGCCTCCGGCAGGACCTCGGTGTTGATGGTCAGGGGCGTCTCGGTGCCAGAATCCGTGCCGGAGTCGGTGCCAGAATCCGTGCCGGAGTCGGTGCCGGAATCTGTGCCGGAATCGGTGCCGGAGTCCGTGGTGACGCCGCTGTCCACCGGCCCGGGTGTGGGCTCGGGGTCGGAGCACGCGGACAGCAAGATGAGGACGCACAGCGGCGCGAGGGCGCGGGGGAACGTCATGGGCTACTCCGGGCGAAGAACGAAGCTCGAGGGGGCCGTACTTTAACTGGTTCGACTGGGGCACGCTCGACACCTCGCGGGCGCGAAGGCAACCCGATGGCATCCGATACCTGCTTACAGCTGGGCCCGTGCCATTGGCACTCCACGAGGGACAGGGGAGGATGCGCGCATGTCGGGTGTCCGTGACTTCCGCCGGGTGACGCGCTGATGGTGGACCCGGCCAGGGATGTCTACCGCGTACGGCTGGAGGGGCGCGCGGAGCTGCTGGAGGCCGCGCTGCCGCGCTACCGGGAGCTGCTGGACGTCCTGCGCTCGCCGCACTGGGAAGAGCGCGTACGCGGCCGGGTGGAACTGCTGCGCACGTCGGGCGCGGAGCTGGAGCGCGTGGACGCGGCGCTCGCCATGGCGCTCCGCCGGGCGCGCGTGGAGGGCTGGCCGGAACAGTCGCCCACCGTTCGCATGCTCCGCGAAGTGTCGGCTCTGCGCGACGCCTTCTTCCGCACCGCCGCCGAGCGACTCGGCATGGCGGGAGGGAAGGAAGTCCCTCCGCTGGAGAGGCCCGCGCCCGGAGGTGCGAATCCCTCTCCGAAAGAAGGTGGCGAGACCAGCCGCCAGCAACCCCACGTGGGTGGCGCGGGGCGGCCAGACGCCGAGGGGTTCATCGCAGCGTCACCCGTGCGAAGCGGAAGTCCCCCTGACTGGATGTGGGCCCTGGAAGAGCACGCGCGCTGCGCACCGCGCGTGGTGCCTCCCGCGCGGCGCCAGGCCGTGGCCTGCGAGGTGCTTCCCGGCGACCTGCCCCTCCTACGAGACGTCGCCACCTTCGGCGCGCTGCTGCGAAGAACCCTCGCCGAGCCCTTCGACCCGGCCAGGCCGCTGCCATTCCGCGAGGAAGACCTCTCGGCGCTGCGGCAGCGGTGGTCGGAAGGAGAGGCCGCGCTCGCCGCGTGCTGGGCGCGGCTCACGGGAGTGGACGGCTCGGGCGGCGTCGTCGGAGAGGTGCGCAAGCGCGCCGGACGGGAGCCGCACCTCGCGCCGCACGACGGACCCGAGCAGCTCGCGCAGGCGGAGTTCTGGCTCCAGACGGCCCGGGACCGACTGGACGGCATCCTCCGCGAGCGCCTGCCGTCCCTCCAGCCAACGTCCGCCGAGTGGCCCGAGGTGGTGTTCTGGCTCTGCGAGCACGACCGCGATCCGGAGGCACGACTGGAAGCCTCGGCCCGGGTGCGCGAGGCGCGTGCCGGACTCTTCGGACTGGCGCACGAGCTGTGGGAGCCGCTCCATGCCGAACATCCCGAAGAGCGGCGCTGGCCGGAGCGCAGATGGGAGCGCATGGTGGAACACGCTCGCCGCGCGGAGCCCGAGGCCCGGAGTCCGGAGGCCATGCGGGTGCGCGAGGCGCTGCGTACCCGCATCCTCGCCCGCTCCGTGGGGACGCAGCTCCTGCGCGGATGGCGGGAGCACGGCTCGCTGGAGGCGTGGGTGCAACACGCGCGCGAACTCTCCCGCGAGGGATAGCCGCGTGAAGTTCCCGGCGTGGGACAGGTGCCGCTGGGACTCGAACAGGATGCGCCGGAGCCTGAGCCCCTCCGCGTCGCGTGCTAAGCAGGCGCGATGCGAACCGCGCTCTCCATTCCCATCCTGCTCGCCCTCGCCACGGGCTGTGCCACCACCTCGAAGACAGAGGCCGCCCCCGCCGCCGAGGCGCCTCGGGCCACCGCGCCGGAGAAGAAGTTCTCCATGCGCACCTACTACATGGCCTTCCTGCGCCGGGGACCGGCGTGGACGAAGGAGCGCACGCCCGAGGCCGTCGAGGCGGGCAAGGGGCACATGGCCAACATCGAGCGGCTGGCGAAGTGCGGGAAGCTGGTCATCGCCGGCCCCTTCGACGTGCCGGCCGACGCGCCGCCGGATGCGCTGGCCGGCATCTTCATCTTCGACGTCGCCACCCGCGAGGAGGCCCTGGCCCTCTCGCAGCAGGACCCGGCCGTGAAGGCCGGACGCTTCGCCATCGAGGTGCTGCCCTGGTACGGCCCCACCGGCCTCACCTACGAAGGCCACGTGCCGCCCGAGCCCGGCGCGTCCTGCACGCCGTAGCCGCACCGCTCAGTGGATGCCGGGGGCCACTTCCTCGGTGTCCGCGTACTTCGTGCCCGCTTCCTCGCGCCGCGCGTATTGGGACATGCCCTCGAAGTCCACCATGACGCAGGGCTCGTTGCCGACGACCCAGGCATCATGCCCGGGCGGGATGATGGCGATGTCTCCCGGACCCAGCTCCGCCTGCGTGCCGTCATCCATGGCGACAACCATCCGGCCGGAGATGACGTAGCCGGCGTGGGAGGCCTGGCAGCTGTCCGTGCCCGCGATGGGCTTCACGTCCTGGGACCACTTCCATCCCGGCTCGAAGACGCCCCGCCCGACGATGCTCCCGCCCCCGAAGTCGAAGGCGTCCACATGGCCGTGCGCCACGAAGGGCCGACGCTCGTCCGGTGTCCCGGAGTGTTTGATGGTGAGCTCACTCATGGCGCATGCCTCCGCGCCCCGTGGTGGCGGCACGCTCCGCGCCACCGCCCACGCGGCGCCCTGTGTTGTCTCCTTGAAGCTAGGGGCGCGCCGCGACTCCGGCACCACTCAGGCGAGGAACTCCAGGTGCATGGACAGGCCGGCCTCGAACTCCGGGGCCTGACGCAGCTGCTCCAGCACCACCTGCGTACAGTGCAGCGTCACCTGCGGCAGGGTGCCCGGCTCGCTGATCCACCGCACCGCGCTCATCAGGTGGCGCGCATGGAGAAAGCCCAGCACCGCGTCGCGGAAGCGCCGACCCTCTTCACACCCGGCGGCGTAGAGACGAGAACGGTCTGGAGCAGGCGAGGAAGCAGCCGCCCGTGTTCCCCGCCCGCGCTGCGACAGCGAGCGTGACACTCGGGGACTCTCCCGGGGCATGACGATGGCTTCGATCCACATCGCGTCATCCTCCGCGCGGCGCCGCTACAGCCGGCTTAGAAGATTATCGGACAGGTCGCGTCCCAGTTTCTTGGAGTCTTCGTCGCCCTGGAGGGTGGGGCTGATGGACCCCGCTGGCACGGGTGGGCCGCAGGGCCCCTGGTCGCCGCCCCGGAAGGTCGGCTGACGACCTGGCGCCTGTCCGCCTGCCTGCTGTCCCCCCAGCCGCGTGCAACGCCGGGAGTCCCGGGCACTTGGGGGAGGTCCACACGAGCGCACCCCATGGGAGCGCCTGCCGTGCGGCCCACCACTTCCTACCTTGAGGGGCATGAAGGCCTCGCGTCGCCAGCTCCCGGTCTATGTGCCCCCGCGCACGGTGTGGGCCGTGGGGCTTCAGGTCCTGCTGCTCGTCTTGTGTTGGGTCATCATCCGTCAGCTCTACCCGGTGCTCACGCTGCTGGCCGTGGTGCTGCTGCTCTCCATCGCCCTGGACCCGCTGGTGCGGCGCCTGGAGCGGTGGGGGCTGAAGCGCGGACTGGGCGTGGCCGTGGTGGCGCTGATGCTGCTCGGGGTGATGGGCGTGCTGGTGGGCACGCTGGTGCCCATGCTGGTGCAGCAGCTCCAGGGCTTCGTGCAGACCATGCCCGAGCGCCTCGAGCAGCTCTCGCAGTCGGCATGGGTGCAGGACCTCAGCCGGAAGTACGGCGTCCAGGTGAAGCCGGAGGACCTGGTCCACTTCGAGCCCGCGGACCTCGCGGGCCGGGCCATCGACGTCCTCTCCTCCACGCTGGGGTTGGTGGCGGCGGGCATCACCGTGGTGGCGCTCACCGTCTTCAGTCTGCTGTTCGGCGCGGACCTCTACGAGAGCATCCTCCAGTGGGTGTCCCCGCGCCGCCGCCCGCGCGTGCGGCAATTGGTGGGGCGGATGCGCGAGGCGGTGGGCAACTACCTCGCGGGCACGCTGCTGGTGATGACCATTGGCGGCACGGTGGCCGCCACCGTGGCCCTCATCCAGGGCGTGCCGTACTTCCTCGCGCTGGGCCTGGTGGTGATGCTGCTGGGAGTCATTCCCTTCCTCGGCAGCGTCATCAGCGCGGTGCTGGTGGCGCTCCTCACGTTCGCCACGGTGGGGCTCAAGCAGGCCCTCATCGCGCTGGCGGTGTTCATGGTGTACCAGCAGCTCGAAGCCAACGTGCTCGGGCCCGTCATCCAGCGGCGGGCCATCAAGATGAACCCGCTGCTCATCTCCATCGTCGCGCTCTGCGGCGGCGCGCTGTCGGGCCTGGCCGGCGTGGTGCTCGCCGTGCCGCTGGCCGCTGCGGCGCAGGTGCTCGTGCAGGAGATTCTCAGGGACCGCCACGACGGCTGGAAGCAGGCGCACCGGCGCGAGCTGGCGCAGCGCGAGACGGGCCGAGGCGCGGTGGAGGAGGGGCTCCTGTTCGCCGGCCCCATGGAGGAAGCGCGGCGCTCCCCGCCGCACGAGCCGGAGCACGCCGACACGCCGGACTCGCACGGCCGTCATTGAGCCGCGAGCGCTCATGCGAAAAAGCGAAGGGCCCCCGGAGTACTTCCCGGGAGCCCTTCATTCAGTCAGTCAGCGAAGAGCGGGACTTCAGCGGTCCGCCGGAGTGGCGCGGCCCTGCGTGGTGCTCTTCTTGCCCGACGGGCCGGCGGCCACCGTGGTGCCGACGCCGAACACCAGGTCGTCACGGTCGTTGTAGCTGCCGGAGACGCAGGCGCTGCTGGCCGTGCCGCCGTAGCGGAACTGCGCGCGGATGGCGTGCGTGCCCGCCGTCGCGCCCAGGTTGAACGTGTGCGTGAAGACACGCGCCACGCCGCCCGCGGTGCAGGCCTGGTTGGTGGTCAGCGTCGTCCAGGCCGGAGTCCCGGCGTTGGTCGTGTAGTACAGGTCCAGCGCATCCGTGGTGCCCCAGCACCAGGCCGTCACTTCCACCGTCACCTGCTTGCCGACGGCGAACGCGCCCTGGTCCACCGTCTTGATGACCACCCGGTCGATGCTCTCGTCGGAGTGGTACGTGCCGGTGCTGCCGTCCGCGCACGAGTCGGCGATGGTGTTGGGCTGGTTGGGCTCGGCGCCGCCGGACAGCGTGCCGCGGCCGTTGACCAGCGTGGTGCCCGTGTCGCAGCCGCACACCGTGCCGCAGGTCGGAGCCTGGCGGGCGGTGTCGAAGGCGGCGGCGACCGGCGTGCACACGTTGGTGGTGGTGAAGCTGTTCGTGGCGCTGTAGGCGCTCGTGCCGCAGCTGTCCCCCGCGCGGGCCCGCCAGTAGTACACGGTGGAGCTGGAGAGGGCCGGCGTCACCGTCCAGTTGCTGGACGACAGCGCGGTGTTGGAGCGCACCACGTTGGTGAACGCGGAGTCGGTGGCGACCTGCACCTCATAGCGGGAGGCACCCGTCACGTCGCTCCAGTCGAGCGCCGCGGAGGTGGCGACGCCCGTGGCCCCGTTGGCCGGGGTGGACAGCGTGGGCGCGGCCAGGGCGACGCAGCCGCGCGTGGTGAACGAGAACGTCGAGGACCAGGCCCCGACGCCGCCGCACGAGTTCTTCGCGCGGGCGCGCCAGTAGTACGTGGTGGTGGTGTTGAGCGCGGGCGACACCGTCCAGGTGCTCGTCGCCAGCGTGGTGGCGGTGGCCACGACGTTGGTGAAGGCGGAGTCGGTGGCGACCTGCACCTCGTAGTTGGCGGCACCCGACACGTCCGCCCAGTCCAGGACCGCGAGGGGCTCGACGCCGGTGGCGCCGTTGGCGGGCGTGGACAGCGTGGCGGCGCCCGGCGCGGTGCAGGCCGGCGTGGCGCAGCTGCACGTGCTGGCGCGGCCGTAGCACGCGTTCGAGGAGGCCGGGACGACGGAGTAGCAGTACTGCCGGCCGTTGGCGACCTCACCGTCGACGTAGCTGGTGCCGGTGACGGTGGCGATCTTCGCCTTGCCGAAGTCACAGCCGGCGAAGCCCTCCGTCTTCATCACCCAGTACTCGGAGGCGCCCGCGGAGGCCGTCCAGTTGAGGGACACCTGGCCGTCGCCCGCCGTCGCGGTGTGCGTGGGGGCGGTGGTGGGGCCGGCGGAGCAGCCGCCGTTGGTCACGGCCGGCGTGGTGCAGGCGATGTTGTGGCGGTTGTACGCGGCGTAGATGGCCGTCATGTGCGGCGTGCCGTCGGCCAGGTTGCCGTTGTCGTCGTCCGCGGCCAGCCACTGCATGTAGCCGTTGGTGGCGCCACAGCCGTCGGAGGTGCCGGCGGTGCAGTTGCAGCCGTGCCACGTGCCGATGTTGCCGCTGCCCTGGTAGAAGATCTTGTTCGCGGTGATGAACGCCGTGTTGGAGTCCATGTTGAAGGGCGCCGCCGTCAAGTCACGCGTGACGAGGTCCCAGGCAGCCTGGCGCGCGGGGGACGCGGCGCAGTGCACCTGACGGCCGCAGGGGCCGGTGCTGGCGCTGCACATGGGGCACACGAAGTTCTGCGGGGTGGCCGGGACGTTGTTCACGCTGGCCGCCCAGTCCGCGTCGCGCACGCCGGAACACTTCGTGTTGCACCACGACTGGCCGCTAACTTGCGACTCCTGCTGGTTGTAGCCGGAGCCGTCCGGCGTCTGGCCGCAGCCGCGGTCGCTGGTCTGGAAGAAGCCGTAGCCCACGCAGGAGGTCTGCAGGCGGTAGATGGCCGCGATGTCCGCGTAGCCCTCGGAGGAGTTGGACAGGGTGCCGTTGGCATCGAAGTTGTCCATGCCGTGGCCCCACTCGTGGTCGAACACGGCGCCAATCTCGCCCGTGTTCCGGCAGCCACCGCCGCTGCGGTAGAAGTTGACCGTCGAGCCGTTCCAGAAGGCGTTGCAGGTGCTGGCGATGTTGACGTTGGACGTCAGCTGCCCCTGCAGCCAGGTGTTGGCGGGGAGCCAGCCGCGGGCCTGCTCCTTCAGCTTGCCCAGCTCGTAGAAGCTGGAGCGCGACGCGGCCGTGTTGCCCGCGGAGGTGCCGGCGGGCACGGTGCAGTCGTGGTCGTTGTTGACGCCGCCCAGGTTGAGGTTGCCCGTGCTGGTGCTGACGCTCACCGCGCCGCAGCTGTCGCTCACGCGGACGTACTTGCCGGCCAGCGTGGTGGTGGTGGTGCCGGAGCTGTAGTTGTAGATGCCCGCGCCGTCCGTGAAGTTGTTGGGCGAGGCCAGGCCCGTGTTGGCCCAGGGCATGGGCGTGTTCGCCTGCAGGGTGCCGCACACGGTGTTGTTGGCGCAGGTGCCGATGTTGGTGGAGGGGTAGACGCCGCCGGTGTACTGCGCGTCGAAGTAGTGGTTGTCGTCCTCGATGGCGATGACCTCGCCGGTGAGCGCGTCCACCGTCACCTTCCAGCGCTGCTGGGCGTTGGGGTCCTGGAAGCCGTAGGCGTAGACGAGCTGGTGCTCGTAGCCGGTGCCGACGGCGCCGCTGAAGGCCTCACCCTGGCGGGCGACGGGGGCGACCTCGAGCACGGGCTGCTGCCACAGGTCCTGCACGGCGGGGGCGAAGCCGACGAAGCTGGCGCCGGCGGACAGCGCGTCCGCGGGGCCGAAGGCGGCCTTCGTGTCGATGCCCACGTTGGCCCAGGCTTCAGTCCCCAGGAGGATGAGGTTGCCGTGGCTGATGGTGGCGGCCACGCGGCCGTGGCGCACGGCGATGCCGTTCACCTGCTGGGGAATGTGCACCTGCCACAGGTGCTCGCTGACCTGCATCACCTTCGGCTGACCCAGCTGCATCAGGTCGATGTTGAAGGCGGCCTGGTTGTCCGCGATGAACTTGAGGACCAGGTCCTCGACGACGCTGGCGTCCACGTCCGCGACGGAGCGGCCAATGGACTCGCGCACCGCGTCCAGCGTCACCTTGTTGTTGAAGCCGTTACCCGGGATGAGGGGGATGGAGCCCTGCACGGCCGTGGGCGAGCCGGTGCGCGGGTCGATGTAGACGTTGAAGTCCTTGCCATTCTTCGCGAAGAACGTGTCCCACGCGTCCTCCGTGGTCGCGCTCATGTTGCGGCGCGCCGTGTCCAGCGGGACGTTCTGGATGGGCAGGTACAGGTCGGGTTTGAAGAAGGCCTTGCCGGCGATGGCACTCTGCCCGCTCTGCGGGGGCTGGAGTGCCCAGCTCGCTGCTCCCAGGAGCAGGACGAGACATGCTGCTGACACCTTGGTGTGGCGCATGCGTTTCTCCTCTGCGGGGTCTGTGGGGTTACGGACCCGAGCAGGCTCCACGGACGGAGCCCGGAGAACGCCTTAGCGGCCCTGAAACAAAAACTGAATCCGGGGAATTCCCAGGCATGCGGACAAAAGCCGCAGGCCAAGGAAATCAAGGGGTAGGAGTGTTAAGTGGCGAACGGTTCCGCAGACGGATTGTGAAAATGACCCTGCCCTGGAGCATGAATCGGTATCGTGCGGATGGATTTTTATTGACGGGCTGATTCTCGCCGCTAGCGCGGCCAGATGCGCACCCAGTCGTCCTGGATGAGCTTGCCGCTCGCGCTATCGGTGCTGCCGCTGGCCATGAAGCCGCGCGGCGCGCCGAGCGCGAGGGCACCGGCCTCCACCCACAACAGCAGCAGCGCGGCGGCGGCGAAGGCGGGCAGCCGCGGAGCCAGCGCTGGCCTGCGCGCGGCGAGGGCGACGAGCGGAAGCAGGAGCAGCGGGAGGAGCGCGGGGAAGATGGCGAGCAGGCCGCGCGTGTAGCCGAAGAAGGCGAGGGTGATGAGGGCGCGGTGCAGCACCACCGCGGTGAAGAGGGCGTACGTGCGCCACGGTGGCAGGAGCGACAGCGCGGCGCCCGCCAGGAGCAGCAGGAGCAGCGGCCACTTCAGCCAGGCGCCCTCGGGGACGAAGAGGTCCACGGGCGCGCGGTTGCCGCTCAGGCCCGAGGGCAGGTTGGACGCGCCGAAGCCCAGGCCCAGGCCGTCCAGCCACCGGTCGAGCTTGGCCACGCAGAGGCGGGCCGCGTCGGCGGGGTGCTCGCGCATCCACTCCAGCCCTTGCGCGTAGCCGTGCAGCAACAGGCGGCGCTGGGCGGGGTTGGACACGTCCAGGTTGCCGTCCTGGCCGAGCCGGTTGACGGAGTCCGGCGTGAAGCCGCCGGTGGCCCCGGCGTGGTTGGCCATGGCGAAGTTGATGGGGCCGTAGACGGTGACGGGGGCCAGCTCCGGCAGCGGCTCCAGCTCCGGCGTGCGCGCGTTGATGTCCGCCAGCACGCGCGCGTTGTGGACGGCCCACGGCGCCAGGACGAGCGCGGTGACGAGCACCGCCGCGCCCCAGCGCACCGCCAGCGCGGGCAGCGGCGTCTTCCCCCGGTACAGCCACGCCCACGCGAGCAGGAAGGGCCAGAGGTAGAGGTGCTCGGCGCGGGTGAGCGAGCCAAGCCCCATGACGGCGCCCAGCAGCACGGCGCCGCCCCACGACGGCCCGGCGCGGTGCTTCAGCATCAGCGCGCAGGTGGCGGACAGGAAGAGGGCGTAGAGCACCTCATTGCTGTACGTGGTGGAGAGTACCAGCCAGCCGAAGCTGGACGCGAAGAGGGCCGCGCCGAGGAGGCTCCAGCCGGTGCCGAGCACCCGGCGCCACCATGCCCACGTCAGGGCCACCGTGGCCGAGTTCAGCACCGCGAGCACGAGCTTGTACGGGTACGCGCTGCCCTGCGGCTCACCCATGAGGCGGTAGAGCAGCCCCAGGCACCAGGGGAACAGGGGCGGGTGGTAGGGCAGGGTGGCCTGCGCCGGCTTCTCCCGTGCCCAGTCCACCGCGTACGAGTGGAAGAAGCGCGAGTCGCCGTAGAAGAAGATGGAGAAGGGCCAGGTCCGGTCCGGTGACGACTGGAGGTAGAGCCAGCGCAGGAGCAGGCTCAGGCCGAACGTCGCCGCGACACCCAGTGCCACCGGGTGCCGCGTCCACAACTGCCGCGCGCTGTTGAAGAGCCGGTGCATGCCAACCCCCAGGTCCGGAGGCCTACTGTAGACGCGCCGGGGCGCTCCAGCGCGACTTTGGGCGCTACGGCTCCTCGTTCCGCTCCCCGCCAGGGCTGTCAATCATTGACATTGAAGCCAGAATTCTCCTTCGCGCGTTTCGCGGCCTCGTCTCGTTCAGCCTTCGCATCCTCCTCCGTCATCTGGCATTGCTTGATCACCTTGTCGTCCCGGAGACGGGTGACGATGGCCCGAGCGAGCCGTTGGCCGGAAATGATGTTGTCGGCGTACAGGGCCTTGGTCCTGAAGTCGAACTTCGAATACGTGTGCCAATACGAGGTGTTCTTCGCGGCATTGAGCAACGTCAGTTCGAAGTCCAGCTCGTTCCTCTGGCTGAAGTTACTGAGGTTCACGGTCACCGTGCCACCCCCGGTGTCTTTGATCACGAGCACCGAGTCCGGCTGGAACCGGGCACTCGCCGTGTTGAGATTCTCCACGGTGTTGTCATCGGTGTGCATTACCTCGCTCTTGATGCCGCACCGGGTGAATTCCTTCCGCAAGGTGGACTCGAACGCTCCATACAGTGTCGCGTCCAGCTCGTTGCTCTTCATTCTGGCGACTACGAAGACCCGCGCCACCGTCGGAGGTGCGTCATCCCAGCTCGTCGTCGTATTGAAGAAGTTGGCGCTCGCACAGCCGCTCGCACTCAGCGCCATGACCGCGAGAGCGCAGCCCCTCACTTTCCCACGCATGGTACAGGCTCCTCCATGGCCGTCCCCACACGGCCTTGCTCCGGAAGCAGTATAGGCGGAGTGGGAGCACGCTCGAGGGGCGGCGGGCTGGAGAGGCGGCCGGTGGCGGCAGGATCGTGCGCCGTGCCGGTGACGCACGCGTCCCGTAGACTCGTGCCATGGACTTCAACATCGGTGACGAGGTGCGCAAGCAGATCGAGGAGGCCTTCCGCAAGCGCGGACGGGTCACCCTCATCATCGCGGGCCGCAGCGGCGTGGGAAAGAGCACGCTCATCAACGCCATCTTCCACGGGCGCATCGCGGAGACGGGCCAGGGCCGCCCCGTCACCCAGGAGGCGCGCGAGTACACCAAGGAAGGCATCCCCGTCACCCTCATCGACACGCGCGGCCTGGAGATGGCGGGCTTCCGTGACACGGTGAAGGAGCTCGAGGAACTGGTTCGCTCGCGCGCCCGGGATGAGGACGCGGGACGCCATGTCCACGTCGCCTGGCTGTGCATCGGCGAGGACTCCCGGCGCGTGGAGGACGGCGACATCCAGGTGTGCGAGATGCTCGCCCGCTACGTCCCCGTGGTGGCCGTGGTCACCAAGGCCCGGAGCGACCAGGGGTTCCGTGACGAGGTGCAACGGCTGCTGCCCCAGGCGCGCAATGTCATGCGGGTGCGCGCGCTCACGGAGACGGATGACGAAGGCCACACGCTCCAGCCGCGCGGGCTGACCGAGCTGGTGGACATCACGATGGAGCTGGTCCCCGAGGCCCAGCGCAACGCCTTCGCCGCCGCCCAGCGCGTGAGCATCGAGCAGAAGCGCAAGCGCGCCCACGGCATCGTCCTGGGCGCCGCCACCACCGCCGCCGCCATAGGAGGGCTCAACCCCCTCCCTTTTGCTGATGCGGCCCTCCTCGTCCCCCTCCAGGTGGGGATGCTGGCGGGCGTCAGCAGTGTCTTCGGCCTGCCCCTCACCGAGGCGTTTCTCACCACGCTGGTGAGCTCGGCCGTCACGGGACTGGGGGCCACCTTCACGGGCCAGTCCCTCGTCTCCGGGATGCTCAAGCTGCTGCCGGGGGCTGGCACCCTGGTGGGGGGCCTCATCTCCGCCTCCGTGGCCGCCAGCCTCACCACCCTGTTCGGGGAGGCCTACGTCGCGGTCCTCGCCCGCCTCATGCAGCAGCGCGCAGGCGGCTTTCCCACCGCGGACGAGGTGGCCCAGGCCTTCAAGGAAGAGCTGGTCGGCCGCCAGAAGGCGTGAAGCGAGCCGGCTCGGGACGCCACTGAGCAACGAGAGGTCGAACGCTCCTGGATGAGCCCGCGACGGGAAGATCACGCGGTCGCCGGCGTGAGCATCTTCGTCGCGTCCACATGCCACGGTGCGCCCCCCTGGGGCAGGACTGCGATGCTCGCGGCGCTCGGGTACGCCGGTGTCGTGGCGAAGTTCAGCGAGCTCAGATCGATCATCGTGAGAATCCCGCTGAACGCAGACATGAAGTAGTACTTGCGATGGGTGTGGTCGCGTACGCACGTCCACATCGTGTAGTCGCCGTACGTGGTCGTGTACGAGGGCGGCGTCGTGGCTGGAGTGCCCGTCGTGGACGGCGAGTCCTCCACCGTTTCCAGCAACATCCCGTACGGCGTCCCCATGCAGATCTGCGTGAGCTGCAGCGCGACCATGACCGCGGTCTGCTCTGGACCGGCGAAGCCGGGCGGGTTCTTCTGCGGCGGCGCCGTCCGAAAGACGCCTGGCGCCGGCAGCCAGCCCCTGCCATCCCCCGGGAGCTGGCTGATGCCCTGCGACAGGATGGTTGCCCTGACGAATCGCGAGGCGGACAGCGAGTCTCCGGGCAGTCCGACCAGACCGCCCCCAACAGGATTGCCGGCACCCGAGGCGGAGGTGCCGCTGCCGACGAGCGTCAGGTTGAAATAGTTTTTGACGTTCGTCAGCTGCCAGTCGTAGGTCGGCCAGTTGGTCATGACGCCGTTGGTGCACGTGTAGACGTTGGGCTTGCCCCCGATGAACTCGATGACGGCGCTCCGACCGGTTCTGTCCGTCACGATGTAGTGCAGCGGGACATAGAAATGCTCTCCCGGCAAAGGCCCGACGACGGTGATGTTCTGAAAGGCTGACAGGAAGTCTTCAACCAGCGCGAAGTTGCCGAGGATCCACGCGGGAAAATCCAGGAACGACACCTGATTGCGCTGCGTCCCAATGTGGCCGTACTCGGTACCGGGGGCGAGCCACAGCGCTCCGACGGACAGCCCCTCGCTGTTGATTCCGTCGTTGAAGGTCGGCAGGGAGCTCCAGTTGCTCCCGGAGGGGGCGATCCCCACGAAGCCAAAAGGATTGGTCCAATGGAGCGTCGTCCATTCCTTGACGGCCGCAATGGGAGTGACCGGGTGCAGCGGCCAGTGCTGCTTGCTCGGCATGACGTAGACGCTCTGCTCGATTACTCCCGGCATCTCCATCGCTCTCGCGCTCACGAACATCCGCGCCGCGTCTGGGGCTCTCTGACCGGGATTGGAGGGGACGCTGATCATCAGGTTCGTGCACATTCCCTATCCGACGGCGAGGCCGCTCAATACGTGAAAAGAAAAGTGACACACCCAGAAGGGCGAAGCGCGTCGTGGAGGGTTGCTGACGTGTGCCACCAGGGCCGTGCGCCGCGTCGCCCCTGGCCAGACGCCTGGGCTCCGGGCCCCGGCTCGAAGGCGCGAATCGGCGTCTGCTGGAAGACGCGGGGGCCGCCTACGCCCATGTCGAGTGGGCGTGAGTCTCCGGTCCGTGACACCGAGCGTGCAGAAGCTCTTCAAGCTGGTGGGCTTCTGGGCGCTCCTGCTCGTGATGTACGCGCTCTTCTCCCGGCCGAAGTAGTCCTGTCGAGAACTGGCGGACCCCCTCCGGCGGAGCCCCCTTCACGGACCCTGGGCAATGCCATCCGGCGCCCACCCGTCGTGGTGTATGTTCCAGGCACATGCTCCTGCCATTGATTGCCATCCTGGCCACCTCCCCAGCCACTCCCCCTGCCGCCGCTGCCCAGGCGCCCATCGGTGAGGAGGCGCGCGCGGCGCAACTCGAGCCCGCGTATCTCGACTTCGCCCGGGCGGTGGAGAAGGGCATCAACGCGCATGACGGTGACGCGCTCGACGCGCACCTCGACAAGGACGCCCTCTTCAAGAAGACCACCGAGGGTGTGCAGGTGCCCGCGAACTTCGCCGCCGGCTTCAGGAAGGGGCTCAACCAGGGCTCTGCCCTGGGCTTCGGCAAGCAGCTCGTCTCGGCCTTCGACGAGGAGTCGACCTTCACGCTGCTACGTGCCCGCGCTGTCAAAGGCGTCCCGCGCGCCCTCTTCCGTCTGGTGTCCACGCGCGGCCTCAACTACCTGGACCTGGAGCTGGCGAAGGATGCCAGCGGGCAGGTGCGTGTAGTGGACATCTACCCGTACGTCGCCGGCGAGTTCCTCAGCGAGACGCTGCGCCGCGCCTACCTGGCCGTAGCCGCGGAAGCCAACCAGGGCCTCGTGGACCGTCTGATGGGCAAGGAGCAGACGTACCTCAAGAACCTGCCCCGGATGCAGGCGATGCAGCAGGCGTTCCAGGCCGGGAAGTACGAGGAGGCCCTCAGCATCTACGACCAGTTCCCCGCGTCCTTCAAGAACTACAAGAGCGTCCTGCTCCTCCGGCTGCAGTCAGCCGCCGCGCTGTCGGTCCAGGGCGAGGCCTACGCGCAGGCCATCGCCGACTACGAGAAGGCGCTGCCCAACGACCCGAGCGTCGAGCTCGTCGCCTTCGACGGCTACCTGCTGCGCAAGGACCACGCCGGCGCCATCCGAGTCCTTGACCGGCTCGACCGGCGCGTGCGCGACCCCTACCTCTCCGTGCTGCGCGGCAATGTCATGCTCGACAAGGGCGACACGGCCGAGGCACGCCGCCACTACGAGGCCGCCATCACCGCCGAGCCCACGCTCCTCGTGGGCCACTGGAGCCTCGCGGGGCTGGCGCTCCAGGAGAAGCAGTACAAGGAGTTGGGCGAGCGGCTCGACGCCATCGAGGCCACGGGCCTGGTGCACCTCAACGACCTGGAGGGCACGGCCAACTATGAGGGCTTCGTGAAGAGCCCCGAGTACAAGGTCTGGAAGAAGCGCCGCGCGGCAAGGAAGAAGTAGCGAGGCGCCAGGAAGCCTCACCTCGCCGCGCGGCCGCGGGACTGAAGCCGGCCTCGGCAGGGCCGGGCGTCATGGCCCGAAATGTCCGGTCTCTGTCCGGAACGGGTGTGGGAACCGGTGCCCGGCCCTCACTATGCTACCGGGCATGCCGTCCACCCGTTCCCTCCGGCGCACCGGGGCCACAGCCGCCGCTCGTCCCCGGCACGTCGCGGTGCTCGTCCTGCCGCACGTCCACCTGCAGGACCTGGCCGGACCCGTCCAGGTGCTCTTCGAGGCCAACGGCTTCGGCGCGGACTACCGGCTGCGCTACTGCGCGGCGACGCCCGAAGTCACGTCCGCGCAGGGGCTCGTCTTCGGCCGGCTGGAGCCGCTGCCGGACCCTCGCGGGCTGGACCTGGTGCTGGTGCCGGGCATGGACTCGCGCATGTTGGACTCGTCGGGCGCGGCCGTGCCGGTGGCGTGGCTGCGCGAGGCCCATGCGGCGGGCGCGCGGGTGGCGTCCATCTGCACCGGCGCCTTCGCCCTCGCGCAGGCGGGGCTGCTCGACGGTCGGCCGTGCGCCACCCATTGGAAGCTCAGTGAGTTGCTCCAGCGCCGCCACCCCACGGCGAAGGTGCTGGCGGACCGGCTCTTCGTGAAGGACGGCACCGTCATCACCAGCGCGGGCGTGACGTCTGGCATCGACATGGCCCTGTCCCTGGTCCATGAGGATTACGGCCCGCTGGTGGTGGCGCGCGTGGCGCGGGAGATGGTCGTCTACCACCGGCGCGACGGAGAGCAGCGGCAGTCGTCCGTCTTCCTCGAGTACCGCACGCACCTGAGCCACGGCGTCCACAAGGTGCAGGACTGGATTGTGTCCAACCCGCGCGAGCACGCCACGCTGCCGCGCCTGGCTCGCCTGGCCGCGATGAGCCCGCGCAACCTGACGCGGGCCTTCCGGCAGGCCACCGGCATCAGCGTGAAGGACTTCTCGCAGCGCGTCCGACTGGAGGTGGCGGCGAATCTGCTCGAGGACCCCGAGGCCCGGGTGGAGAGCGTGGCCACGCACTGTGGCTTCAAGGATGCGCGCCAGCTTCGCCGCCTCTGGAAGGAGGCCCACGGCGTGAGTCCCGCGCGGTGGAAGGCCGGGCGCCAGCAGACCCAGTCAGCGCCCCGATAGCGGGGCAGGAAGCAGGAAGACCATGAAGCACCTCGCGGTGGGCTGCATGCTCGCGGTGTCGCTGTTCCTCGTCGTCACGCCGGCCCATGCGGCTCCGGAGTCCCAGCCTCGGCGCACGGGCTACACCCGCAACGTGGCCATCGTCCTCTACGAGGGCGTGGAGCTGCTCGACTTCGCCGGCCCCGGAGAGGTGTTCGCGGCGGCGGCGCACCAGTCCATGCAGGGCGACGCGCACGCCTTCCGCGTCTACACCGTCGCGAAATCGAAGGCTCCGCTGACCAGCCAGGGCTTCGTCAAGGTGACGCCGGACTTCACGCCCGAGGACGCGCCCGTGCCGGATGTCCTCGTCATCCCCGGCGGCAACACCGGCGTGGTGCTGGAGGACGAGGCGTACTCGAAGTGGCTCGCGAAGACGGCGGCTGGCGCCGAGGTGGCCCTGTCCGTCTGCACCGGCGCCATGGTGCTGGGCAAGGCGGGGATGCTCGACGGGCTGGACGTGACGACGTTCAACAACGCCATCGACTCGCTCCAGCGGATGGCGCCGAAGGCGCGCGTCCACCGGGGGCGCCGCTTCATCGACAACGGACGCATCGTCACCACCGCGGGCGTGTCCGCCGGCATCGACGGCTCGCTGCACGTCGTGGCGCGGCTGCTGGGCCTGCGCGTGGCCGAGCAGACGGCGCGCTACATGGAGTATCGCTGGACGCCGGAGCCGCACCTCGCGGGCGGCTACACGCTGCTCAACCCGAGCCTCGATGAGCGGGGTCGCGCCCACCAGCAGGCGGAGATTCTGGGGGACGAGAAGAACTGGCCGGCGGCGGCGAAGGCCTACCGGGAGCTGACGGCCTCCAACGCCGCGGACACGACGGCCTGGTTCCGGCTCGGGCAGGTGTTGCTGGCGGCGAAGGACTACGACGGGGGCATCGAGGCGTCGCTCCGTGCCGCCTCCGCGAAGCAGTACCAGGTGAATGCGCTCTACAACGCCGCCTGTGGCTACTCGCTCAAGTCAGACGCGGGCCACGCGCTGGAGTACCTGGGGAAGGCCATCGACGCCGGGCTCAAGGGCTCGTGGGCGCTGAGCGACCCGGACCTGGAGCACGCGCGCAAGGACATACGTTTCCAGAAGCTGGCTGCCCGCCTGCGGTAGGAGGGGGCAGGCTTGTGAAACCCTTTCGCCGCCCTGCGGCAAAGGCTCACACGTTCCGTGTGAGCAAGCAGGCGAGTTGCAATTCAGTTGCAGGGGGATTGTCAATAATTGGTGGAGCTGGGAATATCGGTTTTGCCCCTTTGTCTATGAGGCGTTTGCCTACAGGGATGAAGGGCGCAACCCCGAGAAGCATTCACCCCTGGAATCCCCAAGATGACGAAACACGTGTTGAGAGCAGTGGCCGGCGTGTCGGCCCTGCTGGTGGCAAGCCATGCGCAGGCGATGGAGCAGATTCAGGACCAGATCTACCTGGATGATGGCTCCTCGGTTTATTACCCAGACCCGTACGTGGCGCAGCAGGCCAACAGCGAGCTGACCTACGAGACTGTCCCGAACTGCTATGGGTACTGTTACGGTGGCACCGAGGCGGGCGACCCGGATGCGATCGGGTTCAAGGATCAAGGCGATGCGGCGGACGCGTCGAACACGACAGAGCCCGCGGGCGCCCAGACCACGCCTTCGACGGCGCCGGTGTTCTCCTTCACCAAGGCCTTTCACAAGGACCAGAGCTTTGGCAACGGCACCTTCGCGTCGGGCTATGCCCTCGATGCCTCGCTGACGGCCTACTCGGCTTCCGCGGGCGTGGGCGCGCAGTTCCAGGCGGTGGGAGAGGGGAAGCTCTGGGCGCGAGCCTTCGGGTACACCCAGGAGGTCGTGCGCGGCAAGGCCACCGGCACTGCCCAGCAGGGCGGTGCGGTGGGCGCCAAGATTGAAGTCTATGCGATGGGCCAGCAGGTCTACCTGAAGAACCTCGGCACCGCGGGCCCCGTCAGTGATACGCCGCTCTTCAACCGGACCTTCTTCAACGCGGAGAAGACCATTCCGGTGATGGGCTATCCCGTCAAGGTGACGGCGAAGCTCACGGGTAACGCCGGCATCAGTGTCGTTGGCACGCTGGTCGAGTCTGGCATCAAGCTGACGGCCACGCCCAAGGGCGGTGTCTATGCCACCGCCAGCGCCGGTGTGGACTTCGTCATCGTGAGCCTCACCGTGACGGGCACCCTGACGCTCATCGAGGCCCAGCTGCCTGCCAACCTGCAGCTCGTTGCCAGCTCCTGCTCCACCCTGGATTGGAAGCTGACGGCGGACTACACCCTCACGTCCCTCTCCGGCAACCTCAAGGTCGCGCTCAAGATCAAGCTGTGGATCATCAAGATCAAGGGCTCGCTGACCATCGCGAAGTGGAATGGCTATACGAGCACCGTGAACCTCTTCACGGCCACCTCGCAGAACCCGCTCACGCTCTCCTGCCAGAACGGCCAGCCGGTGGGCGGCGCGGGCACCATCTCCGGCAATGAGACCGGAGGTACCGGCGGTACCGGCGGTGGTGGTGGCGGCGGTGGTTGGGGTGGGTGCTTCACGAGCACGGACTCGAACAGCCTTCAGATGGTCGAGGCCTGCAACTGAGTTCGTGATCGGTGGATGTGACACAATTGTTGGCCTCGACCTGACGTGAGGCCGTTTTGCTTGTTGTCAGGGCCGCCGGTAGAGAACACCTCTCTCTTCCGGCGGCTCCTTGAGGATGAGGAGCAGTCTTGGTGAAGCGTCAGCCGTGGATGGGTTTGTTCATCGGAGTCGTCCTGCTTGGAGGCACCGGTGCCTGGTGGTCCAGCCGTCAACCCGTCTCTGTCCCGCCCGGTGAGCAGGCGGACAGGGTGGGCCCGGCCCCCGCGCCGGAGGTTGCCGCGCCAGCCCCCGCGGCGCCGTCCTGGCAGCGTGTCTGGCGGGTGGGCCAGCAGTATGTCCATGAGCTCAAGTTCGAGCAGCGCATTGGCCTGAAGCAGGACGCCTCGGCGCGGCCCTCTCCGAAGGAGTCCGTGCCCACGCTCCGCTCCGTCCTGGAAGGCGACCTGTCCGCCACCGTGGTGGAACGGGCAGGGGACCGCGTCTACGTCCAGTATCACCTGCGCCCCACGTCGCTCGCGTTCGAGTCCGGCGGGCGCAATGCGCTGGATGACAGCTCGCGCGCCGCCATGCTGACGTCACTCCAGCTTCCCTTCTACGTGCACTTCAATGGCCAGGGCGCGGCGGTGGCGGTGCACATGGAGAAGGGCGTGGATCTGATCAGCCAGAACCTCCTGCGCTCGGTGGTGGCGTCCATCCAGGTGGTGACGCCGCCCGAGCAGCTGGAGCGCTGGCCCTCCCAGGAGCTGGACACGACCGGTCAGTTCGAGGCGTCGTACCAGCGGCTGGAGGGCCCCCGACAGTTCGAGAAGAAGAAGGTGCGCTACCGGATGATGACGACGCCGGAGGGACTGCGGCCCCTGGACGGAGACGCCCGCATCACCGTGTCCGGCGGTGTGAACCTGGTGCTCGACGAGGACCTCTGGGTCCAGTCCCTGGCGGGGCAGGACCGGGTGGAGGTGGAGCCCGGAAAGGACCTGCCGGCAGCGGTGGGAGAGGTGAGCGTCAGTCTCCGCCTTCGTGAGAAGCACAGGGTTCCCCTGCTGGCGGGGGCCTTCACCGCCAACCGGGCCCGACTGTACGGCAGCGAGCTGTCCGTCCAGACGGTGGCTCCGCAAGACCCCAAGGCGCAGCTTCGCCGCACCCTGGCCGGAGGGACGCTCACGAGCCTCACCCGCGAGCTGCGCGCTCTCGCCAGGAAGGATGGAGAGCAGGCAGGCCCGGAGACCGCGGAGCTGATGAACCGGATGCACGCACTCTTCCTGTTGGAGCCCGGCGCGGCGGCGCAGGTGCCTGGGTTGATTCGGGACGAGCGCTCTCGCAACGTCTACAGCTCGCTCATCGGCTCGCTGTCGTCAGCCAGCACCCCCGAGGCCATCCATGCCCTCGCGCAGGTCTCCTCCGACAAGGCGCTGAAGCTGCCCGTCCGGGTGGATGCCATCGCGGGCCTGGGCACCGCGGCCTCACCCACCAGCGAGGGCGTGGAGGAGCTCCGGCGCCTGGGCCAGGATGCGGATGAAGACATCCGGGGCACGGCGACGCTGGCGCTGGGCAACAGCGCGCGCACCCTGCTCCAGGGCGGGGACCCCGCCGGAGACGCCGTCCTTCGCGAGCTGGAGCAACTGCTGCGCACGGAGTCGGACCCGGGCCGGCAGGCGGTCCTGCTCAAGGCTCTGGCGAACACGGCGGATGAGCGGGCCCTGCCCGCCATCGAGGCGTCGCTCCGCTCCGAGGTGTGGGTGGTGAGGGAGGCGGCGGTGGGCGCGCTGCGCCTCATCCCGAACCCCGCCGCGGACCGGCTCCTCGTGGAGCGAATGCTCGGGGACGCTGCTCCCCAGGTGCGTCGCGGCGCCGTCTTCGCCAGCAGCTTCCGGAACCTGCAGCCCCTGATTCCCGCCATGGAGCAGGCGCTGCGCTCCGACCAGGAGGCGGCCGTCCGCAGTGACATCGTCCGGCTGTTGGGCGAGCGCCGCAACCGTGAGCCCCGGGCGCTGGAGCTGCTGGCGTGGGTCAGCCAGAACGACCCCATCGCCGAGCTCCGCCAGGCCGCGGGGTCGTTCCTCGCGCCGGCTGCCGCGCAGCCCTGACGCTGGAGCGCGGAAGCCCCGTGGCGCCAGCAAGGTGCCACGGGGGCGCTGAAGGTCCCTCGCTCACAAGACAACTTTCCCCGGCACGCCGGTGGCCAGTCCTGTTACGCCCTCCGTAGATTCTGGACCCACGGAGGGCGCGTGTCCCACGCAGGTGAGAAGTCCATCCTGGCCATCGACCTCGGCACCTCGGCCGTCAAGCTCGCGGTGGTGACGGTGCGGGGCCGCATCCTCGGCGGTGAGGTGGAGCCGCTGGACCTCTCCCTGCTTCCCGACGGAGGCGCCGAGCAGGACCCCGAGGCCTGGTGGCGCGCCATCATCCGCGGCACGCGGCGGCTCCTGGAGTCCGGGGCCGTCCCCGCGGATGACATCATCGGCGTCAACTGCAGCTCGCAGTGGTCAGGCACCGTGGCCGTGGACGCGGCGGGCAGGCCCCTGTGTCCCGCGCTCATCTGGATGGACTCGCGCGGCGCGGCCGAGGTGAAGCGCGTGGCCCACGGCTTCATCCCCATCGAGGGCTATGGCCTGCGTCGCCTGCTGACGTGGATTCGCCTGACGGGCGGGGTGCCGAGCCTGTCCGGGAAGGACCCGGTGGGCCACATCCTCTACCTCCAGGGCGCGCAGCCGGAGGTCTACCGGAACACGTACAAGTTCCTCGAGCCCAAGGACTGGCTCAACCTGCGGCTGAGCGGCCGCTTCGCCGCCTCGTACGACTCCATCACCCTGCACTGGGTGACGGACAACCGCGAGCTCAGCCGCGTCGCCTACGACGAGCGCCTCCTGGAGATGACGGGCCTGGAGCGAGAGAAGCTGCCGGACCTGGTGCCCGCCGCCACGGTGCTCGGCCCGCTGCAACCCGAGGCCGCGCGCGCCCTGGGCCTGCGCGAGGACGTGCAGGTGGTGACGGGCGCCCCGGACATCCTCGCCGCCGCGGTGGGCTCCGGCGCGGTGAGGGACCACGAGCCGCACCTGTGCGTGGGCACGTCCTCGTGGCTGAGCTGCCACGTGCCGTACAAGAAGACGGACCTCTTCCACCAGATGGCCTCCGTGCCCTCCGCGCTGCCGGGGCGCTATCTCCTGGCCAACGAGCAGGAGTCCGCCGGCATCTGCCTCACCTTCCTCAAGGACAACATCCTCTACGGCCGCGACACGAAGCCGGGGGACGCGGCGGCGGAGGACGACTCGGCGGAGGTCTACAAGCTGATGGAGCGCCAGGCCGGCAGCGTCCCCGCCGGCAGCGACAGGCTCATCTTCATGCCGTGGCTCAACGGCGAGCGCAGCCCGGTGGACGACAAGTCGCTGCGCGGCGGCTTCTTCAACCAGTCTCTCAAGACGACGCGGGCCCACATGGTCCGCGCGGTGATGGAGGGCGTGGCCTACAACTCGCGCTGGCTGTTCACCTACGTGGAGCAGTTCGTGGGCCGCCGGCTGGACTCCATGCGCATCATCGGCGGCGGAGCGCGCTCGCCGCTGTGGTGCCAGATTCACGCGGACGTCCTGGGCCGCACCATTCAGCAGGTGGACGAGCCCGTGCTGGCCAACGCCCGGGGTGCCGCGTTCCAGGCGGCCGTCGCGCTGGGGCAGCTCGCGGTGGAGGAGATTCCCTCGCTCGTCCCCATCGCCCGCACCTACGAGCCGGACCCGAAGAACCGGGCCCTCTACGACGAGCTGTTCCGCGAGTTCGTCAACCTCTACAAGGCCAACAAGGCCATCTTCGCGCGCCTCAACCGCGCCCGGAGCGCCTGACGGCCCGGAAAGGACCTCCCATGGCACTGCCCGACCCGAAGTCCCTGCGCCTGCTGAACCACGTGCCCCCGCGCCTGCTGTCCGCCGCCGAGCGCTACCTCAAGGCCGTGCCGATGGTGCGCGAGCTGCTGTCGAAGGAGACGGACTCGCTGCTGTCCGAGCTGGAGGGCGACCTCAAGCCCTACCGCGGGAAGATGACCGCGTTCGACCACCTGCCGGTGACGGGGCGCTCGCGCGAGGAGGTGCTGAAGGAGCTCCAGGCGCTGGAGTCGCAGGAGGAGTCGCGCTGGCGCGAGGGCCGGGTGTCGGGCGCCGTGTACAACGGGGACTCGGAGCACATCGACTTCCTCAACCGCGTGTACGCGCTCCACTCGCAGAGCAACCCGCTGCACGCGGACCTGTGGCCCAGCGCCACCAAGTTCGAGGCCGAGGTGGTGGCCATGACGGCGAGCATGCTCGGCGCCGATGCCGCCAATGCCGGCAAGCCCGCCGACGAGCACATCTGCGGCGCCATGTCGTCCGGTGGCACCGAGAGCATCATGCTCGCCATCAAGACGTACCGGGATTGGGCGCGGGCGGAGAAGGGAATCACGAAGCCGGAGATGGTGGCGCCGTCCAGCGCGCACCCGGCCTTCGACAAGGCGGCGCACTACTTCGGCGTGAAGATGGTGCGCGTGCCGGTGGGGCCGGACTTCCGCGCGGACGTGGCGGCGACGAAGAAGGCCCTCAACCGCAACACGATTGTCCTCATCGGCTCCGCGCCGGGCTTCCCCCACGGCGTCATCGACCCCATCTCCGAGCTGTCCGAGCTGGCGCGCAGGAAGCGCATCGGCTTCCACACCGACGCGTGCCTGGGTGGCTTCGTGCTGCCCTTCGCGAAGAAGCTGGGCTACGAGGTGCCGCCCTTCGACTTCCGGGTGCCGGGCGTGACGTCCATGTCCGTGGACACGCACAAGTTCGGCTACGCGGCCAAGGGCTCGTCGGTGGTGCTGTACCGGGGCACGGCGCTCCGCTCGCACCAGTACTTCACGGCGACGGACTGGCCGGGTGGCATCTACTTCTCGCCCACCTTCTCAGGCAGCCGGCCCGGCGCGCTCATCGCCACGGCGTGGGCGTCGCTGGTGAGCATGGGCGAGCAGGGCTACCTGGACGCCACCCGCCGCATCCTGGAGACGGCCTCCGTCATCAAGCAGGGCATCCGGGCGATTCCGGAGCTGCACGTGCTGGGCGACCCGCTGTTCGTCATCGCCTTCGGCTCGGAGGCGGTGGACGTGTTCAAGGTGATGGAGCAGATGAGCGCGCACGGGTGGAGCCTCAACGGCCTGCACAAGCCCGCCGCGGTCCACCTGTGCGTCACGCTGCGCCACGCGCAGCCCGGCGTGGCGGACCGGTTCCTGACCGACTTGCGCGCCGCGGTGGAGCACGTGAAGGCCCACCCCGGCGAGAAGGGGACGATGGCGCCCGTCTACGGCATGGCGGCCAGCGTCCCTTTTCGCGGGCTCGTGAGTGACCTGCTCAAGAAGTACATGGACCTGCTCTACAAGGTGTGACGCGGCCTACCTGCTCACGGAGGCCGGCGTCACGCCTTCGACCTGCGTCTTGCCGTCCTTGTCGACGGTGAGGCGCAGGCGCGGCTTCTCCTCGGCGTCATTGAGGACGATGCTCGCCACGCCGTTGTCCACGCTGATGACGATGCGCTCCTTCCAGTCCTGGCGGAGGGTGATGTTGGGCTGCCCCTTCATGAGGCTCATGCACATCGCCTCGTAGCCCTCCTCGCTGTCGAAACACAGGCCGCGGAAGCCGATGGAGTCGAGCATGGCGAGCCCCCCGATTTCCTGACCGTCCGCGCTCATGAACTGGAGGCCGTACGCCTTCACGGCGCGCTTGAGCCCCTGCGGGTCGGGCAGCGGCGCGCCGATACGGATGCGCGCCTGGCCGTGCTCGTCGACGATGTTCAGCGTGCGTACCGAGAGGGAATCGGGGGCCTGGGTTGCGGGCTTTTCGCTCGCGCACGCTCCGAGTGCACCCACGGCGCAGGAGCCGACAACCATCAACACGACACGGCGGAGGAGATTCGTCACGGCAAGCAGTCCTTTCCTGTGGCAGCCCGACCGACGAGCGGCGTCGTCGGGCGGGCTGCCAAGGTAGGGGACCGCGCGCCCCGCCGAGCCATGGCGGCGCACTCATTTCGTCATTGTTGTGTCACGCACGTCAGTGCGGTCGTGCCGCCCACTCCCACGCGGTGCCCCGGTGAAGCGCCGCGTAGATGTCGTCCCGGAGCGTGTTGCACTCGTCATGCGTGAGCGTGCGGTCCAGCGCGCGCAGCACCACGCGGAGCAGCACGTTCTTCTGGCCCGGGGAGATGCCCATGCGCTTCACCGCGCTGGGAGGCAGCGCGGAGCAGGGCGTCTCCGAGAGCACCTGCACGCTCTCCACCAACTCCGCCCGCTCGCCCAGCGCGGCCCGCACGGCGTCACCCAGCTCCTCCGGTGTCTGCTGTTCCTCCATTACCAGGGACAAATCCCGCCGTACCTCCGGCATGGAGGACACGGGGCGGTAGGGCTCCAGGTCCAGGAGCTGGGACGCAATCCGCGCGTCCGCCGATCGCAACAGGCGGATGTCGTCCAGCCCCTTGCGCAGCATCAGGATGCGGTCCAGCCCCACGCCCATGGCCAGGCCCGTGGTGGTGCGGGTGTCCAGGCCGCTCTCCTCCAGCAGCGCCGGGAGCGCGAGGCCGCACTCGCCAATCTCCACCCACTCCGTGCCGTGAAGGACGTCCACCTGGAGGCCGTCGGTGGTGTACGGGTGGACGGCCGGCGTCAGCTTCACCTCGCGCCCTGGGAGCAGCGCGCGGACCACGGTGGAAATCATGTCGCGCAAGTCGTCGGTCGTGAGCGGCGGGCCCCGGCGGACTCGCCAGAGGTCCATCTGGTGGGGCTCGCCGGTGTGCAGCCGGTCGATGCAGTCGCGGCGGTAGACGAGGCCGGGGCAGGCCAGCAGCGCGTCCTCGGGCGGCGCCGAGGCCACGTGTCGCAGCAGGCCCGGAATCATGGCCGACGTCTGCGAGCGCAAGAGCGCGGTGTCACAGACGTAGCGCGAGTAGCGCGCGTCCCGGGCCGCACCGCCGGGCGGATAGTGGAGCCGGTCGTAGTTGTCCGCGATGGAGACGACGGGACTCTGGCGGTGGATGCGCACCTCACAGCCCCAGGCGGAGCGCAGGGCCTCCAGCGCGGCGGACACGAGCTGCTGCATCGCGTGCGGGCCGGTGGTGGGGTCGGTGAGGTCGCGGACGGACAGGGCGCGGCGGAGCTCCTCGGCGCTGAGGATGGAAACGGAAACGGAGACGGACGACATGGGAAACCTCTCGATGGAAGTGGCGATGGGACGCAGCGGTCTCCGGGACGCCGGGCGGGGAAGCCGCCTTGCGCCGCCGGCTTCGGATGCCCCCCCGGCGAGTTCGGGAGGGCGTCGCGCCTGACGGCGTTCCACCAACGAGAGGGGCGTGCGCTCAGTCGAAGAGCACGGCCTCCCGACTCCCAAACGGGGCCGGGGGGCGGCTAAATCGACGAGCGCTCACCACGAGGTACATGCCGACATGGTTAACGATGTCGGTGCTTCCTGGCAAGGGGGCTTCACCTGGACGCCGGCCGTGTTGCAGCACCGGGCCCCGCGGCACCGCCCTCGCTTCCTACGCGGCGGCGGTGGCGAGCAGGAGGTCGATGTCGACCGGCTTGCGCAGATAGGCGCGGGCTTCGAGGACGCTGCGCCGGCTCTCGAGGTGGGGGTCGGCGCTCATCACCACCACCGGGATGTGCGCGAAGCGCGAGTCGGCCCGCTGCTCGGTGCGGAACTGGAAGCCGTCCTTCACCGGCATCATCAGGTCGAGGAGGATGAGGTCTGGCGAGAGCCGCATCCCCTCCAGCTCGGCGAGCGCCTGGGCGCCATTCTCCGCGACAGTCACGGTGTGGCCCTCGTCCTCGAGCAGCTCGCGGAGGGACTCGCGGATGTAGATGTCATCCTCCACGACGAGGATTCGCCGGCTCATGTCGCGCCCCCCGGTGCGGCCGCGTACTCACCGGCCAGCGCGTGAGATGCATCGCGGGGAAGCAGGATGACGAAACTCGCACCGCCCCCTGGCGGGCCCTCCACGACGATGCTCCCTCCATGGGCCGTCACAATCTGCTTGGAGATGAAGAGTCCCAGGCCGAGTCCTCCGGTGTTGCGCGAGGCGATGCCGCGGTCGAAGCGATCGAAGATGGTCTCTCGCTGCGCTTCCGCGACGCCGGGGCCGTAGTCGCGCACCTCGAGGCGGGCCAGGTCTCCCGCCGCCGTGAGGCGCACGTCGAGGCACGTGCCCGGCGCGTACTTCATCGCGTTGGAGAGGAGGTTCGTCAGCACCTGCTCCAGCCGGCGCCCGTCCCATACGCCCGGAAGGCCGGGCGGGGCGTCCAGCCGCGCCTGGCAACCGGCCTGCGCGAGCTGCGCGGAGAGGCGCTCCAGCACGTCGCGCGCGAGCTGGGTGAGGTCGAGCTTCTGTACGGCGAGGTCGAGGGTGCCCGTGCGGATGCGGGCGACATCGAGGAGGTCCTCGACGAGGCTCGTCAGCCGGTCCACCTGTATCAACGAGACGCGCAGCGCCTTCGCGAGCTTCTCCGGGCTCGGGGCACGCCCCTCCTCGGGCTTCACGGCCCGCTCGGTCATCTGCAACTGCATCCGCAGCGAGGTGATGGGCGTCTTCAGCTCGTGCGAGGCGATGGAGAGGAACTCGTCGCGTGCGCCCAGGAGCGTCTTCAGCTCCCGCTCCACCCGCTTGAGCCGGGAGATGTCCCTGAAGGTGACGATGGTCTGGGACGACTGCGGGTCGATGGCGGGGACGACGTCGGAGTCGACCACGATGTTGAACCGCCCGGCGGGCGAGTGCCACACGGACTCCATGTCGCGGATGCGCTCACCGCGCACGGCCCGGGCTCCAGGTGTGTCCTCCGGCGGTAGCGGGCGGTCCGCCTCGTCGGTGATGCGGAACGCACGGCCGCGTTCCGCGGCGTCGATGTCGGGGGGGAAGTCGCCCGCCGCGAGCTGCTGGGCGGCACGGTTCGCGAAGGTGAACCGGCCGGAGCCCGGGTCGATGAGGAGGGTGGGAGTCGGGAGGCGGTCGAGCACGGCCTCCAGCCATTCCTGCTGCCGCGCGAGGTTCGCCGCGCGCGTCTCCTGCTCCGCCACCTTGGACCGCAGGGCCGCCATGCTGAGCTGGGCCTGCACCCGGGCCAGGAGCTCTCGCGTCGCGAAGGGCTTCGTCAGGTAGTCGTCCGCGCCGAGCTCGAGCCCGCTCGCCGTGGCCTCCTCCCCCGCGCGCGCGGACAGCAGGATGACCGGGAGCGTGCGCAGCGCGTCGTCCGCCCGGAGCCGCTGCACCAGCTCGATGCCGTCCATCACCGGCATCATCACGTCCGAGAGGATGAGGTCCGGCCGGGTCGCTCGCGCCGCGCGGAGCGCCTCCTCGCCGTTCGTCACCGCCGTCACCTGATAGCGGCCCTCGAGGAGGCGGCGGACATAGTCGCGCATGTCCGCGTTGTCGTCGGCGAGCAGGATTCGGGGGCGCACGCCAGCCACCGGCTCCTCCGCGCGCTTCGCCCCGCTCCCGCCGTCCGCCACCGGAGGGGACTCCGGCACCTGGTTCTCCAGCCAGCGGAACGTCTCCTCCACGTAGGCGTCGGGACGCGTCGCGGTGGAGGCGAGCCGCTGCGCATCGAATGGAGAAGGCTTCGCCAGCCAGTAGGCGTTTCCGAGCGGGACGCGGACGAAGAAGGTGGAGCCCTGGCCCTCGATGCTCCGTACGTCGACCGAGCCGCCATGGAGCTTCGCCAGCTCGTTGACGAGCGCGAGGCCGATGCCGCTGCCCTCGTGGGTGCGCCCCTTGGCTCCCTGCACCCGGTGGAAGCGCTGGAACACGCGCCCGAGCTCACTGGCGGGAATGCCGATGCCCGTGTCCCGCACCGACAGCCGCACGAAGCCGCCTTCGCGCCGCAGCTCGACGCGGATTTCACCCGCATGGGTGAACTTGAACGCGTTCGACACGAGATTGAGGATGATCTTCTCCCACATCTCGCGGTCCACGAGCACCGGGTCCTCGAGGGGCTCGACGTCCACCACGAACCGCATGCCCGCGCGCTCGACGGCGGAGCGGAAGGCGCTCGCGACGTCCCGGGTGAGCGCGGGCAGGTCGGTCGGCTCGACGTTGGCCTGGGCGCGGCCCGCCTCGATGCGGGAGAAGTCGAGCAACGCATTCACCAGCTTGAGGAGCCGCAGCCCGTTGCGGCGCACCACCTCGAGCTCGCCGCGCGCGGCCTCCGGCAGCTCCCCACGCTGCCCGGCCAGGAGGTCCTCCACCGGACCGAGCAGCAGGGTGAGCGGCGTGCGGAACTCGTGGCTCACGTTGCTGAAGAAGGCCGTCTTCGCCGCGTCTATCTCCGCGAGCGCCTCGGCCCGGAGCCGCTCCGCCTCGTACGCGCGCGCATTGCCCAGGGCCGCGCTCGCCGCCGCCCCCAACATCTCCAGGAAGGCCCGGTAGGCATCGTCGAGCGGCAGCCGCGTGCTGGCGCCGACGACGAGGAAGCCCAGCGGTGCGTCCGTGCCACCCACCCGGATGGGCAGCACGAACGACGTCGCCAGCGGCTCGGGATACGGCCCCGCCGCCACCTGTCCGAAGCGGGACTCCAGGTCCTGCACCGGCTCCGCCCTCCCGCTGCGGGCCGCGCGCGAGAGCGGCCACCCGGCGCCCTCGTCCGCCTTCGCCAGCTCAATCACTTGCGGCGCGAGCGGGCCTCCGGCCGGTGTCCTGCAAGTCCTACGGAGCCGGGCCTGGGTGCCATCCGGCGCCGTCACGTAGAGGAGCGCGAAGGGCAGGTCGAAGGAGTACTCGTCCAGCGACGCGAGGAGGAGCTCGCAGGCCTCGTCGAACACGGTCGCCCGTCCGGCGCGGTCCGCGATGTCCCGCAGCGCCCGCGTCCGCCGCTGGGCCAGCATCGTCGGGGTCGTCTCGGTCACCGGGTGGAAGAGCCCCACCACCTTCCCGGACTCGTCGCGAATCGGGCTGAGCGAGAAGGTGAAGAAGGTCTCCTCCGGGTAGCCGTTGCGCTCGAGGAACATCCGCTGGTTCTCGAGGTAGCTCGTCTCCCCGGCGAGCGCCCGCTCGAAGGGCCCGCCGATGGCCGGCCAGGCGGACGCCCAGGTGACCCGGTAGTCCTCGCCCATCGCGCGGGGATGCACCGCGCCACAGACGACGCGGTAGCCCTCGTTGTAGATCTGGTTGTGGCCGTCGCCCCAGATGATGTTGATGGGGAAATTCGAGGCGAGACAAAGACTTACGGTGGTGCGCAGGCTCTGCGGCCACGTGTCGATGGGCCCCAGCGGCGAGCTCGACCAGTCCAGTGACGCGATGAGCGCCGCCATCTCGCCGCCACCGGCGAGCCACTCGAGCTTTCGCTGGGTGCTCATGCTCGTATGGGATACGGATGCTCGCGCCCTGGGACAAGGCGGGTGTTCACCAAAAGCCGTTTCGAAACGTCCATCAGCTGACGGCCGCGAGCACCCGCAGTGTGGGGCGAGAACTACCGGAGGGCTCAGGCCCGCAGGGTTCTTCCGAACAGGTCGATCAGCCTGGTCCAGTGCTGCTCGGAGGCGTCCTTGTCGTACGCGGCCGAGCCCGCCACCGAGTAGCCGTGGCGCTTGCCCACGAAGAGCTCGGAGCGGTGCTTGATGCCGGACTCCTTCAGGGCGGCCTCCAGCTTCTGGATGGCCTCGGCCGGCATGGAGCCGTCGTTGTCCGCGTGGCCGAAGTACAGCTCGCCCTTCACCTTGCCGACGAGACGGTGGGGGCTGTCGGGGGCGTCCGTGGCCAGGCGCCCGCCATGGTTCGAGGCCGCCGCGCCGATGCGGTCCGGGAAGTCCGCCGCCATGCGCACCGCAATGCCGCCGCTCATGCAGTACCCGACCACGCCCACCTTCGCCCCCTTCACCAACGGATTGCGCGCGAGGAAGTCCAGCTCCGCGCCCGCGTCCATCTTCTGCCGCTCGGGCGTCAGTCCGCCGATGAGCCCGTAGATTCGCTTCTTGAAGGTCTCGTTCTCGAAGGAGCCGTTCAGGTCCAGCTTCGACGCGTGCCCCTCCCGGTAGAAGACGTTGGGCAGCAGGACGACGTAGCCCTCCTTCGAGAGCCGGTGGCCCATCTCCTCGAACACGGGCCGGATGCCAAACGCATCCACCAGCAGGATGACCGCGGGCCACGGGCCGTTGCCCTCGGGGTGGAACAGCTTCGCGTCCATCGTTCCGTCAGCGGTCTTGATGTCGACGTCCTGCATGCGCGGTGTGACCTCCGGAAAATCAAATCGAACGGGTGGCAATCTCCGTGAGCTCCACGTCCGTGAGCACCAGGGGATTCGCCTTCATGCTGCTCGCGGCCTTCGCCTTCGCCACCAGCGTCGGCACTTCCGCCGCCGTCAGTCCATAGCGCCCCAGGCCCGGCACGCGCAGCGCCGCGCGCAGGTCCTCCACCCAGGCCAGGGCGTCCTCGGCGCGCGCGTCGGGCCTGCCCGTCAGCAGCGCCGCCACCTCCTGGAAGCGCGGCACCGCCGGGTGCTCCGGCGCGCGGGCGCGCAGGGCCCGCAGATTCACGTCCAGCACCGCCGGCAGCAGCGCCGCGCAGACCGCGCCATGGGGCGCGTCGAACATGCCGCCCACCGGCGCCGCGAAGCCATGCACCGCGCCCAGACCCGAGTTCGCCAGGCACAGCCCGCCGAAGAGGCTGGCCAGCGCCAGGTCCTCGCGCGCGGGCGCGTCCGGCCCGTCCAGCACCGCCCGCCGCAGCGAGCGCGCCGAGCGGCGCATGCCCTCGCGCGCCAGGGCATCCGTCAGCGGGTTGGCGCGCGCGGAGAGGAACGGCTCGATGACCTGCGACAGCGCGTCCAGCCCGCTGGAGGCCAGCACCGCCGCCGGTGCCCCGGTGAGCAGGTCCGGGTCCACCAGCGCCACGCGCGGCAGCATGTGCGGACTGCGGAGGCTGGCCTTCACCTTCGCCTCCTTCGAGCCCAGCACCGCGTTGCGCGTCACCTCCGAGCCCGTGCCCGCCGTCGTGGGAATCGCCACGAAGGGCAGGGACGGCAGCGCGAGCGGCTTCCCCCGGCCGATGACCTCCAGGTAGTCGAGCGCGTCTCCACCATTCGCCGCCAGCGCCGCAATCGCCTTGCCCGCGTCCAGCGCGCTGCCTCCGCCGAAGGCCACCACGGCGTCACAGCGGGACTCGCGCGCCACGGCCGTGCCTTCGCGCGCCAGCTCCACCGTGGGCTCCCCGTCCACCGGGAAGACGCGCACCGGCAGGCCCAGCCGCTCCAGCGCCTCGTGCAGCGGCCGCGCGCGCCCCGGGTTCTTCCCGGTGACGAGCAGCACCCGGCTGCCGCCCAGGCCGCGCACCAGCTCGGGTGCTTCGGAGAGCTTGCCCGGGCCGAAGACGATGCGCGTGGCGGTGGCGAACTCGAAGGAGAGGCCGCTCACGTCACCACCCGGCGTCGTCGGGGAAGCGGTTGATGTACTTCCGGCTGGTGCGCGGCTCCGCCATCATCGACGCCACGGTATCGCGCCAGAGCAGGTAGTGGGGCGTCTCCTTGTGCGCGGCCGGGGCCTGCGACGTCCGGTACACCTCCACGAGCACGAAGCGCGTCGTGTCCTCGGTGTCCTGGATGACGTCGAAGCGGGCGATGCCGGGCTCCTTCACGCTCTGGCGGGCATTGGCCAGGGTGGCCTCGCGAAAGGCCTCCACGTGCTCCGGCTTCACGTGGACGTGGACATGGACGACCAGCAGGGAGTGGGACATGCCCCGGAAACTACTCCGGGCCGGGGCCGCGCGGGGGCACGGCCTCCGGCCCGGTGGGGCGACGTGTTCGCTGTCAGGCAGCCGCTACGGCGCGGTGAGGACCGCCGTCGGGCTGAGGACGTCCTCCAGCTTGCGGGCCATGGTCCACCCGTCGTGGTAGACGATGCCGACCTGCGAGATGGTGTCGTTCCGGTACAGGCCCACCTTCAGGTAGTTGAGCATCCCCGAATACTGGGTGGCGATGTTGCGCTTGGGCAGCACGACCTTGCCGTTGAGGTACAGCTCCACGAAGCCCACGCTGGAGTCCGGCGACCACTTCACGTGGAAGATGAAGTCCATCCACTGGCCGCGCACCAGCGGCGTGCGCCAGACGATGACGCCCGGGTTGCCACCGATGTTGAGGCGGATCTCCTCGCCGTAGACGGTGAACTCCACCGGCGGCGAGCCCGAGTTGCCGTCGTGGTGCCACTGGGCGAAGAGCTGCCACGTCTTCGCGCTCGGGTAGGTGGAGTCGAACATCGTGCTCCAGCGGTAGTAGTACTCGGAGCCGACCGGCTCGCGCGTCATCCGCACCAGCTCGTTGCGGTTGCCGCTGGCGTTGATGGGGTCATCGCCCTGCTTCACCGTGGCCTTGAGGGCGTAGCGGCCCTGGCGCAGCGGCGAGGCCACCAGCGCCAGCCGGTCCGCGCTCACCATCTGCGTGCTGCTCCACTGGGAGCGGCTGCCCGTCTCGAAGTCACCCACCCAGACGACGCTGGAGCCCGTGGGAGGAGGCGTCGGGGGCGGAGTCGTGGCGGCGGCGCAGGCGCGCGCCTCGGCGATGCTGGCCCAGTCGTTCAGGGTGCTGCCGTTGACGGTGATGCGCAGGCGGCGGGCGCTCACGGCGGGGAAGGCGTACGTCTCGGCCGCGGCCGTCGTGCCGGTGCTCTTGCCGGAGAACACGGGCGTGTACGTGACGCCGTCCGGGGAGACGGACACCGTGAAGGTGTTGGCGCGCGTATTGCCGTTGTGCCAGGCGATGGCGGCGCCGGAGACGGACTTCGTGGCGCCCAGGTCGTAGTCGATCCACGAGCCCTTGCCGAGGTTGCTCCACCGCGTGTCGAGCCGGTCGTCGAGGGTGTTGGCCGGGAGGTTGCCGTCATTGCCGCTGGCGATGACCGCCGTGGCCGCGAGCTGGGTGCAGTTCGACGCGGTGAGGGCCTCGGCCGCGACAGCCTGGCCGTCGCCGACAGGGGCCTCGCCCGTTTCAGTCGTGGGCTCGTAGGCGCCACAGCCAGCGCCAGCAATACCCAGCAGGGTTCCAACCAGCAGGAAGGTCTTCTTCATGTGAGCTCTCGGGGGAATCAAAGACAGACGGGGAGTGAGACCGCGCCGCGGAGAGCGGGCGGGCGGATGTTTGGCTTTGAGATGTGGGGTCTGCTCCAAGGAAGCGGCATGGGAGTGCCGCACTGCGACGAGAACGAGTATCGGTGATAACTATTTCGTACTCAACACATGTCGAACACGCCTGCCTGCCCTGCGGGGAGGGCAGCTGCGTGTTACATGTAAACTGATTGTAATTGTGTATCGGGACGCGATTGAGACGGGGCTGCAATCACGGACCGTGGTGTGGGGCAGCACGCGTGGCGTGGAGGAGACACTCGCACAGCCCCGAGGCGCGAGGCGCGGCGGACGGCGGCGGCGTTAAAAAGTCCGGGTCGCTCCGAGGACGCGAGGCTCGGTGCTCCAACCACATCGCGGTAATCCGTTATGGGAGGTGGCCATGGCCGCGTCCTCGGGCATGTGTGTTGCCTGTGGAGCTCGAATTCCTGCGGGTGCTCTCGCGTGCCCCCGCACTCCGCCCGGGATTGGCCAGGGGGCGCCGGTGCGCAGGTGGATGACCGCCACCTGCCAGCCCCCACTCGTGGGGCGTGCCTCGCACCTGGCGCGGCTGCGGGACTTCTCGGTGGAGGTGCGGCGCGGGCTCGGCCGCGCGGTGTGGCTGGTGGGCGAGGCGGGGCTGGGCAAGTCGCGGCTGAAGGACGCGCTCGTCGAGCAGCTCGCGAGCGACGGCTTCGAGGTGTGGGAGGGCAGTGGCCTGGCCCTCCCCGGGATGCCGGGCGGCGCCTTCCGTGAGCTGCTCGAGGCCACCCGGGGCCTGCGGCCGCCGCCGGGAGTGGGGTGGGTGTCCAGCGCGGACGCGGAGTTGCTGGCGCGGTTCCTGGAGGGACGCGAGCGGCAGGGTGTCCCGGCGAGCCTCGCCGCCGAGCGCATCGCGCTGTTCGATGCCCTCTGCCACGCGCTCATGCCCCACCGCCGGCCGAGGCTGCTCGTCCTGGAGGACTGGCAGCACGCGGACCCGTTCAGCCATGCGCTCATCGAAGTCCTGGTGTCGCGGCTCTCGCACACGCCGCTGTTCCTGCTCGCGCTCCAGCGTCCCGGGGGCACGGCGCCGGTGCCGCTGTCGGGCGAGGTGCTCACGGTGGCGCCGCTCTCCGCCAGGGAGGCCACCTCGCTCCTGGAGCAGCGCGTGCGCTCCTCCTCCGTGCCAGTGACGCCGGAGGTGGGCGCGGCCCTCCTGGAGGCAGGCGCGGGGCATCCGTTGCACCTGCTGCATGCCATCACCCTTCACGAGGAGCGCCCCGAGGCGCCGGTGCCCGGCACGGGCGAGGCCGTGCTCGGTGCGCGGCTGCGGGCGCTGTCTCCCTCGCAGCGCGAGGCGCTCCAGGCGGCCTCGGGGCTGGGGCCTTCGTTTCCCCGGACGGTGCTGGGGGCGCTGGTGGGCGGCTGCGCGCCGCTCGCGCCGCTGGAGGCGGGCGGGTGGCTGCGGGCCGCCGCGGGCGGACGGTACACGTGGGCGGTGGGCCTTCCCGAGGGCTTCCTGGGGGACGACGTCGCGCCGGACTCGCATGCGCTGCACCGCCGGGCCGCGGAGGCGCATGAGTCGCTGCCCGTGGAGCTGCGGCGCCGGGCCAGTGGGGAGCTCTCCCGGCACTGGCTCTCCGCCGAGGCGCCGGAGCGCGCGCTGCCGCACCTGCTGGAGCTGGCGGGGTGGCACCGCGCGGCGCTGGAGACGGACTTCGCGCTCGGGGTGTATCGCTTCGCGCTCGGGCTGGCGCTGGGGCTGGAGCCCGCGACGTCGCTCGACTGGCAGCGGGTGCTCTGGGAGCGCATGGGGGATGCCCACAGGTTGGCGGGTGCGCGGGAAGACGCCGAGTACGCCTGGCGCACGGCCCGCACGCTCGATGCGCGGGAGCCCGCGCCCTCGCTCGGGGACCGGGCGCGGCGCATCCACAAGCTGGGCTCCGTGCTCTTCGCGCTCGGTCGCTTCGAGGAGGTCCTGGCGCTGGCGGACGAGGGACAGCGCGAGGGCATGCAGGCCATGCCCACGCCGGCGGCGGGACTGGAGGCCCATGCCGCGCTCGCCCTGTGCGGGCTGGGCCGCTTCGAGCAGGCGAGCACCCGGCTTCGTCTCGCGCGCGAGCGACTGCGGCTGGCGCCTCCGGAGAGTGGACCCTCGCGGGCCGCGGTGGAGGCCGCCCTGCACCGGGCCATGGGCAACGTGCTGATGGGGCAGGGTGAGCCCGAGCGGGCCACCGCGGAGTACCTCGCGGTGCTGCGCTGGAGTGAGGTGTCGGGAGACACGTGGGAGCACTCCACCGCGCTGCTTCACCTCGGTGACGCCCATGCGCGCGCGGGGGACCGGGAGCGCGCGACGCACTTCTTCCAGCTCGCGCTGGAGCTGGAGTCGCGTACCGGGGACCGCTGGGGCATGGCGCACACGCACCACGGGCTGGCGTTGCTGCACACGCAGGCGGATGCGCCGGACCTGGCGAAGGAGGATGCCGTGCGCGGCCTGCAGCTCGCCTCGATGCTGGGGGACCGCAAGCTGAAGTCCCGGCTGCGCTTCGCGCTCGGGCGGGCGCAGCTGCGGCTGGGAGAGCTGGAGGAGGCGGGGAAGCAGCTCCAGCTCGCCGCGCAGGACGCCGCGGCGGTGGGGGCGCGCACGGAGCAGCTCCAGGCGGAGGCTGCCCTTCGGGTGCTCGGCACGCGGCGTTGACGGAACCCCGGGCGAGGCCCGAGTGTCCACCCTCGGTGCCCTCCCTGTTCTTCTCCGTCCTGCTCGTCTGCGTGCTGGGCTTTTCGTCCGTGGCGCGGGCCACGGCCGCTCCGGATGCGTTCGAGGCGTACCTGCGTCCTCCGCATCCGCCCGCCAATGGCTTTGCCCCCGTGCCCGAAGGCTCGAAGGCGCGTCCCGGAAGCGAGGTGCTCGCACTGGCACATGGCCGGGTGGCGGAGGTGGGCGAAGGCGGACGCTCCGTCGTGCTGGAGCACCTGTACTACGAGAACCATGCGCTGCTGCGGGCCCGGTCCGAGTACGTAGGGCTGGACGGGGTGGAGCTCCGTCCGGAGGCGCTCGTCACGCGGGGGCAGGTGTTGGGGCGCGTCGGAAAGAAGGCGCGGCTCGCCGTGACGCTGCACGCGGGCCGGCGTCTCTCCGCCGCCGAGGCCCGGCGCTTCACCGCCACGCGGGAGCGACTGCCGCTGCCAGCGGAGGAGGCGGCGCTGCTGCTCATCTCGCATGAGGACTTCCAGCTGCGGCTGTACGCGCGGGGGAGCGAGGTGGTGCGCAAGGAGGTCGGCTTCGGCCAGGCGGCGGGCGCGAAGGAGGTGCGCGGCGACAACCGCACGCCGAAGGGCATGTACTTCGTCACGCAGAAGGTTCGCGGGGACATCCCCGGGCCGTACGCGGCCTTCTATGGCGGGCACTGGATTCGGGTGAACTATCCGAATCCGTGGGACGCCGACCGGGGTGTGGCCTCCGGCTTCGTCGATGCGAAGACGCGCGAGCGGATTGCCCGCGACTGGGCGGCGCGGCGCAACACGGAGGCCTCCACGCGCCTGGGCAGCGGCATCGGTCTGCACGGCTGGGCAGGGGAGTGGACGCTGGCGGAGAGCGGCGGGCGTCTGTCCTGGGGCTGCGTGGTGATGCACACCCCGGACATCGCCTCGCTGTATGACCAGGTCCCCGAGGGCACCATGGTCGTCCTCTTCTAGCCGCGCAGCCTCGACGCTGGCGAAGGGCTGACGAAGCCCTACCGCCCGGGGAGGCAGGCGTGGAATCCTCCCGGTGTGATTGAGATTGAATCCATCGACGCCTTCGAGCAGCACCTGCGCTCGGGGGCGCACCTCGCCCACGTCGTCATCCAGGGCCTGGACTTGCGGCGGTACACCCGCGAGTTGGCCGCCGCCGAGCTGACGGGCACCGTCTTCCTCGGGTGTGAGCTGGAGAAGGAGGCCCTGAGCGTGGCGCTCGCGCACGGAGCCCTCGTCTTCCCGCCCATCTCCGGGCTGCCCTACCAGCCCTATCGCGGCAGCCTTTACTCGCCGGAGGAGCTGTACGCCGGCTTCGACCCGGCGCGGCCGGAGTCGTACGCCGACACGCTGGACGCGCGCGTGTACGCGTACTGGGCCACGCAGGGACGGGGCAGCCCGCCCACGCTGCTGGAGACGCTGTCGCAGCGGCTCCATGACCATGCCGTCACGGACGCCATGGAGGAGGTGCTCGCAGCGGGCGGTGGTAAGCGCAAGGTGGTGGCCATCATGGGCGGCCACTCCATGAAGCGTGGCCAGCCGGACTACCGCGCGGTGGCGGCGCTGGCCCGCGAGCTCACCCAGCGGGGCTTCTTCATGGTCTCCGGCGGCGGCCCGGGTGCCATGGAGGCCACCCATGTGGGCGCCTGGTTCGCCCGGCGCACCGAGGCGGAGCTGGACGCGGGGCTTGCCATGCTCGCGAAGGCGCCCAGCTACACCGACCGCGAGTGGCTCGCGCGTGCCTTCGAGGTGCGGTCCGCGTTTCCGCTCCGCGACGGCGACAGGCCCCACTGCGACAGCCTGGGCATCCCCACGTGGCACTACGGGCACGAGCCGCCCAACCCGTTCGCGACGTACATCGCCAAGTACTTCGCCAACAGCGTGCGCGAGGACGGCCTGCTCACGATTGCTCGCGGCGGCATCGTCTATGCGCCGGGCAGCGCGGGCACCATCCAGGAAATCTTCCAGGACGCGTGCCAGAACCACTACAACTCCGTGGGCGTCATCAGCCCGATGATCTTCCTCGGCACCGAGTTCTGGACGCGCACGCGTCCCGTGTACCCGCTGCTGGTGCAGCTCGCCCAGGGGCAGGAGTACGCGCGCCATCTGCTGCTGACGGACTCGCGAGAGGAGGTCATCCGGGCGCTGGTGGACTACGACTCCGCGCATCACGGCGCGGGGTGAGGGCGGTGTAGTCGCTCCACGCCGGAAGGCCGTGGCCCCCCTTCATGCCCTGGAGTCGGTGACATATTTCGCGAGGGCGGGTGTTTGGGGACATGCACGCGCGCCGGGCGTGCCGATATGCGCCGCCGCCAGGAACGTTCCGCGAGGGGCGGCCCGGGCCCTACCGGCCGAGGAGGAGTGCCATGTCCCACACCAATCCGTTCTGGCTGGGTGCGGCGTGTGTCGTGCTGGGGGCGCTCCTCTGGACGGTACCGGCGTGCTGGTCCTCGGACCGTCCCCGTCCTCCGAGCCGGCCCGAGGCGCCCGGGCCCACCCAGACCTACGCGAACCTCGCGTGGGGCCCGCTGGGGGCCCTGTCCAGTATGGTGAGGTAGCCCCGGCGCTCACGCGCGCGGCGGTCGGGGCCGGCGGGACGGCCTGGGCGCGTCCTCCGGATTCAGGGTGGGCTCCAGACGCTGGAGCTCCCGGGCGATGAAGTCCGCGACCGCCTTGACGCGAGGCGTCCCGCGCAGGTCTCCGTGGACGCCCAACCAGAGTGCCTTCGCGGGAGCAGGCGTGGGCGTCGCGAGCCTCCGCAAGCCCTTCATCGCATCCCCCAGACAGCGGGGAAGGCACGCCAGCCCGGCGCCCGCCGCGGCCATGCGCGCCTGGACGTCGCGGTTGTTGAGGCGGAAGGCGACGCGAGCCCCACTCGCGAGGGTGCGCAGCCAGGCGACGTCGGCGATGGGGCCCTGCTCGTCGCTCATGGTGACGAGCGCGTGGCCCTCGCACTGCCGCGAGAAGTCCGGCGCTCCGTGCCGCGCGAGGTAGTCCTCCGCCGCGTACAGTCCGAAGGCGACCCGGGCCAGCTTCCGCTGGAAGATGTCCTGCTGCTCGAAGGGGACGAAGCGCAGCGCGACGTCCGCCTCCCGCTGCGTCAGGTTGACCCGGCGCACGTCCGCGTGCAGCTCCAGGCCGAGCGCGGGGTGTCGCTCTGCCAGCGGGACGAGCAGCGGCCCGAGCACGTGGCTGGCGAGCCACTCCGTGGTGCTCACGCGCACGGTGCCGGAGAGGCCGATGTCGCGTCCGGTGGCTCGACGCTCGGCGGCGAGCGCGTCCTGCTCCATGCGCTCGACATGGGCGCGGATGCCCTCGCCGGTGGCGGTGAGCGTGAAGCCCGACGGAGTCCGCTGGAACAGCCTGGAGCCGAGCTTCCGCTCCAGGGCGTCCAGGCGCCGCCCCACCGTGGGCTGCGTCACCCGGAGCGAGCGCGCGGCGGACGACAGGCTGCCGTGCTGGGCGATGGCGAGGAAGAAGCGGAGGTCATCCCAGTCGAGCATCGCTCTCCATCCTACGAGGGCACGCCATGCGTTGTGCGTCCGGAGCCCATGCGAAAATGCATGGTGAGTCAACACGCATGTCGCTCGACGGGAGCAGGCGCCGCGCGCATCCATGGCTCCGTCACGGTGCTCGAAGAGGAAGGCCGCCATGTCGCTCGGGAAGACGGGACTCGTTGTCGCGATGATTTCACTGCTCACCGCCTGTGCTGGCACGGCTTCCGGCCGCGACACGGGAGCGCGCCCGGTTGCCGCCGGCACGCTGCGCTGGTTCGGGGGCCCCACCGTCCTCCTCGAGCGCGGCGGACTGCGGCTGTTGACGGACCCCATGCTGGGGCCTCGGGGTCCGCGCGCCTTCGTGCTCCCGAAGCATCCCTCGACTGGCGTGCCCAACGCGGACGTCGGACGCTACGTGGACCCTCCGGACACGGACCTCGGGCGGCTCGATGCCGTCATCCTGAGTCACGGACACGCGGACCACTTCGACGCGCGGGCGAAGGAGTTGCTCCCGCGAGATGTCCTGCTCATCGTCCCTCCCGCCACCGAGGCCGCCGTCAGGAAGGCGGGCTTCACGAACGTGCGGACGGTCGACTGGGGGCAGTCCACCGTGCTGGAGGCGGGCTCCACGCGCGTGCGCGTCACCGCTGTTCCCGCGCACCATGCGCATGACGCCGCGCTCGACGCGGAGCTGGGACGTGGAAATGGCTATGTCCTGGCGTGGGAAGGGGCCTCGCCGTACGTGGCCTACTGGACGGGCGATGCGGTGCTGAGCGACGAGCTGGAGCGGCTTCCCGCGCAGGTGGGCGCGGTGGACCTCCTGCTGCCCCACCTGGGCGCGGTGGGCGTGGATGGCCCGCTCGGACGCCGGTCCATGGACGCGGAGGAAGCGCTGAAGCTCATCACGTTGCTGAAGCCCCGCCGCGTCGTCCCCATCCACCACACCACGTTCGGCCACTACCGCGAGCCCGTGAGGGCCCTGGAGGCGCAGGCGGAGAAGGCGGGCCTCCGGGAGCGGCTCCGGCTCCCGCGTGAGGGCGAAGTCATCGACCTCTCCCGGTAGCGGTCCGGGTCGTCCTCGGGGTCACTGGGCGGCCCCTTCCGGCCGAAGCTACACTCCGGCTCAGTGAGGGGAGGCAGTGTCTGAGCCAGCCGGAATCGTCGTCGAATCTCGTCGTCTTCAAGAGCTGCGGTGATTCGGCCGAAGCGGCCATGCTGCGCACGCTGCTGGAGGCCCACGGCATCTCCTGCGTCGTCCAGGGAGAGCAGCACCGCGCGATGCTGGGCGTGATGGGCGGCTACATCGAGGTCAACGTACTCGTCGCCTCGGCCGACCTCGAGCGGGCCCAGGCGCTCCTCGACGCGTCCGCGGAGGACCCCGAGGGGCGCACCTCGCAGGCGGCCCCGGGCGCCACCGACACCGAGGACGCGGTGTGCCCCGTCCATGGCCAGCGCTCCACCCTGACGTGCGGACGCTGCGGCACATTCCTCTGCGCGAGCTGCGACGTGCAGGACGCCCAGGGCTCACCCCGCTGCGAGGACTGCGCGGAGCGGCAGGTGGCCGGGGGCGAGACGCGGCGGAGCACCCGCAGGAGGCTGGCCGCCTGGGGCGTGCTGCTCCTCATGTTCGGCCCCGTCCTCCTCATGCTCATCGCCACGCTGCTGCGAAGAATGGTGGGCTGACGAGCACCCCGGAATTCCAGAGCGTCCGCACCCCTGTTCCGCCGAGCAGGCGGGGAAGGGCGCGGGCCCTGTTCCATGGGGGCGATGCGGCATATCCTCGGGGCCCTTCGGGAGGAGTGCTCGGATGCGGCCCCGGGCCGTCTTCTTCGACCTGGATGACACGTTGATCGACCGCGCCGGCGCCTTCGCCAGCTACGTCGAGGACCTCATCATCCGCCACCCGCACGCCTTCCCGGAGTCACACCGGGCCGAGGACGTCGCCGAGTTGCACACGCTCGACGGGCGCGGCTCCACGGACCGCACCGCCTTCTGCCGCCAGGTGACGGAGACCTTTCCGGGCCTGGGGCTGTCGCCCGAGGAACTCTGGGACGACATGTCCTCCCTGCTCCCGTACTTCGTCGTTCCCAGCATGGGGACCCTGGCGCTCGTGGAAGGCTTGAGGAAGCGCGCGCCCGTCGCCGTGGTGTCCAACGGCTCGGGCCGGGTGCAGCGTGCGAAGCTGGAACGCGCCTGTCTCACCCCGCATCTTCCGGACGTCTTCCTCTCCGGCGAGGTCGGCGCGGAGAAGCCCGACGCGCGCATCTTCCAGGCGGCGCTCGCCCGGGTGGACCGCGCTCCCGAGGACGTGCTGCACGTCGGTGACGACCCGGAGCGGGACATCGTCGGCGCCTCCCGCCTGGGCCTGGCCACGTGCTGGGTGTCCCACGGCAGGCGGTGGCCCCACGGGCTGTCTCCGCCCACCTTCACGGTGGAGCGAATCACCGGCAACACGAAGCCCCTCGCGGAGGTGCTCGCGCGATGGACATGAACGCCGTGGTCGGCTCGCACGACCTGCTCTTCCTCACGCTGGACACCCTCCGCTACGACGTGGCGGAGGAAGTGGCCGCGCAAGGCCGCACGCCGAACCTCACCGCGCTGATGCCCGGGGGACGCTGGGAGCAGCGCCACTCGCCCGCCAGCTTCACCTACGCCGCGCACCACGCCTTCTTCGCTGGCTTCCTGCCCACTCCCGTCGCCCCCGGCCTCCACCCGCGCCTGTTCGCCATGCGCTTCGAGGGCAGCGAGACGACGGCCCCGGGCACCTGTGTCCTCGACGCGCCGGACCTCGTCTCGGGCCTCGCCGGGCGCGGCTACCACACGGTCTGCATCGGCGGCGTGGGCTTCTTCAACAAGCGCAACCCGCTGGGCAACGTGCTGCCCGGCCTCTTCGCGGAGAGCCACTGGAGCCGCGAAATGGGCGTGACGGACCCGCGCTCCACGGAGCACCAGGTGGCCCTTGCCGTGCGCCGCCTGGAGGCGCTGCCCCGCGAGCAGCGCGTCTTCCTGTTCATCAACGTGTCCGCGCTGCACCAGCCCAACCGGCACTACCTGCCCGGGGCCACCGAGGACTCGCCCGCGTCGCAGGCCGCGGCGCTGGAGTACGTGGACGGCCAGCTTCCGCCCCTCTTCGCCGCCCTGCGGCGCCGGGGTCCTGCCTTCTGCATCGTCTGCTCGGACCACGGGACGGCCTATGGCGAGGAGGGCTATACCGGTCATCGCCTGGGCCACCCCGTCGTCTGGACGGTGCCCTACGCCGAGTTCCCGCTGAATCGAGACACCGCACCATGACGCGCCTGGAGCAGATGCTGGGGGAGACGCCCTACGTGGCGTACCTCTACGGCTACCCCCACAAGACGGCCTACCGGCCCTTCACCCCCGCGCTCCCCCTGGAGTCCGTCTGGGCGGAGGAGCGGCGCGACGCGCTGTTCCTCTACGTCCACGTGCCCTTCTGCGAGATGCGCTGCGGCTTCTGCAACCTCTTCACCGCCGCCGGCCCGAAGCAGGACGTGGTGGACGGGTACCTCGCCGCGCTCGGCCGCGAGACGCGCCGGGTGAAGGAGGCGCTGGGCACGGCCAGCTTCGCCCGCGCCGCGCTGGGCGGCGGTACACCGACGCTGCTCGACGTGCGCGGCCTGCACACCGTGTTCGACCTCATGGAAGGCGTGCTGGGCGCGGACCTGAAGGGCATCCCCGTGGGCGTGGAGGTGTCGCCCGAGACGGTGGACGCGGAGAAGCTGCGCGCGCTGCGCTCGCGCGGCACGGACCGGGTGAGCATCGGCGTGCAGAGCTTCCTGGAGGCGGAGGTGGCCGCGGTGAAGCGGCCCCAGCAGACGGCGCAGGTGGAGGCCGCGCTGGACCTCATCCGCTCCACGGGCTTCCCCACGCTCAACATCGACCTCATCTACGGGATGGAGGGGCAGACGGTGGAGAGCTTCCTCTACTCCCTGCGCGCCGCCCTCCGCTTCAACCCCGAGGAGCTGTACCTCTATCCGCTCTACGTGCGGCCGCTGACGTTCCTCGGCAAGAAGGCCCGCGCGTGGGACGACCTGCGCCTGTCGCTCTACCGCGCCGGCCGCGACTTCCTCCTGTCCCAGGGCTACACGCAGGTCTCCATGCGCATGTTCCGCGCGAAGCACGCTCCGGACCTGGGTGGCCCCGTGTACCGCTGCCAGGAGGACGGCATGGTGGGCCTGGGCTGCGGGGCGCGCTCGTATACGGGCGGCGTGCACTACTCGTCCGAGTACGCGGTGGGCTCGCGCGAGGTGCGCAACATCATCGCCGCGTACAGCGAGCGCACCGAGGCGTCGTTCGGCGAGGTGGGCTACGGCTTCCGGCTGGACACCGAGGAGCGGCGGCGGCGCTACATGCTCCTGTCGCTGCTGGCGGACGGTGTGGACCTGGCCGCGTACCGGCAGCGCTTCTGCACCGACGCACTGGCGGACTTCCCCGAGCTGCTGGAACTGGAGGCGCACGGCCTGGGGCGGCGGGTGGACGGCGTGCTGCGCCTCACCGACGCGGGCGTGGAGCGCTCGGACCTGATTGGCCCGTGGCTGCACTCGGAGCGGGTGCGGGACATGATGCAGGAGTACGCCTGGCGATGAAGCTCACCGTGCTCTACCGGGGCCCGCTGTCCAGCTGCAACTTCGGCTGCGAGTACTGCCCCTTCGGCAAGTGGAAGCACACCGAGGAGGAGCTCGCCAAGGACCGCGAGGACCTGGCGCGCTTCATGGCGTGGGTGGAGTCGCGCACGGACTTGCGCCTCTCCGTCTTCTTCACGCCGTGGGGCGAGGCGCTCATCTGGCCCTGGTACCAGGAGGCGCTCGCGCGGCTGACGCACCTGGAGCACGTAGAGAAGGCCGCCGTGCAGACGAACCTCTCCTGCACGCTGGACTGGGTGGAGCGCTGCAACGTGGAGAAGCTGGGCATCTGGGCCACCTTCCACCCCGAGTGGATGAAGCGCCGCCGCTTCGTGGCCCAATGCGAGAAGCTGTCCGCGCTCGGCGTGCGGCACAGCGCCGGCATGGTGGGCTTCGTCCGCTTCGCCGAGGAGGCCGAGGCCCTGCGCGGCGAATTGCCCGCCGACACGTACCTGTGGGTCAACGCGGTGAAGGACGGGCAGGAAGAGCCTTACACGCCCGAAGACATCGCGCGCTTCACCCGCGTGGACCCGCTCTTCCCCGTCAACAACACGCGCCACCCCAGCCTGGGCCGCGCGTGCCGGGGAGGGGAGTCCGTCATCTCCGTGGACGGGGAGGGCACCGCGCGCCGGTGCCACTTCATCGACGAGCCGATTGGGAACATCTACACGCCGGAGTTCGACGCGGCGCTGAAGCCGCGCCCGTGCTCGAAGGCCACGTGCGGGTGTCACATCGGCTACGTGCACCTGGAGTACCTGGAGCTGGACCGCGTCTTCGGCTCCGGCATCCTGGAGCGCGTGCCCGCGTCGCCGCTGTGGAAGGGCCCGCTGCCCGCTCCCGGCTCACGGGCCTGAGGTGGGAAGGGCTCGCAGCGCTTCGCGAATCTCCCACTCGTACACGGTGAGGCCGTCGCGGCGCAGGTTGGGGAGCAGGTCCCCGAAGGCGTTGGCCTCCAGCACGCGGTGCCCGGTGAAGTAGTCCTCGAACATGAGGTCGATGCCCACGTGCAGGCAGTCATGGGCGCGCGCCACGGTGCGGCAGCTCTCCATGGCGTCTGCCCACTCGTTCGGTGGCACCGCGGCGCGCAGCTCGTCCAGGTCCCCACGCCAGCCGCCGAGGTGCAGGTTCGTAATCGGGTGCCGGCTCTGCCGCACCACCGTGAAGGCCGGCTCGCCGCGCACCGCCAGCACCCGGCAGTCGAAGTAGTCGCCGCCCAGCCGGGCCTTGGGAATCGAGTGCTCCACCTGCGAGCCCTCGGCGAGGAGGAAGCCCAGCACCTCGTCCACGCGCGCGGGCTCGTCGATGCGGCGCACCTTCAGCGAGTTGTACCAGCCCGTTGCCGCCTGCTCGATGGTGGTGACCAGCGTGTCCCGCGTGCGCCCCCGCCGGTAGATGGCCAGGCACGACGCCGAGGAGCCGCAGGACACCTTCACGAACACCTCGCGGCAGTCCTGCTCGCGCATCCGCTGGCGCAGGGACTCCGGGTCCGTCACGCCGTCCAGCGGCTCGGGCACCGGCACGCCGAGCGACGCGTACTTTCGTGAAGTGACGCGCTTGTCGAAGAGGTCCGCGATGCTCGCGGGCGACTGGAGGATTCTCCAGAGCGGGTGCGCCGCGAAGATGGCTTGCAGCTCCGTGAGCGTCTTCAGGAAGCCCAGGTGGTGCTGCCGGGGACAGAGGATGCGCCCGTGGTCGTTCTCCAGGGCGTCCACCTCCGCTGGCGTGAGGCGCGTGCAGTCGGACGCCTGTGCATCGGGATGGCCGCGTTTGAGCAGCGCCTTCTCCACCTCCCAGCTCTCACCGGCGGAGTCGATGCGGACCAGCGCCTCCGTGTCCGGCAGGTCCGCGAGGAGCGCCGGGGTGGAGAGGAAGTCCACCCAGGGCACCACCCGCGCGGGCGGGAGCCCCTGGCGCTCCAGCGCCTCCTGGAAGAGGGTGACGCGCCGGTTCTCCGCGTTGCCGATGAGGATGAAGGGAGGTGCCATCATGCGCCGCTAGTCGGTCACCATCACTTCGCGAAAGCGACTGCTGCGCTGGTGCATGCGCTGCACGTCCGGACACAGCTTCGCCAGCCGCGCGGCGGCCCCGGTGCCAAGCTGGTTCTGCGTCACGTCGAGCCTCCGGAGATGGGCGAAGGCCGCCGCGTTCGCCACGAGCTTCTCCGCCCCCGCGTCCGTCATCGTGCCCCTGGACAGGTCCAGCGTGTGAAGCTGCTTCAGCACCTTCGACCGCGGCAGGGCCTCGCACAGCGCATCCGTGAACTCCGCGTTGCACAGGCCCAGGTGCCGCAGCTCCGGCACGCCCCGCGCGTCGAGGAGGGGCTGCAGGTCGTCCACGCCGCCCTCCGCGCCAGCGGCCGTGCTGCCGAACCACACCTCCAGCCGCTCCAGCTTCGGCCACCGCGCGTGGGCGATGGACCTCACGGCTTCCAGGGAGAGTGCGGTCGTCTCCAGCCGGAACTCCCGCAGCTCTGGCAGGTCGATGGCCCCCAGCCTGATTCCCGTGCCCACCACCCGCAGCGAGCGGAGCTGGGGAAGCGCCGGGTAGAGCGGGGTCAGGTCGCCCACGAAGCTCGAGGAGGTGGGCCAGTCGTTGCCGGGAGCGTCGAAGTCGCCGACGAGGAGTGTTCTCAGGGCCCGGGGGGCTGCCTTCGCGATGACCCGGATGAGCGGCTGAAAGTCGTGGCCGCCCATGTCGGCAATGGGGCCGAGGTTCAGCTCTTGGAGGAACCGCGCGGACGGATGGGCAAGCAGCAGCTTCAGCATCTCCTCGACGCTGAGCTCCCTGGGGGGGGCGTCGCCGGTGCCCTCCACGCTGGCGTCGTGGATGAAGCCCAGGTGCCAGCCCACCCGCAGCATGCCTTCCACGACGGCCTCCGCGAGCGCATGGCCCAGCAGTACGCCCCGGTGTGTCCGGAGGGCCTCGGCCACCTTCCGTTCCAGCTCACGGGCCTCGTCGCTCCAGGCGCTGATACGGATGCGCTCACCGTGCGGGTCGTCCTGGGCCAGGAACAGGGCGTGCTGGAGGGCGACGAGCTCGCCGCGCGGGTCGCCCTGGGCCTGGAGCCAGTCACCGTAGACGAGGTAGCCCTCCGCGGCCTCGGGGGCTTTGAGGATGGCGGCCTCCAGCTCCGGGTGGGACTTCGGTGCGGGCCCGGTGTCCACCATCTTCACCCGAGTGAAGCCCCGCGCCTCCTTCTCCCGGACCCGCTCGCGGTACATCGCATCTATCAGGGTGCCGGAGACCCGGCGCGTCTCCTCCTCGCCCTCCGTGCCGATGCGGCCCCAGCGGGTGGTGAGGACCGCCGGCCGTACATCCTCCTCGAGGATGAGTCGCCGATGCGTGCTGAAGATGGACACCGGGCCACCTCTGTCGAGGTGAATCTCCCAGAACTCGCCGGAGTCGCCCTGCCTGAGCTCGTACCGTGCCATGGCGCCTCCGGGAGTCCGGCGGAGCTACTCGCCCACCGCGACGTAGCGGTGCTCGTCGTCCTCGTCGGAGTCGTCGTGGCGCTGGTGGCCGAGCGCCACGTCCGGGCACAGCTTCGCCAGCGACTTCGCGACCTTGGCGCTGAGCAGGTTCTGGGTGAGGTCCAGGCGCTTGAGGTGCTTGAAGGCCGCCGCGTTCGCCAGCAGCACCTCCGCGCCCTTGTCCGTGAGCGTGCCTCGGGACAAGTCCAGCGTCTCGAGCTGCTTGAGCACCTTCGCCTTCGGCAGCGCCTCGACGAGCTCATTGGTGAACTCGGCGTTGCACAGGCCCAAGTGCTTGAGCTCCGGCAGGCCCTGCGCGTCGAGGATGGGCTGGATGGACTTCACGTTGCCGCCGGCCCCGTACTCCTCCGCGCCGAACCAGACCTCCAGCCGCTCCAGCTTCGGCCAGTTCGCGGCGGCGATGGACTTCACCGAGCCCCGGTCCAGGCCGCCCGACTCCATCGTGAACTCGCGCAGCTCCGGCAGTTCAATCTTCCCCAGGGTCACCTCGCCGCCGCGCAGGTGGAGCGAGCGCAGCTGGGGCAGGGCCTTGTACAGCGGCGCGACGTTGCCCACTTCCGTCCAGGAAATCTCCGTCTCGTCCGGGAACACGTAGTCGCCGATGAACACCTTGCGCACCGACTTGGGGGCGGACTTCGCGACGAGCTTGATGAGGTCGCTGTACTCGTTCTCTCCCTCGTTGCTCGCCAGGCCGATGGTCACCTCCTGGAGGAAGCGCGCGGACGGGTGCGCGAGGAGAATCTTCAGCGCCTCGTCGATGTGGAACTCCGGGTCCTCGCCGTAGCGTGCAACCGCGACGCGGGCGCTCTGGATGAAGCCCAGGTTCCAGCCGATGGACAGCGTCTTGTCCTCGAGCATCTTCGCGAGGGGCGCGCCCAGCAGCACGTCCTGGTGCTTCTTGAGCAGCGCGGCCGCCTTGCGCTTGAGGGCAGTGGCCTCCGCGCCCTTCGCCTGCGACAGCGCGTGCTGGAGGGCGATGAGCTCACCCCGGGGGTCTCCCTGGGACTGGAACCAGTCGCCGTAGACGAGGTATCCCTCCGCGGCCTCGGGGGCCTTGAGGATGGCGGCCTCCAGCTCCTTGTTGACCTTGGGCTTTGGGGCGGTGTCGGTCGGCTTCACGCGCGTGTAGCCCTTCGCCTCCTTCTCGGCGATCTGCTTCCGGTACGAGGCCCCCGCTTCGTAGCCGTGCTTGAAGGTCTGGGTCTTCTCCTGGCCGTCCGTACCGATGCGGCCCCAGCGGGTGGTGAGGACGGCTTCGTCCTGGGTGATTTCCCAGAACTTGTTCGAGGTGCCTTCCTTCATTTCGAAGCGCGGCATGGTGTGTCCCCCTGAAGGGTGATGCGGGTGTGGTTACTCGCCGACCGCCGCGTAGCGGTAGTCCTGGTCGAATTCGCGCTGTTCGCCCGTGCTCACGCTGGGGCACAGCTCCGCCACCAGGCGGATGCCCTCGTCGGTGAGCGTGTTCTCGGTGAAGTCCAGGTGCTCGAGATGCGCGAAGGCCGTGGCGTTCTTCGCGAGGAGGCGCGCGCCCTCGTCGGACATCGCGCCGCGCGAGAGGTCCAGCCGTGCCAGCTGCTCGAGCACCTTCGCCTTCGGCAGCAGCTTGCAGAGCTCGTCGACGAACTCCGCGTTGCACAGGCCCAGCGACTCGAGGTTGGGCAGACCCTTGCCGTCGAGGAGGGGCTGGACGTCCTTCGCGCCACCCTCGGCGCCGGAGCCGCGCCTGCCGAACCAGACCTCCAGCCGCTCCAGCTTCGGCCACTTCGCGGCGATGATGGACTTCAGCGCGGGCGGAAGCAGGCAACCCGTCTCCACGGTGAACTCGCGCAGCTCGGGCAGGTCGATGTTCCCCAGCTCCACGGAGGCGCCGCGCAGGCGCAGCGAGCGCAGGCCGGGCAGCAGCGCGTAGAGGGGCGAGATGTCGCCGAGGAAGGACGCGGAGATGTCCGCGTCTTGCGAGTACACGAAGTCGCCGATGAACAGGCTGTGCAAGGTCTTCGAGCCGCCCCGCTCGCGCCAGACCTCGAGGAGGGCCTCGATGATGGCGCTGTAGTCGTTCGGGGGCTCGAAGCTCGCCATGCCGAGGGTGAGCCCCTGGAGGAAGCGCGCGGAAGGGTGGGTGAGCAACTGCTTCACCAGCGCGGCGATGTCCCGGCCGGAGTATGGGTCCTTCTGGCCCACCCGCGCGGTGCGGATGAAGCCCAGGTGCCACTCGAGCTGGAGGTCGTCCTCGAGCCCGGCTTCGTCCAGTGCGTCCGCCAGGTCCCCGAGCAACACGTCTCGATGCTCCTCGAAGAGCGCGGACTGCTGCTCCTCGAGCGCCCGGGCCTCGTCGCCCCGGGCGCCCAGCCTCGCGTGCTGGAGGGCCATCAGCTCGCCACGCGGGTCGCCCTGGCGCTGGAGCCAGTCGCCGTAGACGAGGTACGCGTCCGCGTCCTCCGGGTTCCGGAGGATGGCGGCTTCGAGCTCCGGGTTGGAGGCGCTCCCGACGCGTGGCATGGGGCGCTACTCGCCGACCGCCGAGTAGCGGTAGTCCTCGTCGAACTCGCGCTGGTTGCCAGCGCTCACGCTGGGGCACAGCTTCGCCACCGCGCGCTCGCCCTCGTCGGTGAGCGTGTTCCGGGTGAAGTCCAGGTGCTTGAGGTGGGCGAAGGCCGCCGCGCTCTCCGCGAGGATGCGCGCGCCCTCGTCGGACATCGTGCCTTGCGAGAGGTCCAGCCGCTCCAGTCGCGGCAGCACCTTCGTCTTCGGCAGCACCTTGCAGAGCTCGTCGACGAACTCCGCGTTGCACAGGCCCAGCGCCTTGAGGTTGGGCAGGCCCTTGCCGTCGAGGATGGGCTGGATGTCCTCCACGCCTCCCTCGCCGCCGTAGTTTTCCTGACCGAACCAGACCTCCAGCCGCTCCAGCTTCGGCCACTTCGCGGCGGCGATGGACTTCAACGCGGCCAGGGGCAGGCCGCCCGTCTCGATGGTGAACTCGCGCAGCTCCGGCAGGTCGATGTTCCCCAGCTCCGCGGAGCCGCCGCGCAGGCGCAGTGAGCGCAGGTTGGGGAGCAGCTTGAGGACGGGCGAGAGGTCATGGAGGTGGGACCAGGAGATCTCCGTGTCGTCCGGGTACTCGAAGTCGCCGATGAACAGGTCCTGCAGCGTCTTCGAGCCGCCCTGCTCGGTGAGCACCTCCGCGAGGCCCTCGATGACGTCGGCGTAGTCGTTCTCGTCATCGAAGTGCGCCATGCCGAGGGTGAGCCCGCGGATGAAGCGCGCCGACGGATGGGCGAGCAGCGTCTTCACCAGCTCCGCGATGTCGCGGTCGGAGTCGTAGTCCTTCTGTCCCACCCGCGCGGTCCGGATGAAGCCCAGGTGCCACTCCACCTTCAGCTCCTCCTCGTCCACCGCGTCTGCCAGGTCCCCGAGCAGCGCGTCCTTGAAGCTCTTGAGGTGCTTCGCAATCTGCTTCTTGAGGTTGGCGGCCTCGTCGCCGCTCGCCTGGAGCGCCGCGTGCTGGAGGGCGATGAGCTCACCGCGCGGGTCGCCCTGGCGCTGGAGCCAGTCGCCGTAGACGAGGTACGCGTCCGCGTTGTCCGGGTTGGAGAAGATGGTGGCCTCCAGCTCCGGGTTGGAGGCGCTCTCGCCCGCCTCGCCGTCACCGTCGTCACCGCCCTCGCCGTCGCCGACGAGCTCGTAGCCCTTCTTCTCCTTCTCGCGGACGAGCTTGTCGTACTCCTTCTTCGCGGTGGCCGTGTCGCTGAAGGACTGCGTCTTCTCCTGGCCGTCCGTGCCGATGCGGCCCCAGCGCGTGGTGAAAGAGGTCCCCGTGAGGGAGATCTCCCAGAACTTGTTGGAGCTGCCTTCCTTGAACTCGTACCGCGGCATGGACGTCCTCCGCGCGCCATCGTGGCGCGTCCCGGACCGGACGCTAGAGAAGGCTCCGCGCAAGCTCAAGCGTCGCGCCAGTCCAGGCCTCCCAGGGGGACTCGGGCGGGGTGCCCTCCGTGGGCCCGGGCACGCCGGCCTTGCCTCCCAGGACGCGCACGTAGGGGGACGGCCCGCTCAGGTCCACCACCTGGAGGCCCACCCGGGCGTCGGGTTCTAGCGTGTCATGCGAGGCCCGACGTGCCGCATCCACGAGGAGCACGTCCACCCGGGAGCGCTTCGTGGCCGCCGACGCCTCGGAGAGGACGGCGTCCAGGTCCGCGGCGGTGAGCACCTCGGCGGTGCCCCGCTCGCGCCACTCGCGCAGGAGCAACTCACACAGGCCGCGCTCCGCCTCCAGGGGGGACTGGCCCTTGTCGTCCTGGACGAAGACGACGCGGAAGCGGAGGTCCTCGGCCGTGAGCCACGTGGAGAGCCGGCGCACGAGGCACAGCACCTGCCCCAGCAACACCACGGCGCGCTGCCAGCGCACGCCCGCGTCCTTCACCCGCGCGTCCACCAGGCCCGGCAGCAGGGCGAAGGTGATGACGCGGCGCCGCCGCACCGCGACGCTCTCGTCGCGCGTGTAGTAGAGCAGCTCGCCCTCCACGTAGCGCACGTCGAACAGGTCCAGGGTGGGCTCGTCCTCCATGTAGACCAGCTCGGAGGTGACGAGGTTCTCCAGGCTGCCGACGTTGGACACGGATGCGAAGCCGCCCTGCGGGAAGGCGGCCTCGTCCTCCAGCGTCGTCGGGGTGGGACCGGAGGAGACGGGGCGCGCGCGCAGCTTCGGCGGCAGCGTGCGCGACAGCGCCTCCGCGGCCTCCACCGCCTGCTCCAGCGCGAGGCGCTGTGCCTTTCCCTGGAGGTGCTCCAGGTTCTCCAGCGTGAAGGCCTCCGTGTCGCCGAGGAGCGCCTGCGCCCGGCGGGCCGCGCTCGCCAGCGCCTCGTAGCCCTCGGCCAGCCGCTCCAGCGCGGCGCCGGCTCCGGGCTCGCGCAGCGCCGCGTAGCCCGCGTGCAGCAACTCGCCCGGAGGACGCTCCAGGACGCGTCGCGCCAGTGCCGGACTCAGGGCGGTGCCCCCCGTGAAGCCGAGCCGTGTCAGCACGCGCGCGGCGAGGAAGGCCACGCCGCGGGGGCGGAGCGGCTCGGGCAGACGGGCCAGGGCGGAGGACACGGCGTCCAGGTGGGGCTCGGCGGCCAGTCGCGCCAGCACGTGGTCGTCGTAGGCGCGCACGGCGGCGCGCAGCCGGGGCAGCGTGTCCGGGACGGGCAGGGTGGGGGAGAGCGGCACGCCCGCGACGAGCCGCCCGAGGTCGGCGACGAGGGCTGGAGGGGGCAGGTCCGGGAGCTCGGCGAGGGTGGCCAGCAGCCACGGGACGGAGGCCGTCAGCGACTCCGGGCTGGGGCCTTCCTGCCGGGCAAGGCACAGCCCGGCGCACAGCCACCGCTCCGCATCCTGGGGTCCTCGCAGCTCCGCGCTCATGGGTGTTCGTTCAGGTGGGGACGCGAGTCCCGGCCCCATCACACGCTCAGTGGGGGCGGCGCAGTCTATCAGCCGCACGCGGACCTTCGAGATGGCGATGGCGCGCGTGACACGGCGTCGGTGGCGGAACGGAATCTTCTGCTATGAAATGGCACGGGGACGGATGGTCCGACCCATCGCAGTGAGGGGCGCATGAGGAGTATCGCCGGTTGGTTTCTCGTCGTCTTCGGGCTCATCGGTTACGGCGCGGAAATCGACAACCTGCGCAAGGGCACGACGGACAACTCGGCCATGGGGTTCGTGCTCGCCACCCTCTCCCTCCTTGGAGGCGCGGCGCTCATCCGTGCCGCACGGCGCGCGAAGCTGCCGCCGGAGCTGCGGGAGCGGCTCGCCGTGGAACAGCTCCCCGCCAGGTCCCCTCGCGACCTCGAGAAGGCGGTCCTCGCCTGCGCCAAACAGCATGGTGGCCGCGTCACCATCGCCGAGGTCGCGACCGAGAGTGACCTCTCCTTCACCGAAGCCAAGGAGGTCCTCGAGGAGCTCTCGCGCGCGGGCGCCTGCACCGTCGACGTCACCGACGAAGGCGCCTTCATCTACGAGTTCCTCGGCCTGCTGCCTCGCGAAGCCAAACGCGAGGCTCTCGACGTCTGAGTCGATGGACCCCGGCGTCAGGTGAGCCCCAGCAGCCGGGGCACCTTCTCCTCCAGCAGGTCAATCTCCTCGCGGCTCTCGCCCAGGTAGGAGAGGAGCTGGAGGTCCTGCCGCTCCACCGCGCCGCCGTGGAAGATCCACGCGCGGGTGCGCAGCAGCCGGTAGAGCTTCACCAGCTTGCGGTCGCTGATGAAGACGCCGTCCTCGCGCGTCAGCGTCTGCACCACGCGGCGGAACTCGCGCAGCAGCTCGTCGCGGAAGAAGAGGTCGCGGTCTCGCAGCTCGCGCCCGTCCGGGCCTGTCTCGCGCTTGCCCATCATCAGCGTCAGGTAGCGGTGCGTCTTGAGCACGTCGTCCAGCGAGGCGTGCCCCTCCGCCCACGGCTTCTGGTTCATCTCGCGGTGGGTCTGCGAGTCCAGGCCGGAGTCGAGCAGCTCCAGGAAGTAGCGGTCCTGCACCGGGCGGCATGCGGCCTTGAGGCAGAAGCGGTCCTTGAGCGCGCCCAGCTCCGCGTGCTCGGGCAGCTCGTTGGTGGCGGCGAAGAGGACCTTCAGGCGCACCGGCTGGGGCGCGCCGTCCTGGTAGAACTTGCGCTCGTTGATGACAGTGAGCAGCGCGTTGAGGATGGCGGAGCTGGCCTTGAAGACCTCGTCCAGGAAGACGAGCCGCGCGGTGGGCAGCTTGCCGCCCTCGCGCCGGATGTAGCGACCCTGGCGGAGCAGGTTGATGTCGATGGGGCCCAGGACTTCCGACGGCTCGGTGAAGCGCGTCAGGAGGTACTCGAAGTAGTCCTCGTTGGGGATGCGCAGCGCGTCCCGGAACTTGAGCACCAGGTCCGACTTCGCGGTGCCCGGAGGGCCCACGAGCAGCAGCGGCTCCTGCGCCACCGCCGCCACGGTCATCAGGTCCACCAGGTCCTGCTTGCCCACGAAGTGCCGGCCCAGCGCGAGCCGGAAGCGGTTCAGCCGGTCGCGCAAGGCGTGGGCCTCGCGTGAGAGCGCGTCGAAGGACAGCTCGCTGATGGGGTCGACGGCGGGTGACGCTTCGCGCCGGGGCAGACTGCTCATGTTGTGCGCTCCTCCAGCTCCCGATGGATGCGCCGTCGCACCAGGAATTCGTCCTCGTCCAGCCAGCTCCGCGCCCGCTCACCGCTGCCCTGGCCCACTTCCACGTGGCCCAGCACCAGCGCGTCCGCGAGCTCCACCACGGAGAGGCAGAAGTGGCTGTTCGTGTTGTAGCTGTCCGTCACGTTCGGCAGTTGCTCCGACAGCCGCGCCAGCCCGGGCAGCGCGACGTCCACCGGCGCGTGCGCCAGCGCGCCCGCCAGGCTCCGCGTCAGCGCCAGCCGCTCCGGCAGCGCACCCTTCGCCGCGGAGAGCGAGTCGAAGGCCCGGTCGAACACGGGCAGGGCCTCCTCGGTGCGTCCCAGCATCGCCAGGCCCGCGGCCACGCCGAGCTGCGCCGGCAGCGGCGTCTTCGGCTTCGCGAGGAGCCCCTGCGTCGCGTCCACCAATTCGCGCGCCTCGCGGGACAGGCCCACCCGGCGCAGGCCGCGCAGGCTCACGCCCAGCAGGCCCTGACCCCACGCGGGGGACTCGGGAGGCAGCCCCGCCAGCACCTTGCGCAGGCGGCCCGCCAGCGCCGTCGCCCGGTCCGCCCGGCCGAAGAGGGCCGCGAGCGAGAGCGCGTCACCCAATAGCTGTCCCTGGACCTCGCCGGGGAGCCCTTCCAGCGCCCCCACCAGCCTGTCCAACAGCGGCAGCGCGCGCGCCGGGGGAAGCCGGGGGAGCGTGTCCAGCAGCCCTCCCAGCAGCCGCTGGCGCTCGGGAGCGGCCAGCTTCGGCGCGGTGGCGCGGGAGGTGAGCGCCTCCACCTCGGCCGCCACCTTGCCAGGGTCCCGGATGTCTCGCAGCGCCGCGAACTCCTCGCCGCGCAGGTCGCGTGCGCCGCGTCCGAAGGCCCGCGCGGGGTCCAGCCGCTCGCTGGGTTCCAGCAGCGCGGAGGACTGCCGCAGCCGGTCCACCTTGTACCGCTGGAAGGTGTTCAGCGCGTTCAGCTCCGCGGCGATGTCCGGCGGCAGCGGCGTCTCCGGTGCCTGTCCTTCCAACGCCTGTGCCACGCGCGCGCCGTAGGCCCGCGAGAGGAAGCCGTGGATGGGCTCCGTCGCGTCGAGTGCCTCCATCGCGGAGACCGCGAGCGCCCGAGCCCGGTCCGCCTGTCCCAGCCGCGCCAGCCCGCAGGCGAAGACGAAGCGGACGTAGGCCTGCGTGAGGACGGGCGGGGCCTCGATGGAGGAGCGGCGGCGCGTGGTGCGCTCGAAGCGCTCCTGCATGGCCTCCAGTTGCGCTCCCAGCCGGGGCGCGTGCGTCGCGTCGGTGCCGGCGCGCAGGAAGCGGGGCACGTCGCGCGCCAGGGAGAGTCCGCGCTGGAGCATCTCCAGCAGCCGGTCTCCCGCCCGCGCCAGCCCGAGCGGGTCTCCGCCCGCGAGCCGGTCCAGCGAGGCCCGCGCCAGCCACAGCGAGCGCACGTCGAGCGCTGCGTCGTGCCTGTCCAACCAGCGCTGGAGCGAGGGCACGTCACCGGGCGTCTGCCCTCCGGGCGCCAGCACCGCGCGCGCCAGGCTGCTGGCGAGCGCCCGCACGTCGTCGTCCGAGGGCGTCGCGCGCGAGAGCAGCTCGGCGGTGGAGGGCGCGCCGACCGTCTCGGCCTCGGCCCAGCGCGAGGCCAGCTCGGCGGCCTCGGGGCCCGCGCTCTCCCAGAGCGCCCGTGTCCAGCACAGGCCCGCGTCGCGCCTGCGCCCGAGCTGGCCATTCAGCTCCGCCATGCGGACCCAGAGCCGCCGCCGCTCGGCGGAGTCCGCCGGTGCGTCGAGCGCGAGGAAGGACTTCTCCAGCTTCGCCAGTTCCTGCTCCGCGGCGCCCAGCTGCGCGGGCGTGAGCGGGGCCAGCCTCGCGCCCGGGGTCGCCGCCTCCGTGGCGCGCCTCACGTTGCGGGTCGCCGCTTCAGCGGGCTCGGCCGGTTGCGGCGCGGCGACGCGGCGCGAGCGACGGGACGACCTGGCGTCCTTCTCGTCTTCCTCTTCAGCCTTCTCCGGGGCGGAGGACTGCCACTCGCCCGCGGCGGCCTCGAAGGCCTCGAAGTCGAACGTCACTCCGCGCACCCAGGGCACCAGCGCGGCGGTGCCCGTGTCCACCACGTAGTCCACCCAGGCGTCGAGCGGATGGAAGGCGGACTCGGGCAGGCGCTCGGCGCGGAATGCCCCGTTGCCCGTGGGGTGCAGCCACGTCACGGTGTCGCGCTCGGGGGTGAGCAGCGCGCGCAGCCTGTCGCGCCGCACGGGGGGCTCCAGCAACCCGTCACACGGCAGGTACAGGTCCGCGAGCTGCGGCAGCGGCGCGTAGGCCATGCCGGACAGGCCCAGCTCCGGTGGCCGCTCGCGGCCCGCCCTCGCCCGCAGGACGATGCACGGCGCGTCCGGCGGCCCGGCCACCGCGAAGCGGAGCTGGGCCAGCAGCGCCTCGGGCAGCGTGTGGACGAGCGACTCCACCTGGGCCCGCGCGTTGTCGCGGAGCACCCACAGGCTCGCGGGCTCCGTGCGCGCGGCGCGCGTGAGGCGCAGGGGCACCGAGAGTCGCCCGGGCGCGGCCTCGGCCTTCCATTCCTCCGCCGGCTCGGGGAGGCGCAGGTCGGTGAGCTGGTACAGGTCCGTCCACGGCCCGTCCGGCGCCGTCTGCCAGCGCCCGTCACCGGGAATGAGCAGCAGCGTCCCCTTCGCGGGCTGGAGCGTGCGCGCGAGCGGATGCGAGTGGCCCAGCTCCACCCAGACGGAGTGCTGTCCGGGCACCGCGGGTACGAAGGCGCGCAGGCCCCCCGTGTGGTCCAGCGCGCCGGTCAGGGTGAAGTACGGCGGCGCCACCGCGCGCAGCAGGGCCCTCCGGCTGTCGCCCCGGGCGCTTCCGGCGAGGCAGACCTCCTGCCTGTCACAGCCCAGCCGCAGCATCTCTCCCGCCAGGGGCAGCAGCGCGTTCGCGCTCGCCGGCACGAAGAGCACCGGGCCGCCGGGCGCCGCGTCGACGGGGATGCGGCGCGGGCGGAGCAGCTCCGCCCAGCAGAGCACCGGGGCCGCGCGGCCGGACTCCGCGTCCTCCACGCCGACGCCGAGCGAGGTCAGCCCCTTGAGCGCCGCCTTCGTGAGGGGCGACTCCGGGGTGACGTGGAGCGCACCCTCGGCGGTGCGGCGGTAGCGCGCCGGTGAGGCCTGCACTTCGGAAGGGACGAGTCCGGAGGTGAGCGCGAGCTGCAGCGCTTCCTCACTGGGGAAGACGAGCGTGGACATCAGGCCTTCTGGCCCACCTTTCCGGAAGTCTCCTCGGCCGAGGACGAGGGCTCCGCGGCCTGTCCGGCCGGAGTGTCGCGCTTGACGATGACGCGGCCCAGCTCGGAGGCCTTGAGCGTGCCGCCGGCGATGAGCTTGTCCACGAGGCGGCGGTGCTCCTCCTCGTGCTCCATGGGCAGCGCGTCCGAGTCGCTCTCGTACTGGATGACGACGTCCTTGCGGCCCGTCGCGGGGTCCACCTGGAGGCGGAGGATGAGGCTAGCCAAGGGCGGGCTCCTTCTTCTTCGGCGCTGCCGACGCGGGCGCCAGGTGGGTGAAGGCCTCGCGGTCCAACACCTTGCGTTCGATGAGCAAATCCCTCAGCGCCACGAGCCGGTCCTTCTCGCGGCGGAGGATGTCGCGGGCCCGGGCGCGCTGCACCTCCAGCACCTCCTGCACCGCGGCCTCCAGCGTGCCGCGCGTGGCGTCGGAGAGGGCGTGCCGCTCGGAGTTCCGTCCCGGCGCATCGAAGCGGCGCACCGGCACGCCGTCGCCGCCCATGCCCAGTTCCTCCACCAGCTCGCGCGCCATCTCCGTGGCGCGCTGCAAGTCGTGCGCGCTGCCCATGGAGAGGTCGTCCAGCAGCAGCGACTCCGCCTCGCGGCCGCCGAAGAGCATGCAGATGCTGTCGAGCATCTGCCCGCGCGTGACGACGTAGCGGTGCGCGGGGTCCGCGTACTGCACGAAGCCGAGCGAGCCCGCGAGGTCCCCGCGGATGCTGATGCGGTCGATGGCGGGCGCATGCGGGCAGAAGAGGGCGCACACCGCGTGGCCGGCCTCGTGCGTGGCCACCACCTTCTCCTCCAAGGGCGTGAGCTCCGGCCGGTCGAGGAAGTCCGTGAGGGCCTTCTCCACGTCCACCGCCTCGGTGGGCGCGTGCGAGCCCTCGCGCAGCCGCCGACGCGCGAGCGCCCGGCACAGCGCCTGGATGTGGTCACCGGAGAAGCGCGTGCCGGTGCCCTCCACCAGGTCACCCGTGCGCTTCACCGCGTAGTCCAGCGCGCGCTCCGTCATCCCCAGGCCCAGCTTCTTGTCGTAGATGGACAGGATGGCGCGGCGGTCCGCGCTGTTGGGGTAGGGGATGCACAGCTGGAACTCGAAGCGGCCGGGGCGCAGCAGCGCCGGGTCCAGCGACTCCACGAAGTTGGTGGTGCCCACCACGAAGACCAGCTCCTCCTTGCGGAAGCCGTCCATCTCCGTGAGGAGCTGGTTCACCATGGAGTGCTCCACGCCGGAGCCGGTGAAGGTGCCGCGCGCCGCCGCGAAGGAGTCCAGCTCGTCGAAGACGATGATGCTGGGCGCCGCCTGCCGGGCGCGGACGAAAATCTGGCGGAGGTTCTCCTCGCTCTCGCCCACCCAGCGGCTCTTCAGCTCCGGACCGCTCACCACCTGCACCGCCGCGCCGAGCGACGAGGCCATGGCCTTGGCGAACAGCGTCTTGCCCGTGCCCGGTGGGCCCCAGAAAATCATCCCGCGCGGCAGCAGCGCCTCCACGCGCTTCACCGCCTCCGGGTCGTTCAGCGTGTCCTTGTGCGCGAGCACGTCCAGGATTTCCTGCTGGAGCCGCTGCTTCACCTTGGCGTAGCCGCCGATGTCCGCGTTCAGGTCCATGTCCGGCACGCTCAGGTTGCCGCTGAGTGTGGCGGAGCGGAGCTGCGCGTACGCGGGCCTCGGGTCCGCGGGGTAGTCCTCGCCGGTAATCGCGCCGAGCAGCCGGCGCAGGCGCACGGCGTTGACGCCGGAGACGTGCTTGTAGAGCGCGTAGGGCTGGAGGCCCCGGCCGAACTTGCGGCTCTCGCGCTGGGTGATGAGGTAGCGGAGCCTGTCGCGGCTCACCCCGAGGATGCTCTCCTTGTGCGGGAAGAGGTTCTCGATGACGCGCGGCACGGGGAAGGACGGGTCCTTGAAGCCGACCCAGACCATCTCCGGGTTCTCGTACAGGAGGGGGATGACCTCGCGCGCCTCGGAGGTGAGGCCGCCGCTGCTGGTGGTGAGCAGGTCCAGGTGGGGCAGCACGACGATGCGCTCGCGCACGGCGCCGCGCACCGCGTCCCGGAGCTGGCCGATGAGCGTGGCCATCATGCTCGGCGCGGGCATGCCCGGAGGCGGCTCCTGCGCGGCGCGGCCGTCCAGGTAGAGGAACTGCTTGCCGTCCTTCTTCAGCCTGTCGCGCAGGCACTTGTAGAAGAAGGGCGTCAGCTCCTTGTCGGCCTCAATCATCACCGGCAGCCCGCGCAGCAGCGCCTCGCTGACGCGGTTCAGCTCGGCGGGGTAGGCGGCCTCGACGGCGGCGAACGGAGACAGCTCGGTGGGGAGCGTGTCCTCGGCGATACGCTGGCTCATACGCGGACCTTGATGGTGAGCGAGCCGGTGGCCGCGTCCTCGTGAATCTCCTCCACGGTGCCGAGCTGCCCCGCTCGCACCTTCAGCGCGTCGGCCGTCACCTTGTTCGACACGGCGTCCAGCTCCGACTTGAGGTCCCTCAGCCGGCCCTCGAGGCGGCGTGTCACCTGCTCGCGCAGGCGCTCGGAGGCGTCCTTCGCCTCGTCCTCCAGGCGGCTTCGCGCCTTCTCCCGCGCCTTGACCTCGGCCTCCTTCATGTCGCCGGGATTGGCCACGGTCAGCTCGCCCCGGGCCGTCAGCTTCACGTCGGCCTGGTCGGCGAGGGTGATGCTGACGTCTCCGGTGGTGACGTCCACGGCGATGCGCACGCCGTCCGACTCCGTGCGCACCGCCACGTCGCCGTCACGGGTGAAGCCACGGCCCTCCAGCTCCGCCGCGAGCAGGCCGGCCAGCTCCTCGCGGGACAGCAGGGGGAGCAGCTCCAGCTTGGAGCAGAGGCCATCCTCGGCCTGCACCACGCGGTTGAGGGACTCGGAGACGGAGACTCGGTAGGCGCGGCTCATGGGGCGCTCCCGGCAGAGGAAGGGGGAAGGGTAGCTGGAATCGCGCTGGCGGTCGTGAGGGACGAGGACAGCTCCCGCTCCAGGTCCGCGGCGCGGCGGAAGCCGGCCTCGCCGAAGGCGCTCCACTCGGAGAGCAGGAGCTGGGCGGCGTCATAGCCGTCGTCGAAGAAGCGCACCGCGCGGTGGTCCGCGTCCCAGCGCGCGAGCCGGCCCAGCGCGCGGAGATAGCCCCCCGCCGCACGGGCGGCCGCGGCGCGCAGGCCCAGGGACGCGGTGAGGGACAGGCCCTCCACCCAGCGAGACGCGGGCTGCTCCAGCAGGGGGCGTCCGGCCTCCAGCAGGAAGCCGGCGAGGTCTCGACGTCCGGCGGCGTCCACGGCGTCGAGGAACGCGGACAGCACGGCCTCCTGCGCGGTGCCCCGGGCCACCAGCGCCTCGGGCTCGTGGATGAAGCGCTTGGACTCCTCGAGGCGGCGCCAGCGGTGCGCGAGCTCCACGCGCAGGGCCTCCAGCAGCCAGCCGCCGTCCGCGAGCAGCGGCGCGAAGGAGGCGGAGGTGAGCTTCGGAGTCGCGGCGCCGAACAACTCGGGGACGCCGAGCCAGCAGAGGACGGAGCGCCGGAAGAGGGCCTGCTCGCCCACGGCCTTCGCGCAGGGCGTGCCGGCCACGAGGCGGCCGCAGAGGAAGAGGAAGAGCTCGTCCGCGAGCGTGAGGCCACCTTCGACGTCGAGCGACTTGCACCCGTGCTTCACGAGCGGCTGCTCCAGCATCCAGCGCAGCGTCTGGAAGCACAGGGCGGAGAAGTGGAGCGCGGGCGGCGGGTGCCGCTCCCAGAGCCGGGCGGAGCGCTCCTGCCCGCCGTCGAGGTAGCGCTGCCCGCGCCAGCCACCGCAGCGGGCGAGGGTGAGGACGGCGCCCTTGGAGAGGGTGTCGCGCAGGGCGTGCATCGCACCGGGGCTGAGGCGCTCGGGGACGGTGGTGTGCCTGTCGCGGAGGAGGTCCTCGACGGGGGTGTACTGTCCCAGGCCGATGATGGCGCGGGCGAGCGTGAGCAATTCGTGCTCGGCGGTGGAGACGCGAATCATGGACGGAGCCGGTTGGCGAGCTCGGGCCAGCCGTTGATGACGAGCTTCCCCTCGACGAGGTGCATCTCCGCCGTGTTGGGGGCGGTGAATTGGGGCTCGTCCGGGAAGTAGCGCCCGGTGAGGAAGTGCATGACCTGGTTGCGCGAGCCAATCCAGCGCCGCTGCGTCTCCGGTTGGTCCTTCTCGAAGCGGCCGTCCACCAGCAGGTCCACGGTGCGCAGCAGGCGCTCCACGTCGGGGTTTGCCTGGGCCTCGAGCTCCGCGAGCGTGTGGCCGGTGAAGACCATGACGCTCAAGCCCGCGGCGCGGACGCGCTCGCAGAGGTCGGCGGCGGGGCCGGCCTGGGCGGTGGGCTCGCCGCCCAGGAGGCTGAGGCCCTCGATGCCGGGGATGGCGAGGATGCGCGCGGCGAGGGACTCCACCGTCATCACGGTGCCGCGCTCGAAGGCGAACATCTCCGGGTTGCAGCAGCCCGGGCAGCGCAGGGCACAGCCCTGGACCCAGATGGAGAAGCGCACGCCCGGCCCTTCCGCCTCGGTGCGCGGGACGACCTGCGCCACCCGGAGCACGGGGCCGCTGTCGGGAGTGGGAGAGGTGCCGTGGGCCGGGGACATGGGCGTCTCCGCAGCATGCCAGGAGCGGCCCCGTCCGGGGGAGGGGCGTGTGGCTTCTTCGACTGCCGGAGTCTGCGAATACGCCGCAAGTCGTGCGCCGTGTCGGAGAAGGGCGCCTGCTCGGCAGGATGATGGGCTGGCGTGCGGCAGTTGTATATTCGATTGCACGATGACTGCCCGACGCGCCTACGGCGCCACGCCCTTCAACACCCCCGGACAGTTCGCCGGAGTCGACTTCTCTCCCGATTCGCGCCTGCTGTGGGCCGTCCTTCCTGGCAGTGCCACCTCCCGCCTGGTGTCCTTCGACGTGGCGAGTGGCGCGCGGGTCGAGCAGCGGGAAGTCGATGGCAGCGTGCGCGTGGTCCACTCGCTGCCGGGGGGCGATGTCCTGCTCGGGGGCTGGGGGCTCATCCGTCGCAGCTCCGCCAGGGGCAAGCCGGCGTGGACGCTCACGGGCCCGCAGGCTCTCCATCTGGCCGCGATGAACCGGGACCGGTCCCTGTTCGTCAGCATCGAAGGCCCCAGGGCGCAGGTTCGTGATGCCAGACGCTCCACCGTCCTCCACGAGCTCGAGGAGACTGACGGAGACCTCTACGCCGTCGCGTTCAGCGCGGACGGAGCGCTCCTGGCGACCGGGTCATCGAAGGGGACGGTCCGGCTGTTCGACGCACATACCGGCGAGGAGCGGGCAAAGCGCAAGAGCAACAAGGTCCTCGCCCTCGCGTTCTCTCCCTCGGGAGAGCACCTGCTCGTCGGCCACGGCACCGGGAAGGTGGAGCTGTGGGCCGTGAAGGGCTTCAAGCCGGTGTCGCACTTCGTGGCCCGTCACACGTTCAAGGTGGGGGGCAACGCCGGCTGCCGCTGGGTCGCCTTCTCCGCGGATGGCACGCGCGCGTTCTCGCTCGGCAATGAGCACCGGCTGCGCTCGTGGAGTGTCCCGGACGGCGACGAGGGGCCGGCCATCGACGTGCCCAAACGGCACGCACAGGGCTCAGTCACCGCGCTCTCTCCGGATGGCCAGTGGCTCGCCACCGGCTCTACCTCGGGCGCGCTGAGCGTGTGGTCGGCGGTGGATGGCGCATCGCGAGTCGGGGAGGCCGCGCCGTCGCCGATTCTCGGACTGGCCCTCACCCCGAGCTCCGTCGTCGCCACGTCGAGCTCCTCCTGTGTGTCGTGGAAGCTCGACACCGGGAAGCGGACGGAGATTGAAGCGGGGTTTCCTCCCACGGACGCGAAGGGCCTGTCGTCCGGTGTGCTGGTGCGGCTCGACTACGATTCCATCTTCGTCGGGAAGTCGCTCGACGCGGGGGTGGGCGAGGCCTTCCAGCTCTCCAGCTACGCCTCGGGTCCGCTCGCCATCTCCCGGGACGAGACGCTGCTCGCCGCGCCGGCCCAGGGAACCGTCCAGGTGTGGGCGCTGAAGCGCGGTCTCCTCAAGGCGGACCTCCTGCACAAGGCGCAGGTGCAGGCCTGTGCCTTCGGCCCGAAGGACGCGTGGCTGGTCACCGCAGACAACGCGCTGCACCTGTGGCGGCTGGGGAAGACGCCGGAGCTGATACGCGACCTCGCCCTGGGAGACGCCGCGTCCGGTGTGAGCGTGCAGGGGCTGGCCGTCTCGCCGCGTGGCTGGATTGCGGTCAGCGTGGCCGACAGCGAGCGCGACGATGCGGAATGCGCGCTGCTCCTCGTGGACCCGCGCAGCGGCGAGACGGTGAGCCGGCTCGAACGCCACGACGCCTGCCTGGGACAGCTGGCCTTCGTGGGGGATGCGCGCGTCGCGGTGGCGGACTCGCTGGGGCGGCTGCTCATCGCGGACGTCGCTGACCCGGCGAAGGCGCGCTGGCTCGAACCCGACACGGAGGATGCGCGGTCCGAGGCGCTGGTGAATGAGTCGAGGCCCATCGCGAGGCTCGGTGATGCGGTGGCCTGGGTGGGCCCGGATGGCAGCGTGGTGGTGGAGACCCTGAAGGCGGTGAAGGTCTCCGACGAAGTCCCCTTCCTGCTCGAAGCGGAGACCGGTGCCGCGCCCACGGGCGGAAAGGGCCGGAAGGCGAAGAACGTGGCGATGGGCAGGCCCGCCGGCCTGTTCGAGAAGCGCTTCGCGGGCGCGCGCTTTCTCTTCGCCGGTCGCTTCAAGGAGGCGAAGCCCGTGTTCCGCGAGCAGTTGCTGAAAGAACTTGGGGCGGACGTCTCCGGCAGAGCCGATGCGAAGGTCACGCACCTGGTGATGGGGGAGGGGGCCTCGGCCAGCGTGGCGTCGGAGCTGAAGTCCAAGGGCGCGGAGTTCACACAGCTCTTCGAGCAGGAGCTCATGAAGCTCCTGCTGCCCACGCGGGAGGAGGCCGTCGCGATGCTCCGCAACGAGGTGAAGGGCGGCACGGAGCGGTGGAACTCCTGGCGCAAGCGCTACATGGCCGTCCACGGCGAGCAATTCCCCGTGCCGCTCCAGGGCGTCGACCTGGCGGGGCTCGACCTGAGCGGGTACCAGCTGCTGGTGTTGGACTTCACCGAGGCCCGGCTCCCCGGTACGGACTTCTCGAAGGTGTACCTGTTCGACACCGTCTTCCGGCGCGCGGACCTGCGCGAGGCGAACTTCTCCAGAGCGGATTGCGGCCGGACGGTGTTCACCGGAGCGAACCTGCGAGGGGCCCGCTTCGATGGCGCGGACCTGGCCACCAGCCGCTTCGACGGCGCGGACCTGCACGGCGTCGACTTCTCGAAGGCCCGGTTGACGTATGCAGACTTCCGTGGCGCGGACCTGCGCGAAGTGCGGCTGCCCTCCAAGCTGAAGGACGTGAAGCACGACGCGAAGACCCGGTGGCCCAGGGGCTTCAAGCCGTAGCGCCACTGCGTCCCGGAGGCGAGGCTGGGGCGGGCGACGAAGGCCCTTCGATTAGCGCCCGCCGGGTTTCCTGAGTCCCTCGGCGGGCACGTCTCGCGCCGCGGAGGTATCGCGGAACATGGGCAGCTGCGCGGGCAGTGCTCCACGCACCACGTCCCGCGCCCGGCCCCCAAGCCGCAGGTCCAGCTTCACCGCCACGGGCACATCCGCCTTGCACTTCGGGCAGCGCGAGGCCTCTTGCCGGATGGACGCTCCGCACCCCGCCGGGCATGGCCGCCGCGAGCGCGCCTCCATCCGCCGGGCCACCATGCCCGCCGCCACACAGCCCACGGTGAAGATACCCACGAGCGCCAGGGCCAGCGGTGCCCAGAGGATGGCTGCCGCGGCCACGCCCAGGCCCAGGAAGTCCTCCGCGCGCATCAGCCACCGGTACGGGTGGAACAGCTCGGACTCCAGTTGATCCACGCTCTGCTGCAGCCGCTGCCGCATCGACAGCGTGGCCACCGCGATGCCCGCGCCCACGGCGCCCACCGCCCACGGAGACAGCTGTCCCGTCTGCACGCCCATCGACGCGAGCGCCACCATCGCCCCGCTCCCGGCGCTCAGCGCGAGCTGCGCCGACCCCAGGAACATGCGCAGGTCCCCGTCCCGCTGGGTGTACATCTCGAAGGCGAGCAGAGTGACGAAGATGCCCATCGCCTCGGGGGTGGCCATCCAGGCCATGTCCGCGGGCAGCACGAGGAAGCGGAAGTGCGCGGCCAGCGCCAGCAGCAGCAGGCTTCCTCCCGCGCGCGTGCCGGATGCGCTGCTCAGCCCGATGAGCTGTGAAATCAGTGCGAACGAGAGCATGGCTCAGCTCCCCACCGGGGCAGCGAGGAACGACTGGAGGAGCCCCAGCTTCTGGAACACCCACCACAGCAGCGCCACCGAGGCGGCCGTGAAGGCGAGCAGCGTCAGCAGGAAGCCCACGAGCAGCGCCACCTCCCAGCCCGCCAGGGGGATGCCCCGGGCCTCGCGCTCCGTCTGCCAGCCCAGATAGCGGCGCGCGAAGATGCCGGCGGCGGCGACCTGGCCCGTGCTCAGCACCACCTTGGCCAGGGCTCCGAAGCCGGGGACGAACGTGAGCAGCTCACACAGCATGATGGACGCCGCGAGGAAACACGCCGCCGCCAGACGCAACGTCAGGCGCGACACCTGCCGGCGCTGGGGCGTGAGCAGCTGGAGCGCCGGCTGCACGAGCGTCGCGCGAATCCAGAAGAGCGCGGCCAGCAGCAGCAGGGACGTGAGCAGCGGGAACCAGCTCGCCGCCAGGCTGGCCACGGCGACCACGGCCACCGCGACCCACAGCCGCGCCGAGGCGCGCTCGGAGGCCAATTGGTGCAGCATCTCCCGGTCCGCAGGGCTCGGGAGCGTCTGTTCGCCGCACCCGGGACACGGCCTGCCTCGCAGCACGGCGCCGCCCGGGATTTTCTCGGCGCAGCGGCGGCAGCGGCCGCCCAACAGCAGCGCGAGCTCGTGCTCCTCGCCGCCGGAGACCGCGGTGGCACTCATCGTCACGGTGACTTCCCCCTCAATTCCAGCGCCTGCGAGGTGTAAACGCTACTGGCGGGGGATTGTCTCTCCAATGGGACACCCCGGCTGCCCCACCCACGCCGGGTGTCGGAAGCCCCGCCCGGTGAAGCGCGCCCTCACCCGGCGCGCGAGTGATAGGTGCTGAATCCTCTTTCGCGGCAATTTCCCGTCAGAGCTTCATCTTTGAAGTAGAGTACGTCAGCCATGACGCGGCCTGTGTCCGCCTACGCTCCTCGAAGCGAGCGCAAGCCGTTGTACGTGAAGGTGGTGACGCAGCCCGCGCTCCATGGGTGCTGGGCCGTCAACATCAGCGACACGGGCATTGGCCTCGTTGCCACTCCGCGTGACGTCTCGGAGGGGCCGCGCGAGGGCGAGGAGGTGGAACTGTCCTTCTCGCTGCCCGACTCGGGAGAGCACATCCGCGTGCTCGGGGACGTGCGGTGGCGGCATGACGCGTCCGGGATGGTGACGTCGCTCGGGGTGGTGTTCCGCGCCTTCGAGGGCTCGGACCGCGTGAAGCTGGCGCGCTACCTCACCACCACGCACATCCAGGTGGTGGTGGCGTTCGCCAGCGAGCTGGAGGCCCGCGGGGTGCGCGCGGCGATGGAAGGGCAGGCCACGCCCCACTTCGCCTCCCACGTCGACGAGGTCCACACGCTGCTGACGCGAGGCGATGCCGCCGCGCTGCTGGTGTGCGGGCACGACGAGGAGCAGGCGCTGGCGCTGGTGCAGTCGCTGGCCCTGCGCCGCGCGGAGCTGGATGTGTCCGGTGGCGGGCCGCCGAGCGACCTCGCCTCGCGCATCGTCTACTGCGCGCCCGCCGCCCCGGAGCGGCTGGTGGCCCTCTTCAACGCCGGCCGCATCTTCCGCGCCCCCGGGCCCCACCCCACGCCGGAGGCGCTGCGCCAGGCGGTGCTGGATGCGGGGCGCGAACACGGCGTGCGCACCGAGCAGTGGCGCATGGCGCTGGAATTGGAGCGCAACCTGCTGCGCGAGCGGGCGCTGAGCCAGGCGCTCCCAGCGGCCCCGGGCGGCCGGGGCGCGGACGAGGTGGGCTTTCGCAGCGGGGCCATGCAGCGGGTGATGGAGATGGTGCGCCTGGTGGCGCCCCACCGCGTGGCGGTGCTGCTGCAGGGCGAGACGGGCACCGGCAAGGAGGTGCTGGCGCGCATCCTCCACCGGCTCAGCGGGCGCGGGGACGTGTCGCTGGTGGCGCAGGACTGCGGTGCGCTGTCGGAGACGCTGCTGGAGAGCGAGCTGTTCGGCCACGTGAAGGGCGCCTTCACCGGCGCGGTGGCGGACCACCCGGGCCTGTTCGTGCTCGCCAACGGCGGCACCATCTTCCTGGACGAAATCGAGAACACCACCCCCAACCTCCAGGCGAAGCTCCTGCGCGTGCTGGAGACGGGGGACGTGCGCCCGGTGGGTGGTCCCCAGGTGCGCCACGTGGACGTGCGCGTGGTGGCCGCCAGCAACAAGGACCTGGGCGAGGAGGTGCGCGCCGGCCGCTTCCGCGCGGACCTCTTCTACCGGCTCAACAGCTTCACCATCGACATCCCGCCCCTGCGGGACCGGCCCGAGGACGTGCCCGAGCTGGCGCGCTACTTCCTGGAGCTGTTCAACCGCGTCCTCAAGCGCTCCGCCAGCGGCATCGCTCCAGACGCGGAGGACGCGCTCCGCGCCCATGCGTGGCCGGGCAACGTGCGCGAGTTGCGCAACGTCATGGAGCGCGCCGTGCTCCTGTCCCGCCCGGGCGAGGTGGTGACGCAGCGGCTCCTACCGCCGGTGCTGGGCGCCACGGTGCCGGTGCGCAACGAGCACGCCGGGGACGGCTCGCTGCGCGCGCGGCTGGAGCGGGTGGAGCGCGAGCTCATCCGCGAGGCGCTGGAGCGCCACGGCGGTGTACTGCGGCGCGCGGCTGTGGCGCTGGGCATGGACCCGGTGACGCTGGGCCGCAGGGCCCGGCGCCACGGCCTCTGGAAGGCGGACTAGCTTTCCGCCCTCGTCGGGCTTCAGTGCGCCTTCACCCACTGGAGCAGCGGCTTCCACACGCGCTCCTGCGCGTCGTCCGCGAGGAACAGGTCCGCGTGCCCGTAGTCGAGGGCGCGGGCCGCCTCCGGCAGCGTCCGCGCCGTGAGGATGGTGACGTCCTGGCTGCCCAGCAGCGTGAGGGTGTGCTCGCCATAGCGGCCCACGCCGCCCGCGGCGCCCACGTACAGCACCGGCACCTTCACCTTGTCGAGGTTGTCGTCGTACGGCACCGGCAGGCCGCACGCCCACGCCTCCGTCTCCACCACCTCGTTGAGGCTCTGGTACGGGGCGGCGCGCTGCGCGTACTCGTAGAGGTAGGCCTCGCGGGTGAAGGTCAGCGTCTCCGGAAGGCCGAGCGCGTCCGGCATGCCGGCCATCAGGTGGTAGCCCGGGGTGATGGCCTTGAGCGGCGCCAGCAGCGCACCCGTGGCCGCCGCGGAGACGATGGCCGCCTTGCGGTTGGTGGGCTTGCCGGTGCCGGGGCCGAACACGTCCTCGGGCAGCAGCGGCGACGGCGCGTTGGGCGCCGTGGCGGCGAACTGGCCGAGCAGCTGCAGCGTGACGCCGGGCGCGGGGCCCAGGAGGCCGCCCTCCACCCGGCCCGACTGCCGCGCCGCCTTCAGCGCCGTGTAGCGCTCACACGCAAAGACCTGCTGCTGCGCGTCCTGGGGCGCATAGCGCAGCACCATGTCCACGGGGATGAAGCCATCCACCTGGCGCAGTCCGCGCGGCAGCTTCGCGTCCAGGTTCATGTATGCGTACGCCACCGCCGCGCCCCGGCTCCAGCCCATCAGGTGCATGGAGCCATTGCCACCGCTCCCGGTGATGAGCCGCAGCGCCCGCGCCACGGTGAGGCCCGTGCCCACGTCCTGCGCGTGCGTGCCCAGCGTCCAGTTCGCCATGAAGGAGAAGTCCTGCGTCTCCAGCGGCACCCCTGCCCACCGCAGGTCGATGCCCCACACGTCCACGCCCTCCTTCGCCAGGAAGGCGGCGATGGAGCGGTCCGCCGGCACCTGCGCCGAGCCCACGCTGGAGAGGAAGGCCGCCTCGAAGCCCCACCCGTCGCCGTGCACCATGAAGACGGAGCGGTTCGTGCGCGCCGGCCGCCACGGGCCGTCCTCGCGCACCACGCGGTGGAGGGTGATGAAGTCGAACGCGCCCGGGCCCACGCGAACCCGCAGGCGGTAGTGCGCCACGTTGCCGAACAGCACCTCGCGCGCGTCGGACCAGGCCGGAGCCTGCTTCGCGTCCACGCCCTGGAGCGTGGCCTCCGCGGAAACAATCGGGAGCGACTCATCAGACGGGCCAGCCAGCCCTGTCTCACCACCACAACCCAGCGTCACACCGGCCAGCGAGACACAGAGAATGAACAAGAAACGCATACAGACCTCGAATCAACGGAAGGGGTTCGGAGGAAGCTGACCGCCGGCCCGGCGCTTCCCCTGCTGTGTCGCCCTCCGAGCAGAATCCAAGCCACCCCCCAAACCCTTGGATTCCCAGGAGTGCTTTCCAGACGTGAGCTTCATGTGTGAAGCCCACTCTGGATCGAACCCCTGACATGCCCTGCCAGGTACGGGACTTCCGAGCCTGCTTCACCACTGAAGCGGGCACGTCACCCGTGCGGCACCTCGCGCGAGCGAGTGGCCGCCGGCAGTGCATGGACTGGGGGCGATGAGCGTGCGCCACTAAACACAGGAGGGAAGAACCAGCAAGGACGGATTAGTCCCCGAGGACGGCACGCCTGCCTGGGTCCTGACAGCACCGGAGGACGTGAAGGGATGCTGAACACCCGAGTCTTTTCTGCCCTCGCACCTCCGAGGGGAACAGGCGCACATGGGAGGTGTAGCGCTACCCGGGAGGCCCCATGGTGGAACCACGTTTCCAGCGCAACCTCGGTGTCATCGGTCCTGCAACGATGACGCGGCTCTCACACACGCACGTGCTCGTCGCGGGCGTGGGCGGGGCGGGAGGACAGTGCGCGGTGGACCTGGCCCGGATGGGGATTGGCGTCCTCACGCTCGCGGACTTCGACACGTACGAGCGGCACAACATGAACCGGCAGGTGGGCTGCTTCGAGAGCACGCTGGGCCAGTCCAAGGTGGAGGTGGTGGGGCGGATGTGCCTGGACATCCACCCGGACCTGCGGCTGCGGCGGGTGCACGAGGGCATCACCGGAGACACGGCGGAGGCGGTGCTCGCGGGCGGCGCGGGGCTGCCGCCGGTGGACTACGTGGTGGAGGTCATCGACATCGCGGGCGCGCTCGAGAAGCAGGCGCTCCACCGGGCGTGCCGCGCGCGCGGCGTGCCCATCATGACGGGGCTGATGCTGGGCTTCGGCGCGGCGCTGCACGTCTTCCAGCCGGACGCGCCGCACTACGAGGAGCTCTACATCCTGCCGGACGGCCGCATCGACCTGCCGGCCATCATCCCCCACCTGGGCAGCTACATGCTCCAGGAGTACATGGACGCGTGCTACCAGGGCACGGGGCACGCGCCCACGTGCGTGGTGGGCGCCACCACCGCGGCGGGGATGATGGTGAGCGAGCTGATGCGCGGAGTGATGCACGGGCCACGCGCCATGGTGTCGTGGCCCGAGTACCTCTACGTGGACTTCTTCGACCACCGCTACGTCCGGGCGTCGCTGAAGCCCCGCCGGCCCCAGCTCACACCACGCCGCGCGTCCGCGCCTCGTTGATGACCTTCACGCCGTCCACGCCCAGGCGCTTGCTCAGGTACGGCGCCACCATGTCCGCGTGCTTGTGCACGCGGTGGTACGCCTCGTCGTAGGTGCGCGTGACGAGGTTGATGCCGGAGATGATGACCCGCTGGAGGTTGTACTGCAGGTCATTGCCCTCGACGATGGCGTGAATCTCCGAGAAGAGCGGCCGCGCGTCCGACTGGAGGTTGGACAGGTGGCGGCGCTGCTCGGTGTTGGGCACGGACGACTTCGGAGACAGGCTCGCCACCAGCACCAGCGGCGGCTTGAGCTCCTCGTACACGTCCCGCATCTGCGTGAAGACGGTCCGGATTTCCTCGTGGCTGGGAGGCGCCTCCCAGCGGAGGAAGAAGACCCTGTCGATGATGGCTGTCTTGAAGACCGGAGTTCCCATGACGTCTCACTGCTCCTTCGCGCAAAAAGACCGGAAGCTCCCGGTCCCCCTCTCACCCGCAAACGCATGACGCTGGCGGGCGGTTCTGGGGCGCATGGTGCGCGTGGCGTAGGCGGACGGAATCAGACCCCGGGGCCGGCATCTGCGGCAGGACAGAGCAGGCCGCTCCGGCGTCTTCCAGCGTCGAAGGCGTCGGTATTGGAGCGGGTTGCGATGTCGGGGAGTGGATGCTCGCGGCGGCGCATGGCGCCCGTCATCGCGAGCGGCCCCACGCAAGCGCGGGGCCGGTACGACAAGGCCGGGGCCCCGCCAGTGAAGCGGCGGGGCCCCGGGAAACGTCAGTTACCGGAGATGGTGATTTCCTCGCCCGGCGCGGCGGCGACTTCCGCGTCCGAGAAGAGGATGGGGCGCCACTCCTTGTTGGAGAACAGGCGCGTCTGGTCCGCGAAGTACGGCGAGGTCGGGTCGCTGCTCTCGCTGTACGTCAGCACCGCGCGGCCCTTGGGGCCCTGGTCGGTGAACTCCATCGCCATGATGAAGCTGCTGCCGTTGTTGACGATGTAGCCGTTGGCGGTGAGGCCCGCCTGGGAGAAGAGCGCGCCCTGCGGGGCGGTGGGGGCGGCCTCCTCGGCGGTGGACTTGAAGGTGCCGTAGCCGACGACGTTCGCCGTGCCGTCGTAGGCGGTGCCACCGTGGATGGGGATGCGCTCGCCGGCGACGCGCGGCGAGTACTGCACCTCGCCCAGCGACTTGTCCACCGCGATGCCCGCGCGGTTCAGCGCGTCCACCGCCTGCGCCAGCCGCGACAGCACCGTGTCGGCGCCCGTCTCGGGCGCGGGGACCAGCGTGTTGGGCGTGGTGAGGGGGTGCGCCGGGTCGAAGGGCACCGCGTAGAGCGTGCCACCGTTGGTGTGCGTGCCGCTCGTGCCGGTGGCGGCGAACTCACGGAACAGCACGGCGCCCACGCTGTTGGTGTTGTAGAGGCCGTCCCAGTTCTTCAGCACGGTGCACCCCGCGCTGATGTCCACCGTCTTGGTGGTGGTACCGCTGGTGTAGGTGATGTTCGTCTTCCCCGTGCAGCGCTCGACCAGGCCGTCCCGGAGCAGCTCCGCCGTCATGCTGCGGTTGCTGAGGATGGCGTTCTCCAGCTCGGTCCGGTTGAACTTGCCATTCGCACCGGACGCGCCGTCCGCGCGCACCTCCATGAGCAGCTCCGCGTTCATGCGCGTGCGCGGGCTCTGGCCCGAGGCCTCGAGGCCGTGCAGGGGCGAGAAGCCCGTGAGCGGCGCGTTCGGGTTGGCCAGCCAGTAGCTGTCGTTGGCGTTGAAGACGAAGTCGGTGCGGTCCAGCTTCGGCACCTTGCTGAAGGGCACGAGGCCGGGGCTGCGGGCCGTGTCGGCGTCGGTCTGCCACTCGTTCTGCGAGTTGCTGCCGTCCAGCAGCACCAGGCCCAGGCGGGACCAGGCGCCCGCGGCCAGCGGGTCCGCGCCTGCGCCGGGGGCGATGCTCGCGCGCCAGGCCTGGATGGCCTCGGCCTTCAGGTTGGGCGTGGGCGTGGCGTCCGTGTACCAGACGTTGCCGTCCTTATCCGCCGCCATGGTGTTCACCCAGGGAATGCCCTGGACGTCCTCGTAGACCTTCTTGAACTCCGCGAAGCTCTTCGCCTTGTCCATGCCCAGGAACTGCGCCGTCAGCGCGGTGTTCTCCAGGTTGGCGTCGCGGAAGGTGTACGCCTGCTGGGTGGTCCAGTCGAGCAGGCCGGGGACGGTGATGACCGGGCCGTAGTGGCTCGTGTACATCGTCCGGGTGACGCTGGTGATCGAGCCCTCGGGCAGCTTCACCTGGATGGTGATGGAGTGCGCGGTCATCTCGCGCTCGCCGCCGTCGTACTTGTATGTGGTGGGCTTGCCCGCCGCGAGCGGCAGCTTGTACAGCGTCATGCGCTGGCCGGAGGAGAACGTGTGCGTCCAGGCCACGTTCTCGTTGAAGCCGATGAGCACCGCGGGCACGCCCAGCAGGCCCACCCCGTAGACGTTCAGCTGGCCCGGCACCGTCAGGTGGCTCTCCCACAGCTTGAGCTCACCCTCCCAGGGGAAGTGCGGGTTGGCCACCACCATGCCGCGGCCGCCCTCGGACTTGTCCTTGCCCAGGGCCCAGCCGTTGCTGCCCACCTCGGACATCTCGGGGCGCGTCACCTTGAAGCTGCCCGGCGCCGGGACGCCCACGCTGCCGCCGCCCGTGGCCGGTGGCGTGGCCGCGGCGATGGCGAGGATGAGCTGGTAGCTGCTGGCCGCCAGGCCCACGCTGATGTGGTACGCCAGCAGGTCCTCGGGGGTGATGGGCTTCACCCAGGCCGCGCCCGTGCAGGGCTTGGGCAGGCTGGCCGCCGGCGTCTCCGACACGTAGCGGTTGAAGCCCGCCGCATAGCCGGTGAGCAGTGCCTTCAGGTCGTCCGGCTGGTTGGGGAAGCTGGCACGGGCCTTCGCAGGCAGGTCCAGCAGCCGGTACGCGAAGTCGCTGCCCGCGTAGAGGCTGCCGGCGCCCTGGCCCAGGTAGCGGGCGCGCTCGCCGCGCACCTTGAGGATCTGATCCGCCAGGATACAGACATGGTTCTGGGCGAAGGCATAGCCCTGGCCATAGCCCAGGCTGCCCATGTCCTTGCCCGTGATGTGGGGGATGCCATGGGCGGTGCGGCGGATCTTCGCCTCGTACGTAGGCGTCGTCGGGATGGGATCCGGGTCCGTCGGATCTTCCTTGTCATCGCACGCGGTGACGAAGGCCAGGCTCAGCCCGGCGAGGAGGGACAGCTGCCAGCGGGTGCTCCGAGTTTTCAGGGGCACTCCGCGCGGATGGGGCGCAGGAGAGGTTGAGTTCATGACAGTGTTCGAGCGTAGGGAGGGGTGGATCGCAACGTCAAAAGTTTTCTGGGAATGGACAATTTCCCGCCCCAGCGTACCAGACGTGACTTCCGAGCACGAGGCGACGGGCAGTGAAGAACGGGTGTGCTAGGAGAACCCGCATATGACGACCGAGCCGCAAGGTGCCCGCCGTCCGCGCCGCCACTTCTCGATGATCCGCACGTTCGTGCTGGCCGACTTCGTGACGCTGGGCAACGGCTTCGCGGGAGCGGGGGCCATCCTCGCCGCGATGCAGTTCCTGGCCTCCGGGGAGCGGGGCTGGCTGTGGCTGGCCTTCGGGCTGATGCCCATGGCGCTGCTCCTGGACTTCCTCGACGGGCGCATCGCCCGGTGGCGCTACAAGAAGTCGCCCCTGGGGGCGGACCTGGATTCACTGGCGGACGTCATCTCCTTCGGCATGGCGCCGGCGGCGCTGGGCTTCGCGGTGGGGATGCGCGGCGCGCTGGATGTCGCGGTGCTCCTCTATTTCGTCGCCTGCGGCATCAGCCGGCTGGCGCGCTTCAACGTCACCTCCGCGGAGCTGGCGGACGCGTCGGGGAAGGTGAAGTACTTCGAGGGCACACCCATTCCCACCAGCCTCGCGCTCGTCATGGTGCTGGCGGCGGCCACGTGGATGGGGCGCATCGGTCCGGACCTGCTCGGCGGGGTGTGGGATATGGGCCCGGTGTCGCTGCACCCGCTCACCCTGCTGTACGCGGCGAGCGGCAGCGCGATGATCAGCAAGACACTGCGAATCCCGAAGATTTGAAACCGGACATGGGGCCCCCATGAGGCTCCGGTTTTCCCACCCGTGGGTGGTTGCCCGCCCTGGAGTGGGTGCCTAGCTTCGCCACCGATCCGTCCGACCTCCACCATGTGGGGAGAGCGGCGGTCATGGGCGATGGATGGTTGTGGGGAAGGGGTGGGAGCCATGACGGGGCGCTGGGGCTTGCTTGCCCTCGCGGTGGTGGGCTTGCTGGCCGGGTGTGCGGACCGGGACCGTTCGTCCCTGGCTGACGGACGGCTGACGGCTACGCCTGGCGGGGTGGACTTCCAGAAGGTGGCCATCTTCGATGCGCGCGAGGCGGAAATCTCGCTGCGCAACGTGGGGCGTGCGCGCATCAACGTGAACGAGATCTGGGTGGAAGGGCCCGAGGGCTCCTACCTGGCGGAGTTCACCCATGAAGGGCCGCACAGCCTGCAGCCGGGGAGCGCGTGCAGCCTGAAGGTGCGCTTCGCGCCGCCGAAGCCGGGGGCGCTGCCGGCGATGCTGGTGGTGCGCTCGGACACGCGGATTGAGCCGCTGCTCAAGATTCCGCTCAGCGGCCTGGGCGTGGCGGCGTGGGCGGAGGTGTCGCCGCGGCGGCTGGACTTCGGCCGCATCGAGGCGGACTCCACCAAGACGCTGTTGGTGAAGCTGGCCAACCCCACGGAGATGGCCGTGGAGGTGACGCCGCGGCTGGTGGGCGCGGACCGCGACGAGTTCAAGATTGAACCGGTGACGCTGGCGGCGGGGGAGAGCCACGAGGTGCCGGTGACGTTCAGCCCCGTGCGCGTCGGCAAGAAGCAGGTGGCGCTGGCGGTGTCGCCGTGCCGCGGCTGCGCGGACGTCCCGGTGCAGATTGCCGCGGAGGCGCTGGAGCGCGCCGTCGTGGCCGAGCCGGAGATGGTGGACTTCGGCGCGGTGCCGGTGGACCGCGAGTCCTACCGCGAGTCGCGCATCCACAACATCAGCACCGAGCCGGTGACGGTGACCCAGCTGACGCTGGAGGGGAAGGACGCGTCCTTCAGCCATGCGAATGCGGGCTTCCCGCTGGTGCTCCAGCCCGGCGAGGTGCGCGGCTTCCAGCTGCGCTACAGCCCGGACCACCAGGGCGCCGCGCAGGACAACGCCCTCTACCATGTGGAGAGCCGCCGCCACCCGACGCTGCCGGTGGGGCTGCGCGGCTACGGCGGCGCGGCGGAGCTGTGCGTGTCGCCGCTCTCGTATGACTTCGGCAGGCAGCCGCTCGGCTCGAAGACGCGCGTCATCGTCAACGTGAAGAACTGCGGCTCGTCCAACGCGGGCGCGCTCACCCTCAACACGCTGGCGTGGCAGCCGGCCCAGGGCGGCGAGCCGCAGTTCAACCACACGCCGATGGCCATGCCGCACACGCTGCGGCCCGGCGAGGAAGTGAACATCGCCGTGTTCTACGAGCCCACGCGCGCGGGCGCGGCGATGGGCTCGCTGGTGATGACCACCAACGCCTTCTCCGCGGCCACGGTGCAGATGGACTTCCGCGGCCAGGCGGAGCAGCACGCGCCGTGTCAGCTCTCCGTCACCCCGCTGGCGCTGGACTTCGGGACGGTGCCGCCGGGGCAGGGCGCGGTGCTGGGCGTGAAGCTGGAGAACAAGGGCACGGACCTGTGCCCGGTGAAGAACATCCAGCTGCGTGACGACGGCGGCGGCGTGTTCGGCATGCCGGGTGGCGCGCTGTACGGCGGCATCATGTATCCCGGTGACTGGTTCAGCTTCATGGTGTCCTTCGCGTCGCCTCCGGCGGGCGGCCAGTTCATCGGCATGCTGCAGGTGGAGCAGATGGACCCGGCCAACCCGGTCATCCTGGTGCCGCTGCGGGCCAACTCGCAGGCCGCGTGCCTCGTGGCCTCGCGCCGCTACCTGGACTGGGGCGTGGCGCGCCGCGACTGCCCGCCCGAGCCGCTGGAGGTGAACTTCCTCAACGCGTGCACCGCGCCGGTGACGGTGGACAACGTGTCGATTGGCCCCGGCACCACGGACTCCGAGTTCGCGCTCCAGAAGGTGCCGGACCCCATTCCCTTCACCCTGCTGCCCAACGAGGGCTTCACGGTGGGCGTGGAGTACTTCGCGCAGGTCAACGGCCTCAACGTGTCGCCGCTGTACGTGGCCTCGAGCGACTTGCCGGAGCCGCTGCTGGTGCCGCTCATCGGCGAGTCCTCCAAGCGCGTGGAGAAGACGGACCTCTTCGTGCAGCAGGACGTGAGCAAGGTGGACGTCCTCTTCGTGGTGGACAACACGGACTCCATGGCCGTGGAGCAGACGCGACTGGTGGACGCGGTGCCGACGTTCGTGAACACCGCGGCGGAGAAGAACGTGAATCTGCACGTGGCCGTCACCACCACCGGCATCCAGACGCAGCCCCAGCCGAACCCGGCGGACAACTGCCCGGGTGGCGCGCTGGGCGGTGAGGCCGGCCGCTTCTTCCCGGCGGACAACAGCTTCAACCGCCTGCTCAACAGCGGCATGCCGGACCTGGCGACGCAGCTGCAGCGCAACGTGCAGGTGGGCAAGTGCGCCGAGGTGGAAGAGGGCTTCGAGGCCATGCGCCGCGCGCTGTCCCGGCCGCTCGTGGACAACGTGGACGACGCGCGCACCAGCCTTCCGCGCGACGGCAACGCGGGCTTCCTGCGCGATGCGGCCGCGCTGGTGGTGCTCTTCATCAGCGACGAGGATGACCACTCGCCGGACGCGGTGGAGACCTACGTGCAATGGGCGCAGCAGCTCAAGGGCGTCAACCAGCCGCAGCGCGCGACGTTCTACGCGATTGCTCCTCCCGAGGACGGCTGCGACACGGCGGGCGGCGCGGGCACGCGCTACGCGGAGGCCACGGCCCGCACCGGTGGCGAGGTGGTGAGCGTGTGCGCCCCGGACTACCGGCCGCTGCTGCGCGCGGTGGCGGACAAGGCCTTCTCCGCGCAGACGCGCTTCCCGCTCAGCGAGGTGCCGGAGCCGGGCACCGTGGCCGTCACGGTGGATGGTGCTCCGGTGACGACGGGCTGGACGTACGACGGCGGCACCAACAGCGTGGTGTTCGCCAACGTGCCGGGCCCGGGCGCGAAGATCGCCATCAGCTACCGCCGCTCGTGCGCCGCGCTGTAGGGCAGGCGAGCAATCACGAGGTGTAGCGCAGTCGATGGGCCGGTCATCCGGCCCTCGACGTTCATGTCAGTCCCGGGTGCTACAGGTCTGCACTTGCCTGTGCGAATGACCAGAAAATTGGAGGGTCCCTCACGGTGTGTACCCTGAGGTCGTACCCGTTGCTGCCGAGGAGGCACCCGGTGAGCTCCCGTGATTCCGAAGGAACGATGACGACCGCGGCCCGCGCGCCGGTGCGCGCGCCCGGACTGCGCGTCATCCGGGGCGAGGGGCAGCGGAGAGAAGAACCGCTCGCTTCCCGGGATGCCGTGGCGCGGGTGTTGATGGAGGCGGGCGCGGACATGCTGCTCCGCCGCATCAGCCCGGCGCGGGCGCAGGAAATCGAGCGCAAGGTGGACCGGGTGCTGGACCTGTTCGACCGGGTGGATGTGGCCCCGGTGCTGATGCCGGTGCTGAAGCGGCACCTGGACGAGCTGGAGGCGCTGATGCGGGAGACCCGCGAGGTACGGGCCGCCCGGCGGTAACCGGCAGGTCGGGTCCGCAACGTCGTTCGGACGTTTGACCCCTCTGTCCTGTGCGCTTACGCTCGGGACCTCTCCGCGTTCGGACCCCGGGGCCACGGTTGGTGGCAGGCCAGGGGGAGCGGTCAGGTCGCCGTGTCAATCGAAACCTATGGCAGGTACCAGCTCCTGAAGCGTCTCGCCACGGGCGGGATGGCGCAGATCTACCTCGCGCGCCGCCCGGGCCCCGACGGCGAGAAGCTGCTGGTCGTGAAGCGGATCCTCCCGCACCTCACGGAGAACGACGACTTCGTGAAGATGTTCCTGGATGAGGCGCGCATCGCCGCGCGGCTCAACCACGCGAACGTCGTGCAGATCTTCGACCTGGGCGCGCAGGACGACTCGTTCTTCATCGCCATGGAGTACATCCACGGCGAGGACCTGCGGAAGCTGTGGAGGCACTCCGAGTCGCGGGGAATGCCACTCCCGGTGCCGCTGGTGTGCCGCATCCTCATCGAGGCGAGCGCGGGCCTGGACTACGCGCACAAGCGCACGGACCCGACGACGGGGCGGCCGCTGGGCATCGTCCACCGCGACGTGTCCCCGCAGAACATCCTGGTGACGTTCGACGGCGGCGTGAAGGTGGTGGACTTCGGCATCGCCAAGGCGGCGGACCAGGCGACGATTACGCGCTCCGGGGTGCTGAAGGGGAAGTACTCGTACATGTCCCCGGAGCAGGCGGCCGGGCTGCGCGTGGACTGCCGCTCGGACATCTTCGCTCTGGGCGTGGTGCTGTACGAGCTGCTCACCGGGATGCGCCTGTTCAAGCGCACCAGCGACATCCAGACGCTGTCGGCGGTGTCCGAGTGCCGCGTGCTGCCGCCCTCGCAGGTGACGACGCGCGTGCCGCAGGACCTGGACGCCATCGTCCTCAAGGCGCTCGCGAAGGACCCGGCCGACCGCTACCAGGAGGCGGCGCAGCTCCAGGCCGCGTTGGAGGCATGGCTGGCCGCGAACCGGCAGCCGTCGTCGCCCGCGCACCTGTCCGCGTACATGAAGGAGCTGTACGCGGAGCGGCTGGCCGCGGAGGCCCGCTCGGGCGAGGTGCAGGTGGAGGACTCGGAGGCGCCTTCGCCGCCTCCGCGCGCGGACGCCTCGTCGCGGCGCACGGGCCTGCGTCCGGCGCCGCGTTCCGGTCCGGTGCCGGAGGACGCCACGGCCGCGCTGCGCCCTCGCCCGTCGCGTCGCCCGGAAGCAGAGCCCGAGCCGGAGCGCCCCGCGTCCCGGACGACGGGAGCACGGCGCGTGGTGGAGTCGGCCTCGGGGGAGCGCCCCTCTCGCGCGGGAGTGGGCGTGGTGCCGCCGATGCCGCCTCGCGTGGAGGAGGAGGCGCCGACGCTGGATGGCCGCGCCGCCACGCGGGGGACGCTGACGGACGTGAAGCTGGACGTGGAGCCCCTGCCGCCGGTACCGGACGTGCGCCCGGCGTCCCGGGTGCCGACGCCCCACACGGGCCGGTTCGAAGCGGGCCCGCCGTATCCCATCCACGTGGAGGAGGACGGCCCCACGCTGGCGATGCCGGAGGTGCGCTCCTCGCGCATCGTGCTGCCCGTCCCCGTGGAGAACGAGGCGGAGGAGGACGCCCCCACGCTAGCGATGCCGGAGGTGGTGCGCGCCTCGCGCGTGGTGGTGCAGGTGCCGCAGGACAACGAGGCGGAGGAGGACGCGCCCACGCTGTCGCTGGGCCTGTCCCGCCCGGCCCGGGCTCCGCAGACGCGCACGGACACGGCCATCCCTCCGGGGGCGCAGCCGCGGCGCTGGGGGTGGATGGCAGGAGTGGGGATTGCGGGGGTCGTCGCGGTGGCCGTGCTGCTGTGGGCCTGGCCGAAGACTCCGCCCGCCACGGTGCGGCTGGAGACGCTGCCGCCCGGGGCCACCGTGGTCTTCAACGGCCAGCCGCTCGCGGAGAAGACGCCGCTGGTGCTGCCGCCGGTGCCGGCCGGGCAGTACCCCGTCGAGGTGAGCCGGGACGGCTACGAGGTCTTGCAGACGACGGTGGAGGTTCCGGCCACGGGCGCGGCGTCCGCCGGGCTGCTGCGGCTGGTGCCGGTGGCGCCGAAGCCCGCGCCCGCTTCGCCTCGCGGGGAGGCTGTTCCGCCGCCCGGGTCGACGAGGACGGGGGCTCCCGCTCCGGTGCGGCTGCGGGTGGAGACGGAGCCCGCGGAGGCGCTCGTCTTCGTGGACGGCCAGCCGCAGGGAGACGCGCCAGCCGAGATGTCCGTCGCGCCGGGGCGCGAGGTGGCGGTGCGGGTGGAGGCGGCGAGGCACCATCCGCTGGTGCGCGCGGTGATGGTGGGGACGGGGCCCGAGCAGGTGGAGCGCTTCGTGCTGGAGCCGGACCCGCGGGCGACGGGCGCGAGCCCCGGGGCGCGGAGCCGCTCGGGCATGGCCCGGGTCCGCTTCGCGGTGCAGCCCTGGGCGCAGGTGACGTGCAGCGGGAAGCGCCTGGGCGAGACGCCGTTCGACGTCGTCGAGCTGCGGGTGGGCACGCATGACTGCCGGTTCTTCAACCCCGAGCTCAAGAAGACGCTCAACCGACGTATCGAGGTAAAGCCCATCGACCTCAACGTGGTGAACGTGAAGTTCGACTAGGCCCACCTCCGGATGCTCCCTTGACGCTCGAAGCCGGCACCCACATCGGCAAGTACGTCGTCCGCCGCAAGCTCGCCGAGGGCGGGATGGCGGAGATCTACCTGTGCACGGCCCGGGGCGCTGAGGGCTTCGAGAAGGAGGTCGTCATCAAGCGGGTGCGCGCCTTCCTCGCGAGCGACCCGGAGTTCGTCGGGATGTTCATCGCCGAGGCGCGCCTGGCCTCCCGGCTCAACCACGCCAACGTGGTGCAGATCTTCGACTTCGACAAGCACGAGGACACGTACTACCTGGCCATGGAGTACGTGCGCGGCTGCTCGCTGTGGGAGCTGCGCAAGCGGTGCAAGGAGTTGATGGAGCCGGTGCCGCCGGTGATGGTGGCGCACATCGGCGTGGAGGTGGCGCGCGGGCTGCACTACGCGCACCGGGTGAAGGTGAACGGGCAGCCGCTGGACCTGGTGCACCGGGACGTCACCCCGCACAACGTGCTGCTGTCCTACGACGGCGCGGTGAAGCTGACCGACTTCGGCATCGCCAAGGCGGGCAACAAGCTCACGCAGCCCGGCGTGCTCAAGGGCAAGTTCGCGTACATGTCCCCCGAGCAGGCCCGCGGCGAGGCCGTGGACGCGCGCACGGACATCTTCGCGCTGGGCGTGGTGCTGTGGGAGATGCTCACCGGCGGGCGGCTGTTCGACGGGGACTCCGAGGTGGCGGTGCTGCGCGCGGTGCAGCAGAGCGCCATTCCGCCTCCGGCCCGCCTCAACCCGGACGTGCCGGAGGACCTGGACGCCGTCGTCGTGCGCGCGCTGGACCGGGACCCGGCGGCCCGCTTCCAGACGGCGGGGGAGTTGGAGCGCGCGCTGGCTCAGTGCGTGCTGAAGCACGCGAAGACGGTGGACGACACGGACCTGAGCGTCTTCATGCGGCGCCTGTTCCCCACCACCCTCACCCAGGCCATGCCCACGGTGCAGGAGCGGACGCACGTGGAGGACGCCCCGGTGCCTCCCGGCGCCGACGTGCGCGTCCAGGTGCCGCGAGAGCCCACGGCGGTGATGCCGGGTGTCTCGAGCGGGCGGGGCGTGGCGGTGGCGCCCACTCCGGACGAGGACATCAACGCGCCCACCTACGTGCTGCCGCGCCGGGACGAGGCGGACGCCGCGCTGTCCGTGCCGCTGCCGCCCATGGCCACGCCGATGATGCCGCTGCCGGCGGTGGCGTCCTCGCCGGTGTCCCGACCCATGCCGCCGCTGGCCGCGCCCATCGCCACGGTGCGGCCGAGCCGTCCGGAGGGCACTCCCGCCGTGACGGGGGAGGGGAGTGACGCCGGGGTGCGGAGTGGTACGCCGTCCAGTGGCAGGTCGTCGAGCGAGCTCGAAGGGGTGTCTTCCGTTGAGGGCAAGAGGCCGAGTCCGCCGGAGGGGGTGGCTTCCGTCGGTGGCAGGAAGCCCAGCCGGCCGGAGGGCGTTTCGTCCGTTAGTGGCAGGAAGCCCAGCCGGCCCGAGGGCGTTTCGTCCGTCAGTGGCCGGAGGCCGAGCCAGCCCGAAGGCGTGTCCTCCGTTGGAAGGAACGTTCCTTCCGTCGACCCGGGCGTCGGTGCGTCCTCGCTGGAGGACTCTTCGGACGACGAAGCACCGGACACAGTCTCGTCGACCGAGCCGGAGGGACTGGAAGCGCATGGCGCCGCCGAGGCTCCGGCCCCGGCGCGACGCGCTCCGTCCGGGGGCCTTCCCGCGTACGCACCGGGCCCGGTGAAGCCCGCGGCCCGACGCCGCCCGCTGACCCTGGCCCTGGCAGCGGCGGTGGGCCTGGCCGTCCTGGGCGGCGGCGTGGCGGTGATGCGCTTCCGCGCGGAGTCGGCGTCCACCGGGAAGACGGCTCCGGCTTCGGGCAGCGAGGGCTCCGCCAGGGCCGCGCCGGGGACGGGTGGGACGCCGCCCGCCGGAACCTCGGGCACGGCCACCGCGCCGGAAGTGAAGGCCGACGTGCCCGCCCAGCCTTCCGCCACGGAAAGCGCCGCCGTGGCCGCCAGTGGCGACGGAAGCTCCGGCTCCGACACCGCCGAGGTGGACGGGCTGAAGCGTGAGGAGGCGCTCGGCACCGAGCCCCGGCCCACCGCCGGAGACTCCCGGCCCGCCGCTTCCGACGCCCAGGACAGTCAGCCGGCCGCGTCCACCGGTACGCTCCAGGTGCGGGCCTCGCCGTACGCCACCGTCTTCATCAACGGGAAGCGCATGGGCGAAGTCTCCGGGCGCGCCACCTACAAACTCGCCCCGGGCACCTACAAGCTGCTCTTCGAGCACCCCACAGGGGGCAAGCGCTTCGACGTCACCATCGCCGCCGGGACGTCGGTGCTTCGCGAGTTCCGCGCGTCCAGGGCCCACTGAATCGTCATCCACTGAACGTTGCCGGAAGCCCCGGGGCCGCGCTCCCTCCGCGCCGCCCTGAATGGTCGCTCATGGCCTCCTGAGCGCGCCGCCGGCGGCCTTCCGTCACCCCGGCTCCGGGCCGCACGAATCGTCGTGTGTCGATCAGCCCTGTAGCGGTCCACCTTGACCTTTGCGATCGGCTCTGGCACTCAGTGGCCCCCATTCAGTAGCCTATATTCAATGGAATCGATGGACCTGCTGGCTCCCGACGAGATTGCTCGGATCGAGCGCGAGAACGCGGGCGGCCTGCCCGCGAGCGCCATCCTGGAAATCTTCCGGCCTCGGGGCGTGCGGCTGTCGGAAGCGACGTTCCGCAAGTACGTCCAGGCGGGGTTGCTACCGCGCAGCCGCCGGGTGGGCCGCAAGGGGAAGCATCAGGGGAGCCGGGGGCTCTACCCGGTGGAAGCGGTGCGCCGCATCAATGTCATCAAGAAGATGATGGCGGAGGGGCACACCCTGGAGGACATCAAGCGCTCCTACGTCTTCCATGCCAACCACATCGACCAGCTGGAGCGGGACCTGGCGGGTCTATTGAACGGGTTCCAGGAGGAACTGGGGGACCGCGCCTTTGGAGGGGAGCACCGTCGTACCCTCGAGGTGGAGTTGGCAACCCTGAGGCAAAGAGCGCAGGATCTGGTCCGGGATGTGGCCCGGCTGGGCAGTGCAGTAACCGCACGCGAAGACGAAACCATCCGTTCGCAATAAGATGCCGGCCCGGAACCGGGTAGACTGGCCTCACGTGGAGGGGACATGTCGGAAGTGAAGCAACTGCAGGAGGAGGGCGGGGACCAGGAAACGGAGCAGGCGCAGGAGCGCCGCCGTTCCAAGACGATGTCGCGCAAGGAGATGGCGCGCGACCTGCGACGGCGTCGTCTGACTGGTCAGGTGGACCCGGAAGAGGCGGACCTGCTGAAGCAGATGGACGACACGCGGCCGCGCACCCGCGCGGATTGTGTGAATGGCCCGCGCCCGTGCATGTTCGTCTCCTGCAAGCACAACCTCTATCTGGACGTGAATCCGGAGACGGGGTCCATCAAGCTCAACTTCCCCGACAAGGAAATCTGGGAGCTCGAGCACACCTGCGCCCTGGACGTGGCGGAGAAGGGTGGAATCACGCTCGAGGAGGTGGGTGAAATCATGAACCTCACCCGCGAGCGCATCCGCCAGGTGGAGACGCGTGGCCTCATGAAGCTGCGCGAGGCCACCGAGGCCGAGCCCCCGGTTTCGGCCCGCAAGCCCTGAAGAACCGGGCGGCTTCCGCCCGTCGACGAAGGCCGACGTGTTGCGTTGACACCCCTGGGGGTGGTTGCTACTACCGCGCCGCTCCCCGCACACCGAGGCCCACACGTGCTGGCTCTCCTCAGCGTTTCCGACAAGCGCGGTCTGGTCCCCTTCGCCCAGGGCCTCGTTCGCCTGGGTTTCCGGTTGCTCTCCACCGGAGGCACGCTGGAGGCGCTCAAGGGCGCTGGCGTCCCGGCCACCAAGGTGTCCGAGCACACGCAGAGCCCCGAGATTCTCGGTGGCCGCGTGAAGACGCTGCACCCCCGCATCCACGGTGGCCTGCTGGGCCGCGTGGACCTGGAGAGCGACCGGGCGGAGATGAAGGCGCACGGCATCGAGCCCATCTCCCTCGTCGCGGTGAACCTGTACCCGTTCCGCCAGACGGTGGCCTCGGGCGCCGCCGAGGCGGACGTCATCGAGCAGATTGACATCGGCGGGCCGGCGATGGTGCGCGCGTCCGCGAAGAACTTCCGGCACGTCGCCGTCGTCGTGGACCCGGACGACTACCCCGCGGTGCTGGCGGAGCTGGAGCAGCAGAAGGCGGTGGGCGAGGAGACGCGGCGCAAGCTGATGCGCAAGGCCTTCGCGCACACGGCGGCCTACGACGCGTCCATCTCCGCGTGGCTGGCGGGTGGCGCGGGCGAGCCCTTCCCGGGCGAGCTGTCGCTGGCGTACCAGAAGGCGCAGGACTTGAGGTACGGGGAGAACCCGCACCAGCGCGGCGCCTTCTACCGCGAGCACTCCGCGCCGTCCGAGCCGACGGTGGCCTTCTCCAAGGTGCTGCAGGGCAAGGAGCTCTCGTACAACAACATCCTCGACCTGGATGCGGCGCTCGGGCTGCTGCTGGAGTTCCCGGAGAAGCCCTGCGCGGTCATCATCAAGCACAACACCCCGTGCGGCGTGTCGGTGGATGACGTGCTGGTGAAGGCGTACCGCACGGCGCGCGCGGTGGACGAGGTGTCCGCCTTCGGCGGCATCGTCGCCCTCAACCGCGAGGTGGATGAGGCCACCGCCCAGGCGATGGCGGAGACCTTCCTGGAGGCGGTCATCGCGCCGTCCTACTCGGCCGCGGCGCTCCAGGTGCTGGCGGCGAAGAAGAACCTGCGGCTCCTGGAGGCGGGCCCCGCGCTCGCCTCGCCGCAGGCCCGGCCGAGGGCCCAGCTGGACGCCCGGAGCGTGTCTGGCGGCCTGCTCCTCATGGACCGGGACGCCGTCGAGCCCCCGCTCAGCTGGAAGGTGGTCTCCAAGCGCGCGCCCACGCCGGAGGAGGAGCGGGCCCTCCGCTTCGCCTGGAAGGTGTGCAAGCACGTGAAGAGCAACGCCATCGTGTTCTCCTCGGGGGACCAGCTGCTCGCGCAGGGCGGCGGCCAGACGAACCGGGTGGACTCGGTGCGCATCGCGATGAAGCGCGGCGGCGAGGCCCTCAAGGGGAGCGCCGTGGCCTCGGACGCCTTCTTCCCCTTCCGGGACGGCCTGGACGAGGCCGCCCGGGCCGGTGCGACATGTGTGGTCCACCCTGGCGGCTCGGTCCGGGACGCGGAGGTTATCGCCGCCGCGGACGAACATGGGATGGCCATGGTGCTGACGGGAGTGCGACACTTCCGTCACTGAGTCATGCGCATCGTCTGTCAGAAATGCGCGGCCGCCTATGCGATCGATGATCGACTGATCACCGCCAAGGGCGTTCGCGCGCAGTGTCCCCGTTGCCGGCACCTGCAGCTCGTCCGGCGCGATCCCACGGCCGCGCCCGCAGCTGGCGCGCCGGCTCCCACGCCGCAGCCCGCGGCGCCCGCAACCCCGGCTCCTCCCACTCCGGAGGCAGCGCCCGCCGCCGCCCCGGCCGCGGATGACCTCTTCGGCGACTTCGGCTCGCCGCCGCCCGCCGCCGCCGCGCCGCCCCGGCCCGCGCCAGCGGCTGCTCCACCCCGGCCGGCGGCCGCCGCGCCGCCTCGTCCCGCGCAGGGGGGCGGTGGCGCACCGGGCTCGGACCTGTTCTCCGACTTCGGCGCGATGCCGTCTCCCAGCCCCGCGTCCGCGCCGCCGGTGGACCCGTTCGCGGCCCCCGGCCTCGCGTCACCGGCCGCCTCGGGTGCCGCCGCCGCGGAGGACCCGCTGCTCGACTTCCTCGGGCCGCCTCCCTCCGCGCCTCCCGATTCGGTGACGCGTGTGCCCGCGACGCCCGTGGTGCCTCCGCCCGGTGGTGCCTCCGCCCCGCGCGCGGCGTCCCCCGCCGCCTCAGCCGGGAAGCCGGCCACGGCCGGCTGCCGCTCTTGTGGCAAGGCGCTGACGGACTCCTTCGACCAGGCGCTCGGCATCTGCGATGCCTGCCGGCAGCGGCAGCCTGCCGCGGCGGCGTCCCCGGGCCCCGCGCCCGCGGCTTCGGAGGGCGCGGACTTCCTGCCGCAGATGACGACGCTGGAGGCGGGCTCCGCGTCCGCGTCTCCGCTGCCGCCCGAGCCTCGAAGCGCTCCACGTGCCTCCGCGGCCCCCGCGCTGGGCGCGGAGCCGAGGAGCAACAGCAGCCCGCGCATCCCCATCAGCACGGACATCATCCCCGACATGGGCCCGGAGCCCCGCAGCGGTCCCCGCGCGGCCGCGCCGTCCATGGGGCCCGAGCCCCGCAGCGGCGCGCGCAACTCCACCATCTCCGCGGTGCGCACGGGCACCGCGCAGCTTCCGTCCGTGGGCCGCGCGTCCGGTGGACGGCGGGGCGTGCTCGCGGGGGTGCTCGCGGTGGTGCTCCTCGGCGGTGGCGCCGGGGCGTACTTCCTCTACGCGAAGCATCAGGAGGGCGTGCGCCGCAATGCGCAGCCACCCGCGCCGCCGCCCGTCCCGGAAGCGGTGCAGGCCTCGCTGTCGCGCTGGAAGCTGAAGTACCTGGAGGAGCTCACCGGCACCACCAGCGCGGAGAAGCTGACGGAGGGGCAGCAGCAGCTCGCCCGGGACGAGCGCTTCGCGTACGGCGAGGCGGAGGAGTCCTTCCAGCAGGCGCTGCTCCTGGACCCGCAGAGCGACGCGGCCATCGCCGGCTACGTGCAGGCGCTGGCGCTGGGGCGTGGCTCGGGCATGGATGACGCCACCTTCCAGGAGGCGAGCGCGCTGGTGGAGGCCGCGCAGACGCGCTCCGGCCGCACGGCGCCGCTGCTGCTGGCGAACGCGAACCTGCTGCTGTCGCGCTCGCGGCAGCCGGAGCGGATGGAGCAGGCGCGCAAGCTGGCCGAGGAGCTGCTGGCCCTGTCCGACATCTCCGACGCGCAGAAGGCGGAGGCACACCTGGTGCTGGGCCGCGCCTTCCTGTCCACGTCCCGCGAGCTGGCGCGCACGCACTTCGACGACGCGCAGAAGTTGGCCCCGGACCTCAAGCGCGTGGCGTACTACCGCGCGCTGGCGCACGAGTCGGCCGGTGAGTACTCGCTCGCGCTGGACACGCTGCGCAAGCGCCTGGCGGCGAACCCCGGGGACTGGGACAGCCTGGCGGCCACGTCGCGCATCTACCAGGAGGTGGGGGAGCACGGGGAGGCGCGCAAGCTGTACGAGGCGCGCGTGAAGGCGGACGCCACCGAGCTGCGCGCGCTGCTGCCGCTGGCCATGCTGCGCTACCAGTCGGAGGACAACCCCACCGCCGCCGTGCGCGAGCTGCGCGCGCTCCTGAAGAACCGCTCCCGCTACGACAGCCCCGAGGTGGCCGAGGTGCTGGTGCACCTGGCGTCCGCGCAGCGCTCCGCCAACGACGCGGACGGGGCGGCGAAGTCCGCCGAGGAGGCCCTGACGCTGGTGAAGGGCCTGCCCGAGGCGCACCTCCAGGTCTTCCTGGTGGCCCTGGGCCGCCGCGATGCCGCGCGGGCGCGGGAGCACTTCACGGGCTTCCGGGGGCGCCTGGACGACGCCGCGCTGGAGAAGGTGCTCGAGGGCCGGCTGCTGCTCCTGGAGAAGAAGCCCGCCGAGGCGGTGGAGCGCTTCCAGGAGGCGGTGCGGCTGGATGGGCGCAGGCTGGATGCGCAGTTGCTGGCCGGCGTGGCCTCCGCGAGCGCGAAGCGGCGGGACGACGCGTTCCGCGCGCTCAACCCGGCGCTCCAGTCGGACCCGATGCGGCTGGCGCCGCGGCCGGTGGCGACGCGCTTCTGGCTGCGGCCTCGCGACACGGTGGAGGGCGTGGAGGGTGCCATCCTCGCGCTGGCCGAGGGGCCGGAGGACCCGTCCCCGCTCCTGTACGAGGGCCTGCTGCGCTTCCACCAGGGCGACGTCGACGCGGCCGAGCGGCACTTCCGCGACGTGCTGGAGGTGGACGCGAACAACGCGGCCGCGCTCGCGTACCGCTCGCTCATCGCGCTCAAGCGCGGCAACACGTCCGAGGCGAAGGCCCTGGGCGCGCGCGCGGCGGAGGAGGGCCGGCAGATGCCCATCGCCCACCTGGCGCTGGGGCTCGCGCTGGCGGACTCCCGGCAGGTGGAGCCCGCCAAGCGCTCGCTCCGGGACGCGCTGCAGCTGGCGCCCGGGCTGTTGTCGGCGCAGGCGCGGCTGGCGGAGCTGGAGGCGCCCCAGCGGCGCGACGTGGCACGAGACACCCTGGTGCGCGTGGTGGGGTTGGACCCGTCGTACCTCCCCGCCAAGCGGATGCTCTACCAATTGGAACGGTGAGGTGGATGTGAAGGTCCTGCTGCTCGGTTCCGGAGGCCGTGAGCACGCGCTCGCGTGGAAGCTGTCCCAGAGCCCCCGGCTCACCCGGCTGCTGTGCGGCCCCGGCAACCCGGGCACCGCGCGGCTGGCCACCAACGTCCCGGTGCACGCCGAGGTGCCGGACGAGGTGGTGGCGCTGGCGAAGCGCGAGGCGGTGGACCTGGTGGTGGTGGGGCCGGAGGCGCCGCTGGTGGCGGGCGTGGCGGACGCGCTGGCGAAGGCCGGCATCCCCTGCTTCGGCCCGGTGGCGGGCGCGGCCCTCATCGAGGGCTCCAAGGCCTTCGCGAAGGAAATCATGGCCGAGGCGGGCGTGCCCACCGCGGCCTTCCGCACCTTCACGGACGTGGCCCAGGCGGAGGCCTACGCGGTGGAGCAGGGCCGCATCGTCGTCAAGGCGGACGGGCTGGCCGCGGGCAAGGGTGTCATCGTGGCGCACGACGTGGAGGCCGCCCGCGCGGCGGTGCGCGCGGTGGGTGCCATGGGCGCGGCGGGCCAGACGATGGTCCTGGAGGAGCTGCTGGAGGGCGAGGAGGTCTCCGCCATGGCCCTGTGCGACGGCGAGCGCTACGTCATGCTGCCGCTGTCGCAGGACCACAAGCGGGTGGGCGACGGGGACACGGGGCCCAACACCGGCGGCATGGGCGCGTACAGCCCCGCGCCCTTCCTGACCGACGCGCAGCTGGCCGAGGTGGGGGAGCGCGTCGTCGCCCCGACGCTGGCCGTGCTGCGTCGGCGCGGAATACCGTTCCGGGGCGTGCTGTATGCGGGGCTGATGCTCACGCGCAGCGGGCCGAAGGTGCTGGAGTTCAACGCGCGCTTCGGCGACCCGGAGACGCAGGTGCTGATGATGCAGTTGGGCGAGGACCTGCTGCCACTGGTGGACGCGTGCGCGCGGGGCCGGCTGGAGCCTCGGCCGCTGGTGTCCAACCCGGGCGCTTCGGTGGGCGTGGTGCTGGCCGCGCAGGGCTACCCGGATGCGCCGAAGAAGGGCCAGCGCATCGACGGGCTGGACGCGGTGCCGGCGGACGCCATGGTGTTCCTCGCGGGCGTGGAGGCGAAGCACGGCGCGCTGGTGACGAGCGGCGGCCGGGTGCTGACGGTGTGCGCGCGAGGGGACAACCTCGCGAGTGCGCGTGAGAAGGCCTACGCGGCGGCGGAGGCGGTGCGCTTCGAGGGCATGCACTTCCGCCGGGACATCGGCGCGCGAGGGATGAAGGCCGCACCGTGAACCGCGTCTCTCGCTACCTGCTCAGGGAGCTGCTGGTGCCGCTCGGGGTGTGGGTGGCGTTCATGTTCCTGCTCCTGTTCGTCATGCAGTTCCTGCGGGGCACGGATGTGTTGCTGGGCTCCTCGGTGACGCTGGTGGACCTGGGCCGGTTGATTGCGTACCTGGCGCCGCACTTCCTGATGATGGCGCTGCCCATCGCCTTCCTGCTGGCCATCCTCCTGGGGCTGGGGAGGCTGGGAGAAGACCGGGAGCTGACGGCGCTCCAGTCGCTGGGCGTGGGGCCGATGCGGCTGCTGGCCGCGCCGATGGGCGTGGCCGCGGCGCTCAGCGCGCTGATGATCCTGATTACCTCCACCGCGCAGCCCTGGGGGCTCACCGGGGTGAAGGAATTGGTGAGCGAGGTCATCCGGAAGAACGTGGTGGGCGACGTGAAGTCCGGCGTCTTCTACGAGGACCTCAGTGACTTGACGCTCTACGCGGAGCGGGTGTCCCCGGACGGGCGGTGGACGAACGTGCTGCTGCACGACGACCGCGAGGCGAGCGCGCCGCTGCTAGTGTTGGCGCACCACGGGCAGGTGGGCGTGAGTGGCAAGGGCGAGGTGCTGCGCTTCGCCCTGGAGGACGGCGAGGTCCACCGCTCCGGGCGCGCGGGCGAGGACTACAGCGTCATCCACTTCGACAAGTCGGAGATCAGCGTGGGCGTGGGCGTGTCCATGGGCAAGCGCAGCCGCTTCACCTCAGCGAAGGAGGAGCTGACGCCCGTGGAGTTGATGCAGGCGGCGCATGACGCCGAGGCGCAGGGCGGAGACCCGCGCTCGTTCCGCATGGCGCTGCACAGCCGGCTGGGCAACGCGCTGGCGCCCATCGCCTTCGCGCTGCTGGGCACGCCTCTGGCCATCGGCCGCCGGCAGTCGGGGCGGGCCTGGGGCTATCTGCTGACGCTGGGCGGCTACGTCCTGTACTACCTGCTGAGCCGCGCTTTCGAGCAGATGGGGCAGAAGGGGAAGCTGCCGGTGGAGTTGGCCGGGCAGCTGGCCAACGTCATCTTCATGCTGGTGGGCGCGGTGGCGCTGTACCGCGTGAACCGCTCGGGGACGGTCCGGTGAAGGGCACCCTCTTCGGCTACGTGCTGCGCACGTACCTGCGCTTCGCCCTGGGCATCCTCACGGGGCTGGTCGTCATCTTCGTGGTGGTGGACTTCGTGGACCGCGCGAAGTCGTACACCGGGCCCGGCTGGGTGGAGGCCGCGGCGAAGCTGTATGCCTACAAGGCGTTGGTGTCGGTGCAGCAACTGGGGCCGGCGGCGCTGCTGCTGGCAGCGGGGACGGCGGTGTCCGCGCTGCGCAAGCAGGGTGAGGTGACGGCCATCCGCGCCCTGACGTTCGGCCCGTCCGCGCTGTACGTACCCATCCTCGTCTGCTCGCTGTCGGCGTGCGTGGGGCTGGTGGCCTTCGACGAGTGGGTGGCGACGCACGCGGGACGGCGGGTGGATGAAATCACCACCCAGCGCTTCAACCGCGGAGGCGACTGGCGCTTCTACTACACGCCGAAGCAGTGGTTCCGGCGGGGGGACCGCATCTTCTTCCTCCGCTCGGGCAGCGCGCAGGACGGCTTCCGTGACGTGTCCATCTTCACGGTGTCGAAGGACTTCGAGCTGCGCCAGCGCCTGGACGCGGCGGAGATGCACTCGCAGGAGGGCACGCGCTGGCGACTGGTGGACGTGGTGGACCGCAGCTTCCCCGGTGGGGGCCGCACGTCCGTGAAGCAGCTCGCCGAGGCTGAGTACGACCTGGGCGTGCCGGCCAATGTCTTCCGCATCCGCCCGGGCCGGCCGGAGCAGATGCGCGTGGCGGAGCTGCGGGAGCAGATTGCCGCGCGCAAGGAAGTGGGGCTCGCGACGCGCCAGTTCGAGCTCGCGCTGCACAACCGGTTCGCCTATCCCATGGCGGCGTTGCCCGCGGCGCTGCTGGGCGTAGGGTTGGCGCTGCGGACCAATCGCCGCGGTCACCTGACTGCGGCCATCATCGAGGGGCTGCTCACGGCGGTGGCCATGTGGGGGCTGATGGTGGTGTGCCGGACGCTGGTGTTGACGGAGCGGCTGTCGCCCTTCGTGGCCGCGTGGATGCCCGCCTTCCTCCTGATGCTGGTGGCCGGAGCGGTGTGGCTGCGGCGCGAGGGATTGCTGCACCTTCCTCGCGGCCGGGTGCTGGTGAGATAGCGTGTCGACCCCCATGGCCTCCGCTCCTCCGCCGACGGTGGATCTACGCCTGCGCCGCGCGGTGGCCGGGGTGCTCGTGTTGTGGGCGGTGGGACTGGTGCTGGCGGAAGTCGTGCTCCAGGTGGCGGCGGGCGCGGCAGTGCTGCTCGCGGGCGTGCTGGTGGCACGGAAGCGACTGCGGCTGGCGCCTGACGTCCGCGCGTACGTGGTGGCCAGCCTGGCGCTATGCGCGTGGCAGCTCGTGTCGCCCGCGGTGGCGTTGCTGACGGGCGCGGCGCAGAAGTGGCCGCGGGGCTCGCGCTATGGGCAGGTGCTGGACACGGTGGCGGGCGCGGCGGTGGCGTGCATCGGCACGGTGGGCGTGCCGTGGATGCTGCTGGCGGCGGTGGTGGCGGGCGGGTGGCTTCTGGCCGCGGCGCTGGGCCTGTTCCAGAACCGGGTGAAGTGGCCATGGGAGCCGCCCGCGTTCCTCAAGCTGAGCGTCTCGCGCCTGCATGAGAACTTCGGCACGGAAGCCTCCCCGCGCTATGCGGCAGGAGGCGTCTTCTTCCACCGGCTGCGCTTCGCGCACGGAGCCATCGCCGCGCTGGGGCCGGCGCTGGCGGTGCTGGGCGGCTCGGAGGTGGCGCGGCGCCGGGCCGTGGCGGGCGTGGTGGTGCTGGGGATGTTGGTGTCCATCTACAACGCCTTCGCGCGGGCGGCGCTGGGCGCGGCGCTGATTGTCAGCGTGGTGGCGCTGCTGCTGCTCGTGCAGGGTCGGGCGCGCCGGGTGGGGCTGGCGTTGCTGGCCGTGGTGGTGGTGGCGGTGCTGGTGTCACCCGCATGGCGCGCGCGGCTGGGGAAGGCGGTAGGCAACGTCTACGGGGGCGAGCGCGAGCTGGCCATGTCCGTGGGGTGGATTCTGGTGCGCGAGCACCCGCTGACGGGCGTGGGCTTCGGCAACCACCGGCCCGCGGCCATGGCCACCGCGGCGCAGACGGGCATCAACGACTTCCTGGCCACCGACTCGCACAACCTCTGGCTGACGGCCTGGGCGGAGACCGGGCTGGTGGGGCTGGTGCTGCTGGCGGGCATGCACGGCCTGCTGGGACGGGCGCTCATCCGCCGCCACCGCGCGGGCTCATTGGCGGCCACGGGCGCGCTGCTGTCGTTCGTGGGCTTCCACGTGCTGTCGCTGGTGCACTACCTGCCGTTCCACTCCAGCGTGCACCTGTCCTTCGCGCTCGTGTGGGGACTGGGGCTGTGCGAGGGCAGTGGCGTGCTGCGTGATGGGCCCGACTCAACCGCCACGAGTGCTCGGAGCTGAAGGCGCCTCCAGCACCCGCCGGTACACCGCGAGCGTGCGCCGCGCGCAGTCGTCCCAGGTGAAGCGCGCGGCCCGCTCGCGGCCCAGCTCAATCAACTCGCTCCGCAGCACGTCGTCCCGCAGCACGCGCAGCGTCGTCTCCCGCCACGCCACCGCGTCGTCCGGAGGCAGCTTCAGCGCCGCGGCGCCCACCACCTCCGGCAACGCCGTCGCATCCGCCGCCAGCACCGGGCAGCCCGTCGCCATGGCCTCCAGCGCGGGCAGGCCGAAGCCCTCGTACGTCGACGGCAGCAGCAGCGCCGAGGCCGCGCCGTAGAACAGCGGCATGTCCGCCTCGGGCAGTTCCTCCAAATCCAGCACGTTCTCGTGCAGCCCCAGCTCGTGCGCCACCGACCCCTTGCCCGCCAGCAGCACCACCGGCACCGGCAGCTCCGGCGCGATGTGCTTGAGCAGCTTCAGGTTCTTGAAGCGCTTCGCGTTGCCCACCGCCGCCACGTAGCGCGCGGGCAGCTGGTACCGCTCGCGGAAGGCCTTCGCCTCGCCCGGCGTCGCCGGCTGGAAGCGCGCGTCCACGCCGTTGTAGATGACTTGAAACCGGTACGGCGACAGGTGGAGGTACTTCGCCAGCTCCTCGCGGGAGAACTCCGACACCGTCACCAGCGCCGACGCCCGCTTCGCCCGCGGCCCCACCACCATGCGGTAGTAGAGGGACTGCACCGGCGTGTACTGGTCCGCCAGCGCCAGGTGGTTGGCGTCGTGCAGCGTCGCCACCAGTCGCCCGTCCCAGAACAGCGGCATCGAGAACGAGGTGGCGTGGAACGCGTCCGGCTTCAGCTTCATCAGGTCCGCGACCAGCGCGGGCTGCTCGAAGGGGGAGAGGAAGCCCGCCCGCGAGCGGTGCAGCGGCATGGGCGGCGTCAGGTCTCCGAGCCCGTCCGGCAGCCCCTGGGGCGCCACCAGCGCGGTGAAGCGCAAGTCAGGCGCGAGCGCCGGCATCCGCCGCGCCAGTTCCAGCGCGTACCGTGCGATTCCATGCAGCCGGCCGCGCACCATGCGCAGGTCGAGGAGGACGTGGGCCACGGCCCTCGGCGTACCACACGTGGGGCCCTCTTGGGGGGCAGGCGGGCGAGCGGCCCATCAGTCCTTTCGGAACCGCGCACTCCGGATGGTAGAAGCCCCTCCCGTGAAGGTCGCCCTGGTCCACGATTGGCTCGTCACCCACCGCGGGGGAGAACGCGTCCTCGACGCGCTCTGCGAAGTCCTCCCGGACGCGGACATCTACACCCTCGTCCACAAGCCCGGCAGCCAGTCTCCGGCCATCGAGTCCCGCCGCATCTTCACGTCCTTCCTCCAGCGCATCCCCGGCATCCACGCGCGCTACCGGCACTTCCTTCCGCTGATGCCGCGCGCCATCGAAGCCCTGCGCCTCCAGGACGACTACGACCTGGTCCTCTCCTCCAGCCACTGCGTCGCCAAGGGCCTGCGCACCCCGCCGGGCACGCCGCACCTGAGCTACGTGCACGCGCCCATGCGGTACATGTGGGACCTCTTCGACGACTACTTCGGCCCGGGCCGCGCGCGGCTGCCCGTGCGCGCCGCCGCCCACGCGGTGCGGCCGTGGCTCCAGCGGTGGGACCGTCAGACGGCCTCGGGCGTGCACCGCTTCGTCGCCAACAGCCACCACATCGCCGGGAAGATTCAGCGCTTCTGGGGACGTGACGCCTCCGTCGTCCACCCGCCCGTGGCCCTGGAGCGCTTCGCCCGGCAGCCGCTGGAGGGAGGCGGGCAGGGCGGCTACTTCCTGTGGCTCGGCGCCTTCGCTCCGTACAAGCGGCTGGACGTGGCGCTGGAGGCGTTCCGTGAGTTGGGCGCCCCGCTGTGGGTGGTGGGCACGGGCCAGGAGGCTTCGCGCCTCATGTCCGGGCCGGTGCCGCCGCACATCCGCTTCCTCGGCAACGTCAGCGACGACGCGCTGCCGGGCCTCTACCGCGACGCCCGCGCGCTCATCTTCACGCCCGAGGAGGACTTCGGCATCACCCCGCTGGAGGCCCAGGCCACCGGCCGCCCCGTCATCGCCTACGGCAAGGGCGGCGTGCTGGAGACGGTGACGTCGCGCACCGGCCTCTTCTTCTCCGAGCAGACGCCCGCCGCGCTCGCCGCCGCCGTGCGCCAGTTCGAGGCGTGGGAGCCCGGCTTCCGCCCCGAGGACGCTCGCTCGCAGGCCGAGCGCTTCAGCCGCGCCGCCTTCCAGCGCGCCATGCTCGCCGAAGTGGAGGACCTCCTCAGGCTGGGGAAGTCCTCCCCAGCCCGCGCCGCCGGGGTGTGACGCCGCTGTCAGTCGCCCCTCCAGCTTCCGTGGCCCGACACCGTCTCCCACCTCACGCTGTGGGGGAGGGGTCACTGCAACCCATTGGTTTCACGCGTTTTCCCGTGCTAGGACACGCGCCCGTCACAGGGTGTTGGGCAATTCACGTGCTCGTCGTCATGGGGTGCGAGTCTTGCAGCGGGGTGGGCCGCCCGTTGACCAGGTTACAGGAGTCCCGCGGTGTTCAGTCGTCTCCAGCGGTTCTACACGTCCATCAAGATTGTCGCGGACATGGCGATGCTCGCGGTGGCGTTCGGCCTCGCGTACGCCACGCGTTTCTCCGGCCTGTTCCCCATCACCGAGGGGATTCCGCCCTGGGACGACACGCTCGTCTCGCTGCTGATGGTGTTGTTCATCTTCCCGGTGACCTTCAAGCAGTCGCGCCTGTACGCGACGAACCGGGCGCGCACCAACACGGGTGAGGTGTTCGAGGTCTTCAAGTCCACCATCACCGCGACGCTCATCCTGGTGGCGGCGACGTACTTCGCGCGCGAGCGCTACTCGCGCCTCACGCTGGTCATCTTCGTCGGCTACGCCTTCGTGCTGGTGACGTGCAACCGGCTCTTGTTCCGCTGGGTGCTGAGTGAAATCCGCCGGCGCGGCCACAACCTCAAGTCCATCCTCGTCATCGGCGCGGGGGAGCTGGGCCAGCGGGTCATCGAGACAGTGGAGGGCCACCGCGAGCTGGGCTTCCGCGTGACGGGCGTGCTCACGCTGCGGCCCGAGAAGGTGGGCCAGTACGTGGGCGGCGTGCGCGTCATCGGCCACGTGGACTCGGTGAATGCGACGCTGGACGCGCAGCCGGTGGACCAGGTCATCATCGCGCTGCCCCTGGAGGACCAGGCGCACGTGAAGCGGTTGATGGAGCAGCTGGCGCTGCGCACGGTGGACGTCCGGGTGGTGCCGGACCTGTACCAGTACATCACCCTCTACGGCGGCCTGGAGGAGTTCGGCGGGCTGCCCATCATCCGCCTCCAGGGCGACCCCATGGAGGGCTGGAGCCGGGTGGCGAAGCGGGCCTTCGACATCCTCTTCGCGCTGGTGGCCATCCTCATCACCTCGCCGCTGATGCTGGCCACGGCGCTGGCGGTGCGGCTGAGCAGCCGCGGCCCCGTGCTCTTCCGCCAGGAGCGCATGGGCATGGACGGGCGCACCTTCCCCATCCTCAAGTTCCGCACCATGCGCGTGGACGCGGAGCACTCCGGTGCGATGATGGCCTGCCCGGGAGACACGCGCCGCACGTCCATTGGCACCTTCCTGCGCAAGTACTCGCTGGATGAACTGCCCCAGTTCTTCAACGTGCTGCTGGGCGACATGAGCCTCGTGGGCCCGCGCCCCGAGCGCCCCGTCTTCATCGAGGAGTTCAAGCGGCAGATTCCGCGCTACCACCTGCGTCACAAGGTGAAGGCGGGCATCACCGGCTGGGCGCAGATCAACGGCCTGCGCGGGCAGACTTCCATCCAGAAGCGCATCGAGTACGACCTGTACTACATCGAGAACTGGTCCCTGCTGATGGACCTGAAGATTCTCGTGCGCACGGCGCTCGGCGGTTTCCTCTCGAAGAACGCGTACTGAGCGACTTCCCGGCGCGGCTGTAGCGAAGCTCCGGGAGGCCCTGGCCGCGGCGCTCGCCTGGAGTGGGGCGTGGTAGGCAGGCGCCCCCTGAAGACTTCACCGGGAGCATCTGCGGCGCTGCGGGGTGTGCGGGCCGGCGAGCAGGCGTGGAGAAAGGGCGGTGCCGAGGCCTCGGGGGGAGGTGTGCGGGGCAGGAAGCCGTCTACAATCGGCGCGGCATGGCCGAAAAGCTCGGGGCACTCCTGGTCCGCAAGGGCCTCATCACGCAGGCGCAGCTCGACGAGGCCCTCAAGGCTCAGCTCATCTACGGTGGGCGGCTGGGCACCAACCTCGTCGAGCTCGACATCATCGACATCGACACGCTGGCCATGGTGCTGGGGGAGCAGTCGCGCTACCCCATCGCCCAGGAAGCGGACTTCGAGGCGGTGACGGACGCGACGCTGGCGCTGCTGCCGGCCGCGCTGGCGGAGAAGCACCAGGCCTTCCCTCTGGGACAGGAGGGGCGGCGGCTCAAGGTGGCCATGGTGAACCCCATGGAGCTGAGGGACACGGACGCGCTCAGTTTCGCAACCGGGTTGCGCATCGTCCCGTATGTCGCGCCCGAGCTCCGGGTGTTCCACTACCTGGCGAAGCGCTACGACCTCAAGCGGGAGTCGCGGTACATCCGGCTCGAGCCGACCCGGCGCCCGGCCCAGGCCCAGGCCGCGCCGGCTCCCGCGAGCGCGCAGCGAGTGCCCGCAGCTTCGCTGCCCCCCGCCCCCGTGCGTGCCGAGCCGTCGTCCGACGGAATCTTCGGTGGGCTCGCGCCGGGCCAGTACCTCAGCGACGACGCGGAAGCGGACGCGGGTGAGCCGGCCGAGGTGCGGTGGGCGCCGGCCGCTTCCGGCAATGACCACCTCTCGGGCTACCTGCCTCCGCCCGCGCCGCCGGTGGCGATGATCGACCTGGGCGAGGATGGTGAGATGCGCGTGGCGTCCCCGGTGGTGGCCGGGCCGCCGGTGCTGACAGCGCAAGGGGATGGCCGGCCTCCGGCGCCTCCGCAGCTCATGCCCGCGGACCATGCTCGCGGTGCACAGGGCGCCCCGGGGGGCCGTCCCTCCTCGCCGCCGCGGCTCACTCCGCCGGAGCTGCCACGGCTGGAGACGATGCCTCCGCTCGAGCCGGAGGCCGAGCCGACGGAAGAGCTCGATGTGCTGGAGGACGGAGTCCTGGAGGAGGAGGCTCCGGTGGTCGCGGGCGTTGCGTCCGGGCCGCCGGTGTCGGGCGCCGCGATGCAGTCGGAGTTCGTGTCCGGAGGAGGTCGGCCCGGTGCAGCGCCTCGGCTGACGCCCCCGGAGCTGCCGCGGGTGCAGGGGCCTCCGCAGCTCGCGCAGGCCGAGGGCCTCCGGGCCACGCCTCCTCCGTTCGGGCAGGCGCAGGCCGCGCCTCAACGACTGGCCGCTTCGGTTGGAAATGCTCCGGCCGCCGAGGCGCCTGTCGTCGTGGCGGGCTTGCAGCCGCCGGGGCTGGTCGCGCGTCAAGCTGGAGGGCCGCCGCAGCCTCCGGGGATGAACCGTGCTCCGCAGGCTCCCGCGACGCCTGCTCCGATGCCGCCGCATGCGGCGGGGCCGGCGCGGCCCATGCCTCCGCAGGGCGGGCCCGTTGGGATGGAGGGGCCTCCGGGGATGGTGGCGAGACCCGCCGCGGCTCCGGACATGGCCGCGGTGCCGCCGGGAATGACGGGCGCCGCGCGGCCTCCGTCGAGGACAGGACTGCCCGCGGTGCCAGGGCCGCAGGGGGCCGTTCCCCCGGGCATGGCGCGTCCGCCGGCTCCGCCTCCGGGCCAGGCGCCGCAGCAGCCCGTGGCTCCGCAAGGCGCGGCGCCGCGTCCTCCCGGAGTGTCGCAGCCTCCGATGATGGCGCGGCCCACGCCTCCGCCGGGAGTGGCCGCGCCGCAGCCTCCGGGCATGGCGCCCAGGGGCATGCCGCCCGCGATGGCGCAGGGCGGGGTGATGCCTCCCCAGGCCATGGGACCTGTTCCTCCGCACCCCGCGAATGCGCCCATGGCGCCTCCGCCTGGAGCGAGACCCCCGCACGCCGCCGGGCCCGTGCCTCCGCAGCCGGGTGCTCCCATGGGGCCGCCTCCGGGAATGATGGCGCAGGGCGCAGGGCCCATGCCTCCGCAGCCGGGAGCCCCCATGGGACCGCCTCCCGGGATGATGGCTCAGGGAGCGCGGCCTCCGGCGATGCCGGGCGCACCGATGCCCCCGGGCGCCGCACGGCCCCCGATGCCCCCGGGCGCGATGATGCCTCCTGGTGCGGGCGGGCCTCCGATGCCTGCCCAGGGAAGGCCGATGGCTCCGGGGATGATGCCCGGGGCTCCGGTTCCTCCGGGAGCTCCGATGGGGGCGCATCCGGGAATGCCGCCGCGCCAGGGTCCTCCTCCAGGCGGACCGGTGTCTCCCGCGGGCGTCCGTGGGCCCGGCATGCCTCCGGGGCCGCAAGGTCCGGGCATGCCGATGGGCGGGCAGCCCATGCCCCCGCGCCCGCCCCAGGCGGGCATGGCTCCTCCGATGCCGCCTCGGCCCGGAGAGGCCCCGCCGGTTCGCGTGTCCGGTCCGCCGATGGGCATGCCCACGGCGGCGCATCCGGGAATGCCTCAGGTGCCGCCGGGGATGTCGCCCGCGGCTCCGAGGTCCCTGGAGCCTGCGCCGGTGGCACACGCAACCTCGGCGCCCGCTTCGGAACAGCGCGAGCTTTCGCACGGCGCGGACCTCGCCGTCGCTGCAACCTCCGAGGGGGTGGAGGACGTCGCGGCGCGCGTGCAGGTCGCGGCGGTGCAGGACGCGAACCTGTCGCAACCCGAGGATGAAGGCGCTTCGGCGGCCTCCTTGCCTGTGGGGGAGGCTGCTCCGGAAGAGGTGCTCGCGGGTGAAATCCTGCCTGATGAGCCCGCCGCTGCCGCGGTTGCGGAGGCCGGAAGCACCGGCAGCGCGAGCATTGCGCCCGAGGTCTCGGCTCCTGCCGACGCCAAGCCCTCTGCGTCCATGGCTGGTGCGCAGACCTCCGAGGTGCTCGCGGCTTCTGTCGCCAGCGCGGAGCCCGTGATGATGGGCCTCGCGGGGCAGGGGACTGCGCCCGTCGCGGGGCACGCGGAAGCGTCTGCTCCGAGCGCTTCCGACAGCGCCACCGTGGCGCCTTCCGCGCCGGTGCTCGACCTCGCTCTCACCGACCCGGCGACGCAGCTGCCGACCGACGAAGGCGCTCGCGCATCCGAGTCGTCCACGCACATTCTCGCGGCTGGCAACGACGCCGCCCCGGTGACTGCCAGGATGGCGGTTGTCGGCGCGGCAGCAGTGGCCTCTGCGAGCACTCATGCGGCAGCCGGCGAGGATGCCGTGCTCTCCGCAACCCAGACCGAAGTCTCCGCTTCCTCCGTGGCTGCTTCCACCCGTGGCAGCGAGGATGCGGCGCCGGCGTTGTCCGAGGCCACGACTCCGATGGCCGCCGCGCATGCCGAGCCGCACGAAGCGGCAGGCTCCGTCGAATCGCCCGTGGCTGCTCCGAGCGGTCTGAACGAAGTCGCCCCGGCCGAGCACACCACGGCCTATGGCTTCGCTTTGCCCGCGGATGAGCTCGGCGAAGAGGACGAATCGCGAAGTGCGGCGGCCCGTCTGTCTCCTGACTTGGGGACGCTGGACGGGGGCGGCGCTCCTGCTTCCGTGGCGGCGACGGAGGCTGCGGACCTCACGGATGCACGGGTCGAAGCCTCACTGTCGCTCCGAGCCGACACCGAAGCTGACGGCTCGGCGTCCAGCCCTGGCGCAGCCGCGCCGCTGGTTGCGCGGGCCCAGCCGGGAATGCAGCAGAGCGAGGCGCTCAACGACGCCATCGACACGGCGGATGCAGGCGCTGCCTCCACGAAGACCGCATTGGCCTCGGCGGACGCAGGCTTCGAGCCGGCTGTCGCCGCCCACGCGGACGCGGAAGCCGCATCGGGCACCGTGCCGTCCCTGGCTCGCGACTCCGAGCCTGCCGTCGACGCCGCCGCAATGTCCCCGGTCAGTGCTTCCGCCGAGCACGTCGCCACGGGCCTCGTCCACACGGAGTCCGTGTCGCCCGCCTCGCCCGAGGTCCCTGCCACCGTCGAGCACGTTCGCCTCGACGCGGAAACGGGGGCGCACGCGGAACCCGCCGCTGTCGCTACGAGGCATGCCGACGCGGAGAGTGGGTCGCACGAAGTTCGCGCTTCCGACGACCGTGTCGCCGCGGCTCATGGCAACACGGAGACTCTGTCGCACGCAGCCCGCGCCACCGACGAGCACGCTGCGTCGGCCCGCGCCAATGTGGAGACCGCACAGCACGCGGACCGCACTTCGGTTGAGCATCCTGTCTCGGCCCACGCCCATGCAGAGTCCGCGTCGCACGCGGGCCACGCCGCCAACGAGCACGTCGCCCCGACCCATGCCCATGCGGAGACTGCGGGCCACCTTGCTAACGAGCACGCTGCTCCGGCCCATGTAGAGACCGCGTCGCACGCGGCCCCTGTCTCAGACGAGCATTCCGCTGCGGGCCATGCCCATGCGGACACCGCGTCGCACGCGGCCCCCGTCACCGACGAGCACGCCGCCTCGGCCCATGCGCATGTAGAGACCGCATCGCCCGCGGCTCCGGCCGGCGACGAGCACGCCGCCTCGGCGCATGCCCATCAGGACACCGCATCGCCCGCGGACCCTGCGCACGTCGCCACGGCCCGCCTCGACGCGGAAGCCGAGTCGCACGCAGCCCCTGCGCACGTCGCCACGGCCCGCCTCGACGTGGAGGCGGCTTCACACGCAAGCCCCGCCAACGTCACCCCCACCGCCACACTTCGCGTCGTCGCCGCTCCTGGCGCGACGTCGCCCGAGTCCCCCACCGACGCTCTCGCACTGGAGTCCGCGCCCGCGCCCGTGAAGGCCGCGTCGCGAGCCCCCATCGAGCTCGATGACCTCCCGGCCTCGCCCAACGACACGATGGAGCTCGCGTCCACCTGGGAGTTCGTCGGCTGGCAGGGCAGCGAGAGCAACGGCACCATCGGCCACACGGCCGAGTCGACCTGGGCGGACCGTGCCGTGGACCTCGACGGGCCCGCGGTCTCCGCCGCGCCCACCGAGCCCTCCGCGGGCGAGGTGCCGCTCGCCTCGGCCTGGGACTTCATCCCGCAGCCGTGGCAGCCCCCGGTGGATCAGTCCGAGCTCGTCAGCTCCCTCCTGGCCGCGGCCGGCGCGTCCACGGACACGCCGTCCTCCGGGCCCGCGGTGACGGCGGAGCAGGTCCTCGCGGCGTTCGACGGAGTAGGGACGCAGGGCACGCTCGGCAAGGTGCTGCTCGCGTACTGCGCGGGGCGCTTCCAGCGCGCCTTCCTCCTCGGTGAGAGCCTCGGCCTCGCGCGGGTGGGGCATGCCTGGGGCCCTGGTAGCGACAGCCCCGCTGTGTCCGCGCTCAAGGTGGACCTCGAGGCCCCGTCGCTGCTCACCGTTGCCATCGCGGCCGGTGCCGGCCCCAGCGTCTTCAACGCCCCGGTCAGCGCGCAGGACGAGGCCATCTTCTCCGCGCTCGGTGGACAAGCGTCCTCGCACCTGCTGGTCGCCACCGTCCGCAGCCGAGGCCGTCCCGTCGCCTTCGTCATCGCGGACCACGGCGCGGAGCCCGTCGACACCTCGGCGCTCGAGGAGCTCACCCGCGTCATCGACAAGGCCTCGGCGGCCTACGACCGTCTCCCCTCGGCGCGAGGCGCCTGACACGCAGGGCGGGGTGAAACGCAGAAGGGCTCCGGAGCGATTCGCTCCGGAGCCCTTTTCACATCAAGCGCGCAGTGCCCGGCTCAGCTGCAGCCGCTGGTGGCGCCGCAGTTGCCGCACTTGTAGCAGGCACCGCTGCGCACCATGATCGCTCCACACGTGTGGCACGGCGGGGCGTCCGCCTGGTTGAGCCACGTGGCGCGCAGCCCCGACACGGGCGGCGGCGTGGACACCACTTCGGCGGGCAGGGCCGCCTGCGCGGGCACCGCTGCCACCGGAGCCAGCACCGCGTCCTCCGACTCGTCCTGCTTCGGCAGGAACTTCAGCTCCAGCCAGCGGAAGATGTAGTCCGTAATCGACTTGGCGATGGGGATGGCCGGGTTGCCGGTGAAGCCGCTCGGCTCGAAGCGGGTGTGGCTGAGCTTGTCCACCAGCACCTTCAGCGGCACGCCGTATTGGAGCGCCAGGGACACGCTGGTGGCGAAGCTGTCCATCAGCCCGCTCACCACCGAGCCCTCCTTCGCCATGACGATGAACAGCTCGCCCGGCGTCCCGTCCTCGTACATGCCCACCGTCAGGTAGCCCTCGTGGCCCCCAATCGAGAACTTGTGCGTAATCGACCGGCGCTCGTCCGGCAGGCGCCGCCGCACCGCGCGGGGCTCGGGCTTCACGGCCGGCTGGACTGCGGGCTCGGCCGCCTTGGCCTGGGTGGCCTTCGCGGAGTCCTTCGACGTGTTGAGCGGCTGCGTGCGCTTGCACCCGTCGCGGTACACGGCGATGGCCTTGAGGCCGCGCTTCCATGCCTCCAGGTACGCCTTCTCGATGTCCTCCACCGTGGCGTTCGACGGCATGTTCACCGTCTTGGAGATGGCGCCCGAGAGGAACGGCTGGCACGCCTCCATCATCTGGATGTGCCCCATCCACCCGATGCTGCGCTGGCCACGCGCGGGCTTGAAGGCGCAGTCGAACACCGGCAGGTGCTCGGACTTCAGGAACGGGGCGCCTTCAATCGTCTCCTGCTTGTCCAGGTAGCTGATGATGTCCTGTGCCTGCGTCTGCGGGTAGCCCAGCTTCTCCAGCGCCAGCGGCACCGTCTGGTTGACGATCTTCAGCATGCCGCCGCCCACCAGCTTCTTGTACTTGATGAGCGCGATGTCCGGCTCGATGCCGGTGGTGTCGCAGTCCATCATGAAGCCGATGGTCCCCGTGGGGGCCAGCACCGTCACCTGGCTGTTGCGGAAGCCGTGCTCCTCGCCGAGCGCCAGCGCCGCGTCCCAGGCCTCCTTCTGCGCCGCGTACAGCTCTTCGCTCACGCCCTCGGGCGCGATGTTGTACGCCGCCTTGCGGTGCTTGCGGATGACGCCGAGCATGGGGTCCGCGTTCTTCGCGTAGCCGGCGAACGCGCCCTGCTTCTCCGCCAGGCGCGCGCTCATCGCGTACGCCTCGCCGCACATCAGCGACGTAATCGCCCCCGCGTAGTTGCGGCCGGCGGGCGAGTCATACGGCAGGCCCGTGGCCATCAGCAGCGCGCCCAGGTTCGCGAAGCCCAGGCCCAGCGGGCGGTAGTCGTGGCTGTTCTTTTCAATCCGCTCGGTGGGGTAGCGCGAGAAGCCGACGATGATTTCCTGCGCCATCAGCATGATGTCCACGGCGTGCCGGAAGGCCGTGACGTCGAAGTCGCCGTCGATGGTGCGGAAGTGCATCAGGTTCAGGGACGCCAGGTTGCAGGCCGAGTCGTCCAGGAACATGTACTCCGAGCACGGGTTGGACGCGTTGATGCGCGCCGTCACCGAGCACGTGTGCCAGCCGTTCACCGTGCTGTCGAACTGCAGGCCCGGGTCGCCGCTCAGGTGCGCGGCCTCGGCGATTTCGCGGAACAGGTCCCGAGCCCGGTACGTGTCCAGGGGCCGGCCGTCGCGCACCGCCCTCGTCGTCCACGCGCCGTCGCTGACCACCGCCTTCATGAAGTCGTCGGTGACGCGCACCGAATTGTTCGAGTTCTGGAAGAAGACCGACGAGTAGGCCTCGCCGTTGAACGACGGGTCATAGCCCGCGTCGATGAGGGCCCAGGCCTTCTTCTCCTCGGCGGACTTGCAGCGGATGAACTCGAGGACGTCCGGGTGGTCGACGTTGAGGATGACCATCTTCGCCGCGCGGCGCGTCTTGCCGCCGCTCTTGATGACGCCGGCGAAGGCGTCGAAGCCCTTCATGAAGGACACCGGGCCGGACGCGGTGCCGCCGCCGGCCAGCAGCTCCTTGCTGCCGCGGATGGTGGACAGGTTGCTGCCCGTGCCGCTGCCGTACTTGAAGAGCATGCCCTCCGTGCGCGCCAGCGTGAGGATGGAGTCCATGTTGTCCTCCACGCTGTTGATGAAGCACGCGGAGCACTGCGGCTGCGCCTCCACGCCCACGTTGAACCAGACGGGCGAGTTGAACGACGCCTTCTGCCTCAGGAGCAGGTGCGTCAGCTCCGCGTGGAACGTCTCGCGGACCGTGTCGTTGGCGAAGTAGCCGCCCTGCACGCCCCACTGGGTGAGGGTGTCCACCACGCGCGCCACCAGCTTGCGCACGCTCGTCTCGCGCTCCGGCGTGCCCGGCGTGCCGCGGAAGTACTTCGACGCCACGACGTTCGTCGCCAGCATCGACCAGGACTTCGGCACCTCGATGTTCTTCTGCTCGAAGACGGCCTTGCCGTCCTCGCCGGTGATGCTGGCGCTGCGGTATTCCCACGCCAGCTCGTCCGCGGGGTCCACCCCAGGCGTCGTGAAGAAGCGCTCCACGGTCAGTCCCGTAGCCGCCGCGCGCCCCTTTCGCCCGTTGCGTCGCTCCTTCCCGTTCACCGACGGCTTCGAGCTCAGCTCCTTGTCCATGTCGCCACCTCCGCGGGGGTTCACTGAAAGTCCAGGTGCAAAATTTTGCAAAATGCCAAGGCCGCGAGATCGCTCAGGATCCGGAGACTGCCCGCGGACACGTGCGGGTGACTCCGGAGTGGGCTCGCGAAGCGGTTTGAAGCGCGCAGAGGCGCCGAGAACTGTCTTTGGGATTGCCCGCCTGCCAGGCGGGCGGGCGGATCAATACGACGTCCGTGGCAATCCCGTCAAAGAAACCGCTGCCCCCATGAGTAGTGCCATGGAGTGTCATACACACCACCTATTGTGGCCACTGCCTGAAATGAAGGGCGTGCTACGGCTGGCTGCCTGCTTGTAGCGGCGCGCTGCGGGGGCCGACGATCTAGAGCCAAGCGGCTGCGCTAGCAACCAATGCTTTGCAGTGGCAAAGGACAGATGGCGAGTCATGTATCGTCACTTCGGCGCAAGCGACCGTGATCACTGGAAGACGTTTGCTGGGAGTCTGTGCACGAATCCTAGAGGCGCCAACCCGCCCAGCTAGAAACCGGCCCCCGGGGTCGGCGCGGGGCGGTCCGGTGGTGAACGGCGGCGTCGATTTCAGGTGTCTGTCGCGTTAGGAGGCGGACATGCCTCCTCCCTTCAAACGACACGTTTTCGTCTGCACCAACCGCCGCCCGGAAGGGAACCCCAAGGGGTGCTGCGCCAGCAAGGGCGCGGAGGAGGTGCGCGCCGCCTTCAAGGAGGAGCTCGACAAGCGCGGGCTCAAGGGCGGCATGCGGGCCAACGCGGCCGGGTGCCTGGACACATGCGCGTTCGGCGTCTCCGTCGTCGTCTACCCCGAGGGCACCTGGTACGGCGGCGTGAAGGTGGAGGACGTGCCGGAAATCGTCGACCAGCACCTCGTCAACGGCCGCCCCGTGGAGCGGCTGATGATGCCGTTCTCCCGCAAGGAGAAGGCGGAGAGCTGACGCCTCCACAACAAGCACCACGGACGCGAATCACCTGATTAACCCGATTAAATGACTGCGTGACTCCTTCGTGCTGAACCCGAAGAAAGTCCGCGCGGAGGTGGGCGGGTGCGTGGTGCCGGGACTCCCGAGTCCCCGGTCCGTGCCCTGCTGTCTTCCGACGCGGCGAGGAGCACACGCATGCGTCGCAGCAGCTGGGCCTGGGGCCTCATCGCCACCGCTCTGTCCGTTGCAGGGTGCAGTCCGGACGTCACCGCTTCCGAGTCCGCCGAGGAGTCCCGGCAGACGGCTCCGCTCGAAGCGGAGTGGGCGGCCGGCGTCTTCTATCCGGTGGGCACGCGCGTCACCTACGGCGGCCGCATCTACGAGTGCCGGCAGGCCCATACCTCGCAGGCGGACTGGACGCCGCTCGCGGTGCCCGCGCTGTGGCTCGACGTGGGGGCCTCGGGTGGAGGCACCGACGCGGGCACGGGCGGCGGCACCGACGCGGGCACCGGCGGTGACGTCATCGCGCCCACCGCGAACCTCAGCGCCAGCGCCACGCGCTTCACGGCGGCGGGCACGCTGACCCTGACGGCCACGGCCACGGACAACGTGGGCGTGACGAAGGTGGAGATTCTGCAGAACGGTGCGGTGGTGGCCACGGGCGGGCAGTACAGCCGCGCGTTCTCCGCTGCGACCCAGAACGGCACGTACATCTACGAGGTGCGCGCGTACGACGCCGCGGGCAACGTGGGCACGAAGTCGGTCACCGTCGTGGTGGAGCTTGGCGGCCCTCCTCCGGGCGGCGGCAAGCGCCTCATCGGGTACTTCACCGCGTGGGGCATCTACGCGCGCAACTACCAGGTGGCCCACGTTCCGGCCTCGAAGCTCACGCACATCAACTACGCGTTCTCCAACATCACCTCGGATGGGAAGTGCATCCTCGGGGACTCGTACGCGGACATCGACAAGGGCGGCGGCTGGCCGGGCGAGTGGGACGCCGGGCAGCTTCGCGGCAACTTCCGCGCGTTCAAGGAGCTGAAGCGGACGAACCCACAGCTCAAGCTCCTCATCTCCGTCGGCGGCTGGTCCTGGTCCACGTACTTCTCGCGCGTGGCGGCCACGGCGGCCTCGCGCTCGGCGTTCGTGAAGTCCTGCGTGGACCTCTACATCCGCGGCCAGTTCCCCGGTGTCACTCCGGCCAACGGCGCGGGCGTGTTCGACGGCATCGACATCGACTGGGAGTACCCCGTCAGCGGCGGCCTGCCGGGCAACATCTACAGCCCCGCGGACAAGCAGAACTACACGCTGCTGATGCAGGAGTTCCGCAGCCAGCTCAACGCCGTCACCGCGCAGACGGGCCAGGCGTACCTGCTCACCATCGCCTCGGGCGCGTCGCCGGACCTGCTCGCGAACCGGATGGAGACGAAGAAGCTGTCCGACGTGCTCGATTGGATCAACGTGATGTCCTACGACTACCACGGTGCCTTCGAGAGCACGGTCAACTTCCACTCACCGCTCAACCGCGTGACGGGTGACCCCGGCGCGGCGGATGGCTTCTACAGCGACGCGACGGTGGCGAAGATGCTGGAGCTGGGTGTGCCCGCGTCGAAGATCGTCCTCGGCGTGCCGTTCTACGGGCGCGGGTGGGGCAGCGTGGCCAACGTGAACAACGGCCTCTTCCAGAGCGGCGTCCCCACGAAGGGCACGTGGGATGACGGCTCGTCGGGGCTGACGGGCGTGTTCGACTTCAAGGACATCAAGGCCAACTACGAGCGCGCCGGTTCCGGGTACACGAAGTTCTTCCACCCGGAGAGCAAGGAGGCCTACGTGTACAACCCGTCCTCGCGCGTGTGGATTGCGTATGACGACCCGCAGAGCCTGGGCGCCAAGTCGGACTACATCCTGAGCAAGGGCCTGGGCGGCGCGATGTTCTGGGAGTTGAGCGGCGACGACGGCTCACTGGTCGAAGCGCTCTACCAGAAGCTGCACTGAGAGCGGCGCATTCCCGCGTCACCGCAGCGCGCGGGTCCGTGAAGGCAGACACGGACCCGCGCGGTTGCGCTCGTACTCCGTGAGGCTTCTGCCGTTGTCGGCCGGGCGCTAGGGTTCGCCGCATGTCATTGGCGGCGGACGTGCTGCTGCGGCGTGTGCTCGGGAGCGTCCTGCTGCTGTTGCTCGCGGGCCCCGCGAGGGCCTCCGAGCCGTGGAAGGCCGTGGCGCGCGTGGCCTCCTCCGAGGATGTGGCGTTGCTGGAGCGCGTGCGAGGGCAGAGCAGTGATTTGCCCGTGCTGCTCGTGGCGGAACAGGGCGCTCCACTCGATGGACCGCCTTCCGCACGGTGGCGTGCGGCGGAGGAACTCGCGGAACGTCACCAGGCCCGCGCGGTCCTCTGGTTCCTACGCGACGGGGACGACGTGCGTGTCCAGGTGGCCGAGCCCGCCAGTCGCCATCTCTTCGTGCGCACCGCACGCCTGGACGGCCAGCCGGGCTCGCTGGAGTGGTCCGCTGGCGCGGAGGCCCTGGCGCTCGCCGTCCGCTCCGCGCTGCGCGCCGTGGACCTGGGCGAGCCGCTTGGCGAGGTGGTGGAACCTCCTGCCGCTCCCTCGCTTGCGCCAGTGGAGACCGTGGAGGCTCCACCTCCGTCTGTTCGCGTAATTGCTGCACAGGCTCCGCTGCCGCCCTCGGGGCACTGGATGCTCGCGGTGGGCGTGCAGGCCGCGCTCGATGGGTATGCCCGGAGCGGTCATCAAGGCCTGTTGCTCGGAGCGGGATGGGAGGGCGATTCACTGCGCCTGGGGCTTCAGCTCCTGGCGGGACTGCCGGCCGGGCTGAGTGATGAGCGCACGCGACTCACCCTGGGACAGCATGCCGCGGTGCTGTGGGCGGACGTGCCCCTCGTGTCCACCGGTCCGCTGGCGTGCGCCGCCGGGCTGGGGGCGGGTGCGGTGGTCTTCACGCGCCGGACGGAGGCGCTCGCGCCAGAAGTCGACGCGGCTCCTTCGAGCACCCTCCTGGCCCTGCTCCTCGGCCCCAGATTCTCTGCCCGGTGGAGTCTGGCCACGCGGCTCGCGCTCGAAGCGAGCGTGTCCGCCGAGCTGCTCCTGGGGCGTCCCGCGTTGGGATACGGCATTGATGGAAACTTCGTGCCTCGTGGTGATGGGTGGGCCGTCAGACCTCGGGTGGGGCTGGTGATGGTGTTTCTTCCGTGAGCCCGATGACCCGATTCCGCCCGGTGAGCCCTCTATGTCGGAAATGAGGAGCTCGGGCTCATACGCAACCGTTGCCCCCCGCGAGGCGGAGGACCCTCGCATCCAGGCGGCCATCCAGGGACGGCGCGATGCGACCGAGTCCCTGTTGATGGAGTTGCTGCCGCGTGTGCGCAACCTGGTGCGCTACCTCGTGCGGGGGGACGCGGACGTGGACGACATCGCGCAGGAAGGGCTCATCGCCCTGATGCGCGGGCTGCCCACCTACCGGAGCGAGGGCCACTTCCATGCGTGGGCCGACCGCGTGGTGGTGCGAGCGACGTTCGCCTGGCTGAAGCGCGCGCGAGGCCGTGAGGCCCGGCACTCCGATGAGCCGATGGAGCTGGTCGCGGTGCCCTCGGAGGATGCGCAGCCGGACGAGTACGTCCATCGGCGGCACCTCGTGACGTTGCTGGACAAGCTCTCCACGGAACAGCGGCACGCGCTGGTGCTGCACCACGTGCTGGAGCTGAGCGTGCCGGAGATCTGCACGGAGCTCGGCATTCCATTCGAGACCGTGCGCAGCCGGCTGCGGCTGGGGCGGACGGCCCTGCGTGCGCTTGCGTCGGCGGGGGAGGGGGAGGGATGAGTTCGGTGCGAGAAGAGGGGGACGCGCTCCTGGAGGACCTGTTCGAGCCGCTCGATGGTGAGGCGGGCCCCGCGCGTCGCATCTCCCGGCAGAGGTCGGCGGCGCTCGTCATGGCCGCGCTGGAGGCTGGCAACCGCGAGGCACCGGCCCGTCCACGTGTGCCGGGGAAGCGGCCTCCGGTGTGGCTGGTGGTGGGCGCGGTGCTGTTGACCGGTGCTGCGGCAGCGGCGGTCTGGGCGCTGGCTCGGTCCGAGAGCGTGCCAGAGTCACAGATGGCGCAGTCACAGCCCGAGGCGTCACTGCCCGAGAGTGCGGCGGTGGCCCCCGCGCAGGCTGCGCGTGCCGAACCCCAGGCCCCGGCATCCGCTGCTGTTTCCACGCCGCGGGTTCCTGTCATGGCCACTCCGCTGGAAGGCCTGCCACGCGACAGCACACCCCCGACTGCTCGCAAGCAGCGGTCGGAAACGCCCACGCGAATCCCTCCCACCGCGGCGCCCGAAGACCTGCTGCGCGAGGCCAATGCGTTCCGGGCTGGTGGCAGGTGGAAGGACGCGGAGGCGCTCTACCTGCGCGTCATTCGCGAACAGCCCTCATCGCTGGCTGCGTACGTCGCGCGGGTCGCCTCTGGCTCGCTCCGGCTGGAGCACCTCGGGAATGCACGAGGCGCGCTGCGCCAGTTCCAGGAGGCCTTGCGCCTCCAACCCCAGGGCGTGCTTGCTCAGGAAGTCCGCCATGGAATCGCAGAGGCCTGGCGGGCGCTCGGTGACAAGGCGGCCGAGGCGCGTGCGCTGGAGGATTTCCTCACGCATCACTCCGACTCTCCGCTCGGCACCTCCGCTCGGGCTCGGTTGCGGGAGCTTTCCTCGCCATGAAGTTGCATCACACCTCCCGGTGGTGGCACGGGGTGCTCTGCGTCCTGCTGGCCAGCACCAGCTGCACCCGGAGCGACCTCGTGGCCACGATTCACTCGCGGGACGCGGGCACTTCGGATGCTGGCGAGGATGCTCCTCGAGAGGACGCAGGGCCTTCCGACAGCGGCACGCTTCCCGATGACTGGAGCACGTACTGCGCCGGGCAGGGGCCACCCATCGTCGTGGGCGACGCCGTCAGCGGGACACAGGTCTGCGGTGGGCGACTCGCCGAGCAGACCTTCCGCCAGGTGCTGTGTACCTGCGAAGGGCTTGCGCTCAGTGCCCGCATGGAAACGGATGCCTTCCGCGGCTCCGCCGGGCCGTACCTGCCGGGAGGGCAGGGCGGTGACGTCGGAGTGAACGGTGCCCTCAGCGCCAACGACTCCGTCTCCGTGGGCGGCACGCTGCGCGTGGGCGGCGCCGGAGGCATCCAGCTCGCGCGCACGCTCTCGGTGGGCGGCGGGCTCCACGGCGGTGGGCCCATGACAGGGAGCCCCGCCTCCGCATCCGTCACAGGAGACGCCCTCGTGCGCGGTGACGTGGCACTGGCCTCCCTCACCGTGGGCGGTCGCCTGACGGTGCCACCGGAATACAGCCTCGGTCCCGTGCAAGCAGTCGAAGTGCTCCGCGAGCCCGTGGGCCCCGTTACCCCCTGCGTCTGTGATGCCACGACCCAGGTCGACATCGCCGCGCTCATCGCCCACCACTCCGTGGACAACGACAACGCGGCCATCGGGCTGGACGCGGCGGCGCTGGAGGGCATCTCCGGCGAACGGACACTGGAGCTGCCGTGCGGGCGCTTCTTCCTCACTCGCATCGCCGGCACGGGCCGCGCGACGCTCAACGTCCGCGCCCGCACCGCGCTCTTCCTCCAGGGCGGCGTGGACCTCGGCGAGGGCCTCACCGTGGACGTCCAACCTCCGGGCGAGCTGGACCTGTTCATCGGGGGTGACGTCACGGTGGCGGGACCGCTCGTGCTGGGCTCCACCGCCATGCCCTCACGGGTCCGCGTCTACGTCACGCGCTCGAGCGTGCTCGCGCTCTCCGCGGGCAGCACGCTCGGCGGCAACCTCTACGCTCCCGGCGCGTGGCTCAGCATGAGTGGTGACGCGGACGTGTTCGGCTCCGTCTTCGTGCGGCACCTCGAAGCCTCCGGGCCCTTGCGCCTTCACTACGACGCGGACGTGCTCGAAGCGGGCTCCGGGTGTCCATCGCCCTGATGCGTACGGGGCTCCGGCTCGGATTCGCCCGCGGCGGCACTGCCTTGCAGGAAGCCTCGGGCGAAGTCGTCGCTCAGGAACTTGCCGTCGAACTCCTCCAGGCCCTTCATCTTCGCGAAGGTCTTCTGGAGGATGGCCTCTGGATCCATCCCGACCTGGTCGCCATGGTGCTTGAGCTTGCGCACCTCTCGGACGGCCAGGCGCACGAAGAGCCTCCACCACAGCTTCAGCAGGGCCGTCTTGAAGCGGCCCGAATGCGCCATCAGCGTCTGGACGCCGAGCCGGGTCCCGGCGATGTGCCGTGACTCGTCCTTCAACATCAGGCGGATCATCTCCTTGCCCGTCGCGTCGACGGCGTCCAGCTCCAGGGTGCGCTGGAAGATGGTGGCGGCCAGCGTCTCGGTGAAATAGGTCGCCAGAATCCAGCGCTCCACCGGCAGGGGGCCCCTCGTGGCCAGGAAGACTAGCGGATCAAACGCCTTCTGTTTGGCCGGGGGGGCGTTCAGCTTGTGCAGATAGGTGCGAAAGACAAACAGGTGCTTGGACTCGTCGTAGCACTGGGTGGAGTAGTAGGTCACCATCTCGCCGGTGTCGAAGAGGTGGGCGGCCTTGTTCATCAAGCGCTGGATGATTTCGAGGCCCTGCCACTCTCCCTCGTAGAAGTACTGGAGGATGTTGATCCAGCCTTCCTTGATGGCGCCCAGTTCGATGGGGCGGCTCCAGTCAATGGCCGTCTCGGGGTTCCAGTCCGTCGCGAAGGCGAGGCGGGACAGGCCATCCCAGGTCTTCGCGTTGGCCTTCTTCAGAGGGTCTGTCGGGCTGTTGTCCATGGCGCGCAAGCCAAGCCCGGATGGACGGGCGGGAGCGCTGAACCCGGAGGCGAGGAGGGAGGCCGAGTGCGCTGGCGGACAGACGGAGCGCTCGGAGCGTTGAGAACGCGAAGAAGGCGAGGCGGCGAAGCATGCCCGCACGAAACAGAAGCGGCGGTGCTGCCTCCGGAGAGGCCCGCACCGCCGCTTCATGAAACAGCCCGTGGCTCGCGACGGCTAGCGGCGCTTGCCGAGCAGCCGCATGAGGGCGATGAACAGGTTGATGAAGTCCAGGTAGAGCGTCAGCGCGCCGACGATGCTCACCGTGGCGGCGCTGCTGTAGCCCGTGCCGGCGTGCATCTCCCTCAGCTTCTGGGTGTCGTACGCCGTCAGGCCCGCGAAGACGAGGACGGACGCGCACGCCACCACGAAGGACATCGCGTCGCTGCGCATGAAGAAGTTGACGAGGCTGGCCAGGATGATGCCCGCCAGGCCCATGAAGAGGAACGTGCCCCACGAGCTCAGGTTCTTCTTGGTGACGGTGCCGTAGATGGCCATGGCGCCGTAGACGCCCGCCGTCAGGAAGAACGCCTGGGCGATGCTGCCCGCGGTGTAGATGAGGAAGAAGATGGACAGCGTCATCCCCGTGAGCGCCGAGTAGCCGAGGAACATCAACGCGGCGACCGCCCCCGACAGCCGGGGAGCCAGGAAGGACAGCCCGAGCACCACGCCGAACTGCACCAGCAGCAGGGGCATGCGCCAGCTGATGACCGCGCGCAGCAGCGGCTCGTTGCTGACCGTCACCAGGGCCATGATGGCGGTCACCATCAGCCCACCGAACATCCAACCGTGTACGCGCGTCATGAAGGCGCGCTGCGACTCCTGCACCAGCACGGTGTCGACCGGCGCGCGCTCAGCCGTCTGCCAACCGGAAGTTTCCCAGGCCATGGACTGTGATTCCTTTCATGCCGGGACGGGCCCGGCGGCGAAGCTCTTATAGCGTGTCCGGCCGCGTCATGCGCGTGCACCGGCCCGTGTGAAACCCCTTAAATGGCCTTCCATGCCAGCAAAAGCTTGGAGGCCACTTCCGAGGTGATGAGCGGTAGCACCCCGCCGCCGCCGACGATGTTGACGATCTCCGACATGGAGCCCCGACACACTCCGCCCCAGGCAGGCTGGCGAGCGAGCCCCACCGACGCATACGCCGAGTAGTCCACGAAGAAGGACGCGGGGAGCACCGTGCCGGTCGGCTCGCAGAGCAGGTGGTCCTCGGGCGGCGAGTCCACCACCTCCTGCACCACGAAGCCGCCGCCCGCGGGGTCCGCCGCGGCGCGCGCGCACAGCTCCGGCCAGCCCAGCAGCTCGCCGTAGGCGGCCTTCACGCGCTCCGTGTAGGGCACCGTGCCCTCCGAGCGGCCCAGGAACACGGCCTTGCCGCCGTAGTCCCACGCCCGCTTGAGGACGTAGCGCTTCGGGTCCGCGGCCACCAGGGCCACCAGGTCCTCGGTGCGCCCGCCGTCGGGGCCCACCGCGGGGCCCGGGCGGAAGACGCGCGTCCACGGCACCGAGGCCCGCACCGCCTCCAGCTCGTCCGCCGTGAGGCCCGCGGCCTCGGCGAGGCTCGGCTCGGAGAGCGCCTGCGACAGGCGCGCGAAGGTGGACTTCACCTCCACCTGCGAGGCGGGCGGATTCAGGAACACGGCCTTCTTCCCCGGCACCGTGCCCACGAAGTCCTCCACCCACGGCGAGGGCGTCTCCTCCAGCCGCCGCACGAAGAGGTGCCGGTACACGAGGTCGTACTTCTTGCCGCGCACCTCGAAGGCGTCGTCGCCGGAGACTTCATCCGGGTGCACCACGTCCGCGTCCGCGCCGTACTCGCGGAAGCGCTCGCACAGCCAGCGCAGCTCCGTGATTTGCGCGTCGTTGCGGCGGCACAGCAGGGCCACCGTGTCCGGCATCTTCCCGTTGCGCTCCGCCGCGTACCCGTCCAGCAGCGCGCGGTACAGCGCCAGCGCGTTGCTGCCGTTGAGGCTCAGCAGCGTGCCCAGGGCCTTCTCCGGGTAGCGGAAGTAGCGGCCCACCACCTCGATGAAGGTGCGCGCCGCGATGTCGGAATACCCCTGCATGGCGGGGATGGTGGCGTTGACCTCCAGCGCCCACGGCTTGCCGCCGGAGACGAAGTAGTCCACCCGCGTGGTGGCCAGGCGTGTGGCCTGGCGCCAGGTGCGCTCCGCGAGCGAGCGCTCGAGCGGAGACAGCGCGCCCAGCAGCTCCTGCGCGTCGGGGCCGTCCAGCAGCGCGCGCGCCATCTTGACGGTGGCGGACGACAGGCGGGCGGACAGCTCGGCGCGGCGGCGGATTTCCGCGGCGTCCAGCACCACGGGGGTGGCGGTGATGGGGATGGGCCGGGTGGTGCCGTCCTTCTGCGTCACCGCCAGGCCCCGCTTGTACGCGAGCTGGGCCAGCTCGGGCGCGATGTGGCGCGCCTGGCTCCGCAGCACGTCGATGAGCTCTTGCACGAAGTCCTGTCCTCGAAAAAACGCCCGGGCCTCCCCGGGGCGCCGAACCCTACGCCCACAGGGTTCACCGGTCCATCGGCCCGAGGACACCGGCTCCTTTCCGGGTGGTCTGCATGGACCCGGTTGCGCCACGATTGCCCTCTCGCTCGGGGGGCGGGCGACGGGTGGTGGCTTCACGCCCTCCGTTTTCCAAAGAGGAGGCTCGGACATGGGCATGGTCAGCGGTGGGCAGCTCGTGGCGCGGATGCTGAAGAAGGAGGGCGTGCGGCACGTCTTCACCCTCTCCGGACTGCACGTGGCCCCCATCTACGCCGCGTGCGTGGAGGAGGGCATCGCCATCATCGACACCCGGCACGAGCAGGCCGCCGCGCATGCCGCGGATGCGTATGCCCGGCTGACACGTGGGATGGGCGTGGCGGTGGTGACGGCGGGCCCCGGCGTGACGGACGCGCTCACCGGCGTGGCCAACGCGTACGCGGCCAGCTCGCCCCTGCTGCTGCTCGGCGGCGCGGCGCCCACCTTCAACCAGGGCCGCGGCGCGCTGCAGGAGATGGAGCAGGTGGACCTGTTCCACCGCATCTCCAAGTGGTCGGACCGCGTGCCCTCGCCGGAGGCGGTGCCGCACTACCTGGCGAAGGCCTTCCGCGTGGCGCTGTCCGGGCGCCCCGGGCCGGTGTTCCTGGAGCTGGCGTGGGACGTGCTCTGCAACGGCGTGGACGACGAGTCGCTGCGCATGCCGGAGCGCTACCGCACGGATGCGCGCGTGGCGCCGGACGCTCGCAAGGTGGAGGAGGCCCTCGCGCTGCTGCGCGCCGCGGAGCGTCCGGCCATCCTCGCCGGCTCCTCCATCTGGTGGGACGGCGCGTGGGACGCGCTGCGCGCCTTCGCGGAGCGGGCGCAGGTGCCCGTGTTCCTCAATGGCGCGGGCCGGGGCTGCCTGCCCGCGGGCCATCCGCTCTTCTTCCAGCACTCGCGCAAGGAGGCGCTGAGCGGCGCGGACGTGGTGTTCGTCATCGGCACGCCCTTCGACTTCCGCCTCAACTACGGCGCGGAGCCCACCTTCAGCGCCGAGTCGAAGATCGTCCAGGTGGACATCGACCCGACGGAGCTGGGCCGCAACCGGCCAGTGGACGTGGGGCTCGTGGCGGACAGCTTCAGCGCGCTCACCGCGCTGGCGGCCGGTGCGGAGCGCGCGCGGCGCGACACGCTGCTGTCCACGCTGCGCGAGGGCGAGGCGCGCCGGCAGGCCACCATCGACGAGTGGGCACGCAGTGACAGCACGCCCATCCACCACTACCGGCTCGCGAAGGAGTTGTCGGAGGTGGCCAACGCGGCGGGGCAGGACCCGGTGTTCATCGCGGACGGAGGCAACTGGGTGGCCATGGCGGCGAAGGTACTGGAGCTGCGCAGGCCCGGCCGCTGGTTGGACCCCGGGCCGCTGGGCTGCCTGGGCGTGGGCGCGCCCTTCGCGCTCGCGTCCAAGGTGCTGCACCCGGAGCGCACGTGCTGGGTGGTGCAGGGGGATGGCTCGTTCGGCCTCAACGGCTTCGACTTCGAGACGGCCGTGCGCTTCAAGCTCCCCATGGTGTGCGTGGTGGGCAACGACGCGGCGTGGGGACAGATTCGCCTGCCGCAGGTGCAGATGTTCGGAGAGGACAAGTCCCCCGCGACGCTGCTGGCGCCGACGCGCTACGACAAGGTGGTGGAGGCGTTCGGCGGGCACGGAGAGCTCGTGACGGAGCCGTCGCAAATCCGCCCCGCGCTGGAGCGGGCGCTGGCCAGTGGCACGGTGGCGTGTGTGAATGTGCTGCTGGACCCGGACGCGCCGGTGAAGTCGGGTGCGATGGGCTACGCCGTGTGATGCGCATGCGAGGGTATGACTTGCGCGGACCGCACGTATCGTTTACAAAACGCAATCCCGTATCATCTGGGAACCTGCTGACGTGCGCCCTTCCAACCGCCATCTGCCCATGAGCCTCGTCCGGTCGCGCCTGCTGGCGCTGCCGCTCGTGCTCGTGTGCGCGCTGGCGTACGTGGGGAACGTCATGCACTTCGCCCTCGTCCAGCACGCCACGTGCCTGGAGCACGGCGAGATGGTTCACGTGGAGGAGGGGAGCGCGCACGCCTCCGGGCAGGTCGAGGACTCCTTCGACGATGCCCGCGTCGCCTCCCGTCCGGACGTCGTCGAAGCGCACGAGGTGGACGCGCACTGCGTCCATGCCTTCTTCCGTCGTGAGGCCCTGCCTCCGGCGGAGGCCACCGCCGTCCTCCCGGCGGTATCCATCCGCTCCGCACCGGCGCTGGCGGTGTTCCGCTTCCATGCGGAGCCCGTCGCGCGGCTGCACCTCGCTCCCAAGGCATCTCCGCCTCGCGCGTGAGCGTCGGGAGCGCGTCTCCTCTTCACACGGCACGCTCGTGTCGTGTGGCGTCCGTCGACCCGTGAAGCCTTGCGTCCTCGTCCCGCCCCGCGCGGGGCGCGAGGACCGCTGCTCCATGCCGTCGCCGACTGACGCACTCCCGCGCCCACCGCATCACGCAGACGTCTGACTTTTCCATGCCCGCCGCGTGCGCGCTGGCACTGCCTTTTCTGGCGGTGTCCGGAGCGGCGTGGAGGCGTGGCGCAATCGCAGTCCAACCACCGTGGAGTCACACCATGAACAAGAAGCTCCTTGCCGCCCTCCTGATGTCCACCGCCCTGCTCGCCACCGCTTGCGGAGACGACGAAGAAGAGGAGGAGAGCGGCGACGTCGAGGGCTGCGAGCACCTCCAGGAGGGGCCGGCCGTCGCCCTCACCGCCACCACCACCGGCACGCCTCCGGCCGTGGGCAATGACCACCGCCGCTACGACGTCACCCTCGTGGACGGCACGGGCGGCAAGACGGGCTCCGTGTCCTTCGCCGCGGCCGAGGCCACCGACTACGTCTTCTTCACCAACGTGGACGTGCCGCTCGTCATCCGGAACTCCAGCGGCACCGTGGTGGACGTCGAGGAGCACACGACGAGCTCCGCCGAGTGCGCCGACATCAAGGGCCGCTACGTGGTTCCCCTGACGGTGGGCACCCATACCCTCACGTTCGGGCCCACCTCCACGGCGACCGTCTCACTGGTCATCGAGGAGTCCTCGCACGAAGGCCACGACCACGAGGAGTAGTCCCGCCACGACTGACGCGCCCGCGGGCCCTGGGCCGGTGGGCGTGTCAGGCCCTCTATCGAGTGAGGAATTGAAGATGCGTGCCACTTCTGTACTGCCCGACGAGTTGCGCCGCGAGGGAGCGCGTCTGTTCGACGTCTCCATGTGGTGTCTCGGCCGGGATGTGCGCTGCCCAGAGGGAAATCTCCTCCTTCGCCGTGGGCTCGTTCGCCACGCGCGTCCCGAAGGTGTCGAGGGGCAGAGCGCATACTCGATGGATATGCAGGGCGCGGGGCGTCTGGTGTTGTGGGGTTTCGGGGTGCTGTGTGAGTGCGGAGAGGCCGTCTTCGTTGCAAGGGACGGTTTTTCTCCGCGTCTGCTGGAAGCGACGCCTCCGAAATCTGCCTTTCGGGCGCAGGAATTAGGCCCGTGGCGCGAGCCCGCCACAGCGGAGCAGAATCGCGATGCTCGTGTCGTGCTGGTGTCGCTGGCCGGGTGGCTCGCCGGCCATGAGGAGTGGGTGGCGCGGGAGCTGGGGACTGGCTGGCGGCGCACGTGTCTGGAGGCGCGCGGGAAGGCATCTCCCGTCGCGGCGGATGCGCTGGCCGCGGCCTGGAGGCGTCTCGGTTCTCGCATCGGTGCACTGGATTCTGGATTGAACGCGTGTCTCGCCCCGGTCTCCGGGGCCTGAGGAGCACATCATGCTGGCGCGACTTCTTCGAGCCGACGAGCCGTCCGTCTACGTCCAGACTCCGTGGGAGGACGTCACGGACGAGGCACTGCCGCCTCCACCGCTGCGCGAGGGTCTGGGCAGTGCGCACCTGGACGTGCGCACCCGCGAGCCGCTGGCGCAGGCGTACTTCGACCAGGGCCTGCGGCTGTTGCATCTGGGCTGGGGCTCGGAGGCACGCCGCTCTTTCGCCGAGGCCGCGCGGAGGGACTCCGAGCTGGCCATGGCGTGGTGGGGCCTGGCCCTCACGCGAGGCGCTGGAGCCCGCTTCGCCGGTCCTCGCGCGGAGGCCATCCGCCGCGCGCTGGCGCTGAGCGAGGGCACCACGGACCTGGAGCAGCGCTACGTCGTCGCCGCCAGCCTGCTCGCGGACAAGGGGCCCTCCAACGGCCGCCATGCCTTCGTGCGGGACATGGAGTGCCTCGTGGACCGCTACCCCGAGGACGGCGAGGCGCGGCTGCTGCTGGCCGGCTTCCTCGTGGACGGCTACGAGGCGGACGGCCGCCCCGGACAGGGCCAGCCCTATGCACAGGCCCTGCTGCGCGAGTTGCTGCGCACGCACCCGGACCACGCGGGCGTGCACCACGCGTGGGTGCAGGCCATGCTGCACAGCGCGCGGCCCGAGGCGGCGCTGGAGAGCGCGCGGAAGCTGGTGGAGCTCGCCCCCGCGGCCAGCCCGGCGCTGCTCACCGCGGGCCGGTTGCTGCAACGCGTGGGACTGGGAGACGAGGCTCGCCGAGCCCTGGAGGCCGCGGTGGCCGCGGACGATGCGTACCTCGCGAGCGAGTCGCTGCCCTCGCGCATGGCCCCGAGCGCGGAGACCGCCATGCGCCTGCTCAGCCAGGGCTGCGCGGAGGCAGGGCGGTACACCGAGGCCCAGTCCTGGGCCCGGCGCCTGCGGCACCGCGTGGAAGGGGCGGGGAGCGAGCCGCAAGCGGTGCTCTTCGCGGCCCTCGCCATGGTGTCCGCGCACCTGCGCTTCGGCTTCTGGCGCGCGGCGGCGGACGTGCCCATGGAGCTGCCGGACTCCGCCACGCTGGCCGACCGTGCGCTGCGCGACGGCGTGCGCCACTACACGCGCGGCCTGAGCGCGCTGGAGTCGGGCCGGCTGCCGGTGGTGGAGCATGCGTGCGAGGCGCTCGATGCGCTCCATCCGCCGCTGTCGGAGGAGCGCCGCTCGGAGGGGCGTGCCCTCTGTCCGCGCGACGTGGCCCGGGTGGTGGAGGTGGCCGCGCAGGAGCTGCGCGGCGCGCTGGACGCCCGCCGGGGCGACATGGGCCGCGCCGAGGCCACGCTGACGCGCGCCCTGCGCCTGGAGCGCCGCCTGCGCGCGGCCGGCCCCATGCCCTTCTCACGTCCCGCGCGCGAGGCACTGGCCCGACTGCGGCTGCACTCGGACCGCGAGGACCGGGCGCTGGAGCTGTCGCGGACGTTGGTGTCGGAGCGGCCCGGCTGTGGCCACGCCCGCCTGCTGTCCGCCGAGGTGCTGGTGGCGGTGGGCGCGTGGGAAGAGGCGGTGGCGGCGTTCACCGCCTTCCTCGACTGCTGGCGCGACGCGGACGCGCACCTGCCGGAGTTGCGTCGCGCGCGCCTCTTCATCGCCGGGCGGGGCCGCGTGCTGCGGCTGGTCCGCCCGTCGGAGCTCGCGGTCGCGCCGGAGGCTGGAAGCCCGGGCCCCCGGCCCCTGGAGAAGGTGTCTTGCTGACCGCTTCGGAGACGACGCCCGCACGCTCGCGCTGGGATGGCGTGGGCCAGCTCCTCTCCGCGCTGTGCGTCGTCCACTGCGTGCTGCTGCCCCTGGTGCTGGGCGTGCTGCCCGTGGCTGTCGCCGGGGTGATGGGGGACGAGTCCGTCCACCGCTGGCTCCTCGTGCTGGTGGCCGCGAGCGCGCTGGCCTCCTTCGTCCCGGGGTGGCGCCACCACCGCCGCATGTCCGCGCCGGGGCTCGCCGCGCTGGGCGTGGTGCTGCTCGCGGGCGGGGCCTTCCTCGTTCCGGAAGGGGCCGGTGGCTCCTGGGAGACGGGCCTCACGCTGGCGGGCGGGCTGGTGATGGCGGTGGCCCACGGGCGCAACCGCGCCCTGTGCCGCGACTGTTGCCCTCCCGAAGCGCGGTGAGCGGGAGCGTCTTTCGCGAGCGGTGTCCTGCTTCCGCCGCTTGACGGGCCGGAGCGGTTCGCGCGAGGAGGAGGCATGCCCACCTTCCGCCTCAAGCTGGACCAGGTCGCGCTGCTCGTCGTGGACATCCAGGAGCGGCTGTGCGCCGCCATGGACCGGGACGCGTTGGACCGGATGCTCATGCGCACCAACGCCGCCATCGAAGGGGCGCGCGCTCTCGGCCTCCCCATCATCGTCACGGAGCAGTACCCCAAGGGGCTGGGCACCACGCACTCGCTGGTGCGCATGCGCTTGCCGGACGCGAAGCCCGTGGAGAAGCTGGAGTTCAGCGCGGCCGTGCCGGAGGTACTCGCCGCGCTGGGTAACCGGCGCCAGGTGCTGGTGGCCGGCATGGAGGCGCACATCTGCGTCTTCCAGACGGTGCGCGACCTCACCGAGCGCGGGCTGTCCCCCTTCCTGCTGGCGGACGCGGTGCTGTCGCGCTCGGCGGAGGACCGCCGCGTGGGGCTCGACTTGTGCCGCGACGCGGGCGCCACCGTCGTCACCGTGGAGGCCGCGCTGTTCGACATGCTCGAGCGTGCGGGCACGCCCGAGTTCAAGAAGGTCTCCGCCGCGGTGCGCTGACGCCTAGAACATGGGCGGCTTGTTGGCCTCCGGCGGCGGCAACGGGCCGATGCCGGACGGCGGAGGCGGCAGCACTTCCTTGGAGATGGCGGGCAGCGACGGCGACAGCTGGCCCACGTAGAGCAGCCCGTCGATGCCCTCGTCCGTGGAGGACTCGAAGCGCTGGACGTACGGCGTCTGTCCCGGCGGGGCGGCGACCCGCTCCGAGGGCGTCGCGCCGATGTAGCCGCACTGCAGCTTGCCGGCGCGGTCCAGGTCGCAGCCCCAGCGCGTGCCCTGCGCGTAGCTCATCTCCAGCACCACCAGCCGTCCCTTCTTCAGGTGGTGCGCCATGGGCGTGAAGTCCCGGTCCCACGGCGTGCCGGTGACGGTGCGCGTGTGCGCGTTGCCGGCCACGATGACGTGGAGCTCGTCGGGGTGGGCCTTGCGGCGCGCGTTCCAGACCTTCGCCAGCTCGGCGTCGCGCTGGCTCGCCCAGGCCGTGTCGGTGTCATAGGCCACCAGCGTCACGCGCAGGCCGGTGGCCCGCATGGCTCGCACCCGGTCGATGAGGTCGAAGACGGCGCGGCTGCTGCGGCCGTCCTGGTAGGGCCGCGTCCAGAAGCGGCCCTCCAGGAGCGCGTCCTGGTCGGCCGGCATGCCCGCGCTCGCGAGGTAGCGGTCCACCCGCTCCTGCTCCGTCTGGGGAATGGAGAGGCCGAGCACCACGGGCAGCCCCGCCTCGGCCATCTGGCAGACGACGTTGCCCACCACGAGAGGCACCTCGCGCGAGCCGAGCTGCTCGCCGATGAGCAGGGTGAGCCCCGGAATCATCAGCCCGTCCAGGTCGCGCACCGCCTCCCCGCACTGGCCCGGCGGCGGCGTCGTGTCATGCCAGCGGGCGAGGTAGAACCCGGCGTCGCGCACGGGCGTGGGCACCGGCTCCTGGTACACGTTGCCGCTCACCACCTCCAGGGAGGGCGCGGACTCCAGGCGCAGGGTGAGCTCCTTCTCCAGGTCCAGGTCCCGGTCGCCGCGCGTCGCCATGCGCATCTCGGGCGGGATGTCGCCGCTCGGGTCCCGGACGACGGTGATGTCGTATCTCCCATCGTGGGTCATCTCGTCGCGCTCCCGGAGGACCTTCCACCATGGGTTGCGACTGGTGGCTGGATTGCTTATCGCGTGGAACTTCATGCGGAAGATGCGGACGACGGACTGGCGCGGGCCCACGGCGATGCCCGTCACCAGGTAGCGGGAGAACGTCATGTCTCCCGTGCCTACGCGGTCCGGCTTCTCCCAGGTGGTGAGCAGCTGGCTCGCGTCCTGCGTCTCCTCGAAGGTGTAGCCCCTCGAAGACAGCAGCTCCCGCGTGGCGGCCAGTGCCTCGGCCAGCGGCTTCTGGAAGACGTGCTCGAACTTCGGCTGCTCCGGTGGCGCGGTCTTGGGCGCATGTGCACAGCCAATACCCACCACCACGAGCCACGGCATCAACCAACGGACATTCATGGAGGCCCCCTCCGGCCTGGGACGGAACGCACGGTCTGCCGATGAAACGCTACGACGGTCGTCGTATATCGGGCCACGCGAAAGGCGCTGGGTGTCGTCTCCGGTGCGAACTCGACCCGGGGGCGGGCGCCGTCAACCCGGCGCCCGCGTCCCGCTCAGGCCACCCGCTGAACCAGCCGCATCAGGCTCCGCACCGCCATGGCCACGGCCACCAGCACTCCGGCGAGCACCGTCTGCGAGCCGCCCACCGGGAAGTCGTAGAAGTAGGCGAAGAGGTAGCCGCCCACGCCGGAGATGGCCCCCGCGAGGGTGGCCACGAAGAACGTCGCCGGCAGCCGCAACTCCAGCATCAGCGCGGCGATGGCGGACAGTGTGGAGAAGGCGAACACCGGCAGCGCGCCCAGGGCACGGGCGCACACACCCACCATGACGCCGATGGAGACCATCAGCACCCCGTCCAGCAGGCGCACCGGCAGCCCCTGCACGTGGGCGCCGATGCGGTCGAAGCTGGCGAAGGTGATGCCCCGGTACCACCACAGGTGGATGACCATCACCAGCCCGCCGGCAATCGCCACGGTGTGCAATTGCTCGGGCGTCACCAGCACTGCGGTGCCGAAGAGGATGCCCTGGATGTCGTGGGCCTCCTGGGCAATGCGGTCACCCACGAGAATCGCCGCTCCGCCGGCCAGCGCGTAGGCCAGGCCGAGCAGGCTCTCGCGCGTCAGCTTCAGCTTGGTGGGCTCGGTCATCAGGAGCAGCGTGGCGGCCAGGGCCATCGCGGTGGCGCCCAGCACGGGCTCCACATGGAAGCCCAGGTGGATGCCCGCGAAGAAGGCCAGGGCCACGCCCAGTCCCGCGGACTGGGCCACCGCGGCGCTGACGAACACCATGCGCCGCAGCACCACGTACACGCTCAGGAAGCCCAGCACACCCCCGGCGATGAGGGCGCATAGCAGGGGGTCTCGGAACAGCTCGAACCCCGCCAGGAACTCCTGCCACTTGGAGGGTTCAGCGAGCATCGTTTCCACGGTGGGGTCCCTTGGGTGCGCGGTGGCAGTACTCGTCGCCGTACTGGCGGCGGAAGGCGGGGTGGCAGAACACGTGCTGCGCGTCGCCCATGACGAAGGCGGACGTCTCCCGGTCCACGAAGAACAGGATGTCGGCGTGCTCGGCGGCCACCTCCAGGTCGTGGACCACTACCACCACGCCCATGCCCCGATTGTGCGCCAGCGAGCACAGCCGCTGCATCGTCTCGCGCTCGGCGACGGCGTCCATGGCGGCGGTGGGCTCGTCCAGAAGCACCAGGTCCGCCTCCGTGGCGATGAGGCGCGCCAGCAGCGTGCGCTGCTTCTGGCCCTCCGACAGCTCGCGGTACGGCCGCGAGGCAATGGCCTTGGCCCCCGCCGTCTCCAGGGCCCGCTCCACCGCGTCGCGGTCCGCCTTCCGGGGGAAGGGCCAGAGGAAGCTCCACCCGCGGAGTCGGCCCCAGCCTGCCAGCTCGCGCGCGCGCAGCGGCATCAGCGAGTCGATGGCGGACGTCTGCGGCACGTACGCACTGCGCATCTCTGGCGAGTTGCTGCGGATTTCGCCCGACACCGGGGGCTGCATCCCCAGCAGCGTCTTGAACCAGGTGCTCTTGCCGGAGCCATTGCGGCCCACCACCGCCACGAACTGGCCGCGACGGATGACCATGTCGATGGGCGGCAGCATGGGCTTGTCGTTGTAGCCGATGACCAGCTTCTCGCACGTGAGCAGCGGGTCGCCGGGCGTGAAGGTGGCGGGCACCGAGTGCTCGGCCATCAAGGGGTCTGTCGGGTCAGCGGTCTTCACGGCTCACCTCCGCGTCGGGTTTCAGCGCGGCCAGCGCCTCCAGCAGTTGCTTGCGCAGGGCCTCGTTCTGCGGCGCGCCCAGGTCCACCACGCCGTCGGCGTCAAGCTTGGCGGCCGACCAGTCCAGCCCGTCGAAGAGGGTGGGGGACAGCGCCAGGGCCAGAGCCAGCTTCACGCGCGGCTCGTGCTCGCGGTCCGCGGGGATGTCCAGCGCCCCGCTCAGCTCCACCAGCGGCTCGGCTTCTTCCTCTTCTCCCTCCACCGCCAGGTCCAGGCGGAAGGGACGCTCGCCCTCGAAGCGCGGCGTGGCGCGGTGGTCTCGCACCGCGCCTTGGAGCCGCAGCGCACTCACGTCCCAGTGCGCTTGTGACACGGTGCCATTCGGCAGCTCGCAGTCCGGCTCGCACTCGGGCGTGAGTGTCTGCGAGGCCAGCAGGTCCAGCTCCGCGTCCACGTGCAGCGCGGCCACCAGCGACGACGTGGCGCCACCGCCGCCGTTCAGCTCCGCCTGGATGTCCTCGTAGCTCACCAGCGCACCGTCATCGCGGTGGCAGTGCCCGCCATGGCACAGGCTGTAGCCGGGCGGAGGGTTGGCCGGGTCGAACGTCTCACCGCTGCCTCCGCCGGTACTGCCGCCGCTCGCGGCGCTGAGCAGCTCGACGTGGGAGATGCCCAGGGACGCGGCGTCCAGGCGCACCTGGAAGTCGGACGCGAGCTGTTGGAAGCCGTTGCCCGCGTCGCGCGAGGACAGGTGCGTGTAGCCGGCGCTCACCGTGGGCTCCAGCACGGCGAAGCCCTCGCCGGCGTCCAGCGCGCAGCCGGACAGGAGCATCAGGGGAAGGAGGAGTCGTGCCCGCATGGCTCAGTCCCCCTTGCCGGCGAGCGCCTTCTCCAGGCGCCCCACCAGCTCTTCGATGTGCTGGATGTACGTCTCACCCGCGCGGAAGTCCGTGCCGCCGTGCACCGTGACGATTGGCGCGGGAATCTTGGAGGCCACGAGCTTCGCGGTGGTGTCCGGGTAGTAGCTTTCGATGAGCAGCATGCGCGCCTTGCGCTGCCTGCCCTGCGCCAGCACCGAGGCGACGTGCGACGGGTTGGGCGGGATGCCGGGCTTGGGCTCCAGGAAGGCGATGGGCTGGAAGCCGAGCCAGTCCGCCAGGTACGCCGTCGTCCGGTGGTACGCGATGACGGGGGCGCCCTTCATGCCGGCCAGCCGCTTCTCCCAGCCCGCGCGTGCCTTCTCGATTTCATCGGAGAACTTCGCGAGGTTGGCGCGGTAGTCGGCGGCGTTCTTCGGGTCCAATTGCGCCAGCCGCTCGGTGATGCCACGCGCCACCGCGAGGCCCTGCCGCGGGTCATAGAGGTAGTGCGGGTTGCCGCCCGGGTGCACGTCACCCAGGCTGCGGTCCACCTTGCCCTGGGGGATTTCCAGGATGCGGGGGAACTGCGAGGCGTTGAGGAAGCCCGGGTTGTTCACCAGGATTTTCGAGTTGCGCGCGCCCTGCTGCAGCGTGGGCAGCCAGCCAATCTCCAAATCCAGGCCGATGGCGATGAGCAGGTCCGCGCGGTTGAGGGCCAGGGCGAGGTTGGGCTTGGCGTCCACGAAGTGCGGGTCCTGGCTGGACAGCGCCAGGGACTGCACCTGCACGTGGTCGCCACCCACCGCCTTGGTGATGGCGGCGAGGTCCGGCAGGGTGGTGACGACGTTGAGGTCCGCGCGCGCGGGCGCGGCGGCGAGGAGGGAAACGGCGGCGCACAGGGCCGCGAGAAGACGGAAGTTTCGCATGGGGCGTGAGCTCCTGTGAGAGGGTTTAGAATGCGTGGGCGCCATGGGCGCCGGTGACCAGCTCGAGGGCGAGGAACACCGAGTACTCCGGCGACTGCTGCCAGCCGACCCGGTCCGTGGCGCCCTGGAGGCGCAGGCGGGAGAACTCGGTGGGCCAGAAGGTGACGTTGGCGGAGACGCGCTGCCGGTCCTCCGTCCAGTCCGGGTCCAACGGGTCGACGACGGTGGCGCCGCCCTCGCCCTTGGCGGGCGTGCCCAGCTCGTAGCGCACGGCGGTGGCCCACCGCTGGGAGAAGCGCCACGCGGCCTGGGCGTAGGCGTTGAAGTCGGTCAGCACGTCGCCGGGCACCTGGCGGCGGCGGTAGAAGCCCTCCGCCTGGAAGGTGACGAGCGTGGTGCTGGCCTCGGTGATGGGCCGGTAGCGCAGGTACACGTCCGTGCCGTACACGTCCGTGCGGTTGCGATGGCCGGTGGGGTTGGGCCCGGTGGCCGCGGACAGTCCCCACAGCAGGGACAGGTTGTCCGACAGCGGGAAGAACTGCTTCACCACGCCGGTGAGCTGGAGGTCCAACGGCGACAGCACGCGCTCGTCGGACGCGCCCAGGAAGCTGCGCGCGGTGCCCTCACCGACGGCGTCGGTGGCGCTGCCGATGAGCTCCACGTACCAGGGCAGGGGCGTGAGCCACGACACCTCCGTGCCCAGGCCGCGGTTGCCCTCGCCCCCGAAGACGCGGCCCACGGCGAAGGGCTGGTCCACGAAGTCCCACGCATGCGGGTGGGTGGCGTTGAGGCGCCCGAAGCGCGTGAGGAACTGGCCCGCGCGCACCTGGAGGTTGGCGGGCAGCGCCAGCGTGGTGCCGTACGCCTCTTCAATCTCCACGCCGAACTGGGCGAAGACGATGTTGGCGTCGAAGCGGAAGTAGGGGTCCACCACCGAGCCGATGGACAGCTCCAATTGCTGGAGGTTGAAGCCGTTGCGGGTGGGGTCATGCCCGCCCGTCTGCAAGGGCTCCTTCGCGGTGAAGGCCGCGGCGGCCACGTCGAGCACGAGGCTCAGGTCCAGGAAGTTGGTGCCGCTGGTGTTCAGCCCCGGCACCGCGAGCGTGTTGCCCCCGGGCGTGGACTGCGGCGCGCTGGCGGTGCCGGAGGGCGCGTTCTGCTGCGCCTCCTGCGTGTCGCTGCCCAGCGCCTTCTGGATTTCCTCCAGCTCCTCCGGGCTCAGCTCGGCGGGCGGCGCCTCTCCGGGAGTGCCCGCCTCGGCCGCGGGCGGTGTGGCTTCAGCGGGTGGGGATGGCTCCTGCGCCGCGGCGCTGGCGGTGGACAGGAGGGTGACGACGGACACGACGATGAGGGCGTCACTGGGACGCCTGGACACGGTGGACACCTGGGATGCTCCTCGTACCGGACGCCCGCGAAGCGGACGTCGACCAAAGGCTGGCTGACCCGACTGGACGCGACTTCAGCCGCGTGCGGGAGGAGAGGCCTTGGGCGCGGTGGCGAGGATGGCGAGGGGAGGGGAGCCCCGGGGCGGCGCGGTGGCGGGAGCGCACACCACGAGCCGCTCCAATGAGAAGGTCACCGGGCGGGAGGCGGGCACCTCGTCGCGCGAGCTGGAGGTGAGCAGCGGGCAGGACTCGTGCAGCAGTCCCGTCGAGTCCGTCCCGGCATCAGGGGCGGCGTTCAGCTGGGGGCTCCGGGCGGCGAGCCGGGACAGGCCCGAGCCGGTGCCACGCGCCGACTCCTCGAAGGCCTGGTGCTGCGGGCAGAAGCGGTGCGCGTGCGCCGCCCTCCCGTGCAACAGCGCTCCCACCGGCTGACACGCCCACAGCGCGACGAGCAGCGTCGCGATGTACCGGGCGAAGGTGTGAGCGTGTCGGGTCATCGGAAGCGGGATGAGCCTGGGTGCTGTACTGACGGACCCCTGGAAGTGTCAAGGCAAGCTATCACGCCTTGTTCATGGAGATGGACGTGTCGGACCTTCCTCCATTCACGGCGGCGGGATGCGTCACGCGCCCCGAGGCGTTGGAGACCCGCGCATGCAAGGACATCCGGACAGCGACTTCATTCCGGTGGCGACGCTGGCGGACCTGGACGACCGGGGCCGCGCGGTGGTGATGGTGGGCGGCACCCGGGTGGCGCTCGTCCGGGTGGAGGGGCGCCTCCATGCCCTGGAAGACACGTGCCCCCATCGCGGCGGCCCGCTGTCGGAAGGAGACCTGGACGGTCCCGTGCTGCACTGCCCGCTGCACGCCTGGCCGTTCGACGTCCGGACGGGGCAGTGCTCGCGGCGACCCGGCGTGGGCGTCCGCATCTACGAAGTGCGCGTGGAGGGCGAGCACATCCTCGTGTCCGCATCGGGTAGCTTCCCGGCCCGCTGAACGCCGCCCCCCACACCAGGAGCGACCGCCCCGTGAGTCCGTCCCGAGCCCGCCGCAAGAGCGCCCCCGCCCCGACTCCCTCCGTCGTCCCGGACCGGGCCGCCATGGCCCGCGCGGTGGAGGACTTCCTTCGCGCCGCGGGCCTGCCGCTCCAGGATGCCAACCTCGAGGGTACCCCCGAGCGCGTGACCGAGGCCTGGGTGAGCGAGTTCCTGGACGGGTATGCCCGGACGCCCGAGGCGGCGCTGGGCGAGACGTTCCCCGCGCCTCCGGACTCGTCGGGCGAGCTGGTGGTGGTGACGAACCTCCGCTTCCACTCCATGTGCCCGCATCACCTGCTGCCCTTCACGGGGCGCGCCCACGTGGCCTACGTGCCGCGCTCGCGCGTGGTGGGCTTCGGCCGGCTGTCGGCGCTGGTGGACTGCTTCGCGCACCGGCTCATCCTCCAGGAGGACCTGGCGCGGCAGGTGGCCGGCTCCCTGGCCCGCGTGCTCGGCAGCCCCGCCACCGCCTGCATCATCGAAGCGGAGCAGGCCTGTATGCGGCTGCGCGGCGACCACCAACGCGACGCCGTCACCCACGCGGAGGCCTACGAGGGCGGCCTGCGGCGCGACGGGGCGCTGCGCCGGGAGCTGTGGGCGCGGCTGGGGGCCCGCCGATGAGCACGCCCGCGCGCTTCACCCGCGTGGAGCTCGCGCGTGTGGAGCGCGCCTGCGCGGACCTGCTGCGCTCGCTGTCCCCGGAGCAGGTGCGGCGCGACGAGGACACGCTCGCCGCCTACGCGCGCGACGAGTCCGACAGCGGCGTGTACGCGCCGGACGCCGTCGTCTTCCCGGAGACGACGGAGCAGGTGTCCGCCGTCTTCAAGGTGTGCAACGCGCACGGCGTGCCCTTCACGCCCTGCGGGGCGCGCAGCGGCAAGAGCGGGGGCTCGCTGCCCCTGTGCGGCGGCGTGGCGGTGAGCCTGGAGCGCATGAAGCGCATCCGCTCCATCTCCGTGGAGGACCTCACCGCGGTGGTGGAGCCCGGCGTGGTGACGGGGGACTTCATGAAGGCGGTGGAGGCGGTGGGCCTCTTCTACCCGCCGGACCCGAACTCGTGGGAGTGGTGCACGCTGGGCGGCAACATCGCGGAGAACGCCGGCGGCCCGCGCGCGCTCAAGTACGGCGTCACGCGCGACTACGTCATCGGCCTGGAGTGGGTGCTGCCGGACGGTGAAGTCGTACGGGTGGGCCGGCGCACCATCAAGGGCGTGGCCGGCTATGACCTCGTGGGCCTCTTCGTCGGCTCGGAGGGCACGCTGGGCGTGGCCACCGAAATCACCGTGCAGCTCATCCCCCTGCCGCGCAGGGTGATGACCGCCCTGGTGGTCTTCCCCTCGGTGCTGCAGGCCGCGCGCGGCGTGTCCGCGGTGCTCGCCGCCGGCATCCTCCCGCGTTGCCTGGAGCTCATCGACGACGTGGCCCTGCGCGCGGTGGACGGCCGCGGCTTCCACTTCCCGCCGGGCGCCGGCGCCGCCGTCATCGCCGAGGTGGACGGCAACAACGAGGACGGCCTGCTCGCCGAGCTCTCGCAGCTCGGTGACATCTGCACACAGCAGGGCGCCACCCAGACGCTGGCGGCCCAGGACGACTCCCAGCGCGAGAAGCTCTGGGCCGCCCGCCGCTCCATTTCCCCAGCGCTCCGCGCTCTCAAGCCTCACAAGATTTCCGAGGACATCGTCGTGCCCCGCTCGAAGATTCCGGAAATCATCGAACGCCTGAAAGCCATGGGCGCGGAGCTGGGCCTCACCGTGGCCACGTATGGCCACGCGGGTGACGGAAACCTGCACGCGAACATCCTCTATGAGGCGCCGCACCAACGGCCCCTGGTGGAGGAGGCCCTGCGCCGCATGCTGGTGATGACGGTGGAGCTGGGCGGCACGATCACAGGCGAGCATGGTGTAGGCCACGCCAAGCGGGAATATTTGTCGTTGGAGCAGCAGCCAGGGCTCATCGAATTGCAGCGCCGCCTCAAGCGCTTCTTCGACCCATCAGGGCTTCTCAATCCCGAGAAAATCTTCCCCGCTCCCGAGCGTTCTTAATTTGTAGCCGAAACGGGCTCATTTTCGCCGGGCCGTCGTGCCGCTTACCTTCCAAGTACCGGGAAGCAATGGGCATTGACGGCCTCGTGACTCAGAAGGGCAGCTGAAATGTCCCTCTGAGGAGGAATGAGAAACCCTTTCGTTCGTTGCGCGTCTTAGTTGCAGGTGGACGCGGAGCGGCGGGGGCGAGCGCGTCCGGCATCGAACGGAGGACGGGAAACATGGCCAACACGACAAAGTACGCGGCCGAGGGCCTGTCGCACTACCTGCGCAACCTCGGCGGGCACCAGCAGCTCACGCGCGAGCAGGAGTACGAGCTGGCTCGGCGCGCCCGGAAGGGAGACGAGTCCGCGCGACAGACGCTCGCCAGCTCCAACCTGGCCTTCGTGGTCGCCGTGGCGAAGAAGTTCGCCAACCGCGGCGCGCGCCTGGATGACCTCATCCAGGAGGGCAACGTCGGTCTCATGAAGGCAATCGAGCACTTCGACCCCAAGAAGAACGTGCGCTTCGCCACCTATGCGGTGTGGTGGATTCGCGCCTACATCACCCGGTATCTGAAGGACAACCGCAGCCAGGTGCGCGGCGGTGAGGCCGAGCGCGGCAGCATGGTGGACTTCTCCCTCGACGCCACCATCGACGAGGAGGGGGAGACCACCTTCCTCGACCGCATCGAGGACGGCGGCCCCTCTCCGCAGCAGGTCTACCTGTCGCGCGAGCAGGACACGGAAATCCAGGAGGCCCTCTCCAAGGTCCGCAAGCGGATTGGCGACCTGGGCTGGGACATCCTCACGGAGCGGCTCACCCAGGACAAGCCGCTCACCCTGGAGGAGCTGGGCCAGCGCTGGGGCGTGTCGCGCGAGCGCGTGCGCCAGGTGGAGCTCAAGACGAAGAACTTCCTCGAGCGCTACCTCTCCGCGTTCAACGAGAACGAGGAGCACATGGACGACCTGGCCTCCGCCGACGCGGCGTGAGTCCGGGCGGCCTCCCCACCCGGGGAGATGCCTCAAGCGAGCGGGACTGGACGGGTTCTCTCCCCGGCCGGCCCCGCTCTCGTTTTTTCGCGTTCCGCTCCTGGCAGGTTGGTTTGCCTGCAAGCAATCGTGCGTGCTAAACCCACCCGCCATGCGCTTGATTTTCCTTGTGTTGTGCGAGGGAGAGCGCGCGCAGATGTGGGCCAGGCAGGCCGAAGCGGATTTCGAGGAGGAGCTCAAGTGAGAGCAGAGAATCAGATGGCAGCTCCGGCTCCCGCGGCCGGGGGGTCGCAAGATGGGAACCTCGTCCAGCTACTCGTCCAGAATGCGCGCAACGCCTCCAAGGTGGGCGTCACGCACAAGAAGGACGGGCGCTGGCAGGACGTCACGTGGGCGCAGGTTCTGGAGGAGGTGAAGACGCTCTCCGAGGCCCTGGTGGCCCAGGGCGTGAAGCCGGGGGACCGCGTGGCCCTCTTCGGCAACACCAGCCTCCAGTGGATTGTGTGCGACCTGGCCATCAGCGCGGCGCAGGCCATCACCGTCCCCATCTATTCGTCCAACACGCCCGACGAGTGTCGCTACATCATCAACCACTCGGAGACGTCGTTCCTCTTCATCGACAACGATGAGAAGGACGCGAAGCAGGCGGGCCGCCTCACGCGCATCCGCCAGAAGCTGGCGGAGATGCCCTCGCTGAAGCGGGTGGTCCTCTTCGACGGCGCCACCGCGGGCGGCGTGGAGATGTCGCTGGCCGACATGATGAAGCAGGGCCGCGAGGCCATCCAGGCGAACGCCGACGCCTTCGACACGCGCGTGTCCGGCATCCGCCTGGACGACACCAACTCGCTCATCTACACGTCCGGCACCACGGGCGAGCCCAAGGGCGTCATCCTCACCCACAACAACTGGTTCTACGAGGCGAAGGCCTCCCAGTCGGTGGGCATGATGGAGCCCAGCGACTCGGTCATGCTCTTCCTGCCGCTGGCGCACGTGTTCGCCCAGGTGGTGAAGGCCGCGTGGCTGAGCATGGGCTACCGCCTCATCATCGCCGAGTCGGTGGACAAGCTGCTCGCCAACCTCGTGGAGACGAAGCCCACCGTGCTGCCCTCGGTGCCGCGCGTCTTCGAGAAGGTCTACAACAACGTCGTCTCCAACGGCTCCTCGGCACCGGGCCTCAAGGGCCGGCTGTTCCGCTGGGCCTTCAAGCTCTTCGACGAGTACGTGGAGGCGCGCAAGCAGGGCCGCGAGTACGACACCCTGGCCTTCTCGCTGGCGAAGAAGCTGGTGTTCTCCAAGGTGCGGGCCGCCATCAGCGAGAAGCTGGGCGGCAACATGCGCCTGTTCATCTCCGGCGGCGCGCCCCTGTCCTCGAAGATTGGCTACTTCTTCGACCTGCTGGGCCTCAAGGTGCTGGAGGGCTACGGCCTGACGGAGACGTCCGCCGGCACCACCGTCAACCGCGAGAACAAGATCAAGATCGGCACCGTGGGCGCCCCCATGCCGGGCACCGAGCTGAAGATTGCCTCTGACGGGGAAATCCTCATCCGCGGCCCGGGCGTCATGAAGGGCTACTACAAGAACCCCGCCGCCACCGCCGAGGCCATCAACCCCGAGGGCTGGTTCCACACCGGCGACATCGGCGAGCTGGACGCGGACAACTACCTGCGCATCACCGACCGCAAGAAGGACATCATCGTCACCGCGGGCGGCAAGAATGTGGCGCCGCAGAACATCGAGAACCAGCTCAAGACGCACGCCATCATCAGCCAGGCGATGGTGTACGGCGACAAGCGCCCGTACCTGGTGACGCTCATCACCGTCTCCGAGGAGGGCGCGCGCAAGCTCCTCCAGGACAAGGGCGCCCCGGTGGGCACCTACGCGGAGAACGCGAAGCGGCCGGAGGTCCACGCCGCGGTGAAGGCCGCCATGGACGCCGTCAACGCGGAGATGCCGCCGTACTCCACCATCAAGCGCTTCTCGGTGCTGGAGGCGGACTTCTCCCAGGAGACGGGGGAGCTGACGCCCAAGCTCAGCGTGAAGCGCAAGGTCTGCAACACCAAGTACAAGGCCCAGATTGACGCCATGTACGAAGGCACCGCCGTCGTGGACTGACGTCCCGATGCCTCACGGCCCGGCTCCCCTCGCGGGGCCGGGCTGTGGGAGGCACAGGCAGTGGCCGGAAACGACGACGCCCGAATCACCTCGCGATGGCGGGGTGGCTCGGGCGTCGGTGCTTCAGGGGCGCGCGGGGCGGGAAGGCCGCTCCGCAGCCACCTGGAGACTTCAGGCGTGGTGGCTGGGCGACTGCGACTTGACGTCCTTCTCCACGCCGCCGCCGGTGGCGAGCGAGCCGGGCGCCTTCTGGCCGGGGGCGGCCTCTTCCTCACCGCCGAAGCCCTTCTTGAAGTTGCGGATGGCACTCCCCAGGGAGGAGCCGAGCTGCGGCAGCCGCGTGGCCCCGAACAGGAGCAGCAGCACGAAAAGGATCAGCATCAATTCCATAGGCTTCAGCCCGAGCATCGGACGGCTCCTTCGCGTAAACGCGGCGGAGCATACCGGTGGGCGTCACCATCCGCCAGCAAAGCCGGTGAGCCTCCTAGGCCTGCATGCTCGCCGGAGGACCAAGCTCGGCCGGCGGGGCGAGGAAGAGTGTGAGGAACAGGGTACTTCCCCCCCGGTCCGTCTCCACGCCCACGCCGCCGCCATGCGCCTCCACCTCCTGCCGGGCGAGGTAGACGCGCAGCGGGTCCTCCAGCTTCTTCTCGCGGAAGGCGCGCTCCTCGCGCAGGAAGACGGCCGAGGCGTCCTCGTCCGTCAGGGGCACCCCGTCGCGGCGCACCTCCACCCTCACGTGGGGCGGGGCGGGGCGCACGCGCAGCTGGATGACCTCGCCGGCCTGGGCGCGCGCCAGTTGGTACTGGATGAAGGACTCCACCGCGTGCTGGATGCGGGCCCCGTCCACGGCCACGTCCGGCAGGCCCACCACCGGGTCCACGTCCAGCACCAGCGCCACGTTGGCCGCCGTGGCCGCCGCGCGCTGGCGTTCCACCGCCGCGTCCAGCAGGGGCAGCAGCGACTGGCGCTCCGGCTCACAGGGGAGCGAGCCCAGGTCCGCGCGGCTGGCGTCGAAGAAGTCCTGCGCGAAGGACAGGGAGCGGTCCGCGTTGCGGAGGATGGTCTCCAGCCCGCGCTTCACCTTCGGCTCCAGCGGCGAGCGCCCGTTGAGCAGCAGGGCCGCGTAGGAGCGGATGTTGGCCAGCGAGCCCCGCAGGTCATGCGAGGCCAGGCCCAGGTACTTCACGTGCTGGCGGACGGACTCCGCGTCCCAGCGCACCGGGAAGGTCCACAGGAGCCGCGCCCCGTCCTCCAGGGCCTCCTCGCCCGCGAGCACCGCGTAGCCGTCGCGCTCCCACACGCTCCGGTCCGAGGAGCGGGGCCGGAAGCCGGCGGCGCCGAGCAGCGCGCTCATGGAGGTCACGGCGGGGGGCAGCTCGCTCAGGCCCAGGTGCTCGAGGAGCGTGCGGCCGAGCAGGCGTGGACCCCCCTGGCGGGGAAGGAGGATGAGACCGGGGGCTGCCGGGGTACCGCCTGCTCCCATCTCCCTTGGGCTCGCCACGTTTTCCGCCTCCAGTCCAGCAGGTCACGGAAAGGGTGGACAGCCACTGTCGGTTTTGCAACGTGCGCCGCAGCTTGGAAGGACTGGCGCACTTTCTTGCGCCGCCGGACGCAGGCATGGTGGGAGAATCCCGGCGACGCACCCAGGGAGACTGCTCTGACCCCGCACAACGCACAACATGCTGGCGCCCCGGTGGTCCTGGTCGTCGACGACGACCCGGACATCCTGGAAGCGCTCTCTGAGATTCTGGAGGCCGAGGGTTTCGAGATTCGCCGCGCTCGCAACGGCAAGGAGGCCCTGGAGCGGCTCGAGCCCGAGCCCCCCCACCTCATCCTGTTGGACCTGATGATGCCGGTGATGGACGGTTGGGAGTTCGCCCAGCGGATGCGGCAGCGGCCCGCGGTGGCCGACGTCCCCATCATCGTCCTCAGCGCGGACCGCAACGTGGGCAGCAAGGCCGCGGACATTGGCGCGGTGGGGCACCTGGCCAAGCCCTTCGAGCTGAACGACTTGCTGGACATGGTCCGCCGCTCGCTGAATCCCACCGCCGCGTCTACGAGCGCCTGACGGATGGCGCATCGGTTGTCTTGACCTACCTGGGGGGCGCCATTACGGTCCCCCCGGTTTGATTCAACAATCAACGACCAGGCCAAGGAGCGAGCCGTGACCGCGCAGGACATTATCGAGACCGAAATCCCCAACGTCCTCAAGCAGAAGCCGGAGCTGGCCAAGGAGATCAACGCCGTCATCCACTTCGACATCTCTGGCGAAGGTGGCGGCAAGTGGACGGTGGACCTGACGAAGCCGGACAACTGGGTCTCCAAGGGTGCCGAGGGCACCGCGAAGATGACCGTTGCGGTGAGCAACGACGACTTCGTGAAGATCCGTGAGAAGAAGCTCAACGCGCAGATGGCCGCCATGCAGGGCAAGCTGAAGTTCAAGCCCATGGACATGGGCCTCGCGATGAAGCTGGCCAAGCTGCTGGCTTGACGAAGCCGGAGCCCCTGGGCTCGCGCGGCGCGACCTCCTGCCGGGGGCCGCGCCGCTGTCGTTTCCACCCCGTGTCGAGGAGTCCCCATGTCGTCGCTTCCGCTCACCGGCCTGCGCGTGCTGGATTTGTCGCGCCTGTTGCCCGGGCCCTACGCCACGCTGGTGCTAGCGGACCTGGGGGCCACCGTGGACAAGGTGGAGGAGCCGGACGGCGGTGACTACGTCCGGCAGATGCCGCCCCTGCGCGACGACGTGAGCGGGCTGTTCTACGGCCTCAACCGCAACAAGCGCTCGGTGACGCTCAACCTCAAGGCGCCCGAGGGGCGCGAGGCGCTGAAGCGGCTGGTGCGCCACTACGACGTGCTGGTGGAGAGCTTCCGCCCGGGCGTCATGGACAAGCTGGGCGTGGGCGAGTCGGTGCTGCGGGCGGAGAACCCGCGCCTCATCTACTGCGCCATCTCCGGCTACGGGCAGACGGGGCCGGACCGGCTGAAGGCGGGGCACGACCTGAACTACGTGGCCCGGGCGGGGCTGCTCGGGTACGGCGGCGAGGCGGGTGGGGCGCCGGCTTTCCCGGGCGTGCAGATGGGGGACATCGGCGGAGGGAGCCTCTTCGCGCTGGTGGGCATCCTCGCGGCGCTGCACGAGCGCGAGCGCACCGGGAAGGGGCGCATGGTGGACGTGTCGATGACGGACGGGGCGGTGGCCTTCCTGCACATGCACCTGGCGTCGCGGCTCTTCATGGGGACGGAAGCGGGGCCGCTGCAGCGCGGGACGGAGGCGCTCAATGGCGGCTATGCGTGCTACGGGCTGTACCGCACGGCGGATGACCGGTGGCTGGCGGTGGGCGCACTGGAGCCCAAGTTCTTCTCGGGCGTGTGCCAGCGGCTGGAGCGGATGGACTTGATGGAGGAGGCGTATGCGCCGGGCGAGGCGGGCGCGCGCGTGAAGGCGGAGCTGACGCGGATTTTCGCGGAGCACCCACTGGCGTACTGGCAGGAGCGCTTCGCGGGCTCGGACCTGTGCATCGAGGCGGTGGCGGAAGGGGACGATGTGCTGCACGACGCGCAGCTCCGCGCGCGCGGCCTCTTCGTGGAGGCGGAGGACGCGAGGCTGGGCCGCAAGGTGACCCACCTCCTGACGCCGCTGCGCATGGGGGACACGCCGCTGCGCGAGCCGCCCGCGTTGGGACAGCACTCACGGGAGGTGCTGGCGGAGGCCGGCTTCACCGAGGACGAGCTGAAGCGCCTGGGGCACTGAAGCGCGGGCTCGTCGGGGTTCTACGTCCCCGCAGGACTGGAACGCCATGCGAGACGAGGCTGAGCCCGTGCTCTCCGGGTGGGCCGTGCGCCGTCAGCGCGCTCCACTTCGCCCGCTCCACAGGGCCTCGCCGTGCGCGGCGTGGCAGGTGTCACCCAAGAGGTCCAGCGCGAGCTGGCGCTCCCGTGCGGCGATGGCCGGCAGCTCGTTGAAGGCGCCGAGCGCCTCCAGCCGGCGCACCGTGCCCTCCAGGTACGTGCGTGCCCGCTCCACCGTCTGGCGCTGGGCTTCCGTGGGCCGCCAGCCCGTGTCGTCCCGATAGCGCCCCAGCGTCTCCAGCAGGTGGCCGTGGAACTTCAGCATCTGCACGAGCAGCGGGAGCCGGTACGCGGGCGCGGAGGCGAGGGCCGTCTCGTACTGCCGCGTCTCCGAGTCCAGCCGGTACAGCAGCACGTCCACCTGCGCGTCCAGCCGCTTGCGCCACGCCTTGCGCACGGAGGGGTGGCGGGCCCAGTCGGCCACCGCCTGGAAGAAGTGCAGCCCGCCGCACGGGTGCGCGTAGATGCCCTGGCCGCGCTTGGGCACCTCGGCGCGGCCGGCCTTCAGTCCCGCGGACAGCTCGGCGTGGGCGGCCTCCAGCGTGGTGAGTGCGGTCTCCATCACCGCGTCGAAGCGCACGGTGGCGCCGGTGCCGTCACGGAAGGTGGCTCCCGGCTTCAGCACCTGGGATAGCGCATCCAGCGTCCAGGCGCCCTCGGGTGACGACGCCAGCGCGGGACGGAAGTCGCGCTTCAGGTCCTCCACCAGCTCGCGGAGCGTCACCGGGCCCCATGACGCCTCGAAGCGCTGGCTCAACGGGTAGCCGGCCAGCAGCAGCGTCTTCACCTGGAGGGCAGGGTGGGGCTCCACCGGCGTGCCGTCCGAGGTGGCCGATTCGAAGAAGAGGTCCGGGGCCGCTGCGGAGGGGCGGGGCGTCCGGTGGAGGAAGTCCGCCACCACCACCTCCGCCGCGGCCCGTCTGTCCATCGTGCGGAAGTCGCGCCCGTCCAGCACCATGCCGTGGGCCAGCGCCCAGGGGTTGCGCGGGTCGGCGGCCCACGCCCGGCACCGTGTCGCCAGCAGCGATGGTGGGGCAGGGGCGGTGCCAGACGGACGAGGTTCACCGGAAGCAGGCGCTCCCAGCGCAACGAGTGCGGCGACGAGAAGAACGGTAGAGAGCATGCGCGACGGGAAGCGGTGCGCGCGTCGAACGGAATCTCCGCCGACGCGCGCCTCTACTCTCTCACATCGCCTGCGCGCGGCTGGCAAGCCGCTGCAGCACCCGCTCCAGCAGCCCGAACAGGGACGCCTGGTCGTCGGGCTCCATCAGCTCCAGCATGCGCCGGAGGCCCTGGTCCACGCTGCGGTTGATCTGGTGATACAGCGCGTCACCCCGCTCGGTGAGCCGCGCGACGACGGCGCGCCGGTCCTCGGCATCCCTGGCGCGCTCCACCAGGTCCATGTGCTCCAGCCGGTCCACCACGCCCGTAATCGTCTTCTTGGTGATGCCAATGCGCTGCGCGAGCACGCCCACGTTCGTCGGGCCGTCGTTCCCCAGCCACATCAACGCGTGAATCTGCGTGGGCGTGAGCTGGTGGTCCTCGCAGATGCCATGGAGCGGATCTCTCAGCGAGCGGTACCGCCCGAGCTGCATGATGAGCTCATGCAGCCGGCGGGACTCCTCGGTGGACGCGTCGACGTCCACCTCGGGAGGAAGGCCCTCGTCCGACAGGCCCCCCTCTTCACCGAGGTCATGCTCCGGCTCACCCGTGACGGCGAGCGGCTTCACGCGCAGGGCCGGCTTGTCGTCCGGCCGCCGCATCAAGCCGTCTCCACCCGGGCTGCCGCGGCGACCCCCGGCTGGGGCTCACCATGCGGGCCCACCGCGTGCGGCGTGCCCGTGCCAGGCGCCATGCCCGGACCCCGGCGGCGCCGGAACTTCTCCGTGAGCTGGTCCATCAGCGAGTACACCACCGGCACCACGCCCAGCGTGAGGAACGTGGAGGTGACGAGGCCACCGATGATGGTGATGGCCATGGGTGCGCGCGTCTCCGCGCCGTCGCCGCGGGCCACCGCCACCGGAATCATGCCGGCGATCATCGCGATGGTCGTCATCAGGATGGGACGCAGACGGACCGGCGCGGCCTCCAGCAGGGCCTCGGTGGCCGTCTTCCCCTGCTCGCGAAGCTGCAGGGTGAAGTCCACCAGGAGGATGCCGTTCTTCACCACCAGACCCATCAGCATGATGATGCCGATGAGGGCGAACATCGACATCGCCTGCCCGGTGATGAGCAGCGCGCCAATGGCGCCGATGAGCGCGAAGGGCAGCGACATCATGATGGTGAAGGGGTGGATGAGGCTCTCGAACTGCGCCGCCAGAATCATGTAGATGAGGATGATTCCCAGGAGCAGCGCCGAGCCGAACGCCGCCATCGACTTGCCCAGCTCCTTCGCGTTGCCCTCGAAGTCGTAGATGACCGTCTTGGGCAGCTCCTTCGCCGCATAGCCATTCATGAAGGCGATGGCCTCGCTCAGCGCGTAGCCGCTGTTCAGGTTGGCCAGCAGGGTGATCTGCCGCTTCTGCGACTCGCGGTCGATCTGCACCGGGCCGTCCGCCGGGGTGATCTTCGCCAGGTTGCGCAGCTCCACCAGCTGCCCGCTCGGCGCGCGCACGGTGAGTTTGCCCAGCGCGTCCGCGGAGGCCAGCGTCTCCTCCGGCAGCCGCAGCTTCACCTCGTACGTGTCGCCGCCCTCGCGGTAGTCCGCGAACTTGTCGCGGCCCAGGAAGGCGCGCAGCGTGGCGCCCAGCGACGCCGCCGGCACGCCCAGGGCGGCCGCGCGCTCGCGGTCCACCTCGACGTCGTACTGCGGCTTGCCGGAGCGGTACGTGAGGTCCACGTCCACCAGGCCCGGGTTCTTCAGCATCTCCTGGCGCACCTTCTCCGCGGACGTCACCAGGTCCTGCCAGTTGTCGCCGCGCAGGTTGAACTGCACCGCCTGCGTGCGATTGCCACCACCGGCCACCGGGGAGATGTCCTGCACCGTGGCCTTGACGCCCGAGCGCGGGTGGATGGTGCGGCGCAGGTACGCCTTCAGCTCGCCCTGACCGAAGCCGCGCTCCTTCAGCGGCACCAGGTTGATGATGATTTCACCCTTGTGGACCTCCTCCTGCACACCGCCACCGACGGTGGAGAAGGTGGAGGCGATGCCGGGCAGCGCGCGGACCTGCGCGGACAGCAGGTCCAGCTCCACCTGCGTCTCCTGCAGCGTCGAGCCGATGGGCAGCTCCACCGCCAGCTTGATGTTGCCGTTGTCCTGCTCGGGGATGAAGGTGAACTTCAGGAAGCGCGCCATGCCGAAGGTGGCGAAGAGCACGCCCACCGCCACCACCAGCGTCAGCGCCCGGCGCCGGAGGATGGCCGCCAGCACCTTGCGGTAGCCGTTCTCCGTGCCGACCAGCACCTTCTCCACCACCGCGGACAGGCCGGTGGGCGCGCCGTGGTGGCGCAGCATGCGCGACGACAGCATGGGCGTCAGCGTCATGGACACGGCGTAGGAGATCATCACCGCCACGGCCACCGTGACACCGAACTGGTAGAAGAACATGCCCATCGTCCCGTCCATGAAGGCCACGGGGATGAACACCGCGACGATGGCCAGCGTCACCGCGAGCACCGCCAGGGCAATCTGACCGGCCCCTTCCAGCGCCGCCTGCATGGGCGTCTTGCCCTCTTCCAGGTGGCGGACGATGTTTTCGATGACCACGATGGCGTCGTCGATGAGCAGGCCGATGGACAGCGTCAGCGCCAGCATCGTGATGATGTTGAAGGTGAAGCCCAGCGCCGCCATGACGGCGAACGTGCCCACCACCGACACCGGGAGCGCAATCGCCGCCACCAGCGTGGAGTTCACGTTGCGCAGGAACACCAGGACGATGATCACCGCGAGGATGCCGCCGAGCACCAGGTCGAACTGCACCGCGGCGATGGACGAGCGGATGAACTTCGCGCCGTCCGTCACCAGCTCCACCTTGACGCCCTCGGGCAGCTTGCTGTTGAGCTCGCTCAGCGACTCCTTCACCAGCTCCGCCACCTGCACCGTGTTGGCGCCGGACTGCTTGCGCACCACCATGGCCACTGCGCTGCGGTCCGCATACTTCGCGCCCGAGCGCGCCTCCGCGGGGCCGTCCACCACGTCCGCCACGTCGCGCACGCGCACGGGCGCACCGTTGGGGCTGGCGATGATGAGGTTGCGCACCTCCTCCACGCTCTTCACCTCGGACGTGAGGCGCACCACGCGCTCGCGGCCGCTGTCCATGGTGCGGCCACCCGGCACGTCCAGGTTCTGGGCCTTCACCGCCTGGCTCACGTCGCTGATGGCCAGCCCGAAGCCGCGCAGCCGCTCCGGGTCCACCACGAGCTGGATTTCCCGCTCGCGGCCACCCGTCACGTCGATGCTGCCCACGCCCGCCTGACGCTGCAGCGCCGGCTTCACCACGTCCTCGGCCGTCTTGGTCAGCGTTTCGATGGGCAGCGGGCCGGACAAGGACAGCGTCATGATGGGCGCCGCGCCGATGTCGAACTTCTCCACCACCGGCGTCTCGATCTCCGCCGGCAGCTTGCGCAGGGTGGCCTGCACGCGATCACGCACGTCCTGCGCGGCGACGTCCACCTTGGTGCCCAGGGTGAAGCGGACGATGATCTGCGACACGTTCTCCACGTTGACGGAGCGCAGTTGCTCCACGCCGTTGAGCGTGTTGAGCGCCTCCTCCAGCGGGTCGCTGACGTTCTTCTCGATCGTCTCCGGGTCCGCGCCCGGGAGCACCGTCGTCACGGTGACGACGGGGAAGTCCACGTCGGGGAACTGGTCCACGCCGATGCGCGGATAGGCATTGATGCCGAACACCACCACCGCCAGCATCAGCATGGCGGTGAAGATGGGGCGGGTGATGAAGGTTTTAAGCGGGCTCATTCAGGAGCTCCCAAGAAGTCGAAGGGGGGAGGGCAGGCGTCACTGCACTACGCGGACGGCCGTGCCCTCCTTCACGTCCAGGGAGGAGTCGGCGAGCACGCGCTCGTCGGCGCCCAGGCCCTGGAGGACACGGACGTAACCGGGCAGCACGCGCTCGACGCGCACGTCGCGCTTGCGCACCGTGCCGTCCTGCACCACCCACACGAAGCCCTGCTGGCCCTTGGCGTTGACGGCCTGGGTGGGCAGGAAGAGGCCCTTGTCGTCGGCCTCACCCACGGAGGAGAAGTCCAGCTCCACCAGGGCGCCGGGGCGCAGCGGCGAGGCCGTCTCGCCCACCACGTCCGCCAGCACCTCCACGGTGCGGTTGGAGGTGTCCACCACCGCGCCCACCGTGGAGATCTGCACGTCGAAGCGCATGCCGCTGGGGCTCACCGTGCCCTGCGTCTTGCTGCCCGGCTTGACCTTGTCCACGACGGACTCGGGCACCAGGGCGCGGACCTCCAGGCCCGTGGTGTCCACCAGCGAGAAGACGGCCGTGGGCGGCACCATCGCCACCGTGTCGCCGATGTTCTTCATGCGCGCGGTGATGATGCCGTCGAAGGGCGCGATGATGGCCATGTCGCGCAGGTTCTCCTCGGCCATCTTCAGCGCCGCGCCGGCCTGGGCCGCCTGGGCGGCCGCCTGCTTCTGGCCGATCTCCGCCTGGTCCAGCATGGACGCGGCCATGCCGCCGCCCTCGGCGACCTTGCGCGAGCGCTCCAGGTTGTTGGTGGCCAGCTGCAGCGCCGCGTCCGCGGCGGCCTTCACCGCGCGCGCCTGCTCCACGCCGATGGCCACGTTCGAGGTGTCGAGGACGGCCAGCGCCTGGCCCTTCTTCACCTTGTCGCCCACCTTGACGTTCATCTTCGCGAGGGTGCCGGTGGCCTGCGCGCTCAGCGTGGCCTCCTGCTTGGAGCGCACCTGGCCCGTCACGCGGGTGACGTTGGCGCTCAGCTCCGTCGCCGGGGCAATGGCCTTCACGCCCAGCGCCGCGGGGCCCTGCTCCGCCGGAAGGGCCGGCTTGTCATGGCCCTTGGCGCAACCCGTCGTCACCACCGCCGCCAGCACCGCGGCCATCCACATGCGTCGAATCACGGTCGTCCTGCTCCTGCCGGCTCGCGTCACCCACCCTCGGGGAGGGCCGCACCGGCTGCTGCTCATGGAAAGTCTGCGGCCCGGAAACTACAGGCCCTATACTGTCTGTCAAGAAGATACTCCGCAACACGGACTATCTCCGACCGGGGGGTGTTTAACACCCAAGGAGCGAGCAGGCAGGCGAAATCGACACGGGCCGTCGCGGGGCCCTTCTCCGAGGGGAAAACCCCATCGGGGTGTGACATCCCCGGCGCTTGTGGCCTCCGGGAGTGCCTGTTATTGACTCAAGAATCAATCCTTTCCCCCCTGCCGAGGATCGAGGACGCGCATGCCCAATCCCTTCACCGAGGAACACGAGGCCTTCCGCAAGACGGTGCGAGCCTTCGTCGAGAAGGAGATGACGCCGCACAGCCTGGAGTGGGACCGGGCGGGCATCTTCCCGAAGGAGTTGTTCAAGAAGTGCGGGGAGCTGGGCTTCCTGGGCATCAACCACGACCCGAAGTACGGCGGCAGCGGGCTGGACTACTGGTACGTGACGGCCTTCGCGGAGGAGCTGGCGCGCAGCTACAACGCGGGCGTCAACATGGCGCTGCTGGTGCAGAGCCAGATGGCCACGCCCATCATCAACGAGATCGGGACGGACGAGCAGAAGCGCGAGTTCCTCGAGCCGGCGCTCAAGGGCGAGAAGATCGCCGCGCTGGGCGTGAGCGAGCCGGGCTGCGGCTCGGACGTGGCCAGCATCAAGACGACGGCGCGCCGGGACGGGGATGACTACGTCATCAACGGCTCGAAGATGTGGATCACCAACGGCACGCGGGCGGACTTCATCACCCTGGCGGTGCGCACGGGCGGGGAGGGCTACGGCGGCATCTCCCTGGTGACGTTCCCCACGGACGTGAAGGGCTTCGGCGTCTCCAAGAAGCTGGACAAGGTGGGCAACCTGTCCTCGGACACGGCCATCCTCTACTTCGAGGACTGCCGCATCCCCGCCCGCTACGTGCTGGGCGAGGAGAACGAGGGCTTCTACTCCATCATGACCAACTTCCAGGGTGAGCGCCTGGTGGGGGCCATCACCACGGTGGCGGGCATGGAGCGGATGGTGGAGGACTCCATCCGCTACGGCACCGAGCGCGAGGCGTTCGGCCGGCCGCTGCTGAAGTTCCAGGTGTGGCGCCACAAGTTCGTGGAGCACCTGACGGCCATCGAAGCGGCGAAGCGGCTCACCTACCACGCGGTGGACACGTATGACCGCAAGGAGGTCCCCGCGGTGAAGGAGATCTCCATGGCGAAGCTGTTCGCCGGAGACCTGGCCCAGCGCGTGGCCTACGACTGCCAGCAGTTCTTCGGCGGCATGGGCTACATCGAGGAGACGCCCATCGCCCGCATGTGGCGCGACGTGCGCCTCATCACCATCGGCGGCGGTACCTCCGAGGTGATGAAGGAGATCCTCTCCAAGCTCTACGGCTTCTGAGGCCGTGACTCCGCCGGGGGCCGTGCCTTGGGCGCGGCTCCCGGGCGCAGCGCGCCGAACGCGGGGCTGTTGCAAGCGTGGGACGGGAAGCTGACCTGTTCCAGGTCACCCACTGCTCCGGCCAAACGTCCGGCACTGCTGGGGATTCGTCGCCGAGCCCGCCGGATTGCAAAGTTCCTTTGCGCCCGGCGTGGTGCGAGGGTGCTCCAGTGTGACGTGAGCGGCTCGCCAAACCCGCGTTCCCTCATGGGCGGGAAGCTGGCGCGAAGCTTGCTCTAGCTGGCCCACCCCGGCTGCGTCCCCGCCGCCACCGGGCCCCTCCTCACACAAGGATGCCCCCAAATGAGCAAGCAGCTTCGCGTCTCCTCTCGTTGGCTGGCCGGATGGCTGGTCGGCGCGTCCCTCCTCGGTGCGTGCGCGGCGCCCGATGACCAGACCCCCGCGGGCGACGCGCAGGTCACCTCGCCCGACGCGGTCGAGGCTGGCAGCATCTCCGTGAGCCTGGCGGTGCCGAAGGCGGCGCTGAGCGCGCGCGAGGATGTCCTCGTCAGCGTCACCCTGCGCAACGACGGCTCCCGCGCGGCGCGGCTGCTCAAGTGGAACACCCCCGCGGACGACGTGGAGGAGGCGCTGTTCGACGTCACGGTGGACGGCGCGGCCGTTGCCTTCACGGGCCCGCACTACAAGCGCCCGGCCCCGGTGGACAGCGACTACCTCACGCTGGCCCCTGGCGAGACGCTGACGCGCACGGTGGCGCTGTCGGACTTCTATGACCTGTCGCGCACGGGCAGCTACCACGTGAGCTACGCGGCGCAGCCGCACGGCTCGGTGGCCGCGTTCCGCTCCAACGCCGTGGACGTGTGGGTCGAGGGCCGCGCCAATGTCGACCGCGAGGCCGCGGCGGCTCCGGGTGGGACGGTGACCCTGGGCGCGGTGACGTACAGCAAGTGCGACGCCACGCAGCAGGCCACCGCCCTCCAGGCGCTCAACGCCGCCAGCACCATGGCGAACGGCGCGAACACCTACCTGGCGGGCACGCCGTCGGGCACGCCGCGCTACACCACCTGGTTCGGGGCCTTCTCGTCGAGCGGGTGGAACACCGCGAAGACGCACTTCGTGGCCATCAAGGACGCCTTCGACACCAAGCCCGTCACCGTCGACTGCGGCTGCAAGAAGACCTACTACGCCTACGTCTACCCGGCGCAGCCGTACAAGATCTACGTGTGCAAGGCCTTCTGGGCCGCGCCGATGACGGGCACCGACTCCAAGGGTGGCACGCTCATCCACGAGATGAGCCACTTCACCGCGGTGGCCGGCACGGACGACCACGTCTACGGCCAGAGCGGCGCGAAGTCGCTGGCCATCTCCAACCCGGCCCAGGCGCTGGATAACGCCGACAGCCACGAGTACTTCGCGGAGAACACGCCGGCCCTCAACTGAGCTGACGGCCTGAAGTGACTCACGGGGACGGGGGCGGAGACGCTCCCGTCCCTTCGCATTTCAGGGAACGCGGTCGTAGATGCACGTCCAGAAGTCGGAGGACTCGCGAGCGCGCAGCCACGGCCAGCGCGACAGCTCCAACCCGAGCGTGCACACCACCACCGCGCGCCCACGCGTGGCCGCTTCCAGGCGCGCCATGGCCTCGTCGAGCGCCGCGCCGGTGAAGGGCAGGTAGAGATAGTAGACGGTGCCTTCAGGCACGGACTGCCGCGCGTCGCCGTGGACGTAGGTGACACCGGTGAGGCCCAGGTCTTCGGCCCGCAGTCTCGCGGCGTCGACCAGCGCGGGCTCGAGCTCCAGTCCCACCGCTGTCGCTCCCGTCAGCAGATGCACCAGCAGCGTGGCCTTGCCGAGCCCGGAGCCCACGTCGACGAAGATGTCGGTAGTGCGGATGGGCACGTCGCGGATGAGCTGGAGCAGGGCACCCACGCCGCTCGCGTGGTGGCCGATGAGCTCTCCGTGTCCCGTGTGCTCCGTGGCTGGCGCGGAGGTAAGGCCCAGCAGGCGCTCCACCCAGGCGTCGCGCTCGGCGGGTGGCAGCGACTCCAGCAGCGCCGCGAGCGCATCGCCGCGGAGCATTCCGCGACGCACTTCGTCCCGGAGGGCTTCGTGTTCGAGCGCGGCCATGGCTCGACGATAGCCGGACCCCGGGCGCGCGGGTGCGTGGCATAGTCGAAGCTCACATGCGGAAGCGGGAGGACCGATGACACCGCTGATGACGGCAAGCGTGGCGTGGTACGTGACGGGCCGGTTCTACGTGTCGTCGGACGGGAAGACCGAGCAGGACCTGGGCTACTTCCTCCACCTGGAGGGGCTCCAGGGGCCGCTCTTCACGGACATGAAGAACATGAGCGAGGCGACGGCGCGGCTCACGTTCCGGTCCGAGCCGTTCACCGCGGCGAAGGTCACCAACGGAAGCCTGTCACTGAGCATGGACGTGGTTGGCGACTTCAGCCTGTACCTCAAGGGCGAGAAGCACGTGGGCGCGTCCTTCGACCGCCCGGACTCATTCTCGGATGGGCTGCGCATCGCCACCTTCCGTCGGGCCAGCGTCGTCGCGGGCGGCGCGTTCGTCGGGATGCCCGCCACGCACCGGGCGCTCTCGCTGAACGTCTTCACGGCCCGGCTCGTGTGGAGCACAGAGTTCGACTTCGAAGGCCAGCGGTATGACCTGCGCCGGCTGCTGCCTCACGGCATCACCCAGTGGGGCGAGGCCGGGCCCACCGTCGTCACGCCGCCGCCCAAGGACTTCTCGAGCGTCCTCCCGTTCTTCGGGTCGGCGGTGGCGGTGGGCGCACCCCACGAGCGGTAACCCGCGCTGGCACCGCCGTCGCGGGGCCGCCGGTCTCACGAGTGCATCCGTGCCGCTTCGTGAGACCGACGTGTGGCGCGACTCAGTCCGGTCTTCCCATGCGCGCTGCCACCTTCAACTCTCCCGTCGGGGACAGCGCGACGTGGACGGCCGAGGCGGCAATGCCCTCGCGCTGGAGCGGGATGCGCTCGACGAAGCCGCCGTCCGCGTCGAAGACGTGCACCGCGTTGCAGGTGGCATCCGCCACGTACGCCGTGCCGGCCGAGTCCACGGTGATGGCGCGCGGCCACATCATCCCCTCGGCCTCGCGTCCGTAGTGTCCGTAGCTCCCCACGCCGCGGCCCGTGGCGTCGTAGACGGCGACGCGAGCGTGGCCCGAGTCCACCACGTGGATGCGCCCGTCCGGCCCCACCGCGATACCGCGTGGCAACTGCAACTCACCTGTTCCGAACGTACCCAGCCACTCACCGCCGGCGGAGAACATCTGCACGCGGTGGTTCAACCCGTCGCTCACCAGCAGCCGCCCCTGTGCGTCCACGGTGGCGCCGGAGGGGTGGAGGAAGCGCCCGTCCTCCTTGCCCGCACGGCCAATCTGCCCCACGTGCGCGCCGTCACGCGTGTAGACCTGGACGCGGTGGTTGCCCCGGTCCACGACGTACACGCGGCCCTCCGTCCCGAGCGCCACCGCCGCCGGGCCATTGAGCTCCGTGGCCCCACGGCCGAAGCCGCCCAGCGTGGCCAGCTCCGCGCCGTCCGCGCCGCGCACCAGCACCTGGTGCTCGCGCGGCCGCAGCTCCAGGACGTTCCCCAGGGCGTCGAAGTAGAGAAGTGAGTCCCGCCCTCCCACCTGGAGCGCCGTCACCCCCTGTGAGCCGACACAGCCGGTGCCCGCAACGGGCAGAATGAGCGAGGCGGCTCCCACCGCCGAGAGCCGCAGAAAGAAACGACGTTCCAGGTGCATCCCTGGAGCGTAGTGTCATGTCACTGACACTGGAAAGATGTGACGAGACTGACTCGCGTGGGGTCGGACGGACTCACTTCTTCCGGAACAGGGCCTCGGCGGCGCTCAGCAGGGCGTCGCGGCTCTCCTTCTCGTGGAGGCCGCCCTCGCCAATCTGGAACAGCTCGCAGAAGTTGGCGCCGTCCTTGTCCTTGGGCACCTCCGCGAGGGGCTCCTTGCACTCCTTGGCCACGCCCGGGTCGAAGTGCCGGCAGTTGCGGCACGAGCGCACGTCCTCGCCACAGCCAGGGCATACGTCGCGCCGCCCCACCTGGTTGGCGATGATGTCGAGCGGGCGTCCACAGTGCGCGCAGCCGGGCATGGCCACCTCCACGTGAGAAGGGGCCCCATTGTGCCAGCGAGCCTGCGCGCGTGGGGAGTCCTCAGCGCTGCGGGCTGGAGACGAGCGCCGGAGCGCGCTCCGAGGAGACGGGCACCGGAGGCGGCGGCGCGGACGGGCGCAGCTCGCCCATGGCGTCCACCAGCTGGTCATCCAGGCGCTTGAGCAGGAAGAGCATGTACGCGGACACCGCGGCCAGCACCGACGCCAGGATTCCCAGCATCATGCCGCGCTGCCACCGGTGTGCCCGCTCCAGCACCGTTCGGCGCTCCGCGAAGGACTTGAGCTGCGCGTCCGCCGCCGAGCCGTCCAGCCGATGGGCATAGTCTTCCGCCTGGGCGGTGCCGCGCTCCATCAGCCACTGCCCCTGCACCTGCAGGGCGTCCGAGCGCGTGTAGCAGAAGCCCGCCACACCCGCGGAAAGCAGGGAGACGCACAGCGCCACAGTCACGCTCCGGGTGCCCATTTCAACGTCCTCCGGACTGGCCATTGCGCGGGCCAGCACACCCGCGACCGCTCCGGCTTCCCGAAGACAGTAGCGGATGGTAGGGAGCCCCCCTGACATGGGCAAGCCCTACCGTCCGAAAGACCACTTCTTCCAGAAAGCCAAGCAAGAGGGGCTGCGCGCCCGCTCGGCGTTCAAGGTCGACGAGCTCATCAAGCGTTTCCCGATGGTGAAGAAGGGGCACGTGGTGCTCGACCTGGGGGCGGCCCCGGGAGGGTTCCTCCAGATTCTGGCGGAGGCGGTGGGGCCGGCGGGGCGCGTGATTGGCGTGGACATCGTCGCCATCCGTCCCTTCACGCAGCGGCACGTGCAGACGGCGGTGCTGGACGTGCTGGCGGACGACTTCGACGCGAAGCTGGCGGAGATGTACGACGGCCCCTTCGACGCCGTCATCTCCGACATGGCGCCGAAGACGAGCGGCATCAAGGCCACGGACGAGGCGCGCAGCCTGCGGCTCGCGGGCAAGGCGCTGGAGGTGGCCGCCGCGCGCGGCCGCCCCGGCTCGTCCTTCGTCGCCAAGGTGTTCATGGGCGGCGACTTCGAGGACTTCCGCAACCAGGTGCGCTCACTTTTCGAGGAAGTGAAGGTGGTGCGCCCGGAGGCCACGCGCGGCGCGAGCATGGAGGTCTACCTGGTGGGGCTGCGCCGCAAGGCCCCCGCGCCCGCGGCGACTTGAGGTTCATTGTGGAACGATTCGGCGGGCGGCTGTGTCTAGAGTGCCGCCCATGTACCGGACTCCCTGGACTCGAGCGTCCTCCGCCGCCCTGTTGCTGTTGTCGCTGCTGCTGACCTCCTCTCCCGCGCTGGGGCAGGGGAAGGCCCCGCCGACGTGGAAGGCCATCGACGCGTTGGTGGATGAGCAGAAGGTGGAGGCCGCGGCGCAGGGCGCCGAGGCCCGCCTGGAGAAGGCGAAGGGCGGCAGTGACGAGGCGGAGTGGGCACGGGCGCTGGTGCGCACGGTGCAGCTGCGCAGCGCGCTGCATGGCTACGAGACGTCGGTGCGCTTCCTGCGTGAGCAGCCCTGGCCCAAGGGCGTGCTGCCGCGGGCCACGCTGAACCTCTTCTACGCCCACTCGCTCGTCACGTATGCGCAGGCGTATGGCTGGGAGGTGCGCCAGCGCGAGGTGGTGGCCTCGACCGGCCCGGTGGACCTCAAGTCGTGGACGTACGAGCAGATCCTCACCGAGGCGCAGCGCGCCTACGAGGAGGTGTGGAAGCAGCGTGAGAAGCTGGGCACCGAGCCGGTGAAGGTGCTGTCCGAGTACATCCAGCCCAACACGTACCCCGAGGGCATCCGCTCCACGCTGCGCGACGCCGTCTCGTACCTGCGCGTGGCGGTGCTGGCGGACAGCTCCCACTGGCGGCCCGAGCACGCCAACGAAGTCTATCGCCTGGACTTGCGCTCGCTGCTCGAGGGCTCGCCCACCGTCGACCTGACGGACCCGAACCTCCACCCGCTGGTGAAGGTGGTGGCGGTGCTCGCGGACCTGGAGGCGTGGCACCGCGCCGGAGGCCGGCGTGAGGCGGCGCTGGAGGCGAGGCTGAAGCGCTACGAGGTGCTGTCCGCGCACTTCACCGAGAAGGACGACGCGGCCCGCATCCGCCAGCACCTCGCCGCGTTCCTCACGCCCTTCCGCGACGTGCCGTGGTGGGGCATGGGGCAGGGGCAACTGGCGGAGCTGGAGAGCTCCGCCGGGCACCCGGTGCGCGCGCTCGCGCTGGCGAAGTCGTGCGTGGACGCGTATCCGAAGTCGGAGGGCTCGCGGCGCTGCGCCGCCCTGGTGAGCGCGCTGGAGGCGCCGGACTTCCGTCTCGCCTCCATGCAGTCGGACGGGCCGCGCCGGCGCTCCGTGGAAGTCACGCACCGCAACGTGCCGGTGCTCCACTTCCGCGCCTATGCCTTTGACCTGGAGAAGCGGCTGGCGAAGGTGGACGACTACAACATCCTTCCGTACGGCGACGCGCTGCTGCGCATCTTCAACAGCCAGAAGCCGGTGGCCTCGTGGAGCACGCAGCTCCCGGCAACGGCGGACTTGCGCGAGCACCGCACCTTCGTCACGCCGCCGCTGGAGCAGCCGGGCACGTACATCATCGCCGCCTCCGCGCGCGAGGACTTCGGCGCCAAGAACAACCGCGTGCAGGCGGTGTTCATGACGGTGTCGCCGTGGGTCATCGTCACGCGCGCCACGGCGGGCACGTCGGTGGAAGCGCGGGTGGTGATGGGGGAGTCCGGCAAGCCCGCATCGGAGGTGCCGGTGCGCCTCATCCTCACCGACTACAACAAGGGCTTCCGCGAGGCGGCCAAGGCCACCACGAATCCGCAGGGCGAGGTGACCTTCGCGGCGCCGAAGGGGCAGATGTATCAGAGCTACCTGCTGGTGGCGGGGCGCGGGCGCGAGACGCTGCTCCACCCGAATGGCTTCTCCTTCTACCCACGAGGCGAGCCGCAGGAGACCACCTCGTCGCTGGTCTTCACCGACCGCAGCGTGTACCGCCCGCTGCAGAAGGTGCTCTGGAAGGTGGTGGCCTTCAGTGGCCGCGGCGACCAGGCGCGCTACCGGACGCTGCCGGAGCAGTCGCTGGTGGTGTCGCTGGTGGACCCCAACAACCAGGAGGTGGAGAAGCGCGAAGTGCGCACCAACGGGTTCGGCTCGGCGGCGGGGGAGTTCACCGTGCCCACCGGCCGCGTGCTGGGTGGCTGGTACGTGCGCGTGGCGTCGGGCGGAAGCACCGGCATCCGCGTGGAGGAGTACAAGCGGCCCACCTTCGAGGTGACGCTGAAGGACCCGGAGGCACCGCTGCGCCTCAACCGCCCGGCCACCTTCAAGGGCGAGGCGCGCTACTACTTCGGGCTGCCCGTGGCGTCCGGCACCGTGCGCTGGCGCGCCTTCCGCGAGCCGGTACTGCCCTGGTGGTGGTGGTGGGAGCGCTCCTCCATGCCCGTGAAGCGGCAGGTGGTGGCGTCCGGTACGTCCTCGCTGGCGGAGGACGGCGGCTTCGGCATCACCTTCACGCCCGAGGCGGATGAGCGCTCCGCGCGCACGCCGGGGCTCACCTGGCGCTACCGCATCGAAGCGGACGCGACGGACGAGGGCGGCGAGACGCGCTCGGCCGAGCGTGCCTTCCGGCTGGGCTTCGTCGCGGTGGAGGGACGCGTGGACGCGGACGAGGGCTTCTTCCGCGAGGGCGTGGCTCCCGAGGTGAAGCTGGTGCGCACCACGCTGGACGGCGCGCCGCAGCCCGGCCCCGGCCGCTGGCGACTGGTGGCGCTCAAGCAGCCCACGCAGCCGCTGCTGCCCGCGGATGAGCCCATCGTCGAGCCGCCCGCCGTGGAGGTGGACCCGGAGGCGGTGCGCACGCCCACGCCGGGCGACAAGCTGAAGCCCCGCTGGGATTCGGACTACTCGCCCCAGGCGGCGCTGGCCCGCTGGCAGGATGGTGGGGAGCAGGCGAAGGGCGCCGTGCAGCACGACGCGGAGGGCGTGGCCCGGGTGAAGCTGCCCGCGCTGAAGGCCGGTGCGTACCGGCTGCACTACGAGACGACGGACGCCTTCGGCCAGACGTTCACCGTGGCGCGCGAGCTGCTGGTGGCGGGCGAGGCCGCGCCCATCGCACTGCCGGCGTCGCTGGTGCTGGAGCACGACACGGTGCGGGTGGGCGAGGTGGCGCGGCTGCTGGCCTTCTCCGGCTTCGAGGGACAGCCCCTGATGCTGGACGTGTACCAGGGCGAGCGGCGCGTGCTGCGCAAGCCGCTGACGGGCGGCAAGGCGCCGGTGGTGGTGGAGGTGCCCGTGACGGAAGAGCTGCGCGGCGGCTTCACCGCGGTGTTGGTGGCCGTGCGCGACTGGCAGTACCTGGGCTTCTCCTCGCCCGTGTTCGTCCCGTGGGACGACAAGGAGCTGAGCCTGGAGTTCGCCACGTTCCGCGACAAGCTGCGTCCCGGCGCGAAGGAGACGTGGCGCGTGACGGTGCGCGGCCCGAAGGGCGCGAAGGTGGAGGCGGGCGCTGCCGAGCTGCTCGCGTATATGTACGACCAGTCGCTCGACTTGTTCGCGCCGCACACGCCGCCGAGCGTCGCGGCGCTCTACCCGCACCGTGCCTCGCACGTGGACCTGCGCTCCTCGCTCGCCGTGTCCATGGCCCAGTGGGTGGTCAGCCAGGGCTACGGCGAGGTGCAGGGGTGGAATCCGCCCGAGCCGGACGCGCTGCGCTTCGAGGACGAGTACGGCCTGGGCGGGCCGGGCTATCGGCGCTACCGGGGGCCGGTGATGCGCGGCTCGGCGCGACGCGAGATGGCGGCGGCCCCGAGCGCCGCGAGGCCGATGGAGGAGTCCGAGAGCGGGGCTCCTCCGCCTCCGCCCCCCGCGCCTCCCCCGGAGGCGGCGAAGGCGGTCATGCAGGAGACCAAGGCCGCGGACAAGGCGCAGAATGCGCTGGCGGGACAGGCCGCGCCAGCCGAGGGACTGCGCTCCAACTTCGCGGAGACGGCGTTCTGGGTGCCGCAGCTCCTCACGGGGGCGGATGGCTCGGCCACGCTGGAGTTCACCGTGCCGGACTCGGTGACGGCGTGGAGCGTCTGGGTCCACGGCATCACCCGGGACTTGAAGGGCGGCTCGGTGCAGCGCACCACCCGCAGCGTGAAGGAGCTGATGGTGCGGCCGTACGTGCCGCGCTTCCTGCGCGAGGGTGACAGGGCGGTGCTGGAGGTGGTGGTGAACAACGCTGCGGACAAGCCGCAGCAGGGCACGCTCACGCTCGACATCGTGGATGCGCAGACGCAGAAGAGCCTGCTGGCGGACTTCGGCGTGAAGGGCGCGTCGCAGGCCTTCAACGTCGCGGCGGGGCGGGGGACGAACCTGCGCTTCGCGCTCACCGCGCCCGCGAAGGTGGGGGCGGTGGCCTTCCGCGTGGAGGCTCGCGCCGGCAACCTGAGCGACGGTGAGCTGCGCCCGCTGCCGGTGCTGCCCGGCCGCATGCACCTGTCGCAGTCGCGCTTCGTCACGCTGAAGGGCAAGTCCTCCAAGACGATGACCTTCGAGGACCTGCGCGCGGGTGGGGACCCGACGCGGGTGAACGAGCAGCTCGTCGTCACCGTGGACGCGCAGCTCTTCTACGCGGCGCTCCAGTCGCTGCCGTACCTGATGGACTACCCCTACGAGTGCACGGAGCAGACGCTCAACCGCTTCGTGTCCTCCGGCATCCTCGCCAGCCTCTACGGGCAGTACCCCGAGGTGGCGAAGATGGCGAAGAAGATGAGCGAGCGCGCCACCCAGTTCGAGACGTTCGATGAGTTGGACCCGAACCGGAAGATGGCGCTGGAGGAGACGCCCTGGCTGGAGATGGCCAAGGGCGGGCCCAAGGCCGAAGCGGACCTGGTGCGCGTGCTGGACCCGAAAGTGGCCGCGGCCGAGCGCACCTCCGCGATGGGGAAGCTGCGCAAGGCGCAGACCTCCAGCGGCGGCTTCCCGTGGTGGCCGGGTGGCCCCCCGTCGCCGTTCATGACGCTCTACATCCTCCACGGCCTGTCGCGCGCCATGGAGTACGGGGTGGAGGTGCCGCCCGAGATGACGCGCAACGCGTGGGGCTACGTGGCCCGGCACTTCCGCGAGGAGTACGCGGACAAGCTGATGAAGAAGGGCCAGGGCTGGGAGTTCCTCACGTTCCTCAACTACGTGGCCTCCGCGTACCCGACCGAACGCTACACGGGCGACGCGCTCACCGCCGCCGAGCGCGAGCGGATGCTGGCCTTCAGCTACAAGCACTGGAAGAAGCACTCGCCGTACCTCAAGGGCTACCTGGCGCTGACGCTGAAGCGCGCGGGGCAGGGGAAGGACGCCGAGAAGGTCTGGGAGAGCGTCATGGACTCGGCGAAGACCAGCGAGGAGCTGGGCACGTACTGGGCGCCCGAGGACCGCAGCTGGCTCTGGTACAACGACACCACGGAGACGCACGCCTTCGCCCTGCGCACGCTGACGGAGTTGAAGCCGAAGGACCCGCGGCGCGAGGGGCTGGTGCAGTGGCTGCTGCTGGACAAGAAGCTCAACCACTGGAAGTCCACCCGCGCCACCGCCGAGGCGCTCTATGCGCTGGTGAAGTACCTCCAGTCCGAAGGGGCGCTGGGCGTGCGCGAGGACGCGAAGGTGACGGTGGGCCCGCGCGTGGTGCAGATGGAGTTCTCCCCGGATGAGTACACGGGAAAGAAGAACCAGGTGGTGGTGCCCGGGCCGGAGCTGAATCCGGCCACCATGAGCTCGGTGGTGGTGGAGAAGACGACGCCGGGCTTCGCCTTCGCCTCCGCCACGTGGCACTTCTCCACGGAGAAGCTCCCGGAGGAGGAGCGCGGCGACTTCTTCAACGTGTCGCGGCGCTACTTCCGGCGCGAGCGTGAGGGACGCGAGGCGGTGCTCCAGCCGCTGTCGGAGGGCGCGGTGCTCAAGCCCGGCGACGAGGTGGAGGTGCAGATCTCCCTGCGCACCAAGCACGCGGCGGAGTACGTCCACCTGAGAGACCCACGCGCCGCGGGCCTTGAGCCGGAGAACGCGCAGTCCCGACACAAGTGGGACCTGGGCATCGTCTGGTACGAGGAGACGCGGGACTCGGGCACCAACTTCTTCTTCGAGTGGCTGCCCGCCGGCGAGTACACCTTCAAGTACCGGCTGCGCGCCAACATGGCCGGCACCTTCCGCGTGGGCCCCGCCACCGTGCAGTCCATGTACGCGCCCGAGTTCACCGCGTACTCCACGGGCGCGGTGCTCACCGTGGGACCGGCGAAGTAGACGTCACGTGTGACGGGGTTGCGATTGAAATTTAATTGCGCTTAACCCCGCTTAATCGCGGTCCACACGTAGGGTGCCCCCCACCTGCCGCTCGCAAGTCGAGCGGCAGGCCCGACAACCCGAGGGGGTAGCCCATGTTGAAGCAAGTCGTGCGTCCGCTGTTCCTGGGAGTCCTGGTGGCCTGCGCCTCCGCCTGTGGTGGCGGACTGGAGGCGCCGGAAGGGGAGGAGCTCGGAACGGAGGACCAGTCCGTCTGTGCGCAGGGCTCGTACGTCAGCGAGTGCCGTGACTTCGCGAGCGGCGGCGTCTCGAGCCCGTCGTGCCCGGGGCAGTACGCGTGGAGCTACTGGAACTGCAAGCAGTACCGGTACTACTCGGGCTCCACCGCCGTCTATTACCGCCAGGAGTGCGGCCCGCAGAAGTACATGTGCGGTACCAGCAACACCACGCCGCCGGGGCTGCCCGAGGCGCGGTGCAAGCAGACGTGCTGAGCCGTTGAGCTGACTTCCGTGGCCGTGCGGTGCGCGCGCGGCCACGGGCCTTCAGTCCCCGCAGGTGGGCTGCTCGTCGGTGGGGTGCAGGGTGGCGATGCCGTAGGTGCCGTTGCGCGTGCCGCACCAGATGCGCCACGCCGAGCCCCCCAGGTCCGGCGCCGAGTACACGCCGCCCTCCTTCTTCGCCCCGCCGCGCGCGCAGCACCGGGCGAAGGCTCGCGTGCCGATGGCCACCATCCCCACCGCGTCCGGCGAGCGCGAGAACCCGCCCACCTTCTTTTCGCCGCAGGACCACGGTGCCACGCCCCGGTACTTGATGAGGTACTGGTCGCCCTTCTGCGCGCCGCCGCGCACCGGGCCGCCGTAGCAGAGCTTCCCCTCCGACTCGAGCTGCGCGTAGCGCGGCAGGAAGTGCAGCCCGCCAATGGGGCCGCGCTCCCAGTCGTCTCCGCAGAACACGTGCGTGAAGGCGTTGCGCGGGCCGGTGCTCACCCACAGTCCCGTGAGCCACTCGATGTTGCCCTGCCGCGAGCCCGGCCGCCCCGCTGCGGACAGCGCCCGCTGGATGCGCGGGTCGTCGTAGTACCGCGAGAAGAAGCGCTGCACGTCCCCCGCGCCCACGCTCACGTCCGGACGCGCGGGGCACAGGTCCAGCACCTCGCGGTCCAGCGGCGTCAGCGTCAGCGGCTTGCCGAACAGGGGCTTCGTCTCACACGTCGTCGCGCAGCCCGTGGCGGGCTTCCAGGTCGCTCGAGCCGTGGCCCCGCGCGTGGAGGTGAACTGGATGTCGCCGCGCTCCTCGTCGGCCCCGGTCTCAGGCTTCGCCATGGCGGCGAAGCGGGCCTGCTGCTCCGCCTTGCCCCGGGCCTGCTGCTCGGAGTTGGCGCGGTCCGCGGCGGCCAATTCCGCCGCGCTCGGGGCGCGGGGGGCGGCGGCTTCTGGCGCGCCCTCGCACAGCACCCAGCCCTCGGAGGACGGGCCCTGCAGCTTGCACCACGTCCGATTGGGGCCGCCCTTCTTCAGGAGCGGGTACGAGGTGCCGGGCTCCACCGTGAAGACCATCCGCGTCGACTCGGGCTGGTCCACCGCGTCCACGCGGACTTCGGAGACGAAGGCCCCGGGGCCCGCCAGGGCGGGGAGGGCGGTGGCAAGGCAGAGGGCAAGGAAGGGGAGGGGAAGACGCATGGCGCGCGGGAGTCTACAGCGGCCCGTCAGTCGCTCGGGAGGAGCGGCCCTACGGGGCGGGGTCGGCGCGTGGGACGGCCCTTCCTTGCCCGGCATTCAACCGGGCGTCGCAGAGAGCACAGGCCGGCGGGGACAGGCGGGCCTTCACCGGGCCAGCCCCGGCGAGCACCCAGGGCTTCGGTGAACCTCGAGCGCACGGCGCTCGGCGGGGCCGTGCGCGCCTCTCCCGCCTCATGCGAGAGCGTCAAGCTCAGGTGAGCTTCAGCCGCACCGCGTTCGGCTTGTCCGTGCGGGCCTTGCCCACCTGCACGGTGTACTCACCCGCGCCGTACTCCGCCTTGAGGTCCGTCACCTTCTCGCCGTTGACGCGCACGCTGCCCTGGGCCATCGCCTCGCGGGCCTTCGTCGCCGAGGCCACCAGCTTCGTCTCCGGCAGCAGCTTGAACAGGAGCTGCTTCTCCGCCCCGGCCAGCGACACCTCCACCAGCTCCAGGCTCGCCTGCGGGGCCTCCTTCTTGAGGTTGTCCCAGGCCTCCACCGCCTTGCGGCCGCCGTCCTCGCCGTGGAAGCGCACCGCCATCTCCCGGGCGAAGTCCTTCTTCACCGTCATGGGGTGCAGCTCGCCGCCCTGGACCTTCGCGCGCATCTCCGAGAGCTCCTTCAGCGTCTTCGCCGAGAGCAGCTCCAGGTACCGCCACATCAGGTCATCGGTGATGCTCATCAGCTTGCCGAAGATGGTCTCCGGCGGCTCGTCGATGCCCACGTAGTTGTCCAGGCTCTTGGACATCTTGTCGCCGGTAATCTTCCCGTCGATCAGCTTCGCGTTGAGCCCCTCCAGGATGGGGCCCGTCATGATGACCTGCGGCTCCAGCCCCTCCTCCTTCATGAGCTGGCGGCCCACGAGCAGGTTGAAGAGCTGATCCGTCGCGCCCAGCTCCACGTCCGACTTCAGCGCCACCGAGTCGTAGCCCTGCAAGAGCGGGTACATGAACTCGTGCAGCGAGATGGAGACGTTCTCCCGGAAGCGCTTCTTGAAGTCGTCGCGCTCCAGCATGCGCTGCACCGAGTAGCGCGCCGCCAGGCGGATCATCCCCTCCGTGCCCAGCGCGTCCAGCCAGGTGGAGTTGAAGCGCACCAGCGTCTTGTCCGCGTCCAGCACCTTGAAGACCTGCTGCTTGTAGGTCTCCGCGTTGGCCTTCACCTCGTCGCGCGTGAGCGCCGGGCGCGTGGCGTTGCGCCCCGTCGGATCGCCAATCAGCGCGGTGAAGTCGCCGATGAGGAACACCACCGTGTGCCCGAAGTCCTGGAAGCGCCGCATGCGCGTCAGCAGGAGCGAGTGGCCGAGGTGCAAATCAGGCCGGCTCGGATCGAACCCCGCCTTGATGACCAGCGGCTTGCCCGTGTCATACGAGCGCTGGAGCTTCTTCTTCAGCTCCTCGGGCACCTGGATGTCCACGGTGCCTCGGGTGACTTCTTCGAACTGCTCCTCGGGGGTCGCCTTGCGCAGCGCGTCCGTAGTCATGACGCGCGCAACCTAGCCGATTTGCACCGCCCGTGGCGGCACTTCCTCCGGGGGCGCTCAGGTGCCCGGCAGGCGCTGGCGCACCCGCTCGATGCTCCGGGGCCGGCCCGTCGTGTCGTCGATGTCGATGACCACGCCCTGCAGGTACACCAGCTTCTCCGCCACCTCGTAGGGCGCCTTCTCCCCGCGGAAGCGCGCCAGCGAGGACTCCTTCTTCATGCCGATGACGGAGTCCAACGGGCCACACATGCCCACGTCGGTGATGAAGGCCGTGCCGCCGGGGAGGATGCGCTCATCCGCCGTCTGCACGTGCGTGTGCGTGCCCACCACCGCGGACACCTTGCCGTCCAGGTGCACGCCCATGGCGTTCTTCTCGCTGCTCGCCTCGCAGTGCATGTCCACCAGGATGCAGGGCGTTTCCTTGCGCAGCTCCTCCACCAGGGGCAGCACCACCTCGAAGGGGCTGTCCTCGGTGCGCATGAAGACGCGCCCCTCCAGGTTGATGACGCCCAGGGCCCGGCCGTCGGCGAGCCGCACCAGTCCATGCCCGCGTCCCGGCGTCCCCTTGGGGTAGTTCGCCGGCCGCAGGAGCAGGTCCGGATGCTCCTTCACCCAGGGGAGGATGGCCTTCTTCGTGTAGAAATGGTTCCCGCTCGTCAGCAGCTTGATGCCGCTGTCGAGCAGGTACGTAGCGGTCTCCGCGCTGATGCCGGCGCCGCCCTCGCTGTTCTCAGCGTTGGCCACGCACAGGTCCACCCCGTGCTCGGACACGAGACGAGGAAGGAGCGTGCGGACCGCCTGGAGTCCCGGGCGGCCCACGACGTCTCCCATGAAGAGGACCCTCACGTATCGAGGAAGTCCCAGTCGCGGTACAGGCCCCGCAGCGACTCGGACTCCGTCACGATGAGATCCATGTCCACGTCGTCACTCGTGGTGGGCAGCACCTGGACGACCTGGTCATTGAAGGCCAGGCCGACCCTGCGACTGCGCTGGCTGGCCGCACGGAGGGTGGCGTCGTAATAGCCGCCCCCGCGCCCCAGCCTCTTGCCGTCCCGGGTGAACCCCAGGCCCGGCACCACGAAGAGGTCTATCTGGTCCACCGGGATGAGGTCCGAGGAGTTGCTTGGCTCCCTGACCCCCAGTCTTCCCGGCTCCAGCTCGCTCTCCGATTTGATGGCCCTGAATGAGAGGATGCGCCCGTGTACGTGGGACAGCGGGTAGCAGACGATTTTGTCGTCCTGCAAAGCCGCAATCAAAATGTCCCGCGTGGGCACCTCGCCCCGAATGGGGGCATACAAGGCCACCGTTCTCGCCTTCTGATAGTACGGAGCTGCCAGAAACCGAGACTGAACCTTGAGACCCCGCGTGTCGATGATGTCCGGCGTCATCGCCTTGCGGCGCGCCGTCAACTCTTCACGCAGCGTCTGCTTCCTCGCCGCCGCCTCTTCCACCACCGTCTCGCTCACCGCCGCCACTCCGCAGAAAAAGTCCCCCGCCGCATGGCCGTGTGCCCAGCGTCCATTGAACCCTCTGAAAGCCAGGTGGGAACCGAAATCATGCCGCCGCAGGCTTCCCTCATCCCCCGTGAGGAGGGAGGGCTTGCACATGGCGACCGAAACGGACCCCGGAATGGACGTATCGGTTCGAATTTCTGCTGGGCATCACGCGCCCCGCAGGGGACAGCCCTTTGTAACAAAGCTCAAGCTACAGTGCTACCAAGTCCTCGAATCTATTGGGAAAACCCGTAAGAGTCTGGGGAAATGATAAGGACGGGGGGCGGCGGGGTCAAGGCTTCCTCGTGCGTTTACAAGGCAGCCTCGCGGCTTCTATGATGAAAAGACTCCCGCACATGCCGCCCGCGCTTTCCAACAAGGCACTCGCGACGGTTCTTTCCGTCGTCGCCTCCGGCCTCGCATGGGCGGGACCGACCGTGTCCGGCCCCTACCTGGGGGATATGTACGGCCCGGTGGAGTTCCGCACCGAGGGCGAGCAGGTGATTGGCACGGCCACCGGGAAGGGCGGCGCCTGCGGCTTCGAGCCCGGCACGCAGGTGGTGAAGGGCGAGCTCCAGGGCCACGTGCTGGTGGGCAGCGTGCTGCTGTGCCAGACGGGGCCCAGCTGCATGGAGAAGCAGAGCCACCCGGCGCTCTTCTTCATCAACGCGTATGACCGGGTGCTGAGCGCGCTGGTCCAGCCGCCCAAGGGCTGCCGCTCCCCGGCGCTGAAGGACGGCCTGCTCCTGCTGCTCCGGTCCACGGCCCCGCAGCAGGACGACTCCCAGGACCCGGAGCCCGAGGCGGCCGACGAGGAGGCCGCCGTCCCCGCGCCGAAGGCCGCAAGCGCGGCGGCGCCCGCCGCGGAGGCCCGACGCGCGCCGGAGGCGGGGGTGCCGTCCCTGGAAGAGGGGCATCGACAGCTCGCGGCCGGCAACTGCGTGGAGGCGCAGCGCCACTTCGAGTACGTGCTGGCGACGGATGACCGCAACCCCGCGGCGGCGGTGGGGCTCGCGACCTGCCAGCTGGAGCTGGGGAACGTTCCCGGTGCCCTGACGACGCTGGAGCGCATGCGCGCGTCGACCCGGCCGGACGTGCACCTGTGGCTGGCCTACGCGCACCTGCGCGACAAGAAGCGCCCCCGCGCCCGGGAGGCGCTGCGCCGGGCCATGGATCTGGGCTGGGCGCCGGGGAACCGGCCCGCGGAGGCCGTGCCGGAGGCCGCGCTGCAGGAGGACATCGAGGCGCTGCGGCAGCAGCGCAACCGCAAGCGGGCGCCCGGCCGCGAGGCGCTGGGGGCCGGAAGCACCATCCCGTGAGCCAGCCGCCCGCTCCAGGGAAGACCACCCGGGTCTTCGGCAACTACGAAATCCTCTCCGTGCTCGGCAAGGGCGGCATGGCGGAGGTGTACCGCGCGCGCGTGCTGGCCGGCCCTCGCGAGGGCTGGACGGTGGCGCTCAAGCGGCTGTTGCCGGCGCTGACGAGGGACCCCGCCTCGGTGTCCCTCTTCGCCCGCGAGGCGCAGCTGTCCAAGCAGCTGCACCACCCCAACATCGTCACGGTGCTGGATGCCGGCGTGCTGGAGGGCATCTACTTCATCGTCATGGAGCTGGTGGACGGGCGCGACCTCGGCCAGATCCTCCGGCGCTGCAAGGTGCGCGGCATCCCCCTGCCGTTGGACTTCGCGGTGTACCTGGGCAAGGCGCTGCTGGAGGCGCTCGCGTACGCGCACACCGCCACCGGGCCGACGGGCGAGCCGCTGGGCATCGTCCACTGCGACGTGTCCCCCTCCAACCTGTTCATCTCCCGCGTGGGGGAAATCAAGCTGGGCGACTTCGGCGTGTCGCGCGTGCTGGTGGACGGCAAGCTGCAGGGCGGCGAGGTGCTGGGCAAGCCGTACTACCTGTCTCCGGAGTCGCTGCTGGGCGAGGTCAACCCCGCCGCCGACCTCTGGGCCGCCACGGTGGTGCTCTACGAGTTGCTGACGCTGGAGCGCCCCTTCGTGGGCGGCTCGCCGGACGAGGTCTTCGCCGCCATCTGGTCCCGCCAGTACCGCCCGCTGCGCGAATTGCGCCCGGAGGTGCCCGAGGCGCTGGAGGCGGTGGTGGACCGCGCCTTCTCCAAGCACCTCGAGGACCGCTTCCCGTCGGCCGAGGAGTTCGCCCAGGCGCTCACGCCCCACTACGACGAGCGCGTGGGCACGCCCCTGGCCATCGCCGCCGTGGTGCGCGGCCTCTTCGGCGCCAGCGACGACGTGCCCTCGTCGTCCCCGTCCTCGTCCTCGTCCGGCGGAGCGGCCCCCACGACGGGGACCCCTGGCTCGAGCGCGGGGTAGGGGCCTCCCCCCTTCGCCCCCCGGCAGCGGGAGCGGCACCTCGGCTGGCTGCCTGCTCACGGAGGAAGGCACCCGTGCGCTCCGCCGTGGAGATGACGACATTTCTCCCCGCGCGTGAAGTCGCGCAGGGGAGGAGACCGATGGCCACCGAGCCCAAGCAGCCGAAGCCCGAGCAGGACGCGCCCGAGCGCAAGACGCAGGAAGAGGAGCCCCGCCGGCACTCCAAGGCGGACGAGGCGCGGGAGGATGGAATGCCCGGCTACGGCCAGCCCGATGAGGACGTGCGCGAGCAGTCCATCCCCGAGCAGAAGTGGTAGGGCCCCGGCCCCTCCGTGAACGAAGTCCTGCACTGGCAGCGAGGGGAGGCGGTGAGCCTGCGTCCCCGGCTCCCGGAGCACATGTCTGGCATTGAGCATTGACGCGGGCAGCCGCCTGCTTGGGGCAGGGCATGGCCTTGGAGTCGTGCCCTTCCGTTGTTAGGTCCCGTGCTTCGGGCATCTACCGGATGTCTACCCTCCACGCGCCCTCTTCCGAGCAGCGGAGTCCGCGCGTCGTACCCTGCCGCTCGATGGACAATCTTGATGGACAGCAGCAGCAGCCGTTCGGGGCCGCTCTTCGAGACCGGTATCCCCAGCTTCGATAGGCTTCTGGGGGGAGGGATTCCGCGACGCCAGTCCGTCATCGTGACGGGTGACCCGGGCTGCGGGAAGACCGTCCTGTGCAGTCAGGTGGCGTTCCTCGCGGCGGCGCGGGGACTGCCGGTGGTGCTCGCCACCGTTACCTCCGAGCCCCACGACAAGCTGGTCAGCGAGCTGGCCGGCTTCTCGTTCTTCAAGCGGGAGCTGCTCGACGAGAAGCTCTTCGTGATGAGCGCCTACTCCACGCTGAAGCAGGGGGCGCGCGAGACGCGAGACCTGCTCATGCAGACGGTGCGCAAGCGGGGCGCGAAGCTGCTCTTCATCGACGGGCTGCGCGCCATTCGCGACCTCTGGCAGGACGAGGCGCGGCTGCGCGAGTTCCTCTACGAGCTGGGCATCGGCCTGTCCGCGGCGGACTGCGTGGGGCTCTTCACCACGGAGTACCCGCTGGAGAAGCTGCTGTCGCTCCCGGAGGCCACCACGGTGGACGGCATCGTCTCCCTGTCGGTCAACAAGCGGTCCGCGCGCCGCCTGCGCCGCGTGGAGGTGGTGAAGTTGCGTGGCCGCCCGCACCTCACCGGCGAGCACCTGATGTGCATCGGCGAGGACGGGGTGCGGTCCATCCCCCGGCTGGAGGCCCAGGCCCCGGACATGTCGGACGTGGCGTCGCCCGAGGGCCGCGCCAGCTTCGGACTGCCGGAGCTGGACGTGCTGATGGAGGGCGGCCTGCCGCTGCACAGCACCACCATGCTCGCGGGGAGCATGGGCATCGGCAAGACGCTGCTCGCCGCGCACTTCGCGGCGGAGGGCGCCCGCCACTCGCAGCCATCCCTCTTTGTCTCCTTCTTCGACTCGCCGGCCTCGCTCAGCAGTCGGGCGCGGCGCATCGGCCTGGAGATGGAGCATCACGTGAAGAGCGGCCTGCTCTCGTTCATGCACGTGCCGCCCATGGAGGCGGAGGCCGACCTCGTCGTGGACCGCGTCCTCACGAGCATCACTCGCATGGGCGCGAAGCGGGTGGTCATCGACGGGCTCACGTCCCTGGAAGAGGCCATCGACGACCGGGAGCGGCGGCGCACGTTCCTCGCCTCGCTGGCGTTGCGCCTGCGAGTGGCGGGCGTGACGTCCCTGTTTACCCGCGAGGTGCCGAAGGTGGCCGGCACCGAGCTGGACTTCAGCGACGCGCCCATCGCCATCCTCGGGGAGAACCTGCTGCTCATGCGCTACGTGGAGCTGCGCGGGCGCATCCACCGAATCCTGTCCGTCCTCAAGATGCGCGACAGCAAGTACGACAACGACGTGCGTGAGTTCGAGATCGCCGACACGGGGATGAAGGTCAAATCGCCCATGCGCTCCGCGGAAGGGCTCCTGACGGGGCAGGCGAGGCCGCTGGGTACCAGCATCGGGTTCGCGGAATGAGCGTCGTCCTCATCGCGGAAGACGAAGAGGCGCTGCTGGAGATCTTCGCCGAGGTGGTGGAGGGGCTCGGCCACCGCGCGGTGCGGGCGCACAACGGCGAGGAGGCGCTGACATTGGCGCGCACCGAGCCGCCGGACCTGGTGGTCAGCGACCACATGATGCCGCGGCGCACGGGCATGGAGCTGCTGCGCGCGCTGCGCGAGGAACCCCGCCTGTCCACCGTGCCCTTCGTGCTGCTGAGCGCGGCGCGGCCCGTTGGGCGCGAGGAGGCCGACACCTTCCTGGCCAAGCCCGTGGACCTGTCGAGCTTCGAGGAGGCCGTCACCACGGCGCTGAGCGCGCGGCCTCCTTCCGCGCACCAGCACCCGGAGCGCGCGGCCACGCGCGAGCCCCGGCCGGTGTCCAGCGCGGCGCGCGAGGAGCTGGTCAACTGGGTGGCGCACGAGCTGAAGACGCCGCTGAGCTCGGCCCGGCTCAACGCGCAGGTACTGCTGCGCAAGGTGGCCCAGCGGGGCGGGGACGCCGAGTGCCGGTCCGCGGAGGCAGTGCTCCGCCAGTTGGACCGGATGAACCAGCTCATCACCTCCATCCTCGACGCGGGGCGCCTGTCCGAGGGGAAGGTGGAGCTGCGGACCGCGTACTGCGACATCGTCCCGTTCCTCACCGAGCTCGTGGGCGAGTGGCGCGAGCTGGAACCGCACGTGGAGTTCCTGCTGACGGGCACCCGCGAGCCGGTGATGGTCTCCTTCGACGCGGAGCGGGTGCGGCAGGTGCTCAACAACCTGCTCTCCAACGCAGTGAAGTACTGCGGCGAGCGCAAGCGGGTGGAGCTGGGTCTGGGGATGAGTCCCGGGCTGGCCGTCATCCACGTGCGCGACTGGGGTGTGGGAATCCCAGCGTCGGAGCTGCCCAACATCTTCGACCGCTTCCAGCGGGCCGACGACAACCACGAGCGGGGTCACGGCCTGGGCCTGTTCATCGCCTCGCAGCTGGCGCGGCTGCACGGCGGCTCGCTGTCGGTGCGCTCCTCGCGAGGGGAGGGCTCCACCTTCCAGCTCCGGCTGCCACTGCGTCACTGACGGCCGCTACCCCGCCAGCGCGCGCACCTTCGGCACGTGCTGGCGCAGCGCCTGGAGCACCCGCTCCACCTCTGCCTCGGAGGTGGAGGGGCCCAGGCTGAAGCGCAGGCTGCCGCGCGCCTGGGGCGCCGACAGGCTCATGGCCCGCAGCACGTGCGAGGGCGTCAGCGTCCCCGACGCGCAGGCCGCGCCGGTGGACACGCAGATGCCTTCCAAATCCAGCGCCATCAGCAGCGCCTCTCCCTCCACGCCGTCGAAGCGCAGGCTGCTGGTGTTGGGCACGCGCGGCGCCCCGGCGCCATTCACCTCCACGCCGGTGAGGCTCGCGAGGGCCTCGCGCTCGAAGGCGTCACGCAGCGCGCCCACGCGCGCGGAGACTTCCGGCAGCTCCGCGACGGCCAGCGCCAGCGCCAGCGCGAGGGCCTCCGCGTAGGGCACGTTCTGCGTCCCCCCTCGGCGGCCGCCCTCCTGGTGGCCCGGCGTCAGCGCCCGCACGTCCACGCCCTTGCGCACCACCAGCACGCCCACGCCCGGCGGGCCGCCGAACTTGTGCGCGGAGAGGGAGAGCAGGTCCGCGTCCACCTCGCGCAGCGACAGCGGCACCTTGCCCGCCGCCTGCACCGCGTCCGTGTGGAAGAGCACGCCGCGCTGACGGCACGCGCGCGCCACTTCCGCCGCGGGCTGCACCACGCCCGTCTCGTTGTTGGCCCACATCAGCGAGCACAGCGCCGTGTCCGGCGTGAGCGCGGCCAGCACGTCGTCGGCGCGCACGCGTCCATCTGGCCCCGGCGCCAGCCGCACCACGCTGGCACCCTCGCGCTCCAGCTGCGCCACCGCGCCGAGCAGGGCGGGGTGCTCCACCGCGGACGTCACCACGCGGCGGCGCTCGGGTACGGGCCTGGCGTGGAAGGCGCCGACGAGGGCCAGCGCGTCCGCCTCGCTGCCGGAGCCCGTGAAGGTCACTTCCTTCGGCTCGCAGCCCAGCACGCGGGCCACCTTCGCGCGGGCGGCGTCCAGCCTGGCGCGCGCATCGCGGCCGCCCTGGTGCACGCTGGAGGCGTTGCCGAAGCCGCCCTGGGAGAAGGCGCGGGCGAGGAGCGCCGCCACCTCCGGGCGCACCGGAGCGGCGGCGTTGTAGTCCCAGTAGATCACGTGTCCTGCGCGCACAGCAGCGACACGGGCCGCTCGCTCGCGACGCCGAAGGCTTCCTTGAACCGATTCACCAGCTCGCGCTTGAGCGCCTTGCGCTGCGCCGCCTTGCCGGACAGCGGCAGCCGCGCGCCCGCCATGCTGCCGTGGCCTCCGGAGGAGCCGCCGTAGTCCTCGAAGATTTCGCGGATGAGGCGGCCCGCGTTCATCCGCCGGTCCTTCACCCGCAGGCTCATGTAGAGCTGGTTGCGGTAGGTGCCGAAGGCGAGCGACCACTTCGTGCCCTCGAGGAACATCAGCCGCTCGGCGACTTCGGCCACCATGTCCGGGGAGTAGACCTCCTCCAAATCCGTGATGATGGCGGTGCCGTACACCTTCGCCCGCTCGAAGGCCGTGTGGTACAGCTGGAAGTACCGCGCCGGCAGCTCCGGGTGCTCGATCTGCGCGAGCATCGACTTGTCCATGCGCGGGAACAGCCACAGGTAGCTGTCCACGTCCGTCTGTGTCGTCTCGCGGCCCAGGTCTCGCGTGTCCGCCTTGAGGCCGTAGAAGAGGGCGGTGGCCACCTCCTCGGAGGGCTCCAGCCGCGCCGCGCGCAGGTACTCCACCAGCATGGTGGACGTGGCGCCGAAGTCACCGCCCACGTCGGCGAAGGGCGACTGCAGGCTCTCCTCGCGCAGCGGGTGGTGGTCCACGACGATGTGCGCTTCCAGCTTCGCCGGCAGCGAGTGGTTGCCCACCTTGGGCTGCGTGTCCACGAGGCCGAAGAGGTCGTAGTCGTCGAAGTCGATCTGCGAGACGTGGGAAATCGGCAGGCGCAGCACCTTCACGAAGGCGATGTTCTCCGCTCGGCCGATGATGCCGCCGTAGCCGACGTGGGCCTCCACGTTCGCCCTGCGCTCCAGCAGCTGGGCGAGCGCCACCGCTGCCGCCATGGAGTCCGGATCCGGGTTGTCGTGCGTGAGGATGAGGGCCTTCTTGTGGCCCTTCGCCACACGCAGCAGCCGCTCCAGCTTGTCACGCGCGGGCAACGTGGCGAGCCGTGTTGGCGGGGGCTCCGACAGCTCGCCTCCCGGAGGTCCACCGGGGGCGGGCCCCGGGGTTCCGTTGCTGCGGCGGCTGTTGAAGGAGTGGGTCACAGGCATGGGTGCTCTTCTTTACTTCCTCCGGCCGAGGGATTCGAGAAGCCGGATGTTCTCCCCATAACGTTCTGGAAACGGTGTCTCCAGCACACCAATGGTGTCGACGACGCGCCCGTCCTTCACGAGGCAGCGGAAGGCCGTGAGCCCGATCGCTCCCCAGCCGGGCTCCTCGCGGCGATCCACGCGACATCCCAGGGGTTTTTGGCCGTCGTTCCGGTGGAAACGGCGCACCCGGGGCAGGCCACCTGGCGGTCGCGCTCGTCCATGACGGCCTCGTACTTGCGTACGGTGGACAACGTCGTCCGGCGCACAGGGTGGCAGGTGTCCATGCACACCCCGAGCCGCTGCTCCCGGCGCACCTGCGCACGGGAGCACGGCGACCGGACGTCAGGCGCTAGCTGTTGATGGCCTTGTACTTGCGGGCAAGGTCCTTGAAGAACTTCACCCCGTTGTCGAGCGAGTTCTCCATGGCATCCATCAGCACCGTGCGGAACGCGGCGACGGGTCCCCGGAAGGACTCGTAGTACCGCTGCCGGTCGATGCTGTGGATGATGGCCGGCATGTAGCCGTTGCGCACGAGGATGAGGTTGCTGCACATCCGCCCCACCTTCCCGCTGTGCTCGGTGAAGGGGAAGATCTGCAGGAACCGGTGCTGCACGGTGGCCGCCTGCTTGATGGGGTGGAACTCGCGGAACTCCGCGCTCGCCGTGTAGTCCACCAGCTTCTCCAGCTCGCCCTGAATCTTGGCGGGCTGGGAGATGTCGTGGAAGTACGTGCGATGCAGCGGCATGTCCTTGCGCAGCCCGGAGCGATCCCGCTCCTTGGCCAGCTCCTTCTCCGTGCGCTCGCGACGCTCCATGCGGGCGCGCTCGGTCTGAGCCTCGGGCGTGTTGCCGAGGAACAGGTCGTGCATCCGCTTGATGGTGGTGAGCGTGATCTGCGCCTGCTTCTTGGCGCCCGCCGCCTCCTCACGGATGTAGTCGCACACGGCCTTGTGGTTCCGGATCTCGAGGACCACCGGAATCATGGAGGCTTCCGCGTTGGTGCGGCCGGGGAAGAGCGCGGCCATCAATTCCTGATGGGTGTAGACGACGCCCTCCAGAGCCGCGTCGTGGTAGATCCACGACATCTCGAGCCTGTCGAGGAACTCGCGCGCCGGCTGCTTTTCCTTGTAGATATCGAGGTACTCGCGCAGCGCCTCGTTCTTCTCGTCGATGTCCTGGTAGCGTTCCTTCACGGACTACGGCTCCTTCTCGCTGCGGTTCCGCCGCGGGCGGTATCCGAAGCATGCGGCCGAGCAGTACAACGGCAGGCGGATTCTAGAAATTCCGCGCAGTTGTAACAACGAAATCATCACAGATTGACGAGGAAGACCTCGCACGCCTGGTCGAGCAGGTCCTTGGAGAGCGCGGGCGGTATCTGCCGGTAGCGGGCGGCGTCCTTGATGAGGGAGACCAGATCGCGAGGGTGGCAGGCGCGCAGGTCCATGCTCCGGGGCTTGTAGTAGTGCTCGACGAGGTAGGTGACGGCCTGCTCCACGTAGGGGATGCCCGCCGCCTCGCAGACGCGGCGGAAGATCTCCCGGTACGACTCCTCGTCGGGGTTTCCGACCTCGATTTTGTACTTGATGCGGCGCAGGAAGGCCTCGTCCACCAGCTCCTTGGGGTCCAGGTTGGTGGAGAAGACGAGGAGCTGGTCGAAGGGAATCTCGAACTTCTTGCCCGTGTGGAGGGTCAGGAAGTCCACCCGCTTCTCCAGGGGGACGATCCAGCGGTTGAGCAGGTCCGTGGGGTGGACCTTCTGGCGGCCGAAGTCGTCGATGAGGAGCATGCCGCCGTTGGCCTTCACCTGGAACGGCGCCTCGTAGAAGCGGGTGCTCTCCGAGTAGATGAGGTCCAGCGTCTCCAGCGTCAGCTCTCCGCCCACGACGACGGAGGGCCGGCGGCAGAGCAGCCAGCGGTTGTCCATCTCGAAGGTCTGCCGGCGGCCGGACGCGTCGCCGCCCATCTCCAGGGACACCGGCGTGTGGATGAGCCGGTCATGGACCTGGATGATCTGATTGCCGATTTCGAGGCAGTGCGGGACGTACACCTCGCCGCCGAACATGTGGGAGACGGCCTCCGCGAGGCTCGTCTTGCCGTTGCCGGGCGGCCCGTAGAGGAACAGCGAGCGGCCCGAGTTCACCGCGGGGCCCAGCTTGTCCATCAGCTCGGCGGGGACGGTGAGGTGGCTGAGCGCCATCACCAGCTCCTCCTGGCTGACGACGGGCGTCTCCTCCGTCTGGCTGGTGATGAGGGCGTTGTACTGCTCGATGGGGACGGGGGCGGGGCCGACGTAGGTGGTGCGGGTGAGCGCGTCGCGCGCGTACTCGCGGCCCTTCTCCGTGAGGATGAACTCCACGGAGGCGCGGCCGAAGCCCTTGCCGCCGCGCAGGTCCACCAGCTTCTCGGTGGTGAGGAAGTCCACCACGTGCTCGATGACGCCCGGCCACGGCAGGCGCATCTCTTCCGCGATGGCCATGCCCGTGCCAGTGCCCGCGTAGTACAGGAACTTCAGGGCGATGTCGGCCAGCAGGCCCATCTTGAGCCCCGTCTCCTCCACCGACTTCGGCTCGGTCGGAGCGATGTCGAGGATGGACGGGTTCTCGAGCTTGAACGGATTGTCGTCGTACGCGTACCCGGCGGGAGCCATCAGGCCCCTGTTCTAGCGCATTCGCCGCACGACGGGGCAGCCGACATTCAGTTGCAGGTAGGCCCGGGGCCGTCAGGAGCCCGCCCGGAGGCCGGGCGGGGGGACACACACGCACCCTCGAAGCCCCCTCCCCGAGGGTGGGGAGAGGGCAGGGCGGCGTCGCTCAGACGTAGGTGAGCCACTCCGCGTAGCGGGGCTCCTGGCCGCGCACGGTGCGGAAGTAGGTCTCCTGCACGAAGCGGGTGATGGGGCCGACCTGGCCGGTGCCCACGGTGCGGTTGTCCACCTCGCGCACCGGGGTGATTTCGGCGGCGGTGCCGGTGAAGAAGATCTCATTGCCGATGTAGAGGGCGTCACGCGTGAAGGTGACCTCGTCCACCGAGCGGCCACTGTCGCGCAGCAGCTGGAGCACCGTGTCGCGGGTGATGCCGTCCAGGATGGGCGAGGAGAGCGGGGGCGTCTTGATGATGCCCTTCTTGTTCACCATGAAGATGTTCTCGCCGGACGCCTCGGCCACGAAGCCGCTGATGTCCAGGAGGATGGCCTCGTCGTAGCCCGCATTCACCACCTCGCGCTTGGCGAGGATGGAGTTGACGTACTGGCCCGTAATCTTGCCGCGCACCATGTTGACGTTGACGTGCATGCGGGTGAACGAGCTGACCTTGGCGCGGATGCCCTCCTTGAGGCCCTTGTCGCCCAGGTACGCGCCCCAGTCCCAGGCCGTGACGGACACGCGGGTGGGATTCACCGCGCCCAGGCCCATGGCGCCGTCGCCCATGAAGGCCACCGGGCGCAGGTAGGCGCCGTTGGCGAACAGCGTCTTCTGGCGGCGCAGCAGCTCCAGGCACGCCTCGACGAGCTCGTCCTCGGAGTAGGGCATCTGCAGCTGGATGATGTGCGCGGAGTCGAGCAGGCGGCGGATGTGCTCGCGCAGCCGGAACACGGCCAGCCGGCCATCATGCGTCTTGTAGGCCCGGATGCCCTCGAAGACGCCGAGCCCGTAGTGGAGCGCGTGCGTCATCACGTGGACCTGGCCCTCGTCCCACTTCACCATCTTCCCATCGAGCCAGATCTGATCCGCGCGCAACGTGCTACTCGAGGTCGAGCTCATTCGAAGGTTCCTTCCGCGGGGGACTTCAAGATGGGACTGCCCGGACCTTCATGCCAGCCCGGCCCTATGAGGTCAAAGCACGAAAACGGAATCGCGCCGCGTCACAACACGGGTGGCAGCGGGGTGAGCATCCGTCGGAGGAAGGGCATGTCCTCGGCCAGCGCCTTGCGGCCCAGGTGCAGGGCCTTCGAGGCCAGCTCCACGTTGGGCACGACCTCTAGCGGCGACAGCGTGCGGGAGAACCGCTTGATGTGGTGCGCGTAGGGCAGGTTGGGAGTCACGGTCATCGCGGCCAGCCGCTGCAGGGGCAGCCAGAAGGGCGTGGCCAGCCGGGGCGCGAAGCCGTCCAGCCCGAGGATGAGCGTGTTGCGCGTGCCGATGCGCCCGCGCGCCACCGCCTTCCACGCGGCCTTCGCGGGCAGGTTGTCCACCAGCCCGCCGTCGATGAGGCGCGCCACGCCGTGGTGCGCCAGCAGCCCGTCCAGCAGGCCGTGCATGCGCGGGTCGTCGCGCAGCACGTCGTAGTGGATGACGCCGGGCAGCGCGGACGAGAAGCCCGCGGCGTCGAGCGCGTCGAAGTCGCCGGTGGCGTCGTCCGCGCCCAGGTGCAGGCGGACGGTGATTTCCGGGCGGGTGAACAGCTCCGCCATGGCGCCCATCGCCGCCTGGATGCGCCGGGCCACGCCCGCGGGGTTGAGCAGGCCCAGCGGGCTCGTGCCCAGCAGGCGCTCGTAGTACTCCAGCGGGCGGGGCAGCATGCCGCGGCGGATGCCGCCCACGGAGATGAGCGTGGGGATGGGCAGATCCTTGAGCCGCAGGCCGCTGCCCTCGGGGCCCGCGCCGAAGAAGCGCCCCAGCCCCGCGCGCAGGAACAGCCGCAGCGCCGCGGGCAGCCCGTAGCGGCTCTCCGTGGAGATGAAGCGGAAGAGCTTCCGGAAGGACAGCCCCCGGACGATGTTGATCATCTCCGTGGGGTCGAAGCGCGCCATGCGCGCGCGCATGATTGCGAGGATGGCGCCCATGGACGCGCCCGCAATCAGCTTGGGCTCCAGGCCGTGCTCGTCCAGCAGGCTCATCACGCCCAGGTACACGAAGGCGGTGCCTCCGCCGCCGCCCGCCACCATCACCAGCTCCTTGTGGCGGATTTCGCGGTCCAGCGCCTCCAGCGGCACCCGCTCGCGCAGCCGCTTCGCCACCGCGTCCCGGGCCCGCGCGGCGTGCTCGCGCAAGTCACGCACGTGGGGCACCAGCCTGTCGCGCGTGGGCGGGCGCGGGCCTCCGAGCACGGGTGTCAGGCGCCGCTCCACCTCCTCGCGAAAGGGCGTGAGCAGCGCGCCCACGCCGACGTCCAGCCCGCCGTGCTGAACCTTGTAGAGGCGTGCGAGCGACAGCGCGGTGCGGAGGATGGCCTCCTCGCGCGCCTCCAGCAGGTGCGGGGAGGCCAGCGTCGCGCGCACGAGGTTGAGCTCCAGCTCCTCGAGCGGCCGATTGATCTGGAAGCGTTCCTTCAGCAGCACGGGCGGGGTGTCCCGGGTGCTTCAGGCCTGGGCGATTTGCGAGAGGTTGGCCTTGGCCTTCTCGATGTCGCCCTCGTACTTGAGGACGAGATTGAGCGTGGAGGCCACCAGGTCCGAGGTGAGCTGCTCCGCGTTGAGCAGCGCCAGGCTCTGCGCCCAATCCAGCGTCTCGCTGATGGAGGGCGCCTTCTTCAAGTCCAGCGTGCGGATGGCGGCGACGGCCTCCACCACCTGCTCGGCCAGCACCTGGGACACGCCGGGCAGGCGCGACTTGACGATGCGCAGCTCGCGCTCGCGGTCCGGGAAGTCGATGTGCAGGTGCAGGCAGCGGCGCTTGAGCGCGTCGGACAGCTCGCGGGCGTTGTTGGACGTGAGGATGACGCGGGGGATGTGCTTCGCGCGGAAGGTGCCCAGCTCGGGGATGGTGACGGCGTTGTCCGACAGGACTTCGAGGAGGAAGGCCTCGAACTCCGGGTCCGCCTTGTCGATTTCGTCCACGAGCAGCAGGGCGGGGTGCTCGGAGAGCTGGGCCTTGAGGATGGGGCGGGGCAGCAGGAAGCGTTCGGAGAAGAACACCGCGTCGCCGGAGGCCAGCTTGTCCGCCGCTTCCGTCAGCGTGCGGGCGCCCTGCACCATGTCGCCAATCTTGTCCTTGAGCAGCTGGGTGTAGAGCAGCTGCTTGGCGTACTCCCACTCGTACAGCGCCTTGGCCTCGTCCAGGCCCTCGTAGCACTGGAGGCGGATGAACTCGCGGCCCAGGGCCTGGGCCAGCGCCTTGGCCAGCTCCGTCTTGCCCACGCCGGCGGGGCCCTCGACGAGGATGGGCTTGTCCATCCGGTCCGCGAGGAAGGCCGCGGTGGCGATTTCGGGGGAGGAGAGATAGCCCACCTGCTCCAGGCGCTCTTCCGCGTCCGCCACGCTGGTGAAGCCGCGGCTCTGTACCGTCGAAGGGGTGCTCACGCCTGGAAACTTAACCGACGCCCTCCACCCCACTGCGGCAAAAATGCCAGGGTCTGGGGAGCGTTTCCGCGGTCCACCTGCCTCCCTGCCCTGCAACCCGGCGTAACCACGTAGGGAAATTTTCTTCGCACCGTGGGCACACGTCGTGCATCTACCTTGCGCAATTCACGAAGCGGCGAGGTAGCGGTCATGTTTTGGGCGTGGTTGAGGATGGCGATGGCGGTGGCGGTGGTGCTGTTGCCCGGGGGCTTCCCGCTCCTGCTGGCCTACATCGCGGTGCGGACGCTCCGCGCTCGGTGGCACAACGCGCAGATGGAGGCGCACAGCCGCGGTCGCGAGGCCTCCCTCCGTGACGTGGTTGCCTCGCTCCACTTCAAGGAGCTGATCCGCGAGGCCCGCGCCGCCCTGTGACTTCCGCGCCCGGGTAGGGCACGGATGTCATGGTTGACCCTGAAGCCCCCGGGAATCCGGGGCACCTGATGAACCCGCCACCCCGGACCGCCCGAAACGAGGCGCTCCGGGGTGAGTCGTTTTTCGGGGCAGGGTGCCGGGCTTCCGGAGGGTGGTGCCGGAAATCCGCAAGGGGCGCCGGAGGGAGCTCCGGCGCCCGGGGACTACTTGTCGAGCTCGTCCACCAGGGCCGTCCAGTCGTCGTCTTCCTTCGCGACGCCGGCGGGAATCTGGATCATGACGGTGCGGTCGGTGGGCTCGGACTCCTCCGGGGCAGGGGCCGGGGCGGGGGCCGCGGCCTTCTTCGCGGCGGGCTTCGCCGGAGCCTTCGCGGCGGCGGGCTTCGCCGCGGCGGGGGCGGCGGCCGGGATGACCTGGTTGAGCTGCGTCCTCACGGCCAGGTCCTCGTCCTCCGCAGGGGCGGGGGCTGCCTTCGCCGCGGCGGCGGGCTTCGCGGGGGCCGGGGTGGCGGCGGAAGCGGGAGCCTTGCTCTTGAAGCGGGCCAGCTCCAGCTCGGCGACCTTGAGGGCCTTGCTCTTCTCCTGCACGGACTGCTGCAGGCGGGCCACTTCCTGGGCCTTGATGGTCTCCCGGCGCTCCAGCTCCGCCTTCTGCTTGGCGGAGAGGTCCTCCAGCTCCTTGAGCTGCCGCGTCTCCAGGTCCTTGCGCTCCTTCTGCGCGGTGGCGAGTCGGGCCGCGGCCTCGTTGGCCTTGCCCTCGGCGGTGGCCACGCGGGCGTTGAGCTCCTTCTCCACGCGGGCCTTGGCGCCCTGCGCGTTCTCCACCGCCAGCTCCAGGTCCTGGATCTTCTTCGTGCGGGTGGCGAGCTGCCCTTGCAGGTCCTTGGCCTTCGCCTCCGCGTCGGCGGTGCGGGCCTGGGCCTCCTGGGTGAGCTGGGCGACGCGCTGCTCCGCCTTGGCCAGCTTCGCGGCCAGGTCGTCCGCCGACTTCTTCGCCTCCGCGCGCTCCTGGGTCGCCTGCTGGGCCTGCTGCTGGAGCTTCGCCTCGGACTGCTGGAGGCGGGTGGCCACGTCGTTGCGCTCGGCGGTCAGCTTCTGGTGGGCGGTGCCCGCGGCGCGCAGCTGCTCCTCGCGGTCGGCGAGGGCCTTCTTGCCCAGCTCCAGCTGGTTGTTGAGGCCGGCCATCTGCTGGCCGAGCGCGTCCGCCTGGCGCTTCGACTCGGCGGCCTGCGTCTGGAGCTTCGTCTCCAGCGCCTTGAGCTGCTCGGTCCGGGTGGCCACCTCGCGGTTGAGCACCTCGGCCTGACGCATCTTCTCCTGCGTCACCTGGGTGAGCTTGCGGAGCGTGTCGGACAGCTCCTTGCCCTTGCTGGCCAGGTCGTTCTGGAGCAGCTCTTCCTTGCGCTGCGACTCCTCGGTGAGCGCGTGCAGCCGCTCCTCCAGGGTGCCCTTGGCGTCCTCCAGCTGCGCCAGCTGCGAGGAGAGCCGCGTCACCTCGGCGACGGCGGCGCCCAGCTCATGCTTGGTGAGGGTGAGCTGCTCGCCCAGGTCCTCGCCCTGGTTGCGCGCCTCGTTGAGCTGCGACTCCAGCGCGGACTGGGCGCTGGCGGCGGCCTGCCGCGTGGCGGTGTGGGCCTGCTGCTCCTTGCCCAGCGCGTCGCGAGTGGAGGCGAGCTGGCCCTGCGTCTGCTCCAGCGTCTGGCTGGTGGCCTCCAGTTCCTGGCGCAGCCCGTCGCGCTCGCCAGTGAGGTCCTGGATGTGGGCGCTCGACTCTGCGGCGAGCTTCTCGTGGGCGGCGCGCTCGGCCTCGTAGTTGCCCTGCGTCTCGGACAGCTCGCCGCGCAGCTGGCCAATCTGGCCGGTGAGCTGGTCCTCCAGCGCGTCCTTCGCCACGCCCAGGGCCTGCAGCTCCGCGGTGCGCTGGTCGCGCTCGCCGGTGGTGCGGGCCAGGGTGTCGTTCGTCTCCTGGAGCGCGCCGCGCGTCTCCTCCAGCTCGGCGTGGAGCGCGTCGCGCTGGCCGGTGGTGCTGGCGAGCTGCTCGCGCGTGTCCTCCAGCGCGGACTGCGTCTGCGTCAGCGTCTGGCTGGTGGCCTCCAGCTCGCCGCGCGTCTCCGACAGCGAGCCCTCCGTCTGGGACAGCCGCGCCTGCGTGTCCGCGAGCGTCGCTTCCGTGGAGGAAAGGGTGTCCTGCGTCTGCGCGAGCGTCTGGCTGGTGGCCTCCAGCTCGCCGCGGGTGTTGGACAGCGCTTCTTCCGTCTGCGAGAGGCGCTGCTGGGTGTCCGCCAGCGTCTGGGAGGTGGCCTCCAGCTCGCCGCGCGTCTCGGAGAGCGTCTCCTCGGTGCGGGCCAGGGTGCCCTGCGTCTCGGAGAGGGTGGCCTCCGTGCGCGACAGCGTGTCCTGCGTCTGCGCGAGCGTCTGGCTGGTGGCCTCCAGGTTGCCGCTCAGCTCGGCGATGCGCTCGTCGCGCGTCGCCACGTCGCCTTGCAGGCCCTCGATGGTGGCCTCGCGCTGGGCGACGGTGTCCTCCAGCGACGCCACGCGCGCGGTGAGCTGCTCGCCCGTGTTCTGCGACTGCTCGAGCTGCTGGGTGAGCGCCTGGATCTGGCCGGTGAGGTCCGCTTCCAGCTCGGACTTGGCGGAGCGCAGGTCCTCCAGCTTCTGGGAGAGGTCCTGCTCCAGGGCGTCCTTGGCCGTGTTGAGCGCGTGGAGCCGGTCGGTGAGGTCCGTCTCCAGCTCGTCCTTGGCCTGCTGCAGGGCCTGCAGCTCGGCGGACAGCTCCGCCTCGCGGTCCGCCAGGTGCGTCTTGACGGACTCGACCTCGCCCTCCAGCTCGCCGATGCGCTCCAGGTGCTGCTGGATGTTGGCGTTGAGCTCCGCCTCGCCCTGCTCGTTGCGGGCGATGGTCTCCGACAGCTCGCGCTCGAGGGTGCCAATCTTCGCGTCGCGGTCCTCGACGCGCTGGGTGAGCTCGTTCTCCAGGGCGTCCTTGTCCAGCCGGAGCTGGTCGCGGTCGCTGGTGGTGCTCGCGAGGTCACCTTCCAGGTCCGCCACCTGCTGCGTGAGGCGGGCCTCCAGGGCCTGACGCTCGGCGTTCAGCCGGACGATTTCGGCGTCCGCCTGGGTGCCGTGCTCCTCGGCGGCGGTGGCGCGCGCCTCCAGGGCGCGGACGGTGGTGTCGCGCTCCTGCTCGGTCTCCTGGAGCCGGTCCTGGAGGGCCTGAATCTCTCCGCTCAGCTCGGCCTGGCGCTGGTCGCGCTCGCTGACGGTGCGGCCCAGCTCGGCCTCGAAGTCGTCACCGCGCTTGCCCAGCCGGGCGACCTCCGCCTCGTGGGCGCGGAGGGCGTCCTGGAGCTTCTGCTCCTTGACCTCGAACTCCAGCGTGACGATGCCGAGGTGCTTCTCCAGCTTGTCGTACTCGCCTCGGAGGTTGTCCAGCTCCGAGAGGCGGCGAGACAGCTCGTCCTCGCGGTTGTGGACCTCCTTGCGAAGGACGTTGATGTCCTTCTCCTTGGAGGCGACGACTTCGATGAGGTCCTTCTCCGAGGAGAACTTCTGGAGGAGCAGGTCGTCCACGGCGGCGCCGTGCTCGCGCTCCTTCTGGAGCATGCCCTGCTGGGCCTCGTTGAAGCGGCGGAGCAGGTCGTCCACCTGCATCTTCAGACCTTGCAGCTCCACGTCCTTCTCGTGGAGCCGGTCCTCGCCGGAGAGGAGCTCGCGCTCGCGCACGCTCCAGATTTCGGAGAGGCGGGCGAGCTGGGCCTCGCGCGTCTTCAGCTCGTCGCGGAGGATCTGGATCTTGCCTTCCGGCGTGCCCATCAGCTCGCGCCGAGGGGGCGGGCGCTTGAGCTGTCGGGACTCGGCGAGCAGCTCCGCCTTGCGGTCGGCGATGGACTGGAAGGCGCGGTCGAGGAAGGCGCGGTCCTCCTCCGTCATCGCGCTGCGGCGCTCGCGCTTGGGCAGCTTGGGCGGGCCGCCGGCGCTGGTGCGCATGGGAGGCGGCATGGGGGGCGGCGCCTCGCGGGGCGTGCCGTTGAGCGCCGCGTCGAGCGAGGCGTCCGACTCGTCCGTACCCGGCGGGATGATGCCGTAGCTCATGGACGCGAGCTCCCCCATCTCGAAGGGGATGACGAGGTAGCCGTCCGCGGCGCCCGGCGTCTGCCGGTGCTGCGTCAGGCCATCCACTCCCGTGTCGGAGGAGAGCAGGAGAACCTTGAGGTTCTGTCCCCACTTGCCCTTCTTGATCTGCCCACAGAGAACGAAGCCGGACTGATCCGGCAGCTCGGCGCGCAGGACGACCAGATCCGGCCGACGCTTTTCCAGCTCACGCTGCGCGTCAGACGCAGTCGCCGCCATGGCCGTCTGATACCCCGCGCTCTTGAGCACGGTGGCCATGCTGAGGGCGAATTCGTTCTGGCTTTCGACGATGAGGACCCGACGCTCCATGAAGCCCTTCTGACCCGGAAAAAGTGCAGTGAAAACCGCAGCATCCTATCGGGCGCGTGCAAGCCTTGGAAAGTTTATGGGTGGCGCTCGGTTGGCTGCTTCACGAGCTCTTGCCGCGACCGACGCCCGGGGAGGTACGTACGGCCGGGGGGACGCGGGAGGGGCTGGTGTCCTCGTCCCGACCGGGGAACGTGGTCGGTGGCGTGTGGCGGTCGAACCGGATGCCATCCGGCGGACAGTACCCGTGGGCGAGCTGGGCGAACCACGGGTTGAGTGACGAGGGGACGGGCTCCGGCGCGGCGCCGTCGTCCTCGGGCTCCGGTGCGGGCTCGGCCTCCACCTCGTGCAGCTCCGCGTCCTCGTCGAGCAGGCGGGCGGCGCTGCTGACGGAGACCTCGGCTTCCTCCACCTCGTCGCTGCTGATCTCGTCCGGCTCGTCGAGACGTGGGCGCGAGTGCGCGGGAGTCGGAGAGGTATCGGAGCCATCGTCGATGGCCTGGGCCTCGTCCGGGGAGATTTCCTCGGGCTCGTCCTCAGGGGTGGCGGACGCGGGGATGGAGGCCTTGAGCGATGGAGGCGCCTGGCGCGAGGCCTGGGGGTCCACCGGGGCGAGGCGGGGCGGGCCTTCGGCCATCAGCCGTGGCGGCCGCTGGCGGGGGACGGGAGGCGGCGCGGCGGCGCGAGGCGGCAGCGAGGGCGGGCGCTCCGGCTCGGAGGGCGGGGTTCCGCCGCGGATGGGCGGGGGGCGGTCCTGATCCGCGCCGGGGAGGCCTCCGCGGATGGGCGGGGGGCGGTCCTGATCCGCGCCGGCCGTGTTCCCACGGATCGGCGCCAGACGGTCCGCTTCCGAGGAGGCGGAGCCAGGGCGCAGGACGGGGAGCGGGCGCTCGACGTCGGAGGCGGCGGTGCCTCCGCGGATCATCGGAGGCAGCCCGGAGTCAGAGGGAGCCGCGCCCGGCCGCAGCACCGGGGGAGGGCGCTCGGCCTCGGAGGAGGCGGTGCCTCCGCGAATCATCGGAGGCAGTCCCGTGTCCTGGGACGAGGAGCCCGAGCGCAACACCGGGGGGAGGGCGGTCTCCGAGGTCGGAGGGCCCGAGCGCACCACTGGAGGCAGCCCCGTCTCCGAAGGCGAGGAGCCCGGACGAACCACCGGGGGAAGGCCGGTTTCCGAATTGGGCGCGCTCGGTCGGACCACCGGAGGCAGCCCCGTCTCGGAGGTGGGGGCGCCCGAGCGAACCACTGGAGGCAGCCCGGTCTCTGAGGTGGGCGCGCCCGAGCGGGGCACGGAGGCCGCGCGCTCGGACTCGACGGACGAGGTGCCCCGGGCCGGCGTGGAAAGCGCGGACATGCGCCGCGAAGGCGTCTCCACGCGGGCCGACGTGCTGCGCCCACCATTCAGTGCGCGTGAGGGGACGCCGGGCGTCGGCGGCTCATCCTTCTTGTTCGTGGTGCCCGAATCGCGCCCCGCGGAGGACGGCGCGAACGCCGCGTCACGCATGAGCAGTGCCGCGGGCACCTTGACGATGGGCGTCGGAGCCGGCGGCTCGTCGCGGTCGAATGTGGCGGGCGTGCGGCCGCCCGAAGCAGGACCCGAGGACTCCTCACGAAGGCCCGCGCCGGAAATCCGGGGCGCGGGAGGCTCCTCGCGGTCCGCCGCCACGGGAGCGCGGACGACAGGCGTGGGCGCCGGAGGCTCCTCTGCTTCGGCCCTGGACGGCGCGCGGACGATGGGCGTGGGAGCGGGAGGCTCCTCCGCTTCGGCCCTGGACGGCGCGCGGACGACGGGCGTGGGAGCAGGAGGCTCCTCTGAATCCTGGGTGACCGGGGCGCGCACGACGGGCGTGGGCGCCGGAGGTTCCTCCCTGCTGGAGGTGCTGGGACCCCGGACGAGGGGCGTCGGCGTCGGCGCGGGCGGCTCCTCCACGAGCGAGGGCGACGTGGCCTTCCCCGGAGGGGAGTACCTCAGCGACACCGGCCCACCGGACTCCGCGCCCCCACGGCTCGAAGCGGGAAGCGCCGGGTCCACGATGACGGAGGCGGGCGAGGCGCTCTCCGCCCCCCTGCCTTTCGCGGAGCTCTCGCGCAGGGGCAGGCCCATCACCACGGGAGGCTCGGAGGGCTGCGACTCCAGCTCCGTCTTGACGAGGCGCGTGTCGACTCCCTCGTCCAGCACCTGGCCCATGACCAGCGGCACGTCCTCGCCCGTCGGCTCGGAGCTGTCGGCCTTCGCGGCCTCCGGCTTCGACGCTTCCTTCCTGGGCGTCGGCTCCGGCGGCAACAGGGCCGCGAGCCGGTTGGTGGGAGTGCCCGTCACCGTGGTGGGGGAGGGCAGGTCGTCCTCGCTCCGGGGCGCCACCGATACCGACCGCTTGTCCAGGAGCGAGTCGTAGAGGTCCAGCAGCCTTCCGCGGATGATGCCCGCGTCGAGCACCTGCTCCGCATGCGCCCGCGCCCGGCGTCCCAGCTCCATGCGGCGGGGAATGTCGCGCGCCAGGTCGACGATGTGGTTCGCGAGGGCCTGCGTGTCTCCGGGCGGGAAGAAGAGGGCCGCGCTCTGGGGAATGAGCTCGCGGGTGACGGGCAGGTCCGCGGCGATGACGGGGCGGCCGGCGGCGCAGTACTCGGACACCTTCGCCAGGGGACCGCCCTGCAGCCGGTTGCGCTCCACGTCGTCCAGGGGGAGCACGCCCACGTCCGCCAGCGCGAGCACCTTGGCCACGTCGTCGTGGTTGACGGGCGCCTGGAACTCCACCCGCTCCTTCAGCCCCAGCTCCTTCACCAGGTCATCCAGGTGCGGCTGCCAGTCCGCGTGCTGCGCGCCCACCAGGGTGAGCCGCACCTCCGCGCGCTGGGCGGCGAGCGCCACCGCGCGCAGCAGCGTGGGCAGTCCCTGCCACCCCACCTGGCTGCCCAGGTACATCAGCCGCAGCGGCTGCCCGTCCGGCGCGCCCATCGCCTCGGGGTCGTAGGCCTTGAGGTCCACCGGCGCCCGGACCACGTGGATGAGGTCCTCGCTCGCCCCGAGCGACTGGATGTACGAGCGCGTCGTCTGCGAGCCGGTGATGATGAGGTCCGCGTTCATCAGGCAGAACAGCTCCTGCCTGCGAATCTTGGAGAGGAAGCGCCGGTCCCCTTCGGTCTGCGGGTGCGTGTAGCGCAGCTCCTGGGACGGGAAGGTCTGCGCCTCGTAGACGAGCCGGTGGCCGTAGTCCGCCTTCAGCTCGCACAGCGCATAGCCGCCGAAGGGGTCGGTGAAGTGGGCGAGCGCGTACTCCTCGCTCTCCAACTGGCGGCGCACGGCGCGCTCGAAGGCCTGGATGCGAGAGGCCAGGTCGCCCGAGCCTACCGGCACCCGCAGCAGGCGGGCACCCTGGTACTTCTCGATATGGGAGTGGTCAGGGGTCTTCGCCGACAGCACCACCACGGAGAAGCGGTCTGGAAGCGCCTTGAGGTACTCCGTGACACGGCGCGACGAGCCCGACGGACCGGGGATGACGTCGAAACTGCACAGGAGCAGTCTGGGCAGGTCGCTCAAGCGTGGGCAGGATACTTTGCCCCATCGTGGGTGTCATCGGGCGATGCAGAAGAGGGGGGTCGGGCGACGAACACATGTAATGCTGGCACGTTGACCCTCCACAGCCAGCGACCTAAAGGCGACCTTGCCTATGGACGACCTCAAGAGCGTAACCGTCAGCCATCTGAGAGAGCTGGCCCAGAAGCACCTGGGGAGCGGTTACAGCAAGCTGAAGAAGGAGGAGCTCATCGCGGCGCTCGCAGCGTATGTCCCCGCGCTGGCGAAGCTCGCTCGCCTGCTGGGCATCACCGTGCCGCGCAAAAGTTCCGCCAGCAAGGCTCCTGCTCCCGCGAAGGCCGCCGCTTCCAAGGCCGTCGCCACATCCAAGGATGCCTCCAAGGACAAGAAGCCCCGGGACGCGAAGGCCGCTGCCAAGGGCGTGAAGGCGTCGAAGGCGCCCGCCCGGGAGAGCAGGGCGGCTGCCAGGGCGGCGAGCGAGTCAGGTGCCTCCACCGGGAAGCGAAAGCCGGCCGTCGAGGAGAAGAGCGTTCCGGCGAAGGCGAAGCCGGCCGAGAAGATGGGCCAGGGCCGCGTGTCCGCGCCCAAGCGGGTGGCAGCCAAGCGAGCGTCGGAGAAGCCGGGTGATGCCCCGCCGGCCCGCCCCGCTCAGGTGGTGACGTTCCCGCCGAAGCCTCGCGTCCCCCGCGAGCCGGCGATGCCCACGGCTTCCGCGCCGGTCTCCGCGGCCTCCGAGAACACGGCGGCTCCTCCCGAGAGCACTCCGGCACCTTCGCCGGAAGTCCCCGCCGCTGCCGCGCCCGCTGCGCCGCCTCCTCTTCCCGAGCAGCACGACGCGGAGCCGGTGCTCGAAGGCTTCTTCGTGGCGCGCGTCATGGGGCCGGACGAGGCACGCCGCCACCACCTGGTGGACGCGGCGTCTCAGCCGCCGACTTCACCGGAGGACGACGAGGGACTGGGCGAGCTGCCAGCGGGCTATGAGGACGACGGCGCGTTGCTGCTGCCGAGGGATCCGCAGACGCTCTTCGTCTCGTGGGACTTCAGTACGGCCGCGCGGACCCGGGCGCAGCAGGGACTGGACGCTCCGCGCGCCGTGCTGCGCGTGTTCGACGGGGAGAAGATGGCGCGCGAGCTGGACTGCGTGCTCGAGTCCCGGAGCTTCTACATCCACGGCCTGGAGCCGGGCCGGCACTACCGAGTGGAAGCGCACTTCATAGGGAGGGATGGCCGCAGTCGCCGTATCGGTCACTCCAGCAACCGGGTTGCGTTGCCGCCCAGCGGCACGTCCACGGACACCTCGATTCGTTTCCTCCGCGTGCCTCAGCGCATGCCCGAGCCGCAGCCCCTGCCGGAGGTGGTGCCGCCGGTGCGTGCCCGGACGCAGGAGGTCGAGGAGCGCGAGTACATCACCTGGCGTCGCGTGAACCTGCCGGGCAGCGCGGGCGCGCGGGACATCCCCGAGTCGCACCGCGAGCGGACCGTTCCCGCCGAACAGCCCGAGTCCCATCTCGAAGCGCCGCCGCGAGCGCCGGGTGCCTCGGACATGCGCTACATGGAGTCGCAGGAGCGCGTCCCGGGTGCTTCGGACATGCGCTACATGGAGTCCACGGAGCGCGCGCCCGGAGCGTCGGACCAGCGGTATCTGGAGTCGCCGGGCAGGGCTCCGGGGGCGTCGGAGCAGCGCTATCTGGAGGGCCGTGCGCAGCCGAGCGGGCGTCAGTACCTCGACGTGGGGCGCGCGCCGGGTGCTTCGGACATGCGCTATCTGGAGTCACCGGGCCGTGCGCCCGGGGCTTCCGACCAGCGCTATCTAGAGGGCGGCTCCCGGCCGGCCGGTGGTGCCCGGCCGCATCAATACCTCGACGTGGGCCGTGCTCCGGGGGCTTCGGACATGCGCTACCTGGACTCTCAGGGGCGTGCAAAGGGAGCCTCGGACCAGCGCTATCTGGAATCTCCTCCGCGTGCATCGGGAGCCTCGGACATGCGCTATCTGGAATCACCGGGGCGTGCGCCGGGCGCTTCCGACATGCGCTACCTGGAGTCTCCTCCGCGCGCACCGGGCGCTTCCGACATGCGCTACCTGGAGTCTCCTCCGCGCGCACCGGGCGCTTCCGACATGCGCTACCTGGAGTCACCGGGGCGTGCGCCGGGTGCTTCGGACCAGCGCTATCTGGAATCCCCTCCGCGCGCACCGGGCGCTTCCGACATGCGCTACCTGGAATACGTAGCCCGTCCGTCGGGTGCATCGGAGCAGCGTCCCACTGAATCCGCGCAGCGTCCTCCGGGGTCCTCGGAGGATCCTCTTCCCCGGAAGCCGCCTTCGGGCAGCGGCCGCTCGTGAACCCGCACGGACACTTCGAACCCTTATGAGCCTGGGCTCTCTCGCGCTGGTCCTCCACGCGCATCTTCCCTTCGTCCGTCACCCCGAGCACGAGGACTTCCTCGAGGAGGACTGGCTCTACGAAGCCATCTCCGAGACATACCTCCCGCTGCTCCTCGTCTTCGACAAGCTGGCCGAGGACGGTGTCCCCTTCCGTCTGACGATGACGCTGTCCCCCACGCTCGTCGCCATGCTGCGGGACGAGCTCCTGATGTCGCGCTATGCGCGCCGCCTGGACCAACTCTGCGAGCTGGGCGCGCGAGAGGTCCACCGCACCCGGAACGACGCCACCTTCGGCCCGCTGGCCCGCTTCCACCGCGACCACTTCGAGTCGCTGCGCCGCGCCTTCCACGACCGCTACAAGCGCGACCTCGTCCCGGCCTTCCGCCGCCTCCAGGACGCGGGCCACCTGGACATCATCACGTGCAACGCCACGCACGGCTTCCTGCCGCTCATGCAGCAGGTGCCCGAGGCCGTGCGCGCTCAGGTCACGGTGGCCGCCAACCACTACCGTCAGAACTTCGGTCGAGACCCGGCGGGCATCTGGCTGGCCGAGTGCGGCTACTACCCCGGGCTGGAGCGCGTGCTCGCCAACGAGCGCATCCGCTACTTCTTCGTGGACACGCACGGCCTCACGGACGCCACGCCGCGCCCGCTGCACGGCCCCTATGCGCCCATCTTCACCGAGACGGGCGTGGCCGCGTACGCGAGAGACCCGGAGAGCAGCCAGCAGGTATGGAGCACCGAGTTCGGCTATCCCGGTGACGGGGACTACCGCGAGTTCTACCGGGACATCGGCTGGGACCTGGACCTGGACTACATCCGCCCGTTCATCCAGCCCACCGGCGACCGCAAGAACACCGGCTTCAAGTACTTCCGCATCACCGGCAAGACGCACGACAAGCAGCCCTACAACCCGGACGCCGCCCGAGAGCGCGCCGCCATCCACGCCGGCAACTTCCTCTTCAACCGCGAGCGGCAGATAGAGCACCTCGCCTCGCGCCTGAGCGGCCGCAAGCCGGTGGTCGTCGCGCCGTACGACGCGGAGCTGTTCGGCCACTGGTGGTTCGAGGGGCCCATGTTCCTCGACTTCCTCATCCGCAAGGCCGCGTATGACCAGAAGACCTTCAGCCTGGTGACGCCCTCGGACGACCTGCGGGAGAACCCGGAGAACCAGGTGGCCACGCCGCCGCTGTCCTCGTGGGGCGCGGGCGGCTACGCGAACATGTGGCTCGACGGGGCCAATGATTGGATCTACCGCCACCTGCACCACTGCGCGAAGCAGATGGTGGAGCTGGCCCGCGACTTCCCCGACGCGAACTCCCTGAAGCGCCGCGCGCTCAACCAGGCCGCGCGCGAGCTGCTGCTCGCCCAGTCCTCCGACTGGGCCTTCATCATGAAGACGGGCACCATGGTGGAGTACGCCCAGCGCCGCACGCGCGAGCACATCCTCCGCTTCCAGCGCCTTCACGACGAGCTGCGCGCAGGCACCATCGACGAGGGCTGGCTCACCCACGTGGAGGGCCGCGACAACCTCTTCCCCGAGCTGGACTACCGCGTCTACCGGCCCGGCTGAGTGCTCCGGGAACAGGCGGGGCAGCGGACTGTTCGCCTGACGCCCCCGGCTCCCCATTTCGCTTGCGGTGCGTCTTTTCCGCCTTAGCTAGGAGTACATATGAACCGTTCTCCCGTCGCTCCCCGGAGGGCCCTGGTCGCGGCGCTCCTGCTCGTGCTGCCCGGCGTGGCTCCCGCCCAGGCTCCGGCGCCCCAGCCGGCTCCGCCGCCTCCTCCGGCGGCCAAGGCGGCTCCGGTGCCCGGGGGCAATCCGCTCCAGCCCGCCACGCGCGAGGCCCAGGCGCTGCCGTCGCTGGCGCCGCTGGTGGAGTCCGTGAAGTCCGCGGTGGTCAACGTGGACGTGCAGGCGCGCGGTGGTGGCGGACCGCGGGGCATGGAGGACAACCCGTTCTTCGACCGCTTCTTCGGCGGAGGGCGGGGCGGGCAGCAGCGAGAGCCGCTCCGTCAGGGCGCGGGCTCCGGCTTCATCATCGACCCCAAGGGCGTCATCCTCACCAACAACCACGTGGTGGAGGACGCGGTCTCCATCACCGTGCGGCTCGACGACGGACGCACGTTCTCCGGCGACGTGCTGGGCAGGGACCCGCTCACCGACGTGGCCCTGGTGAAGCTGAAGGAGAAGGTGGACGGACTGCCCACGGTGAAGCTGGGCGACTCGGACGCGCTGCGCGTGGGCGACTGGGTGGTGGCCATCGGCAACCCGTTCGGTCTGGCCTCCAGTGTGAGCCTCGGCATCGTCTCCGCGCGGGCGCGCGAGATTGGCGCCAGCGCGTATGACGAGTTCCTCCAGACGGACGCCGCCATCAACCCCGGCAACTCCGGCGGCCCGCTCTTCAACATGAAGGGCGAAGTCGTGGGCATCAACACCGCCATCGTCGGCGGCGGCACCGGCATCGGCTTCGCGGTGCCCAGCAACCTCATCCACGCGCTGCTTCCGCAGCTGCAGAAGGAGGGCGCCGTCACCCGCGCGTGGCTGGGCGTGGGCATCCAGGACCTGACGCGTGATTTGGCCGGCGCGCTCAAGCTGCCGGTGAATGACGGTGCCATCCTCACCCAGGTCAACCCGGGCTCGCCCGCGGCCAAGGCCGGGCTGAAGACGGACGACGTCGTCACCGCCATCGACGGGCGGAACGTCTCCTCCAGCAGCGAGCTGACCCGCACGGTGGCGCTCAAGCGGCCGGGCAGCGTCTCCACGCTGACAGTGTACCGCGACGGCAAGAAGCAGGACGTGAAGGTGACGCTGGGCACGCGGCCGGACCTGGAGGGCGTGGCCTCCAAGCAGCCGCGCGAGGGCGACGCGCAGGAGAGCTCGCGCCGCGTGGGCGTCAGCCTGCAGAACCTGGACGCGCGCACCGCGCAGCAGGCGGGCTTCACCGACCGCCAGGGCGCGCTCATCACCGACGTGCTGCCCGGCTCTCCCGCGGACCGCGCGCAGTTGGAGCCCGGCATGCTGGTGGTGGAGGTGAACCACAAGCCGGTGAACAACGCCGAGGAGCTGGCGAAGGTCATCAAGGGCGCGCAGGCCGGCAGCACGCTGCTGCTGCGCGTCGCCACGCCGGGTGGCAACCGCACCCTGCGTGCCCTGCGGGTGCCGTGAGGCGGACGGGACACGGAGCGGCATGAGCGTCAACTACGTCGCCCTCGGCGACAGCACGGCGGTGGGCGTGGGGGCGGCGCGCGGCGGGGGCTACCCCGAGCGCCTCGCCTCCCGGCTGCGCAATGACGGGCTCCCGGTGGGCCTCACCAACCTGGGGCAGAGCGGGGCCCGCATCCGCGACGTCTTCACGGGTCAGGTGAAGCGCGCGGTGGCCGCGCAGCCCACGCTGGTGACGCTGGGCGTGGGCACCAACGACCTGTGGCGCGGCACCTCGGTGGAGGACTTCCAGGAGGAACTGGACCGCATCGCCCGCAGGCTGAAGCAGACGGGCGCGCCGCTGGTGGTGGTGAACATCGCGGACATGGCCCTGGCGCCGGTGGCGAAGCTGGTGCCGAGCTCCCTCTACGAGGGCCGCATCGAGCCCTTCAACGTCGCCATGGCCGAGGTGGCGCGCGCGCACGGCCTGCACCTGGTGGACCTGTACACGGCGAGCAAGGAGATGATCCCCAAGAGCCCGCACTTCTTCTGTCACGACGGCTTCCACCCGTCCGACGAGGGATATGACGAGTGGGCGGACCTGCTGCTGCCCACGGTGCGCACGCTGGTGTCGCGCTGAGCTGACTCGCGCCTACGCCTTGGCCACGCCGCCCGGCGTCGTGGTGGCGGCGGGCACGTCGGCGGGAGGGGAATGGGGGCCGCGCTCGCGGCCGGGGTGCATCTCCATGCCGGACTCGTACGGGGTGGTGCGGTTGCGGCCCGTGCGCTTGCTGCAATAGAGGGCCGCGTCGGCGCAGTCCACCAGCTCCTCCTGGGTGGCGGCGTCGGTGGGGTAGTGGGCCACGCCCACGGACACGGTGACGTGGTTGCCGGGCAGACCGGGCTGGGACAGCAGCACGTTGTCCGCCACCGCGCGGCGCAGCTTCTCCGCCACCTCCACCGCGTCCTCCTTGGAGGCCTGGGGCAGCAGCAGGACGAACTCCTCGCCGCCGTAGCGCGCCAGCGTGTCCACCTTGCGCACGCGCAGGCGGAGCGCGTCGCACACGCGGCGCAGCGTCTCGTCGCCCACCCGGTGGCCCGCCACGTCGTTGAGGCGCTTGAAGTGGTCCACGTCCACCATCAGCAGCGCCAGCGGGACGCCGAAGCGCTGCGCCCGCGCCAATTCCAGCTCCATGCGCTGGAAGAGGTGTCGCCGGTTGGGCACGCCCGTGAGCGGGTCCGTCATGGTGAGCTTCACCGTCTCCGCGTGCAGCCGCGCGTTCTTCACCGCCGTGGCCGCCAGGTCCGCGACGGCGGTCAGCAGCTCGATTTCCTGCGCGGAGAAGCTGGCCACCTCGGGGCGCTGGAAGTTCATCACTCCCAGCAGCGTGCCCATGTGCACCATGGGCACCGCCAGCAGCGCGCCCGTGTCCACCGCGCCCTCCACCAGGCCGCGCCGCGCGAAGATGCTGGTGCGGTCACCCAGGTCCGGCAGGTACACCGCCTTGAGCGTCTGGGCCGCGCGCCCGCAGGCGCCCTCGCCCAGCGCGAAGATGAGCCCTTCCGCGCCGCGGCCCTCCGGCCACGCGTGCTTCACCTCCAGCAGCCCCTCCACGTTGAGGAGCATGATGGAGAAGTCCGGAATCTGGAGCCGCTCGACCACCATCCGGGTGACGGCCTCCAGCAGCTCGTCCAGCTCCAGCGTGGCATTGAGCGAGCGCGCCACGTCGAAGAGCAGCGACAGCTCGCGCAGGCGCTCCTCCAGCTCCTCCTTGAGGGCGAGCTTCTCCTTCACCACCGCGAGGTCCCGGTGGGTGTCGATTTCCTCCGCCTTCATCGCGGTGAGCCGCGCCAGCATCTGGTTGAAGGCCGCGCCCAGCCGGGACAGCTCGTCCGTGCCCCGCGCGTCCGCGCGCACCAGCAAGTCTCCCGCCTCCGCGCGCCCCATGGCCGCACTCAGCTTGCTCAGTGGGCGGGTGAGGTTGAAGTGCAACGCCAGCGCGGTGATGAGCGCCAGCAGCACGATGAACAGCACCATCGCGCCCAGCGCGCCGCGGAACATCTCCGTGAGCTGCTGGTGCAACGTCGGCTCCGCCATGCGCATCTGCAGGACACTCGCGCCGGGCACCTCGCCCTCGGAGTGGCAGCTGCCGCACTCGGGCCCGCCCAGCGGCCGCACCACCTCCGTGACACCGTCCACGGAGCGCGCCGCCTCGGGCCCGGGCGCTGTCAGCCGTTTGGTCTCCGCGTGCACCTGGCCCACCTCGTCCGGCTGGCGGGACCAGCGGATGTGCCCGTCCGGCGTCAGCACCCGCGCGTCCTCCACCGAGCGGAACAGGCGCGTGTCCGAGCGCAGCACCTCCGCCACCGCCTCGTGGGCTTTGGATACGCCCGGCGCCTGCGGCAGCGTGAAGGTGGAGGCGACGAACTCCGCCAGCGCCAGCGACTCCACCTGCGTCGCGTCCTGCACCGCCACCCGCGCCTCGCGCCAGAAGTGGCCCACGCCCAGCAACGCCACCACCAGCCCCGGCAGGGCGATGCTCCACAGGAGCTTCCTGCCAACAGTGTCGGGACCCAGGGGCATGCGCTTGTTCGCGGCTCTCCGCAGCGATGGCTTAAACTTGTTTCACGAACTTCCATCGGAATTGTCAATTGGCTGACGCGGACTGTCAAACGTACCGGCACAAGAATTTTCCTGTTCCGTTGGTGTTGCTTCCATTGCTGCGCCCCGTCATCGGCGGGTTCCTGGTGTCTCCCGGAGTCCCATGTCGACCGCGTTCCTGACGTCCTCGCTGCTGCCCGTCCCCCATGGCTTCGCCACCCGTGCGGGAGGCGTCTCGGAGGGGCCGTACGCGTCTCTCAACCTGGGCTTCTCCACCGGCGACGCGCAGGAGAAGGTGCTGGAGAACCTCCGCCGCCTGGCCACCGGCGCCGGGGCTCCGCTAGGCGCGCTGTGCCGCGTGTCGCAGGTGCATGGCGACCGGGTGCTGGAGGCGCGCGGCGGGGAAGGGGAGGCCCTACGGCCCGTGGAGGGCGAGGCGGACGCGCTGTGGACCCAGGCGTCCGGCACGTGGGTGGCGGTGGGCACGGCGGACTGCGTGCCGGTGCTGCTGGTGGACCCGGACGGCCGGCGCGTGGCGGCGGTGCACTCGGGGTGGCGGGGCACGGACGCGGACATCAGCGCGCGGGCGGTGGAGGCGCTGGTGGCGAAGGGCGCGCGGCCGGAGCGGTTGCTCGCGGTGGTGGGCCCCTGCATCCAGCGCTGCTGCTACGAGGTGTCCGGCGAGCTGGGCCAGCGCTTCACCGCCCGCTTCGGCGCGGAGGTGGTGGAGTCCGCGGGCGGCGCGGTGAAGCTGGACCTGACACGGGCGGTGCGGCTGACGCTGCTGCGCGCGGGGCTGAAGCCGGCGCACGTGGACGTGCTACCGGCCTGTACCGCGTGTGAGCCCGAGCGCTTCTTCTCCCACCGCCGCGACGCGGGGCGCACCGGACGCCACCTCAACTACGTGGTAAACCGCTTCTAGCCCCCCGAGCCGCGCCGGCCGTTTTCTTGACGCTCTCCGACGGGCCTTCCTATCCTCGGGGTGATCCCCGTCCGAAGAGGCCCGTGCCCGCGCGCTCCGTCATCTTCCGCCTGCTCGCCGCCGCGCCCCTGTGCGCGCTGAGCGCCTGCGCCTCCAACGCCGCCAGCCAGGCGGACGTGGGGGCGCTGCGAGCGGAGGTGCAGGCCCTGCGCGAGACGCAGGCCCGGCTGACCGAGCGCCTTCAGCGCCTGGAGGCGCACGACGCGGTGGAGAAGGCCCGTGCGAGCGGCGCTCCCGCGCGCGCCACCCCCGCGGACGCCAGCGGTTCTGGTGACGGCCTGGGGTCCACGCCGGACCTGGCGGTGGTGAAGCTCAAGCCGCGCAACGAGCCCGCGCCGAAGCTGCCCACCGCGGTGGCCGTGGTGGAGCCGGACTCGGAGCAGATGGAGATGTTCATCAGCGCCGTGCCGGACGGGTCCGCGGCTGCGTCGGGTGCCGAGGCCGCCACCGTGGTCGCCTCGCGCGACGACGAGGCGGAGATGAAGGACCCGGACGTGCTGGACGCCGAGTACGACAAGTCCGTGTCGCTGTTGCGCACCGGCAACGTGGAGGGCGGCGTGGAGCGCCTGCGCCGCTTCGCGGAGGAGAACCCGCGCCATCCTCGCGCCGACAACGCGCTGTACTTCAGCGGGCTCGGGCTGATCGGCCTCAGCGAGTTCAAGGACGCCGCGCGGACGTTCGAGCGGCTCATCAAGACCTATCCCGCCGGGGATGCCATGCTGGACAGCATGCTCCGGCTCGCCGAGTGCCGGATGCGGCTGAACCAGGCCGCGGATGCCAAGGCGCTCTACACCCGTGTCGTCACCCAGTTCCCGGGGACGGCCGCCGCCACGCAGGCGGAGCAGCGGCTCGCCGCGCTCCCGCAGTGAAGGCTCTTTCGAAAGGACGTCGTGCGATGCGCTCCCGGATCCTCACCTCGCTGATGTTGAGCCTCGCCGTCGCGCCGGCCTGGAGCGCACGCGCCCAGCAGGAGGGCGCCGAGGAGCAGGACCAGGACACTGGCAGCGAGACGGAAGGTGCCGAGGTCATGGACGAGGCCCCCGAGCGCCCCCAGGGCTCCGTGGCCGTTCCTCCCGGCGCGCCCAAGGGCCGCGAGAGCGCCCCGGGCGAAGTCCACTCCGTGCAGGAGGGCGACACGCTGTGGGATTTGTCCCAGCGCTACCTGGGCAGCCCCTGGTACTGGCCGAAGGTCTGGGCCTACAACCCGGAGATCGCCAACCCGCATTGGATCTACCCGGGCAACCAGGTGCGCTTCTTCGCCTCGGGCGAAGAGGTTCCCACCCGCGTGGGCACGGAGATCGCCTCCGAGGACGTGGCCGCGCCCACCGAGCTGAGCGGCGCCGACCTGGTGACGGTGACGGGGAAGATTGGCTACGACGTGTCGTCGTCGCGCCCCGTGACGACCCAGGGCTTCGTCACCCAGCGCGAGCTGGACGAGGCCGGCCGCATCGAGGGCTCGTCCTCCGGCGCGCTGATGCTGTCCTACCCGGACACCGCCTACGTGCGCTTCAAGAAGAAGGGCAGCGCCAAGGTAGGGGACCGCTACGTCGTCTACCACACCACCCAGGCCATCCAGCACCCGGTGACGAAGAAGCAGCTGGGCTACCTCACCGACTTCCTGGGCACGCTGCGCGTGATTCGCGTGAGTGACAACGTCGTCACCGCTCAGGTGGTGGACACGTGGGACGGCATGGAGCGCGGCGACCTGGTGGGCCCCGTCGGCGAGCGCCTCACCGAGCGCGTGGCCCCGAAGCCCAACGCGAAGGAGCTGCAGGCCACCGTCGTCACCGCGCTGGTGCCGTACCTGACGCTGCTCGGTGAGAACCACACGGTGGTGGTGGACCGGGGCAGCGCGGACGGCGTCCAGCTGGGCAACACCTTCACCATCCTCCGCCAGGGTGACCCGTCCCTCCAGGTGCTCGGCCAGGAGGCCAAGCCGATCACCGCCAAGGAGAAGCGCTTCCCCTGGGAGAACGTCGGCACCTGCATGGTGACCGAGGTGAAGGAGCGCACCTCCAACTGCCTCATGCTGCGCTCCATGGAGGAGCTCGTCCCCGGCGACCGCGCCGTCATGCGCGTCGGCGAGCCCACCGCCAGCCGCTGAATTCCCGGGCTCCAAGCGCCCGAAACCCGGCAGGAAATGTGCATCCCCTCCGCCACAGGAGGGGCTGAGTGCTTGACCGGTGGCGGTCCGGTGTCTATGTGTCGCGCCCCTCCTGGGGACCCATCTTCTATATAGGTGGGAAACGGGCAGGGGACGGGTATGGCGGACGCTGAGACGGACAGCCTCACGGCGGAGCAGCAGGCGTGCCTGGCACTCTGGGCCGTTCCCGGCCTGGGGCCGAGGACGCTGGCCGCCCTGCGCGCCTTCGCGGATGGAAGTCTCGCGGCGCTCGCCTCCGTCCCTGTACGGGACTGGGTGTCTCAGGCGCCGGTCTCCCCACAGGTGCGCACGCGGCTGGCGGCGGTGGACCGGCTCCCCCCGCTGGCGGAGCGCGTCCTGGCGGCCTGCCGCCGGGCCGGCATGGGCGTGGCCTTCGCCGGGCAGCACACCTATCCGGACCGGTTGCGGGAGGTGGAGGACGCGCCTCCGCTGCTCTTCCACCGGGGGTGTCCGGGACTGCCCCGGCGCCGGGTGGCCATGGTGGGCAGCCGCCATCCGGACCAGGGCTTCCTGCCCTTCGCCCGGGACTTCGCACGGAAGGTGGCGGGGGCCGGGGTGGGCGTGGTGTCCGGCGCCGCGGTGGGGGTGGACCAGGCGTGCCACTGGGGCGCGCTGGATGTGGGCGGGGAGACGTGGGCCTTCCTGGGGTCTGCCCTGGATGCGTTGGACCCGGCGCAAGCCCGCCTGCTTCCTCACTTTTTGGGGCAGGGGGGCGTGTTCTTCAGCGAGCTCCCACCCGGGGTCCGGGCAAGCGTTACCACCTTCCCGCGGCGCAACCGACTCATCTCCGGCGCATCCGATGTGGTCCTGGTGTTGAGGGCGGGGAAGGGTTCGGGGGCGCTGTACACGGCGGAAGCGGGGCGGGCACAGGGGCGGCCGGTGTTCGCGCTGCCGGGGGACGTGAGGCAGGCGGCGGCGGTGGGGTGCAACCAGCTGCTCCGGGACGGGCATGCGAGCGCCTGCATGGGCCCGGAAGATGTGTGGAGGGTGGTGGGCGTTCAGCCGGAAACCGCGGGGCCGCGGGACATCACGGCGTCGTGGGAGGAGCTCTCCGCGGAAGCGAAGGGCACTTATGGGGTGTTGGACCGGGTTCCCCGGACATTTGACGAGGTGCTGGTCGGCAGCACCCTCTCACCGGCGGCGCTGACCAGCGCACTGGTGGAGCTGGAGTTGACGGGGCTGGTCATCCAGCACCCGGGCAAGCTGTACGAAAAGGTCTAGGTAGGAGAGTCATGGCCACGCGGACGAAGAAGCAGGTGGAAGAGACGGAGGCGGCGGCGGAGACGAAGTCGCCCCGCAAGGCGGCCGCCAAGAAGAAGACGGCCGCCAAGAAGAAGCCGGCGGCCAAGGCGAAGAAGACGGCGGCCCGCCGCCGCGGCAAGAAGGGTGACGACGAGCTGCCCACCGTGGAGGCGGACGCGGACGACGAAGTCGCGCCCCGCGGCAAGGGCCCCCACTACCTCGTGGTGGTGGAGTCTCCCGCCAAGGCGAAGACCATCAAGAAGTACCTGGGCTCCGGCTACACGGTGAAGGCCTCCGTGGGCCACGTGAAGGACTTGCCCAAGAGCAAGATGGGCGTCGACGTGGAGCACGACTTCCAGCCCGAGTACGAGGTCATCAAGGGCAAGGAGAAGGTGCTCAACGAGCTCAAGAAGATGGCGAAGTCCGCCGACAAGGTCTTCCTCGCGACGGACCCCGACCGCGAGGGCGAGGCCATTGCCTGGCACATCAAGGAAGAGCTCGCCCATCCGGACGCGATGCGGGTGACCTTCAACGAAATCACCAAGAAGGCCGTCCAGGAAGCCATCGCCCAGCCGCGCGAGCTGAACCAGGACAACTACGACTCGCAGCAGACGCGCCGCATCCTCGACCGGCTGGTGGGGTATCAAATCTCCCCGTTGCTCTGGCAGAAGATCCGCCGGGGCCTGTCCGCCGGCCGCGTGCAGTCGGTGGCGGTGCGCCTCGTCGTGGAGCGCGAGGCCGAAATCAAGGCCTTCGTCCCCGAGGAGTACTGGTCGCTGGACGCGCTGCTGGCCGGTTCCGCCGGTCCGCCGCCCTTCAAGGCGAAGCTGTCCAAGGTGGACGGCAAGAAGATGGAGCTGAAGGACCGCGCCACCACCGAGGGGCTCGTCGCCGAGCTCCAGGGGGCCGAGTTCGTCGTGGCCAAGGTGGACCGCCGCGAGCGCCGCCGCAACGCGCCCGCGCCGTTCATCACCTCCAAGCTGCAGCAGGAGGCCGCCAACCGGCTGTCCTTCACCGCCAAGAAGACGATGACGCTGGCCCAGAAGCTCTACGAGGGCGTGCCCCTCGGCGAGGAGGGCCAGACGGCGCTCATCACGTACATGCGTACGGACTCCACCCGTCTGTCCGACGACGCGGTGAAGCAGGTGCGCGAGTTCATCGACGGCAAGTACGGCAAGGAGTTCCTGCCGGCCGAGCCGGTGGTGTACCGCTCCCGCAAGAGCGCGCAGGACGCGCACGAGGCCATCCGTCCCACGTCCCTGGAGTACCCGCCCGAGCGCGTGCGGCCCTTCTTCGAGGCCATGGGCGAGTCGGACATGTTCCGCCTCTACGAGCTCATCTGGAACCGCTTCGTGGCGTGCCAGATGATGCCGGCCGTGTATGACCAGACGAGCGCGGACATCTCCGCGGGCCGGGCCACGTTCCGAGCCTCGGGCAGCACGCTGAAGTTCGCCGGCTACCTGGCCGTCTACGGCGCGGGCCTCACCCCCGAGGAGGAGGCCGAGAAGGAGAAGGCGAAGGCCGCCGGTGAAGAGGGCGCGGATGGCGCGGATGCCATCGGCGAGCTGCCCTTCCTCACCGAGGGCGAGAAGCTGGCCCTCCAGAAGCTGCTCCACGAGCAGCACTTCACCCAGCCGCCCCCGCGCTTCAGCGAGGCCACGCTGGTGAAGGAGCTGGAAGAGCGCGGCATCGGCCGCCCGTCTACCTACGCCGCCATTCTCTCCACCATCCAGGACAAGAAGTACGTGGAGAAGCTGGAGGGGCGCTTCCGGCCCACGGACCTGGGGCAGATGACCAACGAGATGCTGGTCAAGCACTTCCCCCACGAGCTGGACGTCACCTTCACCGCCACCATGGAGGAGAAGCTCGACCAGATCTCCGAGGGCGGCACGAGCTGGAAGGCCGTGCTGCACGACTTCTACGGGCCCTTCAAGGAGACGCTCGAGAAGGCGAAGGCGGAGATGCGCGACGTCAAGCGCGAGGAAATCAAGACCGACATCTCCTGCGAGAAGTGCGGCAACCCCTTCGTCATCAAGTTCGGGAAGATGGGGCACTTCCTCGCCTGCTCGAACTACCCCGACTGCAAGAACACCAAGGACTTCAAGCGGGACGCCGAGGGCAAAATCGTCATCGTGGAGGAGGAGACCACGGACGAGAAGTGCGAGAAGTGCGGCAAGCCCATGGTCATCAAGCGCGGCCGCTTCGGGCGCTTCATGGCCTGCTCCGGCTACCCGGACTGCAAGACGTCCAAGCCCATCTCCATCGGCGTGGGGTGCCCGGAGTGCAAGCAGGGCTACCTCACCGAGCGCCGCAGCGGCCGCGGGAAGATCTTCTTCGGCTGCAACCGCTACCCGGACTGCAAGTTCGCCGCCTGGGACAGGCCCCTGGCCGAGCAGTGCCCGCAGTGTGCGTCCCCGTACCTCCTGCAGAAGTTCTCCAAGCGGGACGGCGCCTACATCGCCTGCCCGAACAAGGAGTGCGACTACCGGCGTGAGGTCGTGGAGCAGGCGGGCGTACCCGGCTCACCGGAAGCCTCCTCGGCTGCTTGAAAGCCCAGTAGTTCCAACGGGCTGGGCCCGCCCCGTGGCTTGACACGCTCGGCGGGCCCGCCCTAGAAGTCCAGGCTGCCCCCTCCCTGGGGAGAGTCCTGTGGATGCCCGTGTCCGGACGGGCCCACCCGGGGGGACGGGCGTCGAAAGGACACCAGGCGCGATGATTCACTCGGTGAGCGAGCTGCTGCTGGACGTGACACTTGCGGCCACGGAGGGCGGCAAGATGGGCGTCACGGACTCCGTCATCAAGTTCTTCAAGGATGGCGGCCCGTTCATGTTCGTGAACCTGTTCTGGCTGGCGTGCTCGCTGGCGGTGGCGCTGGAGCGCATCGTCACCGTGGTGTTCCGCTACAACCTGCCCGCGCCGCCGTTCATGGAGCAGATCGCCAAGCTGGTGCGCAGCGGCAACCTGGACCGCGCGGTGAAGGTGTGCAGCATGGCGCCCAACTCGCCGCTGGCGAAGGTCATCCGCGCGGGCCTGGTGAATGCCAACCGCGGCGAGATTGAAGTCGCCAAGGCGGTGGAAGAGGCCATCGTCGAGCACAGCCCGGGCGTGTCCAAGCGGATTCCGTGGCTGTGGTCCCTCGCCAACATCGCCACGCTGGTGGGCCTCGTCGGCACCATCTTCGGCCTCATCGGCACCTTCCAGGCGCTCGGCAACGTGCCGGCGGAGCAGAAGCAGGTGCTCCTGTCGGACGGTATCTCCAAGGCGATGAACAACACCGCCTTCGCGCTCTCCATCGCGGTGCTCTGCATCGTCTTCCACCTGTTCCTCACCTCGTACGCGAAGGGGTTGGTGGAGTCGATGGAGCTCAACGCGCTGAAGCTGGAGAACCTCCTGTCGCGTCGCGGCTCGGTGGACCCGGCCACCACGGAGCTCGAGTCCCGCGCGTCGTAAGGCGCACGGTTCGCGTCCATGGCGTTCCACTACTCCCGGCGCAAGCTGAAGGTCCGTGAGGAAGAAGAGTCGGGCGAGCTGAACATCGTCCCGTACCTCGACATCCTCATGAACCTCATCATCTTCATGCTGCTGTCCATCACCGGCCTCGCCACGTTCGGCATCTTGAACGTGAATGCCCCCAGCTACGGCGCGCCCAGCGCGGGCATGACGCAGGAGGGGCAGGACGAGCAGAAGCTGACCTTGTCCGTGCTCATCTCCAAGAAGGGCCACTTCGTCAGCAGCCAGAACGCCATCCTCGGCCAGGAGGGCGCGGCGGCGGACCAGCCCACCGTGCCGGTGCTGGCGGACGGCGCCTACGACTTCCGGGCGCTCAACGCGAAGATGGTGGAGATCAAGGCGGCATTCCCCACGGAGACGAAGGTCATCGTCGGCGCGGATCCGGACATCCCCTACGAGGCCCTCACCCAGACGCTGGACGCCATCCGCGAGACGCAGGCCAGCCCGCACCGCCTGCTGTTCCCGGACGTCACCCTCGGGGCGATCTGAACCATGGCCGAGTCGACGACACCCGCCCTGAGCGAGGCCGACGAAGAGACGCTGGCGCGGCTGCGCTACCGCAAGGCGCTGGCGCGCAAGAAGCGCAAGGAGCGCGAGGCCGCGGGGGAGATCAAGGAGCTGAACATCACCGCGATGATGGACATGATGACCATCCTCCTGGTGTTCCTGCTCAAGTCCTTCGCCTCGTCCTCCGCCGCGGTGACGGCGTCCGAGGACGTTCGTCCGCCCGTGTCCACCACGCGCGCCACGCCGAAGGACACCGTGGCCGTCACCATCACCCCCAAGAACATCCTGGTGGGGGAGCGTGAGGTGCTGCGGCTCCAGAACGGCGTGATTCCGGGCGACAAGCTCCAGGGCCGGCTGGTGTTGCCGCTGGACGCGCAGCTGAAGAAGGAAGTGGAGAAGCTGAAGTACATCGCCGAGCGGAACCCCTCCGCCCCCTTCAGCCGGGAGCTGTCCGTCATCGCGGACAAGAAGGTTCCCTACGACATGCTCCTCACCGTGCTCTACACGGCGGGGCAGAACGAGCTGGAGAACTACCGGTTCGTCGTCCTCCAGAAGGAAGGCGAGTAGGGCGCCCCCCGACGGCGGGAGCGCCCCTCTTGCAGCGGACGGGAGGCTAGAGCGAGGGCGTGGCCATGGGCCCGCCGCGCGTCTCCAGCTCGTGGATGCTGGCATCCTCCTCGCAGCGGATGGCGAAGGGCAGGGCTTCCAGGCGCTCGATTGGAATCTCGAAGCCGCAGTCCACGCAGTCTCCGAAGACGCCCATTTCCATGCGGCGCAGGGCCGCGTCGATGAGCATGATTTCGCGCCGCTGCGACTCGAGCAGGCTGGACAGGGTGTAGTCCGCCAGCTCCGACTGGGCATTCTCCTCGTACTCGGGGTCCCTCTCCTGGTCCTTGAGGGCCGTCAGCTCGCGGTGCGCCCCCGCATTCGCCGTGAGGATTTCCCGGCGGCGGCGCTGGAGGAGCTCGCGAATCCTGTTCAGGTCGTTGCTTCGGGCCATGGCCATGTCTCCGATGCTCCCGTCTTCGAGTTCATTTCCGCTCGGCCGGATGCAAGGTCGCTCCGGCACGGCGAACGCGAGAAACGTAGGGGTTCAACCCAGGTAGGGAAACCGCGCCTTCCAACGGGGGACTCCGGTGGGTTGCTGGGCAGGCGGGCAGGCGGCATGCCCTGGGAGACAGTGGTTGACGCGCCCGCTTTCACTTCTGGGAAAGGGCGGCCCGGTCCTGCTAACTGTTCTCCGACGGGCGACGGCGCGCGCCCGGGAGGAGCGGGATGGCTGACGTGAAGCAGCGGGTGACGGTGATTGGCGGAGGCCTGGCGGGCAGCGAGTGCGCATACCAGCTCGCCCGGCGCGGCGTGGCCGTGGAGCTGCGCGAGATGAAGCCGCACAAGCGCTCGCCGGCCCACAAGTCGGACCAGTTCGCGGAGCTGGTGTGCAGCAACTCGCTGCGCTCGGACAACCCGGAGAGCGCCATCGGCCTGCTGCACGCGGAACTGCGCGCGCTGGGCTCGTTGGTGCTGGGCACCGCGGACGCGCACCGCGTGCCCGCGGGTGACGCGCTGGCGGTGGAGCGCGAGCGCTTCTCCGGGGCGATCACGGAGACGCTCCAGCGCATGGCGGGCGTGGAGGTGGTGGCGGGCGAGGTGGAGCGACTGCCGGACGAGGGCCCGGTGGTGGTGGCCACGGGGCCACTCACCTCGGACGCGCTCACCCGCGAGCTGGAGCGGCACGTGGGGACGAAGCTCTACTTCTACGACTCCATCGCGCCCATCATCTCCGGGGACTCCATCGACCTGAACGTGGCCTTCCGGCAGAGCCGCTACGGCAAGGGCGGCGGGGACGACTACCTCAACCTGCCGATGACGCGCGACGAGTACTACCGCTTCATCGCCGAGGTGAAGGCCGGCCAGAAGGTGGTGCCGCACGCCTTCGAGGAACCGAAATACTTCGAAGGGTGTCTGCCGATTGAAGTGATGGCGGAGCGCGGCGACGACACGCTGGCCTACGGGCCGATGAAGCCGGTGGGCTTGAGAGACCCGCGCTCGGGCCAGGAGCCCTACGCGGTGGTGCAGCTGCGCATGGAGGACACGGCGGGCACGTCGTGGAACATGGTGGGCTTCCAGACGCGGCTGACGTGGGGTGAACAGAAGCGCATCTTCAGCACGTGCATCCCGGGCCTCCAGCAGGCGGAGTTCCTGCGGATGGGGCAGATCCACCGAAACACCTTCATCGACTCGCCCCGGCTGCTGTCGAGGGACCTGTCGCTGAAGTCGGAGCCGAGGCTGTACTTCGCGGGGCAGATTTCCGGCGTGGAGGGCTACGTGGAGAGCGCGGCGTGCGGATACCTGGTGGCGCTGGCGCTGCACGCGCGGCTGACCGGGAAGGAGTTCGTTCCGCCGCCGGCCACCACGGCATTGGGCGCGCTGTTCCGTCATGTGACGGGAGAAGCGCACCCGCCGGACTACCCGCACCAGCCCTCCAACATCATCTTCGGCCTCTTCCCGCCGCTGGCCGGGCGGGTGAAGAAGGCGGACAAGCGGGCAGCGTACTCGGCGCGGGCGAAGCAGGCCCTGGCGGAGTGGCTGCCGCACGCGGGCGTGCCGGGCACGTCCGAGCACGGGGAACAGAGGAGCGCATGATGCGGACGCGGCAGGGGCGACTTCTGGGTGCAGGTTTGCTGGCCGCGCTCGCGGTGGCGGGTGCGGGCTGCAAGAAGGGGAATGAGGGAACTGGCGGCGCGGCGGCGCCCGCGGCCAGCAGTGGCTCGGCGGGTGGAAGCGCGGCGCGCGCTCCCGCGCCCAGCCGTGGCGCTCCGGAGGCGGGGCAGGGGCTCTTGCTGGCGGCGGGCCGCGCGGCGGACCTGCGCGTGACGCCGGACGGGCTGAAGGCCACGTACCTGCTTAACGGCCAGAAGCCCCGGCTGGACGGGGTTCCTCCGCAGATGCTGCTGGGGCAGCTCTACGTCGTCGCGGTGGAGGGCGGCGAGCCGCGCAAGCTGGGCGAGGGCGTGACCAACGTGCCGGGCGGGCAGCTCATCACTCCGGACTCGAAGCACGCGCTGTTCCTCACGGGCTACAACCCGGCCTCGCAGTCCGGCTCGCTGAATGTCGCGGCGCTGGACGATGCGAAGGCCGAGCCCACGGTGTTGGGCACGGCGGTGAGCTACATGCTGCCCAGCCCGGACGGAACGCGACTGGCCTTCGTGGACGCGGGCCGGTTGAAGCTGGGGCCGCTGCCCTCGGGCCCCTTCACCGAGGTGGCGGGGGAGGTGAGCACCGCGCAGTTCACCCCGGACGGGAAGACGCTGCTCATCAAGCGCCGGCTGACGGCGGCGGGTGGGCTGGCGGCGGTGTCCGTGGAGCAGCCGGAGGCGGCGCCGCGCAAGCTGGCGGACCAGGTGGGTGACTACGCGGTGTCGCCGGACGGGCAGCACGTGGCCTTCCAGGTGAAGAGCGAGTCCGTGCGCGGGCTCTATGACTTGTACCTGGCGGAGGTGCCGGCGCTGAAGCCGAAGCGGCTGGCGGTGGCGTCGAGCGCCTTCGCCTTCTCGCCGGACAGCAAGTGGCTGGGGCGCACGGAGAACGGGAAGCCGGACGTGCCGGGTGATTTCTACGTGGGGCCCGCGGCGGGTGGCGCGGGGCGCAAGCTGGGAGAGCGGGTGGAGAAGTTCGCCTTCTCGCCGGACTCGCAGGCGGTGGGCTTCCTGGAGAAGTACGACCAGACGGCGGGCGCGGGGCTGATGTCGGTGGCGGCGCTGCCGGACGGGGCGACGAAGCAGGTGGGGGGGCGCGTGCCCAACTTCCTGTGGGGCTCGGATGGGAAGTACGTGTTGTTCCTCTCGCGCTTCCTCAAGCCCGAGTACTCGGTGGACCTGATGCTGTACCCGCTGGGCGCGGAGAAGGCGGAGAAGGTGCACAAGGGCGTGTTCGGCTATGGCTTCATGCCGGGCAACACTCAGGTGGTGTTCCGCTCCAACTGCATCCGCAACGGGCGCTCGTGTGACTTCAAGGCGCTGGGGCTGCCGCGCAGCGGCGAGCCGCAGACGTGGGTGCAGGGCATCTTCAGCTACAAGCTGTCCTCGGACGGCCAGCGGGTGCTCTTCACGTATGCGCGGATGGACTCGGACACGTATGACGTGGCGGTGTACGACGTGAAGACGCAGGCGCGCAAAACGCTCGACCAGGGCGTGCAGGTTCCGGTGTCGTTCGCGGGCAAGGACGACTCGCGCGCCGTGTACATCATCGCGCAGGGGCCGAAGGCGGGCGTGTACAGCGTGCCCGCCACGCTGGAGACGGCCGCGCAGAAGTAGCGAGGACCGGAGAGGGCGGAAGCGGAAAGCCCGCACGCCCTCGCCGGAAGCGTGCAGGTCCGCGGGCGGTGTGCTTACTTCCGCCGCCCGATGGCCTCTCTCATTTATCGCCGCTATGGCGGCTCGCTCCAGGTGGACCTTCCCTCCTTCGACGTCCTCGAGGAGGCGGTGCGCATCCCCGAGACGCAGTGGATTGCCACCGCGTGTCCGCTGGAGGGGCTGAACTGCGACCCGCGCTTCCTGACGTTCCTGGACACGGACGGCAACGGCCGCATCCGCGTGGCGGAGGTGCGTGCCGCGGTGGAGTGGGCGGCGAAGCAACTGAAGGACCGCAAGCGCGCGGACGAGGGCAGCCCCATGCTGGAGCTGGACGCCCTCACCGAGGAGGCCCGGCCGCTGCGGGGCGCGGCGGAGACCATCCTCCGGACGCTGAAGGCGCCGGACATGGCGCGAATCTCCCTGGACCAGGTGCGGGCCAGTGAGTCGGCGCTGCGCGCGGCGGGGCAGAACGGGGACGGCATCGTCGCCCCGGCGCACCTGCCCGAGCACCTGCGCCCGCTGGCGGTGGACCTCATGGCCTGCTTCCCGGAGGTGAAGAACCGGGCGGGCGAGGCGGGCATCGACCCGGCCATGGTGCAGCGCTTCCGCGAGGAGCGCACGGCCCTGCTCGCGCACCTGGATGCGCGCAGCGCGGCCTTCACCCTGGGCGACACGAGCCTGGACACGGCGAAGCGCATCCGCGAGGTGGCGCCGTGGCTGGAGGCGTACTTCATGCAGTGCCGGCTGGTGGCCGCGCAGCCGGAGGCCGCCGCGAGCCTGCGCCTGCGCGCGGAGCGAGTCGAAGGCGTGCTGGGAGATGTGGCCGCGCTGGGGAAGGCGGCGGGAGACCTGCCCATCGCTCCGCCCGAGCCCGCGGGCGTGCTGGAGTGGTCTCGCATCCACCGCGGTCCGGCGTACGAGACGCTGGAGGCATTCCGCCGCGACGTGGCGACGCCGGTGACGGGAGACGCGAGGCGGCTGACGGACCCGGCCTGGCGGGAGATGGTTGCGAAGGCGGACGCGGTGCTGGCGTGGCAGGCGAAGCTCGACGCGAGCCCGGTGCGCAAGCTGGTGGAGGTGCGCCCCACTGTCGAGGCCGCGGACCTGGCGGCGATTGAGTCGGCGTGCGCCGCGGACCTGTTGCTGAAGCCGACGCTGGACGCCATCGTCGAATTGGAGCGGCTGGTGCTTTACCAGCGCTGGCTGTTGGTGTTCGCGAACAACTTCATCAGCATGCCCAACATCTACATGCCGAGGCGGCTGGCGCTGGTGGAGAAGGGGACGCTCATCCTCGGCGGGCGCAAGTACACGCTGTCGGTGCTGACGACGAACCGGGCGGCGCACGCGGCGCTCACGGCGCAGGGGACGACGTGTGTCCTCTACGTGCAGGTGGCGCCGAAGGACGGGGCGCCGAGCTACGAGGTGGCGGTGCCCGTCACGCGCGGGCGGAGCACGGACCTGGTGGTGGGCAAGCGCGGCATCTTCTACGACGTGGACGGCAAGGAGCACGACGCCACGGTGACGCACGTCATCCGCCAGCCCGTGTCGCTGTGGGAGGCGATGACCATGCCCTTCACGCGCATGGGCGCGTTCATCACCAGCAAGGTGGAAGGGCTGGCGACGGCGGGCGAGAAGACGTTCGATACGACGCTGGAGAAGGGCTACACGCAGACGGTGGCGGCACCGGCGGCGGCTGCGCCTGCTCCGGCGGCAGCGGCACCGGCCACGGGCGGTATCGCGGGAATGGTGGCGGCGGGCAGCATCGCGGCGGCGGCGCTCGGTTCATCGTTCGCGTTCATCGTGACGCAGGTGAAGTCGCTGACGCTGGTGGACCTCATCTCGGCGGCGACGTTGATTGCGATTGTGGTGATGGCTCCGGCGGGGTTGTTGGGTTGGTTGAAGCTGCGGCGGCGCAACCTGGCTTTGCTGCTGGAGGGCTCGGGCTGGGCGCTGAATGACCGGCTGATGCTGACGCCCGCGCTGTCGTCCCTGGTGACGCGCCGGCCGAAGCTGCCGAAGGGCGCGCGGGTGGACCGGATGGACATGGTGCGTCCGGAGCTGATTCGCCAGCAGGAGGAGGACGGCGAGACGGAGGGCCTGTCCGGCTGGGCGCGGCTGGGAATCGCACTGCTAGTTCTGTTCGTGCTGCTCTGGCAGGTCCGCATACCGATTCTCACCGCGATGTGCGGAGCGCGCTGGCTGTCCGAGGACACCTGCGCGGTGGTGTTGCCGTCATCGGTGGAGCCTGCTCCGGCGACGCCTCCCGCGGCGGCTCCCGCGACGAAGTAGGCAACGGGCCGGGAATCTTGCGAGGATCTCCCGGCCCCGTAGGCTGACCGCGCCATGACGAACCTGTCGCCGCTCTTGGAGCAGTTCCGCGTCCACCTGGAGGACGAGAAGGGCTCGTCCCCGCACACGGTGCGGAACTACCTCATCGACCTGGTGGACTACGAGCGCTACCTGGTGGAGCGGATGAAGCTGTCGCTGCTGGCGGGCACGCACGCGGCGATTCGCGGCTACCTCGGCACGCTGAGCACGGACCACGCTCCCGCGAGCCGGGCGCGGCGGCTGGCGAGCATCAAGTCGTTCTACAAGTACCTCGTGCGGCAGAAGCTCTTGCCGGCCAGCCCGGCGAAGCTGGTGAAGAGCCCGAAGCTGCCGAAGGCCCTGCCCAAGGTGCTACCGGTGGAGGAGGTCTTCGCGCTCCTCGACGTGCACGACCTGAAGACGGTGCTCGGCCTGCGGGACAAGGCCATCCTGGAGATGCTCTACGCGGGTGGGCTGCGCATCAGCGAGCTGTGCGGCCTGGACCTGCTGGACGTGGACCGGAGCGGGCGCATCGTCCGTGTCATGGGCAAGGGCAGCAAGGAGCGGCTGGTGCCCGTCAACGCGCAGTCCATCCGCGCGTTGGAGGCCTGGCTCGCGCGCCGGGGTGAGCTGCTGGCCACGCCGAAGGCGGGGCAGGACGCGGAGGCCATGTTCCTCAACTTCCGCGGAGGCCGGCTGACGCCGAGGAGCATCGCGCGGCACCTGGATGCCCACGTGCTCAAGTGCGCGCTGGCGCGCCACGTGAGCCCGCATGCGCTGCGCCACTCGTTCGCCACGCACCTGCTGGGCGGCGGTGCGGACATCCGCAGCATCCAGGAGCTGCTCGGCCACGCGAGCCTGTCCACCACGCAGCGGTATACCCAGGTGACGTGGGAGCAGCTCCAGCAGGTCTACGACGCGGCGCACCCGCGCGCGTGATGGGGCAGGGCAGATCGCAGCGAGGAGTCGAGCATGGACGTCATCTCAGGAATCTTCACGGCCCTGTCGTGGCTCCTGCTGGGAATAGGGCTGTTCGTCGACGGCGCCTGCCTCGTGTTGCTGGTCCGCGCGCTGTCTGGGCAGCGCGCGGCGTCCGGAGTGCCTCTCGTTTCGCTTGTCTGCTATGGGCTCTGGTTCAACGTCCAGACGACGCCCATGGGGCCGCACCCATCGGGCTGGCTCCTGCTGGGGCTGTTTCTGTTCCACGTGGTGGTGCAGTTCGGACTGGCCTGGGCATTCGGCAGGACGAGAGGGAATTCGTGACGCTTAGCCCTGCCCGCCCGGGCCCGTGAACGGTACGCGAGCGGACAGCCAGCCACTGTTCCTTGGAAATGCGGCGCTCGGCTTGTTAGACCCGTGGCCCTATGTTCCACGGCACCACCATCCTCTGCGTGCGGCGTGACGGGAAGGTCGCCATCGCCAGCGACGGCCAGGTCTCCTTCGACAAGACCGTGATGAAGAACACGGCGAAGAAGGTGCGGAAGCTCGGTGAGGGCCAGGTGCTCGCCGGTTTCGCCGGCAGCACCGCCGACGCCTTCACCCTCTTCGAGCGCTTCGAGGGCAAGCTCAAGGAGCACCAGAAGAACATGGCGCGCGCCTGCGTCGAGCTCGGCAAGGACTGGCGCACCGACCGCTTCCTCCGCCGCCTGGAAGCCCTCCTCATCGTCGCCGACAAGGATAAGACCTTCATCCTCTCCGGCGCCGGTGACGTGATTGAACCCGACTACGGCATCGCCGCCGTGGGCAGCGGAGGCCCGTACGCGTTTGCCGCCGCGCGCGCCCTCATGGCCCACACCCAATTGCCCGCCCGCGAAGTGGCCCAGCAGTCCCTGTCCATCGCGGGCGAAATCGACATCTACACCAACTCGAACATCACCATTGAAGAGCTCTAGGAGTCACCGCCCGTGGCCGAACCGCGAAAGATGTCCGCCTTCACGCCTCGCGAGGTCGTCAGTGAGCTCGACCGGTACATCGTCGGGCAGAACGCCGCCAAGCGCGCCGTGGCCATCGCCCTGCGCAACCGCTGGCGCCGCCAGCAGGTCTCCGACGACCTGCGCGACGAAATCCACCCGAAGAACATCATCATGATTGGCCCCACCGGCGTGGGGAAGACGGAGATTGCCCGGCGCCTCGCGAAGCTCGCGCAGGCCCCCTTCGTCAAGGTGGAGGCCTCCAAGTTCACCGAGGTCGGCTACGTCGGCCGCGACGTCGAGTCCATGATTCGCGACCTCGTCGAAGCCGCCATCGGCCTCGTCCGCGAGGAGGAGACAGAGAAGGTCCGTCCCCGCGCGGAAGAGCTCGCCGAGGACCGCCTCATGGAGTTGCTCCACAACGGCGGCGCGCCGCGCCCGTCCCCGTCGCCGCCCTTCGGCTTCTCCCCGCCGCCGCAGCCCTCGCCCCAGCGCCTGGGCGACTCCGAGCGCGAGAAGCTCCGCGCCCAGCTGCGCGCCGGCACGCTCGATGACCAGTACGTCGAGGTGGAGACCGCCGACTCCGCGCCCACCTTCATGCGTGGCTTCTCCGGCCAGGGCATGGAGGAGATTGGCGTCAACCTCCAGGACCTCTTCAAGAACATGCCGGGCATGAACAAGACGCGCCGCCGTCGCGTGCGCGTGCCCGAGGCGCTTCAGCTGCTGCGCCAGGAAGAGGCCGCGAAGCTCGTGGACCCGGACCGCGTCCAGCGCGAGGCCGTCGTCCGCGCCGAGTCCAGCGGCATCGTCTTCATCGACGAAATCGACAAGATTGCCAGCCGCGAGGGCGGCAAGGGCGGCGGGGGCCCGGACGTGTCCCGCGAGGGCGTCCAGCGCGACATCCTCCCCATCGTCGAAGGCAGCACCGTCACCACCAAGTACGGCATGGTGAAGACGGACCACATGCTCTTCATCGCCGCGGGCGCCTTCCACGTCTCCAAGCCCAGCGACCTCATCCCCGAGCTGCAGGGGCGCTTCCCCATCCGCGTGGAGCTGGAGCCGCTGTCCGGCGAGGACCTCATCCGCATCTTGCGCGAGCCGAAGAACTCGCTCCTACGCCAGTACACCGCGCTGCTCGCCACCGAGGGCGTGCGCCTGTCCTTCACCGACGACGCCGTGACGGAGCTGGCGCGCATCGCCCAGCAGGCCAACGAGCGCACGCAGAACATTGGCGCGCGGCGGCTGCACACCGTGCTCGAGCGGTTGCTGGACGAGGTGTCCTTCTCCGCCACGGAGATGGGCCCCCGCGACTTCCAGGTGGATGGTGCCTATGTGCGCGAACGCCTGACCTCCATCGTCCAGGACGAGGACCTGTCGCGCTACATCCTCTAGCGCGCTATATGCGCGCTTCAGGCCCCGAAGAAGGATGACCGCCTTGCCGCAACCCCCGCCGTCTCCCGCTGCCCCGTCCTCCGCCCCCACGCCTGCCAACGACGCCATCATCCAGAAGGCGAAGCGGCACCTGCTGCAGAACTACAAGCAGCAGCCCATCGTCCTGGTGCGAGGGCAGGGGACCCGGGTGTGGGACGCGGACGGACGCGAGTACCTGGACCTGCTCGGCGGCATCGCCACGTGTGCGCTCGGCCACTGCCACCCCGAGGTGACGGCCGCGGCGAAGGCGCAGCTCGACTTGCTCTGGCACGTCTCCAACGTCTTCTACTCGCAGCCGCAGATTGACCTGGCCGCGCAGCTCACCGAGTGGTCCGGACTGCCGCGCGCCTTCTTCTGCAACTCGGGTGGCGAGGCCAACGAGGCGCTCCTCAAGCTGGCCCGCAAGGTGATGAAGGACCGCGGCACGCCCGAGCGCTTCGAGGTCATCTCCTTCGAGAAGAGCTTCCACGGCCGCACGCTCGCCACCGTCACCGCCACCGGCCAGCCGAAGTACCACGCGGGCTTCGAGCCACTGCCCGCCGGCTTCACCCACGTGCCCTACGGCGACATCGAAGCCGTGCGCCGCGCCGTGGGCCCCGCCACCGCCGCCATCCTCGTGGAGCCCATCCAGGGCGAGGGCGGAGTGCGCGCCGCGCCTCCGGGCTTCCTCACCGCCCTGCGCGCCCTGTGCGATGAGCGCGGGCTGCTGCTCCTGGTGGACGAGGTGCAGACGGGCATGGGCCGCACTGGCAAGCCCTTCGGCTTCATGCACGAGGGCATCCGCCCGGACGCCATCAGCCTCGCCAAGGCGCTGGGCAACGGCCTGCCCATCGGCGCCATGCTCTGCCGTGAGGAGCTCGGCGCCAGCCTCGTCCCGGGCACGCACGGCTCCACCTTCGGCGGCAACCTCGTCTCCGCCGCCGCCGCCAACGCGGTGCTGCGCATCCTCCGCCGTCCCGAGACGCTCCAGGACGTCACCGAGAAGGGCGCGCACTTCCTCGCCCGCGCTCGCGAGCTGCAGGGGCGTCTGCCCGCAGGCCGCATCCAGGCCGTGCGCGGCCAGGGCCTGCTGCTGGGCCTGGAGTTGGACCGCGACGTGGCCCCCGTCATCGCCAGCCTCCGCGAGGCAGGACTCCTGGTGAATGCCGCCGGCGACCGCACGGTGCGCTTCGCGCCCCCCTTCATCGTCACCCGGCAAGAGTTGGACGAGGGCCTCGCCATCGTCGAGCGCGTGCTGGCCGCGCTCTGACGCGGTGCCAATCCCAGAAACCCGGAAAACCCAGCAACGGACGTTTGACGCCCCGCGTCCGGAACCCTAGTCTGGGCCTTCCCGCTGCCCTTTCGCGGACCGTCCTTGTGAGCGCGCCAAACACGATCGTCGGGCTGGGGGCCCGGACGGACCACATCGCCACCGTGCCCAATGTGGACCCGGCTCGCCTCCAGCTCACCGCGGAGGAGGGCACGGTGCTCTCGCTCGTGGGCCGCGTGGAGCGCATCGAACAGGTGCTGGCCCGCTCATCGCTCGGCGAGGCGAGGACGATTGCGGTGCTGCTGGCGCTGCGCGCCAAGGGCGCCATCGTCCCCGCCCGCGTGGTGCCCCGCGCCCAGCCCGCGCCCTCGGTGGACGCGGCGCTGCTCGAGGAGGTGGACCTCGAGCCGGAGCGGAAGAAGGAAATCATCGAGCTGGAGCGCGCGCTGGACTCGCTGGACCACTTCGCCGTGCTGGGCCTGAAGCCGGGCGCCTCTCCGGCGGACGTGAAGACGGCGTATTACAACGCCTCGCGCCGCTTCCATCCGGACCGCTACTTCGGGAAGAACCTGGGCAGCTTCCGCGCTCGCATGGAGCGCATCTTCCGGCGCCTCACCGACGCCCACAACGTCCTCACCCAACCGGACAAGCGCGAGGCGTACCTCCGGGCCAACCCCGCGCTGGGGCTCGCCGCCGCGGCCGCCACGCCGGCTCCCGCGGCCCCGCCGCCGCCCGAGCCGCCCCCACCGCTCACGCCCGTGCCGCCCCCGGTCCACGTCGCCTACACCCCGCCGGCCCCGCCGCCGAGGCCCGCCGCGCCGCCGCCCCGGGCTCCGCCCACGCCCGCGCCGCCTCCGGTGAATGACGCGGAGTCCGAGGCCCGCCGCGCCGAGCGGCAGGCCCGCCTGGCCCGGCACCCGTACATGGCGCGGACGGGCAAGCTGTCCGAGCTGCTGGCCCGGGGGAAGGCCGCCGTCGCCAAGGGCGACTGGGAGCGGGCGTACCAGGACTTCCACCAGGTGCAGATGTTGGACCCGAAGAACCGCGAGGCCGCGACGCTGCTGGTGGAGGCCCGCCGCCGCCACGACGCGCAGCGGGCCGCCGTCGAGCTGGCCCGCGGCAAGACGCTGGAGCAGGGCGGCGACGCCAACGGGGCCTACGCCGTCTACCGGCTCGCCAGCTCTCTGGACGAGCAGAGTGCCGAGGCCGCCTTCCGCGCCGCGCGCCTGGGGTACCAGCTTGGCCAGGAGGCGACGGAGGTGAAGTCGCTGGCGCAGCGCGCCGTGGACCAGCAACCGGAGCGCGTCGAGCACCATGTGCTGCTCGGAAAGGTGCTCATGGACGCCGGATCGAAGAAGCTCGCCAAGCGGGCCTTCGAGGAAGCCACGAAGCTGGATCCAGACAACGCCGAGGCGAAGGCGGCCCTCAAGAAGCTGCGCTGGACGTTCTAGGATGTGTACGGTTCCCCATGGCTGAAGCCGAACCCCTCATAGGCATCGACCTGGGGACGACGAACAGCATCGTCGCCACCGTCCAGGACGGCCAGCCCATCGTCATCAAGAACCGCACGGGTCTGGCGCTCACGCCGTCCGTGGTGGCGGTGTCGAAGAACGCCAAGCGGCTGGTGGGGAGCATCGCCAAGCGCCAGGCGATTACGAACCCGCAGGAGACGGTGTACGCCGTCAAGCGGCTCATCGGCCGGAAGTTCTCCTCGCACGAGGTGCAGAACGCGCTGCGCTCGCTGCCCTACGAGGTGGTGGCCGGGCAGCACGATGACCTGCGCGTCCGCATGGGTGGCAGGGATTTGTCCGTCCCCGAGCTCAGCGCGATGATCCTCCAGGAGCTGAAGGCGGACGCGGAGGCGCACTTCGGCCGGCCCGTGAGCAAGGCCGTCATCACCGTGCCGGCGTACTTCAACGACGCCCAGCGCCAGGCCACGAAGGACGCGGGCCGCATCGCCGGGCTGGAGGTGCTGCGCATCATCAACGAGCCCACCGCAGCGGCGCTGGCCTACGGCTTCGGGCGCACGGTGAACGGGCGCGTGGCGGTGTTGGACCTGGGCGGCGGCACCTTCGACGTGTCGGTGCTGGAAATCAATCAGGGCGTCTTCGACGTGGTGGCCACCGGCGGCGACACGTACCTGGGTGGAGAGGACTGGGACAACCGCATCATCGAGTGGCTGGTGTTCGGCTTCGCCAAGGAGCACGGCATCGACCTGCGCAAGGACCGCATGGCGCTGCAGCGGCTCAAGGACGCGGCGGAGAAGGCCAAGGTGGAGCTGTCCAGCGTGCGCGAGGCCCAGCTCAACCTGCCCTTCATCAGCACGCCGCCCGGAGGCGGGGCCGCGCTGCACCTCCAGTCCACGCTCACCCGCGACAAGCTGGATGACCTGACGAACGACCTGGCCGAGCGCGTGGTGGGCATCACCACCGAGGTGCTGGGCGAGGCGAGCGTGCGTCCCTCGGAGCTGAAGGAGGTCATCCTCGTCGGGGGCATGTCTCGCATGCCCAAGATTGTCGAGGCCGTGCGCGGCTACTTCCGCCGCGAGCCGTGCAAGGGCGTGCATCCGGAGGAGGTGGTGGCGCTGGGCGCCGCCATCCAGGCCCACGCGCTGGTGGAGCAGGAGAGTGAGTTGCTCCTGCTGGACGTGACGCCGCAGAGCCTGGGCGTGGCCATCGCCGGCGGCTCCGTGAAGCGCATCATCCCGAAGAACACCACGGTGCCCACGTCGGCGACGGAGGTGTTCGCCACGTCGAAGGACTTCCAGCACACGGTGAAGATCATGGTGCTGCAGGGCGAGCACGAGCTGGCGCACCAGAATGAGCTGCTGGGCGAGTTCGTCCTCACCGGCCTGCGCGAGGCACCGCGCGGGAAGGTGGAGATCGACGTGACGTTCGACATCAACGCGGAGGGCATCGTCTCCGTGTCCGCGAAGGACCGGGACACGGGGCTGCGCCAGTCCATCACCGTCACCGCGTCCAGCGGCCTGACGGAGGAGGAGCTGCAGCGCATCATGGAGGAGCAGCGCGAGTACCTCATGGCCGCGCGCATCTCCGACGAGCTGAAGACGAAGCGCATGGAGCTGGACTCGCTGGCGCGCGACGTGGTGGACGCGCTGACTCGGGCGCGGCTGTTGCCGGGCGGTGGCGGCCTGGGGCCGGACGCGGTGCCCCGGGCGGAGCAGGCGCTGGAGCATGCGCGCAGGGTTCGGGAGAACGAAGATGTGGGGTCGCTCGCGCGGGCCTGTGAGCTGCTGTCGGGCTCGCTCACGCAGCTGCGCAAGCCCGGCCCGGGTGGGATGGGGCGATAGATGAGTCCCCAGCGCGCGAATCAGCTCATCGAGGCGGGACTGTGGCTGCGTCTGAGCGGCGACATGCGGGGCGCGCAGCGCCTCTTCGAGCGCGCCCTGCAGCTGGACCCGGGCAACACGCGCGCGAAGGAGTACCTGGAGGCCGCGGTGGCGGCGCTGTCCGCGGGAAGCGTGACGCCCTTCTCACCGCCTCCGGCGGACGTGGTGCCGCTCCCGGCGCAGGTGCTGGGGCGGATGGCGCCGGCGACTCCCTCGCTGGATGGAGACTGGGGCGCGTGGGCGGAAGGGCAGGGCGGACCGCCGGAGGGCGCGAGTTGGAAGACGCCCGCGCCGGTGTATCTGCCGGAGGTGCCGGGCGGCAGCCGCGTGGACGCGATGGAGTTGCTGGCGAGGGAGGACGACTCCGACGAGCCGCAGGTGTTCGCGTTGCCCGACAACGACACGCAGGAGTACGGCGTCCCGCGAGGTGACACGCAGGAGTACGGCGTGCCCCCGGCGGACGGCGAGCTGGAGCTGCTGCTGCGCGGGGCGGAGGACCTGCTGGAGCTGGATGACCACTCCGGCGCGGTGGACCTGCTGTTCAAGGCGCAGGAGCTGGCGCCGGGAGACCCGCGCGTCGAGGCGCTGCGACAGCGCAGCGAGCGGATGCTGATGGCGATGCTGGAGTCCAAGCTCGGCGATTTGGGGCGAGTGCCCCGGGTGCGCCTGCAGCCGGACGACATCATCTGGCTGAACCTGGACCACCGCGCCGGCTTCGTGCTGGCGCAGATTGACGGCGCGGTGTCCTACGAAGACTTGTTCGCCCTGTCCGGGATGACGCGGCTGGATACAGCGCGCATCCTCGCGCAGCTGTTGGACGAGGGCGTCATCACCGCGGGCTGAAGCTCAGCCCCGGACCACGCCGGTCCACGTCCCCGTCACCACGACCTTGCCGTGCTGGTTGCGCGACTCGGTGGTGACGACGACGAAGCCCATGCGGGCCTTCTCGTAGATGTCCGCGATGCGGCCAGTGGACGTCATCACATCGCCAGGGCGCATGACGTCCAGGAACTCCAATTCCTGCTCGCCGTGGACGACCCGCTGGATGTCGATGCCCATTTCCGGGTCCGACAGTGCCGCGCTGAAGGGGCGGATGGCGAACACCACGGCGAAGCTGGGGAACGCAATCACGTCCCCATACGGCCCGGCCTTCGCGGCCTGCGCGTCGTGGAGGAGCGGGCTGACGTGGGGGAGCGGCTCGCCCGGGGTGCCGGCGCCGGGCACCGCACCGCCAATGGCGAGGGTGAACTCGCGCAGCTTCTCCGCGCCAATCGTGTAGACGAAGGGGCCGTACTCACGGCCGATGAAGCGCTTGTCGAGGGCCATGGCGTTACTCGAGGGAGGCTTCGACGACGGCGCCCTTGAGGACGTCCTCGCCGCGCTGGTTGGTGGCGCTGATTTCCGCCGTGAGCCGGCCGTCCTGGATGGCGGTGACCTTGCCCTGGAAGGTGATGGTGTCCTCGGGCCGCACGGGCTTCGAGAAGCGCACCCGCACGCGGCGCACCCGGCCCGGGTCTCCCACGAACACGCCCACGGCCTCGACGGCCCAGCCCAGCGTGCACAGCCCCTGGAGGATGTTGCCGCCGAGGCCCACGGCCTTGGCCGCCTCGGGGTCGATGTGGATGGGGTTGAAGTCCCCGGAAGCACCCGCGTAGTAGATCGGCCGGTACCGATCGCACTCGCGGACGTGCGTGAACGTGTCGCCTGTCTGGAAGGTGCGTGGCATCACCGACCTGTCTACCACGCCCGGGCCCTACTCCAGGAAGGTGAACCCGTAGCTGCCCTGTCCACCATCCGGCAGGTACATCACCAGGAACGCCGTGCCCCCCGCCGGCACCGTGAAGTCCACGATGGGATTCCGCCGGGTGAACAGCGGCTGCCTCAAGTCGCTGGCGAGGTACACCTCCACCACCGGCAGCACCCGGCTCGACCCGCTTTCGAACGTGAGGCGGTAGTGGCTCGTGGTGCTCGCGGAGAACTCGAACCAGTCCTCGTCACGCTGGTACTCGAGGCGCCCGTAGACGGTGTCGAACGCGTCGGGAGCGATTCGCGTGGCGAGGTCCGGGCCGTCCGAGTGGTCGTCCTCGCCCAGCTCCGTGAAGGTGAGCACGTAGTTCCCGGTGGCCGCGGAGATGTCCACCGGCGAGTGGCTCACGCGCAGGAAGTAGGGCGCCGTGGTGGGCGTCTTGAAGGTCATCTCCGCGCGAGGCCGCCCGTCCACCGCGTCCAGCCACACGCCGCCCTGGTCGAACGCGTCCACGCGGGGCAGCAGGCTGCCGCCCTCGGGCACCACCGTCACCGAGTAGATGCGGCCCGCCCGCGCCTCGAAGCGGAAGAAGTCCAGGTCTCCAATGGGGTCGATGCTCCGCGGGTTGACGCGCCCGTCCGGCACCAGCGTCCGCGCGCGCGCCTGGCAGTCATCCGGCTCCGCCGCGTCCCCGGGGTGCTCCGCGCAGTTGGCCTCGCTCACCCGTTCACACGCGCCGCTCGGGCGGGCCACGTAGCCCGCGTCACACAGACACCGCGCTTCGTCTCCCTCCACCACGCACTGAGAGCGGTTCGGCTCACGGCAGGTGGACGGCGTGCAGAGGGGCTCGTCACCGCCCGATTCGACGACGCACCCGGTGGTGGCGAGGACCGCCGCGAGGAGGAGGACGCGCGTGCCCATGCTCAGCGCCCCTGTCGGTGGCTGGAGTCCGCGTCCTCGCGCTCGGGCGAGGGGCCGTGGTCCAGCGGGTCGTCCACGTGGGTGTCCTCGCGGCGCTTGCGGTACTGCTCGCGCACGTACGTCACCAGCTGGTCCAGGTACGAGGAGAGGGGAGGGCACCGCACGCCCGTGCCGTCCAGCAGCTCCAGCGTGTTGTGGCAGTTGTAGATGGCCAGGTGATTCACGTAGCTGATGGCCGCGCGCTGGGGCCGGGCCAGCTTCTCCAGCACGGGCAGCCGCAGCATCACATCCGCCGCGCGGGCGGAGAGGTTGAAGCGCGGCAGCTTCTTGTTGGCCTTTTCCGCGATGAGCTCGTACACGCGGCGCGCGCTCATGGGGTTGGGGTCCACCAGGTGGAACGTCCGCCCCGCGGCGCGCGGGTCCTTGGACAGCCGCAGCACCGCGTCCACTACGAAGTCCACCGGCACCACGTTGAGCGGCGCCACGCCGTTGCCCGGCAAGGGCAGCGGCACCACCAGCGGCGACGTGACGAGCAGGATACCCAGGTAGTAGGGCCCCTCGAACTTGTCGATTTCCCCCGTGCGCGAGTCCCCCACCACGCTGGAGGGACGGAAGATGGTGATGGGCAGGGTGGCCCCCGCGCGCAGCACCAGCCGCTCCGCCTGGAACTTCGTCTCCTCGTACGGGTTGCGGAAGGCCTGGCCGCGGTCCAGCTCGTCCTCGGCGATGACGCCCACCCTGTCTCCGGACACGTAGCAGGTGGAGAAGTGGTTGAAGCGCGCCAGGTGCGAGCAGTCCCGCGCCAGCTCCAGCATGTTGCGGGTGCCGTCCACGTTCACCCGCCACGCCGTGTCCTTGGGCACGCCCAGCTGGGCCACCGCCGCGAGGTGGAAGATGTCCGTCACCCGCTCGCACAGGCGCTGGTACTCCTCGCCGGACAAGCCCAGGTGCATGTCCACCACGTCGCCGGTGAGCAGCTCCACCGGGGCGCCCTTCATCTTGGCCGCGTGCTTCTGCGCGTCCTTGAGGTGCTTGGGCTGCACCAGCGCGTAGATGTGCCCTTTCGGGTCCTCCCGCGCGATGTGCTCCACCAGCCGCTTGCCGATGAACCCGGGGTAGCCGGTGATGAAATACGTCCCGGCGCCGCCGCCCTTCTTGCGCGTCTCGCTCATGCGGCGCGCAGCATACCCGCCCGTCAGCCCCGCGCGAGCATGGCCCGCCAGACAGATTCCACCTGGGCCCGGGTGTCAGCCAGGTCACCGCTGTTGTCGATGACCCACGTGGCGTGCGCCCGCTTCGAGTCCAGGGGGAGCTGGGCGGCCAGCCGGCCCTCCGCCCCCGCCGCGTCCAGCCCGTCCCGCGCCATCAGCCGGGCCTTCTGCAGGTCCCGGGGCACCCACACCACCGCCACGCCCTCCATCCACTCGTGCATGCCCGCCTCGATGAGCAGGGGCACGTCGTAGATGACGCGCTTCACCCCCCGCGCCTCCAGGGCCTGGACCTTCTCCAGGAAGGCCTCGCGCACCCGGGGGTGGATGATGGCGTTGAGGGCGGCGCGTTCGGTGGCGTCCGAGAAGACGCGCGCACCCAGCTTCACCCGGTCCAGCCGGCCGTCGGGGCCCAGCACGCCGGGGAAGCGCGCGGCCACGTCGGCGAGGCCCGGGGTGCCGGGCTCCACCACCTCGCGGGCGAGCACGTCCGCGTCCAGCACCTCGGCGCCCAGCTCGCGGAGCATCCGCGTGACGGTGCTCTTGCCGGAGGCGATGCCGCCCGTCAGCCCGAAGACGTGCATGGGGCCCAGGCCTACTTCGCGGCCTTCTGCGTGGTGAAGGTGAACGACTGCACCGTCTTGCCGTCCTCGTTGAAGAAGATGGCCAGACCCAGCTTCGGGTACAGGAAGTAGGTGCGGAAGTCCTCCGTCAGCTTGCGCAGGTAGCACGGGGTGGCGGGCGCCGGGCCGGCGGGGCAGGCCGGGCCGTAGCTGTTCTCGATCGTCTCCTTGTCGATGACCGGCCCCGGGAACACGTCGATGCGCTCCACCAGTTGGGAGCCGGGGTCGACCTTGAACTGGGCCTGGGTGGTGCCCTTGATGGCCTCCTTGCCCAGGTAGGCGATGATCTCCTTGCCGTCCTGGGTGACGGTGCGCGAGGGCTCACCGAACTTCTTGATGATTTCCTCGCGCTTCGAAGTGCCGGGCTCGATGCCCTGCCAGGGCTTGGCAGCGGCGGGTACGGCGAAGGCGAGCACGGCGAGCAGGGTCAGGGTCCGCATCACGATTCCTCCCTAACGGATCGGGCAGGCAGGGCTCAAGAAATCCACAGTGTTTCAAACGGATGATGCTGGCCGGCATTCAATCACGAGACGCCTTGCCCCGTCCGGGGGGGTCTGCTAGTCGGACCGTCATGCCTGCTCCTGGCTCCAGGATGATGCTCCTGCTCGCCCTCGCCCTCGGTGGCGCGGCCGCCGCCGCCGACTTCGTCGGCCCGGACAGCTGCAAGGGCTGCCACCCCGAGGCCTACGACGCGTGGATGCAGTCCAAGCATGCCCGCGCGGAGAACTCGCTCTCCGAGCAGCAGCGCAAGGACGGCCGCTGCCTGTCGTGCCACTCCCCGGACCAGGGTGCGCAGGCCACCGCCAGCGTCACCTGCGAGACGTGCCACGGCGGCGGCCAGTACTACTCGCCCGAGTACGTGATGAAGGACTCGGAGCTGTCCCGGCTGGTGGGCTTGGTGGACCCGTCGGAGAAGCAGTGCCGCTCCTGCCACGACGCTTCCTCGCCCTCCCTCCGGCCGTTCGACTTCAAGGAGTCGCTCAAGGCCATCGACCACTGGTCCGCCGAGCGAGCCCGCCGCTCCGGCCGGACCGACGCGTCCACCACCTCCACCTCCACGGCGCCAGCCCCGGCCAGCGCCAAGAAATAGCCGCGTGATCAAGGTCAAGGTTCTCGACGCCCGCTTCGTCGTCACCGCCGTGGAGCCCAAGGGCTACCCGCCGGGCCATACCGCGGAGGTGGCCTTCGTCGGCCGCTCCAACGTGGGCAAGTCTTCCATGATCAACGCGCTCACCAACCGCAGGAAGCTGGTGCGCGTGTCGAACACCCCGGGCCGCACCCGGACGCTCAACTTCTTCGACGTGGACCTGGAGCGCAACGGCGTGCGCCACGCGGTGCGCCTGTGCGATTTGCCCGGCTACGGCTTCGCCAAGGCCAGCAAGACGGACAAGAAGCAGTGGGAGGAGATGATCACCACCTACCTCGAGAAGCGGCACCGCCTGGAGGCGGTGGTCAGCATCATCGACGCGGAGGTGGGGCCTACCCCGGACGACCTGGCCACGCTGGACTACCTCCAGGCCCACAACCGCCGCATCCTCGTCGTGGCCACCAAGGTGGACCGGCTCACCAAGGCCCAGCGCAAGCCCCGCATGATCGCGCTGTCCCAGGCCATGGACCTGCCCCTGGAGGTCATCCTTCCCTTCTCCGCGACGGAGAAGCTGGGAGTCGATGAAGTCTGGGGAGCCCTCCTCGATACATTCGGGAAGTCCACCCGGGTTTGAGTTGACCGGGTGCGGCGAAAAACGGTTTCCTGACCTCCTGTTCGCGCCATTGCCGGCGCTGGAGGTCTCACATGCGCCAGCAGTTCCTCGTTGCCGCCGTGCTCGCCACGGTGGCCCTCACGGCCTGTAGCTCGGGCGGAGGCGCGGGCAAGCCCGACGCCGGCGGTTTCGGCAACCCCCAGGGCAACACGGACGGCGGCCGCGACGGCGGCGGTGGCACCGGTACGGGCGATGGCGGCACCGGCGACGATGATGCCGGCACCTCGGTGGGCATCCCTCCCGGCGGCTTCGACCTGGACGGCGGCGTGTCCAGCGGCGCGGTCCAGGTGGACGGCGTGCAGCAGGACCCCCAGGGTAACATCATCCTCGGCGGCGGCAGCACCGCGCTGGCCTTCGCGTGGATCGCCAACAACAACGCGGGCACGGTGTCCAAGTACGACACGCGCACCGGCAAGGAGGTGGGCCGCTACCACGCCGTCATCCCCGTGGACGGCAAGGGGCAGCCCAACGGCGTGCGGGGCAACGAGCCCAACATGCCCAGCCGCACCGCGGTGGACCTCTTTGGCGACGTGTGGGTGGCCAACCGCGCGCAGGACGTCCAGGGCTCGGTGACGAAGATCGCCAACAGCAAGGCCTACTGCAAGGAGCGCAACGGCGTTGCCGGCATCCAGACGAGCGAGGACAAGAACGACGACGGGAAGATCGACCCGGCGACGGAGATGATCATCCCCACCGACTGGACGGACCCGAAGCAGTACGACGAGTGCCTCCTGTTCAGCACCCCCGTGGGCCCCTCCGGCACGGGCGCCATCAAGACGCGCGCCATCGCCATCTCCCAGGGCATCGAAAACAGCGCCGGCGACATCTGGGTAGGCATCTGGGCCAACGCGCGCATCATCAAGCTGGACCCCGAGACTGGCCAGCAGGTGCAGGTCAACGGCGCGGGCGCCATGGACATCCCCGTGTTCCAGTCGGGCTCGGGCCCGTACGGCGCGGCCATTGACGGGCAGCAGCGCCTGTGGATGGTGTCCGCCAACCTGAGCCCCCTGCGGCTGGCGCTCATCGACACCGGCAACGGCGAGGTGGTGAACATCGACGGCAAGGCGTTCATCTCCCCGCCCGCGGCGCTGGGCACCTCCGGCGCGTACGGCATCGCGGTGGACGGCAAGGACCGGGTGTGGATTGCCGGCTGGACGTCGGGCGCCAAGGCGTGGCGCTACACGCACAACGGCCTGTCCGGCACGCTGGGCGAGTGGAAGGTGTTCGACTTCTCCAACGCCATCAGCCAGATCAACACGAAGATGCGCCGCGCGCGCGGCATCGCCGCGGATGACAAGGGCTTCGTGTGGATGAGCTCGGACACGGGCACCCAGCCCGGCAACGACGCGGCCACCCGCGGCGCCTCGCAGCTCATCGCCTTCAACGGCGACACGGGCGACATCAAGAAGTTCCAGTGGACGGACAGCCAGCAGGTGGACTTCATCGACGCCACGGACGGCAACTCGTACACCGCCATCGGCGTGGGCCTGGACGCGGACAACAACGCGTGGGTGAACAACAACTCCGGCAACGTCATCCGCGTGGACCGCGAGTCGGGCAACATCCTGCGCACGCAGAAGCAGGGCAGCGGCCTGTACACGTACTCGGACTTCACGGGCTACCAGCTGCGCAACTTCACCGCGCCCTCGGGCTGGTACCGCCAGATCTTCACCGGCTGCGGCTCCAACACCGTGTGGCGCACCGCGAAGTGGGACGTGGAGAAGCCCGCGGGCACGGACATGAACGTCTACGTCACCGTGTCCAACCGGCGTGACGGGCTGGACAACCCCGCCAACCGAAAGGGCCCCTTCGTCGCCCAGCCGGTGGACCTGACGGCGCAGGGCTTCCCCAAGGGCAACTACCTGCGCATCGAGTTCGAGCTGAAGTCCACGGACCGCATCCTCAACGCCACGCCCAAGCTGAAGTCGTTCGATGTCGACTTCCAGTGCGAGGTCGTCATCCGGTAGTCGCCGCTCGCGTGGCGTTCCCCTCCCGGCCCGGGAGGGGGTGTGGTAGGCACGCCGCCGTGTCTGAAAACGGCAAGGGTAATGGCAAAGACGCGCAGCTCGCCCCGCGCGAGCTGCGCCAGCGGTTGATGCGGCTTTCCCCGCGGCAGCGGATGGACGCCCTCATCGAGGCTCCGGATGCGCGAGCAGTGGTGCGCTCGCTGCCTCCGGAGGACCTCTACGTCACCATCCAGGAAGTGGGGATGGCGGACGCGACGGAGCTGGTACAGCTCGCGTCGCCCGGCCAGTTCCGCGCCTTCGTGGACCTGGGCGGCTGGCACCGCGACAAGGTGGACTCGCACGCGGTGCTCACCTGGCTGCGCGCCGCGCGCGGCGGGTTCGACGACACCGAGGAGTTCCTCCGCAAGCTGCACGCGGTGGACCTGGAGGTGCTGGAGCTCCTGCTGCGCGAGTTCTCCGAGGTGCATGACCTGGAGGAGAACCCGGACGTCAACCCGCCCGGCGTGACGATGGAGACGCCCGAGGGGCGCTACCTCATCGAAATCAAGGCCGAGGGCGTGGAGATGTCCGCCGTGCGCTCGCTCCTCAATGACCTCATCGCGGAGAACCCCTTCGAGGCGGTGCGGCTGCTGGAGGCCGTGCGCTGGGAGATTCCCAGCGAGATGGAGGAGACCGCCTACCAGTTCCGCCGCGGGCGGCTCCTGGACATGGGCTTCCCCACGCTGGAGGACGCGGTGGCCCTCTTCAGTCGCGTGGACGTGGGCGCCCCGGTGGACACGGCGAAGGCGCCGGGCACCGCGCTGGCGGCCACCGGCGGGCACGTGGACTACCTGGAGGCGGCCTTCCGCGGGCTGACGATGCTGGAGCGGGAGAACGCCGAGGACGAGCTACGGGACGTGGCCAACGCCGCGCTGGTGGCGGAGCTGGCGGACCCCGGCGACCTGGACGCCACGCGCCAGGCGGCGGAGATGGTCCGCGACTACCTCTCGCTGGGCCTGGAGCACCTGACGGGCGCGGACCCGGCCCGCGCCTCGGACGCGCTGCGCGACACGCCGCTGCGCCGCGTCTTCCAGGTGGGCTTCTCGCTGACGCTCCAGCTCAAGTTCCGCGCGGACCGGCTGGTGAAGGCGCCGGGCGCCATGCTCGAGGGCGTGCTGATGGTGCTGCCGGAGGAGGCCGCGGCAGTGGAAGCGCTCCGGCGCAAGCGGCCGCGCCGCGCGCTGCGGGTGGACGGCGCGGAGCCGGTGCCCTTCCGCTCCCTGCGCGAGGTGGCCTCCACGGAGGCGCTGCTGGCCCGTGCGGAGGCCCAGGTGGCGCTGCTGCGCGGGGTGCTGGGCGGCTCCGCCGAGGCGGCGCACACGGCGGTGGCCCGCTTCGGCGTGCCGCTGGAGACGCTGGGCGTGGAGCGCCTGCTGGCCGCCGCGGTGGCCATGGCGGTGCTGGAGGGCCGGGCGGACGCGCGCCCCGTGCCCCTGGGCCGCACGGTGGAGCTGGGCCAGCGCCTCTTCGAGGGCACCCCCGAGGAGCCGCGCCTGCGCCCCTCCGCCGCCGACCGCGCCTTCGCCGGCCTGGAGGCGGCGGTGCCCCCCGAGGCCCGGGATGAACTGCGCCGCCTGGTGGGACTCACACTCACCCGGCTGTTGGACGAGCTGGGCACGGCGTGGCTCCAGGAAGGGCGGTTGGATCCGATCGCCACCGCCGTCCTGCCCATGGAGAGCAGCCCGGTACCGTAGGTTTTTCAGTCCGGGGCGGCCTCGGGGGCTGAAGGGGCCGCCCAATCGTAGGAGATCCAAGCCTTTGCCCGTGAGGGCGGCTGGCATGTCCTCTGCTACCGGCAGGGCACGCGTGATTGTGCGCGAGGCAACTGCCGGGAGGTGGAGGGAATGGTACCGGGCGAGCAGCAGGGACAGCGCCGTGATGTGTTGGCTTTCTATGCGCTGACCGCGTTCGCGGCGGTGATGTACGCGGCGCCGGGTGAGTGGATCCCCGCGTTGGCGGAGCTGCGGCTGGCGCTGGTGACTTCGGTGCTGGCGGCGGGATTGATGGTGATGCGGCGGCTGGGCAAGGCCGAGCCTCTCTACGTGGACGGCTCGCGGGGGCTGGCGCTCATCGGCTTCTCGACGCTGGCGGTGGCGTCGCTCGCCTGGTCGCTGAACCCGGAGGTGACGCAGGCGACGGGCGTGGAGCTGCTGAAGCTCACGGCCATCTACCTCACCATCGTCAACGTCATCACCAGCGGCAAGCGGCTCGCGGTGGTGTGCGGGGCCATGGTGCTGGCGTCGGTGGTGACGTCCATCGGCGTCATCAACTGGTACATGGTGGGCGAGGACCTGGTGGAGGGCTTCCGCGCGCGGTGGGTGGGCGTCTACGCGGACCCGAACCACATGGCCATGAACATCGGCCTGGTGGTGCCGCTGGCCGTCGCCTTCATGGCGCGCAAGGGCAGCGCGTGGGTGTGGCGGCTGGCATGCCTCGTCGCGGCGGCGCTGGCGGTGACGGCGATTGTCTTCTCGCACTCGCGCGGCGGCTTCATCGGCCTGTCGCTCGCCATGGGCGTCTGGGCGGTGCGCGAGAAGCGCCGCATGCAGGCGGTGGTGGTGGGCTCCCTCTTCGTGGTGGGCCTGCTGGTGTTCGCCCCCAAGAGCTTCTGGGAGCGCAACGAGACGGTGGCCACGTTCCACGAGGATGCGTCCGCCATGGGCCGCGTGTACGCGTGGCAGGTGGCCAGCCGCATCAGCCTGGACCGGCCGCTCCTGGGCGTGGGCGCGGGCAGCTTCCGCTACGCGTGGCCGCTGTACGCGCCTCCCGAGGCGCGCCGGGCCTACGTGGCCCACAACATCTTCCTGGACGTGATTGGCGAGCTGGGCTGGGTGGGCCTGGCCTTCTTCCTGGTCTTCGCGGGCGGCTCCGCGGGCGGCGCCTTCGCGGCGTCGAGAAACCCGGAGATGGGCTGGCTGGCACGGGCGCTGTCGGCGTCCATGGTCGGCTACCTCGTGTGTGACTTGTTCTCCGGCTACATCCTGTCCGCGCACTGCTACGTGCTCTTCGGACTGGCGGCGGCGGCGCAGCGGATTGCTCGCGCGGCGGAGGCGTCTTCTTCGGTGGCGGTGGTGAAGGTTCCGGCTCCCAGGGAGCCGGCGGTGGCGGGTGGTTGGGAGGGGTCTGGACATGCGGCGTGAGGAGGTGCGGATGGGGCGGGAGCCCCTCCGCCTGGTGCAGTTCACCCGGTCGTTCCACATTGGAGGGACGGAGGTGCAGGTGCTGGAGTTGCTGCGGGGGTTGCCCCCCAGCTACCGGCTCCAGGTCTCCGTGCTGGAGGACGCGGGGCCACTGATGGGCTCGCTCTGGAAGCTCGGCCACGCGCCGGAGGCCTTCCCGCTCAAGGGCTCTGTGGCGCAGCCCAACACCGCGTACCAGGTGTACCGGATGGCGCGCTGGCTGAAGCAGCACCGCGTGGAGCTGGTGCACGTGCACGACTTCTACTCCACGCTCATCGCCGTGCCGGCCGCGAAGCTCGCGGGGGCGAAGGTCATCGTCGGGCGGCTGGACTTGTCCCACTGGCAGGGAAGGGTGCGGCGCGCGGTGCACGCGCAGCTGACGCGGATGGCGGACCACGTCATCGCCAACGCGGAGGCCATCCGGAACATGCTGGTGTCCGAGGAGGGCCTGCCCGCCTCGCGCGTCTCCGTCATCCACAACGGCCTGGACCTGCGGCGCTTCGACGCCCGCGTGCGCGAGGGCCTCAAGGGGCCCCTGCCGGACACGGGCGGCGCACCGGTGGTGGTGCACGTCGCCAACATGAACCACCCCGTGAAGCGGCAGGAGGACCTGCTGCTCGCGCTGGCCATGCTCCGCCACGGCGGCACGAAGCTGCACGCGTACCTCGTGGGGGACGGCCCGCGCCGGCCGCAATTGGAGAAGCTGGCCGTGGAGCTGGGCGTGACGGACACCGTCCACTTCCTCCGGCACCGCACCGACGTGCCGGCCATCTACGCGCGCGCCAACTTCGGCGTGCTGTGCTCCACCGCGGAGGGCATGTCCAACGCCGTCATGGAGGGCATGGCCTCCGGGCTGCCCATGGTGGTGACGCGCGTGGGCGGCAACACCGACCTCGTCCAGGACGGCGTGCGCGGCCTCATCGTGCAACCCGAGCAGCCCTCCCAGCTCGCCCAGTCGTTTGCCCAGCTCCTCTCGAATCCAGAGAAGGCAAGAGCCATGGGCCGGGCCGCGCGGGACTTCGTGGCGAGGGAGTTGTCCCTGGACAAGATGATCCGGGTGCACGACGCGCTCTACCAGAAGGTGGCGCGCGGCACCGGCGCCTGAGGCATGTCAGACCGGCGTGGATACTTCCGCACGCCGTCGACGAAATCGAAGGGCGGGCCCTACGTAGGAAGGAGGGAAGCCTCTCTCCTACATGAGGACCCACCCATGCATCTCGCCCTCCTGGTCATCCTGGCTGCTGCCCCGGCAACACCCCAGACGTGGAAGTTTGAAACGGATGGCACTCCCGAGGTCCATATCTCCAATGTGGATGGCGCGGTTCGGGTGGATGCGGTAGACGGGAATAGCGTGGTATTTGAGGTAGTTCGGGAAGGCCCGGACTCGGCCCGGAACAAAACCGAGGTCGAAGTCGTCCAAGAAGGCGACGTGGTGAGGGCGCAGGTGTGCTGCGGGAAGTGCGAGGAGGAGCGGCACTCCTGCAAGGGCGACCTGGGGAAGGTGCGGTTCGCGGTGAAGGTGCCCCGGAGCACGGAGCTTCACGTCAGTGTCGTGAACGCGACGGTGTCCGTGGCGGGTGTGACTGGGGAGCAGGAGATTTCGGCCGTCAACGGCCGTGTGGAAGTGAACGGCTCCGAGCGAAGGATTTCGGTCAGCGCCGTAGATGGTGAAGTGGTGTTGGCACCGCGGAAGGTCGTGACTACTTCTGTGAGCACCGTTTCAGGGGATATCCGGCTGAAGCTGCCGGCCAAGGCGGACGCGAAGGTGGAATTCAGCTCCGTCAGCGGAAGTTTCAATGGGAGTTCCGTCGCGCTCGGCTCGAAGGAAAAGAGCTACGGCGCCGGCTCCCAGGAAGTCGAGATCAGCACCGTGAGCGGCTCGCTCACGGTCCAGGAATAGCTTTCGAGGCCCGTCAAGCACTGGGCCCGGGGCGCTCGCCGGTGAAACTCCAAGGCGCCGGCGAGCGCTCATTTTTCGCGAAGCCCCGGGTGGCCCTTCAGGCACCCGGGGCTTCGTCTATGCGGCGGGCGGGGAGGCAGCCGCGCCGCTACCCCGGTGCTCGGCGCCAATGGCGTCCCGCACCTGGCTGAAGCCATCCCGGGCGAGCAGGGCGGCGAGGCCGGGGAGGATGCGGCCCACCATGCCGGGCCCCTCGTAGATGAAGCCCGTGTAGACCTGCACCACGGACGCACCGGCGCGCAGCTTCTCGTACACGTCCTCGGCGGTGAAGACGCCGCCCACGCCGATGATGGGCAGGGCGCCGCCGCTGCGCAGGTACGCGCGGCGGATGACGGCGTTGGCCGGCTCGCGCACGGGCGCTCCGGACAGGCCGCCCGCCTCCTTCGCCAGCGGGTGCTCGAAGGGGCGGGCGATGGTGGTGTTGGTGGCGATGATGCCCGCGAGGCCGCACGCGCGCACCACGTCCACCACCTCGTCCACGGCCTCGGGCGTGAGGTCCGGGGCAATCTTCAGGAACAGCGGCTTGCCGGGGGCCACCGAGGCCAGTCGCTCCTGCACCGCGCGCAGCAGGTGGCCCAGCTGCTCGGGCTCCTGCAGCTTGCGCAGGCCGGGCGTGTTGGGCGACGAGGCATTCACCACCACGTAGTCGCCCAGCGGCGCGAGCGCGTCCACGCAGGCCACGTAGTCGTCCACCGCCTTCTCCAGCGGCGTGTCCTTGTTCTTGCCGATGTTGACGCCCAGCGGGCCGGGGCGCCACGTGAGCGCGCGCAGGCGCGTGGCGGCGTCCGTGGCGCCGTGGTTGTTGAAGCCCATGCGGTTGATGACGGCGCGGTGCTCCGGGAGGCGGAACAGGCGCGGCGTCGGGTTGCCGGGCTGGGGCCGGGGCGTGAGGGTGCCAATCTCCACCGCGGAGAAGCCGCAGGCGAAGAGGCCGTCCACCGCCTCGGCGTCCTTGTCCAGGCCGGCGGCCAGGGCCACGGGGTGGGCGAAGCGCAGGCCCGCGACGTCCACGGCCATGCCCGGCGTGGCGCCACGCAGCGCCTTCGCGCGCATGGATTCGCACAGGCCGTGGGCGCGGCCGAGCTGGTGCAGCCCGGCCATGCCCAGCCGGTGCGCGCGCTCCGCGGAGAGCTGGAAGAGGAGCGAGCGGGTGAGTCCGTACATGGGCACGCTCAGGCGGGGATGAACGAGGCCTGCCGGGCCCAGGCGAGCGTCTGGTCCACCTGCTCCGGCGTGAGGATGCCGTTCTGCTCGATGATTTCGATTTCCCGGCGCATGTCCGTCTCGAGCAGGTAGGGGCCGTCGGTGTTGATGGTGAACTTCACCTTGCGGTCCCAGAAGGTGCGGCAGATGTGGCGCAGCTCCTCCACGCCCTCCACCGCCTTGGTGTGCAGGTTGGACGTGGGGCACAGCTCCAGGACGATGTCGTTCTCCCGCAGCACCTTCATGGCGTGCTCGTCGTAGGCGGCGCGGATGCCATGGCCGATGCGGTGCGGCTTGAGCTTCTCCACCACGGACATGACGCCCTCGGCGCCGGTGCCGCGCGTCTCGCCGGTGTGCACGGTGCACTTGAGGCCGGCCTTGCGGGCGCGCGCGAAGAGGTCCTCGTACTCGGCCACGCGCTCGGGCTTGAGCTCCATGGCGTTGGTCTCCGTGCCGGCCAGGTCGATGCCGTACACGCCGCGGGTGCGGTACTTGATGGCCTTGTCCACGATGATGTTGTTGAGCTTGTGGTCGAACTCGCGGGCGAGGCAGAAGATGAGGCCCATCTTCACGCCGTACTCCAGCACCGCGCGGTCCATGCCGCGCAGCGCGGCGTGGATGATGTGGTCCAGGTCCAGCTCGGAGTTGAGGTTGCGCTTCATCGGGTTGAAGCGCAGCTCCATCTGCGTCACCCGGCTGCCGCGGTACTCCTTGCCGATGACCTCGTAGACGGAGCGCTCAATCGCGCTCGGCGACGACTGAATCTTCTCCGTCCAGGTGTGGAGGATCTTCAGGTAGTCGTCGAGGCTCCCGACCTTGCCGGGTCGGGAGGTGATGAGCTCCACGAAGTCGAAGTAGTTTTTGACGGGGAGCTTGAAGCCCTGCTGATGGGCGATGGACCAGAGGATGTGGGGCGCAACGGCGCCGCCCACATGGATGTGCAGGTCGATGAGTTCGCGTGCCATGGCGGCATGTATGCACAGTGCCGGGCGCGCGTAAAGGTTACCGCCGGAGCAGGACGTACACCGCCCCGGCGCCCCCGTCCTGCGGACGTGCGGTGGCGAACGCCAGCACCATGTTCCCCACGCGCTTCTGGGACAGCCAGGCGCGGACGCTCTCCTTGAGCACGGGAATCTGGTCCTTGGAGTTCAACCCACGTCCGTGAACGATGAGCACACACCGCTTCTTGGCGCGGCGGCTGTCCGCCAGGAAACGCTCCACCGCGTCCCGGGCCGCCGCCTGCGTCATGCCGTGCAGGTCCAGCTGGCCCTGCACGGAGAAGTCGCCCCGGCGCAGCGAGCGCAGCAGGTTCCGGTCGATGCCCGGCCCCGCGCCCTCGAAGTATTCGTCGCCGCCGGTGATGTCGAAGTCACCCTGGCCCGCGACGAGCTCCGAGAGCTCGGCGAGCGCCTCTGCATTCTCGTCGATGAGCTCGGGCAGGCGCGGGTTGGGCGCCGGGGCCTCGCCGCGGTGGGTGATCTGCTGCACGCCGTCCATGGCGGAATAGAAGAGGGCGGCCTCGTCGGCCTCGCTGAGCTTGGGGCCCTTCTTCGCCTTGGGAGGGGGCGGTGGGGCCTTGCGCTTCGCGGCCTCGGCGGCAGCGGCGGCGGCCTTGTCCTGGGCCTCCTTCTTCTCCTGGTCCTTCATCGCCTTGATGGCGGACTTGAAGGGGTTGTTGTGGAACGCCTCGTCCTTCTTCTTCTGGCTCATGGGATTCCTGGGTTTAACCCGGCGCTACAGTCCGCGCAGGCGCCGAATCTCTTCATAGGCGTCCCGGACCTCCTGGAAGCGGCGGGAGGCCTGCTCGGCGGCCCGCCTTCCGGCGTGGGAGGCCTTGTCGGGGTGGTGCTCGGCGGCGAGCTGCCGGAAGGCGCGCTTCACCTCCGCGTCTGTGGCCTCGGGGGTGAGGCCGAGCACGGCGTAGTGGTCGTCGCCTTCGCCCAGGTGCTGGGCGGCGATGGCCTGCTCGTCCTCCTCGGAGAGGTCCAGGCCCCGGGCCGCGCGGCGGAGCGCCTCGCGCTCGGAGCGCTGGAGGGCGCCGTCCACCAGCGCCACCTCGAAGAGGGCGTCGAGCAGCCGGTGGCGGTCGGCATGGGAAAGCTGCGCTCCGCAGGACTGCGCGGCGGCGTCCAGGTCCGGGGGGCGGTGGAGGAACTCCTTGAGGTGCCCGCGCACGAGCTGCAGGGACTCGGGGCCGTAGCCGAGGACGCTCTCGAAGTAGAGGCGCACCTCGCGCACCTCCTCGCGGCGGACGTCACCGTCGGCGTGGGCCACCTCGATGAAGAGGGCGCAGAGGTCGCGGGTCAGCTCGTCGACGGGCGCCTCGTGATTGCCGTCCTCGGGGCGGCCCTCGTCGACGGTGCGCGGGGCGGGTGGGAGGAAGTCGGTGAGCACGTCCGACGTCTCGGTGAACTGGGAATGCTGCTCGTCGTGCCGGTGGCCGACGAAGCCTCCCAGGACGGCAAGGAGGACGATGGCGAGCGGGTGTCCGATGAGCAGGCCCACCGCCAGCCCGACAATCGCCCCCAGAACTTTTCCCGCGCCCATGGCCGAGGTTTCGCTCCCTTTCCGCCGGGGAGTTTTGCATAGAGTGCGCCGCATTATGGCCCAGTTGATTGATGGCAAGGCAGTGGCGGCGCGGGTGCGGGCGGAGGTGAAGGCGGAGGTGGACCGGCTCAAGGCGGAGCGCGGCATCACCCCCGGGCTCGCCGTGGTGCGCGTGGGCGAGGACCCCGCGTCCCAGGTCTACGTCGGCGGGAAGAAGAAGGCCGCCGCGGAAGTGGGCTTCAACTCGTGGGAGCACCACCGCGACGCGAGCATCACCCAGGACGAGCTGCTCGCGCTGGTTCGGCAGCTCAACGACGACCCTGCGGTGCACGGCATCCTCGTGCAGCTGCCGCTGCCCAAGCACATCGACGCGGACGCCATCATCTCTGCGGTGAAGCCGGAGAAGGACGCGGACGGCTTCCACCCGATGAACGCCGGCAACCTGCTGCTGGGCCGGCCCGCGACGCGCGCGTGCACGCCCTACGGCATCATGCGGCTGCTGGAGGAGATTGGCTGCGACCCGGCCGGCAAGCGCGCGGTGGTGGTGGGGCGCAGCAACATCGTCGGCAAGCCCATGGCGCTGATGCTGCTCCAGAAGAACGCCACGGTGACCATCGCCCACAGCAAGAGCGACGTGCGCCGCGAGGTGGAGGGCGCGGACATCGTCGTCGTGGCGGTGGGCGTGAAGGAGCTCGTCAAGGGCGAGTGGATCAAGCCCGGCGCGGTGGTCATCGACGTGGGCATGAACCGCCTGCCGGACGGCAAGCTGGTGGGCGACGTGGAGTTCGCGAAGGCCGCCGAGCGCGCCTCGTACATCACCCCCGTGCCGGGCGGCGTGGGGCCGATGACCATCGCCATGCTCATCCGCAACACGCTGGAAGCGGCCGAGCGCGGCGTGAAGTGACGCCCCCGCGCCCGGGCGGAGCTACCCGCGCAGCCAGCGCTCCAGCTGGTTGCGCTTCTTCCCGCGCACGCTCGTGCCCAGGCTCAGCTGGTCGAAGTTCCACCGCGTGCGCAGCCGCTCGGCCGAGGCCGCGAGCCAGGCCGGGAAGGCGGACGGCACGCACGTGCCCAGCCCCAGGTCGTCGCAGTACACCTTGTCGCTGTTGAAGGACGTGCTTCGCGGGCGGAGCATGTCGGCGGGGTTGGACGCGGACAGGGAGACGTGGAACCACGTCGCCGAGCGGCTGTCGACGGACAGGTGCACCTGGTGCTGATAGGCCGGGGCTCCGTCGAACGCGGGCGACGAGATGTGGACCTGGAACCAGAAGGCGTCGGGCTCGCCGAAGCCCAGCTCCTTCGCGAGCCCGAGCGCGGGTGAGCGGGCCTGCCGCGCCTCGAACAACGCCTTCATGCGCGAGAACAGGTCCTCCATCACCGGCGTGGAGCGCGCATGGGTGCGCAGGTCCTGGAGCCGGTCCAGCTCCCAGTCCTGCTGCCGCACCGCGCGCTCGATGTGCGGGATGAGCGCATCGAGCGACGCCTCCGAGCCGTCGGCGGCCAGCACCGCCAGGAGGTCCAGCGACACCTGCTCGCACGCCACGGCGGCCGTCTGCAGGGCCTGGAGGACGCGCGGCTGGTCCGCCAACGCCTGGAACTTCGCCCGCTTCTGCTTCGAGCCCCACGCGTACGTCGACTCCAGGCCGAGCAGCACCTGCAGCGCCTCGTCCCAGTCGGCGGCGAGCACTTCGTCCTTCGCGTCGCGCCGGACGTACTCGCGGATGATGAACGCGTGGGGCCTCCGGTCCGCCTCGAGCAGCGCCAGGCCGGCGCGGATGACGGGCACCGGCAGGCGCCGGCACGTCCGCGCGAAGAGCCAGGTCGGGTGGTAGCTGTCGCCGATGAGCCCCACCGCGGCCCGGGCCGCCAGGGCGGGGTCCACGTCGTCCGGGAGCAACTTGAGGACCTCCAGCAGGTTCGAGCGCTCGTGGTACGGGGTCCGGAGGACGGTCTCGATTTCCCGTAGGGTGGGGCGCTTGGGCATGGCCACGTCCTGGCGCGAGCTTCCGATAGCGGCGCCTGCCACGACTCGTACCCCAGGTCCGCGCGAATGGGAACCGAGCCGCGGTGCGAGTGGGGGGCAGCGGTGCATCACCGGGCGCTGAAGCGCCGCCGCTTCAGCGTCCACAGGAGCGTGCCCAGGCCCGCCGCCAGGGCTGCTCCGGGATTGCCGGCCTCACAGCCGCACGCGCCAGTTCCGTCCGACGAGCCCGGCCCGACCTCCGAGGGGTCGGGGGGCAGGGCATGGACGAGCTGCACCGCCCGCTCGATGAGCCGGGCCCGTGCGTTCTCGAAGGCCACGGGGTCCAGCGACACCTGGTTGGGCGAGGGGACGAGCTCGAGGGCAACCTGCTCGGCGAACGCGGGGTCGCCGCCGTTCGCGACGAGCATGAGCCACTCGTAGTCCTGCACGCCGGCGCGAAGCAGCTTGAGGCGGAGGCTCGGGAGCGGCACGTCCGTGCGGCCGCCAATCCTCGCCGGCGTGCCCGGGTAGAAGAGCGTCCCGTCGCCATTGCCGCCGTAGAAGAACTGGTTCGTCCACGCCGTCGCCAGGCGCGCTCCGGTGTCGTAGTACGTCTCGCCCGAGGCGCGCAGGAGGAACACCAGCCACGGCATGGCGCGGTTGAGGTTGGCCGGGGAGTCCACCGTGTACGCCGGCCAGCGCTGCCCGGCGGGCAGGATTCCGGTACAGCCGTGGCTGGTGCAGCTCTGATACAGCCAGAGCGACGTGCCGGGCCGCGCGAGGAAGGCGTCGTAGTCCGCCCGTGACGCGTCCGCGTCGAACAGGACTCCCGCCGGAGTGATGCGCTGGATGAGGACCGACATGCGGCTGATGAGCCCGTCCACCCCATGGGTGCGCGCCGCCGGCAGCGTGGTGGTCACCATTCGGAGCAACTCCGGCGCGGCGTGCTCGATCGCGGTGGCTCGTGCGCGGACCTCGTCGAACGAGCTGAAGAGTGGGGGCTCGTCCCCGGTGTAGTCGTACGCGCGCCCGAGCCAGCCACGGGCGGAGAAGTGGGCCACGAAGGAGGAGAGGGCCTGTGGCTCCAGGGGCCCCAGGTACCGGACGCTCGTCATCCTCGCGCCGCGCAGTCGGGTGGGCGCGGTGCCGTCCAGCAGGGGCGCATACGCCGCGTCGAACTGCTCCCAGGGCCCCACTTCCGGCTGGAGGACCAGCACGTTGGAGAGCGTGAAGCGGTGGTCGAGCGCCAGCCGGGCGTATCGCTCGAGCAACTCCAAGCGCACGGTGTCACCTCCGCAGTCCTTTCGCCCGGTGTGCGCCTCGCAGACCTGGTCCGACCCGAGGCCGAAGGACGTGGGATAGGACGGCGTGCTCGGGAGGGTGAAGTCGACGACGTTGAGCGTCACGGGGACGGAGGCGGTGAAGCCTCCCCGGGCCTGGACTTCCACCGAGCCCTCGTAGCGCCCGGAGGGTGCGTCCTCCGGCACGAGCACGTCCACCCAGAGGGCCCGGGCCTCGTTCGGGGGGACGTCGAAGGGAAAGGCGTTGCGTGGCTCTCCGGCGACCTCGTCCACCGCGGGGATGAGCGCATCCGGCCACCGGCCCGGTGCGATGGCGACATCCGAGGGGATGGCGATGTCCAGGAAGTCCTGCCGGTACAGCGTGAGCTGGCGGACCCCGATGAACGTGGGCCCCACGAGTGCCTCGAACCGGGCCGTCACTTCCGCCGCACCGGTGTCTCCGCCGTGAATCACCACCTGGAAGCCCAGGGCCTCGTTGCGCGCGCCGAGCAGCTCCACGGGGGCCGCCGCGCGAGGCTGCGTTTCCGGGTGCACCTTGAGCATGAGGCTCTCGCCGTACACCTGGGGGCCGGCGAGCGCGGACAGGCCCGCCAGCGCCAGGCCCAGCGCCAGCACTCCCGGCCATGTCCGCCCGTGTGTTCGCAAGGCCCGCTCCTGTCACCGGTGACAGGGAAGGAGATGGGGCGCAGCGCGCCGGGCTCCCACCTGTCCTCCGGGGCAGCGGCCTGGCGCTGTAGGAGGGCGGACGCAGGTGATGCGTGATGCGTCCACGGAAGGACGCGGTGCTGCGCTCCGGGACATGCTTCGCGGCGTCGAGGTGTGCGCGGGCTCAGCTCACTCGACGCCACCGCGCATGCTGTCTCCGCCCGTGTACGAGCTGCCACCCGTCGCCGCGCCGCCGCCCATGATGGTGCCACCCGCGCCCGAGCCATGCGTGCCGGACCCATGAGCACCGAGGGAACCGGCCGTGCCCGAGCCGCCCCTTCGCTTGTCACTCGCGCCGGAGCCAGGCTCCGCGTTCGCGGTGGCGCCGCCGCTTCCCGGAGCCGTGGCGCGCGTGCTGCCCGTCTCCTGGGCCCTTTCCTTCACGCATCCACCGCCCGCGAGCGAGACGGACACCAGGGCTCCCACCATCACCGCACCCCGGAGGTTCTTCATCGTCATGCCGGTCCGCCTCCCGACCCGACGCGGGTCCGCGCAACGGTGGGCAGGCCTACCCGGGGCGGGTATCGCTCCCGGGTTCGGGCTTCCCTTCGCGCGCTGACAGAACCCGTGACGGAGGGGCAGTAAGCTCCGTCCGCTTCACGACCCGGAGCTGCCGCTACTGCTCACAGCGACCCGGGCAGGGGCAGGTGATGCACGTTTGTTTCTCGCAGTGTCCCTCGGAACAGTCCGAGTCGCGCTCGCACCCGGCGATGCAGTGCGCGTCTTCGTTCGCACAGCCCAGGCACGCGAAGTCAATGGCGCATTGTGCACTGGACTGACAGACGGCCCCCTCGGGGACGCTGGAGTTGTCGCGGGTCCGGGAACCGCCACAGCCGGCAAGCAGTCCCACGGAGAGCGTGACGAGCATGAGCATTCGCATGGGCCCATCATGCTTCATGTCGCATGCCACCGGCTGCCCCGAGCGCGGGCCCGCCCGGCCGCATCCGGGAAACTGACACCCGCAGCCGGAAGGCTCAGATATTCGAGGGCCGCGCTGCTAGGTTTTGGACCCGAGTCCCCGACAGCGGGGAAGGGGAGGGTTCAGTCATGCCGACGCGCGAGGAGCGAATCTCAGGTGGGGTGTACGGGCTGCTGATTGGGGACGCGCTCGGGGTGCCCTACGAGTTCCATTCGCCGCAGCAGCTTCCCCCCGCCGAGGCCATCGACTTCGAGCCGCCCGCCGGCTTCCAGCGCGCGCATGACGGGGTGCCGCCGGGTACCTGGTCCGATGACGGGGCGCATGCGCTGTGCCTGCTGGACTCGCTGCTGTACCACGGCCACCTGGACCTGGAGGACCTCGGGCGGCGGTTGGTGAACTGGTACGAGTGGGGCTACCTCGCCGTGGACGGCAAGGTGTTCGACGTGGGCATCCAGACGGGCAATGCGCTGGCGCACTTCCGCGCCGGAACGCCCGCGCTGATGTCCGGCCCGAAGGGGGAGCGGGACAACGGCAATGGCTCGCTGATGCGCGTGTTGCCGATGGCGCTCTGGCATCAGGGCGATGACGCGAAGCTCGCCTCGGATGCGATGGCGCAGTCACGGGTGACGCATGGGCACATGCGCTCGCAGGCGTGCTGCGCGGTGTATTGCCTGTGGGCCCGCCGCATCCTGGAAGGCGCCGCGGACCCGTGGGCGGACGCGCTGGCCACCTTCCGTGAGTTGTATCCGGAGGGCTTCGAGGCCCGCACGGAGCTGGACACGTACATCGCGCGGCCGGATGCGGAGGACTCGCCGGGCAATGGCACCGGGTACGTGGTGGACTGCCTGCGCTCGGCGCGGCAGTGCGTGGCGGCGGGGCGCGACTACGAGGGCGTGGTGAAGGCGGCCATCCGGCTGGGGCACGACACGGACACCACGGCGGCGGTGGCCGGCGGAATCGCCGGGCTCATCCACGGCGTGCAGGGGATTCCGGAGCGGTGGCGCTCGGCGCTGCGTGGGCAGGAACTGGTCGAGCCGCTGATGAAGAAGCTGCTCGCCTCCGCGCGATAGACGTCCAGCACGTCCCCCGGCATCGCCGCGCTCGCGCCCCACGCGCCGTGCTCACCGTTGATGAGCGTGAGCACTTCGTGCGCCTGGCTTTCAGTTCCGGAAGGCTTCGCGCACTCCGTCGCGGCGCAGCGTGAAGAGCATCCACACCGCCACCGGCACACTGATGAAGCACGCCGGCAGCGAGGGGAAGAGGGCGGTGATGGCGCCCAGGGTGGCCAGGCCGTAGCCCTTGAGCTGCATCGCGCTCAGCGCCGCCCAGACGGCGAGCGTGCCGCACAGGATGGCCGCCGTCACCGAGAGCACGAAGTACCACGACAGCTCGAAGACGCCGCCGGCCTGCGCCGCCTCGGCGGGCGCGAAGGGCGAGGGAATCTTGAAGATGAACAGCACCACCTGCAGCACGTTGAACAGGATGGACAGCGAGCCCGCGCACAAGAGGAAGAACGCGGGCGGCCGGATGATGTTCAGGATCTTGATGCGGGGGTCATCGGGGGGGAGCTGGATTCCAGGGCCACTCATGAACGGGCTCTCAGGGCGCTCACAATCATCCGCGTCGCCGGGGACTTGTTGAGCGTGTAGAAGTGGATGCCGGGCACGCCGCGCGCGAGCAATTCCATGCACTGCACCGTCGCGTGCGCCACGCCGAGCTGCACCAGCGCGTCCGGCTGGTCCTTCACCCGCTCCAACTGCAGCGCCAGCCGCATGGGCACGGTGGCTCCGCACATCCGCGTGAAGCGCTGGAGCTGCTCGTAGTTCGTGATGGGCATGATGCCGGGGACGATGGGGACGTTGATGCCCGCGCGCCGTGCCCGCTCCACGAAGTCGAAGAAGAAGGCGTTGTCGAAGAAGAGCTGCGTCACCACGAAGTCCAGCCCCGCGTCGACCTTCTCCTTCAGATGACGCAGGTCGTCGTCACGGGACACCGTCTCGACGTGGCCCTCCGGATAACACGCGCCTCCGAGGCAGAAGTTGAAATCCTCTTCTCGGATGAATCGCACCAGCTCCGAGGCGAACTGGAACCCGCCCGCGGGCGGCACGAAGGTCTTCTCGCCCTGCGGCGGGTCTCCGCGCAGCACCAGCAGGTTGTCCAGCTTCGCCTCCGCCAGCCGCTTGAGCAGCTCGCGCAACTCATCCCGCGTGTGGCCCACGCACGTCAGGTGCGCCATGGCCTCGATGCCCGTCTCCTTCTTGATGCGGGTGACGAGCTCCACCGTCCTGTCCCGCGTACTCCCGCCCGCTCCGTAGGTCACCGACACGAAGCCGGGCTGAAGGGGCGCCAGGTCCTCGAGCGCCTTGAGGAGGTTGGCCACGCCCTCGTCCGTCTTCGGTGGGAAGAACTCGAAGGAGAAGCAGGGGTTGGATGGATTCAACCGATTACGAATCTTCATGTCGCCCCCAGTGTAGACGTTCCCCGTCGGCCTTGATTGGCGAAGTCTCGCGGCTATAGTCCGCGCCGTTTTCCACACCCCCTCCAGGAGAGATTGATGGCCCGGCGTACGCCCCTCAACGAGGCCCACCGCAAGTTGGGTGCTCGGATGGTCGACTTCGTGGGTTGGGACATGCCGGTCCAATACTCGTCCGTCATCGGCGAGCATGAAGCCGTGCGCACCGCCGTCGGCCTGTTCGACGTCTCCCACATGGGCGAGGTGGAGTTCTCCGGCCCCGGCGCCCTCGAGACGGTCAACGCCCTCATCTCCAACGACCTCGCCCGCATCTCCGACGGGCAGGCCGTCTACGCGGGCCTGCTCGACGAGAAGGGCACCTTCGTCGACGACATCGTCGTCTACCGCTTCAGCCCCGAGAGCATCTTCATCTGCGTCAACTCCAGCAACCGCGAGAAGGACTTCGCCTGGATGAAGGAGCACGCCAAGGGCGTGAAGCCCGTGGACCGCGGGGACGACTTCGCGCAGATCGCCGTGCAGGGCCCCAAGGCAGCCGGCCTGGTGCAGCGCCTGACGAAGACGGACACCTCCAAGATTGGCACCTACCGCTTCGCCGAGGGCGAGGTGGCGGGCGTGAAGAGCGTCATCTCCCGCACCGGCTACACGGGTGAGGACGGCTTCGAGCTGTACTGCGCGCCGGACGACGCGGTGAAGCTCTGGGACGCGCTGCTCACCGAAGGCCAGCAGGACGGCGTGAAGCCGTGCGGCCTGGGCGCTCGCGACAGCCTGCGCACGGAGATGAAGTACGCGCTCTACGGCAACGACATCGACGACAAGCACACCGCGCTCGAGGCGGGCCTGGGCTGGATCGTGAAGCTCGACAAGGCCACCTTCATTGGCAAGGACGCGCTGGTGGCGCAGAAGGCCGCGGGCGTGAAGCGCAAGCTGGTGGGCTTCGAAGTCACGGGCAGCGGCATCCCCCGCCACGGCTACGCCATCCACAAGGACGGCAAGCCGGTGGGCGAGGTGACGAGCGGCACCATGGGCCCGTCGGTGAAGAAGGCCATTGGCATTGGCTACGTGCCCACCGAGCTCTCCGCGGAGGGCTCCACCTTCGACGTGGACATCCGCGGCCGCGCCGTGCCCGCCGTGGTGGTGAAGACGCCGTTCTACAAGAAGCCCTGAAACCTCCAGCCCCATTTGAGGAGCAACGACATGGCCGATACGATTCCCGGCGACCTGAAGTACACCAAGGAGCACGAGTGGGCCCGCGTCCAGGGCAAGGTGGTGGTGGTGGGTGTCACCGCGCACGCCCAGGAGGCGCTGGGTGACGTGGTGTACGTGGAGCTGCCCAAGCTGGGCGCCACCATCACCGAGGGCAAGCAGTTCGGCGTCATCGAGTCCACCAAGGCGGTGTCGGAGCTGTACTCGCCGGTGACGGGCACGGTGGTGAAGGTGAACGACGCCCTGGCGGACAACCCCTCCACCGTGAACACGGACCCCTATGGGGCGGGCTGGATTGTCGAGGTCGAGCTGTCGGACCCCAAGCAGGTGGACGCGCTCATGGACGCCACCGCGTACGGCAACCTGCTCAAGAGCGCGTAGCACGGAAACGCCGCCCCTTCGCTGTTAGTGACGGTCCTCGATTTTTTCGACTCACGACTCGCACGCGAGCCCGACTGCCATGTCCTTGAATTGGAAGTACCAGGAGTCGTTCGCCGGCCGTCACAACGGACCGGACGAGCATGAGCTGAAGCAGATGCTGTCCGCGCTGGGCGTCACCTCGCTGGATGCGTTCATCGAGCAGGCCGTCCCCCCGGCCATCCGCTCCAAGGAGCCGCTCAAGCTCGCGCCCCCGCGCGGTGAGCACGAGCTGCTCGCGCAACTGGAGGCGATTGCGGCGAAGAACCAGGTGTTCCGCTCGTACATCGGGATGGGCTACAGCGACACCCACACCCCGAACGTCATCCTCCGGAACATCTTCCAGAACCCGGGCTGGTACACGCAGTACACGCCGTACCAGGCGGAGATTGCCCAGGGCCGGCTGGAGGCGCTGCTCAACTTCCAGACGATGGTCATGGACCTGACGGGGCTGGAGGTCGCCAACGCCTCGCTGCTCGACGAGGGCACCGCCGCCGCCGAGGCCATGGCGCTGGCCGTGCACCAGAAGGGTGACGGGCAGGGCATCGCCTTCTTCGTGTCCGAGGGCTGCCACCCGCAGACGGTGGACGTGGTGCGCACCCGCGCCGAGCCGCTGGGCGTGCAGATTGTCGTCGGCGATCACCGCACGGTGGACCTGGGCTCGAAGAAGTTCGTGGGCGCGCTGGTGCAGTACCCGGCCACCGACGGCGTGGTGCACGACTACCGCGCCTTCGCGGACAAGGTGCACGCGGCGGGCGGCCTGCTCGTCGTCGCCGCGGACCTCTTGAGCCTCGCGCTGCTGACGCCTCCGGGCGAGTTCGGCGCGGACGTGGCGGTGGGCAGCGCCCAGCGCTTCGGCGTCCCCATGGGCTATGGCGGTCCGCACGCGGGCTACTTCGCCACGAAGAATGCGTACACCCGCGTGATGCCGGGCCGCATCATCGGCGTGTCCGAGGACGCGCAGGGCCGCCGCGCGCTGCGCATGGCGCTGCAGACGCGCGAGCAGCACATCCGCCGCGAGAAGGCCACGAGCAACATCTGCACCGCGCAGGTGCTGCTGGCCGTCATCGCCAGCATGTACGCCGTCTACCACGGGCCCAAGGGCCTGAAGGCCATCGCCGAGCGCGTGCACGGCCTCACCGTGGTGCTGGCGCGCGGCCTCGCGAAGCTGGGTCTCAAGGTGAAGCACGAGCAGTACTTCGACACGCTGCGCGTGGAGATGACGTCCGCGCACGTGCGCGCGGTGCTCGCCGCCTCCGAGGCGTCGCGGATGAACTTCCGCCGCATCGACGAGAAGACGCTGGGCGTGTCGCTGGACGAGACGACGCGGCCCGCGGACGTGGAGTCCATCCTCGCGGCGTTCGCCACCGGCGCGGGCAAGGCCACCGCCCCGTCGCTGGAGGAGCTGGGCGGCAACGTGGAGACGCCGGTGGAGCCGGCCCTGCGCCGCACCAGCGAGTACCTCACGCACGCCGTCTTCAACAGCTACCACTCCGAGACGGAGATGCTGCGCTACATCCGGCGGCTCGAGGCGAAGGACCTGTCCCTCACGCACTCGATGATTCCGCTGGGCAGCTGCACCATGAAGCTCAACGCCACCGCGGAGATGATTCCGGTGACGTGGCCGCAGTTCGGCAAGCTGCACCCCTTCGCCCCCACCTCGCAGGCGGCCGGCTACAAGGTCATCTTCGAGCAGCTGGAGCACATGCTCACGCAGGTGACGGGCTTCGCCGGCTGCTCGCTGCAGCCCAACGCGGGCAGCCAGGGTGAGTACGCGGGTCTGCTCGTCATCCGCGCGTACCACCAGAGCCGCGGCCAGGCGCACCGCGACGTGTGCCTGATTCCGTCCTCCGCGCACGGCACCAACCCGGCCTCGGCGGTGATGGCGGGCTACAAGGTCGTCGTCACCAAGTGCGACGAGGACGGCAACATCGACCTCACGGACCTGCGCGCCAAGGCGGACGAGCACAAGGACAAGCTCGCGGCGCTGATGGTGACGTACCCGTCCACCCACGGCGTGTTCGAGGAGGACATCAAGGAGATCTGCTCCATCGTCCACGAGCGCGGCGGCCAGGTGTACATGGACGGCGCCAACCTCAACGCCCAGGTGGGGCTCACCGCTCCGGGCCTCGTCGGCGCGGACGTCTGCCACATCAACCTGCACAAGACGTTCTGCATCCCCCACGGCGGTGGCGGCCCGGGCATGGGCCCCATCTGCGTGGCGAGCCACCTGGTGAAGTTCCTCCCCGGCCACCCCGTCATCCAGACGGGCGGCGCGGAGGCCATCGGCGCCATCTCCGCCGCGCCGTGGGGCAGCGCCAGCATCCTGCTCATCTCGTGGATGTACGCGACGATGATGGGCGGCGAGGGCCTCACCCAGGCCACGAAGCTGGCCATCCTCAACGCCAACTACATCGCCGAGCGGCTGCAGCCGCACTACCCGGTGCTGTACCGCGGCAAGCGCGGCAAGGTGGCGCACGAGTGCATCGTCGACCTGCGCCAGCTCAAGAAGACCTCCGGCGTGGAGGTGGAGGACGTGGCCAAGCGCCTCATGGACTACGGCTTCCACGCGCCCACGGTGTCCTTCCCGGTGGCGGGCACGCTGATGATCGAGCCCACGGAGAGCGAGTCCAAGGCAGAGCTGGACCGTTTCTGCGACGCGATGATTCACATCCGCCAGGAGATTCGCGACATCGAGGAGGGGCGCATGCCGAAGGACAACAACGTCCTGAAGAACGCCCCCCACACCGCGCGCGTCATCACCGGCCCGGAGTGGAACCGTCCCTACTCGCGCGAGCTGGCCGTGTTCCCCGTCGCGTGGGTGCGCGAGAACAAGTTCTGGCCGTCCGTGGGTCGCCTGAACAACGTGCTCGGTGACCGCAAGCTGGTGTGCTCGTGCCCGCCCATCGAGGACTACATGGCGGAGGAGCCGAAGGCCGCGGTGGCCTGACGCCTCGCACGGCGCCCCTGAAGTACCCGGGCCGTCTCCCCTTCGTGGGGAGGCGGCCCTCGTCTTTTCCAGAGCGCTGTCAGGTCGCTGGCCTGCCTGCTTCGCGGCCGGGCCGTCAGTGGGTTGCCGTCACGCCCGGGTGACGGGCGGCACCAGAGGGGTGCTCGCGCGAATGCTCATCGTCTGGTGGGTGACAGTGTGGGTGGACGAAGGAGCAACGTGTGGACCACAACCCTCCCCTCGCAGCGGAGGACACCCGGCTTTCGAGCAGCACTCCCTATCTGGACCAGATCCTCGACGGAGGCTGGCTGCGCGGAGGGCTCTACATCCTCACCGGGCCGCCGGGCACCGGGAAGACGACGCTCGCCAACCAGATGTGCTTCAGGTTGGCGCAGAAGGGTGAGCCCGCCGTCTACGTGACGATGCTCGCCGAGACGCATGGGCGGATGGTGCTCCACCTGCGCTCACTGGAGTTCTTCGACGCGGAGATGGTGGGCACGCGCGTCCACTACCTCAGCGGCGTGGACGCGCTGAAGACGGGCGGCGCGCAGGGGCTGCTGGAGCTGCTCACCCAGGTGATGAGGGACAAGGCCGCGCGGCTGCTCGTCATCGACGGGTTCTCCGTGGTGCGCGAGCACATCCGCGCGCACGTGGCGCTGCGCGAGTTCCTCCAGTCCCTGTCGTCGCGGGCCGGACTCATGGACTGCACCACCTTCCTCCTCAGCTCCGAGGAGGGGAAGGGGACGGACGTCGAGCACGTCATGGCGGACGGCATCCTCTCCCTCACCACGGAGCGGGCGGGGCTGAAGGTCTCCCGCGCCCTGGAGGTGGTGAAGTTCCGGGGCAGCAACAACCTGCCGGGCCGGCACGCGTACCGCATCAACGAGCATGGAGTCTCCGTCTTCCCCCGCTACGAGGCGCTCAACCCGAACAACCCCGAGAAGGTCGCCGACCCGGACCGGCGCTCGCGGTGGGGCATCCCCGGGCTGGATGCCATGTGCGGCGGAGGGCTCGTCACGCTGTCGTCCACGCTGGTGATGGGCAGCCCGGGCTGCGGCAAGACGCTGCTGGGGCTGCACTTCCTGGTGGAGGGCGCGCGGCGCGGCGAGACGGGCCTGTACTTCGGCTTCTCGGAGCGAAGCGGGCAGTTGCTGCGCAAGGCGGACTCGGTGGGGCTCCCGCTGCGGGCCCTGGTGGAGTCCGGCGCGCTGCGCCTGGAGACGCGCGCGCCGGTGGAGACGCTGCCGGACGCCATGGCGCAGGAGCTCCTCGAAATGGTGGACACGCACCACTACCGGCGCATCTTCCTGGACGGCCTGGAGCCCTTCGCCCGCGAGTCCATGGACCCGGAGCGCGCCCCGCGCTTCATGGCCGCGCTCCTCAATTCCCTGCGCGACAGGGAGGTCACCGTGCTGCTGACCCAGCACCCCGATGAGCTGTTCGGGCCCGAGCTGCACTCGCCCATGCGCGGCGTGGAGTCCCTCTGCGACAACATCCTGTTCCTGCGCCTGTTCGAGGTGGAGGACTGTCTGCACCGGCGCATCTCGGTGCTGAAGATGCGCGACAGCGACAATGACCCGCGCCTGCGCGAGCTGGCCATCTCCTCGCGGGGCGTGGAGGTGCGAGAACCGGACAGCCCGCCGGACCCCCAGGGGCCGGACCGGACCCGCGGCTCACGCCGTCCGTCGGCGAAGAAGAAGGTCTCCAGTCGCTCCCGAGGGAGGAAGCAGCGATGAGCCGCATCCTCGTCGTGGAGGACGAAGACATCCTCGCGGCCACCCTGTGCGAGGTGCTGGAGGACGAGGGCTACGAGGCCCTGTACGCCCGCAACGGCCAGGACGCGCTGCGGCTGCTGGCGGAGAAGAGCCCGGACCTCGTGCTCCTGGACATGATGATGCCGCTGATGGACGGCACTGCCTTCCTCACGGCCAAGGCCCTGGACGCGACGATTCAACACGTCCCGGTGGTGGTGATGACCTCCGCCTCGCGCTCGGTACTCCAGGGACACGGCGTGGCGGGCTTCCTCGCCAAGCCCTTCAAGCTGGACACGCTGCTCGACGTCGTCTCCGGCGCGCTCGACAAGGACGTGGCGCGAGGAAGGGGAGGGTGAGGTCCGGACAGCGCTACGCGCGGGAAGGCGTGGCGCTCGCCGGCTCGACATGGACGACCACGTCCACCACCTGCGGGTAGGCCTCCTGCAACAGCGTCTCCACCTGGTCCGCCACCTCGTGGGCCTGGGCGGTGGACAGGAGCGGGTCCACTTCAATCTTGAGGTCCACGTAGACGCTCTCCTCCATGCCGCGGCTGCGCACGTTGCGGCAGGAGCGCACGCCCGTCACCCCCATGGTCCGCCGCGCCACGTCCACCGGGTCCAGGCGCGCGGTGTCGGAGAGGATGCCCACCGAGTGCCGGACGATGCCGTACGCCACCCACGCCACGAAGACCATGACGCCCAGGGCAATCACCCCGTCCGCGCGCGGGTAACCCAGCCACACCAGCAACAGCGATGCGAGGACAGCGAGGGTGACGTAGACGTCGGACATCGTGTGGCTCGCGTCCGCCAGCAGCAGGGAGCTCTTGTACTTGTGCCCGTAGTGCCGCTCCACCCGCGTCACCACCATGTTCACCACGAGGGTGAAGGCCATGACGCCCGCCATCGTCGCCGTCACCTGCGGGTGCTTGTCGTGCAGCAGCGAGTCGAGCGCCATGCGCCCCAGCTCCAGCATGCCGATGCCAATCATGGCGCCGATGCCCAGCGACGCGAGCGCCTCGAACTTGCCGTGCCCGTAGGGGTGGTCCTCGTCCGCCGGGCGCGACGCGACGCCCATGGCCACGAGGCCCAGCACGTTGGAGCCGCCGTCGATGAAGGAGTGCAGCCCGTCCGCCGTCACTGACGCGGACTGGCTGAGCAGGCCGAAGCCGAGCTTGGTGGCGGCCACCACCCAGTTGGCTCCCAGGATGGCCAGCAGGACGAGGCGGACCTTCCGGTTGCGCTGCTGCAGGGCGAGGCTGCGGTCGAGGATGGGCGTTTCCACGGCGCGGCAGGGTAGTGGGAAGCCCGTCCGGCCGCGAGGAACTCGTGAGGCTGGATGCTCACCGGTACGCGCTCAGTTCGGCCCGCGGAACAGCCGCATGCGCGGGCCGCCGCCCATCTCCATGAAGAAGCCGAACTGGAACTTCACCTCCGCGTCCTGGCTCAACAGGCCCGGCGGCGGGTTGGGGAAGGGCTGCGCGCGCTTGAAGGAGGACACGGCCTCCAGGTCCAGGAAGTCCAGGCCGCTGCTCTTCTCCACCTGGACGTCCTTCAACTGGCCCTTCTCGTCGAGCGTAATCGTCAGCAGCGTGTACCGGTCCTTCCCCGCGAACGTCGCACCGGTGGGGTCCCTCCGGCGCATCTGCTCGTTGGGGTTCCAGTGCATGCCCACGCTCTGCTTCACGCGGTTGAAGAAGCTGGCGTACTTCCACTCGCGCGTGTTGAGGAGGGTGGCGTCGCCCTCGTCCGCCTCGTCCAGGTGGTCATTGGGGGCGGCGCCCAGCACCTTGTCCATGACGGCGCGCGAGGGCTGCAGCGCGGCCATGCCCGGCGCGCCCGCGCGCCCGGCCGAGCCCTCCTCTTCGCCCCCCACGCCCGGCTGGATTTTCAGGCGCTTGGAGTTGCCCACCATCTCGTCGCTCTCGTTCTGGTTGTTCACCACGACGCCCGGCCCCCGCGTGTTGGGGTCCGTCTTCACGGCCACCTCGTTCTTGCGGCGCGCGTCGGGGAGTTCGAGGGTGGACTTCTGGCGGGCCTCGGACGCGGGCTTCTCGTCGTTGCCCAGGCCGTTGTTGCCGGCGATGCGCGGCGCCTGCTCCTGGCGCGCGTCCGCGCCTTCCTGGGCCTGCGGCGCCGTCCGCTGCGGCATGGCGTTGCGGTAGAAGGGCGTCTGCTCCCGGGCGCGCGTCTCCTTGTTCACCCGGTTGTCGCTCTCGGCGAGGTACTTCGCGTTCGGGTCCACCTGGTCGTTGCCCGGCGCGACGTCCACCACCTGGCCCTTGGGCTTGTCCTCGGGCTTCTTCTCCTCTTCCTTCTTCTCCTTGACGCGGGGACGCTCGGACACCTGCGACTTGGAGCGCGGGTCCACTGGCCCCCGGTTCTTCGCCCACTGCTCGGCGGTGAGCGGACGGACGGCCACGGAGGTGGGCTTCGCGGGCCGCTTGTCCTTGGAGGGCGCGAGGCTGCCCGTGAGCAGCACGGCCCCCAGGTAGGCGCCGTGCAACAGGAGGGCGAGCACCACCGCGGCGACGACGCGCCACGGGGAGCCCTGCCGCCTCCGGCGGCGCCAATCTTCAGGAGAAGAACCCGTGCTCACGGCGCGATGATAAACCTCCGGGCCGGCGGTCTAGTCCCGTCCCGTTCGCGGCAGAACAGGCGGGCAGGGGAGGAGATTCGCGAGACGTGCACTGGTACGCATGAGCGCCCCCCTTCGATCTCAATAAATGGGGGCCACCTCGGCGCCGTTGAAGTAGTGACGGAGGATGTCCTGGTAGCGCTGCCCGGCCTCCGCCCGGCCAATGGCGCCTGTCTGGCACATCCCTACTCCGTGGCCCCACCCGCCGCCACGGAAAAGCCAGCCGGTAATCTGGCCCTCGACGTCCCGCTCGGCCTCCACCACCGCCATGCTGCTGTTGAGCATCCCGAAGAGGCGGCGGATGTTCAGTTCGCCCCGAATCTGCGTGGCCCCCTGGTCTCCGGACAGCGTCAGCACCCGGGCCCGCCCGGACACCCCGCGCTCGGAGAAGGCCAGGGCCTGCACCCGACCGATGCCCAGGTGGCGGGTGAGGGCGTTCACCTGGTCGGCCGTGAAGCGCTTCTCCCACCGGAACTTGCTGGGCTGCGCGAAGCTGGACAGCCGGCAGGCGGCCGGCAAATCGGTGGTCGCGAGCCACTCCTCCAGGTGCGCCGGCAGCGGGTAGCGGCCCGCCGAGGGCAGCACGTCCGGGCGCCCGCGCAGGCTGGGGTCCGGGGGGCCGCCCCACACCACGTCGTTGTCCTCCGTGTGGCCGCCGCACACCGCGCTGTAGACGGAGTCCACCAGCCGCCCGTCCTGGCTGAAGAGCCCCTCACCCCGGGTGGCCTCCACGGCGGCGGTGGTGCTGGCCACCTCGCCGGTGCGCCCCCGGTACACCGCGCAGTGCTGCTCCGAACAGAGCAGGTACGGGTCCGCCAGGTGCTTGATGCCCACCTTGGCCAGCAGCTCGCCCCGGGCGGTGACGGCCTGCGCCTTGAGCGCCTCCGGGTGGGCGCGCGCGAAGATTTCGGACGGCACCAGGCCCTTGAGCAAATCCTCCAGGGGGACGACGTTCACCACCGCCAGCGTGCCGGCGCGGTCCACCACCAGCTGAAGGGCGCCCCGGAAGGTGCGGTCCTCGAAGCCGTGGAAGTCGTAGCCCACGCCGTACTCCACCTGCCGCACGTCGAAGCCCGCGCCGTCCGGCGTCTCCGCGTCCAGCCGGTCCTGCGCCAGCCCCACCACCATGCCGGATTCATCCCGTAGCTCGAGGATGGCGCTCGCCGGGGTGCGCACCTCCTCGAAGAGCGTCGTCCGCACGCCGTACTCGCGCAGCAGTTGGGCCTGCTTGCGGCTGGCGGCGTCGGGAGGAAGCGCCTCGTCCACCAGCAGCAGGTAGCGCCGGTTGTCGATGACCTTGCCGGCGATGCCGTACACCGCGCCGAGCACGTGCGCGCGCACCGCGATGCCTCGTGTGCGCCACACCTCCTGGGCCGCGCTCAACCCCTCGCGGTCGGCGATGCGGAACTCGCCCAGCTGCACGCGCGCGGTGAGCACCGCCGGCTCTCCCTGCGTCACGCGCACCGACCAGCGCGTGCCCGCCGCCGCGTCCAGCACCTTGTCGTCGGGCCCTCCGAAGCGCAGGCGCATGCGGCCCCGCGAGGAGAACGTCACCTCGCGCCGGCCCTCCATCAGCCGGATGGGGATGCGCGGCTCGCCGCCGCGGAAGTCGAGTCGCTTGAGATCTCCCGGCCCTGGGAGGCCCTGCGCCAGCGGGTCTTCCAGCCCCGGGAGGCCCGGGCCCGCGTCGGGGCCGCCATCAGCGGCTTCGGTGAGGGGAGGGCGGGCGTCCGCGCCTCCGTCGGAGTCTTCGAGGGCACCCGGGTGGGGAAGGCGGGTGTCCGAAGAAGCAGTGCCTCCGTCAGGAGGAGCGCCCGCCTGCCCGCTCGTGGAGGAGGGAACGCGGCTGGACGCGGGCTTCGGGGCCGCGCACGCGGAGAGCAGGAGGGTGGCAAGGAGCAGCGGGACGGCGAGTCGCACGGAGGGCGCCACCGTAGTCGCGGCCCCCGTGGGCTGTCACGGCCGGACGCCCGCCGGGGCGCCTGGATTGCCACGACTTGGGGTGAATACAACGCACCGGCTCCCGCGTTGCCCCTGCTCATGCGAAATCGACGAGGCAACTGCTTGAAGCGGATGAAGACCCCGACGGCCGCCCTGGCCGCGAGCCTGCTCATGCTCGGCGCGACTGCCCACGCCGACGGCGGGCTGTTCCCCCTTCCCGGGTTCCCCGGCGCTCCGTCCTCGCCCGCGCCGATGCCCGCCCCCACGGAGCCCGGCACGCCGGCCCCCGCCACTCCGGGCGCGCCCACGACTCCTGGCATGGAGCCGCCCCTGGGCGTGCAGCCGGTGCCGAACACGCCGGTGGAGTCCCTGCCCGAGCACGCGGACCATGCGAACATCGCCGAGCCGGGCCCCCAGCCGGGCGTCTCGGCCGCGGCGCTGGCGCCCGCGGCGGCCCAGGCGTTCTCCCGTGAGTGGGTGGTGAGCCCGTCCGGCAACGACTCCGGCGACGGCAGCGCCGCACAGCCCTTCCTCACCATCGCGAAGGCCATCAGCCAGGCCAACCCCGGCGAGGTCGTCCGCGTGCTCGCGGGCACCTACAACGAGCGCATCATCCTCGGGGACAACGCGAAGGCGGGCACCCCGGAGGCGAAGATTACGCTCCAGGGCGAGGGCCGCCCGCACATCGTCCCCGGCAACGGCGGGGGCGCGCTCGTGCAGGTTCGCCGCCCCAACTGGGTCGTCGACGGCTTCGACCTGGACGTCCAGGGACAGGCCTTCTTCGCCGTCACTTTCGAGGGCAACGTGCAGGGCTCGGTGCTGGCCAACTCGGAGCTGCACCATGGCGGCGGCGGGGCCGGCGTGACGACGTATGGCAACGCCACCGGCGCCATCATCGAGAACAACCACATCCACGACTTCGTGCGGAACACCGGCAACAAGGACTCGCACGGCGTGGTGGTGCAGCCGACGTCGCACGACATCACCGTGCGCAACAACGACATCCACGACAACTCGGGTGACTCCGTGCAGTGCCTGGGGCCCGAGGGCTTCAGCTCGCTGCCGCCCGCGGACGGCCTGGTGGTGGAGAACAACCACTTCTACGCCAACCGGGAGAACGCGGTGGACATCAAGACGTGCCACAACGTCGTCATCCGCAACAACCGCATGCACCAGTTCCGCCCGACGTCCACGGCGAAGGGTGACGTGGTGGTGGTGCACTACTCCGCGCGCAACGTGACGGTGGAGGACAACGAAATCTACGACTCCGCCAAGGGCATCTCGGTGGGCGGCAACCACGAGGGCCCCGTGCCCACCGGCATCGTCGTCCGGCGCAACCGCGTGCACGACATCTCCACTGTCGGCGGCGGTGAGGGCACCGGCATCCGCCTGGAGAACTCCAGCGGCACGGTGGTGGTCAACAACACGATTTCGCGCGTGTCCACGGCGCTCATCATCGGCCACGGCACCGGCGGGCCCACGCAGGCCCCGGCGGTGCAGAACAACATCGTGGACACCACGCCCATCGCGGTGGACCTCGGCGGTCAGGCTCCGGGCATGAAGATGGGGGCCAACCTCTTCCCGGCCGGCGCGCAGTTCAAGCAGAACGGGACGCTCCAGGGACTGGAGCAGTTCAAGGCCGCCGCCGGCGACACCACCTCCACCGGCGGCTCGCCGGACCTGGGCGAGGCCTTCGCCCCGGGCGTCGCGGCGGTGGACCACGGCACCGACGTGGGCCTGCCCTTCTGCGGCGCGAGCCCCGACATCGGCGCGGTGGAAATGGGCTGCTGACGGCGGCCCGCCCCACGCCCCGGCTCGCCCGCGCGGGAGCCGGGCCGCGGGCCACGGACGTCAGCGGTGGAAAATGACAAGGCCCGATGCGGAAGCGACTTCCGCATCGGGCCTTTGTCTTTGAGGCGCCACCCGGATTCGAACCGGGGAATGAAGGTTTTGCAGACCTTTGCCTTACCACTTGGCTATGGCGCCGAGAGGATGGGGTCGGCTTTATACGCAGCCGCCCGCCGCCCGGTCAAGGATGCAACAGCAGCGTGGACGCAATGCGTCCCGCTAGCATGACGCGCACGAAGAGGTTCCACCCCGGGTGCGCGTTGGCCCCGAAGAGAGAGGTGTCCCGAAGATGCTGCACGGCCATGGGCTGTACCTGGAAGAGCATGACGCGTTTCGCCGCACGGTGCGGGCGGTGGTGGACAAGGAAGTCCTCCCGTTCGTCGCCGAGTGGGAGGAGCGGGAGGAGTTCCCCCGGGAGCTCTTCACGCGCTTTGGCGAGCTGGGGTTCCTCGGGCTGAAGTACCCGGTGGAGTACGGGGGCTCTGCGGCCGGAGAGCTTTACGAGGCGGTGCTCCTGGAGGAGCTGGGCCGCTGCGGCTCCGGGGGTGTGTCCGCCGGCCTGGGGGCGCAGTTCACCATCTCCACCGGCCCCATCCACCTGTTCGGCACGGACGCGCAGAAGCGCCGCTGGCTCACCCCCGCCATCCGCGGGGAGAAGATTGGCGCGCTGGGCATCACCGAGCCCGACGCCGGCTCGGACGTGGCGGGTCTGCGCACCACCGCGCGGCGCGACGGTGATTCCTGGGTGCTCAACGGCTCCAAGACGTACATCACCAACGGCGTGCGCGCGGACTTCGTCGTGCTGGCCGTGAAGACGGACCCGGCCGCGGGCCACAAGGGCCTGTCCATGGTGGTGGTGGAGAAGGGCACACCGGGCTTCAGCGTGGGCCGCAAGCTGAAGAAGGTGGGCTGGCGCGCCTCGGACACCGCGGAGCTGTTCCTGGAGGACTGCCGCGTGCCCGCGGAGAACCTGCTCGGCGTGGAGGGGCAGGGCTTCTCGCAAATCATGGGCAACTTCCAGTGGGAGCGCCTGTCGCTGGCCCTGGGCGCGGTGGGCGCCATGGACGACATGCTGGAGAAGGTGCTCGAGCACGTGAAGTCGCGCCGCGCCTTCGGCCAGTCGCTCAACCAGTTCCAGGTGGTGCGCCACAAGCTGGCGGACCTGTTCACCGCCCGCGAGTGCGCGCGCCAGCTCACGTACCACGCGCTGCGCCTGCACGTGGCCGGTGAGTGGGCCGTCGCCCAGACGTCCATGGCGAAGAAGGTGGCCACCGAGACGGCCTGCCGCGTGGCGGACGAGTGCCTCCAGCTCCACGGCGGCGCGGGCTACATGATGGAGTACGACATCCAGCGCCACTGGCGCGACGCGCGCCTGGGCCCCATCGGCGGCGGCACCAGCGAGGTGATGAACGAAATCATCGCCAAGCAGCTCGGGCTCTGACTGTAGGCGGGGTGCGCCCACGGTGGGCGGCGCGGTGCGGCACGCCCGCGCCGCCGGCCGGGCGGAGCAGGCGGGCGAGCGGGACGGAACAGGCCCCCGGGGCTCCGGGTTCCCGGAGAAGACCCCGCGGAGGTCCCCGTGGAGCCCATCATCGTCTGTGCCGAGCTGTACATGCGTCTGGGTGACGACGAAGTGCTCGTCCTCGACTGTCGTGATCCGTCGGATTGGGAACGCTATGCGCTGCACATTCCGGGCGCGCTGAGGATGACGCCCACGGAAATCGCCCGCGACCTCCACATGCTGCCGGACGACGAGCTCATCGTCCTGTGCGGCTGCGCCCCGGATGGACGGGACACGCGCCGCATCTGCCGCCTGCTGCGCATGCGGGGACGCGAGGCCGTGTGCCTCGAAGGGGGGCTTGGCGCCTGGGTGACGGAGGGCTACCCCACCGAGCGACATGCCTCCGCACCCCAGGTCGCCCTGCATCACTGAAGCAGGGTGGATGCAGCGCGTCGTCAAAGGGTGTATGGAGCGGCCGACTTCACCCTCCACTGGAGACACGCCCCCATGGCCAGGCTTCGCGCGGCGCTCATCGGCGCCACTGGGCTCGCCGGACAGCAGTTCATCGCGGCCCTGAAGGACCACCCGTTCATCGAGTTGACCGGCCTCGCCGCGTCGCCTCGCTCGGCGGGCAAAGCCTACGGCGAGGCCCTGAAGACGGCCAACGGCATGACGGCCTGGTTCGTCCCCGAGCCGCTGTCCCCCGACGTGGCCCGCATGCCCGTGGTGAGCGGTGATTCGCTCCAGGCGAAGGACTTCGACCTGGTCTTCTCCGCCGTGGAGGCGGACGTCGCGCGCGAGCTGGAGCCGCGGCTGGCGAAGGACATCCCCGTCTTCTCCGCCGCCAGCGCCTTCCGCTACGAGGACGACGTCCCGCTCCTCATTCCCCCCGTCAACGCCGCGCATGCCCCGCTCGTGCGGGAGCAGCAGAAGCGGCGCGGCTGGAAGGGCTACATCGTTCCGATTCCCAACTGCACCACCACCGGCCTCGCCGTGACGCTGGCCCCGCTGGCCGAGCGCTTCGGCGTGAAGGCCGTGCTGATGACCAGCCTGCAGGCCATGTCCGGCGCCGGCCGCTCGCCGGGCGTCATCGGCCTGGACATCCTCGACAACGTCATCCCCTACATCCCCAAGGAAGAGCACAAGGTGGAGGTGGAGACGAAGAAGATCCTCGGCGCCCTGAAGGCCGACGGCGCGTCGCTCACGCCGCACGACGTCCGCGTGTCCTGCACCTGCACCCGCGTGGCCGTCATGGAGGGACACACGGAGTCCGTCTTCGTGTCGCTGGGAGCGAAGGCCACCGTCGCCGAGGTGGTGCAGGCGATGCGCGAGTGGAAGGGGGCCGAGGTGGCTCGCGGCCTGCCGTCTGCTCCCCCGCGGTGGATTGAAGTGCTGGATGATCCCTTCCGCCCGCAGCCCCGATTGGACCGCGACACGCACGGCGGCATGGCCACCACGGTGGGCCGCGTGCGCGAGGACGGCGTGCTGGAGAACGGCTTCAAGTACGTGCTCGTCTCCCACAACACCAAGATGGGGGCCGCGCGCGGGGCCATCCTCGTGGCCGAGCAGCTGCGGGCCCAGGGGCTGCTGGGCTGACCCCGAATTTCGGCGCGCGCGCGCCACAGATTCAGGGTGCCATCGCAAGCTTGAACCACTACTGTGCGCGCCCACGGACGCGCTAGATTCTTCTAGAGGAGATCTCTCATGGCCTATGTCGTCGCCGAGCCTTGCATCAAGTGCAAGTACACCGACTGTGTCGAGGTGTGCCCGGTCAACTGTTTCTATGAAGGTGCCAACTTCCTGGTCATCCACCCGGACGAGTGCATCGACTGCGGCGCTTGCGAGCCCGTGTGCCCCACCAAGGCCATCTTCCCGGAGACGGAGCTGCCCGCGAAGTGGCAGGAGTACAAGCCGCTGAACGCTGACTTCTCCGCGAAGTGGCCGAACATCGCCGAGAAGAAGGAGCCTCTGCCCGAGGCCGAGGACTTCAAGGACAAGCAGGACAAGCGCGGCATGCTCGAGGCGAAGCCCGGCAAGTAGGCCGCCCGTCACGGCGTGTCCCCGGAAGGCCCTCCCGCCCGCTGGCGCGAGGGCCTTCGTCGTTGCGGGCCCCGTCATTCCGCGCGCAGCGAGCGCAGCCGGAGCCCGCGCGCCTCCAGCGCGTCCCGCAGCCGCGCCAGGTCCTCGGTGGGAAGCGGCCCCCGCCGGCCCTGGATGCGCAGCGCGACCTCGCGCGGGCCCGTGCGCTCCACCTCCACCGTGGCGTCCATCGCACCGCGCAGGCTCAGGGTCAGCGCAGGCCGCTGGGACTTCACGAAGACCTCGATGCGCTCGATGAGCTCCAGGGCCGCCTCCGCGCGCGTGGCCGGGCTCACCGTCTCGGCGCTGGAGGCACCGCCGCTTCCCGTCGCTCCAGCGCCGGTGACTCGCGACTCGTGGGTGGGCGCATCCGCCGCGCCACGGCCGGTGTCAGTGGTCGGCGGGTTGGACGCCGGCCGCGCTTCGGGGAGAGGCGACTGCACGGGCCGCGCGTCCCGTGACAGCTCGCGCGCGATGAGGTCGGTGAGCCGGTGCTCGGTGCGCTCCTGGACCTGGGTGTTGGCTTCGCCTCGCACCGTGCCCAGCCGCTGGGCCTCGGAGTGCATCGCCTGCCGCGTCCGCCCGAGGTTCTCGGTGCTGGCCAGCGCCCCGCGCGAGGTGGCGAGGACGGGCCCCGCTGCTCGGGCCTGCACAGGCGCGGGAGCACGCCCTCCAGGAAGGCCGGGGCTTCTGGTGGAGGCAACGCCAGGTCGGGGTGACGGAGCGGCTGCGCTCGTGGGTGCTCGGCCGGGCCTGGACGGTGGACGGGCCTCCGTGCCCCGGCGCGCGTCTGCCTCCTGAAGTGCCTTCTTGAACCGTGCGCCGTCCGGCTCCTGCTTCGCTGGCGCGGCGTCGGATGGGGACTCTAGAGCGTCGACCTTCATGTCATCCCTCGCTTGGGTGGCGCGAGGGAGAGAGCAGGGGACGTGCCAGGAGCCACGCCCCGGGAGGCGCCCCGGGAGCGTGCGATGCGACGGACGGGCGTCCGGGAGAGGGACGGGGCGTCTAGCGGCGCGTGCCGAAGGCGCCGGGCTGCAAGGGCGCGAGTCCCGTCAAGTCATTGACGGCGAGGGGACAGGCCTCCAGCGCCATCGGGTCCACCAGGCCGCTCACCTTCGTCCAGTCGCGCTCCGGGAACACGAGCGCGTCGCGCATCTCGATGAAGGTGATGCCCTTCTTGTACTCCCAGAAGCGGCCGCGCAGCAGGACCTTCGTCCCGCGCAGGAGCTTGTTGAGGTCCACGTACTGCGACTCGGCGAGCTTCGCGGTGATGTCCACCTTCGTGCGCTTGCGCGGCTTGCCGAACTGGAACTCGTACTGCGCCTCGGAGGGCGTCTCCGGCTCCACCCAGACGAGGCGGGCCACCATGTAGGGCTTCTCCGGCTCCTCGCCCTTCTTGAGGCGCTTCTTCTTGGGCTTCTCCAGCTTCACGTCCACGACTTCCAGCCCGGAGAAGGCCAGCTCGTGGTCCAGGTAGTTGTCGCGGAAGAGCGCCTCGGCGGTGGATGCGGCCACGGAGGTGGCGCGGACCACGTCCTCGTTGTAGCGCTCGCGCAGCACGGGCAGGGTGAGCAGGAAGCTGTCCAGCGGCTTCACGCCGTCCGACAGGAAGCGCAGCTTGGCCAGGTCGATGGCGGGGTAGTACGGCGCCAGCGCCTGCGCAGTGACAAGCCACTCGGGGGGCAGCTTCTTGTCGATGAGCACCCGCCGCACCATGGCGACGAAGAAGGCGTTGCCGGGGAAGCGCTGGTTGACGAGCTGGGTGCTCAGCGCCTGCACCAGCACCGGCTCCAGCATGAAGTTCTCATCGCGCTTGTGGAACAGCGCCCCCGTCTCACCGAGCAGCGTGAACATCGCGCCCACGACCTGCGCGCAGTTGGGGTCCTGGGTGCCCTGGCGCAGCGCCTGGTTCAGGCGCGTCTTGGCGAAGCGCTTGTCCATGTCCTCCTCGCGGAAGACGGGGTCCTGGCCGTTGCCGAAGAAGAGCTCCGGCTGGGCGACGGCGGGCATGGACAGCAGGCCCAGGGCGAGTGCGAACAGTGGGGCGTAACGCATGACGCCCGGAAGCCTATCACGAGGCCTCGGCCGGAAGGACCTCCGGCTCGGACGGCGGCGACGCCTGGAGCACCAGGACGGCCGCGACCAGCTCCAGCACGCCCGCCACGGCGAAGAGCCGGTGCCCACCCAGCCAGTCGTAGGCCGCCCCGGAGGAGGCATAGCCCACCAGCCCGCCCACGCCGAAGGTGACGGCGGCGAACAGGGCCTGCCCGGACGCGCGCAATTCCGGCGGCACTCGGCGCGCGAGGAAGGCGACGCAGGCCACGTAGAAGGCGCCGAACGTGAGCCCGTGCAGCGGCGCGAGCGCCACCAGCATGCCCGCGGAGGACGTCAGCGCCATGCCGCCCCAGCGCAGCGCGCTCGTGGCGAAGGCGAAGCCCAGCACGTGGCGCGGTGCGAGGCCTCCGGCGAGGCGTGGATACAGCGCCATCACCGCGACTTCCGCCAGCACGCCCGCGCCCGCCGTCAGACCCACCACGGCGGGGGACAGCCCCAGCGCCATGACGTGGATGGAGAGCGAGCCGTGGTAGGGCGCGCACGCCAGCCAGTGCAGGCACGTGGCCGCCAGCAGCCAGCGGATGTCGGGGTGGCGCAGCAGGCGCAGTCCGGCCAGCGGGTGCGGACGGGGACCGGGCGCGGCGCTGTCGCGCAGCGTGAGGGTCCACGGAATGAGCAGGGTGAGCAGCACGAGCGGCGTCACCACCAGCGTGCGGTCCACCCGCGTCACCCACAGGCCGAACACCACGCTGGAGGCGATGAAGCCCAGCGAGCCGAACAGCCGCAGGTGCGCGTAGCTGCCGCCGGTGCGCGCCACGTGGTGCATGGCCAGACTGTCGATGAGCGGCGTGAAGGAGGACGCGAAGACGCCGTATGTCACCAGCGTGGCTACCAATTGCGGAAAGGTGCGCGCCACCAGCAGGAGGGAGAAGGCGAGCGCCGCTCCGCAGGTCAGCCCGGTGAGTACGCGGGCGGCACGACCCGTCCGGTCGGCCAGGTGTCCCCATATCGGCGGCGCGAGCAGCGACACCAGGGGGCCGATGGACAGGAGCAGCCCCACCTGCGTCGCCGAGAGCGACAGCGACTTGAGGTACGCAGGCATGAAGGGCAGGACGATTCCTACCGTTGCGTAATAGAGGAAATAGAAGCCGGCCAGGGATACTCGGGCGGCTGCCGGATGCTGGCCTGGCATGGGGACCGCACCTTGGCATGCCGGGCGGCTTTTTCCGCCTGTTGGCATCGCGGGCTTTTGTGTACCTTGCCCCCGACATGGCCACTCCCACGGATACCACCGCGCCCGTTATCATCACCCAGATTCAGGGTGAGGCGGAGCTCATGCAGGCGCTCGCCATCCGCGAAGTGGTGTTCATCGAGGAGCAGCACGTCCCCGAGGGCATCGAGCGCGACGCGGAGGACGCCAACGCCTACCACGTCATCGCCAACCAGGGCGGCCATGCCATTGGCACGGGCCGCCTGGTGATGCTGCCGCAGGCTCCCGCCAACCAGCCCGGCAAGTGGGGGCAGATTGGCCGCATGGCGGTGCTCCAGTCGCACCGCAAGGCGCGCGTGGGCTCGCTGCTGCTGACCAACCTGGAGGACGAAGCGCGCCGGCGTGGCGTCACGGGCATCATGCTGCACGCGCAGCTGTACGCGCTCGAGTTCTACAAGAAGCACGGCTACGAGCCGGTGGGCGCCGTCTTCCAGGAAGCCGGCATCGACCACCTGGAGATGCACAAGCGCCTGTAGCCCCCGTCAGCGCCGAGGCGGTTTCGGCGCGGGCGGCTGGGCGTGGCGCGGGTCCTCGGGCCACGAGTGCCGCGGGTACTTGCGGCACAGCTCCTTGCGGATGGCCGGGTAGTGCCGCTCCCAGAAGCCGGCCAGGTCCGTCGTCACCTGCACCGCGCGCATGTTGGGTGCCAGCAGGTGCAGCACGAGCGGGACGCGGCCCGCGCAGACGTTGGGCCCCTGGGCCATGCCGAAGAAGTCCTGCAGGCGTGACTCCACCCACGGCGGCTTGCCCGGCTCGTAGTGCACCTTGACGCCGCGTCCGCCCGGCAGCGTCACGCGCTCCGGAGCATGGGTGGCCAGCAGTCGCTGCTGCTCGGACGTGAGCCGCGCATAGAGCGCGTCGAGGAGTGACACGCCCTCCAGGTCCTTGAAGCTGCGCGCGTCGGAGCACAGCGAGGCCAGCGCGTCGCGCAGGAAGGCGTCGTCCACGGCGGGGAACTTCGCCTCGGGGAAGGCCTGGGCGAGCAGGGCCACGCGCGTGCGCCACTGCTCCAGGGCCTCCGGGTCCGCGAACTTGCCCGGGCCCGCGGCGAGTGCCGCCTCGACGAGCACACGCGCGGCTGCCTCGGAAGGAGGGGCGGGGGTGCGCGTCTCCTCCAGCACGAGGTTGCCGTAGGACAGGCGCGTGAGGCGCTCCACGCGGCGCGCCTCGGCGTTCCACTGGAGGGTGTCCACCTCTTCCAGCGCGTCCGGGTAGAGGTCCAGGAGCCACTCGGGCTCCACGGCGCTGGCGATGCGGACCATGGCGCCGCGCCCTGGTCGCTCCTCGGCGTCCACGGCCACCATGAGGTCGGCGTCCTGCACCACGCTCATCTCGGAGAGGGAGACGGTGCCGCCGCCGAACAGGAGCAGCTCGGGCGCGCGAGGGCGGCGACGGCGGGCCACGCGGTCCGGATAGCCGGCGAGCACGCTGAGCATCAGCGCCTGCTCCACGTCCTCGGGGCGTTGGGGGCGCGCACCCTGGCCCCGCACCGCGCGCCGGAGCTGCTTCTGCACGCGGTCCACGGACTGCACCGCGCCGGCCTCCAGCGAGAGCGAGTGCAGGCGCCCGGAGGCGAAGCTCGCGCGCTCGGCCTCGCGGAAGCGCTCGAGCAGCTCCAGCAGGTCGGACGGGCCGCTGACGACGGCGGAGCCACGGCTGCCACTGCCGAGGTTGGCGCGGGCCTCGCGGCGGATGTCGCGCTCGCCCATGAGGGCCGCGAGCGTGGCGGCTTCGTTGCCCACGCCCCGGCGCTCGCCCTCGACGATGACGCGGGCCTGGCGCGGGTGGACGGGGAAGCGCAGGAGCCGCTGGCCCACGTCCGTGACGAGTCCCTTCGCATCCACCGCGCCCAGCCTGCGCAGGAGCGTCTCCGCTGCTTCGAGCGACGCGGCGGGAGGTGCTTCGAAGAAGGGGAAGGCGGCCAGGTCCGTCACGCCGGAGGCGCGCAGGGAGAGCACCGTCTCCGCCAGGTCCATGCGGCGGATTTCGGGAGCCTCCTGCTCGGGGCGGCCGTCGAAGTCGTGCTGGGTGTAGAGGCGCAGGCACTGTCCGGCGCGCGTACGGCCGGCGCGGCCCGCGCGTTGAATCGCGGAGGCGCGGCTGACCTTGGACAGCTTGAGCTGCGGCAGGCCGGACCAGGGCGAGTGACTGGCCACGCGCGCCAGCCCGGTGTCGATGACCACGGCCACGCCGTCGATGGTGACGGAGGTCTCCGCCACGTTGGTGGAGAGGATGATCTTCCTGCGCGGGCTGCGGCGCACGGCGCGGTCCTGCTCGGCGGGGGAGAGGTCTCCGTGGAGGGGGAGCACGTCGGCACCATGGCGCTCGGCGAACTCGGCGCAGACGTCGCGCGCGCGGCGGATTTCTCCGGCGCCCGGGAGGAAGACGAGCACGTCGCCGTCGAGGCCGTTGGCGAACACGCGCTTGATGCCGGAGAGCACCTGCTGGTCGAGGTACCGCTCATCGGGCGCGGGGAGGTACTCGATGCTCACGTCGAAGCGGCGGCCCTCGGAGCGCAGGGAGGGACAACCTCCGAGGTACTGACGGATGGGCTCGGCCTCCAGGGTCGCGGACATGACGACGACCTTGAGGTCGGGGCGCGCGGTCTCCTGGAGCCGGCGCAGCAGGGCGAGCGAGATGTCCGCGGACAGGTGTCGCTCGTGGAACTCGTCGAGCACGACGATGCCCACGTCCTTCAGCTTCGGGTCGGACAGCAGGCGGCGTCCGAGCACGCCCTCGGTGACGAAGGACAGGCGCGTCTTCGCGCTGCGCACGTCCTCGAAGCGGACCTGGTAGCCGACGGTGTCTCCGACGCGCTCGCCAATCTCCTCGGAGACGCGCTGGGCGGCGAGCCGGGTGGGGAGGCGGCGTGGCTGGAGGACGACAATCTCCTTGCCCTGTCCGAGCCCCGCCTCCAGCAGCGCGCGGGGCACGCGCGTCGTCTTGCCCGCGCCGGGAGGCGCCTCCAGCACGAGCGAGCGCGAGCCCCGCAGCGTGGAGACGATTTCCGGCAGGAGGGGATCGATGGGAAGGGCGACGTCCGCCATGGCCGGGGTCCTCTAACGGCGCGGTCCGGGGACCGCTCAGAGCTCAGGGTGTATCGGATCCGGAGGCATCCGGAGTGGGCGCCCCCTTCTTCTTCCGCACGCGGGGCGCCTGGGCCTCCGTGCTCGCCTGGGGAGTTGGCTCTCCCTCGGACGGAGCGGGAGCGGCCTCCGCCTTCTTGCGGCCCTTCCGGGCACCACGAGGCTCGGCCTGGGGCTCGCTGCCGGACTCGGCGGAAGCCTCCGACGACTGCGAGGAAGATCCGCTGTCCTCCGAACCCGGGGCAGGGGATTCACGGGAGGGTGAGGTGTCGGCCCGAGAGCCTGGTACGGGGGCTTCTCCCGCGTGCGCCGCGTCCTGCGCTCCGCCAATCGCGGGGACCGCGACCTCCGCATCGTCCGCGCTGCTCCCAGCAGCCGCGGCCGTGCCGGCCTGATCCGCCTCCAGCTCCGCTGCGTTCTCCCGCGCATCCCCGGTCTGCGCGTGCGCCCCCGCAACCGGGGCAGCGGCGCCCACCGCGCCATCATCACCGCCCGCATCCAGTGCGGCGACCTCGGCCAGCTCCGCCTCGGTGGGTTCCATCGAGTCCACGGGCTCGTCACCGAAGCCGGCCATGGCTTCATCGGCCGTCGGTCCCAGCCCGCGTCCGGCGCGGCGCTTGGGCTTGAGGCTCAAGCCCGCGGCTTCGTAGACGCTGGGGACGGGCACCATCGCGGCCTCGGAGAGCAGCCGCGCCTGGCGCAGGGCCACGTCGAGCTTGCGGCCCAGGGACACCAGCTCCTCGCGCAGGACGGTCTCCACCTCGGGCGAGAGCGGAGCGGGCTCATGGCTGGAGCGCCACGCGGCGTGGGCGGCGGCCACCTGCTCCATCACCGGCCGCACGAGGGCGAAGTCCTCGCGGCCAAAGATGCGCGTCACGTACGAGCTCTTGGTGCGCCGCTCGTACGACGTGGCGTACTCCATGATGGCGTCGCGAGGCGCGCGGCGAAGCTGGGGGAACTTCACGTGCGGGAAGAGCGCCTCGATGACGGGCGCACGGCTGCTCGCGGTGAAGGTGATGCCGGCGTGGAGCTTCTCCAGCGCGTCCACCCACAGGCCCAGCTGGTGGAACGCGTACTCCTCGCGGGCCTCCTCCAGCTCGGGCAGGTCCTTCACGCGGTCCAGCACGCCGGCGGAGGGCGCGCGCGACGTGCGCACCAGCTCCAGGGCATCTGCCAGCCAGCGCTTCTCGGCCTCCAGACCGGGCCTCCCGGCGATCATCTCCCCCGCGGTGGCGAGCCGGGCCTCGAAGGCCTCGGCGAAGCGGATGAGCTCATACGACTCGAGCGTGGACGACATTCAGCGGGCTCCTCGGAAGGGCGGCGGGAGATAGCACGGCTTCAGCGTCCGCCGAGCAGCACGGTCATGGCTTCGCGGTGCGTGAAGTCCGGGTAGGCGACGTTGGCGCCGGCTTCCAGCAGGGCCTCCGCCGTGTAGGTACCGGTGCCCACGCCGATGCACTCCGCGCCGATGCCCCGGGCCGCGTGCACGTCCTTGGGCGTGTCGCCGATGACGACCACGCGGCAGTCCTCCACGGGGGCGCCGAGCAGCGCCGCACCGGCCTTCGCGCCGCAGCGGATGAGCTCCACGCGGTCCTCGGCGTCGCAGCCGAAGCCGCCGAAGGCGAACTGGTCATAGATGCCCACGCGCTCCAGCTTCACGCGAGCGCCCTCGCGCACGTTGCCGGTGCCCAGGCCCACCGCGAAGCCCGTGCGCGAGCGGGCCTCCCTCACGGCCTCCCGCATGCCCGGGAAGACGCGGTAGCGCTCGTCATCCACCCTCCGCACCTCCTCGGTGAGGTGGGCGAGATAGGCGGCGATGACCGCGTCGATGGCCTCGGTCGAGTCCGCCGCGCCGATGATGTTCAGCGCCTTGCGGACGATGGCCCGGTCCGTCATGCCCGACATGCTGAACGAGTCGCATGCATCGCGGCGCCCGTGGAGCTGCTCGAAGGCGAAGTCCATGGAGCGGCGCCCGGCGCCTCCGGTGGTGACGAGGGTTCCATCGATGTCGAAGAGCAGGACGGTAGGCCGCATGGCCTCCCATCTAACGGAAGCTCCGGGCCGACGCGAGCCCCGAGTCAGGCCTCGCACGCTCCACTCAGGGCTCGACGAGGGTGAGGCCGCGCTGGAGCGCCTCACGGACGAGGGGCTGCTCCTCCAGGGGCAGCCGGTCCTCCAGCGCCTGCCGCACCTGCTGCCCGCCCAGCCGTCCGAGCGTCACGGCGACGGCCTCGCGCACGCGGTCCTCGCGGTCCTGCAGTCGGTTGAGGAGGGGAGGAATCGCGTCCAGGCCCAGACACCGGCCCAGGGCCACCGCCGCACTGGCGCGTACGTCCGCCGGCGCGCGCGCATCCTCCAGCACCTCGCGAATGGAGCCCGCGCCACCTGCCGGGTCCACGACGGCCAGTGACGTCAGGGCCAGCGCACGTCGAGCGATGGGCGTCGCGCGGTCCACGGCGAGCGCGGTGAGCACGGGCACGGCGTCGGGCCCCAGCCGGCGCCAGGCCTCCTCCCGTGCTCCTTCCTGCGACGCATCCAGCAGCGCGAGCACCCGGGCTCGCAGCTCATTGGAGGGAAGGGCGTCCGTGCCAGGAGCGGAGGGCGGCTCCACGGTGGCGCGCGTGTTCATCCGGGCCATGACACCGGAGCCGGCCAGCAGCAGCGCCGCACCGAGCACGCCCGGCATCCAGCGTCGACGGAGGCGTGGAGGAACAGCGCCAGAACGAGAGGGCAGGGATGTCGTCATGGGATGGGGGCTCCCCGGACAGGGTGACTTCCCGGGTTATATGCCGAATGCCCCTCCGGACTCGAACCGCACTAAGGTCGCACCGTCATGGCCGGACGCGTCTTCTTCTTCCTCCAGCACGCCACGTATGAGCCGGCGTTCCAGGCCGCCTCCATGGGCATCACCGCCGCGGCGATGGGCGACGAGGTGTACGTCGTCTTCGCCTTCGATGCGCTGCGACAGCTCGTTGGTGGGAGCTTCGGGCACGCCCAGGGCGCGCGGGAGCAGGAGGAACTCGCCCGGGCGGAAGGCCTCGGCGTGCCTCAACCCGCGCGCATGCTGGAGGAGGCGCGGGCCCTGGGCGCGAAGCTCGTTGCCTGCGACACCACGGTGCGCATCTGCGGCTTTGTCCCGGAAGCGCTGGAAGGCACGCTGGACGAGGTGATGGGACTTGCCTCGCTCTGGCGGCTCACGCAGGGCGCTCGCACCCTCGCGCTGTAGCCGGGGTGCATGCCCTCCAGGCGGACGTGCCTGTCATCCACTCGGCACGGGTGAGCACCTGCGCCCACCTCGTATCGGCTGCGGCTGTAACGTCGCAGTAGCATCCGAACGACCGGGCACCCGTCCGTCGTCGCTGTAGCGTCCGGCGGGAATGACTTGGTACGCTGCGGTAACGCCGTACCCCCCCTTGACGCCCCCGGCCGCGCGGAAGCTCCGCGACCCCATCAGCATCAGAAGGAACCCATCACCTATGCGCGCCAAGCTGACCCTCCTCAGCGCACTTGCCTTCGGCACCATCACGGGTGCCCTCGCCACGGCCTGTCAGACGTACGACTTCGAGCCGGTGGAGCCGCTCGCCATCGCGCAGACGACGGTCGAGGAGACCATCCAGGCTCGCAGCCGCAAGCCGAACATCATGATGCTGGTGGACATCTCCGGCTCGATGACGGACCCGGTGAACAAGGCGGATCCGGACTGCCAGGTCACGGTGGGTGACCAGCTCGAGACGTGCGGTGACTCGGTGCCCTGCAACACGGCCATCTGCCCCACGCGCTGGACGGAGCTGCAGGCCGCGGTGCCGCAGTTCCTCGCGAACAGCGGCAAGTTCGTCCGCTTCGGCCTGACGACCTACCCGGAGACCAACGGCTCCACCTCCAGCGCCGTTGCCTGCAACCCCTCCACGGTGAAGTCGGTCCTCAAGGACCTGCCGGCGGCCGAGGACGACGCGTCCCTGCTGACGCACGCCAACGACATCAACAGCCTCATCCAGGGCATCCCCAACGCGGGGGCGGGCCGGCCCTTCGGCGGCACGCCCACCAGCCGGAGCCTGCGCTTCGTGGGCGGCCTGGAGGGAATGCAGACCAAGGACCGCACGAACTTCGTCATCCTCCTCACGGACGGTCTGCCCAACTGCAACCCGGAAAACGTCAACGAGGGCTCCAACCCGACGGCGTGCAAGTGCACCCAGACGGGCGCGACGGCGTGCTCCGGCTCCTTCGCGCGGCTCGGCTGCCTGGACATGGACGCGTCGGTGACGGCGGTGCGGGAGCTGTCCGACAAGGACATCACCACCATCGTGATCGGCTTCGGCGCGGAGACGGCCGAGGGCAACGGCCCCGCGGTGCTGGACGCCATGGCCCGCGCCGGCGGCTTCGCCCGCACCTGCGAGGCGGGTCAGACGTCCTGCGGCCCCAATGATCCGTGCGACCCGGTGACGCGCCTGTGCCAGCGCAGCTTCTACCAGGCGGGCAACCAGGCGGAGCTGGCCCAGGCCCTGGAGGCCATCAGCAAGAAGGTCGTCAACCCGGAGCCCTGCCTCATCCCGATGGACCCGTCCCAGCTCCCGTCGGACCCCAAGCTCATCGTCGTCTACATCGACGGCGAGCGCTCCCTCACGGGCGACAACACCTGGTCGCTGGACACCCGCGGCGTGCTGTTCAATGGCGCGGCCTGCGAGCGCATCAAGGCGTCCAGCCCGGACTCGCCCATCAACATCGAGATCCGGGCAATCCGCCAGCGCTAGACTGGTGGCCTGAGGGGCGGCTTTACCCGGCGCGGGGCGAGGATTATAGGTCCGTCGCTCCCCGGTGGGGCCGCCCCCATGAAAGTCACCCTCCTCTCGCGCTCCGCCTCCATCCCGTCCACCCGACGCCTCGTCGAGGTGGGCCGCGCGCGGGGGCACCGGATGCGGGTGCTCAACCCGCTCCGCGTGCAGATGCACCTGGACGGGGGGAGCGCCACCCTCTACTACGACCGCAAGAAGCTGGCGCCCACGGACGTCGTCCTCCCGCGCATCGCCCAGTCCATCAGCACGTACGGGCTCGCGGTGGTGAACCAGTTCGGGCTGGCGCGCGTGCCGCTCGTCAACCACGCCCAGGCGATTGCCCAGTCGCGCAACAAGATGCGCTCGCTGCAGCTGCTGTCCGCGCACGGCATCGGCATCCCCGCCACGGTGATGGCGCGCGACGCGGCCCACCTCAAGGAGATGGTGGGCCTGGTCGGCGGTGTGCCGGTGCTGGTGAAGCTGCTCCAGGGGCAGGAGAAGCACGGCGTCATGGTGTGCGAGAGCCTCCAGTCGCTGGAGGCCGCCCTCGAGGCGGTGCTGGGCCTGGGGCACAACCTCGTCATGCAGGAGTACGTGAAGAGCTCCGGACAGGACGTGCGGGTGCTCGTGGTGGGCGGGCAGGCGGTGGCCGCGGTGCGCCGCAAGCCGCGCCCCGGGCGACTGGCGCACACCCTCAACAAGGGCGCGCGGCTGGAGGTCATTGAATTGTCCCCGAGCCAGCGCGCCACCGCGGAGAAGGCCACCCGCCTGGTGGGGCTGGAGGTGGCGGCGGTGGACATGCTCGACGTGCAGGGGCAGCCCAAGGTGTTCGAGGTGAACAGCTCGCCCGCGCTCCCGGAGATGGAGGCGGCCACCGGCATGGACCTGGCCGCCCTCATCATCGAACGTGCCGAAGCGCTGGTGGCCGGTGCGCCCCCGGTGTCTTTGCCGGACCTGTCACCGCCGGCCGTGTTGCCGGTACCCCCGGTACCGCCGACGACTGCTCCGCGGAAGGGGAATGGACGCGCGACGAAGGCGAGCGCGGGGGGCGGTTGAAGAGAAAGGCGGCCCCCGCCGTCGCAGGCCGTGATACGGAGCACCCGATTCCAGGAGACGACTTCATGCTGCGCATCCAACGCTTCACTTCCGTGGCCGCCGTGCTCGCGATGCTGGCCGGGTCGGCCCCGGCGCTCGCCGAGGACGTGGACCCCACCAGCCTCTATGAGGTGACCACCGAGGGCACCTCCACCCAGGTGAAGGCGGGGGAGAAGGGCGTCTTCGTGCTCTCCATCAAGACGAAGCAGGGCGCCCACGTGTCCGAGGAGGCCCCGCTGAAGCTGGAGGTGAAGGGCACCCAGCTGTCTCCGGCGAAGGAGAAGCTGGGACGCGAGGACTCGGTGGCGAAGAAGGCCGCGGGCCAGGAGTTCGCCGACCCGCGCTTCGAGGTCCCCTTCACGACCACCGCCGCCGGCAAGGGCAGCGTGGACGCGAAGCTCCTGTTCTTCATCTGCACCGAGAAGATCTGCGCCCGTCAGCAGAAGACGGTGTCCCTGCCCGTCGAGGTCCTCTAGGTGGCCACTCGAGAGCGTCCTCCCCGGGGCCGTGGCGGCGACGCGCGCGGCGGCAGCGAGCGCGGTGGCGGCGAGCGCACGGGCGCGCGCAGTGAGCGCGGTGGCGGCGAGCGCAGCGAGCGGGCAGGGGAGCGCGAGGATCGGCGTGGCAGTGCCGAGTCCCAGCAGCGCTTCGTCTACGGGGTGAATCCCGTCCTCGAGGCCCTGCGAGCGAAGCCGGACGAGGTGGAGCGCCTCTACCTGGTGGAGGGCCAGCTCGGCGCCCGCGCGGCGGGAGAGCTGCTCAGCCGGGCGCGCGACGCCGGCATCCGCGTGGAGAAGGTGACGCGCGAGCGCCTGGGCGCGCTGGCCGAGGGCGGCGTGCACCAGGGCGTGGTGGTGGAGCTGCGCGGCTACACGTACGCCGAGCTGGAGGACGTGCTCGAGGCGGCGAAGGCCGCCGGCAAGCCCCCGCTGGTGGTGGTGCTCGACGGCATCCAGGACCCGCACAACCTGGGCGCCATCATCCGCTCGGCGAACGCGCTCGGCGCGCACGGGGTGGTGATTGCCAAGGACCGCGCGGTGCAGGTGACGGGCACCGTGGCCAAGGCGTCGGCGGGAGCGGTGGAGCACACCCTCATCGCCCGCGTGGTGAATGTCTCCCGCGCCCTGGAAGAGCTGAAGGCGGCGGGCCTGTGGGTGGCGGCGGCGGACGTGGAGGCCACCGAGCCCATGTGGAGCGCCCGGCTGGACGGCCCCCTGGCCCTGGTCGTGGGGGCCGAGGGGACAGGCGTGCGGGAAGGCGTCCTGAAGCACTGCGACTTCCGCCTCAGGATTCCGATGACCGGTCAGGTCGGTTCACTGAATGCGTCCGTTTCGGCGGGCATTCTGCTATACGAGGTCGCCCGCCAGCGGGGGAGTGCCCCCGTTCGGTAGGCCGCCGCCCGGGATCAATGTCCTTGACTTGGGCGATGGGGACTTTTAAAAGGGCGCCCCTCTCAGGGCGGTGCCGGGTGGTCGACGGTTCCGCCGAAGTCGGGTTGGGCGTGGTAGCAGCCGGATGAGTGCCGGTGTAGCTCAGTCGGTAGAGCAACTGATTTGTAATCAGTAGGTCGCGGGTTCAAGTCCCGCCGCCGGCCAAGCAGGACGGGGCCGCGGATGAGGGCCCGGGACGCAGTTGGCAGTCGCAGCACGCTGTAGCAGTAGATGACATGGGAATATGGAGGGATACCCAAGCGGCCAAAGGGAGCAGACTGTAAATCTGCCGGTTCACGCCTTCGGTGGTTCGAATCCACCTCCCTCCACTCGGCAACGCGGGAATAGCTCAGTTGGTAGAGCGTCAGCCTTCCAAGCTGAATGTCGTGGGTTCGAGTCCCATTTCCCGCTCCAACCGTTGTAGTCCACAGCATCGCCAAGCCCTGATAGCTCAGTTGGCAGAGCGCGTCCTTGGTAAGGACGAGGTCACCAGTTCAATCCTGGTTCAGGGCTCCATTTTTTTGAGGAGTGTCATGGCCAAGGAGAAGTTCGAGCGTAACAAGCCCCACGTGAACATCGGCACGATCGGACACGTGGACCACGGCAAGACGTCGCTGACGGCCGCCATCACCAAGGTGCTGGCGAAGACGGGCGGCGCCACGTTCATGGCGTACGACCAGATCGACAAGGCGCCGGAGGAGCGTGAGCGCGGTATCACCATCTCCACCGCGCACGTGGAGTACCAGACGAAGAACCGGCACTACGCCCACGTCGA
>NZ_JAAIYA010000130.1 GCF_010894405.1 Pyxidicoccus caerfyrddinensis
CGAAGGTGGCGCTCGCGTCCGTGTTCATCACCGGGGCGGGCAGGGCCTTGCGGTCCACCTTGCCGTTGGGCGTCAGCGGCAGCGCCTCCAGCGGCACGAAGGCGGAGGGCACCATGTGCTCGGGCAGGCGCTCACGCAGCCACGAGCGCAGGGCGGCGACGTCCACGGCCGGGACGACGTAGGCCACCAGTCGCTTGTCGCCGGGGATGTCCTCGCGGGCCAGCACCACCGCGTCGCGCACCTCGGGGTGCTCGCGCAATACGGTGGCGACTTCACCCGGCTCCACGCGGAAGCCGCGCACCTTCACCTGGAAGTCGGCGCGGCCGATGAACTCCACGCGCCCGTCTTCCCTCCAGCGCACCTTGTCGCCGCTGCGGTACATGCGCGCGCCCGGAGTCGGGCTGTAGAGGTCCGGCACGTACCGCTCCGCCGTCAGCTCCGGCCGGTGCAGGTAGCCGCGCGTCACCTGCGCGCCGCCGATGAACAGCTCGCCGGGCACTCCCACGGGCACGGGCTGGAAGTCCGCGTCGAGCACGTACAGCCGCGAGTGGGCCAGGGGCCGGCCCA
>NZ_JAAIYA010000131.1 GCF_010894405.1 Pyxidicoccus caerfyrddinensis
GCACGCGCAGCAGCTGGGCGAAGAGGCCGGCCAGCAGTTCCTCGGTGGGAGTGCGCGGGGGGACGTAGGTGCCGGCCGGGGAGGAGGACACCGACTGCGGAGGGGGCAGGGCCTTGCGGTCCACCTTGGCGTTGGTGGTGAGCGGGAAGGCGTCCAGGCGTACCAGGGAGGAGGGCACCATGTACTCGGGCAGCCGCTGCATGAGGAAGGCGCGCAGCAGGGCCGTGTCGAGGGACTCGGGAGCGGCGACATAGCCGACGAGGCGCTTGTCACCGGGGACGTCCTCGCGCACCAGCGCCACGGCTTCGCTCACCTCGGAGTGAGCCAGGAGTGCGGCTTCGACTTCAGCCAGCTCGATGCGATAGCCGCGCACCTTCACCTGAGCGTCGGCGCGGCCGAGGAACTCCAGCACGCCGTCCTTGCGCCAGCGGGCAAGGTCTCCGGTGCGGTAGAGGCGGGCACCAAGCGCGCCGGAGAAGGCGTCGGGGACGAAGCGCTCGGCCGTCAACGCGGGCTGCTCGACATAGCCACGGGCCACGCCGTCGCCGCCGATGAACAGCTC
>NZ_JAAIYA010000132.1 GCF_010894405.1 Pyxidicoccus caerfyrddinensis
GGAGGTAGCCCTTGCCGGCCTCCGTCTTGGGACGGCTGAAGAGAATCATCAGCTTGTCGTCCGCGTCGCGCCGGTAGACGAACGCCTCGCGCACGGTGTCCGTCTTGTCCTTCTCCTTCTGCTCCAGATAGACGAGCGCCTTGTAGTCGCCGCCGTTGCGCTGCCGGTCGTCGATGGTGGCCAGCAGCTTCACCATCTCCGCCGGCTCCAGGGCCAGCGCGGCCGGGGCGGACAGCAGGGCCGCGGTGAGCACCACGGCGGTCATCACACTTTTCAGACTCATGAAGGGTTCACCCGATGTGGTGCATCGCCGTGACGGGCTTCATCCGCGCGGCGAGGAAGGAGGGAATGAGCGAGATGAGCGTGGTGCACGCGGTGATGAACACCATGGCGCCCACCACGGCCCCGGGGTTGACCGCCAGCTTCAGCGTCTCCGACATGATGAACATCGCCACCACTTCGGGGACGGCCATGCCCGCCGCGTTGACGCCCAGGCACACCGCGAGCCCCACCACGGCGCCCGCCAGCGTCCCCAGCGCGCCC
>NZ_JAAIYA010000133.1 GCF_010894405.1 Pyxidicoccus caerfyrddinensis
AGGCACGCGTCCGCGGGGAAGTCGGCCCGGGCGCCGTTCCACTCGCGCAGGAGGCGGTGCTGCTCGGCGCCGTCCATGAGGGGCAGCTCGGCCAGGCGTGCTTCGGGCCGGTCCACCACGCCTTGCAGCAGCGTGTGGAAGTGCGCCAGCAGCCGCGCCACCGTGACTTCATCGAAGAGGTCCGTGCTGTACTCGGCGGTGAGGCGCAGGCCCTTCGGGTCCTCGGCGGCGATGAGTGTCAGGTCGAAGCGGGCCGCGCCGCCGTCCAGCGGCTGCGCGTGCATCAGCAGGCCGGGGAGCTGCACGGGAGGCAGCGGCGCGTTCTGCAGGACGAACATCACCTGGAACAGGGGAGGGACGTTGAGGTGGCGCGAGGGCTGGAGGACCTCCACCAGCTTCTCGAAGGGCAGCTCCTGGTGGGCGAAGGCGCCCAGGGCCGTCTCGTGGACGCGGCCCACGAGCTGCTGGAAGGTCGGGTCGCCGGACAAGTCAGTGCGCACCGCGAGGGTGTTGACGAACAGGCCGATGAGGCCCTCGA
>NZ_JAAIYA010000134.1 GCF_010894405.1 Pyxidicoccus caerfyrddinensis
GCCTCCGAGCAGCCCGCCGCGCTCGAAGCCGAGGCCTCGCGCATGCAGGCCAGCTTCGTCCTGGCCCAGCCGCCGCTGCTGCGCGCCGCCCTCTTCCACCTCGGCAACGGCCAGCAGCGCCTGCTCCTCGTCGCCCATCACCTCGTCATCGATGGCGTCTCCTGGCGCGTGCTGATGGAGGACCTCGAGTCCGCCTATCTCCAGGCAGCGCTCCCTCCCAAGAGCACCTCGTTCCAGTCCTGGGCTCGCCGTCTGCAGGCCCACGCCCACTCCGAGGCCCTGCTCGCAGAGGCGCCCCTCTGGTCGGACACGGCCCGCGCGCAGGTGGCTCCACTGCCCACCGACGCCTCCGGCCCCAACACGCACGCCTCCGAGCGCGCTGTCTCTGTCACCCTCGACGCCGAGGAGACGAAGCTGCTGCTCCAGGAAGTGCCCTCCGCCTGGCGCGCCCACATCAACGACGTCCTGCTCACCGCCCTGGCTCGCGCTCTCGCTGAGTGGACGGGCCAGTCCCACGTCCTCGTTCACCTGGAAGG
>NZ_JAAIYA010000135.1 GCF_010894405.1 Pyxidicoccus caerfyrddinensis
CTTCCGGCGCCCTCGCCGCTTGCGCAAGGCACGCCGCCTGTCGTCTCCTCCGCCCAGCAGCGGCTGTGGTTCCTTCACCAGCTTCAGCCTGACTCCTGCGCGTACCACGTACCGGAAGCCGTGGAGCTTCACGGCGCGCTTCAGCCCGAAGTCCTGGAGGCGGCCCTGCGCTGGCTGGTGGAGCGCCATGCGGTGCTGCGCTCCACCTTCGTCTCCGTGGAGGGCCAGCCCGAGGTGCGGGTGCGGCCCCTGCCCGCCTCGCCGCTGCTGCGCGTCGAGTCGCTGGAGGACGACGCCGACGCGCTGGCCTCGCGCCTCCGCCAGCAGGCCGACGCGCCCTTCTCCCTGGAGGACGGGCCTCTCTTCCGCTTCGTCCTCTGGCGCCTGTCTGCCCAGCACCACGTGCTGCTGCTCGTCTTCCATCACCTGCTGGTGGACGGCCTCTCCCTCGACGTCCTCATGCGCGAGCTGGGGGAAGCCTGGACGGCCCTCTCCCGCGGCCAGTCTCCTTCCCT
>NZ_JAAIYA010000136.1 GCF_010894405.1 Pyxidicoccus caerfyrddinensis
TACGTGATGTTCACGTCGGGAAGCACGGGCCGCCCGAAGGGTGTGGGCGTGCCGCACCGAGCGGTGTCCCGGTTGGTGCTGGGCACGGACTTCGCGCACTTCGGGCCGGAAGAGGTGTGGCTGCAGTTGGCGCCCATCTCCTTCGATGCGTCGACGCTGGAGGTGTGGGGAGCGCTGCTGCACGGAGCGAAGCTGGTGGTGTACCCGGCGGGTACGCCCTCGCTGGAGGAGCTGGGCCGCACGTTGGGAGAAGCGGGCATCACGTCGCTGTGGCTGACGGCGGCGCTGTTCGAGCAGATGCAGGCAAGGCAGCCGGAGGCGCTGGCGGGAGTGAAGCAGTTGCTGGCCGGTGGTGACGTGCTGCCCGTGGGCCGGGTGAAGGAGCGACTGGCCTCCGGGCACGTGCTCATCAATGGGTATGGCCCGACGGAGAACACGACGTTCTCCGCGTGCTACCGGATGGAGGGCCCGGAGGAGCTGGGCGC
>NZ_JAAIYA010000137.1 GCF_010894405.1 Pyxidicoccus caerfyrddinensis
CCGCAGTCCTGGAGCATGAAGGCCAGGCGCTCACGCGGGTAGGCCGGGTCCATGGGGACGTAGGCGCCGCCGGCCTTGAGGATGGCGAGCACGGCCACCACCATGTCCACGCCGCGCTCCATGCAGAGTGCGACGCGCACCTCGGGCCCGGTGCCGCGCTGGCGCAGCCACGAAGCCAGTTGGTTGGCGCGGCGGTTGAGCTGGGCGAAGGAGAGCTGCGAGGAGTCATCGAGGACGGCCAGGGCGTCGGGAGTCAGGGAGGCCTGGGCCTCGAAACGCTCGTGGAAGGCACCTTCCCAGGGCAGCTGCCGGTGCGTGTCGTTCCACCGCGCGAGCAGCCGCGTGCGCTCGGAAGGGGAGAGCAGGGGCAGCTCACCCACGCATGTGCCGGGCGAGGCGAGCGCGGCCTCCAGCAGGGTTTGCAGGTGCTCCACCATGCGGGAGACGGTGGAGGCGTCGAACAAGTCCGTGCGGTAGCC
>NZ_JAAIYA010000138.1 GCF_010894405.1 Pyxidicoccus caerfyrddinensis
TTCGCGAACTTTTTCAGGGGTGCGCCCAACAAAACGCATCAGCCTGAGCGGTTTTTCTCAAAATTTTCTGAAAGTGGGTGCGCTCCGAGCAAGCCAGAATTCGGCCCGCGAAAGGAAATCCGACCCAGGGGCATAGCCCAGGAACAGTTTCACACACGGAGAACATGAATAAACCGACAGAGACTCTCTTGGTTGCAGATCGCCCAATGCATGGAGTGGTGCAGGCCATTAGAGTCGGCGGCGCCGTGAGCATGATTGCTGGCGATGAACGACGGCAGGGTGATCCTGCTGTCCAACGTAAGAGGACAATATGATGCACGCTAAAATCCTCCCCTATTTACTCGGCCTGTGCGTAGCACTGGGAAGCGCGAGCGCCTGGGCCCTCCCGAACGACCGCGACCAGCCCATCCGCATCCAAGCCGACAACGCACATCTCGACGACAAGCTGGGTGTTGCCACCTACACCGGCGACGTGATC
>NZ_JAAIYA010000139.1 GCF_010894405.1 Pyxidicoccus caerfyrddinensis
CCTCGGGGTGAGTGGTCGGCGGGTCATGGCAGACGAGCAGACAATCGCTCGGCCTCTCCGTTGCCCTCCCTACTGACGGCGAAGGGGCGAGCGCTCCCCACACTGGCATGGACCCAGGTGCAGACCCAACTTCAGCCGCCAGACGTGCAAGTGGAAACGCATGCCTCCGAGGAGCAGGAGCCTGTCATGTGGAGCACATCAGCATCGGGCTGGGATGAAGGACCTCGGAGGCGCCGAATCCTGGGGCGGATGCGTCGGCCCGCGGGCAGCAGGGGACTGGGCGTGGAGCCGATGACCTTCGCCGTTCTGGAAGCCCTGGGTGAGCGACACCAGTCACCGCGCCGACCGGGAAAGCGCTGGCGACGTTCCGCACTGCGAACGCGCGGCGGCGGGGCGGGCGAAGCGCGCGACGAGGAGGCGCTCGACTTCGAAGTGGCCATCGCCTCCTG
>NZ_JAAIYA010000013.1 GCF_010894405.1 Pyxidicoccus caerfyrddinensis
AGGGCTACCGTCCCCAGTTCTACTTCCGCACCACGGACGTGACGGGCACGGTGAAGCTGCCGGACAACGTGGAAATGGTGATGCCGGGCGACAACATCGCCATCGAGGTGGAGCTCATCACCCCGGTCGCCATGGAGAAGGAGCTCCGGTTCGCCGTCCGCGAGGGTGGCCGTACGGTGGGCGCCGGCGTCGTGGCCGAGATCATCGAGTAACTTGCCTGGGCGGCCTTCGGGTTGCCGGGCTCAACATTCCCGATTCCGAGGGGAGGGCTCCTTCGTGGTAGCCTTCCCCTCTCGTATCTGGTGAGGTAGGTCATGCCGAAGGGCAATCGTTCCATCATTTCGCTCGAGTGCACTGTGTGCAAAGAGCGGAACTACACGACCACGAAGAACAAGCGGAAGAGCCAGGACAAGCTCGAGCTGAGCAAGTTCTGCCCTCGGTGCCGCAAGCATCAAGACCACAAGGAAGGTAAGGTCTAGGTCGGTAGTTCCAGGGAAGGTTCTAGGCCAGTAGCTCCAACGGTAGAGCAGCGGTCTCCAAATCCGCGTGTTGGGGGTTCGAATCCCTCCTGGCCTGCCAACTCTCAGTGGGAGCGGGGCCCCCGGTACCTGGAGGTACCGGGGGTTCCTGTGTTTTCGCAGTCCCACGTTTTCGCATCCTTAGTACCCCCGTGAGGCACCATGGCGACGGCATCAGAGGCCAGCCAGCAGGCTAACCGCTCGGCGATGGACCCGAAGCGGCTCGTGGTCATCTTCTATCTCCTCGCCGGCATCATCCTGGCCCTCTTCCTGGAGCGCGTCTTCGGGTTGTTGTGGGCGCGGTTTGGCTGGGGCGACCCCATCCTCGTCGAAGGCATGGACTGGAAGGTGTCCACGCTGATTGGCTACCTGCTGGCCGTGGGGATTGCCGTCGGCGCCTACTTCCACCCACGCACCCACGCGCTCTCCATCGACGTGGCGTCCGAGCTGATGAAGGTCACCTGGCCGACCTGGTCGGAGACCCGGACGTCGACCATGGCCGTGGTCGTCGCCTCGCTCGTCGCCGCGGTGCTCCTCTCCTTCATCGACACCGTCGCGTACAAGTTGATGGTGGAGTGGCTGCCCGCATTGTGGGGGACGCTGTAATGGCGATGAAATGGTACGTGGTCCACACCTACTCGAACTTCGAGAACCAGGCGAAGAAGAGCCTGGAGGAGAAGGTGCGCCTCGAGGGGCTCCAGGACCAGTTCGGCGAAATCCTGATTCCGATGGAGCAGGTCGTCGAGATGGTGAAGGGCGAGAAGAAGACGTCTCGCCGCAAGTTCTTCCCCGGCTACATCTTCGTGCAGATGGAGCTGAACGACCGGACGCTCCACCTGGTGAAGAACACGCCGAAGATCACCGGCTTCCCCGGCACCGCGCAGAACCAGAATCCGCTGCCCATCTCCGACCAGGAGGTGGCCCGGCTCACGTCGCAGATCTCCGAGGGCACGCTCAAGCCGAAGCCCAAGGTGCAGTTCGACGAGGGTGACACGGTGCGCGTCATCGACGGCCCGTTCGCCAACTTCAACGGCACCGTGGAGGAGGTCAACGCGGAGAAGGGCCGGGTGAAGGTGCTCGTGAGCATCTTCGGTCGCGCCACCCCCGTGGAGCTGGACTTCATGCAGGTGGAGAAGACCACCGGCTAGCTCAGGTGTTGCTCGCGGCGTGTCCTTTCAGTAGGACACGCCGCGCTCGTATTCCGCGCCTGTGAAGGCGCGGACCCATGGGTGGGAGGGCCTCCCCGTCTGGCGGCCCGTTGGAACCACCCCCTCGAAAGGCAGTCGTCAGCCGATGAAGAAGGTCACAGGACAGGTCAAGCTGCAGATTCCCGCCGGCAAGGCGAACCCCGCTCCGCCGATCGGCCCCGCGCTCGGTCAGCAGGGCGTGAACATCATGGAGTTCTGCAAGCAGTTCAACGCGAAGACGCAGGCCGAGGCCAAGGAGGGACTGATCATCCCGGTGATCATCACCGTGTATCAGGACCGCTCCTTCACCTTCATCCTGAAGACGCCTCCCGCGGCCATCCTCATCAAGAAGGCGGCGGGCCTGCACACCGAGAAGAAGAAGGGCTCGGGCGCGAAGAAGCCGGGCAAGGAGAAGGTGGGGCAGATCACCCGGGCGCAGCTCGAGGAGATCGCCAAGAAGAAGATCCAGGACACCACCGCCGCGTCGCTCGAAGCCTGCATGAACACCATTGCCGGCACCGCGCGCTCCATGGGTATTGAAGTCGTCGGCTAGGCCGCCGCCCACCCCCTTCACGACAAGGATTTCTGTCATGGCTCAGAATGGGAAGAAGTTCCGTGCGGCCGCCGCGATGGTGGACCGTGAGAAGCGCTATCCGATCTCCGAGGGCTTCGCGCTCCTGAAGAAGACCGTGGACGCGCGTGCCTCCAAGTACGACCAGACGGTGGATGTCGCCATCAACCTGGGCGTGGACCCGAAGCACGCGGACCAGATGGTCCGTGGCGCCGTGGTGCTCCCGCACGGCACCGGCGCCACCGTGCGCGTGGCCGTGTTCGCCAAGGGCGAGCGCGCGACGGAGGCCGGCAACGCTGGCGCGGACATCGTCGGCGCCGAGGACCTCCAGAAGCGCATCGAGGAGGGCTTCCTCGACTTCGACACCGTCATCGCCACCCCGGACATGATGGGTGTCGTCGGTCGCCTCGGTAAGGTGCTCGGCCCCCGTGGCCTCATGCCCAACCCGAAGGTGGGCACCGTCACCATGGACGTCGCCAAGGCCGTTCGCGACGCCAAGGGCGGTAAGGTCGACTTCCGCGCCGAGAAGGCCGGTATCGTCCACGCGAAGATGGGCAAGTCCTCCTTCGCGCAGGATAAGCTCGAGGCCAACTTCAACGCGCTGGTGGACCTGGTGATGAAGCTCAAGCCGGCCACCGCCAAGGGCGTCTACCTGAAGGGTATCGCCATCTCCACGACGATGGGGCCGGGCATCAAGCTCGACACCACGGAAATCCTGGCGCGCCACCGCTAGGCGCCCTGGAGGGCAGGGAAGGGTCACGCCCCTGAAGGGGCTGTCAGGCCCTTTCCTTGCCTGACGTCACAGGTTCGAAAGTTCTGGATCTTTGCTGAAGCCGGGGGTATAGGCCCCCGGCTTTTGCAATTGGAGCGCCACGTCGCGAGACGCGGCATTCCGACCTGGTTCATGACAGCAGGGACCCAGGGAAGAGACGACGTGTCCCGTTGGGAACCGGGCAACCGGTCGGGCTGTTCTCTCTACCCGGGGTTCAAACGACCGTAAGGTCAGCCCTGCCGAGACTGAGGGTGCGGTGTGGTGCCTCTCGGAGGCCCCTCTCGCTCTGCCACTTTGGCCCAGGCATCACGCCCGTCCTGAAAGGGCGGGCCAGTAAGGAGGTGAGTCAAAGTGCTGAAGAGCGAGAAGGAAGAGATGATCAAGGAGCTCCACGAGAAGTTCTCGCGGACCAAGTCGGCCGTCGTCGCCGAGTTCTCCAAGGTGGACGTGGAGACGGTGACGAAGCTCCGCAAGAAGTTCCGCGAGGGCGGCGTCGAGTACAAGGTCATCAAGAACACGCTGGCGCGCCGTGCGGCGCAGGGCACGTCCGTGTCGGTCATCGCCGATGACTTCACGGGCCCCGTGGCCCTGTGCATCAGCTACGGCGATGTGGTTGCCCCGGCGAAGATCCTGACCGAGTTCACGAAGGACCTCGAGGACAAGATCAAGATCCGCGTCGCCGTCGTCGAAGGCCGCAAGGTCGACGTCAACGGCGTGAAGGCCCTGGCGAAGCTGCCGGGTCTGCCGGAGCTGCGCGCCCAGCTGCTGGGCATGCTGAACCAGCCTGCAGGCAAGCTGGTCCGGACCATCGCGGCCCCCGGTTCCCAGCTCGCGCGGGTCATGCAGGCCCACGCGGACAAGGCTCAGGGTTAGTTTCCCTCATCCATCCGAGAAGTATTTCTACCCAAACCTCAACGGCCGTACCTCTCCTACGGGGGAGCAGGCCGTTAGTCGAAACCAGAAGGACACAGTTCAATGGCTGACCTGAATGCGATCGTTGACCAGCTCTCCTCGCTGACCGTCATGGAGGCGGCGGAGCTGGTGAAGCAGCTCGAGTCCAAGTGGGGCGTCTCCGCCGCCGCTGTTGCCGTGGCCGCCGGCCCGGCCGCCGCTGCCGCCGCTCCCGCCGAGGAGAAGACGGAGTTCACGGTGGTGCTGGCCAACGCCGGCGCCAACAAGATCAACGTCATCAAGGAGATCCGCGCCATCACCGGCCTGGGCCTGAAGGAGGCCAAGGACCTGGTCGAGGGCGCGCCCAAGACGGTCAAGGAAGGCGTCAACAAGGACGACGCCAAGAAGATCAAGGACCAGCTCACCGCGGCTGGCGCGACCGTCGAAGTCAAGTAACGCTTACAGGGGCTGCCCGGTTTTCCGGGAATTTTCAGGCAGCCTCCTGACCGGATGAGCAGGCCGGCGCTCCCAGCAAGGGGGTGCCGGCTTTGCCCATTTGACAGTTACAAATTTCCCGGCGCCGCCGCGCGTTACTGATGTTTGCCCGCCCGAGCAGTCGTCCCCGGAGCCAGAATGCCGACGCAGATCCAGAACAATTTCCGCGTGCGGAAGACCTTCGCGAAGATCGCGAAGATCATCGACATTCCCAATCTTATCAACATCCAGAAGCAGTCCTACGAGAAGTTCCTCCAGGCGGACATCGCGCCGGAGAAGCGTGAGGACATCGGACTTCAGGGTGTCTTCAAGTCCGTCTTTCCGATCCGCGACTTCAACGAGACCTCCTCGCTGGAGTTCGTCAGCTATCACCTGGAGAAGCCGAAGTACGACGTCGATGAATGCCACCAGCGTGGCATGACCTATTCGGCGCCCATCAAGGTCGTCGTCCGCCTGGTCGTGTGGGACAAGGACGAGGAGACTGGCGCCCAGTCCATCCGTGACGTGAAGGAGCAGGAGGTCTACTTCGGGGAAATCCCGTTGATGACCCAGAACGGCACCTTCATCATCAACGGTACCGAGCGTGTGGTGGTGAGCCAGCTGCACCGCAGCCCGGGTGCCTTCTTCGACCACGACAAGGGCAAGAGCCACTCGTCTGGCAAGCTGCTCTACAACGCCCGCATCATCCCCTACCGCGGTTCGTGGATCGACTTCGAGTTCGACCACAAGGACCTGCTGTACGTGCGCATCGACCGGCGCCGCAAGCTGCCGGCCACCGTGCTCATCCGCGCCCTGGGCGCCGTCAGCGACACCGCGAAGAAGAACCCGCTGGAGTTCAAGGGCTCCACCGAGGAGATCCTCAACTACTACTACGCCACGGAGACCATCTACCTCCAGAGCGCGCAGGACTTCGAGAAGAGCGTCGAGCTCGAGCTGCTCCCCGGTCAGCGCGCCACGCGCGACATCAAGACGAAGACGGGCGAGCTCATCGTCAAGAAGAACCGCAAGTTCACCCGCGCCGCCATCAAGAAGCTCGAAGCGGCGAAGATGAAGACGCTCCCCATCGACGCGGACGAGCTCTTCACCAAGGTGTCCGCCTACGACGTGGTGGACGAGAACACCGGCGAGGTCATCCTCGAGTGCAATGAGGAAGTCTCGCAGGACAAGGTCGACGAGCTCCTCAAGCGCAACATCAAGGAGTTCAAGGTCCTCTTCATCGACAACCTCAACGTGGGTCCGTACCTGCGTGAGACGTTGATGCTGGACAAGCTCGAGACGCCCGAGCAGTCCATCATGGAGATCTACCGCCGCCTGCGCCCTGGCGATCCGCCGACGCCCGAAACGGCCATCAACCTGTTCACCAACCTGTTCTTCAACCCCGAGCGCTACGACCTCTCCAAGGTCGGCCGCCTCAAGCTGAACTTCAAGTTCGGCCTCGAGGAGCCGCTCGACGGGCAGATCCTGACCAAGCGGGACATCCTCGAGGTGATCCGCTACCTGATCGACCTGAAGAACGGCAAGGGGACCATCGACGACATCGACCACCTGGGCAACCGCCGCGTCCGCGCGGTGGGCGAGCTGCTGGAGAACCAGTACCGCATCGGCCTGGTGCGCATGGAGCGGGCGATCAAGGAGCGCATGAGCCTCCAGGAGATCGAGACGCTCATGCCGCACGACCTCATCAACGCCAAGCCCGTCACGGCGGTCATCAAGGAGTTCTTCGGGTCCAGCCAGCTGTCGCAGTTCATGGACCAGACGAACCCCCTGTCCGAGGTGACGCACAAGCGTCGTCTGTCCGCCCTCGGGCCCGGCGGCCTCACCCGCGAGCGCGCGGGCTTCGAGGTGCGCGACGTGCACCCGACGCACTACGGCCGCATCTGCCCCATCGAGACGCCGGAAGGCCCGAACATCGGCCTCATCGCGTCGCTGTCCACCTACGCTCGCGTCAACGAGTTCGGCTTCGTCGAGACGCCGTACCGCAAGGTGGAAGCCGGCATCGTGACGACGGACGTGGCCTTCTACTCCGCGCTCGAGGAGGAGAAGCACACCATCGCCCAGGCGAACGCCGAGACGGACAAGAAGGGCAAGTTCGCCAACGCGCTGGTGTCCAGCCGCCGCGGTGGTGAGTTCGTCCAGGCTCGCGCCGAGGACGTGGACCTGATGGACGTGTCCCCGAACCAGCTGGTGTCGGTGGCCGCGTCGCTCATCCCGTTCCTGGAGAACGACGACGCGAACCGCGCGCTCATGGGCTCCAACATGCAGCGCCAGGCGGTGCCCCTGCTGCGCACCGCGGCCCCGCTGGTGGGCACGGGCATCGAGGCCATCGTCGCGCGCGACTCAGGCGTGACGTGCGTGGCGCGCCGCGACGGTGTCGTGGAGAGCGTGGACGCCGGCCGCATCGTGGTGAAGGCGGACGTGCCGGCCTCGCTGAGCGACGTGACGAGCGAGGTCGACATCTACAACCTGCTCAAGTACCAGCGCTCCAACCAGAACACCTGCCTCAACCAGAAGCCCATCGTCAGCAAGGGCGACCGGGTGCGCAAGGGTGACGTCATCGCCGACGGCCCGGCCACCGAGACGGGTGAGCTGGCGCTGGGGCAGAACGTGGTCGTCGCGTTCATGCCGTGGCAGGGCTACAACTTCGAGGACTCCATCCTCATCAGCGAGCGCATCCTCAAGGACGACGTCTTCACGTCGATCCACATCGAGGAGTTCGAGTGCATCGCGCGCGACACCAAGCTGGGCAAGGAGGAGATCACCCGCGACATCCCGAACGTGGGTGAGGAGGCCCTCAAGGACCTCGACGAGAGCGGCATCATCCGCATCGGCGCCGAGGTGAAGCCCGGCGACGTGCTGGTGGGCAAGATCACCCCGAAGGGCGAGACGCAGCTGTCCCCCGAAGAGAAGCTGCTGCGCGCCATCTTCGGTGAGAAGGCCGGCGACGTGCGCGACAGCTCCCTGCGCGTGCCTCCGGGCGTGGTGGGCACCGTCATCAACGCCAAGGTGTTCAGCCGCAAGGGCGTGGAGAAGGACGAGCGCGCCAAGCAGATCGAGTCGATGGAGGAGGCGAAGCTCCTCAAGGACCAGAACGACGAGATCAAGGTCCTCCAGGACAGCGCCTTCGGCCGCATCCGCGCGCTGGTGCGCGGCAAGGAGGTCCAGGGCAAGCTCGTGGACGACAAGGGGAAGATCCTCCTGAAGAAGGGGGACATCCTCAACGACGAGCTGCTCACCACGGTGCCCTACAAGTACTGGGGCGAGATCTCCGTGGGCGACCCGCTCGACTCCCGCCTGCGTGACATCCTCCGCAACCTGGAGGAGACGAAGGAGGCCGTGAAGCTGGCCTTCGGCGAGAAGATTGCCCGCATCAAGAAGGGCGACGAGCTGCCGCCGGGCGTCATCAAGATGGTGAAGGTGTACGTCGCCATCAAGCGCAAGCTGGCCGTGGGCGACAAGATGGCCGGCCGCCACGGAAACAAGGGCGTCGTGTCCCGCATCCTCCCCGAGGAGGACATGCCGTACCTCGAGGACGGGCGTCCGGTGGACATCGTCCTCAACCCGCTCGGCGTTCCCAGCCGCATGAACATCGGGCAGATCCTCGAGACGCACCTGGGCTGGGCGGCCAAGGGCACCGGTGAGGCGCTCCAGCAGTACGTGGAGGCCAACTGGAGCTCCGCGGCCATCAAGGAGCGGCTCAAGGTCATCTACGACGACCCGAAGTTCGGCGAGTTCCTCGACTCCCTCAGCGACGAGGAGATCGTCCAGCTGTGCCGCCGCTCCAAGCGCGGCATCCACGTGGCCACGCCGGTGTTCGACGGCGCCCACGAGCTGGAGATCCACAAGCTGCTGGACGAGGGCCACCTGCCGCGCACGGGCCAGATGGTGCTCTTCGACGGGCGCACCGGTGAGCCGTTCGACCAGAACGTCACCGTGGGCGTCATGTACATCCTGAAGCTGCACCACCTGGTGGACGAGAAGATCCACGCCCGGTCGATTGGACCCTACTCGCTCGTCACGCAGCAGCCCCTGGGCGGCAAGGCCCAGTTCGGCGGCCAGCGCCTGGGAGAGATGGAAGTCTGGGCGATGGAGGCCTACGGCGCGGCGTACACGCTGCAGGAGTTCCTCACCGTCAAGTCCGACGACGTGGTGGGCCGCACGCGCATGTACGAGGCCATCGTCAAGGGCGACAACGTCCTCGAGAGCGGCCTGCCCGAGTCGTTCAACGTGCTCCTCAAGGAGCTCCAGTCTCTCGCGCTCGACGTGGAGCTGCTGGAGCATGCCCCCCCGGAGCGGCAGCGCAGCTTCGGCGGCGACTTCCTCGGCGGCGGTGACGGCGAGGAGCGCGGCAGCAAGACGGGGACCGAGGCCTGATTTAGCCGGAGCGCCCGCCTGACCGGCCGCCCGCCTCCCCGAAGAGGGGAGGGCGCGGCCGGGTCGGGGCGGGGGCCCGAATCAGCTGGCAGCCCCCATGGGGGGCCGCCCCACGAGATTTCGGAGGCAACGTGAAGGACATTTTCAACTTCTTCGAGAAGCCCAAGGACCCGCTGTCGTTCAACGCCATCCGCATCGCGCTGGCGTCGCCCGACAAGATCCGCCAGTGGTCCCATGGCGAGGTGAAGAAGCCCGAGACGATCAACTACCGCACGTTCAAGCCCGAGCGTGACGGCCTCTTCTGCGCCCGCATCTTCGGGCCGGTGAAGGACTACGAGTGCAACTGCGGCAAGTACAAGCGCATGAAGCACCGTGGCGTGGTGTGCGAGAAGTGCGGCGTGGAGGTCATCCAGTCCAAGGTGCGCCGTGAGCGCCTGGGCCACATCACCCTGGCCACGCCCGTGGCCCACATCTGGTTCCTCAAGTCGCTGCCGAGCCGCATCGGCAACCTGCTCGACATCACCCTGAAGGAGCTGGAGAAGGTCCTCTACTGCGAGAGCTACATCGTCCTCGACCCGAAGGCGACGCCCCTGCAGAAGGGCGAGCTCATCAGCGAGGAGAAGATGCACCGGCTCTTCCAGGAGCACGGTGAGGACTCCTTCACCACGGGCATGGGCGGCGAGGCCGTCCGCGAGATGCTCAAGTCGCTGGACGTGGAGAAGCTCTCCGAGGAGCTCCGCAAGGACATGCGGGAGACCTCCAGCGAGGCGAAGCGGAAGAAGTACGCCAAGCGCCTGAAGGTGGCCGAGGCGTTCCGCGTCTCCGGCAACAAGCCCGAGTGGATGATGCTGGACGTGATTCCGGTGATTCCGCCGGACCTGCGCCCGCTCGTTCCCCTCGACGGCGGCCGCTTCGCGACCTCCGACCTGAACGACCTGTACCGCCGCGTCATCAACCGCAACAACCGCCTCAAGCGCCTCCAGGAGCTCAACGCTCCGGACATCATCATCCGCAACGAGAAGCGGATGCTGCAGGAGGCCGTGGACGCGCTGTTCGACAACGGCCGCCGCGGGAAGACCATCACCGGCCCCAACAAGCGGCCGCTGAAGTCGCTGTCGGACATGCTCAAGGGCAAGCAGGGCCGGTTCCGCCAGAACCTGCTCGGCAAGCGCGTGGACTACTCGGGCCGCTCCGTCATCGTGGTGGGCCCCGAGCTGCGCCTGCACCAGTGCGGCCTGCCGAAGATCATGGCCCTCGAGCTGTTCAAGCCGTTCATCTACAACAAGCTCGAAGAGAAGGGCTACGTCACCACCATCAAGTCCGCGAAGAAGATGGTGGAGAAGGAGCGTCCCGAGGTCTGGGACATCCTCGAGGACGTCATCCGCGAGCACCCGGTGCTCCTCAACCGCGCGCCCACGCTGCACCGCCTGGGCATGCAGGCCTTCGAGCCCGTCCTGATTGAGGGCAAGGCCATCCAGCTGCACCCGCTGGTGTGCGCCGCCTTCAACGCGGACTTCGACGGCGACCAGATGGCCGTGCACGTGCCGCTCTCCATCGAGGCTCAGATGGAGGCCCGCGTGCTGATGATGTCCACCAACAACATCCTCAGCCCCGCGAACGGCAAGCCCATCATCGTCCCGACGCAGGACATGGTGCTCGGCATCTACTACATGACCCGCGCCCGTGAGTTCGCCAACGGCGAGGGCCGCATCTTCGCGTCCCCGGACGAGGTGCGTGCCGCGTACGACCACGGCGAGGTGCACCTCCAGGCCAAGGTCGTCTGCCGCATCGACGGCAAGCGCAAGGAGACCACCGTCGGCCGCGTCCTCCTGTGGGAAGTGGTGCCGCGCCGCGTGGGCTTCGACGCCATCAACAAGGTGCTCGACAAGAAGTCGCTCGGCGGCCTCATCGACCTCTGCTACCGCCTCACCGGCGAGAAGGAGACGGTGCTGCTGGCCGACCGCATCCGCAGCCTCGGCTACTACAACGCCACCCGCGCAGGCATCTCCATCGCGCTCAAGGACATGATCATCCCTGCGAAGAAGCAGGAGTTCCTGGACTACGCGCGCAATGAAGTGTCGGAGATCGAGAACCAGTACCTCGAGGGCCTCATCACCGACGGTGAGCGCTACAACAAGGTCATCGATATCTGGGCCGAGGTGACGGAGAAGGTCGCCCAGGAGATGATGCAGCAGATCTCCGGCGAGGAGACGACGGGCGAGCGCGACGGCAAGAAGGAGACGCGCAAGCAGCCGTCCTTCAACCCCATCTACATCATGGCCGACTCGGGCGCGCGTGGTAGCGCCCAGCAGATCCGCCAGCTGGCGGGTATGCGCGGCCTGATGGCGAAGCCGTCCGGCGAAATCATCGAGACGCCCATCACGGCCAACTTCCGTGAAGGCCTCTCCGTGCTCCAGTACTTCATCTCCACGCACGGCGCCCGCAAGGGCCTGGCGGACACGGCGCTCAAGACGGCCAACTCCGGCTACCTCACCCGCCGTCTCGTCGACGTGGCGCAGGACGCCATCATCAACGAGTACGACTGCGGCACCATGGACGGCCTGTTCATCGGCGCCCTGGTGGAGGGCGGCGAGATCATCGAGCCGCTCGGCGAGCGCATCCTGGGCCGCGTGGCCCTGGACGACATCCTCGACCCCGTGACGGGCGAGGTGCTGGTGCGCGCCAACGAGGAGATCGACGAGGAGCGCGTCCGCCGCATCGAGAACAGCGGCCTGGACAAGGTGAAGATCCGCTCGGTGCTCACGTGCCAGGCCAAGCGCGGCATCTGCGTGGAGTGCTACGGCCGTGACCTGGCCCGCGGCCGCAAGGTGTCCGTGGGTGAGGCGGTCGGCGTCATCGCGGCGCAGTCCATCGGCGAGCCGGGTACCCAGCTCACGATGCGCACCTTCCACATCGGTGGTGCGGCGACGCGGCGCGCGGAGCAGTCCAGCCTGGAGAACCGCTACACGGGTACCGTGAAGTTCGCGGCCCTCAGCACCGTGCAGAAGATGGACGGCACGCTGGTGGCCATGAACCGCAACGGCGAGCTCGTCGTGGTGGACGACTCGGGCCGCGAGCGCGAGCGCTACCAGGTCATCTACGGCGCCCGCATCCTCGTGAAGGAAGGGCAGCGCATCGAAGCGGGCACGCTCCTGGCAGAGTGGGACCCGTTCGCCATTCCGCTGCTCACCGAGGTCGGTGGTGTCGTCCGGTACGAGGACATCATCGAAGGCGTGACGATGTCCGAGACGCTCGACGAGGTCACCGGCCTGTCCCGGAAGACCATCATCGAGTCCAAGGACCCGGAGGCGCGCCCGCGCGTCACCATCCGCGACGCCAACGGCAACGTGAAGGACCTGCCCAGCTCCCGCAACCCGGCGAGCTACTTCCTGCCGCAGGGCTCCATCATCACCGTCAACGACAGCGATGAAATCCACCCGGGCGAAGTCATCGCCAAGGTGCCGCGCGAGACGACGAAGACCAAGGACATCACGGGCGGTCTGCCCCGCGTGGCCGAGCTCTTCGAGGCGCGCAAGCCGAAGGACGCGGCGGCGATTGCCGAAATCGACGGCGTGGTGTCGTTCGGCAAGGACACCAAGGGCAAGCGCAAGCTCATCATCACCCCCGAGGTGAATGGCGAGCAGCGCACCGACCTGGCCAAGGAGTACCTCATCTCCAAGGGCAAGAACATCAGCGTCCACTCCGGCGACCGCGTGAAGGCCGGCGAGGCGATGATGGACGGCGCGGCCAACCCGCACGACATCCTCAAGGTGCTCGGAGAGAAGGAGCTGGCGCGCTACCTGGTGGACGAAGTGCAGGAGGTCTACCGACTCCAGGGCGTGAAGATCAACGACAAGCACATCGAGACGATCGTCCGGCAGATGCTGCGCCGCGTGCGCGTCACCGACGTGGGCGACACCAACTTCCTCGTCGACGAGCAGGTCGAGAAGTGGGTGTTCGAGGAGGAGAACGAGAAGGTCATGGCCGAGGGCAAGCGCCCCGCCGTCGGTGAGCCGCTGCTGCTCGGCATCACCAAGGCCTCGCTCTCCACCGAGTCGTTCATCTCGGCGTCCTCCTTCCAGGAGACCACCAAGGTGCTCACCGAGGCCGCCATCAACGGCAAGGTGGACTACCTGCGCGGCCTCAAGGAGAACGTCATCATGGGCCGGCTCATCCCCGCCGGCACGGGCCTGCCGAACTACAAGCACCTCGACATCGAGGTGGAGAGCCCGACCGACGAGGTCAACGAGATGGAGGCCGCACTCGCCGCCACGCACGGCGACGGCCCCCTGTCGCCGCCGCCCTCCCGCCCGGAGGGCACCCAGACGACCGGCGCGGCCTGAAGCCCGCCCGGCCGCCTCTGAGGGCGTCCCGCTGAACTCCCGCCGCCGCTCCGGTTTCCATACCGGGGCGGCGGTTTTCTTTTTGTCCGAGCTTTCTCGTTTTCTTCGCGAGTTGACTTGACGGCTATGGCGCGCTGCGTTAAGTCAGGGCGCAGAGCTGATTGACGCAGTTGGCTACCGCCCGGTTCGACCGGGAAAACAAAGGGGAGGACGGTATGACCGCGAAGCAAGAGACGACCGAGACCCAGGCCGAGACGACGCCCGCCGCCGAGGCCGCGAAGAGCGGCATCGCGCAGAACGTGGAGACGTTCCTGAAGACGCAGCTGGCGGTGGCGCAGAAGCGCTTCGGCGAGCTGGAGGGTGAGGCCCAGAAGGCGGTGAAGACGCTGGAGGGCGAGGCCCAGAAGGCCGTGAAGACGCTGGAGAGCCGCGGCCAGGAGGCGGCGAAGGAGGCCCAGGTGCTGTGGGCGAAGCTGCAGGCCGGTGAGCTGCTGGCGGACCCGCGCGTGAAGGAGCTGGGCAAGAAGGTGGAAGGGGCGGGCACCGAGCTGCGCAAGCGGCTGGACGGCCTCCAGACGAAGGTGGTGGAGGCGGTGGGCGTGGCCAGCCAGGCCCAGCTCAAGGACCTCAACAAGGAGCTGGCGAAGCTGTCGCGCAAGGTGGACGCGCTGCTCAAGCCGGTGCGCCGGGTGGCCTCCAAGGCCGCCAACGGCGCTTCGTCGTCCCCGCGCGCCTGAAAACCGTCTGACCTGTGACGGTGGGTACCACCTCCCTTTTCCATGAGTGGACTCTGGAAGGGGGCGGGGGCTCGCCGTCGTTCCCTTCACATCGGGGGTGTGCTTACTTCGGCCGTTCCTCGACCCCTCAGGGCCAGGCGGCCCGGTGGACCCACTCCCGGAGAGACCCATGGACAACAAGCCCGAGGCCACCCGAGAGAAGAACCCTGTCGCGGAGACCTTCGAGAAGCTCTGGAGCCAGGCCCTGCTGGCGGTGAATACGGCGGAGGAGGAAGCCTCCCGCGCCGTGCAGCGCGTGGCGGCGGTGGCCGGCTGGAGCCAGGAAGAAGTGAAGCGTCAGGCCCGTGAATTCACCGACCGGCTGGCGGGACACCGGAAGGACCTGGAGCACAACGTCGAAGAACGTGTGCGCCTGGCGCTCACCCGGCTGAAGCTGCCCCGCCGGGAGGAGCTGGCGTCGTTCGGCTCGCGGTTGGACAGGCTCGCCGAGCGCATCCAGGAACTGGAGCAGCGCAAGTGAAAGCCCCCGCCCTCTCGGGCGGGAGGTCTTTCGGTACGCGGCTCTTCGAGCATCTCCACGCCCTCAGCTCTGGCTGTTCCCGGCTCCCGCTGCTGGCGGGGTTGGCGCTCGTCGTGTCCGCGCGGCTGGTGCCGCTGTTGGATCAGCGGCCCGTGCAGCCGGTGGTGCCGGAGGCGGTGGCGGCGGAAGCCACGCCTCCCGAGGGAGGCCTCATCGACGCGGTGCTGGCGCGGCGGGCCCCGGACCTGGGGCTCACCCTGCGCCGGCAGCTCGGGCAGGCCATCGCCGAGGAGGCGAAGAGCACGGGGTATGACCCGCTGCTCATCCTGGCCCTCATCGACGTGGAGTCCGACTTCGAGGAGGAGGCCATCTCCGAGAAGGGCGCGAAGGGGCTGATGCAGATCAAGCCCAGCACGCTGCACTTCCTGGCGGAGAAGGAGGGCCTGCGCCTGTCGCGCGAGGAGGTGACGGCGGACCCCGCCCTCTGTGTGCGGCTGGGCATCCGCTACCTGCGCTCGCTCCAGGAGCGCTTCGGCGGGGACCTGGACCTGGCCCTCATGGCCTACAACGCCGGGCCCACCCGCATCCGCACCGCCATCAAGGAGGGCGAGCTGGACCGCTTCCGGCGCTATCCCCGGCTGGTGCGGCGGGACTTCCGGCGCTTCCGCGAGGGCCACGGCCTGGGCGGCGACTGGTCCCTGGCGCAGCGGGAGCTGCCCGCGGAGCCGGTGCAGCCGGCCCCCTGACGGGCGGGTGAATCTCCGGGCGTCTGGGCCGCTCCAATCCGGGTGCACGCGCGCCTTGTCCCGTCCCCCGGGGTGCGCTAAGCGTTGCAAGTGCCCGGGACTGTTGGAGATTCCCAGGAGTGACCCACATGAATCGCCTGCTTCCGAGCGCCGCTCTCGCCGCCGTGCTGGCCCTGGCCCCCATGGGGGCCCTCGCCGGTTCCGTCTTCCTCAACGGCGTGAAGATTGACGGCGTCACCAACACGAAGTTCGAGAAGGCCACCGTCCGCATCGACGAGGCCGGCAACATCTACATCGACGCGCCCGGCTACGCCGCCCGGGTGACGACGGTGACTCCGCCCGCGCCGACGGCGCCCGTGGCCCCCGCGCCCCAGGCGGCGGCTCCCACGACGCAGCCTCCGGCTTCCGCGGCGGCTCCGGTTCCCGGCGCTCCGGCGGCTCCCGTCGCGGGCGCTCCGGTGGCCCCGAGCGCTCCGGCTCCCGCGCCCGTGGTGCCGGGGCGCATCACCCAGCGCTACTACCTGGTGACGGAGCAGACGGTGCCGGGGATGACGGAGTACGACATCGACGTGTACGTCAACTCCAAGTGGCTGCGGAAGCTGCGCGGCAACGAGGACCAGGTGGTGAGCGACATCACCCGCAGCCTCGAGCCCGGGACGAACAACGTGACGCTGATTGCCCGGAAGGTCGGCTCCGGAAGTCGGCGAAGCAATTCGCCCAACCATGTGTTCCGGGTCATCATTGGCGAGGGGAACGAGGGCGGAGGGAACGTGATGATCGACAACCCCCTCATCCGCTTCCAGACGACGGCCGCGGACTCCCAGGACGTCACGAAAGAGTTCACCCTCACCACGCGCTGAAGGCCGCGGGCACAAGGGCAACGGAGACACCACCGTGTTCAACCTCGACGAGCGCTACCGGGGCCTGCCCGCCACGCGGGAGCAGGTCCTCGCGCTGCACATCTCCCTCAACACGCCTGCCGTGGCGATTCCGGGCAAGCAGGCCGGGCCGGCGCAGGCGTTCGTCGTGGGCATCCGGGGAGGGCAGGGCGCCGCCGCCGTCTTCGTGTACCTCTACCTGGCCGAGGCCGCCGACTGCGCCGTGTACCTGTCCGGCCGGCGCAACACGACGGGCGACGAGTACCGCGAGGACGAGGGCGACGCGCTGGCCTTCGTGGAGTCGCTCGGCTTCATGATGGACGACGCCAACTGGCGTGCCGCGCCGCCCGCGCAGCAGGACGAGTGGCTCAAGACGCTGCCCGTGTTCTTCAAGGAACCGAAGCTCGTGCCCGCCGTGGTGGCGCGCGCCGAGGAGAAGAAGAACGTCACCACCACCCTGGGTCGCTTCCTCGCCGCCTTCTGAAGTCCCTTCGCTTCCTTCCTCCCCCGAGAGAGTCCAACGCCCCATGTCCCGCCTCGCCCTCGCGTCCTGCTCGCTCGCGCTCCTGCTGGTGTCCGTCGGCTGTGCTCACACTCCCACGGAGAAGGAGCGCCGGAGCGCGGAGATCCACTACGACCTGGCCCTCCAGGCGCAGCAGCAGGGCAACATGCAGGAGGCCGTGCGCGAGCTGAAGCTGTCGCTGGAGAACGACCCGGACTACCCGGAAGCCAACAACGCGATGGGCATCCTGCTGCACCTGTCGTTCCGGCGGCCGGAGGAGGCCGTGGCCCACTACGAGCGCGCCCTGAAGGTGCGGCCGACCTTCTCCGAGGCGCGCACCAACCTGGCCAACGTGCACCTGGACCAGGGCCGCTATGACGAGGCCATCAAGCTCTACGAGCAGGTCCTCAACGACATGCTCTACCCGACGCCCTACATCGCCCAGGGCAACCTGGGCTGGGCCTGGTACAAGAAGGGTGACACGGCCCGTGCGCTGGAGAGCATCAAGGCGGCGGTGACGACCAACCCCGCCTTCTGCCTGGGCTACAGGAACCTGGGGCTCATCTACGACGAGACGGGGCGCACGGACGAGGCGTGCCGGCAGTTCTCCCGCTACCGGGAGAGCTGCCCGGACGTGGCGGACGCGTACCTGCGCGACGGCGTGTGTCAGGCGAAGCAGGGCCAGGTGGACGCGGCGAAGCAGGCCTTCGCCGGCTGCGAGGCCAAGGCAAAGCCCGCTGAACAACAGCTGAAGGATGACTGCCGGAGGTTGCTGGAAAAGCTCTAGCCGGTTGGCTATCTGGGTGCCCGTGGACCACGTCGAATTCGGCAAGTACCTCAGCCAGCAGAGGGAGCTTCGGGGACTCTCGCGCGATGACGTCGCGCGGGAGACGAAGATTCCTCCCACCCTCATCGCGGCCCTGGAGGCCGGCCAGGTGGAGCGGCTGCCCTCGCGCATCTTCGTGGTGAACTACATCAAGGCGTACGCGAGCGTCATCGGCATGTCCCCCGAGGAGGCGGTGCTCCGCTACGAGGAGGTGGACAAGTCGGTGCCGGCGCCTTCGCCGGTGCAGCTCGAGCAGGAGCGGCGCAAGCGGGCGTACGTGGGGTTGTCGGTGCTGGTGGTGGCCCTGCTGCTGGGCGTGTACCTGTTCCTCGTGCTGAGCGGGAAGCTTCCCTCCCCGCTCACGCGTTGAATCCACCCTATGGAGCGCTACGACGACGACGCGCTCGTGCTGTCCACCATGGACTATGGCGAGGCAGACCGGCTCGTCACCCTGCTGACGCGGGAGCACGGAAAGCTGACGGCCTTCGCCGCCGGAGCCCGCAAGAGCAAGCGGCGCTTCGCGGGCGCGCTGGAGCCGTTCATGCGGCTGCGCGTGCACATCGTCGAGACGCGCGGCAGCACCGTGCGGCTGGACTCGACGGACATCGTGTCGGGCTACTACGCGGCGCGCGAGGACCTGTCCCTCATCGCCCGTGCGCTGTACTCGGTGGAGTTGTGCCGCGAGCTGACGAGAGACCATGAGCCGCAGCCGGAGCTGTTCCTCCTCCTGGAGGAGTACCTCGTGCGGCTGGACGCGAAGGAGGCGGGCCCCACGTCGCTGCTCGCCTTCGAGCTGTCCGCGCTGGCGCACGCGGGGCTGATGCCGCGCTTCGACACGTGCTCGCTGTGCGGCGGTGAGCCCGGCGAGCGCCCCCGCTTCGACCAGGCTCACGGCGGCGCGGTGTGCGAGCCGTGCGGCGGCCGCGCCCGCGAGTCGGTGGCGGTGCCGGTGGCCCTGCTGTCGGGCCTGCGCGCGCTGCAGGAGGGCCAGCGCACGCCGCTGCCCGCGGACCTGCGGGCGCGGGCGCGCAGCCTGCTCAACGTGTTCATCTCGCACCACCTCGGCCGGCGCCTGAAGAGCGTGGACTTCATGGCCCAGGTGGGCCTGGACTGACGGCGCGCTCGGAGGCGTGATGAGCGAGGGGACGGTGCCACCGCTGGACGTGGTGTGCTTCGGCGAGACGCTGGTGGACTTCCTCCCGTCGGCCCCGGGCCAGCGCGTGCGCGACGTGCCCGCGTGGCATCCGTGCACGGGCGGCTCTCCGGCCAATGTCGCGGTGGGGCTGGCCCGGCTGGGCATGCGGCCGGCCATGCTGGGCGTGGTGGGCTCGGACGAGTTCGGTCACTTCCTGCGCGAGCGCCTCGCCTCCGAGGGCGTGGACGTCAGCCACCTGCGGCAGACGGACGAGGCCCGCACCGGGCTGGTCTTCATCTCGCTGGACGCGCGCGGGGAGCGCAGCTTCACGTACTTCCGGACGCGCTCGGCGGAGTTCCTGCTGGGCGCGGCGGACGTGGACCCGGACTTCCTGCTGCGGGCGAAGGCGGTGCACTGCGGCTCCAACTCGCTGCACCATCAGGAGGCCCGCGAGGCCACGGTGCGCATGATGGAGCTGGCGCGCGGCGCGGGCCGCATCGTGAGCTGCGACCCCAACCTGCGCCTCCACGCCTGGGCGGACCCGAGTGAGCTGAAGGGGCAGCTGGCGCGCATGCTGCCGCTGTGCACCGTGGTGAAGCTCTCCGAGGAGGAGATTGGCTTCGCCACCGGAACGGACGTGCCGGACGAGGCGCTGGTGCGGCTGGCCGCCCTCGGGGTGCTGCTGCCCGTGGTGACGCTGGGCGAGCGGGGCGCGGTGCTGCTGTGGAAGGGCGAGCGCATCCACGTGCCCGCGCCACGCGTGACGGTGCTGGACACCACGGGCGCAGGGGATGGCTTCGTGGCGGCGCTGTTGCACGGACTGGTGCGGTGGTACGGCGACGCGCGGGCGCTGTCGGGCGCCTCGCGCGAGGAGCTGACGGCGCTGACCACCTTCGCCTGCGACGTGGGCGCTCGGGTGGTGCAGCGCTTCGGCGCGGTGGAGGGCTTGCCGCGCGCGGAAGAGCTGACGGCGGTGATGCCCTCGCGCCCGTCCGCGGCTCCCTGAAGAGGCAGGCGGGCTTCGAGTCCCGCGACGACTCGGGGGCCGCGCGTGCTGCGCTTCCCTGCGCGCGAGGGATGGCCGTCTGGCGCATGCACCTCACGTGTACATGCTGACCTCGTCCATCTTCCGGCACAGCTTCTCGATTTCCTCCTCCGTCGCGCCGAGCCGCTGCATCATCATCCGCTCCGTCGCGTACGGAGCGGTCGACGTTTCGCGTGCCCTGGGGAAGTACGTACTGAGGACCTTCTCCGTCCCACCGCCGAGCCCCGCCGCGTTGTGTGACAGGACCGCGACGCGCGCGTACGCCTGTCGATAGCTCTGGCGCACCGACTCGGGCGTGTCGGGGCTCGACAGGGCCTCTCGCAGCGCCTCCACCTCCACGGTGAGTCGGAAGAGGACGTGGATGAGCGGGGCGACGGAGTCGTCCTTCATCAACTTCTGTATCAACCCGAGGTTGATGGACCCGGAGGTCATCGCGTCGTCGGAAGAGGCCATGTGCCCAGTCTAGCGGGCAGGCGAGCGAGGGGGCTCGTGCCCGGGGCCCCAGGGGTGGAAGGATGGGGGCTCATGGCCGCCCAGCCCGCTCCACGCCCCGCACCCGAAGATGAGGCTCCGACGCCCGCCTCCCTGTCGCTGCTGAGCATCCCCGGCGGCACGCCCGAGGACGCGGACACGTACTGGCTGCGCGAGGTGTACCAGGGAGACCGCGTCCCCCAACTCACCCTGCGCGCCGTGCTGCTGGGGAGCGCCATCGGTGCCGTCACCTGCGCCACCAATCTCTACGCGGGCCTCAAGCTGGCCGTCGCCTTTCCCGTCGCCATCACCGCCGCGCTGCTCGCGCATGCGTCGCATGGGGCCCTGCGCCGCCTCGCGCCCGGCGTCTCGGGGGCCCCGCTGTCCCCGCTGGAGACATGCTGCGCGCAGGCGGTGGCGTCCTCCGCCGGTTACGCCACCGGTGGGGCGCTCATCTCCGTGCAGGGCGCGTGGCTCATCACCACCGGGAGTCACCCTCCGGGCTGGGCGCTGCTCTCGTGGACCTTCCTCCTGTCGGCCCTGGGCGTCTTCTTCGCCGTGCCCCTCAAGCGCCGGCTCGTGGACCATGAGCAGCTTCCCTTCGCCACCGGCACCGCCGCCGCTGTCACCATCCGCGCCCTGCACACGACGGGCACCGAGGCCCGGCCGGGACTGCGCATGCTCGGCGTGGGCGGCCTGGTGGCGGGCCTCGTCACCGCGGTCCGAGAAGGGCTCGGGCGCATCCCGTACGTCATCCCCTTCGCGGGCTCACTCGGTGGAATGCCGCTGGAGCGCCTGGGCTTCGGGCTGGAGACGAGCCTCCTTGCCATCGGCGGGGGCGCGCTGCTCGGCCTGCGCCTCACCGCTTCGTGGCTGCTGGGCGCGCTGCTCATCCACGGCATCGTCGCTCCGCGCGTATTCGCCGCGGGGCTCCTTCCGGCGGACGGAGAGTTCCTCGGGTGGAGTCTCTGGCCTGGCGCCGCCGCGCTGACCACCGCGTCGCTGCTGCACTTCGCGCTGGATGGGCGGGTGCTGGGCCGCGCGCTGCGAGGGCTGTTCTCCGGCCGCCGCGCGGCGCCCCATCCGGTGGATGCTCTCCAAGTCCCGGGGCGGTGGGTGCTGGGGGGCGTGGCCGTGCTCACACCGGCCATCCTCGCCCTGGCCCACTTCGCTTTCGGCGTACCGCTGCCGCACGCGGCGCTCGCGGTGGCGCTCTCCTTCGTGCTGTGCCTCATCGCCTGTCGCGTCACGGGCGAGACGGATGCCACCCCGGTGGGTCCGCTCCAGCAGGTGACGCAGCTCACCTTCGGCGTGCTGCTGCCGCGCAATGTCGAGGCCAACCTCGCCACCGCTGGCATCACCGTCAACGCGGCGTCGTCTGCCGCGGACCTGCTCAGCGACCTCAAGACGGGACACCTGCTGGGGGCCCACCCGCGACGGCTGTTCCTCGCGCAGCTGTTCGGCTGTGTCGTGGGCGCCGCCGCCGTGGTCCCGCTCTTCTTCCTGCTCGTGCCGGACCGCTCCGTCTTGGGGAGTGAGCGCTTTCCCGCACCCGTCGCCGCGATGACAGCGGGCATGGCGCAGGTGCTGTCCACGGGACTGAGTGGCCTGGAGCACACCACGCGGGTGGCCATGCTGTGGGCCGCGCTGCTCGCCGCCGTCCTCACCCTGGCCGAGCGCCTGCTGCCCGAGCGGGCGCAACGGTGGGTGCCGTCCCCCCTGGGCATGGGCCTGGCCTGCCTGGTGCCGGCCTCCACCTCGCTGGGCTTCTTCCTGGGGGCCCTGGGCGCGGCCGTGACGCGGCGCATGCGTCCTACCGCCGAGGGGGGAGTGGTGACGCTCGCCGCGGGCCTCATCGCGGGGGAGGGACTCGTGGGGGTCGGCATCGTCCTGGTCCGAGCGCTCTGGTAACGTGGGCCCCCGCCCATGCGTTGTCCGGTCTGCCACCGCCGCCTTACCATCGGCGCGGCGTGTCCCGTGCACGGCCAGCGACCCTCGCCGGGCCTTCCCGCCGAGCCGCTGCCGCTCCCGGACGTGCCCGGGCTGACGAGTGCCGCCCTGTTGGGCAAGGGAGGCTTCTCCCACGTCTTCACCGCGTACCGCGAAGAGGACGGGCGCGAGGTGGCCCTCAAGCTGGGCCTGGGTCCCCACCACGAGCGCTTCGCCCGCGAGGCCGCCGCGCTCCGGCGCCTGGGTCCGCCCACCGCCCCCGAATTGCTCCAGCACGGCACCACGCGCGGCCGCCCCTTCCTGGTGCTGGAGCACCTGCACGGACAGACGCTCGCCGCGTGGATGGCCGCGCTGCCCGGGACGGGCGCCGCGTCCGTGCCACGTGTGCGGGAGCTGCTCAGCGGCCTGTGCGCCGCCGTGGAGCGCGTCCATGCCGCGGGGCTCGCGCACCGCGACCTCAAGCCGGAGAACATCTTCCTGCGCGAGGGCGGCGCGCTCAGCCTGCTCGACCTCGGCCTCGCGCGCTTTCTCGATGAGCCCGGAGAGGGCGTCGCACCGGACGCGGAGGCGCAGGGCTTCACCCCCGTGGGCCAGCGCCTGGGCACGCCCATCTACATGTCGCCCGAGCAGTGCCTGGACGCACGCGAGGCAGGCGCGGCCGCGGACATCTACGCGCTCGGCGTCCTCCTGTTCGAATTGCTTACGGGCTCACCGCCCTTCACCGGTGGCTCCGAGGAAATCCGCCACGGGCACGTGAGCCTTCGTCCGCCGCGTGTCTCGGAGCGCGCGAGCGTGCCGGCCGCGCTCGATGAGGTGCTGCGCCGCTGCCTCGCCAAGTCACCCACGGAGCGCTACGCGCGGGCCTCCGAGGTGCTCTCCGCCTTCGATGTCGCCTGTCGTGAGGAGGCTTCGGCAGCAGGGCCTTCTCCGTCCGTCGCGGCTCCCGTGGCGGTACTCCCGACGTCGGGGACGGGGCTGCGGCCCGTGGCGCTGCTCGGTGTCCATGCGGAGCTGACCGTGGATGCGCTGCTCGCCGCCGTCGAGCCGCATGGGGGCACGCTCGCGCGCGTCCGGTCGCATGGCTATGTCGTCGCCTTCTCCGAGTCGCACTCGGCCGAGGCGAACCTGCGGGCGGGGGCGCTCGTCGCGAGGCGGCTGGCGGAGGAGGGAAGGGCCGGCGCGGTCCTCCACCTCGCGGAGCTGCACGTGTACCCGGGCGCCACCACCACGCGCGTTGCCGGCGCCGCACTCGAAGCGCTCGCGGACTGGTGGCCCGAGGACCTCGCGGTGGGCGAGGCCAGCGTCACGCCCGCGGCCGCCGCGCGCCTCGGGCACGGCGCGACGGAGCCCGCGGCCACGGAGGCTTCGCGTCCGAGGGACGAGAGCTTGCGTCTGCGGCTCCATGACGGCGGCGCCTCCACGTCTTCGTCCGAGGCGCCTCCGCTGTCGGGCCGTGAGGCCGTGGTGGCCGTGCTGATGGGAGAGGCGGCGCTGTGCCTCGGCGATGGTGTCCCCGGGTTCTGTGTCCTCACGGGCGAGGTGGGCCATGGCAAGTCCCGGGTCATGGAGACGCTGGCCGCGCGCCTCGAAGGGGAAGGGCGCGCCCGGGTGGTGCGCCTGCGCGCGGCCTCGCCAGATGCCGTCACGCAGGAGCCACTGCATGACGCGCTGATGGTCGCCCTCTCGCGTGCACCCTCTGTCAGCAGCGGGCCGCAACCGCACGGAGCCGAGCCTGCGTCGGGTGAGCCCCCGGCACGTTCGACACAGCTCCAGGCCGAGCGCACCGCGAACCTCGTTGGCCGCGAGGCCACGCCCTTGCTGCTCCGCCAGAAGGGCTCACCGCCTCTCGCCGACGTACGCCACGCCACCGCGCGCGCCCTCGCCGAGGAGCTTCGCCATCATGCTCGGCAGGCACCCCTGGTGCTGCTGGTGGACGATGGTCACCTCGCGGACCCCACCAGCCTCGATGCGCTGGAGGTGGCCACCCTCGCCGGGACTCGCGCGCCGCTCTGGGTGTGCATCGCCGCGCGGCCTGCGCTGCTGGGCCTGCGCCCGCACCTGGGCGAGCGCAGTGCCCGCGTCTCGCACCACGCGCTGCCCCCGCTGTCACCCGAGGCCAGCCGCGCGCTCCTCCTGCGCCTGCTCCGCCCCGCCGAGCACATTCCCGAGCCCGTGCTCGCGCGACTGGAGCAGCTCGCGCAAGGCGTGCCCCTCTCCCTCGTGGAACTGGCCGGAGCGCTCCGGGCCGCGGGGGCGCTGCGCACGTCTCCCGGCGGCGGCTGGTACGTCGCCCCGGACGCGCTGCTGGACGTCTCCATCACCCCGCTCTTCGAGCGGCTCGCCGCGCGCTCGCTGGCCGGACTTCCCGAGGCCCACCGGGTGCTCGCGCGCCTGTGCGCGGTGCTCGGCACGGAGGTGGAGGTGGCGCGCGTGGACGCGGCGCTGCGGCAGCTCGACCTCAACGAGGAGACCGAGCGCGTGGCCTCGCTGGACGCGGGCGCCGGGCTGCAGCGGCTGGCGCGCACGGGACTGCTGCGCCCCTCCGGCCCGGGACGCTTCGCCTTCCGACACCCGCTGCTGCGCGAGGCCCTGGAGGCCCTGCTTCCTCCACCGACTCGCCGCGCCCTTCACGCTGCCGCGCTGCGCGCCACGCCCACCGAGGGCCTGGCCGAGCGCCGCCGCCGCGCGCACCACGCCGCGGCCTGTGGCGCCCACGCGGAGGCCACCGCCACCTTCCTCGCACTGGCTGAAGATGCGCGCCGCGCCCACCTCTCCGTGGAGGCCGAGCAGTACTACACCCGCGCGCTCGCGCTGTTGCCGGAGGCGGACGGAGAGCGCCGCGCCCGCGCGCTGGCGGGTCGTGGACGTGTGCGGCACCGGCTCCAGCGCTTCCGTGAGGGACTCGCGGACCTGGCCGCCGCGCGCGTGCTGGCCGAGGCGCGCAAGGACGTGGCGCTCCAGGTGGACCTGCTGCTGGAGGAAGCCACCGCGCGCGACTGGATGGAGGACGCCGACGGCTCCTCCGCCTGCACGCGCGAGGCGCTGGAGCGGATTGAACAGCTCGACGACCCGCGCCTGTCCTTGCGCTGCACCCTGGCCCGGGGCCGGCTGCACGTGCGCCAGGGCGAGTGGGGCGCCGCGGCCCGCGTGCTCACCTCTGCCGTGGAGGGCGCAGAGCGCGCGAGAGACCACGAGACGCTGGTGGTGGCCGGCGCGCTGCTGGGCTCGGCGCTGACCTTCCTCGACCGCACGGAGGAAGCCGCCACGCGCTTCGACGAGGCGCTCATCCGCTGCGAGGACACCGGCGACGCGCTCCACCTCGCCGCCACCCTCATCAACCGCGTGTTGCTCTGGCTTCGCTTGGGCGACGTGGGACGGATGGAGCAGGACCTGCGGCGCGCCATGGCCCTGGGCCGCGAGCTGGGCCATGCGCAGGTGGAGCGCTGGTCCACCTTCAACCTCGCGGAGGTGCTCTACATGCAGGGTCGCCTGGAGGAAGCGCTGCCGCTGGCCCGCCGCGTCCACGAGCTGGGCGTGCGCTTCTTCCGCGAGCACCCGGTGCCGGTGGACGCGCTGCTCCTGGCGCGCATCGGCGCGGCGCTCGGAGACCTGACAGAGGCCGCGCGGCAGCTGCGCTGGATTGAGGCGCACTGCCCTCCGGAGTCCCTGCCGCCCACCGCCGTCATGCGCCGGCTGGTGGAATTGCAGGTGCGCGAGGCCGCTCCCGGAAGCGCGGCCCCGGATGCCCAAGCCTGGCAGGCGCTGGCGGAGGACGCGGACACGTACGCGTCGGCCGACGAGAAGGCCGAAATCCTCCTCCAGGCCGCCCGGGGCGCGCTCCAGTCCGGACGGACCCGGGAGGCCCGCGACTGGCTGGAGCGGGCCGAGCGCGCCGTGGAGGGTGCTCCGTTGTGGCGCCCCCGCCTGGAGTCACTGAGGGCCTCCCTGTGGGCCGTGTAGCGCGAAACGTCACAACGCCCCGGGGATGTGACGTTCCTCGCTACAGACGGCCGGGGCTCATCGTGGTTCTCCTGGTGAGCCGGGGTATTCCGGAGGCTGGCTCGTCCTGTGCTTGCTGCGGTGCATCCCGTCATCTCCCCCGTTGCAACTGGAGGAAAGCTCCATGGCCATCCGTCCGTGTCGCCCGCTGCCGGTCACCCTCTGTCTGCTGGTCCTTGCCCTCGCTGGCTGTGGCACCGGGCTTCACGATGCGGACGGGTCCCCGGAGCCCTCCTCGCAGGTCGCGGAAATCCGCATCGCCAACTCGCTGACCACGGACGCGCTGGTCCTCAACGCCCTCTCCGCCAACCCGACGTCCAACGGGCTGCTGGCGTCCAACGCGCTCACGTCGCTCTTCGGTCCGACGGCCATCTCGGGCCCCGCTCACATCCGCCTGCAGCTCCAGGACCCGGACGCGCAGAAGTTCATGGAGTACCTGGTGGGCTGCGCGCTGCCCGCGGGAGACATCCTGGAGTGGTATGACCCGCGGGCGGCGTCGGCCGGTCCCAGGAAGTGGTACGGCAAGGCGGGCCTGTGCCCCGACTGGGCCACCAGCGCGCCCACCGGAGAATGCAAGCGTCTGGTGTCCGCGTGCATCCTCGCGCGCAACAACGCGCTGGGTCGGCGCGTGGAGTTGTCCATCCGGGGCGAGCACTGGACGGGCCCGGGCGTCTTCACGATGGAGCCGGTGACGCGTCCGGCGGAGCAGGACCCGAACCCGCTGGTGGCGCTGAACAGCTTCACGCCCTGCGCCGGAACGCAGACCGGGGCGGCGCGCGACTGCGGCTGGAAGGCGGACGCCATCGGCTCCTGCACGCCGGGCTCGCAGGTGTGGGTGGGCGCGGGTGGCCCCACCTCCTGCCCCGGGCCGGGGCTGGGCTCCAGCACGGGCGGGCAGATGGTGCTGCGCGTCTGCGACGGCATCGTCGGGTGTGACCACCTGGGGGGCCGCTTCGTCACCGAGGCCGTCGGGAGCTGCGCCGGGTCCGCGCCGGTGACGTCCTTCACCTGTCCCTACCAGGGCAACCCCACCACTGCCTGGTTCAGCGTGATGACCGCGCCGTGGAGCTCGCTGGACACGACGTCCTCGGCGACGGTGGCGGTGAGCTCGAGCGCCGGTGCGCAGTACAACCTGTCCGAGCAGCAGGTGTACGGCATGCGCGAAGGCGCCTTCTACGGCAACCTGTTCGACCCGGTGGCGCTGCACCCGCAGGTCAACGTGTACGTCGCCCGCGAGGGAGATACCTACACGGTGGTGGGCGACAACGTGCACGTCCAGGGGTCCATCTACCGGAAGATGTTCTCCTGCTACGACCCGAGTTGGTCGTCGGGGGCGGCGTACTCGAGCAACCGCGTCTGCGCGCTGCCGTCGTCCGGCGAGAACTGCGCCGCCACGGTGACGGGCCCGTGCTGGAACTCGAACTCCTCCCCGGGGATGTGCGCCATTCAGGATGGGCCCGACGTCTCGGGCGATGGAGACTTCGAGAAGTGCAAGGACACCCTGGGCAACGTCTGGCGAGAGCCGGTGACCACCTGGCTGAACTCCGCGTGTGACACGGTGCAGTCGGCCACGGGCACGCGCTCGTGCGGGCGGAAGTAACGAGGCACGTTCCGGGAGCGCATGGTGCCAGGCGGAGAAGAGCCACTCTACGGTGAGGAGCTGGGCGCCGGTGCCCTGGTGGGGCACTGGGTGGTGGAGCGCGTCCACTACCGCGGGCCCGTCTCCACGCTCTACCGCGCGAAGGACGTGCGCACCGGCGCGCCCGCGGCTCTCAAGGTCCTGCACCCGCAGTCGGCCACCGCCACCACCGCGCTGCGCCGCTTCCGCCGCGAAGCGGCCACGCTCCAGCGGTTGAGCCACCCGCACATCGTCGAGGTGCTCGGGCACGGAGAGCTGCCGGACGGACGGGCCTTCATCGCCATGGAGTGGCTGGAGGGCAGGGACCTCGCGGCGGAGCTGGCCGCGAGAGGCCCGCTGTCCGCGGACGAGGCGCTGGAGGTGCTGGAGCAGGTGGGCGCCGCGCTGCGGGCCGCGCATGGGGCGGGCGTGGTGCACCGCGACTTGAAGGCGCAGAACGTGGTGCGCCTCTCCGCGAGAGGCGAGGCGCTCCACGTGAAGCTGGTGGACTTCGGCGTGGCCAAGGGGCTGACGCCCGACGCACCCGGCGCGTCCACGCTCACGCATACCGGCGTGGCGCTGGGCACGCCGCTGTCCATGGCGCCCGAGCAGATTCGCGGCGAGCCCCCCGATGCGCGCACGGACCTGTACGCGGTGGGCGTGCTCCTGTTCCAGCTCGTCACGGGACAGCCGCCGTTCCAGGGCGCCACACGGCACGAGGTGGAGGAGCAGCATCTCCATGCGCCACCGCCGCGTCCCGGTGAGCGTGCCCCCGTGCCCGCCGCGCTGGATGCGGTGGTGCTGCGGTGTCTCGGCAAGCGGCGCGAGGACCGCTACCCGGACGTGGACTCGTTGCTGGAAGAGCTGCGCGTCGCGGTGCGCGGCGGGCGGACTCCGGCGAAGGCAGGCGCCGCGGTGGCGCTGTACGCGGAGGCCCGGCTCACGGGCGCACCGGACGCGGCGGCGCTGGAGCGGCTGGACGCGCTGCTGGAGCGGGCCGGGAAGGCGGCGCGGGAGGCGGGGCTGGACGTGAAGGTGGAGGGAAGCGGCTGCGTGCTGGCCCTGGCCGCCCTGCCGGAGGACGAGGCCCGCGAGCGGGCCCTGCGCGAACGGGTGATGGCTTCAGCGCTGGCGCTGGTGACGGACGCGGGCAACCCGGGTGCGGCGGGCAGAGTGGCGCTGGCCGTCACCGTCCATGTGGCCAACGCGGGACTGCTGCACCTGCCGGGCTGGGTGGCGGAGTCGCCGGGCACGGGCCTCGTGGCCACCGAGGCGGCGCTGAAGGACCTGGAGCCGGGCTTCCTCACGGAGCCCGGAGCCGGAGTAGGGCGCTCACGCGTCGTCGGCCGGCACTGACGCACGCATCACCGTGCGCCGCCGGGCCTCACGGCTTGATGCCGTGCCTGCGCAGCAGCCGGTACAGGTGGACGCGGTCCATGCCGGCGGTGACGGCGGCCTGGGCCACCTTGCCCTGGTGCTTCTCCAGCAGGGCACGCAGGTAGCGCCGCTCGAAGTCGTCCACCATGCGACGGCGCTGGTCCGCGTACGGCTGCGAGGGGTCCACCTCCGGCGGGCCACCGTGCAGCGCCTCTTCCTCGGAGAGGTCCACCGCCTCCTCGAACACGAGGCAGCGCTCCAGGTAGTTGCGCAGCTCGCGCACGTTGCCCGGCCACGCCGCGTGCCGCAGCCGCGCGATGAAGTCCGGCGTGCGCAGCGCGGGGGTCCGCTCCCGGTCCGCTCCCAGCAAGTCGAGGATGCCCTCCACCAGCATGGGCAGGTCCTCCGGCCGCTGGCGCAGGGGCGGCAGGGAGATGCGCAGCACCGCCAGCCGGAAGAACAAATCCGAGCGGAACCGTCCCGCATTCACCTCCGCGCGCACGTCGCGGTGCGTGGCGGCGATGAGGCGCACGTCCACCGGTTGGTGCGTGTTGCTGCCCACGCGGCGAATCTCCCGGTTCTCCAGCACGCGCAACAGCTTCGGCTGCAGCTCCGCGGGCAGCTCGCCAATCTCGTCCAGGAACACCGTGCCGCCCACGGCCTCCTCGAAGGCACCCACGCGGCGGTGCAGCGCGCCGGTGAAGGCGCCCTTCTCGTGGCCGAACAGCTCGCTCTCCAGGAGGTGCGCGGGGATGGCGCCGCAGTCCACCACGAGGAAGGGCGCGTCGCGCCGGCGGCTGGCCTGGTGAATCGCCATGGCAGCCTGGCTCTTGCCCGTGCCTGTCTCGCCCTCCAGCAGCACCGTCACGTCGCGGGCCGCCGCGCGCTCCATCATCGCGAAGCACCCGCGCATGGCCACCGACGCGCCCACCAGCGTGCCGAAGCGCGTGTTCTCCGAGAGGGGCAGCCGGTTGCTCTCCGCGCTGAAGTCGAAGCGCAGCACCACGCGTCCCAGCCGCAGCAGGCTGCCGCTGCGCAGCACTCCTTCCACCACCTGCACGCCGTCCACGATGACGCCGTTGAGGCTGTCCAGGTCCTTCACCTGCGGCCCGCGCGGACCGATGCGCACCTCGCAGTGGAAGCGCGACACGGTGGGGTCATCCAGCGTGAAGTCGTTGAGCGGGTGCGAGCCCACCGAGCACGTGTCCGCGGTGGATTCCCACATCGTCCCCGCGCCGGGGCCCTCCGCCACGGTGAGCCGGAAGCGGCGCACGGTGGAGGCGTCATAGGCCCGGCGGGCATGCTCGTACGGCAACGTCACGTGGAGCGCTTCGTCTCCGCCCTCCTCGGCCTCCTGCGTCCAGGGGGGCTCGCCCTTCGCGTCCGGCGAGGTGGAGGGGCCCCGGGGGCGGTCCAGTGCTGACATGAAATTCAAGATATCACGGCCCCTGACCCGCAAGGCCGCCCGCTTCGGAACTGCATGCGGAGCCCGGCACGGCGGTGTCCAGCCGGCCAGGCTCCGCGTCCCCCCTCGGGACAAGCCGTGATGATGGATTCTGGTTGCAGCACGCGTGCCGCGAGCCACCCAGAGGGACGCGCTCACGCCGCGTAACGGAAGGCGCCACAACGGAGCCTCGGGTTGTGACACCAGATGTTACAGCGTTGCATCAGGGCGCGTGAACGACGAGCTCCACCTCCGGGTTCTGCGCGGAGGGGCCGTCAAGCAGCGGGGCGGAGCGCCCGCGCAGGTGCTTGTCGAAGAAGGCGAGCACGTAGGCATTGGTGAGGGAGGATGCGCGCGCTCCGTCGAGCGTCCCCAGCTGGTAGGCCTCGGCCTTCGTGTTCGGCAGGTAGTGCCGCAGGAGCGGCAGGAACAGCCCCAGGTCGGTGAAGGAGAAGTGCCCGGCACCCTGGAGGCTCACGTCATAGCCGGTGGCGCGGAGGTGCTCGAAGAAGCGAGCGCGGCTGGGGTCGGCGGCGGCCTCCTCGCTGTTCATCACCAGGAAGGGGACGCGGACCTCGCCCTCCAGGTCGCCGAAGAACGTCCCATCCAGGTTGAGCCCCGCCCCGACGCGCGCATCCGTGCGGCACGCCTCGCCCGCCGTCGAGCCGCCGAACGAGTGGCCGAACATCCCCACCCGCGACAGGTCGAGCCGTCCGGTGAAGCGCCCCTGCGCATCGCCCTCGTCGAGCCGCACCAACTGGTCGAGCACGAACCGGGCATCCCCCGTCCAGAGGTCCTGCACGCGCCGGTTCAGCGCGGGGTCCGCCGGAGAGATTTCGACGACGTCACCCACCACGCGGCCATCTGGGAAGACGAGCGGGCTGCTGCTCCGCGTATGGGAGATGGCCGCCACCACGTACCCGTGGCTGGCCAGGTCCTCCGCGACACGCGAGCTGAGCGCGCTCGCCGAGCCGTAGCCGTGTGACAACAGCAGCACGGGGAAGCGCTCCGAGCCCTCGGGCAGGGAGGAGCCGCGCACCGCGTTTGCGAGGACGAAGCCGAGGACCTGGGGAGGCAGTCCCCCCAGCGTGGCGAACAGCTCGCCTTCGAGCGGCTGGAGGAAGTACGGCGCGGGCTGCGCCTGGGGCCGCGCCACGGCCGGATACCAGAGGCGCACCTTCAGCTCGCGCCAGTCACCCGGCTCTGGCGTCAGCGACTCCTCGCGCGAGGTGTCGGTCCAGGCATATTCGAGTGTGCCCACCGCGTGGGGGCCCGTCGGCGCGGGAAGCCGCACCACGACGTGCTGGACGTCGTGCACCGCGTCCTGTGCGGAGAGCTCGGCACCGCTCCGCGTCTTCCCGCGGAAGACGACCCGGTGGGTCTCCGGGGTCAGCACGCCCGCCTTCTTCAACGCGGGAACGGAGAACGTCAGCACGGCGTCGAGACGGCCATCTCCGTCCACGTCGCGCACGGTCGCGGCTCCCAGCGCCTGGACCTTCGACTCCTCCTTCGCGTCCCAGAGCGTCGCCTCCGCCGGCTCCAGGTCGCTCACGTCGAGCCCCTCGGCGCCGAGCACCGCCACCTCGAGGTTCCCCGTGCCCGACACGTCGAGGGCATTGGGATACACGCCTGGGAGCACGTCGAGGGCCGCGTTGTCGACCCGGGTGTGCGTCGGGAGGGAGGGCGAATCATCGGGAGGCTTCGTGTCGTCTCCGTCGCAGCCCGTGCCGGCCAGCAGGCTCCACGCCAGCGCGAGCGCGACGCCGGGTCCCTCGATGTGATGACGCCTCGACACCCACGTACGCATGCTTCCTCTTCCTGGCGGCGGGGCCGCCGGCTCTCTCGGACGCGCACGGAACACCGCGGCTCGCGCGTTGTGTCACCGTCACGTGCACGAAAACGCGGCGCGGCATGTTCGTGACGCGGCTGTCACCTGCTCGCGTGGCATCGAGAGGATCTGCTTCACTTCCGCTTTCCCTCCCCGCACACCCCAAGAGGAAGACCGATGCGCTCGCCGCTCCTGAAGTCCTGTCTCGCGATGCTGATGGCCGTGTCCGCCGCATGTGGTGGCGTCACCGAACCCGACGTGTCCCCGACGTCCCCGGTGGGCGAGAGCACGCAGGCCGTGCTCTATCCGCCGGCCGCGCCGGCCAGCGGCAACATCCTGGACAGCACCACGTACATGGGCCGGGTCAACGTCCCCGGCTCCATCCAGGCGCAGTACACCACTTCGCCGCAGTACTTCGGCATCAGCTTCCAGGTGCGCCCCAGCTCCACCGTGAAGCTGGAGGTGACGCACCTGGGCAGCAGCATGTACCTGGACACGGGCCTGTTCCTGTACGGGCCGCGCCAGGCCAACGGCAGCTTCGGCACCACGCTGCTGGCCCAGGATGACGACTCCGGCTACGGCGAGCTCAGCCGCATCTCCTCCGTCAATCTCGCGGGGGGCGAGTACCTCGTCGTCGTGAGCAGCGGCTCCGGCGTGGGCAAGCAGTTCCGCCTCCAGATGGACTGCCTCGCCGGCGGGTGTGTCTCGGCGCCGGCGCCGTCTGGCTATGCGCTGCAGCTCCAGCAGGAGTCCCTGACGCCCGCGCTCGAGGAGACGATGAACGAGGACGTCTACTGGGGCTGCGAGGGCGCGTGCAACGGCTGGCTGACGGCGTACCACTTCGCGTGGCCGTACACGGACCCGCCCACGCTGGCCATGGCCACGCGCACCGTCGAGCAGCAGGCGCACTTCCAGACCTACGGCTACCAGGCCACCGGCACCTTCCCGTACGCGGACCTGGAGCCGAGGCTGCTCCCCATCTTCTCCACGTACGACGTGCCGGAGCAGATGCTCGCCACGTACGGCAACGGGACGGAGAACGTGCAGGTGGCGTCCTACGCCAGCCCGGTGCAGGGCTCGGACTTCAACCTCTTCGTCATCCTGTTCCCGGAGTCACGCAAGGTGCTGGTCCTCGAGCAGGAGCACTTCTGGTGAGGTGACGGCGTCCCGGGTGCCCGTCCTCACGCGGCCGGTGGCTTCCACTGAATCCACCGCAAGTCGCGCACGAACACGGTGTAGAGGACGGGCACCAGCAGCAACGTCAGCACGGTGGCCACGGTGAGCCCGCCAATCTGCGCATAGCAGAGCGGCTGCCACAGCGGCCCGCCGTGCATGGCGAGCGGAATCAGGCCCAGCACGGTGGCGCCCACCGTGACGAGCACGGGCCGCAGCCGCATCAGCCCCGCGTCGAGCAGGGCCTCGCGAAGGGGCTCGCCGCGCTCGTGTGCCTCCTCGATGTAGTCGAACAGCACGATGATGTGGCTGACGATGACGCCCATCAGGCTGATGACGCCGAGGAAGGCCATGAAGCTGAACGGCGCGCCCATGACGGCCAGTGACACCAGCGCGGCCACGGCGCCGAAGGGCAGGGCGGCGAAGACCACCAGCGGCTTGAGGGCGTTCTTGAACTGGACGACCAGCGCCACGTAGATGGCGACGATGAGCATGACGAGCACCACGGCCATGCTCGCGAAGCTCTTCTTCTGCTCTTCCGCCTCGCCGCCCACCTCCAGCGTGTAGCCCGGGGGCAGGCTCTGGCCCAGGGCCTCCAGCTCGGGCTTCGCGGCCTTCATGACCTCGGACGCGAGCACGCCGTGCTGCGGGAAGGTGGCCACGGTGATGGTGCGGAACTGGTTGCGCCGGCGGATCTTCTCCGTCTGGAGCGAGTACGCCACCCGCGACACCTGGCGCAGGGGCACCTTCTGCGGACCGGTGCGCGAGCTGACGTAGAGGTTCTCGATGTCGCCCAGCCGTGCCCGCTCGTCGGAGCGCAGGCGGGCGACGATGTCGATTTGGTGCGTGCCCTCGCGGAGCTGGCCCACGGTGACGCCATTCATGGCGATGGCGGATGACGTGGCCACGTCGAGGTTGGTGACGCCCGCGAGGTTGGCCCGGTCAGGGTCCACCTCCAGCTTCACGGAGAACGTGTCATTGCCCCAGTCGTCCCGGGTGCGGGCCGCGCCCGGGGTGGCCCGGAGGATGGCCTTGGCCTTGTCCGCGATGGCGCGCAACTGGCCGATGTCCTCTCCGGAGATGCGCAGCGACACGGGGATGCCCACCGGCTTGCCCGTCTCCAATTCACGCACGTCGATGCGCGCCCCGGGGATGGTGCGGGACAGGCTTTCTTGAAGAAGGGGCACCAGCTCGCGCGTGTGCTCCTTGTTGCGGACCTGGATGACGAGCTGCGCGTAGTTGAGCTGCTGCTGCTCAGGCGCCACGGAGAACCAGAAGCGCGGGCCACCGCCGCCGACGAACTCCGTCACCGAGTCGAGCACCTCCTCGGGCTTGCCGTCCTCGCCCGCGTGCGTGCGGCCGAACTCGGCAGAGGTCTCCTGGATGACCTGGACTGCCTCGCGCGCCGTGTCCCGCGTGGCCGACAGGGTGGCGTCCTCGGGCAGCCACACGTCCACGTAGGACAGGTAGGAGAGGTCCTTCGGGAAGAAGGCGGAGCGGACCCTGCTCCCCACTGCGCCACCGAGGACCAGGAGCACGAGCGACACGGCGAGCACGGCGAGCCGGTGGTCGATGGCCCACCCGACGACCTGGTAGTAGCGGCGCGCGAAGCCGCGCGAGCGCCGCTCCTCCACGGTGGGTTCCTTGAAGTCCGGCGCGCGGAGGATGGCGGAGCCCAGCAGGGGGATGAACGTCATCGACACGATGCGCGACGCGACGAGCGACAGCGTGAGGACGATGGGCAGCGTGCGGATGAAGCGGCCCGTGTCGCCCGGCAGCGACAGGAAGGGCAGGTAGGCGGCGATGTTGGTGATGGTGGCGAAGAGGATGGCGGTGGCCAGCTTCGTCGGGCCCAGCCACGCGGCCACGCGCGGCTTCCACCCCTGGGTGAGCGAGTGCTTGATGGCGTCACTGGCCACCACCGGGTCGTCCACCAGCAACCCCAGGGCGATGATGAGCGACGCGATGGAGATCTGCTGGAGGTCCACGCCGAACACGTGCATCAGCCCGAACGTCATCGCCAGGGTGATGGGAATCGACAGGGCCAGCAGCAGCGCGGTGCGCCACTCCCAGAAGCCCACCAGCGCGACGAGCACCACCAGGATGATGGCCTCGTAGAGGGACGACATGAAGAGGCTGACGTTCTCCCTGACCTGAAGGGGCTGGTCCGACGTGCGGCGGATGACCAGGTCCTCGGGAAGGAGCTTCTGGACCTGCGCCAGCTCCGCGTCCACGGCGGTGCCGAACTCCGAGATCTGCGCCCCCGGCCGCATGTTGATGGCGAGGGTGATGGCGCGCGAGCGGACGAAGTGGCCCTGTGCGTCGCGCACGTGCAGGTAGTTGAGGAAGCGCGCGGGGCTCTGGTAGTCGCGCCGGACGTCCACCAAATCTCTCAGGTACACCGGCGCCCCGCTGGCGCTGGTGGTGGCTACGATGTCGCCCAGCTGGGACTCGTTGCCCAGCTCGCCCGACGGGTCGATGGTGACGGACTTCCCGCCGACCTCCACGATGCCGCCGGGCGCGGTGATGTTGCGCGCGGAGATGAGGTTCGCGAGCCCGGACTGCTGCAGGCCGTAGGACGCGAGCCGCTCCTGCGAGTACTCCAGGAACACCTTCTCCGGCAGCACGCCCGTGCGCGCCACCTTGGAGACGATGGGCAGCCGCTGGAGGTGGCGCTGGAGCGTGTCGGTGAAGTCGTCGAGCTGGCGGTGGCTGTAGCGGTCTCCCGCGCTCTCCTCCAGGCGGGCCCTGGCGTCGCCGGGCGCGCGCACGACGACGGGGCGCCAGACGTCGGGGTGTAGCTCCGAGAGGCTCAGGTGCTCCTGCGCGAAGCCCCGCAGGCTCGCCAGCAGCGCCTCGTCGGTGAGGGACGTCGCCACGTCGACGCCGATGAAGCCGGGGCTCTGGATGAGCCGGGCGTCGCGCGAGTCGGACAGGCCCTCGAAGTAGCGGCGCGCCTCGTCGCCCAGGCGCTGCATGGACGTGGCGTTGATGTCCGGCGGGAAGCTGACCACCACCGTGGCGCGCGGTCCGGAGGAAGGCGCGGAGGCGCGCACCGCTTCGATGGCCCGGGAGAGGGAGCGCGAGCGCAGCTCCAGCTCCACGTCGTTGACCCGGGGGCTGGCCACGGTGAGCATCAGCGTGGCCGTGTCGCCGAAGTCCTTGAGGAACTGCACCGGGCCGGTGCCGCTCGGCAAATCCCGGAGGCTGTTGAGGCGGCCCTGGATGTCATCGAACTCGCGGGCCCGGTCCGTCACGTCGTCCTTCAGCGTGACGTAGACGACGGACAGGCTGGTGCGACTGATGGACTCCACCTTCTCGACGCTGGCGTTCTCGGCAATCTTCTGCTCGATGCGCCGGGTGACGAGCTGTTCAATCTTCTCCGCCTCGGCGCCGGGCCACACGCACATGGCCACGGCCACGCGCACCGCGATGACGGGGTCCTTCGCCTTCGGCATCTTCAGGTAGCCGTAGACGCCCCACACGAGGGTGAAGGCGAGGAACACCCACGCCACCTGGCGCTGCTCGGTGAAGTAGCGCGCCGTGTTGTGCGTGCTCCGGACCCGCTCCTCGTCTCGGGCGCGCTCCCGTTCCTCATGTGAGCCGCCGCCCTCTGCGGAAGGGGCGCTCACGGAATCACCTCGACCGCCTCACCGTCCGACAGGAGGCTGGCGCCGGTGACGACGATGCGCTCACCGGCCTTCAGGCCCTGCTTCACGGGGATGATGGAGCCCAGGTACTCGCCTGGCTCCACCTCGCGGGTGTGGGCCACGGGCCTGCCGCCCGCGTCGTCGAGGATGAAGACCGCGAACCCCTGCGGGTTCTTCGGAGAGCGCACCACCGCGGACAGGGGGATGAGGAGCTGCGCGGGCGGAGGCGTGCCGTCGTGGTGCAGGGCGAGCGCCGCCACCATGCCGGGCTTCAGGCGCAGGCCCGGGTTGGGGATGGAGACCTCCACCGCGAAGACGCGGCCCTTCGGGTCCGCGGAGGGAGCGATGCGGGAGATGCGCCCCTCGAACGACTCACCCGGGAAGGCCTGGGTGGTCACCGTCTGGAGCGCGCCCAGCCGCACGCTCGGCAGCAGCGTGTCGGGGACGCCGAACACCACCCGGACGCTGCGCGTCTCCGCGACGGAGAGGGCGACGGTGCCGGGCGCGGCGAGGGCGCCCACCTCGACTGCGCGCTTGAGGACGATGCCCTCCAGCGGCGAGCGAATCGTCGCGTCGGCCATGGCCGTGCGCGCCTCGTCGACGCGGGCCCGGGTCGCGGCGCTGGCACCGGCGGCGCTGTCTCGCTGGGTGCGCGCGGTGTCGAGCTGCGCGGGGGTGGCCACCTGCGCGGCCACCAGCTTGCTGGTGCGGTCGAAGTTGAGCTGCGCCTGTTCCTCGGCGGCGCGGGCCTGAGCCAGCGCCGCCTGCGCCTCCGCCAGCTTCTGCGCGAAGTCCGTCTTGCGGAGCGCCGCCAGCTCCATGCCTTCCTTGACGGCGTCGCCCTCCTGCACCAGTCGCCACGCGCCGTCCGCGTCGCGGACCCGGGCGATGGAGTCCACGTAGCCTCCGACCTTGAACGCGAGCTCCACGCGCGTCGCGGGTTGGATCTCCGCGGAGAAACGCGCATCCGAGCGGGCCTCCGCCGTGCCGACGGTGGCCACCTTCACCGCCGTGGCCGGCTGGGGCGGAGGCGGCGTGCGGCCACAGGCGAACAGCGCGACACTCACGGCCGCGAGGGCGGCGGCCTGGGACTTCTTCCACATGGGGCGGACTCCGGAGATGCGGGTGCAGTCACCGCCCGCCGCCTGGCCTCCCGGCGCGAGGCCGGGTGCCAGGCGAGGCGAGATGCTCGGCTCAGAGGACGACGAGCAGGCCCAGCGAGGCCGTGGGGTAGACCTTGCGCAGCTCCAGGTTGCCGGAGCGCACGTCCAGCTCACGCACGTCCGTGAAGGTGAAGCCCGGACCCACGCGCGCCGACAGGCCGATGCGGCCCGAGCCCGGCTGCCACATCATGCCCGCCGCGGGCTCCACGAACGCCGTCGTGGTGGCGCTCTCCGAGGGGCCCTTGCCGGAGCGGCCCACGAACTCCTCCATGCCCAGCGTCAGCCCCACGAAGGGCTTCAGCGTGCCGTTGGCGAAGGCGCCCACCGTGTAGCGGCCGTCCATGCCCACCGCGTAGTTCAGCTTCACCTCGCTGGCGCCCACGCCGTCGAAGCGCGTCTTCGTCCCCAGTGAGTTGCCCCACTGGCCGGCGCGCCCCATCAGGCCGAAGGAGAACGGCCCCGACATGGAGGGCGCGATGTCCAGGCGCACGCCGTACATGGACCCGTCCAGCGCGGGCGGCGACACCTCCAGGAGGACCGCGCCCCGGCGCTCGCGCTCCCGGCCGGGAATCTGCTCGCCGGAGTCGTCCGCGAACGCGGGCGCCGCCAGCAGGGGAACCATCATCAGGACGGCCTTGGACACCTTCACGACATTCAGGGACGAGACGCTCATGGCTTTCCTCCAGGCTTTAGTCGTTCGACTAAATTAGCTACACGACTAACTAAGGCCGCTGACGCGTGTTGTCAAGACGGCCTGTCTGGAGGGCGTGTCCCTTGCGGGCCTACATCGTCTGACCTATGGGAATGGCATGGCCCGTCCACGCAGCGGCTCGAAGACGCCTGCCTCCTCGCCGGAACCCGACGCCCGGGAGCGGCTCATCACCGCGGGGTACCGCGTGCTCTCCGAGCGCGGGTACGACGCGGCGACGGTGAAGGAGGTGGCGCGCGAGGCCGGAGTCAATCAGGGCCTGGTGCACTACTACTTCGGCAGCAAGGACGCGCTGCTGCTGGCCGTCGCGAAGGAGGCCCGTCAGCAGTACCTCGACGAGCTGAAGCGGCTGCGCCAGGAGACGCCGCACGAGCAGCTCGCCGCCGCGAGCTTCGCGTGGGGCGAGAAGCTGCTGAAGGAGACGCCGGAGCAGTTCCGCGTGCGCTACGAGCTGTTCGCCATGGGGCTGCACAACAAGGAGCTGAAGCCCGCGGTGGCGGAGATGCTGCAATGCGTGGGCGACGAGGTGGCGCTCACCGTGGCGGCCGTCCGCCATGGCGAGGGCGCGAAGCCCGAGCCGCTGGACTACCACTACGCCGCCATCATCAAGGCGTGTGTGGACGGGCTGTCGCTGCACCACCTGCTGGACGAGCACTTCGACCCCGCGCCTGTCTACGCGCTCTTGAGCCGCATCGTCCTGGAGAGCCAGGGGATTACAGCGGGAAAGAAGCCCCCGGCGCGCAAGACGAAGGGGCAGGCGCGGCGGGGGAAGGTGCCCGCACCGCGCCGGGGGGCTTCGCGCAAGCCGCGCTCCCGCTGACTCTCAGAGCGTGGTGGGCTGCCCGGGCGTGAGGATGCGCACGCGCTTGTCACCGGCGAAGGCGGCGCGGACCTCGGGCTCCTCCGCGAGCGGCTCGAAGGTGCCGAAGTGCATGGGGATGATGAGGGACGGGCGGAAGTACTTCTTCACGGCGAGCGCCGCCGTCTTCGGATCCAACCCCCAGCGGCCGCCGCCGGTGGTGAGCAGGATGATGTCCGGGTGGTACAGCTCCTGGATGAGGGACATGTCCCCGAAGAGCCACGTGTCACCGGTGTGGTACAGCGAGCGCCCGTCGGCGAACGTCACCACGTAGCCGAGCGGCCGGCCTCCGGGCTCCGTCGAGTGCATCGCCGGCACCGTGTGCACCGTGACGTCACCGAGGCGGAACGAGCCGCCCACGTTGACGCTGTGCTGCTGGGCCTCGGGAATCTTCATGGCGCGCAGGTGCTCGCCGGTGCTGACGACGAGCGCGCCGCTGATGCGGGCCAGCTCGGGCACGTCGGGCGCGTGGTCTCCGTGCGCGTGGGTCACCAGGATGGCCGCGGGCTTGTCACCGTCCCGGCCAAAGCGGGCCAGTTCCTTCCACGCGGCGGGAGTCTTCGGGTTGTCCGAGAGCCACGGGTCGAGGAGGAGGCGCGTGCCTCCGGGGGAGACGACCTCGAAGGCCGCGTGTCCGAGCCATGTCAGCCGAGGGCCACCGGAAGCCCGTGCCTGGGTGCCGCCGTCCGCGGGCTTGGGCGCCTGCGCGAAGACGGGGGCCGCCAGCAGGCATGCGGCCAGGAGCAGGGAATCGAGAACAGGGATGCCACGCATCGTTACTCCACGTCGAAGAAGGCCGCGCGCATCCACGGCGCACGGCGAGGTCCTGGACGGGAGGAATAGAGGGGCGGGAGCGGGGCGCGCTTGGGCGTTATTGACTGCGCTCAGCTCACCGTGAGGATGAAGTTCTTGTCGTTGTTGTCCGGGGTGATGGTGATGCTCCCGTTCGGGTTGGCGAGGGTTACCGTCTGCGTGGTGATGCCGTTGGCGATGGCGTAGCACTGCCACTGCTGCGCCGTGCTCACCACGGTGTTGTTGTGTTCGTCCACCACGGTGACGATCTGCACCGGCGTACCTGGCTGGGTGATCGTGAACTGCACCGGGTTGCGCCAGGTGTTCTCGCACACCAGCGCGGAGGGCCTGGTGCCGGGGGCCTGCACGAGCTGGAAGTCGTAGAAGCCGTGCTCCGTCAGCACCTGCGCTGTCAGCGTAGCGGACGTGGCGTTGAAGGAGAGCGTGTTGGACGTGAGCGAGAAGTCGCCCATCGAGGTGGAGGCCTGCACCTGGTAGTTCGTCGTCGTGGGAATGGAGGCCTGCCCACCGGCGTGGACGCCGATGCGGGCAATCTGGTTGCTGCCCTGGGACAGGCGGAACTCCACGGTGGGGACATTGGACGCGGGGACGTTGTTGACGAGCTTGATGGCGGACATCGGTCGCTCCTGGCTCAGTGCTTGTGACGGTGGTGAAGGTCTGACACGTGCGGATGCTCGTGGGTGACGGGCTCGTGCTGATGCGGGTGGCTGTGGGGCTTCGTCGGGTCGGTGCCCGGTGGGTGCGGGTGCTGATGGTGCTCGTCGTGGACGTGCACGTGCTCGTGTTCCAGCGGCTGATGCGTGTGCGTGTGGCTGTGTCGCTCGCGCAGCAGCAGGACAACCCCCGCGGCCATCAGCACGCCGGCCAGCAGGTCCAGGGGACGCGGCCGCTCGCCGAGGAGGGGCACGGCCACCAGGGCACCGACGAAGGGCGCCGTGGCGAAGTACGCGGCCTCACGCGCCGCGCCCAGCAGTCGCAGGGCATATGCGTCGAGGACGATGGACAGTCCATAGCTGGCGGAGCCGAGCAGCAGCGCCGCGCCCAGCACGAAGGCGGCGGGGAAGGGTTGCCCGGTGAGCCACGCGAGCACGAGCGTGCACGCACCAGCGCCGAGGGCTTTGGTTCGCACGAGGGCGACAGGGTCCTTCAGCGACAGCCGTTGGGTGAGGTTGTTGTCCACGGCCCAGGCCAGACACGCTCCGGCCAGTGACAGCACGCCCAGCGCGTCTCCGTGCAGGTCTCCCTCTTGGATGCCCAGCACCGCGGCGCCCGCCATGACGAAGCCGGCCGCCAGCGCACCGGCACGGCCCAGGTGTTCACCGAAGACGAGCAGCGCCAGGAGGATGGTGAACGGCCCTTCGAGGTTGAGCAGCAGCGAGGCGGCGACGCCCGACAGCCGCTGCAGGCCCACCAGCATCAGCACCGGGCCCAGCACGCCTCCGCAGAGGATGACGCCCAGCAGCAGCGGTACGTCCTTGCGCCCGAGGCGGGCCTCCCGCGCGGAACCGGAGGCCCGACGCAGCCGGCGCGCCGCCCCGACGACGGAGAGCCCCAGGCCGCCGCCCAGGTAGAGGAGCGAGGCCAGCACCAGCGGGGTGCTGGAGGGCAGCAGCAGCTTGGCCACGGGCGCACTGAGCCCGAAGAGCGTCGCCGCGCCCAGGCCCAACACGGCCCCCTTCACCGCTGGCGACATCGACACGGTGCCTCCTCCGCATCCATTCCGGTCGCTCTACTGCCGCACGGCCCGGGCATATTGTCCTGGCGTGAGTCCGACGATGCGCTTGAAGTGGCGGTTGAGTTGGCTCTGGTCGTAGAGGCCCACCTCGGCGGCGACGTCTCCGGCCGCCATGCCCTGGGACAGCAGCGTCCGGGCCCGCGCCACGCGCAGGTGCGTGACGTAGTCATGGGGCGGCAGGCCGAACTCCGCGCGGAACACGCGCAGCAGGTGGAAGCGATTCAGGCCCACGCTGCTCGCGAGCGCGTCCAGGCCCACGTTCTCCGTGACGCTCGCGCGCAGGAAGTCCCGCGCGCGCAGCGCCGCGGGCCGGTGCTCGGGACAGTCCGAGGAAGGGGAGCGCTCCGCGTACTCCGTGAGCAGCGCGTCGAGTGTCTCCGCCAGCAGCGACTCGCACTCCAGGCGGTTGGATGAGCGGCGTGAGAGTGCCGCGTGCAGGGCCAGTGCAGCGGACTCGCACCGCCCCGTGCCCCGGCTCAGCGCGGTGCTCAGGTGGGGCGACGCGGGGAGGCAGAGCAGCCTCGCGGCCTCGCCCACCAGCCGGGGCGCGAAGGCCACGGACTGCGCCGTGACGGGCGCGTGCACGCGGACATCGCGGTGGACCTCGCCCGGCTCCTTGAGCTTGAGCTGCCTGCCGGGGCCATGCGTCCACACGCGCTTGCGGTACCAGAAGTCGAAGGCGCCCGCGTGCGTCACGGTGATGCCGTACTGGACGGAGTGGCCGGACCACAGCCGCGTGTCTTCCTCCACGCGCACCACCTGCACGTCCGGCAGCAGGGGCGGGCGCCAGAGGGTCACGGTGGGAACGGGAGCACTCCGCATGCCTGGCAGGGTAGCGAATTTCCAAGCTCGCGGCGCGGCGGCCATGCTTGCCTGTGGCTTGCGAGGAGGCACGGAACCATGGCGACACGGGGCACGCGGAGCACGACACGCAAGGCCAGCAAGCCGGGACTGACGTTCGATGCGGTGCGCGAGCTGGCCCTGGCGCTGCCCGGCATGGAGGAGGGCACGTCCTACGGCACGCCCTCCTTCAAGGTGCGCAAGAAGTTCATCGCGCGGCTCCATCCGGACGGGGAGTCCCTCGTCCTCAAGGTGGACCCGGAGGCCCGCGAGGTGCTCACCCGCGCCGAGCCGGAGACGTTCTTCATCACCGAACATTACGCCGGCTACCCCGAGTACCTGCTCGTCCGCTTGTCGAAGGTCCGCCGCGAGCTGCTCGCGAAGCTCGTCGAGGAGGCCTGGCGCAAGGCCGCCTCCAAGCAGCATCTGGAGGCGCGGGCGAAGCAACCTGGATGACGCGCCCGGGCGCGCGGCTGTCTCCACGCCAACACCCCACTTCCCTTCACGTTCGGAGGACCTCCGCGCCCGACACGTGATAACGACGCGAGAAAGCGCGAGGGCCGGCGTATGCTGGCCGGTCTGACCGAACGGGGAGGCAGGACATGGCTGGAGCGGCAGGTGGCCAGGGTGAAGGCAACGGGCGCATCAACACGCCCGCCGAGGGGGCCTTGCGGGCGGTGCGGTCGCTGGTGGAATTGCAGGAGACGGACCGCGCTACACAGCTCTACGAAGAGCTGGGCGCCGCGCAGCGCGAGCGCCTGAGGCGCGAGGCCGCCCAGCGGCCCGTCAAGGAGCGGCGCGGCCTCGTGGAGGTGCTGCGGCGCGCGAGGGACTTCCTCGGCGCGGCCCGGCTCATGGACGGAGACGGCGAGGACGCCACCGTCGCGGACCTCTACGTCCAGAGCGGACAGTACCTGGAGGCCGCCGAGGCCTACCTGCGCGCCAATGAGTCGGAGCGCGCCGCCGCCGCCTTCGAGCGCGCCGGGGCGCTGGAGCGTGCGCTCGACGTGTACCGGGGCCTGGGCGCGCGCGAGTCCATGGCGCAGTGCCTGGTGCGGCTGGGCCGGCCCTTCGAGGCGGCGGACCTCTACCGCGAGCTGGGCCAGGCCCACGCGGAGGTGGAGGCGCTGGGTGGAGTGAAGGCGGAGGACTCGCGGTACGTGGAGGCCGTGCTGCGTATCAGCACGCTGCTGGACGCGGAGGGCTTCACCCACCGCGCGCTCGCCGTGCTGGCGGACGCGCTGAGCAGCTCGGAGGAGGCGCGCGCCGACCCGACCCTGGTGACGGAGAAGGCGCGGCTGTTGCGCCGCATGGGCATGGAGGCGGAAGCCGAGGCCATGCTGCTGCGCCGCTCGGCGGGCGCGTCCGCCCCTGCGGCCAATGGCTACCGCTTCCTCAAGGCCATCCCCATCTTCGGCGAGCTGTCGCTGGAGGACATGAAGGACCTCTACCGGCTCGCCCGTCAGGTGGTCATCGCCCCCGGCACGGTGCTCCTGGAGAAGGGCACTCCGGGCACGGGCCTCTTCGTGCTCCTGGACGGCATGGTGGACGTCTTCACCAGCCCCGATGACGATGCCCGGCACCTCAACACGCTGGGGCCCGGCGAGTACCTCGGGGAGATTTCCCTGGTGCAGGACGCGTCCATCTCGGCGCACGTCCGCGCCCGGACGTCCGTGCGGGCGCTGCGCATCAGCCGCTCCGACTTCGAGCACTACCTGGACACCCACGAAGCGGCCGCGCTGCGCATCTACCGGCTCTTCACGCAGAACCTCGCCGCGCGCGTCCGCGCCCTGAGCACCTGAGGCGGCCTGCGGGCACGCCGTCGTGATACTCCAGGCTCCCTTTCTTCATTCGAGGCAGAGATGGACATCGCCGCGCTCCCGCTCGCACCGCCCCTGCTCCAGGTCCTGGAGGAGCTGGAGTTCAAGACCGCCACGCCCATCCAGGAGCAGAGCATCCCCGTGCTCCTGCAGGGGCTGGACCTCGTGGGCCAGGCCCAGACGGGAAGCGGCAAGACGGCGGCCTTCGCACTGCCCATCCTCCAGCGGGTGCGCCTGCCGAACCGCCGGCTCCAGGCGCTGGTGCTCTGCCCCACGCGCGAGCTGTGCGCCCAGGTGGCCGGGGAGATTCGCCGCCTGGCCCGCAGGCTGCCGGGCCTCCAGGTGCTCGTGCTCTCGGGTGGGCAGCCCATCCGCCCCCAGGTGGACGCGCTGGAGAAGGGCGCTCACATCGGCGTCGGCACGCCGGGCCGCATCCTGGACCTGTTGGACCGGGAGGTGCTGGACCCGCGCACGCTCGCCACGGTGGTGCTGGACGAGGCGGACCGGATGCTCGACATGGGCTTCCGCGAGGACATGGAGCGCATCCTCTCCGTCACCCCGGCGTCGCGGCAGACGGTGCTCTTCTCCGCCACCTTCCCCCCGGACATCGAGGCGCTCAGCCGCACCTTCCAGAAGAAGCCCGTGCGCGTGACGGTGGAGGCGGCGGCTGGCTCGGCGCCGGACATCCGGCAGCTGCGCTACGACTGCGCGGTGGAGGAGAAGCCGGAGTTCCTGGTGCGCATCCTCCGGCAGTACCAGCCGGGCTCCGCCATCGTGTTCTGCAATCACAAGATTGAAGTCACGAACGTGAAGCAGTCGCTCACCGAGGCGGGCGTGAGCGCGGACGGTCTCCAGGGTGACTTGGAGCAGTTCGAGCGCGACCGGGTCATGGCGAAGTTCCGCAACGGGAGCACGCGGGTGCTCATCGCCACGGACGTCGCGGGGCGCGGCATCGACGTGGAGGCGCTGGACGCGGTCATCAACTTTGATCTGCCCCAGCAGCCGGAGCCCTACGTGCACCGCATCGGTCGCACGGGGCGGGCGGGCAGGGCGGGCCTGGCGATTGCGCTCGTCACCCCGCGCGACACGCGCAAGCTGGAGGACATCGAGCACGCCACCGGCGTGAAGCTGGAGCGCGGAGACCTGGAGGCGCTGCCATCAGCCGATCCTCGCAACGCGGTGAAGCTGGATTCCACGTGGGAGACGCTGTGCATCTCCGCGGGGCGCAAGGACAAGATGCGCCCCGGAGACATCCTCGGGGCGCTGACGGGCGAGGCCGGAGGGCTGAGTGCCTCCGACGTGGGGAAGATCGAAATCCAGGACCGCCTGTCGTACGTCGCCGTCGCGAAGCGCGTCGCGAAGGTCGCGTTCCAGAGACTGAGCGAGGGACGCATCAAGGGGCGCAAGGCCCGCATCGAGCGGGTGAAGTAGCGCCCCCCCACCTCACGCGCCCGGCTTCTTCCAGTCCGTCTTCGCGGCGTACAGGAAGAGCGCCTTGCGCCACTCGTTGCGAGTGTCCTCCTTGTTCTGGGGCTTGGTCCGGCACTCGATGGAGGCCTTCGTCCAGTTGCGGGCCTTCACCGCCGCGATGAGGTTCGTCCACTTGGTGGGCACGGACGTGCCGACGTTGTACGTCACGTCGAGAATCCCGCGACGCGCGGCCCGGGGATACGTCTCGAAGTCGGGGAAGCCGCTCTTCACGGCGGGCAGGAACTCCTTCTCGTAGCGCTCCTTCGCCAGTTGCTTGATGTACGCGTCGGTGAGGGCAATCTTCGGCCGCTGCGCGTACTCCGTGTAGAAGAGCTTCGCGGGCATGGCCTTCACCTTGTTGAAGGCCTCGGTGATTTCGGCGGCCGTGGCGGCCCGGCCCGCGTCCAGGTTCTGGAAGGGGTGCGTCTTGGCGGCAATCTTGTCGCCGACGGACTTGGGCTCGATGTGCTTGAGCAGGTTGCCCGCGCCCACCGTCACCCAGCCCTCCGTGTCCAGGTACATGTACGGCACCACGCCCTCCCAGGCGATGATGTCCAGCCACATGTCGTCGAAGGTGATGGGCGTCTTCGGGTCGCCCACCTCGGGGCCGGGCGCCGGAGCGACGGAGACGCCCCGCTTGCGCCGCGTCGGCTTGGGGGGCCGCGTCGCCAGCGTGGTGGCCTCCTCCGAGCAGACCCACTGCGCGTCCACGTCCCAGGACAGCTTGTCGTCCTTGAAGGGGGAGTACTTGTTCTCGTCGAAGTCGAGGTAGGGCTGCACGGGGCCCGGCTTGCCCTCGCGCGTCGCCGCCACCAGCGTGACGATGGCGTAGCCCCTCGGCTTCGCGACGGTGGAGCTCTGCGCCAGGTTGATGCCCCAGTGCCGCTCGCCCAGGTGGGCCTCGAAGATTCCGTCCGCCCCGAGCTGCACCCGGACGGTGGCGGTGCGCTTGTCCTCCGCGTGGGGAGTCGCCGCGCCGGCCTGGGCCGTGGGCATCAGCGGAGAGAAGGGTGTGGCCGGTGTCATCAGCGGCGACGGCGTCAGCAGCGGCGTGGCCGTCCCCGGCGGGGGCGCGGCGGGCTCCACCACCGCCACCTCCAGCAGGAGGTGCGCGCGCGGGGCCACGCCGACAATCTTCCCGTGGACCTCCCAGGTGCCATCCCAGGACTGGTCGTACTCGACGCGCAGCTCTTCCAGCTGCGGCTTGGGCAGCTTGAGGAACTCCTTGTCCTCCAGCAGCAGCGTCTGCGGGCCGTCCGGGCGGCTGCGGCCCCAGAGCTCCCAGCCGAACTCGTAGCTGCCTTCCTCCTCGTCGCCCACGTCCGCGAAGCGCTCGCAGGTGTCATCCGTGAAGCCGATGGCCCAGTCCACGCTGCTGTTGCTGCGGAACACGTAGAAGGCGGCGGGCGCCCACCGGTGCGTGAAGGCATACCGGCCCGCGGCGGACGGCACCTCGCCGGAGCCCTCGTCCAGCTCGACGACGCGCAGCTCCAGGTCCGCCTTGTTCAGCACGGATGCGAACTGGGGAACGAACGTCACCAGCTCACCGATGCGGATGTTCGTGCCCGCGGGCTTCTTCGGCTTGATGGCGCAGGGGTTGTTGAAGCGGATGGCGGGGGCGAGCTCGGACGCCTCCGCGTGGGGGAAGCGAGGCGTGACGGAGTAGCCCAGCAGCCCCTGGTTGATGAGCTTGTGCGCCACCAGGTCGACGAAGGGCGTCTTGTTGTCGACCAGGACCTGGAAGCGGCCGTTGGCGTCGACCTTCAGCTGCGCGTTGCCCACGGGCACTCCCAGCGGCGAGCCCGTCCCGTGCTGTACCAGCCAGGACAGCTCGCATGGCAGCGTCACGCCGGGCTCGAAGTTCACCGCCTTTCCGCGGATGGGCACCTCGATGAGCAGCTCGCTCGGGTTGTTGAGCTGCCGCACGGCGGCGGGGTCCGGCGGGTCGAACTGGAGGGACGTGCGCGGCACGAGCACGAACGACAGCGCGTCCCGGTAGCCCGCGCTCACGTGGGTGGCCTCGGTCTCCTGGGGCGCGGTCCACGTGGGCGCCGCACCGTTCTGCTGGGAGTTCTGTGGGGGCATGGTTCGGGAGCGGCTGTGCGCCGTGGCTAGAGGCCCAGTTCTTCAATCGTGATTTGCGGCGTGGTCGGCTCGTCGAGCACGACGCCCAGCACCGGCCGGGGCGCGCCCGCCCGGTCCGGCCGGCGGCGCCACGTGAAGCGGAAGGGGCCACCGGCCTTCTTCAGCGCCACCTTGGGGACGGACGCCTCGAACACTCCCAGCTCCGTGCAGCGCCCGTAGGCGGGGTCGCCCGGCGTCTTGTAGCGGATGGCGCTGTTGACGGTGGTGTCCTCCACCCACTGGCCCGTCGTCGCATCCAGCTTCTCGCAGAGGATGCGGAAGTCCGCGTCGGTGGGAATGAAGTGCCCCTTGCCGGTGAAGGCCAGGTCCTTGGCGCGGACCTCGTGGGTGAGCGCTTCCAGGCGCGGCTCGACCTTGACCTCCAACGTCACCGGCGGGGGCGGCGTCAGCACCTTGCCGGCCTGGGACACCTCGGCGGTGAACTTGAGCGGCCCGCCCCACATGGCGGGGATGCGCGCGCCCTGCCCGTCGACGAGGGGCCAGTCCGCCTGGAGCACTGTGCCCACGCGCTTGCTCTGCGACGCGCCCGCGAGCTTGAAGAGGGGTTCGCCCGCCTTCCACTGGTTGGCGTCTCCGTGGAGCGGCACCTCGGTGCGCAGCTTGTTGCCACCCATCTTGAACTGGATGTCGCCGAACTCGAACCGGGCCACCGGGGGCAGGGCCTTGTCCGCGACGACCTCGAGGAAGTCGTTGCCACACGCGGCCTTCAGTTGCGCCGCCGACGCGGTGAACACGTCCGGCACACCTTCCACGGGGGTGAGTGTCCCGGACTGGTGGAGCGCGTGCCCGGTGTTCGGGACGATGAAGCGGGGGCGAACGTGGAGCGTCTCTCCGGCCGTCTCGCCGTTGAGGGCCTCCGCGGCCAGCCGTCCCAGCGCGGGGGCCGGGTCGAACTCGAGCTGGAGCACGCCGGTGGCCTGGGTCGGCGGGTGGTAGGTGATGCGGATGGCCACCTCGGTGTCGTCGCGGGTGATGGTGAACAGCCCGGGCGGGTCCGAGGGTGGCAGCAGGGCCACCTTCTGCATGAGCGTGTCGAGCGCGGCGGGAGTGCCCAGGGAGGGGCCGACGAGGAGCGAGGTGCCGAGAGCCGACAGATACTGCACCCTGAGCTGGAGGTCCTTCCCCCCGGGCGTCGTCGGCTTGCACTTGTCACGCAGTTGCTGGAGCCGCAGGGCCAGGGGGACGGAGAGCTGGAACTTCGCCTCGTTACCGTCGAAAATCATCCCTCGGGTGGGGTGCTTCAGGAACTCGTTGAAGGAGAAGTTCGGGGTGACCTTCGGGTTGGTCCCCTTCTTCTCCACGCCCACGATGAAGTCGTTCTTGTACTTGAGCCCGCCGGCCGTCGACTCCTCCGGGGGGCGCTGCGCGACGACGGGCACCGCCAGGGTGGCGGGAAGCGGCGGCACGTCGGCCGGAGGCTGGCCCTTCGGGGGCACCTTCCAGTACTCGAAGACGACGTAGCCCGCGAGCGCAACGGGCCAGTGGTCGCTCACGACGAAGCTGCCGGTGGTGAGCGGGCGGAACGGTCCCTGCTTCGAGGCGGCCTTGACCTGCTTCGTGCCGAGCAGGAAGGGCTGCCCGGTGAGCACGGGCCTGGGCACCTCGAACGTCGTCGCCTGCGTCTGTGCGGGGACGAAGCGCTTGTCGTCCGCGCCCGTCGCATACACCTCCCACTGTCCCCACGAGGGGATGCGGATGCGCGCCCGAGCGACACCCTCGTCGTAGGGGGCCTTGCACAGGATGCGCGGCGGCCCCGCGGCTCCTTCGCCCTTCGGCGCCAGCCAGAAGGTGACGTGGGCACCCTCCGTCCCCTCCGTGGTGCCGTAGCCGTGTTGCACCAGGACGGCCAGCACCTCCAGGCCAGACAGCGCCGTCGCTTGCCTGGAGAGCAGTCCCAGGTAGAGCGGCTTCTCGTTGCTCTCGTCGCGCTTGAGCGTGGCCGGAGGCCACTCCTTCTTGAGGGCGATGCGCTCCTTCTCCAGGAGCAGGTCCACCAGCCACAGCGCCGTGACGGGGTGCATGTTGACGATGGACGCATCTTCGGGAAGCCGCCCCGCGTCCGCCCCGAAGAGGCTCTTCTGCTCGGCCCCCAGCACGGGGACCTCGCCGAATGGGTCCTCCCGCGTCGCCGGGCGTGCCCACCAGCACAGCGGCAGCAACTGCTTCTTCAGGCGCTCGACGCTGAAGTCGGGGTCGTCCTTGAGGTGCTCGAAGAGCATTGCCTCGTCGCGCGCGGCGAGCTGCTCGCCCAGGCCCTTGGGCGTCCACTCGTTGAGGTGGTCCAGCACCAGGTTGCGCCAGCGGTGGCCCGCGGCCTTCTGGAAGAGCTTCGTGCGGCTCTCCAGCCGCTTCTCGCGGAGCACCTCCGGCGCCACCTCCACAGTGTCGGCGAAGAAGTCCGCGGACCAGAGCGCCAGTGCGTCCGCGTCCGCGGGCACGTTCAGCGTCACGTCCAGCTTGGACTGGTTCTTCGGATTGAGGGGGATGACCTCCTTCGAGAGCGGCTTCCCCGCCTTCTTGTAGAGGACCTCCAGGGTGCACTGCCGGCCCGGTGTCCCCGCGAACTTGTGCTTGTTGTCGAGCGTGAGCGGGAGGGGCCAGGTGAACGCCTTCTCGCGGGCTGCGTCCGCCGAGAAGAACTTCGTGCCGTCGTTGAAGTACTCCTGGAGCGTTCGGCCGTACTGCGCCCGCTTCAGCGCCTTGACGACCTCCACGCCGGTGGAGCCGAGGATGGTGTTGACCTCGTTGTCGGCGCTCGGCGCCCCGTCCGAGGGCATCTGCAGGAAGTTGTCCGGGCGCTGTTCCTTGACCTCGAGGAGCAGCTGCTTGAGCGCCGGGTCCTGCTGGGTGAGGAAGTGGAAGCCGCCGTCGTCGCCACTCAGGGAGAACAGCTCCCAGTGCAGGTACCGGGGCGGAGGCAGCGGCGCGCGGTTCGTGGTGGCGCCCGCCGGCTGGGGAACGGTGCGCCCCTTGGAGACGAAGCCGACGATGTCCCCCGCGGCCACCGGGAAGAGGGGACGGTCGAAGGTGACGACGGAGCCCTTCTTGAGGGACTCGATGGCCTTCTGGACGTCCTCGGGGCTGGGTTTCGTCAGCGCGAGACTCTGCCCGTTCTTCTTGCCCGTCAGCGGGTCGGCGCGGTCCTTCACCTTGAAGGTCTCCGCCTCGGGATTGAGCGGCTCCTGGGACCAGAACGTCTTGCCAACGTCCTCGGTGGTCGGGTCCAGGTTGACCACCGCGCCGTGCTGCAGCTGGAGGAACGCGGCGAGCCAGGGGGCCTTCTGGAACTCCTTGTCCTGCTCCGGCCCGCCGCCCCACCCGGGCGGGGCCAGGTGCATGTAGAGGCTGTAGAGTGGGTGGACCTCTGCGGAGGGCTGGCCGTTTTCCAGCGCAGAAAGCTCGTGCTTGACGAGGACGAAGCCCAGCGGCCGGCCCTCGGTGGCCTCCAGGAGGAACGGGTCGTCGCCTTCCTTCCCCGGCGTCAGCAGCCGCGCGGCCACGACATAGCCGGGCATGGCCGCCTTGACGGGCACCAGCTCCTCTCGCGAGTCTGGCTCCAGGTGGAGGCCCGCGTGGATGTTCTGCTGCTTGCCCAGCGGGAAGTAGCCGCCGGCCCCGCCCTCGTTGAAGAAGTAGTACTTGAGCGGCGACTCGCGGCGCTGCATGTCCGCGCCGAACGGGTAGAGCACCAGCGGCGGCGCCTCGTCGGAGATGCCGACGATGCTGGAGCGCTCGTACTCGAAGTGCATGTAGTCGTGGTAGTAGCCGCCCCAGTAGAAGCCCAGGCTCTCGAAGATCTTCACGACCTTCTGCGGCATATCGAACGGCTTCGCTTCGTCGTAGTCGTTCGTTCCCCAGTTGATGTCGATGGCGCTGCCGAAGGCGTGGTTGGAGAGCAGGTTCTTCTTGGCCGTCTTCCCCTTGCCGTAGTTGACGAGCTCGTCGAAGGCCTGATTCTTCAGGTCGCGCTTCGCGAACTCGATGTTCCAGGCGCCACCGACACCGGCGTACTCGCCGCGGCCCTTGAGGGCGGCGTGGACGCTGTCGTTGAGCATGTACCGGAAGAAGTAGCCGCCCACCTCGTGCAACACGTAGGGCAGCCGGGCCGCCTTGATCTTCTCGAAGGCCGTCTGGATGAGCGGTGCGAGCTTGCGGTTGACCCGCACGTTGATGGACCGGCTCTTGTCGGGGCCGAAGCCCACCACGGGCACGCTGACGATGTTGTTCGCCTCGAAGCCGTCGACGAGCGGATTGCCCAGCAGCCGCGTCGTGTTGGCGAACTTCTTGTTCCCATCCGTGCTGTAGAGCTCGCGCTCGAAGGCCGGGTCTCCGTAGAGGGCCCGGACCGCCGGCTTGCTGAGGCACTTGTGCGACGGTTCCTGCAGGGGATAGGTCATGGCGACCTCGTGTCGACGAACTTGCCCTGACGCCACCTGCGCACCGAGGTGCGCTCGCCCTTGTCCGGCACGCTCACCACGAGCTCGGGGACGCCGTCCTGGTCGACGTCCTCGAAGTCCGTCCGGGGTGTGTTCTCCGGGTCTCCGCCCGGCAGCCCGCTGCCGTTGGTGATGTCCTGTTTGAAGACCACCTTCTTCTTGCGCACGTCCAGGGCGCGCCCCTGGATGGAGTTCACTCCGTTCAGCGTATAGGCGTGCTTGAGGAAGACGATGCCCGGCTCCATGGCGTAGACGCAGGTGTCGACGTGCCGGGTGCGGTCGCACACGTGCTCCGAGGTGTCGGTCATCAGGTTCTTCATCCCGTCGCAGGACATGACGGTGACCTTCTTGGTCAGCTTGCCGTTCTTGCACTGCGTCTGGGAGCCGGCCAGGAGCACGCCTTCCTTCTCGACAATCCACGAGGCGGCATCGATGACGGGGTTCTTCCCGCGGGCCACCCGGCTTGGCCGGCACTTGGGTGACTCGGGCACCAGGTACGGCCCCAGGGTCGTCAGGACGGAGCGGGTGCTGGGCATCTCTCGCTCCATCCGCTTCAACGCCGCTTCGGCTTCCTCCGGGTCCTCGAACCTGCCCACCGCCGTGAAGACGGTGCCCTGCCCGCCGAAGAGGAAGCGACCTCCGCGGAGATCGTAGGGATACATGGGGTCGGAGGGCCTGAAGGGCGTGAGCGGCGTGCCGTCATCCTGCCGCTCGCCCTGCACGATGATGAGCGCCTGGCCATCCACCCAGTCGGTGTCGCAGGGCGACTCGGCGTGCGCCGTCGCGGGGCTGCTCGAAGGCGCGGGAGTCGCCGCCGCGGGGCTGCTCGGAGGCGTCGTCGCGGGCGCGGGAGGCGTCGCCGCGGGCGTTGCCGGAGGTGCCGCGGGCGTGGAGGCCGGTGTCGTGGTTGGGGAGGCCGCCTGGGCTTGCGGAGGCTTCTGCGCGCCGCAGTTGCCGCCATCGCAGGCCGCCGCGCCAGAGGCCGCCGGAGGCTGCGAGGCGTCCGCCGGGGTGGGGGGCGTCACACACGCCAGCGTCAGCAGGGTGAGGATGGCCGGCCACGCGGGGCGTGGGAACCCGGCGGACCGGAGGGATGCACTGCCTGCGCTCATGGGGTTTGTCCCGCTCATGTTCGGCTATTCCATTCGCTCGAGGACGGTCAGCACGCCGCCGGGGCGGGTGCGCGTCAACAGGAAGGTGGTCATGTCGACCGCGCTGCCGCCCTCGGGGCTCATGCTGCGATCCACGACGGCATCCTCGATGCCGTCACCGTTGAAGTCTCCCAGCGCCCACAGCGCCAGGATGCCCGACACGCCGTTGCCCTGGACTCGGAGGGTCTCTTTGCGGTCGGGGTCCGCCTCGAAGCGCACCTTGCGGTCGACGCTGCTCCAGGTGCGTCCCTCGCGGCCGGCCCGCGAGCGCTCCTCGTCCTCTCCGGGGGCGAAGGTAGGGGCGAGGTCCGCCGGGAGGACATTGCCGAGCGCCTTCGTGGAGAAGAGGTCCCGGACATGGCTCACCCGCGAGGGCCGGGCTTGCGTCACCTTCTTCAGCGCGCGGCAGCGGAGGAGGCGGGCCCGGGCGGGCTGGAGTTCAATCGTGGCCGTGACGTCGAGGTCTTCCAGCGCCACGCCCTCCGCCTCGGTGCAGCGTTCGATTTCGCGGTCGCTCCGCTGGGGGAGCCGCCCGTCGCGCAGCTCCAGGACATGGCTCCATTCCCGGGCCAGCGCCTCGGGCGCCTCCGTGGGCGAGGAGATGAGGAGCCCCGAGAAGAAGACCTGCACCGGGAAGCCGCCGTCGCCCTGGCACAGCCCCCGGTTGTGGGCGATGGCCTTCGCCACGCGGGACTGCGCGTCGAGCTCCGCGGGGGCCTCGTCGAGCACCTGTCGGCACAGCTCGGGCTGACCGGCGCGCAGCGCGGCCAGGCCCAGGTCGGACACCAGCCAGCCCCGGTCCGTGGCGTCCAGTACGCTCCAGCAGGACTCCTTCGTCCGCCGCAACGACTCCACTGCGTCCGTGTACCGGCCGTCGCGATAGAGCTGCTCGGCGCTCCGGCGGCTCTTCGCGAGCTCCGGCTTCGAGCATTGCGCCGGGCTCGCGGAGGGCTCCTCTGCCCGGGCCGCCGTGAAGGGCAGCATCCCCACGAGGACCAGCACCCAGGCGCGGAGCCACCGCGAGCAAGACGCGGGCTCGCGGGTGCCTCCCGCTGCCCTCCGTGTCCTGTGCGTCAGCATCCCCATGCGAGTCACCTGGGGCCGTTCGGGTTCAGACCGAGAAGCTGAAGGGCTGCGGCCTGCGCGCACGCTTCACGCGGAGGATGTGGCTCTGGTCCACCGCCAACCCGCTCAGCGCCACGGGGCGGGGGACGTAGAGGATGCCCGGGTCGTCGTCGCGGCTGAACACGAACTTGCCGCCCTCGTCCTTCATCGTGCAGCCCACCGAGATTTCCAGTCGCTGCTGGACCTCGGCCGGGTCCGTCGTCTCCCAGTTGAACTGGGCGACGTCATCCGCGGTGAGGTCGTACATCTCCGCGACGCTGTCCATCGTCTCGCCGTCGATGACGCGGTGCTCGGTCACCTTCACCAGAACGCGCTCCGACGTGGCCTTGGACTTCGTCCCCGCCTTCGAGGGCTTCTGGCCGGACCACGGGCCGCCGGTGCGCACCATCGCCACGCTGTTGCTCAGCGTCGCGCCGTCGATGAGGGACAGCACGTCGAAGCTGCCCCTGGGCACCTTCTCCAGGTTGACGTTGCCGTCGGCGTCCGTGGTGACTTCCTTCTCCGTCTTGTCCGCGAACAGGATGCGCAGCTTGATGCCGGAGATGGGGCCGTCCGAGGCGTCATCCACCACCTGCAGGCGCAGCGTCACGTCCTCCTCGGGCGTGACGGGCGGCTCCTGCTTCGGGACCTCCTCGGGGAAGGCGGGCGCGCCATAGCGCTCGGGCGGCGGGGCCAGGACCAGCCGCAGGTGGCCGAAGGAGAGCAGGGTGGCGGCCTGCTTCACCACGTCCTCGGGAGTGCGCGTCGCATGCCGGCCCAGGGGCCCGTGCGCCTGTACCAGCGTGCTCAGCGTCCTCAGGTTGGACTCGTCCTGCGCGAGCTGCCGCAGCCGGCGCTCCAGCGTCCACCCTCGGCCGGCATCCACGGGCTTGCAGCCTTGGGGGAGTGGGTCATGCAACGCGAGCAGGAGGTACTCGCGTTGCCCTTCTCTCAGGCGTTGATGGAGGAGCATGTGGAGGCTCGGGCCGAAGCGACATGACTCGGGTGGTTCAACCACACAGATTGAGCCGGACGGAAAACTCAGCGGCTGTCAAATATCCCACAGCGCTTCGACAACTGTCCATCCCGTGGGTCGCAGCCCTTCAGGGCATGGCGGGCGATGTGGGCTCGTCCTTCAGGGTTGCAGGCTCCGGGATGCCGTCCTGGTCGACGTCTTCCACGTCTGTCTTTGGCTCGGTGTCGTCGTGGTCGAAGCCGGGTCGAGCAGGAGGACGCCGGGGACGTTCACAGACCTCCTTCACCGACTGCGTTCCCCAGCGGTCCTCACGGCTCCCTGCTCGGGTCCCTGGAAGTGCAGCCGGGCGGGCGGTCTCCTCACCGGCCCGCCCTGGTGGGCTTGGATGCGGTCCCCCCGCGGAGGGCGCTTTCCAGGCGCGGATCATTGGCGTGCGCGACGCCGGGGGCTAACATGCCCGCGCGAAATGGCCATGCAGGGTGGCGCCGCAGATGATCCCGACCGGGGGAGGCGCATCGGAAAGTACGAGATCCTCACCCGCCTCTCGATGGGCGGCATGGCGGAGCTCTTCCTCGCGTTCACCTCGGGCCCCGGCGGCTTCCGCAAGTTCGTCGCGGTGAAGCAGATCCTCCCGGACATCAAGAAGGACGAGCAGTTCGTCAAGATGTTCCTCGACGAGGCGCGCATCACCGCGGCCTTCTCGCACGCGAACATCGGGCAGGTGTTCGACCTGGGCGAGGAGGGTGGTGAGCTGTACCTCGCCATGGAGTTCCTGCCGGGGCAGAACCTCGAGCAGGTGGTGAAGGCCTCCACGCGGCAGGGCTACGCGCTGCCCATGGGCTTCATCGGGCGCGTCATCCGGGATTCCTGCCTGGGCCTGCACTACGCGCACCACTTCACGGACCCGTCGGGCCGGCCCGCGGTGGTGGTGCACCGCGACGTGTCCCCGAAGAACGTGATGCTCACCTACGACGGCGTCGTGAAGGTGATCGACTTCGGCATCGCCAAGGCGCGCGGGCGGCTGGGCCGCACGCAGGTGGGCATGGTGAAGGGGACCAGCGGCTACATGTCCCCGGAGCAGGTGCGCGGCGCGCCCCTGGACGGCCGCAGCGACCTGTTCTCCGTGGGCGTCATGCTGCACGAGATGCTCTGCGGCCAGCGGCTGTTCAGCGGCCCGCACGAAGCCGCGGTGATGCTCCAGATCGTCGAGGGCGACATCCCGGCCCCGCGCTCCATCAACCCGGACGTGCCCGAGGCCCTGGAGGCCGTCGCGCTGCGCGCCCTGGCGCGCGACGCGTCCCAGCGCTTCACCAGCGGCCGGGAGATGTCGCGCGCCATCGAGGCGGCGCTCGGCCCGGAGCTGTTCGACGAGGACGGCATCACCGCGGTGATGGGTGACCTGTTCGCGGACAAGCGGCAGAAGACGCGCACGCTCCTGGAGCTCGCCAGCAGCGCGGAGGACGCGCGCGTCAGCGAGGTGGCCGGCGCCCTCCAGCAGGACGACGGCGGGGGAGACAGCGCTCCCACCGCGCAGGTGCCGGCGAAGCGGGCGCGCCTCGCACCCGCCGTCCCCACCGAGAGCAGCACCCCCACCCGCGCCGGCAGCGGGCCCAAGCCGGTGCCCCAGCGGCGCCCCCCGGAAGCCGCCGCCACGCGCGTCGCCCCCGCCAGCAGTGGCAGTGGCCCCAAGCCGGTGCCCCAGCGCCGCCCGACGGAGGCCGCCGCGCGCACGCCCCGGCCCGCGCAGGACGCGGCGCCCGCCACGCGCACGCCCCGGCCCCGCCCCGCGCCCCGCCAGGAAGAGCCCGAGGTCGAGGCCGCCGAGACATTCGACGAGCCCAGCGACCTGGCGACGCAACGCTTCCGCACGCGGCCTCCGCGCCCCGGTGCACGCCCGGCGGCACGTGCGGCCCCTCGCGCCGACACGCCCGTGGAGACGTCGGCCGCGCGCCCGGCGTCGCGCTGGGTGGGCCGCCTGTTCCTGCTCGCGCTGCTGGGCGGCCTGGGCTGGCTCGCGACGCTGCCCATGGTCCGCGCGCAGTTCGTCCCCGCCTACGAGTCCGCGAGGGCCTGGGTGAAGGCGGAGCTGGACCCCGCGCCTCCGGTGGACCCCGCCGCCAGCGCGGCCTGGCCTCCGCCCCAGAAGGCCGGTCCTCCGCCGGGCTTCCCACGCGGCGTGGAGGAGGCCCCGCCGCCGGCCGCCGAGCCCGCCGTCGCCGCCGTGGCCGCGGACACCGAGGCCCCCGCCCCCAGTGAGGAAGGGCAGGGGACCCGCACTGAATCCAAGGGGACGCGGTCCTCGCCCGGCCGCAAGGCGAAGGACGGAGCCACCGCTTCGCGAGAGCCCTCGGGCTCCGACACGGGCAGGACGACGAAGCGCGCTCGCACCCCGGCGGAGGAGGCGGCCGCCGAGCCCGTCACCACGGTGACGCAGAACCCGGATGACGTGGGTGAGGTGCTGGACACCAGCACGCCCAAGGGGGCAGCGAAGGCGGGGCTCGGGTGGCTCACCCTCCAGACGGTGCCTCGCGCCGCGGTGTTCGACGGGGCCACCCAGCTGGGCACCACGCCGTTGCAGAAGATGCCGCTGCCGGTGGGCACCTACCGCCTGCGCGTGGTCGACCCCACGGACGCGGAGGCGGCGAGCAGGCTCCTGTCCGCGCCCGTCAAGCCGGGCGAGGTGACGAAGATTCAGATTCGACTGGCGGACCTCCCTCTGTACAAGGAGTGACCGCGTCCTTGACGCTCTGGACCCCCCTCACTAGGGTCCGCGCGTTTCTCCTTCGACGCACTGCGAGAAGGATCCGCCAGTCATGTATTTTCAAGACCTCATCCTGACGCTGCAGAAGCACTGGGCCGACCAGGGCTGCATCATCGCCCAGCCCTATGACCTCGAGGTCGGCGCGGGCACCATGGCCCCCACCACCTTCCTCCGCGCGCTCGGTCCGGAGCCCTGGAACGTGGCCTATGTGCAGCCCTCCCGCCGTCCCGCGGACGGCCGCTTCGGTGAAAATCCCAACCGCCTGTTCCAGCACCACCAGTTCCAGGTCATCCTCAAGCCCGCGCCCAAGAACGTGCAGGCGCTCTACCTGGAGTCGCTGCGCAAGATTGGCATCGACCCGATGGAGCACGACCTGCGCTTCGTGGAGGACGACTGGGAGTCGCCCACGCTCGGCGCCTGGGGGCTGGGCTGGGAGGTCTGGTGTGACGGGCAGGAAGTCACCCAGTTCACCTACTTCCAGCAGTGCGGCGGCTTCGACTGCAAGCCCGTGGCCGCGGAGCTGACGTACGGCCTGGAGCGGCTCTGCACGTACCTGCAGAGCGTGGAGAACGTCTTCGACCTCGAGTGGGTCAAGGGCGTGAAGTACCGCGAGGTCTTCCACCCCAACGAGGTGGAGATGAGCAAGTACGCGCTCCACGAGTCGGACCCGCAGATGCTCTTCGCGCTGTTCGACGCGTACGAGAAGGAGTGCAAGCGGCTCATCGAGCGCCAGCTCCCGCTGCCCGCGTATGACTACGCGCTGAAGTGCTCGCACTCCTTCAACCTGCTGGACGCGCGCGGCGCCATCTCCGTCACCGAGCGCGCCAACTTCATCAAGCGCGTGCGCGACAACGCGCGCCTGTGCGCGGAGGGCTACCTCCAGATGCGCGAGCGGCTGGGCTACCCGCTCTTGAAGACGCCGTGGACGGTGGGTGAGCAGCCCCCGGTGCTCGAGGGCAAGCCGGCCAGCGACTACTGGAAGACGGTGCAGCTCAACAAGCCCGTGGAGAAGAAGGAGAAGGCGGAGGTGGCCCGTGGCGCGTGACCTGCTGCTGGAAGTGGGCGCCGAGGAGATTCCGGCGTCGTTCATCGGTCCGGCATTGGAGGACCTCCAGCGGGTGCTCACCGAGCGCATGGCCGAGGCCCGGCTGAAGCACGGCGAGGTCCGCGTCTTCGGCACCCCGCGGCGCCTGGCGGTGTGGGTGAAGGGCGTGGCGGACTCGGGCGAGGACATCGTGAAGGAGGTGCTGGGGCCCAGCGCCAAGGCGGCCTTCGACGCGGAGGGCAAGCCCACCAAGGCGGCGGAGAAGTTCGCCGAGAGCCTCAAGCTGTCGGTGGACAAGCTGGGCCGCGCCACGACGCCCAAGGGCGAGTACGTGTCCGCGCGCGTGGAGGAGAAGGGCCGCTCCGCGGCGGACATCCTCCAGGAGGCGCTGCACACGGCGGTGCACTCCATCAACTTCAAGAAGTCCATGCGCTGGGGTGACGTGGACATGTCCTTCGCGCGCCCGGTGCAGTGGCTGGTGGCGCTGCTGGGCGGCGACGTGCTCCCCGTCGTCTTCGGCGACGTGAAGAGCGGTCGCACCACGTACGGCCACCGCTTCCTCTCGGGTGGCCCCATCGAGCTGAAGGCGCCCGCGGACTACGAGGCGGCGCTGGAGAAGGCGCACGTGGTGGCGGACGTGGCGAAGCGCCGCGCGCAGCTGGTGGAGAAGCTCGGCGCGGCGGCGAAGAAGGCCGGCGGCCGGCTGCTGGAGGACGCGTCGCTCGTGGACCAGGTGACGAACCTGGTGGAGCAGCCCAACCCCGTGGTGGGCAGCTTCGAGCCGCGTCACCTGGACCTGCCCCCCGAGGTACTGGTGCAGGAGATGAAGAGCCACCAGCGCTACTTCTCGCTGGTGGACGCGAGCGGCAAGCTGCTGCCGAAGTTCATCGCCGTGTCCAATACGCCGGTGCGCGACGAGCAGCTCAGCCTGCGCGGCTACCAGCGCGTGCTGGCCTCGCGCCTGGCGGACGGCCGCTTCTTCTTCGACGAGGACCGGAAGACGCCGCTGCTGGACCGCGTGGAGAAGCTGGGCCGCGTGGTGTGGCAGAACCAGCTCGGCACCTATCTGGAGAAGGTGGAGCGCTTCCGTTCGCTCGGCATGTGGCTGGCGCAGAACACCGGCAGGGCGGGGGAGAGCGCGACGATTGAACGCGCCGCCACGCTGGCCAAGGCGGACCTCGTCACCGGCATGGTGGGCGAGTTCCCCGAGCTCCAGGGCGTCATGGGCCGCGAGTACGCGCGCGCCAGCGGCGAGCCGGAGGCGGTGGCGCTGGCCATCTACGAGCACTACCTGCCGCGCGGCGCCGAGGACGCGCTGCCCACGCAGGACGCGGGCGCGCTCATCGGCATCGCGGACCGGCTCGACTCGCTGACGGGCATCTTCGCCATCGGCAAGGCGCCCACTGGCGCGGCGGACCCGTTCGCCCTGCGGCGCGCGTGCATCGCCATCATCCGGCTGGTGCTGGGCCGCGGCTACCGCTTCAGCCTCGCCGCCGCCGTGGACGAGGCGCTGCGGCTGCTCGCCCCCAAGCTCACCAACGTCAAGCGCAAGGCCGGCGAGCCCGCCCCGCGCGAGCAGGTGCTGGAGTTCTTCCGCGGCCGCCTCAAGGCGCTGTGGGCGGACCAGTACCGCACGGACGTGGTGGAGGCGGTGCTGGCCGCGGGCTTCGACGACCTGGTGGCCGCGCAGAAGCGGCTGGAGGCGCTGAGCCTCATCGTCGGCCGCGCGGACTTCCAGCCCCTGGCCGTGGCCTTCAAGCGCGTGGCCAACATCGTGGAGAAGCAGGGCAAGGACGTGAAGGGCGGGCAGATCAACCCGCAGAAGCTGGTGGACGAGCCGGAGCGCCACCTGCACACCGCCTTCACCCAGGCCCGCAACACGGTGACGGGGCTCGTGCAGGCGGACGACTTCGCCGGCGCCCTGCGCGAAATCACCGGCCTCAAGCCCGCCGTGGACACCTTCTTCGACAAGGTGATGGTGATGGCCGAGGACAAGGAGCTGCGCGAGAACCGCATCCGGCTCCTCACGGAGATTGGCGCCCTGTTCAACCAGGTGGCCGACTTCTCGAAGATCCAGGCCGAGGCGTCCGCGGCGGCCTGAGCTCCACCGCCCACGGCTGGCTGCCCTCCGGGGGATGAAGCAGGCCTCCGGAGGGGAGGGGTGTGCGCGAATTCCAGGGGCGGCGTCGCGCCCCCGGGGGCGCGGCGACGTCCGCTGCCGGGCGCCCGGGAATGACGGGCCCCGTTTCCGGTTGCCCGGGGGGAGGCCCCTTCCTACACTCCGCCCCCCTCTGATGCGCGCCCATCTCCTCACCGCCGCGCTGCTGCTCGTGTCGTGCGATACCACGCCCGAGCCGCGGCCTCCGCCGTCCACCCGCCTCGTCTACCCGAGTGGCCTCGCCTTCTGGCGCCCCGAGGGAGGACCGTCCACCAACGGCTACCTCTACGTGGCGAGCGCCAACTTCGACAAGTGCTACGACTCCGGCGCGGTGGCCGCGCTGGACCTGGATGCGCTGGGGGTCCGCCCGTTCGGCGCGCCCTTCACCCGCTCGGTCGAAGAGGACCGCGCGACGCTCCTCGTGGAGCTGGGCGTCGGCACGCAGTCGTACGTGCAGATCCAGAGCTTCGCGGGCGAGATGGCCCTCTGGGCCCCGCCCGGCCGCACCCCGCGCCTGTTCGTCCCGGCCCGCGCCGAGGCCAGCCTCCTGCACGCCATCGACGTGGGGGCGGACGGCCTCAGCCTGACGTGCGTGCAGGGCCCCGGGCGCGACTGCCGCCCCGGCGCGCTGTCGCTCCTCGACGTGCCGGGCGCCACGGAGGACGGAATCCCGTCGGCGCCGGGCCCGGTGGGCGTCACCGTGGAGCGCACCAACCCGGACTCCCGCGTCTGGGTGACCCACACGGAGCTGGCGGGGCCTGCGGAGTCGATCCGGGAGGCCGAGTTCCAGTCGTACCTCGTCAGCCTCCCCGCGGCGGACCCTACCCAGGACGCCCTGGGCGTGGGCAGCTTCGCGCCGCTGGGCACCAACGGCCGGCTGGCCGGCGCCGCGCACGCCGCGGCCCTCGGCGGCCGGTACGTGTACGTCTCCGGCCGCAACTCCTCGTCCACCCAGCTCGGAGCGCTGCCCGCGCGCTTCATCCTGCGGCTGGTGGACCGGAACACGCCCGACCGGGTGCTGGAGAGCGACGTGGAGTTCGTCTACTCCGTGCGCGAGGCGCGCGGTGTGGCGGTGGTGCAGCGCCCCTCCGTGGCCGACCCGACGGTGCTGGACCCGAACCGCGAGCGCATCTACCTGCTGGCGCGCGGGCCGGACACCCTGCTGGTGATGGACGTGGAGAACGCGCTCCAGGACCTCCCGACGATTCGCGTCGTCACCGCGGTGCCGCTCCCCGAGGGCTCCTCCGAGGTGGAGGTCATTCCCCGCACCGTGGGCCGCGGCAACATCGTCGCGGTGACGGGCAGCGGTGACGAGGCCGTCGCCCTCTTCGACGAGGAGGTGGGCCAGCTCGTCGCCCAGGTGCTGGTGGGAGAGCAGGACCCGAGCCAGCCCGCCCAGCCCTTCGGCCTGGCGGCGGACGTGCGCGGCAACTCGGCGCGCCTCTTCGCGAGCACCTTCGGCGACGGCCGCGTCGCCGTCATCGACATTCCCGACCTCGACCGGCCGCAGGACGCGCGCATGGTGGCACGGCTCGGCCCGCGCCAGCTGCGCGACCCGCGCCAGGGCACCAGCGTGTGCCAGGAGACCTCCCCTTGAAGCGCAGCGCTCTCTTCCCCCGCGGCACCCTCGCCGCACTCCTCGCCTGCGCCGGCCTGTCCGGAGCCTGCTCCGACTCCGCCGTCACCACCGGCGTCGCCGGCCTGTCGGGCACGTATGACCTGGTCCTCTCCAATGACCTGATCTTCGTGACGTCCTCGGACGACGACGACCTGCGGGTGCTGGACCTGAAGGCGGACCCGCGCGACTTCGTCCCCGCGCCCAACCCGCTGCAGGCGCTGTCCGTCCCCGTGCTGGAGCGGCCGGACGCGCTCACCCGCGACGTGGCCTACGTCGACGGCGCCGACGTGTCGGGCCCGTATGTCTACGCGCGCAGCTCCGGCTCCCAGGAGATCTCCGTGGTGGCCGCGGAGCGCACCCGCCTCGTGGAGGTGGACCGCCTGCCGACGGGCGGCCTCGTCACGGCCTTCGCCGCGCGCGCGCCGGCGGGGGAGGGCGCCCCCAGCGTGCTCTACTACGCGCTGCAGACGCCGCCCGCCGGAGTCACCTGCACGGCGGCCGTCGTCATGCGCCAGGAGCTGCCCGGCCCGGACGTGCTCACGGAGGCCACGCGCCCGGCCGCCACGCCGGTGTTCTGCCTCAACCCGCGCGAGTCGGCGGCGGCGCTGCTGGTGATGCCGCAGGCGGGCCAGCTCGTGCTGGCCACGCGCAACACCACCAACCTGCCTCCCGCGCTCCCCGGACGCACGCTGCTGCTCACCGAGCCGGCGGGGGGCGGGCTCGCGAGCGTCACGATGGACCTGTCCGCCGGCTTCGACGGCTCCCCGGTGCGCCTGCTCGCCACGCACCCGCGGGTGACGCGCGTCGCCGACGACCCGGCGACGACGGGCGTGGACGAGACGGAGATCCTCACCGCCGGCCAGTTCATCTACGGCGTGCGCGACGAGGCCGCATGCGGCGCGGGCCCGCTGTGCTCGGGCGTGCTGGCGGTGGAGTCCGCCACCGGCGCGCACGCCAAGGACCTCAGCGGCGCGCCGATGCTGCCCATCACCGTGCCGGGTCTGCCCACGGGGCTGGCCATCGTCCCCGAGGGCCAGGTGCGGCTGGTGCTCACCAATGGCACCGGCGGCGTTGCCACCGTGCCGCTGCTGGGCATCCTGCCGTCGTCCACCGGCACCATCACCCTGTTCAACGCCAGCGACCGGCGCATGTTCGACCTGAACCCGGACGGCGCCAGCGCCGCCGTGGAGGTCCGCAACGTGGCGGAGCAGGTCGTGGACCGCGGCGTCACCGACATCAACTCCGTGGTGAACGTGGAGCAGACCGTGGAGTACGTGAACCCCACGGACCCCTCGCGCCGGGCCGTGCGCAAGACGCTCTTCGAGGGCTCGGTCATCAGCAGCACCTACCGCATCGTCTACCAGGGCTTCTTCCCGACGATGGCCTCGCTGGACCGCGACCTCGCGGCCCCCGACCTCTTCGAGGTGGAGCAGCCCACGGACCCCCGCCAGAGGGCGGCGATTGGCGACATCATCGAGCTGCAGGGCGACGACGTGGTGTGTGGCACGGACCTCGTGGTGACGGACGTGCAGCCCCCCAACACCGCCGGCCGCGTCCGCCTGGTGACCACCGCCATCCCCGAGACGTGCGCCGCCCTGCCGCGCTTCAGCGTGCGGGCCGGGGGGGATCAGCCCTTCATCCTCATCGACAACGCCGGCACGCTGCTGGCCCGTGACATCACCGGTGCCACCGCCGAGTACCGGATTCCCACGAGCTACTACTTCCACCCGGCGGGCCTGCGCACCGCGACCGTCGAAGTGGACGACGTGCCCAACGTGCCTCCCCCGGCCTGGACGGTGCCGGCCTTCCCGGAGACTCCGCCGGACATCGTCATCCGGGTGGCCGTGCCCTCGGTCGCCGGGCGGCTCACACGCGGAGACCGCTTCGTGGTGACGCTGGACTCCGGCATCCGGACCCACACCTTCGGTGTGAATACCAAGGATCCGGACTTCGGCCTGACGCTCTACACGCTGCCGGGCCCCGTGGTCGCCGCCCCGGGCTCCGACCTCGCCTACATCGCCTACCCGTCCGCGGACGGCATCCTCCAGGTGAACCTGGGGGCGGTGGTGGACAATGCGCTGAACGGCATCCAGCTCGACCGCTTCGAGTAACTGGGCTCCCCCGGGGGGCTCTGCTATCGTCCGGGACATCCTGAATCACCCGAGTCAAGACCGATGATCGATCAGAACTCCCGCCCCGCCCGCAAGGTCGGCATCGCCGACCATCTGTGGGAGACGTACGAAGAGATGGCCCAGCAGATGGGCTCGGATCGCGATGCGCTGATCAACCAGGCGCTTTTCATGTTCGCGCGCCTCAACGGCTTCATCGAGGTGAAGGCCCGGGGTGAAGCCCCCGTGGCGGCCGCCCCCATGGCGGCGTCCGCGCGGCCGGCTCCGGTGGCCGCCGCGCCGGCCCCGGCCCGGGGCGCGCCCCCGGTGCTGGCCCCCGCGCCCAAGCCCGAGTCCACCCCCCAGCCGGCGCGTCCCGCCGGCCGCGGCGCCGCGCCCGTCGAGGACCGCGGCTCGTCCTCCAACGGCCTGGACAATGATCCGGTGCGCCGCGAGGTCGCCGAGCGCGTGCTGGAGACGGCCGCGGAGCTCGAGCGCCTCATCAAGGGCAAGAACGAGCCGCCTCCTCCCAACGACGACATCATCGAGGACGAGGAGGAGCCGCTTCCCGAGCCCGAGGACCCGGCGATGGAGGACGAGCCCGCCGAGGAGGCCGAGGAGGAGCCCGCGGACGAGGTGGCCGAGGAGGAGGAGCCCGGCGCGCTGTACCTCGTCACCGAGGCCGGAGACCAGGAGCGCATCGTCAAGGACCGCTTCGTCATCGGCCGCGGCAAGCACTGCGACTTCGTCATCAACTCCGGCAAGGTGTCCCGCGAGCACGCCGTCATCGTCCACGAGGGGAATGACTGGATCATCGAGGACCTCGGGTCCTCCAACGGCACCTGGTACAACAAGCAGCGCATCAAGCGCCGGAAGATCGAAGACGGCGACGAGTACTTCATCTGCAGCGAGAAGATTCGCCTCATGGTGAGCTGACCGCCGCACCTCCCTCCAGGGCTTCCGGCTGTTCGACAATTGACGGGCTCCGGCCTCACTGGTTTGATACCGGACGGCCTGCCACGGATGGGACAGGCGATGGATGACGCCTGTTCAGATCGCGCTGTGGACGGTCCTTGGAGTGGCCCTGGTGATCTCGGTGGTGACGGATGTGTTGCGCCGGGAAATCCTGGATGCCGTCACCTATCCGCTGATGGCGGTGGCGCTGGGCGTGCGCTTCGCCACGGAGGGCTTCGGGGACCTGGAGCACGGGGTGCTCAGCGGGTTGGTGTCGGGGGCGGGGTTGGCGGTGCTGCTGCTACCGGCGGCGCTGCGCGGGCGGATGGGGTGGGGTGACGTGAAGTTGATGGGCGGGGTGGGGGCCGTGCTGGGATTTCCAGCGGTGCTGGCGGCAGCGGCCTTCATCTCACTGGTGGGCGCGCTGCAGGCGGTGGTGACGCTGCTCTGGCAGGGCGCGGTTTGGGACACGCTGGCGGCGGTGGTGCGGCGGTGGGCGGCGCGGGTGCGGCTGGCGAGCGCGGACGCGCAGCCAACGACACAGCGCCACATCCCCTACGGGGTGGCCATCGCGCTCGGTACTTTCTGGGCGCTGTGGTGGCAACACGGAAGCTGAAGCTTGGGTTCGCTTGGACACTGGAAGGGGACACGGACGATGTTCACACGCTTCACGCATGCCGCGGCGCTGAGCGCCCTGGTCGCCCTGGTGGCCGGCGGCAGCGCCCTGGCGCAAGAGGGCAGCACCGTCAGCCTCGGCGTCGGCTCCCAGAAGGTGCTCACCATTCCCGGCCTGAGCCGCGTCGCGCTCGGCGACCCGACCATCGCCGAGGTCAAGACGCTCGGCTCCGGCCAGCTGCTCATCACCGGCCTCGGCGAGGGCAAGACGACGCTCCTCGTCTGGAAGACCTCCGGTCAGCGCGTCAGCTACCTCGTCGCCGTCCGCAAGCAGGACCCCAACGAGGTCATCTCCGAAATCAAGCGCCTGCTGGGAGAAATCGAAGGCGTCTCCGTCCGCATGGTGGGTGACCGCATCTACCTGGACGGTCAGGCCTACACCACGCAGGACGCGGACCGCATCAACGAGGTGGTGAGCCTCTATCCGAACGTGAAGTCGTTCGTGAAGATTGCCCCCAACGCCAAGAAGCTGGTGGCGCAGAACCTCAACGCGGCCTTCCAGAAGGCCGGCCTCAAGAATGTCCAGGCCAATGTGGTGGGCGCCACCATCTTCCTGGAGGGCTCCGTGGAGAGCCAGCAGGACCTCCAGAAGGCGGAGCTCATCACCAAGGCCATCGGTGAGAAGGTGGAGAACCTGCTCGTCGTCGGCATCAAGCGGATGATCCTCTCCGAGGTGCAGTTCGTGGAGATCCGCCGCAACAGCCGGGACCGCTACGGCATCAAATACCCCACGGACATCTCCGGCACGGTGGCCGCCACCGCCAATATCTCGCAGCAGCTGTTCCCCGGCACCTTCGGCGAGGGCGTGGCCGGCCTCGGCCTCAACGCGGGCGCGGACTTCTCCATCGGCTTCCAGGGCAACGACGGCTACGGCCGCCTGCTCGCCCAGCCCAAGCTGGTGTGCGCCAGCGGTGAGAAGGCCGAATTCCTGGCCGGTGGCGAGGTGCCCATCCCCCTCATCACCAACAACCAGTTCTCGGTGGAGTACAAGAAGTACGGCGTCATCCTGAACCTGCGCCCCACCGCGGACCGCAACGGCAACATCCAGACGGAAATCGAGGCGGAGGCGTCGGAAATCGACGCGTCGGTGTCGGTGTCCTTCGGTGGCTCGTCCGCCATCCCCGGCTTCCGCACCCGCCGGGTGAAGACCAACGTCACCGTGCGCCACGGAGAGACCATCGTCCTGTCCGGCGTGTTCAGCCACGACGAGCAGAAGTCGGTGTCCAAGATTCCGGGCCTGGGTCACATCCCGATTGTGGGCGAGCTCTTCAAGAGCCGCGGGTTCGACTCGACCAAGCGCGAGCTGGTCATCTTCGTCACCCCGCGCATCGTCAACCCGGACTCGGACAAGGTCCGGACCATCATCGAGGACGTGAAGAGCCGCTACAAGCAGGCCCGGTCCGAGGTGAACTTCAACATCTTCGACTGAGGTCCGGGGGCTCCAAGGCCCCTGTTCCTGGCTCCTTACGGGCCGGTGTCCTCCCCAGCTTCAGGGGTGGGTGCCGGCCCGTCGCCTTGCGGGCAGGCATACGGCGACGCCTGGAGCTTTGAGGACGAAGACGCGCTTGCTAGCATCCGCCCCCACCATGTTTCTCATCACCCTCGCGGAAAAGGGCGGCGGGACCGAGCAGCGCGAGTACCACAAGAACGAAGTCACGATCGGCCGCCTGCCCGGCAACGACATCATCCTCGCGAAGGGAAACGTCTCCAAGTACCACTCGCGGATCGTCGCCAAGGACGGGAAGTTCATCGTCGTGGACATGAAGTCCACGAACGGCACCTTCGTGAACGGCAAGAAGATTGCCGCGCCTCAGGTACTCAAGCCGACGGACCAGGTCTCCATTGGCGACTACATCCTCAACGTCGAGCCCCTGGAAGAGGGCCCGGCGATGACGCGCGCCGGGGCCCCGGAAGAAGAGGGCTACGACGAGGGCGAGGAGGAGCCCTACCCCGAGGAAGAAGAGCAGTACGCCGAGGAGGAGGAGCCGTACGAGGAGGAGGAGGCGCCCGCTCCGGCGCCCGTGGCCGGCCGCATGCCGGCGTCCATGGCGTCCGCCATGGCGAAGAACAAGAAGAAGGTCGACCCGCGCATCGAGCGCTACACCCGGCTCCAGAAGGAGATCCACGACCGGCTCATCGAGTACCTCGACTTGCGCCGCATGGACATGGACCGGCTCGGGGACGACGAGCTGTGGCGCCGCACCGAGAAGGCCATCCGCGACATCATCGACCAGATGGAGGCGGACGGAGAGCTCCCGGAGGACGTGGACCGGGAGGAGTTGCTCACCGACGTCATCAACGAGGCGCTGGGCCTGGGGCCCCTCGAGGCGTTCCTCGCGTCGGATGAGATCAGCGAGATCATGGTGAACCACGCCAACCAGATCTACATCGAGCGCAAGGGCAAGCTGACGCTGGCGGAGAAGACCTTCTCCTCCAACCAGGCGGTGCTCGGCGTCATCGAGCGAATCGTGGCGCCCATCGGCCGGCGCATCGACGAGTCCAGCCCGCTGGTGGACGCGCGCCTCAAGGACGGCAGCCGCGTCAACGCCATCATCCCCCCGCTGGCGCTCAAGGGTCCGTGCATCACCATCCGCAAGTTCAAGAAGGACTCGCTGAAGATCCAGGACCTGGTGAAGTACAAGACGCTCACCGCGCAGATGGCCGAGTTCCTGGAGATGTGCGTGAAGGCCAAGCGCAACATCGTCATCTCCGGCGGCACCGGCTCCGGGAAGACGACGACGCTGAACATCATCAGCTCCTTCATCCCCGACGGTGAGCGCATCATCACCGTGGAGGACGCCGCCGAGCTGCAGCTGCCGCAGGACCACTGGGTGCAGCTGGAGAGCCGTCCGGCCAACCTCGAAGGCAAGGGCTCCATCACCATCCGTGACCTGGTGAAGAACTGCCTGCGCATGCGTCCGGACCGCATCGTCGTGGGCGAGTGCCGCTCCGGCGAGACGCTGGACATGCTGCAGGCGATGAACACGGGCCATGACGGCTCGCTCACCACGCTGCACGCCAACACGCCGCGAGACGCCATCGCCCGGCTGGAGACCATGGTGCTGATGTCCGGCATGGAGCTGCCGGTGAAGGCCATCCGCGAGCAGATTGCGAGCGCGGTGCACATGATCGTGCAGCAGACGCGCTTCTCCGACGGCACGCGGAAGATCAACTACGTCACCGAGGTGTCGGGCATGGAGGTGGACATCGTCACCCTCCAGGACATCTTCTATTTCAAGCAGGATGGCTTCACGGAGGACCACAAGGTCCGGGGCCGCTTCGTCGCGTCCGGTTTCGTACCGAAGTTCTACGACGAGCTGCAGCGCAAGGGCATCCCCGTCAACATGAGCATCTTCCGGGAGGATTGACGCGTCATGCCCACCCTGGTCGTCCGTCTCCCCGACGGCTCCGAGAACGAACACGAAGTCACTGGCGAGCTGAAGCTGGGCCGTCAGGCGGGCAATGACCTGCTCCTCACCGAGGGCGGGGTGTCTCGCAACCACGCGAGGGTCTTCGAGGACGGCGGCACCGTCTTCATCGAGGACCTGGGCAGCGCCAACGGCACCTTCGTGGACGGTGAGCGCATCGCGGAACCCACGCCGCTCACCCCGCAGTCGGAGGTGGTGCTGGGGGACTACACGCTGCGGCTCAAGGCCGCGGCGGCGCCCTCGCGCTCCGGTCCGCGCAAGGCGGCGAAGTCCGCGCCTCCCCCCGTCGAGGAGATGCCGGTGGGCGCGGAAGGCAGCGGCGCGCGCGCCACACGGGCCCTGCCGAGCATGAAGCCGAGGCCGCCCGCGGGCGCGCCTCCGCCGAAGCGTCCCGCGAGGCCCGCGAAGCCAGCCGGTGCCGCGTCGGAGGGTGGCGCGGCGGGTGGCGGCGCGGCGGGTGGTGGCGCGGGCCCCATGCTCAAGGGCCTGGTGGGCCCGTGGGCCGGCCGGACGTATCCGCTCAAGGGCAAGGTGCTGGTGGGGCGGCAGCCTCCGGCCCTGGTGATACTGGAGGATGACTCGGTCAGCCGGCGGCACGCGGAGCTGGAGGCGACGGCGTCCGGCGTGACGGTGAAGGACCTGGGCAGCGCCAACGGCACGCTGCTCAACGGCGAGCCGCTGGGGCCGGAGCCGGTGGAGTTGCAGCCGGGCGACCAGCTCCAGTTCGGCGTGGTGGAGCTGTCCTTCGAAGCCGAGGAGGTGGCGCTGGCCGCTCCGGTGCGGCGTGGCTCGGGTCCCATCCCCACGCGGCGCGGTGGGGCCGCGGCGGCGCCGTCGGAAGAGGAAGCGGCGCCCCCGAACCGCAAGAAGCTGATGATGGTGGCCGGCGGCGTGGTGGGCCTGCTGGTGGTGGCGGCGGTGGTGAAGGTGGCCATGCCGGCCCACGGGCCCGTCGACGCGGTGGTGGACCCGGCGGGCCCGGTGGCGGACCCGGCGGAGCAGATTCAAGCGCTGCTCAGCGAGTGCCGCTCCTACGCGTCCAACGAGCTGGGCTCATCCCCCAACTGGGCTCGCGCGGAGGAGAGCTGCACCAAGGCGTTGGACCTGGACCCCATCCACCCGGAGGCCAACACCCTGATCCGGCGCATCAAGCTGGAGAAGGAGTCCTTCGAGCACTACTCGACGGGCGAGAAGGCGCTCCAGCGCCTCAAGCCGGATGAGGCGCTCGAGGCCTTCAGCAAGATTCCGAAGGAGAGCGAGTACTTCCGTCGCGGCAAGAGCAAGGCGCGCGAGGCGGCCGAGCAGGTCACGAAGCGGGCGCTGGACGACTGCAAGCGCTACCTGGGCAACTCCCAGTTGAGCGCCGCGGTGCCGCGCTGCGAGCAGTACATGGCCGTCTGGTGCCAGGGGCAGCCGCGCGAAGACCTGCAGCCGCCGCTGGGCTACACGATGAAGCTGGAGGGCCGGCTGCGCCGCAACGAGTGGCGGCCCAAGGACTCGCTCTACGTGCGCTTCCTCGTCGCGCGGTTCAGGTTGGACCCGAACGCGGCGCCGTGGGTGTGCCCGGTGACGGAGATCATCGGTCCGGACGAGGCGACCACCGACCCGCGCTCCGTGGTGGACGCGGCGGTGAAGAAGCGCTTCAACCACAAGCTGCTCCAGGCGGCGATGATGGACTACTGGGCCGGCCGCGGCAGCGAGGCGCTGGCCACCCTGCAGAAGCTGCGCGGCAACTACGAAGCCGCCGCGTTCCACGCCCAGTCGGACGAGCTGGTGCGCATCATGTCCACGGTGGATCAGCTCTTCAAGAATGGTGAGACGTTCCTCGCCGGGGACGACCCGGAGAAGGCCGCCGAGCCCTTCCGTGAAGCGCTGCAGGTGGACAAGGAGCTGATGCTGGACCTGGCCGAGTCCAAGCCGTCCTTCTACCGGCGCAACATCCTCCAGGACATGGCGGAGAAGTCCTACCAGCGGGGTAGGGAATGGGCGGACCGGCAGGACCGGCGCCGTGCGTGCCGCGTGTGGAAGCTGGGCTTCGGCTTCTACGCGGGCAACCCGGACCTGAACAAGGCGGCGGCCTTCTGCTCGAGCCTCGCGTCGGACGCGCTGCGAGACGCGGGCGGCTGCCCGGACCTCGCCGCGGTGCTCGACTTCGCCGTCAAGGGTGACGGGGTGGCGGAGAAGGTGGACGAGAAGAAGAAGGAGTGGAGCTGCCCCTGACGCGACATGGACAGGGGCGGACGGGCGCGCTAGGCACGGGGCCATGGCCGACACCAGCCCCTCGCGCTCCGCGCCCACCCTGGTCCTCATCGACGCGTCCGGCTTCATCTTCCGCGCCTACCACGCGATTCCGCCCCTCACGACGAGCAAGGGCGTACCCACCAACGCCGTGCTGGGCTTCACCCGCATGGTGCTCAAGGGGCTGCGGGAGCTGAACCCCACGCACGTAGCGCTCGCCTTCGACAAGGAGAGCCGCACGGAGCGGCAGAAGATAGACCCCAACTACAAGGCCAACCGCGAGGGCCCGCCCGAGGACCTGGTGCCGCAGTTCGCGCTCATCCGCCGGGTGGTGGAGGCGCTCAACCTGCCCGTGCTGGAGATGGCCGGCTGGGAGGCGGACGACGTCATCGGCACGCTGGCGGTGAAGGCGAAGGCCGAGGGCTTCTGCGTCCAGGTCGTCACCGGCGACAAGGACTTCGTGCAGATTGTCGAGCCGGACGTGCGCCTGTTCGACCCGATGAAGGAGACGCACACCGGGCCTGACGAGGTGAAGGCGAAGCTGGGAATCGAGCCCCGGCAGATGCGCGACTACCTGGCCCTCATCGGCGACGCGGTGGACAACGTCGCCAAGGTGCCGGGCATCGGCCCGAAGACGGCCACGGAGCTCATCCAGCAGTTCGGCGACGTGGAGACGCTGCTCTCCAAGCTGGACGAGGTGAAGAAGCCGAAGATTCGCGACGCCATCGCCTCGCACCGCGAGAGCCTGTTGCGCGCCAAGCAGCTCGTCACCTTCAAGACGGACCTGCCGCTGGACGTGAAGATGGCGGACCTGGCCCGCAAGGCGGTGGACTCGGCGAAGGCCCGCGAGCTCTTCACGGAGCTGGAGTTCTACGCGCTCATCAAGGACCTGCCGCAGCAGGGGCTGCCGGAGGCCGCGCCGAAGGAGAAGCCCGCGCCGCTGGCCGCCGAGCACAAGCTGGTGGGCACCGAGGAGGAGCTGAAGGCGCTGGCGGACGCGATGCGCACAGCGGGCACCGTCAGCCTCATCCCCGCGTACGAGGGCATGCCCTTCGCCACGAAGCTCGTGGGCCTGGGCGCCGCGCTGCCGGACGCGAGCACGTACTACGTGCCGCTGCGCCACGGTGTGCTCGGCGTCACGCAGGTGAAGCCGGAGTCCTTCACGGCCGCGCTCAAGGCGGTGCTGGAGGACGCGGGCGTGAAGAAGGGCGGGCACGACCTCAAGGCGCTCACCCTGGTGCTGGCCAACGAGGGCATCACCCTGCGCGGCGGGCACGACGACGTGGAGCTGCTCAGCTACCTGCTCAACCCGTCCCGCCGCGAGCACGCGCTGGCGGACCTGGCGCGTGAGCGCCTGCAGACGGAGCTGCCCGCGCTGCCACCCGCGGCCGAGGGCAAGCGGGGCAAGAAGGACAAGGCGCTGGCGGACCACACGGTGGAGGAGGTGGCCGCCGGCTTCGCCATCCGCGCGGAGGCGGCGCGGCGGCTGGCGCCGGAGCTGTGGAAGGAGCTTCAGGCGGCGAGCCTGGCGGAGCTGGCACGAGACATGGAGCTGCCGCTGCTGCCGATTCTCGCGCGGATGGAGCAGCGAGGCGTGAAGCTGGACACCACCGAGCTGGCCCGCATCTCCGTGAAGGTGGACGCCGCCGTCGAGGCGCAGGTGAAGGAGGTCTACAAACACGCCGGCCGCGAGTTCAACATCGGCTCCAACCCGCAGCTGGTGGAGGTGCTCTTCTCGCCCCAGCCCGAGGGCCTGGGGCTGCCCATCATCAAGAAGGGCAAGACGGGCCCGTCCGCGGACATGGAGGTGCTGGAGAAGCTCTCCGAGGAGCACCCGCTGCCGGCCGCCATCATCGAGTACCGCAGCCTCACCAAGCTGAAGAGCACCTACCTGGACACGCTGCCCACGCTGGTGGCGGCCGACGGGCGCATCCACACCACCTACCACCAGGCGGCCACCGCGACGGGGCGCCTGTCGTCCACCGACCCGAACCTCCAGAACATCCCCGTGCGCACCGAGCTGGGCCGCGAAATCCGCCGCGCCTTCGTGGCGGCGGAAGGCCACCAGCTGGTCAGCGCGGACTACAGCCAGGTGGAGCTGCGGCTGCTGGCGCACATCGCGGAGGACCCGGTCCTCATCGACGCCTTCCTCAACGACCAGGACATCCACACCCGCACCGCGGCGGAGGTCTTCGGCGTGCCCCCGGAGCAGGTGGACCGCGAGCAGCGCCGCAGGGCGAAGATGGTGAACTTCGGCATCGCCTACGGCCTGTCACCGCATGGCCTGTCCGCGCGGCTGGGGATTCCGCAGGAGGAGGCGCGCGACATCATCGAGCGCTACTTCACGCGCTACGCGGGCATCCACCGCTACCTGCGGGAGACCGTGGATACCGCGCGCAAGACGGGCTACGTGGAGACGCTCTACGGGCGCCGCCGGTACATGCCGGACCTGAACTCGAAGAACCGCGGCGTGGCGCAGGCCGCCGAGCGCGCCGCCATCAACATGCCGATTCAAGGCACCGCCGCCGACCTCATCAAGAAGGCGATGCTCGTGGTGGACGCGGCGCTCCGCGAAGAGGGGCTGCGCACCGTCATGCTGTTGCAGGTGCACGACGAACTTCTCTTCGAAGCGCCGGACGCCGAGGTGGAGCGGGTGAAGGCCCTGGCGATGAAGGGCATGTCCTCGGTGGCGCAGCTGAAGGTGCCGCTCAAGGTGGACGTGGGCGCGGGCCGGAGCTGGGCGGACGCGCACTGACGGAGCGCCCCAAAAAAAGTACGGGAGGAGCGCCCACCCCCGTAGGCGCCCCTCCCGTGTCCCTGCTCCCCAACCCGGGCTCCCCAGCCCCACGACAAAAAAGTGCCGACCCGTCCGACCGGCGATTCGCGCGGACCCCCATCCGCGCGTCTTGCCAGCAGCTCACGAGGCGCGCTCACCACTCCCCAGTGGGAACACGCTCCCCAAAGGCACGCCACGGGCCCCCACCCACGGCGCGCTCCCTCCCGCCGGCCTCGGACGCTCCCCAAGACGGGAGCATCAAGCCGGACGGGTCGGCAAACCCGACCAACCCCTTCTCAGTGCATCGCTGGACGCCCGTCCTTCGCGTCCGGCGTCGTGCGCTTCACTCGTGACGGCCGCTCGAAGTACTCGACGACCAGACCTCCAAAAGCCACCCGGGGGCCGTCCGCGCGCGGATCCTTGAGCCGCTGCAGCAGGGCCACCGCCGAGTCCACCGCCTCATCCACCGCGCGGTTGATGCGCTCGCGCTCCCAATCCCCGCCGCCCAGCACCTCCGCGGCGTCCACCAGGCAGCGCCGCAGCGCCGCGAATTCCTCGTAGAGGGCGCGCGCGCCGCGCTCCGGCGACAGGCGCAGCACCGCCCGCGTGCGGCTCCAGGGGCTCGTCTCCTCGCCCTCCAGCGTCCGCCCCACCTCGCGGATGAAGGGCTCCACCAGTCCGTCCAGCTGTCCGAGCGAAGCCGTTGAACCGTCCGCTTCGTGCGCGGCCAGCCGCATCCGGCGCCACAGCGCCGCGATGCGATCCGGCTGCTGGCGGAAGAACCGCGCCAGCACCGCCGCCTTACGTCCCCGCTCGTTCATGTCCAGTGCCTTCCGCATCGCGACGGGAGGCATAGCAATTCGGCTGCCAACGCCCTGGAGAGGCTCATTCCCAGGAAAATCAGCCGCTTGGGCTCACCCTCAGAGCAGGCAGAGGAGCATGCAGCAGGTAATTTCTTCCGGGGGGCTGACTGTAGGGGTGTCCGAAAGCACTGGGGTCCCCTGGTGGGGAGGGCACCTCGTCAGTGCAGGGTGGGCTTCGGGGGGCGGGGCCCCGCCGGAAGGTCCGCCACGGACTCGCCGGACGTCTCCTCCGGGGGTTCTTCAGGAACCTCCCCCGGCGCTTCGCTGGCGGACGGGGGCATCTCGTGGGGGCCGCTGACGGCCTCCTGCGTGTCGCGCGACTCGAGGGTGTCCGACTCGCTGGAGGCGGCGCCGGCGGGCCACTCGGGCCACGTCAGGGCCGGGGCGGGGCCGGCGGCGTCCGGGCCGGGGAGGGCGCCCGGCAGGGCGGCGGCGCGCGCGGCCAGCACCCGCAGCGCGGCGTCCTCCGCGGCGTCCTGGGCGGCCATCTCCGCCAGGCGGGCTTCCTTCTGCTGGCGCCGGCGGACGTACGCGGCGACGCACAGGCCGGAGGCGGCCAGCCACAGCAGCGCGGAGCTGGTGGTGAGGGGCAGCCAGCCGTAGCGCGCCGCCAGGCCCTCGCGCCAGTCCGTCTCCTCCACCAGCAGCGACGTGCGGAAGGCCTTGCCGAAGGCCTGCTCGAAGGGCTCGCCGTCGCGCACGCCGTCCACCAGCACGCCCATGGCCTGGGGGCCGAACTTGCCGGACAGGTGCGCCACGAAGGCGGCGCTCTGCGCGTAGGCAATCTCCACGTCCGACGGGTGGTCCGGCCAGGAGTCCTCCAGGTCCTCGAAGTGGAAGACGCGCTCCTGCGTCACCGCGCGGAAGAGGGCGGAGTAGTGCGTGAGGGAGTAGCGCTCGCCGGTGACATTCTGGGCCACGCCTTCCTGGAACCAGCGGGGCCAGTCCTTCGCCAACTGGCCCAGCGCCACGTGCGCCAGCTCGTGCCGCAGCGTCTGCTGGCCGTCCGGCTCGTAGAGGCTCAGCGCGTCCAGCAGGATGATTTGATGCGCCGGGTAGGCCAGCGCCACCGCCCAGCCGGGAGGCCGGCCTCCGGGCAGCGCCAGCGCCTCGAACTCCGCGCGGCCCACGCCCAGGCGGATCTCCGTGACGCCGGGCCAGTCCCTCCCGAGGATGGCGCCGAAGCCGTCGCGGATGCCCTCGATCTGTCCCGCCAGCTCCTTCGCGGCCACGGTGGCCGCCGCGGTGTGGAGGATGCGGAAGCGCTTCGTCGCCACCTCCCCGGTGACGCGGGACGGGCGCTCGTGGGGCACGAGCGCGGCGTCATCCACCACCACCTCGTGCGCATGGGAGCCATGCGTGTCCCCCGGCTCCTGGGCCAGGGCTCTGGGTGCGGCCAGCAGCAGCGGAAGCAGGAGGAGCAGGTGGCGCATGTGCGGCGGCCTCACGTTTGCCCAGACATAACAGCCTCGGCCCGCGCCGCATCAACCCCCACCACCTTCACCCGCTTGCGGCGCGACGCGTCACCGGACGTGAGCGTCACCTGCCGGCGCGGGACGCCGAGGTGCTTCGCGAGGAACTCCAGCAGGGCGGCGTTGGCCTCGCCGTCCACGGGGGGCGCGGCGAGCTGCACCTTCAGGAGGCCGTCGTGCTCGCCCACCACGCGGGTGCGTGAGGCGCGCGGCTGGACGAGCACCGCCAGCTCCACGCCGTCGGGGACGGCCTTCAGCCAGGGTGGGGCCACGGGCTATTCGCCCAGGTTGGCCTTCTTCTGGGAGAGGTAGGCCACGTTGTCCTCCACGCGCGCGTAGTCGCGGTCCGCGAAGGAGGGGCCCTTGAAGGTCTCCAGCAGCTTCTGGTGCGCGTCCAGCACGGAGCGCACCTGGGACTCGAACTGGGTGCGCTGGCGCTTCAGCTCGTTGATGTCCTCCACCACCTGCACCAGCCGCTGGTGGGCGCCGTGGACGATCTTCTCCGCCTGGTGCTCGGCGTCCGCGATGATGATTTCCGCTTCCTTCTTCGCGGCGGCCTTCAGGTCCTCGCTGATGCGCTGCGCGGTGACCATCGTCTCCTGGAGGGTGCGCTCGCGCTCCTGGTGCTGCTCGAGCTTGAGCTGCGTGCGCTTCAGCTCCTCCTTGAGCGCGATGTTCTCCTTCACCACCTCCTCGAACTCGCCGGCGATCAGCTCGAGGTGGGCCTCCACCTCGCGGCGCGAGAAGCCGCGCAGGGCCGTTTCGAACCGCTTCTGCCGGATGTCGAGCGGGGTGATCTTCATGGCCCCGCATTCTAGCGCAGGGCAGTGACTTCTCCAGGAAACGGCCCCGCCACCGCGGGCGACGGGCACGTTCGGTGGTGCACACACGCCTGCCCGTCAGGAGGGCAGGCGGGCGTCAGCGTGAGGCCTCCCACTGGGCGGCGACGGTGCGCGCGGCGTTCTGCACCGGGGCGGTGAGCCGCGCGTCCAGCGCCGCGTCCTGCACGGTGCGCCGCGCGGTGGCCGTGCGCTGGAAGACGAGCCCGTTGAGCGCCTGGATTTTCAGCGCGTCCGGCATGCGCGGGTGGCGCACCACGTTGCCGAGGATTTCCTCGGCGCGCGGCTCCTGGAACAACGCCACCGCGCGGAGCGCCGCCTGCTGGATGCGGGGATTGGAGTCCCACAGCAGCGCGGCCAGCGAGTCCAGCGCGCGTGCGTCGCCCAGCAGCGCCACGTCCTCAATCGCGATGGCGCGGACCTCCTCCGGCGCCGGCTTCACGGCCCACAGCAGGCCGCGCAGGAGCGCGGTGTCGTCCGGCCCGGTGGCGGCGGGCTCGGCGGGCGGCGGGGGCGGCGCGGAGGGCGGCGGAGGCGCCTCGGTGGGGGTGGCGCGCGCGGGCTGCTCCTTCGCCGGGGCGGGCCGGGCCGGGGCAGCGGGACGGGGGCGGGCCGGAGCCTGGGCCCGCGCGGCGGCGGCGAGCAGGAGTCCGGCAACGAGCAGGGGACGCATGGGCCCTGTTCTACCCCGAAACCCCCGTTCCGGGAGGGGCGGGCCTGACGCGGCGCGGGAGTTTTTCTTGACGCGATCGCTGATCGTGGGACCTTGGCGGCGCTACAGGCGTGTTGCAAGAGGGAGCAAGGGCTGATGAGCGCGGCGGTCGCGAACTGGCAGACGCTGGAGAACGTCGAGGTGGAGTGTACCCACTGCGGCATCCGGATGACCCTGCAGCCCGGGAACCGGGTGCGGTACTACCGGTGCTCCGGGTGCCACCGCTGGGTGTCCAGCACCTACTCGGAGGTGTTTCGCGCGGACGCGAAGGTGCGCACGCACCCGGTGAAGGACACCGGCGCCCAGGACGAGCAGTTCCTCGAGGTGAAGGGCCGCCTGGACCGCTGGCTCAACGCGCTGGAGGACCAGGACCCGTACCGGCTGCTGGGCGTGTCCCCGCTGGACTCCGAGGAGACGGTGCGCGCGCGCTACCACGCGCTGGCCATGGAGAGTCACCCGGACCGCGGCGGCTCGACGGAGAAGATGCGCGAGCTGAACGCCGCCTACGAGAAGATCCTCCGGCACCGCGCGCGCAAGCGTCAGGAGGCGCTGTCCGCCGGCGCCCCGGTGCGCACCGCCTCGGAGCTGCCCGCCCGCAGCAGGTAGCCCCAGAAGAGGACGCCCAGCGACAGCCCCAGCCCCGCCTTCACCCAGGTGGGGAAGAGGCTGCCCGGCGACACGTAGCCCTCCACCACGCCGATGAGGGCCAGGAAGGGCGCGCAGCCGAGCACCAGCTTCACGGCCTCGCGCCCCCGCAGCGACAGGGCCTGACCGCGCGGCAACTCGCCCGGGTCGATGAGCGCCTGGCCCACCATGAGGCCCGCGCCCCCGGCGATGACGATGATGGACAGCTCCACCGGGCCGTGCGCGGCGATGAAGTCCAGGAAGCCTCGCGTCATGCCCTCGCGGATGCACAGCGCGCTGATGGCGCCGATGTGCACGCCGTTGTTCACCAGCATGTAGATGGTGCCCAGGCCGCCCAGCATGCCCAGGGCGAAGGTGACGATGGTGACGGTGAGGTTGTTGGTGGCGATGCCGGACGCCACCGAGTTGGGCGGCGCCACCGACAGGATGTCGTCCGTCCACATGCGGCCCTGGGCCACGTACTGGCGCATGCCGGGCGGCACCAGCAGCTCCGCGCCCCGGGGCTCCCACAGCACCACCAGCGCGCCCAGCAGGAGCCCCAGGCAGAACAGCGCCGCGCTGGCGCCCACGAAGCGCAGCTCGCGGCGCAGGGTGACGGGGAAGTCCTTCCGGAAGAAGTCGCGCACCGCCGGCCAGCGCTCGCGCGGCGGCTGGTAGATGGCGGCGTAGGCCTGCCCGCACAACTGGTTGAGGAAGCGGTGCGCGTCCGTGCCCGGGTAGAACGTCTGCGTGTGGGCCAGGTCCGACGCCGCGCGCCGGTACAGCGAGTCCAGCGTGCGCAGCTCCTCCAGCTTCAGGGCTCCGGCCTTCTGGCGGCCCAGCAGCGCCTGGAGCGCGTCCCAGTCCGGGCGGCGCTTCGCCACGAAGGCGGGCAGGGGAAGGGCCACGTCAGCCCTCCGCCCGCGCGCGGGCGCGCAGGAAGGCCTCGGTGCGCTCGGGCGAGGCGAGCACCGCCGCGCGCTCGTCGCCGGACAGCCCGCCCACCCGGTCCACCAGCTTCTCGCCCATCCGCTGCCGCACCTGTGGCGCGAGCCCTCCGGCGCGCGCGAGGAAGGCCAGCACCAGCTCCACCTCGCCCGGCGTCAGCGCGCGCGTGGCGCCCTGCAGGGGCTCGGCGGTGGTGGCGGACGTGGCGGTGTACTTGTCCAGGTCGATGCGCTCCTCACGCACCAGCAGCGTGCCGGCGAGCAGATCGCCCAGGCGCCGGTGCTGGCGGGTGAGCAGCATGGAGATGCAGCCGGCGGCGTACAGCATGGGCAGGAAGTCCACCGCGCGGCAGAGGTTGCGCACCGCGCTCTCGAAGAGGCCCACCGGTGAGCCGTCCATCCTCACCACGCGGATGCCCAGCACCCGCTTGCCCACCGTCTGTCCATGGAAGAAGACCTCGCCCACCGTCCAGTACAGCCATTGCGTGGCGAAGAGCCCCACCACCAGCAGCGTGCGCGCCAGCCCCGACAGCGCCTGGAGCACACCCAGCACGTCCGACACCAGCAGCGTGAAGACGAAGTAGGTGACAATCCAGAAGAAGAACAGCAGGCCCGCGTCCACCAGCCACGCGAGGCACCGGTAGCCGATGCCGGCCACGGGCAGGGTGAGCGCCACGCGCTCGGGCGTGGCGACATCGAGGTGGGGAGACGGGGCGGTGCGCATGTGGTCATCCCCAGCATACACGCCCACGGCTGCGGCCTCGCGGAACCCGACTCCCCGCGTTACGTGGTGATTTACAGGAATTCCCGGTTGCTGTAGGGTGTGAGCCGTTGAACGGCGGGGCCGGTACCGGAGGGCGTTGCTATCTCATACTGAACGCCAGGGCATGTCAGGGGCCGGACAGCGATGACGAACCAACGTCGGAAGCCCCTGGATCCCTCTCCAATTCATGCGCACCAGACACTCGCGCCCGGGCTGATTCGCGTCTGCGCTTTCCCGGTGTTAGGGTTTCATGCCGTAGGACGATGAAGTGGGCCGTTTGGAGGTGGCCCGGAAGGACGCTGGACGTAGTCGAAAGTCGAAAGCAGTCAGGAGTCGAGTCTTGTATCGGTAGACCGACCCCGAAGTGATTCAGCGGACGTGCTCGTTCTTCAAAGGTCTCTCCCCGCTGGCACCGGAGTTTCGGAGTCGGCTGTGGTCAACAGGTAGTTCCAGAAGCTTTCGCCATGGCGGCTGGGGGGCCTTCGCATGGCAACATCCAATCAAGCAGCGATTCGTGTATCTATTCTCGAGGGACCGTGGGCGGCCTGGCAGGGCCTTGCCGATGGTCTCCGCGGGGAAGGCGTGCAGGTGTCCTCGGTGACGAGGGACGTGCGCCTCTTCCTCGATGGCCTGGGAACCGATCCGCCGCAGGTGGCGGTGATGGACGTGGAAGGCGACAGCGAGGCGGCTGTTGGCTGTTCCGTCACGGAGGGCATCAACCTCCTGCGGGAGGCGCGCAAGCGCCGCCTGGAGGTCCGGATGCTGCTGCTCTCCGCGGTGAGTCAGCCGGAGATCATCTCGCAGTGCTTCGACGAGGGAGCCTCCGGCTACCTCTTCCGCGCGGGGCTCGGCACCACGGCCGTGGCCTCGGCCATCCAATCCCTGGTGCGAGGCGAGCGGTTGTTCCCGGTGCAGCTGCTGCGGAACGACTTCGAGCACCCGCCCGTCACTTCGCCCACCGCGAGCGTGCTGCTGGCGCTCACGCAGCGGGAGCGCGAGGTGCTGGCGTACGTGGCCGGAGGCGCGGACAACCTGAAGATCGCCGCACATCTTCAGATTGCCGAGCGCACCGTGAAGTCCCACGTCACCCAGCTCTACCGGAAGCTGGGGGCGGAGAACCGCACGCAGCTGGCGCTGCGCGCGTGCCACCTGGGCGTCCGCCCGCCGCCGGACCTCTGAGCGAGGCCGGCCCACCTTCTCCACGCTCCGCGGGGAGAGGGCGTCGTTGATTCACAGCGGTATCCAGGGGGGCCGTCTCACGGCGGCCTACCCTTGTCGGCGGCCCGCGCGGTGATGGCGGTGCGGCGAAGGGAAGCACGCCCCCGAGCCCAGGCGTTGAGGCCGGGCTTCCGGGGGCGTGGTCCCGGTTGCTTCAGTTCTTCAGCTGCGCCTGCTCCTCCATCTTCTTGCGGAGGCTCAGGGGACGCATGTCCGTCCAGACCTGCTTGATGTACTCGAGGCACTCGGCCTTCGGGCCCTGCTTGCCCGCGTCCTTCCAGCCGAGCGCGTTCTCGCGGTCCGCCGGCCAGATGGAGTACTGCTCTTCGTGGTTCACGACGACCTTGTAGATGGTCGTATCTTCGCGCTCATCCGCCATTGTGTTCGACTCCTGGGAGTGGGTGCATTCTGCTCACATCCCTGAAAAAGGCGTCAAGCAGGGTAGGTGGGTTGGCACCCCAGTTCCAGCGCCGCACCGAGCGGGAACCCTGCTCCTCCCAGCGTAGGCCCGAGGCGACGGCAGGTCGCCTGGCGGGCATGGGTGGGGAGGTGTGCTGCCTGGGTGCCGCTCAGCGGGTGGCGCGCAGCGTCTCCCGCTCCTTGGCCTCGTAGAGCGCCTGGATGTTGGCGCCGCCGAAGCCGCGCGCCTCCTGACGCTGGATGACCTCGAAGAAGAGCGTGCGGCGCGCATGCTGCGTGCGGGTGAAGACCTGGAGCAGGTGGCCCCACGCGTCGCGGTCCATCAGGATGTTGCGCTCCTGCAGCGTCTCGCGGCGGAAGCCGCCCAGGTCGCCCAGGCGCGTCTCCAGCGACTCGTAGTAGCCCGGCGGCGCGTCGAGAATCTTCATGCCGCCCCGCCTCAGCACGTCCACCGCCCGGGAGATGTCCGGGGCCAGGAAGGCCAGGTGCTGCACGCCCGTGCCGCCGTGCGCCGCGAGGAAGTCCTCGAGCTGTCCGCGACGCACGCCGGTGTACGGCTCCTGCATCGGGAAGCAGATGCGCCCGCCGGCGGTCTGCATCACCCGCGAGTTCATCCCGCTGTACTCCGTGCGCACGTTCTCCTCGTGCGTCTGCTCGAAGCCCAGCACGTCCCCGTAGAAGGCCGCGGTGTCCAGCAGCGTGCCGCGCTCCAGGCACAGCGCCACGTGGTCCAGCCCGGTGAACAGGTCCTCGCCGACGGCCGGCGCCGTCTCCAGCGGCAGGTACACGTCCGGCAGGAAGCCGCTCGCCGCGGTGTCGCGCTGGATGAACGAGTGCACCAGGTCACCGGGGCCGGCGATGGTCGCCTTCACCACGCGGCCGCCCGCGCCCTCGAACGTGGTGGGCTCCATCACCGGTCGCGCGCCACGGCGCACCGCCGCCTCGAAGGCCTCGGCCGCGTCCGGCGTGGCGAAGGCCACGTCCTTCACGCCGTCGCCGTGCTGCCGCACGAAGTCCGCCACCGGCCCCACCGAGCCGAGCGCGGAGGTGACGACCACCCGCGAGCTGCCCTGCTTCAGGACGATGGACCGCCGCCCCTCCAGGCCACTCTCCGGCGCCGCATGGGCCACCATGCGGAAGCCCAGCGCGTGGCAGAAGAAGTACGCCGACAGCATCGAGTCCCCAACGTACAGCTCCACATGATCCACGCTCGTGAAATCCACTCGAGGCTCCAATCCTGTTGGCGTGGCCGTCCATTGCCTTCAGGGACGGCGGCACTATCTGCCACTGGATGCAGTGATACATCCCTAGCATGAATCACGGCTCTGACGTGAGCTTCGTGTATTCAGGTTGGAAAATTTGAAGCTGAGAATCCGACCCTTGCGCCCAAAACCTAGAAGTCTCGGGCACTTGAGAGGGGAGGGCTCACCAGCATCTCATGACGCGAGAGGCCACGAGGAAGTTTCTGTCGCGTGAATTCACGTCCCAGACGCGCCTTCCGTGCCCGATCTGCTTTTACTGGAATTCCTGGCGGGGCGTACACATGCAACACGGAGACAGCAATAGCAGTCTCCGCGGACAGCCCTGGCCGTGCCGCGAAGGGCCGCGGCGCGTCGAGCGTCTGGAACATCTGTGCGCGCAGCGCGCGTCCCCGGCGCCCCGGAAGCCGGCTCAGCGGCTTCCGGGTGCCGTCACACGCCACCGCCGCGCGGAGGGCTCGCTTCGACGAGCGGGAGCTTCGGGCTCAGGGCTCGAGCTGGCCGCGAATCTCTCCCCCGTTGAAGGTGACGCTGTGGATGTTGACGTAGAGGTTGCCGTCCTCGAAGGCATCCTTCTCCTCGTCGTTCAGCGTCTTGGAGCCGGTGAAGACACCCGTGCGGTTGTCGGTGGTGGTGATCTCCAGGTTGAAGAGGATGGGCCCGTTCTGTCCCGCGGGCGCGTTGTGGACGTGGGCGGCGCTGCCGGAGACGGGGAACAGGTCGCTGCTCAGGCCGGTGAAGCTGCCGACGACCGTCAGCTCATCACCGTCCAGCTCCGCGGTGGCGGTCCCCGCCGCCTGCGTCGTGGTGGGTGGCACCTCCTGCGCACCCGAGAGCGTGGCCTCCGCCTCCGTGCTGCCGCAGCCGGTGAGCCACAGGGCGCAGGCCACCAGGCCCGGTACCGCGAGACGTGTCAGCATTCCCTTCCGCATCGTGACGCTCCAGTCTCCACGTCCCGGCGAGGCCCGGCACGGGCCCCGGACGCAGGGGAGGGCACGCTGCCCGGCTCCTCCTGCGAGGCCAATCGGTCTGGACGGCATGGGCACAGACGGAGAGTGAACAGGCGGGGAGACCGGAAGGCCGGTGGTGGCGGCCGGTGACAGCCCGCACACGGACGCGGATACTCGCGGCATGCGCCTGTTCTCCTGGATCATCACCGCCCTCGTGCTCCTGCTGGGCACCGCGTGGGCCGCGCTCGCCCTGGCCCTGACGGGCGCGGGGCCGGAAGGGGCGCACGTCGTGAGGGCGCTGCTGGCGCTGGTGCTGGCCGGGGTGGCCGTGGCGGTGTGGCGCCGGAGCTCGCGGTGGGCGGCGGTGGCCGTGGTGGCGGTGGGCTGCGCGGCGACCTGGGGCTGGGTGCGGACGGTGTCTCCGTCGGACCAGCGTGACTGGGCGCCGGACCTGGCGCGCGCGGCCCGGGCGGACGTGGACGGCACCCGCGTGACGATTCACGACGTGCGCGACTTCCGCTACCGGAGCACCTCCGACTGGGACGCCAGCTGGTACACGGCCACGTATGACACGCGCGAGCTGACGGGGGCGTGGTTCATCGTGGAGCCGTTCTCCGGCGTCTGGGGCGCGGCGCACACCATGGTGAGCTTCGGCTTCGCGGACGGGCGCTACGTCGTCTTCTCCGTGGAGGTGCGGCGCGAGAAGGGCGAGACGTTCTCCGCGCTGGGCGGCCTGTTCCGCCAGTTCGAGCTCATCTACGTGGTGGGCGACGAGCGGGACCTGGTCCAGCTCCGCTCCAACCACCGCAAGGACGACGTGTACCTGTACCCGGTGGACGCGTCGAAGGAGCGCATCGCCTCCTTCTTCCTGGACATGGTGGCGCGGATGAACGCGCTGCACGCGCGGCCGGAGTTCTACGACACGCTCTCCAGCAACTGCACCACCAACCTCGTGCGCCACGTGGAGAAGGTGAGCGCGGTGGACGTGCCGTATGACCACCGGACGCTGCTGCCGGCGTACTCGGATGCGCTGGCGTACGAGCTGGGCCTCATCGAGAAGGACGCGCCGCTGGAGGTGGTCCGCGCCCGGCACCGCATCAACGCGAAGGCGATGGCGGCCAACGGCCTGCCGGACTTCTCGCGGCGCATCCGCGAGTCGCAGGCAAGCGCCGTCTCAGCGCCCTGAGCCGCTCGCGGCCGGGCCGGCCTTCAGGTGCTTGTCGTAGTGCTGCTGGAGCGTGACGAAATAGCCGCGCTCCTCCCACAGCTCCGCGAGGAGGCGGTCCGTCAGGGACTTCACCTCGGCGCTCTCCGCCGCGTCGGGCGTGCGGGGGCCGTGGTTCTTCGGGTTGAAGAAGGCGCGGGTGGCCTCGGCCATCAGCACGCGACTGCTGGCGAAGAGCCTGCGCAGGATTTGATTGATGGGGCGCGCGTCCACCTCCGCGCACGCGGCGACCATGGCGTCGTAGACCTTGCGTGGCATGTCCCCCTCCAGGGCCTTCGCGTCCAGGTCCCCGCGCTCCACCGCGTGGGTGAGCAGGAAGCCGTGGTGCAGGGACGTGGAGGCCATGTCCACGCAGTCCTTCACCCACAGCACGAAGAAGACCTTCCGGAAGAGCCACTGCACGGGGAACAGCAGCGCGCCCTTGAGGAAGTTCTTCACGTGGCCTGCCAGGGAGGTGCTCACGTGCGAGCCGGCGAGCACCGCCACCGCCTTGTCCGGGGTGGGCAGGCCGTGCTCCCCGAGAATCTGCCGGACCATGCCCTCGCGCACCTGGCCGAGGGCGTAGTCGTCCAGGAAGGGCACGGGGATGAGCGGCGTCAGGCCGGAGGCGACGGCGAGAAAGGCCACGCGGCCCGCCAGCGGCGGCAGGTCGTTCTTCGAGGCAGGGCGCGACTTCGGCTCGGTCATGCCCTGTTCATATGCCAATCCCGGCCTTCCATTGCGCGGCGGCTCGCGCCTGTCCGGCCGGACCCCGGGCCGCTTGCTGGATGCAGGACGTTCAGCCCTTCCGCGGCCCGCGCGCATGCGGCAGCAGCAGTGAATAGAGCGTGCTCATCACCGGGGTGGGCACGCCTCGGGCCCGGCCTCGCCGCGACACCGTGCCCTGGAGGTACTCCACCTCCAGCGGCTTGCCGGCCTCCAGGTCCACCATCATCGACGGGCGCATGTTGTCCTGCAGGCCGTCCATGAAGGCGACGACGTCCTCGGCGCGGGTGGTGGTGGCCACGCCCTCGGCGTTGGCGACGCGCAGCACCTCGGCCGCGGCCTCCTGGAACTGCTCCCGGAACACGGGCCCCGCGTCGCGAAGCGGACCCAGCGGCAGGCGGGCCGCGGTGCAGAAGCCGGACATGGGCGCCAGGAACGCGAGCTTCTCCCAGAGTGGCGCACGCGCGTCCGCCACCACCTCCACGTTGAGCCCGGCGGCGGCCAGCGTGTCGCGCAGTGTCTGGGCACGCGCCGACACTCGGGACGTATCGCCGAACACTTCGCCAAGGATGATGCGGTGGAGCGTGCCCGTCTGCGAGATGACGCCCGGCTCGGCGATGGCGGTGGAGATGTACGTGGTGCCGCCGATGACGGGTGCCTCGCCCACGGCGGCGGCGACTTCCCCAGGGCTGTCCACGCCGTTCTGCAGCGTGAGGACGGCGGCGGTCGAGCCGCCGAGAGTGGGCCTGTCCGATGCGGCGGCCAGCACCTTCACCAGGGGCAACACCGAGGGCACGTCGTAGTTCTTCACCGCGAGGACGATGACGTCCACGGGGCCCACGCGCGCGGCGTCCTCCTCGGCGCGCACGGGGACTGTGAAGTCCCCCTCCGCGCTCCGGATGCTCAGCCCCCGCTCGCGCATGGCGCGCAGGTGCGCGCCCCGGGCAAGGAACGTCACGTCCTGGCCGGCGCGCACCAGCCGGGCGCCGTAGTAGCCGCCCACTCCACCCGAACCGACGATGGCGAATCGCATGGCGCGCACCATAACGGCGCGCTCCTCTCACGGCAGGGACGATTCGGCTATCCAGCCACGGGGGCGGGGCTCATGCCGTGGAGCGCACAGCGAGTCCCGCTCCCTGTGCGGCCGGGGTCAGCGCACCTCGACCACGGGTGCCACCACCTCGTCGGGAAGGGGATGCCACGCGAGCGCCTCGGGCACCACGGGCTGCGGCTCGCGGGCCGGAGCGGGGCGGTTCTTCGCGAGGAACGCGGCGGCGCTCTCGGGGCTCTCGCACGCGCCGAGGATGTGCTCCGGAATCATGAACGCATTGGCGATGGCGTCCGCGACGCGCGGCTCCTGGCTGCCGGCGACCAGCACCTCCACCACATGCGGTGGGGGCGGCTGCAGCAGCGCATTGGTCCAGTGCGTTGCCGGAGCAGCTGCGGCCCACGTCTTCTCCTCGGTGGCGCGACAGAAGGCCTCGTCGAACGGACGCTCCGAGCCCAGCGCCGCCACGATGCTCTCCGCCATTGCAAATGCGGAGGCCGACGCCGCGTTGGCGCCCTGGCCCGCGACGGGGTCGTTCGTCACGTGCGTGTCGCCCACGGCCACCACGAAGCGGCCGTTCGCCAGCGGCGCCCAGCCCCGGCGTACCATCGGCGTGAAGGAACCCTGCAGCCAGTCCATGGGGCCCAGCACGCCGAACTCCGCGGGGTTCACCCGCTCGTACGTGGCGGGCGCGAAGCGGCGCAGCCGGTCCAACAGCAATGCCTCGAAGGCGCGCGGGTCCTCGTCGTACCGCTGGGTGCTCAGCACCGCCAGCTCACCCTCGGGCAGCGCCTCGATGAGGATGCTCGGAACGCGGCCCTGGCGGGAGATGACCTGCGCCTCGAAGATTTCGCCCTGGCCGGGCACCAGGTGCGCTTCCATGCCAATGGAGTCCTGCATCCGCACGCCCTTGAGCAGCGCGGCGAACAGCAGGCGCGCCGGCTTCGTGTGCGGCGACAGCTCGGGGATGCGCGGGAAGAGCGCCGTCAGTCCGTTGCGGCCGGTGGCCACCACCACCAGGTCATGCCGGGTGGAGAGTCCCTCCAGCGCCGCGGCGTCCACGGAGCGCACCTCCAGCAGGCCCCCGCGCGCCACGAAGTCCTCGGCCAGCTTCGGCTGGTACAGCCGGTAGTCCACGAAGATGGTGGGGTGCTCCAGCCGGCCCTTCAGCCCGAAGGACTGCGGCCCATTCACATGGATGCCCACCTGGTACATGTCCGCTTGCGGCCCGCCCCAGTGGTCCACGCCCAGCTCCCGCTCCCGGGCTCGCGTGGGCGCGTGGTGCGCCACCGTGTTCGGCAGCCGGCCCGCGCGCAGCTTCGCGGGGTCCTGCTCCGCGTACATCGTCACGGAGATGCCGTGGGACAGCAGCTTCAGTCCGAGGTGCAAACCGGCCGTGCCGGCGCCAACGATGCCGATGCTCGCCATATGTCTCTCCTCCGCGTCCCGCATGCCGTCGTGGCTATGTCGGGATGGACCCCCCCCAGGGGACATGGGGTACCCGGCTTCCCGGGAACGCGGGCTAGTTAGCACAATACGAATGGAGACTTACAAATTGGTCGCACTCATTCGTTGAGAATTCGCGGAGTGCTTCGAATTTCCTCCCGTGCGGACGTGCTGGAGCCGGGTTGGGGAGACGTGGCGGGAGCGCCTACAGTCGGGGGTGATGAGCGTGTTCCTCGACGTGGTGCTGGAAGTGGGCGACCTCGCGGACACGTCCGCGGACGCGGTGGTCTTCAAGTACGCACAGCGGCTCTACGGCGCGGCGGGCGCGGCTGCGCAGCGGCTGGAGCTTGCCGGCGTGCCACCGTCCCAGCTGGAGGTGAAGCCGGGGGAGTACCGCTTCGTGGAGACGCGCGGGAGCCTGGCCTCGCCGCTGGCGCTCTTCGTGGGCACGGTGCGGCTGGGGGACTTCGGCTACCACGAAATCCGCCAGTTCACGGCGCGCGCGCTGAAGGCGCTGGAGGCGCACTCGGGGCTGAAGCACGTGGCGGGCACGGTGCACGGGCCCAACTACGGGCTGGACGAGGACGAGGCGGTGCTCGCCTTCGTCGGTGGCCTCGTCGAGGCCTTCCAGCGCGGCACCGGGCCGCAGGGGCTGGAGCGCTTCACGGTGGTGGAGGTGGACGCGCGACGGGCGAACCGGCTGCGCAAGGCGATGGAGCGGGGCCTGAGCGGCACGCAGGGCGTGACGGCGCTGCCGGGCGGAGGCTTCCGTGTGGAGCGGATGAGCGCCTTCGTCCAGGCGCCGCCCATGGCCTCGGCGGGCACGGTGTCCATGGCGAAGCCGCACGCCTTCGTGGCCATGCCCTTCGCGCCGGAACTGGAGGACACCTACCACTACGGCATCCAGGGGCCGGTGAAGGCCGCGGGCCTGCTGTGCGAGCGCGTGGACCAGGCGGTGTTCGACGGCCCCATCATCCAGCGCATCAAGGAGCGCATCGACACGGCGAAGGTCGTCATCGCCGACCTGTCCATGGCCAACCCCAACGTGTACCTGGAGGTCGGCTACGCGTGGGGGAAGGGGCGGCCCACCATCATGCTGGTGCGCGACTTGAAGGAGCTGCGGTTCGACGTCGCCTCGTACCGCTGCATCATCTACCGCAGCATCCGCGAGCTGGAGACGTTGCTGGCGCGCGAGCTGGAGCGGCTCGGCTGAAGGCCGCGTCTACCAGCCGCGCGCCGCGACGGCCCACGTGGCGTGCGGCACGCCACCGCGCAGCACATGCAGCCGCTCGTGCAGGTTGACGGAGGCGCAGACGTGGTTGGGCACCACGCGCACGCGCTCTCCCACGCGCGGGCGCCACGGGGTTCCGGACAGGTCCAGCAGGCCGTGCTCCTCGGACAGCCCGCGCACCAGCACCTCCGGCCTGTCCAGCAGGGCGCCGTAGCCGCCCTGGGGCGCGAAGCCCTCCTCCTTCGCCAGCGCCTTGGAGCCCGCGTCGATGACGGCCTGGCCGGGCACGGCGGTGCTCACCACGGTGGCGAGCACGAAGTACGCGCACTCGCTCCAGTCACACGCGCCCACGGTGGCGGAGTTGCGGTCATTGAGCACGTTGATGCCGGGGCGTATCTCCGTGAGCCCGGCCACCTCGTGCGAGCGCCAGAGGGTGGGCGTGGAGCCGCCACTGACGATGCCAGGCTTCAACCCCGCGGCGGACAGCGCGTCCACGAAGCCGCCCAGGCGCGAGGACTGCTCGTGCAGCACGGGGCCCAGCTCGGCCTGCGGCGCGCGCACATGGCCCGGATAGAAGATGACGCCGCGGTACTCCACGCCGCGCGTGGACGCCACGGCGCGCGCGAGGGTGACGGCGTCCTCGGGCGTCTGCACACCCACGCGGCGCATGCCCATGTCCAGCTCCACCAGCACGCCCACGGTGCGGCCCGCCGCGTCGGCGGCGCGGCCGAGTCCCTCCAGGACCTCGCGCGAGTCGAGCGCCACCGACAGCTTCACGTACTGGGGCAGGGCCATGAGGCGCGCGAGCCGTCCGGCGCCCACGGGCGGGTAGGCCAGCAGCACGTCGGCCGCGACGTTGGCCATGACCTCGGCCTCGCGGGGCGTGGCCACGGTGGCGCCAATCGCACCGGCCCGCAGCTGGAGGGCGGTGAGCTCCGCCGTCTTGTGCGTCTTCGTGTGGGGACGCCAGCGCAGGCCGTGCTCGCGCGCGTACGCGGCCACACGCTTCAGGTTGGCCTCCACGCGGTCCAGGTCCACGAGGGCGGCGGGGGTGACGAGCGAGTCCAGCGAGTTGGCGTCCATGCACCGCATGGTGGCATCCCGCACGACTCGGCTCCAGGGGGGCGGTGGGCGCGCCCTGCTATGCAGCGGAGTGCTACACACGGGCTTCCCGGCCCCGAGGTCCCATGCCCACCGCGACCGCCTCCCCGACGCTGACGACCCGAGAGCTCAACCGCGCCACGCTCGCGCGCCAGTTGCTGTTGGAGCGGGAGCAGCTTCCCGTCCTTCGCGCTGTGGAGCGACTGGTGGCGCTCCAGGCCCAGCAGGCGAAGCCGCCCTTCGTCGGCCTCTGGTCCCGCGTCGAGGGCTTCCGGCGAGACGACCTGACGCGGCTCCTCCAGAAGCGCGACGTCGTCCGCGCCACGCTGATGCGCGGCACGCTGCACCTCGCGAGCGCGAAGGACTACCTGAAGCTGCGTGTCGCCTTCAGCCCGCTGCTGGAGGCCTCGGTGCACTCGGTGCTCCGCGAGCGCGCGAAGGGCCTGGACATCGAGCCCCTCGTCCTCGCCGCGCGCGAGTACCTGGAGGAGGAGCCCCGCACCTTCGAGGAGGTGAGAGACCACCTGCTGGAGCGCTACCCGAAGGCAGACGAGCGGGCCATGGGCTTCCTCGTGCGCATGTACCTGCCACTCGTCCAGGTCCCCACGGATGCGGAGTGGGGCTTCCCGCCCGCGACGGACTTCGCGCTCGCGGAGTCCTGGCTGGGCGAGCCGCTGGGCAACGGCGCGGCGCTGGACACGCTCGTGCTGCGCTACCTGTCTGCCTTCGGCCCCGCCACCGTGGGCGACGTGCAGACGTGGACGGGCCTCAAGGGGCTGAAGGACGTGCTGGCGTCGCTGAAGCCGAAGCTGCGCACCTTCCGCGACGAGAAGGGCCGCGAGCTGTTCGACCTGCCCAAGGCGCCCCGCCCGCCGGAGGACACCCCCGCGCCCCCGCGCTTCCTTCCCGAGTTCGACAGCCTCGTGCTCGGCCATGACGACCGCGCGCGACTGGTGGCGGATGCGCATCGCCCGCGGCTCATCACGAAGAACCTGCGCATTCCCGCCACGTTCCTGGTGGACGGCTTCGTCACCGGCACGTGGAAGGTGGAGCGCAAGAAGACCACCGCGGCCCTCCTCGTCGAGCCCTTCGAGCCGCTGACGAAGAAGACGCGAGACGCGCTGACCGGGGAGGGGGAGGGACTGCTCCGCTTCGTCGAACCAGAGGCCCGGGCGTTCGAGGTCCGTTTCGCCTGACTGGCCGGCGGGCCTCGGGCCATGTGTCCGGGATTGTTGAGCATTCCCTCGAGACCATTGCGGCCTGTCAGGGTCGGGGCTAGTTATGCCGCGAAACGCCGAGTCCCGCCGTCAGCGGGAGCGGGGGACCCAGGTTCGTTGGGGCGAGTCGCTCGCAAGCGAGCGTAGGGCAGGTTCCTCAGCCCGAGTCCGTCAGCTAACCCCGCAGGCGTCGAGGTGAACACGATGTCTTCCGACCCCAGCAGTCACGGGCCGGGCTCGCCAACGTCCGCGGGCTCGGCCGCTCCAGTTTCTCCTCCGTCTTCCCCTGGACACCGTGCTCATGGCGCGGGCCCCGAGCCGCTCGCCCGGTTGGCCCCACTGGCCCTGGGCGCGCTCGGCATCGTCTACGGCGATATCGGCACCAGCCCGCTGTACGCGCTACGCGACTGCTTCAGCGGCGAGCACGGCATCACTCCGACTCCGGCGAACGTGCTGGGCGTGCTCAGCCTGGTCTTCTGGAGCCTCATCATCGTCATCTCCGTGAAGTACCTCGGCTTCGTGATGCGGGCCGACAACCGCGGCGAGGGCGGCATCCTCGCCCTGCTGGCGCTGGTGGTGCAGCGCGGAGGGCGCGAGGGCAGCGGAGCCCGGCGCATGGTGCTGCTGACGCTCGGCCTCTTCGGCGCCGCGCTGCTCTACGGCGACGGCGTCATCACCCCGGCCGTCTCCGTGCTCTCCGCCGTGGAGGGACTGAGCGTGGCCACGCCGCTCTTCACGCCGTACGTGGTGCCCATCGCCCTGGTCATCCTGCTCGCGCTCTTCCTCGTGCAGCGCAAGGGCACGGGCGGCATCGGCCGCGTGTTCGGCCCGCTGATGGTGGTGTGGTTCACCATCATCGCGGTGCTGGGCCTCCACGAGATGTCGGGCAACCTCTCGGTGCTGCAGGCCGTGCTGCCCACGCACGCGGTTCGCTTCTTCGTGCACAACGGCTGGCACGGCTTCCTGGTGCTGGGCGCGGTGTTCCTCGTCGTCACCGGTGGCGAGGCGCTGTACGCGGACATGGGCCACTTCGGCTACCGGCCCATCCGCCTGGCGTGGTTCGCGCTGGTGCTGCCGGCGCTGCTGCTCAACTACTTCGGACAGGGCGCGCTGCTGCTCAGGGACCCGTCCGCCGCGACCAACCCCTTCTTCCACCTGGCCCCGGACTGGGCCCTCTACCCGCTGGTGGCGCTGGCCACGGCCGCCACCGTCATCGCCTCCCAGGCGCTCATCTCCGGCGTCTTCAGCCTCACGCGGCAGGCCATCCAGCTCGGCTACTGGCCCCGGCTCGAGGTGGTGCACACCTCCGCCGAGGAGCAGGGGCAGATCTACCTGCCGGGCGTGAACATCGCGCTGCTGCTGGGCGTGATGCTGGTGGTGCTGGGCTTCCGCTCCTCCACCGCCCTCACGGCCGCGTACGGTATCGCCGTGACGGCCACCATGGCCGTCACCACGTGTCTCGCCTACGTCGTCGCGCGCGAGCGCTGGGGCATGCGGCGCTCCGTCCTGGTGCCGCTGGCGAGCGTCTTCCTCGCGGTGGACCTGGCCTTCTTCGGCGCCAACTTCATCAAGGTGGCCCACGGTGGCTGGCTGCCGCTGACGATGGGCGTCATCCTCTTCACCCTGATGACGACGTGGAAGCGCGGCCGCGAGCTGCTGGGGCAGAAGCTGCGCGCGTCGTCGCTCGGGCTGAGGGACTTGCTGGAGAGCTTCGGCGACAACGCGCCCCACCGGGTGCCGGGCACGGCCATCTTCATGACGGGCAACCCGGAGATTGCCCCCAGCGCGATGCTGCACAACCTGAAGCACAACAAGGTGCTTCACGAGCAGACGCTGCTGCTCACCATCTCCACCGAGGACGTGCCGCACGTCCCGTCCGCGGAGCGGGTGACGGTGGAGAACCTGCCCATGGGGATGCGCCGCATCACCGCGCGCTACGGCTTCATGGATGACCCGTCCATTCCAGACATCCTCAAGCGCTGCCGCGAGGCGGGCCTGCCCTTCAACGTGATGAGCACCAGCTTCTTCCTCGGCCGCGAGACGCTCATCGTCAGCAGGAACCCGGGCATGGCGCGCTGGCGCGAGGCGGTCTTCGTCTGGATGAGCCGCAACGCCCGCTCGGCCACCGCCTTCTTCCGCATTCCGCCCAACCGCGTGGTGGAACTGGGCGCCCAGGTGGAGCTGTAGCCAGGCGCAGCGAGGTGGCGGCACGGATTGCCCGCCACCTCGCACGGCCTTCACGGCGTCAGCGCGCCTTGCGGACCTTCACGCGCATGTAGCGGCCGTCTTCCTTCTCCTTGACGACCTCGATGATGGTGCCCGTGGGCGGCACCTGCACGCCCAGCCAGTACGTCTCTTCGAACCAGTACGGGTTCAGGTCATTGAAGACGGGCTCGGCCGGCAGCGACGGTACGTCCACGCGCGGGCCCCACGGCGTCTTGAGCGACAGGGGCTGCGTGGGGCTCAGGCCGAACGTCGCGTCGCGCACCTGGATGAAGGTGTCCCAGTACCAGCCGTCACCGTCGAGCCGCGGCACCGGACGCGCGTCCACCGGCAGGATGCGGCCCTGGCCCGGGTGCACGCTGGTCTGGTTGTTCTTGAACCGGGTGTTCCAGTACGTGATGAGCAGGCCCGGCTCGTAGGGGTAGTGCTCGACGTAGTTGTAGAGCCCGAGGTCCCCATACGGGTACTGGTAGGGGCCCGTCTCCAGGCCCTCGTCGTAGAGGCGGTACTGCCGGTACTCGGCCAGGTAGTAGTGGTCGATGTAGATGTGCTGGCCGTCGTGCTGCTGGAAGCCGGAGAGCGTCCAGCCGTTGGGCGTCTTCTCCGCGCCGTCGGAGAACACCGTGCGCCCATTCGCGGTGATGGTCAGCGCGTCCACCTGGAAGCCCGGGCGGATTTCGGCGCCGTCCGTCCAGTAGCGCAGGCGGAGCTGGATGGTGCGGCCCGCGTACGGCGTCAGGTCGAAGGTGACGGGAATCCAGCCGCCGGACGCGCCGGTGATGCCGTTGCCGAAGTTCTGGGCGTTGGGGTCGGTGTTGGTGGTGATGGTGCTGGGGAGGTTCTCGAAGCGCTCGCCGTCCGTGGAGACGGAGACGTAGGCGTAGTCCCAGTCCTGCTCGATGTCGAACCACGTCTGGAACTGGAGCGAGATGGTGCGGGCGGACGGCAGGCGCACCGTGCGCACCATGGAGCGGTCCAGGTTGTCACCGTCGCCGCTGTACCAGGTGTGCTGGCCCGCGTACGGCGGCGTCGTCGGGTGGTCGTCCACCTGGGGCGGCAGGGTGACGAGCAGCGCCTGCGCGTCCTGGGTGTTGAACTCCGCGGGGCCCAGCTTGTGGCTGGAGCGCTCGCCGGCCTTCGCGTCGTCATAGTTCAGCCAGCCGAGCTGCAGCTTGTCCCACGCCCACAAGTCACCCGGGCGCGTGCCGGTGTCCTCCGTTCCCCGTCCCAGATACGAGCCGTGGGCCATGATGCTCCAGAAGGCCGCATCCGTCCCGTAGCCCGAGGCGGTGTCGTAGTGGTCCGGCAGCCCGAGGTCATGGCCGAACTCGTGGGCGAACACGCCCAGCCCGCCATTCTCCGGCTGCATCGTGTAGTCGCCCACCCACTTGTCCACGGGGCCGAAGCGGGTGCCGCCGTTGGGGTTGTACGCGGGGCCGCTGCCACCCGTGCCGTCGCCCGTGGAGAAGGCGAAGGCGCGGTGGCTCCAGACGGCGTTCTGCCCCTGCGCGCCGCCGCCCGTCTCCTCGCCCTCGCCGGCGTGGACGATCTGGAAGTGGTCGATGTACCCATCCGGCTCGTCGAAGTTGCCGTCGTGGTCGTAGTCGTACCGGTCCCACGTGTCGAAGGTGTCCAGGTACGCCTTGATCTGCTCCGGCGTCTTCCCCGCGGCGAGCTGGCTGTCCGTCCAGGCGTTGACGGCGTCACTGACGAGGTACCAGAGGCCGGTGCTGGTGCAGATGTTGCGGCCGCACAGGTTGTGGCCGTAGCGCGCGCTGTTGTACGGGACGCGCACCCAGTCGTGCACGGTGCCGTTCACCGTGTACCGGCCGGAAGACTGGGTCCGGTAGTAGGTGGCCACCGAGTCCACGCCCGGGCCCGTGGCGAAGTAGAGCTGCTCGTAGTGCGCGCGGTCGTAGTCCGCCTGCCAGATGGTGGTGTTGTCGACGGCGCGGTCCGGCTGCACCAGCTGGTTGTGGAGCGGCCCCGGAACGTCACCGCCGGGGTTGGTCTGCGGGTTGCCGTAGACGGGGTGGACCTGGTCACCGAACTCGGCGAGGACGACGAAGATGCGGTCCGTGCGCTCCAGCTCCAGCTCCACGTAGCGGCCCTTCGACACCTCGTGGACGCGGCCCTTCGCGCGGCCCTCCACCTTGTCCTTGAGGGCCTCTGCCCGCAGCTGCCGCTGCCGCTCACCCTGCGCGTGGGGCACGTCGTCCGACTCGCCCCGGCGGGTGAGGGCCACCGGCCCGGGGGTGGTGTCCTGTTCCTCGTACGGGTTCTTCGCCCAGGCGGAGGGCGACACCGAGAGGGCCACGAGGCCCCACTTCAGCCACTGCGTTCCAGACTTCATTGTCGGGATGCTCACCTGGCGGTGCCGGCCGGCCCTGCGTGCTCACGGCTTCCGCTGGGGCAGCAACATAACCCGATGCTCAAACATATATGCAACCGTGTTGTAACGGGTGCGGAGATACACCCCGCAGCGCAACGATTTCTGGAGGCCGTGCGACCTGGCGCGGCGGGGTCCGTTCAATACGAAGGCCCGCCGCGAACACGGAAGAGGGCCGTGTCCACGGCGGGCCCTGGGCCCGCGTCAGCTCAGTCGCGCGTCACTGCGGCGCGGGGGCGGACACCTTCTTCGCGGGCGGCTGGTACTTCATGCCCAGCTCGTTGAAGACGAAGGAGTAGACGTCCACCTCCTCCTCGATGCGGGCGTTGAGCGGGGTGCCGGAGCCGTGGCCCGTCTCCGCGTTGGCGCGCAGGAGGATGGGCGTCTTGGCGCCATTGGCCTCCTGCATCCGGGCCACCATCTTCCGCGAGTGGAACGGGTCCACGCGCGGGTCATTGGCGCCGGAGGTGAAGATCACCGACGGGTACTTCGTCCCGTCCTTCACGTTGTGCAGCGGCGAGTACGCGCGCAGCGCCTTGAACTGCTCCGGGTCCTTCACCGTGCCGTACTCGGTGATGTTGAACTGGCCGTTGGGCGTGAGCTCCACCCGCAGCATGTCGTAGATGCCCACGCGGGCCACGACGGCGCCGTACATCTCCGGGTGCTGCGTCACGGCCGCGCCCATCAGCAGGCCGCCGTTGCTGCCGCCCTGGATGGCCAGCTTCTTCGGCTGCGTGTACTTCTGGTCCACCAGCAGCTTCGCGCAGGCATAGAAGTCGTCGAAGACGTTCTGCTTGTGCGTCAGCGAGCCTTCCGCGTGCCACTTCTCGCCGAACTCCGAGCCGCCGCGCAGGTTCGCAATCGCATACACGCCGCCCTGCTCCAGCCACAGGCCCGTCAGCACGCTGTAGCCCGGGCTGATGGAGATGTTGAAGCCGCCGTAGCCCGTGAGCAGCGCCGGGTTCTTCCCGGTCAGCTTCGTGCCCTTCTTCTTCAGGATGGTGAGCGGCACCTTGGTGCCGTCCTTGGACGTGGCCTCGGTGCGCACCACCTCCACGTCGCTCAGGTCCATGGGCGAGGTGCGCGCCAGCGCCGTCTTCGTCACCTTGTTGTCCTTGGCCGAGTACCGGTACCAGGCCATGGGCTGCACGAAGCTGACGTTGACGAACAGCACGTCGTCCCCGTCGCCCGCGGCCACCAGCCCGCCCACCGACGACACCGGCAGCGTGGGCACCAGGCCCAGCGACTGGCCCTTCAGGTCCACCATGCGCACCTGCGAGGGGCCGCCGAGCTGCTCATTCACATACAGCCGGGACTTCGCCGGGAAGATGCCCTGGATGCTGGCCTCGCCCTCGGGGACGAGCACCGTCGCCTTGTCCAGCGTGGGCGTGGCCAGCGGCAGCCGCAGCACCTTGCCGCGCGGCGCGTCCTTGCGGCTGACGAGGTACAGCGCGTCGTCATGGCCGAAGACGGCGCGGATGACCTTGTCCTCGAACTTCGACACCTGCGCCCACTGACCGGACGGGCCGCGCAGGTACACCATGAACTCGCCACCGTCGCCGTTGGCGACCACGGCGACCGTGTGCTTGCCGTCCTCGGACGTCTCCAGCTCCGTCATCGCGATGCGCGGGAAGTCCTTGCCCAGCGCGTAGGTGTCCTTCTCCGTCGGCGTGCCGAGCTGGTGGAAGTAGACCTGCTGGAAGAAGTCGCGGTCCGCCGCGGGGCGCTCCTCGCCGCGCGGGTAGCGCGTGTAGAAGTAGCCCGTGCCGTCCGCGTTCCACGCGAGGCTGCCGCCCGCGGTGCCGCCATTCACGTGCGGCACCAGCTCGTTGGGCATCGCCTTGCCGGTGGCCACGTCGTAGATGGTGACGTCACCGCTCTCGGTGCCGCCCTTCGACATGGAGACGGCCACCTTCTTGCCGTCCCGCGTGGGGACGAACCAGTCGATGGTGGTGTGGCCGGACGGGTCCACCACCATGGGGTCCACGAGCACGCGCTCCTTGGACGTGTCATCCACCGAGCCCAGCACCACCAGGAAGCCCTGCTGCTTTGGCGGCTGCGACTTGAAGGCGAAGAGGGTGCCACCCTCCTCCTGGAGCCCGCCGTAGCCCGGGGACTTCCAGGAGAGCAGCTCGGTGACGCGCTGGCGCAGACCCTCGCGCCCGGGGAGCTTGTCCAGCATGCCGCGCGTGTACGCGTTCTGCGCGTCGGTCCACTGCTTCACGCTCGCTTCGGACGAGGCCTCCAGCCACTGGTAGGCGTCCTTCACCTCCGTGCCGTGGTAGGTGTCCACCTTCTCCTGCTTCGCCGTCGCGGGGGTCTTCGCGGCGCCCTTGGGGGCAGCGGAGACGGCCAGTGGCAGCATCAGCGCCGCCGCCGTCAATGCGCTCTTCAGTTTCACGGTTCACCTCGTGGGTGGGGAAGTCGCGCGCAGCCTGCCACGTCCTCCACGCCCGGGTGCACCTTCCCCGTCATGGGAATGCCGCCGCCGCCCGGATGTTCGGGTGCGCCCCGAGCGTCCAGGCGAAGGGAATGCGGCGCGTCACCCCGTGAATCCCGGTGCACCGGAGGTCCGGGTGACTCAGTGCAGGGGCAGCTCCACGAGCGCCGCCGCGAAGCGGTCGAAGGCCTCGCTGGAGGGCAGGGCGGTGCCCTCGTCCATGTTGCCCAGCATCAGCGCGAAGACGACGCGCGGGTGCTGGGAGTCACCGGGGCGGTCCACCACGCCCACGAAGCAGCGCTGTCCGGAGAGGGTGCCCGTCTTCGCGCGGATGTGGCCGGCGGTGCGCGGCGTGACGGGGCGGGTGGCGAGCGTGCCGTCCTGGCCCGCCACGGGCAGACTGTCCACCAGTGCACTTCCATACGGCTCGCGCAGGCTGGTGAAGAGGACGCGCACCATGCCGCGCGCGGTGGCCATGTTGTAGCGGGACAGCCCGCTGCCATCCACCGGGCGCAAGTCGCGCAGGGGGATGCCTCGGCGGGTGAGCTCGTCGGCCATGGCGGAGCGCAGGGCGGTATACGACTCCGCGCCGGTGCGCTCGCGGGTGAAGCGCAGGCCCAGCCGCTCCGCGTAGAGGTTGAGGGACTCCTTGTTGGTGGCCTTCACCAGCTCCGACAGGGGCGGGCTGACGAGGGTGACGAGCGGCTCGGGCACGGGCGGGCGCAGCGGGGCGGGGGCCTCCAGCGTCATCGGCAGCCGCGGCACGCCGCGCTGGAGCAGGGCCTCCTCCACGCACGCGGAGAAGAGGACCTGCGGCTCGTCCACCGCGAGCTTCACGGTGGCGGTGCGCGGGCACTGGTTGGCGGGAGAGCGCCACACGCAGCGCACGCCCGGGCCGCCGCGCTGGCGCACGCAGGAGAGGTTGGCGCGCTCGGCGTTCATGTCCACGCTGACGACAGCGGGCAGCGACGCGAAGGCGGGTGTGAGCTGCACAGTGGGCGGCTGCGCGCAGTCCGCGCCGTCCGCGCGCGACAGCGACAGGTCCACCACGTTCTCCCGGAAGACGAAGGCGGTGGGCGCGGCGCTGTACGCGTACGCGGCGTCGTCCCAGGCCCAGCCCGGGCCGAAGGGGAGGTCCGCGTCGTCGGTGCCGCGCACGCGCACCTGCCCGCGCCACTGGCGGATGCCGCGCGCCTGCATGGCGTCCGCCACCTGCTCACACGCCAGCGCCGTCTCCGGGAAGCGCCACGAGCCCAGCGATGGGTCTCCCGACGCCTCCACCACGACGTCTCCCAGGAAGAGGCCGTCCACCTGGCTGCCCTCCAGGGACACGGGTGTCTGGTAGCGGAAGTCGGGGCCCAGGGCGGACAGCACGGACGCGGTGGAGACCACCTTCATGGTGGACGCGGGCAGCAGGCGCATGTGCTCGCGGTGGTGGAAGAGGGGCTCACCCGTCTGCGCGTCCACCACGTAGGCGCTCGCCAGGGCGCCCTCGTCCTCCAGGGTGCCGAACAGGGACTGCGCGAGCGATGGGAAGGTGGGCCCCTCCGGACGCTTCGCGCGGAAGCACCCGACGAGCGAGAGGGAGGCCAGCAGCAGCGGGACGAGGAGGGCGCGGCGCATGAAGCCGGCCACGCTATCGCCGTGGCCTCACGGTGTCATGCAACGCCGCGCGCGGGGACGGGGCGCCGTCCGGGGTCGGCCGTTCGGTATGCGACCCACCGGCATGGTTTTCATGCGGCTTCCCCTGGAGAAGCGCGGGTGGCCGTTAGAGTTCAGGCTGCCATGTCCGACTCGCGGAAGCCCACCTCTCCGAGCAGCCCTTCGCTTGACACCTCCATCGCGGCGGACGTTGCCGCGATCGGCCGCATCGACGCGGTGAAGACAGTGCTTCGGCTGCTCCTGGAGACCACGGGGCTCCGGCTGGGGGTGGTGGCGCGTGTCACGGCCGACTCCTGGACCTGCTGCGCGGTGCTGGACGAGGTGAACTTCGGGCTGCACCCCGGTGACACGCTGGAAGTCGCCACGACATTTTGAAGCACCGTTCGCGGCGCGGTCGCGCCGCTCCTCATCAGGCAGGCGAGCACGGACCCCCGGTTCACGACCCATCCGGCGCCGAAGCTCTACGGCGTCGAGAGCTATATCGCCGTGCCGCTGCACCGGAAGGACGGTTCATTCTTTGGCGTGCTGTGCGCGCTGGACCCGCTCCCGGCCAACCTGTCCGAGGACAAGCTGGAGGTCTTCCGTCACCTCGGGGACCTGGTCGGCCATCAGCTCGAGCAGGAGGACGAGCTGGGGCGGAGGGATGCCCAGCTCCTCGGCGCGCACGAGGCCGCGCAGCTTCGTGAGCAGCTCATTGGCATCGTGAGCCATGACCTGCGCAACCCGCTCAACGCCATCACCCTGACTGCCGCCACGCTGATTCGCCGCACGGACCTGGATGACCGGGCGCGCCGCGGCCTCAGCCGCATCCTGGAGTCCGCGGACCGGGCCAACCGGCTCATCCGCGACCTGCTCGACTTCACCCAGGCCCGCATGGGCAAGCCGCTTCCCGTGAACCCCCAGTCCGTGGACCTCCATGCCCTGACGCAGCAGGTGGTGGACGAGGTGGGGTTGGCCACGCCCGGGCGCCGGCTGGACGTGGTGTGCGAGGGTGATGCGCGCGGCACGTGGGACCCGGACCGCATCGCCCAGGTCCTCACGAACCTGCTCACCAATGCCTTGCAGTACAGCCCTGCCGGGACGCCCATCCGGGTGAAGACGGAAGGGCAGGGCGGCAAGGTCGTCCTCTCCGTGTGCAACGAGGGCCCGCCCATTCCCGCGCAGGTGCTGCCGGGCCTGTTCGAGCCGATGACCCGAGGCTCCCGGGAGGGCGGCGAGCGCCGCAGCATCGGCCTGGGGCTCTACATCGTGGACCAGATTGTCCGCGCCCACGCAGGCAGCGTGGAGGTGGTGTCCACGGAAGGGGTGGGCACGACGTTCCGCGTCCGCCTGCCCCGCGGCACGGAGTGAGCCTCGGCCAGGAGTGCGGCGTCAGGCATGTGGCGTGCCCACCATGAAGTCGAGCACCCGCTCCCACACTTCGTGGAACTGCTCCTCCCGGAAGTGGGAGCCGGACTTGAACCAGCTGATGTATTGCTCGGGCTGGTCGAAGTGGCCCATCACGTCGAGATGGTCGGAGGCCACGACGTGGATGAGCCGTCCCCAGACCTGTGAGCGGCTCGGGACGATGCCGTCGCTCCAGGCCTCGAACTTCCTGCCGAAGGCCTCCCGCAGCGCCCGGGTCTGCTCCTCCGTGCGCTCGGGAATGTGCAGCTCTGGAGACAGTGGCGTGCTCATTCGATACAGGGCGGAGAAGATGCCGTAGATGAGCGAGTCCGGAGGCAACAGCATGCGGGGCGACAGCCGGCGCAGCAGGGTAGGCGGCGGTGCCCCGGTGATGATGGAGCCGTAGCGGATGCCCTCCCTGTCTGGCGTGTCCTGGTTGAACGTCCGCACCCGGCCCGGCGTGAGGTCGTAGATGAGCGCCTGGTTCTCTCCAATCTGGTCGAAGTACCGCAGGAGCCCTTCGCGCTCACCCTCGGAGAGGTCCGCCAGCAGCCTGGCAATCTCATTGAAGAGGTTGGGCGGGACGCCGGCCTGTTCGCCCAGACGGACGAGCCGGTAGAGCGCCTGGAGCACGGCGGTCCTGAGGGGCATCGCCTTGCGGTGCAGGGCGAGGAAGGTGAAGAGCCACAGGTAGCGCAGCAGCGTCTTCCCCACGTCGCCCTGGTGGAAGAAGCTCGCCAGCGGGGTGCCGTGATGCGGGGTGGAAATCGTCAGCACCGAGCGCACGCGCTTCACGAAGGCAGGCGCCTCCGAGGCCATGCGGAGCGAGACGACGCCTCTCGCGTCCAGCCCGCCCGTGGAGTGCCCCACGAGGTGGATGTCCGCGCCGTCCTCCGTCTCCGTCTTCGCCATCTCCTGGAGCACGGTGCGGGCACGCGCTTCGAGCCCGGAAGTGGGCGACGAGGCCAGCGCATGGACCTCCGCGTCGAGGTTGCGGGCCTTGAACCGCTGCTGGAGCAACTCGGGGACGTGCTGGAAGTAGGCGATTCGCTCCGCTTCCGCGTCGCCCAACTGGGTGAAGCCGAAGAAGCCGGGGACAAGGTAGACGCGGTGCCTTGTGGCCATGAAGCCAGTCTAGCTTTGCAAGCGCACGGCGGAGCGGCGTGGCGGCTTCGTGTCTGGCTTCTGCCAGCAACCTGACGGGTGTCTCGGACCGCGGGTCCTATCGCGGAGACCCGGTGGCGCGTGTGGGGCTCAACCGCCGAGGCGGACCTTCTCGGGCCATACCTGGAGCCGCTCGAAGAGCTTGGCGAAGGTCTCACGGGAGACATTCAGGCGTTCGAGCCAGAGGCGGAAGTACCGGTCGAGCGCCTCGCGCCGGGGATGCGTCCGCTCGTGGTGCAGCAGGAAGTCCTTGTAGTTCTGCACCTTGTCCGCGCGCAGCATGTCGGCCACGTCCGGCAGCGGTCCGAGCGCGATTTCGTCGGTCGAAGCCACCTCGCGGTGGGACAGATACGCGTTGGCGATGTTGCGGTACTCCATGGCGAGCGCGAGCACCTGGGGCGAGTCGGTGACCTCGTGGAGGCGGGGGAAGCTCTCCGCGAGGTCCTCGTCGCTCTGCACGAGCGGGTGGAGGCACCACGCGCGTCTCGCGGCGTCGCTGGCCTCGAAGTGCCGCAGCACGCCGAGCCCCTCGTCGATGTGGCTCATGTAGTCGACGCCGCTGCGCGCCGCCCTGCGGGAGCCGTAGTGGCGCTCGATGGCGCGGTACTCCCGCGTCGTCGTGAAGCGTCCCGAGACGACGTAGGGCACTCCTCGCTTGGTGAAGTACGCCTCCAGGTTGCAGTCGGGGGCCGTGACGAAGGGGAGGTCGGTCGCCGCGAGGTAGCGGGAAAGGTGCCCCCGACCCCGGTGGGGAGCCAGCACGTAGACGGACTGGCGGAGGGTCCCCTCGGAGTCACGGGTGGTCGTGCGGGCGCCCCAGGTCGCGCCGTGCTCATCGGTGAGGGGCGTGACGGCGCCCGTCCAGGTGTAGCCGTCCATGAGCCCCTGCACGGCGCGACGCTCGAAGTAGCGCGAAGCCCCCTCGAAGTCGGGCGCGTCCATGTCGAAGCGGGTGGCGCTGGCGGTCATGCGCGCAGCGTATGTCATTGGGTGAGCGAATCCGTCCATGACGCACACGGACCTCTCACCTGGGAACGGGCCGGCAGCGCATCCTCTCGGTGCTGGAGGGGAGGACGGTCATGGGCGCGAACCAACTCGTTGGGCTCGCATTGCTCACGGTCCTGCTGGCGGGGCCGGCCGGCGCGGACGAGGACGTGCCCGACCTCCAGTGGAGGCGGTTCGAGCTTCGCCTGGACGGCTACATCCGCGCCGGGCTCGGCACCAGCCGGAGCGGGGCGACGCAGGCCGCCTTCGCGGCGCCAGGGGCCCGGGCCAAGTACCGGCTCGGCAACGAGCCGGAGACGTACTTCGAGCTGGGCGCGGATGGGCGCTACCGCCTCGGTGACACCCCGGACACACCCACCATCCAGGGCTACTTCCTGACCGCAGGCTACGCGCCCATGGGGCGGAGCTTCGAGCTGGGGATAAATGACATCGTTCAGGCGTACTTCGCGTTCGACAACTTCTGGCCGGGGTTCCGGGTGTGGCTCGGGCGGCGCTACTACGAACGCAAGGACATCCACCTGAATGACTACTTCTGGCTCAACCCCGGACAGGGCGCGCACGCCGGCCTCGGGCTGGACAGGCGTCTGAAGGGAGGCAGCGAGCTGAAGGCCGTGGTGTTCCGGCTGGAGGACTCGGAGGCGCCGGAGGGCGGAGTGCTCAACAGCACCACGCTGGACCTGCGCCTCGCGGGGCTCCGAACGAACTCGAGTGGCGTCCTCACTCTCTGGGGGCAGTACGCCCTCCGGCACCGGAATACCTCTGCGTCATTCCCGGAGCGCAACGGCTTTGGCCTCGGGTTCTGGCATGACCAGGACCGGGTGTTCGGACTCGACAAGGTCAAGGACACGGTGGCAGTGCTGTACCGGCACGGCGCCGCGCTGACCCAGGGCCCCACCAACGCCCGCCCCGTCCGGGAGGACCAGGGCTATGGCCTGGAGCGAGCGCGCGCCTGGGAAATCAACAACAGCCTTCTGCTGGAGCCGCGGACCTCGTGGTCCCTTCAATGGGGGCTGGTGCTGCGCTGGGAGGACCGCGGGCTGGGCGAGGACGACACGGTGCGCTGGTTCAGCACGGGCGTGCGGCCGCTGTACTACGTGACTGACTTCGTGCACGTGGGCTTCGAGCTTGGCTACGACCACGTGGACAACGAACCGCTCGCCAGGAGCGGTGGACTCACCAAGGCCACCGCGCTGCTCCAGCTCTCCCGGGGCCGGGGCTACTTCACCCGGCCGGTGCTGCGGCTGTTCGCGACGGGCGCCTGGTGGAGCAGCGCGTTCCGCGGGCTCATCGGCGTCACGCCGGATGGTGCTCCGTATGGCAATGGCACCTGGGGCTGGACGGTGGGCTCCCAGCTGGAAGCGTGGTGGTAGGCTCAGTCACAGCGGGGAAGCACTGGCGGCACGAGCAGCACGGCCAGGTTGTCCCGCCAGCAGTTCCCGGTGCCGGTGCCATTCCACAGCAGGTCGGCGCCGGGCGGCTGCGCGGGCGCGGTGCCGTTGCCCAGGGCCACGTTGCGCTGGATGCGCGTGTCCCTCGGGAAGGGATTGAAGCCGAGCGCGTCACACTCGGGTGAACCGGGCTCCAGCCCGATGGCGCTGCACGAGTCCACGAGCGCGATGCCCACGGTGTCATTGTTCCAGACCCAGTTGTTCTCGATGCGGTTGCGCTCCCCGCCCACGGAAAGGATGCCGACGCCGGGAGGAATGATGCAGACCTCGTCACCGGGCTCGCACGTGTTGGGCCGGTTGTTGTCATACATCACGTTGTGCGCGATGCGGTTGTCCTGGCTGACGAGGATGTCCGCGCCCGGCTCGATGAACATCACCAGCCCGGCGGTGTTCTGGAACGCGACGTTGTGCTCGACCTGCACGCGGATGCTGCTCTCCACCTCGAAGCCATTGACGTTGTCGTAGGCCAGGTTGTGGTCCATCCGCACGTCATGGGACTGGCCCACGTAGATGCCGGTGTCGTTCGCGCCGGTCGCCACGCTCCGGACCACCCGGCCGGTGCCACAATGCGAGGGAAAGAGGCCATAGGCCGCGTTGTCGTGCGCGGCGACCGAGTCAATGAGCCAGTGGTCCACGCACAACATGAAGATGCCGTTCCTGTCGAAGCCCCTGATGGTGAAGCCCTCCACGAGCGACCCGTCGATGCGCTGGCGGCGCTGGCTCAAGCACTCGGCACCCGTAGCGCCGACGCGGGCCACGGCGATGCCGGTGTGCTGTCCGCCCGCGTTCTCCAGCACGACCGGCGCGCCCGGCCGGGGCTTCCCTATCAGCCGGATGTCGTCCTTGGAGATGACGACCGCGCACGTCCGGGCCGCGTTGGTGGGACAGGGGCGGCCGGGCTCACGGTAGAGGCCGGGAAGCACGAGCACGGTGTCGCCGGGCCTGGACCGGTCCACCGCCTCCTGGATGGACTCACCGGGATGGACGACGCGGGTGCGAGCGACGGCCGGGAGCGCACAGATGAGTGCGATGACGGCGCAGAGCCGGTGAACCGGGCGCATGGACCTTCTCCTGGGAGCGCGAAGACGCCGAGCTCCGGCCGCCATACTGCCCACGGGAATGAATGCGGAAAGCGGCTCGCGGGGCGGAGCGTGCAGGGGGTTCCAGACATAGACCCATGCCCCCGGGGCCGTCCGCACGACGGGCAGGCGGACACGACTTGGATGCGCTCTTGCGAGCACGTGTCACACGCGCCGCTCGCGGACTCCCTCTTCTGAAGGCACCTCGCTACGGGGCCCGCCGAAGGGGGAGTGACATGAATGGTTCGCGCCGCAGCGATGCGCCCGACGCACACAAAGCCGAATGCTGGCGGGTCACGAACCAGACGCATCACCGCTTGAAGATCCACGGCCACGACGGAGCCCTGCTGCTCCTCTCCCCCCTGGAGCGGGACAAGCCCGTCGATCTCGCGAGGCTGGAGCATTTGGAGCTGGAGAAGCATGCGCAGGCGGGTCTGGTCCTCCTCCAAGCCGAGCCAGGCCGGTGGATGTGCTGGCGCCTCTTCCTCCGAACACTCGCGCTGCGGATGGCTACGATCCTGATGGCTACGCTCCTGCTCGTCGGGGTCCCCATCTTGATCTTGGGGTTCAAGCTGGTGCCGCAGTCCGTCATCTCCTCGATAAAGCTGTTGTACATCGCCCCGGCGGTGCTGGTGGTGGTGCTGGTGCTGTCGCTCTTGTTGCGAGAAAAGAGCGCTGGGCAGGAGCAACGAAATTGGATCCGGCAGAAACGCGACACGTGTCTGCTCTTCGCGGTCGGGCTCGGAATACCGCTCCTCGTCATCTTCGCGTCGACGGACTTCATGACCCATCTACGCGACGTGCCCAAGGCCTTCAATGAGCCTGGCCCTGACCTGTCCGTCGTGGCAGGTCGCACCCTGCAGCTCATCTTCGTCGCCGTGCTGTCACTGCTGCCCGCGATGCTCTTCTACGCCTTCGACCGGGAGCACCAGGCAACGCTTCGGGACCGTTTCATCTTCCACATCCTCCGGTTCGACCCGTCGGTCCAGACCCGGCAGGACGTGATGGCGCGGTATGGCACCCGCATGGACGAGGCCTTCGGGCCCGAGCGACACCTGAGCTCCGCGGGCATCCTCCCTGCGCGGCGCTCACCGCTGATCGTGGCCTCGCTGGTGCTCAGCCTCGGCTGGACGCTCACGCTGCTCAATCTCGACAACCCTCCCCATCCCCAGGGACTGCCTGATGTGCTGTCACTCATCCAGCCCCAGCACACCACGTTCGCCTTCGGCTTCCTGGGCGCGTACTTCTATACGCTGCTCACGCTCTTCCGAAGCTACGCGCGCCGGGACCTCCAACCCAAGACGTACAGCCACATCGCGACCCGCGTCCTCACTGTCATGGTCCTGGCCTGGGTACTCGATGAGAGCTGGGCGATGATCCCTCCAGAGATGCTCCCCCAAGAGACGCGGCTCCACCCGCGGGCAGCTCTGCACACGCTCGCCTTCGTGACGGGCATCATCCCCGAGACGGGACTGGTCTTCATCACCGAGCTCATGCGCACCACATTCCGGAAGGCGAAGCGACTCCTTCCCGGCTCGAGCAGCAAGGTCGTTGATCCGCATGAGCCGCTCACCAACCTGGAGGGGATTGACCTCTATGACCGCGCCCGCCTGGAAGACGAAGGCGTCACCAACGTCGAGGGGCTCGCACACCATGATGTGATCGAGCTGCTGTTGCAGACCCGCATTCCGGCCCCCCGGCTCCTGGACTGGGTCGACCAGGCCATTCTCCACCTCCATGCCAACGTCGACCGGCTGCAGGGCGCCAAGGGTAGGTTGTGCCGGGCCTGTCCACCCCGTTCCAGCCGGCGTGGTGCGAGGCGTCCGAAATCCCAGATGTCGTCCCGGCTGCTCGAAAGCCTGCGCGAGTTCGGGATCCGCAAGGCCACCGACCTTGAACAATCGCTCGAACGCACTCGGAACGACAGAACCAGCCTCACCGCGGTCCTGAAGGAAAACCTGGACGACGCGGGCACGCTCCACCAGCTGCAGCTCCTGGTCTGCGTCATCGAGGATGAACAGTGGATGGAGAACCTGCGTGCGTGGGCCACGCGCCAGCCCCTCATGGAGCTCGAGGTCGACGCGTCCGGAAACCGCGCCCTGCATGATGCGCGGGAGTGGGAGCAGCGGGCCCGAGGTGCCCTGACATGCCTGTCTCCAGGGCGGGGCGTTCGTGCGTGCCAGGACTGGCACGTTCGGCTTCAGGCTCCGGGGCTTCGGGGAGCGCGCTGGCGCGTAAAGGCGTGAAACCCGGGCCGCGGTGGGCTCCGGGAGGGTGTGGCACCTTGCTTGCGATGGGAGGCGTCCATCACCCAAGGAGCCCCATCCCATGAGCAACCTGAAGCGTCCGCGTGTCTCCCTTGCTGTTCTTCCCTTCGCGATTCGCCACCGTGCGCTGGCGTTGAGCCTCGCCGCGCTTGCCACCGCTTGTGGAGCAGGTGACGCCGCGGAGTCGCCCGTGAAGGGTGCGTCACAGTCGCTCAGCTCACTGCCCGCGACGTGCCAGGACGTCAAGGCGGCCAACCCGCAGACTCCGGATGGCTTCGCCACGCTGTACGTGGGCGGGGATGTCGCCATGCCGTGGACCGCGTGGTGCCAGAACATGGCCGGCACGCCCTCCGAGTACCTCGCACTGGCGCGGACCGGCTCCGATACCAACTTCGCCCAGTACACCGCGGGAGGCTACTCGTCGGGCACCACCGCGCGGACCACGTATACGCGGCTGCGCATCGACCCCACCACGCTGCGGGTGAACACGGCGGACCAGGCGTTCTCCACCTCCGTCGGCGCCGTCAATCACGGGTCCACGCGGGTGACGGCCATGCCCTATGGCGTGGCCATGATGTGCAGCAACACCGGGCTGGCGCCGGCGAACCTCGACCTGCGGGGCACGCCGTTCGCGGTGGCCCCCGGCCAGTTCTCCGTCGGTGGCTCGAGCGCCAGGGGCAGCGCCGTGTACTCCGCATCCAACCAGGTGGTCAGCCTGTCTGGAGGCGGCTCCTGCGGCTGGGAGGCTCCCACGGGCAGCTTCAACCCCTTCAACCAGAGCGGCGCGCAGCTCCAGCTCCAGTACCGCGCCGCCAATCGGCCCGCGACCTGCCAGGACATCAAGGCCGCCAACCCGCAGGCGGTGGATGGCGAGTACACGCTCCACGTCGACCAGGACCCCCTCAAGCCCTGGAGCGCGTGGTGCCAGAACATGGCCGGCACGCCCTCCGAGTACCTCCTGCTGGTCCAAACGGGCACGTCCAACTACTCCCAGTACACGGCGGGCGGGAACTCCCCGGGCACCGACGTGCGGACCACGTATACGCGGCTGCGCCTCGACCCCGTCACCCTGCGGGTGAACACGGCGGACCAGACGTTCTCCACCTCTACCGGGGCGCTCCAGCACGGCGGCGATGAGCCGGTGACCTCCATGCCGTATGCCGCGGCCATGGGTTGCAGCAAGTGGGGCGTGGGCAATGTGGACCTGCGGGGCACGCCGTTCGCGGTGGCCGCCGGCCAGTTCATGATTGGCGGCCTCTCGACCGGCGGCTCGTCGCACGCATACGGCGCGGGGAACCAGGTGGTGGGCCTGTCGGCCTACGGCGGCTGCGGCTGGGTCGCTCCCCTCAACAGCTTCAACCCCTTCAACCAGAACGGCATGCCGCTGCTCCTGGTCTACTCCGGCGTCCTGTAGCGTTTCGGCCGTCATGATGCGCGGGCCCGGTGACCCGCGCATCGACGACTGCATTCCCATGCCGGTGATGGACGCTCACCCCTCCAGTTGAGGTGACGCGCGGCGAATCCGGGCGCCGAAGTCCTTCAGGCGCTCGACCACGTAGGCGGGACTGAGCAGCCCCTCGGGGTGATGGAGTCCCGGCGCCACGGGAGGGCCGCCCGCGAGGCCGAGCAGTCGCTCCACCGCGAGCGCCACGCCCCGCGCGCTCAGGCCCGAGTGCACGTCCGCGTCAGTGATTTCGTGGCGCACGCGCCCCGTCGTCCCGTCCTCACGCTCGCCCGTGAGCTCGATGATGACCTCGTGGGACACGCCCTGGCCGCTGGGGCTGCTCGCCGCTTCCCGCACCGCGAAGTCGAGCCGGACCGTCCGCGCGTCCGTCGCCGCGGCGAGGCTCACCACGTCGAGCAGCGGATAGGCCCGACCCCGCCACTTCGTCCCGTCCACGCCCACGAATTCACGTGTCGCGTCGTCTCCCTGCGCCCAGCGGAACTTCCCATCCTGGAGCAGCAGGGGATTCGGCACGGCCTTCGTCACGCGCTCCGTGTCGCCACGCGCCGCCGGTCCGCCCACGTCGTCCTCGTCGAAGACCGCGCTGATTTCAATGGCCTCGACGCGGCGGAACTCCCTGGCGAAGTGAAGCGTCGCCAGCGTCACCGTCCCGCCCAGGAAGTGGCCCAGCAGGAGCACGGGCGAGCGGGTGGGGTGCTGGATGTAGCGCGCCACCGCCGGCCCGATGTCGAACACGAAGTCCGAGAAGGAGACGTAGGGCACGCCCTTCGCCTGCGCATACTTCATGGAGTTGAGCGAGTCGTCCTTCAGCAGCACGACCACCGCGCTGAAGGCCGCCGACTCGGGGAGGCCCAGGTCCTGGCGCTCCAGGTTGATGGTCATCGCCTCCGCGCCACCCAACTCCCTGGCGAGGGACTGGGCCTTGCCCACGTCTCGCACGCCCAGGGTGATGGGCAGCTCCGGTTGGAGTCGGCGAAGCGTCTTCGCGGCCCGGCTGCCGACGACGCCGGAGCCTCCAATGATGAGGACGGGTTTCTGCGTGTTCGAGGACATGACGGTTACGCTCCTCTGGTCCCCTGGACCAGGGTTGTCTCTGCGGTGGGGAGGTGACGGTAGGAAGTCAGGGCGGCGGCAATGACAGACGTCGATGCCGCCTGCCGCGGGCTACGCGCGGCGAATCCGGGCGCCGAACTCCTCCAGGCGCCGGACCATGTACGCCGGATCGATGAGGACGTGAGGCAGGTACAGCCCCGGCGCCACGGGTGGGCCGCCCGCGAGGCCGAGCAGCCGCTCGACGGCGACGGCGACGCCCAGCGCCGTCACCGGTGCCTGGCCCGAGGGATGGACGATTTCGTGACGGACGCGCCCCTGCGTCCCGTCGTGCTTCCGTCCGCTCAGCTCGATGATGATTTCCGTCGAGAACGGCTCACCACGCCGGCGTGCCGCCGACTCACCGACCACGAGGTCGAACCGGATGGAGCGCGCATCGGTCGCGGCCGAGAGGCTCAGCACGTCGAGCGGCGAGTAGGCCTGGCCCTGGAGCTTGCTTCCGTCCACGCCGATGAAGGTGCGCGTTGCTTCCTCACCGCTGACCCAGCGCCACTTCCCGTCCTGGAGGAGCAGCACGCTGGGCGCCGCCTTCGTCAGGCGCTCGAAGTCGGCATACGCCGCCGGGCCGCCCAGGTCCTGCTCGTCGAGGACGGCCGCGAGCTCGATGGAGTCCAGGGTCTGGAACTCACGAGCGAAGTGGAGCGCCGGCAGCGTCGCCGCTCCCGCCAGCCAGTTGCTGTCCATGAGGATGGGCGCGCTCGTGGGCCTGTGGACGTAGTGCCCCACCTCGGGGCCCACCTCGAACACGCCCGTGGAGATGCTCACGTAGGGCAGCCCCTTGTCCTGCGCGTACTTCATGGAGTTGAGCGTGTCGTCCTTCAGGAACATGACGACGGCGCCGTAGGCCCTCCCTTCGGACTGGCCCAGGTCACGTCGCTCCAGGTCGACCCGCACCGAATCCGCGCCGCCGACCTCCTTCGCGACGGCATCCGCCCGGGTCAGGTCTCGCCCGCCAATCGTGATGGGCAGCGTGGGATGGAGCCGGCGAATCATCTTCGCGGCCTGGGAACCAACGATGCCGGAGCCTCCAACGATGAGGACGGGTCTCTGCGTGTTCGCGGACATGACGGCTGCGCTCCTCTGCCGGGTGGGGCAGGGCGGATGTGGATTCGAAATTCCCTACAATTGGTAAGTTACCAATGGTAGGTTCGCCACGTTTTCTTGGAGGAGGCCGCGAAGGGGCATTACGAAACGCCACGAGCCATGAGTGAGCCCCAAGCCAGGAAGCTGCCGAAGGCGCAGCGACGCGAGCAGTTGCTCGACATCGCGCAGACCATCGTCCGGGAAGAGGGGACCGACGCGCTGACGCTCGGCTACCTGGCCGAGCGTGCCGGCGTGAGCAAGCCCATTGCCTACGAGCACTTCAAGACGCGGTCGGGGTTGTTGATCGCGCTCTACGCGCAGATCGACGCCCGGCAGGTCAGCGCGCTGCTGGAGGCGCTCGAGCGCACGCGGCGGAAGCTGGAGGACGTCGCCCGGGTGATGAGCACCGCCTATATGCACTGCTACACGGCGGCCGGTCCGGAGTGGCACGCCATCGCGGCGGCGATGCGAGGCGATGAGGAGATGGAGGCCTTCCACCGGGAGCTGCTCGACAGCTACGTGGCCATCTACCGCGACGCGCTCGCGCCCTACTCGAAGCTGAAGAAGGACGAGCTCCACCTGCGCTGCGTGGGAATCATCGGCGCGGCGGAGGCCATCTCCCGCGACATGCTCCAGGGCCGCGTCGACGAGGCCACGGCCGCGGCGACGCTGGCTTCGCTCATCGTCAGCTGGCTGTCCTGAAGCGGCGGTCCATGCTTCACCCGCCCGGCGGGGCAGGTGGCGCGTCGAGCGCGAGCCTCATGCAGACGCGGCTCTCGGAGGGAAGGCCGAACTGCGTTTCCTGGGCGCGGATGGCGCGCAGCCCAGGACCCTGCTCGTCCTCCTGGAGCACGCGGAAGCCGAGACGCTCGTAGTAGGGGGCATTCCACGGGACGTCCCGGAAGGTGGTGAGCAGCAGCGCCGGCCAGGCTTCTTCCCGGGCCCACTCTCCCAGGAGTCCGAAGAGCGCGGCGCCCAGCCCCTGTCGCGCATGGGCCGGGTGCACGTCCGCCTCGACGATGAAGAGGGCGCCGTCCACCGGCTTGCAGATGGCGAAGGCCGCGACGGTTCCTTCCTTCGTCACGGCCACCCAGACGCCACCCTGTTGCTGGTGCTCCTGGAGTTGCTCGAGCGACTGCACCGGGAGTCCCGCCGCATACGGCTGCGACGAGTGGCGGAACTGTTGTGCCGCGAGGTGTTCGACGTCCGGGAGTGCCGGGAGCTCCCCGACGAGGGCGCGTCTCAAGGTGTAGCCGCGGTAGCTGCGCTCCATCGCACTCCTCCGTCCATCAACGTCTGGCCACCCCGTGAGCCCGGCGGCGGCACGCCCTCCGCTTCTTCGCACGGAGCGCGGTGCGAAGCCCAGGAGGGCGCACCCGCTCACTGGATTGTTGAAGAGGAGACCTTCACCTCGCGGACCTCGCTCCAGGCGGAGGGCTGGCCATCGCCGTTGACGGCGCGTGCCTGAATCTGGGTGCGCTGGTACAGGCCGAGCTGCTCGAAGAGCTCGCGGCGCTCGCCCTCCGAGCTCGCGGGGATCCGGAAGAGGACCTCGCCAGGGTGGGTTGCCGCGTGCGCCTCGGTGTCGCGGTAGGTCACGGTGATGAGCCGGTCCCTCGGCAAGTCCTGCCGGATGGGGCCGCTCATCCGGAAGGCCAGCTCGTAGAACACGGGGCAGTTCGCGGGCTGGTTCCCCACGCGGGTGACGGCCACCTTGTAGCCCTCGTTGTTCGCGCCGGGGTCGGAGGGGGCGCGGCTGTAGCGCCTGGGCGCGGGAGAGGCGGGCGTGGGCGCCCCCGTGCACGCGGGGGAGATCATGAGGTGCTGCTGCTCCATCATCCGGCGGTAGGAGATGGCCGGGTCCTGCCTGGGCAGGGCCACCCGCCGCGGGCAGCCGGCGTCATCCGTCACCTGGTGCGCGGGCGTGCCCGGACACGTGTCGAGCGTGTCCGGGACGAAGTCCCGATCCGCGTCTCCGCTGGCGAGCGCGGACCGCCAGGCCACGTCCGTGCGGGCGCGGTCGACCTTGCGGTTCCGGTCCCCCACCGCCGCGAGGTACGCCGGGCCGCTCAGCTCGCCGTCGAGGAACTTCAGTGCCAGCTCCCGGAACTCGACATTGGCCGCGCCCACCACGGCGGCGCGCTCGGGCGGGACGTCAGGGCCGGCGCAGGAGGCGAGCGCCGTCTGGAAGGCCAGCTCCACCTGCGCCGGCGACCTGCGCCCCGCCTGCGGCCGCTTTGTCTGGCGCTGCGCAATGGCAATGCAGCGTGCGCGGTCATCCACGCGCCGGATGTCGGGGCCCCGCCGGTTCAGCGGGCCGATCTCCACGGGCTTCGCCGGCAGCGAGTGTGGGGAGGTGACGGTGTCCGAACGCGAAGGCTGGGGCTGTGCGCCGGCCGCGAAGGCCCAGAGCGCCACGACGCCCGCCAGCAGTGGGCGGCTCATGGCATCACCTCCGAGGCGGCCGTCAGGAAGGCCAGCTCCGCCGCGACGGCGTTCACCAGCAGCGGCCGTACCAGCTCGTCCGAGTTGGCGTAGTCCATGTAGTAGGCGACGGCGTCGTCCTTGGAGACGAAGTACTGAGTCGACATCAGCGGATGGAACGGCCAGTCCTCCTTCAAGTTCTGCTTCACGTAGACCGCCGTCAGCTGCGCCACCGTGGTGACCAGGTCCCTCACGGGTACGTCCTTCGTGTTGCCGTGCTTCTGCCTCCAGTCGCGGATGAACTCGCGCCAGATGAACGACGTCTCCAGGATGGCGCGGGCCTGGTGGAAGGAGGCCAGCTTGTCTCCGTAGAACATGAGCTCCTCGTAGCGCCAGTCGATGGCGTCCTCGAAAGGGCGGTGCCCCCAGCCGAAGGTGCCCGTCACGTGCATGGGCACCGTGGCGTCGCCAATGGCATGCAGCGGCCCCGCCAGCGAGCGCGCCGCCCGCGCCTCGCCCGCGTCCCGGAAATCCTTCCAGCCGGCCCAGGCCACGTTGTCCACGGGGGAGAAGGGCGTGTGCGCCATGCTGAGGAACTGCCACTCGTCCTCGCCGCGCATGACGCTGTCCGCGTGTCCGTCATTGGCGCCAGTCACCTGGTAGCGTTGGCAGCCCTGGCTGGTCTCGTAGTGCACGGTGATTCCGAGGGCATCGGCGAGCGCGCGCGTCCCGACCTCGATGCCGTCCGGGTTGCCGACGACGCCGGCCTGCTCCAGGTGGAAGCCGGGCAGGGTGTCGTAGGTCGCGCTCCCGTCGGGAGGGGGCGGCAGGGCGATGATGTGGTGCCACAGGCCGACGTATTGCTCGCTCGTGTGGTCACCGAAGCCCGGAACCAGCCCGTCGACCCATGCGACGGCGCTGCTTCCCTGCTGCTGGCCCTTGTTCCATTCGTCGGTGACGCACTTCTTGCACTCGCCGCCGAAGAACGACTTGAGGCAGGTGAGCATGCATTTGTAGGAGATGTACGCGACGCCGGCCCCCGCGCCCGCGATGCCCGCGAGGATCTTCTTGATTTCGCTCAGCCCGCCCGCGTTCGTCGGGCGAATCCACATGTGGACGTCGTCAATCTCATCGTCCGGGTGGCGGGACCACACGCCCAGCACCGTCCCACCGAAGTCCCGCTGCGGGCCCTTGTTCACGTGGTTGAAGATGCCCCCCGGCTCCCAGCCGTCCTGGATGCCACACCCGTCGACGTCATCGCTGAGGTAGTCGCCAGCGATGGGCTTCTTCGTGGCGCCGAGCGTCATCGCCTCGAAGCTGCTCATCGGCTGGCCCCAGCCGACCGTGTCGACCTGGCACTCGGGCTTGCCCGGCTTCGGCAACCCGCCCTTGAGTCCGCGCAGTCGCGGCAGGGCGGCGCGGACCTCCGCCATGTAGGCCGTCCACCGGGCCTTGAGCTCCGCGTCGGTGACGGACTTGTTCACCGCCCGCCACGGGCGCAGCGCCGGGAACTCGGAGTCCGCCGAGGAGAGCGCCTTCTCCGAGGCCGGCAGCGGCAGCCCCGGGAGCCGCGTCTGCGAGGGTCCCTCCTTCTGGACCATCAACATGACCTCGTAGGCATGGTCCGTCAGCTTCCGATGGACCCCGGTGTTGTGGGCCTCCGCGCGCCCGGTCAGACCGAGCGCGAGCAGCCCTGCCAGCAGCGCGGCGGAAGGAGGGAATGGTCTTGTCATTCCACTCGAACGCGGAGGGGCCATTCCCTTCGCCCCGGACACCCTGTCTCCGCGTCAGCCGCGCGTGGGCCCCCTCCGGGTCGCCAGTGACGCGATGACGGCCAGCAGCTCCACGGGCTCGATGGGCTTGGGCACGTGGGTGTTGAACCCGGCCAGCAGCGCGCGCGTCCTGTCCTCCATGCGGGTGTAGGCCGTGAGGGCGACCGCGGAGATGTCACCGCCCTGTGCGGCCGGCAGGGCGCGCACCCTGGCGATGAAGCGGTAGCCGTCCTCCTCGGGCATGCCGATGTCGGAGACGAGCACGTCGAATGGCTCCCTCCGCATCATGGAGAGGGCCTCCTCCGGCGAGCTCGCCGTGGTGACGAGGCCTCCACAGGTCTCCAGGAGGCTGCGCAAGAGCTCCCGCGTGTCCTCCTCGTCGTCGACGATGAGCAGCCGGAGCCCGACGAGCTGCGGGGGGCAGTGGCTCTCCTGCGCCTGCAGCGGGCCGCGCAGGGTGGGAGGCACCTGCAGCTCCCGCCGCATGGCCACGGCCTGGGGAAGGCTGACCACGAAGGTGGCGCCCTGGCCCTCGCCCTCGCTCGCGGCGGACACGGTGCCCCCGTGCAGCTCCACGAGGTGCCGGACGATGGCCAACCCCAGCCCGAGCCCACCCGCCTTGCGCGTGGTGCTGCCGTCAGCCTGGCGGAAGCGCTCGAAGACATGGGGCAGGAACTGCGCGGAGATGCCCTGGCCCGTGTCCGCGACGGAGACCTCCACCGAGGAGTCACGCCGCTCCACCAGCACCTGGACGCGGCCTCCCTTGGGGGTGAACTTCACGGCGTTGGAGAGCAGGTTCCACACCACCTGCTGCAGCCGGCTCGCGTCGCCCATGATGGTTCCGGCGGAGTCGAGCGCGGCCTGGATGCGGATGCCCTTCGCCTCGGCAGCGGGCCGCAGCGACTCGAGCGCCGCCTCGACCACGTGGCTCACGTCGACGGACGACACCTCCAGCTTCAGCTTGCCCGTCATGATGCGGCTCACGTCGAGCAGGTCCTCGATGAGCTGCCCCTGGGCGCGCGCGTTGCGCTCCACGGTGGCGAGCGCCCGCTCCCGCTTGTCTGCTGGGAGGGTGCCCGTGCGCAGCAACTGCACCCAGCCCAGCACCGCGGTCAGCGGGGTGCGCAGCTCGTGCGAGACGGTGGCGAGGAACTCGTCCTTGAGCTGGTTGGCTTCCTCCGCCTCCTCGCGCGCCGCGCGCTCGCGCGCGAGCAAGCCCTCCCGCTCCGCCTCCATCCGCTTCTGCTCGCGGATGTCCCGGCTGACGGTGGCGATGCCCGTCTGGCGCTGCGTGCCCTGCTCCATGAGCGCGAAGGCGTTGTACTGCGCCGGAATGGCCTCTCCGGTCTGGAAGTGCCGGAAGCGGAACTCGCTCTCCCACCGGCCGCCATTGAGGAGCGTGGGCGCGATGTGGCTTGCGACGAACGGCCGGTCCTCCGGCAGGAAGAAGTCGCGCAACTGGTAGCGCGTGACGTCCTCATGGTGCCCCAGGCCCAGCAGCCGCCGCCCCGCCTCGTTCACCCACTGCGCCCGGCCCTCCGCGTCGCCCACGCCGATGAAGTCGGTGGACTGCTCGACGATGGTCGCCAGGCGCTCACGCTCCAGCTCCGCCTTCCGCTGCTCCGTCACGTCCTGCAGGGTGCCGACGACGCGGTCCGGCAGCCCCCGCGAATCGAAGTGCGTCTTCACCATGGCCAGGATGGAGCGCTCGACTTCGTCCCAGCCCCGCACGCGGCACTCCAGCCGGACCGCCTCCGCACCCGGGCGCAGCGCCTGCTCGATGATGGTCCGCGCCCTGTCCACGTCCCCGGGATGGATGCGGGCGACGGTCTCCGGGCCCGTGGGCGTGCGGCCCGGGGGCAGGCCGACGAGCTGGAGCGCCCGGTCGTCCCACTCGAGCACGCCGCGCGCGTATTGCAGCTCGACGACTCCGAGCTGACCGGCTTCGAGCGCCATCCGCAGCCGCTCCTCGCTCGCACGGAGGGCGGACTCCGCCTGGGCGCGCCGGGCCACTTCCGCCTCGGCCTGGGCGCGGGCGGCCTGCTCGCGCGCGAACATCTCGCGCTCGGCGCGCTTCTCCTGTTCCAGGGACAGCTGGGTGGCCAGCTCCCGGGCCAGGTCCTCGAAGAACCGGCGGTAGGCGCTGTCGAAGCGCAGCCGGGGGCTGATGCCGAGGACGACCGCGCCCCGGAGGTCCTCCGGGCCCGTGCGCCGCATGGGCAGGGCGAGCGCGCGCTCGGTGGGCTCGGGCCAGGGGCCGAAGTGGCGCGCCCCGAGGAGCGTCTCCACCGAGTCGATCATCACCGGCGCGCCCGACTCCACGGCCTGGCGGGCGACGTCCGTGATTCGGGCGAGGCCCGCCGTGTCGTGCTCCAGGAGCCCGTCGAGGCCCGTGGTCGTCGCGAGCTCCAGCCGCTGGCCGTCCTTGTCCGAGTGGAAGATGAGCGCGAAGGGAATGTCCTTCGCGTTGCCGGCGAGGGCGCGCATGGCCTCCATCGCCGCGCCTTCCGGCGAGTCGCCCCTGGGCGCGAAGGCGCGGAGCGTCTCCAGGCGCCGCTCGCCCAGCACGACGTCGGTGACCTCGAAGACGGGCTGGAGGACTCCCGCGATGGCCCCCTGGTCATCGCGCAGCGGGCTGAAGTCGAAGGTGAAGTACGCCTCCTCGTTGAAGCCATGCCGGGTGAGGAGGAAGAAGGTCTTCTCCACCTGGATGACCTCACCCCTCTCCAGCACCTTGCGCATCCAGGGGTGGATGACGGGGTAGGTGTCCGGCCAGCACTCGCGGTAGGTGGAGCCCAGGTACCGCGGGTGCCGGGGACCCATGATGACCGCGTAGCCGTCGTTGTAGAGCTGCACCAGCTCGTCACCCCAGAAGATGATGGCCGGGGCCGGCATCTCCAGGATCATGGCGACGTAGGTCCTCAGGCTCTGCGGCCAGGACTCGACGGGGCCGAGCTTCGTGCGGCTCCAGTCGTGCGAGCGGAGCAGGGCGCCCAGCTCGCCACCAGGGGCAGGGGGTTCGGAGGGGGAGGTGAGGTGTTTCACGGGCGGTCGGGTGCGGAGGCAGGCTGCGCTATCTAGCGACGAAGAGTGCCTCGTGCCGGCCGGTGGAAGGGGGCTGAATCGAAACGGAGCGGGGGACCGGGCGCCCGGACTGCCGCCAACGTCGGGCCATGAACATCACGCGCGCTCCTCTCATGATGCCATGTTAATCTGGAAAAGCAGTACTTACTGAAAACCATCGTCGAGAGGGCACATGAAGACCAACATCATGATTGTGGGAGCGATGCTCTGCGCGGGGCTGGTGTCGGCGGGGTGTGGCGGGCCGGAAGTGGACGCGGAGGTCTCGACGGAGGCCGAGCTGGAGTCGCGCGAGGATGCACTGCCGGACTGTGGCGGCCGGGAGTACGAGATCACCTACTACGCGGAGCCCGAGCACCTCACCTACGTGGGGAACATCGTCTGCACCTGCAACTCCTCGGGCTCGCAGGTCTTCGGCAGTCGTTCGCCGTACTTCGAGCGGTGGGATGGCGCGCTCTGCAGCATCTGATGGGCGGGACGTGCGGGCGGGAGCTGACCTCCCGCCCCATGCCCTGGGTCCATGATGAATCATCGGCTTGTTGTGAATACACTGAGCTTCCAGGGCAGCCCGTGATATGGGTTTGGCGCGCTCCAGCGCAAACCCACTCCATGGAGAAACTCGTGAATTCATTCATTCGGAAGAGCTCGTCGCTTCTGCCCCTGCTGTTCGGGCTGGTGCTGGGTGCCTGTGGTGGTGTTCCCGCCGAGAGCCCCGCGCTGACCGATGAGTCCGTGGACACCGCCGAGGCCGCGCTGTGTGCCGATGGAACCTGCAACTGTGTCGCGCCGGACTGCGACGCCCTGAACTGGACGTTCTGTGGGAAGGGCACTGGCACGAAGGTGTGCTCCTGGAACACCGGCACCACCTGCGCGACCGCCAACTGCACCTGCTCGAATCAGAGATGGATCTGCCCCTGATTGGGGCGGTAATCCCTATCGAATGATGCGTGCAGGCGCACGCCGCTGAGCAATGTCAGGGATTCAGCGGGCCTGGCGGATGTCCAGGCCCGGTGTCGACACAGGGGCCCGCGTATCCCAATGACAGTCCACGGAGAATCACCCGCTCTCAGAACCGGCCGGTGACGCCGCCCATGAAGCCGCCGTGCGGCGTGGGGCCGAAGGCGGGCGTCACGGGGAGACGGCCTGCCGTCAGCGAGAAGTGCGAAGAGGGGCCCGGGTCCGTGCTCCCGGACAGCTCGAAGCCCACCACCGCGCCCATGGCGGGCAGGGACAGCAGTCCGATGGGCCCCAGCGTGTCGTTGTCCACGGACAGCGCAAACAACCCCGCGCCCGTGCCAATGAGGGCGCCGATGAGGGTGCTCAGCAAGCCGCCCCTGCCTCGCATCGCCTTGCCCACGCCCCATGTCGCGAACGTGGCGCCGAGCGCCATGCCGGACAGGCCGAAGAGCGCCGCCGTGGTGCAGTCCGTCTCGAAGAGGGAGCACTCCGTCGTCACCACGCCGACCACGAGCCCCGCCAGGCCTCCCACCATCATTCCCGCGCCACCCGACAGCGTCTCCAGGAGGATGCGGGGCGCGGCGGGGATTCCCTCGTCGGCCTTCAGGGGCTCGGGCCGCACGGACGTCGGGGCGAAGGACTCCGGCTCCGCCTGCTCCGGCGCGGGCACGAGCGGCGGCGCCACCAGCGAGTCATCCGTGGGCGCGGGGGAGGCGGTGTCCTGAGCGAGCGCCTGGCGGGGCAGGAGCGCACACACGAAGAGGATGGCGAGAAGGCGGGACATGGGGAAAACGCTACCGCGAAAACGCGTGCGGACAAGAGGGCCGTCCAGCGACAGGGAGTGCCTTGACGGCGCGGCGCGAGCCCCCCATCCTGCCGCGCCCCATGCCCGTCCTTCGTGGTGCCGTCACCTTCTCGCGCTTCCGGGCTGAACCGGCGAAGGAAGCGCCCTCCGATATCAAGCGCTGGCTCACGCGCGGCCTCAAGGCGCACGCGTTCGAGCCCATCGACCGCAAGTCCGAGGAGGAACGCGCGGCTGGCTTCGTGGAGCTGGAGAACGCCGACTCCATCGACTTCGCCACCAGCCATCTCTTCTACGGCGAGTACGCGCTGTTCGCCTTCCGCATCGACTCCATCAAGGTGCCCGCCGCGGCCATGAAGGCCGAGCTGACGAAGTGGGCCGCCGCCTTCGAGAAAGAGAATGACCGGCCGCCCAGCCGTGGCGAGAAGACGCAGTTCAAGGGCGAAATCCGGCAGATGCTGCGCAACCGCGCCACGCCCCGCACCGCGGTGCTGGACGTGAGCTGGAACCTGAAGACGCAGCAGGTGCAGATCTGGGCGGCGTCGCGCAAGACGGTGGACGAAATCATGGTGGCGCTGGAGAGCGCGCTGAGCGTGAAGTTCATCGGCATGACGCCGGCGGACCACGCGCGGACCGAGGGGCTCGACGAGGCCTCGCTGGGGCCCACGGCGGAGCTGATTGGCATGGACCTGCCGGCGACGGCGGTGGAGGAGGTGTCCCATGGCGGGGCGTGAGCAGGCTCGGGCCGAAGCGGCCTTCATGCGGGGCGACACCGGCGTGGACGGCGCCGCCACCGAGGAGAAGCAGGACGAGGCCGAAGCCGAGAAGGGCAAGGCCCGCGAAGCGCTGCTGCGCGGCCGGGCCTACCTGGGCCGTGAGTTCCTCACGTGGCTCTTGTGGCGCTCGGAGTCGGGCGACACGCTCATCGAGCACGAGGGCGAGGGCGTCACCGTGCTCTTCATGGGCCGGGTGGTGCTGCGCGGCGTGGCGGGCGACGTCACGGAGATGAGCGCCAAGGGCACGCTGGCGCCGTACTCCGAGCAGGTGAAGCACTCGCTCGACAGGGGCCTGCTGGTGGCCCAGGCGCGGCTGCGGCTCACCAACGGCGAGAAGGAGTACGAAGTCACGCTGGACTCCGAGTTCCTCGACGTGCGCGCGGCGAAGCTCCCGGCGCTGATGAGCGAGGAGGAGGACGACCAGATCTCCGAGCGCCTCTTCCTCACCGAGCAGCTGTCGGCCATGGTCGACGCGCTGGTGAAGGACTTCCTCGGCATCCGCGCGGGCAAGGGCTGGAGCAAGCAGGTGGTGCCCGCCATGAAGGAGTGGATGCGCGGCGACGAGAAGGGCGCTGACGCGCTCTCCAAGGCCGCACGCGCCCGGGGCCGCGACGCCCGCACCGCGCGGGCCTGAGTCGCGTGACGGGAACCGGGCGCGCCTCGTGGGCGCGCCCGGTGGCAGCGAGAGCGCCGCGGCCCTATTCTCGAGCTGCATGGCCATCATTCATGGGCAGAGCCGCTGCGCAATCTGCGGTGACGCGGCGCTGGACCGCCCGTTCATCGCGACCTCCGGGCTCGCGTTTCCTCCGACAGACGCGCTGTGGAAGTTCTGTGATGCGCCGTTGCACCAGGACTGCCTCGCCTCCTGGGAGCATCGCATCCGCTTCTCTCGTGGCTATTTCGATTGCGCGTACGAGGGGGTGTGGAAGGGCCAGGGACTGTTGTTGCTCGAGGGAGAAGGATGGTTCCTGCGGTGTGGTCCGCCTCTTCCCGAGGAGCTCCTTCGCCAGGCAGGCTCTTCACCCCTCTTCAAGGACGCGCGACCGGGCGAGCCCTTCTTCGCGGAAGTGCGGCTCGCGGAGTGGCCCAAGGTCCTCCATGCCCGCTGGAACGAATGGCCCGAGTATGCAGCGGGGGCATTCCGCCAGGGGCTCGTAGGCGCGTTGCTTCACGCTGCAGAGGCCGTCATGGCGCAGGTTCAACGGCTCGTGCCGGATAGGGCTTCGCTGAAGGAGCTTCGGCGACAAGCCTCGAGTCGCTCTCCCGCGCCTTGAGCTCGTGCGGGGGAGCAACCGAGGCGGGTTTCCAATGTCAGACAGGTGGACGAGAATCCTCACCTCTTTGATGAGGAGCCGGAATGTCTCAGCGCCTGTCGTTACTCTTGTTACTCCTGGTGGCTTGCGAGCTGCGGACGTCCCCCCCTGCTACTGGCACTGCGACACCGGAGCCACTGGAGACCGGGAGCGGGTCCATCATCTCCGGCTCCGACATTGCTCCCGAGCTCACGCGGGTCGTCCAGCTGACCAGCTCGCTGGGAACCTGCTCGGGAACCCTGCTGTCCTCCCGCTGGGTGCTCACCGCGCACCACTGCCTCACCGTGGATGGCACGCAGGCCGGTGCGTGGATGGACCCCACCACCATCACCGTCACGCTGGGCACCGTGGGCACCTCGAAGGGGGACGCCTTTGGCACCATGAACCCGCTCTCCGTGAGTACCGGGGATGACGTCGCGCTCCTCAAGCTCGCCAAGCCCATCATCACCGGCATCCCCCTCCAGCTCTACCGGGGGCCCTCGCTCATGAGTTCCACCGTCCGCTGCATGGGCTACGGCCGCTTCACCCCCTCGGGCGGCTCCGGAACGCTCCGCTACGCGGACGTCCCGGTCAGCGCCCAGGTGGGACGCACCCTCACCACGGTGGCGAACGGTGCCGGGCAGACACCGGCCAAGGGGGACTCGGGGGGGCCCTGCTTCGCCATTGACCCCACCACCGGCCTGCTGGGGCCCGTGGCCGGAGTCATGACCGACGTGGACACGAGCGTGACGCCCGCCAGGACCATCCTGGTGCGCACCGACACGTTCGACGCGGAGTTCGCCCGCATCGCCTTCGCGGGCACCCTGGTCGGTGACGCCAACCCCCAGGTGGTGCTCCTCGGTGGCGCGGGCAAGGGCACGGACTTCGACTTCGCCAACGTGGATGGTGCCCACGGCCTCGACTACGTCTATTTCGGTGACGCCTCGGCCGCGGTGGTGCTGGCCACCGCGTCCGGAACGTACGCCCCCACGGCGCAGTCGACGACGCTGGGGGGAACGGGGTGGTCGGACTTCGCGCTCGCCACGGACCTCACGGGAGACGGCCTGGCGGACTACTTCTTCGTGGGCGACACCCAGTTCTGGGTGGGGAAGGGCAAGGGGGATGGCAAGTTCGAGACCCCCAAGGGCAACCCCCTGGGAGGAAGCGGCTGGCAGAGCTCCGTCCTCCTCTCGGACGTGGATGGCGCCTTCGGCGCGGACTACGTCCAGCTCCGCGGCAACGAGGTGTACTGGAGCCGCTCGGGAGGCACGTCCACCTTCCTCCCGGCCTTCAAGGTGAAGACGCTGCCTTCCGCCTGGAACTTCGATTACTTCACCGCCTGCACCCTCGACGGGAACCCCGGAAAGGACCTGGCCTATCTGGACAGTGGCAGGGTGTCCGTCTATCCGGCCGTCACCGGTGGCTTTGGCGTCCTGGTGGAGACGCCCCTCGCCTTCGGCACGGGGTGGTCCCCCTTCGCGAGCCTCCAGCAGGTGACGAGCCCCGACGCGCTGCAGGACTGGGTCGCCATCCGGAACAACTTCCTCTACACGCAGCTGGCCATCGGGGGAGGTGCCTTCTCTCCGGCGATGACGCCCACCCCCATCGAGTGGGGCGAGAAGTGGAACGAGCACGCCAGTTGGGCCGACATGAATGGCGATGGGCTGATGGACTTCGTCTCCTATGACGGCACCCACCTCTGGGTGAAGCTGTCCAATGGCCTGGGGGGCTTCAGCCGCATCGTCGCCCAGAACCTCGTCGCCCCCAGCGACTCCGCGGCGGTGCGCTTCGTGGACGCCAACGGGGACAAGAAGGCGGACGTCGTCTTCGTGGAGGACCTGGGCACCACGCTGTCCATCATCACCCACCTGTCCACGTTGGCCTCTGGCACCAAGGCGCCGCTCGACGAGGTCCCCGACACCGAAATCCCCCCCGTCAAGGGCCCCATCACCTTCGTTTCCTGGCTGAAGCGCTGGGGCATCCTCTCGCCGCTGGAGCGGTATTGCATGTTCATCCCCCGCTGCTTCCCGATGAGCTCCAGTCTGACGGGCGACGGCGCCAACAGCTCGGGCCTGCTCGTCACCCTTCATGGCGGGTTCCAGGGCCTGGGGGTGAAGGGCCTGCTGGCGGAGGGCGCGCTCGCGGACGGCTGGGACTGGACGCGCTCCCAGGAGGCCGTGCTGGCCGGGGACGTGAATGGAGACGGGCGCGAAGAGGTGGTGCTGCGCGACGAGCGCGGGCTGGCGCTGCTGGGCCGGGACGCGCAGACGGGGCAGGCGCGGGTGTCCACCGCGCAGGCGTGGGAGTCGTCAGTGGGCGAGTGGACGCTCCGGCCGCAGGACACGCTGGTGCACCTGGGTGACTTCGACGGGCAGCCGGGCGCGGAGCTGCTGGTGCGAAGCCGCGAGGGTGCCATCGGCCTGCTGCGGGCGAATGGCGCGGGCGCGCTGGAGTCGTGGGTGGTGTACCCGGATGGAATGGAGCTGGGGGAGGGGCCGCTGATGCCGGACGACTCCCTGGAAGGCGTGGCGGACCACGACGGGGACGGGCGGTTGGACGTGGTGCTGCGCGGGCCCAAGGGCTGGACGTTCCTTCGCGGGATGGAGCAGGGCCTGGAGCCCTGGGGCTTCATGCCCTACGGGGAGAAGCTGGGGGATGACGAGCTGAGCCCGGACAGCCATGTGGAGGCCACCGGCCACTTCTTCTCGGCCCAGGGGCCCGTGGAGCTGCTCGTGCGCGGCGCGCACGGGTACGCGGTGGTGGTCCTGTCCCAGGGCTGGCCCGAGCCGCTGGCCTTCTGGCCGTGGGGAACCTGGACCGGCGTCGGCGAGCTGCGTCCGGAGGACTCGCTGCGGCTCGCCGGTGACGTGGACGGCGACGGCCGGGACGAGCTGCTGGCGCAGCTGCACGAGGGCGTCGCCGTGCTCGGCTCTGACAACGGTCAGTTCTACCCGCTGCTGGAGGGCTGGTATGACCAGAAGCTGGATGACTGGGAGCTGCGCCGCGAGGACGTCTTCCAGGCCGCGGGCGACCTGAACGGCGACGGGCGCGACGACCTGGTGGTGCGCCGCGAGGACCGGCTGGGCGTGCTGGGCTTCCTGGCGTGGGAGCCCGGGTGGCTGCGGTGGACGCTCCCGCTGGGCCCATCGGATGACGGCCTGGCGGTGACGGGGGCGGCGGCGGTCTTCGTCGACCTGGACGGTGACGGCGTGCGCGAGGTGCTGGCACACGAGGTGGCACCGTAGCGCGGGAGCAGGAGGCCCCGTCACCGGAGGTCCGGTGACGGGGCTGCCCCCGGCTCCAGGCCCGCGCCGCGGTCGAGCTGAGCTCCACGTTCCGGAGAACCCAACACTTGGACGGCCACCTGGGCCGGTCCCCGGGGCGCCTGGAGATCCCCAATGCACGAAATGGGACGTCGCTCAGCGCCGCCGCGTCCAGCTTCACGTCGTAGACCCGCGTGTCCTTTCCGCCGCACCCCACCAGCCCCCCCACCGCCGCCACCGGCACGGCCCACTGAATCCTGTTCAGGCGCATCCATGCTCCTCCCGGCGCGGCCGGCCTCCGCGCCGTCTCCCACACGGGCGGCTGTGCCATGACAACCGCGGCCACGTCAGCCAGCGCTTCCGGCCCCTATCCCTCTTATGCGTGACGCCGTGGAAGGGATTGCTCCGACGTAGGCTCAGTGTGTCTTGGTCTGCGTCCACCTGTACGGCGAGGCAGTCGAAGGTGGAGAAGCGGTCAGCCATTGCGCTGGGCTTGAAGAGTGGATGGACGAGGTGTGGAAGACTCCAGAGGCCTCCGTATCCTCAATGCAGTGCCCCTCACCCAGGAGCTTCGCCTTGCTGAAACATTCTTCCCGCTGGCTCGTCGCCACCGCCGCGCTGCTCGTCGGCACCGTGGCTTCCTCGCAGTCCACGCCAACCATCACCTTCCAGTCGCCTTCACAGGGCTGGAATGTCGTCGCGTCGTCCAACCCGCTGCCCTTTGGACAGACGGTCACCATCAACTACAGCGCAGACCGGCTGACCCAGTGCCGTGGCAACATCACCGCTACCACGCCAGGGTGGTCCATCTTCGGCCAATACAGCTTCAACGGTGGCCCGGTGCAGAGCTTCTGGGTGGCTGGTGGCTACCCTACGCCCTTTCCGCCCCCGCCCTCCATTCCGCTCAACACGCGTGGCGACCTGGCCATCTGGTTCGTGAACACCAGCCGCTGGGGCTGCCAGGCGTGGGACTCGAGCTTCGGCAACAACTTCCATTTCAACGTGCAGTGACGTGAAGGCCCGGAAGCGCGGGTGGTGGAGTCCACGCTTCCACTGGAAATCGCACCCTTTCTGCGGCGTATGGGAGGAACGGGAGTCCTGTTGAGGGTGAGGCTGGAGCCGAGGGGCCGAAGAAGGCGGCTGACGGGGCCCCCAGGCTGTGCGCCAGGCAGGTGGAGAGGCCGTGCAGCCCCTTAGCTGCGGCACAGCCGCTCCATCCCCTGCCTGTCGTTGGCATGCAGGGAGAATCCTTCCAGCAAGGCGCACCGGGGCTGCTTTCGGGGAGGGGGCCGGACGTCCACCTCCGTCCAGCGCAGCCGTTGCTCCGGGGAGTGCGCCTGGTACGCCTGCAGCGCGTCCTCGGGCCTGCACCTGTGTCGTAGGGCTTGTGTGAAAATTAGCGTCAAGACACGGATGCAAACCTTTGCGTCCCGCAACTATTGACAGTCAGTAGCCGGCCTCTCTAGCATCGTTTGAACGAGGGCGGGATGACCCCGCAATCGTGAGGATGTCACTCCAAGGGGGAAAGCCATGAAGAAGCTCACCATTCGCAGCACCGAGACCGAGAAGACCAGTCCTGTTGCGTGGGCGTTTGTTTTCTGACCCGCATTCCCGCGGGAGCCAGGCTTCTCCGGTGCGCTTCGTGGCCCCACCGGAGCGCATTCTCGACAGGGATTGAATCGCCAGCGCTCCTCGGTCCATGCGAGTGAGCGCGTGGCTTCTGTCCCGGGCCGCGCTGAGACACCCTGTGCACATGAACTGGCGGAACGACCTGCCGTCCCATCCCCTGTCATCCGGGGAGCGGGTGCTCGTCCTGGAAGCGGAGCCCGGGTCGGAGCGCCGCGAGGCCCTCGCCGGATGGCTCGAGAGGGCCCGAGGCGGGCAGGCTCTTTTCAGCCAGCAGCTCGACTGCGACTTCTCGCAGGGGGGCGTCTGGGCGGGAGTCGCCGAGTTGCTCGGCGCGCTGCTCCCGCGCATCCGTGCCGTGGCGCCCGCTCTGCTCGTCTCGCATGACACCGAGCTCACGGCGATTCTCCCCCAGCTCCGCGAGACGACTCGGCCGCGCCACCAGTCGCTCGTCGAGCTCTCCGCCGACCAGGAGCTGTTTCAGCTCCATGCGCTGAGGCGGGCGGACCGGCTCGTGCACGGGGCCATCGAGCTGCTGGCCGGGTTCCGTGCCGCCGACACCGCACGAGGTCCGTGGGTCCTCGTCTGCGAGCATTTCGACCGCGCGGGAGACCTGGCGCGTCGATTCTTCCGCGAGCTCGTACGCCGCCGAGGTGAGCACCTCGATCTGACACTCCTGGTCGCCGTCGACCCCGGAATGGGCGACGCGACCTGCACGGAGCTGTCCGGTGCGGGGCGGGTCTCCGGGGTGCGCCTGTCCCTCGCGCCACAGGCCCAAGCTCCGATGTCCGCGGAGGTCCAGCGCGCCAATGCCCACGCGGCACGCGAGCTGGAGCACCGCGTCCAGGGCAAACCGGACGCCGTGGAGGCGAGCCTCGCGAGCCTCATCCAGCTCTGGGAGCAGAGCACGGAGCCTGAAAACGCCCCGCGGTGGCGAACCGAGGGGCTGCGCCTGTGCGTGCGGCAGGGCTATTACGAGGATGCGCTCCGGTATGGCGAGCCGCTGGTTCTCGCGCTGGACGCCCTATGCGACCGCGAGCCGAAGGCGCGCTGGGACATCCTGGGTAAGTTCTGTGCCTGTCTCTCCATCACCGGGAGGGGGGAGCGGGCGGCGCGCCTCCTGGAGGAAGAAGTCGTCGCGAAGAGTGACGACCCCGCGCTGCTCGCCCGCGCCTTCCAGACGCTGGCCGTCTACCACCTGCGCTACCTGCCCAGGCGCGACGTACGCGCGGCGGAGCAGTGCGTGCAAAGGGCCGCCGAGGCGGTGTCACGGCTCGCGCCCTCCACGGACGAGGCCCGAACCCTGAGCATCGTGAACAACAATGCGCTTGCACTGGTGCGGCTGCACGAGGGACGGCCAGACGAGGCGCTGCGGATATGCCAGGCCTCGTTGGTCATCCTCGACGAGCACTTCGGTCCACAAGGACGGCCTTTGCAGCGGGCGGCGCTCATGCTCCGCCTCGCGGAGTTGTTCCTCTTCATGGGCGCGCATGACGAGGCGCTCGCCCACTACTCGGCGGCAATCGCCATCGACCCGAGCCAGTCGGAATACTACGGCCTGCGCGGGGTCGCGGCCTTCAAGGCCGGTCGCTTCGTGGAAGCGGAAGCGGACTTCCGCCAGGCCCTCGCGCTGAGTCCGCCCCATGCGGAAATTGGGGTGAACCTCGGCCAGTGTTACCGCGCCATGGAGCGGGCGGAGGACGCCCTCCGAGTGTATTCCTTCGCGCTCGAGCTCGAGCCCCGGAACGTGTTGGCGCTGGTGGGAAGGGCGCAGGTCCATGAGCTGCTGGGCCAACCGGAGCGAGCCTGCGCGGATTACGATGCCGTGCTCCTGCTGAAGCCCGACGACGCGCCCGTCCTGGCCAACAGGGCCGTCTTGCATTACGAGGCGGGACGCTTGCATGCCTCCGTGGCCGACCTGGATCGCGCCATCTCGCTGGCATCCGATACACCCGAATTCTACCAGAACCGCGCCGTCGTCCTCTCCGACCTGGGTCGGCGAGCGGAGGCCCTCGCGGACCTCTCGGCGTATCTGCGGCTGCGCCCCGATGCCGAGGACCGTGCCGAGGTGGAAGCGAAGCTGGCGGCGTTGCTCGACGCGCCCGGGCAGTAAACCCCATCCCCCAGGTCGCGCGTGGCCTTGCGCCGGGGCGTCGGGAAGCCCGAGCGCCGGACGCCGGTTGAGCCTTCGCGCCGAGTGCCTCGAACGGATGCAAGGGAAGCGACCCGGTCCAAGGAGATGCGCGTTCATCGGAGCCAGGGCGCGCCACGCTCCGCGTGGAGACCTGACGGTGAGAGCCTTCCAGGCAACAGGACCCCGGTACGCCTATATCTCATACTTCTCAACCTTGGACGTCATGAGATATGCAGGGATGGAGCGCGCATGTATGTGCAACTTCGCCCGTGATATGAGAGTGCAGGTCATTCCAGGGGGGAATGCATGACGATACATCATCAGCTCAGCGAGATGATTGATGTGGTGCTGCCGAACGTGCAGAATTTTCATTCGCGCGGTCAAATGGCGCCGCATGCTGCGTCCATGAACGGTGCGGGCCAGATCAAAGGGTCCTTACTGGCCACTGATAACGGTTGCCATCTCACTGTTCCGGAAGCGCTCGCGCACTTTGAGTCGGAGCTTCGCCGGGCGGCTGAGGAAGGTAGCATCGTCGCTTCAGCTATCATCTTCCATGGGGTTGGACTGGCAGATCCCGCGCAGCCCGCACAAACCAAGGGAGAGGCCAGCGCGATAGTTGCCTTGCTGGAGCACGAAGCTGGCGACTCAGTCTTTCTTGTCATTCCCTACCAGGTAACGAGGCGCGGCATTCAATACGAAATGGGTAAGCTCGTCCGCAAGCCAGCGGCCGTCTTCCTTGGCGCGCACTCACAGGCCAGGCCGTGGTGGCGTTCCGGGTGAGCCTCACCATCCCGAGGACGATAGGCGTGCGACTCAACGAATGACTTTGGCTCGATGAGCGAGAAAGGGGCTCGGCAACATGTCCGCCGGATATGGTCTCTTGCTTCAGGAAAGTTACCGAATAGTGCATGTGGGGCACGTCGCGGACAAATGTCTGCGCTGCCGTGACATGAGGATGTTCACGCTGTTTCGTGAAGAGGCACGTCTCTCGGTTTTCTTCATCCCGACATGGTGGAGAGCCGTGCGCGAGGTTGTGGCGTGCTCCCGGTGCGCCCAGTTGATGGATGCGAGGGCCGCGGACTATCTGGCTGTGGAAGCGTCTCCGAGCTTGGACGTTCGTGCGTTGGTGGAACGAACCAACCCCGGCCTGGCTGAGCGGCTGAAGCGAGAAGGGGCGGTGAGCGCGGGCCGGAAGCTGATCAGCGACGCGGAGCAGACGGCGTTCATCGCGGATGCGGTGCGTGACGCGTCACGGGCCGTGGGGCGCGCCTCGTGGTGGGGGGCACCCCTCTTCTGGCTCGCGGCCCTGGTGCTATCCGAACTCTGGTTGATGCAGGACCTGAAGCCTCCCATGCCCCTGGCCATGATGGTGGTGACAGTGGTCGCGCTCGTGTGGTGCCGGCGGATGGTCATTCGATTTCTCCGTCGCGAAGTGCTCCAGTCGCTCGCAGAGACTCTGACGCCGCTCCAACCGACGCGACACGAGATCATTCGGGCCGCGAAGACGACGAGGAGGGCAGAGCGGGAGGTATTGAAATACGGAGGGCTGAGCCAGGTCTTGAGTCTGATGGCGAGAGCATCTGTTGCGTCGCCGGTGGGGCTGATAGAGAAGTGAAGCCGTCGAGGCGGGACTGCTTGTGTTTCCATCGCCTTGTCTGCGGGTTCGAATCCCCTTGGGGACACGGAAGGCCAGGGCCGCCCATGCGGCCCCGCTTTGCGCCGCTTCAACCCACGGCGGTGCCTAGGGTGCCTCGTACTCGAGGATGAGCTCCGGGGTCAGAAGTGAGCCGGAGTTGTAGAAGTCCACCAGGTTGCCCGGCTGCGCCGCGGCGTTCTCATCGAAGGCGATGCGGAACTGGGCGCGCGGACCACCCGTCTCGCGCGAATCCCAACGCGCCGCCACGCTGGCGGTGACATCGAGCAACTTCACGGTCGGCGCGGCCTCCCGGGCCAGCACCTGTGAGGGGCCCACGGGCAGCATCCAGTCCTCGGCTTCCAGCGTGGGCCCGTAGTCCACCGGCGCCACGTCCAGCGTGCCAAGCACGCCATACGGACTGCCCTGCGTCGTCCACTGCTCCACCTCCAACTTCGCGGAGACGATGCGGCGGGGGCTTGGCTCCAGGGAGGACAGGTCGAAGCCGAGATAGCCGCGGTAGCGCCGCACGCCGCTCCCCGCCTGGCTCTCCGTGGCGTCGCCCACCCGCAGCACGTCCGTGTTCGAGCTGACGGTGGTGGTGCCCGACTTCAGGTTGTGCACGAGCGAGCCACTCAGCTCGAAGCGACGCTCCATCGTGACCTGGTAGCGCTGGATGATGCGCAGCACGGCCATGGAGAAGCAGGGGCCGGTCTGCCGGGGCTCCCCCTCCCCCAGCCGATTGCCCGCCAGGTCCTTTGCTTCGACGGAGACGTCATAGGCGATGTAGGCGCCGTAGGGCGCCGCGGTGGCGGGTTGGAACGTCACCCGGGTGCCGAGCTCGTTCCAGGTGAAGGAGCCGGGCACCTGCTGCTGGCTGGACGCGTCCTGGCAGGAAGAGACGGTGAAGGCGCGCTCGACGGAGGCCCGGTCCATCTCTTCGGAGAAGCCCAGCGTGAGCGAGAAGGCCGGAGCCACGCCGATGGCCACCGGGGTGGGCATCTCCACCAGGGAGGGAGGCCTCGTGTCGACAGAGCTGGCGGAGAAGGTCCGGGACAGGCTCTGCGCCAGTCCCGCCCCCCCCACGTCCTTCGCTCCGGCGCTCACGCCCCACGTCACGGTCTTCGAGTCCGGCCAGGGCACCGACGGCGTGAAGTCCAACGTGTTGCCCTTCCAGGCAAAGGTTCCCGCCGCGTCCGCCACTCCTTCCACGAAGAAGGCGGCCTCGGTCGCGGGCTTGTCCATGGGCTCGGAGAAGGTGACGCTGAGCACCTCCTCGACGGCGAGGCCGCTCGCGCCATCCGCGGGGCTCGCGGACACCACGGTGGGGTAGGTGCCATCGGCGGGCGGCGTTCCCACGGAGAAGCTGCCGGCGAACGGCTGTTCCAGCGGGAGTCCCGCGGCGCTCTTCGCGGTGGTGGTGAACTCCCAGCGCACCGTCGCCTCGGCCGGCAGCGGGGACGTGGGCTTGAAGGTGAACACCCGGTCTTCATTCGTCCAGCTGAGGCTCCCGCTCACTCCCGCGGGCTCATGGATGACGAAGGCCTCGCGGGTGGCGTCGCGGTCCATCGGCTCGGAAAAGGTGAAGCGGAGGGCCGTCACGGGCGCGATGCCGGAGGCCCCATCCTCCGGGCTGGCGAGCACTCCGCGGGGGGGCTTGAAAGGCGTCGAGCCGCCCGAGTCCGGATCACCCTCGGCTCCCGGGTCCGGCGCACCCTCGGCTCCCGGGTCCTTCGCGACGCCCGGGCCACAGGCGGCCAGCAGCGCCAACACCATCCAGCTCATCCACCGTCTCATGTCGTGTCCTCGCCGTGCGGGCCGCCAACGGCCGCGCGCACCGGCAAGACCCGTGAGCGGGCGGAACTGCGCAAAACTTCAGCGCCTCCAGGTCAGCCCCACCCAGGTGCCCGGCAGCGCCGCCGCGGTGAGCTGTCCATCCCGGCGCAGCAACAGCAGGGGCAACTGGGCCTCCAGGGCCAGGGACACCGGTCCCCCCAGCGGCAGCGTCGCCCCGGCCCACCCGGCGCCTCCCACCACGCCGCTCCAGCCACCGCCCTCCGGCTGCACCCGCTGCACCACGGCACCCCCTCCCACCTCCACGCCCGCCGCCACGCTGACGGGCCCCAGCACCATGCCCCAGCCGTGGCCGAGCCACCCGAGGAGGCTCGTCTCCCGGAAGGACTCGCCGCGTCCCGAGGCCACCTGCGCCGCCAGGCCCCATCCGTCTCCACCCGTGCGCCGCAGGGCCACGCGTGCCCCCGGCACCGGTCCGAGTCCCCGGGCCACCGCTCCCTGCACGCCCCCCATCACGCGCACGGTCCACGGTGAGTCCTGCTCTTCGAACAGCGGTCCTCCCCGGGCCGCGCTGGCGGACCTGGGAAGCGCCGCGAGCTCCTCCCAGGTCACCGCGCGCGTCTGTCCCGCCCGCACCTCCACGCGGCCCGCGTGCACCCTTCCGCCGCGCACCAGCCGCACCGCGTAGGCCCCCGGGGTGACGGCCACACGCCGCGCGGCTCCGGGCACCAGCTCGGCGATGACCTGGTCTCGCGGTGCCTGGGCCACCAGCGCGCGCTCGAAGCCGTCGGGGAGCTCCAGCAGGGCGTCCGGGCGGGACAGCTCGGTGAAGACCAGCTCACCGCGGCCGGACAGGCGATAGTCGTAGGCCGGGTGCTGCGTGCCCACGAAGGTGGACGTGGTCTGCGTCACCGTCCGCGAGAAGGCGTACTGGTAGGCCTCCGCGAGGGTGACGCGGCCATCTCCCGAGCTATCCGCCGCGCCCCTCAGCCCCGAGACGAAGTGGTGGGTGAAGATGCCGCCGCCCACCTCGCGGGACTCGAGCGCCACCTCGTCCGCCGCGCTCGACGTGAGCAGCACCTGCCCGGAGGAGGCCAGCTCGTCCGTGAGGCGTACCTGGAAGGCGGGCCCCAGTGCGCCCCCCCTGGCCGTGAGCAGCGCTCCACTGCGGCAGCTGTCCACCAGCGCCACCCGCACGTCCGCCCCGGTGTCGTCGAGCCAGGCCCGCAGGTCCGAGAAGCGCAGCCGCTCACCGCCCAGCTCCAGCGCCTCTCCATCCGAGTGGCCGGAGAAGTAGAAGGTGAGGATGACGCGGGTGGATGGCGCCCCGTGCCAGCGCCGGACGCGCTGCTCGGCCCGTGCGAGCGCACGGCGGACCTCCCCCAGCCCGCGCCCCTGGAGCAGGAAGAGGTCCTCGGGGGCCACGCCGCCCAGCTCCACGAGGACGCGCGCGAGCTTGCCGGCATCCGTCTCCGCGAAGTGCAGCGAGGGGCGCTCGCCGCTGCCCGTGTTGTTGCCCACCACGACAGCGAGCCGCCAGGTCTCCGCCAGGGCGGGCGCTGACAGCAGGAGCAGGAGCGCGAGGAGGGTGGGGCGCAAGGCGTTCATGGCTTTTCGAGAAGGAAGGAGGCCTGCCCGTCGGCGGGGACGGGGAGCCGGCGCGTTTCCCGCAGGGCTCGAGGCCCCCGGGCGGCGAGGGCGCGCAGGACCTCCTCCACGTCGGTGCGCTCCAGCGGGACGCGGGAGAAGAGGGCGAAGACACGCTCGGGGCCCGGCGCGGCGTCCAGCACGATGCTGCCCGGCAGCTCCACCGGGCCGGCCGCCTGGGAGAGTCGCTCGCTGCGGACGCCTCCATAGGGGAAGTACACGCTCACCCCGCCCGAGCCGTCCAGCGAGACAACCAGCAGGTAGGGCAGGCCCGCGGGCTCCACCACGAAGCGCAGCGCGTCTCCCGGAGAGAGGACAGCTCCCTCGTGCGCCTCCTCCACACGCTCCCCCTGCCGGGCGAAGACGCGCAGCAGCGGCCCGCCCTTGATGCTGTACTCCGGGGGCAGCGGCTCGGGGCTGGAGGAGCGCCAGTGCGGCAGCACCGCCAGGGCCACGCCGAGCGCGGCGGCGGGCGCCAGAAGCCAGACCCAGCGCGGGCGGGGAGGCGTCCCTTCCCTCCGCGCGCGCAGCCTGGGGAGGGTGCGTGGCAGCACGTCCGTCTCGAAGTGTCGGTGCGTGGCCTGGAGCGAAGCCCGGGCCTGCTGGCAGCGCGTGCACGCCTCCAGGTGCGCCTCGGCTTCGGTGGTGGCCTCCGGCGGCAGCGCGCGCAGGGCGAGCGCGTCCAGCTCCCACTGGGACAGGTGCCCCCTCATACGCCGGCCTTCCGCTGGAAGCGCTCGACGCGCTCGTGGAACTCGGCGAGCCGGTTGACGACGGTGCGGCGCGACAACTCCAGCACCCGGGCCACCTCGCCCTGGTCCAGCCCGTCCACGAGGTGCAGCCACACCACCGCGCTCAGCTTCTCCGGCATCCGGGACAGCAATCGCACGGCGAAGTCGCGGTCGGCGAGGGCTTCCTCCAGGCTGCGCCCCGGCACGTCGGGCAGCTCGGCCACCGGCTCGGGACGCAAGCGCGCGTCGCGGAGCTGGTTGAGGCAGTAGTTGGTGGCCACCCGGTAGATCCACGTCAGCCCGGCCTGTGCGTCCGGAGCCTTGTCGAGGTGCCGCTGCACTCGCATGAACGTCTCCTGGGTGGCGTCCTCGGCCGCCGCGCCGTCTCCCAGGAGCCGCTGGCAACGGGCGTAGATGGCCGGCCCGTATTGACGGTAGAGCTGGGCGAGTCGGTCTGCGGTCATGCTCGGGCGTCCGGGGACGCCAGCCTCCCGAAGAAACGACCCGCGGCGGGAGCCGGCTGCGCAAGAAAACTGCGGGGGTGGTTACTACGCACCCTGGGATTGAGGCAAATCCCCCGGCTGGACCTGCGTCTGTTCCGAGGCCCTCACTTGCGCTGTCGGAAATCGCGTGTTGCCTGCGGTGTTTTGATGCCCATTGTCTTCACGTGGAGTGCAGGTGTGCCCACGGGGGAGGGGTATGCGAGCGACACGAGGGTGGGGGACGGCGTGGTGGTTGTTGTTGGCGGCGGCGTGTGGGGGCAATGAAGCACGCGAAGCTCCAGCCGGACTGAAGGCGCAGGAGCAGCACTACACCTCGGGGCAGAACCTCATCCCCGACCCGGGCTTCGAGAGTGGAACCTCCGGTTTCACCGGGAGCTCGACGGCGGTGGCCTTCACCCGCAGCACGGTGGCGCCCATCACCGGAACGGCGAGCCTGGACCTCGGACTGCCGAGCTGGGGCGACAGGGCCTCCATCCTGGTGGACCCCGCCTGGAACAGCGGGACCTTTGCCCAGACGTTGACGATGTCGACGAAGCTGCGGGTGCTGTCGGGGAGCGCGGGCGCGCCCATCTCCTTCTGCGCGTACGCGTACTACCAGGACAGCTCCACCGCGGTGTTCAAGTGCCAGGATGTCGACGCGGGAACGCGCGACGACCGCGTCGCCTCGGTCTCCCTGGACCTCGACAAGACGCGGGAGCTGGACCGCGTCTACTTCTGGGTGCGCCTCAACGGGCAGGGGCCGGCGACCGTCAAGCTTGACGATGCGAACCTGACCCTCTGGGCCACGACTCCGTCCGGGCCTCCTCCGACGAGCGATGGCCAGGAGCTGCTGTCGGGCGGTAGCTTCGAGAGCACGACCGCCGGCTTCGAAGTCACCGGGACGTCGAGCACCGTCTCCCGGAGCACCACGTCCCCCCTGTCGGGCACGGCGAGCCTGCGGGCACACGTCGCGGGCTGGGGCAACACGTTGTTCGCGCTCCGCGACTTCGACTGGAACAGCGGCACCACCGGAACGGCCCTCCGGCTGCGGGCGAAGCTGCGGGTCGACGCCGGCCCGGCCGGCGCGCCGCTCGTCATCTGCCCCATGGCGTACTACCAGGACAGCTCCACCGCGGTGCGGACCTGCCAGAACGTCGACGCCGGCACCCGCACCCTCCAGTCGCTGGACCTCACCACCCCGCTGGATGGGACGCGGCAGCTGGACCGCGTCTACTTCTGGGTGAAGCTCGAGGGCAACGGCCCCGTCGATCTGACGCTGGATGACGCCTCGCTCGTCCTGGTGAATGGCAATGCGCCGGGAGGCAACCCGCCGCCGCCTCCGCCGCCGCCTCCCGACCCGAACCCCATCCCGAACCCGACGCCAGGCCCCGCGCCCACGGGCACGAAGCTCATCGAGGTCGACCTGCGCCCGCACGCCAGCGTCGCCGGCACGGGGACGACGCGGGTGTCCTTCGGCCTGCCGCTGCCGCCCGGGCTCCTGACGGATGCGACGAAGGTCGTCGTGCAGACCTCGGCGGGCGTCGAGATTCCAGCCTTCACCCGCGCCCTGGCCGTCTGGCGGGCGCTGCCCCCGGCCGAGGTGCGCTGCGCCGGGGTGAGCACCACGGCGGGGCCGGGCATTCGCAGCCTGCTGGTCCAGCTCGACCGGGCCTTCGCCAGCACGACGGAGGAGCGCATCCGCATCATCGTCAACGCCACGCCGGCGAGCCGGCTCTCCTCCGAAGTGCCGGTCCGCAGCACGTTCCGGCTGGTGAACGAGGGAACCTTCAGCGCCTCGCACGGCGTCTACGAGCCGAAGGTCTACGCCGCCATCCCGAAGGAAATCCTGGCCTGCGCCGGCATCGGCACGGCGTCCGCCCCGGCCGGCCGCGATTCGGTCCTGGCGAAGACAGACACGGCGCAGGGGGACTTCTTCTACACCGCCATCAACGAGTCCTTCGGCTGGCAGGTCGACCCGGCGAACCGCATTCCCTACCAGACGGACTACGAGCCGTGGCTCTATGACCGGGCGCAGGTGTTCTTCAACGGGTACGTCCGCACGGGGAACTTCGACATGCTCCGGGAGGGCGTGCGCGCCAGCCACTTCTTGTTCAACCAGCTCTACCAACCGGGTGACTGTGGCAGCCTCGCCCCCGAGCGGTGCGCCGGCTTCTTCAAGCTGAAGAACCCCGACGCGGCCGACTTCTACAAGGACGAGAAGTACTCGTACAACGAGTCCCTGTGGACCTGGTACCTGCTCACGGGTGACTCGCTGCCCTACGGCATCATCGACGACGTCGCGGTGGCGACGCGCTACGGAGACAGCAGCTTCGACGTGGCGACGCTGACGGGCCAGTTCACCGAGCGCAATGCCGGCAACGGGCTGCTCGCGGACGTCATCCGCTACGAGGCGACCGGCGAGACGGCGGTGAGGGACAGGGTGCTCCAGACGATTGGCAGCCTGAGAGCCATGCAACAGACGCCCGCGGGCGGCATCCCCGCGAACGGCTGCTTCAATCACAAGGGGCCCGACTGGGAGACCGAGTATGGCTTCTCACCGTGGATGAGCGCGCTCGTGGGGCACGCCCTGGTGCGCGCCTACCAGGTGACGGGCGACAGCCGCATCCCGCCGATGCTGAGCGACCTCGCCAGCTGCGTGCTCTCGCGCGGTACGTACTTCACCACGCGGCTGGATGGCGTCTCGCGGCGGGTGCCGCTCTATGGCGGTGCGTCCACCGGCCCGGTCCGCGAGCTCGACGCTCCCGCCGGCTCGACGCAGGCCCAGTGGGACCCCTGGGCCGAGATGGAGCACGCGAGCGACGTGGCCTACCTGCTCGCCACGGGGGCGCTCTTCTCCACGGACACCAGCCGCCGCGACACGCTCCTGGCCGCAACGGGCGAGCTGGTGACGACCCACGAGTATGTGATTGCCTACTGGACGCGGAGCTCGTCCGGGCTCGCGAAGTACCGGCTGACGCCGCCGCGCAAGTACAACTGGTGGTACCACAACGCGGGCGGCATCGGCTGGACGCTCGGCGGTACGCCGTCGTTCTGAGTGACAGCCTGTCCCCTTGGGAGCGTTGCACGATCCAGCTGCGCGCGAAGTAGGATGCGCGCATGCTCAAGGTCTACGGATTCTCCCGAGTGAACAAGATGGCCCGCGGCAAGACCCGCGATCTGCGCGTGCTGTGGGCGCTGGAGGAGATGGGGCTGCCGTACGAGGTCGTGGGGATGGATCATCCGCGGCACGACCTCGATACGCCCGCGTATCGCGCGCTCAATCCGTTCGGACAGATTCCGGTGATCGACGACGACGGCGTGGTCGTCACCGAGTCGGGCGCGATCCTGCTCTACCTCGCCCGCAAGAGCGGCAAGCTGATGCCGCGCGACCTCGCCGGCGAAGCGCAGGTGCTGCGCTGGTGCGTCGCGGCGCTGAACTCGATCGAAGTCCCGCTCCTGACCGCGTGGTTCGTCGACCTGAACGGCGGCAAGGGCACCAAGGGAAGCGATGCGCTTCACCAGTGGGGGGACATGCGCCTGAAGCAGCTCGACGGCTGGCTCGCGGGCAGAGAGTTCGTCGCGACCGACGAGTTCACCGTCGCGGACATCTTGATGACGCATGTGCTGGGCGCCGGCACCGACGAGAGTGTCGTCAAGGACCATCCAAACGTGCTCGCCTTCCAGAGGCGCTGCATCGCGCGCCCGGCCTGGAAGAAGACGTTCGACGCCTACTGCGACCGCGTCGAAGCGGCCTGAGCGCGGGGCACCGCCCCGGGGCGGGTGGTGCCCCCGGCTGCGGCCGTGGACGGCTCACCCGCACGGACACGTGTCCTTGCGTGGAGGGCCCGGGGTGACCTGCGGTACACCGTCACCCGGCGCGCTGCAGGGGCCCCCGCGGATGAGGGGCATCCGGCGCTGCGGAAGAGGGGACATGGATCGCATCGAGGCGATGAAGGTGTTTGTCGCGGCGCTCGACGAGGGCAGCCTGGCGGGCGCCGGACGCCGGCTCGCGCGCTCGCCAGCTGCCGTGAGCCGTGCAATCGCGTTGCTGGAGCAACACATCGGCGCCGAGCTGCTGCACCGCACCACCCGCACGCTCAAGCTCAGCGAGGCAGGTGAGCGCTATGCGTCCGCGTGCCGCCGCATCCTGGCGGATCTCGAGGAAGCCGAGCTGAGCGCCGCGGGCGAGCGCGTCGCTCCGCGGGGGACGCTCACGATCAGCGTGCCACCCATCAGCGGCGAGGAGATCCTGCGGCCCATCCTCGACGCCTACCTGGATGCCTACCCCGAGGTCTCGGCGAACCTCGTCCTGCTCGACCGGTACGTCAGCCTCGTCGAGGAAGGCATCGATGTCGCGCTGCGCGTCGCCGAGCTGCCCGACTCCTCCCTCGTCGCCGTCCGTGTCGGGGGCGACGTGAAGCGGGTCATCGTGGCATCGCCGCGCTACCTCGCCGGGCATCCGCCCATCCTCGAGCCGGCGGACCTGGGCAAGCACCGGATCATCACCACGACGCACTTCGGGCACGATGCGTGGGTGTTTCCGCCAGCCGCCGGGAGCGCCATCTCCCGCTCCGTGCACTTCAAGCCGCGGCTCGTGGTCAACAGCGTGCGGGCCGCACTCGCGTCCGCGGTGGACGGCCACGGCGTGACCCGGCTCTACACGTACCATGTGGCGGAGCGCGTCCAGGATGGCTCGCTGAAGGTCATCCTGCGCAACGCCGAGCCGTCAGCCCTCCCCGTGCACCTCCTCACTCCGCAGGGTCGCAATTCGGTGCCCAAGGTCCGCGCCTTCATGGACTTCGCGGTGCCACGCCTGCGCGCCGAGTTCTCGAGGCTCTCCGTGCAGGCCCAGGCCTTCCAGGGCTGACGGGAACGGCACCCCGGGCAGGGGCCCCCTCGGGCGCACAGGGGACGGAGACCGCCGGGGCTTGGGTGGTCTCCGTGCGGATTCACGACTTGCCTGCGGCGCGCCGCTTGCGAAACTCGAGCGCCGGCAAGCCGCCCCAGCCCCAGTCCTCCAGCTCGACCTCCTGGATGACCACGTAGGTCGAGTCGAGGGGCTTGTTCAGCACGTCGAGCAGGAGCTGGCTGGTGCCTGCAATCAGGCGGGCCTTCTCCTCGGGCGTGACGGAGTCCCGGCCAGGGCCGGAGCCCTCACGGGTGATCTGGATGGTGACGATGGGCATGGCAGGCTCCCCTTAGCGACCGGCGTTCTGGCCGCCGTCGACGTAGAGGATCTCGCCCGTCGCGTAGCTGGCACCCTCGAGGTAGAGAACCGCATCCGTGACGTCGCTGACCTCGCCCATGCGCTTCGAGGGGTTCAAGGTGGCGAGGAACGCGTGGGACTCCGGCGCGTGGATGGGGGTCTTGATGAAGCCCGGGGCGACGGCGTTGACGCGGATACCCCTCCCGGCGAACTCGACCGCGAGCTCGCGGGTCACGGAGCTGATACCGCCCTTGGTGAGGTTCGCGAGCCCCGTCGGAACGCCCGCGATGGCCTGGTTCACGAAGGGCGTGGTGATGCTGACGATGTGGCCGGAGCCCTGCTTCACCATCTGCACGAGGGCGCGCTGCGTGAGGTGGAAGAAGCCACCGAGGTTGGTCTTGATCATCGCGGTGAAGTCGTCGGCCGTGTAGTCCGTGAACGGCTTGGCGATGAAGATGCCGGCGTTGTTGACCAGCGTGTCGATGCGCCCGAAGCGCGCAATGGCCTCCTTGACCACGCGCTCGGAGGTAGAGGCATCGCCGATGTCGCCCGCGACGGCGAGCACTTCCGGGTCGCTGCCCTGCTTGATGGAGCGGGAGGTCGCGACGACGCGGTAGCCGCGGCCCCGGTAACCCTCGACGAGCCCGGCCCCGATGCCCTGCGACGCGCCCGTGATGATGGCGACCTTCTGGTGGGAGTTCATGATCTTTCCTCGTTGCTACGGCGAGCCGAAGTGCCGCCGTCGGCCCTGGTATGGGCGTCGAGGAGAGATTTAAGAGACGGCGTCCGCTGACTGAATACCCACCGCCCGGCAGGGACTCTTCCGCTGCGTGGAAGAATCTCGGTGCGCGGGGCTCTCGCGGCCTCTGGGGTCAGCGCCTCAGCGTTCCGTTCGCCCGGAGCTGATGGCCGATGCGGCGAATCTCCGCCTCCCCCTGGCGCAGGGCGCCGGCGCTGGTGTGCACCGAGTAGTTCCCGAGGACGAGGTCGTGCGGATGCTTCGCCGCGGAGCCGAGCACGAAGATCGTGGCGCCCTCGGCGACGAAGTCGATGGACCTCTCCGAGGGCTCGAAGATTGCGAGCTCGCCGCTCGGGATGGGCGAGGGGGCACGCAGCACGCCTTCGTGCACGGCAACCCAGGCCACCGTGTGTCCCTGGGGAGGGTGGTAGGTCCAACGCTCGCCTGCCTTCAGGCTGACCGACAGGTAGTTCATCGGGGGCGCAGCGATGGGGCTCCGCAGTCCGCCATACGCTCCGAGAATGACGCGGGCCGGCCCCTCGGTGGGCACGTCCTCCGGCATCACGTAGTGACTGGCGTTGGCTGCGTTCTCGAGCTCTGGCGGCAGGGCGACCCAGAGCTGGAACCCCCTGACGCGCCCCAGCTCGGGAGCGCCGGTGTGCCAGACTCCGCCGCCCGCGCGCATCCACTCGACGCTTCCGACCGGCAGGATGCCTTCCTTCCCGGTGGTCTCGGCGTAGCGGACGCTGCCTTCGAGCATCACCGTCACCGTGGCGATGCCCGAGTGCGGGTGCCACCCGAAGTCCATGGGCGTGGGCGCATACCGGCCGTCGAAGCCGAAGAGATCGAGGAAGACGAAGGGCTTGATGAGCTCGCCGAGGTCACCGGGGCTCATCAGCCGGGTGATGGGGCCGTGTGGGTGCCCGCTCGTGCGGTAGAGGAGCTCACGGACGGGGTGCTGAAGCGGACGTGCCAACATGTTCTGCCTCCGAATGCCGAGGGGCCGGGTTTCCGGCGGAGATGCCGAGCTTCTTGAGCAACTGGATGAGCGTCGCGCGCTCGGTCTTCGAGAGCCCGCTCGCGGCCAGGTCCATCGCGGCCTTGTGCGCGGAGAAGACCTCAGCCGCCTGCGCTTCGCCCGCTGCCGTCAGCCGGACGATGCGCGCCCGCCTGTCGCTCGGGTGGGCCTCGCGCGCGACCAGGCCGCGAGACGCCAGCCGGTCCACGGCCGTGGTGATCGCCCCGCTGGTGAGTCCGACCCGCCGGCCGATCTCGTTGACGGGCTGGGCTCCCTTGTGGAGGAGCATCTCCAGGACCGCGAAGTCGGAGAGCCCCACCTCGGACGACTCGATGCTGTGGATGGCCAGGCGCTCGAGCGTCCGATGCGCCTTCATCATCACGAGCCACAGGTGCGTGCCCGAGACGTCAGCGGCTCTCTTCTTCGGCGTGGCGCTCTTCATGGCAGATGTCTTAACGTCAAGATTCTTGAGGTCAAGCAAATCGGACCGGGCGTCCCGAGGGTGGCAGGGTGGACGATGAGCCCCCATTGCTCGCAGAGCCGGGACGGTCGCTCCCTCCTCGCGCGCCCGGACTCGCCTTTGCCCCGGAGCACGCCCTCCGGTCGGAGGGGTCGCACGAAGCCCCGCCCCAAAGTCGCTCCCACCCTGAAGGCCGATGGGGGCACGCGGCGGCGGGGCCTACCTTGAAGGCCTCTGTCCCGAGCGGGCGTATAGGTGGGCTAGAAGCCATGTTGAAGGTGAGGGCTGGAGCGGAGGAGCCGAGGAGGGCCGCTGACGGGGGCCGCCCGAGCAGAGAGCCCGGCCGGTGGAGAGGCCGCCTGAGCCTACGTCCTGTTCCGCTGTTTCACGCGCAGGCTTCCTGGCGCTGCTCGTGCTCACCGCCGGCGTGTCAGCCTGCCTCGCGCAGGACGATGAGGCGGGGCGCACGGAGGACCGGTTCCAGCAGCAGTTCATCGACGACGAGGAGGAACCCGAGCTCTGCGGGGAGTGTGATGGGGGCGCTGACGCCGGGGATGCGGGGGACGCGGGAGACTCGGGCTGTGCTCCGGAGGACCTGGAGTTCACCGAGCCCACCACCTGTGTCACCACCGATGCTGGAGTGGATGCGGGCACCGACGCGGGAGCGGATGGCGGAGCCGACGCGGGGGCGGACGGGGGCGCGGATGCACCCGAGCAGGGTGCCGTACCTCTCCGTGCATGGCATCAAGGACGGCCCGGACGTGATGAACCGGGCCATCAACCACTTCCCGTCCAACGCGCAGGTCTACGACTTCTTCTTCTCGGACAACCGGCACCCCATGGAGACGTCGGACTGTCTGCGCAATGCCATCGTGCAGGTGCTGAGGCAGCACTCGGGGAAGACGGTGCAGGTGGTGGGGCATTCGCTCGGCGCGGTCATCGCGGCCGGGGCGGACCACTCGCTCGCGGACAGCGAGTGGATGCCAACGGAGGTCCCGCTCAACTGCGGGTGGATGAAGAAGGTGCGCGGTCGCCATCGCAAGGACTTCGTCCTCGAGCCGGCGCCTTCCCCCAGTCAGCTCGACCTGCGCATGACGTTGGTCGACCCCATCTTCCAGGGGTTCATGGATGCTCCGCTGCTCGTCTCCGACTGCGCGCCGGGATGGGGAGACCTCACCTCGGGCAGCGCGCTCATGCAGACGCTGAACACCCGGCCTGGCTTCTCCAGGCAGCGCAGGGTGTTCTATGCCGACCTCGCGGGGGAGCACACGGCTCGGGACCTCACCGAGTTCGACGCCGATGACCTCGAGCTCATCTGCAGGGGGCTCCGGGGTGAGAACGTGAGCACGCGGAAGTTCGGCCTCGTCCACGTGTGGAATGGCGTTCCATGGTGATGTCCACCAGCTCCGTCAGCCCGCGCGGCTGGAGCGTGTGGCCCTCGTCATCCGTCTCCGCGAGCGCGCGCACCCGCATGACGTTGCGCGCCTGGGGCAGCAGCCGCTGCACCTCGTCGCGGAAGCCCTGGTCGCTCCGGGCCTTGGTGACGACGGCCACCACGGGGACGTAGCGCGCGAGCATCTCGCACACCTGGATGTCGCCGTCCTCCACGCGCCGCGAGTCCTCGCCGATGCACAGCCAGGCGACGTGGACATTCCAGGCCGCGCGTGTCGATGAGGGTGACCCTCCCACGCTTGCGGAAGGCCTCCTCTATCTGCTTGCGCACCTCGTCCCCGATGTTGAAGTCCATGGGGACGAGTCTACGGGACACGCGCGCCACTGGCGCCTGGCACTGGGAGTGCCCGTCCGGGATACATCTTGTTCCACGAACCCGTCAGTAGGGGATGATGGTTCCGCTCGCAGGCCCCGACGCTCCGGCCGACGAGGAGCCGTAGCTGAACAGCCGGAGCGCGCCCTGCCCCTCGAACTTGAAGGGCCCCACGGCGGGATAGCCGTCACGCCCCAGTGGCCCCGGGAACGAGGGGCCCGCACCCAGCTCGAAGATGAAGGGCTCGGAGAACGGCGCATTGGCGGCGAGGTGGAGACCCAGGAACTTGACCTGCCCGTTCGCCGTCGCGGTCAGGGAGAACTCGGCCTCATAGCCTTCCAGCGCCGCTTCGATGCGCTCGTGCAGGAGGAGGGACGGAGCGCCGCCGAACTGGACGGAGACCGGCCCGGTCCGGACCCTCAGCTCCTTCATTTCCCCGTAGTCCATCCGGATGAGCGTGGCCGTCTGGTAGCTGATGGTGAAGGGCACCGTCCTCCCGTACACCTCCTGGAAGATGTTCGGGACGCTGCCCTCGAGGCCGTTGAGCTGGAGGGTGCCGGTAATCCAGCCACCGCTGTCCACGGTGATGCCCACGTCCGCGCTTCCCGCGGCGGCGACCTTGAACAGGAAGCGCACCGTGCGTACCTGGCCCTCGTCCACGACAAGGGACAACGGATTGGGGGAGACCAGGGTGGCCTGCACGGCCTGGCCGGGATTCTCCACCCGCTCGAGCTGCCAGTTCCCCGCGAGCTGCACGGTGTAGGCGCCCGCGGCGAGCGGCACGCTCACCGTGTCGGCCGACGTATCGGTGACGTTGACGGACTGGGGACCGGTGATGACGAACGTAGCGCCCACCAGCCGGTAGGTGCCTTCCGGACCGGACGCGGTCAGCGGAAGCTCCAGCGTCCCTGGTGCCGCCTGGGCGGGCGTCTCGGATACTGCGTCGCCTCCGCATGCCACCGCGAACAGCGCAAGCACAGACAGCCCCCAGCAATACAACGCCTTCATGAATGACCTGCCCTTTCGTGAGGATGCGCAGGCCAGGAAGCGTCCCGCGCAGGTGTCAAAGGAGTGCCCCGATACCCAGGGGAATGGAGGGTATCGCCGCAAGGCATTGACACATCCGCCATGGGCATACTCCAGGCCCGCGGCACGGCCCGCACCCTCCCAGTCCAAGGAATCACACACACCGTGTTGCAATGGGAGTGACGGTGCCCCGGTCCGCTCAGGGCGCGGGTGTCTGGCGCACCACGCGGATGAACGCCGGCGCATCACCGCCGAGCACCGGCGCGAAGGTGGCGTCGAGCCCCGGGGCCTCGGGGTGGCCGTAGAGGCAGCGTGACGCGGCCTCCAGCGTGGCCGAGGCGGGGGCGCAGAAGGACTCCCGCCACGCGCGGGCCAGCTCGGCCTCCAGCCGCCGCGCGAGCGTCTCGGCCCGGGCGGCGAACCAGTCCTCGGAGGGGGGAAAGCCCGGGCGCTCGGGCGCGACCCTGGAGGGCGCGTGCTGTGCGTCGTGCCAGTCGCCCTGCGCGCTCAGCGCGTCCTCGACCCCGGTCTCGAGGTGGAGGGCGCCCGTCAGCCGGACGGTCATCGCCGTGCGGTAGTCGGCCGAGAGCTGGTCGGCTTCGTAGGAGAAGACGCGCGGCGCCTGCCGGTAGCGCGTGACGGCGCGCGAGACGCTGCGGTGCTCGGTGCGGTACTTCGTCACCATGTGCGGGCGCATCTCCGACCGGTACTTCGTCACGGTGCGCGTGCGCGTCTCGGAGCGGTGGCGCGTGACGGAGCGGTGCCCCGTACACGTCCGGTGGCTCGTGCCGTAGCCGCAGCTGTACGTGTACGACTCCGAGGCGGTGTAGGGCACCTGCACGGTGTACGACTCCATGGCGGTGTAGGGCACCTGCTCGGAGCGATACTCCGTCGCGGTGTACGGCACCTGGTGGGGCTCCAGCACCTGCTCGAAGGTGGTGTAGGGGACGTTCTCCACCCAGGGCACGTCGCGCCGGACGGTGCGCGTCTTCACCTCCGCGGAGAAGCTGCCGGACAGGTCCGCCACCGCCGCCTTCGCGCCGGGGGCGTACCAGGGGCTGGCTTCGAAGGCCCCGGTGAGGGCGGAGGCCAGCACCGTGGAGTGGGGGGCCTTGTCCACGCCGGTGACGCCGCCCGAGAACGCGAGGCTGCCGTACACGTCCGGAAGGTCGGGGGCCGGGGGCGCCTCGGCTCCGAAGTGCGCGCAATAGCGCTGGACGAGGTGGCTCCAGTAGGGGGCCTCGGCCGCGGCGGGGGCCAGCCGCGTGCAGCCCTCCTGGCCCGAGCGCTGGATGGAGGCCGTCAGCGCGCCACGCGTTGCCGCGAGCAGCGAGCGGCCGAGCAGCGACTCGTGGCGCTGCACCAGGGCCTGTGCGCCCAGCGGCTCACGGGCCTCCAGGTGGCGGGCCACCTCCGCTCGCAGGTGCTGGTCCACCCAGGCGGCCTCGCGCTCCACGGCGGCGCGGACCTCGTCCTCGCCGTGCGGCGCCCACGCGTCGCTTCGGGAGAGGAGCAGGTCGGCCGCGCCCAGCGCCTCGGCAATCCGGCCGCTCGTGCGCAAGTCATGGACCGCCTGGGCCTGCTTCAGCAGGGCGTGCGAGCGCGCCGTGTCCCGGCGCAGGCGGAACTCCTTGCGCTCCGGCTGCTCCCCCAGGAGCGCCTCGTACGCCTCGGCGGAGGCCTCGTACTCACCGCGAGCGAAGAGGTCGCTGGCGCGGTTGTGGGCGGTGGCGCACCCCACCACGGTGAAGGCCAGGCAGAAGAGGGCGGTTTTCATGGGACGCATGGCGCTGGGTACCGTGGGCGTTGGGGGCGGCCCTGACGCGGACCACGGCCCTTGACGGAATACGTGACGACCACCTGACCCGGGTCGTCAGCGTATAGAACGCACAGCGCGCGTCTTGTTGAGGCGGGTTTGCCCGCACCGTCCGTGGGCCAGGGCCCACACGGGGAAACCCTTACAGGGCGCACGGGCGGGATGCAGAGGGCATCCCGCCCGCCCCGAGACGAAGCTCCAGCGGCGAGACGCCCGCGCTACGGTCCTCGGAGGACCGTCAGGCCCTGGTCGGTGAGGACGAGCAGCATGCTCGGCGTCACGGTGGGCTCGTAGACGAGCTGCAGGACGCGCTGACCGGACACCTGCCGCACCCGGGACAGCGTCACGCCGTCTGGCTCCAGCCGCCAGAGGCCCTCGCCAATCGTGCCGATGTAGAGCGCGCCATCGTCCGTCGCCTTGAGCGACTGGATGCGATTCGTCGGCAGCCCGGCGAGCTTGGACCAGTTCCCCGCCGAGCGGGACTTCGGCGTCATGGCCCAGACGCCGTACTCCTGGCTGCCCAGGTAATAGCGACCCGAGGTGACCTGCTCGAAGGCGCGCCAGTAGTCATCGGTGGCCTGCCCGTTGAGCGCCTCGTTGAAGCTCTTGAACCTCCAGGGCGTGGGCCCGTCCCAGGTGTTCCCCCGGTCCCAGTCCTCGAGCTTGTCGCTCGGCACGAGCACGCCGAGCATCTGCTCGTTCGCGACGAGGACGTCTCCGTTCGGAGCGATGCCCAGCCCGTGCATGTAGGGACATTGCAGCGAGCCCCACTCCGAGCCGTTCTCGTAGAGATACCAGCCCGGGTGACGGTGGCTGTTGTAGGTGAGTCCCTGGATGCGCGTCACGCCGTGCGTATGGGCGGGATAGAAGCCATGTTGAAGGTGAGGGCTGGAGCGGAGGAGCCGAGGAGGGCCGCTGACGGGAGCCGCCCGAGCAGAGAGCCCGGCCGGTGGAGAGGCCGCCTGAGCCTGCTTGGGGTACACGCCGGCCCTCGCCACGCTCCCATGAGGTGCGCGGCAGGGGCCTGGCTGTCTTGGCTGTGGCGGCTTGAGCCTCAACACCCCGCGGCCTGCGGGGGCTAACGCGCCGGGGCCAGGCGCGCACCTGCCGTGGGCAAGCCCAGGTGCTCCAGAATCGCGAGCACCCCTCCCGTTTCCTTCACGCGTGCAGGTGCGTGTTGGCGTGCAGAGAGAAGCCCTCCAGCAAGGCGCACCGGCTTCCGGCAGGAGCGGCCGGAGTAGCGCACTCCGTCGCTTCACGGAGCTTCGTCCATTCGATAGATAGGCAGCGTTCTCCCGGATGAGGGGCTGGGAATCCATGAACGCCTACCTTCTACTCACCATCGTGTCGGTCTCCTCGGCGGAGCCTCTCGTGAAGTCCACGGAGGCCCAGGCCGCTTCGAGCAGCGCATCCTCGCAAATCCCGGACGCGCCCCGGGCGGAGCCGGCTTCCGCGCCCGAAGACACGCCGAAGGAGTCCGTGCGCCAGCAGGCGCTGAAGCGCTCACGGGTTCCCCGCTATCCGCGCTTGGAGCGGCCCCTGTTCTGGGTGGCTGGCGTCGCCGGGCTGGGGCTCGCCACGGCCGGCGGGCTCTACTACGGCAAGGCCCTGAGCGCCCGCGAGACGCTGGACAAGCGCAAGGCGCTGACGCGCGACGAGGCCTTCTCCACCACGCAGCGCGGCCGCAATGCCCAGACGACGGCGCTGGTGCTGGGCGGCGCGTCGCTCCTCGCCTTCGGCGCGGCCACCTGGGTCTACCTGCAGCCGGTGCCCCAGCAGGAGGGCCCCACCGTCTCCCTCGTGCCCGGAGCGGGCGGCGGCATGCTGTCCCTCCAGGGGGTGCTGCCATGAGCCTGCGCCGGAGCCTTTGCTGGGCAGGGCTGCTGCTGGCGGGAGTGCTCGCCGCCGGGTGCCTGGACTTCGACGGGGACGCCTACTGCGCGAAGCATCCCGAGCTGTGCACGCTGAGCGTGACGGAGCTGAGCCCCACGGTGGGCCCCGCGGCGGGGGGCACGGAGGTCTCGCTGACGGGCAACGCCATCGACGCGCAGACCGTGGTGGAGGTGGGCGGCGTCCCGGCGACGACGAAGGTCATGAACGCGACGCGGCTCATCTTCGTCACGCCGCCGCATCCGTCAGGACGCCAGGACGTGGTGGTGCGGGGCAAGTACGAGACGGTGACGCTCCCCGGGGCCTTCCATTACGAGCCCCGGCCGGAGGTGACGTCCTTCTCGCCCGGGTATGCCTCGTCCAACGGAGGGAAGACCTTCACCCTGGTGGGCAGGGATTTGGGGCCCTCGCCCGTCGTCTTCATCGGCGGCGTGAAGGTGACGTACCCCTCCATCAACCGCGAGGAGACGCGCATCACCGCGTCCATTCCGCCCCTGCCCCCGGGCACCCATGACGTGGAGGTGCGCAACGCGGTCGGCGGGGTCACCGTCCTCTCCGGGGCCATGCGCATCGACGTGCCCTGGGTGGAGAAGCGGGCGGGGCTGCTCGGAGGCAATGTCCGGGGGCTGTGGGTGAACCCCGCGGACGCCTCGCACGTGCTCGCCGCCGTGGCCGGGGCCGGGCTGCAGCGCAGCCGGGATGGCGGTGCCACGTGGCAGCCCGTCGAGAGCATGAGAGGGCAGACGTTGGAGGTCCTGGTCCAGCACCCGTCCTCGGGGCTGCTCTATACGATGGTCGGCGACATCCTCCTCGTGAGCGCCGACCTCGGGGAGCGCTGGTCGCGGGTCTTCCAGTTCTTCAGCTACAGCGGGAGCCTGCTGCTGGCCCCCGACGGTGCGCTGCTGTTGCTGCAGGCCCTTGAGCTCATGCGGCTGGCGCCGGGGGCAAGCAACTGGGAGAGGCTCTTCGTCGGCACCGGTGACGCGGAGGTCGTTCGGTCCATGTACGCGACGACTCCGGCGCGCATCTACATGGCCACCTCGGCGGGGGTGTTCCGGCTCGCGACGGGGACGCAGTACTACTCGTGGACGTGGGGCTGGCGCACGGAAGTGCCGGTGACGTGTCTTGCCCCGGTGCCGGGAGCGGCGGACTCGCTCTACGCCGGCACGGCGCAGGGCCTCTACCGGTTGGACCCGGGAAAGGCGCCCGTGCGGCTCAACGGCACCGCCGGGGTTCTCTCTCTCTTCCCCGACGCCAGCCAGGCCGGGCGGCTCCACCTCCTCACGTCCGCCGGGCTGCGGCTCTCCGTGGACTCGGGCGTCACCTGGCAGCCCGTGGCGGGCCTGCCTCCGGCGATGGCGGTGAACTCGATGAACGTGACGGGGGGACGGGTGCTCGCCGCGACGGCGGGCGTTGGCGTGTTCCGGGGCACTGTCGGGAGCGGACTGACGGCCTCCAACACGGGGTTGCCCGCCGCGGATGTCATCGCGCTGGCCGTGGACGGCTCGCGCTCCGGACACCTCTTCGCGGGGACGACTGGCGGCCTCTTCGAGAGCCTGGACGACGGGGACCTGTGGAAGGCGGTGCCCTGGGAGCAGGTGCCTCCTCCCGTCACGGTGGTGCGGGTGGGCAGCGCCGACGGCCGCTTCGTCTTCGCGGCCTCCGCGTCCGGGCTGCGCCGCTCGCGGGATGGAGGTGGCACCTGGGAGGCCGCGGGTCCGCAGGGAAAGGTGTGGGACCTGGCCGTGCTGCCCACGGCGCCTCCCACCGTCTACGCCGCGACGGACGTGGGCGTGCAGGTGTCCCGGGATGGCGGCGACACCTGGGCCGAGATGAACGCGGGCCTCACGTCCGGGCTGGCCACGGGGCTCGCGGTGGCGGGGCCGGGGCCCTCCTTCACCCTCTACGTCACGCAGCAGGGGGCCCTGTTCGCGCTCACCCCGGACAGCACGCAGTGGACGCTCGCGGGCCGGTTCACGTCCGACTACACGTCGCCGTTCGGACAGGTCGCGGTGGCCAGCAATGGCATGGTGCTCGTGGCCAGTCCGCGGGGGGTCTTCAGTGGACGCGGAGACGGCGGGCAGTTGGGAGCGGTGCTGTCGCAAGGGCGTGTCGTCCACCTCATCGACGCTCCCGAGGATAATGCCTTCGCGGGAGGCCCGACGGGCCTGTGGCGCGCCACCGTGTCTCCCAGCGTGTTCTCCGCCTTTACCGACATCAGCGCCGGGATGACCGGCAAGTCGGTCCGGTCCATCACCTTCCACCCCGACTCCACCCGGCTCTACGTGGGCACGGAAGGCTTCGGCGTGCAGGTGTCCACGGTGCGGGGCCTGTAGCCCCGGTCCGCTTCCTTCTTCCTCGTCGAGTCCCGTCATGTCCCTGTTCCGTTCCTCTTCCCGGAATGCCCTCGGGCCGCTGACCGCGGCCCTCCTCGTCGTGCTCGCCGGCTGTAGCTCCGGTGACGACGCCGAGGTCTGCGCCGACGTCGAGTGCTCCGCCGGCCTCTGCTTCGCGGATGACGGCAAGCCGCGGTGCCGCTGTGCCGAGTGGGAAGAGGCCGCCGGAATCACCTGCGAGCAGGTCACCCCGGCGATGCGGCTGGACGAGCACGGCGACTCACCGGAAGACGCCACCGCGCTGGCCGCGGATGGCGAGGAGGTGGAGGGGGCGGTGCAGCTCCCCACCGCGGGCGTGGCGGACCGGGACGTCTTCACCTTCACCGCGCAGGCCATGCACTTCTACGAGGTGCGCTGCACGCCCCGGACGATGCCCGACTGCGCGGTGCGGTTGATGGACGCTTCGGGGGCGGTGGTGGGGTCCGCCGTCAGTCAGGGCGCGGCGGTGCCGGCGCGGTTGCTCGTGAGGCCGGTCCAGCAGCCCACGGTCCTCTTCGTGGAGGTCTCCGGGGCGCTGGCCGGGCGGGTGGGGGCGTATTCCCTCCAGGTGTCCCCCGCGGGGGTGGACGACCATGGCAACGCGCTGGCGACGGCCACGGTGCGCCAGCCCTCGGCCGAGTCCTTCGACGTGACGCTCGGGTACGAAGGCGACGTGGACGTCTTCACCTTCCGCTCCGTCGCGGGCCATGGCTACCGTTTCACCTGCGACCCGGGCAACGGCAGCAGCCCGCGGCTCGAGGCACGCACGGCGCTGGGCGCGCGTGTGGACTCCACGTCCAACGTGCTCAACGGGGTCGCCGTGGGCGTGAAGGCCGCGGGCGAGGCGAGCTGGTTCGTGGAGGTGAGCTACGTGGAGGTGCCCGCCCCGGTGACGTACCGCTGCCGGCTGGAGGACCTGGGGGCCGACCAGCATGCGGACGTGACGACGGGCGCGACGCCCCTGACGCCCGGCACCGAGGTCCCCGTGCGCATGGAGTCACGGACCGATGTGGACGTGCTGTCCTTCACCGGAGTGGCCGGCCACGTCTACCGCATCGCGTCGCAGGGCCTCGTGCGCATCACGAATGCCGCCGGGACGGAGCTGAAGCGCTGGGACTTCGTCGGGGGCTACAAGGTCTACTACGAGGTGACGACGGCCGGGCCCTACTACGTGCAGCTCTCCAACGCCTCCGCCTGGGGCAGCACCTTCCCGTTCCTGCTGGAGGACCTGGGTCTGGATGACCATGGCGACACGGCGGCCACGGCCACCCGCATCGCCGTGGGCAGCACCGTCACGGGGCTGCTCCACGAGGAGTATGAAGTCGACGCCATCAGCTTCATGGCCGACGCGGACGGCATCTATCGCGTCACCTGCGAGCCGGACTGCGGCATGAACCTGGAGGCTCCGAGCGGCTGGGTCCCCCGGCTGAGCCAGCCGAATGGCTACATCATCGATGCTCGGGCCGCGGAGCCCATCGCCATGCTGGTCCACCGCGCGGGCTTTTCCTACACCTTCACGCTGCGGGTGGAACGGATTGGCACCGACGACTACGGGGACGACGAGCTCGGGGCCACGCCGCTGACGCTGCCGGCCTCGGCCTCCGGCGCGCTCCAGTCGGGGGCCGACTCGGACACCTTCTCCGTCGTGCTCCAGGCGGGCCGGACCTACCTCCTGGAGTCGACAGGCGTTGCCTCGGCGGTGGCCTACGCGCCGGACCACACGTCGCTGCGGTACCGGTTCACCGCTCCGGTGACTGGCACCTATACCGTGTTCATGTCCTCGGGCAGCTCGATCCGGACCGGTGAATGGAGCTTCACGCTGCGGGAGGAGTGAGAGGAGCTCCAGGTCCCGTACCGCGTCAATGGCCAGCGCTCCTGGCCCGGCCGCCCCTGAAGCGGGAGTCAGGCCCTGCCGCCTCCACGGGTTCGAGCCCGTGGAGGCATTCCGCTTCAATTCCTTACGTCACGGGAGCGTCTTGCACAGCGTCGCGCCGACGGGGTTGGGTTCCCAGTCCTTGATGACGCAGCCTGCCCCCGGGCCCTTCATCGTTCCCCGCCCGGAGAGCCGCTGGATGTCCCACTTGCCGAGCGTGGCGCAGATTTCAGCCTGCCGGGCACGGGCCTCGTTCGGAGAGAGCTCGGCCGTCCCGGGCGCGCACGGGCCCTCCGCGGCCACCACGGAGAAGGGGAAGCCCGTGGGTTCGCAGAGCGACCACCCCATGGGCTGCGTGTCCTGCGTCCGGATGACGCAGCCCGCGCCGGAGCCCACCATCGAGCCGCCTCCCGACAGCCGGACGATGTCCCACCGGCCCAGGTAGGCGCACAGCTCCGTGCGTCTGGCGACCGCGGTCTCCGGGCTCATGAGGGCCGCGTTCGCCGGGCACAGGTTGTCTCCCTGCGACTTGAACCAGGCCGGCAGGGGTCGCGGCATGCAGAGGCTGGCTCCCGGCGTGCGGACGTCGAGGTCCTGCACGGTGCAACCGTAGGCGGGCCCCGCCAGCGTACCTCCACCCGCCAGCCGGATGAGGTCGAAGCTGCCGAGCTGCGCGCAGAGGGTCTCCTGGTGGGCACGCGCCTCCGCGACGGGCATCAGGTACTCATTCGGCGGGCACACCGTGTCGCCCCGGATGGAGTGGATGTCTCCCACGAGAGCATTCTGGCTCCGGGCGAGCTCCTCCGCCGTGTCCTCCGGTGCGCGCGGGTCCTCACCGCAACCCGTCATCGCCAACAACACCAGACCTCCGAGCAGCTGCTTCTGCATGTGTCGCTCCTGTTGAGCCGCGAGCGCCTTCGCGCTTCGTGGCGGGTGCGGGGAGTCACATGAGCAAGCGTGGGACCAGGGCGCGCGGAGGGAGGAACCCGAAGTGAAATCATCAGGTTGAAGCAGTCAGGGCTCCGCCGGGCGCGATGACGGAGGGCATAACGTGCCAGGTCTGGCACGTGGGCATGGCGCTCCAGCGGACATGGATGTCAGGGCCCGCTTCGTGACCGCACTCGCGGCGTCTTCTCCTTCAGCGGCTCCCTCCTCGCCGCTGCCTGGGGCGCCACGCGCACCTCCTCCGCACCTGCATGGGGGAGCCGGGGCTCAGCTGCACATCCTCATGGGGGCACTGGCGGCCGTGTCCCTGGCCCCCCCTGGCGATGCACGTCCGCCAGGAGGCCCCGGTCCGCGTGAGTTTGATTAGATGGCGACGCAATTCGTGCCATCGTAATCGCACTGGTAGCATGTGTAAGAATAGCACATCGCCGAAGGGACAGCCCAGCACCTGTGACCGCACCAGCCACAGTTGTTGACGTCACTGAAGGTGTCGGTACACACCCCGTTGCACAGCTCCTCGCCCGGATAGCAACTGCCGCCGACCATCTCCTGCTCGCCGGAGGTGACCGGCTCCTGCGTTTGCTTCTCCTCGAGTACTTCCGGACCGCAACCCATCAGCAGCGACATCGCGCTTGCAATAGCCCAGCGGCGCACGGCCAATCCTGAACGCATTCGGACCTCGTTGTTAGGAGAAGGAAGCGCGCCAACTGTGAAGCCAGACGGTATGGTTGGTCAATAGGGAGAGCAGAGCTCCTTCGCAATTGCTTGCTTCGTGGATGTCAGGCGTTCTCGTCCCCTTGCAATGACCCGCGCCATTGAGGCATGTCGGTTGATGGCTTTGCCTCGGCGTATATCCGTGAATGCCTGGAGGCGCTCGGTGTCCCGACCCCTTGTCAAGACCCCTGCCTCCTGGTGTGAGCGCGCTTCGGAGAACAAGGGGGCCGTTTGCACGGGCTACACCTGCGTGAACTTCACGCCGGTAGCCTTCGCGCGCTCCAAGGCCTGCTTGATGTCCTCGGACACGATGAGGGCGATGTCCCAGCCTTCCGTGCGGAAGAGCTTGGCATCTCCCAACTTCCTGGGGTCGATGCGCATGTCATCGACGGCGTAGTACTGACCTGCCTTCTCGGGCAGTCCGTCTTCCGGCTTCCATCGCTGCACCTTGGACGCTGCGTCGTCGATGCAGCGGATGAGCTTCGTGGCCACGAGGATGAGGTACTGGTCCGGGTGCCCCTGGATGGACACGGGGATGAACTGCACGTCATTGGGGGCCAGTTCCTTGAAGATCTCCGCCACCCTGACGTGGACCACAGGCGTCACGCCCACGCCCGCCATGGAGAAGTCCAGCGCCTTGCCTGGTTCGTCGACGGGTATTTTCAGAGGGCCTTTGACCTGGACGGGCCGTCCGGCCCTGAAGATCCAGGGGTCTTCCACTTCCTGGCCACGTTCGTCCTCGGGGTCCCCCAGGTACCAGTTCCCGGCTTGAACGTTCTCGGCAAGGTCGAAGAATCGAGTCGGCATGGTGCGGTTCTACCGCTGCTGGCGCTCGGTCAGGAGCCTGTTGATGTCCGTCCCTTTCGTGACAGCTTCCTTGGCCAGCTGTTGAAGCGCCTTCGTCAGGAGCTTGCGGCACTCATCCACCGAGCGACAGCCTGCGGTTGCACTGTTCAGCCGACTGAAGACCCGCTCGTGGTACTTCTGCGGATGGGGCCCATTGTGGCCCTCGACCGGCACGATGTTCTCAGGGTCCTTCAGCTCCATCCCGGCCTTCTTGAAGAGTCTCTTGAACCGGGGCGTCCAAGGCCCTCCGCGCGCGGTGGACACACTGTTCTTGTCCGTCGCGAGGTGATGGTCCCTGGTCCGGCCGCCGCGCATTCCCCGGGCCGCCATGGCGACCGCGTTGGGGGCCAGCGCGATGGTGAAGCCCTCGGCCGCCATTGCCACCGACTTCACGCTCCCGATGGCCACGTACTGATAGCCCGCCTGCGTCTCCACCGCGACCGCCGCCTGCGCCGAGCCCGGCAACCCCGATGCCTTCGCCGCCAGGCCCGCCGTGTTCCCAATGACCGCGGTGGCCAGCATGACGAAGATGCGCGCTGCGTTCTCCCCGAGGACTTCGCCGTACGCCTCACCAGCCTCGCTGAGCTGCGCGAAGGTGGTGGCCCGGTCCACCTCGCGCACCAGCGCTATCCACCCGTCCAGCAGTCGCCACACCGTGTCCACGCCCAGGTAGGCAATGGCCGAGGCCGTCATCAGGGCCGCCAGACCCTTGCTCACTGGCTCGGGCAGCGACCAGAGCAGCAGGTACATGCTGACGGAGGCGGTCACCGTTGCCATGAGCGCCTGCGGGTCCGCCATGTCCTTCAGCGCCTCGGTGGTCTCATCCCAGACCGAGTCCATGGCGATGGCCATGGCCAGCGAGTACTTGCCGTCGCTGGCCAGCAGAGGGCCTTCTCCCAGCAGACGCAGGCAGTCGCCGGGCTGAGACTTGCGCTCGCACCAGCGGCCATAGGCGCGCGTCAGCTCGTCATCCGCGTATGACTCCAGGAGGCGCAGGCCGTCCGGGGCCGTCTCCTCTTCCTGAGGGATGAGTCGAGGGCCCCGGTGCTGGTACAGGTACACGCCGCCTCTCTCGGGGACTCCGAAAAGCTGGCGAGCCTCTCGGAGGGGATTTGCGAAGGGCCGCACGTCCCGGGCGAGCTCCACTACAGCCTCCTCGAATTCATCGTCGTCCAGCTCCACGGGCCCGGTGCTGTCCTCCTCCTCGAAGGGCGTGTGGACAACCGGAGGTCCGTCTCCGGTGTCCAGGCGCACGACCCGCGTGGTCGAGCAGCCTGAGACAGCAAGCGCCAGCAACAACCAGATGACTCCAGGCGCTCTCATCCACGTCCTCCGGGGCCGGGTGCGTTCCCACGAGCTTAGGCCGGGAATACCAGAAGAGTCCGACACGACACGGAGAGGCCGGTTCCTGAGTCTCAAATAGGCTGAGGAACCACGCGGATGCGAATCGTGAATGGCAGGGGCCAGCCCGCAGGGGTCGTGGGATGTCCGCAGACTCCTCGCGGCGGCATCAGTCCTGATGCGGCACACCGCACATGTCGAAGTGAGGAGCCCCCCCGGCGGCCGACCGCGGTGGAAGGAAGGTTCCTTCCGCGAGTCCGCCACCCGGAGAGGGAGTGCAGTGTCTTCCCGCGTCCTGAATCAGTTCGCTGCGTCCCGCGCGGCGTCCTGCTCCAGCAGCCAGCGCTCCACGGCGGCGGTGTCACCGATGTCGCCGTCGAAGCGGCGCGCCGGGACATACGGCTCGTTGTGGCCGCGCGGACGGTTCCGGTAGACCTTGATGGGGACAATGATGCGCGTCGTGCCCGACGGAAGGTCCATTGCGCGGACCTCCATGTAGACGGAGTCCGCGGAGGTGGGCAGGCCCACGTGCGTGACGCCGGGCAGGCTCAGCATCAGGTCGGCGAAGTCCAGGCACGCGCTGCCGCAGCGGCCGTCCGTGAGCAGATACACGCGCGTGCGCACGGGATTGGCGGGCTCCGAGGAGGGCGGGGTGGAGGAGGCGTCCTCCTTCTCACTCCAGAGCGGCTGGCCCCAGCGCCGGGCCTCTGCGAGGCCCTTCGCGACCGCGCCTGCCCACTTCTCCTCGTGGCTGTCCTTGCCGAACTGACGCCCGAGCTGCGCGGTCATCTCTCCGAGGTAGCGCACGTTGTCCGCCGAGGCCCGCCAGTCCACGTAGACGGCGCGGGCCTTCGGGTCGTCCTCGTAGCGCGCCTTCACCAGCGCCTCCCCGAAGAGCCCCTGGGCCAGCTGCTTGCCCCACGCCGAGTTGCCGCCGGTGTTGCCGCGCACGTCGAACACCAGCACCTCCGCGCCGCCCCAGGAGCCGGCCTGCTGCACCAGCGAGCGCATGGCCTCGAAGTCGGCGGAGCCCTCGCGCGGGCCGAAGGTGGGGATGGAGACCCAGACACCGCTCTTGCCGAACGTGTGCGTGCCGAAGGAGGGCGTCGGGCCGAACGCCGCGCCTTGCAGCTTCTTCTCGTGCTCCTCCGTGGGAATGGGCCGGTAGCGCAGCGTCACCGTGCGCACCTCGGTGCCCGTCTTCACGCGGCACTGGGAGGGCGGCTTCACCTCGGGGTTGCCCACGTCCTGCAGCAGGATGGGGGTGAGCTTCATCCGCAGCGACTCGATGTCCGCGCCAGCGGCGAAGGGCAGCACGTCCTGCTCCAGCATCTGCTGAGCGGCCCGGCCGTCGCAGTCGAGCAGCTCGCTGCCCACGGCGGGCAGCGTGTCCTGCGCCGGGTCCTTCTCGTCCACGCTCGCGACGACGTACCGGCCCTGGCGCAGCGAGAGGATGAAGCCGGGCCACGACGCACGGAGGGGCGCGACATGGGCGCCCGCACGGAGGTGACCGTCCCGGAAGCCCGCGGCGTAGTAGCGGATGGCGAAGTCATAGCCGCCGAAGGAGCGGGCCTGCCGGGCACGGGTGAGCGCCTGTCGATAGCCACCGTCCAGCCACTGCTTGAAGGACGGGTTGAGCGGGTCCACCGGCCCCGGGTGGTTCTCCAGGATGGCCTGGCGCATGGCCTTCAGGTCCTGCTCCGCCATCTGCGCCCAGGGGTTGGTGGCGGTCAGCGACAGTCCAATGACGAGGGTCGGGAACAACATCGTGCGGGGAGACTCCGGGCTGTGTCTTCAGGACGGCCGAACGTAGCGCCCATTGCGCGTCTCGCGTCCCGCGAGCTCACCCGTGCGGGCGCTTCGGGACTCAGCGTGAAGCCCCGGGCGCGCGGCTCCGGCGGCGCACCCACGCGAGCGCCAGGCCGGGCACCAGCACCATGCCCGCGAACAGGATGAGGAAGGACTCCAGCTGTGCCGCCGTGGCGCCCAGGGCCGCGTACGTGGCGGACACGCCCAGGTTGGACAGGGCGCACACCGTGAAGAAGCTCCGCCGGGACATGCGGCTGGTGCCCGCGAAGACGACTGAGGCCTCCGCCAGCACCGGCACCGCGCGGAACACCAGCAGGAACCAGGGGCCCAGCCGCTCGGAGGCGCGCGCCAGCCGCGCCACCTCCGCGTCGCCCGCCATGCGCCGCAGCGCCACCGTCCCCGCCCTCGCGCCCAGGCCGTAGCCCAGCACGCAGGCCACCATCATCCCCAGCCAGTTGGTGGCCAATCCGCCCCAGAAGCCCAGCAGCCCTCCGGCCGCGGTGCTCACGAGGCTGGAGGGCACGGGCAGCAGGATGTCTCCAGCCAGCAGGCCTCCCAGCACCAGCGACACCTGCCACGCCGGAGGGCGCGCGGAGAGGAAGCGCTGGGCCACCGCGTCCACGTCGGCGCCGAAGAGAGCGAAGGGCACCAACACCAGGGCCAGCAGCAGCACGCAGAAGGCCACCCAGCCCGCGACGGCGCGTGCACGCTGTGTCTCCGGGGGCGTCAGCTGCCGTGCGGGCTCAAGCATCCCCGAAGGGTAGCCGGGCCGCGGCGGACATCAACGATTGCTCGCGCTCGGCGGGAATCTCTCCCTCCGTCATGAAGGCGATGCCCACCACCGCGCGCACCTGCCCCGTGCCGTCCAGCACGGGCAGCGCCACCGCCGCGCGCGCATCCACGGCCTTCGCGCCCGGCTTGACGCGGCCGGTGGCATCCTCCTTCAGGTTGCACGTCTGCACCGGCGCCCTGCGCACCTGTGCCAGTCCGGCCATGCCCTTGCCGTGTGGCACGTGGCGGACGGCATTCAGCACGGGCGGCGGGATGTTGAGGGCCGCCACCAGCTCCAGGTCCTCTCCGCGCTGCAGGTGGATGGTGCCCGCGGAGGCGCCGTGCTCGGCGGCGAAGGACTCCAGCCACGCCTGGTACGAGGGGGGATTCATGCTCATGGCGCGTCTGACTGTGCGCCCCCGTCCGAGAGAGCGTCAACGCGCCGGCCCGGCAACCATGCGGCAGTCGACGTTGACCTCGGACTCAGGGGCCGCCACGGATGCCGAAGATGGGCGCCCACCAGGGCTCCACGCCGCGCATGTCCACACGGCCGGCGCCGGCGGTGAGCTCGATGAACTCGCCGTCGCCCAATTCGAAGTGGCCCGCGAGCGCCAGGCCTCCGTAGGTGGCCGAGGCCGTGCGCTCCGAGATGATGAGCCGGTGCACGCCGAGGAAGGGCACCACCCCCAGCGCAGTGTCGTCCAGGTGCACCGCGAGCGACAGGGAGGCCTCCACGCCCATCATGCTGCCGGGGCCTCCCACCGTGCCCAGGCCGAAGTCCGTGGCCCCGCGCAGCATCACCGCGGGCGCGACGCTCACGTCGCCGAGCTGGAAGTAGTGGGACAGGCCCATGGACAGGCCATAGCCGGGCACGGGGACGGGGCAGGTGGCTTCAATCTCGTCGCAGCCCACCTCGCCCTGGAAGCCGACATGCACACGGGTGTTGGCGCCCACCGGAATGAGGAGGTCCGCGTCGTACGCCACGCTCCACTGAGGCGAGGAGAAGGGCGCGCGGTTGCCCTCGAAGTCCTCGGGGGCCTGGAGGGGCACGGTCAACCGGGGCCCGGTGCGCAGGCCTGCGCGCGCCGTCACGTGGTCCAGGCTGCCGGGCACCATCCGGATGCCCATGGGGCTCAAGGTGGTGGGCGCGCAGCCGGCCAGCACCATGAGTACGGCACTCAGCATCCATGGCGCGAGTCTCACGGCGGCCCCTTTTCCCCGCTCGGGCGGGACGGGCCTCAGGATATCGCGGATGGCGACGTGTCCGCCGACACCCCACGTGCGGGTCGGCAACCTGGTCGCCTGGGATGGACTGTTCAACCCGTGCCAGTCCCGCGCGGGAGGGTAGGTGGTGGCTGTGAAGCCGGGCAGGATGCGCGGGGCGCCGCCGCGAGGTGGCGCCGACCTCCCCTCATGCTCGAGTCCCTCCTGGAAGCAGGTCGATGAAGGCGCGTCCATTACGGTTCCATCTGGCCTGGCTCGCGCTCGGGCTGCTCATTCCCCTGGTCGTCTTCACGGCGGGAGTCCTGGACCGCTTCGCCGTCTCGCAGCGCGCGGCCCGCGAGCAGGGCATGCGCGAGACGGCCCGGGCCCTGGCGCTGGCGGTGGACCGCGAACTGGGGCAGTCCATCCGCGCGCTGGAGGTCCTCTCCCACGCAGAGACCCTGTCACGTGGCGACCTGGAGACCTTCTACGCGACGTGCAAGGCCGTCGTGCACTCACGCCAGCCCTGGACGTTGCTGGCGCTGGTGGACGTGGACGGGCGGACGCACTTCACCACCGACCGGCCCTTCGGGGAGAGCGTCCCCAGTCCGGTCGACCGCCCCTATCTGCGAAGGGTGCTGGAGACGGGCCGCCCGGTCATCTCGGACTACCCCTTCGCGCGAATGCAGGGGCCGCCCACGGTGGTGGTGGCGATGCCGGTGCTCAGCGGGGAGCGCATCACCGGCGTCCTGCTCGCGCACTACTCGATGCAGCACTTCAGCAAGCTCTGGACCGAGCAGCGCATCCCCCCGGACTGGGTCGGCACGCTGGTGGACGAAGAGGGCGTCATTCTCTCGCGCAGCCGCGCCGCGGAGCGCCTCGTCGGCAAGGTGGCGCCGGTGGCGTTCATCGAGAGCATGCGCGCGGCCGGCAGTGAGGGGTTCTTCCCCTCGGTGACGGCGGACGGCATGAAGGCCTACTCGGCGGTGGCGCGCTCGCAGGTGGTGCCCTGGACGATGGTCTTCTCCGCGCCTCGCGCCATCTTCTCGGCCCCCATGGAGCGCTCGTTTCTCTCGTTGCTGGTGGCGGGGCTGGTGTGCTGTGCCGTCGCCGCGGGCTGGGCGACGCTGATGGGGCGCCGCATCACCCACCCGCTGAGGGCCCTGGCCCGCGCGGCGACGGACAGCGCGGCCACGCCCGCCGCCTTCACGCGCCTGTCCACCACCGGCATCTCCGAGCTGGAGGAGGTGAGGGTGGCGCTCGCACGCACCACCGCGCTGGTGGCCGAGCGGGAGGAGGCCCTGCGCGCGAAGATGCGCGAGGCCGAGGCCGCGCGCGCCGAGGCCGAGGCCGCCAATCGCGCCAAGGACCAGTTCCTGGCCATGCTGGGGCACGAGCTGCGCAACCCCCTGTCCGCCATCACCAGCGGCGTGAAGGTGCTCTCCATCGCCCGCGACGAGGCGCGCCGCGAGCGGACCCGGGCGCTGGTGGAGCGGCAGGCCTTCCACCTGGCCCGACTGGTGGATGACCTGCTCGACGTGGCCCGCGTCAGCAGCGGCCGCATCACCCTCCAGAAGGGCGCCATGGACCTGGGCGAGTGCGTGCACCGCGCCGTCGCCGCGCTGGAGTCCTCCGGGAGGATGCAGGCGCACCAGCTCGACGTGAAGGCCGAGCCGGCGGTGATGGAAGGCGATGAGAACCGCCTGGGCCAGGTGGTCACCAACCTGGTGTCCAACGCCCTCAAGTACACGCCGGACGGAGGCCGCGTCATCGTGCGCACGCACGTGGACGCGGAGCAGGTGGTGTTGGAGGTCTCCGACACTGGCGTGGGCCTGCCGCCGGAGGTGCTGCCGCGCGTCTTCGACCTGTTCTTCCAGGCGGACGGCACCCTGGACCGCTCGCAGGGCGGGCTGGGCGTGGGGCTCACGCTGGTGAAGCGCCTGGTGGAGCTGCACGGGGGCACCGTGGAGGCGCGCAGCGAGGGCGCCTCGCGCGGGAGCACCTTCACGGTGCGCCTGCCCCGGGGCGCGGTGGCGGAGTCGCAGCATCCCCGAGCTGGCGCGGAGGGCCCCGGCGTAGCGCGCCGCATCCTGCTGGTGGAGGACCACGCCGACAGCCGCCAACTGGTGCGCGAGCTGCTGGAGGCGGACGGCCACACGGTCCACGAGGCGGAGGACGGACCGTCCGGGCTGGAGAAGGCGCGCGAGCTGCGGCCCGACGTCGTCCTCCTGGACATCGGCCTGCCGGGGCTGGACGGCTACGCGGTGGCCCGGGCACTCCGTGCGTCCTCCGAGACGGGGCGCGGGCCGCGGCTCATTGCGCTGACGGGCTACGGCCTGAAGGAGGACCGGGCTCGCGCCATCCAGGCCGGGTTCGACGAGCACGTGGTGAAGCCCGTGGACATCGTCCGGCTGCGCGAGGTGCTCTCCGCTTCAGGGGATACGGTGGGCGCGGCATCCTGAGCGGGGGCCCGGCTCCCCGCCTGGGGTGGAGCGCCGAAAAATAGATGTCCGGGGGCCGTCCACTCACACGTTGAGGGCCTGAAAGCACCCGACAGAGGGTGCGACACGGGAGGTCATTCCATGAGTGGGTTCATCTATCTGTTCCGGACGACCGAGGCGGACCAGCGCGAGGCCATGGGCACGCCCGAGCGCGCGCAGCGGAGCATGCAGGCATGGCTGGCGTGGATACGCGAGCTGGAAGCCAAGGGGCACCTGAAGGACCCGGGGCAGCCGCTCGAGCGCTCGGGCGCGGTGGTCCGCGGGAAGAAGAAGGTGGTCACCGACGGGCCCTATGCCGAGTCCAAGGACCTGGTCCTGGGCTTCATCGTCGTCGAGGCGAAGAACCTGGAGCAGGCCGTGGAGCTGTCGAAGGGCTGCCCCATGTTGGAGGGCGCCGGCTCCGTGGAAGTGCGCCCGGTGATGGAGGGGCCGCTGTCATGAGCACGCGACGCATCGTGGTGTTCAACCGGGTGTCGGCGGACGGGTACTTCGCTGGAGCCGATGGGGGCCTGGACTGGGCCGTGCCGGACGCGGAGATCGACAAGGGCGCCGTGGACGCCATGCCGGGCTTCGACACCCTCCTGTTCGGGCGGCGGACGTATGAGAACTTCGAGGGCTTCTGGCCCAGGGTCCTCACCGAAGGACCCACCGCGCCCGACCCCCACAGTCCTGGGCGGCAGTCTCCGGAGTTCCATTCCCTGGCGGTCTGGTTGAACGACGTGGCGAAGGTGGTCTTCTCCCGGAGCCGGAAGGAGGTGACGTGGAAGAACTCCCGCCTTGTCTCGGAGCTCGACCCCCGTGAAGTCCAGGCCATGAAGCGGCAGCCCGGCAAGGACATCCTCATCTTCGGGAGCGGCTCCATCGTGTCTCAGCTCACGGAGCACGGGTTGATTGACGAGTATCACTTCATCGTCAACCCGGTCCTCCTCGGAAGCGGCCTGCCGATGATCAGCGGCGTGTCGAAGCGCACGCCGCTGGAGTTGTTGGAGGTGAAGCGGCACCCGGCGGGCAACGTCACGCTCCGCTACGCGCGCGCGGGTTGACCCGTGGCGACGCTGCTGGAGCTCAACGAGCACTTCTTCCGCCGCGAGTCGGGGCGGATGGTCGCCGCCCTGACGCGCATCTTCGGCGTGCACAACCTGTCGCTGGCGGAGGACGTCGTGCAGGACGCCTTCTGCCGGGCGATGGAGGCGTGGAAGGCTCGCGGCGTTCCGGAGAATCCGTCCGCGTGGCTCATGGCGGCGGCGAAGAACCGCGCGCTCGACATCGTCCGGCGCGAGCGCACGGCGCGCACCTTCGCGCCCGAGCTGGGCCGGCTGCTCGAGACGGAGTGGACGCTCGCGCCCCTGATTGACGAGGCCTTCACCGCGAACACGATTCGCGACGAGCAGCTCCGGATGATGTTCTCGTGCTGCCATCCGCGACTGCCCGAGGAAGCGCAGCTCGCGCTCATCCTCAACATCCTGTGCGGCTTCGGCGCGAGTGAGATTGCGAGCGCGCTGCTGACGGGGCACGCGGCCATCGAGAAGCGCATCTCCCGAGGGAAGAAGGTGCTGGCGGGCGCGCGGACGTTGTTCGACATGAGGGATGCCGAGTTCGAGTCGCGCCTCTCCACGGTCCGTCGCGCGCTGTACCTGCTGTTCAGCGAGGGGTACCACGGCGCCTCCGCGAAGGCTGCGGTGCGCGTGGAGCTGTGCGAAGAGGCCATGCGCCTCACTGCGTTGCTGCTCGAACACCCGCCGGCCGCGACGCCCACCACGTATGCGCTCGCCGCGCTCATGTGGCTCCATGCGGCGCGGCTCCCGGCGCGGCTCGACTCCGAAGGGGAGCTGAGCGCGCTCGTGGACCAGGACCGGACGCACTGGGATGCTCGACGCATGGAGGAGGGGCTCGCGCTCTTCGAGCGCTCGGCGTCGGGGGAGGAGGTGACGCCGTATCACCTCGAAGCGGCGATTGCCGTGACGCACGCGAGCGCTCGAAGCCTGGAGGAGACGGACTGGCGGGCCATCGTGTCGCTGTACGACAGGCTGATGGCGCTGGCTCCGTCGCCCGTCGTTGCGCTCAACCGTGCAATTGCCATCGGAGAGCGCGACGGCGCCGAGCGCGGGCTGGAGGCGCTGCATGCGATAGCCGATTCCGAACGGCTGGCCCGCTATCCGTTCCATCCCGCGGCGCTGGGGGAGTTGGAGCTGCGTCGCGGCCATCGGGAGGCCGCGCGGAAGCACTTCAGGGTGGCGCTGGGCCTCGCGAGGAACGACACGGAACGTCGCTTCCTGGAGAAGCGCCTGCGGAGCAGCGCGGACGTGTGACGGGGGCCCCAGGATGGAGCGATTGCGCCAATCCGGTGCGCCAGTCTGGAGCACCGGAGGCCGCTGCCGGCGCGCAACCGCCCGGCCTCACGAGGGGCGGAGAGTGGCATCCCGGGTGCACACCGGGGCCCGTCCTTGCTCGGGAGGCCCTCTTGGTCATTCGTGATCCATCGCCGCTGTTTCCGTCGCTGACGCGCCTGGGCGCGCTGGTGGCCGTCGCCGCCGTGACGCTGTGGTGGCTGCGCAAGCGTCGCCGGAATGGCTCGCGGCTCGCGCGCCGGCCGGTGACGGCACCGGCAGCCGCACATGGCACGCTGGTGCGGGTGCGGACGGAAGCTCCAGGCCGACACGCGCGCAATGGGAAGCCGCGAGCGGCAGGCGTGAGCGCATCGCCCGTGTGACGACGGGAATCCGGCCTGTATCCTCGCTCCCAACCCGGTCGAGAGGGGCGCAGGCATGGATGACGTCGAGCGAAAGCAGCAGGAGGAGGCGGCCCGGGCCCGGGCGGTCGGGTTCTGGCGCCGTCACGATGAGATGGAGGCTCGGCTCACCCGTCCGGTGAGTGAGCGCATGCTCGACCTGGGGCGCGTCTCGACGGGGATGCGCGTCCTGGACATCGCCTCCGGCCGTGGCGAACCCGCCCTGCCCGCGGCCCACCGGGTGGGGCCGCACGGCTGGGTGCTCGCGACCGACATGGGGGAGGGCGTGCTGCAAATCGCTCGCGAGAGGGCGAGTCGTGAAGGCTTGAAGAACATCGGGTTCCAGGTGGCTGACGCCGAAGCGCTCGAGGCCGGTGAGCAGTCCTTCGACGTGGCGACGTTGCGCTGGGGCCTGATGTACATGCGCGCGCCAGAGCGGGCCCTCCAGTCCATCCACCGTGCGCTGAAGCCTGGTGGCGTGCTCGTCATCGCCTCGTGGGCCGAACCCGCTCGCGTTCCCTGGGCTTCGCTCCCCCGGCGAATGCTCGAGCGCTATCGAGACGTCCCGCTGCCCATCTCAGGCTCCGACGGCCCCGGGGTGTTTCGTCACGCGGACCGCGCCACCCTGGACGCAGCCCTCCAGAGGAATGGCTTCTCCACGGAGGCGGTGGAGGAACTGGACATCCCCGTCGTGGAAGCCAGTGATGGAAGCGGCATCGTGGCCTGGATTCGGGAGCTGGGCGGGCCCCTGGTGAAGCTCGTCGACGAAATGCCAGCGCACCTGCAGCGAGCGTGGGAGGCGGACATCTGCGCCGAGCTGGAACTTCACCGCGTCGGGGAGACGGTCACCCTGGGGGGCGTGACGAGGCTCACCTTGGCAGGACGTTCCTGATGACCTTCGTGGTGAACGACCTGGGCCAGCGCATCCCGGTTCTTGAAGAGGATGAAGACGCCCATCAGCACGAGGAAGGCGGAAAAGGCCCGCTTGAGCATCGCCTGTGACACGAAGTGGGACGCCCAGGTGCCCGCCAGAATCCCCGCCACCGCGATGGCGGTGAAGACGCCCAGGTAGACCCAGGGCACCTCGACGTGGCCGAGGTAGCCGGCGAAGCCCACGAAGGAGTTGAGGGCGATGACGAGCAGGCTGGTGCCCACCGCCTGCTTCATGGGGAGGCCCACCAGCAGCACCAGCGCGGGGACGATGAGGAAGCCGCCACCCACCCCCACCAGTCCCGTGAGTCCGCCCACGCCCAGGGCGGCCGCGGCCATGACGGGGAAGGGCGCCTTGCGGGGCTCGGGCGCGTGCACGGCCTCCTTGCGCGCCGCCAGCGCGGCCTCCTTGCGCCCATTGCGGAACATGAAGAAGGCGGCCACGAGCATCACCGCCGCGAAGAGCAGCAGCTGCGCGGCGCCGGAGATGAAGACGGACAGGCGCGCCCCCGCGTACGTCCCCGCCATCGCCACCGCCCCGAAGACGAGGGCTGCCCGGAACTGGAGATTGCCCCTGCGCCAGTGACCCGCGGCCCCGAAGAGGCTGGTGACGCCCACCACCGCCAGGCCCATGGCGATGGACTCCTTGGCTCCGAAGCCCAGGACGTACACGAGGATGGGGACGGTGAGGATGGAGCCGCCGCCGCCGAGCAGGCCGAGCGACAGGCCGATGAGCGCCGCGAGTGAGAAGCCGAGGATGGGCATGGCGTCCGTTCTTGCGCGAGCGCGCGCTCAGCCCTGGGGCTTCGCGGGCATCTCGCGCACGGCGAGCATTCCGCCCGCCAGGTTGTAGAGGTGTCTGAAGCCACGTTGGGCAAGCGCCTGCGCCGCCTTCGCGGAGCGTCCGCCCGAGCGGCAGATGAGCAGCAGCGGCGCCTCGCGTGGCCACGCGGCGGAGGCCGCCTCCAGCGTGCCCAGCGGGACGAGCTCCGCCCCGGGCAGATGGCCCAGCGGACCGGTGTATTCATCCGGCTCGCGCACGTCGATGCGTCGCACCTCGGGGCCGAGCGTGTCGAGCCGGAAGACAGTGATGTCCTGGTAGGGGTGTGGAGTCATGGTTGTTCCTCCCTGGCGGGGGCAGGGGCCTCAGGCCCCTTGCGGTGAAGGCGTCAGGTGGCCGCAGGCGCGGTTTGCGGGGACTGCGATGTCAATCTTCCTGGGCTTGGGCAGGTGGAGGTTGTCCATGATTTGGATGAACTCCTCCCGGCTCTTGCCGGCCACGCGCGGGTTGTGCCGCTTCTCCTCGGCGATGCTCGTCACCGTGCGGCCTTTGTAGTCGTGGCCCGGGTACACGAGCGTGTCGTCCGGCAGGCTGAAGAGGACGCGGGTGAGGCTGTCGTAGAGCTGGTCCGCATTTCCATTCTGGAAGTCGGTGCGGCCGTTGCCCCGGATGAGGAGCGCGTCCCCGGTGAAGACCCGGTCGCCGATGAAGTAGCTGACGCTGTCGTCCGTGTGCCCCGGTGTCGCGAGCACCTGGAAGACGAGCTGCCCGACGCGCACCTCGTCCCCGTGGCGCACCTGGACGTTGGCGCACGAGGCGCCTCCCGCTCCCCCCACCACCGTGGCTTGCGTGCGCTCACGCAGCACGCCCGACGCGGTGACGTGGTCGGCGTGCACGTGGGTGTCGAAGACGTGGGTGAGGGTGAGGTCCAGCTCGCTCACCAGCTGCAGGTCGCGGTCGACCTGCTCCAGCACGGGGTCGATGAGGACGGCCTGGCGTGTGGCCTCGTCGCCGAGGAGATAGGTGTACGTCGAGGACTCGGAATCGAAAAGCTGGCGGAAAATCATGTCGAAGCCTCCTGACTGTGAGAGCCGGGTGGCGGCAAAAAGGATTCAGGAGGCGGGTCCGGGCAGGCAGGGAAGCAGGGGGGCGCCTGCTGCCATGGGGACCTCCGCCGCCGGTGCCACCTCGCGCGGAAAATCTCCCGTGAATCCCCGGGTGGGGCGTCTGGCTCTACCAGGACATGACTTCCTCCATCCTCCTTCCTCTCCTGGGCGGGGCGCTCATCGGACTGAGCGCCTCCTTTCTGCTCCTGGCCAACGGCCGGGTGGCCGGCATCAGCGGCGTGGTGGGCTCGCTGCTGGCCCCCGTGCGCGGTGACATCGCCTGGCGCGTGCTCTTCTTCGGTGGGCTGCTCACCGGGGGCCTGCTGCTGGCGTGGTTGCGCCCCGGCTCCTTCGCGGCCCCCTCGTCCCCGAGCGCGGGCGGCGTCTCGCTGCTGGTGGGGGCCGGACTGCTGGTGGGGTTCGGCTCGCGGCTGGGCAACGGCTGCACCAGCGGGCACGGCGTCTGCGGCATCAGCCGCGGCTCCGCGCGCTCCATCGCGGCCACGCTCACCTTCATGGCCACCGGCGTCCTCACTGTCTTCCTGGTCCGCCACGTCCTCTAGAGAAAGCTCCCCATGCGTCCTTCCATCAGTGCGTTCCTCAGTGGCCTCATCTTCGCCCTGGGCCTGGGCCTCAGCGGCATGACGGACCCGGCCAACGTCCTCGGCTTCCTCGATGTCGCGGGCGCCTGGGACTTCCGGCTCGCGTTCGTGATGGGCGGTGCCATCGCCGTGCACGCGGCGCTGCGGCCCCTCATCCACCGGCGCGAGCGGCCCCTGTTCGCCGCGAAGTTCCCCACCCTCTCCGCCAGCAAGCTGGACGCGAAGCTCCTCGTGGGCGCGGCCCTCTTCGGCGTGGGCTGGGGGCTCGGTGGCTACTGCCCCGGCCCCGCGCTCACCTCACTGGCCAGCGGCGCGTCGCAAGTGCTCGTCTTCGTGCCCGCCATGGTCGCCGGCATGTACCTCGCCCAGGTGCTGCAAGCGCGGCGCGGCGCGAGCGTGGGGGCTCAGGGCACGGGGACTCCGAGCCTGGGCGCGACGCCTTCTCGGTAGCTCGCGGGAACCCTTCCTTCATACCGTGTCCGCGGCCAGCTCCCTGGCCGTGCACACGAAGAGGCGTAGCGCCGGGGTGCGCTGCGCACGGCTCGGCCAGGGTGCCTGGGGAATGACCGGCTGCCTCCTCGCACGGCGCCCGTCGGCACCGGAACGTTCGCTCCCCATTTTCAAGCAGGGCTTAACAGCCCTTTGCGGTCCTGGCGCCTAGTCCTCCACGGCACCGGGAGCTACCTCTATTCACGTCGCTCCACATCACTTCCGACGCATCAGGAAGTCACCCAGGAGAAGAGGCCATGCAGAAGCGCAAACTTGGAAAGAGCAATCTGGAGGTTTCGGCCATCGGTCTCGGCTGCATGGGACTGAGCTTTGGCTATGGCCCGGCAACGGACACGCAGGAGGCCATCAAGCTCATCCGGTCGGCCTTCGAGCGCGGCGTCACCTTCTTCGACACCGCCGAAGCGTACGGTCCCTACAAGAACGAAGAGGTCGTGGGCGAGGCCCTTGCCCCCTTCCGGGACCAGGTGGTCATCGCCACCAAGTTCGGCTTCGAGTTCGATTCGAGTGGCGGACAGAGCGGCATGAACAGCCGGCCGGAGCACATCCGGGAAGTCGCCGAGGCGGCGCTCAAGCGGCTCAAGACCGACCGCATCGATCTCTTCTATCAGCACCGCGTCGACCCGAACGTGCCCATCGAGGAAGTCGCTGGCACGGTGAAGGAGCTGATCAAGCAAGGCAAGGTCAAGCACTTCGGCATGTCCGAAGCCAGCGTGCAGACGCTCCGGCGCGCGCATGCGGTGCAGCCGGTCACCGCCCTCCAGAGCGAATACTCCCTGTGGTGGCGGGAACCCGAGAAGGAGGTCCTGCCGGCCTGCGAGGAGCTCGGGATTGGCTTCGTGCCCTTCTCCCCGCTGGGCAAGGGCTTCCTCACGGGTGCCATCGACGAGAGCACGACGTTCGACAGCAAGGACTTCCGCAACATCGTCCCGCGCTTCACGCCGGAGGCCCGAACGGCGAACCAGGCCCTGGTGGAGCTGCTCGGCGAAATCGCGGCCCGGAAGAAGGCGACGCGCGCCCAGCTCGCACTCGCGTGGCTGCTGGCCCAGAAGCCGTGGATCGTGCCCATCCCGGGTACCACCAAGCTGCATCGCCTGGAGGAGAACGTCGGAGCGGCGGCCGTGAAGCTGACGCCCGAGGAGCTCCGCGACATCGAAGGCGCCCTCTCCAAGATCACGGTGCAGGGAGACCGTTATCCCGCGCACCTCCAGGCCCGGGTCGGTCGCTGAGCGTCGAGGTCAGCCTTTCAAAGGGCACCAGGTATCCCGGAAGAGTGTTGCGGCCCTGGTTGTCAAATTGGCTCAATCGCCAGAGCTGGAAGTCCGTCGCAGCCTGGGAGTGAGCAGACCCGGGTAGAGGTCGGGCACCTCCTTCACACTCACCAGCCCGGGTGAGGAGGGCGCACCGGATTATCAAGCGGGGGTTGACGGCCTATTGGCGGCCCGGCACCGGTCCGCGCGTACATCGAAAGGCTGCTGCCCGGCGTGCTGGAGGGCAAGGTCCAACCCGGCCGCGTCTTCGACCGCACCGCCAGCCTCGACGAAGTGCCCCAGGGCTACCGTGCGATGAACGACCGCGAGGTCCTCAAGGTCCTCATTCGCCCTTGAACAGGCGTCGCCGCGCTCCTGCTCGACCTTCTCCAAGGCAGGTGATACCGGCACGACCGGGCGTGGTCTATCGACGCCCTTCCACGGAGGTTCCAGCAGATGAAGAGAACGCAACGCCCGTACGTGATTTGCCACATGGTGCCGTCGCTCGATGGGCGCATCGTCACCTCGGGCTGGAAGCTCCCGCCTGGCGTCACCGCCGAGTACGAGCGCACGGCGCAGACGTTCCACGCGGATGCGTGGATGATTGGCCGCATCTCCATGGAGCCCTACGCCGGGAAGGCGAAGGTGCCGGCGCGCAAGGCGCGGCAGCCCATTCCACGGACGGACTTCATCGCGCGGCGCGACGCGGAGTCCTACGCCATCGCGCTCGACCCCTCCGGCAAGCTCCGTTGGACTTCGAGCTCCATCGATGAAGAGCACGTCATCTCGGTCCTGACCGAGGACGTTTCGGACGACTACCTGGCCTTCCTCCAGGCCAAGGGCGTCTCGTACCTGTTCGGTGGGAAGCGGGACCTCAACCTGAAGCAGGTGCTCGAGAAGCTCCGGAAGGAGTTCGGCATCAAGCGGCTGCTCCTGGAGGGAGGCGGGAAGATCAACGGCTCCTTCCTGGCCGCGGACCTCATCGACGAGCTGAGCGTGCTGGTGGCGCCCGTGGCGGATGGCTCCATCGGCACCCCGTCGCTCTTCGATGCGCGAGAAGGGAAGGGGCCTGTGCGCCACCTCAAGCTGGTCTCCTTCGAGAAGCGCAGGGGCGACCTGCTCTGGCTGCGCTACAAGCTGAAGCGCTGACCCTCCGGGCACACGGGGAGTGGCCCGTCGTCCGCAGCCGAGCGCCTACCCTGCGCGCGCGATGGCCAGCTTCGCCGTGTACTGGCCCGCGGCACCCGGCCGCGGCTGGAGCGTCAGCACGCCGGTCCAGGGTTCGCCCTTGCGCCCGCTGAAGCGCCAATCGCTGCGCAGCGGCGAGGCCGCGCTCGCGGATGCAGGCTCGAGGCGCGTCCACCTGCCTGCCGCGAGCCCCTGGCCCAGCTGCGTCATCAACTGCGTCGCGCTCAGGGCGGAGCGCCCCTCGAGGACCAGCTCCCAGCGGTCGGTGCCCCCCTCGGTGCTCGCGATGTCCCAGTCGCCGAGCGCGTCCACGTCCACCTGGGGGATGAGCCGGTCGGCGAGCGCGGCGCGCACGAAGCTCGCGCGGGGGCGCCAGTCGTACTCGCCCGCGAGCGCCACCCGCTGCGCGAGCCCCAGGCCATCCAGCTTGGACACCACGTGCAGCGCTCCGTCGATGCCCGCGGCGAGCCCCGCGGTGGTGATGATGCGGCCGTTGTCCACGAAGCGCTGGTCGTCCACGACCTTGACCTTTGGGAAGGCGGCCTGGAACTTCTCGAGGTTGATGTACGTGGTCGTCGCGCTCAGTCCGTCGAGCAGGCCTGCATTCGCCAGGATGAAGGCGCCGTTGCAGACGGACATCAGCTGCTGCACACGGGTGCTCTGCTGCTTCACCCACGCGAGCGTCGGCGCGCTGTGCTGCGCCTCCGTCACCCCGCCGCCGGGCACCACGACGACGTCGGCCTGCGGGGCATCGGCGAACGCATGCTTCGGCACGACGGTCATCCCCATCGCGGTGGTCACCGGCGCCCGCGTCTCGGCGACCGTGAACACGTCGTAGTTCGCGCCGCCGAACACCTCGTAGGGGCCCGTGTAGTCGATGATCTCCACGCCGTTGAAGATGAGGATGGCGACCTTCTTGCGCGGCGGGGCGGGCGCTGCCGCCTCCTGCTGCTCGACCAGCTTCATCCCGCACAGCGGGCAGGTGCCCGGCTTGTCGTGCACCTTCGCATCACAGGGCTGCGCACAGGGAGGGCAGACGTAGTGCTTCGCATGCGTCGCCGCGGGCTCCACGGCGGAGGCCCCGCCCGAGACGAGGACGAGGACGAGGGCGAGCAGGAGGAGGGCAGCTCGGTGGAAGAGGCGGTTCGGTTTCATTCGAGGCTCCGGGTTCAGGCGGTTGGGGCAACGGAGTGCCGGTTGAAGCGTTCGCGGTACTGGCCGGGCGGGATGCCCACCTTGTGGAGGAAGGCGCGGCGCATGGCCTCCGGGGTGCCGAGCCCGCTCATCGCGCACACGGCCTCGAGGTCCTCCGAGGACTCCTCGAGCAGGCGGCGCGCGGTCTCCACGCGGGTGGAGGTCACGAAGCGCGCCGGGGTCATCCCCACCTCGCGCGTGAATACCCGGGCGAAGTTGCGCGGGCTCATCGCCACGCGCCGGGCGAGGGTGGGCACCGAGAGGTCCGCGCGCGGGTGGTCCTGGATGTACGCCTGCAGCTCACGCAGCGGCTCCTGCTCCGCGAGCTGCACGGAGAGCTGCGCGCTGAACTGCGCCTGGCCCCCGGGGCGGCGCAGGTACATCACCAGGGCCCGGGCCGTCTCCAGCGCCGCCTCGCGGCCATGGTCCTCCTCCACGAGCGCGAGGGCCAGGTCCATGCCCGCGGTGACGCCCGCGGTGGTGTAGAGCGCTCCCTCCCGCACGAAGATGCGGTCGGACTCCACCTGGATGCCGGGGTACTTGCGGGCGAGCGCGTCGCACGAGGCCCAATGGGTGGTGGCGCGGCGGCCCTCGAGCAGCCCCGCCTCGGCGAGGAAGAAGGCCCCGGTGCAGACGGAAGCGAGCCTCCGCACTCCACCCGCCTGAAGGCGAATCCAGCGCAGGAGCGGCGGATGCGTGCAATAGCGCTCCGCGCCCCGCCCTCCCGCGATGAGCAGGGTGTCGATGCCGCGGCGCACCTCGTCGAAGCGGCGGTCGGCGTGCAGCCGCAGCCCCGAGGACGCGGGGAACGCTCCGCGCTTCAGCCCGATGATTTCGACCTGGTAGGCATCGTCGCCGCGCAGGCCACTGTCCTTGAGCCAGCGCGACGCGCGCGCGAAGACCTCGAGGGGCCCCATGACGTCCAGCATCTGCACGTCCGGGTAGGCCAGCATTGCCACCCGGCGGGTCTTCGGGGGCAGGGCGGCGGTGCGGGCGGCCTTGGGCCGTGGGGCGCGCGTGGACATGGTGACACCATGCGACCACGCGGCGTTGGAGACAATGACGCCGTTCCCACGTTTTCTGCCATCTCCATGCTCACGGCGGCGGCCCGAGCGCACGGAAGCCCTTCACGAGGAGCTGTGATGGGCTGCGGCGCATCAGTGACCGTCGCACGAGACCTGCGGCCATGAGCCCCGCTTTGGATTTCAGACCTGGGCTTGCCCGCCATCGGCGAAGAGCTCGGAGCCGTTGACGAAGCTCGAGTCGTCGGAGGCCAGGAAGACCGCTGCCTTGGCGATTTCATCGGCCTCACCCACCCGGCCCATTGGAACCTGGGAGGCGAGCATGTCGAGCAGGCCCTGCTGCTGCGCGGCGTCTGGCCCGGCGAGGTTGACCAGGCCTGGCGTGCGCGTCGAGCCAGGGCTCAGCACGTTGATGCGGATGCTCCGGTCCTTGAGGTCCAGAATCCAGTTGCGCGCGAAGCTGCGGACCGCCGCCTTGGTCGCGGCATAGACGCTGAAGGCCGGGGTTCCCACGGTGCCCGCGGTCGAGCCGGTCAGGATGACCGAGGCCCCCTTGGCCAGCAGCGGCAGCGCCTTCTGGACCGTGAAGAGCACGCCCTTCACGTTGCGGCCGAACGTGTCGTCGAACTGCTCCTCGGTGATGGCGCCGAGCGGCAGCATCGAGCCGCCACCCGCGTTGGCGAAGAGCACGTCGATGCGGCCCTTCTCCTCGCGCACTTGGGCGAACAGCCGGTCGAGGTCCGGAAGGCTCGATGCGTCGGCGCGCACGCCCGTGGCGCTCTTGCCGAGTGCCGCGACGGCCGCGTCGAGCTCCGCCTGGCGGCGACCGGTGATGTACACGTGCGCGCCCTCGGCGATGAACCGCCGGGCGGCTGCGAGGCCGATGCCGCTGTTCGCGCCGGTGATGACGGCCACTTTTCCTTCGAGCTTGCGTGACATGTGAATCTCCTGAGGTGTGGAGATTCATGTACCGGCACGCGCAGGCCTCCGAAACCGCAAGAACTGCAAACCATCATTGCAGGAATGCAAAGGCCGCGGAGGCCGGCTCAACGCGGCCAGCGCCACGTGGGCTTGGAGAGGTGCTCCGCGAAGAAGGTGGCGAGCGCTTCGACCTTGGCCGGGCGTACACCCGCGGCGGGCGTCACGAAGTAGAGGCCGCCGGGGGGCAGCGGCCAGTCCTTCAGGAGCACCTCCATCCTTCCGTCGAGGAGGTACTCGCTCGCGATGAATTCGGGCAGCTCCGCAATGGCGAGACCCGCGAGCACGGTGGGCACCAGGGCATCCGCATTGGTGACGCGAAGCCGGCCGGAAGGGGTGAGGCTTTCCTCCTTGCCCGCGGCATTGACGAACCGCCAGGCTTCGCTCCGCGCACGGTAGACGTAGCCAAGGCAGTCCCGGTCCATCAGGTCGCGAGGGTGCTTCGGCCGACCGTGCCGCTCCAGGTAGCGCGGCGCCGCGACGATGAAGCGTGAGACGGGACAGAGCCGTCGCGCGACCAGCGACGGGTCCAGCTGCGCGGAGATCCGCAGCGCCGCGTCGAAGCCCTGTCCCACCAGGTCCACGACCGCGTCCGAGAGGTGGAGATCCACCGACACCTCCGGATAGGCGCGGAGGAACTTCGGCATCAGCGGCGCCACCCAGCGCAGCCCGAAGGACATGGGCACTGCCAGGCGGATGAGGCCGCGCGGCTGAGCGGACTGTTCCCGCGCCGCGTGCTCCATGGCCTCCGCATCGTGATAGAGGCGGCTGGCGCTCTCCACCAACGTCCGCCCGAACGCCGTCAGCGCCAACTGCCGCGAGGTGCGGTTGAAGAGCCGCGCGCCGAGCCGTTTCTCCAGCCGACTGACGCCACGCGATACGGTCGCGACGGACAGGCCCATGGCTCGCGCGGCCCCCGCGAAGGAACGCTCCTCGGCCACCTTGGCGAACATCGCCAGCCCTTCGAAGTCCGGCAGTTTCGACATCGGCAATCCTGCGACGATGAGTCGCGGACCTTTCTATTTCCCAATCGAGGAGCGTGGGGGCGTCACCCTCCGCGCTCACGGCGGCGGAGGCGCGAGAGCGCGGAAGCCCTCCGCGATGGCGATTCCGATGTTGGTCAACAAGTCCTGCCGCGCGTTGACCACATAGAGGTGCGGCGTGAGTGCCCAGACCTCGCGCAGCACGCGCCGGGGCGGGGGAGGAGGCTGGGTGCTCAGCTCCGCCTGGAGCAGCGGCAGCACCTTGTCGGAGAGCCGCAGTGCGGTGTCCATGACGAAGATGGCCAGGTGCGGACGCAGCGCGCGCACGCGCCGGAAGAACGCGCCCACCTCGTCGGGCGCCAGGTGCTTGGGCGGCGAGGACTTCATCTCCAGGTACAACAGTCGGCCCTCGGCGGCCGCCACCACGTCCAGGTCCCCGCCCACGTCGGGTGCGTGGAACTTCACGCCCGCGGCCACGTCGAAGCCGAGCCGCACGCGCAGCTCGCGCGCCACGTACCACTCCAGCGTGCCGCCGAAGCTGGCGGCGGGGTAGCTCAGGCTGTAGCGCCCCGCGTCCTCCCGCGCCGCGAGCCCCAGCGCCACCAGGTCCTCCGCGAACGCGGCCGCCTGGGACTCCTCCAGGTACTTCGTCGCCTCGGCGGGCTGGAAGGGGCCGCGCCGTAGGATGGCGCCGCGCAGGAAGAGGCGGAACGCGTAGTGGCCGAGCCGCTCGACCAGCCGCTCCATGCGCTCCGGCTCCAGGTCCGTGGGGAAGGGGAGGTCCAGCGGGGCCACCGTGGGCTGGAAGCCCCGGCGCACCAGCATGGCGAGCGCCTCACTCCCCGGTGCCAGCAGTTGCCGGGGAGGGGGCGGCGCTTCCGCCGCGCTCAGCTCCAAATCACGGGCCGTCGGAAGGTCCTTCATTCCGCAACTCTAGCCCGTCCCCCGCGCGTGCGCAGGCCGGGCGCGCTGGAGCCCGCCGCCTCGGTAATCATCCGCCGCAGCCACTGGTGCGCGGCGTCGTGCTGCATCCGCTCGTGCCACAGCTGGCTCACCGTGAAGCCCGCGACTTCAATCGGCGCGCGCAGCAGCTCCAGTCCGAAGGCGGGGGCCAGCAGCCGCGCCACGCGCTCCGGCGCCATCAGGAGCAGGTCCGTGGAGGCCACGACGAAGGGCGCGAGGAGGAAGTGCGGGACGGCCACCACCACCCTGCGCGCCTTGCCCAGCCGGCCCAGGGTCTCGTCCACGATGCTGCCGGTGCCGCCCCACGGGGCCACGCTGACGTGGCCGTGCTCCAGGTAGCGCGCCAGGGTGAGCCGCCCGCCCGTCACCGGGTGGCCTCGCCGGGCCACGCAGACGAAGCGCTCGCGGAACAGGGCCTGGACGCGGAAGGCCGCGGGCACCTCGCCGAAGATGCCGAGCGCCACGTCGATTCCGCCGCGCTCCAGGTCCGCCAGCGTGCTGTCGTTGGGCGGCCGCATGCGCACGGACACGCCGGAGGCCGAGCGGGTCAGCTCGCGCACCAGCGGCGGTAGCACCACCATTCCCGCCAGGTCCGCCGAGGACACCCAGAAGGTCCGCGTGGAGCGCTCGGGGTCGAAGCCCCGGGCCCCGCGCAGCGCGCTGCCCAGGCGCTCCAGGGACTCGCGCAGCGCCGGGGCGAGCGACTCCGCCAGCGGCGTGGGCACCATGCGCCCTCCGGTGGGCACCACCAGCGGGTCCCCCAGCCGCTGCCGCAGCCGGCCCAGGGCGTGGCTCACGGCGGACTGGGTGACGCCGAGCTTCGCCGCGGCGGCGCGGTTGCTGCCCTCGGTGAGCACCGCGTCGAGGACGGCGAGCAGGTTCAGGTCGCGCAGGTCGATGTGAAGATTGTTCATCGGAGCAGTGACGGCGTTTCAGTCGATTCATGCCGGTGCCCGAGCCTACCTTGCTTCCGCGACACACCACCCCGGAGACACCATGAACGCCATCCGCACCGCCGTCCTCGCCACCCTCTGCCTCGCCACGCAGGCCCTCGCCGCCGAGCCGCCCAGCATCGTCGGCCAGTGGAAGTCCACGCAGTGCGAGGTCCGCCCCGGCGGCAACGGGCAGAAGTTCTACGTGAAGCGGGACTTCACCTACACGAAGGACAACTCGCGCGGCATCCTCTACTTCTACGCGGACGACACGTGTGACGAGGCGAAGAAGGTCTCCCGCGTCGTCTTCACCAGCCCGTACGTCGTCCGCCATGCGCGCATCGACCAGGACGGCCCGACGAAGGGCGCGCACCCCGCGCACTTCATCTTCACCACGCTGAAAATCACTCCCTACGCGGAGGGCTTCACGCAGTACCTCAACAGCGCGGCGCCCGGCACCTGCGGCACGAAGAAGTGGGAGGCCGGGAAGGAGCAGGACGTGACGGACACCAACGGCTGCTCGGCGGTGTTCTCGTTCAACCAGTGCCCGTGGGAGCTGGACGTGGTGAAGGTGGTGGGCAACGAGCTGTTCTTCGGCGCCCGCCCGGCGGAAGGCGGCTGCAACCCGGACGCGAAGCACCTGCCCTCGGAGCTGCAGGTGCCGCTGAAGCGCGTGAAGTGAGGCGCGGCGCTCATTGGACGTAGACGGGGCAGTAGCGCAGGATTTCCTGCACGGGCGGCTGGCAGAGCTGTACCCCGCGCCAGGTCTCGATGAACGACTGCTGCCGCGCCTGGAGGTAGCACGCGGCGGGGTCGTCCTCGGGGGTGGCGAACCGGCAGAGCTGCAGGGACTGCCCCTGCGTCAGCGAGCCCTCGTCCTGCACCTTCAGGAAGCACCGGGCGGGAGCAGTCGAGCGGGCACCCCGGCAGAGCTGGGTGGCCAGGTGCTCGTCCGTCAGCCCCTGGTCCAACGCCAGCTGGTAGCAGGTGAGCTGCGGCGCCTGCTCCTGTGCCCGGGCGCTCCCCGGGACGCCGGCTCCAAGGAGGGCGGCGAGCACCGCCGCGCCAGCCGCATGACGGAAGTGCCGGGACGTGCCGCTGCCTGTCTTCATTCGGGGCCTCCGCCGGAAATCTAGGTGTCCGTCCGCCAATGAACCGAGGTGGCGGTGCGGGCCCGGTTCCCGGTGGGACAGCCAGCGCGGGGCCCGGCCGTCCGCCTCCCCCGAAGCCCATGTCACGGCGAGATGACGGCGGACACCCCGCGGGTGAACGTGCAGGGGATGTTGCTGGACAGCAGGGGGCCGTCGCCTCGACGACGTACTTCGTCTTCGGGATGGAAGCCGCCACCGCCGCTCCCTGTCTGCTCTGTCGCTTCCGGGACGGGGCTGTAGAGTTCTCGCGCTCCTCCTGCCTGGCGGGAGCGGAGAGGACACATGGGCGACGTGGTATCGGACCTGGCCCCCGAGTGGCGGGCCTGGCTGGCGGAGAACCTGGTGCTGGGCGTGGAGCCGGAGACGCTGGAGCGCACGTTGCTCCAGGCCGGCATCGCCCCGGAGCACGCGCGGTCCGGGGTGGCGTCCGTCCTCCAGCACCCGGCGGTGGAGCAGGGGAGGCGTCGCGCGGAAGGGCACGGAAGGCTGCGTGCGCTCCTCGACGCGCGCGGGGCGCTGCACCGACAGTCAGGATGGCACCAGCGCCTGGAGCGTCGGCGCGGCGTGTCCCCCCGCGAGTTGATGGAGCGCTACTACCTCGCGCACCGGCCCGTCATCCTGGAGGACTTCATGGACGGCTGGCCCGTCCTGGAGCGCTGGCGGCCCGAGGCGCTGGCACAGCGCTTCGGTGACGTGGAGGTGGAGGTGATGGCGGACCGCGAGTCTCGCGCGGACCACGACCTGGAGCCGGACGCCTGCCGCACCGTGATGCGCTTCGGGGAGTTCATCCGCCGGCTGCTGGAGGGCGGCCCCTCCAACGACCTGTACCTCACGGCACGCAACTTCGCGCTGGAGCGTCAGGAACTGCGCGCGCTGCTGGAGGACGTGCGCTACCCCCCGGGCGTGCTGCGCCAGACGGACCTCGTCGGGGCGGTGAAGCTCTGGGTGGGGCCGGAGGGCACGCGGACGGCGCTGCATCACGACCTGGGCACCGTGCTCTTCGGGCAGCTTCACGGCCGCAAGCGCTTCCGGCTCATCCCCTCGTTCCAGACGCACCACCTGTACAGCCACCGGAGCGTGTGGAGCCAGGTGGACGCGGACGCTCCGGACCTGGAGCGCTTCCCCGCGTACCGGGAGGCGGACGTGCTGGAGGCGGTGGTGGGGCCCGGGGAGATGTTGCTCATCCCCGCGGGCTGGTGGCACCAGGTGCTCTCGCTCGACGTCAGCGTGTCCGTCACCTTCCAGGAGTTCGACGTCCCCGGAGGCAACACCTGGTGGAGGCTGCGGTGATGCGCCGGGGCGCGGTGCCTACTTCTTCAGCGGCGGCGTGGTGGGCGGCGCCGTCGGGCGGGTCCGCTCGGTGTCCGGGCTCGAGTGGCTGGCCGGGTTGGGGACAATCACCTCCGGGCGCAGGGTGGCCGGGTTGGGGACAATCACCTCCGGGCGCAGGGTGGTGGGCGGGTTGGGGGGAGGGTTGGGCACGATCTTCTGATCGGGGGGGGCCATCGGGGTCTCCAGCGCGACCGAGGGGGTCGCCCCGATGGTATACCGCACCCCGCGCGTGATGCGGCCGGATGAGAGCTCCTCGCACCAACGGCGTGCGTGGATCGCGGAGAACCTGACGCGCGGCGTTCCCCCGCGCCGCCTCGTCGCGCGCCTGTGTGAGTCCGGACTCGCGCCGGAGCAGGCCCTCGCGGAGGTGGAGTCCGTCGCCGCGCATCCCGCCGTCGTCCAGGCGCGAGCACGGACACCCCGGCACCGCGAGCTGGAGGCGCTGCTGGCGGCGCGGGCCGCGCTCTACCGTCAGGAGCACTCCGGAGACGGAGCGCCTCGCGTGGAGCGCAGGCGGGGCCTGTCGCCGGACGAGTTCTTCGCGCGCTACTACCACCGCAACCGCCCCGTCATCATCGAGGGGCTGATGGCGGACTGGCCCGCGATGTCACGCTGGTCGCCGGAGTGGCTCGCCGAGCGCTTCGGCGATGAGCCGGTGGAGGTGATGGCGGGGCGCGAGTCGGACGCGGACCCGGACTTCAACGCGGAGCGGCTGCGGCGCTCCCTGCCGCTGCGCGAGTTGGTGGCCCGCATGCGCGAGGGCGGCGAGACGAACGACGTGTACCTCGTGGCGCGCAACAGCCTGTTGCTGCGCGAGGCCTTCCGGCCGCTGCTGGCGGATCTCCGGGCTCCGGCCGGCTACATCCAGCCGGACATCACCGCGCCGGACAGCGTGCACCTGTGGTTCGGGCCGGCGGGCACGCTGTCCAACCTGCACCATGACCACCTCAACGTCCTCTTCTGTCAGGTGTTCGGGCGCAAGCGCTTCTGGCTGATTCCGTCGTGGGAGACGCCGTGGCTCTACAACGACCGCGGCCTCTACAGCGCGGTGGACATCCTCGCGCCGGACGTCACGCGCTTCCCGGACTTCGCCCGCGCCACGGTGCACACGTGCGAGGTGGGCCCGGGTGAGGCGCTGCTCATCCCCGTGGGCTGGTGGCACGCGGTGCAGGCGCTGGACGTGAGCCTGTCGGTGACGTTCGTCTGTTTCGACCAGGCCGCGCGGAATGCGGAGTGGCGGGACTACTGGATCGGGCCTCAGCCAGAGAAGGTGGAGCGATGAAGGAAGGCAGTGACGGAGCGCGGCTCGCTCCCGAGTGGCGGCGCTGGGTGGTGGAGAACCTGCTGCGCGGTGCGGAGGCTCCGGACCTCGTCGAGGTGCTGGTGGGCGCGGGCGTGGACGCGGCAGTGGCCCGTGAGGCCGTGGAGGCCGAGCTGGAGGACCCGTGCTTCGAGGGGACCCGGAAGGCGCTCGCGCTGAATCGGAAGCTCGAAGGGCTGCTGGACATGTACGGGGAGTTGTACCGGCAGGCGGAGGGACATGAGCGCGTGGACCGTCGTGAGTCCCTCTCCAGGGAGGAGTTCTTCGACCGCTACTACTTCCAGAACCGGCCGGTGGTGATGCGGGGCTCGGTGGTGGACCCGGCGTCGGTGGAGGACTGGCGACCGGAGCAGCTCATTCCGTGGCTGGAGTGTTTCGAGAAGGACTCTGGAGGCGTGCCGCTGAAGGAAGGGGTCCGGCAAGAGGCGCATCCTGTCACTCGAAACATCCTGCTCTGCCAGGTCCACGGGCGGCTGCGGCTTCAGCTCATTCCCGCGTTCGAGCTGCGTCGCATGACCGGGGGGGCCGAGGAGCAGGCGGCCGTGTCGCGATTGGAAGTGGAGCTGGAGCCCGGGGACCTGGCACTGCTGCCCGTGGGCTGGTGGTACGCCTGGCGGGCGCTCGAGGCGAATGTCGCGGTGAACATGTTCGCGTTCGCCGCCTCCGAGCCCAATGTGGGGTGGGAGCGGGAGCCGGCGCCTCCCGAGCCGACGCCTCCGCCGTGGCGGAAGCACGGCTGAAGCCCGGCGCGTCAGGAGGACTGGAGCTGCCGCACCAAGTCCCGCAGGGCAGGGGAGTCCGCCTCGCGCCCCACGCGCGGCAGCAACTCCCGCACGCAGTCCAGCCGTTCCGCCGCCTCCAGGGCCTTCAGCGCCCGGTACTGGATGACCTCCTCGGGGGGCATGCAATGGGGGACGGCCACGGCCCCATGCAGCGGCACGCGCCCACGCCGTGCCACCAGGTCCGCGAGCACACGGACATCCTCCGCCTCCAGGGGAAGGGCTCCGCTGACGGCCGCCGCCTCCAGCTGGGCGAGCACCTCCATCAGGGCGTCCCACGAGAAGCCTCGCGGCGGAGCCTCGCGCTCCGTCACCATGCGTCTGAGCTGTTCGCGTGTCGACGGCATGGCGCCTCCTAGCGTGTCCACAGGATGCCGAGCTCCGGTACCTGCTCCGTCCTCACGGTGAGACCGAACGCCCCCCGCGCCACGTCCACCTCCCAGAGTCGCCCATTCGCCCGCAGCGTGCCCATGACCCAGGGCATCGCCTGATTCAGATAGTCCCTCCGCAACGGCGACTCCTGTCCGAGCGCCACCGGCTGCCCGTCGGGCTCGGGCATTGGCATGTCGAGCGCGACGGCCTGGGTGCGGAAGCTCGGGTCGTACAGGTAGAGCCGGCCTCCGTCCTCCAGAAAGTTCACCGAGTGGCCGTCATCCCAACCCGCGAAGAAGCAGTAGCGCGAGTCCTGCCGGCCGAGCAGCTCCACGGGCTCGTCCGGGGTGAAGGGATACCGCGCGCAGTCGTTGAACCAGCCGAGAAAGCGCGTCTGCCGCGCCGGCTCCACCTGGTTGATCCCCGGCGCCGCGGCCACCATCGCCTCCCAGCGCACCTCGTCCGTGCTCGGGTCATGCAGCGGCACCAGGTGCAGCGTGCGCCCCTCCACCGCGACGCCCTGGCAGTTGGCGAGCTGTTGGAACAACTGGTACCAGCCGCCGCACATGCCGCCGCCCGCCAGCAGCATGTGCCGCACCGACCACGCGGGCAGGCCGTACCGCAGCCGCGTCTCCGCCAGTCCCTGGAGGAGGGCGTCGCAGACGGCCTTGCGTCCCTCCAGCCCCGCGCACCACCGCGAGGACCAGCGCATCAGCGGCGCATACGCTCCAACGGGCGGAGCCCCGGGCACGCCGTGCTCCATGGGCGCGCCGCTGGTGTGGAGCTCATGCCGCGTGTCTCCGAGGAACAGCCGGCGCGCGGTGCCGTGCCCGTCCGTCCACTCCGCGAACCACTGGAGCTCCAGCGTGTGCACGCCGATGCGGTTGGGCAGCGGCCGGTTGAAGGCCACCGGCTCCGGGAGCGTGCTCCACCCGGCGGTCCGTTCCAGCGTCACCGGATGCGGCCCCACCCAGCGCACCGTGCCGCCCTCGCCGAGCCCCGGGCCGAAGGCGCTCAGGTCGAACGTCGTGGGCACGAAGTGGTTCGCCAGCAGCGTCACGCCCACGGACGGCCGCGAGCCCCGGACGTACGCGACGGGCTCCTCGCGGTGGCCGCGAATCCACTCGGGCAGCGCGCCCAGCCGCGTGTCCGTGACGGGGTCCCACAGGGGAATCGCGCCGCTGGACGTGTCTCCGCGGTCGAAGTTCAGGCTGTAGACGGCCAGCGGTTCCTCAGTGTGCATTCCACCGTCCCCCTCTCACGCGCCGGGCGGAAAGAGGCGCGCCCTACTCGTACAAGAGTACCCGGCTCACCCAGTACGCGGAGGGGTCCTCGCGCAGCTTGCGCTGGCGCTCCTCGCGCAGGGCCTGGGCCGGAAGGGCACCGGCCTGGATGCGCTCGCGCACGGCCTGGAAGAAGCGGCCCGCCGAGTTGGGGATGTCCACCGTCGCCGCGAACACCGCGCGCGCGCCCGAGCCGATGAAGGCCTGTGGCAGCGAGGACGTCTGGTGGAGCAGGGACGGCAGCCGCGCCGCGCTGCACGCGCCGAGCAGTACCATGGGCGCCCCTTCCAGGCGCACCCCACGAATCTCCTCGGCGGTGAGGGCGAAGCGGCCGTCGTACTCCGGCGCCAGCGCAATCACCGTGGCGTCCGACAGGCTGCGGTCCACCATGCCGTGTGCGTGGAACTCGATGTCGGTGGCCCGCTCCATGGCCTTCAGCACGCGCGACGGCGTGGCCTGCATTCCCGTCAGCTCCAGGGGCTGGTCTTGCGGCGCGAGTGGGGACTGCCACGAGGGCAGGCGCGCCAGCCGCAGCGACTGCGGAGTCTCCACGTTGGACACCACCACGTGCAGCGGGGGCAGGGGCGGCGCGGGCGGAAGCGACGACGCGCTCCCCACGCGGTAGCGCCACGCCAGGTCCGGCGGCAGCAGGCCGGCGCGGCTGTCCAGCGGGGGAGCGGCGAGCACGTCCACCTGGGGGCAGCGACGCAGCAGCGCCACCAGCTCGCGCGGCACCTCGCCCGAGAGGTCGTCTCCGAGCGGCTCCCGGCGCGAGGCATCATGGTAGCCGCGCACCTCGCCGGACGGGCCGAGTGCCACCACCACCGTGCGCTCGGCTTCCATGGCGGCGGCCAGCACGCACCGCTCCGGGGCGGTGACGCCGAGCTGCTCCGCCACCAGCGCGGGCACCTCGTCGAAGGCCCCCGCCTTGCCGGCGCTGACGGCCAGCGACTTGTACGCCACGGCCCGGGCGTCGCGCGCGTCCGCGTCGGTGGCGAGCCAAGGCTCGGCCTCGGCGATGGCTTTGCGCAGCAGCGCCTGGCCCTCCTCGCGGTTGAGCTCCACCACCAGGCGGGCGGCGATGAGCGTGGCCAGCACCCGGCGCCCGGGCGCGTCCAGGACGGGGTTGACCTGCGCCAGCTCGCGGCGCACCACCTCTTCGTCCGTGGGGCGCGGGGCCATCCGGCTGAGGTCCGCGAGAATCCACGCGCCCACCAGCCCCACGGAGGGGTTGCACTCCTGGGCCTCGTCCAGCGCGTGTCGGGCCTCTTCCGGCCGCAGCCGCATCAGCTCCAGCGAGGCCAGGTTGCGGTGGACGTAGTTGCGCGCGTCGCAGTCACCCGGGCTTCGCTGGAGGAACTCGTCCAGGTAGGCCCGCGCGGGCGCGACGCGGAACTGGTAGCGCGCGGCCTGGCCGAGCGCCCGGATGGCGAAGCCCTCCTGTCCCCACTCTCCCAGCATCCGCGCGTCGCGCCAGGCCGAGCGGGCCAGCTCCTCCGCCTCCGCGAGCCGGTTGGCCGACGTGGCGTTGAAGCTCATCCTCCGTTGCAGGTCCAGACACCGCAGGCCCAGCTCCCGCTCGCGGCACGTGCGCAGCGCGTCCCGCAGGCGCTGTCCGGCCCGCCACGACTGGCCCGCGAGGTCCTCCAGCCGCGCCAGCTCCTCCTGCACCAGCACGCCCACCCACGGGTCGTCCCACCGCCGGGCGAGCTCCTCCACCTCCGAAGCCGCGCGAGGCACGGAGGGGCTGAGCAGCAGCGCGCCCAGGCGCAGGTCCTCCTCGCCCGACGCGCGCAGCCGCTGGATGAAGGCGGCCGGGTCCGCGTGGTTGCGCCGGACGAGCCGCACGTACTCGAGGGCCAGCGGCGCGCGGCGCTTGAAGTCGCGGGCCGCCACGCGCCGGGTGTAGTCCGCCAGCGCGGTGCCTCCGAAGGCGCGGTCCAGCACCTCCGCGAGCGGAAGCAGGGCCCGCACCCGCGCGGCCGTCGGCGCGCCGCGCACGGCGTCGTAGAAGTGGGCCCGCGCGGTGCCGGGGAGGCGGCGCGCGGCCTCCACGGGAATCGGCGCGTCGGAGTCGCTGGCGAGCGCGTCGACGGCGTCCCGTGTGCTTCGCCACAGCGTGGCGCGCTCCTGTTCGCTCGCCCGCAGCACGTGGGCCTGCTCCTGGGCCTCGGTGCTCCAGCCGGGCTCGCCCAGCGCCGCGACTTCGTCGAAGGTCGCCGCCGCCAGCATCGTCAGCCCCAGCTCGCGCAGCACGAGCGCGCGGTTCCAGAGCGCCTGCGGGTGGCGGGGCTGCGCGTCCAGTGCGCCGTCGAGCAGCGTCAGCGCGTCGTCGTAGCGCTGGAGGAGGAAGGCGGCGGCGGCGCGGTCACACTCGCGGCCCGGCGACGCGGACGCGTGGTGGAGGTGGGCCAGCGCCTGCTGCGGATCCCCGTGGACGAGGTACGACGCCGCGATGCCCGCTCGGTCTCCAAGCGCCTCCAGCCGCGCCAGCTCACGCAGCGGCACCGGGGTGGCCTCCTGGGTGCGGGCCGGGACGTAGGGACGGTAGCCGTCCGCCTGGGCCACGCTGAGTCGCGGCTCGATGGGGCGGGTGGGGGACGCGGTGAGCCAGACGCGCTGCGTGACACGGTCCGCCGTCGGGTCGGCCCCGGAGAGGACGAACGCGGCGAGCACGAGCAGGGGGAGCGGGTACCAGAAACGCATGCGCGGCGGGCCACGCCGTCGGGCAGCCTCGGGGACTCGTGGTGTTCCCAGCTCACCGGCCATGCGCTGGACCTCCGGGGTGCCCGCGCCCAGGCGCCGCCACCCGGCTGCATCTTGGGGCAAGCCGACCTGCGGGAACAAACCGCGACGCCCTTTCCCTGTCCGGCGGGCCACTTGACAGCAGGGGCGCGGCGGCCCCGGCTCCAGCGTCCCTCTGCGGGACGCGCTCCAGTCGCTGTCGTTCAGACGACATAGTCCCGCCGGGGGAAGGTTGGCCCGCGGCGTCAGGTGGCCTGGGCGCGCAGCACGCGTCCGAAGCCGCGCTCCCGTCCCAGGGCCGGGGACAGGCCGCCGTCCTGGACGGCCTCGCGGCCGGAGATGAGCACGGCCTTCACGGCCGCGTCGTTGCGGCGCACCAGCCGCACGAAGCCGCCGAAGTTCTCCATCGGCGCCTCGGCGACCTCGTCCAGCTTCGCGTCCAGGCCCTCGGGGTTGATGACGGTCAGGTCCGCGCGGCGGCCCTGTGCGAGCACGCCCGCGTCCAGCCCGAACCACTCGCCAATCTCTCCGGTGAGCCGGTGCACGGCGCGCTCGGTGGTCATGAAGGGCTCGCCGCGCTTCTGGGCCTCGCGCACCAGGCGCAGGAGCCGGAGCGGGAAGTTGTAGTGCGCCATGTTGCGCAGGTGCGCGCCCGCGTCGGAGAAGCCCACCAGGATGTCCGGGTGCCGGCAGATGCGCTCCAATTCCTCGCGCCTGTCATTGGCCATGACGGTGTACCAGCGCAGCGCGTCCCCGTGCGTGGCCACCAGGTCCAGGAAGACGTCCACCGCGTGCCGGCCCTGCTCCTGCGCCACCTGGGCGAAGGACCTGCCCACCACGCTTGCGTCCGGACACTGGAGGATGCGGGACTCGTTGAAGTCGCGGTGGAAGGCGCGCGGGAGGAAGCGGTTGGTCCACTGGCGCCGGAAGCGGGCGCGGTACTCCGGGTCCTTCAGCAGGTCCGCGCGCGACGCCGCGTCCTGGAGGTGCAGGGCCGCGGCGCCCGCGCCGAACTCCTCGAAGACGACGAGGTCGATGCCGTCCGCCCACAAATCGAACACCTCGGGCAGCGCCTGCCAGCGGAAGTCCGCGCCCAGCAGCCTGTTGGCCACGCGCGAGAGCACGCCGATGGTGCGGTGGATGCCGCGGCTGGCGCGGGGGTCCATCATGGAGATGACCGACGTCTTCAGCGTCTTGCGTCCCAGGCCCATGCTCTCCAGGAGGAACAGCAGCACGTTCACCTTGGTGCTGATGTTGGGCACGCCCTGGAAGACGCGGCCGCGCTCGCGCAGCAGGCGGGTGAGGCGGCGGTACTCGCTCCAGCGCGCGTAGGTGGAGGGCAGGGGCCGGCTGCGGATGTCGCGCGAGCCGCCCATCTTGTCCCACTTGAGCGTCTGCACCGAGAGGCCCAGGTAGCCCAGGTCCAGGCCCTCGCGGACCAGGGCCTCCATGCGGCGCAATTCGTCCTCGGCGGGCCGTACGCCGGAGTCCAGGCTGCGGTGCAGGCCCATGACGTGCGCGCGCAGCGCCGAGTGCCCGAGGAGCGACGCCACGTTGGGCCCGAGCGGCAACGCGTCCAGGTGCTCCAGGTAGCCGCCCAGCGTGTCCCACTGCTTGCGCTCCTCCAGCAGCGAGCGGACGGTGGCGTAGGGGATGGCCTCCACGCGGCAGAACATGTCGGCCAGGTCTTCCGGCGTGCCCACCGCGAGGCTGAGCGAGCAGCTTCCCACCACCACGGTGGTGACGCCGTGGCGGACGGACTCGGAGAGGGACGGGGCCAGCTCCACCTCCGCGTCGTAGTGCGTGTGGAAGTCGATGAAGCCGGGTGTCACCCAGTGGCCGGTGGCGTCGATGACGCGCGTGTGCGGCGCACGGGGAAGGGGGGCCTCGGAGATGGCGGCGACGGTGCCATCGCGGATGCCCACGTGGGCCTGGCGCGGCGGAGTCCCCAGCCCATCGAACACCAGTCCGTTCTCGACGATGAGGTCCATGGCCCCGCAGCCTACGCCTGGAGTCGTGCGGGCTTCCACCCGAGCGGGTGCCCGTGGCTCGGCGCTCCAGGTCGTTCACCTCGTTGTTCGGCACGCCCGCTGGACTGTGCGCCAGCTCTGTCCACCGGACCACTCGGAAGCAGGCACCCGAGACGCCCGAGCGTCCAGCACCGGGCAGACGTCCATTCGGGCCATCCCCAAGCCTGAGACGCGATGGCAGATGGCCCCATGCTCCGACGCCCGCCGGTGCTGGCCCTGCTCTGCACCCTCGCCCTCGCTACCGGTCTGCTCCTCTCGCCCGCGGCCTGTCCGGGCTCGCCCCCGGGGAGGACGGACACGCCTGACGCACACCCTCCCGACACCGAGCCGTCAGACGAGGAGGACGCGGGCCCACATGATGCGTCCAACCCCGACGCCGGCCCGGAGGACGTGCCGGATTCCGGAGACCCCATCCCGGTCGTCCCGTACGGCCTGGACACGCGGCCGGCGAACCCCACGTGCGTGGCGCCCGCGCGCCCCGCCGAGGCCACCGGCGTCTCCCTCCAGCGCGTCTACCCGAAGCTGTCATTCACCCAGCCCCTGTTCGCGCTCCAGGCCCCCGACGACAGCCATCGTGTCTACGTGGTGGAGAAGCAGGGCTACGTGCGCGTCTTCGCCAACGAGGAGGACCCCGCGAGCAGCGCGCTGGTCATCGACCTCTCCGGGCGGGTGAATGCCTCGCACGACGAGTCGGGGCTTCTGGGCATGGCCTTCCACCCGCGCTTCGCCACCAATGGCGAGGTGTTCCTCTCCTTCATCGGCGATGACGACGAGGGGAAGCTCAACTCGTACATCGTCCGCTATCGCAGCACGGACGGCGGCGCCACGTTGGACCCGAGCACCGGGGAGCTCGTCCTGCAGCTCGCGCAGCCGTACTCGTACCACAACGGAGGACACCTGGCCTTCGGGCGGGACGGCTACCTGTACGTCGGCTTCGGCGACGGTGGTGGCCGCATCGACCCGAACCGCACCTCGCAGAATCCGCAGCAGCTGCTGGGGAAGATGCTGCGCCTGGACGTGGACTCGGCCCGGCCCTACGCCATTCCCTCCACGAACCCGTTCGCGAAGGGCGGCGGGCGGAAGGAAATCTACGCGCTCGGCTTCCGCAACCCGTGGCGCTGGAGCTTCGACCGGCGCACCGGCGCGCTGTGGCTGGCCGACGTGGGGGAGAAGCGCTTCGAGGAGGTCAACCGCGTGGTGCTCGGGGGCAACTACGGGTGGAGCATCCTCGAGGGCACCGCGTGCGTGCGCGGCACCCCCTGCGCCACGCAGGGCCTGACGCCTCCGGTGGCCGTGTACGGCCGCGACGAGGGCGTGTCCGTCACCGGCGGCTACGTGTACCGGGGCACCGCGGTGCCGGCGCTCGCGGGCCAGTATGTCTTCGGAGACTTCGGTACGGGCCGCATCTGGACGCTTCCCGGGGACGCGATGCCCGGCGGTGGGGCGAAGCCGAAGCGCGTGCTCTCCACGTCGCTCAACATCTCCTCCTTCGCGGAGCTGAACGACGGAGAGCTGCTGGCGGTGGACTTCGGCGGAGGCGGACTGCACCGGCTCGTCCCCGAGAAGCCCGCGCCGGGCGGCCCGTTCCCCACGCGCCTGTCCGCGACGGGATGTGTGGACCCGAAGGACGCCACGAAGCCCGCGGCCGGGCTCATCCCGTACGGGGTGAATGCCCCGCTCTGGTCGGACAGCGCGGACAAGGAGCGCTTCCTCGCGGTGCCGGACGGGACGACGGTGACGGTGGGCTCGGATGGAGTCCTGGAGCCGCCGCCGGGCAGCGTGGCGGTGAAGAGCTTCCTCCTGGAGGGCCGGCGTGTGGAGACGCGTCTCTTCATGCGCCATCCGGACGGGAGCTGGGCCGGCTACACCTACGAGTGGAACGCGGAGGGCACGGACGCGGTGCTGCTGGATGCGGGCAAGGTGAAGCAGGTGGCGGGCAGGACGTGGACCTTCCCCAGCCGCGCGGACTGCATGCAGTGCCACAACGCCACCGCCGGCCACGTGCTGGGCCTGGAGGTGGCGCAACTCAATGGCGACTTCGTCTATCCGGGAGACCGGCGGGCGAACCAGCTCCGCACGCTGGAGCACATCGGCGTGCTGATGCTGCCGGGAGCGCCGGACACGCTGCCCCGGTTGTCCACCTATGACGGCGAGACGTCCCCGGAGGCGCGGGCCCGCGCGTACCTCCACGCCAACTGCGCCATGTGCCACCGCCCGAGCGGGCTCGGCCGTGGCACCGCGGACCTGCGCTTCACCACGCCGCTGGCGCAGGCCGGCATCTGCGACATGCCTCCGGAGCTGGGCGACCTGGGCGTGCCCGGGGCGAAGCTGGTGGCCCCGGGCCACCCGGAGTCGTCGCTCGTGTCGCTGCGCATGCACGCGCGGGACACCTTCCAGATGCCGCCACTCGCCACGCGCGAGGTGGACACCGCCGGGACGGCCCTGGTGGACGCGTGGATTGCCTCACTCGCCCATTGCCCTGGAGGCCGATGAGGGCAGGCGTGCCTACCTTTGCGTCCGGACACGGACGCAGCAGGAGCGAGGAGGCGCGCAATGGCACGACAGGGATGGAAGTGGCTCACGATGGCGGGCCTGTGTGGAGTGCTCGGCCTGGCGGCGGGCTGTAACGAGCGGCAGGAGGGGGCCGCGCGAGAGAACGCCCGTGAGGTCGGCAGGGAAGTAGGCGAGGCGGCGAAGGACGTGGAGCACGGCGCGAGCAAGGCGGCCGAGCAGGTCAAGGGCGCGGCCGAGGAGGCCTCCGAGGGCTTCAAGGAAGGCGTGGGCGGCTCCGGCAAGGCGCCCATCGGCGACAAGCCCGGCGTCATCAACGACGGCGAAGGTCCACTGGAGAACGGACGCGGCCCGCTCGAGGAGCAGAAGGACCGCTGACCTGGGACGCGAGCCCCTTCGTGCGCGAAGGGGCCGCGGCCTCCCCCTCTTGGCGCGTGCTTCCTCGCGGTGCCAGGATGCTGCGCGGACCGGCGCTCGCGGTTGCCGGTGGGGGGGTTGCATTGAACGAGCTCGAGCTGGATAGGGTCTACCGCCGAGGCGAGCGGGGCCACGACGTGCGGCGCATCCAGGAGTGGTTGTCGCTCCAGGGCTTCGCGGTCGCCATCGACGGCGACTTCGGCGCCGCGACGGAGGCGGCGCTGAAGCGCTTCCAGGCGAAGGCCGGGCTGACGGTGACGGGCGTCGGTGATGCGGTGACGTTCGACCGGCTGGTGGCGCCCCTGAAGGCCGCCGTCGCGCCGATTCCCGCGCAGGGCCGCTCCCTGGGCTCGCTGGTGGTGGCCTACGCCGTACAGCACCTGCGCCAGCACCCGCGCGATATCGGCGGCGAGAATCGCGGCCCCTGGGTGCGCCTCTACATGGACGGCCACGATGGCGGCACCTGGGCCTGGTCCGCGGGCTTCGCCACCTTCTGCCTCCAGCATGCCGCGCGGGCGCTCGGCGTGCCCATGCCGGTGGGGCGCTTGCTGTCGTGTGACACGCTGGGCGCCGTCGCCCGCGACAAGGGGCGGCTCGTCTCCACGCTGACCGCGCCGCCCGACAGGACCCGCATCTGCCCCGGCAGCCTCTTCCTGCGCCGCCGCACGGCCACCGACTGGTCCCACACCGGCGTCGTCACCGAGGTGGACGAGGAGACCTTCCAGACCATCGAAGGCAACGACGAGGTCTGCGCCCGCACGCGCGGCTTCGAGAGCATGGACTTCGTCCTGCTCTGACAGCAGGCCGCCCGCTCAGGACTGCTTGCTGTTGCCGGAGGGAGGCTTCACCTCGCGGGTGCCCGCCCCGCGCACGGTGTAGTGCGCCACCACCGGCTGGTGGTCGGAGGACTCGGTGCTGCGGTCCACCTCGAAGAGGACCGGCACCAGCCCGGGCGACGCGTAGAGGTTGTCGAAGCGCTTTCCGGTGGCGGGCACCACGCCGCGCTCGTCCGGCAGCGACGTGAGGGTGGCGCTGTCGGCGATGTCCTGCAGGCGCAGCCAGTGCTCGCTCCCGCGCGGCACCGAGCCGGAGCGCAGCTCCGTACACGCCTGCTTCGGCGTCATCACCAGGCCGTCATTCAGGCGCACCTGCGCGAGCGTGGCGTGAGCGATGGTCTCCGGCAGCTGCAGCTCCAGTGCGTGCAGTTCGTGCCGCAGGCGCGGGTCGGCGATGTTGCCCACGCCCTTGTCACCCACGCTCGCGTGCGGGTCGCCGTAGCGCACCGCGTACTCCTCAATCGTATCGGTGTCGTCGTAGGTCATCAGGTGGGCCATCAGCCACGAGCCGCCGCGCTTGATGGCGGTGTTGGCGTTGAAGTCCCCCAGCACCACGGCGTGCGCCACCTCGCGGTGATGCAGGAGTGCGTTGAGTTGGCGCAGGTTGCGCGCGTTGATGCCCGAGTCTCCCAGCGCGTGGTGCACGTTGTAGAAGACCGCCGGGTGGCCCTCCACCTCCAGGCGCACGTAGAGCGCGCCCCGGTCCTCCGGCAGCTCGCACGGGTCTCCGCGCCGGAGGATGGCCTCTTCGCGCACGGAGTCGGGGATGACGTAGGTGAAGTGGGCCGCGTCCACCAGCGGGTGGCGCGTGAGGAAGGCCTTGCCGTTGACGAGCCGCCCACCGCCCCCACCGTCGTGGCCCTGGTAGGCCATGTGGAACCCATACCGCGTCGCCAGGAGCACGGTGATGGGGACGTTGGCTTCCTGTAGGCCGATGACGTCCGGCATCCGGCCGTGCGCCTCCAGCTCGTCGAAGTACGCCAGCAGGGCCTCGCGGCGCTGGCCACCGAGCAGGATGTTGTAGCTCATCACCGTCAGCCCGGGCCCCCGGGGCGGAAGCGCCGACGTGTTGCGGACGATGTACGTGCGGCCGTCACCCAGCTCCCGCTCCGTCGTCGGCCGGGGCACGGCCTCGAAGTCGGGGAACGTCACGGTGGGCTCGCGGCGGGGCAGGGCCTCTTCGTGCGCGCCCGGCATGCGAGCGAGCAACGGGCCGACTCCCGGAAGATGCTCCAGCAGCTCGGGCACTTTCATACAGGCTCCCCCCTGGGGAGCCGCGAATGCGGGGCAGGAACGAAACAGTCGTGCTGGAAAGCGACTTGAGCCACCGGTCCTCCTGTGTGGACTCAAGTTCTGCGCTGATCCGCGCGGAGGCCAGGGGGCACACGGGCCTTTGAGGGCCGGCCGGTCTGCCTCGCCAGGATGGAGGGCGGGCAGGGGAGCACCGCGAGGCCCGAAGCCCTGGATGTCATCTAGCAGCCGTCATCCCGCCCTGGAGTCCCACTGCGCGAGCGGAAGGACCTGGCGTTTCTGGACATCCGTCCATAGCAGCGGGGCGGGAGGCGGCGTCCCCCGACTCCATGCTTGAATGACCTTCATGAGGCGCGTGTGGCTCGTGGCGGTGCTGGTGTCCCTGGGTTGCGCCGCGTGCGCGACCACGCAGGTGATGTCTCCCATGTCGGCCTGCGAGCAGGGCAGGACGTCGGGGTGTGGCCCGTGGGGTGATGAGCTGCTCCAGCAGGGTGACATCGCCGGCGCGGACAGGGCCTTCGGCCTGGGGTGCGACGCCGGAGACACGCAGGCCTGTCTGGCTTTGGGGCGGCTGCGGATGGAGGGCGGGGACCTCGACGGCGCCGAGCCTCCACTCACCAAGGCCTACCAGGCGGACGGCGAGCCGGGCGCGCTGGCACTGGCGGAGCTGCGCGAGGCCCGGGGTGGCACGCAAGACCTGGAGGCCGCCGCGCGCCTGAGGCGGGAGGCGCCCGCGCTGGACAAGCCCGACTTCGAGTTCGTCTTCGCGTACCGGGTGGATGCGGCGAACGGGGTTGGCAATGACATCTCCTTGAACATCCAGCCCCTGGCGCTCTTCGAGCGGCGGCTGACCTTTGGCGGCAACATCGCCTTCGCGCGCTCGGGCGCCTCGGAGCTCAACGGCTTCATCGGCTACCAGCACTTCCTGTCGTCCTGGCTGCTGTCCTACGCGCGGCTGATGGTGGGCGGCGCCCTCGATGCAATCCCTGGCCAGGGCCCCAACGTCGGGGGTGAGCTGGGGGCGAAGCTGTGCCTCGGTCCCCTCGGCCACCTGAACATCGCGGTGGGCAGCTCGCGCTCCAGCCCCGCGTACATGTCCATGGGGTTGGGCCTCAACGGCCTCCTCGTCCTCCTCGCGGCGCTGCACTGACGTCAGCGCGGGGGCGGGCCGACCCCACCCCGAGGGGTGGCGTCCCGTGCATTGGCAACCACGCGATAGGGATTGTTTGACTCTGGCTGTTGCGGATCCGTACCATCCGCTGCGTTACGGGGGGAACAGCCACCTCATGCAGGCATTGACCGAAGCGCCCGGGTATCTCTCCCAGGGTGAGCAGTCGCTCTATTTCGTCCACCACCGGGCGCCAGGGTCCTGCCGGGCCGCGGTGGTGCTGGCGGGGCCGCTGGGGCTGGAGCGCGCGCACGCGTACATCGTCTGGACGCGGTGGGCGCGGCACCTGGCCGCCCGGGGCGTGGACGCGCTTCGGCTCGACTACCGGGGCACCGGCGAGAGCACGGGCCGCTTCGAGGACATGACGCTGCCGTGCTGGGAGGCGGACCTGCGCGCGGGGCTCGAGTACCTGCGCCGCGAGCGTCCCGGCGTGCCGGTGGTGCTGCACGGCCTGCGCCTGGGAGCGCTGCTGGCCGCGCGCGTATTCCAGACGGACAAGGTGGACGGCCTGCTGCTGTGGGACCCACCGGAGTCCGGCCGCGCGCACCTGATGGAGGTGCTGCGGCGAAAGGTGGCGGCGGACAACCTGGAGGGCACGGGCGGCCAGGCGCGCTCGCGCGAGGACTACGTGGCGGAGCTGGAGGCGGGGGGCTTCATGGAGGTGGAGGGCTTCCCCTGGTCCCGCGGCTTCTGGCGGAGCGCGGAGGCGTATGACCTGGCGCTGCCGGCGCGGGATGACGCGCGGCCGTGGCGGGCGGTGCACCTGGATGGACGTCCGGCGGAGCGCTGCCTCGCGCCGGGCCATGGCCGCTCGGTGCGCGCGCCGCGTCCCTTCTTCTGGACGACGAGCAACCGGCTGCTGCCGGAGCTGGGCGAGCTGTTCGACGACGGCGCGAGCTTCGCGGCCGGAGTTGGCGCGGTGGAAGTGAGCAAGGGGGCGTCGTCATGAGGGAGCTGTTCCAGTTGGACGTGAAGGGCCACCGGCTCTGGGGCACGTACCACCCCGCGGCGGCGGCGAAGCCGGGGCGGGTGGGCTTCCTCTTCCTCAACCCGGGGCATGTGCCGCGCTCGGGCCATGGCGGGCTGTCGGCGCGGGCCGCGGACCGGCTCGCCGCGCAGGGCTTCCCGTGCTTCCGCGTGGACCTGCCGGGCCTGGGAGACTCGGACGGCCCGCTGCCGGACACGACGGCGGAGCTGTACCAGCTCGTCTGCGGCGGCGGCTTCGTGGAGGTGGCGGAGGCCATCCACGCGGAGCTGCTGAAGCGCCACGGGCTCGACGGCCTGGTGATGGGCGGGCTGTGCGGCGCGGCGACGACGTCGCTCTACCTGGCGGACCGCGCGCCGGAGGGCGTCGCGGGCGTGTTCCTGTTCGAGCCCGAGTTCTACCTGTCCGAGCAGGAGGCGGCCAACGCGGACGGCGAGACGCCTCTCGAGGACGCGGAGAAGCGGACGTGGCGCTCGCGGCTGCCGCTGCGGCGCGTGACGTCGAAGGTCTTCTCGTACTGGGGCTGGATGCGGATGCTGACGCGGGAGAACGAGTACGCGCGGCTGTTCCGCTACGTGCCCTTTCCGCGCCAGCTGCTGCTGGATTGGCTGATGGACTGGGGCAGGTTGCCGGCGGTGGCCAACGTGCCACTGGTGCGCGCATGGCAGCGCGTGGTGCAGCGGGGCGTGCCGGTGCTCGTCATCACCGCCGAGGGCAAGCTGCGCGACGTCTTCTTCGACCGCATCCACCGGGCGGCCTTCTCCGACTTGAAGGTGGCCATGCTGGAGCGACTGCGGCTGCGCGGCACCAACCACATCTTCACCACCGGCGGCGCCATCGACGCGTGCATCGGCCACCTGTCCCGCTGGGCGGGGGAGCACTTCGGCCAGGACGCGACGCCCGTGGTCGCCGTGCCCCAGGTCGCGGAGCTGCGAAGCGCGAGCTGAGGCAGTCGTCAACGGGGCCGACCTGACGGCCTCCCGTCTGCCGCCTGTCTCGTCGAAGGCCTGCCACCCGCGCCGCCCCTGTCAGCGGCGCGGGAGCATCTCCATACTTTCACCATGCACCGTGTTCACCGGGCGGGTGAGGGGCCCTCGCGAAGGGCCGCGGCTGCGCTGGTGCGAGAGAAGGTCCTCCTGCCTCGGCTGGGCGCGGAGGATGGTGCATGCCTGCGGTCGGCGCTCACCGTCCTGGGCCGCGAGCCCGTGGAGGTGGAGACGGCGGAGCAGGCCGCGACGCTGCTCCGGGAAGAGTCCTTCGGGCTGCTCGTGCTCGACACGGAGGCGGAGGATTCGGCCGCCTGGACCCGGAGCGTCCAGCGGGCCATGCGAGAGCGGGGAGGGCCGGCACTGCTGCTGCTCGTCTCCTCCGAGCGCCCGGAGGGCCGGCTCCTCACGGAAGCGCTGTCGGGCACCCTGGCGTACGCCGTGCGGCCGCTCTCGCGGGACGCGGTGGTCCGCACGCTCCGCTCCCTCCTGGAGCAAGGCCCGGAGCGGCGGGACGACGCGGAAGCCTCGCTGGCCTCGGAATGGAAGGCGGAGCTCCGGCGCGAGCGGGAGGTCCGGGCGACCGTGGAGGGCCGGCTGCGGGAATTGCTGCGCAGCGAGCAGCGCCTGCATGCCCTGCTGGAGGCGACCACGAGCGTGATGTGGACGCTGACGCCCGAGGGCTCCGCCGTCGAGCCGAGCGTCTCGTGGGAGGCCTTCACCGGGAAGACCTTCGCGGAGTACCGCGGCCACGGCTACATGAACCTCATCCACCCCGAGGACCGCGAGGGCGTCTGGAAGGACTGGGCCCAGGTGCTGCGCAGGCCCACGCCGTATTCCTCCGAGTACCGCCTGCTGCGCCATGACGAGCGCTGGCGGCGGATGCTGTCGCGCGGAGTCCCGGTGCTCGGCCCGGACGGCCGCGTGCGGGAGTGGGTGGGCTGGCTGGTGGACATCACCGAGCAGCGGAAGCACGAGCTGGCGCTCCGCGAGAGCGAGGAGCAGTTCCGCGCCTTCTTCAACCTCGCCGCCGCGGGCATGGCGCAGGTGGACCCCGTCGCCGGCCGGCTCCTGGTCGTGAACGCGAAGCTGTGCGAGGTGACGGGCTACAGCGCCCAGGAGCTGGTCGGAATGAACTACATCGACCTCGTCCACCCCGAGGAGCGGCCCCAGGGCTCTGCGGGGCTCGCACGGCTGGTGGGGGGGGACGCGATTCCCGCCATCAACGCCCGCCGCTGGGTCCGGAAGGATGGCGGAGACATGTGGGTGGAGATTGCCGCCACCCTCCTCCGCGACGAGTCCGGGCGTCCCCTGCGCGTGCTGGCGGTCGTCCAGGACGTCACGGCGCGCAAGCACGCGGAGCTGGAGCGTGGCCGCCTGGTGTCGGTGGTGGAGAGCTCGCCCGACGTCATCTGCATCCACGACGTGGACGGGCGGGCCCTGTACATCAACGAGGCGGGCCGCGGGCTGCTGGGCCTGGAGAGCCTCGCGGAGGTCCAGGGCCTCTCGGTGCTCGACACGGTGCATCCGGACGACCGGCGCATCATCGAGCAGGAGGTGTTCCCCGCCATCGAGCGGGAGGGCCGGTGGGTGGGCGACCTCCGGGCCGTCAACCTGCGCACCGGGAAGGCCATCCCCGTCTTCACCCAGTACTTCCTGGTCCGGGACTCGGAGAGCGGCCAGAAGACGGGGCTGGGCTGCATCTCCCGCGACATCACCGAGCGGAAGCGCTCCGAGGAGCGTCTCACCTTCCTCACCCGGGCCAGCCGGCTGCTGGCCAGCAGCCTTGCTGACGAGACGACCCTGCTGATGCGCGTGGCGGAGCTGGCGGCCTCCTCGGTGGCCACCTGCTGCATGGTGAGCCTGATTCAGCCGGAGGGGACGCCCCGGTGGCTGGAGGTGGCGCATCGCGACCCGTCCAGGGCCTCGCATGTCCAACAGGCGCTGCGAGAGGCCCCGACGCCCGCCTGGACCGCGCTCTTCGACGCGCTGTCGACCTCCGGGCAGGCCGTGCTCGTCGACATCCGCGAGACGCGGGCGCTCGGGCCCATGCACCGCGCGCTGCTCGAGGCGATGGAGGCGGTGTCCGTCCTGGCGGTGGCCCTCACCTCGCGCGGGCATGTGCTGGGCATCATCGTCTTCGCCTCGGGGGACCCCGACCGCCTGTATGGCGATGAGGACCGGGGCATGGCGGAGGAGCTGGCCTACCGGGCGGCCGCGGCGGTGGACATTGCCCGCCTCTACGCGCAGGCGCAGCGTGCCATCCGGCTGCGCGACGAGTTCCTCTCCATCGCCAGCCATGAGCTGAAGACGCCGCTCACGCCCCTGGCGCTCAAGCTGCAGGGCATGAAGCGCACGCTGCCCGTGGAGTCGCTGGGGGACTCGGCGGAGCGGATGCGCGCGGACCTGGAGCTGGCGCAGCGGCAGGTCCGCCGGTTGGCGGAGCTCGTGGACGGGCTGCTCGACGTGTCACGCATCCGCGCGGGCCGGCTCCAACTGGAGCTGGAGCTGGTGGACCTGTCGGCGCTCGTCCGTGAGCTGGTGGAGCGCTACGAGCCACAGGCGCAACGAGCCCAGTCCCGCATCTTCCTCGAGGCCGACCCTTCCATCCTCGGGAGGTGGGACCGCTCCCGGCTGGAGCAGGTGGTCTCCAACCTGCTCTCCAACGCCCTCAAGTACGGCGCGGGAAGGCCCGTGCACGTGCGGGTGTCCGCCAGCGGGGGGACGGCCCGGCTCGAGGTGCGGGACGAGGGTATCGGCATCGAGCCGCAGTCGCTCCACCGCATCTTCCAGCGCTTCGAGCGCGCCGTGTCGGAGCGGCACTACGGGGGCCTGGGCCTGGGGCTCTACATCACCCGGCAGATTGTGGAGGCCCACGGCGGCTGCGTGCGGGCCGAGAGCGCCCCGGGCCAGGGCGCGACCTTCACCGTCACGCTTCCACTGGAGGGGCCCTCGGAGGTGGAGAGCCCGTGCGACGACGTCCCGGAGGAGCCCGCGTCCTGACCCCTGGAGGGCCTACGCCGCCTCGCGCCCGTCCTCACGGGCGCCGCGAGCCAACCGCTTCTGGATGGCGAGGAACAGCGCCTCGTGCGTGGCGGGCGAGGCCAGCTCCACCTCGCCACCGGCCTGGCCGAAGGCAGCCACCGCGTCGCGCAGCGCCTCGCGGGCGGACATGGCGAGCATCAGCGGCGGCTCACCCACGGCCTTGCTCCCGTGAATCGTGTTGTGCTGCCGCGCCTTCTCCATCAGCCGCACGCGGAAGTCGACGGGCGCGTCGCTGAACGCGGGCACCGCGTACGTGCTGGCCGAGTGCGTGAGCAGCCGCCCGGTGGCGTCCCACTTCAGGTCTTCCCCGGTGAGCCACCCGAGCCCCTGCACGAAGCCGCCCTCAATCTGCCCGCGGTCCACGCCGGGGTTGAGCGAGTCGCCCACGTCCTCCAGCAGGTCCACGCGCAGCACGCGCTTCATGCCGGTGTAGCCGTCCACCTCCACCTCGCACACGGCGGCGCCGTAGGCGAAGTAGAGGAACGGCCGGCCCCGGCCGCGTGCCTTGTCGTAGCCGATGCCCGGCGTCTGGTAGTAGCCCGTCACCGACAGCCCCACGCGCGCCAGGTACGCGGCCTCCACCACCGCCGCGAAGGGCAGGGCCACCTCGGGCTCGCCCGGAGGACCCACGCGTCCGTCCTGGAACACCAGCGCCTCGGGGGCGACGCCGCGCCCGTGCTTCTCGGCGAGCAGCCGCGCGGCCACGGGGGCCAGCCGCTCGCGCAGGGTGACGCAGGCATTGCGCACGGCCGCGCCATTCAGGTCCGAGCCACTGGAGGCCGCGGTGGCGGACGTGTTGGGCACCTTGTCAGTGGCCGTCTTCGCCATCCGCACGGCGCTGGCGGGAAGGCCCAGCTCGCGCATGGCCACGCCCTGCACCTTGGTGTGCAGGCCCTGCCCCATCTCCGTGCCGCCGTGCGACACCATGACCGAGCCATCGCGGTACACGTGCACGAGCGCGCCGGCCTGGTTGAGGAACGTGGCGGTGAAGGAGATGCCGAACTTCATCGGCGTGAGCGCCAGGCCGCGCTTGATGCGGGGCGAGCGGGCGTTGAAGTCGTCGACCTCCTGCCGCCGCCGCGCGAAGTCCGAGGACTCCTTCAGCTCGCGCCAGAGCCGGGGCATGCGCTCGTCTTCGAGTTCCTGCCCGTAGTGCGTGGTGTTCGTCTCACCCGAGCCGGCGTAGAGGTTGCGCTCCCGCACTTCTTCCGGGGGCAGGCCCACGGCGCGGGCCACGCGGGCGAGGACCTCTTCACACACGAGCATGCCCTGCGGGCCACCGAAGCCACGGAAGGCCGTGTTGGACACCAGGTGCGTCTTCGCCACGCGGCCCGAGTACGCCAGGGCCGGCACGTAGTAGGCGTTGTCCAGGTGGAAGAGGGCGCGGTCGAGGATGGACTCGGACAGGTCCAGCGACCAGCCGCCGTTGGACACCAATTGCGCGCGCAGGGCGAGCAGCTTCCCCTGGCCGTCGAAGCCGGCCTCGAAGGTGGCGTGGAACGGGTGGCGCTTCCCGGTGACGGTCATGTCCACGTCGCGGTCCATCATCCACCGCACCGGCCGGCCCGTGTGCCACGCGGCCAGGGCCACCAGGGCCGCGGGGGCGTTGCCCTGCGTCTCCTTGCCGCCGAAGCCACCGCCCATGCGCGGGGCCTGCACCACCACGCGGCTGCGCGGCAAATCCAGCACGTGGGAGATGACGGCCTGCACCTCCGACGGGTGCTGGGTGGAGGACGTCACGGTGACGTCGCCGTCGTCGCCGCGCTCGGCGAAGGCGGCGTGCGTCTCCAGGTAGAAGTGCTCCTGGCCGCCGATGGACAGCGTGCCGGTGAGGCGGTGGGGGCTGCTGGCCAGCGCGGCGTCCACGTCCCCCCGGCGGATGACGTGCGGCTCGGTGTGGTAGCTGCCCTGCGCGATGGCGTCCTCCACGGTGAGGACGGCGGGCAGTGGCTCGTACTCCACCACCACGGCGCGCGCGGCGGCGCGGCAGGCGTCGACGGACTCGCCCACCACCAGGGCCACCACCTGCCCGTGGAAGAGCACCTCCCGGTCCGCGAGCAGTGGCTCGTCGTGGCGGATGGGGCCGGTGTCGTTCGTGCCGGGGATGTCCTCGGCCATCAGCACCGCCACCACGCCCGGCATCTTCCGCGCGGCGATGGGGTCCCTGCGGAGGATGCGGGCGTGCGCATGCGGCGCGCACACCGGCCAGACCTCCAGCATGGGCTGACGCTGCGCGAGGTCATCCACGTACTGCGCGCTGCCCGTCACGTGGCCCAGCGCGCTCTCGTGCCGCAGCTCGCGGCCCGCATCCGCGGAGGCCCCCGGCTCGCCCAGGGTGAAGCGCGGGGCGGCGTCCAGCGAGGGGCTGCGCTCGCCGGAGAAGAACTTCTGGAACAGGCTCACCACCAGCCCGCGCCGGTATTCCGCGCTGCCGCGCAAATCACTGATGGGGGTGATTTCCTCCGACAGCACGGGCAGCACCCGCGCCACCGTCTCACGCGTCCAGGGCTGGCCGGTGAGCAGCTCCTCCGCGCGGCGCGCGCGCACGGGCGTGGCCGCGACGCCGCCGTAGGCCAGCCGCGCGAGCCGCACCACGCCCTCCGCGTCCAGCTCCACGCGGAAGCCCGCGGCGACGATGCTGATGTCCAGCTCGCGGCGCTTGGACACCTTGAAGGAGTCCGACAGCCGCCGTCCGCCAGCCGGAGTGGACGCATGCGGGATGACGATGTGGCGCACGACTTCATCCGGCCGCAGCGCCGTCTTCCGGTACGCGAGGAAGAAGTCGGCCAGCGGCACGACGCGCTCCCCCTGCACGGAGGCGAGGACGAGCCGCGCGTCCAGCGCGAGCAGCACGGGCGCCATGTCGCCAATGGGCGAGGCCGTCACCAGATTGCCGGCCAGCGTGGCGCGCTGGCGAATCTGCCGGGAGGCGAAGACGTTCAGCATCTTCGTCACCTCGGGGAGCTCGGTGCCGAGCGCGTCCTCCAGTTCCACGAGGGACGATGCGCCGCCCACGTACCACCCGTCCGCCTCGCGGCGGATGGCGCGCAGCGACTCCACGCCCTCGGTGGAGATGAGGAACGGGAAGCGGCGGGCCTTCTTGGTGATGTCCACGCCCAGCTCGGTGGCGCCGGCCACGAGGAGCGCCTCGGGATGCGCGACCTTGAGCGCGAGCAACTCCTCCCACGAGGTGGGGCGGAGGAACGTCTGTCCCCGCGCCTCGTAGCGCAGCGCGGGCAGCGGCGCGGCGGGGTTGCCGAGGGTGACACCCGGGAGCGCCTCGCGCGCGGTGCCGGCGTCACGCGTGGCGAGCGCCTCCATCATCGCGTCGCGGATGGGGCGGTAGCCGGTGCAGCGGCAGATGTTGCCGCAGAGCTGGTCCGCCACGGCCTCGGGAGTACAGACCTCCTTGCGCGAGTACGCCTCCGCCATGGAGACGATGAAGCCCGGCGTGCAGAAGCCGCACTGCGAGCCGTAGTGCTTCACCATGGCCTGCTGCACGGGGTGGGGCTGCTCGCGGCGGCCCACGCCCTCGACGGTGACGACTTCGCGACCGGCGACCATGGGGAGCAGGGTGATGCACGCGTTGAAGGCGCGCAGGCAGCGGTTGCCCTGGGCGTCGCGGTCCACCATGGCCACGGTGCACGCGCCGCAGTCTCCCTCGGCGCAGCCCTGCTTCGTCCCGGTGGAGCCGCGCGTGCGCAGGAAGTCCAGCAGGGTGGTGTTGGGGGAGACGCCGTCGACGCGAACCGTCGTTCCGTTGAGCAGGAACTCGAACATGGTGCTCATTCTCCAGCAGATACCCCGCGCACGCGGGGCTGCTCCGGAAGCGAAGCTTCGGAGCGTGTGTCAACGCTGAGGCCGTGGTGCACCTGCAGCAGGCCGGCGGCGATGCTCACCGCGACCTCTTGCGGCGACTTGCCGCCAATCTCCACGCCCATGGGGCAGTGCACCCGGTCGATGTTCCGCGTGGGCACTCCCCGCGCTTCCAGCCGCTGGCGGAAGCGGGCCCACTTCGTGCGGCTGCCGATGAGTCCCAGGTAGCGCGCCGGCCGCTCCACCGCGAGGGCGATGATGTCCTGGTCCAAATCGTGCCGGTGCGTCATCACCGCCACGTACGTGCGGCGCGCATCCCACGAGGCGCGGGCGGCGAACGCGTCCCACGGCTCGTCGTGGCGCACCACCGACGCGGGGATGCGCTCGCCGTGCAGCCACTCGGGGCGCTCGTCCACGAGGTGGACCTGGAAGGGGGTGCCCTCCAGCGTGCGGCACAGCGCCTGGCCCACGTGGCCGGCGCCGAAGAGGTAGAGGCGCGGCCCGTGATTCACGAGCTCCACGAAGACGTCCACCACGCCGCCGCAGCACTGGCCCAGCTTGGCGCCCAGCGGATAGCGGTAGGAGCGGGCCTCGCCCTTCTCCAGGCAGGCGCGCGCGTCCGCGAGCACCAATTGCTCCAGGTGGCCGCCGCCCACGGTGCCGTGGAACGTCCCATCCGCGCGCACGAGCAGCTTCGCGCCGGGCTCGGCGGGGGTGCTGCCCTGGCACACAGTCACCGTCGCGACGGCGAAGGGCGCATCTTCACGAGACCACTCCGCCAGCTGGCGGACCCAATCCCACATGGTCCGACCGAGTCTGCCACAGCCGGGGCCCCGTTAGTCACGGCCCGGACACGGCGTGCGGGTCAGAACGCGTATCTCACCCGGCAGTAGGGCATGCGGCGGGCCAGCAGCTCCTCGAGCTCGGCCACCAGGCGGCCCTTCAGCCCGGTGCGGTAGCGCACGTTGGCACCGCCGCCCTGGGACACCTTGGCCTCCTGCGTCTCGGGCGTCCACAGCAGGGCTTCCGCCCTGGGGTGCCAGCGCAGATTCACCTCATGGAGGCCGGCGTGGTGGGTGAGGAAGATGACCTCGGCGGCGAGCTGGGCCTTCGCCTCGGGGGAGAGCACGTCGTCCACCTGCTGGAAGAGCGCGTCGTACTCGGCCTGCCAGCCGTCGTAGACGACGACGGGAGAGAAGTTGAGGTGGACCTCGTAGCCGGCGGCCACGAAGTCGTTGATGGCGGCGATGCGCTCGGAGATGGGGCTGGTGCGCACGTCCAGCATCTTCGCCTTCGCGTGCGGCATCAGGCTGAAGCGGATGCGCGTCTTGCCCTTGGGCGCGTAGTCCAGCAGCTCGCGGTTGACGAGCTTGGTGGCGAAGGTGCCCATGGCGTTGGGCAGCGTGGTGAAGAGGCGGACCAGGTCCCTCACGTTGTCACTGAGGGCCGCGTCCGCCGCGCAGTCGCTGTTGCAGCCGATGTCATAGGCCCAGTAGCGCGGGTCCACGCTGTTGGCTTCCGTCTTCGGCCCCAGCCGCTGCGCGTGCCGGCGGACGGAGGCCATGATTCGGTCGATGTTGACGAAGACGGTGACGGGGTTGGCGTAGCCCTTGTGGCGCGGCACGTAGCAGTACGCGCAGCTCATGACACAGCCATTGGCGGTGGACGGCGGGATGAAGTCGCAGCTGCGCCCGTTGGGGGTGAAGGACATCGTCTTCTTCACGCCCAGCACCAGGGTGCTGCCCTTGATGCGGTTCCACGCCTCGGCGTTGCCCTCGTTGCCGAACAGGCCGGGGATGTTCTGGTGCGACGCCACCGGCACCCGCTCCGCGTCCGGGAAGCGCGCGAGGATTTCCCTGCCGCGAAGGTGCTCCTCCACGGCCGGCTCCAGGTAGATGCGGGACACCTTCAGCAGCGAGTCCAGTGCACCCGGGCCGGTGGGGGGAGGGGGCGGGGCGAACAGGTCGAGGTTCGTCACCGGGCGTACCTAACCCGAAGCCGGCCGCCCCGCAGTGGCGCCATGCGGACCCTCGTCTGCAGCCCCGGAGACCGGGCGGGGGCATTGTCGGGTGCGGGACACTCGCGCTAAGAGCGTGGGCACCTCACGAGGGGGACTCCTCATGCGCAGACAAGGTTCTCGCGTTCGCCCGGGCCGGGCCGTCGCGTTGCTGTGTGCCGTGGCACTGGGTGGTTGCAAGAAGCAGGAGCCCGCGCCCGCGGAAGCCTCCACGCCGGATGCCGGGCAGGCCACGGCGGCTCAGGCCGCGAAGGACGCGGGCACGGTGACGCTGACGGACACGCGCACGCCGTTCCGCTTCAAGGACGTGACGATTACCCGGACCGCGGCGAGCGTGAAGCTCGCGTACACGCTGGAGAACGTGGGCGCGAAGCGGGCGCGCGGGAACAGCTGCCTCTCGCTGCATGACAAGGACGGCTATCAGCTCTCCTACACCAACCTGGGCCCCATCAGCCTGCGGGGTGGGGAGTCGGACGGCTTCGAGGACGTGACGAGCATCGCCGAGGACGTCTGGGGTGAGGTCCGCACCGTCCGGCTCTACGCCGGGTCGGCCTGCTACAGCCTCACGGGGGACACCGTCCTCAGCCCGGTGAGCCACCTGGACCTGACGGGCAGACCTGCGCCCGCGGAGGCTCCCGAGTGGTTGAAGCTCACGGACCCCGAGGATGGCGTCGCCGTCTTCGAGCTGAAGGACGTGGGCCTGAGCCAGGAATCCCCGTCGGACTCCGTCGTGGTGACGTTCACCGTGACGAACACGGGCACGGCCCGCCTCGGCTCGAGCGTGTGCCTGCGCCTCTACGACAGCGCGGAGAGCACGGGCGACATCGACGAGGCCAGCTCCAGCAACTTCAACCTCGCGCCGGGCGCCACCAAGACGGTCATCTCCGAGCTCACGCTGGATGACGACAAGAACTGGGACTCCACCGTCCTGCTGAGGGCGTATGCGTCCACCTACGGCTGCGCCAGCAGCGCGCGGACGGCCGTGAGCAACGTGGTCGAGTTCCGCAAGCCCTCCGAAATCCGCTCGCCCATGGACGACACCCTGGCGGACGGCGACGGTGAGGGCGGTGGCGACGGCTACGTCCCGGACGAGCCCGTGGGCGACCCCGAGCCCGAGCTGGCGCCCGACGGCGTGAGCGACGGGCAGTAGCAACGAAGGTCCGCTCCACGCGGCGGGGTGCGCCACGTGGAGCGGAGCGCCGGGCCCACGCTACGCGGGCACGGTGGCGCGGCGGCCCGCGACGTCATCACGGCGCATCGGCTGCGCCTTCCCGTACGTGAGCGAGCGCCACACCCACTCCGCGGGGCCGAAGCGGAAGCGCGACAGCCAGAGGTGGCTCCACGCCACCTGGACGGCGAAGACGGCCAGGCACAGCCCGAAGCACGCCGCGGGGCCCACCTTCGTTATCTGCCCCAGGCCGTACCCGTAGAAGAACAGCACGCTCATCACCGTCTGCGACAGGTAGTTCGTCAGCGCCATGCGGCCCACCGGCGCGAGCACCCCGAGCAGCCGCTGCCACGCGGCGCGCTGGAAGAGCAGGGTGATGCCCGACACGTAGACGCTCGCGAAGCCCAGCTCGCCCAGGTGCCGCAGCGGCGCCATGGCGAAGGGCACCCACGTGGGCAGCGTCTCCGGGGTGAGAATCTTGCGGAGCATCAGCTGTTGCAGCACCAGCCCGGCGCCGCTGCCCACCACCCCGGCCACCAGTCCCCACCCGAGCAGCCGGCGGAACAGGCCCAGGTGCTGAGGCGCGTCGTGGAAGATGCGGCGCCGCCCCGCCAGCAGGCCCAGGAGGAAGCGGCCGAAGGTGGCGAGCATGGTGGTGAGAATCATCGGCAGGAAGTCGATCACGTAGAAGCGACCGCCGTCTCTGACCACATCCAGCCAGCTCCCACCGGAGAAGGAGGCCAGGGCCTGCGCCTTGAGGGCCGCGGAGTGCTCCCCTGACGCCTTCGCGATGGCAGCCCCGGCCTCCGGCGTGTCGGCGAGCAGCTGCGGCAGCTTGACGATGAGCGTGCCGATGACGGGCCACACGAGGGCCAGCAGCGCGGCGCCGATGAGCAGCGTCCGGTCCGAGCGCCGCCGGAACACCAGCAGCCCGAAGCCCAGCACCGCGTACGTGCTGAGGATGTCGCCGTACCAGAGCAGGAACAGGTGGGTGAGCCCCATCATCAGCATCACCCCCAGGCGCCGCGAGTAGAGCGGGGTGATGGAGGCGCCGCGCTCCTCGGCCCGGCCCAGCTGCACCGCGAAGCCCAGGCCGAAGAGGAAGGAGAAGATGGTGATGAACTTCCCGAACACCAGCAGCATGAAGGCCTGCGAGGTGACGGTGTCCAGCACCGAGGCGCTCGCCATCATCGCGAGCATCTGCTCCCGCGGGATGAACGCCCTGCCGCTGAACCACATGAAGACGTTGGAGAGGAACACGCCGCAGAGCGCGAAGCCGCGCAGCGTGTCGAGGAGCGCCAGCCGCTCGCTGGAATCAATCGGGCGGGCCTCGGCGATGGGTGCCACGACGTTGGAAGGGGCAGGGGTCATGTCCCTTCAAGAGGCGGCCGAACCCGAGCCCGGCCGCCTGTATTCCGTGCGTCCGCGCATCCACGGAGCCGGAGCGCTCGAAGACGCCGCGCGTCCCATGGGCGGACGGTGAAACGCCCTCGCGTCCCACGTCCGGACAGCGCGACGTGCGCACTCACACGCCGATGCGAGGACAGAAGTCCTTGAAGACACACTCCTCGCACTTCGGCTTCTTCGCGGTGCAGGTGTACCGGCCGTGCAGCACGGTGGCGGGCCCGAAGAAGGTCCACTGCTCGCGGGGCACCAGCTTCATCAGGTCTTCTTCGATGACGTCGGGCTTGTCGTGCTTCGTCAGCCCCATGCGCTGGCTGACGCGGGCGACGTGCGTGTCGACGATGATGCCCGAGGGCAAGTCGAAGGCGGTGTTGAGGACCACGTTCGCCGTCTTGCGCGCCACGCCGGGCAGCGTCACCAGCTCGTCCACGGTGCGGGGCACCTCGCCGCCGAAGTCCTCCAGCAGCGCGCGGCTCATGGCCTGCACGGACTTCGTCTTCTGCTTGAAGAAGCCGGTGGGCTTCAGGTCCTCCTCCAGCGCGGCGGTGTCCGCGTCCGCGAGCGCGCGAGGGCTGGGGTACTTCGGAAAGACGGTGGCGGTGACGCGGTTGACGCGCTCGTCCGTGCACTGCGCCGCGAGGATGGTGGCGACGAGCAACTCGAAGGGCGTGGACCAGTTGAGCTCGTAGCGCGCATCCGGGTGGGTTGCATGGAGGCGCTCGAGGACGACGGAGACTTTCTGGGCAGGTGTCATGGCGTGGGCTTGCCATGAAACCTACCCGGCGAGTCTGACGTGAGTCACGCCCTCGAGCGCATCATTTCCCTATGGCGTGAGCAGCTGGAGCAGGCGCACCGTCTCCGGAGCAGCCAGGGACGGTGTCAGGGCCGTGAGCGCGATTCCGGAGACGACGCGGGTGATGTTGTGGTCCACGCGGCCGGCTTGAGTCCAGACCGCCACCGGGGGCGCGGTGATGTAGGCGGAGAAGGTGTGGTGGCCGGTGCCGGGGCGCTCGCCGATGAGGTGGATGAGGGCGCGGTGCTTCGTCGCGTCGCCCAGTCCTCCGAAGAGCGCCTCGCCCACGCGGTAGCCCGCGCGCACGCGGCCCGCGGTGAGCACCAGGTGCTCCGGCGCGGGGGTGTAGCCGGCCTGGGTGAGCAGGTCTCGCAGCGCGACGAGGTACGGCCGGAGCTGGCCGTCATCCATGATGGACAGCGCGTTGAGCCCGTCGGACACGAGGACCTGCACGTCATACTTGCCCGCATGGCGCACGCGCAGCGAGCGCAGTGCGTCCAGCGACGCGGGGTCGAGCTGCTCGCCCGTCTCCGGATGGAGGATGTATTCCTTGCGGTCCTTCGACTTCGTCACCAGCCGCACGGCGTCCGGCATGGCGGCGATGAAGGGCTCGGACAGCTCGGTCCACAGGCTCGTCTTGGCGTCGGCGTAGACGCGGCGCATCTCCTGCTCCAGCGCGGGCTCCAGATCCCACGCGTTCGCCCCGTGGCCCACCGCCATGGGCACGCCGCGGGCGCGAATCTCGTCCAGGCGCTGCGCGGCCTCCGCGCGAATCTCCGGCTCGGGTCGCGTGTCTCCCTTCGCGCGCAGGTACTGGAGGTAGACCCAGACGGGGTCGCCGAAGTGCTCGGTGGGCCGGCCCTGCGCGTCGATGACTTCGAGGCGCTGGAAGAAGGCCCACATCCGGTCCTCCACCTTGTAGCCGAACTTCTCGCGCAGGCGGACGTGGTCCTGGAAGCCAGTGGTGAGGTAGCCCAGCATCGGGTCGTTCTTGGTGGGCAGGCCCATGAGGTACGCCGGGTTCGCCGGCATGATGCGCTCCAGGCACCAGTCCAGGTCATCCAGCGACACATCCATGTGCAGCGTGGAGCAGACATCCAGGCCGATGGTCAGCCCGTGCAGCTTGCCCATGACGATGTCCTCCAGGCAGCAGCGCACGAGCTGCTCCCGGGTGCGGAACACCTCCGGGCCGATGAAGCCCGCCACGTCGTTGAGGTGGACCCACGGCGCGGCGGCGCGGCCCGCGCCCTCCTGCGCTTTGGCCACCTGCTGCGTCAGCGCGCGCGCGAAGCCGTACTTGCGCGACTCGTGGACGACCATGTCGTAGCCGTGGCCGGAGCCGTTGGTGAAGTCCGCGCCCTGGCCCGTCTCGAAGTAGAGGCCGTACTGGCCGGTGCGGCCGGCCGCGTACCCCAGCATCTTCTCCACGGAGATGTCGAAGGTGGCATTGGCCGTGTCGCTGCCGGCGATGCTCTGGAACCAGATGCCGGTGGTGCCGGGGTGCAGGCGCTCCACCTCCGCCTGCACGTCGATGTGGGCCAGCACGCAGTGGGGCAGCACCCCCTCCAGGCCGAACGTCACCAAGAGCTCGTGCAGCGCGGACTCGATGGCGGCCACCGACTCCGGCGAGGACGACACCGGGTTGCAGCCGAGCACCACGTCGCCCACCGCGTAGGCCCAGCCGTCGAACACCTGCCAGCGGATGTCGTCCACGTTGTCGGTGGGCGAGTTGGGCTGGATTCGCGCGCCCAGGTAGCCCCGCGCGCCGACGTGGCTGCCCGGCAGCGGGTTGAACACCTTGCGTCCCACCGCGATGAGCTCCTCGTCGCTCATCAGCTTGACGACGCAGGCGATGACGTCGCTGCCCAGCCCCGGGACGAGGGCGTGGATGTCCGCCTCGCCGCTCTCCAGCAGGAACTGCTTCAGCCGGCCCAGAGTCCAGTCCTGTGAGGCCGACGCGGCCACCCGGTCCTCGGACTCCACGAGCAGCGCGTGGAGCTGGTCCTCGCGCAGTGGGTGGGTCCCCAGGTCCACCAGGCGCGTGTTCTCCAGCAGCTGGCGCGCGTTCTTCCGGGACGTGTCGTCCGCGGCGGCCACGCCCACCAGCGCGTCGCCTTCCTTGAAGGCATTGGCGGCGCCCAGCACCTGCTTGTAGAGCGTCTCGTCGAAGCCGCCCTTGATGCGCTGGACGTAGGCGAACACGTCCTCACCGGCGCGGACCTCGGGAATGGACACGCCCTCGGGCGGCGGGCCCGGAGGAGGGTGGGTGACCGAGTCCTCTCCGCAGCCCAGGAGGGACGCCGCCGCGCCACCCAGCATCGCGGCCAGCACGGTGCGCCGGTGCAACAGGAACCGAGGTCCCACAGCCATGTTCCGTCCTCGCTTGCGGCGCGCTCCGGGAGGCTCCGGCCTCCCTTCCCCCGCGCGCCATCCAGCGACTCTCGGCGGCCCCGGTAAGCCGAGCCAAGACGGCCTTTCGTGCCTTTGGACGGCAACCGACGCCCACAGGCCCCCGGGACGGAGCCCGGGCGCGAGCGCAGGACAGATTGCTCACACTGCGTTGTCGGATTCCGTGCGCGGGCTTCCAGAGCGCGCGCTGGCGGCTACTGAACTTCCAGCGTCCTCACGACGTTCGCCGGCGTCCCGTCCTCGAAGGTGCGTACGTCGAACGTGACGCGCACCGATGTGCCGGGTGGGAGCGCCTTTCGGAGGTGTGCTTCGACGCCCTGCGCCCGGGGGATGCGCTGGCCCTGCACCTGGGTCGCGTGCGTCACGCGCAGGGGGACCACCGGGCCCTGGGCGCTCTCTATATAGAGGATGCCCGCGCCCGCGCGGACCACCCGGCCGGAGAGCGCGTGCTCCTCGCCCTGCACGCTCTCCGTGTCCGGCTCGGGAGCCCGTGCCGGAGTCGGAGCCTGCGCCAGCGCCGGGGCGCCCAACATGAGCCCGGCGAGCAACCCCAGGGTCGTCCGCTTCATCTGCTGCCACCCCCTGCGCGGCGAGTCGTCCCGCCACCGTGAAGCGTGCGCATCCCCCGCCCCGGGGGCAGCACTCGCTTCCCTGGACGGACGCTGCCACGGGGCCTAGCGTCTGCGGCCGTTCAACCCCTCTCCCCAAGAGACGAATCCATGGTTTCGGCCATCTTCAACCCGGCTCGCTGGAAGCAAGTCGAGGGCTTCAAGTTCAAGGACATCACCTTCCACCGCGCGGTGGACCAGGGCACCGTCCGCATCGCCTTCAACCGGCCCGAGGTACGCAACGCCTTCCGTCCCCGCACCGTGGATGAATTGTCCCGCGCGCTGGAGGCCACGCGCTTCATGACGGACGTGGGCTGCGTGCTCATCACCGGCAACGGCCCGTCGCCCAAGGACGGAGGCTGGGCATTCTGCTCCGGTGGGGACCAGCGCATCCGCGGCAAGGACGGCTACAAGTACGAAGGCGAGGAGGGCGAGTCCGACCCGGCACGTCTGGGGCGCCTGCACATCCTCGAGGTGCAGCGGCAGATTCGCTTCCTGCCCAAGGCCGTCGTCGCCGTGGTGCCGGGCTGGGCGGTGGGCGGCGGGCACAGCCTCCACGTCGTCTGCGACATGACCATCGCCAGCAAGGAGCACGCGGTCTTCAAGCAGACCGACGCGGACGTGGCCAGCTTCGACGGCGGCTATGGCTCCGCGCTGCTGGCGCGCCAGGTGGGCCAGAAGCGCGCGCGGGAAATCTTCTTCGTCGGCGCCAACTACTCCGCGGAGGAGGCGTTCCAGATGGGCATGGTCAACGCCGTGGTGCCGCACGCGCAATTGGAGGACTTCGCGCTCGACTGGGCCGCGGAGATCAACACCAAGAGCCCCACCGCCATCAAGATGCTGAAGTATGCCTTCAACCTCCCCGACGACGGCATGGTGGGGCAGCAGCTCTTCGCTGGTGAGGCCACGCGCCTGGCCTACGGAACCGACGAGGCCCAGGAGGGACGCGACGCCTTCGTCCAGAAGCGCAAGCGCGACTTCAAGCGCTTCCCCTGGTCTTACTGATACTGGCGGCCCGCGGCATAAGGCCCTCCGAGGTGACACATCGCATGCATGCGATGAGTCATCTCGGGGGGCCTTCGTGTTTCAGCCTGTGATTTCATGAGGTTGAGGTCATTTTTCACCTCTGGGTCCGTGAGGTATTGACTATGTGAGTGGAAGGATTTAGAAACACGGAAATAGCGAAGCGCAGCTTGTCAGGATCTCAGGGGGTTTTTAGTAGGGTCTGAGAAAGCTGCGATCACCAGGAGAGCGCACCTTGGTCCTTCCACGAGCAGCGGCCGGCGTCATCGTCCAGCAGCAGCAGGATGCGTTCTTCCTCATGGATACCGAGGGCGGAGAGGTCTTCCGGGTGAATGAGACCGCTGCCCGTATCTTCGAGCTGTGCCGCAGTGGAAGCACGCTCGACGACGCGGTGCAGGCCCTCTCCAGCGGACTGGGCGGCAATGCGCCGCAAAATGAAATCGCTGAAGACGTCCGGAGTACTGTAACGCAGTTCCAGGAACTCGGGCTCTGCGAGCCCACTTCGGCTTCCTGAGAGACGAAACGCGTCTCACCCCCCTCTGAGATGACCTATTGGGTTCTTCCCTTGGCCTGTCTGGCCATGGCCGCGCCTTGCGCACGAAGAGCCGCCAGCTGTGTGTGTTTTGTTTTTCGATAAAACGCACACGACGCCTGTGACGCGGAACGCTGTGTTTCATTGCACAGGCCCCAACCCCAACACGAAGAGGTTCACCATGTACGTCAAGGCCCAGATCGTTCGCGTCGCCGCTTCCTCCGACAAGTGCTCCTGCGGCGGGACCATGTCGGTCCTCACCGTCGCCGAGTAGTTCCACCGCGGTTCATCGAACTCACCGAAAGAGGTCCACCATGTACGTCAAGGCCCAGATCGTCCGCGTTGCCGCTGTCAGCGACAAGTGTTCCTGTGGTGGCACGATGACCGTGCGCACGTCCATCGAGTAATTCGATGGCTCGGGCGGGGAGGGTTCCTCCCCGCCCGTTTTCGTTTCGGCCGCGTCGCCCGACAGGTGCTCCCGCGGCGGCACCCTGACCCGTGTCAGGGGGGTCGAGTAGTAGTGACGATGCGGACGGGAGGGCTTTCTTCCCGCTCGTGTCGTTCGCAGTGCCCCGGCCACGCACCCGGTTGCATGGGAGCGGGGACGGGTTCAACCCGCAACACCCCTATGAGGTCACCATGTACGTGAAGGCCCAGATCGTCCGCGTTGCCGCGTCGTCCGACAAGTGCTCCTGCGGCGGCACCATGCAGGTGCTGAGCCAGGCCACCGTCGCCGAGTAGTACCGGCGCAGGTCTACTCACAACTCGAAGGAGACTGACCATGTACGTCAAGGCTGAGATCGTTCGCGTTTCCGCGTCGTCTGACAAGTGCTCGTGCGGCGGCACCATGTCGCTCGACACCAGCACCACCGCGGTCATCCAGTAGTCGGGCGCAAGCCCTTCCACCCGCAACAACTCAAGAGGTTCACCATGTACGTCAAGGCCCAGATCGTTCGCGTTGCCGCTTCGTCCGACAAGTGCTCCTGCGGCGGGACCATGTCCGCCGCTCTGACCACCGTCAAGGCGGAGTAGTCCTCACCGGTGGGGGCGGGGAGGGTGACCTTCCCGTTCCCGCCGTCTTGCAGCACCCAACACACACCATCGAAAGAGGTTCACCATGTACGTCAAGGCCCAGATCGTCCGCGTTGCCGCTTCGTCCGACAAGTGCTCCTGCGGCGGCACGATGACCGTCCTCACGCAGACCGCGGAGTAGTTCTCCCCGGTAGCACCCCGGCCGCGGTCCGGTTCGCCGGCCCGCGGCTGGTTTCACCCCACACCCGAAAGAGGTCCACCATGTACGTCAAGGCCCAGATCGTTCGCGTTTCCGCTTCGTCCGACAAGTGCTCGTGCGGCGGCACCATGACGATCAGCACCCGCGAAGTCGCGGAGTAGTTGCAGCTCACGGGCGGGTAGCGGCCTCTTCGGAGGGCGCGTCCCGCCCGTCCCTTCCACACCCCTTTTCGCGCTCCACACCCCACCGTGCCCTCCTCGTCCACGCAACTGCTACTGCTCACCCAGGCGGACCTCCATGGCGCGCCGCTGTTCCGCGTCGTGTCCGTCGACGTGGCGGTGCGCCCGGGCGAAGGCCGGCTCTGGGTGGACCTGTCGCGTGACACCGGCTACGCGCCGGCCTGGCAGCAGCACCTGCGCCACCTGGCGGCCGTGGGCCGCGGGCGCTACGCGCTGCCCTGGGACGAGAGCGACTTCTTCTTCTCCGTTCGCGGCCGCAAGGTCCTGCTGGACGGACGCAGCGCGTCCCTGCCGCTGTTCGTCGCGTGGGTGGCGCTGCTCGCCGGGCGTGAATTGCCCGCGCCCTTCCTCGCCACCGGGGTGGCGCTCGACGCCAGCGATGCGCTGGTGTCCGCGCCGCTCGAGAAGCTCCAGGGCAAGCTGGCCGTGGCGGACGGCTACGTGCGCCAGATCCACGCGGCCGCCGGGCGCGTACCGGTGTGGGTGCCCGCCGGAAGCCAGTGGGACGCCGCGCCCCTGACGGCGCTGGACGTGCGCCCCGTCGCCAGCCTCACCGTGGCCGCCGAGTCCGTGCTCGGCGCGCTGCCGCTGCGTCAGGCCGCTCCCGCGGGCACCACGGTGGCCGCTCCCGCGGCCACGACGGAATCTGGAGGGGTGGCGGCATGTTGACCCGAGGCCTTCGCGCGGTGCGCGAGATGTACGAGCTGACGCGCGGACTGGGCAACCTGCGGGTGCTGCTCGTGTCCGGCCTGGTGGGGACGGTGGCCGGAGGGCTGCTCAACCCGGTGATGCCGCTCTACCTCCAGTCGCGCGGGCTGGACCTGCAGGGCATCGGCTTCGTGTACTCGGTGGGCTCGCTGGTGCCCATCTTCCTGCAGCCGGTGATGGGCTCGCTGTCGGACCGCTACAGCCGCAAGGGCTTCGTGGTGGGCCTGTCGCTGGTGACGTCACTGCTGGTGCCGGTGATGGCGCTCTTCGCGCACCCGCTGCCCCTGGCCGCGGCGCTCTCGCTCAAGCTGCTCCTGGCGCGCAGCGCGCAGCCGGTGAATGGCGCGCTGGTGGCGGACTTCGCGCCGGTGAAGAAGCGCGCCACCATCTTCGCCCTCCTGGACGCGAGCACCAGCTTCATGTTCGTGCTGGCGCTGGGCGCCTCCGCCTTCGTCATCCGGTGGCTGTCCACGCAGTACACCTTCTTCCTGGCCGGCGGGCTGTTCCTCATCAGCAGCCTGCTGCTCCTGCGGCTGGAGGAGCCCGCGCGCGAGCCGTCCAAGGCCCGCGCCTCTGGAGGGGAGTGGAAGCTGGCGCTGGACGCCGTGCGCGCCCCGCTGGACTACGTGCGTGGCTCGCCGCGGCTGGCGGGCCTGTTCGCCTGGCAGTTCTTCTTCGCCTTCGCGCTCAACCTGTTCCCCATCTACATCCCGCTCTACGCCATGAAGCTGGGCGCGCCGTCCGAGGCCGTGGGGCCGCTGGTCGCCGTCTCCTGGCTCGTCTATGCCTTCGCCCAGCCCTTCGGCGGGCGGCTGTCGGACGCGCTGCCCAAGCGCAACGGCCTCATCCTCGCGGGGCTGGCGGGCATGGTGGTAATGAGCGCCGTGCTCGGCTTCGCCGGCTGGATTCCGGCGCCGTACGGGCTGATTGTCATGGTGGTGGCCTGGGCGCTGCTGGCGGTGCCGGACGGCCTGCACCGCCCCTCCGCGCAGGCGGTGGTGGTGGAGGTGGCCCCGGCCTCGGAGCGCGGCCGCTTCATGGGCGCGCTCGGCGGCTGCGCGGCGCTCGCGCAGGTGCTCGCCCCGCTCACCTATGGCTTCGTCGCCCGGCACGCCGGGCTCTCCAGTGCCTTCCTGTTGTCCTCCGGTGCATTGCTCTTGTCCCTGGCCGGCATGGCCTGGGCTCCCGAGCGCGCCGCACCGGCCGCTGTCGCCCACACCCCCGTCCTCACCCCATCCCAGGAGCCCGGATGAAACCGTCTACCTGTGCCTGGGGCGCCGCGCTGTTCGTCGCGTGTCTGCCCGCTCTGGCCCTTGCCGATTCGCCCGCTGACAAGCAGCACTACAATTACAAGGCCACCTTCACCAGCGAGCCCATCAAGATCGACGGAAAGCCGGACGAGGCCGTGTGGTTGACGGCCCCGGAGGTCTCCGGCTGGCACCTCACGCGCATCGACTACGGCAACCCCGCGCGTGACGACACCAAGGTCCGCATCCTCTACGACAAGCACAACCTGTACGTGCTGTTCTACTGCCTGGACAAGGACGCCTCGAAGATCACCGCCTACAGCGTCCAGAACGAGTCCTTCCTCCACCAGGAGGACAACGTCACGGTGATGCTGGACACGTACAAGGACCACCGCAACGCGTACTACTTCTGGACCAACCCGCTGGGTGTGCGCACCGACGGCCGCATCGTCGCGGACGGCGAGGCCTTCACCACGTCCTGGGCGGGCGAGTGGGAGACCATGGGCTCCGTCACCAAGGACGGGTGGTACTCCGAGGTCCGCATCCCCTTCGCCAACTTCCAGTTCCCGGATGTCCCGGAGGGCGAGGAGGTGACGTTCGGCCTGATGCTGGACCGGGAGCAGGCCCGCACCCAGGAGTGGAGCAACTGGACGCCGGACGGCGTCAACAGCGCCAAGGTGAGCCGCTTCCCGCACCTCGAGGGGCTGAAGGGAATCGAGGGGCGCCGCAAGTGGGGCATCACCCCGTACGTGGCCACGGACATCGCGCTGCAGACCACCGCGGACCGGAAGGTGTTCAAGCCCAACTTCGGCTTCGATGCGCGCGTCGACCCGACGTCGAACCTGGCCCTGAAGCTGACCGTCAACCCGGACTTCTCCGACGTGGAGGCGGACCAGGACCGGCTGCTGCTGGACACCGAGGAGCCGCTGCTCCCCGAGCGCCGTCCCTTCTTCGTGGAGAGCGAGCACCTCTTCCTGGCGCCCATCAAGATCTTCACCTCCCGCCGCATCGCCATGAGGCCGCATGACCAGGTGCTCGGCGGCGCGCAGTTCACCGGCAAGGTGGGCGGGTTGGGCTTCTCGCTGCTCGACGTGCAGCACCGGGACGACCCGGGTGACGGCTCCAACGACAGGGAGAACCTCAACTCCGGCGTCCTTCGCCTCCAGCAGGACATCGGCAAGCGCTCGGCCATCAACCTGGTGGCGGTGAGCCGCAACGGCGACAAGTACGGCTGGTTCCGCACCACGGGCCTCGACGCCAACATCCACATCTGGGAGGAGCTCTTCATCCAGGCGCAGATCTTGAAGAGCTGGAGCGACGTGGCGGGCCACAAGAACTCGGAGGCGTACAAGCTCGCCATCCACCGCTTCGACACCAACTCCGAGTTCTGGATCCACCTGGAGGACATTGGCGCGCGGTACGCCAACCCGCTGGGCTACACGCCGGTGCTCGACAAGCAGGGCTACAACACGCACCTGTACCTGACGCCGTTCCCCAAGCTGCGCTTCCTGCCGCAGATCAACCTCACCTGGGACAGCCTCTGGCGGCGCAACCACGAGCACGTGCGCACCCGTCTGCGCAACCGCGTCAACGTGCAGCCGTACCTGAACCACAACTTCGCCCTCTACGCGGACTACGTCTACGACGACAACGAGGGCTTCAAGGACCGCATCGCCACCGGCGGCTTCATCCTCTTCCCCAACGACTGGCAGAGCCTGACGCTGACGGCCTTCACGGGTAACTTCCTGGGTGGCCCCACGCGCGGCATCAACGCCGCGATCAACCTGAAGATGGGGCACCGGCTCCAGGCGAAGTTCAGCGGCTTCTACACGGAGAGCAAGGACGTGCCGGAGAACAGCGAGCTGTTCGGCACCTCCGGCACCGGCCACTCGTGGAGCGGCTATGCGCAGCTGCGCTACCAGTTCAACCCGAACCTCTACACCCGCGTGACGTTCCAGCAGGGCGCGGTGTCCGAGCTGGCGGACTACAGCAACGTGAAGGGCACGCTGCTGGACGCCGTCTTCGGCTGGCACTACCGCGAGTGGAGTGACCTGTTCCTGGTCTACTCGGACCAGCCCTTCAACGGCTCGCAGGAGCGCCGTATCCTCTCGAAGATCTCCTTCACGTACTGAAGAGCCGGAGTGAACCCGTCATGAGCACCGCCAACGCCTCGCAGCCCCAGCCGCAGGACATCTCCAGCCGCTACGACCAGGTGTCTTCGACGTACAACGACAGCAAGTACACCAAGGCGGCGCACAAGCTGTTCTGGGTGGTCTACGACGAGCTCACCTGGACGGCCGTGGCGAAGGTGCTACCCCCGGCCGGCACGTCCTGGCGCGTGCTGGACGCGGGCGGCGGCGGCGGCAAGTTCAGCGCGCGCTTCGCGGAGGCCGGCCACCAGGTCACCGTGCTGGACATCTCCGCGGGCATGCTGGTCAAGGCGAAGGAGTACCTCGCATCGAAGGGGCTGCTGGAGCGCTGTTCCTTCATCGAGGGCACGGTGGCGGACCTGCCCTTCAAGGACGCGGAGTTCGACCTCGTCTTCAGCGAGGGCGACCCGGTGTCCTACTGCCTGGACCAGTACCCCAAGGCGATGAGCGAGCTGGTGCGCGTGGTGAAGCCGGGCGGCCCCGTCATCATGGGCGTGGACAACCGGCACGAGCACTTCATGTTCGAGCTGAAGCACGGCAAGAAGGCCGAGGCGCTGAAGATGCTGCTCACCGGGCGCGGCAAGTGCCCGTACGGGCTGCCCGTGCACCTGTTCACCGTGAAGGAGCTGCAGGACGGCGTGAAGGCCGCGGGCGCGGACGTGGAGGAGATCTTCGGCAAGCCCGTCATGTACTTCGAGATGCTGGAGGCGATGCAGGCCGAGCGCGGGCCGGAGTTCGACGTCTGGGCGGCGCGCGAGGAAATCATCGCCATGCAGGAGAAGCTCGCGCACGAGGGCTTCGCGCTCCAGGGCCAGCACTTCCAGGTGATGGCGCGCAGGAAGAAGTAGGGAGGCGGGCCGTGTCGTCGATTCCGTTCCTCGGAGTGGGGCTCAGCTACCGCTGGGACTTCCAGCCGCACCTCGCCCGGGGCAACCCGGGTGTGGACTGGCTGGAGGTGATGCCCGAGCACTTCTTCCCGCTGACGGAGGACACGGTGCGGCGGCTGGAGGTGCTGGCGAAGCGCTTCCCGCTGGCGGGGCACGGGCTGGAGCTGTCCGTGGGCTCGGACGGCGTGGACGGCCCGGGCTACCGCGAGAGCTTGAAGCGCTTCCTCGGCACCACGCGCTCCGTCTGGCACGGGGACCACCTGTGCTTCACGCGCGCGGGCGAGCTGCCGGTGCGCTCGCTCACGCCGGTGCCCTTCACGGAGGAGGCGCTGGAGATGTGCACGCGCAACATCCGCCGCATCCAGGCGGAGCTGGGCATGCCCTTCATCGTGGAGAACATCGCCTGGCTGTTCGACACGCCGCTCAGCACGCTGGACGAGGCGGACTTCCTCACGCGCGTGGTGAAGGAGTCGGACTGCGGCCTGCTGTTGGATTTGCACAACGTCCACGCCAACGCGGTGAATCACAAGTTCGACCCGTACGCCTTCGTGGACCGGCTCCCGCTGGACAGGGTGGTCCAGATTCACCTGGCGGGTGGGGTGACGATGGAGGGCGTCTACGTGGACAGCCACTCCAACGTGTCACCGGATGAGGTCTGGCGCCTGCTGGAGTACGTGGCGCCGCGCTGCCCGGTGCGCGGGGTGAACTTCGAGATGGACAGCGGCTTTCCGCCCTTCCCGCGGCTGGTGGAGGAGCTCGCTCGTGCGCGCACCATCCTGAAGCGCTGCGGGGCGAGCGCGGCCTGAAGGAGACGACATCATGGGCTACCCCGAGACGCTGGAGGTGCTGGCGCGGCTGCATGTGGACGCACGCTTCCGCCAGGCCTGGTTGCAGGACGCGCAGGCGGCCATGGCGCCGTACGCGCTGACGCCGCGCGAGCGCGAGGCGCTGGCGGGCGCGGACGCGAATGTGGTGGAGCGGGCGGGGCGGATGCTGGACGGCCACCGCCTGTCGCGCGTGCACGAGCACCTGCCGTGGGCGGACCCCGCGGTGCGGCCGGGCCTGCTGCCGGTGCTGCGGGACTTCCTCCAGGATGCGCTCCCGGAGCTGCTCAACCGCGAGGAGGCCATCGCCTTCTGCCGCTACCTGGAGGCGGCCCCGCGCGGGACGCTGCCCCCGTACCTGTCGGACCTGGCCCGCTGCGAGCGGCTGCGGATTTCCCTCGCGTGGGGCCTGGAGCCCATGGCCGGGCCCACCCACGTGGAGTCCTTCCAGTACCCGGTGACGGAGGTGCTGGCGGCGCTCGCGCAGCCGGGCTGGCCGGAGGCGGCCGTGCGCTCCGTGCGCGTGGAGTACCTCAAGGTGCCGGGTCTGCCCGCGGTGATGGTGCGCGCGCTGTAGGCGGCCTTCAGCGGCTCCAGAGAAAGCTGGTGAGGACGGCGTAGTGCGCGCCCGCCGCGGCGATGACCATGAGGTGGAACACCTCGTGGTAGCCGAAGAAGGTGGGCTTGGGGTCCGGCCAGCGCTTCGCGTAGACCACGGCGCCCAGGGCATAGAGGACGCCCCCGAGGACGAGCCCCGCGACGCGTGTCGGGCCGATGATGGCCGGCAGCTGCGCCACCACCGGGGAGGCCAGCAGGCCCAGCGCGACGTAGAGCGCGGAGCGCAGGCCCCGCGACGCGGAGATGCCCAGCAGGGCGAGCGTCGCGCCGGTGAGCGCGCAGCCCCACATCAGGAAGAGCAGCGGTGTGCTCCAGCCGCTCCGCGTCTCGAGCGCGGCCATGGGCGTGAAGCTGCCGGCGATGAGGAAGTAGATGGCCGCGTGGTCGCACCGCCGGAGGCGCGCGTAGGCGGCGGGGCTCCAGGTGGGCCAGTGGTACGTCCCACTGACGCCGAACATCAGGACCAGGCTGATACCGAACACCAGGGCGGCGGTGTACTGGGCCCCTTGCGCCGGCGCCAGCGCGAGCCGGATGCAGCCGTAGAGCGCCGCCCCGGCCGCCAGCAGGTGCGAGAGGCCCCGCAGCCGGGGCTTCACGGACTCTTCCATCAACAGCGCTTCGATGCCTCGGGGTGACGCCGCCATGACCTGTGAGTAGTCACTGCATGTCACCGCCGCGTCAGCGCGCATCCGGCACGTCCAGCTCTGGACGCCCGGTGCGCCGAAGCGTCGACCTCTTCACGGGCGGAAGTGCCAGCGGGAAACAGGCGCCGTCAGTCCGCAGGGGAAATGAGCACGGAGGCCGCGGTGCGACGCGTCGGGCCCTGGAACACGGCCTCGATGTTGTTGCCGTCCGGGTCCAGCACGAAGGCGGCATAGTAGTTCGCATGGTAGTGGCGCAGGCCGGGGGCGCCGTTGTCGCGGCCGCCCGCCGCGAGCGCCGCCGAGTGGAAGCGGTGCACCGTCTCGCGGTCCTTCGCCTGGAAGGCCAGGTGGAGGCCGTGCCCGGAGGGCGGGGTTCCCGCCTCCAGGGGGGAGATGTAGAGCTCGTCGGCGGAGAAGGTGTGCTCGTTGTCGTCGGAAACGGGGACGCCGAGCACGTCCATCACCGCGCGGTAGAAGCGCTTGCTCGCGTCGAAGTCCTTCACGCGGAAGTGGACGTGGTCGAACAGGCGGCCCGTGTGGAATTCCATCATGCGGTTGCTCCTCGGTGGTATGGCGAAGCTGCCATGAAACCCCGCCTGCTGACCTTCTTCTGTGAGCTGGAAGCCGGCCCGCTGCGTGAACTGTTCGCCACTCCAGGCGTCCTCGAGGACCTGGTGGCGCTGCAGGCCGGCGTGAGCCTGGGCCTGCTCGACCTGGGCCCCGAGCGCGCGGAGGTGGTGCGCCGCCTGAATCGCGAGGGCATCCCCGTCACGGCATGGCTGCTGCTGCCCGAGGACCAGGGCTACTGGTTCCACGCGGGAAATGTCGCGCAGGCCACGGCGCGCTACGACGCCTTCCGCGCGTGGACGGCCGAGCACGGGCTGGCGTGGGACGGCGTGGGCCTGGACATCGAGCCGGACATCCGCGAGCTGCGGCGCGTTCTCGAAGGCGGCTGGCGGCGGCTGCCGGAGCTGCTCCCCAGGCTGGGGCGGGGCGCGCGCGTGCGGGAGGCGCGGGCCGCGTACACCGGGCTGGTGGGGCGCATCCGCGCGGACGGGTACCGGGTGGACACGTACCAGTTCCCCTTCATCGTGGACGAGCGGCAGTCGCGCTCCACGCTGCTGCAGCGCGTGTCAGGCGTGTTGGACCTGCCCTCGGACCGCGAGGTGCTGATGCTCTACACCAGCTTCGCGCGTCCGCACGGCGCGGCCATGCTGTGGAGCTACGGCCCGGGCGCGGCCTCCTTCGCGGTGGGCATCACCGGGGGCGGGGTGGAATTGCCGGGCCTGCACCCTCCGAAGCCGCTGGACTGGGCCGAGCTGTCTCGCGACCTGCGGCTCGCGGTGCGGTGGACGCACGACCTCCACGTCTTCAGCCTGGAGGGGTGTGTGCGACAGGGCTTCCTGTCCCGTCTGCGCACCTTCGACTGGGACGCGCCGGTGGACCCGCCCGCCATCCCCGCGAGGAGGGTGGATGTGCTCCGCCGGGCCGTGCGCGGGGTGCTCCGCGTGAGTGCCCGCGTGCTCCGCTGACTCCCTGGCAGGTGGGTAGGAAGCCAAGCCGCTCCGCGTCATGCGCCAGGTTGGCTGGTCCTGGTTGACGCATGGGGGAGGGGGAAGTGTCATGCGCTCCCTACGCCTTCCCACGCCGATGCCCGGCCGGACCCTCCTCATGACCGACCACCGCAAGACGTCGAAGCTCCTCGGCGCGCTCCTGCTCTCCGTGGGCGCGCTCCAAGCGGCGCCCGCCCTGGCGGCGCCTGCTTCCTCTCCCATCCCCGTGCCCAACGGCGGCTTCGAGCTGGCCGGGGGAGCCTCGGCGCTGCCGGCCTTCTGGACGTCGAAGGGGCAGGGCAAGGTGTCCGCCTCGGCCGAGGCGAAGGCGGAGGGCGCGAAGGGCCTGGCCATCGAGAGCCCGCAGGGCGGCGCGGAGACCACCGTCGAGTCCGAGGCGATGAAGCTCCAGGTGGGTCAGCTCTACCGGGTCAGCGCCTGGGTGCGCACGCGCGGCGTGCAGGCGGACCCGCAGGCCCGCTACCCCACGGCGCACGGCGCCTGCCTGTCGATGAAGAGCTTCCCCTTCACCAACTGCACGCCCGCGCCGGCCACGGAGGGCGGCAGCCGCGTGTCGGCGCTCTTCTTCGCCACCCAATCGTCGGACCGCGTGCAGGTGCACCTGGGCCGCAACGGCAAGGCCACCGGCACCGCGTGGTTCGACGACGTGCGCCTGGAGAAGGTGGAAGACATCACCGCCTACGTGCCCATGGAGTCCGTGCGCTGGGCCGGCAAGGGCTTCCGCTACGACGAAGGCGGGTGGATCTACGTCCACATCGAGGGCGAGCCGTACGAGCGCGGCCAGCAGCTCGGTGAGCTCACGGGCGCGGAAATCGTCAGCTACATCGAGAAGCTCGGCATCCAGAAGGACAAGACGGACGCGGTGAAGGGGTGGAGCCACGCGCGGCTGCTCGCGGACGCGCTCTTCCTGCGCAAGTACGACACCGAGTACCTGGAGGAGATGAAGGGCATCGCCGACGGCGCCAACAAGGCCGGCGCGAAGTTCAAGGACCGCGAGCTGGATCTGCTGGACATCGTCACCCTCAACTCCGCGGTGGACGCGGGCCAGTTGGAGGAGGCCAACCGTGCCACGGCGACGCCGCTGTCCGGCCGCACCTACCTGAAGGCGGAGGACGAGGCCGAGCGCGCCGGCAAGGGAGACCACTGCTCCTCGTTCGTGGCCACGAAGTCCGCGACGAAGGACGGGCGCGCCATCATCGGGCAGATCTTCATGTGGAGCGGCTACACCGGCGTCCACTGGGACGTGATGCTGGACGTGCAGCCGACGAAGGGCCACCGCTTCGTGATGCAGACCTTCCCGGGCGGCATCCACAGCGGCTCGGACTGGTACGTCAACGCCGCGGGCATCGTCATCGGCGAGACGACGGTGGGGCAGACGCCGTTCGACATGAATGGCTCGCCGCAGAGCAACCGCATCCGCAAGGCGGCGCAGTACGCGTCCAGCATCGACGACGTGGCGCGCATCCTGAAGGACGGGAACAACGGCCTCTACAGCAACGACTGGACGATGGCGGACGCGAAGACGGACGAGGGCGCCTGCTTCCTGCTCGGCACGAAGAAGACGCGGCTGTGGCGCACGGGCAGCAAGGGCGTCGCCTCGGACACGCCGGGCAACCTGAAGGACTTCATCTGGGCGAACAACAACACCCGCGACCCGGAGGTGCGCAAGGAGTACGCGCCCAACCCGGACAACGCCCCGGTGGACCTGGCGTTCAACACGTGGAACCGGGACATCGCCTTCCAGGAGTACTACGCGAAGTACGGCAACAAGGGCTTCGACCTGGACACGGCCACCCGGATGATGGCCTCCACGCCCATCAACCGGCCGCACGCGTGTGACGGCAAGGTGACCACGTCCGAGATGGCCGAGAAGCTGATGTTCCTCGCCCACTACGGGAAGACGACGCTGCGCGAGAAGATGATTGGCAGCCGCTTCATGCCGGACCTGCCGGGCGCCATTCCGCACCTGTCGCTGGGCTACACGGCGTTCAGCCCCATCTTCGTCGCGGACAAGCTGAAGGAAGCGCACAAGACCTGGAAGGCGCCCGAGGCGCCCGCCGCGCCGAAGCGCGACCTGGCGAAGGTGAAGGACGCCGTCGCCTTCGACAAGTCGCTCTTGTGGGCCAACACGGTGTTCCCGTCCACGGATGGGGACAACTGGCTGTCCAGCGGCACGGCGGCCTACTGGAAGCTGCTGAAGGACCTGCCCGAGGGGACGGACAAGGCCTACGAGCAGCAGCGGGACGCGCTGTCGGAGCTGAACGCGCGCTACCTCTTCGTCACCTCGCGTGAGCAGGACGTGGTGCCGGTGAACACGAAGACGGACTACGGCAAGTACGGCCCGTATCTGGTGCCGCGCATCAAGGGCACCTTCGCGCTGCACCAGCTCCGGTTGCTGCTGGGCAACAAGGACTTCAGCAAGGCGATGGGCGCGGTGCACGCGCGCTACGCGAACAAGGACATCAGCACGGCGGACTTCAAGCGCACCGTGCTGGAGGCCACCAACAAGGACGTGGGGGCCTTCGTCGCGCAGTGGCTGGAGCGCACGGGCCTGCCCCAGCCGCGCATCCGCGCCAGCGCCGCGCAGGTGAAGGACGGGTACGAGACGACGCTGAAGGTGGAGCAGCCGGGCTCGCGCCCGTGGCACTTCGTCACGCTGGTGGAGGTGAAGACGGCGAAGGGCTCCACGCTGGAGCGCGTGGAGGTGAAGAATGGGAGTGAAACTTTCACGCTCCGCACGGCCGAGGCGCCGGTGCGCGTGGTGTTCAACGCGTCCAACGACATCCCCGTGCCGCGCGAGCGCTTCCAGGTGATGGGCAACCAGACGGACGCCTTCGACAAGCTGCTGCTGGTGCACGGCACGGCCCGGCAGACGGAGTCCATGCGGACGCTGGTGCTGGGCTACCGCGATGTGTTGGCGGACGTCTTCACGGAGGTGCTGCCCCCGGTGAAGCCGGACGGCGAGGTGACGGACGCGGAGCTGGCGGAGCGGGACCTGGTCCTCTTCGGTGGCGCGGAGGACAACGCGGTGCTGGCGCGGCTGGCCGAGGAGAAGAAGCTCCCGGTGGAGCTGGGCCGGCGCTACTTCCGCTGGCAGGGGAAGACGTACGGGAGCCCGGATGACGGCCTGGCGCTGGCACTGCCCAACCCGTGGAACCCGAAGCGGGCCATGTACCTGTACGTGGCCAACAGCGGGCTCCAGCTGTGGCAGATGACGCACGCGTGGCAGCGCAACCTGCAGGGGTGGGCGCGCTTCCAGGGCTCCGACGTGAGCGCGAAGGGCTTCCATGACGTGGAGTCGCTGTCACAGGACGTGACGGTGAGTCCGGCGGTCGCGCCCGTGCCGGTGCAGCCGCCCGCGACGCCGCCGGGGCCTCCGGCGCCGAAGCTCGGCATGCTCGTGCGGTGACGTGACGAGCGGACGACCCGGCACGGAGTGAGGCCGGGTCGTCTTGTGTAGGGCCCGCCCGGAAAGCGAGGGGCCGGGTGGACAGTGCCGCGTGGCTGCTTAGGCTGGGCGACACTCCTGATAGAGGTCCCGTGTGAGCTCCCTCGTCATCCGGCTGGTCTGTGGCCTGCTGTTCTCCGCGCTGGTGCTGGGGGCCGTCGTGCACCCGCCCGACAACATCTCGCAGGGCATCGGGATGATGCTCCCCGGGGCCATGCTGCTGAGCGTGGCCCTCAAGGGGCCGCGCCGCTCCGTCATCCCGAAGAAGAAGCGCGAGCCCGCTCCCGCCGTTGTGAGCGGTGAGTCGCCGCGGGTCTGAGTGCTGCTCCGTGCACGAACGTGCACCCCGGAGTGACGGGAGGGCAGGGCGACGCGGTTGGCACCTGCGGGCAGGCGGGCGTTCAGCCTCAGTCCCGGAATGACCAGCATCCCATTCAGCCCGGACGCGTCCCCGCGCTCAGCTCCTGCCGCGTCCGCTCCCTCAGCCGCACCATCTCCGGCCAGCCTCTTCCCTCCGGTAGCAGCGGCTCGCCGATGACGACGGTGATGCGTCCGGGCCGCAGCAGGTGCCAGCCCCGCGGCCAGATGCGCCGCGTCCCCTCGATGTGCACGGGCACCAGCGGCCGCTTCGCCTCCACCGCCGCCTTGAAGGCCCCCAGCTTCAGCGGCAGCATCCCCGGCCCCCGCGCCCTCGTGCCCTCGGGGAAGACGAGCAGCGAGGTCCCCTCCCGCAGCAGCCGCGATGCGCGCTCCGCCGCCTCCGCCGCGGGCCCCGCGTGGAAGCGGTCCACCAGCAGCTGCCCTGACTGCTTCATCGCCCTTCCCACGACCGGCCAGCTCCCCGACTCCCGCTGCGCCACCGCCCGGTAGTCCACCGGCAGCACCGCCAGCATCACCACCGAGTCCAGGTAGCTCACGTGCCGGGCCACCAGCACCCACGGCCCTTTGCCCCGCAGGTGCTCTCCACCCGTGACACGCATCGGACAGCCCGCCGCCCTCAGCAGCCAGCGCGAGCCTCTCTTCATCATCCGTTCCGTTTCCGCTCCCTCCGGCGTCACCCGCAGGGCTACCTCCAGCACCGATGCCGCCAGCAACACCAGCGCAGTGAAGTATCCCGTGTATGCCGCAGCTCCCACCGTCCCCAGCAGCCGCCCCGCTCGCGCCCGCGCTGTGCTCGCCGCAAGCCGCGCGAGCTGCGCCCACGTTCCCCGCCGGCCCCGGGCCAGCGCTCCGCTCCTCCAGGCCTCTCGCGTGGCGCCTCGCCGCAGCTTGCCGCTCGACGTCTTGCGCACCGCCCCCGGCGGCACGAGCACCACCTCGTCCGGCGGCAGCTCCAGCACCTCGGCCACCCGCTTCACGATGGCCGCTCGCAGCCGCTCGCGTGCCTCGCGCGAGCGCTCGCGTGTCTCCGCCACCACCATCAGCCGCTCCGTCCCCACCCGCGGGTCCGGCTGACCGAATGCCACCACGCAGCCCTTGCGCACCCCGGGCACCTCGCCCACCTGCTCCTCGATTTCCGCCGGGTACAGGTTGCGCCCCGCCTTGATGATGAGCTCCTTGCTTCTCCCCGACACGTACAGCTCCCCGTCTGCCAGGTAGCCCAGGTCCCCCGAGTCCAGCCACCCGTCGCGCAGCGCCCTTCGCGTCGCTTCCGGATTGCCGTAGTAGCCCGGTGTCAGGGAGGGGCCCCGCAGCGCGATGTGGCCCCGCACCCGCTCCTCCACGGGGCGGTGCTGTTCATCGACGATTCGCACCGCGTAGCCGGGCAGCGGGCTTCCGCACGAGACGAAGCGCAGCGTCCTCGTGGTCTCCACGGTGGGCCGCGCCTCTCCCTTCCGCTCGAAGCGCTCGCGGTCGACCACGTCGATGCGCGGCGGCCGACCCGGCGGAGGGAAGGTGAGCGCCACCGCGACCTCGGCCAGCCCGTACGCCGGAAAGAGCGCCCCCGGCTTCAGCCCGTACGGGGCAAACCGCCGGGTGAAGCGCTCCAGCGTCTCCGGGCTCACCGCCTCCGAGCCATTCAGCGCCACGCGCCAGGCGCTCAGGTCCAACCCCGCGAGCTCCTCGTCCCGCACCTTCTTCACGCAGAGGTCGTACGCGAAGTTCGGCGCCGCGGAGAGCGTCCCCCGGTGTGCGTGCAGCGCGTGCAGCCAGCGCGAAGGGCGCGTCAGGAAGGCCAGCGGCGAGAGGAGGGTGAGCGGGACTCCATACGTCAGCGGCATCAGCCACGCGCCGATGAGTCCCATGTCGTGGTACAGCGGCAGCCAGCTCACCGCCACGTCCCCGGGGCCCACCCGCAGCACCCGGCCGATGGCCCGGATGTTGGCCAGCACGTTCGCGTGGGTGAGCAGCACTCCCTTGGGCGCTCCCGTGCTGCCAGAGGTGTACTGGAGGAGCGCCCCGTCCGTGGCCTCCACGTGGACCGCCGGTGCGCTCGAGTCCGTCCATTCGAGCTCGGCGGGCGTCATCGTGCGCCGCAGCGAAGGCACCCGGGCCCTGAGCAACGCGCCCACCCGGCGCGCCTCGTCGAAGGTGACGAGCACCCGGGGACTCGCGTTGCGCAGAATCCCCACCTGATGACCCACGTACTCCTCCAGTCTGTCCAGCCGGAACGGCGGGTAGAGGGGCGCGGGGATTCCTCCCGCGAGCAGCGTGCCGAAGAAGCACGAGAAGAAGGCCGCTTCCGTGCGCAGCATGAGGGCCACCGGCTCACCGCGCTCCACGCCCGCGTCCGCCAGGGCCGCGGCCACCCCCGAGGCCCTCGCCCACAGCGTCCCGTACGTCAGCGGGCGCTCCGTGCCGTCCTCCTCGCGCAGCAGGAGGTGGCAACGCTCGGGCCATGCTTCCGCGTGCCAGCGCAGCACGTCCGTCAGGAGGTGCGCGGACCCGGGGGCCGCCCTCGCGGGAGCCTGGGGCGCCCGTAGCGCGGGGCGTGCCTCCTCGATGGCCGGGTGTGCCTCCATGACGAGGCGGGTCAGCTCCCGTGCACACGCGGCCCTGGCCACCGCGTCATCCGGCAGCGTGACGCCGAACGTCTGCTGAAGTCTCAGGAGCAGCTCCACCCGCTCCAGGCTGCCCAGCCCGAGCGCTGTGTCCAGTGGAGCGTCCGCGCTCAGGTCCTCCGCGGCGCGCGGCTGTCCCAGCTCGGACAGGAGCCCGCTGAGTACGTCGAGCACTCCGCGCTCGACCGTCTGTTGCGCACCGGGAGGGCCCCGCGCGGCCATGGCTCCACCCCCTGTCCATGAAGTGGAGGCCCTCCGGGAGCGCGTCACCCTCCAGGCCTTCCGAGCGCCGTCCCTCCCGCCCGCCTTCCGGGCTCGCTTCGCACCTGGCCTGACGACCTGGACGCCTACCGGGAGGGCTCGGCCTTTCTCTCGGAACAGGAGCGCTCTGGCCGAACGACGCCCGCGGCATGCACCACGCCCAACGTTGCATGCGACAGCGACAGCACCACCCCGCCTTGCATGGAGCCGGCGGACAGACGATTGGCGATCAGCTTGCTGAAATGAGGGGATCGCTCAGGGGCAGCAGCGCGACCTCTGGGATCTACCCCTGAGGGCTCAGAACCGCCGCTCCATCTCGATGTCCGCGCGCGCGTAGCCCGCCTCGCGTGACACCGCTTCACCCTCGCGCACCGTGACGAAGCCGTGCTTGCGGTACAGCCCGAGCGCGGGCGCCAGCTTCGTGTTCGACACGAGGTACACCCGGCGCGCGCTCCGCTCCTTCGCGAACCGGAGCACGGCCTCCATCAACACGTCCCCCAGGCCCAGCCCTCGGGCCTCGGGGTCCACCGCCATCTTGCACAGCTCGTAGGTGTCACCGTCCTCCGGCTCGCGGCGCAGCGCGCACGTGCCCAGCACCTTCCCGTCCACGAGGGCGAAGAACACCTCGCCCCCGCCGGCCACGAAGGTGCCGTGAGGGTCCGCGAAGCTCTCCACGTCCGCGGGCTCGAGCTTGAAGTGCTGCTCGATCCACGCGCGGTTGAGCCTCGCGAAGTCCTCGCGGTAGCGCGCATCCCAGGTGACGACCTCCGTGGCCATGCCGGAGCTCAGCCCTTCTTCGCCGTCGGCTTGTTGATGTTGGCGAAGAAGTCGTTGCCCTTGTCGTCCACGACGATGAACGCGGGGAAGTCGACCACGTCGATCTTCCACACGGCCTCCATGCCCAGCTCCTGGTACTCCAGCACTTCCACCTTCTTGATGCAGTCCTGCGCCAGCCGCGCCGCCGGGCCGCCGATGGAGCCGAGGTAGAAGCCGCCGTGCTTCTTGCACGCCTCGGTGACGGCGGGTGAGCGGTTGCCCTTGGCCAGCATCACGAAGCTGCCGCCCTCGGCCTGGAACTGGTCCACGTAGGCATCCATGCGTCCCGCCGTCGTCGGGCCGAACGAGCCGGAGGCGTAGCCCTCGGGCGTCTTCGCCGGGCCGGCGTAGTAGACCATGTAGTCCTTCAGGTACTGCGGCATCCCCTGTCCGGCATCCAGGCGCTCCTTGAGCTTCGCGTGGGCGATGTCGCGCGCCACCACCATGGGGCCAGAGAGCGACAGGCGCGTCCTGATGGGGTAGCGAGACAGCTCGGCGCGAATCTCGCTCATGGGGCGGTTGAGGTCGATCTTCACCACCTCGCCGTCGAGGTCCGCCTCCGTCGTCTCGGGCAGGTACTTCGCGGGGTCCGCCTCCAGCTGCTCCAGGAAGATGCCGTCGCGCGTAATCTTCCCCAGCACCTGCCGGTCCGCCGAGCACGACACGGCGATGGCCACCGGGCAGGACGCGCCGTGGCGGGGCAGGCGGATGACGCGCACGTCGTGGCAGAAGTACTTGCCACCGAACTGCGCGCCGATGCCGGTGCGCTGGGTGAGCTTGAGCACCTCCTGCTCCAGCTCCACGTCGCGGAAGCCGCGGCCCATGGCGTTGCCCTCGCGGGGCAGCGTGTCCAGGTAGCGCGCGGAGGCGTACTTGGCGGTCTTCAGCGCGTACTCGGCGGAGGTGCCGCCCACGACGATGGCCAGGTGGTACGGCGGGCACGCGGCGGTGCCCAGCGAGCGAATCTTCGCGTCGAGGAACGCGAGCAGGCTCTGCGGGTTGAGCAGCGCCTTGGTCTCCTGGAAGAGGTAGCTCTTGTTCGCGGAGCCGCCGCCCTTGGCCATGAAGAGGAATTTGTAGGCGTCGCCCTCGGTGGCGTAGAGCTCGATCTGCGCGGGGAGGTTGTTGTTGGTGTTGACCTCCTTGTACATGTCGAGCGCCGCCATCTGCGAGTAGCGCAGGTTGGACGTGCGGTACGTGTCGAACACGCCGCGCGAAATGGCCTCCTCGTCATTGCCGGTGGTGAGGACGTACTGGCCCTTCTTGCCCATGACGATGGCGGTGCCCGTGTCCTGGCAGGAGGGCAGCACGCCGCCGGCGGCGATGTTGGCGTTCTTCAGCAGCTCCAGCGCCACGAAGCGGTCATTCGCGGACGCCTCGGGGTCCTTCAGGATGTGGGCGAGCTGCCCGAGGTGGCCGGGGCGCAGCAGGTGCGCGATGTCGCGCATGGCCTGGCGGGTCAGCAGGGTGAGCCCCTCGGGCTCGACCTGGACGAAGGTGCGGCCAGCGGCCTCGAACGTGGAGACATGGTCCTTCGTGAGGAGCTTGAAGGGCGTCTCGTCCTTGCCCAGCGGCAACATTTCCTGGAACTGGAAGTCGTTCATGGTCATAGGCGTAGCGCTGTTGGCGCGGGGTTGGGTAGCCGGAAGGCGCCTGTCGGGAGGGCCCGGCGGCCGGGGCCGAGAATCTCTCCCGATGGGAGCCAAAAGCGAGGGTGGGGGAGGTCAGTCGGACAGGGGCTCGAAGTCGGCCTTGGCGGTGCCGGGTGGGATATCCGAGGTGGGGTCGCCTTCCTCCAGGTCGTAGACGTGTCCACACGGGAGGCAGCGGTAACGCTGGGACATGTCGGCATGGTAACGCGGGGCCAGGGCGGGGAGGCGGACGGAGGGTCGGCTGGTCGTCAGCCCGGGTGGCGGACAACTCGCGATGTGGCCCGGTTGTGAGATGCTGTAGCCCCCCGTGGCTTCCTCCACCTTTCAGGCACCGCTTCTTGTCATCATGGGACTGCTCGCCGCCACCGCGCGCGCGGCCGAGCCTTCGTCCGTGGAGCAGCGGGCGCGCGAGGACCTGGACCGGCAGCTCCAGGCGCTGGTGAAGACACCTCCTCCCGAGGTGGTCATCTCCTTCGAGGGCCTTCCCGGCGCCGGCACCTCGCGCGGCTACAAGCTGGTGGAGGCGGACTTCTCCCTCAACAACCAGCCGCTGGCCGTCCCCGGGCCGGAGCAGCTCAACGCCCCGGGACAGCACCGGGTGGCGGTGGTGAAGGTGGACGAGGGCACTTTCACGCTCGTCTCGCGCGTCACGTACACCAGCGACGCGTGGAACCTCTTCAGCGAGGAGAGCGGCTTCCTCTGGAAGCTGACGGCGTCCGTCACGTTCCAGGTGCAGAAGGGCCTGCGGGTGCGCGTGAAGGTGATGCCGGGCATCAACCCCACCGCGCCGGATCCGCGGCTGAAGCTGAAGCTGTCGCATGACGTCTCGGTGGAGATGACGGCGCAGCTCGCCGACGTGGCGATTCCGGATGCGCCGGACGCGGGCTCGCCCGTGAAGGTGGCGCAGACGCCGGTGGCGCCGCCCGTCACGACGCCGGTGCAGCCCGCGTCGGGGACGCAGGCGGCCACGGCCGCCGTGGTGGTCCCTGTGTCGCAGCGTCCCGAGGCGGGGCCGGTGGCGCCCGCGAAGCTGCTCCTGAAGGTGCTGGCGGGGAAGAAGCCGGTGGCGGCGACGGTGTACGTGCGCGGCAGGGGTGCGCCGCAGCAGGTGCTCCTGGACGCGAAGGCGCGCAAGCCCACGCAGGTGATGTTGCCGCCGGGTGACTACACGGTGGACGTGCTGTCTCGGGGCTACCTGGCGCAGACGCGCAGGGTGAAGCTGTCGCGCGAGGCGGAGCCCACGTTGGCCTTCACGTTGGCGAAGGCTCCGGCGAAGAAGACGCAGCAGCCCAGCGTGAAGAACGAGCGCGTGGATCTGCCGGGTGCGCCGCGCTTCGTGGAGAAGCAGTCGGCTCCGAAGAAGGGCTCCACCAACGGGCTGGCGCTGCTGGTGGACCTGCTGGTGCGCGACGAGTCGCTGCGCCTGCGCCTGGAAGGCCACACGGACAACCAGGAGGGCCCGGGCCCGTCGCGGCAGGGGCTGTCCGAGGCCCGTGCGAAGGCGGTGGCGGAGCTGCTCGTGGCCGCGGGGCTGGATGCGTCGCGGATTGAGACGGCGGGCCTGGGCGACACGCGCCCCAAGGCACCGAACCTGATTCCGCGCGGGCGTGAGCTGAATCGCCGCGTCGAGTTCGTGCTGCTGCGCTCGAAGTAGGGCCAAGCGGTGGGGCCTTGTCGTACCAGCTTCTCCACTGCGCCTCGAGGTGCGCCGCATCGATGGTCGCAGCCTACCTGACCGGTTCATCGTCGACGCGTTCCGGTAGACTCCCGCTCCATTGAGTCCAGAGGTCGTGTGCCGAATGCGCGGCGCCACTCAGGAAGACGGGGGCCATGACCATGTCGTCGCGAGAGCCGGTGAAGAACGAGTACCTGGACCAGGTGCGGGAGCAGCAGCAGCGTCTGGAGGTGGACCTGAAGGCGCGCAAGGTGATGGCCCCCGCGCAGATGCAGCAGAACGCCCTGCCCATGCGGCGCGCCGCGGGGCCCGTGGTGGTGGAGCGGACGGGCAACGCGGTGGACGTGCGCCTCACCGGCTTCTGGCGGTGGAAGACCGTCATCGTCCCGCCGAACGCCTACGTCGTGCACACGCGCCGGGGACATGCCCAGCCGCTGCACATCGGGCTCGGGGTGTCGTTCCGGTTCGACCCGGCACGGGACTCGTTCCTCGTCGCGCCCGGCGCGATGCAGACCATCATCATCAACGCGCACTGCATCTGCCGCGAGCTGCAGGGACTGCTCGTGCAGGGCTACGTGCAGTGGATCATCGAGGACTTCGGCACCGCATACCGGAAGCTGGACTTCACGGACGCGGAGGACCCGATGCGCGTGGTGAATGTGCAGCTGCGCGAGCAGGCGGAGGCGGCCATCAAGGACAAGGTCGCCACGATGAGCATCGACGCGGTGCTGTCCGACAAGCAGCCCATCATCGAGGAGCTGACGGCGCGCCTGCGGCACGTGGCCGAGGGCGGCGGCGGCGGGGACAAGGGACTGGGGCTGCGCATCGTCACGGTGCAGATCAAGGAGGCCGTGGTCAGCTCCGCGCGCCTGTGGGAGAGCCTCCAGACGCCGTTCCGCTCCGAGCGCGAGCGCGTGGCCCGGCTGGCGTCCCTGGGGACGGAAGAGGCGCTGTCGCACCGGGAGCTGGAGGTGAAGCAGGCCCGGGAGCGCACGCGGCTGGAGAGCGATGGCGAGCTGGCCATGCTCCGAGCGCACAAGGACGCGGAGGCGTACGACCGGACACAGACCGAGCGGCTGCGCCGGCAGCAGCGAGAGGAGGAGGACGCACGGAAGCTCGCGCTGGAGCGGCAGCAGTCCGCGCTCCAGACCGCGGACCTGGAGAAGGCGCGGCTGGCGGTGGAGGCGGAGCTGACGCGGCTGAAGCAGGAGGCCGAGGCCACGAAGCTCAAGCGCGAGGTGCTCGCCCAGACAGAGGTCGCCGACGTGCAGCGCGCGGCGGGGAACCGTCAGGCGAAGGCCGAGCTGGAGATGCTGGAGACGCGGCAGCGCATCCTCAATGAGCTCACCCCGGCCAACGTGCAGGCGCGGCTGGTGGAGCTGCTGCCGGACATCGCGGAGAAGCTGCCGAAGCCCCAGGAGCTGCGCTCGGTGTCCATCGGCGGGAGCGGCGGGACGCAGGACGGGCAGGGCGTGGCCACGTTGGTGGCGCAGATGATGGCCCTGGTGAACATCCTGAAGACCGATGGCACTCCACGCGCGCCCGCGAAGGCCGTGGCGGTGAGCCAGGGCGGAGCAGAAGGGGCTGGCGCGGTCGAGGTGACGCCCGCGCCTCGCTGAGCCCTGCCGGACCTCAGTCCCTGGCGGAGACGAACCACTCCCAGTCGTCCTCCGCCAGGGGAACGGTGTTCCGCGCCCGCCACGCGAGCACCTCCGCACGCCAGGCTTCGACGCCTCCCGCGAGGGGCCATGCGCGGGTGATGGTGCCTCGCTCGGGCCAGTTGAAGCTGCGCAGCAACTGGCGATTGACGCGGTCGATGACCTCCGGCGTCGCCCCGGCGCGCAGTTGAAGCTCCGCGCCAATCAGGGCGCCTTCCTCGCGGACCTTGCTCTCGGGGCGCCGCGTCTCGATGTAGGGCCAGAGCCCCAGGAGGGGCGGCTCCCGTCCTTCGAGCAGCGCCGCATGGATGCGGTCATGCCCGTCCAGCACGAGCCACTTCGAGAGGATGTCCACGTAGAGCAGCAGTGCCGGGGGCAGCGTTCCTTCCCTCGCGTGCTTGCGCCAGCTCTTGATGCGGCCGTCCTCCGCGTCGGACGGCGGGCGCAGCGGCAGCACGACACCGGGGTTGTGTTGCGGCAGGTCTTCCCACCAGTGCTCCGCCCATGCCGGCTGGAAGCGCAGCACGGCGTTCAGTGAATGCGGCGGTGTGGGCGGTTGGCCAAACGACCATTCCATCGTGCTGACGGCATGGCGTGATGACTGGTCCGCCGGGTGGGGCCGTACGGGTCGCAAGCACCAGCGGCCCGTGTGGAGCAGCGACGCGGGAGCCTCCACGAGCACACGCGCCAGCTTCCGTGCCCAGGCTTCCCACCACGGCGGAGTCCCGGGGGCGTCCGTCACGGTGCGCACCTCGGGCGCTGACAGTGACGGCAGGCGCCATGGCGTGTGCGGCGTCCCTCGGACCAGGACGCACTGGTCCCAGTAGTCCGCGATGCGCGCCCAGAGCAGCGGCTGGCCTCCACTCAACAGCCGCAGCCGGTAGCCTGGTGCGGCCTCCAGGTGCAGGGCGGGGCGCTGCAGCCAGCGTCCCCGCGCGGGCACGTCCAGCAACAGGCCCGGGCCCGCGACGGGCAGGTGCCAGTCCTCGGTGTCGTCGACGGTGAATGAAACGCCCGGGTGCATGCGTCCTCCTCGGTTCCGGATGATGCCAGCTGGTGCCCTGCACGGTGGTGACAGTTCCCACGAACCCCGGTGTTTTCGTCCCGCCACTCACCGCGGAGACAAACCCATGGTTCGCAGGCGCTTCATTGCGTGTCTGACCGGTGCGCTCGCACTCGGCGGACCTACCGGCTGCACGGATTCGATTCAGGACGAAGCGCGGGCTCCCGAGCCCTCGGTGGAGGCCCAGGCCACGTCCGAGCTGGGCAGCACATCCGCGGGGAAGAAGCTCTTCACCGAGGCGTTCGCGAATACCAACGGACGCTCCTGCGCCACGTGCCACGTCCTCGACGCGAGCACGGCCCTCCCGCCCGCGAATGTCGAGGCGCGTCTGGCCGCCAACCCGAAGGACCCGCTATTCAACCGCATCGACGCGGACGACCCGGACGCGGCCGTCCCCACGTACGAGCACCTCCGGAAGGGGCTTGTGCGCGTGGTGCTGCCGCTTCCCGCCAACATGGATGTCATCGACGTCGACGGCCACGTCATCACCCCCGCCGACCGGAAGATCGCCGTGTGGCGCGCGGTGCCGAGCATCCAGGACACCGCCATCACCGGCGCCTTCCAGTACGACGGCCGCGAAGCCCACCTGGAAGCGCAGGCCCAGTCCGCCGTCACCAGCCACAGCCAGGGCGGCCCGGTGGCGCCGGCCCAGCTCCGCAAGCTCGCCGATTTCGAGCGGAGCGTGTTCTCGTCACCTCGCGCGTGGTTCGTCTCGCAGTGGCTCGCCGCCGGAGTTCCCCGCGCCCAGGTCCCCATTCCCGAGGACTTCATGCTGCTCGGTCCCCAGGAGCAGCGCGGCAGGAAGGTCTTCCAGGCCGCCTGCGAAGGGTGCCACGGCGGCGCCACGCTGACGGACGTCGCGCACCCGGGGCTGAATCAGCTCGCGCGACAGGGATTGCTCCTGAAGCCCGATGGCAACGTCGTGTTCACCATCGTCCCGGAGGTGGGCCCCGTTCCCGTGGCGGTGCCGCGCGCGAATGACACGTTCCTCAACGTGGGGTTCGGGTTCTTCTCCTACCTGGGACAGCTCGGACAGTTCCCCACCTACAACGCCTCTGTCGAGCTGCCCCGGTATCGCTTCCGCTTCTACACGGATGGCACGCGCCAGCAGCAGGTGACAGACCTCCCGCCCATTCCCGTGACGGCCAGCGGGGACCCGTACGATGGCAATCCGAAGCTGGACGAGAACGGCGCCCCGATTGTCGGCCCCAATTTCGCCCCGCAGTGGTTCACCACGGATGCGGGCCGCGCGCTCATCACCGGCGACCCGCTGGACTTCGAGCTCTTCGACATCCCCACGCTTCGAGGCGTCGCGGGGACGGCACCGTACTTCCACGACAACAGCCACCAGACGTTGAAGGACGTCGTGGATACCTACAGCCGGTTCGTCCTGCCCGTCGTGACTTCGCTGAACCTGCCGGCCGTCCACCCACCGGAGACTCCAGGCGGGCTCCCAGAGTCGCTCAGTCCCGCGCAGAAGGAGGACCTGCTCAGGTTCCTCGACCAACTCTAAGCGGGAAGGCTGAGCGGGAAGGCTGGGATGCGCCTCCGGGTTGAAGCACAGTGCGGCCTCGGAGGTGCACGGTGACGACCCAGGGGACAGCGGACTTGTTGCGGGAGCTGGCGGCCGTACTGCCACAGGAGTCGCTCGTCACCGACGCCGACGTGCTCGAAGCCCACCGGCGCGACCAGGCCGAGTGGGCTCCCGCCGGTACGCCCCGCGTCCTCGTCCGCCCCGCTTCCACCGCGGAAGTCCAGGCAGTGCTCCGCGTGGCCTCCGTCCTCCATGTCCCCGTGGTGCCTCGGGGCGCGGGCTCGGGCCTGTCGGGTGGGGCGAACGCGGTGGACGGCTGCATCGTCCTCTCACTCTCGCGCATGAACCGCGTGCTGGAGGTGGACCGGCGCGGCATGTTCGCCGTCGTGCAACCCGGCGCGCTCAACGCCGCGGTGAAGGCCGCCGCAGCCGAGCAGGGACTCTGGTACGCGCCCGACCCCGCGAGCTGGGAGTTCTCCTCCATCGGCGGCAACCTCGCCACCAACGCGGGCGGCCTGTGCTGTGTGAAGTACGGCGTGACAGGGGATGCCGTGCTCGGCCTGGAGGCCGTCCTCGCGGATGGCTCCGTCGTCCGCACCGGCGGGCGCACGATGAAGAGCTCCGCCGGCTATGGCCTCACCCGCCTCTTCGTCGGCTCCGAGGGCACGCTCGGCGTCATCACCGAGGCCACGCTGAAGCTCCGGCCCCGGCCGCCGAAGGCGACGACGCTCGTCGCTTCGTTCCCCACGCTCGTGGGCGCGGGCGTGGCCGTGACGGACATCATGGCGTCCACGCGTCCCTCGCTCCTGGAGTTGATGGACCGCTCCACCGTCCGCGCCGTGGAGTCCTATGGGCCCATGGGATTGGACGTCAACGCGGCGGCCCTGCTGCTGGCCCGCTCCGACGCGGGAGGAGAGCAGGGCGTCGCGGAAATCGCTCGCATGGCCTCGGCCTGTGAGGCCGCCGGGGCCACCTTCGTCGCGCAGTCCGCCGATGAAGCCGAGGGCGAGCTGCTGATGCAGGCCCGCCGGCTCGCCTATCCCGCGCTGGAGAAGCAGGGCGCCACGCTGCTCGACGACGTGGGTGTGCCGCTGTCGCGCATCACCGATCTGCTCGCGGCGGTGGAGGAGATTGCCTCGCGGCGGGGCGTGCTCATCGGCACCTTCGGCCATGCTGGCGACGGCAACATGCATCCCACCGTCGTCTTCGACCGGAGTGACTCCGTGGCCCTGGAGCGGGCCCGCGCCGCGTTCGATGACATCCTCCATGCAGCGCTCGAGCTCGGAGGCACCATCACCGGCGAGCACGGCGTCGGCGCGCTCAAGCGGCCCTTTCTCGGCGAACAGCTCGGCGCGGGTGGGCTCCACCTGCACCACGCCATCAAGCGCGCGATGGACCCACTCGGCATCCTCAACCCGGGCAAGGTGTTCTGACCTCCGCCCCCGCTCGTGCGAGAGTACGCGCCCGGAGAGTCCCCATGCCCCGTCTCGTCCCCCTCCTCGCTGCCCTCGTCCTGGGAACCCTCGCCTGTGAGCGGAAGGCCCCACCCGCCGCGCCCCCCGCTCCGGCGGCCACGTCGAAGCCCCAGGCTGCCTCGGAGACGGGGCCCATCGTCATCGGCACCCTGGGCAGCCTCACGGGCTCGGAGGCGTCGTTCGGCACCGTGGTGCGCGACGGCATCCAGTTCGCGGTGGAGGAGGCCAACGCCGCGGGCGGGGTGCTGGGACGCAAGGTGGAGCTGCGCTCCTATGACACCCAGGGCCGCATCGAGGAGTCCGTGGCCGCCGTGCAGCGCCTCCTCTCGCAGGACCGCGTGGTGCTCATCCTCGGAGACGTGACGTCCTCGGGCTCGCTCGCCATCGCGGACGCGGCGCAGGCCGCGCGGGTGCCCATGGTGACGCCCTCCGCCACGCATCCGGACGTGACGAAGAAGGGCGACTACATCTTCCGTACCTGCTTCATCGACCCGTTCCAGGGCGGCGCCATGGCGCGCTTCGCCCGGGAGAACCTGAAGCTCGACCGCGTGGCCGTGCTGCACGACGCGAAGAATGCCTCGTCGCTCGGCCTCAGCGCGGCCTTCCAGGAGGCCTTCAAGAAGCTCGGCGGAACGGTGGTCGCCGTGGAGACCTACTCCAAGGGCGACACCGACTACCGCGCGCCGCTGCTGGCCGTGAAGAAGGTGAAGCCCCAGGCGCTCTACCTCCCGGGCTTCTACAGCGAGGTGGGCGTCATCGCCCGCCAGGCGCGCGAGCTGGGCATGACGCAGCCGCTGCTCGGCGGAGACGGCTGGGAGTCGGACCGTATCTTCGAGCTGGCCGGCGGCGCGCTGGAAGGTGCGTACTACTCGTCGCACTACGCGGAGGACAACCCCGCGCCGCAGTTGCAGCGCTTCATCACCGCGTTCCGCGCCCGTTACGGCCGCTCCCCCGAGGCCGCGTCCGCGCTCGGCTATGACGCCGCCCGCGTGGCCCTCGCCGCCATCTCCAGGGCCGGCTCGCTCTCCGGGCCCGCCATCCGCGACGCGCTCGCCGCGACGAAGGACTTTCCCGGCGCCACCGGCACCCTGTCGCTGGACGCCAACCGCAACCCCGTGAAGCCGGCCGTCATCCTGACCATCCACGACGGCAAGAGGAAGTTCGCCGCTGCCGTGACTCCCTGACGGCTTCTTCTGTTTAGGCTATTCTTTCCGATTGGGCGTGGGTTCCTCGGTGGAGCCTGCCCATGACTGTTTCTGGAAAGGAAGCCCATGCGCAACATCCGCTCCATGGCGTTGCTGGCTGGTGTGTCCCTGCTGGGCTCGGCGTGCGGAAGCCCCGAAGCTGGGCCCGAGCATCCCTCCGAGGCGTCGCGGGAGGGCATGTCCTTCGACGAGTTCAAGGCGACGGCCTACGACGAGCCCGACTCGGACGTCTTCGTCGTCAACGGTGACACGGCAGTCGAAGGCGTCGACGGGCTCCGCCGGTACTACGACACGTTCGTCAACCCCGAGCTGGGCACGCACCAGGACGCGCTCGCCGCCTATTGCGACAGCACGGGCATGCCCATCAAGTGGTCCGCCACCGCCGCGCAGAACCTGACCTACTGCATCAGCACCAGCAGTTTCGGCTCCCGCTACGCCACGGTCGTGAGCGCGATGAACTCAGCGACTGCCGCCTGGGAAGCCACGGCCAACGTCAACTTCAAGCACCTGAGCCAGTTCGACAGCAACTGCACCGCGTCGCAGACCGGCGTCGTCTTCGACGTTCGCCAGACCACCGCCACTTCGTACCTGGCGCGCTCGTTCTTCCCGAACACCGCTCGCTCGGGTCGCAACGTCCTCATCAGCAGCAACGCGTTCGGAAACATCGCGCCCTTTACGTTGACCGGGGTGCTGCGGCACGAGTTGGGACACGCGCTTGGCTTCCGCCACGACTATCCGTCGGACTCCTCCTGCTACGAGGGTCCTGTCACGTGCCGGCTGACGCCCTATGACCCCAACTCCATCATGAACTATCCGCAGTGCGGTGGCGGGCAGGCGGGAGACCTCGTCCTGTCCGCGCTCGACAAGCAGGGCGCCCGGTTGCTCTACCCGTTCCCGTAGTCGGTGGTGGGCTCTACCGGCGCGCGCTGCCCGAAGTCCGGGCCGGGCGCGCCGGCTTCACCACGTAGGCTCCCGTCTTCGCATCCACCGACGTGACGGGGATGTGCCGGGCCTCCTCGAAGAGGCTGTAGGCCGGTTGGAGGCTGCGCCAGAAGGCGACGAGCGGGTCCGTGGCCGGCCGGCCCGCCTCCAGCGCCTTCAGGCCCTCGGCATCGAGCCTGCGCGGGAAGATGTGGATGGGGGCGTTGCGCTTCGTCTTCGCGCGCGTGTCCAGCACCATCAGGTACAGCTCTTCAATCGGCTCGTCCTGGATGGCGATGCAGCCGATGCTCACGCAGTTGCCGTGGACGAAGATCTGCCCGCCCGGGTCCGTGCCCGGCGGCGTGTGGCGCCTGTCCGCCGCGTTCGGATAGCTGACCCGCATGGACAGGTGGTAGTTGCTGCGCGGATTGAACAGGTCGATGTCGTAGAAGCCCTCGGGCACCTGCAGGTCTCCCTGCTGCCGTTTCGGACCGAGCTCCCCCGACGCCGCGCAGAAGGGATACGTCTTCACCTTCACCAGCGGCCCCGCCTTCGGCCCCGCCCAGACCTCCAGCTCGCGCTCGTGCTTGAAGGCGCGCACGTACAGCTGCTCCGGCGGCCAGGCCACCCCCGCGTCCTTGAACAGCGCGGCGACCACGGGCGCACGGGCCTTGCGCGCGGCGGCGACCCGGGCGTCCTCCGCGTGCGCGGAGAGCGCGGTGAACAGCAGCAGACAGGCGGCGAGAGTCCTCATGCGGCCTGGGACACCTGCGCCGCCCCATCCGTTCCCGCGACGTCGCTCAGCGTGCATGTTGCTCCCTCCGCAGCGGCCTCCAGCGGTAGGCGCACTCGGTGAGGTGCAGCACCGAGTCCAGCCTCGCGCCCGGGGCCAGCGGGCCCTCCGTGAAGTACTCGCAGTAGAGCTGGACCGGCTTGACGAAGCGCGCGTTCCACGGCTCGCGGTCGATGGTGAGCACGTAGACATACCCGTCCGCCACGCCGAGCGCGTCGTAGCACTCCACCAGCGGCTCGTGCAGGTCCTCCAGCCCCTTCCACACGCTGCCTGGGGGAGGGAGGGCGCTCGGGCGCGTGTCGAAGACACCCACCAGCTTGCCTCCGGGGAACTCCGGCTCCGGGTCCACCGCGGCGGTGAGCAAATCCCCCTCGCGCGCCATCACCATGTGCGCCTCGCCGAACTCGTGGAACTTGAACTCCTTCAGCGCGTTGCCCACGCGGCGCATCACCGGGTCGTTCGTCTCGCTGCGCACGAAGTAGCCGCCGCGCCGCCAGTCGCCCTTCGCGTTCCGGTAGCGCACCGCCGCGCGGTAGCTCACCTGGTAGAAGCACACGCCCAGGAGCGGGCTGACACCCTGCGGTCGCATGTCCCGCAAGGACGACATCAGCACCTGCACCCACGCCGTGCCGCGGAACACCTCCGGCTCCAGCGAGGCGGGCAGCAGCCGGGCCAGCCGCTCCGGCTCCACCGCGTAGTTGAGGGACACCGCCTCCACCCAGTGCGTCTGCACCTGGGTGAGCCAGGGTACCGACGGGCACTCCTCCATGCCGGGGGACGTGGGGCTCGGGTCATGCGCCCCGGCGAGCGCGGCCTCCATGTCGCGCAGCGCCTGGTGCCCCGCGGGCGTCAGGAACCACACCTCGCGTTGCGCCTGCACCAGCCCAGAGGAGGCCAGGTCCTGGATGGCCTGGCTCGGCACCTTCACCCCGGCCTCCCTCAGCCGCCGGCGCAGCTCGGCCCCGCCCAGCCCGAGCGGCTCCGCGGCGATGGCCACCAGGGCGGCGAGCAGCTCGGGATTCATACCAGCCGCGCCCCGGCGCCCCCGGCGGCCAGCCTGCGGCGTCGGGCCCGGTGCAGCGCGAAGCCTCCGCTGAACTGCGTGGCGAACCACACCGCGCCCAGGAGGCCGAAGGCGTGGTCCGGTACCTGCGTCATCCCCAGCGCGGCCAGTGCGAGGCCCGCGGCCACCGCGTACCAGACGCGGCCCATCAGTGCGCCCATCATGGCGAAGGCCGTGCCGAAGAGGACGCATGCCACCGCGGGCATGAAGAGCCTGTCCAGCCCGAGCAGCCAGTTGAGGACGGCCACCAGCAACATGCCGGCGATGAAGGTGGTCCAGATGGCCCAGATCTGCCGCTCGACGAACGAGCGCGCCCCCGCCGTCTGTCCTCGCTTGAGCACGAAGATGCTGACGATGTTGAAGGCCAGCACTCCGGCCCACAGCAGGGCATAGGGGCCGGGGGTGTGGTGTCCCGCCGTCCACAGCCAGTCCGTCGCCGCGAAGCCCGCGGCGTTGACGAAGGCATGGAGCATCCAGATGACGCCCCAGTTCTGCAGCGCCGAGTCATCCTTCGCCTGGGAGACGACGCGGCGGATGAGGTCCAGGGCCTGGTTCGCTTCTTCGCGGTTCATCGTGCGGCCGAGTGTACGCCAAGAAACGCGTCCACCTCGTCGATCGGCACGAGGCGCGGCTCGGCGGTGGGGGCCACCGCGTCGCGGACGGCGAGCGCCAGGGCCCGCGCACGGGTGGCATCACCTCCGTCCCGCCGCAGGGCTCGGGCGAGCGCGAAGCGGGTGGTGGCCAGCTCGAGCGGGCTCGCGCCGTCCTCCTCCCAGCCCGCCACGGCCTGCTCCAGCTGGACTCGCGCGCCCGCCGCGTCCCCTCGCGCCAGCAGCACCCGGCCGAGCACGGCCCGGGGCTCCGACAGCTTGGACGGCTGGGGCTCCGCCAGCTTCAGCCGCAGCTCCAGCGCCTCTCGCGCCACGCGCTCCGCCTCGGGGAGGCGGCCCCCGCCGAGCAGCGCCAGGCCCAGCGTGGAGAGGGCGCCCGCCAGCTCGTCCTGAGCCCCCAGCGTGCGCAGCATCGCAGCGGCTCGGCGCGCGGCGCTCGCGGCCGGCTCGAAGCGGCCCACGCGCAGCAACACCTCCGCCTCCTGTTGCAGCAGCTCGGCACTGCGCACGCTGTTGCGCCCGTCCGCCTCGGCCGCATCCAGCTCCCCGCGCACGGACTGCACCATGCGCAGCGCCTCGTCGGTGCGTCCCAGGTTCGTGAGCGCCAGCGCCAGCGGGCCCGCCAGCGAGGCGCGGTCCGGGTGGCCGGGCGGCCGGTGCTCCAATGCCAGCCGCCAGCCCTGCTCCAGCGTGCGCCGCGCCTGCTCGAAGTCCCCGCGGCCCAGGTGCACCGCGCCCATGTTGCCGTAGAGGCCGAGGACGTAGGGCACGGGCTGCCCGGGCCCAGAGGCTCGCTCGAACGTGGCCATGCTCTCCGCGAAGGCCGCGAGTGCCTCATCGTACCGGTGCATGGCGGCGTACGTGCCCGCGATGTTGTTGAGCGTCATCGCGACGTACGGGTGGTCCGGTCCGAAGTTGCGCACGATGAGCGTCCGGGTTCGCTGCTGGGCGGCGAGGGCTTCCTCCATCTGACCCACGCTCCGCAGCGCCGTGCCCAGCGTGAGCAGCGCGTCCACGAGGTAGGCATGTTCCTTCCCGAAGGCCCGCTCGCGCATGGCGAGGCACCTGCGCAGCAGGGGAATGGCCTCGGCCGCGCGGCCCTGGCGCACCAGCACGAGTCCCTGCTGGAAGGCCAGGTTTCCCTCCAGCCGGTCATCACCGCCGATGCGCTCCAGCAGCGACTGCGCCAGCTCCCGCCACAGCTCCGCCTGCTCCGGGCGCTCCGCCAGCTCGCCCTCCACGAAGACGAGGTTGATGAAGGCCTCCGCGGCGTGCACGTCGTCGCGGCCGGCCTGCGACGCCAGGCCCGCCCGCCGCAGGCGCACCGCCGCTTCCTTCTCCTGGCGCTGGTGCTGGAGGGAGCGCCCTTCCGTGAGCAGCGCCTCGCCGAGCAGCGGCTTGTACCCGACGGCCTCCGCCTCGGTGGCCACCGTGGCCGCAATCTCCGCGGCCTCCTTCCAGCGCCCCGCGTTGTCGCGCGCCATCGCCTCCGCCAGCCTGTCGTACGCGGCGCGGATGCGCGCGGCCTCGGGCCCCCGCGTGGGCAGCGGCAGGGGGCGGGCGAGCGCCTCCACGTCGGCGCAGTCAGACACCGGCTCCAGTCCCCGCACCGTCTGCGGCGCGCTCAGCACCGCGTCCGGGTCCGCGGCGAGGAGCAGGTCCACCGTGGCCCCCAGCTCGCGCTTGCGCCGCTCCAGGCAGTGCATGCGCAGGTCCAACGCCGCCTCGGACTGCTCGCCCCGCACCCGCGTCGCCTCGCACGCATCCTGGTGTGCGCCCGCCCAGGCAGCCGCGTACGCCTCCAGCGTCTGATGGACGGCCGTGTGCAGCGAGGCCGCGCCCGGAGCCCCCGAGCCAAGAAAGGTGCGCCGTAGCGCCGCGCCCCGTGCCGTGTCCCATGCGCCTTGAAGCCGCTGCAGGCTGTCCGTGCAGGGCTGCGGCCCGCGCGCGACGAAGACGGCGGCGATGGCGGCCGCCACGCCGATGCCCGCGCCCAGCCCTCCGGCGAACCGGGCCGCGCGCGGGGACACCGCCCGCTCCAGCGCGGTGAGGAGGGCGTCCATCGACGCGTGCCGCTCCTCCGGTACCGGGGCCAGCCCCCGCTCCACGGCGGCGTGCACCGCGCGGGGCACGGAGGCGCGCTCCTGCGCCGCGCGCTCTCCGGGGGCACCGGGCCTCGTCCCATAGAGCCCCTCGTACAGCGCCACGCAGAAGCTGTACTGGTCCGAGCGCGCGTCCACGAGCCCGCCCGCGAGCGCCTCCGGGGCGATGTAGCCCGGCGTGCCCGCCACCGACGTGGCCACGCCCGCCTTGCCGCTGCTCCGGCCGCTGCCAGGGGGGCCCGAGGAGGCGAGCGCGGGCTCCGTCGACGAGGCGAAGCGCGCCAGCCCGAAGTCCGTCACCCGCGCCCGTCCCGCACGGTCCATCAGGACGTTGTCCGGCTTGAAGTCGCGGTGGACGACGCCTGCCGCATGCGCGGCCGCCAGCCCCCGTCCGGCCTGGAGGTACAGGCGCACCACCTCGCGCCAGCCCGGGCGGCGGGCGGAGAGGTGCTGGCGCAGCGTGCCCCCGTCCACCAATTCCAGGGCGATGAAGACGAGGTTGCCGACGACGCCCACGTCATGCACGGCGACGACATGCGGGTGCTGGGTGCGCGCCGCCGCACGGGCCTCGTCCAGCAGCCGCTCGGTGGCGCCCTCCACCCCGGACGCGGCCTGCACGAGCTTCAGGCCGATGCGCCGGTCGATGCTCGGGTCATACGCCGCGTACACCACGCCCATGCCCCCGGCGCCGAGCCGCTCGAGCACCACGTAGCGCCCCAGCAGCGTGCCCCGCTCCAGCGCGCGCGGGCGCAGTGCGGAGGAGACACGGGTGTCCTCGACGACGGTGGTGACGGCCTGGGTGGGCACCGCCGCCGACCCGCCTCCGGACGCGGCCGGGGCCCGGGCCTGGAGGAAGCCTGCGAGCAGCTCGCGGCAGGACGCGCAGCCATCCACATGGGCCTCGGCGCTCACGCGCAGGGACTCCGGCGCCACGCCGTCGGCCAGGTCGAGCAGTTGCGTCTCGTCGAGGCAGCCGGAGAGGGGAGGCGGGCTCATGGGTTCATCCTTCGTCCAGCAGCGAGGACAGGCTCACCGCGAGGCTTGCGTCCATGACGCGCAGCAGGCTGTCGAGCTGCGACGTCGTGAGCGCCAGCCTCCGCGCGAGCGCGGCGCGGGTGTCCTCGAGGAGGGACTGGCGGGCCTTCGCGAGCCAGCGGGAGATGGTGGAGGCGTGCACCTGGTGGAGCGTGCCCAGCGACTCCACGCCCAGGTTCTGCACCAGGCTCAGCCGCAGGAGGTTCCTGTCGCGCGGCGACAGGCCGGACAGCGCCTCCGCGAAGGCGGCCCGGAAGGCGGGGCGGTAGCGCTCCTGCATCAGCGCCAGCTCCGGGTCCGCGGTGCGCAGCTCCGAAACGAGCGGCGCGTCGTCCAGCGGCAGGGCCTTTATCGCTCCCCGCTTGAGCCCCACCGCCACGCCCAGCGCCACGGCCTCCGTCCAGCGCCGCAGCGCGCCCCGCCCGGCGTACTCAGCCAGGCGCGGCTCCTGGCGTGCCCCGCCCACCAGCAGCTTCATCCGCGTGAGCTGGAGCACCTCGTCCACGAAGGCGTCCGACGCGTCCACCCGCCGCACCGCGCGCGACACCGGCACCAGCACCGCGCGCTGCAGGCCGTCCATCGCGGCCCTGTCTCCCGCGAGGCATGCGCGCGCCAGGTAGAGGTCCTCCACGGCCAGGGCGCGCAGCCCGTCCGCAAGCGAGGCCTCCCGCGCCACGCGCTCTCCCAGATGCCGCGCGAAGTCCTCCGCCGCTACCTCCACACCGGGCCACGCCTCGCGGGCGCGGGCCAGCGCGTCGACGAGCTGGCGGGCGAGCGCGTCCGCTTCGTCGGGGGCAGCGGGGCGCGCCGCGCCCTCCAGGAAGGACCGCAGGGGCTCCATGGCGGGGGCCTTCAGCGGAGCGAGTCCAGTCCGGCGATGAGCCGGTCCACGTCCTCGGCGGTGTTGTAGTGCAGCAGCGAGGCGCGCACGGCGCCGTCGGGCATGAGGCCCAGCGCCTGGGCGGCCAGGGTGGCGTAGTAGTGGCCCGCGGCCACACCCACGCCCCGCGCCGCCAGGTGCTCCGCCACCGCGCGCGGCGGCACGCCCTGCACGTTGAAGCAGAAGGTGGCCACGCGCCCCCGGGGCTCGCGCGGGCCGTACAGCCGGACGCGCGGGTTGGCGAGCAGCCGCTCCAGCGTGGACTCCAGCAGCGGCCGCTCCAGGGACTCGATTCGGCGGAACGCCGTCTCCAGCCCGGCGCGCCCCGGCTGTCCCTCGCCCAGCACCTCGCGCAGGTAGCGCAGCGAGCCCAGCCAGCCGGCCAGGGCCTCGTGGTTGGCGGTGCCCGGCTCGAACTTCTGCGGGCTGTCGTCCGGCACGAACCAGAGCTTGTCCGCAGGCAGCCCCGCCAGCAGCTCGCGGCGCACGTACAGGCAGCCCAGGTGCGGGCCGAACACCTTGTACTGGGAGAAGGTGGCGAAGTCCGCGCCCCAGCCCTTCACGTCCGGCAGGTGGTGCGGGCTGGAGTGCACCGCATCCACGATGAGCCACGCGCCCACGCCGTGCGCCAATTCCGCCGCGGTCGCCACGTCCGGCGTGGCCCCCACCGAGTTGGCCGCCGCCGTCACCGCCACCAGCCGCGTGCGCGGCGTCAGCAGCGCGCGCAGGTCCGCCGGCTCCAGGCGCCCTTCGGGCCAGCGCGCCCGCCACGTCTTCACCGACACACCCTGCGCCTCCAGCATCCGCCAGGGCGTCGCGTTGGACTCATGCTCCAGCTCGGAGATGACCACCTCGTCGCCCGCCCGGAACAGGCGCGAGAAGGCGCGCCCGAGCTGGAAGGTGAGCGAGGTGGCGCTGGTGCCCAGCATCACCTCCTCGGGCTGGCAGTGGAGGAACTCCGCGGTGGCCGCCCGCGCCCGCGCCTTCAACTCCGTCGCCACCACCGAGGCAGGGTAGGGCTGACCCACGTTGCAGCTCCCGCTGGAGAGGAATTGGGAGATGGCGTCGATGGTGTGCGAGGGCACCTGGGCCCCGGCGGCATTGTCCAGGTAGCTGAAGCCAGAACGCAGGGCGGGAAAGTGCGCGGCGAGCGAAGAGGTCATGTCGGCGGTCAGCATAATCGTGCTGCGAGTGTGAAGTGGCCGCTCGCGGGAGGACGGAGTCCTCCTCTCCGGTACGGAATATTCCAGGCGCTCGCGGAGGGTCCTGCCTGACCGCGTCCCACCGGCTGGAGACGAGCAAAGGCAATCCAGTTGCTTTGACTCCATATCAGCCCCCGGATTCCCGGCCATATTCTGAGAAACAGAAAAATCCTCTAGCATTGAACCCCCCGGGCAGCACGTCACCCGTTCACCTCGCAGGAGCACGGATGTCTCAGCTTAGAAAGTGGCAGCGGTTGGTTGCGGCGGCGGTACTGGCCATGAGCGGCGCGTCGCTGGCGGGGGAGAAGGACGACCCCAACGCGCGCAAGCGGGCCATGGACGAGTGGTACAACGAGTCCTACGCGAAGCCGCACGGCAAGGGGCTGCGCAAGGGTGGCCCGTGGTCGCCTTCATTCCGCAAGTTCATGAATGACGCGGCGGCGAAGGAGCGCGCGAAGTACGGCTCCCTGCTGCCGGGCACCAGCACCACCATCACCGCGTCGGGTGACCCGACGGCGTCCATCGCCGCCACGGGCACGACGTGGGTGAACATCGGCCCCACCAAGGCCAACTACATGCAGAACGGCGGCACCAGCCTGAACAAGACGGACGCGGGCCGCGTGCGCGACATCATCGTCGACAAGAACAACCCCTCCATCATCTACGTGGCCTTCTCCGGCGGCGGCGTCTGGAAGACCACCGACGGCGGCACCACCTGGACTCCCAAGTCGGAGACGCTGGGCAGCCTGTCCACGGGCTCGCTGGCCATCGACCCGAACAACAGCAACACGCTGTACCTGGGCCTCGGAGACCCGTTCGACGGCACGGGCCTGGGCCTGGTGAAGTCCACCGACGGCGGCAACACCTGGTTCTCGCCCGTCTACCTGGGCGCCGCCACGGAGATTGCCGATCTCATCGTCGCCCCGGGCAACAGCAACGTCGTCCTCGCGGCCACCAGCGCGGGCCTGTTCCGCTCGGTGGACGCGGGCGCCACCTGGTCCGCCATCTCCATGAGCACCGGCTTCGCCGGGGCGCCGTACGGCTGGTCGATTGAGTGGACCGGCGGCACGAAGTTCGTTGCCACCATCGACGCGGACCCGCTCGTCGCCAGCGGCACGTCCCAGGGGCAGATCTGGTCCTCCAGCGACAACGGGGCCACGTGGACGCGCGCCACGGGCGTGACGGCCAGCGCGGGCATGGAGCGCATCACCGTCGCCGCGGCGCCGTCCAACCGGGACGTCGTCTACGCGCTGGCCGCCAACCCCAGCGGCGACCTGGCGGACCTCTTCAAGTCCACCAACGGCGGCGCCACGTGGACGGCGCTGTCCGCCGGTGCCAAGCGCTACAAGAACGGCAACGCGGAGGGGCGCACCGTCAGCACCCTCTTCAACACCCAGGGCTGGTACGACCAGCTGCTCATCGTCAGCCCCACGAACCCGAACCTCGTGTTCTTCGGCGGCGCGCTGCACCTGGCGAAGACCACTGACGGCGGCTCGACGTACTCCCAGGTCACCAACTGGCTGGGGCAGTTCTCCCTGCCGTACGTGCACGCGGACTTCCACACGGCGGCCTTCGACCCCACGGGCACGAAGCTCTACATCGGCAATGACGGCGGCATCTTCTTCTCCACTGACGGCGGCGCCACCTTCAGCGACTCGATGAACGTGGGCATCGCCTCGCACCTCATCTACGACATCGGCATCTCCGGGGCGAACCGCAACGCCGTCATCGCGGGCCTGCAGGACAACGGCACCCGCGTGCGCGTCAGCAACACCGCCGTCTACAACCAGGAGATTGGCGGCGACGGGTTCGACTGCGAAATCCACCCGACCAACGGCAGCCTGATGCTGGGCTCGCTGTACTACGCGCGCATCCAGCGCAGCACTGACGGTGGCCTCAACTGGGTGTCCGCGTGCAGCGGCATCACCGAGTGCAACAACAGCAGCACCGCGCCGTTCACCACCCGCCTGGCCCTGGGCCTCGCGGATGCCACGGGCAACACCGTCTACACGCACTCCAACACCAAGGTGTACAAGTCCACGAACTTCGGCACCGCGTGGACGGCGCTCGGCGTCAGCGGCCTGCCCACCACCAACCTGTTCATCCGCAACGTGGCCGCGGCGAAGTCCAACGCGAGCGTCGTCGGCGTGGTCGCCAGCGGTGGCCGCGTGTTCCTGTCCAGCAACGGCGGCTCCACCTGGACGACGCCCGCGGCGCTGCCCAACAACGGCCTGAGCCTGAGCGACCTCACCTTCGACCCGGCCAACCACAACATCCTCTACGTGGGCTCGGTGGCCCCGGACGGGACGAAGAACCACCTGTGGAAGTCCACGGACTTCGGCGCCAGCTGGGCGGTCATCGAGAACGGCCTGCCCGCCGGCGTGCCGGTGAATACCGTCACCGTGGACCCCGGCAGCAGCGCCACGCTGTACGCCGCCACGCACCTGGGCGTGTACCGCTCCACCGACGCGGGCGCCTCGTGGACGCGCTTCGGCGCCGGCATGCCGCTCGTCGAGGTGACGGACGTGCAGGTGCTGCCGGACTCCAGCCTGGTGCGCGCCGCCACGTTCGGCCGCTCCGTCTGGGAGCTGCAGCCGTAGTCCCAGGCGCTTCCTGACCGAAGTCCCCGGGGGCCCGGACCGACGAGGTCCGGGCCCTTCTTCGTGGGGACTGTGTAGGTCTTGCGACTTCACGGGCCGTGCGCGCGCACTCCTGGGCCTTCGAACGACCAGGCCAGGGACGCGAATAAAGTAGGGCTGCTCCCGTCCATCTTCCCGAACGCGACAACGGGCCTTGGCGCCCCTGAGGACACCCCCCATGAACCGCTTCTCTTCCGCACTGGTCGCCGCCCTTCTTCTCGCCGGCAGCGCCCAGGCCGCCGACTCCCGCCGCAACCGCACGGAGCGCGTGCAGGACCACCAGGAGCTGCGCCAGGACCGCCGCGAGCAGCGGGACGACAAGCGCGACGTGCAGGAGCTGCAGGCCGTGCTCGCGCGCTTCGACGCCGCGTGGGCGCGACGGAGCGAGCGGGACATGGTCGCGGTGGAGTCCACGCTGCGCGGGCTGCTGCGCGCGGAGCTGGCGGAGAGCCACGCGGAGCTGTCGTCGGACATGCGCGAGGCGCGCCGCAGCGAGCGCGAGCTGCGCTCCGAGCAGTGGGAGGCGCGTGACGACGCCGGGTGGCGCCGGAGCGCGGCGTACCGGAATGACCGCCGCGACGTGCGCGATGACCGCCGCGACGTGCGCGATGACCGCCGCGACGCGCGGGTGGAGGCCGCCGCGCTGCGCTCGCGCCAGGTGATTGCCCGGGAGCTGGCCCAGCTGGAGGGGCAGCGGCGGGGTGGGGCGCTCAACCACAAGCGCGCGCTCATCGTGGAGCTCATCGAGCTGGGACAGCAGGAGCTGAACCAGGGGCGTCAGGAGCTGCGCGAGGACCGGCGTGAGCAGCGGGAGGACCGCCACGAGCGGCGCGAGGACCGCCGCACCCAGGTGTCCCCGCGCCAGGGCTGGCACCGGGCGTAGTCCCACCGGGAGCCCGGAGGCTCCCCCTGTGTGACATTCGCCCGTGACGGCCGCACACGGCGCTTCCGCTGGAGGAAGCGCCGGTGTTGACTGCCGCGCATGGGTATCTGGTCGAAGAAGAGCATCGCCCAGCTCCAGGTCGACGAGGGAGCAGGGCACGAGCTTCGCCGCACGCTCACGGGCTTCCACCTGGCGTTGCTGGGCGTGGGCGCCATCATCGGCGCGGGCATCTTCGTGGTGACGGGGACGGCGGCGGCCCAGCACTCCGGGCCGGCCATCATCCTGGCCTTCATCCTCGCGGGCGTGGGCTGCCTCTTCGCGGGGCTGTGCTACGCGGAGTTCGCGGCGATGATTCCCGTCGCCGGCAGCGCGTACACCTACGGCTACGCCACGCTGGGCGAACTGGTGGCCTGGGTCATCGGCTGGGACCTCATCCTCGAGTACCTCTTCGCCTCCTCCACGGTGGCGGTGGGCTGGTCCGGCTACTTCACGTCGTTCCTGCGCGACTACCTGCACGTGAATCTGCCGGCGGCGTTCATCACCGCGCCCTTCGAGGTGGCGGCGGGCTCGCACGTGCCGCACCTCACCGGCGCCTACGTCAACCTGCCGGCGGCGCTGCTGGTGGGGCTGCTGACGGTGCTGCTGTGCGTGGGCGTGCACGAGTCCGCGCGGGTCAACAACATCATCGTCGTCGTGAAGGTGACGGTGGTGCTGCTCGTCATCGGCTTCGGGGCCTTCTACGTGGAGCCCGCCAACTGGACGCCCTTCATCCCGGAGAACACGGGCCACTTCGGTGAGTACGGCTGGAGCGGCGTGCTGGCGGGGGCGGGCGTCATCTTCTTCGCCTTCATCGGCTTCGACGCCGTGTCCACCGCCGCGCAGGAGACGCGCAACCCGCAGAAGGACCTGCCGGTGGGCATCCTGGGCTCGCTCGCCATCTGCACCCTGCTGTACGTGCTGATGGCGGCGGTGATGACGGGGCTGGCGCACTACAGCACCCTCAACGTGCCGGAGCCCGTGTACGTGGCCATCTCCAAGGCGGGCCCGGCGCTCAACTGGCTGCGGCCCATCGTCAGCCTGGGGGCCATCGCCGGCCTGGCCTCGGTGGTGCTCGTCATGCTGATGGGCCAGCCGCGCATCTTCTACGCCATGTCGCGTGACGGGCTCCTGCCGCCCTTCTTCTCCCGCGTGCACCCGCGCTTCAAGACGCCGTACGCGTCCACGCTGTTGACGGGCGTGGTGGCCATGGCGGTGGCGGGGCTGTTCCCCATCGGCCTGCTGGGCCAGCTCGTCTCCATCGGCACGCTGTTCGCCTTCGTCGTCGTGTGCGGCGGCGTGCTGGTGCTGCGCTACCGCAGCCCGGAGCTGCCCCGGCCCTTCCGCACTCCGTTCGTTCCGGTGGTGCCGGTGCTGGGCATCCTCATCTGCGTGTCGCTGATGGTGGGCCTGGGGCTGGAGACGTGGCTGCGCCTCCTGGTGTGGCTGGCCATCGGCCTCGCCATCTACTTCGGGTATGGGCGCAAGCACTCGCGCATCGGCCATGGAGAGCGCGCCGCCGCCGGGCCTCCGCCGGCGGACCTGGGCGGCCCGCTCTAGCGTGCCCGCTACGCCTTCAGTGACACGGGCTCGAAGTGGATGCGCGTGTCATGGGGGCGGGTGAAGTAGAGGCGCACGTGGATGCCGGGGTAGGCCTTCTGCAATTCCTCGGCGGCGTGGCGCAGGTCCGTGAGTTGCTGCTCCGCGATGAAGTCCGGGCCCATGCTGCCGTGCCGGGCCCCGTAGTAGCCGCAGCCCGCATGGGCCAGCAGCAGCACCTCGGTGATGTGGTGGCCCTCGATGAGGAAGCGGGCGGCGCGGGTGACGACGTCGCTCTCCAGGTAGTCCGCCACCCAGCGGTTGAGCAGGGCGGGGCCGCCGGGAATCGTCAGCGTGTCGATGCGCTCGTGCCCCAGGTGCTGCGCGAGGTCCTCGACGGCATCCGTGAAGCGACCGTCCGAGCAGTAGACGGCCAACACCGTCGGGTGCGTGTGCTCGTAGGCGACGCGGGAGACGAAGGTCTTTTCTTCGGACATGCCGCCCACTCTAAAGAGCTTCAGGTCACGAGATAAACAAACCCCGCTCATGCCGGGTGCGGCACGAGTGGCAGCGTGCAGGGGCTGCTGGGAAGGTTACGCAGGGAAGGGGATTTCCTGGCCCTTCACCGCTTCGGGCGGGCATCGTACGCGGGCCCATCTTCCTTCCCAGGTGCCGCCCATGAAGACCTTCGCCACCGCCTGTCTCGCCGTGCTGCTCACCCTGCCCGCCGCCGCGCTCGCCGCGCCGAAGAAGGGCGGCAAGCCCCAGGCCTCCAGGCTGGTGCCGGTGGTGCTGCGGACGGAGAAGGGCGACATCGAGATCGAGCTCGACGAGGCCCGGGCGCCGAAGACGGTGCGCAACTTCCTCATGTACCTGGACGCGGGCCTCTACGAGGGCGGCGTGTTCCACCGCACGGTGACGCCGGACAACCAGCCGAACAGCCCGGTGAAGATCGAGGTCATCCAGGCCGGCATCAACCCCGCGCGCCAGTTCGAGGACAAGGGCCCCATCCCGCTGGAGCGCACGAAGGACACCGGCCTGAAGCACGTGGACGGCGTCCTCTCCATGGCGCGTGACACGCCGGACACGGCCACGTCGGACTTCTTCATCTGCCTCGGCGACCAACCGGAGCTGGACTTCGGTGGCAAGCGCAACCCGGACGGACAGGGCTTCGCCGCGTTCGGCAGGGTGGTGAAGGGCATGGACGTGGTGCGGGCCATCCAGCAGTCGCCGCGCACCGAGCAGAAGCTCACGCCGCCCATCAAGATTCTCAAGGCCATGCGCAAGCAGCCAACCCCCAAGGGCTGACCGACGCCGCGTGCTCCCTGCGGCCCAGGGAAGACCCGGGCGCACGCCGGGCCGCTCGCCGGGCTTCGGGCATTCGCGGGCGTGCACATGATGGGATTGGTGTGACCTTCACCTCCATGAGGAGCCAGCCCATGAAGAACAAGAGCTTCCCCGGCAGGCCGTCCACCTCGAGCTGGCAGCCGCCCTGGCCGAAGCGGCAGGGCAACCCGGTCTCGAAGCTGACGAAGGTGGCGGGGAGGCGGATTGGGGGCGCGCTGCGGGCGGAGCAGGCCCGCCAGCAGAAACGGAAGGACAGCCGGTAACACACTTCTTTACACAGCCCGGCTGGCCAGACACGGCGCGAGCCGTTAGACACGCGCCATGTCTCTCTCAGGACTCCGACTCGAGCGGGTGCGTGCCTCCCGGCAGTTCGCGGACGGCCGCTTCCGCAACACCGCGCCCGTGGGCCCGGGCCTCCAGGGCAACCCGCTGCCGCTGCTCGGGGAGTACTTCTTCGGCGGTGCCCAGCGCACGCCCCCCGCGCCCCTGCCGCTGGAGAGCCCGCTGGACGCGTGGGCGCGCAAGGCGGACAGCGGCTTCCGGGTGACGTGGCTGGGCCACAGCACCATGCTCCTGGAATTGGACGGCGCGCGCATCCTCACGGACCCCGTCTGGGGCGAGCGCGCCTCGCCCATGTCCTTCGCCGGGCCGAAGCGCTTCCACCCGGCGCCGGTGCCGCTGGAGGCCCTGCCGAAGCTGGACGCGGTGCTGGTGTCGCACGACCACTACGACCACCTGTGCCGCGCCACCATCACCGCGCTGGCGAAGCTGCGCGTGCCCTTCATCACCGCGCTGGGCGTGGGCGCGCACCTGGAGTCGTACGGCGTGGCCCCGGAGCTCATCACCGAGCTGGACTGGTGGGAGGAGACCCGCGTGGGCCCCGTGGGCTTCACCGCCGCTCCGTCGCAGCACTTCTCCGGCCGCGGCCTGGGCGACAGGAACGAGACGCTCTGGGCCTCGTGGGTGCTGACGACGGACAAGCGCCGCGTCTTCTTCAGCGGCGACACCGGGCTGACGTCGGAGTTCGAGGAGATTGGCCGCCGTCACGGCCCCTTTGATTTGGTGATGCTGGAGGTGGGCGCCTTCCACCCGAGCTGGGGCGGCATCCACCTGGGCCCGGAGAACGCGCTCAAGGCGCACGCCATGCTCGGGGGCGGCAGGTTGATGCCGGTGCACTGGGGCACCTTCAACCTGGCGCTCCACGCCTGGGACGAGCCGGCGGAGACGCTGCTGCGCCTCGCGTCGGAGCAGAACGTGCGCCTCTTCACGCCGCGCCTGGGCTCCGCCGTCGAGCCCGCCCACGTGGAGCTGGCGACGCCGTGGTGGCGCGAGGTGGCCCCGGTAGAGCTGGCGATGCGGCCCGCGACGGGCGGGTAGGGCGCTCCATTCCCACGGGGCTCCGGGGGCTCTCGGTTGGTTGATAGGCCGGCACTATCAAGGTTATCCGAACGATGTCTTGGCGGATATCAGCCCCCAGCCGCATCCTTTCCCTGTTCCCCGGTGGGAAAGGAGTCGTCCCGATGGTCATGGCGCTCGCAGGTCTGGGTTCAGGTGCACTCCACGCGCTCGCGGGGCCGGACCATCTGCTCAGCCTCGCGCCGCTGTCGGTGGGACGGCGTCAGGGGGCGTGGCGCGTGGGCCTGCTCTGGGGCATCGGCCACGGGCTGGGGACGCTCGCCGCGTCGGCGGTGCTGCTCCTGGTTCTCTCCACGGTGCACCTGCAAGGGGTCGAGCGCTGGGCCGAGCGGGTGGCCGCCCTCGCCTTGATGGGCATGGGCCTCTGGGGCCTGAAGCGGCGTGCGCTCACCGGGCCTTCCGGGGCCGAGACGCGGAACGTGCTCACGGTGGGCCTGGTGCACGGCCTCACGGGCGCGGCGGCCCTGCTGCTCATTCTGCCCGCCGCGGTGTCCGGCTCGCTCTCGGACCAGGTGCTCTACCTGGGAGGCTTCTCCGTCGGCAGTACCGTGGCCATGGCGGGGCTCACCGCCGGCATCGCCAGCTTCTCGCTGAAGCGCCGGTTCTCCGCGGCGGTGAGTGCGCGGGTGCCGAGGATGGCCTCCGCCCTCTCCATCGTCCTGGGAAGCGCCTGGATGGTCGGCAGCCTGTAGGCCACCGGCGGGCGCTCCTGCCTTCTACGTCCCCATTCTCCGGCTCGGGCGGGTGCGCGTGGTGGCGTCCCGGTCCTGCGTTGCCTCCTCGGAGTCGTCCACGGCAAGGGGCACGGCGATGGGCGTGGGCGCGTCATCCGGCCTGCGCTCCAGCACATCGCGGATGGCGTGGGCCAGCGCGGTCTGTCCCTGGGGGTAGGGCGCCATGGGCGCGGGCAGCGCGCGGAGCAGGTCCTCCACCTGGCTGCCGCGCTGGGGGCGGTCCTCCGGCACGGCCTGGAGCAGCGCCATGACGATGGCATCCACCTCCGGGGGAACCTCCCGGCGCATCTCGGAGGGAGGCGGCAGGCTCCTCACCGCTTCCATGAACGCGGTTCTCGTCACCTGCTCCGTCCCGCGCAGCGTGCGGCGCCCTGTCAGGGCCTCATGCAGCGTCAGCCCCAGCGCGAAGAGGTCCACGCGTCCGTCGAGCGCTTCGCCCGACAGCTGCTCGGGCGCCATGTAGTCCGACTTCCCGCGCACGTGGCCCAGGCGGGTGACGGGCGCGTGGGTGACGGCCCGGGCGATGCCGAAGTCGCTGAGCTTCACGTCGCCGATGCGGGACAGGAGGACGTTGGGCGGGTTGATGTCGCGGTGGACGAGGTTCAGCGGCACGCCCTCGCGCGAGGTGCGCCGGTGCACGTAGTCGAGCGCGGATGCCAGCTCCGCGCCCAGGTACATGACGGCGGCCACGGGGAGCGGCCCGTGCTGCTTGATGAGCTGGCGCAGCGACAGCCCATCGACGTGCTCCATGGCGATGAAGTGCGTGTTGTCCAGGCGGCCCACGTCGAGCACCGCGACGATGTTGGGGTGCTGGAGGATGGAGCCCAGCTCGGCCTCCCGGCGGAACAGGGCGATGAACTGCGGGTCATCCGCATAGGCCGGGAGGATGCGCTTCACCGCCACCGTCTTCTCGATGCCGCCCTCGGGGCTGTAGGTCGCCCGGAAGACCTCCGCCATGCCTCCGGCGCCCAGGCGCTCGTGGAGGAAGTAGCGGCCCAGCAACTCCTGCTGGCGGATGGCACGCAGCGCATCCTCGGCCATGCCGCGGAACTGGGCGGCGACGAGCCAGGCCAGCCAGCCCACCACCACGATGTACAGCGCCCGCAGGAACATCAGCGGGGGCGACAGCATCAGCGGTATCGGCGTGGGCAGGAGCGGGTACGCGACGAAGACGTAGAGCAGCACCAGCTCCGCCGCGGTGACGCCCGCCGCGAAGAGGGGAAGGCGCGCGTCCGAGCGGAGCGCCGACGCCACGATGGCGGCCGAGGCGATGAGGAGGTTGGGATTGCCCAGCGCCATCTCCGGACCCGCGAAGGAGATGTCGAGCAGGCACAGGATGCCGACCAGCGAGTTCTCGATGGCGACGTTGAGCCACAGGAGTGCGGCCGTGGGCTCCGTCTTCTTCAGCCGGCGGTGGACCCACGCGTAATAGAGGGCGTAGCACGCGAGGACGGCGATGATGGCCAGGGTATGGGCCCAGCCGAGGAGCGGCGCGAAGCTCAGCGTGGAGAACACACACGCGGAGGTCGCCAGGCTGATGAACCGGGCCAGCGTCGCCTCTCGCGAGGCCGCGCCCTGCCGCAGGTGTTCCTGGAGCAGCTTGGGCGCGATGGGAGTGGACCGCGGTGAGCGCATGGAGTGCTCCATGGGTAGACCGCAAAACACGATACTCCGGACAGTGTGGTTCGCCTATGCACCGCGCCGGTGGGTGGGGTAGGCGAGGCGTATGCCAATGAACATCGCCATCCTGGATGACTACCAGGGCGTTGCCCTGGGCCTCGCGGACTGGGCGCGACTGCCAGCGGGAAGCGGGCTCCACGTCTTCGAGCGGCACCTCGCGGACCGTGAGGCGTTGGTGAAGGCGCTCCAGCCCTTCGACGTCATCGTCCTCATGCGCGAGCGCACGCCCTTTCCCGCCGCGCTCCTCGAGCGGCTGCCGAAGCTGCGGCTGCTCGTCACCACGGGCGGGCGCAACGCGGCCATCGACCTGGAGGCGTGCCGGGCGCGCGGCATCCCCGTGTGTGGCACCGGCAACGTGGGCGCGCCGACGGCGGAGCTGGCGTGGGGGCTCATCCTCGCGCTGGTGAAGCGCATCCCCACGGAGGACCGTGCGCTGCGCGCAGGCACGTGGCAGACCGGGCTCACGGAAGGCCTGGCGGGCAAACGACTGGGACTGCTCGGGCTGGGGAAGCTCGGAGGGCAGATGGCACGGGTGGGCGCGGCCTTCGGCATGGAGGTGGTGGCCTGGAGTCAGAACCTCACCGACGCGCGCGCGGCGGAGGTGGGCGCGCGCCGCGTGGAGAAGCAGGAGCTGTTCTCCACGTCCGACGTCGTCAGCCTGCACCTCGTGCTCGGGGAGCGGACGCGAGGCATCGTTGGAGCAGCGGAGCTGGGTGCCATGAAGCGCACGGCCTGGCTCGTCAACACCGCGCGCGCGGGGCTGGTGGACGAGGCGGCGCTGCTGTCCGTGCTGAGCCAGCAGCGCATCGCCGGGGCCGGGCTGGATGTCTTCTCGGTGGAGCCGCTGCCGGCGGGACACCCGCTGCTCGCGCTGCCCAACGTCGTGCTGACGCCGCACCTGGGCTACGTGACGCGGGAGAACTACGCCGTCTTCTACCGCGACGCGCTGGAGGACATCCTGGCGTGGCACGCCGGTGCCCCGGTGCGGCTGCTCACCTGAGCGCGCCGCACCGGGTCCGCCTCACTGTGCCTGTCCGGTGAGGAAGAGGTTGCGTACCTGGATCATGGCCACGCGGACGTTCTCCCGCGTGCCCACGAAGACGAAGCTCCGGAAGCCGTAGCCGCCCGGAGTGAGGGCGCCGCGGCGGAACACGGCGCTCCACTTGGTGGTGGAGTTGGCCGGGTTGCCCGGGTCGATGAAGGCGAACTTCGCGTACTGGCTGAAGTTGGGGCCGGGCAGCTCCGGAGCCCAGACGCCCATGGCCGCCGAGCCGTCCGGCACGGACAGCACCACGGGCCGGGTCAGCTCCTCGTTGGCCTGCGACAGCGGGACGAGGGTTCCGGTGTTGAAGTCCATCGCGTGGAAGCTGGAGAACTCGCCGGAGAGGTAGCCGGTGGGGCCCTCGAGCTGGAAGGCGCTGATGGCCTCCGGCACCTGGATGGCCATCTGGAACTCGATGGCGTTGCGGATACCCATGAAGCCCACGCGGATGTCCGTGTTCATCACGTAGTTGGAGAGGTTGCTCGTGTTGATGGCGCGGGTGCAGTTGGGGGCGGGGACCGGGTTTGTCTGGCCCGCGGCGAGCCAGAAGGCGGGCCGCGTCTGGAAGGCCAGGCGTGAGGGCTCGTGGTAGGTGCCCTCCAGGACGCTCGTGGTGCCCGAGGACAGGCCGTCATTCGCGCTGCCCGCCTGCGTGGGGTTGTAGCACTCGCCCCAGTTGTTCGAGATGACGGCCAGCTGGAGCTGGCGGCCGTGGTCCCACGAGTTGATGAACTCGCGCCCGTTCCACATGAGGCTGTCGATGGCGCCCGCCGTGCGCGCGGACGCGCTGATGCGGATGAGGTCGTTCTCCGCCGTCCAGCGGCCGTAGCCCCCGGAGTAGTAGCCCTTGCGGCCCTCGTTGATGCCGTAGGTGAGGTAGTGGTTCAGCGCCGCGGCATAGTTGGTGCCAAAGGCCGCGCGCAGGTCCGGGTATTGGTCCAGGTACTGGAGCGTGTGGAAGCCGGAGTTGGCCTGCCGCCCCTCGCGGAGGCCGTTCGCCTGCCAGTGGTTCATCGCGGCCTGCGGCGTGACGATGCCCGCCCGCAACAGGTCCGCGTTGTTGTTCAGGTAGAAGAGCCAGTTGAAGACACGCGCGTCGAAGATGTTCTGCGCGTGTGCCGCTGGCGAAAGGGCCAGGGCCGCCACGATGACCGCCAGCTTCAGCACTGCCTTCAGTTGAGGGTGCCGCATCGTCTGTCTCCTTGCGCGCGACGGGCGCGAAGGGACGACGCTACGGCACCACCTGGGTTCGGGTAAGCAAATTGTATTTGAACTACAGTTGCTGAATCCGTCGCACCAGGGACAGCACCGCCTTCGCGTGTCCGCCGTGGCCTCCACCGTGCGAGGGAAGCCGGGCCCTCGAAGCAGAGGGCCCTACGCCATCACTCGGCCTTCTTCGGCGCGGTGGCCGCCTCCACCACGCGGTGGACGGGGTACAGCTCGCCCGTCTGAATCATCCCGTCGAGGAACTGCCAGCGGCACAGGCCGTCATCGGAGTGCGGCTCCAGCAGGTACACCGCGAGCGTGCCGGTGCGCTGCGCGGTGGGCACGTACAGCGTCCCCGCGGGGAACTCGCGCGTGGTGCGCTCGGGGGCCACGGTGAGCACCGTCTCGAAGCGCACGGGCTTGGGCTTCTGGCTGAGGGGCACCTCGGCCTCGCCGGGCGGCGGGACGTTCGCCGCCACGTCGGGGCTGAAGGTCTCCTCGCGCCGGGCCACGCGGTAGCTGTCCACCGTGAAGCGCTTCGCCTCGGACAGGCGCTCGAAGCGGATGCCGTGTCCCTCCAGACGCGCGGCCAGCTCCGCCGGGACGAGGTACGCCGCCGGGGTGCTCACCGCCTGCGTGGGGATGAACGTCCGGTGGTGGGGGATGCGGTAGGTCTTCTTCTTCTTTCCCGGGTAGCGGCGCGCGGCGATGCTCGCCTCGTCGTAGGCGAGGATGGGGGCCACGTCGCCGGGCTTCGCGTGGGCGGGGTACTCGAAGACGAGCGCGCCCTTGTCGTCACGCGTGGCGACGCCGTAGTTGATGCCCACGAGCGCCTGCGGGTCCGGCGACTTGCCGCGCGCGACGATGCGCTCCTCCTCGGCGGCGGTGATGGTGCGGTAGGCAGTGGCATGCTTCGCGGCATCGCGCAGCAGCTCCAGCAGCCACGCCCGCGCCACCGCGCAGCGGCGCGGGAAGTCGATGTAGCTGTACGTCTCCAGCAGCACGTCGATGCGGCCCAGCAGGCCCCGGTAGTGGCTGCCGAAGCGGGGCAGCGCCGGGTAGGTGTGCCAGCCCGACTTCGGGTCGCCCTCCACCTTGTAGTTGCCGTACCAGTAGCTGTCGAAGTCATGGCCCTTCTTCACCGCCTTCGACACGCGCTCCAGCATGTCGCGGTTGAACTCGCGCAGCTCCGTGAAGAGCGGCTCGTTGGAGTGCGAGGTGTCGAAGGTGAGGTCGTTCGCGTGGATGCTGCCGTCGGTGGTGTGGCAGTCGATGAACACGTGCGGCCACCATGTCTGGTGCAGCGCCGCGAGCGCGCGCGTCTCCGGCGCCTCCTGCTTCATGCTGTCGCGGTTGAGGTTCCAGCCCTCGCCCGTGTAGCGCATGCCCACGCCGCCCTCGGGGTTCACCTGTCCCTCGAGGTCCTTCAGGTTGAGCTTGCGGTTGTTGGGGCTGATGCGGTCATTGCCATCCGGGTTGAAGTTCGGCACGAGCACGAGGCACAGCTTGTCCAGCAGCTTCTTGCCCAGCTTCGTGAGCGTGAGGTCTCTGGCCAGGGCGAGCAGCGCCTCCTTGCCCTCCACTTCGCCGGCGTGGATGTTGGCCTCCACCAGCACGATGACCTTCTTCTGCTTGCGCGCCAGCTCGGGCGTGAAGCAGTTGCGGTCGCTCACGATGAGCGCCACCAGGGGCTGGCCCTCGCCGCTCTTCCCGAAGTCCACACGCCGCGCGAGCTTCGTGCGGCGGCACAGCTCGTCCACGAAGGCGAGCACATCCGAGTGACGCGAGGTCTGCGTGTACTTCGAGGCTTCGGCGCGGGTGAGCAGCTCAGTCATATGGGCGCGCATCCGAGTCCTCCCCGCACATGGCGTCAAGCACTTGCGCACGGTGGCGCGGGCCCGCCGTGCCTGACGCTTCGCGCCACGCGCCCGCCTCCTCGGAGCGATGTTGTCACTGGCGCACAGTGCGCTCGGCCCACGGGGTTGTCAGGACAGTGGGAGTGAGGAATTTGGCTCTCACCATGCTCCGAGTCCGTGCGTTGTTCGGGTTGTCGACGTTGCTCGTGTTGCTCGGAGGACGCACGCCCGAGGCCGGGGCGCAGACCTCCGCGCCGGTGACGGTGTCCTTCACGTTCGACGACGGCCGCGCCAACCAGGCCGAGGGCGCGGCGCTGCTCGCGCGCTACGGGCTGCGCGGCACGTTCTATGTGAACAGCGGGCGCATCGGGCAGGCCACCCGGCTGACGCTGGCGCAGCTCCAGGCGCTCCAGGCCGACGGCCACGAGATTGGTGGGCACACCGTCAGCCACCCGCGCCTGACCGACCTGGTCCCCGACGAGCAGGCCCGGCAGATCTGCGACGAGCGCGTGGCGCTGACGGGCGCGGGCCTGACGGTGACGTCCTTCGCCTACCCCTACGGCGCGCAGGACGCGACGACGCGCCAGTGGGTCCAGGACTGCGGCTACAACTCCGGCCGGGACAGCGCGGGGCTGCGGGGCGTGGAGAGCTGCACGAGCTGTCCGGTGGCAGTGAAGCTGCCTCCCACGGAGCCCTACGCGCTGCGGACGGTCAGCTCGGTGGAGGCGACCACCACGCTCCAGGACTTGCAGGGCGCGGTGCTGCGCGCCGAGCAGGGTGGGGGCGGGTGGGTGATGTTCGTCATCCACGACGTGTGTGACGGCTGCGACACGCTCGCCATCTCCCCGGCGACGCTGGAGGCGTTCCTCGCCTGGCTCGCGCCGCGCACGTCGCTGGGAACCACGGTCCGCACGGTGCACGAGGTCATCGGGGGCGCGGTGAAGCCGCCGGTGCCCGGGCCGCTTCCACCGGAGCGTGAGGCCTGGGGCCAGCTGCTGCTCAATCCCTCGCTGGAGGACGACGCCAACGGGGACACCGCGCCGGACTGCTGGCTGCGCACGTCCTACGGCGACCTGACGGTCGCATGGAGCCTGCCGGAGGACGTGTGGGAGGGGAGCCGCGCGCAGCAGGTCACCGTGACGCGCCATGTGTCGGGCGACGTGAAGCTCGTGTCCGCACAGGACCTGGGCGCGTGCGCGCCGCCCGTGCGCCCGGGCCACCGCTACCGGGTGAGCGCCGCGTACCGGACGGACGGGCCGGCGCGCTTCGCCGCGTACTACCGCACCGCCGCGGGTGGCTGGGTGTGGTGGGCCCAGGGGCCCCTGCTTCCACACAGCTCCATCTACGGACTCTCCGAGTGGACGACGCCACCGGCGCCGGCCGAGGCGAAGGCCCTCAGCGTAGGGCTGTCCCTCATCGGTCCTGGCACCCTTGCGATGGATGCGCACGCCCTGGTGGACCTCACCCCGCTGCGCACCGTCATTCCCTTCGGTGCTACGTGGAAGTACGAAGCGAGCGGCGTGGACCCGGGAGCGAGCTGGTCCACGGCGGGCTTCGACGACTCCGGGTGGGCCTCCGGCGCGGGGCAGCTGGGCTACGGGGACAAGGACGAGGCCACCGTCCTGTCCGCCACGGTGCCGTCACAGACGAGCCTCTACTTCCGGAAGAAGGTCACCCTGGAGCGGCCCGCCGTGGACGCCACGCTGAGCGCCATCTTCGATGACGGCATTGCCGTGTGGGTGAACGGCACGTTGGTGCTGACCCGCAACATGGGCGTGGGCACGGCGCACGCGAAGTATGCGACGGCCTCCGCGGAGAACGAGCACGTGGAGGCCACCCTTCCGGCCACCGTCTTCGTCGCGGGGGAGAACACCATCGCCGTCATGGTGAAGCAGAACGGGAGGACTTCGCCGGACGTCTCGTTTGACCTCCGATTGGACATCGCGCAGTCGGATTGAGCGACGGGTCCCCTGCGACTGCCTTTTCCAGAACGCTTCCGGCCTGGCCTTCCGCGAGAGGCTCCCCGCCCTGGGCAACCCCGGATTGTTCTCGGACGCGGCAACCGTTAAGTCGGAGGTGCCATGTCCTCCGCGCCCCGTTCACCCCTGTCGCCCCCGGCTCCTGAACGGGAGACGGCGGAGGCCGAGGAACCGGGCCCCGAGGCGGAGGGCCCCGACGTCGCGCCCCCCGCGGTCCTCCTGGTGGACGACAACCCGGCCAACCTCCTGGCGCTGGAGGCCGTCCTCGCTCCATTGCAGGTGCGGCTGCACAAGGCCGCCTCGGGCCGCGAGGCGCTGCGCCACCTGATGCGGGAGGACTACGCCGTCATCCTCCTGGACGTGCAGATGGAGGGGCTGAGCGGCCTGGAGACGGCCGCGCTCATCAAACAGCGCGAGCGCTCCCGCGAGGTGCCCATCATCTTCATCACCGCGCACACCTGGACGCAGCAGGAGGTGCTCGCGGCCTACGGCTCCGGCGCGGTGGACTTCCTCACCAAGCCCTTCGTGCCCCAGGTGCTGTGCGCGAAGGTGTCCGTCTTCATCGAGCTGTATCGCGCCCGCCAGGACATCCGCCGCCAGGCCGTGCTGTTCCAGGCCCGGGAGCGCGAGCTCTTGGAGCGCTCCCACCAGGAGCACCTGCACCGCATCTTCATGCAGCAGTCGTCGGCGGCCATCGCCATCACCCGCGGTCCCGACTTCGTCTTCGAGTTCGCCAACCCCCTCTACGAGAAGCTCATCGGCCGCCGCGTTCCACTCGGCAGCACCCTGTCGGAAGTGGCGCCGGAGGTCCTCTCTCAGCCCACGGTGATGTCGGCGCTGCGCCGCGTGCTGGAGACGGGGGAGCCCTTCGTGGGCACGGAGTTCGCGGTGCTGCTGGACCGCCATGGCACCGGCGAACTGGAGGAGGCCTTCTTCAACCTCACCTACCAGCCCACGTGGGACGCCCGGGGGAAGGTGGACGGTCTCATCAACTTCTCCGTGGAAGTGACGGAGCAGGTGCGCGCCCGCCAGCGCGCCGAGTCGCTCGCGAGGGACTTGAAGCGCAACGCGGAGCAGCTGGCGCGGTGGGACCAGCTCTTCCACCATGCGGGCTGGGGCATCGCGAGCACGGACCCGGAGACCTGGCGCATCAACGCGGCCAACCCCGCCTTCGCGCGCATGCACGGGTACGACAGCCCCGAGCAGCTCATCGGCGTGCACGTCCAGGAGATTGTCGCCCCCGACTCCTTCGCCAGCTACCGCGCCGAGCTGGAGCGGACCATCGAGCTGGGCCACCACACCTATGAGAACGTCCACGTGCGCAGGGACGGCAGCCGCGTCCCCATCCTCGTGGACGGGGTGGCGCTGAAGGACGAGCACGGCCACGTCACCTACCGGGCCGCGAGCTTCCAGGACCTGACGGAGCGCAAGGAGGCCGAGGACCGCTTCGCCTTCCTCGCCCGGGCCGGCGAGGTGCTGGCGTCCTCGCTGGACGAGGGGACGGTGCTCCAGCGCCTCGCGGAGCTCGCGGTGCCGCAGCTGGCGGACTGGTGCGCGGTGGACATGCTCACGGAGCGGGGCACCGTGGAGCGGCGGGTGGTGGTGCACAGGGACCCGGAGAAGGTGGCGCTGGCCTTCGAGATTGCCCGCCGCTGGCCCATCGACGTGAGCGCCCACGGCGGCATCGCCGAGGTGCTGCGGACGGGAGAGCCCCGCTGCCTGCCGGAGATTCCGGACGAGGCCCTGCCGGCGCTCGCGCGCGGTGAGGAGCACCTGGCCCTGAGCCGGAAGCTGGGCCTGCGCTCCAGCCTCAGCGTGCCGCTCCAGGCGCGAGGGCGGGTGCTGGGAGCCTTCTCGCTCACCATCGAATCGGGCCCCCGGCGCTACGGGGCACGGGACCTGGAGCTGGCGCGCGAGCTCGCCCGCCGCGCGAGCCTCTGCCTGGACAATGCCCTCCTGTTCCGGGAGTCGAAGGAGGCCCAGGCGCGCACCGAGCGGCTGCAGGGCATCACCGCCGCGCTGTCGCGGGCCGCGTCGGAGGAGGAGATGGCGGAAGTCATCATCCACGAGGGGCTCCAGTCCACGCAGGCCCAGCGGGGCGCCTTCCTGCAGCTACGGGACGGCACGCTGCGCTGGGTGCGGCACTTCGGCTACAACGACGTGCTCATCGCCACCATGAAGCCGAGGGTGCTGGAGCAGTCCGCGGGGCTGGCCGCGGTGGTGCGGGACCGGGTGCCCCTGTGGTGCTCCACTCGCGAGGAGTACATGGCCAGCGTGCCGGAGGTGGACGCCACCGCCGAGGAGCTCGGCGAGGGTGCGCGGGCCCTGCTGCCGCTGGCGACGGAGCACCGGGTGCTCGGGCTCATCGCGCTGCGCTGGACGGAGTCACGGGCCTTCCGTCCGCAGGAGAAGGCCTTCCTGGTGGCGCTCACGCGGCAGTGCGCCCAGGCGCTGGAGCGCGCGGAGCTGTACCGGGCCGCCCAGGCGGCGGTCCGCCTGCGCGACGAGTTCCTCTCGGTGGCGAGCCATGAGCTGAAGACGCCGCTCACGTCGCTGCGCCTGCAGCACTCGCTCATCCAGCGGGCCGTGGAGGAGGGGGTGGCCGACAAGGTCCGCGCGAGGATGGCGGCGGCCTCGCGGCAGGTGGACCGGCTCGCCTCGCTGGTGGACAGCCTGCTGGACGTGAGCCGGCTGTCGCTGGGCAAGCTCGCGCTGGAGCTGTCGGAGGTGGACCTGGCGCAGGTGGTGAAGGACGCCCACGAGCGGCTGGAGGCGGTGTTCGCCCAGGCGGAATGTGAGGTGCACCTGTCGCTGGGGACGGAGGTGCGCGGGCAGTGGGACGGCTCCCGCCTGGAGCAGGTGGTGGTGAACCTCCTCTCCAACGCGGCGAAGTACGGCGCCGGCAGGCCCGTCTCCATCGAGGTGGACCTGGACGAGGGCCAGGCCCGCTTGCGGGTGCGCGACGAGGGCATCGGCATCGCCGCCGAGACACTGCCGCGCCTCTTCGGCCGCTTCGAGCGGGGCGTCTCCGAGCGCCACTATGGCGGCCTGGGCCTGGGGCTCTACATCTCCCGGCAGATTGTCGAGGCCATGGGCGGCACCATCGACGTGCGCAGCGAGCTGGGGCAGGGGGCGCTCTTCACGGTGCGGCTGCCGCTGGGACGGCGCCCCGGGACTCCCTAGTAGCGGCTGGCGCCGACGGGGCGCCGCGGCGTGCCGAACCTGGCGACGCGGAACGCAATCTCCACCTGGAGGTAGTTGCGGTGGATGCGCTCCGCCTCGATGCCCGCGTTGACGTTCTGCTCGACGACGACGTCCGCGCCGAGGATGTGGTTGTACGTCAGCCCGAGGCGGACGCCGCCGAAGTCGACGCCGAGCTGCGGGGCCACGCCGAAGAACGTGCCGCCGGACTGGTTGAGGCCGGCGCCCTCCACGCTCGCGGCCACGCTCTGATTCGCGAGCATGTACATGCCGGCGCCCACGCCCACGAACGGGCGCACCCCGCGGCGGCCGAGGAGGAACTCGCCCTTGGCGAGCGTCGCCGCTGAAGCCCCTGCCGAGAACGACGTGGTCCCCCGCGCCGCGATGCTGCCGCCCATCGTGATGCCAGCGTCGAACCGGAAGCCCGCGGAGAGGGAGTCGGTGATGTTCCACTTCGGTTCGACCGCGGCGCCGAAGCCCGCTGCTCCCGAGCCGGGGACATAGAGGCCCGTCAGGCCGGTGTGGATGACGACGAGCGGCTGCTGCCGGGCCTCATACGTGTCGGACGGGTCCTCCGGCGCCAGGGACGCCACGGGCTCACGCTCACGAGGCGCCTGGGGCGCGGGAGGGCTGCTCACGCGCTCCGGCTCTGGAGGCGGCGCAGCAGGGGCGCGCGCCACCGAGGGCTTGGGGGCGGGCATGGGTTGCAGCGCCACCGCCTGGGCCTTCCGGGCTTCCTCCAGCTTCACGGCCTCGGAGATGACGTCCTGTGCCATCACCGTGACGCCCCGGTCGCTGAGCCGCGGGTTGACGAACTCGTAGGACAGCTGCGTCCGCAGCTTCGGCTCCTGCCGCGTCTGGAGGACATAGATGAGCTGGTACTTCGTCCCGTTGCGCCCCAGCTTCCCTCCCACCAGCAGGTCCGCGTCCTCCAGCGCGCCCGGAGCCACCAGCGTGGCCCGGCCCTGGTCGAGCGCGAGGGCCTGTGTGAGCCCGTAGGCGGTGCGGTTCTGCACGGCCTGCGCGCTCAGGTCGGGGACGTCCGTCACGGCGCTGTCGAAGCTCGAGAGCTGGAGGCGCAGCGGGGCCGCGAAGACGCACAGGGGCACCAGGGTCGCAGCCAGCACGAGGCCAGCGTGCGCCCGTGGGGAGGGATGGCGCATGGGGTGGGTCCTTGGGGGAGGTGTGTTGCGTCCCCTGGACGGACAGCCCGTGCGGATATTCACGCCTTTCGTGCGGGCAGGCAGCCGGCCATGGGCTGCGAAAAATGGTGAGCCCGGCCAGGGTGTCCTCCTGACCGGGCTCGGGGTGCTGCCATGGATGAGGTCCGCACGTTTGAAGTCCCCGCTTCAGGTTGAGACCTCGCGTCCTGCGATTGAACGACCGCCGCGCAAGGCGGATGGAGCGGCGGGCTGGAATTGCACCAGCATCTCGAGGGGGCGAGCGGAGACGGTTGATCGGACCTGCGACAGCGAATGCTGAGTCTGGAGTGAGAACTTGATTCTGGGGTGCCTCACGCTTCCTGGCTGTCGCGTGCCTCTACCCATTGGGCTACCCCGTCGTCAGGAGTGGTGACGGGGGCAGGACTCGAACCTGCACTGACGGCGATCCGGAAGCGTTCCGCGTGAGTCTGCTGCTGAGCTTGAGTTTGTACTCCGAAAACTTTTAGGGCCTTAAGCCTGGCCGAAGAGATAGCCGAGCAGCGCGTCGCCGGCCTTCAGTTCCTCCACCTCGACGGCATTGGCCTCCTCGCGCGCGAACTTCACGGCCTGCTGCAGCTTCTCCACGCGCTCCAGCATGTCGTTGACGCGGATGGCGGGCAGGGCGCCGGAGAACTTCACCGTCTTCCAGTAACCGACGACGATGTCCTCGTAATACACCTCCACCTGGGCCGGGTGCTTCTCCGTGGCCTCGGACTTCACGTGGTTGCGAGGGACCTTCTTCGTCTTCGCCGTCTGCACCGGCTCGGTCGCCCACAGGCCCTGGGCGGGGTCCGGCACCCAGCTCTCCGAAGGGTCCAGCGTGGGGAGCTTCTGCACGAAGGTGTGCAGGTCCACCAGCTGCTTCTCCAGGAAGAGCAGGTACGTGGCGGGGGCCCCCTTGAGCAGCACCCTGCCGTCCACCTTCACGTCCGCGCGGGCGTGGCAGTTGGTGAGGTCCTTGGTGGCGGTGACATCGAACAGCCGGGCGAGGATTTCGCGGGTCTTCTTCAGCACGTCGTCGGTTCGCACCTGGACGCGCGTGGACTCGGGCGGAAAGCGCTCGCCCTCCTCGTCACGGGGCTGATACGTGCGCGAGATTCCGGCGAGGAGCTGCGGTTTCTGCAGGTCGTGGTGCGCCTGCGTGAGTTCCTGCTGCGAGCGGTTCTTGACGCCCTTCTCGACAGCGATGATCTGGTTCAGCCTGGTCATGACGTCTCTTCAATCTGGTTTTCGTTTGGCTCCTCCGACGTCGGACCTGATGACGTCCTGACAAGTCGCTCGGCCCCGGCCCGCTTCCACCGGAGGGGGCTGTTAGGCTCGTGGCTCCTCCATCGGATGGAGAGGTGCCATGCGTGCAACCCAGGTCGTCCCACTCGTCCTGTTTGTCCTCGCGGTCTCCTGCAGCAGCGCCCAGACGGCGGAGGACCCCTCCAAGCCCCCGCCTCCGGATACGACGGTCGAAGTGCGCAACCTCAAGATGGTCGACATCAACCTCTTCGTGTACGTGATGAACGGGACGAGCCGGGTCCGCCTGGGCACCGTCCCGGGGATGTCGACCCGTAACTTCGTCATCCCCAACCAGACGATTCGCGACGTGGACCGGATTCGCTTCCGGCTGGAGACCATCGGCTCCGACGCTGCCTCCAACGGCGATCAGGAGCTGCCGGTCACCGCGGGGGAACACCTCAACCTGACCATCCAGTAGCCCCGCGGCGCCCGGTACGGACTCACAGTGAGTACAGGTGGGTCAGGCGTTCACCACCCCGTCCTCTGGCACGGCGCCGCGGCGCATGGGCTGCGCCCGGCCATACGTGAGCGAGCGCGTCACCCACTCGGCGGGGCCGAAGCGGAAGCGCGCCAGCCACAGGTGGCTGAAGACGACCTGGAGGCTGAAGAGCGCCAAGGCCACCGCGAACTGCGCCGCCGAGCCGAACGTGTGCATCCACCCCAGCCCGTACCCGTAGAAGAGGGCCACGCCCAGCACCGACTCCAGCAGGTAGTTCGTCAGCGCCATGTGGCCCACCGGGGCCAGCACCGACAAGCAGCGCCGCCACGCCTCGCGCTGGAAGAGCAGGGTGATGATGGCGACGTAGGCCGCCGCGATTCCCATCTCCCCGAGGTGGCGCACCGGCGACATGGCGAACGGCAGCCACGGCACCGACTCCGGCTGGAGGACCTTGCGGGAGAAGAGCTGCCCGACGAGCACCCCCAGGCCGCTGGCGAGGAGCCCCAGCCCCAGGCCCCACGCGAGCAGCCGGCGGAAGAAGGGCAGGTGCTGGGAAGCGTCGTGGAAGAGGCGGCGGCGGCCCGCCCACAGGCCCAGCAGGAAGCGGCCGACGATGACGGGGAAGTAGACGCTGAGGTTTCGCCCCAGGTCTCCCAGGTAGTACGCCGCGCCGACCCGCACCGTGTCCGGCCACGAGCCGTGCATGAACGCCTCCAGCACCTGGGCCCGGAGCGCCGAGGCGCGTTCCGCGGACGCCTTCGCGGCCTCCTCGGCGCCCGGTGTGCCGAGCAATTGCGGCAGCCGCAGCGCCACGTTCTCCAGCACGGGCGCGAGGAAGATGAGCGCCGTCGCCCACAGCAGCAGCGTGCGGTCCGCGCGACGGTGGAACACGAGCAGCGTGAAGCCCAGCAGCGCGTAGGTGCTGACGATGTCGCCCTGGAAGAGCAGGAACAGGTGCGCGAGCCCCAGGAGCAACATCACCGTGAGCCGCCGTGCGTACACCGGCACCACCGAAGCCCCGCGCCGCTCCGCGCGCCCGAGCTGCACCGCGAACCCCAGGCCGAACAGGAACGAGAAGAGGGTGATGAACCGGCCGCCAATCAGCACGCTGAACATGTAGTTGCTGACGCTGTCCAGCCAGGACGGGTCCTTGTAGGCCGCCTCGTACTGGACGCGGGAGAGGAACATGCGCCCGCTGAACCAGAGGTAGACGTTGGCCATGAAGACGCCGCACAGCGCGAAGCCGCGCAGCGTGTCGAGCAGCGGCAGGCGCTCGGCTGCTTCGATGGGTTGGGCTTCGGTGGGCGCGGCCGGAGCAGGGGAGGTGGTGGACGTCATGCGCGCGAGGGCTGCAATCCGCACGCCCGGCGTCTCCCATTCGTTGCATGGGCGCCCCGCGCGTCCGTGTCCGGGCCCGGGATTGCCGCGTCTCGTCAATGGGATGCCGCGACGCGACGGCCGCGTGCGTGAGGGTTCCCTTCCGGCCGTAAAAATCAGCCGTGAACGCGTCATTCATGATTTACGTGTGAAAGCTGATTTCCTTGTTTATGAAGGGCTGCCCCCCCCATCCGGGGCAGTCCCCCGCAACGCAGGAGCACGACATGTCCACTGGTTCCTACCGAAGGCGCCTCTTCCATGCGGTGTTTCTCATGGGAGCCCTCACGGGTCCCTCGGCAATGGCAGTCACCCAGGAGTCCGGTGGCGGCCGCAACCACGACGCGCGCGACACGTACAACGCGCAGGCCCGGTTCGGCTTCTCCGTGAGCCAGAAGTCCGGCGAGGCGGCGCTGCGGCAGAGCGTGCCGGAGCTGCTCGTGGAGGTGGACGAGTCGCGCGGGCTGGTGCGCTCGCTCACCAATCCCCTGGGCGCGCTCTCCGGCCCCAGCAGCGGCGACGCGCTGGCCGTCGGCCTGGACTTCGTCCAGAAGCACCACGAGGCGCTCGGGCTGGCGCTGGAGGACCTGGCGCACCTGGAGGTGACGGACCGCGTCTACTCGAAGGTCAGCGGCATCACCAACCTGTACCTGCGCCAGTCGTACCAGGGGCTGCCCGTCTACAACGCGCAGCTTCAAATCAACGTGGACCGGGACGGGCGCGTCCTCGGCGTGCACAGCGACTTCCTGCCCGCGCTCGAATCGGCCATCGCCAGTGTAGAGCCGCGCCTGGGCGCCGGTGACGCGGTGGCGAGCCTGGCGAAGCATCTGGGTGTGCAGCTCGCGGAGGTGCCCCGGGCGCTGAAGTCGGAGCCCGGCGTGAAGCAGCACACGCGCCTGGAGGTGCCGGGCTTCTCGAGCGAGCCCATCGACGCGGAGCTGGCGGTGCTGCCGGTGCGCCGCGGCGAGGCGCGCCTGGTGTGGCACTTCCAGGTCCACACCCCGGACCAGCAGCACGACTACGACGTGACGGTGGACGCCCAGACGGGCGAGGTGTGGACGCGCTTCGACTGGGTGGCCGACGACACGTACAAGGTCTATCCGTTGCCGGTGGAGAGCCCCAACCACACCTCGCCGCTGCCGCCCTCGGACGGGCGCGTGGTGGTCACCAACCCCGCCAACGCGCTGGCCTCGCCCTACGGCTGGCATGACACGAACGGCGTCGCCGGGGCCGAGTTCACCGTTCCCCGCGGCAACAACGTCCACGCGTACGAGGACAGCAACAACGACGGCCTGCCGCCCACGACGCAGCCGGCGTGCGGCACCACGCTCAACTGCAGCTTCACGCTCAGCCTCACGGGCGCGCCCTCCACGTACATCCCGGCGGCCGTCACCAACCTGTTCTACTGGAACAACATCATCCACGACGTCCAGTACCAGTACGGGTTCGACGAGCTGTCCGGCAACTTCCAGGTGAACAACTACGGCCGCGGCGGCGCGGGCAACGACGACGTGCGCGCGGAGGCGCAGGACGGCGGCGGCACCAACAACGCTAACTTCTCCACCCCGCCGGACGGTCAGCGGCCGCGCATGCAGATGTACAAGTGGAACACGGTGACGCCGAACAAGGACGGAGACCTGGACTCGGGCATTGTCGTCCACGAGTACGGCCACGGCATCTCCAACCGCCTCGTCGGCGGCCCCAGCAACGTGTCGTGCCTCGCCAACCGGCAGCAGCCGGGCGAGGGCATCAGCGACTTCCTGGCGCTCTGGTTCACGGCGAGGTCGACGGACACGGGCCCCATGGGCCGCGGCATGGGCACGTACGCGCTGAACCAGGCCACCACCGGCCTGGGCATTCGCACCCAGCGCTACAGCACCAGCTCCTCCGTCAACACGTGGACCTACGCCAGCATCAACGGCATGGCCGTGCCGCACGGCGTTGGCTCGGTGTTCACCCAGGCGATGTGGGAGGCCTACTGGTTGCTCGTGCAGCAGTGGGCGTGGAACAGCAACCTCTACAACGCGACGGGTGGCGCGGGTAACCAGCGCTTCATGCAGTACTTCATCCAGGGCCTGAAGAACACGCCGTGCAGCCCCACCTTCACCCAGGTGCGTGACGGCATCATCCAGGCGGCCACCGCCCTGCACAACGGTGAGGATGTCTGCCGGCTGTGGACGGCCTTCGCCGCCTTCGGCCTGGGCTCCAACGCCGTCTCCGGCGGCTCCGCCAGCACCACGCCGACCAACGGCTTCTCGGTGCCCACCGGGTGCCGGCTGGCCGCCGGCGGCGAGGGCGCTCCGGCGGAGCGGTAGAGACACGCCCCGCCGCGGATGAAGTCAGGCCCCGGTGTGTGGGTTTGCACCGGGGTCTTCGACTCAGGTTTCCGAGCGGACCTCCATTCCCAACGCCTCGCTCGCGAAGCGGGACATGCGCTCGAGCACCCTCTGGGTTGCGTCCACGAGGTCCCGGCCGGCGAGGTTCATCGCCGACTCGAGCTTCTCCTGGCAGCGGAGGTCCAGGCAGAGATTCACGCCCACCCGGCGCTTCGCATCGACATCCGTGGTGAGCAGGCCAATCTGGTCCCCCCCGCCAGGAGAGAGGCACCAGTCACACACCCGGGTCGGCAGGCTCTTGTCTGCCTGCTGATCCCGCCGGAAGGTGATACCCGTGAGGCGCGTGCTGCCGGGTGCGGTGAACACCAGGAAGACGCGAACCCCATACGGGTCCACCCAGGCGAGGTAGTCGCGGACGAAGAGGGGAAGACGGGTGCCCCTGGGCAATTCCACGTGCTTGCGGTCCCGCGAGCGGAATGCGCTCAGCAGCTCTTTCTCTGTCTCGATTCGGAACATGGTGGTTGTCCTGGCCGCCAAACTATCGCGGCCGGACGTCCACCGTGAAGCTTCATTGCCTGGCGCAACCGTCTCCAGGTCAGACGCGTGTCATTCCGCCGTCGACGACGATTTCCTCGCCCGTCATGAAGGAGGAGTCCTCCGAGGCGAGGAACAGCGCCGCGCGCGCAATCTCCTCGGGCCTGCCCAGGCGCCGCAGGGGAATCCTGGCGATGAGAGCCTGCTCGATGGCCGCGACGGCGTCCGGTGGACGCCCGCCCTTGGCGATGATGCCCGAGTCCGTCGGCCCCGGGCTGACGGCGTTGACGCGCACGCCGTGCTCCACGAGCTCGGCGGCGGCGGTGCGCGCCAGCGAGCGCAGGGCGGCCTTCGAGGCGGCGTAGGCGCTGCCCCCCGGCATGCCGAGGATGTTCGTCATCGAGGTGTTGAGGACGACGGCACCGCCCCGGCGGAGCACGGGGATGGCGGCGCCCAGCGCGAGCCATGGCCCCTTCACGTTGATGCGGAAGACCTCGTCGAACATCGCCTCGTCCAGTGAGGCCAGGGGGGCGGTCCTCGAGATGCCCGCGTTCAGGAACAGCACGTCCAGCCCTCCGAACTCGCGCTTCACGTGCTCGAACAGCGCGCGGACCTGGGCACCGTCCGAGGCGTCCGACTGGACCACCTGGGCAATGCCCTGAAGCTCGGCGCGAGCCTTCTCCACCGTGACGGGATTCGACCCCGTGACGAGCACGCGCGCGCCCTCCTCGTGGAACAGCCTCGCGGCCGCGAGGCCAATCCCGCTCGTCCCTCCGGTGATGACCGCCACCTTTCCTTCCAGCTTCCCTGCCATGTCGTGCTTCCTTTCCAGACCATTTGGTCTAAAATAAGCCGGCCGAAGACGCGCCACCCATCTCGAGGGGCGCGTCCTATTCGAGGACTTGCAAGGTGACTCGGGCCATGTCGCGGAGGGCCGCGGACTTCGGGTCGGCCGTGGCGGCGACCCTCAGCCCCTGCAGGGCGCCCACGAAGAAGCGCGCGAGGGCCCGGGTGTCCTTGGACGGCGGCAGCTCTCCCTTTTCCCGGGCTCGTTCGAGCGCCCGGAAGAAGAGGGCCTCGAGGCCGCGCTGCCGGGCGGCGATGCTCCTGGCGAGCTCCGGGTCATGCGGCGCCAGCTCGACCACGGCGCTGACGCCCATGCAGCCGCGGCGCTTCACGGCCTCGCTCTCGTCGACGAGGCCCTCGAACATGTCGCGGAACGCGCGCGTCACGGAGGGCGCGGTCTCCAGGCAGGACTGGAGCTGGTCCAACCGGTGCGTCTCGTAGCGGTCGAGCGCCTCCAGGAACAGCGCATGCTTGTCGCCGAAGGTGTCGTAGAGGCTCTGCCGGGCGATGCCCATGGCGTCGAGCAGGTCGCTCAGCGACGTCGCCTCGTAGCCCTTGTCCCAGAAGACGTGCATCGCCCGGTCGAGCGCTTCCTCTCGGTCGAATTCCCTGGTCCGTGCCATGCGGACAGGTGTAACGACTCCGGACCAATCGGTCAATTATATCGGGATGGCGCCCGGCACTAGCGCTTGGGGCTCCCCAGCGCGTTCCAGTTCATGAGCGCGAGCTCCGCCACGCGGCGCAGCTGTGGGGCGGTGGCGCCGCCAGCGGCCTGCACGGAGAGTCCCTGGGCGACCGTGCACACGTACCGCGCCAGGTCGTTCGGCCGCGCATCCGGCGGCAGGTCGCCTTCCTTCTGGGCGCGAGCCAGCCGCTGGGCGAGCAGGACTTCGGCTTCCTGCCGGCGCTCGGAGACCTCCCGTTGGACTTCCGCCGACTCGGGGCTGCACGCCAGGGCGCCCTGGACGAGGAAGCACCCGGGCGGGGCGTCGGGGCCGGGCTCGGTGTAGAGGCGGAGGAAGCGACGGACGACGTCCTCGGACTTCGGCTCGTCCAGCGCGCGCTGGAGACTCTCCCTGACTGCCCGGGTGTAGCGCTCCACGGCCTTCGAGAAGAGCGAGCGCTTGTTTCCGAACGCCGCATACAGGCTGGGCTTCGCGATTCCGAGCGTCGACGTCAGGTCCTCGAGGGAGGTCCCCTCGTAGCCCTGCCGCCAGAACAGCCGCATCGCGCGGTCCAGCGCCACCTCTTCGTCGAAGCTCCGGGGTCGTCCCATGTTCCGACAACTATACCGGACGGTACGAAATTCACTTGACGAAAGCAGCCCACGGCCGCATTCAATACCGGTCGGTATAGAAATCGCGGACGACGTTCCGCTCTGGAGGTCGAGATGGCTGACGTGAAGAAGGTTGCGTTCGTGACGGGTGGAAACCGTGGCATCGGGCTGCAGACCGCGCGAGAGCTGGGGCAGAGCGGCTTCGAGGTCGTCATCGGCGCTCGCGACCCGAGCAAGGGCCAGGCCGCGCTCGAGGAGCTTCGTGCGGCCGGCGTGAAGGCGGAGGTCGTGCTCTACGATGCCCGGCGGCCGGAGACCGACGCGTCCGTGAAGAAGCACCTCGAAGAAAAGTACGGCCGGCTGGACGTGCTCGTGAACAACGCCGGGCTGATTCGTGAAGAGCTCCTGGCGAGGAACGCGTCGACCGTCCCGGAGGACATCCTGCGCGAGACGTTCGAGACCAACCTCTTCGCCGTGGTGCGGCTGACGCAGACGCTGCTGCCGCTTCTCAAGAAGGCCCCGGCGGGCCGCATCGTCAACGTCTCGAGCATCCTCGGCTCGCTGGGGCTGCACTCCGCGGAGGGCTCACCCATCGCCGCCGCGAAGGCGTTCGCCTACAACGCCTCGAAGTCCGCGCTCAATGCCTTCACGGTGCACCTGGCGGATGAGCTGAAGGACACCCACGTGAAGGTCAACTCCGCGCATCCGGGGTGGGTGAAGACCGAGCTGGGCGGCCCTCACGCCCCCATGGACGTGGCGGACAGCGCCCGGACCAGCGTGCGCCTCGCCACGCTGGCGGCGGATGGTCCGAACGGAGGGTTCTTCCACGAGAACGACCGGCTTCCCTGGTAGAAGGGCCGGCCAGGAGTGCCATGGACCTGCTTCGTGACTTCACCCGCGTCTACGTGTCGGAAGAGTTCATCAGCTTTCTCTCCGACAATGGCTATCTGGACACCGCCTGGGCCGGCGACAAGGACCCGGACGACATGACCGCGGAGGAGCTGCGTCCCGCGAAGCTGTCCATCGACCGGCTCCAGGATGCCTTGGGTGACTTCTGGAACGACCCCGGCGGGCGCATCCTCTTCTATGCCTATCAGAACGTGGACGAGGGTGCGCGGACGCGCGAGCTCCGGAGATACGCGTACGCCGACGCGAAGTGGGACGTCTCCACCACCGTCCACGCGCTCTGCCAGTCCGGGAGGGTCTTCCAGTCCCGCAAGCTCCCCAGGAAGGAGGTCGTCCTCTTCACGGGGAGCTCGGAGACGGTGATCGCCCCCAGCCTTCATGAGCTGCGCACCTGGGCGTATGAGCTCACCTCGCAAGACGCGTACCTCGCCTTCCAGGAGGAGGCGGACGCAGGGCTGTAGGTGGACCGGACCGCCCTAATTCGCCTTGGTGACGGTGAAGTTCTGCCCGTTGTTGTTGTTCCAGGTGCGGTGGCCGGACGCGTCCACGTAGATGGCGTACTCGACGGTGGTGAAGGTGAGGTTGGGAGGGATGTTGAAGGCGCCCCTCCACACCTCGTCCTGGCTGCCATAGGCGTTGGACTGGTTGGCCTGCCAGGAGAGCGTGCCCCACTGGGTGGTCTGCCAGTGGTCCCAGGTATAGACGACGCCCACGGTGTGCCCCGGCGCCACCGGCCACACGCCGGTGTTGAGCTGGAATTGATAGAAGACGTAGCCCCCTCCCGCGCCCACCACGGGCACGCTCGCGTTGATGACCCACGTCGTCTCCGCGGCGGCCAGGGCGGGCAGGAGGAGGAACAGCGCGGCGGACAGGCTCCGGAGATGCTTCATCATGCAGGGCTCCCTTCGATGGAAGCGCCCACCTTGGAGCGCTCGTGCCGGGAACTCAAGCCTGCCCGCTAGAGCGCGACGGGGCAGGCCGTCATCCAGCCGACGGCCTGCCTCGTCGCGCCCCGGTCCGAACTCCCACTGCGCAGGGCCGGCAGGGCGCGCGTGAGCTTGTCCCCGCGCACAGAGGTCCCCAGCTTTGGGGCGTGCTCAGCCTGCCCGCGAGACCGAAGGCGACCAGGCCCACTTGAACGCGAGGGAGGACGGCATGCAGAGCCGACATGTGATTTCCACGGTGGAAGACTACGAGCCCTTCATCGGCCCGCAGGCGGTGGAGCGGATTCTCGCCAAGGGCAAGCAGCTCACCGGCCGCAGCGTCTGCCATGTGAACTCGACCTACTTCGGCGGCGGCGTGGCGGAAATCCTCTCCTCGATGACGCTGCTGATGCGCGCGCTGGGGCTCGACGCCGAGTGGCGCGCCATCCAGGGCCCGCCGGACTTCTACGGAATCACCAAGAAGATGCACAACGCGCTCCAGGGCGCCCCCATCCGCCTCACCGACATCAAGAAGGAAATCTACGAGGACGTCGCCTTCCAGAACGCGCTGCGCAACCGGTTCGACCATGACTACGTCGTGGTGCACGACCCACAGCCGCTCCCACTGGTGGACTTCTCGCACAAGCGCGGGCCGTGGATCTGGCGCTGCCATGTCGACATGGCCAATCCCAGCCAGGAAATCTTCGAGTACCTCACCGGGTACATCGAGAAGTACGACGCGGTCATCAGCAGCGCGGTGGAGTACCGCCAGCCCTGGCGCGTGCCGCAGCTCGTCTTCCAGCCGGCCATCGACCCGTTCAGCATCCTCAACCGCGAGCTGCCGGAAGGGGAGGTGGAGCGGCGCCTGCGCCACTACGGCGTCCCCACGGACCTGCCGCTGGTGGTCCAGGTCTCCCGGTTCGACCGGTGGAAGGACCCGCACGGCGTCATCGAGGCCTTCCAGATGGCGCGGCGGAAGGTGGAGTGCACGCTGGTGCTCGTGGGCAACGTGGCCACGGATGACCCCGAGGGGCCGCAAGTCTACGAGTCGCTCCTGGGCAAGAAGGAGGACCGGGTCCTCATCATGAGCGGTGAGGACACGTCGTTCGTGAACGCCCTCCAGCGCCGCGCCGCCGTGGTGATGCAGAAGTCCCTGCGCGAGGGCTTCGGCCTGACGGTCAGCGAGGCCATGTGGAAGCGCACGCCCGTCATCGGCGGCAACGTGGGCGGCATCCGCTACCAGATTGACGACGGGGAGAATGGCTTCCTGGTGTCCTCGATAGAGGAGGCCGCGGACCGCCTGGTGCGCCTGCTCTCCGACGAGGGGCTGCGCCGCCGCATGGGCGAGGCGGCGCGCGAGAAGGTGCGGCAGAACTTCCTGATGACCCGCTACCTGGAGCAGTACCTGGACCTGATGGACGGCTTCGAGGCCCGCTACCGCCTGCGTCCCGAGACCCTGGACCGGCTGATGCCGGAGGGCGCCGGGGTGGAGCGGCACGCCCCGCACTGACGGGAGCGGTCAGGCCGCCCGCCCGCGAGCGGTTGCCCGTGAAGCGCAAGGCGGTGTGCGCTTCCGGGCAATGCCGCTCCCGTGCCACCGCCCGCTGTGTGGTGGCCGATGCCGCGAAGCACGCGGGTCGCATGGACTGGGCAGGTGCCTTCACCCACGCTCCGGTCCCTTCCAGGGGGCCGGATGCGAATCATGCGCTGGGCAGCGATGGGGGTGGGTGTGCTGGCGTGTCTCGGCGCGCTCCCCGCGGGTGCGCAGGACGAGGAGAAGCCCTCGGGGACCCGGTTGGAGGTCTACGGCTTCGCGATGGTCGACACCGGCTACAACTTCGGAACCATCGACCCGGACTGGTACGACGTGGTGCGCCCCACGAAGCTGCCCTCGTTCGACGGCGAGTTCGGCGGCGAGGGACGGGTGTTCTTCGGCGTCCGGCAGAGCCGGCTCGGCGTCAAGAGCTTCATGCTCACGCCCCTGGGCGAGCTGAAGGTCCACCTCGAAGCGGAGCTGTTCGGCGTCGGCGACGACGCGGGGCAGACGACCTTCCGGCTGCGACACGCCTTCGGCGAGCTCGGGCAGTTCGGCGCAGGGCAGACGTGGAGCGGGTTCATGGACCCCGACGTGTTCCCGAACTCCATCGAGTACTGGGGACCCACCGGGATGGTGTTCTACCGGAACGCGCAGATTCGCTGGCGTCCGCTCCAGGGCACGCCCTCCGAGGTGCACGTCTCCATCGAAAGTCCGGGCGGCGCGGCGGACCTGGACCGGTTCGCCGACCGGAGCGAGCTGGAAGGCGTCAGCTCACGCTTTCCCGCGCCCGACCTCGTGGCCCACTACCGGTACACCGGAGCGCTCGGCCACATCCAGGTGGCGGGGATTCTCCGCTACCTCAAATGGGATGACCTGGGCACCGACGCACTCGACCTGGCCGGAGACGAGGTGGGCTGGGGCGTCAACGTGAGCTCGAACGTGAAGCTCCCGTGGAAGGATGCGGTGCTCAAGCTGCAGTTCGTCTACGGCAATGCCATCCAGAACTACATGAACGACGCCGCATCGGACATCGCCGTCCAGATGAACCCGGAGGACCCGGCACGGCCAATCGAGGGCGTGGGGTTGAACGTGCTGGGCACGGTCGCCTTCCTCGACTTGAGCTGGACTCCGTGGCTGACCAGCACGCTCGGGCACTCGTTCGTGAATGTGAGCAACTCGAATGGCCAGGACGACCAGGCCTTCAACATCGGGCACTACGCCCTGGCCAACGTGCTGGTGCACCCCACGGAGGACTTCTTCTTCGGCCCGGAGTTCCAGTGGGGGCAGCGGCGCAACCACGGAGGCGGGTATGTCTATGATGACTACCGCATCCAGTTCTCGATGAAGTACTCCTTCAACCACGTCTTCAAAATCAAGAAGGAGGAGTGAGCGCGGGGGCCACCCGCCTACCGCGGGGCGGGCCTGGGCGTGGGCCGCTGGGCGACGCGGAAGACGTTGCCGCCGAGGTCCTTCGTGATGGATTCGATGGCCCGCTGCGCGCGCACGCTGTTGCCGGCCTTGTCCAGCGGTGGGGAGAACGCGGCCACCGCGTACTTCCCGGGCACCACCGCGACGATGCCGCCGCCCACGCCGCTCTTGGCGGGCACGCCCACCTCGAAGGCCCACGTCCCTGAGTCCTCGTAGAGGCCGGCGGTCATCATCAACGCGAGCGTGCGCGCGGCGACGTCGGCGCTCACCACCTGCTTGCCGGTGAGGGGGTTGAGGCCTCCCGCCGCGAGGGTGGCGCCCATGGCGGCCAGGTCCTTCACGTTCACCGCCACCGAGCACTGCCGCGTGTAGACATCGAGCGCTTCCGCCGGTTTGCCCGGAATCACCTCATACGCCTTGAGCAGGTCCGCGATGGAGCGGTTGCGGGTGTTGGTGGCCGCCTCGGACTTGTAGATTTCGTCATCCACCGGGAGGTCGCGTCCGGCGAACGCGCTGAGCGTCCCCTGCACGCTCTTCCAGCGCTCGGTTTCGTTGGCGGCCTTCAGGTTTCCCACCGTGGCGATGGCGCCCGCGTTCACCAGGGGGTTGCCGGTGGGCGGATCCTCCGACGTCTTGTTCCGCTCGATGGCCTCGATTGAGTTGAAGGGGAGGCCGGTGGCATTCACTCCAATCTTCTCCTCCATCTTGTCGATGCCCATCTCGGACATCAGCCGCGCGGCCACGAAGGGCTTGGAGATGGATTGGATGGAGAAGGCCTGGCTGTCATCCCCAACGGAGAAGACCCTTCCGTCCACGGTGAGGATGGCAATGCCGAACAGGTTCGGGTCCACCTTGGCGAGCGCCGGGATGTAGTCGGCGTTCTTGCCTTCGGTGACGCCCTTGTTCGCCGTATAGGCCTTCTGCATCGCCGCCTGGAGCTCCGCGTCGGAGGGAAGTCCGGCCGCGGGGGGCGTGCGAGGACGCGGGGTGGCTTGCGCGGATGATGGCGGCGGCTTCTGCGCGGACGTCTGCGCCGAAGCGCCAGTCGCCGCGACGATGGCGGCCAGCGCGGCGACGAGCGCCCTCCAGCTCGTGCGATTCCCTGGGAGCATGGTGTTCCCTCCGGTTTCCGACAGCTCTCAGCGAAGAACCTGGGGCGACGTCCTCGGGAGGACAGCGTACCGGGGGAGGAGGGCACCTCCTGCGCCCGCCTGGCCGGTCGCGGCATGAGAGAGGGGCCGTGCTCCTCTTCGCCCACAGGACATCACCCCCGCCCCCGCGACGGATTCTCGGGGGAGAGGGGCCTACCTAGGTTGCGGAGGCCTGCCCGGAGGCCTGCCCTTGCCGCGTCTGCCTGCTTCGCAGCACCCATGGGGCTCGGGGCTCGCGCTCGGCCTGCTCATGGCGACGCAAGCCTTTGGACAAGCCACCCCGCCGCGGACCCCCTTCCTCTTCCACGATTCGCATGTCCACCTGACCAATTACATCCAGGAGGGCGTCGACATCCGCGACCTGTTGCGGGTGATGGGAGACAAGGTGGGCCGGGCCACGCTGTTCGGCATTCCCTTGCAGCAGCAGTGGTCCCATCGCGTCTCGGGGGACTTCGCGCCCACCTACTACCTGCAGACGGACGCGCCGCTCTACTACTACTCCTTCACGGATGCGTTCATCGCGCAGGCCTACCTGTCCCTGCCCAGGGCGCAGCGCGCGCGCTTCGAGCCGATGATTACCGGCTTCAACCCCACCGATATGTACGCGGCGGACCACATCAAGCGGGTGCTCACGCTCTTCCCCGGCGTGTTCAGCGGCATTGGCGAGTTCACCATCCACAAGGAATTCGTGTCGGCGAAGGTCGCGGGCGAGGTCGCCAGCCTGACGGACCCGGCGCTGGACCGCATCCTGGACTTCGCCGGCGAGGCGGGCCTCGTGGTGATTCTGCACAACGACATCGACGTTCCCTTCGCCGAGCGGGAGAAGGTCCCGGTCCACCTGGAGCAGCTCAAGGCCCTGTTCCGGCGCCATCCCAGGACCACCATCATCTGGGCGCATATCGGCGTGGGCCGGGTGGTGCGTCCGGTGCTCCATCACATGGCGATGGCGGAGGAGCTGCTCGCGGACCCGCAATACAGCCACGTGTACATGGACATCTCCTGGAGCGAGGTCGCGAAGTACGCCATGGCCACGCCGGAGACCACGCGGCGGGTGGCGGACACCCTCAGCCGGTATCCCGACCGCTTCCTCTTCGGCACCGACGAGGTCGCCCCCTCCAACCAGGCCGACTACCTGCGCGTCTACGAGCAGTACGCTCCGATGCTGGAGCTGCTGTCCCCAGAGGTCCGCGCGAAGCTGCTCAAGGGCAACTTCGAGCGCCTGTTCGACGCGGCCCACGTGAAGGTCCGCGCGTGGGAGCGCTCCCAACGCAACCGCCCCGCGACTCCCTAGAGCTCCATGACCCCAGACCTCCGTCGATTCCGCCGTGGCCCGCTGCTGGCGCTGGTTGTCATTGCTGCGGCGCTCGTTCCGCTCCGGGCCTGGGCCCAGGATGAAGCCCCGGTGGATGCACCCGCCCAGGCGAAGCCGGACGAGCAGGACCTGGAGCCCGCCGAGAATGCCATTGCCGGCGAGTTCCGGCCCGCCCGGGGCTTCCAGGTGCTGGAGACCGATTATGGCAGCCTGAATGTGAGCCTCTACGGCCTGGTGCGCTATGTGAATCAGCTCCCGGGAGAGCAGACGTTCATCGACCATCTCGGGCGCGAGCGCACCGTCAAGACTCGCAACGACATCAACTGGCACCGCACGATGATCTGGTTCTCGGGCTTCGCGCTCACCCCGCGCCTGAACTACACGCTCACCGTCTGGTCGCTGCCTTCCACGCAGCAGACGCTGGCCTTCGGCAACCTGCAGTTCCGGTTCAACAAGGCTCTCACGCTGGGCGCCGGCATCGGGCCCACGCTCACCGCCCGCTCGATGCAGGGCTCGCATCCGTTCTGGGCGTCGAGCGACCGGCAGATGTCGGAGGAGTTCTTCCGGGGTGGTTTCTCCTCCGGTGTCTGGTTGAAGGGCGAGCCCCTCCACCGGCTGACCTACACGCTCTCGGTGAACACGAACCTGAGCCAGCTCGGCATCACCGCGGCCAATGACTCTCGCGACATGGCCTACAGCGCGTCCGTGGCGTGGCTGCCCACCACGGGCGAGTTCGGCCTGCGGGGCGGCCTGGCGGACTTCGAGGAGCACCAGCGGGTGGCCACCCGCTTCGGCTTCTCGGTGGCGCACGCACGGGAAGACCGGGCGAACGAGCTCGGCCTGGCGCCCAATGAAACCCAGCTTCGTCTCTCCGACGGGTTGCTGGCCTTCGAGCAGGACGCGCTCGCGGACGGGGTGACGGTGCGCAAGCTCGACTACGAGGTGCTGGCGTTGGACGTGGGGGCGAAGTTCCGGGGCTTCACGTTCCAGGGCGAGTACTTCTTCCGCCGGCTCTCGGACTTCCTGGCCACCGGCCCGGTGCCGCAGGACTCCATCTTCGACCACGGCTTCTTCGTCCAGGGGATGTACATGGTCGTCCCGAAGTACGTGGGCGTGTACTCCACGGGCTCCTTCGTCTTCGACGACTTCGGCCGCCGTCCCTGGGAGCTGTCTGGCGGCGTCAGCGTGTTCCCCATGGCCGCGCGGAGCTGGCGGTTGAACCTGCACTTCATCTACGTCGACCGCAGCCCCACCGGGTCCAACTTCGGCTTCTACACGGCGGGGCAGACGGGGCCGACGATTTCGCTCGGCACCGACATCCTGCTGTGAGCGGAGCGCTCGACGCGCGGCGGGGAAGCGAGCCCCAGGTGGGTGGGCCGCCGGGCGAGCCACCCGCGAGTCCGGGCGTGGCGGTCGGCTGTCCCTACCTTGAGGGCGGGAGGTCGCGGTCTTCCTCGCGACTCGGCTGCTCATGGACCTCTACAGCGCCGCGAAGCGAATGGCCCGCCCCTTCCGGTTCTCCAATCCGGCCTCCTACCGGGAAATCCCCCTGGCGGGCCGCGGGGTGATTGGCGACGGAATCACCTGTGCCCTCGTCCGGCCGGATGGCGTCATCGACTGGCTCTGCTTCCCCCGCTTCGACAGCCCGAGCGTCTTCGCGGGCATCCTCGACGACGAGAAGGGGGGCATCACCGGCATCACCCCCGTCGTCTGGCCGTTCGAGAGCCTGCAGCGCTACGACCCGGACACCAACGTCCTCGAGACGCTCTTCCGCTTCGAGCGCAAGGGCGTCGTCCGCATCATCGACTACATGCCCTGGACGAACGACCCGCGCTCCACCGTCCACGAGGTGCACCGACGCCTCGAGTGCCTCGAGGGCGCGGTGGAGCTGAACGTCGTCTTCGACCCGCGCTTCGGGTACGGCGCCTCGGAGACGCGGGTGGAGCGGGAGGAGCACGGCCTGGTCGCGCGCGGGGCGCGGGGCGAGCGCATGGTCGCCGTCCTCAGCGGGGAGGCGGTCTGGCGGCCCTGCGGTGAGCTCCACGGGCAGCCATGCCGGGGCGAGTCGGGCCTGCAGACGCGCATCCGGATGGCGGCGGGCGAGCGGCGCTGGATGATTCTGTCCTGGGACTCGGACCGGCCGGAGCCCATCGCCGCCTACCGGCCCTTCGACCACCTCCGCGACACCCGGCAGGCCTGGCGCGAGTGGTCCCAGCGCCTCCACTACGAGGGGCCCTGGCGGCACCATGTCCTCCGCTCCGCGCTGGTGCTGAAGCTGCTGATGTACGGCCCCACCGGCGCCATGGTGGCCGCGCCCACCACCTCGCTGCCCGAGTGGATGGGCGGACCTCGCAACTGGGACTACCGCTTCAGCTGGGTCCGCGACTCGGCGATGGCCGTGCGGGCCACCAACCTGCTCGGCTTCCTGAGCGAGTCGCGCGAGTTCTTCTACTTCGTGCGCGACACCCTGCAGCGCGGCGACCCGCTCCAGGTGATGTATACGCTGGATGGCGGCCCCGTGCCTCCGGAGCAGGAGCTGTCACACCTCGCGGGCTTCCAGGGCTCGCGCCCGGTGCGCATCGGGAACGGCGCGAGAGACCAGTTCCAGTTCGACACCGCGGGCGCGCTGCTCGACGCGGCGTATCTCTACGAGCGCTTCGGCGGACGGCTCCCGCTGCGCACCTGGCGGCTGCTGCGCTCGGTCATCCAGACCACCGCGCGCCGCTGGTGCGAGCCCGACCACGGCATCTGGGAGCCGCGCCGGGAGATGCGCCACAACGTCCACTCGAAGCTCATGGGCTGGCTGGCGCTGCGCCGGGGACAGCACCTGTCCCGGCTCTTCGGCGAGACGGCGCTGGAGCAGTCGTGCACGGAGCTGGCGGACGTCATCCGGACCGACATCCTCCGCAACGGCGTGGACCCGGCCCGGAAGCACTTCGTCGGCGTCTACGGTGGGAACGAGCCGGATGCCGCGTTGCTGCTCCTGCCCATCGTCGGGTGCTTTCGAGCGACAGACCCATTCATCCTCCGGACCATCGACTGGCTGCGCGGCGAGCTGGGCGCGGGCCCGTTCCTCCGGCGCTACCGGATGGATGACGGGGTAGGGGGCCCCGAGGGTGGCTTCATCCTCTGCGGCTTCTGGCTGGCCGAGGCGCTGGCGCTGGCCAACCGCATCGAGGAGGCCGAGGACGTCTTCGTCGCGCATGCCGAGGCGTCGAACCACCTGGGCCTGCTGGCGGAGGAAATCCACCCATTGACTCGCGAGCAGCTCGGCAACTTCCCGCAGGCCTTCAGCCACCTCGGCCTCATCAGCGCCGCGGCGCGCATCGACCGCGCGCTGCGGCTGCGTGACGAAGGACAGACGGAGCCGCCACACCTCCTCGAGCCCGAGCCGCCACCCATCGAGTAGCGCGGGAGCAGGCGCAAGCCCTCACGCCGGAGGGGAGGGCGCCAGGCTGCCGAGCTGCGCGCCCGCCTCGGCGCTCTCCAGGGGCAGCTCCACGATGAACGTGGCCCCCTGGCCGAGCGTGCTCTCGACCTTCGCCGTGCCGCCCAGGGCCTCGACAATCTGCCGGGAGATATAGAGCCCCAGGCCCAGTCCTCCGTAATGGCGCTCGGACACCGCGCGCTCGAACTTGCCCCAGATGCGCTGGAGGTTCTCCGGAGCAATGCCGATACCCAGGTCGCTGACCGTCAGCCTCGCGCGCCCGTCCACCACCTCCACACGCAGCGTCACCGGGTGGCCGGGGCCGTACTTGACGGCGTTCGCCAGCAGGTTCGTCACCACCTGCTCCAGCCGCGAACCGTCCCACGTGCCCCGCACCGGCGAGGGGGCGTGGAGGCGCACCTCGCAGCCCGCTCGCTTCGCCTCGGTGTCGAAGCGGCCGGCCACGTCGCGCACCAGCGCCGCGAGGTCGCACTCCTGGGGCTCGAGCGTGAGCGCCAGCCGCCCCGCGCGGATGTTCGACACGTCCAGCAGGTCATTCACCAGGCAGGCGAGCCGCTTCACCTGCCGCCGCATGACTTCCACGTGGGGCGCGAGACGCCGGGCCAGGGAGGACTCCGGCTCGGCCCCGGCCGCGCGCGCGAGCGCCTCGAGCTTGAGGGCCAGGGGCGTCAGCGGCGTCTTGAGCTCATGGCTGGCGATGCCGAGGAACTCGTCGCGAGCGCTGACCGCCAGCCTCAGCTCCTCGAGGAGCCGCTCGCGCTCCTTCTCCGCCTCCCTCCGCGCGGTGATGTCCACGCCCACCACCACGCCGTGGGTGATGCGGCCCTGGACGTCGCGCACGGGTGTCGCGCTGTACTCGACGGCGCCCCGGCTGCCGTCGTCCCGGAGCACGTCGATTGTCTCGCTCTTCACCACCTCGCCATGGGTGACGGCGCGCGCCAGGGGCCACTCGTGCGGCTCGTACAGCCGCCCATCGGGATGGAAGCCCGGATAGCCGCGGTACTCCTCGATGTTGCTGGCGGCGCGGTAGGGACTGCGGACCTGCGCCGTCGCCTGTGCGTTGACCAGGATGATTCTCCCGCTGGGCGCCTCCGCGATGTAGACGGCATGGGGCAGTTGCTGCAACACGGCCTGGAGGATGCTCCGCTCGCTCGTCACCTGGCGGATGAGCTCCTCGCGCTCGGCCTCCATTCGGACGCGCTCCGTCACGTCCAGCGCCGCGATGCTGAGGCTCGTGACGCGGCCCGCTTCATCCAGGAGTGGCTGGTAGAACACCTCGAAGGTGCGGCCCGAGACCCTGGCTATCGTGGAGAAGGTCTCCCCTCTCAGTCCCCGGCGCATGCTTTCCACCACCGAGGGCTCGTCCGCGTAGAACTCGAAGGCGGACTGTCCCACCGCCTGGCCCGGAGCAAGACCGAGCCCCTTGAGTCCCTTGCCCTCGGACAGGACGATGCGGCCGTCGGCGTCGAGCACGGCGAGCACGAGCGGCGCGCTGTTGATGACGGTCCGCAGCCGCTCCTCCGCCAACACGCGCCGCTCCTCGGCCTCCCCCTGCTGGGTGACGTCCCGCGCGGACGCATAGATGAGGCCCGTCTCCAGCACGGGCACGGCGGTCCAGGCGAGCGACTTCCATGAGCCATCCTTGCAAGCGCAGCGGAGGATGCGGCCCGGGTTGGGGATGCCCCGGGTGAGGTTGTCCAGCGTCTCTTGCGCCACCTGCTGGTCCGCCGGGTGGACGAGCTGAAGGAACGGCCGGGACAGGAGCTCTTCCTCGCTCCAGCCCACGACGCGCGTGAAGGCCGGGTTGACCCGCTTGAAGGTGCCGTCCAGGCCGGCGATGCAGAAGATGTCCGGGGCCAGGCGGAAGAAGCGCTCGCGGTCCGCTTCGGCCGCCTTGCGCTCGGTCAGGTCCAGCACGAAGGTGGCGTTCTGGTTCTGCTCGGGCAGGCGGACGCTGCCCAGGAGGACCGGCACACGACGGCCGTCCTTGCGCACGTACTCCTTTTCAAAGGTGCTCGCGACGCCGCTGGCTTGAGTCTCCTCCACCGCCCGCCGCGTCACCGCCTGGAACTCCGGTGGCGTGATGGCCAGGAAGTTGATGCGGTCCGCCGCCAGGTCCTCGCGGCTGTAGCCCACGATGCGCAGGAAGGCATCGTTGGCATGGAGGATGCGGCCGTGGTCGTCGCTGAGCACGAGCCCGATGACATGGGATTCGAAGATGCGGCGGAAGCGCGCCTCGCCCGCCTTGAGCTGCTCCGCCAGCGCCTCCGCCCGCTCGCGGGCTGCCTTCTCCTTGAGCAGGAACAGGTCCCGCTCCCGCTCGGACCGCTTCCGGTCCGTCACGTCGCGGAAGCTCCAGACCCTTCCGACAATCCGGTCCCCCAGCCGCTGCGGCTGCGAATAGCGCTCGAGCGTCCTGCCGTCCTTGAACTCGAGGACGTCGAAGCTCCGGGCCTCGGGGGTTGAATAGAGCGCCTCGACCTTCGCGAGGAACGCCGCGGGGTCGACGAGCCGGGTGAGCGCGCACGCGAGGGCCCGCTTGTCGTCGCGCGTGGCGATGACCTCCTCCGGGATGCCCCACAGCTCCAGGAACTGCGTGTTGAAGTCCACGATGCGCCCCTGCGTGTCCACGACGAGGAGCCCATCCGCCGTCGACTCGAGCGTGGCGCGCAGGAGGGAGTCCGAATGCTCCAGTCCCTGGTCAGCGCGGGTGTCCTCCTCGAGGCGCAGCATCAAGCACCGCAGCTCGGGTGTACGGCCCTCGCCGCGCTCGAGCGTGAGCACCTTGGACAGGAAGGGGAGCGCCTGCCCGTTCGCAGCCAGGAACCGATGCACGCCGCTGCGCTTCGTCCGATGGCGGGGGCCGTCCTGATAGAGCGCCAGCGCGGCGTCGCGGTCATCGGGGTGAACGTGCCGGGCGAGGAAGTCCGGCTCGGTCCACCACTGCTCCACCGGATAGCCGAGAATCTCGGCGGCATTCGGACTCACGCGGGTGAGCTGGAGCGTCGCCGCCTCGGCGGCCCAGGCGATGGCATCGAACTCCCGGGCCCAGTCGGAGAAGGCGCTCTCTTCAGTCCTGGCCTCGGCCATCATCATCCCTGTCCCCCTCTCGAGGGTCTCCCTCTTGATTCTAAGGACGGTCGGAGGGGGTGTTGGACGAAGGGGCCCGGCGTACCGGGGGAGCGGAGGGGGAACCCCTGGGCCCGTGGGTTGCCCGGCGCGCCCCGAGGCGCAAAGGCTTGCGCTCAGCCCGCGACGGCGCGCGCGCGCTTGAGGGCGCGGCCCGCGGCGTCGAGGAACTCGTTGCTCGCCTCGGAGAGGTCCACCGCGCGGGCATCCACCCAGCCCTGCAGGGAGTTGTAGCCCATCACCGCGGGGATGGCGACGAGCAGGCCGAAGGCTGTGGTGACGAGCGCCTCGGAGATGCCCGTCGAGATGGTGCCGATGCCGCCCGCGCCCGCCTCGCCCATCTCCTGGAACGCGGTGACGATGCCGATGGTGGTGCCGAGCAGGCCCACGAAAGGGGCGGTGGAGGCCACGGTGGCCAGATGGCCCAGACCCCGCTTGAGGCTCTGCACCTCGCGCTGCGCCTGTCGCTCCAGGCTGCGCGCCACCGTCTCCATGGCTTCCTCCCGGCTGTCGGTGGCGGAGACGCGGTAGGCGGTCAGCCCCGCGCGGATGGTCCGGCCGAGGTAGCCCACGTCCACGCCCGCCTTGGCGTCGGCCACGGCCTCGAAGTCACCACTGGAGAGCAGCTTGCCCATCTCCGCGGCGAACCTGCGCGAGTGGCGGCGGGACGCGCGGAAGACGAGCACGCGCTCGGCGAGGATGAGCAGGGAGACGACCGACATGATGCCCATCACGATGACGATGAGCTGCGCGACGGGGCCCATGTGGCCCCACAGGCTCGAGAGAGTGAAGTTCATGGCTTGAACGGGACGCGCCTCCTCGCGCGTGGAGCCACGGCGTGGCCCCATGAGGGAACGACGGCTGGGTGCAACGGTGTCCAAGGTACGCAGCCGCCCGGAGCAGAGGGTGGGCTCCCGTCCATGAGATGGTCATCGTTCTGTCATTGCCGTCATGCCGCTGGTGTCGGGTCCTCGCGAGCAGGTGTCGCGAGCGTGCGAGCCCGCCAGCGCCACACCAGTGCCAGCGTCACGGCCCCCATGACGACGGCGCCGAGGAGGCCCTCTCCATTGAAGACCCAGACGCTGCCGCTGAAGAGGCCGGGCCGCCCCGAGTACACGCTCCCCAGCACCGTCGGGTTCACGAGATTCCAGGCCAGGTGAAGGACGGCGCACGGCCACACCGAGCGCGTCCACAGGTACACCGCCTGGAAGAGCGCCGCCGCGGCGGCGATGGCCAGCAGGAAGGTCACGTTCTGCGCCAGGTGCCCGCGCTGCGTGCTGGAGAAGATGATGGGCAGGTGGAAGGCCGGCCACACCACCGAGAGAATCCCGAGCGCCACGAGCGGCCGGTCCTCCCAGCGACGCACGAGGTAGCCGCGCCAGCCGACCTCCTCGCCCAATTCTCCCGGCAGGCCGAACGGCACGAAGAGCGCCGCGAGCAGGCCCGCCACGCCCCACTTCAACCCCGAGACGGGGGCCGGGAGCGCCGCGCCCGCCCTGCGCACCCAGTTGAAGCGCACCGCGAGCGCCACCAGCAGCCATGGCGCCGACACCCACAGCAGGATGGCCAGCATCACGCCCAGCGCGCCGGGCCCGGTGTGCTGTCCGAGCCCGTCCATGCCGCGCTGCACGGCCTCCGGCGTGTAGTGGATGAAGTCCGCACCGAGGAGTGGCCGCAGCGCGTACGCGAAGGCCACCAGCACCCCCGCGTAGAGGAGTGGAAGGCCCATCGCCACGCCCCAGTGGATGGGCCGGGTGAATGCGAAGCCGGCCGCGGCGGGCGTCTCACGCCGGAAGAGCCACGCGCAGGCGAGCCCGACCACCCCGGGCACGCACATCAGCACGCGCAGCAAGAGGTAGCGGCTCTCGTCCTGGAGCCAGAGCGCTCCGATCCCCCAGGACACCAGCAACGTGACACAGACGAAGACCGCTGATTCCTGAAGGCGGGAGAGGCGCATGCCGACCCTACGTCCTTCCGCGCGCGTCCATTTCCACCGGCAGGGCGAAAGACGGCGCTCTAGATGTTTAACATGTATTTCAAGAAAGAGCGGCTCCGGCCGTCTCTGTTTGTCCTATGCTCGTGGAGCGCGCCGCGCCGCCTCCTTCCAGGACAAGCCCATGCTGGTTTCCCCTCCACCCCCGACAGCCAGTCCCTCCCTTTCACGCGCACTCTTCCTGGCGCTGCTCGTGCTCACCGTCGGCGTGTCGGCCTGCCTCGCGCAGGAGGATGTGGCCGAGAGTTCGGAGGAGCGGCACCGGGAGATGTCCGTCGACGACGAGGAGGAGCCCGAGGTCTGCGAGGAGTGTGACGGGGGCGCTGACGCCGGGGATGCGGGTGACGCCGGAGACGCGGGCTGCGAGCCGCCTGAGAAGGAGTTCACCGAGACCGCCACCTGTGGAGATGACGCGGGAGTGGATGCGGGGACCGACGCAGGCACGGATGCGGGCGCCGACGCAGGCACGGATGCGGGCGCCGACGCAGGCGCGGACGGTGGTGGTGGCGGCGGTGGCGACGCAGGCGCGGATGCGGGCTCAGACGCAGGCGCGGACGCGGGCTCCGACGCAGGTACGGGCGGTGGGCAGGACGCGGGGACGGGACAGGTCGCGGATGCGGGCTCCGACGGTGGCTCGGATGCGGGCTCCGCCCGGGCCGAGGAGTCGTCGGTGCAGGCCTCCTTCGCGCCCGCGGCCACTCCCGCGCCAACGCCCGTGCTCAACCCCACGCCGACCACGGCGGGTGACCGGACGAATGCCGCGGAGACGGCGCGGATGCGCTCGCGCTGTGGCATGTGCGAGCTCCGGCCCAGGACGGCCATCGACCCGAACAAGGTGCCCTACATCTCCGTGCATGGCATCAATGCCGGCCCTGATGTGATGAACCCGGCCATCAACAACATGCCGTCCAACGCGCAGGTCTACGACTTCTTCTACCCGGACAATCAGCACCCCATGGAGACGGCGGACTGCCTGCGCAACGCCATCGCGCAGGTATTGGGGGAGCACTCGGGGACGACCGTGCAGGTGGTGGCGCATTCGCTCGGCGCGGTCATCGCGACCGGCGCGGACCACTCGCTCGCGGACGACGAATGGATGCCGACGGAGGTTCCGACGAACTGCGGGGTGAACAAGAAGGTGCGCGGGCGTCATCGCAAGGGCTTCGTGCTCGAGCCGGCGCCGGGCCCCGGTGAACTCGACCTCCGCCTGACCCTGATCGACCCCATCTTCCAGGGGTTCGGGGATGCTCCGCTGTTCATCTCCGACTGCCTGCCGGGACGGGGAGACCTCACCTCGGGCAGCGCGCTCATGCAGACGCTGAACAACCGGCGCACCGTCTCCAGGCAACGCAGGGTGTTCTATGCCGCCCAATCGAGCGACTCCACCGCCCGAGACCTCACCGAGTTCGACGCCGATGACCTCGAGCTGATCTGCAAGGCGCTCCGAGGTGAGACCGTGCGCACCCGGAAGTTCGGCCTCATCAACGCGTGGAACGCCGTCAAGAACCAGCCGGTCGGTCCAGGGGGGAAGCCGCTCAAGGACGCCCTGGGCTGCAACTGCTCCGCGGCGCGCATCAAGGAGCTCGCGAAGCAGGCCGCACCCCAGCTGCCGGGCGACCACAACACCGTCATCCCCAACGTCCCCTTCTAGGGGGACGGATGCAGTGCCGCCAGGTGCGGGACGTCCGCACCCTGGCGGCTCGCTGCGTGTGAGCAGAAGAGGCCGCTACCGGGGGCCCACGAGATACCAGCAGTCGTACACGGCCGGTGGGGGCGTGGACTGTGAGAACCAGGCCGGGCAGCCGGGACTCATCGAGCCGAGGGTGGTGGCGCTCGCCAGGCTGGTGCCAGCCATCCTCCAGAGCACCACCTGCCCCGTGCTGGGGTTGTGCCAGACGATGTCCCGGCGGCCATCCGCCGTGTAGTCCGCGGTGGCGCCGACATAGAAGGCCAGCGACATGACCGGCAGGGTGGCGGTGCCGAGCACGGCGGTGTTGTTCATCAGCACGATTTCATTCTGACCCGTGCTCTTGTTCCTCCAGAGGAGGTCCGTCCTGCCGTCCCCGTCCATGTCCGCCGCGCCCACGATGTGCCAGGGCAGCGCGCGGGAGGAGATGGGGGAGTTGCCCAGGGAGGTGGTCCCGTTCAGGTAGCGGTAGAAGTGCTGCCCCGTGACGCGGTTGTGCACCACGAGGTCTGTCTTCCCGTCCAGGTTGAAGTCACCGGACGCGGCGATGTACCAGCTCGCCGACGGGAGCACGGGCGAGATGGAGGCCATGCCGAGGACGGAGAAGGTGCTGTTGAGGAACCGCACGCTCTCCCCGGTCGCCGCGGCATGGTAGACGAGGTCGGGGTCCGCGGTGGGGCCGCCGAAATCGGAGGCGGCCTGCACCGTCAGCGAGGGCGAGATGGCGGGCAACGTGGCCGTGCCGCTCAGCACCGGGCCGCTCATGAGCCAGGCGCCCATGTTGCCCGTGGACTGGTCCCTCCACACCAGGTCCGAGGACGCGTCGCCATTGAAGCTGACGATGTTTCCCCGGATGGCTTGCGAGGACTCGCCCAGGGAGGCCTCCCCGCCAGTCGCTTCGCTCTCGGCGCCACCACACCCGGCCTGCCCCAGCAGCCCGGTGATACACACCGCCAGCATTCGGCTCTTCATGGTCCACCCTTCGAGTGACACCGCTTTTTACGGTTTCACTCGAAGTGTATGTTTCTCGCGATTTCGAGGACAAGGGGCGCGCGGGGCGGGCGCGGCCCCTTGGTGAGACGCCGCCCTACGGTCCGCGGAGGACGGTCAGCCCCTGGTCGGTGAGGACGAGCAGCATGCTCGGCGTCACGGTGGGCTCGTAGACGAACTGCAGGACGCGTTGACCGGACACCTGACGCACCTGGGTCAGCGTGGTGCCGTCCGCTTCCAGCCGCCAGAGGCCCGCGCCATTCGTGCCGATGTAGAGCGCGCCATCGTCCGTTGCCTTGAGGGCCTGGATGCGATTCGTCGGCAGCCCTTCGAGCTTCGACCAGTTCCCCGCCGAGCGTGACTTCGGCGTCATCGCCCAGACGCCGTACTCCGCGCTCCCCAGGTAGTAGCGGCCCGAAGGGGTCTGCTCGAAGGCGCGCCAGTAGTCATCGGAGGCCTGGCCGTTGATCTTCTCGTTGAAGCTCTTGAAGGTCCACGGCGTGGGCCCGCCCCAGGTGTTCTCGCGGTCCCAGTCCTCGAGATTCCCGCTGGGCACGAGCACTCCGAGCATCTGCTCGTTCGCGACGAGGACGTCTCCGTTCGGTGCGATGCCCAGCCCGTACATATACGGGCATTGCAGCGAGCCCCACTCCGAGCCGTCCTCGAAGAGATACCAGCCCGGGTGACGGTGGCTGTTGTAGGTGAGCCCCTGGATGCGCGTCACGCCGTGGTTCGTCGTGATGTAGAGGTCGCCGCGATGGCTGCCGCGCGTCACGCGAGCGCAGTTGAGGACGGAGCGGTCCTCCTCGTAGTGGAAGTCGTTCGTGTTGTGGATGCCGATCTGCTTGTCCTTGTTCGACGACTTGACGGTGCGCCAGATGTGCTCCTCAAGCGCGACGCTCCCATCCGGCTGGAGGCGGACCGCGTCGAGGTCTCCCTTCTGGTACTCGGCGTAGCGCTCGGGCGTGTAGTACGCCTCGCCCGGTCCGGGGATGTACGTGCGCTGCTCGATACCCGGCGCGCGCTTCATCTCGTTGGCGCGATACCCCACATACGCGCGCCCGGCCTCGCCGCCGCAGATGACGGTCGAGTCGATGGCAAGCGAGTCCCCGCCAAACGGCTGGCGTGCCTGACCGATGCCCGTGGTCCACGTCGGAGCGGTATCGCCCGGGCGCAGCACGCCGATGCGGCGGCCGTCGAGGAGCCAGAGGTTCAGCCCTTCATCGAGTCCAACGCTCTGCGGTCTGCCGGCGCCGAACGCGCGCGAGTAGTCGAGTGCCGCGTCCACCGGCCACGGCCCCGCGGCCGGCGGCGTGCCGGCGTCGGGCGTCGTCCCCGCGTCCGTCGGCTCGCCGGCATCGGGTGTCGTCCCCGCGTCGGGCGGCTCGCCGGCATCGGGCGTCGTTCCTCCATCTTCGTCAGTCGGGAGCGTCCCGGCATCCGAGGAGGCATCCGGAGGGGCAGGCGAGGGAACTTCGTTTCCATCTGGCGGACCCGGCCTCTGCTCCTCCTGCGGGTCGACTGTCTGGGGGTCGTCAGCGCAACCCACCGAGAATAGAGAGATGACCGCGAGTCCTGCTGCCACCGCACCTGCGCGAATGCCCATCCGTTCCTCCATTGATGGAGGCTCCATCGCAAGAGCCGGGCCGACGGCTCCCTCCGCTGGGGAGCGGGCGCGGAAGGGCAGGGTGTTCTCCCGGCGATACTTTGGGGTAGGACGCGTGACGACGGTCAGCACGATCCGGTGGGCACCCGCATGGAGACGAAGTCAGCGACGGAAGCAGGCAGGGGCCCCGCGGCCATCCATCGCGGTGACATCTTCTGGGTGGTCCCCGAGGAAGAGCGGGGGTCGGTTCCCGCCATTCCCCATCCGTACGTGGTGATTCAGGACGACGTCTTCAATCGCTCGCGCATCCATACGGTGGTGGTCTGCGCATTGACGTCGAACCTGAAGCGGGCGGGCGAACCCGGCAATGTGCTGCTCGAAGTGGGGGAGGGGAATCTGCCCCGGCAGAGCGTCCTGGTCGTGTCGCAGGTGTCCTCCGTGGAGAAGGCGCAGCTCGGTGAGTACATCGGGACGCTCTCCGGCGAACGGGTAGAGCAGGTCCTGGCCGGCATGCGTTTCCAGCAGGCGTCCTTCTTCAACCGCTGACCCCTCACTGCGAGACCTGGCGCCCATGGCATCATCGAAAGACAGCAACTCGAGCGGAAGAGGCCCGGTGAGCGTCGCAACCATCGAAGAAGGCCCGTTGCTGGGTCCGAGCTTCTTCCTCAGCGGTACGGCGCTCCGCGCGCTCGCGTTGGCCCATCGTGACGCCTACAGCGCCGCACGGCCCTATCCCCACGTCGTCATCGACGGCTTCCTGGGTGAGCGACTGGCGTCTGGACTGGCCGGAGTCTTTCCGGGCGCATCCGAGGCCAGCTGGAAGCGACGCGATCACCAGGAACAGGCGGCGCGCCTGGGACAGCTTCAGCGCAAGGCGTTCGAAGGTGTGCACGGCGCGCTCCGGCACCTGCTCTCGGAGTTCTCCAGCATGTCGTTCATCGACTTCCTGGACACGCTCACGGGCGTTCATGGGCTCATTCCGGATCCGCACTTCCGGGGCGCCGGGCTGCACCTCACGCTGCGTGGGGGCCATCTGGCGCTTCACGCGGACTTCAACCGAGACCGCTTCCGTGCGCTCTCGCGGCGGCTCACCGTCCTCTACTACCTGAACCCCGACTGGGACCCTGCCTGGGGCGGCGACCTCGAGCTGTGGAATGCCGACCTCTCCCGGTGCGAGGCCCGAATCGCTCCGGTGCTCGATCGGCTGGTCGTGATGGCTCATGGCGACGACCACTGGCATGGCCACCCCGCCGCTCTGGAGTGTCCCGAGGGGCGGGGTCGAGCCGCGGTCGCAGCCTATTTCTATACGGCAGAGGCGTCCCCGGATGCGCCGGAGGCCCACAGCGCCATCTGGGTCCCCCCGCGTTCCTAGCTTCCGCCAGGCTCAGCGGGACGCCTACAGCACTTCCTCGAGGGCGCTCTTCCAGCTGTAGCCGCCGGCCTGCTTGCCGACGATGGTGCTCTTGTCCGGATCGATGTGGATGAGCAGCACGCCCGCGTCCAGCGAGACGCGGGTTCCCTCCGTCGACAGGCGGCACACCGTCTTGGTGAGTGTCTCCTTCACCGCCGCCTTGCCGTCGGTGGTGCGGCAGACCTCGACCAGGGTGCCCACGGCGGCCTGGCATGCGCTCTGGGTCCGGTCCTTCAGCGGGTCGAAGGCGGGGTAGCTCGCCTTGTCGTAGCTGCTCTTCAAGGCCGTCCCGCAGGCCTTGTTGACCGCGTCCTCCTTCGCCTTCAGGTCCTTCTCGTAGGCCGCCCAGCCGTTCTTCTGCGCCACGGTGAGCCGTGCTGACTTCGGCGAGGAGTCGTCGGCGACGGCAAGCGAGGCGAACAGGCAGAGACAGAGGGACAGAATCCGGAACATGGAGACTCCTGGCGGAAGGGGACGGCGGGAATACGGTCCGCCGTTCATCCAGGAGACGCGCCCTCCGGAGTTCTTTTGCATTCCCCCTTCCGGGTTTCCCATCACAAGGGCTCGCGTCCACCGTCAGGAGGGGGTGGGGGCGCGTTCAGATCCCCCGGCAAGGATCTCCGCCATGGCTCCCGTTCTCGCTTCCAGGCAGTACCCATTCCCCGTCGTGGGCGTTCTGGAGATCTTCTTCGAGGAAGGGGGAGCGCTGAGGAAGTGGATCGGTAGCGGTTACCTCTTGAAGACGGCCACGTATCCGCACCGAAGGGACATCGTGCTGACCGCCGCGCACAACCTCGTCTTCCTGCGGAAGCAGAACCTGCGGGAAGTGCACTTCACCCTCTACGGAGACCGCAACGTCTACTCCATCGCGTCGCGCGAGAATGGCACCCTCCGGTACGCGATTCCCCAGGGCTATGACGAGCGCCCGAACAGCCCGGCGTTCGACTTCGCGGTAATGATCCTCCAGGAAGGCGCGGGAGGTTCGAATGCCCCGCTGACGCTGACCCACGTCGACGACACGCTCCGGGTGGCCGCGACCATCGCCGGAGGCGTGAGCGCCAGGGTAGGGGAGGGCAACCGCAAGGTGTACTGCAGCACCGTGACGGCCGAGAAGCAGAGGACCACGCCCCTGCACTGCCCGGTGGACGCGACCGCACCCGGGATGAGCGGCGGTCCCGTGCTCGTTCAGGAGGGCTCCGCGTGGACTTCCATCGGCGTCGTCACCGGGACGGGGGACGTGGACGACACTCCTCGGGGAATCGCCGCACCAATTTTTGAGGAAACGGCGAGAATCATCGACGCGCTGATCCAGACCGCACTCGCCGGGTGACTGACGCCTGATGCCCTTATCGGCTGGATTACGCAGCTTTCCCCAGCGCCTCCCATCAGTCATGGATTTGGTAACTGAATGACAGTACAGGCGGGCCCTGGATTCGACGAGGGGCACGCATGTCCAAGGCGCGGCAGAAGCAACCATTCCAGCTCCCGGAGTTCTACGTTCCCTGGCCGGCGCGCCTGAATCCGAGCCTCGAGGCGGCCCGCGTCCACACCAAGGCGTGGTCGTACGAGATGGGCATCCTGGGCCCGCCGCGTGACGGGACGGACCGCGAAATCTGGTCCGAGCGCCGCTTCGACGGCATGGACTTCGCGCTGCTCTGCGCCTACACGCACCCGGAGGCACCGAGCGTGGAGCTGGACCTCATCACGGACTGGTACGTCTGGGTCTTCTACTTCGACGACCACTTCCTGGAGGTCTACAAGCATCCGCGCGACATCGCGGGCGGCCAGGCGTACCTGGACCGGCTGCCGCTGTTCATGCCGCTGGACATGTCCCAGACGCCGCCGGAGCCCACCAACGCCGTGGAGCGCGGGCTGTGGGACCTGTGGAAGCGCACCGTGCCCACCATGTCCATGGACTGGCGCCGGCGCTTCTTCGAGAACACCAAACACCTGCTCGACGAGTCGATGTGGGAGATCGTCAACATCAGCGAAGCGCGCATCTCCAACCCCATCGAGTACATCGAGATGCGTCGCAAGGTCGGTGGCGCGCCCTGGTCGTCGGACCTGGTGGAGCACGCCGTCGCCGCGGAGATTCCCGCCCGCGTCGTGAAGAGCCGGCCCATGCGCGTCTTCAAGGACACGTTCTCCGACGCGGTCCACCTGCGCAACGACCTGTTCTCCTACGAGCGCGAAATCCTGGAGGAGGGTGAGCTCTCCAACGGCGTGCTGGTGGTGGAGAAGTTCCTCGACTGCGACACCCAGCGCGCGGCCGACCTGGTCAACGACCTGCTGACGTCCCGGCTCCAGCAGTTCGAGAACACCGCCGCCACGGAGCTGCCCTGGCTCTTCGCGGAGTACGGCCTCAACCCGGTGGAGCAGGGCCAGGTGCTCACGTACCTGCGCGGCCTCCAGGACTGGCAGTCCGGCGGTCACGAGTGGCACATGCGCTCCAACCGCTACATGAACAAGAACACGGAGCGCCGCGCGGAGTTCTCCCTGCCGCTGCCTGGCGGCCTGGGCACCTCCGCCCTGCGCCTGCCGCTGACGGCCGGCGCGCTGGGCCTGGGGCCCCGCGCGAAGTCCTTCAGCCACGTCCCTCGCCAGCACGTGGGCCCGGTGAAGCTGCCGGAGTTCTACATGCCGTACAGCACGTACCTCAGCCCCCACCTGGCGCGCGCGCGCAGGAACTCCAAGGACTGGGCGCGCCGCATGGGCATGCTGGACTCGCTGCCCGGCGTGGGGCTCTACATCTGGGACGACCACAAGTTCGACGTGGCGGACGTGGCCCTCTGCGGCGCGCTCATCCACCCGGACGCGACGCCGGAGCAGCTGGACCTCACGTCGTGCTGGCTGGTGTGGGGCACCTACGCGGACGACTACTTCCCCGCGCTCTACGCCCACACGCGTGACATGCCAGGGGCGAAGGTGTTCAACGCCCGCCTCACGCAGTTCATGCCGGACGACGTGGAGACGCCCAACCCGGCGGTGCCCACCAACCCGGTGGAGGCGGGCCTGGCGGACCTGTGGACGCGCACGGCCGGCCCGCTCAGCCCGCGCGGCCGCACGCTGTTCCGCAAGGCCATCCAGGACATGACGGAGAGCTGGGTCTGGGAGTTGAACAACCAGATCCTCAACCGCGTGCCGGACCCCGTGGACTACGTGGAGATGCGCCGCAAGACGTTCGGCTCCGACCTCACCATGAGCCTGTCGCGGCTGTCCAAGGGGGATGCCGTACCGGAGGACGTCTTCAACACTCGCACGCTGCGCGGGCTGGAGAACTCCGCGGCGGACTACGCCTGCTTCGTCAACGACATCTTCTCCTATCAGAAGGAGATTGAGTTCGAGGGCGAGCTCAACAACTGCGTGCTCGTGGTCCAGAAGTTCCTGGACGTGGACAAGGACGCGGCGGTGCTCGTGGTCAACGACTTGATGACCGCGCGCATGAAGCAGTTCGAGCACCTGGTGGCCAAGGAGCTGCCGGTGGTCATCCGCACCTTCGGCCTGGATGCGAAGGCGCAGGAGAAGCTGAACAAGTACGTGGAGCAGCTCCAGCAGTGGATGGCGGGCATCCCCCGGTGGCACGCGGCGGTGGACCGCTACAAGGAGTTCGAGCTCATCGACGCGGCGACGCCCAGGCTCAAGACCGGCAACCTCTCCGGCCTGGGCATGTCCGCGACGCGCGTCGCCGAGCTGTTCCGCAACGGCAGGTCCTGAGCTCCAACGGCAGTGCGCAGACTTCCTGATTCCCAAACCTGAAGGGTGACCCATGTCCAATGACCCGAAGAAGCACGACGACAACAACCTGAGCCTTGGAACCCTGGCGGCCCGCCAGCTGGCGACGACGACCAAGTCCGAGCCGCAGATGCAGGGCATCTCCTCGCGGTGGCTGCTCAAGCTGCTGCCGTGGGTGCAGGTGTCCGGCGGTACGTACCGCGTCAACCGCCGCATGACGTACGCGGTGGGCGACGGCCGCGTCACCTTCACCAGCACCGGCGCCAAGGTGCAGGTCATCCCGCAGGAGCTGGGTGAGCTGCCCCTCCTGCGCGGCTACGAGGACGTGGAGGCGCTGACCGCGCTGGCCAACCGCTTCGTGCAGAAGGAGTACAAGGCCGGGGAGGTCATCACCGAGGCGGGCAAGGAGGCGGACTCCATCGTCCTCATCGCCCACGGCAAGGTGAACCGCATCGGCACCGGCAAGTACGGTGAGCCGCTGGTGCTGGAGACGCTGGCGGACGGCGACCACTACAGCTACCAGGCGCTGCTGGAGTCGCAGGACTTCTGGCAGTTCACCGCGAAGGCCGTGACGCCCGTCATCGCGCTCATCCTCCAGCAGTCCGCCTTCGAGGCGGTGGTGGCGCAGGTGCCGTCGCTCCAGAAGCACCTCGAGGACTTCAAGGCCCGCTCCAAGAAGAAGCAGGACACCTCCGGCCAGAAGGCCATCGAGCTGGCCGCGGGCCACCACGGCGAGCCCGTGCTGCCCGGCACCTACGTGGACTACGAGACGCACCCCCGCGAGTTCGAGCTGTCCGTCGCGCAGACCGTCCTGCAGATCCACACGCGTGTCGCGGACCTCTTCAACGACCCGATGAACCAGACCCAGCAGCAGCTGCGGCTCACCATCGAGGCGCTGAAGGAGCGCAAGGAGCACGAGCTCATCAACAACCGTGAGTTCGGCCTGCTGCACAACGCCGACCTCAAGCAGCGCATCCACACCCGCTCCGGCGCGCCGACCCCGGACGACATGGACGAGCTGCTGGCCACGGTCTGGAAGGAGCCGTCGTTCTTCCTGGCCCACCCGCGCGCCATCGCCGCGTTCGGCCAGGAGTGCAACAAGCGCGGCATCTACCCCACCAGCATCGAGGTGAATGGGAACATGCTGCCCGCGTGGCGCGGCATCCCCATGTTCACCTGCAACAAGCTGCCCATCAGCGAGTCGCGCACCACCTCCATCATGTTGATGCGCGTGGGGGAGAAGAACCAGGGCGTGGTCGGCCTGCACCAGGCGGGCATCCCGGATGAAATCGAGCCCAGCCTCAACGCCCGGTTCATGGGCATCAACGAGAAGGCCATCATGAGCTACCTGGTCACCGCGTACTTCTCCGCGGCGGTCCTCACGCCGGACGCGCTCGGCATCCTGGAGAGCGTGGAGCTGGGCCGCTCGTAGTCCCACGTCCTCACGGAATCGGAAGACGCTTTCATGACGAATCCAGACAAGGACATGGCCGCGCACGAGGGCACCAGCCTGAGCACGGCCGGGGCCCGCCAGCTCGCGACGACCACCAAGACGCAGCCGATGATGCAGGGCATCTCGCCCCGGTGGCTCCTGCGGGTGCTGCCCTGGGTGCAGGTGTCGGGCGGCACGTACCGCGTCAACCGCCGGCTGACGTACACCGCGGGCGACGACCGCCTGAACTTCAGCAACATCGGCGTCAAGGTGGAGGTCATCCCCCAGGAGCTGCTCAAGCTGCCGCTGCTGCGGGGCTTCGAGGACGTGGATGACCTGCTCATCCGCACCCTGGCCAGCCTCTTCACCCAGCAGCACTACAAGCCGGGGGACACCATCGTGGAGGCGGGCCAGCCCGCCGAGCACGTGTTCCTCCTCGCGCACGGCAAGGCGCAGAAGCTGACCGCGGGCAAGTACGGCGACCCCGTCGTGCTGGACACGCTGGCGGACGGCGACCACTTCGGCGACCAGGCGGTGGTGGAGTCGAACGACGTGTGGTCCTTCACCGTCAAGGCCGTCACGCCCTGCACGGTGATGGCGCTGCCGCAGGCGGCGTTCGAGTCCCGCATCCTCCAGTCCCCGGCGCTGAAGGCGCACGTGGAGCGCTACCGGGCAAATCTGAAGAAGCCCCAGGACAAGACAGGCCAGTCGGCCATCCCCCTGACGGCGGGCCACCACGGCGAGCCGGTCATCGCCGGTGGCTTCGTGGACTACGAGCTGAAGCCGCGCGAGTACGAGCTGAGCGTGGCGCAGACCATCCTGCGCGTGCACACCCGCGTCTCCGACACCTTCAATGACCCGATGAGCCAGACGCAGGAGCAGCTGCGGCTGACCATCGAGGCGCTGAAGGAGCGCAAGGAGTACGAGCTCATCAACAACCCGGAGTTCGGCCTGCTGCACAACGCCGACCTCAAGCAGCGCCTCAACACCCGCTCCGGCCCACCGACGCCGGACGACATGGACGAGCTGGTGACGCGCCGCCGCAAGACGCGCTACTTCCTGGCCCACCCGCGCGCCATCGCGGCGTTTGGCCGGGAGTGCAACAAGCGCGGCCTCTACCCGACGGTGGTGGACGTGCAGGGGCACAAGATGCAGGCATGGCGCGGGGTGCCCATCCTCCCGTGCGACAAGCTCCCCATCAGCCGGGAGAACACCACCGCCATCATCGCGATGCGCACCGGGCAGGACGACCAGGGCGTCGTCGGCCTGCACAACGCCGGTATCCCCGACGAGGTGGAGCCGAGCCTCACGGTGAAGCGCATGGCCATCACCGAACAGGCCCTCACCCAGTACCTGGTGAGCACCTACTACTCCGCCGCCGTGCACGTCCCCGACGCGCTGGGCGTGCTGGAGAACGTGGCGCTCGGCGGCTGAGGCCGCCGCTGTGACAGGACCGCGGGCCCGGTGTCCCCACGCCGGGCCCGTTTGTTTTCGCGAAGGCGTGTGATGCCATCTGGCCCCTCCGCTCCAGCCCTCACCCTCAACAGGGCTTCTATCCCGCCCATCCGCGAGGCCCGCGCTTTGGGGGACCGTCATCCTTTCGGATGACGCGGCCACGGCCCCCCGCCCGCTACTCCTGCTCCTGCGTCGCAGCGGCGCGCTCGCGAGGCCGCAGGCAGCGGCCTCGCTTGATACCTACCCGGCCAGGAGCAGAGAGATGACGTTGCAAAAGTGGTCTGTTGCATGCGCGGTGCTGGCGTTCACGGCATGTGCCCCCGAGGAGTCGACTGTCCCCTTCGCGGAATCCGCTGCGGAGAGCAACTGGGTGTCCGCCGACGCGCCGGTGCGCACCACGTATCTGCGCATCGGCTCGGGGAGCCAGCCGCGGGAGCTACGATACGCGGACGTGGACGGCGTCGCCGTCTTCGAGGGGGATATCATTCTCGGACGGGTTTCGGATCTGCCGAAGCAACCCGGGGAGGTCTCCGCCCAGGGCGTGGCCATCAGCGGCGCTGGCTATCGCTGGCCCAACGCGCTGGTGCCCTACACCATCGATCCAACGCTGCCCACCCAGGGCCGGGTGACTGCCGCCATCCGTCACTGGCAGGAGCGCACCAATGTGCGTTTCATCCTTCGGGACGCGACCAACGCGGCGCTCTTTCCCAACTTCGTCACCTTCCAACCGGGAGCGGGATGCAGCTCGTCCGTGGGCAAGAGGGGAGGTCAGCAGTTCGTCAACCTGGCGGGCGGCTGCAGTACCGGGAATACCATCCATGAAATCGGTCACGCTCTCGGCCTGTGGCATGAGCAGAGCCGCGAGGATCGCAACAGCTTCGTGACCATCCAGATTGCCAATGTCCAAGCGGGTCATGAGCACAACTTCGACCAGCAAATCACCGACGGAGACGACCTGGGAGCCTATGACTACGGCTCCATCATGCACTACGGCGCCTTCGACTTCTCTTCCAACGGACAGGCCACCATCGTGGTGTTGACGCCCGGGGCCACCATCGGCCAGCGCGTGGCGCTGAGCAGCGGCGACATCGATGCGGTCGCGGGGTTGTACCCGGACCCTACCTATCCCGTGGACCACCGCTTCTTCACCATGGACTACGACGGAGACGGCGATGACGACCTCGTCATTCGTGGACCCGGTGGCGAGTTCTTCGCCTACCGGGCCAGCGGCGGCAGCTACACCCGCGTGAGCGGAGACCTCATCACCACGGGCATGACGGATGCCACGGGGTGGTCCAGCGGCAACCGCTTCTTCGTGGCCGACTACGACGGAGATGGCGACGACGACCTCATTGCACGCGACGCGTTCGGCACCTTCACCGCCCTGCGCTCCAATGGCACCTCCTTCGTGAACGCCGGCGTCCTCTACTTCAACGCGAACCTGACGGACGCGAACGGCTGGAACGATGGCAACCGTTTCTGGGTCATGGATTACGATGGGGACGGCGACGATGACCTTGTGGGCCGCTACAGCGCCGGAAGCTTCATCGCGCTGCGCTCGGACGTCACCCAGCTCACCTACGGCGGCGTGCTGGCGACCACCAGCCTCTCGGATGTGAACGGCTGGAACGACGGCCACCGATTCTTCGCCGCGGACTACGACGGGGACGGCGACGACGACCTCATCACCCGGAACGCGTTCGGTGACTTCGGCGCCTTGCGCTCGGACGTGACGCACCTAACCTTGACGGCCGCGCTCTACAGCAACTCCACCTTCTCGGATGCGAACGGCTGGAACGAGGGCAACCGCTTCTACGTCATGGACTACGACGGGGACGGCGACAAGGACCTGGTGCTGCGCTTCGCGTCGGGCAGCTTCGTGGCACTGCGCGCCGAGCCGACCTATCTGGCCCTGAGCACCACGCTGGCCACCACCTTCATGTCGGATTCATGGGGCTGGACTGATCCGAACCGCTACTTCATGGCGGACGCGGACGGAGACGGAGACGATGACCTCCTCGCCCGCGACTCGGTCGGAGGCTTCATGCTGCTGCGCGCGGACCGCCCCGCGCTGACCTTGACGGGCCCTGTCGCGACCACCACTTTCCGCGACCCCTGACGGGACGCGGCCCGCCGGCCCGTGCGCTCAAGGCACCGGGCCGGCGAAAGAGGTGAAGAACGGGGGGCAGATCACCTGGACGTGCGCCCGGTACGACTCGGGCGCACGTCCCCGTCATCAGGGCCCTGGACGTCCTAGTTCACGTCCCCGAACACGATGCCGTAGCCCACGGCGTTGGGCGCCCCGCCATCCGCCCCGCCGGTCCCCGGCGTCATGCACGTGAAGGTGCTGGTGACGTCGTCGTAGGCATACGTATAGGCCGTGGGGCAGGCCTGCTTGAGGAAGGCGAGCCAGGGCTGGACGCTCTGGGCCCACACCGTGTTGTTGTTGACGCACTGCCCGGCGTCCGCCTGGGCCGGGTTGTTGCCAGCCTCCAGCGTGGTGGGCCAGAAGCTCCCCGTCTTGTTGCCCGGGAAGGTCGCGCAGCCACAGCAGGCCGGGCTGTTTCCGGCCGTCGCGTTGTAGCAGGAGCTGGAGAACTGCCCGGCGCACCCGAAGAGGTTGGTCAGCGTGTCCTGCACCGTGCCCACGGTCATCGTCTGCGAGCAGTTGAGGGGGCCGTAGCTGTAGCCGGGCAGCGCCGAGCACAGGTCCTCGTAGGACCACCAGCCGATGGACCTGCCACACGCCTGGATGAGCGGAGTCATGTTGCCGATGCCCGGCAGGAACGTGGTGCCGCACGTCGGCGTCCCCGCGTCAGCCGAGCAGTCGCTGTCCGCCTGGCAGGTGCTGCAATAGCCGACGGCGGGGTTGTTGGGGTTGCTGCACACCGCGTTGCCCGCACAGTAGGGCTTGGTGGTGCTGCACTTCGTCAGCGTCGGCTGGCACAGGTTGTTGACGCAGCTCGTGCCCGACGCGCAGTCGCTGCTGCTCGTGCATACCGGCAGCGTGACGGCGCGCAGCAGCACGGAGTAGTCGGCGGGGAGCCCGGTGCTCGTGTCCGGCGTGAACTTCCAGGAGCAGGCCTCCAGCATGCCCGCGTCCGCGGTGCCCTGGGCGCTCGTGCCGCCGGCATTTCCACAGGAGTAGGGCGAGGGCGGGGAGGCCGGCGCGAAGCCGCCGTCGCCACGCGGCCCCATCTGGATGCTGACGTTCGCCCCGTTGATGATGGTGACGTCATAGAAGTCGAGGGCGTTGGGCTGAAGGGTGAACTCGGCGGAGGAGAACGGGTTGGTGCCGCCCTTGCCGAGCGGGCAGGGCTGGCCGGGGGCGTTGCCGCAGTCCGCGCTCTGGCACTTCGTGCCGTCGGCCTGGCAGCCCAGGCGCCCGAAGATGCCGCCGCTCCACCCCACGACGGACCGGCACAGGCAGGTGCCTCCAGCCGGGCAGTCCGTCGGCGGGTTGGAGATGGCACCCCCGCTGGCCAGGAGACACCGGTTGCTCTGGCACTGCGAGTCCTGGGTGCAGGAGGTGTATTCGGGCTGGAGGCTGGAGAAGGCGGTGGGAAGCGAAGAAGGCATGCACAGCGTGGCCGTCTCGCCGGTCGTCAGCTCGAGCGCGTCCAGGGGGACGCCGCCGTCCGTGGCCGGGTACTGGCACAGCCCCAGGGCCACGTCGCAGCTCTGGCCCGACGGGCAGGTGGGGCTCGCCGCGCTGCACCCCTGATTCTCACCGGGGATGACCTGCTGGAAGTAGCAGGTGCCTCCGTTGGCGAGGCTGCACTCCTGCACCGTGCTGGAGCAGGTCGTCCCGGAGGGACACGCGCTCTGACCTCCGCTGGCGCACATGCACAGGCCCGTCGCCGTGTCACAGTTTTCGGCGCTACACCCCGTGCAGGGGGCCACCTGCTTCGCCCCCGTGCACAGCGGCATGGGCAGGTCGACGGTGACAGGCTTCGCGGTGCCGTTGCACTGAGTGCTGGGCGCCACCATGCACTGCCCCGTGCGGGTGTCGCACATGTTGCCCGAGTTGCAGTCCGCGCTGCTGGTACAGCCCGGATTGTTGCACTGCTGATTGGGGCCGCAGTCACTGTCGTCCGTGCAGTTGAAGGGAGGCGGCGCCGCACCCGCCGTCTGGCCGATCCACACCGTCTGGGTCGCCTGGTTCGTCAGGGTGAAGGTGCGGAACCCCTGTGGGCATGTCACCGGGGTGGACAGCGAGGCGGACGTGGCCCCGACCTCGGGGCGGGCGCTGGTGCCCAGACTCTTGCAGCCATTTCCCACCGCGAGCATCACCACCACCGCGGACAGGCCCAGCGACAGCAGTGGGGCAATCAACCGACGTGACGTCATGAGCGAGCCTCCCGGCGAGGTAGCGGCAAAAACGCTAGTGCGAGCAGGAGCCGTCCACCAGATGTCCACCGCATCGGTCAGGTCGTGGCGGGTCGCCACACCCGCGGCGACCCTGGAGACGGCTCGAGGAAATCCGACGATTCGAGAGACGGTGGAGCACCCCACATTGTGATTGTCACGCACGGTCTGCGCCTGGGCCATGTGGTGGAGCGGGCCACCGAGCGCCGCACGCCGGCCCTCTACGTCAACGTCTTGACCTGACGGGGCAACTTCTTCTCTCAGGTCTCGATAACTCCCTGCACCCCGAGAGCCAGGAGCCCCTCAGCCATGACCATCAACGGAGTTGGAAAGGGGCTGATCCGCCCGGTGACGCCGCGCCCTCCGGAGCCGAAGGCGGCGCCCGTGGACGCAAGGAACCAGGTGGCCCGTTCCCAGTCGAGCTCGGACGTGTTCGTGGGGGCGAGCGCCTCGGCCAAGGCCTCCACCGGTGGCAACGCGAACCTGCCCCCCATCCAGTCCAACCGGGGCACGGTCCAAGCCGGCACGGTGATGTTGGACGAGGCGACGAAGGTGGCGCGCGGCGCGTTGAAGATCGACGCGAACGCCGACCCCAAGACGTACGACGGCATGTACCTGGGCTCGGACGGCTACGCCTATCCGCCGGACAGGTTCTCCGTCTCGGAGGTGCCGCCGTTCCAGCCGGAGCAGGCCATCGCCAGCCCGACGCCGACGACGTACCACGTCAACGGCATCGTCACGCCGCCGGGCAGCGCCACGAGCGATGCCCAGAAGATGGCGAACGAGACGGGCACCAACGTGGTGCCCGTCTACAACGCCACGGAGGGCCTTGCCGCGGACGTCGCGCAGACGGGCATGGACCGGCTGGGCATCGGTGACAACAAGGCGGCGCAGACGCTGGCGGACGCCATCTACAACGACCTGCAGGCGGGCAATAAGGTCAACGTCACGGGCTACAGCCAGGGCGGTGCCATCGTGGCGAGCGCGCTGCGGGAGGTGGACCACCGCATCAAGGACGACATGGGCGGCTTCTGGGGCAACCTGCCCATCCTCGGCGACGGCAACCGCGAGAAGCGCGAGGAGCTGCTCGGCAACATCAACGTCTCCATGTTCGCGGGCGCGGGCAAGACGTTCCCGGACGGGCCGAACTACACCTTCTACGTCAACAAACAGGACCCCGTGCCGACGTGGCTGGGCACGCACGAGTTCAACCCCGTCACGGACATCGTCAGTGGCATCGTGTCCGGGCTCTTCCCCGGCATTGGCGGCCTCAACGGGGGTTCGTCCAGGCAGGCCCCGGAGGGCGCGACCATCCACACGTTCGACTCCGCGGGGACGGACCCGGACGTGTTCGCCCCTGACGGCAAGCACGGCATCGACACGTACCTGGGGAACATCCAGGACGCGGTCTGAAGCCTCTCCCTGAGTATTTGTATTCAGCCTTGGAACTGGAGACCCAGAATCTCTGGCTTAATCGTTCTTTCTTGATTTCTTGGACGCCAATAGAAGCGTATCCTCCTTCTTCTTGGCTCCCCCGTGCGCCTGTCTTTGGGCTCCTTGGAGCCGCCACGACTCGCGTGACGAAGTCCGGAGGAATCGATGAAGAAGAGGCCAGGAATTGTCGTGCTCGCCGCCTCGCTGGCGCTGACGCAGGCGTGTGGCATGGACGAGCAGCCGCCGCAGCAGGCGTCCGCGGTCCCCACCATGCCGAGGGAAGCGCCTGGGACGGAGGACGCCGCCCGCGAGGATGAGTCCTTCGATGCGCTCTTCAAGGAGGCCGGCGCGGAGTTCGATGTGCCGCCCGCGCTCCTCAAGTCCATCTCCTTCGTGCAGACGCGCTACCAGATGGTGGAGGGCGCCGAGGAGTTCGAGGGCCGCCCGGCCGTCTACGGACTGATGGCGCTCACGAGAGCGCAGCTCGAGGAGGGCGCGAAGCTGGCCGGCGTCACGGCGGAGCAGGCGAGGACCGAAGCGCGCTCCCACGTCCGTGCGGCGGCGGCGCTGCTGTCGCGCCGCGCGAATGCACTGAAGGTGGACCGGACGCAGGCGGCGAAGTGGGCACCGGCGGTGGCCGAGGTGTCCGGCATCCAGGACGAGGCAGGGCGCCGCAGCTTCGTCCACGACGAGGTCTTCCGGGTGGCCCGCCTGGGACTCGGGACGCTGTCGAAGGAGTGGGCCGCGAGTGGACAGGGCCTGGCCGAAGGGGAGCTGGGGCAGCAGGCCCAGGCGCTCGCCGGTCCGGACTACGCCCCGGCCGTGTGGCGGCCCTCGCCCAACTACAACTCCCGGCCCATGGGGGTGAAGATGGTGATCATCCACACCTGTGAGAGCAGCTACTCGGGGTGCTGGAGCTGGCTGACCAACCCCAGCTCGCAAGTGAGCGCGCACTACGTGGTGCGCGAGGACGGAGGGGAGATCAGCCAGCTCGTGCGCGACGGGAGCCGGGGCTGGCACATCGGCGCTACCTACCAGTGCAGCAACAACAGCGGGGCGGAGTGCGGGCTGAACGGGAGAAGCGCCAACGACTTCACCATCGGCATCGAGCACGGCGGGTATGCGTCGACGGTGAACTGGCCGGTGGGGCAGATCGACGCTTCGGCCCGGCTGCTGTGCGACATCACGCGTGACCACGGGATTCCTCGCGACAGCTACCACGTGGTGGGGCACGGCAAGCTCCAGCCGTATGACCGCACGGATCCCGGTGCCAACTGGCCCTGGCGGGATTACCTCGCCCGGGCCAATTCGCACTGCGGCACGGGCTGCGTGCTGATGGGGGACATCAAGGCGAAGTACAACGCGGTCAACGGTCCCGTGCTGCTGGGGGCGTGCCAGGTTGGTGAGCTGGCCACGCCGGATGGAGTGGGTCGCTTCAACCACTTCGAGCGTGGCAGCATCTACTGGACGCCGACGCTGGGCGCGCACGTGGTGCTGGGCGCCATCCGTGGCAGGTGGGAGCAGCTGAGCTGGGAGCGGGGCGTGCTGGGCTATCCGCTCACGGACGAGTTGACGACGCCGGACGGCCGGGGCCGCTACAACCACTTCGAGCGCGGCAGCATCTACTGGACGCAGGAGCTGGGGGCCTGGGAGGTGCACGGGGACATTCGTGCGAAGTGGGAGCAGCTGGGCTGGGAGCGCGGCGTGCTGGGCTACCCGAAGACGGGGGAGCTGGCGACGCCGGACCAGACGGGCCGCTACAACCACTTCGAGAATGGAAGCATCTACTGGACGCAGGCGACGGGAGCGCACGAGGTGCGCGGACTCGTCCATGCGAAGTGGGCGGAGCTGGGGTGGGAGAAGAGCTACCTGGGCTACCCGGTGACGGACGAGCAGGCGGCGCCGGACGGAGTGGGGCGCTTCAACCACTTCCAGAAGGGAAGCATCTACTTCACGCCGGCGACGGGCGCACACGCGGTGGTTGGCGACATCAACGCCCGGTGGGTGGCGTTGAGCCGGGAGGCGGGGCTGCTGGGCTACCCGACGACGGACGAGACGACGACGCCGGATGGGGTGGGCCGCTTCAACCACTTCCAGAATGGAAGCATCTACTGGACGGCGGCGACGGGAGCGCACGAGGTGCATGGCCCGATTCGGGCGAAGTGGGAGTCGCTGGGCTGGGAGCGCAGCACGCTGGGCTACCCGCTGACGGACGAGTACGCCGTCACCGGCGGGCGCGAGAGTGAGTTCCAGAGGGGCTTCCTCACGCTCAACACCGCGACCAACACCGTCACGGTGCGCATGAAGTAGCAGTACCGGTGGACACATGACGAGCGGCGAGGCCGACGTGCTGGCGCCGCTCGCGGCGCACAGGCCTTCGGATTCCCCATCACAAGAGTTCGACTCCACCGTCAGGAGGGGATGGGGAAGGCGTTGATGGCGATGCCCCTTGCCGCCTTCGCGGTGGGCTGTGGCGGCGAGCTGCCCGAGCAGGGCCAGCCCGAGGGCGAGCTGCCCGAGCAGGGCCAGCCCGAGGGCGACGTGCCCGAGGCGCCCAGCGAGGCCGTGGAGCAGACCGAGCAGGGCGTCGTGCTGGGGGGCTCGTACTGGTGGGGCTCCACTGGGTGGACCCAGCTCGACATGGGGACCTCCGTGGGTCGCACCTGTTTCCTCACGGGCGTCCAGGGCAGCCTGACGCCCTCGTCCTCGGGGCTCACGAGCAGCGTCTATGCGTACATCTACGCCGGGAACTGGTACCTCGCCATCAACCCGAACAACGGCAAGGCGCTGGGCGAGGGCGTGCAGTGCATCAACACGGCCACCAACCGGACCTTGGATGGCGTCTGGTTCACGGGAGACCCGGCGAGGCTGCTGGGGGCGGTCACCGCGCAGCGGCGCTGCTTCCTCACGCGGGTGGAAGGCACGGGCGGGTTCAAGACGAACTCATACTACGCCCGCGTCTGGAATGACGGCCTCAACTGGTATCTGGGCGGCAGTCTGTCGGGAGAGGGTGGCGCCCGGGCCCGGTGTGTGGACGTGCCCACGGACCAGGGGTCCTGGCTTTACGGCGCCGG
>NZ_JAAIYA010000140.1 GCF_010894405.1 Pyxidicoccus caerfyrddinensis
CGTTACGACCTTTTTCCGGGGGGAAGTGCCATGAAGCGGTGGGTGGCGTCGGCGTTGGTGCTGTCGGTGGGGTGTACGCCCCTGGATATGGAGCGGCGCACCGAGCGAGGCCCCGTCCTGCGCACGTACCTCCAGGAGACGCAGCTCGGGGAGCGCATGCCCTTCGCGCGCACGGAGGTGCGGTGGCCCCAGCTCTCCCTGCGCTTCTTGACGGCGGACATCTGCCGCACCGAACAACACGCCGAGTACACCGAGGACATCATCACCACCCGCTCCGCGCCAGGCGCGGCGGGGGCGGTGAGCTCGGGGGGTGTCCTCACCGCCGTGGGTGGCTTCCTGGTGCTGGGGCGCACGCTCTTCTCCAACACACCGGACAAGGACTCCATCGACCGGAGTGGCCACTACGGTGCCCCCAGTCGCGAGGTGGCGACGACGTGGGGCGTGG
>NZ_JAAIYA010000141.1 GCF_010894405.1 Pyxidicoccus caerfyrddinensis
GAGGACGGACAAGAAGTGCTCGTCACGGCCACGGATGACCGGCACTTCTCGGTGGCGGGTGAGCCGGGCGCGCTCCTCATCGACCTGGAGGCCCGCGCCGCCGTCGCGCTGTACCTGGGCGATGTCTACATGCGAGGCGTGAACGAACGACAGTGGGCCGTGCTGTGGAGCGCGCGCCCCCTGCCGCTCCTCATGGAAGCCTTCCGCCTGGCGCCGTTCTGAGCACCCCGCGCACGCGCCTCAGGGGTGACGCTCCAGGACGATGTCCCGGCGCGCGAGCCACACGCCAGAGGCCGTGCGCGACAGCTTCACGATGCCACTTCCACCGCGAAGCTCCTGCTTCTCGCGGTAGCGCGGCGTCACGCCAAACTCGCCGTCGAACACGACGTCATCGACGTGGTACGCGGGCCGCCCCGGCTCGCCAATGAACAGGTGTACGTGC
>NZ_JAAIYA010000142.1 GCF_010894405.1 Pyxidicoccus caerfyrddinensis
GGTCGTCCGCATTTCGCAGGCACGTCCCGGGGTGTCAAGGCGGCGACTTGACCCGGAGGCCCGGTCGCGCGAAGAGCGCTGGCATGAAGCCCTGGGAAACAGTGGAGCGAGCGCAGTTGCCGGATGTGGGCGAGGTCGTGCTCGCCAAGCGGGACGATGAGTACGTGCTGCGCGTGCGCGGCCAGACGTTGATGTCCAGCCGCCAGCATGGCTCTGAGATGGCCATGGCCGACGCCGGCTGCGCGAACTTCGCGGCGGACGCGCCCGCCCGGGTGCTCGTGGGCGGGCTGGGCTTCGGATTCACGGTCCGCGCGGTGCTCGACCGCCTGGGACCGGGTGCCCGCATCGTTGTCGCGGAGCTGATGTCCCCGGTCGTGGAGTGGAACCGGGGTGTGCTCGCGCCGCTGGCGAACGCGCCGCTGGAGGACCCGCGCGT
>NZ_JAAIYA010000143.1 GCF_010894405.1 Pyxidicoccus caerfyrddinensis
AGCAGTTGGTGCAGGGGCGCTCCCGGCATGAGCTTCTCCAGCGGCGCGAGCACCAGCGTGGCCCCGGAGGTCAGCGTGGTGAACACCTCTTCCACCGACAGGTCGAAGGCCAGGTTGGCGAACTGGAGCACGCGGCTTCCGGGCCCGATGCCGTAGGCCACCGCCTCGTGCGTCACCAGGTTGGCGACGCTCCGGTGTTCGACGGCGGTGCCCTTGGGCAGGCCGGTGCTGCCGGACGTGTAGAGCAGGTAGGCCAGGTGATGCGCGGCCACGCCCGTCACGGGCGCTTCGGCGCTCTCGCGTGACAGCGCGTCCTTCTCGGTGTCGAGGCAGAGCGCGCGGGCACGGTGCGCCTCGGGGAAGCGCTCCAGCAGCGGGGACTGCGTCACCAGTGCCTCGGCGCCGCTGTCCTCCAGCATGAAGGCCAGACGCTC
>NZ_JAAIYA010000144.1 GCF_010894405.1 Pyxidicoccus caerfyrddinensis
CTCCGTACTCGGGTGACTCGGTGCCGCTCAGGTCGAAGGGACCCTTGGCGTGCTCGGCCATCACTCGCTCGGTGCGCATGAAGCCCGGTGCCAGGGCCACCGCCGCGACGTGATGCTTCTTCAACTCCAGCCCCATGCCAAAGCTCATGCGGATGATCGCGGACTTGGCGACGTCGTAGTACAGGTTGCGCAGGTACTCGCCGTAGGCCCAGCCCACCGTGTTGACGATGAGGCCCGGAGGCGCGTCGGCCTTGCGCACGATGAGCAGCGGCGCGGCGAACCGGCTCGACAGGAAGTGCGCGCGCAGGCCGGCGACATACATGCCCTGCCAGCGCTTCTCCGTGGGCTGCTCCCAGAACGGCAGGTCGAAGTCGGGGCCGTCATACTGCTCGTAACCTCCCCAGACGTTGTTGACGAGCAGGTCCAGCCGCCCG
>NZ_JAAIYA010000145.1 GCF_010894405.1 Pyxidicoccus caerfyrddinensis
CCCGCGCCAGCAGGTCGAAGAAGGTCCACGAGCCCTGGCTGAAGCTTGGGAAGCCATCCAGCGGCACCACGGCGAGGCTCTCCGCCAGGGCACTGATGACCAGGTGGTGCCCGTCCAGGGTGAGGAACAACACCACGGCGAGCTGCACCTTGAGGTTGGAGAAGAGCGAGACCTGCTGGCCGAGCTGCGGCACGTAGAGCTGGGCATTGTTGCTGCCCGCCATGGTGTCCGTGAGGGTGCCGGCGATGCGCGCCGCCTCGAAGACGCTGCTGACGATGAACGCCATGCAGAACCCGATGAAGACCTCCTTGGCCATCAGCGCGATGTAGGGCAGCGCCGTCAGGGGAACCGTCGTCACGGTGTGCGCGATGGAGGGATAGAGCACGATGGCCAGCGTCAGCCCGATGCCCATCTTCATCTCCGTGGGCACCAC
>NZ_JAAIYA010000146.1 GCF_010894405.1 Pyxidicoccus caerfyrddinensis
CACAGCCTGTTCCCGGTGGCCCCGGGCCAGCTGGCACTCGATTCCCCGGGGGACGGAGGAGGCTTGGTATGAAGGCAGTGGCGATCATCCTCGCATCGGGCGAGGCCCGGCGGATGGCCCACCCCAAGGCGCTCATCCTGCACGAAGGCGACAAGAGCTTCCTTCAGTCGCTGGCGTCGACCTTTGGCAAGGCGAGCTGTCAGGTGCTGGGTGTGGTGGGGAAGGATGCTGAGGCCGTGCGCGAGCAGCATCCGGGGCTGGACCTGGTGGAGTCCGAGCAGTGGAAGGACAGCCAGATGGCCTCGGTGAAGGTGGGGTTGGACGCGGCGATGGAGGCCGGAGCGGACGTCGTGCTCCTGCATCCGGTGGACATGCCAGCGCTCCGGGCCACCACGGTGAAGTCCTTGCTCAAGTTGATGGGAGAAG
>NZ_JAAIYA010000147.1 GCF_010894405.1 Pyxidicoccus caerfyrddinensis
CCTTCAGAATCCGTTCGTTGAATGGTTCCGATTCGTCCCAGCTCAGGCGCACCTCCCGCAGGGATGGCAGCTCCAGCAGAAAATCGGGCGACCGTCCCAGGCAGTTGCTGTCCAGTTCGAGCAACTCCAGTCGTTTCAACTGGGTGAGGGTTTCGGGCAAGGCTTCCAGGGCGTTGCCAGCCAGTCTCAACTGTCGGAGGTTCGTGAGGTTGCCGATTTTCGGTGAGAGTCTGCGGAGTGGGTCCGAGACATAAAGCACTTCCAGGCTCCGCAGCGAAAAGACCTCGTCAGGCAACTCCTCCAGGCCGTTCTCCCAGAGGTCGAGCCTCCGAAGATGGGTGTAGCGCGCCAGTTCTGGAGAAAGAGAGGCCTTCGGGAATCCACCCAGGTCGAGCTGCTCCACGGCCTCAATCGCCGCCAGGGGCG
>NZ_JAAIYA010000148.1 GCF_010894405.1 Pyxidicoccus caerfyrddinensis
CGTAGAGGCGGTTGTACTCGGGCCAGCTTGCATCGAGGTGGGCGATGAAGTCTGAGCGGCGCCGGCGCCTCCAATCTCCGCGCTGCAGGTAGCACGCGCTGAATGCCCGCAGCAGCAACTCGGCCTGGTTGAGCCACGAGGCATGAGGTGGCGTCACGAGGACACGCACGTGGCGGTAGCGGCGCGGCAGGTCGCTCGTATCCTCGGCGATGTGGATGGAGCCTCCATCCCAGATGAGGTGGACCCGTTGAGCCTTGCGGTAGGGGTGCAGCAGTTGGGGCAGGACTGCGCGCAGGCACGCCCCCCGTCGTTCTTCTCCAGGCACCAGCCCCGCATGGTGCCCGCGTGCACCACCAGCAGGGCCAGGAAGTTCACTTTCCCATGGCGCACGTACTCGAACTCGCGGTGCTCGATGTGAGCCTGC
>NZ_JAAIYA010000149.1 GCF_010894405.1 Pyxidicoccus caerfyrddinensis
CTGCTGCCTCCCGTAGGAGTTTGGTCCGTGTCTCAGTACCAATGTGGGGGACCTTCCTCTCAGAACCCCTACTGATCGTGGGCTTGGTGGGCCGTTACCCCGCCAACAACCTAATCAGACGCATCCCCATCCTATAGCGGTAAACCTTTGCTTCTCGTCAGATGCCATCAAAGAAGAACATAGAGCATTAATCCGACTTTCGCCGGGCTATTCTCTACTATAGGGAAGGTTGGATACGCGTTACTCACCCGTGCGCCGGTCGCCAGCAACAATAGCAAGCTATCGTCCTGCTGCCCCTCGACTTGCATGTGTTAAGCCTGTAGCTAGCGTTCATCCTGAGCCAGGATCAAACTCTA
>NZ_JAAIYA010000014.1 GCF_010894405.1 Pyxidicoccus caerfyrddinensis
CGCTCAGGTCCACCACCGACTGCGTCAGCGTCGCGGTGAGGGTGGCCACGGGCGTGGTGGCGGTGCGGCCGTCGCCAGCGGCCCCCGGGCTCACGCCCGAGGCGACATCCGGATTGAGCAGGTCATGCGCTACGCCAGCCTGCGCGCGTGCATTGGGCAGCAGCGTGCCCAGCGCCTGGCGCCAGCGACCACCGGCGCGCTCCACCCCGGCCTCCGCGCCTCGCAGGTCCGTGGAGCGCTCGCGCACGAGGGTGAGCGCCTCGTCCCAGGTCTTCACCAGCCGGGGCGCCGGCGGCACGGGGGTGAGCATCGCGTCCTCCCCTCGCGGCTGGACGACGGCCGCGGGGAGGCCGGAGGAGGTCGGCTCGGACTGTACCGAGGTGACTGCGAGCGCCAGGAGGAGGACGGGAGGGGGTGCCATATGCCGGACGTGGAAGAAGGAATTCAGTGACCGAGCGGAGTCACCGCGCACGCATCCCGAGGGAGCACCGAGCCCCCTCCGGGCGCAGAGGCGTCAGGCGCGGCTCAGCTGCGCGGGGCCGCCGGCTTGAACACCGAGGCCTCGATGGGCGCGTCGTAGTGGGCGCTCTGGATGACCTTCTCGCCCTTCTTGCCGTCGGCCTCCCACTGCACGCGGTGGCTCAGCTTGATGCCGTCCACGTCGCGGTAGTCGGAGAAGAAGGCCGTCTTGTTGTACGCCTTGCCCTCGTGCGTTCCCGTAGAGGTGCGGCGCACCTCCAGGAACGACTGCTGGTCGATGAAGCGGACTTCGGTGTTGCCACCCCGGGTGAGGACCAGCCTGAACGCGGGCGCGCCGTTCACCTGCTCCACGCCGTCCAGCTTCAGCGCCACGCCCTGGGCCTTCGGGTCCACGAGGGCGTCATCGAAGGCCGCGTACTCGGCCATCGTCGCGCTCTTCTCCTTGTCCAGCCGCTGCGGCGCCGCCGAGCCCTCCACCATCCAGCCGTGCTGGCCGTCGAACACCTTGCTCGTCCGGGTGCCGTTCTTCTCCATGTCGTAGCGCACGAGGTTGGGACGCGCGCGCTGCACGGTGGAGGTGGTGACGGTTTCGCCGTCTCGGGAGATGCTGGTGACCTGGAAGGACTTCGCGGCCTTGAGTCGCTCCTTGCCGCCCACGGCCTTCAGGTGCTTGTCCACGAGGGACTGGAGCGACAGCTGGCCCTGGTGGCACTCGGCACCCTCGCCTGCGGCGGCGATGGCGGGGGCGAGCGACAGACCGAGTGCGAGGAACGAGGAAACGAGGGACTTGTGCAGCATGGGGTGTGCCTCCGGGTAACGGTGTTGCGGGAGACACAGTGCCCTCGGGAGGGGCGCGGCGCTGGAGTGTTCAGCCGGTGGGGACGGGCGTGCGGCGAACGGGCCCCCTCATGCGGCGAACGGGCTTCAGCGCAGGTGCTGGAACTTCTCGCGATGGCTGCGGGCCACGCGCAGCTCGGCGCCGCCGGTGAGCACCACGACCAGGTCTCGCCGGCCTTCGTTGCGCAGCTCGCGGATGCGCCGCGAGTTGACGATGGCCGAGCGGTGGATGCGCATGAAGCGCTCCGGGTCCAGGCGCGCCTCCAGGCTCTGCATCGTCTCGCGGTGGAGGTACGCCTTCCCGCCCGCGTGAATCTGCACGTAGTAGTCGGCGGCCTCGATGTATTCGATTTCGTCCACGTCGAGGAACACCACGCGCCCCGTGTCGCGGATGGCGAGCCGGTGCACCCATGGCTCCGGCGCGGCGGCGGGCGCGGGAGCCGGAGGCGGCGTGACTTCACGGTCGCCGTAGGTGGAGAGCACGGACAAGAGCCGCTGACTGAGGTCGGACATGCGCGCCTGGCGAATCTGCGCCTTGGCGCGGCCCACGGCGTCGTGGAAGCGGTCGTCCCGGAAGGGCTTGAGGAGATAGTCGAGCGCGTGGATGTCGAAGGCGCGCAGGGCGTAGCGGTCGTACGCGGTGACGAAGATGACGGCGGGGACCTCGGTGGGGCCGAGGTGGGCGAGCACCTCGAAGCCGTTGAGCTCGGGCATCTGCACGTCGAGCAGGACGAGGTCGGGCCGCTGCTCGCGGATGAGGCGCACGGCCTCCGGACCGTTGCCGGCCTCGCCCACCACGCTGACCTCCGGGTCCGTGGCGAGCAGCAGGCGCAGGCCCTCGCGCGCCAGGGGCTCGTCATCCACGACGAGCGTGCGGATGCTGGCGGGCACGTTCATGACACGGGCACCTGCTCCGAGGCGGACTGGAAGGGCAGCTCCAGGCGGGCACGCACGCCGCCTCCGGGGCGGTTCTCCAGCGTGAAGGTGTGGCGGTCTCCGTAGAGCTGGTGCATGCGGGCGCGCACGTTGGCCACGCCGATGCAGCCGTCATGGGTGTCCCAGCCGGGCGCGAGTCCGGGGCCGTCGTCGAGCACCTCCAGCACCAGCCGCGCTCCTTCGCGCGAGGCGCGCAATTCCACGCGTCCGGCACCGGAGCGGGCGGAGAGGCCGTGCTTGATGGCGTTCTCCACCAGCGGCTGGAGGATGAGGCTGGGCACGAGCGCGCCGAGCGTGGCGGGGTCGATGGCGCGGACCACCTGGAGCCGGTCCTGGAAGCGGGTCTGCTCGATGTCGAGGTAGCGCTCCAGGAAGTCGAGGTCCTCGTGGAGCGGGACGTGCTGCCGGCCGGTGTTGTTGAGGGCCATGCGCAGCAATTCGCTCACGCCGGTGAGCATGCGGATGGAGCCGGCGGTGTCCTGCTTGCGCACGAGGACGGAGATGGCGTTGAGCGTGTTGAAGAGGAAGTGCGGGTGGAGCTGGGCGCGAAGGACGTCGAGCTGGGCGTGGACCAGGCGCGTCTCGAGCTGCGACTGGGCCAGCTCTCCCTCGCGGTAGCGGCGGTGGTACTCCACGGCGTAGCCGACGGAGAGGATGCCGCCGTAGATGAGCAGGTCGGTGACGATGTACTTGCTCAGCATCATCGGCAGGATTTGAGGCAGTGGGTTGTCGATGTACCACTGCTCTCCACAGGCCTTGGAGACGGTGTGGACGAGGACCACGTGGGGGAGCATGAGCGAGAAGAACGTGGACACGTGGACCGCGAGGCTTCGGGGCCAGGCGCCACGTTCCAGTCGCCAGCGCCGTCCCAGCCAGAGGATGAGCGGGGTGGCGAAGGCCCAGTACTCCCAGGCCGGGAGAATCATCATCAGGGCCCGGCTGAACGGATAGGTGGGGTCCTTGGCCTGCGCGTAGATGTAGTTCTGGCTCGCGCCGATGATGCCCGGCACGGCCCAGATGAGCAGGAGCGGCGGCAGGCGGCGCAACAGCCGGAGCAGCCCGGACGGCGCGGACACGGAGGACACCGGCCGCGGCGTCACGGCGGAGGACGGCAGGGCGGGAGAGGTGGATTCCACGGCGGCCTGAGTCTACGCCCGCGCCAGGGCCCCTTCCGAACCGGTGCAGCCAAAGGGCTCCGGGGTGCAGCGAACGGGAACGCCTGCCTGCTCCCCGACTTTCCGCCTGTGTGCGCGGGGAGGGCGGACCCGTGGACGTCAGCGGGAGGCCAGCCGGCCCAGCGACTGCGACACGTGCGCGCCGGGATGGTGTGTCCCCGGGAGCCTGGGTGTCAGCGCGAGGCGAGTCGGCCCTGGGTGTCGATGAAGAACGCGCCGTCACCCGCGACGACCTGCACGCCCTGACGCTCTTCCTCGATGAGCCGCACCGCACCGGCGACGCTCCAGGCGCGCTCGGTGCCCAACTCCAGCACACGTCCGTCGGCGGTGCCCGCGTACCGCGAGGTCAGCACCGTGTACGTGGCGTCCGGGGGCAGCACCTTGGCGAGCAGGCCCAAACGCTCCACGTACTCGGCGGCGCTCGCTTCCTCGGCGGGCGGCAGGGCCTGCCAGCTCACGTCGAGCACGGGCTCCAGGTGGAAGTCGGAGTCGAGCGAGACGATGCCCGCGTCCGTGGCGGCGAAGAGCTGCTCACCGGCGACCTCCAGGGCGAGGCACGTGGTGCCCGGCAGCCCTTCCTCCGTGCCGAGCACGCGCACGGGCTGACCATCGGAGGTGAGCACCTCCAGGCCCTCGGTGGTGCAGGCGATGAGGTGGCCCGCGAAGGGCTGCATCGCGTACACGGCGCCGGGCAGCGTGGCGGGAGAGGAGAGGGCGACGGCGGCGGCGATGGAGAGGGCGGAGAGCATCACGCCCGTCCCTCATTGCGAACGCCGGGCCAGCCACCGTTCCCAGGAAGGACGCGGGGATACGGGCGACACGGTGTGCGCCCCCGGCCACAGGTGCGGCCGGGAGCCAGCGGTGACGGTCCGCGTCACCGGCTCATCCAGGACGCAGGTACGGCCTGCACGGAATGAGGAGCCCCCGGCGACCGGTAGCCGCGGAAGGAAGCTTCATTCCACGAGGCCTCCGCCCGACGGGGACGGAGGCGCCCGCGTCCCGAATCAGAACGACTCTTCCGGCACGTCCATCAGGTCCAGCGTGCCCTGCTCCACCATGCGCGCGGCGTGCGCCAGGCCCGGGAGCACCTCGTGGCAGTACCAGCGCGCGCTGGCGAGCTTGCCCGCGTAGAAGGCCCTGTCACCGGGGTTGCTCTTCATCCGCTCCAGCGCCACCTGCGCGTGCCGCACCAGCAGCCAGCCGATGACCAGCTCCGCCACGGACATCAGCACGCGGTTGCCCTGAAGGCCCACGTGGTAGAGCGACTCGCCGAGCTTCCCCATCAGCGTGCCGAGCATCGTCTCCAGGTCGCCCAGCGCCCGGCCTAGCGCGGCGCGCTCGGCCTCCAGCTCCTTCCCGCCTCCGCCGCCCTCGGCCGTCTCGCGCACCTGGGTCAACAGCCCCTGCAGCGTCGCCCCGCCGTCCTTCGCCACCTTGCGCATGAGCAGGTCGAGCGCCTGGATGTGCGTGGTGCCCTCGTAGAGCGTGTCGATCTTCTGGTCCCGGATGTACTGCTCCACCGGATAGTCCGTCAGGAAGCCCGAGCCGCCGTGCACCTGGAGCGACAGCGCCAGCATCTCGTACGCCTTCTCCGAGCAGTAGCCCTTCACCAGCGGCAGCAGCATGTCGTTGAGCGCGTCCAGCTCGCCGGCCTCGGTGGCGCGGTGGCCGCCCTTCAACTCCACGCCGTCCTGCATGGAGGCGGTGAAGAGGCACAGCGCGCGCATCCCTTCCGCGTGGGCCTTCTGCGCCATCAGCATGCGGCGCACGTCCGGGTGGCGGAAGATGGGCACGCGCGGCGCCTTCTTGTCCCGCGCCTGCATCAGGTCCGCGCCCTGGAGCCGGTCCTTCGCGAAGGCCAGCGCGCGCTCGTAGCCCGCGGACAGCGTGGCCATGGACTTCACGCCCACCGCCATGCGCGCCTGCTCGATGATGTAGAACATCTGCCGCATGCCGTCGTGGACCTCGCCCAAGAGCAGGCCGCGCGCGGGCTTCCCGTCGCCGAACGTCAGCTCACACGTGACGGAGCCCTTGAGCCCCATCTTCTTCTCCAGCTTGGTGCACACCACGCCGTTGAGCTCGCCCAGGCGGCCGTCCTCCTCCACCCAGTACTTGGGCACCACGAACAGCGACAGCCCCTTGGTGCCCGGCCCCGCGCCCTCCGGCCGAGCCAGCACCATGTGCAGGATGTTCTCGGACATGTCCGAGTCACCGTTGGTGATGAAGCGCTTCACGCCTTCAATCTCCCAGACCTCGCCGCCCACGTGACGCGCCTTCGTGCGCGCGGCGCCCACGTCGCTGCCGGCGTCCGGCTCGGTGAGCACCATGCTGCCCTGCCAGCGGCGCTCCAGCATCAGCGGCAGGAAGCGCCGCTTCTGCGCGTCCGTCCCCAGCCGGTCGATGATGCGCGCCAGCAGGTTGCCCAGCGTGTAGAAGGCCAGCGCCGCGTTGGCGCCCGCCAGCAGCTCGAAGGCGGCCCAGCCCAGCGACGGCGGCGCGCCCAGACCGCCCAGGTGCGGCGGCTGCTCCAACAGGTGCATGCCCGCCTCGTAGAACGCGCTCATGGCGTTCTTCAGGCCCGGCGGCAGCGTCACCTTCCCGCCCTCCAGCTTCGGCGGGTTGTGCTCCGACTCGTCGAACGACGCCGCCAGCTCGCCCGTACACAGCTGGGCGAACGTCTGGAGCATCTGCCGCGCCGCCGTCTCGTCCAGGTCACCAAAGGGCGCCCGGCCGAGCGAGCTGTTCCCGATGTCGAGGAACTCGAAGAGGTTGAACTCGATGTCGCGCAGGTTGGGGACGTAGTGGCTCGCGGAAGTCATGGGCCGCGAAGCTAGCCGAGGTTGATTCGAGAGTCAGTCCTCGGGTGGGAGTCGGGATTCACCCATAGTGAAATCCAATTGCGAATGCTGGTGAAGCCTGCTTAGCCTCCAAAAGCCGTCATTCACGGCGGCGCATCGGCTCGCGGTCGGAGCCGCAAAAGGGGCCACTCATGACTCGTTGTCCTGTCGTGTCCGTCTTCCGTTCGTTGGCATTGCTGCTCGTGGTCGGCGCACCGCTCACCGCGGCCGCGCAGGTCTGTGACGACAATGCGCGCACGGCGTATCAGAACGCGGTGAACGCGGGGGCCACGGAGTCGGAGCTGGAGGCCCAGTTCGGTCAGTGTCGCGGCACGGTGACGCAGAGCGTGGTGGCGACGAGCACCAACTTCAACATCTTCTACGAGAAGATGAACAGCTGCGGCCTGCACCCGCAGCAGCGGCGTCCCGCGTGTGACGTGGAGATTCGCCAGGTCGGCGGCTACGGCGCCTTCCCCGCGGGCAGCAACGAGTTCGTGCGGTTCTGCTTCGACTGCGACCTCAACGGCGTCTTCGAGTACAGCGTGGTGGGCAGTGTGCACGTGACGAACAACATCTCGCCGCAGGGGCCGTCCTGGTACCACTCGGCCAACGCGGTGGCCGCGAACACGCCGGCCACGTGCGCGTGGGGCAGCGGCCGCACCATCCGCATGCGCGCCATCCTGTCGTGGGCCGCCCAGCCGGCGAGCTGCACGTCCAAGCCCATCTGGGGCAACTGGATTGACTTCCAGGCCCGCCTGGACCCGTGAGCCTCGCGCTGTCCTGAGGCACTGAAGCACGAAGGGCCTCCGGGGCATGTTCCCCGGAGGCCCTTGTTGTTTCGTCGAGCGGCTTCGCTCAGGAGCCCTTGAGCTGCAGCGTGGGCACCGCGCCCTCGCCGAGCACCAGGTGCACCTGGCCGACCTTGGAGGCCAGGTCCTTGTACGCCTCCAGCTCCTTGAGGCGCACCAGCAGCGGGTTCTCCGCGAGCACCTTCGCCGTCTGCGCCATGGAGCGCGTCGCGGCCGTCTCCTCGCGGCGGAGGATGACGTTGGCCTCCGCCTCCTTCTGCGCCTGGATGACCCGGTTGAGCAGCTCCTTCATCTCACCCGGCAGCACCACGTCCTTGATGCCGAAGCGCAACAGCTCCAGGCCCACCGTGTCCGCGCGGTCCTTCACGTCGGCGAAGAGGGACTCGGCCACCGCCTCACGGGAGGCGAGCAGCTCGTCCAGCGTGCGCACCGCCACCGCCTCGCGCGCCGCCAGCTGCATGGCGAGGTAGAGGATGTCATCCGGCGAGCGGGCCACCACGGCGAGCCGGCGCGCGTCCGCCACGCGGAAGGCCGCGGAGAGGTTGAGGCGCAGGCTGACGCGGTCCTTCGTCATCACCTCCTGGCCCGTGACGTGGAGCAGGCGCTCACGCAGGTCGATGGCCGCGAGCTGCACCTTGCGCGCGACCGTCCACGCCGCATGACGGCCGGCGGGCAGCACCGCGTCCAGCGAGCCGTCCACGTAGCGCAGCACGACGCTGCCCTCCGCGGCGATGGCCTCCACGTAGTCGCTCGCGGGCACGAGCGCGCGCACGTCGTCGCGCAGCGGGGCCGTGGCCACGCCGGACGTGTCCACGCGCTCCACGCGCACGGCGGGCGAGGCGGGCACCAGGGCGCGGCCGGGGATGCGCTCCACCGTCCACACCTGGTGCTGACCGCGGCCGAGCCACTTCGCGGGGCGGCCCTTGTGGAAGAGGACGGCGCGCTCGTCGGCGCCGAGCTCCACCACCTGGAGGTCCGCCTCCGGCACGAGGGCCAGCAGCGACGTGTCGAGGTTGACGAGGGGCTGCTCGGTGCTCACGCGCACCAGCCGCACCTTGCTGAAGGGGTAGACCAGCCAGTACCGGCCGGGCACGAGGTAGCGCGTCGGCAGCTCGTCCACGAGGACGAACGCCCGCTCGTTCTGCCCGACATCCACATGCAAGATGCTCATCGCGCACCTCCCTTCTCCCCGTTCAGGGGAGCCTGATGACCGGGACTGAGATTGCGCGCCTGCGCGCGCGGGTCCCGGGTACGACTGAAAAGTGAGAGCCCCACCCTTCACGGACTGAAGCGCCGACTGCGTGCCCGTTCCGCTTCCGGCCTCTCCGCGCTCGCGGGCCAGGCCATTCCACGGACGGCGGCAGGGGCTCCCGCTGACGGCTCGGGGTGGCCCTGTCGCCCTGGCGGAGGGCCGGGCGTCACAGCGGGGGAAGGTGGAAGTGGCGGACCAGCGTTCGCGTCAGCTCCGGGCAGGGCCCCCTGGTGGATGACCGATTTTGCAGATCGGATCAGAACGAAGGATTTGAACCTTCAACCCCAAGATTTCGAATCTTGTGCTCTTCCCAGTTGAGCTAGTTCTGAAAGGCCCCCGGAACGCCGGGAACCCTTCGTGGGCCTCACGGCGGCCCGGCCGGACGGCCCGATGTGAGGGAACCACCGCGAGCAATGGACCCGGGGACACCCTGTCCGGTGCACGAGCGCAGCGCGCCCACGCCCGGACCCGGGAGCCCGAGGACAGCCCCGTGGCACCTCTGGATTCCGTCAGTTCGCAGGGACGCCGCGGTGGCAGGGTGTCTGACAGCCCGCATGAATGCGACGGCCCTCGTCATCCAGTGCTCGGGTGAAGAGGGCCCATGCTGCCCGGGTTGCGGTGAGGCGGCCGTGCCTATTCGGGCGTGCCGGGCGGCTCGATGTCGGGCTCGAGCGGCGCCGGGGCCTTGGCGGCCTGCGGAGTCGGCGTCGCGAGGACGGACTGCACGGCCGGATAGGGCTCGAAGGCCTCGGAGGGTGCCGGGGGCTTGCAGGCCGTGGTGTCGTTCGACGCGCTCAGGAACGGGGTGCTGGTGTTCGCCTGGAACTGCCTCGCCGCCGAGGGCAGCGGGCACATGGGCAGAGGAGTGCCGGACGTCGGCTTCGCCACCGTGGGCCCGCGCGACGTGGACCTGGAGTCGGAGTTGCGCCGGGACGCGGCGTCACCGCGCGACGAGGAGTCACCCCGCGACTTGGAGTCCCCCTGCGCGAGCGAGTCGCTCTGCGTGTTCGCCTTGCCCTCGCTGGTGGAGGTGGACGTGGCCGTGGCAATCGCGGAAGGCGCGGGCTTCTTCGCCGCCTCGCCCAGCACCTCCGTCAGGCGGTTGTTGCTGTCGTGCAGCTGGTCCAGCGCATGGCCCATCGTGGCGTCGTGCTGCGTGCGCGTGCGCTCCAGGCTGGAGTCGTGCTGCGTGCGCTCCTTGTCGAGGTTCGCCTGATACTCCGCGCGGTCCTTCTCGAGGCTGGCCTTCAGCGTGTCCCGCTCCCGCGAGACTTCGCTCAGGCGCTGCTCCAGCGCGCTCTTCTCCGTGTTCATCACCGACTCCGCGCGGGCCATGCAGGCGCCGAGCACCTTCTCCTCGGGCTCGCGCTCCGGCATCGGCTCGCCGCGGTTCCAGGCCACCATCGCCATGCTCTGCCAGCGGTAGTCCGCGTGCATGACGCACTCCTGCACCAGGCGCGTCAGCCGGTCCTCGGACCAGATGGGCGTCGGCCGTGCACAGGGGCCCACCTCTTCCTTGATCGTAGAGGGAAACGTGCGGACCTGACGGACCCAGCAACCGTTTCGCTGCTCCAGCTTCGATGCCGTACACCCCGCCAGCCCCAACGCGAGCACCACCACCGCCGCCACCCGTTTCATGTCACCCCTCCATCCCCAACGCCGGCCCGCGTTCGCTGCGGGCACGGTAGGGACGGTGCGATCCACCGCCCATTCAATGGAGTCACACGGCATGCATGGGATGTCCGGGGTCCAACGAACCAGGGCAGGCAGCCGAGCGTGAAGTGACCCATTGCGCGTGCGCTGGCCAACGCTCACACGGCGGAGCGGGTGGAGAGAAGACTCCTCACCAGGGCCGCGATTGCACACCCGAGGCCCGCGAAAGCGCTTCCCGAGTGGCGCGCTTCCAACAGTGGCGACCCGGCACGGTGGTGCGGTGTACCGGGCCACGGCTGTTGGGAACTTGTGGAGGACTTCAGCGCAGCAGGGCCTGCGTGTGCGTGAGCAGCTCGGGCCCGCCGGGCTGGCCGTGGCCGGGCACCACCACCCGCACGTCGGGGAAGTGCTGGCGCGTGCGCTCCAGGCTCGCGGGCCAGGCGGCTACGTCCGCGTCCGACAGGTTGCCCAGGTCCTTCGCGGCGCCGTCCTTCACGAAGCAGCCACCGAAGAGCACCCCGCTGTCGCGGTGCCACACCACGATGTTGTCCGGCGCGTGGCCCGCGCCGGGGAAGAACACCTCCACCGGGCCCAGGGACTGTGACGGGGACACGGTGTCCGGAGGCACGGGCATGCCGCGCTCCTTCGCGAGCTTCGCCGTCTCCTCCAGCCCGTACACGGGAATGCCCTGCGCCACGAGCGCGGGCACGCCGCCCGTCCGGTCCACGTGGAAGTGTGTCACCACGGCCGCGCGCACCGGGCGGTGCAGCGTGTCGCGGGCCCAGGTCATGAGCTGCTCGGCGTGCCGCGCGTTCCACCCCATGTCCACGAGGAGCGCCTCACTGCCATCCTCGATGAGCAGCCCATTGGCGGGGTAGCGGTCGAAGTCCGCGCCCGCCAGTGTGGTGTGGAGCCACACGCCGGGCGCGAGCCGGCGCACGTGGATGTCTTCAGCCACCGTGTACTCAGACTGCATCGACGGCGTGGCGTCGGTGCCGCGCTCCGGCGTGGAGGCACATGCGACGCCGAGCAGGAGCACGGCGCAGAGGCGGAGTCGGAGTCGGAGGAGGGGGCGGGGCGGCGTCATGGTGAACCTCTGCGGGTGTGGTCCTGCGCCCGCGTTTCGGGGAGGACGCGCCCGGATGCAAACCATATGCGCGGTGGCGTGCGGAGGTTCATGTAGCGACGGTGGGCTTCGTCTCGTGCATCCCACTCCCGTGGCGCCCCCCTGCGGCCGCTCGGTGTCATGGCGGGAGAGGGACGCGATGACGGGAGCGGACCGTGAGGCCCGCTCCCGAAGCGCGAGCGCCTACAGCCCCCCGGTGTCGTAGTCAGAGGGCGCGTCCACGTGGAAGACGAGGTCCACGGTGCGCTGCTCCCCCGGGGCCAGCGCCACCTTCCACGTGGCGATGCCGTCCTCCGCCGCGAGCGTGTAGCCAGCCGTGGACTCCGGCTCCAGCTCCACCTTCACGTCGTCCAGCTCGGACACGGGGATGTGCTCGGCCAGCTCCACCTTCTCGGGGCGCGCGCGGAGGTTGGCGAGCTGGAAGCGGTAGACGTAGCGGAAGCGCTGCTTCCCACCGAAGAGCCCCTTCGGCCGCTGCACTTCCTCCACCACGGTGCGCTTCACGCGCAGGCCCTCTTCCAGTCCGAAGGTGAGCTCGAAGGGAGCGCCCTTCGCCACGCGCTCCAGCTGTTGGTGACCCAGGAAGCCCGTGTCGCGGAAGATGCTGACCGGGCCACCCAGCAGCGGGAAGGGCGTGCCATTGGACAGCCGCGCCACGCGGAAGACCACCGGGTGGAGCTTGGGCGCCGTGCGCCAGGAGAAGTCCGCCTTGAGCCGGTGGCGGCCCAGGCGCACCCGCACCGCGCTGCCGTCCCCGGGCACCCGCGTCGCCTCCTGCGCCTCCCACTGCACGGAGAGGCCCTGCGACACGACGCGCAGTCCCTCTCCCCCGGCCTCCCGCTCACCGGGGCCGGCCTCGGCGTGCCGCTGCTGCTCGTCGCGCCGCACCAGCACCTTGCGCTCCTTCGGCCGCTTCCAGGCGGAGACGTACAGCGGCGTCACCTCGGGCGGCGTGGCGTCCTGGCGCGGCAGCGCGGTGGAGAGGAAGAGCTTCGCGCCCGCCCAGTCCTCGCCCGTCGCCTGGCGCACGGTGGCCAGCGACGTCAGCTCGACGACTCCCGCGGCCTCTTCCGCGCGAGCCTCGTAGAGCGGCGTCCAGGACGTGCCGCCCACCAGGTACGTCAGCTCCACGGAGACCTGCGTGCCCTCGGGACACGACAGGCGCACCTCCACGCGCTGCTCGCTGCGCTCGGCGAGCGTCTTCAGGCGCGACAGCTCCGACTCCACCTCGGCCAGCTTCTGCTTGAGCACGCGCTGCTTCTCCGCGACGTCTCGCGCCTCCTTCACGCCGCGCAGCCGCACCGCCATCGCCGAGTCGAAGGCCGCGGCCCACGCGCGCGGGTCCGGCTTCGGCCCCGTGAGCTCGTGCGTGACGCGGTCCACGGCCACGTCGGTGAAGCCCTTGGACAGCCGGGCCAGGTCCCCCGCTCGCGCGGCGGCGGCCTCCAGCACCGCCTGCTCGCGGTCCAGCTCGAGGCCTCGGGCCTCCCACTTCTGGCGCTCGGGCTCCAGCGAGGCTTCGAGCGTCACGGTGTCGGCGGTGAGGCCCTCCAGGGTGGCGCCGGCGGCGCGGGCGCGGAAGCTCTCGCGCGAGGCCGCCTGGGGCAGGTGGTCGAAGACGGCGGTGGTGGCGCCAGTGCACGCCACTGTCTGTGCGCGAGTCACCTGCGCGCGGTCCGGGTAGATGACGACGGAGGACACCTGGGACGTGTTCACGAGCGCCAGGAGGGTCAGGGGCAGCAGGGTCATTGGAGGTTCCTCACGGGCTCTGGTTGAGGCGCCAGTGCTGCGGGCGGCGCAGGGTGTATTCGAAGGACACGGTGCTCTTGCTGGAGGGCGGCACCACCAGGTCCCACTGCAGCTCGCCCTTCTGCTCGTCCTGGCGGGCGGCGGGCGAGGTGCGCACCAGCTTCACCTCCACCTTGCCGTCCTGGCTGAGAGGCCATTGGTCCACCACGCGCACCTGTATGGGGAACGGATAGGGATTGGGCACCTCCAGCGTGACTTCGTAGGTGTTGAGGTCGTCCTTGGAGATGAAGCCCTCCCTGGCCTGCACCAGACGCACGTTGCGCGCGGTGCGCACGGCGGGGTCCACGCCGAGCGGCAGGGTGAAGGCCTCGCCGGGGACGACGAGCTTCAGCGCCGCGGTGCCGGCCGGGTCGGCCCCGACGAAGAGGGTGGCGTCACCGCCCGGCAGCACGGTGCGTGACGGGCTCTTGAGCTGGGCGACGAGGAAGGCGTCCTCCGCGAGGGCGGGGAAGACGTGGCGTTCCACCTGCACGGGCCAGGACTCGATGAGGAGGGGGACGACGCGCTCGCCCTGACAGCTGCGCACCGTCTCCGGACGTGGCGCGGTGAAGGCCAGGTCGTAGCCGCCGGCGAGCGAGGCGGGCAGGTCCTCCGACAGTTGCGGAGGCTGCCAGCCGGGCGGCGGCGCGAGGCCCACGTAGGAGTCCACGACGGGCTCGGGCCGGTAGGTGCTCGGGGAGGGCGGACCGCCGAGAGAGAAGCCCACCCCCGTGTTGGTGCTCCCCACGTCGACGGTGGGAGGAGCGCCCATGATTTCGACGACCTCGCCCAGGCTCTCCGGGAGCAGCTCCACATTCACCCGAAGGGTGTTTTCGCCCCGGAGTTGGATGTCGGATCGGGCGTAGGGCCGGTACTGCTCCTTCTCGAACCGGAGGGTGTAGACGCCGGGGGGCAGGAAGGGGATGCGGTAGTTGCCCTGCGCGTCCGTCACCACGGTCTCCTCTCCCCCGAGGCTGACGGCGGTCGCGGTCACGACGAGGTCGGGGACGGGCCTCCGGTCCTGGGCGTCGATGACGGTGCCCAGGAGGGTGCCACCGCGTGTGCCGGGGAAGAGGCGGCGCGCGCTCCGGGAGGGCTGTGGCGCCGACGCCTGGGAGGGACCGGAGGACTGCACCGTGGCGGAGGAGGACGGCCCGGAGGACACCGTCTCCGGGGCCTCGGAGGGAAAGGGCCTGCCCGCGCGCGTCAGCAGCTGCTGGCGCAGTGAGCGCACCAGGTCCGGCTCTGGTGTGCTCGGGGGCAGGGGCGGAGGTGCGCTGGCGCGCTCTTCCTGCCTTCGTGGCTCGGGGATGAAGCGCTCGAGGGTGCCGAGCTTCCACGTGGCGAACCGGGGCAGCGACGTGGCGGTGGAGGGCAGGGCGGTGCTGAGCGTAAGCTTCGCGCCCTCCCAGTTCTCGCCCGTGTCCTGGCTGACGCGGCCGGAGAAGGCCACCTGCACGCGCTGCTTCTCCGGCTGGAGCTGGAGCTCGTAGCGCGGGTACCAGCGGACGCGCTCGGGGACGAGATACGAGAGCTGCACCTTCGTGAGCCCCGTGCCGGAGAGGGTGACGGCCACCTCGATGCCTGGCTTCCGCGGCCACGTGCCGAGCTGGCCCGCCTCTTCGAGCCGCTTCTCGCGCAGGTCCTTGAGCGCGAGGGCACGGTCCTCCAGCTCGAGCATGCGCGCCTCCAGCTTCGCGGCGGTGTCGACGAGGAAGCCGGCGGAGGCGCTCCACGTCGTGGCCGGGGAGGGCGGCCGCTCGCCGGTGGCGGGGTTCATGGCGTACTGGTTGACCTCCGGCTGCACCCGGCGGAGCGCTTCGAGCTGGAGGCCCACGGCGGCGCGCTCGGCCTCGGCGCGGGCGAGGTCGTCATCCAGTCCGTCCAGCGTGGCGAGCAGCTTGCGCGCCTCCTGCTGGGGGAATGGCGGGGCGCTGGCGGGGCGCACGTCCACCGAGGAGACCTCGGCGCCCTGGGCCTCGACGCGGATGGAGTCGGGGTCCACGAAGTCCGGCAGCCGGGGCAGCTCCACCCGCTGGGTGCCCGAGACGGTGAGGGTGGCGGTCCGCACCACGCGGGCCCGGTCGCTGTACACGGTGACGGCGCTGATGGGCGCCTCGGTGGTGGCGTGGAGAAGGCTCGCGAGTCCGAGGAGGAGCATGGCGCCAAGCTATCCAGCGGGGCGCGGGCGCATCTTCACGGAGTCATCATGATGCGAGCACGAAAGGCTCATTCCTTGGAGGCGCGACGCTCGATGTCTGACTTTGGAGGGCCGGTACTGGCGAGGGATTGCCCCGGAGGTCCAGGCTTCTGTCAGCCCAGGAGCGTTTCTCCTCCACTTTCGGGCGTTGCCAGGATTCCAAGCCTTGCACAGGATGCATGTCCACAGCCGGGTGGCTTGTCCGCTTCCTCTGAGCGTGTTACCTGCGAGGTCATCTGGAGCGGAAGTGGAAGGCAAGACCTCGAAGGTTGAGTCCTGGATTGCTGGTCTTGACGGTCGTTCTGAGCTGATTGAGAGTTCCTGGTCTGCGGTTCGGTAAAGGCTGTGTTGCAGGGGGGAAACACATGGCGACGCTCAAGACTCAACTGCGCCGTTGGGTGGTGATTGTCGGGACGGCGGCCGCGCTGGGCGCGGGCACTGCATACGCGCAGATACGTGAAGCGATGTGCTGCTATCCCTGCACGTGCATGCCGAATGGCAGCATGGGCTATTGCTGTGGGCCCTGCTAACGCCGCTGTTCCGAGCGCGCGTCATGCCTCTGGCCATCCGACTCCTCCGAGCCTCCGCCGCGCCGATGGTCTTCGTCGCGGTCACCGCGCTTTCGTGGTTCCTCGTCACCGCCTGGTTCGGTTCGCATGAGCCCGAGGTCTGTCCCCCTGGCGCTACGGTGGAGTCACCACCCCCGGAGACGCCGCCTGCCACCGTCTCCAGGGTGGGCTACCAGTCCGCCGTGAGCGGCTCCGGCTTCACGCAGTCCCACGTCAGCACGGACGTGCGCTTCGCCTCCTCGCGGACGGAGGGTGTGCGGACTTCTTCCAGTTCCCTCCTCGACGAGCGTGAGGGCGCGTCCGAGGAGCTCGCCACGCTGTTGGATGGGCGCAAGGGGCCGCGCCCCGCCCACTTGATGGATTGCTCCCGCGACGGAGGCACCTTCCGCTGTGGCGCGTGCACGACGGACAGTGACTGTCCCGCCGGTCAGGGATGCATCATCAATTATGGCAAGGGCTCCTTCGAGTGCGCCGCAAGCGAGTGCGAGGATGATTCAGGTTGCTTCCCCGGCTCCGTCTGCCGTGTCGCCGCGGGAGGAGCTCCGGGACCGGTGATTCGCCGGTGTCTGCTGGCGGGAGTCCGCCTCGCGGGGGAGTCCTGCAGCCGGTGGCCCGCGACGCGCGAGGAGGCATGCGAGGAGGGGCTGCTGTGCATCAACCATCGCTGCGGAGCGCCCTGCGTACCGGGGGAGCCGGGGTCGTGCCCGGAAGGGTCCATCTGTGAGGAGGCGCCCAGTGGCGCGGCCTGCGTTTCGGATTGCCGCGAGCAGGGGTGCCCCACGGGCAAGCAATGCGCGGCGCTCAACGGTGGCGTCCACCAGTGCCTGGACCTCATCGTGGACGAGTGCTCCGACGAGAAGCCCTGTGCGCAGGGGGAGAACTGCATCGTCCGGGGACGCATCGGACGCGCGGGTCGGTTCTGCGCGGCCGCCTGTGATTCGTGGAAGACGGACAGCTGCTCCGGGAATCAGGTGTGCGGGATGGGCGGGCCCACGGGGAGCGCGTGTTATGCGAAGTGCGACCCGCAGGACCTGAGCACCTGTCCCCAGGGCTGGCTCTGCACGACGGTGACGGAGGACCTCCAGTCGTGGGGATGCCTGCCGGACTTCCTGAGCAGCGTTCCCGCGCCTCCGCGTCCTCGTCCCTCCGCAAGGCCCACGGCTCCGTGAAGTGAGCGTGGACGGGGCCGGCTACCGCCGCTCCACGTCCCACCAGCCGAACCACATCGTCCGTTGCTCCGTGAGGTGGACCCAGCCGGGCGCATGCACATACGCACGGGGCAGCAGGCCCGCGTCCGTCACCGCTCGCGCGGTCTCCTCGAACGAGTACAGGTGCAGCGCCACGGAGGGGCCCGCTGTCTGGACCTCGCGCGTGGACGCCTCGTGTCCCTCGAGCCCGGGCCGCCGCTCCAGCACGGTGAAGAGCAGCCGCCCTCCCGGCTCCAGCGCCGCGGAGAGATGGCCGAGCACGCGCGGCAGGTCTTCACAGAAGTCCAGGCAGCCGATGGCCAGCGCGACGTGGAAGCGGCCCCACTCCGCGGGGAAGGGCTGGTGGTAGCTGTGCAGGTGCCACGCGCCTTGCGGCCGCGCACGCCGCGCCAGCTCCAGCATCTCCTGTGACAGGTCCGTGCCCACCACGTCCACGGAGGCGTCCAGTCCCCGCGTGTGCAGCCCCGGCCCGCACCCCACGTCGAGCACTCGGCACCCGGGCTTCACCGCGTCCGCGAGGAAGCGCTCCACCCGGTCCTCGTAGCGGTGCAGCACGGGGAAGAGCGCCTCGTAGGCCGGGGCAATCTCCCCGTACACCTGACGCACTCCGTCTTCCTGCGTGTCCCGGGACATGGTGGCCGCAAGCCTACGCAGGACGAGGACCCGCATGGAGAAGAACCCACGCGAGCCCCCCGACGGCTCACCCGCTCCGGGGCGTGCCGCACTCCGGGCAGAACTTCGCGCGCTCGGGAATCTCCTGGCCGCACTTGCCGCAGCCCACCTTCTGCACCGCCAGCGGCTTGCCGCACTCGCCGCAGAACTTCCCGCCGTCCACCTTCGCGCTGCAGTGCGGGCAGGCCGCCACGCGCGTCGCTGTCACGTCGAGCGACGCCACCTGGTCCACCTTGCGCACCTTCTCGCGCGCCTGCTCCACCGCCACGTGCGCCTGGATGGAGGCCGCCTCCTCCGCGAGGTCCGGCGCACACGCCTCACACAGGCTGCGCGAGTCGTTCCAGCACGACTTCGGGCACACCCACTTCCCGCACCGCGTGCAGTTCTTGAAGTGCTTGCGCCCTTCCTCCACCGCCTCCGCGTAGGCCTCGTCCCAGCCCTGGCCGCGCAGCGCGTCCTTCAGGTGTGTGCCCGCGTGCGCCGCCCGGCCAATCGTCCCGCCGAAGAACGAGCCCGCCGCGCGGAGAATCCCCGTGGCCACGCCCACCTTGCTCGCGATGAACGGCGACATGTGCCCGTTGCCGCACTTGTCGCAGAAGAACTCGAACTGGAAGCCGTAGTCGTTCGAGCGGTCCGTGTAGTTCCGGGTGAACTGAATCATCGACATGCCGCGTGTGCCCCCTGGCAACTCATGCGGCACGCTAACACGGACGCGGCGCGCCCCTCACCGAGGGACGCGCCGCCGTATCTCCGCTCAGCCCTGGACCTGCCGGAACACCGCCAGCGAGCGGCCCGTCGCCTCGAACTTCCCGGGCGCCGGCTCCCCGCTCCGGTTGTCATCCGCCGTGTACAGCTCCAATTCCCACCGCTGCCCGGCCGCCGCCGGAGGCAGCTTGAAGGACACCGGCTCGTGGTGCGAGTTGAGCAGCACCAGCAGCGCGTCGCCGTAGATGCGCTGCCCGCGCTCGTCCGGCGTCGGAATCGCGTCGCCTCCGAGCAGGAACGCCAGCGAGCGCGTGAAGGGCTTCTGCCAGTCGTCCGCGCCCATCTCCGTCCCGTCCGGCCGGAACCACGTCAAATCCTTGTGCTCCGAGTCCCACAGGTGCGCGCCCTTGAAGAAGCGGCGGCGCTGCAGCACCGGCTGCCCGTGCCGGAACTGGATGAGCTTGCGCGTGAAGGCGAGCAGCTTCTGCCGCCGCTCGTCCAGGTTCCAGTCCACGTAGGACAAGTCATTGTCCTGGCAGTACGCGTTGTTGTTGCCCTTCTGCGTGCGGCCCATCTCGTCGCCCGCGACAATCATCGGGACGCCGGTGGACAGGAAGAGGGACGCCAGGAGGTTGCGCTTCTGCCGCTCGCGCAGGGCCACGACGTCCGCCTTGTCCGTCTCGCCCTCCACGCCGCAGTTCCAGGACTGGTTGTCGTCCGCGCCGTCGCGGTTGTGCTCGCCGTTGGCCTCGTTGTGCTTGTGGCTGTACGTCACCAGGTCGTGCAGCGTGAAGCCGTCGTGCGCGGTGACGAAGTTGATGCTCGCCTGCGGCTTGCGCCGCGCCTCCGCGTACAGGTCCGCGTTGCCCGTGAGCCGGTAGCCCATCTCGCCCGCGAGATTCTCATCGCCCTTCCAGTAGCGGCGCAGCGCGTCCCGGTACTTGCCGTTCCACTCGCGCCACGGCGCCGGGAAGCCGCCCACCTGGTAGCCGCCGAGCCCCACGTCCCACGGCTCGGCAATCAGCTTCGTGCGCGAGAGCACCGGGTCCTGGTGGATGATTTGGAACAGCGCCGCGTTCCGGTCGAAGCCGCCCTCGCCCGTGCGCCCGAGCACCGGGGCCAGGTCGAAGCGGAACCCGTCCACGTGCATCTCGTTCACCCAGTAGCGCAGGCTGTCGGCAATCAGCCGCGCCGTCTGCGGGTGGGACGCGTTGACGCTGTTGCCGCACCCGGTGAAGTCCAGGTAGTGACGCTTCTCCGGCATGAGCCAGTAGTAGGCCGCGTTGTCGATGCCCTTGAGCGACAGCGTGGGGCCCAGGTGGTTGCCCTCGCACGTGTGGTTGTAGACGACGTCGAGGATGACCTCGATGCCGGCCGCGTGCAGGTCCCTCACCATGGCCTTGAACTCGGCCACCGCGGCGCCGGGCGTCTTGCGGCTGGCGTAGTACTGCTCCGGCGCGAAGTAGCCGAGGGTGTTGTAGCCCCAGAAGTTGGACAGCTTCTTGTCGTTGAGGAACGAGTCGTCCGCGAAGGCGTGCACCGGCAAGAGCTCCACCGACGTGACGCCCAGCGCCTTCAGGTGGTCGATGACGGCCGGCGAGCCCAGGCCCGCGTAGGTGCCGCGCAGGTGCTCGGGCACGCCGGGGTGGCGCATGGTGAGGCCGCGCACGTGGGCCTCGTACAGCACCGTCTTGCGCCAGGGCACGTCCGGACGTCTGTCATTGCCCCAGTCGAAGAAGTCGCTCACCACCACGCTCTTGGGCATGCCGGCGGCGCTGTCCCGCTCGTCCTTCGCCAGGTCCTGCTGAGCGTTGCCCAGCGGATAGCCGAAGACGGGCTGGCGCCAGTCCACGTCGCCGTAGAGCGCCTTGGCGTACGGGTCCACCAGCAGCTTGTGGGGGTTGCAACGATGTCCGTTGGCCGGGTCATACGGGCCGTGCACGCGCAGGCCATACAGCGCCCCCGGCTCCAGGCCCGGCACGTAGCCGTGGAAGACGTTGTCCGTCACCTCGTGCAGCTCGAAGCGGTCGGTTTCCTTCGCTGGGTTGGCGGAGTCATAGAGACAGACCTCCACCTTGGTCGCCACCGAGGAGAAGACGGCGAAGTTGACTCCGGTGCCGTCGAACGTCGCACCACGTGGCCAGGGCTTGCCCGGCCATACTTCCCTACTCATACGGGCTCTCGATTCCTCTGAAGGAAATTGCCCGCTGAATGTGGGAGTGCCCCTCCGGGCCGGCAACCGTCAGGCGGCGGCAGCGTGGTCCAGTGAGCGCCAGGTCCCCAACGCCCAGTCCTGCTCCTCCGGGTCGTCGAAGCTCACCACGCAGAGGGCCCGCCGCCTGCCGGAGCTGCACACGGCGGTCAGCCGGCACTCGCCCGGCTCCATGTGCAGGGAGGCCCGGCCACTCACCCGCTCGCCGCGGTGCTCCAGCTCCAACGCCCGGCGCTCGGCGCTGGTGGGGGCCAGGCTCTCCTCGGCGCCATCCTCCAGCGGCATGAAGCGCACGCTGCGGCGGTGGTCCCTCGCCACCCACGTGCCGTCCTGCAGGTGCGCCTCCGCGAGCGAGCCGGGGATGCGAATCTCCCAGCCCTCCGGCAGCGCCACCTGCACCGCGCCGCGCCGGTAGCCCATGGGCAGGCCTCCCGTCACACCGGCCGCGCGGCGACGGACCTCCTCGGCCAGGGTGCCGCCGATGCCCAGATAGCCGAGCACCTCCTGCCACTCGCGCCAGGGGTAGGGCAGGGACGGGTCCTCGCGCCAGGCCGACTCCAGCAGGCGGGCCACGTCGCGGAAGAGGGCGCGCTCCTCGTCGAGCAGCGGCGGGCGCCACACCACGTCCGTCCACATGCGGCACAGGGCGCGGCTCAGACGCGTGCGCGCGTGCAGGCCCGGCTTCCACCAGGGGAACACGTCCATGCCGCGGCGCGGGTCCTCGTAGACGTTGCGCAGCCAACGCTCGTCGCGGGGCCCCAGCGGCGTGAGCAGCGCGCCGGGGTGCTCGAAGGTGTGGCCGAAGCGCATGGACAGTCCGAAGCCGGACTCTCCCTGGCGGCGCATGCGCAGCACCTGGGCCACGGACTCCTGGAGCGAGGCCAGCATGTAGACCTCCACCGGGCCCTCGTCGCCCGTGTGGAAGTAGCCCGTCGGGTCGCCCACGCCGGCCGCCTCGTCCGGGTCCGCCCAGGTGAGGCCGAGCTCCTGGCCAAGGCGCTTCACCATGTCGCAGAGGAAGATGTGGTAGCCGGGGCCCCCCGCGGACGTCTCGGCGGAAATCACCACCCGGGCGCCGCTGGCCGCGAGGACGGACACCTCACCGGCGGCCGGGTGCAGGCGCAGCCGGAGCAGGGGTGCGCCCTGGGGGCCGGTGCCCATGCGGACGCTCTCCAGCAGCTCCTCCGCGTGCTCATGGAACCAGGCGAGGGCCCGCCGCAGCCAGGGCTGGCCTGCCTCGGGGGGCGAGAAGGGGTTCCCGTCCACGTCGCGTCGGCCGGCCAGCAGCAGCTTCACACTCATTTGCCCCACCCGAGTTCAAGCTTCGGTTCCCTCTTTCCGAATAGCGTGTCTTGCCTCGAAGGTGCCACCGACGCGCAGTGCCTGCTCGCCCGTCCTCCACGTCGCCCGGAGTTGCGGGCGGGGCGGCGAGCGCACGGTGGGTTGTCTGTCCTTCGTGAACAAACAAGTCCAACTGTGTTGCAGCCGTGCAAGCAGGCGCTCGGATGGCGGGTGACCATGGACCGGAGGGCACACAGCTTGGTGGGCAGGAGGCTGCCATGAGCAAGAAGGACGTCCTGCACATTCCACCGGAAGCCCTGCCCACCGCGCCCGACCGCATCGCCAGCACGGAGGAGGAGCACCCGCACCGCGGTCCACCGTTACTGCAACCGGATGGCGGTCCCGGCAACAACCCCGGCTCCGGCGGCAACCCACGCATCATCGAGCCCGTGGGAACGCCCCGCCCGTATCCCGGCACCAGCGTGCAGTGAGCGCGCGGTAGCGCACGTGTGAGGGCCGCTCCCCAACCCGTTCGCATGAGGACGCGGGTGGGGAGCGGAGCAGTTTCCATCGTGCTTCAGCGCGCCTTGCGGATGGGCAGGAACACCGGCTTCCACATCCGCTGCTCCAGGTGTGCCTCCAGGTCCTCCGGGAGCTGCTCGCCGCAGACGCCTTCCTTCACCGCCTGGCGGATGACGGCAATCGCCACCTGCTTGCTCGCGGTGTGGATGCGGTCCATGCGCGGGTAGAGGCCGCCCTGCGCCAGCCGCTGCGCGTCCACGAACTCACCGAGCGCGAGCGCCGCCGCGGTGAGCATGCCATCCGTCACCCGCTTCGCGCGGCACGTGAGCACGCCCAGCCCCAGGCCCGGGAAGATGAACGCGTTGTTGCCCTGGCCCACCGGGTACAGCGCGCCGTTGAACTCCACGTCGTCGAAGGGACTGCCCGTGGCCACGAGCGCCCTGCCGTCCGTCCACCGGTACACGTCCGAAGGAATCGCCTCGCTGTTGGCCGTGGGGTTCGACAGCGCGAAGACCACCGGGTACGGCGTGTTCCGGGCCACCTCGCGCACCACTTCCTCGCCGAAGGCGCCGCGCTGGCCGGACAGCCCGAGCAGCACCGTCACCTTCGCCTCGCGCACCGTCTCCAGCAGCGAGGGAATGGCGCCCTGCACCTTCCAGCCCGCCACGCGCGAAGGCTCCTGGGCCAGCTCGCGCTTGTAGGGCTCCAGTCCCTTGCGGTCCTTGAGGATGAGCCCCTTGGAGTCGATGAGGAAGATGCGCTCGCGCGCGGCCTGTGCGCTCAGCCCCTGCAACTGGAGCCCGCGCACAATCTGCCGTGCGACACCTACGCCGCCCGCGCCCGCGCCGTGGATGACGAAGGTCTGCTGCGTCAGCGGCTGCTGGCTGCGCCGTGACGCCGCGAGCAGGCCCGCGAGCACCACCGCGCCCGTGCCCTGGATGTCGTCGTTGAGCGAAGGCAGCACGTCCTGGTAGCGCTCGAGCACGTCGAAGGCCTTCTGCTTGCTGAAGTCCTCCCACTGCAACAGCACGCGCGGGAAGCGGCGCTGGAGCGCGGTGACGAAGCGGTGGATGAAGTCGTCGTAGGCCTGGCCCTCCAGGCGCTTCATCCGCACGCCGAGGTACAGCGGGTCGTCGAGCAAATCTTGCCGGTTGGTGCCCACGTCCAGCTCCACGGGCAGCGTCACGGCGGGGTCGATGCCCGCGGCCGCCGTGTACAGCGACAGCTTGCCGATGCAGATGGCCAGCCCGCCGAAGCCCTGGTCGCCGATGCCGAGGATGCCCTCGTTGTCCGTGGCGACGATGAGCTGCACGTCGGGGAAGGGCGTCTCCTCCAGCAGCGAGTCGATGCGGTCGATGTTCTCCGGGTTGACGACGAGCCCGCGCGGGAAGCGGTAGATGCGGCTGAACTGCTCCACCGCCTGCGCCACCGTGGGCGTGTAGATGATGGGCATCATCTCCTGGATGTGCGTGTCCAGCAGCGCGTAGAAGAGCACCTCGCTGCGGTCCTGCAGCGCGCGCAGGAAGACGTGCTTCTCCAGGTCCGTCTTGAAGGACTTGAAGTTGGCGTAGGCGCGCGTCACCTGCTCCTCCAGCGAGGAGACGTGCGTGGGCAGCAGGCCCAGCAGGCCGAAGGCCTCGCGCTCCTCCCGCGTGAAGGACGTGCCCTTGTTGAGCAGCGGGAGCCGGGTGAGCAGCAGTCCCGGCAGGGACGTCTCCAGGTAGGGGCGGCCGTCGGCGTCGTACTTCTTCTCGTATTGTTTCATGGCGGAAGCGTTCCCTCTTCGCGGTGGCCACGCCAGCACGTCTTTTCAACCACCCCCTGGAAATGGCGATGCCCGCGCAGGGCCTGCGCGGGCACCGTCCACCCAGTCATGTGCGCCGGGCCGGGACTACTTGGTGCGCGTACCGGACTCCGGCACAGTGGTGCTGTCGTTGGACGTGTCCGTGGAGTTGCTGGTGTCCGGCGTCGTCATGTCGCCGCCCCTGTCACCCGTGCCGGCCGGGTCCAGCGTGGTGTCGTCGCTCGGCTCGGTGCTCACGTCGCTGCCGGAGCCGCCGGTGCCGGGGTCCAGGGTGGTGTCGGAGCCGGTGCCGCCCGTGCCCGGCTCGGTGGTGGTGCCGGCGCCGGTGGTGCCAGGGCCGGTGCCCGGGTCCACGCTGCCGGAGTTGATGTCGCTACCGGTGCCGGTGCCGCCTGTGCCCGGGTCCATGGTGCCGCCCGTCTCCGGGCTCATGCTCGGTTCATCCATGCCCGTGCCGCCCGTGCCCGGGTCGGTGGTGGTACCGGTACCGGTGCCGGTGGTGTCACCTCCCGGGGTGCCCGTGCTGGTGCCGCTGGTGTCACCGCCCGTGGTGGACGGCGCCGTCGGCTCTTCCTTGGTGGCGCCCGAGTCCGACTTGCAGCCGGTGCCCAGCGCGAGGATGCCGGCGGACAGAGAAGCGAGAACGAGCTTGGTCTTGAGGAACTTCATGTGGGTAGCTCCCAGTGAGTGTGAGGGGTTTGGCTGCTGCTGGTGGGGAACGTGAGCAGCCAGATTCCGGTGTGCAGGGGCCGCTCTTCTGGCTGCCTGCTCTTCGGGGTGGCACTGGGAACAAGACCCGGGGGTGACTCCCCGGGTCGGTACTGTGTGTCAGTCAGCGGTGTTGGGGCCCTGCAGCCGGGGGCGGTCATCACCCCGGGTGCCCCGCGCGCGGCGGCGCAGGGACTCGCGCCAGCCGGGGGCCAGTAGCTCGCAGTCGGCCAGCGCGGCCGCGGCGTCGGGCGCATGGCCGTGCATGGCGTGGTTGGCGAAGGCGATGGTGAAGGAGGGGAAGGGGCGCTCGAGGAGCTCCAGCGCATCGCCCTCGCGCACGGGGCCTTCCTCCAGCACGCGGAAGTACCAGCCGGTGCGGCCCGTCTCCTGGATGAGCAGCGCCAGGTCCTTGCGCTCCCAGCGGCGCGCGGGCTTCCAGCACGGCTGGCGCGGCTGGGACACCTGCACGCGGGCGCCGCCCACGCGCAGCACGTCACCGATGCAGACGGCGTCCTCCGTGCCGCCGGAGAGGACCCAGTTCTCGCCGAAGGCGCCCGGGCCCACGTCGTCGCGCTCCAGGCGCTCGCGCCAGAAGGCGTAGTGCGAGGCGGGGTAGGCGAGCACGGCCTTCTCGAAGCCGCCGTGGACCCGGAGGTCCGCCTGCCCGTCTCCAGCGAGGCCCGTGCGGGACAGCCACAGCGGCCCGGGCACCGGCTCCTTGAAGATGGCGCTCGTCCACGCCTGCGCCAGCGGCGACGCGGCTCCAGGCGTGCCCAGCTCGCGGGGCAGGCCCACTCGCAGCGAGAGGATGTTCATGGCTCCCGGGACAAAGCAGGCGCGAAGCCGGGTGTCCAGCGGGGCCGGGCCTGCCTCCAGCGGGAGTGCACGCAAGACCGCCGGGCGCATGGAGCGCGCCCGGCGGCCGCGTGTTTCAACCGTCGCCTAGAACCCGGTGCCGGCGTCGATGACGGAGCCACCGGTGGGCGGCTGGAACGTGCTGGACGAGTCGCTGGGATTCGGATTCAGCCCGGGCGTCGTGCCGGTGCCGGTGCCGGAGCCGCCCATGCCCACGCCCGCGTCCGTGCCGGTCACCGACGGGGTGCCGCCGGTGCCCGAGCCGCCCATCCCCGTCCCCGTCGTCCCGGGAGCCGTGGTGGGGGTGCCCGGCGGCGTGTACACGGGCGACGTGCCCGTCGTGGTGCTCCCCGTCGACGTACCCGTTGCGCCCGGAGCCGTCGTGTCCGGCGTCTGGGTGCCCGTGGCGGTGCCCGTGCTGGTGCCCGTGCCCGTGCTCGGCGTCGCCTGCGCCAGCGTCACCGGCGCCTCCGTCGCGCTGCATGCCGTCCCCAGCGCCAGGGTGCCCGCCAGCGCGCCTGCCCACATCCAACCCCGCTTCGTGTGCTTCACCATTGCTGCCTCCCTTCGTGGGTGTGCGTCCTTCAGCGTTTCAGCTCGTGTGCGTGGCGGGCTTCGAGCCCGGAGTCCCCGCCACCGTCGTCTCGTTCTCGTTCACCCGGCACGCCCGGCGGCGCCGCTGTCGGCGCTCGGAGAGCACGAGCAGCAGGGCCGGGAAGGCCACCAGCATGATGAGCAGGTTGCTGGCGAAGCCCAGGTTGGCCACCGCGCCAATGGAGTTGAGGCCTGGGTGGTCCGCGAGGAAGAGCGCGCCGAAGCCCATGGCGCTCGTCAGCAGGCCCCCGCAGATGGCCCGTCCCGTCTCCGAGTAGACAGCCACGAAGTCGCTGCCTGGCGACGACAGGCGCGTGAGCAGGTGCACGCCCGCGTCCACCGTGGTGCCGATGAGCACCGGCACGATGAGAATGTTGAGGTAGTTGAACTTCGCGCCCATCAGCGGCATCAGCCCCACCAGCGCCAGCAGCGACACCACCGTGGGCGCCAGGCACAACAGCGCCATGCGCAGCCCGCCCAGCGTGGCCCACATGGCCAGCAGCACCGCCAGCGTCGCGCCGCCGAGGATGAGCGGCCCCTCGTGCGTCACCATGTCCAGGATGTCCGCCATTACCATCGCTTCACCCGCGATGGGGCTGCGCTGGACGCCCTCGGGGTCCACGCCGCGCACCTCGCGCGCCATCGCGCGGACGGCCTTCCCGTCCGACAGGCTCACCGACGGGTACACCATGACGAAGCCGCCCGTGCCGCCCTGCCGGCTCTGGAACTGCTGGCGCACGCTGGCCGGCAAGTCGTTCCGCGTGAAGGGCTGTGCCCTGGCCTCGCGGCGCAGCGACGCCAGTTGCTCGCGCTGCTGCGGCGACAGGCGCTCCTCCGGGACGTCCTCCAGCTGCTTCGACAGGCGCTGGAGCACGGCCTGCTTCGCCTGCTGGTCCGCGGGGACGAGCGACGACAGCGAGGCCACGAAGTCGATGGTGGAGTCCTTGCCGTGCGCGCGCTGCGTCTCCTGGAGCGCGTGCACCATGGCCTGCTCCTGCTCCGGCGTGTCGGTGAGCACCACCACCGGCGTCTGCGAGTAGCCGATGATGCGGTTGACCTCGCGGTCCAGGACGAAGGACGGCAGGCCCTGGTCCTCCAGCGAGCGGAAGTCGTAGTCGAAGCGCACCCTGGGCACCTGCGTCAGCAGCCCCGCGAGCAGCACGGCCGACACGGCGGTGATGAGCATGCGGTGCCGCACCAGCACGCGGCCCATGGGCGAGTGGCGGGGCGAGGCCGCCGCGAGCCGGGGTCGCCACCTCCAGCGTGCGGTCAGTCCCAGCAGCGCGGGCAGCACCAGCACGTACGCGGCGACGAGCACCAGCATGCCCACGCCGGCAATGACGCCGAACTCACGGAACGCGCGGAAGCGCGAGGTGCCCAGCACGAAGAAGGTGAGCGCCGCCACCAGCGCGGACACCAGCGCCGCGCCGCCCGTGTGGGTGAAGGACTCGCGCGTGGCCTGCTCGGAGGACTCGCCGTCGCCGCGCAGGTGCAGGTAGCGCCCCAGCAGGTGGATGCCGTGCTCGATGCCCAGGCCGCCCAGAATCGCGCCGAGGAAGCCCGTGAGCAGATTCACCTGCCCGTACACCGCCCCCACCAGCCCGTACGTCCACGCCAGGCCCGCGCCCACAGGCGTCAGCACCAGCCCCACCGCGAGCGCGCTGCGGAAGTGGAAGAGGAGGTAGAGGAGCATCAGCGCCAGCGCCACCGCCGATGACACCGCGATGTCGCGCGAAATCTGCGCCTGCTGGTCCAGCTTCTTCTGGAAGGTGCCGGTGAGGTTGACGCGGAAGTCGGGGCCGTACTTCGACAGGTCCTGCGCGTCGAGCAGCCCGCGCACCTCGCCGATGATGCGGCGCGAGTACCCCAGGTCCGCGGAGGTGGTGTCCGGCTTGGCCAGCAGCACCACGCGGCGCGCGTCCGGGTCCAGGTAGTAGTCGCCCTCGTTGTTGGACAGCCGCTGCCCCGCGCTGCCGCCGTACTTCTTCTCCAGGTCGGAGAAGTCCAGCGACGGCGGCCCCTCGTCCAGCAGGTCCACGTAGAGGGGGTTGGCGCGCTGCTTCTCCCACTGGATGCGCGCCTCCAGCCGGCGGGAGACCTCCTTCAAGTCGTCCTCGGACAGGAAGTAGAGCGCCCTGTCGCGGAAGAAGGCGCTGGGCCGCTTTGCCTCCACGAAGCGGATGCCGGGCAGCGCCTCCAGCTTCGGCGACAGGTCGTTCGCGAAGCGCTCGAGGGACTCGGCGTTGCCACCTTCGCCCACCACCGCCACCCAGCCGAGCGCGCCGAAGCGCTGCTCCAGCGCGTGCAGGTCCTGCACGCTCTCGAACGAGTTCGGCAGCAGGTCCACCAGGTTGGCGTTGAGGCGCAGGTTCCGGGCGAAGAAGCCCCCCGCCGCGGCCAGCACCACCGCCAGCAGCAGGGCCAGCGCGGGACGCCGGTGGTTGTAGGCGGCCACGGCACCGACGGTGCGCTCTACACGCACCATCCACCTGCGCTCGCCCTGCGAAGTCGAGTCCGGTTCCATCGCTCGCCAGGTCCCGCCGTCCGGCCCACCGGCCCACCCGGTGGTACGGAGGACGGAGCGGCTTCCCCTCCCCCGGGTGCCCGCTGGCGCGGACCCCATGTCGCGGGGCAACGTGCCCACTCCCGAGGGGCCATGCAGTCCCACGCCGCCTGCCTGTCCGCTCTCCGGGGAGGCGGCGCGGGCCCCGCTCATGGACGGGATTCACGCGACTCACAGGTGGTTTTGCCAGCCCCGAAAAAGCAGGACAGACGGGCGGGCGTCCCCGCGAAACCCTTGTTACACAGGGCAGGTAATTCGTTACCTTACTTTCCGCCTTCCGGCATAAACGCGTTGACTCGACGGTTTGCGCGTGCCCAAGGTGGGCGGCGTTTGCCCCAGTCAACACAGCGGGTGTCGCAACATGGATGAGAAGCGTTGGTCGGAGCGTTTCGAGGGGGCGATGGGACGCCTGGCCGCACGGAACCACCGGCGGCCCCTTCAGGCCCTGCTGTTGACGCTGGTGCTGACGGTGGCGGGGCTCTTCTTCGCTCGGACGCTGTCGCTGAACGCGGACTTCGTGGGCCTGCTGCCCAAGAACTTCCCGTCCGTGCAGGACATCGACAAGCTGCGCAAGCGCTTCGGTGGCCAGGGCAACGTGGTGGTGGTGGGCATGGGCGCGGAGCCCGAGGCCCTCAAGCGCTTCGCGGATGACCTGGCGCCCAAGCTGGCGGCGCTGCCGGAGCTCCGCTACGTGTCGCACCAGCGGCCGAGCGCCTTCTTCGACGAGCACGCGCTGTACTACGTCGACCTCCCGGACCTGAAGACCATCCAGGAGCGCATCGACGCGCGGATGACGTGGGAGAAGGAGCAGGCCAACCCGCTCTTCGTGCGGCTGGATGACGCGCCTCCGCCGTCCGTGGACTTCTCCGACATCGAGCAGAAGTACACCGGCCGCGCCAACCAGCGCCTCTCCGGCCAGGGAGACCTCTACTACCTGGACACGACGGAGCGCATGGTGGTGCTGATGGCGAAGCCCCGGGGCAGCGCCGCGGACCTGAACTACTCGAAGAAGGTGGTGGGCCAGGTGGAGGACTTCCTGGCCACGCAGGACCTGTCGAAGTACGGGCCGGGCTTCAAGACGGCGGTGACGGGCACCTTCAAGAAGAAGATCGACCAGCAGCGCGTCATCGTCAGCGATTTGGCGAGCGCGTCCACGCTGGCCATGGTGCTGCTGCTGGCGTACCTGGCCTTCCACTTCCGCAGCGCACTGGCGGTGGGCCTCACCATGCTGCCGGTGCTGGCGGGCCTGGCGTGGACGTACGGCTACGTGGGGCTGGCGTACGGGCAGGTGAATCTGCTCACCGGCTTCCTCGCGGCGGTGCTGGGCGGCCTGGGCGTGGAGCACGGCATCCACCTGTTGGGGCGCTACGGCACGCTGCGCTCGGAGGGGATGACGTCCGAGGCGGCGGTGGCGGAGTCCTTCCGGCACACCGGCTTCTCCGCGCTCATCTCCGCGCTGGTGGCGGCGCTGACGTTCCTCTCGCTGGCCATGTCGGAGTTCCGAGCGTTCCGTGAGTTCGGCGTCATCGCCGCGGTGGGCATGTTGGTGAGTGTGTTCTCGTACGTGCTCATCCTGCCGGCGCTGCTGGGGCTGGCGTCGCGCTTCGGGTGGACGCCGCGGGTGCACGAGAGCTCGGCGGGGCCGCTGGGCCTGCTGGCGCGGTGGCTGCCGCGCTCGTACCGGGGCGTGGGGCTGGTGGTGGGCGCGGGCGTGCTGGTGCTCGTGTCGCAGGCGTACCGCGTGTCCTTCAACTACGACTCGCGCTCGCTGGAGGACTACAAGCAGGCGTCGGCGGTGCTGGACCAGAAGGTGAACAACATCCTCGGCTACTCGCAGACGCCGGTGGTGGTGTTGACGGACTCGCTGGACATGGAGCGCGAGGTGGTGCGCCAGCTGGAGGCGCGCAAGGCGGCGCGGGGCAAGGACTCCACCATCGACTTCGTGGGCGCGCTGGAGGACCTGGTGCCGCGGCAGCAGGCGGAGAAGCAGCAGGTGCTCCAGGCGATTGCGTCCAAGCTGGGCAAGCTGGACCCGGAGCGGCTGCCGGCGGACACGCGCGCCACGCTGACGCGCGCGCTGCACATGGCGGCGGCGAAGCCCTTCACGCAGGAGCAGCTGCCGACGAGCGTGCGCCACCAGTTCGAGAGCCTGGATGGGAGCACGGGCGGCGTGGTGCTGGTGTACGCGGGCGGAGTGAGTCTGTCGGACGGTGAGGGCACGCGGCGCTTCGCGAAGGAGGTGCGCGGCCTGCAGATGCCGGACGGCAGTCAGGTGTCCGCGGCGGGCGAGGCGCTCATCCTGGCGGACATCCTGGACATGGTGTCGCGCGAGGGACCGCGCATCCTGGTGGCGGCGGTGCTGAGCGTGCTCGCGGCGATGTGGCTGACGCTGGGCAAGCTGCGCACGGCGCTCATCTGCATGTTGCCCACTCTGCTGTCCGTCATCGGGCTGGTGGGCCTGATGTCGGTGCTGGGCCTGCAGTTCAACTACCTGAACATCATGGTGCTGCCGGTGCTGATTGGCACCACGGTGGACGCGGGCGTGCACCTGGTGCAGCGGCTGGGCGAGCCGGGCGCGGACTTCATCTCCGTGTATGGCGAGACGGGCCGGGCAATTACAGGCGGCCTGCTGACGAGCGCCATCGGCTTCGTGGCGCTGATTCTCGCGAAGCACCCGGGCCTCAACTCGATTGGAGACCTGGCCAACCTGGGCTTTGGCATCAACCTGGTCATCGTGCTGCTCGGCTTCCCGTCGCTGCTGCTGCTGGTGGAGCGCTGGCGGCGCCGGCACGGCACCACGCCGGAGACGCCCGAGGAGCCCGCGCCCGAGGCGTGAGCCGTTGGCTGACTCCCGGTGTCCTGGCTATGAAGCGCCATGAGGCCGCCGCGCCTGATGCGGCGGCCCCGAGCGAGACGGAAGGAAGAGCCATGACGCAGGGAATGATGCGGAGCGCGGGTCGTCGGTGGCTGGTGGCGGCGGTGCTGCTGGCCGCCGCGGGCTGCAGCCACGGGAGCAAGAAGGACAAGCAGGGCGACGTGCGCTGTGCGGAGTCGCGAGACCTCACGTGCGTCACCGGTGAGAGCTGCACCCTGGACCGCGACCGCGGCTGCGAGGTGTGCCGGTGCTCCCCGGCCGACGCGCTCACGCCCACGGACAACCGGCGGCCCGAGGCGATGCAGCCGACCCAGTTCGGGCGGTAGTCGCGGGCTAGCGGGCCTCGGCCGCCGACTCGGTGGTGCCGGGCCGCTGGAAGGCGCCGTCCATGGCCATGGCGTCATGGACCCGGGCGGCGATTTCGAACGAGTGCAGTCGCGCGGCGTGGTCGAAAATCTGGCCCGTCACCATCAGCTCGTCCGCGCCGGTCCGCTCGATGAAGGCCTCCAGTCCGCGGCGCACCGTGGACGGCGAGCCGATGACGGTGCACGAGAACATGTGCTCCAGGAACGTGCGCTCGGCTTCCGTCCAGCGTCCCTCCATGCTGTCCACGGGCGGCTGGAGCGGGCCCGGGGTGCCACGGTGCAGGTTGATGAAGGCCTGCTGGAGCGAGGTGGCCAGCCGCTGTGCCTCCGCGTCCGTGTCCGCCGCGAAGACGTTGAGGCCGAGCATGGCGTACGGCTTCTGGAGCGACGCGGACGGCTTGAAGTTCGCCCGGTAGAGGTGCAGCGCCTGCATCATCTGGTCGGGCGCGAAGTGCGAAGCGAAGGCGAAGGGCAGGCCGAGCGCCGCCGCGAGCTGCGCGCTGAAGGTGCTGGAGCCGAGGAGCCACAGGGGCACCCGCAGCCCCGCGCCCGGTACCGCGCGCACGGCCTGCTGCGGCGTGGCGGGCTCGAACCAGGCCTGCAGCTCCATGACGTCCTGCGGGAAGCTCTCCGCGCTGCTCATCAAGTCGCGGCGCAGGGCGCGGGCGGTGCGCTGGTCGGTGCCCGGCGCGCGCCCCAGGCCCAGGTCGATGCGGCCGGGGAAGAGGGCCTCCAGCGTGCCGAACTGCTCGGCGATGATGAGCGGCGCGTGGTTGGGGAGCATGACGCCGCCCGCGCCGATGCGAAGGGTGGAGGTGCCGCTGGCCACGTGGCAGATGACCACCGAGGTCGCCGCGCTGGCGATGCCCGTCATGTTGTGGTGCTCGGCCAGCCAGAAGCGCTTGAAGCCCCACCGCTCCGCGTGCTGGGCCAGGTCCAGCGTGTTGCGGAGGGCCTGACCGGCGTCACTGCCCTGGGGGATGGGGGAGAGGTCGAGGACGGAAAAGGGAATCATGGCCGTTACCTTTTGGCTGGAGCCGCTCTCTAACACCGGGGAGGAGCGAGCGCAGGCCGTTGTTCGGCGGCTCCCTTCGGTTTCGAGGAACGGTTCACTCCAAGGTAGCCATCGCTCAGCAGAGGAGCGGGTAGTCCGCCGGGCGGATGAGCAGCCGCCACCGGCCCCCGTCGCGGAACAGGAGCCCGGGCACGGCCTGCGCCTTCAGGCCCACGCGCACCAGGTGCACCTCCTGGACGCCGGAGCGGAGCGTGGCGACCCACGCGGTGGTGGGCTCTGCGTACTCGGCAAAGCTGGCGAAGAGGAGCTGCTGCTTCGCGTACAGGAGCGAGGCGCCCGGGCAGGTGAGACGGGTGAAGGGAGGCTGCTGCTCCTGGCGGCAGTCCGTGAGCTGGAAGGGCGGGGCGAAGAAGCCCACGCCGCCCTGCCGCTCCTCGAGCACCGCGCTGGCGTCGCCGTGAGACACCCAGCGGTAGGCCAGGGGGAGCAGACCCTCGGGGAGGGACGTGGCGGGAGTGCTCTCGTCCACGGGCACCTGGAACTCCTTCGCGGCCCACTGCTTCGCGGTGGGGGCCTTCTCGGGCTTGCCGGGGGGCGGGGTGCTCAGCGTCCCCTCGACTCGCCCCGCCAGGGCGGCGAGCCCTTCTCCGACGTCGGCCGTGCCGGGCTCCTGTGTGTAGACGCCCACGGTGTGGCACGTGGGCCGCCCGGAGTCGCACAGGTCGGCGCAGACGGCTTCGACGCGCTGGAAGCGGGCTGGAGCCAGGCCCTTCTTCCCGAGGAGCGTCATGACCTCGAGCCGGGACGCCACGCCTTCCGGCGCTGCTTCACCGAGGACGACGCGGAACGTTCGGCCGTGCTGGTCCTCCAGGGAATAGGGCGCGGTCCACCGCTCGGCAGCGGAGGCAGCGAGCGAGGTGAGCGTGAGTCCGAGCATCAGGGCGTTGCGCATGACGTCCTCCGGAAGCCGGCACAGGTTGCAAGGGGTGTTCCCACGCGGAGGAGGACGCCACCGTGGCCGGAGGGCCGCACACCCGAGGATCCGCCGATTCCGAGCGAAGCCACGCCCTCCCGCGCCGGCGGGCAGGCGAATAGCCATTGGGTATGACGACTCAGACGACGGACGTGGTGATTGTGGGTGGCGGTCCTGGGGGCTTGAGCGCGGCGCTGGTGCTGGGCCGTGCGCGCAAGAAGGTGCTCCTCTGCGACTCGGGCACGCCCCGGAACGAGGCGGCCGAGCACATCCAGGGCTTCGTCACCCGGGACGGCACGCCGCCGAAGGAGTTCCGCCGCATCGGCCGCGAGCAGCTCCGGCCCTACGACGTCGAGGTCCGCAACGTGCGGGTGGAGGGCATCGAGCGCATCGGCCCGCGCTTCCGTGTGCTGCTGGAGGGCGGCGGCACGGTGGACACGCGGCGCGTGGTGCTCGTCACGGGCATGGTGGACGTGCTGCCGGACCTGCCCGGCTACAAGGAGCTGTGGGGCAAGGCCATCTTCCAGTGTCCCTACTGCCACGGCTGGGAGATTCAGGACCGGCAGTGGGGCGTGCTCGCGTCGTCGGAGCTGATGCTCGACTTCAGCATGTTCGTGACGGGCTGGACGCGCGACGTGGTGGTCTTCACCGAGGGGGCGCTCGTGGTGTCCGCGGACAAGCGGGCGCAGCTGGAGCGGGCGGGCGTTCGCCTGGAGGAGCGGCGCATCCGCCGGCTCGTGCCCACGGCGGAGGGAGACGCGCTGGCGTCGGTGGAGCTGGAGGATGGGACGCGGGTGGAGCGGGAGTTCATCTTCGCCCGTCCGCCGCAGCGTCAGGTGGAGCTGGTGCAGCGGCTGGGGCTCGCGCTGGACGAGCAGGGCTTCGTCAAGGTGAACGAGTTCCAGGAGACGTCCATCCCCGGCATCTTCGCGGCAGGGGACCTCACGACGATGCTGCAGGGAGCGCTCATCGCGGCGTCGCAGGGGGCGATGGTGGGATACAAGATGAACCACACCCTGAACATGGAGTCCGCGGGCGTCAGTCATGGGTGACGTGGTTGAGCTCCGCGCACGGGCTCGCTACGAAGGCCACATGCCCTCCGAGTCGTGCACCCCGAAGCACTTCGTTTCACAGACGCGGAGGGACTTCGAGCAGGGGCGGCTGCCCATCATGGTGGAGCGACTGCAGGTGCGGGACTCGGGGATGCGAGGCCCCGCCGCCGTCCACACCTACGCGGTGGTGATGCTGGTGACGCGAGGCCAGTCCCGGGTGCGGCACGCGGGCGAGTTCGCGGTGCGCGCCGGGGACGTGCACCTCATTCCGCCCGGGGATCCGCATCGCGTGGGCGTGTCGGACGCGGAGGGCTGGGGGCTCGCCTTCCATCCGGAGGTGCTCGGCGGTGCGGACGGCATGGGGGAGGGGGCGTCGCGGCTCGGGCCGTTGATGCGGGTGCGCCAGGGCTGTCACCCCGTGCTGCGGCCCACGGCGGTGCAGCGCCGCCGGCTGCTGCGGTGGATGCGGCTGCTGGGAGAGGAGCTGGCGCACGCGGAGCGGGGCGGTGATGAGGCCGCGCTCGCGCTGCTGCGACTGGTGCTCATCGAGCTGGAGCGCATGTCGTCGCCCGCCGTCGCGCAGGAGTCGCCGTCGGTGGGACTGAGCCGCAAGGCGCTCACGTACATCGAGACCCACTGCCTCGAGCCGCTGTCGCTCGCGAAGGTGGCCAGGGCGGTGGGCCGCTCGTCCGCGCACGTGGCGGGCGTGGTCCGTCAGGAGACGGGCCGCACCGTGGGCGAGTGGATTCTGGAGTGCCGCATGGCCGAGGCTCGCCGCCGGCTGAGAGGCACGGACGAGCGCGTGGACATCATCGCCGAGCGCGTGGGCTATGCGGACGTGACGCACTTCATCCGTTTGTTCCGCCGTGTGCACGGTGTCACTCCGGCAGCGTGGCGGCGCAGGGTGACGGTTTCTGAGACTCGAGAGTGAATCATCTGGGCTGACACGCTCATGGGCCCGTCCGTGCCGCTCCTGCGCAACGGGCGAGAAGTCGCATGGGCAGGCTCACGCCCTACAACTCGCCAAGGATTCGGCTGTTCCTGTCGATTGCGTAGGTGGCTCCGACATCCATGATGGGCGTTTCGAGTTCGATGCCGCATCTGGAGAATCTGGGGAGGATGCGGGCGAAGTAGAGGTCGTCGTTCGCCTTCAGCACGGTGATGTCATACGTGTCCCTTCGGGAGAGGCACTTCGCCAGTTGCTCATTTCGAGCCTCGGCCTTGGCGTCAGGCGGAAGAAACTCGTTCATCGCGACTTCGAGTGCCGCTGCGGTGGGGCCGTCCAGGTGAATGCCCTGCTCCATGGAATCCGGGAAGGAGATCCTGGCCGCTTCCTCTGGAGGCGCGCGCTCGGCTCTCTTGACCTTGTGGTAGCCAAGGAGTGAGCAGCCATTCATCAGGAGAGAGAGGCAGAGGATGGTGAGGGCGGGGGCGAACTTCATGAGAAGCATCCTCGGGGGATTGTGAGGAGCAGGGGCTTCCGAGGGCCCGCGCGAGCAGACAGCTTGCACCCATACGGCGCGCTGTCAGGCCTGAAGCTACGCCGCGCGCTCGCCCGTCCGGGACTTCCACGCCTCGACGAAGTCCGCGAGACCGCCGAGCTGCCGGTCATTCAGCGTGGACTGCCACCGCGCCTTGCGCAGCTCACGGTACGCGTCAGGCGCTTCCCAGCCGCGCGCCACCATGACGGCCAAGCCCATCAGCGGGCCCCGCCCTACGCCGTGCTCGCAGTGCGTGAAGAGGTGCCCGCCCTTCTCCACCCGGGGCAGTGCCCACTCCACGCCGCGCATCAACTGCTCCACCGACGGTGGGTAGCGGTCCGTCACCGGCAGGTGGAAGAATTCGATTCCCAGCGCCGCCAGCGCCTTCGCGTCGTCACAGCGCTCCGCGCGCAAATCAATCACCGCGGTAATGCCACGCGCCTTCAGCTCCGCGTACCGAGAGCGCGGCACGCCGCCGCCCACGTGGAGCCAGTCATTCACGCGCGACACGTTGAGGCCCTGTCCGGGCAGCTTCGTGGTCCACTCCACGCACCGCGCCACCGAACGCAGCACCTGCTTGCGCACCCAGCCTCTCACTCCCGGCACATGGTGCACGTCGCGGAGCAGCGACACGCTCACTGGTCGCCCTCGAGCGTCACTTCCATCAGCCCCGCCAGCGGCGGCTTCCCCGCGCGCTCCAGCACCGCGCGGTGCAGGTACGTCACCGGCGAGCCCACCACCGGCTTCACCAGCCCGGCCAGCACGCCCAAATCCTCCACCGGCGCATCACGCTTCAACAGCTGCGTGGAGCGCAGCACCAGCGCCGCCCCGCCGTCCCCAAACACTTCCACCTTCCACACGCTGCGCTCCTTCGCGCCCTCGCGGCTCAGCGTGAAGTGCTCCAGCAGACGCGGCGACCCGCCCTCCTCCCACTCGTACACGGGGCCGAATTCACCGTCCTGGCCCTCGCGCGCCAGCAGCACCAGCCGCTCACCGCCGCGCAGCGCGCGGAAGCGCACCCAGCGCTTGGCCAGCTTCGCCGGAGCAATCGTCGAGCGCGTGTGGTCCGCGTACCCGCCACCCACGCGCGTCTCCTCTGCGGCCTTGGGAAGCTGCAGCGTCACCCGCAGCGGGCTGAACGCCAGCGTCACCTCGTGGCGGTAGCGCGCGCTGCCCACCTCCACGTCGGAGCCTTCGGGGGAGCGAGGCTGCACCGGCGCGGCGTACTCCAGCGCCACCCGCCCACCGTCCAGCGGCGCCTCCACCCGCGTGAAGCCACCCGCCGACCGCGCCGTGCACGCGCCCACCTGGAGCGTGCCGCTGGTCACGTCGTAGCTCCACTCCTTCTCGCCCACCTTCTTCTGCGGCGTCCACGCGCGCTGCCCGGGCTTGAGCACCGACGCGCGGCAGATGCCATGTCGCGAGCCGGGACCCAGGTTCGTCAGCGACAGCTGCACCAGGACGAAGGTGCCATCCTCCAGGTCCCCGATGAAGGTGAAGCTCTCCCCGTAGTTGTCGAGCGGGGAGGGCGTCGGCTCCAGCCCCGCGCCCGCCGCCCGTCCGGGCAGCGCGAGCGTGGTGAGGAGCACCACCACCATCAGGACCTGAAAGAGGGCTTTACGCAGCATGTGGGCGCTGCTCCAGGAGCGCATCCGGCGAGGCGTTGTCGTTGAAGACATAATCGCGCTGCAGGGGCAGGTTCCACGCGAAGTACACGACGCCGCGCACCAGCCACCAACCCAGCGCGTAGGGCAGTTGCGGATGCAACGTGAACAGCGCCACGCCACCCGCGTTGAGCAGCGCGCTCGTCCCGCTCACCACCGCGTAGCGCGCCAGCTGCCGCGACACCGCCGCGGTGCTCTTGAAGGTGAGCACGCGGTTGATGGAGTAGTTCACCACCGCGCCCAGCACGGAGCCCACCACCGTGGCCCAGGCGGGCAGCACGCTCAGCCACTCCACCAGGACCAGCACCAGCGCGAAGTCCGCCGCCGTGGCCACCGCGCCCGCCACCGCGTTGAGGCCGTAGATGGCCTTCTCGGAGCGCGCCTCCTGCCGCTTCGGCGCCAGCGCCTTCACCAGGTTCCGGAAGCGGGTGATGGCCGTGTAGTTGCTCATGATGGACACGAACACCAGGCCCACCACCGCCAGCCAGTGCATCGGGTGCTTCTCCTCGGGCCAGAAGATGGCCTCGAGGATGGGCGACAGCGCCGTGCCCACGCCCAGGAAGAGCACGCGCTCCAGCCGCTGCATGGCGCCGTCCCGCACGCTCACGCCCAGGCCCTCGCCCTTGGCGCGCACGTACGGCACCAGCGACGAGCCGAGCAGCGCCATCAGCGCGGGCAAGAGCACCCACGTGTCCCGGTAGTACCAGGCCAGGCCCATCAGCATCGCCGAGTCCACGTACCTGTCGAGCACCGAGTCCAGCGCCGCGCCGGCCGGGTTGGCCTCCTTGCGCGTGCGGGCGATGCGGCCGTCCATGACGTCGAGGATGCCCGCGGCCAGGAACAGCCAGCCGCCCAGCGCGAAGCGGCCCGCCGCCAGCGCCACACCGGCGGAGATGCCCAGCAGGCCCGACAGCATGGACAGCGCGTTGGCCGGCAGGCCCGAGCGCAGAATCACCGTCCACAAGGGCTGGATGACCCAGAAGAAGTAGTGCCGGAGGAAGAAGCCCACCAGCACCGTGCTGCCGCGCTTGAGCGTCTCCTCGTCGCGGGGGATGCCCTTGAAGGCGCACCGGATGCAGAAGAGCAAGAGCCCCCCGAGGAAGTAGGCACAGGCCAGAATCGCGGGGGCCAGCGCCGTCCAGATGCGGGCCGACGGAGACAGGTTTCCGCTCAGCCAGGCCATCAGGTTCTCAAGCACGGGTGTCTCCTCTAGAGGTCGTCAGGGGCACTGCGATGGGCGCCTGCGCCGTGCGGCGCGCGAACACCGCCTCCACCACCAGGAAGGCGGCGAGGGCCGCGGTCAACCCCGCGAGCACGTCCAGGATGTAGTGGTGCGTCAGGTACACGGCGGAAAACGACACGAGCGCCGAGAACAGCGCCGCGGGCACGCGCCAGGCCCAGCCCTTGTGCCACAGGAAGAACACCATCATGAACGGGTAGGACGCGTGCAGTGACGGCATCGCCCCGAAGACGTTGGTGTTCCGCGCGTAGAAGCTGGCGAAGTAGTGGATGCCCAGCAGCGCGTCGAAGCGCGCCGTGCCCGCCGGACTGGGCAGCGCCGCGAGGTCCGCGGGGCCGGGGCCGTACTTCAGGACGTACCAGGGGGGCGCCGCCGGATAGACGAGGTAGATGACCACGCCAATGGCGTTCACCAGCAGGAAGGCCCAGCACACCTTTTCGAAGCGCGTGTCCTTCTTCACGAAGAAGAAGATGGCCACGGCGAAGACCTCGTACAGGTAGGCCGCGTACGAGAAGCCGCAGAGAAGGTCCAACACCGGATTGAAGCGGGTGGCCCACCACTCGGGCCAGTTGAGGCCGCCGGGGGCGGGGAACAGCTGGCGCTCCAGCTCCCACAGGTCACCCGTGTGGATGGTGCCCCGCAGGAACAGCCAGAGTCCCTGGCTGTCCAGCAGCATACCGGTCAGCCATAGCGGGAGCCCGCCTGCCAGGAAGCGCCGCGTCCGGGGGCCCGCCCAGGCCACCCCCATCAGCAGCACGTCCGCGGCGACGTGGTCCCACCGGAGCCGACCGGTGGCCGCCACCAGCGCCACGTGGCCCGTCGCCAGGAAGGTGACGAGCCACGTGAACGGCGTGGCTCTACTTGGAGAGCGGGAGGTCATCCCCGTAGTAGTCGAGTCCGAGGTGGGTGATGGGCTCTTCGCCAGCGACGACGCGCAGCGTGTTCTTCAGCTTGGTCAGCTGGATGAACAGGTCGTGCTCCACCGGAAGGCCCGGCATGGCCATGGGGCTCTTGAAGTAGAAGGACATCCACTCCTGGATGCCGCGCCACTCCAGCCGCTTCGCCAGGTCCAGGAACAGGGCGATGTCGAGGACGAGCGGCGCCGCGAGGATGGAGTCGCGGCAGAGGAAGTTGACCTTGATCTGCATCGGGTAACCCAGCCACCCGACGATGTCGATGTTGTCCCAACCCTCCTTCGCGTCGCCGCGGGGCGGGTAGTAGTGGATGGACACCTTGTGCGCGTACTTCTTGTACAGCTCGGGGTAGAGCTCCGGCTGCAGGATGGTGTCCAGCACGCTCGACTTGGTGACTTCCTTGGCCTTGAAGGCCGCGGGGTCGTCGAGCACCTCGCCGTCGCGGTTGCCGAGGATGTTGGTGGAGAACCAACCCTCGAGGCCCAGCATGCGCGCCTTGAGCGCGGGGGCGATGACGGTCTTCATCATCGTCTGGCCGCTCTTGAGGTCTCGCCCGGCGACGGGGATGCCCTCCAGCTTCGCCAGCTCCTGCAGCGCGGGCGTGTCCACGCTGGCGTTGGGCGTGGCGTTGGCGAAGGGCACGCCCTCCTTCAGGGCCGCGTAGGTGTAGAGCGCGGTGGGGTTGATGTCCGGGCTGTTCTCGTCGAGCGCCTTCTCGAAGGCGGCCAGCGTCTTGAAGGACTCCGGCAGCGGGCGGAAGGTCTCCACGCTGCTGCACACCACCATCACGGCGCGCTTGGCGTTGAGCTCCTTCTTGAAGTCGCGGATGTCCTGGCGCAGCGCCTCGATGCTCTCGCGGTGCGTCTTGGTGGTCTTGGTGTGGTTCGCCTCGATGCGGCGGACGAACTCGGCGTCGTGGACGCCCTTCTTCGGCTTGATGTTCTGCAGGAAGGGCTTCACCTGCTCCAGGTGCTTGTCGTTCAGCACGCCGGAGCGCACCGCGACCTGGTACGCGTCCTCGCTGATGATGTCCCACGCGCCGAAGACGACGTCCTGCAGCTCGGCCAGGGGCACCAGCTCGCCGAGCTTCACGGTGCGGCCGTCGGTGCGCTTGCCCAGGCGCGCCGTGCCCATCTGCGTCAGCGAACCGATGGGCTGACCCTTGCCCTGACGTGCCAGCTCCACGCCCGCCATCAGCGTCGTGGACACCGCGCCCAGGCCCGGCACCAACACCGCCAGCTTGCCCTCGGGCTTCGAGACCGACCTCTTGTTTTCCATCTTGGAGTTCCTTCGAAGGGCGGAAACCAGTGCGCCCCGCTAGACGTATTCGAGTCCGCCGTATGCATTGCCTTCGGTACGATACCTATGGGGCATGCGGAAAATCTCGAAAGCGGATGGTTGATACTCTAAAGCGTTGTTGACTTCAACGTGATGTAGCCGGGCGCTCGTACCACGGTGTCGCAGGTCTGAATGGATCAGCCCGGGGCCAGCTACAAGGCGGGGCGAACGGGGCTGTCAGAGAAACACCACGACGTCCGGCGGATGACACCCACCCGACCGTACCCAGGCGATTTTGTCAGGGGTCCGAATTGACCTGGCCTGGGATGAGGTGAGGCGAAGGGTGGGGTGTGAAGATGCCCTACAGGGGTGTGGGACGCGCCGGCCCGGCGGGCCCTCTCATGGCGTCCGCGCGGAGCCGGCGCAACCGGAATTCTTGGAAGAAGAGACGGCGGCCCGGAGCGGTGCGGCCATCCCTCCTTATGTAGTGGGCCTCAGTGGGGCAGCGGGGCGTCGCCCAGGTCGAGCTTCTGGTTGTCGCCGGGCTTGTACGTCTCGCCGGTGAGGGCGGCCTTCACCATGCCGGCCAATTGCACCATGCGGCTGTTGGGTGTGTCCCAGTACTCGGCGCGCTCCACTCGCACGCACAGCAGGGCGAGCTCTGGATCATCCAGCCCGTCCGGGAACCAGGCCTTGAGGGTGGGGTTCCACAGCTCGCGGGCCTTCTCCTTGTCGAGCACCAGCCGGCAGCGGCCGCTCACGGAGACGTAGCGGTCCCGGGTGGGGTCCGAGTACGCGAGGCTGACGTGGTGGTCGTGCTCCACCTCGCCCACCTTGGGGGAGTGCTCGCGGGTGAAGAACCACAACTCCCCGTCGAAGTCCCTGTCATGGGTCCACATGGGGCGGCTGCGCAGGCTGCCGTCCTCCTCCACGGTGGTCATCATCGCGACCTTGATGCCCTTGATGAGGTCTCCGAAGTGCTGGACGACCTCGTGCGTGTCCTTCTTCTTGCTCGCCATGGCTGCTCCTCCCTGGGCGCTCAAGGTAGGTCGCGAGGCGGGCGGCGAGCATGAAGGGACCCCCTGCCCGCCGCCAGGGCAGGCAGGCGGTGTGGTAGTGGGCTTGCCGGGCCGCGGTGCTCCGTCAGGAGCGCAGGCGGGAAAGCGAGGGTGACGGAGTGCTGAAGACGGCGTGGAACGAGTGGAGCCTCAAGGCGCTGCAGCTGGAGACGGCGCTGCTGGCGCTGGAGGAAATCGAGCTGCCGGAGGAGATGCACGCGCTCCAGGACGCGGCGGAGGAGAAGGTGCTGGAGCTGGCGCGCGCGTGGAAGGCGAAGCTGCCGGCGAAGGAGCCGCGCAAGTGGGAGCGGCAGACGCTGCCGGCCGGCGCGCCGAAGGACGCCGAGCTGCAGGAGCTGGTGGCGGGCTTCCAGGAGGACGGCAAGGAGTGGACGCTCCTGCGCGCCACCAGCGACAAGAAGGAGGTGGTGGAGACGGTGGTGTCCGAGGGCCGCGCGTGCATGGCCGCGGGCGGCGAGTACTACCTGGGCCAGTGGGACGCGAAGGACTCCGTGCTGGAGGTGGGCCGCGACGACGACGCGGGCGAGCCGGGCACGGGGCTGGTGCTGGAGCCCACGGGCGAGCTGCAGTACGCGCCGGACCCGGAGCTGTAGCTTCTGCCTTCGAGAGCTGTCGCTCAGCTTTCGAGGACGCGGGCCATACGGGCGCGCTGCTTCTCGTCGGGGAGGCGGCCGAAGCCTGCGCGCAGGTTGTCGGCCACGTGGTCGGGGTTGCTCGTGGCGGGAAGCGGGCAGTGCACGGCGGGGTGGCCGAGGATGAACTTGAGGAAGAACTGCGCCCAGGTGGTGCAGTCGAACTCGGCGGCCCACTCCGGCACGGCGCGCCCGCGCACGCGCTGGAAGAGGGAGCCGGTGGCGAAGGGCTGCATGACGAGGACGGCCACACCGTGCTCGGCGGCGGCGGGCAGCAGGCGCGCCTCCGCGTCGCGCTGCGCGAGGGAGTAGGGCAGCTGCACGAAGTCCAGCTTCTCCTCGCGGATGAAGCGCTCCAGGTCATCGAAGGCGCTGCGCGAGTAATGGGTGACGCCGACGTAGCGGATGCGGCCTGCGGCCTTCCACTCGCGCAGCATGGGCAGCTGCGTGCGCCAGTCCACGAGGTTGTGGACCTGCATCAGGTCCATGCGGCCGTGACCCATGTGCTGGACGGAGGCGCGCAGCTGCGCGAGCCCTTCCGCCTTGCCGGTGGTCCAGACCTTGGAGGCGAGGAAGGGCGTCTTCAGCTCGCCGAGCGCCTCGAGCACGTCGCCGGTGACGGCCTCCGCGCGGCCGTACATGGGCGATGAGTCGATGAGGCGCGCGCCCGAGGTGAGGAAGCGGCGGAGGACCTCCGCGAGGGGGCCGCGCTCGGCGGGGGTGTTGCCCACGTCGAACGTCTGCCAGGTGCCGAGCCCGATGACGGGCAGCGCTTCGCCCGTGCTGGGGATGGGGCGGGTGAGCATGGCTTCTCCTCGGGAGGTGGGCTTCGCGGTGGGTGGAGCCGTGGGCTTCGCGGGTGGCCGTGGCGGCGTGGCCTGCGCGGAGGCGAGGGCCGGGAGCAGCAGGCCACCGAGCCCCGCGGCGAGCACCTCGCGGCGGGTCGTCGTGGACGGACGGGGCTGATCCGGAGTGGGGGCCATGGGGGAAATCTAGCGTCGGGCGTCGCGGGCCGGTGGGACATGGCCGCGAGGGTGTGGGCAGGAGACAGTTCCCGGGTGGAAGGTGGCGCCTTCCGAGGGGTGACACGGCCCGGTGACAGCTTTTCGCGGTGCCGGTGTTCCCTTCCACGAGTGGGGCGGCGACGTCCCCCGACGAATCTCTCTGTGTGGCCCCGGTGCCCGCGCGGTGCGGGCCGGGCCCCTCTCGGAACAGTCCAGGAAGGTCCAGGCGATGATGCGCAAGGTCTCGGTGTGTGCGGGGGTCGTGGCGGCGGTGGTGGCGTTCTCGGCCAGCGCCGAGGAGCCGAATACGGGCGTGCAGGCCTCCGGCTCGGTGCCGGCGGCCGAGTCGGCTCCGACGCGTGCCGGTGAAGGCAGCGACGCGGTGGCAGCCCCGGCCGTCGAGGGCCCTGGAATGGAGCGCGTCATGGCGGCGCCTCCGCTGGTGGACGCGGCCGTGGGTGGCGCGGTGAGCGCGGCCCCTGCGACGGACACGCCGACGGTGACGAAGGCGAAGGCGGAGCCCGCCGCGAGCCCGGAGGCGGAAGAGGTCCACATCCCCTTCAGCCTCTCGCTGGTGCCGGGCCTCAGCACGGCGGGCTTCCACACGAGCAACGTGGTCAACACCGTGTCCATCGGCCTCATCGCCACGCACGCGAAGCGGGTGGACGGGGTGGCCCTGGCGCTGGGCGCCAACTGGGTGGAGGCGGGGCTGAATGGCGCGCAGCTCGCGGTGGGCGCCAACGTGTCGCGAGGGCCGGTGACGGGCGCGCAGTTCGCCGTGGGCGGCAACGTGTCGGGCGGTGACTTCCTCGGCGTGCAGTCCGGCGTCGGCGTCAACGTGGTGCGCGGGGCGATGGAGGGCGCGCAGCTCTCCGTGGGCCTCAACACGGTGGCGGGCGTGGTGAATGGAGCGCAGCTCGGTGTCGGCGCCAACGTGGCGACGGGCGCCGTGCGCGGCGCGCAGCTCGCGGTGGGCGTCAACGTGGCGGGCGGCCCGGTGCGCGGGCTCCAGATGGCTGCGGGCGCCAACATCGCCTCCGAGGTGTCCGGCGTGCAGATGTCCTCGGGCGTCAGCTTCGCGCGGCACATCAAGGGCGGGCAGGTGTCCATCATCAACGTGGGTGGCAAGGTGGACGGCGCGCAGGTGGGGCTCGTCAACGTGGCGGGCAGCGTGGACGGAGCGCAGGTGGGGCTCGTCAACGTGGCGGGTAGCTCGGAGGGCGAGTCCGTGGGCCTGCTGAGCTTCGTGGGCAACGGGCAGGCGCACCTGCTGGCGTGGAGCAGTGACGTGTCGGTCACCAACGTGGGCGTCAAGCTGGGCGGCAAGCACCTCTACACGCTGCTCACGGCGGGCTTCACTCCGTCCCTGGGCGGAGACCGCCGCCGCTACACCGTTGGCGCGGGCTTCGGCGGACACATCCCGCTGGAGCGCTTCTACGTGGACGTCGACCTGGTGGGCAGCAGCCTGCACTCGCGGAGCTGGTTCAGCGACAAGGAGAACCAGCACGTCCTCGGGCAGCTGCGGGTGATGGGGGGCTGGCAGGTGGCGTCCCACTTCTCGGTGTTCGCCGGCGTCAGCGCCAACACGCTCACCAGCTGGAATGGCAGCGACGAGTGGAAGGAGGTGGGCCTCGGGCTCGACTGGCGTGAGGTCTCCGACAGCGGCCGCACCGTGGTGCGCATGTGGCCGGGTGTGCTGGCCGGCGTGCAGCTCTGACGGAGCGCGGGCTGTAGAAGTCGGCGGCGGACTCACTTCCGCTCGGTAGTGCCCTCCACCGCCCGCCTGCCAGACGCCCGTGGCGTGCTTCAGCGCGCGACGGGCGTCGCCATGTTCACCCTTGGAGCGTGCGAGGGAGAGCGGCCCATGGAAGGGACCATGCGGGCGATGGTGCTGCATGCACCGGGCGAACCGCTGCGAGAAGAGCGGCTCCCCATCCCACGTCCCGGCCCGGAGGAGCTGCTGCTTCGGGTACGGGCCTGCGCCGTGTGCCGCACGGACCTGCACGTGGTGGATGGCGAGCTGACGCACCCGAAGCTGCCCCTGGTGCTCGGCCATGAAATCGTGGCCACCGTGGTGGGCTCGGGCGAGGGAGTGACGGCCTTCCCGCCAGGGACGCGAGTCGGGGTGCCCTGGCTCGGCTGGAGCTGTGGTGTGTGCCGCTTCTGCGTCGCGGGCCGGGAGAACCTCTGCGAGCGGGCGCGCTTCACTGGCTATGACCTCGACGGCGGCTATGCCGAGTTCGCACTGGCGCACCAGCGCTTCTGCTTTCCACTTCCGGCCGGCTACAGCGACGTGCACGCCGCGCCGCTGATGTGCGCGGGGCTCATCGGCTTCCGAAGCCTGCGCCTCGCCGGAGACGCCGAGCGGCTGGGGCTCTACGGCTTCGGCGCCGCGGCGCACGTGCTCCTCCAGGTGGCGCGCTACCAGCAGCGGCGCGTCTTCGCCTTCACTCGCCCCGGTGACACCGAGGGCCAGCGCTTCGCGAGGGAGCTGGGCGCGGAGTGGGCGGGAGGCTCGGACGCGCTGCCGCCGGAGCCGCTCGATGCCGCCATCCTCTTCGCGCCCGTGGGCGCCCTGGTGCCCACCGCGCTGCGCGCCGTGGACAGGGGCGGCGTGGTGGTGTGCGGCGGCATCCACATGAGCGACATCCCCACGTTCCCGTATGCACTTCTCTGGGAGGAGCGCGTGGTGCGCTCGGTGGCGAACCTCACGCGCGCGGATGCGCTGGACTTCCTCGCGCTCGCGCCGGGCGTGCCGGTGCGCACCGAGGTGCAGGTGTTCCCCCTGTCCGCCGCGAACGAGGCGCTCAGTGCCCTGCGACACGGACACGTGCGCGGCGCGGCGGTGCTGGACGTGGACGCGCGGAGCTGAATGGGCTCGCGGTGGAACTTCGGGACGAGGGCCTGCCTGCCCGTCTGCCCATCCCTTGGGCCCGTCCCATGGGATGCGCAGTCTTCACGGACCATCTGGAGGCGACCCGTCCCATGAAGGCTCCGCAGGAGACCGGCCTCTTCGCCGGCTACGACGATGCGCATCACCCCCTGGGCTCCTACGCGGTGCTCGTCGGCGCCTATGGCGTGTCCGTGGCGGGCTTCCTCGGATGGACGGCGCGGAGCAGGCGCCGGTTGCCGGAGCGGACGGGCCTGGCGGACCTGGCGCTGTTCACGTTGGCGACGCACTCGATGACGCGGCTGCTGGCGAAGGACCAGGTGACGAGCTTCCTGCGCGCGCCCTTCGTACGCTTCCAGGAGAGCTCCACGGCGGGCGAGGTGGAGGAGGTCTCTCGCGGCACGGGGATGCAGAAGGCGCTGGGGCAGTTGTTGGGCTGTCCCTTCTGCCTGGGCCCGTGGGTGGCCGCGGGCCTGCTGGCCGCGCGCGCCGTGGCGCCGAGGCAGGCCCGGTGGCTGGGCTCCGTGCTCGCGCTCTCCGCCGCGTCCTCGTTCCTGCACCGCGCCTACGAGTGGGTGGGTGAGGGCCTGCACCGCACGCGCGAGGAGGTCCGCGCGCTGAAGGAACGCACGGACCGTGAGGAGGGCGTGCAGTTCCCCAGCGCGAGTACGTCGGCGGAAGCCCTGGAGCCGGGCCGCGCGCCCATCCCCGCGCCGAGCTGAGCGCGCCACCCGCGAGAGCCTCCGAGCCTCCCGACGTGCACGCACACGCCGCGCTCCAAAGGGGCATTGCGCCCCGCAGGAGCTGCGGCGTTGGGACATTTCGCCGCAAACACTGCGGGGGAAAGGTGCGACTCCGACGGGATTCCGCGGAGTTGGCGGTGGCCGTATCCATGCAATGGAAGAGCAGTGCAACCCGAGGCCCGACAGGGGCACAACCCGAGGCGGACGATGAAGCGAGCGCTGCAGATTACGTATCGCGGGATGGCGACGAGCGACGGTCTGAACGAGCACATCCGCGACCATGCAGACAAGCTGGAGCAGTTCTTCGACGGAATCGTGGGGTGCCACGTGGTGGTGGAGGAGCCGCATCGCCACAAACAGCAGGGCAAGCACTTCCACGTGCGCGTCGACGTGAGCGTGCCCGGCAGGAACATCATCGCGGCGAGGGACCCGGAGCAGCGCACGGGCCACGAGGACGCCTACCAGGCGGTGACGGATGCCTTCGACGCCGCCCGGCGCCAGCTCCAGCACTACGCGGAGACGCTGCACGCGCACCACGGGCAGTGACGGGCCTGCGCCTTCTCCCCCCACGGAAAAACTCAGCCCCAGCCTGATGCGGGAGCGCGGCTTCGTGTAGGGCAAGGTGCCCAATCCCTGGCGTCCCCACGCCGGGTGCCAGGGATTGGCGAAGAATCGGCGGCCACCCCCTGACGGAGCGCGGGCGGCGGGCGCTATCGTGCGTGCCCCCACGCCATGAATGCCCAGCGCCTCAAGGTGCTGCTGGTGGACGACGAGGAGACGGTCCTCGCCACCACCGCGGCCGTGCTTTCCGAAGACTTCGACGTCTACCCCGCGCGAGAGGCGGGCTCGGCGTTGCGGCTGCTGGCGCTCCACCGCTTCGACGTCCTCTGCACCGACTTCCACATGCCGGGGCGCAACGGCATGGACCTGCTGCGCGAGGCGACGCGGCTGCACCCGCACCTCGCCGGCGTGCTCGTCACCGGCTACCGCGAGTACCTGGACCGCAAGGACCAGCAGCAGGCCCAGGGCCTCTTCTACCTCGTGCTCAAGCCCTACCGGCCCCCGGACCTCATCGCGATGATTCGCCGCGCGGCGGAGGCCACCCGCCTCAAGCGCGAGATGAGCCTCATCACCTCCGGCCTCGCCGAGCGGAAGCGGGGGACGCGATGACGCCGTCTCCCCGTGGCATGCACTCGAGCCCCGGCGTGCAGGCAGGCGTGCCGTGCCCCGCCGTCGGACGAGGCGAGCAGGCGTCCTCCCCGGGGAGCGCCGCCACCCTCCAGGTGTTGCTCTATCATCCGCCCGGCCCGCGCCGCGCCGAGGTCCGCCTCACCCGGGCGTGGGGGCATTTCACAGACACACCAGGGCAGGCAGCCGTGGGGGCCGCATCCAACGTCTCACGTCGCACGCCGCTGGAGGGCCCGTCCGCAGTCCGGGCGGGAGGCATTCGATGATGCATTCGCAGGACGAAGACCGCGGCTCCGGGAGGGCGCTCAAGGAGCGGGCAGCGCTGCTCCTGAACGAGCACGTGGGCCGGGTGCGCAGCCGGACGGACCGGCTCCTCGCGGGACTGGCGGTGGTGCAGTGGGCCCTCGCCATCATCGTGGCGGCGGTCTGGTCGCCCGAGGGCTGGCTCGGCAAGGAGCACGGCGTCGACCTGGCCTTCCTGAAGACGGCCCTCCTCCTGGGCGCCGTCCTCACCGCCGTCCCCGTCTGCCTCGCCCGCTGGCGCCCCGGCACCACGTTCACCCGGCACGCCATCGCGGTGTCCCAGGCGCTCTGGTCCGCGCTGCTCATCCACCTGTCGGGCGGCCGCATCGAGACGCACTTCCTCGTCTTCGCCTCGCTGGCCCTGCTCTCCCTCTACCGGGACCCGAAGGTGCTGCTGTCGGCGACGGCCATGCTCGTCGCGGACCTCGCGGTGCGAGGCGCGCTGTGGCCGGAGTCCGTCTACGGCGTGCTCCACCCGGAGTGGTGGCGCTTCCTGGAGCACGCCTTCTGGATTGCCGCCTTCGACCTGGTGCTCCTCCACGCCTGCCGCGGCATGTGGCGCGAGCTGCGCGAGGTGGCGGTGCGCCGCGCGGAATTGGAGCTGGCCCGCGAGCGCGAGGGCACGAAGGCGCGCGAGCTGGACCGGGCCCTGCGCGAGCTGGGCGGCTTCCAGGAGCACCTCATCCGGGTGGAGAAGCTGGCGGCCGTGGGCCAGCTCGCCGCCAGCGTGGGCCACGAGCTGCGCAACCCGCTGGCCGCCGTGCGCAACGCCCACGCCTACCTGTCGCGCAAGTTGACGAAGGACCCGGTCGGCGCCGCCGAGGACCCGCGCGTCCCCCAGTTCCTGGGCGTCATGGAGCGCGAGCTGAATGCCTGCGCGAAAATCATCTCGGACCTGCTCGACTTCGCCCGCGAGCGTCCCCCCGCGCTACAGCCCTGTCCGCTGCGCCCGCTGGTGGACGAGGCCCTGAGCGTGGTGCCCCAGCGCGAGGGGGTTCGCATCGTCAATGGCGTGCCGGAGTCGCTCCCCGTTCCCAACCTGGACAAGGAGCAGTTCCGCCAGGTCCTGGTGAACCTGGTGCAGAACGCGGTGGAGGCCATGCCCCTGGGTCGTACGGGGGAGGTTTCAGTGCTGGCGGAAGGCGGGGAGGCAGGGCCCTGGTCCGTTCGCGTGGTGGACGACGGTTCGGGCATCCCCCCGGACGTGCTCCCGAAGATATTCGAACCCCTCTTCACGACCAAGACGCGAGGGACGGGCTTGGGACTGGCCATTGTCGCCAACATGGTGCAACGTCACGGGGGCACAATCTCTGTGCGCAGTGAAGCGGGTCGGGGGAGCGAATTCACCATTCAGCTCCCCGCGTCCGCGGCGGCACAGGCCGCGTGATGGAGGAAGTGGCAGTGGGCCCCGCTCGCATCCTGCTGGTCGACGACGAGGAGTCGCTCCGCATCACCCTCGCGGCGAACCTGGAGCTCGAGGGCCACACCGTGCTGGAGGCCTCCTCCGGCGAGGACGCCCTGCGACTGCTGAGTGAGCAGCAGGTGGACGTGGTCCTCACCGACATCCGCATGCCCGGGCTGCACGGGGTGGAGCTCTTGCGCCGCATCAAGCAGGAGCGCCCCGACATGCCGGTGGTGCTGATGACGGCCTTCACCGCGGAGGAGCTGGTGGACGACGCGCTCGCCGAGGGCGCCTTCACCGTGCTCCCCAAGCCCTTCGACGTGGCGCACGCGCTGGACACGGTGCTGCGCGCGATGCGGGCGCCCCAGGTATTGGTGGTGGACGACACCGAGAAGGTGGCCCAGGCCATGGTGCGGGCGCTGAGCACGGTGGGGCTGCGCGCGAAGGCCGTCTACAGCGGCGAGGAGGCCCTCACCTCGCTGCGCTCGGGCGCCTACGACGTGTGCGTGCTGGACCTGGTGATGCCGGAGATGAGCGGTCCGGAGCTGGTGAAGAAGGTGCGTGAGGCGGACCTGTCCGTCGCCGTCATCGCCGTGTCCGGGCACGTGGTGCCGGAGATGCTGCGCGTGGTGGCGGCCCAGGGGGCCGTGGTGTGCATGACGAAGCCAGTGCCCCTGCGCGAGCTGGTGCAGGCCATCGCCCGGGTGCGAGGCCGGCCGCAGGGCCCCTTCGGCGCGAGGAACTGACGGAATGTCCGGGCGTGGAGACCTGCAGGCACGGGAGCGGGCAGCGGTGGCGGATGTCGTCGCGTCCACGCTGCGCCATGACCTCCGCAACAAGCTCGCCAGCATCCGCAACGCTTCCTTCTACCTGATGCGGCAGATGAAGAAGACGGAGGTCTGGAACACGGACCCCCGCGTGGAGATCTTCTTCCAGCTCATCGAGAAGGAGCTGACGTCCGCCGAGGAGCTGCTCTCCAAGCGCAGCCCGCCCGCGGTCGGAGGCCCGAAGCCCCACTGCCGCCCGAGCGAGGCGGTGGAGCGCGCGCTGTCCCAGGCGAACGTGCCCGGGGGCGTGCGGGTGCAGCGGGAGCTGACGGAGAAGGCCGAGGTGGCGCTGGACCGGGAGGACCTGGCGGTGCTGGTGGGCTGCCTCGTGGACAACGCGGTGGAGGCCATGCCGCGCGGGGGGACGCTCACCGTCCGGACGAAGGACCTGGAGGACGACGGGGTGTCGCTCCGCGTGGAGGACACGGGCGAGGGGCTGGCGCCGGAGGCGTACTCGCGGGCCTTCGAGCCGTTCTTCACGACGAAGCCCGGCCATGCGGGGCTGGGGTTGAGCATCGTCCACCGGGTGGCGCTGCGGCATGGGTGGCAGGTGGACGTGGGGGCGGGGGCTAATGGAGGCACGTTCGTGGAAGTCGTCTTCACGGGCCCGGACGTGGGGCCCGGCTCGCGGCTCGTGGGCCGCGATGAGAATCAGGGGAGCAAGTGATGGAGACGAGCTGGACCTTCGGGCGCTGCCTGCTGCTGGTGGAGGATGACCCTTCCAACCGGATGACGCTCGCGGCGCTGCTGGAGGATGCGGGCTTCGCCGTGGTCACCGCCGGCTCCTACGCGGAGGCCGCGAATCTGCTCACCCGCCCACGTGCCTACGACGCGGTGCTGCTGGACCAGAGCCTGGGTGACGGCTTCGGGACCGGGCTGATTCCGCTGGTGCGCCACCACATGCCGAAGACGAAGGTGGTCTTCGTCACCGGACACGACGGGAAGATCGACATGCCGGTGGACGCGGTGTTCCGCAAGGGCGGCCACTTCGACGACCTGCTGGCCTTCCTCTTCAAGCTGCTGCCCCAGCGTCCGCTGGGTGCGTAGAGCCGGAGTTTTCGCCTCATGCTTCCCGAGTCTTCCGAACGCGCCGCCCTCGTGCGGCGGCGTGAGCTGCTGGCCCATGCCCTGGGCAGCGCCCCCGCCGTGATTGCGTCGGGCCGCCCGCGCCCGCGCAACTACGCCGCGGACCAGTTCCCCTTTCGCGCGTCCAGCCACTTCCTCTACCTCTTCGGGCTGGCGGCGCAGGACGGGCTGGGCTTCTACGACGGCCAGGCGTGGACGCTGTACCTGCCCGAGCCCGGCGCGGACGACGCGCTGTGGGACGGCGCGGTGCCGGGCTTCGCGGAAGTGGCGGAGCGGACGGGCTGCCCGGTGCGCTCGCGCGCGGAGCTGCCCTCGGTGCTTGCCTCGGCTCGGATGACACGGGCGGTGGCCACGCTGCCCACGCCGGACCTGGAGACGTGCCTGGACGTGGAGGCGCTGCTCGGCCGGCAGGTGCGGCCCGGGAAGCTGCTCCCGGTGGACGAGCCGCTCGCGGAGGCGATGGTGGCCCTGCGGCTTCGCCATGATGATGCGGCTGTAGCGCAGTTGCGTCGCGCCGCCGAGGCCACGACGCCGGCCCACCTGGCGGGCATGCGCGCGACGCGGCCGGGGGTGCTGGAGGCGGCGGTGCGCGCGGCGATGGAGGCGGAGTTCGTGGTGCGCGACGTGCGCCCGGCGTACCAGCCCATCGTCACGGTGCACGGCGAGGTGCTGCACAACCTGAAGTACCACCACGTGCTGCGCGAGGGAGACCTGCTGCTGGCGGACGTGGGCGGCGAGAGCCCGGGCGGCTTCGCATGCGACGTGACGCGCACGTGGCCGGTGACGGGGCGCTTCAGCACGACGCAGCGCGAGCTGTACGAGGTGGTGCTGCGCGCGCAGAAGGCGAGCATCGCCCTGGTGCGGCCGGGGGTGGGCTACCGCGACGTGCACCTCGCCGCGCACCGGGAGATGGCGCGCGGGCTGGTGGCGCTGGGCATCCTCCGGGGCGACGTGGAGGAGCTGGTGGCGGACGGGCTCACCGCGCTGCTGTTCCCCCATGGCATCGGCCACCTGATGGGGCTGGACGTGCACGACATGGAGGACCTGGGAGACCGGGCCGGGTATGCGCCGGGGCGCACGCGCTCGAAGGAGTTCGGTCACCGGTACCTGCGGCTGGACAGGGATTTGGAGCCCGGCATGGCGGTGACGATTGAGCCGGGCCTCTACCGCGTGCCCGGCATCCTGGAGGACGCGGGCCTCACCGCGCGCGCTGGGGACAGGCTGAAGCGCGACGTGCTGGCGCGCTACTCGGACGTGCGGGGCATCCGCATCGAGGACGACGTGCTCGTCACGGCGGACGGGTGCGAGGTGCTGACGGCCGCCATCCCGAAGGAGGCCTCGGACGTCGAGGCGGTGATGGCTCGGCGGTAGCGGGGGCCCGGTGGCGAGGGAGGTTCCCTCGCCACCCTCAGCGCTTGACGCGCGCTCGCGTGGGCGGAGCGGGCCGTGGGTCCGCATCCTCCACCAGCGAGATGAGGGCGGACACGTTGCGGTGTCGCTCGATGGGGTGGCGCAGGGGCTGCTCCCTCGCGACGGTGTAGCGATTGCGGCGGCCCTCGCGCTCGCGCTGGAGGTAGCCCGCGTCTTCGAGGTCGCTCACGATGCGCTGGACGGCGCGCTCGGTGATGCCCACGCGGATGGCCACGTCGCGCAGGCGGACCTCGGGGTCCGCGGCGATGCACAGCAACACGTGCGCGTGGTTGGTGAGGAACGTCCAGGAGGGAGAGTCCGTCCGCTCGCTGTCCGAGGTCGCCATGGCGGTGCGAACGCTATCCCAGCCTCCTGGCCGCGTCAGCTCCAGCTTTGTCCATCCAGCTCGGGGAAGCTGACCTTGCACTGTCCGGGATTCACACCGTCCACGCGGGCGTAGCCATTCTTGTTGAGCGTGCCCTCGCGCGTGGAGCCGTCCGGCAGCGTCACCAGGTAGCGCGCGTGCGGCACGGGGCGGCCCTCCTCGTCCTTCAGCTCGACGGCCAGCCACGTCGGCTCCGCCACCGGAGCCTCCACGGGCTTCGGCAGGGGTGGCTCCGCCCACGGCGGAGCCACGAGCACGGGACGCTCCACCTCCAGCGCCACCAGCTCGCCATGGGTGAAGGCCTCGGCGAGGCGCCGCTTGAGCCGCTGTTCATATCGGCCGCGCTCCAGGCCGGACAGCCCGATGGGCGCGCCGCCACCGAGCGCCTCGTACATCGCCTGCAGCGTCCGCGCGGCGAACGTGGTCAGCAGATGGTCGAGCGACGAGGTGACGAACACGTCCGGCACCCGCTGTTGTTTCGACTCTCGCGCCTCGTGGCCGGTGGATGAGACGACGAGCCAATCCGCGCCTCGGGCTGGCAACAGCCACCGGCGCTCCCCCTGAAAGTGCGGCATGTGGAAACCCCCCACGCCGAGTCTGGACGCGCGGGGTGCATCACTGCCGAGGAGCCACGGCGGTCCTGTCTGACAGGCATCGGCTCGCGGCGCGCCTGTGCACCGTGGGACGTCGGGCTCGGCCCGTCAGACCAAGGGCCTTCGCCCGGGTGTGCGGCGTGGGACGCCAGCCCTGCCCATGGGGGCCGTGCTCGGCGAGACGGCTCGCTAGGACTGAAGTGTCTGCGCAGCGCGGCACCTGAATGCGCGGTGCCGCCCGGGGGCTCTCGAGTGCGCCGGGGCGAGGAACCCGGCGTGGCGCGGGCATGCACGCGGTGCTTCCTTCACGCGGCGATGCACTCAGCGCGATTCGGGCACGGGGGGGCCACCCTCCGCCGCGGCCTCGGGCGCGGCCGGGAGGCTGTGCGCGAGGACCATGTGCCACCGCCCCTCGCGCCACTTGCAGACGTCCGTGAAGGTCTGCGTGTCCGTCACCTCGGTGCCGTCGGCCAGGCGCACGCGGGCCCGCTGCTCGCCCGTGAGCACGCCGGTGTCTCCGAAGACGTGGGCGCGCAGGGAGGAAATCTCGAGGTCCAGGATGTCTCCCGGAATGGCGGCGACGCTGGAGATGAAGGCCTCGCGGTCCGTCTCCACGTCGCCCGTGCCGCGGAAGACGAAGTTCTCGCTCAGCAGCTCGCGCAGCCGGGCGGCATTGCGCTCACGGATGGCCTGGGTGACGGAGCTCTCCAGTTCCAGCAGCTCACGGTGGGCACGGGCGGGCTCGGGACTCATGGGCGAAGGGCTCCGGAGGGAAGGGTGGCTGCATGCGCAGGCTGCCAGCAGCGAGAGGAGCAGGAACAGGCGGGGCATGCGGAGGTTTCAACACGATTGACGGCGCGCGCGCCAGCAAGGCGTCACGTGCGCGTCAATCGTTCCGCGACGCGGTGGCGGAGCCCGCGGCGTCGCGTTAGTGCACGGCCTCTTTTCGGGCCCGTCCTCCGCGTTTTCAACCCATCCCCTCATGGGAGCACTCATGCCGTTGAACCACTACGTCACCCTGGGCCGCTCCGGCCTGCGCGTCAGTCCCCTCTGCCTCGGTGCCATGACGTTCGGCGAGGACCTGGGCTGGGGCAGCAACGTCGAGACGTCCAACGCCATCATGGACCGCTTCCTCGAGCGGGGCGGCAACTTCATCGACACGGCCAACGTGTACACGCGTGGGCACTCGGAGAAGATCATCGGCGACCACCTGGGCCGGCACTCCAGCAAGCGCGAGCGCGTGGTCATCGCCACGAAGTTCCTCGGCAACCTGTTCCCCAGTGACCCGAACGGCGGCGGAGCGAGCCGCAAGGCGATGATTTCCCAGTGCGAGGAGTCGCTGCGCCGTCTGCAGACGGACTTCATCGACCTGTACTGGATGCACGTGTGGGACATGCACACGCCCATCGAGGAGACGCTGCGAGCGATGGATGACCTGGTGCGCTCAGGGAAGGTCCGGTACCTGGGCATCTCGGATACGCCGGCGTGGAAGGTGGCGCAGGCGCAGGTGACGGCGCACTTCCGCGGGTGGACGCCGCTGGCCGCGCTGCAGATTGAGTACTCGCTGCTGGAGCGCACGGTGGAGGGCGAGCTGATGCCCATGGCGCGCGAGCTGGGGCTCGGCGTGACGCCGTGGTCTCCGCTGAAGAGTGGGGTGCTCAGCGGCAAGTACACGCGGGAGAACGCGGGCAAGGTGAAGGCGGACCGCGGCGCGTGGGCGGAGAGCGCACTGAATGAGAGGACGTACGGCATCATCGACGTGCTCCAGCGCGTGGCGAAGGAGCTGAACACCACGGTGGCGCGCGTGGCACTGGCGTGGGTGCAGGGCCGGTCGGGGGTGACGTCCACCATCATCGGGGCGCGCACGCTGGAGCAGCTCGACAACAACCTCGGCGCGCTGGACGTGCAGCTCAAGCCCGAGCACGTGAAGGCGCTCGATGATGCCTCCACCCCGACGCTGAACTTCCCCGCCGGCTTCATCCAGGGCTCACCCACGTTCATGCACGGCGGCCTCACCGTGAATGGCGTCACCGCGCCCGAGTGGCCCATGGCACCGAAGTCCGACAAGGAGCGCTGGTAGCCTCGCGCCGCCTCGACGTCGCCGGAACGGACGTTCCATTCCGCGTCACGCGGGTCCACGTGGGCCGGCGTGAGTCGATAAGGAGCGCTGGTAGCCCCGCGCCGCGATGGCGTCGGAATAGACGTTCCGTTCCGCGCCACGCGGGCCCTCCCGGGCCGCCGCGAGTTGGCAGGGTGCGCTGGTCGCCCCGCGCCGCGATGTCCGCGGAATGGACGTTCCGTTCCGCGCTATCGCAACCGTGTTGCCGTCGGCCGTCGTCACCCCGCTCGTGCACGTGGAGTTCCTTCGTGCGCCTCGGGCGTGAAAAACCGCTGAGGCCCGAAGCGCGATGTCGGCATGCGTGCGCGGCTCGGCCCCGACGTGTGCGGGCTCGGTGGAGCACTGGACAGGCAGGGTCCGTCCGCGGGGCAGAGCGTTCGCGGGAAGACATTCGTGGGTAGCGCGCCGGAGACCCATCGCTACCTTGCTGGCCCTGGCGCGATCCGGCCGGGATGTCAGCGCGGGCGAGGGAGGGCGTGTGGGCGAGCTTCTGTCAGGGGCCGAGGGGCAGTTTCGGGGGCAGGGGATGGGGACGCCGGGCACGGGGCCGGCGGGATGCGAGCGCGGGCCGGTGCCGGGCGTGCCGCCGAGCGTGGAGGACGCGCTCGACGGTGACCTCGACGCGTACCTGGACCGTGAGCTGTTCGTGCGTCCAAGCACGGACTCCGCTGCGCAAGCGTCCGAGTCCGAGTCCACCAATGCGGCCACCGGGAGCATGCGCGCACTGCTCGACCTGGCCGACGAGGAGTCCGAGTGGCTCGAGACGCTGCCCGCGCCCACCCCCCGCGTGGCCGAGCTCCCGGAGCCCGAAGCGCCAGCGGTGGAGATTCCCGAGTGGATGCGCATGTCGCCGGGCGCGAAGGTGACGACGCCCTTCGCGGCGATGCTCTCCCCTGCGGACCCGACCACGGTGCCGGCACACGGTGAGGCCGAGTCCGCGGGGACGGACGCCGCGGGTCTGCCGACGACGCCGTGGAGTACGCCGACTTCCGCACAGATGGCGAGCGCTCCAGCGTATCCAGGCAGCCTGCTCCCGGGGATTGCACCGCCGCCGCCCGGCGTGACGCTTCCTGCGTGGGCACCCCAGCACGCGGCGCCCATGGCGCAGTATCCGCAGCAGTGGGGCATGCCGCTTCCCGCGCATGCCGACCCCAAGCGCATCGCTGGCATGAAGCCCGGCGCCTTCGTGGGCGCGGCGGCGGTGGGTGCGCTCGCGGCGGGGATGCTGCTCGTCGCGGGCCTGCACTTCCAGGAGCACAGGTCGGGAACGCCCGTGGCCACGGTGGGCGGGCAGTCCATGGGACAGGGAACGCTCACGGGCGCATCTCCGTTCGGCGCGGCGCAGGCTGGCAACACCGGCTCCCTGCCCGCTGGAATGAACGGCGCGGCGCAGGCGGGTGCAACCACGGTGCTGCCTTCGGGCCTGGTGGGAGCGACCCAGGCGGCTGGCCTCACGGGCCAGCCCGACATGCCGCTAACGTCGGTCGTGGCGGGCGCTGCACAGCCCGGCGTTCCGGGTGTCCCCGGCACGATGGCCCTGTCGCAGAACGGCATCACCAGCACGGTGTCCGGAGCGCAGACCGGCCCCGTCGGCACCCAGTCGGTCGAAACCCCGGGAACGTCGGAGCCGTCAGGAGTGCAGCAGGCCGCGGCCTCGGTTGCTGGCACCGTGCTGTCGACCGCGCAGGGTGACGTGCGGAGCGTGGCGAACGGCCTGCGCGCCGGCCCGTCATCACCGGCGCCGTTGAATGGCTCCGCGGTGGGGGGCACCACGCTCACCAGTGGCCAGCCCGGCACCGTGGCGCTGCAGATGCCTTCCGCGCGCAAGTCGCCCGCGAAGACGGTGGTGGCCGCGCGCCCCGCCGCCAACACCCAGGACGAAGCCGAGGCCGCTCCCAGCGAGCTCACCTTCAAGGAGTCCGAGTCCTCCAGCGCCGACGAGGAGTCCGCTCCCGCCGAGGCCGCCGATGCCGAGGAGGAGCAGCAGTCCGAGCTGGACGAAGACTTCGCGCGGGAGCTCGGCTTCACCGAGGAAGCGGAGGCGAAGGCCGCGGCGCCCAAGGCTCCCGAGCGCACCGTCTACATCCCGCCCGCGCCGGACGCGAAGGAGCAGCTCACGCCGGACGACGTGAAGGCCGTGGTGGTGGCGAACCAGCCGGCCATCACCGCCTGCATCCGCCAGCACGCCCAGGGCACGCCGGTGGAGAAGGGCGGCCGCTTCCTGGTCCGCTGGTCGGTGCTCCCCAGCGGCGACACGTCTGGCGTCTCCATGGACACGGACACGCTGAAGGCCACCGAACTCGCCCATTGCATCGAGGACGTGGTGCGCCGCTGGAAGTTCCCGGCCCACCAGGTTCGCATGCAGGAGCCCATCCGCTTCCCGTTCGTCTTCTGAGCCGAGCGGGAGGCGCGTCACTCCGGGGCGACGGGAGCGGGCTCTACTCCGGAGAAGCCCACTGCGGAGACGCACGTATCCGCATGGCGGCGGACCGGGGGAGCACGCGGCTCCTCAGTCGGAGAGCGAGCCCTCACGGACGAGCGGCGTGGCACTCCGGCCCCTATGCTTCCCACCTGATGCCGCCGCATGAAACGCAGGAACCCGAGCCCACGGAGCTGCACGTCTGCCACCGCTGCCTGGTGCGCCTGGACGCGAGCGCCGGCGGCGTGGACCTGCCGCGCCGGCTCAAGGAGACGCTCTGCGCGCGCGGCCTCGCCGGCAGCACGGTGGTGATTCCCTCCGGCTGCCTGGGCTACTGCCCCATGGGACGCGTCAGCGTGCTGGTGCTCCCGGGCAGCGGCACCGGCGCGCACGTGCAGCTCATCGACCCCGAGAAGGACGGCGAGGACCTCGCCGAGCACCTCGCGCGCCTGCCCCCGCCAGCTGCGCCGCCTTGAGCAGTGCCTCCACCATGGGCACGCAGCTCGCCTGTCCCTTCCCGGCAATCGCATACGCGGTGCCGTGGTCCGGCGACGTGCGCGGCATCGGCAGTCCCAGTGTCACATTCACGGTGCGCTCGAAGTCCAGCGCCTTGGCGGGGATGAGGCCCTGGTCGTGGTACATGGCCAGCACCGCGTCGTATCGCCCGGCAATCTCATCCGGCCGCGCGAACAGTCCATCCGCAGGCACCGGCCCGTACGCGTCCACCTTCGCCGCGCGGGCCTTGCGGATGGCGGGGCCAATCACCTCCACCTCCTCGCGTCCCAGCAGTCCGCCCTCGCCCGCGTGCGGGTTGAGCCCCAGCACGGCGATGCGCGGGCGCCGCCCAACCACCGGCTCCAGGCTGCGCGACAGCAGCTTGAGCTGCGCGGTGAGTCCCTCCACGGTGAGCAGCTTCGGCAGTTGCGCCACGGGCACGTGGTTGGTGGCCAGCGCAATCCGCACGCGCGGCCCGTCCATCATCATCAGCACGTCCACGCCGAAGGCATCGGCGAGCACCTCCGTGTGGCCCATGAAGGGAATGCCCGCGCGCGAAATCTGCTCCTTCGACACCGGCGCCGTGCACAGCGCGTCCACGTGCCCCGCGCGCATCGCTTCAATCGCCGCCGTCACGTACGCGTACTGCGCGCGGCCTCCCGCCTTGGAAGGGCGCCCCGGTGTGCGGTCCTTCTCCGCCAGCCGCGTCACCTCCACCACGGTGGGGCCGTCCACGCGGCCCAGGGCCTCGGGCGTCACGCGCGCGTAGCGGCGGAAGACGGGGAAGCGCTCCAGGGTGGGCCCGTCCCCGAAGACGACGGGGACGAGCACCTTGCGCAGCTTGGGGAGCGCCAGGGCCGAGGCCGTCACCTCCGGCCCGATGCCCGACACGTCACCCAGGGAGATGCCGACGAGAGGAAGACTCACGCCTCGCAGCATCTCCCCAAGGGCGCCAGTGCGGAAGGGACTACAGCTTCACTTCGACGCTGGCCTTCTGGCGCAGCTCGGCGACGTACTGCTCCAGGAACTTCTCCGTCTTCTCCTGGTACAGCTTCGCCTCCAGCTTCGGGCGCATCTCCTCGTAGGAGGTGGCCGCCACCGCGCGCTTCTCCTCCACCTTCAGCACGTGCCAGCCGAAGTTGGTGCGCACCGGCTCGCTGACCTCGCCCTCCTTGAGGGTGAAGGCCACGCGCTCGAAGGCGGGCACCATGACGCCGCGCTTGAACCAGCCCAGGTCTCCACCGTCGGACGCGCTGGGGCCCTCGCTGCGCGCGCGCGCCAGGGCGGAGAAGTCCATGCCCGGCCGCCGCGCCTCCACGGCGATGGCCTCGGCCCGCTTGCGCGCGGCCTCCACCTGCTCCGGCGTGGCCTTGGGGTCCACCTGCACCAGGATGTGGCGCGCGTGCACCTCCGAGTCCTCGCTCTCCATGCGCGCGAACTGCGCGTAGGCGGCCTTCAAGTCCTCCTCGGTGACCTTCACCTTGGGGCCAATCTTCACGCGCAGCAGGCGGTCCCGCAGGATGCGCTTGCGCAGCATGTCCCGGTAGGCGGCCATGGTGAGGCCCTCGCCCGCCAGGAGCTGCTCGAACTGCGCCGGCTCGGTGATGTTGTTCTGCTGGCGCACGTCGGCGACGAGCTCATCCACCTCGGCCTCGGTGGCGGTGATGCCGAGCTGGGCAATCTCCCCCTCCATCAGCTTCTCGCCGATGAGGGTGTCCAGGGCCGTCTTCATCAGCAGCGCCCGCTGCTCGGCGCGCTTCTTGGGGTCCGGGCTGTTGATGCGCGACAGCTCCGGGGCCACGCGCTGCTGCACCTCGGACAGCGCGATGATGTCGCGGTTCACCACCGCGGCCACCCTGTCCACCATCTCCGCGCGTGCCGCCGTGCCGCCTCCGAAGAGCGCCGCCGCCGCGATGACCGCCACCAGCTTCTTCATCTCGAGCATCCTTCCGAGCTCCACCGGGTCCGTCCAACCACCGTCCCGGCCGTGCATTCCGTCACTTCGCCGCCGCTTGCGGCGCCGGCTTCCCGCGGATGGCCTGCAGGGTGGCTTCGTTCACCTGGACCTGCGCCTTCTCGCGCAGCTCCTTCTCGAACGCCTCCTGCGCCTCCGTGCGCTTCTTCTCCAAAATCTTCGCTTCCACCAACTGCCGTACCTCGGCGAACTCCCGCTTGCGTGCCGGCTTGCGCTCCAGCACGCGGAACAGGTGGTAGCCGTATTCGGTGGAGACCACATCCGAAACCTGCCCCACGGGGAGCTTGAATACCACCTCGTCGAAGGCCGGGGGCATCTGCCCGCGGGGGAAGAAGCCGAGGTCCCCCCCCACCTTGCCGTCCGCGCTGAGGGAATACCGGCGGGCCAGGTCGGCGAACTTCTTGCCCGACTTGAGCTGCGCCTGGAGCTTGCGCGCGTCGTCCAGGCCCTTCACCACCATCTGCGCGGCGTGGACCTGCTCGGGCTCGTTGAACTCCGCCTCGTTGGCGGCGTAGTACGCGCGCAGCTCCTCCTCCGTCACCGCCACGCGCGAGTAGACGTGGTTGGCGAACAGCTTCTCAATCGTCAGCCGGCTCGTCTCCCGCTCGCGCAGCTCCGCCATGGACAGCCGCCCCTGGGCGAGCACCTCGTTGAAGTTGCCCGCGGGGTAGTCGCCGGACAGTCGCAGCACGCCCCGGTCCACCTCCTCGGGGGTGACGGTGAGGTTGTTGCCGCGCGCCGCCTGGAGCAGCAGCATCCGGTGGATGCAGGTGTCGAGCAGCGTCCGCTTGAAGGGCTCCACCTCCTCGGGCGTGCGCTGCGGCGCTTCCGTGGAGGCCAGCTCGCGCCACAGCTCCTGCTCGAAGTCAGCGCGGCTGAGCACCTCGCCATTCACCGAGGCGACCACCGAGGCGTCGGGGTCCTCCTTCGGAGGCTTGTTGCAGGCCAGCCCCGGTCCCAGGGCCATCAGCAGGGCGAGTGGGACGAAGAGCGCACGGGTGGGATGAAAGCGCATGCTCGGATGCCTCGGGGAAGGGAGGGGGCGACTCCCGTAGGTGGGGCCGGCGGGCCGGAAGGGCAAGCGGGCAGTCATGGCGCGGGCACCGTGCCGGGCAGGGGGCCGGTGGGCTTGCGCATGGGGGCGGCCACGTCCAGCGGCACCCGCGCGAGCGCGTCCGGGTCTACCGACAGGGACAGCCCCTGCTCCACGCGCGCCAGGTACTCCGCCCAGGCGCGGGAGCGCTTCTCGCCCTCCAGTCGCACGCGCAATTCCTCGCGCACGTCGTCCAGGGTGAGGTTCAGCGCGGGCCGGCGCGCGCGCAGCTTGAGGAAGTGCAGCCCTGCGTCCGTCTGCACCACAGCGCTCAGCGCGCCTTCAGTTGCGAGCGCCCGCGCCGCCGCCGCCACTTCCGGCCCGTACGCGCGGGCCAGGGCGTCGTCGGAGAGGAAGCGCAAATCGCCATCCAGCGGCGCCGTGCGGGGCTCCTCGCTGTGCTCGCGCGCGAGCGCACCGAAGCCGGCGAAGTCGCTTTCAGGCAGGGCCTTCGCGCGCGCGAGCAGTGCCTCCGCGCGCTTCTTCGCATCCGCCACGCGGGCCACATCCGAGCGCGGCGCGGCGAGGAAGACGTGGGACACGCGCACGGCCTCGGGCCGGACGAAGTCCTCGCGGCGCGCGGCGTAGGCGGCCTCCAATTCCGCGTCGGTGACGTGGACGGGGGCCTCCTCCAGCTGCGCGCGCATCAGCCGATTCACGAGCGCGCGCTTGGTGGCCTCCACCACCTCGGGATCATCCTGGAGCCCGCGGGCGAGCGCGTCGCGTACCAGCAGCTCGAAGCGGGCCATGGACTCCACGTACTCGCGCCGGGCCTGGGGGGCGAGGTAGCGCTCGCGCAGGGCGGGGCTCTGCTCCTCGAATCGCCGGGCGAGCTCCTCCGCCGTCACCGAGTCGCCACTCCAGCGGGCCACCGCCTGCCCTCCCGCCTGCCGCGTGTGCCGCAAGTCCAGCTCCGCGCGGCCCTCGCCGGGGGCGCGGCCGCACGCGGCGGACACCAGCAGGGCGAGGGGGATGAGGCGGGCGGACACGGACATGCGCAAGGGGCTTCCCGGTAGCACGGCGAGGAGGGCCGGACAACCCGGGGGGAAGGGCCCTGTGCGCCGCCTCACGACCGGGTCGCGTGCGCGGAGAGGAACGCCTCCACCAGGGGGAAGATTTCGTCCGGGGCCTTGCGGCCGAGGATGAGGTCCGCGTGCCCGTAGTCCGCCCCGAAGCCATGGGCCCGGCCGGCGACGAGGAACTTCACCGGACCGCCCAGGGCCTCCTTCGCGCGCGCCACCGACATGGGCGGGGCGAGCAAATCCTTGCTCCCGGCCAAGAGCAGGAAGGGGATGCGCACCCGGGACAGGGACTCGCGGTAGTCGAAGCCGCCGTCATACGAGGTGAAGCGGTTGGTGGAAATCCAGCGGGCGAACTGGCGCCCCACGCCGCCGGACACGTTGGCGGGCACGTTGGCCAGCGCCTTGCGCACCACGTCCGGCTCCATGTTCTCCGCCAGCATCATGTACCGGCTGAGCGGCCCCGGCGGCGCGCCGAAGAGGGCGAGGCTCGTCACCCGGCCGGTGGGGATGACCTTCAGCTGCAACAGCGGCTCCACCTTCTGGATGAAGGTGCGCAGCCCCGGCTGCACCGCGAAGGTGAACGGGCTGCCCAGCACGGCCGCCGCGCGCACCGGGGCCTCCGGGTTCTTCGCCAGGTGCGCGTAGAGGGTCAACCCGCCCTTGGAATGACCGACCCAGAGCACTTCCTTCGCACCTGTGGACAAGACGGTTCGCACCGCGGTGCGCACGTCGTGTTCCGCCTGATCATCAAAATTGAAGTCCGTGCACTCGCCCGCCAGCCCCCGGCCGCGCAGCTCCAGCACCCACGCCTCGAAGCCCGCGCGGGCCAGGTAGCGGGCCATGCTGTACTGCTCGTCGAAGTCCAGGTGGAAGCGGTTGGCGCCCAGGCCGTGGCACAGGATGACGGGCTCCGCGTAGCGCCGTTCTCCTCTCGGGTGGTAGCGCCCCAGGGCAATGGCGGCGCCGTCGTCCGTGGGTACACGATACAGCTCGTCCGGCCGGAAGCTCAGCGTCAGCAGCCCCTCCTTGCCGCGGGCCACCGTCCGCGAGAAGAGGTCCGCCATCCGTCCCAGCCGCGCTACCTGTCTGCGTGTCACCCAACCAGTCTAAGCCCGTCCGTGGCGCCATGCTGTGTTGAATGGCCACCCTCACCTACTCCCGGCAGGGCTGTTGCAGGGAGATGTGCGCGTGATGGCGGGAGGACGCTGCATGAGGCAAAACCGGGCTTTCAAGGAAGCGTTGTCCTCCTTCATCGCCACCGTTTTTCCCACAGATACCCTCCTGCGTGCCCTTCGCGAGATGGAGCGGCACCAGGTGCGGATGTTGGGGGTGGTGGGTGAGGGGGGTGGGTTGTTGGGATTGGTGAGCGAGGCGCACATCCTCGCGGCGTGGGGGGATGATCCCCTCTCGCCAGTCTCCCGGGTCATGGCGAGGGTGAAGCCTCCGCCCCGGGAGCGGACGCGCCTGCGGCTGTTGAGGTTCCAGTTGCACCTGCCACGGCTGCGCAAGAAACAGCGCGGCCCGGCGGCCCCGGCGACCGGGAAGGAGTGAGGCGTCCGGCCGGCGGGGGCGGTACAGTGCGCCCGCCGTGTCGGACGAAACACCCACCTGGTCTGTCTACATGCTGCGCTGCTGCGACGGCACGCTGTACACCGGCGCCACCAACGACCTGGAGCGCCGGCTGGCCACCCACGGGCGGGGTCGCGGAGCCGCCTATACGCGCGCCCGCCTGCCCGTCACCCTGGTGTGGAGCGAGTCCGTCGGGGACCGGGGCGCGGCCCTGCGCCGCGAGGCCGCCATCAAGCGCCTGTCCCGGGGGGACAAGCTGCTGCTGGTGGCCGCCCGGAGGAAGCCTCCCGCGCGCCGCCGGAAGTGAGCCCATCCGACGTTTCCCCTGGGACTGGCGAGCAGGGATGACTACCGGTGTTGGACCTTTCAGCCGGGCGTGTGACTTCCATCATGGATTCCAGGACTTTTCCGGAAGGTGCCCCGATACACCCGAGCGTGGGGACGCGTTAGGGTAGGACCATTCTTCGCAGGGGGAAGTCCATGTCTCGGTCGTCTTCGGGAGTCATCGTGGCGCTGGCGCTGGGGGCCATGAGCCTCGGCTGCCTGGTCAACCAGCCGCCGGAGGTCACGGTGGGGCCGCGCCCGAATCCTCTCTCCGTGTCGCCGGGGGGCGAGGTGTTGCTGGAGCTGGAGGTGGTGGACCCGGACGGGGACGAGATGCAGTACGAGTGGGTGCAGATTCCCGCCGAGCCCGCGGGCCACTTCAGCGACACGCACGCGCGCAACCCCACCTGGATTGCGCCGCAGGTGTCGGAGACGTCGACGTTCAACATCACCGTCACGGTGACGGACAACGAGGGCGGTGGCGTGCTGGGCACCACGCCCCCGGTGCTGGTGCGGGTGCAGTAGTCGTCAGGCGGTGGCGCTGGGGGTGGCAGGGGGCGGCGTCGTCCCCGCCTGCTCCCGGGCGCGGCGGCCGGCGCGGCGCACGAAGAGCACGCCGAGGATGAGCATGACGAGCGCGCCAATGCCCGCTCCGATGGCCTGGTAGGTGAGCAGCGAGGACGTGGTGCCCCGAATCACCTGCGGCAGGTTGCACACCGTCTGCGTGGCGAAGGGCGTCTCGTTGTACCAGCCGAGGAAGGCGGGGCCGACCAGCGAGGCGACGACGATGCCCAGCAGGGCTCCCGCGAGGACGAAGTTGAACAGTGTCTTGGCGGTGTTCATGGCAGGCACCTCGGCGGGTTGACGTCGGGCCGTGCTTAATATGCGCACGGTGCGGTGGCCAGGAATGGGACGTGTTAAAGGGGGGGCGTGCCGCTGCTTCCGCTCGCCATCCTCTTCGGTCTCATCGCGCTGGTCTGCGCCGTCACCCTGCTGATTCACGCGTTCCGACGGAGCGTGGGCACGGGCGTCATGGTGCTGCTCATTCCCTGCTACGTGCTGTTCTATGCGTTCAGCCAGTTCGAGCATCCGCGCAAGGGACTCATCGTCGCCGGCTTCATGGCCAGCACTGTGCTGGCGGCGGTGTTCCTGGGGCTGGGCGCGCACGGGCTGAGCGAGCTGTCCTCCCACGTCCCGCCCCCGGGCTTCTGAAGGCACTCCGCCTGTGATGTCCACGCCTGGCGGGGCCCGCTGCGCCACCCACCCGGACGTCGCGGCGGTGGCCACGTGCGCGCGCTGCGGCAACTTCCTGTGCGGCGACTGCACGGAGGTGGTGGGCGAGTCCCCCTACTGCGAGCCCTGCGTGGTGCTGCTGCGCCGCGAGGCCCGGCCGTCGCGCGTGGTGCAGGGGGCGCTGGCGCTCAACGTGCTGGGGCTCTCGTGCCTGCCGTGCTCGCTGGCGCTGCCGCTGCCCACGCTGGTGGCGGGAGTGGCCGGGCTGGTGCTGAGCACGCGCGAATTGCGGCGCATCCGCCGCGGTGAAGGCCCCGAGAAGGGCCGCACGCAGGCGCAGGTGGTGCTGGGGCTGGGCGTGCTGAACGTGGTGCTGTCCGGCCTGTGGCTGCTGTGGCTGCTGCTGCCACGCGGCGCCTGAAGGCGTCACACGCCGCGCGCGTTCGGGTCCCAGAGGTACTTGTGCATCTGGAGCTGGAAGCGGACGGCGAGCCTGTCGTCGATGACCCACTCGGCGAGCTGGCGCGGGTGGAGCTTGTCGTAGACGGTGGAGAAGAGGATGCCGTAGGGCTTCTGCAGCAGGCGGTGCTCGGCGATGAGCGCCTTGGACCAGTCGTAGTCCTCGCGCGAGCCGATGACGAACTTCAGCTCGTCATTGGCGTTCATCGACGTGAAGTTGCGGTAGTCGTTGCGCGAGTGCTCGCCCGAGGACGGCGTCTTCATGTCCACGATTTTGTGGACGGCCGGAGGCACGAGCCGCACGTCGATGGCGCCGCTCGTCTCGAGCAGCACCTTGAGGCCGGCGTCGAGCAGGCCCTGCATCAGCGGGTAGACGCCGGGCTGGAGGAGGGGCTCGCCGCCGGTGACTTCCACGTTGGGGGTGTTGAGGGCCTTCACCTCGGCGATGACGTCCGCGTTCTTCCGGCGCTGGCCGCCGTGGAAGGCGAACTCGCTGTCGCAGTAGGTGCAGCGCAGGTGGCAGCCGGTGAGGCGGACGAAGGCGCAGAGCAGGCCGGCGTGGGAGGACTCGCCCTGGACGGAGAGGTAGACCTCCTTCACCACCACGGAGTCAGCGGTGGGGACGAGGCGGGGCTCGATGTGCGGGCGCGCGGCGGGCATGGCTTCTTGCTTCGTCTTCCGGATGCGTCGGGGAGGGGCGCTTCAACCGCACTGTGAAGGTGAAAGCAAGTGCGGACCCCTGAAGACGGACGGTAACGGGCTCGCTGACGCCCGGCATTCCCGGGCAGGGAAGCGGGCGGGCCCTCTGGAGGCGGCTCGCCTTCAGGGCGTTGCGGGTGGGCCCTTCACGCGCTCGACGAAGGAGTCGATGAGCTGGCGGGCGATGCTGATGCGCGGGGGGATGCGGGGGAGGTTGTCGGGGGTGAACCAGTGGGCCTCGGCGATTTCCTTGGGGTCCACCTGGATGTCGCCCCCGGCGTACTCGGCGGTGAAGCCCACCATGAGCGAGCGCCCATAGGGCCACGGCTGCGAGCCGAAGTAGTGGATGTTCTTCACCTCGATGCCGACCTCTTCCTTCACCTCGCGGGCGACGCACTGCTCCAGCGTCTCACCGGGGTCCACGAAGCCGGCGAGCGTGCTGAACATGGGCTCGGGGAAGGTGGCGTTGCGGCCGAGCAGCATCGTGTCGCCGCGGGTGACGAGGACGATGATGGCGGGGGCGATGCGCGGGTAGAAGGGCGTGTGGTCCACCGGGCAGCGGCGGGCGCGCTCACCGGGGACGAGCTGGGTGGGCGTGCCGCAGCGGCCGCAGAAGCGGTGGGTGAGGTCCCACTCGGCGATGGAGATGGAGCGGCCCACCACGGCGAAGCGGACGTCGTCCAGGCGCCGGTAGAGCGAGCGCCCGGGGACCTTCTTGAAGCCGTCGGGCGGGGTGAAGTCCTCCGGGAGGACGGCCGCGTAGCAGTCCTGCCCGTCGAGGGCGCCGAGGTAGTGCGCCTCGGTGGCGAGCTCCGGGAAGGCCGCACCGGTGGGAATGGAGACAGCGCCCTCGTGCTCCTGGACGAGCACGTCCATGCCTCGGGCGAGGAAGAGGAGGGCGCCGTCGCGAGGACGGGCGGGCGGCTCATGGCCGGGGACGAAGTGCGGGGCGGTGCTCACGGGGGCACCTTAACGGGCGCGAGGCCGGTGTGCAGGTGTCCCGTGCTTCAAGGCTGGGAAGCGGCGGCCAGTGCGCCCTCGCGCGGGGTGAGGGGGCTCTCCAGGGCGATGCGGGCCAGCTCGTCCTTGCGCGCGAACCAGACGCCGGGCTGGCGCTTCGCGTAGGCGATGAACTCCTCGAGTACGCGTGCGCGGGCGGGGCGGCCGCCGATGCGGTCGTGCATGCTGATGGACATCATGCGGCGGCGGGTGGCGGACTCGGCGAGGAGGGCGTCGAACTCGTGGCGCAACTCGCTGGCGAACTGGTCCGCGCTGAAGTGGCGTTCCTCGAAGAGGACGATGTCGTTGAGGCCGAGCGTGTAGGGGACGACGGCGAAGGGCTTGCCATTGACGGGTACGAGGAAGGGCTCGTCCCGGCTCACGTCGTCGATGTGGTAGAGGAAGCCCAGCTCCTGGAGCAGCGGGAGCGTGTTCGGCGTGCCGCGCAGCCAGAAAGCGTTGAAGCCCACGGGACGGGTGCCGGTGGCGCGGAGGATGCTCTGGATGTTGGCCTCGTAGGAGGCACGCTCCTCCTCGCGAGTCATGGAGAACTGCGGCGTCCACGTCTGGCCATGCGCTGCGGCCTCGTGGCCTCGCTGGACGACTTCGCGGGCGAGCGCGGGGTTCAGGTCCACGGCGGCGCCGACCATGTGAGATGTCACCTTGACGCCCTGGCGGTCGAACACGTCGAGCAGCCGGGGCAGGCCCTCCTTGTAGCCATACGCGTACCACGTGGAGGTGGGCAGGTCGGGGTAGCGCGAGTCGATGGGCGGGAAGGGCCCGCTCGCGCCGTGCTCGGGCTGGGCACCGGCCTCGAACTGCATGGAGATGGAGATGGCGAGCCGGGCGCCGTTGGGCCACGCCTCCGCTTTGCGGGCTCTCGGGGCGGGACGGGGCGAAGCAACGGAGGTCGCGGCGACGGCCGCGCCGGCCACGGCGGTCTGGGTGACGAACTCACGGCGGGACAGGGACATGGTGGGACTCCGATTCGGATGGGGTTTCAGGCCCGGCTCGGGTGGGAGGCGGAGAGGGCGCCTTCCGGACGGCGGGAGCGCAGCAGGCCGTCAACGGTGAAGCGGGCATCGGCGGCGCGGGAGAGGAGGACGTAGTAGGCGAGCGCGTAGCTGAGGTGCAGGCCCACGGCGCTCCATTCCTGGCGCAGGCACTCGCCGAAGGTGAGCGACGCGAGGACGACGCCTCCGGCGACGAGCGCGAGGCGCAGGCGCAATCCCAGCAGGATGCACAGGCCCACGGCGAGCTCCACGAAGGGCAGGCCCACGGCGAAGGCGCGCACGCTCCACTCCGGCAGCGGTGTGTTGGCGAAGCCCTGTACCAGCGCGTCGGCGAAGCTGCCGGGCGCGCCCACGCGGACCAGGCCATGCACGGTGAGGTTGGTGCCGAACACGAGCCGGAGCACTGCGTGCGCGAGCTGGCGGTCACTGAGGTGGCTCGGGGCGGTGTCGTGATTCTGGAGACTCATGGTTCTCCTCCTGTGTGGAGCGGTGATGTCTCTTGAATGCGCCACGAGGTCCGGCTTGAACAGGCGTCAGGGATGCACGACATTCGTGCGCGAGGAGCACGAATCATGGCGAGCCGGGACCGCTTCGAGGCGCTGCGGACATTCGTGGAGGTGGCGAGGGCGGGCAGCATCGCCGGGGCGGCGCGGGCGCTGCGGCGGGTGCCGTCGGCGGTGAGTCGCGAGCTGGCGGCGCTGGAGGAGCGCCTGGGCACGGAGCTGGTGCAGCGCACGACGCGGCGGCTGCAGCTCACGGCGGCGGGGGAGCGCTACCTGGGGCACGCGCGAGGCATCCTCGAAGCGCTCGACGAGGCGGAGCGGGACCTGGCGGAGCAGGGAGTGCCGCGAGGCACGCTCCGTGTCTCCGCGCCGGTGCTCTTCGGGCAGCACGTGCTGGTGCCGATGATGAATGAGTTCCTCCGAGCGCATCCGGCGGTGAGCCTGGAGTTGGTGCTGGAGGACGCGATGGTGGACTTGGTGGAGGGCGGCGTGGACGTGGCGCTGCGCATCGCGCCGAAGCTGGAGCCGAGCGCCCTGGTGATGCGGCGGCTGGGCATGCAGCCGTACGTGCTGTGCGCGAGCCCGGGCTACCTGCGCGAGCAGGGGACGCCGAGGCGGCCGAGGGAGCTGTCGGGACACGAGGTGCTGCTGCCCCAGCGAGGCCCGGCGGCGCGGCCGCTGGAGTTGCGGCACGCAGGGCGGACGCAGGAGGTGCGCCCGCCGAAGTGCCGTTTCCGGTGCAACAGCCTGCCGGCGCTGCACCGGGCAGCGCTCGAGGGAATGGGCATCGCGGTGCTGCCCGAGTACCTCGTCGCGAAGGAGCTGGCGTCCGGAGCTCTGGTGCGGGTGTTGGCCCCGTTCCGTCCCGCACCGCGCTTCGTCTCCGCGGTGTACCTGCGCCGCACCGCGATGCCCGCGCACGTGCGCGCGTTCCTGGACTTCATCGCAGCGAAGGCGTCGGAGCGGTTCCCGGCGACGGAGGAGAAGTGAGCCCCGTCCCTTCTCGGAATACTTTGCGTGGGTATCAGCCCACCTGGCCTCAGCCACGGTGTCCTTCCGACGCAAGGACAAGGGGATTGCCCATGTCACTTCACCGTGCGGTGTCGGTGGTACTGCTGCTGGTTCTGGGATGCGCGAGCCCGCGCGTCATACGCCTCGATACTGGCGAGGGTCGACCTCTGGAATACGTACCACCCACCTGGGACAGGTCGGTTGGGGTGGACAAGCGCGATTTCGAGCACGCACTCGCGCGGCTGGTGCTGGAGGTGCCCATGTCACTCCGGCCATCCGAGGCGGGCTTGTTGGTGCGTGCTTCGACCTACGGTGCCACGCTGGATTCGACCTGGCACGGTGTGCTGCGCAACCACTACGGTCGATGGTGTAGGGCACACGAGGCCGTCGGTGACTGTCTCTCCCTCTTGGAGGACGGGCTGCACTTCAGTCCCACGGACAAGCTGTCGCTGGCGCTGGGCATGTCGCTGGAGCCGATGCGGGAGAGCATTGGCGAAGCCGTGAGGGACACCCTCAATCCTCAATTCTTCTACGCCGTGGTGGTGACGGGACTCGCATCATGGGTGGCGCTGGCAGCGGCACCCGAGCCGGTATTCACGAAGGCCGCGGCCGTGATGGCGGCGGTGGTCATGGTGTACCTGGGCATTGATGCGTTCCTGTCGGTGGTGAAGGCCTGCTTCGAGCTGAAGCAGGCTTCGGATGCAGCCAGGACATTCCAGGAGCTTGAAGAGGCTGGCGTGCGATTTGGCGGCGTTCTGGGGCAGCAGGGGGCACGTGTATTCGTGCTCGCCATGACGGTGCTGCTGAGCAAGGGCGTGACGGGAGGTGCGGCGGGGCTGGCCTCGCGGATGCCAATGCTCCCTGCATTCACGGAGGCCTCCGCGGTAGGCGCCTCACAGGTAGGCCTCAACCTGGCGGCAGTAGGAGCTGTCAGCGCGGTCTCCATCACCGAAGGAAGCCTCGCGCTGACACTGGCACCCGGAGCTGTCGCCATGGCTGCCCTGGGCCCGAACCATGGAGGCGCCGCATCCGGTGCCGTGGGGTTCAAGGCCTGGGGCTCGTCCAGCGGGCTGCGGAAGGCCCTGGGGTCCGCGGGGCCGGGGCGGCAGTGGCACCATGTCGTCGAGCAGACACCAGGCAACGTTCAGCGGTTCGGGCCGCACTCGCTTCACAACACCCAGAACGTCATCCCGCTGGATACGTCTCTGCATGAGAGAGTGAGTGCGTTCTATTCCTCGAAGCGCTTCTTCATCACCAACTCCGAAACGTTGACGGTACGGGAGTGGTTGAGCACGCAGTCCTTCACTGCCCAGCGCGACTTCGGGCTGATGGCCATCCAGAACATCCAGAAAGGAATCTGGCGGTGACTCTCGAGGAACTCGTCGAGGAGTTCGCACGGCACGTGGCCGCGCAGTCCGACGCCATCCTTCAGGGGGATGCCAGGACCGGAAACAAGCACGCGGGCCGCTACATCGCCGCATTCAAGAAGCTGCGTGCCGCAGGCGACGCTGGCAGGGATGCACTGGCTGTGTTGCTGACACATCCTCGGATGGATGTGCGGGTCGGCGCCGCTGCATGCCTGCTTCGCTACCGCACCGAGGATGCGAAGGCGGTGTTGATGGCCGCCGCCAGAGGCGAGGGCCTCGCTGCGTTCGAGGCCGCGCAGGTGTTGAAGAACTGGGAGAGCGGCACGTGGGGCCTGGACCCCGTGTAGCGCTCCGGGGCTGCCGGAGCGCTCACCCGAGCCCTCACGTCCCCTGCTGAATCAGCTCCACGCGGTACCCGTCCGGGTCCTCGACGAAGGCAATCACCGTGGTGCCGTGCTTCATCGGCCCCGGCTCGCGGACCACCTTGCCCCCGGCCTTCCGGATGGCGTCGCACGTGCCGTGGATGTCATTCACGCCCAGGGCAACGTGGCCGTACGCCGTGCCCAGCTCGTACTTCTCGACGCCCCAGTTGTAGGTCAGCTCCAGCGCCGGGTGCGCGTCCTCGGGGCCGAAGCCCACGAACGCCAGCGTGAACTTCCCATCCGGATAGTCATGGCGGCGCAGCAACTTCATCCCGATGACGCGGGTGTAGAAGTCGAGCGACTTCTCCAGATTTCCAACGCGCAGCATGGTGTGCAGGATTCTCATGCGCGCTTCATAACGCCCCGGACGCGTCGCGTCTCGGCACTCCAGGGCCATCCGTCCCGAGCTGTCCGCTGCCCCGCACGCAGTGTCAGTTCGCTGTCTTCGCCGGCACCGTGAAGGCGCCTGCCTCCACGCGCGACTCGGTGAGGGGCCGCCCGTCGGGCCCACGGGCGCCGATGCGCGAGCCATCGCCGCCGGCGTGCCACAGGCCCACCAGCACCTTCCACTCGCCGGCCTCCCAGTCCGTCGTGGACACGGCGAAGGCGTCGCGCAGGAGCGTGTCCCTCGGAGCCTCGCGGAGGAAGAAGGTGCCGCCCAGCACCGCGTGGTCCGCGTTCTTCCGCTTGCTGCCCTCGGGGCCGGGCAGGTGCACGAACACGCCGGCCGAGCGTGGCACCGGCCCCGTCACCCGCCAGTAGAGCACCATGTGCAGCAGGCCCTCCGCGTCCGGCGTCGAGGGCACCTCCGCCGCGACCAATTCCACCGGTGCGTCGAAGCGCACGTCCAGGCGCCGCGCGAGCGGAGGCAGCGAGGCCACCTGCATCGACGAGCCATCCGGATTGCGAGGCACCGCCCGCGCCACCGGCTCGCGCCACGCCGTCAGCAGCGCGGCCCAGACGAACAGCGGCACGGACGCCACCATCAGGGCTTCCGGCCCCAGTCGATGCATCCGCCCCCGCGAGCGCCACGCGAGGAAAACCAACCCCACCCACGCGAGCGCCGACACCACCGTCCCACCGATACCCGAGCGCGGCAGGAAGCGCAGCACCACGCGGTGCTCGCCCGCCGGCAGTTGCACACCGAGCAGCCCGTCCCGCGACACCACCTCGCCCACCGACGCCTTCCAGCCCGGGTGCCAGTTCTGATTCACGAGAAGCACCGCCGGCCGCGTCGCCGCCACGTCCACCTCCACGCGGTTGGGCGTCCACTCCACGCGGCGCGCGGTGCCGGACGCCGCGTCCTCCAGATACTCCTCCTGTGGCAGGTCTCCGCGCAGGCGCTCGGACATGGGCACCGGCCACGCTTCACCACAGGCGATGGAGCCCCGGTTGATGGCCACGAAGTACCCCTGCGCCCACCGGTTGCCACGTGCCTGCGCGAAGGGCCGCTCCGCTTCAGGCGGCGTGGGTGGAGGCTCGGCGAGCAGCGTCGCCCAGTGGGTGAGCCGGGTGAACGCGTGGACCTGCACGCCCCAGCCCGCCACCACCAGGCCACACGCGAGCGCCGCGCCCCAGCTCCAACGAGGCGAAGGCGAGCGCCCCGCCCGCACCAGGAGCATGGCGAGCCCCAGCGCGGCCAGTTCAGCGATGAAGAGTCCCGCGGGGACGAGGAAGCGCTCCGGGTAGCGCAGCGTCCCGAAGATGGGCAAGAGCCGCAGCCCCGCGAACAGTGAAGGCTTCGCCGAGTAGCCCGCCGCCATCCACACGCACAGCGCCCCCAGCACGAAGGGGTACAGCGCGCGGCGGCGGCTCAGCACCACTGCGACGGGTACGAGCGCGAGCGCCACGGCCATGAGGAAGAAGTTGCCCGGGTTGCTGTGCCCCGAGGACGCCGGAAGCTCGAGCAGCATGCGCCCCAGCGTCTCAATCGAATGCCCCGGCGTGCCCGCCATGACGCGCGGCGAGGAGCGCATCGTCTCCAGCAGCGGCCACAGCCGGTACGCGCACGCGGCCAGGGTGAACAGGGCGGTGGCTCCCAGTCCCCACAGCGCCGTGCGCCACCGCGCGGTGCCGCGCATCCCGTACAGCGTGCGCCCCGCCTCCAGCGCGACGAAGAGGGCACCCATCGGCACCGGGTACGTCCCGCCGAAGCCGAGCAGCAAGGCGAAGACGCCCGCCACCAGCGCCGCGCCTGCCACCTTCCCTCGCGCGGCCTGGTAAGTGCCCACGAGCAGCCACGGCAGCAGCAGGAAGCCCGCGAAGTTGAGCCAGCCAATGGACCACGACAGCGCGGTGAACCCAGTGAGGCCGAACAGCGGCGCCGCGCCCAGTGCCCCTAGCGCGGAGCCCACGCGCCGCCGCGCGTAGCGGAAGAAGCCCTCCATGCCGAGCACGAGGAAGGCCCACAACACCACCGGCTCCGCGCGTCGAGCACCCAGTGCCGCGGACACCAGCAGCGTCGGTGACGCCACGCGCGTCTGCGGACTGCCGAGCGCGTACTGCCCGCCGCACGACCATGGGTTCCACAGCGGCAGCTGTCCGTAGCGCGTCAGCGTGCGCGTGCCCGCGTCCTCGTACGAGTGCAGCAGGTGTGAGTCGCGGAAGTCACTCAGCGCTCCGGCCCGCGACAGCGGGTACCAGCAGGCCACGAGGGCCAGCAGGCCGAAGAGGGCCAGGCGCGGGCCGGGAAGCGAGGCGGCGTGGTGGGCGGCGCGGAGCAGCCGTCGGGAAGGAGGCGTCATGGGCGGAGGCGGGCGCGCTTCAGTCGTAGAAGGGCCGGGGCTTGCACGGGCTGGCGGTGGCCTTGCGTGGAGGTTGGACGGGCGCCGAGTGCAATTCCGCGTCGATGGCGTCGAACACGTCCGTCACCGGCACCCCGCGCTTGCGGGCCTCGCCCACGGCCCAGCTCCGCTCGGAGGCGCCGAAGTCGTCGTCCTGGGACCAGTGGTCTCCCGGAAAGGAATGGCGCGAGCGCAGCCGCCAGCCGGGCTCCTCGGTGGCGGCAGCGCGGCCCACCTCGGTGCGCTCGGCGGGGGACAGGCGGCGCTCGGCCCCGGGCACACGCGAGGTGGCGGCCCGCACCACCGCCGTCGCGCCACACAGCGCGAAGGCCAGCCAACCCGCGAGCGACGCGCGCCTCCAGAGGGAGCTCATGGAGGCGCTCCTACTCCAACTCAGCCCCGGTCGTCCTCTTCGGCGTCACCGTCCAGGCCGTGCGGCCCGGAGAGCACCTGGTGCGCGTGCTCCATCATCTCCACCACGATTTGACCCGCGGGCTGCACGCCTTCGATGCGCGCCATGCTGGCGCCGCTGGCGGGCATGCACATCTCCTCCAGGTCGCCCTCGGTGCCGGGCGTGGGAATGAAGGAGCAGAACTTCGGCATCGGGAACGGCGCGTTGCCGCCCGGGGCACCGGGGAACAGCGTCGTGGTGCCGATGCGCTCCGGCGGAGGAGGCGGCGTCGGGATGCGGTCCTCGCGGCCGGCCCACTCGCGCACCACGCGGTTGCGCAACACACGCATCCGTTGGCCCGGCCACTCCGGGCCGAAGAGGGTGGTGAACTCCGAGTCGCCCGCGTCACCGTCCACCAGTCGCTGCTTGAAGCCCGCGTGCGCGTAGGCCTCCACGGAGGCCACCATGCGCGTGCCCACCCAGACACCGTCGGCGCCGTGGAAGAGGGCGCGCGCCGCGCTCAGTCCGTCGGCGATGCCACCAGCGGCCAGCACCGTCACGTCGCGGGCCAGCGGGCGCAGCTCGCGCACCAGCTTCAGCGTGGACACGGTGCTCCGGTTGTGGCCGCCGGCCTGCCGGCCCTGGGCGATGAGTCCGTTCGCGCCCCAGTCCAGCGCCTTCCTCGCCGCCTCCACCGAGGGCACCTGCATCCACACCTTCGTGCCCGCGGCCTTCAGCGCCTTCACCCACTCCGAGGGCGGCGTGTCCCAGTGGAAGGAGACGACGGGCACGCGCTCGGCGATGCAGGTGTCGATGTGCTCGCGCGTGGTGAAGTCCTGGCCGCCCGCGCTCGCGACGATGAAGTTCACCCCGTACGGGCGCTTCGTGCCTGCCTGGATGGCCTGGAGGCGGGCGCGCAGGAAGGGTGCCGGCTCGGGCGCGACGCCGAGCATGCCGATGCCGCCTGCTTCCGACACGGCAATGACGAGCGGCGGCAGCGCCACGAAGCCCATGCCCGCGCTGACGAACGGATAGTGAACGCCCAGCTCGCGCGTCAGCCGCGTGTGCAGCGTGTTGCCCTGCAGCACGTAGATGGGCCGCCGGGGTCCGTCGGCGGTGTCGTCTGCCTCGGGCGCGCTGTCTTCCGGGGAACGTCCATCGTTCGTGCCGTTCATCGTGTCTCCTGGAGGTGCCGGCGAATCGGGATTTCAGAGGTTACCAGCACCCCCGTGGATCATGCGCATGGGTGGGGAAGACGCCACCCGGGTTGGTGGGCGGGTGACAGCTGTCCCACCCTAGATGTCGAGCGCCTTGCGCATGTGCCGATGCGGAATTCCGACCTCGGTGAAAGGCTCTCCGTAAACGGCATAGCCGAGGCGCTCGTAGAAGGGGACGACGGGCCCGCGCGCGTGGAGGTGGACGTGGGTGAAGCCCCGGCGGCGCAGCTCCTCTTCCAGGGAGCGCACCAGCCGGGCGCCCAGTCCCTGTCCTTGGAGGTGGGAGGCCACGGCCATCTGGAAGAGGCGGCCGCCGTGCGCGTCCTCGGGGTTGAAGAGGACACATCCCAGCACGGTGTCGCCCTGGTGCGCCACGAGGTGGAGGCTGTCCGCTTCGAAGGGGAAAGCCACCTGGGCGCGGGTGAAGCCGAGCGGCTCGCGCAGCACGCGGAAGCGCAGCTCCAGCTCGCCCGCGTACAGGGCGTGGCCGGGGTGGATGAAGCTGAAGGACAGCACGGCGTCGGACATGGCAGCGGTCAGAAGGTGCCGGTGAGCTGGAGGGTGAAGGTGCGGCCGTACTGAGGCACGGGGGCGATGGAGTTCTCGTCCGACACCGGCAGCGTGTAGCGCGTGTCCAGCAGGTTGTGCACGCCGGCGAAGTAGCGCAGCGGGCCGTAGTCGCCGGAGAGGCCGAAGCCGACGAGCAGCGCCTCGCCGCTGTCGGCACCGCCCGGGCCGTCGGCGCGCGCGCTCTGGTAGGTGGCCTGCGTGGCCAGCCGCATGTCGCCGCCGCCCAGCGGCATCAGCAGCCGCCCGGAGACGAGGTGCGCGGGGGCCGCGGCGGTCACGTCGTCGGTGGCGTTCTTCAGCGTCACGTACGAGTAGCTGACGTCCACCAGCAGCCAGCGGCCCGGCTGCCAGTGCACGCCGGCCTCCGCGCCCCAGGCCAGCGTGGTGTCGTCGGCGTTGACGAAGCGCAGGCACGCGGTGGTGCCGCAGTCGCCGGAAGGGGTCTCCTCCGCGCGGAGCTGCACAAGGCTGGAGATGCGGTTGTGGTAGCCGGCCACGGTGACGCGCAGCTCGTCCGTCAGGTCGTGCGAGTGCTCCAGCTCGAAGGTGGTGATGGTCTCCGGCTCCAGCGTCTTGGCGGCGCCCTGGGAGATGCCGTCCGCGTAGTAGAGCTCGTAGACGTTGGGCGCGCGGAAGGCGCGGCCTGCCACCAGCTTGGTGAGGCCCGCGTCGTAGGGCCGGGCGATGAAGGCCAGACGCGGCGTAATCGGCGTGGTGTCCAGGTCCAGGTACTTGTCCAGGCGCAGGCCGGCCGAGACGCTCAGCCGCGGGTGCAGCTGCCACTCGTCGAGCAGGTAGGCGGACACCAGCGTGCGGTTCTGCGCGGGCAGCTCGTCGCCGGCGGCCGTCTGCCGCACGCGCAGCTGCGCCTGTCCCTCCACGCCGAGGGTGAGGCGGTTGCCCTCGAAGAGGCCCAGGCGCGCGCGCGCCTCGGCGGTGAGCCAGTCCGCGTCGCCCTCTTCCCGGGTGGGCCCGCCCTCTGCCTCCGGGTAGACGTAGGTGCCCTCGTAGCGGCTGAGGTCGAACGCGCCGCGCATGGACAGGCTGAAGCGCTCGGAGAAGTCGCGCTCATAGCGGGCCTCGGCGAAGGCGCGCAGGTCCTGCACGATGTTGCCCTTGACGCCCGGCACGGTGCCGTACGGGGCGGTGGGCAGCTCCTTGGAGCGGACGTTGAACACGGCCTGCGCGGAGAAGTTACCCAGGCGGGCCTTCAGCGAGCCGCCGGCCGTCTTCTCCGCGTCCAGGCCGGTGACGATGAGGTCGTTGCTCCCCAGCCGCGTGGTGTCCGCGCCCGAGGCGCTCAGGGCCGCGGCGCTCACCAGCACGGAGCGGTCGCCACTCTCCCATGCGGCGGTGGCGTGCCCGCGCGTGGTGCCCAGCGCGCCCACCGCGCCGGTGACTTCCAGGCGGTGGTCCGGGCCGAGCGACTCGCGCGGCACCACGTTGATGACGGCGAAGAAGGCGCCGGTGCCGTACAGGGCGGAGCCGGGGCCACGCACGACTTCGATGCGCTCCACCTCCTGGAGGTCCACGCTGAGGTCATGGGCGGCATAGCCCTGGCCGGCCCAGACGTCGTTCATGGAGTGGCCGTCCCAGAGGATGAGGACGCGGGTGTTGAGGTCGCCCGGGGGCGAGAAGCCGCGCACGCCCAGGTAGGTGTACGTCCGGTCGTCGGTGAGGAAGATGCCGCGCACGCCGGAGAGGGCCTCGGCGAGGGTGCGCCAGCCGAAGGCGCGCAGCTCCTCCTGGGTGAGCACGGTGGTGGAGGCGGGGGCCTCGTCCACGGACACAAGGCTCTTGGACGCGGCGCGCACGGGAGGCGGCGCGTAGCGCAGCTCGGCGTGGACCTTGACCTCCTGGTCGGCCACCACCGTCACCGTCTGGCGCAGCGGGCGCACCTCGCGGCTCTCGACCTCGAGGGTGTGCTCGCCCTCGGGGAGGGTGACGACGGTGGGGGTGAAGCCGGTGGGCTTGCCATCCACGCGCACGGCGGCGCCGTCGCGGTTGGCGGTGACGACGAGCCGGCCGGTGGGGCGGTCCTGCACGCGCAGGGACACGGCGAGGGGCACGTTGCCGTCGGGAGGCACGTCCACCACGTACTGGCCGGGGGCATAGCCGGGGGCGCGCACGTAGAGGACGCGCTGGCCGGGGGACAGGCGGGCGCGCCCGGGCAGGCGGGCGATGACGGGGCCGTTGGGGGAGTCGCGCACCTCGGCGCCCTCGGGGGTGCCGGACAGCTCCACGCCGCCGGTGATGAGGACCAGCTCGAAGGTCTGCTCGGCCTCGCGGCCGCGCACCAGGGAGAGGGTGGCCTCGGCGGAGCGGTAGCCGTCCTTCTTCACCATGACTTTGTGACGGCCGGGTGTCAGCGCGAGCGTCTGGGGCGAGCGGCCGCGGCTGCCCAGGTCCATGCGGTCCACGAAGACCTCGGCGCCCTTGGGATTGGTGGTCACCTTGACGAGGGCCACCTTGGGGCGGAGCCGCTCCACCGAGCGGGAGACCTCGGCGGCATCGTCGGAGGGGAGGTCCTCGGTGAGCAGGTCGTTGTAGTAGCGGTACGCCTCGTTGAACTTGTTCAGCGCCTCGAAGCAGCGGGCGATGTTGAAGAGGACGTTGCGGTTGGGGACCAGGCGGTAGCTGGTGAAGTAGGAGCGCAGCGCCTCGGCGTACTGGCCCCGGGCGTAGGCGTCGTTGCCGAGCTCGAAGGCGATGTCGGCCTCGTCCGCGTTGTTGTCCGCGAGCACGGGGCTGGACAGGAGCAGGAGCGACAGGAGGAACAGGCCGTAACGGGAGGGAAGCATGGCGCGGCGGCCATTCTTCCCTCTCTGGGAGGGCAGGTCCATGGGGGGCTGCCGGTTGGCAGCCTGGAGGCCGAGACTCTCAGTGCACCACGGGGCGGGCGGTACCCGTGGCCTGGGCGGGGGCGGGGGCGGGCTCACGCATGAGCTTGTCTCCCGCGGACTGGAGGACGCGTGTGGTGGCGCCCTGGGGGTCTCGGAAGAAGTGGGGCGTCCACAGGCGCACGAGCTTCCAGCCCTGGCCCTCCAGCACTCCGGTGCGGAACAAATCCCACTCCACGCGGTCCGCGGCCTTGGGGTAGCGGGTGCCGTCGCACAGCACGCCCACGGTGACGTCGCCGGGGTTCGTCGGGTGGTGCAGCGCCAGGTCCACGCAGAAGCCGTCGTTGCCCCAGTGCACGTCCGACGAGACGCGGTGCTGCCGCGCCAGGTGTCCGGCGAGCGCGCGGGCGAACGTGGACCCGGCTTCCGTCTCGCGCTCGCGCACCACCGTTTCGCGAGCCACCGGCGTGGCCGTGCCGGCCTGCGCTTCGGCGTCATCGCGGGCGTATTCGGCCGTGAGGGCCTCCGCGAACTGGAGGTAGGCGAAGAGCAACCAGCCGCCGTTGGGCTGGCGGCCCTTCTCCACCGGGGGCAGGGACAGGTAGCTCTCGCGAGGAATGGACGTGACGAGGTGCACCTGCTGCCGCGCGCGGGTGACGAGCACGTTGAGACGCCGGCCTCCGCCCGCGCTGCCCAGGGGGCCGAAGCGACGGTAGAAGCGGCCCTGCCGGTCCGGGCCGTAGGTGGTGCTGATGATGAGGTGGTCTCGCTCGTCGCCCTGGACGTTCTCCAGGTTCTTGACGAAGAGGCCCTCGAACGAGCCGGCGCCCCGCCGTGAGCGCGCCGCCGTCAGCCGCGTCGCGAAGGTGGAGTCCTCGGCGGCCATCTCATCGAGCACGTCGGTGATGGCGTCGCGCTGCGCGAGGTTGAAGCAGGCGATGCCGATGGAGGGAGGCTCGGGCTGTGCGAGCAGTTCCTTCACCAGCGTGCCCACGGCGCGGGCCTCGATGGGGTTGACGCGCTTCTCGTAGGTGCCGGCCACGGGCAGCAGCCGCAGCGGGGCATGCGGCGCGCGGTGGGACGGGTGCGCGGGAATGGCCTGGAGCCGCTTGTCGTAGAAGTGGTCGTTGCTGAAGGCGATGAGGTCCGCGTTCTGCGAGCGGTAGTGCACGTCGAGGTAGCACTGGTCGATGTCCAGGTTGAGCGCGGCGGACAAGAGGTCCTCCACCTCGGCCTGTTGCTCCTCGAAGAGGCCCTGCTCCGACTCGGCCTCCAGCTCCTGGCTCTGCACCACCGCGGACTCGAAGAAGCGCGTGGGCGGGAGCTGCTTCGGGTCTCCGGCGATGACCACCCGCTTCGCGCGGGTGAGCACGGGGAGCGCCTCTTCGAGCCGGCACTGCGAGGACTCGTCGAAGATGACGACGTCGAAGATGGGGCGGCGGGGGAAGATTTGAGCCACCGTCTGCGGGCTGGCCATCCACACGGGGCGCACGTCGAAGAGCGGGTCTCCGCCGTCGATGCCCTGACCGGTGGCGATGACCTGGCGCACGCGCATGGCGCGCTCGCCACGCAGCATGAGCCGGCGGCGCAGCTCCGCGCCCTGGCTGTTGAGCCGGCCGCCAGTGGCCGCGAGCAACCGCTCCCGCTGGCGCTGCGTCCACCGGTGGACGAGCGCGTCGCGCACGAGGACGCGTTTCTTCTCCTCCAGCGCCCGGTAGCGCGCATGCGTGGTCTGCACGCGGTCCGCGTCGATGTGCTGGAGCGCCGGGTCCTCGCGCAGCCGGGAGGACACCTCGGCGGCCAGCGTCTCCTTCAGCACCGCGAGCCAGCCGCCCTCCACGTCCGCGCCCTGACGGGCCAGTCCCTCCACCGCGGCCTCCAGCGCGGGAGGCATGCCGGACAGCAGCGTGCGCAGGCGCAGCAGGCCCTCCACCGTGGACAGCCGGGCCTGGAAGGAGGTGACGACAGGAGAGAGCTTCCCGCCCGCGCGCAGCTCGCGGGAGCGGGCCTGGAGCCACGCGGTGGAGAACAGCCCTGTCTCCGGGAGCCGCGCCTCCAGTCGGGCCACGGCCTCGCCCCGGGCCGCGGACTGGCGCAGGCCGGAGAGCAGTGCGGTGCGCGCGCCCGCGTCGCCCTTGAGGGCCCGACGCACGGCCTCGCGGCACGAGGCGAGGAGCGGTGTGCTGTCCAGCTCCCCCAGCAATTCGAAAAGGGAGGCGTGCGTGCGCAGGCCGCGCGAGAGGGCTTCGTCGGTGAGCGGCTCGGTGGCGCCGGGGGAGAGCGTGGTGCGGTGGTACTCGGTGAGTACCGCCCGGGCGCGAGCGCCGGAGAGGAAGCGGTTGACGCGCTCGGCGGCGGCGATGCCCAGGGTGAGGCCGAACTGCTGGAGCACCCTGCGCGCGCCGGCCTTCCGGGCGAAGTAGAAGAAGGCGTACCACTTGCGAGCAATGTCCAGGTACGTGCCCAGCGTGGCGAGCGCCGTGGACAGCGCGCCCAGGGCCTGGGGCTGCTCACGGTGGACCAGGGCCAGCTCCGTATCCAGCGGCCCCTCGGCGAGCACCTGCGTCTGCGGCGCCAGCCCGTCGAGCTGGGCCTTCGCGGCCCGCACCGCGTCCGGTGACGCCGTGCCCCAGCGGGCGAGCACGTCCGGGCTGGCCGTCTCCAGCAGCGGGGCCAGCTTCTCCGCGAACGCGGCGCGCGCAGTGCCTTCCGCCCGAGGGTCCGCGCCAAAGGCCGGCACATCGGGAGTGGCCAGCGCGTCCGCGTCGCGAGCGGCCAGGGCCACCGCGTCGAGCCGCTCGCGGTACGTGGCCACTGGCCGGGCAAGGTATGTGGCGAGGTCGATGCCGAGGGCCTCGCGCCAGGGGTTGTCCGGGTAGCCCTCGCGGACGCCGCGCTCGAGCACCTCGCGAACCTCGCGCTCGCGAGGCGACACGTCCGCGAGCCGCGCGGAGGCGAGGCTCGCCACGGTGGGAGCCAGGGCCTCGGAGGGCTCCAGGGCGAACCACTGGCCCACCAGCTCGTGGAAGGAGGGCACGGTGCCGCCAGCGGGGCGCTCGGAGAGGGCGCGGTCGGAGGTGGCCAACTCGTCATGGAGCGACTGCAGCTCCGCATTCACCCGGGCCAGCTCGGTGGACACGGCCGCGTCGGTGCGCGTGTCCGGCAGCGAGTCGAGCTGTTCGCGGATGCCCATGTAGAGGTCGCGCTGGTCTCGCTGGGCGTCATGGACGACGGCACACAGGTTTCCCAGGCCGAGGTGGTCCAGGCGGTGCTTCACCACGTCTAGCGCGGTGCGCTTGTCGCAGACGAGCAGCACGCGCTCGCCGCGAGACAGGTGGTCGCCGATGGCATTGGCGATGGTCTGCGACTTGCCGGTGCCCGGGGGGCCATGCACGACGAGTCCCCGGCTGCTGCGCGCCAGCCGCACCGCGCGGGCCTGACACGGGTCGGCCACGGTGACGAGCCGCTCCTCATCCGCGCGCTTGAGGCCCTCCAGGTTGGGCTCGCCGCCGCCATGTCCCGAGGGAGCGCCGAGCGACACGTCCACGCGGAGGAAGCTCTCGAGCGGGCCGGAGATGGGCTCGCCATCGACGAGGGCCCGCATGTCGTCCACGAGGCTCTGGTTGGACAGCGGGTACAGGCCGAGCACCGCGCTGGAGAGGATGTCGGGCCGAGCGTCATCGTCCGTGCGCGGCACGGGCGACAGGGGCGTGGTGGCGGAGAAGGGAGAGGGCGCGGGCAGGTCGAGGGCCTTCGCCACGGCGGAGACGAGCTCGTTCAGTTCGCGCCAGGGGTCGGCGCCGTCTTCGTCGGCGAAGAGCTCACCGAAGCGCTGGCCGGTCTGCTGCTCCACCCAGGCGAGCAGTGCGGTGTTGGGCGCGACGCGGTCCACGCCCTCCTCGGCGCCTTCGAGCTCCACGGAGGGAGCGCGGCCCTTCTTGAGGGTGAGGCGCACCGGCACGAAGGCGATGGGGGCGAGGATGCGCCGGGTGCCGAATCCGCGCTTGTCCTTCGCGCCCGGGGGCAGGTGCAGCAGGGGGAAGCCCACGTGCAGCACGTGGGCGCCGGTGTCCTGCTCGAAGGTGCGAGCGTCCTCGACGATGGTGGCCAGCTTGCGCAGCAGGGCTTGCTGTTCCTCCTCGGCGCGCGTGGGGGAGGCGGCGCTCGGTGCGTCCGTGTCTGGCTCGGTGGAGTCGCTCACGAGCGAGGCACTGGGACTGCGTTGATCCTCCGCGACGGGAGGCTTCGGCTCCGTGGAGGGAGGCTTCACCGCGAGCCGGACCCCGGCCTTGTCACCGAGGAGGGCGGCCAGCACGGTGTGGGGCGCGGTGCCATCGAGCCGGCCCAGCGCGGCGAGGTCCACACGTTGCCGGCTGTTGTGGGGGCGACAGTTGAGGCTCGGCCCGGACGCGAGCGCGGCGTAGAGCCGCTCGAGCATCTTCTCCAGGACGCGGTTGCGGGGCTCGGTCGGCAGGACGGCACCTCTCGAAGGGAGGAAGGCCGGCTGTCTATCACGCGGATCGGGCGCGAGGCTCAGCGCGACAGCGCGGCGGCGAGCGAGCGTGCCGTGGTCTCCAGCTCCTCCGCCGGGCGATGGTCGGCGGGGGCGGCGTCGAAGGCGGCGCGGCCCCACAGGCGCTGGGGCGTCTGGGCGAAGCGGGGGATGAGGTGCAGGTGGAAGTGGCGGAGCACGTCGCCGATGGCGAAGGCGTAGGCGTGCTCGGCGCCGAGCACCTCCCGCTGGGCGCGCATCACCCGGGCGGCGAAGGGCCCGAGCTCGCGCGCGGAGTCCTCGTCCAGGTCGTACCAGGCGCGCACGTGCCGCTCGCTGGAGATGACCACCCAGCCAGGGACGGGGCTGGGAGACGCCACGCCATGCAGCACCAGCCCCGGAGCCCGGGCGAGCACCCCACCCACCGGCCGGGTCTCCCCGCGCACGATGGCGCAGCCAAGGCACGGATCATTCACGTCCGACATGGCCTCACCCTAGCAGGCGCGGACGGGAGCAGGACCTGGGAGGGGATGGGTCGTGATGGACCTCTCACCTCGGATTCTTGGGAGGGGAGGGCGGGTGCTGATCCAGCACGGGGTGTGGGGCGCGGATGTAGGTGCGGGCTGGAAGTACGGGGACCCACGTCTTGACGGGATGGGCTCGGGTCGGAGAGTGTCCGCTCCACGCCCTTCCAAGTGTTGGGGCGCCGATATTGGGGAATTTCCTTTAAAGGTGGGGATGATGAAGAAGCATCTGGTTTTTGCCGTGGTGCCGTTCCTTGCGCTGGGCTGTGGCGACGATCTCAAGGACGAGAACGGCGACGGTATCGCGGACGGCGTGCGTGAGCCGGACAGTGTGACGGTGGTGACGCCCGCCAATCCGAAGGGCACCGTTTCGGGCCAGGTGCTGGGCACGGACCTGAAGCCGCTGGGCGAGGCTTCGGTGAAGATGACCATTGGCAGCTCCGCGGAGCCGGTGGCGACCACCACGGATGCCGAGGGCAACTTCGAGTACACGGATGTGCCCGCCGGCTCGCAGGTGCTGCTGACCTTCACGAAGCAGGGCTATGCCACGCTGCGCGCCACCGCGACGGTTCCGTCGTCGGCGGGCAACGTGCCCATCAACAACGGCAACGCGAGCTTCGGCCCCATCACCCTGGCGAAGCTGGACGGCACGCTGAACTTCCTGCTGGTGACGCCGACGGGCCGTCCCGCGGCCGGCGTGAAGGCGACGCTCGAGGCCACGCCGGCGGGCTCTATCATCCTGTCCAACAACGAGAACACCTCGCTGGTGGTGAGCACGGTGGTGGTCGAGGCGACCTCCAACGAGCAGGGCGCCCTGGTGTTCACGGGAGTCCCCAGCGCGCCGGAGATGGCGCGGCTGCGCAGCGGCTCGGGGCAGTACAAGCTGTGGGTCTCCCCGATGGACACCGACAACAACGGTATCCCGGAGACCGGTGGCTATGTGAACAGCTACGCGGGTTCGGATGTGGTCGCGAACAGCACCCTCCGCATCATCAACCTGCCCTTCTCGCGGCCGACGGGCGGCGCGCTGACTGTCGAGAGCAGCAACGTGGCCAGCCTGACGAGCAACTCGGAAAGGCTCGACCCGCTGCGCAACGTGATTCGCGCGGGCGAGCCCATCCACCTGTTCTTCAACCAGCCGGTGCAGCAGGGCTCGCTGCTGGCGCGCCTGACGGACGAGTACGCTCGCGAGTCGCTGTCGGTCACCGCAACCGTGAGCAATGGCGGCTACAGCGCTACCATCAATCCGGGCGCCACGTTGGTCGATGGCAAGGAGTACAACCTGGACGTGCGCGCCGTGTCCGCCGAGGGCGGCAGCATCTTCACCTCCACGGGCTTCTTCTTCGTCGGGGATTTGAACAGCCCGCGGACGATTTCCATCACGGACGCCCGTTACCAGGAGACCTCGACCGCCAGCCCGAGCCAGCTCAACAGCGGTGAGACGGTCTACATCAACTTCAACTCGCCCATCTCCCGTGCGTTCACCAGCGCCGGGCACGTCTATGTGCACGTGAACTTCGACATCGGTGGCGCTTCGCCGGGCGTGGTCGGCGACTATCCGGGTGAGGTGAACAACCCCGTGGGCTTTGAGCTCTTCAACGCCGAGCCTACGGCTCCCATCCAGACGCGCATCCCGGCCGAGACCCCGGTGTTCCAGATCAACTCCTCGGGTTACACGACCCGTTGGGCGTTCACCTTCTCTGGCGTCAACTCCGTCTCGAGCGTGAGCTTCAGCTCGCTCAACATGGTGGTGTCCTTCTCCAAGCTTCCCTCGCGCTACATCAACGGCACCTACGAGAGCTTCTTGGGCCAGCCTGTCACGAGCGAGCTGGCGGTGACGGGGATCTCCCAGCAGCCCGTGCCCATCGCGCCGTGATGAGCGGTCAGGGTTGAGTTTCCAGTACTGAGTGGTCTTCTCAGCGCCCCCGTGGAATGGGTTCCACGGGGGCGCTGCTGTTCTGGGGGAAAGCCCCCCGCAAGAGCTGTAGCGGGCGTCCACGAAGCGGGATTCGGGTCTCCGCGATGGAGTGTGCCGCCGGGTGAGCTGCCGCCCAATGGGTGGAACCCCTGGTTCTTCCAGGGGACTGCTGGCTGCTCCCCACAGTACGCGTCGGAACAACGAGTGCATTGCCAGTCCGTGCCATGAACCAATCCCCACGTCTCGCTGTACTCGCTGTCCTCCTGTTCTGTGCATGCATCGACCTGCCGGAAGTCGAACAGGTTTCGGAAACCCCTGATGCCGGTGAGCCGGATGCTCACGTCGAAGATGCTGGAACACCGGACGCTTCGGCTCCGGACTCGGGCACCTCGGACGCGGGTACCCCGGACTCGGGCACCCCGGATTCGGGCATGCCCTCCCTGACGGTGACGCTCGTCACCTCACGGTCGGTCACCAACAGCGACGTTCAGGTGAGCGCCACCGTGGCGGGAGCCTCACCAGACGAAGTCGAGCTCCTCGCGGATGGCGTCGTTGTTGCCACCCTGGCTTCGCCCTACGAGCTCCGCTGGAGTGCTCAGTCCCTCGAAGAGGGCACCCACGTGCTCTCAGTGAGGGCGACCCTGGAAGGACGCAGGTTCACGAGTGAATCGCATACCCTCATCGTGGACAGGACGCCGCCTCGCCTGGTCTCTCAGACGCCGCTGACGGGTTCTCAGGCCGTTTCCGTGCACCAGACGGTGCGGGCGACCTTCTCCGAGCCTCTTGATTCGACCACCGTGAGCGCCGAGTCCGTGAAGTTGCTGTCTGATACAGGCGTCATCGCCGCGGAGGTCGTGCTTGAGTCCGAGGGAACTTCGCTCACGATACTGCCCGCACCTCTTCTGCCTGCTGATGCGGTCGTGCAGGTGGAGTTCGAAGGTGCTGTGGCGGATCTCGCAGGCAATGCCGTCCAGGCGCTTTCGGAGCCCTGGAAGTGGACGGTTCCCGGCTTCCTGCCTCTGGGTGAACCCCTGAGCGCCAGTCCGACCGAGAGCTCGCAGTCGATAAGCCCGTCGCTTCAAATCGATGGAGCCGGACGGCCTGTCGTTGCGTGGGTGGGCGGAATGGGAGTCGAGTCGCCCTACGGCGTTCGAGTCAGGAGATGGATTGGCAGTGGCTGGGAACAGCTGGGCGGCGTGCTCGAGGTGCCGGTGGGCTCCACCAGCACCTTCTGTTCACTCACCATAGATGCAGATGGGCGGAGCATCGTTGTCTGGCATGAAGTTCAAAGCACTACTGGATCCACGAGCATGCACACCCGCCGTTGGAATGGGTCGGCCTGGGATGTGCTGGGAGATGTGCCCCTGCGCCAGCAAGGCAGTGCTGACCTCATTGTCTCCAAGGGAAACAGACAAGGGCAGATTGCGCTGGCTTTCGTGGAACAATACCAGGGCAATGATCAGGTTCTAGTTGGGCGATGGAACGGCACGACCTGGGGCATGTTGGGAGGGGGGCTCAAGGTCAACTCCTCCCGGTTCGTCTCCGGCATTCAGCTGGCCATCGATGCGGCAGGAAATCCCGTGGTCGCTTGGAGCGAAAGTACCTCAGGAGGAGACATTGCGGCCTACATGCGGCGCTGGAATGGCAGTTCCTGGGATGCCATCACGATGCCCGTGCAAACCTTTCCGGGGGAACTGCTCATCGATGACTCAGGTGCCCCCGTCCTCGACGCGCGCGTCTGGAATGGAACCGCCTGGAGTGCTCAACTCCGGCGGTGGAATGGGAGCTCTTGGGCAACGCTCGGTAACCCCATCAGCCTCTTTTCTGGGGCAACCAATTCCGCAGCGATTGCTAGCGCCCTCGACACACAGGGAAGATTGAACGCACTGGTTGCCGAGCTAGAAGTCGCAGGAGGGCCCGCCGTTTTCTACATCCGTCGTTGGAACGCGGGAGCGTGGGAGCCGGTAGGCAGCATCCTGAGGAAGAACTCCGGCTCGAATCCTTTTGGAGCGACCCTGCTCGTCTTGGACTCCTCCGGGCAGCCTGTACTGGCACGGGCCGAACAGTCGGAGAGCGATCCCGGCAGCCGCAAAGTCCACGTCTACACGCCCAACAACTGAGTCCTCCACCGAACACTCCCCTCGCGCCGCCGTCCCATTCGCCAGAATGGGGGTGGGGACGGGCGCGTCGGAAGAGTCGTGTATAGATTCCCGACCGCCCTTTCCCTACACGTGAGGCGTCGGTTCCATGAAGCGAACGGCCATGACAGCCCCGGAAGTCGAGGCGCCCGCCAACGCCCGCCCCACCCCTGCCGGCAACAAGAAGCGGGTCCTCGTCGTCGACGACTTCGACGACGCGCGGGAGATGTACGCGGAGTACCTCGAGTTCGTCGGCTTCGAGGTGGACACCGCCTCCAACGGCAGGGAGGCGGTGGAGAAGGCACAGGATGGAGACCCGGACATCATCCTGATGGACCTGTCCCTGCCCATCATGGACGGCTGGGAGGCCACGCGCCTCATCAAGCAGGACGCCCGGACGCGGGACATCCCCGTCATGGCCCTCACCGGCCACGTGCTCGCCGGCAACGCGGAGCACGCGCGGGAGGCCGGCGCGGACGAGTTCGTCGCCAAGCCGTGCCTGCCCCAGGATCTGGAGAACAAGATCCGCAACATGCTCAAGCCCAGCAAGGCGAAGGGGAAGAGCGGGCAGGGGAGCTGAGCCACCCGACATCCCCATTGCCCGGCATCGGACACTCGGGGCATCACTGTTCCGCTGCGCATCGTTCCCTGCCCCCGTCCGGTTGACCCCTGGCGGGAGGATGCATAGGCACCCCCTGTGGGCTCTTCCCCCGCTGCCTCCCCGTCGCCGCCCGACGCGTGGACTCCCCCGCAGGAGTTCGACGAGTACCGGCTCGTGCGTCCCATCGGCCGCGGGCGGACGGGCCGGGTGTACCTGGCCCACGACACGCTCCTCGAGCGCCCGGTGGCGGTGAAGTTCATCCCCGCGCTCGGCTCCAACGCCCTGGCCCGCTTCCTCGTGGAGGCCCGCGCCGCCGCCCGCATCCAACACCCCAACGTCGTCACCCTCTACCGGGTGGGACAACTGGAGGAGCAGCCCTACCTCGTCTCCGAGTTCATCCGGGGCGTCAGCCTGGACCGGCTCTCCAAGCCCCAGTCCTGGGAGCGGGTGCTGTCCATCGGCAGGGACCTGGCGCGCGGCCTGAGCGCCGCCCACCGGCGCGGGGTGCTCCACCGCGACATCAAGCCCGGCAACGCGGTGCTCACCGAGGCCGGCGAGGTGAAGCTGCTCGACTTCGGGCTCGCCAAGCTGCTGGACGAGGCCGCCGAGCCGGGCGAGGCCTCCGCCCGCCCCGCGGGCGCCGCCGTGGCGCCGAAGCTGCCGGAGGACCTGGACCCGGAGGCCAGCCCCAACTTCTCCGCGCGCTCGCTGGACGGCGTCTTCCTCCCCTCGCTGCCGAGCGGCGCGCTGGTGGGCACGCCCTACTACATGTCCCCCGAGGCCTGGGCGGGCGAGGACCTCACGGCCCGCAGCGACGTGTACTCGCTGGGCGTGGTCCTCTACGAGCTGTGCGCGGGCCGTGGCCCCTTCCGCGACGTGCCCTGGCGGGACCTGCCCAAACTGGTGCAGACGAAGGACGCCCGTCCCCTGGCCCAGGCCGCGCCCGACGTGGACGCCGCCTTCGCGGCCGTCATCGACCGGTGCCTGCGCCGCGAGCCGGCCGAGCGCTACACCTCCGCCGCGCACCTGCTCGACGCGCTGGAGGCCCTGGCCCGCGACGAGGCGCCCACCGACGTCCCCGAGGGCAATCCCTACCGCGGCCTCCAGGCCTTCGAGGCCGAGCACCGGGGCGTCTTCTTCGGCCGCCGCCGTGAGCAGCGCGCGGTGCTGGACAGGCTGCGCGCCGAGTCCTTCCTCCTCATCACCGGTGACTCCGGGGTGGGCAAGTCCTCGCTGTGCCTCGCCGGCATCCTCCCCGCGGTGGTGGAGGGCGGGCTGGAGGACGGCCGCCGCTGGCACACCGCGCGGCTGGTGCCGGGCCGCAGGCCCATGGCGGCGCTGGCCGCCGCGCTCGCCCCGCTGCTGGAAATCGAAGAGGAGCCGCTCGCCGAGGCGCTGCGCAACGAGCCCTCCTCCCTCGTCCGCCGGCTGCGCGCGAGGCTGGGCGCGCGCGACGGCCTCCTGCTCTACATCGACCAGCTCGAGGAGCTCGTGACGCTGGCCTCCCCCGTGGAGGCGGCGCTCGCGGGCCAGGCGCTGGGCACCCTCGCGGAAGGGGCCAGTGGGGTGCGGTTGCTGGCCACCGGCCGCAGCGACTTCCTCACCCGCCTCACCTCCGTCTCCGGCCTGGGCGCGGAGGTGCCGCGCGCGCTGTACCTGCTGTGCGCCCTGACGCCCGAGGAGACGCGCGAGGCCGTCACCGGCCCCGCCCGAGTGAAGGGCGTGCGCTTCGAGTCCGAGGCGCTGGTGGACGCGCTCGTCGCCTCCACCACCTCCGCGGACGGCGGACTGCCGCTGCTCCAGTTCGCGCTGGCGGAACTCTGGGAGGCCCGCGACGCGGAAGGCCGCGTGATTACCCAGGCGGCGCTGGACTCGCTGGGCGGCGTGGCCGGAGCGCTGGCGCGGCACGCGGACGCCGCGGTGGCGCGGCTCCTGCCGGACCAGCGCAGTGCCGCCAGGGGCGTGCTCCTGCGCCTCGTCACCGCGGACGGCACCCGCGCGCGCAAGACGGACCGCGAGCTGGTGGGGGACGACGCGCGCTACCGGGCCGCGCTGGAAGCCCTCGTCCACGCGCGCCTGCTGGTGGCGCGCGAGGCCCAGGAGGGCACCTCGTACGAGCTGGCCCATGAAGCGCTGCTGTCCGGCTGGAGCACGCTGGCGCGCTGGCTGACGGAGGCCGCCGAGCGCCGCGAGGTGCAGGCCCGGCTGGAGGCCGCCGCCGCGCACTGGGAGAAGCTGGGCCACGCGCGCGAGGCGCTGTGGGGCCCGCGCCAGCTCGCCGAGACGAAGCTGCTCGACGTCGGTGAGCTCACGCGCCGCGAGCAGGACTTCCTCAAGGCCTCGCGCCGGACCATGGTGCGCAGCCGGCGCATGCGGCAGGTGCTGGCGGCGGGCTTCATCCTGTCGCTGGGGCTCGTCTACGGCGGCCTCAAGCTGCGCGAGCGCTGGGGCCTGGACAAGCAGGTGCGCGCCGAGCTCCAGGAGGCCGCGCTCGCCCTGCGCGCGGTGGGCCAGGAGCGCGCGGCGCTGGGCTCCGAGCGCGCCGAGGCCTTCCGCCTCTACGGCAGCGGCCACCGCGCGGACGCCGACAAGCTCTGGGGCAGGGCGGGCGCCCAGGCGGTGGCGGTGCGCCACCGCTATGACGCCGTCGCCGGCCGGCTGGAGCGCGCGCTCGCCCTGGCGCCGGGCCGCCCCGACGTGCGCGAGGCGCTGGCGGACTTCCTCTACGAGCGCGCCCTGTGGGCCGAGCAGGATGGCGACGCCGCGACGCTGCCCACGCTGCTCCAGCGCCTGAAGCTCTACGACGTCTCGGGCGCGCGCTGGCAGCGGTGGAACGCGCCCGCGCGCCTCACGCTGGAGACGCCCGTCCCCGGCGTCCAGGTGGAGTTGCGGCCACTGAGCCGGGACGCGCAGGGCCACGAGCAGCCCGGCGAGCCGCTGCCGCTCGTCGCGGGCCCGTGGGTGGACGTGCCGGTGCCGCCGGGGCGCTACCAGCTCTCCCTGCGCGCGCTGGGCCACGAGCCGGTGGTGCAGCCCGTGCTTCTGCGGCGCGGGGAGGCACGCAAGCTCGGCGTGCCCCTGCCGCGCGTGGGCGCGGTGCCCGAGGACTTCGTCTTCGTCCCGCCGGGAGAGGTGCGCTTCGGCAGCTCCGCCGAAGCCAGCGTGCGCGAGTTCTTCAACGCGGTGCCGCTGCACGCCGTGGACGTGCCGGCCTTCTTCATCGCCCGCCACGAGGTGACGTACTCGGACTGGCTGCGCTTCATCGAGTCCCTCCCGTCCGATGAGCGCGCGAAGCGCCTGCCCCGCGTGGGCACCGGTGGCTACGCGGGGCTGCTCGCGCTGGACCGCGTGGACGGCACCTGGCGACTGCGCTTCCAGCCCGGCAGCGAGCCCTACGTCGCGCGGGCCGGTGAGAAGCTGCGCTATGCCAACCGCACGCGGCGCGTGGAGCAGGACTGGCTGCGCTTCCCCGTCAGCGGCATCACCTTCGCGGACGCGGAGGCGTACGCGGCCTGGCTGTCCTCCAGCAGCCGCGTGCCCGGCGCGCGGCTGTGCTCGGAGCTGGAGTGGGAGCGCGCGGCGCGTGGCGTGGACGGGCGCGAGTACCCGCACGGCGACACGCTGGGCCCGGACGACGCCAACATCGACACCACCTATGGCAAGCAGCCCGGAGGCTTCGGCCCGGACGAGGTGGGCAGCCACCCCGGCTCGCGCAGCCCCTTCGGCGTGGACGACCTGGCCGGCAACGTCTGGGAGTGGACGCGCTCCTGGCTGGAGCCGGGCAAGGCGGTGGCTCGCGGCGGCAGCTTCGCCTTCGCGGCCACCTCCGCGCGGGCCACCAACCGCGAGCTGCCGGAGCCCGAGCTGCGCGACGTGACGATGGGCATGCGCGTGTGCGCGGACCCGCCGCCCTCGGGGCCCTGAGCCGCCTGCCCGCACGCCGGGCATGCTGCCAACCTCACACCCCGCGTTACCCGACGCTGGAACCCCCGGTCCTCCCTGGCGTGCCAATGCACTGCTCGCGAGCGGACGCTGCAAGTGCCCGTCCGCATGCGGGAGTCTTGCGGTGCACGGCGAGACTGCAAATGTTGCAAGCCGTAGGACGGGGCTGGGTCGGGTCGGGGAGGTCGGGTCATGGGCGAGTGGCGGGTGGTGCGGGCGGTGGTCGTTGCCTGCGGGTTGGTGGGGTGTGCGGGTGGCTCGGTGACGGAGCCCGAGCTCAAGCCAACGCTGCAGTCGAGCGTGGCGGAGCTGGCGGCTCCCAACGGACGCAACCTCAACGGGCGCAACCTCAACGGACGCAACCTCAACGGCACCTCGATGGGGGCGCTGGTCTCCGTGAATCTGTCCGGCGTGTACGCCGCGGACAGCGTGGATGACCCGATGAGCTCGGCGTGGCTGCAGGGCAGCGTCTTCCACGGCTTCAACGGGGGCCGCGAGGTGTCCGGCCTGGACTTCCTCGGCGCGCGCTTCACCGGCAACCTCGGCGGCGGCCAGACGGTGGAGCTGCGCGTGGACGCCATCAATCCGGCCACCGGCGCGAGCGGGGACATCTGGTCCTACCGCGTCTCCTTCCTCGACAACACGGACGGCACCTGGAAGCCCGCGTGCCCCGCGGCGGATGGCTCCGCGCTGGATGCCATTCCCGTGTCCGGCACCTGGAACTACAAGGAGGGCGTGTTCGGTGGTGGTGCGCACCTGGACGACCCCAGCCTCTTCACCTTCGCCTGCGAGGGCGCGGCCATCGCCAAGTGCATCCACTTCGGCTACCGGCCGTGGGCCACGGCGGCGGACGGCCGCAGCCTCGAGGACCACCACCAGGCCTGCACGCGCATGGTGCGCGCGGACTTCTGCGGCGACGGCACCTCGCACACGCAGGATGGCAACTGGGTGAACCTCTACGACGCGCTCGGCGTGCAGCAGGACACCGAGTCGTGGCTGCTGGAGGCCGAGTGGAACACCGACGGCGCCCTGTGCGCCTCGTCGTCCACGCGCTCCACCGTGCCGGTGAGCTGCCCCAACAAGCCCCAGGTGTCGGGCTGCGGACAGCCGGGCCACTTCCGCACCGGCACCCTCATCATGAGCGAGGTGCCCTCCACGACGCCGTGACGCGGCGTCTCCCGGACACCTGAACCGCGCCACGGAACGCGTCCTGAGCGGCTCGTCCGCACGCCTGCTCCGCTTTCAGGCAGTGGACACGCGGGCCTTCCGGGTGCGGAACGACACCGGGTGCGGCTACCGGAGGCAGGGGGCCGACACCATGGTTAGCCGGCTCGCCGGGGCCATGAGGCCGGCCCGGCGGAGGACGGGAGACTCGCCGTGAAACGCGTGCACGTGAGCGGGAGGACGCGAGGCTGGGGGCTCTGGCTGCTGCTGGGCCTGACCTGTGTCGTGGCCGGCTGCAAGAAGGACCCGGACGGAGCGGACGCGAAGCCCGTGGAGCCGGTGGTGACGCTCGGGCAGGAGAACGTGACCCGCGCCGAGGTGCGAGAGCTGCAATCGGGCCCCGGCATCTCCGGCACGCTGCAGGCGCGCACGGCGGCCGCGGTGCGCGCGGAGGTCGGCGGCACCATCCTCGACATCAAGGCCGAGCAGGGCCAGCGGGTGAAGAAGGGGCAGGAGCTGGCGCGCATCGAAGACGCCACCCGGAGGGACCAGCTCATCGCCGCGCGCACCACCGTGCGGACGGCCAGCAGCGCGGTGCAGGTGGCCCGCGCCGAGGAGGAGCGCAGCGCGATGCTCGCGAAGGCGGGCGTCATCACCCAGCGCGAATTCGAGCGCGCCCAGCTCGGAGTGTCACAGGCGGAGGGGCAGCTCGCGGAGGCGCGCTCCCGACTGGCCCTGGCGCAGGAGCAGGTGGGCCGCGCGCGCATCATCGCGCCCCTCGACGGCGTGGTGAGCGAGCGCCAGGCGAGCGCGGGCGACGTGGTGCAGCCCGGCGCGCCGCTCTTCACGGTGGTGGACCCGCGCACGCTGCGGCTGGAGGCCGCCGTGCCCGCCGCGCAGCTGGAGCAGGTGAAGACGGGCACGCCGGTGGAGTTCCAGGTCACCGGCTACGGCGAGCGCGCCTTCAGCGGCAAGGTGGAGCGCATCAACCCCGTGGTGGACCCGGGCACCGGCCAGGTGCGCATCTACGTGGCCATTCCCAACACGGACCTCGAGCTGCTCGCGGGCCTCTTCGCGGAAGGCCGTGTGGCCTCGCAGGAGCGGCGCGCGCTGGCGGTGCCGGTGGATGCCATCGACGAAGCCAACGGCGGCCCCTCGGTGCTGCGCATCCGCGACGAGCGCGTGCAGCGCGTCCCTGTGAAGCTGGGGCTGCGGGACGACGTCGCGCAGCAGGTGGAGGTCCGCTCCGAGCTGCAGGCGGGAGACCTGGTGCTGCTCGGCTCGGCCCGCGACGAGGTGGGCGAGGGCTCGCGCGTGAAGGTGCAGGCGCCGCGTCCGGAGTCGAAGCCCGTGGCGGAAGACGGCCCGGGCGTCGGCGGCTCGGAGGCGCCGCCCGCGGCTCCGAATCAGCAGGGACACGCCCCCTCCACGCAGCCGAGCACGCGGGGCACCGCCGAGGGCGCGACGTCGCCTTCGCGCTGAGGCCGCCCTCGTCCCATCGCATCCGCCGGGAGTCACTCCGTGTTCATTTCGGACTTCGCCATCAAGCGTCCCATCGTCACCATCACCGCGATGGTGGCCCTGGTCGTCTTCGGCCTCGTGGCCCTCTGGCAGCTGGAGACGGACGAGTTCCCCGACGTCCAGCAGCCCGTCATCAACGTCACCATCGTCTACCCGGGCGCGTCGCCGGACACGGTGGAACGCGAAATCGTGGAGCCGATTGAAGACGCCATCTTCGCCATCAACGGCGTGGACCCGAAGGAGACGACGTCCACGGCCACCGACGGCCTCGCCACCTTCACGGTGTTCTTCAACTTCGAGAAGGACATCCAGGAGGCGTCCCAGGACATCCGCGACGCCATCTCCAGCAAGCGCGCGGACCTGCCGCAGGAGATGGAGGAGCCCATCCTCACGCGGTTCGACCCGGCGGACCAACCCATCGTCTCGCTGACGCTCACCTCGGACCAACTCGACGTGGCGGCGCTGTCGCGCGTCGCGGACCCGCTGGTGGTGGGCGAGCTGCGCTCGGTGCCGGGCGTCGCGCAGGCGGAAGTGGTGGGCGACGTCGAGCGGGAGATGACGGTGCAGCTCAAGCCGCGGGCGATGCAGGCCGCCGGCCTGTCGGTGGCGGAAGTCGTGGGCGCACTGGAGGCGCAGAACCTGGCGGCGCCGGTGGGCCGCATCAACTCGAAGCTGTCCGAGGAGTCCATCCGCCTCAAGGGCCGCCTGGTGCGCGTGGAGGACTTCCGCGACATGGTGGTGGCCACGCGCAACGGGCAAGTCATCCGCCTGTCCCAGGTGGCGGACGTCTTCGTGGGCTCCGAGGAGCCGCGCACGCTGGCGCTCTATGACGGCGCGGAGGCCGTCGGCATCGACGTGCTGAAGTCCAAGGGCTACAGCACCACCGAGGTCGCCGACGCGGTGCGCGCGCGCGTGGATGCGCTGCAGAAGCGTCTGCCCGCGGGGGTGAAGCTGGCCATCGTCCGCGACGCGGGCGTGCGCGTGGAGAACGCGGTGGAGAACGTGCAGTCCGCGCTGTTGGAGGGCGCGATTCTCACCGTGCTGGTGGTGTTCATCTTCCTCAACTCGTGGCGCTCCACCGTCATCACCGGCCTGGCGCTGCCGGTGAGCGTGCTCGCCGCCTTCATCAGCGTCTGGGTGTTCGGCTTCACGCTCAACACCATGTCGCTGCTCGGCCTGACGCTGGCCATCGGCATCCTCATCGACGACGCGATTGTGGTGCGCGAGAACATCGTCCGCCACATCGAGATGGGAAAGGACCACTACACGGCGTCGCGCGAGGGCACCGCGGAAATCGGGCTCGCGGTGTCGGCGACCACGTTCTCCATCGTGGCCGTGTTCGTCCCGGTGGCCTTCATGTACGGCGTCGCGGGGCAGTGGTTCAAGCCCTTCGCCCTGACGATTGCGTGCGCGGTGCTGGTGTCGCTGTTCGTCTCTTTCTCGCTGGACCCGATGCTGAGCGCGTACTGGCCGGACCCGCAGGTGGAGAAGGGCGCGCGGCGCGGGTTCATCTCCCGGCAGTTGACGCGCTTCAACAGCTGGTTCGACCGGCAGGCGGACCGCTACAAGCTCGTCATCGCCTGGGCGCTGGACCATCGGCTGGCCATGGTGCTGGTGGCGGTGGGCTCGCTGGTGGGGGCGCTCGTGCTGCAGGGCACCGTGGGCGGCGCGGGCTTCGTGCCGGTGAGTGACCGCGCGGAGGTGGAGGTGCTGGTGGAGACGCCGCCGGGCTCTAGCCTGGATTACACGCGGCGCAAGGTGGAGGAGGTGGTGCGCCTCACCCGCGCGCACCCGGAGGTGGCCTACACGTACAGCACCATCGGCGTGCCGCTGCCGCTCAGCGCGCCGGGCGTGGACCAGGCGCTTGTGTACGTGCGCCTCAAGCCGAAGGCGGAGCGCGACGTGAGCCAGGACGCGCTCGGCCGCATCTTCCGCGACGAGCTGAAGACGTTGGGCGGCGCGAAGGTCTCCGTGTTCACCTCGGGCTTCGGCGGTGCCTTCAAGCAGATTCAATTGGAGCTGCGGGGGCCGGACCAGAAGGTGCTGACGCGGCTCGCGCAGGAGGTGCAGAAGCAGATGGAGGCGGTGCCGGGCGCGGTGGACGTGGGGCTGTCCACGCGCGGGCAGAAGCCGGAGCTGGAGGTGGAGCTGAACCGCGGGCTGGCGGGGCAGCTCGGCGTCACGGTGGGACAGGTGGCCCAGGTGCTGCGCCCGGCCTTCGCGGGCCTGGACGTGGGCGACTGGGTGGACCCCATTGGTGAGACGCGCGACGTGATGATTCGGCTGGCGCCCGAGGCGCGCGACAACCCGAACGACCTGGCGCAGCTGCCCATCCGCGTGGCCGGAGTGCAGGGCGGTCCGATTCAGCTGGTGCCGCTGGGGCAGGTGGCGGACATCCGGCGGACGCTGGGCCCGGCGCAGATTACGCACCTGGACCGCGAGCGCGTCATCAACATCCAGGCCAACACGCAGGGGCGCTCGCTGACGGAGGTGATGACGGAAATCCAGGAGCGGGTGAAGAACGTGCAGCTGCCGTCCGGCTACACGCTGACGACGGGCGGCGAGTCCGCGGACCAGGCGGAGGTCTTCACGCGCGTGTTCATCGCGCTCGGGGTGGCGTTGCTGCTGATGTACCTCATCCTCGTCATCCAGTTCGGTTCGTTCCTGGACCCGCTGGCCATCCTCCTGTCGCTGCCGCTGTCGCTCATCGGCGTGGTGCTGGCGCTGCTCATCACGCGCGACACGCTCAACATCATGAGCCTCATCGGCGTCATCCTGCTGATGGGCATCGTCGCGAAGAACGCCATCCTCCTCATCGACTTCGCGAAGTGGTCTCACGAGAAGGGCATGCCGCTGCGCGAGGCGCTCATCGAGGCGGGACGCATCCGCCTGCGGCCCATCCTCATGACGACGCTCGCGCTGGTGGCCGGCATGATTCCGGTGGCGATTGGCGCGGGCGAGGGCGGCGACTTCCGCGCGCCGCTGGGCCGCGCGGTGATTGGCGGCACGATTACGTCCACGCTGCTGACGCTGCTGGTGATTCCGACGGTGTACGAAATCCTGGTAGACGGCCGGAACTGGATGAGCCGCAAGCTGCGCAAGGTCTTCCACATGCGCCCTCCCCAGGAGCAAGGCCCGCACGGTGGGGGTGGCGAGCCGCGCCCGGTGCCGCAGGCCCGTCAGGACTGAGCTGCGAGTCCGTCAGGCGGCGCCCCTCCGTTTCGTCCCGTCGGCTCAAAACCGACAAAGGACACGGAAGCATGGGCTGGGCCACGGATGCGCTTCAGGCGCTCGAACGAGGTGAGCAGGTAACCGTCCGTCCACGAGGAGGCTCCATGCGGGGCCGCATCGAGGACGGGCAGCGGGTGACGCTGGGACCGGTGGACCCACAGGAGGTGGACACCGGGGATGTGGTGCTGGTGCGGTGGAAGGGCGGCGTCCTCCTGCACCTGGTGAAGCAGGCCACGAAGGACCGGGTGCTCATCGGCAACAACGTGGGCCGCATCAACGGGTGGGCCCAGCGGACGGCGGTGGTGGGCCGGCTCGTCAAGGTGCATCCACTCGGGTCCTGAGCTCGCCGGACGTTGATGTTGAACGTCTGGCCCACCAGGACGGTTGGCGCCTCGCGCGGAGGCCCGTAGGGTCGGTCGCTGCACGATATGGCTCCAGCGCCGCTGCCCGAAGACCACCACCGGCTCGTCACCGAGGCGCTCGCCGCGCTCGATGTCCGCAACTGCGTGTTGAGCATCCACGACCCGAGCTTCCCCAGCCTCCCCGAGGAGGACACGGGCTGGGGCTCGCCATACTCGGAAGGGGCGGCACGCTTCCTCGCCTTCGCGCGGGAGCTGGGCTTCAACGGCATCCAGCTCGGGCCGCAGGGACAGACCACCGAGTTCAACGCGTCGCCATATGACGGCACGCTCTTCTCGCGAAACCTCCTCAACGTGGCGCTCGCGCCGCTGGAGGAGCCCGAGCCGTGGGGGGCGCTCCTCCCGCGTGGACGTGTGGCCGCACTCTCCGCGAACCGTCCGCACGGTGCCAGCCCGGGGGAGCGCTACCGTCACGCCTTCCGCACGCAGCTCACCGCGCTGCACGAGGCCTGGGAGTCCTTCCGCCGCCAGCGCGAAGCCCCGGACGCGTCTCCCGCCATTCACGCGCTGGCCGCACGCTTCGGCACCTTTCGCCGGCAACACCATGCGTGGCTGCTCCGCGACGCCCTCTTCGACGTGTTGTGCGAGGAGAAGCACGAGCCGGACTGGAGGCGCTGGAGCGACTCGCTCGACGGACGGCTGTGGAGCCCCCGCCGTGAGGAGGAAGCCGCGGCCGCCGCGCGCCTCGTGGAGTTGGAGGCCCGGTACGCGGACGCGCTGGAGCGCTACGCCTTCTTCCAGTTCATCGTGCATGTGCAGCACCAGTCCTTGCGGGAGCGCACGGCGGAGTGGCGGCTGAAGCTGTACGGCGACTTGCAGATTGGCTTCTCGCCGCAAGACACGTGGGCGTGGCAGGGGCTCTTCCTGCGCAGCTACCTCATGGGCGCGCCGCCCAGCCGCACCAATCCGGATGGCCAGCCGTGGAACTACCCCGTGCTGGACCCGGAGCAGTACTTCGAGGACGACGACGCGGGCGTGGCCGCGGGGCAGCGGGCCGGGCCGGTGCTGCGCTTCATGAACGCGCGCATGGACAAGATGCTCGGCGAGTACGACGGGCTGCGGCTGGACCATCCGCACGGACTCGTGTGCCCGTGGGTGTACCGCGCGGACGCGATGGATGCGCTGTGGGCCGTGCAGCACGGGGCGCGCCTCTTCTCGTCACCGGACCTGCAGGACCATCCGGACCTCGCGCGCTACGCGCTGGTGCACCCGGAGCAACTGGACCGCACGGTGCCCCGATACGCGGACCGGGAGGTGAAGTACCTCACGCCGGAGCAGGTGCGCCGCTACAGCGTCCTCTTCGACACAATCGTGAGCGCGGCGCGGCGCAACGGGCGGGACCTCGGAGATTTGCTCGGCGAAGTGCTCAGCACGCTGCCGTATCCGCTGGAGCGGGTGCTGGCGCAGTACGGGCTGGGGCGCTTCCGCGTGACGCAGAAGGCGGACCTGAGCAACCCGGCGGACGTGTACCGCAGTGAGAACGTGGCGCCCGAGGACTGGGTGATGGTGGGCAACCACGACACGAAGTCCCTGTGGCAACTGGTGGGGGAGTGGCAGTGGCGCGGCAAGCTGAAGGCGCAGGCGGACTACCTCGCGTGGCGCCTGTGTCCGGAGGAAGCAGAGCGAGAGGACTTCGCGCAAAGGCTGGCGGCGGACCCGGGGCTGCTGGCGCAGGCGAAGGTGGCGGACCTGTTCGCCAGCCGAGCGCGCAATGTCATGGTGTTCTTCACGGACCTGCTGGGAATGACGGAGACGTACAACACGCCCGGCACGGTGGACGCGCGGAACTGGTCCCTGCGAGTGCCGCAGGACTGGGCCCGCGAGTACCGCGAGCGGCTCCGAGGTGACGCGGCGCTGAACGTGCCCGCGGCGCTGGCCATGGCCCTGCGCGCGAGAGGCGCCGAGACCCGCAAGCGACATCATACTCTGCTCGCCGGCCTGGACCGGCTTGCAGGCGAGCTACGCGCCAGGCCGTGACGCATCCACGGTGCGGACCAACAGGCGAGCCGTGACGCGTCCGGCTCGGACCGACAGGCAAGCTTCACGGTGGCGTCGGGACTTCGCGAGCCCTCATCCCCTGCACGAGTGCATGAACCCGGCGAGGAGCGCGGTTCCACGGAGCCGCGCTCCTCACGGTGACGTCAGTGCTGCACGTCCACCACGAGTCGCGTCGGCTCGTGCAGCTCCATGACGCGGTACTTGTTGGGCCCCTTGTTGCCGAGCACCCACGTCACCTCGCCCTCGAAGTCACACGTGCGCTCCAGCTCGAGGATGACGGGCAGGCCGGGCTTCAGCTCCCGCTCCGCGACGGTGGCCTGTCCCTTGTCGTCGTGACCCCGCGCGGGAGTGAGCGTCACCTGGAGCCAGCCCTTGCCGGCCACGGTCGTCGGGTCTCCCGAGCCGCACTTGATGATGGGCTTGTCCACGTACTCCAGGCGGTAACCCGGGAGACTGGCACCGTCGAACTCGAACACCACGCGGTCGAAGTCCGCGTGCTGCCCCGCACGCACCGAGCGCAGCGTCACCGGCATGCCCGGGGCGCGCTTCAGCGTCACGTTGCCCGCCGTCCACTCGCGGTTCTTCACGTCCTCGGGAGGCTGCCCCGTCGCAGCCCCAGCAGCAGGCGCCGGAGTCGGAGGCACCGGGGGAGGCGTGGGCGCCGCCTCGGGAGCATCCTCCGGCTCCTGCTCCGCCTGGGCCACCGGCACCATGCCCCCGTCACTGGGGAGCACGACATGCACGGGTGGCTTCGCGGCGGCCTCGCCCTCACGGGGCAGGGTGCCCGGCGGCGGGCCCGAGGGCTGGGCGGGTGAATCCTCCGGAGCGGGCAACTCCGCCGCGGGATGCGGAGGCCCCTCCTCCTTCTTCGAGCACCCGGCGATTCCGATACACCCCGCGAGCCACAGCGACGTCAGCCTGCGCATCGTCCGTCTCCTGGCGGCCCGCTCGGTGAGGGCCGGTGGCCCCCATCTCTCACGAGCGGCGCCCGGGTGCCAGCATCACCGCGCGTCTCACTGCCCCGGTGTTGGGCCGACGAGCGCGCCCAGGTCCGCGTCGCGCAGGAAGTTGACCAGCACACCGTCAATCTTCCGCACGCCGTCCACCACCACGGTGGGCTTCTCGAAGAAGAGGTTGTTCCACACGAAGTCGGCCAGGGCCTGCTCGGCGCTCTGGGGCCAGCTGGCATCCATGGGCCCGCGGTAGTACCCGAGCTTGTGCAGCGCGCGCTTCACCACCTTGGTGTTCTCCCGGTCCAGCGCCACGAGGTCCGCCGTGTACGTCACGGCGAGGCCGCCCTGGTAGCGGTTCAGCTGCACCTCCAAGTCGCGCATCGCCGTGGTGCTGCCGTGGGTGACGGCCTCGGCAATCACGTGCGTGTAGAAGGCGGAGTCGTCCGTGCTGTTCCACACCCGCACGACGCCGGAGCGCTCGCCATTGCGGTCCCCACCCACGCGCGAGCCGGCCTTGAGCGAGGCGAACAGCCGCTGCGGCAGGCTGCCCCGGGCCTTGTCGAAGCTCTCGGCCATGACCCGGCACATGTCGGCGGTGGTCTGGTTGTTCGCCTGCACCACGTAGGTGGCGCCCTTCACGGAGCACCGGAAGTCACTGCTCTCCTCACCCGTGCGCTGGCCCACCGTCACGCTGCCGTCGGGGTTCAGCTTCACCGCGGCGAGCTGGCGGTACGCGCCATACGGGTCCGCCGCCATCACCGTGTCGACGGCGGCCTGCGGCGAGTCGCCCGAGTCGATGCGGGCGATGACGGCATTCGCGTCATCCACCGACGGCAGGTACATGGAGGCCACCGCCACGTCCGGGCGCCCGTAGGGCACCAGCCCGCTGACGCCGCTGGGGAAGGAGATGACGGCCATGCCGCACGACTTCTCCACCGGGTCGCACGCGACGATGGCGCGCGTGCCGAACAGGCGCGTGTTGACGGCGGGACGGTCCGCCGCGGACGCGGTGGAGGACGCCAGCAGCAGGGACGAGAGGACCAGCAGGCTGCGCTCGAGGAGCTTCATGGTGGGGACCTCGGGACGAGGGACTCCCATCCGACACGCGTGAAGTCCGCGCGGCGGTGGGGTTCCACGGGGTGGGTTGTGGAGTCCCGGGCCGCGATGCCATCCGCCCCGGGCACTGTCGGGACGAAAAACGACGCGCCTGCCTGCTCATATCGGGGACTCGGGACGGCCCCGGAATACCGGCCGGCTGGGGCTTCGCGGAGTCTCACCGGCCGAGGCGCTCCGACCTTTCCGGAGAGGGCCCGGTGTCCTGGCTGCCCGGAACACGGTGGAGCCGGCGTGTGTCACTTCCCGGAAAATTGAAACAGCGGCGCTCCGGCAACCGGATGCAAATGCATGACACACGGAGGGCCGGGCCGCGGTTATGGTGCGCGCCCGGCCGCAGTCCGCGTGGCCCCCTTCAACGCGAACGAACCGGAGAGCAACACCTCATGGCAATCGACCTCACCTCCCTTCCCCGCCCGTCACGGGATGATTCCACCGTGGGCACCATGGCGAGGGGTCTCGTCGGCAGCGAGATCCTCAAGATCGCCGCGCAAATCCGGGAGCTCGTCGCCAAAGGCCAGAAGGTGTGCAACCTCACGGTGGGCGACTTCGCGCCGAAGGAGTTCCCCATCCCCGACGGGCTGCGGCAGAACATCGCCACCGCGCTCCAGGCCGGGGAGACGAACTACCCGCCGTCCGACGGCGTGCTCGACCTGCGCCAGTCGGTGCAGCGCTTCTACGAGCGCGCGCTCGGCCTGAAGTACCCGCTGGAGGGCATCGTCATCGCCGGCGGCGCCCGCCCCATCATCTACGGCACCTACCGCGCCGTGCTCGACGAGGGTGAGACGGTCGTCTACCCGGTGCCGTCGTGGAACAACAACCACTACGCGTACATCATGGGCGCCAAGAGCGTGGTGGTGGAGACGGACCCCGCGCACGGCTTCATGCCCACCGTGGAGCAGCTCGCGCCGCACCTGCCCTCCGCGCGCCTCTTGTGCCTGTGCAGCCCGCTCAACCCCACCGGCACCATGATTTCGCCGGACGGGCTGGCCGCCATCTGCGAGCGCGTCGTCGCGGAGAACCGCGAGCGTGAGAAGCGCGGCCAGAAGCCGCTCATCCTCATGTACGACCAGATTTATTGGGTGCTGAGCTTCGGCGCGGTGAAGCACGTGACGCCGGTGGAGCTGGTGCCCGAAATCGCGCCGTACACCGTCTTCGTGGACGGCATCTCCAAGGCCTTCGCCGCCACCGGCGTGCGCGTGGGCTGGGGCGTGGGCCCGCCGACCATCATCGCCCGCATGCGCGACGTGCTGGGCCACGTGGGCGCCTGGGCGCCCAAGGCCGAGCAGGTGGCGGTGGCCCGCTACCTCGACGACACGCAGGCCACCGAGTCCTTCCTCACGGTGATGCGCCAGCGCGTGGACGAGCGGCTGGAGGCGCTGCACAAGGGCTTCACGCGGATGCGCGAGGCGGGCCTGCCGGTGCAGCACATCGCCCCGCAGGGCGCCATCTACCTCAGCGTGCGCTTCGACCTGATTGGCAAGGGCGGCCTGAAGACGAACGACGACATCCGCAAGCTGCTGCTGGAGAAGGCCAGCTTCGCGGTGGTGCCGTTCCAGGCCTTCGGCCTCCCCGCCGACACCGGCTGGTTCCGCCTGTCCGTCGGTGCCACCTCGGTGAAGGAAATCGAGGAGGCCCTGCCCCGCGTGGAGGCCGCCCTCCGCGAGGCGCTCGCCGCCGGGAAGTAGTCCGTCCCAGCCATCCGGTGGGGCACCGTCCGCACGAGGTCCCCACCGTGCCCGGGCCCTGGAGAACGGACCCGGGGACGCCAGGTCTCACGGCATTTTCGGGCCGGAACCGGACGTTCTTCCGGACGGGGAACCCGGGAATACACTGCCCGGGCTTCCGTTGGTCCGGGCCCGTGCCCGGCCGGGACTCAGGCGTCCGGGCTTCCCTCAACGCGTGCCATCCTCACCATGCTCAAGCGATTCGTGGACGTCCGGGACGAGGAGGTGGGCGCGGTCCTCGGCTCGTTCCTCTACTTCTTCACGCTGATGTGCGGCTACGCCATCCTCAAGCCCATCCGCACGGAGCTGGGCACGGCGGGCAGCGTGAAGGATTTGCCCGAGCTCTACACGGCGACGTTCCTGGTGATGCTGGCGGTGGTGCCGGCCTTCTCGGCCGTGGTGGCGCGCTGGCCGCGGCGCGTCGTGATTCCGCTCGTGTATCGCTTCTTCCTGCTGTGCCTGCTGGTGTTGTTCGCGCTGCTGAAGCTGGGAGTGGCGCCGGTGCTGGTGTCGCGCGTCTTCTTCGTGTGGCTGAGCGTCTACAACCTGTTCGTCGTCTCCATCTTCTGGAGCTTCATGTCGGACGTCTTCGCCAGCGGCCAGGGCAAGCGTCTGTTCGGCTTCATCGCCGCGGGAGGCACCACGGGCATGCTCGTGGGGCCCTTCCTGGTGGGGCGCCTCGCGAAGCCGCTGGGCCCCGTCAACCTCATCCTCATCACCGTGGTGCTGCTGGAGGTGAGCACGCAGTGCGTGCGCCGGCTGGCGAACTGGGCCCATGACGTCCAGCACCAGCCCCCGGCCGCGGAGGGCCCCGTGGGCGGCGGCGTGCTCGCCGGGCTGCGGCTCCTCGTGACGTCGCCGTTCCTGCTGGCGCTCGGGCTCCAGGTGCTGCTGTACGCGGCCACGTCCACGTTCATCAACTTCCAGGAGGTGCGGCTCGTCTCCGAGGTGGGCAAGGACGCCGCGCACCGCACCGCGCTGTACGGCGACATCGACTTCTACGTGCAGCTGGCGACGCTGCTGTTGCAGGCGCTGGTGACGGGGCGCTTCATCTCGAAGCTGGGGCTGGGCGCGGCCATGGCGGTGGCGCCGGTGCTCACCGCGCTGGGCTTCCTGGGGCTGGCCGCGGTGCCGGTGCTGGGAGTGCTGATTGCCTTCAAGTCGGTGCGTGGGGCGAGCCACTACGCGCTGGAGCGCCCGTCGCGGGAAATCCTCTTCACCACGGTGGACCGCGAGGCCCGCTACAAGTCGAAGAGCTTCATCGACACGGTGGTGTACCGGGGCAGCGACACGCTGAGCGGGTGGCTCCAGGAGGGGCTCAAGGGCCTGGGCATGAGCATGTCGGGCCTGTCCCTGGTGGCGGTGCCGCTGGCGGGGCTGTGGCTCGCGGTGTCGCTGTACCTCGCGCGACACCAGCGGAAGCACGCCGGCACTCCGGCCACGCTCGGGCCCGCGGTTCCCGATAATGTCCCGGCCCGCTGAAGGCGGCCCGTCCGCACGCAGTCCCTCGAAGCAACAGGGCAACAGGAGAAACACGGCATGAAGCTGTCCCGCAGAGGAGTGATTCAGGGAGCGGCCGCGGTGGGCTCGCTCTGGGCGCTGGGCTGTGCCTCGTCGAGCAAGTCCGGCGCGGGCGGTACGGATGCGGACACGGGCGCGCAGGGGCAGGCCGCGAAGGTGCCGCCGCCGGGCAAGCCGCAGAACATCCTCATCCTCGGCGGCACCCAGTTCCTGGGCCCGGCGCTGGTGGAGTTCGCGCGCTCGCGCGGCCACACCGTCACCCTGTTCAACCGCGGCCGCACCAACCCCAGCCTCTTCCCGGACGTGGAGAAGCTGCAGGGCAACCGCGACCCGAGCAAGGACACGGGCCTGAAGGCGCTCGAGGGCCGCAAGTGGGACGCGGTGGTGGACACCTCCGGCTATGTGCCGCGCATCGTGAAGGCCTCGGCGGAGCTGCTGGCGCCCAACGTGGAGCACTACGTCTTCGTCTCCTCCATCTCCGTCTACAAGGACCTGTCGCAGTACGGCGTCGACGAGTCCTCGCCGGTGGCGACGATGACGGACGAGACGGATGAGAAGGTGATGGAGAACTACGGCGCGCTGAAGGCGCTGTGCGAGAAGGCGGCGGAGACGGCCATGCCGGGCCGCGTCCTCAACGTGCGCCCGGGCCTGATTGTCGGGCCGGACGACCCGTCGGACCGCTTCACCTACTGGCCGGTGCGCGTGGCGCGCGGCGGCGAGGTGCTGGCGCCGGGTGACGGGCAGGACCCCACGCAGTTCATCGACGCGCGAGATTTGGCCGCGTGGATCATCCTCGGCGTCGAGCGCCGCACGAAGGGCGTCTTCAACGCCACGGGCCCCAGCCAGCCGGTGCTGATGGAGGACCTGCTGGAGTTGACCAAGAAGACCACGGGCAGCGACGCGAGCTTCACGTGGGTGGACACGGCCTTCCTGGACAAGCAGAAGGTGGCGGCCTGGACGGACATGCCGGTGTGGGTGCCGCGCACGGGTGAGGAGAAGGGACTGGGGAGGATTGGCATCGAGAAGGCGGTGGCCACGGGCCTCACCTTCCGGCCCACGGCGGACACGATTCGCGACACGCTGGCGTGGTTCAAGACGCTGCCGCCCGAGCGTCAGGCGAAGCTGTATGCCGGCGTCACCGCCGAGCGCGAGAAGGAAGTGCTCGCGGCCTGGCACCAGGAGAAGGGCACCGCGAAGGCGGGCTGACGGCCCTCAGGCGCGGATGACGGTGACGGGGAGGCCCGAGGGTGTACGGGCCTCCTCGGCGCGGGTGCGCTCGGCGTGGCTGTCCCGGTGGATTCCCGGCACTCCACCCCGCCAGTTCTTGCAACCGGGTAGACAGCTTGACAGGAGAGGTGCGCGGCACGGCTCGCCCTCACGGTGGAGTCTCTGTCCGCCGCGAGGGAGCGACGATGACGCCCGACCTGAACCTCTCCGTCTTCCTGCCGCGAGCCCGCGCGCTGAGCGTGCTGCTGGCCCTGGTGCTCGCGGCCTGCGGTGGCAAGGAGGTGAAGCCCGACGACCCGCTGGATGCCGGCACGGGCGTCGCGGACGCGGGCACGGACGACACGGATGCCGGCACGGACGACACGGATGCCGGCACGGTCGAGACGGGCGCCTGCGCTCCGCTGAAGCTCGAGCGTGATTTGCAACTCGATGGCTTCCGTACCGACCACTACACCTGGCGTGACGACGACTGCCGGCCGCGCTCGGCCGCGCTCGTGCGCAACGACGCCACGGACCCGGCGGGGTGGAACGGCGGCTACCTGCGCCGCTACACCTACGAGGTGCAGGGCGCCACGCGCACCTGTGACGGCGCGCACGACCAGGTCCCCGGCTGGGGCATGGTGGTGTGCCACCTCAAGGACGGCGCCACCTGGGGCAACTGGACCGAGGGCATCCGCGGCACCGGCCGCACCCTCTTCGAGGGCCGCCACCACGCGCTGCACGAGTTCCGCTGGCCGCTCCCGCTCGACGGCCACGTCGTCAACGTCACCGTGCACTACCTCTTCGCCACCGGCCGGAGCCACCCGCTCTACGCGATTACGCACGACGCCTCGGGCTTCGCCGCCGACCTCATCGAAGCCGACGTGCGCTCGCCCTACGGCGACCTGCTCTTCGACGACAACGCCAACGCCGAAATCGCCGGCCTGGGCTGGGGGGACCGCAACCGCTTCGTCACGCTCTCCTCCCCGGTGACGATGAACACCGGCTGGGACTATGCCGCTCCCAACGTCGTCCCCTACACCCGCATGTGGACGGCGGCGCCGGACGCGGAGATGGGCGTGGTGCAGACGCAGACGTGGGAGCAGAAGCCCGCGGGCGGCTACTGGCTCTACCCCAGCCGGGGCGCTCGCGACGCGGACGGCCCCATGCCCGTGGACTACAACTGGACGTACCAGCTCAACCAGTACGAGCTGCCGACCACCACCCAGTCGCACCGCCTGGCGTGGGGCAGCAACTTCGGCGCGGTGGGGCAGCGCCAGTACCCGCGCTATGGCGACGACGCCAACCTCTCCGGCCACCCCTACCAGAGCTACTCCACCTTCCTGGTACTGGGCACCCATGCCAGCAACCCGGTGCTGAAGCTGGCCGCCGAGGTGGAGGCCTGGCAGGGCGTCCGGCTGATGGCCACCGAGGGCACCGTGGCCACCCGCGGCCCCGGAGGCGTGGGACGTGCCGACGCCGTGACGTACGACGTGCCCGGCTACAACCCCGTCTACGCCACCTGGGAGGCCCAGGCCGCCAGCAACCGCGCCACGCTCCGCTTCGAGGCCGGCGCCCGCAGCCTCACGCACCCCCTGGTGGTGCTGCGCGGCTACACCGCCTCGACGCCACCCACCCGCGTCACGCTGGACGGACAGGCGCTCACGGCGGACGTGGACTACTTCGTCTCGGTGGACGCCGCCGGAGACACGCTGTGGCTCACGGTGAACCGCACCCTCACCGGCACCATGACGCTGCACGTGGAGTGAGGCCGCCGGGCCCGCAAAAAGCTACGGGGGATGCCCCGATGGACTCGGAGCACCCCCCGGATATGACCCATTCTCGGGTTCGCTCTCCCCCTCTTGGCGAGCGTGACCCCGGGTCCCCCTACCGCAGACGCCACCGCCCCCGCGGCAACGTCCTCCGACCCGCCCTTGATGTGTCCGGAGGGCCTTGGACCCCTCCAGCGAACCTTTTCGAGACGCGCATCCCCCCGGTGCGCGTCAGGGCTCCGTGCGGCGCGTGTCCGGTACCCCTTGTACCGACACCCGCACGAGCCGTGACTCCCCCTTCGAGCGTCCGGCGTCCTCCCAGGCCACCGCGGGCCGCGAGAGTGCTCGCAGCCGCGCCAGTGTCTGGGCCCGTCCGAACGTCTGCGGGCGCATGGATGCCACCCGCGTCACATTCCCCATGACTTCATGAAGTGACTCGGCGGCGGTCGACTTCGCGAGTACCGCCAGCTGCGTCCGCTTCGCCCCCGCGAAGACGGCCAGTGCCGGTACCGCGATTCCCCCTGTCTCCCCCTCGACCGCCCCCTGCCACTCCCCCCAGGACTGACGCCCTGGCCTGCGAATCGTGGCCCCTGTGTCTCCGCGCGACATGCCACCGGGCCTCATGCTGCCCCCCGGAATCCCCTGGCCCGACTCATGCGCGACGTGTGACATCTGCTCCCCCCCCTGCACCAACAGTGAAGCTGCTTCCCCCTCGTCGTCAGGCGCCGTTGGCGACTGGCAACAAGGGCATACTGACCCAGGCGCGGGGAGCAGTTTTCTTCTGCCGCGCCAAATGCTTGCGCGAAGGCGCCAGCGCGCGTGGACCCACCATGCGAGGGCGGGATGCCTCGGTTGTTTCCCCATTTCCTCAGACCTGGAGCGTTGGGAACGGGCGCACGCGGATGTGACACGGCCCGCGTGGATTCCTCCTCGGCCGGCCGTAGAGCGGGCAGGCGTGACGGGTAGGGACAGCGGGGCTCGGGCATGTCAGCCTGTCGCGATAGGGGAGAGGGCTTCCGCGGCGCGCCAGGGCCTCTACCCAGGGCGTGGGCGGAGCGGGCGGGAGGGGACAGGGCTTCATGAGGTGGGACGAGATGGGCGAGTCGCCCCGCGAGGACAGGCTCGGGAGCAATGACGGCGCGCACGCTCGTGCCGGAGGGCGGGGCTCCGCCTCCGTGCTAGCGGTGCTGGCGGAGAAGCCGTCCGTGGCGCGAGACATCGCCCGGGTGCTGGGGGCCAACGAGCGCGGGGACGGCTACCTCAAGGGTAACGGCTACGTGGTGACGTGGGCCATCGGCCACCTGGTGGGCCTGGCGCAGCCGCACGAGATTCGCCCGGACTGGAAGAAGTGGAGCCGCGCGCTCTTGCCCATGCTTCCGGCGGAGTGGCCGCTCGTCGTCTCCAAGGAGACGCACACCCAGTTCGGGGTGGTGAAGCGCGTGCTCAACGCGCCCGAAGTCTCCACCGTGGTGTGCGCCACGGACGCGGGCCGCGAGGGCGAGCTCATCTTCCGCTACATCTACGAGGCCGCCGGGTGCCGCAAGCCGGTGCGCCGGCTGTGGGTGTCCTCGCTGACGGAGCGGGCCATCCGCGACGGCTTCCAGAAGCTCGCGGACGGGCGCGAGTACGAGCCGCTGGCCGCCGCGGCCATGGGGCGCAGCCGGGCGGACTGGCTGGTGGGGATGAACCTGTCGCGCCTGTACACGCTGGCGCACGGCGGGCACGGGGAGATGCTGAGCGTGGGGCGCGTGCAGACGCCCACGCTGGCCATGGTGGTGGAGCGCGAGTTGGCCATCCGCGACTTCGTCCCCCGGGACTACCTGGAGGTGGTGGCCACCTTCGTGCCGCGCTCGAAGGCGGTGCCCGTGGGGGCCCGGTACCAGGGCACGTGGTTCCGCTCCGGGCCGGACGGCAAGCCGGTGGTGCCGCACGGCGAGGCCCCGCGCGAGGCCCGCCGGCTGGACGCGGACGGCAAGGAGGCCCAGACCATCATCGACCGCGTGCGCAAAGGCAGCGCGGCGATTGAGTCCCTGGAGGCGGAGGAGAAGAAGATGCCGCCGCCGCTCCTCTACGACTTGACGGAGCTGCAGCGGCACGCCAACCGGCTCTACGGCTTCAGCGCGCAGCGCACGCTGGAGGTGGCGCAGGCGCTCTACGAGAAGCACAAGCTCTTGAGCTACCCGCGCACCGCCAGCCGGCACCTGTCGCGCACGGTGGCGGACACGCTGCCGGAGGTGGTGAACGCCATCCGCGCGCCCTTCGAGGAGGACCTGGCGCCGGGCACGGGCGCGCGGCCGCTCGGCAAGCGGTACGTGGATGACGCGAAGGTGACGGACCACCACGCCATCATCCCCACGCCCACGTCGCCGGACGGCGTGCGCCTGTCGCCGGACGAGCAGCGCATCTACGACCTGGTGTGCCGCCGGGTGCTCCAGGCCTGGCACGAGGACCACGTCTGGCGCGTCACCACGGTGATTACGGCGGTGACGTCCGGGGACGCGGCGGCGCGGGTGGTGGACCGCTTCCAGAGCACCGGCACGCAGGTGGAGCGGGTGGGCTGGAAGGTGCTGGACATCGGCGGCGGGAAGAAGGCCCCGCGCCCGAAGGCGGAGGGGAAGAAGGGCGAGGACGAGGAGCGCGAGCCGGACGACGAGCCGCAGTCGCTGCCCACGGGGCTGGAGCGCGGGCAGCCGCAGAAGGTGGAGGACGCGGAGGCGGTGAAGAAGCGCACGCGCCCCCCGCCGCGCTTCTCGGACGCGTCGCTGCTCACCGCCATGGAGACGGCGGGCAAGGCGCTCGACGAGAAGGAGCTCGCGGACGCGATGCGCGAGACGGGCCTGGGCACGCCGGCCACGCGCGCGGCCATCATCGAGGTGCTGCTGGACCGCGAGTACCTGCGCCGCACGGGCAAGGTGATGGAGGCCACGGAGAAGGGCATCCACCTCATCCAGGTGGTGCACCCGCACGTGAAGTCGCCCGCAATGACGGGGCAGTGGGAGGCGTGGCTCCAGCGCATCGAGAGTGGCGAGGGCCAGCTCGACGAGTTCCTCCGCGGCATCGAGAAGTACGTCATCGACGTGGTGGGGCAGGGGCCCACGAGCCCGGCCAGTGCGCCGCCGCGCTCCTTCCCCGCCGCGCCCTCGCCGGGGCTTCCCGTGCCCGCTCCGCTCTCCCTGGGGACGCCGTCAGGGGGGCAGGGCGGGCCGCGCCGCAGCGCCTCCAGCAATGCGTTCTCGGACGCGGTGGTGATGTCGTCGGGACGGGAGGCCGCGCCTGTCTCCATGGGGGCCCGTGCCGGTGCTCCCGGCAACGCCCTCGCACCGACCCGCACCGCCGCCTCCTCTCCGGCCGCCCTGGACGTGGACCCGACGGGCTCCCGGGCCTGGCGCGGTCCCGCGCCGGAAGCCTCCTCGTGGAACGCGGGCCCGGCGGGAGGCAGGACACCTTCACGCCGGAGTGCCGCGCCCACCGCGCCGCTGGCCGGGCAGCGTCCCGCGCGGGTGCCTCGCGCGCCCACGGCGCCGGACCAGCTCCGGCCGCTGCTGAAGCAGGCCTTCGGCTTCTCCGAGTTCCGGCCCTACCAGGAGGCCGTCTGCCGCGCGGCCACGGCCGGGGAAGACTTGCTGCTCGTCATGCCCACCGGCGCGGGCAAGTCGCTCTGCTACCAGCTCCCGGGCCTGGCGCGCGCGGGCACCACGCTGGTGGTCAGCCCCCTCATCGCGCTCATGGAGGACCAGGTGGCGCGGCTCCAGTCGCTCGGCTTCGCGGCGGACCGCATCCACTCCGGGCGGGACAGGGCCACGTCCCGCCAGGTGTGCGCGGACTACCTGGAGGAGCGGCTCGACTTCCTCTTCATCGCCCCCGAGCGGCTCGGCGTGCCCGGCTTCGTGGAGTTCCTCGCGCGCCGCACCCCCGCGCTCATCGCCATCGACGAGGCCCACTGCATCTCCCAGTGGGGCCATGACTTCCGTCCGGACTACCGCCTGCTCGGCTCGCGGCTCCCTCTGCTGCGCCCCGCGCCCGTGGTGGCCCTCACCGCCACCGCCACGCCGGACGTGCAGCGCGACATCGTCCAGCAGCTCGCGCTGCACGGGCCCGGCGGGAAGGCGCGCACCTTCATCCACGGCTTCCGCCGCACCAACATCGCCATCGAAGTGCGAGAGCTGAACCCCGGCGCGCGCGGCGACGCCATCCACTCGCTCCTGCAGGACGAGGACAACCGGCCCGCCATCGTCTACGCGGCCACGCGCAAGCACGCCGAGCAGCTCGCGGACATGCTCGCGGGCGACTTCCCCTCCGCCGCGTACCACGCGGGCCTCCAGCCCGCCGAGAGAGACCGCGTGCAGGCCGAGTTTCTCAAGGGCGCGCTGGAGGTCATCGTGGCCACCACCGCGTTCGGCATGGGCATCGACAAGCCGGACGTGCGCACCGTCATCCACGCCGCGCTGCCGGCGAGCCTGGAGGGCTACTACCAGGAGCTGGGCCGCGCGGGCCGCGACGGCCAGCCCTCGCGCGCGGTGCTGCTGCACTCGTACATCGACCGGCGCACGCACGAGTTCTTCCACCGTCGCGACTACCCGGAGCCCCACGTCCTGGAGCGGTTGTTCCAGTCCACGGGCACGCAGCTGGAGCCGAAGGTGGTGCTCCAGGGGCGCGTGCGCGGGGACCCGGAGGTGTTCGACAAGGCGCTGGAGCAGCTCTGGATTCACGGCGGCGTGGTGATGACGCCGGAGGAGACTGTGGCGCGCGGGCGGCCGGGGTGGATGGCCTCGTACACCTCGCAGCGCGAGCGCAAGCTTCTGCACCTGGAGCAGATGGGGCGCTACGCGGAGGCCCACGGCTGCCGCATGAAGCAGCTGGTGTCGCACTTCGGTGACGTGCAGGACTCCGGCGAGGCGTGCGGCCTGTGCGACGTCTGCGCGCCCGAGACGTGCGCCACGCTGCGCTTCGTCGAGCCCACCTCCGCGGAGCGTCACTGGCTGGAGCGCATCCTCGAGTCGCTGCACGAGCGCGACGGGCAGGCCATGGGCCGGCTCCACCGCGAGCTGTTCGGCGAGGCCCTCCCGCGCCGCGACTTCGAGCGGCTGGCGGGCGGCCTGGTGCGCGCGGGGCTGGCGCGGCTGGACGTGGACTCGTTCGACAAGGACGGGCAGGTCATCAACTTCCAGCGCCTGTCACTGACGGACGAGGGCCGGCGCACCCGCGCGGTGGACCCCGGCCAGGTGTTCCTCCCGCTCCCGCTGGAGAAGGCGACGAAGAAGAAGCGCCGCGGCAAGGCGGAGGCGTCGGGCGCCACGACGAAGCGCCCCTCGCGCAAGCGCGCCTCGCGCTCGGCGGGGGAGGCGGGCCCGGCCCGGACCTCGCGCTCGCGCGGCGCGGCGCCGGACGCGGGGGACGCGGACCGGCCGACGCACTGGCGCGCCAATGCCCCGGGAGGCTCGGAGGGCCGGTCCTCCTGGAATGCGTCCCGCGGGGCGCGCCCGGACGTCGTCTACGACGATGCCCCGGCCCCCACGTCACGCGGGCGGCGCGCGGTGCTGAGCGACGCGGACGGGGCGGAGGCGTCTCCGGCGCTGGTGGAGGCGCTCAAGGCCTGGCGGCTCGCGGAGGCACGCAAGCGCAGGGTGCCCGCGTTCCGCATCCTCACGGACAAGGTGCTGGGCGCCATCGCCGTGGCCCGGCCGGAGAATGGCCGGGAGCTCATGGCCATCCACGGCGTGGGCCCCGCGCTCACCGAGCGCTACGGCACGGAAATCCTCTCCCTCGTCTCGCGTCGGCGCTGAGGCCCGGGGCCGGGTGTCACCGGCTCCGCAATTCCCAGCCCTGCCGCGTCGTGCGCCCGACAGGTGTCGGGGCCCGGACGCTCCCCTCGTACTCCTCGTGTGGCCCGTCCGTGTCCATCTGTCCCGTTGGGGGCGACACGGGAGGCCGCGGATGCGAGGCGCTCGGTGGGTGAAAGGGTGGGGTGTCGGACTGGTGGCGGCCCTCATGGCGGGCTGCGGCCCGCTGCCGAGTGACGGCGTCCGCGTCACCATCTACGACTGGCACTACACGCCCACGCACATCCGGGTGAAGCCCGGGCAGACGGTGTGGGTGCTCAACATGGACACGGCACCGCACTCGGCGACGAGCGCCTCGGACCCCGGCAGTTTCGTCCCGGGCGAGTCGGACGGCATCTTCTTCGACACGGGCCCGTTCCTCGGGGAGGAGCGCTCCTTCACCATTCCCGAGGACGCCGTCCCCGGCTCCAAGGTTCCCTACTTCTGCACCGTCCACCACGACTTCGAGCACGGCGTGGGCCGGCTCGTCGTCGAGTAGGGCCGTGGCCTTCTCCACCTCCCGGAGCGGCCAGCCAGGCGGGAAATCGTTTTCCCTGCACGCAAGGGCACTGTGCCTCCCTGTGCACGGGCTTCACCTTTCGGCCCATCCAGCGCGGGGGTGCGCGGGCGAGGGGGAAGCGCGAGATGGAACTGGGTTTCGAGACCATTGGGAATGCCACGGTCATCTGCCACGACGACGGTCCGGTGTTGGTGACGGACCCCTGGACGGACGGTGGCGCGTACTTCGGAAGCTGGACGCTGTCGCATGAAGTCCCGGAGGCCCAGCGCGACGCCATCCAGCGGTGCGGGTACGTGTGGCTGTCCCACGGCCACCCCGACCACCTGAGCGCGGAGTCGCTGGAGAAGCTGCGCAAGGCCACGCTGTTGGTACCCAATCACTTCGGTAACCGCATCCGCGATGACTTGCGCGGCCAGGGCTTCAGCGTCCACATGCTGACGGACCGGGTGTGGACGCAGCTGTCCCCGCGCATCCGCGTCATGTGCCTGCCGGACATGAACCAGGACGCGGTGCTGCTGGTGGACGTGGGCGGGCGGCTCATCGTCAACCTCAACGATGCGGGAGACCGCGGCTGGGGCCGCTACGTGCGCGGCATCGTCCGGGGCTACAAGGAGTCGTACCTCCTGGCCCTGTCCGGCTACGGCGACGCGGACATGATCAACTACTTCACCGAGGACGGGCAGCGCATCGTCCCGTACGCCGCGGCGAAGAATCCGGTGGGCCGCACCATCGCCCGCCAGGCCGAGTTCTACGGCGCCCGCTACTTCGTGCCCTTCAGCTCCATGCACAAGTACCAGCGCGCCGACAGCATCTGGGCCTCCGAGTACACCACCACGCTGGAGGACTACGCCCGCGGCTTCGAGTCCCAGTCCTGCGCGCTCCTGCCGGCCTTCATCCAGCAGGACTTCATCAAGGACAGCACCGAGCTCATCCGCCCGAAGGAGCGCGCCCTGCGCCCGGTGGACCCGAAGGAGTTCGGCGACGACTGGAGCGAATTGCTGGAGCCCGAGGAGGCGAAGGCGCTGCGCGAGTACTTCGGCTCCGTCGAGCACCTGGGCAGCGCGCTGGACTTCCTCCGCTTCCGCGTGGGCGGGCAGGACCACGTCGTCGAGTTCCACACGCGCCGCTTCCGCCGCGGCATCACCTTCGAGGCGCCGCGCAACTCGCTGATGACGGCCGTGCGCTACCAGGTCTTCGACGACCTGCTCATCGGCAACTTCATGAAGACCACCCTGCACGGCGACTTCGGCGAGGGGCGGCTGTACCCGGACTTCAGCCCCTACGTGGCCAAGTACGCGGACAACGGCCGCGCGCGCACGCGCAACGAGCTGAAGACGTACTTCGCCGACTACCGCAACCGAGACCCGGTGGGCTTCCTGCGCGCCAAGGTGGAGGCCCACTGCGTGCGGCCCCTGCAGACGCAGTCCGCGGAGCTGCTGCGCACCCTGCTGCCCGCTGACTCCGCCGCCTTCCGCGCCGCGAAGGAGACCTTCTGGAAGGTGCGCCGCGCCCTCTTGTAGCCGCGCGAAGCAACTTCTTGCGCGGTGCGCCGATACTGCATTCATCCGGCCGCATTGCGTCGAAGGATTGACGCAGCAGGCCTGGATGAATACCGTGTAGGACTCACACTGCGCGCGCGAGTGCGTCGTGCTCCCCGGACCCCGGGGAGCTGCGACCCCCGTGCCGGTGACTGACAACCCGACAGCACTGTCCTTTTTCCACACATTTCCCCGTGCGGGGCAATTCCCTTTTCCCCACGTGGACTTAGAGTTGCAATTGTAAACTATGTTTACAATTGCCATGTGATGGCATGGAGTGCGGATACTCCAGGTTAAGCGGCGATTTCTGTTTTCACCCTCTGAGTGGGAGCTGGCCCGTCAATTGCTGATGGGCGGGGCGCGCCGGACCGCGGCTGGTGAGAGCCAGGCGGACGGCGCGTCCCCCGCAGTCGTTTTCAGAGGATTCCCGATGCTCAAGTTTCGCACCTTTGCGCTGATGGCTGGTGTTGCCCTTCTCGGTACCGCGTGTGGTGGCCCCGAGGCCTCCGAGACGCAGGCCCCTGTCATGTCGTGGGAGGAGTTCCAGGCGAACGCCTTCCAGGACGCCGAGGGCAAGTGGATCATCGACGGCGACCTGGCCTTCGATTCGAAGGAGGAGCTGCGCGGCTTCTACGACAACAACATCGCCGAGGAGAAGGGCACCACCCAGGGCGGCCTGGCGGTGTACTACATCGGCGGCGACATCAAGTGGAGCTCCACGCAGAAGGGCAACCTGACCTACTGCATCAGCACCAGCAGCTTCGGCACGCGCAAGACGGCCGTGGTCAACGCGATGAACAGCGCGACGGCGGCCTGGGAGGCCACCGCGAGCGTGAACTTCGTCTACAGCAGCACCTACGACAGCAACTGCACCGCGTCCCAGACGGGCGTGCTGTTCGACGTGCGTCAGACGACGGACACGTCCTACCTGGCGCGCGCGTTCTTCCCGAACTCCAGCCGCTCGGGCCGCAACATCCTCATCTCCACCAGCGCGTTCGGCAGCATCTCGCCCTGGACGCTGACCGGCGTGCTCCGCCACGAGCTGGGCCACACGCTCGGCTTCCGTCACGAGCACACCCGCTCCACGGCGAGCGGCTGCTACGAGGACAGCCAGTGGCGCGCGCTGACGTCCACGTATGACCGCTCCTCCGTCATGCACTACCCCCAGTGCAACGGCACCCAGACGGGCGACCTCGTCCTGACCAGCCTGGACAAGTCCGGCGCCCGCTCGCTGTACCCGTAATCACCTGGGTACACGGCTGACGCACCCGCCACGGCGTGAGCCCTGGCGGGCCGCGTAGGGCCCAAAGGCCGGAGGGTTCCTCTTCTCACGAGGGGGCGCCTTCCGGCCTTCGTCGTTTCCAGCGCCCGGGCGCCGCGCCTCACAGCGGCGAGCCTTACATCGGTGCGCTGGTGCCGAGCTCGTCGCCCGCGCTGGACTGCTCGAAGAAGATGAGCGTCTTCACGTGGTCCGACGTCTCGATGTCGAGGCACTCCAATTCGCCGCTCTCGCTCTCGTCCGCGTAGATGTGGTCCGGCGTGCTGATGCGGTGGGTGATTTCGTCCCCCGGCCGGCCGACGATGATTTCGACGGAGCCCCGGTCGCTGCCCTTCTCCTCGAGGGCAATCTCGATGAGCGGAAGGCGGCTGGCGAGCGGCTGCTCACCCAGTTCCGGGCTCTCCATCTCGATGCGGACCCAGTGGTCCTTCTCCAGGTTGCTCAGCAGGGCGAGGTAGTCCGCCCACCCCTCCCGGGGAATCTCTCGCGTGTGGTGCATGTGCGCTGCCTCCGGCTTCCGTCTCTCTGAGGAAACCGTAAGGCGTGTGCGCTCGCGGTGAGCGGCGGGCCTGCCCTCCCGGTGTGGCAGGGAGGCCCCCTCCACGCCCTCGCAGCGCCGGCCGGTGGCCCGCGGCGGGACTATTCCGCGAGCGCCCGCACCTCATCGCCCGCCATCACCAGGCGGACGGTGCCGGACGCGTCCTGCCGGCCGAAGTGCTCGTAGGCGGCGCCCTCCAGCAGCGGGGCCAGGGTGGTGCGCAGACCTCGTGCGCCCGTCTCGCGCTTGAGGGCGCGCGCCACCACGTGCTCTCGCACGGCGGGCTCCACCAGCAGGCGCAGGCCCTCCTGCTCGAACTCGCGCTCATACGCGCGCAGCACGTTGTGCTGGAGGATGTCGCCCAGGGTGGCCGCGTCCAGCGGGGCGAAGGACACCAGCCGGTTGAAGCGGCCGATGAGCTCCGGGATGAAGCCGTAGCGGGCGAAGGCGGTGGTCTGCTCCAGCTGCTCCTGCGATACCTGCGAGGCGATGGCCTCCTGCTGGAAGGCGCGCGGCTCCCGGCCGAAGCCCAGCCGCTCCTCGCGCGCCATGCCCTCGGCGGTGGAGCGCAGTCCACTGAAGGCGCCGCAGGCGATGAAGGTGAGGCAGGCCAGGTCCATGTTCTCCGGCTGCAGGCGGCTGGTGAAGCCGAAGTCCGCCGGGAAGTCCGCGCTGGAGGCGGAGAGCAGGTGCAGCAGGCTGCGCTGCACGCCGAAGCCGCTGACGTCCTTGGTGGTCTGCTGTCCGGCGAAGCGGCTGTCGGAGCGACTGGTGGCGAGCTTGTCGAACTCGTCCATGCAGATGACGCCGCAGGCGGCCCACTCCGCGTCCTTGTCCGCCACCTCGTACAGGCGCGACAGCAGGGTGTTGACGTCGTCGCCCACGTAGCCCGTCTCGGAGAACTGGGTGGCGTCCGCCAGCACGGTGGGCACCGCGAGGATTTCGCGGAACAGCAGCTCCACGAGGAACGTCTTCCCCGAGCCGGTGGGGCCGAGGAACAGGCAGTTCTCCCGCAGGCCCGGCTCGGGGGCGAGCCCCTCCAGGTGGAGGCGGCGGATGCGGCGCAGGTGGCGGTAGGCGAGCACCGAGGCCGCGCGCCGTGCCTCGTCCTGCCCGCGGTAGCCCAGGTCCGTCAGGCGCGCGTCGATTTCGCGCGGGGACAGCACCTCGAGGGCGGCGACGCGCGAGCGCACGTCCTCACCACGGGGGATGGACCGCGGCTCCAGGCCAGTGCGGGCGATGCTCATTCCAGGGGCTCCAGGCTCCACGCTCTTGCGGAGGGGCGCATCATCCCGGCGGAGCGGCGCGTCCACAAGGCACCCGAGGCCTGTGTGGCGCCCGCCTGGCGTGGACCGCGCGCTCCCCTGGCCGCCTGCCTGCCGGGACGCCGGGGTCGGGCGCACGCTGCTCGCGCTGGCGCGCCTGGAGTTGCCTGGACTGCGCCGGCTCACGCTGCCCTTGCCACGGCACCGTGAGCCGGGAGCTCCTTCGACGCGCTGGCTAGCGCGCGACGGCGGACGTCAGCGTGAAGGCCACGCTGGACTCCGCGCCGCCCGTGGTGGTGACGCTGGCGGGCAGGCCCGGGTTGGTGGTGAAGCCGAGCCCCTCGGGGCCCATGACTTCCACCTGGAAGGCGCCGGGGATGAGGAACTTGAAGTTGGCCTCGAAGGTGCCGTCGCCGTTGGCGTCGGTGAAGGCCAGCGGCTCGCGGCTGCCCTCGGCGTTGACGAGCACCGCGCTGAAGGCGGACAGGTCCACCTTCGCGTCGCCCACCACGGGCAGGGTGACGCCGGTGCCCAGCTTCAGGCTCACCGCGACGTTGGAGGAGAACTCCAGGTCCGCGCCCTTGATGACGGGGCTCATCACCCAGCGGTTCGAGCCGCCGGCCGCGTGGCCGAAGCTCTGCGCCACGTCGAAGTCCACGAGGATGACCTTCTGCTCCTGCTCGCTGGACACCGTCACGTCCGCGTCGTTGGCGAACTTCACCTTGAGGCCCGACGTGGAGAGGCTGGGCATCTGCAGCTCACCGTCCACCTCGACGCCCGAGGGCACCTCGGCGTAGTCGGACGTGGCGTAGACGCGGCTGATGCCGTCCTCGTTCACCTGCACGTACGCGCCGGAGATGACGAAGCGCAGCTCCTTGTAGGTGCCCTGCGGGACTTCGGCGTCCTTCACCAGGTCGGCGGTGTCGTTGGCCAGGGTGAGCAGGTCCGTGGTGAAGGCGTCGTCGCGCAGCACCACCTCGCCGGAGCCCTCCGCGCTGCCCTCGGCGCCGCCGCCCTTGAGGTACACCTTGGTGATGGTGACCACGGCCTTCTCGAAGCCGTCGCCCGGCGCGTCCGTCAGCTTCACCGTGACGCGGGAGTTGTCGTCACCACAGGCGGCGAGCCCCAACATGCTCACCGCGAGCAGCAGGGAAGAGACCAGGTTGCGTCGAGTCTTCATGGAAGAAAGCTCCGAGGGGGACGGGAAGGGCACCGGCCTGGCCCACCCGCGATGTGTCGGGCGGAAGACCTGCTGATGACGGGAACGGCCACCAGCCGTCCGCTTCCGGCCGGGCGCGGGATGTGGCCATGGACGCTTCCGGAGAGTCTTCCGTGGCGACATGTCTCATCACGTCTTCGAGGCTGCCCGCCCTGCTCATTTTGTTCCGCGGGGCCGCTGGCGCTGGAGGGTGCTGGCCCTCGCACTCGGCGTCCTCGCGGGCTGCACGGAGCAGCGTGACGCGCGCGTCGTCGAGTCCGGCTCCCCGCTGTGCGTGCAGGGTGCGAGCGCCTCGCTGGACGCGCTGTATGCGAGCCACTTCGCGGCCAGCGCGTCCACCGGATGCGCCAGCTCCGGCTGTCACGGTACGGGCGCGGGCGGGCTGACCTTCACCAACGCGCAGCAATTCTGGGCCGCGACGGTCAACGATGGCGCACGACAATGGGTGGTGCCCGGTGCTCCCGAGCAGAGCCTGCTCTACACGAAGCTGCTGCCGGACGCGGCCAACCGCATGCCCGAGGGCGGGCCCTATCTCGACGACGCGGCCCTCGCGCAGGTGGCGGCCTGGATTTGTGCCGGGGCGCCCGCGCCCTCCGACGCGGGGGTGCCGGAACCGGTGCCGGGAGGCCCCGCGCTCAGCGGCCTCACGCCGGACTCGGTGGCGGTGGGCAGCGCGGACGTGAGCGTGCAGTTGGAGGGCGCGCGCTTCGAGTCAGGCAGTCGCGTGGAGCTGGGGGGCGCGCCGCTGCCCACGCGCTTCGTCAGCGCCAGCCGCCTCACGGCCACGGTGAGCGCGGCCATCAACGCGCAGGCCGCCGAGCACCGCGTGCGCGTGGTGAATCCGCCGGACGGCGGCATCAGCGAGGAGCGCGTCTTCCGCGTGCTCAACCCCACCCCCACGCTCACGGCGCTTGCCCCGGACACGGTGGCCACGGGCGGCGCCGCCTTCGACGTCTCGCTCGCGGGGAGCAACTTCACCGCCAGCTCGGTCGTCCTGCTGGACGGCGCCGAGGTGGCCACCACGTGGGTGAGCGGCACGTCGCTGCGCGCGCGCATGCCGACCTTCCCCGCGCCGGGCAGTCATCAGGTGGCGGTGCGCAATCCCGCGCCCGGCGGCGGCACCAGCGCGGCGCGCACGCTCACCGCCGCGCTCATCGACGGGCCCACCATCACCGGGCTCAGCCCCTCGCCCGGCGAGGCGGACCGCGCCTTCCGCCTCGGCGTCACCGGCTCCGGCTACGACTGCACGCCCACGCGGGCCTCCGTGCTGTTCGACGGCAGCGCGCTCACGCCCGCCACCTGCGCCGCCACCCGGCTGGAGGTGGACGTGCCCGCCACCGCCGCGGGAGACCACGGCGTCCAGGTGCGCAACGCCGATGGAAAGCTGAGCGCCACCGTGACGCTTTCGCTCCTGGCCCCCAACCCCGTGCCCGCGCTCGCCAGCCTCACGCCCTCCGAGGCGAGTCAGGGCGGCACCGCGCTCACCCTCAACGTCACGGGCAGTGGCTTCGTCTCCGGCACCTCGCTGCGCTTCAACGGCGTGGCGCGACCCACGAGCGTGCAGGGCGCGAGCGCGCTCAGCGCCAACCTCACCTCGGCGGACCTCGCGGTGGCGGGGGACTTCCCCGTCACGGTGGTGAGCCCCGCGCCCGGCGGCGGCACCAGCAACGCGCTGGCCTTCGCCGTGGTGCGCCCCAACCCGGTGCCCCGCCCCACCTCGCTCTCTCCCTGCGGCCTGGTGGCCGGCGGCGCGGGCTTCACCCTCACGCTGGACGGGCAGGACTTCGCCTCCGGGGCGAGCGTCACCTTCAACGGCACCGCCGTGAGCGTGTCCACCCGGAGCGCCACGCGCCTCACCGTGACGGTGCCCGCGTCGCTGGTGGCGACGGCGCCCGCGTCCGGTGCCGCCTCCGTCGTCGTCACCAACCCGGCGCCCGGAGGTGGCGCCTCCGCGCCGGCCTGGTTCGGGCTCGCCACGCGCGCCGTCACGCTGGCCACGCACGTGCAGCCCCTCTTCGAGAAGAACTGCAACTCCGGCTGCCACTCCAGCCCGTCCACGCCCATCAACCTCACCTCGGGCCGCGCCTACGGCGAATTGGTGGGGCAGACGAGCAGCGGCTGTGCCTCCACGCTGCTGGTGAAGGCGTGTGGCCCGCTGCGCAGCCAGAGCGTGCTCATCGACAAGGTGCTGGCCACCAACAGCAGCCCCGCCTGCTCCGGCGCGGCCATGCCCAAGGGGCAGCCGCTCACCGCGGCGGAGAAGCAGACGCTCATCGACTGGGTGGCCCAGGGCGCGCCTCCCTGAGTCCCGCGCCGGGGCCCCACCGTCCTCCGGTTCCCATTCGGGCAGGACGCGTGCCCAGCCGTGAACATCTGCCCCGGGCGGGAGCGGACGGGGGTGCGGAACCGTCCTCCCAACCCGGGGCAGGCGCATTACAGAAGCAGCCACATGGTTCCCGCGGACGGCATTCGAACGACACGGACGGCAGTGCCCCGGTTGGGGGTGTGGGTGGAGGGCAATGGGGTGCGGTGGCGCGTCTGGGCGCCCGGCCACCAGCGCGTGGAGGCGGTGATTCACGACGCGCGGGGGCAGCCCGGGCGCATCGTCCCGCTGGCGCCGGAGCCCGATGGCTCCGGCACCTGCTTCGGCGCGCTGATGGAGGGGCACGGCGCCGGCACGCTCTACAAGCTGCGCGTGGACGGCGAGGGCCCCTTCCCGGACCCGTGGTCCCGCTCGCAGCCGCTCGGCGTGCACGGCCCGTCCGAAGTCGTGGTGCCGGACTTCGAGTGGACGGACGCGGGCTGGAAGGGTGTGGAACCTGAATCACTCGTCATCTACGAGGTGCACGTCGGCACCGCCACGCCCGAGGGCACCTTCGAGGCCCTCATCTCCCGGCTGCCCGGCCTCAAGGAGCTGGGCATCACCGCACTGGAAATCATGCCGGTGGCCGCCTTCCCCGGCGTGCGCAACTGGGGCTACGACGGGGTGGACCTCTTCGCGCCGCTGCACGCGTACGGCGGGCCGGAGGGGCTGCGCCGGCTCATCGACGCCGCGCACGCGCGCGGGCTCGCGGTGCTCATCGACGCCGTCTACAACCACTTCGGACCGGACGGGAACTACCTGCGCGCGTACTCGCCGCACTACTTCACCGGCCGCCACCACACGCCGTGGGGCGATGCGGTGAACTACGACAGCGAGGGCAGCGCGTACGTGCGCTCGCTGGTGCTCTCCAACGTGGAGATGTGGATTCGCGACTACCACGCGGACGGCCTGCGCCTGGACGCCGCGCACGCCATCGTCGACGAGGGCACGCCGCACCTGCTCACCGAAGTCGCCGAGCGCGCTCGCGCCAGTGCACCGGGCCGCCGTGTGCTCGTCATCGCCGAGGACGAGCGCAACGAGCGCAAGCTGCTGCAGCCTTCGCCGGAGGGCCACGGGCTGGACGGCGTCTGGGCGGATGACTTCCACCACCAGATGCGGCGCGCCTTCGCGGGAGACAGCGAGGGCTACTACCAGGACTACACGGGCAGCACGGAGGACCTCGCGCGCACGCTGCGCCAGGGCTGGTTCTACGAGGGCCAGGTGTCGAAGAACCTGGGCCACGCGCGCGGCACGAAGGCCGAGGGGCTGGAGCCCTGGCGCTTCGTCCACTGCATCCAGAACCATGACCAGGTGGGCAACCGCGCCTTCGGCGAGCGGCTGGGGCACGACGTGTCCCCCGCGGCCTTCCGCGCCATGAGCACGCTGCTCCTGATGTCGCCCTTCACGCCGCTGCTCTTCATGGGGCAGGAGTGGAACGCGAGCACGCCCTTCCTCTACTTCACCGACCACAACGCGGAGCTGGGCCGGCTCGTCACCGAGGGGCGCCGCAAGGAGTTCGCCGGCTTCGCGCGCTTCGCCGGCGCCGAGGTGCCGGACCCGCAGGCGCTGGAGACGTTCACCCGCTCCAAGCTGGACTGGAGCGAGGCGGAGAAGCCGGAGCACGCGGGCGTGCGCGCCCTGTACCGCGAGCTGCTCAACCTGCGCGCGTCGGAGCCCGTGCTGAAGGAAGTCCGGGCGGGCGGCCATGACGCACGCGCGCTCGGGCCGGACGCGCTGATGCTGGAGCGGCGCGGAGGTGGGCAGGGGCTGCAAGTCATCGTCTCCGTCCGGGGCGCGCTGGAGTACCGCGTCCCCACGGGCGCGGAGCTGGTGCTGTGGAGCGAGGCGCCACGCTTCGGCGGCACCGTGGAAGCCGCGCCGCTGAAGGACGGCACGCTGCGGCTGCATGGGCCCGCGGCCGCTGTCGTGCGCTTCACTCCGAAGGGCTGAGCAGGACGGAAGGCGCTCCTCCGCGCGGGTGCTGCCCGGGCGGGGGAGCGGGCCTCGAGAGGGAAACGCGTTGGGAATTCCATATCGGCTCAAAGGGTATGTCGGCCCGCAGTCCGAACGTTGAGCAGTCAACGGCGCTGGCCGTGGTCCGCAGGGAGCCTCACGCACCGAACGTGGGCGTCTGCCGGGTGGCGGTCAGCGAATGGAAGCCAACGCGCCGCGGGGGGAACGCGGCGCGCCGGGAGGACACCGTTCCGTCCCGGTGAGTCGTGGCACCACGCGGCCTCACCTGAGGTAGTGAATTGAATCGACAGCACATGACTTCGTCCCGCGGGGGATGGAAGCGCTTCCGCATGCCGGTCAGCGCGCTCTCGCTGGCCGCCTTCGTGGCCACGACACCCGCGCTGGCCGCCGGGGGTTTCACTTCCGTCACCGCCAGCGGGAACGACGGCAACGTGCCGGCCAACGCCATCGACGGCAACCTGTCCACGCGTTGGTCCAGCAGCGGCGTGGGGCAGTGGATTCGCGGCGACCTGGGCGCGGTGAAGGCCATCAACGCGCTCGACATCGCGTGGCACGCCGGCAACACGCGCTCCAACAAGTTCGTCATCGCGACCTCGTCCGACGGCACCACCTTCACGCAGGTGTTCGCCGGTACCTCGTCCGGGAAGACGGCGTCCTTCGAGCGCTACACGTTCCCCACGGTGAACGCCCGCTACGTGCGCGTCACCGTCAACGGCAACACGCTCAACACCTGGGCGAGCATCTCCGAGCTGGCGGCCATCACCGGCACCACGCCGACGCCGACGCCGACGCCCGACCCCACGCCGACGCCCACCACCGGCAAGGACAAGTTCGGCGTCACCATGCTCTACCCGACGAAGGCCGGCGGTGAGACGTGGGCCCTCGCGGACAACGCGACGAGCGACTCGCGCTTCGACCCGCAGGACACGATTACGCGCAACGCGGACGGCTCCTGGAAGATGAAGGACAGCCAGGTGCGCATGAGCGTCTTCACGTCCACGGGCTACAGCTCCTCGAAGATTCCCACGTACGACCGCGACGTGCTGGCCAGCCGTGGCTACATGCAGGCCGCGAACGACTGGAAGAACATCGAGATGACCGGCTTCGTGAAGCTCAACGCGGCGCAGGACGGCTCGGACAACTTCGACTGGTACGCGCGCGGCGGCAAGCACAACGACAACAGCTCCGGCTGCGAGGGCAGCAGCTACAAGGGCGGCCTGCACTATGACGGCCGCGCCCGCTGGCAGAAGGAGACGTGGCACGTCTCCTACGAGCAGGCGTCCTACAAGCCCGCCACCACGCCGCTCAAGGGCCGCTGGGTGGGCTTCAAGGCGGTGATGCGCAACACCACCGTCAGCGGCAAGGAAGCCGTGCGGCTGGAGATGTACGTCAACGAGAACGCCGACAAGGTCACCTGGAAGAAGGTCTACGACATGGTGGACTCCGGCACCTGGGGCGGCGACGCCCAGCACTGCGGCGGTGCCGTGGGCGCCATGCCCATTACGTGGGGCGGCCCCATCGCCACGTTCCGCTGGGACAACGCCAACGACGTGGACTTCAAGTGGCTGTCCGTTCGTGAAATCCAGCCGTAGTCCGGTTCGGATGCAATGACATGCGAGGGGCGCGGAAGGAGCATTCCTTCCGCGCCCTTTCGCATTTGCGGGCCGGCGCGGCGAAGATGCGCGGCCATGGGAGCCCTCGAGCGCTGGTTCCACCTCCAGGAGCGCGGCACCACCGTGGCCACGGAGCTGCGGGCGGGCGTGACGACGTTCCTGACCATGGCGTACATCCTGCTCGTGAATCCGCAGATCCTCGCCGAGGCGGGGATGCCGGCGGAGGACGTGGTGTTCGCCACGGCGGTGGGCTCGGCGGTGGCCACGTTCATCATGGGCGTGTACGCCAACTTTCCCTTCGCGCTCGCGCCGGGCATGGGCATCAACGCCTACTTCACCTACGGCATCGTGAAGGGGCTGGGCGTGGACTGGCGCGTGGCGCTCACCGCCGTCTTCGCCGAGGGGCTCCTCTTCCTCGTCCTGTCCGTCGGCGGCGTGCGCACGCTGCTCATCAACGCCATCCCCCAGTCACTGAAGCTGGCCACCACCACCGGCATCGGCCTGTTCCTGGCGCTCATCGGCCTGCGCACGCGGGGCTGGTGGTGGCGAGCCCCGAGACGCTGGTGCAGATGGGCAACCTGCACGAGGGCCGTGTGCTCTTGGGGCTGGCGGGGCTGCTCCTCATCGGCGCGCTGGTGACGCGGCGGGTGAAGGGCGCGCTGCTCATCGGCATCGCGGTGGTGGCGGTGGGCGCGTGGGTGCTCGGGCTGTCGCCGGGGCCGTCCGGCGTCTTCAGCTGGCCGTCGCCGCCGCGCGAGACGCTGGGCGCGCTCGACTTCCGCGGCCTCTTCAGCGCGAAGGTGCTGGGCGTGACGCTGGCGCTGCTCTTCGTGGACCTGTTCGACACGGCGGGCACGCTGCTGGGCGTGGGGCGCCTGGGCGGGTTCCTCACGCCGAAGGGCGAGCTGCCGGGCGCGGGCCGCGCCTTTGTCGCGGACGCGGTGGGCACCATGGCGGGCGCGGTGCTGGGGACGAGCGCGATTACCACGTACATCGAGTCCGCCGCGGGCGTGGAGGAGGGCGGGCGCACCGGGCTGACGGCGGTGACCGTGGCCGCGCTGTTCCTCCTGTCGCTGTTCTGCATCCCCCTGTTGTCCGCGATTCCGTCCGTCGCCACCGCGCCCGCGCTGGTGGCGGTGGGAGCGATGATGATGTCCGGTGCGGTGGAGGTGCCGTGGACGCGCTTCGACGAGGCGCTGCCGGCCTTCCTCACGGTGGCGATGATGCCCTTCACGTACTCGATTGCCCACGGCGTGTCGGCGGGCATCGTCAGCTACGCGGTGCTCAAGCTCCTCACTGGGCGTCACCGGGACGCGCACCCGGTGTTGTACGGGCTTGCGGGGTTGTTGGGGCTGTATCACGCGCTCGCCTGAGTGACGGCTGACAGGGCTTCCAATGGGCGCCATCCGTCCTGGCGGCGGGGTAGGCTGGGGGCCGAGTCCCTTCCTGCTCTGCTCCGGGGTTCCCACAGTCGACAGAGCCCCCGCTCCTTGCTCTACATCCTTCCGCCATGGCCATGAACGTCCAGACCGCTACCGACTCCTCCGACCGCATCTGGGAGAAGGAAATCCTCCCGGCGCTCGAGCGCTACATCCGCATCCCCAACAAGTCGCCCTCCTTCGACCCGGAGTGGGTGAAGTCCGGCCACATGGATGCCGCCGTGCAGCTCATCGCGGACTGGTGCCGCGCGCAGGCCCCGCACCTGCCGGGCCTGGAGCTGGAGGTCATCCAGCTCAAGGACGAGAAGGGCAAGCCGCGCACGCCGGTCATCTACATGGAGGTGCCGGGCACCAAGGGCGAGGACACCGTCCTGCTGTACGGCCACCTGGACAAGCAGCCGGAGATGACGGGCTGGCGCCAGGGCCTGACGCCGTGGGCGCCGGTGCGCGAGGGCGACAAGCTCTACGGGCGCGGTGGCGCGGATGACGGCTACTCCGCCTTCGCGTCGCTGGCGGCCATCCGCCTGCTGAAGGAGCAGGGCCTGCCGCACGCGCGCTGCGTGGTGCTCATCGAGGCGTGCGAGGAGAGCGGCAGCTACGACTTGCCCGCGTACATCGAGGCGCTGGCGCCGCGCATCGGCAAGCCGTCGCTGGTGGTGTGCCTGGACTCGGGCTGTGCCAACTACGAGCAGCTGTGGATGACCACGTCGCTGCGCGGAATCGTGGGCGGCAACCTGCGCGTGGACATCCTCACCGAGGGCGTGCACTCCGGTGACGCGACGGGCATCGTCGCGTCGTCCTTCCGCATCCTCCGGCAGGTGCTGTCGCGCGTGGAGGACGAGTCCACGGGCCACATCAAGGTGGACGCGCTGCACGTCGAAATCCCGAAGGAGCGGCGCGAGCAGGCGCGCGAGGCCGCGAAGGTGCTGGAGAAGGAGGTCTTCACCAAGTTCCCCTGGGTGCCCGGCGCGAAGCCGGTGTCCGACGACGGCGCGGAATTGGTGCTCAACCGCACCTGGCGCCCGGCGCTGGCGGTGACGGGCGTGGACGGCATGCCGGCCCTGAGCAACGCGGGCAACGTGCTGCGGCCCTTCACCACCTTCAAGCTGTCCATGCGCATTCCCCCGCGCCTGGACCCGAAGGCGGGCATGGAGGCGCTGAAGGCCGCGCTGGAGAAGGACCCGCCGTACGGCGCGAAGGTGACCTTCGAGGGTGAGAAGACCAGCGTCGGCTGGGACGCGCCCCCGCTGGCGGGCTGGCTGTCTCGCGCGGTGGAGTCGGCGTCGAAGACGTTCTTCGGTCAGCCGGCCATGGCCATGGGTGAGGGCGGCACCATCCCCTTCATGGGCATGCTGGGCGAGCGCTTCCCGGAGGCGCAGTTCGTCATCACCGGTCTGCTCGGGCCGGGCAGCAACGCGCACGGGCCCAACGAGTTCCTGCACATCCCCACCGGCAAGAAGCTCACCTGCTGCGTGGCCAACATCATCGCCGACCACTTCAAGCGGTAGTCGCCCGCGAGGAGACGGGGCGGGGCGAAGTGTCCCCGCTCCCGTCACCTTCACGTTACAGGCAGTTGGCCAGGCCGTCGTAGATGGACTGCGTCGTGCGGGGCAGCGGCGCGCGCAGCGGGTCGGGGCCGGAGAGCGCGGACAGGAACGCACTGAGCGGGGTGCGGGGCGCCAGCGGCACCTGGCAGGTGAAGGACTGGGCGTCCACCGTGATTGCGCCGGTGGCCGGGTTGATTTCCTCATTGCTCGCGGCGAAGACCCAGACGCACTGGCCGATGACGCCGGTGCGGTTGTCGACGGAACAGCGGAAGCGCAGGGATTGGATGTTGCTGTAGTCGCCCTCGCAGAACGTGTCCCCACAGACGTCGTCGAACTGCTGGTTCAGGGTGGAGACGAGCTGGTACCACGCGTTGATGTCCGCCTCGGACGTCAGATAGGCGGAGGTGTCCACGTACTGCCGGGCGTTCTGCGCGAAGGCGGCGGAGGACAGGCCCAGGACGGAAACGACAACCCACGAACGAATGTTCACGATGGTGCTCCTTGTTGGTCGGCGTGAAGCCTGTTTCGTTCTACAGAGTCCCGCTGCACCAGCAACATGGTGGAAACAACCCTTCCGGCCGGAGGAGTCCCGATGAAGCTCTATTTCAATCCCAGGAGCCGCGCGGTCGTCGCGAAGTGGATGCTCGACGAGTGCGGCGCGCAGTACGAGCTCGTGCCCATCGACCTCACGAAGCGCGAGCAGAAGGCGCCGGAGTTCCTCAAGATCAACCCCGCCGGCAAGCTGCCCGCGCTGGTGGACGGCGAGGCGCGCCTGTTCGAGAACGCCGCCATCTGTCTCTACCTCGCCGACAAGTTCCCCGAGGCGAAGCTCGCGCCGAAAATCGGTGCGCCGGAGCGGGGCCGCTACCTGTCGCTGGTGGTGTACTCGACGTCGCAGCTGGAGCCCTCGATGGGCGACCACATGATGAAGCAGCAGACGCCGCCCCAGCGTGGCTGGACGGACTACGAGAGCGCGCTCGACGCGGTGGAGCGCGAGCTCGGCGACGGGCCCTGGCTCTTCGGTGACTGGTTCACCGCCGCCGACGTGATGATTGGCTCGATGTTCCTCTACATGCGCATCCTGGGCGGGAAGACGGGGCGCCCGAAAATCGAGGCCTACTGCGACCGGCTCCAGGCCCGCCCCAAGGCCATGAAGGTGGGCTGAAGCCAGGACGCGTCGGTGACCCGCCAGGAGGCAGGGTGGGGGGGAGGGGAATGGGGGGGACCCCGCCTCCCGGCAGGTCGAAGGCGTTAGTCCAGGTAGCCGATGGTCTCTGCGCGGTCCACGGCCTCGCCGTAGACGGTGTAGCCGGAGTACCAGGACGTGTCGTTGGTGCCGAGCTTGTCGTACTGGAGATGCGCGTGCGGGCCGGTGGCGTTGCCGGTGGCGCCGATGTTGCCCACCTGGCAGCGGTCACACGTGCGGTCGTACGAGTCGGCCGTCTTGATCCAGTGCCACTGGCGGAACGTGTAGCCGTTCTCCCACAGGTGCTTGGCCTCGTTCTGCGTGCCGCTGCCGGTGCCAGCGCAGTAGGTGCCCACCTTGCGGATGGTGACGTTCCAGGACACAGAGCCGACCACGCCCGTCTCGGCGCCCCAGTAGTTGCAGCGGCCGCCCGCGCCGATGTCCACCGCGCGGTGGGTACCGCCGCTCGGATAGGTGGTGGTGGCCGTAATCGTGCCGGGGTGCGTACCGCGAACCTCGTGCGCCGTCACCGCGGCCGGGACCAGCGCCAGCGAGGCCAGCGCCGCCAGACCCGTCTTCATGAAGCTACGCATCGTTGTTCCTTTCGGGCCGCATTCCGCGGCCCCCGAATGGGACTGCTTTTCTCAAGGAGCCTGCTGCAACCGCTGCTTCTCCCTCAGGATCAGGCTCCACTCCTGAAGGCCCAGGCCGAGAGCCCGAATCCACGCGTCGACCTCGGGCGCCAGGCTCGGGTCCACACCCCGGAGGCGCTGGAGGTCGGGAATCGCACCGGCGAAGCCGAGCTGGGCAATGCTCTGCAGGAGCATCTTCCGCACCCCGGCGTCCGGCTCGTCGCGGTACATGGCGAGCAGCGCCTCGCGCGAGCCGGCCATCTGCTCCGCGGGCACCCCGCCCAGCGCGTTGGCCGCCGCCGCGCGCACGCTGGCGTCGTCACTGCGCAACAGCGACTTGAGGCGCTCACCGGACTCCGCGCTGATGTGCTCGGTGGAGACGCTGTCGAGGATGCGCGCCGTCACCTTCGGGTCCGGAGAGGCCGCCGCGCTCGTCACCGCCGCGTCCGCGGCCGGGCCGTGGTGCCCCGAGTAGACGAACTGGTTGTCCTCGATGAGGTTCGTCGCCGCCTCCTGGCGCACCTCGGGCGAGGCGTCCCGGGCCAGGCGCTCGTACAGGTCTCCCGTGTTCTCCGTGGCGCTGGTGCGGCGCAGGGCGCGCAGCGAGGCGACGCGGAGGGCCGGGTCTCGCTCGTCCAGGATGCGTTTGGCCACCACGCCCATGGCCGCGGGGTCCGCGCCGCGCTCGGTGCGCGCCACCAGCGCGGCCGCGAGGTGCTCGGCCATGACCGGGTCCGTCTCCCGCTCGTAGGCGGCGCGCAGCTCGGCCTCGGGCAGCGTGACGGCGGACTCGCGCAGGAGCGTGCGCAGGTACTTGCGGTAGGCCGCCGACTTCGAGCCGAGCCCGCGGCGGATGCTGTCCATCAGCCCCTCGACGGAGCACGCCTCGGCGCGCAGCGCGGGTGCGGGCTCCGACGAGGCCGCCTGCGCGGAGGCCACGGTGGGGACGAGGTGGAGGAGCGCGGCCAGGCCGAGCGCACGCAGGGGAAGGGACGGGGTGCGAATCATGGAGGTGGCTCCCGTGCTCACTCGTGGCGGTCGAGACAGGTGAAGGGGTCCTGCTCGGGCAGGCTGTTCCACACCCTCACGAAGTCGAGGGTGCCGCTCGCGTAGATGGCCTCGAAGGTCTGGTAGAGGGGCTGGAAGCGCGGGTCGGTGATGGCCATGTTCGCCATGGTGGGGAGCGCCTCCTTGCCGGACACGCGCGCGGCGAAGCGGAAGAGGGCCCAGCGCGCGCAGACGTCCGGCTCCACCGCGAAGGCCTGGGCGAACAGCGCCAGCGTCTTCGCCCGGTCATCACCGGCGGACACGGAGAGGTTGTGCGCCGCCGCCTCGCGGCCCTCCGGACTGCCCTCGGTGGTGAGGACCTTCGCGTAGCGCTCGTACGTCGCCTCGTCCATCACCGGCGTGGTGTGCATGGGCATGGACAGCGCGAGGTAGCGAATCTGCTCGTCGGGCGACTCGGTGCCGATGGTGAGCAGCTTGTCCATGTACGGCGCGAGGTTGCCCTTCTCGTTGAAGTCGCGCTTCATCACCCGGCCGATGGTGCGCGCGGCGGCCCAGCCCGCCTCGCCGGAGACGGGGTCCTTCGCGAAGTCCGCCAGCGTGCCGAGCATCCCCGGCTCCAGCTTCTTCTGCGTGTCCAGCGCGGACAGGATGCCCGCGCGGCGCTGGCCGTCGAGCGTGAGGTCCATTCCGTGCTCCAGGAGCTTCGCGGCGACCTGGGGCTGGTGGACGGCCTCCGAGTTGCGCAGCGCCATCATGATGACGTTGAACTCGCGGGGGCCGGCGTCGCGGCTCCAGCCCAGCACCTCCGTCGCCTTGGCCGCGTCGTTGCCGATGAGCTCCGTGAGGCGCTCTCGCAGGTAGTCGCGGACGTTCGGGTCTCTCGACGCGAGCAGGGGCGCGGCCCAGTCGCGGAAGTTCCCAATCGTCACCGCCTCGTTGAAGCGCTCGATGTCCTTCCAGCAGGTGGTGGCCTCGAAGCGCGAAGGCGGCTCCTCGGCCTGGGGCGTGCCCTGGCCGGAACCGCCGCCGGAGCCGCCGTGCCCGGACCCGCCCCGGGCGTGGGCCGTGGAGGCGGCCTCACCGGAAGTGGAGGCCCCGTCACCACTCGAGCCACGGACGAGCAGCGCCACGCCGGCCAGCAGCACGATGACGCCGAGCCCGGCCAGGACGAGCGGGGTACGCCGGCCCTGGGCACCCGTCACGGGAGGGGCGGAGCGGTGGACGGATTCTGGAGTCATGGGCGGTGGGGGCCTGGGAAGGGTTCCAGCCTTCCTGGAGGGCCCGGGTCCGCCGCCGTCTTGAAAAATGATTTCGGGAGGATTTCTCCCGGGATTTTCCTGCCCATGGCGGGCCGGGCCCCGACGTAAGCGCCCGGAAGGACAGCGGCCCCCTGAGGCCCCCGCCCTCGTGGGGAGCTGCCGCGGTCCGGGAGGCTCCCGCGCACGTGGCGTGGGAGCGCGGGCTCAGTCCAGGAAGCCGATGGTCTCGCTGCGGTCGACGGCCTCTCCGTAGACGGTGTAGCCGTCGTACCAGCCGATGTCGTGGGTGCCGAGCTTGTCCTGCATGAGGTGGGCATGCGGGCCGGTGGCCTGCCCGGTGCCGCCGGCGTTCCCAATCTGGCAGCGGTCGCAGGTGCGGTTGCGCGAGTCCGCCGTCTTGATCCAGTGCTTCTGGCGGAACGTCCAGCCGCTCTGCCAGAGGTGGCGCGCCTCGTTCGCGTTCTCGTAGCCGTTGCCGTTGCAGACCACGCCGGTGGTCTTGATGGAAACGGTCCACGAGACGGAGCCGACCACGCCCGTCTCGGCACCCCAGTAGTTGCAGCTGCCGGGGCCGATATCCACGGCCCCATGGTAGCCGCCGCTCGGGTAGTTGGTGGTGGCCGTCACCGTGCCGGGGAACGGGGAGCGGACCTCGTGCGCAGGCGCTGCCATGGGCATGAGCGTCAGGGACGCCAGCGCCGCCAGACCTGTCTTCAGGGTGTTTCGCATCAGGGGTTCTTCCTTTCGGACCGGTCGCCGGTCCGGCATGGAAGAGGCCCCGGCCCCCGCCGCCGTCTCACGGAATCCGCAGGGCCCGCGTTTTCTCCGGCTGCGGCCCGCTGCCTCCCTGCCTGCCCTGCGGCGGAGCGGAGCGGCCGGGCAGGAGGCTCCTGGACGTGCGGGCGTGCCGCTGGTGGTCCGGAGCCTCGGGCGACACCACTGTCAGTACATGCGGACGGAGCAGCCCCAGATGGAGCGGGCGGTGGCAGTGGGTCGGGTCAGCCCCCGGGGCGTGCGGCTGTGGATGCGCTCTCCCGGTGGAGGGCCCCACCGGCTCGAGCTCTGGCTGGCCGCCGTGCCGTCGGAGCGCGTCGCGTACGACTTCGACATGGGGGACCGCTCGTACAGCGACCACACCCATGCCTTCGCCTTTCCGGATGACATCCCCGGGGCCCGGCCGCTGGAGCCGGTGACGGAGTACGGCTTCCGGCTGAGCCGCGCGGACGGCATGCGCGTGGGCGAGGGGCGCTTCGAGACGCTCCCCTCCCGGCGCAGCCAGATGCCGAAGCGCTTCTGCATCGGCGTGGCGAGCTGCCACCAGCCCTTCGACGAGAAGGGGGAGATGCACGAGATGGGCGTGCGGATGCTGCGCGTCGCCCGGGCCGCGTGGGAGCGCTGCGACGTGAAGCAGGTGCTGTGGGTGGGCGACCAGCTCTACGCGGACTTCCCGGAGAATCAGTCGCTGTTCGACCCGGAGTACTTCAAGACGGTGGGGCCTCCGGGGCGGAAGAGCCTGCTGGAGTGCACCCACGACGAGGCGCTCGCGGTGTACCACGCGCGCTACCGGCGCAACTGGGGGCACCCGGACTGGATGGCGCTGCAGGCGCGCTTCCCGGGCTACCCCATCCTCGATGACCACGAGGTGGTGGACAACTACGGCTCCCTGCCCGAGCACCACGAGAAGAAGTGGCGCCACCTGCGCGACGCGGCCGAGGCGGCCTACCGTCACTACCAGCAGTCGCGGGTGATGCCGCTGACGCCCGGCTTCGAGGGCCCCTACGACTACAGCTTCGAGTACGGCGCCGCCGCGGGCTATGTGCTCGACGTGCGCTCGGAGCGGCGCTCCACCGACGGAGACCACGCGCGCGTCTTCGCGCCGCACCAGCTGCAGCACTTCTCCACCTGGCTGAACGCGAATGCCGACGCGCCGGTGCTCTTCATCGTGGTGAGCGTGCCGCCGTTCTTCATGCCGGCCTGGCTGTCACGCATCGCCCGCTACGTGCCGGGCAGCTTCCGCGAGGACGCGCACGACCGGTGGATGCACCCGCAGTACCGCGCCGACCGCTGCCGCATGCTGGAGCTCATCAAGCACCACCAGCAGCGCCACCCGCGCCAGAAGGTGGTGCTCGTGGGCGGCGACGTGCACGTGGGCTACGTGGCCCGCTGTGACTGGCGCACCGAGCCGGCGACGTCGCTCTTCCAGTTCGTGTCGAGCTCCATCACCCACAAGATGTCCTCGCTCGACTGGCACATGGCACGCCACATCCCGCGCACGCACTTCGCGCTGTCGGACCTGGACGGGAAGTGGGCGCGCATCCACCTGCTCGGCGGCAGCATGTCGCGCGTGCTCGAGCAGCCGGTGGGGGGCCTCAACGTGGGGACGATTGAAGTCGAGCTCGACGGGGACGACGTGCGGCTCAACTTCAAGCTGTACGGAGAAGATGAACACGCGCCCGAGGAGCCGAAGCTCCTCTTCGAGTCCGGCTTCCAGTGAGGCTCGAGGCGCTGGCGGGGCCGCCACACGGGAGGCCCGCTGCGTCTCAGCGGCCCGTCTTGATGCCCAGGTTGCCGCCGCCCTGTCCGGGCTTCTTCGTGCCCGGGCCGGAGGAGGGCTTCCCACCCTGGGGCCGCAGCGCCAGGCTCAGCTCGCTGTCCGTGGCGGACACCCGCCGCGTCACCGGCTCGTAGCCGCTCAAGGCCAGCGTCACCTCCACGGAGGAAGTGCCGGGCTGGAGCGTGAGCTTCGTCGGCGTCTTGCCCAGCGTCTCGCCGTCGATGCTCACCGTGGCGCCGGGCGGCTCGGAGAGGACGGGCAGCTCCACGGGCCGCGCCGGCTCGGGCGTGGGCTGCGTGGGCGGCTGCGCCGGCTGCGTCACGGTGACGGGCTGCGGGGGCGGCTGCACTGGCGTCGCCTCGGCGGCGTTGGGGCCGCGCAGGAAGACGAGCGCCGCGCCGGCGACGAGCAGGCCCACGCCCGCGACGGCCACGGGCATCCAGGGCACTCGGCGCGCGTCGGGCCGGTCCAGCGCCGCGGTGCCCCGCGTCTTCTCACGTGCGGGCGGCACGGCCGCGGCCTGGCGCGAGCGCGTGCTCGGGGCGGGGCTCTGCGAGGGGCGCGGGACGGCGCGGGACGCGGCGGAGCGCGGTGCACCCGGGCCTCCGGGCACGCCGCTCAGCGAGGAGTTGGAGCGCGAGTCCAGGTCCGCGTCCTCGGCGAGCTGGTCCAGCTTCGCCGGGTCCGCCTCGGTGGTGATGCGCTCCGCGTACACCTCGCGCAGGTACGCGGACAGGTGCGCGCTGCTGGCGGGCAGCCGCAGGTTGAGCGCGTAGTCCTCCAGCGCCAGCCGGAAGGCGCCGCAGTCCGGGTAGCGCCCCTCCGGCGTGGGGGCCAGCGCCTTGAGGAGAATCTCGTCCAGCCCCGGCGGCAGCCGCGGGTTGAGCTGCGACGGCCGCGGAACCTGGCAGTCCTTCACCAGCCGCAGCGTCATCATGTCCGACTCGCCCTTGAAGAGGCGCTTGCCCGTGAGCAGCTCCCACATGACGATGCCGAGCGCGAACAAGTCACTGCGCGCGTCGATGCTCTGCCCGCTCGCCTGCTCGGGAGACATGTAGGGGTACTTCCCCTTGAGGACGCCGGTGGCCGTGTTCTGGCTGCTGGTGGCCGCCTTGGCCACGCCGAAGTCGATGACCTTCACCCCGCCGTCGAAGCCGACGAGGATGTTCTGCGGGGACACGTCGCGGTGCACCAGCCGCAGCGGCTTGCCCTGCGCGTCACGCGCCTGGTGCGCGTAGTGAAGGCCCGCCGCCGCGTCCGCGATGACGCGCAGTATCAGCCCCACCGGCAGCGGCTTGCCCTGCGCGCGGGAGAACTTGTCCAGACGACGCACGTCGTCACCCTGGACGTACTCCATGGCCAGGCAGTGCCGACCTTCAATCTCCGAGAGGTCGAGGATGGTGATGAGGTTGGGGTGCGTCAGCCGCGCCACCAACCCGGCCTCGTCCAGGAACATGCTGAGGAACTCATCGTCCTCGGCGAGGTGGGGAAGGATGAGCTTGAGGACCACGAGCCGCTCGAAGCCCGTCCCGTGCTCGCGGGCCAGGAACACCTGCCCCATACCCCCAGAGGCAATCTTTCGCAGCAGCTCGTACTTACCGAATGGCACAGCCATGATGTGCCCTGAGGATAGCCCCCTTTCTCACCGGGTGGGAAATACCCAGTCGGCAAATACCCCACAGTGACCCCGCCTTCCGGGGCAGGTGACACGGTGGGATGTAGGGGTCAGGCCTTCATCTTGTAACCGGACTTCAACACCATCCACGTCACGACGGTGGCCACCACGGCGACGCCGGCGAGGATGGCGCCGCCCACCGCGGGGGAGAAGCTGCTCTGGCCCAGCATGCCGTAGCGCAGCCCCTCCACCATGTAGACCATGGGGTTGAAGAGGCTGACCTCCTTCCACGGCGAGGGCAGCGTGCGCACCGAGTAGAAGACGCCGCCCAGGAAGGTGAGGGGCAGCATGACGAAGGTGGGGAAGAAGTTGATCTGCTCGAACTTCTCCGCCCACACGGCGGCCAGCATGCCCAGCACGCTGAAGACGTAGGAAGACAAGAGCAGGAAGTACGCGGCCACCCACGCGTGCTCGAGGCTGAAGCCGGTGAAGAGGGCGGCCACCGCCCAGGTGAGGCCGCCCACCACGAGGCCGCGCACCATGGCGCCGCCGATGAAGCCGGCCATCAGCTCGCCGGGGCCCAGGGGCGACACCAGCAGGTCCACCACGGTGCCCTGAATCTTGGTGATGAACAGCGACGAGGAGCTGTTGAGGAAGGCGTTGTTGGCGATGCCGAGGAAGACGAGCCCCGGCACGATGAAGTGCAGGTAGGGCGTGCCGTCCACCGTCTGCACCCGGCCGGAGATGGAGTAGCCGAAGACGATGAAATACAGCGTGGTGCTGATGAGGGGCGAGAGGACGGTCTGGCCCGGCACGCGCATGAAGCGCCGGACCTCCTTCGCGAACAGCGTCTGCATCCCGAGGACGTTCATGATGGGCAGTGGGCGCGGTGGGTTCAGGCGGCCTGGGGACGGCCGCGGAGGATTTCGATGAGCACGTCCTCCATGCGCGAGCGGCGTGTCTCCACGTCGGCGATGGGCTGCCCTTCCGCGTAGAGCGCGCGGAGCAGCTCGCCCGAGGGCGCGCAGCCCTCGCGCTCGACATAGGTGAGGGTGCGGCCATCCGCGGAGAGGCTGGCGGCGAAGCGGCGGCCGACCTCGGACAGGGCGGCCTGGGGGTGGTCGAAGGTGACGACGACGCGGCGCTCGCCGAAGCGGCGCAGCAGCGTGGCCTTGTCCTCCACCATGAGCAGCTTGCCCTCGTTGATGATGCCCACGCGGTCGGCCAATTCCTCGGCCTCTTCCAGGTAGTGCGTGGTGAGGACGATGGTGGTGCCCTCGGACGCGAGCCTGCGCACGTACGTCCACAGGTCGCGGCGCAGCTCCACGTCCACGCCCGCGGTGGGCTCGTCGAGGAAGACGAGGCGGGGCTTGTGCACCAGCGCCTTGGCGATGAGCAGCCGGCGCTTCATGCCGCCGGAGAGGGCGCGCGTCATCGCGTCCTTCTTGGCCTGGAGGTTGAGGGCGGTGAGCACCTCGTCGATGCGGGCCTCGTCCCGGGGGCGGCCGTAGTAGCCGAGCTGGATGCGCAGGGACTCGGCCACGGAGAAGAACGGGTCGAAGTTGATTTCCTGCGGCACCAGCCCGATTTCGTAGCGGGGGCCCACCGAGTCCTGGTCCAGGTCCTTGCCGAAGACGCGGATGGTACCGGAGGTCTTCTTCACCAGGCCGCAGACGCTGCCAATCATGGTCGTCTTGCCGGCGCCGTTGGGGCCGAGCAGGGCGAAGATTTCGCCCGGACGGATGGCGAGGTCCATCGAGTGCAGCGCGGTGAAGTTGCCGTACCGCTTGGTGAGTCCCTGAAGCTCGAGGGCGGGCGTCGTCGACATGGCGGCGCCTCGAATAACACCTTCGAGGCGGGTGCGCCTGACTCTCGTGTGGCGCGGTGTGCCGAACGCCGGGAGATTTGTCAGGGAGCGAGCTGGCGGCCTCCCTGCACACGGGTCAGGGGTCGATTAGAAACTCGGGTCTGATGTCCCTTCGAACGCGTCTCCAGGGCCGCTTCCACCTGCTGGCGGCCGCCCTCGTCACCGTCGTCCAGCTCCCGCCGGTGCTCTGGTTCTGCTGGCTCACGCGCACGCCGCTGCCGGCGCTCGTGGCGCTGGGCGTCTCGTGGCCGTACCTGAAGCAGCTCCAGAGTCCCTGGACGACGACGCCTCGCGCGGCCTCCACCTATGTGGCGCTGGGGTGGTGGTCGGCCTGCCTGGTGTTCGACCTGCTCATGCTCCCCGCCGTGCTCGCCATCCAGGCGGGCGCTCCCGGGGGCGTGACGTGGGGAATGGCGGGGGCCGTCGCGCTGATGATGGGGAGTGACGCGGTGCTCGGCCGGCCCCGGTTGCGGAAGCGGACGGTGCGCGTGGCGGGACTTCCGAAGGAACTCGACGGCTATCGCATCGGACAACTCTCGGACGTGCACTGCGGACCCCACGTGCCCGAGGAGAAGGTTGCCGGGTGGGTGTCGCGCCTCAACGGGCTGGAGCTGGACCTCGTCACCGTCACGGGGGACTTGATTACGAATGGCTCCTCGCACGTGGAGGCCGTGGCGCGGGCGCTGGGAGGACTGCGCGCGAGGGACGGCGCCTTCGCGTGCATGGGCAACCACGACTACTTCACGGATGGCGAGCACCTGGTCCGCGAGCTGGAGCGGAACGGGCTGACGGTGCTGCGCAACCGGGGCGTGGTGGTGAGGCGAGAAGGGGCGAACCTGTATGTCGCGGGTGTCGATGACACGTGGACGTCACGCCACGACGTGGAGCGGGCGCTCGAGGCACGGCCGGACGGTGCTCCCACGGTGCTGCTGGCGCATGACCCGGACCTGTTTCCCCAGGCGCAGGCTCGTGGCGTGGAGCTGACGCTCTCGGGGCACACGCACGGGGGGCAGCTCGCGGTCCCGTGGGTGCGCCGACTGTCGCTGGCGCGGTTCATGACCCGGTGGACGGCGGGGATGTACCGGCAGGGCAGCTCGTGGCTGTATGTGAATCGCGGCGCGGGCACCACGGGGCCGCCGGTGCGGCTGGGCGCTCCGGCGGAGCTGGCGGTCATCACGCTGCGGCGGGCGTGACAGCGGACCGGGGCGAAGCGCCTCAAACCTCTGTCGCATCAAGCAGTCCGCGCAGCCGCTCTCGTTGCTGCGAGAGTGACAGCGGCCCCGGACGGAGCGCTTCAGTCCCCTGTCACGTCGAGCAGTTCGCGCAGCCGCTCCTCCAGGAAGCGCCGCTCCGGCGCGGTGCGCACCAGCGCCAGGGCGCGCCGGTAGCTGGCAGCTGCTTCCTCATTGCGTCCCAGTCGTCGCAGCAGCTCGGCGCGCGCGGCCGGGAGCAGGTGATAGTCCGTGAGCCTTCCGGACGTCTCCAGGTCGTCCACCAGCGCGAGGCCGTGCTCGGGCCCGCGCGCCATGGCCACCGCCGCCGCGCGGTTCAATTCCACGACGGGGCCGGGCGACAGCTCACACAGCTTCTCGTAGAGCGCGGCAATCTGCGCCCAGTCCGTGTCCTCGGCCCGCGCCGCCTGCGCGTGCAGCGCGGCGATGGCCGCCTGGAGCGTGTACGGCCCCCGGGCCCCCAGCGCTAACGCCGCGTCGAGCTGCGCCAGCCCCTCCCGAAGCTCCTCGCGGTCCCACAGCGCGCGGTCCTGCCTGTCGAGCAGGACCAGTCCCCCATCCGCCGCCACGCGCGCACGGCGACGCGCATGGTGCAGCAGCATCAGCGCGAGCAGGGACGCGACTTCCGCATCGCGCGGCAACAGCGAGCGCGCGAGCCAGCCCAGTCGCAGTGCCTCCGCGCACAGTTCCACCCGTAACAGCTCCGGCCCGTCCGTGGCCGCATAGCCCTCGGAGAACACGAGATACACGGTGTGCAGCACCCCGTGCGTGCGCTCGCCCAGTGCCTCCGCTTCCGGCACGGAGTAGGGAATGCCCGCGTCGCGAATCTTGCGCTGCGCGCGCACCAGCCGCTGCGCCATCGTCGCCGGTGGTACGAGGAAGGCGTGCGCAATCTCCTCCGTCGTGAGGCCGCACAACGTACGCAGCGCGAGCGCCACCTGGGCCTCGGGAGAGAGCGCCGGATGGCAGCACGTGAAGAGCAGGCGCAGCGTGTCGTCCGGAAGCGCCTGCCACTCCGTGCCATCCGGCGGCGGCGCGAGCTCCTGCTCGATGCGCGCCACCGCCTCCAACTCATCCACGCGAGTCCCCAGGCGCACCCCGCGCCGCACGCGGTCCACCGCCTTGTTGCGCGCGGCGCGGATGACCCAGGCCCGCGGCTCGTGAGGGATTCCCTGTCGTGGCCACTGCGTGAGCGCATCCGCGAAGGCTTCCTGCACCACCTCTTCGGCCGCGGCGAAGTCTCCGCCGAGCACACGGATGACCGTGGCCACGATGCGGCCATAGTCCTCGCGGTAGGTCTGCTCCAGGGTGGAGCCCGGGGTGCTCACTCGCGCGCGTTCAGCCCTGCTTCGTGAAGTCCACCACGGGGCGCACCTCGATGCTGCCGGTGCGCGCGCTCGGAATGCGCGAGGCGATGGCGATGGCCTGGTCGATGTTCTCCGCCTCGATGAGGTAGAAGCCGCCCAATTGCTCCTTCGTCTCGGCGAAGGGGCCGTCCGTCGTCAGGCGCTTGCCGTCGCGGATGCGCACCGTGGTGGCGGTGGCCACGGGCTGCAGCGCCTCGCCCGCCGTGTAGTTGCCGCTCTTGCGGATGCTCTCCGTGAAGGACATGTACTCGCCCATCACCCGCTCGGCCTCGTCCTTCGGCAGGGTCTCCCACACCTTCTCGTTCTCGTAGATGGCCAGCACGTAGCGCATGGTGTTCCTCTGAAGTTCGGGGGGAGTGGAGCCTCCCCGACGAAGGGTCGAACGAGGTCCGCGAAAATCGACCGGCATTTTCGACGGGATTTTCCCGGGGCTCCAGGCCCCTCCGTCCCCCATGGTTCCGCGGGGTTGGACGGCGGCGCGAGTCCGATAGACTCGCAGGTCACATCTCCGGCCCGGGTGGCACTTGAGGGTGTCCCCGTTCCACGCCAGGAGAGCCATGCTCACGCCACCGACCCTCAGTGAAACCGATGTCCGCCTCGCCGCCGCGGGGGACCGCTCCGCCTACGAGCGGCTGGTGCGGCGCTGTGCCGGGCTGGTGAGCGCCATCGCGCTGTCCATCGTCCACGACGTGGGGCGCAGCGAGGACGTGGCCCAGGAGGTGTTCGTCGCCGCGTGGAAGGACCTCGCCCGGCTGCGCAACCCCCGCACCTTCCTCCCGTGGCTGCGCAACATGACGCGCCATCTGTCCTTCCGGATGCTGCGCGACAGGCACGTGCCCACGGAGGACGAGCGCCTCGCGAGCCAGGCCGATGAGCGGGCCACCGCGGCCGAGCAGTTGCTCGCGGCGGAGCGTGACTCCGTCCTGGACGACGCGCTGATGGCGCTCGAGGTGGAGGACCGCGAGGTGCTCTTCGTCTACTACCGAGAAGGCAGGTCGCTGCGGCAGGTGGCGTCACTGTTGGACCTCTCCGAGCCGGCCGCGCGCAAGCGGCTCTCTCGCGCCCGGGCTCGGCTGCGCGAGGGCGTCGAGGCACGGCTGGGCGATTTCGCCGTGAGCACGGCGCCTGGCCCGAAGCTGTCGGCGAACGTCATGGCCCTGCTGCCGTCGACGCTCGGCTCGGGCGCCGCCGTCGCCACGTCCTTCAAGGTGGCGACCAGCGGTGGCGCGACGTGGCTCTCCTTCGTCGCACCGCTCGCCATGCTCGCCGGGACGCTGGGCGGAATCTCATTCTCCGTCCGGAAGCTGCGGGCCCGCGCGCGCGACGAGGAGGAGCGGCGGGGAGTTGGCCGCTATGGGCTCATGGCCGGCGCCGCCACCAGCATCGCGGTGGTGGGCATGGGCGTGGCCACCGTCTTCGATTTCCCGCTCTCGTGGTTCATCGGGCTCTGGGCGGGCTTCATCTTCACCTGGGACTGGCTGGTGCTCGTCTACCTGCCGCGTGTCACCGCCCGCCGGCTCGTGCTGGAGCGCGCCGAGGACCCCTCCGCCGCGAGCCGCCAGCACCGGGAGCGCGTGGCGGCCCTGGTGCTGATGGCCCTGGTGACGGGCTGCTCCCTCGCGTCCCTGGGCCTCATGCTCCGCATCCTGCTGCGCGGCGCCTGACCCCTCCGGCGATATCTGGAGTCTGGAGTGCCCCCGGCGTGCATGCCGGGGGCCTCGTGTGTCCCGGCGTCAGGCTCCGGAGGCAGCCAGGGCCGGGAGTACATCCGGCCCGGCGCTCGCGGCACCGGACCGGAGGGTCGCAATGGCCGTCCCGGAGGAGCCCAGGTAGCCCAGAATCATGACCACCGCGAGGCCGCCAGCCGGAATGAACTTCAAGGCCTTGTTCATGTCCGGCGTGGCGAGGAAGCGCAGGGCCTGGCCGGGGATGATGTTCGTCAGGGTGCGGGCGAAGGCCAGCGGGTCGCGCTTGTCGGCGGGCAGGGCGGCGTAGTGCCAGGAGGTCATGATGATGTTGGCGGCGCCCCAGAGCGAGATGCTGACCTCGCCCGTGTAGATTTTCAGCTTGCCGGCGCGCATCAGCAGGAGGAGCAGCCCGCGCGTGGGACCCAGCCCGAGCTGGAGCAGCCAGATGAAGCCGGGGAAGCCGGCCTGGCCCGGGCAGAACTCGGGAGCAGGCGTGGCGGGGTTGAGCGCCCAGGGCATGCTGCACAGGGTCGTCACGTAGCGAAGGAGGACGGAGACGAGGCCCTTGGTGGGGTCACCCTTCCCAGCGGCATGGAGCGTGATGAGGAGGCCATCCGGAGCAATGCGCACGAACATGGTGGCCGCGTAGGTGGCGAGGCAGAAGTCCCGCAGCAGCTTCTCCCAGCCGGGGTCGGCGGCCGCGAGCGGGGCTTCTCCGGACGACGGGAGTCCCAGCTTGCCCTTCAGCCACTCCACGGAGAACGACTTCCGGAAGAGGTCCAGCGTGGCGTTGTCCGGGATGGGCGTCTTGTCCAGCAGCACCTTGTAGAGGAGGGTGGTGGGAATCGCGACGAGGTACGCAACGAGGTCCACGGGCTGGAAGCTCAGCGTGTCGCCGGTGAACAACTTGTAGAGCTGCGAGACGACGGGAATCTCCCACTTCTCGGTGATGGCCTCGCGGAAGGCCTGCACCACGTCCGCGAGCAGGTCGAAGAGGGAGAGGACGACGCCTCGGGCCGCGTCGAGCGCGAAGAGGGCGATGCTCTCCATCACCTTGATGACGCCGCTGAGCAGCAGCTCCAGCGCGCGGTCCGGCTCGTTGCCGATGTTGGTGAAGTAGCCCACGCCCTCGTTCCACGCCTGCTTGCCGTCCCCGAACTCGAAGTTCTGCGACAGCTTGTGGAACTCCTCCATCAGCGCCTCCAGGCTGGAGGACACCGCGGGCGAGCGCAGCGCGAGGCCCATGGCGCTCCTGGACGCGGGGTCGTCCGAGCTCTGCTGGAAGGCGTTGAGCAACAGGTTGTGGTCCGTCGCGTGCTCCTCATCCTCCGAGGGCCGGTTCCGGGAGAAGTAGCTCCCGGTGCTGGGATTCCCATCGGCCTGGAGGATGGACACGGTGCGGTCCACGACCTGCTTGAGGTCATTCTTCAGCGTGTCGAAGCCCTCCGCCACGGCCCCCCGGACGTGCTGGATGCCCGCCACGGTGACGCCCAGCACAGTGTCGATGGTGTGCCTCACCACCTTCGCCGTCCGCCGGATGTCGTCGAAGTCGAAGAGGAAGGCCAGCCACTCGTAGAGCTGCTCCAGCTTGACCTTGAGCCAGTTCCAGACGCCCTCCACGAAGTCGAAGGCCTGCTGGGCGAACTCGATGACCGCCTCGAAGATGCGGTTGCCAATCTCGAACAGCACCTTGCCGATGCCGTCGATGACGGTGACGACGATTCTCTTGATGTTGTCGACGACCCAGCTCACGCCGTTCTTGAAGGCCTTCCACATGCTGCCCCAGTCCACGCTGAAGAGGCCGCCCAGGGCCTCGGGGCCCGTCGCCTTCGCCGCGGCCCAGCTCCGGGCCTCCGCGACGCTGGTGGTCCGGTACATGGGGAACCCGGAGGTGAAGTCCACCTCCCACGCCTGCTCGCCCAGCGCGCGCAGGTCCAGCTGCGGCCGGAAGCCCGCCGCCGCCGCGTGGCGCGCGACGAACGCGTAGGAGACGGCCCGCGCGCCCCCATCCGTCTGGGCAATTTTCATGGAGGCCTGGGACAGCTCCGCCAGGCTCCGCGCGTACTCGGGCTTGCGGTACTCCGGCGGGAGGAGGTACTTGCCGGAGCGGTCCTTCGCCTTGAGCACGTCGTCCGCCTTCAGGCCGGCCAGTTTCTGCTGGAGCTGCCCGTTGGGCTCCACCCGCAGCGGGCTGCCGGCGAGCGTGGTGGGCGTCTCCACGAACAGGGTCGCGGCCGCGAGCGCGTTGGCGCGCTGGTGGATGACGATGCGCCCGTCAGTGCCCGCGCGCACCTGGACCTTCTCCACCTGGCTGCACCGGTACGCCAGGCCGTCCACCCAGAGCGTGGTGAGGAAGGACGTGTGGAGCGTCACCGGCGCGTTGGCCATGGGCACGCCCTTGCGGCTCAGCACCGTGAGCTCGAGCGCGTGGGTGGGCACCTTCGCCATCGTCTCGCTGACGTGGGGAACCTCCACGGGCTCCTCGAACCACTGGCTCGTGCCGGGCGCCTGCCAGAAGCGCAGCAGGTCTCCACCCCGCGTGACGGTGTACGCCTCCGAGTAGCCCGAAGCGCTCTGGCCCACGGAGAAGAGGGCGTTGCCCACCGAGTTGCCCAGCGAGAACAGCGGCGCCCAGCCGGCGAGCCTGCCGCGCGAGTCCGTGCGCTGCGCGGTGTGGTGGAGCCGGCCGTCCTCGCTCACGCCGAACACCTCCAGGAGGGAGTCGAAGCGCGGCGTGGCGAAGATGCGCGACAGCTTCGTGTCCTGACTGGCGTCCACGCGCACCCAGTCGTCGAACTGGATGCCGCCGGTGGAGTACTTCCGCTGCTTCTTCAGCCAGAGCCGGCCGGTGTCGCGCTCCACCGCGAAGACATTGAGGAGGTCCTCCGCGTCCGTCACCACGGAGAGCGTGCTCACCAGGAGGGGACCGAGCTCGTGGAGCTGGCTCGTGCGGAAGCTGTCCTCGGCGAAGAGCACGCGGTCGTTCTCGCCGATGGCGAAGAGCGCGGACTGGACGGGGTTGTTCGCCACCTGGGTGATGTCCTTCACCCGCGCGTCCTTGCCGTCCGGCCCCTTCACGGGAGCCCAGACGGGGCCACCCCACCTGGTCCACCCCGGCTCGAGGAAGTTGGTCCCCAGCCGGCCGTCCTCCAGGATGACGTTGGCGTAGACGGTGCCGGTGACGCCGCGCACGGCGAGGAAGCGGCGCACCCGCTCGTGCGCGTCCTTCGGCTGGTTGACGGCCTGGAAGTACGCGTCCGTGGCCTGCTCGTACCTGCTGAGGGTGAGGCGGCCTTCGCTGTCGACGCCGAGGATGTGCGGGGTGTCCGGCGAGCCGCCGTCGGGCACGAAGAGGGACAGCTGGCGGGCGGTGATGCCGAGCGCCGTCTCCGAGTAGGGCGCCTTCGCGGCGTCACCCCGGCGCAGGCGGTAGACGGCGTCCCCGGTGCCCACGGAGTAGAGGTCCAGCGCTCCCTCCGCGTTGAGGAACGTCTGCAGCTCCGTGCCCGAGGAGAAGGGCCGCACGAGCTGGAAGGTCTCCATGTACTTCGTGCTGGCGCGCAGCGCGGGCTGAGCACCCGCGGGTGCTGCATCGCGAACGGCCTGGGGAATCATCATGGCACTGCCTCCTCGGAAAGGTGCCGCGCCCGCGCCTCTGCGCGCTCCGGCGACGGCGGATGGGCGACGCAGCGCCGGGCGAGCTGCAGGCCCGGTGAGCGCCAGATGGGACGTCCATGGCTGTTGCAGTACAGGGCCTGGTCCGCGGCGGGATGCCGGGTGTCCGCGTCTCCCCACGCCGCGCGCAGCGTCGCGAGCGCGGGGTGGAGGGACGCGGCGCCGTGGACGACGGCCCGCTCCACCGCGTGGAGCAACTCCACGCCGTGGGCATAGAAGGGGGTGGCGGAGCGCAGGAAGGCCGCGCTCCCTCCGGTGATTCGCACGCCCGCGGCGACCGTCCGTGTGGCCCCTTCGTGGAGGGTGCCATGCGTCCAGCCCACGCGGGCACAGAGCGCGGCCACGTTGGCGTTGACGCACAGGTCCACGGGGTTGTCCCGGCCCTGCTCGCACAGCCACGTGCGCACGGCGCCGGTGCGCACCCAGGGGCCGTCACCGCCGCGCACGGAGAGCAGCCTGGCGGGCTCCACCACCGTGGCGAGCGCCTGGTGCGCCTGGGCGTTGGAGCGCCGCCCGCCTTCGAGGAGGGCGAGCCACGCGAGCGCGGTGTCGTCCGCGTCCGCCGGCAGGTGGATGGGCAGGCGCGGGGTGTTCAACGTGTACGGGTAGAAGCGGAAGGCGCCCGGACGCATGGGCTCCTCGCACGCCTCCACGAAGTCGAGCGCCGCCTCGTGCGCGGCTTCGAGGCGGAGGCGCAGCGGCGCCGTGTCCGCGCGGCGCAGCAGCGTGCCCAGCAGCAGCGCCACCTGCGCGGTGACGAAGCACGTCTCATCGTCGACGGCGTCCTCGCCTTCGCCCACGCGGGAGGGGAAGGCGCCGCTGGAGGACTGGAGCGCGAGCAGCTCCCGGAGCGGGCCGTACGTCATGGCGCTTCCTCCGGTGCGGGCGCCAGCGTGGCTGTCACCCGGGAGGAGCCATCCGCTCCGAGCACTGCGCCGACGAGCGTGTGGCACGTGCCCTCGGAGAGCGCCGCGTAGAGCCCCTGCGCCCAGCCGCGCGCACGGCCCACGGACAGCAGCCGCTCACGGGCCCGGGCGTCGGGCCCGAGCAGCGCATCCGCGATGGAGTACCAGGTGAACGCGAGCGGCCGTCCCCCGGCGTCGAAGGCCTGGCTGAAGCCCGAGTCGTGCGTGGGCAGCTCGAAGCGGACGGTGCGCTGCGTGAGCGCTTCGATGTCGCGCACCACCTCCGAGCCCCGGGCCGGCAGTCCCTGCCTGCGCAGCAGCGTGTCCAGCTCCGCCGCGTAGAGCGGGCCGGTGCGGTAGTAGACCTCCACGCCGCCCCGCTCCGGGTCCAGCCCCACCATGGTGGCGCGCACGCCCCGGTTGGGCAGCACCGCGGGCCTGCCGACGACGGACGCCTCCCACTCCCGCCACTCCGCGTCCGCGGGTACCTCCAGGTACAGCTTGCGCCGCACGGCGCCGCCCCGCACCCGCAGGCCGAGCCATGCCCCATAGCGGCAGGGCGCCCCGGCCTGCCAGCCCGCGATGCGCTGGAGGACGGCACGCTGCTCCGGCGCGAGGGCAGCCTCCACCGCGTCCGCACACGTGCGCAGCCGCTGCTCCGGCGTGCCCAGGGGACACGGGTCGATGGAGAGCCGCACGTCACCCTCCGGCCAGACGAAGGCGACCTCGATGGGGGCGCCCGTCGGTGTCAGGCGGCTGGCGAACGCCGCCGCCGTGGTGGAGCCCCGAGGCTGGTGTCCGCCCCGCGCGAAGTCCTCGAGGAGGCCTCGCGCCAGGAGGGGCGCCTGCGCGGGCGCATGGGCCGCCAGCGTCAGGAGCGTGTCCCGGCGGAGGAACGGCACCGCCGGGAGCCCGGGCTCTGGCCATGGGGGGGCCGCCGGCCCCAGGCCGGTATGTCCGTGTGCAGGTGTCATGGCCCGGGCTCCCGGTGGTGCTCAGCGATGCTTGAGGTCGACGACGCGGCGGTTGACCTTCGGCTTGTCACTGGTGCCGACGGGGGGCAGGACGAGCTGAAGCTTGTTCTTCACCTCTTCTTCGTCCACGTACTTCGAGGTGCCGTCCTTCAGGACGTACTCGGCGCTGAAGAGGAAGGTCGTGTTCCCCGAGGTCCGCTTCTGGCGGATGTTGTAATAGAGCGGCAGCGAGCGCTGCTCCGTACCCGCCGGGTCGAGCAGGTCGAAGCGGAGCACGTTCTCTCGCTCCCCCTCGACGGCCCTCACCTCCGCCGGACTCAGCAGCCCGAAGGGCTTCAGGAAGAACGGTGGGGGCACGTCGCTCATCGCCGCGCCAGGCGGAGTCACGTTCCGGAGCTGCGCGAAGTTGATGTAGATGGTGGCGACCAGGTCCCAGTCGATGTGGGTCGTGTCGATCTTCACGCTGTACGGGTACTCGTCCGAGCTCAGGATGAGCGACCGCCGCTCCGTCGGCTGGGTGAAGCGGTCGAGCGTGAAGTCGTCACCGTCGCCGTAGATGAGCTGCCCGCTGAGCTCGAAGTAGGCCGTCTGCGGACTGGGCAGGGCCTGGAAGGTCCACGGCTCGCCCGTCTTCAGTCCCTTCGTCTTTTCGGGCTGCCAGGCCCAGTCGTGGCGCGCCTCGGGCTGCTGCTGGGAGTTCTTCGGGTCGTAGTAGGCGGCATTGACCTCGATGAGCTCGAACCCGCTCTGCTCCGTCGCGTTGAGCGCGCGCAGGCTGAAGGTGACGAGCGCGTCCAGCGGGGAGAAGACCTGGACGAGGTCGACGTTCGCCGAGCCGAAGGCGGGCGGGCCCTGCGTGGTCACCACCGTCCCGTTCGCCATGAGGTAGCGCAGCCGGTAGCTGTACGTGTTGGTGAGGGGCAGGTGGTAGACGCTGTCGAAGCTGACCGTCCCGTCGGTGCCGTTGGCGGTCATCTCCCGCGTCATCACGGCGGCCGTCTGCCCGGGCGGAGGCTGGAAGAAGAAGTCCACGAAGACCTTGGACACCGTCCTGTCCTTCGCCGGGTGGGTGCCCGCCGCGAAGGGCACGTTCGCCCCGACGAAGGCCACCTGCCGGATGCCGAAGAGGTTGGGGCGCAGCCCCACGAAGGTGTCCTCCGAGCTCATCCAGCCGGAGGTGTACGGGAGCGCGCCACCCGGGTAGTTCACCTTGTATTTGTACTGGAAGCGCGGGTCGAACCGGCCCTCCTGGCGCGCGCCCGGCGCGACGTACGTCAGCGTCGTCCGCGAGGGGTCGGCCGGGATGAGGACGAAGGTGTTCTTCGTCTGCCGGGTGGGGTAGTCGACGGTGACCTCCACGGACTCGAAGAGGACCTTTCCCTCGGCTCCGAGCAGGTCGCCCTCCAGTGCGAAGGTGACGACGAGCTCGCGGTTGTCCACCTCCGTGTAGACCTTCCTCCACGTGTCGTCGTCGAACTTTGGCAGGTTGGCGGAGACCGGCGTGCTCCACTCGACGACGGTGTCCTGCGAGTACGTCTGCTGGAAGGACGTGGTCGCCGAGACGGGATTGGGGCCGGTGGCCATCTGCCGCGCGCTCTCCACCGTCTGCGCGACCTGCGTCTCCAGCGTGGTCTTCGCCCAGTCGGTCACGCGCTGCACCAGCTCTTTCGAGCCGCCCGCGCCCTCCGTCACCTCCACCTTGCCGGCGCCGGACTGCCACAGCAACTGCTTCACGCCGACGAGGACGGACTTCTCGTTGCCCCAGGTGTCCCTGCGCTTCTCGTACTTCTTCTCGAACTCGATGGCGGCGGTGGCGTCGTACTTCACCAGCGCACTCGCCCCCAGCAGCTGCGTGAGCGCCCGCATGTCGTACTCGATGCGGAAGGGAGACAGCCGGCCGTCACCGCTGAAGGCGTTGACGAAGCTCTGCACGTCCCCTTCCGTTCCCAGCTCCACCTGGAAGGCCGCCACGTTGCTGGCGAAGAGAGAGGGCGTGACGGTGGCCAGCCGCGACTCGCCATCCAGGTCGAAGGAGAAGAAGGTGTCGCCGCCCGTCCACGTGAACTGGCCCCACGTCACGGGACGGCCCAGCTGGCGCTCCGCCGCGGCACGAGCCTCGCCGGGGGAATACAGCTCCACCTCGAAGGTGCACACGCCGGACACGCCGCCGTCGTTCGTCTTGTAGCGGGTGAGGGAGAAGACCGGCTGGCCGTTCTGCGACCGCAGGCGGGGGACGGGGACCAGGTAATACGTATCCTTCTCCTGGCGGTCCCGGAAGATGACGACGAATTGGTCGTCACCATAGAAGACCTGCTGCGCTTGAGTGATGTCGAACATGTACGGCTCCTGTTCGTGGCGGTGGACGTCGACGCACCTGGGTAGCAATTGACGCGCCACCTCGAATTGCGAGGCCGCATCACTCGCGCGTCACTCGCGCTTCAATGAGGAGACGTGGCGCGGCGGGCGCGCGGAGCGAACCTGGCGCGTCCGGCGCGCACGCAGCCGCGTCGGCACGCAACGCCGCGTGTTTCATTCCCGTTCGCGCGTAAGGGAGTTCACCTACGACAGCCGGGCAGGGGATGTGGAGGCCGCTGGAGCGCGCGGAAGCAGGGCGGGAGGGCGCTCGGGGCGTGTGGCGCGCAGGACTCTTGGAGGGGCACCGCGGCGCCTGGCGTGTTGGCGCGGGACGCACACTGCTTGAGTGCGCTGTTCCACCCTGGTATCCGCTGAGCCCCTCACCCCGCCGGAGGCAGGAAAGCCGCAATGGCCCAGAATTTCATCTTCACGATGCAGGACCTGCGCAAGGTCAAGAACAGCAAGGAGATCCTCAAGGGCATCTACCTGTCGTTCTTCCCGGGCGCGAAGATTGGTGTCATCGGCCCGAACGGCTCCGGCAAGTCGACGCTGCTGCGCATCATGGCGGGCGTGGACACGGAGTTCTTCGGCATTGCCAAGCCGGACCCGACCGCCAAGGTGGGCTACCTGGCGCAGGAGCCGCAGCTCGATTCCTCGCTGGACGTGAAGGGGAACGTGGAGCTGGGCCTGAAGGAGATTCGCGCCGCGCTGGACCGCTTCAACGAGGTCAGCGCGAAGTTCGCCGAGCCCATGGACGACGCGGCCATGGAGAAGCTCCTGGCGGAGCAGGGCCGGCTCCAGGACTACATCGACTCGGTGAACGGCTGGGAGCTGGACCGCACCCTCGAGATGGCCATGGACGCGCTGCGCCTGCCCCCGGGTGACGCGGACGTGACGAAGCTGTCCGGCGGTGAGAAGCGCCGCGTGGCGCTGTGCCGCATCCTCTTGGAGAAGCCGGACCTGCTGCTGCTGGACGAGCCCACCAACCACCTGGACGCGGAGAGCGTCGCGTGGCTGGAGGTGGCGCTGAAGGAGTACAAGGGCACCATCGTCTGCATCACCCACGACCGGTACTTCCTGGACAACGCGGCCGAGTGGATTCTGGAGCTGGACCGCGGCGAGGGTGTGCCCTGGAAGGGTAACTACTCCAGCTGGCTGGAGCAGAAGCAGAACCGGCTGGCGCTGGAGGAGAAGTCGGAGAGCCACCGGCAGAAGACGCTCAAGCGCGAGCTGGAGTGGGTGCGTCAGTCGCCCAAGGCGCGCCAGGCGAAGAGCAAGGCGCGTATCGCCGCGTACGAGGACCTGCTCAACCAGTCGCAGGACAAGCGCGAGGCCACGGGCGAAATCATCATCCCCCCTGCGCCGAAGCTGGGCGGGCTGGTGGTGGAGGCCAAGGGGCTGCGCAAGGCGTACGGCGACCGGCTGCTCGTGGACGACCTGAACTTCAAGCTGCCGCCGGGTGGCATCGTCGGCGTGATTGGGCCCAACGGCGCGGGCAAGACGACACTGTTCCGGATGATGACGGGCGTGGAGAAGCCGGACGCGGGCGAGCTGCGCATGGGCGAGACGGTGAAGCTGGCCTACGTGGACCAGAGCCGCGACGCGCTGAATGGTGACAACTCGGTGTTCCAGGAGGTCAGCGGCGGACTGGACCACCTGGACCTGGGCAAGGGCGGGCAGATTCCCAGCCGCGCGTACCTGGCGGGCTTCGCCTTCAAGGGGCAGGACCAGCAGAAGCGCGTGAAGGATTTGTCCGGCGGCGAGCGCAACCGCGTGCACCTGGCGAAGATGCTCAAGGAGGGAGGAAACCTCCTCCTGCTCGACGAGCCCACGAATGATTTGGACGTGGAGACGCTGCGGAGCCTGGAGGATGCGCTCCTGAGCTTCGCGGGCTGCGCGGTGGTCATCAGCCACGACCGCTGGTTCCTGGACCGCATCGCCACGCACATCCTGGCGTTCGAGGGGGACAGCAAGGTGTTCTTCTTCGAGGGCAACTTCCAGGACTACGAGGCGGACAAGAAGAAGCGCCTCGGCCCCGAGGCCCTGGAGCCGCACCGCATCCGGTACCGGCCCATCACCAAGAACTGAGCAGTGGTTGTACGGAGCCCCTGGCCTGGATGCTCAGGGGCTCCCGCGGCCGACGAGGCGCGCGAGGATGGCCTGGAACTCGTCGGGGCGGAGATTCACGTGCTCGACGACGTACCCGTAGAGCATCGCCGTCGGGACGTTGCGGCCGCCGCGCTGCTCCTGCAGCTGGTGCAGCGTGTGGAGGATGAGGCGCTCCACCCGGGTGAGCCCGTCGCGCACGTCGGGGAGGTAATCACGAGGGTCCTGGGGCATTGCCGGCCCCAGCGTACCTCGCGGCCGGGCAGCCTGTAGACTCCCGGGCATGTCCGTTGCCCAGCCGTCACCGCAGCCCGAGCCTGGTGCCGTCCCGGCCGCTCCCGAGGCGCCCTGTGCCGACTGCGGCGCCGTGCTGACGGGCGCCTACTGCGCGCAGTGTGGAGCGAAGCGCTTCACTCGCGACGAGCAGCGCTTCACGCCGTACGTGAAGCAGTTGCTCCAGGAGCGCCTCCACCTGGACGGCAGGCTGTGGCGCACCCTGTGGCTGCTCGTCACACGGCCCGGCTTCCTCACGGTGGAGGCGCACTCGGGGCGCTTCGGGCCGTACGTGTCGGCGCGCAAGCTGTTCCTCCTCGTCGGCGCCGCTTACTTCCTCTTCGGCAGCGGGACGTTCTTCCGGATGGACCGGATGCTGGGCGAGCGCGCCCAGCGCTACAACACCTTCGTCGAGTACTCCGCGCGCGAGCTGGGCGTGGAGCCCGCGGTGCACCGCGAACACATGGAGGCGCGCTTCCAGCGGGTGAACAAGCTCGCGCAGCTCGGAGGCGTGCTGCTGCTGGCCGGGGCGCTGCCGCTGCTCTACTGGAGGCCGCGTCGCTACTTCGGTGAGCACCTCACCTTCGCGCTGCATGCGTCGGTGTTCCGGTTCCTCATTGGTGCCGTGGGCCAGCAAATCCACCTGCTCGCGGGCTCATGGCTGCCGAGCATCCTGCTGGTCAACAGCGTGTTCCTCGTCTACCTCGCCGTGGCGCTGCGGCGGGTGTACGGCGGCTCCTGGGGGCCGACGTGGGGCAAGGCCGTGGTGCTGTGCTTCGTCACCATCCTCACGGTGTTCCTCAGCATCGCCACGGGCATGACCAGCGTCTTCATCCAGTGGCACCCGGGGTAGGGCACGGGCCTCAGGCGGGGCGCCGGGCCCACAGGCGCAGTCCCACCGGTTTCAACGTGCCGGCCTCGATGCCACGCTGCTCCGCGCTGTAGACGTGGTCGGTGATGGCTTCTGCTTCAGCATGAGCGGCCGTGCCCGCGCCGATGTAGCGGTAGAGGTACGGGCCTTCGTGGGCCCCGAGCAGCTCGAAGCGCCGGCCGAGCTCCTCCTTCATCCGCCATCCCTCCGAGAGAGCTTCTCCGTCATGCGAGTGCTCCTCGCGCCAGCGTGACACGGGCTCCGTGGACGGCGCGCCGTGGATGCGTGCCGGCGGGTAGCGGCCCGCGGCGGCGAGCAGCTCCTGCGTCTCGAAGTACCAGCGTGCGGTGGCGGCATCCGGCGCCTCGACGGAGAACTCCTCGGCGATGAGCAGGCCCCCTGGCACGAGCAGCCGCCGCGCATGCTCGACGGCCTCGGCGAGCGGGGTGATGTGGTGCAGCGACGTCACGAAGAGGAGGGCGTCGAAGGGAGCCGCCTCGAACTCGAGCAGCCCTGTCTCATGCCACGTCACTCCTGGAGCGGCGGCGCGCTCCGCTGGCTGCTTCACGTCGATGGCCGTCACCTCGTGGCCGGCGCGCGCGAGCACGGCGGCAAGCTCTCCCTTCCCACAGCCCACGTCGAGCACGCGGCGCCGTCCCGCCAGCAGGGGCTCAACGAAGGCGCGGGTCTCTCTCAGGGCTCGGCTCTGCCAGATCGTCATCGTCAGCGCGTCTCCTCAATCCCGGTCCTACTCGTCCCCGTGGTGAGTGGCCATGTCTTCCCAATCGGAAGTGGATATTGCGACGGTGCGAGGTCACATCGACCATGGGCGCTGATGAATACGTCCAGGCTCTTTCGAAGGTCTCTCCTGTGGCCCCTCCTGGCCATCGCCTCGCAGTCCCTTCAGGCGAGCGCACAGGAGGGTTCAAGTGCAGCGAAGCCCCAGCCTGCACGGCCTGTGATGCGAGACGGGCAACGTGACTTCGACTGGGAGCTGGGGACCTGGAAGACACAGCTGAAGCGCCGGCTGCGTCCCCTGACCGGTTCCAATGACTGGGTCGAGTACGAGGGCACGACAGTGGTTCGGAAGGTCTGGAACGGGCGCGCCAACCTGGTGGAGCTGGATGTCACCGGTCCGGCAGGGCACATCGAAGGGTTGTCGCTGCGCCTCTACAACCCCGAGTTCCGCCAGTGGAGCCTCAACTTCTCCAACAGCGCCAGCGGCACGCTGACCCTGCCCACGATGGGCGGCTTCAACAATGGACGCGGCGAGTTCTACGCCCAGGAAACACTGAATGGCCGGGCCATCTTCGTTCGCTTCGTCATCTCGGACATCACGCCGGAGTCATGCCGATTCGAGCAGGCGTTCTCTGACGATGGGGGCAAGACCTGGGAAGTGAACTGGATTGCCATGGACACGCGGGTGAAGAGTCGAGCTGACAAAGCGCAGTGAAGGCTCACGGCTACAGGTCGACAATGACCAGCGTCCCCCGGCTGCCCTCGCGCACGGTGTGAGGCGTCCGCGCCTCCACGAGGTACAGCTCTCCCGCGCGCACGGTGGTGGGGACACCGGACACCGACAGTTCCATGACTCCCTCCAGCACCAGCAGGGCTTCGTCGTACGGATGCGACTCCTCTTCGAGCGGCAGCGCATCCATGCGCAGCACCTTCACGTTCGCCGCGCCCACCTTCCCCAGCACGCGCGAGCGCCAGGCCTGGGGCAGCGCGGCGGATTCCGAGACGAGATTCAGCAAGGGCATGTCCTGGCTATAGCCAGTGCCGGATGACCGGGAAAGGGCTCGGAGCGCTCTTGATGGACTGTACCGGGGCCGGGCACGCGTGGCTGTGCCTTGCCCGGCAAACCTCCGTCTCGATTTTCCAGACAGCGTCTGGACAGTTGCAGAAGGCGGAGCCGCCCGCGGACTCGCCGATGGCGAAGGTGAACGGGAATCAGGCGCGGCCTTCACGGTGAGGCAGCGCGGGCACGCAGGCGCTCCGCGAGCGCGCGATTGAGGCCCTCGTAGGCGGGCCGGAAGCCTTCGATGCGCTTGCGCCCCATGAGCGTGATGATGAAGCCGGAGAAGTCCTCGCCGTGGACCAGCCGCGTTCCCGTGCCGTCCGGAGTCAGGCGGAAGTAGTGGAGGCCACTCAGCACTCCGGGCACGCCGCCCCTCCATTCGAGCGCCTGGCCGGGCTCCCAGCGCACGAGGGTGGCCTTGAAGCCGTACCGCTTTCCCGAGCCGTCCGGTGAGCTGACCTTCATCGCCACGCGCCCGCCCTGCTTCGCCTCACCCCGGGCTTCGAGCAGGAGGGGATTCCATTCGGCGTAGCGGGCGAAGTCGCTGAGGACCTGCCACACCTCGGTGGGCGTCGCGTCGAGCCGCGTCTCTGTCTCCAGCCGGACCATGGCCCCAGTGTTTCCCAGCGCCCCTTCTGATTCCAAGCCCCGGCACGTGGCCGATTCGTCCAATCGCTCCTCGCGGCTCACGCCTACCTTGCCAGGCAACCCACTTCGGGAGCCCCCCATGTGCTTCGACGCTGATTCCTCACCTCCCATCCCCAGCAACCCGCGCGTGGCCGTGAGCTCCCAGCGGCTCATGCTGACGGCGGCGGATGGCAACAGCTTCGCCGCGTTCCTCGCCGCCCCGGAGCGTGCGTCCGGCGTGGGCGTGGTCGTCCTCCCGGACGTCCGGGGCCTTCATCGTTTCTACACGGAGCTCGGGCTGCGGTTCGCGGAGAGCGGGCACACGGCACTCGTGCTCGACTACTACGGACGCACCGCCGGGACCGGCGAGCGGGACGAGGACTTTCCGTACAAGGAGCACATGGCCCGCCTCACCCCCCGTGGGCTGTGGACCGACCTGTCCGCAGCCGTCAGCCACCTGCGCTCCGCTGAAGGAGGCGCCTGCCAGTCGCTCATCACCGTGGGCTTCTGCCTCGGTGGGCGCGTGGCGATTCTCGCCGGGGCGCAGGGGTACGGCCTGGCCGGTGTCGTCGGCTTCTACTGCTGGCCCGCTGCGGGACGGGACGGCGCGCCGGGGCCGACCCAGCGCGCGGCGGACCTCGCCGCACCGGTGCTGGCGTTGATGGCGGGCGACGACCCGGGCATCCCCGCGGCGGACGTCGCCGCCTTCGAAGCAGCCCTCGCCCAGGCGGGCGTCGACCACGAGGTGGTGACGTACGCCGGTGCTCCGCACAGCTTCTTCGACGTGAAGCAGCGGGACTTCACCGAGGCCTCGGCGGATGCCTGGAGGCGCGTCCTCGCGTTCGTCCAGCGGGTCACCGCGCGGGTCGATGCCACCGCTGGAACTTCGTAGGGATGCAGCACCGTGTCCTTCCGAGCGCGGCTGCGTGACACCGGGGCTCGCACCGTGTGACACCCGGCCGGCATGAGCATGACACCCGCGCTGTCACGCGCGGCGGTTGGCGCGGTCCGCAAAGTGCACTGCGGAGGGCTGTCCTTCTCGAGGAGCCCACCGTGAAAGCCTTCTGGAACCTCTGCGCCCTTGCCGCCTTCGCGACCGCATCCACCGCCCTCGCGGGCGAAGTGAACGGCCAGTTCTTCGCGCGCTACTACGTCGACCTGAATTCGCGCAGCCCGTCCGGCACGCCCATCTACTCGACCTTCATCCCGCCGGGCGGCAGCACTCCGATTCCGTACGAGACGTTCACCATCGCCGACAGCGTGGCCGGGGTAGGCACGTGCTGGAGGGTCTCGGCCATCCGGCTCGGGACTTCCGCGGAGCAGAAGATGTGGATTCAAGCCACGCCTGGAAACTGGGTGTCGCTCGCTGATGACGTCGTCAACACCCTCGACCCCAGCGCGTACATCTACACCGCGAACCCGAACGAAACCGTCATCCGCATCGCCGACTACTCGGCCTTTGCCCCGGGCTCGCAGGGCCAGTTCCTCGTCACCCTCGATTCCATCTTCTACCCGCCCGAGACGCGCCTGCAGTCCTGCGACCGCTTCGCGCTGAGCTCTGGCTGGCCCTACGTGCGCATCAGTGCCTCGGGCGCGGTGACGTTCGTGAAGCGCCAGGGCTACCCGTAGCGACGGCTCCCCCTCCGCGAGGCAGGCAGCCAGGCGGCGGGGCAGGGCGGACGAGCGTTGCCGCACCCGGAGCCCTCATGCATGCTGGCGCGCCTGCATCCATGAGGACCGCTCTCAGACCGTTGCCCGCGCTCACCGGCCTGCGCTTCCTGGCGGCCTTCCACGTGGTGCTGTTCCACTACCTGGACCGGGACGGCCTGCCGGCGTGGCTCGCCAACACGGTGGACAGCGGCCCCAACAGCGTGACGCTGTTCTTCGTCCTCTCCGGCTTCATCCTCGCCTACAGCTACCTGGGCGCCGAGCCGGACGCCACGGTGCCCCGCCGCGCGTTCTGGCTGGCGCGCTTCGCCCGCGTGTATCCGGTGTACCTGCTCGGCCTCGTGCTCGCCGCGCCCGTCTTCGTGGGCAAGGTGCTCCAGCAGCAGGGCGTCACGGGCGAGTCGCTGCTCACCATCGCCGGCATCGGCACCGCGGTGGGCGGGCTGTTCCAGGCGTGGCTCCCTGGCGCGGCCTGCCAGTGGAACTGCCCCGGCTGGTCGCTGTCCGTGGAGGCATTCTTCTACCTGGTGTTCCCCTTCGCGGCGCTGCCCGTGCTGCGCATGAGCCGCAGTGGGCTGCGGGTGGCCCTGGCTCTGTCGGCGCTCGCGGGCGTGGTGCTCATGGGCGGCTGGCTGTACGGCCTGTACGTGGCGTCGCAGCCCGGCAGTGGTCTGGACTCCGAGGCCTGGAAGGTGGTGGGTGCGTACAACCCGCTGCTGCGCCTGCCGCAGTTCCTCTGTGGCGTGTTCCTGGGCCGGCTGTACTGCCTGCGCCCGCGAGTCTCCGTGCCCTTCGACAGGGCCATGGTGGCGGTGGGCGTGGTGGTGAGCCTGGTGCTGTTCGGGGTGCAGTGGGGCCATCTCGCGCTGTACTTCAAGGACCTGGCGTTGCTGCCCGGCTTCGCGTGCCTCATCTGGGGGCTCGCGGGTGGGACGGACCCGCTGGCGCGCGCGCTGGCCCGGCCAGGCATGGTGGCGCTGGGCGAGGCCAGCTATGCGCTGTACCTGCTGCACTCGCCCCTCAACAACTGGCTGCACGCCGTGGACGTGTACCTGCGGCTGGGCTGGTGGTCCCGGGGCCCGGTCTTCTTCACCGGGTACGCGCTGCTGTGCGTGGCCGTCTCGCTCGTCGTCTTCCGCCGCGTGGAGGAACCCTCGCGCCGCTGGCTGCGCAGCCGGCTGGCCGCGCCCGCGCGCCCGGCGTCACCGGCGTCGCTCGACGTGGGGACCGCGCGGACGTAGCGCTCACCACTCCCGCTTGAAGGGGAAGTTCAGCAGGGCCCAGAGGGCGCGGAGGCGGTGGATGGCGGGATAGGTCTCCGCCCCGAAGTGACTCTCGAAGTGCTGGCGCCTTCGCTCTTCGAGATAGATCTCGTGGATGCTGAGGGTGCGCACCTCCTCGCCGTGCCAGGTCTCGAACTCCCACGAGGCGAAGTCGTCGATGACTCTGTGCGGAGGGCCCTGGGGTGGGAGCCCCTGGATGAGGCTCGAAATCCTCCGCATGACCGAGGCATTGAAGACGTGCTTCGTCTGCTCGGAGACCCGACCCGCGCCATGGACGAGCCACGAGTGCGTGTATGTGGCCCGGCCCGAGGAGGTGAGCCGGAGCTGGACGGCGTGGAGCTCGTCCTCGAAGCCGGGCACGCGGGCCATGACCACCAGCTCGCCCTTCTTGAGCCGCTCATACGGCATGGGTGCTCCAGGTGCTCATGGGCGCTCACCGCGCAGCCGGGGGGCTTCGCGCTGGAAGGCCTCCACCAGCAGGTCGATGGCCGCCCGTACGCGCGCGGCGTGCTGGAGGTCCGGATGCACGACGAGCCACGCCTCTCGCGTGGGAAGCGCGTCCACTGGAGAGAGCCTCGCGAGGTCCGGCACCGCGTCCGCGAGGTAGCAGGGCAGCACCGTGAGCCCCAGTCCCTTACGTGCCGCCTCCAGCAGCACATAGCGGCTGTTGCTGCGCAGGGCGAACAGGGCTCCGTTCCCCGCGCGCTCCAGCCACTGCTGCTCCGGCGTCTGTGACAGGGAGTCGTCGTAGCCGAGCAGCACGTGCTCGCGCAGGGACTCCAGCTTCGGACGCCCGTGCTTGCGCACATATGCCTTCGAGCCGTACAGCGCGAAGGAGAGGTCTCCCAGCTTGCGCACGGTGAGCGCGGGCTCCTGCGGGCGGAACAGCCGCACGGCGAGGTCCGCTTCCCGGCGCGAGAGGTTGAGCACCTGCGTGGCCGCGAGCAATTCCAGGCGCAGCGCGGGGTGGCGCGCGCGCCAGTCGGGCAGGTGGGGCGCGAGCACGTGGCTCACCACCGTCTCCGGCGCCGTGACGCGCACGCTGCCGGACACCTGGACGTCCGCTCCGGCGAGCTGGCGCTCCAGCGTGGTGGTCGTGTCGTCGATGTGCCGGGCGGCCTCCACCGCCTGCTCGCCCGCGGCCGTCAGCCGCATGCCTCCGGGGGCCTTCTCCAGGAGGCGCACGCCCACGGCACGCTCCAGCGCCGCGAGCCGCCGGCCCACCGTCGCCGCGTCCACGCGCAGCTTGCGAGCCGCCGATGCGAGCGAGCCGCCCTCATGCACGGCCAGCAGGTAGCGCAGGTCATTCCAGTCCACGCCTGCATTCTCGCATGCCTGCCCCCGCGCTCCTGCCCCTTCCGCGCGGGCACCCCGGCTGGCACATCCATGGGGCCGCGCGCGGGTGTCCGCGCCGCGGACAGGAGTCCCACGTGTCCTCCGAGCTCCGGGCCGTCACGCCCCAGTCCATCCTCCAGGCGCGCGAGCGCATCGCGCCGTTCATCCGTCACACGCCGCTGGAGCCCTCCGCCGCGCTCTCCGCGCGGACGGGCGGCCGCGTCTTCCTCAAGCTGGAGTGCCTCCAGGTGACGGGCAGCTTCAAGCCGCGCATCTCCTTCAACAAGCTGCTGTACGTGGACGCGTCGACGCGCGCACGGGGCGTGGTGGCCTCCACCGCCGGAGGGCATGGCATCGGGCTCGCCCATGCGGGGCGGCGGCTCGGCGTCCCCGTGGAGTTGTTCCTTCCGCATACCGCGGATGCTCGCAAGGTGGAGGTCATGCGCCGCGACGGAGCGCGGCTCCACTTCCACGATTCAGTACCCGCCGCTCGCGAGGCGGCCCGGGCCCACGCTCGCGAGCACCAGCGCCTCTTCGTCTCCGCCTACAACGACCCGGACATCATCTCCGGCGGTGGCACCGTGGGGTTGGAGGTGCTCGACGACCTGCCCGAAGTAGACCTCGCGGTGGTGGGCATTGGCGGGGGTGGCCTCATCAGCGGCATGGGCGTGGCGATGAAGGCGCGCAACCCGCGCATGCAACTGTGGGGTGTGCAGCCCGAGGTGAGCCCGGTGCTCGCCGAGTGGATGCGCCACGGCCGGCCCGTTCCCGTGGAGTCGCGGCCGAGCATCGCCGACGGCCTGGGCGCGCAGCCCGAGCCCGACACCCTCACGCTGCCCCTCGCTCGCGAGTACGTGGACCGGGTGCTGCTCGTGTCGGAGGAGGACCTCCGGGACGCAATGGCGTGGCTGCTGGAGGAACACCAGCTCGTCGTCGAGCCCTCTGGAGCCGCCACCGTGGCCGCGTTGCTGCGCCATCCGCCCGAGGGCTTCCGCCACATCGCCGTGGTCATCACCGGCCGCAACATCAGCCGGGCCCGGTACGTCCAGTTGCTCGGTGAGCGACTCACAGCGCCGCCCGCGTGAGCTGGCTGTCGACGAGGAGATGCTTCACCCTCACCTCTAACGAGCCGCAGCCCCTCCAGCCATAGAGAAAACCTCACCTCGACGAAGGAACAATCTCTGGATGGCCCCGGCCTCCGCGCTGTTCCAGGTGCGCCACGACACTTCCCGGCCTGGGCGACTTGCATCTGCTCCGCGCCGTTGAATGTTGAGGTCAACGCGCACTTTCGGAGAGAGGGCCATGAAGAGAAGTTTCGTCGGTCGCATCGCGCTGTTCATCCTGACCAACCTCGCGGTGGTGGGGATGCTGGCCATCGTCGGTCGGCTGCTCGGCGTGGACAGCTTCCTGGCCCGTCAGGGCACGGGGCTCAACCTGACCGCGCTGCTCATCATGTCGGCGGTGATGGGCTTCGGCGGCTCCATCATCTCGCTGCTGCTCTCCAAGACGATGGCGAAGTGGAGCACCGGCGCACGCGTCATCGACTCGCCTCGCACCGAGTCCGAGCTGTGGCTGGTGCAGACCGTCCACCGCCTGGCGCGTGACGCCGGCATCGGCGCGCCCGAGGTGGCCGTCTACGACAGCCCGGACATGAACGCCTTCGCCACGGGTGCTCGGCGGGACAGCGCGCTGGTCGCCGTCTCCACCGGCCTGCTCCAAGGCATGCGGCGCGACGAGGTGGAGGCGGTGCTCGGCCACGAGGTGGCCCACGTCGCCAACGGTGACATGGTGACGCTCACCCTGTTGCAGGGCGTGCTCAACACCTTCGTCATCTTCGTCAGCCGCGTGGTGGGCTTCGTCGTGGACCGGTTCCTCAACCGCTCCGAGGACGGTGAGGAGCGTGGCGGCACCGGGCCCGCGTACTTCATCACCAGCCTGGTGATGCAGCTGCTGCTCGGCATCGGCGCCAGCCTCATCGTCGCCTGGTTCAGCCGGCGGCGGGAGTTCCGCGCGGACGACGGCGGCGCCACGCTGGTGGACGCAGGCTCCATGGCCCGCGCCCTCAACCGGCTGCGCCAGCTGCGGGACGAGTCCGCCCTGCTCCCGTCCAACATGCAGGCCTTCGGCATCCGCGGCGGCGGCATGCTGGCGCTGTTCTCCACCCACCCGCCGCTGGAGCAGCGCATCCAGCGGCTCGTGGACGGGAGCTGGCGCGGCGGCGCACGCCTCGCCACGGACGCGGCGGTCTGATGTTGAATTGCGTCTGTAGCCAGGGTGCCGGGATGGACTGACGCCCGGCCCCCTGGAGTGGGAGCAGGGGAGCGGCGGTCAGGTGTGCGCCAGCACGGGGAAGCGGTGGGCCTCGCGTGACGGGGTCAGTCCTCGCACGAAGAGGTCGGCCTCGGTGTCCTCGCCGGCCTCCACCGCGCCCGGCCACCAGCGCTCGGGCGTGAAGCCGAACCGGATGCTCCGGATGGGACGGTCAATCAGGCGCGGGAGGCTGGCGCGCAAATCGAAGGGCTCGCGGGTGAAGATGTCGTCGAGGTGCAGCGTGTCGCCCTCGACGCTCGCGGACACCCACGTGTCGGGGCCGAGCTGCCGCAGGGGCCGCGCGAAGCTGTTCGCGAAGTGCCAGCTTGCCACCGTCGAATAGCCTCGCGCGCCGAAGCGCTCCGTGGACGGATGGCCCTCGCGGGAGAGCGCGGCGAAGCGGGCCCGGACCTTCGCGTCCTCCAAATCGAGCGTGGGGGCGGGAGGTCCTTCCGGCACGGCTTCGTGCTCGGCGGCGAAGAGCGTCTGCAGCCACGGCTGGAAGCCGAAGCGCGGGTAGTACTCGCGCACCCGGGGGTTGGCGAACAGCAGCACCGGCGTGTCGCCGCAGGCCTCCAGCGCCGCGTCCATCACCACGCGCGACAGGCCCTTCCCACGGTGCGAGGGGATGCAGCCCACCGCGCCGAGCTGGAAGGCGGGGACTTCTCGCCCGTCCATGCGCAGCCGCATCCGCATCACCGAGGTGTTGGCCACCACGCGGCCGTCCTCGAAGAGGGCGAACGCGCGGTAGTCGTCATCCCACTCACCCCACTCGCGCCAGTGGCGGAAGTCGGCGCGGCGGAACACCTGGGGCACGTAGTCGCAGAACGCGGTCTGGAGCACGGTGTCGCGGGAACCAATTTCGGTGACTGGGGGGACGGGAGCAGGGCCCATGCACGGACTCTACCGTGTCATGGGGGGCCCGAGCGGCCCGTGAGCCCGGCGTGATATTGAAAATGCATGGCAGGGGTAACACGGACGTCTCGCATCACCTGGGCCTTGCTCACCGCGCTGCTGGCCGTCCCCGCGTCGGCGCTCGCGGAGGAGCGCTACGCCGTCGTCATCGGCGCCAACGTGGGCTGGGCCAACGACAAGCCGCTGCGCCACGCGGAGTCCGACGCGGAGCACGTGCGCGACGTGCTGGTGGAGCTGGGCGGCTTCTCCGCCGACCGCGTCCACCTGCTGAGGGACCCGGACACCACCGAGGTGCGCGCGCTGCTGCGCAAGATGAGCGGCTGGCTGCGCGCCGGGCGCGGGGACACGCTGCTGTTCGTCTACTACTCGGGCCACGCGGACGCGCGGCACCTGCACCTGCGCGGCGAGCCGCTGTCCCATGAAGAGCTGTACGCGATGCTGCGCGACTCGCCGGGCCGCGTGCGCCTGGGTGTGGTGGATGCGTGCCGCAGCGGCTCCATCGTGGACACCAAGGGCGGCCGGCCCGTGGCCACCTTCGAGTCCCAGGTGGTGGACGAGCTGGAGGTGAATGGGCTCGCGCTGCTCACCTCCAGCGGCGCGGATGAGCTGTCGCAGGAGCGGCGCGCCCTGGCGGGCTCCGTCTTCACGCACCACCTCGTCTCCGGCCTGCGCGGCGCGGCGGATGCCAACGAGGACGGCAAGGTGACGCTCTCCGAGGCGTACCAGCACGCCTTCCAGCGCACGGAGGCGGACACCGCGGCCACGCCGGTGCCGCAGCGGCCCGCCTTCCGCTACGAGCTGAAGGGCCAGGGCGAGGTGGTGCTGACGTGGCTGGAGCGTGCCTCCGCCACGCTGGTGCTGCCGCGCGTGGAGGGCGAGCGCTACGTGGTGGTGGACCGCGCCGAGCGGCGGCTGGCCGCCGAGGGCCGCACCCAGCCGGAGCGGGAGTTGCTGCTGGCGCTCGCGCCGGGCGACTACCACGTCAAGCGCGTGGGCGCGGAGTCGGTGGAGTCGGCGGCGGTGAAGCTGGAGGCGGGCTCGCGCGTGGCGGTGACCGGGCTGGCCTTCGAGCCACGGCCGCTGTCCTCGGGCCTGCTCAAGGGCCGCCCGGAGGACACCGGCGACCCGGCGGAATTGCGCGACTGGCGCCGCGACGAGGCGCTGCGGCTGCTGGCGGCCGGTGAGGCGCGCGCGGCGCTGCGCCTCTTCGACCAGGTGCTGAAGGAGGTGCCGGACGACGCGGCCTCGCTGCGCGGGCGGGCGCGCGGGCTGGTGCGCCTGGCCGAGGCGTACGAGCGCACGGGAGACAAGGGCCGCGAGCACCGGGCCCTGCGCGCGGCCATCGCCGCGGACCCCACGCTGCCGGAGGACCCGGACTTCCTGCGCCGGTATCAACAGCTCCAGGAAGAGGAGGCCACCCAGGCGCGCGACGAAACGCAGCGCGCGGAGGCCCTGCTGGAGTTCCAGCGCAACCCCCGGCTGGGCCGCATCTGGGGCGTGGGGCTGGACCTCTTCAGCTCGCGTGGGGTGATGGTCATCGCCGCCACCTACGTGGCACGGAAGGACTTGTTCCCTTACGTCGCGCTGGACATCGGCTTTGGCGGCATCGACGCGGGCACGCGGTGGTCGCTGGTGAACTCGCGCTTCAGCCCCTTCCTGGGCGCGGGCGTGCACGTGGGCGTGCCTGGGCTCGGGAGCGACAACGCGAGCATCGGCGTGGGTGGCAACAACATCACCACCGACCCGAAGCGACCCGGCGACATCCCCGCCGAGGAGGTCTTCAACCTCAACCTGCACCTGGACGCCGGCCTTCAGTACGTGGCCGAGGGTGGCTTCTTCATCGACGCGGGGCTGGGGCTCGCCATCTACCCGAAGGACGGCAGCCCCCACCTGCAACTCCTGCCCATCATCGGCGCGGGCTGGCTCTTCTAGTCAGTAGAGGTCGTCCGTGTCGGGCCCGGGCGGCCTGTCCCAGTCCACGTCATCCAGGTCCGTCACGGGCTGGAGCACGTAGCTGTGCTGGCCCGGATAGCCCGCCACCCAGATGAGCGGGAAGAGGAGGCCGCCGAAGAGGAGGGCGGAGATCTCGACGCTCCCGTCTCGGCGCATCACCGCGTTGAGGGGCTGGTAGCCCTCCTTCTCCAGGCGGACCGTCACCTGTGAGAACGAGGCGCGCCGGTCGGAGTACTTGCAGGGCGTGGTGCCCACGCGCTCGTTGTCGACGAAGACGGTGGCGCCCGACGGCGTGCTGCGGATGGTGGTGGTGCTCGCGCACCCCGTCAGGAGCGCGGCCGTGAAGAGGGCGCACACGCGGCGCGCGGTGGGTCGGCTCATGGGCGCTCCCTGTTCATGCGCGAGGCGTTCCAACGCTCATGGCTCCAGGGCATGCCGCGCACTGTGCGAGGCCACCAGCGGCCCTCGGGATGCCCGGGCGAGATTGCACGCCGCGCCTGTCCCCTCGCAAGTGCCGTCCACGCTCCTCCGAGTCACCACGGCCCCAGCGAGGGTTTTTCCCTCCGTGTTGTTCCCCGGAGACCTCACGGAGAGAATGGAAGGACCGCGACGTCCCACGTCCTTCCCTGCGACGGACGTGAATGCGGCGCTGACCCCGTCTCGCGGTCTGTGGGACATGCCTCCCCGGTCCTGTGGGCCTTCCACGTTCCGACATCCTCGCGGGCGGCACAGGCGTTGCTCGATGCGCCGGCCGGGGAGCGATGGACGCTCCCGGGTGCTGCCTTCGGGCAGGGAAGCGAGGTCTTCAATGCGCCAGTGGAAAGCGGGCCTTGTGGCGGCGGTGATGGCGGGCGTGGTGGGCGTGGGCTGTGGCAGCGAGGCGACGGTGGAGGACTCCGCGCAGAGCGCGACGGAGCGCTACCTCAACCAGATGGGGGAGGACTCCGGCCAGCAGTGTGGGAAGAAGATCTGCTTCGACCCCATCGAGCGCGACAAGAACATCACCCACATCTTCCTCGACTTCGGCGATTGCCCCGTCAGGGACTTCCGCGTGTTCCTCAAGACGGAGTCTCGCGGCACCGAGGAGGTGACGGACCGGCTCAAGACCAACGGTGGGCCATGCCAGGAGCTCAACGCGGACTACCGCTTCGAGGTGCAGGGCCCCGACAAGGTGGCCCAGGTGTGCATCATCTTCGAGGACTACCTCCCGGGCGACGTACGCATCGGCGCGAAGTCCGCGGACGATTGCCGCTATGAGGGTGCCGACAGCCTGCGCGCGTCCCTGGGGTACGAGTGCCGGAAGTGCGAGTGCAAACACTGACTCCGCCGTGAGTCCCCGGGCCCCTCCGCTGCATGGGAGGGGCCCGCCCCGTGGGCTCAGGACGGCGAGGAGCGGTTCGCGCCGAGGGTGACGAGTCCCTCACCCGCGCGGATGAACAGGTCCTGGGCGAGCCGCTCGCTGAAGCCGAGCAGGAAGCACACGGACATGTTGAGGTAGAGGGCCGACTCGGGCGTCGCCGGCTGGAGGGGCAGCACGCCGGACTTCATCAGCGCGAAGCCGAAGATGGCGCAGTACATGCCGACCAGCGGCTTGAAGAAGCCCTGCATCAGCATGGAGACGCGGCTGGCGCCCCGCATCTTCTCGAAGTCCCCCAGCCGCATGAGGATGCTCACCACACCACCGACGGCGCCGCACAGCCCCACCAGCAACAGCGTGCGGGCGGGAACGCCGAGGAACGTCGTGGCCTCGGTGGTGAGCAACTGGTGCACGAGCGTGGCGAGGCCGTGGCTGCACAGCAGCAGCAGCCCCAGCCCGAGCACCACCTGCATGGAGGGCGAGCTGGAGCGGAGGATGGGCAGCGGGCGCAGCGGGTAGAGGCGGTCCGCGAGCGCGGAGGCGATGCGCAGGCGCGTGCTGCGCGCGAAGGAGAGGTTGGGCTTGTCCCCCAGCAGGGCCGTGATGCACAGGTCCAGCGTCTCCACGGCGGGCGCTCCCAGCTCCGGAGCGGCCTTGCCGCGCAGCACGAGGACGCGTGAGAGCTCGGCCTGGAGGTCCGGCTCCATCGGCTGCGAGAGGCGCTGGCGCAGCTGCGTGGCCAGGGGCTCCGCGAGCGCTGGGGCTTCCCGCATCTCCGGTGCATCCGAGGGGATGACGGTGAGGGGCTCGAGCGTGGCCGCGGTGCCGGGGCTGCCGCGTGGCGCAAGCGTCCACGCGGGCGCGGTGACGACGGTGTTCCGCGCGGGCTGGACGGCCGGGAGGGCCGACGTGGACGTGGCGGGGGAGACCGTGAGCGCGGACTCCGGGGTGGGCGGGGGCGGACTCATCGCGAGCGCCGGCGCGGACTCGGCGGGAGCGCTTGTCAGCGCGGGGGCGGGGACGGGCGCGCTGACGGCGACGGCGGGAGCGATGGTGGCGGGTGCCACCGTGGGCACCGGTACCGGAGCAGGCTGGCTCACGGCGGCGGGCGCGCTGGCCTGCTTCGCCAAAGCCTCGGTGCCCGTGTCGCTCCGCGGAAGGAGCGCCTGCTGCTTCCGCAGCGCGTCCAGCGTGGCCGCGTCGAATTCGGCGGTGATGGGGAGCTGCTGCTGCGCCTGGAACTTCTTGAGGGCCGCCTTCGTGTGCGAACCCATGGCCCCGTCGGGCGTGCCCGGCTCGAAGCCGAGGAACATGAGCCGCAGCTGTCCCTCGCGCACGCCCACGTCCGGCGAGGCCTGGGTGGACAGGCGCAGGTACGCCGACGCCAGCTTCTTGTCGTACTGGTTCTTCTCGTAGGCCGGGCCGTTGTAGCCCTTCGCGAAGGTGGCCCAGTCGTGGTTCTGCAGCGCCTTCCCCAGCCCGTTCTTCTCGATGAATGCGGCGAGCGCGCCGAGCTGCTCGTCCTCGGACGCCATCATCCGGTCGACGAACTGCTCGACGGAGCCGTAGCCCAGGTCCGTGGCGTGGAAGCCCATCACCTGGCCCAGGCCCCAGGACGCGCTCATCAGCGCCGCGGACGCGTCCAGCGCGAGCGCCCGCTCGAGCCGCTCGTACTCCGCCACGCCGCCCGCGTAGCCCCCGGCCTTCGGGTTGCTGACGTCAGGCGCCTGCGCGTCGAAGCGGCCCTTCGTCCGGCGGCTGAAGATGTGGCGCTCGAAGAGGATGATGGGCCGGCGGTCGGCGAAGTAGCCGCAGCCGCGCGTCTCCACCTGGAGCACCGTCCACAGCTCCGCGGGGTGGACGGACAGCCGGCTGGCACAGGCGTCGATGCCCTGGGACGTGAGTGGAGTCGCGGCTCCCGTGAAGCGGTTCGTGGCGGACCTCGCGGCTGGGGTGTGCCCCCGAGCGTAGGCGCCCGCGCTCCGTGGGAGCCATCCCCCCTCTCGCGCGGGCTCGCCTGCCCACCTGGGAGCCATTCGCCAGCGCTCCATGCCGAGAGTGAAATGTCGTACACCCTCCTGGAGGGGTGGCAAGGAAGTAGGACTCGACCCTGGGCGCCGCTATGGTCACCCTCGTCGGGACCCGCCCCGAGGAGCCATGAACTTCGTCTTCATCTCCCCCCAATTCCCGCCCCAGTACTTCCACTTCGTCGCCGCCCTGCGCGAGCGCGGCGTCACGGTGCTGGGAATCGGCGATGCGCCCTTCGACTCGCTGCGCTCCGAGCTGCGCGAGTCCCTGCGCGAGTACTTCCTCGTCCCCAACCTCCATGACGAGGACGCCCTCGTCCGCGCGGCCGGCTACCTCACCTGGAGGCACGGGCGCATCCACCGCATCGACTCGCTCAACGAGTCCTGGCTGGAGGTGGAGGCCCGCCTGCGCGAGGACTTCCACGTCCCCGGCCTGCAGCCCGCGGACATCCACCGGCTGCGCTCCAAGTCCGGCATGGCAGAGGTCTTCCACGCCGCCGGCGTGCCCCACCCGGAGCTCATCCGCGTGCGCGACGCCGGTCAGGTGAAGGCCTTCGCGGAGAAGGTGGGCTACCCGCTCGTCCTCAAGCCCGACGTGGGCGTGGGCGCGGCGCACACGTTCAAGGTGGCCAGCGACAAGGAGGTGGATGCCGCCCTGTCCCACCCGCTGCCCACGTCCTACGTGGGCCAGCCCTTCGTGCGCGGCACCATCGTCACCTACGACGGCATCGTCGACAGGCACGGCGCCATCGTCTTCAGCCTCAGCCACCAGTACAGCGACGGCGGCATGGAGACGGTGCTGGAGAAGCGCGACATCTCCTTCTGGAGCCTCCAGGAGACGCCCCCCGGCCTGGACGTCCTGGGCCGCGAGGTGGTGGCCGCGTGCGGCCTGCGCGAGCGCTGGTTCCACCTGGAGTTCTTCAAGCTGCCGGATGGGAAGTTCATCGTGCTGGAGGTGAACCTGCGCCCGCCCGGCGGCTTCATCACCGACATGATGAACTACACGTGCGACATCGACGTGTACCGGCTCTGGGCGCGCGTGGTGACGGGGGACCCGGTGGCGGACTTCCGCTATACGCCGCGCTACAACGTCTGTCATAGCGCGCGCCGCAAGAGCCGCCGCTACAAACACAACCACAAACAGATTGTGGAGAAGCTGGGCAAGTCACTCTTGCAGCACCAGGAGCACCTGCCGCCCGTCTACCACAGCCTCATGGGCGAGGAGATGTACCTCACCCGGCACGCGGACCTGGACGCCATGCACGACGCGGTGCGCTTCATCCAGGCCACCGAGTGAGGCTTCAGCGCTCCGTCCAGGTGAGCTGGTACGTGCTGCTCGGTGCCTCCGGGTCCACGTGAATCCGCGTCACCTTGGGTGACTCGGCGCCGCCCACGCGGAGCATGGACTCGAAGAGGGACTCGACGTAGCCGGGCTGGTCCAGCACGGAGTTCATCTTCATCTCGTAGGTGGTGGGGCCGCGCTCGACGAGCTCCGCCTCCGTGTAGTTGTCCGTGGCGTGCAGCGTCTGCGGCAGCCGCTGCACCAGCCGGCGCGGGCCGAGCAGCCGCATGACGCCGTACACCGCGCGGCCGATGACGGTGCGCCCGTAGCCCTGCACGTGCGTCTCGGCCAGCCTGCGGAAGGCCTCTTCGCGGGGCATGCCCGGGTACGTCTCCTCGACGATGACGGAGAGGCAGTGCATCCACAGCGGCACGGGGTAGGCGGGCAGCAGGGGACGGTCCAGGTCCACGCCCACCTGCCGCAGCCGCTGCTTCAGCCGGGGTGACACCTTGCCCTGGAGGCCATGCTGGAGCAGGCCCTCCACCACCTGCACATAGACGAGCCGCTGCTCCAGCGGGACAGGCTTGCGGAGCTTCAAGTCAGGCGCCTCACCCCAGCAGCCACTGCATGGCTTGCGGCAGGCGGCGCTGCCAGTCGCGCTCGTGGTGCTCGCCGCCGGGCTCGAGCACCAGGGACAGCTCGTGGGACGCGTAGCCCGCGCGCTGGAGGTGCTCGTAGAAGGCGCGCGTGGCCTCGCCGTAGTTGAGGGGCACGCCGTCGGTGTGGATGAACTCCCGCTCACCGGCGTCCAGGTAGATGCGCGTCCAGCTGCGGCGGTGGGCGGACCACTCCTCGAACAGGCGGCCCTCGCTCCACATGACGGTGGGCGACAGGGCGCCGATGCGGCCGAAGACGTCCGGGTAGCGGCAGCCGAGGTACAGCGAGATGAGCCCGCCCAGCGACGAGCCCATGGCGCCCGTCCACTCGGGCTCGGGGCGGGTGCGGTAGGTGCGGTCCACCAGCGGCTTGAGGTGCTCCACCAGGAAGCGGCCGTAGGCCTCGCCGCGAGCCTTCACGTGGCCGCGCGGCTCATCCCAGGGGGAGTACTCCTGGAGGCGCCCGGCGCCCGAGTCCACCGCGACGATGATCCACGGCTCCAGGCGGCCCTCGCCCACGCCCTGCTCCAGCGCGAGGTTGGCGCACCACGTCTCGAAGCGGGCCGACTCCGGGTGGGCGAAGACGTTCTGCCCGTCGTGCATGTAGAGCACGGGGAAGCGGTGGTGCGGCAGCGCGTCGTAGGCGTCGGGTGTGTAGACGCGGACGGTGCGGGCGAAGCCCTCCTGGGGGGAGGGGAAGTCTCGGACGATGTGGACGTATCCCATTGGTGCGGAGCGACAGCATACATGGATGGGGAGACACCTTCCCCCTGGCGGCTCGGGCCGCTCCCCGGTCCACGGGTTGTGAGGGATTTGCGGGTGCTCGGCTGGTGGCCTGGGAGGCTGGCCCCGGGTCTGCACAGGGCCCAGGTCGAACGGGTGTCGGGCCCCCATGCCAGGGTGGTTGTTATTGGATTGGACGCTGATGGAACTGGACCGGATGCACCTCGCGGCGCTGCTGCTGACCACCGACTCCGACCTGCGCCAGGCCCTGGCCGGGCTGGACGGCTCGGAGGAGGCGCGGCTCCGTCACGCCGCCGCACAGGCCCGCGCTAAGGCGGCGGAGTCCGTCGCCGAGGAGTTGCTGAGGGTGGACCCCCGTGCCGCGTGGGCGTGAGGCGTGTCTCCGCCGTGGACGCCGCGTCCGTGGCGCGGACGGTGTGAGGGATTGGGGTTCCTGTAGGGAACAGTGGTCCCGGATGTGCAGAGGGTGTGCGGCGTGCGTCGCGTGCTCTCACTGGGGTTGCTGGGGTGCTGGCTGTGCCTTCCGGTGCAGGCGGCGCCGTATGAAGTGGAGCCGGAGGCGGTAGGTGAGCTGGACCTGCTCGCGCTGGCGGAAGAGGGGGCCATCTCCGGAGAGACGCTCGCGGCGCTGCTGGCGCTGAGGCGGGCCGGCGTGGACCCGAGGCTCGCGACGCGGGCCACGCTCTATGGACTGCCCGGGCTGACGTACGCGGAGGTGGATGCGCTGCTGCGGGCTCGGATGCGAGGGGGTGGCTCGCGTGCCGTGTCCAGCGGGGGGCTCACGGAGGAAGAGGAGCGGAGGCTCGCGTCGTTCCTCGTGAGGCGTGAGCCCGGACGCCTCGTCGGTGATGCGCGGCTGCTGATGGCCTTCGCCGCGTCGGATTCGTTGCCGCCACCCGCCGCGTTGCAGGTTCGCGCGGGAGGGCTCGCGGGGCTGCGAGCGGGCGTGCTGCTCTCCCTCGCGCGTCGTCGCCTGGGCGTGCTTCGGAGAGATGAGGGCCGACGTGCCCTCGTCGTTGAGGCCCCCGGTACGGCGGTGCTGCTGCCGAAGCTCTACGCGCAATGGACGGGAGCGCGTGCCTCCGTGCTCGCGGGCACGTACCGGCTGGGCTTTGGACAGCGCCTCACGCTGGACACGACGTCGTTGCCCTCGCCGGATGGCTTCCTCCCCGACGATGGCGTGCGTCCACCCGGCGCGCTGGAGCGGGAGTGCCTGGTGGGTGGCACCGGATGCGAGCCCGAGGAGCGCCTGTCCGACGTCACTCCCGACTTCGCCTGGGATGAAGGCTTCCGTGGGCTCGCGGGCACCGTGCGTGGCCCGGTGGGGGCGGGCGCGGAGCTGTCGCTCACCGGCTTCGGCTCGTACCAGCGTCGCTCGCTCCAGCGGAGCGCGGTGCTGGACCGCTCGGGGTGCATGGACCCGCGAGGCACCTGCCGGGCTCCGGACGTGCTGGTGCCGCTGTCGGGCTCCCACGTGGAGAAGCTCACCGCGCGCACCCTGCCGGGCGTCTTCCACGAGTGGGCGGGCGGAGGCAACGCGACGCTGTCCCTGTCCCCGCGTGCCCATGTCGGGGTGACGGGCTGGGCCGCCCGGCCGGTCTGGTCGCTGGAGGGAGCCCGGCTCGACTTCCAGCCGGGGGCCCGTTTCCCGGCGGGCGGTGGCTTCGGTGCGGTGGGGTTGGATGCGGCCTGGGGCCGTGGCGCGGTGGACCTCTTCTTCGAGGGCACGCGCAGCTTCGATGCCGCTCCCGAGGGAGGCGGTGGCTTCGCCGCACTCCAGCGCACCGTGCTCTCCAGCGAGCGGCGCGAGCTGGAGGTGGCGCTGCGCTACTACGGGCGCGACTTCGCCAACCCCTACAGCGGCGCGCCGTCCGGGCCGGATTCACTGGAGGGCCTGCGCGTGCGCAACGAGGTGGGCGCCCGCGTGCGCTACCTCCAGCGGGAGGAAGGTGCCTGGAGGGTGCGAGGGCAGGTGGATGCCTGGACGCTGCCGGCCGACGGCGCGACGCCGGGAACGGCGGGCACGATGCACCTGCGCGCCTCCGCACGGGCGGACTGGCTCGCGTGGTCGCGATTCCAACCGTCGCTCCAGGTGGAGCTGCGCGACTCGGATACCGGTGTCTGCTCCGGGGACGCGAGTGCGGACTCCTCCGTGCAGGACGAGGCAGGTTCCTGCTCACGAGGCCGATACGGCGTCACGGCGCGGGTGCGGTCCGAGGTCGCCGAGGGCGTGACGGTGGCGGTGCAGTATGGCTACGCGCGTGTGGAAGAGCCCGAGGCCAGGGGTCCCCGATATGACGGACAGGCCGTCCTCGACGTGCGACTCGCGCCCACGGAGTCCCTGAAGCTGGGCGGGCGCGTGGTGTGGAAGGACGAGGACCTCTCCGAGCGCAGCCGGCTGCGGCAGGAATTGCGCACCGCCGTGGACGCGAGCTGGGCTGCCTTCCGAGCGGTGACGGCCCGGGCCCGGTACGCGTGGGTGCTCGACCTGAAGGACGCGAGCGTGGCCCGCGTGCCGCCCGACCCGCCGCGCCACCTCTTCCACCTGGAGTTGGAGACGCGGTTCTGACGCGTCGCGGATGTGCAGTGAAACGGAGGACGTCGAACGTGAGGGTTGCCGACATGAGGGGATGGGGAAGGAGTCTTGGAGGGGTGGTGCTGCTCGGCGCATGGGCCTGTGGAGGGACACCACCGGGCGAGGGCATGGACGCGGCGTGCGCCGGGCTGTTGCCCGGGGACCTCGTCTTCACCGAGTACCTCAATGACCCGGTGGGGACGGACACCGGCCAGGAGTACGTCGAGCTGCACAACCCCACGCGTGCCACCGTGGACCTCGAGGGGCTGACGCTCTACGCGGCCCGCGTGGATGGCTCGCAGGAGCGGGCCTATCTCTTCACCGGCTCCGTGCCGATGGCCGCGGGGAGCTATCTCGTGCTGGGAGACGTGCGCGAGGGACCGCTGCCCGCGCACGTGGACCACGCGTATGGCGAGGCGCTCGGAGCGCTGGGCAACTCGGGCGGGACGCTGGGCGTGCGGTGTGGGGAGCGGGTGGTCGACGAGGTGCAGCTCACCGCGCCCGCGAGGAGCGGCGTGGCCCGCGTCTACGACGGACGGCTCGTGCCCGACTCGGCCGGCAATGATGACCCGGAGCGATGGTGTGACGGGAGCGGAGCGGAGGATGCCGCGCCGGGGCGGGGGAGCCCGGGAGCGGCGAATGCCCCGTGTGATTCCACGGAACCGTCGAGCCCCGCGACCGGGGACGCGGGCGTCGTGGCGTCCTGCGTCCCGGTGGGAGCTTCCGTCGCGCGGCCCGTGGTGTGGCCGCGTCCGGGAGAACTGGTCATCACCGAGGTGATGGCCAATCCCCGAGGCGACGACACGCTGGGCGAGTGGGTGGAGGTGCTGGCCACCGCGCCCGTGGACCTGAATGGGCTGACGGTGGGCTCGGACTCGACGGGGACGAAGGTGGAGGGACGGGCGTGCGTGTCGCTCGCGGCGGGCGCGCAGGTGGTGCTGGCACGTCGCGAGGACGCGGTGCTCAACGGTGGGCTGCCTCCACCCGTGGCCACGTTCGGCGTGGACCTGCGCAACTCGGGCGGGGTGGTGATGGTGCGGGCGGGAGACGTGCTCGTCGATGCCGCCGTGTATGGACTCGCCGAGGAGGGCGTGGCCACGCAGGTGTCCGCGCCGCTGTCGGACGCGAAGCGCAATGACTCACAGGAGGCGTGGTGCAGGGCCACGGAGGTCTACGGGACACGCGGAAACCTGGGGACGCCCGGCCGTGCGAATCGGGTGTGCAGCAGCGGAGGCTCGTATGGAGGTGTGCCAGATGCGGGCGCACCGGATGGAGGCAGGTCCGACGCGGGAGTTCCGGATGGGGGCAGACCCGATGCGGGGGCTCCGGATGCAGGCACCGTCGACGCGGGGACTCCCGCGAATGGGTGCATCGACCGTTCGACGGGGAAGGCGCGCGCACCGAGAGTCCCTGACGCCGGCTCGCTGGTCCTCACCGAGCTCATGGCCGACCCGAGCGCGGTGGCGGATGCGACAGGCGAGTGGGTCGAGGTCCTCGCCTTGCGGGACGTGGACCTCAACGGCGTGGCCCTCTCCAACGAGAGCGGGAGCAGCACGGTGCTCACCGCGACGCTGTGTCTGTCCCTCAAGGCTGGCGGCCGTGCCGTCCTGGCGCGCAGCGAGGACGCGGCCGTCAACGGCGGACTGCCCGCGGTGCTCGGCACTTTCTCGTTCAACCTGGCGAACAGCGCGGGCAATCACCTGCTCCGACTCTCCATGGACGGGCGGCTCCTGGACGCGGTGACGTGGACCGCGGCGGCGGTACCGGGCGTGTCCTCGCAGGTGGACCCGTCGCGGAGTGATGCCACCCGGAACGACCTGGCGGGCAGCTTCTGTCCCGCGCCCGCCGGGGCACGATATGGCCTCGGAGACCGGGGGACTCCGGGCGTGGAGAACCGTCCATGCGCGCCCTGAGAGGGTGGATGCTTGCTGTGCTCGCCACCGTCCTCCTTTCCTGTGGAGGGGAGCCGGCTTCTCCCTGTGGCCCCACCACGGCCCAGGTCGCGGAGGCCATCGACGGGGACACGCTCCTCCTGGAGGGGGGCGAGCGCATCCGCTACCTGCTCGTCGACACTCCCGAGAGCACTGGAGGCGCGAAGGACTGCTTCGGCCCGGAGGCCCACGCCTTCAACCGTGGCCTCGTCGAGGGACGGCGGGTGACGCTGGCCTACGGCGAGGCGTGCACGGACCGCTTCGGCCGGCTCCTCGCGTACGTGTCCGTGGACGGGCGCGAGGTGAACTCGCTCCTGGTGGAGCGGGGCCATGCCTGTGTGCTGCACGTGCCACCCGCGGGGCGCGCGCGGCGCGCGGAGTTCGAGTCGCTGGAGGCGGAGGCCCGGCGCGCGCGGCGAGGGGTGTGGGGTGCCTGCTCGCCGGTTCCCTGTCAGCGGTGAGCGTCTGCCTGGCACGAGGGGCGCACCCGTGGCCGCCTCCCGGGCGGGGCATCACTCGGGCCCGATGCGAGGGTGGGCAGCCCCCGTGCACTGGCGGAAGTATCCAATGGGGGAGCCCATGTCCCCCGCTCATCCATCCAGGAAGCCCACCTCCTCGCGAGCGGCCGTGGGTGCGTCCCCATTCGGGGTTGCCGAAGGGGAGGCGCTTGCATGAACCCCTGCGCCACACCGCCGTGCCGCCTCCCGGACCTGCTGGAGGCGCGGAGACAGGACATCCTCCGGCGCTGGGAGGCACGGGTGGGCGAGCTACTCGGGGAGGGGGCGCCGCCCCGCGCGGCATGGGTGCGCGCACCGACGGGACTGGTGGATGCAGTGGTGGACCTGTTGCGCGGAGCGCACGTGTCGATCGACCTGGAGAGGGCCCGGGCCTTTGGTGGCCGGCTCGGCCGCGAGCGCTACCTGGCGGGCGTGGACGTGGGCACGCTGGTGCGCGAGTACGGCCTCTTGCGCGATGCCATCCTCGAGGTGCTGGAGGAGGCGGGCTGGATGCCGGAGCTGGCCGGGCTGCGCCTGCTCAACCAGGCGCTCGACGTGGGGCTCGCGGACGCGATGGTGCAGTATGGCCGCGAGCAGGAGCGGGGGCTGCGGGCCACCGAGTCGACGCTGCTCGGCATCCTCGACCACGCGCCGGCCGCCATCTACGCCAAGGACCCGCGGGGCCGCTATCTCTTCATCAACCGTACCTTCGAGCAGTCGCTCGGGAAGGGCCGCCGCGACGTGGTGGGCCACACGGACCAGGAGATGTTGCCGCCCGACCTGGCGAAGGTCTGCGAGCTCAGTGACAGGCAGGTGCTCGCCAGCCGCCGGACCCTCGTCACCGACGAGCACCAGCTCCAGCCGGACGGGCCTCACATCTTCCAGTCGGTCAAGTTCCCGCTGCCGGACGAAGCGGGCGGCGTGGCGGCCATCTGCGGCATCTCCACGGACGTCACCGAGGCGCGGCGCGCCGGGCGGGAGCGCGACGAGGCCCGCGAGCACCTGAGTCGCATCATCACCCAGCTGCCCATTATAGTCTGGGCCTCGGATGCGAAGGGCATCATCACCCTCTGCGAGGGCGAGGGGCTGCGGGCCGCCGGCGTGGATGGCAGCCAGCTCGTGGGTCGCTCCACCTTCGAGGTGTACGCGGACCGGCCGGACCTCATCGAGGCCACCCGTCGCGCGCAGGCCGGCGAGTGCTTCGCCCTGGAGATCGAGATGGGCGGCGCCTGGTTCGTGACGCGCATCTCGCCCGTGCTGGGGGCGGACGGCGAGGTGGTGAGCGTGGCGGGCGTGTCGCTCGACATCACCGAGCGGCACCGCGCGCAGGAGGTGCTCCGCCAGTCGGAGATGCGCTACCGCCTGGCCACCCTCGCCACCAGCGACGTCATCTACGACTGGGAGCTCGACACCGGCCACATCGAGTGGAGCGAGCTGGCCGCCCGGCAGTTCCGCCTGCCGTCCCACCACGTGCTCGACATCCACGAGTGGACGCGGCGCATCCACCCCGAGGACCGCGCGCGGGTGAGCCGGCAGATGCAGGCCGTCATCGACCATGGCGAGAGCCACTGGGCGGACGAGTATCGCTTCCAGCGCGGGGATGGGACGTGGGCCGTCATCTCGGACCGGGGCCAGGTGATTCGCGACGCCGCGGGCCGCGCGGCGCGCATGGTGGGCGCCATGCAGGACGTCAGCGAGCAGCGCGCCGCGGAAATGGAGGCGAAGCGCCGGGCGGAGTTCGAGCAGTTGCTCATCGGCATCGTCAGCCATGACTTGCGCAACCCCATCTCCGCCATCACCATGGCCACTACCACGCTGCTGCGGCGGGAGGACCTGGACGAGCGGCAGCGCAAGGTCATTGGCCGCATCCTCTCCAGCGCCGAGCGCGCCACGCGCATGCTGCGCGACGTGCTGGACTTCACCCAGGCGCGCCTGGGCGGCGGCATCCCCATGCAGCCCCGCGCGCTCGACCTGCACGAGCTGACACGACAGGTGGTGGACGAGGTGCAGCTCGCCAACCCGGAGCGGCGGCTGGTCATCGAGTGCAGCGGCGACGGCCGCGGCCTGTGGGACGCGGACCGGCTGGCGCAGGTCATCACCAACCTGGTGAACAACGCCATCCACCACAGCCTGGAGCAGGGGCCGGTGCGGGTGCGCACGCACGGCACGCGCCGGGCGGTGGCGTTGGCGGTCCACAACCTGGGGCCGCCCATTCCTTCAGAGCTGCGCCCGCGCCTGTTCGAGCCGATGAAGCGCGCCGAGCGCAAGGACGCGCGCGACAGCCGGGGCCTGGGGCTGGGCCTGTTCATCGTGAAGCACATCGTGGACGCGCACGGCGGCGGGCTCCGCGTCCACTCCACCCCGCACGAGGGCACCACCTTCCTGGTGCGCCTGCCGCGCCTGCTCGGGCGGGAAGTCGCCGCGCGGGACATGCCCCACGCGAGCGCCTAGCTGGCGCGCGCGTGCCGAGACAGTCGGGCCACCAGCGCCACCGCGATGGGGGCCACGCCGGACAGCAGCATGGCCGTCCGTGAGCCCGCGGTGTCCAGCAGCACCGCCGCCGCCGCGCTGCCCGCGCCGATGCCCAGCGCCCAGCCCGCGTTGAATAGCGCGAAGCCCTCCGCGTGCCGGTCCGAGGGCAGCTTCCGCTGAAGGAGCGAGATGTAGAGCGCGGACTGCGGCGCGAGGAAGAAGCCGCCCGCCGCCAGCCACAGGGCGATGCCCCAGGCGCTCCCCATCAGCCCCGTGGGCACCAGCATCGCGCCCCACAGCGCGAGGAAGAAGAGTCCGCGCCGCAGGGCCCCCGCGTCGGTGCCCGGCGTGCGGGACTGCGCCGCGAGCAGCCCGCCCACCGCGCTGGTGGCGGACAGCAGCGCGGCCATCAGCCCCCACGCCTCGGCGCGTGCGCCCAGTTGCTCCAGACGCGGAGGAATCGCCGCGTCCACCAGGCCCCAGCTCACCCCGTTGGCCACGACGCCCAGGTAGATGAGTGCCGGAAGGCCGGTGCGGAAGGGGGCCAGCGACACGCGCTCGCCGGGGGCGGCGGAGGACGGGGGCGGCTCGCGGTGGGACAGGCGGCGGTTGAGGAGCGCGCCACCCGCGTTGCACACCGCCAGCGTGACGAGGGCCAGGGCGGGGTGCGCCAGCGCGAGCGCGCCCACCAGCGGTGGGCCCATCATCCACTGCACTTCAATCAGCACCGCGTCGATGGAGAAGGCGGGCTCCAGGAGGCGGGCCGGCAGCAGCGCGGGCATCAGCGCGCGGTACGCGCCGAACACGCCCGCGGGCACCACGCCCAGCGCCAGCGACAGGCCCAGCAGGAGCGGCAGCGGCGCGCGCAGCACGCTGCACACCGCCAGTGCCAGGCACAGCCCGGAGGTGACGAGCAGCGGCCCGAGCATTCCGTCCGGCAGCCGGCGCCGGTCCATGGCGCGGCCACCGAAGGGCGCGGCCCCGGCGGCACCCAGGGCGTAGGCGCTCGCCATCCACGCGCCGGACGCGTACGAGCCGGTGGCCGCCTCTCCCGCGAGCAGCAGGGCGAAGGCCGCCATCGTCCCGCTGAGCCGCACCACGGACGACGCCGCCACCCACCGGCGCCAGCCCGCGTCGGCCCAGAGCGCGCGCTGCGCACCCCGGCCCTCCCCGAGCATTCCCGCGTGTTCGGACATGGCTTCCCTCCTAGCTGGAAAGCGCCCCGAGTGCCTCCTCTGCGCCCAGGTCCGGCAAGCGTGCCCATGGGAGGAGGGCCGGGGAGCGGGAGCCCCTTGCTCCCCGAGGGCCTGCCCGGTTAGCACGGGGGCGGCACGAAGCATGTCTCGTGGAGGGGTTCATGAAGAAGGTCCTCATCGGCGTGGGCGTTGGGTGCGGTCTCATCATCCTGGTAGGCGTGGGCCTGCTGGTGGCTGGCGGCCTGTGGGCGAAGAACACGTTCGGCGGCAGCATCGAGGCCGGACAGAAGCTCGCGGCCCAGGAAGAGGAGCTGGCGAAGCTCAACCAGAGCATCGCCTTCCAGGCGCCTCCGGAGGGCGAGGTGCTCGCGCTCGACGCGAAGCGGCTGGAGACCTACTTCGCCGTGCGCGAGGGGGCGCTGCCGGTGTTCAAGGCGATGGAGCAGAAGGCCGACGCCTTCGAGAAGGAGCACGGCGGCGATGACAAGAAGAACGCCAACTTCGGCGCGGCCGTGGACGCCGCGAACATGATGATGACCATGACGGTGGACGTGCGCGCCGCCTACCTCGAGGGCTTGAAGAAGCACGGCATGTCGCCCGCCGAGTTCCAGACCATCACCACCACCGTCTACACCTCGCTGATGGCGGACGGCATGGAGCAGGCCCAGGGGGCGCTGAAGCAGAGCCGCGAGGCGATGGAGAAGCAGCTGGCCGCGCTGGACAAGAAGCTGGAGGGTGACTCGCTCTCCGACGAGGAGCGCACCCAGACGGAGGAGGCGCAGACCCACCTGCGCACCGCCATCGAGGCCATGGAGAAGGGTGAGGCGAACCCGGGCCTGGGCAACCTGACCGCGGAGGGCCGGAAGGTGGCGGCCGCCAACGTGGCGCTGCTGAAGACGTACGACAAGCAGGTGCAGGCGATGGCCAGCTCCGCCTTCGACAGCTTCCTGCTGGGTGGCTCCGCCACGGACGCGCCAGAGGGCGCGAGCGCGCAGGAAGACGACTAGCACCCGTCACGGGCGCGCCCGGTTCAGGCCTCCACCTCGGTGGAGTGCCTGGGCCCGGGGTGCTCCCGCGGCTGCTTCTGGCCTCGCGCCTCACGCCGCCGGGCGCGCAGGCTGGCCCACACCGACGCGCCGATGAGCACGACGATGATGCCCACGGACAACAACGGCGTGACGTGGAGCCACGGCTCCAGCACCATCTTCAGTCCCGCGAAGGCCAGCACCCCGGCCAGCCCGTAGTGGAGGTAGCGCAGCTGCCCCACGGTGCCGGACAGGAGCAGGTACAGCGCGCGCAGCCCGAGGATGGCGAAGGCGTTGGAGCTGTAGAGGATGAAGGTGTCCTGCGTCACCGCGAAGGCGGCGGGCACCGAGTCCACGGCGAAGAGGATGTCCGTCAGCTCCAGGCCCATCAGCGCCAGCAGCAGCGGCGTGGCCACGCGCCGGCCGTCCGCGAGCCGGACGAAGAACTTCTTGTCATGCACCTCCTGCGTCACCGGCAGCCGGTGCGCGAGCCAGCTCACCGCCTTGTTCTCCTGCTGCTGGGCCGGGTCCTCGCGAAACACGCGCCAGGCGGTGATGAGGAGGATGGCGCCGAAGACGTAGGCCACCCAGCTCCAGCGCTCCAGTGCCGCCGCGCCCAGGAAGATGAAGAGGGCGCGGAAGACGAGCGCACCGAAGATGCCCAGGAAGAGCACGCTGTGCTGGGCCCGCTGGGGAATGCCCAGGCTGCGGAAGATGACGAGGAAGACGAAGACGTTGTCGAGGCTGAGGCTCTTCTCGATGAAGTACGCGGCCAGGTACTCCTGCGCCGCGCGCGCGCCGAAGACGCGCCAGACGAGGACGTTGAAGAGCAGCCCCGCGGAAATCCACACGCCGCTCCAGATGATGGCGGCCCGGTGGGACTCGCCGCGGCGCCCGCGGTGGGCAATCAGGTCCACGACGATGAGCGCGAGCACCACTGCCCAGAAGACGGCCCATATCCATGTGGGAATGTGGTGCATGGCTCCGTCCAACCTATGCATCTCCCCGGGCGGCCAGCCTCCGGCGCTCCGGCCCGCAGGTGGGGAACGGTAGGGGCGTCGTCACCCCGCCCCTGGGACGAGCGGGCGTCCATGACGGACTGCGTAAAGACAGACACAAGCGGGCAGACGGGGGCTTGCAAGCTCTCTTCGCGAGCATCCGACCTCCAGATGTGCCAGCCTCACGCGGTACGCCGCCCGTGGGGGGCGGCATGAACAGTCATCGCGTGCGGGGGAGGGGCGCGCAGACGTGCAGGAAGTGGAGGGGGTAGTGAGATGAACAAGGTCATCTTCGCCTGTGTGCATAACGCCGGTCGCTCGCAGATGGCGGCGGCGTTCTTCAATGTGATGGCGGACCCGGACAAGGCGCGCGCCGTGTCCGCGGGAACGCAGCCCGCGGAGCAGCTGCACCCGGAAGTGCTGGAGACGATGCGCGAAATCGGCATCGACCTGGCAGACGCGAAGCCCCGCTTGCTGACGGATGCGCTGGCGCAGGACGCGCACTGGCTCATCACCCTGGGCTGTGGCGAGGCGTGCCCCAACGTGCCGGGGCTGAAGCGCGAGGACTGGCCGCTGGAGGACCCGAAGGGCCGCTCCCTGCCGCAGGTGGAGCGCATCCGCGACGAAGTGGCCGCCCGCGTGGCGGACCTGCTGGAGCGCGAGGGCTGGATGCGCGCCGGGTAGCTGAAGCCGCGGCTGGCCTGAGGAAGCGTGCGGGCCGCCGCGCCACCGTACCGGAGCCGACAGCTGCTGAGGGCCGGAGCCCGCCGCTGAGGCGCCGTGCCGGCCCCGCCGGCCAGGGGAGGTGACGGACCGTCCGGCGTCCGGGTGCGACCGCTCACCCCACAGGCGGTCTTTCTCGCCGGGGACATGCGCATCCTGGAGTCGTCTCCAGTCCGAGGTGCGCCGTCATGAGCACGTCCGTTCCGCCTGATTCCACGTCCCTCGGGGCACCGCCCTCCGCGCCGTCACTGGCGTCGTCGCCGGGGGCCTCGCCCTCCTCGCCGTTCCTGGCGTCGTCGTCGGAGTCCACGCCTCCAGGGGAGTCGTCCGCTGGAGCCACCTCGCCCCGGCCCACGCCTCCCAGGACATCGTTCCCCGGAACCGCTCCGTCGAGGACGTCGTCGTCCCGGCCGATGCCTTCCAGGAGCGCCTCGCACGACGACGGCGGGGCCGTTGCTTCGTACCGGCAGGCGGCTCCCGCCACGCCGCTGTTGCCCCACGTCCGCGCGCCTCGCGCCACGCTGGCGGCGGCCCTGGGCCTGGGTGTCCTCGCGGAGGTGCTGCTGGACCGGCCCCTGTGGGGCGCGTCCTTCCCGCTGGTGGTGACGGCGCTGCTGGGGACGCTCGTGCTGCTCGGCGGGCGCGAGGGCTGGCAGCGGGCGCGGCCCAACGCATGGCTCGCGGCGCCGCTGCTCGTCATCTCCGGCTTCGTCGCGGTGCGCGCCAGCTCGTGGCTGCTGGTGCTGAACGTGCTGACCTCGGCCGCGCTGCTGTTGCTGCTCACGCACTTCTGGGCGGCGGGCCGGGTGCAGCGGCTGGGGCTCCTGGGCTACCCGCTGGTGGCGCTGTCCTCCACGTTCCGTGGCCTGCTGTACCCGCCCGCGCTCGTCCGTGACTCGGTGGACCTGCGGGCCGCGCGCGAGCACGCACCGCGCCTGCTGCCCTTCGCGCGCGGGGTGCTCATCGCCCTGCCGGTGCTGCTCGTCTTCTGTGTCCTCCTGCAGTCCGCGGACGCGGCCTTCGCCGGGGCCATGAACCGGCTCTTCGCCGTCAACCTGGGGGAGCTGTTCGGCAGCACCCTCGGCCGGGCGTTCGGGGTGGGGTTCTCCGCGTGCGTGGCGGCGGCGGCGCTCGGCCACGCGCTGCGCCGTCGCCGGGGCCAGGAGTCTGGCGAGGCCGAGGCCGCTCCGGCCGTGCCGAGGCTGGGGCTCACCGAGGCGCTCACGCTCATCCTCGCGGTGGACGCGCTCTTCCTCGTCTTCGCGGGCTTCCAGGTGGCGTACCTGTTCATCGGCGGCGCCTCGTCGCCAGCCGAGGGCTACACCTATGCGGAGTACGCGCGCCGCGGCTTCTTCGAGCTGCTGCTCGTGTCGATGATGACGCTGGGGCTCGTCATGGCGCTGGCGCGGTGGACGCGCCGCGAGTCTCCGCTGGCGCAAGGGGCCTTCCGCGTGGGGGCCTCGCTGATGGTGGCGCTCACGGTGGTCATCGTCGCCTCGGCGGTGAAGCGCATGACGCTCTACGAGGACGCCTTCGGCTACACGCGCCTGCGCCTCTTCACGCACGTGTTCATGTTCGCGCTGGGCGCGGTGCTGACGTGGCGGGCGGTGACGCTGTGGTGGCGGCCCGAGCGCTTCGCCATCGGCGCCTTCGTCACGGCGCTGGGCGCGGTGCTGGCGGTGAACGCAGTCAACCCGGACGCGCTCATCGTCCGATTCAATATCGCCCGCGCCACCGACTCGAGCAGCCCGGACGTGAGCTACCTCTCCGGCCTCTCCTCGGACGCGGTGCCCGAGCTGGTGCGTGAGACGGCCACGGCGCCCGGGTGGCAGACGGAGCTGCTGCGCCAGTACGCGGAGCGACTGCCGGCCGAGAGCTCGTGGCCCGAGTGGAACCTCTCGCACGCGCGGGCGCGGCGGGCGCTCCAGGCGGCGGGCGCTTCCGTGCAGCAGTAGTCACGGGACGCGGCGTGCCGGTCCGGTGCCCTCGGGTGCCGGACCGGCCACGCTCAGCGCAGGTGGTAGTTGAAGGGCAGCTCCACGGTGACGCGCCCGCCGAGCTCCGGCGGTGGCGGCGGGAAGGGTGCGGCGTCGCGCACGGCCTTCATCGCGGCGTCGCAGAGGACGTAGTGAGGGCAATAGCCGAGCACCCCCAGGTCGAGAATCTGGCCCCGCGCGCCCACGGAGATGCGCACCACCAGCTTGCCCTGGATGCCGGCCATGGCCGCCTGGTGCGGGTAGCGCACGTTCTCGAAGCGGTCTCGGAACATCGTCTCGAAGTACTGCTCGCGCCACGTGGCGAGCTGCTGCTCGGTGGGGCGAGGCGGCGGTGTGAGGACGAGTCCCGGGTTGCTCGCGCCCAGCACGCCGCGCACGAGGCCGCCCACCACGCCTCCCGCGATTCCGCTCGGCATGCCCCCGGGGGTCGCGGCCGCCACGTCGGTGCCGCCCTCGTCGGCGGGGTCCGGAGTGGGCGGCGGTGCTTTCTCGGCGGGAGGCTTCGGTGGCTCGACAGGCGCGGGCCCGGGCGTCGGAAGGGTGGGCTTCGGGATGGGGCGGGGCCGGCGTGCCACCGTCTTCCGGGCGACGTTGGACGTCGGGGCGGAGGACTTCGTGGCGGCGGGCGGTGGAGGCGGCGCCGAAACGAGCCGGAGGACCAGGTCCCCGGCGCCGTCCGTGGCGCGGGTGTTGCCCCCGGGGTCTCCATGCCAGACGGTGGTGAGGCCCACGAGGGCCAGGGCATGGACGCCGAGGATGAGCGGCAGCAGCCACAAGGAGCGCCGGCGGTCCGGGGCCTGGCGCGCGCGGGCGTGGATGACGGAGGCGAACAGCGCGCCCTCGAGGCTGCCGGCCTTCGCGCCTGAATCCGGCATTGGATGCCTTCCCCTCTCCGCCTCTGGATGCCACGGCGGCCCGGCTGCCACCCCTGGTGTTAGTGGCGGTCGGCGGCCCCGTAAAGGGGGAGGCACCTCAGTGCATGTGCTCCGGTCCGCATTCTTTCCCGGCGGATGTCAGCGGGGCTTCATTGCCGGGGCTGGTGTACCCTGGAGGGCCGGCCGTTCAGGGACTCGGGCGCTTGCGGAAGACGAGCGTGAGGTTGTTGCTGGGCATGTCCACCACGCGCTCGCGCTCCAGGCCGTGACGCGCGGCCTCGGCGGTGACGGCGCCGAGCTGGCGCACGCCCCAGGCCGCGTTCCTCTCGCGCAGGGACGCGTCGAAGGCGAGGTTGCTGGGCGCCGTCTCGCGGCCCTCGACGAAGTAGGGGCCGTACATGACGAGGCACCCACCCGGAGCGAGCACCCGGCCCGCGCCGCGCATCAACCCCTGGCACGAGGCCCAGGGAGAGATGTGAATCATATTCACATTGAGGATGACGTCCGCCGAGGACACCGGCCACGTGTCGCTGCTCGCGTCGAGCACGAGCGGCGACAGCAGGTTGGGCAGGGACTCCTCGGCGCGCCACGCGGCGATGCTCTCCAGCGACTCGGGCTCCATGTCGGTGGGCTGCCAGCGGAGGCCGGGGAAGGCGCGGGCGAAGAAGACGGCGTGCTGACCGGTGCCGCTGGCGATTTCCAGCACCGTGCCGGAGGCGGGCAGCACCTCGCGAAGGACGGCGAGCAGGGGCTCGCGGTTGCGTTCCGTGGCCTGGGCGTGACGCTTCATGCCCGTGGGTCTCTCACAGTCTCCAGGGCTCGCGCGAGCGCGGAGGTGAGGCTCCGTGGGGCGGAGGACGTCCGCGTGGCCGTGCTCGCGTGGCTCAGGGGCTCGGGTGCGTGGCCGGGGCCGAGGTGTGTGGGCGCTGGACCGGGAAGGAGGGCAGGTAGCAGGCCCCTTTGTAGTCGTAGGCGTCTTCGTCGCAGGGGGACTTCACGCGGGCGAGCTCGTACCAGCAGCCGCCGCGCAGCTCGACCTCGCCCTTGCGGTTGCAGGGGGGCTTGCGCTGGCCGGGGAAGGGACGGTCCGGCATGGGGAGGCTCAGTCCGGGCGGCAGGCTGAAGGAGGGCACCGGCGCGAGGATGGTCACCGGTGAGGCCACGGCGGCGTCGCCCACGGCCACCGTGCCGCCGTCTCGGGTCTCCTCGTGCGCAGAAGCCTGGGCCATGGGGGAATCAGCATGGGTGGGGTGCAGGAACCAGCCGGTCGCCGCGGACAGCAGGGACACGACGACCGTGGCCACCGCGAGCCAGGGCCACCTGTCTGCGTCGTGTAGTGAATCCGCGGGGCCGTGCGAGCTGGGTGACGGAGGTTCTGGGTGAGGCCCGCTCCGTGGCGGAGGCGAGGGAGCGTGCGCGCCTCGCGATGGATGCGCTGGGAGTGGTGGAGGTGCGGGGGCGAACTCGATGACCGGCGTGTCGGTGCGAGAAGGCACGTGTCCGGCGTCCTGTGCGTGAGCGACGCCTTCTCCGGTGCGAACCCATGAGGGCTCGTATCCGGCACTCTTCACGTCAGGTTGCGCGGCGGGCACGGAGAGCGGCAGGTCGGCCAGGGGGCTCGCCGTGCGCATCGCCTCCTCCAGCGCACGGGCGACAACGGCCGCGCTGCCACCGCCGAGGCGCTCCTCGGGAGGGTCCGCGAGCATGTGAAGGATGAGCGCGTCCAGTTCCCCGCACACGGCGGGGTTGCGCAGGCGCGGAGGAAGCAGGGGTGCCACGTCGCCTTCCTCCGCGCCGGTGCCGCGCGGCGGCGGCGGGTACGTCCCGGTGACGAGCCGGTACGCAGTGACGCCGAGGGCGTACACGTCATCCGCGGGCTGGGCGGCGTAGTGGGCGGTGGGGTGGCTGCGGTAGTCCCACTGGAAGCGAACGGCCTCCGGGCTTCGATACGGTGGCGTTCCGGGAGGTAGCGGTGGGGCCGTGAGCGTGGGCGCGCCTCGGAAATGGCCCGCGCCGAAGTCGGTGAGGATGGCCTCTCCATCGCTCACGCGCACCAGCACGTTGTCGCCCTTCACGTCCCGGTGGACGGCGTCCACAGAGTGCGTGGCGTCCAGGGCGCGGGCCACCTGCGCGAGCAGTCGCAGCACCTGCCGCGACGTGGGGTGTTGCTCCAATCCCCAGTCATAGAGGGGCTGGCCCTCCACCCACTCCATGACGAGGAAGGGGAACGGGCCCGCCGGATGCGGCCACAATCCGTGCGCGTGAAGGCGGGGCACGCCGGAGTGGCGGATGCGCGCGAGCAATTCCGCCTCGCGGTCGAAGCGCGGGTCCACCGGGTGCGTGGCCAGCTTGAGGGCGAAGGGGCCGGAGCCGTCCACGGACTCGACGCGGTAGACGGCGCCGTAGTTGCCGCGGCCCCGTCGCTCCAGCACGCGCCAGGAACCGACCTCCGTACCCGGTGGGAGGGAGGCCGGCGCCAGGTCCTGCATTGCCCGTCGTGTCCCCATGAGAGCCCCTGCCGGAATGGGGCGGTTTGCTCCGCCCGGGCGAGGACACTACCTCATGGGTAAACCGTTTGATAACCTCTCCGTGGAGTAAGATTTCATCTCGAACCGGGGCATTGGCCACGGCCGCTACGCGTGTGGCCTGTTCCCCCTCGCGGGGGCGGATGCCCGGCCTCCCGTGAGATAGTCCCGAGCGCGCTGGAGGCACCTCTCCCGGCGCTCGGGAGGCTGTGATGACGGACCGGGCCGCACAGTTCGAGCAGCAGGGCTACCTCGTGCTCCCAGGGTTCGTCTCCGCGGCGGACTGTGACGCGCTGAAGGCCCGCGCGGAGGAGCTCGTCGCCGGCTTCCAGCCGGAGACCGTCTCCGTCTTCACCACCCGCGAGCAGACCCGGACGTCCGACGAGTACTTCCTCTCCTCAGGCGACCGCATCCGCTTCTTCTTCGAGGAGGGCGCCTTCCGTCCGGACGGCTCGCTGCGACAGGACAAGGCGCTGTCCATCAACAAGATAGGCCACGCGCTCCACGACCTGGACCCGCGCTTCGACCGGTTCTCCCGCACGCCACAATTGGCGTCACTGTCCTCCGAGCTGGGACTGCGGAAGCCCTTGCTCCTGCAATCCATGTACATCTTCAAGCAGCCCCATATCGGCGGCGAGGTGGGCTCCCACCAGGACTCCACGTTCCTCTACACGGAGCCGCTCACCTGCCTCGGCTTCTGGTTCGCACTGGAGGACGCGACGCTGGAGAACGGCTGCCTGTGGGCGCTGCCCGGAGGCCACCGCCTGGGCCTGAAGAAGCGCTTCGTCCGCGCCGAGGGCGGAGGCACCGCCTTCCGCGTGCTCGACGCCACGCCCGTGCCCGAGGAGGGCATGGTGCCGCTGGAGGTGGGGAAGGGCACCCTCGTGGTGCTCCACGGACTGCTGCCCCACCGCAGCGGCCCCAACACCTCGCCGAAGAGCCGCCACGCCTACTCGCTGCACCTCATCGACGCCGCCGCCACGTACCCCGAGGACAACTGGTTGCACCGCTCGCCGGCCATGCCTCCGCGCGGCTTCTCCTGAGCGTTACCGCTCGCTGTCAGTCCCGTGCATGAGGCCCCGTCGGGGTGCCATTCTTCGCATGGGGGAGCCCCAGTCATGTCCAGCCGCGAGCTCATCGTCCTCGGTTCCGCCAGCCAGGTGCCCACGCGCCACCGGAACCACAACGCGTACTTCCTCCGCTGGGACGAGGAGGGAATCCTGTTCGACCCCGGAGAGGGCACCCAGCGGCAGATGACGCTCGCGGGCCTGTCCGCCACCCAGGTCACCCGCATCTGCGTTACCCACTTCCACGGGGACCATGCGCTCGGGCTGCCCGGCATCATCCAGCGCCTGTCGCTGGACCGCGCGAAGCACCCCGTGGAGGTCTACTACCCGGCGTCGGGACAGGCCTTCTTCGAGCGGCTCCGGCACGCCACCATCTTCATGGACGCCGCCACCATCATCCCGCGCCCCATCTCCGAGGACGGCGTGCTCGCGGAGACGAAGGGCTTCAAGCTGTCCGCCGCGAAGCTGGAGCATGCGGTGGACACCTACGGCTTCCGGCTCGAGGAGCACGCGCGCGTGCAGCTCCACCCGGGACGGCTCGCGGAGGCCGGCGTCTCCGGTCCGCTGACGGGCGAGCTGCTCCGGCGCGGCTCGGTGGAGGTGGGCGGCCGCACGGTGCGCGTGGAGGAGATGGGCGAGACGCGCGCCGGCCAGGCCTTCGCCTTCGTCATGGACACGCGCCCATGCGCCGGCGCCACGCACCTGGCCCGGGGCGTGGACCTGCTGGTCTGCGAGTCGACGTACCTGGACACCGAGCGGAAGGAGGCGCACGACCACTTCCACATGACGGCGCTCCAGGCCGCGGAGCTGGCCCGGGAAGCGCGGGCGCGTCGCCTCGTCCTCACGCACTTCTCGCAGCGCTACGAGGACACCGCGCCCTTCGTCGAGGAGGCGAAGCCCCTGGTGGCGGACGTGGTCGCCGCGAGGGACCTCGACCGCGTCGAAGTCCCCAAGCGCTCACGTCCCGCGTGAGCCAGCCCGCCTCTCCGCCCGCACTACGGCGGGCGGGCGGGCCCTCTGCTGCCCGGCAGGCCCCGGCACCTGTCCCGGGCCGGTGCTCGAAATCCCAATTTCCATGAATCCGGGTCAAACCGGGTCAGGTAGGTGTCAGGAGTACAGGCCCCGTGTCCTGAAGCATGACCTTGGGGCTGGGGAACGCTGGACCCGTGACAATGCGCGCGGGATTTCCTGGGGGGTCCTGGAACCGAGCGCTTCAGGGGCCCATGATGGCGGGCCTCGAAATGCGCCCTGTCCGCCCCACTTCCGTGCCGTCCGTTACCGCTCCGGCACTGTCACCGGCCGTGGGGTTCCACGGCAGGGGGGCGGGATCTGCGTTATCTCTGGCGTTACCGTCCCGGGTCGGGGAGAGTCCGGCGCGGCGACCCCCTCCTTCCGGGCGAGCGGGCACCTGGAGGCGCTCCTGTATAAGGAAAGCGACCTGCCAGGCGCTGGACGCGGGAAGAGTGGGCTGCCTCACATCCCTGTCCGGCAGCTTGTTGTACCGAAGTGACCTGTCACACCTTTAGAGGCGACAGGGCTGAAACCGAATTTCAAAGGAGCTTCACATCATTCGCGAACAGAGAAGCAGCCGCGGCGGGAGCCGCGATCAGAGGACCAACCGCCGTATCCGCGCTCGCGAGGTCCGCGTCGTGGGGTCCGACGGCGGGCAGCTCGGAGTCATGCCGCTCGAAGCGGCTCTCGACCTTGCTCGTACCGAGGGGCTCGACCTCGTCGAAATCAGCCCCATGGCAAGTCCACCGGTCTGCAAGATCATGGACTACGGCAAGTTCAAGTACGAGGAGAAGAAGAAGGCCGCCGAGGCGAAGCGCGCCCAGGTGACGGTCCTGCTCAAGGAAGTGAAGCTCCGTCCGAAGACGGAGGAACACGACTACGAGTTCAAGGTCCGCAACATGCGGCGGTTCATCGAGGACGGGAACAAGGCGAAGGTCGTCATCCAGTTCCGCGGGCGTGAAATCACGCACAAGGAGCAGGGCACCGCCATCCTCGACGACGTGGCGAAGGACCTGAAGGAAGTGGCCATCGTGGAGCAGCCGCCCCGGATGGAAGGGCGTCTGATGTTCATGATTCTGGCCCCCACGCCGAAGGTCGCCCAGAAGGCCCGCGAGCTGGTCCGCCAGGCCGCCGTGGCCGCCAAGCGCGAGAAGCCCGCTGGTGAGAAGACCGCTGGTGAGAAGCCCGCTGGCGAGAGGCCCGCTGGCGAGAAGCCCGCTGGCGAGAAGTCCGCAGCCAAGCCGGCCGCCGCGGAGGCTCCCGAGGGTGAGAAGCAGGGCGAGCAGCCGCAGGAAGCGAAGCCCGTGGACACGCAGCCCGCGACTCCGTAACGGACAGCCGCTGGCACGCGGTGGAGCCGTCCACCGCGTGTGGCGGCTTCGCGCACGCAAGCCGCCGCGCTCTTCAGACCGCCCGAACGGGCGTCGGGCGTGGCGGAGCCGGAGGACGGTGACCTCGCAGGCGCCCCACCGCCGCGAGCGCCCCGAGCGCCGCACCCACCAGGAACCGGGGCCGCCGTGCGAGCCGGATGGTGTCGCGGTAGGCCGTAAGCAGCACGGCGAGGGCGAGCGGACCGGGGATGCCCTTCCTCCCTGCGCGGCCCTCGCGCTGGGTGGAGTCCAGCGCGGCGAACCACTCCCGCGTGCGCCCGGCGGGCCGCGTGCTCCAGGTGGCGTGCGTGGGCGTGTCGCCGGGATTCCACAACTGGTGCACCGCGCCCTGGGGAACGTCGAGCACGTCCCCGGCGTGCAGCGTGTGCACCTTCCCGTCCACCACGGCGCGCAGGGCGCCGACGATGACCTCGAAGCGCTCGTACTGGGACGGGTGGAAGTGGGGCGGCGGTGGCGAGCCCTGGGGCGAGTACTCGACCTCCACCACGAGCGCGTCGGGAGAGTGCTCGCGGACCGTCACGAACTCGGAGCGGGTGAGGCAGTAGGTGGTGGGCATGGCTCGGCTCCTGTCCCCGTGAAGATTCGGGCCGGGGAGGCGAAGCGCAGGCAGCGGGCCGGAGCAGCACCGTACCGGCCGTCCCGTAGGGCAGGGGGCGCGGAGGAGAACGGCTGACCGCACCCGTGTGACGGGAAGGCTCAGCCTCCGTGAGGCCCCACGGCCTGGAACTCCAGCCGGTTGCCAAACGGGTCCGCGCTGTGGAACCGCCGCACCTCCGGCACCGAGTCGTCCCACGTCACCGGGTGCCCCGCGGCGCGCAGTGCTTCCGCCAGTGCATCCAGCGTCGACACGCGGAAGGCCGGGTGGGCCTTCTTCGCGGGCAGGAAGGGGTCCTCCACGCCGAGGTGCAGCCCACGTCCATCCGCGAGCTCGAACCAGAGGCCCCCGCGCTTCGCCAATTCGGGCGGCTTGGGCACCTCACCCAGCCCGAGCAGTCCGCCGTAGAAGGCCCGGCCCTGGGGCTCCTGGCCCCGGGGCATGGCGAGCTGAACGTGATCCAATCCGTGAATCATGGCCGTCCGTATCCTTCATGGGCCGCAGCGCCCGACTTGGGAGACGAACCTTTCGAGGTCCGTGCCTCCGTGCGCCAACCCGGCGGGCGCCGGGGCGAAACTGCTCTGATGTGAGAGCTCGGCGTGGTCGAGTATTTCAGGTTTGAACCCTTGCTGTCATCTTCGACCCGCTAGTCTGCCATTTGAAAGGAGCTAGACTGTCTGTTGTCGAGGGGGGCATGTCGCGCAAGTTGCCCTGTCGCGGGGGGAGCATCTTGCTTGGCATCAAGAACAGGAGCCCGTTGGAAGCAGCGCTCATCCCGTGGGTAGGGGCGGATGGGCATGAAGCCGCGGTGCTCATTGTCAAAGGCACGTTTGACATTCGTGATGCAGGAGGGCCTCTTCGCCTTTCAGAGACCCAGGTCCCGATTCATCGAAGCGACTCCTATCGGGGAGATGCCGCCGCTTCGAGCCTGACCGCAGCGTCCGAGAGTTGCTCGACCAAGAGTGGAACAGATGTTGTTCTGCTGGGACATGCCTGCTCCATGACGGGGCCCGTGAAGGTCTTGGACGTGGAGCTACGGGTAGGCACATTGCGAAAGGTGGTTCGTGCCTTTGGGGATCGTGTCTGGTTCAAACTCCTTGGGACATGGCAGATGTCGAACCCGGTTCCCTTCGAACGGATGCCGCTCATCTACGAACGGGCTTTTGGAGGAATGGACTCCGCGGCGAACGTCCAGGACCGACGGAATCCCGTGGGGACGGGCTTCGCGGCGCGGAGGTCGGACGGGCGACTGGACGGCCTGGCGTTGCCCAATCTGGAAGACCCTCAGAACCTCATTCGCCAATGGGACAGCAGACCCGCACCCGTGGGTTTCGGCTTCATTGCTCCTCAATGGGAGCCTCGCTGCGGCTATGCGGGCACCTACGACCAGCTCTGGAGGCAGGAGCGATTCCCATTGCTGCCCCAGGACTTCGACGAGCGCTTCTACAACGCGGCTTCCCAGGGGCTGATCGCCAGACCCCACCTGAGAGGAGGGGAGTCGGTTCAGGTCCTGGGCGCCTCGCGAGGTGGGCCATTGGCATTCGCTCTTCCCGGCCTGCGTCCGGACATATCCGTCAAGCTGCGAGGACGAAGAGCGCAGCATGCGCCTGTCCTGGACACGGTCGTCATCAATACCGATGAGCGCTGGGTCACGCTGTCCTGGAAGGTGACGGTGCCGTGCCCGCGCGCCTTTCTGTACCTCGAAGAGGTAGCGGTGTCGTGCCGAACGGGGGGGAATTGAGTACCCACGAGGCAAGCGAGGTCGTCATCACTGCGCTGGGAGCGGTGTCCCCGGTGGGTCACTCCGCGGCATCGACTTGTGCTTCGCTGCGCGCCCGTATCGCTCGCTTCTCCTCGCACCCATTCTTCCTGCCCCGTACGCCCGCTCCTGCCCTGGTAGAGCCCGAGCCTGCAAGGGTGTCTTCCTTCCTTCCCTTGCTGGAGCCAGTGCCACGGCTTGAGCGACTGTTGGAACTGGCCCTACCGCCCTTGAAGGAAGTCATTGCCAATTCCGGACTGGCTCGCGGAGACCTGGAGGACACGCGTTTTCTCTTCAGTCTGCCCCGGAGCGGAAGTGGACGCCCGGAGCCATTGTCCGCGTCGGAGTTCCTCTCCGCCTATTTCGAGAGACTGGCTGTCGCTCCTCCGGTACCCACCGTTGTCTACCAGGATGGGCACACAGGCACCTTTACGGCATTGGTCGAGGCAGTGAAGCTGTTGCAACAGGGCGCATGCAGGTTCTGCATTCTCGTCGGAGTCGACTCATATCTCGACCCCGCGACGCTCCGGTGGCTGGACGAGGCCTGGCGCTTGAAAAGCGCACGCAATGTGGACGGCTTCATTCCTGGGGAGTGCGCAACCGCGTTCCTCGTGGAATTGAAGAAACAGGCGCGCACTCGAAACCGGCCTGTTCTGGCCCGGATTGGACGTATTGGAGCGTCAACGGAGCCCAATACCGTGGAGGGCGCGAAGCTCTCCACCGGGCAGGGCTTGACCCAGGCCATCCGGAGCGCATGTGGGGACTCGGTCCGGGAGGAGCCCTTCTGGACGATCTGCAACCTCAATGGCGAGAGCTACCGTGCTCACGAGTGGGGCCTTTGTCTCGCACGGTTGGGCGAGGCACTGACTCCGCAGCAGGCGCTCTGGCACCCGAGCGATTGCCTTGGGGACGTGGGTGCTGCTTCAGGAGGGCTGTATGCCGCCATGGCTTGTCGTGCATTTGCCCGCAGGTATGCTCCCACGGCACGCGCGCTGCTCTGGGCATCGTCTGATGGCGAAACACGTACCGCGTGCATCCTGCACGCACCAGATTGAAGCTTGATGAGGTGGTATGCCCAATAACGTCAACGTCAATGGTCGGACGGTGGTTCACAAGTCGAGTAACGGCGTGGCCACGGCGTTCCCTGATGTCTGTAAGACCCCCACCCCCGCCGGGCCTGTTCCGATTCCCTACCCCAATGTCGCGCAATCCACGGACACAGCACAAGGTAGCAAGACAGTGACTGTGGATGGCAATCCCGTGATGCTCAAGGGCTCGAGCTTCTCCACCAGCACGGGAGATGAGGCTGGGAGCGCTGGAGGGGTTGTGTCGGGCGGAACCAAGGGCAAGGCCGAGTTCGTCAACTACTCCTTTGATGTGAAGATGGACGGCGAGAATGTATGCCGTCTCGGGGACATGATGGTCCAGAACAAGGGGTCTTCACCCAACACGCCCCCGTTTCCCGAGGTGCAGCCTCCCCTGGTCGTGGTGCCCTTGCCGGAAGAGTCCGAGCAGGAGGTCCGGCTGGTCTCAGCCAGGTTCTCCACCAGGAAAGAGTACGACGAGGGGACGTGATGGCCGTTGATGCAGGTCGCTCTCTTCAGGCACATGGAGCACACGCATGGCTGCTCGCATCCAGTGGGTGAACCTTCCCTCGCAAGACACCGAAGCTGTGAAACGCTCACGCTTCCTCGGACATGGTGTCGAAAGCGAGGAGCATATGGGGCGTGAAGTCTACATTGACGCAGGGTTCGATTCGCCGGGCGTCGAGGCCACGCTAGTCATCGTTCCAGAGGGCGATAACGCTCCTTCGCCGATGCTCCGTGCCGAGGTGCTGACCGGCGAGCCCGGAGTGGAGAGGACCGGCATCGACGCGAAGCGGGACGGCAAGGTTCACTTCAAGGTAGCGTTGTCCTCAGCGGGCGGTGACAGATTCAGCTTCAAGATCAAGAGCAACTCGGGCGAGGAGAAAGACCTGCCTGAAGTCGTGGAGACCCGACGGATTCTCTTCTACCAGATGATCCACCTGGACCATGTGACTGTCAGCCCACGGCAATTGACGGCTCATCTGGAGGACGAGTTCCAGAACGAAGGGGAGAAGCACTTCATCAAGCTTGTCGGAATTCCACCGGCCAGGGAGATGGTGCAGGGACCGGGGATCATCGAGAAGGCGGAGTGGAACTCGACCATCGTCAGGCTTGCTGGGGAGGCATATTCCCGAGCCAAAGACCCGTTCTGCTTCGCCGCCATCCTCGTTGACCAGCTGGCGGAGAAACTCACGGAGGACTACGACTCCAAAGCCGAGATCGACGAGATGGCCGCGGAGTTCGATGTATATGCCATGAACCCATTGTGGGACGTGGGCACCACTCCGGCCGAACATGCCTTGAATCGCTGGTTCCTGGAGGGGAAGTTCGTGGAGGAGGACGGGGATGGCCGGACGTTCGTGATAGACCGCTCACGTCTCAAGCCAAGGGACCCGGATCCAGAAGGCCGGGCGTTCGCTTTCACCGTGGACCTCAGCCATCTGCCCCAGGGGGCCAAAGGAAGGGTTTCATTCAAGTATCTGGTCACCGACTTCACCAACGGAGTCAGTTTCCCCTGGTGCAATCTCATCTGTGTCGCGACCCGCACGCACTGGAAGGATCGCGCCTCCGATGAGATACGCTCGACCCTGGTTCACGAAGCGGGGCATAAGGTCGGAATGGTGCCCGCAGGGCAGACGACCTATTACGTGAAGAACGGGCGGCACTGTAACCATCATGGCAACAAGTGCGTGATGTTCGATGCGTACCACAAGGGGCGAAGCAATCGCTTCTGCGAGGTATGTACCCGCTCGCTTCGCGGCCTCGACCTGGGCGGAGAGAATCCCGGGCTCAAGCCGTTCTCGTGACGATGCGCTCTTGTTTCAATACCCTGGTTGCCGTGCTAACGCTGCCTGGGTTGGCGTGCATGGCTCAGGTGCCACCTGGGAGTCGGGATATGGCCGAGGCATACGCGACGGTTTTTGAGGTCCCGGCGGGAACGCGGCATCCAACGCCATTCTCGCCGCAATTGGAGCCAGAGGCGGTCGGCATCCGAATTTCGGCTCCTCCCGAGGTGAGCTACTCCCCGGGCGAGAGCGCCCTGGAAGGCGGGTCGTTCGCCTACGTTCCCGTCAGTGTGACCTACCGTTTCAGCATGGCCTACGGCTCGAGGTTTGGAGTCATCGAGAGCCATATGACGGTGATGGCCGTCAACGCGAGTTCCGGTGCGTCCTACGTGGCGGTGCTGCAGCAGGAAGACATGGCCGCCGTCCCACGTGAGTATCCCAGGGTGCCGCGCGAGCGACTGGAGCAGTCTTTCTTCACCCGATACTTCACCATCAATCTTGTCGACCACCTCGGACTTCCCATGGAAGAGGCGACCTACCATGTCCATCTGGGCCTGGAAGCGCATCAGTCCAATGTCGCGACAGTGGTCTTGAAGAAGCGCAGGTAGTGAAGGCGAGGCTATTGGGCAAAGTGCATGCGAACCTCGGGTTTTCATCGGCGACTCCCCGTCTTCCGGGAGGAGCTTGGCTCCTCGGTCCCCGCTCTCTCGGGTCCGGGCCTGGCTCTCCTGGCCTCCAGATATGTCCGGGCGGATGGCGTCTCATCCATCCAACTTTCTGGAGTCTGCCAGTTTCGTGACGGCGAAATGAAGGCGCTGCGGGTTTCGCTGCTGGAGGCGGTGGCCCTGCTGGTAGTCCACGAGCCCAGGCTGTTGCCCGTGAGTTTCTCCCCGAGCGGACGGGCACTGCTGTTTGGAGACGATGTCCGGCGGGTCAGTGGGTATCAACGCGCCTTCTTCGAAGTCGACCTCTTCTATCAGTCTCGAATGACTCCATGGCCAGGACGCTATGACATCAGTGGCAGCGTGGGGCCATACCTGGCGCCTGTCATCAGCGTGGAGCTTTGAGCTGCCGTGAGGCCTCTTACAGGAGGTGCTTCCGTGGATATGGCTGGCATTTACGAGGAGCACCTCAACGAGGCTTGTTTCCTCTGGTGGCGCTGGGAAGGCGCCTTGCGCTCCGAGCGTCACGACATGAGGGCGGTGGTCGCGCTGGAAGGGCGTCTGCTGGCGCATCTGGACGGGCTGGTGGTGGGGGGAGAACCCGTGATTCAGGAGTTCGTGAAGCCGGTGCTGGAGGTTCCGGAGACGCGTGAGCACCTGTCCGTAGCGGCGTTCGTCTGGTTGGCCGGGTCAGGACAGGATGCGGTGAGTGAGGTGTTTCAGATGTGGCGCTCCGCGCCCGAAGGCCTGGAGTCCGCGTATCAGCGCGCGCTGGAGTTGTGCGGACGACCGGGACTGGAGAAGGCACTGCTGGCGGGCGCAGTGGACGGGGATGGGGAGTGGAATGCCCGGGTGCTGGAAGTACTGGCGTTCCGAGGGGCGATTCCGAACGACTTCTGGGGACCGCAGCTGCTCAACGCGGACGCCAGGGCGCAGGTCGCGGTCCTGCGGGCATTGAGGCCACCGCCCGGGAAACTACTGGAAGACGTGTTGCGGCGACTGCTCGCCCATGAGGAGCCGGAGATACGTCTGGCCGCCATGGAGGCGGGCCTGGTTGCGGGTTCTCATGCCGCATGGGATGCGTGCCGCCAGGAAGTGCGAAGGCGCGGTGAGGCGCTTCGAGGGGCGTTGGTTCTGCTCGCGCTTTGCGGAGACGAAAAAGACGTGGTCGGGATTCTGCCGTTGCTCGGAGAGGTGGCGTGGCGTGAGGGGGCGCTCTGGGCTCTGGGATTCAGTGGTCGGATGCTCGCAGCGGATTCCTGCCTCGAGATGATGCGCCAGCCCGCGCGGGTGGCGCGGCTCGCGGGAGAGGCCTTCAGTTCCATCACCGGGCTTGCTCTGGATGGCGGGTACGCACTTGCGACCCCGGATGAAGATGCGTTGCCTCCGCTCGAAGAGGAAGACCTGGACGCGGACCTCGTTCCGAAGCCGGAGGATGGCCTGCCCGTGCCAGCTCCTGAGGCGACGGCTCGGTGGTGGTCTCAGGCACGTAAGGGCTTCTCGACACGAGGCCGCTGGCTGCGCGGACAGCCCGCGAATGGTGGGGCCCTGCTGGATGTGCTGGAGCACGGGGCCATGAGGCGTCGGCGAACGCATGCGCTGGAGTTGGCGCTCCGCAGCAAGGGGGCACTCCACCTTCAAGCACGGGCATTCAGCGACCGACAACGCAGGGAATTGGAGCGGATCCGTTCTGCGTGCGTTCGGCTGCCGGTCGCGCTTTGAGTCCGATTGCCGCGTCAAGAGCGGTTCGTGAGTCCCCCCAGACTCCCGGCGTGGCAGAAGGGCCACGGGCCGCACCCCCCGCGTGGCCCTTCACCCGCGCTTCGTAGGGGTCCCAACCACGGGTCCCCTCTGAGGGACTCTGGAGGGAGGGCTGGCAGGCGACTTGAAATGGAGGCCCGTGCTGCCGCAGTCTGTCCGCCCCGCCTACACGCTCCGGCGGAGTTCCTCCCCACAAGGACGCGCGATGCTTCCCGTCATCCTGGCCGTGCTCCTGTCGCAGGCAGCGCCCGCCGCCGCCCCCAACCCGCGCCAGCAGGGCGTGCCCATCGGCAAGGGCAAGACGCTGCCCACCGTCCGCCTCACCGCGCCTTCGGGCGGGTGGACGGTGGACCGGATGATGCTCGTCGAGGGCACCATCAGCGACACCACCATCGACCCCGTGGTGGTCTCCATCAACGGCGACCGCTACCTCATGCGCACCTACGGCGGCCGCTTCAGCCGCAAGTTCCCCGCCGCCAGCGGGAAGAACATCGTCACGGTGATGGCCACCAACCAGGCCGGCACCGCGCGCACGCAGGCCACCAGCTACGCGCAGATTCCGCCCGTCCCCTTCAAGGTCGTCCTCACCAGCGACACCGACGGCGTCTACACCGACCTGCACATCTACGAGCCCACCGACTCGAGCGAGGCCGGCGACCAGCTCAAGGTGACGGAGATGGCCCACGTGTACTGGGCCGACACCGCCAGCCCCTCCGGCGGCACCTTCTTCCTCAACGAGCAGGGCGGCGACTTCGACCAGCCCGCCTACGGCCCGTACCTCTACATCCACCGCGCGCCGCCCAAGGGCGTGTACCTGGTGGCCACCAACTACTGGCCCAGCGGCGACAAGGCCCACACCGTGGCCACCCTCAACCTCGCCCTCTTCGAGGGCACGCCCAACGAAATCCGCCGCATGGTGCGCATCCCCCTCGCCACGCCCGGCACCACGCGCGTGCTGGCCTGGGTGAACGTGCTCGGCGACGGGCAGGCCGAGGTGTACGTGCCCGCGCAGGACCCCAAGCCGAAGCACGCGGCCTGGCCCACCAACCTCGCGGAGGCCCTCAAGGAGCTCCAGGCCAGCGGCGACAGCGGCGGCGAGGGCGAAGGCGGCTGAAGTCCCCGAGCCCACACCCCCATGCTCGCCCTGTCCCTGCTCCTGTTGCTCCAGGCGGCCGCGCCCGAGACGCGCGACGTGCTGCCTCGAGCGGCCGTGCTCGCGGCGCCCGCGCCCGAGACGCGCGACGTGCTGCTGCGGCGGCAGGTGGCGCGCGTGGCGCTCGCGCAGGTGCGCAAGCAGGACAGTGCGTGGCACCCGGACCAGCGTGACTGCGCGGGCCTCATCCGCTTCGCCTTCCGCATCGCGTACAAGAATGTCGCCCCGGAGCGCCTGGCCACGCCGCTGTGGCGCAATGAGCGCGGCCAGCCCGCCGACTTCGCGGATGCGGAAACCCTGTTGCAACAGAGCTTCACGCCGCTGGGCCGCGACGACGCCGCGCGAGACGCGGTGCGCACCGGCGACGTGGTCGCCTTCCGCCAGGAGCACGACTCCGGCACCGTCTTCCATCTGATGCTGGTGGTGCGCCCGGAGGACCGGGCCCACGCACCGGCTCGCGTCGTCTACCACCCGGGGGAGAAGGGCGCCGCGGTGCGCACCGGACTCCTCCAGAACCTTGCCACCGAGGCGCCGCTGGAGTGGCGCCCGGTGCCGAACAACGCCGGCTTCCTCGGCTTCTTCCGCTTCAAGGAGTGGATGCCATGACGTCTCCGTCGAGCCCGCCTCCGGGCACGCCTCCTCCGGCGGCCCCGCCTCCCCGGCAGGGCCCGCCCAAGGCCATGCTGATTGGTCTGGTCACCGTCCTCATCGGCGCCGCCGTCGCGGGCGGCTTCCTGCTGGGCCGCCGTGGCAAGTCCGGCGGTGGTTCCAGTGGTGGCGCGCCGCTCGTCACCGGTGAGCGGCAGGGGCCTCCCAGCGCGGGCGCCGAGGTGGAGGGCATGCCCGACGCCGAGGTCGCCACCATGGAGGTGCCCGGCACCGCCGCGCCCGCCGCCGTCTGGGTGGACGTGCACCACCCCGGCAAGGTGCGCGAGGCCATGGCCGGCAACGCGTGGCTGAAGGAGCAGCTCGGCAAGCCGCTGGGCCAGGGCTTCGTGGGCGGCTGGGCCGCGTTCTTCGGCTCCACCGGCGAGGACCTGAAGGGCGAGTTCAAGGGCGCGGTGCTGGACCTCGTCGCCAACCAGCTCCTGGACGCGCCGTTCCGCGTGGTGTGGTTCGCCGGTGACGCGCGCGCGAGCACGCCGGCCTTCGTCCTTCCCAACCCCGGCGGCACCACCACCTCGGCGTTCGACGCGCTGGACCACGTGGCCAACCGCGGTGGCATGAACGCGGCGAGCTGCCCGGGTGGCACGGCCGGCACGTACGAGATGAAGCGCTGGCTGGTGGCGGAGCAGACGCTGTGGGCGGCGCGCTCGGCGGACCGCATGGTGCTCGCCCGTCACCCGGTGGCGGTGCTCCAGGGCCTGTGCACGGAGCTGCCGAAGCTGGAGGCCGAGGACAACGTGGACGTGGAGCTGGGCTTCGACCCGGACGCGTACGGCCGCGAGGTGCAGCTCCTCACGAGCGTGGTGGGCATCGCCCCGGGCGCGCGGCTCCAGTTCGGAGTGGAGGGCAACAAGCTGGTGGGCCGAGGCATCGCCGGCCAGCTCATGGACGGCCCCGCGCGCCTCGATGCGGCGCCCCTGTCCGATGACCTGCTCAAGCTGGTCCCCGAGGAGACGCCGGTGCTGCTCGCGCTCCACCTCAAGCTGCCCGAGTCGCTGGAGCCCGCCACGCTGAAGTCCTTCTGGGAGGAGGGCGGCGGCAAGGGCGCCACGCGCACGCGACAGGTGGCGCTGGTGTGGACGCCGCGCGGCGACTCTTCGCTGCCGCTGGAGATGGCGATGCTCTGGGGCCGCCCCGAGGACAAGGCCGCGCTGGAGGGGCTGTTCTCCGGTGGCTACAACCGGCTCGTCACCGGCACGGCGTGCAACCACGTGGTGCTCGCGTCCAACGACGCGGAGCTGGAGCGGCTGAAGAAGGCCTGCGAGGGCAAGACGCCCAACCTGCTCAACGCGGCGGGTCCGGTGGTGGCGGGCTTCCGCGCGCCGACGTCGGTGGCCTTCGGGGTGAATACGGGACGGCTGCTCAGCGGCCTCACCATGGACGGCTTCCTGTCCGAGTCCCGCGTGGGGCGCAACGCGCCGATGCCGAACGCGGCGCCCCCTGAAATCGAAGCGGCGCGGCGCGACCTGGAGTCGATGCCGTTCCTGGGCCTGCGCGGCACCGTGCAGGGCGATTCGCTGGTTCCTGGAGGTTTCGGGTCATGAAGAGTGTTGCTCGTTACGCGGCGCTCGCCGCCCTGGTGCTGTCCGGCGTGGCCGCGGCCAAGCCGCTCTACATCACCGTCCCGCGCTCCTATGGCAGCCAGGAGCCCGTCGCCGTGGACGTGGCCTTCGAGGACAAGGGCCCCGTGGAGCTGCGCGTCCTCAAGCCGGACAACCTGGACGCCTTCATCCGCGCGCAGGGGGATTTGCGCCGCGCGTACCAGACGCCGCCGACGCTGAACAACCCGGGCCGCGCGCTCAGCCGCGGCCTCAATGCGGTGAATGCGCCGGGCATGTGGCTGCTCGACACGCTCAACCCGTCCTTCCGCGCGGAAGTGGGTGACGTGCTGCCCAAGCCGTCGGACGTGCCGGGCTCGGGCGAGCCGCTGGCCAAGGTGGCGGAAGGGCCGAAGAAGCTCGTCGGCGTGCCCCCGGGCTTCACGGTGGCGCGCAGCCAGTGGCTGAACCTGGACCTGGGCGGCGCGGACCGCGACTTCAACGTCCCCGGCTTCAACACGTCGGACGAAAGCAGCGGCTTCCAGGAGCGCCGCGTGGTGCTCGCGCCGCTGCCGGCCGGCACCTACGTCCTCCAGCTCGTGCAGGGCAAGGTGGAGGGGCAGGTGGTGCTCGTCGTCAGTGACCTGACGGTGCAGCTCAAGCAGACGGATGGCCAGGTGCTGGTGCGCGTGGCCGGCAGGGACCAGAAGCCGCGCTCGGGCGCGCAGGTGCAGGTGTACCTGCCCAAGGGCAAGGGCCCGGCGGGGACGACGGACGCCAAGGGCGAGGTGACGCTCGAGGTCGCCGAGCCGCGCATCATCGCCACGGCCGTGTCAGGGAGCGACACGGCGATTGTGGACACGGACTTCTACTCCGCGCTGGCGGTGGCGCCGGACGTGTTCATCTACAGCGACCGGCCCATCTACAAGCCGGGCAACGAGGTGAAGTACCGCGGCCTCGTGCGCCAGCCGGACACGTTCCTCGCGCGCCTCTTCACCCCGAAGAAGCGCGAGGTGACGGTGAAGCTCATCTCGCAGGAAGGCCGCGCCATCACCACGCGCGCCCCGGTGGACGAGTTCGGCGCCTTCAACGGCACGCTCAAGGTTCCGGACGATTTGGGTACCGGCGTGCTGCGCGTGGAGGCGGAGGTCGACGGGCAGCCGCACCAGGGCGAGGCGCGCGTGCAGGACTACGTGAAGCCGACGTTCTACCTGGAGGTGGACCCGGAGTCGGAGACGGTGGTGCCCGGGCAGACGCTGCGCGTGAAGGTCCGCGCGCGCCGCTACGCGGGTGGCACGCCCAACGGCGCGAAGTACGAGGTGTTCCTCTACCGCAGCCTGCTGGACGCGCCCGCGTGGGTGGATGACGCCGGCAAGGGTGGTGGTGGCAGCGCGGTGACGTACGGCTCGTCCTCCAGTACCGAAGGCAAGCTGAGCGTCCCGGAGCGGCTCTACTCCTCCGTGGCCGCGCGTGACGCCACCGACGACCCGTGGTCCAGCGCGAGCGCGTTCGACGCGAACGGCGAGGCGGACATCGAAGTGGCCGTGCCGGCGCTGGCGGCGGGCGAGGAGCGGATTCCGTACCGGTACTCGCTCACCATCCGCGCGCGCGACGACCAGGAGACCTTCGCCAACTCCACCACCGCCTTCTTCCTGTCGAAGGTGGAGGTGATGGGTGTGGCGCGGTACTCGGACCCGGTGGTGGCCAAGGGCGGCGAGGCGACGCTGGCGATACGCGCCACCACGCTGTCCGGCAAGCCCTACGGCGTCACGCAGGGCGAGGTGGAGTTCGTCTCGCGCAAGGCGGACGGCGCGGAGAAGAGCCTGGGCAAGCGCTCGTTCACCACGGCGGCGGACGGCACGCATCGCGAGAAGGTGCCCACCTCGGACGTGGGCGCGGTGGTGGCGCGCGTGGTGGTGAAGGACAAGAAGGGCGAGACGTGGGAGGGCGAGGAGTCGCTGCTCGTCATCGGCGCGGCGGACGAGCCGGTGGCGCAGGTGCCCAACCTCACGCTGGCGTCGCTGTCCGGCTCACTGGAGCCGGGAGACACCGCGCGACTGGTGGCGCTGATGCCGGACGGCTGGGGCCCCGGTGGCCGTGACGCGGGCCCGGTGTGGGTGACGCTGACCGGCGCCAGCCTCTATGCCACGCAGGTGGTGGAGCTGACGGGCCGCACGCTGGTGCACAGCTTCAGCGTGGAGAAGCGCTTCGGCAGCGCGGTGTACGCGTCCGTCGCGTACCCCACGGCGACGGGCCGCTGGGAGGAGCGCACGGTGGCGTTCCGCATCGTCCCGCGCGAGCGCACCCTCACGGTGGAGGTGCAGCCCCGCCGCGTGGAGGCCCCGCCGCTGACGGAGCAGACGCTGGACGTGCGCGTGGTGGACCACGAGGGCCACGGCGTGGTGGCGCAGGTGTCCGTGGGCGTGGTGGACAAGGCCGTCTACGCCATCCAGAGCGAGTTCCGCCCCAAGGTGCTCGACTTCTTCTACCCGCCGGCGCGCAACAACGTGTCCAACTTCTTCTCGTCCGAGTTCCAGGGCTACGGCTACGGCGAGGAGCTGGCGCGGAAGATGGCGGGCCTGCCCGACCATGCCTTCGCGTCCATCAAGCCCCCCACCCGCAACGCGAAGGACCTGGAGAAGGACACCGCGCACTGGGACCCGGGTGTGGTGACGGACCGCGACGGCCGCGCGACGGTGCGCTTCACGCTGCCCTCCAACCAGACGCTGTGGGTGGTGACGGCGGTGGCGGCGGACACGTCCGGCCGCTTCGGCGAGGGCACCTCCGAGTTCGCCACGCGCGGCGGTCTCAACCTCTACGCCGCGCTGCCGCAGTTCATGCGCGAGGGTGACGAGGCGCTCGCCTCCGTGCGCCTGTCCGCGGGCGAGAAGTCGCAGGGCAGCCAGCTGCTGGACGTGAAGCTGGCGTCGCTGGGCTCGCTGAAGGCGGAGCAGTCGCAGCACAAGGTGGAGCTGGCCAAGGGTGGCGAGCAGGTGGTGCCGGTGACGCTGAAGGCCACCAGCACGGGCGCCGCGCAGCTCGCGGTGGACGTGACGGGCGGCAAGGACCCGCTCAAGGACCGCAAGCTCTTCCAGGTGGAGCCGGCCGCGGTGGAGGACACCGTGAAGGTGAGCGCCTGGGGCGGCGGCGCGCTGGAGGTTCCCGCGGCGAAGGAGGCGACGCTGGCGAGCGTGGAGCTGGTGCTCCAGCCGTCCATCGTCGACGCGGCGCTCTCCAACGTGCGCGAGCTGTTGACGTACCCGTACGGCTGCCTGGAGCAGCTCGTGTCCACCACCGTGCCGAACGTGGCGGTATACCAGGTGCTCCAGCAGGCGGGTGCGCTGGCGAAGCTGGACACGGACACGCAGGCGCTGCTGGCCGAGGCGCGCAGCCGCTCGGTGCAGGGCACCGCGCGCATCCTCAACCTCTCCGTGAAGGGCGGCGGCTTCACCTGGTTCGGCGGCTACGACACGCCGAGCCTGCCGCTGACGCTCATCGCCCTGGACGGCCTGGCCTATGCGGCGGAAGCCGGGCTGGTGGACCGCAATGACCCGCGCATCATCGACAGCTCGCGCTGGCTGGAGGCGCAGGAGGGGCTGCCGCCCGAGTACGACGCCACCCGCGCCTACGTGCTGGCGCGGCTGGAGGGGCCGAAGCAGGCGGCTCGCGTCCGTGCGCTGGTGGAGGGCGCGGAGGGTGGAGACCTGTACCCGCTGGCGCTGGCGGTGCTGGCCGCGGAGAAGGCGGGCATCATGAAGGAGCCCGCGCTCCAGGCGCGCATCAACTCGCTGGTGTCCAAGAGCGCGCAGGGCTTCGCCACGCTGGCTGCGTACAAGCCGGGCCAGCAGCTGGAGATGAACGAGGCGTTCTTCCGCTTCCCGCTGCGGCGCGTGGGCATGACGGCCATCGCCGCGCACGCCGCGTCGTTCGGCACGCTGGACCTCACCCGCGCCCGCCGCCGCATCCTGGAGATGCTGTCCGAGCCGGACCTGTCCACCTTCGACCGGAGCACCGCGCTGCTGCACTCGCTGTGGCTGCTGGAGCGCGACGCGAAGGCCTTCCGGGGCATGCAGCCGCCGGAGGTGAAGGGCGCGAAGGACGTGAAGTTCTCGCCGCGCGGCATGGGCCTGGTGGCGGTGCTGGCGCCGGGCACGCGCTCGGTGGACGTGGGCGGCTTCGACGGCGTGGCCACCCTGCGGGCCACCGCGCTCACCCCGCTGGCAGCGGTGCAGCCGCAGGCGGAGGGCATGTCCATCCAGCGCGGCTACTACGTGCTGCGCGAGGGCGGGAAGGTGAAGCTGGCCCCCGGCGACACCGTGTCCCAGGGTGAAGAGGTCTACGTGGAGCTGACGATGGACGCGCGCGGGGACAACCGCGTGCGCTCCGCGTACTACGTGGTGGAGGACGCGGTGCCGGCGGGCTTCGTCCCGTTGCAGGAGGACAAGGCCTTCCGTGGGCCGCCGCACTCGCTGCCCCTGGTGCCCGAGGCGCTCCGCCGCCGCGTGCTGAACCCGGAGCGGGCCACCTTCTTCTTCGAGGAGCCGGCGTGGTGGAGCAACAGCCCGCGCACGGTGGGCTACGTGATGCGTGCGCAGTTCCCCGGCACGTTCTCCGCGCCGCCCGCGAGCATCGAGGACATGTACGCCGCCAGCATCCACGGGCGGACGGGCGCGGACTCGCTGAAGGTGGTGCCCTCGAAGAAGGGCACGGGCGACCTGTAGCCCATGGTGTGGGCCGCCACGGTGGCCGCGCTGCTGGCGGCCACCCCCACCTTCGTCACCCGCGGTGACGTGACGCCCGAGGCGGAGCTGCGCCGCGAGGCGGAGTCCTCCTGGAAGGCGCTGGAGGCCCGCTACGTGGCGGAGGCGGGCGGGGCTCCGGCGAAGGTGCCGGGCACCGTCCTCCTGGAGCGCGGCGCGGCCCTGGCCCCCGAGCGCAATGCGCAGGGCCGGCCGGGCCGCGTGGAATTGCGGCAGAACATGCCGGGCATACTCGACGAGCGGCTGCGCGTGGCGCTGCGGCATGAGCTGGCGCACCAGTTCCTGTGGTGGGCCTGTCCCCAGTCCAGCGAGGACCGGCTGTTCCACGAAGCCTTCGCCGTCGCGGTGAGTGGTGAGCTCGCGGCGTGGAGGGATGCGCCGTACCAGTCGCTGTCACGCGCGGCGTCGGAGCTGGCCTCGGCTCCTGCGGTGGACACGCCGCGTGCACGGCGGGCACTGGCGCGGCTCTTGAGTGAGACGGCGGGCTTTCCCGGTGCGCTGTCACGGCGGCTGCGGCAGTGCCGGGACGGGGCGCGGTGGGTGGTGCCGCTGTCGATCGACGAACTGGCGGAGGTGGAGGTGCGTGCGGCCGGGCCCGCCACGGTGGTGCTGAGCCGTCACTCGGGCGAGGTGCTGTTGTCGGAGGGCGACGTGCGGCGCGCGCTGCCGTACGGCTCCACGCTGAAGCCCTTCCTTTACGCGGCGGCCGCGGAGCGCCCGGTGCTGGCGCCGCGCGTGGGCGTGCAGGAGTGGGCGTGCGGGCCGAACCTGCCCGCGAAGGTGGACGGCAGCACCGCGCTGCTGCGCTCGTGCAACGGGTACTTCATGGACTGGGAGGCGCAGGGCACGGCGCCCAAGGCCTTTGGCGCGTGGGGGTCGGTGCTGGGCGCGGTGGGGCTGACGGGGACGCCGGCGGACATGGCGGATGCGATTGGCCTGCGCTCCACGCTGGCGCTGTCTCCGTGGGGCATGGCGCAGGCGTACCGTCTGCTGGCGGAGGCGCGTCCGGACGTGCTGGCGTTGCTGACGGACAACGCCGCGCGCGGCACGCTGTCGGAGCTGCCCGCGTCGAAGGCGCTGGTAGGCGTGGCCACGAAGACGGGCACCGTGCGCGATGCCGCGAGCCGTCCGCAGTTCGGGTGGATTGCCGCCGTGGACGCGGACCTGGTGGTGGTGGCGGTGCGGCCGGGGAAGATGCCGCGTCACTTCGCGCAGGAGATTCCGGAGTTCCTCTTCCGTGCGCGCCGGCAGGCCGGGCTGGAGGCTGCGCGCGTGCAGGTGCTGGGGCTGGTGCCCGCGAGGGATGTGGAGGCACAGTGTCCCGGTGCGGGCTTCGCGCTGGAAGCCGGAACGCCGCGCGCCGCGCCGTCCGAGTGGACGCGGCTGGAGGGGCTCACCTTGCGCGGGGCGGCGGTGTGTCTGGGCATGCCGTGGCGCGTGCGCTTTCCCAGTGGGCCCGCGCAGGGACGGGACTACGCCGGGGTCTTCACCTGGTCGACGCCGCCGCCATACCGGCCGCCTCCGGGCGTGCCCACGTCACCGAGCGCCCTGAAGGCGCGGCGCGGCTCCGACTTCGTCTTCCGCACCACACGCCTGCAATACACGGCGGGAGTGGTGGCGGCGGAGGACGTGACGCTCAAGGGCGAGGCGCGCGTGGCGCTGGCGCGGGTGATTGCGCACAACGAGCGCCACAGTCGGCACGCGGGCCGTCCCGTCTGCGATACCACGCACTGCCAGGCCTTCCGGGGCACCGTGCGCGTGCAGCGCGACGAGGCGAAGGCGCTGGGGCTGCCGCCGCTGAAGTGGGACGAGTGGCTGCTCTTTTCGCAGGGCGGGCAGGAGCCATGGAAGGAAGTGCGCCCGCGCGCGGACGTGGAGGGGCTGGTGGGCCGCTCGCTGGTGTCGCTGCGCTTCGAGAAGGGCCGCGCGCTGTTCATCCTCACGAAGACGGAGGGCGACTCGACGTTCGAGTCCGCGGGCTCGCTGCCATGCGACTTGCTGCGCTCAGGGCTGAAGCTGCCGTCGTGCCCGCGCCTCGCCTCGTTCGACGGGCCGGGCATCATCTTCGAGGGACGCGGACGGGGCCACGGCGAGGGTCTGGACGTGGAGGCCGCGAAGGAGAGCCGGCTGAGCAGTGACGCGATTCTCCAGGAGGCCTACGGCCGCGAGCGCCCGCTGCCGAAGGACGACAGCGGGAGCTGAGCTTGGGAGAGGGCATGAAGTGCCGCTGGGCAGGTCTGCTGGTGCTGCTGTCTGCATGTGCAAACACCAGCTACAGGTATCAGGGCCGGGACACGTATTTCGGTGGTGAGGGCAAAGCCGTCTGGGTGCGCGGGCCCTGGCCCGCCATTCAACCCGCCACCGACGTTGACGACGTCATCGATCAACTCTGCCCCGCCATCGTCGAGTTGGAGGGGCCGCCACTCCTCTCCAATCGGCATCATCGAACCGGAGAACAAGAAGCTTGGCATCGTCACTGACGCGGATGAATAGGGGCGTCTCATGAGGTTCTCGGCCCTGCTGTTGGCGGCGTTGGTGTGCTCCGGGTGCGCCCTCTTCCGCCGCCCCTTTCGCCCCGAGCATGCTCCGAAGGAGGAGGCTGCGAAGCTTCCATATCCGCTGTGGCTACCAGAGTCCGGGCGGATGCAGGTGCCAGCCACGGTCGCCGCAGCAGTCTCGCTCGCACTCGATGACATGCTTCCACGCGACGTGGCGCCCCCCAGAGATGCCACTCCCGACGAGGTGTGCCTGTACCGGCGAGACTCGTACGACGCGGAGACCGCCCCACTGAACGACGATGTGCTGCTCGTCAGCTTCCGCGTCAGGGAAGGTGCCTGCCGCGCGGAGGGAAAGACCGCGACCGAGGCCGCGACCTACGCCATTGACGTGCGCACCTGGCGGATCTTGGCCGTCCAGAAGTAGGGGAACGCACGAAGGCCCAGGACACCGGACCTCGGTGCCTGGGCCTCGCTTACGCCCGACGCTAACGCCGGTTACTTCGCCTGGACGATGGACTCGCCCACGATGTTGAAGCCGCTCGCGGCGGCCTTCACGTCGATGCCCGAGAAGCTGGTGTACGGGTAGGCGCCGTCAGCGATCTCCTCGATGAACTCGATGTAGTCGCCGCTGATCTTCTTGCCGTTCGCGTCGATGGAGAACGCCCCCGGCGCGCCGCGGAAGGTCCACATGCAGGCGCCCGTGGTGATGGGGTCCAGCGCGTCGATGGAGGTGTGGTTCTTGAACCCGATGTCGATGCGCGTGAGGCCGATGTGGAGGTTGTACCACCAGCCACCGACCGAGTAGTCGATCTGGTAGTGCTGCCCCAGCACGAGCCGGCCATTCTGGTACACGTTCATCCGGTACGCCGAGCCGCCCGGCGAGCCCGTGAACGAGGGCGCGAAGAAGACCTGGTCCCGCTCAGCGCCAATCCCGACGCGAATCGAGCTGACCACCTGGGCGCCATCCCGCGCCGCCAGCGTCAGGCCCTGCCCCTTCGCACCGACGCCGCCGAGGTCGGCCGTCAGGTTCCAGCTCGTCGCCTTCGAGAACTCGCTGGAGAAGCCGTCCGTCTTCACATCCGCCAGCCCGGAGACCGCGATGCCCTTCGAGTCGCGCGCCAGCGACGCGCGGCCCGTCGCGCAGTTCTTGATGCCCCCGAAGCCTTCGATGCACTGCTGCTCGGCCTTCGCTTCCTGCGTCGCAAGCGAATCACCTACGGGCGTCTGCTCCTCGCCCTGGCAACCCGCCGCCGTCAGGCTGAAGAAAGCCGCCGCCAGAATGCGGCCCGTCATCTTGCTGGTCATGGATGAACCTCTCTCGTTGGGGGGACGACTGCATGCCGGGTCTGCTGAAGACCCGCCGCGCGCGAATGCACCCTCCGAGCCACGGTCGCCGCGATGCGTCGCTCCGTCTGGGCTCCACGTGAGAAACCCATGCCGAGTAGCGCGGCCCGTCACAGATTCACGCCATTCGTAACCTTCCGCGCCACAATTCCGGGTGCACGCAGAGTGAATCACTCTTCACTTTTTGCACGAGCCCTGCCAGGGCGCCTGAAACGCAAACAGGCCCGGGCGCCTCATCGGCATCCCGGGCCTGCTGTCACGACGGGAACTGCGCTACCGGTTTAGTAGCGGTAGTGGTCCGGCTTGAACGGGCCCTCGACGGGCACGCCGATGTACGAGGCCTGCTCCGGAGAGAGCTTCGTGAGCTTCACGCCGAGCTTCTCGAGGTGCAGCCGCGCCACCTCCTCGTCGAGCTTCTTGGGCAGCGTGTAGACCTTCTTCTCGTAGGTCTTCAGGTTCGTCGCCAGCTCCAGCTGCGCGAGGCACTGGTTGGTGAAGCTGGTGGACATCACGAAGCTGGGGTGGCCGGTGGCGCAGCCCAGGTTGAACAGGCGGCCCTCGGCGAGGATGAGGACGCTGTTGCCCTTGGGGAAGGTCCACATGTCGTACTGCGCCTTGATGTTGGTGTGCTTGATGCCCGCCACCTTCTTCAGGCCGGCCATGTCGATTTCGTTATCGAAGTGGCCGATGTTCGCGACGATGGCCTTGTCCTTCATCTTCGACATGTGCTCCGCGGTGACGATGTCGCGGTTGCCCGTCGCGGTGATGAAGATGTCCGCCTTGCCGACCCAGTTCTCAATCGTGTCGACCTGGTAGCCCTCCATCGCGGCCTGCAGGGCGCAGATGGGGTCGATTTCCGCGACGATGACACGGCAGCCCTGGCCCTTGAACGCCTGGGCGCAGCCCTTGCCCACGTCGCCGTAGCCGAAGACGAAGGCCACCTTGCCGGACAGCATCACGTCCGTGGCGCGGTTGAGGCCGTCCACCAGCGAGTGACGGCAGCCATAGAGGTTGTCGAACTTGCTCTTGGTGACGCTGTCGTTGACGTTGATGGCGGGGAACAACAGCGTGCCGGCCTTCTGCATCTCGTACAGACGGTGCACGCCGGTGGTGGTCTCCTCGCTCACGCCGCGCACCTTGGGCGCCACGCGCTGCCACAGCTTCGCGTCGCGCTTCTGCAGGTCCTTGAGCAGCGCGATGATGAAGCCCCACTCCTCGGGCTCGGTGGCGGCGTTGAAGTCGGGAACCTTGCCGGCCTTCTCGAACTCCAGGCCCTTGTGCAAGAGCAGCGTGGCGTCACCGCCGTCGTCCACAATCTGGTCCGGGCCGGAGCCGTCGGGCCAGATGAGCGCCTGCTCCGTGCACCACCAGTACTCCTCCAGGTTCTCACCCTTCCAGGCGAAGACGGGCGTGCCCTTGGGGTTCTCCACGGTGCCGCCCGTCTCGGGACGGCCCACCACCACGGCGGCGGCCGCGTGGTCCTGGGTGGAGAAGATGTTGCACGAACACCAGCGCACGTCGGCGCCCATGACGGACAGCGTCTCGATGAGGACCGCCGTCTGCACCGTCATGTGCAGCGAGCCCATGACCTTGAGGCCCTTGAGGGGCTTGCTCTGGCCATAGCGGGCGCGCAGCGCCATCAGGCCGGGCATCTCGTCCTCGGCCAGCATGATTTCCTTGCGGCCCCACTCGGCCAGGCTCAGGTCCGCCACTTTGAAGGCCGGGCGGGCCGTGTCCGTCTTCGTCTTCAGTGCAGTGCTCATCGTCGACTCCATGAGAGGGCTACGGGTTCAAGGGGTGCTGCTTCACTTCCTGCGGACCGCCACGGCGGACAGCAGCGCGGGCCCTTTTGCAGCGGGGTCCGCGGGGAGGGGGTGGATGCGGACGTCGGTGAAGCCCGCGTCCGTGAGCCAGCCGGTGAGCTGCTCCGGCTCGAAGCCCAGCCAGACGTGTCCCATCTGTTGCTGATACTCGCGGCGCTCGTGCCGCTGCATGTCGATGAGCAGGATGCGGCCACCCGGCACCAGCGCGCGCGCCGCCTCCGCCAGCACGGCCGGCGGCTCTGCCACGTGGTGCAGCACCAGGTGCAGCATCGCCACATCCAGCGTGCCGTCATCCACGGGGAGTGCGTGCAAATCCCCCCGGTGCAGTTCCACGTTGGCCACGCCGCCCAGCCGGGCCTTGGCCGCCTTGAACATGGCGGCGGAGGACTCGACGGCGACGATTCTGCGCACGTACGGCGACAGCATCTCCGACGTCTGGCCGGTGCCGCAGCCCAGGTCGCCCACGCGCCACGTGGGGTCGAGGAGGGCGAGGAGGCCGAGCACGTCGAAGCGCTCGCCGAACAGCTCGCGGCGCAGCTTGTCCCACTTGCCCGCGGCGCTGGAGAAGAAGGCCTGGCTGCGGCTCTGCCGCTCGGCGAGCACGGGAGCGAGTCGCTGGTCGTCCTGCTCGGCCGCGAGCGCCTGGGACATCTGCTCGCGCGTCAGCGTCCACAGCCGCTTCGCCGCGGGAGGCAGCCCGTCCGCCACGTGGTACAGCCGGCTGGTGCCCTCCGGGCGCCATTCCACCCAGCCGTCATCCGCGAGCACCTTGAGGTGCCGGCTCACCGTGGACTGCGGGAGCTGGAGCACCGCGCACAGCTCCACCACCGTCAGCTCGTGCCGCTCCACCAGGCGCAGCAGGCGCACGCGGGTGGGGTCGGCCAGTGACGTCATCCAGCCGAGTATGGCGGGGGCGGCGGCGCTCATGGGCGGTGGAGACTCAATCCGTTCATCCGGATGGAGTATTGATACGGAGCTCGTGTCCGGTCAAGGAGAACGTGGGTGGGTCCCTGTGGGGACACGGGGCGGAGGCGGGTGCTTCCTTCCGAGCAGGAGGCCAGGCGGAAGGACTCCCGGTCAGGGGGACTCGTCTCGCGGGGAGGCTCGGACAGGCTTCGCGCTTTTGCGGTTTCTCCACACGGGGGACCACCTTCGGGCATGGCTTCGTCTGGAGGTAGACATGGCTGGAGTGCGTAGCGGCGTTGGCGCGGCGGGGCTCATGGCCGCGTTGGTGGTCGGTCTGCTGGTTGGGTGTGCGGCCCACGCGGAGGACTCGGAGAAGCAGCAGCGCCGCATCGGTGAAGCCGCGGCGGACCGCACGGAGTTCGTGGGCCAGCTCGTCGTCTTCGACGCGAAGCAGATTGCCCTCGGTGAGCTGGCGCTCAAACAGTCGCAGGACCCGCAGGTGCGCCAGTACGCGAAGAAGCTGGTGGCGGACCATCGCAAGCACATGAAGGATTTGGAGACCTGGGCGGAGAGCAAGCGCATCGAGGTAGCCGCGGTGGACCTGTCCGCTTCGCCCGAGCAGCAGGGCACGGGCGGCTCCGGAAGCGCGGGCGTCCAGGAAGGTTACGAGGAGCGCATGGTCGGCGTGGACAAGCGGCTCGACGAGGCCGTGGTCGACGCAAAGAAAGACGTGAAGGAGCTGCAGGAGAAGCAGGGCAAGGACTTCGACAAGGCCTTCATCTCGCGCGTCGTCGATGACCAGAAGGACGGACAGGAGCTGGTGGGCGACGGGCTGGATACCTACCGGGCCGATGCCGCCTTCGGCCTCCTGCTCAACCACACGTACAACCTCATGGACCAGAACCTGGAGCGCGGGAAGCAGGTCGAGAAGGTCGTCGACTGACACGGCGCGGACCGTCCCGCACCGTCGTGAGCGGTGCGGGTGGCCCCACGGGGAGGGGTTCTTGCAGCTCGATTGCGCGGACTGTTAGGAGGGTGGCTCCCCAGCCATCTCATCCGGAGACCGCCATGCGCCGCTCTTCGTGGTCCCTTGCCGCCCTGTCGCTCACCGCAGTGCTGCTCGTCACCGGCTGTACCTACTCCGTCGCCGCGGGTGACCCCCGGCCGAACATCGACCTGCCCGAGAGCCAGGCCTCGCTGGCTCTGGAGATGGACCCGAGCGTCCGCGACGTGTTCCACGTCCCCAGCCGCAGTGGCGTCGCTCCCACCAACGTGGAGGCATGGCGGACCACCCTGGAGCGTGGCTTCAAGAACGGCTTCCGCTCGGCGTTCAAGACCGACGGAGGGAAGGACCTCGTGCTGCACATTGTCGAGGCGGAGCTGGAGCTGGTCCCCGCGGAGGTGCAGGACAACGGTGGCGTGGTCGCCACCGAGGCGCAGGTCCGCTACAAGGCTCGGCTGGTGGACGCGCAGGGCAATGTGGTCCGGCGCTCCACGGGGACGGTGGCCTCCAAGCGCTCCACCTCGCGGACGACGGAGACCACCCTCATCGCCGAGAGCGCCGTGGAGACCATGTACGAGAAGATTGCCCAGGACATCTTCTCCAACGCCACGGCGTCCGACCTGGTGCCGTGATGATGGCGTCGCTGCCGGGACGTGAGCGCACGGAGGAGGAGTTCGGGAAGCTGTTCGCCCAGGCCGGACTCCGGCTCTCTCCCGTCATCCACACGCCGGCCGCGCTCAGCATCACCGAGGCCGTGGCGGCCTGAGTGTGTACGGCGCTGGTCGCCGTGCTTCCGAGCGGGTTGACGTGGCTCGCTGTGGCGCCTAATCCCGGTGACATGCGGACCGCTGAGTGGCTGCTGCCGGCGTACCTGTTGGGGGTGCTGTGCGCGTGCACGGCGCCCACGCCGAAGGTGCCTCCTGTTTCTCCCCAGGGCGCCACTCCCGTGGGCCCCTTCATTCCCGAGGCCCGGGCCCTCTTCGAGGGCTGCACGTCCGTGCCCGAGAGCGCCGACTCGCGCACATACCTCTGTGGTGACGTGGCGGTGTGGATGGCCGAGGCGAAGAGCGGGCGCCTCGAGGACGTGTTCAACCGGGCCCGGGAGCGCGTCACGGGGCGCTATGGGGCGGACGTGGTGGAGGTGAAGGGGGAGTTGCCGCTCGCGGGCGGCTCCTGGCCCTCCAGCCGCTTCGCCGCGTGTCCGGGTGCGGACGGTGGCACCGGGGACAACTGCCGCGCTGGAGGCTACGCCACCGCCGTCACCGCGACGGGCGGGCGACTGCGCGGGCTCGGGTGTGTCGCGCGGGGGAATGCGCGGCCCCTCCTTGCGCACTGCCTGGAGCTGCTCGAGTACGTCGCATCGCACGGCAATCCCGAGGGCGATGTGCTGGACCCGGACGCACTGTTGCTCCCGCCGCGCCTGCCGTGGCGCGCGTTGGCTGCGCCGCAGGGGTGTCAGCTCACCATGTCGACTACCCGCGCGGGGCGCATCGGCTGCGGGGATGCGACCTTCCGCTGGAACGTCTACCAGCCCGCGCGGACCAACGTGACGGCGCGCTGGAGGGACCAGGGCGTGGCGGAGCTGGCGGAGGCGCTGCCGGGCGCCGGGCCCGTGGAGGAGGTGCCGTGCCGCCTGGAGCACCAGCCCACGGGCTGCTTGCGCTTCACCGCCCCCACCGCGCATGGCCCGCTGGTGGTGTGGGCCGCCGCGGTGGAGTGGGAGGACCGCGCCCTCTTCGCCTCGTGCAGCTTCCTGTCCTCCGAAGCCACGTTCCCCGCCGCCTGCAACGGCGCCTTCTCGCTGCCCTGACTTCGGAATCCTCGTGTACGAACTGCAGGACGTCTCCAAGCGCTTCGGTTCCACGCAGGCGCTGCACCCACTGAGCCTGCGCCTGCCCACCGGACGCACCACGGTGCTGCTCGGCCCGAGCGGCTGCGGCAAGTCCACGCTGGTGCGGCTGCTCAATGGCCTGCTGCATCCGGACACGGGCCGCGTGTTGTTCGATGGCAAGCCGCTGCCCTTGGAGGGAGAGGCGCTGCTGGCCGTGCGCCACCGCGTCGGCTACGCGCTCCAGGGCGGCGGGCTCTTCCCGCACCTGACGGGCGAGGAGAACGTCACCCTCATGGCTCGGCACCTGCGCTGGTCCTCCGCGCGGACGCGCGAGCGACTGGAGGCGCTGGTGGAGCTGACGCGCTTCCCGGCGGATGCGCTGGCCCGGTATCCCGCGCAGCTCTCCGGGGGACAGCGGCAGCGCGTGGCGCTGATGCGCGCGCTCATGCTGGACCCGGATGTGTTGCTGCTCGACGAGCCGCTGGGCGCGTTGGACCCGTTGGTGCGCCATGAGCTGCAGGGTGATTTGCGCGCCATCTTCGCGCGCCTGCGCAAGACGGTGGTGCTGGTGACGCATGACCTGGCGGAGGCGGGCTTCCTCGGGGACGACATCCTCCTCATGCGCGACGGACGCGTGGTGCAGCAGGGCGGGCTCGCGGACCTGGAGGCGCGGCCGGCGGACCCGTTCGTCACCCGCTTCATCCAGGCGCAGCGGCCCCTGCCCGGTGGAGGAGCGGCGGCGTGAGGACTTCGTGTGTTGCGATGCTGTTGCTGTTGCTATCCGCCTGCGGTGGCGCCCCGCCGTCCTCCGGTGACGGCGTGCCCACCGTGCGCGTGGGCTCCAAGAAGTTCACCGAGTCCGTCATCCTCGGGGAGATGGTGACGCAACTCGCGAGGAGCACGGGCTCGCCAGCGGAGCACCGGCGCGAGCTGGGCGGCACCACCGTGCTCTGGGAGGCCCTGCGCCGGGGCGAGCTGGACGTGTACCCCGAGTACACCGGCACGCTTCGTCAGGAGTTGCTGTCCGGCCGCAACCTGACGGACGACGGCGCCCTGCGAACGGCCCTCGCCGCCGAGGGCCTGCGGCTGAGTGCGCCACTGGGTTTCAACAACACCTATGCCCTCGGCATGAAGGAGGCCGAAGCCGAGCGCCTGGGCCTCCGCCGCATCTCCGACCTGCGCGCGCACCCCGAGCTGCGCTTCGGCTTCAGCAACGAGTTCATGGACCGCGCCGACGGCTGGCCCGCCCTGAGAGACCGCTACCAGCTCCCACAGAAGGACGTGCGCGGACTGGACCACGACCTCGCGTATCGCGGGCTGGAGAGCGGGGCCATTCAAGTCACCGACCTCTACTCCACCGACGCCGAAATCGCCGCGTATGGGCTGCGCGTGCTGGAGGATGACCTGCACCACTTCCCTGCGTACGACGCCGTGCTGCTCTACCGCGCCGACGTGGAGTCGCGGGCCCCGGAGGCGCTCGCCGCGATGCTCCGCCTGTCGGGGCGTCTGTCCGAGTCGGAGATGGTGAAGCTCAATGCCCGCGCCCGCCTGGAGCGCGTGCCCGAGGCCCAGGTGGCCTCCGACTTCCTCGCGAGCGCGCTCGGCATCACCTCCGAGGTCCATGGCGAGGAGCTGTCCGCGCGCGTCTGGCGCCGCACCCGTGAGCACCTGTTCCTCGTGGGCGTGTCGCTGCTCGCGGCCATCGCCCTCGCGGTGCCGCTGGGCGTGCTGGCCGCGCGCAGGCCGCGGCTGGGGCGGGGCGTGCTGGGCCTGGCCGGCATCATCCAGACGGTGCCCTCGCTGGCGCTGCTGGTGGTGATGATTCCGCTGCTGGGCATCGGCTCGCGGCCGGCCATCGCCGCGCTGTTCCTCTACAGCCTGCTGCCCATCGTCCGGAACACGGCGGCGGGGCTCGCGGGAATCCCGCTCGAAGTCCGTGAGTCCGCCGAGGCGCTCGGCCTGCCCTCGCTCGCGAGGCTGTGGCGCATCGAGCTGCCCATGGCCGCGCCGTCCATCCTCGCCGGCATCCAGACGGCCGCCGTCATCAACGTGGGCACCGCCACGCTGGGCGCGCTCGTCGGAGCGGGCGGCTACGGCCAGCCCATCCTTACCGGCATCCGGCTGGACGACGTGGGGCTCATCCTCGAGGGCGCCGTGCCCGCCGCCGCACTGGCGCTGCTCGCCAGCGGCCTGTTTGAAATCATCGAGCGCGCCGTCGTGCCGAAGGGCCTGCGCCTGCGCGCGGAGTCGGAGTCCCGCTGAGCGCTACACCGGCTCGGCGCGGGACGCGGGCTGGGGCACGGGCACCGTCCTCGGTGCATCCGAGGCCAGCCCCGCCGCGCACAGCCGCACCAGCGCCATCCACACCAGGTCCGCCAGCAGCAGGTGCACCAGCTGCATCCACACCGGCGCCAGCAGCACCAGGTTGACGACGCCCGCGCACAGCTGCGCCGCGTACACGATGACGATGGCCGTGGATGCTCGCCGCACCTCCGCCGAGGGCCGCAGCCGCGCCACCCACCGCGACAGCAGCATCACCAGCGCGCCCAGGCCCACCGCCAGCACCGGGTGCAGCACGCGCAGCCGGACGAGCCCGTGCGCCGTCTCGGACATGTCCTGGCTCAGCCCGTGCGCCAGGCTCTCCGCCGGAAACAGCGTGTCGCCGAGCGCCGCCACCGCGCCGCTCACGCCCAGCAGCAGCAGCCCCACCACGCTCGTGCCCAGCAGCAGCCCTACCAGCCCCTGGCCCCGCAGCGCCAGCGGCGCGCGCCCGCGCGAGAACCACACCACCAGCGTCTGCGCGCCCACCAGGAGGAACGTGTTCACCAGGTGCACGCCCATCCACAGCGCGCGGCCCACCGACGCGTCGTCCGCCACGTATTTGAGGAGCACGATTCCCGCGCCCACCAGCGCCTCGGTCACCATGAACACGAGCGCCCATACCGCCGCGCGTCGTGCCGGGTGCCCCTTCACGTGGGCCCGTACGCCCCACACGCACATCGCCACCGCGAGCACCATGGCCAGGCCGCTCGTCAGTCGGTGCGTGTACTCGATGATGGTGGCCACCGTCGGCGCGCGCGGGACGACCTCCCCGTTGCACACCGGCCAGTGCGCTCCACAGCCCGCGCCCGAGCCGGTGGCCCGGACGAAGGCACCCCACAGAATGACGCCCAGCGTGTAGGCGAGCACCCCCAGGCTGAAGACCTGGAACCGGCGGGACGAGGCAGCGTGAGTCATCGCGCTCCCCTTAACCCACTTCGCACCCGGCTGCTGCCCGGCCCCCCTCATCCAGTCTCACCCCGGCCATCAGCGCGGTTGCTCGCTTCCCGCCCTTTCTCCACCGTCCGACATATCCGGAAAGGGTCGCTCGGATATCCCACCCGGCCAGTTGGATATGCCTGCTCCCTGCACCTACCCCGAAGGATGATTTCCGTTTGGGCGTCCGGGGCCTCCGCGTGCTGGCACGCGAGGTGCTTTACCCAACAGCAACAAAGCTTTCAGTGGTGGCCGCTTCGGCGGCCCCGGCACCCCGGGCCGGAGTTCCCCCCTCTTCGTCCCGCGGGTGTGTTCTTTCAGAGGCACCGGCAGCAAGGCGCTCCGGGTCGGGGTTTCCCCCCTCCTCGGCCCGGAGTGCGACCTCTGACCCGATTCCCACAGGGGTGTGGGGAAACAGGGCGGAGCGCATCGCGGGTTGGGGTCTTCTCCTCTGTACTCAGCCCGCGATGCGCATCTGCTCGGCCCCCAGCACGGCGGGCAGCGGCCCGTACGCCATGGAGCGCTCGATGACGTTGCGCAGCTCGCGCACGTTGCCGGGCCACGGGTGGGCCACCAGCGCCGACAGCGCGTCCGGCCCGAGCTGCGGAGGTTCCTCCCCCTCGGGCGTGAGCATCCGGACGAAGTGCCGGGCCAGCGCCACCACGTCCTCGCGCCGCTCGCGCAGCGGGGGCACCCGCACCGGCACCACCTGCAAGCGGTAGTAGAGGTCCTCGCGGAAGCGGCCCTCGCGCACCAGCTGGCTCAAGTCCCGGTGCGTGGCCGCCACCACCCGCACGTCCACCTCCACCGGGCGCATCTCCCCTAGGGGGAACACCTCCCCATTCTCCAGGAACCGCAGCAACTTGGGCTGCACTTCCAGGGGGAGCTCGCCAATCTCGTCGAGGAAGAGGGTGCCGCCGTGCGCGGCGCGGATGACGCCGGGGTGGTCCGTCGTCGCGCCGGTATAGGCGCCGCGCCGGTAGCCGAAGAGCTGGCCCTCGAAGAGGTCCCTCGGCACGGCGGCGCAGTTGAAGGCCACGTACGGCCGCTGCGAGCGCGTGGACAGCGTGTGGAGCGCGCGGGCCACCAGCTCCTTGCCGGAGCCGGACTCGCCGGTGACGATGACGGTGGCGCGGCTGGAGGACAGGCGCGCCAGCTCCGCGCGCAGCCGCTTCATGGAGGGCGACGCGGCGATGAAGCCGGGCAGCTCCGTGTCGCGCACCGACTCCACGTCGCCCACGTTGACGGCGGGGCCCTCCACCTCCGCGAAGCCTCGCAGTGCCGCCACCTCCAGCGCGAAGCCGCTCAGGCGGGACAGCGCGGTGAGTAGCGCGCGGCCGTCCGCCGGCAGCGGGCCCGCCACGCCCAGGCGCAGGCGCCGGCCACACCCGTCTCCGAACTCCACCTCGTCCGTGGCCGGGACTCCCGCGAGGCCCGCGAGCAGCGTGGCCCGGCCCTGCGAGTCCAGCTCCTCCAGCCGGGGCGCGGAGCCGGGGAAGAGCCCCTCCACCACGCCGAGCAGCTCGCGCTGGAGCAGCGCCGAGCCCATGCCGCGCACGGACAGCCGCTCGAAGGGCACCACCAACGCCTCCGCTCCCAGCCGCGTGGGGCCCGCGGCGGGCGCGGTGACGGCGTACAGCGGGCGAGGCATGGCGCGGGTGAAGTCCTGGGGTATCGCCATGCCCGCGCGGCGCATCTCCGCCTCGCTGGCCGCGAGCAGGTCCTCGGCGGCGGGGTCTCCTTCCAGCTTCGCCACCAGCGCCAGGAGGTGCCGGGTGAAGAGGGCCATGGACACGTCGCCCGCAAGGCGGAAGGTGCCCAGCGACGCCTCCATCTGCTCCCGGGCCTCGCGCGGGCGGCCCTCCAGCGCCAGCAGCATGCCCTCGAAGCGGTTGAGAATCGCCGAGTGGCCGGCGGACGGCATCCGCTCCAGGAAGACGCGCGCGCGGCGCAGCATGACGCGCCCCTCGGCGAGCTGGCCCGCGAAGGCGCGCGCGCCCGTCTCGTAGACGAGGCACTCGCGGCGAAGGAAGGGCCAGCCGCCCAGCTCCGTGACGCGCGCGGACGTCTCGGCCAGGCGGTCCGCGGCGCGCTGGGGCTGCCCCTCCGCCAGGTCCGCCATGGCCTCCGCGAAGAGGGCGTAGGCGCCGGTGAGCTGACGCTGGATGGGGCCGTCATAGGCGGCCAGCCGCCCGGCATACCGGCGCAGCTCCGTGTGGCGGCCGGCGACGAGCGCCACCATCACCCGAGGCACCACGAGGTGGATGGGCGTCCAGCTCAGCTCCTCCACCACCGCGTCCGCCTCGTCCAGCACGGCCTCGGCCTCCGCGTAGCGCGTCAGGCGCAGCAGGGCTTCGGCCTCCGCGCGCGCGGCGAAGATGAAGGAGAAGCCGCGCACCATGCGCCCGCCGTACGCGGCGTCTCGCGCGCGGCGCACCAACTGGAGCGCCTCCGCCGGGTCGCAGGCCTCCTCCAGGCGGCGCTGCGCGAGGAAGGCCAGGTTGCGCGCTTCGAGGTAGGGGTAGCCCAGCCGCGCGGCGCCCTCGGCCACCTCGCGGAAGCGGCGCGTGGCCAGGGCGGACTCGCCGCGGATGGTGGCCTCGTGGGCGCACGCGTCCTCGGCCAGCAGGCGCAGCACCGGGTCCGTCACGGAGGGCAGCACCGCCGCGAGCCGCCCGGTGTAGCGCGCCACCCGCTCCGCCTCGCCCAGGTAGAAGGCGCTGGCCAGCTCGGCGATGCGCAGGTGGCAGCGGACGTCCGGGTCGTCGCGCACGGCCAGCAGCGCCTCGGCGCGCGCCACGTGCGCGGCGGACCTGGCCACGTCGAGCAGCTTGCCGTCCGGTGAGGCGTAGAGGTGGGCCGCCAGCGCGTGCACCTGGAGCTCCACGTCCTCCGGCAGCAGGCCCGCGGAGGCCTCGTCCAGGTGGGGTAACAGGGTTGCGAATGCACTGCGCGGATCTCCGCGTCCCCAGCGCTGGAGGTAGGAGAGGCCCACCGCCGCCATCGCCCGGGCGCCCGGTGTCCGCAGCACGCCCGAGGCCAGCAGCGCGAGCAGCTCCTCCTCCGCCGCGCGCCACTCCGCCTTCTTCAAGTGCGCGAGGCAGGGGGCCAGGCGCGCGGACTCCTCGGGCCGCAGTTCCTGGCGCTGGGGCGGGGAGGCCGCGGGAGCGGTGCCACCTTCGAGGAGGTTGCGGAGCGCCTGGGCCACCCGGCCGCGCGGACGACGCGCCTGCGGGGCCTCGTTCGGCAACTCCCAGCGGTAGACGGTGAGGGGGGTGACGCCCAGCAGGCGGGCAAACGCGGCCCGGCTCTGCTCTCCGCGCAGCGCGCGGATGACATCGGGGCCCAGACCACGGGGCTCCCCCTTCTCCTCCAGGCTCACCACACTAATCCCCTTTTAATCCCCCCGGCCCGCCGCCTTCTCTTTCATGCTTTTCGAGGGCGAAAGCAAACGATTGAGCATTTCCGAATTTTAAGTCCCGGCCCCACGGTGGAGAGGCCCGGCCGTGGTGCGGGCGGTGGGGGGAGCGCTTCGCCTCCCTCAACACCGGAGAAGTCGTTATCGTCACTTCGTGCCCAGCGGACCTGACCAGCCACCTCTCCCTACGTCTCCGCGCATCCAGGATGAGCGCCTGCGCCGGCTGGAGGCCGCGCTCGCCGAGGGTCGCGCGAGGGAGGAAGCCTGGGTGGAGGAATGGGTGCGGCGTACGGGCGAGCTGCCGTCCCGGAAGGTGCGCCGCAAGTGGGAGAAGAAGTGGCGACGGGATGCCAGGCGCGAGGCGCAGCGGGCCGAGCGGGACGCGCGGTTGGAGCGCACCCGCAGCCCGGTGCGCGGGGGCATCTACGTGGCCGTGGCCGTGGCGTGCGTGCTGATGGCGCTGTCGCAGCCCGCGCGGCTGTGGTGGCTCGTCTTCGTGGCGCTCTCGTTCTTCATGTCGGCCGCGAAGCACCTGGAGCGGCCCCGGAAGGATGCGCTGCGGGACGCGGTGGAAGGGCCCGAGGCGGAGGCGCGGCGGCTGGGCGAGGGCGAGGAGCGCTCCGTTCGAGAGCTGGAGCTTCGGCGCGCGGAGGGCGCGGAGCCCCTCCGGAGGGACTCCGGGCGAAGCGGTGAGCGGACCTCCACGCGCGAGGCGGAAGCAGGGCGGAGGCAGGACTCCGGAGCGGATGCGTCGGTGGACCCGCGCGTGGCGAAGGTGGATGCCCTGTGCGGCAAGCTGATGGAGGAGCTGCGCGCGGGCCCCGCCGTGCTGCGCGAGGTGGTGCACGCGCCGGAGCGCACGGTGGAGGCGCTGCGCAAGGGGTGTCACGAGCTCGTGCGCCGTGAGCGCGAGCTGCGGGCACTGTCGACGCCGGAAGAGTCCCGGCGGCTCGAGTCCGAGCGCGAGGCACTGGCCACGCGCGTGTCCACCGAAGAGGACACGGTGGTGCGCGATCGGCTGGCCGGGGCGCTGGCCGCGCTGGACGAGCAGCGGCGCCAGCGCGCGGAGCTGGTCACCGCGGCCAACCGGCTGGAGGCCGAGCACACGCGCCTCTACTACACGCTGGAGGGCCTGTACGCGCAGGTGCTGCGCGTGCGCTCGGCGGACACGGCCGGCGATGACCTGGCTGGCGCGGGGCTGCGGCAGAGCGTGGAGAAGCTCGGCTCGGAGGTGGAGGCGGTGACGCAGGCGCTGGAGGAAGTCCACCGCCCGCCCGACGGCCGGGTGCGGACGCGGTAGTCCGCGCTACTCGCTGGTCGCGTTGCGAGGCACGGAAGGCTGCTGCGCGCCCGTACTGACCGCGATGCGCACCGTCTTCATGTTGACGAACTCGCGGATGCCCACGTCCGCCAGTTCGCGCCCGTGGCCCGAGTGCTTCACGCCGCCGAAGGGCAGCCGCGGGTCCGACGCCACCATCTCGTTGACGAAGACCATGCCGGACTCGACGCCGTCGATGAACCGCCGCTGCTCCGCCTCGTCGCGCGTCCACACGCTGGCACCGAGGCCGAACGGCGTCGCATTGGCCAGCTCAATCGCGTGGTCCACGTCCCGGGCCCGCAGCAGCGTGGCCACCGGACCGAACAGCTCGTCATGGAAGGCGGGCGCCTTGGGCGGCGGGTCCGCCAGCACGGTGGCCGGGTAGAAGTTCCCCGGACGCTCCAGCGGCTTGCCTCCCAGGAGCAGCCGCGTGCCGGCCTTCACGCTCTCCTCCACCTGCGCGTGCAGCCCCTTGAGGATGCCCTCGGTGGCCAGCGGCCCCAGGTCCGTCTTCGGGTCCATGGGGTCGCCCACGGTGATGCGCTTCATGCGCTCCACGAAGCGGCGCTCGAAGTCCGCGGCGATGGCTTCCGCGACGATGAAGCGCTTGGCCGCGATGCAGGACTGGCCGTTGTTGATGAGCCGCGCCGTCACCGCCGTCTCCACCGCCTTGTCCAGGTCCGCGCTGGGCATGACGATGAACGGGTCACTCCCGCCCAGCTCCAGCACCACCTTCTTGATGGCCTTGCCCGCCGCCGCGCCCACCGCCCGGCCCGCGCCCTCGCTGCCGGTGAGCGTCACCGCCTTCACCCTCGGGTCTTCGATGACGCGATTCACGTCCGACGTCTCAATCATCAGCGCCTGGAACGCGCCGCGCGGGAAGCCCGCCTGGACGAACAGCTCCTCCAGCGCGAGCGCGCACTGCGGCACGTTGTGCGCGTGCTTGAGCAGCCCCACGTTGCCCGCCATCAGTGCCGGGGCGGCGAAGCGCACCACCTGCCAGAAGGGGAAGTTCCACGGCATGATGGCCAGCACCGGCCCCAGCGGCTGGTAGCGCACGAAGGCCCTGTCCCCGCCCACTTCAATGGGCTGGTCCCTCAGCAGCCCCTCCGCCTTGGAGACGTAGTAGCGGCACGCGCTCGCGCACTTGCGGGCCTCCGCCTTCGCCGCCTCCAGCGGTTTGCCCATCTCCTCCGTCATGATGCGGCCGTAGCGGGGGGCCTCCGCCTCCAGCAATTCCGCGGCGCGGCGCATCCACGTGGCGCGCTCGGCGAACGAGGTGTGGCGGTAGGTGCGGAATGTGTCCGCCGCGAGCTGGAGCTTCGCCTCCAGCTCCTCGGCGGTGTGCGTGGCGAAGCTGCGCAGCGTCTTGCCCGTCGTCGGGTCGATGGTGGCGATGGCCATGGGTTCCCTCCAGGAGCCGTGTGATAGCAGCCGGGCGCGGGGAGACAACGCCGCTCGTCGGCCGAGCGTCCGGCCGCGCACTTCATTTTCGCCCGGACGTCGCCTCCCTTATAAGCCGGGGTCAGGACAGGAGACCGCCATGCCCGACCTCATTCGCGAGCGCCGCTTCAACCCTCTCATCGCCGGAGTGCTGTCCGTCGTGATTCCCGGCCTGGGCCAGCTCTACAAGGGGCAGCTCATCCGGGCCATCGTATGGTTCTGCATGGTCGGGCTCGGCTACTTCCTCCTCGTCGTGCCGGGCATCATCCTCCATGTCCTCTGCGTGGCGGGCGCGGCGCTCGGCGGGGCGGGCACCGACCGCGTCCGAGTCGTCTGACGGCGCCAGGTCCGCAAGCCTCCACCATGACGCAACCGTGACCGAACGCTGGCCGCGCGCCCGCCATCGCGGCGCCGCGTCCGTGTTCCCATGAGGCTGTCCCCTCCAGCAAGGAGAGCAGCCGCGCATGGCAATGTCCGGTGGTGGTCGCAAAAGTGGCATCCGCAGTGACATCAACGTCACCCCGCTCGTCGACGTGGTGCTGGTCCTCCTCATCATCTTCATGGTCGTCACCCCGATGATGCAGTCGGGGAAGGCCGTGGCGCTGCCGAAGGCGGCCCAGGTGGAACACGAGGCCGGCTCGGACGCGCTCGTCCTCTCCATGACGCCGGACCGCAAGGTGTTCGTCGACGCGGACGCCTACTCGGACGACGCGGCCTTCCAGGCGAGGCTCCGGGACGAGCTGCTCCGCAAGCCCGAGCGCCGCTTCCTGCTCAAGGCCGACCAATCCCTCTCATGCGGGGACGTGCGCAAGGTCATCCACCTGGCGCGGGCCGCCGGGGTGGAGCGGGTGTCGTTCGGCGTGGAATCGCTCGAGGCGAAGTGAGGAGCCACCCCATGCGTGCTCAGAAGCGAAGCTTCGTGCGGCCCCAGGCCGACGTGAACTCGGACATCAACGTCACGCCGCTGGTGGACGTGGTGCTGGTGTTGCTCATCATCTTCATGGTCCTCACGCCGCTGATGAACAAGGACCTGGCCGTGCAGCTCCCGGAGCAGACCGAGGCCCCGGCACCGCCATCCCGCCCCGATGAGAAGCTCTGGGTGGTGGGCCTCACGCCCGAGGGCCGGCTCACGCTGAACGACGAGCCCGTGGCCGACGCGGACTACGTGCCGAAGCTGAAGGGCATTTTGGAGGCGCGGCCCCGGGGCCAGCGGCACGTGTTCTTCAAGATGGCGGACCGCGCGGGCTACGGCCGGCTGGTGGCGGCCCTGGACGGGGCGAAGGCCGCGGGCGCGGAGGAATTGGGCGTCCTCACCGAGTAGCGGGCCGTGGGCAGCAGCCGACATTCCGTGCACTCCGGGGTCCCGCATGGCCCCCGGGTGCGTAGTGTCACGGACATGTGGCGAAGGTGGTGGAAGTGGATGTCGGGGCTGGACGTGGCGGTGACGCGGCTGCTCGGGATGCTGCTGCTCCTGGCCGTGTGCCTGCTGGGGTTCATCGCGCTGTCGGACGAGGTGTCCGAGGGCGAGACGCAGGACATCGACGAGCAGGTGCTACGCGCGCTGCGCAGCCCGGAGGACCCGGCGGTGCCTCGCGGGCCGTGGTGGCTGGCGGTGGCGGCGGAGGAGGTGACGTCGCTCGGCGGGGTGACGGTGCTGGCCCTCGTCACGCTGATGGTGTGTGGCTTCCTGCTGCTGGCGCGGCGCTACCGGACGCTGCTGCTGGTGCTGGTGGCGACGGTGGGTGGGGCGGCGCTGAACACGCTGCTCAAGCAGCTCTTCTCCCGGCCCCGGCCCTCGGTGGTGCCGCACCTGACGGAGGTGATGACCCAGAGCTTCCCGAGCGGGCACGCCATGCTGTCGGCCACCGTGTACCTCACGCTCGGCGGGCTCCTCGCGCAGCTCGCGGAGCGGCGGCGGCTCAAGGCGTACATCATGGGACTGTCGCTGCTGCTGCCGTTCATGGTGGGGCTGACGCGCGTGTACCTGGGCGTGCACTACCCCACGGACGTGCTCGGCGGCTGGGTGGCGGGGCTCGCATGGGCGCTGCTCACCGTGGTGCTGGCCCGCGCCCTGCGAAGGCGGAGCCCGGCCCTTCGCGCGGAGGCGCACAAGCCGGTGGAGTGAGCCTGTCCGTCGGCCGCGGGGCCGGAGGACGGACCCGTCCCAGGCCACCCTCCGGGTCGAAAGCATGCCAGCAGCACGGCCGGGCATGAAAAAACGCCCCGGGGCGCCACCCACTGCGCGAAGCTTGCCGCCTCCGTGCTCGCTCTCCGCCCGCCACCATCCCCGTCGCTCTCCGTCCGGCTCCACGCGAGGTGCCGCGCATGAGCGTCTGGGATTGGCTCGGGCGATGGGTCCCCGGAAGTGCCCCGACGGTGCCCATCTTCTACGACGAGAGCTACCGGCTGCCGCTCAGCGGCGTCGAGTCCACGGTGGGAATCGAACCGCGCGGGGTGGACTTCACCACCTGGTACCTCCTGGAGAAGGGCGTGGTGCGCGCGCAGGACGTGCACCGCCCGCTGCCGGTGAGCTACGCGGAGTTGGCGCGGGTGCATGACGCGGAGTACCTGGAGTCGCTCGGCCGCCCGGAGACGCTGGCGCGCATCTTCGCCACGGACCCGTCCGAGGTGCCGGTGGACACGCTGCTGTCCAACATCCGGCTGGTGTGCGGCGGGACGCTCGGGGCGGCGCGGCTGGCGCTGGCGCGCCGGGGCCCCGTGGTGAACATGGCGGGCGGCTTCCACCACGCGGCGCCGGGGCGGGGCGGCGGCTTCTGCGCCGTCAATGACATCGCGGTGGCGCTGGCGGCGCTCCACGCGGACGGCTTCGACGGGCAGGCGGTGGTGCTGGATTTGGACGCGCACCCGCCGGACGGCACGGCGGAGTGCCTGGCGGGGCATGAGCGCGCGTGGATTGGCTCGCTGTCCGGCAGCGACTGGGGCGCGCTCCCGCTGGAGGTGGACGAGACGCGCGTGCCGGAGGGCACCGGCGACAGCGACTACCTCGCGCTGCTGGAGGGACTGCTCGCGCGCATGCCCCGGCCGGCCGTGGCCTTCGTGATTGCGGGCGGGGACGTGCTGGCGGGAGACCGCTTCGGCCGCGTGGGGCTGACGCTGGACGGGGCGCGGCGGCGGGACATGGCGCTGGCGCGCGCGCTGCGCGGGGTGCCGAGCGTGTGGCTGCCGGGCGGCGGCTACCACGCCGAGTCGTGGAAGGTCTTCGCCGGCACGGTGCTGGTGCTGGCGGGGAAGGGCTCCCGGCGCATCACCGCGCGGTATGACCCGCTGAGCGCGCGCTACCAGCGCATCTCCCGGCTGCTGACCCAGGAAGGCACCCCGCTGGAGGAGCCGCTGACGCTGGAGGACCTGGAGGGCTCGCTGGGACTGGGCGGCGCGCTGCAGCCGCGGGTGCTCGGCTACTACACGGCGCAGGCGCTGGAATACACGCTGTTCCGCTACGGGCTGCTGTCGCACGTGGAGCGGCTCGGCTACAGCCGGCTGCGCGTGGAGGTGGGCTCCACCGGGGCGGGGGACCGCATCAAGGTGCTGGGCCGTACGGGCGGGCAGGAGCACCTGCTGGTGGACTGCGTGGTGGAGCGGCGCCCCGTGGCGGGCGAGCCCTTCCTCTTCGTCAACTGGCTGAGCCTGCGCCACCCGCGCGCGCGCTTCAGTGAGCGGCGACCGCAGTTGCCGGGGCAGGACGTGCCGGGGCTCGGGCTGTCCCGCGAGGCCACGGAGATGCTGCAGTTGATGGCGAAGCGGGTGGGCCTGGCGGGCGTGGCCTTCCGTCCCATGTGGTTCCACCTGGCCGCGCTGGCGCGCTTCCGCTTCCGCTTCGCGGACCCGGTGCGGCAGGGCCGCTTCGAGGCGATGGTGCGGGACCTGTCGAGCCACCCGATGCTGGAGATGACGCGCGCGGTGGTGGACGGCCGCGTGCTCCTCAACGGCGAGCCGTACCACTGGGAGCCGGATGACATGGTGTCGCGCCTGGAGCCCTCGGCGGCGGACGTGGAGGTCATCGCCACCGAGCGCGAGCGCTGCCACTTCACGGTAGAGGGCTTGAGCTAGGCGTGCGCGCCGTGCTCCGGCACCAGTCGCGCCTCGTCCGGTGAGCCCGGGTACAGCACCTGCGTGCCATGCACCCGCGCGAAGGCGGTGAGCCGGTGCGGCTCGGAGCGGGTGGCGCTGAGCAGGTGCTGCACCTCCACGCCTCGGGCCCACAGCGCGTCCGCCACCAGCGAGCGGTGGCAGCGCCAGCGCAGCGCCTCCGCGCACATGATGGCCACGGGCCCCTCGCGAGACAGCACGCGCAGCTCCTCCAGCCCTCGCGCGAACTCCTCCGTCTGCATGTAGTCCGCGTAGCCCTGGAAGCTGCGGTTGCGCCACGCCGTGTTGGGCGAGTCCGGCCGGGGCTTGCGCAGCCCGCCCAGCCGGGGCAGGTGTTGGTGGTGGATGTCCACCCGCGCCAGCGTCCGCGCGAAGGTGTCCAGGTTGAACTGCGGATTGGTGCGTGAGCGCGGCACCGTGCGGATGTCCGCCAGCGTGCGGACGCCGTGCGCCTCCAGCATCGCCACCAGCTCATCCGCCGTGCGCGTGGAGTGGCCCACCGCGAAGACGTGGGCCTTGCCCCATCCCCAGGCTCGCTTCGGCAGTGCGGATGCCATGTCCCTGGACCTCCTGGACGGAAGGATGGGGATGGCCGCGCGGCCACGCAGGCCCGGAGTCCGGTGGCAGGAAGGGCGGGCAAGCGGGCATGGACCGCGGGCCCCATGGGCGTGGTAGTCAGGGGCCGTGGACCTGGACGCGCTCCGCCGCGAGCAGCACAAGCTCCGGCTCTCCTGGATGCCGTGGCTCTACTTCGTGCTCAAGCCCCGCCACCGCGAGTGGGCGGACGCCTGGCAGCGCGAGGTGCAGCAGCGGCTGCGCGAGCTGGAGACCGTCGAAATCGCGGAGGGGTGCTTCATCGCCCCGCAGGCGCGTATCTTCGCCGAGCCCGGGCGCACCGTGTCCATAGGCCCCGGCTGCAGCATCGCCGCCGACGTCTTCCTCCACGGGCCCGTGGTGCTGGGCCCCAACGTCAGCATCAACGCCCGCGCCAGCCTGGACGGCGGCGCCGCCGGCATCCGCATCGGCGAGGGCACGCGCATCGCCACCGGCGTCACCGTGTACGCCTTCGACCATGGGCTCGCTCCGGACCGGCCCGTGCGTGAGCAACCCGTGACGTCACGTGGCGTCGTCATCGGCGCGGATGTCTGGGTGGGCGCCAACGCCGGAATCACCGACGGCGTCACCGTGGGAGACCATGCCGTGGTGGCCATGGGCGCCGTCGTCACCCGGGACGTGCCCCCCTGGTCCATCGTCGGCGGCGTGCCCGCGCGAGTCATGGGTGACCGCCGACTGCGCCCTCGCTCGGGTGCTCCCGGTGGGTGGGAGCCCGACGACGGAGCGTGAACCCCTCTCGCCTTCATTGACTTCAAGACATTCGGTCGCCGTATGCTTCGGGGTGACGTCGCCACCGGGAGGGGAATCAGGGTCTGGAGTCGCTCCCGGCAGCCGTGTGCGCTGTCAGGACCCCGGCCCCTCTCCGAGGGCGTAGGAGGCCGGATTGGCGGACGAGCAGCGGGAAACGGGGCCTGATGAGGCCCCCGCAGGGCCGGTTCCCGAGCCGTATCCCGGCGGGGGCGGAGCGCGTGCGCCGCTCGAGTCCGCCGCCGCCGCCGCCACCGCCTCGTTGAGCGAGCGCCGCATCCGCGTGCTCGATGAGTTGATGCGCGAGGTTCCCTTCCAGGTCGACGCGCGGGGCTGCCTCACCTGGCTGACCAAGCCCTGGGAGCGCCTGACGGGCATGCTGGTGTCCAAGTGGATGGGCCGCCCGCTGGCGGAGGCCTTCCACCCGGAGGACCGGGAGCGGGCCCGCGCGCTGCTGGAGTCCGCGGCCGCCCAGCGCAGCCTGGCGCCTCGCGAGGAATTGCGCATGGAGGCCGCCGAGGGACGGGGCACGCGCTGGGTGGTGCTGTCCGCCCGCGCCCTGCCGGACTCGGACGGCGACGTGGTGGGCACGCTGGCGGACGTCACCTCGCGCCGGCAGGCCGAGCAGGCCATCACCACGCGCGAGCGCTACCTGGAGACCATGGTGGACGTGCAGCGGCGGATGATGCCGCACCAGCTGCCCCTCGACCTGTACGGCGCCGTCGTGGAGCCGCTGGGCCACGTGTCCGCCGCCAGCCGCGTCTACGTGTTCGAGATGCACCGCGCCCCGGACGGCACGCTGCTGGGCTCGCAGCGCGCGGAGTGGTGCGCGCCCGGCATCGCCCCCAACCTGGAGGACCCGGAGATGCACGGCCTCCCGCTGATGGAGGCGCTGCACCCCCACCAGGCGGCGCGCCTCTTGCGCGGGGACCCCGTGCAGGGCCTGCCCCGGGACTTCCCCGCCAATCTGTCCGCGGTGGTGGAATCACAGGGCGTGCGCTCCGTGCTGCTCATCCCGCTGCGCGTGCACGGGCAGCTCTTCGGCGTCATCGGCTTCGACAACTGCCGCGAGGCCCGGCCGTGGGGCCCCATTGAAGTCAACCTCCTGTCCGGCGCGGCCGGCGCCCTGTCGCTGGCGCTGGAGCAGCGCACGGACAACGCGCTGCGCGTGCGCACGGAGACGACGCTGCGGCGCACCGAGGCCGGCGTCCACCTGCTGATTGAAGCCTTCCCGGACCCCGTGATGGTGCACGTGGGGGACGGCGTGCTGCTGTCGGTGAACCCGGCCCTGGTGCAGTACCTGGGCTACCGCGAGCCCTCGGAGCTGGTGGGCCGCCACGTGCTGGAGCTGGTGCGGCCGGAGGACCGGGGCGCGGCGCAGCTCCACCTGGGGCAGGCGATGGAGGGCCATCGCTCGGCGCGCGCGGTGGAGATGCCGCTGGTGCGCAAGGACGGCGAGGTGGTGGTGGCGGACCTGGTGACGCTCGCCGTCGTCGTGGACGGGGCGCCCGCGCGGGTGACGGTGGCGCGCGACTTCACCGAGCGCAAGCGCACCCAGGCGCAGCTCATGCTCACCGACCGCATGGCCTCCATGGGCCTGCTGGCCGCGGGCATCGCCCACGAGCTGAACAACCCGCTCGCCTACGTGCTGTCCAACCTGGACTACCTCCACAGCACGGTGGGGCCCCGCTCGCGTCCCCTCACGCACGACGAGCTGGTGGAGTGCCGCCAGGTGCTGGACGACGCCCGCGAGGGCGCCGAGCGCATGCGGCAGATTGTCCGCCAGCTGCGCGTCTTCTCCCGGGTGGAGGACGGCAAGGAGGAGGCGGTGGACGTGCACCGGGTGCTGGACTCGGTGACGCAGATGGCGGCCAGCACGGTGCGCGCCCGCGCGCGGCTGGTGAAGGAATACGGCGAAGTGCCCACGGTGAAGGGCAACGAGGGCAAGCTGTTCCAGGTGTTCCTCAACCTCGTCATCAACGCCGCGCACGCCATCGACGAGGGCCAGTCCGAGACGAACGAGATTCGCCTCACCACGTACCTGGACGAGGGCGGCCATGTGATGGTGGTGGTGCGGGACACCGGACACGGCATCCCCCCGGAGCACCTGCGCCGCATCTTCGACCCGTTCTTCACCACCAAGGCCGCGGGCGTGGGCACGGGCCTGGGGCTGTCCATCTGCGACACCATCGTCAACGGAATGGGCGGTCACATCTCCGTGGAGTCCTCGGTGGGAGCGGGCACCACCTTCCGCGTGGCCCTGAGTGTCGCCCCGTCGAAGGAAACGGCGAGCCGGCCGGGCGTGTGAGCGGCGCCTCTCCCCCGAGCGCACGACGGGACGGGGACACCCGGAGTCCTTGCCGGGGCTGGGAAGTCCGGACACTGTAGGCCGCCTGACGGCGCGCCCTCGCGGGCCCTGCACGCGCGCCGGGGCCGTCACCACCTTGTCCCGTGGTGGCGTCCTCCCCAGGCGCCCCGGAGGCTCGTATGCGCACCCCACACGTCCGGCTCCCGCTGGCGCTCGCCTTCGTCCTCGCCACGGCGGCCGGGGCCGCCTCCCCGCCTCCTCCGGAAGGGACGGGGGCCGGGCTGGCGGGCGCGTGCGCGGGCCAGCAGCGCTTCCTCATCGGCGCCGGCACCGGCGACATCACCGGCCCCGCCGCCGAGGTGGGGATGATGGGCTATGGCCAGGTGGGACAGCAGACGTCCGGCATCCATCAGCGGCTGCGCTCGCGCGCCTTCGTCATCGCCTCGCCGTGCAACGGCCGGCGGGTGGCCTTCGTCAGCGCCGACCTGGCCATGGTGTTCCAGGGCGTGAAGCAGCAGGTGCTGGAGAAGCTGCGCGCGCGCTTCGGCGACCGCTACACGGACGACAACGTCCTCTTGAGCGCTACGCACACGCACTCCGGGCCCGGGGGCTTCTCGCACTACACCTTCTACAACCTGACGTCGTTCGGCTTCGTGCCGCAGAACTTCGACGCCATCGTCTCCGGCATCGTCACCTCCATCGCCCGCGCCGACGGCCGCCTCGCCGAGGGCACCCTGCGGCTGTCCTCTGGTGAATTGCTCGGCGCCAGCCGCAACCGCTCGCCGGAGGCCTACCGCCTCAACCCGCCCGCGGAGCGCGCGCAGTACGCGTCCGACGTGGACACGCGCATGACGCTGCTGCGCCTCACCCGCACGGACGGCACCGAGGTGGGCCTCATCAACTGGTTCGCCGTGCACGCCACGTCCATGGGCAACGAGAACACGCTCATCAGCGGCGACAACAAGGGCCTGGCCGCGTACCTCTTCGAGGGCGCGCGCGGGGAGCGCCCCACCGGCGGGGGCTCCACCTTCGTCGCCGCCTTCGCCAACTCCAACGAGGGCGACGTCACGCCCAACATCCTCGGCGGCACGAATGGCGGCGGCGCGAATGACTTCGAGGACACGGAGCTGGCCGCCGGCCGCCAGTACGACTTCGCCGCGCGGTTGTGGGCCACCGCCAACGCACCCCTCACCGGCGGCGTGGACTACCGCCACACGTACGTGAAGCTGGACGCGGTGGACGTGGCGCCCGCGTGGACGGACGGCACGCCGCGCCGCACCTGCACCGCCGCCATCGGCCTGTCCATGCTCGCGGGCGCGGAGGACGGGCCGGGCTTCGGCGCGGAGGGCGCCTCGTGCGCCGCCATCCATGACCTCTGGAGCCAGTTCACCTGCGCCGTCACCACCACGCCCTGTCAGGGGGAGAAGCCGATTGTGCTGGAGACGGGCAGCCTGCGCCCCTACCCGTGGACGCCCGACGTGCTGCCCCTGCAGCTCGTCACCGTGGGCACCCTGGCGCTGGTGGCGGTGCCCTTCGAGCTGACGACCATGGCCGGGCGCCGGCTGCGGCGCACGGTGCAGGAGCGGCTGGCCCCCATGGGCGTGACGGAGGTGGTGATTGCCGGGCTCGCCAACGACTACTCGGGCTACGTCGCCACCCGCGAGGAGTACGCGCGCCAGGCCTACGAGGGCGCCTCCACGCACTTCGGCCCGTGGACGCTGGCCGCGCTCCAGCAGGGCTTCGACGGGCTCGCGGTGGCCCTGCGGGACGGCCAGCCCGTGCCACCGGGCCCCACGCCCCGGGACTTGCGCTATGTGCAGACGAGCCTCCAGCCGGGCGTGGTGTTCGACGACAAGCTCTTGTGGGTGGACTTCGGCGACGTCGTCACCGATGCGCGCGCCGCCTACGCGCGGGGCGACACGGTGAGCGTCACCTTCTGGGGCGGTCACCCGAAGAATGATTTGCGCCTGGAGGGCACCTATCTGCGCGTGCAGCGGCGGGAGCCGGACGGCGCCTGGCGGGACGTGGCGGACGACAGCGCGTGGGAGACGCGCTACCGGTGGCGGCGGGAGAGCTGCGTCCCCACGCTGGCGTGCTCGCACGTCACCGCGGAGTGGGACATCCCCGCGGACGCCGCGCCGGGCACGTACCGGCTCGTCCACGAGGGGAACTGGAAGTCCGGGTGGGATGGGCGCGTGCGCCCCTACTCGGGTGCGTCGCGCGCCTTCACCGTGCGGTAGCGCGCACCCGGGAGGCCCTCCAGTCCGGGGCGACCTTGCGCGGGCCGGGTTGCCGCGAGGCGGACCGCCACCACCTTCGCGCCAGGAGGGAATCACATGATGCGTCGAATCGCAGTGTGTCTCGTCTCGCTCGCGCTCACCTCGCCCGTCTGGGCCCAGGAGGAGGCGCAAAAGCAAGAGCCGCCCCCGGCCACCGGCGGCGCGGGCAAGCCCATGGACATGTCGAAGATGGGCCCGTGGATCCGCAAGCCGACCAATGAGTCCAAGACGAAGAAGGAGGTGGAGACGTTCCTCAATGAAGAGGACGCCATCATGAAGCGGCACGACTTCCAGGCGACGGTCACCCGGAGCTCGTTCCCCATCTTCATGGCCACCGACGACAGCAAGGGCGTCCCGAAGGCCGAGGAGTACGACGAGCAGAAGTACACGGAGATGATGAAGCCCTCCATGGAGCAGGGGCCCGAGGTCAAGGACGTGAAGCACAAGCGCAACATCACCGTGCTGTCCGACTCGCTCGCCACCTTCACCGACGAGTACAGCATGACGGTGGGCGGGGTGAAGCGCACCGGTCGTAACGCCGGGCTCCTGGTGAAGGAGGGCGACGCGTGGAAGTGGAAGGGCTTCTTCGAGGCGGGCTGGGGTGACCAGCCGGCCTCCGGCGTCGGCGGCTCCGGCGAGCCCCAGTACCCGGAGACGGGCAAGGACAAGCCGAAGCAGTAGGGCGCACCGGACGCGCACCGAGGGCCGCCCCCCGTCACCGGGTGGGCGGCCCGCGCGCGTCCTACTTGCAGACGCGCTCCGGGTTGCACTCCTTGCGGCACTGCTGGCACGCCGCGCCGCCCTTGCCGCACTGGTTCTGCGCGGTGCCCGGCATGCACCGGCCGCTCGAGCAGCACCCGCTGGCGCAGGACTCGGGGGTGCACTCGCACTTGCCGTTGACGCACGCCTGGCCCACGTCGCAGGCGTCGCCGTCGCCGCACCGGCACTCGCCGCCCTGGCACACCTGGCCCAGGCCGCACGCGCTGCCCGTGCCGCACCAGCACCGGCCATTGAGGCATGACTCGTTGGGGCCGCACGCGGCGCCCGTGCCGCAACGGCACTCGCCGGCCACGCACCGGTCCACCTCGGGCCGGGTGCACGCCGAGCCGGTGCCGCAGGCGCAGAAGCCGTCCGGCGCGCAGGCGCTGGCACGGTCCGGATCACACGCCGCGCAGGCCTCGCCATTCGCGCCGCACCGGGTGAAGGCCGTGGAGACGCACTGGCCGTCGAGGCAGCAGCCCTCGCAGGCGGGGCCGCAGGAGGTGCCGGAGTCGGGCGTCTCCGACGAAGAGGGCTCCAGCCGCACCCGCACGTCCACCTCGCGCCCCGCGCGGACCTGGGCCTCCGCGGTGCCCTGCGCCGCGAGCGCGGTGCCGCTGCGCCCCTCCAGCCGCAGTGTCACCCGGGCGCCGTCCGGCGCGTCGGGCAGCAGCACCCGGAACGTCTCCCCGCTCTGCAGGATGCGCCCGGGATTCTCCGGCAGCAGCGCGGGGCTGATGGCTTCGCCGCCCTCCACCGTGCCGGACACCTGGAGCTGCGTGAGCTGCAGGAGCGGGTTGAACTCCGCCGTGACGTACAGCGCCGTCCCCGCCGCCGTCGCCGCGTCCTGGCACGCGCTCGCGGCCAGCAGGAACAGCGCGGCCAGCAGCCTGACGGCGCGAGTGGACCGGACGTGCCTCCGGCCCTCGTGGGCAACCTCGTGAATCATGATGTGCAAAGGCTAGCGGGTTGCGTCTGGCCTGGAAGCCGCGCGTGCCAGCAGAAGCGCGCGCGCGTCGGGAAGGGAACGCTGGCCCCGGAGGGTCATGGTGGATTTCGTGCGGTAACCCATGACCCCTGTTCGTCAGGGGCTCAGAGGTGGGCTTCCGGAGGCGGTGCGGGCGGTGCCGGCGTGCCCGGGCGGTGGGGCTGCACGCGGTGGATGAGCTCGCGGAGCCGGGCCGAGGGATTGAGGAACTGCACGCCCACGCCGGGGGACATGCCCCACGCGCGCGCCTGGGCGGAGTCCACGTGGCGCACCACCTCGCCCGCGCACTCCACCTCCTCGCCGGCCAGCAGCAGGGTGAACTCCAGCCGGTGGAACAGGCGCGGGAAGGGCTCCGCGCAGCACAGGAAGAGGCCGCCCTTGTTCAGCTCGGTGCAGCGCACCTCCACGGCGTCCGTCCCCGAGCGGCGGCGCACCCGTGCCAGCCAGGTGAGCGGCGGAGTGACGTCGCTCGGCTCCCGCGCCGGAGCGTCCGCTTCCGGCGCCGCCAGCGAGGGCGCGGGCACCGGCGTGTCGCCAATGGGAGGGACGTCCGCGTGCTGCTGCCGGGCCGAGGGCGGCGCCGCTGCGGCGAGCAGCGCCTCCTTGAACTCCAGCGCGGTGGCGTAGCGGTCCTCGCACCGGCGCTCCAGCGCACGCAGCAGCACCTCCGACAGCGCCGGAGGCACCGAGGGCACCAGCACGTGCGGCGGCAGCGGGCCCACCGGCCTCGAGGACAGCGCCAGCTCCGCCATCTGTCCGCGCTCGAAGGGCAGCTGCCCGGTGGCCATGTAGTACGCCGTCACCGCCAGCGCGTAGATGTCCGCGCGCCCGTCCACCGGCTGCCCCGCCCACTGCTCCGGCGCCATGTACGCGGGCGTGCCCAGGACGATGCCCGCCGCCGTCACGTCCTCGTTGTCCGGGCGGTGCGCCTTGGCCACGCCGAAGTCCAGCACGTGCAGCGACGGCGGCTCCGTCGCGTGCCGCACCACGAAGAGGTTGTCGGGCTTCAAGTCGCGGTGCACCACGCCGCAGCGGTGCGCGGCGTCCAGCGCGTCACACGCCTGGGCCAGCAGCAGCACGAGCTGCCCCGGGTCCAGCGGCCGGGGCAGGTGCGACAGCGGCACGCCCTCCAGGTACTCCATGACGAAGTAGTGGATGCCGCCCGGCGCCTCGTTGATGTCGAAGATGTGGACGATGTGCGGATGGCCCACGACGTTGACGGTGCGGGCCTCCGCGTAGAAGCGCGCGCGCAGGCTCTCGTCGTGCGCCAGGTGCGGGTGCAGCACCTTCACCGCCACCCGCGCGCCGATGCGGGTCTGCTCGGCCAGGTACACCGTGCCCATGCCGCCGGCGCCCAACCGGCGCATCAGCCGGTAGTGGCCCAGCGTCTGGCCGGTGAGGTCCACGGACGGCGGCTCCACCTCGTGGGTGGACCGCGCCGCCTGTGTCCAGTGCACGTTCTCGCACAGCACGTCCTCGGGATGGTCAGACAGACAGAGCTCGCAGTGCATGGTCGGCTCAAGCAGACACCAGGATGCGGGCTTTCGTGTCTGCGTTGGGGATGTGCACCGTTGCTCTGTAGACCGAGCACACAGCCCCGGGGCGATGGCCCCCGGTACGAGACGGCGGTTCGCGCCGTTGCGATGACCGCTAGCGCACACCCGTCCGGAGGTCGTCTGCTGTATGTGCCGGATTCCAAGAAGACGGCGCGCGCGCGTTTCGTCCAGCGCATTCGTGCGCGCATCCGCTCGCTGAACCCGCCTGCCTTTCGCCAGCGGGCACTGTGACGCCGCACCGTCGACCAGCGGACCGGGGCCTGCACCCGGGGGCGCGGGAGGTGCGGCGCGCCGCTACGCGCGGGCCTTGGACTTCGCCTTGGGCGCCGCGGCGAAGGGGACTGCGTCGATGCGCACGCCTACGTACGAGGGGAAGCGGGGCACGCCGTCGTCGGACAGCTCCTGGTAGCGGAAGGTGATGACGGTGCCGATGGCCGGCGGGGCCTCGCGCTCGGCGTCGGACAGGCCGGTGCCCACGCTGAAGCGCTTGCCGTTGCGCAGCTCCACCTCCAGCGCGCCCAGGCGGCCCTTGTGCCGGCCCGCGCCCGCGACGTGGCCCACGACGCGCGCCTCGTCGTCCTTGAAGCTCTTCACCTTGAGCAGCGTGTGCGAGCGGCCCGCCTCGTAGCTCGAGCCCGGCTTGCGCAGCATGAGCCCCTCACCGCCCAGCCCCTCCACGCGCTCCAATTCCTCGCGCAGGTGCGGCGTGCCCTTGCAGCGCTCGTGTGTGTGCCACTTCGCGTACGCCGGCTTCGCGTCCTCCATCCACTTGCGGCAGTGCTCCAGCCGCTTCTCGAAGGGCGCGTCCACGGACGGCGCGTCGAAGGCGACGAAGAACAATTCCTTCCAGTCGTCGCTGCGGTCCTGCCGGCGGACGATGCTCACCGTGCGCTGGAAGCGCTTGCGGCCGCCGAACAGCTCTCCGTCGAGCGGGAAGTCCGGCAGCCCGGCGGTGAACCACGCGGGCGCGAAGAACTCGTTGCCCAGGCGGGACCAGAAGCGCTGGCCGTCCCAGTACGCGCGCACGCCGTCGAGCTTCTCGCTCATCCACCAGTCGGTGAGGTCGACGTCGGTCTCCCACGAGTGCGCCAGCAGCAGCGGCGGGGCCTTGTCCTTGGCCTCCTTGGTCTCCGCGGCGTCCGGAGATGCGCCGGCCTTCTTCGCCTTGCCCGCGCTCTTCGCGGCGGGAGCAGTGCCGGTGCCGGACGCGGCGGCGCCGGTGCGCGCGTCCTCGGCGGCGTCCCCGCGCACCTTGCGCAGGTGCTTGCAGGTGCGCCGCTCAATCGCAATCGACTGGTTGCGCCACGCGGGGCAGCTGCACGAGTACACGCCACCGGTGTTCTTGAGGATGTAGGGCTTGGAGCCTGAACCCTGGAGCTCGAGCTTCGCGCCGTCCGCGATGTCCGCCATGACTTCCCCCTCCGTGCCGCGTCTCTCGCGGCGACGAAAGGAAGAGTACCTGGGGGGTCTGACATTCCCAGGACGTGATGGGGTGGGCATTCGGCGTCAAATGGGGTGGCGCGCGAGGGGGCGGGGCCGAATGATGGCGGGGCTCTTCACCGCCTCCGGAGGCCGCACGAGATGGTCGTCATCGTCATGGGAGTGTCGGGCGCGGGGAAGACCACGGTGGGCCAGGCGCTGTCGGCCGCGCTGGGCTGGCGCTTCGTGGACGCGGACGACCTGCACCCGAAGGCCAACATCGCGAAGATGGCGGCGGGCGTGCCGCTGACGGACGAGGACCGGTGGCCGTGGCTCCAGGTGCTGCGCGGGGTGATGGAGGATGCGCTGGCGCGCGGCGAGGACCTGGTGATGGCGTGCTCGGCGCTCAAGCGCTCCTACCGGACGGTGCTGGAAGTGGACCCCTCGCGGGTGCGGTGGGTGTACCTGAACGCGCCGCGTGACGTGCTGGCGCGCCGGCTGGCCCAGCGCCATGGCCACTTCATGCCGCCGTCGCTGCTGGACACGCAGTTGGCCGCGCTGGAGGTTCCGGAAGACGCGCTGGAGGTGGACGTGTCACCGCCGCCCGACGTGGTGGTGAAGCACCTCCGCGAGGGACTGGGGCTCTGACGCCCGGCCCTCCTCTCCCGCACCGCGAGAGGAGGGCCTTTCACCGCGCATCCGCCGCCCGGCGGCCTGAGGCGTCGTGGAAGGAACGTTCCTTCCACGAGCCACCGTGCGCGACTCAGGGCAGGACGTTGACGCGGCCACCCACGCGGGTGTTGTTGTCCTCGATGAGCTCGTTGTCGGTGGTGCCGTGCGAGTCCACGAGGGCGGCCAGGTAGAGCGAGCCATACAGGCTGTAGCCCGCGTAGGCATTGACCGTCACCGTCTGGCACTGGCCTGGCGCGAGATTGCCGATGTACTCGAGGCCCACGCGGAGGTCGGGCGTGGGAGTGGACGGCCCGAGCGGGGTGATGACGGTGTCCTCGGACAGGTACAGCTCCACGTCGGTGTTCCCCGGCACGGTGCCCTGGTTGCACACGCGCGCCGAGGCGGTGAAGGACTGGCCCCGCTGCGTGCTCGCGGGCCCGGTGACGGACGTCACCACGAAGTCCGGCCGGTCACCGATGCCAATGCGGGCGCCCGTGCGGGTGTTGTTGTCCTCCAGGAACTCCATCCTCGTGTTTCGCGGGTCCACCACGGCGCCCAGGTACCAGACGCCTTCCTCGACGTTCGTGTACGCGGGGACCGTCACCGTCTGGCACTGGCCCGGGGCGAGCATTCCGATGGGGGCGAAGCCCACGTTGACGTCCGGCCCGGAGCCATACTGGCCCGGGGTGATGACCGAGTCCTTGGACAGGTAGATTTCCACCTCCCCGGCGTACTCCGCCTGCGTGCCCTGGTTGCACACCGTCGCCGAGACGTTGAACGACTGGTCGCGCCTCGAGCTCGCGGGCCCGGTGACGGCCGTCACCACGAAGTCCGGCCGGTAGCCCACGCCGATGCGGCTGCCCGTGCGGGTGTTGTTGTCCTCGAACAGCTCGGTGACCATGCCGGCCGGGTCCACGGCCGCGCCCAGGTAGTACGTGCCATCCATCGGTCCCCCGCCGTAGGCGGGGAGGGGCATCGTCTGGCACGCGCCCGGAGCGAGCATGCCCGTGTGGATGATGCCGATGCCGTAGTCGGTGCCCGAGCCGGGGCCGTTGTTCGGCGTGATGACCGAGTCCTGCGACAGGTAGATTTCCACGGCGGTGTACTCCGGCGCGGTGCCCTGGTTGCACACCGTCGCCGTGACGTTGAAGGACTGGCCCGGCGCCGCGCTCGCGGGCCCGGTGACGGACGTCACCACGAAGTCCGGCCGGTAGCCCACGCCGATGCGGTTGCCCGCGCGGATGTTGTTGTCCTCGAAGAGCTCGGTTGTCCAGCCGCGCGGGTCCACGACGGCGCCCAGGTAGAAGGTGCCCTCCGTGCCGGGTGCGCCGCCGGTGACCGTCACCGTGCCGCACTCTCCGGCCGCGAGGTTGACGTGGCCCACGCCCACCGGCTGGTCCGTGCCCGGGCCCGGCGTCGTCGTCGGGGTGATGACGGAGTCCTGCGACAGGTACAGCTCCACGTCGGCGGAGTCCCGCACCGTCCCCTGGTTGCACACCCGGACCGTCGCGCTGATGCCACCGCCGGGCTGCACGGTGGCGGTGCCCGAGACGGATGACACCACGAAGTCAGGCTTCTCGCCGAACCCGATGCGGCTGCTCACGCGGGTGTTGTTGTCCTCGATGAACTCCTGGAGGCCGTTGGCCGGGTCCACCACGGCGCCCACGTAGTACGTGCCCTGGAAGTTGGAGGGCACGGTGGTCGCGAACGTCCGCGTCTCGCACTGTCCCGGGTTGAGCGGGAAGAGGAAGGAGGAGCTTCCCAGGTAATAGTCCGTGGAGCCGTTGGGGGTGATGACGGTGTCCTGGGACAGGTACCACTCCACCGGCGCGCTGCCCGACTGCGTGCCCTGGTTGCACACCGTCGCGGTGACGCTGACGAGCTGGCCCGGCAGCGCGCTCGTGGGCCCGGTGAGGACCGTGACGACCAGCTCCGGCCGGTAGCCCACGCCGATGCGGTTGCCCGCGCGGGTGTTGTTGTCCTCGATGAACTCGACGACGGAGTTGCCGGGGTCCACCGCGGCGCCCACGTACCAGGTGCCCTCGGCGGGCGCGGACGCCCAGGCCGACACCTGCTCCGTCCGGCACTGGCCCGGCGACAGCGGCTGGATGTACACGCTCCCCACCATCACGTCGGTGGGCGGGTTCGGCGGAACGGGCGGGGTGATGACCGCGTCCTGGGACAGGTACAGCTCCAGCGCGCCGTAGCCGGGCTGGGTGCCCTGGTTGCACACCGACACGGAGGCGGTGAAAGGCTGGTTCGGCAGCGTGCTGGTGGGGCCCGTGACGGAGGACACCACCAGGTCTGGCAGGTAGCCCACGCCGATGCGGCTGCCCAGCCGGAGGTTGTTGTTCTCGTTGGCCTCGGGCAGCGCGTTCATCGGGTCCGCGGCGGCGCCCAGGTAGTACGTCGCATCGGCACCCACCGAGGAGGAGGCCTGCACCTGCGCCGTCCGGCACTCGCCGACGCCGAGGTCCATGAAGACGTACCCCACCATGAAGTCAGGGGAGGGGGTGGTCGGCGTGTTGGGGGTGATGACGTTGTCGCGCGACAGGTACAGCTCCACCATGGCGCCACCCGGCAGCGTGCCCTGGTTGCAGGCGCGCACCGTGAGGGACAGCGGCTGATAGGGCAACACGCTCGTGGGCCCCGTCACCGACGTCACGACGAAGTCCGGCCCCGTGGCCAGCGCCTGCGCCGCGACTTCCGGCGACTCCGCCTCTTGAGGCTGCGACGCCTCTGGCGCCTCACCACACGCGGCCAGCGTCATCCACGCCACGAGCCCCGTGACACATCTGCTTCTCACACTTCGGTAATGCATCTCTCCACCTCGCGAAATACCTCCGGCCCGGCATTGGGAGAGAAGGCGGTTGACGGAGGAGGGCGTCGGTAATTCAACGCGAGGTGCAAAAGAAACACAGATACCGGAAGTCCTGACGGGCGGACCCACATGGTCCGCCCGTCACGGCCGTGGTCCTACGGCTGGGGCGGCCCGAGGCGGCGCTCGCGGACCCACTCGGCGCGCTCCTCATCGGAGAGCGGGACGGGCGCCTTTCGGGAGGCGAGGCCCGGCGCCTGGGGCGCGATGCCGGCCCACGTGGTGAGCCGCTCCAGCGCCAGGGCGCGCTCGGGCTCGGGGAGGTTGGAGATGCTGGAGCCGTGGTTGCCGCCGGGCTGGAAGAACCGGTAAGCGTCGTTGCGCTCGCGCACGTCGAAGGCATTCGTGGACCACGGGTCGTTCTCTCCGTAGACGAGCAGGATGCGCTCTCCGCGCGCCTTCACCCACGCGGCGATGAGCGGCACGGACAGGGGGTCGAACGGGTAGGGCTCCAGCGAGAAGGGCACCAGGGCGGCCGGCGCGTACTGCCGCGGGTAGTGCACGAGCCCTTGCAGGTGCCGCTCGTCGGAGCGGTAGCTGCCGAGCTGCGTGCCCGCCTGGAAGTAGTAGGGCGCGTAGAAGGAGATGCTGGCGTCGCTGAAGGCGTAGAGGCCGACGAAGGTGTCCAGCGCCGCAATCACCTCGTCCGCCGGTGCGCCGGGCGTGGGGATGATGGAGCAGTCGGCGGCGGTGCTGTACTGCCAGAAGACGAAGGGCAGCTCGAGGATGGTGAACTCGAACGTCTTGTCCGCGCCGAGGAAGTCGAAGGTCAGTCCCTGCGCGGCGGCGGCCAGCGCCAGCTGCGGCACCAGCTCGTCGCGCCGGGTGAGCGCGTCGCGCTGGAAGTCGCGGATGCGCTCGCGGCAGGCCGCGTCACCCACGCGGCTGAGGAAGTGGATGTAGCGCGGGTCCGACGGGCCGAAGCTGTTGGGCGCCACGTAGGCGACGGTGGCGTCCACGTCGTTCGAGTAGAGGGCGCGGTGGTAGAGGGACGTCATGCCGCCCTTGCTGGCGCCGGTGCTCACCCACTTGCCGGTGTAGAGCGCCTTGAAGGCGGTGACGATGCGGTGGTGGTCCGCCGCGGCCTGGCCCAGCGTGAGGTGCTCCCACGTGGCGGGCACGGGCGTGGACGGGCCGAAGAAGCGGTGCTCGACGCGGAGCTGGTTGGCGTCGAGCAGGAAGGTGGGCTCCGTCCGGCTCGCGGTCGTGCCGATGCTGTAGCCCGTGCTGGCCAGCACCATGGGGCCCTGCGTGGCGCGGTGCAGCAGCGTCAGGCGCTGCTGGAAGCGCGCGCCCTCGGGGTGCCGGTGGTCCACCGGCTGGTCATACGAGAGGACGAAGAATCGCGCGCCGGGCAGCGGCGTGGTGCCTTCGCGCACCACCGTGAGCCCGGGGATGGACCGCAGCGCGACGAGGATGTCCGTCTCGCCGTCGAGGGCCGCACGGGCCGCGACGGGCGTGACGGCCGCGGCTTCCGGGGGAGGAGCCTCTCCCTCGGGGAAGGTGGAGGTACCTCCACAGGCTTGAAGTCCCAGCGCGAGCGCGCAGCCCAGCGCGATGAATGGACGTCGGATGAGCTTCTGCATGGCTTCGAGAGTTCCTGTCCGAAATTCCCGGGAAAGTCCGGGTAGGGACGGAACGCCGTCAGGCCGTGGTTATTGCAACTCAGTGGTGGGATTGTTGCCGGATGGAGGGCGTCTCCGGGAGGACTGAAACCCGGAGCGCGCTCGTGTCACGGGCCCGGCTGCAGCAGGCCGCGCACCAGTGACTCCATCAGTTCCGGCGCGGTGCGGTGCTTCAGGTTGGGGGCGCCCTGTCCGCTCCACAGGGAGATGAGGTCCGTGCGCCCCGCCTTGACGACGGCGGGCCTCAGCTTCGACAGGAACCAGCCCTGGACGGGGAAGGGCAGCAGCTGCGCGGCGCGGGCGTTCATCTCGTCGCTCCAGCGGTTGCGCAGGCCGCGCGCCAGCCGCCCGGAGAAGGCCCGCGTCAGCACCGTGGCCTGTGACTTGTCGCTGAACAGCGCGGCGCGGTGCTCGGGCGTGGCGCCGGACTCCTCGCACGCGAGGAACGCGGTACCAATCTGCCCGGCCTGCGCGCCCAGCGCGAGCACGGCGCGAACGCCGCGCGCGTCGCTGATGCCACCGGCGGCGATGACGGGCGCCTTCACGCGGTCCGCGACGAGCGGGGTGAGCGCAAGCGTCCCCATCAGCGAGTCCTCCGCCCGCGCGAGGAACGATGGCCGGTGTCCGCCCGCCTCGAAGCCCGTGGCCACGATGAGGTCCACGCCCGCGTTGTCGAGCGCCTGCGCCTCCGCAATCGACGTCGCCGCGCCGACGGTGACGATGCCGCGCCTGCGGCACTCCGCGAGGATGGTGGCCGACGGCACGCCGAACACGAAGCTGAACACCGGCGGCCGCGCCTCCAGCAGCGCGTCCACCTGGTCCTCGAAGCGCTGGCTGAAGCGCTCGGGCCGCTCGGGCTTGTCCACGCCCAGCTCGCGGTAGAAGGGCTCGAAGAGCGCGTAGGCGCGGTCGAACGCCTCCGGGCTCAGGTTCAGCCCGCCTGGATCATGGTCCGACACCCAGAGATTCACGGCGAAGGGCTGGGACGTCAGCGACCGCAGCTCCTGCGTCAGCCGGCCCAGCTCGTCCGGCGGCAGGGTGTACGCGCCGAAGGAGCCGAGCCCTCCCAGGTTGGACACCGTGGCCGCGAGCCGGGTGGTGGACAGTCCACCGCCGAACGGTCCCTGGACGATGGGGTACTTCACGCCCAGCCGGCGCACGGCCTCCTGCTCGCTGCCTGCCTTGCCGCTCCATGTCTCGCTCATGGGGCAAGGATAAGCGCCGCTGGTTTTCCGCGCGCCACGCGTAAGCAGGGTTACTTCACTTCGTGGTAACCGGACGGTTACTGGAGGACGCCCATGTCGTTGCCAAGGCGAAAGAGCAGGGCTCCCGCTCCGCCGCCCCCCTGTGCGCTGACGGAGTGCATGTCCCTCATCGGCGGCGCGTGGACGCCCAACGTCATCTGGCACCTGAGCGCCGGTCCGCGCCGCTTCAGCGAGCTGCGGGCGGACATGCCTCGCATCTCCGCCAAGGTCCTCAGCGCCCGCCTGAGGACCCTGGAGCAGCGCGGCGTCATCCGCCGCCGGGCCCTGCCCACCTCTCCGCCGTCGGTGGAGTACTCGCTGACGGAGCTGGGTGCGGAGCTGCTCCCGGCCATCCGCGCCATCGTCGACGTCGGCGCGAGGCTGAAGCAGCTCCGTTGAAGCTCCGTTGAAGCTCCGTTGAAGCTCCGGTGACGCGCTACTGCTTCCAGCGCTTGCTCGTCTGATACACGTCCACCAGCGGGGAGATGAGCGTCACCCGCGGGCGCCAGGAGGAGCCGTCCTCACCCTCCTGCAAGGATTTCAGGGAAAGAATTTCCGACATACAGGCCAGCGGGGAGTGCTCCCACACCTGCCGGAGGTCCTCGGTCGTCACATTGCCGAGCAGCTCCCCGCGCGTCTCGTCCACGACGGGAATCCGCTCCAGCCCGTAGCGCTTCATCACCGCGAGCGCCCGCACCACGGTGTCATTCGGGAACAGAGTCACTGCCTTCGCCACCAACGCACTGCGAACTTCGGACTGCGCCGCCATCGCCCACCTCGCCAACCCATGCTGCCCGGCGGGGGACATAGCAAACGGGCTGCCAACCACCGGGCGTCTCAGGAGTCCTTGTCTTCGGGTGCGCGGGACGGCTCGGCCATCACCTGCACCGTCTGCTTCAGGCGCTCCAGCCCCAGCCGCACCAGGGCGCCGCGCAGGTTGGGCTGGGTCATGATGGTCTTCTCGAAGACCTCTCGCTCCAGCTTCAGCAGCGTGCAGGTGGTGAGCGTGCGCACGGTGGCGGTGGCCAGGCGGCTGCGCAGGAGGGAAATCTCCCCGAAGAGGGCGCCCTCCTCCAGGCGGGGGTAGGCCGTCTGGGTGCCGTCATCGTGGGTGTGGAACACCTCACACTGGCCACGCAGTAACAGATACAGCGCATCCCCGGGCTTGCCCCGGGTGAGCAGGGTTTCACCCGCCTGCACCGTGACGGGGACGAAGGCGTGGCCGAGTTGTTTCTGTAACTCGGGTGACAGTGTGGCGAGCAGCGGATTGACGCGCATGGCCTCCGCCATGAAGCGCTCGCGGGCGGTGCGCTCCACCTTGTCGCCCTCCACGCCGTAGTCCGCCCAGGCCGCTCGGTCGCCCGTCTGGGACAGCTCGAGGACGACGGCGTCCTCCAGGGCCACGACGCTCGCGGTGCGCGGGGTGCCGGTGAGCAGCGCCAGCTCGCCGAAGAACTCGCCGGCGCCGAGCTGCTCGACGATGCGGGGCTGTTGGCCCTCCGCCTCGCGGGCCACGGCGACGCGGCCCTCCAGGACGACGAACATGGAGGTGCCGGAGTCTCCCTCCTTCACCACCACCTCGCCCGCCTGGAGGAAGCGGGTGACCACCGGCGTGGAGGACTCCGCCGCGCCCGGAGTGCCGGGCTGCGCGGGCGCGGCCCCGGCGCCGGTGGACGACGAGGGGCCAGCGGAGTCGGAGAACAGGGACCGGAGACGCTCCAGCAGGGACATGACGATGACTTCCAGGCGAAGAGGCGGCGCCATCCTACAAGCGCCGCGTGGTGCGCGGGGAGCGTCGGGCTCTCCCGCGCACTCCGGGTGTTACGTCTCGGAAGGAGGAGTGCTGGGGGTGCTGGGCGTGCCGCGGTCGGCCTCCTTGGAGCCGACGACGGTGAGGTTCATTCCAATCTGGACCGAGACGGGCTTGCCATCGACGGTGACGAGCGTCTTGCCGTTGATGTACCAGCCGAACGAGCCGGTGGAGAACGACTTCACCTCGGCGAGCATCTCCTGGCCGTTGATGACGACCTTCAGCGGCTCGGCCTTTTCGAGGAACTGCGACAGGGTCACGGGGCACGGGGACTTGGCCATGCGGGAACCCTATCACCGGGACTCGGAGATGGGATTGTGACGCTCGGGCCTGTGTTGGAGACAGGCCGCACGCGTCGTGCTTGACGGGCCCACGCGGCCCGTCCACCTTGGGCATCCCCCTTCACCGAGGAGAACACCGCCGTGAAGAAGCTCGTCAACGCGCCCCGCGCCGTGGTGCGGGAGATGCTCGAAGGACTGGTCGCGCTCGCTCCGGGACAGGCCCTGCTGGAGGGGGAGACGGTGGTGGTGCGCGCGGACACGCCGCCGGATGTGCGCCAGCGCAAGGTGGCCGTCATCTCCGGCGGTGGCAGCGGGCACGAGCCGGCGCACGCGGGCTACGTGGGCGCGGGCATGCTGGACGCGGCGGTGGCGGGGGACGTGTTCACCTCGCCGAGCACGGACGCGGTGCTGGCCGCCATCCGCGCGGTGTCCGGTCCGGCGGGCGCGCTCCTGGTGGTGAAGAACTACACGGGGGACCGGCTGAACTTCGGGCTCGCCGCGGAGCTGGCGCGCGCGGAGGGGATTCCCGTGGAGACGGTGGTGGTGGCTGACGACGTGGCCCTGCACGACACGGTGGAGCCCGCGCGGCGCCGGGGCATTGCCGGGACGGTGCTGGTGCACAAGCTCGCGGGAGCGGCCGCCGCGTCGGGCGCGTCGCTGGCGGAGGTGGCGCGGGAGGCCGTGGCCGCCGCGGCGGAGCTGGGCACCATGGGCGTGGCGCTGGGGCCGTGCACGGTGCCGGCGGCGGGGCGGCCCGGCTTCACGCTGGGCGAGGATGAGCTGGAGCTGGGCCTGGGCATCCACGGGGAGCAGGGCGTACGGCGCGTGCCGATGCAGCCGGCGGATGCGCTGGTGGACACGCTGCTGACCACGATTCTGGAGGACCGGCGCATCTCCTCCGGTGACAGGGTGGCGCTGCTGGTGAACGGGCTGGGAGGCACGCCGCCCATGGAGCTGGCCATCGTCGCGAGGCGGGCGCTGGCGGTGCTGCGCGAGGCGGGCGTGCGCGTGGAGCGGGCGTGGAGCGGGACGTTCCTCTCCGCGCTGGAGATGCCGGGGTGCTCGCTGTCGCTGTTGAAGGTGGACGATGCGCGGCTGGCGCGGCTGGACAGCGCGACGACGGCGCCGGCCTGGCCGGGGGCGGGGAGTGTGGCGCCGGTGCGTGAGCCCCGGCACGTGTCGCCCGAGCGGGAGACGCCGGTGGACGTTGGCGAGCGGCAGCCGGGGATGGAGCGCTTCCAGAAGGCGGCGCTGGCGGTGGCGGATGCATTCGACGCGGCGGAGTCCCGGCTGACGGCGCTGGACAGCGCGGCGGGGGATGGTGATTTGGGGCTCAGCCTCGCGCGCGGTGCGGCGGCGATTCGCGCGCTGCCGGAGTCGTCATGGACGAGTCCCACGCGGGCGCTGAATGCGATTGGCAATGCACTGCGCCGCAGCATCGGCGGCAGCTCGGGGCCGTTCTATGCCACCGCGCTGCTGCGCGCCGCGCGTCACCTGGTGGACCGGGCGCCGGACGCCACCGCATGGGCCGAGGCGTTCGGTGTCGCGGTGGATGCGGTGTCGGAGCTGGGCGGCGCGCGTCCTGGAGACCGCACCATGCTGGATGCGCTGCGGCCGGCGGCGGACACCTTCGCGCAGGAGTTGAAGGCGGGCCGCTCCACCGCTGACGCCTGGGCTGCCTGTGTCCGCGAGGCCGAGCAGGGCGCGGAGGCCACGACGCGCATGCAGCCACGCCTGGGCCGTGCGAGCTACCTGGGCGACCGTGCGCTCGGCGTGCCCGATGCTGGCGCGGCGGCGGTGGTCGTCTGGCTGAAGGCGCTCACCGCGTTCATCGGGTGAGCGGCGGCTAATACTACCTGGTCATTTGGCAGCATGGAGCTTGGGTGCCAGGGACGCAGGGGATTTCTCTCACAAGCGCTTCTCGCCCGTCAGCGCGGTCGATGTGACGGCGCATTTCTAGGGTGCGCCGAAGCGACGTGTCCGGGCTACACCACCACGTTATGGAGAAACCAAAATACCCAAGGGAGCACCTCCACGCTGCCCTGGCAGCCTCTGTGCCCGAATGGCTCGAGCTCGCCGACCTTCTTGAGGACCTCGGCGAGCTAGTGGACCAGGTCTTCTTCGCGAGTCTCGCGACGGAGGAGGGCGAGAACCTCCGCTTTCATGTGGTCGTCGCAGGCAAGAAGAAGTTGGAGGAAGTGACGGACACGGAGTGGCCTGCCGCCATCCCGGAGGAGCAGGAGCAGGAGCTGGCCTGGACGGTCATGCGGATCGAGCCGCACCGGGTCGACCCCAAGGCCCTCGTGAAACTCGCAGGGGCTACGGAGTTCGGGCGCACGGCCTTGGTGCTCGACCAGCGCGACGAAGATGGCCAGCTCTGGATCTTCGGAGTTGCACGACGCAATCCTCGAACAAATGGCGGCAGGGTGCTCGTCGTCTCCACATCGGCACCGGGTGCGGTGTCCGTCTACTTCGAGGGGCGACGCATCATGCGCTACGAGCGTGGACTGCTCGTGCCGCCCGTGGTGGACGTCTTCTCGGAGTCTGGGGTAGTGACCCGCGCAATCCGCAGCTCAATTCCAGAGTTTCTGGCGCGGATGAAGAACTACCTCTTCTCGCCTCACAACGTTGGGGAGCGCGTCTTCTCGCGCTTGGTGCGGGGGATGCGGGCGACAGGACATGGCTGTTCTGTGCTCGTTCTGCCTGCGGTTCCCGAGGGCGAGGCGGCACCGAAGCCGAAGTACCGACTGCTGCGAGCGGACGTGCTGGCCGCACAAGCCCAAGCGTACGTCGACGTCCACACTGAGAGGATCAAGGCGCAGTGGGGGGCGGAGAACCTGGACGAGTTTCCGTTCGAACGGTGGAAGCAGCAAGAGGACGTCGCCGAAGCAAACCTCGAGGCGGCAGTGGACGACATTGCGCGGCTCACAGCCCCGGATGGTGCGCTACTGATGGGGCCTGAGTTCGCCGTCCTCGGAGCTGGCTACATGGTGACGGGCACCGGAACAGGAAAGGTGCTGGACATCTTTGAAGCCTTCGACGCCGAGGGCGAACGCGTCAGCGAGAAGCCGTATGCACTCGAACAACATGGGGCGCGGCACAAGGCTGCAGCCACTTTCGTTTCCCAGAGTGGTGGGTTCGCGTTTGTCGCCTCCGAGGATGGGCCGCTGAAGGTCCTCGTACGCCACGAGGAGCGCATCCTCCTTTGGCGCGTGGAGCTTCCTGAGTACTGAGGTCGTCCGCCTGCGCGTCTTCGGGTGAAGCGCTGGCGAGATGCAGGAGCAGAGCCGCTGTACGACCCGGGACACGTGACCAGGTCGTACTAAGCCACTCGGGGTAAGTCCTGTCAGAGGGTCGTGCGGAGTGAGAGTGGCTGGAGCCGTCCCGTACGCTGCATGCACTTCCGGGATGTCAGGCGTTGTTCGGCTGGGACCGGGCTGAGCCTGACCATACGAAGTCGTGTATTGTCAGCGCTCCACGCAGCTCTGGAGAAAGCAACATGCGACGTCTCGTGTGTGCTGTGACGCTCTCAATTGGAATGCTGATGGGCTGTGGTGGCCCCGCCGACGTGAACACGCCGGACACGGTCGACTCGGTGGAGCAGGGGCTGGCCTGCCAGTACCCGGACATGCTCTGCCCCTCGCGCTACGCCTGTGTCGGTGGTCTGTGCCGCAAGGAGTGTCCGGAGACGGAAGTCTGCTGGAACGGCGCCGCGTGCCGCATCTACGCGGACGGCACGCCGTACTGCTTCTAAGCCACCCGGGGTAAATCCTTGCCTACCTCAGGAGGTTGGCAGAGGACGTGAGCCGTCTGAAGTCACCTGGGTGGCGCATTCAAGATGCGGATGAGCCCTGCCGAGCCTGGGAGGGCCTGCGCGAGGGAGCCCCCAACGCGGCTAGCGGCTGCCGCCGTCACGCGCTCCGTCGCGACCTGCCCTTATGACAATGACACTTCGTGCGAAGCCATGCCGCCGACGGTAGGAGCGCGCGTGGTATCGGGCCACCACCGGAGGCCTCTGCCCCTGTTGCAAGCGCCTGGCAGCCGTGGCCCGCTGGGCGAACAGGAGCGGAAGGAATGCTCATTCCGCGGGACTGCCGCCTGGGGAGGCAGTCTCGGGTGCGGACGGGAGCGGAAGGAACGCTCATTCCGCGGGACTGCCGCCCTGGCCGGGCGAGGACGGCAGGGGCGAGGTGCAGTGGGGGGTCCATCGGGAAAGGGCTGGCTGGGCACTTGGGGCGCCCCTCCTGGGGCTGGCGCCCAACACCTGCGCGGGACCCGTCACGTCATGCCCGGCGCCGTTCAACAGGACGAAGCGGCACGCAGCCGTACCGCACCCTTGCCAGTTCTGCGCGCCAGCGGATGAGGGTGCGGACACGGATGGGCCGTCAGTTTGAAGGGTTCCCGTTCCGGACCCTCCTCCGCGCCTCATGCCCGACAGCGGGGATGTTACCGACGTAGGCAAGGATTTTCCCCGGATGGCTTAGCCGTTGCCGCGCCGCCGGGGCGCGTTCACGCGCGTCCTGGCGGCCGTGGCCCCTGCGCCCCAACTGCCCACCGACGTGCACATCGTCACGGCCCCGGTGTTCCCCCTGAACGCTCCACAGCACGACCGCGGCGCGCATGGCTACCGCGCCGCGTACTTCGTAGCGCAGCACCTGCCGAAGCTGCTTGCGCTCGGAAGGGGGCAGGCAGAGACCTCTCCGCCCGGAAGCCACATCGCCGCTCCTTGTGCTGAACGGGCGGTGATGCGACCTCTGACAGGGCTTACCCCGGGTGGCTTAGCGCTCGCTGCCCTCTCGGAAGAGGGAGACCACCCGGGCCACCGGAGTGAACCCGAGCCGGGTGGCGAGCTGGAGCGACGCGGTGTTGGACTCGAAGGCAGCCCACACCGCGCGCTTGCCCCGGGCGCGCATGTGCTCGATGAGCACGTGCGCCGCCGCCGATGCGTACCCCCGCCGTCGCCACGCCTCCACCGTGTCGATGGACACGTCCCACCACGTCTCCGTCGCGCTGCCGGAGTAGCTGAAGGCGACGGGCAGGCCCTCCGCCGTGAAGGCGACCCCGAGCGACGAGGAAGCGCGCGCGTGCGTGAGCTCCCGGGCGAGGTCCTCTGGCAGGTGACCCAGGTCCAGCGGCTCGCCCTCTTCGAGCACTCGCGCCTCGCCCCGGATGACGGGCGGCGGCGGTGGGCCTTGCTGGACGTGGACCACCGCCACCTCCTGGCCCCAGCCCGGCACCGGCCCGAGCGTCCGCGCGTCCTGCAGCGACAGCACCACCTCCGTGCCGGGAGGCAGCCGCTCCAGGAACGCGAGGAGCTGGGGCCTGGGCGGTTGGCCCACGATGCAAGCCTCCCCGTCGTCATTCAGTAGCGCGGAGCGGCCGTCGCTCCACTCGATGGCGCTGGCGCCCGCGCCCAGCAGCGCGCCGCGCGCCCAGACCTGGTCGGGCACATCGGGAAGCCGGGCCAGCAAGGGCGCGGGGTCGAACATGCGCGCAGTGTACCGCGCTCAGTGCGGGTTCAGCTCGGCGGCGCGCTTCTCCAATTCGCGCACGGCGAAGTCGATGAACGCTCGCACGCGCGGCGTCCTCCGCATGTCCGAGTGGACACCCAGCCTGACGGCGAGCACCGGGCCGGGGCGTGGCGTCTCGATGCGCCGGAGCGTCAGCCGGCGGTCCACGAGCACACGGGGCAGGGCGGCGAGCGCCTCACCTGCCTCGGCGGCCGCGAGCTGTGACCAGATGCTGTTGGTGCGCAGGATGGACCGTGCATCGGGCGCGACGTTCCGCATCCATTCCGTCATCGGGGCCCGGGGCGGCGTCTCGTGCAGCATGACGATGGACTGACCGGCGCAGCCCGAGGCGAAGTCCGGAAGCCCGTGCTGCTCCAGGTACGAAGGCGAGGCATAGAGGCCATACGCGACATCGGCGACCTTGCGCTCGACGACATCCTCCTGGTCGAACAGCCCGGGGCGGAAGGCGATGTCGGCCTCGCTGCGGGACAGGTTGAAGCGTCGCCCGTCGTTGATGAGCGCCAGGCTCACCCGGGGATGCCGTCCGCCGAACCGGGCCATGATGGGCGCAATCACGTGGTCCCCGAGCCAGTCCAGGCTCGTCACGGTGATGCTGCCCTGAAGGCCCGTGTCGCGCGCCGCGAGCCGGCGCTCCACCGTGAGCGCACCTTCCTCCATCCGGTCCAGCCCGTCGAGGAGGCCCGTGCACAGCGGCGTGGGCGTGAGCCCACTCTTGCCGCGCTCGAACAGCTTCGCGCCGGTGCGTCGCTCGAAGGCGTCCAGCCGGCGGCTGACCGTGGGCTGTGTCGTCCCCAGGGCCCGTGCGGCGGCGCTCAGCGAGCCGTGTTTCGCCACCGCGAGCGCGATTCTCAAGTCGTCCCAGTCCACGGTGCTCCCTGTCGCCCTATACGGATTCGTATAGGCACCCTTCGGAATCATGGGCTGCCGGGCCCGGAGGCGCCACGTACATCGTGAGCGTCGTCGTCACCGCTCACAGGAGCACCCCATGACTTCCGCAATCGCCGCCCTCGTGGTGGCCACCAGTCTCGCACTTGCCCCCGCCGCCCCTCCTGAAGACGCTGCACTCCAGGCGCGGGTGGACTCCGTCATCGACCGCGCCCTCGCGGAGAAGCGCATCGTCGGCACCGTCGTTGTCGTCGCGAAGGACGGCAAGGTCGTCTACCAGCGCGCCGCCGGCTTCGCCGACCGCGAGGCGAAGAAGCCCATGCGCGAGGACGCGCTGTTCCGCCTGGCCTCGCTGACCAAGGCGATGGTGTCCGTCGCGGCGCTGAAGCTCGTCGAGCAGGGGAAGCTCGGACTGGAAGACCCGGTGACGAAGTGGATTCCCACCTTCCGGCCGAAGCTGGCGGACGGCACCGAGCCCATCATCACCGTGCGCCACCTGATGACGCACACCGCGGGGCTGACCTACGACTTCATGGAGCCGCCGGACGGGCCGTACCACCAGGCCCGCGTCTCCAACGGGCTCGACCAGCCCGGCCTGTCCATGAAGGAGAACCTGCGCCGCCTCGCCTCTGCGCCGCTGACGTATGCGCCGGGGACGCGGTGGGGGTATTCGATGGCCACTGATGTGCTGGGAGAAGTGCTCGCCCGCGCCGGTGGGGCGCCGCTGCCCACGGTGGTCGAGCGGTTCGTCACGCGCCCTCTCGGCATGACGGACACGGCCTTCAGCGTGAAGGACGTGGCGCGACTGGCGACGCCGTACGCGGATGGGAAGCCGGAGCCGGTGCGCATCGGCGAGTCGCGCTTCGTGCCCAGCGGCGCCAGCGGCGTCACCTTCGTGCCGGGCCGGGTGTTCGACGCGCGCTCCTTCGCGTCCGGAGGGGGCGGCATGGTGGGCACGGCGGCGGACTACCTGAAGTTCCTGGAGGCGGTCCGGACGGGCGGGGCGCCGGTGCTGAAGTCCGCCACCGTGGAGCAACTGACCACGGACCAGGTGGGCCCGCAGGCGGCGAGCAACGGGCCGGGCTGGGGCTTCGGCCTGGGCGTGGGCGTGCTCGTGGACCCGGTGAAGGCGAAGAGCCCGCAGTCGGTGGGGACGTTCAACTGGATGGGCGCATACGGCCACAGCTGGTTCGTGGACCCGAAGCAGGGGCTGACGGTGATTGCCCTCACCAACACCACGTTCGAGGGCATGTGGGGCGCCTTCCCCGTTGCCCTCCGCGACGCCGTCTACGACGCTGGCCACTGAGCGGGCCCACGCGGGGCCTGCACGGAGGCCCCGATGACGCGCGGCTGGCGGTGGGTGTCGATGTGGTGGAGCGGAGCCCTGGTGACTGGCGCCTTCGCCGCGCACGCTTCCGAGCCCGCGGCTTCCGACTGTGACTTCCGCCTGGAGTGCCGGCTCGGGGCCCGCGCGTTCTCGGTGGGCTTCGACTCCGCGTCGGGCGAGTGCGTCGAGGACGACATGCGGGCCTTCGTGGAGACCTCGGGTGGGAAGACCGACGTTCCGCTGGAGAAGGCCTGGTACCGCTCCATCTCGAACCTCGCGGATGGGGCGTCCATCTGCCGCGTCGCCGGAGCCGGGGTGCCTGTCAGCGAGGTCTCCGCCTTCGCGGTGGATGACCATCGGGCACTGGTGTTCTTCACGCAGGACGGCCGCCCCGGCTACGACTCGGTGGGCGTGGTCCTCATCGACGCGGCGACGGGGAAGGTGCTCGACGTGAAGCAGCGGCTCGGGCAGTCGAAGGACAGCACGGTGGCCATCCTGAAGACGCCACGCGGGTACAAGCTCCAGTTGGTACGCGAGTCCCTGTCGGTAGTGCGCTGTGACTGCTCCGCCGCCTTCGCGGACGACTGGATGTCCGTGGAGGTCGTCAACGGCCGGATTCGCGCGCGCTGGATGCGGTGAGACGCCGGCAGGTCAGTGCGTCGTCGGAAGCCACCCGGCGCGCTGCATGGCCTGGAGCGTGACGTCGGCGAGCTTCTGGTAGCCAGCGGGGCTCGGGTGGAAGGCGTCGGAGGAGAGCCACTCGTAGTGTTCGGCCAGCTCGCGCGAGGCGGGCAGCAGGTCCACCACGAGGACGCGCGGGCCGAAGGGGCGGGCCGTGTCGTTGATGGCGGCGTTCCACGCGTTGACCTGCTCGCGAAGCTTCGCGCGCATCTCGGACGTGGCATGCGAGCCGACGAGCGTCGCGAGGTCCGGGACGTTGAGCAGCACCACCCGGGCATCCGTCTCGCGCATCAGCCGCTCGAGCGTGGCCTGGAGGGTCTTCTGGTAGGTGGCCAGCGGCACGGGGCGAAGGGCGTCGTTCACCGACAGCCACATCGTCACGAGCGTGGGGTGGAAGGCGATGGCGCGGGGCACCTCGACGTCCTCCGCCTCCGCGAGCGTGATGCCACTGCGCGCGAAGCGGTCATACACCGTGCCTTCGGGCAGCGCGGCGCGGAGGCGCGCGGTCCAGTTCTCGCTCGTGGGCAAGGAGCTGCCGACGCCGAGGGTGTCGGAAGCGCCCAGCGCGGCGTAGCGGATGGGCGTGCGCAGGGCAGCCGGGGCGAGTGGCGCCTCGGCAGGAGTGGGCTCTCTCAGCGCGGTCTGGGGCCGGCCGGCGAGTGCGGCGGTGCCCAGCCCGAGCATCGTGGCCAGCGTCAGGAGGAGGAAGAGGAGCGGCATGCGTGGGCTGCGTCAGGAAATGAGTGCCCCTGGCGATAAAGCCCCCGCGGCCCCCGTGCATGGGCGGGCCGAGGAATGAACGTTCCTTCCACGGGGAGGCGGCCGGGCCCCCGGCCTCCCTCCCGAGGGCCTTCAGGTGAAGCGACGGCTCACCCCACCTGGGTGCAGGCGCATTCGGTGGCTGGTCCGTCCGGGTGACAACTGAAGTGCTCGAGTGATTGAGCGCAGTTGAATGGAATCAACCGGTCCGCTGTCGCCGGGGCTACTGGAACGCGGGCCAGACGAACGCGGGCGTCTCCGACCACCGCTCCTTGAGCCGTGACTCCAGCGACGCCAGCGTGCGCGACAGCGCGGGCACGGGATTCTGCGGCTCCAGCACGGTCCGGCAGCGCGCGAGGTGCCGCAGCAGCGCCGCGCGCTCGGAGAAGCCCGGGGCCCACTCGCGGTCCTGCTCCAGGGCCTTCGGTGGAATCCACTGAAACAGGTTCACCGTGCGCGCCGCGGCGACGATGGCGCGCGCCCGCATCCACGAGGTATCCACCTGCGCCGCGTCGCAGGACTGAGAGCAGGCGATGCGGTAGCTCAGCTCCGCGCGGGTGATGAGCTCGTCGGGCAGTGGCACCACGAGCAGCCACATCAGGCAGTCGTAGAGCGCGTGGCGCATGCCGCAGTACTCGAAGTCGAGCAGGCGCGCGCCATTCGGCGTGAAGATGGTGTTGCCCGGCGCCATGTCTCCATGGGTCATCGCGAGGAAGGGGCCGGGGTCGGCCAGCTCGCGCGCGAGCACCTCCAAATCCTCATGGGTGCCGGGCGCCTCCACCGCGCCGGTGGCCCTCACCCAGCGGCTCAGCCGGTCCTCGTGGTCCAGCAGGTAGCGCGCGTTGTCGATGCGCGCTCGCGAGGGCCGGGGGCTCAGCGTGTGTCGGATGAGGTCGAAGTCCGCCTGCACGCCCAGGGTGCGCGCGTGCATCTGCCCGGTGAGGCGCGCCACCGCGAGCAGCCCGCTGGTGGCGGCGCGCGGGTCATTGCCGTTGAGCAGGTCCTCCAGACTCGGCCCTGTGCCCAGGTCTTCGAGGAGGAACAGGCGCGTGGCCACGTCCCCGGCGATGAGGCCCGGCGCGGTGGTGAGGTTGAGGCGGCCGAGCAACTCCAGCCCGGTCCACTCGTCCAGGCCCAGCACCGGGTCGTCGCGGAAGTGCTTGAGGATGACGGTGGCCATCTCCCCGCCGCGCACGGAGGCTCGCACGACGTCGCAGCGGGACTGGGTGCGCAGGACCTGGGGCCCGGACAGCAGCACGGGCCGTCCCCACGCGGCGGAGAGCGCACGCGCTCCGTCCGCGAGGAGCATTTCCAGGTCCGGGGCGCTCAGGGCAGCCGCTCCACGGTGGCGCCCGCGCGCTCCAGCAGCTCGCGGTACCAGGCGAAGGCGCGGGCGGTGCGGTCCCCCAGCTCCTTCGACCCCCACAGCACGGTGAGCGTGCGGCGCGTCTCCGCGTTCGTCTTGGTGCGCTGCGCGTCCTTCACCGCGTTGGCGCAGGGCCCCTCCGCGTCGAAGAGGCACAGCAGCCCCTCCAGGTCGATGCTCTGCCCTGAAGCGTTGAAGACGTACTGGGAGCCGGCGGGCGCGATGCCGATGCGGAACGGCGCGCGGGCCCGGTCCAGATCCACGACGCTGATGGGCAGGCCGCTGTGCAGCGACACCGCGTTGCAGGCGTCCACGGCGGTGTTGATGGAGCCGAGCGAGCCGTCCCCGGAGGCGCGCACGAGGTACTCGGAGGCGGGCTTGCCGCGCCCGGTGGGCTTGTAGCCGCCGTGGCGGAGCATGTCGCGCACGGTGCCTCGCACGGCGTCGTCGCTGGAGAAGGGGGCGGAGGCGCCGGGCTTGAGCAGGGCCACCAGCCACTCCGGCGAGGGCAGCGAGCCCAGGGGCGCGGGGAACGTGGTGGTGAAGGCCAGCGTATCCAGGGAGGGATGCGGGTCGACGGTCAGCACGGCGGGGGACTCTACGCCCGCCCCGGGGCCCGGGGGCGCGTCATGTCACGCGAGTGTGGACAGTCCTTCGAAGCGCGCTCCCGTGGCCCGGGTGCGCCCCCGGCATCCCACCGGGAGCCCGTCCGCCCGCCTGCCCCCGGAATGAGAACCCACATCCCCGGGGTTCGGAACACTCTCCCTGGGGCGCCCTCCGTGATAAGGGCGCCGCACCCCGCTTCCCGGGCCCCCGCGCACGCACATGATCCGTCTCGACAACATCGGTAAGCAGAACGGCCAGCAGATCCTCTTCATCGAGGCCTCCGCGGCCCTCCACAAGGGCGAGAAGGTGGGCCTCGTCGGGCCCAACGGCGCCGGCAAGACGACGCTGTTCCGGATGATTACCGACCAGGAGCACCCGGATGAGGGCCAGGTGGCCGTCGACCGAGGCGTCTCCATCGGCTACTTCAGCCAGGACGTGGGCGAGATGAAGGGCCGCAGCGCCGCCGCCGAGGTCATGGACGGCGCGGGCCCGGTGAGCACCGTGGCCGCCGAGCTCAAGTCGCTCGAGGCCGCCATGGGTGACCCGGACCAGGCGGACAACATGGAGAAGCTCGTCGAGCGCTACGGCGTGGTGCAGGGGCGCTTCGAGGAGCTGGGCGGCTACGCCCTGGAGGGCCGGGCGCGGGAAATCCTCGCGGGCCTGGGCTTCACCCAGGAGATGATGGACGGCGACGTGGGCGCGCTGTCGGGCGGTTGGAAGATGCGCGTGGCCCTGGCCCGCATCCTCCTGATGCGCCCGGACGCCATGCTCCTCGACGAGCCCAGCAACCACCTGGACCTGGAGAGCCTCATCTGGCTGGAGGAGTTCCTCAAGGGCTACGAGGGCGCGCTCCTCATGACCTCGCACGACCGCGAGTTCATGAACCGCATCGTCAACAAGGTCATCGAAATCGACGGTGGCTCGCTGACGACGTACACGGGCAACTACGAGTTCTACGAGCAGCAGCGGGCGCAGAACGAGAAGCAGCAGCAGGCGCAGTTCGATCGCCAGCAGGCGATGCTCGCGAAGGAAATCAAGTTCATCGAGCGCTTCAAGGCACGCGCCTCGCACGCCGCCCAGGTGCAGAGCCGCGTGAAGAAGCTGGAGAAGATCGAGCGCGTGGAGCCGCCCAAGCGCCGCACCACGGTGCTGTTCGAGTTCCTGCCGGCGCCCCGCTCCGGTGAGGACGTGGTGAGCCTGAAGAACGTCCACAAGGGCTACGGCAACCGGAGCATCTACGAGGGGCTGGACTTCCTCGTGCGGCGCACGGAGCGCTGGTGTGTCATGGGCGTCAACGGCGCGGGCAAGTCCACGCTGCTGAAGCTGGTGACGGGCTCCACGCAGCCGGACGACGGCACGGTGGCGCTCGGCGGCAGCGTGAAGATGGGCTACTTCGCGCAGCACGCCATGGACCTGCTGGACGGCGAGCGCACGGTGTTCCAGTCGCTGGAGGATGCGTTCCCCCGCGCGGGGCAGGGCAGCCTGCGGGCGCTGGCCGGCTGCTTCGGCTTCTCCGGGGACGAGGTGGAGAAGAAGTGCCGCGTGCTGTCCGGTGGTGAGAAGGCGCGACTGGTGATGGCGAAGATGCTCTTCGACCCGCCGAACTTCCTCGTGCTCGACGAGCCCACCAACCACCTGGACATGGCGACGAAGGAGATGCTCATCACCGCGCTGTCGCGGTACGAGGGCACCATGCTGTTCGTCTCGCACGACCGGCACTTCCTGGCCGCGCTGTCCAACCGCGTGCTGGAGCTGACGCCGGAAGGCATCCACCAGTACGGCGGCGGCTACACCGAGTACGTGGCGCGCACCGGCCACGAGGCTCCTGGTCTGCGCAGCTGAGGTGATTCACCGGCGCGGCGAGGCCCTCGCGAGCCCGCCGCGCTTCCGGCCCGCTGCCGCTACGGCAGCCGGCCGTCGTAGAGGATGGTGACGCCGAGGATGCCGTCGGCGCCCACCGAGCCGACGATGGGCTCCTCCTGGTGACTGGGGCTCAGGTAGAACGAGCCGAAGCCCACCTGGTTCTCAATGGGCGCGGCCACCTCGACGGTGACGTCGATGGGACGGTTGCCCATGAGGCGCTTCACCTGGTCCATGGACATCTCCACGGTGCGCCCGGTGGAGTCCTTGACGAAGAGGGGCGTGCCGCCCGCCGTGGCCAGTTCCGAGCGGAGCAGCTGGAACTGCTGCGGCGAGAAGTACTCGGCGCGCGTCGGCCGGGGCATGGCCGCCACGAAGCGCCCGAAGTTCATCCACCCCACCGAGCCCTGCGAGTTCACCGGCGTGTTCTTCGCCCAGTTCTCGGCGATGTTCGGGTTGCGGGTGAGCATGACGACGTTCTCGCCAACGTTCATTCCCGCCGACTCCTGCGCGCCGTGCCAGAAGCGCTGGAAGAAGGGCTGGCTCTCGATGGCGCCCGCGGCCAGCCGGCCGTCGCGCACCGAGCGCGGGTGGAGGCCGCTGGTGAGGATGGTGTTCAGGTCGTTCAGGCTGATGTCCCGCATGCCGCGGAAGCCGTGGACGCGTGAGCCCGCCGCCCCCGCGCCGAAGCGCGGCATGGGAACGAAGACGCCCACGCCGTCCATGACGACGTTGCCCGGACGCGGCACGGTGTCCACGCCTGGCAGGTCCAGCAGCTTGCTCAGCCCGAAGGAGGTGCCGGCGCTCAGCCCGCCCTGCAAGGCCGCGTTCGTCAGGTGCCGCCGGTCTCCGCTGAAGATGCCCTCCAGCGCGCCCGGCGTGCCCAGCACGTAGGCGCCCATGCTGCCCAGGCCGTCCACGGTGGCGCCGCGCACCGCCGCGCTCATGGCGCCCTGGCCACGCGCCGCCGCGATGACGGACATGCGCAGGCCGAAGTACGTGGTGAGGCCGTCCACCGCGCCGCCGGCCACCGCGTTGGCCCACTTCACCTGGCCCGTCGTCTCATACTGGTTGCTGGCGTTGAGGGCGGTGCTCACCACGCTGGTGGTGAGGCCCGCCGCGCTCGCCTGGAGCGTGGCCGTGCCCAGCGTGACTCCGCCCAGCGTGAGCGTGGCGCCCGCGGGCACCGCCGCCGCCGCGAGGATGGGCGCCGCCACCGCGGCCACCATGCCCACGCCGGCGATGATGGTCCGGCGCCGGTTCTGCACCTGCTCGCCCATGGCGGCAATGGACTCGCCGTAGCGGGGCAGGCTGGCGCGGAACGTCGCGTCCTGCGCGCTGCCCGCCGTCATCGCCTGGGCGATGTAGGCCGGGTCCTTCGAGTTGCGGACCAGGCTCGCCAGCCGCGTCAGGCTGTCGGCGTTGAGGCCGGCGTACTCGTTGAGGCGCGACTTGATGATGGGGTTGCCGCCGTTGAGGATGTTGATGGCGGCGTCGGTGAAGGGGTCTCCGCCGTAGCGGCTCAGGTCCGGGTTGGCGAGGTCTCGTGAGTACTTCGCCAGGTCGTCCAGGTAGTTCGCCGCCTGCGCGGGCGTGAGGCGCTTGGAGTCCACGGCCTGGGCGACGGTGCCGGCGTACAGCGGGCTGCCCAGCCTGGCCACGGCGGGGTGGCGCGCCAGCACGTCCGCGCGCGGGAGCGACACCTGCGCGTCGGGGAGGATGAGGGGCACGCCGTCCGGGCCGGTGGGCACCCGGCCGTCGGTACCGAAGCCGCCGGTCATGCCCTGCGTCACGCCCTGCAGCTGCGTGAAGGCGACGGCCGTGGCGAGGTTGCCGCCGTGGTGGTCGACGAGCCGCGAGTCGAGGCGCGGGTTGTCGAGGAACGCCACCAGCAGGCCGTTGCGCTGCTCTGCGGTGGCGCTCTGGAGCAGGCCGCCGATGTGCTCGTTGCGCAGCAGCGCGCCCATGCGGGCGGACTCGCGGCCCGCGGTCACCCTGTCACCCAGCGCGCATGCGACGCCCAGTCCCTTGCCGAGCGCCTCGCGGAAGTCCGCGTTGACCAGCGGCTGCGGACCGGCCTTCTTCGCGACGGTGAGGAAGAAGCTGGCCTGCGCGCCGTTGGGCACGCCCGCGGTGACGGGCAGCGCGGAGGCCACCTTCATGAAGTCCTGGAGGGCGGACGTGCGGGTGCCGCTGTTGATGAACAGCGGGTCGTTGAAGTCCTTCGCGTTGATGCCGAGCGACGTGACGAACTGCTCCATGCCCTTGGGCCCCACAGCGTCCAGCACCGCCTTCGCGGCCTGGGGCGTGGTGGCGGACTGCATGGCCCAGGAGGCAATCTCCCCGGTGTGCAGGTTCCGGCGGGCGAGCGTCGGGTCCACCGCGGACTTCGCCAGCGCGGCCGACATCTCGGGCGTGAAGCCCTGGGTGGCCTCGGAGAGGTAGTACATGGTGGCGGTGAAGCCGTTGAGGTCCGCGTCGGCTCCGCGCGGGGGGGCGTAGCGCGACACCATGGCGGTGGTGAGCGCGGCGAGCGCCTTCGGGTTCTGCTCCCCGGAGTCCAGCCAGAAGGCGTCCTGGCCGTCGATGATGGCGCCGATGTCCTCCGCGGAGGGGTACTCCGGCAATTGCCGGACGGCCTCGGTGAGGGCGGCCTGCTCCCGCGCGGTGAGGGCGCGGCCGGCGGGGCGGGGCGCGTCCGCCAGCAGCATGCCCTGCGCGGCGGTGGGGATGCGCGCGGCGTCGATGGCGAGCTGCCGCTCGGGCGAGCCCGGGGGCGTGCTCAGCACGCGCTGCATGGCGGCGCCGCTGGTAGCGTGGGCGACCTCGTAGTGCCCCTCGGCGTTGAACTGCTGGAGGCTGGCGTAGCTTCGGCCGGTGGACGGGTCGAAGATGGACTCGCCCTGGCGGATGACGGCGTGGCCGGTGGTGCCCTCGGCGCCCGGACGCGTGTCGCTCAGCAGGAGCACCTCGCTGCGGGCGCGCAGCTGCGGCGTCGCCAGCTCCAGCCAGTCACCCACCGCGTCCAGGCAGTTGCGCTGCGCGTCCCGGGTGTCCTCGGTCAGCAGCGTCGTCGCGGGAGCGGCGGTGTCGGCCGCGGGTGCCACGAGTCCGCCAGCGGCGAGCTGCTGGCTGCGCACGCGCTGCGAGTCGCCGGTGTCGAGGGTCAGCGTGTCCGCGCTGAAGAGGTCGGCGCGCTCCGGCTGCGTCGTCGTCGTTGGCTCCGGCTTCGCCTCGGGCTTCGGCTTGGGAGGCGGTGGCGGAGGCGGCGGTGGTGGCGGTGGTGGCGGCGACGGCGGGTCGCGATTGATGCTGGTCATGGATTTCCCCCTCTTGATGGCGGCACCCTGGTGGGGCGCGCGCCGCTCTTGTTTGTGTATCGGCGCGAGGAGTCTCCGGGTTGCGTGCTCGGAGGGCTCCAGGGCTTGGACACACGGACGTTGCAACTACTCGGTGCGCGTCAGGCCCTGTGGTGACGGGAGCGCCTGTCGCAAGGCTCGTATCTCGGTGAGCAATTCCCTCGCGGCCTCGAGGGCGGCGGGGGACGCGCTGGCGGGCTCGGCCCGCTCCGGCACGGAGTGCTCCCCCAGGCCCGCGTCACGGTGCATGCGCACGCGCGCGAGGATGACGTCGCGAATCTCCCCGGGGTTGCTCACGCCGCGGAAGTGCGCCTCGTGCAGGCGCTCGCCGTGGCCGGAGCCGCCGCCCTTCGAGCCCGAGGAGCCCCCGCCACCGGCGGTCTCCACCTTCACGTCGGAGATGCCGAGCAGGCGCTGAAGGGGGTTCTGCTGGATGGAGACCTGCTGGATGTTGGCGAAGGTCATCGTCTTCTCCTGGAAGGTGACGATGCCCTCATGCAGCCGCAGGCTCCGGTCGGAGAGGACGTACCAGCGGAACGCGTAGTCGAGGCGCGCGACGAGGAAGCCGAACGGGAGCTGGACGATGAAGCCCAGCCAGGCGAGCACCTCCAGGCCCCAGGCAATCTTCTCCGACAGGGGGAAATTGATGACCGGGACGATGGCACTGAGGAACATCGCGCCGACGGTGAGGCCCGCGACCAGGCCCACCTGTTTCACTGCCCAGAGGAACAGCCGGTAGCTGCGATAGGCGGGCGCGGAGCGGAACACCTTCACGTCACCCTCGGGAATCCGGGGCGCGGGAGGAACCTTCAACAGCCGCAGGAGCCACGCGTGGGGAAGCTCAGCCATCCGTCTTCTCCGGAGGCGCGGACGGGGTGCTCAAGTCCTGCCGGAGCGCGCGCACCTCGGCGGCGACCTCGCGCAGCGTGGCGGCGAGCACATCCTCCGTGCTGGAGTGCAGCGCCTGCGTGGCATCGCGAGCCGTGGGCAGCGCGCGGTCTCTCGCGCCCTGCATCTTCGAGTAGAGGAAGTCCCGCATCGCCTCGAAGGCCTGGAGCCCCTCGATGGTGATTTCCGCCTGCGAGTTGCCGCTCGCCGTCTGCACCTGGATTTTCGCGAGCCCGAGCCACCGCTCCACGAGGTTGCTGGACAGGTGGATGTCCTGGATGCGGGCGTAGGTGAGGGACACCTCGCGCCGGAAGAGGATGCCCCAGCGGACGGTGATGCCCTCCGCGTCCAGCTCGTAGCGCAGCGTCTGGAAGCGGAAGTAGTGCAGCAGCAGGAGGATGGGGAAGCCCGGCCCCGCCAGGAACGAGGTGAGCACGTAGTACGTGAGCAGGTTCTGGTGCGGGCGCAGCACGGCGGGAAGCCGCGACAGCAGTGCCACCTCCGCGGCGGCGGACTCCGTGAGCGGAGAGGACGAACGTGTATCGGTCATGTACGGCCCACCCCAAGGACTCCCGCGAAAGGGTCCGCCCAGACACTACGGGCCTGGGGGAACTCCATTGCAAGGTGTCACGGCCCCTATTCGAACAGCCGGCTCGCCAGCCGCGCCAGCTTCTGCGCCTTGCCCGAGTACGGCGGGAAGAACAGGTGCGCCAGCGACGTGCGCCCCTGCCGCAGCACCGCGCGCTCGTGGCTGAACGTCCGGAAGCCCGTCTCGCCGTGGTACGCGCCCAGGCCGCTCTGCCCGATGCCGCCGAAGGGCAGGTTGGGATTCACGTTGTGCAGCACCACCGTGTTGATGCAGGTGCCGCCCGCGCTCGTCTCACGCAGCAGGCGCTCCACCGTCGCCTCGTCCTGGCTGAACACGTAGAGCGCCAGCGGCTTGCCGCCCGCGCGCACCTGCGCCACCACGTCGTCCAGGGACTCGTACCGGAGCACCGGTAGCACCGGCCCGAAAATCTCCTCCTCCATGATGGGCGCGTCCGGCGTCACGTCCGCCAGCACCGTGGGCGCGATGTAGCGCGTCTCCGCGTCCACCCCGCCGCCCATCACCACTCGCGCCCCCGCCTGCACGGTGCGGTCCATCAGCCCGCGCACCCGCTTGAAGGCCCCGTCATCCACCAGCCGGCAGAAGTCCTGGCACGCGCGCCGCGCTTCTTCCGACTTGCCGTAGAAGCGCTCCAGCGCCGCCTTCATCGCCGTCAGCAGCGCCTCCTCCTTCGAGGCATGCACCCACACGTGGTCCGGGGCGATGCACGTCTGCCCCGCGTTGAGGAACTTGCCCCACACCACGCGCTCGGCCGCCGCCTCCACGTCCGCCGTCGCGTCCACCACCACCGGCGACTTGCCGCCCAATTCCAGCGTCACCCCGGCCAGGTGCTTCGCCGCCGCCTCCATCACCCGCCGGCCCACGCGCGGCCCGCCGGTGAAGAAGAAGTGGTCGAACGGCAGCCGCAGGAGCGCCTCGCCCACCTCCGGGCCGCCCTCCAGCACCGCCACCTCGTCCTCGGGGAATGCATCGCGCAGCAATTCCGAGATGAAGCGCGCGGTGTGCGGCGTCTTCTCGCTCGGCTTGCACAGCACGGTGTTGCCCGCGGCGACCGCCGCCACCAGCGGCGACAGCAGAAGCTGGAAGGGGTAGTTCCACGGGGCCATGACGAGCACCACGCCGCGCGCTTCGGATTGCACGTGGCTGGAGGTGCCGGTGAGCAAGAGCGGCGTCGTCACCTTCCGCGGCTTCATCCACCCCTTGAGGTGCTTCTGCACGTGCGCCAGCTCCTGGAGCACGGGCATGACTTCCGTGGCCTCCACCTCGGCGCGGGGCTTGCGGAAGTCCGCGTGGATGGCGTCCGCGAGTGCCTCCCGCCGCGCGACGATGAGCTCCTTGAGCTTGTCCAGCCGGGCCAGCCGCTCCTTCGCTCCGCGCCTCGCCACGTCCCAGCGGCGCGCCTGGAGGCGGTCGAACGCCTCCCGCACACCCTCCGGCATCCGCTCTTCCGCCAGCTTCACCACGTGCATGGACCGGCTCTCCTTCCGGCGGTGTCCCTTTCGAGAACACCGCCCGGACCGGCCATCTTGCCTACTCCATCAGCCGGGTCGCGCGGGAGGCCATTTCCTGCGCCTTTCCGCGATACGGCGGGAAGAACACCGAAGCGAGCGACTTCATCCACTGAACCGTCACGGCCCGCTCATGGCTGAAGGTCTTGAAGCCGTAGACGCCGTGGTAGTGCCCCAGGCCGCTCATTCCCACCCCGCCGAAGGGCAGGTTGGGGTTGGCCACGTGGATGAGGACGTTGTTCACCACCGCGCCCCCGGACGTGGTGTTCCGGAAGACGTCCTCGATGGCCCGCTTGTCCTGGCTGAACACGTAGAGCGCCAGCGGCTTCTCGCCCGCCTGGATGTGGGCGTAGACCTCTTCGCGCTTCTCGTAGGTCATCACCGGCAGCACGGGGCCGAAGATTTCGCCCTCCATGATGGCCATGTCCGCCTTCACGCCCGACAGCACGGTGGGAGCCACATAGCGCGAGGGCCCGTCCGCCAGGCCGCCCACCTCCACCTTCGCTCCCACGGCCACCGAGCGGTCGACCACGTCCTTCACCCGCCGCCACGCCACCGGGTCGACGATGCGCGCGAAGTCCGGGCTCGCCTGCCGCTCCGTCTCCGTGTCGCCGTAGAAGCGGGTGATGACGGCCTTCAGCGCGTCCAGGAACTCACGCTCGCGCGAGACGTGGACGAAGGCGTAGTCCGGCGCCACGCACGTCTGGCCGCCGTTGAGGAACTTGCCCCAACAGATGCGCTCGGCCGCGGCGGTGAGGTCCGCCGTCTCGTCGATGATGACGGGCGACTTGCCGCCCAGCTCCAGCGTCACGCTGGCCAGGTGCTTCGCCGCGGCCTCCATCACCTTCCGGCCGATGCGCGGGTTGCCGGTGAAGAAGATGTGGTCGAAGGGCAGCTCCAGCAGCGCCTCGGCCAGGTCGGCGCCACCCTCGAAGAGGGCCACCTCGTTCTCCGGGAAGACGTCCTTCACCAGCCGCGCCATGAAGCGCGAGGTGTGTGGCGTCTTCTCGCTGGGCTTGCAGATGACGGTGTTGCCCGCGGCGATGGCGGCAATCAATGGCGCCATCAGGAGCTGGAAGGGGTAGTTCCACGGCGACAGCACGAGCACCACGCCGCGCGCCTCGTAACGCACGTGGCTGGACGAACCGGACAGGAGCAGCGGCGTGCCCACGCGCGTCGGCTTCATCCACGACTTGAGGTGCTTCACCGTGTGGTTCAGCTCCTCCAGCGTGGGGTGCACCTCCGTCAATTCCACCTCCATGGCGGGCTTGCGGAAGTCGCGGTGGATGGCGTCCGCCAGCTCCGCGCGCCGGGCGACAATGGCCTCGCGCAGCCGCTTGAGGCGGGCGATGCGCTCGGCGGCGGTGGTGCGCGACATGTTCCACCGGTGCGCGCGCTGGTCCTGGAAGACCGAGCGCAGGCGCTTGAGCTCGGCGGACGGCCTGGTGTCGACGGGGGAGGGGACGGCTTCAAGCATGGGCGCGCTCCGGTTTTGGATTCAGGGGTGTGGAAACGACGAAAGGGGCTCGGGCCTAGCGGGACTCCAGCCCGCGCAGCAGGGTGGTGAGGGCGGCCGTCAGCTCGCCGGTGAAGTCCACGCGCAGCGGGGCCAGGTGCGGCTGCTGGAGCAGCTCGCGCGCCACCGGCGCCACGTCCGCCATCTGCCGCAGGCCCGTCACCAGCGCGTGCAGGTGGATGAGGAAGCGCGGGCCGTCTCCCTCCTTCAGGAAGGGAAGCCGCTGCTCCACCCGGGCCCCGGTGCTCAGGAGCGCGCCCAGCAGCCGCTCCTTGAATGGCAGCACCTGCTGCGCCGTCACGTTCTGCTCCAGCACCGTCTGGAGCATGGCCAACAGCCGCGTCAGCGACTCCTCGCCCTCCAGCGACTCGGCCACCGTGCGCGCCAGCCGCGCGCCCGTCCACCGGCCCTCGCCGTGCTCCAGGAGCCCGTCCAGCCGTGCGAACCACGAGAAGAGCAGGTCTTCCAGCAGCGCCAGGAACAGCGCCTCCTTCGTGGGGAAGTAGAGGAACACCGTCCCCTTCGCGAGCTTCGCCCGCTCCGCCACGTCCGCCATCTTCACGTCCGCGTAGGACGTGGACCGGTACAGCGCCAGCGTCTCGTCGAGGATGAGCCGCCGCCGCGCCTCCTTGTCCTCGTCCTTCCGCGCGCGCAGGGGCAGGGCCCGCTTCGCCTTTGCCGCCGTATTGCTGACCATGAGTCAGATGTAAGGTGACCCCAGGTCAGTCGTCAAGTGACTTGCGGTCATCTGGTGGCGCCCGATGGAAACAGCCGATGATTGGTCGAATGTGGGTGAAGGTGCGAAGCTGCCTCCCATGCGTCCGATTGAAGCGGAGCTCCTGGCCGGCAGCGCGCTGTACCGCGAGGTGGTGCTGGAGAAGCTGCTCCACGCGCGCGAGTCGGTGTGGATGGCCACGGCCAACGTGAAGGCGATGTTCGTGGAGCACGGGGGGCGCTTCGTGCCGCTGGTGGAGGTGCTCGACAAGCTCGCCGCAAAGGGCGTGGCGCTGCGGCTGCTGCACGCGGAGTTGCCCAGCCGTCCCTTTCGCGCGGCCTTCGACAAGAAGGCGCGGCTCGTCGCAGGGGGCCTGGGGCTCAAGGTCTGCCCGCGGGTGCACTTCAAGGCGGTGGTGGTGGACGGGGCGTGGGCGTACCTGGGCAGCGCCAACCTCACCGGCGCGGGGCTGGGGGCCAAGAGCGACACGGTGCGCAACTTCGAGTTGGGCTTCGTCACCGAGGACTTCGACGTCATCGACCGGGTGACGGCGCTCTACGAGGCGGTGTGGAGCGGCGCCGAGTGCCGCACGTGCCGGCTGCGCGCGGTCTGCCCTGACCCAATCTTGCCGGCTGGCGGGAGGTTGGAGCAAAAGCGGGGCGCCGCGCGGTTGGGCAAGGCGCGCCGCTTGAGGCGCCACACCTCGGAGACCCGTTGATGATGAAGCTCTATTTCGCCCCGAAGACGCGCTCCACCCGTCCCCGCTGGATGCTGGAGGAGCTGGGCATTCCCTACGAGCTCGTCACGGTCGACCTGTCGAAGGGGGAGCACAAGCGCCCCGAGTACCTGCGCATCCACCCCATGGGCTCCGTGCCCGCGCTGGAGGACGACGGGCAGGCCGTCTTCGAGTCCGCCGCCATCCTCCAGCACCTCGCGGACCGCTACCCGGAGAAGGGGCTGGCCCCGGCCGTGGGCACGGCGGCGCGCGGCGAGTACTACGCGTGGATGATGTTCTGCATGGCCACGCTGGAGCCGGCGCTCGCCAGCGTCGCCTCGCACACGCACTTCCTGCCCGAGGCCGAGCGCGTGCCGTCGGAGGCGGAGCGGGGCCGCAAGCGCTTCGCGGAGCTGGCGCGCATGCTGGAGGAGAAGCTGCGCGCGCGGGACTTCATCGTGGGTGACGGCTTCACCGCCGCGGACGTGCTGCTGGCCTCCATCCTCGGCTGGGCCCGGGGCAGCGGACTGCTGGCGGACTACCCCGGCCTCCAGGCCTACGTGCAGCGGCACATGGCCCGTCCGGCCGCACAGCGCGCGATGAAGTAGGGCCGTGGCCCGGGGCCACGCCAGGAGGTCTCTCCTGGCCGGCCCCGGCCTCCTCCCGCCCTCCGGAACCCTTCCTTGCGCAAGGACGCCTCCTCCAGGCCGCCCTACGAGTCGGACGAATACCTGCGGCTGCGGCGCCGCAACATGCTGCTGTGCGCGGGGGGGCTCCTGCTGTCCGGCGCCTCGCACCAGCTGACGCTCGGCCGGGTGATTCCGGAGGTCTTCGCCGTCCACGCGGCGTGGAGCGCCAGCTTCGTCGCGCTGGGCCTGGCGGTGGCCGCCCGGTGGGTACCGTCCCGGATGACCGGCGCAATCGCCGCGCTGATCAGCCTGTCCGCGCTGATGCTCGACATCCGCTTCACCGGGGGGCTCGCCAGTCCCTTCTTTCCCGGCCTGTACGCGGTGCCGCTCATCGTCGCCGTCTTCACGCCGGGGCGCCGGGAGCCCACGCTGGTGGCGTGCGCGCTGACGCTGGTGTCCCTGCTGCTGACGTGCTGGTGGTCCGGCGCGACGCTCCAGGCGACGCTGGCGCAGGTCTTCTCCTTCGCCTTCGTCGCGTGGGTGTCCGCGTACGGCGGGAGGACGTTCCGCCGCCTGCGCGACGCGGAGCGCGAGGCGGACCGGGAGCGCGTGGAGGCGCTGCAGCGGCTGGCGGAGAGCGAGCGGCTGCGCTCCCAGTCCGAGCGCAACCGCGCGGAGATGGAGCGGCTGGCGGTGATGGGCAAGCTGGCCGCGGGCGTGGCGCACGAGGTGAACAACCCGCTGGCCTTCGTGAAGTCCAACCTGGGCTTCCTGGAGGAGGAGCTGGGCGAGCCCGCGCCGGACGTGGAGGAGCTGCGGCGCGTGCTGGAGGAGACGCGGCAGGGGGTGATGCGCATCCAGCAGATTGTCGCGGACCTGCGCCGCTTCTCGCGCGACACGGCGGAGAGCGACGAGCGCTGCGCGGTGGGCGACGCGGTGGATGAGGCCCAGCGGCTGGCGTCGGTGCGGCTGCGCAGCCTGGGCGAGGTGATGGTGGACGTGGCTCCGAACCTGCCCCTCGTGCGCATCAGCCAGCGTCACCTGGTGCAGGTGCTCGTGAATCTGCTGCTCAACGCCGCGGACGCGCTGGACACGGCGGAGCCCCGGCGCCCGGCGCGCATCGTCGTGAGCGCCGCGGCCACGGAGGCCGGCGTGAAGATGGAGGTGGAGGACAACGGCCCGGGCATTCCCGAGTCCGTGCTGCCGCGCCTCTTCGAGCCCTTCTTCACCACCAAGCCCCCGGGCAAGGGCACCGGCCTGGGACTGGCGCTGTGCCGCGAGTACGTGGCGCGCGCCGGAGGCACGCTGGCGGCGGAGAACCGTCCGGAAGGCGGCGCCCGCTTCACCCTGTGCCTGCCCGGCGCCGTGGTCCACCGTCAGCGCTGACGGCTGCTTCGTGGCGCCCGCCTACGGAGGCTCCGGGGCCTCGTCCTCGTCGGCCTGGACACTGCCCGCCGTCTCGAGCGCGGGCGTCTTCCCCAGCTTCATGTCCCGCCACGAGCTGGGGGACGCGCCCACCATCTTCCGGAACAGGCTGCTGAAGTGCTGGAGCGAGGCGCAGCCCACCTCCACCGCCACCGCGGTGAGCTTCATGTCCGTCTCCAGCAGCAGCGACTGAGCCATGCGCACCTGCACGGCGTTGAGCTCCGCCTGGAAGGACGTGCCCGCCTCCTTCAGCCGCCGCTGGAGCGTCCGCTCGGACATGCCCATCACCCGGGCCACGTCCGCCAGATTCACGTCCGGGAGCTTGCCCTTCATCACCTGGTGCAGCTCGCGCAAGAGCGGCGACTGGCCGGTGGCCTCGGCGACCAGGTCGTTCAGCTTCGCCAGCAGCGGCGCCGCGAGCGCCTCCGGGTGGCCCAGCCACTCCAGCGCCTGGGCCGGGTCGCTGAAGGCGCGGCTGGGGTACGCCCCGGACAGGAGCGTGTAGAAGCCGCCCACCACCGCGCCGACGACACCCTCCGGACGCACCAGGGCCTGCTTCAACACGGACGTGCTGAAGGCCTTCTCCCGCGGCTGCATGTACTTCACCAGCACCGCGAAGGCGGACGGGTCCGCGGCCTCCAGCCGGCGCGCGTCCACCAGCGAGGCATGGGGCTTCGCGGGCGCCAGCTCCACGTCCAGCACCTGGACGAGCCGCCGCACCTGCGACTCACCCGGACGCCCCCAGAGAATGAAGCCGCACAGGTCCGCCGTGGCGTACCAGTGCAGGAAGCCCTCCCCGACTACGTAACGGCCGAGGGGGTCCCGGAGGTAATCGTCGAGTCCGTCTGCGGATCGCACGGCTCGGCAGAATAGCGCTTAATGATTCGGGCCACCCAGAACGGATTAATGGGCGAAAGCGGGGTGATGAGAGCCGGACGGACCAGGGCCGAGGCGGCAAGCTCCCGGGTGGTCTCCGGCAGCTCGTACCAGGGGGCCTGGGGCTTCAGGTGGTGCGCCTGGTGGTAGCCCGCGTTGAAGAAGAAGAGGTTGTACAGGCGGGACGTAGAAGTATTGCCCAGCGCGTCACGCTGGCTGGCGTCGGTCTCGAAGTGGGCCGCGAGGTTCAGCCAGAGGATGCACACCTGTCCCACCAGGAGCACGCCCCACCAGGCGAGCCCCAGCGCCGGCCGCCAGAGGACGAGCGCCAGCAGGGTGCCGTCCACGGCGATGAAGTCCAGCACCAGCTCCAGGCGCTGGTTGCGCTTCTTCGCCCACCGCCACACCTCGCCCACCGTCTCGAAGGGCCAGAACCAGGGCGTCAGCGCCGCGCGCACGCAGTAGCGGATGGCCCCCTCGCCCGGGCGCCGCCGGCCCCAGTCCCCCGGGCCGTCGTTGTACTTGTGGTGGTTGAAGTGGTGGATGTAGTAGCCGCGGTAGGGGAAGCCGCACGCCATGCCCAGCGTCCGTGACACCAGCCAGTTCGCCAGCTTCGGGCGGGCCGTGGACAGGTGCATGTGGTTGTGCAGGACGGCGTAATTCCAGAACAGCACCACCCAGCCCAGCGCGCACATCCCCAGGCGCCCCGCCAGGCCCAGTGCGTCCCAGCTCAGGATGAAGGACGGGAACCAGACCCACCACAGCGCGTGTACCGCGAGCTGCGGCAAGTCGAAGGTGGGGGGCGGGGGGCGGGGGGCGCGAGTCATGAATACTCTCAGTACGCCTGCCCACGCCGCGCCGCTTCACTCCACGCGCCAAGCGCTTGCATCAAAGCGAAATCCGCCGTGTCGCATCCCCCTCGGATGACTCACCCGGGTTCCCCCCGCCCCGGGCCGAGTCCAATCTGGTTCCCTCTCTTCCGTGTGTGTTGGAAGAGAGGGCACGTCCCAGGGTCGGGACGTCAGTTCTCGAGCGCGTGTGCCACCTGCCCGAGCAGTCGCAGACGCGGCGCGTCCAGCTTGCGCACGGTGCGAAGCAGGCGGCGCACCTCGGGACGCTCGCGGTATTCCGGCGGATCCTCCGCCAGCGCGGGCGCGCCCTCGACGCCGGCCATGCCGAGCAGCACGTCCGACGAGCAGTTGAGGACGAGGCACAGCTTCCTGAGCGTGCGGACGCTGGGGAGCATGTGGCCGCGCTCGAGGCGGCCGTACACTTCGGTGGCGATGCCAACGCGCTCGGCCACGTCGGCCTGGGTCAGCTCCAGCCGCTGCCGCGCCGCGCGAACCGCGTTTCCAATGATGGTTGCCAGTCGTTGTTCCATGGCGTGCGGAAACCTGTCGAAAAGAGGGCTTCGCCCCCCGCTTTCGAGCGGAGAGACACCGGGGAGAAGGGGCTGCTGTTGGTTGCCTCGTGGAACACAGACTACGAGTCGGGTCTGACATTCCGGCGCATCCGGGAAGGCGTGTGGAAGCGTCCGGAAGCGGGCGTGTTTTCCGCCCGGTGAGGACACGCGCGGCGTGAGTCGCAAGTAGAGGCGGAGGCCGAAAAATCGGCCTGGGCGGCGTTGTCAATGATGCGCGAGGTGCGGGATGGAAAAGCCCTGGTGTTTCCGGGGTTTACGAAGGCGGGAGGTCTGACATAGGTTGGGCGCCCCGGTGGGTACCGGGAGACCGGTGCATGCCTCCGGTGACACGGAGCCGGGGGTGCATCGCGCGCCTCGCGGGGAGGGATGTTGAGGTCGTGAGCGACGAGCGTCCGGACGCGCTGCTCAAGAGCGCACTCGAAAAGATTGTGTACTTCGAGGCTCGTGCGGAGCAGCTCCACGGCGAGCTCGACTCGACGCGCGAGGAGATGGCGCACCTGAGGCGTGAGCTGGCGGAGACGGGCCAGCGCGAGCTGGAGCTGCGGCGCGAGGTGGCGGAGCTGGAGGTCCGCATCAGCCGCATGCAGGCCGAGCGCGAGGAGCTGACCCGGCTCAACCAGGCGCTGCGCGGTGAGCGGCACCAGCTCATGGACAAGCTGCTGGACGCCAGTCGCATCCGCTCGTCCGCGCAGGAGCGCGCCGAGGAGGACGACGACCTGGGGCTGGACCTGGCCTCGTTCATCTCGCAGCTGCGCAGCGAGGTGCTGCTGCGCGGCGAGGCGGGCCCGGTGGCCCACGGCGTGGTGGTGCCTCCCGTGCGCGGGCCGGCCGTGCCGCTGCGCGGGCATGCCACGACGGGCTCCGACAGCGAGCCGCCCGTCGCGGCCGTGGAGCATGACAGGGGAAGTGAGGGCCTTTCGCCGGTGGCCCGCGAGGCGCAGCGCTTCTTCCAGGCCGGACGGCTGGGCGTGAGTGCGGCGCAGCACGCGGAGCTGTCCGCGCACGCGGGCTTTGGCAGCACCACCGACGAGACGCTCTTCGGCTTCTCCGTGCGCGAGCTTTCCGCGCAGGACTCCGCTGCACGAGTGCGCGCCGCCGAGCGGCTGAAGGCCCTGGCCCAGCCCGCCGCCGCACCCGCGCTCGCCGCCGCGCTGCATGCGGAGACGGATTCCTCCGCGCAGGTGGCGCTGCTCCAGGCCTTCGCTTCACTGTGCCGCGAGCAGGGTGCGTCCGTGGTATCGCCGCTGTTGGCCTCGCCGGTGCCGGAGGTGCGCATCGCCGCGCTGAAGGCGCTGCTGACGCTGGCGCCGATGGACGCGGCGCCGCACCTGGCGCAGGCGATGAAGGACCCGGACCGCTCGGTGCGTCGGCGCGCGTCGCTGCTGGCGCTGGGGCTGGAGGGCGAGACGGCGCGCCGGCTGGGCGAAGAGGCCATCCACGACGAGGACCCGGAGGCGCGCGCGCTGGCGGCGCTGGCGCTCGGCGCGGGGAGTGGCGAGAACGCGCGCACGCTGCTGCTCGGGGCGCTGGCGGACCGCGAGCCGCGCGTGCGCAAGGCGGCTGCTCAGAGCCTGTCTCGCATCCTCGGGCATGACGTGTCCGCGGTGGTGGATTTGGACGACACGCATCGGCGCCGGGAGATTCGCCGGCTGGCGACGCTGCCCATGAAGCCCGTGCGGGCGAGGTTGGAGCAGCCACGGCCCGTAGTGGTGGCTCCGGTGTTGGCAGTGGCGCAGGTGCCAGTGCAGGTGATGGCCGCAGCCATTGGCGCACCGGTGCAGGTCGTGGCCGCCGCGTCGAATGCCGCCCCCGTGAAGGCGATGAACGGGCAGGGTGCCGCCGCGCAGCCCGTCTACGCCGTCGCCGCAGTGGGGCACGCGCAGGCCGGCTCCGGGGCGTCCGCGCAGAACCTCCGTTCCGCTCCTCCCGCGCAGCAGTTCCGTCCCGGTTCCCCGCCGCCCGCGCAGGTCAGCGCCGTGGCGTCCGCGCAGCCCCGGCCCGCTCCTCCGCCGGCCGCGCCCGCGCAGGTCAGCGCCGTGGCATCCGCGCAGAATCTCCGGCCCGGTGCTCCCGCTCCCGCAGCTCGCGCCAATCCGCCGACTCCCCTGGCTCCGGCCTCACGTCTCTCGCCCGTGCAGGCGGCGCTCGTCGCCATGGGCGCCGTGCCCGGGCAGGCCGCCGCCGCGCCGCGCGCCCCGGCTCCCGCCGAGCCTCCTGCCCGTCCCACCGCCTCTCCCGTCGAGGCGCTCTGCTCGCAGATGCTGGCGGAGGTCCGCTCGGCGGTGCGCGGTCGCTCGCTCGTCGAGCTGGCGGTCAGCCTGTCGGCTCCCGCGGAACTCGCCCAGGAGGCGCTCACCCTCCTGTCCGCACGGGGAGCGGTGGTCCGAAGGGGGCACAAATACTTCGCCGCTTGAGGCAAGGTAGCCGTTCCGCACGTCTTGCGAAGGGTCGTCCATGGAAGCGCCGACGTACAGCTCCAAGCAGGTGGCCGAGATGCTCGGCGTGTCCGCGAAGCAGATTCCGCCGGAGTCGCGGAAGGACATCTACACCCCGGATGACATCTGGGAGCTGCGCACCACGCTGAACGCCTTCCCCGCGCGCCTGGGCCACCGCCGCCAGCTCTTCCTCAACTTCAAGGGCGGCACCGGCAAGACGTCCCTGTCCACCTCCTACGCCTGGCGCCTCGCGGAGCTGGGCTACGCGGTGCTCCTCATCGACCTCGACAGCCAGGGCCACGCCACCAAGTGCCTCGGCTACGAGGGCGAGGACTTCGAGAAGACGCTCCTGGACGTGCTCGTCCGCAAGACGCCGCTGGCCAAGGTCATCCAGAAGTCCACCCTGCCCAACCTGGACTTCGTCCCGTCCAACCTCACCATGTCCACCATGGACCTCGCGCTGATGCCCATGTCCGGCCGCGAGTTCAAGCTGCGCAACGCCCTCAAGGACGTGGAGGCCCAGTACGACGTCATCGTCTTCGACGCGCCTCCGTCCTTCGGCCTGCTCAACCTCAACGCGCTGATGGCGGCGAACGACTTGTTCGTCCCCGTGCTCGCGGACTTCCTGTCCTTCCACGGCCTCAAGCTGCTGTTCGAAACGGTGCAGAGCCTGGAGGAGGACCTGAACCACGTGCTCGACCACGTCTTCATCGTGGTCAACTCCTTCAACGCCACCTTCAAGCTGGCGAAGGAAGCGCTGGAGGCCCTGCAGACGCACTACCCGGAGTTCCTGCTGCCCACCATCATCCGGCAGTGCACCAAGTTCGCGCAGGCCTCCAGCGAGGGCCGCCCGGTGTTCGTCGCGGACCCCACGTCCAAGGGGGCCACCGACATCCAGGCCATGATTGACAACATCCTGCCGCGCCTGGTCGCCGCGGCAGCCGCCGCCCCGAAGAAGGGCACCCAGCAGGCCGGCTGAGAACCGCCATGAAGAAAGCCTTCGAACAGAACGTGTCCCGCGCCAAGCCCCGCCTCCGCCTGGGTGCGCTGACCGGCCTCATCGACCCGGCGGCCGAGGCCGCCCCGGAGTCGGACGTCTCCGCCGAGGCCGCCCCGGAGCCCACCGCCGAGGCCCCGGACCTGTCCGCGGAGGTCCGCGCCCGCATCGAGCGCGCCCGCGCCCCGCGCCCCACCGCCGCCGAGGCGATGGACGCGGCCCTGCGCGCTCCGGAGACCGAGGCGCAGTACGCGTCGCCCGTCACCTATGCGTCGCCGGCCCCGTCGCCGGAGGCCCTGCTCGACGCCGAGCCTGCCGAGCCCGCCGCCGCGCCCGTCACCTTCGCCGCGCCGCCCACGGCGCTGCACCTGGACGGCCTCGTGGCCGGACACCCGCCGGAGGCGCACCCCATGACGCAGGCCTCGGCCCACGCCTCGCTGCCCCACGTCACCGCCACCGTCGCCGAGCCCGTGGCCCGGGTGGAGGCTCCGCCCACGGAAGTCGAAGTGCAGACGCCCGCTCCGCCCCATGACGACACGCAGGACTCCGCCGGGCGGCGAGAGCGACTGAAGGCGCGCCTCAAGGCCGTGCGTGAGAATCCTCGCCCGGAGCCGCTGCCGGCCACCGTGGCCGAAGCGGGCCAGCGCGCGGTGGAGCGCATCACCCACCTCCAGGCCGAATTGGTGAAGGTGAAGGCGCTCAACCTCTCCCTCACGCAGGACCTCGAGGTGTCGCGCCGCCAGGCGGAGAAGGCCACCGAGGAGGCCCGGCTGCGCATGGACGAGGCGCGCCGGCTGTCCGCGGAGATGGAAGGCCGCGTGAAGCTGCTGGCCGACCTGGAGCGCGAGCTGTCCGCGCTGGAGGGCGAGCGCGACGAGGCGCTGCTGTCCCTCCAGGAGACGCGGCAGGCGCTGCAGGCCGCGGCCCGTGAGCGGCAGGAATTGGAGGACGAGGTGGCCCGGGGCAAGCAGTCGCTCGTGGACAGCCTCGCGGAGGAGGAGCGGCTCGCCGGTGAGTTGGAGTCCGCCAAGGACGAGTCCATCTCGCTGCGCCGCACCGTGGAGGCGCTCCAGGGCGAGCGCGACGTGCTGGCCCAGCAGGTGGCCTCGCTCACCGCCGAGCGCGCCGAGCTGCTGGAGGCCCGCAAGGCCCTCGAGTCCGTGCACCGCGCGCTCAGCCAGGCCACCCTGCGCTGACCGTCTCCCCGGCTCCGCGAGTCACCTCGCGGAGCCGTCTGCCCCCGCTGGAGCGGCGCTACCCGGTACGGGCGCCCCGGCTGGAGTGAGTCACCTTTCGGAGCCGCCTGCCTGCCCTCGCCGCCGCCGCGCCAGCCGGTGCGGGTGGCCGGCATGTCGGGCGCGGGGTCTCCTCCGGTGTCGCCGCAACGCGACGCCCGGGGGTCCCCCATGAAGCGCCCGCTCCTCGTCGCTCCGCTGTTGCTCGCCGCCTGTGGCGGTGGAGAGCTCAGCCTCTCCCTCACCAGCGACGACCTCGGAGACAACTCCCTGTCCCTCTCCGCACCGGCGGACCTCACCACCGTGAGGGCGCTGAACATCACCGTGGACGAGGTCTGGGTCCACGTCTCGGGTGACGACATCCCCGACGTGGTGAGGGGCGAGGACGTGGCGGCCAGCTCGGACGGCTGGCACCTGCTGACGGCCGAGGACCGCTCCTTCGACTTGATGACGGTGCGCGGCGGCGCCGCATGGCCGCTCGGGGACTTCCCGCTACCCACGGGCAGGCTGACGCAGGTGCGCCTCAAGCTGAAAGCCTACCTGGCGCCGGCCGTCGAGCGCGCGAGCCTTCCGGGCGCAGTGGTGGAACAGGACGGCACGGCGTGCGACTTGAACGTGCCGGCGAGCGTCATCGAGCCGGGCTTGAAGCTCTCCGGCCTCCTCCCCGCGATGCGGATTGAGGCCGGCGGCAGGTACCGCGCGCTGGTGAATCTGAAGATAAAGGACTCGACGAAGGTCGACGGCGCCACGTGCGCCTACAAGCTGGACCCGGTGCTCAAGGTGAAGTGGTCCGGCGGGGGCGGCGACTCGAAGTAGCCGCGCGCCCCGGCCGTCTCGTTACTTCACGCTGTCCTTCGCGACGCCGCTGCTGCTGGCGGGGCGGATGACGGCGTAGTCCGGTTGCTTCAGCTTCGGCGAGCGCAGGCCCTCGGTGGCGACTTCCGGGAACTCGTCCGCCGTGCCCTTCAGCGTGTCGAGGTAGGCGACGAGCTTGTCCCGCCGCTCCTGCTTCTTCGGGTGGTTCTTCTGGTTCTTGACGTCGGTCATCTTGGAGATGAGCCCGAGGTAGGCCGCCGGGTCGTACCCCGCGGAGAGCATGAGCTGGACCGCCATCCGGTCCGCCTCGAACTCCAGCTTCGGCCCGTTGCCCTCGTCGAAGGCGGCCAGCGTCTTCTCCGTGAGGTAGGCGAGCAGCTCGGGCTCATTGTCCAGGTCCAGCGTTCCACCCGTCTCCAGGGCGGCGAGCAGGGTGTTCGCGCTCAAGGCGGACAAGACGGCCTTGCCGACCGCCTTGGCGCCCTGGGCCGTCTGGCACGCGTCGACCTTCTGCGCGTTGTACTGGCGGATGGCGTGCTTGAGCACGCCGTGGGCGATTTCATGCGCCAGTGCGCCGGCGAGCTGGCCCTCGTTGTCCACCTCCATCAGCAGTCGCCGCGTGACGAGGACGTAGCCACCCGGCGCGGACAGCGCGTTGAACTGCTCCGTGTCGTTCAGCACGCCGAACGTCCAGTTCAGCGTGGGCCGAAGCGATTGGGCCGCCAGGTTCTTGCCCACGATGTTGACGTAGTCGTGCAGCTTCTTCTCTTCCGCCGTGGAGAACATCAGCCCGCCGCCGCGCTGCACGAAGTGGATGGCCAGCGCGCCACCGAGGGCGTACTCCTCCGCCACGGTGGGCTCGACATCCAGCTTCTTGCACTCCACCACCTCCACTGCGCCCTTCGCCAGCTGGGGGGCCGCGCTCGCGCCCTTGTTGACGAGGGTGTTGAAGTCGACGCCGCGGCAGGACACCGCCAGGGTGCCCACGCCCAGCATCGCGAGCATCTTCAGTCGCGAGCCCATCAGTTGCCTCCCTTCTTCCCGGAGCTCTTCTTCGACGCGACCTTGTCGCTGGGCCCCACCACCGGGAAGAGCCCGGCCTCGGCGACGTGCGCCGCGATTCGCTCGGGCGTCAGCTGCTCGTTCCGCTTCTCCAGCGCCTTGATGTCCGCGACGGCCTTCTCGTAGTCGCCCTTCTTGCCCTTGCCGTAGGCCTCGGCTCCGGGGCTGAGCGCCTTCACCGCGGCGCCGCTGGCGACGAACTTCTTCGGGTCGAGCTGCCGCGTGCCGTCCTTGTCCGTCACCAGCTCCATGTTGGGCTGGGTGGTGGACAGGTTGGTCTGGAACACGAAGCCCTTCTTCCCGCCCGGCGCCTCCACCTGGTGCCACTGCTTGTTCTTCGGGTCCGCGCCCTTCCACGTCACCTTCTCCCCCGGCTGGAGGATGACCACCGTGTCCGCGGTGGAGGACGGGCCCTGCTGCACCCGCGTGTTCTTCGCCTTCACGTACAGCGGATCATTCACCCTCACGGCCGCCGCCATGCCCGGAAGGCCCAGCGCCAGCACGGCGGCGGTGACGGCCGCTCTCGTCCTCATCCTCATGGGTTCCGCACTCCTTTCAGCTCACTTGTCCAGGCTCGCCACCCCGTCGAACTCCGGCGGGGGCGCCTTGGCGTACTTGTGGCAGCGCTCCAGCAGCGCCTGCGTGGGCCCGTCCTCCGGGTCCTCCAACCGTCGTGCCTCCAGCACCGCCGCGGCCTCGGCGAAGCGCGCCTCGCGGTAGAGCGCCAGCGCCGCGTGGTAGCGCTCCACCGTCACCCGCTTGCGCACGTCCAGGCTGCCCTTGAGCGCCAGCAGCTCGTACACCGTGACGGCCTCCGTCTTGCCCGCCACGCGCACCCGGTCCAGCTCGCGCACCTCGATATGCTCCTTCGCCAGCTCGTAGGTGTGCGGGCCAATCATGATGACCGAGCCATACGCCTTGTTCGCGCCCTCCAGCCGCGCGGCCAGGTTCATTCCGTCGCCGATGGCCGTGTAGCTGAAGAGCTGCTCGCTGCCGAAGTTGCCCACGAAGTTCACCGCGCTGTTGAGACCGATGCGCGTGTACATGTCCGGCAGGCCCTTCGCGCGGAACTCCTCGCGCAGCCGATCCACCTCCTCCTTCGCCGCCAGCGCCCCCCGGCAGGCCCGCACCGCGTGGTCCGGCTGGCGCATGGGCGCGCCGAAGAGGCACACCACCGCGTCGCCGATGTACTTGTCCAGGCACCCGCCCTCCTTCAGCAACGCGCCGCTCACCCGCGTCAGATACGTGTTGAGGATGCGGACCAGGTCGCGCGGGTTCTCCTTGAAGCGCTCGCTGAAGGTGGAGAAGCCGCGGATGTCGCTGAAGAAGGCGGTGATTTCGACATTCTCCCCGTCCAGCCGGGGCAGCTCTTGCTCGGAAATCATCTGCTCCACGAGCTTGGGCTCCATGAAGCGGCTGAAGGCCTGACGGATGAACTCCGCCTCCTTGTTGGCCATCAGGTGGTTGAAGGCCACCGCGGCCACGCTGGCCAGCATGCCCGCCAGTGAGGGCAGGGCGGTGAGCAGGTACGTCCCCGTCTTCGCGAGGATGGGGCCCGTCACCAGGTGCATGCCCAGGTAGAGCGCCAGCGGCCACGCGATTTCCAGCGGCGTCCACCGCGTCGTCATCAGCAGCACCACGGACGTGAGGGCCACCACGAAGACGAGCACCAGGCTCATCCACAGCGGCGCCTCGGTGATGAAGCGGCCGTCGCCCAGCAGCGTGTCCAGCACCGCCGCCTGCTTCACCACGCCGGGCGCCGCGGGCGAGAAGGGCGTGGCCTTCACGTCGTTCAGCCCCACCGCGTTGCCGCCGATGACCACCACCTTGCCCCGGAAGGTGTCCGGCGCCAGCCCCGTGGGCCGGCCCTGGCTGCGCAGCACCCACGCGTCCAGGACTTGAAGGAGCGACTTCACCTCGAAGCGCTCGTGGAGCTCTCCGCCGAAGTCGATGCCCGTGCCGCCCTCCGCATCCACCGCGTACGCGCGCGAGCCCAGCCGCAGCGTGCGACCGGACAGCTCCACCTCGCTTGCGCCCAGCAGGCCCGCCGCCACCCGCACCGGCAGCGTCGGGTACGCGTTGACGCCGTCCGTGTACGCGAAGTGCGTGCGCCGCATGAAGCCATCCGGGTCCGTCTCCTGGTCCACCAGCCCGAAGCCATCCATCGCCCCCACCAGCACGGGAATGGGCCGCACCGGGTAGTACGGTACCGGCTTGCCGTAGGCGGGCTCGCGGACCAGCGACTTCAGCGGGTGGCGCTCCGTGCGCATGGGGAAGGCCAGCGCGCGGGCCATGGCCTCGGGCGTGACGGGCGGGAGCGCCTGCTCCTCCTCCACGTCCTGAAAGGCTTCCTCGTCGGGAAAGGACTCCCCGTCCGGCGCCTTCGCGTCGTCCCCGGCCGACGGCAGGGCCTCTGAAGGCAGCGCGTCCCGGGCCGAGGCCACCGGTGCGGCGGAGGGCGCGGCCGGGGCCGGCGGGGGCGGGGTGTCGAAGCTCGCACGGGGCAGGGGATCCGCATCCGCGTTGGTGGACACGCCTAGGAAGAAGGGCACCCGCGTCTCGAGCAGCACCTGCGCGAAGGCCAGGTCCATGCCCGGGTCCGTGGAGCGCTCGTCCATCACCGCGTCGAAGACGATGGCGCGCGCGCCCTCGGCTTCCAGCTGCTCCACCACCCGGGCCCACAGGTTGCGGCTGTAGGGCCAGTTACCGTAGTTGCGCGCGTACTGCGCGTTGGCGCGGATGCCGTCCAGGCTGGGCTGGTCGATGGCCAGCACCACCACGTGGGGCGACTTCTCGCGCTTCCCGGTGAAGGTGGTGACCGTCTTGTCGTAGGCGCCGCGCTCGGCCTCCTCCAGCCAGCCGCCCAGTGAGCCACCCAGCAGCTCGCATGCGGCCGCCAGCGCGGTGGCCAGCGCCGCCACGCCCAGCATGTGCTTCCAGTCGTTGCGCCAACGCAACCGGAGAATCTTCCAGCGCTCGCCTGCCACGGTCCCCCTCTTGCGACGCATTCCGGGTGTCACATTAGCCCAGTCCGGGTCAGGCCCGTCAGTCCGCCCTCCAGGCGCGGCAAAGCGGACGTCGGTCAAGGCCAGCCATGCGGGCAGGCCGTCGCAATCCTCGAAGCCACCCTGGCGGCGTCCCGTACAGGGTTTGCCGGTCTCCTGTGCCGTCCGGACCTTATGCGCCGATGTCGGAAGGCCCCCGGCCTTCCACCGCCCCGCGCAAAGGAGTCCGACGTGGCATTGGATATTTTCAAGGAGAAAGGCGTCCCGCTCGACCGCCAGGTCTTCACCTGGAAGGACCTCGTCCGGCGCCCCTACAGCAAGCTGGACGACGACGCGTTCACCCGCGTGTGCGTCATCTACATGAACGGAATCATGGCGGACGCGCTGCGCACCAAACACGCGATTGCGCGCATGAACCGCGACCTGCGCGAGCCGCTCGCCCTGGTGCGCCGCGTGGAGCAGCACGAGCAGACGCTCATCAACTGGCTCAACCCGCCCGACCAGACGCCGCTGGAGACCACGCTCGGCTTCGAGCAGGTGGCGATTGAGGTGACGGCCAGTGTCGCCCTGCGCGAGCCGGACCCGTACCTGGCCCAGACGTACCGCTTCGGCCTGCTCGAGGACTTCGACCACCTGTACCGGTACGGCGCCCTCTATGACCGCCTCGAGGGCAAGGACCCCAACAGCATCACCCAGTCCTATACGGACATCCTCGCCGGGCGCCCCACGTCGGTGGAGCACCGCAACCCGCTGGATGACCTGCGCCGGCCGTACGACAAGCGCACCGCGGTGCCGCTCACGAAGCTTCACGCCATGAGCATCACCGCCGCGGAGAACCAGACGCACGACTACTACATGACGGTGGGCCCGTTCTTCAGCGACCCGGTGGCGCGCCAGCTCTACGCGGAGATTGCCTCCATCGAGGAGCAGCACACCTCCATGTACGAGTCGCTGCTGGACCCGGACGAGACGGTGCTGGAGAAGCTCGTGATGCACGAGTGCATGCAGGTCTACAACTTCTACTCGTGCCTCGCGTACGAGAAGAACCCGCGCATCAAGGAGATATGGCAGCGCTTCACTGATTACGAGCTGGGCCAGCTCCACCACATGATTCAGCTCTTCCAGCAGGTGGAGGGCCGCGACGCGGCGGAAATTCTTCCGAAGACGCTGCCGGACCCCATCGGCTTCAAGGAGCACCGCGAGTTCGTCCGCAAGACGCTGAACCAGGAGGAGGACCTCGCCTCCAACGGGCCGGACTACGTGCGCATGGCGGACCTGCCACGAGACCACCGCTCGTTCGTCTACCGCGACCAGCTCAACTCCGACGGCTCCCCCTCCGAGACGGTGGCGGCCGGCTACCAATGGACTCCCGGGACGGAGCTCGCCGCGCGCGCGCAGCGCATGGGCTCGGTGCTCGAGGGAAAGAAGGTTCACTGACATGAAGAAGACGACCAGCGACCTCGGCATGAACAGGACGGGCATCGCCACCTCGCCCGTGGACAGCGCGGACATCATCCAGGCGGCGCAGAAGCGCCAGCCGAGCCACCTGGGGGACGACTCGCTCATCCTCAAGGTGCGCCAGCAGTACGCGGTGGAGTCGGACGGCATCGGCAGCGTGCCGCCTCCCACCAGCCTCAAGGGTTCCAACTCGAAGCCCACCGTCTTCATCGACAAGCTGGGCGAGCGCGCCGCCTTCGAGCGCTCCGGCGTCCGGCTCTACCAGGGGGCGCTCGCGAAGTTCGAAGTCCTGGGCAGCTGGGAGGGCGGCCCCACCCGCGAGGGGCTGACGCGCATCCTCAACGACGAGCTGTCCCACTTCGGCCTCGTGTCCGAGGTCCTGACGAAGCTGGGCGCGGACCCCACCGCGATGACACCGTGCGCGGACGTGGCGGCGGTGACCTCCATGGGCCTCCCAGCCGTGGTCAGCGACCCGCGGATGAACCTGCGCGACACGTTGCACGCGCTGCTGGTGGCGGAGCTGACGGACAACGCCGGCTGGGAGATGCTCATCGAGCTGTCGCGCGGCCTGGGCCACGACACCCTGGCAGAGCGCTTCCAGCTCGCGCTCGACGCGGAGGCCGAGCACCTGACGCTGGTGCGCAACTGGCTGTCCGCGGGCGTCACCCTGGAGGCGCGCGCCACCCCGGTGCCCCGGGCGGAGGCCGGCCCCGGCCTCACGCCGACGGTGTAGCCGCCTTCAGCTTCAGAAGGACGAGCCCGGCTCCTGGAGGAAGCGCTCTTCCTCCGCGGTGGACGGGCGCCCCAGCGCCACGTTGCGGTGGGGGAAGCGGCCGAAGCGCTCGATGACCTCCCGGTGCCGCCGGGCGTAGTCGAGCGGCTCGCGGCTGTCCCGGTGGTACAGGGCCAGCATCTCGAAGAGGGCCACGGCCAGCCGCTGGTCGTGGACCTCCTCGCTGTGCTCGAAGGGCAGGTAGAGGAACCACCGCCACACCGGCGGCAGCGCCAGGTCCAGCCCGCGCGCCAGCCCGTGCCGTGACACCTCACGCGCGAGCGCGTCCGTGGCGAAGGCCCGGGGTGTGTCCCGGAAGAGGTTGCGGGGGAACTGGTCCAGCAGCAGCACCAGGGCGAGGCAGCTTCGCGGCTCGTCCTTCCACGCGCCCAGCGCTCCGGAGGCGGCGGCCTCGTGGACGTCCAGGAAGCGGCGGCGGCACTCCTCGTCGAAGCGCGCGTCGCGTGAGAACCAGCGCTCCCGGGGGCGGCCGCTGGTGGGGTTGAGGATGGGGTCCGGCGGTTGGCCGAACCAGAAGCCGAGGACTTCCTCCGCGCTCGCCATGTCGTGCCTCCAGCACGGCCGCCCGACAGTCGGACGCGCCCCCCAGTCCCTGGGGTGCCATCTTTGTACACCGCCAACATCCGGGCTGGCGGCGGGGACGGGGCGGCACCACCTTCCAGCGGACAGTCGCGGGGCCTGAGGCGGCCCGGCCACGGCCACGGGAGGATTCGGATGGAGACGACGACGCAGGAGCCGACGACGCGGACGGTGCCGGGCCCGGTGATGCGCACGGCCCTCAACCCCACGCTGCGCACGGAGTCGGTGGTGGCGCTGGGCACCTTCGGCGCGCTCACCGTGGGCGCGGCGGTGCTGGGCGGACGGCAGAGCTCCGCGGACTCGCTCTGGTTCAAGCGCCTGCGCAAGCCCGCCTTCCAGCCGCCGCCGAAGGTATTCGCCCCGGTGTGGACGGTGCTCTATGGCCTCATCGCCCTCTCCGGGTGGCGCGTGTGGACGGCGCCCGCGGGGGCTCGCCGCTCCAGGGCGCTGGCCCTGTGGGGCGTGCAATTGGGCCTCAACGCCGCGTGGTCCTGGCTCTTCTTCGGCAAGCACCAGCCGCGCCGGGCGCTGGCGGACAACCTGGCCCTGCTGGGGAGCATCGGCGCCTATGTGGCCACCACGCGGAACGTGGACCGCCCGGCTGCCTGGATGGTGGCCCCCTACCTGGCCTGGGTGGGCTTCGCCAACGTGCTGAACGCCGAAATCGTCCGTCGCAACGCGTAGGCCACAAGGGGGGAGCGGGCCCGCAAGTACCGGGAAGGAGGGGGGAAACCACCCGGCCGGAGGCCCGTACGAGAGGCTGGAAAATTCCTCGCGAAATCCGCTTCGGGAAGATGGGAGGGGGGCGCCGTTGAGAGAGCGACCGCCATGGATGCTTTCGCCCTGCAACCATCCTCGTTGTTCTCCGGCTCGCTGCTCAAGCGGAGCTTGACGGGGCAGGAGCGGACGGGTCAGCCTGCACCCCGAGTGGAAAGCAGGCCTCCTTCATCGCCGACCCTGGACAGCCGGTGGTTCGCGGCATTCGCCCGGGAGCATGAGGCGGCGCTGCTCGCCACCGCTCTGCGCCTGTGTGGCAACGCCACCGACGCCAGGGACCTCGTCCAGGGGACCCTCGAACGCGCCTGGCGCAACCTGGCCCGGTACAAGGTCGGCACCGACGGGCGCGCGTGGCTGCTCACCATCCTCCACCACCTGTTCATCGACCTCTGTCGCTCCCGCACGCGTGAGCGGCGCGCGGACGTGTCCGCCGAGGACGTGGAGGAGCGCATCGCCGCGCCGGAGGTGGAGGCCGCCCCCGCCTGGGCCTCCATCAGCCTGGAGCAATTGCGCGACGCGCTGGAGAAGATTCCGGAGGATTTCCGCACGGTGTACCAGCTGCACGCGATGGAGGGCCGCTCGTACGTGGAGATCGCCGAGCGCCTCGGGATTCCGAAGGCCACCGTGGGCACCCGCCTCATCCGCGCGCGCCGCAAGCTGAAGGAGCTGTTGATGCCCACGCCCCCGGGCGAAGGGGAGGGCACATGAGCGCGTCGGAGCCCCTGGACATCCACGACCAGGTCCACGCCTTCGCGGACGGCGAGCTGTCCCCGGAGGAGGCGGACGTCTTCCGCGCCCACCTGGGCACCTGCGCGCAGTGCCAGGAGGACCTGAACGACATCCTCCAGCTCCAGGCCCTCGGGGGGCGGCTGGGCGAAATGGACGCGCAGCCGGTGCAGCCGGTGCACCCGCACCGGGACGCCGCGCCCTCGCGGGCCTTCCGTCCCGCGTGGAGCCGCCGGGGCAACCGGGTGGCGGCGCTGGCCCTGGCGGGCTCGCTGGCCGCGGTGCTCGCGGTGGTGGTGCTGCGCTCGCCGGACGTGGTGCCCCAGACCGCGCACGACGCGATGGCCCTGGCGCCCACGCGCTCCATGGAGGCGCGGCTGAGCTGGTCCGGCGCCAGCGCGCACCGGCCCTACGGCGTGCTGCGCTCCGGCGACGAGCGCCCGAGGGAGCTGGTGCCGCTGCAGCAACTGGCGAAGCTCGAGGAGGCGGGGGACCTCCACGGGCTGGCGACGGGGCACCTGCTGCGCGGTGAGCGGGACCAGGCCGCGGAGTACCTCCAGCGCGCGCCGGCCTCGCCGGACGTGGACAGCGACAAGGCCGTGGTGGCGCTGTCGAAGGGGGAGCTGGAAGAGGCGCTCATCCTGCTGGACGGCGTGCTGGAGAAGCACCCGCAGCACCCGGAGGCGCTGTGGAACCGGGCGCTGGTGCTGCGCGAGCTGGGGCTGGATGCGCTGGCGGCCGACGCGTTCGACGCGGTGGCGGGCCTGCGCGAGCCGGGCTGGGCGGAGGAGGCGAAGGAGCGCGCGGCGGCGCTGCGCCGCCGGCTGGAGGTCCAGCGCGGCACGTGGGACGACGCGCAGAAGGCCGGCAAGGCGCTGGCCACCGACGGCACGCCCTTCCCGGAGGGCCTGGCCCGCGCGGTGCCGGGCTCGGCGCGCAACGCCCTCTACTCGGCCCTGTGGGCGGCGCCGACGGCGGACGCCGTGAAGGCACTGCTGCCGCTGGCGCGCGTGCTGGACGCGCACTACGGCGGGGACACGCTGGAGCGTCGCGTCTCGCACGTGGCCGGCCTGGACTTCAAGCGCCGGGGCCCGCTGGCGGAGCGCTACCGCCAGGTGGTGCTGGGTACCTTCGACGCCTCGGGGCTGGACGCGTACGTGCGTGAGCTGGAGGCCTCGGGCAACTCCGACTTCCTGCTGGCCGTGCTCCCGCTGACGGGGCAGCTCCCGGCGCGGCTGCCGGAGTACGAGAAGGCCGCGAAGGCGCTGGGTGACCCGTGGTTCACGCTCAACGTGGAGCGCGAGGCGGCCCGGGCGGAGTTCGCTCGGGGCGACCTGGCCGGCGCCGAGGCGCGGCTCTTGCGCGCGCTGCCGGCGTGCCGCGCGGCGAAGGCGGACTACCGCTGCGGGCAGATGGAGTACGTGCTCAGCCACATCTACACGGAGGAGCACCGGCTGGTGGAGGCGCGCGAGCACGCGGTGGCGGGCCTCCAGCTGGCGCGGCAGGCGCAGGAGTGGACGCAGCAGTCGGACCTGCTGATGGTGCTGGGCAACGTGGCGCGCTACCGCAACGCCTTCGCGCTGGCCCGGGCCTACCTGGGCGAGCAGGCCGCGCGCGACGGCCGGTGCGCCGCCCGGCGTCAGGTGCAGGAGGGGCTGGCGGCGATGCAGGTCTTCGCCCTGCGTCCGAAGGAGGCCCGCGAGGAGCTGGAGCACGCCCCCGTGTGTGACGTGCCCTTCTTCATCAACGGCGCCCTGGTGCAGGCGGACCTGGCCCGGTTGGACCCGCGCCCGGGTGACGTGGAGGCGCTGCGCGACGGCCTGCGCAAGCTGGAGTCCTCCGGCCTGCTGCGCCCCGGGGAGCTCGCCCTGGCCACCCACATCGAGGGCCGCGCCGTCATCGAGAAGAACCGCGAGGAGGGCCGCGCGCTGCTGCGCAAGGCCATCGCCGAGGGCAACCGGCTGGGCTCCGAGGACCCGGGGGCCTGGAAGGCGCGGGCGTACAGCTACTCGTCGCTCATCCTGGACGCGGGCAAGGCGGGGGACTGGGCCGGGGCGCTCGGCCTCTTCGCGGAGGAGTCCGGCGCCGGTGCTCCGGAGCGCTGCGAGCTGGGCGTGGAGGTGCACGACGAGCGCACCCTGGTGGCGGCGAAGGGGCCGGGCGGGGAGCTGCTGGGCCACTTCGACGCGAGCCGCCGCTCGCCGGACTTCGACGTGACGAAGCTGGTGCCCCAGGCGGTGGTGACGGCGCTGAAGCCCTGTGAGCACGTGCGCGTCTTCGCCCGCTACGCCGTCCACGGGCAGGCTGGCCTGCTGCCGCCGGAGCTGGCGTGGAGCTACCACACGGGCGCGAAGCGGGCGGCCCCGACGGTGACGGCCGCGCGGCCCCTGGTGGTGCACGACGTGGAGGCGCCGGCCTCGCTGAACCTTCCCCGGCTGCGCAGCTGGGAGCTGTCGGGCGCGGCCTCGCCCCGCCGGGTGGAGCTGACGGGCGCCGCGGCCACGCCGTCGCGGCTGCTGGCGGAGCTGGCGGACGCCACCGAGGTGGAAATCCACGCCCATGGCCTGGTGAACCTCGGTGTGTCGGACGCGTCGCTGCTGGTGATGGCGCCGGAGGCGGACGGCCGCTACGCCCTCACCGCGGGCGAGGTGCGCAGGCAGAAGCTCAAGGGCGCGCCGGTGGTGGTGCTCGGCGCCTGCCAGGCCGCGCGGACGGCGCCGTACCTCCACGCGCCGTGGAGCCTTCCCGTCGCCTTCGCCGAGGCGGGCGCGCGCGCCGTCCTGGCCTCGCCCATCGACATCCCGGACGCAGAGGCCGGGCCCTTCTTCGAGCGGGTCATGGAGCGCATCCGCGCTGGCGCACCCGCCGCCATCGCACTCCGGGACGAGCGCATGCGTGCCCTCGGCGCGCGCCCCGACAGCTGGGTGAAGACAGTCGTCGTCTTCGAGTAGCCCGACAGCCGTACCCCTCCCCTCACAGTCCAGTCTCCCTCACGCACCCGGTGCCCCAGCGCCGGCAACGCCGTACGTGTCACCCTTCACACCGAGGTTCACACCATGAAGTCCATCCGCTTCTCGCTGCTCGCCGCCTTCGCCCTGTCCGCCGCCGCCTGCAACGTCGACCCTGACTTCGCCGAGGCGGAGTCGGGTGAGCTCGACTCCCTGGCGCAGGCGAGCATCGTCTCCGGCCCGCCGACGCCCATCTCCAACTACTGCCCCAGCGCCATCGTCGCCGCGCCGGGCACGCTGCCCACCGCCCCCACGCCCATCTCCGCCTACGCCACGGCGCCGCTGTACCCGATGGGCACGGGCCTGCGCAGCGCGCACACCGTCATCTTCACGGACCCGGCCAACCCGTCGGGAAGCTGGCAGGCCATTGGCTTCGACGTGAAGGGCTACCGCCAGGTGTTCTACGTGTCCGGGCAGAACTCGCGCGAGCTGCGCCTGCTGCTCAACAAGATTGCGACGGACATCGACAACCTGGAGCAGGACAGCGGCACCGGCAACGAATTCTCGTGGGGCATGAGCGGCCAGATTGGCGGCCCCATCCTCCCGCAACCCGGCATCCACGACGGCGCGTGGAAGGTGGCGTGGACCAACGCCTACAAGACGAACGAGTTCATTTCAGTGAGCCCCTCGCCCCTTCAGCCTATTCGGTGAACGCGTTCGACTCAGTGAGCGCCGCGCGCCTTCAGAACAGCCGGAACACGTCCGCCAGCACGCCGCATGGCCCGTAGCGGCGCTGCCTGGCGGGCGAGTCGTAGACGATGAGCACCGAGTCATCCGGCTCGAAGTAGGAGAACAGGGCCACGCCCTCGGCGTGGTCCGCCTTCTCCGAGCGGGGCACGTCGAAGAGCGGCTCCAGTCCACCCGGCTCCTGCGGGTGGATGGAGTCCTTGGTGAGATTCAAGCCGTTGCGCAGCCGGTAGAGGCGGATGGTGCCGTCCAGCGGCAGCGTGGGCCCGGCGAGGATGAGCAAGTCATTCCCGTGCCGGCTCAGCTCGCGGATGCCCAGGCCGTCCAGGTCGAGGAAGTGCTTGCGGTACCAGCCGCCCTTCTTCTTGCGGTGGGGCTCGAGGGCACCGTAGCCGTTGCTGTCGACTTCCATCTCCAGCAGCACCGCCCAGCCGCGCAGCACCGGGCCGCGCAGCCCCAGGAAGACGCGGTTGCCGTGCACCGCGAGCCCCTCGATGTCCAGGCCGTTGTCCTTGCTGGGAATGGCCAGCGCACCGGGAGGCGCGCCCGCACCCGCAGGCACGAGGAAGGGCCCCAGGTGCTCGTCCTCCCGCAGCAGCTCCACCAGCCGGCTGCCTTCGGAGGGCTCCAGCGACACCGCGTCCTGCTTCTTCGCGCGCCCGCTCTTCGAGGCGGCCTTCCCCTTGCCCTTCGTGGGCAGGGGCAGGCGCGCCAGCATGAAGCGCGCGGGCTGGTGCTCCACGGTGGCCAGCCGGGCCAGGTCCTTCGCCACGCCCTTGCCCTTGGGCTTCCTGCGCACCGAGCTGTGCGAGCCGACGAGCCACAGGTGGCCGTCCTGCATGTCCAGCGCTTCGATGTCCATCTCCTCGCCGCCCTTCACGCCCAGCAGGCCCGCCACGTCATGGCGTTGCTGATGGGAGAAGACGCGAGGCTCCTCGGGGCTGAGCCGGTGCAGCACCCCGTGCTCGTCGGATGCCACCCAGACGCTGCCATCCGGGGCGCGCGCGGCGGCCGACAAATCCTCCGGCACCGCGGCGTCACCGTGGTCGAACTTCAGCAGCAGGCGGCCGAGGAGCTGGGGTTGTTCCATGCCCCCAGTCTAGTTGCGCAGCTTCGACGGCTTGGGCGGGTTCATCGCCAGCACCACCGCGAAGTAGCGTGCCTGACTCTCGGTGGTGCAGCGGACCTCCTGGATGCGACCGCCCATCTTCACGCGGACGATCCAACCTTCATTGTCTCGGGTCAGTGCGGGCGTGTCCGTCGTCATGGTCTCCATCCTTGGTGGCTTCCTCCTCCCCCGGGTAGAGCAGCCGCCATGCCAGCGCCGGAAGCGTGCGAATCCAGGCGCTTTCCCTGCCCTGCTGGCCGATGGAAGACAGGCCGGACTGTAAGTTTTGCGAACCCCGGGGTGCCGGAGCTTCAGTGGACGAGCCGGTCCGGCTGCTCGACGGGCGGCTGCGCGGTGGCGCCCGTCAGGCGGGGCAGGGCGACGTGGAAGGTGGAGCCCCGGCCCACCTCGCTCTCCACCCAGATGCGGCCGCCGTGGCGCTCGACGATGTCCCGGCTGATGTAGAGCCCGAGCCCCAGCCCGCCGTACGAGCGGGACGACACGTTGCGCGCGCGGAAGTAGCGGTCGAAGAGGAGCTTCTGCTGGTCCGGGGGAATGCCGATGCCCGGGTCCTTCACCGACAGCAGCGCCAGGTCGCCGCGCGTGTGCAAATCCACACGGATGGCGCCGCCGTCGGGGCTGTACTTGAAGGCGTTCTCCACCAGGTTGGCGATGACCTGCTCCAGCCGGTACGGGTCCGCGCGCACGAGCACAGGCTCGGGTGGCCGCTCGAAGTGGACGGAGTGGCTGCCGCGGTGGACCTCCATGGCCTGGAGGACGTGCTCCACCAGGGCGTCCAACTGCGTGGCCTCCGGGTGCAGCGCGAGCCGTCCCGCCTCGATTCGCGACGCGTCCAGCAGGTCATTGATGAGGCCGGTGATGCGCAGCAGGTGCTGGCGGGCGTGGCGCAGGGTGGACGGGTCCACGTGCTCGCCGCGCTCCATCTTCCGCTCGAGCGTGGCCAGCCGGAGGCTGAGCGGGGTGAGGGGCGTCTTCAGCTCGTGCGAGGCGATGGAGAGGAAGTCGTCGCGCACGCGGATGGCCTCCTGCGCCTCGTGGTACAGGCGCCCGCGCTCCTCGTCGGCGAGCCTGCGGTCGGTGACGTCCTCAATCATGATGCCCAGCCCCAGCACGCGGCCGTCCGTGGCGCGCACCGGGTAGAAGCTCCCCGCCAGGAAGCGGGGCGCGCCCGCCATGCCCAGGTCCTCGGTGGTGGTCTCCCGCTTCTCCATGGGCTCGCCCGTCTCCAGCACGCGCCGCATCACCTTCTCCACCTCGATGCCGATGGGGCCGAGCACTTCGCGGGGGCGGCGGCCCACGTGGCCTTCGGGCGAGACTCCGTTGATGCCGGCGAGCACGTCGTTGACGCGCACGTAGCACAGGTCCATGTCCAGGAAGCCCAGGCCGATGGGTGCGGTGCGGAAGAGGGTGCCGAGCTGGGCGAGGCTCTCATCGCGCTCGCGCTCGGTGCGGCGCCGCTCGGTGATGTCCTCGACGATGCCCACGCCGCCCTCGACGTGGCCCGTCTCGTCGAAGCAGGGGGCGAAGCGGATGTGGACGGGCGTCGACTTGTTGGCGGTGACGGAGTGGTAGTTCCCCTCGTAGTCGGAGCCGAGCCCGGAGAGCGTCCGGCGCACGCACTGCATGAGCCGCTCGTCGCGCAGGGAGAGCAGGTTGAGGCCCACGAGGATGCGCTTGGGTGAGCCGATGATGCGCACGAAGCGCTCGTTGCAGGCGGTGACGACGGGGGTGTTGTCGAAGTGGAAGATGCCCAGGGGCGCGTTCTCCACCACGACGCGGTAGAGGGCATCGCCGTTGGAGCCCTCGGGGTGGGGGCCCGCCTCCGGCTGGAGCGTGTGCTCCATGGGCTCGCTGACGGTGTCGATGACCTCGTGCAGGCGGCGGAAGTTGATGACGATGCGCTCGTCGGCGCCCTGGCCGCTGGCGCCCACGGTCAGCTCCACGAGGATTTCCACGCCGTCCTTGCGACAGGCGAGCACGCGGGTGGCGCGGCCGCCGAGCGCATTGCGGCGGGACAGCAGGTAGCGCAGCAGACTCCTGCCGCCGTACTGGTGCAGGCGCTGGGGGAACAGGCGCGAGGCGGGCTGGCCCTGGAGCTCCTCGCGCTTCCAGCCGAGCAGTCGCTCGGCGGCGCTGTTGAGGAAGCGCACGCGCTCATCAGCGTCGCAGGCCACGAAGGGGTCCACGGAGGCGTCCAGCCAGGCGCTGAGTTCGTCGATGGCTCCAGCCATGTGCTCCCCTGGGGCCGCCCGGCCCATGTTTGGCTGGCGAGCCGGGACATGAGGGTCCTGGCGCCCGCATCGCGATACGCGGAGGGCGCGTCCCCTTTGAATACAGGTAGCCATCGGAGGCGTGGGCCGCGCCTCCTGGCACACAGCAAGTCCCTGGTTCAGGTCCGTCCGTGAGGCAGGCGACGGAGCGGGCGCCACCCTGGTGCTGGTTCTCCGGGCGTCAGCGGGCCCGCGCACCCGAGGGCCCTCGTGCCGCTACCTTCGCTTCGTCTTGCTCGCCGCGGGCTTCGCGCTTCCATGGCCGCGAGGCGCCTTCGCGCCGCGACCTCCACTCGTAGCTTCCACACTCCGTGCCGTGGCGCGTGAGCGGCCCGCGCCGTCCGGTCGCGTGGCCTTCGCACCACCACCGCCACCGCGAGGGCCCGGCGTCTCCGCGCCCTTCAGCGCCAGCGCCTCCAGCCGCTCACGCATCGAGCGCGTCTCCTCCTTCAGCCGGTCCACTTCCTCGCGCAGCGACGCCACCTCGCGCGCCTGCGGCTCACCGTCCCGCAGCGCACGCACCGTCTCGCGCGCGGCACGGCGCGCACGCGGGTCCTCGAGCGGCGTGCCCTCCAGCGCGGGAATGAGCCGCCGGTCGCCGAGCGTGCGCCCCGCCTCGAACACGCCCATCTGCACGCGGAACAGCGGGTCCCTCAGCAGCTCCGCCAGCAGGTCCACCGCCTCGCGCTTGCGGCCGGCGACCTCCGCCAGCTTCGCCACGGCCTGAGTGGCCGCACGGCGGAGCACGCGAGGCTGCCCATACGCCGTGCGCGCCGCGACGATGGGGAACGCCGCCGGGTCCTGCGCCTCCGCGAGCCCGTCCACCGCGCCCACGGCGATGACGTCCTGGAACGAGGGCCGCGTGGAGACGGTCTCCAGCACGCTCACCGCGTCCGGAGCGCGCACCCGGCCATAGCTGCGCGCGGCCTCGCCCTCCACGAAGTAGCTCGCGTCTCCGCCCTCCACCAGCGCGCGCAGGCGGGAGGCCACCTCCGTGTCGCGGCGGAACTCGCCCAGCGCGGCCACCACGGCACGGCGCACGCGGGGATGCTCGGTGGACAGCGCGGCCAGCAGGCGCGCACGGGACTCAGGCGTGCGCAGCCGTCCCAGCGACTTCGCGCACGCGGCGCGGGTGCCCCAGAAGAGGCGAGCATCTCCGAGCGCCTCACCCAGCGCCTCCACGGCGCGAAAGCCCCCGTGCTTGCCCAGGGCGGTGGCGGCTTCGGTGCGGGCGCGCATCTCCGGCGCGGCGCGCAGCTCTTCCAGCCAGAGCGCCGCGCCCTTGTCCACGTCCACCGTGCCGAGCACCTCACGCCGAGGGTCCACGCGCACCTGCGTGGGCGCGGTGGGGCAGGGCAGCAGGAACGAGTGCTCCGCGTCCGTCACCTCCAGCCGGTGCAGCGTGTCGCGCCCGTCGGTGGTGATGGCCACGTCGAGCGGCAGGCGGAACACGGGCGTGCCCGAGTCGGTGCGCTGCGTCTGACGGACCTTGATGCGCAGGCGCGCGTCCTCGGCCTCGTAGCGGACCTCCACCTTCAGCTCCGGGTGGCCGGGCGCGAAGACGTACTGGTCGAAGAAGCCGTCCAGGTTGTGGCCGGTGGACTCCTCGAAGGCGCGGGACAGGTCCACCGTCTCCACGGCGCCGTGGCGGTGGCGGGCGACGTAGTGGCGCAGGGCGCGGAAGAAGAGCGCGTCACCCAGGCGGCGGCGCAGCTCATGGAGGACGAGGCCGCCCTTTTCATAGAGGTGCCGGTCGAACACGTCCATGGGCGCGTGGAAGCGGCGCGCGACGATGGGGCGGGCGTAGCGCTCGCGCACCTCGCCCAGGTAGCCGTCGAGCTGCGCGCCGCGGTGCTGGTCCGCCTCGTCCTGCCCGTCGGCGCGCTCCTTCCAGAGCACCTCGCACCAGGTGGCGAAGCCCTCGTTGAGCCAGCCATGCGGCCAGTCGCGGCAGGTGAGCAAATCACCGAACCACTGGTGCGCCAGCTCGTGCGACACGAGCGGCTCCGCGTTGTAGTCCGGCTGGGCGCGCGCGTCGTGGAGGACGCCGTCGGTGAGGCTGGTGGCGGTGGTGTTCTCCATGCCGCCGAGGATGAACTCGGTGAGGAAGACCTGCGCGTAGCCGCTCCACGGGAAGGGCTCGCCGGTGGCCTCCTGGAAGACGCGGACCATCTCTGGCGTGCGGCGCACGCAGCGCAGCGCGTCCTCGCGGCGCCCCTTCGGGAAGAGGTAGCGCAGCGGCACGTTGCCCACGGAGTCGGTGGCCTCCTCGAACTCGCCCACCGCGAGCGTGATGAGGTAGGGCGAGACGGGCTGCTCCATTCGGTAGTGCTGCGTGCGGCGCGCGCCGTGGGTGCTGTCACTCACCAGCGTGCCGTTGGAGAGGGCGGTCATCTCCGAGGGGAAGGTGGCGAGGACTTCGGACGTGGCCTTCTGCGCGGGCGTGTCGAGGCAGGGGAACCACGCGCGCGCGTCGATGTCCTGCCCCTGTGTCCACGCCTGGCGGGGACGGTCGGGGTAGCCGGCGTCGGGGCCCCAGAAGTAGAGGCCGCGGCGCGGGCGGCACGTGTAGTGGATGGCCACCTCGCACGCGTGGCCGGGGCTCAACTGCGAGGGCAGCTCCACGCGAACATGCGCGCCGGAGTTGGCGAAGCGCGCGGGATGCCCGTCGGCGAGCACCTGGGACACGTCGAAGTCCACCGCGTCGAAGGTGACGGTGGACACGGGACGCAGCGCGGAGACGCGCGTGGTGCAGGCGCCGGTGAGGCGGTGCTGCTCGAAGTCGAGGTCCAGCTCGATGCGCACGTGCTCGGCGCGGACGGGCCGCTCGGCGGCGTAGTGCTCGGTGGCGCCAGGAAGGGAGAACGGGTGGAGGTCGCTGGAGGCGGACTCGGACGCGTGACGGTGGCAGCAGCGCATAAGCGTTCACGACTCTTCCGCATGGCTGCTCCACCGTCGAGCGGGAGCGCACCAAAGGGCACCCCAGCGTCGGCTATCAACGAAGTCGGCCAGGGAACGTCCACGGCCTCCGGGAGCCCGCGGGCCCGGCTTCACCCCGCCTGGACCAGATTGCTTGCAAGCGCCCCGGAAACTCAATATTCTCAATGTCGATATTGATTTTTGACCTGTTATGGCGCCTCGGACCTCGACTTACCCCATGCAGTCCCGGTGTCCCGTCCGTGCAACCAAGGCTTCGAAAGGACGCACCGCATGAACCCCGCAGCGAAGTCCCCCATCGTCTCCATCACGAACGTGACCAAGGACTACAGCCTGGGCAAGGTCGTCGTCCCGGCGCTCCGGGGCGTGGACCTGCAGGTCCACCCGGGGGAGTTCATCTCCATCGCCGGGCCGTCCGGCAGCGGCAAGACGACGCTGCTCAACCTCATCGGCTGCGTG
>NZ_JAAIYA010000150.1 GCF_010894405.1 Pyxidicoccus caerfyrddinensis
GCAGGGCGCGGATCCATTCCTGGAGGCCCGCCGCGACTACGTGTTCCTGGCGCGGTTCGACGGCGTGCGGCTCACGTCGGGAGGCACCGATGACGATGCCGAGGCGCCCCGCATCCCGGTGCTGACCATCGTCAGCTACCACTCGCCCCAGCCGCTCGTCGTCTACTGAGCCGCTGTCGCTTCGAGCGCGGATAAAAAACGAGGCGCCGGGAACATGTCCCGACGCCTCGCCTGGGGAGCTGGCCCCGCGCCAACCCCACCTGATTCGAAAACCCTCGGAGAAAATCTGGGCCTTCAGGCGGGAGACCTCCGCCCCCGGAGATCGGCCACGCTGCACGTGGATTTTTCCTTCCCACGTGAGGGCCGTGCCCGGAGTCCCTGTGGGCAGGGGTAGGCGCGGGAGTGTTACTGGGGCT
>NZ_JAAIYA010000151.1 GCF_010894405.1 Pyxidicoccus caerfyrddinensis
GCCTACCACCTGGGCGCCGTGGTGGACCCGTCCAACAACCGCCAGGAGCTCATCGAGGACAACAACTCCTCCTCCGGCTACCGCATCGGCGTTGGCAACCGGCCGGACTTCGTCATCACCTCCGTCACCGGCCCCACCAGCGTCCAGGACGGTCAGCCGCTCACCGCGCAGGTGACGGTCTGCAACCAGGGCACCAACTCCGGTGACTCGCAGGTGGAGCTCTACCTGTCCGCTGACGCCATCATCCGGACCAACACCACGCCGGGGCCGATGGAGGACTCCTTCGTGGGCAATGCCCCCACCGGCTGGCTCATGCAGGGCCAGTGCGCCACCGTCTCCATCCAGGGCTCGGCCTGGCTGCCTCCCCCGGGCCTCCAGGGCGCCTACCACCTGGGCGCCGTGGTGGACCC
>NZ_JAAIYA010000152.1 GCF_010894405.1 Pyxidicoccus caerfyrddinensis
CATGATGGGGATGCACGGAAGAGAAACGCACGGCCCCATCAGTAATGGCAAAGGCCCCCGCCGTCAACCCGACCTCTGGGCTCCCTGTCCAAGTCGCTTGCAAACCCTCGACGGGGCGAGCAGGAAAGAAGTCCATGCGAGTTTCGGACGTCATCATCGTGGGTGGGGGAATCATGGGCTGCGGCATCGCGCTGCGGCTGCGGCAGGCCGGCGCGCGCGTCACCGTCCTGGAGCGCTCCATCCCCGGCGCGGAGGCCAGCAGCGCCGCCGCCGGCATGCTCGCTCCACAGATGGAGTCCGACGGCCCCGGCCCCTTCCTCGAGCTGTGCCTGAAGAGCCGCGCCCTCTATCCCGCCTTCGCCGACGAGCTGCGCGAGCTGTCCGGCGTGGACATCGCCTACCGCCCCA
>NZ_JAAIYA010000153.1 GCF_010894405.1 Pyxidicoccus caerfyrddinensis
CCGCCGCGAGCGCGGCCGCGTGGAAGGCGTGCACCATCTGCTTCGAGGTGGCGATGAAGCCGAAGTGCGTGCCGTTGCCGACGGTGGCGCGCTGTCCGTCGAGGGGCATCTGCACCCAGAACTCCGGGAACTGCTTGCCGTAGGCCACGGCGTTGGGGAAGTCGAGCACCCGACGACAGCCCAGCGTGGCGAGCACCTGGTCGTAGAAGGCCACCGCGCGGGCGAAGTCATTCGTTCCGACGGAGACGTGAGAGAGGATGCTCGGGTTTTCGTCGCTCATGGATTCCTCGAACCTATCGGCTCAGGGGCAGTAGGGGCAGGAAGGCATGCCCGGATTGTCTGATTCGAACTGGGCGTACACGCGGCAGTTGTCGTTGCGCTTCAACGTGTTGCCCTGGCAGCCGTAG
>NZ_JAAIYA010000154.1 GCF_010894405.1 Pyxidicoccus caerfyrddinensis
GGCAGCCCCAGCGCCCAGTTCGTCAGCGCATCCCAGAAGGTGAAGAAGGCCTCGCGGAAGGTGACGCCGTCCGCGCCGTGCTTGCAGAAGAAGGCCCAGTCCACCTCCCGGCAGAAGGTGTCCTCGTGGAAGGTCCGCACCGTCTGGGCGAAGTGCTGCTTGCTGCCGTAGCGCCGGTACAGGCTGCCCACCGACATCCCCACGGACCGGGCCAGCTCCTCCGCCTTCACGTGCTCGTAGCCATGCCGGCCCAGCACCTCCGCCGAGCTCTGCATCATCCCCGCGAGGTAATGCTCCGCGAACCCCATCCCCTACCCCCTCCTGCCCCCCTTCCGGGGCGGCCGTCCCGTGGAAGGAATATTACTTCCACCATTCCCTTCTACCGGAGGGGGCTGACATGGCGGGT
>NZ_JAAIYA010000155.1 GCF_010894405.1 Pyxidicoccus caerfyrddinensis
CCGTGGCCTTGAGCGCGGCGAGCTGCTCCTGCGTCACCTGGCTGTACGGGTCCACGTGCGACGTGAGCGCCGTGGTGTTCACCTTCGTCAGCCGGTTGAGCGCGCTGCTCATCCACGCGGTGCCGATGGAGCCCCCCAGTTCGCGCGTCAGGTTGAAGAGCCCCGCCGCGTTGCCGCGCTGGTCCGGCCGCAGGTTGCTGAGCGCCATCACCGACAGCGGCACGAAGATGAAGCCCATGGAGCAGGCGCGGATGAAGACGGGCGTAATCAGCGTCGCCTCGTCCGCCGTGCTGCTCAAGTGGCCGTTGGTCCACAGCGACAGGCACATGCCAATGATTCCCAGGCCCACCAGCCACCGCCCGTCGAGCTTGCCGCCGAACTTGCCGATGAGCGGCATCAACAGCA
>NZ_JAAIYA010000156.1 GCF_010894405.1 Pyxidicoccus caerfyrddinensis
GGCAGCGCCACCCTCAACGTCTCCGTCTCCGTCCGCCTCTCCGGACAGCTGGATGACGCCGCCCTGCGCGCCGCCCTCAACGAACTGGTGCGCCGCCACGAAACCCTGCGCACCACCTTCGTCGAGCAGGACGGCCGCCCCTTCCAGCAGATTGCCTCCACGCTCGAGCTGCCCCTGGACGTCGTGGCGCTCCGCGAGGAGCAAGTCCAGGAGCGCCTGCACGCGGAGGCCCGTCGGCCCTTCGACTTGGAGAACGGACCGCTGCTGCATGCGGTGCTCTTCCGCCTCGCCGCCGAAGAGCACGTGCTCCTCCTGAGCCTGCACCACATCATCACCGATGGCTGGTCCATGGGTGTGCTGGTGCGCGAGGTGTCGGAGCTCTACGCGGCCTTCGTCGCAGGACG
>NZ_JAAIYA010000157.1 GCF_010894405.1 Pyxidicoccus caerfyrddinensis
GATGTCCTGGAGCAGCGCCACATAACCGCCCGGGTCCTGCCCCGGCTCCCGGTGCGCGATGAAGGTCACCTTCACGTCGCGCGTGCCGCCCAGGCGGTAGGGGACGTCGTGCTGCTCGAACGAGAAGCTCTCGCCCGCGAGGCCTCGCTTCACGTACGGGCCGAGCACGGCGTACGCCGCCTCCCCGATGACCTCCCGGATGGACCTTCCCCGGAGGCTGTCCTGCTCAATCCCGAACCACTCCTCATAGGCCTTGTTGACCCGGCCGTAGGTCTCGTCCGGTGCGACATACGAGACGAGGACGGGGATGGCGTCGAGCAGCACGCGCAGCTCGGCCTCGCTGGCGCGAATCTTCGCGTCCAGGGCTTCGCTGTGTCGCCTCACGCGCGTCTGCTCGGTGAC
>NZ_JAAIYA010000158.1 GCF_010894405.1 Pyxidicoccus caerfyrddinensis
CTGCTGCCTTCCGTAGGAGTTTGGACCGTGTCTCAGTTCCAATGTGGCCGTTCACCCTCTCAGGCCGGCTACTGATCGTCGCCTTGGTGGGCCGTTGCCCCGCCAACTAGCTAATCGGACGCAAGCTCATCCCATACCGATAAATCTCTAGTCAACCTTCCATGCGGAAGGCCACTCTCCTGGACATTAACCGCGCGTTGGCACGGGTATTTCCTGATATGGGGCAGATTGCTTACGCGTTACTCACCCGTTCGCCGCTCGGCATTGCTGCCTCGCTCGACTTGCATGTATAAGACACGCCACCAGCGTTCGTTCTGAGCCATGATCAAACTCTACGGAGCG
>NZ_JAAIYA010000159.1 GCF_010894405.1 Pyxidicoccus caerfyrddinensis
ACTCCGGGAACGCCGATGCAGCCAGGGGACATCACCGGCTTCGAGTTCGAGTCGGTGCAGGAGCAGACCCGGGGCCAGCCCTTCGTCATCACGGTCCGAGCCCTGGGCCCGCGCGCGGCGGAGTTCGAGGACAAGCTGGACCTCACCGTGAGCAAGTCCAACGGGGGCGTCAGCCCCACGTCGCTGGATCAGTTCGTCGCGGGGGTCTGCACGCAGTCCATCACCCTGGACGTCCAGGGCGACAACGTGACGCTGACGGTGACGGACCGCTTCGGAGTCGAGGGCAACTCCAACAGCTTCAAGGTGAAGTAGTCCGCCGCGTCAGGCCAGCGTGAGGCGCAGCAGCTCGCGAACGCGCGCCATGTCCGGAGGCAGCGGAGCCTCCACCGCCCGA
>NZ_JAAIYA010000015.1:0-6222 GCF_010894405.1 Pyxidicoccus caerfyrddinensis
GGTCGGCGACGAAGGTGGACACCAGGGCGAAGCTCTTGCAGTCGGCCAGGCCCAGCCGCTCGGTGGCGGCGCGCACGTAGTGGACGAGCTGTCCGTGGGCCACGGCCACGCCCTTGGGCCGGCCGGTACTGCCCGAGGTGAAGAGGACATAGGCGAGGTTGTCCGCGGACACCGCGCACGGCGGCGCATCCCCGCGCCCGGACGCGAGCTGTTCGGCCTCCGTGTCCATCAACACCCGCTGGACGGAAGTGCCCGTGAAGGCGTCCGCATGGCGCGACTGCGTCACCACCACCGGGGCAGCGACTTCTTCCACCAGCGTCCGCAGGCGCAGGGCGGGCTGTGCGGGGTCCAACGGGACGTAGGCGGCGCCAGCCTTCCAGATACCCAATAGCGCCACCACGGTGTCCACCGAGCGCTCCAGGCACAGGGCCACGCACGTGTCGGGGCCCACGCCCAGCGAGCGCAGGTGCCACGCCAGTTGGTTGGCGCGGGTGTCCAGCTCCCCGTAGGTGAGCACCTGTTCCTCGCAGGCCACCGCGGGCCTGGACGGGTGGCGCGCGGCCTGCGCCTCGATGAGCGCGTGCAGCGGGCCTTCGGCAACGAAGGGATTCGGTGAGGCATTGAACGCCTCGAGCACCTGGTGGCGCTCGGCGTCGCGCAGCAGGGACAGCTCCCCGACGTGGGCCTCGGGCGAGGACACCGCGGATTCCAGCAGGGTGGCGAGGTGCTCCGCCATGCGGGAGACGGTGGACCGCTCGAACAGGTCCGTGCGGTAGCTGAGTGTGCCCGACAGGCCTTCCGGCGTCCGTGCCAGCGACAGCGTGAGGTCGAACTTCACGGACTGGAGCTCGACGTCCACCGGCTGTATCCGCAGCGGCGCTGCGCCTCCGGGTGAGCCGGCCACCTCCAGGGAAGCCATGGGGGTGTTCTGCAGGACGAGCATCACCTGGAAGAGGGGCGAGTGGCTGATGCTGCGCTGGGGTTGCAGCTCCTCGACGAGCTTCTCGAAGGGGACGTCCTGGTGGTCGTAGGCGCCCAGCGTGGTGGCGCGGACGCGGGCGAGCAGCTCGCGGAAGGAGGCGCGCGGGTCCACCTGGGTGCGCAGCACGAGCGTGTTGACGAAGAAGCCGATGAGGCCTTCGGTCTCCGTGCGGGTGCGGCCGGCGATGGGCGAGCCCACGACGATGTCGTCCTGCCCCGAGTAGCGCGACAGCAGCACCTGCCATACGGCGAGCAGGGCCATGAAGGGCGTGACGCCCTCGCGCTGGCACAGCGCCTCCAGGCGCTTGACCACCTGCGCGGGCACGTGCACCGGCAGGTGGAGACCGCGAATGGACTGCACGGCGGGCCGCGGCTTGTCGGTGGGCAGCTCCAGCACGGGTGCCGCGCCGGAGAGCTGCTCACGCCAGTACCCGAGCTGCTGCTCCAGCGCGTCCCCTCGCAGCCAGCCTCGCTGCCACGCGGCGTAGTCCGCGTACTGGATGGGCAGGGGCGGGACCTTCAGCTCGCGACCGGAGGCGAAGGCGCCGTAGGCCGCGGCCACCTCGCTCACCAGCACGCTCATGGACCAGCCGTCGGAGACGATGTGGTGCATCGTCGCCGCGAGCACATGCTCCTCCGAGTCCAGCCGGAGCAGCAGGGCGCGCAGCAGCGGCCCTCGCGCCAGGTCGAACGGGCGCTGGGTCTCCTCGAGGGCCAGCCGCTCCGCCCGGGCCTCGCGCTCGTCCGGCGGCAGGGAGCCCAGGTCCACCACCGTCAGCGGGAAGGCGGACGGAGGGAGGATGCGCTGCGTGGGCTCGTCTTCCTGCGCGGTGAAGAGGGTGCGCAGCGACTCGTGGCGCTCGACGAGCGCGGTGAAGGCCTTCTCCAGCGCGGCCACGTCCAGGGCCCCACGGAGGCGGATGACGGTGGGCAGGTTGTAGGCCGTGTTGCCGGGTTCGATCTGGTCGAGGAGCCACAGGCGTTGCTGCGCGAAGGACAGCGGCAGTGCGCCCTCGCGCGGCACGGGGGCCAGGGGGGGAACAGCCGGGTTCTGCTCGCTGCGCGCGGCCGCGATGCGCCGGGCGAGCGTGGCCACGGTGGGCGACTCGAAGAAGGCGCGCAGCGGCAGCTCCACGCCGAAGGCGGAACGCACGCGCGAGGCCAGTTGCGTGACGAGCAGCGAGTGGCCACCCAGCTCGAAGAAGCTGTCGTGGATGCCCACGCGCTCCTGCCGCAGCAGCCCGGCGAAGAGTCCGGCCAGTACCTCCTCCGCCGCGTCTCTCGGCGCCACGGCGGCGCTCACGTCCGCGTGCGCCGCCGGTGCGGGCAGGGCCTTCCTGTCCACCTTGCCATTGGGCGTCAGCGGCAGCGCCTCCAGCACCATGAAGGCGGAGGGCACCATGTACTCGGGCAGCCGCTGCAGGAGGAAGGTGCGCAGCGCGGCGGTGTCGAGCGACGCGGGCGCGGTGACGTAGCCGGCCAGGCGCGGGGCGCCAGCGACGTCCTCGCGCACCAGGGCCACCGCCTGCGTGACGTCGGGGAAGGCGAGCAGGGCGGCTTCGACTTCACCCGGCTCGATGCGGAAGCCGCGCAGCTTCACCTGCGCATCGGCGCGGCCGAGGTACTCCATTGAGCCGTCGCGAAGCCAGCGCACCTGGTCCCCGGTGCGGTACAGGCGCGCGCCCGGAGTGGAGGCGAAAGCGTCGGGCACGAAGCGCTCGGCGGTGAGCGCGGGCCTGTCCAGGTAGCCCTGGGCGAGCTGCGCGCCGCCAATGAACAGCTCTCCTGGCACTCCCGGCGGCACGGGCCGCAGGTGCCCGTCGAGCACGTACAGGCGGGTATTGGCCACCGGCCGGCCGATGGGCACGGTGGTGCCGCGCTCCTGGCCTGTGGCCAGCGCGGACGTGGCGTCGATGGTGGTTTCGGTGGGGCCGTAGAGGTTGACCAGCCGCGTCTCGGGCAGCAGTGCGCGCAGGCGCGGGGCCAGCTCGGAGGCCAGGGCCTCACCGCCGCAGAACAGCCAGCGCAGGTGCGTGGCGGCGCGCAGTCCCTCCTCCTCCAGCATGAAGCGGAGCATGGAGGGCACCACCTGGAGGACGGTGACGCGCTGGCGCACCACGCACGCCACCAGGGCGGCCGGGTCGCGATGGGCCTCTGGCGGGGCGAGCACGAGGGGCGCGCCCACCATGAGCGAGGCCCAGCACTCCCAGACGGAGGCGTCGAAGCTCAGCGGCGTCTTCTGAAGCACCCTGTCTTCGGAGGTGATGCCGAAAGCGGAGAGGAACCACGCCATGTGGTTGACGAGGGCGCCATGGGGGATGACGACGCCCTTGGGCTGGCCGGTGCTGCCCGATGTGTAGATGACGTAGGCGGCGTCGTCCGCGGTGACGGTGACGGCCGGTGCGACCGTGTCCTCGTGAGAGAGAACATCGCCGGAGTCGAGGCACACGACGTCGGTGCCCTCGGGGAGCAGACCGAGCAGGGACTGCTGCGTAAGCAGCACGCGGGCGCCGCAGTCCTGGAGCATGAAGGCCAGGCGCTCGCGCGGGTAGTCCGGGGCCAGCGGCACGTAGGCGGCGCCGGCCTTGAGGATGCCGAGCAGGCCCACCACCATGTCGGGGGAGCGCTGCACGCAGAGCGCGACGCGGTCACCCGTGCGAACGCCCCGGGCACGCAGCACATGCGCGAGCTGATTGGCGCGCGCGTCCAGCTCCCGGTAGGTGAGGCGTGCGTCGTCGGACTCGACGGCCAGCGCATCCGGAGCGCGGCGCGCCTGTGCCTCGACGCGCTGGTGGACGCACGCGTCGCCCGCGAAGTCCGTGGCGGTGGCGTTCCACTCCACCAGGACCTGGTGCCGCTCCGCTTCCGTCAGCAGGGAGACGGAACCCAGCGGGGCCTCGGGCCGGGCGACCAAGGCTTCCACCAGCACCTGGAAATGGCTCGCGATGCGCAGCGCCGTAGCGTGCTCGAACAGGTCGGTGTTGTAGCTCAGCGTGCCCCGGTAGCCGTCTGGCGTCTCCGACAGGTTGAGCTGGAGCTCGAACTTGGTGGTGGGGTTCTCCACCTCCACTGGGCTCAACGTCAGGTCCAGCTTCCGCACCGCGGGCATGGGCGCGTTCTGCAAGGCGAAGAGGACCTGGAAGAGCGGACTGCGGCTCATGTCGCGCGAGGGCTGAAGCACCTCCACCAGTCGCTCGAAGGGCACGTCCTGGTGGGCGTAGGCGCCCAGCGAGGACTCCTTCACCTGCCTCAGCAGGTGGACGAATGAAGCGGTGTCCTCCACCTGGGTGCGCAGCACGAGCGTGTTGACGAAGAAGCCGATGAGGCCCTCGGTCTCCGCGCGGGTGCGGCCTGCGATGGGCGAGCCGACGGCGATGTCCTGCTGTCCGGCATGGCGGGAGAGCAGCACCTGGAACGCGCCCAGGAGTGCCATGAAGGGCGTGGCGCCCTCTCGCTGGCAGAGCGCCTGGAGGGCCTCGGACGCGGTACGGGAGAGGGCCACCGGCAGGTGCGCGCCGTTGAACGTCTGCACGGGCGGGCGGGGCTTGTCGGTGGGCAGCTCCAGGGTGGAGACGCCGGCGAGGTGCTGCTTCCAGTAGCCGAGCTGCGCGTCGAGCGCCTCGCCCTGCAGCCACCCGCGCTGCCACACCGCGTAGTCCGCGTACTGGATGGGCAGAGGAGGCAGGGGCGAGGGGCGGCCCTGGGAGAAGGCTTCGTAGAGGGCCGCGACTTCACGCACCAGCACGCCCATGGACCAGCCGTCCGAGACGATGTGGTGCATGTTGAGCGCGAGCACGTGCTCGGTGGTGCTCAGCTTCAGGAGCTGCGCGCGCACCAGCGGACCGGTGGCGAGGTTGAAGGGACGCAGGACTTCGTCCCGCAGCCGTCGCTCCAGCTCGGCGCGGGCGGCGTGGGGCTCCAGGCCGCTGAGGTCCACCACCTCCAGCGGCAGCTCACCGTGAGGCGCGATGCGCTGGAGGGGCTGCCCCTCCTGCTGGGAGAACGTGGTGCGCAGGGCTTCGTGACGGCTCGCCAGCTCGGCGAGGGCGCGGCGCAGGGCGTCCGCATCGAGCGTCCCCTCCATGCGCACGAAGGTGGGCATGCTGTAGGACGCGCCGCCCGGCTCGAGCTGGTCGATGAACCACAGCCGCTGCTGTGCGAAGGAGAGCGGCAGAGGTCCCGTGCGCGGCACGGGGACCAGCGGTGGCGCGGACTCCTGGCTGGAGGCTCCCGACGCATCGATGCGCTCGGCGAGGGCGGAGACGGTGGACGCCTCGAAGAGGGCGCGCAGGGGGAGCTCCACGCCGAAGGCGGCGCGGATGCGGGAGACGAGCTGCGTGGCCAGCAGCGAGTGGCCGCCCAGCTCGAAGAAGTTGCCGGTGACGCTGACCTTCGGGAGGCGCAGGACACCCGCGAACAGCTCCGCGAGCTGCTCCTCGGTGCGCGTACGCGGGGCGACGAACTCCTCGTTGGAGGCCACCGCGTCCGGAGGCGGGAGGGCCTTGCGGTCCACCTTGGCGTTGGTGGTGAGGGGCAGGGTGTCCAGGCGCACGAGGGCGGAGGGCACCATGTACTCGGGCAGCCGCTGCTTGAGCGCGGTGCGGAGGGCGGCCATGTCGAGCGACGAGGGCGCGGCGACGTAGCCGACGAGTCGCTTGTCGCCGGGGACGTCCTCACGCACCAGGGCCACGGCCTGCCCCACGTCGGGGAAGGAGACCAGGGCGGCTTCGACTTCGGCGAGCTCGATGCGGTAGCCGCGCACCTTGACCTGCGCATCCGCGCGGCCGAGGAACTCCAGCACGCCGTCACTGCGCCAGCGGGCGAGGTCGCCCGTGCGGTACAGGCGCGCCCCGGCGACGCCGGAGAAGGCGTCGGGGACGAAACGCTCCGCGGTGAGGGCGGGCTGCTCCACGTAGCCGCGAGCGACACCGTCGCCACCGATGAACAGCTCACCCATGACGCCCACGGGCACCGGCTGGCCCGAGGCGTCGAGCAGGTAGATGCGCGTATTGCCGAGCGGCTTGCCAATGGGCACGGACGCGCCGACGTGCTCCACCGAAGTCATGCGGTGGGTGGAGGCGAAGAGCGTGCTCTCGGTGGGGCCGTAGCAGGCCGTGACGGGGATGCGCAGCTCTTCGAGGACGCGGCGCACGTGAGGCGCGCTCACCACGTCACCACCGGTGAGCAGCTGCTTCACCCCACGAAGCGCGGCGAGGTTGTTGTCCACCACCTGGGTGAAGA
>NZ_JAAIYA010000015.1:6322-41539 GCF_010894405.1 Pyxidicoccus caerfyrddinensis
GTGACGGGGATGCGCAGCTCTTCGAGGACGCGGCGCACGTGAGGCGCGCTCACCACGTCACCACCGGTGAGCAGCTGCTTCACCCCACGAAGCGCGGCGAGGTTGTTGTCCACCACCTGGGTGAAGAGGCCGGCGGTGAGGTGCAGCGTCGTCACGCCGTGCTTCGTGAGGACGGCCTCCAGCTCCTTCAAGTCGGAGGGCGAGTGGGGCGGGAAGACGACGAGCCGCGCGCCATGGAGCAGCGAGCCCCACAGCTCCAGGGTGGAGGCGTCGAAGGAGACGGGTGCGATGAGGAGGAACGTCTCATCTGGCCCGAGGTGCGCGTAGTCGTTGCCGAAGACGGTGCGCAGCACGGCAGCTTGAGGAGTGCCGACGCCCTTGGGCCGACCGGTGGAACCCGAGGTGAAGTCGATGTACGCGAGGCTCTGGGGCAGCGCGGCCACGGGAAGGGCCGACGTGGGCTGGCCCTCCAGGGACACGTCCCCCAGCACGACGGTGGACAGGCCTTCGGCGGGCAGCTTCGCCAGCAGCTCGCGCGAGGTGACGAGGACGCCGGGACGTGCGTCCTCCACCATGGCAGCGAGGCGCTCACGCGGGTACGACGGGTCCAAGGGGACGTAGGCGCCACCGGCCTTGAGGATGGCGACGAGGGAGACAATCAGCTCCAGCGAGCGCTCCAGCGCAATCGCCACGCGCGAGTCGGTGGAAACGCCCAGGCCGCGCAGATGCCACGCAAGCTGGTTGGCACGAGTATCGAGCTGGCGGTAGGTGAGCTTCTCGTCACCGAACTCGACGGCGACCTTGTCGCCATGCCGGGCCACGACCTGCGAGAAGACCTCGGGCAGGGTGGAGGCGCGCGGGTAGTCGGTGGCGGTGGCATTCCACTCCACCAGCACCTGCTTCCGCTCCGTGTCGGCCAGCATGGACACGGAGTCCAGGGAGGCCTCGGGGCGAGCCACCAGCGACTCCACGAGCGCGCGGAAATGCTCCGCCATGCGCTCGGCGGTGGCGGGGTCGAACAGGTCCGCGTTGTATTCGAGCGGTCCCCCGTAGCCGTCGGCCGTGCGGAACAGGTTCAGCTCCAGCTCGAACTTGACCGGCTTGTCCTCCACCGGCATCGCGCTCAGGAACAGGCCCGGCAGCCGCAGCGTCGGCATGGGCGCGTTCTGGAGCACGAACATCACCTGCACCAGCGGCGGGCGGCTCAGGTTCCGCTCCACCCGGAGCGCCTCCACCAGGCGCTCGAAGGGCACGGACTGGTGAGCGAAGGCGCCAAGCGTCGTGTCACGCACCTGCGCCAGCAGCGAGCGGTAGCTCTCCGAGGGGCTGAGGCGTGCCCGCAGGGGCAGCGTGTTGACGAAGAAGCCGACGAGCGACTCCAGCTCGCTCCGGTCCCGTCCGGCCACCACGGAGCCGACCAGGACTTCCGACTGGCCCGAGTAGCGGGCCATCAGGAGCTGGAACGCACCGAGCAGCGCCATGAACGGCGTCACGCCCTCGCGGCGGCAGAGCGCCTCCAGCGCCTCGGCTTGCTGTACCGGCAGCCGCACCATCGTCGAAGCACCGCGCGACGTCTGCACCGCCGGCCGGGGCCGGTCCGTGGGCAGCTCCAGCGTCCGGGGCACGTCGGTGAGCTGCTTGCGCCACCAGCCGAGCTGCTCCTCCAGCACCTCATCCCGCAGCCACCCGCGCTGCCACGCGGCGAAGTCCGCGTACTGCACCGGTAGCTCCGGCAGCGGCGAGGGCTGGCCTCCGGAGAAGGCCACGTAGAGCGCGGCCAGCTCCCGCACCATGACGCCCATGGACCAGCCGTCGGAGACGATGTGGTGCACGATGAAGACCAGCACGTGCTCGCGCTCGGAGAGCTTCAGCAACGCCGAGCGCAGCAGCGGGCCGCGCGACAGGCTGAAGGGGCGCAGCGCCTCCTCACGCACGCGCAGCCGCGCCTGCTGCCGGCGCTGGTCCTCGGGCACCGAGGTCAGGTCCACCACCGGCACCGGCACGGGCATGGTGGGCTGGACGACTTGCACGGGCCCCTCCGGGGCCTCGCGGAAGGTGGTGCGCAGCGCCTCCTGGCGGCGCACCAGCTCCGTCAGGGCGCGCTCCAGGGCGCCCACGTCCACCGCGCCCTCCAGGACCAGGGCGAACGGCAGGTTGTACAGCGGGCTGTCCGGGTCGAGCTGATCCAGGAACCACAGGCGCTGCTGCGCCAGCGACGCCGGCAGGTCGCCCGTGCGCGGCACGGGAACCAGCGGCGGCACCTGCTGACCGTGGCCGGCCTGCACCGCCCGGTCCACCCGCACCGCCAGCTCGGCCAACGTCGCGGCGTCGAACAAGTCCCGCAGCGGCAGCTCCACGTTGAACGCGGCGCGCATGCGGCTGATGGCCTGGGTGGCCAGCAGGGAGTGTCCGCCGAGCTCGAAGAAGTTGTCGGACAGGCCCACCGGCTCCACGCCGAGCACGGCGCTCCAGATTCCGGCCAGCAACGCCTCCGTCTCCGTGCGCGGGGCGACGAAGTCCGGACGCCCACCGGTGGCGGCGAGGTCCGGCGCGGGCAGGGCCCTCCGGTCCACCTTGCCGTTGGAGGTGAGCGGCATGGCGTCCAGCACCACCACGGCCGAGGGCACCATGTACTCGGGCAGCGTCTCCTTCAGGGCGGCGCGCAGCGCGGCGCTGTCCGTCTGGAAGCCCTCGTGCGCGACGACGTAGCCCACCAGCCGCTTGCCGCCCGGGCCGTCCTCGCGGGCCACGACGACGGCCTCGCGCACCGCGGGCAGCTTCGCCAGCGCGGACTCCACCTCGCCCAGCTCGATGCGGAAGCCGCGCACCTTCACCTGCGCGTCCGCGCGGCCGAGGTAGTCCAGCGTCCCGTCCTCGCGCCAGCGCACCACGTCGCCGGTGCGGTACATCCGGGCGCCGGGCACTCCGGACCAGGCGTCCGGCAGGAAGCGGTCGGCGGTGAGGCCCGGGCGGCCCGCGTAGCCGCGCGCCACGCCCACGCCTCCCACGTACAGCTCTCCCTTCACGCCCACGGGCACGGGCTCGCCGCGCACGTCCAGCACGTACGTGCGCATGTTGCCCATGGGGCGGCCGATGGAGGGCACGCTCCCGTCCGGCTTGCAGATGGCCAGGGTGGCCACCACCGTGGTCTCCGTGGGGCCGTAGCCGTTGTGGAACGTGCGGCCCGGCGCCCAACGGCCCACCACCTCGGCGGAGACGGCCTCACCGCCGGAGATGACGGTGCGCAGGGCGGGGTAGCCCTCGGCGGGCGTGGCCGCCAGCGCGGCCGGGGTGACGCTGATGACGGTGAGCGCCTCGTCGCGCATCAGCTTCTGCAGCGGCGCGCCCGGCATCAGCTTCTCCATCGGCGCCAGCACCAGCGCGCCTCCGGAGCACAGCGTGGTGAAGATCTCCTCCACCGACAGGTCGAAGGAGAGGCTGGCGAACTGCAACACGCGGCTGCCCGGGCCAATCTCGTAGACGCCCTTCTCCTGCGTGACGAGGTTGGTGACGCCGCGGTGCTCCACGGCGGTGCCCTTGGGCGTGCCGGTGCTGCCGGAGGTGTAGAGCAGGTAGGCCAGGTGGTACGGGGCCACGCCCGTCACCGGTGCCTCGGTGCTCTCACGTGACAGCGCCTCCCGCCCGGAGTCCAGGCAGAGCGCGCGAGCGTGGGCCGACGCCGGGAAGCGCTCCAGCAGCGGCGCCTGCGTCACCAGCATCGCCGCGCCGCTGTCCTCCAGCATGAAGGCCAGGCGCTCGCGCGGCAGCATCGGGTCCACGGGCACCCACGCGCCGCCGGCCTTGAGGATGCCGAACAGGCCCACGACGATGTCCAGCGAGCGCTCCACGCTGAGCGCCACGCGCACCTCGGGCCCGACGCCCTGGCGGCGCAGCGCGTGCGCGAGCTGGTTGGCCTTCGCGTCGAGCTGCGCGTAGGTGAGGTGCTGTCCCTCGAAGGAGGCGGCGAGCGCGTCCGGCGCGCGGCGCACCTGTTCCTCGAAGAGCGAGTGCAGGCACACGTCCGGGAAGGGTGCGGGGTTGGCGCTCCAGTCCCCGAGGATGCGCTGACGCTCCTCGCCGGAGAGCATGGACAGCCCGGACACGGGACGGCTCGTGTCGCGGACCATGGCCTCCACGAGTGTGCGCAGGTGCCGGGCGATGCGCTCGGCGGTGGACGCGTCGAACAGCTCGGTGGCGTACTCCAGCTCACCCAGGAAGCCGTCCTTCGTGCGTGTCAGGGACAGCGACAGGTCGAACTTGGCGATGCGCCGCTCGGGGACGGCGAGCCGCACGCTCAACCCCGGCAGCGCCAGCTCCGACTCAGGGAGGTTCTGCAGGAGCAGCATCACCCGGAACATCGGCGCCTGGCGTAGGTCGCGCATCGGCTGGAGCTGCTCGAAGGGGACGTGCTGGTGCGCGTAGGCGCCCAGCGCTGTCTCCCGCGCACGCCCGAGCAGCTCGCGCACGGTGGGCTCGCCGTCCAGGCGGGTCCGCATCACCAGCGTGTTGAGGAAGAAGCCGACGAGCCCCTCGAGCTCGGCGCGGTTGCGGCCCGCCACCGGCGTGCCGACGGAGATGTCGTCCTGGCCGGAGTAGCGCGACAGCAGCACCTGGAAGGCGGCCAGGAAGAACATGAACGGCGTGATGCCCTCGCGAGTGCAGAGGGCCTCCACGGCCTCGGCCAGCTCGCTGGGGAGCCGCATGTTCAGCAGCGCGCCCGGCGGCGCTGGGTGGTGCACGCGCGGCCTGTCGGTGGGCAGCTCCAAGTCTTGCGGCGCGCCGTCGAGCTGGCGGCGCCACCAGGTGAGCTGCTTCTCCAGCTCCGCGTCGTCCAGCCACCTGCGCTGCCACGCCGCGTAGTCCGCGTACTGGAGCGGCAGCTCGGCCAGCGGCGAGGAGTGGCCCGAGGCGAGGGCCGGGTAGAGCGCGGTCAGCTCGCGCACCAGCACCGTCATGGACCAGCCGTCCGAGACGATGTGGTGGATGTTGAGCTGGAGCACGTGCTCGCGCGCGTCCAGCTTCAGCAGCATGGCGCGCATGATGGGGCCCGCGGCCAGGTCGAACGGGCGCATCGCGTCCTGGGTGACGCGCCGCCGTGTCTCCTCCCGGCGCTGCTCGGGCGGGAGGGTGCTCAGGTCGATGATGGGCAGGGCCAGCGGCGCGGGCTCGGAGATGCGCTGGACGGGGCCTTCGGCGTCCGCGTGGAACGTGGTGCGCAGGGCCTCGTGCCGGCGCACGAGCGTGGAGAGGCTCTCGCGCAGGGCGTCGACGTCGAGCTCACCGGACAGCTCCAGCACGACCGGCATGTTGTAGGCCGGGCTGCCGGGCTCCAGTTGGTCCAGGAACCACAGGCGCTGCTGGGTGAAGGAGAGGGGCAGCTTCTGCGTGCGCGGCACGCGCTCGATGGGTGGGGCCACGCCCGTCTGTCCGGTGCGCACGGCCGCGTCGATGCGCTCGGCGAGGGCGGAGACGGTGGGCGCCTGGAACAGGTCGCGCAGGGCGAGGTCCACGTTGAAGGCCGCGCGGATGCGGGAGACGGCCCGCGTGGCGAGCAGCGAGTGGCCGCCCAGCTCGAAGAAGTTGTCGGCGGCACCGACGCGCGTCACGCCGAGCACCTGGGTGAAGATGCCCGCGAGCAGCTCCTCGGTGGGAGTGCGCGGGGCGACGTACGCCGCGGCGGACGACAGCAGGGCGGAGTCGGGGGCGGGCAGGGCCTTGCGGTCCACCTTGGCGTTGGTGGTGAGGGGCAGCGTGTCCAGCCGCACGAGGGCGGAGGGCACCATGTACTCGGGCAGCCGCTGCTTGAGGGCGGCGCGCAGGGCGGACACGTCGAGCGACTCGGGAGCGGCGACGTAGCCGACGAGGCGCTTGTCGCCGGGCACGTCCTCGCGCACCAGGGCCACGGCCTGCGCGACGTCCGGGAAGGCGAGCAGGGCGGCTTCGACTTCGGCGAGCTCGATGCGGTAGCCGCGCACCTTGACCTGCGCATCCGCGCGGCCGAGGAACTCCAGCACGCCGTCACCCCGCCAGCGGGCGAGGTCGCCCGTGCGGTACAGGCGGGCACCCGGGACGCCGGAGAAGGCGTCGGGGACGAAACGCTCGGCGGTGAGGGCGGGCTGCTCCACATAGCCCCGGGCCACGCCGTCGCCGCCGATGAACAGCTCACCCACGACGCCGACCGGCACGGGCTGACCGAAGGCCTCCAGCAGGTACACCTGCGTATTGCCGATGGGACGGCCAATGGGCACGGACGCGCCGACGTGCTCCACCGAAGTCATCCGGTGGGTGGAGGCGAAGAGCGTGCTCTCGGTAGGGCCGTAGCAGGCGGTGACGGGGATGCGCAGCTCTTCGAGGACGCGGCGCACGTGAGGCGCGCTCACCACGTCACCACCGGTGAGCAGCTGCTTCACCCCACGAAGCGCGGCGAGGTTGTTGTCCACCACCTGGGTGAAGAGGCCGGCGGTGAGGTGCAGCGTCGTCACGCCGTGCTTCGTCAGCACCGACTCCAATTCCTTCAGGTCGGAGGGCGAGTGGGGCGGGAAGACGACGAGCCGCGCGCCATGGAGCAGCGGGCCCCACAACTCCAGGGTGGACGCATCGAACGAAACCGGCGCGATGAGGAGGAACGTCTCATCCGGGCCGAGGTGCGCGTAGTCGTTGCCGAAGACGGTGCGCAGCACGGCGGCCTGAGGAGTGCCGACGCCCTTGGGCCGACCGGTGGAACCCGAGGTGAAGTCGATGTACGCGAGGCTCTGAGGTAGTGCGGCCACGGGAAGGGCGGACGTGGGCTGCGCCTCCAGGGACACGTCACCCAGCACGACGGTGGACAGGCCTTCGGCGGGCAGCTTCGCCAGCAGCTCGCGCGAGGTGACGAGGACGCCGGGACGGGCGTCCTCCACCATGGCGGCGAGGCGCTCACGTGGGGACGACGGGTCCAACGGGACGTAGGCGCCACCGGCCTTGAGGATGGCGACGAGGGAGACAATCAGCTCCAGCGAGCGCTCCAGCGCAATCGCCACGCGCGAGTCGGTGGAGACGCCCAGGCCGCGCAGATGCCACGCAAGCTGGTTCGCACGCGCATCGAGCTGGCGGTAGGTGAGCTTCTCGTCACCGAACTCGACGGCGACCTTGTCGCCATGCCGCGCCACGACCTGCGAGAAGACCTCGGGCAGGGTGGAGGCGCGCGGGTAGTCGGTGGCGGTGGCGTTCCACTCCACCAGCACCTGCCGCCGCTCCGACTCGGACAGCAGGGAGAACGAGCCGAGGGATGCTTCCGGCCTGGAGACGAGCGCCTCCACCAGCGCCTGGAAGTGCCCCGCCATGCGCTCGGCGGTGGCGCTCTCGAACAGGTCGGTGTTGTAGCCGAGCGTGCCCTGGTAGCCATCCACGGACTCGGCGAGGTTGAGCTCCACCTCGAACTTGATGGTGGGGTTCGGCACCACCAGCGGCTTCATCTCCAGGCCCGGCGCCTGGAGCGAGGGCATGGGCGCGTTCTGGAGCGCGAAGAGCGCCTGGAACAGCGGCGCGCGGCTCAAGTCCCTCGTGGGCTGGAGCATCTCCACCAGTCGCTCGAAGGGCACCTCTTGATGGGCATAGGCGCCCAGGGCCGCTTCCTTCACCTGCCGCAGCAGCTGGAGGAACGAGGACTTCCCATCCACCCGGGCGCGGAGCACCAGGGTGTTGACGAAGAAGCCGATGAGCCCTTCCAGCTCCCCGCGCTGGCGTCCCGCGATGGGCGAGCCGACGGAGATGTCCTGCTGGCCCGAGTGCCGGGAGAGCAGCACCTGGAAGGACGCCATCAGCAGCATGAAGGGTGTGAGCCCCTCGCGCAGGCAGAGCGTGTCGAGCTTCTCGGACGTCGCGCGCGACAGCACGACGGGCACGTAGGCGCCACGGAAGGTCTGCACGGGCGGACGCGGCTTGTCCGTGACCAGCTCCAGCGTGGACGCGCCGGAGAGCTGCTGCTTCCAGAAGGCGAGCTGCTCCTCCAGCACCGCGCCCTGGAGCCACTGGCGCTGCCAGACGGCGTAGTCCGCGTACTGGACGGGCATGGGCGGCAGGGGCGCTGGCTGGCCCTGCGAGAAGGCCTCGTAGAGCGCTGCGACCTCACGCACCAGCACGGCCATGGACCAACCGTCCGAGACGATGTGGTGCATGTTGAGCGACAGCACGTGCTCGGTGGCGCCCAGCTTCAGCAGGCGCGCGCGCAGCAGCGGGCCCGTGGTGAGGGTGAACGGGCGCTGCATCTCCTCGCGGAGGTGCCGTTCCAGCTCCACGCGGGCGGCCTCGGGCTCCAGTGCGCTCAGGTCCACCATGTCCAGCGGCAGCTGGACCTGGGGGCTGATGACCTGGAGGGGCTCGCCCTGCTCCTGCGTGAAGTGCGTGCGCAGCGCTTCGTGCCGTTGGACCAGCGCGTCCAGGGCATGGCGCAGGGAGCTCTCGTCGAGCGAGCCCTCCAGGCGCACGAAGGACGGCATGTTGTACGCGGAGCTGCCGGGCTCGAGCTGGTCGATGAGCCACAGGCGCTGCTGCGCGAAGGACAGCGGGAGCGCGCCGGTGCGTGGCACCGGGACGATGGCCGGGATGTGCCGCTCCGGACCGGACGCGGGCGCATCGGCGAGGTGGGCGGCGAGCGCGGAGACCGTGGACGCCTCGAACAGGGTCCGCAGCGACAGCTCCACGCCCAGTGACGCGTTCAGGTGCGAGGCCACGCGGGTGGCCAGCAGTGAGTGTCCGCCCAGGATGAAGAAGTCGTCGTTGGCGCCCACTCGCTCCAGGCCCAGCACGTGGGCGAAGGCCTCCGCCACCTTCTCCTCCAGCGGCGTGCGCGGTGCCTCGAAGGCATTGGCGTCGCGCTGCTGGGCCTCGGGGGCGGGCAGGGCCTTGCGGTCCACCTTGCCGCTGGGAGTCAGGGGCAGCGTGTCCAGCACCGCGTATGCCGACGGCACCATGTACTCCGGCAGCCGCTCGGCGAGGAACGTGCGCAGCACCTGGACGTCCGGCGCTTCGGACGGGGCGACGACGTAGGCGACGAGCCGCGCGCCGGAGGGGCCGTCGTTGCGCACCACGGCCACGGCGTCCTCGACGGACGGGTGGGCACGCAGCGCGGCTTCGACTTCGCCCAGCTCGATGCGGAAGCCGCGCAGCTTCACCTGGAAGTCGGTGCGGCCCAGGTAATCCAGCGTGCCGTCGGACTTCCAGCGCACGAGGTCTCCCGTGCGGTAGAGGCGCTCGCCGGGCACGCCACTGAAGGCGTCGGGGATGAAGCGCTCGGCGGTCAGCTCCGGGCGGCGCAGGTAGCCGCGCGCCAGGCCCACGCCGCCGATGAAGAGCTCTCCGGGCACGCCGGTGGGCACCGGGCGCAGGTGCGCGTCCAGTACGTAGAGGCGCATGTTGGCCAGGGGCCCGCCGATGGAGGGCTTCTGGCCATCGGGCGCGCAGATGGCGAGGGAGGCGCAGACGGTGGCCTCGGTGGGGCCATAGGCGTTGATGAAGCGGCGCCCTGGGGCCCACTTCGCCACCAGCTCCGCGGAGCAGGCCTCGCCCGCGGAGACGAGGGTGCGCAGGTCTTCGAGGCCCTCGGGCTCCATGACGGAGAGCGCGGTGGGCGGCAGCGTGGCGACGTTGACTTGACGGGTGCGCAGCATCGCCGTCAGCGCGGGCCCGGGCATGCGCTCCTCGTTCGTCGGCAGGCACAGCGTGCCTCCCGAGAGCAGCGTGCCGAAGACCTCCCAGACGGCGGCGTCGAAGCTGGGGGAGGCGAACTGGAGGACGCGCGTGCCCGGCTCAATCCCCAGGGCGCGTGACTGGGCTTGAGCGAGGTTGGGCACGCCCCGGTGAGTCACCGCCACGCCCTTGGGGCGCCCAGTGCTGCCGGAGGTGTAGATGACGTAGGCGAGGTGCTCGGCCAGCACGCCCGAAGCAGGCGGCGTGCGCGGCTGCCGCTCGAGGTGGCGCGCATCCGCGTCCAGCAGCACGAGTTGCTCACCGCGCGAGGGCAGCTCGTCCGCGAGGTGGTCCAGGGTGATGATGACCGGGACGGCGGAGTCGGTGAGCATGTAGCCCAGCCGGTCGGCGGGGTAGCTCGGGTCCAGGGGGACGAAGGCGCCGCCGGCCTTGAGGACGCCGAGCATGGCGACGACGAGGTCGACGGAGCGCTCCAGGTGGAGCGCGATGAGGGTGTCGGGGCCCACGCCCAGCATGCGCAGGTGATGCGCGAGCTGGTTGGCGCGTCCGTCCAGCTCGCCAAACGTGAGCGAGGTGTCGCCGTGGAGGACCGCCATGGCGTCGGGCGTCGTGCGGGCCTGGGCCTCGAAGCGTGCGTGGACGGTGGCACCGTCGGGGAAGGGCACGGGCTGGCCGTTCCACTCCACCAACAGCTGGCGCCGCTCCTCCTCGGACAGGAGGGACACGTCGCCCAGCCGGCTGTCGGGCCGGGCCACCAGCGCCTCCAGGGCGACGGCCCAGTGCTTCAGCAGCGCCTCCAGGGGCGGCACCTCGAAGCGCGACATGTCGAGCGACAGGCGCAGCTCCATCCGCGTGCCCGGCAGGATGATGGCCCCCAGCGGCATCTCCGCCATCTCCTGCGAGACGACATCCCGGAGGCCCAGGTCGGCGCGGGCCGACTTCACGGCGGCGTCGACGGGGTAGTTCTCGAACACGAACAGCGACTGGAACAGCGGGGTGCCGCGAGGCACTTCGCTCCAGCCCTGCACGCGCACCAGTGAAGAGTGCTCGTGGTCGCGCTGCTCCGCGAGCTGCGTGTGGAGCGCCTTCATCCACGGCAGGATGCGCGTGTCCTCGTCCACGCGGACGCGCACGGGCAGCGAGTTGATGAACAGGCCCACCGCGCGGTCGATGCCCGGCAGCTCCGCCGAGCGGCCCGAGACGGTGGCGCCGTAGACGACGTCGCTCTCACCCGTGTGACGCGCCAGCGCCACCGCCCAGGCGGCCTGCACCACCGCGTTGGGCGTGAGCTGGTGCTGGCGGGCGAAGGCCTGGAGCGCCGCGGTCAGCTCGGTGGACAGCAGCGTGCGCAGCAACTGGCGGGTGTGCGTGGCGCCGGGCTTCTCGGGCAGCAGGCCCGGCAGCGGCGTGGGGGCGGTGAAGCCGCGCAGCGCCTGGCGCCAGAACGCCTCCGTGCGCTCCATGGGCTGGCGCTGGATCCAGGCGATGTAGTCGCGGAAGGGCAGCGGCGAGCCCTTCGGCGGGGTGCGGCCCGCGCGCAGGTCGTCGTAGGCGCCGAACAGCTCCTGCAGGACGGCGCCCAGGCTCCACCCATCCAGCAGCAGGTGGTGATGCGTCCAGAGGACCCGGTGCGCGCTGTCCTCCAGGCGCACCACCGTCACGCGCGTCAGCGGCGCCTGGCGCGGGTCGAAGCCGCGGCGGCTGATCTCGGCCATCAGCGCGTCGAAGCGGGCGCGCTGCTCGGCCTCGGGCATGCCGCGCCAGTCCTGCTCCTCCCAGGGGATGCCGCCGCCCGGGTGCACGACCTGCATGGGCTCGTCCAGCCCGCTCCAGAGGAACGAGGTGCGCAGGGGCGCGTGGCGCTCGGCCACGGCGTCCAGCGCACGCCGGAAGATGCCGAGGTCCACCGTGCCGGTGAACGTCCATGCCAGGTGCGAGATGTAGACGCCCGACGCCGGCTCCGCGAGCGTGTGGAAGAGCATGCCCTGCTGCAGTGGCGACAGCGGGTAGAGGTCCTCCACCGCCAGGCCGGCGGGCAGCGCGCGGTCCAGCGTGGCCTGGTCCAGCTTCGCCAGCGGGAAGTCGGTCGGCGTATACCGGCGCGCGTCCGCGGACGTGCGGGTGGAGATGAGTTCCCGCAGCGCGAGGAGGCACTGCGCGGCCAGGGCCTGGACGGTCTCCTGGCGGTGCACGGCCTCGCTGTACGTCCAGCCCAGCGTGAGCCGCCCCTCGAAGACGTAGCCGTTGACCTCCAGCAGGTGGCCGCGCTCGCCCTGGGGGCTCCACAGCGCGCCGGTGGGCTCGCGCGTCGGGGCGAAGGGCAGCGCCGCGCCCTGCGTGCCGCCCACCTGGTCGAACTGGCCCAGGTAGTTGAACAGCACCTGCGCGCGAGGCGCCTCCTTCAGCGCACGCGCCTGCGCCTCGCCCGCGAGGTGGCGCAGCAGCCCATGGCCGACGCCGCGCCGGGGCAGCCGTCGCAGCGAGTCGCGCACCGCGCGCAGCCGGTCTCCCAGCGTGGAGGCACCGGAGACATCCAGCACCACCGGGTACGTGGCGGTGAACCAGCCCACGGTGCGCGACAGGTCCACGTCCTCGAAGAGGGCCTCACGGCCGTGGCCTTCCAGCTCCACGCGCAGCCGGGGCTGGCCCGTCCACCGCGTCAGGCTGTCGGCCAGTGCCGCCAGCAGCACGTCGTTGATGTGCGCGCGCCAGGCGGCCGGCGTCTCCTGCAACAGCAGGCGCGTCTCCTCCGCGTCCAGCGACACCTGCACCACGCGCGCGGAGGCCAGCGTGTTCGCCGCGCCCGCCATGTCGACGGGGAGCGCGGGCACCTGGGCGCGGCCCTGCTCCACCCAGTAGGGCAGCTCGCGCGCCAGCTCCTCGGAGCGGGCGAAGGTGTGCAGCTTCTCCGCCCACGCCTTGAAGGAGGTGGACTTGGGCGGCAGCGCCACCGGCTGGCCGCGCTGGAGCTGCGCGTAGGCCGTGGCCAGGTCCTCCAGCAGCGTGCGCCAGGAGACGCCGTCCACCGCCAGGTGATGCACCGCCAGGAGCAATCGAGGCGCGCGCTTCGAACCCGGTTGGAACAGGCCGGCGCGCAGAAGGAGCCCTTCCTCCAGGTTCAGGCTTCCCTGGAGGCGCGTGGCCTCGGCCTCCATCGCCTGGGCCTGCTCGGCCTCGGGGATGGCGCTCAGGTCCACGCGCGTCAGGCGCACGGGTGCCTCGGCGCCAGCGAGCTCCTGCTGCCACGCGCCGTCCGCCCCGCGCGTGAAGCGCAGGCGCAGCGAGTCGTGGTGGGCCACCAGCGCCTGGAGGGCCTTCTCCAGCGCGGGCACGTCCACCTCCCCGCGCGCGGCGAGGAGGACGGCCTGGTTGTAGTGGTGGGGCAGCGCGGGCGGCTGCTCGAAGAAGGCGCGCTGGATGGGCGTGAGCGGCACGGGGCCGCGCACCAGGCCCTGCTCGGCCTGGACGTGGCCCTCGCGCTTCGCCACGCGTGCGAGCGCCTCCAGCGTCTGGTGCTGGAAGATGTGGTTGGCGGCCAGGTGCAGGCCGGCCTGACGCGCGCGGGCGACGAGCTGGATGGAGAGGATGGAGTCACCTCCCAGCTCGAAGAAGTTGTCGTGCAGCCCGACGCGGGGTACGCCGAGCAGCTCGGCCCAGACGGTGGCCAGGGCCTTCTCCTCGGTGGTGCGTGGCTCCTCGAAGGTCGCGGTGTCGCGCTGCTGGGCCTCCGGTGCGGGCAGGGCCTTGCGGTCCACCTTGCCGTTGGGCGTCAGCGGCAGGGCCTTCAGGACGGCGAAGGCGGCGGGCACCATGTACTCGGGCAGCCGCTCGGCGAGGAAGGTGCGCAGCACCTGGACGTCCGGCGCGGGGCCCTCGTCCTCTTCGTAGGGCGACACGACGTAGGCGACGAGCCGCGCGCCGGAGGGGCCGTCGTTGCGCACCACGGCCACGGCGTCCTCGACGGACGGGTGGGCACGCAGCGCGGCTTCGATTTCGCCCAGCTCGATGCGGAAGCCGCGCAGCTTCACCTGGAAGTCGGTGCGGCCCAGGTAGTCCAGCGTGCCGTCCGGCTTCCAGCGCACGAGGTCTCCCGTGCGGTAGAGGCGCTCGCCGGGCACGCCACTGAAGGCGTCGGGGATGAAGCGCTCGGCGGTCAGCTCCGGGCGGCGCAGGTAGCCGCGCGCCAGGCCCACGCCGCCGATGAAGAGCTCTCCGGGCACGCCGGTGGGCACCGGGTGCAGGTGCGCGTCCAGCACGTAGAGACGCATGTTGGCCAGCGGGCCGCCGATGGAGGGCTTCTGGCCATCGGGTGCGCAGATGGCGAGGGAGGCGCAGACGGTGGCCTCGGTGGGGCCGTAGGCGTTGATGAAGCGGCGCCCCGGGGCCCACTTCGCCACCAACTCCGCGGAGCAGGCCTCGCCCGCGGAGACGACGGTGCGCAGGCCTTCGAGGCCCTCGGGCTCCATGACGGAGAGCGCGGTGGGCGGCAGCGTGGCCACGTGGATTTCACGGGTGCGCAGCATCGCCGTCAGCGTGGGACCGGGCATCCGCTCCTCGCTCGTCGGCAGGCACAGCGTGCCGCCGGAGAGGAGGGTGACGAAGACCTCGGAGACGGCGGCGTCGAAGCTGGGGGAGGCGAACTGGAGGACGCGCGTGCCCGGTTCAATCCCCATGGCGCGCGACTGGGCCTGCGCCAGGTTGGGCACGCCCCGGTGAGTCACCGCCACGCCCTTGGGGCGGCCGGTGGAGCCGGAGGTGTAGATGACGTAGGCGAGGTGGTCCGCGAGCACGTCCGACGCGGGCGGCGTGCTGGGCTGCCGCGCGAGCTGCGACGCATCCGCATCCAGCAGCACGAGCTGCTCACCGCGCGAAGGCAGCTCGTCCGCGAGGTGGTCCAGGGTGATGATGACCGGGACGGCGGAGTCGGTGAGCATGTAGCCCAGCCGGTCGGCGGGGTAGCTCGGGTCCAGGGGGACGAAGGCGCCGCCGGCCTTGAGGACACCAAGCATGGCGACGACGAGGTCGACGGAGCGCTCCAGGTGGAGCGCGACGAGGGTGTCGGGACCGACGCCCAACATGCGCAGGTGATGCGCGAGCTGGTTGGCGCGCCCGTCCAGCTCGCCAAACGTGAGCGAGGTGTCGCCGTGGAGGAGCGCGGTGGCGTCAGGGGTGCTCCGGGCCTGGGCCTCGAAGCGCGCGTGGACGGTGGCACCGTCGGGGACGGGCACGGGCTGACCGTTCCACTCCACCAGCATGCGCTGGCGCTCGACGTCGTCCATCAGCGGCAGCTCGGACAGGCGCGCTTCCGGGTGCGCGGCGATGGACTCCAGCAGCGTCTGGAAGTGCGCCAGCAGGCGGCGCACCGTGGACTCCTCGAAGAGGTCCGTGCGGTACATCGTGACGAGGCGCAGGCCCTGGGGCAGCTCGGTGGCCAGCAGCGACAGGTCCACCTGGCTGGTGCCGCTGTCCACCGGCTGCGCTTCCAGCACCAGCCCGGGCACCTGCAGCGGAGGCAGGGGCGCGTTCTGCAGCGTGAAGCTGACCTGGAACAGCGGCGAGGTGCTCAGGCTGCGCTCGGGCTGGAGCGCCTCCACCAGCTTCTCGAAGGGCACGTCCTGGTGCGCGAAGGCGCCGAGCGACGCCTCATGCACCCGCGTCATCAGCTCCAGGAAGGTCGGGTCGCCGGACAGGTCCGTGCGCAGGGCCAGCGTGTTGACGAACAGGCCGATGAGGCCTTCGAGCTCGGAGCGGTTGCGGCCCGCCACCGGAGTGCCGATGACGACGTCGTCCTGACCGCTGTAGCGCGACAGCAGCACCTGGTAGGCGGCGACCAGCAGGGGATAGAGGGTGCGGCCCTCGCGCCGGGCCAGCTCCTTGAGCGACTGGAGCAGCGCCGGGGGCAGCATCACCGTGAGGCGCGCACCGCGCGTGCTGGCGATGGACGGGCGCGGCCTGTCGGTGGGCAGCTCCAGCACGGCGTTGGGGTCGAGCTGCTGGCGCCAGTACGCAAGCTGCGCGTCCAGCGTCTCGCCCTTGAGCCAGTCGCGCTGCCAGGTGGAGAACTCGGCGTACTGCATGCGCAGCGGGGGCAGCGGAGAAGGCTGGCCCGCGGCGAGCGCGGGGTAGAGCGCGCCCAGCTCCCGCACCAGCACACCCAGGGACCAGCCGTCGGAGACGATGTGGTGCACGTCGAGCAGCAGCAGGTGCTCGCTCGGGCCCCAGCGGTAGAGCACCGTGCGCAGCAGCGGGCCCTTCTCCACGTCGAAGGGTTGCTGCGCCTGGAGGTGCAGGTGGCGCCACGCCTCGGCCTCCCGCTCCGGAGGAGTGCCGTCCGCCACGTCCACCACGGGCAGGGCGACGTCGACGGAGGCGGCGATGTGCTGGGCCACGCGCCCGTCCTGCTCCACGAAGGTGGTGCGCAGGGCCTCGTGGCGCTGCACCAGCTCCTGGAGCGCACGGCGGAGGGCGTCGACGTTGAGCTCGCCGGACAGGCGCACGGAGATGGGGACGTTGAAGGCGGCGCTGCCCGGGTTGAGTCGCTCCTGAAACCACATCCGCTCTTGCGCGAAGGACACGGGCGCACGACGGGACTGACGGCTCTTGTCGCGCAGCAGCTCCGCGAGCCGCGCGCGCTTCTGTTCTGGGGTCAGCGACATGATTAGGCGTGCTCCTGGGAGCCTGGCGAGACGGACCTGCTTTCGCCCTGGCGTGCCTGCTTCCCGCCGGTCCGTACCGGGGAGGAAGAGGAACGCTCCAGGCGCGAGGTGAAACCGGGCCGGTGGCCAGGCCGCAACCTCGTGCGGTTTTTCGTCAAAGGTCGAGTAAGCAGAGAAGCCCTCGTAGGGGAGAGCCTACCTCTACAGGCCGACCCGTCTCGAACTTGCCCCCTCTGTCCGTCGCCACGCAGGGACGACGGGCAGGCAGGCGCAATCCAGTGGCATTGGATCATCCACTGAATTGCCATGAAGACGCGGATTCCCGGGCGAATCACGCCCGGGAATCCAAGCATCAGCGGGTGCTTCCCGGCGAGATCACGTCGCGTCCCGCTCCAGCAGCCGCAGGTGGTGGTCCAGCCGCTCCACTACCGAGGTGACATGGGGAGCGGTGAGCAGGGTGAAGTGGTCGCCGGGTACCTCGTGCACGGTGAGTGCGCCGGGGATCCACGCGCTCCAGCCCAGGTCCTGGGCGCGGGGCGCGCCGCTCGGAGGCGTGGCGGCCCGGAGGAGGACGGCCGGGCCTGTGTAGGCCCCCGCGGGCACGTAGGTGCGCTGAGCGTGACTGAGCCGCTGATACACGCGGAAGAGGCGCTCGGCCGCGTCGAGGTCCAGCGCGAGCCCACCCGAGGGTGAGCGCCGCGCCTGCTCCAGCACGTAGGCCAGCGCGCCCCGGACGTCCAGGCGTCGCAGGTGCTCCACGTCCAGCGGCAGCGACTGCCACGGCAGCCCGAGCACCCGGCCGAAGCCGGCCAACTGCATGAGGGCGTCCGGCTCGGGCCGGGGCTGCGCATCGGGCGCGTGGCTGTCGAGCAGGGCGAGCAGCTCCACCTGCTCGCCTGCGGCCTGGAGGAGCCGGGCCATCTCGTAGGCGACGAGTCCGCCGAAGGACCAGCCACCCAGGAGGTACGGCCCCTGGGGCTGCACGGCGCGGAGTTGGGCGAGGTAGTCGCGGGCGAGGACTTCGATGGAGGCTGCGGGCAGCTCGCCCCCGTCGATGCCGGAAGCGGACAGGCCGTAGATGGGCTTTTCGGTGCTCAGGTGACGGACGAGCTCGGTGTAGCCGAGCACGCTGCCGCCGCCGCCGTGGACGAGGAAGAGCGGCCGGCCCGTGGCGGTGCCGGCGTCGAGGCGGACGAGGTTGGAGGTGGAGCGGGAGGCGTCGTCGCGCTGCTCCAGTCGCTGTGCCAGGCGCTCCACGGTGGCGCCCTGGAAGAGGGCCGACACCGGCAGCGCGACTCCAGTGCGCTCGCGGAGTCGGGCCATGAGGCGCACGGCGAGGAGGGAGTGGCCGCCGAGGGCGAAGAAGTCGTCGGTGGCGCCGACCTTCTCGACGTGGAGCACCTCGGCCCAGACGGCGGCGACGGCCTCCTCGGTGGGAGTGCGAGGGGCGACGTAGGCGGCGCCCGTGGAGGAAGCGTCCGGGGTGGGCAGGGCCTTGCGGTCGACCTTGCCGTGGGTGTTGAGGGGCAGGGCCGCCAGGAAGACGAAGGCGGAAGGCACCATGTACTCGGGCAGCGAGCGGAGCAGTGAGGCGCGCAGCTCGGCCGTGTCGAGAGTGCGTCCCTCGGGCGTGACGAGGTAGGCGACGAGGCGAGGGTTGCCGGGGATGTCCTCACGCGCGAGCACGACGGCGCGGCTGACGCTGGCGTCCTGCTCCAGTGCGGTCTCGATTTCGCCCAACTCGATGCGGAAGCCGCGCAGCTTCACCTGGAAGTCGATGCGGCCCAGGTAGTCCAGCTCACCGTTGGCCAGCCAGCGCACCTTGTCACCGGTGCGGTAGAGGCGGCCTCCAGCCGTGGTGCCGAACGGGTCCGGAATGAACTTCTCGGCGGAGAGCTCGGGGCGGCCGAGGTAGCCGCGTGCCACGCCCGCGCCGCCGATGAAGAGCTCACCGGGGACACCGGTGGGCACCGGCTGCATGTGCTCGTCGAGGACGTACACCTGCACGTTGGCGAGAGGGCCGCCGAGGGTAGGCCGGGAGGCGCCGCGAATGGCGCGAGCGGTGGTGTCGACGGTGCACTCGGTGGGGCCGTAGACGTTGAAGCACTGGATGAAGGGGTGGGCGGACAGCTTCGCCCAGAGCGCTTCGTCCACGGCCTCGCCGCCCACCAGCACGTGCAAGGGCCGCGAGGCAGCCAGTCCCTCTTCCAGCAGCAGGCGCAGGTGCGAAGGCGAGCAGTCGAGGACGTCGAGCTGGTGCTTCTCCACCCACGCCTTGAGCATCGCCACGTCCTCGCGAGCAGCCTGGGGCACGACGCAGAGGGCATGGCCGTCGGCCACCTGGATGAGTTGCTTCACCGAGGCGTCGAAGGCGAGCGGCGCGTTGAGGCTGACGCGCAGTGCGCTGCCTGCCCCTGCGTAGACGGCAGAAGCCAGAGCGGCGCGCAGGTTCATCACGGAGGCGTGCTGAACCATGACGCCCTTGGGGCGGCCGGTGGAGCCGGAGGTGTAGATGACGTAGGCGAGGTGTTCGGGCGAGGTGACGCGAGGCGGGTTGGCCTCGGATTCACGGGCAAGCTGCTCGCTCACCGCGGCATCGTCCAGGTAGAGGGCCTCCACACCGGAGCCTTCCATTCGCTCGGACAGATGCCGCTGCGTGAGCGCCAGTCGCGCACCGCAGTCCTGGAGCATGAAGGCCAGGCGCTCACGCGGGTAGGCCGGGTCCATGGGGACGTAGGCACCACCGGCCTTGAGGATGCCGATCACGGCCACGACCATATCCACGCCGCGCTCCATGCAGAGCGCGACGCGCACCTCGGGCCCGACACCACGCGAGCGCAGCCAGCGGGCGAGCTGGTTGGCGCGGCGGTTGACCTGCGCGAAGGACAGCGAGGCGGAGTCATCGAGCACCGCGACGGCGTCCGGCGTGCGCGCGGCCTGGGCTTCGAAGCGCTCGTGCAGCGCGCCGTCCCAGCCCGACTCCTGGCGCGTGTCGTTCCAGCGCACCAGCACCTGCTGGCGCTCGGAAGCGGGCAGCAGGGGCAGCTCTCCCACGCGCGTCTCGGGCGCGGACACGGCGGCTTCCACCAGCGTGGTGAAGTGCTCCACCATGCGGGTGATGGTGCCCGGCTCGAACAGGTCCGTGCGGTAGCTCAGTGCGCCGCCGAAGCCCTCGGACCGCTGGGTCAGCGAGAGCGTCAGGTCGAACTTGGTCGTCTGCGCGCCAGACTCGAAGGGCTCCAGGCGCAGCGGGGTGCTGTCCTGCGCACGGCCCTTCACCTCCAGGGTGGTTGTAGGCGCGTTCTGCAGGACGAGCATCACCTGGAACAGCGGTGAGTGACTCAGGCTGCGCTGGGGGCGCAATTCCTCGACGAGCTTCTCGAAGGGCACGTCCTGGTGCTCGTAGGCGCCCAGGGTGGTGGCGCGCACCTTGGCGAGCAGCTCACGGAAGGTGGCGCGCGCATCCACCTGGGTGCGCAGCACCAGCGTGTTGACGAAGAAGCCGATGAGGCCCTCCGTCTCCCCACGGGTGCGGCCGGCGATGGGCGAGCCGACGGAGATGTCGTCCTGGCCGGAGTACCGCGACATCATCACCTGCCAGAGGGCGAGCAGGGCCATGAAGGGCGTGGTGCCCTCACGCTGGCAGAGGGCCAGGAGCGCCTCGGACACGGACGCGGAGAGTTGCACCGGTTGCACTGCGCCCCGGTGGGACTGGACGGCGGGACGGGGCTTGTCGGTGGGCAGCTCCAGTACGGGGGCGGCGCCCGAAAGCTGCTGACGCCAGTACTCGAGCTGCTTCTCCAGCGCGTCGCCCCTCAGCCATGAGCGCTGCCACGCGGCGAAGTCGGCGTACTGCACCGGCAGGGCGGGCAGGCGGGGCTCACGGCCCAGGGAGTGCGCCGCGTAGAGCTCCGCGAGCTCGCGCACCAGCACGCCCATGGACCAGCCGTCGGAGACGATGTGGTGCATCGTCCCGATGAGGACATGGTCCTGCTCGCCCAGGCGCAGCAGCAGGGCGCGGAAGACGGGGCCTCGCGCCAGGTCGAAGGGACGCTGGGCCTCTTGCGTGGCCAGGCGTCGGGCCTCGGCCTCGCACTCCGCGGCGGGCAGAGTGCTCAGGTCCACCACGGGCAGCGGGAAGTGCGGCAGCGGGTGGATGACCTGCACGGGCTCGCCGTCCTGGACACCGAAGGTGGTGCGCAGCGCCTCGTGCCGCTCGGCGAGCGAGATGAAGGCCTTCTCCAGCGCGCCCACGTCCAGCGGTCCGCGCATGCGCAGCGCGGTGGGGATGTTGTACGCGGAGCTTCCGGGCTGGAGCTGGTCGATGAACCACAGCCGCTGCTGCGCGAACGAGAGCGGCAGCTCACCGGTGCGCGGCACGGGCACCAGGGGCGGAGCCTGGACGGTGCGCGAGTGCACCGCCGCGTCGACCCGCCTCGCGAGTGTGGCGACGGTGGGCGCCTCGAAGAGGGCGCGCAGGGGCAATTCCACGCCGAAGGTGGAGCGGATGCGGGAGATGACCTGCGTGGCCAGCAGCGAGTGTCCGCCCAGCTCGAAGAACTGCGCGTCCGCGCCCACGCGCTCCAGGCCCAGCACCTGTCCCCACAGGCCCGCGAGCAGCTCCTCGGTGGGCGTGCGCGGGGCGATGTGCTCCGTCGTGGAAGCCGGGGCCTCGGGCACGGGCAGGGCCTTGCGGTCCACCTTGCCGTTGGGCGTGAGTGGCAGCGTGTCCAGCACCACGTAGGCGGACGGCACCATGTGCTCGGGCAGCCGCTGCTTGACGGTGGCCCGGAGCGCCTCCGCGTCCAGGGAGACGCCGGGAGCCGGGACTGCGTACGCCACCAGGCGCTTGTCGCCGGGGCGGTCCTCACGCACCAGCACCAGCGCCTGCCGCACGCCGGAGTGCGAGGCCAGCACCGCCTCGATTTCACCCAGCTCGATGCGGAAGCCGCGCAGCTTCACCTGGAAGTCGATGCGGCCCAGGTACTCCAGCGTGCCGTCCGCCCTCCAGCGCACGAGGTCTCCCGTGCGGTACAGGCGCCCACCGGGCTCGGTGCCGAACGCATCCGGCACGAACTTCTCGGCCGTCAGCTCCGGCCGGTTGAGGTAGCCGCGAGCGAGGCCCACGCCGCCGATGCACAGCTCGCCGGCAACGCCCACCGGCACCGGGCGCAGGTGCCGGTCCAGCACGTATTGCCGCGTGTTGGCGATGCCCTGGCCCAGCGGAGGCCGCTGCCCGTCCGGGACGCAGACGTGCAGGTTGGCGATGACGGTGGCCTCGGTGGGGCCGTACGCGTTGATGAACTGTCGGCCGGGAGCCCACTTCTCGACCAGCTCGGCCGTGCAGGCCTCGCCGCCCGAGATGAGCGTGCCCAGCGTCTCCAATCCTTCCGTGGGCAGGAGCGCCAGGACGGAGGGCGGCAGCAGCACCTGGTCGATGGCCTGGCCGCGCAGCACGTCCACCAGGGGCTGACCGGGCATCAGGTCCTCGCGCGACGCCAGCACCAGGGTGGCGCCATGCTGCAGCGCGAGCGTCACCTCGTAGACGGCGGCGTCGAAGCTGAAGGACGCGAACTGGAGCACGCGCTGGCCGGGACGCAGGCCCGTGACGCGGGCGACGTCCGCCGCGAGGTTGGGCACGCCGCGGTGGCTCACCATGACGCCCTTGGGGCGGCCGGTGCTGCCCGAGGTGTAGATGATGTACGCGAGGTCGTCGGCCGTGCCGACGCGGGCCGGCGCGGTGGCCGGGTGGCGCGAGAGGACGGACTCGACGGTGTCGAGCGTCAGCACGTCACCCGAGAACGAGGGCAACGTGTCGCGCAGGTGCGAGTGGGTGAGGAGCACCGGTGCGCCGCAGTCCTGGAGCATGAAGTCCAGGCGCTCGCGGGGGTAGGCCGGGTCCATCGGCACGTAGGCGCCGCCGGCCTTGAGCACGCCGAGCAGCCCGACCACCACGTCGAATGAGCGCTCCAGGCACAGCGCCACCCGTGTGTCGGGCCGCACGCCCCGGGCGCGCAGCTCATGCGCGAGCCGGTTGGCGCGCGTGTCCAGCTCCCGGTAGCTCATCGTGCGCTCGCCGAAGCGGAGGGCCGGAGCGTCAGGCGTGCGCTGCGACTGGGCCTCGAACAGCTCGTGGAAGCGGGCGCCCTCAGCGAGGGGCACGGACGTGTCGTTCCACAGCTCGATGACCTGGCGCCGCTCTTCCTCACGCATCAGCTGCACGTCGGACAGGCGCTGGCGGGGGTTGGCGGCGATGGCCTCCAGCAGGGTGCGTAGGTGGCCCGCCATGCGCGCGATGGTGGAGGCGTCGAACAAGTCGGTGTTGTAGCTCAGCGAGCCGTAGAGCCCCTGGGGGCTCGGCGTCATCGTGAGCGTCAGCTCGAACTTGGAGACGTGGGTAGGAGTCTCCACGGTGGAGAGCTTCAGGCCCGGCAGGGAGATGGAGGAGTCCGGCAGGTTCTGCAGCGAGAACATGACCTGGAACAGCGGCGAGCGGCTCAGGTCTCGCTCGTGCTGGAGCACCTCCACCAGCTTCTCGAAGGGCACCTCCTGGTGGGCGTACGCGCCCAGCGTGGACTCACGCACCCGCCCCAGCAGGGACGCGAAGGTGTCCTCGTCGAGCACACGGGCGCGCAGGGCGAGCGAGTTGACGAAGAAGCCGATGAGGCCTTCCGTCTCCGTGCGGTTGCGGCCAGCGATGGGCGAGCCGACGACGACATCGTCCTGTCCCGAGTACCGGGAGAGCAGCGTCTGCCAGGCGGCGAGCAGCACCATGAAGAGGGTGGCGTGGTTCTGGCGGGCGAGCACCTCCAGCTGCTGCCCCAGCTCAGTGGGCAGCTCGAAGGGGTGGGTTTCGCCGCGGAACGTCTGCACGGGCGGGCGGGGCCTGTCGGTGGGCAGCTCCAGCGCCCGCGGGGCGCTCTCGAGCTGTTTCTTCCAGTAGCCGAGCTGCGCCTCCAGCACCTCGCCGCTCAGCCAGGAGCGCTGCCACACCGAGTAGTCGGCGTACTGCATCGGCAGCGGGGTGAGCTGGGGCGTGCGGCCCGAGGCGTGGGCCTCGTACAGCGCGGCCAGCTCGCGCACGAGGATGCCGAGCGACCAGCCGTCGGAGATGATGTGGTGCAGGTTGAGCAGCAGCACGTGCTCGTCGGGCGCCAGCCTCAGCAGCGAGGCGCGGAAGAGCGGTCCCCGGGAGAGGTCGAACGGGCGGACGCCGTCTTCGGTGGCCAGCCGCTGGGCCTCGGTCTCTCGCTCGTCGGTGGGCAGTGCGCCCAGGTCCACCAGGGGGAGCCGGAAGTCCGAGACGGGGTGGATGACCTGCACGGGCTCGCCATTGCTGGCGGCGAACGTGGTGCGCAGGGACTCGTGACGCTCGACGAGCGCGCCGAGGCTGCGCTCCAGGGCCGAGACATCCAGCGTACCGGTGAGCCGCACCGGCGAGGGCATGTTGTAGGCGGAGCTGCCGGGCTGGAGCTGGTCGATGAACCACAGCCGCTGCTGCGCGAAGGACAGCGGCAGTGTGTCGGAGGAGGCTGCCCGGCGCAGGAGCGCGGGCGCCTGGGGCGAGCCTCCCGACAAGCGTGTGGACTCGATGTGCTCGGCGAGGGTGTCGACGGTGGACGCCTCGAAGAGGGCGCGAAGGGGCAGCTCCACGCCGAGCTCGGAACGGATACGCGAGATGACCTGCGTGGCCAGCAGCGAATGCCCACCCAGCTCGAAGAAGTTGCCGGTGATGCTCACTTGAGGCAGGCGCAGGACGGCCGCGAACACCTCCGCGAGCTTCTCCTCGAGGGGCGTCCGAGGAGCGACGAAGGCTTCGGTGGGCGAGGCCTGCACCGCGTCGGGAGCGGGCAGGGCCTTGCGGTCGACCTTGGCGTTGGCGGTGAGAGGCAGGGCGTCCAGCCGCACCAGCGCGGAGGGCACCATGTACTCGGGCAGCCGCTGCTTCAGCGCGGAACGCAGCGCGACCATATCGAGCGACTCGGGAGCGGAGACGTAGCCAACGAGGCGCTTGTCGCCGGGCGCGTCCTCACGCACCAGGGCCACGGCCTGGGCCACGTCGGGGAAGGCCAGCAAGGCGGCTTCGACTTCGCCCAGCTCGATGCGGAAGCCGCGCAGCTTCACCTGCGCGTCGGCGCGGCCGACGAAGTCCAGCACGCCGTCACCGCGCCAGCGGACCAGGTCTCCGGTGCGGTAGAGGCGGGCTCCAGGGACGCCAGAGTAGGCGTCGGGGACGAAGCGCTCCGCGGTGAGCGCGGGCTGGCCGATGTAGCCTCGGGCCACGCCGTCGCCGCCGATGAACAACTCCCCAACGATGCCCGCGGGCACGGGCTGCCCGTGGGCGTCGAGCACGTACAGGCGGGTGCTGCCGATGGGCCGGCCGATGGGCACGGAGGTGCCGACCTGGGTCGGGTCCGTCATGCGGAAGCAGGCGGCGAAGACGGTGGTCTCAGTGGGGCCGTAGCCGTTGGTGAGGGAGATGCCGAGCTCTTCGAGCACGCGGCGCGCGTGAGCGGGAGGCACGACGTCGCCACCGGAGAGGAGCTGCTTCACGGGGCTCAGCGACTGGAGGTGGGACTCCACCACCTGGGTGAAGAGGCCGGCGGTCAGCCAGAGCGTCGTCACCTTCGAATCGCGGAGCACCTGGCCCAGCTCCTCCAGGGAGGGAGGCTGAGGAGGCATGACGACGAGGCGAGCGCCGTGCAGCAGCGCGCCCCAGATTTCGAGGGTGGAGGCGTCGAAGGAGATGGGGGCCAGTTGCAGCAGCGTCTCGTTGGGGCCGAACCAGGCGAAGTCGACGCCCAGCAGGGTGCGAAGGACGTTGCGATGGGTGGTGCCCACACCCTTGGGCCTGCCGGTGGAGCCGGAGGTGAAGTCCACGTAGGCGAGCGAGTCGGGCAGGGCGGCCGGAGTCAGCGCATGCGTGGGTTCGGAAGCGAGCGCGGCGTCCTCCAACACGACGGTGGTGAGTCCCTCCACCGGGAGGCGGGGCAACAGCGCGCGCGTGGTGACGAGCGCCTGGGGCCGGGTGTCCTCCACCATGCCGGCCAGTCGCTCACGCGGGTAGGACGGATCCAGCGGAACGTAAGCGCCACCGGCCTTGAGGATGGCGACGAGAGAGATGATGAGCTCCATCGAGCGCTCGACGGCGAGCGCGACGCGGGAGTCAGCGCCCACACCGAGGCTCCGCAGGTGGTGCGCGAGTAGGTTGGAGCGCTCATCGAGCTGACGGTAGGTGAGACTCGAGGAGCCGAACTCCACGGCAATGTGGTCCGGGAAGCGGGCCACCACCTGCGAGAAGACCTCGGGCAGCGTGGACTCGCGCGGGTAGTCGGAAGCGGTGGCGTTCCACTCCCGCAACACCTGCCGCTGCTCGGCGGCGTCCATCAGCGGCAGCTCGGACAGGCGCGCTTCCGGGTGCGCCGCGAGCGCCTCCACCAGGACCTGGAAGTGGCTGGCCATGCGCAGCGCGGTGGCGTGCTCGAAGAGGTCGGTGTTGTAGCCCAGTACGCCTTGGTAGCCGCCCTGGGTCTCCGACAGGGTGAGCTGCAGCTCGAACTTGATGATGGGTTTCTCGACGTCGAGCGGGCGCAGCGCCAGCCCCTTGCCCTGAGCCGACGCCGCGGGCGTGTTGACCAGGGAGAAGAGGACCTGGAAGAGCGGGCCACGGCTCATGTCACGGGTGGACTGGAGTTCCTCCACCAACCGCTCGAAGGGCACGTCCTGGTGGGCGTAGGCACCCAGCGAGGACTCCTTCACCTGCCGCAGCAGGTGGACGAAGGACGCGCCGTCCTCCACCTTCGCGCGAAGCACCAGCGTGTTGACGAAGAAGCCGATGAGGCCTTCCAGCTCCCCGCGCTGACGGCCGGCAATCGGCGAGCCGACGGTGATGTCCTGCTGCCCGGAGTAGCGAGACAGCAACACCTGGAAGGCGGCGAGCAGGGCCATGAAGGGCGTGGCGCCCTCCTGCTGGCAGAGCGACTTGAGCTGCTCGGAGACGGCGAGCGAGAGCGCAACGGGCACGTCCGCGCCGTTGAACGTCTGGACGGGCGGGCGAGGCTTGTCGGTGGGCAGCTCCAGGGTGGCGAGGCCGGAGAGGTGCTGCTTCCAGTAGCCGAGCTGCTCGTCGAGCACCGCGCCCTGGAGCCACTGGCGCTGCCAGGCGGCGTAGTCGGCGTACTGGATGGGCAGGGGCGGCAGGGGCGAAGGCCGGCCCTGGGAGAAGGCCTCGTAGAGGGCGGCGACTTCACGCACGAGCACGCCCATGGACCAACCGTCCGAGACGATGTGGTGCATGTTGAGGGCGAGCACGTGCTCGGTGGCGCCCAGCTTCAGCAACTGCGCGCGGACCAGCGGCCCGGTGGCGAGGTTGAAGGGGCGCAGGGCCTCTTCGCGAAGCCGTCGCTCCAGCTCGGCGCGGGAGGCGTGGGGCTCCAGGCCACTGAGGTCCGCGAAGTCCAGCGGCAGCTCACCGCGAGGAGAGATGAGCTGGAAGGGCTGGCCCTCCTGCTGGGTGAAGGAGGTACGCAGGGCTTCGTGGCGGTGCACCAGCTCGTCGAAGCTCCGCTGGAGGGCCGCCACGTCGAGCAGGCCGTCCATGCGCACGAAGACGGGCATGTTGTAGGCGGGGCTGCCGGGCTGGAGCTGGTCGATGAACCACAGCCGCTGCTGGGCGAAGGACACGGGCAGCGGGCTCTCTCTCGACAGCGACATGGCGACGAGCGCGGGCGCCTGGCTCGGCTGTCCTGTCAGCCGGCCGGACTCGATGCGCGAGGCGAGAGCGGCGATGGTGGGCGCCTCGAAGAGGGCGCGCAGGGGCAGCTCCACGTCGAAGGTGGAGCGGATGCGGGAGATGAGCTGCGTGGCCAGCAGCGAGTGACCGCCCAGCTCGAAGAAGTTGCCGGTGACGCTCACCTGCGGGAGGCGCAGGACGGCCGCGAACATCTCCGCCAGCTTCTCCTCGGTGGGAGTGCGCGGGGCGACGAAGTCCTCTGGGGAGGTCAGCGCGGCGTCCGGAAGGGGGAGGGCCTTGCGGTCCACCTTGGCGTTGGCGGTGAGAGGCAGGGCGTCCAGCCGCACCAGCGCGGAGGGCACCATGTACTCGGGCAGCCGCTGCTTGAGCGAGGCACGCAGGGCCACCATGTCGAGCGACTCGGGAGCGGCGACGTAGCCGACGAGACGCTTGTCACCGGGGACGTCCTCGCGCACCAGGGCCACGGCCTGGGCCACGTCGGGGAAGGCCAGCAGGGCCGCTTCGACTTCGGCCAGCTCGATGCGGAAGCCGCGCAGCTTCACCTGCGCGTCGGCGCGGCCGACGAAGTCGAGCACGCCGTCCTTGCGCCAGCGCACCAGGTCTCCGGTGCGGTAGAGGCGGGCACCAGGGACGCTGGAGTAGTTATCAGGGACGAAGCGCTCGGCGGTGAGGGCGGGCTGGCCCAGGTAGCCGCGCGCAAGGCCGTCTCCGCCGATGTAGAGCTCTCCGATGACACCCACGGGCACCGGCTGGCCGTGCGCGTCCAGCACGTACAGCTGCGTGCTTCCAATGGGGCGGCCGATGGGCACGGAGGTACCCACCTGCTCCACGCGAGTCACCGGGTAGGACGTGGCGAACACCGTCGTCTCGGTGGGGCCGTACAGGGCGGTGACGGAGAGGCGCAACCCTTCCACGGCGCGGCGCGCGTGAGCGGGCGACACGACGTCGCCACCCGTCATGACGTGCTTCAGGGAGAGCAGCCCCGGAGGAGGGGTGTCCACCAACTGGGTGAAGAGGCCACTGGTGGCCCACATGGTGGTGACGCCCGAGGACTGGATGACGTGGCCCAGTTCCTCGAGGGACGCCGCGTGAGGCGGCATGACGACGAGGCGAGCGCCGTGCAGCAGCGCGCCCCAGATTTCGAGGGTGGAGGCGTCGAAGGAGATGGGAGCGAACTGGAGGAGGACTTCGTCGGGCCCGAAGCGGGCGTAGTCGACGCCGAGGAAGGTGCGCAGCACGCCGCGGTGGGTGGTGCCCACGCCCTTGGGCCTGCCGGTGGAGCCGGAGGTGAAGTCCACGTAGGCGAGCGAGTCGGGCAGGGCGGCCGGAGTCAGCGCATGCGTCGGCTCGGAAGCGAGCGCGGCGTCCTCCAACACCACCGTGGCGAGTCCGTCCGCGGGCAGTCTGGTGAGGAAGGCACGCGTGGTGACGAGTGCCTGAGGCCGCGTGTCCTCCACCATGCCGGCCAGTCGCTCACGCGGATAGGACGGGTCCAGGGGGACGTAGGCGCCACCTGCCTTGAGGATGGCGACGAGGGAGACGATGAGCTCCAGCGAGCGCTCGACGGCGAGCGCGACGCGGGAGTCGGTCCCCACGCCCAGTCGGCGCAGGTGGTGCGCGAGCGGGTTGGAGCGCTCGTCGAGCTGTCGGTAGGTGAGGCGCGAGTCGCCGAACTCGACGGCGATGTTCTCCGGGAAGCGGGCCACAACCTGGGCGAAGACCTCGGGCAGGGTGGCTTCACGCGGGTAGTCGGAAGCGGCCGTGCTCCAGTCTCGCAGCACCTGCTGGCGCTCCACCGCGGACAGCAGGGAGACGGAGGAGAGGGGAGCCTCGGGCCGGGCCGCGAGCGCCTCCACGAGCGTGCGGAAGTGCTCGGCCATCCGGCTGATGGTCGCAGGCTCGAACAGGTCGGTGTTGTAGCCCAGCGCGCCCTGGTAGCCGCTCGGGGTCTCCGACAGGTGGAGCTGCAGCTCGAACTTGATGGTGGGGTTGTCGACTTCCAGTGGGCGCAGCGCCAGCCCCTTGCCCTGAGCCGACGCCGTGGGCGTGTTGCGCAGGGAGAAGATGACCTGGAAGAGCGGGCTGCGGCTCATGTCACGGGTGGACTGGAGTTCCTCCACCAGCCGCTCGAAGGGCACGTCCTGGTGGGCGTAGGCACCCAGTGAGGACTCCTTCACCTGCCGCAGCAGGTGGACGAAGGACGCGCCGTCCTCCACCTTCGTGCGCAGCACCAGCGTGTTGACGAAGAAGCCGATGAGGCCTTCCAGCTCTCCACGCTGACGGCCGGCAATGGGCGAGCCGACGGTGATGTCCTGCTGCCCGGAGTAGCGGGAGAGGAGCACCTGGAAGGCGGCGAGCAACGCCATGAAGGGCGTGGCGCCCTCCTGCTGGCAGAGCGCCTTGAGCTGCTCGGAGGCCGTGAGCGAGAGCGCAACGGGCACGTCCGCGCCGTTGACGGTCTGGACGGGCGGGCGGGGCTTGTCGGTAGGCAGCTCCAGGGTGGCGAGGCCAGAGAGGTGCTGCTTCCAGTAGCCGAGCTGCTCTTCCAGCACCGCGCCCTGGAGCCACTGGCGCTGCCAGGCGGCGTAGTCGGCGTACTGGATGGGCAGGGGCGGCAGGGGCGAAGGCCGGCCCTGGGAGAAGGCCTCGTAGAGGGCGGCGACTTCACGCACCAGCACGCCCATGGACCAACCGTCCGAGACGATGTGGTGCATGTTGAGGGCGAGCACGTGCTCGGTAGCGCCCAGCTTCAGCAACTGCGCGCGCACCAGCGGACCGGTGGCGAGGTTGAAGGGACGGAGGGCTTCGTCACGCAGCCGTCGCTCCAGCTCGGCGCGGGAGGCGTGGGGCTCCAGGCTGCTGAGGTCCACGAACTCCAGCGGCAGCTCACCGCGAGGAGAGATGAGCTGGAAGGGCTGGCCCTCCTGCTCGGTGAAGGAGGTGCGCAGGGCTTCGTGGCGGTGCACCAGTTCATCGAAGCCGCGCTGCAGGGCAGCGACGTCGAGCAGGCCGTCCATGCGCACGAAGACGGGCATGTTGTAGGCGGGGCTGCCGGGCTGGAGCTGGTCGATGAGCCACAGCCGCTGCTGGGCGAAGGACACGGGCAGGGCGCCCTCGCGCGACAGTGCGACGAGGCCGGGTGCCTGGCCTGTTTGTCCCGTGAGCCGGCCGGACTCGAGGCGCGTGGCGAGGGCGGCGATGGTGGGCGCCTCGAAGAGGGCGCGCAGGGGCAGCTCCACACCGAAGGTGGAGCGGATGCGGGAGACGAGTTGCGTGGCCAGCAGCGAGTGGCCGCCCAGCTCGAAGAAGTTGTCGGACACGCCCACGCGAGGCATGCGGAGGATGTCAGCCCAGAGCGAGGCGAGCTGCTCCTCGACGGGGGTGCGAGGGGCGACGTAGCCGTCGCGGGGGGCGGCGGCGTCCGGGGCGGGGAGGGCCTTGCGGTCCACCTTGCCGTTGGGAGTGAGGGGCAGGGCCTCCAGGACGACGAAGGCGGAGGGCACCATGTACGCGGGCAGGCGCTGCTGGAGGAAGGCGCGCAGGGGCTCGGCTTCGGGGCGCGGGCCGTCCGCAGCGGTGACGTAGGCGACCAGTCGCTTGTCACCGGGCACGTCCTCGCGTGCGACGACCAGCGCTTCATGCACGGACGGGTGCTCACGCAGGACGGCGGCGACTTCGCCCGGCTCGACGCGGAAGCCACGCACCTTCACCTGGAAGTCAGCGCGGCCCAGGAAGTCCACGCGGCCGTCGGCCAGCCAGCGCACGCGGTCTCCCGTGCGGTACATGCGCGCGCCGGGCAGCGGAGAGAAGGCGTCGGGCAGGTAGCGCTCCGCCGTCAACTCGGGCCGGTGCAGGTAGCCGCGCGTCACCTGGGCGCCGCCGACGTACAGCTCGCCGGGCACGCCGAGCGGCACGGGCTGCAGGGCCTCGTCCAGGACGTACAGCCGCGTATGGGCCAGGGGCCGACCCAGCGGCGCCACGGCGCTGGAGGTCGACGCGGAGACATCACCGGAGCGCGGAGCCGTTGCTTCGGCCGGCGCGGCGCCGGAGGCGGCCCCATGCAGCAGCCCGGCGAGGACGCCCACCGTCGTCTCGGTGGGGCCGTAGTGGTTGTGGATTTCGCACCCGGGCGCCAGCGTGCGCACCGTCTGAAGCATCGCGGGTGTGGAGGACTCGCCGCCCAGCACCAGCCGCTTGCGAGGCAGCACGAGGTGGGGCTCCGCCGCCGTCAGCAGCGCTGCCAGGTGCGAGGGGACGATCTTCACGCAGTCGATGGGGTGCTTCCCGAAGTACTCGGCGACGCCCGTGGGACTGCCGACCCGCTCCTGCGTGAGGACGTGGAGCAGGCCACCGGTGCACAGAGAGGGGAAGAGGACGGTGTTGCCCAGGTCGGCTGCGAAGGTGGAGACGAGGGCGAAGCTCTCGCACGCGGCGAGGCCAAGGCGCTCGGTGACGGAGTGGACGTAGGTGAGCAGGTGGCCATGGGCCACGGCCACGCCCTTGGGCCTGCCGGTGCTGCCGGAGGTGAAGAGGACGTAGGCCAGGTGCTCCGGGTGCGGAGCGCTCGCGGGTGCTTCGGTGCTCCAACGCTCCAGCACGGAGGCGTCCTCGTCCAGACGCACCACCGCGACGGGCAGGGAGGCGAAGGAGGCGGCATGACGCGCATGCGTCACCACCACGGGAGCGGCCACTTCCTGCACCAGCGCCTGGAGGCGCAGCGCGGGCTGGGCCGAATCCATTGGCACGTAGGCACCCCCGGCCTTCCAGACGGCCAGCAGCGCCACCACCATGTCCACACCGCGCTCCAGGCAGAGGGCGACGCAGGTGTCGGCGCCGACGCCGAGTGAGCGCAGGTGCCAGGCGAGTTGGTTGGCGCGGGCATCCAGTTGCGCGTACGTGAGCACCTCACCCTCGCAAGCCACGGCGGGGCGTGAGGGGTGCAGCGCGGCCTGGGCCTCGAAGAGGGCGGGCACGGACACGTGGGGCGCGGGCCCCGTCGCGGTGGCGTTGAAGGACTCGAGCAGCAGCGTGCGCTCGGCCGCGGGCAGCAGCGGCAACTCACCCACGCGCGTCTCGGGCGCGGACACGGCGGCCTCCACCAGCGTGGAGAAGTGCTCCACCATGCGGGTGATGGTGCCCGGCTCGAACAGGTCCGTGCGGTACCTGAGCGTGCCGGACAGGCCTTCCGGCGTCTGGCCCAGCGACAGCGTCAGGTCGAACTTGGTGGCCTGGGCGCCGGAGTCGAACGGCGCCAGCTTCAGCGGGGTGCTGCCTTCGGCACCCTGCTGCACCTCCAGGGTGGCCGTCGGAGCGTTCTGCAGGACGAGCATCACCTGGAAGAGGGGCGAGTGGCTGAGGCTGCGCTCGGGGCGCAGCTCCTCGACGAGCTTCTCGAAGGGGACGTCCTGGTGCTCGTAGGCGCCGAGCGTGATGGCCCGCACCTGGGCGAGCAGCTCGCGGAAGGTGGCGCGCCGGTCCACCTGGGTGCGCAGCACCAGCGTGTTGAGGAAGAAGCCGATGAGGCCCTCCGTCTCCCCACGGGTGCGGCCGGCGATGGGCGAGCCGACGGAGATGTCGTCCTGCCCCGAGTAGCGGGCCAGCAGCACCTGCCAGAGGGCGAGCAGCGCCATGAAGGGCGTGGTGCCCTCGCGCTGGCAGAGGGCATGGAGCTGCTCGGACGCCGTCCGCGAGAGGGCCACCGGCACGTAGGCGCCGTTGAAGGTCTGGATGGGCGGACGGGGCCTGTCGGTGGGTAGCTCCAGCGTGGCGACGCCGGAGAGGTGCTGCTTCCAGTAACCGAGCTGCTCTTCCAGCACCTCGCCCTGCAACCACTGGCGCTGCCAGACGGCGTAGTCGGCGTACTGGACGGGCAGCGGTGGCAGCGGCGACGGCCGACCCTGGACGAAGGCTCCGTAGAGGGCGGCGACTTCACGCACCAGCACGCCCATGGACCAGCCGTCCGAGACGATGTGGTGCATGTTGAGCGCGAACACGTGCTCGGTGGTGCCCAGCTTCAGCAACTGCGCGCGCACCAGCGGACCGGTGGCGAGGTTGAAGGGACGGAGGGCTTCGTCGCGCAGCCGCCGCTCCAGCTCGGCGCGGGCGGCCTGGGGCTCCAGGCCACTGAGGTCCACGAGCTGCAGCGGTAGCTCACCGTGAGGAGTGATGAGCTGGAAGGGCTGGCCCTCCTGCTGGGGGAAGGAGGTGCGCAGGGCTTCGTGGCGACTGGCCAGCTCGGAAAGCGCGCGGCGCAGGGCGTCCGCGTCGAGCGTCCCCTCCATGCGCACGAAGGTGGGCATGTTGTAGGTCGCGCCACCCGGCTCGAGCTGGTCGATGACCCACAGGCGCTGCTGCGCGAAGGAGAGCGGCAGCGAGCCCGTGCGCGGCACGGGGATGAGCGGCGGCGCCGTCTTGTGGTGGATGGCTCCCGCGGCGCTGATGCGCTGGGCGAGGGCGGCGACGGTGGGCGCCTCGAAGAGGGCGCGCAGGGGCAGCTCCATGCCGAAGGTGGCACGGATGCGGGAGATGACCTGAGTGGCCAGCAGCGAGTGGCCGCCCAGCTCGAAGAAGTTCCCGGTGACGCTCACCTGGGGCAGGCGCAGGACGCCCGCGAACAGCTCCGCCAGCAGCTCCTCGGTGGGGTTGCGCGGGGCGACGTACGTCTCGGCGGACGACATCCCCGCCGCATCGGGGGCAGGCAGCGCCTTGCGGTCCACCTTGGCGTTGGCGGTGAGGGGCAGGGCGTCCAGCCGCACCAGCGCGGAGGGCACCATGTACTCGGGCAGCCGCTGCTTGAGCGAGGCACGCAGGGCAGCCACATCGAGCGACTCGGGAGCGGCGATGTAGCCGACGAGGCGCTTGTCGCCCGGCACGTCCTCACGCACCAGGGCCACGGCCTGACCGACGTTGTCGAAGGCGAGCAGCGCGGCTTCGACCTCGGCCAGCTCGATGCGGTAGCCGCGCACCTTCACCTGGGCGTCGGCACGGCCGAGGAACTCCAGCACGCCGTCACCCCGCCAGCGGGCGAGGTCGCCCGTGCGGTAGAGGCGGGCTCCGGGCACGCCGGAGAAGGAGTCGGGGATGAAGCGCTCCGCGGTGAGCGAAGGCTGGCCGACGTAGCCTCGGGCCACGCCGTCGCCGCCGATGAACAGCTCACCCACGACGCCGACGGGCACGGGCTGACCAGAGGCGTCCAGCAGGTACACGCGCGTGTTCCCGATGGGCTTGCCGATGGGCACGGAGGTGCCGACGTGCTCCACCGAAGTCATGCGATGGGTGGAGGCGAAGAGCGTGGTCTCCGTGGGGCCGTAGCAGGCCGTGATGGGAATGCGCAGCTCCTCGAGGACGCGGCGCACGTGCGGGGCGCTGACCACGTCACCACCGGTGAGCAACTGCCTCACCCCACGAAGGGCGGGGAAGTTGTGGTCCACCACCTGGGTGAAGAGGCCGGCGGTGAGGTGCAGCGTCGTCACGCCGTGCTTCGTGAGGACGGCCTCCAGTTCCTTCAAGTCGGAAGGCGAGTGCGGCGGGAAGACGACGAGCCGCGCGCCGTGGAGCAGCGGGCCCCACAGCTCCAGCGTGGACGCATCGAAGGACACGGGCGCGATGAGGAGGAACGTCTCATCCGGGCCGAGGTGCGCGTAGTCGTTGCCGAAGACGGTGCGCAGCACGGCGGCCTGAGGAGTGCCGACGCCCTTGGGCCGGCCCGTGGAGCCAGAGGTGAAGTCGATGTACGCGAGACTGTCGGGCAGCGCGGCCCGAGGCGGCGCATGTGTCGGCTGGCCCTCCAGGGACACCTCACCCAGCACCACGGGAGACAGGCCCTCGATGGATAGCTTCGTGAGCAGCTCGCGCGAGGTGACGAGCACGCGCGGACGGGCATCCTCCACCATGGCCGTGAGGCGCTCACGGGGATACGACGGGTCCAGCGGGACGTAGGCGCCGCCGGCCTTGAGGATGGCGACGAGCGAGACAATCAGCTCCAGCGAGCGATTCAGGGCAATGGCCACGCGCGAGTCGGTGGTCACGCCCATGCCGTGCAGGTGCCAGGCGAGCTGATTGGCGCGCGCGTCGAGCTGCCGGTAGGTGAGCTTCTCGTCACCGAACTCGACGGCGACCTTG
>NZ_JAAIYA010000015.1:41639-73834 GCF_010894405.1 Pyxidicoccus caerfyrddinensis
CAGGGCAATGGCCACGCGCGAGTCGGTGGTCACGCCCATGCCGTGCAGGTGCCAGGCGAGCTGATTGGCGCGCGCGTCGAGCTGCCGGTAGGTGAGCTTCTCGTCACCGAACTCGACGGCGACCTTGTCCCCGTGACGGGCCACCACCTGCGCGAAGACCTCGGGCAGGGTGGAGCCGCGCGGGTAGTCGGTGGCGGTGGCATTCCACTCCACCAGCACCTGCTGGCGCTCGGCCGCGGACAGCATGGACACGGAGGCGAGGGGGGCCTCGGGCCGGGCCACGAGCGCTTCCACGAGCGTGCGGAAGTGCTCCGCCATCCGGCTGATGGTCGCCGGCTCGAACAGGTCGGTGTTGTAGCCCAGCGAGCCCTGGTAGCCCTCCGACGAGTCCGTCAGGCCCAGCTCCAGGTCGAACTTGATGGCGGGGTTGCCCACCTCGAGCGGGCGCAGCGCCAGGCCCTTGCCCTGAGCCGACGCCGTGGGCGCGTTCTGCAGGGCGAAGATGACCTGGAAGAGCGGGCTGCGACTCATGTCGCGCGTGGGCTGCAGCACCTCCACCAGTCGCTCGAAGGGCACGTCCTGGTGGGCATAGGCGCCCAGCGAGGACTCCTTCACCTGCCGCAGCAGGTGGACGAAGGAGGACGGGGCGTCCACGTGGGAGCGCAGCACCAGCGTATTGACGAAGAAGCCGATGAGGCCTTCCAGCTCTCCACGCTGACGGCCGGCAATCGGCGAGCCGACGGTGATGTCCTGCTGCCCCGAGTAGCGGGACAGCAACACCTGGAAGGCGGCAAGCAACGCCATGAAGGGCGTGGCGCCCTCCTGCTGGCAGAGCGCCTTGAGCTGCTCGGAGGCAGTGAGCGAGAGCGCGACGGGCACCTCCGCGCCGTTGAACGTCTGCACGGGCGGGCGGGGCTTGTCGGTGGGCAGCTCCAGGGTGGTGAGGCCGGAGAGGTGCTGCTTCCAGTAGCCGAGCTGCTCGTCCAGCACTTCGCCCTGCAGCCACTGGCGCTGCCAGGCGGCGTAGTCGGCGTACTGGATGGGCAGCGTCGGCAGGGGCGAGGGCCGGCCCTGGGAGAAGGCCTCGTAGAGGGCGGCGACTTCACGCACCAGCACGCCCATGGACCAACCGTCCGAGACGATGTGGTGCATGTTGAGGGCGAGCACGTGCTCGGTGGCGCCCAGCTTCAGCAACTGCGCGCGCACCAGCGGTCCGGTGGCGAGGTTGAAGGGGCGCAGGGTCTCCTCGCGCAGCCGTCGCTCCAGCTCGGCGCGGGCGGCCTGGGGCTCCAGGTCGCTGAGGTCCACCAGTTCCAGCGGCAGCTTCCCGTGAGGAGAGATGAGCTGGAGGGGCTGGCCCTCCTGCTGGGTGAAGGTGGTGCGCAGGGCTTCGTGGCGGTGCACCAGCTCATCGAAGCCGCGCTGCAGGGCCGCCACGTCGAGCAGGCCGTCCATGCGCACGAAGGCGGGCATGTTGTAGGCGGGACTGTTGGGTTCGAGCTGGTCGATGAACCACAGCCGCTGCTGCGCGAAGGACAGGGTCAGTGCGCCCGTGCGGGGCACGGGGACGATGGCGGGCGCCAGGTTCCCCGAAGCGGACTCCCGTGCGGAATCGACACGCGTTGCGAGCGCCTCGAGCGTCGGCGCCTCGAAGAGGACGCGCAGGGGCAGCTCCACGCCGAAGGTGGCGCGCAGGCGCGAGATGAGCTGGGTCGCGAGCAGCGAGTGTCCACCCAACTCGAAGAAGTTGTCGGATACGCCCACGCGCGGCACGCGCAGCACCTGGGCGAAGACTCCGGCCAGCAGCTCCTCGGTGGGTGTCCTCGGGGCGACGTAGGCCGCGTCCGGAGCGGACGACACCGCCTCCGGCGCGGGCAGCGCCTTGCGGTCCACCTTGGCGTTCGCAGTCAGCGGGAAGGCGTCCAGTCGCACCAGCGCGGAGGGCACCATGTACTCGGGCAGCCGCTGCTTCAGGTGAGCGCGCAGCGCGGGGACGTCGAGTGACTCGGGCGCCGCGACGTAGCCGACGATGCGCTTGTCTCCGGGGACGTCCTCGCGCACCAGCGCCAGGGCCTCTCCCACGCCGACGAAGGCGCGGAGGGCGGTCTCCACCTCGGCCAGTTCGACGCGGAAGCCGCGCACCTTCACCTGCGCATCGACACGGCCGAGGAACTCCAGCACGCCGTCACCCCGCCAGCGGGCGAGGTCGCCCGTGCGGTAGAGGCGGGCTCCGGGCACGCCGGAGAAGGAGTCGGGAACGAAGCGCTCCGCGGTGAGCGAAGGCTGGCCAACGTAGCCCCGAGCCACGCCGTCGCCGCCGATGAACAGCTCACCCACGACGCCGACGGGCACGGGCTGACCGGAGGTGTCCAGCAGGTACACGCGCGTGTTCCCGATGGGCTTGCCGATGGGCACGGAGGTGCCGACGTGCTCCACCGAAGTCATGCGGTGGGTGGAGGCGAAGAGCGTGGTCTCCGTGGGGCCGTAGCAGGCCGTGACGGGAATGCGCAGCTCCTCGAGGACGCGGCGCACGTGCGGCGCGCTCACCACGTCACCCCCCGTCAGCACCTGGCGAAGGGAGCGCAGGCTGAAGAAGTTGTGGTCCACCACCTGGGTGAAGAGGCCGGCGGTGAGGTGCAACGTCGTCACGCCGTGCTTCACCAGCACCGACTCCAGCTCCTTCAAGTCGGAAGGCGAGTGCGGCGGGAAGACGACGAGCCGCGCGCCGTGGAGCAGCGGGCCCCACAGCTCCAGGGTGGAGGCATCGAAGGACACGGGCGCGATGAGGAGGAAGGTCTCATCTGGGCCGAGGTGCGCGTAGTCGTTGCCGAAGACGGTGCGCAGCACGGCGGCCTGAGGAGTGCCGACACCCTTGGGCCGGCCCGTGGTGCCGGAGGTGAAGTCGATGTACGCGAGGCTCTGGGGCAGCGCGGCCACGGGCAGAGCCGACGTGGGCTGGCCCTCCAGGGATACGTCTCCCAGCACCACGGTAGACGGCACTTCAGCGGGCAGCTTCGCCAGCAACTCGCGCGAGGTGATGAGCACGCGCGGCTGAGCGTCCTCCACCATGGCGGCGAGGCGCTCACGGGGATACGACGGGTCCAGCGGGACGTAGGCGCCGCCGGCCTTGAGGATGGCGACGAGGGAGACAATCAGCTCCAGCGAGCGCTCCAGGGCAATGGCCACGCGCGAGTCGGTGGTCACGCCCATGCCGTGCAGGTGCCAGGCGAGCTGATTGGCGCGCGCGTCGAGCTGCCGGTAGGTGAGCTTCTCGTCACCGAACTCGACGGCGACCTTGTCCCCGTGACGGGCCACCACCTGCGCGAAGACCTCGGGCACGGTGGAGGCGCGCGGGTACTCGGTGGCGGTGGAGTTCCACTCCACCAGCACCTGCCGACGCTCGGCCGCGGTGAGCATGGAGACAGCGGAGAGCGGTGCCTCGGGCCGGGAGACGAGCGCCTCCACGAGCGCGCGGAAGTGCTCCGCCATCCGGCCGATGGTCGCCGGCTCGAACAGGTCGGTGTTGTAGCTCAGCGCCCCCTGGTAGCCCTCCGGGGCCTCCAGCAGGTCGAGCTGCAGCTCGAACTTGATGGTCGGGTTGTCCACCTCGACCGGGCGCAGCGCCAGCCCCTTGCCCTGCGCCGAGGCGGTGGGCGTGTTCTGCAGGGCGAAGAACACCTGGAAGAGCGGACTGCGGCTCGTGTCCCGCACGAGCTTCAGCTCTTCCACCAGTCGCTCGAAGGGCACGTCCTGGTGGGCGTAGGCACCGAGCGCCGACTCCTTCACCTGTCGCAGCAGGTGGACGAAGGACGCGCCGTGCTCCACCTGGGAGCGCATCACCAGGGTGTTGACGAAGAAGCCGATGAGCCCCTCGAGCTCCGCGCGCTGCCGGCTGGCGATGGGTGAGCCGACGGAGATGTCCTGCTGGCCCGAGTAGCGGGCCAGGAGCACCTGGTATGCGGCGAGCAGCGCCATGAAGGGTGTGGTGCCCTCGCGCTGGCAGAGCGCCTTGAGCTGCTCGGACGTGGCGCGCGACAGGACCACGGGCACGTGTGCGCCGTGGAAGGTCTGCACGGGCGGGCGGGGCTTGTCGGTGGGCAGCTCCAGGGTGGCGACGCCGGAGAGGTGCTGCTTCCAGTATGCGAGCTGTGCTTCCAGCACCTCGCCCTGCAACCACTGGCGCTGCCAGACGGCGTAGTCCGCGTACTGGATGGGCAGCGGCGGCAGGGGCGAGGGCCGGCCCTGGGTGAAGGCTTCGTAGAGGGCGGCGACTTCGCGCACCAGCACGCCCATGGACCAGCCGTCCGAGACGATGTGGTGCATGTTGAGCGCGAACACGTGCTCGGCGGTGCCCAGCTTCAGCAGCAGCGCGCGGACCAGCGGGCCGGTGGCGAGGTTGAAGGGCCGGAGGGCTTCGTCCCGCAGCTGTCGCTCCAGCTCGGCGCGGGCGGCCTCGGGCTGCAAGGCGCTGAGGTCCACCGTCTCCAGCGGCAGGCTGGCATGCGGTGCGATGACCTGGAGGGGCTGGCCCTCCTGCTGGGTGAAGGTGGTGCGCAGGGCTTCGTGGCGGCTGGCCAGCTCGGAAAGCGCGCGGCGCAGGGCGTCCGTGTCGAGCGCTCCCTCCATGCGCACGAAGGCCGGCATGCTGTACGTGGAGCCGCCGGGCTGGAACTGGTCCAGGAACCACAGGCGCTGCTGCGCGAAGGACAGCGGCAGCGGGCCCGTGCGGGGCACGGGGACGAGCGCGGGCGCCGTCTCCGGGTGGGAGGCTCCCGTGGCGTCGATGCGCTCGGCGAGGGCGGCGACGGTGGGCGCCTCGAAGAAGGCGCGCAGGGGCAGCTCCACGCCGAGCTGGGAGCGGATGCGGGAGATGACCTGCGTGGCCAGCAGCGAGTGTCCACCCAGCTCGAAGAAGTTCCCGGTGACGCTCACCTGGGGCAGTCGGAGGATGGCCGCGAAGATGGCCGCCAGCTTCTCCTCGGTGGGCGTGCGCGGAGCGACGAAGGAGTCGGCGGACGAGGCCGCGTCTGGGACGGGCAGGGCCTTCCTGTCCACCTTGCCGTTGGGCGTCAGCGGCAGCGCCTCCAGCACCACGAAGGCGGAGGGCACCATGTACTCAGGCAGCCGCTGCAGGAGGAAGGTGCGCAGGGCGGCGGTGTCGAGCGAGGCGGGAGCGGTGACGTAGCCGGCGAGGCGTGGGGCGCCAGCGACGTCCTCGCGCACCAGGGCCACGGCCTGCGTGACGTCGGGGAAGGCGAGCAGGGCGGCTTCGACTTCGCCCGGCTCGATGCGGAAGCCACGCAGCTTCACCTGCGCATCGGCGCGGCCGAGGTACTCCAGCGAGCCGTCGCGAAGCCAGCGCACCTGGTCCCCGGTGCGGTACAGGCGCGCGCCCGGAGTGGAGGCGAAAGCGTCGGGCACGAAGCGCTCGGCGGTGAGCGCGGGCCGGTCCAGGTAGCCGTGGGCGAGCTGCGCGCCGCCGATGAACAGCTCTCCTGGCACTCCCGGCGGCACGGGCCGCAGGTGCCCGTCGAGCACGTAGAGGCGGGTGTTGGCCACCGGCCGGCCGATGGGCACGGTGGTGCCGCGCTCCTGGCCTGTGGCCAGCGCGGACGTGGCGTCGATAGTGGTTTCGGTGGGGCCGTACAGGTTGACCAGCCGCGTCTCGGGCAGCAGTGCGCGCAGGCGCGGGGCCAGCTCGGAGGCCAGGGCCTCACCGCCGCAGAACAGCCAGCGCAGGTGCGTGGCGGCGCGCAGTCCCTCCTCCTCCAGCATGAAGCGGAGCATGGAGGGCACCACCTGGAGGACGGTGACGCGCTGGCGCACCACGCAGGCCACGAGGGCGGCCGGGTCGCGATGGGCCTCGGGCGGAGCGAGGACGAGGGGCGCGCCCACCATGAGCGAGGCCCAGCACTCCCAGACGGAGGCGTCGAAGCTCAGCGGCGTCTTCTGCAGCACCCTGTCTTCGGCGGTGATGCCGAAAGCGGAGAGGAACCACGCCATGTGGTTGACGAGGGCGCCATGGGGGATGACGACGCCCTTGGGCTGGCCGGTGCTGCCCGACGTGTAGATGACGTAGGCGGCGTCGTCCGCGGTGACGGAGACGGCTGGTGCGCCCGTGTCCTCGCGCGAGAAGGAGTCCTCGCTGGAGTCGAGGCACACGACGTCCGTGCCCTCGGGCAACAGGCCCAGGAGGGAGTGCTGGGTGAGCAGCACGCGGGCGCCGCAGTCCTGGAGCATGAAGGCCAGGCGCTCGCGCGGGTAGTCCGGGGCCAGCGGCACGTAGGCGGCGCCGGCCTTGAGGATGCCGAGCAGGCCCACCACCATGTCGGGGGAGCGCTGCACGCAGAGCGCGACGCGGTCGCCCGTGCGAACGCCCCGGCGCAGCAGGAGACGCGCGAGCTGGTTGGCGCGCGCGTCCAGCTCCCGGTAGGTGAGGCGTGCGTCGTCGGACTCCACGGCCAGCGCATCCGGAGCGCGCCGCGCCTGTGCCTCGACGCGCTGGTGGACGCATGCGTCGCCCGCGAAGTCCGTGGCGGTGGCGTTCCACTCCACCAGGACCTGGTGCCGCTCCGCTTCCGTCAGCAGGGAGATGGAGCCCAGCGGGGCCTCGGGCCGGGCGACCAGGGCTTCCACCAGCACGCGGAAGTGCTCGGCCATCCGCGCGGCGGTGGCGCCGTCGAACAGGTCGGTGTTGTAGCCGAGCTCACCCCGGTAGCCGTCCTGGAACTCCGCCAGGCTCAGCTCCAGGTCGAACTTGACGGCGCGGTCGTCCACCTCCAACGGGCGCAGGGCGAGTTCGGAACGCGGCTGGGCGCCGGCGGCGGCCTGGACGTTTTGCAGTGCGAAGCTGACCTGGAAGAGCGGAGCGCGACTCCGGTCCCGCTCGGGACGCAGCTCCTCTACCAGTCGCTCGAAGGGCACGTCCTGGTGGGCGTAGGCACCCACGGCCGTCTCCCTCACCTGCTGGAGCAGCTGGCGGAAGGACTCGCCGCCGCGCACCTGGGTGCGCAGCACCAGCGTGTTGACGAAGAAGCCGATGAGGCCTTCCAGCTCGCCACGCTGACGTCCAGCGATGGGCGAGCCCACGCTGATGTCCTCCTGCCCCGAGTAGCGCGCGAGCAGGGCCTGCCAGGAGGCCAGCAGCACCATGAACGGGGTGACGCCCTCGCGCTGGCAGAGCGTCTTGAGCGTCTGGGTCAGGGCTCGCGGCAGGTGGACGGGAAGCTGGCCGCCATGGAAGGTCTGCACCGGTGGGCGAGGCTTGTCGGTGGGGAGCTGCAGCGTCGCGGCGCCCGCGAGGTGGCGGCGCCAGTAGCCGAGCTGGGCATCGAGCACCTCCGCCTGCAGCCACTCGCGCTGCCAGACGGCGTAGTCGGCGTACTGCACCGGTAGCGCGGGGAGCGGTGAGGCCCTGTCATGGCGGAAGGCTTCGTAGTTGGCGGCGACTTCACGCACCAGCACGCCCATGGACCAGCCGTCCGAGACGATGTGGTGCAGGTTGAGCACCAGCACGTGCTCGGCCGGAGCCAGCCGCAGCAACAGGGTGTTCAGCAGCGGGCCCGTGGCCAGGTTGAAGCGGTGGGCGGCCTCGCGTGAGAGCAGGCGCTTCGCCTCGTCGAGGGCGGCCGCTCCGTGGGCGCTCAGGTCCACCACGGGCAGCGGCAGCTCGTACGCGGGAGCGATGTGCTGGACGGGCTGGCCCTCGTGCTCGCGGAAGGTGGTGCGCAGCGACTCGTGGCGGCGCACCAGCTCGGCGAGCGCGCGCTGGAGCGCGTCCACGTGGAGCACGCCTTCCAGCCTCACGCCGATGGGGATGTTGTACGCGGGCGTGCCGGGCTCGAGCTGGTCGATGAACCACAGTCGCTGCTGGGCGAAGGAGAGCGGCAGCGGCTCCGCGCGCGAAACGGGCGTGAGCGGAGGCGGCTCGGGCAGCTCGGCCAGCCCGCGCTTGAACAGCGCCCGGTGGACCTCGCGGGCGCGCTGGTGCAGCTCGCGCCAGGTGAGCGTCTGGCCGTCATGCTCCGCGGCCACCGCGTCGGGCGTGAGACGCGCCTGCGCCTGGACGAGCCGGTGCAGGCAGCCGTCTCCCACCGTGGCGGCGTCCGGCTCCCTCCAGGCGTGGAACAGGAGGTGCCGTTCGTCTTCCGTGAGGAAGGACACGCGGGAGAGCGGGCGGTCCGGATTCGCCAGCGCCGACTCCAGCAGCACGCGCAGGTGTTCAACCATCCGCGCTGCCGTCGTGGCATTGAACAGGTCGGTGCTGTACTCGAGCTGACCCTTGATGCCCTCGCCCCGGTCGGTGAGGGCCAGGGTGAGGTCGAACTTCGCCGAGCGATGCTCCGCCGTGAGGGGGTTCAGCTTCAGCCCCGCGCCCATCATCTCCGGCATGGGCGCGTTCTGGAACGCGAGCATCACCTGGAAGAGCGGCGTGCGTCCGGCCTCGCGCTCGGGGCGCAGCGCCTCCACCAGCTTCTCGAAGGGCACGTCCTGGTGGGCGTAGGCACCGAGCGTCATGTCCCGCACGCGGCCGAGCAGCGCGCGGAAGCTGGGGTCTCCGTCCAGCTTCGTGCGCAGCACCAGCGTGTTGACGAAGAAGCCGATGAGCCCTTCCAGCTCCGCATGCGTCCGGCCGGCGATGGGCATGCCGACGCTGACGTCGTCCTGCCCGGAGTAGCGGGCCAGCAGCGCCTGGAAGGTGGCGAGCACCACCATGGAGGGCGTGGCTCCCTCCTGACGGCACAGTGCTTCGAGCGCATCCGACAGCTCGTGCGGGAAGTGGAACGGATGCCCGGCGCCGCGAGTCGACTGCGTCGTGGGACGCGGCCTGTCGGTGGGCAGGGCGAGGGCGCGGGGCGCGCCGTGGAGCTGCTGCCTCCACCAGCCCAGCTCGGCCTCCAGGGCCTCGTCGCGCAGCCAGTCGCGCTGCCAGAGCGCGAAGTCGGCGTACTGCACCGGCAGCGGCTCCAGGCGCGCGGCGCGGCCCTCGGCATGGGCCGTGTAGAGCGTGGCCAGCTCCTGGACGAGCACGCCCATGGACCAGCCGTCCGCGATGACGTGGTGCAGGGTGAGCAGCAGCACGTGCTGCTCCGCCGACTGGCGCACCAGGAGGACGCGCCAGAGCGGCCCCGTCTCCAGGTTGAAGGGCTGCCCGGCCTCGTATTCGAGGGCGCGCTGGAGCGAGTCCTCACGCTCGGCTTCGGGCAGGGCCTCCAGGTCCACCCAGCCCGCGGGCAGGGTGGGGCTGGCGTCGATGACCTGGACGGGCTGGTGCTCGTGCTCGTGGAAGGTGGTGCGCAGGGACTCGTGGCGCTGGAGCAGCTCGCGCAGGCTGGTGGCGAGCGCGGGCACGTCGAGCTCGCCGTCCATCCGCACGGCGAAGGGGAGGTTGTAGGCGGTGCTCTCGGGGTCGAGCTTCGCGAAGAACCACAGGCGCTGCTGTGCGAAGGACAGCGGCAGCGGCCCGCCGTCCTTCCGGGGACGGAGCAGCGGCTGGGAGGTGGAGGTCCGCGTGCCCGCCTGCGCCTCGATGCGCTCTGCCAGCGCCGCGATGGTGGGCGCGGCGAAGAAGTCGCGGAACGACAGCTCCACGCCGAAGTGCTGGCGGATGCGCGAGAGCACCTGCGTGGCCGTCAGGGAGTGGCCACCCAGATCGAAGAAGTCGTCCTCCGCGCCAACGGTGTCCAGGTGGAGGACGCGGGCCCAGAGCGCCGCCAGCTCGCGCTCGCAGTCGGTGCGAGGCGGACGGGAGGGGACGCGGTCCTGGAAGGCCGAAGGGGCCGGGAGTGCCTTGCGGTCCACCTTGCCGTTGGCGGTGAGCGGCAGCGCGTCCAGGCGGCCCAGGGCGGAGGGCACCATGTACTCGGGGAGCCGCTGCTTGAGGGTCTCGCGCAGAGCGTGCAGGTCCAGCGACGGGGGCGCGACGACGTAGGCGACCAGGCGCTTGTCGCCGGGCGAGTCCTCGCGGGCCACCACGACGGCCTCGCGCACCTCGGGGATGGCGAGCAGGGCGGCTTCGACCTCGGACAGCTCGATGCGGTAGCCGCGCACCTTCACCTGCGCGTCGGCGCGGCCGAGGAACTCCAGCACGCCGTCCTGCCGCCAGCGGCCCAGGTCACCCGTGCGGTACAGGCGTGCGCCGGGCACAGAAGAGAAGGGGTTGGGGACGAAGCGCTCGGCGGTGAGGGCGGGCTGGCCGACGTAGCCACGGGCGAGACCGTCACCACCGGCGAACAACTCACCGATGACGCCCGGGGCCACGGGCTGACCGGAGGCGTCCAGCACGTACACCTGGGTGTTGCCGATGGGCCGGCCGATGGGGACGGAGGTGCCCACGTGGGACACGTCCGTCATGCGGTGGCAGGAGGTGAAGAGGGTGCCCTCGGTGGGGCCGTAGCAGGCCGTCACCGGAATGAACATTCCTTCCAGCACCCGGCGGACGTGGGGGGCGCTCACCACGTCACCGCCGGTGAGCAACTGCCTCACGTTGCGCAGCGCGGAGAGGTTGCTGTCCACCACCTGGGTGAAGAGGCCGGCGGTGAGGTGCAGCGTCGTCACGCCGTGCTTCTCCAGCACCTGCTCCAGCTCGAAGACGTCAGAGGGCGAGTGGGGCGGGAAGACGGCCAGCCGCGCGCCATGCAGCAGCGGGCCCCAGAGCTCCAGCGTGGAGGCATCGAAGGAGATGGGGGCGAGCAGGAGGAAGGTTTCCTCCGGCCCGAGGCGCGCGTAGTCGTTGCCGAAGACGGTGCGCAGCACGGCGGACTGGCGCGTGCCCACGCCCTTGGGCCGGCCGGTGGAACCGGAGGTGAAGTCGATGTACGCGAGGCTGTCGGGCAGGGCGGTGGAAGGCGGCGCGTGCGTGGGCAGGCCGGACAACTCCACGTCCTCCAGCACCACCGTGGCGAGCCCCTGGGAAGGCAGCTTCGACAGCAGCGCGCGCGTGGTGACGAGCACGCTCGGGCCCGAGTCCTCCAGCATGGCCACGAGGCGCTCGCGGGGGTACGACGCGTCCAGCGGCACGTACGCGCCGCCGGCCTTGAGGATGGCGACGAGGGAGACAATCAGTTCCAGCGAGCGGTCCACGCCCAGCGCCACGCGCGAGTCGGTGGACACACCCAGGCCGCGCAGATGCCACGCGAGCTGGTTGGCGCGCGCGTCGAGCTGCCGGTAGGTGAGCTTCGCGTCGCCGAACTCGACGGCGACCTTGTCGGGGAAGCGGGCCACCACCTGAGCGAAGACCTCGGGCAGGGTGGAGCCACGCGGGTACTCGGTGGCGGTGGCGTTCCACTCCACCAGCACCCGCTGGCGCACCTCGGGCGTCAGCGGGGCCCCGGAGGTGTCGCCCTCCACGGAGCGGGGCTTCGCCTGCTCGCGCGCGGCGACTTCTTCCAGGGGAAGGACCGGCAGTGACAGCGCGCGGACCTCGCGCTGCCGGGGTGCCGCGGGCGTGCTCCCACCCGGGAGGGCGGCGTCAATCAGGCGCGCCACGCCTTCGAGGGTGGGGGCAACGAACAGCTCGCGCAGGGGCAGCTCCACGCCGAAGGCAGCGCGGATGCGGCTGATGGCCTGCGTGGCCAGCAGGGAGTGGCCGCCCAGGTCGAAGAAGTTGTCGCTGGCGCCAACGCGCTCGACGCCGAGGAGCTGAGTCCACTGTGCCGCGAGGCGCTCCTCGGTGGGCGTGCGGGGCGCGACGTAGTCCCGAGCGTCGCTCACGAAGTCCGGGGCGGGCAGGGCCTTGCGGTCCACCTTGCCGTTGGACGTGAGCGGCATCGCCGGCAGCACCACGATGGCCGAGGGCACCATGTACTCGGGCAGCGTCTCCTTCAGGGCGGCGCGCAGCGTGGCGCCGTCCGTCTGGGTACCCTCGTGCGCCACCGCGTAGCCCACGAGGCGCTTGCCACCGGGGCCGTCCTCACGCGCGACGACGACAGCCTCGCGCACCGCGGGCAGCTTCGCCAGCGCGGACTCCACTTCGCCCAGCTCGATGCGGAAGCCACGCACCTTGACCTGCGCGTCCGCGCGGCCGACGAAGTCGAGCGTGCCGTCCTCGCGCCAGCGCACCACGTCGCCGGTGCGGTACAGGCGCGCGCCCGCCTCGCCCGAGAAGCGGTCCGGCACGAAGCGCTCGGCGGTGAGCGCGGGGCGGCCCGCGTAGCCGCGCGCCACGCCGACGCCGCCCACGTACAGCTCGCCCTTCACGCCCAGGGGCACCGGCTCGCCGCGCACGTCCAGGACGTAGGCGCGCACGTTGGCCAGGGGCCGGCCGATGGAGGGCACGCGTCCGTCCGCCACGCACTCAGCGAGGGTGGCAATCACCGTGGCCTCTGTCGGGCCGTAGGTGTTGAGCAGGCGTCGGCCCGGAGCCCAGCGCGCCACCACGTCGGCGGGCAGGGCTTCGCCACCGGAGATGACCGTGCGCAGCTCGGGCAGTCCTTCCGCCGAGGTGGCGGCCAGCGCCGCGGGCGTGAGGCTGATGACGGTGAGGGCCTCTTCGCGCAGCATCTTCTGCAGCGGCGCGCCCGGCATCAGCTTCTCCAGGGGCGACAGAAGCAGCGAGGCCCCGGAGCACAGCGTGGTGAAGATCTCCTCCACCGACAGGTCGAAGGAGAGGCTGGCGAACTGCAACACGCGGCTGCCAGGGCCGATGCCGTACGCCACCGCTTCATGCGTCACCAGGTTCGCGACGCTGCGGTGCTCCACGGCGGTGCCCTTGGGCGTGCCGGTGCTTCCGGACGTGTAGAGCAGGTAGGCCAGGTGGTACGGGGCCACGCCCGTCACCGGCGCATCGGTGCTCTCACGAGCAAGCGCGTCCTTCTCGGAGTCCAGGCAGAACGCACGCGCGTGGTGCGCCTCGGGGAAGCGCTCCAGCAGCACGGACTGCGTCAGCAGCACCGAAGCGCCGCTGTCCTCCAGCATGAAGGCCAGGCGCTCACGGGGCAGGAGCGGATCCACGGGCACCCAGGCGCCACCGGCCTTGAGGATGCCGAGCAGGCCCACGACGATGTCCAGCGAGCGCTCCACGCTGAGCGCGACGCGCACCTCGGGCCCGACGCCCCGGCGGCGCATCGCGTGGGCGAGCTGGTTGGCCTTCGCGTCGAGCTGCGCGTAGGTCAGGTGCTGTCCCTCGAAGGAGGCGGCCCGCGCGTCGGGCGCGCGGCGCGCCTGCGCCTCGAAGAGCGCGTGGATGCAGGCCTCGGGGAAGTCCGCGCGGGTGGCATTCCAGTCCACCAGCAGCCGCTGCCGCTCCTCGCCGGAGAGGAGGGACAGCGCGGACAGACGCTTGCCCGGGGCGGCGACGATGGCCTCCACGAGAGTGCGCAGGTGGCGCGCCATGCGCTGCGCGGTGGACGCCTCGAACAGGTCGGCGCGGTAGTCCAGCGCGCCATCAAAGCCTTCCGGGGTTCGCGTCAGCGTCAGCGTCAGGTCGAACTTGGCGGTGTGGTCTCCCAGAGGAGCGCTGCGCATCGCCAACCCGGGCACGGTCAGCTCCGCGGGCGGCATGTTCTGCAGGATGAACATCACCCGGAACAGCGGCGCCTGGCGCAAATCACGCATGGGCTGGAGCCGCTCGAAGGGGACGTTCTGGTGGGCATAGGCGCCCAGCGCCATCTCACGCACGCGGCCCAGCAGCTCGCGCACGGTGGGGTCGCCGTCCAGGCGGGTGCGCAGCACCAGCGTGTTGAGGAAGAAGCCGACGAGCCCCTCCAGCTCGACGCGGTTGCGGCCGGCCACGGGCGAGCCGACGGAGATGTCGTCCTGCCCGGAGTAGCGCGACAGCAGCAGCTGGAAGGCCGCCAGGAAGAGCATGAAGGGCGTGAGGCCTTCGCGGTTGCAGAAGGTCTCCACGGCCTCGGCCAGTGCGCGAGGCAGCACGACGGGAGCCAGGGCGCCCGGAGGCGAGGCGTCGTGGTTGCGTGGTCTGTCGGTGGGCAGCTCCAGGTCCTGCGCCGCGCCGTCGAGCTGGCGCCGCCACCAGGTGAGCTGCTTCTCCAGCTCCGCCCCGTCCAGCCACTTCCGCTGCCAGGCGGCGTAGTCCGGGTACTGGAGCGAGAGCGCCGGCAGGACGAAGGGCACACCCGCGGTGAGCGCGGGGTAGGCGACACCGAGCTCCCGCACCAGGACGCTCATGGACCAGCCGTCCGCCACGATGTGGTGGACGTTGAGCAGCAGCACGTGTGACTGCTCCCCGAGCTTCAGGAGCATGGCGCGCAGCAGCGGGCCGGCCGCGAGGTCGAAGGGGCTCAGGGACTCCGCGTTGATGCGCCGCCGCGCGTCCGCCTCGCGCTGCTCCGGGGGCAGACCGCTCAGGTCGATGAGGGCCATCTCCAGCGGAGCGGGCGCGTTGATGCGCTGCACGGGGCCCTCGGACTCGCCGTGGAACGTGGTGCGAAGGGACTCGTGGCGGTGCACCAGGGCTTCCAGGGCCCGCCGCATCGCCTCGGCGTCGAGGGTGCCGGCCAGCTCCAGGGTGAACGGCATGTTGAAGGCCGCACTGCCGGGCTCGAGCTGGTCCAGGAACCACACGCGCTGCTGCGAGTACGACAGGGGAAGCTTCTGCGCGCGCGACACGCGCTCGATGGGCGGCAGTGTCCCGGCCTCACCGGCGCTCACGGAGGCCTCGATGCGCGCGGCGAGCGCGGCGACGGTGGGCGCTCGGAACAGCTCGCGCAGCGGAAGCTCCACGCCGAAGGACGCGCGGATGCGGGAGACGACGCGGGTGGCCAGCAGCGAGTGGCCGCCCACCTCGAAGAAGTTGTCCTCGGCGCCCACGCGCGGCAGACCGAGCACCTCGGCCCAGAGCGTCGCGAGCTTCTCTTCGGTGGGGGTGCGCGGAGCGACGTAGGCCGCCGTGGCGGGAGCGGCCATCGACTCGGGGGCGGGCAGGGCCTTGCGGTCCACCTTGCCGTTGGCGGTGAGGGGCAGGGCGTCCAGCCGCACCAGGGCGGACGGCACCATGTACTCGGGCAGTCGCTGCACCAGGAAGGCGCGCAGCGCGGCGACGTCGAGCGACTCGGGGGCGGCGACGTAGCCGACGAGGCGTTTGGCGCCGTGCACGTCCGCGCGGCTCACCACCACGGCTTCGCGGACGCTCGGGAAGGTGGAGAGGACGGCCTGCACTTCGCCCAGCTCGATGCGGAAGCCGCGCACCTTGACCTGGGTGTCCGCGCGGCCGACGAAGTCCAGCACGCCGTCATTGCGCCAGCGGACCAGGTCTCCGGTGCGGTAGAGGCGGGCACCGGGCACGCCGCTGAAGGCGTCGGGGATGAAGCGCTCGGCGGTGAGGGCGGGCTGGCCCAGGTAGCCGCGCGCAAGGCCGTCGCCACCGACGTAGAGCTCTCCGATGACACCGACGGGTACCGGCCGGCCGTGCGCGTCCAGCACGTACAGCTGCGTGCTGCCGATGGGGCGGCCGATGGGCACGGAGGTGCCCACCTGCTCCGCGCGAGTCACCGGGTAGGACGTGGCGAACACCGTCGTCTCGGTGGGGCCGTACATGGCGGTGACGGGGATGCGCAGCTCTTCCACCGCGCGGCGCACGTGGGCAGGCGACACCACGTCGCCGCCCGTCATGACGTGCTTCACCGTGCTCAGCCCCGGGGGCGGGTTGTCCACCAGCTGGGTGAACAGGCCAATGGTGGCCCACAGCGTGGTGACGCCCGAGGACTGGATGACGTGGCCCAGCTCCTCCAGCGACGCCGCCTGCGGAGGCATGACGACGAGACGAGCGCCGTGCAGCAGCGCGCCCCAGATTTCGAAGGTGGAGGCGTCGAAGGAGATGGGGGCGAACTGGAGGAGGACTTCGTCGGGCCCGAAGCGGGCGTAGTCGGCGCCGAGGAGGGTGCGCAGCACGCCGCGGTGGGTGGTGCCCACGCCCTTGGGCCTGCCGGTGGAGCCGGAGGTGAAGTCCACGTAGGCGAGCGAGTCGGGCAGGGCGGCCGGAGTCAGCGCATGCGTCGGCTCGGAAGCGAGCGCGGCGTCCTCCAACACCACGGTGGCGAGTCCTTCCACCGGGAGGCGGGGCAACAGCGCGCGTGTGGTGACGAGCGCCTGGGGCGCCGAGTCCTCCACCATGCCGGCCAGTCGCTCACGGGGGTAGGACGGGTCCAGCGGGACGTAGGCGCCACCGGCCTTGAGGATGGCGACGAGGGAGACGATGAGCTCCAGCGAGCGCTCAACGGCGAGCGCGACGCGGGAGTCGGCCCCCACACCGAGGCGGCGCAGGTGGTGCGCGAGCGCGTTGGAGCGCTCGTCGAGCTGCCGGTAGGTGAGCCGCTCGGAGCCGAACTCCACGGCGACGTGGTTCGGGAAGCGGGCCACTACCTGCGAGAAGGCCTCGGGCATCGTGGCCTCGCGCGGATGGTCGGAGGCCTTGGTGCTCCACTCCCGCAGCAACTGCCGCTGCTCGGCGGCGTCCATCAGCGGCAGCTCGGACAGGCGCTGCTCGGGGTTCGCGGCGAGGCCCTCCAGCAGCGTCTGGTAGTGCGCCAGCAGTCGCGTCGCCGTCGCGTCGTCGAACAGGTCCGTGCTGTACCGGAGCACACCCTGGTAGCCCCGGGGCGTCTCCATGAAGTTGAGCTCCAGGTCGAACTTGGCCCCGGCCTCGCCCGCTTCAACCGGCTCCAGGCGCAGCCCCGGTAGCTCCAGCGCCCCCATGGGCGTGTTCTGCAAGGCGAAGATGACCTGGAAGAGCGGCGAGTAGCTCGCGTCGCGCGGAGGACTCAGCTCCTCGACGAGCTTCTCGAAGGGCACGTCCTGGTGCTCGTAGCCGCCCAGGGTGGTCTCCTTCACCTGCTCCAGCAGCTGGGCGAAGGTGGTGCTCGGAGTCACCCGCGCGCGCAGGACCAGGGTGTTGACGAAGAAGCCGATGAGCCCTTCCGTCTCCGCGCGGTTGCGGCCGGCGATGGGCGAGCCGACGACGATGTCGTCCTGGCCGGAGTAGCGGTGCAGCAGCGTCTGGAAGGCCGCCAGCAGCGTCATGAACGGCGTCACGCCCAGGCGCTTCGACAGCGCCTTGATGGCGCCGGCCAGGTCCGTCGGGATGAACAGGGGCTGCTTCGCGCCGCGGTACGTGGGCACGGAGGGACGCGGCCTGTCGGTGGGCAGCTCCAGCAGGGCGGGTGCCCCGGAGAGCTGCTTCCTCCAGTAGTCGAGCTGCCGCGAGAGCACCTCGCCCTGGAGCCAGCCGCGCTGCCAGCTCGCGAAGCCCGCGTACTGCATGGGCAGGGGCGGCAGGGCCGCGGGCGCTCCGGAGATGCGCGCCGCGTACAGGACGCCAATCTCCCGTACGAGCACGCCCATGGACCAGCCGTCCGAGACGATGTGGTGCAGGGTCAGCAGCAGGATGTGTTCGGAGTCGTCGAGCCGCAGCAGCACGGCACGCAGCAGTGGCCCCTTCTCCAGGTCGAAGGGACGGGTGGCCTCGGCGACAGCCTGACGGCGGGCCTCGGGCTGACGCTCGGAGGCGGGCACGCCACGCAGGTCCACCCTGGACAGGCTGAAGGGCGCGGGCGCGTGGATGCGCTGCACGGGCTGGCCTTCGCGCGCGGCGAAGGTGGTGCGCAGTGACTCGTGGCGGTCCACCACCTGGGTGAGCGACGCTTCCAGCGCGGCCACGTCCAGCGCGCCCTCCAGCCGCAGCGCGAAGGGCATGTTGTAGAGGGTGCCGCCGGGCTCGAGCTGGTCGATGAACCACAGCCGCTGCTGCGCGAAGGACAGGGGCGCTGTGTCCTCGGGATGCGTGAGGAGGACTTCCGGAGTGGGCCGCGCCTGCTGCCGGCCCTGGAGCTCCGAGTCCACGTGGCGGGCCAGCGCGGAGAGGACCGGGAACTTGAACAGCTCGCGCAGGGGCAGCTCCAGGCCCAGGCTGACGCGGATGCGGGAGACCACCTGGGTGGCCAGGAGGGAGTGGCCGCCCAGCTCGAAGAAGTTGTCCTCGGCGCCCACGCGTGGCACGCGCAGCACCTCGACCCAGAGCGCCGCGAGCTTCTCCTCGGTAGGTGTGCGCGGGGCGACGTACTGGTCAGGAGCGGAGCCCAGCTCGGGAGCGGGCAGGGCCTTGCGGTCCACCTTGCCGTTGGCCGTGAGGGGCAGCACCTCCAGCGCGACGAACGCCGAGGGCACCATGTAGTCGGGCAGCCGCTGCTTGAGGGCGTCCCGGAGCACCCCGGTGTCCACTGAATGGCCCGGGGCGGGCACCACGTAGGCCACCAGCCGCTTGTCGCCGGGCACGTCCTCGCGCACGAGCACCAGGGCCTGTCGCACGCCGGGCTGCGCGGAGAGCGCGGACTCGATTTCACCCGGCTCGATGCGGAAGCCACGCAGCTTCACCTGCGAGTCGGCCCGGCCGAGGAAGTCCATCAGCCCGTCCGCCCGCCAGCGGGCCCGGTCTCCCGTGCGGTAGAGACGGGCACCGGGCACGCCGCTGAAGGCATCGGGGATGAAGCGCTCCGCAGTGAGGGCGGGCTGGCCCACGTAACCGCGAGCGAGGCCATCGCCGCCGATGAACAGCTCACCAGTGGCGCCCACGGGCACGGGCTGGCCGTGAGCGTCGAGCACGTACAGCCGCGTGCTGCCGATGGGGCGGCCGATGGGCACGGAGGCGCCCACCTGCGCCGGGTCCGTCATGCGGAAGCAGGCAGCGAAGACGGTGGTCTCGGTGGGGCCATAGCCGTTGGTGAGGGAGATACCGAGCTCTTCGAGCACGCGGCGCGCGTGAGCGGGAGGCACGACGTCGCCACCGGCGAGCAGCTGCTTCACCGGACTCAAGGACTGGAGGTGGGACTCCACCACCTGGGTGAAGAGGCCTGCGGTCAGCCAGAGCGTCGTCACCTTCGAATCACGGAGCACCTGGCCCAGCTCCTCCAGGGAGGGAGGCTGGGGAGGCATGACGACGAGGCGGGCGCCATGCAACAGCGCACCCCAGATTTCGAGCGTGGAAGCGTCGAAGGAGATGGGGGCCAGCTGCAGCAGCGTCTCGTCGGGACCGAAGCGGGCGAAGTCGACGCCCAGCAGGGTGCGAAGGACGTTGCGGTGGGTGGTGCCCACGCCCTTGGGCCGGCCGGTGGAGCCGGAGGTGAAGTCCACGTAGGCCAGCGAGTCGGGCAGGGCGGCCGGAGTCAGCTCATGCGTCGGCTCGGAAGCGAGCGCGGCGTCGTCCAACACCACGGTGGAGAGTCCCTCCACCGGGAGGCGGGACAACAGCGCGCGCGTGGTGACGAGCGCCTGGGGCCGCGTGTCCTCCACCATGCCGGCCAGTCGCTCACGAGGGTAGGACGGGTCCAGCGGCACGTAAGCGCCACCGGCCTTGAGGATGGCGACGAGGGAGACGATGAGCTCCAGCGAGCGCTCCACGGCGAGCGCGACGCGGGAGTCGGCACTCACACCAAGCCGGCGCAGGTGGTGCGCGAGCGCGTTGGAGCGCTCATCGAGCTGACGGTAGGTGAGGCGCGAGGAGCCGAACTCGACGGCGACGTGGTCCGGGAAGCGGGCCACCACCTGCGAGAAGACTTCGGGCAGCGTGGACTCGCGCGGGTAGTCGGAGGCCTGGGTGCTCCACTCCCGCAGCAACTGCCGCTGCTCGGCGGCGTCCATCAGCGGCAGCTCGGACAGGCGCCGCTCGGGGTGCGCGGCGAGGCCCTCCAGCAGCGTCTGGAAGTGCGCCAGCAGCCGGCGCACCGTCGGCTCCTCGAAGAGGTCCGTGCGGTACACCGCGGCGAGGCGCAGGCCCTGGGGCAGCTCGGTGGCCAGCACCGTCAGGTCGACCTGGCTGGTGCCGCTGTCCATCGGCTGCATTTCCAACGTCAGTCCCGGCACCCGCAGCGGCGGCAGGGGCGCGTTCTGCAGGGCGAACATCACCTGGAACAGCGGCGTGCTGCTCAGCTTGCGCTCGGGCTGGAGTGCCTCCACCAGCTTCTCGAAGGGCACGTCCTGGTGGGCGAAGGCGCCGAGCGTCGTCTCATGCGTCCGGGCCATCAAGGCCTGGAAGGACGGGTCTCCGGACAGGTCCGCGCGCAGGGCGAGCGTGTTGACGAACAGGCCGATGAGGCCCTCCAGCTCGGAGCGGTTGCGTCCGGCCACCGGGGTGCCGACGACGACGTCGTCCTGGCCGCTGTAGCGCGACAGCAGCACCTGGTACGCGGACAGCAGGACGGTGAAGAGGGTGCGGCCCTCGCGTCCGGCCAGTGCCTTCAGCGACTGGAGCAGCGCCGGGGGCAACATCACCGTGAGGCGGGCACCGTCGGTGCTGGCCACGGGAGGACGGGGCTTGTCCGTGGGCAGCTCCAGCATGGCATCGGCGTCCAGCTGCTTGCGCCAGTAGCCGAGCTGCGCGTCCAACGTCTCGCCCTTGAGCCAGTCGCGCTGCCACGTGGCGAACTCGGCATACTGCATCGGCAGCGCGGGCAGCGAAGCGGCCTGTCCCGCGGCGAGCGCGGGATAGAGCGCGCCCAATTCGCGAACCAGCACGCCCATCGTCCACCCGTCGGAGACGATGTGGTGCACGTTGAGCAGCAGCAGGTGCTCGCCGGGGCCCCAGCGGTAGAGCACCGTGCGCAGCAGCGGGCCCTTCTCCACGTCGAAGGGCTTGCGTGCGTCAGCGTGCAGGAGGCTCCAGGCCTCGGCCTCACGCTCGGACGGCTCGCCGTCCTTCACGTCCACGACGGGCAGGGCGACGTCGACGGAGGCGGCGATGTGCTGCAACACGCGCCCGTCCTGCTCGACGAAGGTGGTGCGCAGGGCTTCGTGGCGCTGCACCAGTTCCTGGAGCGCGCGGCGGAGGGCGTCGACGTTGAGCTCGCCGGACAGGCGCACGGAGATGGGGACGTTGAAGGCGGCGCTGCCCGGGTTGAGCCGCTCCTGGAACCACATCCGCTCTTGCGCGAAGGACACGGGCGCACGACGAGACTGACGGCTCTTGTCGCGCAGCAGCTCCGCGAGCCGCGCGCGCTTCTGTTCTGGGGTCAGCGCCATAGGGCTATGCGTATTCCAGGGAGTCGCGCGTGCCGACCACAGGGCGTCTGCTCCACAGCAAGCGACACCAGCCAGGCCGGCTTGAACGCGAAACCACGAGAATCTCCAGCAGGGGGGACACAGTGAGATGAAACAAGTCCGCGACTGCGAGAATAGCTCCGGAAGCGAGCCATTCTCCAATCCCCATCCAGCGGAGTCAGAGGGGCGGAGCCGATGCGCTCGCGCCCTCTTTCAGGCAATTCAAGTTGCTCCTGTTATCGCCCCAGCAAGCGATCAGGCGGCGTCGCGTTCCAGGGCCCGCAGCAGCTCCGCGAGCCGTTCCGCCACGGCGGAAAGGTGAGGCGGCTTGAGCATCGTGAAGTGGTCTCCCGGCACCGGCAGCACCCGGGGCTCCTGGGTGAGCCAGGCCGTCCAACCCGGATTTACCGAGGGTGTGTGTCCCTCGGTGGCCTGGAGGAGGACGGCGGAGCCGGTGAGGTGCCCCGGGACGTGGCGCCGCTGGGCCGCGTACAGCCGCTGGAAGACGTGGAAGAGGCGCTCCGTCTCGTCCAGGTCCAGGTCGGGCGCACCCGTGGGCAGTTGCCGGATCTGCTCCAGCAGCCACGACAGGCGCTCCCGGCCCTCGAGCTGTCGCAGCTTCGCCACGTCCAGCTTGAGGGCTCGCCAGGGCAGGTTGAGGAGCTGGCCGAAGGTGGCGAGCTCACCCAGGAGGTCCGGCTCCGTCTCGGGCCGGGCTCCGGGCGCGGGCGTGTCGAGCATCACCAGCAGCTCCACCGCTTCGCCCAACGCCTGAAGCTGGCGGGCCAGCTCGTGGGCGACGAGCCCGCCGAAGGACCACCCTCCCAGCAGGTAGGGTCCGTGCGGCTGGACCGCGCGGAGCTGCGGGAGGTAGTGCCCGGCCAGGGCCTCGACGGAGGCGGGAGGCAGCTCCCCGCCGTCCAGTCCGGGCGCACGGAAGGCGTAGAGGGGCCGGTCCGTGGGGAGGAACCGCGCGAGGTCGGCGTAGGCCGCCACGCCGCCGCCACCGCCGTGCACGAGGAACAGCGGCCGGCGTCCGTCCTGTCCCTGCTTGAGGCGCACCAGGTTGGACGCGGGCGCCGATTCGTCCCGCCGCGCGTCCAGGACGGCGGCCAGGGCCGCGACGGTGGGGTGCTGGAAGAGCGTGGCCAGCGACACGCGCGCGCGGACGGCCTTCTGGAGGCGGGACACCATGCGCGCCGCCAGGAGGGAGTGGCCACCCAGGTCGAAGAAGTTGTCCTCGGCGCCCACGCGCGGCAGGCCGAGCACGTCGGCCCAGAGCGCCGCGAGCTGTTCCTCGGCGGGCGTGCGCGGGGCGACGTACTGGCCCGCGGTGGTGGCGGAGGCGTCCGGGACGGGCAGGGCCTTGCGGTCCACCTTGCCGTTGGGCGTGAGGGGCAGGGCGTCCAGCCGCACCAGCGCGGAGGGCACCATGTACTCGGGCAGCCGCTGCTTGAGGAAGTCGCGCAGGGCGGCCAGGTCGAGGGACTCGGGGGCGGCGACGTAGCCGACGAGGCGCTTGTCTCCGGGCCGGTCCTCGCGGGCGAGGACGACGGCCTCCTGGACCTCGGGGTGGCTGGCGAGGACGGCGCGCACTTCACCCAGCTCGATGCGGAAGCCACGCAGCTTCACCTGCGCGTCGGCGCGGCCGATGAAGTCGAGCGTGCCGTCCTCCAGCCAGCGCACCAGGTCTCCGGTGCGGTAGAGGCGCGCGCCGGGGACGCCGCTGAAGGCGTCGGGAATGAAGCGCTCCGCGGTGAGCGCGGGCTGGCCGATGTAGCCACGGGCCAGTCCGTCTCCGCCCACGAACAGCTCCCCGATGATGCCCTCGGGCACGGGCCGGCCCTGCGCGTCGAGCACGTACAGCCGCGTGCCGCCAATGGGCCGGCCGATGGGGACGGATGCGTCCACCTGGGCCGGGTCCGTCATGCGGAAGCAGGCGGCGAAGACGGTGGTCTCCGTGGGGCCGTAGCCGTTGGTGACGGGGATGCGAAGCTCCTCGAGTACGCGGCGCACATGCGGCGCCGGCACGACGTCGCCACCGGCGAGCAGCTGCTTTACCGGGCGCAACACGTCCAGGTTGCCTTCCACCACCTGTGCGAAGAGGCCGGCCGTCAACCACAGGGTGGTGACGCGAGCGTCGCGCAGCACCTGGCCCAGATCCTCCAGAGAGGGCGTCTGGGGAGGCATGACGACGAGGCGGGCGCCGTGCAGCAGCGCGCCCCAGATTTCGAGCGTGGAGGCGTCGAAGGAGATGGGGGCCAGCTGCAGCAGCGTCTCTTCGGGGCCGAAGCGGGCGAAGTCCGCGCCCAGCAACGTGCGCAGGACGTTGCGGTGGGTGGTGCCCACGCCCTTGGGCCGGCCGGTGGAGCCGGAGGTGAAGTCCACGTAGGCCAACGAGTCGGGCAGGGCCGCCGGTGACGGCGAATGCGTCGGCTCGGAAGCGAGCGCGGCATCCTCCAACACGACGGTGGCGAGCCCGTGCGCGGGCAGACGCGGCAGCAGCGCGCGCGTGGTGACGAGCGCCTGGGGCGCGGTGTCCTCCAGCATGCCGGCCAGTCGCTCACGCGGGTAGGACGGGTCCAGCGGGACGTACGCGCCGCCCGCCTTGAGGATGGCCAGCAGCGAGACCATCAGCTCCAGCGAGCGCTCGACGGCGAGCGCGACGCGGGAGTCCGCACCCACGCCCAGTCCGCGCAGGTGGTGCGCAAGCTGGTTGGAGCGCTCATCGAGCTGCCGGTAGGTGAGGCGCGAGGAGCCGAGCTCCACGGCGATGTTCTCCGGGAAGCGGGCCACCACCTGCGCGAAGACCTCGGGCAGCGTGGACTCGCGCGGGTAGTCGGACGCGGTGGTGCTCCAGTCCCGCAGCAACCGGCGCTGTTCCGTCCCGCTCATCAGCGGCAGTGCCGAGAGGCTCTGGTGCGGGCGGGTGGCGATGGCTCCCAGCAGCGTGCGGAAGTGCTCGACGAGGCGCGCCGCGGTGGAGGGGTTGAACAGGTCGGTGTTGTACTCCAGCAGGCCGGCCAGCCCCTGGGCGGTGTTCGTCATCGCCAGCGTCAGCTCGAACTTGGCGGTGCTGTTCTCCGCTTCCAGCGTGGAGAGCTTCAGGCCGGGCAGACGCAGCTCATCGTCCGGCAGGTTCTGCAGGACGAACATCACCTGGAAGAGCGGCGGGCGGCTCAGGTTGCGCTCCGGCTGGAGCACCTCCACCAGCTTCTCGAACGGCACCTCCTGGTGGGCATAGGCGCCCAGCGTCGTCTCGCGCACGCGCTCCAGCAGGGACACGAAGGAGTCCTCGACGGAGAACCGGGTGCGCAGGGCGAGCGTATTGACGAAGAAGCCGATGAGCCCCTCCGTCTCCGCGCGGTTGCGGCCGGCGATGGGCGAGCCCACGACGATGTCGTCCTGCCCCGAGTACCGGTGCAGCAGCGTCTGCCACGCGGCGAGCAGCACCATGAACAGGGTGGCGTTGTGCTCCTGTCCGAGCGCTTCGAGCTGCCTGGACAGCTCGGGCGACAGGGTGAAGGCGTGCCCCGCGCCGTGGAACGTCTGCACGGCGGGACGCGGCCTGTCCGTGGGCAGCTCCAGGGCATGCGGCGCCCCGCCGAGCTGCTGCTTCCAGAAGCCGAGCCACGCGTCGAGCACCTCCCCGCGCAGCCAGTCGCGCTGCCACACCGTGTAGTCGGCGTACTGGACGGGGAGGGGGGCGAGGCGGAGCGCCTTTCCGGACGCGGCCGCCAGGTACAGCGCGGCCAGCTCGCGGATGAGCACGCCCATGGACCAGCCGTCGGAGACGATGTGGTGCATCGTCAGCAGCAGCACGTGCTTGTCAGGCTCGAGCCGCGCCAGGGAGGCGCGGAAGAGCGGTCCCCGGACGAGGTCGAAGGGTTCTCCCGCCTCGGTGACGGCCAGCCGCCGGGCACCGGCTTCGCGGGCCTCGGGGGGCAGGGTGCTCAGGTCCACCACCGGCAGCGTCGTCGCGGAGGCGGGGTGGATGAGCTGCACGGGCTCGCCGTCGCTCGAGGCGAAGGTGGTGCGCAGCGACTCGTGACGCTCGACGAGCGCATTCAGGGCGCGCTCCAGGGAGGGCACGTCCAGCGTGCCGACCATGCGCACGGCGGTGGGCACGTTGTAGGCGGCGCTGCCGGGGTCCATCTGGTCGATGAACCACAGGCGCTGCTGCGCGAAGGAGAGCGGGATGTCCTGGGTGCGTGGCGCGGGCCTCAGGGGAGGCGCCCGGTGCTCCGGCTCGCTGACCTGCTGGAGCGAGGCAATCCGCTGCGCCAGGCCGGAGAGGGTGGGCGCCTCGAACACGGCGCGCAGTGGCAGCTCGACGCGGAAGGTGGAGCGGATGCGCGAGATGAGCTGCGTCGCCAGCAGCGAGTGGCCACCCAGGGAGAAGAAGCTGTCATTCACGCCCACGCGCTCCACCCTCAGCAGCGCGGCCATGAGGTCCGCCAGCAGCTTCTCGGTGGGCGTGTGCGGAGCCAGGTACGCCTCTGCGGTGGCGCCCGACTCCGGGACGGGCAGGGCCTGGCGGTCCAGCTTGCCGTTGGGCGTGAGGGGCAGGGCCTCCAGGGTGACGAAGGCGGAGGGCACCATGTACTCGGGCAGGCGCTTCTGGAGGGCGGCGCGCAGTGCGCCCGCGTCCAGTGACTGGCCCGAAGCGGCGGGGACGACGTAGCCGACGAGGCGCTGGTTGCCGGGCACGTCCTCGCGCACCAGCACGGTGGCCTCGCGCACGCCGGGATGCTCCTTGAGGGCGGACTCGATTTCGCCGAGCTCGATGCGCTGGCCGCGCAGCTTCACCTGGAAGTCGATGCGGCCCAGGTAGTCGAGCGTGCCGTCGGCCTTCCACCGCACCTTGTCGCCGGTGCGGTACAGGCGCGCGCCGGGCTCGGTGCCGAAGGGGTCGGGGACGAAGCGCTCGGCGGTGAGGTGCGGGCGGTTCAGGTAGCCGCGCGCCAGGCCCTCTCCGCCCAGGTACAGCTCACCGGGCACTCCCGTGGGGACGGGCCGCAGGTGGGAGTCCAGCACGTAGGCCCGCGTGTTCGCGATGGGCCGGCCGATGGGGACCCCCGGCCCGGACACGTCGCCCTCCACCCGCCAGACGGTGGCGTCGATGGTGGACTCGGTGGGGCCGTAGCTGTTGACCAGACGGACCTGGGGCAGGGCCTCGCGCACGCGTGGCGGCAACTCCGAGGGGAGCGCCTCTCCTCCGGAGATGAGCCAGCGCAGCCGGGTGGCGGCGCGCAGGCCGGGCTCGTCCAACAGCACGCGCAGCATCGAAGGCACCAGCTGGAGCACGGTGATGCCGTGGCGCACGAGGCAGTCCAGCAGGATGCCCGGGTCGCGCTGCGCGTCCGGCGGCGCCAGCACGAGCGTGGTTCCCGTGAGGATGGCGGAGAAGAGCTCCGCCACGGAGGTGTCGAAGCTCAGCGACGCGAGCTGGAGCGCTCGCGCTCCCGGGCCCAGGTCGAACGTGGTGCGCATCCACCCGGCATGGTTGGCGAGCGAGCGGTGGGAGATGACGACGCCCTTGGGCGTGCCGGTGCTGCCCGAGGTGTACATGGCATAGGCGGCGCTCTCCGGCGGCACCGGAACGCTCACCGGGGTGGCTTCCTCGCGCGAGATGACGTCCCAGTCGGAGTCGACGCACACCACGGCGGCGGGGCCCTCGGGCATCAGGCCGCGCAGGTGCTGCTGGGTGAGCAGCACCGGGGCCGCGGTGTCCTGGAGCATGAAGGCCAGTCGCTCGCGCGGGTAGGCCGGGTCCAGCGGCACGTAGGCGCCGCCGGCCTTGAGCACCCCGAGCACGGCGACCGACCGGTCCAGCGCGCGCTCCATGCACAGGGCCACGAGGGTGTCCGGGCGCACTCCGAGCTGGCGCAGGTGCGCGGCCAGCAGGCCGGAGCGCGCGTCGAGCTCCGCATACGTGAGCGAGCCCGCGTCGGACAGGACGGCGAGCGCGTCCGGCGTGCGCGCGGCCTGGGCGGAGAAAAGGGCGTGGATGGAGGAGTCGGCCGGGAAGTCCGCGGCGGTGGCGTTCCACTCCACCAGCACCCGGCGCTGCTCGGCCTCGTCCATCAGCGGCAGCGAAGAAACGGGCAGCTCCGGCTGTTCCATGGCCGCGCGGAGCAGGGTGTGCAGGTGCTCCGCCATGCGCGAGGCGGTGCCCTCCTCGAAGAGGTCCGAGTTGTAGACCAGCGTGCCCCGGAAGCCGTCCGGCGTCTCTCGCAGCCCGAGCTCGAGCTCGAACTTCGCCATGACGCCCTCCACCTCCTGCGGGCGCAGCGTCAGTCCCGAGACGCGCGCCGCGGACGTGGGCGCGTTCTGCAGGACGAAGAGCACCTGGAAGAGGGGACTGCGGCTCATGTCCCGCGTGGGCTGGAGCTCTTCCACCAGCCGCTCGAAGGGGACGTCCTGGTGGGCGTAGGCGCCGAGCGACGTCTCCTTCACCTGCCGCAGCAGGTGGAGGAACGAGGCGCTTTCGTAGACATGGGCACGCAGGGCCAGGGTGTTGACGAAGAAGCCGATGAGGCCTTCGAGCTCACCGCGCTGGCGGCCGGCGATGGGCGAGCCGACGGTGATGTCGCCCTGCCCCGAGTAGCGTGACAGGAGCAACTGGAAGGCGGCCAGCAGGACCATGAAGGGCGTGACGCCCTCCTGCTGGCTCAACGCCTTGAGCCGGCTGGAGACGTCCGCAGGGAGGAATACCGGCACCTGCGCGCCGCGGAAGGTCTGCACCGCCGGGCGCGGCTTGTCCGTGGGCAGCTCCAGCGCGCGGGGCGCCCCCGCGAGCTGCTGATGCCACCACGCGAGGTTCTCCTTCAGTACGGCCCCCTGCATCCACTGGCGCTGCCAGACGGCGTAGTCCGCGTACTGCAGCGGCAGCGGCGGCAATGGCGAGGGACGGCCGTGCAGGAACGCCTCGTAGAGGGCGGCGACCTCGCGCACCAGCACGCCGTTGGACCAGCCGTCCGAGACGATGTGGTGCAGGTTGAGCGCGAGCACATGCTCGGTGGGGCCCAGCTTCCACAGCCCCGCGCGGATGAGCGGACCGGTGGCCAGGTTGAAGGGGCGCAGCGCGTCCTCGCGGAGTTGCAGGTCCAGCGCTTCGCGGGCGGCTTCCGGCGTCAGGTCGCTCAGGTCCACCGTGTTCAGCGGCAGCTCGGCATAGGGGAGGATGAACTGGAGCGGCTGGCCCTCCTGCTGGATGAAGAGGGTGCGCAGCGCTTCATGGCGCTGCACCAACTCGTTGAGCACCCGCTGGAGCGCGGCCACGTCCAGCGTCCCCTCCAGGCGCACGAAGGCGGGCATGTTGTAGTTGGCGCTGCCGGGCTCCAGTTGGTCGATGAACCACAGGCGCTGCTGCGCGAAGGACAACGGCAGCGGGCCCGTACGCGGCACCGGGACGAGGGGAGGGACTTCGGGCCGCCTTCCCTGCTGGATGGTCTCGATGCGCCGGGCCAACGCCGCGGGCGTGGGCTCCTCGAAGAGGACTCGCAGGGACAGCTCGACGGAGAAGGCGGCGCGGAGGCGGGAAGCGAGCTGCGTGGCGAGCAGCGAATGCCCCCCGAGGGCGAAGAAGCTGTCGTCCGCGCCCACGCGCTCGACGCGCAGGAGCTGGCTCATGAGCCCCGCAATCAGTTGCTCGGACGGAGTGCGCGGAGCGACCCAGGGCGTGGCCACGCCGGCGCGAGCGTCCGGTGCGGGCAGGGCCTTGCGGTCCACCTTGCCGCTGGGGTTCAGCGGCAGCGCGGGCAGCACCACCATCGCGGTGGGCACCATGAACTCCGGCAGCGTCTTGAGCAGCGCGGAGCGCAGCTCCGCCGTGTCCACGGTGCTGCCCTCGCGAGCAACGACGTAGGCGACCAGGCGCTTGTCACCGGGCACGTCCTCGCGAGCCACCACCACGGTGTCGTGCACCTGGGGCTGCTGGCGCAGGGCGGACTCGATTTCGCCCAGCTCGATGCGCAGGCCGCGCACCTTCACCTGGAAGTCGGCGCGGCCCAGGTACTCCACCGTGCCGTCCAGCCTCCAGCGGGCCACGTCGCCGGTGCGGTACATGCGCGCGCCCGGCGTCTGGCTGAAGGGGTCCGGAGTGAAGCGCTCGGCCGTCAGCTCCGGCCTGCGCCAGTAGCCGCGGCCCACCTGGATGCCGCCGATGAAGAGCTCACCGGCGACGCCCACGGGCACGGGCTGGCCCATGCCGTCGAGGATGAGGATCTGCGTATTGGCCACGGGGCGGCCGATGGGCACGCTACGGGCCTGCTCGTCACGGGGGCAGGCGAAGTACGTGACGTCGACGGCGGCCTCGGTGGGGCCGTAGAGGTTGTGCACCTCGGTGGAGGGCAGGCGCTGGTGGGCGCGGCGCACCAGTTCCGCGGGCAGGGCTTCGCCGCTGCAGATGAGGCGGCGCAGGTGGGTGAGGCCCTCCAGGCCGGGCTCCTCGACGAAGGCCTGGAGCATGGAGGGCACGAAGTGCACGGTGGTGACGCGCTCGTCGGCCATCAGCTTCGCGAGGTAGGCCGGGTCCTGGTGACCGCCGGGCTTCGCGAAGACGAGGCGTGCGCCCGTCATGAGGGGCCAGAAGAACTCCCAGACGGAGACGTCGAAGGAGAAGGGCGTCTTCTGCAGCACCGTGTCGGCCGGGGTGAGGCCGTACTCCTGCTGCATCCAGAGGAGGCGGTTGACGATGCCGGTGTGGGCGTTGGTGGCGCCCTTGGGCCTGCCGGTGGAGCCGGAGGTGAAGATGACGTAGGCGAGCGCGTCGGGGCTGGCGGCGGGTGCCGCAAGCTCCGAAGCGGGGGGCAGAGAGGAGGCCCAATCCTCATCGAGGCAGACGGTGCGGGAGGCGTGAGGAGGCAGCACGTCGACGAAGCGCCGGTGGGTGAGCAGCACCGGTGCGGCGGCGTCCTCCAGCATGCCGGCCAGTCGCTCGCGCGGGTAGGCGGGGTCCAGCGGGACGTAGGCGGCGCCGGACTTCAGGATGGCGAGCAGCGCCACCATCATGTCGAGCGAGCGCTCCAGGCAGACGCCGACGAGCACCTCGGGGCCGGCGCCGAGATGGCGCAGGTAGGAGGCGAGCTGGTCGGCGCGGGCGTCGAGCTGCGCGTAGGAGAGGGCCTGGTCCTCGTAGCGCACGGCCTCGGCGTCAGGGGTGCGGCGCACCTGGGCTTCGATGAGGGTGTGGAGGCAGACGTCGCGCGGGTACGCCTCGGGCTTGCCCTGGAAGTCGACGAGCAGCTGACGGCGCTCCGCGGAGGCGAGCAGCGGGAGCGTGGCGACGGGCTCCTCGGGCCGGGCCACGACTCCCTCCAGCAGCAGCTGGAAGTGCTCCACGAGGCGCGTGGCGGTGGACTGCTCGAAAAGGTCCGTGCTGTAGACGAGCACGCCGGACAGCCCCTCGGGAGTCTGGGCCAGGTCCAGGCTCAGGTCGAACTTCGCCGAGTCGAAGTCCATGTTCACCGCGCGCAGCTCCAGCGGCCCGGAGCCTCCCGGTCCAGCGGGAATCTCCACGGGCGCGTCCGGCGTGTTCTGCAGGCCGAACATCACCTGGAACAGCGGCGAGTGGCTCAAGCTGCGCCGAGGCTGCAGCTCCTCCACCAGCTTCTCGAAGGGGATGTCCTGGTACTCGTAGGCGCCCAGGGTGGTGGCGCGCACCTGGGCGAGCAGCTCGCGGAAGGTGGCCCGGGGCCGGATGCGCGTGCGCAGCACCAGCGTGTTGACGAAGAAGCCGATGAGGCCCTCCGTCTCCGCGCGGTTGCGGCCGGCAATCGGTGAGCCCACGACGATGTCGTCCTGCCCGGAGTAGCGCGCCAGCAGCACCTGCCACGCGGCGAGCAGGGCCATGAAGGGCGTGGCCCCCTCGCGCTGGCACAGCGCCAGGAGCGCGTCGAACAGCGGCTTGGGCAGGCGCAGGGGCACGTACGCGCCCCGCGACGTCTGGACCGGGGGACGGGGCTTGTCCGTGGGCAGCTCCAGCACCGGAGGCGCGCCGGAGAGCTGCTCGCGCCAGTACCCGAGCTGCTTCTCCAGCACCTCGCCCTGCAGCCACTTGCGCTGCCAGAGGGCGAAGTCCGCGTACTGCAGGGGCAGCGGGGGCAGCCGTGGCTCGAGCCCGGAGGCGATGGCGCCGTACAGCGTGGCGACTTCACGGATCAGCACGCCGAGGGACCAGCGGTCCGAGACGATGTGGTGCATCGTCACCATCAGCATGTGTTCCCGCGCGTCCAGCCGGAACAGGAGGGCGCGCAGCAGCGGCCCGTGGGTCAGGTCGAACGGGCGCAGCGTCTCCTCGGAGATGAGCTTGCGGACCCGGGCCTCACGCTCTCCGGCCGGCACTCCGCCCAGGTCCACCACGGGCAGCGGGAAGCTCGAGGCCGTGAGGATGCGCTGCTGCGGCTCGCCGTCGCGCGAGGTGAAGACGGTGCGCAGCGACTCGTGGCGCTCGACGACCGTGGTGAAGGCCCGGGCCAGGGCGGCCACCGTCAGTGCGCCGCGGATGCGCAGCACGGCGGGGAGCGCATAGGCGGAGCTGTCGGGGTCCAGCTGGGTGATGAGCCAGAGCCGCTGCTGTGCGAACGACAGCGGCCACTTGCCGTCGCGGCCCACGGCCGTGAGGGCGGGCGCCTTCGGGCCCTGCTCGTTCCGCGAAGCCAGGACGCGCTCCGCGAGCGCGGCCACCGTGGGAGCATCGAAGAGCGCACGCAGGGGCAGCTCCGCGCCGAGGCTGGAGCGGATGCGCGAGATGAGCTGGGTGGCGAGCAGCGAATGTCCGCCCAGCGCGAAGAAGTTGTCGGTGGCCCCCACGCGCTGCACCCGCAGCACCAGGGCGAAGAGGCCGGCCAGCTGCTCCTCGGTGGGCGTGCGCGGCGCGACGTAGGCCTCGGCGGAAGTGGAGGACGCCGACTCCGGAGCAGGAAGGAGCTTGCGGTCGACCTTGCCGTTGGGATTGAGGGGGAAGGCGTCCAGGGACACGAAGGCCGAGGGCACCATGAACTCGGGCACGTGCAGGCGCAGGTGGCGGCGCAGCGCGTCCACTTCAATCTTCTGGTTCTCCGAGGGGACGACGTACGCCACGAGGCGCTTGTCGCCACCGGGCGAGTCCTGGCGAGCCATGACGACGGCGCCCTGCACGGTGGAGTGCTGGCGCAGGGCGGACTCGATTTCACCCAGCTCGATGCGGAAGCCGCGCACCTTCACCT
>NZ_JAAIYA010000015.1:73934-105323 GCF_010894405.1 Pyxidicoccus caerfyrddinensis
ACGAGGCGCTTGTCGCCACCGGGCGAGTCCTGGCGAGCCATGACGACGGCGCCCTGCACGGTGGAGTGCTGGCGCAGGGCGGACTCGATTTCACCCAGCTCGATGCGGAAGCCGCGCACCTTCACCTGGTGGTCGATGCGGCCCAGGTAGTCGAGCTGCCCGTCTGCGCGCCAGCGCACCAGGTCTCCGGTGCGGTACATGCGCGCGCCCGGAGTGGTGCTGAAGGGGTCGGCGACGAAGCGCTCGGCGGAGAGGTCGGGCCTGCCGAGGTAGCCGCGAGCGAGGCCGGCGCCAGCCAGGTACAGCTCACCGGGGACGCCAATGGGCTGGAGCTGGAGACTGGGGGTGAGGATGTAGCCGGACGTCTCGGGCAGGGGGACGCCGATGGTGGGCTCGCCGGGGCCCTCGGGGACGCGGGTGAAGGTGGAGTAGGTGGTGTCCTCGGTGGGGCCGTAGAGGTTGAAGACGTGCTGGACGGTGCCGGTGGCGTAGAGGCCGCGCACCAGCGTGCCGGGCAGGGCTTCGCCAGCGAGGTTGACGGTGGTGACGGAGGGAGGAATGGCGCCCATCCGCAGCAGCTCCGCGACGGCGGAGGGCACGGTGTTGACGAGCGTCACCTCGGAAGCGGCGGGCAGAGAGGCGAGCTCCAGCGCGTTGGCGGCGAGCAGCACGGTGCCGCCGCAGGAGAGGGGCGCGAAGAGCTCGAAGACGGACAGGTCGAAGCAGATGGAGGTGGCGGCGAGGGTGCCGGCGAGCTGCTCACGGGAGAAGGTGCGCAGGGACCAGTCGAGGAAGGCGGTGGAGCTGGCGTGGGAGATGGCCACGCCCTTGGGCTTGCCCGTCGAGCCCGAGGTGTAGATGACGTGGGAGAGATTCTCCGGCACGGCATGGCAGGCCGGCGCGGACGCCGGCCACTGGGAGAACGTCTCCGGCAGCGCGTCCATGCAGACGGTGCGCAGGCCCTGGGTGTCGAGCTGGAGCGAGGCGAGCAGGCTCTGGTGGGACAGCAGGAGCTGGGCGCCGGAGTCGGAGAGGGTGTAGTCGAGGCGGCCGCGCGGGTAGGCCGGGTCCAGCGGGACGTAGGCGCCCCCGGACTTGAGGACGGCGAGCAGTGCGACGACGAGGTCGGCGGTGCGCTCCATGCAGACGGCGACGCGCACTTCGGGCCCGACGCCGAGCGACTGGAGGTAATGCGCGAGGCGGTTGGCGCGCGCATCGAGCTGCGAGTAGGTGAAGCGCTCGGTGCCGACGACGAGGGCGGTGGCGTCGGGAGTGCGGGCCACCTGCGCGGAGACGAGCTGGGGGATGACGGAGCGCTGGAGGACGGTGCGCGTGTCGTTGAACTCCACCAGCAGCCGGTGGCGCTCCTCGGGCGTGAGCAGCGGAATGGACTCGACGGGCTGCTCGGCCCGCGCCAGCAGCCCCTCCAGCAGCACCCGGTAATGCTCCGCGATGCGCGCGGCGGTGCCCTGCTCGAAGAGGTCCGAGTTGTAGAGCAGCGTGCCTCGGAAGCCGTCCGGCGACTCTCCCAGGCTCAGCTCGAGCTCGAACTTCGCGGTGGTGCTCTTCACCTCCTGCGGACGCATTGCCAGTCCCGACACCCGCGCCGCCGACACGGGCGCGTTCTGCAGGACGAAGAGCACCTGGAAGAGGGGACTGCGGCTCAGGTCCCGCGTGGGCTGGAGCTCTTCCACCAGCCGCTCGAAGGGGACGTCCTGGTGGGCGTAGGCGCCGAGCGCCGTCTCCTTCACCTGCCGCAGCAGGTGGAGGAACGAGGCGCGGGCATCCACCCTCGCGCGCAGGGCCAGGGTGTTGACGAAGAAGCCGATGAGGCCTTCGAGCTCACCGCGCTGGCGGCCGGCGATGGGCGAGCCGATGGTGATGTCGTCCTGCCCCGAGTAGCGGGAGAGGAGCACCTGGAACGCGGCCAGCAGGACCATGAAGGGCGTGACGCCCTCCTGCTGGCACAGGGCCTTCACCGACTCGGAGATTTGTCGAGGGAGGACAACGGGGAGCTCGGCGCCGCGATAGGTCTGCACGGGCGGGCGCGGCTTGTCCGTGGGCAGCTCCAGGGTGGAGAGGCCCGAGAGGTGCTGGCGCCACCAGGTGAGCTGCTCCTCGAGCACCGCGCCCTGGAGCCACTTGCGCTGCCAGACGGCGTAGTCCGCGTACTGGAGCGGCAGCGCCGGCAGCGGCGAGGGCCGGCCCTGGGAGAAGGCCTCGTAGAGCGCGGCGACTTCCCGAATCAGCACGCCCAGCGACCAGCCGTCCGAGACGATGTGGTGCATGTTGATCGACAGCACGTGCTCGGTGGCGCTCAGCTTCCACAGCCCCGCGCGGATGAGCGGGCCGGTGGCGAGATTGAAGGCCCGCAGCGCGTCCTCGCGGAGCTGCTGCTCCAGCGCTTCCCGTGCGGCCTCGGGTGCGAGGTCGCTCAGGTCCACCGTGTTCAGCGCCAGCCTCGTGGGCGGAAGGATGACCTGGAGCGGCTGGCCCTCCCGCTGGGTGAAGACGGTGCGCAGCGCCTCATGGCGCTGTACCAGCTCCGTGAGCCCGCGCTGGAGCGCGGCCACGTCCAGTGCGCCCTCCAGCCGCACGAAGGTGGGCATGTTGTAGGTGGCGCTGCCGGGTTCGAGCTGGTCGATGAACCACAGCCGCTGCTGCGCGAAGGACAGCGTCATCCCGCCGGTCCGTGGCACCGGCACCAGCGAGGGGGCCTCGGAGCCCTGCTCGTTCGTGGCGGACCCGATGCGCGCGGCGAGTCTGGCCACGGTGGGGGCCTCGAAGAGGGCGCGCAGGGGCAGCTGCACGTCGAACGCGGTGCGCACGCGGGACGCGAGCTGCGTGGCGAGCAGCGAGTGGCCACCCAGCTCGAAGAAGCTGTCGGTGATTCCCACGCGCTCCAGGCCCAGGACCTGCTGGAAGAGCCCGGCCAGTCGCTCCTCGGTGGGATTGCGAGGCGCGACGTAGTCCTTGCCCGCGGTGTCCTGCTCCGGAGCGGGAAGGAGCTTGCGGTCGACCTTGCCGTTGGGATTGAGGGGGAAGGCGTCCAGGGACACGAAGGCCGAGGGCACCATGAACTCGGGTACGTGCAGGCGCAGGTGGCGGCGCAGGGCGTCGACTTCAATCTTCGCGCCCTCGGAGGGGACGACGTACGCAACGAGGCGCTTGTCGCCACCGGGCGAGTCCTGGCGAGCCATGACGACGGCGCCCTGCACGGTGGAGTGCTGGCGCAGGGCGGACTCGATTTCACCCAGCTCGATGCGGAAGCCGCGCACCTTCACCTGGTGGTCGATGCGGCCCAGGTAGTCGAGCTGCCCGTCTGCGCGCCAGCGCACCAGGTCTCCGGTGCGGTACATGCGCGCGCCCGGAGTGGTGCTGAAGGGGTCGGCGACGAAGCGCTCGGCGGAGAGGTCGGGCCTGCCGAGGTAGCCGCGAGCGAGGCCGGCGCCAGCCAGGTACAGCTCACCGGGGACGCCAATGGGCTGGAGCTGGAGACTGGGGGTGAGGATGTAGCCGGACGTCTCGGGCAGGGGGACGCCGATGGTGGGCTCGCCGGGGCCCTCGGGGACGCGGGTGAAGGTGGAGTAGGTGGTGTCCTCGGTGGGGCCGTAGAGGTTGAAGACGTGCTGGACGGTGCCGGTGGCGTAGAGGCCGCGCACCAGCGTGCCGGGCAGGGCTTCGCCGGCGAGGTTGACGGTGGTGACGGAGGGGGGAATGGCGCCCATCCGCAGCAACTCGGCCACGGCGGAGGGCACGGTGTTGACGAGCGTCACCTCGGAGGCGGCGTGCAGCGAGGCGAGCTCCAGCGCGTTGGCGGCGAGCAGCACGGTGCCGCCGCAGGAGAGGGGCGCGAAGAGCTCGAAGACGGACAGGTCGAAGCAGATGGAGGTAGCGGCCAGGGTGCCGGCGAGCTGCTCACGGGAGAAGGTGCGAAGGGACCAGTCGAGGAAGGCGGTGGAGCTGGCGTGGGAGATGGCCACGCCCTTGGGCTTGCCCGTGGAGCCCGAGGTGTAGATGACGTGCGAGAGGTTGTCCGGCACGGCATGGCAGGCCGGCGCGGACGCAGGCCACTGGGAGAACGTCTCCGGCAGCGCGTCCAGGCAGACGGTGCGCAGGCCCTGGGTGTCGAGCTGGAGCGAGGCGAGCAGGCTCTGGTGGGACAGCAGGAGCTGGGCGCCGGAATCGGAGAGGGTGTAGTCGAGGCGGCCGCGCGGGTAGGCCGGGTCCAGGGGGACGTAGGCGCCCCCGGACTTGAGGACGGCGAGCAGGGAGACGACGAGGTCGGCGGTGCGCTCCATGCAGACGGCGACGCGCACCTCGGGCCCGACGCCGAGAGACTGGAGGAAATGCGCGAGGCGGTTGGCGCGCGCATCGAGCTGCGAGTAGGTGAAGCGCTCGGTGCCGACGACAAGAGCGGTGGCGTCGGGAGTGCGAGCCACCTGCGCGGAGACGAGGTGGGGGATGACGGAGCGCTGGAGGACGGTGCGCGTGTCGTTGAACTCCACCAGCAGCCGGTGGCGCTCCTCGGAGGTGATGAGCGGGAGCGAGGCCACGGCCTGCTCCGGCCGGGCCACGATTCCTTCCATCAGCACCTGGTAGTGCTCCACCAGACGCGCGGCGGTAGCGGCATCGAACAGGCCGGTGTCGTAGTCGAGCGCGCCCACGAAGCCCGTGGGCCCGTCCGTCATGAAGAGGTCCAGGTCGAACCGCGCGTGGATGTTCTCCTCGGGAACGGATTGCAGGTGCAGCCCGGGCAGCTCCAGCCGGCCCATGGGCATGTTCCGCAGGGCGAACATCACCTGGAAGATGGGCGAATAGCTGAGGCTGCGCTCGGGCTTGAACTCCTCCACCAGCTTCTCGAAGGGGACGTCCTGGTGCTCGTACGCCGCCAGCGTGGTCTCCTTCACGCCATGCAGCAGGGTGGCGAAGGAGGCGCTCGGGTCGATGCGCGAGCGCAGGGCCAGCGTGTTGGCGAAGAAGCCGATGAGCCCCTCGGTCTCCGAGCGGTTGCGGCCCGCGATAGGCGAGCCCACCACGATGTCGTCCTGGCCCGAGTAGCGCGCCAGCACCACCTGGAACGCCGCCAGCAGCGTCATGAAGGGCGTGACGCCTTCGCGACGTGAGAGGGCCTTGAGTCCGTCGGAGAGCTGCGCGCCCAGGGCGAAGGGCTTCCGGGCGCCGAGGTACTTCGGGACGGAGGGACGGGGCCTGTCCGTGGGCAGCTCCAGCAGCGCGGGCGCTCCCGCGAGCTGGCGCTTCCAGTAGTCCAGCCGCGTCTCCAGCGCTTCTCCGCGCAGCCAGCCCCGCTGCCACACGGCGAAGTCGGCGTACTGCACGGGCGGCGGCGGCACGTTGGCCTCCGTGCCGTTGACGTGCGCCGCGTACAGCGAGCCCAGCTCGCGCACCAGCACGCCCATGGACCAGCCATCCGAGACGATGTGGTGCATCGTCAGGAGCAGCAGGTGCTCCTGCTCGCCCAGGCGCAGCATCACCGTGCGCAGCAGCGGGCCCGTGGACAAGTCGAAGGGGCGCAGGGCCTCATCGGCGGCCATCCGCCGGGCCTCGGCCTGGCGCTCGGACGCGGGCAGGGCGCTCAGGTCCACCACCGGGAGCGGCAGGGGGACGGGCGCGTGGATGAGCTGCACCGGCTCGCCGTCGCGCGAGGTGAAGGTGGTGCGCAGCGATTCGTGGCGACGCACCACCTCGGAGAGCGACTGCTGGAGACCGGCCACGTCGGGCACGCCCTCCAGGCGCAGCGCGAAGGGCATGTTGTAGGACGCCGTGCCCGGCTCGAGCTGGTCGATGAACCACAGTCGCTGCTGCGCGAAGGACAACGGCAGCGCTCCCGTGCGCGGCGCGGGGACGAGGTCCGGCACCTCCAGGCCCTGGCTCGCCAGGCGCGCCGCGTCCACCGTTCGCGCCAGCGCGGAGAGGACCGGCGCCTTGAACAGCTCGCGCAGCGGCAGCGCCACGCCGAAGGTGGAGCGGATGCGGGAGACCACCTGCGTGGCCAGCAGCGAGTGGCCACCCAGCGCGAAGAAGTCGTCCTCGGCGCCCACGCGCGCGACGCCCAGCACCTGCGCCCAGAGCGCCGCGAGCAGCTCCTCGGTGGGCGTGCGCGGTTCGATGTACGCGTGCTCCGCGGACGGCGCCATCAGGTCCGGCGCGGGCAGCGCCTTGCGGTCCACCTTGCCGTTGGCCGACAGCGGCAGCGCGTCCATCACCACCAGCGCCGACGGCACCATGTAGTCCGGCAGCCGCCCGGCCACGAAGGCGCGCAGCGCCGCGGTGTCCAGCGCCCGGGGCGCGTCGCCGTCCGCGGGCGCGGGCACCACGTAGGCCACCAGTCGCTTGTCGCCCGGCCGGTCCTCGCGCGCCAGGGCCACCGCCTCGCCCACGCCGGGCCAGGCCAGCAGGGCGGTCTCGATTTCGGCCAGCTCGATGCGGTAGCCGCGCACCTTCACCTGCGCGTCCGCGCGGCCCACGAAGTCGAGCAGGCCGTCCTTCCGCCAGCGCACCAGGTCCCCGGTGCGGTAGAGGCGCGCGCCGGGCACGCCGCTGAAGGCGTCCGGCACGAAGCGCTCCGCGGTGAGCGCGGGCTGCTCCACGTAGCCCCGGGCGAGGCCGTCACCGCCGATGAACAGCTCGCCGGTGACGCCCACGGGCACCGGCTGACCGTGCGCGTCCAGCACGTAGACGCACGTGTTGGCCAGCGGCCTGCCGATGGGCACCGAGGTGCCCGGCTGCGAGGGCTCCGTCATCCGGAAGGTGGTGGCGAAGACGGTGCTCTCCGTGGGGCCGTAGCCGTTGGTGACGGAGATGCCCAACTCCTCCAGCACGCGGCGCGCATGCGGCGCGGGCACCACGTCTCCACCCGTCAACAGCTGCTTCAGGGGACGCAGCGCCTCCAGGCCGGACTCCACCACCTGGGTGAACAGGCCGGCCGTCAGCCACAGCGTGGAGACGTGCGCGTCGCGCACCACCCGGCCCAGTTCCTCCACGGAGGGCGGGTGCGGCGGGAAGACGACGAGGCGGGCGCCGTGCAGCAGCGCGCCCCAGACCTCGAAGGTGGAGGCGTCGAAGGAGATGGGGGCGAGCTGGAGCAGCGTCTCGTCCGGCCCCAGCGCCGCGTAGTCCACGCCGAACACGGTGCGCAGCACCCCGCGGTGCGGAATGGAGACGCCCTTGGGCCGGCCCGTGCTGCCGGAGGTGAAGTCGATGTACGCGAGGCTGTCCGGCAGGGCGGCCAGCGCGGGCGCGGTGGTGGGCTGCGTGGAGAGCGGTGCGTCCTCCAGCACCACCGGCGTCAGCCCCTCCAGGGGCAGCTTCTCCAGCAGCGCGCGCGTGGTGACGAGCACGCGCGGGCGCGCATCCTCCACCATGGCGGCGAGGCGCTCGCGCGGGTACGACGAGTCCAGCGGCACGTAGGCGCCACCGGCCTTGAGGACGGCGACCAGCGTCACCATCAGCTCCAGCGAGCGCTCGACACACGTGGCCACGCGCGAGTCGGTGGAGACGCCCAGGCCGCGCAGGTGGTGCGCGAGCTGGTTGGCGCGCGCGTCGAGCTCGCGGTAGGTCAGCTTCGTCCCTTCGAACTCGACGGCGACCTTGTCGGGGAAGCGGGCCACCACGGAGGCGAAGACCTCCGGCAGCGTGGAGGCGCGCGGGTACGCGACGGTGGTGGCGTTCCAGTCCACCAGCACCTGCCGGCGCTCGCCGCTGGAGAGCAGCGAGACGGAGGTGAGCGGGGCCTCGGGCCGGGCGACCAGCCCCGTCACCAGCGCGCGGAAGTTCTCCGCCATGCGCCGGACGGTGGCGGCCTCGAACAGGCCGGTGTCGTACCGCAGCGTTCCCCGGTAGCCGTCCGCCGTCTCGGTGAGGATGAGCTCCAGCTCGAACTTGGTGGTGGAGAGCTCCACCTCCAGCGTGTGCATCGCCAGCCCCTCCATGCGGGGCGAGGACGCGGGCGCGTTCTGCAGGGCGAAGAGGGCCTGGAACAGCGGCGTGCGGCTCAAGTCACGCGCGGGCTGCAGCTCCTCCACCAGCCGCTCGAAGGGGACGTCCTGGTGCGCGTAGGCGCCCAGCGACATCTCCTTCACCTGCTGGAGCAGCTCGCGGAAGGAGGCGCGGCCCTCCACCTTCGCGCGCATCACCAGGGTGTTGACGAAGAAGCCGATGAGGCCCTCCAGCTCACCCCGCTGGCGGCCGGCGATGGGCGAGCCGACGATGATGTCGTCCTGCCGCGAGTAGCGCGCCAGCAGCACCTGGAAGGCGGCCAGCAGCGCCATGAAGGGCGTGGCGCCCGCCTGCTGGCTCAGTGCCTTGAGCTGGCTGGAGACGTCGGCCGGGAGGAAGACGGACACCTGGGAGCCACGGTAGGCCGGCACGGCCGGGCGCGGCTTGTCCGTGGGCAGCTCCAGCGCCTGGGGCGCACCGGCGAGCTGCTGGCGCCACCACGCGAGCTGCTCGGCGAGCACCGGCCCCCGCAGCCACTGGCGCTGCCAGACGGCGTAGTCCGCGTACTGGAGCGGCAGCGGCGGCAGCGGGGCGGGACGGCCCTGGAGGGACGCCTCGTAGAGTGCGGCGACCTCACGCACCAGCACGCCCATGGACCAGCCGTCCGAGACGATGTGGTGCATGTTGAGGGCGAGCACGTGCTCGGAGGCGCCCAGCCTCCACAGGCCCGCGCGGATGAGCGGACCCGTGGCGAGGTCGAAGGGCCGCAGCGTGTCCTCGCGGAGCTGCTGCTCCAACACGTCCCGGGCGGCGTCCGGCGCCAGGCCGATCAGGTCCACCACGTTCAGCGGCAGCTCCACGCTCGGGAGGATGAGCTGGAGCGGCTGGCCCTCTTCCTGACGGAAGACGGTGCGCAGCGCCTCATGGCGCGCCACCAACTCCGTGAGGCCGTGCTGGAGCGCGGCCACGTCCAGCGCACCCTCCAGCCGCACGAAGGTGGGCATGTTGTAGGTGGCGCTGCCGGGCTCCAGCTGGTCGATGAACCAGAGGCGCTGCTGCGCGAAGGACAGCGGCAGGGGCCCGGTGCGCGGCACCGGGACGAGGGCGGGGGCCTGGCTCCCCGACGTGGAGCCCCGCACGGAGTCGATGCGCGCGGCGAGTGCTTCGAGGGTGGGCTCGGCGAACAGCGTGCGCAGGGACAGCTCCACACCGAAGGTGGAGCGGATGCGGGACGCCACCTGCGTGGCCAGCAACGAGTGGCCGCCCAGCTCGAAGAAGTTGTCGAGCGCGCCCACGCGCGGCACCCGCAGCACCTCTGTCCAGAGCGCGGCGAGCCCTTCCTCGGTGGGAGTGCGCGGAGCGACGTAGACCTTGTCCTGGCCGGACGACGACGCGTCCGGAGCGGGCAGGGCCTTCCGGTTCACCTTGGCGTTGGCCGTCAGCGGGAAGGCGTCCAGCCGCACCAGGGCGGAGGGCACCATGTAGTCCGGCAGCCGCTGCTTGAGATGCATGCGCAGGGCGGCGGTGTCGAGCGGCTCGGAGGCCACGACGTAGCCGACGAGGCGCTTGTCACCGGGCACGTCCTCGCGCACCAGGGCCACGGCCTCGCGCACGTCGGGGTGGCTTCGCAGCGCCGCCTCGATTTCGGGCAGCTCGATGCGGAAGCCGCGCAGCTTCACCTGTGCGTCCAGGCGGCCGAGGAACTCCAGCGTGCCGTCCGCGCTCCAGCGGACCCGGTCGCCCGTGCGGTACAGGCGCGCGCCGGGGAGGCCGGAGAAGGCGTCGGGGACGAAGCGCTCGGCGGTGAGCGCGGGCTGCTCCACATAGCCCCGGGCGAGGCCATCGCCGCCGATGAACAGCTCTCCCGGGACACCCACGGGCACCGGCTGGCCGTGCGCGTCCAGCACGAAGACGAGCGTGTTGCCCAGCGGCCTGCCGATGGGGAGCGACGCGCCCACCTGCGCCGCGTCCGTCAGGCGGAAGGTGGTGGCGAAGACGGTGCTCTCCGTGGGGCCGTAGCCGTTGGTGACGGGGATGCGCAGCGTCTCCAGCACCCGGCGGGCATGCGGGGCGGAGACGACGTCGCCGCCGGTGAGCAGCTGCTTCACCGTGCGCAGGCCCTCCAGGTGCCCGTCCACCATCTGCGTGAAGAGGCCCGCGGTGAGCCACAGCGTCGTCACGCCGGTGCGCTGGAGCACCTGTCCCAGCTCCTCCAGCGAGGGCGCCTGGGGCGGCATCACCACCAGCCGCGAGCCGTGCAGCAGCGCGCCCCACAGCTCCAGCGTGGACGCGTCGAAGGAGACGGGGGCGAGGAGGAGGAACGTCTCCTCCGGCCCGAAGCGGGCGAAGTCGACGCCGAACACGGTGCGCAGCACGGCCGCGTGCGGTGTGCCCACGCCCTTGGGACGCCCCGTGGAGCCGGAGGTGAAGTCGATGTACGCGAGGCTGTCCGGCAGCGCGGCCGGAGGCGGCGGGGTGGCGGGCCGCGTGGAGAGCTCGACGTCCTCCAGCACCACGGTGGACATGCCCTCGGCGGGCAGCTGCGCCAGCAGCTCACGCGAGGTGAGGAGCACGCTCGGACGCGCGTCCTCCACCATGGCCGCGAGGCGCTCGCGCGGGTACGACGGGTCCAGTGGCACGTAGGCCGCGCCGGCCTTGAGGATGGCGAGCAGCGCCACCACCAGCTCCGCGGAGCGTTCCACGGCGATGGCCACGCGCGAGTCCGTGGACACGCCCAGCTCGCGCAGGTGCCACGCGAGCTGATTGGCGCGTGCATCGAGCTGACGGTAGGTGAGCTTCGCTTCACCTGCCTCCACCGCCACCTTGTCGGGGAAGCGGGCCACCACCTGTGCGAAGACGTCGGGCAGGGTGGAGGCGCGCGGGTACTCCGTGGACGTGGCGTTCCAGTCCACGAGCACCTGCTGGCGCTCGGCACCAGAGAGCATGGGCAGCGCGGACAGGCGCCGCTCCGGGTGCGCGGCGAGGCCTTCCAGCAGCGTTTGGAAGTGCGCCAGCAGCCGCGTCACCGTCGCGTCGTCGAACAGGTCCGTGCGGTAGACGACGGCGGTGCGCAGTCCCTGGGGCAGCTCGGTGGCCAGCAGCGTCAGGTCCACCTGGGCCGCGCCGCTGTCCACCGGCTGGGTCTCCATCGACAGCCCCGGCACGTGCAGCGGGGCCAGGGGCGCGTTCTGCAGGGCGAACAGCACCTGGAACAGGGGCGAGACACCGAGCTGCCGCTCCGGCCGCAGGGCCTCCACCACCTTCTCGAAGGGCAGGTCCTGGTGGGCGAAGGCGCCCAGCACCTTCTCGTGGACACGGCCCATCAGCTCCAGGAAAGACGGGTCGCCGGACAGGTCCGCGCGCAGGGCCACGGTGTTGACGAACAGGCCGACCAGCCCCTCCAGCTCCGCGCGGTTGCGGCCGGCCACGGGCGAGCCGACGGTGACGTCGTCCTGCCCGCTGTAGCGCGACAGCAGCACCTGCCACGCGGCCAGCAGCAGCGTGAAGAGGGTGCGGCCCTCGCGCAGGGCGAGCGCCTGAAGTGACTCGAGCAGCTCCGGCGGCAGCAGCCGTGTCTGCCGCGCGCCGCGCGTGCTGGTGTCCGCGGTGCGTGGCCTGTCAGTGGGCAGCTCCAGCACGGCGCTCGGGTCCAGTTGCTGGCGCCAGTAGCCGAGCTGCGTGTCCAGCGTCTCGCCGCGCAGCCAGTCCCGCTGCCAGGAGGCGAAGTCCGCGTACTGCAACGGCAACGCCGGCAGCGTCGCGGGCTGGCCCGACGCGAGCGCGGAGTAGAGCGCGCCCAGCTCCCTCACCAGCACGCCCATCGTCCAGCCGTCGGAGACGATGTGGTGCAGGTTGAGCAGCAGCAGGTGCTCGCGCGTGTCCCAGCGGTACAGCACGGCGCGCAGCAGCGGGCCCTGTTCCAGGTCGAAGGGCTGCCTCGCGTCCGCGTGCAGCCGGCGCCACGCCTCCGCCTCCCGGCCGTCATGGACGTCGACGACGGGCAGCCCGACGTCCAGCGAGGGGGTGATCTGCTGAAGCACCCGGCCCTGCTGTTCGACGAAGGTGGTGCGCAGCGCCTCGTGACGGTGCACCAGCTCCTGGAGGGCGCTGCGAAGGGCGTCCACGTCCAGCGCGCCGGACAGGCGCACGGCGGTGGGGATGTTGAGGGCGGCGCTTCCCGGCTCCATCCGCTCCTGGAGCCACATGCGCTCCTGCGAGAAGGACACGGGCGCCCGTCGGGAGTGACGGGCCTTGTCGCGCAGCAGCTCGGCGAGCCGTGCGCGCTTCTGCTCAGGGGTGAGCGCCATTGCAGTACTCCGAATCCAGAAGTCAGCGCGAGCCGCTGAAATTATCGTGCGGGCACGTGGGAAGTACCCGGTCGGGCACTTCAACGGCCATATGACGTAGGCAGGAAGGCCTCTACAACATCCCCCCCACGCTCGCCTGCCAGTACTCCCCGTGAGATTGGGACACGAGCCTGTTACGCGGCGCCGCGTTCCAGATTTCTCAGCCAGTGAATCAGCCGCTCCGCCACGTAGGGCGCGTGAGAGGCATTGAGCAGCGAGAAATGGTCGCCCGGTGTTTCAACCACCGTGAAATCACCGGTGAGCCAGGGGCCCCAGCCCAGGTCCGCGGCGCGAGGCTCACCCTGGGGCGGCGTGGCGGCCCGGACGAGGAGCGTGGGCCCCGCGTAGGGACCTGGCAGGTAGGTGCGGCGTGCCTCGAAGAGGCGCTGGAAGACGGCGAAGAGCCGCTCCAGGGCTTCGATGTCCAGCTCCAGCGCACCCGGCTTCCAGCGCCGCACCTGTTCCAAGAGGTAGGCCCGCTGCTCACGACCTTGGAGGTGGAGGAGCCGCTCCCGGTCCAGCGGCAGCTCCCACCATGGCAGGCCCAGCACCGCGCTGAAGGTGGCCAGCTCGGTGAGTACATCCGGTGGCGGCTGGAGCGCGGGGGCTCCGGTGTCGAGCAGCGCGAGCAGCTCCACCCGCTCCCCCGCGTCCTGGAGCTGGCGTGCCATCTCGTACGCCACGAGCCCGCCGAAGGACCAACCTCCCAGCAGGTAGGGTCCGTGGGGTTGCACGGCGCGCACCTGGCGCAGGTAGTGGTCCGCGAGGGTCTCGACGGACGCGGGAGGTAGTTCCCCACCCTCCAGTCCCGGGGCCTGCAGTCCGTACACGGGCAACTCCGCGCCACAGTGGCGGACCAGCTCCGAGTAGCCGAGCACTCCGCCTCCGCCGCCATGGATGAGGAAGAGGGGACGCCGGGTGGAGCCGTTCGAGTCCAGCCTCGTCAGGTTGGGCGTCGGGGGCGTCGTGCCATCGCGTCGCTGCTCCAGCCACCGGGCCAGCCGCTCGACGGTGGAGCCCTGGAAGAGGGCGGAGACCGGCACCGCGACGCCGGTGCTCTCGCGGAGCCGGGCCACCAATTGCACGGCCAGCAGCGAGTGGCCTCCCAGCGCGAAGAAGTCGTCGGTGAGGCCCACGCGTGGAACGCGCAGGACGCTGGCGAAGCTCTCCGCGAGCCGTGCCTCCAGCGGGGTGCGCGGAGCCACGTACTCGGAGGTGGACATGGGCGCGTCCGGCGCGGGCAGCGCCTTGCGGTCCATCTTGCCGTTGGCGTTGAGGGGCAGGGCGTCCAGCACCATGAAGGCGGAGGGCACCATGTAGTCCGGCAGCGTCCGCTGGACGAAGGCACGCAGGGCCGTGGCGTCCACTGCGTCGTGCGAGGAGGCCACGTACGCCACCAGGCGCTTGTCGCCGGGCACGTCCTCGCGGACCACCACCACGGCCTCCTCGACACCCGGAGCCTGGCGGAGCACCGACTCCACCTCGCCCGGCTCGATGCGGAAGCCGCGCAGCTTCACCTGGAAGTCGACGCGGCCGAGGAACTCCAACGTGCCGTCCTCGCTCCAGCGCACCTTGTCGCCGGTGCGGTACAGCCGCGCGCCGGGGGTGGAGGAGAAGGGGTGGGGTACGAAGCGCTCTGCCGAGAGGTCCGCTCGGTGGAGGTAGCCCCAGGCGAGGCCGGCTCCGCCCACGTACAGCTCACCGGGCACGCCCGGTGGCACCGGCTGGAGCGACGCGTCCAGCACGTATGCGGTGGAGTTGGACAGCGGCCGGCCGATGGGGACCGAGCGGCCCGGCTCCTCCCCGGCCCGCAGCGTGTGCGTGGCGGAGAAGGTGGTGTTCTCCGTGGGGCCGTAGCCGTTGATGAGCACGGCGCCCGGAGGCAGTCGCGAGAGGTGCTCACGCACGCGCTGCACGGGCAGCACGTCACCGCCCGCGAGCACCTGGCGCACGCGGGCCAGCGCCTCGCCCTGGTGCAGCACCATCTGCTCGAAGAGGGCCGCGGTGAGCCACAGGGTGGTGATGCCCTCGCGCGACAGCAGCTCGCCGATTTCATTGAGGGAGAGCGCTCCCGAAGGCGCGAGCACCAACGTCGCGCCGTGCAGCAGCGCGCCCCAGACCTCCAGCGTGGAGGCGTCGAAGGCCGCCGGGGCGAGTTGGAGAACGACTTCATCGGAGCCGAAGCGCATGAAGTCGCTGCCGAGTACCAGCCGCGTCACGCCTCGGTGGGGCACGCACACGCCCTTGGGGCGGCCGGTGCTGCCCGAGGTGAACATGACGTACGCCATCGCCTCTCCTCTGGTCTCCACGGTGAGGGATGTGACGGGCCGCGAGGCAATGGCGTTCCACTCGACGTCCAGCAGGACGCGGTGCCCGTCGAACGTCGTGATCGGCAGGGCCTGCTGCGTGAGGAGCACGCAGGCTCCCGACTCGCGCAGCATCCAGTCGAGACGCTCCGGCGGTTGGTGCGCCTCCACCGGCACGTAGGCCGCGCCGGCCTTGAGGATGCCGAGCATGCCGATGACGAGCTCCAACGAGCGCTCCACGCACAGGCCGACGCACGCGCCCGGACGCACGTCCAGCGCGCGCAGGTGGTGCGCGAGCTGGTTGGCCCGCGAGTCCAGCGCGCGGTAGCTCAGGGCGTCCTGGCCGAAGCGCAGTGCCACGGCGTCCGGAGTGCGCCGTGCCTGGGCCTCGAAGAGCGAGTGGAGGCCGGCGTCAGCGGGAAAGGGCGCGGCGGTGTCGTTCCACTCCACCAGCACCCGCCGCCGCTCGGCCTCGTCCATCAGCGGCAGCGCGGAGAGGGGCCATGCCGGGCGGAGGCAGACAGCCTCCAGCAGCGTGCGCAGGTGGTCCGTCATCCGGGCGATGGTGGCCGCGTCGAACAGGTCGGTGTTGTAGTTCAGCGCACCGTGCAGGCACTCGGTGCCTTGCTGCATGGACAGCATGAGGTCGAACTTGGCGACGTCGCCTCCCGTCTCCAGCGTGGAGAGCGTGAGCCCCGGCAGCGATAGCCGGGTGTCGGGCAGGTTCTGCAGGGTGAAGACGACCTGGAAGAGTGGCGTGCGGCTCAGGTCGCGCTCGGGGCGGAGCACCTCCACCAGCTTCTCGAAGGGCACGTCCTGGTGCTCGTAGGCACCCAGGGTGGTCGTCTTCACCTGCTCCAGGAGCGAGTCGAACGAGTCCGTGCCCAAGACGCGGGAGCGCAGGGCGAGGGTGTTGACGAAGAAGCCGATGAGCCCCTCCGTCTCCGCGCGGTTGCGGCCGGCGATGGGCGAGCCGACGACGACGTCCTCCTGTCCCGAGTACCGGTGCAGCAGCGCCTTGAAGCCCGCCAGCAGCACCATGAAGAGGGTGGCCTGGTGCTCGCGGGCGAGGGCTTCGAGGCCGCGGGACAGCTCGGGCGACAGCGAGAAATCGTGTGTCGCGCCGTGGAAGGTCTGCACGGCGGGACGCGGCCTGTCGGTGGGCAGCTCCAGGGCATGCGGCGCACCGGCGAGCTGCTGCTTCCAGTAGCCGAGCCAGGTGTCGAGCACATCTCCGCGCAGCCAGCCTCGCTGCCACGCGGTGTAGTCGGCGTACTGGATGGGCAGCGGCGTGAGGCGCGGTGGCTCACCGGATGCGGCGGCCTGGTACAGGGCGGCCAGCTCGCGGACGAGCACGCCCATGGACCAGCCGTCGGAGACGATGTGGTGCATCGTCAGCAGCAGGACGTGCTCGTCGGGTGTCAGCCGCAGCAGCGTGGCGCGGAGGAGCGGCCCATGGGCCAGGTCGAACGGCCGCGTTGCCTCGGCTTCCGCCAGTTGGCGAGCCTCGGTTTCACGCAGGTCCTCCGCCACGTCGCCCAGGTCCACCAGGGGCAGCGGGAAGTCGCAGGCCGGGTGGATGACCTGGACGGGCTCCTCGCCGCGCAGGGTGAAGGTGGTGCGCAGGGACTCCTGACGCTCGATGAGCGCACCGAGGCCACGCTCCAGCGCGGTCAAGTCCAGGGCTCCCGTCAGGCGCACCGCGGTGGGCAGGTTGTAGGAGGCGCTGCCGGGTTGGAGCTGGTCGAGGAACCAGAGGCGCTGCTGGGCGAAGGACAGCGGCAGCAGGCCGGTGCGCGGCACGGACACCAGCGGAGGGAGCTGCTCGCTGGGGTGTGATTGGCGGGCGGATTCCACGCGAGGGGCGAGCGCGGCGATGGTGGGCGCCTCGAAGAGGGCGCGCACGGGCAGCTCCACCTCGAAGGCACGGCGCATCCGGGAGACGACCTGCGTGGCCAGCAGCGAGTGGCCGCCGAGGGTGAAGAAGTCGTCGGTGACGCTCACCTTCTCGAGGTGGAGCACTTCCGCCCAGATGGAGGCGAGCCGCGTCTCGGTGGGAGTGCGCGGGGCGACGAAGGTGGCGTTGGCTTCCGCGTCGGGAGCGGGCAGGGCCTTGCGGTCCAGCTTGTCGTGGGTGTTGAGGGGCAGGGCCGCCAGGAAGACGAAGGCGGAGGGCACCATGTACTCGGGCAGCGAGCGCAGCAGCGCGGTGCGGAGCTCTGCCGTATCGAGGGCGAGGTCCTCGGGCGTGACGAGGTAGGCGACGAGGCGCGGGTTGCCGGGCACGTCCTCGCGCGCGAGCACCACGGCGCGGCTGACGTGAGGCACCTGCTCCAGCGCGGCTTCGATTTCGCCCAACTCAATCCGGAAGCCGCGCAGCTTCACCTGGAAGTCGATGCGGCCGAGGAACTCCACCTCTCCATGGGCCAGCCACCGCACCTTGTCACCGGTGCGGTAGAGGCGGCCGCCCGGAGTACTTCCAAACGGGTCGGGAACGAACTTCTCGGCGGAGAGCTCGGGCCGGCCGAGGTAGCCGCGCCCCACGCCCGCGCCGCCGATGAAGAGTTCACCGGGGACGCCGATGGGCATCGGCTGCATGCGCTCGTCGAGGACGTACACCTGCATGTTGGCCAGCGGCCCGCCCAGCGTGGGCCGGGATGCGCCGCGAATGGCGCGGGCGGTGCATTCCACGGTGCACTCGGTGGGGCCATAGACGTTGAAGCCCTGGACGAAGGGGTGGGCCGACAACTTCGCCCACAGCGCTTCGTCCACGGCTTCACCGCCCACCAGCACGCGCAGCGGCCTGGAGGCCGCGAGGCCCTCTTCCAGCAGCAGGCGCAGGTGCGAGGGCGAGCAGTCGAGGGCGTCGACCTGGTGCTTCTCCACCCACGCCTTGAACAGCGCGGCGTCCTCGCGAGCGGCCTGGGGCACGATGCACAGGGCATGGCCGTCGGCCACCTGGATGAGTCCCTGCACCGAGGCGTCGAAGGCCAGCGGCGAGTTGATGCCGACGCGCATCGGGCGCTCGGTCCCTGCATGGACCGACGAAGCCAGCGCGGCACGCAGGTTCCTCAACGAGGCGTGCTGAACCATGGCGCCCTTGGGGCGGCCGGTGGAGCCGGAGGTGTAGATGACGTAGGCGAGGTTCTCGGGCGAGGTGACGTGCGGCGGGTTGGCGTCGGACTCACGCGAGAGCTGCTCCTGCACGGCCCTGCCGTCCAGGTGCACTGCTTCCACTGACGTGCCTTCGAGCTGCGACTCCAGATGTCGCTGGGAGAGGACCAGTCGCGCACCGCAGTCCTGGAGCATGAAGGCGAGGCGCTCGCGCGGGTAAGCCGGGTCCATGGGGACGTAGGCGCCGCCGGCCTTGAGGATGGCGAGGACGGCCACGACCATGTCCACGCCGCGCTCCATGTAGATGGCGACGCGCACCTCGGGGCCGACGCCGCGAGAGCGCAGCCAGCGGGCCAGCGGGTTGACGCGGCGGTTGAGCTGCGCGAAGGACAGCGAAGCGGAGTCATCGAGGAAGGCCAGCGCGTCCGGCGTGCGTGCGGCCTGCACCTCGAAGCGCTCATGCAGCGCGCCATCCCAGTCCAGCTCCTGGCGGGTGTCATTCCAGCGCATGAGCAACTGCTGGCGCTCGGAGGCAGGCAGCAGGGGCAATTCACCCACTCGCGTCTCCGGCGCGGACACGGCGGCCTGCACCAGCGTGGTGAAGTGCTCCACCATGCGGGCGATGGTGTCCGGCTCGAACAGGTCCGTGCGGTAGCTCAGCTCGCCGCCGAGTCCCTCGGGCCGCTGCGTCAGCGAGAGTGTCAGGTCGAAGTTGGTGGCCTGAGCGCCAGACTCGAAGGACTTCAGGCTCAGTGGCGTGCTGCCCTTTACCTCCAAGGTGGCCGTCGGAGCGTTCTGCAGGACGAGCATCACCTGGAACAGCGGAGAGTGACTCAGGCTGCGCTGGGGCCGCAGCTCCTCGACGAGCTTCTCGAAGGGCACGTCCTGGTGCTCGTAGGAACCCAGCGTGGTGGCGCGTACCTTCGCGAGCAGCTCGCGGAAGGTGGCGCGCGGGTCCACCTGGGTGCGCAGCACCAGCGTGTTGACGAAGAAGCCGATGAGCCCTTCCGTCTCCGCGCGGGTGCGGCCGGCGATGGGCGAGCCGACCGAGACGTCGTCCTGGCCGGAGTAGCGCGACAGCAGCACCTGCCAGAGGGCGAGCAGGGCCATGAAGGGCGTGGCGCCCTCGCGCTGGCAGAGGGCCAGGAGCGCCTCCGACACGGGAGCGGAGAGCTGCACCGGCTGCCACGCGCCGCGGTGGGACTGGACGGCGGGACGGGGCTTGTCGGTGGGCAACTCCAGCACGGGAGCCGCGCCGGAGAGCTGCTCGCGCCAGTACCCCAGTTGCCGCTCCAGCACCTCGCCCCGCAACCACGACTGCTGCCATTCCGCGAAGTCGGCGTACTGCACCGGCAGCGGCGGCAGGCTCGCCTCCGTCCCGGTGGTCCACGCCGAATACAGCTCCGCCAGCTCCCGCACGAGCACGCCGGAAGACCAGCCGTCGGAGACGATGTGGTGCATCGTCACCAGCAGCACGTGCTCCGTCGTGTCCAGGCGCAGCAGTGCCGCGCGCAGCTGGGGGCCCCGGGTGAGGTCGAACGGGCTCAGTGCCTCTTCGGTGGCCCGGCGGTGGGCCTCGGCCTCACGCGCCTCGGTGGGCAGCGTGCCGAGGTCCACGATGGGCAGCGAGAAGCCCGGGCTCGGGTGGATGCGCTGCACCGGCCCGCCGTCCTCGAGGCCGAAGGTGGTGCGCAGGGACTCGTGGCGCTCGATGAGTGCCCGGAAGCCGTGCTCCAGGGCCGTCACGTCCAGCACGCCCGACATGCGCAGGGCGGAAGGGATGTTGTAGGCGGCGCTGCCGGGCTCGAGCTGATCGATGAACCACAGGCGCCGCTGGGCGAAGGAAAGCGGCCTTCCGCCCGTGCGCTGCACGCGCACCATGGCCGGAGCCGCGGGCACCTGCTCCGCCCTGGCCGTGTCGATGCCCCGGGCCAGTCCGGAGAGGGTGGGCGCATCGAAGACGGCGCGCAGCGGGAGCTCGACGCCGAAGGCGGCGCGGACCCGGGAGACGAGCTGGGTGGCGAGCAGGGAGTGTCCGCCCAGGGCGAAGAAGCTGTCGTCCTGCCCCACGCACTCCACGCGCAGCAGGGTTTGCCAGAGCAGGGCCAGCTCCCGCTCGACGCGCGTGGCGGGCGGGTGGAAGGAACGTTCATTCCGCGAGGCGTCGGGCGCCGGCAGGGCCTTGCGGTCCAGCTTGCCGTTGGGTGTGAGGGGCAGGGCCTCCAGCACCACGAATGCCGAGGGCTGCATGTACTCGGGCAGGCTCGTCGCGAGCGCGGCGGAGAGGGCCGCCGTGTCGAGGGTCGTCACGACGTAGGCGACCAGCCGTTGCTGGCCCGGCACGTCTTCGCGAGCCAGGACCGTGGCATCGCGTACGCCGGGCCGCTGCTTGAGGGCGGCCTCGATTTCGCCGAGCTCGATGCGCTGGCCGCGCAGCTTCACCTGGAAGTCGATGCGGCCCAGGTAGTCGAGCGTGCCGTCCGCCTTCCACCGCACCTTGTCGCCGGTGCGGTACAGGCGCGCACCGGGCTCGGCGTTGAACGGGTGGGGGACGAAGCGCTCGGCGGTGAGGTGCGGCCGGTGCAGGTAGCCGTGGGCGAGCTGCACGCCGCCCAGGTACAGCTCACCGGGCACCCCGGTGGGCACCGGCTGCATGCGCGTGTCGAGCACATACGTCTGGGTGTTGGCGACGGGGCTGCCGATGGGAATGGTGAGGCCAGACTCCTCGCCCGTGGCCTGGGCGAAGGTGGCGTCGATAGTGACTTCGGTGGGGCCGTAGAGGTTGACGAGGCGGACCTCGGGCAGGACGGCGCGCAGGCGCGGGGATAGTTCGGAGGCCAAGGCCTCGCCGCCGCAGAACAGCCAGCGCAGGTGCGTGGCGGTGCGCAGCCCCTCCTCCTCCAGCATGAAGCGAAGCATGGAGGGCACCACCTGGAGCACGGTGATGCGCTGCTGTGCGACGCAGGCCAGCAGTTCAGCCGGGGCCCGATGGGCTTCGGGCGGAGCGAGGACGAGCGGGGCGCCCACCAGCAGCGGGGCCCAGCACTCCCAGACGGAGGCATCGAAGCTCAGCGGCGTCTTCTGCAGCACCCGGTCCTCCGCGGAGAGGCCGAAGGTGGAGAGCAGCCACGCCATGTGGTTGGCGAGGGCGCCGTGGGGGATGACGGCCCCCTTGGGCTGGCCGGTGCTGCCCGACGTGTAGATGACGTAGGCGGGGCTCTCCAAAGGCACCTGGACGCTCGGCGCGCTCGCACTGCCGTCACCGCCCCACCCGGAGTCGAGGCACACCACGGACGGGCCTTCGGGGAGGAGGCCGCGCAGGTGCTGCTGGGTGAGCAACACCGGGGCGGCGGTGTCCTGGAGCATGAAGGCCAGGCGCTCGCGCGGGTAGCTCGGGTCCAGCGGGACGTAGGCGCCGCCGGCCTTGAGGATACCGAGGAGGGCGATGGGCAGCTCCAGCGCGCGCTCCATGCAGACGGCGACGAGGGTGCCCGAGCGCACGCCCGACTGACGCAGGTGCGTTGCCAGCAGGTTGGCGCGCGCGTCGAGCTGGCGGTAGGTGAGCTGTGCGTCACCAAGCTCGACGGCGACGTTGTCGGGGAGCCGCGCCGCCACGTGCGAGACGGCTTCGTGCAGGGGCGACCCGCTCGGAAGCCGGGCGGCGGTGGCGTTCCACTCCACCAGCACCTGACGGCGCTCCTCGTCGGACAGGAGCGACACGTCGCCCAGCCGGCTGTCGGGCCGGGACACCAGCGCCTCCAGCGCCACGGCCCAGTGCTTCAGCAGTTGCTCCAGGTGGTGCGCCTCGAAGCGTGCCGGCTCGTACGTCAGGTGGAGCCCCAGCCGCGTGCCGGGGACGCTGGTGGCCAGCAGCGGCATGTCGGTCTGCTCGTGCGTGGTGACGTCCCGGATGCCCAGCTCGGCATGGGCCGACTTCACGGCGGCGTCGACGGGGTAGTTCTCGAAGACGAACAGCGACTGGAACAGTGGGGTGCCGCGCGGCACGTCGCTCCACCCCTGGATGCGCACCAGCGCGGAGTGCTCGTGCTGGCGCTGCTCCACCTGCCGCGCGTGCAGCTCCTTCAGCCACGGCAGGACGCGCGCGTCCTCGTCCACGCGGATGCGCACGGGCAGCGTGTTGATGAACATGCCCACGGCGCGGTCGATGCCGGGCAGTTCCGCGGAGCGGCCGGAGGTGGTGGCTCCGAAGAGGACGTCGTCCTCGCCCGTGTGGCGCGACAGGGCCAGGGCCCAGGCCGCCTGCACCACGTCGTTGGGCGTGAGCTGGTGCTGGCGGACGAAGGACTGGAGCGCCGTGGTGGCTTCAGCGGACAGCGACGCATGCAGCTCCTCGCGCGAGGTCGCCACCCCGGGCCTGCCGGACAGCAGGCCGGGCAGGGGCGTGGGGGCGGTGAAGCCTCGGAGGGCCTCGCGCCAGTACGCCTCGGTGCGCTCCACGGGTTGGCTGCGCAGCCATGCGATGTAGTCGCGGAAGGACAGGGCCTGGCCCCTGGGCGGCGTCCGGCCCGCGCGCACCTCGCCGTAGGCGGCGAAGAGGTCCTGGAGGAGCAGGCCCAGGCTCCAGCCGTCCAGCAGCAGATGGTGATGACTCCAGAGGACGCGCCAGGTGCGCTCGCCCAGGCGCACCACCGTCAGTCGCGACAGGGGCGGCCGGCGCAGGTCGAACCCGCGCGTCTTGTCCTCCGTCACGAGGGCGTCGAAGCGCGCCCGCTGCTCCACGTCGGACACGTCGCGCCAGTCATGCTCTTCCCACGGCAGGGGAGCGCCGGGGTGGACCTGCTGCAGGGGCTCTTCGAGTCCGTCCCAGAGGAAGGAGGTGCGCAGCAGGGGATGGCGCTCCACGGCGGCCTCCCAGGCGCGCCGGAAGGCGGTCATGTCCACGGTGCCGCCAAACGTCCACGCGAGCTGGCAGACGTAGACGCCAGAGGCGGGCTCCGCCAGCGTGTGGAAGAGCATGCCCTGCTGCAACGGAGACAGCGGGTAGAGGTCCTCCACGGGAAGGCCCGCGGGGAGCAGTCGCTGGAGGGTGGATTGCTCCAGCCCCGCCAGGGGGAAGTCGGTGGGGGTGTAGCGACGCACGTCGTCGGTGGCCCGCGTGGAGATGAGCTGCCGCAGCGCGGACAGGCAGCGCGCGGCCAGGGCCTGGAGGGTGTCCTCGCGGTGCAGGGCCGCGTTGTACGTCCACCCCAGCGTCAGCCGGCCTTCGAAGACGTAGCCATCGACTTCCAGCAGGTGGCTCCGCTCGCCTGTTGGACTGCGCAGTGCGCCCGTGGACCCGCGCGCCGGGACGAAGGGCGGCGGCGTGGCGCCGGGGCCCTGGGTTCCTCCGAGCTGGTCGAACTGGCCCAGGTAGTTGAAGACCACCTGTGCCTGCGGAGCCTCGCGGAGTCCCTGCGCAGCGTCGCCCGCCAGATGGCGCAGCAGTCCGTAGCCAATGCCTCGCCGGGGCAGGCGGCGCAGTGAGTCCCGCACCGCGCGCAGCCGGTCGCCCGGAGTGGCGGCGCCGGAGACGTCCAGCACCACCGGGTACGTGGTGGTGAACCAGCCCACGGCGCGGGACAGGTCCACGTCATCGAAGAGGGCTTCGCGGCCGTGGCCCTCCAGCTCCACGCGCAGCCGGGGCTGGCCCGTCCACTGCGTCAGACCTTCCACCAGTGCCGCCAGCAGCACGTCATTGATGTGCGCGCGCCAGGCGGCCGGAGTCTCCTGTAACAGCAGGCGCGTCTCGTCCGCCTCCAGCGACACCCTCACCACGCGAGCCGTGGCCAAGGAGTTGCCGACCCCCGGCAGGTCCACCGGAAGCGCGGGCTCCCGCGCGCGGCCCTGCTCCACCCAATAGGGCAGCTCGCGCGCCACTTCCTCCGAGCGCGCGAAGACCTGGAGCTTCTCCGCCCATGCCTTGAAGGAGGTGGACTTGGGCGGCAGCGCCACCGGCTGGCCGCGCTGGAGCTGTGCGTAGGCCGTGGCCAGGTCCTCCAGCAGGATGCGCCAGGAGACACCGTCGACGGCGAGGTGGTGGATGGCCAGCAGCAGCCGGGGCGCCCGGTCCGGGCCGAAGTGGAAGAGGGCGGCGCGCAGCAGCAGGCCCTCGTCCAGGTGGAGGCTGGCCTGGACGCGCGTGGCCTCGGCCTCCATGGCCTGGGCCTGGTCGGCCTCGGGGATGGGGGACAGGTCCACCTGCTCCAGTCGTACGGAGGCTTCGAGGCCTGCGAGCTCCTGCCGCCACACGCCGTCCGCTCCACACGCGAAGCGCAGGCGCAGCGAGTCGTGGTGGGCCACCAGCGCCTGGAGCGCCTGCTCCACGCATGGCACATCCACCGCCCCGCGCGCGGCGAGGAGGACGGCCTGGTTGTAGTGGTGCGGCAGCGCGGGCGGCTGCTCGAAGAAGGCGAGCTGGATGGGCGTCAGCGGCACGGTGCCCCGCACCAGGCCCTGCTCGGCCTGGACGTGGGCTTCGCGCTTCACCATGCGCGCCAGGGCCTCCAGCGTCTGGTGCTGGAAGATGTGGTTGGCGGCCAGGTGCAGGCCGGCCTGACGCGCGCGGGAGACGAGCTGGATGGAGAGGATGGAGTCGCCGCCCAGCTCGAAGAAGTTGTCGCGCAGCCCGACGCGGGGCACGCCGAGCAGCTCCGCCCAGAGGGTGGCCAGGGTCTTCTCCTCGGGCGTGCGCGGCTCGGCGAAGTCGGCGGTGTCGCGCTGCGGGGCGTCTGGAGCGGGCAGGGCCTTTCGGTCCACCTTGCCATTGGGCAGCAGTGGCAGGACCGGGAGCACGACGAGCGCCGAGGGCACCATGAACTCGGGCAGCCGCTCCGACATGAAGGTGCGCAAGGCCTGGGTGTCTGGAGTGGGGCCCTCGGTGGGCACGATGTAGGCCACGAGCCTGGGTCCGGCTCCGTCCTCGCGCACCAGCGTCACCGCGTCCGCGACGCTCGGGTGGGAGCGCAGCGCGGATTCGATTTCCCCCAGCTCGATGCGCAGGCCGCGCAGCTTCACCTGGGAGTCGATGCGGCCGATGAAGTCGAGCGTGCCGTCCGCCCGCCAGCGCACCTTGTCTCCGGTGCGGTACAGGCGCGCTCCGGGCTCGGCGCTGAACGGGTGGGGGACGAAGCGCTCCGCTGTGAGGTCAGGCCGGTGCAGATAGCCCCAGGCGAGGCCCACTCCGCCCAGGTACAGCTCGCCGGGCACTCCGGTGGGCACCGGCTGCATGGCCGCATCCAGGACGTAGGTCTGCGTGTTGGCCATGGGCCGGCCAATGGGCGCCACGGGTCCGGAGAACGCGTCCTCCACGTGCCACCAGGTGGCGTCGATGGTGGCCTCGGTGGGGCCGTAGCTGTTGTGCAGACACACGTGCGGCAGCACCTCGCGCACACGGGGAGGCACGTCCGCGGGCAGTGCCTCACCACCGGCGATGAGCCAGCGAAGCCGCGTGGCATTGCGCAGGGCGGGCTCGTCCAGCAGCACGCGCAGGTGCGAGGGCACCAGCTGGAGCACGGTGACGTCGTGGTGCACGAGGCTCGCGAGCAGGACGGCGGCATCGCGATGGGCCTCCGGCGGGGCCAGCACTACGGTGGCGCCGTTGAGGAGGGCGGAGAAGAGCTCGGCGACGGAGACGTCGAAGCTCAGCGCGGTGCGCTGGAGCGTCCGCTCTCCCGGGCCCAGGCCGTACATGGAGCGCATCCACGAGGCGTGGTTGGCGAGGGAGCGGTGCGAGATGACGGTGCCCTTGGGCCTGCCGGTGCTGCCCGAGGTGTAGATGACGTAGGCGGCGCTCTCCGGCGGCACGGCAGTCGCCGGAGCGACCGGCGAGTCGCGGAGGTCGGAGTCGACGCAGAAGACGTTGGGGCCTTCGGGCAGTAGCCCCTGGAGGTGGCGCTGGGTGAGCAGCACCGGGGCGGCGGCGTCCTGGAGCATGAAGGTCAGGCGCTCACGCGGGTAGGCCGGGTCCAGCGGCACGTAGGCGCCACCCGCCTTGAGCACGCCGAGGAGCGCCACGGGCAATTCCAGCGCGCGCTCCATGCAGACGGCGACGAGCGAGCCGGGACGCACGCCGAGCTGGCGCAGGTGCGTGGCCAGCAGGCTGGAGCGCGCGTCGAGCTCGGCGTAGGTGAGCGAGCCCGCGTCCGCAACCGCGGCGAGGGCGTCAGGCGTGAGCGCGGCGTGAGCAGAGAAGAGATGGTGGACGCTGACGTCCGCCGGGAACTCCGAGGCGGTGTCGTTCCACTCCACGAGCACCCGGCGCAGCTCGGCCTCGTCCATCAGCGGCAGCGAGGAGAGGCGCTGCTCGGGCCTGGCCACGGCGGCGTGCAACAGCGTGCGCAGGTGCTCCACCATGCGGGCCGCGGTCGAGGGCTCGAAGAGCGCGGTGGCGTAGAGGAGCGCGCCGCTGAGGCCCTGGGGAGACTCCGCCAGGGTGAGGTCCAGGTCGAACTTCGCGGGGGCGTCATCGAACTCCACGGAACTCAGTCGCAGCCCCTGCAGCTCCAGCGCTTCCCGAGGCACGTTCTGGAGGGAGCACATGACCTGGAACAGCGGCGAGTAGCTGAGGCTGCGCTCGGGGCGGAGTTCCTCGACGAGCTTCTCGAAGGGCACATCCTGGTGCTCGTAGGCGTCCAGGGTGGTCTCGCGGACGTGCTGCAACAGCGAGAGGAACGACTCCCCCGGGGCCATGCGGGAGCGCAGGACGAGGGTGTTGACGAAGAAGCCGATGAGCCCTTCGGTCTCCGCGCGGTTGCGGCCGGCGATGGGCGAGCCGACGACGATGTCCTCCTGTCCGGAGTAGCGGTGCAGCAGCACCTGGAAGGCCGCGAGCAGGAACATGAACGGCGTCACGCCGTGTCGCTGACACGCGGCCCGCAGCTCGTCCGAGAAGTCACGGGAGAGCGTGAATGGAACGATGCCGCCCTGGAAGGACTGGACGGGAGGGCGGGGCTTGTCGGTGGGCAGCTCCAGGAGCGCGGGAGCATCCGCGAGCTGCTGCTTCCAGTAGCCGAGCTGGGCCTCCAGCACCTCGCCCTGGAGCCAGCCTCGCTGCCAGATGGCGTAATCGGCGTACTGCACGGGGAGCGGCGGCAGCGAGGCGCCGGAGTAGAGGGCGACGACCTCGCGCACGAGCACACCCATGGACCAACCGTCGGAGACGACGTGGTGCATGTTGAGCAGCAGCACGTGCACGTCAGCGTCCAGGCGTAGCAGCGTGCCGCGCAGCAGCGGGCCGGCGGCGAGGTTGAAGGGGCGGAGGGCGTCTTCGCGAGCCAGTCGCCGGGCCTCTTCGTCCCGTTGCGGCGGAGGAAGGTGCGTCAGGTCCAACCGCGCCAGTGCGAAGTCGGCGCCGGCCTGGATGAGCTGAATGGGCTGACCGCCGCGAGAGGCGAAGGTGGTCCGCAGGGCCTCGTGACGGTGCACCACTTCGGCGAGGGCGCGCTCCAGCGCATCCGAGTCCAGCACGCCCTCCAGGCGCAGCGCCGCGGGCAGGTTGTACGTGGAGGCGTTGGGCTCCAGTTGGTCGATGATCCACAGGCGCTGCTGGGCGAAGGAGAGGGGCAGTTCTCCGGTGCGAGGCACCGGGACGAGCGGGGGCAGCTCCGGGCCCCGGGCCTCCCTGCGACTCTCCTCCACCCGCAAGGCGAGCTGAGCCAGGGTGGGATGGGAGAACAGCTCGCGCAGGGACAGCTCGACACCGAAGAGCGAGCGGATGCGCGAGACGACCTGGGTGGCGAGCAGGGAGTGCCCGCCCAGCTCGAAGAAGTCGTCGTTGGCGCCGACACGGGGAACGCCCAGCAACTGGACCCAGAGGTCGGCCAGCAGCGTCTCGGTGGGGGTGCGTGGCGCGAGGTGTTCGGAAGCCGCTGGCTGTGCTGAGTCCGGAGCAGGCAGGGCCTTGCGGTCCACCTTGCCGTTGGGCGTCAGCGGCAGGGCCTGGAGCACGGCGAAGGCCGACGGCACCATGAACTCGGGCAGCCGCCGGGAGAGGAACTCGCGCAGCGCGCGGATGTCCACGGCTTCCGCCGAGGGCACGACATAGGCGACGAGCCTGGGGCCCGCGGCGCCGTCTTCACGCACCACGGCCACCGCGTGGCCAACGTCTGGGTGGGCGCGCAACGCGGCTTCGATTTCACCCAGCTCGATGCGGAAGCCGCGCAGCTTCACCTGCCCGTCACGGCGGCCGAGGAAGTCGAGGTTGCCGTCCGACAGGAATCGCGCCCGGTCTCCCGTGCGGTAGAGGCGAGTACCGGGCTCGGAGCTGAAGGCGTCGGGGATGAAGCGCTCGGCGGTGAGCTCCGGACGGCGCAGGTAGCCGCGCGCCACGCCCTGGCCGCCGATGAACAGCTCGCCCACGACGCCGAGTGGCACCGGCTGGAGCTGGGCGTCCAGGACGTACAGTGCGGTGTTGGCGATGGGCCGGCCAATGGGGACGATGCCGTTGACGACGCCGCCCTCATTCAAGTCGTAGATGGAGCAGCCGACGACAGTCTCTGTGGGGCCGTACTCGTTGACGAGGCGGACGCGAGGGGCGAGGCGTTGCCAGCGTTCCACGGTTGCGGGAGGCAGGGCTTCGCCGCCGACGACGAAGGCGCCCTCCAGCCGGGCCAACTCCTCCGGCAGCATCAGGTCCAGCAGCACCTGGAGGTGGGCGGGGGTGAGCTTGACGAGGCCGTGGTGATGCTCGCGCAGAGAGTCCGCGAGGGCCTCAAGGTCCTTGCCTGAAGGCAACAGGTGCACTTCCCCGCCAGCGAGCAGGGGAGTGAGGAGGCTGGTGAGGGTGGCGTCGAAGGCGACGGAGGTGTGGACCGGGGCACTCTGCCCCTGAGAGACGCGGTACTCGCGAAGCGCCCAGTGGAGATAGTGGACGAGGCCGCGGTGCATCACCATGACGCCCTTGGGGCGGCCGGTGCTGCCGGAGGTGTAGAGGACGTAGGCGAGGTTCTCTGCCGTCACCGTGGACGCAGGAGGCGTCTGGGGCTGCCGCGCGAGCAGCGGCGCATCCGCGTCCAGCAGCACATAGAGCTCACCTCGTGAGGGCAGCTCGTCCGCAAGACGCTCCACGGTGACCACCACCGGAGCCGCCGAGTCGGAGAGCATGTAGCCAAGGCGCTCGGCGGGGTAGCTGGGGTCCAGTGGGAGGAAGGCACCTCCGGCCTTGAGGACGCCGAAGATGGCGACGACCAGCTCGATTGAGCGCTCCAGGTGGAGCGCGACGAGGGTGTCGGGGCCGATGCCCTGGACGCGCAGGTGGTGAGCGAGCTGGTTGGCGCGAACGTCCAGCTCCCGGTAGGTGAGAGAGTCCTGGCCGAAGCGCAGGGCGATGGCATCCGGCGTGTGCCGTGCCTGGGCCTCGAAGAGGAAGTGGGCGCAGGTGTCGCGGGGGAAGTCGCGGGCGGTGGCGTTCCACTCCACCAGAAGCTGGCGCTGCTCTTCGGGGGACAGCAGCGGGAGGCTGGACACCGGCGCTTCGGGCCGCGCCGCCGCGTGCTCCAACACCGTGCCGAGGTGCCGCACCATCCGGTCGATGGTGGCCGCCTCGAAGAGGTCCGTGCGGTACTCGCAGGCGCAGGTCAGGCCCTGCGCGGTCTGGACGACGAAGAGGGTGAGGTCCAGGCGTGAGACGCTGGTGCTGGGGCCCTCCGTGCGCAGCGTCAGTCCGGGGACCTTCAACTCGGAGGCGGGCTGGTTCTGGAGGACCAGCTTCACCTGGAAGACGGGCGCATGGCCCAGGCTGCGCTCGGGATTGAGGACCTTGACCAATTCCTCGAAGGGCAGGTCCTGGTGGGCATAGGCCCCCAGCGTGGTGTCGCGCACGCGGCCGAGCAGCTCGCGGAAGGTCGGGTTCCCATCCAACCGCGCACGCAGCGCGAGCTGGTTGATGAAGAAGCCGATGAGCCCCTCGGTCTCCGCCCGGTTGCGGTTGGCGATGTCCGTGCCGATGACGAAGTCTTCCTGCCCCGAGTACCGCGAGAGGACCACCTCGAAGCCGGCGAGCAGGCCCATGAAGAGGGTGGTGCCCTCGCGGCGGCAGAGGGCCTGGAGCGAATCGGCAAGTCCGCGCGGCAGCACGCGCGTGAGCAGGCTGCCGCGGACACCCTGGACAGCGGGACGCGGGAAGTCGGCAGGCAGCTCCAGCAACCGAGGCGCGCCGTGGAGGTGCTCACGCCACCAGGAGAGCTGCGCATCGAGGGCTTCGCCCTGGAGCCAGCCGCGCTGCCAGACGGAGTAGTCGGCGTACTGCACGGGCAGCGGCGGCAGCGAGGCGCCGGAGTAGAGCGCGGCCACCTCGCGCACGAGCACACCCATGGACCAGCCGTCGGAGACGATGTGGTGCATGTTGAGCAGCAGCACGTGCGCGTCAGCGTCCAGGAGCAGCAGCGTGGCGCGCAGCAGCGGGCCGGTGGCGAGATTGAAGGGGCGGAGTGCTTCTTCACGCGCCAGCCGCTGGGACTCTTCCTCCCGTTGCACCGGAGAAAGGTGCGTCAGGTCTACTCGGGCCAGGGTGAAGTCGTCGCTGGCGCGGATGCGCTGAACGGGCTGGCCGTCGCGAGAGGCGAAGGTGGTGCGCAGGGCTTCGTGACGGCGCACCACTCCGGCCAGAGCACGCTCCAGCGCGCTCGAGTCCAGGATGCCCTCCAGGCGCAGCGCCATGGGGATGCTGTAGAGGGGACTGCCTGGCTCCAGCTGGTCGATGAACCACAACCGCTGCTGGGCGAAAGAGAGGGGCAGCGCATCCGTGCGAGGAGCGGGGAGGAGCGGAGGCTGCGCCAGGCCCTGCGCGTCTCTGCGACTGGCCTCCACCCGCTGGGCGAGCTGGGCGAGGGTGGGATGGGAGAACAGCTCCCGCAGGGACAGCTCGACGCTGAAGAGCGAGCGGAGGCGCGAGACGACTTGAGTGGCGAGCAGGGAGTGGCCGCCGAGCTCGAAGAAGTTGTCGTTGGCACCGACGCGGGGGACGCCCAGTAGCTGGCCCCAGAGGTCCGCCAGCAGTGTCTCGGTGGGCGTGCGCGGCGCGAGGTACTCAGGGGCCGAAGTCTGGGAGGCGTCCGGAGCGGGCAGGGCCTTGCGGTCCACCTTGCCGTTGGGCGTCAGTGGCAGGGCCTGGAGCACGACGAGGGCCGAGGGCACCATGAACTCAGGCAGTCGCTCGGACAGGAAGGCGCGCAGGGACTGGGCGTCTGGGGTGAGGCCTTCGGTGGGCACGACGTAGGCGATGAGCCTGGGGCCCGCGGCGCCGTCCTCGCGCACCACGGCCACCGCGTCGCCGACATCCGGGTGGGCGCGAAGCGCGGACTCGACTTCGCCCAGCTCGATGCGGAAGCCGCGCAGCTTCACCTGGAAGTCAGCGCGGCCCAGGTACTCCAGCTCGCCGGAGTCCTGCCAGCGCGCGAGGTCTCCCGTGCGGTACATGCGGGCGCCGGGCGTGGTGCTGAAGGCGTCAGGGATGAAGCGCTCGGCGGTGAGCTCCGGGCGGCGCAGGTAGCCGCGAGCCACGCCCTGGCCGCCGATGAACAGCTCGCCCACGACGCCGAGTGGCACCGGCTGGAGCTGAGCGTCGAGGACGTACAGCGCGGTGTTGGCGATGGGCCGGCCGATGGGGACGATGCCGTTGACGACGCCGCCCTCATTCAAGTCGTAGATGGAGCAGCCGACGACAGTCT
>NZ_JAAIYA010000015.1:105423-119063 GCF_010894405.1 Pyxidicoccus caerfyrddinensis
GGCACCGGCTGGAGCTGAGCGTCGAGGACGTACAGCGCGGTGTTGGCGATGGGCCGGCCGATGGGGACGATGCCGTTGACGACGCCGCCCTCATTCAAGTCGTAGATGGAGCAGCCGACGACAGTCTCCGTGGGGCCGTACTCGTTGACGAGGCGGACGCGAGGCGCGAGGCGCTGCCAGCGTTCCACGGTTGCCGGAGGCAGGGCTTCGCCGCCGACGACGAAGGCGCCCTCCAGTCGGGCCAACTCCTCCGGCAGCATCAGGTCCAGCAGCACCTGGAGGTGCGCGGGAGTGAGCTTGACGAGGCCATGGCGGTGCTGCCGCAGCGAGTCCGCGAGGGCCTCCAGCTCACCCGTGGAAGGAAGCAGGTGCACTTCGCCACCAGCGAGCAGGGGAGTGAGGAGGCTGGTGAGGGTGGCGTCGAAGGCGACGGAGGTATGGACCGGGGCGCTCTGCCCTTGAGAGACGCGGTACTCGCGCAGGGCCCAGTGGAGGTAGTTGACGAGGCCACGGTGCATCACCATGACGCCCTTGGGGCGGCCGGTGCTGCCGGAGGTGTAGAGGACGTAGGCGAGGTTCTCTGCCGTCACCGTGGACGTGGGAAGCGTCTCGGGCTGCCTCGCGAGCAGCGGCGCATCCGCGTCGAGCAGCACGCGCCGTTCTCCCCGAGACGGCAGCACCGCCGACAGGTGCTCCGTCGTGACAACGACCAACGCGGCCGAGTCGGAGAGCATGTAGCCAAGGCGCTCGGCGGGGTAGCTGGGGTCCAGTGGGAGGAAGGCACCGCCGGCCTTGAGGACACCGAAGATGGCGACCACCAGCTCGATGGAACGCTCCAGGTGGAGCGCGACGAGGCTGTCCGGGCCAATGCCCAGCGAGCGCAGATGCCAAGCCAGTTGATTGGCGCGAGCGTCCAGCTCCCGATAGGTGAGGGAGGCGTTGGCGAAGCGCAGAGCCGTGGCGTCAGGAGCTCGCTGGACCTGGGCTTCGAAGAGGAGATGGGCGCAGGTGCCGCGGGGGAAGTCACGTGCGGTGGCGTTCCACTCCACCAGCACGCGCTGTCGCTCGGCCGCGTCCATCAGCGGGAGCTCGGACAGGCGCCGCTCCGGATGTGTGGCGATGCCCTCCAGCAGCGTTTGCAGGTGCGCGGCCATCCTCGCGACGGTGCCAGTGTCGAACAAGTCGGCGGCGTAGTGGAAACCACCACGGAAGCCCTCGGGCGTCTCTTCCAGCGAGAGGTTCAGGTCAAACCGGGCGGGCAGTGACGCCGGGGCCAGCGGGCGCAGCTTCACCCCCGGCAGCTCCAGTGGGCCCATGGGCGTGTTCTGGAGGGTGAAGCCCACCTGGAACAGGGGCGAGTGACTCAGGCTGCGCTGGGGCCGTAGCTCCTCGACGAGCTTCTCGAACGGGACGTCCTGGTGCTCGTACGCGCTGAGGGTGGTGGCACGCACGCGAGCGAAAAGCTCCTGCGAGGTGGTGCGGGGCTCCACGTGCGTGCGCAGGACGAGGGTGTTGACGAAGAAGCCGATGAGGCCCTCGGTCTGCGAGTAGGTGCGGCCGGCGATGGGGGAGCCGACGACGATGTCTTCCTGACCGGAGTAGCGAGCCAGCAGGACCTGGAATGCGGCCAGCAGCGTCATGAAGGGCGTCAGGCCCTGGCGCTTGGAGAGGGCCTTGAGGGACTCGGAGAGGTCCCGAGGCAGCCACACGGGCAGGTGCGCGCCACGGTGGGACGGGACGGACGGGCGAGGCCTATCGGTGGGCAGCTCCAGCACGTGCGGCGCGCCGGCGAGCTGCTGCTTCCAGTAGCCGAGCTGCGCGTCCAGCACCTCGCCCTGGAGCCAGTCCCGCTGCCAGGTGGAGTAGTCGGCGTACTGCACGGGCAGCGGCGGTAGCGAGGCGCCGGAGTAGAGCGCCGCGACTTCACGCACCAACACCCCCATGGACCAACCGTCGGAGACGATGTGGTGCATGTCGAGCAGCAGCACGTGTGCTTCAGCGTCCAGGTGCAGCAGCGTGCCGCGCAGCAGCGGGCCGGTGGCGAGATTGAAGGGGCGGAGGGCTTCTTCACGCGCCAGCCGCTGGGACTCTTCCTCCCGTTGTGGTGGAGACAGATGCGTCAGGTCCACCCGCACCAGGGCGAAGCCGCCGCTGGCGTGGATGCGCTGAACGGGCTGGCCGTCGCGAGAGGCGAAGGTGGTGCGCAGGGCCTCGTGACGTCGCACCACTTCGGCCAGCGCGCGCTCCAAGGCCTTCGAGTCCAGCGCGCCTTCCAGATGGAGGGCGGCGGGGATGTTGTAGGTGGCGGAGCCGGGCTCCAACTGGTCGATGAACCACAGCCGCTGCTGGGCAAAGGACAACAGCGGCGGACCCGTGCGTGGCTGGGGAACAATGGCGGGCATGTTCCGCCGTGTGGAGTCCCGCGAGGCGTCGATGCGCACGGAAAGACCGGCGACTGTGGGAGCCTCGAAGAGTGTACGGAGGGGCAGCTCCACCTGCAGCGCGGAGCGGAGGCGGGAGACGACCTGGGTGGCGAGCAGGGAGTGTCCGCCGAGCTCGAAGAAGTTGTCGTTGGCACCGACACGGGGAACGCCGAGAAGTTGAGCCCAGAGGTCGGCCAGCAGCGTCTCGGTGGGGGTGCGTGGCGCGAGGTACCCGGAAGCCGCTGGCTGAGCTGAGTCGGGAGCAGGCAGGGCCTTGCGGTCCACCTTGCCGTTGGGTGTCAGTGGCAGGGCCTGGAGCACGGCGAAGGCCGACGGCACCATGAACTCGGGCAGCCGCTGGGAGAGGGACTCACGCAGCGCGCGGACGTCCACGGCTTCCGCCGAGGGCACGACATAGGCGACGAGCCTGGGGCCCGCGGCGCCGTCTTCACGCACCACGGCCACCGCGTCGGCAACGTTCGGGTGGGCGCGCAACGCGGCTTCGATTTCACCCAGCTCGATGCGGAAGCCGCGCAGCTTCACCTGCCCGTCACGGCGGCCGAGGAAGTCGAGGTTGCCGTCTGCCAGGAAACGCGCCCGGTCTCCCGTGCGGTACATGCGGGCGCCGGGCGTGGTGCTGAAGGCGTCAGGGATGAAGCGCTCGGCGGTGAGCTCCGGGCGGCGCAGGTAGCCGCGAGCCACGCCCTGGCCACCGATGAACAGCTCGCCAATGACGCCGACGGGCACCGGCTGGAGCTGAGCGTCGAGGACGTACAGCGCGGTGTTGGCGATGGGCCGGCCGATGGGGACGATGCCGTTGACGACGCCGCCCTCATTCAAGTCGTAGATGGAGCAGCCGACGACAGTCTCGGTGGGGCCGTACTCGTTGACGAGGCGGACGCGAGGCGCGAGGCGCTGCCAGCGTTCCACGGTTGCGGGAGGCAGGGCTTCGCCGCCGACGACGAAGGCGCCCTCCAGCCGGGCCAACTCCTCCGGCAGCATCAGGTCCAGCAGCACCTGGAGGTGGGCGGGGGTGAGCTTGACGAGGCCATGGCGGTGCTGCCGCAGAGAGTTGGCGAGGGCCTCCAGCTCACCCGTGGAAGGCAGCAGGTGCACTTCCCCGCCAGCCAGTAGGGGAGTGAGGAGGCTGGTGAGGGTGGCGTCGAAGGCAACGGAGGTGTGGACCGGGGCGCTCTGCCCCTGAGAGACGCGGTACTCGCGAAGCGCCCAGTGGAGGTAGTGGACGAGGCCACGGTGCATCACCATGACGCCCTTGGGGCGGCCGGTGCTGCCGGAGGTGTAGAGGGTGTAGGCGAGGTTCTCTGCCGTCACCGTGGACGAGGGAGGCGTCTGGGGCTGCTTCGCGAGCAACTGCGCATCCACGTCGAGCAACACACGCCGCGCTTCGCCCAAAGGAAGCGAGTTGGCCAGTCCCTGCACGGTGATGACGAGAGGGACGGACGCGTCCGCGAGCATGTAGCCGAGGCGCTCCGCGGGATAGCTGGGGTCCAGCGGGAGGAAGGCACCGCCGGCCTTGAGGACGCCGAAGATGGCGACCACCAGCTCGATGGAGCGCTCCAGATGGAGCGCGACGAGGGTGTCGGGACCGATGCCCCGTGAGCGCAGATGGTGAGCGAGCTGGTTGGCGCGCGCGTCCAGCTCCCGGTAGGTGAGTGCTTCCTCGCCGAAACGCAGGGCTGTGGCCTCCGGCGTGCGCCGTGCCTGGGCCTCGAACAGGAGATGAGCGCAGGTGTCGCGGGGGAAGTCACGGGCGGTGGCGTTCCACTCCACCAGCACCTGGCGCTCCTCCTCCGCGGACATCAACGTCAGGGAGGCCAGCGGTCGCGTCGCATCCTCGCACGCGGCGGCGAGCAGCGATTGCAGGTGCGTGGCCATCCGCGCGACGGTGCTCGCGTCGAACAGGTCGGCCGCATGGTGGAGACCGCCGTGGAAGCCCTCGGGCGTCTCCTCCAGCGTGAGCTCCAGGTCGAACTTCGCTGGCAGTGACGCCAGGGCCAGCGGGCGCAGCTTCAGCCCCGGCAGCTCCAGCGGGCCCATGGGCGTGTTCTGGAGGGTGAAGCTCACCTGGAACAGGGGCGCGTGGCTCAGGCTGCGCTGCGGCCGGAGCTCCTCGACGAGTTTCTCGAACGGAACATCCTGGTGCTCGTAGGCACCGAGGGTGGTGTGACGCACCTGCTCCATCAGCGCGAGGAACGAAGCTCGCGAGTCGACCCGGGCTCGCAAGGCGAGGCTGTTGACGAAGAAGCCGATGAGGCCCTCCGTCTGGGCGTGGGTGCGGCCGGCGATGGGGGCGCCGACGACGATGTCCTCTTGTCCGGAGTAGCGGGCCAGCAGGGACTGGAAGCCAGCCAGCAGCGTCATGAAGGGGGTCAGGCCGTGGCGCTTGGAGAGGGCCTTGAGGGACTCGGACAGGTTCCGAGGCAGTCGCACGGGCAGCCAGGCGCCCCGGTGGGACGGGACGGGCGGCCGGGGTCTGTCGGTGGGCAGTTCCAGGAGTGTCGGCGCATCGAAGAGCTGCTGCTTCCACCAGCCGAGCTGAGCGTCGAGCGCCTCGCCCTGGAGCCAGTCGCGCTGCCAGGCGGAGTAGTCGGCGTACTGCACGGGGAGCGGCGGAAGCGAGGCGCCGGAGTAGAGCGCGGCCACCTCGCGCACGAGCACGCCCATGGACCAACCGTCGGAGACGATGTGGTGCATGTTGAGGGCGAGCACGTGCTCGGTGGGGCCCAGCTTCAACAACCGCACGCGCAGCAGCGGGCCGGTGGCGAGGTCGAAGGGGCGGAGCGCGTCCTCCTGGAGCTGGCGCTCCAATTCCTCGCTGTCGAGCTCCACTACCTCCAGCGGCACCTCGGCATGGGAGGCGATGCGCTGGAAGGGCTGGCCCTCCCGTTGGAGGAAGGTGGTGCGCAGCGCCTCATGGCGATGCACCACTTCGTGGAAGGCGCGGCGCAGGGCCTCCGGGTCGAGCTGCCCCTCCATGCGCACGAAGGCGGGCATGTTGTAGGCGGAGCTGCCGGGCTGAAGCTGGTCGATGAGCCACAGGCGCTGCTGGGCGAAGGAGAGGGGCAGCTCGTCCGTGTGAGCCCTCGCGAAGAGCAGCGGCTTCACCCGTCCCTGGAGCGCGGCGAGACGCTGCTTCTGCACCTGTTCGGCGAGCCTCGCGAGGGTGGGCGCGGAGAACAGCTCGCGCAGGGACAGCTCGACGCCGAAGAGGGCACGGAGCCGGGCGATGACTCGAGTCGCGAGCAGGGAGTGGCCGCCCAGCTCGAAGAAGTTGTCGTTGGCACCGACTCGGGGAACGCCCAGCAGCTGAGCCCAGAGGTCCGCCAGCAGCGTCTCGGTAGGCGTGCGCGGCGCGAGGTACGCGGAGGCCAACGTCTGTGACGCATCTGGAGCGGGCAGGGCCTTGCGGTCCACCTTGCCGTTGGGCGTCAGCGGCAGGGCCTTCAGCACGACGAAGGCCGACGGCACCATGAACTCGGGAAGCCGCAAGGAGAGGGACTCCCGCAGGGCGCGGATGTCCAGCGCGTCCTCCGAGGTGACGACGTAGGCGATGAGCCTGGGGCCCGCGCTGCCGTCTTCACGCACCACGGCCACCGCGTCGCCCACGCCCGGGTGGGCGCGCAGGGCGGACTCGATTTCACCCAGCTCGATGCGGAAGCCGCGCAGCTTCACCTGGAAGTCGGTGCGGCCCAGGGAGTCCAGCATGCCGTCCGGCTTCCAGCGCACGAGGTCCCCCGTGCGGTACAGCCGCTCTCCGGGCACGCCGCTGAAGGCGTCGGGGATGAAGCGCTCGGCGGTCAGCTCCGGGCGGTGCAGATAGCCGCGCGCCAGGCCCACGCCACCGATGAACAGCTCTCCGGGCACGCCGGTGGGCACCGGGCGCAGGTGCGCGTCCAGCACGTAGAAGCGTACGTTGGCCAGCGGTCCTCCGATGGAGGGCTTCTGCCCGTCGGGCGCGCAGATGGCCATGGAGGCGCAGACGGTGGCCTCGGTGGGGCCGTAGGCATTGATGAAGCGGCGCCCCGGGGCCCACTTCGCCACCAGCTCGGCGGAGCAGGCCTCACCCGCGGAGATGACCGTGCGCAGGTTCTCCAGGCCCTCGGGCTCCATGACGGAGAGCGCGGTGGGCGGCAGCGTGGCGACGTTGATTTGACGGGTGCGCAGCATCGCCGCCAGCGCGGGGCCGGGCATCCGCTCCTCGCTGGACGGCAAGTAGAGCGTGCCGCCAGAGAGCAGGGTGACGAAGACCTCGGAGACCGCGGCGTCGAAGCCAGCCGACGCGAACTGGAGCACCCGCGTGCCGGCCTGGATACCCATGGCGCGAGCCTGGGCCTGCGCCAGGTTGGGCACGCCCCGGTGTGTCACCGCGACGCCCTTGGGACGCCCGGTGCTGCCGGACGTGTAGATGACGTAGGCGAGGTGGTCCGCGAGGACTTCCGACGCGGGCGGCGTCCGGGGCTGCCGTGCGAGCTGTGCGGCGTCCTCGTCGAGCAGCACGCGACGTTCGCTTCGTGAAGGCAGCACGTCCGCCAGGGACCGCACGGTGATGACGAGTGGGACCGACGCGTCGCCCAGCATGAAGCCGAGACGCTCGGCGGGGTAGCTGGGGTCCAACGGAAGGAAGGCGCCGCCGGCCTTGAGCACGCCGAGCATGGCGACGATGAGGTCCACCGAGCGCTCCAGGTGGAGCGCGACGAGGGTGTCGGGCCCCACGCCCACCATGCGCAGGTGATGCGCGAGCTGGTTGGCGCGCGCATCCAGCTCGCCGTAGGCGAGCGTCGCATCACCGTGGAAGAGCGCCGTGGCATCGGGAGTGCTCCGGGCCTGGGCCTCGAACAGGTCGTGGATGCAGGCGCCGCCCGGGACGGGCACGGGCTCCCCGTTCCACTCCAACAACACACGCCGCAGCTCGGCCGCGTCCATCAACGGCAGCTCGGACAGGCGCCGCTCCGGGTGCGCGGCGAGGCCCTCCAGCAACGTCTGGAAGTGTCCCAGCAGCCGCGTCACCGTCGCGGCATCGAACAGGTCCGTGCGGTACACGACGGCGACGCGCAGGCCCTGGGGCAGCTCCGTGGCCAGCAGCGAGAGGTCCACCTGGGCGGCGCCGCTGTCCACCGGCTGCGCCTCCATCCGCAGTCCGGGCACCTCCATCGGAGGCAGGGGCGCGTTCTGCAAGGCGAACATCACCTGGAACAGCGGCGACACGCCGAGCCGCCGCTCCGGCCGCAGCGCCTCCACCACCTTCTCGAAGGGCAGGTCCTGGTGGGCGAAGGCCCCCAGCACCGTCTCATGCACGCGGCCCAGCAGCTCCAGGAAGGACGGGTCGCCGGAGAGGTCCGTGCGCAGCGCCAGCGTGTTGACGAACAGGCCGACCAGCCCCTCCAGCTCCGCGCGATTGCGTCCGGCGACGGGCGCACCCACCACCACGTCGTCCTGGCCGCTGTAGCGCGACAACAGCACCTGCCACGCGGCCAGCAGCAGCGTGAAGAGGGTGCGGCCCTCGCGGCGGGCCAGCGCCTGGAGGGACTGGAGCAGCTGTGGCGACAGCATCACCGTGTGGCGCACGCCCCGGGTGCTGGCGTCGGGCGCACGGAGCCTGTCCGTGGGCAGCTCCAGCACGGCGCTCGGGTCCAGCCGCTGGCGCCAGTAGCCGAGCTGCGTGTCCAGCGTCTCCCCCCGGAGCCAGTCGCGCTGCCACACGGCGAAGTCCGCGTACTGCAACGGCAGCGGCGGGAGGGACGCGGGCTGTCCCGTGGCGAGCGCCGGGTAGAGCACGCCCAGCTCCCGCACCAGCACGCCCATCGTCCAGCCGTCGGAGACGATGTGGTGCAGGTTGAGCAGCAGCAACTGCTCCCGCTCGGCCCAGCGGTACAGCACGGCTCGCAGCAGTGGGCCGCTCTCCAGGTCGAAGGGCTGCTTCGCGTCCTCGTGCAGCCGGCGCCAGGCCTCCTCTTCTCCGCCGGGGACAGCCACCACGGGCAGGGAGACGTCGCGTGAGTCGGCGAGCTGCTGAAGCACCCGGCCGTCCTGCTCGACGAAGGTGGTGCGCAGCGCCTCGTGGCGGTGCACCAGCTCCTGGAGGGCGCCGCGAAGGGCGTCCACGTCCAGCGCGCCGGACAGGCGCACGGCGGTGGGGATGTTGAGGGCGGCGCTTCCCGGCTCCAGCCGCTCCTGGAGCCACATGCGCTCCTGCGAGAAGGAAACGGGAGCCCGGCGGGACTGACGGGCCTTGTCACGCAGCAGCTCGGCGAGCCGTGCGCGCTTCTGCTCAGGGGTGAGCGCCATGCGGTACTCCGGATCAAGAAGTCGAGCGCGAGCCGGGAACGTTGTCGTTCCCGTCCATCGGCCAGATGACGTGCGCGCATCCGCGGCTACAGCGATACAGCTTCCAGACCCCCGAGGTGTCGAATGAGCCACTCCGCCACCTGTGGCGCGTGAGCGACATCCAGCATCGAGTGGTGGTCGCCCGGCGTCTCCACCACCGTGAGGTGGCCGGTGAGCCACGGCCCCCAGCCCAGGTCCTCCTCGCGAGGCGCGCCCTGGAAGGACGTGGCGGCTCGCAAGAGGAGCGCGGGGCCGGAGTAGGGGGCCGGCTGGTAGGTGCGGCGGGCCTCGACGAGCTGGCGGAACACCGCGAAGAGCCGCTCCAGCGAGCCGGGCTCCATGGCCGGGGCGCCGGGCCGCGCGCGTTCGAGCAGCTCCACCACGTAGGCCCACTGGGGGCGACCCTCCAGGTCCAGGAGCCGGTCCTCGTCCAGGGCGAGCTCCCGCCACGGAAGCCCGAGCACGGTGCCGAAGGCGGCCAGCTCGGCGCGCGCATCCGGCGGGGGCTGGGGCACGGGGGCGGGCGTGTCGAGCAGCGCGAGCAGGTCCACCTGTTCTCCGGCGGCCTGGAGCTGGCGCGCCATCTCGTAGGCCACGAGTCCGCCGAAGGACCAGCCTCCCAGCAGGTAGGGGCCAGTCGGCTGCACGGTGCGAACCTGTGACAGGTAGAGGCCCGCGAGGGACTCGACGGACGCGGGAGGCAGCTCACCGTCCTCCATGCCCGGGGCGTGCAACCCGTACACGGGCCGCTCCGCGCCCAGGTGGCGGACCAGCGGCGCATAGCCCAGCACCTGTCCGCCGCCGCCATGGACGAGGAAGAGCGGGCGCCCGGAAGTCCCGCCCGGGTCCAGCCGTGTCAGGTTGGGAGTGGCGCGCGTGGCTTCGTTCCGCTCCTCCAGCCACTGCGCCAGCCGCTCCACGGTGGCGGACTGGAAGAGGGCCGACACCGGAATGGAATGGCCGGTGCTCTCGCGCACGCGCGCCACCAGCCGCACCGCGAGCAGCGAGTGGCCGCCCAGCGCGAAGAAGTCGTCGGTGACGCCCACCTGAGGGGCCTGGAGCACGCTGGCGAAGGCGTCCGCGAGCCGCGCCTCCAGCGGCGTGCGGGGTGCGACGTGGCCCGGCTCGGCGGGGGACGGCGCGGGTGGCACCGTGGCCTCTGCCTTGTTCCTGGACGCAGGCGGCGGGGGGAGGACTTCGCTGGTGGTGAGGGCCAGGGGCGCCTCGGGCCGTGCGAGCAGGGCCTCCACCAGCGTGCGGTACTGCTCCACGAGGCGCGCCGCCGTGCCCGCGTCGAACAGGTCGGTGTTGTAGCTGAGCGCGCCCTGGTAGTCCGCCTCCGACTCCCGGAGGCTCATCTCCAGCTCGAAGCGCACGGCGGGCGTGTCCAGCTCCATCGGCTGCAATGCGAGTGCTCCGCCCCGAGGCGGCGGCATGTGCGCGTTCTGCATGGCGAAGATGACCTGGAACAGCGGCGTGCGGCGCAAGTCTCGCGGTGGCCGCAGCGCCTCCACCAGCCGCTCGAAGGGCACGTCCTGGTGCGCGTAGGCCCCCAGCGCCGTCTCCCGCACCTGCCTCAGCAGGGCCAGGAACGAGTCGCGCCCGTCCACCCGCGCGCGGAACACCAGCGTGTTGAGGAAGAAGCCGATGAGGCCTTCCAGGTCGGCATGCCGTCGGCCGGCGATGGGCGTGCCCACGGCGATGTCCTGCTGCCCGCAGACGTGCGACATGAGCACCTGCCAGGCCGCGAGCAGCGCCATGAACGGCGTGAGTCCCTCCCGCTGGCACAGCGCCTGGAGCGCCTCCGAGACGGGACGCGAGAGCTGGAAGGTCACCTGCGCCCCGTGGAACGTCTGCATGGGCGGGTACGGCCGGTCCGTGGGCAGCTCCAGCTTGGAGACGCCGGCGAGCTGCTCGCTCCACCAGGACAGCTGCGAGTCCAGCACCGGGCCCTGGAGCCACTGGCGCTGCCAGACGGCATGGTCCGCGTACTGCAGCGGCAGCGGCGGCAGCGAAGACGGGCGGCCCTGCGAGAAGGCGTCGTAGAGCGCCGCGACTTCGCGCACCAGCACGCCCATGGACCAACCGTCGGAGACGATGTGGTGCATGTCGAGCGCGAGCACGTGCTCGGTAGGGCCCAGCTTCCACAGCCCCACGCGGATGAGCGGGCCGGTGGCGAGGTCGAACGGGCGCTGGAGCTCCAGACGGAGCTGCTGTCGCAGCGCTTCGTGCGCGGCTTCCGGTGTCAGGCCGCTCAGGTCCACCGTGGCGAGCGGCAGCTCGGCGTGGGGGCGGATGACCTGGAGGGGTTGGCCCGCCTCCTGGGTGAAGACGGTGCGCAGCGCCTCGTGCCGGTGGACCAGCTCGGACAGGGCGCGCTGGAGCGCGGCGTCGTCCAGCGGCCCCTCCAGGCGCAGGGCGGCGGGCATGTTGTACGTGGCGAGGCCGGGCTCGAGCTGGTCGATGAACCACAGGCGCTGTTGCGCGAAGGACACCGGCAGCGGCCCTTCGCGCGGCACCGGGACGAGGGCGGGCGCGTCACCCCGCCCGGAGGTGGCCCGTTCCTCTTCGATGCGCCGGGCCAGGGCCTCCACGGTGGGGTGCTCGAAGAGCGCGCGCAGGGGGAGCTCCACCGCGAAGGTGGTACGGAGCCGGGAGACGAGCCGCGTCGCCAGCAGCGAGTGTCCGCCCAGGGCGAAGAAGCTGTCGTGCAGCCCCACGCGCGGCACCTGCAGCAGGGCGGCCATGAGCTCCGCGAGCGACTGCTCCGTCGGGGTGCGCGGGGCGACGTACGAATCATCGCGCCCGGAGCGCGCCGAGCCGGGCGCGGGCAGGGCCCTCCGGTCCACCTTGCCCTGGGCCGTGAGCGGCAGCGCGTCGAGCACCACCAGCGAGGTGGGCACCATGTACTCGGGCAGGCGCTGGAGGAGGAAGTCGCGCAGGTCCGCGGTGTCCAGCGACTCGGGCGCGACGACGTAGCCCACCAGTCGCTTGTCGCCCGGGGCATCCTCCCTCGCCAGGGCGACGGCCTCGCGCACGTCGCCGTGTGCCAGCAGCGCGGCTTCGACTTCGGCGAGCTCGATGCGGTAGCCGCGCACCTTCACCTGGGCATCGGCGCGGCCGAGGAACTCCAGCACGCCGTCATGGCTCCAGCGCGCGAGGTCTCCCGTGCGGTACAGGCGCGCGCCGGGGACACCGGAGAAGGCGTCGGGGACGAAGCGCCCGGCGGTGAGGGCGGGCTGCTCCACGTAGCCGCGCGCCACGCCGTCACCGCCGATGAACAGCTCGCCGGTGATGCCGGAGGGCACGGGCCGGCCGGAGGCATCCAGCACATACGCCTGCGTATTGCCGATGGGACGGCCGATGGGGACGGAGGTGCCCACGTGGGCCACGTCCGCCATCCGATGGCAGGAGGCGAAGAGCGTCGTCTCGGTGGGGCCGTAGCAGGCGGTGACGGGAATGCGCAGCGCTTCGAGCGCGCGGCGCACGTGCGGCGCGCTCACCACATCGCCACCCGTGAGGAGCTGCTTCACGTGCTTCAACGCGGCGAGGTTCTGGTCCACCACCTGGGTGAAGAGGCCGGCGGTGAGGTGAAGCGTCGTCACGCCGTGCTTCGTGAGGATGGCCTCCAGTTCCTTCACGTCGGAGGGCGGATGCGGCGGGAAGACGACGAGCTTCGCGCCATGGAGCAGCGAGCCCCACAGCTCCAGCGTGGACGCGTCGAAGGAGATGGGGGCGATGAGGAGGAACGTCTCGTCCGGACCGAGGTGCGCGTAGTCGTTGCCGAAGACGGTGCGCAGCACGGCGGACTGCGGAGTGCCGACGCCCTTGGGCCGACCGGTGGAGCCGGAGGTGAAGTCGATGTACGCGAGGCTCTCGGGCAGGGCCGTGCAGGGCGGCGCATGCGGAGGCGTGCCTCGTGCCGGCAGGTCCTCCAGCACCAGCGTGACGAGCCGCTTCGTGGGCAGCCTGGCCAGCAGCTCACGCGAGGTGAGGAGCACGCGAGGACGTGCGTCCTCCACCATGGCCGCGAGGCGCTCGCGCGGGTACGACGGGTCCAGCGGGACGTAGGCGCCACCGGCCTTGAGGATGGCGACGAGGGAGACAATCAGCTCCAGCGAGCGCTCCAGCGCAATCGCCACGGGCGAGTCGGTGGACACGCCCAGGCCGCGCAGATGATGCGCGAGCTGATTCGCACGCTCATCCAACTGCCGGTAGGTGAGCGTCGCGTCCCCGCACTCCACGGCGACCTTGTCCGCGTACCGGGCCACCACCTGCGTGAACACCTCGGGCACGGTGAGGCCGCGCGGGTACTCGGTGGCGGTGGCGTTCCACTCCACCAGCACCTTCCGCCGCTCCGCTTCCGGCAGCATGGAGGCCGAAGCCAGCGGTGCCTCGGGCTGACTCACGAGGGCCTGCGTCAGCGTGCGGAAGTGTTCCGCCAGTCGCAGGGCCGTGGAGTGCTCGAACAGGTCGGTGTTGAAGGTGAGCTGGCCGACATAGCCCGCGGAGGTGCGCGCCATGCTCAGCTCCAGCTCGAAGCGCGTCACCGAGCCCTCGGCCGCGTCGAGCGGCCGCAGGGCGAGCCCGGGCAGTGCGGCGGGTGGGACGGGCGCGTTCTGGAGAGCGAAGAGGACCTGGACGAGGGGAGGGCGGCTGAGGTCCCGCTGGAGGTGGAGGGAGTCGACGATGCGCTCGAAGGGGAGCGACTGGTGAGCGAAGGCGTCGAGGGTGGTGTCACGCACCTGGGAGAGCAGTGCGAGGAAGGAGTCGGAAGGAGAGAGGCGGGAGCGGAGGGGGAGGGTGCGGACGAAGAAGCCGATGAGGCCTTCGAGCTCCGGGGAGTCGCGGCCGGCGAGAGGAGAGGCGACG
>NZ_JAAIYA010000015.1:119163-282155 GCF_010894405.1 Pyxidicoccus caerfyrddinensis
CTGGGAGAGCAGTGCGAGGAAGGAGTCGGAAGGAGAGAGGCGGGAGCGGAGGGGGAGGGTGCGGACGAAGAAGCCGATGAGGCCTTCGAGCTCCGGGGAGTCGCGGCCGGCGAGAGGAGAGGCGACGAGCAGCTCGGACTGTCCGGAGTAGCGGTGGAGCAGGAGGGAGTAGGAGGCCAGCAGGGCCATGAAGGGGGTGACGGCGTGCTGGCGGCAGAGAGCGTCGAGGGCGTCTGCGAGGGGCGGAGGAAGAAGGACGGGGACGGAAGCACCGCGAGAGGACTGGACTGCGGGGCGGGGCTTGTCGGTGGGCAGCTCCAGGGCATGGGGGACGTCAGCGAGGTGCTGGCGCCACCAGGCGAGGTGCTCGTCGAGGACGGGGCCTTGCAGCCACTGGCGCTGCCAGCCGGAGAAGTCGGCGTACTGGACGGGCAGGGGAGGAAGGGGAGAGGGCCGGTGCTGGGAGAAGGCTTCGTAGAGGGCGGCGACTTCGCGCACCAGTACGCCCATGGACCAGCCGTCGGAGACGATGTGGTGGAGGGTGAGCAGCAGCACGTGCGTGTCTTCGCCGAGGCGCAGCAGGACGGCGCGAAGCAGCGGGCCGGTGGCCAGGTCGAAGGAGCGCAGGGCCTCCTCGCTTGCGATGCGCCGCACTTCTTCCGCACGGCGTGGCTCTGACAGTTCCTCCAGCGACTCTCGCGTGAGGCCGAAGCCGCCGTCCGCGTGGATGCACTGCACGGGCTGACCTTCGCGGGAGACGAAGGTGGTGCGCAGGGCCTCGTGGCGGCGCACCACTTCCTTCAGCGCGGCCTCCAGGACGTCCGCCTCCAGCGCTCCTTCCAGGCGCAGGGAGATGGGGATGTTGTAGAGCGGGCTGCCGGGCTCGAGCTGGTCGATGAACCACAGCCGCTGCTGCGCGAGGGACAGCGGCAGCTCGCCCGTGCGCGGCACCGGCACCAGCGGCGGCCGCGCGAAGCCGGGGGCGGGCTGCCGGGCCGCGTCCACCTGCCGGGCCAGCGCGCCCAGCGTCGGCGTGGCGAAGAACTCCCGAAGGGAGAGCTCGGCGCCCAGGGCGGAGCGGATGCGGGAGACGACCTGGGTGGCCAGCAGCGAATGGCCTCCCAGGTCGAAGAAGTTGTCGTCGGCGCCGACGCGCGGCACGCCCAGCAACCGGGCCCAGATGTCCGCGAGCAGTGTCTCCGTGGGCGTGCGTGGCGCCGCGCCGCTGGCGCCAGAGGACGGCGCGCCCGGCGCGGGGAGCGCCCTCCGGTCCACCTTGCCATTCGCCGTCAGCGGCAGGGCCGGGAGCACCACGAGTGCCGAGGGCACCATGTACTCGGGCAGGCGCTGCTGGAGGTAGGCGCGCAGCTCGGACGGCTGCAGCTCGCCTTGCGCCTCCGCGGGCGCCGGCACGACGTAGCCCGCAAGGCGCTTGTCCCCGGGGAGGTCCTCGCGCACCAGGGCCACGGCCTCGCGCACTCGCGGGTGGGAGAGCAGGGCGGCTTCGACCTCTCCCAGCTCGATTCGGAAGCCGCGAACCTTCACCTGGCTGTCGGCGCGGCCGAGGTACTCGAGGATTCCATCCTCGCGCCAGCGCACGCGGTCTCCCGTGCGGTAGAGGCGCGCGCCGGGCACGGTGGAGAACGGGTCCGGGACGAAGCGCTCGGCGGTGAGGGCGGGCTGCTCCACGTAGCCGCGGCCCACGCACTCTCCGCCGATGAACAGCCCTCCCACGACCCCCACGGGCACCGGCTGCCCTCCCTCGTCCAGCGCGTACACGCGCGTGTTGCCGATGGGCCTGCCGATGGGGACCGTGGTGCTGACCTGCGAGGGCTCCGTCATGCGGTAGCAGACGGCGTAGACGGTGGTCTCGGTGGGGCCGTAGCCGTTGGTGAGCGAGCCCGGCAGTTGCTCCAGCACCTGCCGCGCGTGAAGCGCGCTCACCACGTCACCGCCCGAGATGATCTGCTTCACCGTGCGCAGCGACTCGAACTCGAACTCCACCATCTGGCTGAAGAGGCCGGAGGCGAGCCAGAGCGTGGAGATGCGCTCGCGGCGCACCAGCGTCGCCAGCTCTTCGAGCGACGGCGTGTGGGGTGGCATCAGGACGAGCCGGGCCCCGTGCAGCAGCGCTCCCCAGACCTCCGCGACCGAGACGTCGAAGGAGACGGGGGCCGTCTGCAGGATGGTCTCCTCGGGGCCGTAGTCGAGGTAGTCGACGCCGAAGACGGTGCGCTGCACGGTCCGGTGCTCGATGGCGACGCCCTTGGGGCGGCCGGTGCTACCCGAGGTGAAGATGATGTACGCGAGGCTGCCGGGCGTGGCCGTCGAGGGCGGCGCGGTGGTGGGCAGGCCGTCCAGGGGCATGTCCTCCAGCACCACGGTGGAGAGGCCCTCGGTGGGCAGCCGGGACACGAGCGCGCGCCGGGTGATGAAGACGCGAGGACGTGCGTCCTCCACCATGTTGGCCAGCCGCGCGGCGGGAGAGTTGACGTCCAGCGGGACGTAGGCGCCGCCCGCCTTGGCGACCGCGACGATGCAGACGATGAGCTCCAGCGAGCGCTCCAGCCCGAGCGCCACCCGGTCATCGGTGGACACGCCCAGGGCGCGCAGGTGGTGCGCGAGCTGGCTGGAGCGCTCATCGAGCTGCCGGTACGTGAGGCGCGCCCCGCCGAGCTGCACGGCGATGGCGTCGGGGTAGCGGGCCGCGGCCCGGGCGAAGCCCTCGGGAAGGGTGACGTCGCGAGGGTAGTCGGTGGCCGTCGCGTTCCAGTCCACGAGCATCCGCTGGCGCTCGGGCCCGGTGAGGATGGAGGCCGACGCGAGGGACGCCTCGGGCCGGGCCACCAGCGCTTCCATCAACTGACGGAAGTGCGCGGCGAGGCGCTCGGCCGTGGAGCGCTCGAAGAGGTCCACGTTGTAGGCGAGCTGCCCTGCGTAGCCCCCGGGCGTCCGCCACAGGTACAGCTCCAGCTCCAGCTTGATGACCTCGCTGCCCGGGCCCTCCAGCGGCCGGAGGGAGAGGCCGGGGAGGGAGAGCGGAGGGAGCGGCGCGTTCTGGAGAGCGAAGAGGACCTGGACGAGGGGAGGGCGGCTGAGGTCCCGCTGGAGGTGGAGGGAGTCGACGATGCGCTCGAAGGGGAGGGACTGATGAGCGAAGGCGTCGAGGGTGGAGTCGCGCAGCTGGGAGAGCAGTGCGAGGAAGGAGTCGGAAGGAGAGAGGCGGGAGCGGAGGGGGAGGGTGCGGACGAAGAAGCCGATGAGGCCTTCGAGCTCCGGGGAGTCGCGGCCGGCGAGAGGAGAGGCGACGAGCAGCTCGGACTGTCCGGAGTAGCGGTGGAGCAGGAGGGAGTAGGAGGCCAGCAGGGCCATGAAGGGGGTGACGGCGTGCTGGCGGCAGAGAGCGTCGAGGGCGTCTGCGAGGGGCGGAGGAAGAAGGACGGGGACGGAAGCACCGCGAGAGGACTGGACTGCGGGGCGGGGCTTGTCGGTGGGCAGCTCCAGGGCATGGGGGACGTCAGCGAGGTGCTGGCGCCACCAGGCGAGGTGCTCGTCGAGGACGGGGCCTTGCAGCCACTGGCGCTGCCAGCCGGAGAAGTCGGCGTACTGGACGGGCAGGGGAGGAAGGGGAGAGGGCCGGTGCTGGGAGAAGGCTTCGTAGAGGGCGGCGACTTCGCGCACCAGCACGCCCATGGACCAGCCGTCGGAGACGATGTGGTGGAGCGTGAGCAGCAGCACGTGCGTGTCTTCGCCGAGGCGCAGCAGGACGGCGCGAAGCAGCGGGCCGGTGGCCAGGTCGAAGGGGCGCAGGGCCTCTTCACGCGCGAGACGCCGGGCCTCGTCCTCGCGCTGAGATTCGGGTAGCGGCGTCAGGTCCACCTGGGACAGGTGGAAGGTGCCCTCGGGGTGGATGCACTGCACGGGCTGGCCTTCGCGGGACACGAAGGTGGTGCGCAGGGCCTCGTGGCGGCGCACCACTTCCAGCAGCGCGGCTTCGAGGGCCTCTGGGGCCAGGGCGCCGTCCAGCCGCAGGGCGGTGGGCATGTTGTACGTCGCCATGCCCGGCTCGAGCTGATCGATGAACCACAGCCGCTGCTGTGCGAAGGACAGCGGCAGCTCGCCCGTGCGCGGCACGGGGGCGAGCGGTGGAAGCGTCAGGCCTTGCGTCTCGCTCCGGGCCGCGTCCACCTGTCGGGCCAGCTCGCCCAGCGTCGGGGCGGAGAAGAGCTCGCGCACGGCGAAATCGGTACCGAAGACGGCGCGGATGCGGGAAACGACCTGGGTGGCCAGCAGCGAGTGGCCGCCGAGCTCGAAGAAGTTGTCATCGACCCCAACTCGCGAGACGCCGAGCACCTGGGCCCAGATATCCGCGAGCAACACCTCGGTGGGCGTGCGCGGCGCGACGTGCTTCACCGTCACCGTGGCGGAGTCGGGTGAGGGGAGCGCTGCCCTGTCCATCTTGCCGTTGGGACTGACGGGCAGGGCCGGGAGCGCCATGAGTGCCGAGGGCACCATGTGCTCGGGAAGCTGCTGGGCGAGGAAGGTGCGCAGCACCTGCGAGTCCGGCGCGGAGGCGGTGGCCGAGGGCACGACGTAGGCGACGAGCCTGGGGCCTGTGGGGCCGTCGTCCCGCACCAGGGCGACGGCGTCGGAGACGTCCGGATGGGAGCGCAGGACGGCTTCGACTTCGCCCAGCTCGATGCGGAAGCCGCGCAGCTTCACCTGGAAGTCGGTGCGGCCGAGGTACTCCAGCTGGCCGTTGGTGCTCCAGCGCACGCGGTCTCCGGTGCGGTAGAGGCGGGAGCCGGGAGTGCCGCTGAAGGCGTCAGGGACGAAGCGCTCGGCGGTGAGAGAGGGCCGGTGCAGGTAGCCGCGCGCCACGCCGACGCCGCCGATGAAGAGCTCGCCGGGCACGCCGACGGGGACGGGCTGGAGGTGGGCGTCGAGGACGAAGACGCGCACGTTGGGAAGCGGGCGTCCGAGAGGTGGAGTGGAGCCATCCGCGACGCAGGGAGCGAAGGTGGCGCAGACGGTGGCTTCGGTGGGGCCGTAGACGTTGAGGAAGGTTCGGCCGGGGGCCCACCTGGCCACCAGCTCGGGGGAGCAGGCCTCACCGCCGGAGACGACGGTGCGCAGCGAGTCCAGTCCTTCCGCTGGCAGGGCGGAGAGGGCGGAGGGCGTCAGGGAGAGGACGTGGACGTCCTGCTGTTTCAGCAGTCGCGCCAGCGCGGGGCCGGGCTGCAGTGCTTCATCGGAAGCAAGGCAGAGGGTGGCGCCGGAGAGCAGCGTGGGAATGGCCTCCCAGACGAAGGCGTCGAAGCCGGGCGAGGCGAACTGGAGCACGCGCGTGCCGGGCCCCAGCCCCTGTGGCTGCACCTGGCTTCGCGCGAGGTTGGGCACGCCCCGGTGGGGCACCATGACTCCCTTGGGCTGGCCGGTGCTGCCGGAGGTGTAGATGACGTACGCGAGCCCCTCCACGCTGGCCAGCGGCGCAGGCGGCGTGGAGGGCTGACCGGAGAGCTGCTGCGTGAGTGCATCCACCTCCAGCACCAGCACCCCGTGCGGCGCTGGCACATCGAGCGAAGAGTGCGTCAGCAGCAGCGGCGCGGCGCAGTCCTTCAGCATGAAGGCCAGCCGTCCCGAGGGATAGGCGGGGTCCATGGGGACGAAGGCGCCACCGGCCTTGAGCACGGCGAGCACCGCCACCACCCACTCGGGCGAGCGCGGAAGGCACAAGGCGACACGCGTTTCCGCGCGCACGCCATGGGCACGCAGCACGTGGGCCAGCGCGTTGGCGCGAGTGTCGAGCTGCGCGTACGTGAGCACCGTGGCTTCGAAGCGCACCGCCTCCGCATCAGGCGTGTGCCGTGCCTGCGCCTCGAACAACTCGTGGATGCAGGCGCCGTCCGGGAAGGGCTCGTCCCGGCCACTCCAGTCCACGAGCACCTGCCGCTGCTCCTCGGCGGACAGCAGCGGCAGCATCGCCACCGGCCGGGTGGCGTCCTGGCAGATGGCCGAGAGCAGGGTCCGGAGATGCCCCGCCATGCGCTGGATGGTGGAGGCGTCGAACAGGTCGGTGGCGTAGTGGAGGCTGCCGCTGAAGCCCTCCGTCGTCTCCTCCAGCGCGAGGTTCAGGTCGAACCTCGCCGGCACGGTGTCCGGAAGGAGCGGGAGCAGCCGCAGTCCGGGAAGCTCCAGCGCGGGCATGGGCGTGTTCAGCAGGCTGAAGCTGGTCTGGTACAGCGGCGCCTGGTTGAGGCTTCGCTGCGGGCGGAGCTCCTCGACGAGCTTCGCGAAGGGCACGTCCTGGTGCTCGTAGGCGGCGAGCGTGGTCTCCCGCACCTGCTCCAGCAGCGCGAGGAACGAAGCGCGCGGGTCGATGCGAGCGCGCAGGGCCAGGTTGTTGACGAAGAAGCCGATGAGCCCTTCGGTCCCCGCGTCATTCCTGCCGGCGATGGGCGAGCCGACGACGAGGTCGTCCTGTCCGGAGTGGCGGTGCAGCAGGACCTGGAAGGCGGCCAGCAGCGTCATGAACGGCGTCGCGCCCTGCCGCCGCGAGAGGGCCTCGAGTTGCTCGGAGAGGTCCGTGGGGATTCGCACGGGCACGAAGGCGCCACGCGAGGACGGCACGGCGGGACGGGGCCTGTCGGTGGGCAGCTCCAGCGAGTGCGGCACGCCGTCCAGCCGCTGCCTCCACCACGAGAGCTGCCCGTCCAACACCTCGCCTTCGAGCCAGCCGCGCTGCCAGACGGAGTAGTCCGCGTACTGGACCGGGAGGGGCGCGAGCGGCGAAGGCTGGCCCCGCATGAAGGCGGCGTAGAGCGCCGCGACTTCGCGCACCAGCACGCCCAGGGACCAGCCGTCGAAGACGATGTGGTGCAGCGTGAGCAGCAGCACGTGCTCGGTGTCGCCGAGGCGCAGCAGCATGGCGCGCAGCAGGGGGCCCGCGGCGAGGTCGAAGGGGCGCAGGGCTTCTTCACGCGCGAGGCGACGGGCCTCCTCTCCGGAGTCGGAGCATGACGTCAGGTCCACCTGGGGGAGGTGGAACGTCGGGTCCGGCTGGATGTGCTGTGCGGGCTGGCCCTCGCGCGAGACGAAGGTGGTGCGCAGGGCTTCGTGGCGGCGCACCACCTCGGCCAGCGCGGCTTCCAGTGCACCGGCGTCCAGGGTGCCCTCCAGGCGGAGGGCGGCGGGCATGTTGTACGTCGAGTTGCCGGGTTCGAGCTGGTCGATGAACCACAGCCGCTGCTGCGCGAAGGACAGCGGCAGCTCGCCCGTGCGCGGCACGGGGGCGAGCGGCGGAAGCGTGCTCCCTCCCGTGGCCCCGCGAGCTACGTCCACCTGCCGGGCCAGCGCGCCCAGAGTGGGCGCCGCGAAGAGCTCCCGCACGGGAAGCTCCGTGCCGAAGACGGCGCGGATGCGGGAGGCGACCTGGGTGGCCAGCAGCGAGTGGCCGCCCAGCTCGAAGAAGTTGTCGCCCCTGCTCACACGCGAGACCCCCAGCACCTGGGTCCAGATGTCCGCGAGCAGCTCCTCGGTGGGCGTGCTCGGAGGCGCGTATGCGGCGGAGGCCGCGCCGGTGGCGCTCATGTCTGGAGCGGGCAGGGCCTTCCGGTCCACCTTGCCGTTGGCTGTCAGCGGCAGCGACGGCAGTGGCACCAGCGCCGAGGGCACCATGTGCTCCGGAAGGCGCGTGGAGACGAAGTCGCGCAGCACCTGCGAGTCCGGCGCGGAGGCGGTGGCCGAGGGCACGACGTAGGCGACGAGCCTGGGGCCTGTGGGGCTGTCGTCCCGCACCAGGGCCACGGCGTCGGAGACGTCCGGATGGGAGCGCAGGAGGGCTTCGACTTCGCCCAGCTCGATGCGGAAGCCGCGCAGCTTCACCTGGAAGTCGGTGCGGCCGAGGTACTCCAGCTGGCCGTCGGTGCTCCAGCGCACGCGGTCTCCGGTGCGGTAGAGGCGGGAGCCGGGAGTGCCGCTGAAGGCGTCAGGGACGAAGCGCTCGGCGGTGAGAGAGGGGCGGTGCAGGTAGCCGCGTGCCACGCCGACGCCGCCGATGAAGAGCTCGCCGGGCACGCCGACGGGGACGGGCTGGAGGTGGGCGTCGAGGACGAAGACGCGCACGTTGGGCAGGGGCTCGCCGATGGAGGGCTGCTGGCCGTCGGGCGCGCACGTGGCCATGGAGGCGCAGACGGTGGCTTCGGTGGGGCCGTAGGCGTTGATGAAGTGACGGCCGGGGGCCCACTTGCGTACCAACTCGGGGGAGCAGGCCTCGCCCGCGGAGACGACGATGCGCAGCGAGTCCAGTCCCTCGGCTGGCAGGGCGGTGAGGGCGGAGGGCGTCAGGGCGAGGACGTGGACATCGTGCTGCTGGAGCAGTCGGGCCAGGGCGGGGCCGGGCTGCAGTGCCTCGTCAGAGGCCAGGCACAACGTGGCGCCGGAGAGCAGCGTGGGAATGGCTTCCCAGACGAAGGCGTCGAAGCCGGGCGAGGCGAACTGGAGCACGCGCGTGCCGGGCCCCAGCCCCTGTGGCTGCACCTGGCTTCGCGCGAGGTTGGGCACGCCCCGGTGGGGCACCATGACGCCCTTGGGCTGGCCGGTGCTGCCGGAGGTGTAGATGACGTATGCGAGCCCATCGGCCGGGGTCCGCGATGCAAGCGGAGTCGTCGGCTGGCCGGCCAGACGCGTCTGCAGCGCGTCCATGGCCAACCCCAGCACGCCAGGAGGCGTCTGGAGGTCGAGCGAAGAGTGCGTCAGCAGCAGCGGCGCGCCGCAATCCTCCAGCATGAACTCCAGCCGTTCCGAGGGATAGGCGGGGTCCATGGGGACGAAGGCCCCACCGGCCTTGAGCACGGCGAGCACCGCCACCACCCACTCGGGCGAGCGCGGCAGGCACAGCGCCACGCGAGTCTCCGCGCTCACACCATAGGCACGCAGCAGGTGCGCGAGCGCGTTGGCGCGAGCGTCGAGCTGCGCGTACGTGAGCACCGTGGCTTCGAAGCGCACCGCCTCCGCATCCGGCGTGTGCCGTGCCTGCGCCTCGAACAACTCGTGGATGCAGGCGCCATCGGGGAAGGGCTCGGCCCGGCCGCTCCAGTCCACGAGCACCTGCCGCTGCTCCTCGGCGGACAGCAGCGGCAGCTCGCTCAGGCGCTTGCCGGGGGCGGCGACGATGCCCTCCAGCAGCGTGCGCAGGTGCCCCAGCATGCGGGAGATGCGCTCGGACTCGAAGAGGTCGGTGCGGTACACCACCGCGACGCGCAGTCCCTGCTCCAGTTCGGTGAGCAGCAGGGACACATCCTGCTGGCTGGCGCCGCTGTCGACAGGCTGCGCCTCCATGCGCAACCCCGGCAGCTCCAGCGGAGGCAGGGGCGCGTTCTGGAGGGTGAGCGATACCTGGAACAGGGGCGTGATGCCCGGCCGCCGCTCGGGCCGGAGCGCTTCCACCAGCGTCTCGAAGGGCACGTCCTGGTGGGCCATGGCCCCGAGGACACCCTCGTGTACGCGGCCGAGCAGCGCGAGGAAGGACGGGTCCCCGGACAGGTCCAGCGGCAGGGGCAGGGCGTTGACGAACAGCCCGACCAGCCCCTCGAGCTCCGCGCGGGAGCGCCCGGCCACCGGCGTGCCCACGACGACGTCCGGCTGCCCGCTGTAGCGGGACAGCAGCACGCCGTACGCGGCCAGCAGGAGCGAGAAGAGGGTGCAGCCCTCGCTGCGGGCCAGCGTCCGGAGCGAGTCGAGCAACGCCAGGGGCAGCACCACCGTCTGCCGCGCGCCACGCGTGGAGGCCTCCGGGGTCCGGGGCCGGTCCGTGGGCAGCTCCAGCACCGCATCCGCGTCCAGCCGGTCGCGCCACCAGGCGAGCCGCGATTCCAGCACCTCTCCCTGGAGCCAGCCGCGCTGCCACGCCGCGTAATCCGCGTACTGCATGGGCAGCGGAGGCAGGGGAGACGCACGCCCCTCGGCGAGCGCCGGGTAGAGCGCGCCCAGCTCCCGCACCAGCACTCCCAGGGACCACGCGTCCGAGACGAGGTGGTGCACGTTGAGCAGCAGCAGATGCTCGGTGGCGCTCATCCGGTAGAGCACCGCCCGCAGCAGCGGCCCCTTCTCCACGTCGAAGGGGCGGCGCGCCTCGTCGTGCAGCGCGCGCCACACGGCGTCCTCGGGCACCTCCCCCAGCTCCACCACCGGGAGGGCGGTCTCCGCGGTGGGGGAGATGAGCTGGTGAGGCTGTCCGTCCTGCTCGACGAAGGTGGTCCGCAGCGCCTCGTGCCGGCGCGCCACCTCGTCGAGCGCCCGGCGCAGGACGTCCGCGTCCAACGTGCCTGAGAGGCGCACGGCCGTGGGGATGTTGAAGACCGTCCCCCCGGCGTTGAGCCGCTCCTGGAGCCAGAAGCCCTCCTGCGCGAACGACACCGGTGCACGGCGGGCACGTGAGCGCTCGCGCAGCATCTCGGCGAGCCGCGCGCGCTTCTGCTCAGGCGTGAGCGCCATGGTCAGGCAACCTTGTCCGTGTCGCCCTCCATCTCCGCCAGCAGCGCGGCGACCTGCTCGTCGGAGAGGTTGTCCAGGTTCTCCAGCAGCTTCTCGGCGCGGGCCTCGCCACCAGCGGCGGGGGCCTTCTTCGGCAGGGGAGCGGCCTCGGGCAGCTCGTAGCCCAGGCGGGTGGCCAGCGCGCGCGTGGACGCGTCCAGCGCGCGGGGCCACTGGATGCGCTTCCAGGAGTCGCTGCGCTCACCCTCGATGCGGGTGTGCTGGAGGATGTTCGGGTCGCCGAGGCCGCCGAGCATGCGCTCGCGCTTGCCGTCGTACGGCTGCACCATGCCCGCGTCGTAGGGCAGCTCGAGGAAGTCGCTGACGCCCTTCATCACCCGCTCCGGGTCGCTCACCAGCTCCTCGTAGCGGACCCAGTGCACGCGCTCGGAGCCGATGCGCGCGTAGAAGTCGAGCAGGTTCTGGTTGGGCATCGCCCACACCGTCTCCGCGACGGCGTAGGGGTCCACGTCCGCCGAGCCGAAGAGGCTGGGGCCGAAGAGCCGGTCGAAGCGCATGCGCACCAGCGACTCCATGACGGGCAGCGGGTGGCGCAGGAGGAAGAGGTACTTCGGCTTGTCGAACAGCTCCTCGCCCCGCTGCAGCGTCTCCGGGTCCATGGCGTACGGCGGCGTCTTGTCCACCAGCAGGCGCGGGCCGGCCAGCTCCTGCAAGCGTCCGTAGACGGCCTGCGCGGAGACGTCGTCCGCCACCAGCTTGTCGAGGTGCGCCTGGCCCGCTGTGGAGTCCACCTTCATCATTTCCATGAAGGCCCACAGCAGGCCGCGCTCGGTCCACTCCATCTCGTGGCCGAAGCCCACGTTCTGCTTCCACTCCTTCATCGTCTCGAAGAAGAGGAGGTTCAGCTCGGGCGGGCAGAACAGGCGCGGGTGCCCGGCGAGCATGACGCGGAAGAGCGTGGAGCCCGCGCGCGGCGTGGAGTGCACGAAGACCATGCTCGGGTTCTTCTTCGCCGCCCGCACCTTCGGGCCGGACGCCTGCCGGCGGTAGGGACGCAGCGAGAAGGCGGACAGCGGCAAATCCGTGACGAAGCGCCCCGGGTCCGACTGGCGCTCCATCTCCAGCAGCAGGTAGCGCGACAGCTCAGGGAGCGTGGCGTGCTCGCGCAGCTCATGCGGGTAGAGCTGGAACTTGAGCTCCTTCTTCAGGTCGAACTCCAGCTCGGAGCCGATGGCGTCCAGGTCCAGCCCCGCGAGGCTGCCGTTGGCGGGCAGGTCCTTCACTGCGCGGTTGGTCACCTTCGCCACCTTGCGGCGCAGCCAGTCCTCCAGGAGCGACGGGCGCTCGGTGGGGAAGGCGGTGCGCAGGGCCTCGGCCAGGGGCTTCGACGGCACGGCCTCGCGCGCCGCCAGTTCCTTCGCGATGAGGCCGGAGAGGCCGGCCACGGTGGGGTTTTCGAAGAGGCTGCGCAGCGGCGGCTCCACCTTGAAGGTGGCCTGGAGCTGGTTGCGCAGCTGCGTGGCCAGCAGCGAGTGCCCGCCCAGGTCGAAGAAGTCGTCGTGCAGGCCCACCTCGGCCACGCCGAGCAGCTCGCTCCACAGCGCGGCCACGGCCTTCTCCAGGTCACTGCCCGGCGCCACGAAGGCCGTCTTGCCCCGGCGCACGCGGTTGGCGGCCTTCTTCTGCGGCGCGCCCGGCGCCTTCGCCTCGCGGTCGACCCACAGGCGCACGCGCTGCTGCAGGTCGCCGGTGATGACCACCACCTGGCCGTCGAGCCCGGCCTGCACCACGCGGCGCAGCGCCTGGGTGCCCTCCGGAATCGACATGGTGTACTGGTCCATCGCCGTGCGCAGCGAGGTGTGCTTCGTCTCCTCGGGCCACGGGTCCCACGACGCGCTCACCCAGCGCGGTGACTCCAGGCCGCGCCGGCTCTCCGCGAAGGCGTCCAGGAACTGGTTGCCCGCCGCGTAGGTGAAGTGCGCGAGACCGCCCAGCACCGACGAGCTGGACGAGAAGAGCAGCACGAAGTCCACCGCGTGCCCGCGCAGCGCCTCTTCCAGCGCGTAGGTGCCGTACACCTTGGGGCCGAACTGCGTCTCGGCCGCGTCGCGGTGCACGTCCGTCAGCGCCATGTAGGGCGAGTCGCCCCGGGTGACGCCCGCCGTGTGCAGCACGCCGTTCAGCGCGCCGAAGCGGGCCTCCGCCTTGGCCACCGCCGCCTTGAGCTTCGCGGCGTCCGCCACGTCGGCGTCGAGCACCATCACCTCGGCGCCCTTCGCCTCCAGCTCCTTCACGCGGCGGATGCGGCGGCTCGTCGTGTCGTCCTCGGCATGGCCGGCGAGCCACGCGTCCCACGTGCTCCGCTCCGGCATTGGCGTACGGCCGAGCAGCGCCAGCTTCGCCTTGAAGGTCTCCGCCAGGTGGTCCGCCAGCATCAGGCCCACCGCGCCCATGCCGCCGGTGATGAGGTACACGCCGCCCTCACGCATCGGGGCCATCGGCGTGCCCTTCGCCTCCAGCCGCACCGGGGTGTAGGCCTGGACGTAGCGGCGGGTGCCGCGCAGCACCACCAGCAGCTCCGAGCCACGGGCGCTGAACTCCGCCACCAGCATTCCGGCCAGCCGCTCCGCGCGGGGGCTCGACGGCACCGGCAGCTCCACCTCCACGCAGCGGGCGGTGACGTGCTGGAGCTCCTGCGGAATCACCTTGCAGGCGGTGAGCAGCGGGGACTTCTCCGCCAGCGCCTGGTGCTCGCCCTCCAAGTCATGGAGCCGGTTGGAGATGACCTCCACGCGCACCGGCCGGGTGCCCTTCGCGAGCGCCTGGCCCAGCGCGAGCAGGCTGTAGTAGCCGCCGTCCTGCACCTTGCGGAACAGCTCCGGGCCCGAGCCCGTCAGGTCCGGGGGCGTGAGGCTCCACAGGTGGACGACGACGTCGACGGGCAGGCCCTGCTTCTCCAGGTCTGCGAACACCGCCTGCAGGTCCGTCTTGCTGTCCGGCGCGGCGGTGAAGTGACTCGCGTCCTCGCGGGCGTACGCCTTGCCCGCCTTCACGGTGACGACGTCACGGCCTGCGGCCTTCAGCCGGCGCGCCAGCGCCTCGCCCACGCCGAGCCCGTCCTCCAGCAGCACCCAGCAGCGCGACTTCGCCAGCGCCTCGGCGTCCAGCGCGGGCGGGGCCGCGGGCTTCCACGCGGGGACGTGGAACCAGTCCGCCACGTCCGCATGCTTGCCCGTGGGCGCGCGCGTCTGCGCCTGTGCGGCGGCGCCCTCCACAGGGTCCACCCAGTAGCGCTCGCGCTCGAAGGGGTAGCCCGGCAGCGGCACGCGGTGGCGCTTCTGGGCGGTGTAGAGGCCCTTCCAGTCCGCCGGCACGCCGGCCAGCCACAGCTCGCCGAGCACGCCCATCAGCTTCGCGGCGTCGGACTCGGGCTTCTGCGGGTGGCGGGACGACGAGAGCACCGTGCGTCCGGCGGCCTCCGGCTGCGCCTTGGCGAGGCTGCCCAGCGTCTGCCCGGGGCCCACCTCCAGCAGCACGTCGGAGGCGTCCTTCAGCAGCTCCCGCAGCCCCTGGGCGAAGCGCACCGGCGAGCGCAGGTGGCGGGCCCAGTACGCCGGGTCCGTGGCCTGCGCGGCGTCAATCCACGTGCCCGTCACGTTGGACACGTACGGCAGCTTCGGCGCCTGGAGGCGCACGCGGCGGACCGCGTCCGTGAAGGGCGCGAGGATGGAGTCCATCATCGCGGAGTGGAAGGCATGCGACGTGTGCAGCCGACGCGCCTGGATGCCGCGCGCGGAGAGCTTCGCCTCCAGCGCGTCCACCGCCTCGGTGGGGCCGGCCACCACGCACATCGCCGGGCCGTTGACGGCCGCGAGGTCCAGCTTCCCCTCCAGCAGCGGCGTGACGTCCGCCTCCGGCAGCGGCACGGCGAGCATGGAGCCCGCGGGCAGCGACTGCATCAACCGGCCGCGCGTGGCCACCAGCGCCAGCGCGTCGTCCAGCGAGAAGACGCCCGCGAGGCAGGCGGCCACGTACTCGCCGATGCTGTGGCCCACCATGGCGCGCGGCTTCACGCCCCAGGCCATCCACAGCTTCGCCAGCGCGTACTCGATGACGAACAGGGCCGGCTGGGTGAGCGCGGTGCCCTCCAGCTTCTTCGTCGCCTCGGCCTCGCCGGCGGGGGCGGGGTAGAGGACGGTGCGCAGGTCCAGGCCCAGGTGCGGCTTGAGCTTCTCCGCGCAGGTGTCCACCTCGGCGCGGAAGGCGGGCTCGCTGTCATACAGCTCGCGCGCCATGTTCACGTGCTGCGCGCCCTGGCCGGGGAACATGAAGACCACCGGCCGGTCGCCCACCTCACGCAGGCCCGTGAGGACGCGCGTGGGCGCGCGGGAGGCCAGCGCCTCCGCGGCGTCCTGCGCGGTGCGAGCCACCAGCACGCGGCGGTGGTCGAAGTCCTTGCGGCCCATCTGGAGCGTGAAGGCCACGTCCGCCAGCGACGCGCCCGGGTGCTCCTTCAGCCACGCCGCCAGGTTGTCGGTGGCCGTGTCCAGCGCGGCCTCGCTCCGGGCCGACACCAGCAGCAGCTGCGCGGGGCGGGACGGGCCGGACGCCTCGGCCTTCGGCGCCTCCTCGAGGATGACGTGGGCGTTGGTGCCGCCGAAGCCGAACGAGCTGACACCCGCGCGCAGCGGGCCCGAGCCCGTCCAGTCCGTCAGCTTCGTGTTGACGGTGAAGGGGCTGTTGCCGAAGTCGATTTGCGGGTTGGGCGCCGTGAAGTTCAGCATGGGCGGCAGCTTGCGGTGCTGGAGCTGCATCACCGTCTTGATGAAGCCCGCCATGCCCGCGGCCACGTCCAGGTGGCCGACGTTGCCCTTCGCCGTGCCCAGCTTGCAGAAGCCCTTCTTGTCCGTGCTGGCGCGCCACGCGTTGTTGAGCGCGAGGATTTCAATCGGGTCTCCCAGCGACGTGCCGGTGCCGTGAGCCTCCAGGTAGCTGATGGCGTCCGCGTCCAGCCCGGCGCACGCCAGCGACTCCAGCAGCACCTCCGTCTGGCCCTCCACGCTGGGCGCGGTGAAGGACGCCTTGTGCGAGCCGTCGTTGTTCACCGCCGAGCCGCGCACGACGGCCAGGACGTTGTCGCCGTCGGCAAGCGCGTCCTGCAGGCGCTTGAGCACCACCACGCCCGCGCCGCTGCCGAAGACGGTGCCTTCCGCCTTCGCGTCGAAGGGGCGCACGTGCCCGTCCGGGGACAGCATGCTGCCCGGCTCGTAGGTGTAGCCCGCGCGGTGCGGCACGTTGACGGCGGTGGCCGCGGCCAGGGCCATGCGGCACTCGCCCATCAGCAGGCTCTGGCAGGCCAGGTGGATGGCGACGAGCGACGTGGAGCACGCCGTCTGCACCATGGTGCTGGGGCCGGTGAGGTTGAGCTTGTACGAGACGCGCGTGGCCAGCGACGACATGTCGTTGCCCAGCTCCACCAGCAGCCGGTCCTGCGGCTGGAGCGAGGCGCGGTTGGCCAGCACGTGGAAGAGGTACGTGCTGGTGCGGGTGCCGGCGAAGACGGAGACGCGCTCGCCCGGGTGCTTGTCCGGGTCATAGCCTGCGTGCTCCAGGGCCTCCCACGCGCACTCCAGCAGCAGGCGCTGCTGCGGGTCCATGACGCGCGCCTCCAGCGGCGTGTAGCCGAAGAGGCCCGCGTCGAAGTTCTCCACGCCGTCCAGCACCGGCGCCGCCTTCACGTAGCGGCCGGAGCCCAGCTCGTCGGCGGGCACGCCCGCGGCGCGCAGTTCGTCGTCGGTGAGGGGGACGATGGACTCCACGCCCGCGCACAGGTTCTTCCAGAACTGCTCCACGTCCTTCGCGCCGGGGAAGCGTCCGGCCATGCCGATGACGGCAATGGCCAGTCCCTCGTAGGAGGACTCGTCGGTCTCGTTGATGTCAGCCATGGTGCTTTCTCGTAGGGGTGTGGGGCGGTGCGCGCGTTCGCGCTGCTACCGCTGCTTGCGGTGGAGCCACTGGTTGCGGCGGCTCAGTTCTTCCTTGCGCTTCGCCAGCTTGTCCGCACGCTCGCGGGTCGCAGCGTCGCCTTCGCCCAGCAACTCCGCGAGCGAGCGCGCCGTGGGGCGCTGGTACAGGGTGGCGGCCGGCACCTCCACCTGGAGGGCCTGCCTGAGCTGTGCGGAGGCCTGGACGGCGAGGAGTGAGTCCGCGCCCAGCTCGAAGAAGTTGTCGTCGATGCCCAGCGGGTCGATGCCCAGCACCCCCTGCAGCACCGTGGCGAGCGTGCGCTCCAGGTCATTGCGCGGCGCCACGTAGGCCGTGGACAGCGCGGGGCGCGGGTGGCTCTTGCGGCCCCCCGTCGCGGTGCCCGCCTGGGCCTGCGAAGCGGTGCGCGCCGACTGCCGCCGCCGCGACGCGAGGTCCGCCGTGCACACGGCGATGGGACCGCCCGAGGCGCCCGAGAGGATGCGGCGCGTGGCGTCCACGCCCTCGGCGGGGCTCAGCGCGAACTTCGCGAGCGCCCCCAGCGCGGCGGTGTCGTCCAGCTTCCACGCGTCCCAGCCCACGCTGTGCCAGGGCACGGTGCCCGCGTCGGAGCGCACCTCCGCGAACGCATCCAGGTACGCGCTGGAGGCCGCGTGTGCCACCTGGCCCAGGCCGCCCAGCACCGAGGACAGCGAGGACATCAGCAGCACGAAGTCGAGGCCCTCCGCGGGGAGCGCGGCGGCCAGGGCCCGCAGGCCATTCACGCCGGGCTCGAAGTGCGCGGCGCGCTGCTCGGGACCGAGGTCCTGGATGGCCCCCAGCATGGCGCCCCGCAGTCCGCTCGCGGCGTGGATGACGCCGTCGAGGCGGCCGAAGCGCTCCATCGTGCGGGTCACCGCGCCCTGGAGTTGGGCCGCGTCCGTCGCATCCACGCCGAGCACCAGCACCTCGGCTCCTGCCGCTTGCAGCGCCTGCGCGGCCTCCACCTTGCGGCGCGTGGCGTCCGTCGGCTCGTGGGTGGCCAGCCACTGCGCCCACTGGTCCTGGGCCGGGAAGTCCGGGCCCTCCACCAGCGCGAGGCGTGCCTGGAGCGTCTTCGCCAGGTCGGAGGCCAGCACGTGGCCCGGGCCTTCCAGGCCGTCGGTGACGAGGTACACGCCCTGCACGCGCAGCGGCTGGCTGGACGCGGCGTCCTGCTCCAGCCGTACCGGCTCGAAGGTCTGTACCCAGCGCTGGCGCCCGCGCCAGGCAACCACCGGCTCCGCGGCGCCCTTGAAGAGCTCCGACAGCAGGTGGTCCGCCAGGACGGCGGCTTCCTCGGTCCGGCCCGCCGGGGCCACGTCCACCAGCCGGCAGGTGAGGTGCGGGTACTCCTGCGGAATCACGCGGCAGGGGCCGAGCAGCGCCGCCAACTCGGGCACCAGTGCGTCCGCGCGCTCCACCTTCGCGGCCCCGCTGGTCGCCACGAACCAGGGCTGCGGCTCCGTCTGTCCCTTCGCGCCCAGCGCCTGCGCGAGCGACAGGAGGCTGTGCAGGCCCGTGTCCAGCGCCAGCTCGCGCAGCACGTTGCCCGCCGTCACGCCCCACAGGTGCATGACCCCACCGACGGCATGGCCCTGCTGCTGGAGCGCGTCCAGCAGCGCGGCGTAGTCCTCGCGCCGCTTCGGGTCCACCGTGAAGCTGCCGTCATTCAACTGGCTGAAGCCCGTGCCGGCGACGACGCGCGCCACGGCATGTCCCGCCGCCACCAGCTTCGTAGTGAGCGCGTCCGCCACGCCCACGGTGTCCGCGAACACCAGCCAGCTCCGCACGCCGGCCGCGGGCCCGGTGGCCACGGCCGTGCGCGGCAGCGGCGCGCGCTTCCACGAGGGCACGTAGAACCAGTCCGCCGGATTGCTGTGCTTCTCCGGCGAAACGGTGTTGGCGACCGCCGCGGAACGCGCCACGCCCAGGCCGGTGCCAGGGCGGGCATCAATCCAGTAGCGCTGCCGCTCGAAGGGATAGGAGGGCAGCGGCAGCCGGCGCCGCTGCTCCTTCTTCGTGAAGCCCGCCCAGTCCGGGTGGACGCCGTTGAGCCACAGCTTCCCCAGCGCCGTCACGAGCACCGTCACGTCGTCGGCGGTCGTCTCGCGCGGGTGCCGCGTGCAGGAAACGGCCACGCGCGTCTCGGCGCCGGGCTGCTGCCGCGCGAGCGAGGCGAGTGTCGTGCCCGGGCCCACCTCCAGCAACGCGAGCTGCGGCTTCTGTGCGAGCGCACGCAGGCCCGCGTCGAAGCGCACCGCCTGGCGAAGGTGCTGCGCCCAGTACGCCGGGTCCGTGGCCTGCGCGGCGTCAATCCACGTGCCCGTCACGTTGGACAGGAACGGGAGCTTCGGCGCGTTGCGCTTCACCGCGCGCACCGCGTCCATGAAGGCCGGGAGGATGGGGTCCATCATCGCCGAGTGGAACGCGTGCGACGTGTGCAGCTTCGCTACGCCCACGGCCTGGGCCTCCAGCTTCGCCTGGAGCGCCGCAATCGCCTCCGTCGGCCCCGCCACCACCGTGAGGCGCGGCCCGTTGACGGCGGCCAGCGACAGCTCCGGCGTCAGGTACGGCCGCAGCGCGTCCTCGGAAAGCTGCACGCTCAGCATGGAGCCGGCGGGCAGTGACTGCATGAGCTGCCCGCGCTTCGCCACCAGCGCCAGCGCGTCCTTCAATTCGAAGACGCCCGCGAGGCATGCGGCGACGTACTCGCCCACGCTGTGCCCCAGCATGGCCTGCGGCTTCACGCCCCAGGACATCCACAGCCGCGCCAGTGCGTACTCCACCGCGAAGAGGGCCGGCTGGGTGAGGGCCGTCTGGCCCAGCTTCTTCGCCGCCTCCTCCGCGCCCGCGGCGTCGGGGTACAGCACCGTGCGCAAATCCAACCCCAGGTGCGGGAGCAGGTGCGTGGCGCAGGCGTCCAGGTGCTCACGGAAGACGGGCTCGGCGTCGTACAGCCCGCGCGCCATGCCCACGTACTGCGAGCCCTGGCCCGGGAAGAGGAAGGCCACCGGCCGGTCCTGCACCTGGGGCGCGTCCGTCAGGCAGCGCGGCGTGCCCTCGGCTTCGAGCGCGGCGAGCGCGTCGTCCCGGTCCGTGCACACCAGCACGCGGCGGTGCGACATGGGCTGGCGCCCCACCTGGAGCGTGTACGCCACGTCCGCGAGCGACTGCTCGGGATGCGCCTTCAGGTGCTTCGTCAGCCGCAGCGTGGCGGCATCCAGCGCGGTGGCGGAGCGGGCCGACAGCGTCAGCATCTGCGCCTTCCGGGCCGGGCCGGAAGGGGGCAGGGCAGGGGCTTCCTGGAGGACGATGTGCGCGTTGGTGCCGCCCACGCCGAAGGAGCTGACGCCCGCGCGGCGCGGGTGCTTCGGGTGCGCCGGCCAGGGCTCCAGCTTCGCGTTGACGTAGAAGGGGCTGCCGTCGAAATCAATCTCCGGGCTGGGCTGCTCGAAGTGGAGGCTGGGCACCAGCTCGCGGTGCTGCAGCGACAGCACGGCCTTGATGAGGCTGGACACACCGGCCGCGTTCGCCAGGTGGCCGATGTTCGTCTTCACCGAGCCGATGGGAATCTTGCGCGCGGTGGTGGTGGCCGCCGGGGCCGCGGCGCTGGCCTTGCGCGGACGGAACGCCTTGGTGAGCGCGCGCACCTCGATGGGGTCACCCATCTTCGTTCCCGTACCGTGCGCCTCCACGTAGCCGATGCTCTCCGGCTCGATGCCCGCGGCACCCAGGGCCTCGGCGATGACGGCGGCCTGGCCCTCGACGCTCGGCGCGGTGTAGCCCACCTTCGCCGAGCCGTCGTTGTTGATGGCGGAGCCCTTGATGACGGCGTGGATGAAGTCGCCGTCCTCCAGCGCGTCCTTCAGGCGCTTGAGCACCACCACGCCCGCGCCGCTGCCGAACACCGTGCCGTCCGCCTTCGCGTCGAAGGCGCGGCAGTGTCCGTCCGGCGAGACGATGCCGCCGGGCAGGTAGCGGTAGCCCTCCGGGTGCTTCACGTGCACGGACACGCCGCCAGCCAGGGCGATGTCACACTCCTCGTTGAGGAGGCTCTGGACGGCGACGTGCGTGGCCACCAGCGACGTGGAGCACGCACTGGAGATGGAGTAGCTGGGTCCGCGCAGGTTGAGCTTGTACGCGACGCGGGTGCCCAGGAAGTCGCCGCCGTTGGCGACGTCAATCTGCACCTGGTCCAGCATGCTGAGCTGGTCCGCGTTGGGCACCAGGTTGTGCAGCAGGTACGTGTTCGTCGGCGCGCCGCCGAAGACACCGATGGCGCCCTTGAAGCCCTCGGGCGCGTAGCCCGCGCGCTCCAGCGCCTCCCAGCAGCTCTCCAGGAAGACGCGGTGCTGCGGGTCCATCAGCTCCGCCTCGCGGGGCGTGTAGCCGAAGAAGCCCGCGTCGAAGAGCTCCATGCCCTCCAGCGCCGCGGACGCCTTCACCCACGAGGCGTCCTTGCGCAGGACCGCGTCCACGCCCAGCGCTTCCAGCTCCGCGTCCTGCACGGGGTGGATGGACTCCACGCCCTCGCGCAGGTTGCGCCAGAAGGCGTCGAGGTCGGGCGCTCCAGGGAAGCGCCCGGTCATGCCGATGATGGCGATGTCCTGCTCGTCGGCGGCGATGTCGTTGGGCATGGGCACTGACTCTTCGGGTGTGGGGTCCGTCGGTGTCTACGGCTCAGCTCTCGTCTTCGGGCGCGTCCTCGGAGGACTCACCCCGGCGGGCGCGGCGGGCGCGGCGGCGCGCACCCCGGTCCATGCTGGACTCGTCTTCCTCGGCCGTGGCCACATCGGGCGGCAGGGTGGCCGCCTTGATGAGCTTCGCCAGCGCGTGCACCGTCGGGCCCTCGTAGAGGCTGACGGCGGGGATGGAGACCTTGAACTGCTCGCGCACGCGGGCGATGAGCTTCACGCCCACCAGCGAGTTGCCGCCCAGCTCGAAGAAGCTGTCGTGGACGCCCACCTGGGAGATGCCCAGCGTGGACTCCCACAGGCGCGCAATCGACTCCTCCAGCTCGTCGCGGGGCGCCACGTACGGGTTCTGCAGCGAGGGGCGCGGGGTGCGGTCCTCGGCCCCGGCGTCCTGCTGCACCAGCGCGCCCTGGGTCTTCTCTTCCTTCTGCTCCGGCCGCGTCCAGCGTGCGGCGCGGGCGGACAGGGAGCTGGTAGACACCGCCACGTGGCCCACCGGGCCCAGCGAGAGCAGGTGCTCGAAGGCCAGCGCGCCCTCGTCCGCGGAGATGGCCAGCGCGCCGAACGGGGTGGCCGTGGCCAGCGGCGAGGCCGAGCCCTCCTCGAAGCGCCACGCGTCCCAGCCCACGCTCGTCCAGGGCACCGGGGACTGCTGCGTGTGCTTCGCGGCGAAGGCGTCCATGAAGCCCGTGGCCGCCGTATACGAGGCCAGCCCCAGGCCGCCCAGCACCGCCGCCAGCGACGAGGCCAGGTGGCAGAAGTCCAGCGTCCGGCCCGCCAGCGCCTCCTCCAGCGCGTACAGGCCCTGGATGCGGCTGCGGAAGTGGTTGCGCACGTCCTCCGGGCGCGTGTCCGGAATGGCTCGGAAGAGCGCCGGGTCCACGTCGCCCGCCGCGTACACCACGCCATTCAGCGCGCCGAAGCGCGACACCGTCGCGTCCACGGCCGCCTTGAGCTGCGCCCGGTCGGCCACGTCCGCGGCCACCACGTGCACCTCGGCGCCCTGCGCCTCCAGCGCCCGCACCTTCTGGATGCGGTGGCTGACCGCGTCCGCCTCACCGTGCGACGTGAGCCACGCGTCCCAGCCGGAGCGCTCTGGCAGCGCGGTGCGGCTGGCCAGCACCAGCTTCGCCTTCACCTTGCGAGCAATGGCCTTCGCGTGCGCGGTGCCCAGCGTGCCGAAGCCGCCGAGCAGCAGGTACACGCCGCCCTCGCGCAGCGGCAGGGACTCCGGCTTCGAGGCGGCCTGGGGCACGGACTCGAAGGCCTGCACGTGGCGCTGACCGCCACGGTAGGCGACGGCGGCCTCCGCGCGGGACGCAGCGGCGCACTCGGCTAGGAGCACGTCCGCCAGCGCGGCCTCCTGCCAGCTCCCCGCCAGCGGGAGGACGACGTCCACCGAGCGACAGGACAGGTGCGGGTACTCCTGAGGAATCACGCGGCAGGGACCGAGCACCGTGGCCCACTCCGGTCGGGGCTGCTCGTCCGCGAGCGCCTGCATGCGGTGCGTGACGGCCACCACCGACACCGGCTTCGCGCCGCCCTGCTTCCCCAGCGCCTGCGCGAGGAAGAGCAGGCTGGAGAAGCCCCGCTCCAGCGCCGTGTCGAGCGCCGTCTCGCCGGAGGACTGCTCCGGCTCCGCGCTCCACAGGTGGAGGATGCGGTCCGGCGCGAAGCCGTCGGCGGTGAGGGCCTCCAGCAGCGACGCGTAGCCCGCGGCGTCCTTCGGGTCCACCGTCCACTGGCGCGCGGCCACCTGCGCGGTGCGCGGGCCCGGGGTGAGGGTGATGACGTCCTGGCCCACGTCGGCCAGCCGCTTCGCCACCTGTCCGCCCAGGCCGTCCGGGCCCGGGGTGAAGAGCCACCAGCAGGCCTTCGTCTTCGCCCACTCACCGGAGGCGAGCGGCAGCGTGCGCTTCCACGTGGGCAGGTAGAACCAGCGCGACACGTCCTGCTTCTGGTCCGCGCCCGCCGTCTCGTCCACGTGGGCCGTAGCGGTGTGGGAGATCTTCTTCGGCTCCACCCAGAACTTCTGGCGCTCGAAGGGTGCGGTGGGCAGGGGGATGCGGCGGCGGCGCTCGCCGTCGAGGAACGCGTCCCAGTCCGCGTCCACGCCCGCCAGCCACAGCCGGCCCAGGGCGTTGAGGAGGAACTCCGCGTCGGAGTGGTTCTCCTTCGGGTGGCGCAGCGAAGTGACGAAGGCGTGCTTCGCGCCCTTCGCCGGGTGCTGGCGCGACAGCGTGGCCAGCGTGTTGCCGGGGCCCACCTCGAGGAGGATGGCGTCCGCGTCCTTCAGCAGCTCGCCCACGCCGTCCGCGAAGCGCACCGCGCCGCGCAGGTGCTTCGCCCAGTAGTCCGGGCTCGTCGCCTCCTCGGTGGTGATCCACTTGCCCGTCACGTTGGACAGGTAGGGCACCGTGGGCGCGTTGCGCTTCACCTTGCGCACGGCGTCGCGGAAGGCGTCCAGGATGGGGTCCATCATGGACGAGTGGAACGCGTGCGAGGTGTGCAGCCGCGAAGTGGCCACGCTCCGGGACGCGAGCTGCGCCGCGAAGGACTCCACCGCGTCCACCGGCCCCGCCACCACGCACGTGCCGGGGCTGTTCACCGCCGCCACCGACAGCGTCGCGGGCAGCAGCGCCGTCACCTCGGACTCCGGCAGGGAAACGGCCAGCATGGTGCCCGCCGGCATGCCCTGCATCAGCCGGCCGCGCGCGGCCACCAGCGAAAGCGCGTCGTCCAGCGAGAAGACGCCCGCGAGGCAGGCGGCCACGTACTCACCGATGCTGTGGCCCAGCATGGCGCGCGGCTTCACGCCCCACGCCATCCACCGGCGCGCCAGCGCGTACTCGATGACGAAGAGCGCGGGCTGCGTGAGCGCCGTCTGCTTCAGGCGCTCGGTCGCGGCCTCCTTCTGCGCGGCGGGCGGGTAGAGCACCGTGCGCAAGTCCAGGCCGAGGTGCGGCTTGAGCTTCTCCGCGCACGCGTCCACGTCCGCGCGGAAGCCGGCCTCCGTCTCGTAGAGCTGCCGGCCCATGTCCACGTACTGCGCGCCCTGACCGGAGAAGAGGAACATCACCGGCCGGCCCGCGGAGTCCTGCACGCCGGAGAGCACGCGCTGCGGGTCTCTGGAGCCCAGCGCCTCCACCGCGTCCGCCACCGTGCGGCACACCAGCGCGCGGCGCTTGCCGAAGCGCTTGCGGCCCACCTGAAGCGTGAAGGCCACGTCCGCCAGGGACACGTCGGGGTTGGCCTTCAGATGTGACACCAGCCGGTCCGTGGCGGTCTCCAGCGCGGTGTCCGTGCGGGCCGACAGCAGCAGCAGTTGCGCGGGGCGGCGGGGCGCGTCGGTGGCCGGCAGCGGCGGGGCCTCTTCCAAGATGGCGTGGGCGTTGGTGCCGCCCATGCCCAGCGAGCTGACGCCCGCGCGGCGTGGCGTGGCACCCTCCGGCCAGTCACGCAGCTGCGTGTTCACGAAGAAGGGGCTGTTGGCGAAGTCGATGGCCGGGTTGGGCGTGTCGTAGTTGAGGTGGGGCACCAGCTTCTTGTGGTACAGCGACAGCGCCACCTTCATGAAGCCCACCGCGCCCGCCGCCGAGTCCAGGTGGCCGACGTTCGTCTTCGCCGAGCCCAGCGCGCAGAACTGCTTCGCGTCCGTGCCCTGGCGGAAGGCCTGCGTCAGCGCCGCGACTTCAATCGGGTCACCCACCTGCGTGGCGGTGCCGTGCGCCTCCACGTAGCTGATGGTGTCCGGCGTCACGCCCGCCACCGCCTGCGCGAGGGCAATCGCCTCCGCATGGCCGTCCACGCTGGGGGCCATGTAGCTGACCTTGTGGGAGCCGTCGTTGTTGCAGGCCGAGCCCTTCACCACCGCGTAGATGGTGTCGCCGTCGCGCACCGCGTCGTCCAGACGCTTGAGCATGAGGACGGCCGAGCCGTGGCCCGCGACGAAGCCCTGGGCCTTGGCGTCGAAGGTGTGGCAGTGCCCGTCCGGCGCCGTGGTGCCGCCCTCGTAGTAGAGGTAGCCCGCCTTCTCCGGGAAGTGGATGGAGACGCCGCCGGCCAGCGCCGCGTCACACTCGTACGCCAGCAGGCTCTGGCAGGCGAAGTGGATGCAGGTGAGGGACGTGGACGAGGACGACTGCACCGTGACGGCCGGGCCCTTGAGGTTGAGCCGGTACGCCACCTCGGTGGTGAGGCTGTCCTTGTCGTTGCCGATGGACGCCTGGAGGCTCTCCAGCGACGCGACGTGGGCCAGGTGCGCGTAGATGTTGTTGAGCAGGTACGTGTTCATGCTCATGCCGCCGAACACGCCCACGCGGCCGGGCTGGCGCTCCGGGCTGTAGCCCGCGCCTTCCATGGCCTCCCACGCGCACTCCAGGAAGACGCGGTGCTGCGGGTCCATCAGCGCGGCCTCGCGCGGGTTGAGCCCGAAGAAGGCCGCGTCGAACATCTCCGCGTCGCCGAGCACGCCGCCCGCCTTCACGTAGTTGGGCGCCCGCACGATGGCCGGGTCGATGCCCTCCGCGATGAGCTCCTCCTCCGTGAAGAAGGAGATGCCTTCCACGCCGCCACAGAGGTTCTTCCAGAAGTCCGCCACCGTCTTCGCGCCTGGAAGCCGGGCCCCCATGCCGATGACGGCAATGCCCTCCAAGCCCCCGCCCTCTGTCTCAATCTCGGTGCTCATGAAGTCGTCGTCCCTGCTGGCCGCGTCACGCGGCGTGGAAGTCAGTGCCTGAATTCTTACTTACGGGGCCCACGTCCGCGCGCGGCCTGCTGCCGGCGGCCCATGGCGGCCCTGCGCCGCTCGGCCTCGTCCTTGATGGACTGGGCCTGCTCCTTCGCGTCCTCGGCGCCGCCTTCCGCGTTGCCGAGGTGCCGGGCCAGCGCGTTGACGGTGGTGAGCTTGAAGAGGTCCACCAGCGCCAGGTTCGCGCCCAGCTCCTCGCGCAGGCGGCGGTGCGCCTGGGCGATGAGCATGGAGTTGCCACCCAGCTCGAAGAAGTTGTCGTGGAGGCCCACGTCACTCACCTTGAGCACCTGCGCCCAGATGGTGGCGATGCGCCGCTCCAGCTCGCTCTCCGGCGGGGCGTAGGCGGCGGCCAGCGCGGGACGCTCGCCCTCCGGCACCGGCAGGGCGCGCGTGTCCACCTTGCCGTTGGGCGTCAGCGGCAGCGCGGGCAGCACCATGAACGCGGACGGCACCATGTACGGCGGCAGCGACTCCGAGAGGAAGCCGTGCAGGTCGCTGCTGGTGGGCGCGGGCTCGGTGAGCACCACGTAGGCCACGAGGCGCCGGTCTCCCGGGGAGTCCTCGCGCGCCGTGACGAAGGCATCGCGCACGGCGGGGTGGCGGCGCACGGCGGCCTCCACCTCGCCCAGCTCGATGCGGAAGCCGCGAATCTTCACCTGGTCGTCGGCGCGGTGCAGGTACTCCAGCACGCCGTCGGGCAGCCACCGGGCCACGTCGCCGGTGCGGTACATGCGCTCACCGGGACGGAAGGGGTTGGCGACGAAGCGCTCCGCCGTCAGCTCCGGGCGGCGCCAGTAGCCGCGCGCCACGCCCAGGCCACCCACGTACAGCTCGCCCGCGCAGCCCACCGGCACGGGTCGGCGCTGAGCGTCCAGCACGTACACGTCCGTGTTGATGATGGGCTTGCCGATGGGCATCCACGCGCGGCTCTCGAGGTCCTCCGGGCGCAGGTGGTGGTACGTGGTGCAGACCGTCGTCTCGGTGAGGCCGTAGCCGTTGACCACCGTGGTGGTGTCCAGCAGCGCTTCCACATCGCGCGCGACCAGCGCCTCGCCGCCGCTGAGCACCAGCCGCACCGGCGGCAGCGTGTCCTTGCGCGCGTTGAGGCCGGCGATGACCGCGGGCACCGTGCTGACGATGCTGATGTGGTGCCGGGCGATGAGGCCCAGCAGCAGCTCCGCGTCCAGCACCTCCTCCTCGGTGGGCAGCACCAGCGCCGCGCCCGTGCACAGCGGAGGCAGCACCTCGCCCACGAAGCTGGCCGACGCCACCGAGGTGAGCGGCAGCATCCGGTCCTTCTCACCCGGCGCGTAGGACTCCACGAAGGAGCGCACGAGGTTGGCGAGCCCGCCGTGCTCCAGCATCACGCCCTTGGGCTGGCCCGTGGAGCCGGACGTGTACACGAGGCACGCCAGGTCCTCCGCCCGGACAGGTACCGGCTCCGGCACGGTGGCGGACGCCGCCGCGCTCCAGTCCAGCTCGGTGTCCAGGCTCACCACCCGCACCGCGCCGCTGCCCGCGTGCGACGCGAGCTGGCCGTGCAGCGTGGACTGGGTGAGCAGCAGCGGGGTGCCCGCGTCGGAGAGGATGAAGGCCAGCCGCTCCACCGGGTACGCCGGGTCGATGGGCACGTAGGCCGCGCCCGTGGAGAGCACGCCCAGCACCGCGGCCACCATCTCCACCGAGCGCTCCAGGCACAGGCCCACGATGGAGCCCGGGCCCACGCCCTGCTCGCGCAGCCACGCGGAGAGGAAGCCCGCACGCTGGCGCAGTTCGCGGTAGCTGAGCTGCTGCTCGCGGAACATCACCGCCGCCGCATCTGGCGTGCGCGCCGCCTGCGAGGCGAAGAGGGCGGGGAGCAGCGAGCCGTCCAGCGACACGCGCGGGCCAGCCTGCATCTTCAGGAGCTGCTGCGCTTCCGCCTCCGGCATCAGCGGCAGGTCCGCCAGGGCGCGGCGCGGGTCGGCCACGAGGCCGGCGAGCAGCGTGCGCAGGTGGCCGGCCATGCGAGCGATGGTGCCCGCCTCGAAGAGGTCGGTGTTGTACTCGAAGGACGCGACCAGCGCGTTGGCGGCTTCACCCATGGTGAGCGTGAGGTCGAACTGCGCGCCGCCGTGGTCCAGCGGCAGCGACTCCAGCGGCAGCCCGGCCAGCTCGGCGCGCGCGCCCGGCAGGTCGAGGGCGAAGGCCGTCAGCCCACGCTCGTCCAGGCGCGCGGCGCGCTGGTACACGAACATGACCTGGAAGAGCGGCGAGCGGCTGTGGTCCCTCACCGGCTGGAGCTTGTCCACCAGCACGTTGAAGGGCTGGTCCTGGTGCTCCAGCGCCTCCAGCACCGTGCGCCGCGTGGACGCGAGGTAGTCCGTGAAGGGCAGCGCGGCGGACGGCCGCGTGCGCACCACCAGCGGGTTGACGAAGTAGCCCGCCACGGTGGCGAGCTCCGAACGGTGACGGCCAGCGCTCACCACGCCCACCGTGAAGTCGTCCTGCCCGGTGTAGCGGTGCAGCAGCACCTGGAAGGCCGCCTGCAACAGCATGTTCAGCGTGGCGCCCTGCTCGCGCGCCAGCGCCTTGAGGGACGCGGTGAGCTGCGTGTCCAGGCGCTCGGTGTGGACGCGGCCGGCGTACGTCTGCACGGGCGGACGCGGGTGGTCCGTGGGGAGGTCCAGCACCGGCGGCGGGCCGGCGAGCTGCTCGCGCCAGTAGCGCTCCAGCGCCGCGCCGCGAGGACTGGCCAATAGCTCCGCCTGCCAGCGCGCGAAGTCCGCGTAGGTGCGCGAGGGCTTCGGCAGCGCCAGGTTCTTCCCGGCGCGCAGGGCGGGGTAGAGCGTCTCCAGCTCCTCCGCGATGACGGCCAGCGAGCCGAAGTCGGTGACGATGTGGTGCATCGCCAGCAGCAGTGCGTGGTCATCCGCCGCGCGCGAGTACAGGCGCACGCGCAACAGCGGACCGGCCTCCAGGTCGAACGGGCGGCGGGCCTCGGCGGAGAGGCGCTCGCGCAGGGCGGCGTCGTCCCAGCCCTTGGCGTCCACCGTCTCGAAGTCCAGCGGCAGCTCGGCGTGGATGCGCTGCACCGGGCCGGACGCCGTCATGGCGAAGGTGGTGCGCAGCGCGGGGTGGCGGGCGACGAGCGTGTCGAAGGCGCGGCGCAGGGAGTCCACGTCCAGCGCGGCCTTCACGCGCACCGCGACGGGCACGTGGTACGCGGCGCTGCCGGGCGCGAGCTGGTGCAGGAACCACAGCGCCTGCTGGCCGCCGGACAGTGGGGCGTCACCGGTGCTCTCGTGCGCCGCGACGGCCGGGCCCGAGGCCTGCGTCTTCGGCGCGGCGAGCAGCGCCAGCACGGTGTCCGCCAGCTTCTCCAGCGAGTCGCCCTGGAGGATGCCGCCCAGCGGGACGTCGATGCCGAGGCCCGCGTCGAGCGCGCTCTTGAAGTCGATGGCCATCAGCGAGTCCACGCCGTACACGTGGAGAGGGCTCTTCGCATCCACCTGTGACGCGGGCAGGCGCAGCACCGCGGCGGCCTGCTCCTGGAGGAACACCGACAGGAGCGCGCGGCGCGCCCCGGGGTCCGTCACGGCCGTCAGCGCCTTCTGGATGAAGCTGGGCTCACGCGCGGGAGCGGCGGCCGGGGCCTCGTGGGCGGGCGCGGCCTGCTCCGTGCGGGCCGGCGCGACAGGCGCCGCGGCCGGCGTGTCGAGCACGCTCTGGTGCAGCACCTCCAGACCGCCGGCGAGGAAGTCCGCGCGGGTGGCGAAGCGCTGAATCTTGCCGCTGGACGTCTTGGGCAGGCTGCCGCCCTGGATGAGCACCACTGCGTAGACTTGCAGCTCGTGTGCTTCCGCGACGGCCTGGCGGATGGAGGTGGAGACGGCCTCCAGGTCCACGCTGCCCGACTCCACGGCGCGGCGGTCCACTTCCTGGACCACCACGAGCCGCTCCTCGCCGTCCTTGTCGACGGAGAAGGTGGCGCCACAGCCCGGCCGCAGCGCGGGGTGCACCGGCTCCACCGTGCGCTCGATGTCGTGCGGGTAGTGGTTGCGGCCGCGGATGATGATGAGGTCCTTCAGGCGGCCGGTGACATACAGCTCGCCGCCGTCCAGGAAGCCCAGGTCGCCCGTGCGCAGGTAGCGCGCGTCATCCCCGGGCGCCTTCGCGCCGAAGGCCGCCGCCGTCTGCTCCGGGCGGTTCCAGTAGCCCTGCGCCACGCTGGGGCCGGACACCCAGACCTCACCCACCTGCCCCGGCGCGAGCGGCGCCCCCGTCTCCGGGTGGGCGATGAGGAGCTTCTGTCCGTCCAGGTTGCGCCCCGAGCCCACCAGCGTCTGCGCGCCCGGGAGCTCCGGCTGGGACGGCTGGACGCGGTGGCTCTTCAGCGCGGCGGCGTCCACGGTGCGCAGCACCGGCGCCTCCGGCTTGAGGCCACCCGAGGCGATGAGGGTGCCCTCCGCCAGGCCGTAGCAGGGGTAGAAGGCCTCCATCTTAAAGCCGCACGGGCCGAACACTTCCGCGAAGCGGCGCAGCGTCTCCGGCTGGAGCGGCTCGGCGCCGTTGAAGGCCAGGTCCCACTTGCTCAAGTCGAGCGCGGCGCGCTCCTCCGGCGTCACCTTCCGGATGCACAGGTCGTAGGCGAAGTTGGGCCCGCCGCTGGTGGTGGCCCCGTAGCGCGACACCGCCTTCAGCCAGCGCAGCGGGCGCTTGAGGAAGTCCACCGGCGACATCAACACCACCGGGAAGCCACCGTAGAGCGGCTGGAGGATGCCGCCGATGAGGCCCATGTCGTGGTACGGCGGCAGCCAGATGACGCCCTGGCTGCTCTTCGAGTGCCCGAAGCACCCGTGGATCAGCCCCAGGTTGTGCATCAGGTTGGCGTGGCTGAGCACCACGCCCTTGGGCGACGACGTGGAGCCCGAGGTGTACTGGAGGAAGACGGTGGTGCTGGCCGTCGCCCCCGGGTGCTTCCACGCCTCGCCGGTGGACTCGTCCAGCGTGTCCGTGGCCAGCCAGTGTAGCTCGCGCAGCTCCGGCGCCTGCTCGAAGAGCATCTCCCCCATGCCGAGGATGAAGTCGGTGGTGAGGGCGACGGTGGCCTGCGCGTCCTGGCTGATGGCCAGCAGGCGGGGCAGGGTGCGGCCCAGGCGCATCGGGTCCGGCGGGTAGATGGGGACGGCGATGACGCCCGCGTAGAGGCAGCCGAAGAAGCCGGCGATGTAGTCCAGCCCCGGCGGGTACAGCAGCAGGGCCCGCTGGCCCTGCGCGCCCCGCGCCTGCAAGGCCGCGGCGATGGCGCGCGCCTTCCGGTCCAGCTCCGCGTACGTGAGGTGCGCTTCCTCCTCGTCGCCGTCGACGAGGAAGGTGAAGCCACGCTGGTCCGGCTGCCGCTCGGCGCGGAAACGGAGCAGCTCCACGAGCGTGTCACAGCGGGAATCCAGGTCCGAAGGGAGACCGGTGGGCACGACGCCTCCTAGAAATGTATCGCGGTAGCAGCGCCGTGTTTCCCAGGGAGACACGGGCTGTTCGAGAAGCCCAGGTGATGGGCCTTCCCGTGAGGGCCCGATAATTGAGACAGGGCGTTTAGAACAGATGAAACAGGCTCAAGGGGAGTGACGACGGGTGAAGCCTGCATGTCACCCCTGACAGCACTCCGTCCCAGCGCGGGTACGCGGCCTCCGAGATGGGGCTGCGACGCGGAGTGGAAGACGGGACGCACGGCACCGGGCCGCGCTGGGGTGTGGTTCTGGCTGTCGAATCATGGCCGGGGAGTGGGTCGCGCGTGACGTCGCGTGCGCGGCATATTCACAGTCCGAGCGCATTCTTGCAAATAGGGCAGCCGGCCGTGCGCGCCACCCGCCCCAGGGGGTTGGGCGTACGAGGGAGCGGGCCTCGCCGCCCGCCGGGGCCGGCACCACCTTCGCGCGGTTACCACGCTCAAGCAGGAGGCCGTCCATGGCGAACATCGGCAAGGATGTCGACACGCTCAATACCTTCCTTCGAGGGGAAATCTCCGCGGTGGAGACGTACCGCCAGGCACTGGGGCACGTGTCGGACGACCGGCTTCGCGGCGCGCTGGAGGACTGCCAGCACGACCACGAGCACCGGGTGGAGGAACTGAAGGACCGCATCCGGAAGATGGGCGGTGAGCCCTCGGAGGGCTCGGGCGTGTGGGGCGGCTTCGCGAAGCTCGTCCAGGGAGGCGCGGATCTGCTCGGGGAGAAGGCGGCAATCCAGGCGCTGGAGGAGGGCGAGGATCACGGCCTCAACGACTACCAGGGGGGGCTGGACCAGGTGCACGGCGAGGCCCGGCGCTTCGTGCGGATGGAATTGCTGCCCGCGCAGAAGCGGACCCACGAGCGGCTCAGCCGGCTGAAGCGGACCCTGCACTGAGGCGGGGACGACCTGACGCGTCGGGTCCGTGGCCCTCCGGTGCCACCCGCACCGGGGGGCGCCGTCGCTTCCCTGGCTTCCGGGGCCCGGGCTGCGTTGAATCCGCCGGGCCGCTTGGGCGTCAGGAGCCCGTACCCCGCCGTCCCCGGCCCGGGGCCCCTCCCGTCCGGACGTGTCCGTGCGGGGAGGGGGTCTGGAGGTTGTGGGTGCGGCATGCGATACCAGGAGTCCGCCATTTGAGCTTCGGGAGGCGCGGCATGTGGCTGGACAGCGGTTCGTCGGGACGCGATTCGGGCTCCGGGCCGGACCGGCGCACGGACGACCGCGGCACCGAGACCGCGACTCCCGGTGAGGCACCCCGGGCCGAGCTGCCGCCCGCCGCCCCCACCCCCGCCGTGGTCGCCTCTCCGTTCGTGGACACGAGCCACGCGGGTGCGCTGGGCGTGGGCTGTGAGGCGCTGTTCCGCTCCACCGAGCAGTCACTCCAGTGGGCGTGGCGGTTGCTGCAGCTGACGAAGGGCGGCTCCGACGCGGGGCCCCTGGTGAATGCGGCCCGCACGTGCGCGCTCGACTTCCTCGACCGCGTCCCGCCGCACGTGCGCCGGAGCGTGGCGGAGCTTTTGGGCTACAGCAACCTGTGGCAGGCCGTCTGCACGCGGCTGAGCCGTCCCGTGGCCCGCTCCAACGAGGAGCTGCTGCGCGAGATTGGCGAGGACCTCCAGTTGTTGCTGCGCGGCGCGCAGGCCCGGCTGGGCACCGCCGCCGCGCTGGAGCAGGGCCTGCTGGTCCACGTGGGCCGGCTGCGCGAGTCGCGCGGCAGCGAGCCGGGCGCGCCGCTGGAGCTGCGGGCCGTGCTGGACGCCTTCACCCACGCGGTGTCGGAGGTCATGGCCGCGGCCAGCGCCTACCGCCGCGCCTGGGAGTCCACCGAGGCCGAGCTGTCCGAGTGGGCCGCGTGGCTGGGCGCGGGCGACCCGGGCTTCTGCGCGTGGCTGGCCGAGCACCTCGCCGGCACCGTCTTCCCCTGGCGCCAGACGCACGCGGCCGTCCGGCTGCTGCGCGAGCTGGGCGCGCTGTCCGGGCAGCCGTAGTCGCGAGCTCCGCTCTCACGCCTCCACGAGGATGCGGTGGCGGTACAGCTCCAGCAGCACGTCCTCGGAGAGGTCCGCCTGCTTGTGCTCGCGCAGGTGGTGGCGCACGGCGTCCACGGGCTCGCGGCCGGTGAACTCCACCAGCAGGCCGTACGCCTCGCCGGGCAGGGCCAGGGCGTCGAAGTCGCTGTACGCGCCCAGGGCGACGCTGCCGTCCTGCATCCACTGCACGGTGGCGTCGGCGTTGAACTTGAGGGTGCGCGGCAGCTTCGGCGACACGGCGGTGTCGTGGAGCTTCTCCAGCGTCTTCAGCTCAATCGTGCCGTCCAGGCCGAGCAGCCTCTCCAGCCCGTCCGCGGGCAGCTCGCGCACCAGGCGGTAGCATTCGCGGTAGTAGTCCGCCTCGAGTCCGACGTACCCCTTCCACAGCTCCGCGTAGGCCTTCGCGGGCGGCGCGGTGTCGTCCAGGTCCTCCACGCTCAGCGGGACGGCCTGCGTCTCCGCGCGGTCCTGCCCTGAGAGGACGTAGTCCGGAAGCAGCTCGAGGGCCGCCCAGCGCGAGAGCTGGATTTCCGCCAGCGTGAGGTACGTCTTCATGGACATGTAGAACTTGCGGCCGTCGGCGCCTGCCACGTACTTGCAGAAGAAGGTGGAGCAGACGGCCTCGCGGTAGGGCCAGATGGTGCAGCCGCCGGTGTCCACGGCGAAGTAGGGGCAGCGCAGCGACGCGGCCCGGCCGAAGAACTGGTGCCCGTTCTTGTAGAGGAAGTGGAACTTCGCCGGCGGCCGAACCCACTGCGGTGTCACGCCGATGCGGCTGGCCAGCTTCTCCTCCATGCGGCGCCGGCCTTCCGCCAGTTCGGGTCGCTCGTCGGAGAGCAGCGCGCCCACGAGGTAGTTGGGCAGGCGCGGCGAGTAGGTGCAGCACTTGGTGTCGGGCCGGAAGAAGCGGCTCACCCCGTCCACGGCGTCGACGGCGCCCGGCGCGTTCTCCTTGCACATGGCGCAGTTGGAGCAGGTGGCCTTCGTCTCGTCGGGGACGTCCTGGTGGAAGAAGGCGGGGAGGAGGTCCCGGTAGAGCACGGGGAGGGTGTCGAGGAGGCGGGGCATGGCGAGGGCTTTTCCGGGAGGGGAGGGTCAGCGCGCGGAGGAGTCATCCCACTGGACGCGGTAGGTGCAGGACTCGGGGCCGTGCCTGTCCCTGGCGAGGGTGAGGCCCTGCACGCCGATGCGGTGGAGGCCCTCCTCGAGGACGCCCTCGACGAAGCCCTCGGTGACTTCGGGCTCGTTGAACCAGAGGTCGGCGCTGGCGGGGCCCACGACGGTGAGGCGCGTCTCGGTGAAGTTGTTGCCGCTGCGGAAGTTGTGCGTCATCCGCGACAGCGACCGCATGGGCCCGAGCACCCGCGCCATGGCGAGCACGGCGGCGCCCATGAGCGTCTGGGCGTAGCCTTCAATCATGCGCCGGGCGAGCCGCCGCCGGGCCTCGTCGAGCGGCAGGTCCGGGTGGAGGGTGCGGCCCACCTCGTCGAGGCAGCGCACCCAGACGGGGTGGGGGTAGGCCGCGAGCAGCGGCGCGTCCAGGTCCATGCCCAGCGCCTTGAGCCGTGCCCTCAGCTCCGGCGCGAGGTCCGCGTCGAGCGTCCTGCGGTAGAGGCTGTCCACCGTGTTGCCGAAGATGACGCGCTCGTTGCTCATGGGACGCGCATTCTTCCCAGAGCCCACCTTCGGAGGCCAGTCCCGCGCACGTGTCCTGTCAGGTGGTTGGAGGGTGGACTCACGCGGCGTGTAGCGGATTGCCCCGACTGGACATGGCCCCCGCGCGCATGCTCCCCTTTAGAGAGAGGCCGACCCTTCACCCCCCGAAGTCCGAGGAGGCGCCGCCCCATGCGATTCTTCGAGGTGAACACCCAGGCCCCTCCGAGCGTCGACATGGGCGGCCACCTGCCACTGCGTTTCATCTGGCGGCCACTGCTCGGGGACGTCGTCTACGCGGTCCTCATCGGCACCTGGTTCTGCGTGATTCCGGCGGCGTACGTGTTGGACCGGGGGCTGTCCTTCACCGCCCTCCTGGAGAACTGGTGGTTCTCCATCGTGTTCTTCCTCGGCGGGCTGTTCAGTGTGGCAGGCACCCTGAGCTGCATCCTCACGCGGCTGGAGGTCGAGGTGACGTCCTCACAGGTCCGCCAGTCCGGCGGCGGGGCCCTTCGCGACAAGACGTGGAACGAGCCCCTGGAGCGCTACACCGTCCTGCGCGTCGAGCGCCGTCACCACCCGGACTGGATTGGCACCAAGGACGAGTTCGGCATCCACCTGTGCCACGCCGAGGACGCCTCGCGCTCCGTGCTCCTGTACTGGGGCCGCAGCGAGCGCCGCTTCCAGGCGCGCCTGTCCCGCTACTCCAAGTTGCTGGGCCTGGGCGTCCAGGGCGCACTGGCCGCGCGACGCGCGACGGGCTGACGCACGTCCACGGTGCTGCGCAGGGCCCCCGCGCGTGGTAGGAGCGGCCCTGCTCGTCTCACCCGTCGAACGTGGAATCATGACCCCGACAGAAGCTGAACCCGGAGCCGGGCGCGCACGTCGCGTCCTCGGTGCGCTCGGGCTGGCCCTTCCCTTCATCGTGTGGGGCGTGCTCGTCGTGGCGCCCATCTGGCTCCAGTCCGTGCACGGCTGCTTCTCCCACTACGACCTGGGCATCTACACCCAGGCCCTGGCACGGCTGTCGTTCGACGACCCGAACCCGTGGCTCAGCGCGCGGCAGATTCGCATCTTCAACGACCACTTCGACCCGGTGTTGTGGCTGGCCCGGCCGCTGGTCGAGGTGATGTCGCCCATGTGGGCCGCCCTCGTAGCGGAAGCCCTGCTCGTGTTGCTCTCCACGGCGCCGCTGTTGTGGCTCCACGTGCGCGGCCGGTTGGACCGCGTGTCCACGGCCCTGCTGTGCATGCTGCTGCTCTTGAGCCCCAGCACAGTGGACGCAGTGATGTTCCCCGTCCACCCCACCACGTGGTCCATGCTGCCGTTCATCCTGCTGGGCCTCGCCTTCCACTTCCGGAAGAACGCGCTGCTGGTGGCGTCGCTGGTGCTGCTGTTCGCATGCAAGGAGGAGTTCCCCTACGTGGGCATCATGCTCGCGGTGGCGCTGTGGCTGCGCGGGGACCGGCGACTGGCGGTGGGCATCGCGCTGCTGGCGGTGGCGTGGCTCGCCTTCGTCATCGGCGTGCGGCCCCGCTTTGGCCCCGTCGTGGACTACGGCGCGCGGCTCAAGCGCGGCCTGCAGGAAGGGTTCGGTCCGTTCCTCGCCGAGCGCTTCGCGCCGCGCCAGCTCTCGCGCGTGGGCACGCTGCTGCTGCTGTTCCTCCCCTTCGGCATCTGGGCCTGGCGCGAGCGACTGAAGCCCGACTGGAAGTGGTTGCTGGTGCTGCTGCCCATGCTCGGCATCCGTTTCCTGGGCATGGCGTGGCGCCACCAGTACGGCGCGCCCGTCATCGCCGCGCTGGTGGTGGCGATGGTGCCGATGCTGCTCGCGCGACGCCGCCCGCCCGCGTGGGTGCTGGTGCTGACGGGCGTGCTGCTCATCACCACCAACGAGTCCAACCTCAAGCAGCTGACCCGGACGCTGGCGTCTCCCTCTACGTACCCGCCCATGTGCCCGGGCAACGAGGCCCGGCTGGCCAGTGTGGAGCGCGCGGTGGAGTTCCTCTCCACCCACCGTGAGGGCAGGGCGCTACTGGGAGGCAGCCTCGTCACGCCGCTGGCCTCGCGCGACGAGGTGTACGCCGTGGGCAGCCCCCAGCCGGAGGGCAGGCCCGTCTACGACTGGGTGCTGGTGGAGGTGCCCCCACTGGGCAACATCCAGCCCGTCACTCCCGAGCACATCGCGGCGCTCGTCGCCCGGTGGCGCGCCACGGAAGGGGCCGAAATCGTCATCGACGACGGCCACGTCTTCCTCGCACGGGGCCGCTTCACCGACATGCCCTGACAGAGAAATCATGAATTGACGCGACCGGACAGGTCTCATGTCCAGTAGAGTACGGAACCGATGCATTGGGTCATCCCCCGCTGACCCTCACGGACGTGCGACATGGACGGTTCCGGCCTTCACCCCCTCCTGGCTGTGCCTCGTGACGAGGACGTCACCGCGCGAGTGCACGCGGCCATGGCGTACAAGTTCCCGCACTTCCACCCGGTAGCCCGCGAGGCGCTGTCCGCCCTGGTGCGCCTGTGCGACGGCTTCCAGCGTCTCTTCCCCGCACGGCGCGAGTCCGACGTGGTGCCGGCGCTGACGACGTGGGAGCGGTTCCTCTCCACGGAGCCGCGCTCGCGCCGCATCATGGTGACGCTGCAGCCGCTGGGTGTGGACACCACCGGAGGCGCCTGGGCCGCGGCGCTGCTGGCCCGGGTGGCGCGCTGGCACCGGGACAGCCGGGGTCGGGGGCACAACCAGCCCACGCACGTCTGGGTGGCGGAGCTCGGCCGAGAGGGCTTCGACGCGCGCCAGCCCGTGTCCGACCCGGGCACGCTCACCGCCGTCGTCACCCATGAAAGCGGTGGCTTCCAGGTGGTGCGGCTGCCCCTGGACGACGCGGAGCTGACGCCGGAGGCCGTGGCCGCGCGGCTGGCACGGGCCCCGGTGTGCACGCTGGCGGAGGCGCGGCGTGAGGGCCTGCGACCTCAGGTGTTGGTGGACCGGGCCTCGCGAGGTGGCAGTGCCTGGACGTCCCACCTGCTGGCCTCGGGCGCGTGGCTGGGGGCGCGGGTGGACGGGACGACGGGCTCGCTGGAGCTGAGCTTCGACCACCTCGTCATGGACGGCACGTCGATGACCGACGTGTCCCTCGCCATCGCGTCGGCGCTGCCCCGGCGGGGGCAGGGCACGGAGCCGGGAGACTGGCTCACCGGCCCCGACGAGCCCACGCCGCTGCTGCGCGTGGAGCTGCCGGAGCGGCTCGACTTCCGCAACCTCTGCTGCGCCACCCTGGAGGCGCTGGGGCACGCCGGAGCGGAGCTGCTGCGTGGTGACAACCCCACGCTGCTGGTGCCCGTGCTGCCGGACGCGCCGGCCTCCGTGGAGCGGGAGTGGCGGCGCATCCGCATCGCCGTGGTGCCGGCGCGCACGCGCGAGGGCCCGGTGACGCCGGAGCAGGTGGCCTCGATGCTGGCTCGGACGCGGCACGAGGGGGGCGTGCTGGAGGACGTCTTCTCCACGCTCTACTCGCCGTCGCTGCCGTGGTGGATGCCGTCGCTCACCACGCATGGCTTCGCGTACACCCCCGCGCTGCGGCAGGTCGCCACCGCGATGTGTGGCAATGCGCTCGTGTCCAAGCTGACGCTCGTGGTGGACGACGAGGCGGCGCTGGCGCGGCACCCACCGCTGTACTTCAACACCATGCGACCGCTCCCCGCGGTGGGGGGCGGCGTGGCCCTCTGCGTGACGGAGGTGCTGTGCGCGACGCCCTCGGGCGTGCGCAAGCGCTTCTTCACCACGCTCGCGGGCAGCGGCCCCTTCAACTCACGTGAGCGGCTCACCGCGTTCCGGGCCGCGCTCGCTCCGGAGGCGGCCCGTCGGGCACGACCCGCGGCCCCGGCCCTCCCTTGAATCCTCCTCCTGGTCTTCCGATGCTCGAGTCCTCCATGGTCCCCCCGTACGACCCCGGACGCATCCGCCCGCGCACGCACCTCAAGTTCACCTTCGACGCGAGCTTCCCCCGCCAGTGGCACCACAATGGCCTGGGCTCCACGCACCTGTGGAACGGGCTCAACATGCTCTTTCCCCAGGGCGAGCGCTTCTTCGTCCGCAGCGTCAACCACTACCTGGACCGCCTGGGGGACGCGCCGGAGCTGCGTGCCCAGGTGAAGGCGTTCTTCACCCAGGAGGGCAAACACGCCCGCGAGCATCAGGCGTACATCGAGTTGCTGGAGTCACAGGGCTACAAGCTCTCCGGCTACATGGCGGCGTACCAGCGCGTCGTCTGGGGCTTCATCGACCCGTACTTTCCGCCCCCGCTGCGCCTGGCGATGACGGCCGCGCTGGAGCACTACACCGCCGTCATGAGCGAGCAGACGCTGACGCTGGGCGTGTTCGCGGACGGCCACCCGGCGATGCAGCAGCTCATCGAGTGGCATGCGGCGGAGGAAATCGAGCACAAGTCCGTGGCCTTCGACGTGCTGCGGAAGGTGGCCCCGGGCTACGCGCTGCGCGTGGCGGGGCTGTTCATGGGCACGCTGTCGCTGTTCGGCCTGTGGCTCGCCGCCTCGGTGACGCTGCTGCGGCAGGAGCCCGGGCTGGGCTGGGGCGGCGTGCTGCGCGAGCTGTGGCGGGGCCACAAGAAGGACCCGGTGCTCGTGCGCGTGCTGTGGAAGGGGCTGAAGCAGTACCTGCGCCCGTCCTTCCACCCGCTGCAGCACGACAACCTGCACCTGGCGCGGGCGTACCTGGCGCGCTTCGACGAACCCGGGGCGGAGGCGGCGTAGGGCCCGGCGGCAGGGACGGCGTGCGAGCAGGCACCAGGGGAACGCCGGGACGCTGGCGGGGGTTCGGGTGCTCTACGATGCGCTGTGTGACTCGGGCCCTCCTTGCCTCCGTGCTGCTCCTGGCTGTGAGCCTCTCGCCGCGCGCGGAGGCCTTCTCCGTGGAGGACCACCGCGTGCTCACCGGGGCCGCGCTCGACGCGGCCGTCGCGAAGGGCAGCGGCGCGGGGCTCGCGGAGCACCGGAGCGCGGTGCTGCACGGGGCCACCGCGGAGGACCTCAACCTCCACGTGAAGTGGACGGGCTGGCACCACTTCTACCGGCCGGACGGGCACCTGTACTCGGCGCTGCGCGAGGGCTCGGATGCGCGCGTGAAGGCCCTGTGGGACGAGGCGCTGGAGGCCGCGCGCCATGGGGACCTGGCTCGCGCGTGGGACAGGGCGGGACACCTGGCGCACCACATCGAGGACATGGCGTCTCCGCCGCACGTGGTGCCGGTGATGCACGGGCTCGGGGACGGGTTCGAGGACCATGGCCTCGGCGCCGCGCTGTCGCGGATGGTTCCCCGCGAGGTGACTCCGCTCTCCGGCGTCGAGGCGCAGGTGGCCCTCGCGCGTGAGACGCTGGAGGCCGTGCGCTCGCAGTCGCTGACGGCGCGCGATGGCACGGTGATTCCGTGGAGCGCCTTCTGGTCCGAGCCGGACCCGCTGCGCCCGGGGACGTTCGGCGTCTATGGCCCGGTGGGCAATGCCTTCGGCCGCACGGAGGTCCGCTGGCGGGGCCGCGTGCGTCAGGTGGACACCGCCAGCACCGAGGCCTTCGTGGACGCGCGGGCCGCCTCCGCGGTGGCGTACGCGCGGGCCTTCCTCGAGTGGGCGGCGGCGCGGTTCGAGGAGGTGTCCGCCCCGGACGCGCCGGGCCTGTCGCTGCTCGGCTTCCGGCCCTCGCCCGAGCTGTCGCTGCAGGCGCTCGGGGGCGTCTCCCGGGACTCTCGCGGCACGGCGCCCGTCGCGGGGCTTCGCGCCTCGCTCCCGCTGCCCCATGCGCTGACCCTGTCGGTGGACTGGATGCATGGGCTGGAGGGGGGAGCGCGGCCGCACCCCTCCGGTGGCTGGGCGCTGGCGGTGCAGTCGCCTCCGCTGTGGGCGTGGCGGCCGGGGTACTCGCTCGGGGTGGACCTGCGGGCCACCGTGGGCGTGGGGCTGATGTCCTGGGAGGGTGGCTCGCGCCTGGGCGTGCCGGTGGGGCTGCGGGCCCATGTGTCCCTCGGCGGCCCCTTCGTCGCCAGCACCGAGGTGCTCTACCAGGGCCTGCGTCCACCCGGCGCGGCCTGGGCGCATGGCGTCACGTGGACGGTGGGCTTCGGGATGGCACTGGGGGACAGGTAGGGGAACGTGCACGGCACCGGGAATGGAATTTCCGGCGTATGGTTCCTCGCCTGCTCCCCCCGAGCGCTTCCAAGTCCCCCTGGAGCCGCCACACATGACCTCTTCTCGCAGGAAGTTCCTGCAGTACTCCCTCGCGGGCGCGTCGCTGCTCGCGCTCGGTCCCGAAGCCCTCGCCGCGTCTGGCAACAAGGGCGCCGCCCCGAAGAAGGGGCCGAAGAAGAAGATCCTCATCCTCGGGGGCACCGGCTTCCTGGGCCCCGCCGTGGTGCAGGCGGCGCAGGCGCGCGGGCACACGCTGACGCTGTTCAACCGCGGCAAGACGCGCCCGGAGCTCTTCCCCAACGTGGAGAAGCTGCGCGGGGACAGAGACCCCAACAAGGACGAGGGGCTCAAGGCGCTCAAGGGCCGCAAGTGGGACGCGGTGGTGGACACGTCCGGTTACTACCCGCGCATCGTCAAGGCCTCCGCGGAGCTGCTCGCGCCCAACGTGAAGCAGTACCTCTTCATCTCCAGCGTCTCCGCGTACGCCAGCGACAAGACGCCGCACGAGGACGAGAGCGGCCCCACCGCGACGATGGCCGACCCCACGCTGGAGACGATGGGCAAGGAGTACGAGTTCTACGGCGCCCTCAAGCGGCTGTGCGAGGAGGCCGCCGAGGCCGCGCTGCCGGGCCGCGTCGCCAACGTCCGTCCGGGCTACATCGTCGGCCCCGAGGACCGCTCGGACCGCTTCACGTACTGGCCGGTGCGCTTCGACAAGGGCGGGGAGATGCTCGCGCCGGGCACGCCGAATGACCCGCTGCAAATCATCGACGTGAGGGACCTCGCCGAGTGGCTGGTGCTGCTCATCGAGGGCAACACCAATGGCGTCTTCAACGCCGTGGGCCCGGGCCAGGCGTGGACGATGGGCGCCATGCTCGACACGTGCCGCCAGGTGTCCGGCAAGGACACGAAGTTGACGTGGATTCCCGCGGACTGGCTGGAGAAGCAGGGCGAGACGGGCGACATGCGCCTCCCCATCTACATGCCGCCTGTGGGCAACTCCGCGGGCACGCACCTGCGCAGCAACGCGAAGGCCGTGAAGACGGGGCTCAAGTTCCGCCCGGTGGACGTCACCGTCCGCGACACGCTCGCGTACTTCAAGGGCCTCCCCGAGGAGCGCCGAGCCAAGATGCGCGCGGGCCTGCCTCCGGAGCGCGAGACGGAGCTGCTCGCGCTGTGGGCGAAGGCGAAGGACGGGAAGGCGGCGCCCGCCACGCCTGCGGCGCCCGCCACGCCCGCCACGCCGCCGGCCGCTTCCGGCAAGGGCGGGTAGGGGAGGTTTCGTCGCGACGGGCGGCCGGGCCTCTGTCATCGGGGCCCCTGCCTGGCGGCCGGGCGCGCGGGGCCACCCCCCCGAGACGCGCTAATGCAACCTGGCCTGCAGTGACTTGACCCACGCCAGACGGCCGTTCCGCGTCCGGGCCTGCTCGAGTGTGGCGCGTGCGCCCGCGAGGTCCCCCGACGCGGCGAGCACGTGGCCGCGGAGGGCGAGGAGGCGCGGGTCCTCCGGCATGAAGGTCAGGGACTTGTCGATGGCGGCGCGCGCCCGGGCGAGGTCGGCCGCCAGCGGCGAGGGCCGTGCGAGCACGACCTCCGTCTCGAGGCGCCAGCCGTCGGGGCTGCTCGCATCCTCCGCCTTCATGAGCTGCGCGTACCGGTCGGCGGCGGTGAGGGCCGGGAGGGGGTCGAGGCCGCGGCTGGCCAGCCACGCCGCGCGGTGCAGCTCGACCTCCGCCATCCGGCCCCGCATCGCCGGGTAGACCCCGGCCTTCACCACCTTCTCGAGCAGCGGCCAGGCCCGGGCGAGCTCTGGCCCGGGGTCCCGTCCCGCCAGCACCGCGGCCTGTACCTCGAGCACCTCGAGCTCGGCGAGCTGGGCGGCGGCGATGATGTCGGTGTCGAGGCGCGTCCGCAGCGTCGCGGCCCAGGGAGCCACCGCGGCCAGCGCGGCGTCTGGCCCCCGTCCCTCGAGGAGCACGGCCTCGGCCCAGAGGACCGCAATCTGCACGCCGAAGCCGGCGAGCGCCGACTGGGCCTCGCCCCTCGAGAAGGCCTCGCCGATGATGCGGGTCGCCTCCTCAAAGCGCGCGTCGGCCGCCTCGCCGGCCGACCAGCGCCGGGTGGCGTCCTGGCGTATGGCCTGGGCGAGCATGATGCGCGACACGATGGGGCGGTCTCCAATCTCCGCCACCCGGCGCGCCGCGACGAGCGCCGCCTCGGTGTCCTCGGTCGCGTCGCCGCCGCGGATGCCGGTGGTCTCGGCGCGGTCCGCGTACATCTGCGAGAGCAGCGAGGGCGGTGTGCTCGACTCGGGAGAGAGCCCGCCCGCGCGCGTCGCCGCCGCGATGCCCTTCTCCCAGGCCCAGCCCACCTCGTAATGGGCATCGCGCAGCTCGCGAGCGTAATTGAGGCAAGCCCAGGCGAGCCGCTCCCATGCGGAGCGGTTCGCCGGCGCGGCCCGCGTCGCGGCGTCGGCGGAGGTGACCGCGGCGAGGAGGCCCGGGCCCGGGTCGGTGCCGAGCATGCGTGCGATCCGCCCCTTCTCCGCGAAAATCTCGGAGCGCACGACCAGCAGGTCCGGGTCCTTCGGGTCCAGGGCGAGCCCCTCGGCGAGGACGGCGAGCGCCGGTTCGAAGCGGTCGGCGCGGACCGGCTCGCGCTGCTGGCGGACCACGCCCTCGTGCATGAGCGCCTGGGCGAGCAGGAGGCGGGGTCGGGGGGCGCTGCGTCCTATCTCGGCCGCGCGCCGGAGCGCCGGGAGGGCCTCGGCGAGGGGCGTGAGCGTCCCGTCAAGGTCGCGCGTCTCGTAGACCTCGAGGGAGCGGCGCAGCCAGGCCTCGCCCTCGAGTGTGCTCGCCTCGAGCGGGTCGGCCCCGGCCTCGCGCGCCCTCCGGGCGAGCGCGGCGGCGTCGGCATGACGCTCCTCCACGAACGCGATGCGGGCCTCGAGGAGGTTTCGGTCGGCGTCGGTCGCGGTGGGGACGAGCCGCAGGCGCGCCACGGCGGGCTCGCGGAAGCGCGCCCGGAGCGCGGCGATCCGGCCTTCCTTCCGCTTCGGGTCGTCGATGCGCGGGAGCTGCGCGCGCTCGCGCGCGTAGCGCTCGCCGTCCAGCAGGCCGAGCGCGAGCGCCGCCTCGGGGTGATGGAACCCGAGCGTCCACGCCCGCTCGAGCGCCTCGCGGGCCGGGTCGGCGTCATGGAGGAGCTGGAGGCCGCGCCCGATGGCGAAGGCCCGCGCGGCCGCTCCGGCGCTGCCGTCCGCGCGCCGCAGCTCGTCCACGGTGGAGCGGATGGCCGCGTACACCGGCGAGAGGTCGTGCGCGGGCGACAGGTGCGCGATGCGCATCGCGCTCTCCATTCGCTGCGCCTCGGCGCCCAGCCGCGCGGCCTCGAGCGCGTCCAGGCCCGCCCGCCGCTCGGCGAACGCGGCCCAGGCCACGCCGAGCACCACCGCCGCCGCCGCCACGGCGGCGGCGCGCGCCGCCACCGGGTTGCGCCGCGCCCACTTCGTGGCGCGGTAGGCGAGCGTCGGCGGCCGAGCCAGCACCGGCTCGTTGCGCTGGAAGCGGCCGAGGTCCTCGGCGAACGCGAGCGCCGAGGGGTAGCGCGCGGCCGGTTCCCTCTCCATCGCGCACGCGGCCACGAGCGCCAGCTCGCGGGGGACCGCTGCGCCGAGGGCCGGCGGCTCATCGGCGAGGATGCGGCGCAGCAGGCTCGCTGGCTCGGAGCGCCCCGTCGCCTCGGCGAGCCCGTGGAACGGCGGGTGCCCGGCGAGCACCGCGTAGAGGGTGGCGCCGAGCGCATAGACGTCGGCGCGGAAGTCCACCGGGCCCGCGCTGGCGAGCTGCTCGGGGGCCATGTACTCGAGCGTGCCCGCCGGGAAGCCGGAGTGGGAGAGCCCGCCCTCCTCGCCGCGGGCGAGGCCGAAGTCACCGAGCCTCGCCAGCGGCACGCCCGGCCCCTCCTCCACCATCACGTTGTCGGGCTTCACGTCGCGGTGCACGAGCCCCTGTCGGTGGGCGGCGTCGAGCCCGAGGGCCGCCTGGCGCACCAGCTCGACCCGGGTGGCGAGCGGGAGGCCCGCGGCGAGGTCCGCGAGCGTCTTCCCCTCGACGAGCTGGAGCACGAGGCACGCGCGGCCCTCCAGCGAGCCGACCGCGTGCACGCGGACCACGTTCTCATGCTCCACTCGCGCCTGCAGCCGCGCCTCGAGGACGAGCCGCTCGGTCTCGCGCGGGTCGTCGCCGCGCAGGAACTTCACCGCCACCGCGCGCTCGAGCGTGGAGTCGAAGGCGCGGTGGACGTGGCCCATCCCGCCCTCCCCGAGCAGCCCCTTGAGCACGACGCGCCCGTCCAGCGGCTGCAGCTCCACCGTCATCGCCCCTCCGGGAGGGCCTCGCCCATCCGCCGTGCGACTTCGACCAGCTCTGCGTCGCCGTAGTTGGAGAACCCGATGCGCAGCCCCGGGACGGCGCCGCCGTCGAAGGCGAACTGCCGGCCGGCCTGGAAGGAGACCCCGCGCTCGAGGCCGCGCCGCGCCCAGGCGTCCACGTCCAGCCCCTCTCGCGTGCGGGCCCACAGGGCGAGGCCGCCCGTGGGCGGGTCGAAGGTGAGCGCGGCACCGAGGTGCTCCAAGAGCGCGTTCGCGAGCACGTCGCGGCGGTGGCGGTAGATGGGGTGCATGCGGTTGAGGTGGCGCTCAATCTCGCCGTCCTCGAGCAGCTCCGCCATCGCCCGCTCGAGCGCGGGGTCACCGTGGCGGTCGAGGGCGTCGCGGGCGGAGCGCAGCTGTGCCACGAGCGGCGCGGGCGCGTGGACGAAGCCGAGGCGGAGCCCGGGGCTGAAGATTTTCGAGAGGGAGCCCACCAGCACCACCACGCCCGCGCGGTCCTCCGCGGCGAGCGGCAGGGGCAGCGCTCCTTCGAACTGGAACTCGGCGTCGTGCTCGGACTCCAGCACGGCGAACCGGTGGCGCGCCGCGAGGGCGAGCAGCCGCGCCCGGCGCTCCGGCGAGAGCGCGACCACCGAGGGGTACTGGCGCACCGGGGTGATGAGCACCGCGCGCAGCCGCTCCGTCGTGAGGAGCCGCTCGAGGGTGTCCACGTCGAGCCCCTGAGCATCCACCGGCACCGGCAGGCAGCGCGCGCCGGCGCGGGCGCACGCCTCCCACGCGTCCCGGGCGCCGAGCGCCTCGACCGCCACCGCGTCGCCTGGCCCGAGCAGGGCGTGGGCAACGAGGGCCAGCGGCAGCTGCCCGCCGCGGGTGACCACCAGGCGCTCGGGCGCGGCGGCGACGCCGCGGGCCGTGCGCAGCGTGCGCGCGAGCGCCTCGCGCAGGGTGGGGTGGCCCTGCGGGTCGTCCACCGCGAGCGTGCCGCGCGGGTTCACGGTGAGCGCGCGGCGGTAGGCCCGCGCGAGCGCGGCGCCAGGCAGGAGGCGCGGGTCGGGGTTGCCGGTGGCGACGCGGAGCAGATTGCGGGCGGCGTCGGGCACCGCGGGGTCGGGGGGCCGGCGGAGGTCGAAGCCCATGCCGGCGCCCGTGAGCTCCGCCGCGGGCCCGGGCGGGGGCTCGGAGGCGCCCGGAAGGCGCCGCGGCGGCGTGGGTGCGACGGTGCTCCCCTCGCCCGGCGCCGCCACCAGCCATCCCTCGTCGGCGAGCTCGCGGTAGGCGGCCATCACCGTGTTGCGGGACACGCCCAGCCCCTGCGCGAGCGTGCGGTAGCCCGGGAGCGCGTCGCCGGGCCGGAACCGGCCGCGGTGAATCTCGGACATGAGCGCATGCGCAATCTGCAGGTAGACCGGGCGGTTGGAGCGCGGGTCGAGGGTGATGGTGGGGATGCCGGGGGGCACGGCTGCTCCGGTCGCTGGCGGCGTGGCCACAGGATACGTCGCGGGCGGCCGCTTCGCTCGAAGTGAGGGTGAGCCAGCCTCCTACCCCCACTCAGGGGTGGCCCAGCCGACTTGTCGCCAGTGCACCTCCCCCCGTGCCGCGGGCCAGGGGAATAGTCGGCCTCGATGTTCCTCTCAACCGGAGTCTCCATGCCTCGCGCCTCGCCCCGCACCTACCCTGCACTCCTCCTGGTCGCGCTCGTGGCGCTTGCCGCGTGCGGCGGCGGGCCCACCGACGGGGCCGGCGATGAAGAAGCAGACGGCGGCCAAGGAGCCGCCAGGGACGGAGGAGACGGTGGTGGAGCAGGCGGCGGCGATGGGGGTGGAGGAGATGGCGGCGGAGGAGACGGCGGCGGAGCAGACGGCGGCGGAGCAGACGGCGGGGGAGGAGACGACGGCGGTGTGGCAGCGCCATCCGCGCCCACGAACCTCGTCGCGCGGGCCACGAGCTCCCAGGGGGTGGAGCTCACCTGGGTGCCGCCGTCCGGAACCTTCACCGGCTTCGAGGTCGAGCGTTCCGTCGCAAGCGGCGGGCCCTTCGCGCTCATCGCGAGCCCACCTGCCTCGGCCCTGGGCTACGGCGATATGGGCCTCGCCACCGGGAGCACCTACTTCTACCGGGTGCGCGCGGTGAATGGCGCCGGCGCGTCGGCGTTCACCTCCGTCGTGAGTGTGAGCACGGCCGCGGCGGCGCCGCCCAACGCGCCGACCGGCCTCACCGGCGTGCAGGAGGTGGTTGCCTCCGCCAGCGTGGCGCGGCTCTCCTGGACCGACGCCGCGACCGACGAGACCGCCTACGAGGTGCAGCACTCCACCGAGTTCGTCTCCTGGGGCTCGACAGTCACGCTCCCCGCGGGCTCGACCGGCTGGGTGCACGAGAGCCCGGTCTTCGGCAGCAACAACTACCGCGTGCGGGCCGTGAGTGCCGCGGGCGCCTCCGCCTGGGTGCAGGTCGCAGTCTACATCGGCCCCATCGTCGTCGCCACGTTGTGCCCGGCCATGGAGGGCACGTCGGCTTCCGCGCTGTCGCAGACCTCGCTCCGGCTCGGCTGGACCTGGAACATCTGCGGCGGCGTCGCAATCGAGCGCGCGCCGTCCGCCACCGGCCCCTGGGCCGAGGTGGCCCGCTTCGGCAACTTCGTCTTCGGCGGGCCGCCCAACGGCACGTGGGATGACACGGGCCTCGCGCCGGGCACCCCCTACCACTACCGGTTCCGCACGCTCCCCCTCAACGCCCCCTCGCCCTCCGGGCCGCCGTGGTCGCCCTCGGGCTACACGGCGCCAGTCTCGGCGACGACGGCGTCGCCTGTCGTCATCGCCGCGCCCACCGGGCTTGCCGCGACGGTCACCTCCGCGACGAGCGTGAGCCTCGCCTGGATCGACGTGGCCCAGGACGAGACGGGGTACTCCGTGGAGTACGCCACCGCGGCGGCGGGGCCCTTCACCGAGGCCTTCCGCCTCGGCGCCAACGTGACCATGACGAGCGTGAGCGGCCTCACGCCCGCGACGGCCTATTGGATGCGCGTGCGCGCGGTGAAGGGGACGACGAGCTCCGCGCCCTCCAACGTGGTCTCGTTCATCACCGCGACCCGCGCAGTGCTGCGCACGACCGGTGACGCCACCGTGATGGAGAGCACCGCGCTGTACGCCAACCAGAACGTGACCCTCCCCTCCGGACCGAATGAGGTGGGCTGCTTCTTCACCTGGACCATCGGCCCGGGCGGGCAGGCCCTCTTCCACAACTGTGGTGGCTCGGCGCTCCGGTTCGACACGGCGGCGCTCTCGGGGAGGAACGTGCTCGTGGCGGCGCTCGTGATGTACCCCTGCGCCCTCGCCCCACACCCTGTGTCCGACGCGCGCTACCTGGTCCGGGCGCTCGCCGGGCCCTGGAACCCGTCCACGGTGACCTTCAACACGCTGCCTCAGGTCTACACGGCAGGCTCGTGGTGGCTGCCGGCGCCGACGGCCGGCGGCGCGCAGGCCTGGGACGTGACGACCCTCGTGAAGAACTGGGCGAGCGGGACCTGGGCCTCGAACGGCCTCTACGTGGGGCAGTCCCCGATCACGGATCGCGTGCCGACCTGGGGCGGGCAGACCTGGGACAACCAGAACCAGGTCACGAGCTACTGCAGCCTCGAGCAGACGGGCGGCTCCATCGACTACGCCCCGGCCCTGCACGTGGACTACCGGTAGGGGGATGGCCCCCCCGGCGCCGGCTCTTCCTCACGGCGTGGAGTAGTCGACCGTCCCCGTCAGTCCCTCGACGTGCCCGCCGAGGGGCTCGAAATACAGCGTGAACGAGCGGCTCTCGCGGTGGAGGCGCGTCTGCATCTCGATCGATGCCGGCGACGCCGGAGTCACGGTGAGCTGCTTGTTGCCGTCGAGATCGCGGTAACTGACCCGCAGCGTCCCCTTGGTGACTTTCATGGTGAACTTCACCTGGGCGACGTGGTTCCTCGACTCCGTGTCGAACGCGATTGACGACGCGCGTCCGATTCGCTCACCGCTGAGCGTGCACTCCCACGGGTCGTGCGTGGCCATCATCACGCTTTGACAGGACGTCCGCGCGATGTCGTTCGGAGCGCAGGCGGTCAAGAGCGTCAATCCCAGCCAAGCGTGACGAGTCATGCGACGGGATTAGCTCCGCGGTGGTGTCGACACCAGTGTTCTTTACCACCGCCGCCGTCGGGGACCGCGGCCCACTGGCCGGGTGCGCGTCCTCGCCACGCGGCCCCAGCCCGGGCAGCCGGGCCTGGCCCGGGCGGGTACTGAGCGCGCGGTGTTTCCCCGGCTATCGCGAGCGCTTCGCAGGCTCTGACGTGCGGGCGGCTCCCACCGTGACGCCTGTCCGTCCGTGCAGCGGGCAACCCGGGGGCAACTCTTCCCTCACCGCCCCGACGCGCGGTGATAAGGACGCCCCGGCTGTTACCCAGAGCCACTCCCATTCCCATGTCCAGCATGCACATCCTGCGTGGGGCTCCGGCCCTCTCTGAATTCCGGCTCGCCAAGCTCCTTGCCCGGTGCCGCGAGCAGGTGCCCTCCGTGTCGTCCGTCTACGCGGAGTTCGTGCACTTCATCGACGCCTCGGCCGCCTTCTCCGAGGCAGGGCAGGCCACCCTCGGCCGCCTCCTCGAGTACGGCCCCCGCGTGGCCGCCGGAGAGCGCAAGGGCAGCCTGCTGCTGGTGGTGCCCCGCCCGGGCACCATCTCTCCCTGGTCCTCCAAGGCCACCGATATCGCGCACAACTGCGGCCTGGGCGACAAGGTCCACCGCATGGAGCGCGGTATCGCGTTCTACGTCGCCGGGCCCGACGCGCGCGCACTGCAGCCCGAGGAGCTGGAGCGCCTGTCGCCGGTGCTGCATGACCGGATGACGCAGGCGGTGATGGGCCGCCTGGAAGACGCCGCCGTCCTCTTCGAGGCGCACACGCCGCGTCCCCTCACCACCGTGGACGTGCTCGGCGGTGGCCGCGCGGCGCTGGCCAATGCCAACCGGGAGCTGGGCCTCGCGCTGGCTGACGACGAAATCGACTACTTGGTGGAGCGCTTCACCGAGCTGAAGCGCAACCCCACCGACGTCGAGCTGATGATGTTCGCGCAGGCCAACAGCGAGCACTGCCGGCACAAGATCTTCAACGCGTCGTGGACCATCGACGGCAAGCCGCAGGAGCGCTCGCTCTTCCAGGCCATCAAGAACACCTACGCCCAGAACAAGGCGGGCGTGCTCTCCGCGTACAAGGACAACGCCGCCGTCATCGAGGGCTTCGAGGTGGACCGCTTCTTCCCCCACCCGGAGACGGGGGAGTGGGGCGCCGTGCGCGAGCCGGCCCACATCATGATCAAGGTGGAGACGCACAACCACCCGACGGCGATTTCTCCGTACCCGGGCGCCGCCACCGGCGCGGGCGGAGAGATTCGCGACGAGGGCGCCACCGGTCGCGGCGCCAAGCCGAAGGCGGGCCTCACCGGCTTCACCGTCAGCCACCTGCGCATCCCCGGCTTCGAGCGTCCGTGGGAGCAGCCCTACGGCAAGCCGGACCGCATCGTCTCCGCGCTGGACATCATGATTGACGGCCCGCTCGGCGGCGCCGCCTTCAACAACGAGTTCGGCCGTCCCAACCTCGCTGGCTACTTCCGCAGCTTCGAGGCGCAGGTGCCCACGCCGCAGGGCGTGGAGGTGCGCGGCTACCACAAGCCCATCATGATTGCCGGCGGCCTGGGCAACATCCGCGCGCCGCACGTGCAGAAGGGCCGCCTCCAGCCCGGGGACAAGCTCATCGTCCTCGGCGGGCCGGCCATGCTCATCGGCCTGGGCGGTGGCGCCGCGTCCTCCATGGCACAGGGCGCGAGCGCGGCGGACCTCGACTTCGCCTCCGTGCAGCGTGACAACGCGGAGATGGAGCGGCGCTGCCAGGAGGTCATCGACCGCTGCTGGGCGATGGGCGACACCAACCCCATCCGCTCCATCCACGACGTGGGCGCGGGCGGCCTGTCCAACGCGGTGCCGGAGCTGGCCCACGACAACGACCTCGGTGGCCGTCTCGAGCTGCGCAACGTGCCCAATGCCGAGCCCGGCATGGCTCCGGTCGAAATCTGGTGCAACGAGGCGCAGGAGCGCTACGTGCTCGGCGTGGCCCCGGAGGACCTGTCGCGCTTCGCCGCCCTGTGCGAGCGCGAGCGCGCTCCCTTCGCCGTGCTGGGCGACGCCACCGGTGAGCAGGTGCTGAAGCTCGGGGACTCGCAGCTCGGCGTCACGCCCATCGACCTGCCCATGGACGTGTTGTTCGGCAAGCCGCCGCGCATGCACCGCGACGTCACGTCCCGCCCGCTGGCCCTGCCGCCGCTGAAGCTGGACGTGTCGCTGAGGGATTTGGCCGAGCGCGTGCTGGGCCACCCGACGGTGGCGGACAAGACCTTCCTCATCACCATTGGCGACCGCACGGTGTCCGGCCACGTCAACCGGGACCAGATGGTGGGCCCGTGGCAGGTGCCGGTCGCGGACTGCGCCGTGACGCTGTCCACCGTGACGAGCACCACGGGCGAGGCCATGTCCATGGGCGAGCGCACGCCGCTCGCCATCATCAACGCGGCGGCCTCCGCGCGCATGGCCGTGGGTGAGGCGATTACCAACATCGCCGCCGCGCGCATCGGCAAGCTGTCCGACGTGAAGCTCTCCGCCAACTGGATGGCGGCGGCGGGCAGCCCCGGCGAGGACGCCAACCTCTTCGCCGCGGTGCAGGCTGTGGGCATGGAGCTGTGCCCGGCCCTGGGGCTCACCATCCCCGTGGGCAAGGACTCCATGTCCATGCGCACCGTCTGGGAGGAGGACGGCGCGCGCAAGGCGGTGACGGCGCCGGTGTCGCTCATCATCTCCGCCTTCGCCCCGGTGCTGGACGTGCGCCAGTCGCTCACGCCGCAGCTGGTGGACGTGGGCGAGGACACGCGGCTGTTGTTCCTGGACCTGGCGCGCGGCAAGCAGCGGCTGGGCGGCTCGGTGGCGGCGCACGTCTACGGGCAGGTGGGCCCCGACTGCCCGGACGTGGAGGACGCGGCGCTGCTGAAGGGCTTCTTCGCGGCGGTGCAGACCTTGAACGCGGAGGGCAGGCTGCTGGCCTACCACGACCGCTCCGACGGCGGCCTGTGGGCCACGCTTTGCGAGATGGCCTTCGCGGGCCACTGCGGCCTGGACGTGGACGTGTCCGCGCTGGGCGGCGACGCGGTGGCGGCCCTCTTCAACGAGGAGCTGGGCGCGGTGGTGCAGGTGCGCGCGGGCGACGTGGCGCGCGTGCGCGACGTGCTGGGACAGCACGGCCTGTCGGCGCACTGCCATGAGGTGGGCCGGCCCACGGCGGCGCTGGAGGTGCGGGTGCGCCACGGCGACGCGCGGATGGCGGAGGGCACCATGGCCCTGCGCCGGACGTGGTCTCGCGTCAGCTACGAGATGCAGCTGCTGCGCGACAACCCCGTCTGCGCCGAGCAGGAGTACGCCGCGAAGTGCGACCCGGCGGACCCGGGCCTCTCGCCGAAGCTCAGCTTCGAGCCGGCGCAGGACGTGGCGGCGCCGTTCATCGCGAAGGGCGCGAAGCCTCGCGTGGCGGTGCTGCGCGAGCAGGGCGTCAACAGCCAGCAGGAGATGGCGGCGGCCTTCACCCGCGCCGGCTTCTCGGCGGTGGACGTCCACATGAGCGACATCCTCGCCGGGCGGGTGTCGCTGAAGGACTTCCAGGGCATCATGGCCTGCGGCGGCTTCTCCTACGGAGACGTCATGGGCGCGGGCGGCGGGTGGGCCAAGTCCATCCTGTTCAACCCGCGCGCGCGTGACGCGTTCGCCGAGTTCTTCGCGCGGCCGGACAGCTTCGGCCTGGGCGCGTGCAACGGCTGCCAGATGATGGCGCAGCTCAAGGACATGATTCCGGGCGCCGAGCACTTCCCCCGCTTCGTGCGCAACGCCTCGGAGCAGTTCGAGGCGCGCCTGGTGACGGTGGAGGTGGCGGACACGCCGTCCCTCTTCTACCGGGGCATGGTCGGCAGCCGGATGCTCATCGTCTCCTCGCACGGCGAGGGCCGCGCGGAGTTCCCCGACGACGCGGAGGCCACGCGCGTCAACGCGCTGGGCTTCGTCACCACGCGCTACGTGGACAACCACGGCAAGGTGACGGCGACGTACCCCGCGAACCCCAACGGCTCGCCCCACGGCATCGCCGGGCTGACCACGCGCGACGGACGCTTCTCCATCACCATGCCGCACCCCGAGCGCGTGCACCGCTCCGTGCAGCACTCGTGGCGTCCGCGCGAGTGGGGCGACGACGGGCCGTGGATGCGCATGTTCCGCAACGCCCGCGCCTGGCTGGGCTGAGCCTCGCCGACAGGGTGCCCTGCCTGGTCGTAGCAGGGCACCGCCTGTCAAAGTCAAAAGAGGCGGGCTCGCGTTTCGTGCGGCTCAGGCCTTCACGAGCTCCAGTGGCTGGCCTTCCGGCACGTGCTTCATGGCCACGGAGTTCATGCAGTAGCGCAGGCCCGTGGGCGGCGGGCCGTCCGGGAAGACGTGGCCCAGGTGGCCGTCGCACCGCGCGCAGCGGACCTCGGTGCGCACCATGCCGTACGAGCGGTCATGCACCTCCGTCACCGAGTCCGCGGTCAGCGGCTGGGTGAAGGACGGCCACCCGGTGCCGGACTCGAACTTGGTGCCCGCCTTGAACAGCGGGTTGCCGCAGCCGGCGCACACGTACGTGCCAGGCGTCTTCGTCCCCAGGAAGCACCCCGAGCCCGGACGCTCCGTCCCGTGCCTGCGCAGGACGTCGTACTCCTCCGGGGTGAGGCGCTTGCGCCACTCGTCGTCGCTGAGGATGAGCTTGTCCGCCATGCCTTCATGCTCCTTTCGGGGCCCGGGGAAGGGCCTGGGAAATACTCAGATGCGCATCCTGCCTCGCCGTCGCGCCTGGAGGGCAGCCAGGTGAGCGGCGTGTTGTCCACTGGCCCGCTCCGCGTCCATGCCTCGGGTGCCGGCCAGCGGGGACTCCGGGGGGCACCCAGCGTAGGGACGACGGACATCTCGCGGAGGAGGCACCACCGATGCGGATTGGCGAGTTGATGACCAAGAACCTGGAGACCATCGAGGCGGGCGAGCCCGTGCGCGCCGCGGCCCTGAGGATGCGCACCTGCAACATCGGCTCCCTCCCTGTCGTGGAAGGCGGGCAGCTCGTGGGCATGCTGACGGACCGGGACATCACCGTGCGCAGCGCCGCGCTCGGCCAGGACCCGAACACCACGCTCGTGCGCGAGGTGATGACGTCCATCGTCATCACCTGCGACGCGGACGCGACGCTCGACGTGGCGGAGCAGTTGATGGAGGAGAAGATGGTGCGCCGCCTCGTCGTGGTGGACGAGGAGCGGAGGCCGGTGGGCATCCTGAGCCTGGATGACCTGGCCACCGTCCCCGAGGAGGTGCTGCACGCGGGCGTGGTGCTGGAGCGCCTCCACCAGGCCTGATGCTCCTCGCCGCCCGCCCGCCTTCACGCGGGCGGGCGCGGCAGCTCCGACCGGGCGGCGGGCGCGCACGGGGCTTGCCAGGGGGATGGGGACGGCCGGTGTAGTGCCTTGCGTCAGGACGGCTCCGGACCCGGGCCGACCGCGCACCTGGGGCGACATGTCCACCTGACGGACCGGAGAACGCTGGCGCGCGGCGCGCGAGTGGGGCCAGAATGCCCCCCTGCCGTTCTCCGGTGTGCGCGGCCCCGCACCCCTGCATTCGCGGTCCGGGGCTGCTCCCGGACCCGTGCGTCTTCCTGGTTGGGGGTTCAAATGCGCGTCCCTCTTTCGGTGGTGATTGGCCGTACGCAGGTGCTGCGTGTGGCACTCGTGACAGGGCTTCTGGGCGTGGCCGCCTGCAAGGGCTCGACGGGCTCCGACGGCTCCGTGGGTCCTCAAGGCCCGCAGGGCTCGCAAGGTGCCCAGGGCCCTCAAGGTCCGCAGGGTCCCCAGGGGCCCGCGGGCCCCGCGGGAGGACCGCAAGGTCCACAGGGACTGAGCGCCCTGCTGGTCACCACGCCCGAGCCCGTGGGCGCCAACTGTGGTTTCGGCGGCGTCCGGATGGAGACCGGAATCGACCGGAACGGCGACGGCGATCTGGATGAAGAAGGCGAGGTGAACGCGTCGGCCACGAAGTACCTCTGCAACGGCGCGCAGGGACTCAGGGGCGAGACGGGCCCGGTGGGCCCACAGGGGCCCAGGGGTGACACGGGCGAGGTGGGCCCGCAGGGGCCGCTGGGTCCCAAGGGCGACACCGGCGCGGTGGGGGCGGTGGGGCCCCAGGGCCCCAAGGGCGACACCGGCGACACCGGTCCGGTGGGCCCGCAGGGCACCACGGGCGACACGGGCACGCAGGGGCCCGTGGGTGAGTCCGGGGCGCTCGCGTTCGCCTACGGCGACGGCTCCGCGGGGGACTTCAGCCTCTCCTCCTTCGCAAATCCACGGTTCTTCCAGGCCGGGAACTACCCCCAGCCCGCTGGCGCCAACCTGATGTTCCACAACGTGACCATCGACGGCACACTCATCGTGTCGAGCGGGACGATGATTCGCGCCACGGGCGACATCATCATCGGTCAGAGCGGCGCCATCATCGTCAGCCCCGACTTCCAGATTCAGACCCTCAACCCGTCGCAGAAGGGCATCGCCATGTCCGCCTCCTTCAACTACCTGGGGGGAAAGGGGCTGGACCTGGGGCGCTCGGCCCTGGTCTCCCGCGCCGACCTGCTGGGGGGCGGCAACGGCTACCGCTCGACGACGAACTCCGACATCCTCGGCGGCGACGGTGGCGGGCGGCTCATCCTCGCCGCCAAGGGCAACATCATCATCCGCGGCTATATCGACGTGAACGGCCGCCAGGGCATCAACAACAGCATTCCCACCATCAACCGGCCCGCCGGCTCGCCGACACCCGTGGCGGGCGGCGGCGGCGGTGGTGGCGGGGTCCTCAGCCTCATCTCCCGCGGCACCATCACCGTGGACACCACCGGCAAGCTCTACGCGAATGGCGGCAACGGGGCTGTTGGCTGGAATGGCTCCAGCCCGGTGGCGGGGCAGATGTACGGCGGAGGCGGCGGAGGCGGCGGAGGCATCATCCAGTTCCTCAGCGCGAACACGCCCGTCATCATGAATTCCGCCAACGTCCAGGTGAGCGGTGGCACCGCGGGCGCGTCGGCCGTCTCGGGCACGGCCACCACGCTGTCGCAGGCCGGCGGTGGTGGCGGCGCCTGCGCGGGGGATGGCGGAGAAGGCACGAAGTCCACGGCGGCTGGTGACGCCTCCAAGGCGGGCAACGTGGGAGACATCGTCACGGTCAAGGCGGCCCAGCCGGAGCTGCTATTCTACTGAGCGGAGTGGTGTCCATCGTGGACAGCCCGCCCCTCCCATGCGGAAGGGGCGGGCCGTCTCCCGACTCAGGCGTCCGCCGCCGGACGGCACGCGGCCACCAATTCCGCGACCGCGTCGTCCCAGCGCAGGTCCTTCTGTGAGCCGTCGCGCTGGCGCAGGCGTACGCCGCCGGCCTCCACCTCACGAGCGCCCACCACCACCAGCCACGGCGCGCCAGCTCCGCGCGCGTCGACAATCTTCCTCGACAGCGACTCACCCCGGACGTCCGCGCGGGCGCGACAGCCCGACTCGCGCAGCCGGGCGGCGAAGCGCTCCGAGTAGTCCGCGGCCGCCTCACCCACGGAGGCCACCACCACCTGCTCCGGGGCGAGCCACGCCGGCAGCGCGCCGCCGTGGTGCTCCAGCAGCACGCCGATGAATCGCTCCAGGCTGCCGAGCAGCGCGCGGTGAAGCATCACCGGCCTGACTCGCGCACCCGAGGCGTCCACGTAGCGCAGGTCGAAGCGCTCGGGCAGCACCAGGTCCAGCTGAATCGTCCCGCACTGCCACGCGCGGCCGAGCCTGTCCTTGAGGACGAACTCCAGCTTGGGCCCGTAGAAGGCGCCCTGGCCCGGCTGCATGAGGCACTCCAGCCCGGCGTCCTTCGCCGCGGCCAGCAGCCAGGACTCGGCCTTGTCCCAGCTCTCGTCGCCGCCGGCGCGCTGGGCCGGACGGCTGGAGAAGGCCACCTGCACCTCGTCGAAGCCGAGGCCCGCGTAGAAGTCCTTCAGCGAGCGCGCGAAGCGGACCACCTCCTGCTGCACCTGGTCCTCGGCGCAGAAGATGTGGCCGTCGTCCTGCGTGAACTGGCGCAGGCGGAACAGGCCGTGCAGCGCGCCGCCCGGCTCGCTGCGGTGGACGAGGCCGAACTCCCCCAGCCGCAGGGGCAAATCCCGGTAGCTGGGGGCCATGCGCTGCACGAGCTCGATGTGGCCCGGGCAGCTCACCGGCTTCAAGGCGAGGTGACGCTCGCCGTCCTCCACCAGGAACATGTTCTCGCGGAAGTTCTCCCAGTGGCCGCTGCGCTCCCACAGCGGCTGCGCGTAGACTTGCGGCGTACGGACTTCGCTGTAGCCCTCCGCCTGCATGCGCCGGCGGACGTGGTCCTCCAGCAGCCGGTACAGCATCAACCCGCGCGGGTGCCAGAACACCATGCCCGGGGCCTCCTCCTGCAGGTGGAAGAGGTCCAGGCGCTGGCCCAGCGAGCGGTGGTCGTGTTCGTCAAGCATGTGCAACTCCGTTTCGGAAGTGGTGAAAGGCCCATCCGGACGGAGCGCTGAAGTGAGCGCACGGTTGCCCCGGCCGGAGAAGGCGGGGCAGGGAACCGTGCGTTCGTCAGCTCACCACGCGACGCGCACCGCTCCACGCCCGCCGAAGCGAGTCGTGGTGGTGGTCGCAGTGGTGAAATTGACGAAGCTCACGCTGAACAAGGTGCAAGCCTCCGCACGGAAAGTCAAGTCGACCTCCGGGGCGGGGGCTTTCATGCAGTCGTGAAACAGGCAGGCGGGCGCGCGGCCCGCCGCCTCACGCCAGCAGCGACAGCAGGCCAATCATCCCGGCGATGAGGAAGAAGAGCGACTCGCCGGCGATGAGGCCGCCGCCCACCAGGGACATGCTGCTCATGTCCTCGGGGAGGGCCTCGCCCTCGCCGGGGCTGCCCGCGGCGTGCGACTTCTGACCGCGCTGCGCCAGCGTGTTCCACAGCGAGGTGAAGATGCCGCCCGCGCCGAACCACAGCGCCGCCGGGAAGTTCACGAAGCCGCCGAACGACGACGCGTAGGGGCTGGAGAGCAGCAGCGAGTCCATGGCCCAGCCCACCGCGAAGCCCAGGCGGGAGCCCTTGATGAAGCGCTGGTAGCCGGGGCGGCTCAGCACGCCCTTGCGCACCGCCTGGATGACGAAGCCGATGGCCAGGCCGATGAGCAGCAGCTTCACCGTGGCGTCCGACAGCGTGCCCAGCCCGCGGATGGCGCCCACCAGCTTGTACGTCATGGCGGAGCCCCACTGGCCCACCTCGGCCTTGGGGTTGTCGAGCTGGTTGATGGTGAGCGCGGGGTAGGCCGTCATGAACACGCGCGCCAGCCCCACGCACAGCAGTGCGCCCATGATGACGCCGAGCACCTGGTAGCGGAACTGGATGACGCGGTTGGTGCCCAGCCGCCAGCCGGTGGAGCGGTCCTGCTGCATGTCACAGCCCACGGACGTGGAGATGAGCAGGATGGTGGCGCCCATCAACCCCACCAGCGGGTTCTTCAGCCCCATCAGCGACATCAGCATGACGGAGATGACGAACGCGCTGGAGATGGGGTTCTGGTCGGTGATGCCGTAGGAGATGCCGTTGATGAGCACGAACAGCAGCGCCAGCGCGAGCCCCAGCAGGAGCCAGCCCAGCGGCTGATGCAGCACCAGCGTCCCCACCAGCAACGTCGCCGCGCCCCAGCCCAACACCCAGGCCACCAGCCGGCCCATGTTGACCTTCTTCCAGGACTCTTCCTCGGCGTCCGCCACCGCCGTGGCACGCGAGCGGATGCGTGCCGCGGCCTGCACCGCGAGCAGCGACAGGTCCACCGCCGCCGCGCCGCAAATCATGGCCAGCCCCAGCAGGAAGCCCACCTTGCGGAACGGATCGCTCGGCGCCAGCCAGCCAATCTCTCGCAGGTAGGGCGTCACCCGCGCGCCGATGACGGCCATGACGATGGCGGGCACGGTGATGCGGCTGCCGACAATCATGCCGGCGCCCACCGTGGCCGCGCTCGTGCCGATGGAGGCCACGAAGGCGACCTTTTCCGTCATCCACGCCGTCACCGCGCCCAGCAGCGTGCCGCCGCCCAGCTTGGAGATGGACGCCTTGAGCAGCCGCTTGTCGGTGAGCGCGCGGAGGATGTTCGCGACGGCCAGGCCCGACGGGTAGTCGAGCTGCAGCTTGTCCACGAGCAGCGGCGTGTAGAGCATGCCCACGCCCACGGCGAACATGCCCACGCAGCCGACGAAGAGGATGAGCTGCCAGGCGGGCGGCATCTCCATGCCCAGCCACACCATGGCCTGGATGAGCACGGACATGGCGCACAGCGAGGCCACCGACGCGGCCATCGTCTGCATGTAGTTGGCGCCGTGCTTGCCCTCCGCGCCGTAGCCGTAGGTGACGGCGCTGCCCAGGATTCCCGCCAGCACCTGGCCGCCCACGAAGAAGCCCACGCTGAAGTTCATGTACGAGGCGGCGATGCCGCCCAGCGGGCCGAGGATGAGGAGCGCCACCGCGCTCAGCAGCGCGTGGTACTTCCACGTGCCCACCTCGGGCAGCCAGCCGAAGCGGGGCTGGACGAGCTCCGAAGAGGGGGACGCGTCGGGAGAAGAGGGGGGCAGGGGACGCTGGGGGGCGGGTTGTGCCATGCGAGCCGCAGGGTAGCGGCGTTCGCCAGGCCTGTCGCGCGGGGACGGCCCACGCGCACCCCGAGTCATCGAAGCCCCCACTCACGCGGCGCGGCATTAACATCCCCGCCATGCGATTCACCCTGCACCGGGGCGTCAGCCTGGCCGTGCTCGCGTCGGCGAGGACGGAGGCCGACCACCACGAGGACCTGGGCTGCAGCATCCAGGGCCCCACCGCGCGCCCCGTGCGCCGGGCCCACCTGCCGCTCAAGCGCTACATCGCCATGCTGGGCCGCGAGGGTGCGCTGCGCGAGGCGGACGCGCTGGTGCGCTGGCTCGAGGAGACGCCCCGCTATGCCGCCCTGTGCGAGGACGGCCGGCGGCGCCGGGGCCGGCGCGTGCTGCGGCGCGACGTGCTCTTCCCGGACGCCACCCGGCACCGCCCGCGCGTGCTGCACCTGCGCCAGGAGTCGCTGGGCCTGGACGTCCCCGTGCGCGCGTCCGAGTGGCCGCGCGTCGCGGACCTCTTCGCCACGCTGGCCCGGGGCGCCACCCGCGCGGAGCTGCGCGCGCTGTCCGTGGCCCCCGTGGTGGCGGGGTTGCTGGCGGACCTGGGGCAGGCCGGCTGGCTGGTCCGGCACGAGGCCCCCGTGGAGGTGCCCACGCCCGGTGCCCTCTTCGTGGGGCACAACACCGTGCTGGTGTCCGGCCGCGAGGCGCGCGTGCTGGTGGACCCGTACTTCCGGCCCCAGGGGCTGGTGGACTCGCGGGGCTACGCGCCCATGCAGCCGAGGGACGTGGGGCGGGTGGACGCGGTGGTCATCACCCACTCGCACGGGGACCACTTCCACCTGGGCTCGCTGCTGCCGCTGCCTCGCGACACGCGCATCTTCGTGCCCGCGGTGGAGCGCGAGAGCCTCTTCTCCACCGACTGCGCGCTGCGGCTCTCACAGCTCGGCTTCACGCGCGTGGAGCCGCTGCGCTGGGGCGAGTCCCGGCAGGTGGGCGACGTCACCGTGCGCGCGCTGCCCTTCCACGGCGAGCAGCCCACGGACGAGGCGGGGCCATACCCGGACCTCTTCAACGAGGGCAACGCGTGGCTGGTGCGCGCACCGGGCTTCTCCTCCGCCTTCTTCGCGGACTCCGGACACGACGTGCGCGGGGACATGGGCGAGGTGTGCCGGCGGGTGCTGCGCGAGGAGGGGCCGGTGGACGTGCTCTTCTGCGGCGTGCGCGGCTTCCGGCTGGCGCCCATCTTCTTCGGCTTCAGCACGCTGGATGCCTTCCTCGTCAACGTGCCGCGCGGGGCGCTGACGAAGCCGCAGCAGCTCATGGCCGGGCCGGAGGAGGCGCTGCACTACGGTGAATTGCTGGGCACGCGCTACGTGGTGCCGTGCGCGGACGGCGGCGCGCCCTGGTACTGGCGCGAGGGCATGGGGCCCCGCTACGAGGGCTACCCCGGACAGCCCGTGAGTGGCGCCAGCCAGCTGGACGAGAATCCGGATGCGGACCCGTACCCGGAGCGGCTCGCGGAGGTGCGCCGCGCGGTGGGGCACGGGCCGCAGGCACTGCTGCTGCGGCCCGGCGAAGCGCTGGCGTGGAAGGGACGGCGCAAGCCGGAGGTGGTGCGCTACCCCGGCTTCACGTGGCCCTTCAGAGCGGTGGGGTGAGGGCTACATTCCGGGTTCGTATTCGAGCTCGGCGGTGACGCTCTGGGTGTCCACCACGTTGCCGGAGCCATCCCGGATGGTGACCGTCGACGTATAGACGCCTGGGAAGACATGGATGACGCACCAGGTGGTACTGCTCGCCGAGCAGGAGGCTGCGCCGCTCCACTGGTACGTGTAGCCGGAGACCGGGCTGATCATGTCGAACACGATGGCCTTCTTGACGGTCAGGCTGCGCGTGAAGCCGAAGCAGCCGCCTGGGCGCGGGTAGTCATAGGCCGGCGTGTCCACGTAGCAGCCCCCGGTTCCGCCCGTCAGCGCGGCCTCGGACGTCGCCACCGTGGGCTGTGGGGGCTCGCCCTGCTCCAAGTCCGCGGCGCCACCGCAGCCGGCGCTTGCGAGCAGAGCGGCTCCCAGGGAGAGCAAGCGCAGGGTGGAGGAACTCCGGGACTGCATGGGCTGACGCGTCGGGGTGTGGGCGTGGCTCATGTGGCTCCTCATGACGGAAGGGTGCTTCGCCGTGAGCGGCCCGGTGAGACTAGCGGTGCGTCGTTGACTACGCCATTGCACCTACATCGGCGGAATATTACGCCCGCGCGGCGAGGTGCCGCCGGCCCTGGACGAGCTTCACGGCGTAGAGGACGGCGAGGAGGACGAGGCACGTCGCGCCCACCGTGAGGTAGCGGTGGATGAGGTCTCCCTCAGGCCAGCCGTGGTCCTCCACGAGGCGGTACGCGTCGCTCGGGCCCGAGCCCTCGTTCTGGCCGAAGGGGATTTCGGCGAAGTCCCCGCGGGCGCGCCACCACGTGATGAAGCCGTCCATGAAGCTGGCGCCGCCGATGACGGCGAAGCCCCACCGGAGGCCGTGCTCGTGGACGTAGCTGCCGGGGCGCGCGTACATCGTGGCCATCAGCGCGCTGCCCAGCACCATCATCCCCGCATCGCCGTTGAAGAGGATGAGCATCAGCGCCGTCGGCTCGGACAGGAACAGCGTTCCGATGAGCTGGGTGAGGAGGATTCCTCCGGCCGTGTAGACCTGCCACATGCGGCGCTGCTTCCAGGCCCACCAGGTCCAGTACCCGAGCCCCGCGGCCGCCAGCGCCGCGAGGAAATACGAGCGCCCGAGGTTGAGTGTCTTCCACAGCGTGGGGATGGACACGTAGCCACACAGCCAGCCGGTGATGGCGTGGCCCAGCTCATGGACCGGCATGGTGAAGATGCGGACGAGGAACCCGCTGCCCCCGGATGCGGCCAGGTACGAAACGAGGAGCACCACGGGGAGGGTCCACGTGTGGATTTTCAGCTCCCACGCGGAGGCCTCGGCATCGGCGTCCAGGTCGGGCGTCGCCTCGGGGAGGACGTCCGAGCGCAGCTCCCCGGGCCGCACCAGCCACGCCGGGTCTATGAGGGGCGGCTCCTCCGGCGCGAGCACCGCGGCGGTGGCAGGGGCGGCGGCCTCCTTCGTGGCGGCGTCACGCGCGGCCCGTGCATCCGCCTTGGCGTAGATGACGCCGCAGCGCGGGCACTCCGGCCCCAGGGCGCGCGGCGCATGACAGCGGGGACAGGAAGGGGAGGAGTCCACGGTGCCCATGAGCCTAAGCGGTCCCGTCCGTGGGAGAAAACCCGGGCGGGCCTTGACGCGCGGGCGCCACTCGCCGCATGAGCGAGGCCATGTCGTCGCTGGATACCCAGACGCGCGGACGGACCTCGCGCGGCCGCCTGCGCGCGCTGGACGCGTACCTGTGCCACGCCGAGCGCGAGCTGCTCTCCCGCCGCGACGGACCGTGGGCGCGCGCCGTCTTCGTCGACGTGGGCTTCGGCGAACACCCGTGGACGACGCTGGAGAGCGCCGAGGCCTTCCGGGCCCTCCAGCCGGAGCTGACCGTCATCGGCGTGGAGCTGGACGAGGAGCGCGCCCGTGCCGCGCAGGCCCACGCGGACGCCCGCACGCATTTCCGCGAGGGAGGCTTCGAGCTGCCGCTCGGTGAGGACGAGCCCGCCCGCCTCGTGCGCGCCATGAACCTGCTGCGGCAGGGCCCGCCCGAGCGCGTCCCCGAGGTCCACCGGACACTCGCCCGCTACCTGCGGCCATCCGGCCTGCTGGTGGAGGGCAGCGCGGACCCGGAGGGGGCGATTCTCTCCGCGCACCTGCTGCGCCGTGGGCCCGACGCCGAGGCGCCGCCCCTTCGCGAGGCCCTCCTCTTCCATACGGACTTCCGCCACGGCTTCGCGCCGCTGCTGTTCCGCGACTGGCTGCCACGAGATTTGCGCCGCCGCGTGCGCCCGGGCGAGCCCATCCACGCCTTCTTCTCCGAGTGGGACGCCGCATGGCGCGAGGCCCGTGCCGCCGGCCACTCCGCGCCCCGGGATGCCTTCCGTGAGGCGGCCCCGCGACTCGCCGCCCGCACCGGTGGGGTGGAGACCGACGCGTGGCTCCTCGAGCAGGGCTTCCTCGTATGGAAGGCCGAGGGTGGCGTCAGCTCGTGAACTGTGGAGCACCAGCGATGACGCGACGCACCCCCGTCATTCACGGCGGGCAGGCAGCCGGGCCGCACGTTTCTCCCTCGCTGAGAGAAGATGAATGACAAGGGGGAGGGGTAAAGTGCGGCGCGGACGGCTATCCTGCGCCCCTGAAATTTCCCGGGGGAGCAGGCCCCCAGACCTTCATGAAACGGCACTTCGTCTCCCTCATCACCGCGACGCTCGCCGCGGCCACCTCTGGCGCCAGCATGCCCCCGCGAGGCACGTCCTCCGGGCTGGCCTCGCAGGTGCTCTCCTCGGTCCGCGCGGGGACGCCGCGCTCGCGGCGGGGTGGGGAGTCGGGGGCGCCGGAATCGCAGCAGGAGATCGAGGACTCCATGGTGGAGCAGGCACCCCAGGCGCGCGTGGAGGGCCGGCCGTCCGTGCTGCTCTTCTCCGCGAGCTTCTACGGCACGCTCGCGGCCGCGCGCTGCTTCGGGCGCAACGGTATCGACGTCACGGTGGCGGACCCCGCGAAGCTGGGGCCCGCGAGCTGGTCCCGCTACGTCGGGCGCCGCGTCCAGTGTCCCCCCGAGTCTCGCGCCGAGGACTTCGTCGCGTGGCTGCTCGACTTCGGCCGGCGCGAGCCGATGCGGCACGTGCTCTACCCGACGAGCGACGAGCTGGCGTGGCTGGTGTCCGTCCACCGCGAGGCGCTCTCGCAGTACTTCCACCTCTATGACCCGGGCGTGGACGCCGTCTACGGCCTGCTCAACAAGCGCAAGCTCTTCGAGGTGGGCCAGGAGGAGGGCCTGCGGCTGCCGCGCACCTGGTTCCCCGAGTCCGAGGCGGACCTCGACGCGATTTCCCGCGAGGCGCGCTTCCCCGTCCTCATCAAGCCCACCACCCAGATTCTCTACTCCACCCACCGCAAGGGCCACCCCGTCTCCGAGCCCTCGCAGCTGGCGGAGGAGTACCGCGCCTTCTCGCGCGACGGGTACGCGGACATGCTGGTGAAGTTCGACCCGGCGGTGGCCCGCCCCATGGTGCAGGAGTTCCACCCCGAGGCGGCGCAGGGCATCTACAGCCTGTCCGGCTTCGTGGACGAGACGGGCGAGCTGTTCGAGGTGCGCGGCGCCATGAAGGTGCTCCAGCGCCCCAGGCGCCTGGGCGTGGGCGTGTGCTTCGAGTCCGCCCCGGTGCGCGAGGAGCTGGCCGACGGGCTGAAGCGGCTGTGCAAGCGCCTGGGCTACCACGGCGTCTTCGAGGTGGAGTTCATCCAGACGAAGGACGACTTCCTCCTCATCGACTTCAACCCCCGCTACTACGGGCAGATGGGCTTCGACATCGCCCGGGGCCTGCCGCTGCCGCTGCTCGCGTACCACGCGGCGGTCGGTGACAGGGACTCGCTCATGCGCGAGGTGAAGGCCGCGCGCGAGTGGCAGGGGCGGGGCGAGGTGTTCTGCAACCGGATTGCGCTGGAGATGCTGCTCAACCTCCAGCGGCTGTCCGGCGCGCTCCCGGGGGAAGAGGCGCGCCAGTGGCGGCAGTGGCTGGAGTCACACCGGGGCGTGTCGGTGGACCCCCTCATCGACTCGGATGACCTGGTGCCCACCGCGGTGGAGCTGGCGCAGATTCTCTACGTCTCCGCGCGCCACCCCCGCGCCTTCCTGCGCTCCATGGTGTTCAACCGCTGAGCCGGGCGGGCTCGGCGGGCGGCGCGTCGAACGTCACCAGGTCATCGAACGTCTCGGCGCGGCGCAAGAGCCGCTCCTTGCCGCCGTCCAGGGCGATGATGGCCGGCTGCGGGAAGGAGAAGGACGTGGCGAAGGGCACGAAGTACGCCCCCGCGTCCATGATGGCCAGCGTGTCTCCCACGCTCAGCTCCGGCAGCCGCTTCGCGTAGTAGAGCGTGTCGCCCGGCGTGCAGATGGGGCCCACCACCGTGTACATGCGCGAGGCCTCCGCGTCCGGCCGCTCCACGTGGAAGAGCTGGTGGTACTCGTTGCGCACGCACTCGGCATGGTTGACGCCGGCGTCCATGACGGCCCAGGTCCTGTCTTCGCCCTGCTTGAGGGCGTGGACGTTGGCCAGGAGCAGCTGCGTGTCGCCCGTCATGGCGCGGCCCGGCTCCAGGAAGATGCGCGGGCGCTGGCGGCCCCGGCGCGCGTAGTGCGACTCCACCAGCTCCACCACCAGCGCCACGTAGCGCTCGATGGAGAGCGACGCCGCCGGGTCCGGCGCCGGCACGTCGCGGAAGAAGGTGAGGTTGAGGCGCCAGTCGCGCTCGGCGATGTGCTCCGTCGTCGGCGTGCACAGGCTGCCGCCGAGGTCGAGCACCTCCAAATCCAACCCCAGCTCCTGGTGCAGGGTGTCCGTGAAGGCGAGCACCGATTCGACGAAGCCGGTGAGCTCGCCCTCGGTGCGGATGGTGGCGCCGCGGTGGGCATGCAGCCCCACCAGGTCCAGGTGCTTGGAGTCGCGCGCCTGCTGGTAGGCCCGCAGCGCGGCGCCTCCGGCGATGGGCGTGCCGAACTGCGCGGACCAGCCGCTGTCCGTGCTCACCCGCACCGCGACGCGCGGGCGGCGGCCCACCTCCGCGGCGAGGCGCGAGAAGACGGCCAATTCCTCGGCGTGGTTGGCGGCGAGCAGCTGGATGCCGCGGGAAATCGCCTCGCGCACGGAGGCCTCGGACTTGGCCGGGCCATTGTAGACGATGCGCTCCGGGGCCACGCCCAGCTTCAGCGCCAGCCACAATTCATAGGCGGAGATGACCTCCGCGCCCACGCCGCGCTCGTGCATGAAGGACAGCACGCCCGGGATGGGGTTCGTCTTGTACGAGTAATAGACCTCGGCGCCGCCCGCGCGGCCGGGAGGCACCGCGAGGAAGCGCTCCACGTTGCGGCCGAGCGCGGCCAGGTGCACCACGTGCAGCGGCGAGCCCCAGCGGACCGTCAACTCCTTGAGGGGCACGCCCTCCAGGCACAGCCCCTGGCCGGGGCGGTGCTCCAGCCCCCAGTGCGAGGCGGGGATGGCGGTGCGCGAGGGCGCCATGGCCCTCTGCAGCACCGGGCGCAGCGTGTCCTTCACCTGGCGCCTGGCGGTGCCGAGGATGCGGCTCTTGAGGCTCACGAGGCCCGCCCCTGCTTCGGCAGCCGCAGCGGCAGCTTCTTGGCGACGTCGAAGGGCAGGGCGCGCATCAGCAATTGCAGGGCGCGGTATTCCAGCATGCCGTTCGTCTTGCGGTACTTGCCGTGAATCATCTCGTTGGACTGCATGACCAGCGTGCCGTCCTTGCCCAGGTTGTGCATCAGCGAGGGCCGGCCCGTGCGGTAGTGCAGGATGGGACGGTCGACGTACACGTGGCCGTAGGCGCGGATGCCGCGCAGGTAGAAGTCCACGTCCTCGTAGACGGGGATGGAGGCGTCGAAGCCGCCCAGCGGCGCGAAGTGCTCGCGGCGCACCATGCACGCGGAATTCACATACAGCGTGCCGCGGAAGAGGATGTGCGCCACCGTCCACGCGCTGTTGGGCGTGCTGGCGCCCACCTTGGCGGCCCACTCGAAGTACTCGCTCTTGTCCTTCAGCCAGTCCGCGTCGTCGCCGAAGGGCACCACCCAGCCCACCGCGACACCGGCGTCAGGCCGGGCGTCCAGCGCGCTCACCATGGCGTGCAGCGAGCCCTCCGCGAGCATGTCGTCGTCGTCGAGGAAGTGCAGGTAGCGGCCCTTCGCGAGCGTGGCCCCGTGGTTGCGCACCACCGCCGGGCGGCCCTTGGAGGGCGGGTCATTCACGAGGTAGCGCACCCGCGCGTCCCCCAGCCCCTCCACCGTCGCGCGCGCCGTGCCCTCGGGCGTGTCATCCAGGACGATGACCTCCACGCTCACCCCCTCCTGGCGGAGCACGGAGCGGATGGCCTCCACCACTTCCTTTTCCCTCTTGTGGGTGGGCATCACCACCGAGACATCAATCGCTGACATGGCGGAACTTATATGCGGTGGTGCCCACGGCCGGGAAGACGCCTTCCCACCCTGGGAACACGCGTGCCTGTTTGCTTCCGCACGCGTTCCTGGCTGCCTGCTCGGATGATGATGTTCTGGGAATCACCACGTCCCGCTGCCCGCGCAGAAGCTGCGTCCAGGGCAGGCGGGCGCGCGTTCATTGCCGACGCGCCGCCGTCATGGGCGGACGCGTCGCCGGGGCCGCTCAGTAGCTCGCCACCGTGAAGTCGAGGTCATCGTAGCCCTCCTCGGTGTCATCCCCGACCTGACTGGAAATCGTGACAGGTAGGGCAGAGATGTCGGGGTTTGCGGGGCGCGAGTACGAGCGGGACACGATGGAGGCGTCGGTGCCATCCCAGTCCCGGGAGCCCAGCGCCGAGCGTGCCGAGAGGCCCGATACCTCGAGCTCCCCGTACGAGAGGCGGTCCAGCCAGGGCTGCATGCTGTCGCGGGCCATGTGCTTCCTCCTGCCCCCCCACGGGCGGCGTGTGGATGTTCTGCAGACGGCATGCCAGCCCGCCCTCCGGGGAGGGACGCGGGGGAGCGCGTCAGGGATGTCGTGGCTTGTGGGCCACGCGAGGCCCTCCGGACGCACGGCACCCGGGCCTGCGTGTGCGACTTGACGCCGGGAGGGCCGCCGGACAGGAACGAGGACGCCCATGGCCCTCCTCCTGGCTCACGACGTCGAGGCCCCCCGCCCCTGCAGTTACCTGCCGGAGCAGGAGGCCTCCCTGGAAAATCTACTGATGCAGGACGTCACGGCGGAGGAGTACGAGCACCTGCTGGTGCGCGGGTGGCGCCGCTTCGGGCCGGTGTACTTCCGGCCCGCCTGCTCGACCTGCAACGAGTGCGTCTCGCTGCGCATCCCCGTGGACGGCTTCCGCCCCAACCGCAGCCAGCGCCGGGCGCGCGCCGCGTGCGCCCACCTGCGGGTGGAGGTGGGGACGCCCCGGGTGGACCCGTCCCGGCTGGCCCTGTACCGCGCGTGGCACGCGGAGCGCGAGGCCGTGCGCGAGTGGAACCCGTCGCCGATTACCGCGCGCGACTACTCGCTCCAGTTCTCCTTCCCGCACCCGTCCGCGCGCGAGGTGACCTGGTACGACGACGGCGCGGAAGGGGGCCCGAAGCTGGTGGGCGTGGGCCTGTGCGACGAGACGCCGCGCGCCTGGAGCGCGGTGTACTTCTTCTATGACCCGGCCTATGCGCACCTGTCGCTCGGCACCGCCAACGTGGTGCGCCAGGTGGAGTTGGCCCGGGAGCGCGGCATCCCCCACGTGTACCTGGGCTACCGCGTGCAGGCGTGCGCGTCGCTGCGCTACAAGGGCGGCTTCCGCCCCCATGAGTTGCTGCGGGAGCGGCCCGCGCTGGATGCGCCGCCCCTTTGGGAGCCGGCGCCTCCCGACGAGCCGTGAGGCTCAGCCCGCGGGCAGCAGCGCCTGGGTGAAGTGCTGGCGCAGCCGCCGCTCGTACTCCTCGGGGGCCACCTTCGCGTACTGCCCGTGGCCGGCGCCCTGCACCACCCACAGGGCCTTGGGCTCGCAGGCCGCGCGGAAGAGGCTGGCCTGGAGCTTGGCCGGCGCGTCCGGGTCCACGTCCCCGTTGATGAGCAGCAGGGGGCGCCCCTGGAGCCGGCACATGCCGTCGATGGGGCGCACCGCCTTCACGTCCACGCCCGCGTGGCGCAGCGTCCACAGCACCGGCTCCGCGCTCAGCGCGCCCCAGCGGCCATAGCCGGAGTACACGTCCGCCTCGAGCGCGGGAAAGGCCCCCGCCGCCGCCACCGCCTTCACGCGCGCGTCCGCGCTGGCCACCAGCAGCGCGGTGGTGCCGCCCATGGAGAAGCCGAACAGCCCCACCCGGGCCGGGTCCACGTCCGGACGCGCGGAGACGAAGTCCAGCGCCGCCGTCACGTCGCGCCGCTCGCCGTCGCCCCACGTCACGCGGTCCCCGTCACTCTTGCCGTGCGCCCGCAGGTCGAAGGCGAGGACGCCGAAGCCCGCCCGGGCCAGCGCTCGGGCCTCGAAGAGCAGCTGCGCGCGGTTGCCCGCGAAGCCGTGCACGAGCACCACCGCCGCCCGGTTGCGCGACGGCACGTACCAGCCGCGCAGCGTCAAGCCGTCCGCCGTGGTGAAGGCCACGTCCGAAAGCCCCGCCAGCTCATCCGTGGCCGCCGGGCGCTCGGCCGGCACGTGGGGTGGGTGCAGCAGGCCCTGGCCGATGCGGTACCCGTGGAAGGCGAGGTAGCCGCCGGCGGCGAGCGCCCCCAGCAGGGGCACCAGGAGGACGAGGAGAAAGGGGCGAAGGCGCGTTTTCACGATGGGGTCGGGAGGGAGACTAGCCGAGCGGGACCGTGATTCCTTCCGTCAGCCCGGTTGCTTCACGAGGGGACGGACGCTAGGGGTTACCTTGGCGCCCCAATTTCCTTGGGCTAGCGTGCCGCTGCCTTTGGGAGTGAGGCTGATGCTCGTTCAGCGACAGGTCGAAGCAATCGGAGCCTCCGCCCCGAAGCGTGTGCTCTTCACGCTGGTGTTCCTGGCGGGCGGTGGCATCGAGCGCTCGGTGTGCAACGTGCTGGCGGGGCTGAACCCGAAGCGGTTCGCCACCAAGATGTTCTTCCACCATCAGCCGCATCCGACGAGCCCGTCGGACCGCATCCCCAAGCACACCGAGGTGGTCTGGGGTACGGAAGCCTTTTCGTATCAGCGGACGATGCTCCCGCGCTTCTTCTGGCGGCTCATGCAGGAGGCCCGCGACGCGGACGTCATCGTCGCCGGCCAGGAGGGTCGGGCCGCGCTGATCGCCTGGCTCGCCGGGAAGCTCCTGCGCAAGCCCGTGGTGGGGATGATCCACTTCGACTGGGGCGCCTTCAGCCACGAGCAGCCCCGGCGGCAGCTCTGGGGCCTGCGCCTGCTCTACCCGCGCATGCAGCGCGTCGTCGCGTGCGGCCATGACACGGCGAAGGCCTTCCAGGCGCTGGTGCCCATGCGGCCCGGGCAGCTCCAGGTCATCCCCAACTTCGTGGACGGCGACACGGTGCGGGCCGCCGGCGAGGCGCCGCTGCCCGACGAGCTCGAGCCCATCTTCCAGAAGCCCGTGGTCGTCGGGGTGGGGCGGCTGGAGAACCAGAAGGCCTTCGACGTGCTCATCCGCGCCCACGCGCTCCAGCGCGCGGCGGGCTCGGACCACCACCTGCTCATCGTGGGGGACGGCTCGCTCGCGGGCGAGCTGAAGGCGCTGGTGAAGTCGCTGGGCGTGGAGTCGTCCGTCTTCTTTCCGGGCTTCGTCGCCAACCCCCACGCGCTGATGCGCCGGGCGGCCGTCTTCGCCATGTCCTCGCGCTTCGAGGGGCTTCCCATGGTGATGCTGGAGGCGCTCGCCCTGGGCTGCCCCGTCGTCAGCACGGACTGCCCCTCCGGGCCGGCGGAGGTGCTGGAGCACGGCAAGCACGGCCTGATGGTGCCCATGGAGGACCCCCAGGCCCTGGCGAACGCGCTGGACCGCGTCGTGGGCGACGCCGACTTCCGGCAGGAGCTGTCCGCCCGGGCCCGCAGGCGCGCGGAGGAGCTCTCCGCCGAGAGGGCCCTGAGCGCCTGGGAGAGCCTGCTCTCGTCCGTCTGACCCCTGGGCGGGGGATGGAATGGGGCCTCCCGCCGTGTTGAACGGCTCCGAGGCGCAAGGAAACCCTTGCCGGCCCCGGGCGGCTTCAACAGGATTCGCCCCCATCATGACGACGACGAACGAGACGCAGGGCCTGAACTTCCTCCAGGAAATCATCGAGGAAGACCGGCGCACCGGGAAGCACGGCGGACGCGTGCACACCCGCTTCCCGCCCGAGCCCAACGGCTACCTCCACATCGGCCACGCCAAGTCCATCTGCCTCAACTTCGGGCTGGCGCAGCAGTACGGGGGCAAGTGCAACCTGCGCTTCGACGACACCAACCCCGTCACCGAGGACACCGACTACGTCGAGTCCATCCAGAAGGACGTGAAGTGGTTGGGCTTCGACTGGGAGGACCGCAAGTACTTCGCGTCCGACTACTTCCCGAAGCTGTACGACTTCGCCGTGGAGCTCATCAAGCAGGGCAAGGCGTACGTGTGCAGCCTGACGGCGGACGAGATTCGCGAGTACCGCGGCGACTTCACCACGCCGGGCCGTGACAGCCCGTACCGCAACCGCTCCGTGGATGAGAACCTGGACCTCTTCCACCGCATGCGCTCGGGCGAGTTCCCCGACGGCAAGCACACCCTGCGGGCGAAGATCGACATGACGTCGCCCAACCCGGTGCTGCGGGATCCGCCCATCTACCGCATCCGTCACGCGCACCACCACCGCACCGGCGACGCGTGGCCCATCTACCCGCTCTACGACTTCGCGCACTGCCTGTCGGATGCGATTGAGGGGATTACGCACTCCGTCTGCACGCTGGAGTTCGAGAACCGGCGCGTGCTGTACGACTGGATTGTGGATGCCCTCATCAAGGGGGACCGGCCGTACCAGTACGAGTTCTCCCGGCTGAACCTCAACTACACGGTGATGAGCAAGCGCAAGCTGCTCAAGCTGGTGACTGAGGGCATGGTGTCCGGCTGGGACGACCCGCGCATGATGACCATCTCCGGTCTGCGCCGACGCGGCTTCACCCCGTCGTCCATCCGCGACTTCGCGACGCGCGTGGGCGTGAGCAAGAACGAGCAGCTCATCGACATGGGGCTCCTGGAGCTGTGCGTCCGCGAGGACCTCAACGAGTCGTCCCCCCGCGCCATGGGCGTGCTGCGCCCGCTGAAGGTGGTGCTGGAGAACTACCCGGAGGGCCAGGTGGAGAGCCTGGAGGTGCAGAACCATCCGCAGAAGCCGGAGATGGGGACGCGCCAGGTGCCCTTCATGCGCGAGCTGTACATCGAGGCGGACGACTTCATGGAGGACCCGCCGAAGGGCTTCTTCCGGCTCGCGCCCGGCAAGGAGGTGCGCCTGCGCTCGGCGTACTTCATCAAGTGCGAGAAGGTCATCAAGGACGCCGCGGGCAACGTGGTGGAATTGCGCTGCACCTATGACGCCGCGACGCGCGGTGGCAATGCGCCGGACGGCCGCAAGGTGAAGGGCACGCTGCACTGGGTGCCGGGCAACGCGCCCACCGCCGAGGTGCGCCTGTATGACCGGCTCTTCTCCGTGGAGAACCCGGGCGCGGACGACGAGAAGGACTTCACCACCTTCCTCAACCCGAGCAGCCTCCAGGTCCTGCGCGACGCGCGCGTGGAGCCGATGCTGGCGGACGCCGCCGCGGACTCACGCTTCCAGTTCGAGCGCCAGGGCTACTTCTACGTGGACCCGAAGGACTCGAAGCCCGGCAAGCCTGTCTTCAACCGCACGGTGACGCTGAAGGACTCGTGGGTGAAGGAGCAGGCGAAGGGGAAGTAGTCGCAGGGCCTCAGGGTGCCGCCGGCTTCGGCGGCACCCGGCACGCGGCATGGCCGAGGATGACGTCCCCGTCGACGGTGCTCGTCGGCGTGGGTGTCCACCCCGCGGCGAGCCGGGCGTCGAGGAGCTCATCGGCCTTCGGTTGGTGGTCCCACACGGAGACCGCATTCACGCCGCCCAGTCACGTGGTGTCGAAGACGAGGTAGCGCCCGTCCTTCCATGGCACGACGACGTCGTGGGTGAACTCGTCCTGGACCACGACTTCCGCCACGTCGCGAGGCGGCGTGTGCGCGAAGCCCCAGCGCACCACGTCCTGGAGCAGGGTGAGTGGCGCGAGCTCCCGCTCCAGCGCGGCGCGCTGCTCGGCGGGCAGTCCGGACAAGTCGCTCAGGGGCACCATGGCGGCAGCATAGCGCGGCCGGCCGGGCGCCTGCCTCGGACCGAGGGGTAGGGCAGGCATGCGAGGGGCGGTTGAATCACAGCCCCCTGAAGGCCACTCCTCCCATGGGGTCCGCGACATTCCGCGCGGACTTTCGAGGAGGCTCGCGCGTCATGGCCTGCGGCACGCTCCCACGCTTGTGGCCGCCGCCGACGCAGGCCGAGGTGGACGCCATCATCCGCATGGAGGACCCGGTCCTCCGCAACCTGCACATCACCCAGACGTACCACGTGCTGAAGGTGGCCCTCACCGACGTCCTCGGCGAGGAGGACGTCAACTGGTGCGGCTTCGCCACCTGGGCATCCAAGACGGCGGGCGCCTTCATCCGCAAGGACGTGCTGCCCGGGCTGCTGGCGGATTTGTTGGACCGCGCGGACGCGGTGACGCGCAGCATCGCCGAGCTCCAAGACAGGCTGCTCGGCGCGTGGGGCGCGTCGGTGGGCGTCCAGTTCGTGCTGGCGCGGACGCTGGAGGACATCACCGATGAGGTGGCGCGCCACGCGGCGCGCGGCAACTTCATCGTCTTCGAGGAGCTGGGCCCGCTCTACGTGGACCTGCTGGAGACGTTCGCGGGCCTGGACGGGCCGGACCCGTCGCGGCTGGAGCAGGTGCTGTCACGGCTGGCGCCGGGGCCGGTGGAGGAGGGTGGGCAGGACCTGCTCATCCGCGCGGTGAAGGCGTACTACGCGGCCATCTTCACCCAGGACCGGAAGGCCCGCGCGGAGCTGATGTTCCTGGGCAACGCGCTGGTGGGCTACCACGAGCAGACGCGGCTGCAGGGGCCCGTGCGCGCCGCGCTGAACGCGCCGCTGCGCGAGGTGTTCCTGGACAACCTGGTGGAGTTCGTCCGCGCGGAGCCGGACCGGCGCATGCGGGGCATGCCCGAGTGGGGCCTGCGCGGGGCCTTCACCCCGCTGGCCACGCGGCTGGAGCGTATCTGGCGCGAGCTGGAGACGCGCACGCTGATGCGGATGGAGCTGCCGGACATGACGCTGCGGCTGGGCGAGGACATCCCCGCGCTCACCTCGGAGCGGGACTTCCCCCCGCTGCTGACGCGGCTGGAGCACCCGGAACTGGTGGCGCTGATGGCCGAGCTGGACCGCACGCCGGACGACACGGCGGGCAGCGCGGCGCGGGACTGGGGGAGCCTGGGGGACAGGATGAACCTCATCGTGGACCTGTTCCGCACGCGGCAGCAGGACCGGCTCCTGTATGACCAGCCCTTCACCTTCCTCCAGGTGGACGCGTTCCAGCAGGGGCGGGTGCCGCACGGAAGGCTATGAGGGCTCACCGGGCCTGGTAGAAGCCTCGCGCGTCATCTCCACCATGGTGGGGCGCCAGCCGAGCTTCGCGAACATGCGCTGGGCTGCCTCGTTCTTCGCGGCGACGTGCAGGACGACACGGGGGACGCCGAGGGCGGTGAGGCGCTTCATGAGCTCCTCGGCGAGCAGGACGCCCGCGCCGGCGCGGCGGGCCTTCTCGTCCACCCAGATGTCGTGGAAGCCGCCGCTGCGGTCCAGCAGGGCATTCCAGTCCACGTCTTCCACGCGGCCGTATGCGTAGCCGACGACTTCACCGTCCAGCTCGGCGACGATGACGACGGCTTTCTTGTTCCTGGCCTCCTTGCCCAGCCACCAGCGGTAGCCGGACTCCACATCGTCCGGGAGCATGAAGCGCTGGGGGTCGAAGTCATGGTGCAGGCGCGCGAGCGCCGCGCCCATGCGGCCCAGGGCCGGTTCGTCGGAAGGCTTTGCGGGGCGGAGGGTGACGGGCATGGACGGGCTCCTGAGGCGTGCGAAAGAAACTCCGCATGGGCCTGACGAGCCCGACTGGATATGCTCCGTATGCGCGCGCAACAAGCCCGCAGTTCCGAAGGGTTCAGGGCATGTCTTTGGCGTGAGGGTTGGGAGTCACTCGGTGAGCAGGCAATGGCTGTACAGACGTCATGACGTCGTTCGCAGGCTCGAGAGCGGTGAGGCCGTCATCTACCGGTGTGTCGAGCGGATTCCTGATGGCGGATATGTCGTGCAGAGTGCCGATCGCGTCAGGCCGCCGTTTGATCGTGGAGTGATGGAGCAGCACGAACGCCAGTTCTGGGAGCTCTTCTGTGAGGTAGATCCCAGGGAACGTGGCGGACTTCACCCCACCCTCGAGGAGGCCATCACCGAGTTCGACAAGGACTTCAGTGGGGAGCAGGGAAGTTGAAGCGCCTCGGACCGCGCGCCCCCGTCACGCCGGCTGCGGGCGCTGGCGCCGCTGCTTCTCGCGGCGCTCGGCGCGGAGCATGTCCCACATGCCCCAGCCGCCGATGACCGCCAGCATCGCCCCGGCGAGCGCCAGCACGTAGCTGGCGATGCCGGCATTCCCCACCTCGATGGTGGCCACCGACGGGTCCGCCGGCTCGTAGTGCACGGGCACGTGGCTGCCCGAGGCGTAGTGGTGCGTCACGCGCTGCGCATCCGTCAGCGAGCCCGCGTCACCGCCGGCGAACGAAATCGTGCTGGCCGAGTAGGGCGTGCCGGCCACCGTGTACTGGTAGCGCACCTCCGGGTGGAACCTTACGCCCGCGCGACGGCTGCGAATCGTCTCCACCGACGAGGAGGTGATGGTGGCCTCCGTCGTAGGCCAGCTCGCGCTCTGGTGCGCACGCACCACCGTCCGCGCGCCTCCGAAGGCCAGCGTCGCCCCCACCAGCATCATCAGTCCCGCCATCATCACCTTCATCATCTCGGTTGCCCTCGTCTGCTCGGTGGCCCGCCGCGCGAGCCCCCCGGCGCCGCGCGTGGTTCGTGTCGTGCATTGCACGGGACACGCCAGGGGCCGCCCCTGGGAGGACTCCCCAGAACGCCGTCCCCGTGGGGCAATCCGCCCCGGATGGGGCATTTCGCCTCAGCGCCGCCCCACTTTGGCCTCCCGGGGCAGGCGGGGGCGGGGCAGACTGTTCCCACACCATGTCCTCCTTCGACACCGAGCTCGACACCGCCCGCCGCATCGCCCGCCAGGCTGGCGACATCCTCCTGCGCATCTACGCCACCGACTTCTCCGTCCAGGACAAGGCCGGCGGCATGGGGCCCGTCACCGAGGCCGACGAGCAGGCCAACGCGTTCATCGTGGCCGAGCTGCGCAAGGCCTTCCCCGGTGACGGCGTGGTGGCCGAGGAGTCCGACAACGGCTCCGAGGGCAAGCGCGAGCGCTGCTGGTACGTGGACCCGCTCGACGGCACCCAGGAGTTCGTCAACCGCAACGGCGAGTTCGCCATCCACATCGGCCTCGCCGTGGGCGGGCAGGCGACGGTGGGCGTCGTCTTCCGCCCCGTGGGCAACAAGTTGTTCTCGGGCGTGGTGGGGCAGGGCGGCTTCGTGGAGGACGAGGGCGGGCGCCGGGCGCTGCGCGTCTCGGACGTGGCGGAGCCGGCGTCGCTGCGACTCGTGGTATCGCGCTCGCACCGCTCGAAGCTGACGGACGCGGTGGCAAAGCAGCTCGGCATCACCCGCGAGAAGGAGTCCGGCTCGGTGGGCCTCAAGTGCGGCCTGCTCGCCGAGGCCACCGCCGACATCTACATCCACACCAGCGGCAAGAGCTACCGCTGGGACAACTGCGCGCCGGAGGCCGTGCTGCGCTCGGCCGGGGGCATCCTCACGGACCTGGGTGGTACGCCGTACTCGTACGACGGCTCGGAGCTGCAGAACCACCGCGGCCTTCTGGCGTGCAATGCCGCGGCCTTCCCGCACGTGCAGCCGGTGGTGGCCCGCTTCGCGCGCGAGGCCGGCATCCTCGGCTGAGCTGACGGCGCGGCTTCGTGCTCGATGCGCGGAGCCGCCCTTCCCGCGTCAGCCCGCATCCGCCGCGCGGCGCAGCTCGGAGAACAGGCGTGCCAGGTCCGCGAGTTGATAGTGCGCGTTGAGCCCGCTCGGGTTGGGCAGCACCCACAGGCGCGCTGTGCCCAGTGTCTCGGGCTGGAGTCCGGGTTGGGCCTTGGGCCGGCCGAAGGCGGTGCGGTACGCGCTCACGCCCAGCACCGCGAGGAAACGCGGCCGGTAGCGCCGCACCCTGGCCTCCAGCGACTTCGCGCCCTCGCGCAGCTCCGCGTCCTCCAGCAGGTCCGCGGTGGCCGTGGCCCGGTCCACCACGTTGGTGATGCCGTAGCCCAGCGTGAGCAGCTCCTCCTGCTCGAAGGGCTGCAGCCGGCGCGGGGTGATGCCCGCGGCGTGCAGCGTGGGCCAGAAGCGGTTGCCCGGCCGCGCGAAGTGGACCCCCACCACCACCGAGTAGAGGCTGGGGTTGATGCCGCAGAAGAGGACGCGCAGTCCGCGCTGGATGAGGTCCGGCATCGTCCGGCCGGTGGCGGCGTCCAGTTCCTCGCGCGTGGGCTTGCGGGGCGGTGTCATGTGCAGGAGGGATATTCGCGGGCCTACCCGGGAAGGCAACGAGAACCGACGTGACGCCTCGGGTTGGGGCGTCGCCCGCCGGGCGTGAAGCGCCACGAACGCTCGCCCGGCTGGCGGCGCGGCGCCGGGTGGGGCAGTCTCCGCGCGCTCCCGCTGTCATTCACCCTGACGGCGCACACCGCCCCGGAGGACGCTCGAGATGCCCCACATCGTGACGCTGACGCTCAACCCGGCCATCGACGTGGCCACGTCGGTGCCGGAGGTGACGCCCGAGCACAAGCTGCGCTGCGGCCCCTCCCGTCGAGACCCGGGCGGCGGCGGCATCAACGTGGCCCGCGTCGTCCGCGAGATGGGCGGAGAGTCCATCGCTGTCTACACCCGCGGCGGCCCCACCGGGCTCATGCTGGAGCACCTGCTGGAGGAGAAGGGCCTGCTGCGCCGCTCCATCCCCATCGAGGGCTACACCCGCGAGAGCTTCACGGTGGCCGAGGGCACCAGCGCGCGCGAGTACCGCTTCATCCTCCCGGGCCCCTCGCTGTCCGAGCGCGAGTGGCAGCGCTGCCTGGACGCCGTGTCCGAGGTGGCCGTCGGCGCCGCCTTCATCGTGGCCAGCGGTAGCCTCCCGCCGGGCGTCCCCGAGGACTTCTATGCCCGCGTGGCGCGCCTGGGAAAGAAGCAGGGCGTGCGCGTGGTGGTGGACACCAACGGGCCTCCGCTCCGCGCCGCCCTGGAGGAGGGCGTGTTCCTGGCGAAGCCCAACCGCCGCGAGCTGAGGGACCTCACCGGCATGAAGGTGGAGGACCTGGCCACCCAGGCCACCGCCGCCCGCGAGCTGGTGGCCAGGGGCCGCGCCGAAGTGCTCGCCGTGTCCATGGGCGCGGACGGTGCGCTGCTGACGACGCGCGAGGGCCAGTTCCGCGCGACGCCGCCGCCAGTGGAGACGCACAGCTCCGTGGGCGCGGGTGACAGCTTCGTGGCCGGCCTGACGCTGGCCCTGGCCCGGGGCAAGTCGCCCGAGGAGGCCCTGCGCTGGGGCATCGCCTCCGGCACGGGCGCGCTCCTCTCGCAGGGCACCGACCTGTGCCACCGCGCGGACGTCGAGCGCCTGTTCGCCCAGGTCCAGACGGTGCCCGTGTCCCCGGCGTAGCCTGTCTTCGAGAGTCCCCGCGCGTGTCTGCTTCGAGTCCTTCCCCGTCCTCTCCGCCCCGCTTCACGCCCTGGCACTGGCTTGGGCTGGCGGTGAGCGTGGCGCCCCTGGCGCTCTATGCCTTCTCGTCCCGGGTGAAGGACCTGGAGCTGTACTTCAACACGGCGCACGCCTTCCTCGGCGGGGCCACTCCCAACCAGGACTTCCGCTTCGAGTACCCGCCCTATGCGCTGCTGTGGTTCGTCCCCGCGGCGTGGCTGGGCGGGACGCTGAAGGCCTTCGTCCTCCTCTTCGGATTGCAGCTCACGCTCTTCGATGCCGCCAGCAAGTGGCTGCTGCTGTACGAGGGCGTGCGGCGTTGGGGGCACTCGCTCCGGGCCTGGGTGCCCTTCGCGGCGTACTCGGTGGCGAGCTGGGTGATGAGCGTCCACTACCTCAAGCGGTATGACCTCATCCCCGCCACCTTCACGCTCGCCGCGCTGGTGGCGCTGTCGCGTCGGCGTGACGTGCTCGCGGGGCTGGCGCTGTCGGTGGGCATCGTCACCAAGCTGTACCCCGTGGTGCTGGTGCCGCTCGCGCTGGCTCTGTGCTGGCGGCGGGGCTCGTGGACTTCGGCTCGGCGGCTGGTGCTGGGACTGGTGCTGGGCGCGCTGCCGCTGCTGCCGCTGAGCGCCTTCTGGCCCTGGTGGGGCTTCGCGTCCTTCCATGTCGCGCGGGGCCTCCAGGTGGAGTCGCTCGGGGCATCACTGCTCTGGGGCGCGCACCTGCTGGGCCAGGTGCCGGACGTGACGTGGGTGCATGCGCCGGCCGCGTATGAATTGCACGGCGCGGCGGCGGAGTGGGTGAAGGGCGTGTCGCGGTGGGTGTGGGTGGCGGGCTCGCTGGCGTCCGCGGCGGTGGGCTTGTGGGCCGTGCGCCGCCGTACGCCCGAGCGGGTGGAGGACCTGGCGCGGCTGGCGCTGGGGCCGCTCATTGCCTTCGTGGTCCTCAACCCGGTGCTCAGCCCGCAGTACCTCGTCTGGCTCACGGGCGCGGCGGGGCTCGCGCTGCTGTCCGGCCCGCGTGCGGCGCCCGTTGCCGTGTTCATCGCCGCGGTCATGACCCGGGGCATCTTCGCGGGCAGCACGTACAACACGGGCATCGGTGCTCCGCACGAGGTGCTGCTGCTGGTGCGCAATGGCCTGCTGTTGTTCGCGGGCATCGCGCTGGTGCACGAGGCCTGGCGGAGTGCGGCCGGGGCGGAGCAGGCCACCGTGAGCCCCGAAGCGCGGAGCTGAGGAGGGACGCGGCAAGCCGCTGCACTCCGTCCGCCCCCGGTCGGGCGGTGGACTCGCGGAATGAGCGTTCCTTCCGCGGCGGGCGGCCTCCGGGCGGGCGGCTCCTGCCGGTTCATGCCATGCAGGCCGCCCCCGCGTCCCCTCATGCTTCAGCGACGGTGGACGGTGCCGCCCTTCATCACGAACCGCACCTTGCGCAGCGCGGTGATGTCCTGCGTCGGGTCCCCGTCCACCGCGACGAGGTCCGCGAGCAGCCCCGCCTTTACCTGACCGAGGCGGTCCTCGCGGTGCAGCATGCGCGCGTTGCCGGACGTCGCTGCCTGGAGCACCTGCGCGGGCTTCATCCCGTACTCCACCATCAGCTCCAGCTCGCGCGCGTTCTCCCCGTGCGCGAAGACGCCCGAGTCACCGCCCACGCACATGGGCACGCCCGCGGCCAGCGCCGCACGGAAGCTGGCGCGCTTCGCGGTGACGGAGGCGGGCTCCGGGTCCACGCCCTTCTTCCATCCTCGGTACTGGAGGACGGCGTCCCCCGCGGCCAGGGTGGGGCAGAAGAAGACGCGCCGCTCGGCCATGAGCTTGAAGACCGCGGGCGTGCCGTCGTCGCCGTGCTCGATGCTCTCCGCGCCCGCCAGCACCGCGCGGCGCATGCCTTCCTCCGTGCTGGCGTGGACCACCACCGGACGGCCGCTGCCCTTCGCCGTGTCGACGATGAGCTTCATCTCCTCCTGGGAGAAGGTGGGGCGCGCCTCGCCATTGGGACCCCAGCGGTAGTCGCCGTAGACCTTGATCCAATCCGCGCCGTGGCCAATCTGGCTGCGCACCACGCGCACCAGCGAGTCCACGCCGTCCGCCTCCTCGGCGCCCTGCGGCACCGTCCACTCGGCGGCGAAGCCCTTGGGCCCGTAGCTTCCGGTGGCCACGATGGCTCGCGTCGTCACCACCAGCCGGGGGCCGGGGATGATGCCCTGGTCGATGGCCTGCTTGAGCCCCACGTCCGCGTCCGCTGCGCCCTCGGTACCGAGGTCTCTCGCGGTGGTGAAGCCCGCCAGCAGCGTGGCGCGCGCATGGTTCGTGGCGCGGGCGACTCGCAGCGTGAGCGACTCCTTCAGCACCTGGTCGTTCCACGACGTCTCGTTGTACGGGTGCAGCAGCAGGTGCGAGTGGCCCTCGATGAGGCCCGGCAGCAGCGTGGCACCGGACAGGTCCACCACCTCCGCGTCCGCCGGCGCCTTCACCTGCGCCTCCGGACCGGCCGCGATGATTCGGTCTCCCGTGACGAGCACCACCCAGCCCGCCTGGGGCTTCGCGGTGACGCCGTCGAAGACTCGCGCGGGGCGCAGCAGGTACGACTTCGGCGCAGCGGGCGCCGGAGCGGCGGTTTGTGCGGAAGCGGATGAGAACGCCAGGGCGGCGAGGAGGAGCAGGACGCGCATGGCGGCGGATGATGGCGCGCGGGCGGCGCGGCGGCCACTCCGTCGTTTCAGGAGCAGGGAGGCAGGCCACACTCTCCAGGCGAGCACGGCGCGGGCACGGTTGTTAATTCGAGGCCATGGCTCGCGATGACCGCGTGAATGCCCTGCTGCCCGTCGAGGTCGAGTTCCAGAAGGAGAAGGCCTCCGGGCTGCGCCGGACGGGCGACAAGCTGGAGGAGTTGCTGGCGGAGCTGGCCCGGGCCGAGCGCGAGGTGCGCGCGCACTCGGGCCCCGGCCGCGCGGCGCTCTTCACCCGCTACCGGGCGGCGCGCCTGGAGGCCGAGAAGCAGCGGTGGAATCTCATGGTGCAGCGCGAGGCCTGTGGCCTGCGCAACCACAAGGAACTCGACTTCCTCTACCCGATGCCGCCCCCGTTGAAGGAGTGACACCGGCCTCAGGCCGTGTCGCGCCACGCTGCGATGGCGAGGAGCAGCCACCCGGCGAGGAAGCCCAGTCCGCCCAGCGGGGTGATGGCGCCCAGCACGCGGACGCCGGACAGGGCGAGCGCGTAGAGGCTGCCGGAGAAGAGGACGATGCCCGCGAGCATCGCCCAGCCCGCGCCGGACAGCAGCGGGGAGGGGCGGAAGTGCCCCAGCAGACCCACGGCCACGAGTCCGAGCGCGTGGTACATGTGGTAACGCGCTCCGGTCTCGAAGATGACCAGGAGGTCCTGGGGAAGCCGGGCCTTGAGCGCATGCGCGCCGAAGGCTCCCGCCGCCACGGACAGGAAAGCGTTCACCGCACCAAGGACCAGCCACATCCGCATCATCGAGTGCCTTTCATCGCAAACTCGTCTGGGGCACGCTACACCGCCGCTGACGGAGCGTCCTGGCCGACGTGAACTCCCGGGGACGCACCCATTCGAATGACCTCACCCACACTGATTCCCTCCCCGAAGCCGATTCCCTTCGAGCTGCGCCCGTCCTCCATCCAGGGCCAGGGTGCCTTCGCCACGCGCCGCATCCGCAAGGGGGCTCGCATCATCGAGTACATCGGCGAGCGCATCACCCAGGAAGAGGCCGACCGCCGCTACGACGACGAGGCCATGGAGCGCCACCACACGTTCCTGTTCAACCTGGACGACAAGGGCAAGAACGTGCTGGACGCGGGCACCGTCCACAACGAGTCGCGCTACATCAACCACTCGTGCGACCCGAACTGCGAGGCCCTCATCGACAAGGGCCACATCTACATCTACGCCCTGCGCAACATCGAGCCCGGCGAGGAGCTGGTCTACGACTACGCCTACGAGCGCACCGAGGGCATGGGCCCGGACTCCGAGTCGCTCTACGTCTGCAAGTGCGGCTCGCCGAAGTGCCGGGGCACCATCCTCGCTCCGCTGAAGAAGGAGCGCGCGCCGAAGAAGGCGGCCTCTAAGGCGAAGACGAAGTCCAAGTCGAAGGCCCGGGGCTCGGACTCGCGCGGCAAGAAGGGCGCGGGGAAGAAGGGCGCCTCGTCCAGCAAGTCGACGCAGCGGACGAAGACCGCGAGCCGCAAGCGCGCGGGGTGAAGCGTCTCACGGCAGGGGCTTTGCAAACGGGCTCACGGCAGCTCTCACGCCCGCCCCGGAGTCCTGCCCATGCGTTCCCGTGTCCTCGCGTCCCTCGCGCTCTTCCCGCTGTCACTGATGGCCGCGGGTTGTCTGCCCACCCATGGGCAGTACCAGAGCCTGTCGTCCGGACTGGTGGGTTGTGCGCCCGGCCAGATCCAGATTGCCAATGACCAGGTGGGGGTCGAGGGCGTCACCTGGGAGGCGGTGTGCAACGGGCACCGCTTCTACTGCAGTGGTGTCGGCAAGATTGCCGCCTGCAAGGAGCCTCCCGCCGACAGGGCCCAGCAGGAGGCCGCTCCGGCCACCCCCGAGACGGCGCCTTCGCCCGCCGCCTGAGGCGGTGGGTTGGCATTGCTCCTGACGTAGAGTGGGGGACGTGAACGACGTCCTCCGCTTCCTGCTCTCCGAGTCCCCCGAGCCGCTCCCCCTCGACTCCGTCGACGCGTGGTGGAAGCGCCACCTGGAGCTGCTGCCACGCTTCCCGGCGCCCGCGGACCTGGCGCTGGCCGGAGGCTTTCGCGCGGACAGGCTTGGGTATGCGTTTGCCTCCGGCTACCACGCCGCGCACCGCTCACTGTTCCCCATGCTCCCCGCGGACAGGCCGTGCGCGCTGTGTGCCACCGAGCCGGGCGGCGCGCACCCGTCCTCCATCCAGACGCGGCTGACGGACTCGGTCTCGGGGCTGAAGCTCCGCGGCGAGAAGACGTTCGTCACGCTCGGAACTCGCGCGGAATTGCTGCTGGTGGTCGCCACCGAGGGCCAGGACGCCCAGGGCCGCAATCGGCTGCGCATGGTCGCTCTCGATGCGAAGCGGCCGGGTGTCCGCGTCACGGCACTGCCAGAATTGCACTTCATGCCCGAGGTGCCGCATGCGGAATTGGCACTCGAGGACGTGGCCGTGGCCCCGGACGAGGTGCTGCCCGGTGATGGTTACTCGCGTTACCTCAAGCCGTTCCGCACGGTGGAGGACTGCCACGTCCACCTGGCGCTGCTCGGGTGGCTCCTCCAGGTGGCGCGCCGGAGCGGCTGGCCGGAGCCCGTGCGCGAGGAGCTGCTCGCCCTGGCGGTGATGATGCGCGGGCTGGCCCAGGCGGACCCGTCGGAGGCCACCACGCACCTGGCGCTCGGCGGTGCACTGGAGCTGGCGAAGCGGACCGTGGAGAAGTGCGAGCCGCTGTGGGCCCAGACGGATGCGCCGACTCGCGAGCGATGGGCGCGGGACCGCAGACTGCTGGACGTTGCCGGCAAGGTGCGCGCGAAGCGACTGGAAGCGGCGCGGCAGCGGACCTCGGGCTCGAAAAGCGAAGGGCCGTGACCCCACTGGAAGGTCACGGCCCCAGGTCTCACAGCGGAGTGTCGCTCAGTAACGCCCGCCGCCCACGGCGGAGACGATGGCGGAGAGGATGCGGTTCTCCACGCCCCACACGGCCTTGTTCACACCCTTGACGCCGGCTCCGCGCAGGTAGTCCGTGAAGTCGTGCAGCGCGGTGGAGCGCTGCATGCCCTCGCCCTTGGCGGCATAGAGCAGCGGCGTGTTGGGCGCGCCCGTCAGGCCCAGGTCGGGGCAGGCCTCGGAGAGCTTCTGCGGGTCGATGCCCGTGGCCGACGCCAGCATGGCCACGGTGAATTTGTGCACCGGCAGCTCGCGCGCGTTGGGCACCTTGTCCAGCACCTTCTGCCGCGTCGCCGGGTCCGTGGCGAGCTGGTCCAGCGTCACCTTGGACATCGCGATGAGCTGCTCGTTGGTGATGTGCTTGCTGTCGAGGATGGCGCGGCCGAACAGGCTCGCCGGCGTGTCACCCTTGATGCTGATGTCCTTGCCCGGCATCTGCTGCATCCGCGCCCACATGGACTGGACGGCCTTGCCCACCTCGGTGTCCGGGCCGCCGCGCCACGAGCCCGGCGTCGGCTGGGCCGCCACGCGGACCGGCGCCGTGCCCTTGAAGGTGCTCAGCCCGGTGTGCCCGACCTCGTTGGCCTTCGCCGTGCGGGCGGCCTGCTGCGTCGTCTGGGGCTGGGCGGCCGGGGTCGGGGTGGAGAGGGCTCGGGGGCGGCTGCGGATGGGGTCCATGGACGAGGCTCCGGCAATTCGGCTGATTAAAGGATTATCGCAAGTGCCCAGGCGAAGGTTGCGTCCGGCCGCTCCCAAGGCCCGTGCACTCCCGGGCGGGGCCGCTATGTTCCCGCCCATGAAGAAGACCTTTCCCGCCGACTTCGCCGATCTGCTCACCCCCAAGGGCCGCCGCATCCTCGAGGGGAAGGACCGGGAGGTGACGGGGGCCCTGCTGGACCCGGAGCGGCCCTTCGTGGCGCTCCAGGGCGTCATCGACGCGCGCCGGGCCGCCGCCTGCCGGGATGCCCTGGACGCCGCGCTGCGGGACACGCTGGTGCCCATGGAGGACCCCATCCCCCATGACTCCATCTCCGGCATGACGATGAACTACATGGAGCTGCTGCCCAAGACGGTGCGCAACCGCACGGCGCTCCTGGAGAACCGCCGCTCCCGCTCCTACCGCGCGGCCGAGGCGGTGGGCCTGACGGACATGATGCGCTCGGACAGCTTCGCCGCCTTCGCCGCCGCGGTGACGGGGCGCGCCCTGCGGCGTCGGTGGGGCATCCAGGTGCTGTGCTACGGCCCGGGGGACTACTCGGGGCCGCACAACGACCACCACCCCGAGGAGCCCGAGGCTCGCGACGGCTACGTGGACATGCACGTCAGCCTCACGATGCCGGGCGTGGACCACCAGTACCTCGTCTACGCGAAGGACGGCCACTTCACCGAGATGACGCGGGTGAGCACCGTGGGCGGCATCACCGTGTACCGGCTGCCCTTCTGGCACTACACGACGCCGCTGTTGGCGAAGAAGGGCGCGGAGGACACGTCCCGCCGCTGGGTGCTGCTGGGCACGTTCCTGGACGCGGCGCCGGGGGCGAGGGCCGGCTCCACGGTGCTTCCGGCGGGGGCTCCGGGGGGACGCCCGCCTGCCCGGGATGCGACTTTCGGGAGTGGCGGAGGGGCCGGACGGCGTTAGCTTGGGGCGCCCTATGAGCCCCATCGACACAGACGCCCTGGCCCGAGACCTCCTGGAGTACATCGACGCCTCGCCCACGCCGTACCATGCGGTGCGCGAGACGGCCCGCCGCCTGACGCAGGCGGGCTACCGCGTGCTGGACGAGCGCGAGTCCTGGACGCTGAAGCCCGGCGAGCGCGTCTTCGTCACCCGCGGGGACACCAGCATCGCCGCCTTCCAGCTCGGCACCACGCCGGTGGACCGGGCGGGCTTCCGGCTGGTCGGCTCCCACACGGACTCGCCCAACCTGCGGCTGAAGCCGAACGCGGCGGTAACGAAGAACGGCTACCAGCAGCTCGGCGTCGAGATTTATGGCGGCGTGCTGCTGCACACGTGGACGGACCGCGACTTGTCGCTCGCCGGCCGCGTGATGGTGATGGTGGGGGGCAAGCCGCAGGGGTACCTGGTGGACTTCGCCCGGCCGCTGCTGCGCGTGCCCAACCTGGCCATCCACCTGAACCGGAGTGTGAACTCGGACGGGCTCAAGCTGAACGCGCAGGACCACATGGTGCCGGTGCTGGGCCTGGAGAGCGCGGGTCCGGTGGAGCTGCGAACGCTGCTGTTGCAGGAGCTGGCGCGCGGCGGCGTGAAGGCGGAGGCGGCGGACATCCTCGGCTACGACTTGTGCCTCTACGACTTGCAGCCGTCCATCCGCTCGGGGGCGCACGGGGAGTTCCTCCACGCGCCGCGCCTGGACAACCTGGCGAGCTGTCACGCGGCGCTGTCCGCGCTGCTGTCGAGCAGTGAGCCGCGCGAGGCCACCAGCGGCGTCATCCTGTTCGACCACGAGGAAGTGGGCAGCCGGAGCGCGCAGGGCGCGGCGTCGCCGTTCCTGCGCACGCTGCTGGAGCGCTTCACGCTGGCGCACTCGGACGGGCGGCCGGACGCGTTCCACCGGGCGATTGCCCATTCGTTCCTGGTGAGCGCGGACATGGCGCACGCGGTGCACCCCAACTATTCGTCGCTGCACGAGCCGAAGCACCAGCCGCACATGGGCGCGGGTCCGGTCATCAAGTCCAACGTGAACCAGTCGTACGCGACGGACGGCGAGTCGTGGGCGTTCTTCACCTCGCTGTGCCGCGAGGCTGGCGTCACGCCGCAGCACTTCGTCACCCGCACGGACCTGGGTTGCGGCAGCACGATTGGGCCGATTTCGGCGGGGCAGCTCGGGATTCGCACGGTGGACGTGGGCAACCCCATGCTGTCCATGCACTCGATTCGCGAGATGGCCTGCGCGACGGACGTGGGGCAGATGGTCGCGGTGTTGCGGCAGCTGTTCAAGTAGTCACGCAAGAGGCCCGGCCCCCGCCGTGAGGCACGGGGCCGGGCACTGTTGCTGGCACCCGGGCGTCGCGCTCGGAGCGCGTCAAGCGCACCGCGCGTGGCTCAGGAAAGGGCCCGGGACAGCCGCCGCTCCCGCGCCTCCGCCAGCGTGCCAGCGTCCAGCAGCACGGCCGTCTTCTCCGGTGCGGACAGCGGCTCCGTCACACCGCCCAGCAGCTTCTGCCTCGCGGACGCCAGCGCCACCGGCGCCGTCTCCAGGCCCGGCTGTGACTCCAGCAGCGCCAGGTGCAGCGCGTGCGCCCGTGCATCCGTGAGCACGTGGTCCACCGCGTCCGCCACCGGTGCCACCGCGTGCTCCTCCGTGACTTCCCGCGCCCTCGACAGCACCGCGGGAGGCTCCGTCTCCTCGGGCATGAGGAACAGGCCCATGCGCTCCGCCCACAGGCCCAGCGACGCGCGCGCGGTGAAGACGGAGAGGGGAATGGACAGCAGCAGCCCCGCCACCACCGGCGACAGCCACGCCAGCAGGCCCGGCGACAGCAGGAACGCGCCCACCGCCAGTGCCACGCCGAAGGCCGTGTGCACCGCGTGCCGGCGCGCGGCCTCGGACCAGGGCAGGTCCGCGTCCTCACGCTGCTGGCTGGACCACGTCACCCGGTAGCCCAGCAGCGTCCCGAAGACGAAGTGCGATTGGAACAGCATCATCACCGGCGCGAGCAGCGAGGCCAGCACGCTCTCCACCAGTACGCTCGCCACCAGTCGCGCCCGGCCTCCCATGCGCACCGCGTCCTGTCCGCGCGCCAGGGCCAGCGTCAGGCCCAGCACCTTCGGCGCGAACAGCATCCCCATGGACACGCTGAACAGCCGCAGCGCGCCGTCGGAGTCGAACCCGAGCCCCGCTGCCTGCTCGGGCAGGTGCGTCAGCGACAGCCACCCGTCATGCAGCGCCGCTACCAACCCTGCCAGCAGGAACAGCAGCCACAGTGGCGACGCCACGTAGGACATCACGCCCATCAGGAAGTGACCCCGGCTGATGGGGTGCAGCCCGCCCGCCATCACGAGGCTCAGGTGCTGGAGGTTGCCCTGGCACCAGCGCCTGTCTCGCTGCGCGTAGGCCAGCAGGTTCGGCGGCGGCTGCTCGAAGCTGCCTCCCAGTTCCGGCACCAGCCACACCGTGTATCCCGCGCGGCGCATCAGCGCGGCCTCCACGAAGTCATGGCTGAGGATGTGTCCGCCGAAGGGCTGTTGTCCCGGCAGCACCGGCAGCCCGCAGTGCTCGATGAACGCTTCGGTGCGGATGATGGCGTTGTGTCCCCAGTAGTTGGACTCGCCCAGCTGCCACGCCGCCGCGCCCGCCGCCACCACCGGCCCGTACACCCGGCCCGCGAACTGCTGCAGGCGCGCGAACAGCGTGCTGCGGCCCACACACAGGGGCGGCGCCTGGATGATGCCCGTGCGCGGGTTCAGCTCCATCAGCCGCGCCATCTTCACCAGCGTGCGGCCGTCCATCAGGCTGTCCGCGTCCAGCACCACCGTGAAGTCGTAGTGCCGGCCCCAGCGCTCGCAGAAATCCTGGAGGTTGCCGGCCTTCTTCCCCGTGTTGTCCGTGCGGCGCCGGTAGAAGATGCGCCCCTGGCCGCCCACCCGGCGGCACAGGTCCGCCCACGCCAGCTCCTCGGCCACCCACGCCTCGGGGCGCGTGGAGTCGCTCAGCACGTAGAAGTCGAAGGACTCCAGGTGCCCCGTGGCCGCCACCGACTCGTAGGTGGCCTGCACGTTGGCGAACACGGCGGCCGGGTCCTCGTTGTGGATGGGCATCACCACCGAGGTGCGCGACGTCAGCCGCGTGGACTCTTCCTCCGCCGTGGGCCAGCGCAGGCCCGGCATCCGCCCACCGACGGCGAGCTGGAGGAAGCCCGCCACCGCCGTCCAGAAGGACAGGGCAATCCACCCGAAGCACAGGGTGAAGAGGGCCACCAGCACCACCTCCGGCGCGGTGGTGCCGCGCACGCTCAGCAGGCGGTGCATCTCCCACGTCCCCAGCACGGTGGACGCGGCGGCCAGGCCCAGGACGCAAGCGCGCCTCGGCCCGGCGCTCTCGGGTGAGAACGAATGGGCGTGCATGTCAGGCTCCGATGGGGACGTCGTGCTCAGCCAGAGATGGACACGTCGGCCTGCGCTCCGCGCCACCAGCGGCGGAGCACCTCACCGAAGGGCCAGAGCACCAGCTGCTGCTCGGGCATCACCGAGGCCACCTGCACCGGGGCCGGCACGGGCACCGCCGCGCGCAGCATCCGCGCGAAGTCCTGCGACAGCGGCTCGCGCGTCAGCGCGCGGGCACCCAGGCGCGCGCCGTCGCACAGCACGAAGGCCGCGCGGCCCCGGGCCAGCAGCGAGCCCTCCAGCTCCTGGCCGAGCGCCTTCGAGAACCACTGCTCCATCCGCGCGCGCGCCAGGGACAGCGCGGCCCGGGGCTCCTCGCGGTGCGCGGTGGAGCCCTCCAGCACCCAGGCGGCCAGCACGTCCAGGTCCTCGCGGGCGGTGAAGCCGAAGCCGTGGAAGAAGGTGTCCATCGCCGCGCACGTCTCGGGGCGCACCCAGGTGGAGGGCGGGACGGAGGGGCGGGAGGTCGGCATCGTCACGGTGTCCACAGGTAGCTCCAGGTCTCGGTGAGGGTCTCTGAACCGCGTCTCAGGTACGCGCGAAGTTCGGTGGGAGCGGTGCCGTCGGGCAGCAGCTCGAAGGTGGCGCGCCAGCCGCCGGAGGGCTCATGGGCACGCACGGTGGTGCGCAGCACCTGCCCGCTCGAGGCGGTGATGACGGCCTCCACCGGCCCGTCGCCCGCCTTGGGGGAGCGCGAGAAGTCGAGCACGAAGCGCCGCGCGCCCGCCGTGTCGCCCGCGGCCACGCGCGTGGCGGTGACGACGGAGCCCGTCGCGGCCCACGGCGACTCGGAGCCCCAGTGCAGGCGGTACGCCACGCGCAGCGGCGCGGCCGGCGTCAGCGGCGCGTCCGGCACCCAGAGGGCGACGATGTTGTCGTGCACCTCCTGCGCCGTCGGAATCTCCACCAGCTTCACGGTGCCCGGGCCCCAGCTGCCCACGGGCTCCACCCACGCGCTGGGGCGGCGCTCGTAGCGGGCTTCCAGGTCCTCGTAGCTGTGGAAGTCGGTGTCCCGCTGCAAGAGCGCGAAGGCGCGCAGGCCCTGGACGCGGAAGCCGGAGACGTTCAGCCGGGCGGGGTTCTGCAGGGGGCGCCAGAGCTGCTCGCCGTCCTGGGACCAGACGAAGAGGCCGTCCGAGTCGTGCACCTCGGGGCGGAAGTCGTCGAAGGTGCCCCGGTCGTTCTCCCCGAACAGGTACATGCTCGTCAGCGGGGCGAGGCCGAGCTGCCCCACGGCCTTGCGCGCGAAGAGCGTGACTTCCACCTCCATCACCGTGCGCGCGCCGGGAATGAGCGTGAAGCGATACGCGCCGGTGACGCTCGGCCCGTCCAGCAGCGCGTGCACCACCACGCGGTCCGCGCCGGGGGCCGGACGCTCCAGCCACAGCTCGCGGAACGAAGGGAACTCCTCGGGGCGAGGCAGCGCGGTGTCGATGGCCAGCCCTCGCGCGGACAGCCCGTACACGTTGCCCTGGCCCAGCGCGCGGAAGTAGCTGGCGCCGAGGAAGGACACCACCTCGTCGAAGTGGTCCTTCCGGTTGAGCGGGTGGGTGAGCCGCAGGCCCGCGAAGCCGGCTGCGTTCGCCAGCGGCGGGGCCGGCACCAGCGCGCCGTACGTGTAGAGGTCTGGCGAGAAGCGCACCGGCTCCGCGCGGCCGCCCTCCACCACATTCACCACGACGGGCACGGGGTAGAGGAAGCCGGGGTGGAAGAACTGCGCCTGGAAGGGCAGGCCGGCCTCGCGCCACAGGGCCTGGTCGTTGCGGTAGCGGATGTCCCGGTACGCGTCATAGGAGAGGTGCGCGTACGCCTCGGGCAGGGACTGGCGGGGCTCTTGGTAGGGACGCGCCGCCAGGGCGCGGGCCCGCTCCACCACGGTGGCGGCGGTGAAGGCTCGCGCCACGGTGCCGGACTTCGCGGGGGCGGAGGGCTCTCGCGCGCTGGCGGCCCCACTGGAGGCCACCACCGCCGCGCACAGCCACGCGCTCCATGTCTTGCGCCCCGACGACTTCACGACCCGATGCCTCCGAATGAACCGGTACGTCGAACGACCCCCCGGTCCTTCGGACACTTCGCCCGACCTCATGCCGCACCACACTGGCGGTGCAGCGCGTCAGGGCCTGAGCAACCCGCGTACCAGCGCGTCATGACCCGGCCTGTCCGGGGCCGAACCCACCGGATTCCCAGGATCTGAAGGCGCAATCCAGTTGCGACTCCAAAGAGTCTCAGGATTGAAGAGGAATGAGGGGCGAACTCCCCGGTCGCCAGGCGAGGGGCCTGGGGAGAAGAGGGGCAGCCCGGGAACAGGGCTGTCCAAATCTTCCACAAGCGGACACGGACTCCGGGTGACGGCGGGTGCTACGACGCCGCGCGGCCCAGGCGCTCCTGCACCAGGGAGAGCAGCTCCCTCCCGGCGAAGGGCTTCTCGATGTGGGGGCTGGGGACGGTCTCCAGGAAGGCGCGGGCCTGCTGCGTCACGGCGCCGCCGGTGAGGAACACCACGCACCGGGCCTGCTCCGGGTAGCGCTCCTGCAGGGCCGAGTAGAACTCCATGCCGCTCATGCCCGGCATCATCAAGTCACAGAAGACGACGTCGAAGCGCTCCCCGGCCTCGATTCGCTCCAGCGCCTCCTGCGCGCGCGTGGACAGCGTCACGTCATGGTGGGGCCGCAGCGTGCGCCCCAGCGCGGTGCAGACGAGCGGCTCGTCATCCACCACCAGCAGCCGGCCCCGCTTCTCCGTGGAGGGTGGTAGGGGCGGCGGGGCTTCCTGGGCCGCTTCCGCCGGCGTCGACGCGGGCAGGAGGACGCGGAAGATGGAGCCCTTGCCCGGCTCGCTCTCCACGTGGATTTCGCCGCCCAGCGACGCGACGAGGCTGTGACAGATGGACAGCCCGAGCCCGGTGCCCACGCCCGGCTCCTTCGTCGTGAAGAAGGGGTCGAACAGGCGCGACAGGTGCTCGGAGGCGATGCCCATGCCGGTGTCCGCCACCTCCACCACCACCCGGCCGCCGCTGCCCAGGCGCGTGGCCACGCGGATTTCGTGCCGCTCGGGCGTGCCGCCGGGAATGGCCTGCGCGGCGTTGACGAGCAGGTTGAGGAACACCTGGCCCAGGCGCGACTCGTTGGCGCGCACCCGGGGCACCTCGTCGAACTGCTTCGAGAGCCGCGCGCGGTGGCGGATTTCGGTGGTCGCCAGGTTCAGCGTGGACTCCAGCACCTGCCGCACGTCCACGTCCGAGTTGTCCGCCGAGTCCACCCGGCTGAAGGTCTTCAAGTCCCGGACGATGGTGCGCACCCGCTCCGCGCCCTGCTGCGCCTCGGCGAGCGCGGACCGCGCGTCCGCCACCGAGCCCGCCACCTTCGGCTCCAGCTCGTCCGCCCCGTTCGCCAGCAGCTTGCTCAGCTCCTCGCGCGCGAAGGCGAGGTTCGCCGTGAGGTAGGCCAGCGGGTTGTTGATTTCATGCGCCACGCCGGCCGCGAGCGTGCCCACCGACGCCATCCGCTCCGCGAGCATCAGCCGCGCCTGCATCTGGTGGCGCTCGGTGAGGTCGTGCGAGACGGAGACGATGGCGTCCTCTCCGTCGAAGGGCAGGGGGAAGGTGGTGGACTCCACGTGGAGGATGGTGCCGTCCTTGCGCAGCAGCCGCCGCTCCTGGAGCGCGGCGCGGCCGGTGCGCAGCGCCTCGTGCATGCGCGCGTCCGCCGACTTGAAGTCCTCCGCGGGGATGATGTCGGAGATGTGCTTGCCAATCAGCTCGCGCACGTCCGAGTAGCCCAGCGCCGCGGCCACCTTGAGGTTGGCGTAGCGCACGCGCGCATCCTTGTCGAAGACGGCCATCAGGTCCGGCAGGCTCTCGATGAGGGTGCGGAAGCTCACCTCGGAGCGGCGCAGCTCCTCCTCGGCCCGCTTCAGCGGGGTGATGTCCGGGAAGAAGGAGATGATGTGTGGCGAGCCCGCGTAGGGCACCAGCCCCATGAACAGCAGCGTGTGCCGCACCTCGCCCGAGCGCGTGTGGTACTGCGCGTCCACCCCGCGCACCGAGCCGTGCCGCCTCAGCCGCTCCACCACCTGGGACCGGTCGAAGGGGCGCTCCCACAGGCGCAGGTCCACCGTGGTGCGGCCGATGACCTCGTCGCGCGAGTATCCGAAGGCCTGGAAGTACGCGTCGTTCGCCGCGACGATGCGTCCGTCCGTCAGCGTGGTGATGGACGTGGGGACGGGGGACACCGACAGCAGGCTGTCGCGCAGTTCGTCCCCGTACGGCACGCTCGTGCGGCTCTGGCGCCGGGCGAAGCGCCGTTCGGCCAGCTCCAGCCGCAGCTCCAGCTCCGCCGCGTCGGCCGGCCACGTCAGCACCTCGTCCGCGCCGGCCTCGACGGCGGCGTGCAGCGTGCCCATCGCCGAGCGCGGCCCCAGCAGCAGCACCACCGCCTCCACGCCGCCGGGGAGGCTGCGCAGGGCGCGCAGGAGGGGGACGGGCGACGCCGGACCGTGGGCGTCCACCACCACGAGCGCACAGGCGCCCGAGCGCCAGACGCCCGGCACCTCGGCGTCACGCGCGGCGGTGACCACCGTATGGCCTCGTGCCCGCAGCCGGGACTCCAGTGGCGCCAGGTCCACCCCGGCATGGGTGACGATCAGGACCCGCATCGGACTCCTCGCAAACAAACATTCATCGTTGCACGAGCCTTCGGGTTGTAAAAGTGTGGTGTCCTTAGCTTTAGCCGGGGACTGGAGGGCACGGGGTCACCCGGCTGGTACACTGCGGGACGGACCGGGTCATCCCGGTGCAGATGGAGGGGGGACACGGATGGAACGGAGGGGACTGAGCGAGCCGGCCCTGGAGCCGAGGAGGCCTCTTCCCATGCCCGTGCAGGTGCCACGGCGCAATTTCGAGGGGCTGTTCGTTCACGCACTGAAGCCCACGGGGGGCTTCGCCCAGTCGCTGCGTGACATCGGCTACGACGGGGAGGCGGCGCAGGAATACTACCCGCTGTCGGTGTGGCGGGCGGCGCTCGGGGTGGCCCGGCGCTACGCCTTCGCCGGGGAGCCGCCCGAGGTCGCCAACCGGGCGCTGGGGCACAAGTACGTGGAGGGCTTTGCGCAGACGCTGGTGGGGCGCATCTTCGCCACGGCGGCGCCGCTGCTGGGCACGGAGCGGTGCCTGACGCGGCTGCCCACGTACCTCAAGGCGGGGCGCGAGGACATGCGGATGCTGCTGGAGCCCGTGCAGGCTCGCGAGTGGCGGGTGCGCGTGGTGGACCCGGACCCGCTGCCGGACTTCGTGGCGGGCGTGGTGGAGGGCGTGCTGCGCCGCACCCGGGTGTCGCCACGGGTGGAGGTGCTGGAGCGCCAGTCCACCGGCTACGTCCTGCGCGTGGGGTGGGACGAGCGGTGAGCGCGCCCTTCAGTTGAGGAACCGCTTCGGGGGCGGCTTGCGCCCCGGAGCCGCCGTGGGCCGGGCCGCGAGCCAGCGCTGGATGACGTCCAGGAGCCCGTCGAAGGTGTCGCGCAGGGCCCAGGCCCGGTCATCCGCGTCACTCAGGTCCACGCAGCGCAACAGCCCGTCGCGCAGGGCGCGCTGGGCGCCGGGGCAGTCGCCGCGCTCGTCGATGAGCTGCTCGGCGGTGCGGGCGTAGAGCCGGTAGCAGCCCTCGATGTCGCCGCGGTTGTAGGCAGGGGCGCCCACGTTGATGGCCTGGCCCAGGGTGCTGGCGATGGACTCCACCGCGCCCGAGGAGGCGCCCTCCAGCATGCTCAGCGGATGCTGGGGCACCTGGCGCACGCGGCCCGCCCGTCGGCGGGGGGCCTCCAGCGCGGACAGCGGCGCCGACGCGGTGCCGCGCAAGAGGGGCGTCACGTAGCGGGTGGGGATGACGAGCCCCAGCGAGCGGCCATTGGCCAGGGCCGCGGTGGCCACGCCCACCACGGCGCCACGCGCGTCCAGCACCGGGCCGCCCGAGGACTCCTCGGCGAGGGTGCGCGTCAGCTCCAGCAGGGTGAGCCAGTCGCCCAGCACCTGCACCGCGCGCACCTCCAGCGTCCGCACCTCCGGTGCGGGACCGCCCACCGCGCGCAGGACGTAGACATTCTCTCCCTCGGCGGGCAGCGGGTGCGGGGACAGCGCGAGCGCGGGCACCATGTCCGGCAGGGGCAGGCGGAGGATGGCCAGGTCTCGTCGCTCGTCCAGGGCCACCACCTGCACCACCTGGGCGCGCACGCCATCCGACATCACCGCGCCGATGCTGCGCGCGCCGGCCACCGCGTGGAGGCTGGTGACGAGGTGCCCTTCCGCCGTGGCCACGAAGCCGGACGCGGTGCGGCCGTCCACCTCCAACATCACCAGGGACGGGGAGGCCTCGACCAGCGCATCCCGGGGAGGCGTCCTATCGGTGCCTTCGGACATGGGGACCTCCGGTGTCACATGAAGCGCTACTTCTAGCAGCCGCTCGCCTGGCACCCAACCCGGGAGAGGGCCGACTGGACCAAGGTCCTACTTGTCGTTGGCGCCGAAGTGTCCGCTCGTTAAACCTGCGACCTCCATGCATAAGACCCACCTCGTAGGCGCGCGCACGCACAACCTGAAGGACCTCTCCGTGGACCTGGCGGAAGGGGAGTTCGTCTGCATCACCGGCGTGTCCGGGGCGGGAAAGTCCAGCCTGGCGCTGGATACCCTGTACGCCGAGGGGCAGCGGCGCTTCGTGGAGAGCTTCAGCCCGTACGCCCGGCAGTTCCTCGAGCGGCTGGAGCGGCCGCCCATGGATGCGCTCGAGCCCGTGGCTGCTGGGGTGGCGGTGGACCGGCGGGCCCCGGTGAAGAGCTCGCGCTCGACGGTGGCGACGCTGGCGGACGTGGAGCCGTACCTCTCCGCGCTCTTCACGCGCGAGGCGGTGCCGGTGTGCCCCACGTGCGGCGTGGAGGCGGTGCGCACGGACGCGCGCGTGGCGGCGGCCGCCGTCATTCGCGAGCACCCGGACGCGCAGGCCGTCATCACCTTCCCGGTGCGCATCCCCGACACGTCGGCGTTCCTCGACGCGCGGGTGCGGCTGTTGAAGGACGGCTACCACCGGCTGATGGTGCAGGGCGAGGTGAAGGAGCTGGAGACCCTGAAGCCCTCCGAGGCCACGGACCCGGCGGGCGTGGCGCGCGTGGTGGTGGACCGGGTGAAGCTGACGGACGCGCAACTGTCGCGCGTGACGCAGGCGCTGGAGGACGCGTGGGCGCGCGCGGACGGCGAGGCGCTGGCCTTCATCCCCGGCCAGTCCCCGCACCGGCTGCGGCGCGGCCTGGTGTGTCCCAAGTGCGCGAAGGAGTTCGAGCCCGCGCGGCCCGGCCTCTTCAGCTACCAGTCCCCGGTGGGCGCGTGCGCGGCGTGCCGAGGCTTCGGGCGGACCATCGGCATCGACTGGGACAAGGTGATTCCCAACCCGGCGCTGAGCCTGTCGAAGGGCGCCATCCGCCCCTGGTCCGGCCAGTCCACGTCGTGGGAGCGCGGCATGCTCCAGCGCTGGTGCAAGGCGCGGGGCATCTCCATGGACAAGCCCTGGGGAGAGCTGACGCCGGAGCAGCAGGAGCTGGTGCTGGAGGGCGAGGGTGACTACCGCGACGGCCGCGCCTACCCGGGCGTGCGCGCGTGGTTCCGGTGGATGGAGGGCCGCACGTACAAGATGCACGTGCGCGTGCTGCTGGCCCGCTACCGCGCCTACTCGCTGTGCAAGGACTGCGGCGGCGCGCGGCTCAACGAGCAGGCCCGCGCGTACCGCGTGGGTGGGCTCGATCTACCCTCGTGGCACGGGCTGGAGCTGACGGACGCGCTGGCGCGGCTGGAGGCGCTGAAGACCACCACCGGCCAGGGCGACCTCGCGCGGCGCGAGCTGGCGGGGCGCCTGCGCTACCTGCAGCGCGTGGGCCTGGGCTACCTCACGTTGGACCGGCAGGCACGCACGCTGTCGGGCGGCGAGGCCCAGCGGGTGTCCCTCACCGCGGCGCTGGGTACGTCGCTGACGGGCGCGCTCTTCGTGCTGGACGAGCCCACCGTGGGCCTGCACCCGGGAGACGTGCCGCCGCTGACGGAGGCCATCGCCGAGCTGGCGGAGCGGGGCAACATCGCGCTGGTCATCGAGCATGACCCGCTGGTCATCCGCTCCGCGCACCGCGTGCTGGAGTTGGGCCCTGGGGCCGGGAAGCAGGGCGGGACGCTGTGCTTCGACGGCACCCCCGAGGCGCTGGCGAAGAAGTCCGAATTGCCCACCGGCCGGATGCTCGCGGGAGTCGGCGAGACGAAGCGCACGCCGCGCCAGCGCAAGGGCGAGCTGGTGGTGAAGGGCGCACGTGAGCACAACCTGAAGGACCTGTCCGTGCACGTGCCGCTGGGCGTGATGTGCGCGATTACGGGGCCGAGCGGCTCGGGCAAGAGCACGTTGATGGACGAGGTGCTCTACCGGCACCTGGCGCGGCGGCTGGGCATGAAGGACGTGGAGGCCCCGGGCGCGGTGGCGGCGCTGGAGGGGATGGAGGCGGTGGAGGACGTCACCTTCGTGGACCAGTCCCCGCTGGGGCGCACGTCGCGCGGCAACGCGGCCACGTACACCAAGGCGTGGGACCGGCTGCGCGAGCGCTTCGCCGCGGAGCCGGACGCGGAGGTGCGTGGCCTCACCGCGGCGCACTTCTCCTTCAACGTGGACAAGGGCCGGTGCGAGGCGTGCTCGGGCGAGGGCTACGAGACGGTGGAGATGCAGTTCCTCGCGGACGTGGCGCTCCTGTGCGCGGCGTGCCGGGGCCGGCGCTTCAAGGAGGACGTGCTCGCCGTGCGCCACCAGGGCTTCAGCGTGGCGCAGGTGCTGGAGATGACGGTGGCGGAGGTGCTCCAGCACTTCGGCAGCGACGCTGCCCTCCAGCGCACGCTGGGGCCGGCGGCGCGGCTGGGCCTGGGCTACCTGCCGCTGGGCCAGCCTCTGTCCACGCTGTCCGGCGGCGAGGCGCAGCGGCTGAAGCTGGCGCGCGCGCTGGCCAGCAACGCGAAGGGCACGCTCTTCCTCATCGACGAGCCCAGCGCCGGCCTGCACGCGGAGGACGTGCGCCACGTCATCGCCGCGCTGCACGAGTTGGTGGACCGGGGCGCGAGCGTCATCGTCGTGGACCACGACGTGTCGGTGATGAAGGGCTCGGACTGGGTCATCGACCTGGGCCCGGTGGGCGGGCGCGACGGCGGCCGGCTCGTGGCCGAGGGCACCCCCGACGACGTGGCCAGCGCGGACGGCGCCACCGCGAAGGCGCTGCGCGGCGAGCACAAGCCCCTGGGCCGCTCGGTGAAGCTGCGCCGGCCGGGGAAGGACGCGGTGCCCGCGATTGAGGTGGAGCACGCGCGCGAGCACAACCTGCAGGACGTGTCCTGCCGGATTCCCCTCGGGAAGATGACGGTGGTGACGGGGCCCAGTGGCTCGGGCAAGAGCTCGCTGGTGTTCGACGTGGTGTTCGCGGAAGGGCAGCGGCGCTTCCTGGAGACGCTGAGCCCGTACGCGCGCCAGTTCCTTCCCACCATGCCGCGCCCGGACGTGGAGCGCATCGGCTCGCTGCCGCCCTCCGTGGCGCTGGAGCAGCGCACCTCGCGCGCGGGCGCCACCAGCACCGTGGCCACCGTCACCGAGGTGGCGCACTACCTGCGCCTCCTCTTCGCCAAGCTGGGCGAGCCGCACTGCCCGCGCGACGACTCGCCCATCGCCTCCACCACGCCGGACGTGCTCTACGCGCAGCTCACGGCGATGAAGGGCGAGGGCACGGTGCTGGCGCCGGCGGTGCGCGCGCGCAAGGGCACCTACCTGGACGTCTTCGCCGCCGCGGCGCGCGGGGGGATTGCCCAGGCGATTGTCGACGGGAAGCTGTCCTCGACGGATGACCCGCCGCGCCTGACGAAGACGCGTGAGCACGACATCGACCTCGTCATGTACGAGGGCAAGCTGTCGAAGCTGCCGCGCGAAGTCTTCGACAAGGCGCTGGGCTGGGGCCAGGGTGCGCTGAAGGTGGGCGGCGGGAAGGGTGAGACGCTGCTGTCCACCGAGCGCACCTGCCCGAAGTGCGGCACCGCCGTGCCGGAGCTGGACCCGCGCTGGTTCTCCTTCAACACCAAGCAGGGCCGCTGCGAGTCGTGCGAGGGCACCGGCGTGGAGGGCGGCGCGGAGGCCATGGCCGAGGGCGAGGTGGCGCCGTGCAGCACCTGCGACGGCAGCCGGCTGGCTCCGGTACCGCGCGGCGTGCGGCTGGAGTCCGCGCGCTATCACGAGGTGGTGCAGCAGTCCGTCGCCTCGGCGCTGGCGCGCGTGCGCACGTGGAAGTTCAAGGGAGACCGGGCGCTGATTGGCGAGCAGTCCCGCCAGGAGCTGCTGCGGCGCCTGGAGTTCCTGGAGCGCGTGGGCCTGGGCTACCTCTCGCTGGACCGCAACGCGGCCTCGCTGTCGGGCGGGGAGATGCAGCGACTGCGCCTGTCCGCGCAGCTGGGCGCGGGCCTCACCGGCGCGATGTACGTGCTGGACGAGCCCACCATCGGCCTGCACCCGCGCGACACGCACCGGCTGCTGGACAACCTGCGCGCCCTGGTGGCCACGGGCTCCACGGTGCTGGTGGTGGAGCACGACTCGGACACCATCCGCGCGGCGGACCACCTGTTGGACCTCGGGCCCACGGGCGGGCGCGGCGGCGGGCACATCCTCGCGGAGGGCGCGCCGGACGTGGTGCTGGAGGGTGACTCGCCCACGGCCCGTGCGCTGAAGGCGGCACAGGTGCGGCCTCCCTCCGGACGCGGCGAGCCCAAGCAGTGGCTGGAGCTGAAGGGCGCGCGAGCCAACAACCTCAAGCGCGTGGACCTGAAGCTGCCGGTGGGTCGGCTCAACGTCGTCTCGGGCGTGTCCGGCTCGGGGAAGAGCACGCTGATTCGACAGGTGCTGTACCCGGCGCTGCGCGAGAAGCTCGAGCTCGTCACCACGAAGCCGGGGGCGTTCGACTCGCTGCGCGGGGTGGAGTCCATCAAGCGCGTGCTGTCGGTGGACCAGTCGCCCATCGGCCGCACGCCGCGCTCGGTGCCGGCGACCTTCCTGGGCATCTGGGACGAATTGCGCCGTGTGTTCGCGGCCACGCCCGAGGCGAAGATTCGCGGCTTCACGGCCACGCGCTTCTCCTTCAACTCGGCCCAGGGCGGCCGGTGCACCGCGTGCGAGGGGCAGGGTGCCATCTCCCACGAGATGTCCTTCCTCCCGGACGTGGTGACGCCGTGCGAGGCGTGCAACGGCGCGCGCTTCGACGCGGCCACGCTGGAGGTCCGCTACAACGGGCTGTCCATCGGCGACGTGCTCCGGCTGTCCGCCGACGAGGCGAAGGACGTCTTCCGCGCGCTGCCCCGGGTGTCCGCGCCGCTGGAGTGCCTGGCGGACCTGGGCGTCGGCTACCTGCAGCTCGGCCAGGGCTCCAACACCCTGTCCGGCGGCGAGGCACAGCGGCTGAAGCTGGCCGCGGAGCTGACCGCCACCGCGCGGCACGAGCCCACGCTGTACGTGCTGGACGAGCCCACCACGGGCCTGCACCTGGGTGACGTGGAGAAGCTGATTACCTTCATGGGCCGGCTGGTGGACCGCGGCGACACGCTGGTGGTCATCGAGCACCACCCGTCGGTCATCGGCGCGGCGGAACACGTGGTGGAATTGGGGCCCGAGGGTGGCGAGGAGGGCGGCCACATCGTGGCGACCGGCACGCCTCGTGAGGTGGCGAAGCTGAAGACGCCCACCGGGCGGGTGCTCAAGTCACTCTTTTCCGGTGAGGACACCCGTCCGAGGGCTACGGCACGGAGGGCGTGAAACCCGTGCGGGGTTCCGGCATCCTTGCGGACGCATGCGAACCCTCCACACCCTGTCCCTTGTCGCCGCGCTCGCCGTCACCCCGGCGCTCGCCGCGAACAAGCCCGCGAAGTCCACCCCTACGCCGCCTCCGGCCGCCAAGGCCGAGCCGCAGAGCGAGAAGAAGCCCATGTCCCTCCATGAACTCTCCGCCAACCGCCTGGACGGCACGTCCGAGAAGCTGTCCGACTTCCAGGGCAAGGTCGTCCTGGTGGTGAACACCGCCTCCGAGTGCGGCTACACGCCGCAGTACGCGGGCCTGGAGAAGCTGTACCAGGAGTACAAGGACAAGGGCGTCGTGGTGGTGGGCTTCCCCTCCAACGACTTCGGAGGCCAGGAGCCGGGCAGCGCGGCGGAGATCAAGAAGTTCTGCGAGCTGCGCTACAAGATCACCTTCCCCATGTTCGAGAAGGTGAAGACGAAGGGCGAGGGCCAGTCCCCCGTCTACGAGTTCCTCTCGCGCAACCACCCCGCGCCCAAGTGGAACTTCCACAAGTACGTGGTGGGCAAGGACGGCCAGGTGAAGGCCGCCTTCCCGAGCTCGGTGACGCCCGACAGCGCCGAGCTGAAGTCGGCCCTCGACGGCGCGCTCTCGCAGAAGTAGCCGGTTGCCGGACACGGGCGGCGAGGAGCCGTCCGCTGGCTGCACCCGGCCGCACGCATGGGGGCTCACGGGGCCTGTCGCTCCGCTTCCCGTCCTCATGCCGTGCGGCCTGCGCCGGCCGCGTGGCACCCGCGCGGGCCCCGCCACCATCCTCAAGGCGAACCTGGCCTGTGGAGGGGCTCCATGGACACGCGGGAAGCGGCGTGGCCGGAACTGCCGCTGGAGGCCTGGCGCGACAGCCAGGCCACGCTGCATCGGTACACGCAAATCCTGGGGAAGGTGAAGCTCGCGCTCACGCCGCCGCAGAACCACTGGTGGAACGTCACGTTCCGGGTGACTGCGCGCGGGCTGACGACGGGGCTCATTCCCTACGGTAGCGGCGGCTTCGAGGTGGACTTCGACTTCCTCGGGCACGAATTGCTCTTCCGCACGAGCGGGGGAGAGACGCGGGTGCTCGGGCTGGAGTCCCGGCCCGTCGCGGAGTTCTACCGGGACGTCATGGCGACGCTGCGCTCGCTCGGCGTCGAGGTGCGCATCTGGGACGTGCCCGTCGAGATTCCCGACGACACCACCCGCTTCAGCGAGGACCGGCACCACGCCACCTACCAGCCCGAGTACGTACAGCGCTGGTTCCAGGCGCTGCTCCAGTCGTCGCTCATCCTCGAGGAGTTCCGGACGCGCTTCACCGGCAAGTGCAGCCCGGTCCACTTCTTCTGGGGGGGCTTCGACCTGGCGGTGACGCGCTTCTCCGGTCGCCCCGCGCCGGAGCGCCCCGGCGCGGACATCATCACCCGCGAGTCGTACTGCGATGAGGTGTGCAGCGCCGGCTTCTGGCCGGGCACTCCGGAGACGAACGGGGCCGCCTTCTACTCCTACGCCGCGCCGGAGCCGGAAGGCTTCTCCACCGCGAGCGTCCGTCCCGCCGCGGCCCGCTATGACAAGGGCGGCTTCAATGAGTACCTGCTGACCTACGACGACGTCCGGCGCGCCGGGAATCCGAGGGCCTTCCTGCTCGACTTCTTCCAGAGCACCTACGACGCCTGCGCGGACCTTGGCGGGTGGGACCGGGCGGCGCTGGAGCGGCCCCTGTACCTGCCCGAGCATCCGCGCGAGGGCCGCGCCCCGGAAGCGTCGACGATGCTCCCGGAGCAGCCCTCGCCCTGAGGGGCGGCTCAGTCGATGGGTGGCAGCTCCGGGACGACGCCGTTCCGCTTCCACTTGCCGAGCTTCAGCTTCCCCTCGCTGCGCGCGAGGGTGAGGGCGAGCAGCGCGCGCTTCGCCGGCGGCAGCTCCTTCGCCAGGGCCAGGTACATCTCCTTGTCGAGCGCGGCGATGCGCTCGCGCGCCTCGAAGGCGCGCTGGGCGGCCGCGTCCACCTGCGGCTGGGCCGCGGCGTCTCCCCGGGCGGCCTGGTGGAGGGTGCGCGCGGCGTCGCGCACCTGCTCTCGCAGCGGGCGGCGGCGCTCGTCGAACCGGCGCAGTGTCTCCTCCAGCTTCAGCGCCTGCGCGTTGTCCAATTCCAGCGCGTCGGACAACTCCAGCACCTGCCGCAGCCGCTGTCGCTTCTCCACGCGCTCGATGCGCTCCGCGTCGCGGGCGCCCCCGTCCTTGCCCTTGTCGTCTCGGTGGGGCTGCGCCAGCGCCACCCAGGGCAGCAGCACCAGCGCCAGCGCCGCCCTCCGCGTCCGCTTCATCGTCCTCACAGCGTCTCTCCCAGGTCGAAGTCCATGTCCTCGTCCACGACGTCGCCGTCGTCCGGCGCGTCCGGGTCCTCGTCGAGCGGCTCCAGGCCGGCCCAGGCCTCGATGGCGGCCATCGTCTCCGCGTCCACCTCTTCTCCGTCCACGGTCGCCGCGGGGGAGCTCGGAGTCGTCACGGTGTCGGTGCCGCTCCGGGTGCCCTGAAGCCTGCCGGGCACCAGCAGCATCAGCGCCACCACCGCCGCCGCGGCCGCCACCGAGCCGAGCGTCCGCCGCCGCAGCCCCCGGTGCTGCGCGTCCCGCCGCCAGGCGGACAGGGTGCGCCGGGGCAGCTCCTCCACCTCGGCCTTCTCCTCGGCCGAGAGGGGCGGCATGTCCGCCAGCATGAGCACGCCCACTGTGGATGCGAGGGCCTCGCGGCACCCGTCGCACGTCTTCACATGGGCGTGGACGCGGGCGGCCTCGTCCGTCTCCAGGCCTCCCGTGGCGTGCACGTCCAGCAGCACCTCGTATTCAGGGCACGCGGCCATCAGCTCTTCTCCTCGGGCACGCCCACCTGCGCCTTCAACCGCTTCACTGCGTGGTGGAACTGCACCTTCGCGTTGTTCTCCGTGATTCGCAGCGTCTGGGCGATGTCCTTGAAGGACAGTCCGCCGTCGATTCGCAGCGTCAACACCTCGCGCTGGCGGCGGGGCAGTGCCAGCACCGCGGCGCGCACCTGGCGCTCGCGCTCACCCCGCTCCAGGCCCTCCTGCGCCGACTCCGTCGGGTCCACCGCCACCGCTTCCGGCCCCGCCTCTACCAGCACCGGTCGCCACCGCTGGCCCTGGCGCGCATGGTTCTTCGCCAGGTTGAGGGCAATGCGCACCAGCCACGCGCGGAAGGGCGCGGAGCCCACGGGCGTGAAGCGCGAGAAGACGCGGCGCGACGCCTCCAGCGCGCGCAGGAAGGCCGCCTGCGTCAGGTCCGCCGCGTCCTCGGGGCGCGACACGTAGCGCCGCACCAGCGAGAAGACGAGCGAGCGGTGCCGCTTCACCAGCACCTCGAAGGCCGCCGCCTCGCCCTCCAGGAAGGCGCGGCACAGCTCCTCGTCCGAGGCCCGCTCCAGTCCCGGCCGGGCCCCGCGCGAGGGCATCGCCACCACCCGCCCGCCTGTGTCTCCCGGACTCACACCCCTCCAACCCCCGAGGCCCCAGAAGGTTATTTTCGATACGGTTGGGTGCCAGAGTTTACGGATTGTGCAGGAATTGCAGCACGTTGGGTGGGTCAATCGTTCCGTGCCGGGTTGCTGGTGACGCTTGCCCGCTGACAGAATGCCTGGCTGCTCGTAACCACGGACGGGGCATGGTGACGGAAGGCTCTAGCTCTCGCATCAAGGGTGGAGTGCTCATCTCCCGGCTGAACATGCTGCGCCACCACGGCGGGCAGGTTCGGGTGGACGAGGTGCTGCGGCGGCTTCCGCCGGAGGACCAGGCGCTGTTGCGGAAGATGATTCTTCCCATCGCCTGGTATCCGCTGGAGCTGAACCTGCGGCTGGACTCGGCCATCGCGGAGGTGATGTCGCCGGAGGACAAGCGCCGGGCCTTCATCGACATGGGCCGCGCGTCCGCCGAGGAGGCGCTCCACGGGGCGCAGCACGTCTTCGTGCGGCCCGGAGACCCGCAGTTCCTGCTCAGCCAGGCGCCGCAGATCTACCGCTTCTATTACGCGGTGGGCTCGCGCACGTACGAGCAGGTGGGGGCTCACGGCGCGGTGCTGCGCACCTTCGGGGCGGAGAACGTCACGGAGACGGACTGCCTCACGATTATCGGCTGGCACGAGCGGGCCATCGAGCTGTCCGGCGGCCACGCGGTGAACACCACGCACCCGCTGTGTCGAGCCCGGGGCGCGCCGCATTGCGAGTACCACTTCGCCTGGCAGTGAGGCGCCGCGTCCCGGCGCTCAGCTGGCGGCCGGGTTGGCGCGCAGGTAGCGGAGCACGTCGTCGAGGTGGCGGTAGACGCGCACCTCGTGGCGGATGATGTGCTCGATGCGGCCGTCGGCGGCGATGATGAAGGTGACGCGCCGGTCGATGTTGAGCACGGGCCAGAGCACGTCATAGGCGCGGCTGATGTCCCGGTTCTCGTCACCGAGCAGGGCGAAGTGGATGTCCTCCTTCGCGGCGAACTCGCACTGCGTGCGCTGGGTGTCCACGGACACGCCCACCAGCTCCGCGCCGAGTGACTTGACGAGCTGGTGATTGTCCCGGAACGCCCGGTTCTCGATGGTGCAGCCGACGGTGAAGGCCTTGGGGAAGAAGAAGAGGACCACGCGCCGGCCGCGCAGCGCGGACAGGCGCAGGGACGCACCGTGACAGTCGGTGGCGGTGAAGTCCGGAGCGGAGTCTCCGACGGCAAGCATTCCGGTAGGTCCTCTTCCTGGTGAGCCAGGCTCGTTCCACCCCTACCACGTTTCGATGGGCGCGCTGCTGCCCCGGTTGCTCCGCGTGAGGGCCTGTCTGGCAGTGCTCGCTGGGCTGGCGGATGGTGCGCCGCCTGTCCCGCCTGGGGCCAACAGGACTGCACCGCGAGTCGGTGATGTGAGGAGCGCTTGATGTCTACGCGGTACTTCGACCTGTCAGACGACGTCTACATCCCGGGACGATGGGAGCAGGGAGTACCGCTCGATGCACAGGGGCAGAAGCTCCGGACCTGGACCTTCAGGCGAGGAGAGCGCGCTGACATTGATGGAGCCATCAGGATTCCCGTCACGGTTCAGGGACAGGCCTTGGGCTTCTCCGCGGCTGGAGCTGCCGTTCCCATCATTCCCATCATCCCGAGTGGCCCGGACTGGCCGGGGCATCGCCAGGCCTGGCGGGTCATCCATCGCGAGTCGGGGAGCACACTCCTCGTCACCGACGGCCTGTCTGACCCCTTCATCGACCGTGACGAGCTCACGACGGGGTTCGGTCTCGAGCTGGCCATCGAAACCAACGCTCGTCACCATCAAGGCCCTCCTGCCGTCGGAGCTCGAGTTCATGCTCGCACAGGGACGCGGTGGGCCGGCCGAGCTGGCACGCCGCTTCACCCAGGAGAGCGACGCGCCGCACCTGTCGCGCTCATGGCGCAAGCCCGTGGTTTGAGCGCGTTTCAAGGTAAGGTCCGCGCCCGTGCGGTCGACCCAGGACGTCTTTTCCTCGCAGGAATTCCCACGACGGCTGGCCCGGGCCATGGGCGTGACACGGGTGGCGCGTGTCACCGGGCTGGACAGGACCGGAGTCGAAGTGGCGTGCGCCGTGCGGCCCGGAGGCCACGTGCTCCAGGTGTGCAATGGCAAGGGCCTCACGTACTCCGACGCCTCGTGGGGCGCGCTGCTGGAGACGGCGGAGCTGTGGGCGGCGGAGACGGTGATGCCGGGCCGACTCATGTGGGGCTCTCGGGCGGAGCTGGACGGCCGGCTGGGCTCCCTGTGGGGCGCGGAGTCGCTCGGTTCCGCGGGCGCGCTCGTGGCTCCGCGTCTGTGGGGAGACGGAGTGCGCTGCGCCTGGCGTGAAGCCACCGAGCTGAACTCGGGGCGCTCGGTGTGGGTGCCCGCGCAGGGCATCCACGTGCCCCCTCCGGAGGGGCCCTCGTTGGGGCCGGTGGCGGCGGCGTGGACGAGCAACGGCTCCGGGGCGCACCCGGACGCGGGGCTGGCCCTGCTGCACGCGCTGCTGGAGGCGACGGAGCGGGACCAGCTCTCCCGGACACTGCCCGAGGGGTGGACGGAGGAAGGCGTGCGGCAACGCCTGCTGCGGCCCTCGGAGCTGCTGGAGGCGGCGCCTCGCACGTCGAAGCTGGCGGACACGCTCCGGGAGCGGGGCTTCGGCGTGTATCTCTTCGACGTCACCCCTTCCAAGCGCACGCCCGGCGCGGTGGGCCTGCCGGTGGGCGCAGCGGTGCTGGTGGACCTGGAGGAAGGGCCCGTCCCCCTCACCGCGGGCTATGCCTGTGCACTGAGCAGGGACGAGGCGCTGCTGAAGGCCCTGCTGGAGGCGGCCCAGTCGCGGCTGACGGACATCCACGGTGCGCGCGAGGACGTGGCCTCGGCGGACCGCGAGGCGGCGCGCGGCTTCGCGGACGCCTGCGCGCAGGTGCGCCCGAGACGGAGGGCCGAGGACATGCCGGACCTCGGCGCTCACGCGAAGGCCACGGCGGCGCGAAGGGTGCGGCGCGTGCTGGAATTGCTGAAGCGCGCAGGCTTCGCGCGAGCGGCCGCGGTGGAGCTGGATTCGCCCGTGCCGGGCCTGCACGTGCGGCGGGTGGTGGTGCCGGGCATGCACATCTCGGAGCTCCTATGACGCGGCGAGCGGACGCGCTGGTGGTCTTCCTGGGGCCCTCGCTGCCGGCGGACGAGGCGCGGCGGCTGGCGCCGTGCACGGTGCTGCCTCCGGCGAGGCAGGGGGACGTGTGGCGCGCGCTGAGCCTTCGGCCCCGAGCCATCGCCCTGGTGGACGGCGTCTTCGAGGCGCAGCCTTCGGTGTGGCACCACGAAATCCTGGCGGCGCTGGAGGCGGGCGTCGCCGTCTTCGGCGGCGCGAGCATGGGAGCGCTGCGCGCCGCCGAGCTGGCACCGCACGGCATGGTGGGCGTGGGGCGCATCTTCGCGTGGTATCGGGACGGCGTGGTGGTGGACGACTCCGAGGTCGCCCTGCTGCACGCCGATGAAGAGCACGGCTGGCGGCCGCTCACCGTGCCGCTCGTCAACGTGCGGCACGTGGCGGAGCGCGCGAGGGCGGCGCGGGTGCTCGGGCGCGACGCGGCGAGTGCGCTGGTGCAGGCGGCGGACGACCTCTTCTACCAGGAGCGCACCTGGCCCCGCGTGCTGGAGCGCGTGCGTCCAAGCTGGACGGAGTCCACGCGCGCCGCGTGGGAGAAGTGGTTCCCCAACGGCGGTGAGGACTTGAAGCGGCTGGATGCCATCGCCTGCGTCCAGGCCGCGGCGGAGTGGGTGGCTTCGGGCACTCCGGCTCCGGTGGGGGCGCGGCAGTCGCCCTCGTCGCTCGTGCGTCGCCGCCGGTTGGTGGATGACGTGACGCAGGTGCGCGGCGGCGCGGTGCCCTCGGGGCGCGTGCTGGAGGCGCTGCGCGAGGCGCCCGATGCAGTGGAGCTGGCCGAGGCGGGCCTGCGCCGGTCGCTGCTCGCGGGCCAGGCGCGGACGCTGGGGCTGACGGCGACTTCCGACGAAGTGGACGCGGAGGAGGCCGCATGGTGGGACGCGCGCGGCATCGCGCCCGGACGACGTGAGGCGTACCTCTCCGCGTGCGGGCTCGACACGGTAGGGCTGCGAAGGCTGTGCGAGGAGCTGGCGCTGGAGCGGCTCGTCCTGGCTCATGCGCCGCGCCTGCTGCCTGACGGACCGTCCTGGGACGAAGCCCTGGCCGCCGAGGCCCGTCTGCGCGGGCGCTGGGTCCGGGCCGCCAGGGACGTGGCGCGGGAGGACTCCGAGGACCCGACGGGGGACGTCGGGTCGGAGTGAAGCGGGGCACCCACCTCGCGGGTGGGAAATTCTGTGACAGACCCGCGGGAGAGGGTAAGGTCAACCCTGGAGGTTTCCCTTGTTCAGCCCCGCTCCCTGGGTGGTTCTCGAGCCTCTCGTGCAGCACGCGCCGGTGATGGCCTCGCCGTCACGTGGTGCCGTGCGCGTGGGTGGTCCGGGGGCGGGGCCTGGAACAACCTGGCGGGTGGGGTGGGTGGTGGAGGCCTGTCGATGAGGTCGCCGCCCTTCCACCCGGACCAACTGGTCCCCGACAGCGAGGTCGGCCCGTGGCGCGTGGTGGCGTCGCTGGGGGCCGGAGGCTTCGGGCGGGTCTTCAAGGTGGAGCGGGGCGGACGGTTCTATTCGCTGAAGATGGCGCTCCGTCCGGCGGGGTCGCACGCCGCCGAGGAGGAGGACGTCAACGGCCGGCTGGCGCACGAGGTGGCCTCGCTGCTGGCCTGCGCGCCGCACCCGAACCTTCCCCGGCTCCACGCGGTGGACCGCTGGCCGGAGCCGCCCGACGGCTACCTGTACTTCGTCACCGACTACGTGGACGGCGAGACGTTCCACGAGTGGCGCTGGCGCGTGAAGCCCACGGCGGCGCACCTGCTCTCCGTGTTCACGGAGGTGGTGCGCGTGGTGGCGGACCTGCACCGGCGCGGCATGCACCACCGGGACTTGAAGGGCGACAACCTGCTCATCCGCCGCGAGGACGAGCGTCCCTTCCTCATCGACCTGGGCACCGTGCGGATGCCGGGGGCGACGACGCTGACGGTGGGGGTGGCACCGGCCTCGCCGCACCTGCTGCCGCCCGAGTGCGTGGCCTTCCTCCGTGAGGGCACGTGGCAGCAGGGCGCGCACTTCGACGCGGGTGTGCCGGGAGACCTCTACGCGCTGGGCGCGCTGCTGTACGAGGCGCTCACGGACGGCTACGCGTTCGACCCGAAGCTCCCGTACGACCGGCTGCTGCCCGCCATCGAGACGGTGACGCCGCGAGCGCCGCACGTCGTGAATCCGAAGGTGCCGCGCGCCCTGAGCGACGTGGCCATGCGGCTCCTGGAGAAGCGTCCCGAGGACCGCTATCCGGGCACGGAGGCGCTGCTGCAGGCGCTCTGGGATGTGGCCAAGGAGAAGCGGCAGCCCGCATGGCGGGTGTCGCTGGACCGGCCTCCCGAGATGGACTCACAGAGCGCGGGCTCGGAGACGCCGCGCGTGCGGATGATGCCGGAATTGGGACGCGCGCCGCTGGAGGCGCTGAAGCCGCCGGAGTCCTCCGCAACGACGGAGCCCGAGCCAGCTCCCATGCCCGCCACGCTGGAGCCGCAAGCGCCCGCACCCATGAGCGGCTCCGAGTTTCTGCCTCAAGCCATGAAGGGCGAGGAGGTGACGTCGTCGTCCTCGCCGCGGAGGAGGAATCGGGCAGTGGTGGGGTTCGGGTTGGGCGTGCTCCTTGTCGTTGGCTTCGTGGCCTTCGCGCTGCCACGCCTCTCGCAATCCCCTGGAGGCGCGGCGGCGCCTGCTCCTCCGCCCTCTACCGAGAAAGGAAACCCCGCTGTGACGAGCCGTCCTCCGAGTCTTCCCGCTACAACCCCCCTGGCGGTGGTGCCGCCCTCCGCCGATGCCGGTGCCCCCCTGGACGCGGGCCTGCTGGCCTCCGCGCAGGTGACGGAATCTCCCGACAGTGGAGCTCCCGCGCCGTCAGCGCCGAAGCGTCCCGCCATGAGCCGCGCCGCGAAGGCGGCAGCCGCAGCCTGCATCACTGCGGCCTGTGCGAGCGGGCCTCAGGTGCGGACTGCATCTCCGGAGAAGCCGTGCGACCCGAAGGTCGTCGAGGGGATGGATAAGATGATGGGCTTGCCGGTGGGCTACAAACTCGGGAACGACGCGGAACTCTGGCTCACCGACGGGCTGCCGGAAGATACCGACATGATGCCCGCGCCGCCGGAAGGACCCTTCACCATCACCGTGTATAAAGAGTTCCGTGGCGACAGGCCGAATTTCAAGATCCTGGAGGGAACCCGCCTTCACGGACAGGTCTTTCGCGGGACGGACCGGCTCTATGGCTGGGTAACGGACATGGAAATGCCGGACGGCAAGCATTACCCCGTCTGTGCCAACCTCGTGCGCAACTCCAGGAGAGATGAGCTGGGACATCTCTATTTGCCCTCGAGTACACCCGAGAAGCTGCTGGTGTCTCCGTTCGTGAACCTGGCGGTGGCGAAGTCCCTCGGAAGGCTCGGCAAGTAGCGAGAGCAGCGAGCCCGATGGGATATGGATGCTCCCACCAGGAGGTCTTCCGGACTTGTTCGCTTCGTACTCCTTCATCGTGCTCGCGTGGGGGCTATTGCTGGCGCCTGTCGCGGACGCCGCCGACCCTGGAGCCACAGAGACGCTTGCTGGCGTCCGCCGCATCGACTTCAAGGAAACGGGGGCGTCGCTTCCTGAAATCCATATCGGCCCGGGGCTCTCCACGACCGTGCTCTTCGATTCACCGATCCGGCCCGATGAGGTGGTGCTCGAAGGACGCGAACGCTTCCAGAGGCTGGGCATGTCGGAGGACCACCTGGTGCTCATTCCCTCGAGCACCTTCCGACAAGGTGAGCAACTGCGGCTGGAAGTCCGATTCCACGACGGTGCGGCTCCGGAGCGGGCCGCGTTCAGGCTGGTGGTGGATGCCGCCCGGGTCGAGCGTCAGGTCGAGATCTACCGACAGCCCCGCACCGCGGAGTCCTATCGTCAGGAAGTCGAGGAGTTGAAGAGTGGAATGGCGCGGCTTCGTCAGGAGGTCGGAAGACTTCAGCGGTCGAATGCTTCGTCTGGCGACAGCGATTCCTGGATCGCGACCCTCGCGATAATGGGGGACATCGTTGACAAGACGCTGACCTACGGACGGGCGGACAGCTCTGCTCCGGTCTCCGTCACGGAGGCGAAGCTCTTGCGACTGCCGGGACGTTGGGTGGCCCTGTGCGTGGTGCTGAAGTGGCGTGGACGCGCTGGAGGATGGACGGCGGCAACGGCGGCGCTCCGAGATGCCCAGGGGCAGTCCATGAGGGTGCTGCGCCCGTGGCAGCAGGGCCCCGTGTCCATCAAGGGGGTTCAGAACGTCGTGATTGCAATCGAGGACGAGGCCGCGTTTCAACCGGGGCGATACACCCTCAAGCTGTTGGACGAGGGTGGCGGTACGTCTGTGACGCTCGAAGGGCTCGCGGTCCCTTGAGCGTGGTGCTCAATCCAGGAAACGGCGCTCCCAGCGCAGCTTGTCCTCTGGGATGAAGTCGTGAACGAACACGGTGCCTGGGTCGTGGTAGAGCCACGGCTCCAGCACGCGCGCGAGTTCCCGATAGGCGGGCAGGTTCTTTCCCGCTTCCAGGTCCCCAGCCTCGGGCCACTGTCCGAGCGTGACGACGGCGCGGTCTCCGGGCAGTTGCTGCACGGTGGTGCCCGGTGAGGACAGACGCGAGCGCAGTCCCTCCGTGCCGCCCAGTTCTCCCAGCACGGGCTGTCCGAGGAACGTCAGCCAGTACGCGCCAGGGATTCGTGTGCCGATGTCCCATGCGACAAGATCCTCAAGTACGTCCATGCCCGGGTAGCGGAAGCACATGCTTCGCACCCTCCGCCGGACACCCAATTCGTCTATGAGGGCGTTGAAGGAGAGACTGGCGTACCCGGAGTTGAAGGGCAGATGAGAGGCCAGCTCGAGCGCCAGTTCACGCACGTGTCCGGGGCCGTGTTGCTCCAAGTACTCCGTGGTCAACTTGAAGGTTGCAACACAGGCGCGTTCCGGACCATCGAAGGGGCCCGGGTTTTCTTTCGAAATGCCTTTGTAGTCGAAAGAGAATTCCGACATGCCGTTGGAGTTGCTTGCGAGCATGACGTAGGGACCAGCGGTTTCGAGAAGCTCCTTCTGGATGCGCTCCCAGGCGTCATCGTTGAGTTGGTGCCAATAACCCTCCGTATCCGGGTATATCGTCAGCGCTTCCGGGCCTACTGCCTGCATGAACACGTTCATCGCCCGGAGCACAGCCGGACCGAGCCCCTTGTGGGTGCGATGCATGTAGAAACAGAAGGTGAGGCCGTCGCGAATGAAGACGTAGCCGTCATTTGCCTGGACCCGGATCCGTGGATAGTGCTCGTTCACTCGATTTCCCTTCTGGGAGGTACGCGGGTCGGCTGTACTCCGAAGATGCTCTTGTAGGCCTCCCCCTGATTCGAGGCTCCACTGGCACTTCCGGAAGGGTAGTCCCTCCAGGCGGCTCGGTTGCCTTCGGGACAAGGGAACTTGAAGTCAAAGACGGCCTGAACCTGAAGTGGGTCGCCCGTGTGGATGATGACGTCTGGCACCACTGAGCCTGCCAGTTCCTTGCCTCCTTTGCGCAGCATCGCCAACTCCGTTTTGCGGCTGATCAGTTCCAGTTGTCGCGTCTCGGGGTGGATACGGTAGCGCTGTTCCAGGCTGAACCGTCCGGGCTGTGCGCGGCTCAGCTTCTCCTCCGTACACTGGCTGGCGAGCTCGTGTTTCGCGCCACCCAGTCTCATGCCACGGGTCACCGGATTCTCTCGTGTGCCGCCCACCTGTTGTTCGCATTCTGTCGCGGTCGGGGCCCGCCCACCGAACTCCTTCCGGTTCACCTCCGCATCCGCCCACTTCGCACATTCAAACAGGATGTCCTCGATGCTCTTCCAGACCAGTTCGTCGAGCACCTCCCACGCCTTGCCCGCCGCCGCCACCTGGACGGCCCGCACTTGGAGAGGAACGACGCTTTCCTCACCCGCGACTGTCGCGCAGTAGGCCGGGTTGCGCTCACACGCGGCGGTCGCCGAGTCCACGGCCTGCGCATAACTCCCCGCTCCGCGCCGGGAAGGGCTCCCCGCGCCACACCCCACGAGGAACAGGAGCACGCTCACGCCAGTGACACCGGTCAAACGCCGTTTCATTGGGTCCTTCTCCGGATGCGCATGCCCCAACGCTAGCCGAGCCCCAGCCAGGCCGCAGCCCTCGCTCCCCATCAAGCTCCGTCTGACACGATGAGCAACTGCATCTGGAACCCGTTGCGGCGACGGTGCGGTTCCAGAGAGTTGCGACACCCTCAAGCTGTGGGACGAGGGCGGCGGACAGTCCGTGACGCTCGAAGGGCTCCAAGTCCGCTGCGCGTGGGAATCAATCCAGGAAGCGGCGCTCCCAGCGGCGCTTGTCCTCCGGTGGGAAGTCCGGATCGAAGCGGGTACCTGCGTCGTGGTAGAGCCACGGCTCCATCACTCGCGCGAGTTCCCGGTAGGCGGGCAGGTTCTCTCCTGCTTCCACATCCCCCGCCTCGGGCCACTGTCCGAGTGTGACCACGGCGCGGTCTCCCGGAAGCTGCTGCACGGTGGTATCGGGAGCCGTCAGACGCGCACGCAGCCCTTCCGCGCCTCCCAGTTCACCCAACACGGGCTGTCCGAGGAACGTCAGCCAGTACGAGCCAGCGATTCGCGTGCCGATGTCCCACGAGACCGGGTGATCGAGCATGTCCACACCCAGGTAGCGGAAGCACATGCTCCGAATGCTCCGCCTGATACCCACTTCGTCCCTCATGGTGTCGAAGGAAAGGGTGGCGTACCCGGAGTTGAAGGGCAGGTGAGCTGCCAGTTCCAACGCCAGCCCGCGCGTGTGCTCGGGCCCCGACTCCTCCAGAAACGTTGAGGGTAGCCAGAAGCTGGCCACACAGGCACGTCTCGGGTCGTCAAACAGGCTCGGTTCTTCGAGTGATATCCCCTCGTACTCGAATCGAAAACCAGCAGCGCCCTGAGGCCGGTCCACCAGGGTGGCGAAGGTATGTGGGCCGGTGTCGAGCAGTGCCTGCCGTGTCCGCTCCCAGGCCGAGTCGTCCAGGCGCCGCCAATCGCCTTCCGCATCCGGATACCAGGCAAGGGTGTCTGGTCCCACTGCGCGTCTGTACGTGTCCAGTGCGCGCATCACGCTGGGCGCAATGCCTGCGTGGGAGCGATGCATGAAGAATCGAATGATGAGCCCAAGCCCAGTCCCACTGAACATGGAGCCGTCTGCGGTAGCGATTCGGACGCCAGGAAACCGTTCGCTCATTTGAAGACGCCTCCTGGAAGCACAGCCGTCGCACCCGCCCACTATTACACTCCCCTGGCGCGCCCCAGTACGGGCGCGAGGAGGCAGGCAAGCCATGGCCCGGATGTGTCAGGACGACGTAGGCCGCTGTGACTTCATCGACGTGCTCGAAGAGGCCGTCCTCCGACGCCGTCCCGTGGCCGTGGAGCTCCGCGCCGGGGAGTCCTTCGCGGACGTCGTCACCGACGTCGTCACCGAGCAGGGGGACGACTTCGCCGTCTTCCGCTCGCATGCCCGGGTGCCCGTCGGGGCCATCCTCTCCGTCACCCGCGAGCCCTCTTGAGCCCCGCGCTCCTCCGTGTAGGGTGCCGCCCAGGACGATGACCTCCCTTCCTCCGGCAGACTCCCTCCGCTGCATCAACGCCGACTCGCGCGAGCCGCAGGGCTACCGCGCCGCCCTCGGAGACACCCGCGCGGCCCTGCTCCACACGGACCCGCCCTACTGCCTCCTCACCCGGCGCCGGAAGGGCGGGGACCTCCGCGACACACGGGCCCACAAGAAGATCGACCAGAACCCCATCGTCCGCTTCGAAACGGTGCGCGACTACCGCACCTTCTCCGAGGCCTGGATGTCCCGCGCCGTCGCGCACCTCACCCCGGACGCGCCCCTCGTCATCTGGACCAACCTGCTCGGCAAGGAACCCATCCTCACCGCCGCCCGCGGCCTGGGCTACCCGCACCTGCGCGGCGAGTACGTCTGGGGCAAGCGCACCACCGACAAGAACGCCAACGAGCAGACCCTGCGCGTCTACGAGGTCGCCCTCGTCATTGCCCGCACGCCCGCGTCGCCGCTCGCGCCCGAGGACCTGCCCACCGTCTGGGCCGTCGTCGGCGGCTACGACGACGAAGCCGAGGCCGCGCGCTGGGGCGGCCACCCGCACCACAAGCCCTTCTCCGTCCTCGAGCCCCTGATCCGCACCTACAGCCGCCCGGGAGACACCGTGTTGGACCCGTTCGCCGGCAGCGGCTCCATGCCCGCAGCGGCGCTGCGGCTCGGCCGCCGGCCCGCGTGCCTCGAAGTCGAGCCCGAGTGGGCCGAGCGCGTCACCCGACGCCTCCGTGAGACAGCCGCGGAAGAGGCTCAGCGCGCCAGTTCGCGGTAGAGGCCCGGCACGCCAGCGCGCAGTAGCGGCCCGGCATGCCAGCGCGTGGTAGAGGCGCGGCACGCCAGCGCGCGCTACCGCGCTATCGCGCCAGGGCTCGATAGAGGCGCGTCTCCGCCCACGCGGGAATCTCCGTGGGCCGGTGCCCCCACCAGTTCATCACCAGCGTGCGCCGCTGCCTCGAGCGCCCCGGCAGCTTCCCATCCGGAATTTGATTCTCCGCGTCCAGCACGCCGTGCGTCAGCGTCCCGTCGAAGCGCACCAGCCGGTTGGGCCGCGGCGCCACCAGGTCCGCGGTGTCCAGCCGCGCCGGGGCCAGCGAGGGGTTCTCCGGCTCGGGCTTCTCGCGCGTCACCACCAGCGCGCCCCCGCGCACCCTGTTGAGGAACAGCACCGAGGAGATGCGCGGGTGCACCAACTCCCCCGTGCGCAGCGCCAGCTTCTCGTCCCGGTCCTGGTGGAAGTCCACGCGCACGTCCGTGGGGTACATGCGCGACAGCCACCACTCCACCCCCGCGATGCGCCGCCGGCCCGTCACCTCCGGCCGCAGCGAGAGGATGACCTCCTCCACCACGTTGGCGGGAGGGCCGAAGTCGTACCAGAAGGTCGTCTGGTACGTCTGACGCAGGCGCTCGGTGCCCAGGGCTCCCACGCACCGCAGCAGGCGGCGGAAGAGGGGAGCGGGCACGGCGCCTTCGGTGAGCTGGACGAGGGTTTCCACGGGTCCACCGAGCATTGTCCCACCGCCAGGGTGGGCGCCACCTTCCTTTGCCGCTAGGCTGCGCGGCCCATTCCCCTCCGGACAGGAGGGCGCGGAGACTCCGGATGAAGGCGCACCAGAAGATGCTCATCGGCATTGTCGCCGGCGCGGTGACGGGCCTCACCGTCAACGCCGTCGCCACTGCCATCGCCCGGAAGGCGGCCGGCATCGCCGAGGGGCCGGTCCCCGCCGACGTCATCGCCCAGCACTCGCCCTGGCTGCCGTGGACCGTGGACAACGTGGCCTCGCCCCTGGGCCAGATCTTCATCCGCCTGCTCCTCATGCTCGTGGTGCCCATGCTCTTCTCCGCGCTCGTCGTGGGCGTGGCGGAGCTGGACTTGAAGCAGGTGGGCCGCCTGGGCGCGCGCACGCTGGGCTACACCGTCGTCTTCTCCGCCATCTCCGTCCTCATCGGCCTGCTGCTCGTCAACGCGGTACAGCCGGGCGCGGGCTTGAGCGACGAGGCGCGTGCCATGGCCCGGGGAGGCGCCACGGTGAAGGCCGCGCCTCCGCCGGAGGCCACGTCGTTCGGCGCCGTGCTCGTCTCCATGGTGCCCACCAACCCCCTCAAGGCCGCCGCCGAAGGGGACTTCATCGGCCTCATCGTCTTCTCGCTCATCTTCGGCATGGGCCTGGCGCTCACCCAGGGCGAGCCCGCCCTGCGGCTGAAGGAAATCATCCAGGGCCTCTACGATGTGATGATGAAGCTCATCGACGGCGTGCTGCGGCTGGCGCCCTTCGGCGTGGCCGCGCTGCTGTATGCGATGACGGCCCGGCTGGGGCTGGGCATCCTGGCGCAGCTCGCCGCGTACGTGGCCACGGTGCTGCTGGCGCTGGGCATCCACATGTTCGTCGTCTACTCGCTGTCGGTGCGCTTCCTGGGCGGGCGCAACCCGCTCCAGTTCTTCCGCGACATCCGGCTGGTGATGGCGACCGCCTTCTCCACGGCGTCCTCCAGCGCCACGCTGCCCACCGCGCTCAAGGTGGCCGAGGAGAACCTCAAGCTGCCGCGCAACGTGTCCCGCTTCGTGCTCACCGCGGGCTCGGCGATGAACCAGAACGGCACGGCGCTCTTCGAGGGCGTCACCGTGCTCTTCCTCGCCCAGGTCTACGGCGTGCCGCTCAGCCTGCCGGACCAGGGGCTCATCATGTTCATCTGCATCCTGGCGGGCATCGGCACGGCGGGCGTGCCGGCGGGCTCCATCCCCGTCATCGCGATGATTCTGGGCATGTTCAAGATTCCGGTGGAGGGGCTGGGCCTCATCCTCGGCGTGGACCGCTTCCTGGACATGTGCCGCACCACCCTCAACGTCACCGGGGACCTCGCGGCCGCGGTGTACGTCGCCCGGGGGGAGCCGCTCGACCGCCCGGCCGGGGAGGGGGCGGCAGACCCTTCCGCGTCCTGACACCCGGCATTTCGCAGCCCATCCTTCACCACGAGAGCAGTCAACTCGCAGCACCCGCCAAGGAGCCCGTATGAGGGTCGCCAAGGATTCCGTCGTCTCGCTGGAGTACCGGCTGCACCTGGGAGATGAGCAGGTCATCGACCAGAGCGCGCCCGGACAGCCGCTCGCCTACCTGCACGGCCACAAGCAGATTGTCCCGGGCCTGGAGGGCGCCATCGAGGGCATGTCCGCTGGCGAGAGCAAGCAGGTGGTGGTGGCCCCCGGCCAGGGCTACGGCGAGCACGACCCGGAAGGGGTGCGCACGGTGCCGCGCAACATGCTGCCGCCCGGCTTCAACCCGCAGCCCGGGCAGACGCTGATGGCGCAGACGGACCAGGGCGACATTCCCCTGCGCATCCAGGAGGTGCGCCAGGACGCCGTCGTCGTGGACCTCAACCACCCGCTGGCCGGCAAGACGCTCCACTTCGACGTCACCGTGCGCGAGGTGCGCGCCGCCTCGCAGGAAGAGCTCACCCACGGCCACGTCCATGGCGCGGGCGGTCACGACCACGGCTGAGACGCGCTGACGCATCGCGGCCACTCGCGGGGTGGGGGCATCCGGGCCCCACCCTCCGAGTGGAACAAGCATTTCGCGGGGCCGGGGGCGGTGCACTATCGTCGGCGCCCCAATGAGTCCCACCTCACCGTCTCCGTCCCCGAGCGAGCTGCGCATCCACCCGTCCGACACGCCGCCGCACGGCGACCCGGGGGCGTCCGCGGAGAAGGACCCGGAGCGCTACTGGCTCGAGCACGTCTACCAGGGCGGCAGCCGCCAGCTCACCGTGCGCGCCGTCATCGCGGGCATGCTCATCGGCGCGGTGATGTGTCTGTCCAACCTGTACGTCATCCTCAAGACGGGCTGGAGCCTGGGCGTCACGATTACCGCCTGCATCCTGGCCTTCGCGGTGTTCGGCACGCTGCGCTCGCTGCGGCTGTTGAAGAAGGAGTTCACCGACCTGGAGAACAACGCCATGGGCTCGGTGGCTTCGGCCGCCGGCTACATGACGGGCGGCGGCAACATGGCGGCGGTGCCCGCGCTGCTGATGCTCACCGGCACGCTGCCGTCCCCCGGCTGGCTGGTGGTGTGGTTCGCCGTCATCTCCGCGCTGGGCGTCTTCGCGGCCATCCCCATCAAGCGCCAGCTCATCAACATCGAGGCGCTGCCGTTCCCCACCGGCACGGCCACCGCGGAGACCATCCGCGCGCTGCACGGCCATGGCGAGGTGGCCCGCCGCAAGTCGCGGCTGCTGGGCCTGTCGGGGCTGGTGGGCGCATTGCTGGTGTTCTTCCGTGACGCGCGCATGGGCTGGCTGACCAACATCCCGGACAAGGTGAGCCTGCCCTTCACGATGCTGGGGAAGAAGGCCTCGGCCTGGACGCTGTCGTTCGACTTCAGCCTGCTGCTGGTGGGCGCGGGCGCGCTGGTGAGCTTCAAGACGGGCTGGTCCATGCTGCTGGGCGCGGTGCTCACCTACGGCTTCCTCGCGCCGGCCATGGTGAGCCAGGGCGCCATCCCCGAGGTGACGTACAAGGCCATCAACAGCTGGATGGTGTGGACGGGCTCGGCGGTGCTGGTGTCCTCGGGCCTGCTGTCCTTCGCCTTCCAGTGGCGCAGCGTGGCGCGCTCCTTCAAGGCGCTGTCCGGCCTGTTCGGCGGCAAGGGCGCGCAGGAGGAGCAGGACCCGCTGGCCGGCATCGAGTGCCCGCCGTCCTGGTTCCCCCTGGGCTTCGCGGTGCTGGGCCCGGTGGCCATCTTCCTGATGGTCTACCTCTTCCAGATTCCGTGGTGGGCCGGCGTGCTGGCCATGCCGCTGGCCGTCATCATGGGCGTCATCGCCAGCCGCGTGACGGGTGAGACGGACACCACGCCCACCAAGGCGCTGGGCCCCGTCACCCAGCTCATCTTCGGCGGCCTGGCGCCGGGCAACATCCCCGCCAACGTGATGAGCGCCAACGCCACGGGCGGCGTGGGGCTGCACTCGGCGGACCTGCTGACCGATTTGAAGTCCGGGTGGCTCCTGGGCGCCAACCCGCGCCAGCAGTTCGTGGCGCAGCTGTTCGGCGTGGTGGCGGGCGCGGCGGTGGTGGTGCCGGTGTTCCGCATCCTGGTGCCCAGCGCGGACGTGCTGGGCACGGAGGAGTTCCCCGCGCCCGCGTCCATGGTGTGGGCCGGCGTGTCGAAGCTGCTGGCCGCGGGCGTGTCCGCGCTGCCCCAGACGGCCCGGGTGGGCGCGCTGTGTGGCGCGACGCTGGGCATCCTCCTGGTTCTGCTGGAGAAGTTCGCCCCGGCGAAGGCGAAGGCCTATGTGCCGTCCGCCGCGGGCTTCGGCCTGGCCATCGTCATCCCCGGCTCCAGCTCCATCGCGTTCTTCATCGGCTCGGCCCTCGCGGAGGGCCTGCGCCGCGCGAAGCCGAAGCTGGCCGAGGACATGGTGCTGCCGGTGTCCTCGGGCTTCATCGCCGGAGAGAGCCTGCTGGGCATCGGCATCGCGATGGCCAAGGCCTTCGGGGTGATGCCGAAGTAGCTTCAGTCCACCTTGGGAGTGGACTGAGTCCTCAGTCCACCTTGGACGTCGCGAAGGACACGCCCCCGACGAAGCGGAAGGTGGGCGTGTCCAGGCCGGCGCCGACGCCCGGCCCGCCCATGACGTAGAGGTCCATGAAGGACAGGGCGTGCTTGCGGATGGCCAGCAGCAGCTCGGCGCCCACGCGGCCTCCCTGCAGCGGCACACCCACCAGCACGCTCACCTCTCCGCGCGTGGAGTCGCCGGCGCGGGACGTCACGGTGCCCGCCAGGCGCAGCTCGCTGCCGACGATGTCCTTCGACTCGCCGGACAGCGCGCCCAGCTCCCGCTTCTCGCGCAGCAGCACGCCGGCCTCGCCGCCCACCTGCCAGTCCTCGGCCAGGAAGCCGAGCTGGAGCTTCGGGTGGACCGCGTAGTCGTCGCGCGCCAGCAGCTCCACGCTGCCCACCGGCACCGCGGCGCTGACGTCCGCCGCCAGCTGCAAGCCGAAGTCCTGGCGCAGCAGGGCGGCACGCAGGCCCACCCAGGGCGTCCCCATGCCCTGGCCCGTGGGAGGCGACACGCCCATGTGGGGCTCGCCGCCCTGCTGGACGATGTAGGGCACCTCCGCCGCCACCTGGAGCCAGGACAGCACGCCGTAGGCGGCCGTCACGTCCAGGGTGAAGCGGTTCTCCACCAGCCCCGTGCCGGCGCCCGGCTCCCAGCGCGTCTGGAAGTGGAAGGGCAGGTTCTCGTAGTGGCCCTGCACCGCCATGCGCAGCATGCCCTGCGGGAGCGTGCGGCCGGTGCCCACCATCAGGGAGCCCAGCGCCGCCGGGTCCAGCTCCAGCCGCTGGAGGTTGAAGTGGGGAAGCTGCGGGTCCTGCGCCAGCGCGGAGGCGGGGCCGAGGAGCAGCGCGAGGGACGACACAGCGGAAAGCAGGGCGAGCGAAGGCCGGGAAGGCACGACGACTCCTTCGATGAATGACAGCGCGAAGAGACAGGCCCCGAAACCTTGGAGCAGTCGCATGCTGGGAATTGGAGTGCAAGCGCAGCGCTATTTCGCCCCTGCGCGGAAACTATTGCCTGCCCGCCGCGGCAGCCTCCTTGACGCGCGCTCCGTTCGGACTCTCCCTGTCTTGCGGTGAAGTCCAGTTCCTGAGGGCGCCGTGAGGCGGGTGCAATGGCCCTGCGGGCGGGGCGTACGGCAGACACCGCAAGGGGTGCACCGTGTCCGTCCTGGTCGATGACCTCCGCTTCTCGCTCCGGTTGTTGCTCAAGAACCGGAGCTTCACGCTCGTCTCCGTGCTGACGCTCGCCCTGGCCATCGGGGCGAACACCGCCATCTTCAGCGTCGTGCACGGGGTGTTGCTGCGCCCGCTGCCGTACCCGGAGTCGGAGCAGCTGGTGCAGCTCATCCGCCGGGAGCCGGGGGGCGAGAGCCCGTCGCAGAGCGTCGCGCACTACGCGCTGCTGTCCGGCGAGTCCGCCCTCTTCTCGAAGGTGACGGCCTACGAGGTGCTCCCCAGCGGCTTCAACCTGGTGGGAGACGGAATGCCGGAGCGGATGTCCGGCGTGCGCGTGACGGGGACGTTCTTCGACACCTTCGGCGTGCGGCCGGAGCTGGGCCGCGGCTTCCTGCCGGAGGAGGACGTGCCGGGCGGCGGCCACGCGGTGGTCATCAGCCATGGGTTCTGGCAGCGCCGCTTCGGCGGGGCCGCGGACGTCATCGGCAAGTCGCTCACGCTGAACGACCAGCCCTACACGGTGGTGGGCGTGGCGCCCGCGAGCTTCCAGTACCCGCAGGGCGTGCAGCTGTGGACGCCGCTGCAGCTGGACCTCACCAACGAGGACAACTCCAACTACCTCTTCATCACCGCGCGGCTGAAGGCGGACCTGTCGCCCCAGTCCGTGGACTCGGCCCTGGCGACGTTCAGCGCCCGGCTGCGCGCCGAGAAGCCGCTCCTCATCGACGAGAAGGAGCTGTTCCACGCGGAGGACCTGCGCGCGTTCCTTGCCGGGGACTTGCGGCTGGCGCTCTGGGTGCTGCTGGGCGCGGTGGCCCTGGTGCTGCTCATCGCGTGCGTCAACCTGGCCAACCTCCAGCTCGCGCGGGCCGCGGCACGGCAGCGGGAATTGGTGGTGCGCGCGGCCCTGGGCGCGGCACCGGGACGGCTGGTGCGCCAGCTCCTCACGGAGAGCCTGCTGCTGTCGCTGGCGGGGGGAGGGCTCGGACTGCTGCTGGCCGCGGCGGCGCTGCCCGCGCTGCTGGCGCTGGCCCCGGCGGCGACGGCCGTGTCGGGGAGCGGCGGGCTGGGGAGCGCGGCAGTGGGCGTCAACGGAGCGGTGCTGCTCTTCACGCTGGGGGCGTCGGTGGTGACAGGCCTGCTGTTCGGCCTGCTGCCCGCGTGGCACGCGTCGAGCCCGGACCTGCAGACGGCGCTGCGCGAAGGGGCGCAGCGGGCCACCGCGGGCCGGGGAGGTGGGCGGACGCGGCGGCTCCTGGTGGTGGGGCAGGTGGCGCTGGCCGTGGTGCTGCTGGTGGGCGCGGCGCTGCTCATCCGCGGCTTCGCGTCGCTGAGCCACACGGCCCCGGGGTTCGACGCGCACGACGTCCACGTGCTGAAGCTGTCCCTGCCGGAGGCGCGCTACGCCGAGCCCGCCGTGCTGGAGCGCTTCGCGAAGCAGGTGGTGGAGCGGGTGTCGGCGCTGCCGGGCGTGGAGGCGGTGGGCTTCTCGTCGGCGCTGCCCATGGGCCTGGGCCCCGGCATGCAGTTCTCCATCGAGGGCAAGTTCGAGGGGCGCATGGACGGGCCCGGCCTGGGCGGCGGGCAGTTCCGTCCGGTGACGCCGGGGTACTTCAAGGCGCTGGACATCGGCCTCGTGCGCGGCCGGCTGCTGGCGGAGACGGACGTGGCGGGCTCGGAGCCGGTGGTCGTCATCAACGAGGCGACGGCGCGCAAGTACTGGCCGGGCGAGGACCCCATCGGTCAGCGCGTGCGGTTCGCTCCCACGGTGCCCAGCATCCGGGACGAGGTGCCGCGCACGGTGGTGGGCATCGTCCGGGACGTGCGGGAGAACGGCCTGGCGGAGGACGTGCCCACGGTCCAGTACGTCGCGCTGGGGCAGATGGTGCCGGGCTTCAACCGGATGCTGGTGCGCATGCTGCCGCAGCACCTCATCGTGCGCTCCAAGGGCTCCCACGCGGCGCTGGTGGCCTCCTTGCAGCGCGAGCTGTGGGCGGTGGACCCGCAGCAGCCGGTGACGGAGACGCTGAAGCTGGAGGACCACGTGGAGCGCTCGCTGGGCTCGGAGCGCTTCAACATGGTGCTGCTGGGATTGATGGCGGCGCTCGCGCTGGTGCTCGCGGCCGTTGGCATCTACGGCGTGCTGTCCTACCTGGTGAGCCAGCGGACGCGGGAGATGGGCGTGCGGCTGGCGCTGGGCGCGCCGCGCGCCGAGGTGGTGCGGCTGGTGTTCCTCCAGGGCCTGGGCTCGGTGGGCCTGGGCGTGCTGCTGGGCGTGGCGGGCGCATGGGGCCTGACGCGCGTGGTGGAGGGCATGGTGCACGGGGTGAGCGCCCTGGACCCGCTGGCCTTCTCCGCCGCGCCGCTGGTGCTGCTGGGTGTGGGGCTGGTGGCCACGTGGGTGCCCGCGCTGCGCGCCTCGCGCGTGGACCCCATCATCGCGCTGAAGTACGACTGACGGGGGCAGGGCGGGCGCAGCTGTGAGGCAGGCGCCCGTGGCCCGCTACGCCCCGCCGGCCGCCAGGTCCTGCAGCTCCTGCCAGCGCGCGTAGAGCCGGTCCACCTCGGCGGCGGTGGCCTCCAGCTCCTTGTTCACCTCGGCCACCTTGGCGCCGTTGCTGTACACGGCCGGGTCGGCGAGCTGCGCCTCCAGCCCCGCCTTCTTCGTCTCGGCCGCTTCGATGGTGGCCTCCATGCCGTCCAGCTCGCGCTGGTCCTTGTAGGAAAGCTTCCCCGGCTTGCGCGCGGCCTTCGACGCGGCGGGCGGCGGCTCCTCCTTCTTCGGAGCGGGCTTCTGGGCCGCGGTGGCCGCCTGGGCCTCCGACTGCTCCTTCAGCCGCCGGTACATCGCATAGTTGCCCTCGTACCGGGTGACGCGGCCGCCGCCCTCGAAGGTGAGGATGCTGGTGGCCACCTTGTCGAGGAAGTACCGGTCGTGCGTGACGAGCAGTGTGCTGCCGCCGAAGTCCAGGAGCAGCCGCTCCAGGATGTTGAGCGTGACGATGTCCAAATCGTTGGTGGGCTCGTCCAGCACCAGCACGTTGGCGCCCTCCAGGAACAGGCGCGCCAGCAGCAGCCGGTTGCGCTCGCCGCCCGACAGCGCCTTCACCTTCATGCGCTGCATGGGCACCGGGAAGAGCAAATCGTCCAGGTAGTCGCGCAGCGCCACCTTCTGGTCGCCCAGGATGACCCAGTCCTCGCCCTGCGAGGCGGACTCGTACACCGTGGACTCGAGGTCCAGCTGCGCACGCTGCTGGTCGTAGTACGCGACCTTGGTGTTCTTCCCGATGACGAGCTTGCCGCCGTCCGGGGGCGTCTCTCCGAGCAGCACGCGCAGGAACGTCGTCTTGCCCACGCCGTTGGGCCCCACCAGCCCCACGCGCTCGCCGCGCTGGAGCCGGAAGTCCACGTTGCTGAGCACCTTGCGGTCGCCGAAGGACTTCTGGAGCCCCTCCGCCTCGATGACGGTGTGGCCCAGCCGGGGCGCCGCGGCCACGCGCAGGTCCGCCACCTTGGGGCGCTGGAAGCCCTTCTCCGCCATCAGCTTCTGCGCCCGGTCGATGCGCGCCTTGCTCTTGGTGCGGCGCGCCTCGGGGCCCCGGCGCAGCCACGCCACTTCCTGCGCAATCCAGCGCTCGCGCTTGTGCTGGGCAACCTCCGAGTTCTCCTGCGCCACCAGCTTCTGCTCCAGGTACGCCTGGTAGTTGCCGGGGTAGGACGTCACGCCCTCGCCGGGCTGGATTTCGACGATGCGGTCCACCAGCCCGTCGAGGAAGTAGCGGTCGTGCGTGACGAGCAGCAGCGCGCCGGGCAGCTTGTCCAGCTCCTCCTCCAGCCAGTCCGTCGTGTCCGCGTCCAGGTGGTTGGTGGGCTCGTCGAGCAGCAGCAGGTCCGGCCGCGTCAGCAGCGCCCGGGCAATGGACACCCGCTTGCGCAGGCCGCCGGACAGCTGCGCCACCGGCCGGTCCCAGTCCTTCACGCCCAGCCTGTCCAGCAGTGTCTTCGCGTGGTGCTCGGTGCCCCAGCCGCCCATCTGCTCGATGCGGTCGCTGAGCGCGGAGAACTGCTCCAGCAGCTTCTCGTGCTCCTCGGTCGGGGCGGCCTCCAGCCGCTTCGCCAGCTCGGCGTGCGCGGCCAGGGCCTCCTTCAGCGGGGCCTCGGACACGGACAGCTCCGAGGCCACCGTGGCGCCCTCGGGGAACTCCGGCTCCTGGGGCAGGTAGGTGACGCGGGCGCCGCGCCGGAGCTGCAACTCGCCCGTGTCCGGCTTCGCCGCGCCGGCGAGAATCTTCATCAGCGACGACTTGCCGGAGCCGTTCACGCCCACCAGGCCCACGCGCTCGCCCTCTTCAATGGTGAAGGTGAGGCCCTGGAAGACGGTGCGGCTGCCGAAGCTGAGCTGGACGTTGGCGGCACGAAGCAGCGTCACGGTGTGTGGACTCCCGAAAAGGCGAAAGGCGCCCCTCACTGAAGAGGAGCGCCTTCCTTACCGCCAGAGTGCGGCGGATGCGTGGACTACTTGCGGGCCGCCTGCTCCGCGGCCAGCCGCTCCTTGTACGCGGCCATCAGGGCCTCGGACTCGTTGCGGGGCACCGGGGTGTAGCGGGCGAACTCCATCGTGAACTCGCCCTTGCCCTGGGTAGCCGAGCGCAGGTCCGTGGAGTAGCCGAACATGGTGTTCAGCGGCACCTCGGCCACCGCCGTCACGTAGCCCTCGGCGGTCTCCGTGTTGAGGATGGTGCCACGGCGCTGGTTCAACTGCCCCACCACCGAGCCCTGGAAGTCCTCGGGAGCCTGGACCTCCACCTTCATCATCGGCTCGAGGATGATGGGCTTGGCGGCGGCGTAGCCCTCGCGGAAGCCCATGATGGCGGCCGTCTTGAACGCCATTTCGGACGAGTCCACCGCGTGGAAGGCGCCGTCGTTGATGACCACGCGCACACCCACCACGGGGAAGCCGATGAGGCTGCCCTTCTTCACGGCCTCGGTGAAGCCCTTGTCGCAGGCCGGGATGTACTCGCGGGGGATGGAGCCGCCGACGATGTCATCCACGAACTCGTACTGCTGCACCGCGTCCGAGGGCAGCGGCTCGAGGTAGCCGCACACGCGCGCGAACTGACCGGAACCGCCGGTCTGCTTCTTGTGCGTGTAGGCGAACTCGCCCTTCTGGCTGATGGTCTCACGGTACGCCACCTGCGGCTTACCGGCCTGGACCTCGCAGTTGTACTCGCGCTTCATGCGCTCGATGTAGATCTCCAGGTGCAGCTCACCCATGCCGCGGATGATGGTCTGCCCGGACTCTTCATCGCGGTGCACGCGGAAGGTGGGGTCTTCCTTGGTGAACCGGTTGAGCGCCTTGGAGAAGTTGGCCAGCGCGCCGCGGTCCTTGGGGGACACGGCGAGCGAGATGACGGCGTCCGGCACGTGCATGGACGTCATCGTGTAGCTCACGGTGCCGTCGGTGAACGTGTCGCCGGAGGCGCACTCGATGCCGAACAGCGCGACGATGTCGCCCGCCGTGGCATCGTTGATGTCGTTCATCTGGCTGGAGTGCATGCGCACGATGCGCGGCACCTTGACCTTCTTCTGGTTCGCCTGGTTGACGATGAAGTCGCCCTTCGCCACCCGGCCCTGGTAGATGCGCATGTACGTCAGCTGCCCGTAGCGCCCATCCTCCAGCTTGAACGCCAGACCCACGAACGGCTTCTCCGGGTCCGACTCGAGGATGACCTTCGCCTCGTTGTTCTTCTGGTCCAGCGCCTCGTTGGTCGCCTCCTTGGGGTTCGGGAGGTAGCCACACACGGCGTTGAGCAGCAGCTGCACGCCCTTGTTCTTGTAGGCGGAGCCGCACATGACCGGCGTCATCTTCAGGGCGATGGTGGCCCGGCGGATGGCGGCGGCGATCTGCTCGTTGGTGATGGAGGAGTCGGCCAGGAACAGCTCACCGAGCTGGTCGTCCACCTCGGCCACGCCTTCAATCATCTGCTGGCGGCGCGTCTTGGCTTCCTCGAGCATGTCCGCGGGAATCTCTTCCTCGCGCACGTTCTCGCCGTTCTCACCGTCGAAGTAGAACGCCTTCATGGTGACCAGGTCGATGAGGCCCTTGAAGCGGTCCTCCGCGCCGATGGGGAACTGCAGCTTCACCGGGTGGTGGTTCAGCTTCTCCTTCAGCTGCGCGGCCACGCGGTCATAGTTCGCGCCGGCGCGGTCCATCTTGTTGACGAACGCGATGCGCGGAACGCGGTAGCGCTTCATCTGCCGGTCCACGGTGATGGACTGGGACTGCACGCCGGACACCGAGCAGAGCACGAGGATGGCACCGTCGAGGACGCGCAGGGAGCGCTCCACCTCGATGGTGAAGTCCACGTGTCCCGGGGTGTCGATGAGGTTGATGTTGTGCTCGCCCCACATCGCGAACGTGGCGGCGGACTGGATGGTGATGCCCTTCTCACGCTCCAGGTCCATCGAGTCCATGATCGCGCCCACGCCGTCCTTGCCGCGGACTTCGTGGATCTCATGGATCCGGCCCGTATAGAACAGGATGCGCTCGGAGAGCGTCGTCTTGCCCGAGTCGATATGGGCGGAGATACCGATGTTGCGAATCTTCTCGATGGGTACGTTGGCGGCCACGATCCGGTCCTTCTTGATTTGAAAAGTGCCTGAGGGAACAGAGCAGGCGGGGCCCTTACTTCCCACAGGACTGAGTTTCCAGCCAAATCCGCATGACGGTGGGCTTGCCTACACCCACCTCCGCCTACCAGGCGTGTGTCCCACCTTCTATATAGATGAGGCCCGGGTCGCTGCTGGAATCGACCGGGCAATGCTTTCCGAGGTCTCCTAACCATGAGCGCGTCCGAAAACTTCTCCCTCGCAAGAGCCTGGCTGCACGCTTTCAACTCCCACGACGTGGACGCCCTGGTGGCGCTCTACGCGGAGGACTGCACCCACACCTCCCCGAAGATTCGGGTGCTCCATCCGGAGACGGGTGGCCGCCTGATTGGCCGCCCGGCGCTGGCGAAGTGGTGGCGGGAGGCCATCGCCCGGCTGCCCGGGCTTCGCTACGAGGAGACGGCCCTCACCGCGGATCAGGACCGTGTCTTCATGGAGTACCTGCGCCACGCCCCGGGGGAGGCCCCCATGCCGGTGGCCGAGGTGCTGGACGTGCGCGGGGGGCGGATTGTCGCCTCGCGCGTCTACCACGGCTGAGAGGCCGCACGGGCGGGAGGGGTTGGGCTAGGGTGACGTGACGACGAGGAGGACGGCCGTGGCGAAGAACCCCAGCTCCAGCGCCCCCACCAGCACCTTCGACAGGGACTTCGGCTACCTGTTGCCCTTCATGGACAAGGTGGCCGCCGCCGCCGCCGAGCTCCAGGACGCCGCGGCCCGCGAGGAGCTCACGCGGCTGATGGCGGAGGAGAAGGTCCGCTGGCAGCGCATCAAGGAGCTGCTCGGCGGCGCCGGGGGACGCGCGGCGGCACCGACGTCCACCACGGCCTCGGGCCGCACGGGGGCGCCGCCGCTGGCGCGCGCCTCGGCGGACAGCGTGCACCGCGTGGCGCCCACGTCCGCGGGCCTCACGGTGGGCAGCCTCAAGGGCACGCGCTAAAAGCGTCAGTCGCCCACGCGCTTCAGGTAGTCCAGCGCGTCGAAGGTGGCCGTCTTGTAGGCCTCCGACAGCGTGGGGTAGTTGAAGCACGTCTCCACGAAGAGGCGTGCGCCGGAGCCGGTGAGCAGGGCCGTGAGGCCGATGTGCACCAGCTCCGTGGCCTGCTCGCCCAGCACGTGCACGCCCAGCAGCTTGAGGCTCTCCCGGTGGAAGAGCAGCTTCAGCAGGCCGTGCATCTCTCCGATGATTTGCCCGCGCGGGTTGCTGGAGAAGGCGGCGCGGCCGACGACGTAGGGCACCTCCTTCTCGCGCAGGCTCTCCTCCGTCTCCCCGGCCATGGACACCTCGGGGATGGTGTAGATGCCGTACGGCAGCACCGGCGCCAGGGTGCGCGCGCTGGTCAGGTCGAAGGCGTGCTCCACGGCGATGCGCGCCTGGTCCATGGAGGTGGAGGCCAGCGCGGGGAAGCCGATGACGTCGCCCACCGCGTAGACGTGCGGGACGACCGTCTGGAAGTCCGGGCCCACCTCCACGTGGCCGCGCTTGCTCAGCTTCACGCCCAGCGCCTCCAGCCCCAGGCCCGTGGTGTTGGCGGTGCGGCCGGACGCCACCAGCACCTGGTCCGTGTCCACCACCTCGCCGGTGGAGAGCGTCAGGCGGATGGGCTCGTCCTGGCTCGGAGGCACCTCCACCGTGTTCACGTTCTGTCCGAAGCGCAGGCGGATGCCGAGCGCCACCATGCGCTGTCCGAGCAGCGCGGAGATTTCGTCGTCGAGGAAGGGCAGGACCTCGTGCTTCAAATCCACCAACGTCACGGGGATGCCGAGCGCGGCGAACATGCACGCGTACTCGCAGCCGATGACGCCCGCGCCCACCACCACCAGCGAGCGCGGCAGGCGGCCGATGTCGAGGATTTCATCCGAGTCGTGCACCCGCGGGTCGCCGAAGGGGTACTGCGGCGGCCGGTACGGGGCGGAGCCGGTGGCCACGAGGATGAAGTCGCCGGTGAGCCGGCGCTCCGTTCCGTCCTGGCTCCGCACCAGCACGGTGTGCGTGTCCGCGAACGAGCCGGTGCCGCGCACCACCTGCACGCCGTGGCGCTGAAGGTTCTGGAGGATGCGCTCGCGCTCCATGCCCTTCACGCGGCGCTCGCGGTAGAGGAAGTCGGAGACGGTGGCCTCGTGGCGCAGCGTGGTCTCCACGCTGTAGAGGCCACGGGCCTTGAGGCCGGAGAGGTGGAGCGCCGTCTCGCGCAGCGTCTTGGAGGGGAGGGTGCCGGTGTTGGCCGCCGTGCCACCCAGCACGGGCTCGCGCTCCACCACCACCACGCGCTTGCCCCCCAGCGCCGCCTGCACCGCGCCCCACTCTCCCGCGGGGCCGCATCCGATGACCACCAGGTCGAAGTCCGCCATGGGCGGCGACCCTAAACGAGCCCGGGAGTGCTTTGAAGTCACGGCGTGAGGTATTGCTCGAAGAAGAGCGCTGTCTGTCGCATGGCCTCGCGCGAGGGCTCCACGTCGTCCACCAGGTCGAAGGCGTGGTGGCCTTCCGGCACTTCCACCAGGGTGATGGGCGCGCCCCGGCCCTTCGCGTCCTGGACGAAGGCGTCCAGGGTGGCGTTGAGCTCCGGCGCGTCCCGGCCGGCGCGCACCACCAGCAGCGGCGGCAGCTTCTTCGCGTCCACGGCCCCCAGCGCCTCGCGGGCGCCCGTGCCCTTCGGCAGGCCCGGCGCGTCGAGCATGGGGTACCAGGCCGCCACGCACTTCAGCCCCGCGGGCGGCTGCTTCTTCAGCGCGGGCGTCACGCCCCCCAGGCCGCCTCCGGACATGGCCAAGAGGCACATCCGGCTCGTGTCCAGGCGGTTCGCGGTGGACTCCTTGCGGAGGAAGGCGAGCGTGGCCTCCACGCGCTGCCGCAGGGCCGGCACGTCCGTCAGCCACTGCTCCTGGGCGGGGCCGGTGGCGGGAGAGCCCAGCTCGGGCACCGCCACCGCGTAGCCAAGCGCCGCGAGCCAGCGCGCCTGTCCGGAGAAGGCGGGCAGCTCCCGGACGTGGGGCGCGAGGGCCGGGTGCAGCAGGCCGTGGACGAGCACCACCACGGGCACGGGCTCGCGGGAGGCGACGTCGGGGATGTAGAGGTCCAGCTTGTACTCGCGGCCCCCCGCGCGCGCGTACGTGAGGCCGCGGCGCGCCTGCACCTCCTCCATGCCGGGCATGGAGAGGACGGGCCGCAGCTTCGCCCACTCGGGAAGGGGCGCGCCCTTCAATTCCGGCGCGGCGGGATTGGCGATGACGGGCATGCCGTAGCCGGGGACTCCGCCGAAGCCCAGGTGCGCGCGGAGCCACTGGGCGCGGTCTCGTCGCGCGGCCTCGCTCAGCTCGTGGGCGCCCTCGTAGAACTTGAAGAGCTTGGGCTCTTTGGCCGCGTCGATGTAGGCGCGGGCCTCGGCGTAGCTCACCCAGGCGTCGGAGCGGCCGTACTGGAAGAAGAGGGCCGCGGGCGCGGGGGCTCCGCCGCGAGGGCGGGCAGGGCGACGACGAGCGTGAGCAGCAGGGGGCGAAGCCGGGTCATGGGGAACGCCTCGGTGGGGGCGCGCCGTCAGGGCGGCCCGGCCTTCAACTCAGTGCGATTCGACCCAATCCGCAAGCTTCGTGCGGCTCAAGACTCCGCCGCGCCGCGTCCTTCGTACTTCAGGCCCTCACGGACCTCCTCATCGGTGAGGAGGCGGAAGGTGCCCTCGGGGAGGTCGTCCAGCACGATGTCGCCCACGGCCTCGCGGTGGAGCGCTCGCACGGGCAGGCCCACGGCGCCGAGCATCCGCTTCACCTGGTGGTTGCGGCCCTCGGTGATGGTGACCTCGACGGTGTGCTCGTCGCGGACCACCACCTTCGCGGGACGCGCGGGCCCGTCGTCGAGCGTCATTCCCTTGCGCAGGGGCTCCACCTTCTCGTCGCTCGCGGTGCTGAACACCGTGGCCACGTAGCGCTTGGGCAGGCGCGTGTCCGGAGACGTCGCGTGGGCCACCAGCTTGTCGTCGTTGGTGAAGAGCAGCAGGCCCGTGGACTCCACATCCAGCCGGCCCACCGCGTGCCACGTGTAGCCGGCCAGCTCCGGTGGGAGCTGGGGCAGCAGCACCTCGAACACGGTGCCGGTGCGGTGCTGGCGCGCGGTGGAGGACAGCACGCCCGCGGGCTTGTGGAAGGCGAGCACGCGCGTGGCCGGCGCGCCCAGTTGCACCACCAGGCCGTCCACCTTCACCACCGAGCCCGGGGGCACGGGGGTGAGCGCCATCTTCGCCACGCGGCCGTTGATGCTGACGCGGCCGGCGGCGATGGCGTGTTCCGCCTCTTCCTGGGGCAACACGCCGGCCCGGGAGAGAGCGCGCGAAAGCCAGTCCGGCTTCTCCTTGCCCTCCCAGCGCTTGTGCGTCGGTATCTTCGGCTTGTCGGGCTTGCGAGGCATGGGCGCGGCACTGTACCTGCCCGGGCCGGGCGGCACAGCGCTACTTGCGCGCCATCCGGTCCGGGTCCTCACCCTCGGCGGAGCCGGGCGTCTTCCCGGGCTCTTCCTGGGGCATCCGGCGCTGCTCATCGAGCCCGCCACCCTCCGCCGTCCTCGGCGTGCGCTTCGGCTCGTCCTCCGATGGGGCCTGGCGCTGACTGCCGCGGCCGGGCTCCTCGCCACCAATCTCCATCGACTCGTAGGGCATGTGGTCCATGCGGGTCTTCCCCTCCTGGGCGCGTGTCGCCAGTCGCTGGCGACCCCGGGAAGGTAGGCATGCCTCCGGCTCGTGGCGCCTTGGGCCTTGCGGACGGACGCCTGCTCGCTCACCCTCCAGGCCCCCCGCCGCGGAGGTTCCATGTCGCGTCTTGCCGCCTGCCTCGTCCTGCTCGCGCTGCCCGCCCTGGCCGCCGAGCCGGCCGCGGTTCCCCGCCGTCCCGTGCACACGTACTCCATCGTCGCCAGGGACCCGGCGACGGGAGAGCTGGGCGTCGCCGTGCAGTCACACTGGTTCTCCGTGGGCTCCACCGTCCCCTGGGCCGAGGCCGGCGTGGGCGCCATCGCCACCCAGTCCTTCGTGGACCCGTCCTACGGCAAGCTGGGCCTGGAGTTGATGCGCGCGGGCCGCGCCGCTCCGGATGCATTGAAGGGCCTGCTCGCCGCCGACAGCGCCAGCAACGTGCGGCAGGTGGGGATGATTGACGCCCAGGGCCGTGTCGCCGCCCACACCGGAGACAGCTGCATCGCCGCCGCCGGCCACATCGTCGGCGAGGGCTTCTCCGTCCAGGCCAACATGATGGAGAAGGACACCGTGTGGCCCGCCATGGCGAAGGCCTACCGCGAGTCGAAGGGAGACCTGTCAGAGCGCATGCTGGCCGCGCTCGAGGCCGCGCAAGCACAGGGCGGGGACATCCGTGGCAAGCAGTCCGCCGCGCTCATCGTCGTGTCCGCGAAGCCCTCCGGCCGCCCGTGGATGGACCGGAAGTTCGACCTGCGCGTGGACGATGCCGCCGAGCCCCTCAAGGAACTGCGCCGGCTCGTCACCCTCCAGCGCGCCTACAACTTCATGAACGAGGGCGACCTCGCGATTGAGCGCAAGGACACCGACGGCGCGCTGAAGGCCTACGCCTCGGCGGAGAAGCTGGTGCCGGACAACGCGGAGATGGTGTTCTGGCACGCCATCTCGCTGGTCGGCGTGGGCCGCGTGGACGAGGCCCTGCCGCTGCTGCAGCGCACGTACAAGGCCGACCCGCGCTGGCGCGAGCTCCTCCTCCGGCTGCCCAAGGCGGGCCTGCTCCCGGATGACCCGAAGCTCCTCCAGCGGCTGACGGGTGGGAAGCCCGCGAAGTAGCTCGCGGACGCAGGACGACCGGGGAGGCGGGCGGTCCCAGTGCCCGCCTCTGTCACCGGCTCGGACGACGGGGCCGTGCGCTTGTGGACATCCGCCGGGATGGAGACGTTCCCCCGGAGAGGATGACCATGCGCACGTCCCTGGCCCCGTTGCTCACGCTGCTCACCCCCGTTGTCGCGCTCGCCCAGGCGCCTCTTCCGGGCCCCATCGAGCAGGAAGCCTCCCGCAGCCCCACGTTCTGGTTCTGGGTGGTGCTGCTCGCGCTGGCGGCGCTCGCCTTCGCCTGGAGCGCGTTGCTCATCTCCCGCAAGCGGCGTGGGCCACCTCCGGGGCCGGGAACTGGCGCTGGTCGCGGTCCGCGCACGCCCCGCCACGTCTAGCCCGGCGTCAGCTTCTTGCGCACGGTGTGGAGCGCGGCGAGCCAGAGCCGCGCCTCCTTCCGTGTCAGCCGTGAGCGGCGCAGCGGTGCGAACAAGTCCCGCACCGCGGTGCGACCCGGCTGCTCGTCCACGAGGAAGCCTCCCGCGCCGAGCATCGTGTCGAGCGCGGACTCCACCTGTGCCAGCTCCGCGTCCGTGGCCGCGGCCGGAAGCGGGGCCGGGGGCGGCGGGCTGGCCTCCAGTGTCGCCACGCGCACCTCGTAGGCGTAGAGCAGCACCGCCTGCGCCAGGTTGATGGAGGGCTGCTCGGGCGCGGTGGGGACGGCGGAGAGGTCGTGGCATCGCTCCACCTCCGCGTTGGTGAGTCCGCTGCGCTCGTCTCCAAAGACGATGGCCACCGGCCCCTGCGGTGCGCGCGCGACGAGCTCCTCACCCACGGCGCGCGGTGGCAGGCGGCGCTTCCCCTCCACCTTCCGCGAACTGGTGCCCACCACCCACACGCAGTCGGCCACGGCGGCCTCCAGCGTGTCCTCGCGGCGCGCGGCGTCCAGCACGTCTTCGGCATGGACGGCGAGCCGGCGCGCCGGGCCCAGATCTTCCACCTCCGGCGTCACCCAGACCCAGTCGGACAGGCCGCAGTTCTTCAGGGCGCGCGCGGCGGCGCCGAGGTTCTCCGCGTTGCGCGGGCGCATGAGGACGAAACGGACGGGCAGCACCATGGGGCGCGCACCTTAGCGCCTTCGCGATTCGGCTCCTCTCTCGTTGACCGTGAGCCCTGTCGCCTCCTATAGCCTCTCGCCATCGACGTCTTCGCGGGTGTCCGAGGCCACGGCAACACTGTGGTCCACCGGACACCCTGCGGGCCCGGTGACGCATGGGGGACGCGCACGGGCCGCGGGCGACCGACCACAGTCCTCCCTCGTGCGGCGCGCGCATCCCCGGCACGCCGCATGAAATATCGCAGGCACCTTCCGGAGGAACCATGGGTTCGCGGTCCGTCGTCACACAGAGAGCGCCTCGCTCGAGCTGGCCCCTCGTCGCGCTGCTGGTCGGCGCCACGCTCGCGGGCTGCAAGCAGGAGCAGCCGCCGCAGCAGCCCGGCACCCCCACCGCCTCGCCGCCCGTCACGGCGACCACTCCCGCCCCCGTGGCCGGCGCGGACGCGGGCACGGCCACGAGCGCGGCCGTCACGCCGCCCACGCCCGAGTCGCTGACGCCCGTCATCCGCGAGCTGGCCACCGAGGACGCGGTTCCCCGGGGCATCGTCATCGAGTTCCCCCGCCCCGTGGCCCCCGAGGACAGCGAGGTGAAGCCGGGCACCATCGTGGCCCTCGTGCCCCGTGTGGTGGGCAGCTTCTCGTGGCGCACCCCGTCCACGCTCGTCTTCACTCCGTCGGCGGGCGAGGGCTTCCGCTTCGACACGACGTACACCGTCACCCTCGAGTCCGTGGAGACGGGCACCGGCGTGGTGAAGGCGCCCTCCGAGGGCGCCTGGTCCCACCGCTTCACCACCCCGGCCTTCCAGTTCGTCCGCCTCGCGCCCCGGCAGCTGGACCTGCTCAAGGGCCGCGTGGAGGTGGACGTCGTCTTCTCCGGCCCGGTGGACCTCAATGCCGTCCGCTCGCGGGGCACCTTCCAGGTGGAGGGTGAGTCCATCTCCGACGTGAAGTGGCGCACCGTCCCCAACATGCGCAACGTCGTCAGCGCGCAGCTCGGGCACCCGCGCCTCAAGCCCGCCGCGAAGCTGCGCTTCGACCTGAAGGCCGGGCTCGCCGCCGTGGGCGACGCGAAGGCCACCGCCCCCGTCGCCCAGCGCACCGTCGAGCTGCGCGCCGGGAAGCGGCTGGACTTCACCCGCGTCTCGCTGGGCGAGGGCTCCACCGGCCACTACCTGGAAGTGAGCTGCCGTGACGTGGAGGCCGACGCCCCCGCCAGCCCACGCGAGTCCGAGGAGTACGACGAGTACTACTGGAACGACAGCAACAAGGGCTGCCTGCTGGACGACGGCGTGGCGGCGGACGCCATCCACCTGACGCCCGCGGTGAAGTTCTCGATTGCACCGTCCCGCCGCGGCTTCCGCATCTTCGGTGATTTCAAGCGCGGGCCCTATTCGCTGCGCATCGACGCGGGCACGCCGTCGGTCGGCGGCGGCGTGCTGCTGTCGCCCTACGTGAATGTCGTCTCCGTGCCCGCGCGCAAGCCGCAGGTCTCCTTCGCCACGTCCGGCCGCTACCTGCCGCGCAGTGCGTGGCGCAACCTGCCCTTGCAGCACCTCAACCTGGACGAGGTGGAGCTGACCGTCCGCCACGTGCCGCCGGAGAACCTCGTCTTCTGGATGAGCGACGACAACACGGAGACGGTGGACGAGCGCACCTCCAACGTGGTGGCGAAGCGCAAGCTGGCCCTCAAGTCGCAGCCGGACACGCTGACCACCACCTACGTGGACGTGGCCAACCTCGTGCCCGCCAACACGCGGGGCCTGGTGGAGGTCTCCGCGCGCAAGGGTGAATGGCAGGCCGCCACCCGCATCCTCCTCACGGACCTGAGCCTCGTGGCAAAGCGCGGCGGGCCCGCAGCCGGCTCCACCGACAAGGGCGAGGTCTGGGTGTGGGCGCTCGGCATGGAGAACACCGAGCCGCTGTCGGGCGTCGAAGTGTCACTGGTGAAGAAGAGCGGCCAGACGGTGGCCCGGTGCACCACGGTGGCGACGGATGGCTGCCAGCTCAAGGTGCCCGCGCCCGGCGTGGATGACTCCGAGCCCTTCGCCCTCATCGCCCGCGACGGCGACGAATTGACGTACCTGAAGTACAGCGAGCTGAAGACGGAGATTGCCAACTCGGACGTGCAGGGCGAGCCGTACCGCTCGGAGAAGGCCTACCGGGGCTCGCTCTGGTCGGACCGGGGCGTGTACCGCCCGGGCGACACGGCGCACGTGGCCGCGGTGCTGCGCGGGCAGGACGACGTGGCGCCTCCCACGGGCATGCCCGTGGAGTTGGTGGTGGTGGACCCGCGCGAGCGCGAGTTGAAGAAGGTGTCGCTCAAGACGAACGAGGCGGGCCTGGTGGCGCTGGACGTGCCCTTCGAGGCCTTCCAGGACACGGGCCGCTACCGCGTGACGCTGAAGGTGGCGGACCGCGACGTGGCCACCTACGCCTTGAGCGTGGAGGAGTTCGTCCCCGAGCGCATGAAGGTGACGGCGCGCACGGAGAAGGAGGGCTACGTCCAGGGCGAGGAGATACCGGTGGCGGTGGAGGCGGCGTACCTCTTCGGCGGCTCGGCGGAGGGCAGCCCGGTGGAGGTGACGTGCCGGCTGGTGCCTTCCGAGTTCAAGCCGAAGGAGAACGCGCAGTACGCCTACGGCGTGTGGCGCCAGGATGGCGGGCCGCTGCGCGCCGTCACACTGGGGCAGGTAAAGGGCGAACTCGACGCGAAGGGCCAGGCGCTGCTGCGCTGCCCGGCGCAGGCGGCCACGGGCGGGCTGCGGGGCGCGGCGCGGCTGACGGCGCTGGCCAGCGTCTTCGAGTCCGGCAGCGGCCGCTCCAGCGTGGGCGATGCGTCCACGCCTGTGCACCCGGAGGCGTACTACGTGGGCCTCCAGGCCACGACGCACAAGGTGAAGGCCGGCAAGCCCTTCACCGTGAATGGCGTGGTGGTGGACTGGGACGGGAAGCTCCTTACCTCGGGCAAGGCGCCGAAGACGGTGGACGTGGAGTACCTGCGCCTGGAGGAGGAGTACGGCCTCCACTACGACGAGTCGGAGGGCTATGAGCGCTACCAGCGCTACCTCCGCCCGCTGCGCGAGGGCCGCACCACGGCGCAGGTGCAGAATGGCCGCTTCACCCTGCAGGTGACGCCGGGTGAGGACGCCGCCGGCTACCTGGTGCGCGTGCGCTCCGGCGCCACCCAGACGGACCTGGAGCTGGAGGGCGAGGGCCGCTACTACTGGTGGGGCGAGGGCTCGCGCGTGGACCAGACGCCGCGCCCGCTCAAGCCCACGTCGCTGGACGTGGCGCTGCCGACGACGGCGCGCGTGGGGCAGGCCATCACCGTGAAGCTGAAGGCCCCGTACAAGGGCCGCGTGCTCTTCACCGCGGAGACGGACCGCGTGCTCGCCACCGAGTGGAAGGCGGTGGAGCCCGGCGAGGTGACGTGGACCTTCACGCCGAAGGGCTTCGCGCCCAACGTCTACGTGAGCGCCTTCCTGGTGAAGGACCCGCACCTGGAATCCAAGGAGGCCTTCATGCCGGACCGCGCCTTCGGCGTGGCCAGCGTGCCGCTGGAGCCGGTGGACTTCACGCAGGCCGTGAAGCTGAACGTGCCCACGGAGGTCCGCTCCAACGACACGCTGACGGTGGACCTGGACCTGGGCGCGGTGGAAGGGCCCACCTTCGCCACGGTGGCCGTGGTGGACGAGGGCATCCTCTCCCTCACGCGCTTCCAGAGCCCGGACCCGCTGAAGCAGCTCTTCACCAAGCGCGCGCTCGGCGTGGACACGTATGAAACCATCGGCTGGACGCTGCTGGTGCCGCCGGGGGGCAACTCGAGCTCCACGGGTGGTGACGGCGAGGGAGATGCTTCCGGTCGCGTGCAGCCCGTCAAGCCGGTGGCGCTGTGGAGCGGCGTGGTGCAGGTGCCGGCCAACGGCAAGCTGCGCGTGCCCTTCAAGCTGCCGCAGTACCGGGGCGCGGTGCGGGTGATGGCGGTGACGGCGGGCGCGAAGCGCATCGGCCACGCGAGCGCCCAGGTGCTCGTGAGAGACCCGCTGGTGCTCCAGGCCACGCTGCCGCGCTTCCTCACGCAGAACGACGAAATCCAGGTGCCCGTCTTCGTCACCAACCTGTCCGGCAAGGCGCAGGACGTGAAGGTGACGCTGGTCACGGAGGCCCTGCCGGTGCCGGGGCTGATTGCCACGACGGCGGCCTCGCCCCTCCAGCTGCTCGGCAAGAGCGAGGGTCGTGCCCGACTGGAGGACGGCAAGTCCTCCACCTTCGTCTTCCAGGCGAAGGCGGTGCAGGCGGTGGGCGCGGCGCGGATGACGGTGACGGTGGAGGGTGGCGGCTACACCTCGCGCGAGTCGCTGGACGTTCCGCTGTCGCCCGCGGGCCCGCGTGAGCGGCGCGTGCAGCGCATCGAGCTGGCGCAGGGGACGACGGACGTCTCGAAGTACCTCCAGGGCTGGGTGCCCACCACGGAGCGCTCCACGCTGTGGGTGACGGCGAATCCGTATGCGCAGTCGCTCCAGCACCTCTCGTACCTGGTGCAGTACCCGTACGGGTGCGTGGAGCAGACGACGTCCTCCACGCGGCCGCTGCTGTACGTGTCGGAGCTGCTGGACGACGTGGACCCGACGCTGAAGCAGGGCCGGGACGTGAGCGACATGGTGCTGGCGGGCATCAACCGCGTGCTCTCCATGCAGACGCCGTCGGGCGGCTTCGCGTACTGGCCGGGCCAGACGGAGCCGGTGGAGTGGGGCACCGCCTACGCCACGCACATGCTGCTGGACGCGCAGAAGCTGAAGTACCCCGTGCCGCAGGACCGGCTGGATGACGCCCTCACGTGGATGGGCAACGAGCTGAACAACCAGGAGGGCCGCACCCAGCGGCACGGCGGCTACAGCGAGAGCTCCGAGGCGTACATGCACTACGTGCTGGCGCTGGGCGGCAAGGGGCGCAAGGCGCGCATGCAGAAGATGGTGGAGGTGCTGGCCGAGCGCGCCAAGAAGTCCCCGCTGTCGGGCGAGGACCGCGAGGAGGACTACATGCTCAAGTCCGCGCTGTGGCTCGCGGGAGACCGCCGCTACGAGAAGGAGCTGCGCAATCCGGACCTGTCGCCCGTCACCGAGGAGCGGAAGAACAACTGGTCCTTCTACTCGGACCGGCGGCGCCGGGGCTTCATGCTGAGCACCTTCCAGGACCTCTTCGGCAACGACGCCGCGGGCGAGCCGCTCGCGCGCATGGTGGCCGAGTCGCTCCAGTCACACCCGAGCGGCTACTACACGACGCAGGAGCTGGTCTGGGGCATCACCGGCCTGGGCAAGCGACTGCAAGGGACGGTCGCGAAGTTCACCCCGCCGGTGCTCATGGCGGACGGCAAGGTGGTGGCGCCGAAGCAGGACAAGGACGCGCGCGCGTCGGACCGCACGTGGGCCCTGGCCCGCGCCAGCGAACGGCAGGGGCTCCAGCTGGAGCTGAAGACCAAGGACGAGGGGAAGCTGTACCTCGTGCTCAGCAGCGAGGGCGTGCGCACGGACGGGCAGGTGAAGACGGGCGGGCAGGGGCTCACGCTGAGCCGCACGTGGCGCAAGCTGGACGGCACGGAGCTGAACCTGCGCTCGGGGCCGGTGTCGCTGGCGGACCTGGTCTACGTGGAGCTGACGGTGCGCAACACCACCGCCGAGCGCGTGCAGAACCTCGCCCTGGTGGACCGGCTGCCGGCGGGCTGGGAAATCGAGAACGCGCGGCTTGGCCGCGGTGGCAGCGCGGCGTGGATTGACGCCGACTCGCTGTGGACGGCGGACTACGTGAACATCCGCGATGACCGCATGGAGGTGTTCGGCAGCCTGGCGGCGGGCGAGTCGAAGAAGGTCATCTACGCGGTGCGCGCGGTGACGGCGGGTTCCTTCACCCTGCCGTCAGCGGAGGTGGAAGCCATGTATGACCCCCGTCTCTGGGCGCGCGAGTCGGCCGGCACGGTGCAGGTGTCCGGCCCGTGGAAGGACAGCCTGCTCTAGGCCAGCGTGTCCCAGAGCGCGTCGAACGCGCGGCTGAAGGGCTGCACCAGCCGCGCGTCGTCGCACACGAGCACGTTCTCATGGTTGTGCTCCGCCGCGGAGCGCGTCCAGTTGTAGCTCCCCGTAATCAGGCGCAGCCGGTCGAACACCGCGAACTTGTGATGCATATGGGCCTCGCTCCTGTCCAGCCGCACCGGCACGCCGGCGGCACCCAGCCGCTCCATGTCGGAGCCCACGTCGAGCGCCTTGTCATTGTCTCCGATGACGCGCACCCGCACGCCGCGGCCATGGGCCTCCAGCAGCGCGCGGGTGATGCGGTCATCCGTCACGGTGTAGACGCACACCTCGATGGAGCCTCGTGCGCGCTGTATCTGCTGGATGATGGCGTTGAGCGGGCCGTCTCCTGGCGTGAAGTGGGCCTCCATGCGGGAGGCCTCCACGCTCCTCGGGGCGTGCAGGGCGTCCACCATCTCCTCCAGCCAGGAGATGACCTCGCGCGAGCGCGGCTCCTTCACGGAGGCGCGTGCCAGGGCGAAGGCCCGCGTGCGGAAGACGGCCAGCAGGGCCTCTCCCGCGCGCCGCTCCACGAGCACCGCCTGGAGCGCCTGCCGCTCGGTGGGCGTCAGCCTCCGGTCATCGATGATGGAGGCGAGGATGGCGTCGACCTCGACGGGATTCATAGCGGAGCGACTCCTGGCATGGGCCCTCGTAGCATAGAGGGAACCTGCTCCCACGGTGAGGCGCCCCCGGGAGCCGACGTCCCATGAGTCGCATCCGCCGCATCGTCCGGAGGCTCGTCCTCGTCACCGTGGGGCTGCTCGTGCTCGCGGGGGCGGGCGTGTGGGCCGCGTGGTGGGTGCCGCTGCCGACGCGGCTCTCCGCGCCGGCCTCGGTGGTGATGGAGTACCGGGACGGCACGCCGGCCCACGTCTTCCTGGCGCCGGATGAGCGCTGGCGCATCCCCACGTCCCCCGAGCGCGTGGACCCGGCCTACCTCCGCGCGCTGGTGGCGCTGGAGGACAAGCGCTTCTTCCACCACCCGGGCGTGGACCCGCTGGCCGTGCTGCGGGCCGCCGCGCGCAACGTGACGCGAGGACGGCGGGTGTCGGGCGCGTCCACGCTCACCATGCAGCTGGTGCGCGTGCTGGAGCCCCGCCCGCGCACCTTCACCTCGAAGCTCATCGAGTCCTTCCGCGCGGTGCAGCTGGAGTTGCGGCTGACGAAGCAGGAGGTGCTCGCGGCCTACCTGCAGTTCGTCCCATACGGGCGCAACGTGGAGGGCGTGGAGGCCGCGGCGCTCGCGTACTTCGGCCACACCGCGTCGCACCTGAGCCCGGCGGAGATTTCCACGCTGCTGGCGGTGCCGCAGAACCCCAACCGCCGCTTCCCCTCGACGGAGAACGCGGCGCGGCTCAGGGCTGCGAGGAACGGGGTGGCGCAGCGGTTGTTGCACGAAGAGGCGCTGCCTCGCGGCCCGGCGGAGGCCACGGTGTCGCCCGAGGCGGTGCTGGCCGAGGTGCACTCCACGCCGGTGCCCGTGGGCCTCAGGCCGTTTCCCCGCGAGGCGCCGCACGTAGCGGTGTGGCTGCGGACGCAGCACCCGGAACTGGCGCGGCTGCGCACCACGCTGGACGCGGGCACGCAGCGGATGGTGGAGCGGCTGATGCGGGACGCGGCGGCCGGGCTGGCCTCGCGCGGCATCCACAACGGGACGGCGGTGGTGGTGGAGCGTGAGCGCGCGGAGGTGCTCGCGCTGGTGGGCAACTTCGACTTCTTCGACCTGGAGCACGGTGGACAGATTGCCGGCTTCGCCACGCCGCGCTCTCCGGGCTCGGCGCTCAAGCCGCTGCTGTATGCGATGGGCATCGACCTGGGACTCGTCGGCCCCGAGCAGCTCGTGGCGGACGTCCCCACGGCCTACGGAGGCTATGCGCCGCGCAACTTCGACGGCCGCTTCCAGGGGCTCGTGCGGCTGGAGTACGCGCTGTCGCAGTCGCTCAACATGCCCTTCGTGCGGCTCCTGGAGCGCGTGGGCGTGGAGCGCTTCCTGGGCACGCTGCGCGCGGCGGGCGTCACCAGCCTGGAGACGGAGCCGGGACACTACGGCCTGTCGGCGGCGGTGGGCGGCATCGAGCTGACGCCGCTGGAGTTGGCGGGCGTGTACGTGGCGCTGGCGGGGGACGGGCATGCGCCAACGCTGCGGTTGCTGGACGACGGGCAGCCCACGGGAGCGCCGACGGAGGTGATGTCCCTGGGAGCGGCGTGGCTGACGCGGCGGGCGCTGTCGCTGCGCGACAGGCCGGACTTTCCCGAGCGGCGGCGGCTGACGGGCCTGCCGGCGCGGGTGCACTGGAAGACGGGGACGAGCTTCGGACACCGGGATGCATGGGCCGCGGGCTCGGGGCCACGGCACACGGCGGTGGTGTGGCTGGGGAACTTCGACCACTCGCCGAGCGTGCACCTGGTGGGCGCGGACGCGGCCGGGCCGCTGCTGTTCGACATCCTGGAGGGCGTGGGTCCGCGCGGGAAGGCAGTGCCGGATGAAGAAGTGGAGCCGCCGGAGGACCTGATGCGCGTGGAGGTGTGCGCGTACTCGGGGCACCTGCCGACGGACGCGTGCGTGCAGCGCAAGACGGTGCTGGCGCGGCGCTCGGCGGTGCCCACGGGGCGCTGCCCGTACCACCAGAAGGTGGAGGTGGACGTGGCCACGGGGCTGGCGGTGGGGCCCACGTGCAGGGCGGGGCGCAAGACGGAAGAGCGGGTGTTCCTCACCTGGCCCGCGACGATTCGCCGTTGGCTGGAGGAGCAGCACCGGAGGTTGCCGGAGCCGCCCTCGGCCGCGCCCGGCTGCGAGCCCGGAGGCGCGCGCGCGGCGCCGATGATTGTGTCGCCCGCGGATGGTCAGGTGGCGATGCTGATTCCAGGCGTGCCCGCGGAGCAGCAGGAGATGCCGCTGGAGGCGGAGGCGTCACACGAGCGCGCGCTGACGTGGTTCGTGGATGGGGCGCTGCTGGGCACTGCGCGCGCGGACGAGCGCGTGTGGTGGACGCCCTCGGTGGGCGCGCACGAAATCCTCGTCACCGATGACAGGGGGCTCACGGCGAAGCGGACGCTGGTGGTACGGGAGCGGCGCTGAGCGTGCCCCCCGGGAGGTCGGATGCGGGGACGATGAAAGGAGCACCCATGAAGGCGTGGAACTTCCGACTCGTGGGCCTCATCGGCGCCGCGCTGATGGCGGGGTTGATTGCACTCGCGGTCGCCGGGCCCGTGCGGCTCATCCGGATGCCTGACGGCCATTGGCTTCGCGTCAGGACTCCCGGAGTCATCAAGGTCGCCGGAGGGCAATACCGCTACTTCATGTGGGGGACGGATGCGGTGGTGAGGAGGGAGCTCGACACCGACGGTGACGGTCGGTACGACGTTCGAGGTGACGACTGGCAGTCGAGCCGTCCCAGGTGGTGCTGGCTCCGGGGTGCGTCAGGCTGGGAACCCGCGGCTCCCGAGCGCTGCGTGGCGGCGAGTGACCAGCTCTTGAAAGGCCACCCGTAGGCAACCCCGGCCTCGCGTCCTCCCGCACCGCCGCGAGTCGAATCAGAGGAACCGCGCGCGCAGCTCGGGCGTGGGCATGCGGCACGCCTCCGCCTTGCCGAACCAGCGATAGCGATTGCGCGCGATGAAGCGGTACACGACGTCGCGGATGGGCGTGGGAATGACGACGAAGGCGTAGAAAAGCTTCCACGCGCCGGGCAGCTTCCGGGCCACGCGCAGCGCCGCGCTGGAGCGCTCGTACACGCGCCCGTCCTCCACGAGGATGAAGCTCTGGGGCTCGGCCTCGGGCACGCGGCCCAGGGGGCCGAGCAGCGCCGCCGCCTGGGTGGACTGGAGCGCCGCGAAGCGGAAGCGCGCGGAAGGGTCCCGGTCGATGATGAAGTTCACCGCCCCATTGCAGAGATTGCAGACGCCGTCGAACAGCACCACTGCGTCCTGCTTCGCCTCGCTCATTCCGGACCTCCCCCCGCTAGATAACGCGCCACCCGCTCCCGCGCATGGGCCTCAAAGCACGGACGCCAGCCGCCGCGCCAGCGCCACGCCGCTGAGGAAGGCTCCCTCCACCCGGGGCCCGCCGCACCAGTCTCCGCAGGCTCCGATTCCCATGGACGCGTCGAACAGTGCGGTCTCCTCCAGCGCCGGGGAGGGCAGGGCGTAGCGCCACCGGTGGACCACCGTCTCCACCGGCCGCACCTCCAGCCCCGTCGCCTGGGCGAAGGACTCCACCCACCGTGCCGCCACGACGACCGGAGCGGATTCCAGATACTCGCGGCTGGCCTCGGGCGAGCCATGCAGCACCCAGCGCTCACCCTCCGCCCGTCCCGGCTTGCTCGCGTCACGCGCAATCCACGACAGCGGTGAGTCATGGACGAACGCACCATCCAACTCCAGCGTCACGCGCGCCTCGAAGCGGGCCATCACCGCCTGGCACGGCTCCATGTTCACCGTCGCCGCGCGCGCCGCCAATTCGGGCGCACCGGCCAGCAGCGGCACCGCCTGGGGCGCGGGCACCGCCACCACCACCACGTCAAATGGCCCAAGCCGCTCACCGGACTCCGTCGTGAGCCGCCACGCCGAGCCCTCGCGCTCCACGCGCTCCACGCGGACCTCATAGCGCGTGTGAAGCGTCTCTGCGTACTCGCGCACCCCCGAGCCCATCGACGGCACGCCCACGTAGCGCACCTGCTCGCGCTCGGACCGCGTCACCCGGCCGTGCTCCAACGTGCCGATGACGCCGTGCCACTCGGCGACCACGCCCGCGTCCATCCACCAGCGGACCTGCTCCAGGAAGAGCGCGTCCCTTGCCGTGAAGTACTGCGCCCCATGGTCGAAGGTGTCGCCCGTTTCGGTCCGCCGGGTGGCCATGCGTCCCCCAGGCCCCCGGCTCTTCTCGAACACCGTCACCGGGTAGCCCGCGGCGCGCAGGGCGCGGGCCGCCGTCACTCCGGACAGGCCCGCGCCAATCACCGCCACATCCGGCAATGAGCCGGTGCGCTTCGGGAGCAGGTCGTCGAGAGGGCTCGGGCGGAGGGACATGCCCCCCACCTAACCGCGGCCCTCCCGCGCCGCACGCCCGCTCACTTCACCTCCCACCCCTTCGTGCCGCGCTCGTAGCGCTTGCCCGCGGACAGCTCGCCGTAGAAGAGCAGGTCCTTTACGCCCACCACGGACTTCCCATCGAAGAGGCCAATCTCGCCCTTGGACGGAAGCTGGATGCCCAGGTCCGAGATGTCGAGCCGCACACGCTCGCCCGGAGCCACCGTCACCTCCGGCAGCACCGCGCCCGTGGGGTTGCTCACCTGCGTGGGCGCGTGGTCGCTCTGCGCCAGGCTCACCCGCAGGTTGGTGGTCAGCACCATGCCCTTCAGCGACACCGTCGCCGACGTCCGGTTGCCCACCTCCACCCAGCCCTCGCGCGGGTCGAACGCCTCGAACACCAGCGTCGGCTTCTGCTTCGAGTACCGCGTCAGCTCCGCGAGGATGAAGGCCCGGCGCTCCTTGACGAAGCGCTTCATGTAGTCGCGGCCCGCCTGGAAGCGGGCGTAGTCCATGTACGGGTCATCCTTCATGTGCGGGGTGATGAGCGCGTGCAGCGAGTCGATGTACGGGTTCATCACCTTGTCGGAGAACAGCTCGTCCAGCGCCTTGTCCAGCCGCGCCTCCAGCCGCTCACGCAGCACGGGGTTCATCACCACCCGCGTGCCCAGGTTGGAGAACACCGGCAGGTAGCCCGGGTAGGCCGCCGTCTCCAGCTTGCGCTGCTGGTACATCTTCTCCACCGACGTGTCGGTGAGCGTGAAGTTGAACAGCGGGTGGCGCATGTTGCTGCTGCTCGTGCGCATGTCCTCCACGCTGATGGGGTACCACCAGCGCGCGTCCACGTTGTTCAAGTCCCACGGCACGTAGGACCACTTCGCCGTCGCGCGGTCGTAGACGAAGTAGCTCTCCGAGTCCTCCACGTAGTTGTTGGACATCAGCACGTCCAACACCATGGAGCGCAGGTAGTGCTCGAGCTGGAAGCTCTTCTCCAGCGCCGTCTCCAGCTGCGGCTCGGGCGTGTGGTTGATGACGTCCATCATCGCCCACAGCTTGTCGTCCGGCTGGGACTCGTTGGTCTTCTTCGTCCACTTGCCCTGGTAGGGCACCTTCCACGTCTTGAACTCGCAGTCCTTCCAGCCGCACCGGTAGATGTCGCCGTCCGTGTCGGTGAACTCGTGCGCCTTGAGGAAGGCCTTGTTCACCTGCTCGACGTCCAGGAACACGCCCTCGTACGCGCCATTCACCTTCAGCCGCACGAACTTCGCCTTCGACGCGGGCACCCGCATCGCCTCCAGCAAGTCGTAGGAGAGCTTCTCCGCCAGCAGCGTCGCGTCCGCGTACTCGGCCACGAGGTTGAGCGAGGTGCGCCCCTCGAAGCGGACCTTGTCCGCGAAGCTCACGTTCCAGCTCTTCTTCTCGAAGTAGCGCGCCGAGGCGCCGCGCAGCCGCACCTGCACCGCGTACGTCGTCCCGTTCGCCTTGAAGACGGCGTCCTGCTCGGGCGTCCACGGGTCCGCCGCGAACTTCCGCATTGCCTCGTCAGGAATGACGAGCTCGTACTCCTGCACGGAGGCCTGCGGGGCCGGCAGCTTGAACGGCAGCTGCGTCTCCGGCACCGGCGGAGGAGGAGGCTCGGGCTGGGGCTCCGGGTCGGGGTCCGGCTGCGGCTCTGGCTCGGGGTCCGGATGGGGCACGGGCTGCGGCTGCGGCTCCGGCTGCGGGTTGGGAGCAGGCGTCTCGTCGGGAGGAGTCGTCTGCGGAGACTCGTCCACGGGATGCGGCGGTACCTGGGCGGTCGGCGTATCCGGGCCGCAGGCCCACAGGCACAGCAACGGAAGGCAGATCAGCAGTCGTACGCGATTCATCATGCCCCCGGTGAGCAAGGGACATGCCCTGCGAGCGAAGGGGCGCGACTGGCCGGGAATGAACGCTGCGGACGCGGGAAACACACCTGGGCGCGTCACAGGTGGGAAGGGAATTACCCACGCTGGGTCTGCCTGCTCGCCTCGTCCGGAAGGGAGGGGGACCCGGGGGGGCCCGCTCTTCCCCGGAGGGGCAGGCGGCCGGGCGGCGCGGGGTGGGGCGCTACCTGGCGTGCGGTGCCCGCGTCGCGGCGCCAGTCCTAGCTTCACGGGAAGCAGGGAGCGCCGCGTCAGGAGACAGCCGCATGGAGACCTGGAACCAGACTTCGTCCGATGCCGTCCGCAGCCATACGCCCTTGGTGGTGAACCGGCGCATCGACGAGCACGTGGAAGCCTGCGTGCGGTACATGGCGCAGAAGGGTGACCGCACGGAGATGAGCCGCTACCTCGAGCGGCTGGAGCGCGAGTGGGACATCAGCCGGGCCCTGTCCGTCGGTGCCGCCGCCGCATCGGCGCTCGGCCTGCTGCTGGGCCGCAAGGATGGCGGCCGCTGGCGCGTGCTCAGCACCGTGGCCGCCGGGGTGCTGCTCCAGCACGGGCTCTTCGGCTTCGGGCCCATGTCCGGGGTGCTGCGCATGCTCGGCGTGCGCACCCGCCGGGAAATCGACCTGGAGAAGTTCGCCATCAAGGCGCTGCGCGGCGACTTCGAGCGCATCCCCAACGACGGGGGGCCGCTCGCGAAGGCCAATGCCGCCCTCGTCGCCGCGCAGTCCTGAGGCCGCGCGCGGGGAGCCTCCCCGCGCTTCACCGGAGGCGGGCCAGGTGGTGGCCCGCCCCCGTTGCTTCCGTCAGTGCCTCGGGCTGGTGTAGCCGCCGGCCGCCGAAGGCATCAGCGCCGGGGACATGGGCGTCGGCGCGGCGTTGCCCTTCGCCCCGGTGTTGCCCTGGTCGAAGAAGCCGTTGAGACCGGCGATGCCCAGCGAGAAGTTCGTCACCCAGCCCGCGTCCGGCTTGCCGGCCGCCGCGCCGATGTCGAACGGCCTCGCGAAGTGCAGGCGCATCAGCAAGGGCCCCAGCGCCAGGTTGACGCCGACGACGGCGTTCAGCACGCGGTGGTCCCTGAAGTCCTCCCAGTTCTCGCCCACGCCGCCGAAGTCCATGGCCGCGATGGCCTCCAAGTCACTGAGGAAGGCCACCCGGACGATGTCGTTCAGCGGAAGCTGCAGCTCCATCGTGGAGTAGAAGAAGTGGCGGCCCAGCAGCCACTGCTCGTCTCCGAAGTTCACGCCGCGCAGCGTGTCGAAGGAGGACAGGAAGTAGGAGCGGGCGTACCGGCCTCCCAGCGTGGTTCCCGCGCCGCCGCGCACGAAGATGTTGGTGCGGCCGTAGATGGGGAAGTACCGCTCCGCGTCCAGTCGGATGTTGCTGTACGCCTCGTTGTCGAAGGGCTGCACGCCCACCGTCGTCTCCAGCAGCGCGGAGCTGCCCGACAGCGGACCGGTGGCGTAGTGGTACTTCAGCGTGTCGTAGCCAATCTGTCCGCTCACCTCCGTCTGGAAGCGGATGTCCTGGTTGCGCGCCTTCCACTGCGACAGCAGCTCCTGGTTCGCCTCGTTGCGGTCCGCGAAGAACAGGTAGAACTCGGTGGGGTCGTCCAGGAAGTACTTCGTCCCGCCGAGGCTCAAGTCGCCCTGCAGGAAGAAGAAGGTGCTCAGCGGGTAGCGGAGGCTGCCGAGCACGCCGAAGAAGCGCTCACCCGACGTGAAGAACACGGGCAGGTCCTCGAAGGTCTGGTCCACGCGGAAGCGCAGGGACTGGAAGAGGCCGCCGCCCCACGTCGTACGGCTTTCGTCGTTGATGTACAGCAGGTAGCCGTCCGTCAAATCGAAGCTGCCGTACACCGACAGGGTGAGCAGGAACTGGTGGTCCCTCATGCGGTCACTCGCCGCGGCGAACAGCTGGCCCACGAAGCCGCCGCCGCCCGCGCCCGCGAAGCCGAAGATGGGACCGAACTCCAGGTTCTGCCGCGTGAAGGGCTGGTAGGCCTGCGCGTCCGTCAGCGAGCGCACCGCGAGCGGCGGAGGCGGCTCCGCCGCGGGCTCGGCCGGCACGTCCAGCGCCAGCATGCGCGGCGGCCGCAGCAGCGCGGGCCGGCGCTCGCCGGACATGTGGAAGAGCATCCACAGGCTGCCATCCGGGCCAGGGCCGGGCTCGAACACGCCCGTCGTCAGGTCCGTGCGCCGCACGAGGCGGCCATCCGGCATCAGCTCGTGCAGGTCCGAGCTGCTGTTGTTGAAGGCCGTGAAGAAGACGCGGCCGTCCGCGAGCGCCGTCGGGTCCGCGTGGTCCCTGTCCTCGCTGGTGAGCCGCTCCACCTGGCGGGGCGCGTCCACCTTCACGCGGAAGAGGTTGTACTTGCGGTGGGACGTGGCGTCGGACGTGAAGATGATGCCGGACGGACCCCACGTGAGCTGCCGCTCGGAGAACACGTCGTCGGTGAGCTGCAGCGGCTTCGCGTCCGGGCCCGCCTGCAAATCAATGGCGTACAAGTCACGCAGGCCGCCGTCGTTGATGCCGATGAAGGCCACCCACCGGCCGTCCGGGGAGAAGGCCGGCGAGTACGCCGCCAGCAGGCCGTGCTTGTCGATGCGGTACGCCACGCGCCCGCCCAGGTCCAGCCTCACCGTGGTGCCCACCTCCCGGTCGATGCCGGTGCGGATGGGCGTGCGGCGCACCAGCACGTCCGAGGCGCGCTTCTCCACCACGTGCGCGTAGTCCTGCACGTAGATGACGTCGCGGCCAATCATCTCCGCGATGAAGGCCAGCTTGTTCCCGGTCAGCGCGAAGCTGCGCCCGGAGATGGGGTGCAGGGACTCCACACCCGGCGCGCCGTCGCTCGTCACCCGCAACGTCTTCTCCGGCGCCCGCGGGTCCACGAGGTACAGCCGGCTCTCGCCCGTCTCCGGCACAATCGTGCGCAGCGCCAGCACCTGCCCGTCCGGCGAGCTGGTCATGGAGGTGATGTAGCCGGGCGACTTGTCCAGCATGTCCATCACCGGAGCGGCCTGCTCCGAGTTCAGGTACGTCTTGAAGGCCCGGCGCTTCAGCCAGTTCTCGAACCGCGCCGCCAGCCGCTTCGGGTCATCCCCGGTGAGCCGCTCCAGCAGCTCCTCGAACTTGAGCGACGGCGAGTCGCGCGAGCCGCCCACCAGCCGCGGCGACTCCTCCAGCACGCGCTGGATGAAGCCCTTGCCGTACTCCTCCTCGAGGAAGGTGCAGCGCACCTGGCCCACCTTGTAGATCCACAGGTAGCCGTAGGGCCCGGGCGAGAAGAAGTCGAGGAACGCGTAGCCCTTGTACAGGTCCGGGTTCACCAGCAGGTCCCGCACCAGCATCTCCGCTTCCGGGTCCATGCCGCGCTTGGCGTAGAACTCGGCCAGGCCTTCGATGAACCACAGCGGCATGCCCGCCAGCGGGTCTCCGAACACCTTCGCCTGCTCCGCCACGGTGCGCACCTTCTGGATGGTGAACTGGTGCGACAACTCGTGGGTGGAGATCTCCTCGAAGAGGCGGTGGTCACCCAGGTACGGCAGCGTCAGCTTCAGGTCCTCGCCGGTGCTGGTGAGGCCCAGCGTGCCCTCGGACACCTGGAAGAGGTTGGTCTGCAGGAACTCCTGGTAGCTGCTGTAGAGGATGTACGGGAACGTCTGCGTGGGGACGTACTGGAACGTGTCCACGAGGTAGCGGTACGCCTCCTCGATGACGGGCGCGGCCCGCTCGGCCACCACGCGCTCGCGCTCGTAGAAGTAGAAGCGCACGCCGCCCGTCTTGTCCCCGAGCGTCTTCGCGTAGGTGTAGTTGAAGCCGCCGTCGGCGCCGCCCAGCCCCAGCGACGCCACGCCGCCGTCCGCCAGGCCGCCGTCCGCCGAGCCCGCGGCGCTCACCAGGGTGCCCCCATCCGTGGCGCTCGGCGTCCCCGCGGTGGCCGGAGGTGGCACACCGCCGTCGGACGGCTCCATCACCGACACCGGGGGCGCTCCCGGGCTCGTGGGGGGCTCGGAGGTCTGCTGGCTGGTCTCCGGGGACGGGCCGCTCGGCATCTCACGCGGGTCACTCGTCTCGGGAGACGTGGTGGGCACGTCCGGGTTGGCGCCTCCCTGCGTGCCAGGTGGCTGGTCGTGCGCGGTGCGCTCCGGGGGCTTGGCCAGTCCCGCGGCATTGGGGCCCACGAGGATGTCCACGTGCCGCCACTCGAACTTGTAGCTGTTCACCGGCGATTTCCCGGGCCGTCGCGGCACGACGTAGAACTGGGCGAGCGCCAGCCCGGGGAGGAGCAGTGCCAGCATGGCGGCTGCGAGGGGGCGTGGGTTCACAGGGGGTCACCTCTTCGAATGGGGAACGGGCGAGAGGGCAGAGTCCTGGGAGGTTCCCTCCCAGGGGCTCAGGTATACAAGCGCCTGGATTATTTCTTTCCGTTTACTTGCCGGACAGTGAGCGTCTCGCACTCGGGCGTGCGTGGAACAAGGGGCCTTCGTCTGGTGCGGGCGCCCGATGATATGGATGGGGGCCATGAGACGCCTTTTTGCACTGTCCTCCACCCTGGTCCTCGCCCTCGGTTGCGGCAAGGACGGTACGTCCAATGCCAAGGCCGAGTGTCAGCTCGAAGCCATCGACCTGTCATCATGTCAGCGTTCCAGCCTCGCGGGGCTGCAACCCGAGGGCGTGTGGAATCTCAACGTCCAACTGAATGACGGCACGGGCGCCGCCGGCTCCATGCGGCTGTCGGGCCTGGCCAGCGGCGCGTCGATGCTCGGGCTGACGGTGACGGAGCGGCAGGTCTCCAGTGACACCTTCTTCCTGGCCAGCGACCTGGTGGGCACGGACGACATCAACCTGCGCTTCGCCCTCGCGGGCTGTGCGTCCACGGGGCCGGGGCAGCTGGCGGGCATGTTCCGTCGCTGCCAGAACGGTCAGCTCGACCTGCAGGGCACCTTCGAGGCCGTGCGCGTGTCGCGCCGCGCGGGCGAGACGGACTCCGACAAGGTGCAGCTCGTCGGAGAAATCGCGCTGCCGCGCGGCAGCGCCACGGAGCTGGCGGTGGCCAACGGCCATGCGTACGTCACCGCCGGCCGGGAGGGGCTCTTCATCTACGACGTGAGCAAGCCCGACGCGCCGCGCAAGGCGGCCGAGTCCAAGCCCTCCGACGACGTCTACAACGACGTGCTGGTGAACGGCACCACGCTCTACCTGGCCACCAAGAACAGCGGCATCGCGGTGTTCGACCTGACGGACCCCGAGGCGCCCGCGCGCGTGCGCTCCGTGCCGGACAAGGCCGTGGAGGTGAATGCGCTGGCGGTGGACGGGAACATCCTCTACGCGGCGTCGCCGTATCCCAACGCCGAGGTGCTCGTCTACGACATCACCACGCCCACCGCGCCGACGCTGCTCACGCGCTACTTCGTCGAGGGCGCCGAGCCCACCGTGGGCGAGCGTCCGCTGGACGTGACGGCCCTGGGCGGCAGGCTGTACGTGAGCCACTGGACCTACGGCATGACGGTGTCGGACGTCACGAACCCGGCGAAGCCGAAGTTCCTGGGACGCTTCGGGGGCTCCACCTCGCGCACCACGGTGGTGGGCACGGTGGGCAGCCGGACGGTGGCCTTCGACGCGGGCGAGGACTGGGGCGCGCACCTGAGCGTGCTGAACGTGACGGTGCCGCAGGCGCCGGAGCAGATGGGCGAGTTCCGCATGCGCCCGGAGGTGTCCATCCGCTCGGTGGCGTTGGCCGGCTCGAAGCTGTACGTGGCCTACTACCAGGACGGGCTGCGCGTGCTGGACGTCTCGGTGCCGGGCGAGCCGCGCCAGGTGGGCTACTACAACACGTGGCGCGAGTCGGACCTGAGCCGCGGCCTCACCTTCTTCGACGGGCTCAACACCCTGCGCGTGCCGGGCGACGGCTACATCTACGCGACGGAGACGGTGCGCGGGCTGCTCATCTTCCGCGAGACGGAATAGGAGAAGGCCCGTGAGCGACACCACGACGCGGCTGTGCGGCCGGTGCCAGGAGCTGCCGGCGAAGCTGGAGGGCGCTGGGCGCCTGTTCCTGTGGTGCCCGTTGGGCCACAGCTTCGGCAAGCTGGTGGCCTTCCTGCGGGAGACGGAGCGCGAGTACCAGGTGCGCCCGGAGGCACAGTGCGTCGTGGTGTGGGTGGCGGACGGGGAGCTGGGGCGGGTGGCGGTGAGCGCGGTGGAGGCGCTGACGCAGGAGGAGACGCGGGGCACGCGCGCGCTCTTCGTGGCGGGCGACGCGGAGCCGGGGCTGGCGGACTACCCGCGCGTGGGCTCGCTGCAGCAGTTCGCCACGTTGGCGCAGGCGGGCTGGCTGATGGACATGCTGGCCGAGCAGCGGCTCACCTCGCACTTCCAGCCCATCGTCCACGCGCAGGACACGCGGCGCATCTTCGCCCACGAGGCGCTGATGCGCGGCCGCGAGCGGGACGGCACGTTGGTGCCGCCGGGGCGGATGTTCCAGACGGCGCGAGACGCGGACCTGCTGTTCCAGCTGGACCTGGCGGCGCGCACCACGGCCATCCGCGAGGCCGTGCGGCACCAGCTGCGCACGCACCTGTTCATCAACTTCACGCCGACGGCCATCTATGACCCGGCGTACTGCCTGCGCTCGACGGTGGCGGCCATCACCGAGGCGGGCATTCCGGCGCAGAGCGTGGTGTTCGAGGTCATCGAGTCGGACCGCGCGGCGGACGCGTCCCACCTGAAGGGCATCATCAACTTCTACCGCCAGGCGGGCTTCCGGGTGGCGCTGGACGACCTGGGGGCGGGGTACTCGTCGCTGAACCTCATCCACCAGTTGCGGCCGGACATCATCAAGCTGGACATGGAGCTGGTGCGCGACGTCCACGTGGACCCGTACAAGGGGGCCATCGTGCGGAAGATGCTGGAGATTGCGCGGCAGCTCGGCATCCAGACGGTGGCGGAGGGAATCGAGACGCCGGAGGAGCTGCGCTGGGTGCGCGCGCACGGAGTGGACTACGTGCAGGGCTATCTCATCTGCCGTCCGCAGGGCGCGCCCGCGGAGGCGACGCCGTTCTTCACGGGCTGAGCAGGAGGTTGCCGGTGGACTGGCGCTCCAGGTTGGCCTCGCGGGCGAACCGCAGCTCGAGGCCGGCATCCGAGAGGGCGAGGCGGGCGCCGTAGACGTCTCGGTTGCTGGCGGCATCCCGGGCGCGGTTGATGTGGGCGCGGGCCCGCTCCGCGTGGACGACGACGTTGCCCTGGCCGGAGGCGACGGCTGTGGTGCGCACGTTCTCGAAGGCGCGGTCCGCGAGGCTCAGGGCGTTGTCCACGGTCAGCTCGCCCTTCTCGAGGGCCTGGTCCGCGGCGAGCAGCCACTGTCCGGCGGTCTGGATGTCGGTCAGCCGCTGCTGGCGGGACTGCTCCACCTCGGCGGCGCGCTCACTGGTGTCGTCGATGTGCTCCTCCACGACGGTGGTTTCCGCGGCGAGCTGGTCGTCGCGCGTCTTCAGCGCCTCGTCGCGCGTCTTCAGCTCGGCTTCGAGTTGCTGGAGGCGGGCCTGGAGCTGGAGGAGTTGCTGTTGCGAGGTGAGCGTGTTGGCCGCGCTGGTGCCCGGCGCCGCGCCCATACCCACCGTGCCCGCGCCACCCGTCGCGTCCTGCGCGGCACCGCCACCAAAGCCAACGGCGGGCTCCGCGGAGGACGGAGCGGCCTGCTGGAGTCCTGCCGCGGCGGTCGAGCCACTCGTTCCATCCTGTGTGACCGCACCCGCGCCTGTCGTGTCCTGGTCCGTTGTTTCCGTGCTACCGGCGCCGCCCGTGCCTCCAGTCGCGCCCGAGCCACCCACGGTGCCGGTGCCACCGGTCGCATCCTGGCCCGTCGTGTCCAGGCTCCCGCCGGTGCCAGTGGCTCCGGTCTCGCTCGGGCTCGTGGCTCCCGTGCCTTCCACCGTGCCCGAGCCGCCGGTCGCATCCTGGCCCGTCGTGCCCAGGCTTCCGCTGGTGCCAGTGGCTCCGGTCTCGCTCGGGCTCGTGGCTCCCGAGCCCTCTACGGTGCCCGACCCACCGGTCGCATCCTGGCCTGTCGTATCCAGGCTTCCGCTGGTGCCCGTACCTCCGGTCGCGTCCTGGGTCGTTGCTCCCGGGCCACCCTCAGTGCCTGTTAGATCGGTCGCATTCCGACCCGTCGTGTCCGGGCTCCCGCTCGTGCCCGCACCTCCGGTCGCTTCCGGCGCTTCTACTTCCGGGGTCTCGACGCTGCCGGTGCTCCCCTGGCCCGATACAACCGAACGGCCACCGATGATCTCCGGGGGCCGCCCCGTCACGACCGAACGGCCCCCGATGAACGTGCCTCCCGTCGCGTCCTGCCCCGTCGCTCCCGAGCCGCTGGTGCTGCCCGTGCTCCCGGTTGCGTCCTGACTCGTCGCGCCCGCGCCACCGGTCGCGTCCTGGCTCACGCTTCCGCTGGTGCCCGCGCCACCGGTCGCGCCCTGGCCTGTTGCGTCCGAACCTCCGGCGGTACCAGCGCCACCAGTCGCGCCCTGGCTCACGCTTCCGCTGGTTCCCGCGCTTGTGCTCGCACCCTGGCTCGTTGCAGCGGAATTTCCGGCGGTGCCCGAGCCACCGGTCGCGCCCTGCCTCACGCTCCCACCGGTGCCCGCACTCGTGCCCGCACCCTGGCTCGTTGCCGCCGAACCTCCGGCGGTGCCCGCGCCACCCGTCGCATCCTGTGTCGTGGCCCCCGTGGTGCTTGCGCCCTGCGTGCCCGTCGTCTGGGGAGTCGCGCCCGTCGCGGAGGTTTGGCCTCCCTGGCCGGAAGTGGCCGCGGGCGCGGCCTCCGTGTCCGACGACGTAGCACTGCCACTGCCGCCCGTGCCCGACTCGTCCTGCGCCGCGGTATCCCAGGGCGAGGGCAGGGGCTGATACACCTGTGCTGCTTCTTCGTTGGCCATCTGGCCCGGCGTCACGGGGCCGTAGCCATCGGGAAGGACTGGCACGATCAGCGGTGGAGCGGCGCGCGGGTCGGGCGGTTGCTGAACCACATAGCCCTCAGGAGGCCGCGCGCCCTCTGCCTGCCTGGAGGCTTCCTCATAGGCATCCTTCAGCGCTTCCGCGGCAGGGTCGTCGACCAACGGGTCCTGCGGAGGAGGCACCGGCGTCACATCCGGCGTCTGACCGAGGCTCAATCCAGCAGCGAGAGCAATCCACAGGCGCATGCCTGGAAGGTGTCCACCAGAGGATGGTCCTTCAGCCCGGCCAGCGAAGCTCCGCCCGACGGGCCGCCCGGGCGGCGACCCACCGAGCTCCCTGTTCGGAAAGGTCGGGACATTTCACGCCGCAAAACCCCCGACCTTTCCGAACAGGGAGCCCTCCGCCCGCTTCCGGAAGGCTCCCGCCGTGCCCGCGTTCCAACGAGCGCCGGACCCACGTCGCCGTCAGCAGCCCTCACATCCTCCGCCGGGTCCGCGCCAGCACCTCACGCGCCGCGCGCTCTCCGGTCGCGATGGCACCATGCACGGTGCCTTCCTCGCCCTCGGTATTCGTGGCCTCGCCCGCGAAGAACAGCGTGCCCTCCACGGGAGTGGCGAGCGCCTCCATGGCGTCCGCCGCGCCCGCCGGAATGACGGCATACCCGCCCCGGGTGAACGGCTCGCGTTGCCAGTCCTGCACGTGCCACGCCTCGAGCAGCTCATGCAGCGCCTGTCGCGGCAGCCGGAAGATGCGCGCGAGCGACTCCACCGCGCTCGCCAGCACCTCCTCCTCTTGCAGCCCGGTCAGCGCGTCCGCACCCGGACCGCCGGCCCAGCCCACCAGGTGCCGGGACTCGCGAGGCGACAGCGTCCACCACGTGGGCACCGGCAGTGACGGCCCATGGAAGAAGCCGAACCGCCGTGTGTCCTCGCGCTCGCTCCAGAAGGCGGTGCGGAAGCGCAGCAGCACCTTCACCAGCGCGCCCATCTCCAGCCGGCCGCAGGCCCGTTCCTTCTCCGGCAGCCGCGGCACGAAGCGCACCGCGCCGGGCTCCGGAGGCCGCGCCCGCAGCACGCCCAGCGGAAGCGTCACCACGGCCTGCTTCGCCCGCACCTGCCCGAGCGCCACTCCCTGCCGCGTGCGCACGCGCACCCGCACCTCACCGGCTGCCCAGCGGACCTCCTCCGCCACCGCGTTCAGGAACACCGTCCCCGGGTGCTCCATCAACGGCCGGGCCAGCTCGCGAAGCACCCGGTCATACCCCTCCATCACCCGCGACGGCGTGGTGCCGCCCAGCTCCTCCGCGGCCGTCTCCATCCGAGCGATGGCCAGCGTGCTCGCGGTGTCCGGGTTCGCCGCGTAGAAGCCCTCCACGTAGGCCCGGCCCATGGCCACCTGGAGCGGGGACCAGCGCTCGGCCTTCGCCCGCTCCCGCAGCAGCTCCGCCACGGGCCGGTCCGGAGGCTTCGCGGAGGCGAGCGCGTCCAGGAAGCGGAAGGACTCCTCGCCATCTCCGAAGCGCCCCTTCCACGACAGCGCATGCATGTCATTGCACGCCCGGATGGACAGCCGGGCCCGCCGAGCGAGCTTCCGCAGCGACTCCGGCGCGCCGTGGACGAACTCCGCCCCCAACTCGAGCGGAACCTCCGTGACGGGGTCATGGACGGTGGCCACGCGCCCGCCCCATCGCTCGCGCGCCTCCAGCACCGCGACGCGCAGCCCTGCCCGCCTCAGCGAGGCCGCGGCTGCGAGCCCCGAGGCACCCGCGCCCAGGATGACGACATCCGAGATGAGGTCCATGCCGCACCTCTAGCCACACCCGAGCGCGAGAGCAGCCTCTCGCGCGCCAGCCGTCACGCGCGAGACACTCACGTCCCCGAAGACGCGAAGGGCCGCGCCTCCAACGAAGGAGGCGCGGCCCTGGGAGCCACGGAAGTGTCCGCGCGTCAGAGGCTGATGCGCAGGCCGGCGCCCAGCTCGAAGGTGGGAGCGGCCACGCTGAAGCCCTGGATGTCCTCGCCGTTGACGGTGACGTCGGGCACGGAGAAGCCGAGCCGGAGCTCACCGCCCTTGTGGCCGTAGTGCACGGCGCCGAACGCCTCCACCGTGAGGTAGGTGAGCGCCCGGTACGTCACGTTGAGCCGGCTCGTATAGGAGCGGTCGGACAGGTTGCCCAGCGTGAAGAAGTTGAAGGCCGTGTGGTCCCAGTCGAAGGGCTGGTTGAGGAAGAGGTACGCCGCGCCGTAGTGGCGGCCCACGTACAGCGGCTGGAAGGCGCTCTGGGCAATGAGGTACGGGTACCCCACGGAGCTGGTGTAGCCCGTCGAGTTGTAGAAGTACTCCACGCCCACCACGGCCAGGTCGTTCTGCCCGTAGGGGAAGGTGTAGTTGGCGCCGCCCGTCACCTGGGGCGTGAGGCCCCCGGGAACGTACGACTCCACCTGGATGCCATTCTGGAAGATGTCCTCCAGCGTGGTGCCCTCTGGCAGCCGGTACAGGGGCCGGTCCGTGCCCTTCTTGATGGCGAGCTCGCCGTAGACGTCGATGGGGCCCAGGGCGGAGGACAGGTCCAGGCCGAAGCGGGGCTTGCGGCCGCGCTGGGCCACGGCGCTGACGCCCACCTCCGCGGGGCCCACCACCACCTCCGCGCGCAGCGCACCGCCAATGCGGCTGAGCCGGTTGACCGGGTCCTCGCCGCCGGGCCGCGTGGGGCCCCCCGTGGCGTCGGTGACGGCGCCCGCGTCGGTGCCCAGGTCGTCCACCACGGCGATGCCGTAGAAGTTCCAGCCCCGCGCCTCCCACGGCACGTGCAGCTTCACCATGGACACGCCGGTGCGCAGGTCCACGAAGGCCAGCGGGTTCTTGCGCTGGGGGGACAGGAAGTCGGTGGGGTTCCAGATCTGCCCCGTGCCCCACTTCACGTGCTGCTTGCCCACGGTGAAGAACACCGTGCGCGCCAGGTCGAAGCGCAGCCACGCCTGGTCCAGCAGGACGCGCGGGTTGGACGGCGCGCCCTCCGTGGTCTGCGTGGAGACGGTGGGGTCGTAGCTCAACCGCCCCACCACGAAGCCGCGCAGCCGGTCCGTGGGACGCGCGTCGAAGTAGCCGTCCACCAGCGTGGGCGCGGTGAAGGACGTGTTGCCGAAGGACACGCCCTCGTTCGCCGCCACGTTGGCGCGCAGATAGAACTGGCCGCCAATCTTCAGCGGGTCATCCACTGCCTCGTCGGAGTCGAACGCGCTGCGCGTCGCCGGGCCATCCAGCGCGTCCGAGTCCCTGTCCCCGGGGGCCGGGGAGGGCTCGGTGAGCGAGGGCTGCCGCGCCGCCGGCTCGCCGGCCGACGTCGGGTCCGCCGTCGCGCTGTCGTCCCCGCCGAAGACGGCGTCCTCGCTGGGACGGTCCGCCGGGGCCTCGTCTTGGGAAGCGGAAGGGGAGGGCGTGGCCTCGGCGGGCTTCTCGGACTCGCCGCCGAAGAGGGCATTCTCGTCGGGCCGGTCGTTGGAGCCGGCCGAGCCCGCGGCGCCCTCCGACTGGGCGAGCGCGGGGGCGCCGACGAGGGCCGCGGTCAGCGCCGCGGCCACGGTGAGGGTCCGCGGGCTCATCGGCTCTTGCTCTCGAGCCACGCCTTGGTGAAGAGGTTGGCTTCCAGCGACCGCAGGTCGATGGACTTGATGAGGATGACGGTGGAGTTGGCCTTCTCCACCTCGTCGTAGATGCGAATCTCCTCGGGGAACCAGACGTCGGCGCCCTTGGACTCGCTGAAGAGCTTCTTCCAGCGCG
>NZ_JAAIYA010000160.1 GCF_010894405.1 Pyxidicoccus caerfyrddinensis
CTCGTGACATGGGCATCACGGAGCGCAAGGAGCGACAGCGGGCGGAGCTGCGGGAGAACATCCTCCGGGTGGCTCGCGACATGGTGATGAAGGAGGGGTTCGGGGCCCTCTCCATGCGCAAGCTGGCGGACGCGGTGGAGTACGCGCCCGCGACGCTCTACCTGCACTTCGAGAACCGCGACGCCATCGCGCGGGAGCTGTGCGTGCGCGGCTTCCAGGAGCTGCTCGCGGCGCTGGAGCCGCCGGCCACCGTGAAGGAGCCCGTGGAGCGGCTGTCACGCATGGCGGAGGCCTACGTGTCCTTTGGCCTGAAGCACCCGGAGACCTACCGGCTCATCTTCATGGAGGACCCCAAGCTGTCCGCGGAGCTCTTCCAGGACCAGCAGCAC
>NZ_JAAIYA010000161.1 GCF_010894405.1 Pyxidicoccus caerfyrddinensis
CTCGTGCAACTGGCCCGCATCCCCGGCCTCACGGTGCGCGAGGAGCCCGCGGGCCCGCAGCTGCCGAACCACCGCTTCTTCGTCATGGAGTTCGAGCAGCCGGTGGACCATGCCCATCCGGACGGCCAGCGCTTCCGCCAGCGTTTGACGCTGCTGCACATCTCGCGCTCCAGTCCCATGGTGCTCTACTCGGGGGGCTACTTCGTCTCCACGGAGCCGTCGCGACGCGAGCCCACGCAACTGCTCGACGCCAATCAGCTCTCCGTGGAGCATCGCTACTTCGGGCCGAGCCGCCCCACGCCGACGGACTGGAGTCAGCTCACCATCCGGCAGTCCGCGGACGACTTCCACCGCATCGTCGAGGCGTTCAAGCCGGTGTATCC
>NZ_JAAIYA010000162.1 GCF_010894405.1 Pyxidicoccus caerfyrddinensis
TGCAGGTCGATGGAGTCGGCCAGCAGGTTGTTCAGCAGGTCGATGATCTCCTCGCGCGTCTCACTGGGGACATTCACATGGCTGGGAAAGTTCATGGTTGGCGCTCCCTCCAAGAAGGCTTTCGGAAGAGTGGGGATGGCCTTCCCCACGCGCCATGCCGAGGCGTCCTGGCTGGGGGGCGAGCGGACAGCCGGGCGTTCCATGAGAAACCGCTCTAGAGGTCAGTGATGACGCTACCTCCGTCGCCGGGGAGGCGGCGGGAGGGAGCGACTGGACATCATCGAGCTCGGACGTCAGGGCGCTTCTCCTCGGAGGAGCTAGGAGGCACACTCCGAGGTGTGTCCCGGCGTTCATCGTGGTGGATTGCGGTCCTGCTTTCCG
>NZ_JAAIYA010000163.1 GCF_010894405.1 Pyxidicoccus caerfyrddinensis
TCTTTTTTCGGGCCTGTGTATGTGTCGAGCTCACTCGTTTCTCTCTGCCAATCTGGGAATAAGCAGATAAAATGAATTCGAGTGTATCACGATTGACATCTGGATAGAGTGTTATCATTGATCTAATATGATCTGTGAAATTATTCGAATTCACTCCGTGTTCAAGAATATATCTCGCAAGTGGATATTGATCTGGATGGATATCTGTATTGTCGAGTAATTCCTGACTCTCTGGAACTCGGAGGAATCCTATAGCGAGTTCATAGGCCTTCTCAGAGAGAACCTTCTGGAGTGCAACACGGGACTTGTATGGTCGATGATTGTATATTTTTTTAGCTTCTCTTTTATCTATTCCAGAGATATGTCCGAGAACATAGAT
>NZ_JAAIYA010000164.1 GCF_010894405.1 Pyxidicoccus caerfyrddinensis
CTGCTGCGCCAGGAAGTTCGGGTCGCCCATGCGGCGCACCAGCTCGCCCAGCTGCTGCTTCTTGCGGCGCTCGAAGGCCTTCGCGTCGAAGGTGGGCCGCAGGACGACGTCCGACAGCAGGCTCATCGCCGCGTCCACGTTGGTCGTGAGCACGCGCGCGCCCACGAAGGCGCCGTCCGGGTCCACCGACAGCGCGGGCGACACGCCCAGGTCCGCGAACGCGTTGTCCAGCGCCACCGTGTCGCGCTTGCCTGCGCCCTCCAGCAGCATGCGGTAGGACAGGTCCGCGATGCCCAGCTTCGCGGCGGGCTCCTGCGACCCGCCCGCGGCGAAGGCGATGCCCACGAACACCAGCGGCAATTCCTTGCGCGTGCTGAC
>NZ_JAAIYA010000165.1 GCF_010894405.1 Pyxidicoccus caerfyrddinensis
CAGCTTCTCGACGAAGCCGCCACCCGTCTGGGCCCTCCCTCGAGGGCCGACGACGGAGTGACGGCGACCTCGGCTCCCGCCTCGACAGCGGTGGAGCCGTCCCCTCCTTCCGAGCCGCTTCCTCGCGTGCGCGTCTATTCGGACGGCGCCGCGAGAGGAAACCCCGGGCCCGCGGGCGCGGGCGCGGTGGTGACGGACCCCGAAGGCCACGTGGTGGCGCGACTGGGCCGCTTCCTCGGGACGCAGACGAACAACTCCGCCGAGTACCAGGGGCTCCTGCTGGGCCTGAAGCACGCGAAGTCGATGGGCGCGCGCGAGGTGGACGTCTATGCCGACAGCGAACTGCTCATCCGCCAGCTCGGTGGGCAGTACCAGGTG
>NZ_JAAIYA010000166.1 GCF_010894405.1 Pyxidicoccus caerfyrddinensis
TGCCCGCCAAGGAGCGCAAGCGGCTGGCCGCCGCCGAGAAGCGGGTGAAGGAGCTCGAGCGCGAGCTGCACCGCAAGGAGAAGGCGCTGGCCGAGACAGCCGCGCTGCTGGTGCTCGAAAAAAAACTACACCGGCAAATATGGCCTGAGCCCCGGGTGTTGCCCTTCTGAGAGGGGATACCGCCATGGCTCGAACGACTGCTCGCCCCGTTGCAACCCGTGAGGTGAGGGTCGACAGCGAGCGCCGGCGCTGCGAGGCGTGCGGCACGCGGACGCGTGCGGATTGGCGCTCGCGGCGCTGCGTGACGACGCTCACCGGCTGCGTGGGGC
>NZ_JAAIYA010000167.1 GCF_010894405.1 Pyxidicoccus caerfyrddinensis
GTAGGGGAACCTGCGGCTGGATCACCTCCTTTCTAAGGAGACCGGGCATCCGACACGCACCTCGGTGCGAGTAGGGGATGCCAGCAGCCTTCGGGCTGTCAGGTCGACCAGGTCAACGTTTCCGAATCACAATCTGTCGTAATACATGGGCTTGCTGTTTGGTTTTGAAGGACCGAGTCCAAAAGACTCGGCTCCGCGTTCTTTGACAAGTGCATACGAAGGGTAAGTTCAATTTCTGCTGAGAGAAGTTCTCGCAGGGGATTGGCTTCGCCAGGTGCGATGGAGCCGGGAGGCTTCGACGTACCGACAGAGCGGGCCAGTC
>NZ_JAAIYA010000168.1 GCF_010894405.1 Pyxidicoccus caerfyrddinensis
CCGTGTTCGGGATGGGAACGGGTGGGACCCCTCCGACATAGCCACCGGAAAACAAGCGACAGTGCATACAAAGGGTAAGTTTCAATTCTCTGCGAGAAGAAAGTCTCGCCGTGCCTATTTTTAGAAGCGTCTTCCGGGCGAGTGCCATTACGCACTCGAGCCTCGGCCTTGGCCCCGAGTCCCTTACGCCCCTAGAGGAGGCATGGAAGAGAACGGGGAAAGTAAGCCGCTCGACCCATTAGTACCGGTTAGCTCAACGTGTTACCACGCTTACACA
>NZ_JAAIYA010000169.1 GCF_010894405.1 Pyxidicoccus caerfyrddinensis
CCGTGTTCGGGATGGGAACGGGTGGGACCCCTCCGACATAGCCACCGGAAAACAAGCGACAGTGCATACAAAGGGTAAGTTTCAATTCTCTGCGAGAAGAAAGTCTCGCCGTGCCTATTTTTAGAAGTGTCTTCCGGGCGAGTGCATTGTCGCACTCGAGCCTCGGCCTTGGCCCCGAGTCCCTTACGCCCCTAGAGGAGGCATGGAAGAGAACGGGGAAAGTAAGCCGCTCGACCCATTAGTACCGGTTAGCTCAACGTGTTACCACGCTTACAC
>NZ_JAAIYA010000016.1:0-28753 GCF_010894405.1 Pyxidicoccus caerfyrddinensis
CCGAAGGCTCGTTACCGAGGCACGCGCCGCAACCTCTTTGACCTCAGGCGACTCGCGGTCGTCCAAAACCTCGAGGTCGCCGCGCGCTACCAGCACGCGGCGTGACCTAACCTGTTCGGCGCTCTAGGGGGAAACCGCAGCGTTCTGGGGAAATGGCGTGGACGCCATTCCGGTGGTTGCTAGCGCAGGTGCGTCATGTCGTTCCAGGTGACGATGACGGGCTGCGTGCCGTCTCCGTCGAGGCTGAGGACGCTGATGGACGCAGTGCCCAGCATGAACAGCCGCCCGCTCTCGGGCGGCAGCCCCAGCCACCGTGCTGCCAACACCCGCAGCAGGTGGCCGTGGGCGAAGAGGAGCACGTCTCCGTTCACCGCGCAGGCGTCCGCGATGACTCTGTCCACGCGGGCGCCTACCTGTGCGGCCGTCTCTCCGTTCGGCACTCCGTCCTTCCACAGCGCCCAGCCCGGACGCTCCGCGCGGATTTCGTCGCCGGTGCGGCCCTCGTAGTCGCCGTAGTCCCACTCCATGAGGTCCGGCCGCCGCTTCGCCACGTCGCCGAAGCCGGCCAGCGCGCACGTCTCGGCCGCGCGGCTCAGGGGGCTCGTCCACACCTCGGCGAAGCGCCATTCCTTGAGCGGCGTCGCGAGCAGCCCGGCCATCTTCCGCCCGTCGTCGAGCAACGGCACGTCCGTGCGGCCTGTGTGCTGGCCACTCCGGCTCCACACCGTCTCGCCGTGCCGGACGAGCACCACCTGGGGACCTCGGGTCTTCATGGCGTGCATCGTGCCAGACGGCGCCCGGTTGGAGTCGCGTCTTCCGCGCACGAGCGCCCGAGGCCGGACACTCTTGCCTTCTAGAAGGGGGCGTGGGGTGCGTTCCGGACGGAGTTCCACCTGACCTGCGACTACCGCCGCGGCCCCACACCTTCAAGAACTCCAGCTCCTGGGGCGCCCCGCGTTCGACGCGTTCATGCACCCCGCCGTCCATCGCGTCTACCAGGAGCGGCAAAGGGGGCCCGCCCGTATCCGACCCGCACTGTTCCCGAGGGCGTCGACGTGCGCGACCTCTCCCCCTCCCATAAGGAAACGCGGGGTTGATTCTGCGCCTGTGTTTAATACGAATGGGTCACTTCAAGTGTCCTCAGAGGAGGATTTCCCCTCGGAGTTCCATGACCGCCTTCGGGAAGTGACCCAGTCGTATCAATGTCACTTCTGGCAATGAGCATCCCCTCGACGGGCTCCTGGACAATCGCGTATCGCGCTGGAGAAATTAGAAATCATCCAGTAAAAACTCTTTTTCCGTAAAGAACAGAAAGGTGCTGCCGTGGACAAGTCAGCAACAGGCAATGGCCGGATTCGCCAAGCGCATGTGGAGCAGACGAAGGACGGAGGGCTGAGCAGAAGAACCCTCATTGGCGGAAGTGGCGCGCTTGCCGCGCTCGCATTCGGCGGCACTTTGGCTGCTCCGCGGACCGCTTTCGCAGCGGGCGGCTACATCTACCCGACCTCGTCGCGAGCGGTCTCCGATTCCTTCGCAGACCACGTGGCCCGGGGCTCCGTGAATCCGGGAACCGACTACGTGTGCCCAACCGGAACGCGCGTCGTCGCGGTGAAAGCGGGCACGGTCGTGGGTGTCACGAATACCATCGGCGGTTCCGGGGGCCGCATGGTGTTCATTGACCATCCCGATGGGTCAAAGACGGACTACCTGCACCTTTCTTCAATCCAGGTCTCCCTGGGTGCTCAGGTCGCACAGGGACAACAGATTGCGCTCTCGGGTGGCTCCGGGAACGGTTCGGAAAACGGCTACGGAGCTCATCTGCACCTCGCTCTTCACATCGGTGCCGGTGCGCAGCACGGAACTCGAGGCGGCTCCGTGGACTTCGAGACTTACGTCGGAGAGGGAGGCGCGAGCGCGCCGGGACCGCTCCGGCAGGTTTACTCCACCAACGCGGGTGCAAGTTGGCAGAGCGGCGACACGGGGTTGCTGTTCAATCCCTCTCAGCTTTCCGCCGTCAACATGGGTGGGTCCTGGCCGCAGCTCATGATGACGCAGGAAGGCGTGCTCTATCAGGTCTATGGAGTAAGCAGTGGATGGACCTTCGGCAATACCGGTATCGCGAGCGACCCAACCTCGATGAGCGCGGTGAACATGGGCGGCTCTTGGCCGGCCGTGATGAGTATCGAGAACAGCACCCTCTTCCAAACCGTGGGAACGCCTTCGGGGTGGCAGAAGCTCTCCACCGGCCTGACGTTGATCGGCCAGATCTCCGCCGTAAACATGGGCGGTAGCTGGCCGACGATCATGTTGGCCCAAGGCGGCGTGCTCTATCACGTCTACGGAACGACGTCCGGATGGAAGGTCGCGTCCACGGGAATTGCAATCAATGGGCAAATCTCAGCCGTCAACATGGGCGGCGGCGTGCCTCAGGTGATGGCGATCGAAAACGGATATCTCTACCAGATCTGGGGCGACGCGGCGGGCTGGCACAAGCAGTCGACCGGCTTGAATCTGATCGGCCAGATCTCGGCGGTTGCAACGGGGACCACCTGGCCCACCGTCATGCTCGATCAAGGAGGAGCGCTCTATCGCGTGTGGGCGGATACGTCCGGCTGGCACGTCCAGCCAACGGGAATCTCCGGAACGGGCCGCTTCTCGGCGGTTTATATGGGCGGTGGTGTACCGCAGGTGTTGAAGATCGGCTGACCGGCGGAGGGGTCCCCGTCGAGAAGCGGTCCACTGTCTGGGCCTATCCGGCCCCTCGGTCGGCAGCATGCCCCGTGATGTGCTGCTTGTGCACTTCGTCGCGGAAGGGAAAGTCGTCCGCAGTGAAGCCGCTGACCAGTACCGTAACGCAGTCACCCAAGACACAGAACAGGCCAGGCCATCACCATGACAGTTACCTCAGCCAACCCCGTCGCAGAGCAAGGCTCCTACTACGTACTCAAGTGCTTTGACCCCCCTCACTTCTACAAAGCCCGCGTCGAGTATCGCGACGACGATGCTTTCCGATTCTGGAACTCAGGGGAACCGCTCGAAAACCATCCTGCGCTACCCATGCGCGTGCCGGTAGCCACGGACAGGCAAACCGTCATGGCAGAGTTCTGGGACGCCACGCCAGCGCTAATGACGAAGCGATTGCTTGACGCCTTGACCGCCGCAGGGGTCAACAACCTTGAAGTCTTCCCAGCTGTCCTCATCGACAGCTCAGGGGCAGAAACGACCAACCACGTCGCGTTCAACCTCGTCGGTCTCATCGCCGCAGCCGATCTGAACGCCACCCGGTTCGCGCCCGGAACGGAACGGCGCATGATTGATTCTGACATTGACCATCTGGTCGTCGACCCATCGAAAACCGGAGGCGCCTTGATGTTCCGGCTGGCGGAGGCGGTCAACGTCATTCTCGTCCACGAGAAGGTGAAGACCGCCATCGAAGCTGCCGGCATCGACACCATGACATTCATGTTGCCCGAGGACGGCGCTTTCTAACACTACCCGGTCAGATGAATTGGGCGCGGCAGCCCGTGTTGATGGGCATGCCGCCCGCACAATTGCACAAGCTCGACCGACAGCTCTCCGAGCATTTGTTAGAGGCTGTAAGGGGATGAGGCATGCCAGGGATTGCTGGCACTCCGTTGATGGGGGTGTGCATCCGGCGGTGGCAGGTCCAGGGCGCTGGTCGACCCGTCTCCCAGGGTCAACGCTCCCACCAGGCTGGCCACCGCGAGCCAAGCCCGTGTGAATGGGTGACGGATGGCCGTATGGAGGTTGTCCGTATCCATCAGTTGCCTCGTCTGGATGCGCATTGCCTGATGCCCGCTATCCGCCGTCGGCGCCCTCGGTGGGGCCCGAAGTGGCGGGGCGCGGGGGAGGGAACACCGGGGTGTAGCAGGCGCCCTTGTAGACATAGGACTCTTCGTCACATTCCTTCATGTCGGAGACGTCCAGCTTCCTCCAGCAGCCGCCGTTGATGGCGACCTGCCCTCGGGTGAAACAACGGCCGTTGGTATCTGGCCGGGCCTGTCCTGGAAGAGGCCTCGGTGGCATGTCCACGGCGATGGCCGACCACGCGAACGGTGCTCGGAGCGGAGCCGCCGGCGCGGTCAGCGCCGAGTCCCCGACGGCCACGGTGCCTCCGTCCTTCGCGTGCTCCTGCTCCGCCAGCGGCTCCGTCGTGGGCTCGTCGACGTGGCTCGCGTTCCTGCTCAGCCCGACGGCCAAGGCCAGGGATGCTCCCAGGCTGGCCGCCGCGAACCACGGCCACCTCGCTACACGCGGAGGTGGGGCCACGACGCGCCGGGGCGCTGGGAGGACGTCACGGACCCGAGGCTCCTCTCCCGTGAAGAGGGGCACGTCCAGCTCGGGCTTCTTCTTCCGTGCGGCGCGCTCCAGCGCCTCGGCCAGCTCGCGTGCGCTCCCCCTCGGCTCGGGGTGGGGCATGAGCATCCGGGCCACCAGCGCATCCAGCTCCAGGGCGCAGCGGACGTTGTGCGCCCTCGGGGAACGATTGTTGGCGTCCTCCAGATGCCCGGCCAGTGGCTCCTCGACGGAGAGGGGATAGCGGGCGGTGAGCAGCCGATAGGCGGTGACGCCCAATGCGAAGACATCGTCCGCGGGCCCGGGCGCGTAGGCCTCTGACGGTGCCTCGCTCCCGAAGCGCACGAAGCGCCAGGCCTCCGGCGAGCGATAGGCCGGTGTTCCCGGTGGGAATACCGGCGAGGTCAGCGTCGCGGCGACCACGTGGTGTCCCGCGCCGAAATCCATCAAGAAGGGCTGGTCGTCCGGGTGGCGGACCAGGACGTTGTCACCCTTCACGTCGCGATGGACACCCCTCGCGGCATGTGTGGCCTCCAGGGCCCGCGCCAGACGCGCGAGGAGCTGGAGCACCTGCCGCGAGGTGGGGCGCCGCACCCGCGCCCAGTCATAGAGTGGAAGGCCCTCCACGAACTCCATGGCGACATACGGGTAGCAGCGGCTGCCCTCGGGGTTCAGCCATTGCCCATGGTCCAGGAGGCGCGGGACGGATGGGTGGCGGATGCGGGCGAGCAGCTCGGCCTCCCGCGCGAAGCGCTCATCCCACGGATGCAAGGCGAGCTTGAGGGCCACGGTGACCTGTGCGTCCTCGTCGCTCACTGCGCGGTAGACGGCGCCATAGGTGCCGCGGCCTCGCGGCTCCACCACGCGCCAGGGGCCGACTCGCGTTCCCGGCGGAAGAAAGGCCGGATTGAGGTTGCCAGTCTCCATGAGGTGCCTCGCGAGGAGCCGCGCGGACCGCTCCGTCCTCCCGGAGACTACTCGCGAAGTAGGTATGAGTCAGCGCTATCTGGCAGGTGGAGGGGGACACCTCCCGGGGCCAGGTCGCCCGCCCCGGGTTCCCGTGGCTTCGCCTGGCAACCCTCGGCCCCCTCCGACAGCCAACAAATACGACTCCGCACGGGACGCCTGTATCCTCGGCACCATTTCTCCCCGAGTCGCCAACCAGGGCCTCTCAGTGAAGGAGCATTCCACTTGAGCACCGTCACGACTTCCCAGCCGAAGGAGATCACCCTGCGCGGGGTGGCCCTCGGGGTCCTCATCACGCTGGTGTTCACCGCGGCGCAGGTCTACCTGGGCCTGAAGGTCGGCCTCACCTTCGCGACCTCCATCCCCGCGGCGGTCATCTCGATGGCGCTCCTGAGCGCCTTCAAGAACGCCACCATCCAGGAGAACAACATCGTCCAGACGCTGGCCTCGGCGGCGGGCACGCTCGCTTCCGTCATCTTCGTCCTGCCCGGCCTGTTGATGACCGGCTGGTGGACCGACGTGCCGTTCTGGCCGACGTTCGGCGCGTGTGCCATCGGCGGCGTGCTCGGCGTGATGTACACCGTGCCGCTGCGCCGCGCGCTGGTCTCCGCCTCCGACCTTCCGTACCCCGAGGGCGTGGCCGCCGCCGAGGTGCTCAAGGTCGGCACCTCCTCGCGCTCCGGCGCGGCCGAAGGCAAGGCCGGCCTCATGTCCGTCATCTGGGGCAGCATTGCCTCGGCCCTGTTCGCGGCGGCCGCCGCGGCCAAATTGATGGCAGGTGAGGTGGCCGGGTATTTCAGGGTGGGCAGCGGCGCCACCGGCATCGGTGCCGCCAGCTCGCTGGCGCTCATCGGCGCGGGACACCTGATGGGCATCACGGTCGGCATCGCGATGCTGGCCGGCCTCGTGATTGCGTGGGGCATCCTGGTTCCGCTCCTCACGTCCATGAACCCGATGCCGGGCGCCACGGCGTCGGAGCACGCGCTGCGCATCTGGGGCACCCAGGTCCGCATGCTCGGCGCCGGCGCCATCGGCGCGGCGGCCATCGTGACCCTGGCGGGGCTGGCGAAGCCGGTCATCGGTGGCCTGCGGTCCGCCCTGGAGGCGGCACGGCGCGCCAAGACGCAGGGACAGGCGCTCGACCGCACGGAGCAGGACCTGCCCATCCGCACGGTGGGGTTGGTGACGCTGCTCTCCCTGGTGCCGGCCGGCTGGCTCCTGGCGAGCTTCCTCCAGGGCACCGTTCTGGAGAGCCTGAGCGTGCCGCTGGTCGCCGTGGGCATCGGCTATGTCCTGCTCGCGGGCGTCTGTGCCGCCGCCGTCTGCGGCTACATGGCCGGCCTCATCGGCTCGTCGAACTCGCCTGTCTCGGGCATCGCCATCCTCACCATCCTGGGCGCCGCGCTCAGCGTCGGCGTCGTCGGGCGGCAGGTCACCGGGCCCGAGGTGGCCCCCGCGCTGGTGGCATTCGCCCTGTTCGTCACCACGGTGGTGCTGGCCGTGGCGGTCATCGGCAACGACAACCTGCAGGACCTGAAGACCGGCCAGCTGGTGGACGCGACGCCGTGGAAGCAGCAGGTGGCCCTGCTCATCGGCGTGGTCGCGGGCTCGGCCGTGGTTCCTCCCGTGCTGGCGTTGCTGAACCGGGCCTACGGCTTCGCGGGCGCGCCCAACGCCCATGCCATCTCGGCGCAGCCGCTGGCGGCGCCGCAGGCGACCCTGATTTCAACCCTGGCCAAGGGCGTGATTGGCGGCGACCTGCGGTGGGACCTCGTGCTGTGGGGCGCCGCGCTCGGCCTGACCCTGGTCGTCATCAACTTCGTGGTGAAGAAGGTCAGCAAGGACCGCTACAGCCTGCCGCCGCTGGGCGTGGGCCTCGCCATCTACCTGCCCAGCGCCGTCACGGCGCCGGTGGTCGTGGGCGCACTGGCGGGCTGGGCCTTCGAGCGCGCGGCGAGCAAGCAGCGCTGGGGCGAGCCCGCCAAGCGACTGGGCGTGCTCATCATGTCTGGCTTCATCGTGGGCGAGAGCCTGTTCAACGTCGCGCTGGCCGGGTTGATCGTCTCGACGGGCAAGGGCGAGCCGCTGGCCATCCCGAACGAGCTGGGTGAGGTGACGACCATGGTCATCGCCCTGGTGCTTGGCATCGTCGCCGTGGGCGGGCTGTACCGCTGGGCGGCGCGGACGGCGCTCCGCATCTCGACCTGAGCGGATGCCCTGATGACGGGTAGGGCCGGAGCGCGGCCTCGGTGCGCTCTGGCAGGCCGTGTCCTGGGCTCCTGCGCTGGAATCAGCCGCGAAGCCCGAGGGATGCGAGCCGGCAGAAAGCGAATGCCGGCTCACACCTCAAAACGGCACGCTAGACCCGCTCAGGGCCGGTACTTGCACTTCGCTCCGTCGGCGAAGATGTTGCTCCAGGGATACGCGCCGCGCGGACCGCAAGCGAGGTACTCGCTCTGCGCGGCGATGTGACCGGTCGATTGGGCTTCGGTGTATTCGCTGCCGGCGGCGATCTGGAAGTTCGCGCGGAAGCAGGCGTCCTTGGAGCCGTAGCCATCGTAGTTGGTGGACGCCGAGCAACCGTTGTTGCTGTTGTATTGAGCGACCCACCACTCGAGCCCGTCGAAATCCGCGCAGCGCTTGAGATCGGCCACGTACCAGCCGATCCACTTGCTCCGCACGGGGTCCGAGTGGGAGCACACGAGGTTGTACCCCGTGGCGGTCAGGGTGCTGACGACCTTTCCGTCGCAGGTGCCGCTCACCCACACCCACGTGCCATTGCTGCAGCGGATCTGGGCCGAGCCGGTGCGCTCAGCTCCTGCCGCCGCGACGGAAACGGTGGAGCCATCGCTGGCCCCAAAAACAGTCCCGCTGCAGGAGTAGGTCCCCACGGTGTTCGAATTGGAGTTCCAGGCCGACCACTGCTGCTGGCTCCAGCCCGCGGTGCCGCCCGTGCAGGACATGCCTGCCGCGTGAACACTTCCATCCGGCTGCCCGGGGGCATCTTCCGAGGCGCCCCGCGCGTCAGCGGCGGGCGTGAAGCCTTCGAACACTGCCTCGGATTCCGGTTCCGAGGACTTCAATTCCTCACGGTTGGCGTCCGTCTCGCCCCCGCACCCCGCCAGGAGCGTCCCGACCAAGGCTGCACTCCACACGCTACGGCACACCCATGCATGAATTCGCATCTTTCCCCTCCGGTTGTTGTGAATACCGACGTGCCAGACTCGACGGAGCCGGGCCCAGCCGCGCATCGGCTGCGCGGCGGGGCTCGCCCGTCGGAAGGGATGAGCTGGCATGGCCGGAAATCATGCATGGAATTCGTGAATGCTTATCAGACCTGATTGTTTGTCGAGGTAAATCAGGCGCTTCCGCGTCACGGTGCCTGACCGCCTCATGTCGGCCCGACGGGAAATTTGAGTTGGAATTAGCGAAAATCGAAAGGAACAGGAGGAATGACTGCGCCACGGGCGACGAGCGGGTTTGCCTGTAGTGGTTATCCCTTACGACAATCGAGCCGGGCCGCTCCGCGAGCGCGCGCTCATCATCTGGGAGTCTGCCTTTGGCAGGGACTACCGATGGGGGCCGCCCGAAGCGATGTGGCCCTCGCAAGGCGCGCATTCGCCCGCGTGACACGTCCAGAGAGTTGGACGTTGCCAGGGCAGGCAGGGAACGGGAGGGCAGGGGAGCCCTGCCCTCCGTCCGCCGCTCAGCGCTTGAGGCCGCGCTTGATGTCCGCGCAGAGCGCCTTCGCCGCGCTCGGCCCGTCTGCATTCGCCGCGCGCACCAGCGCGCTGCCCACCACCACGCCGTCCGCGTGCGCCGACAGCGTGCGCGCCTGCTCCGTCGTGGAGATGCCGAAGCCCGCCACCACCGGCACCGGCGACGCCTTGCGCACCACGTCCAGCCGCTGCGACAAGTCTGCCGGCAGCTCCGCCCGCATGCCCGTCACGCCCGACACGGACACGCAGTAGACGAAGCCCCGCGCGTCGCGCGCAATCGCCTCGGCCCGGGCCTTCGGCGTGGTGGGCGCGCACAGCGGAATCAGGTCCACGCCCGCCGCGTCGAACGTGGCCCTGAGGCCCGCGCTCTCCTCGGGCGGCAGGTCGGGAAGAATCGCGCCCGACACGCCGCGCTCCCGCGCCAGCTTCGCGAAGCGCTCCTCGCCCATGGCCATGATGACGTTGACGTACGTCATGATGACCAGCGGCGTCTGCGGGCAGCGCTTGCGGACTTCAGGCACCACCTCTTCCAGCACGCGCTTCAGCGTGGAACCCGCCTTCAGCGCCCGCTCGGACGCGGCCTGGATGACGGGGCCATCCGCAATCGGGTCGCTGAACGCCACGCCGATTTCGACGATGTCCGCGCCACCCTCCACCAGCGCGGCGAACACGTCCACCGAGCGCGCCAGGTCCGGGTCTCCCGCCATGGCGTACGCCACCAGGACGCCCTCGCCTCGCGCCTTCGCCTTCGCGAACGCCTGTGCAATCTCTCCGCTCACGACTTCACCCCCACCGGCGGCGGCACGCCCCGCGCGGAAATGGTCGCCACGTCCTTGTCCCCGCGGCCCGAGCAGTTGATGACCAGGTACTTGCCCTTGCCCAGGTCGCGCGCCAATTCACGCCCGCGCGCGAAGGCGTGCGAGGTCTCCAGCGCGGGGAGGATGCCCTCCGTGCGCGCCACCTCGTAGAACGCCGCCAGCGCCTCGTCGTCCGTGGCGGTGCGCACCTCCATCCGCCCCGTCTTCGCCAGGTGCGCCAGCTCCGGCCCCACGCCCGGGTAGTCCAGGCCGGCGGAGATGCTGTGCGCCTCCTGAATCTGTCCGTGCTCATCCTGGAGCACCAGCGAGCGCGAGCCGTGCAGCACGCCCTCCGTCCCCAGCGTCAGCGATGCGCCGTGCTGCCCGGACTCCAGTCCGTGCCCCGCCGCCTCCACGCCCACCAGCCGCACGTCCTTGTCACCGATGAACGGGTGCAGCACGCCAATCGCATTCGAGCCACCACCCACGCACGCGATGATGGCGTCCGGCAGCTTCCCGAAGGCCGCCTGCGCCTGCGTGCGCAACTCCTTGCCGATGACGGACTGGAAGTCGCGCACCACCGTGGGGTACGGGTGCGGCCCCGCCGCGCTGCCGATGACGTAGTGCGTGTCCGAGACCTGCGACACCCACGTGCGCATGGCCTCGTTCATCGCGTCCTTCAGCGTGCGCGAGCCCGACTCCACCGGCTTCACCACCGCGCCCAGCGCGCGCATGCGGAAGACGTTGAGCGACTGGCGCTCCACGTCCAGCGCGCCCATGTACACCTCACATGGCAGGCCGAAGAGGGCGCACGCGGTGGCCGTGGCCACGCCGTGCTGGCCCGCGCCCGTCTCCGCGATGATGCGCTTCTTCCCCATGCGCTTGGCCAGCAGCACCTGGCCCACGGTGTTGTTGATTTTGTGCGCGCCCGTGTGCGCCAGGTCCTCGCGCTTGAGCCACACGTGCGCGCCACCCCACGCCTCGGTGAGTCGCCGCGCGGGCGTCAGCACCGTGGGCCGGCCGACGAACTCCTTCAGCACGCGCGCGACTTCCTCGCCAAAAGACGAATCCGCGCTCGCCTTCGCATAGGCCTCTTCCAGCTCCAGCAGCGCCGGCACCAGCGTCTCCGGCACGTAGCGCCCGCCGTAGCGCCCGAAGCGTCCGACGGTAGTCTCCGTGGTCATTTCTCACTCCCAGAGGTTGATGGACTTCGCGAGCCGCACGAAGGCGCGCACCGCGTCCAGGTCCTTGATGCCAGGGGCCGACTCCACCCCACTGGCCACATCCACTCCGTACGGCCGCGTCGCCCGCACCGCCTCGGCCACGTTGGACGGCTTCAGGCCTCCCGCCACCAGCACGGGCACGCCACAGCCAGACAGCGACGCCACCAGCGACCAGTCGAAGCCGACGCCCCCGCCGCCATACCCCGGAGCCGCCCCGTCCAGCAGCAGCCCCGCCACATCCCCCACGCCCACGTACCGCCGAGCTTGCGCCACGTCTTCCGGGCCGCGCACGCGCAGCGCCTTGATGACGGGCACGCCGTAGCCCAGGCAGGCCTCCGGTGGCTCGTCGCCATGGAGCTGCACGGCCGTGAGGCCGCACTCGCGCACCTTCGCGCGGATTTCGTCGGCGGGCGCGTTGACGAACACGCCCACCACCGCGCCCAGCGGAGGCCGCGTGGCCGCCAACAGCGTCGCCGTGGCCATGTCCACACAGCGCGGTGACTTCGCGTAGAAGTTGAGCCCGAGCGCGTCCACGCCCGCATCCCATGCGGCTCGTGCGTCCTCCAGCCGGGTGACGCCGCAGACCTTCACGCGGACGCTCATGCGGAGTCCTCCGCGCGGGGCAGCGGCTTGCGTGCGCTTCCTCGCTCCGTCTCGCTCATACGGAGCCCTCCGTGCCGAGCAGCCGCCTCAGTGCCCGTCCGGGGTCCGCCTCGCGCAGCAGCGACTCGCCCACCAGTACCGAGTCCGCGCCCGCCTCGCGCGCCGCCAGCAGGTCCGCGAGCGACTTGAGCCCGCTCTCCGCCACCAGCGCCCGGGAGCGCGAGCGCAGCCGCGGCATCACCCGCAGCGCCGTGCCCGTGTCCGTCTTCAGCGTGGCGAGGTTGCGGTTGTTGATGCCCACCAGCTCCGCGCCCGCGGCCAGCGCGCGCTCGGCGTGCGCCTCCGTGTGCGCTTCCACCAGCGCGGCCACCCGCACCTCGCGCGCGGCGGCCAGCATCTCCCGCAGCTCGCCGTCCTCCAGCGCGTCCGCGATGAGCAGCACCGCGTCCGCACCCCACGACGCGCTGTCCACCACGTCGCGCGCGGCCACCAGGAAGTCCTTGCGCAGCACCGGGACGGACACCGCCGCCCGCACCGCCACCAGGTCCTCCAGGCTCCCGCCGAAGTCCGGCCCGTCCGTCAGCACGCTGATGGCGCTGGCGCCCGCGGCCTCGTAGGCCCGGGCCACCGCCACCACGTCCGCGTGCGGAAACGCGCCGCCCGAGGGACTCTTGCGCTTCACCTCCGCGATGACGCTCACCGGCCGCCCCGGCACCTTCGCCACCAGGGCCCCGGCGAAGTCTCGCGGCGCCGGACGCGGGCGCGGCGCCATGGGCGGACGCACGGCCAGCTCCCGGCGCTTGCGCGCCATGATGAGGTCCAGCGTCCCGGAGGACGCCGGCCCTTCTCGCTGTGCGCCGCTCACGACGCGGCCCCGTGGATGAGCGCGTTCAGCTTGCGCAACGCCGCACCCGAGTCGATGGCGTGCTCCGCCTTCCGCACGCCCTCGAGCAGGTCCGTCACCAGGCCCACCACCACCAGCGCCGCCGCCGCGTTGAGCAGCACCGCCGTGCGCAGCCCGGAGCGCTCTCCGTCCAGCAGCGAGCGCAACCGCTGCGCGTTCTCCACCGCGTCGCCGCCGGCGATGGCCTCGCGGGACACCACCTCCAGGCCTGCATCGCCGGGCGTCACGGTGAACGTCACCACGGTGCCGTCCTCGCGCAGCTCCGCCACCTGCGTGGGCGAACAGGGCGAGATTTCATCCAGCCCGTCGTCGCCGTGCACCACCCACGCGCGGCGGCTGCCCAGGCGCCCCAGCACGCGCGCCGTCTGCTCCACGCGCCTGCCGTCGAAGGTGCCCAGGAGCTGATAGCGCGCGCCGGCCGGGTTGGTCAGCGGGCCCAGCAGGTTGAACACGCTGTGGAAGCCCAAATCCCTCCGCGCCTGCGCCACGTGCTTGAGCGCACTGTGGTGCGAGGGCGCGAAGAGGAAGCCCACGCCGTGCTCGTCGATGTCCCGCGCCACGCGCTCGTGCGGGCGCTCCATGGAGACGCCCAGCGCCGCCAGCACGTCCGCGCTGCCGCAGCGGCTGGAGACGGCGCGGTTGCCGTGCTTGGCTACCGTCACCCCCGCCCCGGCGGCCACGAAGGCCACCGCGGTGGAGATGTTGAAGGTGTGCGCCCCGTCACCGCCCGTACCGCACGTGTCGAGCACCACCTCCGCTTTCGGAGCGAGCTTCGCCGCGCAGGCCCGCATGGCCTCCGCCGCGCCGAGGATTTCGTCCTCTGTCTCGCCCTTCATCTTGAGCGCCGTCGCGAGCGCGCCCACCTGGGCAGGCGACGCCTCTCCCGCGAGCATCAGGCCCATGACTCGGGCCATCTCCTCGCGGGTGAGGTCGCGCCGGCCGACCACCTTGCCCAGCGCATCCTTGAGCGTCATGGCCTACCCCAGTCTCACGACTTCGCGGCCCATCGCCTGGGCGATGGCGCGGACTTCGTTCATGGACTTCTCGAACTCGGAGAAGTCCAGCGACTGGGCACCGTCCGACTTGGCGCGCGGCGGATCCGGATGCACCTCGACGATGATGCCGTCCGCACCCACCGCAGTCGCCGCGCGCATCATCGCCGGCACCGCCTTGCGCACGCCGATGCCGTGCGAGGGGTCCACGAAGACGGGCAGGTGCGAGAGCGCCTTGAGCATGGGCACCGCGTTGAGGTCCAGCGTGTTGCGCGTCATCGTCTCGAAGGTGCGGATGCCGCGCTCGCAGAGGATGACCTGCGTGTTGCCGCGGGCGACGATGTACTCGGCCGCCATCAGCAGTTCCTTGATGGTGGCGCTCATGCCGCGCTTGAGCAGCACCGGCTTGCGGCGCTCGCCCACCGCCTCCAGGAGGCTGAAGTTCTGCATGTTGCGCGCGCCAATCTGGAGGATGTCGGTGTGCTCGGCCACCGCGTCCAGCGTGGCGGTGTCCTTCACCTCGGTGGTGACGAGCAGGCCCGTCTCCTTGCGCGCCTCGGCGAGCAGCGCGAGGCCGTCACCCTTGAGGCCCTGGAACTCGTAGGGGCTGGTGCGGGGCTTGAACGCGCCGCCGCGCAGCATGGTGGCGCCCGCCTTCTTCACCGCGTGCGCGGTGGACAGGATCTGCTCGCGCGACTCCACGGAGCAGGGGCCGGCGATGACGTGGAACGCCGCGCCGCCGATGGTGAGCCCGCCGATTTCGAGCTGCGTGTTGTCCGGCTTCACCTCGCGGCTGACGAGCTTGAACGGCTGGGAGATGGCCACGGCATCAGCGACGCCAGGGAGGACGCGGAAGGGCTCCGGCTCGACGGCGCCCGGGTTGCCGGTGATGCCGATGGCAGTGCGGGTGCCCCCTGGAATCGCATGCGGTTGCCAGCCACGACGGCGGATCTCGTCGTTCACACGCTCGATGTCCTGGGCCGTCGCGTCGGGTCGCATCACGATCAACATGGGGGTTCCTGCTCTCTCTCCGAGTGAAGGTGCCGGCTAGGGGCCGGCACCGGCTGTCCAGGCTAACGGGCAGCAGCACCATGTTCAGCCACAAGTGTCCGTTGCCCGCAACCGCCCGGCAGTCTCACTTGTGCCCGACGGGGTTATCAAGCCAGCGTGAAAGGTTTGTGGCGTGGATGTGGGAGGGCGCGCGCGTGTCGACCCCGGACGTCATCGTGGTGGGAGCGGGACTGGCTGGACTGGCGTGCACCCGGGCGCTCGTCTCCGCCCGGGTGAAGGTGTTGCTGCTGGACGGTAGAGACGCACCGGGAGGCAGGGTCCGCACGGATGCTCACGAGGGTTTCCTGCTGGACAGGGGCTTCCAGGTGTACCTCACCGCCTACCCGGAAGGCCGGCAGGCGCTGGAGCTCCGGGCGCTCGCGCCGCGGCGGTTCATCCCAGGTGCAAAGGTGTGGCGCGGCGGCAGGCTGCACACCGTGACGGACCCGTTGCGGAGGCCGGTGGAGGCGCTGTCGCACCTGTTCGACGGGCCCGGCACCTTCGGGGACAAGCTGCGCGTGCTGGAGCTGCGGCAGGCGGTGGTGTCCTGCGAGCTGCAGGACTTGTGGCAGCGGCCCCAGCGCTCCTCGCTGAAGTACCTGGAGGAGCTGGGCTTCACGGACGACATGCGGGAGGGCTTCCTGCGGCCGTTCTTCGCCGGCATCTTCCTGGAGCGCGAGCTGGCCACGTCGAGCCGCTTCCTCGAGTTCGTCTTCCGGATGTTCTCCACCGGCGACACGGTGGTGCCGGAGCGGGGCATGGGCGCCATTCCCGAGCAGCTCGCCGCGCGGCTGCCTACGGGCGTGCTGCGGCTGCGCGCGCCGGTGGCGGATGCGTGGGGCCACCGCGTGCGGCTGGTGGATGGCGAGACGATTTCCGCGAAGGCGGTGGTGGTGGCGGCGGACGCGGCGGGCGCGCTGGCGCTGCTGCCCGGCCTGCCTCCGCACCCGACGAACCGCGCGACGTGTCTGTATTTCGCCGCGCCGGAGCCGCCGGTGCAGGGGCCGTGGCTGGTGCTCAACGGGGAAGGGCGCGGCGTGGTGAACAACGTGGCGGTGATGAGCGAGGTGTCACCGGCCTATGCGCCCGTGGGACAGGCGCTGGTGTCCGTGTCCGTGGTGGGGGCGACGCCGGAGCCGGAGGCCTTGCAGGCCAGGGTGCGGGAGGAGCTGACGGCCTGGTTCGGCGGCGCCGTGTCCGCGTGGCGGCACCTGCGCACGTATGTCATTCCCAATGCGCTGCCCGCGCAGCCACCGGCCGCGCTGGAGCCGCCGCGCCGCACGGTGCGCCTGTCGCCGGGGCTCTATGTGTGCGGGGACCACCGGGACAACAGCTCCATCGACGGCGCGCTGGGCTCCGGCCGGCGCGCGGCGGAGGCGGTGCTGGTGGACCTGGGGCGCTGACCTGAACAGCGCCAGGGTGATGGCGTGGCGCCGCGCCTTCCCCGTCATGCCGTGTCAATCCATGCGGGTTGATATGTAGATTGAAACCAGCATGTCCTTGTAACTCGGATGTCCTTGAAATCCAGACATCTCTGGCGCCAGCATCGGCCCCTTCACGCCTGTCCACAGGGGGACGCATGGTTGAGAAGCGATTGCGCGGTGTCCTGGGCATTTCGTTGCTGTCTTTGATGACGGGAGCCTGCACGGAGGCCACACCCTCGGAGAAACCCCGGGACGCGGTGGGGAAGACGTCCTCCACCGCCCGCCTGGACGGACTCCAGGTGGTGGCCGCCGAGCCGGACGGCGTTCCCACCTTCATCAACGGCCCGCTGGGCGCCGTGCCCACCGAGGCGGGAGCGGTCCACTCCATCCAGGCCGCGCAGCTGCGGCCGGTGCTGGAGGGCGCGGCCCCCTTGTTCCGGCTGAAGCCGGATGACCTGTACTTGAAGAAGGCCTACGTCGGCTTCGACGGGGACGCGCACTTCCGCTACGGCGTGCGGCGCAACGGCATCGACGTGCTGGGCGGCGAGCTGCGCCTGCATGCGCGTAATGGCGCCGTCTTCGCGGCGAACACCAACGCGCGCGGGGACCTGCTCGCGCCGGAGCGGGCCACCGTCTCTCCCGAGGCGGCCGTCACCGCGGCGAAGGTGGACCGGTCCTCTCCGCCGGGCGCCACCGCCTCGGGCGAGCCCCGGCTCGTGTACTGGCGCGACGGCGACCAGCTCGTGCTGGCGTATGAGGTTCGCGTCCAGGGCACGGGGGCGGATGGCGCGCCCCTGGACGACTCGGTCCTCGTCAACGCACGGAATGGCGATGTCTTCGAGCGCCTCCCGCACATCCAGGCCGCGCTGAATCGCCGGGTCTACGACGGCAATGGCGGCCCGAGCCGCAGCGAGGGGGAGCCGCCCGTCGCCAACCCCCTGGTCAACATCGCCTATGACCACCTGGGCGCGGTCTACCGTTGCTACAACGAACTCTTCGGCCGCGACTCGTATGACAACGCGGGCGCGATGCTCATCAGCACGGTGTACCAGCGCACCCACTACGTGAATGTCTTCTGGGACGGCACCCAGCTGGTGATGGGCGATGGCGGCGGGGTGACGCCCGCCCTCCTGGCCCGCGCCGTGGACGTGATGGCGCACGAGGTGACCCACGGCGTGACGGACACCGAGTCGGACCTCATCTACTCCGGAGAGTCCGGAGGCCTGAACGAGTCCATCTCCGACATCTTCGGCGCCGTGTGCGAGTGGCACAGCAAGGGCCGGGTCGTGGACGCCAACACCTGGCTCTTCGGCGAGGACGTCTGGACGCCCGACATCCCCGGGGACGCCATTCGCTACATGCACAACCCCAAGCTGGATGGCGTCTCCCTGGACGCCTACAGCGAGTACAGCTCGGGCACTGAGGTGCACTACAGCTCCGGCATCCCCAACCTGGCCTTCTACCTGCTGTCGCAGGGCGGCCTCCATCCGCGCGTCCCCAACCAGTTGCCCGTGACAGGCATTGGCATCGAGAAGGCCGCGCGCATCTTCTACAAGGCGAACGTGGACCTCCTGCTGCCGTCCTCCAACTTCCAGGCCGCCAAGACGGCCACGGAGCAGGCCGCGTTCCAGCTCGGCTACGACTCGGCAACCATTACTTCGGTCACGCGGTCCTGGTGGGCCGTGCAGGTGGGGATTCCCCACGACCCGCCCTTCGGAGAGGCGCTGGAGAAGGACGCCCCCGTCCAGTTCTCCGGCTCGCGGGGAGGGAAGCGCCATTTCTTCGTGGAGGTCCCCGAGGGCGTCCGGAACCTGAAGTTCACCCTCACCGGCGGCACGGGCGACGCGGACCTGTACGTGCTGTTCAACAATGTCCCGACGACCACCCTCTATGACTGCCGCCCCTTCAAGTCGGGCAACGAGGAGGAATGCCTCTTCCCGGCGCCCGCCCAGGGCAAGTGGTGGGTGATGGTCAACGGCTTCAGCGCGTACGCCAACGTGACGCTGAAGGTGACGTGGACGGGCGGCTACGTGGTCCTCCAGCCCGGTGTGGAAGTCACGGGCCTGTCCGGCGCCGCGGGCTCGTCACAGGTGTTCACGGTCCAGATTCCGGAGCGCGCGGACGGCGGCACCCGCAACGTCCACGCCCGGCTCCGGGGCTCGGGGAACGCTGACCTCTACGTGCAGCGCGCCGCGGCGCCGACTCCGAGCGCCTATGACTGCCGCGGCATGAAGGAACACAGCACGGAGAACTGCGACCTGAATGGCGCCGAACCCGGCAAGTACTACGTCGAGGTCTTCGGCGCGAAGGGCGGCTACTCGGACGGCTCACTCATCGTCACGTTCGACTGAGCAGGCCGCGTCGCGGGCCCGCCCCTCGGGTGAAGAGGGGCGGGCTCACGGCGTGCTTCAGGGAATCGGGGTGGCGACATGCCCCTGCGGGGGCATCGCGCCGGGAGGCGGCATGGGCTCCACGCGCGCCATGCCCTGCATCGAGCCCGGCGCGCGGCCGTCGCCGTTGGCCGTCGCCAGCTTCAGCGCGAGCACCGAGCGGCCCTTCAGCGAGAGGTTGCGCTGTGCCACCAGCTCGCGCACCGGCACGTCCACCGTGCCCACCAGCTCGTTGCCGCGCGGGTCGTCCATGTACACCTGGAAGGTGATGGGCGTCTCGTCGAAGGCGTTGCCCAGGATGACGAACTCCGAGTCGTAGCCCATGTAGATGCCGTGCTGCGGGGGCGTCGTCAGGCGCGTGCCATCCGGGAGCACCGCCTCGACGCGCAGTCGGGGCTGGTTCTCCTGGGGGATGGTCCTCGCCAGCTCCATCACCACGTCCGACATGCCCCGGCGCTCGGCCAGCGACGTCAGCTTCTGGGCGACGCGCGCGAAGAGCGGGCTGGCCGCGCCCACCCAGGCATTGCCGTCCGGACGCGCGGGCACCACCAGCAGCGAGCGCAGCGCGACGCGGTAGGGCCTGGGCTCCGTGAGCTCCAGCTGCCGCGAGGCATAGCCATCATCCTGCCCGGTGCGCACGGCGATGCGGTACGCCTCCGCGGCCCGGTTCCAGTCGCGGTTGCCGAGCTGCCGCTCGGCCTCGCCGAGGTTGCGCACGTACTCCTCCAGCGGCGCCGCCCGTCCGCCCTGCCGCAGGCTCAGCGCCGCGCGGTAGCGCTCCTGTGCCGCCGCCCAGTCATGGTTCACCCGTGCGTCGTCACCCTCGCGCGCCAGCCGCTCGTACTCCACGGTGACCCACTGCTCGTACTCGGCGGCGATGCCCTGCGCCCAGCCGGCCAGCGAGCCGTCCAGCCCGGCGACGAGCTGCGCCAGCTCATTCGCCGCGATGAGGTTGCGCTCCTGGCGGTAGCCCTCCGCCCGAGCACGGCCGCCGGTGACGATAAGGCGCCGCACCTCCTCGGAGCGCGTCTTCACGTCCGGGGCCTGCGACAGCTGCGTGGCCCGCTGCATCTCGTTGACGGCCTCCGGGAAGTGGCCGCTGCGCGCGTGCTCGGCGGCGCCTTCCAGCATCCCGATGGCCACGCGGTTCGCCGCGCGCATGCGGAAGGCGGCGATGTCCGCGTTGCCGCCGTCGATGGAGAGCGCGAAGTCGGACTCGGCCAGGGCGCAGTTCCAGTCGTCCACCTGCGCGCACGTCTGCGCGCGCTTCTGGGTGTCCTGGAGCGCCTGCTCGCGGGCCTGCTCGTACTTCGCCTTCACCTCCGCGTTGTCCGGCTCATTCGCCAGCGCCTGGCGGTACGCCGTGTACGCACCCTTCCAGTCACCCACGGCCGCCGCGCGGTCTCCCGCCTTCTCGGCACTCGCGCATGCGGCCAGCATGATGGCCGCCACCACTCCAAGCACTGCTCGCTTCATTCTGGGAACCCCTCGTCCAAGTAGGCCCGAGGATAGCCGAAGGCGGCGCACCTGGGCTGCCAGGGCCCCGAGTCTGTGAAAACCCAGGGGCCGGGCGGGGCCTGCTCGCCTGCTTCCGCTGCGTTCCTTCCGGTGACCGGCGCACGCGGCCTCGCCAGCCGCTGCTGGAGTCGCCAGATTCGAACCGGGGGACGTCATGGAGGCCGACGAGCGCGACGCACTGGAACAACGAATCCACCAGTACTGCGAGGAGGGCGACGTGGGGCGTGCCGTGGAGGAGGCCCTGTCCGGCTACGGCGCGGAGCTCATGCGGCTGCTGGCCTCCCTCCTCAACGACAAGGAGCGGGCGCGCGAGGCCTACGCCATCTTCAGCGAGGCGCTGCTGATGGACCTGCCGTCCTTCCGCTGGGAGAGCTCCTTCCGCACGTGGGCCCACCGCGTCGCACGCAATGTCGCCTACCGGCTGGCGGCCGCCCCGTCCGGCCGCGAGCTGCCCGTCAGCCACGGCGCGTTCGACCACCACGTCCACCATGAGTGGTCGCGCACGCGCCCGTGGCTCCGCACCGACATCAAGGAGCGCATCCGCGCCCTGCGCTCCCAGCTGGAGCCCTACGAGCAGACGCTGCTGGAGCTGCGCATCGACCGGCGGATGTCCTGGACGGACGTGGCGAAGCAGCTGGCGGACCCGGACGAGCCGATGACGCCCGAGGCGCTCGCCCGCCGGGCCGCCGTGCTGCGCCAGCAGTTCCAGCGCATCAAGACCCGGCTCCGGGCCCTCGCGCGCGAGGCCGAGCTGCTCTCCCAGGAGTCCACTCCCGCCTGAAAACGCATTCACATCCGCCCCGACGTGACTCTCTCCGCAAGGTGACTGACACGCGGAGCGGAAATGGCCGGAGACTCGGGTTCTAGAACGGGATTGCCACCCAACCTGCGTCCGTTCGCGCGGAGCAAGCGCTTCCGTCTGCTGGGGCGCATGGGCGAGGGCGGCATGGGCACCGTCTATCGCGTGCATGACCGCGAGCTGCGGCGCGACGTGGCCCTCAAGGTGATGCGCCAGTCGGGGCCCTCCGCGCTCCTCGCCCTGAAGCGCGAGTTCCGCTCCCGCGCCGGGCTCAGCCATCCCCACCTCGTCCAGTTCCATGACCTCCTCGTCGGTGACGACTACTGCTGCTTCAGCATGGAGCTGGTCGAAGGCCGGGACTTCCTCGGCTGGGTCCGGCCCGAGCTGTCCCGTGCGAAGCGACTGCCTCCCGTGCCGCACGAGGCCGGCGTCGTGCTGTCGGAGGTCTCCCCCTTGCGACCCGAGGACGCGCCGCGCCTGCGCGACGCGCTCGTGCAACTCGTCCGTGGCCTGCAGGCACTGCATGCGTCCGGGCTCGTCCACCGCGACATCAAGCCGGCCAACGTGCTCGTCTCGCCCGAGGGCCGCGTCGTCATCGTCGACTTCGGCCTGGCCACGGAGCTGCTGGCGGGGCCGCTGGCGCGCGTCGGCTCCTCCGCCGCGGGCACGCTGCCGTACATGGCCCCCGAGCAGCTCCAGGGCGGGCCGCTCACCCCGGCCTCGGACCTGTATGCCGTGGGGCTCGTGCTGTACGAGGCGCTCACCGGCTTCCGCCCCTTCCGCAACGAGACGGCCTACTTCCTGACGGGAGACACGGAGCTGCTCCTCCAGCGCAGGCGCGCCGAGCCGCCGCCCGACCCCCGCCAGCTCGCCCCCGGCATCCCGGACGACCTGGCCGAGGTGGCGATGGCGCTGCTCTCCCTCGCGCCCGGCGCGCGGCCGAGCGCCGGTGCGCTCCTGGCCCGGTTGTCGAGGGCGCTGCTTTCCGAGGCCGCTCGGCCGTGGGACGGAGGGGACGCCCTCTTCGGGCCTCCGAAGGCGTCCTTCGTGGGCAGGGCCTCCGAGCTGGCCGTCCTCGACGACGCGCTCCGGGCCGTCACGCGCCGGGGCCAGCAGCTCACGGTGCACGTCCATGGCCCCTCCGGCATCGGCAAGTCCACGCTGGTGCGCGAGTTCCTCCGGCGCCAGGGCGCGCCGCTCGTCCTCAAGGGACGTTGTCATCCGCGCGAGGTCGTCGCCTATCTGTCTCTGGACCCCATCGTCGACGCGCTGGCGGCACACCTCTCCACGCTCCGGGGGGAGGCCGTGGAGGCGCTCGTCCCCGAGCATGCACACGCCCTGGTGCGCCTGTTCCCCGTGCTGGGACGGGTGCCCGCGCTGCGGAGCGCCCCGGTACCCGACTCGCTCCCCGCGGACTTCGAGCTGAGCCGCCTGGGCGCCGAGGCGCTGAGGGAGCTGCTCACCCGCCTCTCCCGCACCGGCCCGCTGGTGGTGTGGATTGACGACGCGCACTGGGGAGATGCCGACTCGGCGCGGCTGCTGGAGCAGCTGCTGCGCGAGCCAGCTCCGCCCTCGTTCCTCCTCGTGCTCACGCTGAGAGATGGGGCGGACGGTGCCTCGGCTCCGGCGGTCGGCGCGAGCCTGCCCGCGTCCCGCATCCGCGAAGTGCCCCTGGGGCCACTGACGACGGGCGAGGCGAAGGTGCTCGCGCGGCAGTTGCTGCACGGTACGCACGTGAGCACGGAGGCCCTGCGCTCCCTGGCGGGGCAGGCCGGAGGCAGCCCGTTCGTCGTGGGCGAGGTGGCCCGGTATCTCACGGCCGCCATCAGCCGGGGCGTGGCGCTCGACGTCACCGCGCCGCTCGACATCCAGCGCGTGCTGGCCGAGCGGCTCCGCGCGCTGCCGCCCCCGCAGCGGGCCCTGGTGGAGGTGGCCTCCGTGGCCGGCGTGCCCGTGCCGCGCGACGTGCTGCTGTCCGGAGCGGGGATGGACGCGGGGGGGCGCCCGCTGGTCTCCGCGCTCTGCGATGCGTCGCTGCTGCGGCTGGGCGGCGGTGAGCACGCGGAGACCGTGACGACGTACCACGACCGCACCCGCGAGGCGGCGCTCGCCCTGCTGGGAGGCGCCTCGCGCGCGCGGCGGCACCAGGGGCTGGCGGAGGCGCTGGAGCAGTCCGGCTCCGACGACTGGGAGTTGCTGACGTCCCAGTGGGAGGGCGCGGGCGAGCAGCAGCGCGCCGGGCACTACGCGGTGCGTGCCGCCGACCGGGCCGCCCATGCCCTGGCCTTCGAGCATGCCGCACGGCTCTACGCGCGGGCCCTCACGCTGCTGGGCGCGGAGGCGGACCGGCCGACCCTCCTGGAGCGACAGGGCGACGCGCTCTCCAACCTGGGACGGCGGGCGGACGCGGCGGCGCGCTACCTGGAGGCTGCGGTCGCGCTCGGGGGCTCGGACGCCGAGCGGGTGCGCACCCTGAAGCGCCACGCGGGCGAGCAGTCCATCAAGTGCGGCCGCGTGGAGGAGGGCTGGCGGCTGCTGCTCTCCGTCCTCGCGGAGCTGGGCGTGCCCGTGCCACGCAGCCGGAGGCACGCGCTGCTGACGGCCACGTGGCAGCGGCTCCGCTTCTTCCAGACGCACCGGGAGCCGGAGGCCCGCGCCGTCAGCCAGCTTCCCGCCGGGGAGCGTCCCGTGCTGGACGCCCTGTGGACGGCGGCGTGCAGCTTCGCGCAGGTGGACCACGTGCTCGCGGATGCGTTCCGCATGCGGTACCTGCGGCGCGTCCTGGAGGTGGGGGACGCCTCCGCCGTGTGCGGGGCGCTGGCCTGCGAGGCCGCCATGGAGGCGCACCTCAAGGGCGGGTGGATGGACCGCCACTGCCGGAAGCTCATGGCCCAGGCGGAGCGTCTGGCGCGCTGGACGGGGCGTGCCTGCGACGAGGGCTGGACGTTGCTGGCGCGTGCCGTCCACGCCTTCACCCAGGGCAAGTGGCTGGAAGCGGTGTCCACGTGCGAGCGGGGAGAGACGCTCCTGCGCGAGCGGTGCACCGGCGTCACGTGGGAGCTGGACATGTTCGCGGCCTACCACCACGGCGCGCTGGCGATGCGCGGCGAGCTGGCGCTGCTCGCCGAGCGGCTGGAGTGGTGGCTGGCGGAGTCCACGCGGCGCGGAGACGTCTTCGGCATCATCGAGAGCTGCCTGGGCGACTGCGTCCTGCCGTGGCTCGCGCGGGGTGAGGGCGGGCGGGCCTGGGCGCTCGCGCGGGAGGCGCTGGACTGCCTGGAGCAGGGCTTCGCGCCCACGACGGCCGAGGCCTGCGCGTACCGCGTGGGGCACTCCCACCGCGTGAGCTACTGCCTCCTCCAGGCCCACGTCCATACTGGCTTGTACGCGGGCGAGCCCTGGGCGGCGTGGCAGGAGGTGCAGTCGCGGTGGGACGGCCTGTTCCGCGCCACGCCGCCGCTGCGCTTCTACGACGCGCACGTGCGGCACACGCGGGCCCGCGCCGCCCTCGCGGCGGCCGAGCAGTTGGAGGCGCGGCAGTCTCCTCCGACGGAGGTGGAGGCGCGCTGGACGCGCCGCGCGTTGCTGGCGGACGCACGCGACCAGGCCCGACGCATCAGCAGGGACTCGCTGGCGATGGCGCAGCCCCTGGCCGCGCTGGTGCGCGCGGGCGTGGCCCGGCTCGAAGGCGATGCGGACGCGGCGCGGACGCTGCTGGTCCAGGCCCTGGAGGGCTTCAGCGAGGCGGACATGGCGCTCCACCGGGAAGTCGCGCGGTACGCCCTGGGCGCGCTCCAGGGTGGGTCGGAGGGCGCGCTGTACCAGCAGCAGGCGGCGGCGTGGATGCGCGAGCAGGGCGCGGTGGACCCGCGAGCGCTGGCCGCCACGCTGGCGCCCGGCCTGGGGCTCCGGCCCCGCTGAGCGGAGCTCAAGGCGGGGGCGTGGGAGGAGGGGAATTCGACAGCGCGCGCAGGGCCTCGCGCACCCGCTCCAGGAAGGACTTCAGGGCCTCCAGGCCGCCACCCGGAGGCTGGAGGGACGAGAGGAGTGGCAGCGCCAGGGGCTCCAGGCGCAGCACGTCCCAGACGTGGGGCAGTCCGGCGGCGAAGAGCTTCGCATCCAGCTCACGCAGCGGCGCCATCTCCGGCAGCTCGTACTTCTCCGGGTCCCAGATGCGGCAGTACTCGCCCACGGGCGTCACCCGGAACTCGGGTGAGCCGGTCAGGGTTCCCTGGCCGCCGAACTCGAGCACGGTGGGGACCGACGCGGGCCCGGCCAGTCCCCGGTGCAGCGCCTCCGCCTCCACGGGCTGCTTGAAGGTCAGGTAGTGGTCGAGGATGGCGTTGACCGCGTGGCGCGCGGACTCGTTCGCCGACTCCATGGTGGTCATCCGGGTGAACGTCTTGAGGTAGGTCCCGGCGAAGATGAGCTTGTCCCAGTGGACTTGATAGCCACCGTGCGGGGCCTGCCACAGGCCCTGGGGGAGGCGCAGCTCCAGCACTGTCTCGGGCTGGAGTGGGTCCCAGGGCTCGGTGCCGGGCCGGCGCTCCCAGTCGCCCATGATGGGGATGAGGTAGGGCGCCTGGTTGTCCACGGGGCGCTCCTTGCCCGTGGCCTCGTCGGTCCCGAAGCGGATGTACCGGTCCAGGTGGTACCAGGTCGGCTCTGGCAGCATGAACCCGAACTGTCGGACCTGGGGCAGCGGCGCCTGGTGCTGCTCGGTGGCCTGGCGAATCTGCCGCCAGACCTCCTGGGCAATCTCGTAGCGGGAGCAGTCCGAGGGACTCTTCATCCCCGGCTCGTTCACGTACCAGTTGCCGATGTCCACGCTGAGCACCGCGGCGAAGCCGTCCTGTTCGAGCGACGGAGGCGTGGACCAGTACTGCTGGCTGCTGATGGCGGACAGGCCCCACGGTGCATCCAGGAAGTAGAGGTAGCCCTCGGCGAGCCGGACGTTGGAGGGGAAGAAGAACTGGATGCCGGTGAGCGTCTGGAAGCGGTCCCATGGGACGTGGCCCGGCAGGACGCCGGGAGTGCGCGGCTGCTCGGGCTCGGAGCCGCGCGGGTTGGGCGGAATCAGCGACGTGAAGCCGCGCAGTCCTTCGACGACGCCGAGCGGCGGCAGGTCCTTCGTCACCTGCTCCGCGGCCACCGCATCGGTGGCCACGACGTAGTAGTCCACCGGCTCGGGCTCTTCGACGCCGAACCTGCCGGGCCCGAAGGCGTCCTCCTCCTCCGGGAGGTCTCCTTGACGAATCCAGGCCACGAGGCGGCCGTCTTCACGGAGCTCGAACCGCGACAGCCTCGCTTCGTCGAACTCGACTCCGAGGGACTCCTCCAGGTAGCGGCGCCAGGGACGGAACCAGGCGGCCGTGGTGGGCCCGTTGAGGGTGCCATCCGTCTTGGGCAGCGGCAGCACGTTGTTGAGGTAGAGCTGCGCGAGCGTGTTGCCATTGGTGCGCGCATCGCCCCACGTGCCATCGAACGCGGCGAGCACTCGCGGGGCGAACTGCATGTCGTGCTTGAAGGCGGCGCTGTACGTGTAGCGGCGCGTGTTCGCCTTCGGGTCGAAGCCCTCCAGGTACTCCCACCAGGAGACCTTCTCGTAGTCGGCCTTCCTGCGCTCGGAGCAGGTGCTCATGTACCGCCAGATGCGCAGGGTGAACTGGAGCATGTCCGAGAGGGGGTAGCCGGAGGACGCGAGGTCCTTGAGGTCCTGGAGCATCTCCACGGGGCGGGTGGAGGGCGCGCGGCGCAGGAAGCGGATGCGGCGGCCCTTGGCGGCGATGCCGTAGAAGCTGGAGGGGACGAGGTTGTCGAAGACGCGGCGGCCGGTGGGGCGGCCCTCGTCGTCGAGGATGGGGATCTCCACCAGGGTGGAGAAGAGGTTGCGGTAGTACGAGGGGAAGAAGCGGAAGCCGTGCTCGCCGGGCAGGTAGTGCACCACCTCCAGCAGCAGCTCGTCCTTGTCCTGCAGCGGCGGGAGGGGCGCTCCCAGCTCCCGCGCGAGCTGCTCTTCCTCCTCGCCCATGATGACGACGCGCTCCCGCGAGAGGTGGGGCGAGGGCCGCTCATCCGAGGTGGTGGCGTTGTGGAGGAACTCCTGCACCGCGCTCGCCCTGCCGAGGCGCTCGCTGTAGCGCTGCGAGCCAGGCGAGCCCATGTCCCCGTAGCCCGGCGTCATCGGGACGCGAATCTGGAGGGTGCCGGGCGAAGGGCCGTTGAAGAAGCCGCGCCACACGACGAACTCCTTCACACTGCGCTGGTTCTCGATTTCCCCCTCTTCGGGCGTGGTGCCCGGGGTGAAGGCATAGCGGAGCTGGTACCGGGGATTGGCAGCGAAGGCCCCCTGGCGGGGGAAGTTCCCCAGGGCGCCCTTGGTCGCGCGGACGAGCTGCGAGCGGGCCAGCCCTCCCACCGCCGGTCCGCTCGCGCGCCGCCCCCGCTCGTCGTACTCGCGCGCGGGCTCGTAGACGCATACCCGGAAGCCCCGGCGGGCGAGCTCGTGCGCGGCCGTCAACCCGGCGATGCCCGCGCCGTAGATGTGGACGCGTCCAGGGCTCTCGAGTCCGACGGGCGAGGCAACGGGGTCCTGGTCCTCTGTCTCTTCGGCCATGCGGCGCTCCTTCCCGTCAGACGATGTTCACCATCGCTTCCAGGGGCCCGCGCACCGCTTCCACGAAGGAGCGCAGGGCCCTGGCGTCGTCCGCTGGCTCCGTCGTGAGCAGCGGCAGGGCCAGGGGCTCCAGTTGCAGCACGTCCCAGACGTGCGGCAGGCCTGCGGCAAAGAGTCGCGCATCCAGCTCGCGCAGCGGCGCCAGCTCGGGCAGTTCCTGCTTCTCCGGGTCCCAGATGCGGCAGTACTCGCCAATGGGCGTCATCCCAGAGGCCACCGCCTGCCCGCCAGGGGCGTCATGCGGCCTCTCCTGGTCCAGCGGCAGGTAGTGGGCCAGGTAGTGGTCGAGGATGGCGTTGACGGCGTGGCGTGCGGACTCGTTGGCCGACTCCAGGGAGGACGTCCGGCTGAAGGTCTTGAGGTACGTACCGGCGAAGACGAGCCGGCCCCAGTGGACCGGGTAGCCGCCGTGCGGCGCCTGCCACAGCCCCGCGGCAAGCGTCGTCCCTGGCCGCCCTGGAGGGGTAGGCGCCAGCGGGTCCCAGGGCTCGGGCCCCGGTCTGCGCTCCCAGTCTCCCAGGATGGGGATGAGGCGGGGCGCCCGGTTTTCGACGGGACGCTCCTTACCGGTGGTCGGGTGGGGCCCGAAGCGGATGAATCGGTCCACGTGGTACCAGGCGGGCTCTGGCAGTGCGCCGCCGTGTGAGGGGCCACCGGAAGGCTGCTCGGTGGCCTGCTTTATCTGCCGCCATACCTCCTGGGCAAGCTCATGGCGGGAGCACTCGGAAGGACGCCTCACTCCCGGCTCGCGCACGTGCCAGTGGCCGATGTTCACGCTGAGCATCGCGGCGAAGCCATCCCGGGCGAGGGTGGGGGGCGTGGCCCAGTACTGCTGGCTGTTGAGCGCGGACAGCCGCCACGGCGTGTCGGCGAAGCCGAGGCAGCCCTCGGCGAGCCGGACGGAGAAGGGAAAGAAGAACTGGATGCCGGTGAGTGTCTGGAATCGGTCCCAGGGCACGTGGCCGGGGAGCACGCCCGGCGTGCGCGGCTGCTCCTTCTCGGGCCCGCGAGGGTTGGGCGGAATCCGGGTGGTGAAGCCGCGCAGCCCGTGGACGACGCCGATTTCCGGCAGGCCCTCCGTCAGCCTCTCCGCGGTCACCGCATCGGTGGCCACGATGTAGTAATCCACCAGGTCATACTTCCCATTGTGCCTTACCGGGATCCACACATCCGGCTCTTCCTGATCCGAACCATTCCTCTTCACATAGGGGGTGAGGGGGCCCCCCTGGAGATCGATTCGGGTCAGCGTGCCCGGGACGAACTCGACTCTCAGGTGCTCCGCCAGGTAGCGGCGCCAGGGGCGGAGCCAGGCTGGCGTGGTGGGCCCGTTGAGGGTGCCGTCCGTCTTGGGCATCGGTAGCAGGTTGTTGAGGTA
>NZ_JAAIYA010000016.1:28853-276829 GCF_010894405.1 Pyxidicoccus caerfyrddinensis
TGCCCGGGACGAACTCGACTCTCAGGTGCTCCGCCAGGTAGCGGCGCCAGGGGCGGAGCCAGGCTGGCGTGGTGGGCCCGTTGAGGGTGCCGTCCGTCTTGGGCATCGGTAGCAGGTTGTTGAGGTAGAGCTGGGCGAGCGTGTTGCCGTTGGTGCGCGCGTCACCCCAGGCGCCATCGAATGCGGCCAGCACCCGGGGAGCGAACTGCATGTCGTGCTTGAAGGCGGGGCTGTACTGGTAGCGGCGCGTACCGGACTGGGGGTCATACCCCTCCAGGTACTCCCACCAGGAGATGCGCTCGTATTCATGCTTCCTGCGCTCGGGACTGGTGCATAGGTAGCGCCAGAGGCGCAGGGTGAACTGGAGGGTGTCCGTCGGCGGATGGCCGGAGGACGCGAAGCGGATTCGACTGCACTGGGCGGTGATGCCGTGGCTGCTGGCGGGCACCAGATTGTCGAACGCCCTGCGACCGGTAGGCCTGTCGTGGTCATCCAGGATGGGGGTTTCGACCATCGTGGAGAAGAGGTGGCGGTAGCAGGAGGGGAAGAAGAGGAAGCCGTGCTCGCCGGGCAGGTAGTGCACGAGCTCGACCAGGAGCTCATCCCTGTCTTCCAGCTCGGGGTAGGGGTCGTCCATTTCCCGCGCGAACTGTTCCTCCTCGTCGGCTACGAGAGCGCTCCGGGCTGGAGGAAAACCCGACCAGTACCAGTAGGCACGACCAAGCAGGTACTCATGCAGCGCCTCTGCGGTGGTCCTGCGCGTAGGGGTGCGCCCTTCGTTAAAGGGCTTGGGGATGCGGATGTGGATGATGCCTGGAAAGTATGCTTTGGGGGCGAGGTCGCTGCTGCTCAGGAACGTGTCCACCTCCTGCGGATACAGCCGCCAGTCTTGCACCACCCAGTCCCTGGAGTAGTCGTAGAACAGGCGGTACTCATCGCAGGTGGTCAACTGACCCTGTTCGGGAAAGTTGCCCAGGGCCCCCTTGGCCGCGCGCTGGAATTGCGAGCGGGCCATGCCTCCCACGGCCAGCCTGGACTCCGCCCAAGGGACGATGGCGTGGTTCCTTTCAGGCTCTCCCATTTCGTCGTACTCCTGCGCGGGCTCGTAGACGCGCACCCGGAAGCCGCGGCGGGCCAGCTCGTGCGCCGCCGTCAGCCCGGCGATTCCGGCGCCATAGATATGGACCCGGGCTGGGCCCCTTCGTACCCTGGGATTGTCGCCAGCCATGCCGTGCTCCTCAATGCGGGGGCCACCGGATGCCCGGCCAGAAGGGCCGAGGCATCGCCTCCAAAGACTCGCGTACCCTGCTCAGGAAGGACTTCAGGGCCTCGGCGCCGCTGGATGAAGCCAACGACGGGACGAGCGGCATGACGAGCGGCTCCAGGTGGAGCACATCCCAGACATGGGGCAGACCCGAGGCGAACAGCTTCGCGTCCAGCTCACGGAGCGACCCCAGCTCGGGCAGTTCATGCTGCTCGGGGTCCCAGATGCGGCAGTACTCGCCAATGGGCGTCATGCGGAAGTCGGGTGAGCCGGTCAGGGTTCCCTGGCCGCCGTAGTCGGGCACGGTGGGCGTGGCCCGCGTGCTGGCAACGCCCCGCTGCGGCGCGTTCTCCTGCGGCTTGGGGTGGGCCAGGCAGTGGTCGATGATGGCGTTGACCGCATGGCGGGCGGATTCATTGGCCGACTCCATGGTGGTCATCCGCGTGAAGGTCTTCAGATACGTGCCGGCGAAGACGAGCTTGCCCCAGTGCACCTGGTAGCCGCCGTGCCGTGCCTGCCACAGCCCCTTGGGAAGGTCCGCCTCCGACGGAGCCGCGGTGGATGGCGCCAGTGGATTCCAGGGCTCGGCGCCGGGTCTGCGGTCCCAGTCGCCCAGGATGGGAATGAGGTAGGGCGCTCGGTTCTCGATGGGGCGTTCCTTGCCGGTGGCCGGGTCCTCCTCGAAGTGGATGTGCCGGTCCATGGAGTACCAGGAGGGCTCCGGCAGGACGAAGCTGTACTGGGGCTGGGGCGCGTGGGACAGCGGAGACTGGTGCTGCTCGGTGGCCTGCTTTATCTGCCGCCACACCTCGTGGGCGATTTCGTGGCGGGAGCTGTCGGAGGGACTCTTCTGTCCGGGCTCGCGGACGTACCAGTTGCCAATGTCGACGCTGAGCACCGCGGCGAAGCCATCCTGGGCGAGGGTGGGGGGCGTGGCCCAGTACTGCTGGCTGTTGATGGCGGACAGGCCCCACGGCGCATCCAGGAAGTACAGGTAGCCCTCGGCGAGCCGGACGGAAAAGGGAAAGAAGAACTGGATGCCGGTGAGCGTCTGGAAACGGTCCCAGGGTACGTGGCCGGGGAGCACGCCGGGCGTGCGCGGCTGCTCCGGCTCGGGCCCGCGAGGGTTCGGCGGAATCCGGGTGGTGAAGCCGCGCAGCCCCTGGACGACGCCGATTTCCGGCAGGCCCTCCGTCAGCCTCTCCGCGGTCACCGCATCGGTGGCCAGGACGTAGTAGTCCACGGGGTCTTCGATGGGGTCTTCACCCTCGTCGTGCTGCTTCCCGACGCTCGTGTCCGGATATTCCCAATCCCCCGTCTTCACGTAGGGGATGAGGGTGTCCTCCTGGAGTTCGAATCGGGTCAGCCTGCCCGGGACGAACTCGACTCTCAGGTGCTCCGCCAGGTAGCGGCGCCAGGGGCGGAGCCAGGCTGGCGTGGTGGGCCCGTTGAGGGTGCCGTCCGTCTTGGGCATCGGTAGCAGGTTGTTGAGGTAGAGCTGGGCGAGCGTGTTGCCGTTGGTGCGCGCGTCACCCCAGGCGCCATCGAATGCGGCCAGCACCCGGGGAGCAAACTGCATGTCGTGCTTGAAGGCGGGGCTGTACTGGTAGCGGCGCGTACCGGACTGGGGGTCATACCCCTCCAGGTACTCCCACCAGGAGATGCGCTCGTATTCGTGCTTCCTGCGCTCGGGACTGGTGCATAGGTAGCGCCAGAGGCGCAGGGTGAACTGGAGGGTGTCCGTCTGCGGATAGCCGGACGAGAACAGGTCCTTCAGCTCCTGCAGCATTTCGAAGGGACGGGAGGCGGGAGCCCGGCGCAGGAAGCGGATGCGTCTGCCCTGGGCGGCGATGCCGTAGAAGCTCGAGGGAACGAGGTTGTCGAACACCCTGCGACCGGTAGGCCTGCCGTGGTCATCCAGGATGGGGGTTTCGACCATCGTGGAGAAGAGGTGGCGGTAGTACGAGGGGAAGAAACGGAAGCCGTGCTCGCCAGGCAGGTAGTGCACGACTTCGACCAGCAGCTCATCCTTGTCTCCCAGCTCGGGGTAGGGAGCCTCCACCTCCTGCGCGAACTGCTTCTCCTGCTCGTCCACGATGATGATCCGGTCCGGGGAGATCCGCGGTTCATCGCGGTCTCCAATCATGTAGTCGCGCAATGCCGCCGCGGCGTCACTGCGCGTAGGGGTGCGCCCGATGTCTGAGGGCATGCCGTGGTGGATGTGGACGATTCCTGGAAAGACCGCTTTGGGAAAGAAGTCCCTGTTGTGCAAGAAGTCGAACACTCTTGAGGGGTCCAACCCCGTGGTGAGCCAGTCCCCGGAGGGGTCGTAGACGAGGCGGTACTCATCGCAAGTGGTGAACTGGCCCTGCTCGCGGAAGTTACCCAGGGCACCCTTGGCGACGCGCAGGAACTGCGAGCGGGCCATGCCGCCCACGGCCAGCCTAGGGTCCGTGTCATAGGTGTCGGGGCCCGTTTCAGGCACTCCCATTTCGTCGTACTCCTGCGCGGGCTCATAGATGCGCACCCGGAAGCCGCGGCGGGCCAGCTCGTGCGCGGCCGTCAGCCCGGCGATTCCGGCACCGTAGATGTGGACCCGGGCAGGGCCCTTTCGCGTGTGCGTCGAAGGAAGGGTGTCCATGCGGCGGCTACCTCGTCCCCGGCGCGCGGGCCTTGAGCAGGGTCTCCAGCCCTTCGCGCACCTTGCGCAAGAGCTCCAGCAGGGGCTCCGCTCCGCCCGGGGTGCCGAGCGACGGAGCGAAGGGCCTCGCGAGTGCCTCCAGGTTCAGCACGTCCCAGACGTGGGGCCGGCCCTCCGCGAAGAGCTTCGCGTCCAGCTCGCGCAGCGGCGCCAGCTCGGGCAGCTCGTGCTGCTCGGGGTCCCAGATGCGGCAGTACTCGCCAATGGGCGTCATCCGGAACTCCGGCAGGCCGGCGAGCGGGCCCAGCTCGTCGCTCTGTCCTCCCGGAGCCGGAAGCGGTTGAGGGCCCGGGTCCCGGCTGCGCACCTCATGGTGCGCGAGGTAGTGGTCGATGATGGCGTTGACGGCGTGGCGCGCGGACTCGTTGGCGGACTCCATGGTGGTCATCCGCGTGAAGGTCTTCAGATAGGTGCCGGCGAAGACGAGCTTGTTCCAGTGCACCGGGTAGCCGCCGTGCTCCGCCAGCCAGAGCCCATCCACCTGGATGAGCTTCGGCGGCGGTGGGGAACGCAGTGGGTCCCACGGCTCGGTGCCGGGCCGGCGGTCCCAGTCCCCGACGATGGGGATGAGGTAGGGCGCCAGGTTCGCCACGGGGCGCGCCTCGCCGGTGGCCTTGTCGCGCTTGAAGCGGATGTTCCGGTCCACGTGGTACCAGCTCGGCGCGGGCAGGGAGAAGTCGAACTGGGCCGAGTTGGGCAGCGGCACCTTGTGCAGCTCGGTGGCCTGCTTGATTTGCCTCCACACCTCGTCGGCAATCTCGTGGTGCGAGCTGCGGGAGGGACTCTTCTTCCCCTCCTCGCGCACGAACCAGTTGCCGATGTCCACGCTGAGCACCGCGCCGAAGCCGTCCCGGTCGAACGTGGGCGGTGTGGCCCAGTACTGCTGACTGTTGATGGCGGACAGGCCCCACGGCGCGTCGAGGAAGTAGATGTAGCCCTCGGCGAGGCGGACGGAGGCGGGGAAGAAGAACTGGATGCCGGTGAGCGTCTGGAAGCGGTCCCAGGGGACGTTCCCGGGGAACACGTCCGCCGGGCGCGGCTGCTCGGGCTCGGGCCCGCGCGGGTTGGGCGGAATCGTGGTGGTGAAGCCGCGCAGCCCCTGGATGACACCGATGGGCGGCAGGTCTCGCGTCACCGCCTCCGCGGCCGCCGCGTCGGTGGCGATGATGTGGTAGTCCACCTTCTCGACGACGGCCGGGTGGCCGCCGCCCCTCAGGGGCGGGTTCGTCACCCGCGTGTCCTCCTCCTCCTGCGACTCTCCCTTGCGCCTCCAGAAGGGCTTGAGGCGGCCCGTCTCCACTTCGAGCTCGAGGCGGGTCAGCGCGCCCGCGTGGAACTCCACCTTGAGGTAGTCCCGCAGGTAGCGGCGCCAGGGCCGCAGCCAGGCCAGGGTGGTGGGGCCGTTGAGGGTGCCGTCCGTCTTGGGCAGCGGGAGCAGGTTGTTGAGGTAGAGCTGGACGAAGGTATTGCCGTTGGTGCGCGCATCGCCCCAGGCTCCGTCGAACGCGGCGAGCACGCGCGGGGCGGACTGCATGTCGCGCTTGAAGGCGTCGCTGTACTGGTAGCGGCGCGTGTTCGCCTTCGGGTCGAAGCCCTCCAGGTACTCCCACCAGGAAAGCTTCTCGTAGTCGGCCTTCCTGCGCTCGGAGCAGGTGCTCATGTACCGCCAGATTCGGAGCGTGAACTGGAGGGTGTCGGTGGCGGGGTAGCCGGAGGCCGCGAGGTCCTTCAACTCCTGGAGCATCTGCACGGGGCGGGTGGAGGGTGCGCGGCGGAGGAAGCGGATGCGGCGGCCCTGGGCGGCGATGCCGTAGAAGCTGGAGGGGACGAGGTTGTCGAAGACGCGGCGGCCGGTGAGCCGGTTGTCCTCGTCGAGGATGGGGGTCTCCATCATCGTGGAGAAGAGGTGGCGGTAGTACGAGGGGAAGAAGCGGAAGCCGTGCTCGCCGGGCAGGAAGTGCACCAGCTCCAACTGGAGACCCTCCTTGTCCTCGAGCGGCAGCGGCGGTGTGACGAGGCACTGCGCGAGCTCCTGGGCCTCGGCTTCCTCCAGGATGATGACGCGCGCCGGCTCGAGCTTCGTGTCCCAGGTGTTGGTGGCGGTCAGGAGCCGGTGCAGCGCTTCCGCGTTGCGCCGGCGCCGCTTCCGGATGGCGTCGTTCTTGCCCGGGGGGACGCGCAGGTGGAGCACGCCCTGCGTCTCGCCGCGCGTGAAGAAGCCGCACCGGTTCAGGAAGTGGTGGAGGTCGGCCTCGGCCTCATCGGGGACCTCTCCCATCCGCCCGCCCGGCTCGAAGTTCTCCGGGTACTTGAGGAACATGCGGCCCTCGTCGCTCCGCGCGTCCTCGTCGGTCCCCAGGAAGTTGCCCGCCGCGCCCCGCTCCGCGCGCATGAACTGCGTCCGCGCCAGGCCGCCCACGGCCATCCTGCGATTCAGGGGATGGGGCGCCCCTTCGAGCCGCCCTGCCTCATCGCACTCCTGGGCGGGCTCGATGACGCGCACCCGGAAGCCGCGGATGGCCAGCTCGTGGGCCGCCGTCAGCCCGGCGATGCCAGCGCCATAGATGTGGACGCGGGCCAGGCTCTTGCTGATGGGCTGGTTGGGTTCACGTTCTTGCTCATCCATCTCGGGAGCCATGGGACTCACCTCGTAGTGGGGGACCTGCAGGAGCGCCCTCGCGGCACACCGCGCGCAGCCGCGCGAGCAGCGCGGGAAACGAGGGGCAGCGCACCGCCCCGTGGACGTAGGTGACGAGCCCCTCGTGCAGCGCCATCAGCGAGGCGAGCGGGCCCACCACCTCCAGCGCGTCGGTGAGCACGGCCCGGGTGAGCGACAGCCGCGCGTCCAGCACGTCCGCGAGCACGCCCCGGCCCGTCACCAGCAGGGCCTGTGCCGCCGGTCCGGTGGACTCCACCCGCGCGCCGCCGGACTCGAAGCCGAGGAAGAAGCGCTCCGCCCCCACGCACACCTCCACCGTGTGCCCCTGGAGTTGCTCGCACATGAGGGCGTGCTGCGCCGGCTGCTCGCGCGCGAGCGCCTGGAAGGACTCGGTCAGCAGCCTTCCCACCGGCCCCTCAGTCCCGGATGAGCTCATGGACACCGGTCGCCTCCAGCTCGAAGGGTTCTCCGCCAATGCACCCGTGCGACACGACGCGGCCGCTGAGCTCGTTGATCACGGACACCGTGCGGGGCTCGCGCTCGCCCGGGGTGATGACCTGGGCCAGCTCCTCCGCGGCGAACTGGAGGTGGAAGGAGTCGCCGCCGGTGGCCACCGACAGCTCCGTGCGCGCGGGCAGGTCGCACGCCAGGCCGGGGGTGAGCAGCGCCATCTCCGGGGGCACGGTGAGGCGCCGTGTGGGTTGGAAGTGGCCGTGGTGGAGGACGCGGATGTCCCTGTCCCGGAAGGTGCGCACCGCGCCGCCGCTCCTCCAGAGGAAGAGGGACTGGTAGCGCACGCTCGTCCTGCGCCGGTCCGTCATCCGGGCGAAGACGGCGCTCCACGGGTGGGCGGCGTCGGCCGGCAGCGCGTGCGCCCACTCCCAGGAGAAGTCCCCGCCCCAGCGGAAGTGGCCCCAGTTGTGGTCGTGGTACGCGGGTGCTCCGTCCACGCGGTGCGTCCTGCTTCCGAGGGTGACGGTGCCCCGTGCCTCCAGCCGGGGGACGACGACCCACGAGAGCTGCTCCCCCGGGGCGAGCGGGTGGTTGGTGAAGAGGAGCGGCCGCATGGTGGGGACCAGCTCCAGCTCGGCGGACAGGGCGTGCTCGCGCAGGCAGACGGCGAGCAGGTAGCGGCCCTGCTCGAAGCGAAGGGTGCTGGCGCCGAAGCGCGCGTCGATGCGGCCGGGGAGGACGTGCACCTCGGACTCGGGGAAGCGCTCCATGCCGCCCTCCCACGCGTCGCCCCGGACGAGCACCGTGAGCCGCGCCACCTCCGCGCGCCGCGGGTCGGCGGCCCACGGGTCGTCCTGGAGGCTGAAGTTGATGAGCAGGTGCGCCGCACCGGCATTCACGAGGAAGTACTGCCACTCCTTGTGCCCGCCCCGCCCGCCGAGCCGCGCGGGCGAGCGCCGGAAGTAGTCGAGCCGGGGCAGCAGCTCCGCGAGCTCTGTCTGCAGCGCGCCGTGCGGGTCCTGGCGCGACATGGTCAGCGCAGCATCTCCCGGAGTCCGGGCCGCGGGGCGGCCGGTGTCTCCGCGCGCGAGGCGTCAGCGGGAGCGCTCCGAAGTCCATCAACGCCCATGGGCGTGAGCGCGGAGCACAGGTGTCCACGGAACGCGATGAGCCCGAGCACGAGGTACAGGAAGCGCCCCTCGCGGACGTCCTGTCCCCCCTCGGGCTCCGGGCACTCGGGGGGCGCGCCCGGCGGGGGCAGCAGTGCGTCCAGCCGCCGCAGGGCGGAGACGAGCCCCAGCAGCAGGAGCACGGGCAGGTTCTCGTCGCAGTAGTCGTCGCGGACTTCATCGAGGCTCGCCATCCCGGGGCTCACCTCCAGGGGAGAAAGAGGGCTCTGGCCGTGCGGCGGCGAGGTTGGGGGACTCCGCGCGCCGCAGCAGCGCGTCCAGCCACGCCGAGGGCAGGACGGTGTTCGGGTCCTCCTCCAGCATGTCCATCCCGAGCGCCCCCCACAGCTCGCTGGCATGGCGGATGAGCGGAGATGCGGCGAGCGCGGTGGCCTGGCTGTGTCCCTCCGGCGTGGCCGCGAAGCGCCGTCCCTCGGCCACCAGCGCGGAGAAGGCCGCCTGCGCCGCGACGGGGTGCTGGAGCAGCAGCAGCCGCGCCCGGTGCAGGAGCGCGACGACGTCGCCCGCGTGCGCGGGTGACCCGGCGTCATTCTCCGGCGGTGGCACCATCGGCTTCGCCTCCGTGCCCGGAGAGAGCGTGCCCTGGAGGACCAGGCGGTGGATGCGATGCAGCTCCTCCCAGATGAAGGACCGCACCCGGAGCGGGTCCAGCGCGTTGGGCGTCAGCGGCGTGCCCAGCAGCAGTCGCAGCAGCTCGTCCATGAGTCCCCCTCGGCGTCACCGGACGCGCGCCAGCACGTAGGCCACCAGCGAGTCGAGCAACCGGCGGTGCACGGAGTCGGGCAGCCACTCACGACAGGCCGCCAGTCTCCGCTCCGCGTCCTCCGCCCACTGGCGGGCCACGCCCTGGGCATGCTCCAGGCTGCCCTGGCGCTCGATGAGTGACAGCAGCAGGCGCACGTCGGCCTCCGTCTTCACCGGGCCCCGGGCGTCATGGGCGCGCAGGGCCTCGCGCAGCCGGGCCTCGCCGGGTGGCGTCAGCGCCCCTTCCTCCACCAGCCGCGAGAGCAGCGCTTCGAGCGGGATGCCGGAGCCTTCCGATGACGCGTCCCCCGGTTCCTCCGGGCGGGGCAGGCGGAGGATGCGCGCCACTTCCCGCCGCTCCGCTTCGGAGGCGCCGCGCAGCATGTGCAGCAGCATGAGCGTGCGCTTGCCCTCCCAGAGGTCCCCGGCGATTTCCTTCCCGTAGTCGGACTCCTGGCCGCGCAGGTTGAGGACGTCGTCCTGAATCTGGAAGGCGATGCCCAGCGAGCGCGCGAAGGCCGCGAGCGCGTCGATGCGCTCCTGCGGCGCCCGGGCGGTGATGGCGCCCACGGTGACGGGGGTGATGAAGCTGTACCAGGCCGTCTTCTGCTCCACCATCCGGACGTAGTCGTCATCCGTGACGTCGAGCACGCCGTGGCGAATCCACTCCAGCTCCAGCGCCTGTCCCTCCACCGACTCGCGCGTCATCCGCGCCACCGCCTGGAGGATGCGCAGCGCCGGCCCCAGCCCGAGCACCGCCACGTTGTCGAGCAGCGGCTGCAGCGCGAGGGCCAGCATGGCGTCCCCCACGTTGACGGCGATGGGCAGCCCATGCGTGCGGTGGAGGGTGGGGCCGCCGCGACGCATGAGCGAGCCATCCTCGATGTCGTCGTGGATGAGGAAGGCGTTGTGGAACAGCTCCAGCACCGCCGCCGAGCGCACCACCGCGTCCAGCTTCCCGCCCAGTGCGCGGCAGGAGGCGATGCACAGCGCCGGCCTCAGTCCCTTGGCCTCACGCAGTGGGTAGTCGAGCATCAGCGCGTAGAGCGGAGACGCCTCGCGCTGCTCGGCGGGGATGATGCGCTGGATTTCCTGGAGCGCGAGGACGCGGCAGTCCTCGAGGTAGCCCAGCAGCTCCGCCGAACCCATGAGCGCGTCTCCCTGCTTGTTTCGAGGGAGGCGGAGGGTGCCATCTTGTCTCGCCGCGCGGAGCAGTCCCCCGGTAGGGAGGCTTGTCTGGAATTGCGCAGGCCGTGAGGGGTTGGGACGGGTCGGGGGGGACTATGGGGAGGGGGGCAGTCCCGGCTAGGCTCTGCCGCGCCTCCTTCCGGACCCTTCTTCATCCATGAGCGCCTCCCCGCAACCCTCCTCGCAGTACCGTCCCGACCTGGACTGGATTCGTTTCGTCGCCATCATCCTGGTCCACGTCCACCACGTGGGGCTCATCTTCGGCCCCTTCAAGTGGATTGTGAAAAGCCCCATTCCGCTTCCGGAGTTGCGGGGCCCCATCCTCGCGGGAGGGACGGTGCGGCTGCCGCTGCTGCTGCTCATCTCCGGCGTGGCCACCGCCTACGCGTTCCGTCAGCGCTCGGTGAAGGGGCTGCTGGGAGACCGCGCGAAGCGGCTCCTGATTCCGCTGCTGTTCGGCATCTTCTTCATCACCCCGCCGCAGATCTACATCGAGCGGCTCATCCAGGGACGCTTCAGTGGCAGCTACCTGGAGTTCTGGCCGAGCGTCCTCAACTTCGTCCCGTGGCCCAGGGGCAGCCTGAGCTGGCACCACCTGTGGCTGCTCTGCTACCTGTTCCTCTACAACGTCCTGATGCTGCCGCTGTACGCGTGGCTGCGCACCCCGAGCGCCGAGCGCTTCTGCACCCGGTTCGAGGCGTGGGTGACGCGCGGGGTGAACGTGTGGCTGCTGTTCCTGCCGATCGCGGCCATCCGCGTCATCTTCGACGGCTACCCGGCGAACATGGCGCTCATCAATGACTACTGGCTGTTCAGCCACCTGCTGTACTTCTTCATCCTCGGCAACTTCCTGGGGCGCAGCCCGCGCTTCTGGGAGTACCTGGTGGAGAAGCGCAAGCCGATGGCGGTGGTGTCAGCCGTCACCTTCGCCGCCTACTGGGCGCTCCCCCGGTTCTCGCTCGTGCCGGACTCGCTGCTGCTCACCTTTGCCGGGTGGAGCTTCATGCTGGCGGCGCTCGGGTGGGCGCGCGCGCTCGTCACCACGACGAAGCCGTACCTGAAGTACGCCCGCGACAGGGCCTTCCCGTTCTACATCCTCCACGAGATGGTGCTGGTGGTGATGGCCTACCCGCTGCTGAAGCTGCCGCTGGGCGGGTGGTCGCTCTTCATCCTGCTGACGGTCACCTCGATTCTGGGGACGTGGTTGCTGACGGAGGTCTTCTTCCAGGTGCCCTTCCTGCGGCCCCTGGTCGGCCTGAAGTTCCGCCGCACGCCGCGCCAGGTCGTCGCGGAGCCGCAGGCCGCCGCGAGCCCGCCCGCCGTCTGACGAAGGACGGCGGGAAGTCCTCGGAGGGAGCCGCCTGCCCGCGCGGCTCACCTCCGTTGCCGCCCGCCTCGCCCGAGAGGGCGGGGCCGTACGCCGGGAGGAGCCGCCAGCGCTGGCAGCCCCTCCTGGCGCGTGCTTCAGCTCGCGGCCGGCGGAGTCGTGGCCGGCTGCGAGGACTCCTGCACCGCGGCCTGGGCCACGGCCGCGTGGGTGGGCGCCTGGGCGGCCTGGGCCGCCACCTGCGTGAGCAGGCCCGTCATCCGCCGCGCGAAGCGGTTCGGGTCGGAGATGGTGCTGCCCTCGGTGAGCAGCGCCTGGTCGTGGAGCAGCTCAATCCACTCCGTCACCTGCGCCGCGTCCGGCTGCCGCTCATTCACGGCCTTGAGGTGCGCAATCACGGGGTGGTTCGGGTTCACCTCCATGATGCGCTTCACGCGCGGCATGCCCATGCCCTTGCCGCGCTGCTGGAGCAGCCGCTCCAGGTACGCCGGCGAGCCGCCCTCCGGCACGACGAGGCACACCGGCGAGTCCGTCAGTCGGTCCGACACGCGCACCTCGCGCACGGAGTCCTTGAGGACGTCCTTCATCTTCGAGGTGAGCGTCTTCAGCCCCTCCGCGTGCTGCTCCTGCTCCTTCTTCTGCTCGTCGGTGGCCTGCAGCTTCAGGTCGGACGTGAGCGCGGACACCAGCGGCTTGCCCTGGAACTCGCGCAGGCCCTGCGCGGCCCACTCGTCCACCGGGTCCGTCATGTAGAGGACCTCGAAGCCGCGCTGCTTGAGCGCCTCCAGGTGCGGGCTGTCCGCCACCGCCTGCCGGGACTCGCCGTAGATGTAATAGATGGCCTCCTGGCCCTCCTTCATCCGCGACACGTAGTCCGCCAGCGAGGTGAGCCCCTCTTCGCGCGAGCTCTCATAGCGCAGGAGGCCCCCCAGCTTGTCCTTGTGCTCGGCCTCGGTGGCGAGGCCCTCCTTCACCACCGTGCCGAAGGCCTTCCAGAACTCGCGGTAGTCGTCCGGCTTGTCCTTGGCCAGCTTCTCCAGCAGGTCCACCGACTTCTTCACCACGTGCTTGCGGATGGCGCGCACCACCTGCGAGTCCTGCAAGAGCTCGCGCGACACGTTGAGCGGCAGGTCGTCCGAGTCGATGACGCCGCGCACGAAGCGCAGCCACTGCGGCACCAGCTCCTCGCAGCGGTCCATGATGAAGACGCGCTTGACGAAGAGGCGCACCCCGCGCTGCTGCTGCGCGTTCAGGTCAAAGGGCGGGTGCTTGGGCACGAAGAGCAGGCCGGTGAACTGCTGGTTGCCGTCCGCGCGGAAGTGCGTCCACGCCAGCGGCGCCTCCCAGTCGTGCGTCAGGTGCTTGTAGAACTCCTGGTACTGCTCGTCCGTGATTTCGGACTTGGAGCGCTGCCACAGGGCGCTGGCCTTGTTGACGACCTCCAGCGACGTTTCCGTCTTCGCGTCGTCCCCCGTCCCGGTGGTCTTCTTCACCTGGAGCTTGATGGGGTGGCCCACGTAGTCCGAGTACTGCGTAATCAGCGTGCGGAGGCGGTACTCCTCCAGGAACTCCTTCTGGTCCGCCTTGAGATGGAGGGTGATGGCGGTGCCGCGCGTGGCGCGCTCGGCCTTCTCCACGGTGAAGGAGCCCTTGGCGTCCGACGCCCACTTCCACGCCGGCATGTCCTTGCCGGGGGCGCGGCTGACCACGTCCACGTGGTCCGCGACGAGGTACGCGCTGTAGAAGCCCACGCCGAACTGGCCGATGAGCTGCATGTCCTTCTGGCCGCGCTGGGACAGGGCCTCCAGGAACTCGCGCGAGCCGGAGTGGGCGATGGTGCCCAGGTTCTTCACCAGCTCGTCATGCGTCATGCCGATGCCGGTGTCCTCGATGGTGAGGGTGCCCTTCTCGGCGTCGGGGGTGATGCGCAGCTCCAGGGCCGGCTCGTCCGCGAGCAGCTCGGGCTCCGTAATCGAGCGGAAGCGCAGCTTGTCGAGCGCGTCGGACGCGTTCGACACCAGCTCACGAAGGAAGATCTCCTTGTGGCTGTAGAGCGAGTTGATGACCAGGCTGAGGAGCTGGTTGATTTCCGCCTGGAAGGCGTGGGTTTCCCTCTGGGGGGAGTTCTCGACAGTCATGTGGAAAGGCCTCCAGCGCTCCCGTGGAGCGCGAGCGTCGCCTCCCCATAACCATGGAAATGGGCGTGTCGAGGGCAGAAGTCCGGAGGCAGGCCGGCCAGCCAGGCCAGCGGACGCCTCCGGGTCTCCTCCCACCCGTGGCTACGGGGCGGCGTGGATGTGCTGGTAGTTGTAACCGAAGTTGCTGTCCCAGTACGTCTGCCCGTTCACCTCGTAGCGGACGTAGAAGAGCAGCACGTTTCCGGAGATGGCCGGGAGGTGGGCCTGCCAGCGCTCGACGCCCTGGACGTTGGGGCTCTGGATGTAGGCGTAGCCGTAGGTGTAGCCGCTGACGTACGAGGCGGCGGCCTCGTGCGAGGTGGCCCAGCCGTCCGTGGTGTACACCACCGTCAAGTTCTTCGCGTAGGCGAGGTTCTTCACGTCGACGCTGACGTCCAGGTCGCCATTGTCCCGCCAGAAGCTGGAGTCCACGAGGACGTTGGTGCGCAAGAGCGGCCCGTCATTCCGGCCGAGGAGGTAGTTGGCGCCGCCGTTGTTGTCCCAGTAGGAGGTGCCGCCCACCACGAAGCGCGCGACGAACTCCAGGTCGCGGCTGGGCTGCGGGTCGGTGCCCCAGCTCTGGTACTGCTTCGTCACCTTCCACACCTCGAAGCCATTGCCGGCGGGGCCCACGTAATAGGCGGGGAGCAGCACCCAGGAGCTGTCGGGCTGCTTCTGCTGGATGTAGACGAACTTCTCGTAGGCCAGGTTCTTCACCACCAGCGTGTAGGTGACGTCCTGCCAGGACTGGCCATAGCGGCTGCTCACTGTGCTGACGGCCTTGAGCAGGCGGACCTCGTCCGCGGCGAGGGCGGGGGTGGAGGTGAAGCCCAGGGCCAGCGCGGCCACGAGGGCCAGCAGGGCACGCCAGCGGGGCGCGGAAGCGGGGGTTGTCGTTGTCATGGCGGGGGTTCCTCGCGAGCCCGGCCTTGGCGCCGGGCACTGGGGGCCTGGGTCATCCAGGGCCCGCGCATGTTGGCAGCCCGCTCGACCTGCGTCGCGCCGCGTCTGGTCAAACCGTTTCGTTGGAATCTTCCAGCTCGCGGGCCAGCCTCGCCTCGTACCTCCGCACGCAGACGCCCACGAACCTCCGGAACCTCCGGATGCCGGGCACCGAGTGGATGGGTGTCAGGTCCACCATCTCCAGGCGGGGACGGAGCGCACCCACGAGCTTGCGAGGCTGTACGCCGAGCAACTCCGCCAGGACCTGGCGTGGCCTCATCCGGGCGCGCGCGAGTTGCTCCGGCGTGGGGGCGCGGCCGACGAGCTGGCGGATGAGTTCCGGGTCGCGGAAGAGCAACCCCTCCGGCGGCGTCCTCAGAAAAAACACTCGTAGCCGCGAGGCCAGTCCTGAGTGTTGCAGGAAACCGTAGACGCGGAGCTTGTCGCGCTCCCGTTGATTGGGGCCCGGACCTTTGGAGGGACCGATCACCAGGGCGATATCCAGTTCGTTCATCAGGCGTGAGCCGGCCTCGGTGACGGCACCGTCCCAACCCCCCCCGTTCTTCAGCCGGACTCTTCCCGCGAGCTCGGGCCCGAGCAGCTTCTTCAAGACGAGCACGGCGGTGTTGCTCGAAGTGATGACGTGCGGAATCACGAGAAATCCTCCTTCTGTAGCCGGTAGCTCAACGCCCCACGCTCGACTGCCTTGCGCCACTTGATGCGGAGGGCCGCTCGCATTCCGTGCTGAAGCGCCAGGTCGATGTCCGAGCCCTGCCACAGCAGGATGTTCCGGATGGGGTGGACGCTCACGGCTCCAACCAGCGACATCGAGAGCTGGCTGCTGCTGAAGAGAAGGCCCACGGCGGCACCGGGGCGACGCTGGAGCTGGAGCGCCAGCTTCGCGATGGCCGCGAAGCCGACGGACTCGGCGTGGTCCTTCGTCTCGACGATGCAGGCCAGTCCATCGGTGTAGATGGCCCCGTCCAACTGCTCGGTGTCATTGACGTAGGGCCACACGACCCTGGCTCGCTCCAACTGGAACGCGCGCAGCAGCATGAATTCGAGCGCCCTTCCGGGTGGCCAGTCCTCCAGCACCTCCCGGGCCTTCACCCGCTCCCACAACACGCGAATCTCGACCGGTCCCATCCCCTGCACCCTCCTCGCGTATTTCTTCTCGACCCCCACGCCACCACCTCCTGTATACAACCTGTGAGGTAGAGGAGTCTATGAGCTACCCCTGACATGCCATGGGCCCGTGGGCCGCCGGTCCAGGAGCAATCCCCCTGCCACCCATCCACCACTCGCCATACAGCGAACTGGGAGGGGGCGCGGCGTTGGAGTAGGGAAGGGGACATGAACCGTACCCTCCTGTCCCTCGTCGGCGCGGTGCTGCTGTCGGGCACCGCCTCCGCCGCGGAGAAGACCCCCGCGCGTGTCCCGGATGCCACCGAGCTGCAGCGCCAGACAGCGCGCTTCGCTCCCGTGGAGCTCAAGGTCGACCTCAAGGCCCTGCCCGACGCCGAGAAGCGCGCCCTGGGCAAGCTCGTCCAGGCCTCGAAGCTGCTCGACGTCCTCTTCCTGCGCCAGCGCTGGGCCGGCAACGAGACGCTCCTGCTCGACCTGCTCCACGACGACTCGCCCCTGGGCCGCGCGCGCCTGCACGCGTTCCTCCTCGACAAGGGCCCCTGGAGCAGCCTCGACGAGGCGCGCCCCTTCATCCCCGGCGTGCCGCCCAAGCCGGACTCCGCCAACTTCTACCCGGCCGGCGCCACCAAGGCCGAGGTGGAGGCGTGGATCAAGTCGCTCCCCGAGGCGCAGCAGCACGAGGCCACCGGCTTCTACACCACCATCCGCCGCGGCCCGGACGGCAAGTTCATCTCCGTCCCCTACAGCGTCGAGTACCAGGGCGAGCTGGCCCAGGCCGCCACGCTGCTGCGCGAGGCCGCCGCCCTCACGAAGCAGCCCACGCTCAAGGCCTTCCTCACCGCCCGCGCGGACGCCTTCCTGTCCAACGACTACTACGCCAGCGAGGTGGCCTGGATGCAGCTCGACGCCACCATCGAGCCCACCATCGGGCCCTACGAGGTCTACGAGGACAACTGGTTCAACTACAAGGCCGCCTTCGAGTCCTTCCTCGGCCTGCGCGACGAGGCCGAGTCCCAGAAGCTGGCGAAGTTCAGCGGCCAGCTCCAGGGCCTGGAGAACGAGCTCCCCATCGACGCGAAGCTGCGCAACCCGAAGCTCGGCGCGCTGGCGCCCATCCGCGTCGTCAACAGCCTCTTCTCCTCCGGTGACGCCAACCGCGGCGTCCAGACGGCCGCCTACAACCTCCCCAACGACGAGCGCGTGACGGAGAAGATGGGCTCCAAGCGCGTCATGCTGAAGAACGTCCAGGAGGCCAAGTTCGAGCGCGTGCTGCTGCCCATCGCCAAGGTGGCGCTCACCGCGAAGGACCAGCAGGACGTGTCCTTCGACGCCTTCTTCACGCACATCCTCATGCACGAGCTGATGCACGGCCTGGGCCCGCACAACATCACCGTGGAGGGAAAGCAGACCACGGTGCGCCAGGCGCTGCAGGTGGCCTCCAGCGCGCTCGAGGAGGCGAAGGCGGACATCTCCGGCCTGTGGGCGCTGCAGCAGCTGGTGGACAAGGGCGTCATCGACAAGTCGATGGAGCGCACCATGTACACGACGTTCCTCGCCTCCGCGTTCCGCTCCATCCGCTTCGGCGTGGACGAGGCGCACGGCAAGGGGATTGCGCTCCAGCTCAACCACTTCCTCGACACCGGCGCGGTGAAGGTGAACGCGGACGGCACCTTCGCGGTGGTGCCGGAGAAGATTCGCGCGTCCGTCACCTCGCTGACGAAGCAGCTCATGGAGGTGCAGGGGCGCGGCGACCGCAAGGCGGCCGAGCTGCTGCTGGCGAAGATGGGCGTGGTGCGCCCCTCCGTGCAGAAGGTGCTGGAGCGGCTCAAGGACGTGCCGGTGGACATCGAGCCGCGCTACGTCACCGCTGACGAGCTGGCGCGCGACGCGACCTCCGCGGCCGATACCGCCGTACGGAAGTAGCCACCGGCCGCCGTCCCGTCCGCCGCGCGCTGCTTTTCCATGCGCGATGGACGGGGCATGGCCAGTTAGCAGGTGAGATGCACCCTTCGGCCCGCCACTCCCGTCCGGCTCCGCCCGACCCCTGGGGCATCGTCCTCGCGCTGTGCATCCTCGGCGCGTGGGGCGGGCACCTCGTGTGGCTGTTCCTGGCGCCCGGGCTGCCGTGGGACGCCCCGCTCACCTGGCTGCATATCGCCCTGCAGGCCTGGCTGTGCACCGGCCTCTTCATCACCGGGCATGACGCCATGCACGGCACCGTGTCCCGCCATCGCTGGGTGAATGAGGCCGTGGGCACGCTCGCCTGCTTCCTCTTCGCGGGGCTGTCGTACCGCCGGCTCGTGGTGAACCACCGCGCGCACCATGAGCAACCGACGGGCCACGACGACCCGGACTTCTCCACGCGCACCCAGTCCTTCCTGCCGTGGCTGGGCACCTTCATGGTCCGCTACACCACGCTGCCGCAGCTGGGCGTCATGGCGGCCAAGTTCAACGTGTTCGTCTTCCTGGGTGTGTCGCAGCCGCGCATCTTCGGCTTCTGGGTGGTGCCCGCGCTGCTGGGCACGCTGCAGCTCTTCTACTTCGGCACGTACCTGCCGCACCGGCGCCCGGACACGCAGGACATGGCGCCCCACCACGCGCGCACCCAGCCGCGCAACCACCTGTGGGCCATGCTGTCCTGCTACTTCTTCGGCTACCACTGGGAGCACCACGAGTCCCCCGGCACGCCCTGGTGGCGGCTGTGGCGGATGAAGGACGCCCGGGCCCGCGAGGCCGCGCTGGACGCCCGTGGTAACCGAAGGGGCGGGTCAGCCGTTATACAGGGGCCATGAGCGACAAGCCGCCCGCCGAGCCCCCCAGCTCCGAAGTCACGCCCGAGGCGCTCTACCTGCGCCGCCGCGAGTTCCTGAAGAACACCGGCCTCTTCGCTGGCACGGCCGCCGCCGTCGCCGGGGGCCTGTACCTCCTGGGCCGCAAGCAGACGCGGCCCATGGACGCCTTCGTCCCGGACGCGGGCCTGCTGGATTTGCCGGTGGCGAAGGCGAAGGGCCCGTACGACACCGACGAGCCGCGCACGTCGTACGAGGACGTCACCACGTACAACAACTTCTACGAGTTCGGCCTCGACAAGAACGACCCGGCCCGCTTCGCGCACTCGCTCAAGCCCCGGCCGTGGACGGTCGTCATCGACGGCGAGGTCCACAAGCCGCAGACGGTGGACATTGACCAGCTCACCTCCTGGTTCCCGCTGGAGGAGCGCATCTACCGGATGCGCTGCGTGGAGGCCTGGTCCATGGTGATTCCGTGGCTGGGCTTCCCGCTGGGGGAATTGCTCAAGCGCGTGGAGCCCACGAGCCAGGCGAAGTACGTGGCCTTCACCACGCTGCAGGACCCGGAGCAGATGCCCGGCCAGAAGCGCGGCACGCTGGACTGGCCCTACGTGGAGGGCCTGCGCCTGGATGAAGCGCAGCACCCGCTGACGCTGATGGCGGTGGGGCTCTACGGGCGGCAATTGCCCAACCAGAACGGGGCGCCGATGCGACTGGTGGTGCCCTGGAAGTACGGCTTCAAGGGCATCAAATCCATCGTCCGCATCTCCCTCACCCGCGAGGAGCCGCCCACCACCTGGAACCTCGCCGCGCCGGGCGAGTACGGCTTCTACGCCAACGTGAATCCCGCCGTGTCCCACCCGCGCTGGAGCCAGGCCTCGGAGCGCCGCATCGGCGGGGACCTCGAGCGCCGTCCCACGCTGCCCTTCAACGGCTACGCGGAGCAGGTGGCGCACCTCTACGCGGGCATGGACCTGCGGAAGAACTTCTGAGCCGTTGCCGAGCCCCAGCGAGCCCCATTCATGGCCTCACCTCCGCACCCCTGGCTCAACCCCGCCCTCACCGTGGGCGGCCTCGCTCCGCTGATGATGCTGGCCGTGCAGGGCCCTCGCGGGGATTTGGGCCCCAACGCAGTGGAGGCCGCGCTCAACCAGACGGGCCTCTTCGCGCTGGTGCTGCTGACGGCGTCGCTGGCCTGCACGCCGCTGCGGCTCGTCTTCAAGTGGACGTGGCCCGCGCGCATCCGCCGCACGCTGGGCCTCTTGGCCTTTACCTATGCGGCGTCGCACTTCCTCGTGTACGCGGTGCTGGATCAGGGGCTGAAGCTCGGCGCAATCCTGGAGGACATCGGCAAGCGCCCCTTCATCACCGTGGGCTTCACCGCCCTGATGCTGCTGGTGCCGCTGGCCGTGACGTCCACCAACGCGTGGGTGCGCCGCCTGGGCTTCCCCCGCTGGCAGCGCCTGCACAGGCTGGCCTACGTGGCCGCCGTGCTGGGCGTGGTGCACTTCGTCTGGCGCGTGAAGAAAGACCTCACGGAGCCGCTGCTGTACGCCGCCGTGTTGGCGCTCCTCTTCGCAGTGCGCGGAGCGGAGGCGATGCGCAAGCGCCGGGCCCGTGCCGCGGTGGCGGCCCGGAGCGCGGCGTCGTAGCGGCGGGCTCGGAGGCAATGCGCAAACGCCGGGCCCGTGCCGCTGTCTGTCGCGACCCGAAGCCCGGCGTCCTGGCCGCTGTGGTGTGGAGGCGGAAAAGAGAACGCCGGACCCCCTGCCGCGTCGGCGGCTCGGAGCCCGGCGTTTCGAGCCGCTGGCGCGGCGGGGACTACTTGCGCGGCAGCGGGAGGATGGTGTCCACCAGCGTCATCAGCTGCGCGCAGCTCACCGGCTTGCGGACGAAGGCGCTGATGCCGGCCTTCTGACCGAGGGCGCGGACCTCCGCCACGTTCGGGTCGCCGGTCATCATCAGGATGGGGACCTTGGACAGCTTCGCGTTGGTGCTCGCGCGAATCTGCGCCGCGAAGTCCGCGCCGTTCATCCCGTCCATGTGGAAGTCGGTGAGGATGAGGTCCACCGGGCCTGACTCGGCCACCTTCAGTCCCTCTTCGGCGGACTCCGCCTCCAGGAACTCGAAGTTGCGGGCCATCAGGTAGATCTTCAGCAGCGTCCGGATGGAGCGGCTGTCGTCCACCAGGAGGACGCGCTGGGGCGCGGCGCCAGCGGCCGGACGAGTCCCCAGAGGTCGGGTCGTCTCCGTCGTGGAGCGGTTGGGTACGGGCTCTGGAGAGGGGAGGGTTCCGGCCTTCATCGGATCATCAACCTCAGGTGGGGCTGTTCCCCTGGAAACTTTGTCATGTTGACGGAAGGACAGGCCGAAGTCAAAGCCGGGAAGCTCATGGGACTTCCAGGACGAAGGCCTGACTCTCCTCTGCGGGAAGTCCTACGCCAGAGGCGATGACCGGGTCCAGTTCGTTGGGTACCCGCCATGTCTGGCCGGTGGATTGGATCAGAACCAGGGTGTAGCGCCCCTTGGGAAGCTCCTTGAGGGGGGCGGGCGCCGCGGCATTCGCAGCGTCCAGGGCCAGCGGACGCACCGCTACCTGCAATTCCTGAATCACGGCGGGCGTCATGCGCGGGTTGCCCTGCTCATCCGTGAGGGCGGCAATGGGTCCATCCGGAACCAGGCCGGCGGCGAGCACCACGAGGCACGGCTTGCCGTCCAGGGTGCTGTCCGCGTGGAGGCAGGACAGGCTGCCGGCGTCGAGCACACCGTTGCGGTCCAGGTCGTTCTCCTCCAGCAGGGGGCCGTGCCCGGTGCCATCCAGTTTGCGCACCACCACGCGCGGCCAGAGGTCCGGCACGCCGTCCTTGTTGGCGTCGTCCGGCATGCCGTCGCGGTTGGCGTCCACGTAGCTGACCATGAAGCCAGGCGGGCGCTGGTCCACCACATTGCCCTGGAGTGTCATGCGCTGTAGGCGCAGCACCTTCGTGCTGGAGCCCATCATCCGGTCGCCCAGCACCTGGAAGGCGGGCCTGTCCAGCGGCACCCGGGCCGAGTCGGCGAAGCTCACCGAGACGCCGGTGAGGGGCTGGGGCAGGCCGTCCGCGTCCGCCGTGACTTCCAGCGTGAGGGGCACGCCCGTGCTGGGGTCCACCGCTGCGCCGCCCACGTCGCCCTCGTTGGGCTCGCTGGTGACGCCGTACCAGGGGTTGAAGTCCGGGCGGTGGCAGGGCTGCGTCGCGGTGGCGCCGCAGGTGTCCGCGTCGATGAAGCCGCGCAGCGTGTAGCGCCCCGCCGGCACCAGGCTGAAGGTGAAGGGCGCGGTGAAGGGGCCGGGCAGGTTGCCCCCCAGCGCGGGGCCGAAGAGCTGCTCCGAGGGGATGACGGTGAAGGCGATGGGGCGGCCCGTGCCCTGCGGCGGGGGCGGCCGGTCCGCGTCGTAGAGGAACACGATGGCGTTGCCCCGCGCGCGGGACTGCACCACGAGGTTGCCCTCGATGCGGGCGGTGTGGGTGTTCTGGCGGCCGTCCGCGGTGGGGACGATGGGCGGCGCCTCGCAGCCCAGGCCGATGATGGAGGTGAGGGCGAGGCCGCCGAGGGCCTTCGTCCAGGACAAGGTGGGGCGGCTCATGGAGTCACCGTCAGCGTCGCATAGACGCGCCGCTCGATGCGATTGCCGAAGGGGTGCTGCGAGTGCGCGCCGGCCAGGTGGCTGCCCACCAGGGCCACGTCCACGGTGTCCTTCACGGCCTGGTAGCCCACGCGCGCGTTGACCACGGTGTAGGCCGTCAGCGGGTTGGACAGCAGCTGGATGCTCGTGGGGTCCGCCGCGGCGGGCTCGCGCTCGATCCAGGTGGTGGACGAGGTGAAGGCCGCGTCCACGCCGAACTCCAGGTCCGCCCTGGTGCGGTAGGTGACGCCGCCGTACAGCTTGAACTGCGGCGCCTGGCTGCACGGGCCGCACTGGGCCTTCTCATCGCGGTCCGACGTCACGTTCTGGAAGGCGGCGCTCGCCTTGAGACCGAGGCCGTCCACCGGGGCCATGTTGGCGCCCACCTCCATGCCGCGCGCGGTGTAGACGGAGTCCTCGTTCTGGAAGAACGAGCGGCCGAGCAGGTACGAGCCGGTGCCCGCGTCGTAGGACTCACCCGCGGGCAGCCGCTGCACGGCGGACAGGCCGATGAGGTCCCTCACCGTGTTCTGGTAGAGGGCCACGTCCCAGTCCACGCCCAGCGTCGGGGCCTCGCCGCGCCAGCCCAGCTCGAAGGCGGTGAGGCGCTCGGCGCGCAGTTGTGTGCTGCCGGTGGTGAGCGCGCTGGCGCCGTTGACGCCCGGCACGGGCACGGGGATGCGGGTGTAGGACTCCAGGAACGTCGGCTCGCGGAAGGCGGACGCCGCGCTGGCGCGGAAGGCCTGGCCCTCGAAGGGGATGAACAGCGCGGAGATGCGCGGCGAGTGCGCCAAGCCCGGGGTGCCGTTGTCCAGCAGCGGGTGCCGGTCCACGCGGTAGCTGGCCACGAGCCGCAAGGGCTCCACCAGCCGCCACTCGTCCTGCACGAAGGCGGCGGCATGCACCTCCTCGCGCAGCGGGCCCAGGTAGTTCCAGCCCACGCGCTTGAGGCGGCCCTCCACGCCCACGTTGAGCTGGTGCTCGCCGCCCAGGTGGAAGGCGCGCGCGAAGAGCAGCTCCGCGTTGAACAGGTTGGAGCTGATGGTGGTGCCCAGCGAGCGCTGACCGATGGCCTCGTACTGCGGCCCCGCGTCACCGGAGATGTGGTTCCAGAACGTCTTCAGCTTGAGCGGCCCCAGCTCCACGTCGCCCTTGGCGTACGCGTTGAGGCCGTCCATGAAGTAGTTGCGGAGCAGGCCCAGCGGATAGATTTCCGTGGTGTAGCGGTGCACGCCGCCGGACAGGCCCACCTTGCGGTCGTCCGCGAAGGTGTAGATGGCGGACAGCGTGCCGCGCGCGCCGCGCATGCCGATGTCCGGGTCCGGGTCCTTCAGCTCCATGTCCGGCCGGCCGCTGGCGAAGTCGCGGCTCCACTTGTCCGCCTGCGAGTACGCCACCGCCGCGCGGTAGCTCAGCGCACCCGACTTGCCGTGGCTGAGGAACGAACCCGCCACGGAGTGACCGGTGCCACCGGTGGCGGAGAAGCGCGCGCGGGGGCCGGTGCCGGGGGCCTGGGTGATGATGTTGATGACGCCCAGCATGGCGTTGGCGCCGTACAGCGCGCTGCCCGGGCCGCGGATGACCTCGATGCGCTCGATTTCCTCCAGGCCGATGGGGATGGTGGACCAGAGCGTCAGGCCGAGGAAGTCCTGGTACTCGGTGCGGCCGTCCACCAGCACCAGCACCTTGTTGGCGATGCGCTGGTTGAAGCCGCGCAGGGACACGTTGGCGCTGCCCACGCCCAGCGACATGACGTCCGCGCCCGGCACGCGCCGCAAGAGGTCCGGCAGGTTGGTGGCGCCGGACAGGCGGATGTCCTCGGCGGTGATGACGGTGGTGGCGTTGGGCGCCTCCAGCGAGGACTGGGCACGGCGGCTCGCCGTCACCACGCGCTCCTCGTACGGCACCGCGCCCTCGTCGGCGGCGGAGGCGGTGGCGTCGACGCTGCCCACCGGGCCCGAGGCCACGGCGGTGGGGGCAGGGGCCGCGGCGGGAGTGCCGCCCGTGGGCATGGACTCGGCGCGCTCAATCGCCTTCTCCAGCCGCTCCAGGAGCACGCCCAGCTGCTGCTGCGCCTGGATGCTGGCGGGCGGCGGGGGCATGGGCAGCGCGGACTTGTCGTCCGGCGTGGTGGAGGCGGTGGCGTCGCCGGTCTTCAGCTTCTGCTCGAGGACGGCGATGGTGGTGGTCACCGTCGCCGCGTCCGGCGGGTTGCTGGCGAGGTAGCGCTGGTACGCGTCCAGCGCCTCGGTGAGCCGGCCGGCGTCGTGGTACGCGCGGGCGATGTTGTAGAGGACGTTGGGGTGCGGCTTGATGGCGTAGGCGGCTTCCAGCTCGGAGATGCCCTCGTCGAACTGCTTCTGGGCAATCAGGCTCATTCCGTTGCGGAAGTGGCGGCGTGCCTCCAGGCGGGCATCCGCCAGGGCCTCACTCGCGCAGAGACACAACGCGAGGAGGCCCGCACGTTTCAGGGCTGAGGGGGTTTTCACTGGTACGGGTCGTCCTTGTAGGTCGACGAGCCGGAAGCCTTGCCGGGCTTGGTGCTCGCCTTCTTCTTGGGCTGGAGCTTCTGGAGGAAGCGCGCCTCGGGGCCTTCACCCTCGGCGGTGACCTTGATGGGCTGGTAGCCCGCGAGGTTGAAGGTCAGCTCCGCGCTGGCCTTGCCGCCGTCGCTCGGTGGCACCTCAAGGTTCAGGGGCGTCTCGCCCACGTCCTTGCCACGGTACGTCACGCGCGCGCCGCTCGGCTCGCTGGAGATCAGGAATCGCACCGGCTTGACGGAGAGCTCCGCCAGCGCCAGCTCCTCGTCGTCGGCGCCGAGCGTGGTGGAGGGAGCCGTGGCCGCCGAGGGCCGCGCGGGGTTGGGGGCTTCCGACGACGGGGGCAGCGCCGCCAGGTCGGAGGGCGAGAGCGGCTGCGGGGTGGGGGTGCGCAGGGCGATGAAGGCGGCCCCGCCGGCGCCCAGCAGCAGCGAGCCCACGAACAGACCGATGGCCAGCGGGCGCCGGCTCGGGCTCGGCTTGGGCTCCTCCTCCACGGAGATGTCCAGCGCCATGGTGCTGGGGCCGGAGCCGGTGGAGCTGATGGGGCCGCTGATGGGGCCGCTGCCGGTGCCCGTCAGGCGCGAGCCGCTGAAGACGCCGCTGACGCCAACGGACGAGGCCACGCGGCGCATGGCGTCCATCACCTCGTCCATGGACTGGTAGCGCTCCACCGGCACCTTGGCGAGGCACTTCATCACCAGCGCCTCCACCTCGGCGGGCACGCCGTGGCTGGGCCAGATGGAGCCGAAGGAGGGCGGTGGCTCGTTGATGTGCTTCACGATGACGTCGATGCTCTGCGACGCGAGGAAGGGCGGGCGGCCCATCAGCATCTGATAGAGCACCACGCCCATGCTGTACACGTCGCTGCGCGGGTCGGCGACGTTGCGCGCCTGCTCCGGCGCCATGTACTGCGGCGAGCCGAGGATGATGCCGGCCTGGGTGAGCGACGTGTCCTGTTGAAGGGCCGCGTCGCCGATGAAGGACTTCACGAGGCCGAAGTCCAGCACCTTCACCACGTCATGGTCCGTCTCCTGGTTGAGGACCATGACGTTGGCGGGCTTGAGGTCGCGGTGGATGAGGCCGACCTTGTGGGCCTCGCGCAGCGAGCGGGCAATCTGCTGCGTGATGTTGAGCGCGCGCGCCCACGGCAGCGGGCCCACCTGGGTGAGGAGCTGGCCGAGCGTCAGCCCCTCCAGGTACTCCATGGCGATGTAGTAGATGCCGTCGTCCGTCTTGCCGTAGTCGATGACGGTGACGGTGTTCGGGTGGCGCAGCTTCGCGGTGACGCTGGCTTCCAGGAAGAAGCGCTTCTGGAACCCCGGGTCCTTGCCCTCGCCATACTGTGGGTTGAGGACCTTGAGGGCGACCAGCCGGTCCAGCGGTGCCTGGATGGCCTTGTACACGCGGCCCATGCCGCCGGCACCGAGGGTCTCCAGGATTCGGAAGCGCTCGTTGAGGACCCTGCCGAGCAGCGGATCCTCCAGCTCGGGCGGGGCGCCATTCGTCGGGGCGTTGCTTTCGATCATGGTTGCCCCCGCCGACCGGGAAGGCACGCGACGCTCCGGTCGTACATGCCCGTCGATGCTAGCACCGCAATCGTCCACTGCCCAAGCGACCTGCCGGGTTGGCGCAGTGCGGCAAGGGCCGAGATTCCGGCCTGGGAGGCGCAAAGTCGGGCAGCGGACACCCCGTGGGTGAGGTGCGCGGGGAGACGTGGCTCGGGACTGGAGCCTGCCTGCCTGTCCGCCTGCTTACGGACGCACTGGAACGGGCACGTTAGGGTGCCCTCCATGAATGCGCGATTGTCCGAGCTGCTCTCCTCCGCGCCGCCATATCCCCGACGGGTGGTGTGCATGACGGAGGAAACGACGGAGGTGCTCTACCGTATTGGCGCCGGGGACCTGGTGGTGGGCGTGTCCGGCTTCACGGTGCGGCCTCCGGAGGCGCGCAAGAAGCCGCGCGTGTCCTCGTTCCTGGACGCGAACTTCGAGCGCATCCTCGACCTGAAGCCGGACCTGGTGCTGGGGTTCTCGGACCTGCAGGCGGACATCGGCCGCGAGCTGTGCAAGCGCGGCGTGCCCGTGTACCTGTTCAACCAGCGCTCCATCGCGGAGATATTGCAGACGGTGCGGCTGACGGGCGCGCTGGTGGGCCGGGCGGAGGACGCGGCGCGGCTGGCGGAGGAGCTGACGGCGAACCTGGAGCGTCATGCGGAAGCCGCGGACCGGCTGCCGCGCCGGCCACGCATCTTCTTCGAGGAGTGGCACGAGCCGCTCATCTCCGGCATCCGCTGGGTGTCCGAGCTGGTGGAGTTGGTGGGCGGCGAGGACGTGTGCCGCGAGTCGCGCGCGTCGCACGGCGCGAAGGGGCGCATCTTCGAGCCGGAGGAGGTGGCGAAGCGCAACCCGGACGCCGTCATCGCGAGCTGGTGCGGGCGCAAGGCGAAGCGGGAGAAGATTGCCTCCCGCCCGGGCTGGGCGGAGGTGACGGCGGTGGTGGAGGACCAGCTCTACGAGGTGAAGAGCAGCCTCATCCTCCAGCCGGGGCCGGCCGCGCTGTCGGACGGCGTGGCGCAGCTCGCGCGAATCGTGGCGGCGGTGGCGCGCGGTGAGAGGCTGGCGGCGCCGCGGAAGGGAGATTTGCGGGCCGCGGCGTGAAGTCCGCCGCGGCGCCCGGGCCCGCGCGCTCGTGCCCGCTACGGGCAGGTCTGCCCGGCGAGGAACCAGCAGCGGGTGTGGGGCGAGCTCTTGAAGAAGTCGAGGATCATCCCTCCCACCTTGCTCTCCCCGGACGTGCTGGGATGGGTGCCATCGTTCTCGAAGTCCGCCCGTGCCCAGGTGAGCCCATCCGAACGGGGGTTGAGCCCATCCGCCCAGGGGTAGGGGCCCCAGGCCACCCAGGGGGCGACTCCCTGCGAGTAGTCGAGGTTGCCGGCGCGGGAGTCGATGGTGCCGTTCAGCTTCTGGCGGATCTGCGCCTCCACGAGCCACTTCACCGCGAAGCCGCTCTCGTAGGCATAGGGCTCCGGGTTGAGGGTCGTGGTGGCATAGCCACCGTAGCTGCGGCTGGAGATGAAGACCTGCTGGAGGTTGGGGTAGCGCACCTTGGCCGCACGCAGGATGTTCCCGATGGACGCCTCCAGCTGGTACGCGTCCGCATTGGAGGCGGGCAGGGAGACGGAGGGGTTGGGGTTGGCGGCCTTGAGCCAGACAATCTGCACCTGCTTCTCGCTGAGTCCCTGGGCCTCGAGCACGTCGACCCGGACCCGTTCGTAGTTCGCGTCGCTCGGCGCGTCCCAGGTCAGGGCGGTCTGCCCGCCCTTGGCGCCATTGGCAAGCACCAGGGTGCTCCTGTTCACCGAGGCGTCGAGGGCGGCCTTCCCCATGAAGGTCCACGCGTCGCACGGCGGCGCTCCGCTCTGCGAGCAGAACTCCTGCGTGGCGTGCGACATGCCGATGGACAGCAGCACGTACTTGCCGCTGGCGCTCGGCTGTCCATTCACGTTCAGCGGCTGGATGGCCCGCGCCTGGGCCTGGCCGGCATTGGCGTGCGCGGTGGGCATGGTGTTCCGGGCCTGCGGGTACAGGCCGCCGGTGAAGCCCAGGTAGGTGCCGGAGAGCAGGTCATTGAGGGGCACCTGTCCGGTGGCGAGGCTGCCCGCCTCGGTGCCGACGTCGCGGGGCGGCCCCGAGGGCTCGTCGCCGCTACAGGCCACGAGCAGGACGGGGAGCAGGCTGGCGATGAGGCGCGAGACTCCGCGCGGGAGGGCGGCGCGATGGATGGTGGACGTCATGACAGGGGCTCCACGAAGCAGGGATGCGGCTCGGGCGTCATGCCCTGAAACCGGGACATCCAGGTCTAGAGTCGAAATTATCGATTTTCAAGAAATCAATATATTCCTTGAGCTCTGGGTGGCGAGGCCTGTCGCGGAGGGGCCGCGCTCCCGGCCCACGCGGCCCGCCCTGGCGTCCCGGCGCGTGCCAGGATGCGCGCGTGCCACTCCCGCTGCTCGTCCTGCTCGCCGCACCGCTCACCGCGGCCCCGCTCCAGGCACCGGAGGCTCCCGCGTCTGCCGTACCCGAGCAGACGCCCCCGGCCCACGTCTCCCCGGTGACGCAGGTGGCGCCGGCCGCGGGCACGCGGGACGACCTCCAGGCGGAGAAGGAGAACTACGAGGAGTCCCTCGTCGCCTGGGCCCTGAAGGAGCAGGACCGCGTCGCGGAGCCGGCGCCCGAGGGGAAGGTGCTGGAGGAGGTGCTCGTCTCCACCGAGGAAGTCGTCGCGGAGAGCGACCCGTATCCGGACTTCCTCAACATCTTCCACGTGCGCACGCGCGAGGAGGTGGTCCGCCGCGAGGTGTTGCTCCAGTCCGGCCAGCCGTACTCCACCGCGCTCGCGGACGAGACGGCGCGCAACCTGCGCGGGCTGCGCCTGTTCTCCGTGGTGCGCCTCGTCCCGGTGAAGGGCCGTGTGCCCGGCACGGTGGCGCTGCTGGTCGTCACCAAGGACCTCTGGTCTTTGCGGCTCAACAGCGACTTCTCCGCGGTGGGCTCGCTGCTCCAGTACCTGCGCCTGCAAGGCACGGAGCAGAACTTCCTCGGCCGGGGGAAGAAGCTGGCGGTGGACTTCACGCTGCGGCTGGACACGCTCAGCCTCGGGCAGAGCTACACGGACCCGCGCGTGCTCGGCAGCCGCTGGTCCCTCGCCGAGTCCGCGGCCCTCATCATCGGCAGGGAGAGTGGCCAGGCCGAGGGTTCTCGCGGCAGCCTCTCCGTCAGCCGGCCCCTGTACTCGCTGTCCACGCCGTGGAGCACCAGCACCTCCGTGGCGTGGAACGTGGAGACCAACCGCGTCTACCGCGGCGCGGACATCTGGCAGTTGCCGTTCCCCGACGGGCCCGCGGTGCCGTACGTCTACGAGACGGAGGAGGTGGCCGGCGGTGTCTCGTATACGCGCTCGTATGGCCTTCGCTACAAGTGGAACGTGGGCGGCACGCTCGGCGCGTACCACTACGCCTATGACCCTCCGGCCGCGTCCATGCTCAGTGACGCGCAGCTGGACTGGTTCCGCCGCAACTACCTGCCGCGCGCGGAGGACGCGGGCTACGCCTCGCTGTCCCTGCGCGCCTTCGAGGCCCGCTACGAGGTGCTGCGCGACGTGGACTCGTACGCGCTCTCCGAGGACTTCCAGATGGGTCACTCGGCGTCCGTGACGGTGCGCTATGCGCCCTCCATCTTCGGCTCCGTGTCGCACTTCGCGGAGCTCGGGGTGGCCGCGCGCTACCGCTTCCGGCTGGGGGACGCGCTCACCACGGCCTCCGCCGCGGCCGCCATCCGCAGGCAGCTCGGCGAGGGCGCGGGGTGGAGCAACCGACGCTGGGCGACGGAGCTGTGGCAGGCGTCGCCCAAGGTGCTCGGTGGACGCTTCGTGGCGCGCGGGCTGCTGGATGTGAATATCGACGACCTGTTCGACCGGGTGACGTTGCTCGGCGGTGGCAACGGGCTGCGCGGCGCGCGCGTGGACGCGTACTCCGGCAAGCGGCTCCTGCTGTTCAACGTGGAGTACCGCACCGCGCCGCTCGTCGTGCGGACGGTGCACCTGGGCGGGGTGCTTTTCTTCGATTCGGGCAGCGCCTTCAACGACAGGCCGGACATGGTGCACACGGTGGGCGTGGGCCTGCGGCTCTTGTTCCCCCAGTTCAACGTGCTGCCGTTCCGCCTGGACTTCGGCTACGTGCTCAACGACGACCGTCCGCCTGTGGGCAGTCGCTTCTCCATCGCCGGAGGACAGCTCACCGATTTGCGGCCCGGCTTCCTGGATTCGCCGCTGTAGCCCCGCGGCACCGCGTCAGGCCGTTGCCTTCGCGTTGCCGGCCCGGGGGCTTCCGACGAGCATCGCGGCGGTGTCGCCGTTGTCGGAGATGGAGCAGATCAAGGCCTGCTCTCCGGAGGCATAGCTCCGCACGAACGAGCGCGTCGCCAGGCACATGGCGGCGACGCCGCTCGCCGCGCCGATGTCCCCGAAGGACGTGGCCGGGTACACCTGTCGCGAGCGGCTCGCATCGACGGAGCCGGCAAGCAGGGTCCGGGCATGGCCCCAGACGCGCGCCTTCCAGTCCTCTCCGTTGAGGTCGACGAGGAGGTCGCCCCGGAAGGGCCGGGGCAGGCCGGCCAGTCCCAGCACCTCCTCCACCCCCTCCGCAAGGTTGCGGGCCATGGCGGGTGCCAGCTTCACCCGGGACGCGCCGGGGGCGTCCTCATCCAGGGGGGCAGGAGCGGGGCGCAGGGCAGCTCCGAGGAGGCAGGCCTGCGCCGGGACCTGCCGGCGCCTCGCGGCCTCGGCGTCTTCCACCAGCACGCAGGCGGCGGCCTCTCCCGGGCACAGCCCCACGGGCCGTTCCCCACTCTTCAGGCGATTCTCCCGGACGAGCACGCCCATGCTCAGCGAGTCCAGCCAGGAGTCCACGCCCAGCACCACCACCCGCCGCGCGGCGCCCGAGCCCATGAGCCGCGAGGCCCGCTGAAGCGCGGCGGCCGTCCCCGCCGCGCCCTGCGGGAAGAAGGCGTCCGGGACGTGCTTGAAGGGAAGGCGGGAGAGGCTCTCCAGGAGCCGGCCGCAGTGCTGCTCGAGCAGGTGGGGCGTCTCCGGCCCCGGCCAGCCGAACCGCTCGAAGACGAGCTCCGGCAGCACCCAGAGCAGCGCGGTCTCCCGCCAGAAGACCGTGTCCTCGTGCGAGGGCAGCTGGCCGTACCGGACCAGGTCCTCCATGCAGGCCAGCGCGAGGCGCATCCACGCTCCCGTCTGGACGAATCCCTCCGTGAAGCCCGGGACGGGGGCACCCTGGATGGCGGCCTCCAGCTCGTCCCCGTCGTCGAAGGCCCAGTGGCCGGTCAGCGGCGCGCGCCAGGTCAGCCCGGCCCGCTGGGCCGCGCACGCCGTGATGACGTCGCTGCCCACGTTGGAGACCAGACCCAGGCCGGTGATGAGCGTGCCCTTCATGGCGTCTTGCGCGTCCTCACGGTGCTGAACTGCTCGGCGGTGCGCCATGCGTCGGGGGCGGGGAACTGGATGCGGTGGAAGAGCCTCGCCGTGCGGGGCGCGAGCGGGTGGTCCGGCGCCACCTTCAAGCCCGCTGCCTCGGCCAGCTCGAGCCACGCCAGCACCGCGGGAGAGACGTGGGCGAGGGTGGCGGCCTCATCCGGGTGGAGGGTCTCCTGGTTGCGCTCCTTCTTGATGCGCTTGACGCGCACGTCGATGGCGGCAGCCAACGCTTCGTCAAAGGCCTCCTGGTCCGCCGCGACGAGTGCCCGGCACAGGTCCAGGTGTGGGTCCGTATTGGTTCCCACGAACCCGGCGTACTCGGCCAGCAGGTGCTTCAGCGTGGCCGGGGAGGCGCCCAGGTAGAAGCGCTCCATCAGGATGCGCATGTAGAGGAAGTCCTCCTCGTACTCCTTGCCGGGGGCCAGTGTCGTCCGAGAGGCCTTCGCGATGGCCTTCGCGCCTTCCTTGTCACGGCAGGCGATGGCATCGAGGAAGGGCTCGGATTTGGAGGTCACCTTCTCTTCGTCCGGGGCCGTCTGCAGGAAATGGAGGAACGCGCGCGAGCTGCGGAAGAGGTAGTTGTAGAAGGGCTGCGGGTCGCCCCCCGCCAGCAGCGCGCCCGCCGCCATGCGGCGGTACATGAGGCAGATGTGCTGGTAGTACTTCAGCTTGGGCGCGACCTTGACGACCTCGGGCAGCACGTCCTCGAGTGACAGCCCACAGTTCTTGATGGCGACGCCGACGTAGTTGGGCTTCAACCGTCACACTCCGCGGACACTAGACCTTGTCCAGGTCGACAAAGTGGATGTTGGTCGGGCGCGGCTCCATATCGAGCCACTCACCGATGAGCCGCTCGCTCACGAAGTACGCAACGGGGTCTTCGCGGGCGCGGAACAGGTCCGGCGCCTTCTTGAGCTTCTTGGGGTCCAGCACGAACTCGTCCACTCCGACGACGTCCCCCTCGTGGTACTCGATGCGGGACTTCTTCAGGTCCAGGCAGTCGAAGGTGCCCAGGGGGTTGATGATGAAGTAGTCGGCGGAGGCGAGCCGCCGCTTGTGATTGTAGATGGCCACCGGCAGGTACTCGGTGGGCCCCTTGTTCACGCGCTCGATGCTCTCCTTCACCTTCTTGCTGACGATGAGCATGTTGCGCGTGTTGCTCACCAGGTCCGGCAGCGCGATGCCGGAGAAGTCGTCGGTCATGTAGATGCGGGCATTCTTCGGGTAGTCCTTCCCCACACGCTCGCCCTTGCCCAGCTTGTACGAGTCGAGGCCGAGGCCCTCTGGAAAGTCATCCAGGATGCAGTAGTCCGGGTCGACGGTGGGTCTGTGATTGAGAAGGTGGAAGTCCATGGCGTTCGTCAGGAGGGCTTGAGCTTCTTCAGCGCGGGGCGGATTTTCGCTGACATCCCGTCCAGGGACTGTCCCTTCCGCTTGTTGGCGCCGGTGCCCTGGGTGTTCCAGGTGAGGATGAGGGTCAGGAGGCGCTGCGAGAGCTTCTCGAGCTTCGTCTTGTCCAGTGTGGCCTTGGGTGTCTTGTGGGTCTTCTTGACCTTGTCCAGGGCGCTCTTGCAGATGTCGCGGTAACCCGTGACGATGGTCTCCAGTCCCGCACGCATGTCCATGACCAGCTGGTTGTAGAGCGGGTGGTCGGTGCACATCGCGGTGATGTCCGGCTCGTCACCGTCCTTGAGCTGGATGTGCCGTGGCAGGCCCAGGATTCTCGCCACCTCCTGGTCCTGGGGCATCAGCAGCATGTTGACCTTGTGGTTGATGTTGTACTTGGCCGTCAGCAGCGCCGCCTGGATGAGGTCACTGACCTTCACCTCCTCCTGGTGGATGCGCTCCTTCAGGGTCCCCTTGGGAATCAGGTGGTGGGCGTTGTTCCAGTAGGGCCAGGTGTCCTGCGTGAAGTTGTGTGCCCTGGGAATCTTGATCTTCTTGCCCTGGAACGTCTTGCGGGTGATGTCCCGCATGGGCCCACCGATGTCCCAGTCACCGTCCTCGGGCGGGGGCAGGACGGCGCAGTAGTAGGCCGGCGTCATGTCGCCCTTGTCGCTCTTGTACGCGGAGGTCTCGATGGGCTTGCGGATGGTCGCCGACTTGTAGCTGTGCAGCTTCTTCTTGATGGCGGCCTTGCTGTCGGCCTGCTCGTAGCCCTGGTAGCGGTAGTTGCAGCTGTTCTTCTTGTTGAAGCGGCTGAAGCTGGACTCATGTCCGGTCAGGCATGCACCGTTCTCCGTGCTGTTCTTGACCGACAGGTGCAGCTTGTTGAGGGCCCTGCCCCCGAAGTGCCCGTCATCGCCAGACATGCAAAGGTGCTCCGTTCCCGAAGCTCAGCTGGAGGCTGGGATGCGCCACGACGCAGAAGGGAGCGTAGCCTCTGGCTTCCCGGCTCAACAAGACTCGCCCGGGTAGTGGAGGCCTGCACAAGCCGCGATACATGGCTTTCTCGTAAGACGCTCGCCTGGCCGGCCGTCGAGGGCGTGGAATCACGACGCCCCTGCTCCTCAGCCACTCACGGCAGCTCGGTGCGCAGCAATTCGCGGAACAGCACCTCCGCCACATCGCGGAACAACTCCCCCGAGGCGAGCAGTCCCCCGCAGTGATGCGGCTCTCGCGCCAGCGTGAGCGCCGCCGTCTTCCCCAGCACCGCGTCCCAGAAGGGCTCCGAGCCCTCCGGCAGCAGGAACTCGCGGATGATGCCCTTCGGCCACGGCAGCACCGTCGTCGGGTCCGCGTCGCTCAGGGACGTGAAGCAGTCCAGGTCCACGTCCAGCAGCACCTGCTCCGCGCCCTCCAACACGTCCCGCACCGCGTCACCCGGGGCCGGGTGGTTCCACGCCTCCGCCGCGCGGTCCACCGTGGGCACCACCACCAGCCGGTGCGCGCGCCCGCGTGTGTCCACGTACGTCTCCCCCGCGAACGCGCCGCGAGGCCGGGCCCGCGCAATCAACAGCGCATCCCCCACCAGCCCCGCCTCCATGGCCGCGAGCAGGTGGTCGTAGTTGCGCACGTCCAGGGAGTACCGCGCGTGCTCGTCCAGCGCCCTCACTCCCGCGGAGCGGTCCGGCACCGCCTCCGGGTGCCGGGGCACCACCGTGTCCAGGTGCCTGTCCAACGACACCAGCAGCGCGGGCGGTCCGGACTCGCCGAGCGCGAAGGCCCAGGAGGGCAGGGCGAGCCGGTGCGGGTCGAAGACGTACGCGTCCGTCGGCCCCCGTCCGCCGCCCAGCCCCAACCGGATGACCCCGGCCAGCCGCAGGTGCCGCAGGGCGTCGTCTTCTGTCTCCATGACCTCGGGAATCCTCCTGCCTGCCGAGCGTTTGTGCGGGCCGCGCGGCAGCCGAGTGTAGGCTTCCCCGCACCTTTCCGTGAAAGGAGACCCGCCCCCCGCGGGTATTCGACCAAGCATGCGCCAGGTTCTCACCGCAGCGCTCTTCCTCGCGAGCCTCCCCGTCGTCGCCCAGGAGCAGAAGCCCCTACCCGTCATGTCCCAGTCTCAGCGCAAGCAAGACCCCTTCCTGCGCCAGTACTCGGAGACGCGCCGCTTCATGAGCGGCCGTCCCGTGGGCGTGAAGATTGCCCCCGACGAGAAGTCCATCCTCTTCCTGCGCACCTCGCCCACCTCGAACGTGCAGATGCTCTACGCGTTCGACATCGAGTCCGGGCAGGCGAAGGAGCTGCTCACCCCCGAGGCCATCCTCAAGGGCGCCGAGGAGACGCTCACCCCCGAGGAGAAGGCCCGCCGCGAGCGCATGCGCGTCAGCGCCCGGGGCTTCACCGGCTATCAAATCTCCGAGGACGGCACCCGCCTCCTGGTGCCCCTGTCCGGCCGCCTCTACGTGGTGGAGCGCGCCAGCGGCAAGGTGACGGAGCTGAAGACCGGCGCGGGCACGCTGGACCCGAAGTTCTCCCCGGACGGCAAGCAGGTGGCCTACGTGCGCGAGCACGACGTCTACCGCATCGACATCGCCGCCAATAAGGAACAGCGCGTCACCACGGGCGGCACCGAGACGAAGACGCACGGCCTCGCGGAGTTCGTCGCCCAGGAGGAGATGAGCCGCTTCTCCGGCTACTGGTGGAGCCCGGACGCGAAGTCCGTCGCCTACACCGAGTCCGACACCTCCGAGGTGGAGAAGCTCACCATCGTCGACGTCATGCACCCCGAGCGCGGCGGCGAGGACTTCGCGTACCCGCGCCCCGGCAAGGCCAACGCCAAGGTGCGCCTGGGCGTCGTCCCCGTCACGGGCGGGAAGACGACGTGGGTGAGCTGGGACGCGACGAAGTACCCGTACCTCGCCACCGTCACGTGGCCCAAGGGCGGGCAGCTCACCGTCCTGGTGCAGAACCGCAACCAGACGGAGGAGCAGCTGCTCGCGGTGGACCCGCGCACCGGCAAGACGCGCGAGCTGCTGGTGGAGAAGGACAACGCCTGGGTGAACCTGGACCAGGACTTCCCGCTGTGGCTGGAGGATGGCAGCGGCTTCCTCTGGTACACCGAGCGCAACGGCGGTCCCGAGGTGGAGCTGCGCAAGGCGGACGGCTCGCTGGACAAGAGCCTGGTGAAGCCGGACGCGGGCTTCCGCGCGCTGTCGCGCTTCGTCCAGAAGGACCGCACCCTCTACTTCAACGGTGGCCCCAACCCCACCGAGAGCTACATGTGGCGCGTGAAGGACGGCGGCGCCCCGGAGAAGGTGTCCAGCGGCGCCACCGGCCCCGGCACCGAGGGCGGCACCGTCTCCAAGAACGGCGGGCTGCTGATGCTCAACGCCTCGGGCCCGAAGTCGATGCCGAAGACGCTGGTGCTGCGTGCGGACGGCACCCGCGTGGGCGAGCTGCCCGAAATCGGCGAGGAGCCGCCCTTCGTGCCCAACCTCGAGGTGCGCCAGGTGGGCCCGAAGAAGTTCTGGGCCTCCATCGTCCGCCCGCGTGACTTCAAGAAGGGCCAGAAGCTGCCCGTCATCGTCGAGGTGTACGGCGGCCCCACCACCACCGTCGTCCACCAGAACATGGGCGCCCACCTGATGGCGCAGTGGATGGCGGACCAGGGCTTCCTCGTCGTGAAGTTCGACGGGCGCGGCACCCCGCTGCGCGGCGCCGCCTGGGAGCGCGAGGTGAAGTACGACTTCGCCACCGTCACGATTGAAGACCAGGCCGCCGCCATCCAGGAGCTGGCGAAGGAGGTGCCCGAAATCGACATCAACCGCGTGGGCATCGAGGGCTGGAGCTTCGGCGGCTACATGTCCGCGCTCGCCGTCCTCAAGCGCCCGGATGTCTTCAAGGCCGCGGTGGCCGGCGCCCCGGTAGTGGACTGGCTCGACTACGACACGCACTACACCGAGCGCTACCTCGGCGTGCCCCAGGAGCACCCCGAGGCGTACGAGAAGAGCTCGCTGCTCACCTACGCGAAGCAGGACAAGCCCATCGGCAAGCTGCTGCTCATCCACGGCACCGCGGATGACAACGTGTACTTCTTCCACACGCTGAAGCTGTCGGACGCGCTCTTCCGCGCCGGCAAGCAGCACGACCTGCTGCCCCTGAGCGGCCTGACGCACATGGTGCCCGACCCCGTCGTCACCGAGCGCCAGTGGGAGCGCGTCATGGACCACTTCAAGCGCAACCTGTAGTCCGCGCGGCCCGGCTCGGTCCGCGCCCCGCGCGGCCTGCTCGAGCGCCCTGTGCTGGAAAGCAAGAGGCCCGGTCCCTGGAAAGGGGGCCGGGCCTCTGTTTCATCTGCCAGTCCGGAAGGAGTGGCCGACGGACGCGTTACCCCGCGGCGCGGACGTTCTGCGCCTGCAGGCCCTTGGGGCCCCGGGTGACCTCGAACTCCACCTTCTGGCCCTCGGCCAGGGTGCGGAAGCCATCCATGTTGATGGCCGAGTGGTGGCAGAACACATCCTCACCACCGCCGTCCTGGGTGATGAAGCCGAAGCCCTTCGCGTCGTTGAACCACTTCACGGTACCGGTTGCCATTGCACTTCCTCAGTCTTGCGGGGCGGTGTGGGGAGAGCCGCCCGTTCTTCCCGCCCCCCGACTACCGGGAGACACTCCTCGTTGTAGTGAAACGGCCGGCTGGAAGTCCAGCCGGCCGCCCGGAATGCCCGAGTTGCCAAGAACCCGGGACTCATATTCAGCATGTCTCGCGCAGGTTTGGGCGCGGTGAAGCCGCGTCGCGTCAGACGTCGAGCAGCAGCCGCTCGGGGTCCTCGATGCACTCCTTCACGCGCACGAGGAACTGCACGGCCTCGCGGCCGTCGACCAGGCGGTGGTCGTACGTGAGGGCCACGAACATGATGGGGCGGATGACAATCTGGCCGTCGCGCACCACGGGGCGGTCGACGATGTTGTGCATGCCCAGGATGCCCGTCTGCGGCGGGTTGAGGATGGGCGTGGACAGCATGGAGCCGAAGATGCCGCCGTTGGTAATCGTGAAGGTGCCGCCCTGCAGGTCCGCCAGACCCAGCTTGTCGTTGCGGGCGCGGGTGCCGAGCTCGCCCACCGTCTTCTCCAGGTCCGCCAGGCCCAGCTTGTCCGCGTTGCGCACCACCGGCACCACGAGGCCGCGGCTGCCGCTCACCGCCACGCCGATGTCGTAGTAGTGCTTGAAGATGACGTCCTCGCCGTCGATCTCCGCGTTGATTTGCGGGAAGGCCTTGAGGGCCTCGACGGACGCGCGGATGAAGAAGCTCATGAAGCCGAGCTTCACGCCGTGCTTCGCCTGGAACTTGTCGTTGTACTTCTTGCGCAGGGCCATCACCTCGCCCATGTCCACCTCGTTGAAGGTGGTGAGCATGGCGGCGGTGGACTGCGCCTGGATGAGGCGCTCGGCCACGCGCTTGCGCAGCGGCGTCATGCGCACGCGCTCCTCGCGCGCGGCGTTGGGGCGGGGGCCGGCGGGCGCGGCCGGGACGGCGGGCGCCTGCACGGGGGCGGGGGCGGCCGGACGGCTGATTTGACCGAGCACGTCCTCCTTGGTGATGCGGCCACCGGCGCCGCTGCCCTTCACCTGGGTGAGGTCGACCTGGTTCTCCTCGGCCACCTTGCGCGCGGTGGGCGTCATGCGCGCGTCCACCGACGCCCCGGCGGGAGCGGCGGCGGGAGCGGGCGCCTGGGCGGGAGCGGCGGCGGCCGCGGGCTTCGCGGCGGAGGCGCCGGCACCGGCCTCGATGAGGCCCAGCACCTCGCCCACGCGGACCTTGTCGCCCTCCTTGAAGGAGATGCTGGACAGGGCGCCAGAGGTCGGAGCGGGCACGTCGATGGTGACCTTGTCCGTCTCCAGCACGACGAGAGGCTCGTCGGCGGAGACCGCGTCACCCATCTTCTTGTTCCACTTTCCGACGACGGCCTCGGTGATGGACTCGCCCAGCGGAGGCACTTTCAGTTCAACGGCCATTCTTGGTCCCTCGGAAGATGGCTTCCTCGATGATGAGCTGCTGCTCGTATTCGTGCGTCTTGGGGAAGCCGGTGGCAGGGCTGGCGGCCTCCGCGCGCCCGATGTAGCCGATCTTCACCGGCTGCTGCGAGCGCGTGGACGCCAGGTCGTGCAGGCGGGGGAACATGAAGTGCCAGCCGCCCGCGTTGCGCGGCTCCTCCTGTACCCACAGGAGCTCCGCGAGCTTCGGCATCTTCGCGACGAGGCCTGCCAGCTCGTCGTAGGCGAACGGGTAGAGCTGCTCCAGCCGGACGATGGCGATGCTGTCGTCCTTGCGCTCGTCCCGGGCCTTCACCAGGTCGTAGTACACCTTGCCGCTGCACAAGAGCAGCCGCGTCACGCCCTCGGGCGCCACCTTGTCCAGGATGACCTCCTGGAAGGTGCCCGTGGCCAGCTCTTCAATCTTGCTGGTGGCCTCGGGGCGGCGCAGCAGGCTCTTGGGCGACATGATGACGAGCGGCTTGCGCACGGGGCGCACCACCTGGCGGCGCAGCAGGTGGAAGATCTGCGCGGGCGTGGTGGGGTAGCAGACCTGGATGTTGTCCTCGGCGCACAGGTCCAGGAAGCGCTCCAGGCGCGCGCTGGAGTGCTCCGGGCCCTGGCCCTCGTAGCCGTGCGGCAGCAGCAGCGTGATTCCGCTGAGCCGGCGCCACTTGCTCTCCGCCGCGGCGATGAACTGGTCGATGATGATCTGCGCGCCGTTGGCGAAGTCGCCGAACTGGGCCTCCCACGCCGTCAGGCCGTCCGGCACGTCCAGGCTGTAGCCGTACTCGAAGCCCAGCACGCCCATCTCCGACAGGGCGCTGTTGTAGATGTGGAAGCCGCCCTTGCCGGTGACGAACTGGCGCAGGGGGACGTACTCCTCACCCGTCTGCACGTCGTGCAGCACCGCGTGCCGGTGGCTGAACGTGCCGCGCTCGGCGTCCTGGCCGGAGATGCGGACGTTGTAGCCCTCGGCCAGCAGGGTGGCGTAGGCCAGCGACTCGCCCTCGCTCCACTGCAGATCGCCGCTGTCCAGCATGCCCAGGCGCTTCTTGATGACGGTGCGCTCCACGTCGCGGTGGACGTTGAAGCCCTCCGGCAGCGTGGACAGCTTCTTCAGCGCGTCACACAGCACGTCCTTGGCCACCGCCGTGGACACCCGGGGGGCGCTCTTCAGCGCGCCGCCCTGGTACGGCTTCCACAGGCCCTCGAGCGCGTTGGGCTCCTTGAACTGGCTCTCCTGGCGCGCGCGGGTGAGCGCCGCGTCGAACTCCTGCTGGCAGCGCTGCTTGATGGCCTCGGACTCGTCCGCGGAGATGCGGCCCTTCTCCGCCAGCGCGGCGGCGTAGAGCGTGCGCACCGTCGGGTGCTTGCGGATGATGTCGTACATCGCCGGCTGGGTGAACGAGGGCTCATCGCCTTCGTTGTGGCCGTAGCGGCGGTAGCAGATGAGGTCGATGACGACGTCGCTCTTGAAGGTCTGCCGGTACTCGGCCATCAGTCGCGCCACGTGGACGCAGGCCTCCGGGTCGTCCCCATTCACGTGGAAGATGGGGATGTCCAGCATCTGCGCAATCGCCGTCGCGTAGATGGAGGAGCGCGAGTCGTGCGGGTCGGTGGTGAAGCCGACCTGGTTGTTGATGACGATGTGGACGGTGCCGCCCGTCGTGTAGCCCTTGAGGCCGGACAGGTTGAGCGTCTCGGGCACCACGCCCTGGCCCATGAAGGCGGCGTCGCCGTGGATGAGCAGGGGCATGACGCCGGTGCGCTCGGTGTCACCGCCGCGGTCCTGCTTGGCGCGCACGCGGCCCTCCACCACCGGGTCCACCGCCTCCAGGTGGCTGGGGTTGAAGGCCAGCGACAGGTGCACCGGACGGCCCTGGCGCGTGGTCCGGTCCGAGGAGAAGCCCATGTGGTACTTCACGTCGCCGCGGCCCAGGTAGGCCTTGGGGTCCTTCGGGCCGTCGAACTCGCTGAAGATCTGATCCGGCTTCTTGCCCAGGATGTTCGTCAGCACGTTGAGGCGGCCGCGGTGGGCCATGCCGATGACGACCTCCTTGAGGCCCATCGCCGTGCCCACCTCGGTGATGGCGTCCAGCATGGGGATGAGCGACTCACCGCCGTCCAGGCTGAAGCGCTTGGCGCCCACGTACTTGGTGTGGAGGAAGTGCTCGAAGCCCTCCGCGTAGGACAGCTGGGTGAGGATGTGGCGCTGGTCCTCCACCGAGAAGTCCGTGCGGTTCTCGCTGTGCTCCATGCGCTGCATCAGCCAGCGGCGGCGGCCGCTGTCGAGCATCTGCATGAACTCCACGCCGATGCCGCCGGTGTACGTGCGGTGCAGCCGTCCGAGGAGGTCCCCCAGGCGCACGCGCTGCTCGGGGAAGACGTTGTTGCACTCGACGAGCTGCTCGCGCTCGCGGGCGGAGAAGTGGCCGTCGTCCACCATGCCCACGTCGGCCACGTGCTCCAGCGGCGGGCGGGGGCGGTCCAGCGGGTCCAGCTTCGCGCGCAGATGGCCGCGCAGGCGGAAGGCCGTGATCGTCTGGTCCACCTTCGCCTGCAGCCCGAGGATGTCCTGGGCGGGCGCGGGCGCGGCGGCGGGGGCCTGCGCCACGACCTGCGTCAGGGCGGCGGTGGCCTTGCCATTCGTCTTGCCAGGGGCGGGGGCCACCGGGGCCGCGGCCGCCTCCAGCAGCTTCGTGCTGAAGATGGGTCTGCCGGCGCCATCATTGCGCTCGAACACCTCGCGCCAGCTGGCATCCACGCTGGCGGGGTCTTCGAGGTAGCGGGCGTAGAGCCCTTCGATGAAGTCGATGTTGGCGCCGGAAAGGAACGTGTCCTGGAAATTCGCCATGGCGGTGTCGTCTTTTACTGGAAGGGCGCCCCGTTGGGGGTTTTTCGCCGCATCTTTGTTGAGCCTCCGAGGCTGCCCGGACGCCGGTCCGCTCAGTGGGAAGCAGGTGGATTCATGCGCCACGTGAGTGCAGCTTCACCTTGAAGGGCTCTACGCCCGCCCCGGCATCCGTCACCTGCGCATCCGTTCCGTCCCCCTGGAGACCCGGAAACGCCCGGGATTCGTCCCGCTCCACCCGTCAGGAGTGGTAGGAAGCGCGTTTCCTTCTCTCCCATCCGACGAGGCCGCCTTTCATGCTGCTCCAAGGCAAGAAGCTGCTCATCACCGGAGTGCTGACGCCCCAGTCCCTCGCCTACGGCATCGCCGAGCTTGCGCTCGCGCAGGGCGCGGAAATCCTCCTCACCGGGTTCGGCCGCGCGAAGTCGCTCACCGACCGGAGCGCGAAGCGCCTGAAGCCCGGCCTGGAGGTGCTGGAGCTGGACGTCACCAACCCCGCCCACTTCACCGCGCTCACCGAGTCGCTGCGCCAGCGGTGGGACCGGGTGGACGGCGTGCTCCACTCCATCGCCTACGCCCCCGAGGACGCGCTCGGCGGCAACTTCCTCAACACCCCCTGGGAGAGCGTGCAGACGGCCTTCCGCATCTCCACCTTCTCCCTGAAGGAGCTGTCGGTGGCCTGCCTGCCGCTGATGACGAAGGGCGGCTCCATCGTCACGCTGGACTTCGACAACCGCATCGCCTGGCCCATCTACGACTGGATGGGTGTGTGCAAGGCGGCGCTGGAGGCCACGGTGCGCTACCTCGCGCGGGACCTGGGCCCCAAGGGCATCCGCGTCAACGCGCTGGCCGCCGGCCCGCTGTCCACCATGGCCGCGAAGGGCATCCCCGGCTTCAAGGCGCTGGAGCAGGGCTGGGGCAAGCAGGCGCCGCTGGGCTGGAGCGCCAAGGACAGCCACGACATGGTGGCCCGCACCGCCTGCGCCCTCCTCTCCGACTGGCTGCCTTCCACCACGGGCGAAATGGTGCACGTGGACGGTGGCTACCACGCGGTGGGGGCGCCGCCGGTGGATACGGAGGCCGAGGCCGCTGAGTTCCCAGCGAACGCCCCCAAGCCGGCAGCCGAGTAGCGGTTTTCCCGCGCATGCGAGGACCCCGGGAATTGTCCCGGGGTCATCTGGCACCTGCCCGCTCGCTACCACGGCGGGCCCGGGGTGCCGCTTTCTCCCGTGAGAGCGCTCACGGTAGAGTCCTGAACAGACGCAGGGGCTTCCCGCAAAGCGCGGGCCTGCGGAGGAGCCGCATCACAGTGACCACCCACAGCACCAACGTCTTGCTGGTGGACGACAGCCCGACGGTCCGCAACATCGTCAAGATCTACCTGATGAACCTCAAGGTCTCGACCGTCGAGGCGGACGATGCGACCCGAGCGCTGCAGATTCTCCGGCTCGTCCCGGTGAGTCTGGTCATCGCGGACATCAACATGCCCGGCATGGACGGCATCACCTTCGTGAAGGAGGTGCGCGCCAGCCAGATGCCCCAGGTGCGCTCGGTTCCCATCCTGCTGCTGACGGCGGAGAAGAACGCGGACCTGCGCCAGAAGGGCACCGAGGCCGGCGCCAACGCCTTCATCCAGAAGCCGGTGTCCCACCACGAATTGACGGAAACCGTCCGTCAGTTCCTCTCGAAGGCCTGATGCCGTGAGCCTGCCGTCCCTGCTGCTCGTCGACGACAGCGACGCGATTCTCGCGCTGGAGCGCGCCATCCTCTCCGGCCACTACACCATCCACACGGCCAGCAATGGCCGCGAGGCACTGGAGAAGGTGGGCCGGTTGCATCCGGAGGCGGTGCTGCTCGACCTGTCCATGCCGGAGATGGACGGCGACGAGGTCCTCCAGCGGATGAAGGCGGACCCGGCGACCTCGGGCATCCCCGTCATCATCATCTCCTCGGAGAAGTCGCGCGCCGAGGCGTGTCTGGGACTGGGCGCGGAGGCCTTCCTCGCCAAGCCCTTCCGCGCGGACGAGCTGCTGCACACCGTGGGCGAGTCCATGGCCAGCGCGCGGCGGCGGGCCCGCACGGGCTCGGTGCTGGTGCTGCGCGTGACGGTGGGCGACCTGGAGTTCGCCATTCCGCTGGACGCCGTGCGCGAGGTGCTGCTGCACCCGGCGACGCGGCCGCTGCCCACGGGCCCGGCCTACCTGCGTGAGTACGTCGAGGTGCGGGGCCACGCGCTCTGCGTGCTGGACGTGGCGCGCCGCCTGAGCGTGGAGCACAAGCTGGCGCGCGTGGAGCGCATGCTGGTGGTCATCGAGGTGGACGGCGTGGCGCTGGCGCTGGCGGTGGACACGGTGAAGGACCCCGAGGAGTACGCCGCCGCGGACGTGGAGCGTCGCGAGCTCGTGGGCGGGGCCGACCATGGCCCGCTGCGCGAGGGGCTCATCGGCATGCTGCGCTCCGCCGGGCGCGCGCTGCCCATCCTGGACCCGAAGGTCTTCATCGCCCGCGGTCTGCTGCGCGAGCTGCCCACGATGTTGGAGGCCGCGGAGGCCAGGCGGAGCGCATGAGCGGCGAGCTCGACCCGCGGCTGCTCACCCGCGCGCGGGAGGTGGTGGCCGCCATCACCGGCTTCCGCGACGACGCCATCGCCACCGAGGCGATGGAGCGCGTCATGCGGGCGGAGCTCACGCGCGGGCGCTCCGCGGGAGATCTGCTCGGAGAACTGCTGCACCCGGTGTCCTCGCTGTCCAGCACGCTGGCGCGCGCGGTGCTGGTGGGCGAGACGTACTTCTTCCGTCAGCCGGAGCACTTCCGCTTCATCGCCCAGGAGGGCGTGCCCGCGGCGCTGCGCCGGGGCGCGCTGGCCCTGCGCGGCTGGAGCGCGGGCTGCGCCACCGGTGAGGAGGCCTACTCGCTGGCCGCGTGCCTGCAAGCGTCGCTGCCGCACGGCTTCCCGGTGGAGGTGGTGGGCACGGACCTGCAGGAGTCCAGCCTGGAAACGGCCCGCCGCGCCACCTACGGCTCCTGGTCCCGTCGCGAGTCCGCGCCGCGCCTCTTCCCCCTCTACGTGGAGACGGGGGAGCGCGAAGTCACCATCCTTCCCGTCGTCCGACGCGTCACCACCTTCGCCCAGGCCAACCTGCTGGCACCCCTGCCAGAGCGGTTCGGCCGCTTCGACTTCATCCTCTGCCGCAACGTGCTCACCTACTTCACACCGGCCGCGCGTGACGCGGCGATTACGCTTCTGTCGCGCACGCTCAACCCGGGCGGGCTGCTCTTCCTGGGCGCCGTCGAGGTGGACCGCGTCCCCTCGGGCATGGTGCGGGAGGGGACTCCGGAGCTGCAGGCCTTCCGCCTCCTCGCCCCCGGCGAGCCCGCCTCTCCGTCCGTGCGCACGCGCATCCCCGAGAGCGTGCGGGCGCCCGTGCAGGCCCGGCGTCCGGCTCCGGCCGCCGCGCCGGTCCGCGTCGCCGCCGTGCCGCCGCCCACGCCCTCGCGGCTCCACCTGAATGCGCTGGAGCGCATCGAGGAGGGAGACGAGGTGGGTGCCACCGCCGTGCTGGAGGCGCTGGTCCGCCAGGCGCCGGACTACCTGCCGGGGCTGCTGGAATTGGCCCTGCTTCGCGAGCGCTCCGGCGCGCGCGAGGCGGCCGTGCCGCTGATGCGGACCCTGCGCACCCGCGCCGAGCGCCTCCCGCCCGACCAGCTGGTGGACGGGCCCGAGGCCCTGCCGGCGCGCTTCTACCAGGCGTCCGCTGACGCCTACCTCAATCAGGGGACGCTGGAATGAAGGTCACCCCGCGGACGATGGAAGATGCCCAGGAGACGGAGGCGCGCGAGCTGCTCGAGCGGCGCGCATCCCGCCTGCGCGAGCAGGGCGAGACGGCCGTCGAGGAGGCCGTCCACTGGATTGCCGAGTTCCCCCTGGGCGAGGAGCGCTACGCGCTCTCCCTGGAGACGCTGCGCGCCGCGCTGCCCCTGAAGATGGTGACGCCGGTGCCGCTGTCGGCCCCGCACGTCGTCGGCGTGTTGCGCTTCCAGGGACAGGTGCTGGCCGCGCTCAGCCTGGCGTCGCTCTTGGGCGGCCACGGCTGGCGGCAGGACCCCGCCGTGCTGCTGGTGGTGGACCGCGGCGACGGCGAGCTGTGCGCGCTGGACTGCGAGGCCATTCCCCGTCCCACCACGCTGCCCATGAGCGCGGTGGAGGCCGCGCGCGTGCGCGCGGAAGGGGCGGTGATGGAGGTCTTCACCCAGGACCGCCAGCTCATCCACCTGATTGATTTGAAGCGCCTGTTCGCCCTGCGCGGGACGGGAGGACGTCATGCCCGTTGATCCGCTGCTGCAAGGACTCGTCGCCGGCTTCGCCGTGGAGGCCCAGGAGGTCGTCCAGAAGGTCACCATGGACCTGCTGGAGCTGGAGCGCGACGGCATGGAGAGGGATGCGCTCTCCAAGCTCTACGTGCGGCTGGGCCGCCACCTGCACACCCTGAAGGGCAGCGCCTCGTCGCTGGGCATGCAGGACCTGGGCGACATCGCCCACAAGCTGGAGGACGCGCTCGCCCCGCTGAAGGCCAACCCCCAGAAGATGCCCCGGCCGGTGGTGGACATCCTCCTGCACGGCCTGGACCTCTTCATGCTGCGCGCCCAGGCGCACGCGGATGGGCGCGGGGACGCGCTGCCGGACCCGGCCGCGGCCCTGGCCCAGCTCGTGTCGGAAGCGCCGCCTCCGGAAGAGGCCGCGGCCCTGGGGGCGTCCGGCTCCCTGAAGATGTCCGTGTCCGCCGCGCAGGTGGCGGTGGAGTCGCCCGCCCCGAGCGCGGCGGCCGAGCCCGGCCCGATGGTGCCCGACGTCGTGCCCGAGTCGGCGGACACCGGCTGGCGCGTGTCGGCGCGGCAGGTGACGGCGCTGATGCGCGAGGTGGAGCGTCTGCGCGAGGTGCGGCTGCGCTTCGAGGAGCGCGGCCGCGAGCTGGACCGCGTGGTGACGCTGCTGGCGAAGCAGGGCCTGCTGGCGGAGACGGCGGAGGCGCGCTCGCAGCTGTCGGGCACGTCGCGCTCGCTGCGCACCGACGGCGAGGAGACGGGCGACATCGTCGAGGCGCTGGAGGAGGGCCTCAAGGCCATCACCACCCGCCCGGTGCGCACCATCCTGGACCCGCTGCAGCGCATGGTGCGCGACTTGTCGCGCCAGCTGGGCAAGGAGGCGCGGCTGTCGGTGGTGGGCTCGGAGCTGTCGCTGGACCGGCGCCTTTTGGAGAAGCTGCAGGGCGCGCTGGTTCACCTCTTGCGCAACGCGGTGGACCACGGCCTGGAGCTGCCGGTCCAGCGCGAGCGCGCGGGCAAGCACCACGAGGGCGCCCTGACGCTGCGCATCGAGCAGCAGGGCAACCTGCTCTTCCTCGAGTGCGCGGACGACGGCGCCGGCATCGACGTGGAGCGCGTGAAGAAGGTGGCGGAGTCTCGCGGCGTCGTCACCTCCGAGGAGACGGCGCGGCTCAATGAGAATCAGGTGAGGGACCTCATCTTCCGCCCCGGCTTCAGCACGCGCACGGACGTGACGGACACGTCCGGCCGCGGCGTGGGGCTGGACGCGGTGCGCGCCTCGGTGGAGGGCCTGCAGGGGCGGATTGAAGTGGCCAGCACGCCGGGCCAGGGCACGCGCTTCATGCTCACCCTGCCGGTGGACCTGGGCAGCTCTCCGGTGCTGGTGGTGCGCGCGACGGAGACGCTGGTGGGCCTGCCCATGCTGGCGGTAGAGGCCACGCAGCTGGCCCGCGCGGACTCGCTGCGCCTGGGCAAGCGGCGCGCGCATCTGGAATATCAGGGGCAGCTGTTGCCGGTGGTGGACCTGGGGGCGCGGCTGGGGCTGCGCGCCCTGGCGCCGCCCGCGGAAGGTCAGCCGCTGCTCATCGTGCAGAGCGGTGGCAAGCGCGTGGCGCTCGCGGTGGACGCGGTGGTGGGGGACCGGGACCTGGTCATCCGTCCGCTGCCCTCCGAGGTGCGGGACGTGCCGGCCTGGCAGGGCGCGGCCACGCTCAGCCGCGGCGAGCTGCTGCTCATCTGCCGCCCGGACTGGCTGGTGACGGACACCTCGCAGGCGCAGGTGGTGGCGCAGCGGCGGGCGCTGGTGGTGGACGACTCGCTCACCGCGCGCGCGCTGCACCGGGCCATGCTGGAGGCTGGCGGCTTCTCGGTGCACCTGGCCGCCAGCGGCGCCCGGGCGCTGGACCGGCTGGCGACGGACACGTACGACGTCGTCATCTGCGACCTGGACATGGAGGAGATGGACGGCGTGCAGCTCATCGCGAAGCTGCGCGAGCGCAAGGAGACGGCGTCGCTGCCCGTCATCCTCGTCTCCGCGCATGACAGCGCCGCGGCCCGCGAGCGCGGCCTGGCGGCGGGTGCGGACGGCTACCTCAGCAAGCGCGAGTGCGCCGCGGGCCGTCTGCTGGCGGAAGTCCTCGACGTGATGAGCCGCAGGGGGAACCGGGCGTGACGGCGAAGCGGTCCATTCGCGTCCTGGTGGTGGATGACTCCCCCACCATGGCCAACACGCTGACCGCGCTCCTCACCGAGGAGCCGCGGATTGAAGTCGTCGGCCGTGCCGGTGACGGCAACCGCGCCGTGCAGCTCGCGCGCCTGCTGCGTCCGGACGTCATCACCATGGACCTGCTGCTGCCGGGGCTGGACGGCCCGGCAGCCATCGCCGCCATCATGTCCCAGTCGCCCGCGCGCATCCTCGTGGTGAGCGCGGTGGCCGAGGAGCGCGGGGTGGACCTGGGCTTTCAAGCGATGAGCGCCGGCGCGCTGGAGCTCATCGGCAAGCCCAACGTCTCCAATGGCGAGGAGCTGCGCAAGTGGGGCCGTGATTTGGCCCACTCGGTGTGCCTGATGGCGGAGGTGCCCGTCATCTCGCGCCGTCCGCGCACCGGCGTGACGCCGCCGCCGCCCACGGGCGCCCGGGTGGACGTCTTCGGCATCGTCGCCTCCACCGGAGGCCCGCCCGCGCTGGCGGATGTGCTGACCAAGCTGCCCAAGGACTTCCCCGTCCCGCTGCTCATCGCGCAGCACATCACCGTGGGTTTCACCCAGGGCATGGTGCGCTGGCTGTCCCAGGTGACGCCCCTGAAGGTGGACATCGCCAAGGAAGGCGAGCGGCTGGAGCCGGGCCGCGTGTACTTCCCGCTGGACGGGCACGACCTGCTGGTCGACGCGGCCGGCCTGGCGCGGCTGCAGCGCAGCAAGGGCGGCCCGTGCCCCAGCGGCGACGTGCTGCTGGCGTCGCTGGCCTCCGTCTTCGGCCGGCGCAGCGGCGGCGTGGTGCTCACCGGCATGGGCGAGGACGGCGCGCGGGGCCTGCTGGCCATCCGCAACGCGGGCGGCGTCACCTTCTCCCAGGACGAGGCCTCGTCCGTCGTCTTCGGGATGCCTCGCGCCGCGATTGAGTTGAAGGCCACGGACCAGGGCGTGCCCCTGGCCTCCATGCCCGAGCTCATCCTCCAGAGTTGCTCGCTGCCCGGCTTCCGCGGCGGGGGAGGTCCCTCGCGATGAGCTCCTGTTCCCATTTCTCCCACCCGTCCCCTCGCGGGTACCGTTCTGACGTCGTCTCCCCGGTGGTGATTCCGTGAACCCTTCGCAGCCTTCGCTCACCACGCAGTTGAGCCAGCAGTTCCGCCAGTCCCTGGGGCTGGCGCCGAAGTTCATCCTCCTCACCGCGGTCATCACCGCGACGCTGGCCCTCAGCCTCACCGCCATCGCCACGCAGCGGCTGGAGAGCGGCCTGATGGCCAACCACACGGAGGAAGGGCAGCTGGTGGCCCGGAGCATCGCGGTGGCCGCCGAGCAGGGCATCACCGCGGGCGACGGCACGCTCCAGCCCATGCTGGACGTCAGCCGCGACAGCGACGACCTGGACTACATCTTCGTCCAGGACGCCAACGGCAACGTCGTGGCGCACTCCTTCGCCAGCGCCTTCCCGGAGCCGCTGAAGACCGCCGTCGTCGAGGCGGGGGACTCGGCCCTGGTGGAGCTGGAGGTTGGTGACATCCACCTGCGCGCGGTGAATGTCGCCGCGCCGGTGGCCGGCGGCAAGCTGGGCACGGTGCACGTGGGCATGTCCCTGGACCACATCGCCGGTCAGGTCTCCGCGCTGCGCTGGCGGATGGCGGGGTTCGCCCTGTTGCTGGTGGCGCTGGGCGTGGCGGTGGCAGCGCTGTTCGGCCGCAGCATCGTCCGGCCGCTGCGCAACCTGACGGAGGTGGCGGGCCACATCGTCGAGTCCGGCGACCTCACCCGTCCCATCCAGGTGAAGAGCGGCGACGAGGTGGGCCGGCTGGCCAACTCCTTCGCGCAGATGGTGGGCCGGCTGCGCGAGGTCACCATCAACCTCCAGCAGGCCGCCACCGCGCTCACCCAGTCCACCGAGCACCTCAACGCGTCCTCGTCCGACCAGGCGCAGACCATCTCCCGGCAGGCCGCTGCCCTCCAGGAGACGCAGGTGACTGCGCAGGAAATCAAGCAGACGTCGATGCTGGCCGCGCAGAAGGCGGAGAGCGTGCTCTCCGTGGCCGAGCGCGCGGACGCCCTGGCCAAGTCGGGCGAGGCCTCCATCGAGCTCACCATGGCGGGCCTCAACGACATCCGCGTCCAGGTGGGCGAGATTGCCCAGAAGATTGTCGAGCTGGGCGAGCGCACGCAGCAGATTGGCGGCATCACCCAGACGGTGAAGGACCTGGCGGACCAGTCCAACATGCTCGCGCTCAACGCGGCCATCGAGTCCGTCCGCTCGGGCGAGCACGGCAAGGGTTTTGGAGTGGTGGCCCGTGAAATCCGCGCGCTGGCGGACCAGTCCATCCAGGCCACCACCCGCGTGCGCGAGCTGCTGGACGACATCGCCAACTCCGTGACGGCCGCCGTGCGAATCACCGAGCGCGGCGCCGAGCGCATGGAGGCGGGCCTCGCCCAGGTGCGCAACAGCGGGCAGAACCTGCGCGAGCTGTCCTCCATCGTCCAGGACAACGCCGCCGCCGTCCGCCAGATTGCCGCCGCCGTGAGCCAGCAGAACGTGGGCATCAATCAAATCACCCTGGCGGTGAATGACCTCTCCAAGATGATGGACGAGACGGTGGCCCGCATCGGCTCCACCGGCGAGGCCGCCACCACGCTGCAAATCATCTCCCAGCAGCTCTCCAGCGCGGTGAAGAGCTACCGCGTCGGCTGAGGCACCGGGCCCCGCGCCCGAAAAGAGAAAGGCCCCGACTCCACCTGGGAGCCGGGGCCTTTTCATTTCCAGCGAATGGCGTTCGCTACGCCGGTGCCGCTTCGACTGTGGCGGGCTTCGTCTGCAGCTTCAGGCTGTCGCCCTCCACGTCGTAGCGGGCGACGCCGCCGTCCTTCAAGTCCCCGAAGAGGAGCGCCTCGGCGAGCGGCTTCTTCAGCGAGTTGTCCACGAGGCGGGCCATGGGGCGCGCGCCGAAGGCCGGGTCGTAGCCGTGCTCGGCCAGCCACGCGCGGGCGGCGGGCGTGAGCTCCAGCTTCACCTTCTTCTCGTCCAGCATCTTCTGGAGGAGGCGGACTTCCTTGTCCACGACCTTCAGGATGATTTCCGGCGGCAGGCCGGAGAAGAGAATCCACCCGTCGAGCCGGTTGCGGAACTCGGGGGTGAAGGTGCGCTCAATGGCCTTCTTCGCGCGGGTGCCGTCCGCGGGCTTCTGCAGGTCACCGAAGCCAATGGCCTTGGTGCTCATCTCCTGGGCGCCCGCGTTGGTGGTGAGGATGAGGACGATGTTGCGGAAGTCGGCCTTGCGGCCGTTGTTGTCCGTCAGCGTCGCGTGGTCCATCACCTGGAGCAGGATGTTGAAGAGGTCCGGGTGGGCCTTCTCGATTTCATCCAGCACCAGCACCGCGTACGGGTGCTTGCGCACGGCGTCCGTGAGCAGGCCGCCCTGGTCGAAGCCCACGTAGCCCGGAGGCGCGCCGATGAGCCGGCTCACCGTGTGCTTCTCCGAGTACTCGCTCATGTCGAAGCGCAGGAACTCCACGCCCAGCGTCTGCGCGAGCTGCTTGGCCAGCTCCGTCTTGCCCACGCCCGTGGGGCCGGAGAAGAGGAACGAGCCAATGGGCTTCTCCGGCGCACGCAGGCCGGAGCGCGCCAGCTTGATGGCGCTGACCAGGTCCTTGATGGCCGCGTCCTGCCCGAAGATGACCGCCTGCAGCTCCTTCTCCAGATTCTGGAGCTGGACGCCCTCGCTGGCGGACACGCTCTTGGCGGGAATCTTCGCCATCTTCGCCACCACGTTCTCCACGTCCGCGGCGTTGACGATGTTGGTGCGCTTGCCCTCCGGCTTGAGCCGCTCGGCGGCGCCCGTCTCGTCGATGACGTCGATGGCCTTGTCCGGGAGGAACCGGTCATTGATGTGCTTGGCGGACAGCTCCGCCGCGGCGCGGATGGCCTCGGGCGTGTACGTCACCCGGTGGTGCTCCTCGTAGCGGCTCTTCAGCCCCTCCAGGATGAGGACGGTGTCCTCCACGCTGGGCTCGCCCACTTCAATCTTCTGGAAGCGGCGAGACAGCGCCCTGTCCCGCTCGAAGGCGGCCTTGTACTCCTGGAACGTCGTCGAGCCGATGCAGCGCAGCCGCCCGCTGGCCAGCGCGGGCTTGAGCAGGTTGGACGCGTCCATGGAGCCGCCGCTGGTGGCGCCGGCGCCGACGATGGTGTGAATCTCATCGATGAAGAGGATGGCGTCCTTCTGCTCCTGCAGCGCCTTGAGCACGCCCTTGAGGCGCTCCTCGAACTGACCGCGGAACTTGGTGCCCGCGAGCAGCGCGCCCATGTCCAGCGAGTAGACGACGGAGTTCTTCAGCGCCTCCGGCACCCGGCCCTCGTGGATGTGCAGGGCCAGGCCTTCCGCAATGGCCGTCTTGCCCACGCCCGCCTCGCCCACGTAGAGCGGGTTGTTCTTCCGGCGGCGGCAGAGCACCTGGATGGTGCGCTCCAGCTCCTTCTCGCGGCCGATGAGCGGGTCGATGCGACCCTCCTTGGCCTCGATGTTGAGCTGGGTGGTGTAGGCCTCCAGCGGGCTCTTGCGGGGAGACTCGCCCTCGTCGTCATCCCCCATGGGTGCGCCGCGGCTGGCCGCGCCCTCGGAGGCCTCGCCCTCCGCGCCCTCTCCGTCCTTGGAGATGCCGTGGGAGATGTAGTTCAGGAGGTCCAGCCGGGTGACGCCCTCCTGCTGGAGGAGGTACAGCGCCTGGCTCTCCTCCTCGCGGAACATGGCCACCAGCACGTCGCCGCCGTCGATGAGCTTCTGCTCGGCGGACAGCGCATGCATGGCGGCGCGGTGGAGCACGCGCTCCACGCCAATGGTCTGCTGGGGCTCGGCCTCCACGCCCTCGGGCAGCCGTTCGACCGTCTCCTCCAGGAAGGAGACCAGGCGTTCCTGGAGGCGCTTCACGTTGGCCCCGCATGCACGGAGGACCTCGCGTGTCCGCGAGTCCCTCGTGAGCGCGAGGAGCAGATGCTCCAGCGTCAGGTACTCGTGGCGCATCTTCCGCGCCTCTTCGAGAGCGGTGCGGAAGCTGGCCTGCAACTCTTTGGCAATCAGCGGTCCTGCCACGTTTCAACCTTCCTCGGGTTCCATGGAAAGCCGCAGGGGAAAACCATTCTCCTGAGCCGCGGCTTCCACCGTCTTGACCTTCGTTTCGGCGACCTCGAACGTATAGACGCCGGCAACCCCGACCCCGTTGTAATGAACGTGCAGCATGATCTGCACGGCATCCGTCTCCGACTTGTGGAAGATCTCCTTGAGCACGGCGACAACGAACTCGCGCGTCGTGTAGTTGTCGTTGTGCAGGAGCACCTTGTAGAGGGTGGGCCTCTTGAGCTTCTGCTTGGGTGCTGACTCCGTGACGACGGAGGTATCGTGCTCGTGCTTCTGCGCCATGGGTGTATCGGGCTCCCTTTAATGACGACGGGAGGAGGGATTTTCAGGCCCCCTCCTTGAAACCGGTTTCTGCCCGCCACTGGGGCAGGCCGCCTTCCACGGCTGCCCGCTCGTGGGCCAGGAAGCCGCGCACGGCGCGGTCCAGGCCGGGGTGGAGGAGCAGGTGCGCACTGTATGTGAGGTGCGGCTCGAATCCCCGGGTGAGCTTGTGTTCTCCGCCGTGGCCCGGCTCGAAGCGTGAAAGCCCCCGGGCGATGCCCTGCTCCACCGGGTGGTACAGGCAGACGTTGAAGTGCAGGAAGGGATGCTCCTCGAAGCAGCCCCAATAACGGCCATAGAGGACGTTGGGGCCAGCGAGATTGAACGCGCCGGCCACCAGCCGTCCTTCCCGGCGGGCCTCCACCCACTCACAGCGGTGCCGGAAGCAGGCGAGCATCCGCGCGAAGAAGTCCGGCGTGAGAAACCGCATGCCCCACGGGTACTTGTCCACCGTGGAGACATACAGCCGATAGACGGTCTCCGCATCGACGTCTGCCAGCGCGTCACCCGCCAGGGTGCGCACCTCGATGCCCTGCTCGGCGGGGGCGCGCAGCTCGCGGCGCAGCTGGGTGCGCCGCTTGGAGTGGAAGCGGTCGAGGAAGTCGTCCAGCGTGCGGTAGCCCTCGTTGCGCCACTGGTACTGGACGCCCAGTCGCAGCGCGAAGCCCTGGGCCTCCAGCACGGGCAGCTCGTCCTCGGTGGGGAAGAGGACGTGGACGCCGGACAGGCGCTCGGCGCGGGCGTACTCCTGGGCGGCGGCGTACAGCTCGGCCTCGCGCGCGCGGCGGTCCTCGCCCGGGGCCACCAGCACGCGGCGGCCGGCGACGGGGGTGAAGGGCACGGTGATGACGAGCTTCGGGAAGTAGCGCAGGCCCGAGCGCTCGGCGGCGGTGGCCCAGGGCCCGTCGAAGACGAACTCGCCGTTGCTGTCGTCCTTGAGATACGCGGGCGCGGCGGCGACGAGGCGCGAGCCGCGCCACAGCGTGAGGTGGCGGGGATGCCAGCCCCGCTCCGGCACCGCGCTGCCGCTCTCTTCGAGGCATGCCAGGAAGGTCCACTCCAGGAAGGGCAGGCCGGCCTCGTCCACCAGGGCATCCCACGTGGCACGGGGGACCTCGGTGATGGAGGGCAGGATGCGCAGGGTGGTGGGCAGCGGGGTGGACATCGCGGCGGGTTCGTTCGGGCTCGGGGCGCCGAGCCCCTGGCTGGGTAGCGCGAGCCTATAACGGTGCGCCCCGGGTGCCGCCAGCAGCGCGCCGGAGCTACTTCCCGCGTGTCAACTCCGCGGCAAGGAAGCGGCCGACTTCCGCCACCCCCTCGGCGCCCCGGCGGCGGCCCTCTTCGGTCTCCATGACACGGCGCGCGGCGTCGCCCGCGGTGCCGACCTCCAGGTCCGCGAGGACGAGGAAGGCGCTCCAGGCGGGGTTGAGGGTGGCGACCTTTCCGGGGCGAAGGGGACGGTCCCCCAGCGTGGCGGCCACCTTCTCCAGAAGCCCGTCGTCGGTGAGCCGCTTCGCCTTGCCGCGAATGGCGTCCCAGGCGGCGTCGAGCAGCGTGGGCAGCATGCGCCCGGCGAGCGCGGTGGACAGCCGCTGCGAGGCCTCCTCCTCGTCGATGTTGTGGGCCTGCGCGTAGGTGGGCATCAGCTTCGCCACCACCACGGCACGGGTGGCGAGGTGGGCGAGGCGGGGAGGGTAGGGCACGGACACTCCTGGGTGCGGACTACCAACGCACCAACAGACGGTAACCCTCGGGGCTGCGTTCCTCCACGGTGATTCGCGGCTGCACGGAGGTCAGCTCCAACATCCGCTCCAGGCCGCCCGCCATCAGGTCCGGCCGGTTGTAGCGGTCCGTGAGCTGGATGCGGCGGCCGCGCTCGCCCACGGGCGTCAGCGTCACCGCGATGTCCGTGCGGCCCATCATCGCCAGGTAGCGCGGCACCCGCTCCAGGGCCCGCAGGGGGCCAATCATCGGCAGGGCCACCGCGGCGACACGGCCGATGAGCGTCTCCGCGAAGCCCGTGACGAGCTGGCGGCCGAGCAGCCGGTACGCCTGCTCCTCGCCCAGCTCCGGGTACACCTCCTGGCGAGCCAGGGCCGTCACCCGCTGCCAGAGCTGGATGGGGTAGTCCATCTCCGGCTTCTTGATGTCGTAGCCGAGCGCCGCCAGCTCCGACACCAGCCGCCCCTCCGCCTTGAGGCCTCGCACGAACAGCCCCTCGAACACGCTCGCGGGGACGCGAACCGTCGGTATGGGCGTTTCCTGGGGGCGGCGGGGGCTGCTCATCAGCATGTGCCTCCCAGTATACCTGATTCCACAGGGGGTTCTGGAAGTTCTTGGAATTCTTGTTGAAGAGCAGTGGGGAGTGGGAGAGGACGTTTGCTTCTTCGAGAGTCGGGTTGCTATGGGGCAGCGGGCGCCTTACAGGAAGGGCCTCAGGAGAATTGAATGTCGGTGAACATCCAGCTCGAGTGGACCCCGAACCCCAGCACGCTGAAGTACGTGGTCGACCGGAAGCTGTTGGCCGGCGGCGCGCTGAACTTCACGAACCGGGACGACGCCCAGGCGAAGTCGCCGCTGGCGCACAAACTGATGGACGTGCGCGGCGTGACGGCGGTGATGATTGGCAGCAACTTCGTGACGGTGACGAAGGGCGAGGAAGGCGAGTGGGACGAGCTGAATGACCAGGTCATGTCCACGCTGGACACGCACCTGACGGCCAACGAGCCGGTGGTGGACGAGGCGGCGGTGGCGGCGGCGCGCCAGGCCACGTCCGGGGCGGAGGGTGGCTCCATCCAGGCGCGCATCCAGGACATCCTGGACAGCGAAATCCGCCCGGCGGTGGCGCAGGACGGCGGCGACATCACGCTGGACCGCTTCGAGGACGGCATCGTCTACCTGCACATGAAGGGTTCGTGCGCGGGCTGCCCGTCGTCCACGGCCACGCTGAAGATGGGCATCGAGGGGCGCCTGCGTGAGGCCATCCCCGAAGTGCTCGAGGTGGTGTCCGTCTGAGGCGCAACGTCAAGGCCTCCCAGGTCCGGCGGGAGTTGTTGCCGGACCAGTCCCCGGCGCTGCTGCGTGAGCTGCACCTGCTCACGCGCGAGGGGAACCTCAACGCGGACGCGCTGCGCAAGCTCAAGCAGGTCAACCACCTGATGGGCCTGATGCGCCCCGCGATTGAGGACGTCCAGGCGCGCCACCCTGACTCCGTCATGGTGGACGCGGGCAGCGGCAACGCCTACCTGGGCTTCGTCCTCTACGAGCTGTTCCTGAAGGACGCGGACAAGGGCACCCTGCTGTCGATTGAAGGCCGGCCGGAGCTGACCGAGCGTGCGAAGGGGCGCGCGGAGCGGCTGGGCTTCGGGCGGATGCAGTTCCAGACGGCGCACATCGACCAGGCGCAGTACCCGGAGCGCATCCACCTGCTCATGGCGCTGCACGCGTGCGACACGGCGACGGACGACGCGCTGGTGGCGGCCATCCGCCACGGGGCGGACCACGTGGCGGTGGTGCCGTGCTGCCAGGCGGAGGTGGCCGCGCAGCTCAAGGAGAAGCGGCCTGTGGTGGCGGGCAGTGGCGCCATGTCGCAGCTGTACGCGCACCCGTGGCACCGGCGCGAGTTCGGCTCGCACCTGACGAACGTCATCCGCGCGCTGACGCTGGAGGCCTTCGGCTACCAGGTGACGGTGACGGAGCTGACGGGCTGGGAGCACTCGCTGAAGAACGAGCTGATTCTCGGGCGCAAGGTGCACCGGGAGAACCGCCGCGCGCGCGTGCAATTGGAGCGACTGCTGGCGGAGACGGGCGTGGCGCCGAAGCTGACGCGCGAGCTGGGCGTGAAGCCCGCCGTGCAGTCCGTCCCGGACGCAGAGACGGAAGCGGCCGCACCTGAATCCCCCGAGGCTCCCGAGCCCGTGGGCGCGTAGTTCCACGATGGGCCGCTCACGAGCGGCCACCGTCCGGGCTGGAGTAGAAGGGCCCTCATGTCAGAGACAGTGAAGCGGTCGGAGCTGGTGGCGCTCGTCGACATGGACGGGACGCTCTGCGACTACCAGGGGGCCATGCTCCGCGACCTGGAGCGGCTGCGCAGTCCTGGCGAGCCTCCGCTGACGGCGGAGTTCGAGGACTCACCATGGCTGCGGGCGCGACAGGAGCTCATCCGCGGGCAGCCGGGGTGGTGGGCGCGCCTGGAGCGACGGCAGCAGGGCTTCGATGTGCTGGAGGAGTTGCGCGCGCTCGAGTTCGAGCTGCATGTGCTCACCAAGGGCCCGTCGAACTCGACGAACGCGTGGGCGGAGAAGCTCCAGTGGTGCCAGGCGCACGTGCCGGATGCGCGCGTCACCGTCACCATGGACAAGGGGCTCGTCTACGGGAAGGTGCTGGTGGACGACTGGCCGGAGTACATCCACCGTTGGCTGACGTGGCGGCCGCGTGGGCTCGTCATCGTCCCCGCGCAGCCGTGGAACGTGGGCTTCGAGCATCCGAATGCGCTGCGCTACGACGGCACCAACCTGGCCGAGGTGCGCGCGCGGCTGCGGACCGTGAGGGATGCGGCGCTTCCGAAGTCCGGTGAGGCCTAGAACGGCGCGGGCCGCTCGAAGGTGACGGGCTGTCCGGTGCCCGGGTGCAGGAAGGACAGCGCCTCCGCGTGCAGGAGCAGGCGCTCACCGGGGTGTCCGTAGAGCCGGTCCCCGACGATGGGCGCGCCCAGGCCAAGCGGATGCGCCGCGTGGACGCGGAGCTGGTGCGTGCGGCCGGTGTGCGGGAAGAAGGCCACGCGGGTGCGCTCGCCGTTGCGCTCCAGCACGTGCCACTCCGTCACCGCGGGCTTGCCGTGGACGGGGTCGTGAATCTGCCGGGGCCGGTCATCGAGGTCCACGCGGATGGGGAAGTCGATGGTGCCCCGCTCACCCTTCACGAGCCCCTGGAGCCAGGCCACGTAGCGCTTGTGCACCGTCCGGTGGAGGAACTGCCGCTGCAGCGTCGCGTGAGTCCTGGGGTCCAGCGCCGCGACGAGCAGCCCCGACGTGTCCAGGTCGAGCCGGTGCACGAGCAGCGGGCCCGTCGCATGGGGATACCGCGCGCGCAGCCGGGTGAGCACCGAGTCCGTCAGCGACGCCTCCCGGCCGGGCACGGAGAGCAGGTCATGGGGCTTGTCCACCACGACGAGCCAGGCGTCCTCGAAGAGGATGGACAGTCCTTCGCTCGTCGCGGCGGGAGGCGCGAAGGCCCTGGGCGGGGCGACGGACAGGCCTTCCATCATGTACGGCAGCAGGGGGCCGCACTTGTCCCGGCATGCGGCGTAGAAGGCGCCGGAGACGCGGCCTCCCGAGGGCGGAGGCGCACCCCACCAGAACTCCGCGAGCGCCAGTGGCTGGAGGCCGAGCCTGAAGGCCTGCGCGAGGAGCTTCGGCGCGGCGCAGTCCGCGGCACCGGAGGGTGGCTCTCCTGAGGAGAACAAGGTGCGCAGCGGGCGACGCTCGCCCCGCGCATTCTGCACGCCGTAGGTGTCGTGGAGCCGCTTCATGAGCGCACGGCTGACGATGCGGCGCAGCCGCTCCAGGGCCCGCAGCCGCCGCTCCAGCTTCGCGAGCTTCGGCGCGAGCGCCCGCCGTTCCTCTTCCTGCACCGCGTCCAGCCGGCGCGCCTCTGCCTTGTCGCCGCGGCTCTCCTGGTCCAGCGCATGGAGCGTCGCACGCCGCGCGGCCTCATCGGGTGACGCAGTGGCCGGCTCCGGCGGACGCGGTGTCTCCGCGAGCCCCTGGCGCACGGCGTTCCCCGTCGTCAGTTCCGCCCGGCGCGCATGGCGCTGCTTCCGTCGCTCCTCGTGCCGGGCCCGCATCGCCGCGCGCTCCGAAGCATGACGTGCCTGCTGCGCTTCGAGCGCGGCCCTCAGTTCAACCAGCTCCGGCGACGCACGGTGCGCCTCCGTGCGGGCGTGGAGCGCCTTCACCACGGCCTCGCCCTCGGGCTCCAGCCGGCCTCGCACCTCCCGGTCGAACAGCGGAGGCACGAAGCCGGGCACATCCCACCGTCCCGCGAGCATCCCGGAGAAGGCGCGCAGAAACCCGATGCGTCCGTCGTGCCCACGCACCACGAGCACGCCGAACATCTTCCCGCCCTCGCGGCTGTCGAGCACCGCGGCCGGAATCCCGGGGGCCACCTGCCCCGCGCGCAGCTCCGCCTGCAACTGCTCCGCGGCCCGCCGGGCGAGCGCATGAGGTGCCTGCTCGTCGAAGGGGCTCGGGAAGCGGCCTCCGACGTCCGCCGTCGCGGGCTGCGGCTCGAACGGTGTCACCCACGTCTCCACGGCTCATCGGTAACACGAAATCGTGGAGACGCGGCGCCTCACGGGGACTGCCAGTGGGGCGGGTACTCATTCCGCGAAAGGCGGCCCGCGCGCGCCGTGCGAGGATGGCCGGATGATGGAAGGACTCGTCGAGGGAGCGGACGGAGTACAGCGGTGCAGGTGGGCGGGGAGCGCTCCGGACTACATCGCCTACCACGACACGGAATGGGGCCGGCCGGTGACGGACGACCAGCGCCTCTTCGAGAAGCTCTGCCTCGAGGGCTTCCAGTCGGGCCTGAGCTGGCTCACCATCCTCCGCAAGCGCCAGGCCTTCCGCGAGGCGTTCCTCGACTTCGACTTCACCCGGCTGGTCCGCTTCACCGAGCGCGACGTGGAGCGGCTCCTCGGCAACGCGGGCATCGTGCGCCACCGGGGGAAGATTGAGTCCGTGGTGAACAACGCGCGCCGCGCCTGCGAGCTGGTGGAGCAGGAAGGCTCGCTCGCCGCCTTCGTCTGGCGCTTCGAGCCCTCCGAGGCCAGCCGGCCCCGGCACCTCACCTGGGAGGTGCTGCGGAGCATGGCCACCACGCCCGAGTCCACCGCGCTCTCACGCGAGCTGCGCAAGCGGGGGTGGAGCTTCGTGGGCCCCACCACCTCCTACGCCTTCATGCAGGCGATGGGGATGGTGAATGACCACGTCGACGGCTGCGCGCTCCGGCATGAAGCGGAGCGCCTGCGGACGTCCCTGCGCCGGCCCGGGTAGGGCTCAGCGCGCCGGCACCGCGCTGTCGTCCAGCGAGCCGGAGCGGAGGGCCTGGTCGGCGACGCTGGACATGCGCTCGGCCATGGACTGCACGGCGCGGGTGACAGTCTGGGTCTCGTCCACGACCTTGAGCGTGCGCTGCATCTGCCCGGACAGCTCCTGGATGGCCTGGGCAATCTGGTGGGTGCCCGTGTCCTGCTGGGCCACGGCGGCGGTAATCTGGCGCACGCTCGAGCTGGTGTCGCCGATGATGGAGGCCAGCTTCTGCAGCTGCGCGCCGGAGTTGCGCACCGCGTCCAGGCTTCCACGCACGCGCTGCTCGCCCTGCTCACTGACCTTCGCGGCCTCGCGCATGCTCGTGCTCACGCCGTCGAGCACGTCGCGGATGCGCTGGGTGGCCTGGATGGACTGGTCCGCGAGGCTGCGCATCTCCCTCGCCACCACGCCGAAGCCCTTGCCGCTGTCGCCGCTGCGCACCGCCTCGATGGCGGCGTTGATGGCCAGCATGTTGGACTGGTCCGCCAGCGTCTTCACCGCGTCCACGATGCCGGCAATCTCCCGCGTCCGCGCGTCGAGCGCGAGGATGTGGCTGGCCATCTCCGACACTTCGGTGCGGATGGCGGACAGGTCCGCCAGCGTGCGCTCCAGGGCCACGCCACCGTCCTTTCCCACCTGCTCGGCCGTCTCGGCGGAGGCGGCCAGCATGCGGGCCTTGTCGGACGTCACGTGGGAGCTCTGGCGGATTTCCTCCACCGTCTGCTCCAGTTGCTGGAGCGCCGTCGCCTGGCGGCTGATGCCCGAGGTCTGCTCCTCGCTCGTGGCGCGCAGCTGCTGCACCACCGCGGCCAGCTCTCCGGCGCCGCTGCCCATGCTGTCCGCGAGCTGGCGCACTTCCTTCCTGCGCGACTCCAGCTGGCGCGCGTGCTGCGCGAGGGACTGCATCACCAGCGACGAGCGGCGTCCCACGATGCCCACGAGCGACAGCGTGAGCGCGAGGAAGCCCCAGTGCAGCTGGCTGTCCGTCGTCTCCGCCAGGCCGAGCATGGGGAGCGTGCTGTGGATGCAGAAGACGGAGAAGATGCCCAGGCCGATGACGAAGAGGCGGGCATCGGCGTTACCGCGCCAGGCCTCGACGGCCGCGACGCAGACGCAGACCAGGATGCCGGGGAGCGAATAGAGGACCATGAGCGGCAGGACCAGCTGGGCCGCGCCCAGGTCAACGAGGACGAGGACGCCCTGGATGGCGGCCGGCACGGAGACCACCGCGGCGCCGATGCGGAACCAGCGCATCCGCCCCTCGCCAATCGTGTCGGAGATGAACCACGCGAGGCCCGGAAGGATGCAGTACGCGCCCAGCAGCGTGAGCTGACTGCTGGCGACGGTCATGTCCCAGAGCGCGGGAAACAGGGCGCTCGTGCCGAGCATCATCACTCCCGAGCCACCGGCGAAGACGGTCAGCGCCATCAGCATCCGGTACTGGCGGCGAAGCAGGGCCGCGCCCGCGGCGAGAAGGCCGATGGCGAGCAGAAACGTCCCCATGACGAAGGGGGCCAGCCCCGCGCGCGTCACCGCGGCGAGCAATTCATGGCGCGGGCCCACCCGCGCGTCACGCGTCACGCCGATGGCGGGTCCGGTCCCCTGGATGCGCAGCAGGATGCGCTGGCCCTTCGCCGAGGGCGGCAGCGGCACCAGGTGCCAGGCCATGTTGTCCATGGACTCGCGGCCGGAGGGGTTCAGCTTCCCGCTCGCGTAGATGCGCTGGCCAGCAGCGTACGCCTCGAACGCGTTGGCGACGGTGCCGAGGTAGAGCGCGGGCTCCAGCCACTGCCCCTCGGGCACGGGGATGCTCAGCCACAGCAGCGTGTTCGTGCCACGGCCCGGCGGAACGCGCAGCGCGGCCACGGGCTGCCATCCTGCTTCCGCGCCCGTCTCCTTCGCCCAGCTGGGGGCCCCGTCGGGGCCGAGGGGAGAGTCGCCCCAGCGGAAGCGCCACCCTTCCTGGGCGGGCACGGGGGCCTGCGCCGTCGCCGCGTCCGCCATGGGCGCCAGCGTCAGGACGAGCAGCAGCGCGGTACCAAGGGCCGTGAGGCGTGAGCTCCTGGGCGGGCGCCCTTTCGCGAAGGACCTCGCGGGAAGGGAGTGAGCGGTAGTTACCGTGGGCACCAGGGAGAAGACGCGGGAGAGACCCATGTAACGAGTGATGCTCCGGCGTCTGAGACATGAATGTAAACGGGGTCTGATACAACCCCCGTACGCCTGCCGGCTCTGGAGCGCACGGCTTCCGCTTCTTCCGGTGTTTCATGTCAGGAATTGAGTCGCCCGGTTGGCTGCACAGCGGGCATCAACCCACTGCCGGGCGAGCACGCCAGGGCGACCGCGGCCACGCTCCAGCTGGACCGAGGCGTTACCGACGCGCGGGCGTCGAGGCCCCCGTCAGCAGCAGCCGGCACCGCAGGCCGCCGTTGCGCACGGGGAGGCTTCGCGCCCCGGGCAGGTCCAGCGCCTTCACCAGCGCGGTGTCGTCCGGGAGGATGACCGCCGCCCGCCAGCCCGCGAAGCCGCGCCGCAGGGTGTGGCCCAGCGCGCGGTAGAGGCCGGGCAGGTCCTCCGCCTCACCCACGCGCTTGCCATAGGGCGGATTGGCCACCACCAGCCCCGGTCCGGGCACAGGCGCCGTCAGCGTGCGCACGTCCTGGCGCTCCAGTGCGAGCGTCACCCCCGCGCGCCGGGCGTTGCGCCGCGCCGTGCCCAGCGAGCCCGCGTTGATGTCGAAGCCGTGGAGCGTCGCGCGCGGCGCGGGCAGGGCCTCCGCTTCCGCTCGTGCCTTGAGCCCTGCCCAGGCCGCGGCGTCGAAGCCTGGGAAGGACTCGAAGGCGAAGGCGCGCAGCAGCCCCGGTGCGCGGCGCATGGACATCCACGCGCCCTCGACGAGGAACGTGCCCGAGCCGCACATCGGGTCCACCAGCGGCTCCGTGCCGTCATACTCCGCGAGCCGCAGGATTCCCGCCGCGAGCGTCTCGCGCAGCGGCGCGCGGCTCACCTCCTGCCGGTAGCCGCGCCGGTGCAACGGCTCGCCGCTGGTGTCCGCGCTCACGGTGAAGGCGTCACCCTCCACGCGCACCAGCAACGTGAGGCCCGCGCCGCCGCCCTCCTCGTCGAGCGGGCCCGCGTGCTCCACCGAGGGCAGGCCCCACGCGTAGGCGGCGGCGGAGAACACCACGTCCGGCCCCGGCACCGGCGAGCGGTGCATGCTCACCGACAGCTTCGGCGGCGTGCGCCCGTCCCAGACGCGTGACAACTCCAGCGCGCCCAGGTGCTCGGAGAGCGCGTCGGAGTCTCCAGCGCGGAAGGCGCCCAGTCGCAGCAGCACGCGGCTCGCGGTGCGCAGGCGAAGGTTGGCCTCCTGATGCAGTCCGGCCGGGCCTTCCAATTCCACGCCGCCCTCTACGCGGCGCGGAGTCCAGCCCAGCGCGGACACCTCCGCCTCCAGCGCGGGCTCCAGGCCGGGCAGCGTGGACACATAGATTTGTTCTTCGCTTCGGGGGCTCGTCACGGCGGGGCCCATTGTCCGCGTCCCGGCGCGGGCCGCAACGACTCATTCCGGGACGCGGTCTCCACGCCTCACGGCCCGGGCGCGGCGGGCTGCTGCGGCTCCCGGCTCACGGCAGCGGCCGGAGGGGCCTCTCTGTAGACGCCGCGGTACTCGGGCGGAAGCAGGGCGGCCACCCGGCGCATCATCGCGTCCACCAGCGCCTGGCGCGCGTCGTCGGCCCCGGCCACCTCCGGCTCCAGGTCCTCCACGCGGAATGGCCGGCCGAAGCGCACGAAGACGTCGGCCTTGTACAGCCGCTCGCCGCCCATGTCGGTGTCGTTGATGGGCATCAGCTTCTCCGTACCCTGCAGCGCCACCGGCACCACCGGCACGCCCGCGCGCTTGGCAATCAGCGACACGCCCTTCTTCGCCTCCAGCAGCGTGCCCATGCGGCTGCGCGCGCCCTCCGGGAAGATGAGCACGGACTGGCCGCCCTTGAGCGTGTCCACCGCGCGCCGCATCGCCTCGATGTCGGGCGAGTTGGGCTTGATGGCGATGGTCTCCATCACCTCCGACGCCAGCCGCGTCATCGTCGTGCTCTGCAGCTTCACGCCCGCCAGGAAGAAGACCTGGCGCGGACGGAAGGCCCGGTCCAGCGTGAAGCCGTCCGCGTTGGACAGGTGGTTGCAGATGAAGAGGCAGGGCTGGTCCGGGATGTTCTCTCGTCCCTCCACCACCTCGTTCGCCAGCGTGTCCCAGACGCGGTTCATCAGCGCGCGCACCACGCGGCGGCGCGCCCGTTCCGGCAGCATCGACATCAGCTCAAAGAGAATGCGCAGCACGCGTCGGTCGCCTCCATCTCGGGACGGCCCGAGAGCATGGCTCGGCTGGAGCCCGGGCGGGCGGTCAACATTTCTGTCGCCCCAGTCCCGCCACTACCCACCAGAAGATGTAGTCCCGCCCGGCGGCACCGGTCATCACCCACGACTGCCCGCTGTTCGCCTGCACGGCCGGCCGTCGGGCAGCCAACGCTCCCCACCGACCGCGGGACAGACCCCCTCCACCTCCTCGCGGCCACGGTCCATGGGGTAGGGGACGCGCCGCTCCGCGTCAGACGCGGAGCGTAATGGCGGCGGCGCGGGGGCCCGGGTTGGGCTATGGGAAGGGGGCATGAGCGCCGAAGCCACCGTGTCGCGCAGCAGGAAGCCCGTGGAGTACGAGGTCACCGTCGCCCGCGTGCGCATGGACACGCATGACACGGCCACCCTGTTCCTCGACTTCGGCGGCGCCCCGCTCGACTACAAGGCCGGCCAGTTCATCAACATCGACCCGCACCAGTTCCCCGCGCTCGGGCGGCTGTCCGCGTACCTGCAGGAGCAGAAGGGCCGCAAGGAGCCGCAGCGCTCGTACTCGCTCGCCTCCGCGCCGCACGAGCCGCTGGTGGCCATCACCGTGAAGGACGAGGAGTTCATCCCCGGCCTCACGCGCTACCCGCCGCTGCTGTCCCCCTTCCTCGTGCACGGCCGGCTCACCGGCGCGCGGATGAAGGTGCTGGGCTTCATGGGGCCCTACGTGTTGCCGGACGACGTGGAGTCGCGCACCGAGCACATCGTCCACCTCGTGGCCGGCTCCGGCGCGGTGCCCAACTTCGCCATCCTCAAGGACGCGCTCCACCGCGGACTGAAGCTGCGCCACACCTTCCTCTTCTCCAGCAAGACGTGGGGCGACGTGCTCTACGGCGACGAGCTGGAGTCCCTGGCGCTCAACCACCCGGACCGCGTGCGCGTGGTGCACACTCTCACCCGCGAGACAGACGAGTCACGCTTCGGCCCCCACGTGCGCAAGGGGCGCGTGGCGGAGGCGCTGCTGGAGGAGCTGATTCCGGACCGCGACACCTGCCTCGTGTACGCGTGCGGCCCGGCGATTACGCCGTGGGACCGGCGCAAGGCGCTGGAGACGCGCACGCCCGCCACGCCGCGCTTCATGGAGACGGTGCTCGGCCACCTCCACGCGCTGGGCATCGGGGACAAGCGCATCAAGCGGGAGACCTACGGGTAGAAGCGGGCGCGCCGCTTTCCTGCCTCGCTCGACACCTCCAGTCGCGTCTGGAAGGTTGTCGTCATGTCTCAGCCCCAGAGTTTCCCCCGTCGTGAGAAGGTGGCCATCCTCGGTGGAGGCATGGCCTCGCTCTCGGCCGCCTTCGCCCTGACCGATACGCCGGAGCTTCGCGCGCGCTACGCGCTCACCGTGTACCAGGACGGGTGGCTGCTCGGCGGGAAGGGCGCCAGCGTCCGCAACCGGGACGCGCGCGGGCGCATCGAGGAGCACGGCCTGCACGTCTGGCTCGGGTACTACGAGAACGCCTTCACGCTGCTGCGTCGCTGCTACGAGGAGCTCGGCCGCCCTCCCGGCGCCGCGATGCGCACGCTGCGCGACGCCTTCGTCAAGCACGGCGCCATCAGCGTCGGGGAGAAGACCCGTCGCGGCTGGGAGCACTGGAGCGTCACCTTTCCGGAGACCTCCGAGTGGCCCGGCGACGGGCGTCCACTCCCAGGGGCCGGGGAGGCCATCCGCGGTGCCGCGGCCCACGTGCTGCGGTATGCGCTCGCCTGGTGGAAGCAGGGGAAGGGCGCCCGCCCCGAGGTCGCCGACGTGACCGGGCAGCTCCGGGGCCTGCTCCAGCGCGTGCTCGCAATGGAAGGTTCGCTGCTCGTCGGCGAGGCGGCGCGGGCCCTCGCGGACGGTGTCCGCTCACTGCTCGAGCGGCTCCGCTCCCTGGCGCGGCGCGACCTGGAGGCCGACACCCAGCTGCGGCGGGTATGGGTCGTCCTCGAGTTCAGCGCCGTCTCGCTCATCGGCATCCTGCGCGACGGCATCCTCGGACCGGACGTAGACGTCGAGGCGCTCGACGCAATCGAATACAGCGACTGGCTCCGCAAGCACGGCGCCTCCGAGATGACGGTGTCGAGCGGGCTGATTCGCGCCTTCTACCACTTCGCCTTCTGCGACGGCGACGGGTCGGGCGCGGGGCTCGCCGTCCTCGGCATGCTGCGCATGTTCACCTGCTACCGGGGCGCCGTTTTCTACAAGATGCGCGCGGGCATGGGAGAGACGGTCTTCGCGCCCCTGTACGAGGTCCTGCGCCGGCGCGGCGTCCGCTTCGAGTTCTTCCACCGCGTGCGGCGGCTGGAGCTGTCCGTTGACCAGCGGCGCGTGGAGCGCGTCGTCGTGGACCGGCAGGCCACGCCCACGGACGGCGTCTATCGCCCGCTCATCGACGTGGGCGGTCTGCCGTGCTGGCCGGAGCAGCCCCTCTACGGCCAGCTCGTCGAGGGCGAGGCGCTCTCCCGCCACGGCGCGGGCCTCGCCTCCTTCTGGAGCGACTGGACCCCCGTCGAGCAACGGACGCTGCGGCATGGCACCGACTTCGACCGGGTCCTGCTCGGCATCTCGTTGGGCGCGCTTCCGTCCGTCGCCTCGGAGCTCATCGCGGCGAGCCCGAGGTGGCGGCGCATGGTGGAGCACGTCAAGACGGTCCGCACGGTGTCGGCGCAGCTTTGGGTGACCGAGCCCCTCGGGCCGCTCGCCTCGAGCGCGGACGCGCCCATGATGACCGCCTACCAGGTGCCGCTCGAGACCTGGGCGGACATGTCACATCTCATCCCCACCGAGGGCTGGAAGGCGGGTGACGGCGTCCAGGGCATCCTCTACGCCTGCGGCCAGCTCGGGCACGGCGATGACCCCGTCGCCGCGAGCGACCCGCGCGTCGGCGACCGGGCGGCGCTGGAGGCTGTCGCCCGCGGCGCCGTCGGTGAGCAGCTCGCGCACCTCTGGCCGGGCGGAGCCGACGCGCGCGGGGGGCTGCGGTGGGAGCTCCTCTTCGATGCGGAAGGGCGCACCGGGCCCGAGCGCCTGCGCTCGCAATACCTGCGCGTCAACGCGGACCCCTCGGACCGCTACGTGCTGTCGGTGCCGGGCTCGCAGAAGCACCGCATCGCCCCCGACGCGTCGGGCTTCGAGGGACTGGTGCTGGCGGGTGACTGGACGCGGACCGGCTATGACCTGGGTTGTATCGAAGCGGCGACGATGTCCGGCCTGATGGCGGCGCGGGCGCTCGGCGCGGAGGTCTCCATCGTCGGTGAGGTTCCGCGGCCCCGCGCCGAGCCGGAGGTCTCCCTTCCCCTCTACGTCGACCGCCCCGGTGAGATGTCATTGCGCTCACCCTATGTGATGGAAGACGTGTGGCTGACCGCGCTCGTGCTGCGGGCCCGGCAGGGCGCGCTCGGCGCGCTGTTGGATCGGTACCTGAACGTCCCGGCGCGGGGACACGTCCGGTACGTGCCCGCGGCGCCCTTCGTCGTGCTCACCTCGGCCTTCGCCGGGCGCGCCTTCTCCGGAGACCCCGAGCACCGCCGCCTCGGCTACATGCCGGAGACGGACATCGCCTTCTGGGTGCCGGCCTGGGCCATGCGAGCGGGGACGGGTGGGCTCATCCCCGAGCGGCTGGTCTGGTTCATGCCGCATGTCTTCGTTTCGACGGGTGCCGCCGCGGCGGCCGGGCGCGAAATCTACGGCTTCCCCAAGAGCGTGGTCGACGTGGAGGTGCGCCGCTCGGGCCGCGCGCTTGAGCACCTCTCGGTGCTGGGGGAGGTCCTCGCGCGGCACAGCCCCGAGACGCGCGGCGAGCGGGCCCGCATCCTGGAGGTAACGCGGAGCGAGGTCTCCCCCGGGCCGGTGCGCTCCGTCGCCGAGGTCATCGGCGAGCTCATCAGGCCGATGGATTCCTCGGGCGGGTGGGCTTCGTCGATCGCGCGGAGCTTCGCCATGAACGACGTGACGATTGCGTTCTTGAAGCAGTTCCGCGACGTCCAGCACACCGACCGCGCCTGCTATCAGGCCATCATCGAGGCGAAGGCTTCCGTGCGTGCGCTGCGAGGCTACGGTCCCCTCCCTGGCACGTTCCACGTGAGCTGGGGCGACCACGCGAGCCACCCCTTCACGACCGACCTGGGCCTAGATCCTGGAGGGCAGCAGGCCATCGCGGCCACCTGGGCCGAGTTCGACTTCGTCATGGAGTCGGGCCGGGAGCTCTTCCGCGCGGGTGGGCAGGTCCCCTGAGCATGCGTCGTACGTGCTGACGACCTGCGTGGTCTGACCCGGAGGCGGTGGCCGGCCTACTCCATTCATCGCGTCGACCTCTATCGAGTGTATAACCCTGAACGGTCCTCGAACCGGAGTTCCCGTGATGCTGTTACACCGCAATGTCTGGAGCAGCGTCCTGGCCCTCGTGGGGAGCGCGCTCCTGTGGTCCTGCGCGAAGGAGGGCCCGGAGCCCGCCGACGGCAACGTCGTGGCCTCCATCGCCGCGCCCCTGGCCGTGGCCCCCGGCTGGACCGCGACCGCGTCCATGGCCGCTCCGCGCGCGCAGCATGCCGCCTTGCTGCTCGGCTCCGGCAAGCTCCTGGTCATCAATGGCGTCAGCAGGACGGGCTTCGTCACCACCGCGGAACTCTACGACCCGGCCACCAATACCTGGACCTCCGCGGGAGCACCCGGCATCCAGGGCAACGTCACGCTGGCCGTGCTCCTCCCCAATGGCAGGGCGCTCGCGCTGACGGATGGGTCCGCGGTCGGGCGCCTCTACGACCCCGTGACGGGTGCCTGGACGGCCACGGGCCCCATGGCGGCCACCCGCGGCCTGCCCACCCTTACCGCCCTGGACTCGGGGAAGGTGCTGGTCGCCGGTGGCACGGGGAGCGGAGGCGTCCGGCTCACCTCCGCCGAGCTGTACGACCCCGCCACCAACACGTTCTCCCCCGCCGGCAACATGACCCTGGGCCGGGGGGCGCACTCCTCCACGCGGCTCCAGGACGGCCGGGTGCTCGCGGTGAGCGGCTTCGACCAGGCCGGTGAGGTCCCCGGCGCCGACCTCTATGACCCCGCGACGGGCACCTGGACCGCCGCCGCGCCACCCCTCGTCGCGCGGCACTACTTCACCAGCACGCTGCTTCCCGATGGCCGCGTGCTGATTGCCGGCGGCTTCACCAGCGGCGGCAGCACGACCCAGGCGGAGCTGTATGACCCGGCGAGCAACACGTGGACCGCCACGGGCAGCCTGGCCTTCGCACGCTCGGGCCACATGGCCACGCTGCTGCCGGACGGCAGGGTCCTGGTCACCGGCGGCTCCGTTTTCCGCGCGGCTCCGCAGCAGGTCTCGGAAATCTATGACCCCGCCACCGGGCTGTGGTCCGCCGGGGGCACGATGGTGGTTGGGCGGGAGAACCACACCGCGACGCTGCTGCCGTCCGGCAAGGTGCTGGTCGCGGGCGGCTACACCCAGGCGCCGAGCCTGACCTTCTTTGAGAGCACGGAGCTCTATGACCCGGGCGTCAACGCGTGGACCCCGGCCGGCGCGCCAGGCGGCGCCCGGGTGGACCCCGTGGTGGCCCTGCTGCCCACGGGCCGGGTCCTCGTCGCGGGTGGACGCGACGGCGGCGGCGCGGCGCTGGCCTCGGCGCAGCTCTATGACCGGACGGGCAACACCTGGACGCCCGCGCCGAACCTCTCCATCCCTCGCGAGCGCGCCACGGCGACCGTGCTGCGCTCGGGCGCGGTGCTCGTCGTGGGTGGCTCGAACGGCGGAACCTCGGTGGCCTCCACCGATCGCTACGATGCGACCGCCAATGCCTGGAGCCCGGCGGCAGCGCTCGTCGGCGCCCGGCACTTCCACACCGCCACGCTCCTCGCCGACGGCAGGGTGTTCGTCGTGGGCGGGCAGCGCGACGCCACGGTGCTCGCGACGACGGAGCTGTATGACCCCGCGGCCAACACGTGGACCCCCGCGGCCTCCCTGGCCACGGCCCGGTCCGCGCATGCCGCCGCGCTGCTTCCCGATGGCAGGGTGCTCGTCGCGGGCGGCCGCGACGGCGGCGGTACGGCGCTCGTCACGGCGGAGGTGTACGACCCGGCCAACAACACCTGGGCTCCCGCCTCCGGACTGGGGCAGGGCCGCGAGGGTCTCACGCTGACGCTGCTGCCGTCCGGGCAGGTGCTGGCGGCGGGCGGGCTCTCGGGCGCCTTCGGGCTCACGTCGACGGCGCTCTATGACGCCGCCACCAACTCGTGGGCCGGGGGGCCCCCGCTCCCCCAGGCACACGGGTACCACACCGCGACGCTCGCGCCGTCGGGCAAGGTCCTGGTCGCGGGGGGCCTGAGCGCGCCGGGCACGCCCTCCACCTCGGCGGAGGTCTATGACCCCTCCATTCGCGACTGGACGTCCGTCAGTGCTCCGTCCGCGCGCGGGGGGCTCATCGCCGTGGCCCTGCCCTCGGGCGAGGTGCTGCTCGCGGGTGGCACGGCCGCGACGGGGGCCGAGCTGTACGACGACACCGGCGCGCAGCCCGCGTGGCGCCCGGTGGTGAGTCAGCCGGATGTCCTCGTCCAAGCCTGTCCGAGCGTCCTCCAGGGCCTGCGCTTCCAGGGCGTCTCGGGCGCGAGCGGCGGCTCCTACTCTGACTCCCCGACGGACTTCCCCCTGGTGCGCCTGCGGGGCGCGGAGGGCGGGCGACTCTGGACGCTTCCCGCCACCGGCATGTCCCGCACGAGCGCGACAGTGACCGTCCCGGCCGACGTCCCGCTGGGGCCGTATGCGCTGTCCGTCTTCGCCAATGCCATCCCGGGCGGGCGCATGGTGACGGTGGTCCCCAATGCCGCGCCCACGGCGCAGCCGCAGACGGTGTCCACGACCCCCGGTGTTCCCGTGGCCATCACCCTCGTGGGGACGGACCCGGACGCGGGGCAGACGTTGAGCTGGACGGTTGTCACGCCTCCCCAGCACGGGACGCTGAGCGGCACGCCGCCGAACCTCACGTACACGCCCACGCCGGGCTACGCGGGCCCCGACAGCTTCACCTTCCGGGTCCGGGACTGCGGCCTGGACAGCAATGTCGCCACGGTGGACCTCAACGTCACGAACACGGGCCCCGCCATCACCTGCCCCGCGAACACCGTGAGCGAAGCGACGGGCCCCAACGGCGCCCCGGGAAGCTGGCCGCCCGCCACCGCCACCGACGTGGAGACCCCCAACCCCACCATCACCTATTCGCCTCCCAGCGGGAGCACCTTCCCCCTCGGGAGCACCACTGTCACGGCCACCGCGACGGACGGCTCGGGCAGCACGGCGACGTGCACGTTCCAGTTCACCGTCGTGGACACGCGGCCTCCCACCCTCAGGTGTCCCGCGTCGCGGAGGGTGGAGGCCACGAGCGCCGCGGGGGCCACCGACACCTGGGCACCGGGGACGGCTTCGGATGTCGTCACGACCAATCCCACCGTGACGTCCTCGCCGGCCTCGGGCAGCACCTTCCCGCTCGGCACCACGGATGTCACCGTCACCGCCACGGACGCGGCGGGCAACACGGCCACGTGCACGTTCCAGGTCATCGTCGAGGACACCACGGACCCGACCGTGACGTGCCCGGCGGACGTGGAGTTGGCCCCGGAGGGGCCCTCGGGCACACCCGTGACGTACGAGCCCCCCGTGGTCTCCGACGCCGTCTCCGTGCCGACGGTGACCGCCTCGCCGCCCTCGGGCAGCCGCTTCCCGACGGGGGTCTCGCGCGTCTCCTACACCGTCACGGACGCGGCCGGTAACTCGGCGCAGTGCTTCTTCCAGGTGACGGTGCAGACCCCGGTGGTGTCCATCGCCGGAGGCGGCTGCCAGAGCACGGGCAGCGGGACGGCCGCGTCGCTGGTGCTCCTGGTGGCAATGGCTTTGTGGAGCGGCCTGCGCCGTCGCCGCTCCTGAACAGCTCGCACGAACCCCCTTCTTCGCGAATGGACCTCTCCTTGCGTACACAGGCTCCGTGCCGGGCGCTGGCCGCGCTGCTGGCCGTCTTCCTCGCCCCCGCCGCTCTGGCCCAGAGCGCCGGGCCCGTCCTCCCCATGGACCTGGAGCGCCTGCGCTTCAGTCCCGGGGCGACGGACTCGATGCTGGTGGACACCGGCCACGTGCTCCCCGAGGGCGGCTACCGGCTGATGCTCATGGTCGGCTACGAGCGCGGCATCCTGCTGCTGGAGGGCGCTGATGGCGTGGAGCGCGACATCATCGACTACCGCGTGGCGAGCTGGCTCGCCGGTGCGTGGTCACCCACCGAGCGCCTGGAGTTGTCCGCGAAGCTGCCCGTCATCATCACCCAGGGCGGCAGTGGCGCGGACCAGCTGGTCGGCGTGACGGAGCCGAAGTCCTTCGGGCTCGGGACGCCGGAGCTGGGCGCGCGCTACTCGCTGCTTCGCCGCGAGGACGGTGCGCCGGTGTTCCTCGGCCTCGGCCTGGACATCGGACTGCCCGGCGGTACGGCGAGCGCGTTCGGCCGGCAGGACGGCTGGGCCGGGTTCCAGGTCGCGCCCCGGGTGGCCGTGGGACGCGAGGTGGGCCCGGTGTCGCTGGGCGCCAGCGTGGGCGTGAGGATTCGCTCCACGGAGGTCCAACCCGGCCGCGACTTCGGAAGCGAGCTGGAGCAGTCGCTGGTGGTGGCCACGCGCGGCGAGGGCCTGCGCGGCGAAGTCGCCCTGCAGGCGTCCGAGTCGCTCGTGGAGTCGGATGTGGCGCTGGAGCTGCTCGGCGGCTTGCGGCTGCCGGTGGGCCACGGCTTCGAGGCCTTCGCGCTGGCGGGGCATGGCTTCACGGACATTCCGGGCACGCCCTCGCTCCGCATCAACGCGGGCATCGCCTGGGCCCACACGCCGCCTTCGCGCGAGGACCCGTGCAAGGGCGGACGGACCCACACGCCCGAGCAGTGCCCGGACCTGGACGACGATGGCGACTCGGTGGCCAACGCGCAGGACCGCTGCCCGCTCGAGGCCGGCGTGGTGGAGAACGCGGGCTGTCCGGATGGCGACTCGGATGGGGACAGCGTCGTGGACCGCCTGGACAAGTGCCCCTCCGAGCCGGGGCTCCCGCGCTACCAGGGGTGCCCCGCGCCCGACGCGGATGGCGATGGCATTCCGGATGACGAGGACGCCTGCCCCAAGGAGGCCGGCGTCGCGGCGAATCGCGGCTGCCCCGTCAAGGAGGAGAAGCCCGCCGAGGCGCCGCCTCCGGAAGCTCCGCGCGAGGAGCCGCCTCCTGCCGCGCCCCCGGCAGAGCAGACCGAGCCGCCGATGGACCACCACGTCCTCTTCCCGGTGGGACAGTCGACCCTCGAGGACGAAGAGAAGCGGCAGCTGGATGCCGTCGCGGCCTATCTGAAGGCCCACCCCAGGCTCACGGTCCGCATCGAGGGGCACACGGACAACACCGGTCCGGAGACGCTCAATCGCACGCTGAGTCAGCAGCGCGCGGACATGGTGCGCAGGTACCTCATCCAGCGCGGCGTCTCGGGCTCCCGCCTGGTCGCCAAGGGCTACGGGTCCGACCGCCCCGTGAATGGGAACGGCACCCCCGAGGAGCAGCGCCTGAACCGCCGCGTCGAGTTCGTGACGAAGTCCTCAGGCAAGGCACCGAAGCGCTGAGTCCGCCGCGCGAAGGCAGAACGGCGACCCGGTGAAACCGGGTCGCCAGCCCTGGGTCCTCGACGTGCGCCGGAGGAGCCGCCTCAGTGCGGCAGCTCCTCGGCCCCGGTCGTGGCGGGGCGGATGTTCTGATTCACGTGGAAGAGGTTGTCCGGGTCGTAGCGCTTCTTCACCTCGACCAGCCGGGCGTAGTTGTCCCGGTACGTGGCCTGCACGCGCTCCTGGCCCTCATCCATCATGAAGTTCACGTAGGCGCCGCCCGCGGAGTAGGGGTGCAGCGCGTTCCAGTAGTCCTTCGTCCAGGCGGAGATTTCCTGCGCCTTGGCGGGCGAGGGGTCCACGCCGACGATGACCTCGGCCCAGCGCACATCCCGGAAGCTGAAGGCGGTCTCGTCGGGGCGCACCCGGTGCACCGCCCCGTCGATGGGATAGAAGTGCATGGTGGAGTGCATCGTCGGCAGCTGCTCGCCGAACTCCGCGTGCCTGGCGATGGCCGCGTCTGACAATTCCTTCACGAAGTCCGCGCGCCAGTACCACTGCAGGCCGGGCGGGTAGAGCCCGTCGAACATGCTCTGCAGGGCGGGGTAGGGCATGGGCTGCACGCCGTGCAGCGCCGGGGAAAGCGCCCGCACCGGCGCGAATATCTCATCCGCGCGCGCCGGGTCCCCGGTGTAGCACCACACCACCGCGCACATCTTCTTGAGGTGCAACTGCTCGGGGAAGGGCGCCACGGGCGGCACCGTCATGAAGGCGAAGAAGCCGCCGAGCTCCTCCGGCGCGGCGGTGATGAACTCGCGGTACCACTGCATCACCTCCACCGCGCGCTCCACGGGCCAGAGGGTGGGGCCGCCGATGACGTTGTCCACCGGGTGGGCCCGGAAGAGGAAGGAAGTGACGACGCCGAAGTTGCCGCCGCCGCCGCGCACCGCCCAGAACAGGTCCGGGTGCTGCTCGGCGCTCGCGGTGACGAAGCGCCCATCCGCGAGCACCAGGTCCACGGCGAGCAGGTTGTCGATGGTGAGGCCGTAGCGGCGCGAGAGGTGGCCCAGGCCGCCGCCCAGGGTGAGCCCCCCCACGCCCGTGGTGGAGATGATGCCCGAGGGGACGGCGAGGCCGAACGCGTGCGTGGCATGGTCTACGTCACCCCAGACGTTGCCACCGGCGACCCGCACCGTGCGCGCGGCGGGGTCCACCCGCACGCCCCGCATTCGCGACAGGTCCGCGACCAGGCCCCCCTCGCAGATGCCCAGTCCGCCGCCGTTGTGCCCACCTCCGCGAATGGCCAGGGTGACGCCCTGCTCGCGGGCGAAGCCGACCGAGGCGATGACATCCGCCACGTCGGCGCACCGGGCGATGAGTGCCGGGTGCTTCTGAATCATGGCGTTGTAGACGCGGCAGCTCTCCTCGTAGTCGGCGTCTCCGGGCCGGACGAGTCCGCCCCGCAGCTGAGCCCGAAGTTGCTCCACCAGGTCAGGCGTCATCCCGGGCGGAAGCCCGCCGCCCGCCCGGGCCTGTGCACGCTGGGTTTCCAGGGTCATGGTGCTCTTCCTCCGCAGGGGGGCGCGGTCGGAGCGTCCCCGCACCTCCCAAGCTAGGAATGGCCGGTGCACACCTGGGCAGGCACGCGGGACGGGGCGCCCCGGCACGCACCGCGCGGGGGCGGCGGGCGCGGCGCTCGGCGGGTCCGACGCCGGTGACCTGGCAGGCCTCGAAGGCTATTTCCCAATCCACGCCGCGAAGCGCTTGTCCAGGAGCGCCGCCGCCTTGTCGACGGCGTCCCAGGTGTCGTCATCGAGCTTCGGCTCGTCGTGGCCGAAGCGGCCCGCGCGCTTTCCGAACGTCTTCTTGAGGTCGGCCGTAATCCACAGCCCGTTCATGTTGTGGAACCAGCGCCACGCCATCGTGCCAAGCCCCGGAGCATCGCGGAGGTGGTCGTCCCAGAGGCCGCGCGGAAGCGCCTGCTTCACGAGCTCCGAACCCTTCGCCTTGCGCGCCGCGACTGCCGCGAGCAGCTCGCGGTGCGCCGGGAACCGCGAGGTGTCGAGCAGGCCTCGGGTCGCGGCATAACCCACGAAGAGCCCCGTCGTGACGTCCGGATACCGCATGAGCGCACCGCCGCCCTTCACGCCGAGCGTGACGGTGATGACGTCGTCGAACTCAATCTCGAGCTCCACCTGCGCTCCGGTGTCGAGCGCGTAGGTCCAGTAGGCGACGGTGAGCTCATCCTCGTCCGCGAAGGAGGACCGGCGGCCGGTGGGCGCTCCGAGCAGCTTCGTGAGCTCCGCCTCCGAGGCCCCCTTCCACGGCACCCCCAGCACGGTCTCCTCGATTTTCGACCGCACCCATGCGGAGGCGACGTAGGGGATGAACGTCTTGGGGGTCTTGGGGATGGGCGGATAGGCGTCGTTCAGGATGTCGTGTGAGAAGACGAGCTCGACGCCGTGCTTCGGTGCCTCGACATTCACTGAGTCATTGTTCTCGCTGGTCGATGGCGGCACCTTCTTGCCGAGCACCCCGGTCACATAGGCGATGACCTCGGGGGCGTCCGCGCGCTTTCCGAGAATGGACGCGAGTGCTCGAGTCTTCGGGCCGAGCTTCTTCATCACCGCGGTCGGCGCATTCTTTCTGACGGGGGCCGCCGGCGCGGGCGGGGCCGCGGCGTCACCGTCGAGCCAGGCCGCGAAGTCGAAGTCCTTCGCCTTCGGCACCTTGACCTTCTGCGTTTTGAGCCACGCAGCCAGTGCTTTCCGGCCGGAGGCTCCCTCCTCGTCGTCGAGCTCGTCGATGTCTGTCTCGCCCTTGGACCACAGCGTCAGGAACTCCTCGAGGCTGTTCGCGACGGTCCGCGCCTCGCCCTCCGAGCCGAGCAGCGCCACCGCGGGCGGGGTCTTGGCTCCCGTGTTCACGAGCGCGAGCAGCGAGCCGTCCGGAAGCTGCAGGAACGCGAAGGCGTCTCGCCGGAGTCGGGCTGCGTTCTCCGGATTCCATTCCTTCGGAATGGCCTCGGCCGCGAGCGTGTCGAACCAGCCCAGGGTTCCGTGGGTCTGCCGGCCCACCCAGGCGCCGACGTCCTCGAGCAGCGGCGGAAGTTGATGACCTGCTGGAACCTTGGAGAGCTTGACCGTGTATTTCGCCATTCGCGTCAGCTTCGGCCACCTGTTCTACGGCGTAAAGGTCGCGGTGGGCCGGTGCGGAAGGGTTCGTCCCCAGGTCCCCGGAGTCGAGTCCGCTCAGCACGTCGCCTGGCTCTCCTCGCCGGAGTCCAGCCCCGGCGGGTACCGCCTTCCGGCCGTCTCCGTTGGCGACTCCGGGTCCACCGGCAGCTCGACGACGAACGTCGTTCCTCCTCCGGGCGTGTCCTCCACCTGGATGGAGCCCCCATGCGCCTGGACGATCTGCCGCGTCACATAGAGCCCCAGGCCGAAGCCGGAGATGTTCGTCCCCCGCACCGCCCGCTCGAACACCTGGAAGATGCGCTCCCGGTCCTTCGGCGCGATGCCCGGTCCCTGGTCCTGCACCATCAGTCGCACCCGGTCGTCCCGGGCCCTCGCGGACACGAGCACGGGTCTCTGCTCGCCATACTTGATGGCATTGCCCACCAGGTTCGCGACCACCTGTTCGATGCGGGGACGGTCCCACCGCGCGTGGATGGGCCCGTCCTGTTCGAAGCGGATGGGGATGCGGCCCCGGGACAGCTCCTCGTCGAGCCCCGCGAACACATTCCCCACCACCTCGGACAGCTCCACGTCTCCGAAGCTCAGCTCCATCCGCCCGGTGAGGATGCGCGACACGTCGAGCAGGTTGTCGATGTGCTCCCGCAGCCGGTTCAACTGGCGGTCCGCCAGGCGGAGCAGCCGGGTGATGCGCGCGGAGTCCGGCGCGGGCCTGGCGCGCAGCGCCTCCCGCTCCACGGACTGCAGGTGCAGCTTGAGCGACGTGAGCGGAGTCTTCAGCTCGTGGGAAGCGATGGAGAGGAACTCCTCGCGCGCCTGTGTCGCCTCGCGGGAGCGGCGGTAGAGCCGCGCGGCATCGATGGCCAGTCCCCCGCGCTGGGAGACCTCTTCGATGAGCGCCAGCTCCGCCTCGGAGTACGCCGGGCGCCCGGGCTCCGGGTAGAGCACGTACAGGCCCAGCACCTCGCCCCGGACGCGCAGCGGCGTCGCCCAGGCGGGAGGAGCGTCCGGCGAAGACACCCTGGCAGGTGCACTCGCGCCGCGCCCGTCACGCACGGCCTCGAGCCATCGCGAGAGCTGCTTCGGGGAGACCTCCAGCCCTCGTTCCCGCTGGCTCCGCTCCCGTGCCGCATCCGCGTCGGCGAACACCGTCCGCCAGCGGGAGCCTCCTTCGTCCGTGGGCTCCTGGACCAGGAGCACGCAGGCGCGTGCCAGCGCGGGGATGAGCAGGTGCGCCACCGTGTCGAGCGTCACGTCGAAGTCCAGGGAGGAGGCGAGCCGGCGGCTGGTGTCCGACAGCAGCCGCAGGGCCTCTTCCGCCCGCTTGCGCTCGGTGATGTCGGTGGCGATTCCACACACCGCGTGGATGGCTCCGGTCGCGTCCCTCAGCGGGAACTTCTGAATCAGATAGGTGTGCGGCCCGTCGGGCCCCGGGAAGACGTCCTCGGACTCCAGGCTCACGTTCTCCTCGAGCACCTGACGGTCCGCCGCCCGGAAGCGCTCCGCGACTTCCGCCGGGAAGAGCTCCGCGTCGGTCCGGCCAATCAGCTCCCCCCGCTCGCGAGCGCCCAGCACCTCCGCGAACCGGCGGTTGATGCTGAGAATCCGCCCTCGCGCGTCCTTCACGCAGATGAGGGCCTGCGAGCACTCGACGAGCGAGCTGACGATGTGCAGTTGTCCCGCGCGGTGCGCCGACTGGAGCAGCCGTGCCTGGGTCTTCCGCAGCGCTTCCTCGGCCCGTCTCCGGGGGGTGATGTCGACCACCGTGCCCTCGATGAGGTCGCGGTCCGGGTACCGGGAGGCCGAGAGGGCCAGCCAGCGAAGGCCCCCCTTCCCGTCGGGAAGCTCGAGCTCGTACTCGGGGACCGCGCTGCCCCCGGTGAGCTGCTCGCGCAGCGCCGCCGCCGTTGCTCCGAGCGCGTCATCCAGGGACTGGCCCTCGAGCCCGGCCGGCTCCGCATGCCCGAACAGGTTCGCCGCCTTCCGGTTGGCGCGGACGAAGCGGCCGCCGGACACCTGCCACAGCCCCACGAGCGCACCCTCGAACAGGGCCCGGTGCATCTCCTCGCTTTGCCGGACGGTCCGCACCGAGGCATCGAGCGGGAGCACGACGCGGTGGTAGACGAACAGCAGGAGCACGGTGAACAGGCCAAGGCCCGCCAGGAGCGTGGCCCCCTGCAGCCAGCGCAGCCGCTCCAGTGTCTGGTCGCTCCGCCCCTGGAGGCGGGCCACGTACCAGTCCGTCTGCTCGACGAGCTCTCCGGACTTCCGCTGGATGCTGTCGATGTGCGGGTTGTGCGTCAGCTCGCCGCGCTCGGCGCGCAGCGCCATGACGCCCGCGTACCCCAGGTCGTGGAACCCCTTGTCGAGCGCTCCCAGCGAGTTGCGCAGGTCCGGGTTCCGGGTGGCGGGAACGGTGACCTGGAATCCGCCCAGCTCCACGGTGCCGCCCACGCGCAGGGCCGACACGCGCTCGTGGAACTGGCGGGCGGTCAGCTGTGCCTCCGCGCGCTCATCCAGGAGCAGTCCCCAGTCCCGCTGGGACAGCCCCACCAGGGCCAGGTTCGTCTCGCGCGTGTACCGCTCGGCCAGCATCCGGAGCGAGCCCGCGACGTTGAGGATGGCGGCGTCCGCGCGCTTGGCCCGGGCCACCTCGGCCATGAGTCCCTGCGACACGCCCAGGAAGAGCAGGAACAGGGAGAGCAGCAGGGCGATTCGCAGCATCAATCCGGACCGCAGCCGTGCCAGGTCTCTCCCAAACCGCATCGCGTTCCTCACCTGAGGCTCAGGAACCCGGTCCGCTGCGCGAGCGCATGACGGCGGCGGATTCCATCGTAGTGGGCGTCCTTCACGGGCTCGAAGCGGCTGAGCAGCGCCGCGTCGAGAATCCGGCGTCCCTCCGCGTCCTCGTGCATGTGCGTCAGCGCGAAGCCCATGCGTCGCCGCAGCTCCGGGTCCATCTTCGTCGACACCACCACAGGGGGGATGGCCTCGGGCCCCAGCGACATCAGCACGCGGACCTTGCCGGCGGACCCGAAGTGCAGCTGCCTGTCGTAGTCGAGCACCAGGCTGTCGACGAAGCTCGCATCGGCCTCTCCGCTCGCCACCATGCGGATGGACTCCTCGTGCGAGCCCGAGCGGATGACCTTCCCGAAGAACCCCTGCGTGAGCCCGCGCTCGATGAGGAAGGAGCGGGGCATGTTGTAGCCGGAGTTCGAGGTCTCCTCGTTGTAGACGAGCGTCGCGCCCTTCAGGTCCTCGAACCGGCGGAAGCCGCTGTCTTCGCGGACGATGAGGTCGGAGAAGTAGACGGGCTGGTCCCGATAGCGGGGGGCCTTCATCACCGGAGCGGCCAGCACGTCGATGACGGGCTCGGGCCGGTCATGCTTGAGCACGTAGGGGTAGCCACAGATGAAGGCCACGTCCACGGCGCCGTCGTCGATCATCTCGTCGATGGTGCCGTAGGAGAAGCCGCTCACGAATTCGACCTTCCGGCCGAGCTGCCGCGCGAGCCAGTCCGCGAGCTGTGAGTAGACGACGATGCCCGACTCGGACACGAAGGCCGCGCTCATCGCGATGCGGATGGGCGGCCCTGGGAGCTTCTGCTCGCGGGCTGCTGGCGCCTGCATGGAGGCGGTCGTCTGCCCGTCGGAGGGCGAGACACGCGAGTCCTCCCGCCCGGTACACCCGGAGAACAGCAGGGCCCAGCCGAGCAGCCCCAGGGCCAGCGGCCCCCTGACGAATCGCGACATCACGTTCCCCCGGTATCTGGGGAAACATCGTCACAGCGGAGACTTCTGCCGAGGGTGAAGAGAGCGTCCGGCTGCCTCCGTGGTTCGGTGCAAGACCGCGAGCCCTGAGAACCCCTGGCGTGCACCGCGGGATGCCGCTACGACGGCCGCCGACTCACATTCCAGGAGACACGCTCATGACCCGCATCACCTTGAAGGGCAATCCCATCAACACCGCGGGCAGCCTGCCCGCGGTGGGCAGCACGGCGCCGGACGCCACGCTCACGGGCCTGGACCTCGCGGACAAGAAGCTCTCGTCCCTCCCGGGCAAGCGCGTGCTCAACATCTTCCCCAGCATCGACACCGGGGTGTGCGCGACGTCGGTGCGCACGTTCAACAAGCGCGCGACGGAGAAGCCGAACGTCACCGTCATCAACGTGTCCATGGACCTGCCGTTCGCGCTCAAGCGCTTCTGCGGCGCGGAGGGCATCGACAAGGCGCTGTCCTTCTCGGGCTTCCGCGGCGACTTCGGCAAGCAGTACGGGGTGACCATCCAGGACGGAGGGATGGCCGGGCTCTACTCGCGCGCCGTCGTGGTCCTCGACGAGAGCGGCAAGGTCGTCCACGCCGAGCAGGTGCCGGAGATTGGCCAGGAGCCCAACTACGAGGCGGCCCTGGCGAAGCTGTAGGGCACGCACCCTCGCTGACCCCGCGATGAGCGCGCCCGGCAGGGGAGGGGACCTGCCGGGCGCTCCGTAGCGCGGATGCGCTCGGACTCAGCGAAGGCGCTGGGACAGCTCTTATGAGGTTGCCTCCTGGGACGGCGAGGCGCGCGAACCCGCCTCCCGGGTCGGGCGGGAGATGCCCAGCGCGGTGCCCGCAGCGACCAGCGCCACGAGCGAGGCGAACCACCAGCCCCGGAAGAACGTGTCCCCCTGGCCCGTCGCGTCGGCTCCGCCCAGGATGACGACGAGGATGCTGGTGCCGAGGACCATGCCCACCTGCCGGCTCATGTTGACCACGGCGCTGCCGGTGGAGCTCTGGTGCGCGGGCAATTCCACCGTCGCGGAGGCGATGGCCGTCGGAAACGCCAGGCCATTTCCCGCGCCCACCAGCAGCCAGCCGGGAAGGATGGCGGTGACGTAGTCCGGGCTTGGACCGACGGCCAGGAGGATGACGGTGGCTCCCAACCCTTGCAGCAGCGCGCCCAGGCCGGTGACGATGCCCACCGGGAGCTTCCGGCTCAGGCGTTGGCCGAGGAGCGCGAAGATGGGAACCATGCAGGGGCCGGGCGCCACGGCGAGGCCCGTCTGCAGCGCGGACCAGTGCCAGCGCTGCTCCATGAAGAGGATGACGGACAGCAGCTCCGCGGCGAACGTCACCGACAGCAGCAGCACGGTGATGTTGGACCAGGCGAACGTCCGGTGCTTCATGAGCGACAGCTCGATGACCGGACTCGGGTGCTTCGCCGAACTGTAGACGAACGCCCCCAGCGCGGCCGCGGAGATGACCCAGCAGAGCGTGGCCGCGGTGCTGCTCCACCCCCAGCCGGGTGCTTCGATGAGCCCCAGCGCGAGCGTGCCGATGGCCACGATGAGGAGCCCCCCGCCCAGGAAGTCCGGCAGGTGCGCGGCGCGCTCCTGCTTCACGGACGGGACGAACTTCGCGGCCGCCAGGACCGCGGCGAGCCCGATGGGCAGGTTCAGCAGGAAGATGCCCCGCCATGAGCTGGCGACGAGCAGCCCGCCGACCACCGGCCCCGCGGCCCCCGCCAGCGCGCCACTGGACGCCCAGATGCGGATGGAGCGGGAACGGTTCTCCTCGGGGAGCGTGGTGAGGACGAGCCCGAGGCTCGCGGGCGTGAGCACCGCCGCGCCTACCGCCTGGAGGCAGCGGAATGCGACCAGCACCCAGAGGTTGCCGCTCAGCGCGCAGCCGAGGCTGGCGAGCGTGAACAGCACCAGCCCGAGCTGGAAGCCCGCCTTGCGCCCGAGCGAGTCCGTCAGGCGCCCCGCGGGGACCAGCAGGGCGCCGTAGAAGATGGTGTAGCCATTGAGCACCCAGCTCAATTGCGACAGCGAGCCCTCGCCGAAGTCGGTGCCGATGGCGCCCAGGGCGACGTTCACGATGAACAGGTCCAGGGCGGCCATGAACACGGCCGAGCAGAGAATCACGAGGACGACGCCCGGACGGGCCGCCGTCGCGGCGGGCCTGGGACTCACCACTGGAGCTTGATGGCCGAGCGGAGGGCGGTGTCGAAGGCCGGGTCATCCAGCTTCGCGCGCAAGGCCAGGAGCGCCTCCGCGTCGGCGCCGGCGGGCCAGCGGAACCGCTGCTCGGGCGCTTCCACGGCGTCGGCGATGGTGCGCGCGATGGTCTCCGGCGGCGTCATCTTCTCCCGGGGGCGGAACTGTCGCTCGGCCTTGAGCGGCAGGTACGGGTCGTTCTCCCCGAAGTACGCGCGAGGCGCGTCGAGCGCGCCCGTCCCAATCTCCCCCGGCTCCACCAGGACGACGCGGACCCCGAAGTGGCCGAGCTCCAGGCGCAGCGACTCGCTCAGCGCCTCCAGCGCCCACTTGGTCGAGCTGTAGACGCCCGTCAGGGGGAGCGAGACGCGCCCGACGACGGACGAGATGTTGACCACCGTGCCGGCGCGGCGCTCGCGCATCGCCGGGGTGACGGCCTGAATCATCCGGAGCGCCCCGAAGACGTTGATGTCGTAGAGGTTGCGCACCTCCTCGAAGGGAATCGACTCCAGTGGCGCCACCGCGATTTCCGCCGCGTTGTTGATGAGCACGTCCACCCGGCCGGCCTGCTCCACGGCGCGCCGGACCGAGGCCTCGCTCGTCACGTCGAGCGACAGGCGCTGGGCGACGGGCAGGTCCGCGAGTGTCTCCACCTTGCGCGCCGTCGCGATGACCTCGTGCCCCCGGCGCGCGAGCTCCAGCGCGGTCGCCCTGCCCAGCCCCTTCGAACTGCCCGTGATGAGAATGCGTGACATGGAATCGTCCTCTCCAATGGGGTAAATTGAGTGTAGATACAGGTATTGAGCTGAAGAAGAGGGCGGCGGGGTGGGGCCCGGCCGCCCTCGGGTGTCGTGAGTCAGTCTGGCGCGGCGCCCGCGGCCAGCTTCGGCAGGGTGCGGAACGCCGCGTCCCAGGTCGTCGTGGCGACGCGCTGCTGGAGGCGCTCCTGGACGGCGCGCCAGCGGGGCACCGCCTTCGCGAGGACCTCCTGTCCGGCCTTGGTGATGGTGATGTGCTTCTCGCGCCGGTCCTTGCCGGCTCGGGTAGCGACCCAGCCCTCCTGTTCCAGCAGGCGCAGGTTGCGCGTCAGCGTCGTCTCCTCGAGCTGGAGCCCTGACGCCAGGTCTCTCACCCGCACGCCTTCGCTTCCGTTGAGGTGGGCCAGGACGGAGAACTGCGTCGTCCGCAGGTTCACCGGCCTCAGGGCGTCGTCGTACATCCGCGTCACCATGCGTGCGGCACGGCGAAGCGTCTCGCACATGCAGGTCGTCGGAATCGGGCTCTCGGGGGACGCGGGCTCCATATTGCCTGTATATTCAGGCAATGGAGGCTCGGCAACGGAATCACGGCTGACTCCCCGGGGGGCAGGGGAGCCTCCCTTGACGGCTCCGGGCCTTTCTATTTCTGTCCGCTGCATGACTCAGGTGACGCCGGGCCTCAGCGACCGGAAGACGTGGGCGGACAGCAGCTTCAGGCTCCTCAACAAACTGCGGCAGGTCGGCGACCCGGAGGCCGACGAGGCCGTGCGGCGCTTCGTGGAGCACAACGGCCGGGAGAAGGCCGCCGAGGCGGCGAGCACCTTCATGCTGAGCCTGGGCCGCAGCCCCTGGCCCAGCGTGGACCATGCCCGGCAGAGCCTCCGGCCCCAGCCGGAGCAGTCGGCCGCGCTGCAGGAGTTCCTGGACCGGCATGCCGTCCTGCCCACCTGGGCCGACCCGAAGCGCATCGAGCAGGGGCAGGAGCTGTTCGTGCGGCATGGGCCCATGGCGCTGGCCGCCCTGCTGTGCGCGTCGCTCCCCGAGTGCTACTCGCACAAGAACGGCGCGCTCGTGCTCTGGCACACGCAGAAGCTCAAGGACCACGCCGTCCGGCGAGTCTACGAGACGGCGAAGATGCTCATCGACGTGATGACGCCGGGCGCGCTCGAGCCCAGGACGGGCAGGGCCGCGCTCACCGCCGTCAAGACGCGGCTGCTCCATGCGACGATGCGCTACCTCATCCTCCACGAGCCGCCGCGGCCGCCGAAGTCCCCGCTCTCGCTCGCCGACGAGATGCTGAACAGCCAGTGGGACGCGAAGCAGTTCGGGGTGCCCGTCAACCAGGAGGACAACGCCTTCACGCTGCTGGCCTTCTCCTACGTCGTGCTGCGCTCGTGGAAGCGGCTGGGGGTGTCCCTCTCCCGCGACGAGGACGCGGCGTACCTGCACTGCTGGAACGTGCTGGGCCACTACCTGGGCATCCCCCCGGAGCTGTGCGCGACCACGTGGGACGACGCGGAGTTCATGTACGAGCGCCTCCAGGCCCACCAGCAGGCCCCGTCCGACGAGGGCCGGCAGCTGAACGCGGCCCTCTCGCCGGTGATGCAGCAGATCATCCCGCCCGAGCACCTGGCGCAGCACATCGAGCACACGCTGATGCGCTTCTTCATGGGCCCGCACACGGCGGAGGTCCTCGGGGTGCCGCCGGAGGAGCCCGTCGACCGCATCATCCAGGTGGGCGTCGACCTCTGGATGCTGCTGAACAAGGGGGCCAACGTCGTGGCGAACGTCGCGGTGACGGTCAACGAGCACCTGCCCATTCCGGTGCCGGGCTTCGTCACGCGGGCCATCGACGAGCTGGCGTGGCGGGCCGGAGCGCTCGTCACCCACGTGCTCGTGGAACGGGTGAGGCCGAGCCCGCGCGACTCCGGACACCCGCTGGAGGCCGTCCGGGAGAACCTGAAGGAGAAGCTGCGCAGGGGCGGACCGACGGGGCCCTCCAACGGCCCCCCGACGCCGGAGGAGATGCTGCGCCACATGGGCAAGCAGTTCGTGCTGAAGCTCGAGGAGCGGACGCCCACCAATGACCGGCCGCCGTACGAGCTTCCGGAGCACCTGCGCAAGGCCTGGGAGCTGCCGCCCCGGCAGGGCCTGGGCGGCAACGTCCCGTAGTCACGGCACCTCAGCTGGTGAGCGCGTCCTTGACCAGGCGCGCCACCAGCCCCGCCGAGCGCCCCGCCTCGGTGCGCACGTCCCGCGCGAGCATGGCGAACAGCGGCAGCACCCGCCCGCGCAAATCGAAGTTCTTCCGCACCGAGGCCGGCCCACCGAAGTAGCCCCACGCCGCCAGGCGCGCGAGCGGCAGCAGCGTGAAGGTGGTGGGGCACCGGCGCTCCGGGTCGGTGAGCCGCCAGTGCGGCGGACAGAGGCCCGAGTCCTTCAGGAGCGTGAAGATGTTGCGCGCCGCCTCGTCCGCGGTGCGGGTGCCCTCGCGAAACGCGTCCACCTCCGCCGACGCGCTCCGGAACAGCGCCATGAACTCCGGCACGTCGGTGGACTGCGTGCCGCGGTGGGGCGCCTGGTCGAAGCGGTCGAAGTGGGCCGGGTCCCCGTCATTCTCGTACCGGGACAGGATTTCCACGTGCCCCGTCGCGCCGAAGGTGCTGCCCAGCATCCACACCCGGTGCCACGCGTTCCAGAGCGCGAAGTCGCTCATCGCCGTGTACGACGTGGCCACCATCCGGTCATGGTGCAGGAGGCCCTTCTTCATGATGGCCTCCAGCGGGGCGAAGCGCTCCACGCGGTAGTCGCGCTCGCGCACCGCCTGGATGAGCCGCCAGCCGAGCCCGTTGACCGCGGACGCCGTCAGCGACAGCCCGCTGGAGAAGAGCGCGTCCACGAAGCCCAGCGAGTGGGGCATGAGGAAGAAGCGCTCTCCCACCACGCGCTCGGCCGAGTACTGGGCGCGCCCGGTGGCCACCCACTCGCGCGCCGCTCGCGCCCCGCCCAGGTGCGCCTGGACGCTGGGGAACTTCCGGACGAACTTCCAGAACTCGTCCTCCGCGGACACGCCCTCCGGGCGCGGGTAGCGGTCCACGTCCAGGCTCAGCCCCACGCTGCACAGCGGGTTGGTGGAGCTGGAGTGGTTGTCGAACGGAATCACCCAGAACCAGCCGCCGGGGAACAGGTGGTGCAGCGTCCCTTCCGCGAAGGGATAGGCGAGGCCGCGCTCGCGCGCGCTCGGGCCGATGCTGTCGTACGCGGGCACGTTGACCATGTGCGTGAAGAGGGTGCGCGTGCGCGTCTGCAAGGGACACGGCGTCTGCCGAAGCCCGAGCTGCCGGGCGAGCGGCGAGGCATGTCCGGCGGCATCCACCACGAAGTCGGCGAGCAGTTCCTCGCCCCGGTCCAGGGCGAGGCGCACGCCGCCCTCGTCGAACTCGACGGTCTTGATTTCGCGGCCCTGGAACGCGGCGGCGCCGTAGCGCACCGCGACGGCGAGGAGGTACGCGTCCGTGTCCTGGCGGAACAGGTGGACGTCCGGACCGAAGGGGGGCCCCCAGGTGGGGAACTGCGTGCTCTCGGCGGGGCGCTGCGGCTCGCCCTCGCGGTGGTACACGAAGGAGAAGCCCCGCTTGATTCCACACGCGGAGGTGACGTGGCGGCGGATGGCCTGGTGGTTGCGCAGGTGGCTCAACTCCGGGACGTCGTAGCGCCGGGCGAGCACCTCCAGGAGGAACGTGGTCTCCGGCACCGTCGACTCACCGACGGCGAAGCGCGGGTGCGTGCCCTTCTCGACGATGGCCACGCGCACGCCGTGCCGCGCCAGGACCACCGCGAGCAGCGTCCCAGAAATGCCCGACCCGATGATGGCCACATCGAACCGCTTGCTCATGTGTTGCCTCCCGCGCTGGCCCGGACGCCGTCACCCTGACGGGCCGGGAAGTCTGATTCTCCGTCCACTTCAATCGGATGCCCGGACAGCGCGCGCGCTGCCTGCATGCCGGCCATCACGGCCGACTCGATGCATCCCAGATTCAGCCCCGTGCGCACCCAGTCCCCCGCGAGCCACAGGTTGTCGAACCCCGACGCGTCGGCGCGCAGCCGGTGTCGCGCGCTGCCCGGCACGGCGAGCACGTAGCGGTCGCTCGGGTTGACGTTGGCGCGCCAGTACTGGCCGTCGAAGCGCTGCGCTCCCTCGCCCTCGCCGCACAGCAGCGACAGGTCCAGGCCGTGCGGCGCCGCCGCATCCGTGGCGGCGGGCCAGAGGTGGCCGGCGTGACGGGCCAGCCAGTCCAGGCTGTCGCGCTTTGCCTCGGCAGCTGCCCGCTCCGGGTAGCCGTGGTCGTCCTTCGGAGGCGGCGTCTCGTGTCCGGGGAGCGGGCCGCAGAGATAGGCGAGCGAGCGGGGGACGTCACCCGTCCACGCCTCGCGCGGGAGCAGATGCGAGAAGTCGGCCCAGGTGCTGAACGGAAAGGCGTACGCCGTCAGCACGGGCGGTGGGTGCGACCAGCCGAGCCCCTCCAGGCCGGGCCGCAGCCACAGCTGCATGGCTTGCGTCGGCACCGTGCGCACGTGCTCCACCATGCGCCGCCACGTGTCCCGCGCGGAGATGAGCTCGCCGCAGACCTCCGGCAGCACGCTGACGGGCAGGCCCAGCACCACGTCGTCGAAGTGCTCGCCGCGCCGGAGTTGCTCACGCCCCACGTCCTTCCACGGCGTCCACCACGACTCCAGGTCGATGCCGCGCGCCTCCAGCTCCGGGCCCTCGACGAGCTGCTCGTGGAGCGGCTCGGAGGGCCAGCAGGGCAGGCCGTCCACGTCGATGAGGGGCCGGTAGTCGCCGCTGGCCACCGTGGCCTGGTGGGCGATGTCGAGGGTGTCGACGGTGCGCCCGTCCGCCGCCAGGCCGACGTGGTCCACGCGCCGGAAGAACTCGAAGCGCACGCCGCGGCGCCGGAGCACCTCGTAGAGCGGGGCGAAGACCGCCTCGCCCATGCCCGCCTGCATCTTGTAGAAGATGGAGCCGCGGTAGGAGAACAGCATGCGCAGCGTCACCCGCAGCATGGTGCCGGCGCCGAGGCTGGGCCGCGCGGCGTCTCCGCCGTCGTACGCGAAGACGAAGTCGTACAGCGAGCGGATGAGCCCCGAGCGCAGCGTCAGCTCGGACGCGCCGTGGCGCCGCAGCCAGTCGCGGAGGTCATACCCGTCGATGGCGTCGAAACCCTCCGTCACCACCCGGTCGGCAATCATGCCCACCGTCAGCGCATAGACGAGGTCCGTGCCAATCCAGAAGCGGCGCGCCTCGTCGTCCTGCTCGAGCGGCTCGCGCAGGGCCTCGAAGAGGCGGGCCCGGAGCACGCGCAGCGGCTCCAGGAGCGCGTCGCCCGGCGCGGCCATCACCCGGCTGGCGAGGTTGAGCGAGACGACCGCCGCCTCGAGGAGCGCCCCCCGCACGTACCGCTTCAGCGAGGGCGCCTGCTTCATGTGGTACCAGACGCCCAGCACGCGGGGGATGAGCGCCTGCACGTACTCCCAGGGGGACTCCACCTCGAAGCCGTCCCCGGGCAGGCCGGGCCGGGGCTTGAAGGGGCCGGGCCAGTGCCGCCAGCCGCCGCCGACCTCCTCCTCCCAGGCGATGAAGTCGTGCGGCTTGAAGGCGTCGTGCCACGCGGCGAGCGGCTCCGAGGGCGCGCGGCCCAGCTCCGCGTAGCAGCGCCGCATCAGCCGGAAGGCGTTGTCGTAGAAGCCCATCCAGACGTGGAGTCCGTGCTCCTCGATGCGGTGGGCGCGCCGGCGGTTGCACCCGCTCGCTCCCTTTCCCCCCAGGCGGAAGCCTGCCTGGTAGACGGTGACGTCGAAGCGCTCGCGCAGCCCGGGGGTGTCCGTCAGCTCATAGGCCGCCGAGAGCGCGGCGATGCCTCCACCCAGCACGGCCACCTTCCTGCGCTCACCGCCCGGCCGCGTCGATGCCGTCCGAATGGTCCTCGCCTCCCTGGCCACGGTTGCGCGCCCTTCTAGCATGGTGGCGTCCTGCCAGGCCCTTCGAGAATCCAGGGTGTCGTCTAGGATGTGGTCGCCCCGCGTTCGCGCGCCCATGGAGCACGGCCTCATGTTGCTGGAAATTCCGGGATACGAGCTCAGCCAGAAGATTCACGAGAGCCCGCGTTCACTCGTCTACCGAGGCCGCCGCCAGGCCGACGGCGTCGCCGTCATCGTGAAGATGCTCCGCACCGAGCGCCCGGGGCCCGAGGAGGCCGCCCGCTTCAAGCGCGAGTACGAGATTGGCCGGAGCCTGGACCGCGAGAGCGCCGTCACGCCCCAGGCCTTCGAGCGCAGTCCCACGCGGCTGGCCATCGTGATGGAGGACTCGGGCGCCATCGCCCTCAAGAGCTTCCTCGCGCGCACGCGCCTGGAGCTGGAGGAGGTGCTCGTCCTCGCCTCGCGCATCGCGGGCGCGCTGGCCGGCGTCCACCAGCGCAACATCATCCACAAGGACATCAACCCGGCGAACATCGTCATCCACCCCGAGCGCCGGGACGTGAAGCTCATCGACTTCGGCATCGCCGCGGCGCTGTCGCGGGAGACCTCGTCGCTGCGCAACCTCAACGTCCTGGAGGGCACGCTCGGCTATCTCTCCCCGGAGCAGACCGGACGGATGAGCCGCGCCGTGGACTACCGGGCCGACTTCTATTCGCTCGGCGCCACGCTCTACGAATTGCTCGTGGGCGAGCCGCCCTTCGTGGGCAGCGACGCGGTGGAACTGGTGCACGCGCACATCGCCCGCGCGCCCATCCCCCCGCACGTGCGGCGGCCCGAGATTCCTCCCGCCGTCTCGGACATCGTCCTCAAGCTGCTGGCGAAGGACCCGGAGCACCGTTACCAGAGCGGGCACGGGCTCCAGGCGGACCTGGACACCTGCGTGGCGCGCCTGCGCGCCCAGGGCACGGTGCCGTCCTTCGAGCTGGGCACGCAGGACCGCTCGGACAAGTTCCAGATTCCGCAGCGGCTCTACGGGCGCAAGGAGGAGGCCGCCGTCCTGATGTCCACGTTCGAGCGCGTGGCGTCCGGCCGCGCGGAGATGCTGCTCGTCGCGGGCTACTCCGGCGTGGGCAAGAGCGCGCTCGTCCACGAGGTGCACCGGCCCATTGTCGAGAAGCGGGGCTACTTCATCTCCGGCAAGTTCGACCAGCTCCAGCGCGACATCCCGTACCACTCGCTCATCCAGGCCTTCCAGGGGCTCGTGCGTCAGCTCCTGTCCGAGCCGGAGGCGCGGCTCCAGGCGTGGCGCGAGCGGCTGCGCGCGGCGCTCGGGCCCAACGGCAGCGTCATCACCGGCGTCATCCGCGAGGTGGAGCTCATCCTCGGCGAGCAGCCCCCCGCCGAGGAGCTGCCGCCCGCCGAGGCGCAGCACCGCTTCAACTTCGTCTTCCAGAGCTTCGTCCAGGCCTTCGCCGCCGCGGAGCACCCGCTGGTCATCTTCCTGGACGACCTGCAGTGGGCGGACGCGCCCTCGCTCAAGCTGCTGCAGTTGCTGGTCAGCGACGCCGCCGCGCAGCACCTGCTCGTCATCGGCGCCTACCGCGACAACGAGGTGTCCAGCACGCACCCGCTGGTGCTGGCGCTGGAGGCGCTCGACAAGGCGGGGGCGGTGACTCGCACGCTCACCCTCACGCCGCTGCGCCTGGAGCACATCGCCGAGCTGCTGGGAGACACCCTCAAGTGCGGCCCCGAGCGCTCGCTGACGCTGGCGCAGCTCGCGCTGGAGAAGACGGACGGCAACCCCTTCTTCCTCGGGCAGTTCCTGCGCGAGCTGTACGAGGACGGGCTCATCGCGTTCGACGCGGCGTCCCGCACCTGGCGCTGGGACCTGGCGGAGATTCGCAACCGCAGCATCACCGACAACGTGGTGGAGCTGCTCACCGGCCGGATTCGCAAGCTGGGCGTCCTGGGACAGCACGTGCTGCAGCTGGCGGCGTGCATCGGCAGCACCTTCGATTTGCGCACGCTGTGCACCGTGGGCGGGGCGTCGTTCTACGAGACGGCCTCCGGCGTCTGGGAGGCCCTCACGCATGGCCTGCTGGTGCCCGTGGACGAGTCCTACCAGCTCGCGCAGCCGGCGAGCCTGGACGTGGGCGCCACCGAGGTGCCCGACGTGTCGTACCGGTTCCTCCATGACCGCGTGCAGCAGGCGGCGTATTCGCTCATCAGCGAGGACTCGCGCCAGTCGGTCCACCTGGAGGTTGGCCGGCTGCTGCTGAAGGCCACGCCGGAGGACATGCTGGACGAGCGCATCTTCGACCTCGTCCACCAGCTCAACCTGGGCAGCGGACTCATCGTGTCGGTGCCGGAGCGCTACGCGCTGGCCCGCCTCAACCTCCGCGCGGCGCGCAAGGCCAAGGCGTCCACCGCCCACGAGCCGGCGCTGCGACACCTGACGGCGGCGCTGGCCCTGCTGCCGCCCGGAGCGTGGGACGACGAGTACGAGCTGGCCATGGCGCTCCACCTGGAGGCGACCGAGGAGGAGTACCTCAACGGCAACTTCGAGCGCGCGCGAGAGCTGAGCATCCTGTCGCTGGCGCACGCGCGGACGCTGCTGGAGAAGGTGCGCGTCTACGAGAGCCGCGTCCTCTTCCACACCGCGCGCACCGAGTACGAGGACACCATCCGCGTCGCCACGGAGGCCCTGAAGCTGCTGGGCGTGGAGATGCCGCCGCCGGAGGCCGTGGACATGGCGCGCGTGGGCGCGGCCCTGGGGCAGACGGCGGGGCTGATTGGTGGCCGCAGCATCGCCGACCTGGCCAACCTGCCGGAGATGACGGACCCGGAGAAGCTGGCGACGGTGCGGATGCTCGTGCTGCTCGCGGCGCCCACGTACATCGCGAACCCGATGTCGTTCCCCCTCGTGGCCTGCGAGCTCGTCCGGCACTGCCTGCTCTACGGCAACTCGCGCGCGTCGCCGTACGCCTTCGTCATCTACGGCGTCATCCTCGCGGGCGCGGTGGGCGACGCGGCCGCGGGCAATGCCTACGGCGACCTGGCGCTGACGCTGCTCGACAAGCTCAACGCTCGCGAGTTGCGTGCCAAGGTGTACACGCTGCTCGGCCTGTTCGTGCGGCACTGGAAGTTCCCCGCGCGCCAGACGGTGCCGCTGTCGGTGGACGCGGTGCAGGCCGCGCTGGAGAGCGGGGACCACGAATACGTGGGCTACGCGGCGGACAACTTCGCCGCGATGGTCTTCTACGTTGGAGACCCGCTGGACCACGTCCTCGCCGAGCACGCGCGCTACCACGAGCTGCTGACGCGGCTGAAGCACGCGTACCCGGGCAAGCACGTGGCCATCTTCCTGCAGACGGCGCGCTGCCTCGCCGGCCAGGCGCCGGGGCCCCTGCGGATGGTGGGCGCGGAGTTCGACGAGGACACCGACGTGCGCCTCTTCCAGGAGGTGAAGAGCCTCACCCTGCTGGGCGTCTACTACACGTGCAAGACGAACCTCGCGTACGTGTTCGGCGACTACCCGCTGGCCGCGAGCCTGGCGGAGCAGGCGGCGCCGTACATGGGCGCGGTGCTCGGCCAGCTCACCGTCGTCCACCAGGCCCTCTACCAGTCCCTGGCCCTGCTGGCGCTCTACGCGGGCGCGGGCGCGGATGCGCGGCACAAGACGCTGGAGACCGTCGAGCGCCACCTGACGCAGCTCAAGGCCTGGGCCGCCGCGTGCCCGGAGAACTTCGAGAACAAGGTCTGGCTGGTGGAGGCCGAGCGGCACCGGGTGCTGGGCCGGGTGGCCGAGGCGATGGAGGCGTATGACCGCGCCATCGAGCTGTCGGTGCGCAACGCGTACGTCCAGGAGGAGGCGCTCGCGGCCGAGCGCGCCGGGGCGTTCTACCTGGAGCTGGGCCGGACGAAGCTGGCCGCCGTCTACCTGGCGGATGCGCGCTACGCGTACCTGCGCTGGGGCGCGGGCGCGAAGGTGGCGCAGCTGGACGCGCAGCACCCGGGGCTGGCGCCGGCCCGTGCGCCGGCCTCGGAGAGCGGCGGCCTGAGCACGCACATCTCCACCACCGCGAAGACGACGGAGCTGGACCTCACCACCGTCATCAAGGCGGCGCAGGCCATCTCCGGCGAAATCGTGCTCGGGCGCGTCGTCGACAACCTGATGCGCATCGTCATCGAGAACGCGGGGGCGCAGCGGGGCCTGCTCATCGTCGAGCGGGACGGGACGCTCGCCGTGCAGGCCGAGCGGCGGGCTGACAGCGCGGAAGTCCCCACGGGCACCGGGGACGCCGCGGAGTCGTTCCCCGCGTCCGTCGTCCAGTACGTGCAGCGCACGCGCGAGGCCGTCGTCCAGCACGACGCCGCCAGCGAAGGCATGTTCACCGCGGACCCCTACGTGGCCCGAGCGCGGGCGCGCAGCGTGATGTGCCTGCCCCTGGCGAACCAGGGCAAGGTGATGGCGCTGCTGTACCTGGAGAACAACCTGGCGGCGGGGGCCTTCACCAAGGACCGGCTGGAGGTGCTGCGCATCCTGTCCGCGCAGGCGGCCCTGTCCCTCTACAACGCCACGCTCTACGCGGACCTGCAGCAGGCCTCCTCGCGGCTGGAGCACACCAACCAGCAGCTCGAGGAGTACAGCCGCACGCTGGAGCAGAAGGTCGCCGCGCGCACCACGGAGCTGAGCGACAAGAACCAGGAGCTGGGGGACACGCTGACGCGGCTGCGCGACACGCAGCGGCAGCTGGTGGCGCAGGAGAAGCTCGCGTCGCTGGGCGCCCTCACGGCGGGCATTGCCCACGAGATCAAGAACCCGCTCAACTTCGTCAACAACTTCTCCGCGCTGGCCGGGGAGCTGGTGGCGGAGCTGGAAACCGCCATCCAGCCGGACCTGGAGCGGCTGGCCCCGCGCGCGTGGACCACGGCATCGGAGCTGCTCGGGGACCTGCGGAAGAACACGCGCAAGATTCACGAGCACGGCCGGCGCGCGGACGACATCGTGCAGAGCATGCTGCTGCACTCGCGGGTGTCCGGCGGCGCCGTGGGTGAGACGGACCTCAACGCGCTGCTCGCGGAGAGCCTCACGCTGGTCTACCAGGGCATCCGCAGCAAGGACCCGTCCTTCAACATGAGGGTGGATGCGCAGTACGACGCGTCCTTCGGCACCGTCGAGGCAAACGCGCGCCAGCTCAGTCGCGTGTTCATCAACATCATCAACAACGCCTGCTATGCGATGCGCGAGAAGCGCCGCGCGGAGGGGCCGGTGCTGACGGTGCGCACGAGAGACCTCGGTGAGCGCGCGGAGGTGTGCATCCGCGACAACGGGCCGGGGATTCCGGCCTCGGTGCTGCCCAGCATCTTCCAGCCCTTCTTCACCACCAAGCCGCCTGGTGAAGGCACGGGGCTGGGGCTGTCGCTGAGCCGCGAAATCATCGTGGACGGCCACAAGGGCGAGCTGCAGGTGCGCACCGAGGAGGGGCAGTTCACCGAGTTCATCATCACCCTGCCCAAGCGCGGCGCGGGGGAGAGTGCCACCGCTCCCGGGCAGGCCCGGTCGGCGGGGAACACGTAGGTCGCGGTGGTGGCTCGGTGTTCGTGAGGGCCGCGCCGCTCGTGGCCGTGTCGCCGGTCAGGGAATGCTGGCGGAGGTCCTGCTGCCCGGCTCGTCGGGCAGCCACAGCTCGAAGCGGGCGCCGCCGCCGGGCCGGGCCGTGGCGCGCACCGTCCCCCCGTGGGCGAGCACCACGCGCCGGACGATGGCCAGCCCCAGCCCGCGCCCGTTGGCGCGGGTGAGGAAGAAGGGCTCGAAGATGCGGCGCGGGTCCACGTCGGGGATGCCGGGGCCCTCGTCCTCCACCACCAGGCACACGCCGCCGTCCGCGGGCTCCACCGCCATGCGGACGCGGCCGCCGGTGGGGGACGCCTGCACCGCGTTGCGCACCAGGTGCGTCACCGCGAGCTGGAGCAGCATCTCATCGCCTTCGATGGTGGGCGTTTCGGGGGCCTCGTCCACGGTGAAGCGCAGCGTGGGCGCATCCGGCGGACCGTGGAGCTGTCCGAGCGCTCGGCGCACCAGCTCGCCCACCTGGACGGGCCGGGGGCGCGGCTCCAGCGGGCGCACCACGTCGAGCAGGTCCTTGACGATGTCCTCCAGCCGGATGACCTCCTCCTCCAGCATGCCCACCGCGGCCTGTCCGGTGGGGCCCAGGTGGGCCTCGCGCCGCAGCACCGCCACCGCGTTGAGGATGGCGCCCAGCGGGTTGCGCACCTCGTGGGCGACCACGCCCGCGGCCTCGCCCAGCACCGTCAGCCGCTCGCGCGCCACCAGCTCGTCCTGGAGGCGGGACACCTCCTCCAGCCGCACCGCCAGCGTCTGGTGGTGGCGCACGTTCTCCAGCGCGCCGCCCAGCAACTGCGCGAAGAGCTCCAGCGTGCCCGCGCCCGCGGGCGTGAGCGTGGTGCCCTGCACGGAGAGGATGCCGAAGGGCTCATCGTCCACGATGATGGGGGCGTCCAACCCCTGGGCCTCGGGCGGGTAGAGCTTGCGGATGCTCTCCACCACCTCCGGTGGGTGGATGCGGCTCACCGTGGCGAAGATGTCCTGGTGGAAGGCCGCCTTGCGCTGTTGCAGCACCTCGCGGAAGTGCGGCACAGCGGCGGAGGGAATGCGCACGTCGCCAATGGGCATGCCGTAGAGCTTCTCCGCCTCGGCCACGCTGGCGGCCTCCTGGCGCATGGGGCCGTGCCGGAAGATGTCCCCCTCCAGGCGCATGACGGACACGTAGAAGCCCTGGCGGTGCACGGCGTCCACGGCCTTCTCCAGCACCGCCTGCTCGTTGCGGCAGTGCAGCATCTCCGCGGCGGCCGTCGCGAGCGCCCCGGTGAGTCGCCGCACGGAGTCCTCGCCCTCCGCGCCCTGCATCAGCACCAGGGTGTCTTCCGGGACGAGCCCCGGTGCGTGGTGCACACTCAGGGTGCGCTCCTGGCCGTCGGCTCGCCGCACGCGGACCCAGCGGGGCTGCTCCGGACGGGGGCCTCCCCGGGAATACGTCTCGTAGAGGGGCTCCACCCAGCCTCGCTCCTCGGGGACGAAGCGGGCGATGATCTCGGTGACGGGGGTGGCGAGCAGCTCGGCGGCCGGCGCGCCCAACAGGGCCGCCATCGCGGCATTGACGTGCAGCAGGTGCTCGCCGCGGACCACGGCGGCGGCAATGGGGAGCCCTTCGAGCAACCGGTAATCAACAGAGGGGGAGGACACGGCCGTCATCCTGGGGGGCACCCCGGGCCTCCGCAAGCGACTCCCGGCGAGGCTCGCGCGGCTCCGTGCAATGGGTTTCGTCGTACCCCGTAGGAAAGGGGGAGGGGCAACACCGGAGGTACCGACAATGAGCTTCCTGAACCTGATGGGCCGCGATGACCTGGAGTTGAAGGCAGTGATGGCGGTGATGGCCGCCTTCGTGATGACCGGTGCGGTGTTCCTCGGACAGATGCTCTAGCCGAGGCCGACGCCCGGCCTCACTTCTTCACGGGCTTCGCGCGGACGAGGAACTTCTGGATGAACTCCTTCTCCTCCGGGCGCAGGTGGCTGAGCCGCAGGCCGTAGCCACGCGGATTCTTGCCGTCCTCCAGCGAGTTCTCCCAGATGACGGAGCTGCGCAGTGTCATCACTCGCGCCGGGTCATCGAAGCGCAGCGTCAGCTCCACCTGGGTGCCCAGCCGCAGCGGCTTGTCCGTGGCGATGAACAGGCCACCGGACGACAGGTTGATGATGCGGTGGTCGGTGAAGATGCCCGCGTTCTGCATCGACACGCGTACGTCGGCGTGGATGCGGTCGTCGGAGCGCCGCTCCAGACCCACGAACTCGGCGGCGGAATACGCGGGCGCCGCCGTCGCCTTGCGCACGGACGGCGCGGGCGCGGGAGCAGGCGCCTGCGAAGGCAGCGTATGCGTGCGCTGCGCGGGCATGGGTGAAGGCGCCGGATGGGTGCGCATCACCGGCGCGGGAGCGGGCGCGATGGGCGCGCGTGCCGGCATGGGCGCCGCGGACGCCTGCACCACCGGCGGAGGACGGGCCGGCATCACCGGCGCGGCGGGCGCCCTCACCGGAGCCACCGGCGCCACGACGGGCGGCGCGGCGGCGGCGCCATTCAAGTCGAGCCGGGGCGGCGCGGGCCGGGGCTGCTGCACGCCCTGCGTGTAGAGCGCCTCCGCCTCGCGCATGCGCCGCGAGAGGAACTCGAAGATCTCCGCCGACACCTTCTTCAGCTCCGGATGCGTGTCCGGGGCCATGTGGTCCGGAGTGAAGCGCTTGGCCATGCGGAAGTAGGCCAGGCGCAGCTCGTCCAGACTCGAGTGCGGCTTGACGCCGAAGATGTCGTGAGCCGACAGGTTCTGCAGACCGCGCAGCTGCGTGCGCAGCCGCTCCGCCTGCTGCTGCTCCACGGACTGTGTGGGGCTCGCGGTGGCGAACAAGTCGCGCAGCTCGGGCAGCTCCTGGAGGGCCACCCAGGTGTTGCCGTCCCGCGAGGCCCGCACCGCCGCCTTCAACCGCCCGGAGGCGATCAGCTCCCTCAGGGCCTGGAGGGCCAGCGGCCCCAGCACGCGTCCGAGGTTGTCCGCAACCCAGTAACCGACAGCAGGAGACGACACGCAGACACCCCGTGAATCAGTGAGCCAGCGCCTGGCGCACGGCCGAGGCGATTTCCAGCGGGTGGAAGGGCTTGCCCACGAAGCCCACGGCGCCCGCGGCCATTGCCTGCTCCACTACGGGCTCGGCGTCCATGCTGCTGATGACCAGCACGCGTGTTCCCGGCGAGACGCTCTTGATGGCCCCCAGCACTTCCAGGCCGCTCTTCTTCGGCATGAAGAGGTCCAGGAACATCACCGCGGGCTTCTCGCGAGCGGCCACTGCCAGCCCCTCTTCTCCGTCCGCCGCCTCGAGGAGGCGCAGCTCGATGCCTGTCTCGGAGATGACGTCCTTGAGGATGCGGCGCACGAAGCTGTCGTCGTCGACGAGCAGCAGAGTCGGGGTTTCGGCCATGGCGCGGCATGATACGCGGACCTCGGAACATCCGCGCGGGGGACGTGCAGCGCCTGCCTGCCTTTTGGGTTATGGGGGCCGCATGTCCACCGACAAGGCACTCTTCCACTTCGAAGCCCAGAAGCACGCCTACCTCGAGGACCTCAAGGCCCTCGTGCGGATTCCCAGCGTCTCATTTCCTGGCTTCGACGCGGCTGAGGTCCGCCGCGGCGCCGAGGCCACCGCGAAGCTGCTGAGGGACCGTGGGTTTGAAAACGTTCAGCTCCTTGAAATCGAGGGGGCGCATCCGTACGTCTACGGAGAGGTGCTCAAGGCACCGGGCAGGCCCACGCTGCTGCTGTACGCGCACCATGACGTGCAACCGGCGGGAGATGCGGCGGCCTGGAAGAGCCCGCCCTTCGAGCCCGTGGAGCGGGACGGGCGGCTGTATGGGCGTGGCTCGGCGGACGACAAGGCTGGCATCGTCGTGCACACGTCGGCGGTGGATGCATGGCTGAAGGGCGCGGGCCGGCTGCCCCTCAACGTGAAGGTCATCATCGAGGGCGAGGAGGAGATTGGCAGCAACCACCTGTCCGCCTTTCTCCAGAAGCATGCGGCGCTCTTGAAGGCGGACGCCATCGTCCTCACGGACACTTCCAATTTCGACACGGGGCTGCCGTCCATCACCACCGCGCTGCGCGGGCTCGTCACGGTGGACGTGGAGGTGCGGGGGCTGAAGCAGGCGGTGCACTCGGGCATGTGGGGCGGGCCGGTGCCGGACCCCGTCATGGCGCTGTGCCGGATGCTGGCCACGCTGACGAACCCGGACGGCTCCATCGCCATTGAAGGCATCCGCGAGAAGGTGCGGCCGCTGACGGACGCGGAGCGTGCGAGCATCCACTCGCTGCCGGGGAACGAGGCGTACTTCCGCGAGCAGGTGGGTCTGTTGCCGGGTGTGCAGGTGCTGGGCGGCGGGCAGCACCCGTTCGAGATGAACTGGCGGCAGCCGAGCATCGCCATCAACGCCATCCAGGCCAGCAGCCGCAGGGACGCGCGCAACATCATCTGCGACTCGGCCTGGGCGCGCGTGGGCATCCGCATCGTTCCGGACCTGGAGCCGCGCGACGTGGAGCAGCGGCTGAAGGACCACCTGCGCAAGGCGTGCCCGTGGGGGCTGGAGGTGGACTTCCACACGGAGGGCGCGTCCGGCTGGTGGTACACGGACCCGTCGCACCCCGCGTTCCAGGCGGCCTTCCGCGCGCTGGAGAAGGGCTACGGCGGCAAGGCGGTGGCCATCGGCTGCGGCGCGTCCATTCCCTTCGTGGAGCCCTTCGCGCGCGAGCTGGGTGGCGTGCCCGCGCTGCTCATCGGCGTGGAGGACCCGTACACGTACGCCCACTCGGAGAACGAGAGCCTGCACCTGGGCGACTGGGAGAAGTCCATCCGCAGCGCCATCCACATCTACGAGGAACTGGCCACGGCACTGGGCGGCCGCTGAGGTGCTGCCCCGGAGGGCGGGGCGGGTGTCCGCTTCCGCGCCCTCACGGGGAAGCCTGGCCGTCCCGGGCCGGCGGCCGGGGGCCGAAGAAGAGCGGGACGCTCACCACCACCAGCCGGGGCTCGCCGGACAGGATGAGCCCGGTGCGCAGCAGCTCCGGACGGTGGCCCTGCGAGAGGCGTGGCAGCCACCGCCACTCGAGCGGCTCGGGGAGCACGACGGCCACCACGCTTCCGGGCGCCTCGTGTACCCGCTGGAGGCAGTACTCGCGCAGGGGGCGGACGAGCTCGCGGTACGGAGAGGCGACGAGCTCCAGGTGGGGCGCCGGGTGCCCGCGCGCGGCGAGCGGCCCTTCCACGAAGCGCGCCCAGTCCGCCGCGAGCTCCGCGCCGCCGTCCTCGCCCGTCACCACGTGCACCGCGTGCACCTCTCGCGACAGCTGGAAGGCGAAGACGAGCGCGCGCTCCGCGGCGCGAGACCAGCGACCCACCGGCACCACCACGACGAGCGGAGCCTCGGAGGACAGGTCGATGGGACGCGCGAGCGCCGTCTCCCGGCGCGCGCGCCGTGCCGCCGCCCGGAGCGTCGTGAAGAGCGCCATGGCCAGGGGGATGAGGAGGACGGAAATCCAGGCGCCGTACGCGAACTTGGACACGAGCAGCACGACGAGCGTGAGGCCCGTTCCCAGCGCGCCCGCCGCGTTGAGCAGGCGCGCGCGGCGGGCGCCGTCCGGACGGACGCGGCGCCAGTGGCGCACCATGCCCGCCTGCGAGAGCGTGAAGGCCAGGAACGCGCCGATGGCGAAGAGCGGGATGAGCCGGTCCGTGACGCCCCGGAAGGCCACCAGCAGCGCCCCCGCCAGCAGGGCGAGCACGATGATGCCGCGCGAGTAGCCGAGGCGGCGTCCCCGGTGCGCGAAGCCCACGGGGAGGTAGCCGTCGTGCGCGAGCAGGTGGCAGACGCGGGGGAAGTCCGTGAAGCTCGTGTTGGCCGACAGTGAGAGCACCGCGAGGACAGCCGCGCTGGCCACCGCGTAGAAGACGCCGCGTCCCATCACCGCGCCGATGAGCTGCGAGAGCACGCTCTGGTAGCTCGGAGCTCCGGGGACGGTGGCCGTCACGCCGTAGGCCCGGGCGAGCAGGGTGACTCCGAGCAGCAGCGCGACGAGCAGTCCCACCACCAGGCCGAGCGTGGCGCGCGCCCGGCGCACCGAGGGCGCGCGAAAGACGGGCACCGCGTTGCTGATGGCCTCCACGCCCGTCAGTGCCGTGCAGCCGCTGGCGAACGCGCGCAGCACCAGCCAGACGCCCACGGCCTGGGTCGCGGCCGGGGCCGCGGGAGGGGTCACCACGGCGACGGGCGCCCCTCCTGAAGCCAGCGCGCGGACCGCTCCGACAGCCATCACCACTGCGAGGGTGAGGATGAACAGCCAGGTCGGCGCGAGGAAGGCGGCGCCCGCCTCGCGCACGCCGCGCAGGTTGACCAGCGTGAGCAGTCCCAGCAGGCCCAGGCACAGCTCCAGCGTGTACGGGTGGAGCGCGGGCACGGCGGAGACCAGCATCCCCACGCCCGCGGAGATGCCGACCGCCACGTTGAGCGTGTAGTCGAGCAGCAGGGCGGACGCGGCGAGCAGGCCCGTCCGGGGCCCGAGGTTCTCCCGGGCCACCGTGTAGGAGCCTCCGCCGTTGGGATACGCCCCCAGCGTCTGGCGGTACGACGCGGCCACGAGGACCAGCAGCAGCACGATTGCAAGGGTAATGGGGGCGAGCAGCCAGGGCCCCGCCGGGCCCAGCGGCCGCAGCATGGTGAGCGCCGCCTCGGGGCCGTAGGCCGCGGAGGAGAGGGCGTCCAGCCCGAGCACGGCCAGCCCCGCGCCCACGCCGATGCGCTCGTGTCCCTCCTGCCCCGCCGCCAGGGGCGGGCCGAGCAGGATGTCGGCCACGCGCCGTCCGCCTGGATTCCCCACGCTGGCCGGCCGAGTTCCCATTCCTGCTGGGAATGTGCACCGCCCAACGTGGCGGGAAGGTCCAGGCGCTCCAGGCGGCCGCCCCCACCACTGCTTCGAGGCGGACATGCCTGTCGTGTTGACGCGCCGTCGGGTGGGGTAGACCCTTCCTCCGAGGGAGGGGTGCTCACATGGCTTCAGGCGTGGACACCGGCGTCGTCGCCAGCTTCGTGGCGGCCATCGCCTTCGACGTGCTGATGCCGGTGGCGGTGGTGCTGTGGGCCCGCCGCCGGCTGGGCGTGGCGTGGAAGGTGGTGGGCTGGGGCGCGGTGACCTTCGCGCTGTCCCAGCTCCTCACCCGGGTGCCGCTGGTGCAGTTCTTCCAGTACCTGCTGCGCGATGAGCTGAAGGCCTCCCCGGTGTTCATGGGCGTGTGGATTGCCCTTCTGTGCATCACCGCGGGCCTGTTCGAGGAGACGGCGCGCCTGTGGGTGTTTCGCGGGCCACTGAAGGACTTCCGTCGCTGGCGGGACGCGGTGGGCTTCGGCGTGGGGCACGGCGGGCTGGAGTCGGCGGTGCTGATTGCCGGCATGGCCGTGCTGGGGCTCATCAACCTGGTGGCGCTGTCGCAGCTGGACCCGTCCACGCTGAAGGTTCCGCCCGACGTGGTGGAGCAGGTGCGGCAGACGAAGGCGACGTTCGCGGCGCTGCGCTGGTGGGAGCCGCTGCTGGGCGCGTACGAGCGCGCCCCGGCCATGGTGTTCCACGTCGCGATGTCCGTGCTCGTGCTCCAGCGCTTCGTCCGCGGCGGGGTGGGGTGGTACTGGCTCGCGGTGGCCTGTCACGCGCTCTTCAACGGGGTGGCCGTGGTGGCAGGCAAGCTCGCGGGCGCGGTGGCGGCGGAGGGCGCGGTGACGGTGGGCGCGCTCGTGTTCCTGTGGGTCATCCTCCGCCTGCGTCCCAAAGAGCCGGAGCCCGGGCCGTTGGCTACCGCGCCTTGAAGCGGTCCGTGGCCTCGACCAGCGCGGACGTGTTGCCGGGCTCGTTCGCGGAGTGGCCCGCGTCCGGGACGATGATGAGCTCCGCCTCCGGCCAGGCCTTGTGCAGCGCCCAGGCGCTCTCCGGCGGGCACACCACGTCGTAGCGTCCCTGGATGATGACGGCCGGGATGTGGCGGATGCGGTGCACGTCGTCGAGCAACTGCGTGTCACTGTGCAAAAAGCCCTTGTTGACGAAGTAGTGGCACTCGATGCGCGCGAAGGCGAGGGCGAAGGTGTCCTGGGCGTTGCGCGCCACCAGCTCCGCGTTGGGGTACAGGCAGCTGGTGCGGCCTTCCCACACGCTCCACGCGCGCGCCGCCTCCTGCTGCACCTTCGCGTCGTTGCCCATCAGCCGGCGCGCGTAGGCGGACAGCAAATCGCCACGCTCCTCGGGGGGAATGGGCGCGAGGTAGTGCTCCCACGCATCCGGGAAGAGGGCATCCGCGCCGCGCTGGTAGAACCAATCAATCTCGCGCTTGCGCAGCAGGAAGATGCCGCGCAGCACCAGCTCCGTGACGCGCTCGGGGTGCGCCTCCGCGTAGGCCAGCGCCAGCGTGCTGCCCCACGAGCCGCCGAAGAGCTGCCACCGGTGGATGCCGAGGTGCTCGCGCAGCCGCTCCATGTCGGCGACGAGGTCCCAGGTGGTGTTCTCCTCCAGGCTCGCGTGCGGGCTGCTCTTGCCGCAGCCGCGCTGGTCGAAGAGGACGATGCGGTACGCGTCCGGGTCGAAGAAGCGCCGCTGCCTCGGGTCCGTCCCGCCGCCCGGGCCGCCGTGGACGAAGACCACCGGCTTGCCGTTCGGGTTGCCGCACTCCTCGAAGTACACCTCGTGGAGCGATGACACGCGCAGTCGCCCGGTGCGGTAGGGCTCCAGCGGCGGGTACAGCGTACGCAGCGGCTTGGGGGAGGCGGACACGGGACTCACTTCTCACGGGTGGGAAGAGTGCCGTCACCGTACCAGAGCGCCTCCGTCCGCCAGACACCCCTTCACCTCCGCGCGGGCTCCGCCTTCGGGGCAGGGAGACGTCCGTCAGTGGACGCTGGCCCGCCTGCCCTCCGGCCCCGCGGGCGCCACCCGTTGCGATGTGACGGCGAAGTTGCCCGGCCGCAACGCTGACTTTGCGGGCGACGTGGACACTTCCGTGGACTCCCAACCCCCGGAGCGTCCCGTGAACATCGCCTCCCTGATGACCCCCCCGAAGGCGCGCGTCACCCCGGCTCGCGAGCCCCGGCTGCGGCTCGTGCGCGTGCAGGCCACCGTCCTCGCCCAGGGCGCGTGGAGCGCGATGAAGGACAGCGTGCGGGCGTTCCGCCACATGCGGGACGTCCTCACCGGCGGCTACGCCGACGTCCGGTCGTAGCGTCCGGAAGCGCAGGGCCCGACCCCGTGGAGCCAGGGGGCCGGGACAATCTCAGGAGGGCGCGCCCGGGCTCGGGCTGGTTCCCGGGCTCTTCGGCGCGTCCTCCTTCGGCGGCGGAGGCGGCACGCCCTTGCCCGCGGGCGCCACCATCCGCACCTCGGTCCGGTCATCCAGCGCGAGCCCGTCGCCCTTCGGCTCCGTCTCCGTCACCGCGATGACGTCCCCGCGGTTGAGCTGCATGAAGCGCTCGTTGCGCTCGTTGCGGTGCCGCTCCTGCATCGCCAGGCCCACGCGCCCTTCCGGGCCGCAGCCGATGTAGCGCTTGCGCCCCTTGCCCTCCAGCGGCTCGGAGACGATGCGGAACAGCCGTCCCGGCGGAAGCTCCGGCCAGGCTTCTCCCTTCGGCGCCAGCACGAGGTAGCTCATCTTGAGCGACTCCTTGTGCAGGCTCGCCGCGCGCGCAATCTCCTCCACCACCTTGGGCATGGGCCAGGGCCGCTCCGCGTGGCACCAGTCCGTCTCCTTCACCAGCGCCGGGCACGCGCCCCGGTACATGCACGGCGCGCGCACCGCGTAGCCGCGCTCCACCATGGCGTCGCGCACCTGGAGCAGGCCGCGGCTCGTCTCGCGCAGCGCGGGCTCCATGACGAGCAGGCTGCCGCCGCGCTTCACCTTCGCCAGCGCCGCCTCCAGCAGTGCCGCGCGCGGGGCCGTGGCGGACTCGCCCGTGCCGTACAGTTCGTTGATGACGTGGCCCATCGTAATCAGGTCGAAGTTGCCCTCCGGCAGCGCCGCGCCCTTCTTCGTCGGGTCCCAGTCGCGCGTGGCCAGCGCCTCGCCGGCCTCGGTGGCCAGGCTGCGTGCGAGGTTGAGCGCGGCCTTGCTGCGGTCCGCGGCCGTCACCTCGCCCGCGCCCGCGTCCATGGCCGCGAAGGCCACCGGGCCCGGACCGCTGCCCAGATCGAGCACCTGCCGGGGGCGGCTCGGCAGCTCGCCCAGCACCTGCCGCGCCTGCGCGTAGGACACCGGCCAGTAGAAGAGCAGGTAGGCGCCGAGCAGGCGCGGGTCGTCCATGTACCGGGCACCGGCGAGCTGCCGCTCCCGCGTCAGGCCGAGGGAGAGCTGGCGGACGCCCGCGCCCACCTCCTTCACCTCCTGTGGCGTGAGGCGCGTCTCCGGCCCGTCGCCCCTGCCGCGCGAGGCGCGCCACACGGCGATGAGCCTCGGCATCCACCGCTCCAGGTCCTTGCTGTACGCGTTGCTCATCCCGCCCAACCTTCACGCGTGGCGCACCACCCGGGGGCGGCCACGTCAATCCGTTGTCATCCCGCCAAGGCTTCAACTGGGAGGTCGCCACCCGGGGGCGACCGCGTTAAACCCTGGTTCCACATGATTTCCGTCCGCGGCCTGCGCAAGCACTACAAAGTCCACAAGCGCCCGCCGGGCCTGAAAGCGGCCCTTCGCTCGCTCGTCCACCGCAGCTACACCACGGTGAAGGCCGTGGACGGTATCTCCTTCGACATCCGTCCGGGGGAGCGCGTGGGCTTCCTGGGCCCCAACGGCGCCGGAAAGACGACGACGCTCAAGGTGCTGTCCGGGCTGCTCCACCCCTCCGAGGGTGAGGTGACGGTGGACGGCCACGTGCCGCGCCTCCGGGAGGAGGCCTTCCTCAAGAAAATCATGCTCGTCATGGGGCAGAAGCAGCAGCTCCTCTGGGACCTTCCTCCCGCGGAGACCTTCGAGCTCAACCGCGCCATCTACGACGTGCCGGCCGCCCAGTACAAGCAGACGATGGACGAGCTGATCTCCCTGCTCGACATCGGCGACCTCATCGGCAAGCCCACCCGGCAGCTCTCCCTGGGTGAGCGGATGAAGTGCGAATTGGCCGCGGCGCTCATCCACCGCCCCCGCGTGCTGTTCCTCGACGAGCCCACCATCGGCCTGGACGTGTCCATGCAGGCCACCATGCGGACGTTCATCAAGGACTACAACGAGAAGTACGGCGCCACGCTCATCCTCACCAGCCACTACATGGACGACGTGGCGGCGCTGTGCCCCCGGGTCATCGTCATCGACAAGGGCCTGTTGTCCTACGACGGCAGCCTGGACGCGCTGGTGCAGCGCATCCGCCCGGAGAAGCGCGTGGTGCTGCGGCTGTCCGAGCAGGTGGACGCCGCGCGCCTGGCCCCGCTGGGCGGCAAGGTGGTGACGCACGAGGCCGGCACCGCCGTACTCCAGGTGCGCCAGGAGGCCGTCAACGCCACCATCAGCCGCGCGCTGGCGGGGCTGCCGGTGACGGACCTCACGGTGGAGAACGCGCCGCTGGAAGAGGTGATGAGCGAGCTGTTCGCGGAGAACAAGGCCCGCCGTGAGGCGGCCGCCCACGAGGCCCCCGCGAGCGAGTCGGTGCCGGCATGAGCTTTCGCAACACGATGCGCGCCATGCCCACGCTCTTGAAGGTGGGCTTCGCCGAGGCGGTGGCCTACCGCGCGGAGATGCTCATCTGGGTGCTGTCCACCACCATGCCGCTGGTCAACATGGTGCTGTGGATGGCGGTGGCCCGGAACGCGCCGGTGGGCCGCTTCGGGCAGGCGGACTTCGTGGGCTACTTCCTCGCCACCTTCGCGGTGCGCCAGCTCACCAGCTCCTGGGCCGCGTGGCTCATCAACTGGGAGGTGCGGCAGGGGACGCTGTCCATGCGCCTGTTGCGCCCCATCTCTCCGCTGTGGGCCTATGCGGCGGAGAACATCGCCGGCTTCCCCATGCGCCTGATCGTGGCCATCCCGGTGACGGTGCTCGCCGTGGTGCTGGTGGGCAGCAAGGCGGTGCCCCAGCACGCGTGGCAGTGGGCCTTCTTCGTGCTGGCGGTGCTGGGCGGGTGGGCCATCTCCTTCCTGGCCAACGTCACCATCGGCGCGCTGAGCTTCTTTCTGGGCAGCAGCCAGAAGGTGATGGAGGTGTGGCTCGTCCTGTACTTCGTCTGCTCCGGGTACATGTACCCGGTGGAGCTCTTGCCCGCGGGGCTGCGCACGCTCATCAACTGGCTGCCCTTCCGCTACCAGATTGGCCTGCCGGTGGAGCTGATGACGGGCGCGCACGGCTGGCGCGAGGCGCTGGTGCTGTTGGGCGCGCAGTGGGCCTGGGTGGCGGTGCTGGGCGCGCTCACCGTGGCCGTGTGGAAGCAGGGCGTGCGGCGCTTCGCGGCGTTCGGAGGGTAGGGGCATGGGCATGGTGCGGCGCTATTGGCGGCTGCTGGGCATCCAGCTCAAGGCGTCCGGCCTGCTGGCGCTCCAGTACCGCGCGGACTTCTTCACGGAAGGGATTACCTCTCTCTTCTGGACCTTCACCGCGCTGGCGCCGCTGTTCGTCGTCTACGGCGAGCGGTCCGTGGTGGAGGGCTGGGGCTTCGCCGAGGCGCTGCTGGTGGTGGGCTGGTTCACGCTGCTGCAGGGCATCCTCGAGGGCGCCATCAACCCCAGCCTCACCGGCGTGGTGGACCACATCCGCAAGGGCACGCTGGACTTCGTGCTGCTCAAGCCCGCGGACGCGCAGTTCCTCGTGTCCACCCAGCGCTTTTTGCCCTGGCGCGCCTTCAACGTGCTCACCGGGCTGGGGCTGTTCGTCTACGCCTTCGCGAAGCTGGGGCACGGGCCGTCGGTGACGGGCGTGCTGGCGTCGGTGCTGCTGCTGGGCACCAGCACGCTGCTGCTCTACTCGCTGTGGATTCTGACGGTGAGCGCGGCCTTCTTCGTCGTGCGCGTGGACAACCTCACGTACCTCTTCACGTCCATCTTCGACTTCGCGCGCTGGCCGTCCTCCGTCTTCCAGGGCGTGGCCCGGGGCGCGCTGACGATTTTCTTCACGTACGTCATCCCGCTGGCGCTGATGACCACCTTCCCCGCCCAGGCCATGCTGGGGCGCCTGCCGCTGCCTGCGCTCGCCGGCGCCGTGGTGGGCTCGGCCGCCTTTGCCTGGGTGGCCCGCAGGGTGTGGCTGCGCTCCATCGGCCACTACACGTCCGCCAGCAGCTAGCGCGCGCAGCCCGCCTGCCTGCCCCATGGGGCTGGGTGTCTACGACCCCACCCCGTGGATTGTTCAGTTCTGACCGGTGCAATGGCCTCGCGAGCACGGGGTGGAGTAAACGCGGCAGAACGTGGGCCCCCGCCCACCTTCCCCCCCAAGTCGGAAAAAGGACCTCCTCCTTATGAATTGCCCTGCTGGGTTCGGCCGTATGGCCGCGCTCGTGTTGACGCTCGCCATGGCGGGCTGTTCACACGAGGATTTTGCAGAGCCGCTGAATAATCCGGAAGTCATGACTGCGGGACTGGGCGAAGGCACGACCTGGTCGACCGTGGCAAGCATGTCCTCGCAGCGCGTGGACCACACCGCGACGCTGCTGCGCTCCGGCGCGGTGCTGGTGGCCGGTGGCCAGACAGCGAGCGCGGAATTGTACGACGCGAAGCTCGCACGCTGGTCCAACGTGGGCTCGCTGGTGGCCGTGCGGCGCCGCCACACCGCGACGCTGCTGCCGTCCGGAAAGGTGCTCGTCGTGGGCGGCGACTCCAGCGCGTCCTCCACCGGCACCGCCGAGTTGTATGACCCGGCCACGGGCCTGTGGACGGCCACGGGCAGCCTGGACTCGCTGCGCTCCGGCCACACCGCGACGCTGCTGTCCAACGGCAAGGTGCTGGTGGTGGGCGGCGAGGATGGCGCGAGCGGCGGGCTGGAGACCGCGCGGCTCTACGACGTGACGACGGGCACGTGGGCGGCGACGGGCAGCCTCTCCACGAAGCGCGTGGGCCACACCGCGACGCTGCTGGTGTCCGGCAAGGTGCTGGTGACGGGCGGGCGCAATCGCCCCAGCGGCACCTTCCTGCGGACCGCGGAGGTGTATGACCCGGCCACCGGCACGTGGACGTCGGTGGCGCCCATGAGCACCGTGCGCTCCGGCCACTCCGCCACGCTGCTGTTGTCCGGCAAGGTGCTGGTGGCGGGCGGCCTGGTGGACGACTTCACCGCCTCGCGCACCTCCGAGCTCTATGACCCTGCCACCGGCGCGTGGACGCCCACCGTCAGCTTCCTGCCCATGGAGCGGGCGACGCACACCGCCACGTTGCTGCACTCGGGCGAGGTGCTCGTCACCGGCGGCACCGACGGCGGCGAGCCGTACCTCCAGACGGTGGCGCTGTATGAGCCGACCAGCAGCCGGTGGTTCACCACGTACTCCATGGGGACGAGCCGGCTCGGCCACACGGCCACGCTGCTGAACACCGGCGACCTGCTCGTCGCCGGAGGCCGTCCGGATGGCGGGCCGGGCACCGCGAGCGCCGAGCGCTACACGCCGCCGTCGCCGCCCTGGCGGCTGACGGGCGCCATGGCCGCGGCGCGCTACTACCACTCCACCACCACGCTGGACTCCGGCACGGTGCTGGTGGCGGGCGGCACGGCCACCGGCAACAGCGCGCTCATGGGCGCCGAGCTCTACGACGAGCACGCGGGGACGTGGGTGGCGGCGGGCACGCTCACCACGTCGCGCTTCCTGCACAGCGGCACGAAGCTGCCCTCCGGCAAGGTGCTGGTGGCGGGAGGGCAGGGCAGCTCGTCCGTCTACCTCTCCTCCGCGGAGCTGTATGACCCGGCGACGCACGTCTGGGCGCCCACCGGCGCGCTGGCCACTACGCGCTCGCGCCACACGGCGACGCTGCTGGACTCGGGGCAGGTGCTGGTGGCGGGTGGCCGCATGGGCTCCAGCTTCAGCAGCATCCTCAGCACCGCCGAGCTGTATGACCCGACGGTGGGCACGTGGCGCGCCGCCCCGAGCATGAGCCGCAAGCGGCTCAACCACACCGCCACGCTGCTGCAGTCCGGCCGCGTGCTGGTGGTGGGCGGCACCACGCCGGACGGGGACACGGCCACGGCGGAGCTGTACGACCCGGCCACCGACACGTGGACCTCCACGGGCTCCATGGCGGCCACGCGGTACGGGCACGCGGCGGTGCCGCTGCGCGACGGCAAGGTGCTGGTGGTGGGCGGCTGGAGCGGGCGCGCCGTGGCCACCGCCGAGCTGTATGACCCGAGCACCGGCCTGTGGACCACCGTGGCGCCCATGTCCGCCGCGCGCTACGGGCCCATGGCCACGCTGCTGGAGCCCTCCGGCCGCGTGCTGGTGCTGGGCGGCGACGGCGGCACGGGCGTGGGTCTCCTGGACTCCTCGGAGGTGTATGACCCGGGCACCGGCCTGTGGACCTCCGCGGGCTCGATGTCCGCGCCGCTGACCAGCGCGGGCGTGGCGAAGCTGACGAGCCTCGGCCGCGTGCTCGTCTGCGGCGGCCTGGGCACCAGCGGCTCCCTCGCCTCCACCGAGCTGTACACGCCCGCGCTCTGAGCGCGCCCTCCGCGCACCGTCCGCCCCTTTTTGTACGGGGGCGGACGGACCCGACTGGGGGTGAGATTCGACCCGTTGACTCAAATGTCAACCGGCCTAGGGTTGCGCTGCTCTCCCAGGCAATCCGGGAGTAGCAGGTGTTCCAAAACCCCCTCGGTAGATTGAAGGAGCCGGTGATGAAGAGGCTTCAAGCGGTCCTCGTGACAGCGGTGTGCGCGGGAGTGCTCGGGCTTGCCCCAGAGGCCCACGCGGGTGCGGCGAAGACGACGTACCCGGTGGTGTTCGCCCACGGCATGGGCGGGTTCGACGACCTGCTCGGCTACGACTACTGGGGCAACGACTACGGCATGTTCGTGGGAGACGCGTGTGACGCGCTCCTCGAGGTGGACTGCAACGAGGACATCGACGCGGGGCAGAAGTCCTTCGTGGCGCAGGTGGCGCCGTTCCAGTCCTCCGAGGTGCGGGGGCTGGACCTGGCGAACGACATCGAAGGCTTCATGGCGACGTCGGGTGCGGCGAAGGTGAACCTCATCGGCCACTCGCAGGGTGGCATCGACGCGCGCAAGGCGGCGCGGGTGCTGCGCGAGCGGCGCGGCGTCACGGCGGTGGCGGTGCTGGTGAGCGTGTCCTCGCCGCACCGGGGCTCGCCGGTGGCGAAGTACATCCTGGACCTGAAGCCGGGCGTGACGAGCGTCATTGCCGCGCTGGCGAAGTACTACGGCAACGTCGTGTACAAGGCGGGCAATGACGCGTACGCGGGCGCCAAGCAGCTCGTCTACAACGACTACTCGTCCACGGACGGCGTCACCACGGGCATGAAGGCGTTCAACGACCTGTACCCGGTGAGCACGAGCTACGCGGGCCGCTACGTGTCGCTCATCACCGCGCAGAACGGCGCCAACGTGAATCCGGCGCTGTACCTCTTGAGCGAGTTCTTCTTCGACATCGACGGGGACGGGTACTGCGCGAACGACGGCGACAACGACGGCGCGGGCGGCTGCGGCGACGGCGTGCGCAACGAGGCGGATGACGACGGCCTGGTGGGCATCAACTCGCAGCAGATGGGCACCCGGCTGCGCTACTCGGAGTCGACGTTCGGGTTCGACTCGGTGACGAACGACACGTCCGTCGCCGCGGTGACGAGCCTCAACGCGCCGACGAGCGCGCAGATGACGTCCACCTCCAGCGTCATCTCCCAGGACCACCTGGACGTGGTGGGCGTGGGGCCGGACACGTTCGACGAGCCGGAGTTCTACGCCGCCATCTTCCAGTACATCGCGACGTACGACTGAGCGGTGACACGGGCGGGGCCCGGGAGTCGCCGGGCCCCTGCTAGTGCGCGGCTCGCGGTGCGCGTCGCAGCCAGTACGAGGGGCGCTGGCGAGCGTGGGCAATCGCCAGGATGAACACCCGCTCGTTGAAGACCATGTACGGCAGGCCGTAGGGAAACCGCACCATGACGAAGCGATGGATGCCCAGCGGCTTCGCGCGCGCGTCCGGCCAGAGCGGCCAGGTGTGAGGGCTCGAGGCGATGGCCCTCAGATGTCCCTGAAGGTCCGCGAAGAACTCCGCACCCAGGCCGGCACGTCGCTCCTCGTACCAGTCCACGATGATGCCCACTTCCTGGGCGGCTTCGGGGTGGAGCTCGATTTGCAGCATCAGCGCCGGGACTTCAGTCGGGCGGTGATTCGGGCCTCGACTTCTTCCCAGGGGACCGTCTGGACGCGGCCCTGCCGGATGTCCTCGGCACGACGCTCCAGCTCCGGAGCCCACTCGGCCTCGACGTTTCCATCGTCCGGACTCTCATCCAGGCTGAGCAGCAGCTTGTGCGCGACTTCAGCGCGCTCCTCGGGAGGAAGCTGGAGCACGTCCGTGAGCAGTTCGTCCTTGGTGGCCATCGGAGTGAATCCTACCCGGCTGGAGCCGCGCTGGCATGTCATGTCGCTCGCTGCCGGACTTCCGGGACTTCACGCGCCCGGCTGCGTCTCCTCGGCCTCCACGCCGTAGTACGCGAGGCACTCCACCTCGCGGCCGCGCACCACGCGCCTGCCGTCGAGCGGGCCACCGTGCGCGGTGACGACGGTGCACTGGCCCTCCTCGTCGTCCTTGTCGAAGTACAGCACCACCCAGTCCTTCGTGGTGCCCTGCTGGTGCGCCAGCGCCGTGTTGGAGAACAGCGCCCGGAAGTTCCACCCGTCCACCGTGCGGCGCAGCACCGGCAGCCACGCCTCGCCCGACGGGTTGAACCTGCGCGGCGCAATCTTCCGCAGGCTTCCCGCCGCCGCGCGCCGCCGGTACTCCTCGTCCATCTCCAGCAGCAGTCCAATCTCCGGCTGCGCCCCCTCGGCCGTGGCCGCCTGCAGCCGCGCCGCCCCGCGCCGCTGACGTCCGAGCCGCGCCGCCAGCAGCTCGCGCACCTGCTGTCCACGCCGGGGCCCGAAGCCTTCCACCTGCTCCAGGCTTCCGTCGTGCGCCGCCTGCTCCAGCTCCTCCAACGAGCGCACTCCCAGCTCCGCGTGGATGCGGTGCGCCAGCTCCGGGCCGATGCCGGGCACGCTCGCGAGCAGCTGCTCCGGCGACGCCTCGGACTCCAGCCGCTCGAGCAGTCCCAGCGCCCCCGTCCGCACCCACTCCGCCACCGCCGCCGCGATGCTCTTGCCCACCCCGGGCAGCTCGCGCAGCCCCGCCTCACCCTCCGCGGCGAGCACCTCCGCCACCGGCTTCGGCCACTTCGCGATGCTCGTGGCGGCCTTCCGGTACGCATTCACCCGGAAGGGCATGGCGTCCTGCGCCTCCAGCAGGTCCGCCACCCGCTCCAGCATGTCCGCGACGTCGATGTTGTCCTTCCATTCCACGCCCATGGCTACCCCGAAGGTGGGGCGGCGCGGGGCCAACTGCCAGTCCCACCCCGTCTCACGTCCAGGAGGGCAGGCGAGCAGGCGGGGAGAGCGACTTCACGTCCCAGGGAAAGGCCCGCTCCGCCGCCCGGGCTCCGGCCTGACCGCCCGGGGCTCGTTGCGGGCTGCAAGGAAAGACCGCGCGTGATAGTTGGCCTCGGGTCATGACGAACGAGCTCGACAGGGAGGTCGCCCGCAGGCGGACCTTCGCGATCATCTCCCACCCCGACGCGGGCAAGACCACGCTGACGGAGAAGCTGCTTCTCTACGGCGGCGCCATCCACCTGGCCGGCAGCGTGAAGGCCAAACGGGCGCGGCGCCACGCCACCTCCGACTGGATGGAGCTGGAGAAGGAGCGCGGCATCTCCGTGACGTCGTCCGTCCTCCAGTTCGTCTACCGCGACCACGCGGTGAACCTGCTGGACACCCCGGGCCACCAGGACTTCTCCGAGGACACCTACCGCACCCTCGCGGCGGCCGACTCGGCGGTGATGCTCATCGACGCCGCGAAGGGCGTCGAGCCGCAGACCAAGAAGCTCTTCAAGGTCTGCCGCCTGCGCGGCATCCCCATCTTCACCTTCGTCAACAAGCTGGACCGGTACGGCCGCGAGCCCCTGGACCTCATGGACGAGCTGGAGCAGGTGCTCGGCATCCGCTCCTACCCGATGAACTGGCCCATCGGCATGGGGCCGGACTTCCGCGGCGTCTATGACCGGCAGGCCCGCGTCGTCCACGTCTTCTCCGCCGAGGGCTCCCACGGCGAGTCGGAAGTGGCGGAGCGCTCGGTCTCCATCGACTCGGACGAAATCAAGACCATCCTCACCGAGTCGGAGCTGGAGAAGCTCCACGGCGACATCGAGCTGCTCGACATCGGCGGCGACGAGTTCACCCGCGAGAAGCACGACTCGGGTCAGCTCTCCCCCATGTTCTTCGGCAGCGCGATGACGAACTTCGGCGTGCGCCCCTTCCTGGACGCGTTCCTGGACCTGGCGCCCGCGCCCACCGCGCGCCCCACCACGAAGGGGCCCCGCGAGCCCAGCAACCCCAAGTTCGCGGGCTTCGTCTTCAAGATTCAGGCGAACATGGACCCGGCGCACCGGGACCGCATCGCCTTCATGCGCGTGGTGAGCGGCCGCTACGTGAAGGGCATGAGCGCCTTCCACTCGCGCCTGGGCAAGGAAGTGCGCCTGGCCAAGCCGAGCCAGTTCATGGCCGCCGAGCGCACGGCGATTGAAGACGCCTGGCCGGGAGACGTCATCGGCCTGTTCGACCCGGGGCAGTACCGCATCGGCGACACGCTGGCCGAGGGCAGCACCGAGGTGGAGTTCGAGGGCGTGCCGCGCTTCAGCCCGGAGCACTTCGCCGTGGTGCGCTCCAAGGACCCGCTGCGCCGCAAGCAGATGGAGAAGGGGCTGGAGCAGCTCTCGGAAGAGGGCACGGTGCAGATCTTCCAGCAGCTCCACATGGGCATGAAGGACCCCATCGTCGGGGTGGTGGGCGCCCTCCAGTTCGAGGTGCTGCAGTACCGCCTGGAGCACGAGTACGGGGCGAAGATTGCCCTGGACCGGCTGCCCTTCGGCCACGCGCGCTGGGTGGTGGGCGCCAACTTCGACCCGAAGTCGTTCGACTGGGAAGGCAACCGCCAGACGGTGCAGGACCGCGACGGCCTGCCCCTGGTGCTCTTCCGCGACGACTGGGCGCTCCAGCACGCCGAGGACAAGCACCCGGAGCTGAAGTTCCTCTCCGAGGCGCCCATGCTCCGGAAGATGGCCGAAGTGGCCACCGGCTCGTAGTCCGTGACACGCGCGGCGGCGCCTACTTGTACGGCGCCACCGTGCCGCCGCGGAACGCGGAGTCGCGCAGCACCAGGCCTTCCTTGAAGAGGCGCGCGGCCTTGGGGCCGACGAAGAAGCCCTTGGGGTCGCCCTTGCGGTAGGTCTTCTTCACGAACTCCTCAATCTCCAGGAACAGGAGCCGGAACCTGTCCGGCGCCGCGTTCTTGCGGCCCGTCTGCGCGGTGATGTCCAGCTCCGCCCAGAACTGGCCGCTGAGCAGCTCGCCCTCCTCGTTGGGGCGCGAGCGCTCCATGAAGATGACGGGCGAGCGCACCTCGTCGATGCGCCAGTGCCCCTTGTCGGGCCCGCGCTTCACCTTGTCCACGATGGCGGGGCCGAGGTCGGTGGCCACCATGTAGAGGTCCTCGGGCGGGAGCTTGGGGATGTTCTCCATGCTCGCGCGGAAGGTCTTCCAGTCCTCGGGGACGCGCCGCGGGTAGACCTCCAACGTGAAGCGCTCCAGGAAGCGGAAGAAGGCGACTTCGTCATCGGGGGACATGAAGAACTGAAGGACGTTGGCCATCGCGCAGCCCTCATACCCCCGAGTGCGTCTCTCGCGAAAGTCCGCCGCGAAGCGCGCTAAGAATCCCGGGCATGGATACCTGGCTGCTCTCCCGAATGCAGGAGCTCCGCGACCTCCAGGGCCTCATCGGCCTGGCCACCTGGGACCAGGAGACGTACCTGCCCGCCAAGGCGGGCCCCGCGCGCGCCCACCAGCTCTCCACCCTCCAGGGGCTGCACCACGAGCGGCTGGTGCACCCCCGGCTGGGCGAGGCCCTCGCCAAGGCCGCCACCCAGGACGACCTCTCGGAGGACGAGCGCGCCATGGTGCGCGTGCTCAGCCGCGAGCGGGAGCGCGAGGTGCGCGTCCCCTCCGCGCTGGTGAAGGCCCTCTCCGAGGCCCAGAGCCGCTCCCTCCACGCGTGGCGCGAGGCGCGAAAGGAGAGGCGCTTCGCCCTCTTCCAGCCCGCGCTGGGGCGCCTGCTGGAGCTGCGCCGCGAGCAGGCAGACGCCTACGGCCACGGCGGCGAGCGCTACGACGCGCTGCTGGAGGGCCACGAGCCCGGCATGCGCGTGGAGCGGCTCACCCCGGTGCTGGCCGCGCTGCGCGAGCAGCTCATCCCCATGGTGGGCAAGCTCGCCGCCGCGCGCCGCACCGTGCCCCGCCTCTTCGACGGGCGCCGGTACGACAGGGACGCGCAGTGGGCCTTCACCGTGCGGCTCTTGAAGGACATTGGCTTCGACCTGGAGGCGGGCCGGCAGGACGTCAGCATCCACCCCTTCACCGGCGGCACGCACCCCTTGGACGTGCGCCTCACCACGCACCTGGACGAGTCCAACCCGCTGTCCGCCATCTTCAGCACCATCCACGAGGCGGGCCACGGCCTGTACGAGCAGGGCTTCGCGCTCGAGCACTTCCGCACGCCGCTGGCCGCCGCGCCCTCCATGGGCCTGCACGAGTCCCAGTCCCGCCTCTGGGAGAACATCGTCGGCCGGAGCCGGCCCTTCTGGGAGCACTACTTCCCCGGGCTGCGCGCCGCCTTCCCGGACGCCCTGGCCGGCGTGGACGTGGAGGGCTTCCACGCCGCCGTCAACGAGGTGAGCCCCTCGCTCATCCGCATCGAATCCGACGAGCTGACGTACAACCTCCACATCGCCCTGCGCTACGAGCTGGAGCTGCTGCTCGTGCGCGACGAGCTGCCGCTTTCGGACCTGCCCGCCGCGTGGAACGCGCGCATGGAGAAGTACCTGGGCATCGTCCCGCCCGACGACACGCGCGGCGTGCTCCAGGACATCCACTGGGCCTGGGGCGAGCTGGGCTACTTCCCCACGTACTCGCTGGGCAACCTCTACGCCGCGTCCCTCTACCGGGCCGCGGAGCGGGCGCTGCCGGACCTCCAGGGCCACCTGCGCCGGGGTGAGCTGCTGCCCCTGCGCGACTGGCTGCGCGCCAACGTCCACAGCCAGGGCTTCCGCCTGCCGGCCGAGGAGCTGGTGCGGGGCGTGACGGGAAAGGGCCTCACCGACGCGGACTTCCTCGCCTACCTGCGCGAGAAGTACGGCGCGCTGTACGGCGTGACGCTCTGAAGAAGTGTCAGTGAGCGAACAGCAGGGGCCTGCACGCGCGGGCCAGCTGCAGCGCGTCGCGGGCGAGCGCGTAGGAGTCCGGGTCCTCCGCGTCCAGCCACGCGGTACGGGCCACGCGGTTGCCCAGCTCGAAGCACAGGCTGGCGGTGCGGCGGGCCAGCCGGCTCTCCTTCTGCAGCGCGCGCACGTTCAGCTCGCACAGCTCCGCACACTGCCGGAGCAGGCGTACCACCTCGCCGCCCATCGGCTGTCCGCGGGCCACCATGCGCGCCATGCCTTCCTCGCAGGACGCCTGGCACTGGAGGCTCGCGGCGATGCAACGGGAAATGTCCGCGCGTGCACCGTCCACCCTGGCTCCCAGCATTGCGTACACCTCCACGAGGAGGACAAAGCTATGCACGCGCGTCCGGCTGGCAACCTGAAGTGGGGGGCCCCGGGGTGCGTGTTCAACGGTGGGCCCTGTGCGCGCTCACCTCCCGTCCCCTCGGGAAATGAGGAGTCCGCGTGAGCACACAACCCTGCACCGGCTGTCAGTAGCGCGTCAGGAATCGCTCCAGCCCCGGGCGCAGGGCCTCGCGCTGGGCGATGCACAGGTCCACGCGTTCCAGCGACTGCGCCAGGGTGCGCTCGCCGCCCTCGATTTGCCGTGCGTGCGGGCCGAAGAAGTCGGCCACCTGCTGGCGGTGCTCGGCGTCGCAGAAGAAGCTGCCGGTGGCCAGCAGCCACGTGGAGATGTCGCGGGGAAGGCGCTGGCGCAGCGGCTCGAAGTGCTCGCGCAGGAAGCCGAAGGCGCCGGCGCGGGTGGGGGGCTCGGAGAGCTGGCCGAAGAGGATGGGCAGCGCCTCGCGTGCGTCCACCTCCGGGGCCAGCAGCAGGTCCAGGCTGGCGCGAGAGAGCGCCGGGTCCTTGAAGGTGCCCAGCGCGCCGAAGATGAGCTCGCGCTCGCGGCCGCTCGGCGTGGAGCGCAGGGCCTCGCGCAGGCGCTGGTGCAGGGCGGCGTCACCCGAGGCCGCGGCGGTGCTGAGCACGGCGGAGGCCGCGTCCAGGGAGAGGGCGCTCCGGTCCTTCAGCCAGCGCAGGGCGAGCCTGCGGGCGTCGGCGCGCAAGGTGGAGTCCTCGCCCACGTTGGCCACCATCCACACCAGCAGCGGGCGCAGCATGCGCTGGTCCTCGCTCTCGCCCGGGCGCGACACGAAGCCCAGCTTGCGCGCGAGCGGACCGAAGAGCCCGCGCACGAAGCGCGCGCGGTGTGGCAGGAGCGCGTCGGGAACGAACTCGTCTCGCACGCTGCCCACCACGCCCACCGCGCCCGCCAACAGGTCCGGGTCCTCCGGGCGCAGCAGCCGCGTGGTCAGCGTGAGCGCCTGGGCCACGTCGAGGTCACCGCTCGCCACCAGGGCCTGTGCGTCGTCCATCAGCACGCGGCGCTCGGTGATGCTCAGGCCCTGGCCGCCCCGGCGCGCCAGCCGCTCCAGTCCGTCTCCGTGCAGCAGCGCGTGGTAGTAGCCGCGCCCGTCCGCGTTGGGGTGGACCTGCTCCGGGCAGGCCTTCGCGTCCTTCAGCACCAGCGTGCCCGTGGGCTCCGCGAGCACCGTGCACGCGCGGGCCTTGGCGCCACCGGCCGTGTAGACCACGCACACCGGCACCCGCCACGGCGTCGCGTCTTCTCCACCGGGAGAGCCCAGCGGCAGGTAGCGCCGCTGCGCCAGGGCGAGCTGGGGCGGCGCGCCCTTGGGGCACTGGAGCTCCATGGACACCAGCGGCACGCCGGGCTGGTCCAGGAAGGTGGAGAACGCGGGCCCCACGTCCCGGTCCACGGTGGCGGAGAGGGCCTGGAAGAAGTCGGAGGTCGTCGCGGTGCCGCGCGCATGCGACTGGAGGTAGCGGCGCACGCCGAGCTGGAAGGCGTCCGGCCCCAGCCAGGACTCGAACATGGCCAGCACCGCGGCGCCCTTGCCGTAGGTGATGCCGTCGAAGGCGCCGTTGATGTCGCCGACGGACTCGATGGGCTGGCGGATGCTGCGGGCGCTGACGAGCTGGTCCTCCGCCATGGCCTGGCCGCGCGCCTCCACGCGGCGCACGTCCCAGCGCCACCCGGGCTGCCACTGCGTGACGATTTTGTACGCGAGCCAGTCCGCGAAGGACTCGTTGAGCCACAGGTCGTCCCACCACGCCATGGTGACGAGGTTGCCGAACCACTGGTGCGCCAGCTCGTGCGCCTGCGTCTCCGCGAAGGCGCGCTGGCGCCACAGCGAGTCCCCCTCCACCGGGCCCAGGATGGACTGCGCGCCGAAGGTGATGAGGCCCGGGTGCTCCATGGCGCCGCCCGGCCCGCCGGGCACGGCCAGCACGTCCAGCTTCGCGAAGGGGTAGGGCGTGCCGAACCACTCCTCCAGCCGCTCCAGCAGCGGCGGCGTGACGCGCGCGGCCCAGGCGGCCTCGGCGCCATGGCCGCGCGGCACCAACATGCGCACCGGCACGGCGTTGCGGCCCGCCCTGCCCGCGTCCACCACGTCGAAGGGGCCCACCGCGAAGGCCACGAGGTATGAGGGCAGCGGCGGCGTGGGCCGGAAGCGCACCGTCTTCCAGCCGTCCTCGCCGCGCTCCTCGGCCTCCACCAGCGAGTTGGAGAAGGCGCCGTCCTCCGCGCGCACGCGCAGGGTGAGCTGCCAGGGAAGCTTGAAGCCGGGCTCGTCGAAGCAGGGGAAGGCGCGCCGCGCGTACAGCGCCTCGAACTGCGTCATCGCGTACCAGCGCCCGTCGTCCTGCTCGCGGAAGATGCCGGAGTCCTCGTTCGCGAGCGCGCGGCCCATGTACTCCACGTGCAACGTGGCGGCACCGGGCCCCACCGGCTCCTCGGTGACGAAGGCGAGGAACTCCCCCATGGGCAGCGCGGTGACGGGCACCTTCCGGCCATTCACCTCGAGGGTGGCGGCCTCCACGTCCAACTCCTCGCCATGGAGCCACAGCTCACGCGTGGCCTCCGTCAGGGTGAGGTCCACGTCCGCCGTGCCGCGGAAGGCCTCCTTGCGCGGGTCCAGCTCCAGCGTCACCGCCTGCCGCAGCGGGCGGGCCCGCACGTCCAGCCGCAGCTTCGGCGGAACGAGGGCGCGCGGTCCTTCGTCGGAGGACACGGCGGAGGGCACCGCTTCGCGGGCCGCCACGGGCGCTGCCGGGGCCTTGGGGGAGGGCGGCTCCTGCCGCGTGCTCGCACAGCCGGCGAGGGTGAGCGCCGTCAGGAGGCACGTCGCCGCGCCGAGGTGTCCGAGCCGCATCAGGAAGGTCTCCGCTCGCGGGACACAACGGCCCGCAGCCTCGGACATTCCACCACTCGCCACCTCGCGGCGATAGCGCCCCGCGCGGGTGTCAGGCGTGACGCAGGCGGGCGTGGAACGCCTGCCTCCCCGAGACGGGGAAAGATTGCGGTGACGGTGTCACCCCATGTGTCAGCCGTTGAGCACGGGGTGTTTGGCGAGCAGCTCGATGAGCGCCAGGCCGTACAGCCGCACCCGCTTCTCGCCGAAGTAGGGCACCTGGGCCAGCTCCTCCACGTCCTTCGGCGGCCGGCCCGCGAGCATTTCGAGGATGGGGTTGGGCAGCACCGCGCTGGGCGTCACCTTGCGCTCGGTGGCCTTCTCCACGCGGAACTGCTTGAGGGCGTCCTCGCGCTTGCGCCGGTTCACGTCCCGGGGCCCCTTGGCCTCGCGCTCGGGCTCCAGCTCTCCCTTGCGCGACTTCTCCACCAATTCGCGCACCACGCCGAGCACCTCGTCGCCATACGTGCGGACGAAGGAGCCGCGCACACCGGCCATGCGCGCCAGCTCGCGGGGGTTCGTGGGAAGCTTCACGGCGATGTCACCCATCGCCATGTTGGAGAGCATGCGCCCCATGGGGACGTTCTCCTTCTCCGCCCACTCCAGCCGCTTGCGGTGCAGCGCGTGGGCAATGGCGTTGGCCAGGGCCATCTGGGCGGGGTTCATCCCGGCGCGCGGCAGCTTGGGCTTGAAGTCCGCGCCCACGTCGGGCCGCGCCACCGCCTCGTCACACAGGCGCACGCAGTCCAGCAGCACCTCTTCCAGGATGTCCGCCTCCCTGCACGCGTCGCGGACGTTGCGGCCCAGCTCGCAGAGGTAGCGCACGTCGTTGGCGATGTACTCGCGCATGCCGGCGGGCAGCGGGCGGATGGAGAAGTCCGACTGCTGGTGCTCCTTGGGCAGGTCCACGCCCAGCCGTTCGCGGGCGACGTCGGCCAGGCCCACCTTGGGCCAACCCAGCAGCGTGGCCGCCCGGTGGGTATCGAACAGGCCCTGCACCCGGACGCCCGCCTCGGCGAGGAACTGCAGGTCCCCCTGCGCGGCGTGGAAGAACTTGGTGCGCGCCGGGTCGGCCATCAGCGGGGCGAGCAGGCGGGCCTCCACCCCGGGCTGGAGGGTGTCGAAGAGGAAGACGTCGTCGTCGGTGGCGAGCTGGAGGAAGCACAGCCGGGCGCGGAAGGCGTGCATGGAGTCCGCCTCCAGGTCCACGGCAATCTCGCGAGCCTCCTCGAGCTTGCGCGTGGCGCTCTGCGCACCAGCGGAATCCACCACGTCCACGGCACCCTGCGGGTAGGTCGGCATCGGGCTGGGCAGGCTAGCGGACCAGGGCTTCCCTTTGAGGTGTTTTTTCCCGGGCCGCCGCTAGGATGGCCACGCCGATGAACGACGTCCAGCGCCTGGAGAAGAGTCTGCTTGGCCACATGGGCCGGGCTATCGCGGACCACCGCCTCATCGAGGCGGGGGACCGCATCATGGTGGGCGTGTCGGGAGGCAAGGACTCCTACACGATGCTCCATCTGCTGCGGGAGCTGCAGCGGCGAGCGCCCGTGAAGTTCGAGCTGCTGGCAGTGAACCTGGACCAGGGCCACCCCGGCTTCCCCGCGGACAAGCTGGAGGGCTACTTCCAGCGCGAGGGCTACGCCTACAAGATGCTGAAGGAGGACACCTACAGCATCGTCCTGGAGAAGACGCCTCCCGGCAAGACGCAGTGCTCGGTGTGCTCGCGGATGCGCCGCGGCATCCTCTACACGGCGGCGGTGGAGCTGGGCTGCACCAAGATTGCCCTGGGCCACCACCGGGACGACCTCATCCACACGCTGCTGTTGAACCTCTTCTTCGCCGGCTCCATCAAGGCGATGCCGCCGTTGCTCCGAAGTGACGACGGGCGCAACGTGGTCATCCGCCCGCTGTGCTACGCGCCGGAGAAGGACATCGCGAAGTTCGCGGAGCTGATGCAGTTTCCCATCATCCCCTGTGATTTGTGCGGCACGCAGGAGAACCTCCAGCGCAAGCGGATGCAGCGGCTGGTGGAGGAGCTGGGCAAGGAGATTCCGAACGTCCGTCAGAGCGTGCTCAACGCGATGATGAACGTGCGGCCGTCGCACCTCCTGGACAAGACGCTCAACCCCGACCCGCTGCACGCGCGGGAAGATGGGGCACCGACAACGGATTCGAACGATACGCAAGGGAGCGCCAGCCCATGGCTCGAGAGCAGGCAGTAAAAGCGCGCAAGGACCGCAACGGCGCGCTGGTGGAGGCGATGCTGCTGGCCGCCATGGCCGACGGCCGGGTGTCGCAGCGGGAGATGCAGACGCTGCTCAGCCGCGTGCTGGAGCGGCCGGAGTTCGAGGGCACGAAGCCCGACGAATTGAACGCGCTGGTGGAGACGAGCGCGGCGCGGCTTTCCGAGGCGAACGATTTGGAGGAGGTGCTGGCCTCGCTGCGGCGCCGGCTGCCGGACCACAAGAACCGGATGCTGGCCTTCGGGTTGGCGGCGGCGGTGGCGCTGGCGGACCAGCGGGCCACGCGCAACGAGCTGGGCCTCTTGAAGACGTTCCAGGCCGCGCTGGGCATCTCCGAAGACGAGGTGGCGCAAATCATCGACGTCATCGAGAACGGCGGCAGCCTGGCGGAGGCGCTGGGCGAGCCCCTGGAGCGGCTGTTCGCGGAGGTCATGGTGCTGGTGAGCGCCGCGGACGGGAAGCTGAAGGAGGCCGAGGCGCGGGCGCTGGTGGAGAGCTTCGCGGCGGACCCCCTCTTCGAGAACGTCAGCCCGGAGCGCGCGCAGAGCTTCGTCAGCGAGTCGGTGGTGGCCCTGGCCGCGGAGGGGCTGCCCCAGCGGCTCCAGGTGCTGGCGCACGGGCTCACCACCCATACCCAGCGGGTCAAGGCCTACCGGCTGGCGACGAAGATTGCCCACGCGGGCGGCGAGCCGAGCCTGGCGGAGCAGCGCATCCTGGACATGCTCCAGGCCACTTTCGGGTTGGCCGACGACGAAGTGGCGCGACTGGGCAGGGAGGGGTAGTTAGGGGACTGCATGACCCTGCAAGTCCCATCCGGCCCCCGGCATTCGTTCCGCTTCGGGCTGCCTCCTTCGCTGGGCAACGAGACGGCGCGGGAGCGCGCGGAGCGGCTCGCGGCGTTCCTTCAGCGGGCCCTGGGCAAGGTGGTGGAGGTGTCCGTGGCGCCCAGCTACGAGACGCTCGCCAAGGACCTCCTGTCCGGGCGGGCGGACGCGGCCTGGGCGCCGCCCTTCGTCTGCGCTCGGATGGAGGCGATGGGCGTGCGGGTGGTGGTGCGCGGGGTGCGCCGGGGCATGTCCTCCTACCGGTCGGCATTGGTGTGCCGGGCGGGGGCGGGGCTGACGGTGGAGCGGCTGAAGGGCACCACGGCGGCGTGGGTGGACCGGGATTCGGTGGCGGGCTACCTGCTGCCCACCGCGTACCTCAAGGCGCAGGGGCATGAGCCCACGCGGGCCTTCTCCGCGCAGCAATTCACCGGCTCGTACCGGGGCGCGCTGGAGGCGGTGCTGGACGGCAAGGCGGACGTGGCGAGCGTCTTCTGCCCGCCGGCCTCCACGGGCCTGACGTTCGCCACGGGTGTGGAGGACGTGCTGGGCCCTGGCGCGGGGCGCCGCTTCGAGCTGATTGCGTACACGGACGAGGCGCCCAATGACGGGGTGCCCGTGGCCATGGGCCTGCCGCCGGAGTTGGTGAGCACGCTGGAGTCCTCGCTGCTGGGCCTGCAGGCGTCGGCGGAGGGCCAGGCGCTGCTGAAGGACATCTTCAACGCGGACCGCTTCGAGCCCGCGCCGCGCATGGGCTACCGCGCGCTGTACCGCGTCGCGCTGGCGAGCCTGTAGCCGCGCACGCCGGCTTGTCGTGGCGGGCCTTCGCGGGCTTGACTGCGCGGGCATGCGTCTCCTCCTTCGCCGCCTGTCCCTCACGGGGGCCGTCCTCCTCGCCGGCTGTGGCGGTATCCGCCAGGGCCTCGCGGAGGAGGGGTACCTGCAACAGCAGCTCTACGACTACGCCTACGACGTCCCCCTGGACAGCCTCTGGACCGAGGCGAAGGGACTGACGGGGCAGGGGGAGGAGTCGGCGGAGCGGGGTGTGCGCACCCTCTCCGTGCCTGCTCGGAGGGGAGAGGGGGACGTCCCGGAGTCCTACGGACTCCTGCTCCGGGGCTGGGAGTCGGAGGGGCGCAGCTACGTGCGCGTCTTCCGGGTCCGGTATGGCGACCCCGCGCCGAATCTCTCGGACCCCGCGGCACGCGTGATGGAGCTGGAGCTGCGGCTCCTCGAGCGCTTCCACCCGGAGGACGCGCGGAGGTTCCAGGAGGGCGCGCGCCTCGCCGGGCAGCGCGCCCGGTAGCGCTCACTCCATCTGCACGACGAGCACCGCGGGCCTGCCGGGGGAGATGTCCACCTCGCGCACCTGCTCCCGGGTTGCCGTCCGGACTCGCACCACCTGCCGTCCCTTCGGCACCGGCAGGCGCACGACCTGGAACTCGGCGGGAAGGCTGAGCCAGCCCTGGGCCATGCGGTTGTTCACCTCCGACACCCGGCGGATGACCAGCGCGCCTCCCACGGGAGGAATCAGCAGCCAGCTCACCGCCGTGCCCAGGTTCACCGCGAGCGACGGTGCCCGCTCCGTATCGGTGAGCGCTCCCAGCGCGCCACGGCGGAGCAGCAGGTTCTCCAGCGAGGTGACGGTCTCCGCCTCCTGGGACTGTCCGGCCACCTCCACCCGCGCCTTCACGTGAGACCAGCTCCGCGCGCAGACGGACCAGACGCTGGTCTCGCCCATGGGAACGACGCAGCGCTCGGGGATGCGGCCGGCTTCCACGAAGACCACCAGCTCCCCTTCATCCGGCGCTGCGGGCGACACAGGCTCCGGGTGTGCCTGCTCCAGCTCCGGCAGCTCCGGGCGAGCCAGCCGCCGGGCCTCCGCGACGAGCTTCGGCGTCAGGTGCGCCAGGTGCGAGGGCGCTCCCGGGGGCGCCAGGCGGGTGACACGCCACGCGTCCAGGTAGTCGATGAACGCTGACGCCTCGTTTCCCGACAGCTCGAGCGCCAGCGCGCTCACGTACAGCCCGAACGCGAGCCGCTCCAGGTACGCACGGAAGTCCTCGTCGAAGGGCACCAGCGCGAGGTTCCGCTCCAGCTCCGTGCGGTGCCGTGCCTCCAGGTGTTGCCGCAGGTGCAGCGCGTCCGTGAGCCGCGCCTCCACCGCCGCCTCCTCCGGGCGGCCGAGCTGGAGGAAGTTGAGCGCGTTCAGGGTGTGCAGCGCCTGTCGCTCCAGCGTCCCCATCCGCCACGGCGCACTCCCGAAGAGCTCCTCGGACAGCCGCACCGTCTCTCGCTCGTCCGCGAGCTCCGCCGCCTCCTGGAGAGCCCGGGCGCTCTGCTCCCACTCTCCGGCCCGGTGCAGCAGCGCGCCCCGGTCCGCCACCACCAGCAGCGGGTCCAGGGACTCGCGTCCCGCCTCGGCGTCCAGCTCCCGCAGGGCCTCGGGGTACTGCTCCGCCTCGGCCAGTGCTTGCACCCGGGCGGTGTGCCGCACGTAGCTCGGTGTGCAGGCGCCCAGGGCCAGTACGAGCAGGAGCCCGACACAGCGGATGGAGCGGGGGACGACCATGGCGGCCCTCATGCTACCCCGTGTCGCATTTCTCCAATGCAGGCCCCGAGAGACGGCGGCAGGATGCGCGCATGACCGAGCTCAAGACCTACGAAGGTGGCTGTCACTGCGGGAAGGTTCGCTACTCCGTGAAGCTGGACCTCTCCCAGCCCGCGGTGTCGTGTAATTGCTCCATCTGCCAGAAGACGGGGACGATGCTCAGCTTCGTGCCCGTGGAGAACTTCACGCTGAAGTCCGGTGAGAAGGACCTCACCGACTACCAGTTCAACAAGAAGGTCATCCACCACCTGTTCTGCTCCACGTGCGGCGTGCGCTCGTTCGCGCGCGGCACCGGCCCGGATGGCAAGGAGATGCGCGCCATCAACGTGCGCTGCCTGGACGGCGTGGAGCTCGACAAGTTGAACGTGATGAAGTTCAACGGCAAGGACCGGTAGTCCCGTAGGACGATGAAGCGGAAGTCCCCGCGCTCCAGTCCGCACCAGGGACTGCGTGGGATCAGGCCTGCTCCAGTCCCTCCAGCATGGGCGGAGCCTGGAGCCTGGACTGCTACCGCTCACCCTCGCCGTGGCCACCACCGCGAGGCGGCGCACGCCGGGGCGGAGGAGCCTCCTCCGCCGTGGGCCGAGCGGACTTCGCTGGGGCAGGCTTCGTGCCCGGTGCCGCGGCCGGTGACTTGCTCACCGCAGCGCTCTTGCCCTGCGGCGGCGAGGGCGGCACGGGCGCGGCGGACGCGGAAGAGCCGGCCCCCGCGCTCCGTCCCGGTGAAGCGGGGCCAGGCGAACCACCCCCCACGTTCCTGCCAGGAGTCGCGGGGACGGGCGAAGCCGAGGCGGAGGACCCGCCACTCGCGCTCCGCGCAGGCGGGGACACGGGGGGCACCGACGCGGACGACACCGTCCGGCCCGGTGCACCCGGCACGGGCGCCGCCGACGCGGATGAAGCCCCAGGAGCCTTCACGGGTGCCGCCGAAGCGGACGAGCTCCCCTTCACCGGCGACGCCGCGGGAGACGAGCCGCCACCCTGCCGCGCCGGCTTCGCCTCGGCCGACGGCGCACTGGCCGCCAGCCGCGCCGCGAGCTTCGGGTCGTAGTGGATGACGGTGGGCTCGGCGGCGAAGCGCTCCTCCTCCAATTCATCCGCGTACATGTCCTGCATGAACGCGGCGAGGTGCGTGGGCGTGGCGTGCAGCTTCTGCTGCATGAGGAACTCCTCCAGCGCGAGCTGCAGCTCACCCGCCGTGGAGAAGCGCTCCTCGCGCTTGCGCGCCAGCGCCTTGAGGACAATCGCGTCCAGCGCCTTGGGAATCTCCGGCACCACCTCCGACGGCGGGAGGATCTTCGCCCCCACCACCGCCTTGAGCGTGGCGAACTCCGTGTCCCGCTTGAACAGCCGCGTCAGCGTCAACAGCTCGTAGAACACCGTCCCCAGGCCATACACGTCCGAGCGGTGGTCCAACGGCTCGCCTCGCGCCTGCTCCGGGGACATGTACGCGTGCTTGCCCTTGATGGTGCCCACCATCGTCTGGGACAGCTTCCCGGACGCCTTGGCCACCCCGAAGTCGATGAGCTTCACGCCGCCGTTGAAGCCCACCAGCACGTTCTGCGGCGACACGTCCCGGTGGATCAGCGCCAGCTTCCGTCCGGACGGGCTGCGCGCGTTGTGCGCCGCGTCCAGCCCCGCGGCCGCGTCCGCGATGATGCGGCACTTCAGCCCCAGGGGAATCGTCACCTTGCGCTGCTGGGCGCGCACCCCCAGCGGCCCCACCGCCTCGCCGTGCACGTACTCCATGGCGATGAAGTACTGCCCGTCCACGTCGCCCAGGTCGTAGATCTGCGCGATGTGGGGGTGGTTGAGGTGCGCGGCGATGCGCCCCTCGTCGAGGAACATCTGGATGAACTCGTCGTCCTCGGACAGGTGGGGCAACAGCCGCTTGAGCACCAGCAGCTTCTGGAAGCCCACGGGGCCCTTCTGCCTCGCGAGGTAGACGGCCCCCATACCGCCAACGGCGATTCTCCGGAGCAGCTCGTAGCGGCCGAACGTTTCCACGACGACCGCCACGATAGCCGCGCCGGGGCTGGGGGCGGAAGCCCGCGGCGCGTCATTTCCCGCAAGGCCCGGACTCCCGTGTCAACCCCCGAGTCCGTGAAACCTCAGGGCGAGGACGGAGGGGCCTTGCACACGCTGCGGTAGCGGACCTCCACGGCCTGTCCGGGCGTGGGCACCGCGTCCGCGTTGAAGACGACGGAGTTGCTGCCCGCGTCAAACGTCCACCGGCTGCCGGGCAGCACCTGCCCCTGGACGCGCACCGTCATCTCCGCCGTGCCCGTGGGGTCCGCCGTGAGCGGGAAGTCCGCCTGCAGGGCCCCGGCGCGCTGGATGACCGACTCGAGCAGCGGGCGGTAGTCGGAGCGGCAGATGGACTCCACCTGGCCGCCCGTGCCGCGCGCCACGCTGACGAAGCGGTCCGCCTCGTTGCCGGCGGTGGAGCAGCTGCTGTCGGTGGGCACCAGCGCGTAGAGCTGGCTGCGGTGGGACATGCCCGTGCCCTTCAGCGTCTGCAGGAACTGGATGTAGCTGTCCGGGCTGAAGCCGGAGTTGTCGTCCTCGTCGGCCAGCACCACCACCGCCATGCGGGCGGCCGCGCGGGTGAAGCCCGCGTTGCCGTCGTTCGCCTGCGCGGTGCGCGGGTCGTCCATCTGCTCGGACAGCGGCGCGGACAGCGCCGCGCGCATCGTCTCCAGGCCCTGCACCAGGTTGTGGCAGAGGCCCACGTCCAGGTTCTGCTGGATGATGTTGGCCGCGTTGGCGTTGTTGCCGGACACCACGCGCGGGCTGCTGCCGTCCACCGGGAACAGGCGTCCGGCCTCGCCGCCGTTGGCCCCGCCGCCGCACTGCTGGCCGCGTGCCACCAGGCCCGTGCTGGTGACGCCCACGCGCACGTCCACGCCCTGGTCCTTCGCCGTCTTCAGCCAGTCCGGAATCGCCGCCTTCAGCCGGCTCTGGTAGGGCGACATGGTGGTGGTGTTGGACACCACGAAGAGCACGTCCAGTTGGCTGTCGGTGCCCTGCGTGTAGCGGTCCACCTGGATGCCCTCGTGGTTCGTCTCCGCCAGCAGCGGGACGAGGAACGGGCCGGGGTCCGTGTCGGTGTACAGGTACAGCGGGCTGAAGTGCTGCCCGTGCACGTTGCGGGCGTAGCCCACCTCAAGCTCGAAGCCTTCGCCCGGGCCCAGCGTGCGCGGCGTGGTGACCGGCGTCAGCAGGCTGAACTGGGTGCTGGTGCCGTTGCCAATCTCCGCGTCGGAGACGGTAATCGGCTCGCTGCAGCGGTTGGAGACGTACGTCTTGCGCGGGGCCGCGGCGCAGTCGTAGCGGATGGGGCCGAAGTCCACGAAGGACGGCGTGGCCACGAGGCAGCTCGCCTTCGACATGCCCTTCAGGGGCAGCGTCACCGTGGGGTATGCCGGGTTGTTCACCGTCAGCTTCAGCTCGCCCGTGTAGCTGCCCTCAGCCGGAGGCCGGAAGGCCACCATGGCGCTGAAGGCCGTGTCATAGACGACCACGCCACCGGTGAGCCGGCCGCCGGGCATGAAGAAGGCGCCGCCCGCGTCGTTGGAGAGGTGGATGTCCTTCACCGCGCACTCGGCGCGGCCCGGGTTGCGGAAGTAGAAGCCCAGCACCGCGCCGCGGCCGGGCACCACGTTGCCGAAGTCCATCGCCGGCTGCGGCAGCAATTCATACACGCAGGGGCCGCTCGCGCGAGCCCGGCCGGTGAGGACGATGGCGCGCTCCGGGTTGAACATGTCGTCCGAGCGCACGTACAGCGTGGCCTGCCAGCTGCCCTCCGCCTTGGGCTCGAAGTAGACCTTCAGCTCCAGCGCGTCGTTGCCGGGGGCAATCGTCAGCGCATTCGAGTCCAGCGTGGGCCAGGTGCCGCCGCTCCACGCGTAGCGCTGGGTGCCGCGCGTGGGCACGTCGACGTTGAACTGGGTGCTGGCGCCGTCGGCGCGCACGCCGGTGAAGCGCAAATCCCCGTTGCTGCCCGCGTTGGTGATGCGGATGAGCTTCTCCACCTTGCCGCCCACCGGCAGCTCGCCGAAGTCGAGCGCCACCGGCGTCACCGCCAGGGTGGGCCGGCCGCCGCGCGCGTCCAGAATCACCTGCGACTGGCGCGCCTTGTCGGACGCGTAGTGCACGGTGAGGTCGCCCACGTTGGGGCCGGAGAAGCGGGCGGCGAACTCCATCTTCACCTCCACCGTCTCGCCCGGCTGCACCGTGCTGCCCTCCGGCTTGGAGAGCGGCTGGAAGGCGCGGTCGCTGGTGGCGAGCTTGGAGATGGTGACCGGGCGCCAGGTGATGTTGCGCGCGCGGGTGAAGGACTCGGTGCGCTCGTGCACCGGAATCTGGTCGAACGGCACCGGCGCCGGGTCGAACGCGAAGGCGTTGGCCACCGAGTTGCCCTTCAGGTCCACCACGGAGGGCGTGCAGCCCTCGCACGAGCGGACTTCCAGGCGCGCGCCCATGGCACCCAGCGCGCGGGGCAGGTACTTCGTGCTGACCTTCTGCGAGGCGAAGGGCGGAATGGTGATGGTGTCCGGAGTGAAGGGGTCCGGGGTGTCACCCTGCACCACCAGCGTCAGCGGCAGGTCCACCGGGTTGGTGACGGTGACGTCGAGCGTACGGTCGCTCTCCACCTCCAGCGTCTCGTAGTCCAGCAGGGGCGGGTACACGCCGATGTGCGTGGGCGTCCCCAGGCCCATGACGCGCACCTGCGCCTGGGCGCCCTGGTTGGCGTCCGTCGTCACGTGCACCGTCTCTTCGGTGTTGCCCTCCTTCAGCGGGTGGAAGCGCACGTGCACCAGGTGCGACTCGCCCGGCTCCACCCTTCCGCCGCCCTCCCCGAGCTCCACCTCATAGGAGGGGTTGCCGGCCAGCCCCAGCGCGTCGAGCGCGAAGAAGGGCACATAGCCGACGTTCCGGATGCGTACTTCCTTCTCACGCCACTCGCCCACCGGCACCTCGCCGAAGTCGAGCACGTCCACGTCCAACACCGCCGTCGCCTGCACCGCGCGGGTTTCATCCCCCTCGTGGCAGGCCGCTCCGGTGATGGCGAGCAACGCCAGCGCGAGCAAACGCCCCCTCAGCCCCATCCTCATCTTCCGCTCCCCACCCTTCTCCCAACCCCGCCCGGTGCGTGATCCACCGCGCCCTCCCTAATCAATTCGCGTACCAACCGGCGCGCGGGGAACGGGCTCGTGAAATCAAGGGGTTGTGGAACGGAGTTCCCCGCTTGGGGGAAGAAAGGAAGAGTCTTGCCCTGGAGGGTGAAAGGTTTTTCCCGACCTTTTTGGAGGGAGTTCAGGGTCCCTCCAGGCTCCGCTCAGGATCCGCTCAGGCTTTTTCGACGAAGTCGGTGACGGCGCGGGCCACGTCTTCGGGCTGCTCCATGTGGACGTGGTGGCCCCCGGGGAGCATGAGCGTCGGCCCGGCGAGCGTGGGCAGCCCGTCCAGCCGGCGGCGCAGCAGGGCCTCGTCGGGGACCAGTCCCTCGGTGCCTCGGAGCAGCCGCACCGGGCACCGGATTCCGGCCTGCACCGCCAGCCACTGCGCCTCGTCGTAGCTCATGCCGAAGCGGCGGCGGTGTCGCGGATCAAACGTGAAGGCCACGCCGTCCTCGAAGGCCTCCGTGCCGTGTCGGGCCAGGTGCAGCGCGGCCGGCTCGGGCAGGGAGGGATTGTTCTCCCGCAGACGTGCGGCGGCGGCCTCCACGCTCGGGTAGCGCTTGCGGTTGGGCGGCCGGTGCGAGTCGTCCAGGAAGCCGCGCAGCCGCTGCAGCGCCAGGCCAGGCGCGCCGGCGGTGGGGCCGATGCTCTCGATGAGGAAGACGCTCTTCACCGCGTCCGGCCGCGCGGCGGCGTAGGCCAGCGAGACGATGCCGCCCAGCGAGTGCCCGACGAGGTGCACCGCGTCCAGGCCGAGCCCGGCGCGCACCGACTCGACGTCCAGGACGTAGTCGCTGAAGTGGTAGGTGCCCCCGCCGCCCACGTGCCCGCTGCGGCCCATGCCGCGGAAGTCCATCATCACCAGGCGCCAGTCGTCGGGCAGGTGCGCGGTGAGCGCGTCGAAGCTGTGCGAGTGGTCCAGCCAGCCGTGGAGGAACAGGACGGCCGGCGCGCCCGACGCATTGCGCTGGCGCACGTGCAGGGGCAGGCCCTGCGCATCAACGGTGAGGGACTCGAAGGGTGCGGGCACGGGAGCCTCCTGCCCCGTGCCTTACCCGTTAACGGCCCGCATGAGAATCGCCGCCTGCCATGTGGCCGGCGGGCGGGAGGCGGAGTCTTCTAGCGTGACTCGGCTGGCGCGCGCGGCGGCCCGCCCGTGTCTGGCTTCGAGAGCACCATCGCGAGCTGCCGCGCCTGGTTCTCCGTCGCACAGCGGTACTCCTGCATCTTCCCGTTGTCCTTCTCGATACGGAGAACCCAGACGTCGTTCTCCTGCGTCACAGTGGGCCGTTGAGGCATTTGGCGGTTCCTCCCCACCGTGGGGAGAAGCATGTTCCGTGCCGGACAGTGGTCTGCGTCCAAGCGCTCGGAATTCCAGGACAACACCCCAAATCCAGGCGCGCGGGGTGACAAAAATTGTGCAGCCCTGCGACAAAAGAGGCGCTCGTGACTCGCACTCCTTGCGTAGTACCGCAGGGTCGGGTCGGAGTGGACCCGCACCGGGGCCGCATTGTCACTCCATTGCGTCTGGCCACTCCCAGGCGGAGCGGTAGGCGCCGGTGGCCTGGGTGCCCTCGATGAAGCGCGCGTAGAAGGGGTGGCCGCTGAGCGTCGCGGAGTCGCCCACCACGAAGAGATGCCGGCGCGCGCGGGTGAGGGCGACGTTCATGCGGCGCAAGTCGGTGAGGAAGCCGAGCTGGCCCTCGCCGTTGGAGCGGGTGAGGGAGACGAGGATGGCGTCCTTCTCCCGGCCCTGGAAGGCGTCCACGGTGTCCACCTCCACGTCGGGGTGGAGCGCCTCCACGCGCTCGCGCAGGCGGTGGGCCTGGGCGCTGTAGGGCGTAATCACGGCCAGCTCGCGCGGCGACAGTCCCAGGGCGAGCAGGGCCTTCACGCGCGCCTCAATGAGGCCGGCCTCGCCGTCATTGAAGAGGCTGCGCGTGGTGGTCTCCACCTCCTCGTCGAAGCCCTTGCCGGCGGTGTCCAGGTAGATGACGGGCGGGGCATCCACCTCCGCGCCCGGCGTGAGGACGTCCGCGAGCGTGCGCTCCGCCACGGACGGGTGGGCGCGCAGCTCGCCGCCGTACATCTCGCGCGAGGGGAAGTCCATGATGGCCGCGTTCATCCGGTACTGCTCGCGCAGCATGCGCTTGACGCCCTCGCCGTGGTCCTTGAGGAGGCGCTCGAAGAGGCTCACCCCGAGGCCGGCCTTGGCGGCCTCCTGTGAGAGGACGGTGGGTGGGAGCTGCTGCGGGTCTCCGGCGAGGATGACCTTCGGCGCGCGCAGGAAGCCGAGCAGCGCGAGGGGCTCGGTGGCCTGGGTGGCCTCGTCGAGCAGGGCCAGGTCGAACTCCTCGCTGGCGAGCACGCTGGAGCCCAGGCTGGCCAGGGTGACGCAGACGACGTCGGCGCGGGCGAGCACGGCGCGCACGGCCTTCTTCTCCAGGGCGCGGGCCTCGTCGAGCATGCTCTTGGCCTCGGTGGAGGAGGCACGGGCATTGGCGAAGCGCGCGCGGCTGCGCCCCTGCGTGCGCTGGCGGCGCGCGTAGCCGAGCAAATCGTAGGCCTCCTCGAAGAGGTCGCGTGACACGACGCGGTCCGGGTGGTCCTCCACGACGATGTCCAGCGTGTGCTCCTGGAGGCGCGCGGCGACGCGGGCGGGGTGGCCCACGCGGATGGCGCGCAGTCCCTTGTCCAGGCAGAGGTCCAGCAGGTGGTCCACGGCGGCGTTGCTGGCGGCGGTGCACAACAGGCGCTTGCCCTGCGCGACGGCCTGGGCGGCGATTTCGGCGAGCACGGTGGACTTGCCGGTGCCCGGCGGGCCGTGGACGAGGAAGAAGTCCTCGGCGGCGAGCGCGCGGGAGGCCGCGTCGAGCTGCTCGGGGTTGAGGGGGCGGGTGGGCTCGAACTCGAGGGGTTTGTCGAAGCGCGGGGGCTCGTTGCCGAGCACCACCTCTCGCTTGCGGCGCTCGGCGCCCTTGTCCATGGACTTGATGCGCTGCAGCCCGGCGCGGAGCCTGTCGTAGGTGACGTCGTTGGGGACGATGTCCAGGCGGAGCAGGCCTTCATGGACATAGGGCGGAGGCGCGCGGTCGAAGGCGAGCTGGATGCGGGTGGAGGTGGCGCGGGAGATGAGCGCGCGGGCGGGCTCCTTCACCTCGGCGCGACGGGGGAGGACGGCCACGAGGTCGCCGTTGTGCAGGCGCGTGGGCAGGGGGCGCCGGTCGGCGCGGCCGAGGGTGAGCAGGTAGCGGCCGCCCAGGCCCACCTCCTCCTCGATGGACTCCAGGTCCAGCACGGACAGGCCGTGCTCCTCGCGCTCGGAGAGGGAGAGGCTCTCGGCGAGGGCGGCCAGGCGGGCTTTCTCGGCCTCGCGCTCCCGGGCGAGGAGGGAGCCGAGGTGGTCGAAGAAGGAGACGTCACGGGCCATGGCCACGTCATGCCACCCGGGCGCGGGGACGGCCAGCGTCTCCGCGCATGCCGTGTCGCCGGGCGGGCGGCGGGGCACGGAAAGAGGGCCGGTGCTCCCGAGCGGAAAGCACCGGCCCCGTGAGTCACCCGACGGCTAGATGAACTTCCCGCCGCTCACCACGAGGCCGTAGTCGGCGTCGATGGCCGGGGTCTCCGGGCGAGCGTCCTGGACGAGCTCATCCGCCAGCACCTCCACCGTCCACGTGCCGGCCGCGGGGTTCTGCAGGAAGACGTTCTCCACCGTGTCCAACTTGTTGGAGACGCCACCCGCCGTGGACACGTTGCCCGCCGTCAGGCCGTTGTTGCCCCAGTAGATGACGCCGCTGGGAGACGTCACGCGCAGGGACAAGTCATTGATGCGCGCCCGTGCGGCGCCCACCGTGCCCGCGGGGTCGTTGTAGACCATGGTGACGTTCAGCTCCGTCTGCCCGGTGGCCACGCTGACGTTGTAGGTCTTCTTCCCGAGCGGGAGGAGGACGTCCGTCTCGTTGACGATGCTCGTCACCGCCGCGCGGTCATACAGGCGCTTCACGTCCGCGGTGCCCCAGCCCTGCTTGTTGCGGTCCAGGTCGCCGTTGGCGCCGCCCGCCGGCCAGTTGTAGCGGTAGGCCATGTTGATCATCAGCGCCTTCGCGGTGGCCATCTGCGGGCGGCTGGCGAACACGTCCGCTCCGCCGCCGAAGCCGGCCCACACGCCGTTGTGCCACATCTGGAACAGCAGCCCGAAGTGGCCCGCCGTCTGGGGCGTGGCCGCGCTGGTGCCGCTGAAGTTGTAGTACGACGTGTTGCTCGTGTTGTTCGCCGAGCGGACCGCATCATAGAAGTAAGCGAGGTCCGGCTTGATGCGGCCGTCCGCCGCCGGGCCGATGCTGGCGCCGCTGCCCCAGTGGTCATCCGTGCGGCTGGTGTTGTCGTAGTGGTACATGCCGCCCACGGAGACGATGTTCTTCGCCCACGCCTGCGGCCGCGAGTTGCGCGTGCCGGAGTTGCTCTGCGACTGCGTGCTGAGGATGGGGTGCTTCAACAGGTAGTCGTCCACCTCGGCGGAGATGGTGGTGTACGTGGTGCCCAGCGTGCTGCCCACGCTCGACGTCTGGAACACGGCGCGGTACGGGCCGGCCGGGTCGATGAGCTCCTTGTTGATGTCGTAGCGGGACTTGGTGCCGCCGAACTGCGTGGACTGGCTGTAGAGGTAGAAGATGCCCTGGCCCGAGGGCAGCAGGCCCCGCGCCGTGGCGTCCACGCCCCGGGCGAAGTTGATGCTGTAGCACGCGGTGCCGTGCGCGCTGCCCGTGGTGGAGGTGCTGTGGATGATGGGCGGGGTGGCCCACTCCTGGTGCGTGGTGCGCAGCTCCGTGTCGAAGACCTCGCCGCGCACGCCCTGGCCCGTCCAGCCGCGCAGCGTCTCCAGCGCGGCGGCGCCGCCCACCGTGCGCACGTTGTTCATGTCCACCTCACCGGGGCCGCCCCAGCGGTCGATGAACTGCACCGCGTTGGAGCGCACCAGCCGCTCCAGCTGCGGCTGCGTGAGCGTGGCCTCCACGCGCCAGCCGCCCGGCTCCACCAGGTCCACCGTGCCGCCCAGCTTGCGCACCAGGTCCGCCACTTCGCCCTGCCGCGCCGCCCCGTGCTCCCCCACCATGATGGAGTAGCGCTGCGCCTCCAGGCGCGCCGCGCGGCCCAGCAGCGCCTCGCGCAGCGGCGCCTCCACGCGGTACTCCGGATGGTACGGGCCCACCCACCGCACGTAGGGCAACTCCGCCACGCGCTTGTGCGTGCTCGCGTCCATCTCGACGAGGAAGGTGTGGTCCGACAGGAAGCGCAGCACCTTGCCTCCGGAGGCCTCAATCGCCGCGCGGAACTCCGGCAGCGGCGTGCCCTGGAACTGCACCAGCCGCAGCGTGTTGTCCGGGTCCGCGGACAGCAGCCCCGTCGTCAGCGGCATGGCGCCGCGGACCGGGTCGAACTGCGTGTGCTCCAAGCGGATGACGTAGCTGGTGGCCTGCACGCGGCCCATCAGCTCCGTGCCGCCCCGGCTGTAGGCGAAGAAGTCCTGGCGCACGCCGTCCGCCCCTTCCTCCTCCCACGTGTGGAGCTGCACCGCCGTGGCCGGCACGTCGAGCGTCCGCAGCGAGCGGACGGCCGCGTCCGTGCGGTGGAAGACGAGCCCCGCCCCGGTGACGAGCGCGAAGCGGCCGTCCGTCCCGCCCTCGAAGCCGGGAATGAGGCGGGTCTTCGCCGCCGCGTCCGCTTCGACGAGCCGCGCCGGCCCCACCGCCTCCGAGGCCCGTGCCACGCCCGGCCGCGCGTGCGGCCCCTGCGCCGCGAGCACAGGCAGTGGGACGACCAGGCCCCAGCCCAGGGCCAGGACGGAGAGGGGACGCCAACGATCCGCATACGACGAGAAGGGAAGCTTCATCTCGGTGTCTCCTTTGCAGCGGGCGGGTTGCGACAGCTCACGGGAAACGCGGAAATCGAGATGAAATGGATAATCCAGACAAGCACGGAGAGTCAATTCACCCGGCCGGTAGGTGACATCCGCTGTTGTCGGTGCCACTCAAGGAGGAGGGCGTCAGGCGTCGGAGCGGCGTCGCGTCGAGTGAGGCTCCGCCATGGAACTGGTCCTGTTCATCGGCCTGCAGGGCTCCGGGAAGAGCAGCTTCCAGCGCCAGCGCTTCGCTGAAACGCACGTGCTGGTGAGCAAGGACCTGTGGCCCCACGCGCGCCGGAAGGAGGCGAGGCAGCGGCGGTACATCTCCGAGGCGCTCGCGGCGGGACGCGCGGTGGTGGTGGACAACACGAACCCGTCGCCCGAGGTGCGCGCGCCCCTCATCGCCCTGGGCCGGGCGCACGGCGCGCGCGTCATCGGCTACTACTTCGCCTCGGACTTGAAGCTGTGTCTGGAGCGCAATGCCCAGCGGCAGGGACGGGCGAGGGTGCCGGAGGTGGCGCTGTTCGCCACCGTGAAGCAGCTCCAGCGGCCGAGCCGCGCCGAGGGCTTCGATGCGCTGTACCACGTGACGTTGACCGCGGAAGGCGACTTCCGCGTCGAGGACTGGAAGGAGGAGACCGATGGAACCGGATGAGCTGGCGACCCGCATGCGACAGGGTGAGGTGTTCCACGGCCTGCGCCTGTTGCCGGGGGCGTGGACGGTGCTGCGCGTGGACGGCCGGGGCTTCTCGCGCTTCACCGGGGAGCGCTTCGAGAAGCCCTTCGACCCGGCCTTCCACCAGCTGATGGTGCGCACCGCCAGCGCGCTGCTGGAGGACCTACAGGGCGTGTACGCGTACACGCAGAGCGACGAAATCTCCGTCCTCTTCCGGCCGGAGTGGTCGCTGTTCGACCGCTCGATGGAGAAGCTCGTCTCGCTGTCGGCGGGCCTCGCCAGCGCCACCTTCACGCTCGCGGCGGGCGTGCCGGCCGTGTTCGACGGCCGCGCGTGGCTGGGCACCAACGAGCGCGCGGTGCTGGACTACTTCCAATGGCGCCAGTCGGACGGCAGCCGGTGCGCGCTGCATGGCTATTGCTACTGGACGCTGCGCAAGGAGGGCCGGACGGCGACCCAGGCCACGCGTGAGCTGGACGGCCGCAACGTGGGCTACAAGAACGAGCTGCTCTTCCAGCGCGGCATCAACTTCAACGAGGTGCCGCTCTGGCAGCGCCGGGGCTCCGCCATCTTCTGGGAGCAGTACTTGAAGGAGGGCGTGGACCCGCGCAACGGCCAGCGCACGCAGACGTCGCGGCGGCGGCTGAAGGTGGACTCGGAGCTGCCGATGAAGGAGGCGTACGAGGATTACCTGCGCGGCCTCCTCGCCGTCAGCCCGACGTAGGCGCGCCCAGCGCCAGCACCTTCCACAGCCGGGGCTTGTCGTACTGGGGAGGAATCATCCCCAGCGGCCAGCCCTCGGCTGTGACTTCCGCGTACTGGTAGCTGCGCCCGCCCAGCCGCAGGCGGGTGCCGTTGCCGGGCAGCCCCACGCCCACCGCCGCGTGCGACAGCGGGTCCGAGTACAGCAGCACCGCGTCGATGCCCGCCTGGCGCAGCAGCATCACCGCCAGCACCGCCTTGGAGTCGCAGTCCCCGCGGTCCTGCGCGGGCACCAGCGCCGGGGGGATGATGCCGAAGGGCATGTCGTGCGGCAGCTCGTAGCGGATGCGCTGCACGAAGCCGAGGATGAGCTGCGCGGCCTGAGCGGCGTCCAGCCCGCGCTCGCGGATGGAGGTGACGAAGCGCTCGCCCAGCGCGTGCACCGGCTCCGCGTTGGTGCGCATCAGCTCCTCGTAGATGCAGCGCATGTCCGCGGTGCACCCGGCCGGGGCGTTGTAGGTGAAGCGCTCGGGGCCCATGGAGCGGTAGCGCAGCCGCCGGCCCAGGGCGGCGTGCTCCTCCTCCAGCTCCAGGGTCAGCTCCTCGCCCAGCCCGTAGGAGACGTAGTGCTGTGGGGGGCTGATGCTCTCCGCCTTCCACTCGTAATTCTTCGCGCGCTGCGGCGGCGTGTCGGACGGGAGCAGCACCGCGCCCAGGTCCACCAGGCGCACGCTGCTCGGGAAGCCCGGCAGGGGCGCGCGCACATCCACGTCGGCCAGCCGGCCCAGCATGCCCAGTCCGCAGCAGCAGAAGCAGCTGCCGAGGGCGATGCCCGCGAGCAGCAGCTTGAACAGCGTCTTCCAGGAACCGGAGCCGGAGGCCATGGGCGCGCGCCTACCTCACGTCACGCGGGTGCGCGCAGCGTCCCCTCGGGCAGCTGCGGGAAGGGGATGAGGCCGTTGAGTGCCGCCTGGAGCCCCGGCGCCGTCAGCAGCGCGAGCACCACCAGGATGGCGGAGAGGATGAGCGCCGCGGCGACGTTGCCCTTGCGCACCTCCGCCAGCTCGTCGATGCCGGGCGTCATCCGGTCGAACAGCAGGATGCCCATCGCCAGCACCGCCACGCCCACGCCCAGAGACAGCCCCACGTGCAGCACCGCGACGGCGAGCAGCTTGCCCACCATCAGCGGCTGGAAGGGCAGGGTGCGCACGGTGAGGTCCACCGCGTCCGACGTGGCCTGCACCGCGTGCTGCACCAGCAGGCCCAGTGACAACAGGCTCGCGGCGTGCACGGTGCAGGCGGCGGCGTTCCCCTGGCGCAACTCCTCCACGGGGTTGGTGCCGAGGATGCGGCTCAAGCCGCGCAGCCCCAGCCAGATTCCGAGCGCGGCGACGAGGCCGCCGAACACCACCTTGACGAGACCGACGAGGAGAAGGACGAGGTCCATAGCAGGCGCGGCGCCCCGAGACCAGGCGCCGCGCCGCGGACTCTACCGCTCAGGGCGTGCCGAAGTCCTGCGTCCAGTAGTGCTTGTAGGTGCTCGTCGGCGCGTAGAAGTAGCCGATGCCGATGTGGCGCAGGCCGGCGTTCATGATGTTGTTGCAGTGGCCGGTGCTGGACATCCACCCGTTCACGACGGCGGCTGCGGTGGAGTAGCCGGCCGCGACGTTCTCCGCGGCGCTCCGGTACGTGTAGCCGGCCGAGGTGATTCGCTGCCACGGCGTGGTGCCGTCCGAGCCGGTGTGGCTCATGAAGTTGTTCGTCCCCATGTCGCGCGAGTGGTGGCGCGCCGCGCAGCGCAGCCGGGTGTCGAGCGTGAGCGCGGGCGCCGCCGGCTTCGCCACGCCGCCACAGGTGGCACCCGCGGCCCGGCGCTGGTTCACCAGGGTGAGCACCTGGGACTCCAGGCTGGCCCAGTTCGCATCCCACGTCGTCACGTCATCACAGTAGGCGAATGCGGAGACGGCATGGGACGGCTCGGAAGTCTCCACGGCGGGGACGAGCGCGCCCTCGCCCGTCTCGGTGACGGGAGACTCGGGTGCACCGCAGCCGCCGAGGACGGCGGCACCCAGGAGAAACAGCGGAAGGGAGCGGGAGGCCATGTCGGTTCCTTTGGTCAGAGGTGATGCGGCCCGCCTCGGGGGAAGCGGACCGCCCACGCATCCTGCCCGCTCTCCTCGCGGAGTCGAGGACGGGCCGGACTGGGGCCCGCATGCTCGGGTGTTTCCGTCAGCCCATCCTATTGCAGCAGCAATTCAATGGCCCCGAGCAGCTCCGAATCCCTGCCCGTGGCGAGGTCCTCCGCCGTGGGTGTCACCTCCACGTCCGGGACGATGCCCACGCCATGGAAGGTGGAGCGGTCCGGGAAGAGGACCTCGGTGCCGGTGGAGATGAAGCGGAAGGCCCCCGGCAGCACGAGCATGGTGACGTTGCCGTTGGTGCCCGCGCTGCGCTGGCCCACGACGCGCACGCGCTTCTGCGCGACGAGCATGATGGAGAAGTTCTCCGCCGCGGACACCGTGTGCGGGCCCACCAGCAGGACGATGGGGCCCGTGAAGGACGGCTCCGGCAGGGGCGGGTTGGCGTACTGGAGCTCATCGAAGTCGAGCTGGTCCGGGCCCGTCCAGCGCCTCGTGCGGAAGATGGCGGAGAACACGGTGTCCTGGAGCAGGTGCTGGGCAACCGCGGAGTGGTCGATGGCGGGATAGTCCCGCATGTCCAGCACCAGGCCGCGTGCGCCCGCCGCCTCCTTCAATTGGGTGCGGAAGTCCACGAGGCGGGTGAGCACCTCGCCCGCCAGGTTGATGTAGTAGACGGACGGCGCGCCCAGGTCCCCGAGGAAGCCCGCCGCCCGCCGCGAGCCCCAGGGGCCCAGCCCCGCGGCCGCATCGGCGGGGGCCCAGGGCTTCACCGTCTCCGTGCGCTCGCTGCCATCCACGGCCCGCAGTCCGAGCGTGAGCGGTTCACCCTGCTCGCCCAGCCTGCGCGTGGCGAGGTCGAAACGGTAGCCCTGCGTCGCGGCGGAGGTGCGCCCCAGCTCCTCGGCATACCAGTCGGCCGTGGACTGGCTCCCGATGCGCACCAGCGTGTCTCCCGGCCGCAGCTCCGGCACCAGCGAGCGGTGCACCACCGGCGCTCCGGCAACTTCTTCCATGAGCGCGGGCAGTATCCCGACGGCGGGCGGATTCGTGTCGATGACGAAGCCATGCCCGTCCTGCAGGACGGCGCCAAGCCGGCGCAGCAGCAGGCGGATGCGCTCGCGGCTCACGGGCGCCGCGTCCACGGCGGCGAGCGTCTCCTCCAGCCGCGCGTCGAGGCTGTCCCCGACGACAGCGAAGTAGGGAAAGAAGCGCCGCATGGTGCCGTGGATGATGAGCAGGTCCGCGCGGGCGATGCCGGCGGACTGCTCTGGCGCGGGAGGGGTATGGAGTTGCGGGGTGCGTGGCACCATGCGCGCCCGGGCGGGAGTCACGCTTCGGTCCAGCGCGCCTGGCGTGCCTGCCGTGGGAAGCTCGCGCAGGCTGTCCGCCAGGGACGCTTGCAGCGTCCGGTCCGCGGGCAGCAGGTCCGGCAGCGGGCCCTCGGCGTCCGCGAGCTGCAGGAGGCGGATGGCGAGCCCCTGCGCGGCGCCGATGGGCACCCAGCGGGACTCCGCCACGGCAGTGGCCACGGGCACACCCTGGAGCCAGGCACGTCCCGAGGCGCGCAGGTCCACCGCGAAGCGCGCCGCCGTGGGAGGCAGGGCAGCACTCGTGAGCAGCGCCACCGGCAGCTCCGCCTGCCCCGAGGCGGCATACGGCGGAGAGGTCAACAGGGCCGTGGTGTTCGAGTAGATGTTCCGGGCGTTGAACTCGTCCGTCAGTCCCGCGTGGCGGCGGACGCGGTGGCTCACCCGCGCGACGGGCCGGGTGCTGGCGGCGGCGATGGCGCGCGCGAGGGCCTCCTCCAGTCCCGGCGCTTCGGTCAGCCCCCGGAGGTCGATGGCCACGGCCCGTGTGCCCGGCGGCAGCGTCACCTCGCCCGTGCCCGGATGGATGACCGCGATGCCGCCTGCGTCCTCCACGCTCACGGCGGGCAGTGGCTGCGCGGCGGTGGCCTCCCGCGCGCACACGTCCTCGAGCGACTCGGCGTAGGTGCGGGCCGCGACATCCCAGTCGACGGTGGGGCCGTCCAGCGCCTTCGCGAGCGCGGCATCCAGCTCGAAGGCGTGACTGCCCGGACTGAAGAAGCGCACCAGGGCGTGAGCCGAGGACATCGCCAGGGCGGGGCTTCCGGAACCGGCGGGGCCCGGAGCCACGAGGGGGCACCAGTCGATGGCCACCGGCGGAGGCCCCGGCTCCGGCGCGGGGGCAGGGGGCTTCTCGTCATCCGTACAGGCCGACAGGAGGCAGGCCGCCAAGAGCAGCCACCCCATGCGCGGGGCGCTCCGGCCCCTTGTCATTTCAGGGTTGAGCAGGGTCATGCACCCAGAACGCAAGCACGGGCGCGAAGTCTCGGCCAGGGGGCGGGAGACTGCGCGGGGCGCCAGCGCACGTCGGAGGGGGGAAGTCCGTCACGCTGGCGCCCCGGTGCCGGCCGTGGCTACTCCGGCGGTCCCCGCCGGGGCGGCGGGGCGTGCTTCATGCGCTCGTACTCCTCATCGGTGAAGACGCGGCTGCGGGTGAGGAAGCGCACGCCCATCGGGGCCTCCAGGCTGAAGCCCGCGCCCCGTCCCTTCACCACGTCCACGGTGAGGTGGGTGTGCTGCCAGTACTCGAACTGCGCGCCGCCGATGTAGACGGGGCAGCCCTCCACCTCGCCCAGGAAGACGTCGCGCTGGCCGATGCGGAACTCGCGTTGCGCGTAGCACATGGGGGCGCTGCCATCACAGCAGCCGCCCGACTGGTGGAACATCAATGGCCCGTGCGTGGCGCGCAACTCGCGGATGACGGCGGCGGCCTCGGGCGTCACAGCCACCCGGGCCACCTCCGCTTCCGGCTGCTCGGCAGCCATCAGAAGAAACCCAGGGCCTTGGGGCTGTAGCTCACCAGCAGGTTCTTCGTCTGCTGGTAGTGGTCCAGCATCTTCTTGTGGTTCTCGCGGCCGATGCCGGACTGCTTGTAGCCGCCGAAGGCCGCGTGCGCGGGGTACAGGTGGTAGCAGTTGGTCCAGACGCGACCGGCCTCGATGGTGCGCCCGGCGCGGTAGGCCTGGTTGATGTCACGCGTCCACACGCCCGCGCCCAGGCCGTACAGCGTCTCGTTGGCGATGCGCATGGCGTCGTCGAAGTCCTTGAACGTCGTGACGCTCACCACGGGGCCGAAGATCTCCTCCTGGAAGATGCGCATCCGGTTGGTGCCCTGGAACACCGTGGGCGACACGTAGTAGCCGTCCTTCAAGTCACCCGGCAGGTGCGCGCGCTCGCCGCCGGTGAGGACCTTGGCGCCCTCCTTCTTGCCGATGTCGATGTAGCCGAGAATCTTCTCCAGTTGGTCGCTGGAGGCCTGTGCGCCCAGCATCGTTTCGGTGTCCAGCGGGTTGCCCGGCTTGACGCGCTTGACGCGCTCCAGGGCGCGCTCGATGAACTGGCCGTAGATGCGCTCGTGCACCAGGGCGCGCGAGGGGCAGGTGCACACCTCGCCCTGGTTGAGGGCGAACATGGCGAAGCCCTCGAGCGCCTTGTCGAAGAAGTCGTCGTCATGGGCCATGACGTCTTCGAAGAAGATGTTCGGGCTCTTGCCGCCCAGCTCCAGCGTCACCGGGATGAGGTTCTCGCTGGCGTACTGGAGGATGAGCCGGCCGGTGGTCGTCTCGCCGGTGAAGGCCACCTTGGCTACGCGGTTGCTGCTGGCCAGGGGCTTGCCGGCCTCGATGCCGAAGCCGTTGACGATGTTGAGCACGCCGTCCGGGAGGAGGTCCTGGATGAGCTCGGTGAGGACGAGGATGCCGACGGGCGTCTGCTCCGCGGGCTTGAGCACCACGCAGTTGCCCGCCGCGAGCGCCGGGGCGAGCTTCCACGCCGCCATCAGGATGGGGAAGTTCCAGGGGATGATTTGCGCCACCACGCCGAGCGGCTCGTGGAAGTGGTAGGCGACGGTGTCGGCGTCCAGCTCGCCCGCGGAGCCTTCCTGGGCGCGGATGCAGCCGGCGAAGTAGCGGAAGTGGTCGATGGCCAGCGGCAGGTCGGCGGCGAGCGTCTCACGCACCGGCTTGCCGTTGTCCCAGGTCTCCGCCAGCGCGAGCAGCTCCAGGTTCTGCTCCAGGCGGTCGGCAATCTTGTTGAGGATGTTGGCGCGCGCGGTGGGCGAGGTGCGGCCCCAGGCGACGCGCGCGGCGTGGGCGGCGTCGAGCGCCTTGTCGACGTCCTCGGAGGTGGAGCGGGGCACCTCACAGAAGGGCTGGCCCGTGACAGGGCTGATGTTCTGGAAGTACTGACCGCGCGTGGGCTCGACCCAGCGTCCGCCGATGAAGTTCTGATAGCGGGACTTGAACTTCACCTTCGAGCCGGGCTGATTGGGGGCGGCGTAGATCATGACGCTCTCCTTCACGTGGGCTGCGGGTTGGGACGCCGCCGTCCCGGAGCAGCGCGCGTGCCAGCGGACACTTCTCCGACGTCGCGGCGCGTCGTGTCCCGCTCTGCAACACTGTTGCGGACACAGGTGACGCGGGACGCAACACGTGCGTCGCATGGGGGAGACAGGGTTGGAGCGCTGACCGTGCGCGTCACGGTGCGGATGCGAACCCCGGGCCGGAGCGTCACGCGAAGGGAGTCAGGCGGGCGCGGTGCTCACGGGCGGGGCGGCAGCACCAGCCCGAAGCGCTCCACCATCCGGTACAGCGTGCTGCGAGCAATGCCCAGCCGGCGCGCGGCCTGTGCCACGTTGCCGCCGCTGCGCGCGAGCGCTTCCTGGATGGCGTGGGCCTCCAATTCCCGGAGCGCGCGCGGGGCAGCTACATCGGCCGGCGGCGGTGCGGACTCCACCGGGCGAGGTGCGGCGGCGACACCAGACACCGGCCCTCTCCCGAGCTCGGGCGGCAGTGCATCCACGTCCAGCACTGGCGAGCCCGAGGCCCGCACCAGCGCTAGACGCAGCACCGTCTTCAGTTCACGCACGTTGCCGGGCCACGAGTGGGCCGCGAGCCGCGCGAGCGCGGCGGGTGACAGCGTGGGTCTCGCCTGGCCTGACGCCTCCGCCAGCCCGGCGAGGAGTGCCTGCGCCAGCTCGCCAAGGTCCGAGCGTTCCCGCAGTGGTGGGAGCCGCAGCATGACCCCCTGGAGGCGGTAGTAGAGGTCGGAGCGGAACGTGCCGGCCCGCACCGCCGCATCGAGGTCTCTGCACGTGGCGCCGATGAGCCGGAAGCGCGACTGTCGTACCCGGGACTCGCCCACGCGCGAATAGCTCCCGTCCTCCAGCACGCGCAGCAGCAGCACCTGGAGCGCCGGAGGCATCTCCGCGAGCTCGTCGAGGAACAGCGTGCCGCCATCCGCCGCCGCGAGCTTGCCGTCCGCGCCCCCCGAGCGCGCACCGGTGAAGGCGCCCGGAGCATGGCCGAACAGCTCGCTCTCCAGCAGCGCGGGAGAGAGCGCCCCGCAGTTGACGGCCACGAAGGGACCGGAGGCCACGGTGCTCGCGGAGTGCAGCGCCCGCGCGAGCAGTTCCTTCCCGGTGCCCGTCTCCGACAGCAGCAGCACCGGGAGCGCCGTCGGAGCGAAGCGCGCCGCCTCACGCAGCGTGGCGCTCAGGTGTGCGTCACTCCCCTTGAGCTCGGCCCACGGCCCGCTCCTGGGGGCCGGTGCGTCCACGGCCACGGACCGCGCGCGCGCCACCAGCGGCTCCAGTCTCACGAGCACCGCGAGCGTCGCGCCACCTCCGCCCTCGCCCACCGCCTCCGCGTGGACGCGCCAGGGTGTGCCGCGCTCGGAGGGCCGGACCTCCAGCGACTCTCCCCGCAGCGCCGCCGCCTTCAGCTCCGGCCACGACAGTCCCAGCACTCCGCCCGCGCCCGTGGACGCAGCGTCCCCGAGCAGCGCACGCGCCGCGCCGTTCGCATGGCGCACGCGCCCCGGGGGCTCGACGATGAGGACCGGGCCGTCCTCGCGCGCCAGCCGCGCCTCCAGCCCACCACGCGCCGCGGCGGCCACACGCGCCCAGGCCACCTCGCGCAGGCGTGCCTCGGCCGCGTACGCCATGCTCACCACCGCCACGAGCACGAGCGGGTCCGCCGCGCCGGCGGGCCCCGTGACGTCCAGCACGCACACCAATTCCCCGAAGGGGTCATGCACCGGGGCCGCGTAGCAGACGAGCCCATGGTGCCGATGCGCGTAGTGCGCGGGCCCCACCACGGCCACGGACGAAGCCTCCGCCAGCGCGGTGCCGATGGCGTTGGTGCCCCGCGACGTCTCATCCCAGCATGCGCCCTCGATGAGGCGCACCGCGTCCGCGTGGTCCCGGAAGTCCCCACCCGAGGTGCGGGTGGCGAGGATGACGCCATCCCGGTCCGCGAGCAGCGCCACGCGCCCCGAGGGCAGGGGCGCCGCCGCGAGCACCTCCATCATCCCTCCGAGCTCGTGCCACACCGGCTCCAGCCGCGCGCGCCGCTCGACGAGGGCCAGGTGCCCGACGCTGGGGCCCTCATCCGGAACGCCCGTGCTCGGAGCCCCCAGCATGCGCGCGCGGTGCCAGCGCGTGAGGAGAGGCTGCAGCTCCGGACGCGCTCCGGCATCCCGGTCGAGCGCGCCGACGAGGAACTGCTCCCAGAGGAACGGTGAGGCGCTGAGGGTGAGCGTACCCACGAGGTTGCATTATGCCGCCAGCCCTCGCGCTGACGGCAACCCGGGGGCCCACGAATCGTGGACTGTTCACTGACGCGGCGCGCCGTCCCGCGCAGTGGCTCACGGCTTCGCGGGCGGTGCCCAGAGGCGCTCGGGCGGCAGCTCCAGCACGGAGGCCGCGGACGCATGCAGCGACGCGGGCTCGAGCCGTCCCTCGCGCGCGGCCTTGCCCAGCCACTCCTGGATGGCTCCGCCGGTGCGCTCGAAGCCGTCGGCCTTGAGGAGTCCATAAAGCCCGGCGGCGAGCACGTGCATGCCGTCATCAGCGCGGCGCCAGCGCTCGCCCGCCGGGACGGCGACGCCGAGTCGCTCGGTGATGAGCTGCTCCAGCGCCTCAGCGGTGTCCTCGTCGAAGAGGCCTTCGAGCGTGGTGTAGCCGAAGCTCGGGTCATGGTCCGCGACGATGCGGGTGAGCAGCGGGTCGCGGTGCAGCACCTCCATGGCCGCGCGAATGGTGGGGTGCTTCGCGTCGAAGGGCGGGTGCAGGATTTCGTGGGCCGCGTTCCGGATGACCAGCTCGTCCGGGTAGCTGAGGTGCGTGAGGAAGCGCTGGCCAATGACCTTGATGCCGTGCGGCTTGGAGAAGTGCAGCAGGTCGATGGTGATGTCCTCCTGCAGCGGGTGGCCCAGGAGCCGCTCCTGCTCGGCGATGACGTCGACTCCGGCCAGGCGCTGTCGCAGCGCCGCCGCGCGCTGCTCCGCGCTGTCACCGAGCACGTCCCGACGGAGCGAGGGGAAGCCCGAGGCCGCCATCGCTTCGAGCACGCGCGCCAGCGCGGGGCGGGCCGTGAGGAACCAGTCCCAGGCCTCGGGCTCCCAGTAGGGGCTGGCGCGGAAGCCGGGAAGCAGTTGCGCCTCGGCGCTCGCGAGCGAGCCGCGCAGGTCCTCCAGCGTCGCCGTGGGGCCGGCGGAGAACACCACGCAGAGGAACGGGCCCATCAGCCGGTTCTGCGCCTTCGAAGACTCCTTGAGCTGCTGGAGCGTGGTGACGGCGTCCGTGGAGAAGCCGGGAGTGAACCGGGCCAGCTCCTCGGCGTAGTAGCGCGTGTAGAAGGAATCCCCGGACAGGGGATTGAGGAAGCAGAGCGCATCCATGCCCTCGGAGCCGGCGACCTTCCAGCGAGTGCGGGGAGTGGCGGCGGCCGGGGCCCGAGTGCCTCCGGAAGCGCAGCCCAGCGTGGCGGCGAGGGGCAGGGTGAGCAGGGCGGAGAGACAATCGCGTCGGTTCATGTCCTCCGTGTGTAGTCGCTAGCGCCGGGTCGTTCTTGAATCCAGTTGACCCTCGGGCCGTGGTGGTCCGCGCCTCAGTACCCCGGGCGTCCGCCCCGTCAGGGCGACCACGTCGCGAGTCATGTGCGCCTGGTCGGTGAAGCCCAGCGCCAGGGCGAGCTGCGCGAGCGGCAATGTGGAGCGGGGAATCAGTCGCCAGGCCTGGAGCGCACGCACGTCGGCGCGGTAGCGCTTGGGCGAGACGCCGTAGGCCCGCTTGAAGCCACGGGCCACGGTCTCCACGGCGAGGCCCATGCGCTCCGCCCAGTCCGTCAGGCCCAGGGAGGGATTGTCGCGCAGCGCCGCGGCGAGCAGGTCGGGCCAGTCCCCAGGACTGGCGAGCGGCGCCATCAGCGACGAGACGGCGAGGTCCGCCGCCGCGATGGAGTTCCGCTCGGCCATCCGCACCACGGCATCCACGTCTCGCAGCAGTCCCACGGGCACTTCGGGCACGGCAGCGGGTAGTGGCAGGTTGAGGATGACGGCTCCGGTGGTGCCGAAGTGGTCCGCGTGTGCCTCGTAGGCGCGGTGGAAGACCACGGAGCCCGCCTCCAGCCTGAAGCGGCCGGAGTCGCCCGCCTCGACATAGCCACCCGCCACGACGACGGCGGTGTACCCCGTCACATGCCGGTGGCGATCGAGGCGGGCCGCCGCCGTGAAGCGCTGCCGTGCTGCGGTCCTCGTGGCGGTCATCGGCTCGGACATCGCGGCCTCACGGTTCCTTGCAAGGGCGCGGCATGGCGCCGAAGGAGTGCCGATTGAAGCACGGGTTTCGGGCCCCACCGCTCGGTGTCGGAAGCAATCGTTCCGGTGTGCAACGTAGGGAGAGCGTATGTGCGAAGGTTTCCCCGCTCGCCGCGTCGTCCTCGTGGAGCAGCGGCTCGGGCCTCGGAACCCCGGGGGACGCGCGGGGCGAGGCTGACGACGGCACGCCTCCCGGTGGGCGCCAAGGAGCTGAGGTCGTGAATCGAAGCCGGCTGACATCCCGTTGGAGCGTGACGCTCTTCGCCATCGGCGTGTTCTTCCTCATCAGTGAGTACGTCCGGCGGCTTCTGCTCCTGGCTTCGATGCAGCTCACGACGCGCAACGTGACGCGGCAGGCCCTGGAGGTGGTCCTCTGTCTCATCGCGGTCGCGCTCGTGCACCGCCTGCGTCCCGGCGCCGCCTTCCGAGAGGTCGGCTTCGGACGCTCCCCGCTCCGGGCCGCTGTCTTCTCGCTGGTCGCCACCGTGCCCATGTTCGTCACCTACGGCCACGCCGCGGGCTTCATGCCGCAGCGGCTCACGGCGGGCTACGTCCTGACGTCGGTGGTGATGGCGGCCCTCGCCGAGGAGGTGCTCTTCCGAGGCTTCCTCTTCGGTCAGTTGCGCCGGCGGGCGGGCTGGTCGTTCTGGGGGGCGGCGCTGGTGGGCATGGTGCCCTTCGCGCTCGGGCACTTCTATCAGGGCTACCAGACGGGCCATGGCGTCTGGGGCCTCGTGGGCGTGCTCGCCATCACCGGAGCGGGACACCTCTTCTTCACGTGGCTGCTGGAGCGCTGGGGCGACCTGTGGGTGCCCATCGGGATGCATGCGCTGATGAACCTGTGGTGGGACCTGTTCGGGGTGGATGCCACCGCGTTGGGCGGGGTCCAGGCCAACATCGCCCGGCTCCTCACCGTGGCGCTCGCCATCGGGCTCACGCTGAGGCTGCGGCGAGGAAGGCCCACGTGGGCGGACGAGGGACGGAGCCCGACGCTGGGCGCCCTCGGTGAGCGAGTCGCGCCGTGACAGCACGGGCTGGAGTGGTCTTTCCCGCTCGTCTACGGTGCGCGCCATTGCACCGAGGAGACGCGCATGTCGGCACCGGCAGCGGAGGATAAAGCCGAGACGCGCGCATCGGGGCTCCTGCTCCGCAACAGGGCCTTCCGCTCACTGTGGACCGCGCGAGTCATCTCCTTCACGGGAGACTCGCTCAGCCTCGTGGCGCTGATGCTCCATGTCGCCGGGGCCACCGGGCAGGCACTCGCGGTGTCGCTGCTGCTGCTGGTGGGAGACTTCGCTCCCGCGCTGCTGAGCCCCATCACCGGAGCCCTCAGTGACAGGTTCGACCTCAAGCGGGTGATGGTCGTCTGCGAGCTGCTCCAGGGCGCGCTCCTCCTGACGCTCGCGCTCTTCCTGCCGCCGCTGCCGGTGCTGCTGGTCCTGGTGGGACTGCGCGCGATTGCCGGACAGGCCTTCCAGCCCGCGTCCCGGGCCGCGCTGCCGGCGCTGGTGAAGGAGCGGGAGTTGGAGGTCGCGAACTCCACCCTCGGCTTCGGCACCAACGCCGCGGAGGCGCTGGGCCCGCTGGTGGCCGCGGCGCTGCTGCCGTTCGTGGGCGTGCGCGGCGTGCTCCTCATCGACGCCGCGTCCTTCCTCCTCTCCGCGCTGCTGCTGGCCTTCGTACCGTCCCTGCCGCCAGCACCGAGCGAGGCGCACGGCCCTCCGCCGTCGCTCCTCCGTCAGGCGAGGCTGGGCCTGGGCTACATCTGGTCCGCTCCCGCTGTGCGCGTCATCGCGCTGGGCTTCTGCGCCGTCGTCGCGTTCAACGGCGTGGACGACGTGGCGCTGGTGGTGCTGGCGAAGGACACCTTCCGCGCGGGGGACTCGACGGTGGGGCTCTTGCTGGGCGCGGTGGGTGTCGGGCTGGTGTGCGGCTATGGGCTGCTGGCGCGGTATGGCCCGCGCGTGTCGATGCCGCTGCTCCTCGTGCTCGGGTTCGCGGTGAGCAGCGTGGGCAACCTGCTCACCGGGCTGGCCTGGGCCGTCTCCGCCGCGCTCGCGATGCAGACGGTGCGGGGCCTGGGCATCGCCGCGATGGACGTGGCCACCAACACGTTGCTCCAGCGGGTGGTGCCCCCGGGAATGCTCGGGCGGGTCTTCGGCAATCTCTACGGTGCGATTGGCGTGGCCGCCGCGGTGTCCTATCTGGGCGGCGGCCTGCTGCTGGATGCGACCTCCGCCCCGGTGACGCTGATGGTCGCCGGGGCTGGAGGCACGCTGGCCACCCTCCTGGTGGCGCTCACGCTGCCGGGCTCCCTTCGCAGGAGCCTGGCCGCGCGAGACGCCGCGTCCGACGACGTCAGACGAGCCGCTTCCCCTTGACGAACTCCGCGCCGAGCAGATTGCCGCGATGGTGGATGGGGTCCAGCAGCACCTTGCGAATCCTCCAGCCCTCGGCGGTCTTCTCCACGTCGTGCGTGTAGCGGATGACGAGCGTCCACTCCTGGGGAACGCCGTTCAGCGAGAAGAAGTGGCCGACGTCCGCGTAGGCCATCACCTGGGCCTCCGTGGCGTTCTTGAAGTGGGTCCGCACCGTGTTGGCGGTGGCGTGCTGGACGCGGCTGTAGGGCGCCAGGGCGTCACCGCCCAACTTGCCCATCTCCTCCCGCGCAATGGTGATGGGCTCTCCTCCGAAGAGCCGGGTGTAGTCCGCCGTCACCTGGGGCGTGAAGACATTCACCCAGCGGCTCCAGTCCCCGGTGTCCTTGCCGAAGTCGATGGCCTGCCCGTACTCCGCCACCAGTTCCTGGACCGCAATCCAGTCCAGTACGTACTGCAAGTCCTGACCCTTCATCATGTCGGTGCACCTCACTGAGACGAGATGCCACCAGCTTGCTATTGATTGCCCTGTCACGGAAGCGCCCACCCGGGGCGATGGGCGCTCCGCGTCAACCGGGCCCCGGGTCAGGGGCCCGCGAAGAGATACGAGATGTGCATGAAGTTGAAGACCCGCTCGAAGTTCGCCCTGTAGTTCACCGACTCCGGAGCGGAGGCCTCGGTGTAGACAATCATGCCGGTGGAGCCGTCGGGCACCCGCTTGACGACGACGTCGAAGGACCCCTTGCCCGCGACGCTGTGTACGGACTCGACGTAGAGGGCTCCCGCACTGTCCAGCGCCGACGCGTACGTGACGTTGCCCACGTTCTCTGGGGCGGGGCCATATTCCCCCTGGAGGGTTGCAACGCCGTTGTTGGCGACGTGCCACAATTGCCGGGCGATGATTCCGGTGCCGGAGCTGAACCGGTAGCCAGCCAGCCAGAAGCCCGTCGTCGGGTGCGCGCGCGCGTCGACGAACGACCAATCGAACGGCAGCCCGGTGACGGGGATGAGCGTCCGCGAGGGAGTCCGGACAACCAGGTCGTGGGAGTAGTTCTGCTCGCCGAGCATGAAGTCCTCGGCGCTCCACGCAAGCATCCGGTACCCGGAGGCCACGACGTCCCCCGCGGAGTTGTAGAACGAGCGGACCTCGGTGTTTCCACAGGTGTAGGCAATGGCGCCGGTGCCCGCCTGCATGACGAAGCTCCGAACGTCCTCGGTGTCGCCGCACTTCGGCGCCGCGACCCGGGTGTCGTTCGCGATTCCATTCGTGGGGTACGAGCGTTCCCCTCCCTGGAGCTTGAAGCCGTCCGGAACGAAGATCTTCACCCTCTGCGGGGACTCCTCCCCATCGAGGTAGTAGATGCGGCCGGAGGGTGAGAGCACCGCACGCTCCAGGGAGCTGGTGGTGTTGCAGCCGAAGCCCACCTGCACGCGCGTGGGGGACAGGACGCTGGAGATGGCGTCGGAGTCGCAGCTGCCCGGCGAGAGCGTGCCCCAGATGAGCACGTCGTTCTCGCCCGACGGCTCGGAGTGACACCGGTTGTCCGCCCCACACGTCGTCGCCCAGAGGCCCCCACCGACACAGTTGTCGGAGGTGCTGCACCGGCCGGCCTGGAGGACGCACTTCCTCGTCGTGCCGTCGCAGTCCTCGTAGGACTGGCAGTCCGTCGCCGACTGGCAGGAGCCCTCCGCGAGCTGGCAGGTGTTGGCGGTCCCGCAGACCTCCCACGCCTCGCATTGCGCGTTGGTTCCGCACATCCCCGCGCGCAGCTCGCACCGCCGGCCCGCCGAACAGGCCTCCCAGGCCTGACACTCACCATCGCCGCCGCACCCGACGCACACCCCTTCCTCGCAGCGCAGGCCCGGCAGACAGCCCGAGTCGTTCTCACACAGCCCCTCGGGCACCGTCGTACACGCGAGGAACAGCACCGCACCACACACGACGAACGAGCGAATCACCACCGCCCCCCTACGTTGACGTTTCCGCCGCGGCCATTCGATTCGAACGACACCGCGGACAAGCCCCAGAAGCTGAGGCCGGTGAGCGCGATGACGCCGCCGCCAATCATCAGGGTGTTCGCCAGCGTGTTGTACGTCTTCACCTGGTCGTACCTGGAGCGGTCCGACGTCACCAGGAGGCCCTCGGAGTAGCGGCGCGAGAGGTCGTTGTTCAGGCTCTTGCTGCGCAGCCCGAAGAAGCCGCCGGCGCCGAGCACGAGCGCGCCGCCAATCGACGCGTAGATGCCCGTGCTCCGCATCCACTTGGAGGTCGAGCTCGGGGCCGCCGTGTCGTCGAGCGACTCCGCGAGCGACGTCGAGTCGGCCTCATATTGCGAGTCGGCTTCATCGGAGGGCCGTGGCGCGCTCTCGACGGGCTGCGGTTGCGGCACGGGCTGAAGCTCGGCCTGGGGCGCGGATGGGGCGGGCTCCAGCTCGACGAGGGCCTTCTCGAGCTGCTCGACCGCGAAGTGCGCCGGCCGCAGGTCCAGGAACCCGGGGATGAAGCGGAAGTGGACGGGATTCGTCCGCTGCTGCTTGCCGGTGATCAGCGACAGGGTGACGGAGACCACTCCGTCGTTCATCGCCGCCTCGGCATAGATGATGGCGCCGCCACGCCCGAGCGCCGCCAGGCACTCCGGCGTCGCCTGGGGCGCACACGACGCCTTCAGCGGCACGGGGCCGCGCAGGATGAACGTCCCCCGCCGTCGGTCACTGGCACGGACACCGGACACGATGAGCCCTTCCGCGTCAGCGCGGACCTTGGGCTCGAGATTTCCCTGTACAGGGTAGAGGCCGACCACGACCTGCGCGCGGGCAATTCCAGGCAACGCGAGGATCGCCGCCAGCACGAACAGTCGAAAGACTCGCGCATGCAGCATCGCGCGGCAAACTAGCTTAGCGGATGCTTAATGGTAAACAGCCCGGCGCTCGCATTGGATTGTCTGAACTGTCATTGCGTTCCGTTCTCGCGGGTCTTTCTGGGGGGGGGTGCAATGGCAAGCCTGGGGCATTGCTGACACGAATTGATGTCGTGCCCGACGCGGGTCACTCCAGACGCGCTGGGGGCGTCGGAAGCGGAGCGGGTGCCGTACCGTCGCGGTTCCACCGCGCGTGGATGCGCGGGTACACGGAGCGGAAAAAGGCAAACCACAGCACGCCCGCGAGAACGTCCACGGCGTAGTGGTAGCGCAGCACCAGCGTGGACGACACGATGGCCACTGCAACGGGCAGCAGAATCCTGAAACGCCGCGGGTGCGTGAGCCGGTCATGCTCCAGCAGCACCAGCGTGATGTACGTGTGCAGGCTCGGGAAGATGTCGTAGGCGGACGAGCCGCTCGCCACCACCGCCGCATTCAGCCGGGTGAGCCACCCGCCTTCGATGGGGACGGTGAAGAGCGCGGGCCACGCCACCGAGGGCCCCAGTGCCGGCACGAGGTAGTAGCCCGCGATGCCCGGCACGTACGCGGAGAAGACGTGGACGAAGAAGCGCTCCGCTCGCGCACGGGGACCGATGACAGCCCACGCCATTGCCAGGTGCAGGTACGCGTGGAACGCGAGGTAGCTCGCGCTGAACAGGTCATTCACCCACGGGGTGCTCCAGCGCTGGAGCCACACCGCTGGTGTGACGCCGAACAGGCGCTCGTCCACGGCGAGCAGCGCCGCGTCGTACGAAGGCAGCCCGAGCGCCGGCACCGTGTGCTTCACGGACGCATAGAAGAAGAACGTCGCGGCATACGCGAGCAACAGCCGCACGCGGAATGCATGGACGAAGCCATCCAGGCGCGCGAGCAGTGCCACGCCACCCACGAACAGCACCGTCGCCCCGAGCACCTGCGAGGTGATGGGAGCCCCGGCGCCCGCGACGAGCAGCAGCGCCAGGGAGAGGGCCGCGCCGAAGGTGGCCAGCAGCACCTCGTGCAGATACGGCCGCTCAGGCATCCGGCGAGGCGCTCTTCGCTCCGCGCACGAGCGAGCCGGTGACGACGCCGCGCACGAACGAGAAATAGGACGGAATGAAGGGAGCGCCCTGGGCGAGGAGCTCCGCGCGCAGTGTCCGGTGCAGCTCGGGCAGGTTGTACCAGGGGACGCGCGGGTAGAGGTGGTGCTCGAGGTGGTAGTTCTCGTTGCACATGAAGAAGCGCGTCACCGGGTTCGACAGGATGGTGCGCGAGCCGCGGACCGGATGGTTGCTCTCCGCGAGGAACGTGTGCTGGCTCATCCCGCGGATGTTCACGAGCGTGTTGATGACGAGCATGGGCACCACCCATGCGTGAAGCAGCACCGTCCCGGGTACGAAGGCCACGGCGAGCGCGGCGCCCACCGCGAGCAGCGCCACCTCGACTTCAATCCACCGGCGCTCGGAGGGCGTGCCGTGCCGCCAGCCCAGGATGGGAATCATCGTGATGTACGCGGGATAGCCGAGCAGCAGCCGCCCCACGTGCATCGACAGCTCCAGCCAGCGGCGCCCCGTGTAGTTGCCGTAGTGGTCCGGGTCCCTCCCGCCACCGAGGTCGATGTGGTGGCGCAGGTGGAGCACCTTGTACGCCGCGAAGTTCTGCAGCACGGGCAGCGCGCACAGCATGCCCCCGAGCCGGTTGAGCCACCGCCGCCGAGACAGGCTGCCGTGGACCGCCTCGTGGGTGAACAGGCTGATGCCGTGCAGTGACGCCGCGGCGATGACGTACAGCACCGCGCGCGCGAGCCACCCGGAAGCGGAGGTCTCCGTCGCGAGCCTGACGGCCAGGGCCGCCGCGACGAGGTACAGCGCCAGGAAGAGGAGGAGCCGGGGGACGTGCCGGGCGTCGACCTGCTCCAGCGTGCGCAACCGGGCGGGTGTGAGGGACTCTGTCGGCGACGGCATGGGCTGTTCCGGTGGAGACGACCATGCCATACAGTCGGCGCTTTCGTCGACGTCACCTCCCTCCGTCCCGCCTGCCCGTGAGCTCAACGCCGTACCGACTGAAGTTCGCCGTCGTTCGTGAAGACCCCGAGCTGGAGCTGGCGCTCATCGAACGCACGAAGGCCCGCGCCGTCCTCACGGTGGCCTCCGGTGGCTGCACCCTCCTCACCCTGGCGCGGCGTCACCCCGGGGTGGACCTGGTCGGCTTCGACTTCAACCCGAGACAGCTCGCCCACGTGCGGGAGAAGGCCGCCGCGCTGGGAAGCGAGCCGCTGGAGCGGTTCAACGTGGGCAGCGCGGACCCCTCCGGGCTGAACCAGCGCGGCGAGTTCGAGGGCCTCTTCCGGACGCTCCGTCGCTTCATCGAGGAGTTCGTCGCGCCCGCGCGGGAGCTGGCGGCGTTCTTCGAGCCGGCCACGCCCGACACGGAGCGACGCGCGCTGCTCGCCCGCTGGTTCGGCTCGCCGTACTGGCCGGTGGCGTTCGAGCTGGCCCTCGCGGCCCCGTTGCTCCATGCCATGTTCGGTCCGGCGGCCACGCAGCACGCGGCGCCCGGCTCGTACCCCGGCTACTTCCAGGCCGTCTTCGAGCGGGGACTCCGCCGCGAGGACGCCCCGCGCAACCCGTTCCTCCAGCACGTGCTGCTCGGCCAGTACCGCGCGGAGGACGCGCCGGAGTACCTGCGCGCGGACAAGCCCGTGCCGCTCACGCTGGTGGAGGGCTCGCTGCCCGATGTCCCCGGACTGGGCCGCTTCGACGTCATCTCGCTCTCCAACATCTTCGACTGGTCGGATGACACGCTCGTCGCGAGCTGGGCGACGCTGCTCTCCCGCGAGGCCCGGCCGGGCTGTGCGGTGGTCTGCCGGCAGCTCAACAACCAGAGAAACCTCCGGCGCTTCTTCGAGCCGGCGTTCGAGTTCGACGACGCGCTCGGGGCGGAGCTGCTCGCGAAGGACCGCAGCCTCTTCTACGAGCGCATCGAAGTCGGCTTCCGCGCATGAGCGGCGTGCGCTTCGTGGTGGCCCGGCCCGACTCGCTCGGGCCGTATGTCGAGCGCCTGCGCCGGCTGGAGCAGGGCATCCTCTATCCGCTCGCGGATGGGGCGGACCACTTCTTCATCGACCACGGGCCGGAGTACCACCCGTTCTTCTCGTCCATGGGGGACGCGTACTTCCTGCTCGCCCTGCGCGGTGACGAGCTGCTGGGCTCCGTTACAGGAGTGGCCCGGAAGGTCTTTCGCGGCAGCCGTGCGCTGGACGCGCTCTACATCTGCGACCTCAAGCTGGTGGAGCACGCACGCGGCCAGGGACTGTCGCGGCGGCTCATCTTCGAGGGGCTCACGCACCTGTTCCGCATCCCCGCCCTGCGCCGCACCCGGTTCCTGTATGGCGCCGCGATGCGAGGCGCGCGGGGCGACGTGATGCGCACCGCGCGAGGATGGAACCCGCTGCGGATGGGGCGGCCGGCGAGCCGGCTCGCGCTCTACTTCGTGCCTCCCGCGAGGCTCGCGGCGCTGGAACTCCAGGGTAGCCCCGGGCGTCCCATGGGGGACGGGCTGTGCCTGGGGCCGGCCCCCGGGCGGAGGCTGGAAGGAGCGGGCTGGTGCAGCACGGTGGGAGCCAAGGACCTGCAGCGGCTGTCGACCCGGAGCCCGTGGCTGCTGGTCCACCTGGCCGCGCCTCCGGGCGCCTGGACGCATGGTTGGGCGGCGTACCTGCGCGCGTGTGGTGAGGAGCTGATGGCGCGGGGCACGGATGCGCTGGCCTGCTTCAGCATCGACGAGCGGCTGGAGGACCACGTCGCCTGGTTGCGTGGCGCGGGTCTTCCTCCGGACTCGGTGTGTACTGTCTATTCACTCGACCTCTCCTTCTCGACGAAAGCGCCAGCATGGGTGCACCTTCCCTCGTCCGAAATCTGAAGCTGCGCCAGCGCATCTCCGGGCTGAAGGCGGAGTGGAATGCCCTGGATGTGCCCTACCTGCGCGCGCTGCGGGACGGCTCCTTCGAGCGCGACGACTTCGTGGAGACGCAGGTGCAGTTCTTTGGCGCGGTCGCGCACTTCTCGCGGCCCATGGCCGTCCTTGCCAGCCGGCTGCCCCGGCCCGAGCAGCGGCTGCCACTCGTGGAGAATGTGTTCGACGAGCATGGGCGTGGGAACCTGGTGCACGGCCATGAGCGCACGTTCCGACTGCTGTTGGAGCGGCTTGGAGTGGAGGCGGCCCGGGTGGGGCGTGTGCCCTGGCCGGAGGTGCGTGCCTTCAACGCGGCGCTGACGGGGTTGGCCGCGTTCGACTCGACGCTCACCGGGCTCGCGGTGTTCGGCATCATCGAGGACCTGTTCAGCGGAATCTCGCTGGAGCTGGGTCGCGGCATCGTCTCGCGCGGCTGGCTCGACTCCGCGCAGGTGGTGCACTACCCCACGCACGCGACGCTCGACGAGGAGCATGCGGACGGCTTCTACCGCCAGCTCGACGGGCCGTATGGCGCGGACGCGCGTGACGCGGAGGAGATTGAGCAGGGGCTTCGCCTGGGAGGCCACCTCTTCCTGAGCCTCTACGACGACCTCTACCGGGCGCGGGGGCGCCGCGAGCCCGGGTGTTTCTAATCCGCGGTGGGCGGCTGGAACCCTGCGGAGTCATTCCACCTGTCCACACGGAAGAACCGAAGACCTTCGGGTGGCGGTGTGAGCGCGAGGATGCGGTCAACCAGGGTGTGGTGGAACACGTAGGTGGAGGTTGACTCCGCCAGCACGAACAGCAGGCGCTGCTCCAGTGGGATTTCCTGCAACGCACGCTCGTCGAGGACGAGCCTGTTGATGCTCAGCACGTCTCCATCCGAGTAGAAGGTGCAGCTGGAACGTTGCCGGTCGAGGCAGTGGATTTCGTTGAAGACATGCAGCAGCCAGTACCGTCGGACGTCATCTGGCTTCACCTTCACGTCGGCAGGCACGAGCTGAACCCCATGGAGCCCGAGCGGCTCCAGCACCTCCTTCACCCGGGTGGAAAACACCGGCTGCGGCAGGCTGTGATGGTCCACCATCACCGGGTTGCGCGGAACAGGCTTGCCGAGACGCAGGCGAACTGGCTCGGTTACGGTGACGTGCCTTCCTTTTCGGAAACGCCCTCCATGCTCATCCCATTGCAGCAGGGGGTGAGAGTTGTTCGGCGCGGACTCGATGACGAAGTAGTCGGTCTGCACGGTGCTCACTCTCCAACGCGCAGGGGCCGTTTCGCCAGAGGCTGGCCCGTGACTGTGTGCTTCTGGCCGTGGCGTCGCTCCTGGGGGCAGGCCACGGAGCTGGGCTTCTGTTGGATGCTCTTGAGGCCCGAACACCCATGGCCTCCTGGCGCATAGTCGAGCCCGTCCCGGGTCAGCGTCCAGATGAAGCTCGCCACCTTTCCCAGGATCTCCGCACTGAGCTGATCGAGCCTGCGAACGAGAGCACCAGGGTCGGAGCAAAATGCGCCTCGCTCCAGATTGTCCTCAACCTCCTGAAGCTTCTTCATCACAGCTTTCGGGTAGGGCAGATGCAGGTCAAATGCATGACCCTCTGCGTGGTTCCCGCGGTGCACCGCGACGTGGAGTTCGCAGGCGCTGGCCATCTTCATTGGGAGGAAGACCCCGTTCTCCTTGCGGTCAGGGTGGTAGCCAAAGCGAGGGCAGTGCGTTGCCCACTGCTCGTTGTCTAGCGCTTCCAGGCAGATGAGGTGGTGCGCGGCGACCGAGAACGGCCCCACGTACCACGGGTGAGTCGCCAGCTCCTTTCCTTGCAGCATGTTCCGCCCGAGCACCGCCGAGCTGCCCAGATTTCCGCCGATGCGCCCCTTGGTGTCGAAGGGGTGCTTCTCCTTGCCGCAGTACTCGCACGACTCTACGGGCTTCGACTCCTCTCGCGTGTCGATGCGTCCGGCGATGGGGCGCGAGACCTGCGGCTGCACGATGGGAGACGGCGGCACGTTGTGGTCGTTGAGGGTGAACAGGTCGAAGTTCCGCACGACGTTCTTCCCTTCAATCCTCACGTCGAAGGAGTAGTTGGCCGGGTGTGCCGCACCTTTCGTCTTGCCGGAAGCAACGCCTCCACCTGCGCTCCCCGCTTCATTCCCAGTGGACTTGCCCAGGCAGGAACTGGAGAGGCCCACCGGCGCGTCGTTGATGGTGACCGACCGCGAGCCACCCTCGAGCGAGTCGCTTTCCGCGACGTTGGGATACGGCACCGGAACGGGCCCGGCAGGTCCTGGCGTCTTGCACACGTCCGGAAACCCAGCCACCGTTCCACCACTGTCCTTTGTGACAGGGCTCATCCCGTTGACGAGTGTGGTGTTCTCCTTCGGCATGGCGCGCCCCCCGGGAACGAACAGGAGGATGAATTGCTCGCGGTGCCGGGCTGCATTGCCCTGGAGCGCAGGTGCTCCCCAGATGACAGCGGCAGCCACCGATGGTGTGCGAGAGTGCGGCCACGCACTCCATGGACGACAGGCGCTACCCCATACCGGCGGGGCTCCACCGGGTGGAGCAGGACATCCAGCGAAGCCGCTTCGTCACCACCGCCATGCACACGCCGACGGTGGAAGAGGCAAAAGCCTTCGTCGCTCGCGTCCGCGACGAATTCCCGGACGCGAACCACAACTGCTGGGCGTACGTCGTGGGGGCTCCGGGCTCGACGGCCCAGGTGGGCATGAGCGACGACGGCGAGCCCCACGGTACGGCGGGCCGGCCCATGCTCACTGCGCTGCTTCACGGTGGAGTGGGGGACGTGGCCGTGGTCGTCACCCGCTACTTCGGCGGCACGCTGCTCGGGAAGGGCGGGCTGGTGCGGGCGTACACCGGCTGCGTCCAGCAGGCGCTGGAGCACCTCCCCACCACCGAGCGTGTGCGGAAGGTCCGACTCGCCGTCGAACTGGAGTACGCGAGCATCGACGGCGTGCGCCGGCTCCTGCCCGAGCACGAGGCCCAGGTGGTGTCCGAGGAGTACGCCGCCACGGTGAGCTACCGGTTCGAACTGCCCGTCACCCGCGTGGACGCGTTCCGCACGGCGCTGACCGACCTGACCCAGGGCCAGGTCCTCATCGAGCCGGTGGAGTCCGAAGATTGACCCTGGGGCCCGCAGGGGAGAGCCTCCGGGGCGATGAGCGCAGGTCCCGACCTCTTCTCCGCCTCCGTCGATTTGAACCGCTTCGCGCCCCTGGCCGAGCGGATGCGCCCGCGCACGCCCGAGGACTTCATCGGGCAGGCCCACCTGCTCGGCCCCGGTGCGCCGCTGCGCCAGCTCATGGAGCGCAAGTCGATTGTGTCCTCCCTCTTCTGGGGGCCGCCCGGCGTGGGCAAGACGACGCTCGCGCGCATGCTGGCGTCGAGCGTGGACGCGGAGTTCGTCATCCTCTCCGCCGTGTCCGACGGCATCCCCCGCATCCGCGAGGTGGTGGCCGAGGCGGAGCTCCAGCGCAACCGCTACTCCCGCCGCACGGTGCTCTTCGTCGACGAAATCCACCGCTGGGCGAAGAACGTCCAGGAGCAGGCGCTGCCCCACGTGGAGAGCGGGCTCCTCGTCCTGCTCGGCGCCACCACGGAGAACGTTAGCTTCGAGGTGCGCCCCGCCCTCATCAGCCGGTGCCGCGTCTTCCAGCTCAAGGAGCTCACCCTCGCGGACATCCAGCGCGCGCTCACCCGGGCGCTCGCGGACGAGAAGCGGGGCTTGGGGACGCGCAAACTGATGCTGGGTGAGGACGCGCTGACGCTGCTGGCGAAGGGTGGCGCGGGCGATGTGCGCAAGGCGCTCGGCGCGCTGGAGCTGGCGGCGAGCCTCACCGCCGACGGCGCGGAAATCACCGTGGAGACGGCGCGCGAGGCCGTGGGCACCAGCCTGTCGCGCCACGACAAGGACGGGGACGAGCACTTCGACCTGCTCAGCGCGCTCCAGAAGTCGTGCCGGGGCTCCAACGCGCAGGGCGCCATCTTCTGGGCGGCGAAGCTGCTCCAGACGGGCGACGTCGTGTCGCTGTGGCGCCGACTGAAGGTGATTGCCGTGGAGGACGTGGGCATGGCGATGCCCGAGGCCATCACCATCGTCCGGGCCTGCGAGGAGAGCTTCCACTCCATCGGCATGCCGGAGGGCCGGCTCTTCGTCGCGCACGCGGTGGTGACGCTGGCCACCGCGAAGAAGAGCAACCGCGCCTACCAGGCGATGAACGCCGCCATGGAGGCACTGGAGCAGCACCCCAACGCCGCGCCGCCGCTGAACCTCCGCAACGCGCCCACGGAGTTGATGAAGGACCTGGGCCACGGCAAGGGCTACCAGCCTCCGTGGAACTTCCCGAATCACTACGCCCCGGGGCAGGCGTACCTGCCCGCGCCGCTGGAGCGCGCCGTCTTCTACCGTCCGAGCAAGGAAGGCTACGAGGCCGAGGTCCACGAGCGCATGACGCAGTGGTGGCGCGAGGACAAGGGCGCGAAGGACGAGTAGCGCTTCAGGCGCTTCGCCGGAGCGGCACGAAGCGCCACCCGAAGGCCCACGCTGGAACGGCCGTTGCCGAGAAGCCCGCGCCCAGCCCGTACAGCACCTCGTCGAGCGGGACGCCGAGGAGTCGGCCCGGCAGCAACATGCTGGGCCTCCACGTTCGCTCGAAGACGCCGGGGATGAGCATGCCGAAGACGAGGCACAGGCCCAGGTAGATGACGGCCGATACCAGCGCTCCGAGCAGGCTGGGAACGACGAGGTCCCTGCGCATCAGCAGCAGCACCGAGGACACGGACACCATGGCCGCCACCGCCGCGTAGAGGATGGACAGGCCCACCGCGAGCAGCGCTCCCGTCACCACCATGGCCAGCGCGAAGGCGCCCACGGCCCGCGCCCAGGCCCTCACGGCTGCCCCGTGAGGCGCGAGCGTGCGGCGGAACGCCACCGCGTAGGCGGTGGAGGAGAAGGCGCCCAGGCCCGCGACGAACAACACGTCCTCGATGCCGAAGCCGATGTGGTCCGCCAGCCCGAAGAGGAAGCGGGGCGTCCAGTACTCCGGATAGAAGAGCCACTCCGTCGCCGCGAAGGGCAGGGACACCACCACGACCCGTCTCAGCAGCGGGCGCAGGTCCGGACGTGTAAGCCAGACGCAGCTCCCCGGTACCAGGAACAGCACCGAGAGGACGAGGAACTCGTAGGGCACGACAGCCTCAGCGCAGCGCCAGGGCGACGAGAGGGATTGCCACCATGGCCGTGGTGGCGGTGATGGCGGAGGCCACACGGACCAGGATGCGCCGCGAGCCGGGCGGCGCGGGCCGCGTCAGCGCCACGCCCAGCGCCGCCAGCGCGGGTAGCAGCAGCCACGGGCTCACGCTCACGCCCACGGACTCCAATCCGAGCGGAGCCAGCGCGAGCGTGAGAGCATTCAGTGCCAGGATGAACCACGCGGCACGCTCACCTCCCACGCGCGCCGGTAGGGTGCGCTTCTGGCTCTCCCGGTCGGACGGCTCGTCGGGCAGCGCGGTGGCGATGGCACAGGCCAGGTGCGTGGGCAGCAGGCACGCGACGAGCCACCACGGAAAGCCTCCGAGCGCTCCGCCCTGCGCGAGGTAGCCGTAGAGCGGGAGCACGCCGCTCACGCCCACCATCTGCAGCACTTCACCGCCGCCCCGATACGACAGCCGCAGCGGCGCATAGCTGTAGGCCCACAGCAGCGCCAGGGCCGACAGCGCGAGGGGGACGAGCAACGGCACCCCGCGCGTCACCGCCAGCGCCGTGCTGACGGCCACCAATCCCAATGCACAGACGAGCGCAGCGGCGCCAATCGCCCGGGGCGAGAGCCGCCCTTCCACGAGCACTCGCGAGCCACCGGAGAAGAGAGTGGCCGTCCGGTTGCGGCGGTCCGTCTCCTGGTCTGCCCAATCATTGGCGTAGACGATGAAGAGCTGGTCCAGCACGCCGAAGAGCTGGACGCCGAGCAGCGTCGCGACGTCGAGCGAGCGCCCCGTGAGGCGAACGGCGACGAGCTGCCCGAGGAGGAGTGGCAGCGCGATATACGACTGCGACGGCAGCCGGGATGCCTGGAGCCACGCGCGCAGGGTCGTCATGAGGAGGAGCCCCGAGACAGGCGCAGCCGGAGCGCCGCCTCGGTGCGCAGGTCGGCGAAGGGCAGGTGCCATCGCGGGTCACCATCCAGCCGCCACGCCTTCACCGGGATGAGGTCCTCGCGCGCGAGCGCCTGGTGCAGTCGCGCCTCTTCGTCGGGCTCGCGCGAGAAGCCGAAGGGGTTCCGGAACTCCGGGCCCCGCAGTTGCGAGTACTTCGCGTCGTTGCTCGCGACCAGTGCGAACAGCTCCTGCTGACGCGCCTCGAGGTAGTCGAGGAAGGCGGCATCGAACGGGCGGATGGCCGAGCGCTGCTCCGGCTCGCGCAGCACCCAGCGGGCCCAGTCGTAGCCGAAGAAGAAGTCGTGCGCGTACCGGAAGCGCAGCGGAGAGCGCACGCCGAAGCCACGGCACAGCGCGACCACCCGGCGCGCGAAGGTCTCCATCTCGCGCGGCCCGCCCGCGTCCCAGAGGCAGCGGGCCGGGTAGTCGAGGTCCCAGAAGATGTTGTGCGGGAAGTCCTCCACGAGCGCCTCGATGATGGCGCAGAGTCCCTCGGTAAAGGCTCGCAGCCGTGCCTCGTCACCCAGGCCCGAAGTCACCAGCTCCGCCAGCTCGCACGGCGTCGGTGCGCGAGCGCGGTCCGGCGCGAGCGAGGCCCGCTCGCCGAGCAGTGGCTCCAGGCGCTCCAGCCGGGAGCGCAGCGTGTTCTCCAGCCTCCTCATGCCGGCGCCCCTCCCAGCAGCCCGAGACCGCCGAGCAGCACGAGTCCGGACAGCGCGAGCGTCCCCCACCAGATGGCGCGGTGCAGCTCCAGCTTGAACGCGGACTGCGCGCCGAAGGCGTTCGTCACCGCGCCCGGGCTGCGCCTCCGTACGCGTGCCGCGAAGACGAGCACCACCCCGGCCGCGAGAAGGACGGTGAGCGGCGGTGCCTTGCGAGTCATCCACGGCGCCGCGAGCCAGAGGAGCGCGCCGAGCACCAGCAGCACCTCCGAGCCCCGGCGAGCAGAGGCATTGCCCCGGACCGAGGCCCACGTGCGCTTGCCTCCGGCGCGGTCGCTCTCCTCGTCGGACAGGCCGCTGGCCAGGGCGCTGGACAGCGACAGCGCGAGCAGCCCCGGCGCCAGCGCCACGAACCACGCCGGAGCCCACTGGCCGCACTGTGCATACGCATGCAGCGCGGGGAGCACGGCGCCGACGCCCACCATCTCCAGCACCTCGCCGCCGCCCCGGTAGTTGAGCCGCAGGGGCGGCAGCGAGTAGGCGATGAAGACGAACAGCGCCAGCGCGGCGAGCGGCGCCAGCAGCGGGCGCTCCAGGGTGGCACCGGCCACCATGGCCAGCAGCAGCGCCACCGTGCCCGCGCCCAGTCCAGCGGCGAGCAGCGCGGTTGCGGGGAGGATGCCGTCTGGAATCGTCTTGGGCGAGCCGGCCTTGGGGAACATGCGGCGCTTGAGCGCATCCACCGCGCGGTCGCCCCAGTCGTTGAGCAGGACGATGAAGGCGACGTCCGCCACCATCCACAGCACGCCGAAGGCGAGCGCTCCCACGGAGAGGCGTCCCGCATGGGCGGCGCCTACCGCCTGTCCGAAGAGGGCGGGGACGAAGACCTTCGGCCAGCTCGCGGGCTTGAGGGCGTACCACCAGCGCTCCGCAAGGCCCATGGTCTCGACGTGCATGCGTCCCGTTTCTCTCCCGAGGCTCGGAGGTTCTGCCCTCCGGTGGACAGCGTCAATGATTCGCTTTCCGCAACCGCCAACCCTTTGTGCTTGCTCGCACTCGGGGCGCTTCCTATCTCCAGGAGAGGCCCCTTCCCTGGAGTCCCCATGGCCGCCCCCAGTTCGCCTTCCGGTCCCACCAATCGGCTGGGCCAGGAGCCCTCGCCCTACCTGCGCCAGCACGCCCACAACCCGGTGGACTGGTTCCCCTGGGGCGAGGAGGCGCTCGCGCGGGCGAAGGCGGAGGACAAGCCCATCCTGCTGTCGGTGGGCTACTCGGCCTGCCACTGGTGCCACGTCATGGCGCACGAGTCCTTCGAGTCGCCGGAGACGGCCCGGCTGATGAACGAGGGCTTCATCAACATCAAGGTGGACCGCGAGGAGCGGCCGGACCTGGACCAGATCTACCAGGGCGTGGTGCAGCTCATGGGGCAGGGCGGAGGCTGGCCGCTCACGGTGTTCCTCACGCCGGACCTGAAGCCCTTCTACGGCGGCACCTACTTCCCGCCGAATGACAAGTACGGCCGGCCCGGCTTCCCCCGGCTGCTGGCCTCGCTGCGCGACGCGTGGGTGAACAAGCAGGACGAAATCCAGAAGCAGGCCCGCCTCTTCGAGGAGGGCCTGGGCGAGCTGGCCTCCTACGGCCTCGACGCGGCGCCCGGCGCGCTGTCCGCTGAAGACGTGGTGGCCATCGCCCGCTCCATGGCCCAGCAGGTGGACCCGGTGCATGGCGGCTTCGGCGGCGCGCCCAAGTTCCCCAACCCGATGAACCTCGCGCTGATGCTGCGTGGGTGGCGTCGGGGTGGGGGCGCGGCGCTGAAGGACGGCGTGTTCCGCACGCTGGAGCGCATGGCCCTGGGAGGCATCTACGACCAGCTCGGCGGAGGCTTCCACCGGTACTCGGTGGACGAGCGGTGGCTGGTGCCCCACTTCGAGAAGATGCTCTACGACAACGCGCAGCTCCTGCACCTGTACGCGCAGGCGCAGCAGGTGGAGCCCCGGCCGCTGTGGCGCAAGGTGGTGGAGGAGACGGTGGAGTACGTCCGCCGCGAGATGACGGACGCGGGCGGCGCCTTCTACGCGGCCCAGGACGCGGACAGCGAGGGCGAGGAGGGGAAGTTCTTCGTCTGGCGCCCGGAGCAGATACAGGCGGCGCTGCCCGAGTCCCAATCCGAGCTGGTGCTGCGCCACTTCCGCGTCACGCCCGCGGGCAACTTCGAGCACGGCACGACGGTGCTGGAAGTCGTGCTTCCCTCGGCGGAGCTGGCGACTCAGTGCGGACTGTCACTGGAGCACGTGGATCGGGAGCTGGCAGCGGCAAGGCAGACCCTCTTCAACGCGCGCGAGCAGCGGGTGAAGCCGGGGCGGGACGACAAGATTCTCTCGGGCTGGAACGGGCTGATGATTCGCGGGCTGGCGCTCGCCGCGCGCGTCTTCGAGCGGCCGGATTGGGCCCGCCAGGCAGCGGCCGCGGCGGACTTCGTGCTCGCGAAGCTGTGGAACGGGACGCGGCTGGCGCGCTCGTATCAGGACGGGCAGGCGCGCATCGACGGCTTCCTGGAGGACTACGGGGACCTGTCCTCGGGGCTTACCGCGCTCTACCAGGCGACCTTCGATGTGCAGTACCTGGAGGCGGCGGAAGCGCTGGTGCGGCGCGCGGTGGAGCTGTTCTGGGACGCGGAGAAGGCGGCCTGGCTCACCGCGCCTCGCGGACAGAAGGACCTGGTGGTGGCGACGTATGGCCTCTTCGACAACGCCTTCCCCTCGGGCGCGTCCACGCTGGCGGAGGCGCAGGTGGAGCTGGCGGCGCTCACCGGGGACAAGCGGCACCTGGAGCTGCCGGAGAAGTACGTGGCGCGGATGCGCGAGGGGCTGGTGAAGAACGCCATGGGCTATGGCTACCTCGGGCTGGCGGCGGATGCGCTGCTGGACGGCGCGGCGGGCGTCACCTTCTCCGGCGCGCGCGACGCGGTGGCGCCGCTGCTGGCCTCGGCGAATCGCGTGTACGCGCCCACGTTCGCCTTCGGCTGGCGGGAGCCGGGAGCACCGGTGCCGGCGCTCCTGAAGGACATCTTCGAGGGCCGCGAGCCGGTGGGCGGCAGGGGCGCGGCGTACCTGTGCCGGGGCTTCGTCTGCGAGCGGCCCCTCACGGATGCCGAGGCCCTGGCTCAGCGACTGGCGGCTCCAGCGGGGGCCTGAGCGCCTCGCGCGTGGCCTCGGCGCGGGGCCCGAGCGCGATGCTCAGGGCCTCGAGAGGCGCTCGGCGCCACGTGCTCAGGGCGACATCGGGGCCGCGGCTTCTTCCTCCTCGGCGCGCGGGTAGTCCGCCGGGCGGGCCATCGCCGCGTCGATGTCGTTGAGCGAGTAGTCGTCCACGGTGAGGGTGCCCACCCGGTCTATCGACATGCCGAGGCTGAGCCGGCGGGCCGTGCTCGGCACTCCCGGCGTCGTCCACTCGGCGCGGGTGTAGCTGCTCACGGCGGGCAGCAGCGCGCCCTGCGTCCAGTAGTCCCAGACGCCCGCGCTGTCGCGGGTGTACGCCTTGAAGCGCACCGACGTGGTGGCCTTGTACCAGGTGGAGATGCGGTAGCGGTGGCCGCTCGCGGCCGCTGGGGCGCACGTGCCGCTGTCCTGCAGGCTGATGAGCTTGCGGTCGCCGCTGGTGTAGCTGGTGATGCGCACCTGCTGCGCCCAGCTCCCGCTGTGCGCGTCCGACGTCCGCGTCCACGTGAAGGTGTTGGTGCCGAAGCCGCCTCGCTGCCAGCAGTCCGGCGTGCCGTCGCCGTTGCTGTCCGTCTCCAGCGACGGGTTCTTGAACAGCTGCGAGGACGAGGGCGGCCAGGACACGGGCGGCTTCAGGGCGCCGCCGATGACGGTGTCCATGAGGGCGACGGTGGTGCCTCGCGAGACGCGGGGGGCCAGCCAGTCGAGGAACGCCGTCAGGTTGGCCGGTGAGATGGAGTACTGCTGGGGCGGGTCGCACGGCGAGCAGATGTGGTGGAAGACGATGGGAATCCATCCGCCGCCGGAGTTCTCCGCGTTGAGCACCCAGGCCTTCAGCGTGTCGAGCGAGGTGGTGTTCTGCACCGAGCCATGCGTGCGAATCGCGTAGGCGTCCGTGGGAGGCACGGGCTCGCCGTAGGGATTGCTGCTGCTGCCGCCGGGCGAGCGCAGGCCGCCACTCTCCCGGGCCGAGTTGTAGTTGCAGTCGATGACAATCTGCCGTGTGACGGAGTCCTTGTCGCCGAACGGGTAGGCGAAGGACGTCACCCGGAAGCCGGCGTTGAGCAGGGCCACCCTGTCGTTGCAGATTTCCTTGCGCTGGTCGTCCGCGGAAAGCGAGGTGAGATGCGGGTGCGTCAGCGTGTGGCCGCCAATCTCATGCCCGGCGTCCCGGAGGGCGCGCACCTGGGTGAGCGTCAGGCGGCCGGACATGCCCAGCCTGGCGCTGTTGATGAAGAAGGTGCCGCGCATTCCTCGTGCTTCGAGCATGGACGCGGCCTGGAGCTGGTTGGCCAGACAGTCATCGAAGTTCAGCGAGACGATGACCTGACCCGGCGCCAGCGCGCGAGTGGTGGTTTCCATGGTGCCCCCTCAGGTGGCGATGTGGGACCAGCCTGAAGTTGGGCATGAGGGGCGCCCCGGGCACATGCTTCGCTCCAAATGCACACGGGGCGCGAAGGCCCTTTCCAGGCCCCGCGCCCCGCGTGTCACTCACGTGTGCGAGTGAGGACTAGAACAGCCGGATGGTGCTCGGCTGGCCGCCCGAGCGCACGCTGCGCAGCGGCTGCGCGCTGCCATACACGTTGGCCTCGGTGCAGGCGCCCAGCGCGCCGATGTAGCGCACGTTGATGCTGTCCACGGCGCCGAGCGGGCGCACGATGATGCCGCTGAAGCGCACCAGCGTGTTGCGGTCGCCGGAGTCGAACGGCGTCTCCGGATTCTTGAAGCCCACCGTCAGCGTCAGGCCGTCCGCGGACACCTCGGTCGTCACCGTCTCGGAGGCGTTGTTGTTCGGCTGGTCCGTCACGAAGCGTCCCATGTTGCCGTCGGTGTCGATGTCCGCGGTGAGCAGCTGCGCCACCTGGCAGTCCGCCGTGCGCGGCGCGACTTCCACCGGCCGGTTGAACGTCACCACCAGCTTGCCCGAGGCGCCCAGCAGCGCGTCCGGGTCATCCGCGTTGGAGAACACCGCGTAGAAGCTCTGGTCCGTCGCGCCGGGGGCGCTGATGGCCATCGCCTGCTCCGGCTGGCTCATGCCCGCGACGATGTCCGACTGGCCCGACAGCACGCGGCCGTCCACCGCGCCGCTCAGCACCGCCTCGCAGTGGTACGAGGCGCCGTTGACGAGCTGCGCGCCCGGAATCACCGCGACGCCGTTGGCATCCGTGGTGGCGCTCACCGTCGTGCTGCCCGTGGCCTCCGGAGGCAGGAAGCTGCCCGCCGTCTGCAGCGTGTTCGTCTGGTCCAGCCGGTACTGGCAGTTCACCTTCACGTCCGGCACCGCGCGGCCGTTGAGGTTCACCAGGAAGCGGTAGTCCACCGCGAAGCCCGTGGGGAACATGCGGAGGTTGACCACCTCCTGCGCGCCCTCCTGCTCGAAGTCGTTGTTCCACGTCTGCATGGTGTAGCGGCCCATGAAGCGCTCGTAGCCCGGCGCCTGCGCGAAGATGGGGAACTCCTCGCCCAGCGGAATGCCCTCAATCTGGTAGCAGCCGTCCGCCTCGATGCTGTTTTCCTTCGTCAGGTCGCCCTCGCCACAGGGCTTCGCCCGGCGGAACTCGCCGCCAATGACGGCGTACACCTGCGACTTGGACGCGTCGTCGTCGTCGAGGTTGTTCTTCCCGTCGTTCTCCTGGAAGAAGTTCATGCGCTGGCCGCTCTGGCCATCCACCACGAACCCGACAACGCGACCTTCACCACCGCTGCTGCAGCCCGTGGCCGCCGCCAGCGTGAGCACCACGAACGCCTTCTTCAAATTCTGCATGTTGGCCCCCCTCTGTTGGGTTTTGAGGCAGGGCCGCTCAATAGTCGAAGAGTCAACGCGTGACCAGTGGGCGCACGCACGGGGTGCCCGCACCCCGGGGCCGGCGCTACCCGGCCCGCCGGTGCGTGCGGACGCTCACTTCACGTCAGTCACCTTCAGCGCGCCGATGAGGGGGGTGATTTCCGCGTTCCCCTCCTCGCCGAAGCCGAAGTGCGTGGCGTCCGCCACCACCTGGTTGAAGGTGGGGTCCATCTGGGTCCACTCCCCCACGTAGGCCTCCACCCACTCGTGCCAGTAGAGGGCGGGCACGCCGTCCTGGTTCACCATGTAGATGACGCCGTCCACGCGCCGAGCGGGGATGCCCGCCGCGCGCAGCAGGGCCACCGTCAGCAGCGAGTGCTCCGTGCAGTCCCCGCGCCGCTGGCTCAGCACGTCCGTGGCCCGGTCCGCGCTGGCCCCGTAGTCCTTCTCCAGATTCGTGGCCACCCAGGTGCTCACCTTCTGGGCCGCCCGGTACGCGTCCTTCTCGTCCCCGACAATCTTCTTCGCCTGCTCGCGGATGGCCGGGGCGTCGCTCTCCACGATGATGGAGGACTTGAGGTTCTCCCCGCCGTCCGGGTCCGCCAGCGGCCGGGGCTTGCGGGCGGCCTCCGAGGGCGCCGCGGCCGACAGCGTCACCTCCACCTTGCCGTCGGGCAGGGGCTTGAAGTGCTGCCGGTACGTCTCCTCGCGGAACTTCTCCGGCAGCCCCTGCACCACCAGCGTGACTTTGCCGGGCACCGCGCGCGCGGACTCGGGCAGCGGCTTGGGGAGCACCACGCGGGTGAGGCCGAACACCTCCACCAGGTCCAGGCGCTTGGCGACGGGCTCCGTCTCCTTGCGCGCCTGCATCGTCTGGCCGAAGTCCACCAGCACCGTCTCTCCGCGCTGGGTGATGAACGAGGTGACGGGCACCTTCTCCTTCTCCGACAGCGAGCTGACCTTGCTGAGCTTCACCTTCACCCCGTTGATGACCCGCTGCTCCGGGGGCTCCACGGTGGTGGTGAGGCCGTAGGTCTCCAAATCCAAACCGTCCAGCGTGAAGCCCGTCACCTTCGCCTTGCGCAGCAGGGCCACGCGCGCCGGGTCCGCGTCCTCCACGTGCTCCATCGAGGTGGGCAGCTTCGCCAGCTCCTCGTCAGGGCGGCCCGGGCGCTTGCGCACCACGCGCATGCCGTCGGGCGTGGCGGTGCCCTCCAGGGTCTGGTCGCCGCCGTCCCCCTTCTGCGTCACGGTGAAGGACAGGAGGCGCCCGCCGGGCTTCGCCTCGTAGATGCGCTCCTCGCGGTGCACGCGCTCGGAGACGCGCGTGGCCACCATGGCCTTGAAGACGAGCTGGTTGGAGGACTTCACCCGCGCGGGCTCGCCGGGCAGCAGCTCCACGTCCGTGAAGAGCCAGCCCACCTTCTTGTCCATGAGGTAGAGGCCGAAGTACTCGCCCCCCTTCGGGCGGGGAGCCTTCACCACGTCCGACAGCTCGGCCTTCGCCGGGGCGGTCGTGGACGCCGAGGACCGGGCCGCGGGCTTCGGCGCGGACGCGGCGGGGGCCTGGGCGAGGACAGGCGGCGCGCCCGTCAGCAGGGCGCACAGGGACACGGCGGCGAGGGACGTCAGGCGGAGCGGGCGGGTCATCACGCCCCTTCTAACGAGGGAAGGGGCGGTTGTCTTCAACCGCCCCGCGCCGCGTCCCGCGGGACTACATCCGCTTGGTGAGGATGATGAGGTCGTCCCCCACCTTGTAGAAGTCGCGGATGCGCGCTTCCTCGCCGTACTTCATGGAGGCGTAGAAGCCGCGGGTGGGGCCGTAGGCCTCCGTGGCGCTCGTCTCCACGCGGATGAGCCGGCCGTTGCGGCGGCGGATGTCGCCCTCCATGGCCGACACCAGCGCGGCGCCCACGCCCTGGCCCCGCACCTCGGGCGCGGAGGCAATCCAGTACAGGTCGTAGGTGTCCTCCGTCATCGGCGTGGGGCCGTAACAGACGTAGCCCACCAGCTGCCCGCCCCGGTCCGCGACGACGATGGAGTAGTCCGTGTTGCCCGGCGTGAGCGCGATGCCGACCAGCTCGATGGCGACCTCAACCTCCTGCGGCGAGAAGGTTTCGATCTTTCGAATCAGCCCGGCGAGGGGCTCCTTGTCCTTTGCGACGAGTGGCCGGATATCCATGTGCTCTCTCGAGAGCGACCTCCACGAGCCGGGTGGCCAGGGCTGGGTAGTCCATGCCCGCGGCCTTGGCGGCCTTGGCGAACCCTGCGCCCGGATGAAGGTCACAGTTGGGGTTGATGTCGATGACGTAGGGCACGCCCTCCGGGGAAACCCGGAGATCGACCCGTCCATAGTCCTGACAGTCCAGTGCTGCAAAGGCTTCTAGCGCCACTTGCACGCAACGCGCCTCCAGCGTCACGTCCACCTGGCAGGGCCCGCTGGTCGTGTCGCGGTACTCGTCCGACTCCGGCTCCCACTTGGCGGTGTAGGAGACGATGTTCGGCCGCTCCTCGAAGGTACGGCCGAAGTGAATCTCCGTCAGCGGCAGTGGCTGGCGCGGCTGGTTGCCCAGCAGCGGCACGTAGATTTCGCGCCCGGGAATGAACTGCTCCACGAGGGCCGGCTGATGGAAGGTGCGGAGCACCGCGTCACAGGCGCGCACCAGCGCGGCGCGCTCATGGACGACGGAGTCGGCCGTCACGCCCACGCTGGCGTCTTCGCGCGCGGGCTTGACGATGAGGGGCCAGGGCAGGTCCACCGCCAGCGCGTCCTCCAGCTTGTTCACCACGCGGAAGGGCGGGGTGGGCACGCCGCGCGCGCTCAGCACCTCCTTGGCCTTCGGCTTGTGGAGCGCCAGCCCGAGCGACAGGGCGGACGAGCCGGTGTACGCCAGCCCCAGCGCGTCGAGCAGGCAGGGGACGGCCATCTCTCCGCGGCTGTCCGCCGCGAGCGACTCGCAGAGGTTGACGACGAGGTCCGGCTGGCGCCGGCGCAGCGTGTCCACGAAGTCCAGCCGGTCGCCTTCGATGGCGAGCGGCTCGGCAAGGGTGTCCCCGCGGGAGAGGGCCTCGGCCAGGGCCGAGGCGACGCGCACGACATCCTCGCGGGCCTCCCGTCCGGGGTCGTCCTCGAGGAGGTCGTGGTCGCGGTTGTGCAGCAGAATGATGTGCATTCGGAGGTGGGCGAAGGGTTAGCACGTCCCCCGGATTGATCCCAGTCCGTGGATGACGGTTGGCTACCTCCTGGGCTACCTCCCGGAGAGGTATGAAGTACGGTTGGCTACCTCCCGGAGAGGTATCCAGGAGTATGGAAAGAGAACCATGCGTATCCGCGACCCCATCCACGGCACCATTCCGGTGAGCGACCCGGAGAAGGCCGTCATTGATAGCCGGCACTACCAGCGGCTGCGCTACGTGCGCCAGTTGGGCTTCGGAGACCTCGCCTTCCCGGGTGCCACGCACACCCGTCATGTCCACTCCCTGGGCGCCATGCACGTGGCCTCGCGCGTGTTCGGCGCGGTGGCCGCGCGCTCGTCGCTGCCGGACGAGGTGCGGGAGCGCTTCTGTGCGGCCGTCCGGCTGGCGGTGCTCTGCCACGACCTGGGGCACATGCCCCTGTCGCACGCCTCGGAGCGCATCGCCCCGAAGCGCTCGCTCTTGCGCCTGCCCTCCTGGCTGGACTCCGCGGCGGAGGGCGAGCAGGCCACCCACGAGGACTACACGGCGAAGATCCTGCTCGACAGCTCGTTGACGCCCATCATCGAGCGGCACTTCGGCTCGTTGGGCATCACCCCCATGGCGTCCGTGGCGCTGATTTCCGGCGCGAAGCCGCCGAAGGACCCGGGCTTCACGCACGCGGGCGTGGACTGGACGCCGCTCTTGCGGGCCATCGTCTCGGGGGAGCTGGACGCGGACCGGATGGACTACCTGCTGCGGGATTCCTTCTACACGGGGGTCAACTACGGTCGCTACGACATGGACTGGATCATCGGGAACCTCAACCCGGCGGTGAAGGACGGGCGGGCGTACCTCGCGCTGAGCCGCGCGGCGGCGTTCGCCTTCGAGGACTTCCTGCTCAGTCGCTACCACATGTTCGTGTCGGTCTACCTGCACCACACCTCGGTGAACTTCGACTACATGCTGCGGCGCTACTACGAGGAGTCGCCCGGCGAGTTCGAGATTCCGTCGGACCCGGAGGACTTCCTCCTCTGCGACGACGCGGCGCTCTGGTACACGCTGCGCCGCTCGAAGAATCGCTGGGCCGAGCGCATCAGCCGGCGGCAGGGCTTCAAGCTGCTGGCCCAGTTCACCGAGCGCGACACCGGCTACGATTTGGACGTCCTGCGCAGCGCGCTGGTGACGCACAACTTCGAGCACTACGTCGTCGAGTCGATGAACGTCCTCAGCAAGTACGCCTCGGGCGCGGGGGGCAAGGGACCGAGCCTGTTCATCATCGACGCTTCCACCGGGCGGCTGACGGAAGTGGCGCGCTACACCCCCCTGTATCAGCGCTACAGTGGCGCGGTGCGCCTCAGCCGGCTGTACGTGCGGCCGGACCAGGCGGAGAAGGCACACGAGCTGATGGGCCGGCTCCTCGGCCAGACGGTGCAACCATGAGTGAGCGTCTCCCCGGTCTGGGCCTCGGCCTGGACACCAGTCACACCCCCGTCGAGCCCCGCCCGTCCTCGGTGGCGGTGCTCTACCGGCGCGCGGGCGCGGGCGTGGAGGTGTACTGGGTGAAGCGTGGAAAGGCGCTCGCCTTCGCGGGCGGCTTCTACGCCTTCCCGGGCGGAAAGCTGGACGCCGCGGACGCCGAGGTGCCCGTGCGGGGCGCGACGGGCGAGGAGGCCGCGCTGCGCTCGGCCGCCGCGCGCGAGCTGTTCGAGGAGGCCGGTGTGTTGGTTGCCGAGGGCGCGGAGGCGCTCTCCCCGGAGCGGTTGAAGGAGCTGCGCAAGGCGCTGTTGGCGGGGGAGCGGGGCTGGGGCGACATCCTGAAGGCAGAGAAGCTGGAGCTGCGCGCGGACGACTTCCGCGCCGCGGGCCGGTGGGTGACGCCGCCGTCCCTGCCGGTGCGCTTCGACACGCGCTTCTACCTGGTGGAGGCGCCGGAGCATGCGCGCGCGGAGTGGTGGCCCGGAGAGCTGGCCGAGGGCGCGTGGGTGACGCCGGCGGACGCGCTGGCGCGCTGGGGAGACGGCACGGCGCTGCTGCACCCGCCCGCGCTGCATGCCTTCCAGGTGCTCGGTGGCTTCGCGGACGAGGGGGAGGCGCGGGCGCGGATGACGACGCCGCCGTTCTGCCCGGGCTACGTCGCCCAGCGCATCGAGTTCCAGCAGGGCGTGCGCGTCATGGCGCTGGAGACGCCCACGCTGCCGCCGGCCGCGCACACGAATGCGTACGTGCTGGGCAACGGTGAGCTGCTGGTGGTGGACCCGGGCGCGTCGGATGTGAAGCAGTACGCGAAGCTGCTGTCGCTCCTGTCCGGGCTGAAGGCGGAGGGCCTCAAGGTGGCGGCGGTGGTGCTCACCCACCACCATGGGGACCACGTTGGCGGGGCGCGCGCGGTGAAGGAGCGGCTGGGCGTGCCGCTGTGGTGCCATGCGCTCACCGCGGACCGGCTGGACTTCCCGGTGGAGCGGCTGCTGGAGGATGGCGAGGTGCTGGAGTTGGCCGGCGATGTGCCGCAGCGCTGGCGCGTGTTGCATACGCCCGGCCATGCGCGGGGCCACATCTGCCTGGTGGACGAGCGCAGCCGCGCGGCGGTGGTGGGGGACATGGTGGCGGGCGTGGGCAGCATCGTCATCGACCCGCCCGAGGGCAACATGCGCGAGTACCTGGCGCAGCTCGCGCGGCTGCGGGACTGGCCGGTGACGACGCTGTACCCCGCGCACGGCCCGCCGATGCCGGACGGGCCCGCGAAGCTGCAGGAGTACCTGAACCACCGCGCCCTGCGTGAGTCGCTCATCCTCCAGGCGGTGACGCCGGAGGGCACCACGCTGGCGCAGGTGGTGTCCACGGCCTACGCGGACACGCCGCCGCTGTTGCACCCGGTAGCCGAGCGCAGCGCGCTGGCCACGCTGGAGAAGCTGATGGAAGAGGGCCGCGTGCGCGAGGAGTCGCTCCAGTACTTCCGCGTGTAGTCGCAACGGGCGCCTTTTCCAGGGCAGGATGGCGCATGCTCGTCACCGAGAATGCGCTCCGGAGGTTCATCGCCGCCCTGCGAAGGGGCGCCACGTTGCGGGAGCCGTCGCCCGCCGTGCGGGACTTCGCCGAGCGCGCCCGCACCCTCGACCCGCGCACCCTGGTTCGTGAAGGCACGGCGCTGCTCGAGAAGGAAGAGGACCTCGCCGTCGCGCGCGTGGTGCTGCGCACGCTCCAGGGCGTGATGGGGGACATCGAGGAGCACGGCAAGTACAGCGAGTTCGCCGGCGAGGCGCGATTCGTGCGGAGCGCTGTCCCCACCTGGGAGAAGCGGGTGGGCGACGCCGAGGACGACGACGTGCTGCTCGCCGACGACCTCGAGTCGTCGCTGGTGGTCGTGGTTCCGTCGGCCGACATCCTGCCCGCGGAGGTGAAGGCCTGGAAGGTGCTCGACAAGAGCCGCCGCCTCGCCACGGCACTGACGGCCCTCGTGAAGAAGCCCGTCACGCCGTGGTTCGCGGAGCTGGCCGCCGCGTACATCGGGCGCGAGGTGACGCACATCGCGAAGAGCCCGCGGGGCGAGTCCTGGCAGTCGAAGCTCGACGACGTGCCGGTGCTGCTCGGCCTGCTGCCCCGGCTGGGCATGCCGCCGATCTTCTCCCCGCGCGTGCTGCGTGCCGCGAATCTGGTGGTGCTCTGTCACCGGCATGCCCCCACGCGTGAGGCGCTGGCCGCGCTGGGCGGTCTCGAGGCCTCCGCCTCCGACACGGAGCGCGCCAACCGCATCAAGCTGGGGGCCGCCGTCAGGGCGGGGGTCCGCGCCGCGAACGAGCGACGGGCGGCGAAGACGCCGCGTCGGGCCGCGAAGACGCCGCGACAGGCCGCGAAGACGCCACGGGCCGCGAAGACGCCACGGGCCGCGAAGACGCCACGGGCCGCGAAGACGCCACGGGCCGCGAAGGCGCCTCGGGCCGCGAAGACTCCACGGGCCGCGAAGACGCCACGGGCCGCGAAGACGCCACGACGGCGGACGACGGACGGCTGAGGCGTCGGGGCCAAGGGCCGCGTCAGAAGCGGCCCATCAACCCGAGCCGGGGCCCGTGCTCCGTCATGCCCGCGAGGGGTACCACCCGGACCTGGGACTGGCGGGAGACGGGGGGCGGAGGCGCGGCGAGCGCGGAGGCCTGGGACAATTCGTAGCCCACGGTGGCGCCCGCAATCGGCATCACCAGCAGCGCGAGCGAGAGCGCGTCACTGTCGCCCGTGTCCAGCACCAGCGTGCCCAGCAGCGCGCCGCCCCAGCCCACGAGGCTGCCGCCCGCGGTGGCGAGGAACTGGCCCTTGCCGCCCATGAGTCGGCCGCCCACCCACGTGCCCGCGGGGATGCCAATCAACACGCCGGTGAAGCCACCCACGAGCGACACGACGCGACAGTCGTCGCAGCCCACCGTGGGCAGCGCCAGGAGATAGCCCGCCACCAGCCCCACCGTGCCCGCCACGATTCCGCCGGCGGTGCCTCCCACCAACTCCACCGCCACCCGGGGCACGGGGTCCTCTGCGCGCGCGGCGGCGCGCCCGGGTCGGGCGGGCTCGCTCACGGTGGTGGGGGGCACTTCCCCTCGGCCCGACGGCTCGCGGGTGTCCGCGTCCTCGGGAGGCAGCTCCTGGCGGGACGGCCGGTCCGACGTCCCCGGCGGAGGGACGGGGATGAGCGGTGGCGGGGTCAGCTCGCTGGCGGGGGCCTCGGCCGGCTCCTCCGCGGGCGTCTCCTGTCCCCAGGCGGCACCGCTGCCCGCGAGGACGAGGACGGACAGCCATGTGGAGAGCGTGCGCGGAGGCTTCACCGGGGCGACGCTACCGCAAGGCAGGGCCGGCCGTCGCGTCAGCTCGCGGAGACCTCGGGCACGCGCTGAGCGCGGCCCCGGCGGCGCAGCAGCACCCAGACGATGGGGGCCGCGGCCAGCACTACCTGCGGGACGAGCGACACCGCGTCCGGGTAGATGCCCAGCAGGTCCACGGTGATGAAGCGCAGCGGCACCAGCGGCAGCGCGCCCACCTCCTGCAGCGAGTGCAGGCCCTTGCCCAGCAGCATGACGGCGGTGACGACGAGCACGACGGTGGACGCGTTGAAGAGCGTCTTCATGGGCAGCCGGTAGCCCATGCGGTTGACGAAGAGGACCAGCACGAGGATGGCCAGCACACCGAGCAGCGCGCCCCAGGCCACGCCCGCCGGAGAGTCCAGCGCGAGCCCCTGGAGGAAGATGGCCGTCTCGAAGCTCTCGCGCAGCACGGCGGTGAAGGAGATGAAGAACAGTCCCGCCATGCTGCCGCGCCCCAGCGCACCCTGCATCTTCTGGCGCAGCTCGCCCATGAACTGGCTCATGTTGGAGCGCGCGTTGAGCCACAGCGCGGCGTACACCAGCATGCCCACCGCCAGCAGCGCGGCCAGGCCCTCCATCCACTCGCGCTGCGCGCCGGCCAGCAGGTGGCGGCCCAGCACGTAGGAGATGGCGCCGACGACGAGCGCGGAAATCCACCCGGCCTGCACCACGCGGATGTGCTCGGTGGCCTTCATCTTCTTCAGCGCCGCCAGCAGCGCGGCGACGATGATGGTGGCCTCGAAGCCCTCGCGCAGCATGATGAGCAGCGTCAGCCACATCGTGGACAGCAGGTCCGCCGCGCTGCCCGTGCTGCGGCGCGCCTGGTCCAGCACGGAGATGAGCTCGCGTCCCTCGTCCTGCAGGTGGGGGCTGCCGCTCTCCGCCGCCAGCCGTGCCTGGAGGAAGGCCTTCTCCATGCGCAACACCAGCTCCGGGTCTCTCGAGCGCAGCTTGGGCTCCACCGGCTCCACTCCGTTGAGGTACGCGTCCAGCAGGGCCGCCTTCGCGGCGGCGGCGTTGCCGGCGGCGCCCTGGCGCATGGCCTCTTCGATGCCCGCGCGCGCGAGCAGCAGCGAGCGCTCCTCGTCCGCGTCCGGCAGCTTGCGGCGCAGGCACGCGAGGTGCTGCTGGCCGTACTCCTTCACCAGGTCGTCATCGGTGGAGTTGGCCAGGCGCTCCAGCGAGGCGCTCGGCGGAGTGCCCTCGCACGGGGGCTGGCGCAGGGTGAAGACGAAGAAGGCCAGCGACCAGCGCTCCTCCTCGGAGAGGGTGGGGTAGGACGGCATCGCCGTGCCCGGCACGCCGAAGCTGGTGGTGTTGAAGGCCTTGTAGGGGGTGAGGCCGCCCATCACCTCTGCGTCCTGGAACTTCGCGGGGGCGGGCTCCATGTTCGCGGCGATGGACACGTCCGAGTGGCCGTCGCCGCCGTGGCACGCCGCGCAGTTGGTCTTGTAGAGCGCCTCGCCGCGCTTCAGGTCCGGCAGACGGCGCGGGCTGCGGGCGAGGCCGCCGGCCAGCACGAGGTCCTCCACCAGCGCGCCGCAGTCCCGGCTGACGCCCGGCGCGTCCTGGGCGTGGTCCACTCGCGCCTGGATGGCCTGCACGCGCGGCAGGAAGGCCTCCGCGGCGGGGCCCAGGCCCTTCGCCGCGTCCACCGCCTCCGCCGCGAAGCTCTTCTGCTCCGCCAGCTCGAACTCCGACTGGGACTCGATGGCGTTGGGGTAGTCGGCCTCCAGGTACTGGAGGATGCCGATCAGCCGGTGCCAGGTGCGCTCCTCGGAGGTGCCCTCGGCACGGGCCGACAGGGGCAGCACGAACAGCAGGCACAGCACGGACAGGGCAGCGCGATTCATGGGCCCCGGTCTACCAGCCGAGGGCCCGTATATCAATCTTGAGAATCAATATCAAAATTACGACGCATCAGACGCTCGATAAGGCGGGACGGGTGGGGCCGGTCCACTGCTCCACCTGGAGCGAGTGGATGCGCAGACTGTCCACCTTCCAATCCCCACCCCGGAGCCGGCCGATGGCCAGGGTGCCGATGGCGAGCGCACCGATGGCGAGCGCGCCGACGCTGAGCGCCCCCAGGGTGAGGGCGCCCAGGGCGGTGGCACCCGAGGCGAGCGCGGGGAAGACGCGGGGCCGGGGAAGACCGCGGGCCCGGAGCCGGGAGGCGAGTCGCAGGGAGACGGTGAGCGCGGCGCTGTTGGCGGCGGTGAGCGCGGCGGCGCTGGCCAGGGCCGCGACGCGCCAGGGGAAGTCGGCGGGACGGGTGGTGATGGCGGTCTGCATGCCGTGGAAGTGGGCACGTACCGGCGGGGTGCCAGCAGCCGTCAAGCGGGGCGCCCGCTCGGACGGGCACTCCCTGGGCGGTCAGGATGTCAGCAGCCGGAGAGTAGGGCGTCCATGCCCCATGGACCTGGATGTCCCCGCCCCGAAGCCCGCCGCGCCGCTGAAGATGTACATCCTCATCCGCGAGTCGGTGCCCACCGGGCACGCGGTGCTGGCGGCGGCGCACGCGTCGCTCGCGGCGTACCTCAAGTTCAAGGACACGCCCGAGGTGGCCGAGTGGCTCGCCGGTCCGTTCTACAAGGCCGTGTGCCGGGTGTCGGACGCGGAGTTCGAGCAGGGCCGGGCCTGCGAGGGCCACGTGGTGCTCACCGAGTCCTCCCTGGGCGGGCAGGAGGTGGCCATCGCCTTCAAGCCCCGGCGCGAGTGGCCGAAGGCGTTCCGCTTCTTCCGCCTGTTCAAGTGACGCGGACGCGCCTCAGCGCTCGTACGTGAGGAACGCGTGGGGCAGCTCGGCCTCCGGGTGCTGCTCGTCCTCGACGAGCCGCCAGCCGGACAGGTCCACCTCGGGGAAGTACGTGTCGCCGGGAAACTCGCGGGCGATGCGGGTGAGGTAGAGCCGGTTCCAGCGGTCCATCGTCTGCGCGTAGAGGTCCGCGCCACCGGCGATGAACACCTCGTCGTCGCCGCGTGCCTGGGCCAGCGAGAGCGCCTCGTCCACCGAGTGCGCCACCGTGACGCCCTGGGGCGCGTAGTCCTGCTGCCGGGTGACGACGACGAAGGTGCGGCCCGGGAGCGGGCGGCCGATGGACTCGTACGTCTTGCGACCCATGACCAGGGTGTGGCCCATGGTGAGCTTCTTGAAGCGGGCCAAGTCCGCGGACAGGCGCCACGGGAGCTGGTTGCCGGCGCCGATGACCCGGTTGGAGGCCATGGCGACGATGGCGGACAGTCTCATACGGCCACGGGCGCCTTGATGGCGGGGTGCGGCTCGTAGTCCTCGAGCGTGAAGTCCTCGTACTTGAAGGCGAACAGGTCCTTCACGTCGGGGTTGATGCGCATGCGGGGCAGGGGCTTCGGCTCGCGCGCGAGCTGCGTCTTCGCCTGCTCCACGTGGTTGAGGTACAGGTGCGCGTCGCCCACGGTGTGGATGAACTCGTGCGCCTTCAGGCCCGTCACCTGCGCCACCATCATCGTCAGCAGCGAGTACGAGGCGATGTTGAACGGCAGCCCGAGGAAGATGTCCGCGCTGCGCTGGTAGAGCTGGCAGGACAGCTTCCCGTCGGCCACGTAGAACTGGAAGAGCACGTGGCAGGGCGGCAGCTTCATGGACGGCAGGTCCGCCACGTTCCACGCGCTGACGATGTGCCGGCGCGAGTCGGGGTTCTTCTTCAGCCCCTCCACCAGCCCCTTCATCTGGTCGATGTGTTCACCGTTGGGCGCGGTCCAAGAGCGCCACTGGTGGCCGTAGACGGGGCCGAGGCTGCCGTCCGCGTTGGCCCACTCGTCCCAGATGGTGACGTTGTGCGCCTGGAGCGAGCGCACGTTGGTGTCCCCCGCGAGCATCCACAGCAGCTCGTGGAGGATGGACTTCACGTGCAGCTTCTTCGTCGTGACGAGCGGGAAGCCCTGCGTGAGGTCGAACCGCAGTTGGTGGCCGAAGACGCTGAGCGTGCCCGTGCCGGTTCGGTCGCCCTTCTTCGCCCCATGGGTGAGGACGTGGTCAACGAGGGACAGATATTGCCGCATACGGCCATGTAGGATCGCTTGCGCGGTGGATCAAGTCCTTGACGCCGCGCGCGGCTTCCCGTGGACGGCGCACACGCGGTGCCGTTACAAGCCCGCCAACGATGAAGATCTACACGAAGACGGGTGATGCCGGAGAGACGGGCCTGTTCGGTGGCGGACGCGTCGCGAAGGACGACGAACGCGTGGACGCGTATGGCGAGGTGGACGAGCTGAACGCCACCATCGGCCTGGCGCGCGGCTTCCCGATGCCGGCGGACATGGATGCGCTGCTGCAGCGCCTCCAGGACCAGCTCTTCACGCTGGGCGCGGTGATGGCGACACCCGCGGACACGAAGGCGTCCTCGTACATTCCCGAGCTGAAGGCGGAGTGGGCGGAGGACATGGAGCGCGCCATCGACGGCTTCGAGGCCGAGCTGCCGAAGATGACCCACTTCATCCTCCCTGGGGGCACCCAGGCCGCCGCCGCGCTGCACCTGGCGCGCACCGTGTGCCGCCGCACGGAGCGCCGCACGGTGCCACTGTTGCGCGAGGGAAAGATTCCGCAGGCCGTGGTCGTCTACCTGAACCGGCTCTCCGATTTGCTCTTCGTCATGGCCCGGCTGGCGAACCACCGGGCTGGCGTCCCGGACGTGAAGTGGATACCGGAGAAGAAGAGCACGCCGTAGAAGACGCCCGATGAATCCGCTGCCCACCTCCCAGCTTCGCGAGCTCGCCAGCCTCGTTGGCTTCGACCTGGTGGGCTTCTCGCGCGCGGAGCCGATTCCGCCCACCTTCCTGATGGAGTGGCTGGAGTCCGGCTACGCGGCGGACATGGACTGGATGGGAGAGCGGGCCGCCGAGCGCCTGGACGTGCAGAAGCTGCTCCCGGGCGCGAGGACGGTCATCTCCTTCGCGAACAACTACTGGCGGGACGACGCGCAGTCGGTGGACTCGCCGATTGCCCGCTACGCGCGGGGGCGTGACTACCACTCCACACTGCGCGACAGGATGAAGGCCTTCCGCAAGTCGGTGGTCGCCATGTTCCCTGGCGTGGGCACCTACGGGAGCGTGGACAGTGGCCCGCTGATGGAGAAGGTGTGGGCGGCGCGCGCGGGGCTGGGGTACGTGGGGAAGAACGGCTGCTTCATCACCGAGCCCTATGGCTCGTGGGTGCTGCTGGCCACGCTCATCCTGGACGCGGAGGTAGACGCGTACGGGGAGGGCCCGGCGGCGGACCGCTGTGGTTCATGCCGCCGCTGCCTCATGTCCTGTCCCACGGGAGCGCTGGTGGGCAATGGCCGCGTGGACGCGCGGGCGTGCCTCTCCTACCAGACGATTGAGAACCGTGAGCGCGAGGTGCCCGAGGCGTTCCGGCTCAAGTTCGACAACCTCATCTTCGGCTGCGACATCTGCCAGCAGGTGTGTCCGCTGAATCGCCGTCCGGTGTTCGCGGAACATCCGCGCTTCGCGCCGCGAGCGGTGGCGGAGCTGGGGACGCTGGAGTTGGCGGGGCTCACACCGGAACAGTATGAGCACCTGGTACCCGGTACAGCGCTGGCACGCGCACGGTACGACGGGCTGCGCCGCAACGCGGTGTATGCGCTGGGCGTCGCGAAGCAGGCGGATGCCCGGCACTTGCTCGAAAAGCTCTGCGGCGACACGAGCGAGTTGGTACGTACAGCGGCGCAATGGGCGCTCAGCCAGCTCGACCCCTGACTTCCACCGCTGCCTCCTCGTCGCTGGGCCTGGTGTACGCCGGGATGTGCGTCCAGGTCCTCATCAGCGCGGGCACGTACCTTGCTGGCAAGCGGGCGATGACGGAGTTGCCGCCGCTCACGGTGGTGCTGTGGCGCTTCATCCTGAGCGGCGCGGTGTTCGTGCTGCTGCTGGGGCTGACGCCGGGACCGAAGCTGCCGCCGCGCCATGAGTGGAAGCGGGTGCTGGGACTGGGGCTGCTGGCGGGGCCGGTGAACCAGGCGTTCTTCTTCTATGGCCTGTCGAAGTCCTCGGCGGCGCACGCGGCGCTGTTCTATTCGCTCACGCCTCTGGGCGTGTACCTGCTGAGCCTGGCGCGAGGGCATGAGCGGGCCTCGCTGCGCGCGGTGGGTGGCATCGCCACGGCCTTCGCGGGTGTGGTGGTGCTGCTGCTGGGCCGGGGGCTGGCGGACGCGAGCGGCTCATTGATGGGGGATTTGCTCATCCTCGGCGCGGTGGTGGCGTGGGTGGGGTACACGACGGAGGGCAAGCCCTTCGTGGCGGCGCACGGGACGATTCGCGCGACGGCGTGGAGCATGGTGGCGGCGACGCTGATGATGTTGCTCATGGCGCCGTTCATGGCGAGGCCCGCCGAGGTGATGGCGGCGAGCAACGCGGCGAAGGGCTCCATCGTGTACCTGGGGCTGCTCACGTCGGTGGTGGCGTACCTCATCTGGTACTACGCGCTCTCGAAGGTGCCGGCGTCGAAGGTGGCCATCTTCTCCAACCTCCAGCCCCCGACCACCGCAGTGGCCGCGTGGCTGCTGCTGGGCGAGTCGCTGCACTGGGAGATTGCGGTGGGCGGTGTGCTCGTGCTCGCGGGCGTGCGGTTGACGCAGACGGCGCACGTGCGGCCTCCGCCTTCGGCGCCGGTGCCTCCGGAAGCGGAGCGGCAGGCAGCGTAGCGCTGAAACCGGGCGCCCCTACCGGTTCGCGACGGCGAGGGCCTGGGGTTCCTCCTGCGGCGGCGCGGCGAGGGGGGCGGGAAGCAACGTGGCGCCCTCGTATTGCACCGACTTGGGGTAGGGGATTTCCAGGCCGTTGGCGTTGAAGGCCTCGAACAGCAGCCGGTTGAGCAGCCGCTTCACATCGAAGTGCGTCCCTGGCTGCACCCTGGCTTCAATGCGCACGGTCATCCAGCTCTCGTCCATGCTCTCGATACCCAGCAGCTTGGGCATCTCGGACACCTTGCCCTGCGCGAGCATGGGCACCTGCTCGCAGACCTGGCGAATCACATCCATCACCTTCTTCAAGTCGCACTCATAGGCCACGGCCATGTCCACGACCGCCAGTGTCCAGCCGCGACTGTAATTGATGACATTCTTGACTTCGCCATTGCGGAGGATGTGAAGGCGCCCGAAGCGGTCGCGAATGCGGGTAATGCGAGGCGTTATCTCCTCCACCACGCCCTCGGTCTCGTTGATGCGGATGTAGTCGCCGTTCAATATCTGGTCCTCGAAGAGCAGGAAGATGCCGTTGACCAGGTCCGTGACGATGGCCTGCGAGCCCAGGCCCACGGTGAGGCCGACGATGCCGGCGCCCGCAAGGATGGGGGTGGGGTCCACGCCCAGGTCGCTGAGCACCATCATCCCGACCAGGAAGTAGACCAGGTACTTGGAGGCGCTCTGGATGAGGGCGACGAAGGTGTTGCGCCGCCGGGCCGCATCATTCAGGTCGGGGCCGTCCACCTTGAATGCCCGGGCGATGAGCAGCCGGACGAACTCCACGACGACGCTGGCGGCGAAGAACAGGGCGATGACGCGGATGAGCACCGGCCCGTATGGAGCAAAGGCTTCCAGGCCCTGGAACCGGCGGACGATGAGCGTCGCCACCGAGATGTAGACGATGGCCTCCAGGCTCCTCTGCCCCACCGGCAGCAGCCGGCTGAGGGACACGAAGTACTCCTCGTACTTCGTGTCCTTGCTCTTCACCTCCCAGGACTCGACCAGCCGCCCCGACATCAAGTGCAGCAAGGACACCGCCAGGCGCCCGCCGCTGATGGACAGCAGCACGAAGATGGTGGTGCCCGCGAGCCACTCCAGCGCGGCCGGGGGTTGCAGCGAGGTGACCACCACGCCCACCGCGAAGTAGGCCAGCACCAGCTTGATGAAGCTGGGCCCCTGCTCCAGCGCCTTCTGGGCATGTTCCCTGTGCTCCGGACGCAGTTGCCACTCGTTCAACCTGCGTTCGAGCTTCACCAGGAGCTGGCGCGCCGCCCGCTCCAGCACCAGGAAGGCCGCCAGCAGCAGCAGCAGCAGCCCCACTCCGCGCCCCAGGGCCGCCAGCCCCTCCCGCGTCACCCCCGCCAGCAGGGCCGTGAAGTGGGGCTCCAGGTCCTGCTTCGCCCACAGGGAGAAGCCCAACACGGCGATGCCGACGAAGACCACCACGAAGGACAGGAGGGCGGCGCTCAGCCGGGCGCGCTTGCGCAGGCCGTCGGCCACCTGCTCCAGCGCCTTCACACCCATCAGCCGGATGCCATGGTACAGCAGCGCGGTGGTGGTCACGAGCACGGCCCAGAGGGCGAGTAGCAGCAACGTCACGCTCAGACCGACGAGCCAGGCGTTGTTCAACTCGACTGTGTCCGCGAGTCGGAAGATTCCCATACGGCGGCGGCATAGCATCCAACGAACACGCCGTGCCAGACGCGCCGGGCCACTGCGCCCGAGGAGGGGGAGAGAGACTCCAACCGCTCACCAGGCAGGAGGGTCGCGAGCCGTTCTCCGTCCTGGGACGTGCGCTCGCGCGGCCAGGCGCCGGCCTCGAGGGCCTCTGGAAGCGGAGCGGCAGGCGGCGTAGCGGTCAGGAGAGGCGCAGGGTTGGAGACAGGCTCTCCGTGTGTCCGCGCGAGAGCAGCACGATGTTCTTCCCGGGCTGCACCTGCTCCGGTGCGTAGATGACCTGCACGAGGATGCCGTCATCACGCAGGATGGCCCAGTGCCGGAATCCTTCTTCAGGCACATCCAGGTCGGGATGGCGCGGACCCGAGCCGGGGATGTAGCAGACGACACCTTCCCGGTCCTTGAGGAGCCAGCGCTTGATGCGGACGCGGTCTCCGAGACGGACCTCCTCACGCGTGCCGAAGTAGTAGAGCCTGCAGCCTGAGGAGTTTTCAGCGCTCATCTGGATGGACGAAGCTGATACCGCTACTCGCGGGCACCGCGCCAGCGCGCGGCCTGCTTCAAGTGAGGTTGCGGCGCCGTCCCCTGAGCGCAGGCCAGGCGAGTGTCCGCGGACGCTCGCCCGGCTCCGTCACGAAGGCCGGCACCGTCCTCCACCCGGAGTGACCATGCCGACCGATAGAATCCTGACCTCGCATCGCGTCCTCATCACTGGCGCCTCGGGCTTCATGGGCTCCTGGCTCGCCGAGTACCTGCGCCAGCAGGGGGCGTACGTCATCAACCTGCTCTCGCAGTGGGAGCCCCAGGGACGCTTCGTCCAGAGCGGCCTCGTCCAGCGGGTCCACAACGTCATCGGGCAGGTCGAGGACTACGCCCTGCTGGAGCGGCTCCTCGCGGAGCAGGGCGTGGACACGGTGTTCCACCTCGCGGCCATCTCCATCGAGGGGCGCGCCTTCCAGTCGCCCCATACGGCGATGGAGGTGAACGTCCGCGGCACGTACAACGTCCTGGAGGCGTGCCGGCGGAACAGCGACACCGTCCGGCGCGTCATCATCGCCTCCAGCGACAAGGCCTATGGTGACAGCCCCGTCCTCCCCTACACCGAGGACATGCCGCTCCAGGGCCGCCACCCCTATGACGTCTCGAAGTCGTGCGCGGACCTCATCGCCCATGCCTATGCCCACAGCTATGGCCTGCCCGTGACGATTGGACGGTTCGGCAACATCTACGGCGGCGGAGACCTCAACTGGAGCCGGCTCATTCCCAACACCGTCCGCCGGCTGCTGGCCGGACAGCCTCCGCTCGTGCGCATGCCACCGCAGGGGGACTTCATGCGTGACTTCCTCTACGTGCGGGACGCGGTGCGGGCCTACATGGCCATGTTCGACGGACTCGACGCGGGCATGGCCCGGGGCGAGGCGTTCAACTTCGCCATGGGCGGGAGCTGGACGGTGCTCGACGTGGTGAGGACGCTCCAACGGCTGCTTCACCGCGAGGAGCTCGTGCCCGACGTCCTCCCTGCCTCGCACGGGGAAATCTTCCACCAGCACGTGTCCGCCGAGAAGGCACGGCGGCTCCTGGGCTGGGCCCCGCGCTACGCCCTGGAGGAGGGACTGCGGGAGACTGCCGAGTGGTACCGTGAGCACCTGAGCGCCACCTCCTCGCCCTCCTTCTCCGAGCCGCATGAACGAGTCCACGCCGCTGCCTCGTGAGCTGCTGCTGCGGCTCTGCGCGGAGGCCACCGCCAGCAAGCGCCTGCGCACCACGCACTGCCTCCATGCCCCCACGGGCCGCGTGCAGCGGATGCTGCTCGCGTTGCAGCCGGGGACCTATGTCCCGCCGCACCGGCATCCGCGTCCTCCGGGGCGCGATGGCTTCGAGCTGCTGTGCGTGGTGCAGGGGGCCCTGGGAGTGCTGGCCTTCGAGGAGGACGGCCGCATCCACTCTCTCCATCACCTGCGGGTGGGTGGGGCACACTGGGGCATCGAGTTGCCCGGGCGGACGTTTCACTCCGTCGTGGTGCTCGAGCCGGACACGGTGGTGCTCGAAGTCAAGGAGGGGCCCTACGCGCCCCAGGGCGAGAAGGAGTTCCTGGCCGGCTTCCCCGAGGAAGACGCTCCCGAGGCCCCTCGGATTGTCGCGGGCTGGCGGGCCCACTTCAGCCCAGGCGCTGCGCGCTCTCCGCCCAGAGGTTGAGCCTCGACGCCCCGCCGCCTCATGTGGCCCTCGCGCTCTCTGAACGTCCAACCCGGACTCAGAAATTCATGGGCCCCAGGTCATGAATGGCAGACATGCTCCTGGCTTCGATTGCTCACGTGCCCCTGCGTCCGGGCCGCTGGCGGGAGGGCGGCACGGCTCCTGCTGACGACGGACCGTCCAAGAGGAGCCAATCAGGCCGTGGGGTTGGACCCAGTGGACGAGGGGGTTCCATGTTTTTTCGAAAGAGTGGGCTGCTGCCGAAGAACCGCGTGGTGAGACACACCCTGTACCGGCTGCTGCTCGCCGCGCCAATGCTCCCACTGGCGGCATGCGGTCCTTCCGAGGACTGCAGTACCGGGCCGGAGTCCCTGACCGTCGATGGCGTCGGGTACGAGTCGGATGGAAAAGTGTCTTGCGCCAGATGCCCCCTGGACTCTATCGGACACCACGCGCTCAATTGTTTCGAGGCTGCGGCCGGAGGGAAGACCACCTGTTACTACTACGCGTGTTCCAGTGATGGCCGCCGGCCAGAGGGATTGAGGGAGTCCTTGCAGCATGAGCAAGCTTGCGAGCTCGGTGCCCTCTATGCCCACGTGGCCTGGCTGGAGGCCGCCTCCGTCCCGGCCTTCCTCCGGCTCGCCGACGAGCTGGCCGCACACGGTGCTCCCAAAGCCCTGGTGAAGGCGGCACGGCGCGCGGCCGGGGACGAGGTTCGCCACACCCGCGCCATGCAGGCCCTGGCCCGCCGCCACGGAGCGCTCATGCCCGAGGTGGACCTCCCCCCCTTCCAGCCCCGCTCCCTGGAGGCCATGTGCACCGAGAACGCCGTCGAGGGCTGCGTGCGCGAGACATTCGGCGCCCTGGTCACGGGCTGGCAGGCACGCACCGCCGGTGACGCCGAGGTGCGCCGCGCGCTGGAGCCCATCTCGCGGGACGAGCTGCGCCACGCCGAGCTGGCCTGGGCCGTGGATGCCTGGGCCGCCGAGCGTCTCACCTCACCGGAGCGTGAGCGCATCCGTCAGGCCCGCCGCGAGGCGCTGAGCGCGCTGGAGCACGAAGTGGGCAGCCAGCCTCCACCCGAGCACTTCGTGCGTGAGGCGGGGGTCCCCTCCCGTGAGCAGGCCCTGGGCCTGCTTCAGGGCCTGGCGGTGCTCGTCGTGTAGACCCGCGGTGGCCCGCGCTGACGTCGAAAGACGAAGGGCCTCGGGACATTGCGTCCCGAGGCCCCCATGGCGGTGGTTTCAGCCCCGAGATGCGGCGCGCTTCAGTCGCCGTTCGGGTCCCACTCGGAGATGTCCTTCTTGGGCGCGGGCGCAGGAGCCGGCGTCGGCTTGGGCGGCGCCTTCGTCGTCGTCGCGGGCTTCTTCGTGGGCGGCGGCGCCGCCAGCACGGCGGGCTCCTCATCCAGCAGCGGGTCCTTCTTCTCCACCTCCGTGCTCGCGGAAGCGGCGGGCTTCTCCGGCTCGGACTTCGCCGGCGCGCTCTTCCCCCCGGACTTCGCCACGGGCGCGGGCTCCGGCTTCGAGTCCAGCGGCTCCAGGTCCTCCAGCCCCAGCGACTTCTCGGGCTCCGGCTCCACGTCCGAGGCCCGGTAGCCACCGCGCTTCGGACCCTCCGTGGAACTCCCCTTCACCATCTCCTCCGCGTTTGCACGGCTCGACGTCGCCCGTGAGCCCGGGGCACCACGAGTCGGCGCCGGCTCCGGCGCGGGGGGCACCTCCTCACGCTCACGCGGCGCCTCCGAGGCCCGATACGACTCCCTCTTCTCCGTCCCACCCTTCGCGTCGGACGGCGGCACATCACCGTACGGGTCGTCCCGGCTCGACCGCTTGGGCGCCGGCTCGTCGTCCCCGAACGGGTCCTCCTCCTTGTCCTTGTCCTTCTTCGACTTCTTCTTCGCCGGCTCCGACCTCCGAGCCGGACGCGCATCGTCCTCCGCCACTCCGGGCGGCAGGTCCTTCAGCGACGAGTGCCGGTTGGCGCAGTGGTCCAGCGTCTCCTGGCACTCGGCCATGCACGAGGTCAGCTTCGAAACGGCGCGCCCTCTGCCTCCGTACTCGATGGCGCAGTCCTCCTTGCACGAGGAGTAGTCCTCCTGGCAGCCGGTGGGGACGGCGGCGGCCGCGGGGCCGGAGGCGAAGAGCAGGGCGAGGAGCGGGTAGGCACGCATGACGAATGCGAAAACTACCAGTCTTCTCGCCTCACGGCGCGAGGGGCCCGCGCTATGGTTCGCGTTCGCGGCACTCACGCCAAGAGGAGGCACATGGCTGTCAGGGTGGGCATCATCGGGAGCCACGGACTCGGACAGACGCTCGGAGTCCTCGGTCGGGGGGAATCCCACACCCTGGAGACACCCTTCGGCCCCCACGCCGGCCCCATCATCACCACCGAGCTGGACGGCGTACCCGTGGTCTACGTGTCCCGCCACGGCCCCGGCCACATCTACAACGCCACCCGCGCCCCGTACCGCGCCAACCTCTTCGCCCTGAAGCTGCTCGGCGTCACCCACGTCCTCGCCACCGGCACCGTGGGCAGCCTGCGCGAGCACCTCCAGCCGCTCCAGCTCGTCCTGCCGGACCAGGTCATCGACCGCACCTACCGCCGGCCCTGCACCTTCTACGACGACATCGCCGTCCACGTGGAGCTGGGCAACCCCTTCTGCGCCACGCTCCGCACCGTGCTCGCCGCCGCCGCGGACCCGCTGGGTCCCACCGTCCACCCCGAGGCCACCTACGTCTGCATCGAGGGCCCCTCGCTCAGCACCCGGGCGGAGAGCCTGCTGTACCAGGCCTCGGGCGCGGACGTGGTGGGCATGACCGTCATGCCCGAGGCCCGGCTCGCGCGCGAGGCGGAGCTGCACTACGCGATGGTGGCCCTTCCCACCGACTACGACTCGTGGCGGCCCCCGCCTGCGGGACAGGCGCACGAGGAGCGGCTGACGCAGGTCTCCCACAACGTCCAGGCCGCCACCGTCAGCGCCGCCGCCCTCGTCCGCCGCGCGCTGCCCCGGATTGCCGAGCCTCGCGAGCCCCGCGGCAACGGCTGCCGCTGTGACACCGCGCTCGCGCTGGCCATCGCCACCGACCGGGCCCGCATCCCCGACGAGGTCCGCACTCGACTTCGTCCACTGCTGGGCAGATACCTCCCGCCCAACGTCGCCTGAGCGGGCCCGGGCGGCGCCTGTCCAGCCGGGCGCCTGCCTGCTCGCCTGCTGCCAACCGTCTCCACCGTTCCCACCTTCCTCACCCCGGGGGATGTGAGCGAGGAGGGGAGATGCGGTTGTTCAGGCTCAAGCACCTGACATGGCGTGAGTTCGGCCGGCGCTTCGTGAAGGAGTTCCAGGAGGACACCGTCACCGACATCGCCGCCCAGCTCTCGTACTACCTGCTGTTCTCCCTGTTCCCGTTCCTCTTCTTCCTCTTCACGCTCGTCGCCTACATGCCCTTCGCACCGGGCGCGGTGGACGCGATGGTGGACCGCATCCGTCCGCTGGTCCCCGGAGACGCGCTGGAATTGGTGACGGGCCACCTGCAGTCGCTGGTCAACCAGCCGAGGCCGAAGCTGCTGACGGCGGGCCTCATCATCGCCCTGTGGACGGCGTCGCGCGGCGTGGATGCCCTGCGCAAGGCGCTCAACCTGGCCTACGACGTGCCCGAGTCCCGCCCCCTCTGGAAGACGCAGGGGCTGGCCATGCTGGTGACGCTTGTCGCCACGCTGCTCATCCCGCTGTCCTTCACCATCTTCCTGCTCGGCGGGCGGCTGGGCGCGTGGGTCGCCGACAAGCTGCAGCTCGTCGACGCGTTCTATCTCGTGTGGTCCTGGCTGCGCTGGCCCTTCACCGCGTCACTGGTGATGCTGGCGCTGGCGCTCTGCTACTACCTGCTCCCCGACGTGAAGCAGAAGTTCAAGTACATCACCCCCGGCTCCATGCTGGGCACGGGCATCTGGCTGGTGAGTACCTGGGGCTTCACGCAGTACGTGGAGCACTTCGGCAAGTACAACGTCACCTACGGCTCCATCGGCGGCGTCGTGGTGCTGCTGTTGTGGCTCTACATCTCCGGGCTCGTCTTCATCCTCGGCGGCGAAATCAACGCCATCCTCGAGCACGCGTCCGCGGAGGGGAAGGAGAAGGGCGCTCGCGACTTCAACCAGCCCGCGCCGCTGGAGCCGCCCGTGATGACTCCCGGGGCGGCGAAGAGCGCCAGCAGCGCGAAGAAGTCTCGGCTGGCGCGCTTCCGGTGGAGGCGGCGGGTGGCCCGGGGACAGCCCCCCGAGCCCACCCTTCCGGAGCTGGAGGGCGAGCCTCCCTCCCACCTGCACTGAGCGCCGCGGGCTACTTCTTGCCCAGCTTCTGGTGGATGGCCGGCAGCCCGCCCGGGCTGTTGTTGCTGCCGCGCAGGTTGTTCTGCGAGATGACCTTCTGCAGGTGCGCGATGCGGTCCTTGTTCGTCGGGTGCGTGCTCAGCCACTTCATGATGGCCGGCGAGTCGCCCTGCTCCTTCTGGAGCTTCTGGAAGAAGGTGATGAGCCCGCGCGGGTCATAGCCGGCGCCGGACGCATAGCGGGCGCCGTACTCGTCGGCCTCGGTCTCCTCGCTGCGGCCGTGCGCGAGCATCGTCCCGCCGCCCACGAGCTGCGCGGCAATGGTCCCCACCGCGCCCGGGTTCTTCCCCAACGCCGCCTGGGTGACGGTCTGCAGGCCCATCTGGTTGACCATGGCGCGCGCCGAGTGCCGGCCCACCACGTGGCCCGCCTCGTGCGCCATGACGCCGGCCAGCTCCGCCTCGGTGTCCGCCGCCAGGAGCAGGCCCGTGTAGACGTACAGGTAGCCGCCCGGCGTGGCGAACGCGTTCACCGTCTTCGGGTCGTCGATGACGTTGACCTTCCACTTCACGCCCGGCCGGTCCTTCGTCGCCTGCTTGAGGATGGGCGAGGAGATGCTCTTCACGTAGTCGACGATGGAGGCGTCCTGGACGTACTTGATCTTCTCCTTCGTCTCGAGCTCCGCCTTCACCTGCTTGCCCAGCTCCTCCTCCTGCTCGTCGGAGATGAGGGTGGACGCAATGGCCTTCTCCGCCTGGATGCGCTGCTTCGCGCAGCCTGCCGTGAGGCCCATCGCCAGGGTGAGGCCCAGCACCATCGAGAGGATTCGTTGCATGACCGGGTGTGCCTTTCTTTCCAATGAGTTGTTTCGTCGGGAGCGGGCCCGACTCTTGGGCAGCGCCCGCCTCCGGGCAAGCGCCGCGTAGGGCTTCGTCCCTCAAGGACGTGAAGCGGACGGAATCCATCCAATCGGGGTGAGGCCCCACGCCGTGCCGCCCGCGCTCCTACCGGGGGGCCCGGCGAGCCTTGCGGCCTCGGGATTCGGTACGGATTTTTGAAGTTACGGGTGCCCCGAGCGCGGCGCCCGGGGAGGCGCGGATGTCACGTCCCGTATGGGTGGGCTCGCTGGGCTTCGGCCTGGTGAGCGTCCCGGTGAAGCTCTACAGCGCCGTCAGCCCGAGGCAGGTTCAATTCCACCTGCTGCACGACGCGGACGGTGCCCGCATCCAGAACAAGCGGGTGTGCTCGGCGGACGGCGAGGAGGTGGCCTACGAGCACGTGGTGAAGGGGTATGCGCTCGACGACGGCCGCCACGTGGCGGTGACGCGCGGGGAATTGGAGGCGTTCGACCCGGAATCCAGCCGCGTCATCGAGCTGGAGGACTTCGTGGAGGCAGGGGAGATAGACCCCATCTACTACGACACGCCCTATCACCTGGTCCCCGCCGAGGGGGCCGAGCGCGCGTACTCGCTGCTGGTCTCCACGCTGCGCGAGGCGGGCCGCGTGGGCATCGGCCGCTTCGTGCTCTACCAGAAGGGGCACCTGTGCTCGGTGCGGCCCCATGGCCGGGGGCTGCTCCTGTCCACGCTCCACTACGCGGAGGAGGTGGTGTCCCAGGACAGCCTCGCGGAGCTGGCGCTCGCGGGTGCGCGTCCCCAGGAGCGCGAATTGGAGGCGGCGCTGCACCTCGTCGAGGCCCGCGCCACGCACTTCGAGCCCCAGCGCTACCACGACGTCCACCGCGAGCGGCTCCTGGCCTTCATCGAGCGCCGTGCGGCGCGCACCCGTCCGAAGGCGGCGGAGAAGTGGCCCGTGGTGCACGCGGGGGCCACCGCGGGGCAGCCGTCGCAGAGTGATTTGCTCACGGCGCTGGAGCGAAGCGTGGCCGCGCTCCGGGCCGGTCAGCCGCTACCGCCGCTGCCCGAGCAGGGCTCGCTGCGACTGCGCCCTCAGGCCTCGGCGCGCCAGGTCCGGGAGCGGAGCGGCGAAGGCGAGGCCTCCACGTCCAGCACCCCGGAGTCCCGGCGGAAGGAGGACGACGGCGGGGAGCCATCGGCCTGAGCCTTTCGCCGGGCGGGAAGACGACGGACTACTTCAGCCGGCCTTCGCAGGCGTCGTAGTCGATGTTGGAGAAGTACGCGTCCACGTACTTGCCGCGCTCGTTCGCCTTGTAGTCCGGCGTGAAGGCGTGCTCCCACGCGTCCATGATGATGATGGGCTTGAAGCCGGCGATGTTGTTGGTCTCGTGCAGGGTGATCCAGTGGTTGGACAGCCACCCGGTGCGCGGGTCCTGGAACGTCACGGCCCAGCCGATGCCCGGCATGGTGGCCACGGCCTTGAAGTCCGCGAACCAGTTCTCGAAGGAGCCGAAGCTCTCCTCCATGGCCTTCTTCAGCTTCGCCGGCGGCGTGGCGCCCGAGCCGCCCGGCTTCATGTTGCCGAAGTAGTACTCGTGGAGGACCATGCCGTTGTACTCGAAGCCCAGCCGGCGGGTCATCTCCGCGTAGGCCGGGTTGGTGCCAGCGGCCTCACCCTTGAGCTGCAGGCCCGAGAGCGTCTCGGTCAGCTTGTTGGTGCGGTTGACATAGCCCTCGTACAGCTTGAAGTGCGTCTCGAGGACCGCGTCGCTGAGCCCCTTGAGGCCCTTGAGCTGAGGGAACTGCATCGGCGCGTACTTCTTCTGCGGAACGTCCGCCATGCTGCCTCCAGAGAATGGGTGGGTGTTGGGTCGGAAGCCCGCCTCATAACGGAGGCGGGGATTCCCGGCGCGGAGAACTTCGCGCCGGTGTGCGCGGTACGACAAGTAAGAAATGCGCGCGCCCCGTTCGCGGTGCTATGTGCCGGGGCGGATGCCTGAGCTTCCGGAAGTGGAGATCGCCCGGCGCAACCTGGTGCGCTGGTTCAGCGGCCGGCGCCTCGTCCGCGCCGAGGCCGACGACACCCGCATCTTCCGCGGCGCCGAGCTCCGCCACTTCACCGAGCTGTCCGGCCGCCTGGAGTCCCTCGTCCGCCGGGGCAAGTACCTCCTCTTCGCCTTCGAGGGAGGACGGGGCCTCTTGGGCCACCTGGGGATGACAGGGAAGTTCGTCCGTCGCACGGAAGGGCAGGGCGAGCCCTACAGCCGCGCCCGCTTCCACCTCGACGACGGGCACGTCCTCCACTTCAGCGATGCACGCATGTTCGGCCGGCTGGAGCCCGCCCCCGCCGCCCAGCTGCGGGAGCTGGACGTGGTGAAGGCGCTGGGGAGGGACCCGCTGGCGGACGGCCTCACCGCGGGCCAGCTCGAGAAGGCCGTGGCCCCCTCCCGGCAGCCCCTCAAGGTGGCGCTGATGGACCAGGCGCGAATCACCGGCCTGGGCAACATCCACGCCGCCGAGGCCCTCTTCCGCGCCGGAATCCACCCCTCCCGGGAGCCCGCCTCCCTCTCCCCGGACGAGTGGAAGCGTCTGGTGGGCGCCATCCGGGCCACCATCGACTTCGGCCTGAAGGAGCAGGAGGGGGAGGAACCGGTGTACCTGGAGGAGGGACGCTCGGAGAACCCGTTCCTCGTCTACGGCCGGGCCGGGGGCCCATGCTCCCGGTGCGGGACCCCCGTCGAGTCCTTCACCCAGGCCGGCCGCACCACCCACTTCTGTCCGAAATGCCAGCCCCGCTCAGGCGTTCACGCGTCGAAGCCCCGGGCCGGTAAGCGTTGACACCCCCATGTCCCGTGGCTTGAATCGCCCGCCTTTCAGACCCGGCCGCCCCAAGCGGCCCTGGAGAACGTTGCCCATGTCTCACGCCCTGCTGGCGGCGCTGCTCGTCGCTTCGTCCACGGCCACCGCGCAGACGCCGGTGCCCGACGGTAGCGCGCCCGCGCCCGCCGCCACCGAGGCCGCGCCCGCCGCGCCCGCTTCTCCCTCCGCCGAGCCGCCCCCCGCCGCCGCTGGCACCGCCGCCCAGGGGGACTCCGTCAGCCGCGAGGACCTGGACGCCGCCAAGCAGGAACTGCGCGAGGAGATCCGCGCCGAGGCCGCCAAGCAGTCCGTCGACTCCAGCGAGTGGAACGAGGAGTACCCCGAGGAGAAGCGCAAGCTGGAGGTCTTCACGCTCGACGGCTACTTCCGCCTGCGCCCCACGCTCTTCTACAAGTTCGACCTGGGCAAGCAGCCCGGCCAGGAGCTCTTCCCGCGCTCGCCGCGCAGCGCCGGGGAGAACACCCAGTCCTTCGCCACCATGCGCCTGCGCATGGAGCCCGTGTTCAACATCTCCGAGCAGGTCAGCCTCAAGATGGAGGTGCTCGGTCTGGACAACGTGGTGCTGGGCTCGCAGCCGGACAACCTCTACCCGGGTGACCAGCACAACCTCTTCGGCGTGTTCTCGGAGAGCCAGGACTCCGCCGTGGACATGCTGGAGGACTCCATCAAGCTTCGCCGCGCCTATGGCGAGGTGAAGACGCCGGTGGGCATCCTGCGCTTCGGCCGCATGGGCAGCCAGTGGGGCCTGGGCATGCTGCGCAACGACGGCACCTGCTTCGACTGCGACTTCGGCGACACGGTGGACCGCATCCAGTTCGTCACCAACCCCTTCGAGGGCTGGTACGTGACGCCCATGCTCGACTTCAACGCCGAGGGCGTCGTCGACGGGCGTGGCTCGCAGGGCGAGCCGGTGGACCTGACGCAGTCCGACGACAGCACCGGCTGGGTGCTTGCGATTGCCCGCCGCGACACCGACGCGGTCATCCGCTCCAAGCTGGACAACAACCAGGCCGTGCTCCAGTACGGCCTGCACTTCACCTACCGCACGCAGAACTGGGAGTACGACGCCAGCACCCAGAACGGCACCGGCACGGGCTTCATCCCCCGCTCCGCGTCGCTCTACGTCCCGGACCTGTGGCTGCGGTACGAGGAGCGCAGCTGGCGGCTGGAGTTCGAGCTCGCCGGCATGTTCGGCAACATCGGCAACCGCGCCCTGGACGTGGGCGGCATCAACGACCCCACGCAGAACCAGAGCCTGCGCGTCGCCCAGTTCGGCGGCGTGGCCCAGGGCGAGGTGAAGGTGGCCAAGAACAAGCTGTCTCTTGGCCTGGAAGTGGGCTTCGCCTCGGGCGACAAGGCCCCCGGCTTCGGCAACTACCCGGCGCGCCCCGGCTCCGGCAACAACGGCTTCACCGAGCCGGGTGACTCGGAAGGCCCGCAGTTCCGCTGCGGCTCCGGCGGCTGCTCCGACAACGCCATCCGCAACTTCCGCTTCAACCGCGACTACCGCGTGGACCTCATCCTCTGGCGGGAAATCATCGGCGGCATCACCGACGCGTTCTACGTGCGCCCCTCCGCCAAGTACACGATTACGGAGGGCTTCGACCTGTACGCCCGCCTCATCTACTCGCAGGCGCTCTACTCGGAGTCCACCCCGTCCTTCACCAGCAGCGCGCTGGGCGTGGAGGCCAACGTCGGCGCGGACTACAAGACCGAGGACGGCTTCATCGCGGGCGTGGCGTACGGCATCCTGTTCCCGATGAGCGGCCTGCAGGAGTTCGACCCCACGCTGCGCGCCGACTTCGAGACGCCGCAGACCATCCGCGGCTGGCTGGGCATCAGCTTCTAGCCATGCGCCGCGTCCTCTCGTCCGTGTGTGTCGCCACCGGCCTCGCGCTGGTGCTGGTGGCGTGTGGCATCAAGGGCTCGCCGAAGCCGCCGGTGCCGCCTCCCGCGCCTCCCACGGAGACGCAGCCGCCTCCGGAGGACCCGTCCCGCGGTCCCCTCGAGCCGTCGGGGCCGACCATCTCGCCGACTCCGGACGCGGGGCCCGGCGTCCCCGGCACCGAGCCCACGTGAACCACTTCATCTGGCGCAAGGGCGTGCTGCACGCCGAGGGCGTGCCGCTGCCGGCCATCGCCGAGTCGGTGGGCACGCCCACCTACGTGTACTCCGCGGCCACGCTCACCCGGCACTTCCGGGTGGTGTCGGAGGCCTTCGGCGCCACGCCGCACCTCATCTGCTACTCGGTGAAGGCGAACTCCAACCTCGCCATCCTCCGGCTCTTCGCGGGGCTGGGCGGCGGGTTCGACATCGTCTCCGGCGGCGAATTGGCCCGGGTGAAGCAGGCGGGCGGCGCGGCGGAGAAGACGGTGTTCGCCGGCGTGGGCAAGACGCAGGAGGAGATGGAGGCGGCGCTGGCCGCCGGCATCCTCCTCTTCAACGTGGAGAGCGCCGAGGAACTGGACGCCCTGGACGCGGTGGGCCGCCGCCTGGGCCGCCGCGCGCCCTTCGCGCTGCGCGTGAATCCGGACGTGGACGCGCGCACGCACCGCTACATCTCCACCGGGCTGAAGACGTCCAAGTTCGGCGTCCCCTTCGAGGAGGCCGTCGCCCTCTACACGCGCGCGAAGAAGCTGAAGGGCGTGCGCGCGGCCGGGCTGGACTGCCACATCGGCTCGCAGCTCACCCAGGCCTCGCCCATGCGCGCCGCCCTCACCAAGGTGGCCGGCCTCTACACGGAGCTGAAGGCGGCCGGGCACCCGCTGGCGTACCTGGACGTGGGCGGCGGCCTGGGGATTACGTACACGGACGAGACGCCTCCCTCTCCCGAGGAGTACGCGCGCACCGTCCTGGACGCGACGAAGGGCACCGGCGCGCACCTGGTGCTGGAGCCGGGCCGGGCGCTGGTGGGCAATGCCGGCGTGCTGCTCACCCGCGTGCTGTACCGGAAGAAGACCCCGGCCAAGCACTTCGTGGTGGTGGACGCGGGGATGAACGACCTCATCCGCCCGGCCCTCTACGAGGCGCACCACGGCTTCCAGCCGCTGGTGAAGCGGCGGGGGAAGGCGGTGGAGGTGGATGTGGTGGGGCCGGTGTGTGAGTCCACGGACGTGCTGGCCAAGGCCCGGTCCCTGGTCCTCCCCCAGGCGGGCGAGCTGTATGCCTTCATGAGTGCCGGGGCTTACGGGATGAGCATGGCTTCCAACTACAACTCCCGCCCCCGCCCGGCCGAGGTCATGGTGGACGGGGAGGCGTGGAGGGTGGTTCGCGAACGGGAGCGGATTGAGGACCTCTGGCGTGGCGAGCGGGCCTGAACGTATAAGCGCCGCCATGAAGACCTTCGAAGGCTCCATGACGGCGCTGGCCACCCCGTTCCGAGACGGGGCGTTCGATGAGCAGGCCTACCGGGCCCTGGTGCGCTACCAGATTGAAGGCGGCACCAGCGTCCTCATCCCCATGGGCACCACGGGCGAGTCGGTGACGATGACGCCCGACGAGCGCGCCCGCGCCGTGAAGGTGGCCGTGGAGGAGTCGAAGGGGCGCGCGGCGGTGGTGGGCGGCGCCGGCTCCAACAGCACCGCGGAGGCGGTCGAGGGCGTGAAGCGCGTGCGCGAGACGGGCGCGGACGGCACGCTCATCGTCACGCCGTACTACAACAGGCCCACGCAGGCGGGCCTGGTGGAGCACTTCCGCGCCATCGCGCGCGCGCACCCGGGCTTCCCGATTGTCGCCTACAACGTGCCGGGCCGCACCGGCGTGGACCTGCTGCCGGAGACGGTGCAGCGGCTGTGCGACATCCCCGAGGTGGTGGCCATCAAGGAGGCCACCGGCAACATGCCTCGCGCCATCGACATCCTCGAGAAGTGCGGCGAGCGGATGACGCTGCTGTCCGGTGACGACTTCACGGTGCTGCCCTTCATCGCCTGCGGCGGCAAGGGCGTCATCTCCGTGTCCTCCAACGTGGCGCCGCGGATGATGGCGGACCTGGTGGCCCAGGCGCGCGCGGGGAACTTCGCCAAGGCGCGCGACATCCAGGTGCGGATGAACAACCTGCACCGGCTGCTCTTCGTGGAGTCCAGCCCGATTCCGGTGAAGTGGGCGCTGCACCTCATGGGCCTCTTCGGTCCGGAAGTGCGCCTGCCGCTGGTGCAGATGACGGAGCCCAACGCGGCGAAGCTGCGCGACGAGCTGCGCGCGTTGGGGCTGCTCAAGGGCTGAAGGCCCGATACTCGATAGCTAGCCAGGAGCGCCGGCACCATGATTCGCACCGTCATCACCGGAGTCACCGGCCGCATGGGCAGCACGCTGCTGCGCCTGGCGCGGGACGCGGAGGACTTGAAGGTGGTGGGCGCCACGGAGCGCCCGGGCGGCGCCGCCGTGGGGCTGGACGCGGGGCTCGCCGCGCGGCAGGGGGCGCTGGAGGTGCAGGTGGTGGATGACCTGGCCAAGGCGCTGGACGCGGCGAAGGCGGACGTCGTCATCGACTTCACCAGCGCCGAGGTGAGCGTGGCCCACGCGAAGGTGTGCGCGGCGCGCGGCGTGGCGCTGGTGGTGGGCTCCACCGGCTTCACTCCTGAGACCACCGCCGCGCTGGCCGAGAGCGCGAAGTCCATCCCCGTGGTGGCCGCGCCCAACATGTCAGTGGGCGTCAACGTGGTGTTCCGCATGGCGGCGGAGTTGGCGCGGGTGCTGGGCCAGGGCTTCGACGTGGAGGTGCTGGAGGCGCACCACCGCATGAAGAAGGACGCGCCCAGCGGCACCGCGCTGCGGCTGGCGGAGGTGCTGGCCGGGTCGCTGGGGCGCTCGCAGGAGGACCTCACCTTCGCGCGCCACGGCATGGTGGGCGCGCGGCCGCCGAATGAGATTGGCGTGCAGACGCTGCGGGGCGGGGACGTGGTGGGCGAGCACACGGTGTACTTCTTCGGCGAGGGCGAGCGCATCGAGCTCACCCACCGCGCCACCAGCCGGGACCAGTTCGCACTCGGTGCGCTGCGTGCCGCGCGCTGGACGGTGGGCCGGGCGCCAGGGCTCTATGACATGGCCGACGTGCTCGGCTTCCAGAGGACTTCATGACGACCGCGCGCTACTGCCGCTTCCTGCACGAGGGCCGTGCGCACCACGGCCGCGTCGAGGGCAACGAGGTGGTGGTGCTCTCCGCCGCGCCCTGGGTGGGCGCGAAGGACACGGGTATCCGCCGCTCGCTGGCCGGCCTGACGCTGCTGGTGCCGTCGGACGCATCCAAGGTCGTCTGCATCGGCCAGAACTACCGCAAGCACGCGGAGGAGATGGGCAAGCCCGTCCCGCCCGAGCCGCTCATCTTCATCAAGCCCTCCACGGCCCTCAACGGCATGGGCTCGCCCATCCGCATTCCGAAGGCGAGCCAGGAGGTGCACTACGAGGCGGAATTGGCGCTCGTCATCGGTGAGCGCGTGCGCAACGCCGACGAGGCGACGGCCGCGCGCGCCATCTGGGGCCTCACCTGCTTCAACGACGTGACGGCGCGAGACATCCAGAAGCGCGAAATCCAGCACACGCGCGCCAAGGGCTACGACACCTTCGCCTGCGCCGGGCCGTGGGCGGTGACGGGCCTGTCCCCCGGGGATTTGCGGATTGTCTGCCGGGTGAACGGGCAGGTGCGACAGGACAGCCGCACGTCCGACATGATCTTCAGCCCCGCTCGCCTGGTGTCCTTCATCTCCCAGGGCATGACGCTGCTGCCCGGCGACCTGGTGAGCACGGGGACGCCGTCGGGGGTGGGGAAGCTGGAGGCGGGGGACACGGTGGAGGTGGAGGTCGAGGGAATCGGGACCCTGGTCAACCCGGTTGAGATGGAGCCGTGAGCGACACCGTCTATGTGGGGCTGGGTTCCAACGAGGGTGACCGCGAGGCCCACCTCGTCGCCGCCCTGACCGCGCTGTCCCGCATCGACGCGGTGGCGGTGCTGAGCTGTTCCTCGCTCTTCGACAGCGCCCCCGTGGGGCCGCCGCAGCCGCGCTACCTCAACGCAGTGGTGGCGCTGGAGTGCGGCCTGTCGCCCCAGCGGCTGCTGTGCATCCTCCAGCAGATAGAGAAGGACCTGGGGCGCCAGCGCGAGCTGCGCTGGGGACCGCGCACCATCGACCTGGACATCCTCCTCTGGGAGGGCCAGGTGGTGGCCGACCCGAACCTCCAGGTGCCCCACCTGGAATTGCACAAGCGCCGCTTCGCGCTCGAGCCGCTGGCCGAGCTGGCTCCGGAGCAGAAACACCCGGTGCTGGGCGTCACGGTGAAGGAGCTCCTCGGGAAACTCGCCCCGCAGGATGTCCGCAGGAGCGAGGCCACCTGGTGGCCCGAAGCGAGCTACTCGAGCAACGACTCATGAACCTGTCCCTTGCCCTGGCCACCGCGGCGCTGCTCGCCGCCGAGCCGACGAATCTTCCGCCCGGCCACCCGACCGTCCCCTCGGGGACCACGGCGTCGCCTGCCCGCTCGCCCGCCGCCGCTCCTGGCGCCACGGCCCTTCCCGAGGGACACCCCCAGGTGGACGGTGCGCAGCCCGGCGCCGCGGCGCCCACGGGGGCGCTGCCCGAGGGCCACCCGCCCATGTCGGGCACCGGCCGCGCGCCGCCGTCCGCGGACGAGCTGCTGCGCCAGCTCGACTCCACGGAGGGGCTGCGCGACAGGGAGAAGACCTTTGAAATCGCCTCGTCGCTGGGGCGGCTCTACTACGTGAACGGCCGCAACACGGACGCCGTCATCTACCTGCTGCAGGCGGAGCTGCGGGCGAAGCCGGCGCGGGATTTGTTCCTCGCGCAGCGCAAGAAGCTGGGCAAGGCGGCCGTGCCGTCGGCGGCGGCAGTGGGCTGCGGCTTCTCGGCGGGCACGCCGGTGGAGGACATGACGGCGGCGGCACAGGAGCGCGCGAAGAAGGGCGACACCGCGGGCGCGGCGGCCTGTGCGCGCGCGGCGCTGGCGCCGGTGCTGGACGTGGGGATGATGCGGGCGAACGCGCTCTTCCTCTCCGGTGACATGGACGGTGCGCTGGCGGCGTACGCGGCGGTGCTGGAGGTGGAGCCCACGCACGAGGAGGCGCTCTACTCGCGCTCGGCGCTGCTGTTCGAGACGAAGGGCGAGGACGTGGCCGCGCTGAAGCAGGCGCGCGCGGGCTTCGACGCCATGGTGGCCGCGCACCCGGACTCGCAGCGGGCGCCCATGGCGAAGCGGATGAGCACGCTCGCGGAGGAGACGGTGAAGGCCGGCGGCCGGAAGAAGCTGCTCGCCTCGCGCGCGGAGGACCGGCGCATCCGGCTGTCGCAGGCGGCCACGGCCCCCGCGGACGCGCCGCGCCCGCTGTCGCAGGAGGCCATCGACGCCGTGCAGAACACCGAGCGCACGCCGGAGCTGGAGCAGGGCCTGGCGAAGCTGGTGGACGAGGGCGAGGAGCACCTGGCGAAGGGCCGCTACCAGGAGGCGCTCGCCAACTACACGCGCGTGGTGCCCTTCCAGCCGGAGAACGGGCGCGCGAAGGCGGGCATGGCGTGGGCGCTGGTGGGCCTGGGCCGTCCCATGGCCGCGCGCGTGTGGGGCGTGGCCGTGCAGGCCGACCCGGCCGCGGTGGAGAAGCTGGGCGACACGCTCAAGAGCAAGGGCGACGAGAAGGGCGCGAAGGCGCTCTGGGAGAAGCTCGCCGCCGACGCTCCGAACTACCCCAACAAGGCTGCCTTGCAGGCCAAGCTGGGCCAGTAGGCGCGAAGGCAACGGGGCCCGAGGCGGGCCCCGCGCGTCGCAGCGCTTCCGACCGGAGTGCCGAGGACGCTGGCGTTCCGAGGGACGCCAGCCGCGCGGCTCAGACAAACTTCGCGGCCAGCAGGTCCTGCACGTCGAGCAGTCCCACGGCGTGCCCTTCCGCGTCCACGACGGGGAGCTGGTCCACCTTCAGCTCCCGCATCTGCGCGGTGGCGGTGAGCACCAGCGTCTCCGGCGTCACGCAGCGCGGGCGCTTGCCCATGACGTCGCGCACCGGCACGGTGAAGTCGGTGAAGCCACCCTCCACGCGGCGGCGCAAGTCGCCGTCGGTGAAGATGCCCACCAGCAGTCCGGCCTTGTCCACCACGCACGCGGCGCCCGGCCGGCCCGGCGTCTTCGTCATCACGCCCACCACCTGCGACAGGGGCGCGGTGTCCAGCACCAGCGGGTTGGCGGGGCCGCTGCGCATCAGCTCGAACACCCGCTGCACGGAGCGCCCCAGCTTCCCACCCGGGTGAAGCAGCGCGTAGTCCTCCGTGCCGAAGGGCCGCGAGCGCAGCACCGCCATGGCCAGCGCATCTCCCAGCGCGTGCAGCGCCGCGGTGGACGCGGTGGGCACCAGCCCCATGGGGCAGGCTTCTTCAATCCGCCCGATGTCCAGCACCAGTTCCGCGCCCCGCGCGAGCGGACTCTCCGCGTCGCCGGTGAGGGCGATGACGGGCGTGGCCATGCGCTTGAACGCGGGCAACAGCCGCACCAGCTCCTCGGTGGAGCCGCTGTTGGACAGGGCCAGGATGACGTCCCCGCGCCCCACGCGGCCCAGGTCGCCGTGCACCGCCTCGGCCGGGTGCAGGTACACCGAGCGGATGCCGGTGGACGCCAGCGTGGCGGACAGCTTCTGGCCGATGTGGCCCGCCTTCCCCATGCCGGTGACGACCACCTGGCCCGTGCACTCGCGCACCAAAGTCACTGCGCGGAGGAAGGCGTCGCCCAGGCGCTCCGTGACGTTGAGGATGGCGCGGGCCTCGGCCTCCAGCACGCCCCTCGCGTAGGCGAGCGTGGCCTCGGCGTCAGAGGCAGGAGCCTGGGCAGGGCGGCCAGGGAGGGCGCGCAGGCGGGGCTTCTTGGCGGCGGAGCGGGGGGCGCGGGCCATGGTGTTGGCCGGACCTTCTACACGCCACCCTCCACGGTGGCCACCCTTGACGCGTGGGGGGGCATCGGTTACGCGCCTGCTCGCCTGGGCTTTTCGGCCCGGCTACATCCACCTTCATTCAATCGCAGGTTCTTTCCCAGGAGAGGGGACGAGATGAAGTTCTTCATCGACACCGCCGACGTCGAGGAGATCCGCAAGGCCCATGCAATGGGCTGCGTGGACGGCGTCACCACCAACCCGTCGCTCCTCGCCAAGGTGGGGCGACCCCTGGAGGAGACCATCCGGGAGATCTGCTCCATCGTGGACGGGCCCATCAGCGCCGAGTGCGTCTCGCTGGAGGCGGACGAGCTCGTGAAGGAGGGGCGCGGCCTCGCGAAGATTCACGACAACGTCGTCGTGAAGGTTCCCATGGGCGTGGAGGGCATGAAGGCCGTCAAGGTGTTCACCTCCGAGGGCATCCGCACCAACGTCACCCTCTGCTTCTCCGCCAACCAGGCCCTGCTGGCCGCCAAGGCGGGCGCCACGTACATCTCGCCCTTCGTCGGCCGGCTGGACGACATCTCCCAGGACGGCATGGAGCTCATCGCCACCATCCTGGAGATCTACCGGAACTACGACTTCACCACGCAGGTGCTGGTGGCCAGCGTGCGCAACCCCGTGCACGTCCTCCAGGCCGCCCGCATGGGCGCCGACGTGGCCACGCTGCCCTTCAGCGTCATCGCCCAGCTGGCCCAGCACCCGCTCACCGACGCGGGCATCAAGAAGTTCCTGGCCGACTGGGAGAAGGTCCCCAAGGCCGCCAAGCCTCCGGCGGCGCGCTAGCACACCGGCTCCCGGACCTCGTCCCTCCGGGAGTCGCCCCGCGGGGGTGTGGGAGCAACTCCTCCCCACCCCCGGACAGCGCATGGGACTGGCGATTTCGCGGCGCGGCATGTATTCGTTGACTCCCGAATCAACGAGCAGCCCGAGTCACGAGGAATCGCATGGAATTCCAGCTCACCGACGCCCAGCGCGCACTCCAGGAAGCGGCGCGCAAGTACGCCCGCGAGGTGGTGCGCCCCAAGGCCGCGCACTACGACGAGACGGCCACCTTCCCCCGCGACTTGCTGTCCACCGCGTGGGAGCTGGGCCTGTTGAACATGGCCATCCCCACCGAGTACGGCGGCGTGGGCCTGTCCCACCTGGAGCAGGTCATCGTCTCGGAGGAGCTGAGCTGGGGCTGTGCCGGCGTGGCGACGTCCATCATCGCCAACGACCTGGCCAACCTGCCCATCATCCTCCACGGCACCGAGGACCAGAAGAAGCGCCTGCTGGGCCACTTCTCCGAGCGGGTGAAGTTCTCGTCCTTCTGCCTCACGGAGCCGGAGGCGGGCAGCGACGTGGCCAACATGCAGACCACCGCGCGCCGCGAGGGTGACTTCTACGTCCTCAACGGCGCCAAGTGCTTCATCACCAACGGTGGCCAGGCCGAGCAGTACACGGTGTTCGCCACGGTGGACAAGGCGAAGAAGCACAAGGGCATTACGTGCTTCGTGGTGGAGGGCCGTCCCAAGGGCCTCACCCCCAGCAAGCACGAGAACAAGATGGGCCAGCGCGCCAGCGAGACGGTGTCGCTGACCTTCGAGGACGTGCGTGTCCCGGTGGCCAACCGCATCGGCGAGGAGGGCCAGGGCTTCGCCGTGGCCATGTCCACGCTGGACAACAGCCGCCCGCTCACCGCCATGTTTTCCGTGGGCATCGCCCGCGCCGCGCTCGAGTACTCCATGGAGTACGCCAGCCAGCGCAAGACGTTCGGCAAGCCCATCATCGAGCACCAGGCCATCCAGTTCATGATCGCCGACATGGCCATGAACACCCACGCGGCGCGCCTGCTCACCTACGAGAGCGCCTGGCTCCTGGACGAGGGCAAGCGCAACACCCTCCAGTCGAGCTACGCCAAGAGCTTCGCCGCGGACATGGCCATGAAGGTCGCCACCGACGCGGTGCAGGTGTACGGCGGTTACGGCTACATCAAGGACTACCCCGTGGAGAAGCTGATGCGCGACGCCAAGCTCATCCAGGTCTACGAGGGCACCAGCCAGGTCCAGCGGCTCGTCATCGCTCGCGAACTGTTCAAGTAGAAAAGCGGAACTAGGGCCGGCGGCCGTTTCCCGTTGCCGCCGTGACTCCCGGATGCCTATTAACCCTGACTGTTCGCGCGCCGCGTCAACCCGGCCCGCACGGACTGTTTCGCAGACTTCAATCGTCTCCCGGTAAGGAGAAGCACCACCGTGAAGATCCTCGTCACCGCCAAGCGCGTGGAAGACCCCGAGTCGAAGATCAAGGTCAAGCCGGATGGCTCGGGCATCGTGCAGGAGGGGCTCAAGTACAAGATCAACCCCTTCGACGAGATTGGTGTCGAAGAGGGGCTGCGCCTCGTCGCGAAGCACCAGGGCGAAGTCGTCGTGGTGTCCATTGGCGGCAAGGAGGTGCAGGAGCAGCTCCGGCACGCCCTGGCCATGGGCGCCCACCGCGCGGTGTGGGTGAACCACACCGGCCCGCTGGACCAGCTCGGCATCGCCGGCCTGCTCCAGAAGGTCGTGGAGAAGGAGAAGCCGGACATGGTCATCCTTGGCAAGCAGTCCATCGACGATGACCAGAACCAGGTGGGCCAGTACCTCGCCGAGTTCCTCGGCTGGGGCCAGGCGACGTTCGCCTCCAAGGTGGAGTCGCTGGAGAGCGAGCAGGAGAAGAACAAGGTGCCCGCGCTCGTCGTCGGCGCCGACGGCAAGACGGTGCGCGTGGTGCGCGAGGTGGACAACGGGCTGGCCACGCTGGAGTGCCAGCTGCCCGCCATCGTCACCACCGACCTGCGCCTCAACCAGCCGCGCTACGCCAGCCTCCCCGGCATCATGAAGGCCAAGAGCAAGCCCATCGAGGAGCTGACGCCGGCCAAGCTGGGCGTGGACGTCACCCCGGCCATCCAGGTGCTGAAGATGTCGGCGCCTCCCGCGCGCAAGGCGGGCATCAAGGTCGCCGACGTGCCGGCCCTGGTGGAGAAGCTCCACAACGAGGCGAAGGTCGTCTGATTCGAACCCGGATTCGAACCTCTTAGAGATTACGGAGTCACGCAGATGCCAATCGTTCTCATCATCGCCGAGCAGCAGCCGGACGGGCACCTTCGCAAGGCCACCTTCAACGCCATTGGCGCCGGCAAGCAGCTGGCCGACAAGGCTGGTGGCGAGCTTCACGTCGCCCTGGTGGGCAAGGACCCCGGGAAGGTCGCGGACGAGCTCAAGGGCTACGGCGCCAAGGCCGTGCACGTGGGCGCCGCCCCCGAGCTGGAGCACTACCTGGCCGAGACGTACGCCCCGGCCCTGGCCACGCTGGCCCAGGAGCTGAAGGCGGACTACGTGGGCATGGCCTCCACGGCGCAGGGCAAGGACCTGATGCCGCGCCTGGCCGCGCGCCTGCGCGCCGCCATGGCCACGGACGTCATGGCCTTCAACGGCGGCGGGGCCGACGTCACCTTCAGCCGTCCCATGTGGGCCGGCAACGTCTTCGCCGAGGTGAAGCTCACCACGCCGGTGAAGGTGTTCACCCTGCGCGCCACCGAGTTCACCGCCGCCCAGGGTGGCCAGGGCGCCGCCGAGGTGAAGACCTTCACCCCGAAGGTGGAGGCCTCCAAGACGAAGTTCGTCGACTTCAAGGAAGTGAAGAGCGCCCGCCCCGAGCTGACCGAGGCGCGCGTGGTGGTCTCCGGCGGCCGCGGCACCAAGGGCGACTTCAAGGAGATTGAGGCGCTGGCGGACGAGCTGGGCGCCGCGGTGGGCGCGTCCCGCGCGGTGTGCGACGCGGGCTGGGTGCCCAACGACTTGCAGGTCGGCCAGACGGGCAAGGTGGTGGCCCCGGCGCTCTACATCGCGGCCGGCATCAGCGGCGCCATCCAGCACCTGGCAGGCATGAAGAGCTCGAAGACCATCGTCGCCATCAACAAGGACCCCGAGGCCCCCATCTTCCAGGTGGCGGACTACGGAATCGTGGCGGACCTCTTCAAGGTCCTGCCCGAGCTGCGCGCCGAGCTGGGCAAGCTGAAGTAGCCAGCCGCCGGTACGCCGGTTCCGAATCACGAGGGGCGGACGTGGGGACACTCCCCGCGCCGCCCCTTCGCTTTGGGGGCTACAGCTCGATGTCGCTGTCGCCCTTCTCGTCCGCGGGCGCGTCCCGCCCGGGAGGCTCGGCGCCGAAGGGCGGCTCGGGAGGGACGGGCGGCTTCGGCGTGGGGGGCGGCATTCCGTCCTCTTCGGGCTCGTCGCCGGGCTCCGCTTCATCGGGCTCCGCGGAGGGCGCGTCGTCCCGCAGGTCGATGACGCGGCCGTCCTCCACCTCCACGGCGAGCTTGCGGTAGTGCCACTCCGCGCCGCCCTCGGACTGCTCCGCGTCCACCTGCAGGGTGCCGTCCGCCTTGGGGCCGTCGAGGGGAATGGAGAAGCGGGCCTCGGTGCGGCCGTTGTTGGAGCTCACGGAGGACTGCCTCGGCAGCCCGGGGTCGATGGGCGCGCCCAGCGCGCGCTGCACCTCCGCATCGCCGGTGGCCAGCGCCACCGCCTCCGTGTACGCCCCCATCTTCGACAGCGACGAGAAGCCCGCATAGGCGAGGACGGCACCCAGGCAGCCACACGAGGCCACGATGCCCAGGCAACCCACGGGGACCATCCACTTCCAGTTGCGACTCCACCAACCCCGCTGGGGCACCAGGGAACCCTCGGGCACCGTGTCCATGGACTCGTCCTTCCTTCGTGCGCACAGATGACAGGCGCGGGAACCCCCTCATATCGGGCCCGGGCGGGGCGCGGTAGAAACCCGCACGGGCCGGTGTCTGCCACGAAATGTGAAGGCCAGGGACATGCCGTCTCGGAAAACCCCCTCCACCGAAGTCCTGCTGGGTGTGCTGGAGGCCCTGCCTCCCGGGCAGCGGCTGTGGGTGCACGGCGTGGGCGGCTGCCTCCACCCGCTGCTGCGCGGCGGGGACGCGGTGCGCGTGCTGCGCTGCGGGCCCGGGGCGCTGGCGCGGGGGGACGTGGCGCTCCTGCGGCAGGGCCGCAAGCTGGTGGCGCACGTGGTGGTGTCCACGCGCCCATGGCGGACGGCCCCGCTGCTGGGGGGCGTGGACGCACCGGCCGGGGTGACGCTGGGGCGGGTGGTGGCGGTGAAGCGCGGGGAGTGGGTGGTGCCGCTGCCCCGGCCCGTTCGCCCGGCCTTGTGGATGACGCAGCGGGCGCTGGCGGCGGTGTGGGCGCGGCCTGGAGGCCGGGTAGTCTACCGGCGCGTGCGGGACTTCTTCTTCTCCGGCTGGTCACGGCCCTTGCGGCGCCGGCTCGTGGGGCCGCTGGAGGTGCGGCTGCTGCGGGCTGACGACCTGGACGCGTTGCTCGCCTTCGCGGGAGAGCGGCTGGTGGTGTCCATCGGGTTCCTGCGCCGCCAGCTCCGCGAGCGGTGGGGGCTGGACGCGCCGGCCCGCCGCGGGGCCGCCGCCGGGGCCTTCGACGCGGAGGGGCGCATGCGGGGCTTCGCCTGGGTGGACTCGTATCGCCAGGAGGCGCTGCCGCTGGACGGCGTCTGGGTGCGCTCCCTCGTGGTGGCGCCCCAGGTCCGGCGGATGGGCGTGGCCACGCGGCTGCTGGGCTGCCTGCTGGACGAGGCGCGGCGCCAGGGCGAGGTCTGGGTCCACGCGGACGTGGACGATGACAACACCGCCTCGCTGCAGACCTTCGCGAGGCTGGGCTTCCGGCCCGCCCCCGCGGAGCTGACCCGGCAGGCGAACGAGGCCTGGGACGCGGCGGGCCGGGCCAAGACCCTGGTGGTCCTGGAGCGGGAACTGGGGCCGTGACGCAGCGGGGGTTGCGTTATGCCCTTGGGGTAGGCCAAAAGCACCCGGGCCTTTCCCGTAGCGAGGACCCCTGTGAGTACGCCTGCCTCCGTCACGCCTCCCGCCTCCGCCCCCACCCCCACTGGTGAGGACGAGACGTGGCTCACCACGGACCGCGTCTTCATGGGCCTGCTGGTGGTGGCGTTTCCGGCGGCGGTTGCGTCCCACTTCTTCTTCCCAGGCGTGTGGACATTCGTCCTCTGCGCCATCGCGCTGATTCCCCTGGCGCGGCTGATGGGTGAGGCCACCGAGGTCATCGCGCACAAGCTGGGCAGCGGCCTGGGCGGCCTGATGAATGCCTCGTTCGGCAACGCCGCCGAGCTCATCATCGCGCTGGCCGCGCTGCGCTCGGGACATGCGGACGTGGTGAAGGCCTCCATCACCGGCGCCATCCTCGGCAACATCCTGCTGGTGTTGGGCGCGTCGATTCTTGTCGGCGGCATCAAGTTCAACACGCAGAAGTTCAACACCACGGCGGCGATGTCCGGCTTGTCCATCATGTTCCTGGCGCTCACGGCGCTGGCCATTCCGGACCTGTTCCACGCGGTGCGCGGCCCCGCGGCGGACGCCGTCATCTTCCCGATGTCGGTGGCCATCTCCGTCATCCTGCTCATCGTCTACGCGCTGTCGCTGCTCTTCGCGCTGAAGACACACGCGCACCTGTACGCGGGCGAGGACCACGGCACGCCGGAGGAGCTGCCGACCTGGAGCACCAAGAAGGCCACCATCGTCCTGCTCGCCGCCACGCTGGGCGTGGTCATCGTCGCCGAGTTCCTGGTGCACGCGATTGAAGCGGCCATCGCCACCTTCGGCTTCACGCACACCTTCGTGGGCGTCATCATCATCGCCATCATCGGCAACGCGGCCGAGCACTCCACCGCCATCATCATGGCGCTGAAGAACAAGATGGACCTGGCGTTCAACATCGCCTTCGAGTCCTCCAAGCAGATTGCCCTCTTCGTCGCGCCGGTGCTGGTGCTGGTGTCCATTCCCCTGGGCCAGAACCTCACGCTGGAGTTCAGCCACATGGAGGTCATCGGCATGGCGGTGGGCACGGCCGCGGCGACGCTGATTGCGCTCGACGGCGAGTCCAACTGGCTGGAGGGCGTGATGCTGCTGGGCGTCTACGCCATCCTCGGCGTCACCTTCTTCTTCATCCCGTAGCGCGCCGTGAGCACCTCGACTCCAGACACCCTCGACGGCCCCCGCCTGGAGCGCACGCAGCGGCTCCAGGCGGACGGCGCGCTGGTCCTCATCACCCTCTTCTGGGGCGTCACCTTCGTGGTGGTGAAGGACGCCCTGGGGTACGCGGACCCGTTCACCTTCCTCACGCTGCGCTTCCTCGTGGGCGCGTGCGTGCTGAGCGCGCTGGCGGGGCGGCAGGTGCTGAACCCCGTCAACCTGCGGCGCGGCTCGGTGCTGGCCGCCTTCCTCTTCGTGGGCTTCGCGCTGCAGACGGTGGGGCTCACGTTCACCACGCCGTCGCGCTCGGCCTTCATCACCGGGATGAGCGTGGTGTTCGTCCCGCTGCTGTCGCTGGTGCTCTTCAAGCGGGTGCCGAAAGTCACGTCGCTGCTGGGCGTGGTGCTGGCGGTGGTGGGGCTCTACTTCCTCACGCGGCCGGACACCGGAGCCTCCGGCGGGGAGGGTGGCGGGCTGGCCCGGGGCGACGTGCTGACGCTGGGCTGCGCGGTGGCGTACGCATTCCACATCACCCTCACGGAGCGGTACGCGCCGAAGGAGGGGGTGATGGGGCTGGTCGCGGTGCAGCTATGGGGCGTGACGCTCTTGTCCGCGCTGTGCCTGCCCTTCGTGACGCGGCGGGTGGAGTGGAATCCGTCCTTGGTGGCGGCGGTGCTGGTGTGCGGCGTGCTGGCCAGCGCGGTGGCCATCAGCGTGCAGACGTGGGGGCAGGCGCGCACCTCGGCGGTGCGAGCGGCGGTCATCTACTCCATGGAGTCGGTGTTCGCCGCGGGCTGCTCGGTGGCGCTGGGCTACGAGGTGCTCGGCGCGCGCGAGTGGGCCGGGGGCGGGCTCATCCTCCTGGGCGTACTGGTGTCCGACGTGGGTGCGGCGGCGTGGAAGTGGTGGCGCTCGCGGGCGGTGTAGTGGGCCTGGTCACCAGCCGGACGGGCGCGGTGGGGAACTGAGCAGGGCCACCGCCGCCGGGACGCGCTATATCCCTGGCCCTTCCCATGAGTGTGGAGCTGCGGCGAAACGGGATGCACCTGACGGGCACCCCCCTGTCCCTGGACGCGAAGCGGAAGTCTCCGCTGTGCTTCGTCAGTCATGGGCACTCGGACCACATCGCCCGGCACGAGCGCACCATCGCCACGGCGGCCACGCTGCGCTTCATGACGCACCGGCTGGGGCCGGTGAATGCGCCGCTCGCGGTGCCCTACCGTCAACCCTTTGACTTGGGGCCGCTGGTGCTGGAGCTGCTGCCCGCGGGCCATATCCTCGGCAGCGCGCAGCTGCGGGCCATCCGCTCGGATGGGAAGCGCATCGTCTACACGGGTGACCTCAACGTCGCGCCCTCGCTCACCGCCGAGGCGACGGAGGTGGCCGAGTGCGACACGCTCGTCATCGAGTCCACCTTCGGCCATCCGCGCTACCGCTTCCCGCCGCGCGCGGAGGTGCTGGGGCAGGTGGAGGAATGGATTCGCAAGCAGCTCGAGCGGGGCGCGGTGCCGGTGCTGCTCGGCTATCCGCTGGGCAAGAGCCAGGAGGCGATGAAGTACCTCGCCGGCCGGGGCTTCCCGCTGGTGGCGCACGCCTCCATCTACGAAGTCGCGCAGCTCTACGCGGAGCTGGGCGTGCCCATTGAGAACGTGCGCCTCTACAGCGGGAAGGTGGAGCCGGGCGAGGTGCTCTTCATCCCTCCGCACCAGGCGCGCGGTGGGGCGCTGTCAGCGCTGTGGCCGAGGGCCACGGCGGTGCTGACGGGCTGGGCAGTGGACCGGGGCGCGGCATGGCGCTACGGCGCGGACGTGGCCTTCCCCCTGTCGGACCACGCGGACTTTCCCACGCTGATGTCCTACGCGAAGGCGACGGGCGCGAAGGAGGTCATCACCTGCCACGGCTTCGCGGAGGAATTGGCGCAGGCGCTGCGGGATGCCGGCATCGACGCGCGCCCGCTCGGCGGGAAGCCGCAGCAGCTCACCCTGCTCTGACAGGGCGGACGTGTCGGGTTAGAAAAGGGCCATGGCCCGTACCCCGCAGCTGTCCGGACGCATCGTGCGCGTCCTCGTCTGTACCGAGCGGAAGAGCTTCGTCACCCGCGAACTGGCGGAGACGAAGGTGTCCTTCGAGGGCATCGAGGGCGACAGGCACGCGGGGCTGACGCGGGCCGCGGACGTGCGCACGCCGTGGTTCCCCAAGGGCACGCCCATCCGCAACACGCGGCAGCTGTCGCTGGTGTCCACCGAGGAGCTGGCCGAGGTGGCGCAGACGCTGGGCATCCCGAAGGTGCTGGCGTCATGGTTGGGGGCCAACGTGGAAGTGGCGGGCGTGCCCACGCTGACGCAGCTGCCGCCGGGGACGCGGCTGTTCTTCCCCGAGGACGCGGTGCTGGCGGTGGAAGGGGAGAACGAGCCGTGCACCGGCCCGGGGCGCGTGATTGAAGCGCACCACCCGGACACGGAGAAGCTGGCGAGCCGCTTCGTGAAGGCCGCATGGCAGCGCCGGGGACTGGTGGCCTGGGTGGAGCGGCCCGGCCTCATCCGCGCGGGCGACGAGGTGCGGGTGATGTTGCCGAAGCCCGTGACGTACGTGCTGCCGGCAGCGCCTTCGGGCAAGAAGGAGAAGGCAGGCTCCGTGTAGTCACATTGCCGGAAGCAGGTTGGGAAAGCGCTGCTCGAAGTCGGCGACGTCCTTGTGGAGCTGCACCGCCGAGGCCCGCCGCAGGTCCTCGTAAAAGCCCAGGGTGTCCTCACACCGGAGCCGCAGCCATTGGATGTCCAGCACGGGCGCGGCCGGTGCCTTCAGCAGCTGACGCAAGGCGTCCGCGAGTCGTTGGACCTGCTCTTCCTTCGTGAAGTCCATCGATGCCACTCCCCGGAAACACCACGGGGCCGCCAGGCCCGGGAAGCTCCCGAGCACAGCGGCCCCGCGGGGCTCATCCTTCACCGGTCCGTCAGACGTCCGGCGACTGGACGATGAGCTTCTCCTTGCCACACACGTCACAGCGCACGTGGACGAAGAGGTCGTCGTCGCTGTCCTCGGGCACCTCGCCCTCGGGCACGCCGAGCTCCGCCTTCGCCAGCGCCGGCACCTTCGTCGGGATGTCCTGCGCCTTCAGCGCCTGGACGAACGTCATCTCCCGGTCATGGCACTCGCGCGTCTCCGGACCGTTGATCCACGCCGGCTCCATGCCCTCCGGCAGCCGGCTCACCAGCTCCAGGTTGGACACGGACTCGGCCAGGTACGCCAGCCGCCGCAGCCGGGCCTCTTCCGGCAGCGCGGAGAAGACCTGGAAGCCCTCGAACAGGGCATTGCGGTCCTCGCCCGTGGCCGCCTGCGCCAGCTCCATCGCCGCGTCGCTCGACTCCAGCGCCTCGTCCCAGTTGTTCTCCGGGTTGAAGCCCGCCTCGAGCAGCGACGTGTAGAGCTGCGTGGCCGCCAGCCGGCGCCGCGCCTCCTGCAGGTGCTCCACCACCTCGTGCGTCAGCCGCAGCTCCAGGAGCGCGCCCGTCGTCCGCGGGTCGATGGAGCCCGTGAGGTCATCCACCTGGACCTCTTCCAGCAGCGCGCCCTTCAGCACCTGTGCCGCGGAGAAGCGGGCCAGCGGCACCACGCCCACCTCGCGCAGGTACATGGCCGACACGGCCGCGTCCTTGGCGCCCATGCGCAGCGCCTTCTGCGCGCGCTCCACCACGCCCGGGTCCGCGGCGGGCTTCTTGTTCTCCAGCCGCGTCTTCACCGCCTCACGGTAGAGCGTCTCCAGCGAGCTGCCCGGCGGCAGCCGCTGCGGCAAGAGCGGGCGCAGGCCCGGCACGTCCAGCACCCACAGCGGGGGCATGGCCATGCGCTTGAGCGCGCGGAAGAAGAGCGAGCCCGGCGGGTCCTGCGGGCGGAAGGGCGGCAGCTCGTCGCCGCTCGGCTCGCCCTGCATCATCGCGGCGGCCTGGGCGCCCAGCGCCTTCTCGCGCTGCTCGCGGGTGAACGCGGTGATGCCCTGGGCCGGGGGCGGCGGCGGAGGCGGGGCCTCCTCGCCATCCAGGCCGACGACGCGGTCCATATCCACGTCGTCCATCTCCACGTCGTCCAGACCTCTGGCGCCCGTGAAGTCGCAGCGCAGGAGCTTCAACTTCTCGAAGGTCGCCCCTTCGAGGTTGGCCCCCCGGAAGTCGCAGTCCTGGAGCCGCCCGCCGTGGAAGTAGGCGTTGGACAGGTCCGCGTCCCGGAAGTTGACCTTGGAGAGGTCGCACCGCTCCCATTCAGAGCCGATGAGGCCCAGGCCGGACAGGTCCGTGTTGGCGGAGAACAGTTGGGTAAAGGTTGCGCCGGTATGGTCGGTTGAGACCTGGCCGGACTTGCGCATCCGGTTCCATTCCGCCGAACCACTCTGAAGAAGCTTCTCGATACTCGGGGCTTTCGCCATGGACCCGGGATTATTCGTATGGTCTGGTCCGCGCGCCAGCACAAATGATCGAGTACCGAATCGAAGCCGACACCGCCGGGATGCGGCTGGACAAGCTCCTGCGCAAACGGCTCCCCAATGTTCCGGTGAGCCACCTCTTCAAGATGATTCGCACCAAGAAGGTGCGGGTAAACGGGAAGCGCGCCCAGCCTGAGCAGTTGCTAGCCGAGGGAGACGTGCTCACCATCCGCGGCGACGAGCAGCAGCTCACGGCCGACGACCGTCCGAAATCGGACCGTCCAACGCCCCCGCCCCCGCCGGTGGACCCCAGCCGGCTGGTCATCTTGAAGGAGGACGACTGGCTCATGGCCGTGGACAAGCCCAGCGGGATGGCCGTCCATACCGGCAGCGGCATCACCGGCGGAACGCTGGTGGACTACGTGCGCGCCTACCTGGGCCCCAAGGCCGTCCGCAACGACTTCACCGCCTCTCCGGCCCACCGGTTGGACCGGGAGACCTCCGGCGTCATCCTGGTGGCCAAGCGCCGCCCGGCGATGGTGCACTTCACCGAGGTCTTCACCCACGGCCTGTCGAAGAAGCGCTACCTCACCCTGGTGAAGGGGAAGATGCCGAAGGATTCCGGCGTCATCGACCTGCCCCTGTCGGAGCACCAGCAGACGGCCGAGTCCAAGGCCCGTCGTGGGGTGAACATGCAGGAGGCCCTCACCCGGTGGAAGGTCGTCAAGCAATCGGGCGACGCAGCGCTCCTGTCCTGCTCCATCGAGACGGGGCGCACCCATCAGATAAGAAGGCATCTGGCCGCCATCGGACATCCGGTGGCGGGTGACAAGAAGTACGGAGACTTCGCCTTCAACCGCGACGTGCGGGCGCGCTGGGGGCTGAAACGTCTGTTCCTGCACGCCGAGCGCATTGAATTTCCGCACCCCGAAGGCGGTGCGAAGGTGGCCGTGGAGGCCCCCCTCGCACCCGAGCTGAGGGACGTGCTCAAGCGGGCCGCACTGGTGCCCTGAAGCCCGCAAGGTTCCGAAACGCGTATGGCCGACCCCAAGACGACTGACCGCAGCCGCTCGAAGCTGGTGCTCGACGGCGTTCCCCCCGGGCGCTGGTGGAAGTTCCTCCTCAAGGCCGCCGGGTGGCTGGCACTGACCGGGGCCACCGCCGCCGTGTTGGCCGTGACGGCGGTGTACTACGTGTACTCGGACGGGCTGCCCGCCATCCCCAAGGTGGACGAGTACTGGCCGCCCATCGTCACCGAGGTCTACACCGACGACGCGGTGCTGGCCGGCGAGTTCTACAACGAGCGGCGCAAGGTGGTGCCCTACGAGCGCATCCCGAAGCGGCTCGTGCAGGCCTTCATCGCCAGCGAGGACTCCAGCTTCTTCGACCACTTCGGCGTGGACGTGCTGGGCACCGCGCGCGCCGGCTTCAAGACGGTGACCTCCAAGCTGGGCCTGCGCGCCGGCGGCGTGCAGGGCGGCTCCACCCTCACGCAGCAGACGGCGAAGGCCGTCCTCATCTCCGCGGAGGGCTACAAGTCCGCCACCGCCAAGAATCTCACCCGCAAGGTGCGCGAGGCCCTCCTCGCCCTGCGGCTGGAGCAGTCGCTGACGAAGGAGGAGATTCTCTACCTCTACCTGAACAACGTCTTCCTCGGGCACCACAGCTACGGCGTGCAGAGCGCGGCGGAGAACTACTACCGCAAGGACGTGCGCGACCTGACGCTGGGGGAGATGACGCTCATCGCCGGCCTGCCGCAGGCGCCCAGCCGCTACTCGCCCTTCCTGCGCCCGGAGGCCGCCCGCAAGCGCCGCTCCTACGTGCTGCGCCGCATGCTGGACGAGGGCATGATTTCGCAGGCCGAGCACGACACGGCCAACGCCGAGCCGGTGAAGGTGTACCCGGTGGAGGACGTCTTCCACGAGTTCGCGCCGTACTTCGTCGAGCAGGTCCGCAAGGACGTGGTGGACCGGTACGGCAACCCCGTGCTGCTCAAGGACGGCCTCAAGATCTTCACCACCATGGACAGCGAGCGCCAGCGCGCCGCGCAGGACGCGGTGCTGGACGGCCTGCTCTCCGTGGACAAGCGCCAGGGCTGGCGCGGGCCGGTGCAGCAGCTGGCCTCGCCGGAAGACATCAAGACCTTCCTGGAGCGCGCGAAGAAGTCCATGGGCACGCAGGAGCTGGTGGACAACCGGCTCTACGTCGCCGTCGTCACCTCGGTGGACGGGGACGGCAAGGGCGCGGACGTGCAGGTGGGCCCGCACACCGGCCGGCTGCCACTCTTGGGCATGCGCTGGGCGCGCAAGGTGAACCCCGAGGGCTACTACCCGGCGATGATGATTTCGTCGGTGAAGAAGGCCATCGCCGTGGGCGACGTCGTCGTGGTGCGCCACGTGACGAAGAAGGACCTCACCGACGACAAGGAGCAGTGGGACAAGAAGCTGGCCGAGGAGATTCCGGATGAGGGCGTGAAGCTCTTCCGCCTGGAGCAGACGCCCGAGGCGCAGAGCGCGCTCGTCTCCATCGACCCCCACCGCCAGTACCTCACCGCCATGGTGGGCGGGTACGACTTCGACGACAACGAGTTCAACCGCGCGTTCCAGGCCTGCCGCCAGCCGGGCAGCTCCTTCAAGCCCTTCGTCTACTCGGCGGCGCTGGAGCAGCTCAACTGGACGGAAGCCACCGTCATCGTCGACTCGCCGATTGTCGAGCACGACCCGGACAACAAGGTGTCGTGGAAGCCGGAGAACTACAGCGAGGAGTTCGTCGGTGACGTGCTCTTGCGCACCGCGCTCGTCAACTCGATGAACATCCCCGCGGTGAAGACCTTCGCCGCGGTGGGCGTGAAGAACATGGCCGCGTGGAGCCAGAAGCTCGGCCTCTCCACGCCCATGAACATGGACTTCTCCGCCGCGCTCGGCTCGTCGTGCGTGTATCCGTTCGACCTGGCCAACGCGTACGCCACCTTCAACCGCTACGGCCGCAAGAAGCCCACGTACTTCATCCGCAAGGTGGAGGACCGCTGGGGCCGCACGCTGGAGGACCACACCGCCTTCGACGACCCGTGGGCGCCGCTGCAGGACCGCGTGGCCGCCGGCTACGCGCGCCTCTTCGAGCCCGGCGAGCAGGTGATGGCCCCCGAGACGGGCTTCATCCTCACGCACCTCTTGCGCGGCGTGGTGCTCCAGGGCACTGGCGGCCCGGCCACCAAGCTGGGCAAGCCCGCCGCGGGCAAGACGGGCACCACCAACGACTCCTTCGACGCGTGGTTCTCCGCCTATACGCGCGACCTCGTGACGGTGGCGTGGGTGGGCTACGACTTGAACCCGCACCCGCTGGGCCGCTACGAGACGGGCGGCCGCGCGGCGCTGCCCATCTGGCTCAACTACATGAAGCGCGCGCTGGAGGGCCGGCCCCAGGGCGAGTTCTACCCGTGGCAGTCGATGGACCTCGTGAAGCTCTACATCGACAAGAAGACGGGGAAGATTGCCTCGCCGGGCGCCAAGGGCTCGGAGCTGATGTTCTTCAAGAAGGGCACCGAACCCAAGGACGCCGTGCCCGACAAGAACCAGGTCGACGTGGACCAGTTCATGATGGGCGCGCAGTAGCCCCGCGCTGACGGCGTGTCACCCGAGGCCCCGCGGCCCCTCACCTGGAGGGCGCGGGGCCTTCGTGTTTCTTCAGCGCTTCGGCCGCCTCAGCGCTTCGCGCCTTCGCGGAAGCGGCGCGCGGGCTCCAGGTGGCGCTCCAGCGCGTCGCGCAGCGAAGCGGCATCCGGGCCCGCCTCCAGCACGGAGCGCGTGGCGGTGGGGACCACCTGCAGCTCGCGCCCGGCGAACAGGCGCTTCAAGTCGTCGAAGCCCGCGCCCTGCGCGCCGATGCCGGGCGTGAGCATCAGCGTCCCGCCGAGCCGCTCCACCACGCCCCTGTCACTGTCGGGGAGGGTGGCGCCCATGACGGCGCCCACCACCGGCGGCGCGCCTGGGCCGGGCTGCTCGTTCAGCTCGCGGATGCCGTCGGCCAGGGCCTCCGCCACGGTGCGGCCGTCGGCGCCGGTGGCCGTCTGGAGCGACGTGCCCTCCGGGTTGGACGAGCGCACCACGATGAAGGCAAAGGCGTTGGCCGCGCGCGCCAGCTCAATCGTCTTCACCAGGGCGCCGAAGCCCAGGTACGCGGAGAACGTGGCGGCGTCCGCCTGGTACGCGCTGTTCGGTCCGAAGAGGCTCTGCCCATACGCGTCCATGGTGGAGCCGATGTCGCCGCGCTTCACGTCCAGCAGCGTGAGGGCGCCCTGCTTCTTGAAGCGCCTCATCACGTGCTGGAGCACCTTCAACCCGTCCGGCCCGTGGCGCTCGAAGAAGGCGCTCTGCGGCTTCACCAGCGCGACCTTGTCCCCGGCGGCGTCGGCCAGGCGGTCGCAGAAGTCGCGCAGGCCCTGGGCGGTGTCGGGCAGCCCCCAGCGCGTGAGCAGGTCCTTCGACGGGTCGACGCCGAGGCAGAACGGCGAGCGCTGCTCGGCGAGGGCGTGGAAGTTGTAGACGAAGGGCGGAGCAAGGGTCGTCACAGTCTGTCTCCGGGCGGAATGAGTATGTGTCAGCGCAGCCGGCGCGCGGCGGCGTCGAAGAGGGGGTTGGGCAGCACCTTCACGAGGCGCGTGGGCAGCGCGAGCTGCCAGGGGAAGGTCAGCTCCGTGTCGCCGCGGAGGATGCCCTTACCCATCAGCTCCACGGCGGCGTCCGTCTCCATGAGGAAGGGCATGGGGAAGTCGTTCTTCGCCGTCATCTCGCTCTTCACGAAACCGGGATAGACGCAGGTGACGCGCACGCCGGTGCCGCCGAGGTCCACGCGCAGGCTCTCCATGAACGTGGCGAGGTACGCCTTGGACGCGGAGTAGGCCGCGTGGCCCGCGAGCCCCCGGTACGCCGCGAGGCTGGAGATGCCCACCACGTGCCCGCGCCGCCGCTCCACCATCTGCGGCAGCACGGCCGTCAGCGTGGCGGTGGCGCCGGTGACGTTGGTGTCGATGATGGCGCGGACCTTGTCCCACTGCAGGCGCTTGCCGTGGGTGACGCCGCCCACGCCCGCGTTGGCCACCACCAGGTCCAGCCCGCCGCACTCGCTGTCGAGCTCGCGAATGCGCTCCAGCGTCGCGTCCGCCTGGGTGACGTCCAGCTCCAGCGGCTCCACGGTGGCGCCAGCCGCCTGGGCCTCGGCGGACAGGGCCTGGAGTTGCGGCAGCCTCCGTCCGGCGGCGAACACGCGCAGGCCCCGCTTGGCCAGCCACAGCGCCAGCCCGCGTCCAAGGCCGCTCGAGGCGCCCGTCACCAGCGCCGTCCGGTAGCTCATCTCCGCCATGAAGTGCTCCTCCGTGCGTCTGGCTTCTCGCATGGTTGGACGCGGGGTGGGACACAAATCCGTGCCAGGGTCGGCGCCCCGTTGCTCCCTCGGCGGGAGGTCCCTCCCGGGGGGGCAGGGGGTGTGGACTGGCGGGCGTGCGTCAGGCCCGGTAGGGCCCTCGGACGTGTTCGGGGGCTGCGCCGCCAGGCCGATGGCATGCGGCCTGCCCGTCCGCACCTTATGGGCTCCGAGGAGGGCATGGGCATGACGCCATGGAACTGCGTGATGGCGGTCGATGACGACGCTGACATCCTGCTCGCCTTCAAGGACGTGCTGGAGATGGAGGGCTATTGCGTGCTGCTCGCCCGCAGCGGCCGCGAGGCGCTGGACCTCCTGCGGCGGGGCGCGCGGCCGGCCGTCATCCTGCTCGACCTGATGATGCCCGACATCAGCGGCTGGGAGTTTCGCGAGCTGCAGCTCGCCGAAGCCTCGCTCGCCTCCGTCCCCGTGGTGGTCGTCTCCGGACAGGGCGTGAGCGCGCGCGACGTGGGCGCGCTCGGCGTGTCCGGCTACCTCAAGAAGCCGGTGGACCTGGACCAGCTGCTGGGCACCGTGGCGCGCTACGTGCGCCGCCCGCAGGCCCAGCCGCAGCATGCGTGAGGTGCGGGTGCGGCCCGTCCACTACAGCATGGGCCAGTACGGGCGCAGCGCCTCTCGGCTCGCGTTCAGCGCCTGCTTCGCGTCCGTGTGCGTGGGCCCGGTGGGGAAGGTGTCCTTGCGGCCGGCGAGCACCTCCACGCAGGCGTGCACGGACTGGGACAGCCCCTCCAGCGAATAGCCGCCCTCCAGCAGCAGGACGAGCCGGCCGTCGCAGACCTGCTCGGCCAGCGACTTCACCGCCGAGCACATGGCCGCGAAGCCGCGCTCGGTGAGGTCCATGCCGCCAATCGGGTCGTGCTGGTGCGGGTCGAAGCCGGCGGACACCAGCACGAGCTGCGGCCGGTATGCCTCCGCCACCGGGAGGAACAGCTCCTCGAAGAGCATGCCGTAGTCGGCATCCGAGTTGCCGCCGGGCAGGCCGATGTTGACGGTGTAGCCCTCGCCTTCACCCACGCCCACCTCGGGGGCCGCGCCGGTGCCCGGGTAGTAGGGGTACTGGTGCACGGACTGGTACAGCACGTCGCGCCGGCCCCAGAAGGCCGCCTGGGTGCCGTTGCCGTGGTGGACGTCCCAGTCGAGGACGAGGACGCGCTCGGCGCCCAGCCTGCGCCCGGCCTCCGCGGCGACGGCCACGTTGTTGAAGAGGCAGAAGCCCATGGCCCGGCCCGGCTCGGCGTGGTGCCCCGGCGGCCGCACCAGCGCGAAGGCGTTGCGCGCGCGGCCCTTCATCACCTCCTCCACCGCCTGCACCGACGCTCCCGCCGCCAGGCGCGCCGCGTCCACGCTGTCCGGCGACACCTGCGTGTCCGGGTCGATTTGCGCCTGGTGCCCGCTCAGGCGCTCCAGGTAGGCGAGCAGCTCCGGGGTGTGCACGGAGGCCAGCTCCGCGTCCGTGGCCGAGCGGGGTGACGCCATCACCGTGCCCGGCACCGGCGCGCTGGCCAGCACGCCCAGGATGCGCTGGAGCCGCGCGGGGGACTCCGGGTGGCCGTGGCCCGGTTCGTGCCTCTGGAAGAGCGGGTCGGTCAGCAGCAGGGTAGCGGTCATCACGTAGAACCTTACGCATCCAGGCGCGGGGAAGTCAGGTCCCCGGCGAGCAGAGGGGCAGGGTGGGGGCCCCGGTTCTTGCCCTGCCGGTGATTCAGTCCCTACAGTGCCCGGGCTTGACTGCCCGCTTCAAGAAACCCGGCCTGCGAAGCCTGTTGCTCGGCTCCTTCGCCCTGGTGCTCGCCCTCATCCTGGGGACGCTGTTCTTCGTCGTCCCGTCGCAGGTGGAGGTCTATCTCGAGCGCCGTCTGGTGAAGCATGGCGAGGACAAGGCGCAGCAGGTTGCCAGCGCGCTGGACGCCCAGCCCGACGCGAGCCCACCGCCCAGTATGGAGCGCCTGCACGGCGGGGACGTCGACTTCGCCGTCCTGGCCATCACCGCCGCGGATGGCCGGGTGGTGTCCACCCATCCCTCGCCGCCCCCCTCCTGGTTCGTGCAGGAGCTGGCCGCCCGTCCGGAGGGCGCGCCGCTCAACGGCTTCCGCTTCTCCAACGGCAACCGGGTGGTGACACACCCGATATCGGAGCGCGAGAGCGGCAGGGGGCAGGTGCTGGTGGTGGTGGACTTCTCGGTGCTGGACGAGGTCGTCTCCTCGCTGCGCCACGTCGTCCTGCTCGCGTTCGGCATCGGCCTGGCGCTGTTCCTGGTGGTGGCCTTCTTCATCTCCCGGGCGTTCATCCTGGTGCCGCTGGACGCGATGATGACCATGGCGCGGCGGCTGGCGGAGGCGGACCTCACCGGCCGCGTGGACACCGGCAGCCAGGACGAGCTGGGCCAGCTCGCCGAGGCGCTCAACCGCATTGCCCAGAGCTGGCGCGACACGCTGGGCCGCGTGCGCGGCGTGTCAGACGTGGTGGCCGGCGTCATCGAGCAGATCCACCGCACCGGCACCACCGTGTCCTCCGGCGCGGGCACCGTGCAGGCGCGCGTGGAGGAGACATCCTCCTCCATGGTGGAGATGATGGCCTCGCTGCGCGGCATTGCGGAGAACGTCGAGGTCCTCTACCAGAGCGCCGAGGAGAGCAGCTCCTCCATCATGGAGATGGCCGCCACCAACGACGAGGTGGCGGAGAACGTCCAGGCCATGGCCGCCAGCGTGGAGGAGACCACCAGCGCCATCGAGGAGATGACGTTCTCCATCAAGGAGGTGGCCAAGAACATCCAGGAGCTGTCCGCCTCCACGGAGGAGACGTCCTCGGCCATCAGCCAGATGGATGCCGCGATTGGCCAGGTGGAGGCCAATGCCAAGGAGACGGCCCGCCTGTCCGAGCAGGTCTTCGAGGACGCGCAGACGGGCGTGGAGTCCTTGCGCAAGACGCTCACCGGCATCGACCGCATCAAGGAGACCAGCCGCAGCGCGGCCGGCGTCATCGACAGCCTGGGGCGGCGCATCTCCGAGATTGGCAACATCCTCAACGTCATCGACGACGTGGCGGAGCAGACCAACCTCCTGGCGCTCAACGCCGCCATCATCGCCGCGCAGGCCGGCGAGCACGGCAAGGGCTTCGCCGTCGTCGCGGAGGAAATCAAGGACCTGGCCGAGCGCACCGGCGCGTCCACGAAGGAAATCGCCGAGCTCATCCGGAGCATCCAGGAGGAGAGCCGCAACGCCGTCGTGGTGATGAACCAGGGCGTGCGCAACGTGGAGGAGGGCGTGCAGCTGGGCCGCGAGGCGGAAGGGGCGCTGCGGAAGATCAACGACAGCACCCAGAAGTCCACGCAGATGGTGAAGGCCATTGCCCGCGCCACCGTGGAGCAGGCGCGCGGCAGCAAGCAGGTGACGGCCTCCATCCACCGCATCAGCGAGACGGTGTCGCAGATTTCCAAGGCCTCCAACGAGCAGGCCAAGGGCGGCGAGCAGATCATGAAGAGCGCGGAGAAGATGAAGGCGCTCACCGCCCACGTGCAGCGCAGCAGCCAGGAGCAGGCGCACGGCAGCAAGCAGATTACGCGCTCGATTGAAAGCATCAACGAGATGGTGACGCACCTCAACCGCGCCCAGAAGGAGCAGACCAAGGGCAGCGAGCAGGTGCTCAAGGCGGTGGAGACCATCAAGGGCGTGTCCGAGCACCAGACACGCTCGGTGCGTCAATTGGAGGAGGCCATCGACAACCTCCAGCGGCAGGCGGAAATCCTTCGTGCCGAGGTGCGTCGGTTCCGCGTGTAGGCGTGCGCAGCGGGTGGGAATGGCTTAGGAAGGGGGCCGCATGGCCACACAACGTCAGGTCTCCGAGCGCGCGGTGGTGTTCCTCATCGGCGCGGTCCAGTTCGTCAACATCCTGGACTTCGTGATGGTGATGCCGCTGGGTCCGGACTTCGCGAAGGGGCTGGGAATCGCCGCCTCGCACATCGGCACCATTGGCGGCGCGTACACGGCGGCGGCGAGCGTGGCGGGGCTGGTGGGCGGCTACTTCCTGGACCGGTTCGACCGGCGCAAGGCGCTGGCGGTGTCCATGATGGGGCTGGTGCTGGCCACCGCGGCGGGCGGGCTCGCCACGGGGCTCACCACGCTGCTGCTGGCGCGCGTGGCCGCCGGCATCTTCGGTGGGCCGGCCACGTCGCTGTCCCTGTCCATCATCGCGGACCTGGTGCCGGTGGAGCGGCGCGGGCGGGCGCTGGGCGCGGTGATGGGGGCCTTCTCCATCGCCTCCATCGCCGGGGTGCCGCTGGCGCTGTGGCTGGCGGAGTGGGGCAACTGGCGCACGCCCTTCCTCGTGGTGGCGGGGCTGGGCCTGCTCGTCGCCGCGGGCGCCATCTTCTACCTGCCCCCGGTGCGCGGACACCTGGAGTCGGGGAGGCCGGTGAACACGGTGGGCGTGTGGGAGCTGCTCTCGCGCGGCGACGTGCAGCTGTCCTATCTCATGACGGCGGTGGTGATGATGGCCAGCTTCGTCATGGTCCCCAACATCTCCTCCTTCGTGCAGCAGAACCTGGGCTACCCGCGAGAGAGCCTGGGCTTCGCGTACTTCGTGGGCGGCCTGGTGAGCTTCGTCACGCTGCGCGTGGCGGGCCCGCTGGTGGACAAGCACGGGGCCTTCGTCGTGGGCTCGGTGGGCTCGGTGCTGGCGGTGGTGTCCACGTACGTGGGCTTCGTGAACTACCCGCGGTGGCTGCCGGTGCCGGTGCTCTTCATGGCCTTCATGCTGTCCATGGGCATGCGCAACGTGGCCTACAACACCCTCACCTCGCGGGTGCCCGAGAATCCGGTGCGCGCGCGCTTCATGTCCCTGCAGTCCGCCATCCAGCACATGGCCGCGGCCGTGGGCGCCTTCGTCAGCGTGCAGATGTTGACGGACCTGCCGGACGGCACCCTGGGCGGCATGTCGCAGGTGGCCGGGCTGTCCATCGTGATGACGCTGGCGGTACCGCCCATCCTGCGGGTGGTGGAGCGGCGGGTGCGCTCCCGGGAGCAGGCCCGGGCCCTGGCCGTGGCGCCGTCCAGGGGCGGCGCCGTCCCCCTGTCGCCCGAGGCCTCCCCGCACTCGTGATGGGGCGATTTGCCCCGCCTGCCTGCCTGCCGCCCTCCCACGGTGCCGGGCGGACGCATGGATGAGACGAGCGGTTGCGCCGGCCCGTCCGGGGCGCGATAACCCGGGCTGCTTTCCCGGGAGTGCGTCAGGACATGTTCAACATCGGCGCAGGCGAGATGGTGCTCATCGCGGTGGCCGCGCTGCTCATTCTCGGGCCGAAGCGGCTGCCCGAACTGGCGCGTGGCCTCGGCAAGTTCATGCGGGAGTTCCGCCGCCAGACGGACGAGGTCCGCAACGTCGTGGAGCGGGAGTTCTACTCCATGGACCAGGACATCGCCGCGCCCACGCCGCCCGTGCGCCCCGGCACGCCCTTCGCCAACACGCCGCCTCCGTCCTCGGTGGCCCTCCCCGAGGCACCCCTCTTCCCGCCGGACGCCGCCCTCGCGGGCACGGAGTCACCGGTTCCGGAGGCCGCCGTGCCCGTTCCCTCCTCGGGCACCGAGGTGCTGGAGATGGACGCCGCCGGGCCCCGGCCGCTGGAGCCCTCGTTCCTTCACGAGCCCGCGGCGGCTCCGGCCGAGCCGGTGGCGCTCACCCCTGATACGCCGGTGCCCGTCCCCGGCACGGTGGCGCGCAACGCGCCGAAACGGAGCTGAGCCCTGAGTCCCCCGCCCATGGCCTCCGAGCCCGATCTGCGCATGAGCTTGATGGATCACCTCGCGGAGCTCCGCTCGCGCCTGTTCAGGTGCACCATCGCGGTGTTCGTGCTGGGCACCATCTCGCTGGTGTTCGCCCGGCCCATCTTCGGCCTGCTGATGCGGCCGGTGCTGGACGCGCTGCCCGAGGGAAGCCGCGCCCTCATCTACACGTCCGGCATCGAGGAGATAAACGTCCTCATGAAGGTGGGCGTGTACTGCGGCATCTTCCTCACCACGCCCGTCATCCTGCTGCAAATCTGGGGCTTCGTGTCGCCGGGGCTGTACCCGGAGGAGCGCCGCTTCGCCGCGCCCTTCGTGGCGTTCGGCTCCATCGCCTTCATCCTGGGCGCGAGCTTCTGCTACTTCGCGGTGCTGCCCTCCATGTTCAAGTTCCTCCTCAACGAGGAGGAGACGCTGGCGCTGGAGCAGCGGCTGGACCTGGCCCGGCTGCGCGCGGATGACGCCCTGCGCTTCCTGCGCGTGGGCGACGTCGAGCGGGCGGGCGCGCTCGCCAAGGAGACGAGCGGCATGTTGCGCGCCGACGGCGAGGGCCAGGTGCCCGAGCCGGAGCAGGCGCCCGCGGTCAGCGTGGAACTGAAGTCGCGCATCGAGGCGCTGGGCGTGTTGGTGGACGCGGCGGCGGATGGCCTCGACAACCAGCAGGCGCGGGGCGTGCTGCGGCAGGTGGTGGAGAAGCGGGTGGAGGCGGTGACGGCGTACGGCCGCCAGGACTACGCGGCGACGGCGACCGCCCTGGACGGCGCGGCCGGCCTGTTGGGTGGCGCGGCCTCCACGCGCTCGCAGGAGCTGTCGGACCTGTGGAAGCTGGAGAAGGAGCTGTCCACCGGGTACGCGCGCCACGAGGCCGCGCGGTGGACGCGCCCCATGCTGTCCATGCACGAGCAACTCTCCCTGGTGCTGCTGCTCATCCTCGCCTTCGGCATCATCTTCGAGCTGCCGCTGGTGATGGCGCTCCTGGGCGTGGTGGGCGTCGTCCAGTCGAAGTGGCTCTTCAAGTACCAGCGCCATGCCTTCGTGGTGTGCCTCATCGCCGCGGCGGTGATTACCCCCACTGGTGACGTGGTGAATCTGTCGCTGATGGCGGGCCCCATGCTGGCCTGCTACGAGCTGGGTGTGCTGCTCGTGTGGCTGGTGGAGCGGCGCCGGGCGCGCAACGCGGCGGAAACCGGCATCACCCCGGCGTCCTGATCCGTGGAGGGGGCGATGCGGGTGTCCCGCCGGCAGCTCCAGGCCAACCTGCGCTACCTGCGGGCGCTCACGCGGCGCTTCCGCACCACGCTGATGCTGTCGGCGACCCTGTTCCTCCTGGGGCCGCTGCTGTTCTGCTGGCGCTACGTGCCGACGGACGGGACGCCCCTTACCTTCGGTGAGGCGCTCCACCACGTCTACTTCCTGCTCTACGGCCAGCCCTCGCTGCCGTACGTGCACGACTGGCTCATCGAGCTGCTCAATGTGGTGATTCCACCGGTGGGCATCGCCCTCGTGGTGGATGGCGTGGTGCGCTTCGCCTACCTCTTCTTCGCCCGGCACAAGAACGACAAGGAGTGGATCGAAGTGGTCACCGAGACGATGAAGGGACACGTCGTGGTGTGCGGGGCGGGACGCGTGGGCTACCGCGTCGTCGCGCAGCTGCGGGAGATGGGCCGGGACGTGGTGGTGGTGGAGAAGCGCGAGGACGCCGCCTTCGTCTCCGCGTTGCGCGACGAGCAGGTGCCGTTGCTCATCGACGACACGCGCAGCCCGCTGTGCCTGCCGCGCACCAACGTGAAGTACGCGTCCGCCATCGTCTGCGCCACGGACGACGACCTGGCCAACCTCAACATCGCGCTCGACGCGCGCCGGCTCAACCCGGACATCCGCGTGGTCATCCGCCTGTTCGACGATGACCTGAGCGGCAAGGTGCGCGACACCTTCAAGGCGGAGGCGCTCTCCAGCTCGTCGCTGGCCGCGCCCGCCATGGCGCTGGCTGCCATGGACCCGCGCATCATCCACTCCTTCCACCTGGGCAAGCACCTGATGGTGGTGTCCCAGTTCACCGCGCGCGAGGGGCTGCCCGGGCTGAACATCGCCAGCGTGCGCGACAGGTTCGGCGCGCTGACGCTGTCGCTGGTGCGCGGGGAGCATGAGCGGCTCAACCCGGGCGGTGACGAGGTCGTCCAGGCCGGGGACGTGCTGACGCTCCAGGCGTCGTACCCGGACTACCGCCGGCTGCGAGCCTTCACCTGTGAGTCCGAGCCGCCGACGTGGTCCCAGCACGCGCCGCCGGAGGTGCCGGGGAGTCGCAGGGTGGGGTGAGCGGGCCCTGCAGCGCGTGGCCGTCATCGCCCAGGGCGCGGTGATGACGGACCTCGGCGGTGTGCGCACCACCACGCAGGCGACGGACGCGGTGCTACGCCACCTGGACCCGCGCCGCTGAGCGCGGGCCCTCGGGGAGCGCGAGCGCGCGGGTGAGGAGCGCGGCCATGGCCTCCCACTCCACGAGGAAGCCGTCGTGCCCGTACGGGCTGGACAGCAAGGCGTGCTCGGCATGGCGGCCGTGCTCGCGCAGGCGCCGGGCCAGTGCCTCCATGTGGTGCGGGAGGAAGAGCTGGTCCTGGTCGATTCCCACGCACAGCGCGCTCGCCCGGATGCGCGGCAGTCCCCGGTCGATGCAGCGCGAGAGGTCGTGGTGGTCCATGGCCCCCAGCAGCGCCAGGTACGCGCGCGCGTCGAAGCGTGCCTCCAGCTTGCGGCCCTGGTGCTCCAGGTAGCTCTGCACCGGGTACAGCGCGCGCGAGGACCACGCGGCGGGCCGGGCCTGGCCCCGCTCCAGTCCTGCTTCCGCACGGTAGGTGAGCATGGCGAGCTGCCGCGCCAGCTCCAATCCTCGGTGCGCCGCCTCCGGGAAGCCCGGGTCCAGGAGCAGCGCCTGCCGCGCCACGTGGTTGAAGCCCACCACCCAGGACGTGGCGGACTCGGCGGTGGCGATGGGGGCCATGCGCGCGAAGCGCTCCGGAGCGAGCGCCGCGAGGCAGAGGACAATCATCCCTCCCAGCGAGCCGCCGGTGACGAGCGCCACCTCGTCCACGTCCAGCGCGTCCAGCGCCAGGAGGATGCTGCGCGCCTGGTCCCACGGCGTAATCGTCGCGGGCAACCGTGACTCGTCCTGGCGCAGGTCTCCCTTGGCGACGGACGGCGGCGGGCCGAAGCGCACGTCGTCGAGCCGCCCCGGGAAGCCCTCGTCGGCGGGGCCGGTGGTGCCGTAGCACGAGCCCAGGTTGTTGAAGCACAGCAGCCGCGCGCGCGACGGGTCCAGCGCGCGCCCCGGGCCGATGAGGGGCTCCCACCAGCCGCCCTCTCCTCCCGCGCGCATGTCGCCGGTGAGCGCGTGCACCAGCAGCACGGTGGGGACGCGGGCGGGCGCGCGGGCCGGGCCCCGGGCACGGGCGCGCTCGGCGGACTGGCGCTGCTCGGCCACGGTGCGGCGCACGACGCGCAGGGTGCTCGCGCGGGCCTCCTCCTCGGGGAGGATGCGGGCGCGGGAGTGCAGCCAGGGGAGGTCCTCCTCTGGGCCCCACCACCAGCCGCGGACGAGGTGATTCGAGACGCGAGCGCCGGCCTCGAGTCTCACGTCGGGCAGGGCGACATCGAAGAGGCGCGGTGTGGGCGCGGAAAGGGACGTAATGGGCGTGGGCATGGGACGCGGATTCCTCTCGGTGGAAGGGGCGAGGGGAGAGCGCGCGTCCAGGAACGACGAAGCCCACCAACCCTCGCGGGTGGATGGGCTCCGGTGGCTCGTCAGTGCCGGCTCGACGGACGTCAGCCGACGCTGGCGGGCTGGAGCCCACCCGGCATCGACATTCGACACATGGAGCGGAGGTGCGTCATTCGTGAGTACGGATAGTCCCGTGCCCGCCGTGAGTCAAGCAGCCGGCATTCAGCGGTGTGCAGTCCAACGACTTTCGAGAGGCGCTCCCCGGTGCTTCACGCGGGCTTGCCCGGTGCGCTGCTCCCGCCATGCTCGCCGCGGTGCCAGTAGGCCGCCGCCTTGAGCCAGTCCGTCGGATGTCCGCGCTCCTCGACGAAGAGCGTCCGCAGCTCGCGAACGAGCGCGGCCTCGCCGGCAATCCAGACGAAGCCGTCCCCCGCGGGGGGCGAGAATCCGGCGAGCGCGCGACGCAGCAGTTCGCCGTCGCGCGTACCCGGCTCGCCGCGCACGACCCACTCTGGCCGCCAGGAGGCCCGGGTCTCGAAGGTCTGCCGTTCGTCCTCATTCGCCACGGCCACCACGGTCGTCACGGGGACGCCGGGGCGCAGCGCCTCGACCCGGCGCCCCAGCGCCGGTAGCGCGCTCTCGTCGCCGACCAGGAGGTACCAGTCGAAATCGTCGGGCACGACGAGCGAGCCCTTCGGCCCACCGATTTCGAGTGTCTGCCCGACCTGGGCCCGCGCCGCCCACTCCGTCGCGGGCCCGGAGCCGTGCAGGGCGAAGTCGATGGTCAGCGTCTTGCCGGCGTTGTCGAAGGTGCGCGGCGTGAAGTCACGCATCACCGGCGCCCCGCTCGCACCGTCATGCAGCGGGAAGAACAGCTTGATGTGGTCGTCTGGCGAGGAGCTGTGGAAGTCCCCGAGCTCGGGCGACGTGAAGCGGATTCGCCGCATGCGGGGCGTCACGGACTCCACGCCGCTGACGACGAGCTTGCGCCGCCGGAGCTCATGGCGCACGCGAACGAGCTGGTGGGGCACGGCCATGGCTCCGGCCTCGGCTCCGGGGCGCTGCTCCGCGCCAGCAGGACGCGAAGCGGCGTACCCTTCCTGTGTGTCTCGGGTGCCCTGGCGATTCATGAGCGTAGCCTTTCAATCTTCTGCGCGGCCTCGTCGATGAGGGCCGCCACGTCGAGGATGATCTTCTTGTCGGCATCGGCCGACAGCGTGTCGAACAGCACGCTCTTCAGGTTGTGCATGGCGCGCCGGACCGGGGCGGCGTCGGTCCGCTCGCGAACCTCCCCGGCGGCTCCGAGCCGCTGGAGCAGGGCCTCCACGACCTTGGCGTTCTCGGTGAGCAGCGCCCGGCCCTGCTCCGTGATGGAGAAGAGCTTGCGCTGGCTGTCGGTACTTGGCTCGCCGACCAGGCCCATGTCCTGGAGCAGGGTGAGCGTCGGGTAGACCACCCCGGGACTGGGGGCATACGTGCCGCGGCTCAGTCCCTCGATGGCGCGGATCAGGTCATAGCCGTGCCGGGGCTCCTGGGAGATGAGATGGAGCAGGACGAGCCGCAGCTCGCCCCCCTCGAACATCCGGTGGCGCCCGCCATGTCCACCATGCCGCCCCCGGTGGTCATCCCGCTCGCCGTGCCAGGGATGCTCCGAATCGTCCCGCCCTCTTCCGTGTCTGCCTCGCATGGTGCGCCCTCTCGAGTTCGCTGAAAGTCTATCTGAGATGCCTCTGAGATATATCTCAGAGATATCGGCGTCAAGTCGACTTCAGCTCGCGGGGGTGTGCCACGGTGGCCGGTGCTTGGGGACCGGGCGAGAGGGGGAGCGCCGTCACGCCGCCGGAGCGCTGACGACGTGCGCGTTGGCGGTGTAGGGCGCCAGCGCGCCGATGTGGCCGGGCCGGGCCTTCACGCGCTCCAGCCACGCGGACACGGCGGGGTAGCGCCCCAGGTCGAAGCCGCCCTCGGGCGCGACGTGCGTGTACGCATACAGCGCGATGTCCGCGACGGTGGGGCGCTCACCGACGAGGAAGGGGCGCCCGCGCAGGTGGCGCTCCATCGCGGCGAGGGACTCGTGCCCGCGCTCCGTGCGCAGGCGCAAGGTCTCCGGGTGGCGCGAGGCGCGGCCCGTCAGGTGCCAGAAGCGCACGGTGCCCACGTTGGGCTCCACGCTGTTCTGCTCGAAGAAGAGCCACTGGTGCACCTGGGCCTGCTCGAAGGAGTCCTCCGGCAGCAGCGGCGTGCCGCGTGCGAGATACAGGAGGATGGCGTTGGACTCGGCGAGGAAGCGGCCCGGCTCGGGCTCGAGCACGGGGATGCGTCCGTCGGGGTTCTTGTTTCGGAGGAAGTCCTCGGTGTGGCTCTCGCCCGCGAAGATGTCCACCGGCACCAATTCGTAAGGCCTGTCGAGCCAGGAGAGCAGGAGGCGGACCTTGTAGCCGTTGGCGGAAGGGGCGTAGTCATAGAGGCGCATGCGGGGCTCCGGGTGGTGTGGACGCGAGGCAGGGTAGGGAGCACGCCCCAGGCGAACGACCCGCTCCTTGCGGCCTTCGGCGGCGGCGGGCGGGCGCAAGAACCGGGTTGTTCGAGAGCGCCCCGGCGGCCATACCAACGTCCAGGAGCGACTCTTTCCAAGGAACCGTGGCATGGCGACCAGCGACTACGCCCGAATCGAGCAGGCCATCCTCTACCTCGACGCCCATGCGCGCGAGCAGCCGTCCCTGGACGACGTCGCCGCGCACGTGGGCCTGAGTCCTTTTCACTTCCAGCGGCTCTTCACGCGCTGGGCGGGCATCAGTCCCAAGCGCTTCCTCCAGGTGCACACGCTCAGCTCGGCCCGGCGCCTGCTGGCCGAGCGGCGCAGCGTGCTGGACACGTCCTATTCCGTGGGCCTGTCCGGCGGAGGGCGCCTGCACGAGCTCTTCATCACCCTCACCGCGATGACGCCGGGCGAGTTCAAGCTCGGCGGCGAGGGGCTCACCGTGCGGTACGGCATCCACCCGTCGCCCTTCGGTGACTGCCTCATCGCCGCCTGCGAGCGCGGCATCTGCGGCCTGCACTTCCTCACCGGCGAGTCCGAGGAAGAGGCCCTGGCGTCACTGCGAGCGCAGTGGCCCCGCGCCACCTTCGTGGAGTCGCGCGAGGGCACCGCATCCTGGGCGGAGCGCATCTTCCCCGCCGAGCCTCCGCATGAGCCCACGCCGCTATCGGTGCTGGTGAAGGGCACGCCCTTCCAGGTGCAGGTGTGGCAGGCGCTGCTGCGCATCTCCCCGGGACAGGTGGCGACGTACGAGGACATCGCCCGTGCGATTGGGAATCCCAAGGCGGTGCGCGCGGTGGGCTCGGCGGTGGGGGACAACCCGGTGGCGTTGCTCATCCCCTGTCACCGCGTGCTGCGCAAGACGGGCGTCTTCGGGGACTACCGCTGGGGCCCGGCGCGCAAGCAGGTGATGCTCGCGTGGGAGTCGCTGCGGTACGGCGCGGAGAACGACGGCGGAGCGGCGCGGGCCGCGGAAGCCTGAGCTCCGCTCACGGCCGCTGGAGCTTGCGAAGCGCCTCGAGCGCTTCGTCGAGCCCGACGAGGAGGAACAGGAGCAGCGTGGCGACGAGCGCGGCGTTGATGAGCCAGTTGTTGCGCAGCGCCCCGACCCAGGCCCGCCGGTTGTTCATCCACAGCAGGGTGAAGGCGAGCAGCGGCATGAACAGCGCGCCCACGATGGCGTAGGCGAGCTGCGCGCGCTGCAAGGGTGCCCACAGCATGGGCAGGGGCACCAGGGCCAGTGCCACGAGGTACAGGCGCCAGGCCCGCGTGCTCCGCAGTTCCACCTGGCCGGCGGGCTGCTTGCGGTGGATGCGGAGGTAGTCCGCGAAGAGGTAGGGGACACCCTCCCAGACGCCGAGCAGGCTGGTGAAGACGGCGCCCCAGAACCCGAGGAGGAACAGCCAGTAGCCCGCGGGGCCGATGACCTCACCGAGCCGCTGCGCGAGCAGGTTGGCCACCTTGAGACCGCTGCCCTCCAGCCGCAGCGTGGAGCCGATGAGCACCATGCCCATGCCGAACAACCCCGTCAGCCCGTAGCCCACGGCGAGGTCGGCCTGACAGGTCTTCAGCCACTGCGTGCCCTCGCGGCCCTTCTCGCGAATCCAGTAGCCGTACGAGAGCAGCGTCACGGTGCCGCCCACGCCGCCCAGCAGTCCCAGAATCCAGCCCGCGCCGCCCTTCGGAATGGAGGGGACGACGAGCCCGCGCGCGGCGGCGCCCCAGTCCGGACTCGCGCCCACGGCGGTGAAGAGGACGGCGACGAACATCAGGCCGGTGCACGCGGCCATGAGCTTCTCGAAGAGGCGGAAGCCGCCGAACCACACCAGCCCCAGGCCGACGAGCGAGTGCACCACGCCCCAGATGCGCCGGGACGTCTCCGCGTCACTGCTCAGCGGCCACAGCGCATCGCCCGCGGCGCCACACGCGGAGATGAGGGCGCCGCCGGTGAAGAAGCTCCAGCCGAGCAGGTAGATGAAGAAGAGGTAACGCAGGCCCGAGCCGAACCGCGCCCAGCCCTCCAGCACGGTGGTGCCGGTGGCGAGCTGCCAGCGGGCAATGCCCTCGTTGAGGAACGCCTTCAGCACCGAGCCGAGGAGGGCGGCCCAGAGGATGGACACGCCCACCGTGGAGCCACCGAGGCTGGCGGTGAGCAGGTCTCCCGCGCCGACGCCCGTGGCGGCCACGAGCATGCCAGGGCCGAAGCGCGCCAGCAGCCCGAGCCGCGCCGGAGTCGCCGTGGCGGGGGACTGCGCGGGAGGAGGGACGTTGGCGGTCATGAGGAGCGGGGAACGCTAGCGGCCCCTTCACCGTGAGGCCAGCGGCTCTCGCCGCCTCAAGACATCCGTGCCACAAGCCTGAGCGGCAGGTTGCGCAGGAGGAAGCCCACCGCAGCCCACGGCCAGCCCGGCACGTAGGCCTTCACCGGCTCGCGCTCAATCGCCTTCACCAGCGCGCGCGAGCCCTTCTCGGAGTCCACGGCGAACGGGAGGTTCTTCGCCCCCGCGTTCAGCTCCGTGTGGATGTAGCCGGGGTAGATGGTGGTGACCTGGATGCGCGTGCCGAGCAATTCGGCGCGGATGCCCTCCGTCAGCGTGGCGAGGCCGGCCTTCGTCGCGGCGTACGCCGTCAGGTGCTTGGGCAGCCCGCGCATGGCGCTCATGGAGGAAATCGTCACCAGGTGCCCCTGGCCCTGCTTGCGCAGGATGCCCACCGCCGCCTCGCACTGCGCGAGCGCGGCGACGAAGTTCGTCTGCGCCGTCTGCACGTTGGTGGCGAAGTGGCCGGTGCCAATGCGCTTCCCCTGGCCGACGCCCGCGTTGACGATGATGCGGTCCAGGCTGCCGAATTCCTGCGTGAAGGCGTCGAACACGCTGAACACCTGCGCGTGGTCATTCACGTCCAGCGCCCGCACGGAGATGGTGATACCCGGGTGCTTCTGGAGCAGCTCCGCCTTGAGCGCGTCCAGCCGCTCGGTGCGGCGCGCGCAGAGGGCGAGGTTGCGTCCCAGGGCGGCGAACTCGCGCGCCATGCCCTCGCCCAGGCCGGAGCTGGCGCCGGTAATCAGGATGTTCTTTCGCATGGGGGGCTGCCCTCAGCGGTAGGTGAGGAGGGCACGCTGCGCGCCCTCGAAGTGGCCGTGCTCGTTGAGCGTGGACAGGAACCGGGTGCGCTCGCTGTAGACGACCTTGGTGACGCCGCAGTTCGCCAGGGCCGTGTTGAGGCGGAAGGCGTGCTCGTCCGGAATGCGCAGCAGGTCCTGGCAGATGGCCGTAATCGGGCCGCCGGAGGTGAAGACCAGCGCTGTCTTCGACGCGCCCAGCTCGAGGATGAGCTCGTCGAGCGCCCGGATGCAGCGGTCCCGGAACGTGGGCCAGGGCTCGGCGTACTCGTCATCGTGCCGGCCGCTCACCCATCGGGCCACGGCCTCCGTGAACAGCTCCTGGAACGCACGGCGCGGCTCCGGCGCCCCGGCGATGTCCTGCATCAGCAGCGTGCGGTCCGCGTAGCGCGGCGCGTGGCGGACGATGAGCGCGTCGAGGTCGAACTCGTCGAAGGCCGCCAGGCGCTTGGGGCTGGCCTCCACCTTGAGCGCGGCGAGGCACGCGTCGGCCGTCTGTCGGTGGCGCGCCAGCGTGCCCGTGACGACGGCATCCACGCGCGGCAGCCGGGAACGCAGCGTCTCCCCGAGCACCCGCGACTGCGCCACGCCCGTCTCCGAGAGCTGGTCATAGTCCGCGGCCCCGAAAGAGGCCTGCCCATGGCGGACGAGGTACACCACGCCCATCAGCGAGCTCCCTTCGTGCGGATGAGCCGCTCACAGCGCAGGCCGAGGTAGTTGGCCAGCACCCAGAAGTTCTTGAACGTCGGGTTGCGCGTCTGCTTGTGGTGATAGCGGTAGTAGATCTGCTGGATGATGACCACGAGCCGGAACAGGCCGTAGACCTCGTAGAAGGTCCAGTTGCCCGGCTTCAGCTTCATCTTGTCGAGGTAGTACTCCACCACCTCCTCGCGCCGGAGCATGCCGGGCAGGTGCGTGGGCTGGCGCCGCGTCATCCGCATCATGAAGTTGTCATCCGCTTGGACCCAGTAGGCCAGGGCGTTGCCCAGGTCCATCAGCGGGTCGCCCAGCGTGGCCATCTCCCAGTCGAGCACGCCGATGACGCGCGTGGGCTCGCTCGCATCGAGCACCACGTTGTCGAAGCGCCAGTCATTGTGGATGACGCAGGTGGCGACGTCGTCCGGCGTGTGGGCCTTGAGCCAGTCGCGCACGTACTTGAAGCTCAGGACGTTCCAGGTGCGGGCCTTCTCGTAGCGGTCGGACCAGCCCTCAATCTGCCGCTTCGGGTAGCCCGGCCCCTTGCCCAGTGACGACAGCCCCACGGCCGCTGCGTCCACCTGGTGCAACTCCACCAGCTTGTCGATGACGTTGAGGCACAGCTGCCGCGTGGTGGCCTTGTCGAGCTGCAGCCCGCGCGGCATGTGCTTGCGCGGGATGATGCCCTCGATGCGCTCCATGACGTAGAAGTCCGAGCCGATGACGGACGCGTCCTGGCACAGGCCCACCATGCTGGGCACGGCCGGGTAGGCCGGCTTCAGGGCCTGCTGGACGTTGTACTCGCGGGCCATGTCGTGCGCGGACTTCGCCTTCGTCCCCGACGGAGGCCGGCGCAGGATGAGGTCCCGGTTCGGGTACTTCAGCCGGTACGTCCAGTTCGAGGCGCCGCCCGAGTATTGGGTGATTTCCGGCGTGCCTTCCAGCGAGGGGACGCGGGCCTTGAGCCATGCATCCACGGCGGAGACGTTCAGCTCCTCGCCGGGGCGGACGGCGCCGGACGGGTCGATGGGGGTGGTGGAAGGCATGACGCGTTCTCTCCCTCAGGTCGTCGGTGCGGGGCCGGGACGCGGGCGCATCCGGGCGGTGCTCTTGCGCATGACCCTGGCGTAGATACCGCGCGGAAGGAAGCGCTTCATCAACCAGGCCCTGCGGCCCTCCGCGTGGGACAGGACGTAGAACCGCCGCTTCTCCACCGCCTGGAAGACGTCATTGGCCACGTCGTCCGCGGTGATGGCCGAGCGCTCCAAGAGCCGCGCCATGGTGGCCCCCAGCCGCGGGTCCGTGGTGCGCAGCGAGTCACCCAGGTTCGTTTTGAAGAACGACGGGCACACCACGCTGACGCCGATGTTCGCCTCCGCCAGCTCGTTGTGCAGCGTCTCCGACAGCGACACGACGGCCGCCTTGGTGGCGTTGTAGCTGCTCATCATCGGCACATCGAGCAGGCCCGCCATGGAGGCGACGTTGACGAAGTGTCCGTGGCCCTGCCGGCGGAACAGGGGAGTGAAGACCTTGCAGCCCCGCACCACGCCCAGCAGGTTGATGTCGATGATCCACCGCCAGTCGTCGATGGACACGTCCTCGATGGCGCCGGCCTGGGCGACGCCCGCGTTGTTCACCACCACGTCCACGCCGCCCCAGCGGGACTGGAGCGTCTCCGCGGCGGCGCGCAGGTCCTCCTCGCGCGTCACGTCGCAGCGCAGGAAGTGCCCGTCACTGCCCAGGGCGGCCAGGGTCTCCGCGCCCCGGGCGTCGTTGAGGTCGGCGATGCAGACCTTCCACCCCGCGCGCGCGAAGCGCAGGGCCATGGCCTTGCCGAGTCCGCTGGCGCCACCGGTGATGAAGATGCGCTGGTCGGCCATGGCGTTCAGCTCCGGGAGTGGCCGCGCTTCGCCAGCTCGATGCGGGCGATGAGCCCCTTGTGGACCTCGTCCGGGCCGTCCGCGAGCCGCAGGGTGCGCGCCTGCGCGAAGAAGCCCGACAGCATGGTGTCCTGGGACACGCCCGCGCCGCCGTGAATCTGGATGGCGTCGTCCACCACCTTCTGCAGCACGTTGGGCGCGGCGACCTTGATGGCGGAAATCTCCGTCATCGCCCCGAGTGCGCCGACCTGGTCCATCTTCCACGCGGCATAGAGCGTCAGCAGGCGCGCTTGGTCGATGGCGACGCGGGCCTCGGCGACGCGCTCGCGGTTGCCGCCCAGGTTGAGCAGCTGCTTGCCGAAGGCGGTGCGCTTCATGCCCCGGTCAATCATCAGCTCCAGCGCCTTCTCCGCCGCGCCGAGGCAGCGCATGCAGTGGTGGATGCGGCCGGGGCCGAGCCGTCCCTGGGCAATCTCGAAGCCCATGCCGGGGCCCGAGATGATGTTGGACACGGGCACGCGCACGTTGTCGAAGTGCACCTCGCCGTGGCCATGCGGGGCGTCGTAATCGCCGAACACGGGCAGCATGCGCTGGATGTTGACGCCCTTGGCGTCCATGGGGACCAGCACCATGGAGTGCTGGTGGTGGCGGTCGCCCCCGGTGTCGGGCGTGCGGGCCATGAAGATGATGACCTTCGCGTTCGGGTGGCCCAGGCCGGAAGACCACCACTTGCCGCCGTTGAGGACGACATCCTTGCCGTCCACGACGGCGGTGGCCTGCATGTTGGTGGCGTCCGACGAGGCCACCTCGGGCTCCGTCATGCAGAACACCGAGCGGATTTCACCCGCGAGCAGCGGGGTGAGCCAGCGCGCCTTCTGCTCCTCGGAGCCGTACTTCCAGAGCACCTCCATGTTGCCGGTGTCCGGAGCGCTGCAGTTGAAGACCTCGGGGGCGATGAAGCTGCGGCCCATCTCCTCGGCCAGCGGCGCGTACTCGAGGACGGTGAGGCCCGCGCCGAGCTTCGCGTCGGGCAGGAAGAGGTTCCACAGCCCTTCCGCCTTCGCGCGGGCCTTCAGTTCCTCCATCACCGCCGGCACCTTCCACGTCTTCCAGTCGCCGCCGTGGCAGGTGGCATTGACCTCCTCGCGGTAGCGGGCCTCGACCGGGTCGACGTGCTCGCGCATGAACCGCTTGATGCGCTCCAGGTAGTCCTTGGTTCGGGCGCTCGGCTCGAAGTCCATCGCGGGTCCTCCTCCAGCTTGGTTGCCCCATCCTCCGTATCCGGCCTTGATGCATCCAGTGAATGTTGGTCATGTGTTCCCATGAACCCAGTTCAGGATTCCGCCCGGCTGGCACGGCTGGACCTCAACCTCTTCCGGGTGTTCGACGTGGTGCTCCGGGAGCGGAGCCTCACCCGGGCTGCGGAGGTCCTCTTCCTCAGTCAGTCGGCGGTGAGCCATGCGCTCGCCCGCCTGAGGGACCAGATGGGGGAGCCGCTCTTCGTGCGCGAGGGTCGGGGCGTGGCGCCCACGCCCTTCGCGGAGCGGCTGGCGCCGGAGATTCGCGAGGCGCTCGCGCTGCTCGACGGCGCAGTGCACCACACCCGCGGCTTCGAGCCCCGGCGCGACGTGGGCCACTTCACGCTCGCGATGAATGACCTGCTGGAACCGTCCATCCTCCCGCACCTCGTGGCGCGCCTGCGCGAGCGGGCTCCCGAGGCGCGTGTCGCCAGCGTCCGGTTGGACCGGGCCCGGCTGGAGCGAGACCTCGCGTCGGGGCGGTTGGACTTGTCCGTCGACGTGGAGCAGCCGACGGGCGCGGACCTGCGGCAGGCCCCGCTGCTGCGCGACACCTTCTGCGTGGTGAGCCGGCGGCGGCGCAGGCTGGACGTAGCGGCATACATGGCCGCACGGCATGTCACCCGGTCCTCGCGCCGCACGGGGCTCGCCGTGGAGGACCTGGTGCTCAGCCGCCTGGGCTACCAGCGCGAAGTCACGGTGCGCTGCCAGCACTACGAGGCCGCCTTCCACATCGTCTCCGGCTCCGACCTGCTCCTCACCATGCCCCGGCGCCGCGCGGAGGCGCTGCACTCGCTCCTGGGCAATCACATCCTGCCCATGCCTCTGGCCCTCCCGCCGCTGGAGCTGCACCTCTATTGGCACCGGCAGTCGGACTCGGAGCCGCGCAACAAGTGGCTGCGCTCGGAGTTGCTGGCGCTCGCGGGTGAGCTGGGGAAGCGGGCGCGGTAGCGTTGGGCTCGCACCGGCGGCGGTGCCCGCAGTGACAGGCAGTCGAAGCCGGGCGTGTCGGCGAATACTCCGGTTCCCTGCGGGCCCGCACCCGGGCAAGGATTCGCGTCCATGAGTGGACGTGTGAATCTGTTGGTGCCCGAGGTCCGGGCCAATCCCTATCCGACGTATGCGGAGCTGCGCCGTTCTCCGGTGTGTCAGGTGGACCCGGGCGGCTACTGGGTGCTCACCCGGCATGACGACGTGGTGGCGGCCTTCAAGAACCCGCAGGTGTTCTCCAGCATCGGCATGCGCGTGGCGACGAAGCCGGCGTGGCTGGGGCACAACCCGTTCGCGGACTCGATGATTGGCATGGACCCGCCGAACCACACGCGGCTGCGGACGCTGGTCAACCGCGCCTTTGGCCCGCCCGTGCTGGCCCGGTTGGAGCCGCGCGTCCGTGCCTTCGCGGGCGCCATCGTCGACCGCATCCCCGAGGGCTCGCCGGTGGACTTCGTGGATGCCTTCTGCCTGCCGCTGCCCGCGAGCGTCATTGGCGAGCTCATTGGTCTGGACCCCACGCAGCACCACCTCTTCAAGCGCTGGGCGGATGACCTCACCAGCATCACCGCCATCGGCCCCAGCCCCGGGCAGGAGACGCCCCGCATGGCGGAGATTCGCGCCACGGTGAAGGAGACGGAGCAGTACATGGGCCGCGTGCTGGCCAGCCGCCGCGCCGAGCCCCGCGATGACGTGGTGACGGACCTCATCAACGCGCGCGTGGATGGCGAGTCGCTCAGCGACGCGGAGTTGATGAACTTCATGTTCCTGCTGCTGGTGGCCGGGCTGGAGACCACCATCCACCTGATGAGCCACTCGCTGCGGCTGCTGATGGAGCACCCGGACGTGCTGGAGCGGCTGCGCAAGGACACCTCACGCATTCCGCGCTTCCTGGAGGAGGTGCTGCGCTACGAGCCGCCGGTACAGGCCATCATGCGCGTCACCACCGCGGACACGGAGATTCGCGGCGTGACGATTCCGAAGGGCTCACCGGTTGCGCTGATGATGGGCGCGGCGAACCGCGACGAGGCGCACTTCCCCGGCGCGGAGACCTTCGACATGGACCGCGAGGGGACGAACAACCTTCCCTTCGGACATGGTGTCCACTTCTGTCTGGGTGCGCCGCTGGCACGGTTGGAGACGCGGCTCGGGCTGGAAGCGCTGCTGACGCGCTTCGCCCGCTTCACCCCGGCCGGGCCGCTGGAGTGGAACCGCTCCATGACGGTGCGCGGCCCCGTGAAGATGCCCGTGGTGGCTCACGCGAGGTGAGGCGCGCGGGGCTCGTGACCCCCGGCTCATTCAAGACGCGGGCGGGTTCTGCGCGATGGGAACGAGCCTGCGCAGGGGGACCCCCACGCCACGTCCAGCCACGGCCTGGCCCTCTCATGTTACCGCCTCGATTCATGGCGGCATGTCTGGGAGTCCTCCATGGGGCGGCTCTGCCATGCATGGCACGAGCTCGAAGGCGCACCGCAATCGCGAGCACTCCGGGGCTTCCGGATGCAACCACCGCCTCATGCGCCAGACCTCGATGGGCCCGACTTCGCCGCCGGCACTCACGGCGAGAAGGAGCCCATCACCCTGGGCGTGCCTCGTGGACCTGTGAAACGCAGACATCGCCGCCGACACTCACGGCATCCCGAAGTTCACCACCCCTGGCGGGCCTCGTGGCCTCCGTGAACCGCGGGCTTCTCGTGGCCCACCAGCGCGTTGCGCGCTTCGAGCATCTGCCGGCCTCGCCAGGGCTGGAGCCGCTGCTGGCCGGGCAATCGGAGCGCGGCGACGTGGCACCCTTGGGTCGGACCCGGAAAGACCCTACCTCCAGGGAGGGGCGACCCCTTCCCACCCGCCATGTCAGCCCCCTCCGGTAGAAGGGAATGGTGGAAGTAATATTCCTTCCACGGGACGGCCGCCCCGGAAGGGGGGCAGGAGGGGGTAGGGGATGGGGTTCGCGGAGCATTACCTCGCGGG
>NZ_JAAIYA010000170.1 GCF_010894405.1 Pyxidicoccus caerfyrddinensis
ATGGGCGGCCACTTTCACCTCGGCGTCCGGTAGCCGCTCTGTGCGCCCCCTCGGACGCAGGCGGGCCGTGGCCCTCGAGGGGTGCGCGGCCCCCCGCCACCTGCCTGCGCGCGCACTCCTTGCCTGTCCGGCGGCCTGTGTGGCCCCGCCGGTGCCGCTGAAACCGAGGTGTCGGGGGGCCTCTGCCCTTCAGTGCAGCCACTCGCCTTGGGGAGGGCCCCGTGCAGATGCCAGGGGCAAGGGGACGGAGGGCAACCCCAGGTGCCTCAACACC
>NZ_JAAIYA010000171.1 GCF_010894405.1 Pyxidicoccus caerfyrddinensis
GGCACCAGCGCCCCGTCCTGCTCTCCCTTCAGCAGCACCTCGCGCACCAGGGCCCGCGCCGCACTGCCGGGCGCCAGCTGCCCTTCGACGTCCGGGTGCCGGTGCAGGAAGGCGAAGGCGAAAGGGCCCGGCAGCCCCAGCGCCCAGTTCGTCAGCGCATCCCAGAAGGTGAAGAAGGCCTCGCGGAAGGTGACGCCGTCCGCGCCGTGCTTGCAGAAGAAGGCCCAGTCCACCTCCCGGCAGAAGGTGTCCTCGT
>NZ_JAAIYA010000172.1 GCF_010894405.1 Pyxidicoccus caerfyrddinensis
CCGGAGCCAGGCGCGGCGGCTGCTCGGGCAGCTGAAGGTGACGGAGAATGCGCCGGATGACGGCGCCCTGAATCAGGTATGCCAGCACCCGTCGCTGGCCTGCGCACCTTGGGCACGAGAAGACATCTACTGCGAACGTCCTGCGGAGCAACCCGGCCCAGTCCAGCCTCGGAGCGCGCTGACGCCTCCCGCAGCTGCCCACAGTTGCCGCCCCAGCAGAGGGTGCCTCCTCCTCGCCCGAGGCCGCCGCTGCGGG
>NZ_JAAIYA010000173.1 GCF_010894405.1 Pyxidicoccus caerfyrddinensis
CCGGAGCCAGGCGCGGCGGCTGCTCGGGCAGCTGAAGGTGACGGAGAATGCGCCGGATGACGGCGCCCTGAATCAGGTATGCCAGCACCCGTCGCTGGCCTGCGCACCTTGGGCACGAGAAGACATCCGGTGAGCGTCAAGGTAGTTGTCGCGTGAGAGAGTTCAGCCGGTGCGCTTCATCTCCTGCACTGCCGGGGTGAGGTTCGGAGAGGGGCCAAGGCGGACGGAGCCCGCTGGCGTCCAGTTGCGCGTG
>NZ_JAAIYA010000174.1 GCF_010894405.1 Pyxidicoccus caerfyrddinensis
GGTCGGCGACGAAGGTGGACACCAGGGCGAAGCTCTTGCAGTCGGCCAGGCCCAGCCGCTCGGTGGCGGCGCGCACGTAGTGGACGAGCTGTCCGTGGGCCACGGCCACGCCCTTGGGCCGGCCGGTGCTGCCCGAGGTGAAGAGGACATAGGCGAGGTTGTCCGCGGACACCTCGCACGGCGGCGCATCCTCGCGCCCGGCCGCGAGCTGCCCGGCCTCCGTGTCCATCAACACCTGCCGGACGG
>NZ_JAAIYA010000175.1 GCF_010894405.1 Pyxidicoccus caerfyrddinensis
TACGCGCCCAGCTTGAAGCGCGGCGCGTCCCTCGCATCATGGGCCGACGCTTCCGCGCCGACCCGGACGCCTACCTCAGAGGCATCGAAGAGGAGCTCAGGCCATATTTGCCGGTGTAGAAAAAAACTTCAGGCGATGGGCTGGGACCAGCGGCACTTGGAAGACGAGGACGACTCCGGGGACGAGAAGAGCGAGAAATGACGCTCGCCCACGTCGACGAGGCCCTGAAAAAGGGCGTGCGCCTGG
>NZ_JAAIYA010000176.1 GCF_010894405.1 Pyxidicoccus caerfyrddinensis
TGCCCGCCAAGGAGCGCAAGCGGCTGGCCGCCGCCGAGAAGCGGGTGAAGGAGCTCGAGCGCGAGCTGCACCGCAAGGAGAAGGCGCTGGCCGAGACAGCCGCGCTGCTGGTGCTCGAAAAAAAACTTCAGGCGATGGGCTGGGACCAGCGGCACTTGGAAGACGAGGACGACTCCGGGGACGAGAAGAGCGAGAAATGACGCTCGCCCACGTCGACGAGGCCCTGAAAAAGGGCGTGCGCCTGG
>NZ_JAAIYA010000177.1 GCF_010894405.1 Pyxidicoccus caerfyrddinensis
CCTGATAAGACGCGTTAAGCGTCGCATCAGGCGTTGATGTCGGATGCGGCATAAACGCCTTATCCGACCTACAAAATCACGCTAAATCAGGCTATTGCGCTGTCTGGCGTAGGCCTGATAAGACGCGTTAAGCGTCGCATCAGGCGTTGATGTCGGATGCGGCATAAACGCCTTATCCGACCTACAAAATCACGCTAAATCAGGCTATTGCGCTGTCTGGCGTAGGCCTGATAAGACGCG
>NZ_JAAIYA010000017.1 GCF_010894405.1 Pyxidicoccus caerfyrddinensis
CAGGGCTCGCTTCTTCTTCTGGTTCTTGCGCACACAAGGCCGAACGGAGCGGGTTCCTGCCGCTTCCCCGCTCGTCCTGCGCCTGCCTGCCCTCCGGGCCGATCGAGAATCACGCCCCGTCGTTTAGGTCCACGAAGAAGCTCCGGGCGGCCGCGAAGTCCTTCCCGGACGGGATGAATGGCTTGAGGGCGGTGATGGTCATGGCGCCCGGAACATAGAACCACTCCTGTCGCGATAGCATCTGGAGCCATGACTGCTCTCGCCACCAGCTCGGACTCACTCGCGCGCAAGGCCCTCGTCTCCGGCGGCGTCGCGATGGGGATGTTCGTGCTTGGATGGGTGTGGGTCTTCATTGCGATGGCCATTGATCTTGGCGATGCAGGGACGTTCCGGCCACTCGTACTCATCGCGACCATCCAGATGGTCGCGGGCTTCCGGGGCCTCATCCACATCGTGAAGGCGCGCAGCCAGGAAGCGCTGGGACTCGGGCCGGCCATCCTATGGGCGCTCGCCTCGCTCTTCTTCGGGCTGCTCGGGCTGACAGGTGTTCCGTTGTTCCTGCTGCTTCAGGGTGCAGTGAAAGTGGCCTTCAAGGGCTGAGAGTGCCCCTCCTCGCCCGTTGAAAGACGCTCTTCTCGGTGCCAGCCGTAAGGCGCGGCTGGTGCTTTCCGGCAATCCGATACCGAGCTGACGGCAGCGCCACGACTTCCTCTCGCCGAGTCAGGCCCGGCGGCAGCCTATGCAGAAGCAAGCAGCCTGCCTGATTACGACCAACTTGGTGTCTCAACAATCCGGCGTGGTACACCTGAGGGCTCGCGAGAGACGCTCAGCCAATCATCAGTACTAGCGATTCGCCTCCGCTGCCTGGGAAGACGGTGGTGAAGCCGTAACGAACTTGGAGGCTCTCAGACTGCCAGCGCAGCGCAGAGAGCGAAGCGGAGTTGAAGTGGAGCCTGACATCGCGCCTCTCATAGATGATCCGGGCGATAGCTTGGGCATCCGGGTGACGGAATCTCTTGCCGTCCGTGGAGATGAGGAAGTTGCTGCACTCCACTAAGTTGAGCCAATCGCGGGTGACGTTGCGCTTGCTGCCGTGGTGGGGCAGTTTAACTGCGCCAACAGGCAACCTGCGCAGTCCGCGCTCCCGAAGCAGCCGTTGGATCGTCGTGGCAAGAACGTTCGGCCAAGCATCTGCCGCAAGAAGGCACGCATGCGGCCCAACCTCAGCGAGCAATGCGATGCTGCTTCCATTCGCAGGTGCATCGTCACGATGCTCCGGCTCTGATGCCAAGGCCTTCACGTCCAGTCCGCCCAACAGATCCAGTTGCTCCCCTCCGGGCGAGACGGGCTGAGCTAGTTCTTCCTCTGCAGAACGAACCTCCCGCGCCCAGACAAGCGCCATCTTCTGAAGCGTGGCTGGCGTGGGCGACAGCACCGTCAGCGCTAGCCCCCCTTGCAGCTCGATGCGGGGCAGCACACCCACGTCCAGCGCGACGATGGGGCCACGATGGAACGCCTCATTCCAGCGCCCTGCCTTGGCGAGCACCGCCAGCGCCGCACCCTGTGCGGGGCCGAGCAAATCATCGTTGGCCCGCCCTTCTCGAGCGAAAGTGGCCACTCCCGCCGAGCCGAGGGCATCAGCCAGAAAGGGCTTCATGTGAAGAAACCCATTGAACCAAAGATCGTCATAGGTGACGCCCAGTGTGGTGTCCCTGAGCAACTCTAGAATGCCACCCATGTGGTCCACATCCACATGGGTGACGACAATCAAGTCAAAGTGCGGCCGTATCTCTCGGGAGAAACGAGCGCGGAGTGCTGGGTACGAAGCGGGAGTACCCCCATCGATGAGGATGCGCTGGGACCGCCCATCATGCAGATGCTCAAGAATCAGGCAGTCCCCGCATCCGGCGGGCAACATCTCCAGTTTCAGCATCGACGTCCTCCCTCGGCCCCGTAGGCGCAACCAGGAACCAGTCTACGTCCCCATATACGACGAGGCCGAGCATGAGCGGATCTCCTCCAGCGAAGAGTTTGCGCCGCAACCGAATAAATGCATCGCCCACGTTCACGGCCCCACTGCGCACCAACTCCCCCAGCCCAGTGAGCAACTCTGCGGTAGTGGGGCCGGCATGCCGTCCCAGCATGTCTGCGATGCTGCTGACCACCACGGCTGTGCCGCGGCCAGCCGACAGGAACTGGCCCACGACACTCTGGAACTTCACCGCTGGCAGTACGGGGCTGCATCCCAGCAACAGCACGAGGACGCCGCCACTGGAGTCCCGCTGCCGCACGTGGCGCTCGTGGAGGCGCGAGACCGCGAGCGCCTCGTCCGCTATCTCTATGGTGGGAACATCCGTGCTCTCCTCTATGCCCGCGTGGACGATGAGCACCAGAAGAGATGGTGCGTCCTGCTGGATCGCCTTCGCCCACTCCTTCCACCCCTTCACCTCCTGTGTGCAATCGGGCCACAGTGCTTGGAGCGTATGTCGCACCTTGTCCATGCTACCAACGTCGTGGCTGTCCACCAGGTGGCTGGCTCCAACGAGCCCCTTTAGCAAAAGCGGGATGGTCCGCCGTTCACGACTGGGCATGGACCTCAGCCCCACATCACCGCGCGCCTGCTCGGGGTCGACTACGCGCTGCCGCTCAAGGACGCGGGTGAGTCCCCAGAATCCAGCAGGGCATACGTAGTCTTCGGCCAGTTCCTCGTCCAAGTGACACGCGTGGTCACACCTACCGGTCTCAAGAGCCTGTCGAGCGTTGGGACAAAGTTGAGCCTTGGTATGTGGCGCGGGGAACTCATAGAAGAACTCAACGGGAAGGAAGGTACCCCTTCTGGCCTCCAGGAGTTGGATCCGCTTCCCCTGACGCAGACCGGGGCCAACCCCAGGTTGTTCGACCACCATTCTCCAGAGCAGCGCCCCTTGATTTGCCAGCGTCACCAGGAGAGTGACGAGGCGCACATCGTCTAGGCTTCCGGGACGGTCAGCACTCAGAGTCAGCTCATCCAGCCGGGCGCGGAGTTGACGGATGGACTCATCTAGGTCTGGTTGGTCGATATTGATCCAGCGTGCCTTTTCGTTTTCCACCACCATGGTACCCGCGACACCCGCTGCATCATGATTGAGCACCAGCGCAGCATCGAAGTGCGTCCGCTCATCCAGTGCATCGCTCGGAGAAACAGGTGGCAGCTCCATGTCCTGTTCCACGCCACGCCACACTCGCGCACGCGCTTCCACGGATGGCACAACAGGGGCAGAGACCAAAGCTGTCTGGAGGACTCGATTGCGGTATAAGACCGTAATACGCGCGGAGAAGCGCTCAGCGGACGGCCCTAATCCCACCAGCGCAGGTGTGGAGAACGTGAAAGAGCATGGAGCGCTATCCCCCTCGGTGGGGAAATGGATGCGAGCCAACTGCGGCGGCGGTGGCTTACGACCACCGGAGATGTCCGCGAAGACGACGGTGAGTTCATTACCGCCAGGAGATGAGGGCAGGTCTGTTTCAGGGAATGGCTTCCACACGAAGCGCGAGCCGAAATGCACCGGCCCAATGTGAACCTCCAATCGGTAGGTGTGGTCGGCCAGCAGTGCACCGGGCTCGTGCACAACATCCCCCTCGTCGGTGGAGAAAATGTTCGCTTGAAGATACCGAGGCAGTGGCTTTCGAGGCGGCTTCGGATCCAGCGCGGGGGGAATGCCGGGCGCCTGCGACTTCGGCACGTCCAAGCGCTCCTCCGCAGAACGTACGGCCCAGCGCAACTGCGCGAGTGCCGCTCCCAGCCCAGGCTGACTCCCGACGCTTTGCTCCGACAAGAACCGCTGGAGGGCAACCGCTAACGCAGGGGCGCTCAACTGCGAGCTTTCCACACCCAGAGAATGAGCCAGCGGGGCCGGAACCACGACGTCGACCAACTCGAAGCGGTCCCGCAACATTTCGGAAAACCGAAGGAGCTCGATGGCAGCGCCTTGGTCATCCCATGCCGCCAGCTTCGCCTTCGTGAGGAAACTCCAAGAAGAGAGCAGGAACGGCACGGCGAGCGAACGACTCGCAAGCAGGGCCGCCTCATCGAGTGCACGACCACTGCTCAGCGTGGCGAGTAGCGCGAGCCAGTAATCCTCACGCCTCTTCATGGGGGTGCGGACCACTAACACCGCGTCCGTGTCCAGCCGGTAGCGGAGTTTGAGCCCCAATGCCATCGCTTCCACCGCACTCTTGCGTTCTGAAACGAAGGCGATAGCGATGGCGCTAGACGGCATCTCCCGGGCTTGGGTCCCTGGCGTACCTGGTACGAAGGAGATGTCAGGGGGAACCAAGAGCACATGGCCGACGGCCGAGTTCTCTAAGGAAAGCCCGCGCACCAGCGCATCACCACCTGACACGTTCTCCCTTACAATCTCGATGAGGTGTCGTTCCGAGGACTGCGCCACTATCTCCAACGGCCACGCGAAGGGGCGCTCTATCCGCGGTTCACCAGCTTGAATATAAACGGACGCCGCTCCTACGGACGGGTCAGCAAGCAGTTCTGCGAAGTAGGCCAGCACCTCTGGGTTCTCATCGTCTTGAGCAATTACAATCCGGGGAGGACCGAGCTCTGAAACCAGATTCGCCCAGTTGGCAGCGAGTCCGTCCATCCACATGGGCCAGAATGCATAGAATTGCTCAAGCGTTGCACGGTCTCGCGAGGAGAACCCGAACCGGAGCGGCTCATCCGGAATAAGCCCACTGAAAGTGAGGCGCTCCCCAGGGTAAATGCGCTCAATACCCATTTCAGGGTGCGAGGCAAGCACTCCCAGCATGGCGAATGCAGGCGCAGTGCTTCGCCCGCTGCCCCCTCGCTCAAAGCGTTCGAAGAAGTGCTTGTTCACGTCGAATACATTCTCCTAGCCCCGCTTCAGGCGGCAGCCACAAGGCTGATCTTATCCCACCGAAACGGGCCAGGGCGTCATGTCCGCCCCTATTCGTCGCTCACAGCCGCTGCGGAAACGTCGACTGGGACACGCCCATCTCGGCGAGCGACTCTCGGACGAGCGCGACCTGAAGCTGATTGCCCCGCACCACCGAGAGCGCAGCAAGCCGCAGGATGGGATGGAACTGCGGCGCTACAGGCGGAGCTCGGAGGTGGAGCGCTTCTTCGCCTCGCTCCATTGCTTCCGGCGCCTCGTCATCCGCTACGAGCGCAAGGCCGAGAACTTCCTCGGCATCCTCCGCCTTCTTGCTCCCCATTCTCCTCCGCCAATTCTGAGATGGGCTCTACTTTCGCTTTTGAGCCTTGGCCTGCTGTCGCTCCGTGTAAACGGGGGTCTCGAACCTAAACTCCCATTCCGATCTATCAACCCCCACCTGTCGCTGAGTAAAACTAAGACTTGCGCCGTGATGTCGTGCAATTAATCCAGCAAGGTACAAGCCCTGACCTGATCCATCTGCAGATGCGGCGGCCATCTGCCCCCTCCCTCGCTGTCTAATCATTCGGGCCTCTTCGGCCTTACTGCTCGGAGGGCCAATGCTGGACACGCTGAATCCAACAGACGGAAGATTGTTCATGGCTCCCTCAAAGACCCGAACCTCAACCATCGTCTCCGGGGGCCCATACTTGATTGCATTATCGATCAAAACGCTTGGAATAATATAAAATGTTCGGTCGTCGGCTTTGATCGCAGAGAATGATTTTCCGGTCAACAGGAAACCAATCCTCCGTTCGTCAGCCCTGGGTTTGTATACGTGGCAAATCTTGTCAACAAGCTGATATAAGACAAACCCCCTCAGTGGCGCCTTTTCCAACAGGGATGGATTTGCAAGCAGGTCGAGCGCATCCATATGGAGTGACATCATCTCCGATGCCTTCTCGGCCCGCACGATGTCGCCCTGAAGAACAGGACGTCCCTCCTTGAGCGCCATCACAGATCGCTCCATTATTACCTTCACGGTCTGATTGAGACGCCTCACCTCGTGCAGCGCCTCGATATAGCTATTCCCCCCTTTTCTTGAAATCCTTACGAGCTGATTTGCGGCATCCGAGAAGCGTCTGATTTTCTCCTCAAGCAACTTCGCCGAGATGTTGGACGCGGGGGCATCCTTCTTGAGCTTCCTATACCCCTCTGCTTCGGGGGTGAGCAACGCAGTCAGTGCAATTTCGCAATCCCCGATCTGTGTCCTTTGGGTTAAAAAACCGTATGGGCATGTGCGCGTTCCTGTCTCCTTCGACGCTGCAAGGGACTTGTAGTGCTCTTGGCATTTCCCAAGAGGGAAGACTTTCCTGCAGTACGGCGGAGCCGGAACTAAGGCTCCATCGACCGGGAGTTGAACATCGGAGAGTCTGACTACTGGGTATGGGCTCAGTGTCAGAAGGAGGTCTTCGAAATTATCAGGATTCATATGGATGACGACGTTGACGCAACAACCAGATCAACCGCCTTACTCGCAAGGGACTCTACCGTCGAAGTGCCAGCTGTCGCAGCGAGCGACCGCACGGCTTCCAGTAGCTGCCCGCTCTTCTTGGGATGGTCCGCCGCTCGCAGGATAAGTCGGCCTATTCGCTTTGCGCTTTCCGATTCCGGCTCAATTCCCAGTGTTGTGCAAATGGCCTTGAAGTACGTTGCTGGCGTTAGTGACTGAGATAGATGGGTTTCGATTTGTTCCATCATCTCGCGAATGCCAGCATCCTTCCGAATTACGCCATCGCTCAACCTGAAGAAGTCGGCCTTCGATGCGTCAAATGTTCGTGATGAAAAGGCAAGAATCTTAAGCGCTGGATTCACGCGCTTCAGATGTCTCAGAACATCCAGTCCCTCATCGTGTCCGAAACTCCGCCCAATTCCTCCATAATCAAGCAGCAGGACATCGTAGAATCCCGTCTCCAGTCGCCCAAAGTTGCTATCGGACGTCGACACCCAGTGCTCGACAGCCAGCCCCTGTCGCTTGAGATCTGCTATCATTTCAGGCACTTCGTCGTCCAGAATAACAACCCTCCCTCGCCTTAGCACTTCGGATCGAGGTAGTTCTGTCGACATCTGCTCGAGCGAGAATCTCTTCTCGAAAAGCCAATCGAACATGAAGGCCTGCGCAATCTTGATAAGTATCAGTGTCAATCCCAAGACCCGTTCCTGCCCGAATCTCTGTCCAAAGTCGCCGCAGTCGTAGCGAGAGCCCAGCACTGAGCATCTCTTTTCCAGCCGTACGCATGCCCCAGACAGATCGAAAAGCGTTTGCGTCTCTCACTGCGAACTCTGCGCTCGCACTCTGCTTCTCGGCGATCCATTGCCCCTGACACTTACCCGCATGAGCGTGCTCGGGCGCATCATGGCGGACACCATGCTGCGCTCGCGCGACCACGAGCACGTGATGGTGAAGTTCATCGAGTTGCCCGAACCGGACGGCTCGCGTCCCTGGGCGCTCGTCCTCCACGAGTTCTCCAACTCCATCCCGCTGCCATACAAGATTGCCCGGCGGCTCACCGCGGGGCAGGTCGAAGTCGCGAAGGGATTGCTCAGGAACTTGTCCAACTAGCAGCTCGCCGAGGACGTCGGCCTGTCTCTGCACACGGTGAAGACGCACGTGCGCGACATCTACAAACGGTTGATGTGCGATGGCCGGGTCGACTTCCTCCACTAGGCCGCCCGCATCCTCAAGCCCATCTGAGCGGCCACGAGCGGGTCTGGCCCCTTCGTAGTTCCAGACCCGCTCGCGGCGCCCAGCAGTCGCACCCCTCGTCTGTACCGGCGCTCCGCCACCCTTGTGCTCGGGCCCGTGACGGCGCCCTCCCTCGAGCTGAACCCGGGTGATGAACCGCACGGCGCGTCCTCCACAGTCGGTGCAACTGTTCGAATGGGAGAATGAACTTCGGGTGCCGGGCTGTCCCTACCCCCGGGGAGGTATGGCTCCCCTCACCCCTCGCGGAATAAGACTGGGTACAGCGCCCGCGTGGGACGGGCCAACAGCAGCACGGCGGCCTGGTCCTCTCGGTCCGTCAGCGCCCGCAGCACCGCGGTCTGCTTTGCCACAGGTCCCCATCCACGTCCCCGAGGCTGCGCAGGAACGTCACCGCCTTGCGGATGTTCGGGATGGCGTCCACCTCAATCAGCCGCTCCACCGCCCTGCCCGCCCGCGTCACCGACAGGTACTCGATACTCCAGCACGTACGCCGTGTCCGGCAACGCCGGCGGCACTCCCGCCCTCGACGTGAAGACGCTTCAGCCCGTGTACGCGCACGGACCTCTCCTGTTCCGGGCGTCTTCAGGTCCCAGGTATTGCGAGTTGAAGGTGAAGGGGAAGTCGCAGCGCGTCAGGCAGCGCGGGAGGCGCGGGAGTCCAGCGCCTCGAACCGCGCGAGCGTACTGGCCGGAATCTCATCCAGCGCGGCCATCAGCGGCAGGGTGAAGCGGCGGAAGCCTGCCTCATAAATGGGCTCGGAGATGAACCTCGCCCCCATCTTCCTCGCGAACAGCGAGGGCGCTCGGGGCATTCGCAACCCGTCCAGCTGCCCCTGCCTCGCGCGCGCCCGCTCCTGCGCCGTGTACAGCGGGTCACTCGGAATCACGGGTGACTCCCCTGGCGCCGACACCTTCACCTTCCAGCGCGGGCTCAGCCAGCCCCGGTGCGCCGCCACCTGGTACACGAGGCGCGCGTCCTCCTCCGAGTCCGTGTCCAGGTTCGCCGCCGCAATCCAGTGCGTCACCCCGCGCCGCCGGCTCTCCTCGTAGATGCCCGCGTGCAACCTCGCCACCGCTTCCGAGTGGCGCCACCGCTCGAGCACACAGAAGCGCGCCGTCTCCGCGAACAGCCGGCTCTCAGCCACGACACCCGACAGGTCCAGCTTCTGCTCCAGCTCGATGCCCAGCCGCCCCCCGGTGTCGTGCGCCACCTCCGGGTTGGGCAGCAGGATGCGCACCGTCGCCACCGGCTCGCGGTCCGCGTAGACGACCAGGTGCACCGTCGTGTCCAGCGTGTCGAAGCAGCTCACCTCGCGCCGGGACGGCGGCGCCTTTCCGGAAATCAAACGCAGCTCTCCGCCAAAGACGGCCCAGCGGACGCGCAGCGCGTCATCGAGCTCGCGCTGGGTGGTGGCGACACGGCAGTGCATGGATGTCATGGGGTCCCCTCTCGGAAGCAGTCCGGCGTTGCGCCGTCCTCCCTCATTCCTTCGTCGCGGAAACCCGAAGTGCGAGCCGCGTCCTTTTTTCATGACATGTCCACCGCGAGCGCGGAGCGTTTGTCGAACTCCACCCGGCGTCTCCGAAAGAGGCCATGGGCAATCCATGGAAATACGCACAAAGGAGGATTCCGATGTCCACTCCCGCCTGGCTCGGAGCCGCGGTGCGACGCAGCCATGGAGAGGCCTGGATGCTGGGGTACGCCTTCGCTCGCTACCGCCAGCTCGAGAGTTGCTCCGAAGAGGCGCTCGCGGCCGGGCTCGGCTGCACCCTGGAAGCGCTTCAATGGCTGTCACTGTGCCGCCGTCCGCAAGGGGAGGCCTTCACGGCGCAGGCCTCCGCCATCGCCGAGCGCTTCTCGGTGGAATTGCTGCCCCTCGTCCAGGTGCTCCGACGCGTGGAGGTCCTGGAGGCGCTGTCGGCACGGCATGACTCCGCCGGTAACAGCGGCATGCAGATGGCAGCCAGGGACAGCACTGGCGACGACGAAATTCACTGACACGGCCGGGTGACTGTGCCCTGCCTGACAGGCGTCTCGTCCCTCGGGAGGGAGGCCGCCCTGTCATTCCAGACGGAGGGGATCATTCACAACCCAGAGTGAGGCAGAATTGACATACCCCCCAAGAGGTAGGGACAGGCTGGACTGCGAAGATCAACCTCTTGCATGATCATGCGCAGGCCCCTGCGTCGAACTCCGCTGGTTGGTACCGAAGGAGCAAGCGAGATGCGACGAAAACGAGGCGGGCTGGAGTGTCGCGGAGGGGTGTGGGGATGAGCTTTCCATCACAGTCGGAGGAGGAGACGCTGCACCAGCGTCTCCTGGACGGCGACCCGGTGGCCTCCCGTGATGTCATCGAAGCCTTCGTGGACCCCATCCTCGCGGTGCTCGGCGGCAGCAGGATGACGGGTCTCCAGCGCGACGAGGCCTATGACTCCATCATCGACGTCCTCTTCGCGTATGTGCAGGACCCGAAGCGGTTCATTCCTGGCAAGGCGCGCCTGCGCAAATACCTCACGGAAGCGGCCAAGAAGAAGCTGACGGACCGGCGCCGCTCCCGCGAGTCCCGCGAGCGGCGGGAGCAGAATTTCGGGGTCGCTGTCGAACTCGAGGCGAGGTCTCCGAAGGAGGTCATGGAGACATCCGTGGAGGCTCGCGAAGCCATGGAGTTGCTCGACAAGAGTCCGTTCCAGCCGAGGGACTTCATCCTGCTCAAGCTCATCCTCGAGGGCGAGGGGTCCACCCATGCTGTGAGCGAGGCCATGGGGCTGCCCCCGATGCCCGAGGCGGAGCTTCGACAGGTGGTGAAGCGGCACAAGGACCGTCTCCTGAAGACCCTGGCGCGTACCGGGGAGGAGTGGGCCGATGTCGACCCCTGAATGGCTGGCGCGGGCCGCCCAGCGAAGCCAGTCCGAACCCCGAATGATGGGACATGTCTTCGAGCAGTACCGGCAGCTCGAAGGCCACTCCGAGGAACAGCTTGCGAAGGAGTTGGGCTGCTCGCGAGACATGCTGCGCTGGATGGCCCTGTGCCGTCGTCCCGAGGAGTCGCACTTCGAGGAGCAGGCCACCGCCATCGCCACGCGCTTCCAGGTGGAATTGCTGCCGCTCGTCCAGGTGCTCCGGCGGGTCGAGGTGATGGGGGCCATCGTCCAGCATGCGAGGGATGTGTCCGAGGTGGGCCTGCCCACGATGCAGGTGGCCGCGAGGGACGACTCCGGGGACGAAGAGACGGGCTCATGACGGCACGCTGGCTGGAGGAAGCCTCCGCGGTGTTCAGCACGGGGGCGCCTCCCAGGTTCCCCCGGAACATGGCGTTGGAGATTCAGCTGCGACTCCACATCACCGTGGTGCCACTGGAGCGCCCGACGCCCGAGAGCATGAGTCAATGGATGCAACAGCGGGGCAGGACTCGCCGGCCGGAGGAGTTCCCCCGTGACGTCCATGGCTGCATGGTGTGGGACGTGGGCAATGGCATCCTCTTCTACGACAGCCAGAGGGACGCCGCCGAGCAGCGCTTCACCCTGGCCCATGAAGCGTCGCACTTCGTGCTCGAACACCTGCTCCCGCGCCGTCGGGCCGTGGAGGTCTTCGGAGAGTCCATCCTCGCGGTGTTCGACGGAGCGCGTGAGCCGACTCCCGAGGAGCGGGTGACTGCGCTGTTCGAGCGGGTGTCCTTGAAGCCCCGCTCGAACCTCATCGGCCGCAACGCCTCCGGCTACTACCCCAATGGCGAGGTGGCGGAGGCGGAGCGGCGCGCGGACCAGCTCGCGCTGGAGCTGCTGGCTCCGGCGGCGCTCGTGCGTCCCCTGGTGGAGGGCGCGTCCGAGCTGGAGGCCTCCAGGCACGTGCAGTTCCGCTTCGGCCTGCCTGAAAAGGTGGCCTGGACGTACGTCGCGTCGCTGCGCCGCCGCCTGCGCAAGCCTCGTTTCTCCAGCCAGAGCTTCTTTGGATTGGACGGAGGGTGACCATGTCGGAAGGGGTTCCGCCAGAAGAAGCCGAAGAGGAATTGTTTGGAGACGACGAGTTCGAGGCGGCCTTCGGTGAGCAACTGGCCGTCACGCTCGACCTCAACCGGTGGTCCACGGGGCTCGACCTGGACATCGTGATGGAGCGCTTCCGTCGGGAGATTGCCAACGCGGTGACGAAGGAGGACCGGCTGCGAGGCCTCGTCCGCACCGAGCTGTTTCCGCGGCTCCCCGGGCGCAGCAACGCCTTCCCCGAGGCCGGCGTCTACCACGTCACGCCCGAGGAGCTGAGCCTCGTCCACGAGCGATTGCTCTTCCAGGGCCGCGCCGACGCCGTGGCCAGCTCGTCCGTGTCTCACGACAGCATCCCCATCGGCATCTCCCAGATTGGGGTGGCCATCGTCGGCTACGGCGGCACGTCTGGCGCCTTCTCGCAGCGCCTCTACCGCAAGGAGGTCGCCCAGCGAAGCGGGGATGGCCTCCAGGAGGCGATGGACTACATCGCCATGCGGCAGAACCGCTTCAAGGACCGGCATGACGCACAGTCCCGGCTCGCCCGCCGCGGCATCCGCGCCTACGCGGAGCGGGCCGCGCTGCTGGACAAGTCCTCGGCCGAGTGGCGCATCGGACTGAACAACCCCTGCGCCCATGAGCTGCTCACCGGCTCCGGCTACATGAGCCTCCTGCAGAAGTCCCTTGGCCTGCTCGAGCGGCTCATCCACGAGCACAAGAAGTTCGTCTTCGTCTCCAACACGCTCCAGGACCGGGGCTTCCTCACCATGGGCTTCGCGCTCGACCCGGGCGAGTTCGTCCTGCTGGAGACCCTGGAGAACGACGGGAAGCACCTCGTCGACGGCTGGCAGTACGGGGACCGGAGCAAGCGCCTGGCGAGGCACTTCGTGAGGGAGTCCTGCCCCCACGTGGTGAAGGGGCTGTTCCGCGTGTCGGACCACTCCCCTCCCCGCATGTTCTATGCGCACCGGGAGCTCGTCCATGAGGCGGTCCGCGTCGCCATGGCCGACAGCGTCCTCCGGCAGGAGCGGGGCTTCCCCATGCTCCTCGACGTCGCGGAGATGTCCTGCCGCGCCGCCTTTGGCGAGGACGGCTTCCAGGGGCTCGTCCAGGACGCCTATGCCCATGCGGGCGCGAACCTCCAGTACTTCAGCGGGCGCGGGCTGCGCCGCTAGCCGGGGAAGGTGAACGATGGCCAATGATGGCAATGGACAGAGGCCTCCAGGGATGGAGGGGCTGAACGGCGGCAGGACGACTCCGCTTCACGTGGTGAATGGCTCGCGGGGGGAGGCGCAGCGCCCGGCGACACCTCCCGCGGGCAATGGCTATCGGCCCGCCGGTGCGCCCCAGTCCAACGGCGCCAAGACGGTGCCGCCCGTGGTGGCACGCGGAACGCCCGAGGACGTCGTCCGCCCCAATCCGCCCGAAGCAAAGGCCGCGATGGACGCGCTGCGGAGCGAGGCGAAGGCGGCGGCCCGACTCGACCCCGAGCTGGAGAAGGCCGTGGGCTTCACGCACTTCGACACCCCGTCCAGCCAGGACAACCTCATCACCGTCCTGATGACCCGGGATGATTTGCACCTGCTCGCGTCGCAGACGCTGGTGCGGGTGAAGTCGCGCGAGGACGGACGCGCGTACCTCGGCGTCGTCGTGCGCGGCCCCTTCGCGGAGCCCAATGCCGTCCCGGCCAACTCCACCATGGCCATTGGCGTGGTGACGCAGGGCAAGAAGCTCTCGTACACGTTCGACTACCACGGCCGCGCGGAGGTGGAGTTGCTCGGCGAGGAAGTGGAGGGCACGTTGAAGCCGCCCCGCTTCCGGCCGCAGCCGCAGAGCCCCGTCTTCGTGCTGGATGAACAGGAGAGTGAGCGCGTGCTCGGCGTGGGCGGAGACCTGTGCCTCGGCGTCGTGGTGGGCTACGAGAACATGGAGGCCCGCCTCCATGCCCGGGACAAGGCCATCCTCCCCCGCCACACCGGCATCATCGGAACGACGGGCGGCGGCAAGTCCACCTCCGTCGCCACCCTCATCCACCGCGCCCAGGCGGCGGGCATCGCCACCATCGTCTTCGACGTGGAGGGCGAGTACACGCACGTGGACCAGCCCACGGACCATGCGGCAATGCTCGAAGCGCTCAAGCGCCGCGGGCAGAAGGCTCAGGGCGTGCGCGACTTGCACATCCACCACCTCACCGGCCGCACCAGCCGCAACCCGCGCCACCGGAACCTGCGTGAGTTCGCGCTGAACTTCTCCAGCCTCTCGCCCTACGCGCTGGCCGAAATCCTGGACATGTCGGACGCGCAGCAGGAGCGGTTCCTCAAGGCGTACGACGTCACCAAGCTGCTGCTGGAAGACTTCGGCATCTTCCCGAAGACGGACGAGGAACGGCAGCAGGCGCTCGACGTGGACGAGCTCACCACCGGCTACCCCGGGATGACCATCCAGCACGTGCTGGACGTCGTGAATGCATACATCTACAGCCTCAGCGACGAGGGCCGAGCGGAGACCAAGACCCGCGCGCGTCCTGCCAGGGGCCGGCAGGCCTCCATCCTCGACGGGCTGGACCCCGATGAGCCGCAGCAGCCCGAAGCGCCGCCCATCGGGCCCTCGCTCTTCAGCGAGTTCCGGAGCAGCCCCGGCAAGGTGATGGCGCGGGTGATGCAGCAGAGCAGCCGGCTCGAGGTGAGCTGGAAGGCACTGGCCAGCAAGCTCCACCGGCTGCGCCGGCTCAACATCTTCGACGTGGGCCGGGTGCCCGGCGTGGCCTATGCCTCCATGCTCACACCGGGGCGCGTCTCCGTCATCGACCTGTCGGACACGGATTCACCCCAGCTCAACAACCTGGTCATCGCCGACATCCTCCGCGGGCTGCAGGAGACGCAGGAGGCGCGCTACCAGAAGGCGAATGACAACGAGCAGGCCGTCACACCCGTCCTCATCATCATCGAGGAGGCGCACGAGTTCCTCTCCGCCAGCCGCATCACCCAGATGCCGGTGCTCTTCGAGCAGGTGGCCCGCATCGCCAAGCGCGGCCGCAAGCGGTGGCTCGGGCTCGTCTTCGTGACGCAGTTGCCGCAGCACCTTCCCAACGAGGTGCTCGGCCTGCTCAACAACTTCATCATCCACAAAATCACCGACAGCACCGTCATCTCCCGGATGCAGCGCACCGTGGGAAACATCGACGAGGGGCTCTGGAACCGGGTGTCGCGGCTCGCGCCGGGACAGGCGCTGGTCTCCTTCAGCAACTTCACCCGCCCGCTGATGGTGGCCGTGGACCCCGCGCCCGTGAAGCGCCTGCTCGTGGAGTAGCGGAGCCTGTACCTATCCAGCTGTTCCAGACCTGAGCGCGGCGACAGGCGCGTCCAGCACGAGGCCGGACTCCAGGCGGACCACCCGGTCCGCCAGCGCGAAGTACCGGTCGTCGTGCGAGATGACCACCAGCGCCTTGCCCGCCGCCTTCAGCTCGGGCAGCAGCTCCTTGTAGAAGACGTCCTTGAACGTCGGGTCCTGGTCCGCCGCCCACTCGTCGAAGACGTAGATGGGCCGGTCCTCCAGGTACGCCGTCAGCAGCGCCAGGCGCTTGCGCTGCCCCTGCGACAGCTCCGTGGTGGAGAGCTTTCCGTCCTCGATCTTCACCTTGCGGTCCAGGTGCAGCCGGCGCAGCAGCTCCCCTGCCCTCGTCAGCAGCTCCGGCGAGCCGAGCCCGAGGAACTGCCCGAAGAGGTGGAAGTCCGAGAACACCGTCGTGAAGTGCTGCCGGTACCGGTTGCGCTCCTCGTCGGTGATGACCTGCCCGTTCAGGCGGATTTCGCCGGACTCCGGGCGGTACAGGCCGGTGAGCAGCTTGGCCAGCGTCGTCTTCCCGCTGCCGTTGCCGCCCACCAGGAAGACGCACTCACCGGGCACCAGCGACATGGAGATGGGGCCCAGGGTGAAGCGCGTGTCCTCGTTCTCCCGGTGGTAGGCGTGCGTGACGCCCACCAGCTCCAGGCGCTGGAAGGTGCGCGGCTCCTCGACCTCGGCGATGGACTCCTCCGCCCCCTGCTGGGTGATGGACAGCCCCAGCTGCTCGATGTTCCCCGCCGCCACGCCCACGCGCAGCAGCATGTGGACGAGGTTCATCACGCTGTCCAGCGGCTGCTGGAGGTACAGCACCACCAGCGTGTAGCCGATGAGCGTGCGCTGGTCGATGCCACCATAGGCGGGGTAGGCGAAGAGCAGCAGGCCGATGAGCGAGAAGAGCAGCAGGAAGCCCCAGGCCTGTCCGTACGCCCCGAAGTCCGCGCTGCGGGTGAACAGCGCGCGGATGTCCGACGCGGTGGGCTCCAGCGCCTCTTCCAGGAAGGCCACGCGACGGCGGCGGTGGAGCTTCAGCTCCTTGATGCCGCCCGTGAGGGCGCCGAAGTGCGCGAAGAGCGTATTGACCTTCTGCCTTGCGCGGAACAGCAGCGCACGCGCGCGGCGCTGGAGCAGCATGTACATCGTCAGCCCGAGCACCAGCACCGCCACCATCCCCAGGAAGACGTACCCGGACAGCCACGCCAGGTAGACGAGGCAGCCGATGATGGTCGCCGAGTCGATGACCAGGGTGGGCATCTGCACCAGCCCCTGGCTGACGGTGATGGCGTCCTCCTGGAGCGCGGACAGCAGCCGGGGGTTGCCCACCACCTCCAGGTTGCGCAGCGGGGCGGAGAGGATGCGACGGCTGAGCCGCATGCGCAGCTCATACAGCGTGCCGCTGTTCAGCCGGACGAGCAGCATCTGCGTGGCGGTCCGGGACGCCATCGCCAGGAGCCCTACTCCCACGAAGGTGAGCACCGTGCTCCGCTGCAGCGGCCCCTCCCCGGTGAGCACATGGTTGATGAGCGCGATGAGGCGCGCGCTGCTCGCGCCAGATGTGACACCGAGCAACACCGCGAGCACGAAGAGCCCACGCGAGGCCCGCATCAGCAGGGAGATGACCTTCATCCAGAGGCACCGAGGGAGACCCGGAGCCATGTCCAGGTGCAGAGCGAGGGGCCGCCACCATAACGAGCGACACTGCCCGGGCCAAGCCCGGTGCACCTGCTCCCCGAGTTACCCGGATTGCCGCGCCGTCACCGATGGCCCGCGTCGTCGGACGACCCGGGAGGGGGTGGGGGCCGCCCCTCCCGCTTCTTGAAGCCCCACGAGGAGCTCCACATGCCCGGCCCCGTGAAGAGCACCGTGACGAGGGTCATCACCGCGGCACCGATGAGGATTTCCACCAGCATGTCCACACCCGCTCCCTTGTGGCGATGACCCGCGTCGCGCGCTGCGAAGGACTCCCCGACCCCGCTCCACCCACCGGACGCCTGGAAGCCCACCGTGCAGGCAGCCTCCGGACGGCCGGCCATCCGTCATGCCGCAACGCTCTCCCGAGCGCAACGCGCCTCCGGATGGAAGCCCTCCATTGAACCTAACGTCTCCACGAAGCGCGGGGCATGACGGTGCCGGGCGCTCCACGTCTGCGGTGCTAGGCTTCCCGCCCCCATGTCCCTCCTCCTTGCTGGCGAGCCGCTCGCGCCGGGCCGCCCCCTCCGCCCCACCCTCCGCCGTGCGGCCACGCTGCTGGGGCTCGCCCTCTGCCTGCCAGGCTGCCAGGGGCGGGAGTCACCCCGTGCGGACGACGTCTGCCCCACCGGGGACTGTGGGACGCCCATCGTCGCCGAGAACCACCTGCGCATCGCCGCCTTCAACGTGCACCGCCTCTTCGACACGGTGTGCGACTCCGGCGCGTGCGGCGGCGCCAACTACGAGGCCCTCCCCACGTCCGACGCCTTCGGCTCCCAGGCCGACCGGCTCGCCCAGGGCATCTCCCGGCTCGAGGCGGACGTGGTGCTGCTCGGCGAGGTGGAGACGCAGGCCTCACTGGACGCGCTCGAGACGCGGCTCCCCGAGTTCGGCCATGCGGTGCTGGGGGAGATCAACACCCCGGCCTCCGTGGACGTGGCCGTCCTCTCCGCCTGGCCCATCCTCCTGACGCGCGGACACCGGGAGCAGGACCTCCCCCTTCCGGGCGGCGGGACGACCCGCTTCGCGCGCGAGCTGCTGGAGGTGCACCTGGACACGCCGGGCGGGCGGACGATTGTCTTCGCCGCGCACTTCCGCTCGAAGGTGAGTGACGACCCCGCGCGCCGGCTCGCCGAGGCGGAGGCGGCCCACGACATCATCGTCGCCACGGCGCGCGAGTTCCCCGACGCCCTCGTGGTGCTCGGCGGAGACCTCAACGACGTGCCCGGCTCGCCGCCGCTCGCGGCACTTGAGGACGGCGGGGAGTTGCTCCGCGTCTCCAGCGACCGCCCGGACACCGAGACATGGACGTACGCGTACTTCGGTGACTACCAGGCCATCGACCACCTCTACCTCGCCCGGGGCGGAGGCGCGTACGTGCCCGGCTCATTCCGGGCCGCGCGCGAGGCACGGGGTGGCTACGGCGGCTCGGACCATGCCGCGGTGTACGCGGACTTCCTGACGGCCCCCTGAGCCGCTCAGGCCGGGGCGGGCACGGCCTGGATGTCCAGCTCGACGTCCACCTTCTCGCCCACGAGCCAGCCGCCGTTGTCGAGCGACTTGTTCCAGCGGATGCCGTAGTCCGAGCGGCTGATGGTGGCGCGCGCGGTGTAGATGAGCCGCGTGTTGCCCCACGGGTCCCTGGACGTGGCGGTGTGGCGCGCCTCGAACACCACGGGATGGCTCACGTTGCGGATGGTCAACTCCCCCAGAAGCCGGAAGCCGGAGCCGCCGGTGGGCTCCACCTTCGTGCTCCGGAAGGTGAGCTTCGGCGCGTTCTCCGCGTCCAGGAAGTCCGCCGAGCGCAGGTGCGTGTCCCGCTCCGGAGACCCCGTGTAGATGCTGGCCGTGTCCGCGCTCACCTCCACCTCTCCTTGCGCGGGCTGCTCGGGGTCCACCTTCAGCGTGCCGGTGATGCGCTCGAAGCGGCCATGCACGCGTGCCACCACCATGTGGCGGGCGACGAACAGGAGGGAGGAGTGAGCCGGGTCGATGTTCCAGGTGGTCACAGCGGGCATGGATGAAGGCTCGAAGAAGAGGGCTCTGGGGCCGTTGCGGGTGGCCTCATCCTAGGAACAATCCGGCACCCCGCCACTTGATGGCGCGAGGGCGATTGACGACCCGACGACGCTTCACACTGCGTGACGGCGGCCTTCACGGGCATCCGGTTTTCACGAGGCGTCTCGCGCCTCTTCAGAGGCGCGCGGCAGGCGGTCCGCGAGCAGTGGAAGCTCCACGGTGAAGGTGGCGCCCCGGCCCGGCTCGCTCACCACCGAGACGGTGCCGCCGTGGGCCAGCACCACCTGCCGGGCAATCCACAGTCCCAGGCCGAAGCCGCCGTACCTGCGCGCGGACACCGCCCGCTCGAAGCGGCCGAAGATGCGCTCGGTGTCCGCCGCGGCGATGCCGATGCCGTCGTCCTTGACGGTGATGCGCGCCAGCGCGCCGGCACGCTCCACGCGCACCTCGATGGGCGTGCCCGCGCCATACTTGATGGCGTTCTGCAGGAGGTTCGTCACCACCTGGTCCATGCGCAGCCGGTCGAAGCGGCCCGGCAGCGGCGCCTCCAGGTGCAGCGTGAGCGTGGAGGCCGCGGCGTCTACCTCGTCGCGCACCCGCGCCACCGCGTCCGCCACCAGCGCGCTCAGGTCTCCGTCGTCCAGGGTGAGCGACAGCCGCCCCGACGTGATTTGCGACACGTCCAGCAGGTTCTCCACCAGCGCCGACAGCCGGCTCACCTGCCGCCCCGCGGAGAGGATGCGGTCCCCCACGTGCGTGCGCGCCTCCGGGCTCAGGTTGCGCTCGATGAGCTCCAGCTGCAGCCGGAAGGCGGTGAGCGGCGTCTTCAGCTCGTGGCTGGCCACCGAGAGGAAGTCGTCGCGCGCCCGGACAGCCTCGCGCAGGTGCGACTCCGTCACCTCGCGCCGCGTGACTTCGCCGCGCATCCGCGCCAGCTCCAGCGCCGAGCGCGTGCGCGCCACCAGCTCGCGCGCGGAGAAGGGCTTGACGAGGTAGTCGTCCGCGCCCGCCTCCAGCCCCTCCACGCTCGCCTCCTCGCCGGCGCGCGCGGACAACATGATGACTGGGAGCGAGCGCGTGCGCGGCTCCTCGCGCAGCGCCTTGAGCAGCCCGAAGCCGCCCAGCCGGGGCATCATCACGTCCGTCAGCACCAGGTCGAAGGGCCCCTGCCGGGCAATGGCCTCCAGCGCCGCCTCGCCGTCCTCCGCCGTGACGACGTCGAACACCGTGCCGAGCACGCGCGAGAGGTACACGCGCAGGTCCGCGTTGTCGTCCACCGCCAGCACGCGCCCGCGCCGCGCTTCGCCGGACGGGACTTCGGTGCGTGGCTCCGCGCGCGCGGCCCCGCCTTCTCCCCGGTCCGGCAGCCAGCGCAGGGCCTCCTCCACGAAGGCCCCCGCGCCGGTGGCCGTCGACTTCTGGGAGCGCGCGCCGTGGACGCGGTCGGCTCGAAGGTGGGCGTGCCCCAGGGGCAGCGCCACCGTGAAGGTGGTGCCATGTCCCTCGCGGCTGTCCACGCGCACGTCGCCGCCGTGCAGCCGGGCCAGCTCACGCACCAGCGACAGGCCAATGCCGCTGCCCTCGTGGGAGCGGCTGCGCGCGCCCTTCACGCGGAAGAAGCGGTCGAACAGGTGCGGCAGGTCCGCGGCGGGAATGCCGGTGCCCGTGTCCTCCACCGTCAGCAGGACTTGCCCACCCTCCTCGCGCAGGCGCACGGTGATGCCGCCCTCGAAGGTGAACTTCAGTGCGTTGGACAGGAGGTTGAGGACGACCTTCTCCCAGAGCTCCCGGTCTACGTAAACGGGCTCGGAGACGGGCTCGGCCAGGGGCGGGCAGTCCACCGTCAGCACCAGCCCGGCGCGCTCCACGGCGGAGCGGAAGCCGCTGGCCAGGTCCGCGGTGAGCGTCGCCAGGTCCACGGGCTCGAAGCTCGCCTCCAGGCGGCCCGCCTCCAGGCGCGAGAAGTCCAGCAGCGTGTTGACCAGCCTGAGCAGCCGCAGGGCATTGCGGTGCACCAGCTCCAACTCCCGACGCTCCGTCTCACCCAGGCGCCGCGACGCGAGCAGCTCCTCCACGGGCCCCAGCATCAGCGTGAGCGGCGTGCGGAACTCGTGCGAGACGTTGCTGAAGAACGCCGTCTTCACCCGGTCCAGCTCCGCCAGCGCCTCGGCGCGCTTGCGCTCCTCCTCGTAGGCGCGCGCGTTGCGCAGCGCCACCGAGACCTGCCCCGCCACCAGCTCGAAGTACGCGCGGTAGTCCTCATCGAGCGCGCGGTTGGGGCTCGCCCCGGCCACGAGGACACCCAGCGGCGCCCCCTGCCCTTCCGAGGCCAGCGGCAGCACCAGCGCCGAGCGCACCGCGTCCCCCCAGGGGCCCCCCGTGACGGTGACGCGGCGATCGACATCCTCCACCCGCACCGTCTCGCCCGCGGCGGCCCTGGCGAGCGGCCAGGGCGCATCGCCGTCCGCCGAGAGGTCCACGGTGGCGGGACTGGCGTCGCCACCTTCCGGAAGCCCGAAGGCGCCGTGGAGGTGAAGCCGCGAGCCATCCGCCGAGCGCAGGTAGAGCAGCGCGAAGGGCACCTCCAGCGGATGTCCGGCGATGGCCGTCGCCAGGTCCCCGCACGTCCGCTCGAGGCCGCGAAGCTCCCCGGTCCTGGCGGCGAGGTCCCTGAGCAACCGCAGGCGCCGCTCCGCGATGACCTGCTGCGTGACTTCCGTGCACACCGCGAGCATGCCCACCACCGCGCCCGAGTCGTCCTCCGCGGGGGCATGCGACACGTCGAAGTAGGACTCCTCGCGGTAGCCCGAGCGCTCCAGCAGGAGCAGCAACGCCGGCAGCCAGCTGGCGACGCCCGTCTCCATCACCTGCCAGATGACCGGCCCGAGCGTGCCCCAGGCCTCCGCCAGCGTGACGCGGATGTCGATGCCGAGCGCCGCCGGGTGCTTGTCGCCGATGAGCCGCGAGTAGCCGTCGTTGTAGAACTGGGTGAGCTGAGGGCCCCACGTGAGAATCATGGGGAAGCGCGAGGCCAGCATCGTCTTGACGAGCACCTTGAGGCTGTGCGGCCACGTCTCCGGTGGCCCCACCGGCGTCGACGCCCAGTCCCGCGCGCGGATGAGCTCGCGCAGCTCGCTGGGGCCACCCAGGGCCTCCAGCCATGCGTCCCGAGCGGGGCGCGTCGCCGCGTCCTCGGGCTGGAACTTGTCGCGCCTGGATTGCTCGGCCATCGCCCTCGGACTCCTCCTGTGACTGCGCTGACTCCGGTGCCCTGGCCCGGAGAGAACCGGGCCTACACACGCTCACCCACTCGAGGGCTTATCGGTAACCACTCCCGGCCAGGGCTGCCCTCCAGATGGGCGTCAGGCCGCGTACTCCGTGGAGCGGAATGAAAAGAGGTGTCATGTGCCTGACGCCCGGGGATGTCCACCCAGAAGCACCGGTGGGGCAGGCAAGGCACCAGGCCTCCGTCCGCGCCCTCAGGTTGACGCCGCGTGGGGGCCTGAATTCCCCGCGAAAGTACCGGAAGGTCTCCACCGTCGGACACCAGCTCAGGAATCACGGGCCGACTTCGTCGCTCACTCGCCTCATCCCCGGGGCCATCGTGGCTTCCGGGCGCTCCCTTGCCTCAAGCTTCCTCCCATGCGCCCCACCATCGCGGTCATCAACGGCGAGCAGTACTGGCAGAGCTACTTCCCGGACTGTGAGGTCATCTCGCAACGGCTTCAGGATGCGTCCTGGGTGCTGCGCGACGGCGAGCTGTGGTGCATCAGCCGCGAGGCGGGCACGCGGATTGACGGCGTCTTCTGGCGCGTGGGCGCGATTCGTCCGGACCCCCGGCACCGGACGGTGCTGGACGTGCTGCGCCTCAGCGGCGTGCCCTGCGTCAACCCGGCGTCGACGCTGGCCCGCTGCCAGGACCGACTGTCCATGCTCGCCGAGCTGCGCGGAGCGGGGCTGCCCGTCATCCACTTCGACGTGGCGCTGGGCGACGACATGGTCCGCCGCATCGCACGCCCCGCGCCCTTCGTCGTCAAGGTGGGCAACCACCACGGCGGCTACGGCAAGGCGCTGGTCCGCAGCGAGGACGAGTGGTTCGAGGTCGCCGACCTGCTCTTCGCCGCCAATGACTATGCCGTCGTCGAGCCGTACATCGACTACCGGCGCGACGTGCGCTGTCTGGCGATTCGGGACCGCTTCTGGGCCATGTCGCGCGCGGGCGCGGGGTGGAAGGCCAACGTGCAGACGCGCAAGCACCAGGTCATCGACCCGCCGGAGGAGCTGGTCGGGTACACGCGGCGCGCCCGGGAGCACCTGGGCGCGGACATCGTGGCGCTCGACTTCCTGGAGACCCAGGGGGGCGACTACATCCTGCTCGAGTGCAACGACACGCCGGGACTGTCTGGCTTCCCGGAAGCACTCCGGGAGGAGCTGGCGGAGTGCCTGCGCGAGCGGATGCGCCGCTGAGTCGGCGGGCCGCTCCGGCTATGCGGCGAGGAAGCCGCCGTCGACGGGCAGCGGCACGCCGGTGACGAAGCCAGCGCCGTCCGAGCACAGCCAGAGCACGGCGCTGGCCATCTCGTCCTCGGTGGCCATCCGCCCCATCGGGTGCTCGGCGACGAGCGCCCGGACGAGGTCGGGCACGTACGTCTCCGCCTGACGCATGGTGGACGTCCGGGTGGCTCCGGCGCAGAGGGCATTCACGCGGATGCCGCGCGTCGCGTACTCGAGCGCCACCGACTTCGTCATGCCCACCACCGCGTGCTTCGAGGCCACGTAGGCGTGATGCGCGGCCCGTCCGGCGAGGCCGTAGATGGAGCTGATGTTGACGATGGCCCCCCCGCCGGTGGCGAGCATCGCCGGGATTTCATGGCGCATGGCCAACCAGACGCCCCGGGCATTGCTGGCCATGACGTCGTCCCACACGTCCTGGTCCGTGCTCTCCAGCGGGGCCATGTCACCGCCATGCCCCGCGCTGTTGACCGCGAAGTCGAGCCGGCCGAAGTGCATCACTGTGCCTTCCACCGCGCGTGCCACGGAGGCGCCTTCGCGCACGTCGGTGGGGAGGTAGATGACGCGTGCGCCCTCGGCTTCCAGGGCCGCGCGGGCCTCGCGTCCCTTCTCCTCACCCCGTGCGGCGAGCACGACGCTGGCGCCCGCCCTGGCGAAGGCTCGCGCCGAGGCGAGGCCGATTCCAGAGGTGCCACCGATGATGAGTGCGACGCGTCCGGTGAAGTCGTGGCGAGTCATCGTGATTTCCTTTCCGAGCCCAGCCCGTTGCGGATGAAGAGGACCGCCTGACGGGAGAGGGCCCGCCGGCGTTTGAGGTTGAGTCGCTTGCGCAGGGAGTCCGAGGCGAGGACCTCGTGGAGCTCGGCGCCGAGCTCCTGGAGGATCACGTCCGTCAGGCCGGGACCGATGACGGTGGCGACGAAGCGGGTGGCGATGTCGAGGTCGGAGGCCTGGAGGGCACCAGCGCGGGCACCCTCCTCCAGGACGCCACGGAGCTCCACGATGCCAGCCTCGCAGATGGCCTTGTAGAGGCCGCGGACCTCCGCCACCGCCGTCGGCGTGGCTGCGGCCGCGGAGAGCCGGGCGAGACGTGGGTGCTCGACGAGGAAGGCCATGCCTCGCTCGATGAAGGTCTCGAGGCGGGCCCAGAAGTCGCCCTCCGGCGGCGCCGCGCCGATGAACTCACGCTTGCGGCGCGGAGCCTCGTCGGTGAGGAGCCAACGGTACAGGTCGAGCTTGTCCTCGAAGTACTGGTAGACGCTGCCCTTGGGGATGCTCGCGCGGCGCGCAATCTGCGAGAGCGAGGCCTCGGCGTAGCTCCGGTCGGAGAACTCGACGATGGCCTCGTTCACGAGGCGGTCCCTGCGCTCGTCGGGGAGGTTGAAGAAAGTGGAAGTTGGCATGCGACCGGTCGGTCATATGACCGACCGGTCACATTGGCAAGAGTCCTTTTTCGCGCCGCCCCGGGGCCCGGCGCCACCACTACTCCGCGAGGAACCGCCTCATCGCATCCGGCATCCAGCGGAACACCGTCTTCTCCCGGGAGATGGCGCCGATGCGCCCGTAGAAGGCGCGCGCGGACGCGTTCTCCGGCCGCATCTCCCAGCGCACGGGCAACTCCTCCGCGGTGCCGACCTCCGCCAGGTGCCGCATCAGCGCGCGTCCCAACCCCGCGCCGCGCACGCTCTCGCGCACGTACAGGTCATCCAGCCGGAGCACCCTCGAGTTCGCCCAGGTCATGAAGTCCACGGTGTACGTCGCGAAGCCCACCGCACCCTCTGGCCCCTCCACCAGCGCCGCCCGGAGCAGCGGCGGCGTGGCCCCCAGCGCCTCTCGCAGCCGGGGCTCCGTGGCGAGCATGAACTGCGCGCTCTCCTCGTGCGCGGCGAACTCCCGCAGCAGTGCCAGGAGCACCGGCGCGTCCGCCTCGGTGGCGACGCGGACCCGGTACGTGGTGGGTTGGGTCAATTTCTCGGGGGACATGTTCCTCGCATCCCACGCGGTTGTCATTTTGCCAAGTCGCTGCATGCGGGTGATTCTGTCGCCCACGGTCAGGCCGGAGGGGGCACCGTACCGTGTCGTGCGCTCCTCGTCCGCGCTGCCGCCGCGCCGTCCCATCCCGGAGCCACGACCCGCATGCGGATCGCCGTCATTGCCACGTATACGCACCCCACCCGGCTGCGCATCAAAGAACCCTCCATCATGCAGTCCTCGGTGCCGGAGCTCATCGCCGGGCTGTGTCCCGCGCATGCGGAGGTGGAGATCTTCAACGAGAAGGAGACGGACATCCCGATGGACCGCCACTGGGACCTCGTATTCTTCTCGTACCTGCACTCGTACTACGAGCACACCAAGGTGCTCTCCACCCTGTTCCGCCAGCGGGGCATGAAGACCGTCGCGGGCGGCCGGCACGCCAGCTACTTCCCCGACGACGCGAAGGCTCACTTCGACGCCGTCATCACCGGCGAGCCCGAGGCCAACGTCCCCGCCCTCATCGAGGACTTCGAGAAGGGCCAGCTCCAGCCGCTCTACAACCGCCCCTCGCTCGGCCCCAGCGCCATCCAGCCCTACCGCTACGAACTCATCGACTTCACCCACAACAAGCTGCGCCTGCCCGGCATCGAGGCGTCGCGCGGCTGCCCCTTCACCTGCAACTTCTGCGTCCTCACCGGCAACGAGCGCTACCGCTACCGCCCCGTTGCCCACGTCATCGACGAAATCCAGACGCGCATGCAGTGGAACCCCAACTACCTGGGGCTCATGGATGATGCGTTCGTCTTCCTCGACAACAACCTGGGCGGCTCACCCAAGTACCTGCGCGAGCTGTGCGAGGCGCTCATCCCCCTGAAGAAGACCTGGGGCTGCGCCCTCACCTTCAACGTCCTCAAGGACGAGGCGCTGGTGAAGCTGATGGCGAAGGCCGGGTGCCGGTACGTGTACACCGGCCTGGAGTCGCTCAACCCCGACTCCATCAAGGCCATGAACAAGGGCCAGAACAAGCTGAGCGAGGTGGACGCCGTCATCCGCCGCGTGTTCTCCGCCGGCATCCTCCTGTCCTTCGGGCTCATCGTCGGCTCGGACGGAGATACCAACGAGTACCTGCAGAAGCTGCCCATGTACCTCGCGGACCTGAAGTACTTCTCCGTGACGTTCCTCGGCATCGTCTGCCCGTACCCGGAGACGCCGTTCTTCCGAGAGCTGCAGTCGGAAGGGCGACTGCTGCCCGGCACCGTCAGCCGCGACTACGACGGCTACACGCTGTGCCACCAGCCCAAGAATCTGCACCCGTCCGAGGTGGTGGAGCACTTCCACCGGCTGTGCATGGAGTTGGGCAGCCTGCCCAACATCGCGAAGCACTACTGGTCCAAGCTCACCATGAGCGACATGCCCCGGTACAAGCAGACGATTCTCTTCTCCGGGCCGGAGATCCTGAGCATCCGCAACCCGGTGAAGAACAAGGCCCGGCGCTACATCGCCGGTCAGGATGCGCTGGAGGCGTGGGACGTGGCGCAGATGCAGACCCTGGGACTGCAGCCGCAGCGGCTGACCTGACGCCTGCTACGACGCCATCGCCGGCGCGGCGACGATGGCCTCCGCCGCCAGCCGGTCCACGCGTCGCAATTCCGCCTGCGCGTCGATGGAGACGAACACCTCCCTCGCGCGGGTCAGCAACTCCCCGCGGCGGTGCGGCAGCGCCACCGCCGCGTCCAGGTAGGCCACGCCCGTCTCCCAGCGGTTGGGCGTGGCCTCCAGCACCTTCAGCGCGCGCTCGAACAGCGGCTCCGCCGCCTTCGCGCCGCGCTTCAGCGCCTTCGCCCGCGCCGTCACCCGCATGGCCGGGCCCCGCAGGTACGGGTAGAGCTTCCCCAGCGCCCGCGCCTTGAAGGCACAGCGGCGGACAATCGCCCAGAGCTGCTCCTTCGGCACCAAGACGGCGCCCTGCTCCAGCGCGAAGAGCGCACCTTCCGCCGCGTCCACCAGGCCAATCTGCAGGAAGGGCACCAGCACGTGGTAGCGCCAGAGCGCCTCGTCCGCGCGCACCGCCATCAGCGCCGCCTCCTCCACCTGGTGCTCCCGCACCGCCACGTTCACCAGGTGGTTGAGGCTCGCGCACTGGTTGGCCAGGTCCTGCACCTCGATGCTGATGCGCAGCCCTTCCTCCAGCTCCGCGCACAGCTCCCCCACGTCCCCGTCCCCTCGCAGGTAGCGGCACATGGGCACCCACGCGTGCGCCCAGCCCTGGTGCATCAGCGCGTTCAGCTCCACGCCCATCCGCCCCATCTCCCGGTAGGTGCGCTCCGCGCTCTCGAAGCGCGCGGCGAGGAACTGGCTCGTCGCCAGCATCATCAGCCCCGTCTGCACCTCCCACATGTCACCGACCTGCCGCAGCAGCGCCACCGCCTCCTCGCCGTACTGCATGCCCCGCGCCTGCTCGTTGGTGAAGATGTTCAGCGTCGCCAGCCGGCTCAGGGCAATGCCCTCCGCCGCCGAGTCCCGCGAGCGCCTCGCGTGCTCCAGCGCCCGGTGGCACCACGTCCCGGAGCGCTTGAGGAGCCCCGAGCCGAACAGCAGCGAGCCGTAGTAGCTGCTCGCCAGGCTCAGTCCGTACTCGCTGCGCGAGCGCTCGGCCATCGTCGCGGCCACCATCGTCGCCCACGTCAGCTTCCCGATGTCCGCGAAGTAGTAGATCTTGATGAGCGAGATGAGCGTCGACAGCTGCTTCAGGTACAGCGGCAGCCGGGAGCCCAGGGGTCGCACCAGCCACGGGAAGACGCCGTAGAGCAGGTGCAGCCCCAGCGCGAGCACCGTGCGCACTCCGAGCGCCACCAGGTTGCGCGGCATGGTGCGGCCCATCAGCACCAGCGCCGTCTCCAGTTCCTGGATGGCCCGCTTCGACTCGCCCTTCTCCTGGTGCGCCCGCCCCAGGCCCAGGTGGATTTCCGCCCGGCGCGACTCCTGCTCCTCGTCCGCCAGGCACTGCTCGAACATGTGGATGGCGCCCGCGTAGTTGCCCGCCTGCAGGAGCGTCTCCGCCAATTCCTGCATCACCGTGCGCGTCTTGAGGAGGACCTCGTCCGGGTCCAACGCCTGCGTGCCGCCGAGAATCTCCAGCGCGCGGTTGTAGTGGTGGATGGCGTCGTCGTTGGCGTACTGCTCGCGCGCGCTGCGCGCCGCCATCAGCGTGTACTCCAGCCCCTTCAGCTCGTCGTTTCCGGCAAGCGCGTGGTAGGCCAGGATGCCCGCGGACTTCACGGGGTTGTCCCCCGCGCGTGTCTCGATGAAGCGCGCCATCCTCCGGTGCAGGTCCTCGCGCGCGGACACCAGCAGCGTGTTGTACGCCACGTCGCGGATGACGATGTGCTTGAAGATACAGGTGAAGGGCTCCTCCACCTCCAGCAGGATGAGCCCCAGCTTCGTCAGCGTGTCGATGGCCTCGCGGATGCGCCGCCGCGGCACCGAGCCCGGCGCCAGCTCCGCCACCGCTTCCAGCGTGAAGATGCGCCCCACCACCGAGGCCACCTTCACCACCAGCTTCTCCGTCTCGCTCAAGAGGTCGATGCGCGCCAGCACCACGTCCTGGATGCTGTCCGGCAGCTCCAATGCCTGGAGGCTCCGCTTGCGCTCCATCCGCTCCGAGCCCGGCGACACCGGCCCCAGGTAGCCGCCTTCCACCAGCCCCTGGACGATGGACTCGGTGAAGAACGGGTTGCCCTGCACCTTCGCCAGCAGCATGTCCTCCAGCGCCGTGTCCGGCGGCTCCATGCGCAGGTGCAGCCGCAAGAGCGCCCGCGTGTCCTCGTCGTCCAGGTTGGACAGGTCCAACCGGTGCAGGCCGGGCAGCCCCTTGAGGTTCTTCAGGTGCTCGCCCGGCCGCATCGTCACCAGCAGCGTCACGCGCAGCGAGGCCACCCGCGCCGCCACGTATTCGATGAGGTCGACGGAGATGTTGTCCGCCCAGTGCAGGTCCTCGAAGAACAGCAGCACCGGCGTCTGCCGCGCATGCTTCTCCAGCAGCTGGAGGATGATCTGGAAGAGCTTCTGGTTCTTGCGCCGCGCGTCCAGCTCGCGCGTGACGGGCTCCTCCTCCACCGGCATGCCGAGGATGCCCGCGAGCACCGGTATCCACTCCGGGCCCGTGTCCTCCAGCCCCTCGAAACCCAGGCGCAGCTGGACCAACTGCGTCTCCAGGTCGTCTCCGTCATGCAGCCCGAAGACCTGGACCAGCACCTCCTTCCACGGGAAGAAGGGGGTGAACATCTCGTACGAATAGCAGATGCCGTAGAGGCTCCGCGCGCCGCGCTCCTCGGCCTCCTCCACCACCTTCGCGCCCAGCCGTGACTTGCCGATGCCCGCCTCGCCGGACACCACGCAGATGCGGCCACTGCCCTCGAAGGACTCGCCCACCGCGGTGCGCAGCGCGTCCAGCTCGGTGCGCCGGCCGACGATGTCGCCCTTGCCCTTGATGAACAGGCTGCGGCGCACCTCCGCCTGCAGCCGGTACACCGGGACTTCGCGCGTCACGCCCTTGAGCTTCGCGTTCTCCACGAAGTCGGTGGCGAAGCCGTTCTGCTGGAGCTTGCGCTCCGTGTTCGCATCGACGTGGATGCCCGTGCCCCGCCCGTGCGTCATCAGCCGGGCGGCCATGTTCACCACCTCGCCCAGCGCCGAGTAGCCCTTGCGCCACGGCGAGCCCATGTCGCCGAAGTACGCGTGCCCCGTGGCGATGCCAATCTGCAGCTCCTGCACGAAGGGGAAGTTCTCCCGCTCGCGGAGGATCTTGCAGGCCAGCCGGCTGGCCAGCACCTCCTTGCTCTGCAGCGCGGTGGGTGCGCCGAAGATGACGTAGAGGACGTTGCCCTTGTCCGTGAAGTCCGTCATCAGGAGCACGCCGCCGTGGTGCGCGCTCTCACGCTGGACGTACTCGTAGAAGGCGTTCAGCTCGCGGGTGAAGTCCTCCGCCTGCCCGGGCTTGCTGGTGTTGGTGAAGCGCAGGAAGAAGCAGGTGACGTCGCGGAAGTCGCCGCTGAACTCCTGGTGCGCCGTGGTGATCTTCGTGAAGAGCACCGGGTGCAAAAGCAGCGCGCACCGCCCCACCAGGTCGTCGCCTCCCGACAGCGTGAAGGACGGCGCCGGCCAGGCCTGCAAGGGCGCGGAGGGCTCCAGGCGCCAGGCGCCGTCGCGCGGCTCGCCCTTTCGCGCGGCGTCCGGCAGCAGCGCCCACGCCTCGGGGCTGAGCAGCACCTCGCCCACCGTGGCGCGCTTCTCCGCCCTCACCGCCTGCTCCAGCGGCTGGCCGATGAGCGCCGGGTGCATCCACATGCCCGTGGAGCCCAGCACGATGCGGTGCGACTCACCGAAGCCGATGCCGATGCGCGAGGACACGGTGAAGCGCTGGCCCAGCAACTCCAGCTGCGCGAAGCGCATCAGCCGCCGCTGCACGCCCAGCGCGCACCGGGCCGTGCGCTGCACCACGCCCGCGTCACCCTCGCCCGGCGCGGGCTCGAAGCAGGCGAGGATGGAGTCTCCGGCGAACTGGTAGATGTCGCCGCCGTGGTCCTTCACGACGTCGATCATCTCCGTGTAGTAGCTCGTCAAGAGGCGCTGGAGCGCGTCTATGCCGCGCGGCCCCGCGTTGCTCAGGCTGACGACGATGGGCGTGAAGCCGGCGATGTCCAGCAGGAGGATGGCGCCGCGCACCGACTCCACCGGCGGCAGCGCGTGCGGCTCCGTGTGCTCCAGCTTGCGGAGCACGGCGCCGGGAATGTACGGCGCCAGCGAGGTGAGGATGGGGTCTGTGTCCGCCGGCAGCATGGGCGCTCCCTCAGGTCAGCATCCCGAAGCGGATCCACACCGCCACCACACCCACCACCGCGTAGAAGAAGATCTCCACCGTCTCCGACAGCGGCTGGGCCTTCCTCAGGGCGCCCCAGACGTGCACCACCACCATGCCCACGCACACCATCCCGATGAGGTCGAACAGCACCGGCTGGCTCCCCGGGTCCGGGATGTAGCGCACCACCGTGCTGATGATGGCCAGCGCCACCGCGCCCAGGCACCGCGCGAAGTACACCGTCAGGTCGGTGTTCCCCTCTTGCGGCTTCCACCCGAACCAGCGCGCCCACGTCAGCGGTATCAGCAGCAGCGGCAGCGCGTAGACCAGCAGGAAGAAGGCCACCGAGACCACGAGGAACCAGCTGGCGAGCGGATGTTGGGCACTGATCATGTGAGCGCACGAGAAACGGTGTGGCCGCCCGTTCCTTCAGCGGTTCCACCCGTCTCCCCCCTGTGTACCATTCTAGACGGTTCGGAAACGCCGTTGGCATGCGTCGCGTCAAACCGGGAACTCCATGGAATCCCGTCGCTAGTGGGCAGACAGGCGGCCCGGCTCCCGGACGGCCTCCCGGATGAACTCGGCCACGCGCTCCAGGGAGTCGGTGCGCTCCAGCTCGGAGTGGAAGCGGCGGAAGGCCTCCGGGGGGCCGTAGAGGATGACGGGCTTGCCGTAGCGCAGGGCCAGGGCGGCCTCCGCGGCGGTGCCCGCGCCGCCCGGCAGCGCCACCAGGGCGTGGGGGGTGAGGACGTTGATGTGGTTGCGGGACAGCAAGTCGGTGCCCTGCTCGCCGCTGAGCGGCAGGTGGGTGTAGATGGCCAGCTCCACGCCGGGGTTGGGGTAGCCGGAGCGGGGCCGGTATTCACCGCCGTCCACCGTGCCCGGGACGATGCCGATGGAGATGCCCCGCCGGCCCTCCACCTGGACGAAGGCATCCGCCGCCACGCGCATGACGCCGCTGCCTGCTCCGGTGAGCAGGTCGAACCCCGCCTCGGCGATCCACCGGACGAGCGGGATGACCCGTTCCTCGTGGTCCTCCTTGCCTGATCCGAAGACGCCGATGATCCGCCGTTCCCTGCGCATGGCCTCCACACCTCCGCCTCTTTGACCGCCGGGACCCCAGCTTCTTCCATGCCGCCCACTTGCACCCGCCGCAACAGGTTCACTTCCCCACAGTCAGCCCGTAGGGCGTTCACCGATGGAAGGATCCACCCCCGGACAGAGGCCACTTTGACGCTTGCAGGACGGCTGGCGGGACGGCCCCATCCGCCACCACGGGGCGCCCTCCTGTCAGACCCCCTCTCTACCTTGACGCTCGTGAGCCTGGAGGTCGGCCATGTTCGACGAGTTTGGGGGCTGTGAGCGCATCGAGGACTTCGTGGAGCCGCTGCTGCTGCCCGAGCCTCCTCCGGACGAGGATGCCGTTGCGCTGCCGGAGCACTTTGGCGGCCGCTGCTGTACGCGCGCCCGCGCCGTGGCGTGCTCCTGCGCCTTCCACTGGGTCTGCGACGCCCACGGCGACCAGCACATCGGCACCCACGACTGAGGGCCTTGAGCCCCCCGTGAGGGAAGAAAATCCGCGAAGCCCGTTCAATCCGTGTGTGCTCGATCGGGTCTCCAGGCGAGTCCCCATCCCACGGGTAGGACGATGAAAGTCACGACCTTCTCCGACATTTCGAGACATGCTGTTTTCTTGAAGGAGTCTGGAAGGTCGGTAGCGTTCGGGTGTCGCGGGGGGGCTCGCACATGATCACCATCCTGGGACGCAGTCCGGTCCATCTCCGTCTGCTGGCGCTGGTCGCCGCAGCAGCGGCCAATGACGCGGAAGTCCTCATCCAGGGGCCGAGCGGGGTCGGCAAGGAGCTGTACGCGCGGCGCATCCACGAGCAGAGCCCGCGCGCGCCCCACCCCTTCATCCCCGTCAACTGCGGCGCACTGCCCTCGGACCTCTTCGAGAACGAGCTGTTCGGTCACGTGGGCGGGGCCTTCACCGGGGCGCGCACGCGCAACCGGGGGCTGGTGGCGGAGGCGGAAGGCGGGACGCTGTTCCTGGACGAGGTGGACGCGCTGCCGCTGGCGAACCAGGTGAAGCTGCTGCGGCTCATCCAGCAGAAGGAGTACCGGCCGCTGGGGGACTCGAAGCTGCACCGCTCGAACGTGCGCATCGTTGCCGCCACCAACGCGGACCTGCTCACGGAGACGCAGGCGGGCAACTTCCGGTTCGACTTGTTCTTCCGGCTGCGGGTGCTGCCCATTGAAGTGCCGCCGCTGCGGGAGCGGCCGGAGGACATCCCTCCCCTGCTGGAGCACTTCCTGGAGCACTACGCGGCGGAGTATGGCCAGGCGCCGGTGTCCTTCACCGCGGAGGCGCTGGAGCGGCTGCTCACGTATTCATGGCCGGGCAACGTGCGCGAGGTGGAGAACTGCGCGCGCTTCCTGCTGTGCACCCGGCCGGGGAGGCGGGTGGAGGTGGAGCACCTGCCGCTGCTCTCGGAGGTGATGCCCTCCTCAGCCGCGCGGCTGGAGGCGCAGCGGCAGTCGCGCGAGTCCTTCCAGGCGGCGAAGCGGCGGGTGGTGGAGGCCTTCGAGAAGGCGTGGGTGGAGGAGTCCCTCACCGAGCACGAGGGCAACATCGCCGCGGCGGCGCGGGCCAGCGGGAAGCACCGGCGCGCGTTCTTCGAGTTGATGCGCCGGCATGGACTGAAGGCGCGCTCGCGCTAGCAACGGCCGGCCTTCAGGCGTGGGCCACCGGCTCCGGAGCCTCCCCCGGAGCCGGGCGTACATCAGGAGGCCCCGTCCTGGGCAGCTCCACGGTGAAGCGCGAGCCCTGCCCCTCCGTGCTCTCCACCGACACCCGCCCGCCCAGCGCGGAGACAATCTCCCGCACGATGAAGAGGCCCAGGCCCAGGCCTCCGTACTCCCGCGACGAGACGGCCCGCTCGAAGCGACCGAAGATGAAGGGCAGCCGCGCCGGAGGGATGCCGATGCCCTGGTCCACCACGTCCAGCCTGGCGTGGGCGTCCACCTCCTCCAGCCGCACCTCGATGGGCCGGCCGGCGCCGAACTTGAGCGCGTTGGACAGGAGGTTCGTCACCACCTGCTCCAGCCGGACGCGGTCCCAACGTCCCGCGCAGCAGGCGTCCACGTGGAGGTTCAGGGGACTCTGGGCCCGCGTGAAGGCATCCTTCATTCCCTCCACCACGTCCTGTACGACGGCGGCGAGGTCCACCGGCTCCAGGTGCAGATGCAGGCGGCCCGTTTCGATGCGGGACACGTCCAGCAGCTCGTCGACGAGGTGGGCCAGCCGACGCGTCTGCGCCTGCGTGGTCCTCGCGGTGCGCAGCACCGTCTCCGGTGACGGCGCCGCCCCACCCCGCGCCAGCCCCTGCACGGAGAGCTGGAGCGCGGTGATGGGCGTGTAGAGCTCGTGCGCGGCGATGGAGAGGAACTCGTCGCGCAGGTGGATGGCCTGCTGGGACTCGCGGTACAGCCGCGCGTTGTCCAGGGAGATGGCGGCCCGGCGCGCCAGGTCCTGCGCCAGCGCCAGGTCCGAGCAATTGTAGCGCCGCCCCGGACTGGCACAGACGAAGGTGATGGCCCCCAGCGTCCGCCCTCGGGCGAGGAGCGGCACCGCCATCAACGTCCGGGCTCGAAGGGAGCGGATGAGCCGGGCGTGCCGCGCGTCCCGGCACAGCGGCGCGAGGATGGTGTCGGTCAGCTCCGGCAGCAGCAGCGGCTGCTTCGTCTTCATCACCCACACGGACGGCTGGGGTGAATTCCAGTCGGGCGGGTAGTCCCGCTGCAGCTCCCGGGACACCGACTCCAGCGTCGGGTCCGAGTGCGTCGTGACGACGCGCCGCAGGCTTCCGTCCTCGTCCACCACGTCGATGGCGCAGCCGTCCCCCAGGACGGGCGACGCGAGGCGGGCCACGCGCATCAGCGTCGCCTCGAAGTCCAGCGATTCGGCGAGCACCATGCTGCACTCCGCCAGGAAGCGGACCGACGCCTCCGCCCGCTTCCGCTCCTCGAAGAGGAAGCTGTTCTCCAGGGAGATGGCCATCTGAGAGGACAGCAACTGAAGCACCTGCACGCGGTCCGGCTTGAAGGCATGTGTGGCCAGGTTGTTCTCCAGGTACAGCACCCCCACCGTCCTCGCATGCCGGCGGATGGGCACCGCCAGCGCCGACTTCACCCGCTCGCGCGCCACGTAGGCGTCCGACACGAAGCGCCCCTGGTGCGCCGCGTCCCCGAGGACGACCAGGTCCCCCGTGCGGTACGCGTGGCGAATGAGCGAGCCCGGCACCTGGCGCGCCTCCGCGAGCGGCTCGCGGACCAGCTCCACCGGCTCCGACACCATCCCCACCGCGTGCAACACGAGCGCCCCCTGGGACTCCAGCACCAGCGCGCCCCGCTGCGCGCCCGCCGCCTCCAGGCACACTGCCATCAGCTTCTCCAGCAGCCGCTCCAGCGCCATCTCTCCCGACAGCATCTGCGCTGCCTTCATGATGCTCAGCAGGTCCAGCGCCGCCCCGCGCGGCTCTTCGCCCGTCGGCGTCACCGGCCGCTCCCAGGAGCCCGCCTCCGGAGCCTGGACGTCCGGGAACTCCTCCTGAAGCATGGCCACCACGTCCTTCGCGCCCCAGCGGGCGAAGCCCTCCCGCGCGGCGCGCAGGTAGAGCGCGGCCACCCTGCGGCGGCCCAGCGAATGGTAGAGGCGGCCGGCCAGCGCGTTGGCGAGCGCCTCGTCCTGCGGGAAGCCCTCCTCGCGCGCCAGGTCGATGGCCTCGTCGTAGAGCGTCATCGCCTCGTTGTGGCGCACCTTCACCCGCGCCAGCTCCGCGGACACCAGGAGGTGGCGGTGGCGGAAGTTGCCCGGGTTGGACTCCGCCCACGCGCCGAGCCTCCGGTGGTGGTGCTCCAGCCGCTCGACGAGCGACTCGCGCTCCGCGGCGGGGGCGTCCTCCTCGCTCGCCGCCAGCGTCAGCGCCGCGTAGAAGGCGTGCTCGGTGGCGGTGAAGAGCCAGCGCACGAAGGGCAGGTGCGCCTCCGCCACCCGCGCCCACTCCCGCGCCCCCGCCAGGTCCCCCACCAGGTACGACGTCTGGAGGCGGAGGACCTCGTACTGGCAGAGGATGGTGGGGTCCCTCCGCGCGGAGTCCTCGAAGGCCCGCGCGTCGAAGCCGTCGTCGTCGAAGCCCGCGCGCTCGCGCGTCCTCCCCTGAAGGCACCGCACCGCCTGGCGTATCGCGAGGTGCACGTCGGCCATGGCGTGCTGCCCGCTCTTCCGGTCGAAGGCCAGGCCGGACTCCACCTCCGTCCGCACGCGGCCCAGCTCCGTGCCCATGCGCAGCCGCGTGAAGGCCGTGCTCGCCAGGAGGTAGGCGACGAACTGCGGCTCCCCGCTCTCCAGCCCGGCGTCGATGCCCCGGCGCAACAGTGGCAGGGCGGAGCGGAGCGGCTCGCGCCAGTGGTGCATGTAGAACAGGAACGCGGAGAGGACCCGGCACTCCTCGCGCGGATTCGCCGAGCGCCGGCTCAGCTCCACCCCCAGCCGGCTGAACGGGTGGCCCGACGCGAAGTCGCCCCGCACTTCTCCGAAGATGATGCCGAAGCACACGTAGGCATAGGCCGAGTACACCGAGTTGCCATGCTCCAGCGAGAGGTTGAGCATGCGCGTGTAGATGAAGGAGAACAGCGGTGGGTCGGAGAACCACGCCGCCACCCCCGCGTGCATCAGCAATCGCATGCACGCCAGCGGCGCCGGGTCCGTCATGGGCGGCGCCGCGAGCAGCTCCCCATCCGAGCGGCCCCGCCGGAACTCCTCCATCTTCGCGAACTCCGCCCGGAAGGCCTCTGTGGCGTCGCCCTCCGGCAGCGCCACTCCGAGCAGCCGCAGGCCCTCCCTCCCCCAGTGGAGGGCCTCCGCGTGCGCGCGCCGCAGCGTGCACGCGCTCATCCTCAGCCCGAAGAGGTCCGCCTTCTCCACGGGCGTCGCCGCGTGCGCCATCGCCGTCTCGAGGAGGGACTCGGCCAGGGCGCCGTCCCCCGTGAGCTGTGCGCACTCCGCCGCGTCCCGGTGCAGGTGGAACATCCGCTCACGCTGGGAGTGCCAGGCCTCCGGCGTCAGCAACTCCCGCGCGCGCAGGAAGTATGCGAGCGCGGCGTCGAAGGCCGACGCGTCCCGGGACTTGCGGCCCGCGCGCAGGTTGAGGCCAGCGAGCCAGTGACGCTCCGCCTCCGCGTCCCCGCGCTCCGCGCCCTGGTTGAGGTGGTCCACCACCTCGAACAGCCGCTGCTCCTCTTCGGGCTCGGAGGCCTCCGCCCAGAGCTGCAGCCCGATGTCCCGGTGCAACCGCCGGCGCTCGTCCTCCGCCAGCAGTGAGTACGCGGCCTGCTGGATGCGGCCATGCACGAAGCGGTAGGCGGCGTGCAGGGACGCCTGCGGGCCGGCGGCGTCTTCATGCGTGGGGTGGAAGTGGGGGACCTCACCCACCGGGACGAGAAGCCCCTCACGAATGGCGCTCCAGAGGTCCGAGGCCGTGTCCTCGACGGGCGCACCCACCACCGCGGCGAGCAGCCACAGGTCCACCGGGCCCCGCATGCAGGCCGCCGCCTTCAGCAGGCGCTGGGTACGCTCCGGGAGGCGGAAGATGGCGGCCAGCATCAGCTCCAGCACGTTCTCCGTGACTTCCGCCTGCTCGATGCGGTCCAGGTCCCACTCCCACGTGCCCCGCTCCACGTCGAAGGCCAGCAGCCCCGTGCGGTGCAGGTGCCGGAGGAAGGAATGGACGAAGAAGGGGTTGCCCGCGGTCTTCTCCAGCACGCACCTGGCCAGGGGGCTCGCGCGCTCAGGGCCGCAGCGGAGCGTGTCGCCGCAGAGCGACTCCAGCGCGGACAGGTCCAGCGGCCCCAGCTCCAGTGACTGAAAGTGCACGCCCGCCGCCTGGAGGGACTCCAGCGTGCGCGCGAGGGGATGGGCGGGGTCCGCCTCCTCGGGGCGGTACGCACCCAGCAACAGCAGGTGGTGCAGGTCCGGGTCCAGCACGACGCGTTCGAGCAGCGCGAGCGAGGCCGCGTCCGCCCACTGGAGGTCATCCAGCCACAGCACGAGCGGGCGCTCCCGCGTGGCGAGGGCGTGGAGGAAGGACTGGAAGACGAGGTGGAAGCGGCTCTCCGCCTCCTTCGGCCCGAGCGCGACCACCGGGGGCTGCTCGCCGGTGAGCGCCTCCAGTCCGGGGAGCAGCGCGGTGAGGACGCGTCCTCGCGTGCCCAGCGCCTGCTGGACGCGACCGCGCAATGCGGAGACGTCCTGTGGCGCTTCCTCCTGGAGCCCGGCGACGAGGCCCCGGAAGGCCTCCACCCAGGGCGCATAGGGCACATGGCCCCGGAGCGGAGCGCAGCCGCCGCAGAGGAACCTGCCCCCCCCCTCCACCCGTCCATGCAACGCCCGCGCGAGCGAGGACTTGCCGCTTCCCGCGGGACCCTTCACCAGCACCCGCGCGCTTGCGCCCGCGCGGACTCGGGCCAGGGCGGCTTCCATGGCCTCCAGCTCGCGCTCGCGCCCGAAGAGCGTGTCGGGAATCACCAGCTCCCGCGCCACGTCGCGCCGCCCCAGCTCGAAGGGGGCGATGGCGCCAGACTCGTGCCACCGCCGCGCGGCCTCGCGAAGGTCCGCCGCCAGCGTCCGGGCGCTCTGGTAGCGCTCCTCGGGCACCTTCGCGAGCAGCTTCATCACCAGGTCAGAGAGCACTGCCGGGAGCTGGGGCGCCCTTTCGGCCGGAGGCACGGGCGGCTTCGCGAGGAGCGCGTGGACGAGCTCCCCGGGGTCCGCCGACAGGAAGGGCGCCTCGCCGGTGAGCATCTCGTAGAACGTCGCGCCCAGCGCGTACAGGTCCGCGCGGTGGTCCACCAGGCGGTTCATCCGTCCCGTCTGCTCGGGAGCGATGTACTGGAGCGTCCCCTCGAGGCCCCCGGGGATGCCCATCGCCTGGACGAGGCCGGGGACGCGCGTGGACAGGTCGAAGTCGATGAGGACCAGGCGCCGTGCGTCCGGTGCCACGACGAGGTTGGCGGGGTTGAGGTCGCGATGGATGACGTGCTTGCGGTGCAGCGCGCCGAGCACGTCCGCGATACAGATGGCCAGCTCCAGGAAGGTCTCCACGCTCGGCGGGCCCCGGCGCAGCCAGTCCTGGAGGGAGCACGGCCCCGCGTCTTCGAGAACGAGCGCCGGGAGCCCCGCCAGGTCCACGAGCCCGAGGGCGCGCGAGACGCCCGGGACATCGCGCAGCTCCAGGAGCATCGCGTGCTCGTGGCGGAGCATGTCGGCGCTGGCTTCCGCGAGGGGACCGGGACGTACGGTCTTCACGACATGGGACGCACCGCTGTCCGTCCGCACGCGGAAGACCTCGTAGCGGGGCCCGCTGTAGACCGAATGGACTTCCTGGTAGCCCGGAAGCTCCAGCATCTCTCCCCCGAGGGCGGACCCCTTGGGAATCTGGGCACCGGGGAAGCTCGTGGCGCAGGGCTTCGGCGAAGGCGGGAGCGTGCGCTCGATGGGTGGCCTGGGCGCGAGAGGCGGCGTGGGGGAGAGCGCCCGGAGCCTGGTCCGCCACAACCTTCCTGGGCCACCTGGAAGGACTTCTCGAACGGGATGAAGCTCAGCTCATCGAGTCGGCAGGCGGACAGCGCTCCGGCCGCCGCCGCGTTCGCTTCTCCGCCGCCTCGAAGAGTGCATCCAGGTCCACGTGGTTCACCTTCTTGCTCCACTCTTGCACGTGGAATTCGCATTCTCCCACGATGTCGACCGGATACCCCTCGATGAGCTCTGGCGGGTTGGATGTCATGTACTGACGTGCTGCCGCCAGACAGCTTGAACACAACAGGTACGACTGGCCAAAGTCGTCAAAAACGTAATCCACATCACACGCTGCGCCTGCACCCATGGCGCTTGCGACATGAGGACAAGAATACACAGACGGTGCCGCGCCATGAGTCTCACAGTAGAACACGGTAAATCCGGATCTTCGACCAGCGAAAACATAGTGTAGGCGAGCTTTCGCCACTCTGCCATGTGCTTCGGAGCCTGACCGCCTCCTGCTTGGATTCGCTGGCTGCCTGTTCTCGAATCATGGAACCTTGAAGCCGGCATCTCTTCGGGACCGATCGATGCAGCAGCCCAGCTCAAGTAGGCCCCATGACCGAGTAGAGTATCAAGCACCGCGCTCTTGCTCGATTTCCAGGCGGTCTTCGCGTGCTCTTCGCACTGCAATACTGAGGTCGCCCAAGCCGGTAGCCCTGTACCACTCACGCATACACTCAACGCATCTGCCAGTCATGGAGTAGTCCGGCTCAGGCGTTGATTGAGCGCCCCGCCGATACGCAGAAAGCCACGCTTCGATCGGCTCGACGCAGGCTGGACAGAGATGATGGGGATCTGTCATTCCGTCCACAAACACTCTCGCGGCCAGTGGCAGACCTTCGTCTATGGCCACTGCAACATGGTCGCAGCAGCGGCTCCCAAAGCCAAGCCCGTGGCGTTCGCACTCGACCATCATGGCGCTCCTTTCAGAGGAATGCCGAATCGGAAGGATGTCAGCGTTCCGGACGCCGTCGCGTTCGCTTCTCCGCTGCCTCGAGGAGCGCATTCAGGTCCACGTGGTTCACCTTCTCGCTCCACTCTTGGAGATGGTCGATGCATCCCCCCTTGAGGCCTATCGGATAGTTCTCGATGGATTCGGACTGATTTGCCCTGACGTACTCACGCGCCACCGCCAGACAAGTCGAGCACAACAGGCAGGCGTCGCCCAAGTCATCGAAAACGAAATCCATCTCGCACGCAACGCCCTCCTTCAGGCCAATTGAGACATGGGGACAGTAAAACGCGGCCTCCACCAATCCATGGGCTGGACAGTCAACCATGGGCATGAGTCACTCCGGGTCTCCGAACGAAGTGCGGGGCGGATCAATCATGACCGGAGTCCAGTCGAATCCGCTGGCCACAGGTGACGTGGCGCGAGCCATCCCATCGAGCTGAATCAGTCAGGCTGAATGCCTTGCCACAGGAGGGGCAGACGACGAAACGGTCTGGCCGAACCGTCGCTGTCATCTCGGGGTGCTCCCGCATGGACGACAGGCGAGGTTCCCGCGTCTGTGACGTGGGACGCCCCTCGAAGATACGAAAGTCGGGCTGATGGACTCCTGGACGATTCACCCGCAGGTAGAATCCGGACGTGACGCCGTCCTCGTCAACCGAGTCAAGCAGTTGAAGCATCACTTGAACTCCGCGAACCATCCAGCATTGCCGCTTTGAGTCGGTGATGGGTCCAAAGCCGAAGCGCTGCGCGAGTGCACGTACACACGGCCGGACATCGACGTCGTCCGTGTCGGAGCTCTCGCTGAGGACGACGTACTGCACCCTCTCCTGGCTGAAGAAGAAATAGCCCTTCACCTTGATGACATCGAGCCCCTCGACGAACTCCGGAACGATGAGAGGAGCTCCAACCCCTGGCATGGCCCGGACATACGCCTCAGGGTAGAGCATTCGGATGCTCGTCGGGTCGTCGTCCCACCGTGCTGTGCCGAGTCCCTCATTCAAGTCGTCCGTCACTGTCCGGTTGGACACCATCCCTCCCAATGTTCTCGCGTCACAGAACAGCACGTCCTCCAAGGCGCGGCACTCTCAATATCCGTCGGGGACGTCGTCCCGCCCAAGCATGCGCATGTCTGCCTCTGGATTTTCGTCCGTGAGAGCAAACAGGAGCGCATGATTCGCGTCAGCAAAGACACACATCACGGTCCAGCCATTGTGGAGCGCGACCCACCGGCCGTCCTCGGCAACCAGATAGATCATCCCGGCCCCCTCGCCCACCGGACACAACCGCGAAGGCAGGAGCGCTCGTAGGTACAGCAACTCGTCCCGCTCGAACGCCGCCGCGACCTGGGCGCCATCCATCCGCACCGTCCGGCCCGCGTCATCCTCGAGCGTCAGTCCCTGGAAGGCCTCGAGAACGCGCGCCGCCTCTGGATGCACGGGGTGGCCCGCGGACTCGAGGCGGGCCCGAACATCCCGGATGTCAACGCGACGCGCAGAGGACCCACCTGCCTGCGCCAGGCGCGAAACAACCTTCGGAGAAAATTCCAGGCCCGGCCCCGTCATCACCATCCCTCTGGAAGCTCCAGATAGTCCCAGGACCGCGCACAAGTGGGTGGAGCTTTTTGTCCACCCTCCTTCCGCTGTGATCTCCCGGGGTTGCTCGCGGGGGTGGATGTTTCCCTCCCGCTCCCTCCGCTGACAGCCCCCGGCCGCTCCCTTCAAGTGTGCGGGATCACTCCGATCCGCACGTCCGGATGCGTGGGCACGCCCGTTGCTGTCCGCACTCCGACGATTCCACCGCACCCAGGGGTGTGGGTGGACAGGGGGCTCGGCCTGGCCCGGGGGAGCGGCTGTTGGCGACGTACGCGGCGATTTCGGCGGTGGGACAGGGGGTGCTCGCCCTGCTGGAGCAGTCCTGCCCCAAGCCGGAGTTCGAGGGCGCCAAGTTCCGCCTCTACCAGGCCTCCGACTTCAAGGCCCCCATGGACGAGGGCGTCTCCCTCTTCCTCTACCGCGTCATGCCCAGCACCGTCCGCCGCAACCTCCCCGGCCGCGTGGACTCTCAGGGCCGCCGCACCCGCCGGCCCCTGCCGCTGGACCTCTATTACCTCCTCACGCCGTGGGCGAAGACGGCCGTGAAGCAGCACCGGCTCCTCGGCTGGGCCATGCGCCAGCTCGAGGACACGCCCACCCTCACCGCCAGCTTCCTCAACCACTACGGCACGCCCGAGACGGACACCTTCCTCCCCGAGGAGACGGTGACGCTCGTCTTCGACCCGCTGTCCATCCAGGACATGCTCAACATCTGGAAGCCGGGCGAGCCCAACATCCAGGTCTCCGCCACGTACATCGCTCGCATGGTGGGAATCGAATCCGCCATCGCCGACGAAGAGGCCGGCCCCGTGCAGACGCGTGTCCTCGCGCCGGGGAGGTTGACCGAGCCATGAGGCCGCCCATCCACGTCATGGAGCGGCTGTCGCGCATCGCCCCGCTCGGCGTGCGCTTCCACGACGAGGCCACCGGCGCCCTCGTCGGTGACGGCCTGCAAGTCAGCGCCTTCCCCGAGCACCTGCCCGCCGCGCGCAAGCCCTCCGTCGTCAACCGCTCCGGCGTCCACGTCCTCATGGACCTGCCCGGCCTGAGGGACCTCGAGTACGGCGACGGCGACGCGGGCACCGACGCGTGGTGGGCCGCCCTCCCCGCCCGCCGGCCCTACATCGTCGAGGTCCAGGACACGCTGGGACGCTTCCTCCCCTGCGCCTTCCGCGCGCAGCTGCCCCACCGCGGCCTCTTCGCGCCGGACTGCATCTCCTCGCCCCTGTCCCCGCTGTCGCCGCTGTCCCCCGGGGACGGCCCTTCCGTGCCGCTGTTCTCCGCGCCCGCGCGCCAGTCCGCCGTGCCACTGGCCGTGCTGCGCGCCGAGCTGTGGGACATCCACGCGCGCATCCCCGCGGCGTGGGCGTACGTGGAGGCCACCGTCACCGGGGGCGTCACCGTGCGCGGCATCGCGGACGAAGGTGGCCGGCTCGCCCTCTTCTTCCAGTACCCGGAGCCCGTGGACTTCGCGCCGGGCTCGGCGATGGACGCGTCCAGCCTCCCCGCGGGCCCGCCGCTGCTGGAGCAGTCGTGGGCGCTGCAGGTGCGCGTCCACTACGCCCGCCACACGCCCGTGCCCGAGCTGCCGGACGTGTGCCTCACGCTGTCCCAGCCCCCGGTGGGGGTGTGGGCCGACACGGGCAGCCCGCTGGAGCTGCTCGAGCCAACGCTGCGCTACGGCCAGGAGCTCGTCCTGCGGACCCAGGACGCACCGGGCTCTCGACTGTGGATCACCCCCACGGGTCCAACTCCCTAGGAAAGACCGATGCCCGAATATCTTGCCCCTGGCGTATTCATCGAAGAGACCAGCTTCCGCGCCAAGTCCATCGAGGGCGTGAGCACCACCACTACGGGCTTCATCGGACCCACGCGGTACGGGCCGGTGGACCTGGAGCCGGAGCTCATCACCAGCGTGGTGGAGTTCGAGCGCATCTACGGCAACCGCCGGCAGCTCGCCTTCAAGACGATCGGCTCGCTCCACAACTACACCTGGCACGCCGTGCGCGCCTTCTTCGAGGAAGGTGGCAAGCGCCTCTACGTGAGCCGCGTGTACCGCAAGCCGGATGGCAGCGGCGGCTCGGCCTATACGGGCATCGACCCCAGCATCGACCTGGGCGGCGGCACCGCGGTGGCCACCGAGTACAAGGACGGCCACGCCCGCACGCTGCTGGACCTCACCGCCACCGACAAGCAGAAGACGCTCGCGCTGACGGCCCGCTACCCGGGCTCGGCCGGCAACCTGCGCGTGCGCTTCACGCTGCGGGTGGGACAGAACGTCCTCTCCTTCGACGCCGGCACCCCGCGCGTGGGCGCGCTGCTCGAGCGCGACGTGGTGATGATTCGCGACATCCGCTCGCCCATCGTCGCGCCCGCGGGCACCGGCTCGCTGTACCTGGCCGACTGGGACCAGGACGCGCAGGACTGGAAGTTCACCCAGGGCGCCACCTCCATCTTCCTCAACACCATCCACGAGAGCGACGGCTACGACATCCGCGTCGTCACCGTGGCGGTGACGGTGATTCCCACCGATGACCCGGCCTCCGCGCAGACGTGGGACGGGCTCGCGTTGGACCCGCAGCACTCGCGCGCCGGAGCGGAGGACTCGGTGTCCGCGCGCTTCGGCTACGACGCGGCGGACACGGCGAAGAACCGCGACCTCCCCATCATCATCTCCGTGCAGGAAATCACGGACGGCCTCGGCGTGGCGCAGGCCTTCATGGACGCCAGCCTCGCCAGCCCGGTCATGAGCCCGCCGCTGGACGACGCGCTGGAGAACACGGACTCGCCCGAGTCCCAGCGCTCGCTGGAGGTGCTGCTCAAGGGCGGTAGCGACGGCGAGCGGCCCAACTCGGACGACTACAAGGGCCAGCAGATCGTCAACACCACCCGCAAGACGGGCCTGGTGCAGTTCGAGGACCTGGAGGACATCTCCATCGTCGCCGCGCCGGGCTCCACCTTCGGGTACGAGAACGGCTACGCGAACGACGCCGCCAGCATCATCAACCTGCTCATCTCCCACGCGGGGCGGATGAAGTACCGCATCGCCGTGCTGGACAGCGGCAACGGGCAGACGCTGTCGCAGGTGCGCGCGCTGCGCGCGAAGATCGACTCCAGCTACGCGGCGCTCTACTACCCGTGGGTGAAGGTGCTGGACCCCGTCACGCGCCAGCCCATCTTCCTGCCGCCCAGCGGCTTCGTGGCCGGCATCTACGCGCGCAACGACGTCAACCGCGCCGTCTACAAGGCCCCCGCCAACGAAGTCGTCAACCTGGCGCTGGGCTTCGAGTCCAACCTGAGCAAGGCGCAGCAGGAGGTGCTCAACCCCGAGGGCATCAACGCCTTCCGCTTCTTCGAGGGCCGCGGCAACCGGCTGTGGGGCGCGCGCACCACGTCGTCCGACCCCGAGTGGAAGTACGTCAACCTGCGCCGCTACTTCGCCTACCTGGAGCGCTCCATCGACAAGGGCACCCAGTGGGCGGTGTTCGAGCCGAACGGCGAGCAGCTGTGGGCGAACGTCCGGCGGACGATTGAGGACTTCATGCTCAACGAGTGGCAGTCGGGCGCGCTGCTCGGGGATAAGCCGGACAAGGCGTACTTCGTGAAGTGCGACCGCAGCACCATGAGCCAGAACGACCTGGATAACGGCCGTCTGGTCTGCCTCATCGGCGTGGCGCCGCTGCGCCCGGCCGAGTTCGTCATCTTCCGCATCGGCCAGTGGACCGGCGACCGGAAGTAACCCTCCTGGAGACCAACCATGGCCGTCTTTCGTGATCGCCCCTATGTGCAGTTCAACTTCCTGGTCGACCTGGGCACCGGCACCACCGATGGGCCGGACGCGGGCTTCCAGGAAATCTCCAACGTGGGCATGGAGGTCACCGTCGCGGAGTACCGCAACGGCAACGAGAAGGAGAACAGCGTCCGCAAGATTACGGGCCTGAACAAGGCCACGGACGTCACCATGAAGCGCGGGGTGATTGGCTCGCTCAGCCTCTACAAGTGGCTGGACCAGCTGCGCAACGGCGACGCCAACGCCATGCGCACCGTCACCATCCAGCTCCAGAACGAGGACCACACCGCGGTGGTGCAGACGTGGAAGCTCTTGCGCGCCCGCATCATCAAGCACGTGTCCGGACCCTTCAACGCGAAGGGCACGGACGTGGCGATTGAAGAGCTCACCATCGCCTACGAGCGGCTGGAGATGGAGTGACGTGAGCCGCCCCGCCGCCAGACGCCTTCCCGGCCTCCGCTTCGAGATACAGGCTCCGCCCGTGGCGGACGCGCTGCCTCGGATGGACGTGGCCGCCTTCGTCGGCTTCGCGGCCTCCGGCCCGCTGCATGCGCCGGTGGCGGTGGAGGACGTGGCGGACTTCGCGGCGGTGTTTGGCGCGGCGCCCCTGCTGGCCTGGGACACCGAGCGGGGCGAGCCCGTGTACGCGCAGCTCGAGTCCGCGGTGCGGGCCTTCTTCCGCAACGGCGGCCAGCGCTGCTGGGTGGTGCGCGTGGCGGGGCCCCAGGCACGCACCAACACCTTCCCCGTGCCGGGCCTCCTGCGGTGCACGGAGGGCGGCGCGGCGACGCCCGCACTCGCACGGGCCCGCTCCGAGGGGAGCTGGTCCGACGCGGCGACGGTGGCCACGTCCCTCCACCGCGAGCCGGTGGAGCTGCTGGACTGGGACAGCGTGGACGGCGCGGGCGCCGAGCTGTTGGTGACGGCGCCTGGCGGCGTGGCCGTGGGCGATTTGCTGCGGGTGAGCTTCGACGGCACCGGCTGCACGCTGCTGGTGCCGGTGGAGTCGGTGGAGCCCGTGGCGCAGGAGACGGCGCTGACGTGGTCCGGCCCGGTGTCGCGGCGGGTGACGGCGCGGGTGCGTGCGCCTCGCGCGGTGTGGCAGCAGACGGACGTGGCCCCCGTGGACACCACGCCCTTCGTGTCGTGGATGCGCGGCGAGGGCGACGAGGTGTCGTTGGACGTCACCGCCATGGAGGACCCGGGGCCCACGGTGTCGCCTCGCGTGCTCACGCTGACGCTGGACCTGCCCCCGGAAGCAGCGCCTCCGCCGGGCACGCTGCTGCGCATCGTGGACGCCGCCACCGGCGAGCACTGGCTGCCGGTGGACTCCGTGCAATTGGGCCAGGTGGCCGGCGGCGGGGTGCAGGTGTCCGGTGTGGCGACGCGGGTCGTGACGTCCGTGCCGGTGGATGTGACTTCCGCGCCTGCCTGGTGCGAGCGGCTGACGCTCAGCCTGTGGACGCGGCGGGGCGAGGAGCAGCCCGCGCAACTGGAGCGGCTCGGCTTCTGCCCCGCGCACCCGCGCCACTGGGCCGCGCTGCCCACCGATGTGGAGCGGGCGCGGCACGAGGACGCCGACACGCTGCCCTCGCGGCTCCCCGAGGAGCGGCTGCCGCAGGACTGGCGCCAGGGCGTACCCACCGAGCGCTTCCCGCTGGCGGGCCCCGGCCCCGCGGGCGAGGCCTTCTCCCTGCCCCTGGGGCTGACGGACCAGCCCACCGCGTACCTGGGCTGCACGCCTCCGGCCGGAGACTCGCTGGTGCGCGACGGGCTGGCGACGTTTGGCGCGGACCTCTTCCTGGACGTGGACGTGAAGTCGCTGGGCACGGAGGCGCTGCTCGCGCAGGCGGACTTCCTCCGCTACCAGAGCAGCCAGCCCCGGACGCTCAAGGGCATCCACGCCGTGTTGGACAGGCTGGACGCCACGCTGGTGGCCGTGCCGGACGCGGTACACCGACCGTGGGTGCTCGCCGGCCGTCCCGACGTGCCTCCGCCCGAGCCGGGTGAGCCGCTGCCGGAGCCGGCGTGGGGCTCGTTCCTGGACTGCGCCTTCCAGCCGCCTCCCGCGCCCGAGCCGTTGGTGACGCAGCCGGAGGAGCCGGACTCCGGACAGGCCTTCACCCTGGACTGGGCAAAGGTGCCCGGTGCGGACGTCGTCTACGTGCTGGAGGAGGCCACCCTCCCCGACTTCAGCGATGCCGCCGAGTTGTACCGGGGGCCGCTGACCGAGCGCACGCTGTACGGGCGCACGACCGGCACGCGCTACTACCGGGTGCGCGCGGAGCGCGGCGGCGTCACCGGGCCCTGGGCTCCGGGCGTGGCCGTCACCGTGGCGCCCCAGTCGAAGTGGCACCTGGTGCCAGTGACCCAGTACGACGTGGGCCCCCTGCTGGCCGTGCAGCGCGCGCTGATGCGGATGTCGTGCGCCCGGGGTGACTTCCTGGCCGTGCTGTCCCTGCCCGAGCACTACCGGGAAGAGGAGGCCATGGGCCACGCGGCCACGCTCCAGTCCCCGTTGGGCGCGGAGGAGGACGGCGTGCCGCCCATCGGCTTCGCCGAGGAGAACGCCCTGTCCTACGGCGCGCTCTACCACCCGTGGACCTTCGTCTCCGAGGAGGGCCAGCCGGGCGCGCCCCGGCGCATGACTCCGGACGGCACCGCGTGCGGCGTGCTGGCGCGGCGGGCGGTGGAGCGCGGGGTGTGGGTGGCTCCGGCCAACGAGCGGTGGGAGGGCGTGGTGGCGCTGGACCCGGCCCTGAGCCGCGACCGGTGGCTGGACCTCCAGGAGGCGCAGGTGAACGTGGTGCGCCAGGAGCCTCGCGCCTTCCTCACGCTGTCCGCGGACACGCTGGCCACGGACCCGGACCTGCGCCCCATTCACGTGCGGCGGCTGCTCTCGCTGCTGCGCCGGGCGGCGCTGCAGCTGGGCGCCACCTACGTCTTCGAGCCCAACGACGCCAGCTTCCGGCGCCGCGTGCAGCGTGGCTTCGAGGCGCTGCTGGGCAGCCTCTTCACGCGCGGCGCCTTCGCGGGGAAGACGCCCGAGAGCGCCTTCCAGGTGGTGACGGGCGATGCGCTCAACACCCCCAGCCAGATGGAGCAGGGCCGCTTCTTCGTGGACCTGAAGGTGGCGCCGTCGCAGCCCCTCACCTTCCTCAACGTGCGGCTCGTGCAGAGCGGCGAGCGCGGCACCGTCACGGAGGCGCGCTAGCGCATGGCCACCCCGACAGACGAGACGGTCATCGCCCCGTTCACCGCGTTCGCCTTCGCGGTGGAAATCGACATCCCCGGCGTCAGCCCCAAGGCGTGCAGCGCGGCCTTCTCCGAGTGCGACGGCCTGGAGATGACCATGGACGTGAAGACCATCCGCGAGGGTGGCAACAACGGCCGGCAAATCCGTCTCACCGGCGCGTTCAGCTTCGGCCAGCTCACGCTCAAGCGCGGCATGACGGCCAACGACGAGCTGTGGAAGTGGTTCGAGGCCATGCGCACGCGCCCCCGGCTGCGCGCCAGCGCGGAGGTGGTGGTGTTCGCCCCCGGCCCCCAGCAGAAGGAGCGCGCGCGCTTCATCCTCACGCGATGCCTGCCCGTGAAGCTCAAGGCCCCGCCGCTCAACGCCAAGGACGGCATGGTGGCCATCGAAGAGCTGCAGATTGCCTACGAGTCGCTCACCCGCAAGGCCGTGTCCGAGGGAGGCACCTAGCCCATGGCCACCGACGCTCCGAAGCTGGCGAAGGCGAAGCTCATCCAGCTCGACGACAAGTTCAAGGACCCCATCGACGAGAAGGAGACGTCGGTGGAGGTGCAGTTCAATCCGGAGACGCTGAAAGTCACGTACGCCAACCAGGTCCAGCAGCCGCAGGGCGGCGGCGACCAGCGCGGCACGGCGGCGCAGCAGTTCGTGGGCACCGGCTCCACCAAGCTGGCCGTGCAACTCTGGTTCGACGTGACGGGCCAGCCGGAAGGCCCGGGCGAGCCCGCCGGCGTGGACGACGTCCGCAAGCTCACGGAGAAGGTGACGTTCTTCATCACCCCGAAGAAGAAGTCGGAGACGCAGTACATCCCGCCCGCGGTGCGCTTCCAGTGGGGCAGCTTCCGCTTCGACGGAATCATGGAGGGGATGGAGGAGTCACTGGAGCTGTTCTCCGAGGACGGCGTGCCGCTGCGCGCCAGCGTCTCCTTCACGCTGACGCAGCAGAAGATTGGAACGCTGCGCTTCGAGGACCCGGACAAGAAGCCCGCGGGCGCGAAGACGACGCCCAGCGGCAAGCCCGCGGGCACCGCGCCGATGACGTCCGCGCCGTCGGGCTCGACGATGCAGGGCATCGCGGCGGGCCAGGGCAAGGGGGCCAGCTGGCAGGCCATCGCCTCGGCGAACGGAATCGAGAACCCGCGAATGCTGGCGCCCGGCCAGCTCGTGGACCTGCAGGCGGGGCTCAACATCGGTGTGAAGCGGTAGCGGGGGCAGGCACATGGCCGTGGTCATCAACGAGATGGAAGTCGTCAGCGAGCCACCACCGTCCGCGTCGTCGGGCGGCGCCAAGGGGGGCGAGTCGTCCACCGGCTCCGAGGTGCAGAAGAACCACGACCTGGAGCGCAGCCTGAAGCGTCACCGCGAGCGGATGGAGCGCGTGCGCGCGCACTGAGCCGGAACTCCCCATGGCCGACGGAAACAGCACCGACAGCAAGCTGAAGTCCTCCCGCCCCACCCTGCGTGTGGGCGGAGAGGAGAAGGCCTCGCTCGGACTGGCCCTGCTGGAGCTGTGCATCGCCGAGACGGCCCACGGGCTGTACCGGTGCGAGGCCACCTTCGGCAACTGGGGCCCCAAGGACGGGGACACCGGCTTCCTCTACTTCGACCGCACGGAGCTGGACTTCGGCAAGCCCTTCGAGGTGCGGCTGGGCACCTCGGACATCCTCTTCGAGGGCCGCATCACCGGCCTGGAGGCGGGCTTCCCGGAGGCCTCGCCGCCCACGCTGACGGTGCTGGCGGAGGACCGGCTCCAGGACTTGCGCATGACGCGGCGGACGGCGACGTACGCGGACGTCACCGACGCGGACGTGCTGAAGCAGATTGCCAGCAAGCACGGGCTGACGCCGGAGGTGGACGTCCAGGGGCCGAAGCACAAGGTGCTGGCGCAGCTCAACCAGAGCGACCTGGCCTTCCTGCGCGAGCGCTGCCGCGCGGTGGACGTGGAGCTGTGGGTGGAGGGGCGCACGCTGAAGGCGAAGAAGCGCGGCGCGCGCTCCAGCGGCGAGGCACCCAAGCTGGGCCGCGGCAATGAGCTGCTGGCCTTCACCGTGCTCGCGGACCTGGCCAACCAGCGCTCCGCCGTGACGGTGAGCGGCTGGAGCGTGCAGGACAAGGACGCGGTGACGCACGAGGCGGGCCCGTCCGTGCTGGGCGCGGAGCTGGGCAACGACGAGAGCGGCGCGAGCCTGCTGTCCTCCAAGCTGGCCGAGCGCAAGGAGGCCGTGGTCCACGCCGTGCCCATGGGCAGCCAGGAGGCCCAGGCGCGGGCGGAAGGGCTGTTCCGGCAGATGGCGCGGCGCTTCGTGGTGGGCCGGGGCACGGCGCAGACGGACGCGAAGCTGCGCGTGGGCGCCCGCGTGGAGCTGACCGGACTGGGGCCGATGTTCAGCGGCAAGTACCACCTGGCGGAGGTGAAGCACCTGTTCGACGCCGAGCGCGGCCTGCGCACGGAGTTCGTCGCGGAGCGGGCGGGCCTGGGGAGGGCGTCATGATGGACGGCTCGGCGTGGGAGATGGTGGCGGACGAGCGCGTGGCCGGAGGCCTGGGCGGCCGCTTCTATGGGCTGTACCCGGCGCGCGTCATCGACATCAAGGACCCGGACAACCAGGGCCGCGTGAAGGTGGCGCTGCCGTGGGCCGCGGACGCGGCGGGCGGCGGGCGCTACGAGGCCTGGGCCCGGCTGGCGACGTTGATGGGCGGCAACAACCGCGGCTCGTGGTTCGTCCCCGACGTGGAGGACGAGGTGCTGGTGGGCTTCGAGGCCGGAGACCCGCGCCGGCCCTACGTGGTGGGCGCGCTGTGGAACGGCAAGGACGCGCCGCCGGAGAGCATGGACGGCGCGGGGAAGAACGCGAAGAAGGTGCTGCGCTCGCGCAACGGCGTGGTGATTACGCTCGACGACACGGACGGCCAGGAGACGCTGAGCCTGGAGACGCCCGGCGGCCAGAAGGTGACGCTCAAGGACGGGCCCGGCTCCATCGAGGTGGCGGACAGCAACGGCAACTCGGTGAAGCTGGAGTCCAGCGGCATCACCGTGACGGCCTCCGCGAAGGTCACCATCAACGCCAGCACCGCGGAGATCTCCGCCGGCATGCTCACCGTCAACGCGGGCATGTCCAAGTTCAGCGGCGTGGTGCAGGCGGACACCGTCATCACCAACAGCGTCGTCAGTGCCTCCTATACGCCGGGCGCGGGGAACGTATGGTGATGATGACCACCACGCTCCCCCATGCCGTGCAGTGGGTGGCGGCCTCGCCGCTGTGGGCGGGCACGGACAAGCTGGCGCGCATCCAGGCGCCGGGCATCCTCCAGTTCGAATCGGACCGCTTCATGGAGGAGCTGGCCGAGCGGCTCCAGCAGGTGCCCCGGCCGGACCTGACGGACCTGCTGGTGACGAAGTTCGAGAGCTTCGGTGAGCGCTTCCCCGGCGAGGGTCCGGTCGACTCGACGCGCACGCCCAAGCTGTACCAGCCGGCGCACGGGCGCTTCTACCTGGTGGCCTCGAGCCTCGTGTGCCGCCTGCCCGGCATGCCGGACCACGTGGTGGACCTGCCCAAGGGCGAGAAGGCCGCCTTCGTGCTGCGCAAGGAGCTGGGCAGTGGCAAGGAGGGCGCGTGGGTGCCCGACGCCACGGACCCGAGGGGCAAGCGTCGCATCTGGAAGGAGCTCACCGCCGCGCAGGTGGGCACGCTGACGAAGGGCGAGGACCTGCTGCCCCTCTTCCCGGTGAACTTCACGGCGGACGGCAAGCGCCGGCGGATGCTGGTGGGGCTGGTGCCCACGTCCAGCCGCGACACCTTCGAGTCCGCCGACGCCTTCCAGGCTCCGGCCTCCGAGCAGAACCCCCAGGAGATGATGATGGACGAGGCCGAGGGCCAGGTCCTCGTCCCGTTCGAGCAACTGCTCGCCTGGAACAAGAGCACGGCGGAGGCGGTGGCGACGCAGAAGGAGTCCTCGCGCTTCCTGCTGGTGGACTTCGCCACCTTCCTGGAGACCCGGCTCAAGACACTGTGGGACCAGCTCTTCAATGCCAGCTCGACAGGGCCGGCGGCGGGCCACGTCACCCGCGGCCTGTTCGACCTGCTGAACAACAGGCGCGTGGAGGGAAACTCCGGGACCAACACCTGGAGGAAGGCGCTGCGCGAGGCGATGCAACAGCGCACGGTCATCTTCACCGGGGCCACGGGGGGACTCGAGTACAACCTGCACAACTGCACGGAGCTGTCCGTGGCGGAGCTGCGGGCGGCGCTGACGGAGGCCGTGAAGGCGGGCACGTACACCCTGCCCTCGCAGCCGGAGCCGGTGTCCAGGCTGGAGGAGCCGGGCGTCACCCGCTACGTGCTGCGCTGCGTGTACCTGAAGCCGGCGTGCGGCGCGCTGTGCCCGCCGCTGGTGAGCGCGCCGTCGCGGACCTTCACGCTGGCGCCCTTCTTCGACCCGGACGCGCCCGCGCGGCCGGTGCGCATCGAACTGCCCGTGGACACCAGCATCCGCGGGCTGCGCAGGTTCAAGAAGAACGTCGGCTTCACGCTGTCCAAGGGCCTGCGCAAGCAGATGTCCCGCGTGGCCGGCCTGGAGAAGACGATGAAGGGCGAGCTCGACGACGGGTTGAGCTTCGACCTGGGAGAGCTGTGCATGTTCTCCATTCCCATCATCACGCTCTGCGCGTTCATCGTCCTGATGATCTTCCTCGCGCTGCTCAACATCATCTTCTGGTGGATGCCCTTCCTGAAGATCTGCCTCCCGAAGCCCAGGGTGGGGTGAGTCCATGGACGCCGGAAAGCTCATAGGCCGAGGCATCAGCTTCCCCCCACGCGTGGGCCCGGACGGGCGCATGCAGTGGTCCGAAGGCGAGCGCAACGTGCGCGAGGCCATCCAGGTCATCCTGGCCACGGAGCCGCGCGAGCGCACCCTCCTGCCGGAGTTCGGCGCGGGGCTGTCGCGCTACCTCTTCGAACCGAACACCGTGACGACGCGGCACCAGATTGCCGAGCAGATTTCCCGCTCGCTGGCGGAGTGGGAGCCGCGCATCGCGGTGGAGTCGGTGAGCGTGGATGCGGACCCGCAGGACGCCCGGGCCGCCACCGCCACCATTACCTACAAGCTCGTCGCCACCGGGGCGCGCGAGCGGCTCGGCCTGAACATCACGCTCGCGGGGTAACACCACCTTGCCACTCACCCTGCCCACCATCGACGACCGGAAGTACCAGCAGCTGCTGGACGAGGCGCTGTCGCGCATTCCCGTCCACAACCCCGAGTGGACCAACTTCAACAAGGCCGACCCGGGCGTCACGCTGCTGGAGCTCTTCGCCTTCCTGACGGAGAGCCTCCTCTACCGCGCCAACCAGATTCCGGAGCGCAACCGGCTCAAGTTCCTCCAGCTGCTGGGTGTCCCGTTGCAGCCGGCGTCGTCCGCGAAGGGCATGGTGGCCTTCAGCAACGCGCGCGGCGGCCCGCCGCAGGCCCTCACGCTGACGGACGGCGTGGAGGTGCGCGCCGGCAACGTGCCCTTCCGCACCGAGCGCGGGCTGGACGTGCTGCCCGTGGAGGCCGCCTTCTTCTACAAGCGGAGCGTGGCGCCCGAGGCGCGCGTGAAGGAGTACTACCAGGAGCTCTACGCCTCCTTCACCGCCACCCAGCCGCCGCCCGCGCCACCGAGCGATCTCCAGTTCTACGAGACGACGCCCTTCTCCCCGCGCGGCACCGAGCCGCTGGACCTCAACACCCAGGCGCTGGACCGCGCGCTGTGGGTGGCGCTGCTGCTCAGGCCCGCGGACCGGAAGCTGCCGGACGCGCTGAAGCGCGCCCGCGAGGAGTTGAAGGGCAAGGTGCTGACGGTGGGCATTGCACCGGCCGGTGACACGGGCGGGCGCAACCTGGTGCCCAACGGGCAGGCGCGACCGGAGGGCTCGTCGGTGCTCCAGTTCCAGCTCCCGCGGCTGCCGCCCGAGGGCAAGCTGCCGGAGACCGCCGCCGACCGCAACGCGAGCTGGCGCACCCTGGCCACGGCGGAAGTCCCCGCGGAGCCCGTGGTGGTGGACGTGCCCCTGCCCTCCACCGTGGCCGAGCTGGAGCTGTGGACGAACCTGGACCCGCTGGAGGCGGGCACCCGCGACTTCCCTCCCGCGCTGGACGACGAGGAGCTGGATGCGCGCGTGATTACGTGGCTGCGCATCACCTCGTCCGCGCCCGTCACCACGAAGCTGTTGTGGGCGGGCATCAATGCCGCGCCGGTGACGCAGCGCGAGCGCGTGACGGGTGAGCTGCTGCCCGCGGGCACCGGCGAGCCGGACCAGGTGGCGAAGCTGGCGCGCGCGCCGGTGCTGCCGGGCACCGTGAAGCTGACCGTCACCACCGACGGCAAGTCCGAGCCGTGGGAGGAGATTGACGACCTGATGAGCGCGGGGCCGGAGGTGGCGGTGGCCGACCCGCGCCTGCCGCCGGGCACGCCCGCGTCCACCAACACGCGGGTGAAGGTGTTCCGCCTGGACGCAGAGGCCGGCGAGCTGCGCTTCGGCGACGGCGCGCACGGCGCACGGCCGCCTCCCGGCGCCACCCTGCGCGTGGACTACGACCACGGCGTGGGCCGCGCCGGCAACGTGGGGCCGGGCACGGTGACGAGCGGCCCGGCGCTGCCTCCGGGGCTCCAGGTGGAGAACCCGCTGCCCACGTGGGGCGGCGCGGACGCGGAGGGCGTGACGGAGGGAGAGCGGCACATCACCCGCTTCCTCCAGCACCGAGACAGGCTGGTGACGACGCAGGACTTCGAGGCCCTCACCCTGCGCACCCCCGGCGTGGCCGTGGGACGCGTGGAGGTGCTGCCCGCCTTCCACCCCGCCCTCTCGCCCAACGAGCCCGGGGACGCGCCGGGCGCGGTGACGGTGATGGCCATTCCGCGCTTCGAGCCGGACCCGGCGGAGACGCAGGGCCAGGACGCCTTCCTGGACGCCATCGCCTGCTGGCTGGCGCCCCGGCGGCTGGTGACGACGGAAATCTTCGTGCGCCGCGCCGTGTACAAGCCCGTCTGGGTGACGGTGGGCCTGGAGGTGGTGGCCGGCGTGTCGCAGGCCACGGTGCGCGAGGCGGTGAAGGCCGCGCTCACCGCCTTCCTCTCGCCGCTGCCGCCCGAGGACGTGGACCTGCTGGAGCCCACGGTGTCGCTGGCCGGCGCGCCGCAGGCCACGGTGCTCCAGCGCGGCTGGCCGCTGCGCAAGGCCGTGGTGTCGCTGGAGCTGGCCGCCGTCGCCAGCCGCGTCGCGGGCGTGGCCCTGGTGCGCGGCGTGCGGCTGGGGCTTGCCACCGGCGCCGCGCAGGACCAGGTGCCGCTGACGGGGCTGCAGCTTCCCCGGCTCGCCGGCATCTCCGTGGCCGTGGGGGACCCGCCGTCCCTGGACGAGCTGCGCGGCACCGGCACCGTGGCCACCGGGGCGCAGCGCCCCTTCGTGTCCGTGCCCGTCGTCCCGGAGGAGTGCCAGTAGATGGACGCCAACGGGACACGCTTCCACCTGCTGCTTGGCCGCGCCGACTGGGGCCGCTGCTCCTCCGAGGGGCGGCCCCTGGCCGAGGCGTGGGCCGACCCGTCCGGCACCGGCGCGGACGTGGCCTGGGATGCCATCCGCGCCGAGGTGTCCCTGCGCGCGGAGCTGTTCCGCTTCCTCGCCGCGCCTCGCGATGTGCCCCCGAAGCTGGAGGACCGGCGCGGCGCCGCGAGGGACCGCTACGGCAGCTTCTACTGGATTGACCGCGACGGTCTCACCGTGAAGGTGATGTCCAGCGGCTCGCGCGCCACCAGCACCTTCTGGCCGGTGGCCCCGTCCGAGGTACCCGCCCCCGCGTTCGGCGGCTTCGGCCCGGCGGTGGCGCCGTCCACTCCGGCGCCCGCGCCGCTCGGCGGGCTGGGCATCACCGGGCACCACTACCTCGTGGTGGGCACGCTGGCGCCATCGCCCGGGCTGCTGGTGTTCGACCTGCACTCGGGCGGCCCGCCGGTGAAGCACGTGTGGCCCGCGGGCGTGCCCTTCGCGCCGTGGGACATCGCGGCCACGCCGGACGGCGGCGCGGTGGTGTTGGACCGGGAGAATCGCCGCCTGTGGCGCCTGGACGCGGAGCTGCGCGTGGTGCGCCTGGACGGTGACTCCGTGCTGTCCGCCGAGGTGGTGGAGGTCTTCCAGCCCGCGACGGGCGGCCCGCAGCGCCGCGTGCCCGCCGTCACCTTCCCGGAGCCGGTGACGCTGGACGCGTCGCTGCCGCTGTCCGCGCAGGACCCCATCTCCGTGGAGGTGCTCACCGACGGCCGCGTGCTGGTGCTGGACCGGGGCGAGGCCAAGAGCTTCCTCGGCGTGTACCGCGACGGCCAGCCCGAGGGTGAGCCGCTGCCGCTGGAGGTGGAGGGCATCCTCCAGGGCTCCGGCCCCGCGTTCAGCTACGCGCTGGTGGCGCACGACATGGCCCTGGTGCCCGGCACGGAGAAGACGCCGCACCGCGTGCTCGTGGTGGGCCGCGACGGCAACCAGGTCTTCGCCTTCGATTTACACGTGGCGGAGGACGGCACGCTCTCCGCGGTGCCGCAGCCGGAGTACCTGCCGCTGCGGCTGTTCGGCGGCAAGGCGCTCATCGGCGCGGGCGGCGGCGCGTTCTACGACTTCGCCGACAGCTTCGTGCCCCTGGTGCCGCAGCGCCGCCCCCGCTACGTGCGCGAGGCCACGCTGCGCACGCCGGTGCTCGACGGCCGCGCGCCAGACTGCGCGTGGCACCGGGTGATGCTGGACGCGTCCATTCCTCCGGGCGCCCGCATCGTCATCCGCACCCGCGCGGCCAACGAGCACGCGGACCTGGAGGCCACGCCCTTCATGGAGGAGCCCACGCCATACAAGCGCGGCGGCGGCTCCGAGCAGCCCTTCGTCACCGAGGCCGAGGGCCCGCATCGCGGCACCTTCGAGGTGCTCTTCCAGCGGGCGAAGGGACGCTACGCGCAGGTGGAGCTCACGCTCGTGGGCGGCGGCGCCACCACGCCGCGCATCCACGCGCTGCGCGCCTGGTACCCGCGCTTCTCGTACCTGGCGCAGTACCTGCCCGGCCTCTACCGGCAGGACGCCGAGTCCGCGAGCTTCCTCGACAGGTTCCTCGCCAACGTGGAGGGGCTGTTCACCTCCATCGAGGACCGCATCGCCGCGGCGCAGGTGCTCTTCGACGCGCGCAGCGCTCCGCCCGAGGCGCTGGACTGGCTGTCCTCCTGGTTCGGCGTGGCCATGGACCCGGCGTGGGACGAGCCCCGGCGGCGGCTCTTCCTGCGCCACACGCTGGACTTCTTCCAGTGGCGGGGCACGCCGCGCGGGCTGCGCATGGCGCTGCGCGTGGCGCTGGATGAGTGCCCGGACGACTCCATCTTCACCGAGGACGAGGACCCCACCCGCTCGCGCTTCCGCATCGTCGAGCGCTTCCGCTCCGCGCGCACCCCGTTCCTCGTCCCGCCGGAGCTGCCCCAGACGGAGGGCATCCACACCGTGGCCACCGCCACCTCCAGTCGCTGGGAGCCGTCGCAGGGGCGCGCGCAGCTGGTGGAGCGCTACCGGACGGCGCTGACGGCGGCGGGCGTGACGGCACTGACGGAGAGCTTCCCCCTCACCGAGCCGGCGGGAGCGACGGTTTCCGCCGTCTGGCGTTCCTTCACCCAGGAGGCGCTGGGCTTCATCCCGGCGGCCACGTCCACGGACGCGCCGGTGTGGCGCGACTTCCTGGCGCGGCGCTACCGGAACATCACCGCGCTCAACGCCGCGCACGTGACGACGCTGACGGACTTCACGCAGGCCGCGCTGCCCACGGTGCTGCCGGCGGACGGCCCGGCGCAGTCGGACTGGTACCACTTCGAGACGGTGGTGCTGCCGGTGCGTGCCGCGGCGCATCGCTTCACGGTGGTGCTGCCGGTGCCGCGGGGAAGCGCCGCGCAGGAGCAGCGCACGAGGCTGGAGCAGGCGATGCGTGTGGTGGCGGTGGAGAAGCCGGCCCACACCGTGTTCGACGTGAAGTTCTACTGGGCCATGTTCCGCGTCGGCGAAGCCCGCCTGGGCGTGGACACCCTGATTGACCTGGGCAGCCGTGCCCCCGAGCTGATGCCCGCCATGCAGCTCGGCCGCGAGTACCTGGCGGAAAGCCATCTGGCACCGAGACCCCCACAGGACGCCAAGGACCGGCAAATCCTGGGGCGGGACGCGCTCGGGCGCCGTGAGTCCCACGGGAGCGACATCCAATGAGCACCTTCACTTCCACGTCAGTACCGCGCGCGGCCGCCGACCCCACGAAGCACGTGAACTACGTGCTGGGCATGGTGCTGGGCGTGGACGACTTCAACCAGGAGTTCGCCTACCTCTCCGAGAGGGACAGGTGGCTGGCGAGAGACCTCCTCGGCTACGGCACCGCCTGGGGCCTCGCCGTCACGCCCGGCCTGGGCGCGCGCGGCCCGGAGGTGCGCGTCTCCCCCGGTGTGGCGCTCACCCCGCGCGGGCACCTGGTGCGCGTGACGCCCGCGCAGTGCGCGTCCATCAACGACTGGCTCAAGGCCAACAAGGACGGCGTGGACACCCACGTGTCCGTGACGAAGCTGCTGCGGCTGTGGGTGGTGCTCTGCTACCGCGAGTGCCTCACGGACATGGTGCCCGTCCCCGGCGAGCCCTGCCGCAGCGAGGACGACTCCATGGCGCCCTCGCGCGTCACGGACGACTTCGGCCTGGAGCTGCGCCTGGCGCGCCCCTCCCAGCCGGAGGAGGACGCCGTCCGCGACTTCGTGCGCTGGCTGCGTGAGCACATCCAGCCCGGCAGCGACCCGTCCACCTCCGTGTCCCTGAAGGACTTCCTCCAGGCCATCCGCGACGCGGCGGTGACGGGCGCCCTGCCCTCTTCGCCGCTGTCTCCGCTGTCGCCGCCCAACAGCCCGCTGGACGTGATGCTCGACGGCTCTCCGCCCGGGCCGCTCATCATCTACACGGAGTACCTGGAGCAGTACCTGCGCGCCGCGATGCGGCTGTGGGTGACGGAGCTGCGCGCGCTGTGGCGGCCCAACTGGCTGGGCGAGGCGCAGGGTTGCTCCGCGCCCGTCACCCCCGAGGCCGCGGGCGACGGCAACTGCGTGATGCTGGCCGAGGTGGAAGTCCCGCTGGTGAAGTCCGGCGTGGCCGGCGACTGGCAGGTGGATGACTCCTCGGGCGACATCCGCATCCTCGAGGAGGAGCGGCCCTTCCTCCTCCACCTGCGCATGCTCCAGGAGTGGCTGCTGGGCGGCGGGCTCGGTGGGGGCTCGGGCTCGGCGGGCCCCGCCGGTCCGGCGGGTCCAGCGGGCCCTGCCGGTCCGGCGGGTCCTCAGGGGCTGCAGGGTTTGACGGGCCAGATGGGGGCCACGGGGCCGGCTGGCGCCACGGGGCCGGCTGGCGCCACGGGGGCGGCTGGCGCCACGGGGCCGGCTGGCGCCACGGGGGCCACAGGCGCGGCGGGAGCCACCGGCGCGACCGGGGCCCAGGGCAGTCAAGGGCCTCAGGGTCCGCAGGGGCCTCAGGGCCCGCAGGGAGAGGCTGGCGGAGACCCGGACATCGTGCGCCGGCCGCCGGATTTGCCCGAGTACTACATCGTCGCGGCGGGCATCCTCTCGGCGGACCCGGGCAACGCTCCCGGCAACACGTACAACAACCTGATCTCCATCGGGTTCGATGACGGGCAGGTGGGCTTCACCTTCGACGGCTACTCGCTGGAGTCGGAGAAGTACCAGTACATCGTCAAGGCGATGCTGAAGCTCAACCCCGAGTTCCCGCACCTGGGCATCGTCACCTTCGTCGGGTTCGAGTCCGACCACTTCCGGTTGAACGTCTTCGACCCCGTCGAGCGGCAGCCCGTCAAGGGAGACATCCTCCAGCAGCTCGAGTTCGTCATCGAGGTGAGCCAGTACTTCTTCAACCGGGAGGGGTGACGCGCCATGCGCATCGACCTGGATACGGCATTCCTCGACGACGGCATCCGCTCGACGAACTTCTTCAACGGCCGGCTCCTGTCGGCCGAGGACCTGACGCGGGAGCAACAGGCCCGGAAGGACGCGCTCAAGCAGTTCGGCGCCGCGCTCGGCGAGGGCGTGGTGAGCGGCCTGGAGGTGGAGGCCATCATCGGTGGCAGCTCCGCGACGGAGCCCGTCGTCACGGTGAAGCAGGGCCTGGCCCTCAACCGCGAGGGCCGCGCGCTGGAGTTGAAGCAGCCGGTGGAGGTGTCGCTCCTGCGCGGCGCCTCCAATGAAGCCAGCTCCGCGGGCGCACAGGCCGGCTTCGGCGCGTGCTCGCCGCCGGGCAGCGTGTACGTGTCCGGCACGGGCGTGTACCTGCTCGTCATCTCCGAGGCGGATGGGCGCGAGGGCCGCGCGGAGACGAGCGGCCTGGGCGGCCAGCCCACCAACGGCTGCGAGGCGAAGCGGCTGGTGGAGGGCGTGCGCTTCCGCCTGCTGCGGCTGGACGTCCCGGACGCGGACCTGCAGAACACCACGGCGAAGCGGCAGCGGCTGCGCAACCGCGTGGCGCACCACTGCTTCGGGACGACGGACACGCAGGCGGTGCCCTTCCGCGACTACCCCTTCTCCGTGCCCGCGACGGGGTACGGCGCCATCGACAAGCTGCGCCCGCAGTTCCTCACCGACTGCGACGTGCCGCTGGCCGTCATCCACTGGCGAGACGGAGAGGGCATCCGCTTCGTGGACGTGTGGTCCGCGCGCCGCCGCCCCACCCGCTCGACGCAGCCCACTCGCTGGGCGCTGGGCGTGGGGGACCGCCGCGCCGCCGAGGGCGAGGCCATGTTCCTCCAGTTCCAGGACCAGCTCGACTCGCTGCGCGCCGTCAGCCCGCAGGCGCTGAAGGCCCGAGAGCACTTCGAGTTCCTGCCCCCCGCGGGCGTGGTGCCGCTGGGCAACACGGCCTTCCCCGGCTTCAACAAGGACGTCTTCTTCGACGGGGTGACGATTCGCGACGTGGTGACGCACGTGGAGGGCGCGCGGATCCAGGCGCTCTTGCGGATGGCCTTCGCCTTCCCGCCCGTCACCTTCCTGCCGACGACGCCCTCCAGCACCGACCCGTTCGTCTGGCTCTTCAAGGTCCGTGAGAACCAGCAGGCGCTGCTCTCGGGGGGCTCCACGCAGGAGTACCTCATCTTCGCCAGCGGCCACATGCCCGACGTGAGCGAGCCGCGCTACGACGCGTCTCACTGGACCTTCGGCAACTACGCACTGCGGTGAACTCACCCTTCGGTTTCCCACCCTGCAAGGCCGCGAGGAGGATGCGATGGCCGACGAACAACTGAATGAAGTCCAACCGGGCGACTTGATTACCGCCCGGCTCATCAACGCAATCATCAGGCTGCTGAAGGAATTGGAGCTGAAGCTGGGCGGCCCCGTCACCGTGCCCAACCTGTACGGGGAGACGCTGGGCAACGCGAGGACCGTCCTCACCAGCGGCACGCCTCCGCTCGGGCTCGGCCCGGTGCTGCTGGACGCCAACGGGCTGTCGGTGAACCCCACGCACCCGGACAACCAGTTCCGCCGGGTGATTGGACAGGTGCCGCCCGCGGGAGCGCGGGTGGTGGGCAACTCGCTGGTGAGCCTGCTCATCGCGGGAGAGCCGTCGACGACCACGCCGACGAACGGGCCGGAAATCACCGGCTTCCTCCCCGGCTCGATTCCCATGGGCGAGGAGGTGCAGATTCTCGGGAAGAACTTCGCGAGCCAGCCCGGCAACAACATCGTCCGCTTCAACGGGGTGCCGATTATCGGGACGCCGTCCGTCCGGAGCACCACCTTCTCGCTCTACGTGATTGTTCCCACCGGCATCCCCAACGTGCCGACCACGCCGGGCGCGACGCCCGTCAACGTCACGGTGACGGTGGTGAACCAGACCACCGGCAAGCAGGTGGAGAGCACGACGCTCAAGGTCGGCCCCTCCACCGGCATCGTGAAGCCGCTCATCACCGGTATCAGCCCCACCAACCCGCGCGTGAACACGCCGATTGTCATCACCGGGACGGGGTTCACCTCGGATGCAAGCCCCGTCCGGGTGTTCTTCTCGGACGAGCCCACCGGCGGCGTGGCGCCCACCCAGTCCTCGGCCACGTCACTGACGCTCACGGTTCCCACGAACCTCTCCGGCACGGGAAGCGTGGACAAGCAGTTCGTCGTTCGTGTGCAGGTCAACGGCCCCACTGGCCCGAAGTCCGATGAGAACACGCAGTCCATCATCACCGTCAGGCCTCCCCTGGTCCTCTGAGGAGAACCCATGTTCCACGTGCTGAAACGAGCAGCCGCCTCCGCCGCGCTCGCCATCCTCACCCTGCTGGCTCCGGCGGCGGTCCGCGCCGAGCGCTTCGTCCTGCCCGCCACCGGTATCAAGCCGCCCATCGCCGAGGTGCGGGGGTACTTCGAGTTCAACGCCGTCATCAACCCCGGCGCGGGGGTGAGCATCACCGTCAACGGCGTCGCGGTCCCGCTGAGTGACATTGGAGCCCCCGTCGAGGTCGACGTCGGCGGCGACAACGTGCTGTTCGTGAAGCGCGAGGGGAACTCGGCCCTGCTCCTGATGGAGACCAAGAGCCAGCTCGCCCCCGGCGGCACCTTCTGCGACAAGTCCGCCAGCGCCGGCGCGAAGAACTACGACATCACGCTCAACGGGCTGCCCGTGGTGGCGCGCTACGGCGTGGTGGGGCTGGCGGCCACGTTCATCGACGACCCGGGCGGCGTGGGGACCATCGCCTTCTGCTCTTGCGCCTCGCGGCGCGTGCCGGGCGTGGTGTTCACCCAGCCGTTCCCCGCGCCGGCCCTGGACATGGGGCGGCTCCCGCTCGACGTCATCATGGTGCTGGACCAGTCCGGCAGCATGGAGCTGTCGGTGGGTCCGGGCTCGACGGTGCGGCGCATCGACGCGATGAAGGCGGCGGTGGACGAGTTCATCAACACCTGGTCCGCGGAGAGCTCCGGGGCGGCGACCCAGGCGGGCATGGGGCTCACGAATGACCGGCTGGGCCTCATCTACTTCTCCAACACGGCCCCCGAGGCCCCCGCCTTCAACGAGCCATTCCTCCGCGAGCGCGGCGTGGCGACCACGGATGGCGGGTCCACCAACTGGAATATCTTCAAGAACGACCTGCCTGGCCGCCAGCCGCTGGGCTCCACCGCCATGGGCCAGGGCCTGCTGAATGCGTACTCGGAGCGGAGCCCGCGCCAGCTGAGCAACACCACCGTGGTGCTGATGACGGACGGCATGCAGAACGTCAACCCGCAGGTGGTCATCGACGCGGACGGCGGCGTGTCCTCGGGGATGCTGGTCATCGGTAGCCCCTCGGGAGAGAAGTTCATGGCCGGCGAGTGCACGCCGGTGCTCGCGGTGTCCGTGGGCACCGTCACGTCGCCCTGGGTGGAGACCATGCAGCGCATCTCCGCGGAGACGTCGGGCGCGCACGTGCTGTCGGTGGACGGCGGCCTGCCGGATGCCTTCGCGGACCAGCTGGTGGCGGCGCTCAAGGGCAACACGCTGTCCGCGCTGCTGAAGTCGTCGGGGACGCTGGCCGCGGGCCAGGCGACGGTTTCCGAGGAGGTCTTCCTGGACGGCACGGTCGAGTTCGCGCTGGTGACGCTCGGCTGGCTGGGCGCGCCGCCCCGCCAGTCGCTGGAGCTGCGCATCACCAACCCTGACGGGGTGGTGGTGACGCCGACGTTCCGCGCCAATGGCATCGCGCACACGGTGCAGCGCGTGGACCTGCCGAAGAGCGGCAAGCCGGGCAAGTGGAAGCTGGAGGCGGTGCGCAAGGGCACGGACGTCGCCATGCCCTTCCGCTTCCGCGTGGTGGCCGAGGAGAAGCACCTCGACTTCCGCTTCAACATACCGGGCGTGAAGCATGCCGCGGGCACGGCGCTGGACCTGCTGGCGGATGTGACGTGGGACGGCGAGCCGGTGAAGGACATGAACGGAGGAGAGCTGCGGGTGCGGGTGGAGCAGCCGGTGGCGGCGCTCGGCACGCTCTTGCACAAGGCACCGATGCCCGGAGTGGAGCAGCCGGGGACGAAGGAGCCGCTGCCCGGGTACCAGCTCAAGGTGGACGGCCTGCAGAAGGACCCGAAATACCGCGATCAGATGGGGCAGAAGCTCGATGGGACCGTCCTGAAGCTGAAGGACCAGGGCGACGGGCGGTATGCGCTCAAGTACACCGACACGAAGACGCCGGGCCTCTACCGCTTCTACGTGGAGCTGGAGATGAAGAGCCCGGAGGGTGAGCCCATCCTCCGCACGGAGACGGTGGAGACCACCATTGACGTGGTGCCGGACGGCAACCTGTCCGAGGTGAAGAGCGAGCAGACGGGAGCAGGCGACTTCGTGCTGCGCTTCACCCCGGTGGACGGCGCGGGCAACTTCATGGGCCCGGGCTACGACGACCAGATCACCGTGCGGCTGGACGGCAAGGGAATGGTGAAGAGCGTCGGCACGCCGGACGTGAATGGCACCTACCAGGTGCAGCTGACCGGCGTGGACAAGAACACGCCCATCCACGTCATCGTCGCGGGGACGCCCATTGCCGAGGGTACCGTGGGTGAGCCGAAGCCGGTGACGGCCAGGCAGCCGCCCAAGCCCGGAGCCGACGGAGGGACGGAGCCGGGGCCGGGGCCGAACCCCGGACCGTGCGGCTGCCGGCGCACGTCCTCGGCCGGGACGATGGGGCTGATGTTGCTCGGAGTGCTGGGGCTCGTCTCCCGACGGAGGAACCGCCGGAACGATGAGTGAGGGGGCGCGGGTGGGACGGACGGTCATCGGGAAGCTGCGGCTGCGCGGAGCGGACTTGGAGCCGCTCTCCGCGCGGCTGCGGCTGGAGTCCCTGTTGAGCGGCGCCCACCTCGTGCCCGTAGGACTGCCGCCCTCGGCCACCGTGTGCATCCGCCGGTTGATGGACCCGAAGCCGGGGGTGCTGCCGGTGAGGCAACACGCGCTGCGCCCTCCGGCGGCGTGGGATGAGGCGGTGGTCTCCCTGCTGGAGGCCCAGGTGGCGAGGGCGGCACGGCCCGCGTTGGGAGCCGTGCCGCCCGGCGCGGAGGCCGTGCTGTTCGCGGACCCCTCGGAGCTGCTGGCGTGCCTGGCCAGTGACGTCAGCCGGGGCAGCGCGCTGGCGCACTGGTGGTGGCGCGGGCTGTTCCCCAGCGTGGACCTGGCGCGCACGTTGGTCGCCGAGTGGCTGCGCCAACCCGAGTACGTGCCCGCCGCGCTGGAGACCGCCGTGCGCCGGCGCGAAGCGAGGCCCGTGCTGGCGCTGTTCACCGAGGACGAAGCGCGCACCGTGCTGGCGCAGGTGGCCCGGGTCCACGGGCTGACGGAGCTGGCGCGGGTGCGGACGGTGGAGGAGGAGCCCACGCGGAAGGCGGAGGCCTCCGGTGCGGGGCGGGAGGTGCAAGCGGAAGAGGCGCCAGGAGTCGTGGCCGCCGAGGCTCCGTGGACGCCGTGGGTTCCGGAGGTCCGCACGCTGGGGCTCGGTGAAGCCCGGGAGGCGCTGCTGGGCGTGGCGATGATGCTGCGCCGGGCTCCCGAGGAGACGCGGCGACCGTCGTTCGCTCCGGCCGTGGTGGCGTGGCGGAAGGGTCAGACGCGGCCGGCGGAGGCTTCGGACCTTCGACCGCGTCCTGCTCCGGCCACCTCAACCCTGGAGGTCCAGGCTGTTGCCATGGACCTTCGAATCCCTGGGGCGGAGCAGAGCGTCGTCACGGGAGATTCTTCAGGACCAGTGGGCGCGGCAGATGGGGGGATTCAGGTGGGTGACGGCGGCGTGGCTCAGGGCTCCGCGGGTGCTGACCTCGAGATGGCCGGGGGTGAGGTCCCGGTGGTCGTGGTGGAGGATGCGTCCCCTGCTCCCTCTTCGACGGAGGCACCGGCCGCGGTGCGCGATGAGCGGCACGAGCCGGTGGGCCTGGCGGTGGCGGATGAAACGCCGGTGGTCGCCGCGCCTCCCGCGCCTCCGCACGTGGCTTCCGCGCCGCCCCGGGTCTTCGAGCCGCCTCCCGGACGTGCGTGGGGTCTGCCCATCCCCACCGGACTGGGCGGTCTGTTCTACCTCGTCAACCTGGCTCTCTTCCTGGAACTGTACGGGGACTTCTCGCGGCCCGCGCACCCCCACCTGCCGCTGTCCCTCTGGGACTTCGTCACGCTGCTGGGGCGCAGACTGCTCGTGGACCCGCGCCCCGGTGACCCGGTGTGGAAGGTGCTGGCCCTGCTCTCCGGCCGCAAGCCAGGGGACGCTCCCGGTCACGCCTTCGAGCCGCCGGATGCGTGGCGCGTGCCCGAGGAGTGGCTGCACGCATTCCGCACCGAGGAGACGCAGGTGTGGACGTGGTCGGCCCAGGGTGGCCGACTGCGCGTGCTGCACCCGGCGGGCTTCGTCGTGGTGGATGTGCCCCGCGAAGACGACGACGCGGAGGCGCAGGTCCAGCGAGAGGTGGAGCCCTACCTTCCGCGTCCCCCTGCTCCACTGAGCCGCGGCATGGCGGCGACCTCCGCGCGAGAGCACGCGCCGGGTGGGTCGGCAACCGCTGCCGCCGAGCCGCGCTTCACGCTGGCCTCCGGCGAGGTGCCACCTCCGGGCGGAGCGGAGGCCGCGCCCCTGGAGCGGTGGCTCGCGTGGCTGGTGCCCTACTCCCGCGCCCGGCTGGTCCGCGCGCTGGGCCTGACTTCGGACGATGCGCTCGAGCTGGAGGGAACGCTGTTTTCACACGATGCCCGGCTCCACGTCTCAGAGAGTCATGTGGACGTGGTCCTTGCCCTGTCCCAGCTCCCGCTGGCGGTGCGCATCGCGGGGCTGGACCGCGACATCGGGTGGCTCCCGTCCGCCGGGCGCCATCTCACCTTCCACTTCGAGTGAGCCCGACACGCGCCATGTCCGACATCCCGAACGGCTCCGAACCCGTCGAACACTTCAAGCTCTACTTCTTCGCCGCGGCCACGCGGGTGCTGGCCCACGGCGCGCGCACCTTCGGAAGCGAGAGCGCCCTGCTGTCGCGCTTCCCCTTCCTGGAGTCGTACCGCGAGGAGCTCACCGGGCTGGGCATCGGCGCGCTCGAGAGCGAGGACGGCCCCGGCCACTGGCCCGGTGCGCTGGCCGCGTGGGAGTCCGACGTGTCCGGCCACCTGCCCATGCGCGCGCTGCGCCAGGCGGCCGGGCTGGACCATGAGGCGCTGACACTGCTGCTCGCGGTGGGCATGGTGGAAGAGGACGCGCGCTTCGGCACCTTCTTCGCGGCGCTCCAGGGCACGCCCACGCTGCACCGCCCCACCCTGGGCCTGCTCAACGCGGCCTGGCGCGGCGAGGACGACCGGGGCGAGGTGCGCGCGCACCTGCGCCGGCTGATGGACCTGGGCCTCGTCGAGGTGTCGGACCGCGACGCCCCCCGCTCCGAGTGGGCCCTCCACGTCCCCGGCGCCGTCTGGGACGCGCTGCGAGGCGAGGCCCCCGAGCGCCCCACCCCCTGGATGAAGCACCACGCGCTCGCAAAGCTGGAGCGCGACGAGCCGCTCATCATCCCGGAGCCGCTGCGCGACGCACTGGAGCGGCTGCCGGCACTGCTAGGCTCGACGGAGGTCCGCGCGCTGGTAGTCAGGGGCCCCCGCCACAACGGGCGGCGCACGCTGCTGCGCTCGGTGGCCCGCGCCATGGGCCGGGGCGTGCTGGAGGTGGAGGGACCGCAGAAGGGAGACGACGCGCGGTGGCGCATGGTGGGCCCGCTGGCCACGCTGCTGCACGCGCTGCCGGTGGCGGTGCTGGAGCCCGCCCCCGGTGAAGCCGCCGAGGTGCCGGAGCTGACGGGCCTGGACGGGCCGCTAGGCGTGGTGCTCGGGCGGCTGGGCGGCGTCTCCGGCGACGGCGTGGACCGCGCGCTCACCCTCGCGGTGGACATGCCTGGCCCGGAGGAGCGGGCCCTGCACTGGAGGCGGGGACTGGCGGGCCGGCCCTGCGCCTGTGTGAATGAGCTGAGCACCTCCTTCCGCCTCACCCGGGGCCACGTGCGCCGCGCGGCGCGGCTGGCGCAGGCCCACGCGGCGCTCGCCGGCCGCGCGGAGGTGGAGCCCAACGACGTGCGCGAGGCCACGCGCGCGCTCAACCGGCAGGCCCTGGACACGCTGGCCGTGCGGCTCACCACGCAGGGCGACTGGGGCCAGCTCTCCGTGGCCAGCGAGACGATGCGCGAGCTGCGCCTGTTGGAGACGCGCTGCCGGGGCCGCGAGCGCATGGGCGAGGCCGTGGGCGGCGCGCTGGCGAAGCAGCTCACTCCGGGCGTGCGCGCCCTCTTCCAGGGCCCCAGCGGCACCGGGAAGACGCTGGCCGCGCGCCTCGTCGCCGCGGCGCTGGGGCTGGACGTGTACCGGGTGGAGCTGTCCTCGGTGGTGAACAAGTACATCGGCGAGACGGAGAAGAACCTCGCCCGCATCTTCGCGCTCGCAGAGGAGCTGGACGTGGTGCTGCTCTTCGACGAGGGCGACGCGCTCTTCGCGAAGCGCACCGGCGTGGGCTCGTCCACGGACCGGTACGCGAACCTGGAGACGAACTACCTCCTGCAGCGCATCGAGTCCTACGAGGGCATCCTCATCGTCACCACCAACGCGGCGGACGCCATCGACACCGCCTTCCAGCGACGCATGGACGTGGTGGTGGACTTCCGCGCGCCGGACCCGTCCGAGCGCTGGACGCTGTGGCAGCTCCACCTGCCCGCCGCGCACGGGGTGGACGCGGGACTCTTGCGCGAGGTCGCCGCGCGCTGCCAGCTCAGCGGCGGGCAGATTCGCAACGCGGTGCTGCACGCGTCGCTGCTGGCGATGGAGGACGGCGGGACACTGGGCTCGTCACACCTGGAGGCCGGCGTCCTGCGCGAGTACCGCAAGGCCGGCGATGTCTGTCCCCTGCGCCGGCCCGGCGCCACCTCCCTGCGGGGCTGAGAGCCGCCACCCATGCCTGCCGCCCGAGCCGCCGCACGAGGTCCCTCCCGCGCTCCCGCGCGCGGTGGGGCCGGTGCGCGTGCCGGGGGCGGCGCCACCACGGCCGCGGCACCGGGCGGCGCGGCGGTGAAGGTGGGCGGCGACGCGGAGAAGGACCCGCGCTTCCGCAAGGTCATCGAGCAGCTGGAGAAGAGCTCGAAGAAGACGAAGCAGCACCCGCCCGCCGCGCAGAAGGCCTCCGAGGCCCAGGCCGCCGCCGTGTCCCCGCCCTCCGAGCGGACCGCCGGCGCCAAGGCCAATCAAGTGGACGCCATGAAGTCGGCGGAGGCGCCCAAGGCAGAGCCCAGCGGTTTCCTCGCGTTGCTGCGCGAGGAAATCGAAAAGGTGATGCCGAAGAACCTGGATGACGCCGACAAGTTCATGGAGGGCAACGAGACGGCCCAGGTGAAGGGCGCCGTCTCCGGAGGCGTGAAGGAGCAGAAGGACACGGCGGCGGGCCCCACCGAGCAGGCCTCCGCCGCGCCCCCGGACACGGGCTCCGTCCCCGCCCGCCAGTCCGCGCCACTGCCCGAGGAGCCCGCCGTGGCGCCTCCGCCCGTCAACGGCGCGGACGCCATGCCCGCGCCGAAGCCCGCCGCCGAGGTGCAGGCGCTGGGCAAGCCCAAGCAGGACGCCGACCAGCAGATGAAGGAGGCGGAGCTGACGCCGGAGCGGCTCAAGAAGGCGAACGACCCACGCTTCTCCGCCGTGATGTCGCAGAAGACGAACGTGGACAAGGTCGCCACCGTGGCGCCCGGGAAGTACGTGTCCAGCGAGACGGCCACGCTGGGGCAGGCCAAGGGCAAGGCGTCCGGAGACGCGAAGTCCGGCGTGGCGCAGATGGGCGGCGTGAAGGTCTCCGGCAACACCAAGGTCAAGGCGCGGCAGTTGCTGGCCAAGCAGCGCGACGAGGCGCGCCGCAAGGAGGTCAGCGACCACATCGAGAAGCTGTACCAGACGACGAAGCAGCGGGTGGACACGAAGCTGTCCACGCTCGAAGCGGACGTGATGCGCCTGTTCGACCTGGGCGCGGAGGCGGCCCTGGCGGACATGAAGTCGTACGCCAACCGCGAGATCGACAAGTTCAAGGACGACCGCTACAGCGGCCTCCGCGGCAAGGCGCGCTGGCTCGCGGACCTGTTCCGCCCCGTGCCCGAGGGCATCAAGGTCATCCTCGGTCAGGCGCGCACGCGCTTCGCCGCGAAGATGGACGCGCTGGCCGTGCGCATCTCCACCATGGTGGACACGCGGCTCGCGGACGCGAAGGCGGAGGTCGACAAGGGCCAGGGCGCCATCAAGGCGTACGTGGACAGCCTGCCCAAGGACCTGCAGGCGGTGGGGCGCGAAGCGCAGCAGGCGATGAGCGACCGCTTCGAGGAGCTGCGCAGCGGCATCGACTCGAAGAAGAACGACCTCGCCCAGAAGCTGGCGCAGAAATACAAGGAGGCGCACGACAAGGCGGACTCGGCGCTCAAGAAGCTGGAGGAGGAGAACGCCGGCGCGCTGAAGAAGCTGGCGGACGCCATCGGCGAGGTCATCAAGATCCTCACCGAGTTCAAGGACAAGCTGATGGCCGTGCTCCGCAAGGGGCTGGAGACCATCAAGCTCATCCTCGCGGACCCCATCGGCTTCCTGGGCAACCTGCTCGCGGCAATCAAGCAGGGCTTCACCCAGTTCGTCGGCAACATCTGGACGCACCTGAAGAAGGGCTTCATGACGTGGCTGTTCGGCTCGCTGGCCGAGGCCGGCATCCAGGTGCCGAGCGACCTCAACGTCTGGTCCATCCTCAAGCTCGTCCTCGACGTGCTCGGGCTGACCTACGCGTGGATGCGCAGCGAGGCCGTGAAGCTGATGGGCGAGCGCAACGTGGCGCTCCTCGAGAAGCTCGTCGAGTACATCACCATCACCATCAAGGGCGGCCCGCAGGCGCTCTGGGAGAAGCTGAAGGAGGACCTCTCCAACCTGAAGGAGATGGTCATCGACGCCATCCAGAACTGGCTCATCGAGACCATCGTCAAGCAGGCCGTCACGAAGATCCTTTCGATGTTCAACCCGGCCGGCGCCATCGTCCAGGCCATCATCGCCATCTACAACGTGGTGATGTGGGTCATCGAGAACGCCTCGCGCATCGTCGCGCTCATCGAGGCGGTGGTGAACTCGGTGCACGCCATCGCCACGGGCGCCATCGGCGGCGCGGCGAATTGGATCGAGAACGCGCTGGCGAACCTGATTCCCATCGTCATCGCGTTCCTCGCGCGGCTCATCGGCCTGGGCGGCATCTCCAAGAAGATTCGCGACTTCATCACCAAGGTGCAGACGAAGGTCCGCGCCGCCGTCATTGGCTGGCTGAAGAAGGCGTGGGCGTACGTCAAGAAGCTGTTCGGCGGCGGTGGCAAGGGCAAGCCGGACGACAAGCGGACGGCCGCGGAGAAGCAGCGCGACCTGGACGCGGCGGTGCGCGAGGCCAAGGAACTGGGGACGGCCAAGCGCCTGCGGCGGCAGATGGGCGCGCTGAAGACGAAGTACCGGCTCACCTCGCTGGAGGGCACGGAGAAGGAGGGCGTCCTCTCCGTCAAGGCCAGCATCAACCCGGAGTCCACCTTCGAGGTCGCGGACGACCACTGGGTGGTGAAGATGGTGCGCACGCAGATCGAGGCGGATGTGCGCGCCCTGCCCGGCTCCGCGAAGGAGGCACAGGTCAGGACGATCATCGACAATGCCGTGAAGGTCATCAAGACGAAGGCCCCCAAGGCCTACGTCGAGGACGGGCCGACCGGCGAGTTCGGGGAGATTCCCGTCCTCGTCGTCCTGCCCGGCGAGAAGGTGCCACTCGGAGCGGTGTGGAACCCGACGAAGCTCTACGAGGAGATTGGGAACCCGAGCGGCGGCTCGCAGAAGCTCTTCAGGGCGCGGTCCAACAAGCAGCTGTACGTCCACGACGCGAAGAAGCAGTTCGTCCCGCGCTACATCATCCGCAACATCACGGAGGAGGACCTGAAGGCGATGAATCTCTCCTCCACGGGCGAGGTGCGCGGCCCCATCACTCCGACGGGTCCGAAGGCGAGGACGACGCCCGTCGAGCACGTCATGGGCAAGAAGCCCTCGCCATTCATCTCCGCCACCCGCGCGCCTGGCGGTGACATCACCAACCCCCAGGGTGAGACCTTCGTCTCCCCGTCGGGCAAGGTGAGAATCGACCTGACGTTCATCGACCCGAAGGCCATCCTCGACCTGAGCACCCGCGTGGGTCAGGACGAGTGGAACTTCACCAACCAGAAGACGGACATCGGCAAGCAGGCCCTCGCCGACGTCAAGAGGACCCAGGAAGTGTTGATCAAGGGCACCATTCCCGCGAAGGCCCTCACCCGGATCTGACCCATGAGCGCCTCCCTCTCCCTCTACTGGCAGCCTCCGTTCCCGGACATGTCGCCCGAGCTCACCCGGGCCATGAGTTCCCTCACGGGCGCGGGCGTCCCCACCGCCGAGCAGCAGCGAGCCTTCGCGCTCCTGCTGGCGAGCGAGCTTCCGGCGGCCCAGGGCATCGCCTTCGACCAGTTCTTCCTGGCCGAGGCGCAGACCCGCTTCGGCACGCCCAACCCCTTCAAGGCCTGGGCGGAGGAGCTGCGCCGTAAGGCGCGCGCACAGCTTTCGGCCCCGCCCGTTCCCGGCATCACCGCGTCTGGAAGCCCCATCACCGCGGCCAACCACGCCAGCGCGCTCGGCGTGCTGATGCACCTGGGCGGCGCGGAGGACCTGGAGACCCTCCAGGCCGCGCTCGACACTTCCACGGATGCCAACGTCCTCATGGGCGCGGTGCTCGCCGCGGGGAGCTGCGCGGAGCGCGCGTCCGAGGTCTCCCCGAGACTCCTGAAGCGGCTGGCGGAGCTCGTGCTGGACGCGGCGCTGCCGGAGGACGTGCGCAGCGCCGCCGTGGGCGCGGTGGACGGTGTTCCGGGGCCGGCGGCGGAGGAAGCGCTGGTGACGCTGGCTTCGCGTGCACCCCTGCCCTTCTCCGCGGATGCGGCCCTCCGGCTGGGCGGACGAGACCTGCGCAGGCACCGGCCCCTGCTCGCGCGCCTGGGGGCGGAGTGGCCCGAGGACGCCGGCTATCCCGTCACCGACGTGCGCGAGTTGCTGGAGGAGCCAGAGGAGGAGTCACCGTGAGAAACATCCATGCCTGCCTCGTCCATGAGAACCGGGACTGCGTCATCGACCTGGTGCGCAACCTCCATCACCTGGACCCGGACTCGCGCATCCTGCTCTACAACGGCGGCCGCGACGCGGACCTGCTCCAGGGCTTCCCGTTCGAGAAGTACAACGCCGTCGTCCACCCCACTCCGAAGCCGATGAAGTGGGGCTGGCTGCACGACTTCGCGCTCGACTGCTTCCGCTACGCGCTGGCGAATGAGCCCTTCGACGCGATGACCATCGTCGACTCGGACCAGCTCGGGCTGCGGCCGGGCTACTCCGCGTTCCTCGGTGACTTCCTCGCGGCGAACCCCGGCGCGGGCCTGCTGGGCAACGTGCAGACGCCCCGCAGCCCGAGCAACCGCGCCGCCCCCGCCGTCAACGCCCGCCGCGAGCTGGACCTGTGGCGGCCCTTCCTGCGCAAGTTCCCCCAGGGCGAGGCCCAGTTCGTCCACTGGACCTTCTGGCCCTCCACCGTCTTCACCGCGGACGCCGCGAGAGACCTGGTGAAGCTGTGGGACGGGGACTCGCAGCTGCACGACATCCTCCGGCGCTCGCGCATCTGGGCCACGGAGGAGGTGCTCTTCCCCACCCTCGTCGCGCTCATGGGCCACAAGCTCCTCACCAGCCCGTGCAACTACGAGCTGGTGCGCTACCGCGTGCGGTACACGCCCGCGCAGCTCGACTCGACGATGGCCCACCCGGGCGGCTTCTGGGCGCACCCCATCCCCCGCCGCTTCGACGACCCGCTGCGCGCCCACGTGCGCTCGCGGTACCTGGACTACGAGGGCACGTCGCGGGTGGCGCGGAGCGTGGCCCCGGTGGAGGCCCCGGCGTTGGCGGCCGAGGTGCCCGCGAATGGCGACAGCGACGCGCCGAAGCTGCTCCTCACGTGGCCCATCCTCTCTGAGATGCGCAAGGTGGAGGGCTGGCTGACCGACGAAGAGGCGGACCTGCTCATCGCCGCGTCGTCCCGCGCGCTGTCGTCGCAGCCGGAGCCCTACGCCGTGGTGGAGGTGGGCAGCTTCTGCGGGAAGGCCACCGTCATCCTGGGCCGCGTGGCCGAGTCGCTCGGCTCTCCCGCGCCCATCCACGCCATCGACCCGGGGGACGGCGTGGTGGGCTCGCGCGACGGCGGGCTCCAGCACCTGGGCCCGACGCGCGACAAGCTCCAGAAGACGCTGCAACAGTCCGGGCTCGCGTCGCGCGTGCACGTCCACTTCGGGTCCGCGCCTGGCGTGCCATGGAGCAAGCCCATCGGATTCCTCCTCGTGGACGGACTGCACGACTACGCCAGCGTCTCCGCCGACTTCCGGCACCTGGAGCCGTGGCTCGCCGCCGGAGGGCTCGCCGCGTTCCACGACTGCGCGGACTACTTCCCGGGCGTGAAGCGCTTCGTGCAGGAGCTGCTGCGCAGCGGCAGGTTCCGGCGCGTGCACATGGCGGGCTCCCTCGTCGTGCTGGAGAAGGTGGCCACGGCGGAGCAGGCGGATGCGGCGGCCGCGCCTCCGCCCACGCACGACGACGGGGCCACGACGGATGCGGTGGCCGTCCGCCCCACCGTGGAGGCGGTGACGGCACCGCCGGGTGACAGCGGGGCCTCCGCGGGCGAAGTCTCCGCACCGCCCGTTGAGGGGCCTCCGTCGGGCGATGGCCTGGCCGCCGCGGACGAAGCCTCCGCACCGTCTGTCGCGGAGCCACCGACTCCTCCCCCACCGGGCGACCGCGTTGACGCCGTGAGCGTCAGCGCCAACGAGACTCCCGCGCCCGCCCTCCCGGTCCGCGCTCGCGTCGTGCCGCCTCCAGGGAAGGAGGGCACGCAGGTCTCCTGCATCATGCCCACGTTCAACCGGCGCCGCTTCGTGCCGCTCGCCGTGCGCTGGTTCCTCGCACAGGACTGGGAGCACCGGGAGCTCATCGTCGTGGACGACGGCACCGAGCCCGTGCGCGACCTGCTGCCCGACGATTCGCGCATCCGCTACGTGCGACTGGACCGTCGCCACTCGCTGGGCGCCAAGCGCAACCTCGCGTGCCAGGCGGCGCGCGGTGACATCATCGTCCACTGGGACGACGACGACTGGTCCGCGCCGACGCGCCTCACCTACCAGGTGTCGTCCCTGCTCCGGGCGAGCGCGAGCGCATGCGGGCTCACCCGCGTCTACTATCACCAGCCCACGACAGGCCGCTCCTGGCAGTACGTGTACCCCGCCGGCCAGCGCCCCTGGGTGTCCGGCAACACGCTCTGCTACACGCGGGACTCCTGGCGCCGCAATCCGTTCCCCGACATCAACGTCGGCGAGGACGCGCGCTTCCTCTGGAGCGACCCGTCCCGGAAGCTCCTCGTGCTGGACGACCCGTCCTTCTTCGTCGCCTGCGTGCACGACGCCAACATCGACCCGAAGCGCGTCCACCACCGCTTCTGGCATGCACACCCCACCGACGCCATCCGCGCGCTCATGGGGGACGACGCCTTCTCCACCCTCCGAAACGCCGCCCTCCCCGCTGAACCGCGCCCGCTCGCCGCGGGAGCGCCCTGAGGCCCGCCATGACTCCCGCCCTCACCTTCATCTTCCACGACCACATCATCCGTCCCAGCCTGGTCGCCGCCGTGCGCTCGGCCATTGCCCACAACAAGAGCGCCGTCGTCCGCGTCTACTGCAACCCGGAGAGCATCCCCCGCTACCAGCCGCTGCTGCCCAAGGTCCACTTCGAGGACCTGACGCAGTACTTCGGCGCGCTGCAGACCACGCGGATGGACGTGGCCGCACGTCGCATGCGCGCCCTCGCGCTGCACCAGCATGGCGGTTGGTACCTGGACTCCTTCGACACGCTCACCCTGCGCACGCTGCCAGCGGTGGAGCGCTTCACCATCGGTGAAGAGTGCTGGGACGCGCACCGCCGCTGCGCCGGCGTCTGTGCCAGCCCTCCGGGAGACCCGTTCGCCGAGGCCTGGCTCACCGCGATGAAGGCCATCCCCGACGCGCAGTGGGACCACTGGACGGACCAGAACATCGCCAACCGCGTCATCGACTCGCGCCGCTTCCGCGTGGACCAGTTGTTCACCGGCCTCCTCAACTGGGCCTCAGAAACAGGCTTCGAGGGCGAGCTCAAGCTCTCCGAGGACCAGGTGGAATGGCTCGTCGACCATGCCTGGGTCGTCCACTACTACGGCCGCGGCGCTCGGGGCGTTCCGTACCGGGAGATGGACCTCACCGCACTGCGTCGAGCCCGCAACCTCGACGGGTGGATTCCCCGGCTCATCCTCCACTACAGCAAGGGCGTGCCCGAGGCGTCCCAGCAGCCCGCGTGAGCCGGCCGTCAACCGTTGGACGCCCTCGTACAGGGGGGTGGGATTTCTGTTGTGGGGTGGATTGCTCGGTTTCTCGGACGATGTGAGGATGGAGTTCCCCTCCGAGGAGCCGACCGTGAGCTGTCCCCCCGTCGTTTCCACGCCGAATGCTCCCGCTGTCCACCCCGCCGCTGAAGTAGGGCATTGCCCATGAGGACGCGCGCGCTGGCGGTCTCCGTCGCGGGCGGTGTTCCCTCCGTCCTTCCCTCGCAAGCGCTGGAGGTCGACGCGGGCGTGGCCCTGCCCGTGGCCTTCGGTGGGGTGCGGAAGGTGTTGCGCGCCTGTGAGGAAGCGGCGCCGGAAGTGGTGGGCGCCCTCGCACGGGCGCACCCGTCGGAGTGGAACCGCCTCTTCCCCGGCTCCATCCTCGGCGTGCCCGACTTGAGCGACCTGGCGCTGACGCCCTCCGAGCGCCGGCTGCATCGCGAGTCCGAGCAGATGTTCTGGGTGCTCAACGTGGCGGCGAAGGCCATCGTCGAGACGCTTCGCGCGAGCGGCCGCCCGCTGGTGTTGCACGGCGCGGGCGAGTGCGACCTGGTCAGCCTGCGCGCGGTGATGCGCGCCGCCGAGTGGAGCCGCCTGGAGGGACTGGACGGGACGCTGCTGCTCACCGGGTGGAGCGTGCGCCGGCCGCACGGCGCGGTGGGCTTCGAGTCCCGCCGCCAGGCCTACCTGGATTCGCTGTGTGACCGCATGCGCGCCCCGCGCGCCACGGGGCCGGGGCTGGTGTCCTCGCGCGTGATTGAGCCCGCGGTGGACCTGGAGGGGCGCTACCTCCAGCTCGTGGTGGACGGCTCGCAGTCGCGCGAGGTCCGCGTGGCCGCGGCCATCCTCGCCATCCGCAGCTGCTTCTTCACCACCAACTACGAAGGCGCGATGCTGGCCGCGGAGCTGGGGCTGGCGCTGCTGGACGACGGCCCGGACGCGTCGCTGCCCGGACGCGTCGCCGACGCGTGGGACTCGCTGGACACGGGCTTCACCACGCCGGCCATCGAGATTGACCGGAGCAGCCTGGGCGACGTGGAGGAGCTGCGCGCGCTGCTCTTGCGCTGCATGGGCGTGGTGCACGTGTTCACCGGCTCGCACGACGCGGCCATGGAGGCCTTCGGCCGCGGGCTGGAGTGCCGCATTCCGCCGGAGCTGGTGTCGCGGCTGCACATGTTCCGCGCGCTCACCCTCACCAAGCGCTTCGGGCAGCTGCCCAACGCGCGCGTCGAGGTGGAGGCGGGCCTGGCCGCGCTGGAGCGGAGCACGGCGCCGGACCGCGCGCTGCAGGAGGGCTGGCTGCGCAACGTGTGCGCGCTCACCTGGTTCCAGGAGCGCAAGCTGGACAAGGCGGTGGTGGAGGAGAAGCTCGCCATGCGCTGCGTGGGGGACTTGCACGACGCCAGCGCCACGCACCTGAAAATCAACCTCATCTCCAACGCCAGCTACCTGCAGGAGACGGCGCGGCAGTTCGGGGATGCCATCGCCACGTGGCGGCGCTTCGAGAAGATCAGCGAGCGCTGGGGCGCCAACTTCGCCAAGCACCACCGCTACCGGCTAGCCGGGCTGGAGCTGGGCGCGGGCGAGCGCGACGCCGCAGTGGCCCACTTCACCGAGGCGTACGCCAATGCGGACGAGCTCGGGGACTCCTTCCACCGGCAGGTCATCGCCGCGGAGCTGGGGCGGCTGTTCCTGGACGAGCAGCAGCCCGCCGCGGCCGTGGAGTGGTTCGCCCGCGCGGAGGAGCACGCCCGCGCCGTGGGAGACCCGCTGAAGGTGGCGGAGAGCCTCGCGGGCCTCGCGGTGGCCGGCGGCCACACCGACTGGACGGAGGCCCTGCGCTGCGCCCAGGCCAGCACCACGTGGCCGAAGCAGACGGAAGTGCTCGTGGAGGCGCTCACGCGCGGGGACGCGAAGTCCGTGCAGGCCGCGTTGCCCCGCGCGCGGACGAAGCTCAACCGCCCGTTCGATGCGGTGCAGTTGTACTGAATCGTCCCGGACTCACGGGGGCTGCTCGAGGCCCCCGGAGTCAGGGCTTCGCGGCGGTGGCGCGAGCCGGGTCGAACGAAGCCACGGCGTCACAGCGGCCGTGCTCCATCAGCTCCGCGATGGAGGCCCCGGTGAACGCGCCGGTGAGGATGCCCTGCCCTCCCAGTCCGGTGGCGACGTAGGTGTGGCGCAGGCCCGGGTAGCGGCCGATGTACGGGCGGCCGTCCGGCGTCACCGCGCGCAGCCCCGCCCAGGCGCGGACGAAGCGCGCGTCCCTCAGGCGCGGCGCCAGCTTCGCCACCGTGGCGCTCAGGTGCAGCAGGCCCGCGGGCGTCACCTGCTCCACGAAGCCCGCGTCCTCCTCCGTGGCACCGACGACGATTTCCCCCGCGCGCCAGGGCGCCAGGTACGAGGGACCGGAGACCACCCGCGAGAGCTGGAGCCCCGGCTGGTGCACCACCAGCATCTGCCCGCGCACCGGCTTCAGCGAAAGGGCGGGCAGTCCCTGCACGCCCGTGGACCATGGCCCCGCGCTGACGAGGAGCTGGTCCGCGCGCAGCGTCTCGCCCTCCAGGTGGACCTCGACGCCGTCGGACGTCTCTGTGATTGAGCGGGCGGCGGTGCCCGTCCGCACGCGCACGCCCTCGCGAAGCGCGGCGTCCCGGAGCGCGTTGACGTAGCCGTCCGTGTCCACCATGTGGCCGTGCGTGCTCTCGAAGGCGCCGAAGAGGGGCGTGCCTTCCAGCGCGGGCTCCAGCTCCACGAGCTTCGCCGCGTCCACCCAGAGGCCCGGCCCCTCCGCGTCCTTCGCGGCCTTCTCCGCGAGCGAGTCCCGCGCCTTCGCGTCCGGCATGACGCGCAGGATGCCCTGCCCGCGCCGCAGCTGGTCTCCCCCGGGAAGTGACTCGAGGTCCCCGGCCAGGGTGGCCCGGCCCGCGCGAGCGAAGGCGAGCAGGTCCAGGTCGTCGAACAGCCGCACGGAAGGAATGGCGACACCTGCGGCGGCACGCGAGCCCCGGCCTCCGGGGTCCACGGCGTCCAGCACGGTGACGGAGGCTCCACGCGCGACGAGCCGGCGCGCGGCCGAAAGGCCCACGACGCCGGCTCCGAGAATCACGAGGTCGGCGCGAGGCCGCACAGCGCTCTTCAAGTCCCGGTTCCCTTGGCCGCGTTGAGCGGCAGGGCCACCAGGTGGAAGTTACTACCGATGTGCGCGAAGCCGAAGCGCTCGGCGCGCTTCACCACCGCGTCCAGCTGCGTGTAGCCGAGGAGGATCTTGAAGCCGAGCCGCTCCGCCTCCGCGCAGATGGCGGCGACGATGGCGTCGACGTACGTGGAGCGCTCCTCGCGAGACATCCCCGGCGCGGCGACGAGGTTCTCGATGAGCGCCACCGAGCTGTCCGTACGATACAGAAACCCCGCCGCACGGCCCGGGATGATGTACCCGGTCTGCGGCAGGGCGTCGTGTGTCATCGACTCGTTCCAGAGCTGCAACCAGCCCTTGATCTGCTCGAAGTGCAGCTCCGGAACGTAGGGGATGGGGGTCATCGATTACTGGGTCAGGAACTGGGACATGCGCTGGGCGGCCAGCTCGGCGGTGTTGCCCATGCCCTGGGCCGTGAAGGCCTTCGTGGCGCTGCTCTTGAGGAAGTCGCCGACGATGTCGGTGACCTTGCTCTTGCCGGTCGCCAGGTTCAGCGCGCCGCTCAGCAGGCTGTTGCCGCCCATGCCGTCCATGAGCGCCTTCCCGCCAAACTTGCCGAGCACGTTGCCCATCACGCCGCCCATGCCGCCAGGGATGAGGTCGGTGGCCGCGCCGATCAGCGACTGCAGGGGGTTCTTGCCCTGCATCAGGCCGCTGGCGAAGCCCATCGCCGCGCCCAGGAGCGGGTTGACCATCGACACGAACGGCTTGACGACGTCCATCACCTTGCCGAGAGCCTTGCCAATTCCACCCATGGTCGAGTCCTTTTGGTAGTGGCCGCCGTGCGGCCATCAAGTGTTCCTGTTGAAATGATTGTCGGGGACTCGGACTGATTGTTTCCGTGTTACCCGAAAAAACTGTCTGCCTGGGTGGAACCCCTGAAAATCCAGGGGGTTGGCATTCAACTGGGCGTGAAATTCCGAGGAAATTACCCGGCCCCGAAGGGTGGCTCAGTTCTTCGGGGTGGACGGCTTCTTCGGATCAGCCTGGAGGGACGTGGGCGACGCGCCCTTGCGGGCCTCGGGAGCACCCTTCTGGGCGGCGTCGGAGGCGAGCGCCGTCTTGTAGCGGGCGTCCGCGTCCTTGTCGTTGAAGCCGTCCAGCTGCTGCGCGCGGCTGATCATCACCTCGCCGTTGATGATCTTCTCCAGGTGCGTCTGGAGCTCCTCGACGGTGGGGACGCTGGGGTCCTGGGCCTTCAGCTCCTCGTCCGGGGTGATGACGAGCTGGGGCGGCTTCTCGGGGTTCTGGGCGTAGTCGAGGATCTTCTCCACGTACTCGGCCAGGTCGACCTTCAGCATGCGGGCCTGCTCGATCACGTCCTTGTCAACGAGCAGCTCCGCGCGAAGCTCCGCCACTGGCTTCTTCAGCTTCTTCGGTGGGGGGACGACCTGGTTCTCTCCAGACATGGGCTCTCTCCAGAAAAAGGGCCCGTCATCCCAGCAGGGGCGGAAAGCCCCGCCAGGCCCGGGCATGGGGGCATTCTGGCCGCTGATACACCCCGGATGTCAAAGGGCGTACGACGCGTTTTGCCGCTTCGTCACCCCTGCCCGCCGGTCCACCGGGTGAACTGCATCCGCAGCTCACACGTGTAGCGGCCGCGAGCGTCCTTCAGCCAGAGCTGCTCCGGCGCGGGGTACATCTCCTCCACGGACAGCCGCTCCGCCTCGCGGGCGAGGTGGGAGAGCAAATCCAGCGCGAAGGGGCTCGCGGTGTCGATGAGGTACGGCTTGCGCTCCTTCGAGCTGCGCATGAAGACGAAGCGGGGCCACCCGCCCGCGCGCCGCTCGCGCTGCACGGCGAGGAACATCTCGAAGCCCGTGGGCTTCGCCAGGCGCTCCGCGGACAGGTCCCACCGCTCGCGCTGATACACCGCGCCGCCCACGCTCAGCCGAGGCAGGTGGCTGCCCTTCGTGCGCAGCGGCGCGTGCAACACCTGGGTGTGCGCGAGCGCCGCGAAGGGCGGGTACGAGGAGAAGTCATCCAGCGGCAGGTACAGGCTCAACCGCTCACCCTTCCCGTCCACCAGCACCGGCCCCTGGGGCGTGGGGAGCACCTTCACGTCGGACGGCGTCAGCGCGCCGTCCTCCACGTCCAGCACGTCCGACACCGAGTACACCAGTCGCCGGCCCGGGAAGACATAGAAGCCCTTGTTGCGGCGGCGGATGGAGAGCCCCACCAGCCCGCGCGCGGCCGGGTCCGCGTCCAGCCAGCGCGAGGCCACCGACGCATACCGCTCGCGCTCCGGCTGGAAGGCGCTCAGCCAGCTCCACAGCAGCAGGTGGTGGTGGACGCGCGCGAGCATGACTTCGAAGCCACCGCCGTCCGGCTTCGCCGCGAGACACACGTCCGGCAGCGCGTAGCGTCCGCCCGGCGTGGAGGTGCCGAGGAAGTCCGTGGGCAGCGCGCGCGTGCGGGCGCCGTCCTCCTCCAGCAACACCGGCGGCACCGGGGAGAAGCGGCTTCCCGACACGTTGTCCGGGCGCAGCCGCACCGCGTACTCGAGGAGGTCCACCGGCGTCTCGTCCGGGCCGAGCGCGTCGCGCACCTGCTCCTTGAAGCCGCGCTGCACCTTCTCGCCGTACGCGGCCGACAGCTCCAGCGCGCCCGTGAGCGCCGCCTCCAGTTCCTGGGTGAAGCGCGCGCCGAAGCGCAGGCGGAACGGGGAGCTGGCCTCCTCGTAGATGATGAGCCGGTCCGCGTACACCTGGCCCTCGCCGCGCCTGGCGGGCCGGGTGGTGGCCTCGGTGAAGGCGGCCTCCAGGCGCGGGAGCAGCTCTCGGCGGCGGGTGAGGTCCACCGTCTCGAAGTCGGCGCGCATGCGCGCGAGCGTGTCCAGCCGCTCCAGCCAACGGGCGCGGGCGTCGGACTCGGGCAGTGCGGCCACGGAGTCGCGCAGGCTCTCGAAGGTGCCGAAGTCGTTCGGCCGGAAGGGCAGGCCCCACAGGAGCAGCGCGGCCTTCACCAGCGGCAGGGCCTGCCGCTCCACGTCTTCCGTCGCGACGCCGAGCACCCGGGCCGCCGCCACCGGCGTGGAGTGCTCGCGCAGCACGGACAGGAGCTGCTCCGCCTGGAGGGACAGGGGCACGTCCAGCTTCAGCGGAGCGCACGCGGCCCGGCCGGGCGTCACGGTGAAGAGCGGGTTGAGGCGCAGCGGCAGATGCGGGCGCAGCGTGCGCTCGCGCCCCACGGCGCGCGCCAGCTCCGTCACCGCCCAGAAGGAGAAGAACGTGCGACGGCGCGTGTTGCCGCTGGGCACCGTGCGCACGTCGTAGCCGTCGTCGGCGGTGCGCTCACCGTAGGAGATGGGGCCGAAGAAGCTCGTCGTCTCGTTCTTGGCGCAGAAGCGCTGGAGGTACGTGTAGACCTGCCGCTCCACCCGGCGCGCGTCGGAGGTGTCCGACCGCTCTCCGCCCTTCAGGTAGCGCGCCCAGACGTTGTCGAACATGGCCGGGCTGGAGAGGAACACCGCCTCCTGGATGGCTGGGTCCGCGGCCCGCTCGCGCAATTGCCGGCGCAGGTTCGTGCGCTCCTCGGCGTAGCGGGCCTGGAGCGACTGGCGGCTCGCGAGGTAGCGGGTCAGCGCGTCCCGGAGCGCGGGGCCGTGGCGGGGCTTGAGCGCGGGCTCGCGCCCTTGGGCGAGTGACTCCTGGAGCGCGCGCACGTCGGCGTCACCGCCGTCGGCCCGTACCGCCGCGAGCAGTGCGTCCTCGTCCGCGAGGAGCTGGGAGGTCTGTTCCAGCAGCTCCGCCGACAGCCCGAGCGACTCCAGCCAGTCGAATGGGAAGCCCGCGTGCCGCAGCACGAAGACCTCGCCCAGCGTCCAGGTCTCGCTCATTCGTACACCCTCGTCAGGACTGTCTTTCCCACCAACGTGTCCACCAGCTTCCGCCGTTGTGTCTCGGGGACTGCGCCCAGTGCGTCTGCCGCGGGCACCGGATGGTCCAGGCCCGCGAGCTTCGGCGCGAGGCGCGCATCCATCGCGAGCACCGTGCCCGTGCGCAGGTTCGCCGCGTACCACGTGGGCTTCGGCGCACCGTCGAGGGACGCCGGCAACTGGACCAGCGCGCAGTCGTCGTCGAGGCGGATGGACGCGCGCTCGGAAGCGTCTTCCCTCACGGGAGGCGGAGCCGTGGGCCCTCGGAGACAGGCGGCCGCGACACGCCCTGGATTCAGCGGGGCTCGCTGCATCAGTCGCGTGCTCAGCGCCGCGAGCACCTCGGGGAGCCGTGACGTCGGAATCGTGTTCGGAGCCTCGAAGGGCTGGCTCCGGGCGAGGTCCCGGTCCGGCGGAGGACGCCGCGGTTCCATGGAGTGACGTTCGAACGGGCGGTCGATGCCCCGATGTTCCAGGGCCCAATGGAAGGGGCGCGCCCCGGCCACGTGGTCGAAGAGCGGCTCCGCATCGAGCGCGGTCAGCGTCTCCTCCAGCACCGACTCATCCACTCCCGGCGCCCCCACCCACCACTCCGCGACGAGCCGCACGCCCGCATCTCTCAGCCGCCGTGCGCCGCGCGCCACGTCCCGCACGTTCAACTGCGTGCCGTTCGGGTCCACCACGAAGCCTTCGTGCACGGCGCAGAACCCCACCACCGCCACGCGGCAGCCACTCTCGATGAGGGCCTCCGCGTGCAGGAGCGAGGCAAGCAGCACATGACCACCCCAGGGAGCGCCGCCGGTGAAGACCTTCAATTCCTCCGGCGTGCAGGCCCCGAGCACCTGCTTCGTCGTCAGTGTCCCCAGGTCCGTGGGCTCAGCGGGTGCGTCGTCGAAAAGCAGCGCGTCGCCTTCGTTGAGCGGCTGCACGGGCGTGCGCACCAGCAGGTCGAGCGACTCGGGAATCCAGACGAGCGACTCCGGTCCCGGCTCACCGGTCAGCGGAGCCACGCGCCAGCGCAGGGGCGCGGCGTCCTCGACGAACTCCGCCCGATGAAACATGGGCATCCGCGCCAGCACCTTCCGGTGCGCCACCGCGAAGGGCCCCGCGACTTCGAGCGGCACTTCGGGCGGACACGCTCGCGCGAGCCACGCCGCCGCCGGGAGTTGCTGGTCCCGCTCCAGCCAGAGGCGCACGCGCTCCGCCTGCGTGAAGCGCTCGGCGGCCCGGGCCAGGTCCTCCGCGTAGGGCGCGGGCTGTCCCACGGCGCGCAGCACGTCCGTGCTCCGCTCGGTGGTGCCCTCTTCCAGCTCCACGTCATCGAGCCGCAGACGCACACCGCTCGGAGGCCCCGAGAGCGCAGTGAGCACCGCGCCCAGGGCCCGGAGGCGGGTGTGGCCCTGGCGGTCCTCGCGACCCGACAGCACCTGGCCCGCGCGCAGCAGGAGCAGCTCCCTCATGGACTGCGGCGTCGCGGGTGCCGTCACACGCGTCTCGACGGCGGCTGTCATTGCCGCATCGGAGATGACACGGCGGCAGAAGTCCCGGGCCACGTCCAGGACGTGCCAGCCCTCGGGAGCTTCCGGAGCGAGCGTCACGTCCCGGTGCGGTGGCAGCACCAGCAGCTTCAAGCGCCCTCCTCCACGTCGGACGGCGGCGGCGCGCCCCACAGCAGCGTGCAGCGCAGCTCCACGGTGTGGCGGCCTCCGGGGCCTCGCAGCCAGAGCTGGTCCGGCGCGGGACGCATCTCCGACAGGATGACCTCTTCCTTCTGCTCCAGCAGGTTGAGGAAGACGCGCAGCAGCGGCGGGCTGCGCACGTCCACCAGCACGGGCTTCCGCTCGTCCTTGAACTTCGCGAAGACGCAGTCGGGCATCCCACGCGCTTCCCATACGCCCACCGCCGCCCGCAGTCGCGCGCGGTCGTCCCTGCCCGCGAGCAGGGCCTCCCGCTCCTCCGCGCCCAGCCGCCACTGCTCGCGCTGCACCACCACCCCGCCCAGCGTCAGCCGCGGCGTATGCGCCCCCAGCGACACCCGCAGCGGGCGGATGCGCGGCAGGGCGAAGGCGGTGTGCACCAGGCTCTCCAGCTCGCCGTTGTAGAGGCACACCTCGGAGCCCAGCCGCTTCGACACCAGCCGCGCGCTCTTCCCGTCGCTCTCCACGAACAGGTCATCCAGCGGCATCCGCCACGCCGAGGCCCGCGCGCTCACCCCGCCCAGCTCCACCACCGGGCCCGGGAACTCCGAGGGCAACAGCCCCGTGCGTCGCGACGCCAGCACCGTCAGCAGCGGCATCGGCCGGCGCAGTGCGCCCAGCGCCCGCACCATGCCGCTCTCCACCTTCCCCCGCGCCTCGTGGAACTGGAGCGCCCAGCCCCACACCAGCGCGGTGTCGTGGATGTCGCCCATCACCAGCTCGTACTCGCCCCGGCCCCACGCCTCCACGTCCCGCGCGCCGACCAGCAGGTCCACCGAGGTCACCAGCGGCAGTGCCCGCGCATCCTCCGGCATCGACGGCGCCGCCACGCCTCCCAGCTCCACGTGCTGCACGGACGCGTCGGTGATGGCTCCCGCGAGCAGGTCCGCCACCGACGTGTCCGAAGGCACGGGCCGGTCCGAGTACGCCGCCACGACCTTCCAGAAGGGCACCGTGCGCGCGCCCACCAGCCCCGCCACCGCGGCACGTGCCGCCTCGCGCGTGAGCCGGGCCGCCTCACCCATCCACGCAAGCGCGGGCTCCAGCCGCGTCGCCAGCTCGCGAGCACGCTCGCCGCCGACCTCCACGCGCAGGTCCCCGCCGCACTCCTCCCGGAGCGGCAGCCGGTCCTGGTAGAAGTTGTGCGACTCGGACGCGGGGCCTCGCTCGGACGGCGGCACCACGCCCCAGGTCGCCCGGGCGCGCTCCGCGAAGGACTCCTGCAGGGCCATCTTCGCCGCCGCGTCCGCCGCGCCGTAGCGGCCCATCAGCTCCACGAGCTCGCTCAGCGCTTCGACGTGGCGCCGGGCCGCGGGACAGGGCAGGCCCGCCACGCGCTCGGCCAGGTCGTCCACCGGGTGGTGCACGGCGGCGGGGACCTCCAGTTGGTGCGTGAGCAGTCCCTTGTCACAGCCGAGCCGCGCCGCCTCGCGCGCCAGCCCCGGCGCCACGCCCAGCGACGAGGCCAGCCCCGCCAGCGTGCGCGTCCCGTCCGCCACCTCCACCAGCCGGGGAAGCAATTCCTCCGCGCTCTCCGGCGTGGGCGCCGTCTTGCGCGCGGGCACCTCCGCGAAGGCCTTGCGGCGCAGCACCAGCCACGCGGCGACCTCCGGGTCGAAGGCGATGGCCCGTACCAACCCCTGCACCAGCCACGAGGCCGCGAAGGTGTTGCGGCCCACCAGCACCTCCGGCCCTGACCAGCGCAGCGTCACCCCCGTGGGGGCCGCCGCATCCGCCCGGCCGTAGTTGATGGGGCCGAAGAAGCCCATCGTCTCGTTCTTCGCGCACAGCCGTTGCAGGTAGCTGGCCACCTGCCGCCGCAGCCGCGCACCGTCGCGGCCCTTCAGCAGGTCCCCCGCCACGGGCGGACTGGAGCTGGCCACCGCCTCCAGGAAGCGCGGCTCGCGGCGCAGCGCGACCATGGCCGCTTCCACATTCGCGCTCTCGCGCTCCAGCGCCGCGGTGAAGGCGTCCTCCGCCTCCTGTGCCGCGCGGGCGCGCGCGTTCCACGCGGTGAAGACCTCCGGAGACTCCAACCCTTCCGTGTCCACGGGCCGCCCGGCCTTCAGTGCCGCCAGCACCGCGCGCGGTGGGCGCTTCACGCGGGGGCCTTCGGCACGCAGGGCGTCCAGCGCGCGTTGCTCCGCCGCCAGGCGCCGGGCTCCCGCGGCGGACTCCGGGCACCCCAGACGCTCCAGCCAGTCGAAGGGGAAGCCTGTGGTGCGCACCACGAGGTGTGGGAAGAGGCTCCAGCCCTTCATGCGTTACGCACCCTTCGTCTTGGAGCATGGGGCGCGTGCGGCGCCCGGAGGTGTGACGCGCCGCTGCCTGGTGCTGCTATCGCGCCTTCACTTCGATTTCCTGCCCCGGCACGGCCATCACCCACAGCTTGCTCACGCCGCCCGGGCAGCTCACCAGCACCTCCAGCTCGCGGCCCGCTTCAATCGGAGACTTCACCAGCGGCGTCACGCCCTGAAGCATCGACCCGCCCACCTGGACCTGGCAGCCCTGCGAGACGCCCGTCACGCTCAGCAGGCCCTTCGTGCCGGGCTGCTGCTGGGCGTCCGCCAGCGTGCGCACGTCGATGCCCTCGCGCTGCAGCGTCGTCCCGAAGCGGCGCAGCTTCCCGCCCACCGCCGTGGAGACGAGCAGCGGGCCCTGCGGCGCGAGCGGAGCCGAGTCCTGCTCCAGGCGAAGGCCGCCCACGTAGACGTGCTCGCCTTCTTCCACGTTGATGAACTCGGAGCCCGAGCTCCGCATCATCACCAACGCCACCGCGGCCACCACCATCAGCCCGCCCACGCCCAGCGCCATCCACTTCCAGGGTGCGCCCTTCGGGGCCTCGGGTTCCGCGGCCTCCGGAGGGGGGCGTGGAGCCGGGGCCGCACCGTGCGGGGCCGGCCGGGCCGGAGCCGCCGGAGCCGCGTGCGCGCCAGCGGGAGGCCGGGCGTGTCCGGCCGGATGCGCGGGCTGCCGCGTCTGGGTTCCACCCGTTGCGTGCGGCGCGGGAGCCACGGACTGCATGGACGCGGAGGGACGCTGCGGGTGCGGCATGGCGGGCTGCGGCTGCGACGGCCGCACCGGCGAGGCGGGACGCGCAGCCATGGCTGCCATGTTCGGCGGCGGCTGACCCTTCGCCAGGGGGACGACCTCGGTGCGCTCCTCCATCTCCAGCTCGGGAAGCTCCGGCAGCGGAGGCTGCGGAGGCGTCACGGGCGGAGGAGGCGGCTGCGCCACGCGCGGCGCGCTCCCAGTGGGACGCGCGGGCGTGGCAACCGGAGGCGGAGTCACGGGCCGGGGGCCACTGCCGCTGCCCGTGGCCCGGGGCGCACTGCCGCTACCGGTGCCCGCCGGGTGCGAGCCGCTCCCGCGGTTCGCGGCGCGTCCGTCCGCCGGGGCGACCATGTCCCCCGTGTTCACGTTGCCGCTGCCACTGCCGGTGCCGGTGGGCATGGGCCGCGGGTGGCTGCCGGTGCCGGGGGTGGTCGACGGCGCGAACTCCGTCAGCCGGTCTCCCAGCGTGTCCTTGAAGAACTGCGCCACCGCCGCCGGCGACGAGTTGAGCCGGTGGTGCGCCATCACCGCCTCGATTTCCTCGCGCATCGCCGCGGCCGACGGCGTGCGCCGCGCCGGGTCCTTCACCAGCGCGCGGAGGATGAGGTCGGAGACGTCCTGCGGGATGTTCGGCTTGAGCTGCGACGGCACCGGCGCGGGCTCGCGGACGATGGCGTTGAGCGTGGCCGCGTCGTGGTCCCTCTTGAACGGGAGCTGGCCCGTGAGGATTTCGAAGAGCACCACGCCCAGCGCGAACACGTCGTTGCGCGCGTCCAGCGAGCGCCCGGACGCGGCCTCCGGGGAGATGTACGAAATCTTCCCCTTCAGCACGCCCGCCTGCGTGTGCTCCTCGCCCGCCACCTTGGCGATGCCGAAGTCGCTCAGCTTGACGGCGCCATCCAGCGAGATGAGCACGTTGTGCGGGCTGACGTCTCGGTGCACCACCGGGTGCGGCGTGCCCGCCGGGTCCACGTACGCATGCGCGTAGTGCAGGCCCGCGGCCACCTCCGCGACGATGCGCAGCGCGTGCTCCATCGGGAGCGCCAGTCCCTTGCGCCGCAGTTCGTTGACCAGCTTCTTGAGGTCCGGCCCGCGCACGTACTCCATCAGGATGTACGCCACGCCGTCGGATACGCCCACGTCGAACGTCTGCACCACGTTCGGGTGCGTCAGCCGCGCGTTGGCGCGGGCCTCCGCGAAGAGCATGTCGACGAACTCGGGGTTCTCCGCGAACTGCGGGAGAATCTTCTTCATCACCACGAACTTCTCGAAGCCCTTCACGCCCACCTGCTTGGCGAGGAAGACTTCGGCCATACCGCCCTGCCCCAGCCGCCGGATGATGTTCAGCTTGGTGCTGCCCAGCGAGTTGGAGATGTCGGTGGAGTTCCCCGTCTTGGCCTGGGGGTCCACGTTCGTGGAGCCGAAGAGGTACTGACTGAGGGCGCGCGGCTCCAGCGCCTCCATGTCCTCCAGCGGCCGGTCCGTGAGCTGCACGCGCGCCAGCAGCCCCTGGAGCTGCGGCATGTGCGGCACCTTGGCGCTGCCGCCGCAGATGGGGCACGCGCTCTCCACGTTGGACTGCTGCGCCCGCAGCTGCGCCAGGTAGTCCGCAGCGAGGATGCGCTGGTGGCTCACCTGCCCGCAGTTGCGGCACTCGCACGGCAGCCACAGCGAGGCGATGCGCGCGGGAGGCTGCCGCTGCGAGCGCGCCAGCACGGCCAGCGCCGGCGGAGGCAGCCGGCACAGCACCACCTGCGCGCCCTGGGCCGCCGTCTCCATCACCTGCTCCAGCTTCGGCAGCGCCTCCGGCTCCACCTTGCTGACGTGGCTGAAGTCGAAGGCGACGCGCCCCTCCAGGCCGGACGCCAGCCGGCGCACGTTGAGGTCGCCCTTCAGCGCGCTCGCCAGGGTGATGTACGTGATGTCGTCCTGGACGATCTTCAGGTGCTGCGCCAGGTCCGGCTGCTCCGAGGGCATGCTCGCCCGCAGGTAGCGCATGACGACCGGGTCCACCGTGCCGAACTGCTGGCGCCGCGCGTAGTCGAAGAACTCGCCGGGCTGGTCCGCGAACTCCAGCGGGCTGGAGCACACCGGGCAGGTGTGCTCGGGCGCGCGCTCTTCCTCGAGCACCTTCGCCTCGTCCTGCAGATTCACGACCCGCAGCCGGTCCTCGTTGCAGGTGCGGCAGGTGTAGGGCGCCAGCACGGAGAGCACCCGCGCGACGCCCGCGAAGCCCTCCACCATGTTGAGCTGGTCCACCATGACGGGCGGCGCGTGGACGACGTACAGCCCCAGCGCTCCGGCAGGCAGCTTGCCGGCAAACTCAATCCACCGGCGCACGCCGAAGGAGCTGATGCGCTCCACCCGTCCCAGGTCGACCACCAACAGCCCGTTGAGCTCCGGGCTGCTGGCCGTCAGCGGAAAGGTTTCGTCGATGACGCCGGAGATCCGGACGTGGGAAATCGTACCCACGCGGAGCCGGCTGATGATGGCGTTGGAACCCTGGCTATCCACCGGCCCTGACCTCATTGCAGACAAAACAGCAGAGACTTCGGCTGGGTGGCGCGGCGTCGCGCCTCTCCCAGGTCCACCACGCACAGGACGCGTGACTCACGTCCCACGGACACACGGACCGCCACCGTGGCGCAGTGCTCCAGGATGCGCCGCAGTCCCAGGCCCGCTCCCCCGCCGGACGCATCCACCCGGACGCGCCCGCCCCATCCCTCCAGGGCCCGGGCGAACGGCCCCGGACGCAGCCCACCGAAGTGGTCCACCACCTCCAGCCACATGCGGCCGTCCTCCACCGCGTGCGACAGCTCGCAGGCATCCTCCGCGGCGACTTCCGTCACCTCGGTGCGCCGGTGCGCGTAGCGCTGTTGGCCCTGCGCATCCACCGGAGCATCCAGCAGCGCGTTGACGGCCAGCTCGTGCACCACGTCCGCCACCAGGCCCGCCGCCACGCGGGAGCCTCGCGCCTGCCCCACCGCCGCCGACGCCGCGTCCGCCACGGTGTTGATGTCAGCCACGCGCTGCATCCGGTGCCGCGTCACCGCCGCACCGTCCGGCAGCAGCGGCCCGCCACGCAGCAGCGCGCCCAGCAGGCGCACGTCCCACGCGGCGGGACGGCCTTCCTCACCGCGCGTGGCCAGCAGCAGCGCGGGCGGCTCGCGGCGCAGCAGCTCCGCATGGGACGGAGCGAGCCGGCCGTCGAAGAGCACCAGCCGGCGTGGGCCGGCGGCGGGCACCGGCCCCCGGTGGAGGGCCACGCCCCCCTGCGCGAGGGCTGGAGCCGCCTGCTCCAGCTGTGCGGCGGAGAGCGACTCGTCGGCGATCAGCAGGAGGCCGCCGGCCTCCAGGTAGGGTGCGGTACTCAAGGCCTAGTAGCGAACCTTGACTTCACTGAAGAAGGACTGGGGCGGTGCCGGGAAGCCGTGCGACTCCTCGTACTGCGCGTTGAAGAGGTTGGAGCCGAGGAAGGACACGGAGATGCCGTCGTAGACGTTGAAGCCCACGCGCGCGCCGGCCGTGAGGTAGCTGGGCAGCTGCACGCGGGTGGTGGCCAGGCCCGTCGCCTCGTCGACGAGGAAGCCCGGGTCGAAGCGCTGGCCCACGTAGAGGGCGTACAGCTCCGCGAAGGCCACCTTGCCGATGTTGGTGCGCCCGCGCGCGTAGATGCGGTGGCTGGGCGCGTAGTCCAGCGGCGTCTCCGGACCGTCGCCGTACGGCACCGACTTGGCGTCCAGGAACTGGTAGGCCACGTCGAAGGACGAGTTGATGGTCGGAATCTGCGCGGCCGCCTCCAGCTCGAAGCCCGCCACGCGCGCGTCGCCCAGGTTCTTGAACTGGGACACGGAGCCGAACACCAGCTCCTGGTTGATGAAGTTCTTCGCCAGGTTGTAGAAGCCCGTGCCCGTCAGGCGCACCCGCCGGTCGAAGGGCCAGAAGTCCACCGAGGCCTCGAAGGTGTCCAGCGTCTCGGCGGCCAGGTTCGGGTTGCCGATGAGCGTGGACGCGTACATCTGCTGGTTGATGCCCAGCTCCGCCAGCGTGGGCGCGCGGAAGGCGCGGCCGTAGTTGGTGCGCAGCGTGAGCAGCTCCGGCACGGCGTGGAACACCACGCTGGCGCGCGGAGAAATCTGGTCGGTGCGCTGGCTCCAGACGCGCTCGGGAATCTGGTAGCGGTCGTAGCGGGCGCCCGCGCCGAACACCAGCCGGTTGGAGAGGCGGTACTCCGCGTCCACGAAGCCACCGAGAATGGTCTGCTTCGTGTCGTCCAGCGTCAGCTCGGGCAGGACGTTGGGCACGTTGACGTTGTCCAGCTTCACGTCGCCGCCGAAGGTGACGTTGAGGTCGCCGACCGACAGGAGCGCGCGCGCCTCACCGCCCAGCCGGCGGCGCTTGCCCAGCGCGCGCACCGGGTCGCCGCCGAAGGCGTTCTCCAGCAGCACGTCGCGCCTCTTGAAGAGGCCGTACGCCTGGCCGAAGAGGCGCAGGTTCTCCGTCACCTGCTGGTCCACCTGGGCGGAGGCGTTGAGGTTCTGCACCTGCTCCTTGTCGTTGGGCGTGTAGTGGCAGCGGCCGCAGTTGCCCACGGTGGAGATGTGCGTGCCGCCCGGGCGGCCAATCTCCGCGTCCGTGAAGTCCGCGTCCAGCGCCAGGGGGCCCACGCGAACCTTGCCGCTCACCTGGTGCACCAGCGAGTCCTCGTTGGTGTCCACGCGGCCCACGCTCGGGTCGTTGAAGAGCTGCGGCCCGTCCGAGCCGTAGCCGTAGTAGCCGAGCAGCGCCTCCACCGGGCCGCCGCGTCCGGCCACCGTGCCGTGCAGGCGCCACGTCTGGTCCTGGCCCGCCAGCACGCGTGCCTCCGCGCCCACGTTCTTGCCCTTCTCGATGAGGTCCGCGGGCTGGCGCTCGATGATGTTGATGACGCCGCTGAAGGCGTTGGAGCCGTAAAGCGAGGAGCCCGGGCCCCGGATGACCTCCACCTGCTTGAGGTTCACGAGCGGCGTCGTCTCGTCCGCGTAGAACTGGCCCGTCCACGGGTCCGTCAGCGGCCGGCCGTCCTTGAGGAGCAGCAGGCGGTTGGACAGGTAGTTGGAGCCCAGGCCGCGCGCGCTCACCGCCGCCTTGCGCATGGAACCGCGGCGGCACTCCATGCCGGGGAAGTACTGAATCGCCTCGCACAGCGAGAACTGGCCGGTGCCCTCCAGCTCCTCGGCCGGAATCCAGGACACCGTGAGGGGCACGTCCGCGATGCGCTGTTTGCGCTTGGACGCCGTCGTGACGACGGCCTCGCTCAGCACGCGGTTGACGGACTCCTCGAGCGGATCACCGCCGGCCAGCGGATCTCCGGGCAGCCCGGCCAGCCCGGACGGGGGCGGCAGCGGCCGGTCCATGGTGGGCTCGGCGAAGGGCGCGCTGATGGGCACGTTGTCGGAGGGCCGCGCAGGCGACGGGGCCGGGGCCGCCACCGGGGACGGCGCGGGCTGCGTGCTGCTGGCGGGCGCCGTGGCGCCCAGGGGGGTGTCCGACTTCCCCGGCGCCGGCGAGCCCGGCGAGGCCACCGGCAGCGGCTCGGCCACGTGCGGCGTCGGGCTCAGGGGCGTGGGTGGCTCGGCCGCCGCGGGCTCGGCCAGTGGATCATCCGTGGCCGGCCCACCGCTGCCCAGCACCGGAATCTCCTCGTCGGCGGGCGGGGTGACGGGCTTCGTGGCCTTGCGGGACTTCGCCTTCGTCCGGGTGGCCCGCGGCGTCGTGGCGCTCTTGGGCGCCGCGCGCTTCTTCTTCTTCACCTTGGGCGTCGCCTCCGAGGCGGCGGCCTGGGCCTGGGCCTCGGTGCTCCCGAGGCCGGCGGTGGCCAGCGCGCACATCATGAGGGACAGCCAGAGGGCGCGAAGACCGCGTCGCCCTGGAAGAGCCTTCACCGCGCCTTGCCGCGGCCCACCGTACACAGTTGTGTGCATCGTTCTCACATCCGTGAGTGAGGGGGAAACACCCACGGTCCTGTACGTACGCCCGGTTGGCGGTCCGGCGGCAGGGGCCTCGTCGTCCTCGCGGACCACTTCCCCCCTGCTCGCGCACCGTCGGGCTGGAAACTACCTCAGAGCCACCGCCGGGCCAAGTCAGCGGCTCTCATTCCCTGAAACTCAAGAAGACTTCGAGGACCCACCCTCCCCGGTTGCGTCGTCAGTCATCGGGCTGCTCGGCGGAGACGGCGAGGTCTCCGGCGAAGGAGGGCAGCGCGGGCCCGAGCTCTTCGGAGCGGACCAGGACCGCGGTGTCCACGTGGAGCTCGCTTGCTTCCGCGAGGACGGGCTGGCGGCGCGGCGGCCCCTGCGTGACGAGCCGGCGGAAGTCCTCGAAGTCACGGCCCTGGACGCGGGCGAAGGTGTCGAAGGGGGCCACGGCGCCCACGGCCCCGAGCACCCCGGCGAGGGCGTCCGCGTTGCCGCGCAGGTCCACGAGCACCGCGCCCGGCACGCGGCCGCTGCGGAAGAGGACGCGCACGTCCTTGTCCTTGGGGACGTGCGCCAGCGGGACGAGCGCGGCCTCCGCGCCCTTGGCCTCCAGCATCTTCAGGGCGGACTCCACGTTGGGCACCGGCGTCACCTTGAAGTGGCGCTGCGCGTCCAGGTCTCCACCGAGCACCACGTGGGTGACGAACTTCGGGTCGGCGGGGCCGGCGCCCTTCACCAGCGCCAGGCGCTTGCCGGCGAGGTCCTTCACGGCGCCCTTCTGGGTGGAGACGATGGCCCAGCGCTGCTGCGTCTCGCCGGAGCGCGACGCCCAGGCCACGGGCGTGGCGCGCGAGCCGAGCTGCACGGCGGCCCACGCGTCCACCACCGCGAAGTCCACCAGCCCGTCGGAGACGGCGCGGGAGAAGTCCTCGTAGCGGCCGAAGCTCTTGGCGGCCACGGGGCGATCCAACGACTCGCCCAGCTTCGCGGCCAGGGCCTCCGCGTACTGGAAGCGCTCCTGGCCGTCCGTGAGGGTGGTGGCGAGGAAGACGCCGACGGTGGCCTTCTTCGCGGCCGCGCCCGCGGGGGCGGCGGCCAGGGTGCAGGCCAGCACGAGGCCGGCCAGGAGGAAGCGGTGTGCCTTCATCATGGAGTCTCCTCCGCCGTGGCGGCGGCCGGCGTGGCGGAGCCCGCGGGCTCGGCGAGGCCATTCAAGCTCTGCAGGCGCTCCTTCCACTCGCGCACCTGGGCCAGGCGCGGGCCGGAGCCGACGGCGAGGTAGCGGCGCCAGGCGTCCACGGCCTCGGCGGGCTCATGGCGGCGCTCCTGCGCGTCGATGCCGAGGTTGAGGGCGGCCACGGGCACGGCGGGCTCCAGCCGGCGCCACGTGGCCAGCGCGTCCGCCGTCTTCCCCTTGCGCCAGTCGACGCAGGCCAGGTTGTGCTGCACCAGCGCGTCCTCCGCGTCCAGGGCGAGCGCGGCCTTGAGGGCCTTCTCCGCCAGCTTCATGTTGCCGGAGGCGTACGCCAGCGAGGCCTCGCGGCGGTGGAGGGCGCCCGTCATCGCGGACAGCCACTTCGGCTGCCCGGGCATGGGCTTCTTCGAGGCGGCGGCGAGCTGCTTGCGCGCGGCGCCCACCTGCCCCTTCTTGTAGAGGACGAAGGCGTCCGCCAGGGCGCGCGTGTTGGGCCACGCCCACTTCTGCGCGGGCGTGAGGGCCTTCTTGAGGGCCGCGCTCGCCTCCGCGTGACGGCCTGCTTCCGCGCGCGCGAGCCCCCGGGTGAAGAGGGCCAGCTTCGCCAGGTCCGGGCGCTTGCCCACGCCCAGCCGGTCCACCGCCTCCAGGTCCTTCTCCGCGGCGTCGGCGTCGCCGGACTCCAGCCGGGCCAGCGCGCGGCGCACCAGCACGCGCGGCAGGTTGGCCGCGGCCACGCCCTCGGCGGCCTTGGACGGGCCCACCTCGGTGAGCCGCTGCACGGCGGCGTCCACCTGCCCCAGTTCCACCTCGGCCAGGGCGGCGCCCACGGAGGCCTCGGCCTGCGCGTCCGGCTCCTCCGTCTGCTTGCCCGCGCGCGTGAAGGCCTCCAGCGCCGCCTGCGCGTCACCCGAGGCCAGCCGCGCGTAGCCCAGCAGCAGCGCCTCGCGCCAGGTGGCGCCGGGCAGCGTGGCGCCCTGCTCCATCACCTTGCGCGCCTCCGGGAAGGCGCGCGTCTCCAGCAGCGCGGCGCCCAGCCGGCGGGCCATGAGCGCGGTGCGGTCCAAGTCGTAGGCGCGGCGGAGGTCGCGCACGGAGTCATCCATGCGCCCCGCCCCGGCCCTGTCTCGGGCGCGGTGAGCCAGCGCGCGGGCCAGCCACTGCTTCGCGCCGGCGTGGTCCGGCTCCACCTGCAAGGCGCTGGCGTAGTCCTCGATGGCCTGGTCCCACTGGCCGGTGGCGAAGTGGTCCGCGCCGAGCAGCACCCAGCCCAGGGCCAGGCGGGGCGCCATCTCCTGCACGCGCCGGTGGACCTCCACCGCGCGCTGGAAGCGGCCCGCGCGCCGGTTGACGGAGCCGAGGTTGGCCCACAGCTCCAGGCTGTTGCCGCCCGAGCGCACCGCGCCCTCCAGGAACTGGATGGCCTCCTCGTGCCGACCCTGCGCCTGGAGGGCCTTGCCCACCGCCATCTGCCCCAACACGAGTCCCGGCTGGAGTTGGAGCACCTTGCGGTACTCCCCTTCGGCGGCGGCCGCGTTCTTCTGCGCCAGCCGCACGTCACCCAGGAGCAGGTGCGCGGCGGGCGTGGCGCCCAGCTTCACCAGCGCCAGCGCCTGAGCTTCCGCGCGCGGCACCTCGCCCGCGGCCAGGTAGATTCGCGCCAGCTTCTCCTTCGGCTCGGCGGCCTGCGGGAAGCGCGTGGTGACGCCCTCCAGCAGCGTGCGCGCCTCGGGCACCCGGCCCTCCAGCTCCAGCACGCTGGCGAGGCCCAGCTGCACGGAGGGCGACTCCGGCCGCCCCGCCTGCGCCTGCTGGAAGGATGCGCGCGCCGAGGCCACGTCCTGGCGCAGCACATGCGCGCGGCCCAGCAGCTCGTGAATCTGGAAGTCGTTGGTGGCCAGCTTCTCGGGGCGCAGCGCGAGGTAGCGCTGCAGGCGCTTCGCCGCCGCGTCGCCCTGCTGGGCGTAGAGGTAGTAGCTGGCGAGGTAGTAGTGGACGATGAGGTAGTCCGGCGAGTCCGAGGCCGCCGCCTGCTCCATCAGCGGCACCGCCTCCGGGAAGCGGCGCAGCTTGTAGAGGGCCACGCCCAGCGGATACGCCAGCGACAGCTCGCCCGGGTGGGCCGCGATGACGGGCTGCACCCGGTCCACCGTGCGCTGCCAGTCCTGCAGGCCGTTGGCGGTGGCGCCCACGCCCGCGGCGGCGGCGACGGAGCCCGGCTCCGCGACGAGCGCCTGCTCATAGAGGGCCAGGGCCTTGCGGTACTTCTCCTCGGCCTCCTTCTTGTCACCGGAGGCGCTGGCGGCGCTGGCGGCCACCTGGGCCGTCTCGCCCTCCTTCACCAGTCGCTGTGACTCGGACATGGGCGGAGGGCGGTACTGCGCGAGCGCGGGAGGGCCGGCCAGGGTGGCCAGCAGCGCGAGCGCCGAGGCGAGTCGGCGCGGCGACGGGGTGTGGGGTATGCGGCGCATGCGAGTGGTTTTTCCGGGGGAAGTCAGGCGACGGGGCTGTACTCGGCCACGACGACGGTGATGTCGTCGCGCTGCGGCTGGCCGGCGCTGTAGGCGCGTGCGTCCGCGAGCAGCGCGTCACGCAGCTGCTCCGCGGACAGGTGGGCATTGGCCTGCACGGCGGCGGCGAGGCGCTGGTTTCCGTAGAGCCGGCCCGTGGCGTCGCGCGCCTCGGTGAGGCCGTCCGTGTACCAGACCACGATGTCGCCGGGGCGCAGCTGCGCCTGCCGCGAGGTGAACTGCGACGTCACGGACGCGCCCAGCAGCGGCCCGCGCGCCGGCAGCGACGCCACCTGTCCGCTGTTCCGGTTGAACACCAGGGGGCTGGGGTGCGCGCCGGCCGCGTAGTCGATGAAGCCGTTGGACACGTCGATGACGGCCAGGGCGCTGGACATCTGGTGCTCGCCGCGCCCCACGTTGGCCAGCGTCACGTTGAGGGCCGTAATCAACATCTGCGCGTTGATCTGCGAGGGCTCGCGCAGCGTCATCGCGGAGGCGAAGCCGCTGGTGGCGCTGGTGGCCACCAGCGAGGTCGACAGGCCGTGGCCCGTCACGTCGCCGATGCCGATGACCACCCGCCGCTCATCCAGGCCCGCGCGGAACCACCAGTCACCACCGCATGCGTCCGCGGTGACGACGAGGCCGGCGATGCGCACCGGGCCCACCTGCACGGCGTCACGGCCGGGCAAGAGCGTCTCCTGCACGGTGCGCGCGAGCGACACGTCGCGCTCCAGCTGCGCCTTGGCGCGCACGTCGTCGAGGAGGATCTTGATGCGCTCGGCCATGTGGTTGAACACCACGCCCAGCGCCACCACCTCGCGGCCCGCGCCCCGGGCGGTGCCGGCGCGGGCACCCAAATCACCAGCGGCCAGCTGCATCACCTTGCCGGTGAGCATGCCCAGCGGCCGGGTGATGCGCCGGCTCTGGTACGCGACGAGCACGCCCGCGAGGACGACGAAGCCCAGTCCCAGGCCGAGCATGCGCAACGTGTTGGCGCGCACCGTGGCGCGCTTGTCCTGCTCCAGCGTCTCCAGCTGCTTCTGCAGACCGCCCAGCGAGTAGCTGATGACGACCAGCCCCTTGCCGCTGCTGGAGCCGTAGTCGATGGGCTCCTGGATTTCGGAGATGGGCTGCCCCCGGTAGAAGGCGCTCACCAGCCGCCGCTCCGCGGTGCGCCCGCTGTTGCTGCCTCCGGCGGCCTCCTCCCGCTCCGTGCCCTTCTCGCTGTCGGCCATCCGCACGCCGTCCGGGTCGAAGATCTGGACGCGGAGGATGTTGGGGTTGGTCTTGGTGATGGAGCCCGCCACCTCTTCCAGGAAGGCGTAGTTGTTGTCGCGCAGGTTGGTGGTCGACGTGAGGGCGATGGTCTGCCCCACCGTCTGGCCCAGCTCGCGGGCCTGGTCCTGGATGCGGTCCTTGGAGCGCAGCGCCGTCTCCTCGAACTGGGACTGCGTGGAGGCAACGGACAGCGCCGCCAGCAGGCCGACGATGAGCACCACCAGCACGCCGGTGGTGAGCAGCAGCACCTGGTCCAGCCGGAGCCCCTTGATGGCGGCGACGTTGGGCAGCTCGCCCGCCTCCAATGGGGCGATGAGGGTGCTGGTGGCCTCCACGTGTCCCACGGGGCCCGTCAGCCGCGTGGCGGTGGACTCGCGGGTGCCGGTACCGGTACCGGTGCCGGTGACTTCCCGGGTGCCCGTGCCGGTCCGCTCGGAGGGCGGAGGCGCGGAGTCCGGGCCGTCATCGGACGGGGGCGTGGGTTTCAGACGCGTGTTCGTGCTGGACAAGGGCACACCCAGAGGGTCGCGCCGGAGCGCGAGGAGGGAGCGGGGGAGTGCCGACTCTATCGCACTTCTCCTACTTCGCGAGACCCCGGCCCCCATCCGGGTGGCTGGGCCGGCAGGCGAGCGATGTGACGTGGGAAGGAGGCCGGAGCGGAGCACCGCGACGTCCCTTCACGCACGGTATGGAGAGTGGCCCGGGCCTTCACCGGGCGTCTCCGGGAAGCGCCGGTTAGCATTCACGGCCCATGCGGCCCCACTTCCACGTGGCCGGCGTCCCGGTCCGCGTCCACCTGCTCTTCTTCGCCATCACGTTCGCCTCGGGCTGGCACCTGCTCGACTCGCCCGCGCGGCTGGCGCTGTGGATGGCTGTGGTCTTCGTCTCCGTGCTGCTCCACGAGCTGGGGCACGCGCTGGCCTACCGACGCTACGGCAGCCCCGCGTCCATCGAGCTGCACGGCATGGGCGGCACCACCACGGGCCATGACGCAGAGCAGCTCACGCACCGTCAGTCCGCGTGGGTGAGCTTCGCGGGGCCCGGCATGGGCTTCCTGCTCGGAGGGCTCGTCTGGGCGCTGTCGCGCTTCACGCCGCTGGGACAGCAGGGCGGACTCGCGGGCGATGCGGTACGCGACCTGCTGTGGGTCAACGTCGGCTGGGGCCTGTTCAACCTGCTGCCCCTGCAGCCTTTGGACGGGGGACACCTGCTCGCGTCAGCGGTGCGGGCCCGGAGCGGCTACCGGTACGAACGGACGCTGCTCGGCATCGGCATCGCCACGGCGGTGGGCGTGATTGCGCTGGCGGTCTGGTGGCGCCAGCCGTGGATGGGTCTGCTGGCGCTGATGTTCGGGGTGATGAACGTCGAGCAGTTCCTCCGAACGCCGACGGAGGTCCGCTTCGAGCGCAGCGCCGCCCTGCCCCGCCGCCGTGGAGTCCGGGCCGCGCGGCGCGAGACGGAGGCCGGCGCCGTCTCGGTGGAAAAGTTGATGAAGGAGCTGCGGAGCGCCCCACGGGCCACGCCGACAGATGAGCTGCCCGCGCCCCGCCGCGCGCCCGCGTCCCTGCCGGCGCCGGAGGCGGAGGAGCCCGAGGGGCCGCATGACCCGGCGCTCGTGGGGGAGATGCTGCTGGAGAGCGGCCTCCCCGCGATGGCGGTGCGCCCGCTCCAGACCGCCTTCACCGCGTCACCCTCGCCCCGCACCGGCCATGCGCTCGTCGTGGCCCTGCTGGACACGAAGCGCTTCACAGAGCTGGAGGCGCTGCTGGGCAGCCCCCGCGCCTCGCACCTGTCGGACGACACGCTGGCCCTCATCTCCGAGCGCGCGGGCGCCGCGGGACAGGGCACGCTCGTGCAGCGTGCGGGCGAGCTGCGCCGGCACAATTTCTAACTGGAATGAGCGGCACTGATTGCCGCGTCGCATCACAGGGCGTCTTTCGCCTGACGGGTCGACAGGAGACCTATCAGCAGCCTTGAGCGGAGGGGGCGCATCCGGGTTATAGGGGCGTCCCCTCCAGCCAGAGGAAGGCCGCGCGTGTCCCGTCCCCGTCTCATCAAAGAAGCGTCCGCGCCGCTCCAGCTCGACAAGGAGCTGCTGCTTCGCATCCACGACCTGATGGTCAAAACGCGCGCCCTCGAGGAGCGCCTCATCCAGATGTACAAGCAGGGCCATGGCTACTTCTGGATTGGCGGCCCCGGCGAGGAGGCGTTCAACGTCCCCCTGGGCATGCTGATGAAGAAGGGCCAGGGCCCCGCGTACGACTACCTGCACGCGCACTACCGCCAGTCGGGCACCATCCTCGCGCTCGGCGAGGAGCCCATTGGCGCCCTGCGGCAGATGAAGAACACGGCCACGGACCCCTACTCCGGCGGCCGCAACTTCGCGGGCCACTTCTCGCTCAAGAAGTACAACGTGGCGCCGGTGTCCTCGCCCATCGAGGTGCAGTACGCCGTCGCTCCGGGCACGGCCATGGTGCAGAAGCGCGTCGGTGGTGACGGCATCACCATCGTCACCGGCGGCGACGCCGGCACGGCCGAGGGCGATTTCGCGTCGTGCCTCGTGTGGAGCAGCCGCCCCGTCAACCCGCTGCCCATCCTCATCATCGTCACCAACAACAAGTGGGGCATCTCCACCTCGGGTGACGGCCAGCACGGCGAGGCGCGCATCAGCGACCGCGCCAAGGCCTTCGGCATCCAGGCGAAGACCATCAACGGCAATGACCCCGTCGAGGCCTACAACGAGCTGAAGGAGGCCATGGAGTACGTGCGCAAGGAGCGCAAGCCGTACTTCATCGAGGCCCTGGTGTCGCGCCTGTACGGACACTCCTCCGCCTCCGGCGCCAACTATGTGGGCGACGAGGTGGACTGCCTCAAGCAGTTCGAGGCGCGGCTGGAGCAGGAGGGTTTCATGACCCGCCAGCAGATGGACGACCTGCGCAACCGCTACACCGAGGAGCTGGCCGCCGCCGCCCGCCAGGTGCGCGACGAGCCCCAGCCGGACCCCGACTCCATCTGGAAGCACATCTACGCGGAGGACAAGTAACCCATGGCCAACATGGCACAGGCCATCCGGATGGCCCTCCACTACGCCGAGGAGAACCTCGGCGTGACGGACATCTTCGGCGAGGACGTGGGCATGCCGCTGGGCGGCGTGTTCACCTGCACCCAGGGTCTGAAGACGACGTGGAACACCCCCCTCGACGAGCGCGGCATCATCGGCGCCGCCATGGGCATCGCCATGGGCGGTGGCCGGCCCGTCGCGGAGATCCAGTTCTGCGACTACGTCTACAACACCATCGACCTGCTCAAGCTGGCGGGCAACACCTGCTGGTCCACCAACGGCGACTGGAACATGCCCATGGTGGTGCGCACGCCGGTGGGCAGCGGCATCCGCGGGTCCATCTACCACTCGCATTCCTTCGACGCGACGATGACCCACATTCCCGGCTGGAAGGTGGTCATGCCCTCCACGCCGCTGGACGCGTACGGGCTGCTCATCACCGCGTGCAAGGAGCAGAACCCGGTGATGTTCCTCGAGCCCAAGGCGCTGTTGCGCGTGAAGGGCGAGGAGCGCATCCCCGGCGAGCCGGACGATGACCGCCAGCTGTCGAAGATGATTGACGCGCCGCTGGGAGACCGCACCCAGTGGAAGCCGCAGTGGCCCACGCTGGAGGCCTACGCGGTGCCCTTCGGCAAGGGCAAGAAGGTGCGCGAGGGCTCGCAGCTGACGGTGGTCAGCTACGGCCGCACCCTGCCCCTGTGCGCGAAGGCCGCCGCGGCGCTCGCGGACGAGGGCATCAGCGCCGAGGTCATCGACCTGCGCTCGCTGTGGCCCTACGACTGGGAGCTCATCAAGGAGTCCGTCCAGAAGACGGGCCGCGTCCTCTTCGTCAACGAGGACACCGAGGTGACGAACTTCGGCGAGCACCTGATGCGCCGCACCGTGGAGGAGCTGTTCTACTCGCTGCTGGCGCCGCCTCGGCTGCTGGCCGGCAAGTTCCTCCCCGGCATCGGCCTGGCGGACAGCCTGGAGATGGCCTCGGTGCCCCAGCAGGGCGACATCACCGCCGCCATGCGCTCGCTCGCCTCCGAGCAGCCGTAAGCGCCGCACCCACAACCACCCCGCCCCTTGGGCACTCGGGCCGCCGTTCCTCTTTGAAGGTACGGCGGCCCTTTCGTTAGACTGCCAACTGCCTTGTCCCAACCAATCGTCCGCACCGTCAGCCCCGCCGCTGGCGCCGAAGCGCCCGCCTTCCGCATCCGCCGAGCCCGCCGTGGCGACGCCGAGGCCATGGCCTTGCTCCTGCGCGAGCTGGGCTATCCCCAGGGAACGGACCAGCAGACGGTCCACTGGGTCGTCAGCCATCCGGAGATTGAAATCTTCGTCGCTGGAGACCCGCAGGACCGGCCCGTGGGGATGATTTCCTTCTCGCACCGGCCGCAGCTGCGCCTGCGCGGCCGCGTGGCCACCGTGGACGAGCTGGTGGTGACGGAGACGTGGCGCCGGCGCGGCGTGGGCCGGGCGCTCATCAAGCAGATTCTGGAGCGCTGCAAGGTGCTCAGCGTCCGGCAGCTGCAGCTCGTCTCGCCCATGGCCAGCACGCCCGAGACGCGCAGCTTCTACGCCGCCTGTGGCTTCTCGGAAATCGACTCGGGCGTGTTCCGCCACCTGGAGACCGAAGGCGGCCGCTGACGGTAGGGGGCCCGGGCGCCAGAAGCGCCGGGCCACCCCCAGCGGGGGCTGCGTTCCGCACTACCGCTTGAAGCTGTCCACCACGCGCTGGAGCCGGACGCGGTCATCGTCGGGCATGTCCGTGAAGCGCACGCCGATGGCCTCGGCCTCGTCGCGCACCCAGGCGATGATGCCGTTGAGGTGGAACTCCTCGCCTTCAATCACCATGGACAGGCGCACCTGCGCGCCCACGTCGTAGGCCTTGCGCGTGCGCAGGCACAGGCCCCCGGCGGAGATGTTGAGCGAATAGGCACGCAGCGCGCGCGCGGCGTCCTGCACCTGCTCGAAGCGGACCTCGAACCGCGCGGCGACGCGCTCGTCGGAGCGCCGGTTCGCGAATGCGCTCATGTCCCCGCCTGCCATGTCATCCGCCACCTTGCTAGTCATGCGCACCCGCGACCCCCAAGTTCGACGCGACTGGCGATAACAACGAATGCCCACCCAATCCCTTGAAGGTGACGCGCCGGGCCAACCCCCCGGGAGTCGGGCTTCCGCCAAGTGTCCGCTGCTTTCCAGGCCCGATTCAAGGGGGGCCCCTCTATCGGATTCTGTCAGCTAAGTCCCTGTGTACTTCGATTCGGGAGCTTGGGATGCGTGCGCACCTCGTGATGTTGACTGGAACCCTGGCCCTGGCGCTCTGGGCGGTGGGGTGTAGTGACGACAAGGGCCCCGGGCCCAACCCCGCGGATGACTCCGGGGTACATATGGACCCGGACGGTGGAGGTGGCACCGACGCGGGGGTGGACGGCGGAGGGACGGGCTCGGAATTCGCCTGCAACGTGGCGCGGCAGGAGGGCTGCGGGACGGGAGAGAGCTGCCACTTCGCGGACCTGGCGGACGGAGGCACGGGGAGCCGGTGCTTCGCGGCCGAGTGCGATGTCGTGGCCCAGGACTGCGCGCAGGGGCAGCGGTGCACATACGTCACCGAGGCCGGCGCCACGCGGCGCCGGTGCGTGGAGCCGGGCACGACGGCGGAAGACCAGCCGTGCACGCTGGCGCCCACGGACGGCGGGCTCTCCTACGACACGTGCGAGCAGGGCCTGTTCTGCAAGGACGCGCGACTGGAGGACGGCGGCACCGTCTTCAACTGCCGGCGGCTGTGCCACGCCACGCCTCAGTGCGGGACGTCCGGTGAGTGCAACACGGTGCTGCGGCTGGAGGGCACGACGGAGCTGCCGCTGGTGTGCGGGCCGCCGTCGGCGAAGTGCGACCCCTTCGGGACGGACTGCACGTCGCCGCTTGGTTGCTACCCGTCCACGTCCGGCCCGGTGTGCGCGGGCAGCGGCACGCGCCTCGAGGGCGAGTCGTGCAGCTTCAGCAACCAGTGCGCCCCCGGGAGCACCTGTGTGAATGCGGGCGGCGGCCTTGCCTGTCGTCCGCTGTGCAAGCCCGGCGGGACGCCCGCGTGCACCACCGGGACGTGCCGCGCGCTGGATGGCAATCCCGGCGTGGGTGCCTGCGCGCCGTGAGCCGGGCTGCCCCCGTGTCGCGAGGAGGACTCGCGCTCGCGGGGGCTCGGCACATCGCGTGAGTTGCACCGACCTCCCCGGATTCCAGGGGAGGGCCGCGCGGCCCGGGGCACATGTCGCTTGACCGTCGGAGGCACCTCCGCTTTTTGAACAGGTGCATGCATCCCGCTCGAGCACTCCTCCTCGCGACGCTGCTGGTCGCGGGGCTCTCCTCCGCAGCCCCCGTCATCCAGGTCCCCGAAGGAAGCAGGCCGGTGGCCGTCGTGGAGAAGGGCGTCATCTGCGGCCCGCTGCGCGGAGGCTGGTCGCTGGAGTCGGATGGCCGCTCGGTCCAGCCTCCCGCGAAGGCGGACGAGGACGAGCGGACGCAGGTACTGAAGGTCGCCGAGCGCGCCGACCAGTGCGCCACGAGCCAGACCACCGTCACGGTGATTGCCACTGGCCCCCTGCCCCGCATCGAGGCCTCGGCCATCACCTTCTACCCGGATGACGGACGCCTCGAGCTCCGGGGCACCGGGCTCCTCAACGTGGCCATCGCCTGGAGCGGGACGCCGCGCGGCGATGCGCGGGGCACGCCCATCGAGGGACAGGACGTGTGCCTCACGCCCTCCACGGGACGGGGGCCCGCCGACTGCGCGGTGCCGGTGGCGCAGGGCCTGCCGACGGACGCGGCGCTGTACTGGATTCCACCCCATGGCCGGCGCGGACCGGACGTCACGACCTACGACGCCCAGGGGCGCGTGGTGGACCCCGAGTCCATGCGGCTGCGCCCCGGCCGCGTCATCCTCACCCAGCCGCTCGTCCTCTCCAGCGGCATCGACGTGTCGAAGGGCCCCGGCGCCGTGGGTGTCAGCCACTCCGAGGCGATTGCCACCGTCGACTGCGGGCTGGTGCGCTGCGAGGTGGGCGAAGGCGCCATCTCCGTGCGCAACGTGCCTGGCGTGGACGCCACCGTGACGCTGCGCCTGCGCCTCACGCCCCGGGTGCTCTTTGCTCGCGGCGAGGCGCTCGAGCAGGTGCTGTCCGCGACGCTGCCCGTCCTGGCCTGCCCGCTCACGGCCGTGCAGGGCACGGTGCTGCGGGACGCGGAGGACTCGGCCCTGGTGGCGCGGCTCGACGCGTCCTGCGCGCACGACCCGCGCACGCTGGTGTGGACGGTGAACAACCAGCGCGCCCGCGTGGAGCGCGTGGTGAAGGCGGCGGACGGCACGTATGTGCTGCTGCGCACGGGCGGCACGGCGGACCAGCAGGCCGTCATCACCGCGCTGACGTCGCGGCAGGACGGCACGGTGGTGGCGTCGGAGACGGTGAAGACGGTGCCCCTGCCCGCCCCCCGAACCACGCTCGAATTGCCCGGCCACGGCCCCATCGACTTCATCCCCACCAACCGTCCCGCCCAGGTGCACGTGGCGACCGCGACGGAGCAGGGACGCTTCGCGCTGCACCCACTGTCGGGCGCCTACGCCGTCACCGCGCGCGACGGCGACACGCGCGTCCAGGGCGAGGCGAGCGCCGGAGGCTTCGTGGCGCTGCGCTTCGGCTACCAGGTGCCGACGCTTCCGGCGGAGCTCGCCACCACGGACCTGGCGCTCGTCAGCGAGCGCGTCCAGCGGCTCGTGCGCGAGGCCAGCGTGCCCGCCCGAATCGAAAACCTCTTCGACTTCGTCTGCGCGGGCCAGGACGGGAAGGACCAGCCCCTGGAGCCGAGCCGGCCCCACCGCATTCCCTACGACATGCGCAACACCTGCCGCGTCCTCATCCACCGCGAGCGGCTGAAGCCCGAGGAGGGCAACCAGGAGGTTGTCCTCCGCATCGACGTCACCCGGCCGGACGGCTCCGCGCGCGGAGAGAGCCATGTCGAGCAGCGCATGTTCCTGCGCCCCGGCGGAGACGAGCGCGTCATCCCCGTGCCGGGCAACCTGGGGCAGTACGACCGCATCCTCGTCCAGGTGGCCCATGTCGCGGACGAGTCCCGCTACGCGCTCAGCGCGACGGACCGCACGGGCCTGCCCTCCGCGCAGTGGACGACCATCGTCAGCGGCGGCCTCTTCCGGCTCTACACGACGGCGACCATCCCCGCGGGCCTCTACCGCGCCACCGAGCCCAGCGGCCAGCTCACCCTCAACTTCGGCCTGGTCTCCCGCCTGGCGCTGCTGAACGACGAGGGCAAGGAGCGGCTGCTCGGCATCGAATTGGGGCTGATGGGCCTGGGGCTCGTGCCCCAGTCGGGTGACATCCAGTTCCCTCCCACGCTGGCCGTCGTCGGGGGCGTGGGGCTGCGCGTGCCCATCGGCCCGGGAGCGGCCGTCGGCGCCCAGGCGTGGGTGGCGCGCGAGTTCCGGGGCGACATCAAGCGGCGGACGAGCGGAGACCCGAACACCGTCACTGTCGTCCCCTCCAGCAAGTGGTCCTTCATCTTCGGGCCGAGCATCTCCGTCGGAAACGTGGGCTTCAACCTCTGAGCAACCCCCGCGCGCCACCCGCGCTGTCTTCCGGTGAACGCCGCGCGTCCATCCCCTGAGCGGCAAGCGAGTGGGCAGGCGTCACGGGCAGGTGTCGCGTCCACATCAACCCGCTCGTCACGGCGGTGATGTGTGCGCATCCTCTAGCGCCGGGAGGGAGCGTGGATGCGAGTGTGGCGGGCGTGGCTCGGGGTCCTGGTGTGCGCGGGGAGTGCGCTGCTGGCGTGTGCGGACAGCACCGGCGGGGAGCTCTCAGGGGAGGCCCCCCCGGGAGACGTCAGCGTGCCCTCGGCGGTGGAATCCGTACCGCAGGAGCCGCTGGAGGTGGCCCCCGCGCTGGTGTTGAACGATGAACGCCGCGTGAGCGAGACGCCGCCTCCGGCGCCTCCGCCCGCGCCGGCCAGTTCCTTCCAGCCCGGCTTCCACCAGGCGCTGCGCTGGTCCGAGAGCGTGGGCGGCCTGATGACGTTCCGCCTGCGCGTGCCGGTGGGCCGCGAGGGCGGACGCATCCGCGTGACGTTCCGCTCCGGCGACGGGAGCCTCACGCTGCAGCGGGCCATGGTGGCGAAGGCGGGGCTCGACGGCGCGCTGGCGTCCACGCCGGTGTCGCTCACCTTCGGCGGGAAGGCGGGCTTCACCACGGCCGCGCGCACGCTGGTGACGTCGGACCCGGTGGACTTCCCGGTGGCGTTCCGCGACGACCTGGCCATCAGCTTCGAGGTGCGGGGCGCGCTGGCCGCGAGCGCCATCGACTCCTTCCCGGGCAGCTTCGCGCGTCCCGGGGCCTTCTCGACGACGCCCACGGCCCTGGGAGGTCAGCCCTTCGAGCGCTCCGTGGGCGTGGCGACGGTGGACGTGGAGGGCCCCACGGGCCGGGCCTTCGTGGCCATCGGGGACAGCATCACCGAGGGCTACATGGACATGAAGAACGACACCCGCAACGCGTGGCCCGCGCTGGTGGAGGCGGAGCTGGGCGTGCCGGTGGTGAACGCGGGCGTGAGCGGCCAGGGCTTCTACGACGCGCTGGAGTTGCTGGACGCCGAGGTGCTCGCATTGGAGGGCATCACCGACTGCCTCGTGCTGCTGGGCACCAACGACCTGGGCGCGGACGGCGCCCTGCCCCAGGCCGAGTCCCGGATGCTGCGGATGGTGGAGCGGCTCAAGCCCTTCTGCCGGGTGTGGGTGAGCACGCTGCTGCCCAAGGAGAAGTCGAACTACAGCTCCTACGCGGCGGTGAAGGTGCAGCGCGTGGGCTTCAACGACTGGCTGCGCAAGGGCTCCACCGGCACGGACCTCATCGACCTGGAAGCGGTGACGCGCCGGCCGGACAACGTGCACCTCTTCCTCGACGGGCTCGTCGCCGACGGAATCCACCCCAACGCCGCGGGCCACAAGGTCATGGCCACCGAGGTGGTGCGCGTCCTGCGCGAGCAGGGCGGGCTGTAGCCCCCGCCCTCACGGCCTCACGCCTTCACGGCGGACGCGGGCCAATCACGCCGTGCAGCACCAGCAGCTCGGCGAGCCCCGGAGGCGAGAGCAGCCAGTCCTCCTCCGTGGGCACCCAGCGCACCGGGGCGCCCGCGTCCTCCAGCAGCGCATTCACCCGCATCAGCAGGGGCGCGAAGGTGGTGCCGGGGGCCTCGCGGCTCCCCTCGCCCGCGTCCACCTCGAGGTTGCCGGGCTGCAGGCGGAAGGCGGCGCGTCCCTGGAGCGGCTGCACCTGGAAGCCCGGGAGGTACGGCTGCATCGCCGCCTCCAGCCTCTCGAGCAGCGAGGCGTCCTCGTACGGGTGGACCAGCTCCAGGTCGAAGAAGGTGGGCAACTGCGCGAGCAGCTCCAGGTGCAGCGGGTCTTCCTTGCTCTCGCGCCAGTGGTGCTCGGCCAGGTCGAAGGCGGTGGAGGGAATTCGCACCTCCCAGCGCTCCAGCTTCGCGAGCAGCTCGCCCATCCGCTCCACCAGTTCGTAGGGCGGCTCGGCGCGCGTCACCCACTCCACCGCGGCCACGGACTGGCCTCGCCTGAGGCCAGACACACGGTCGCCCTCGCGCAGCTGCATCTTGGGCGCCGGGGAGTCCTCGTCCGGATAGAGCGGCGCATTCAGGAGCCCCTCGCCCTTTTCCGGGCGCAGCCGTGCGAAGCCGTGCTTGCGGTTGACCTCCACCACGCTGAACGTGTCCTTCGGCATCCCGTCCTCCTCTCTTCCTACCCCGTGTTCCTCATGCCGGCGGCGATGCCGTTGAGCGTGAGCAGCAGGGGCCTGTCGCACTCTGCCTGGCCCTGGCGCTTGCGCTTGAGCAGCTCCACCTGGAGGAAGGACATGGGGTCCACGTAGGGGTTGCGCAGGGAGATGCTGCGCTGGAGCGGCGGGTTGTTGTCCAGCAGCTTCAGCTCTCCTGTCAGCCGCTTCACCTGCTTGCGCGTGCGCCGGTGCTCCTGCTGGATGCGCCGCCACAGCGCCTTCGTGGACGCGGGCGCCAGCTTCGCGTAGCGCCCGGCAATCGCCATGTCCGTCTTCGCCAGCACCATGGTGACGTTGTCGATGACGGCGCGGAAGAAGGGCCACTCGCGGTACATGCGCTTGAGCATCGCCGTCCCGCCCTCCTCCTTCGCGTACGCCTCCAGCGCCGAGCCCACCCCGTACCAGCCGGGAAGAATCGCGCGGTTCTGCGTCCAGGCGAAGACCCATGGAATCGCGCGCAGCGTCTCCAGGCCCCCCGCCTTGCGCTTGCTCGGGCGCGAGCCGATGGGCAGCGACGCAATCTCCTCCACCGGCGTGGCCGCGGTGAAGAGGTCCAGGAAGGCCGGGTCCTCCCAGACGAGCGCGCGGTACTCGCGCCGGCCCGTCTCCGCCAGCGTGTCGAACACGGTGCGGAAGGTGCCCTCGTCCTCCGGTGACGGGCGCGGCTGCGCATCCAGTGTGTGCAGCAGCACGCCGCCCAGGACGAGCTCCAGCGTGCGGCGAGCCAATTCCGGACGCGCGTACTTGTGGTCCAGCGCCTCGCCCTGCTCCGTCGCCTTGTAGCCACCCGCCACCGCGCCCGGGGGCAGCGCGAGGATGGCCTCCTGCGCCGGGCCTCCGCCGCGCGCCACCGACTCACCGCGCCCGTGGAACAGGCGCAGCCGCACGCCGGCCGCGCGCGCCGTCTCCGTGAGCGCTACCTGCGCACGCTGGAGCGCCGCGCTCGCCGCCAGCAGGCCCACCTCCTTGCCGGAGTCGCTGTAGCCCACCATGACCTCCTGCACGCCGCGCGCGTCCAGGTGCCGGCGGTACTCGGCATGGGCGAAGAGGGCGCGCAGCACGTCCGGCCCCGCGTCCAGCGCGCCGAGCTGCTCGAACAGGGGCACCACGTCCACCGTGGCGCAGCCGCGCTTCTCGTCCCAGAGCCCCGCGTGCTTCACGCAGCGAAAGGCCGCGAGCACGTCTTCCGCCGTGCTGGCCATGCTGAGGATGAGCGTGCGGCAGGCCGGCTCGCCCGACTCGGTCTGGGCCTCGCGCAGGCGCGCCAGCACCGCGAGCAGCCGCGTGCCGCCCTCCGTGGGAGCCGGGCCTCCGTCCAGCGAGGCCGCCGCGCTCACCGCGTCCTCGGCCGGCACGCGGGCCTCCAGCTCCGCCAGGGACAGGCCCAGCGCGCACACCCGCTCGCGCACCCGCCGCACCAGCCGCAGCCCCGCGTGCTCACCTTTCGCCTCCTCGAGTGAGCGCGCCACCAGGTCCAGGTCCGACAGCAGCGCCTCGGGGGTGCGGTAGGCGCCCTCGGGCATGGCCGTGGCCTCTCCCGCTCGCTGTGCCGTCACGTAGCGCAGCGCGCGCTGCAGCCGCTCCTCCATGAAGCGCAGCTTGTGACGCCACGGCTCCCCGGTGGTGCGCGGGCCCTGGCGGCGCTCCGCCTCGGGTAGCTCCGCCGCGTCGCGCGCCAGCGAGGCCTCCATTTCCTGGGACGGCTTCGCGTGTCGCGAGGACTGGGACAGGCGGCCGCCCAGCGCCTCCAGGTCGCGCAGGAGCAGGCGCAGGCCGCGAGCGCGGTGGGCGCGCAGCGTGTCGGCGAACACCTCCGGCGTCACCAGCGGGTTGCCGTCCATGTCCCCGCCCACCCACGAATGCACGCGCACGGGCGTGCCCGCCGACCCGAGCGGCTCGCCGTAGGCGCGCTCGAAGGCCCAGTCCATCACCTCGGGGACGACAGCGAGCTGCTCGGCGAGCACCTCCTCCACGTACCAGAGGACGTTCTTCACCTCGTCGCCCACGGTGGGACGCTCGCGGCGCAATTCATCCGTCTGCCACAGGGTGGTGATTTCCTCGCGCAGGGACTCCAGGTTGTCGGCGGACTCGCGCGGCGTCAGCTCGCACCGGTCGCGCTCCTCCAGGAGGCCGGCCATCCGGTAGAGCTTCTCCAACAGCGTGCGGCGCACGGCCTGGGTGGGGTGCGCGGTGAGCGTGAGCGTCACGCGCATGGAGCGGATGGCCTCGCGCACGCGCTCCGCCGGCACGCCGGACGCCTTGAGTGTCAGCAGCGTGGCCTCCAGCGAGCCGCGCTGGGGCCGCGAGTCCGCCGCGCTCGCGTGCTCGCGCGAGCGGCGGATGCGGTGGTGCTGCTCCGCGAGGTTGACGAGCTGGAAGTAGATGGAGAAGGCGCGCACCACCGGCTCGGCGCGCTCCACCGGCAGGCGCTCCAGCACCTGCGCCAGTTCCGCCGCCGCGGCCCTCCGGCCCGCCACGGGGCCGCGTCGGCGCTGAATCGCCAGGCGCCGCACGTGTTCCTCCAGGTCGAAGAGCGCCTGGCCCTCCTGTTCGACGAGCACCTCGCCCAGGAGCCTGCCGAGCAGGCGAACGTCACGACGGAGGGGCGGATCCAGAGCGCGCAGTCGGGCCATACGGCCTGAACCGTAACGCCGCACTGCGTCTTCGGCCCGGGTATTCACCGACAATCGCCCTGCAGCCGACGATGGGCGCGGCCCGGTCCAGACGCGGCAAGCCTCCGCACGGTGGCCGTCTCCTCCGGGGCAGAGACTTCGCGGAACGAACATTCCTTCCACTGCTGCCGCCGGCCGGACCGGCCCGGGTCGGCTCATGCTGTTCAGGTCACTCAGCCTCGCTGCCGGCCGACTCGGAGCAGGTGGCGCTTCAGCGCCCCAATCACGTTGCCGCCCCAGCCGCGAAGCGGGTCTCCTCCGAGAGTCCGGCTGGACGGCTCCCACCACAGCGTCAGGCGCTCCCCCTCCGAGCTGATGACCTCCAGGTCCCAGCTCACCGAATGGGTTCCCTCGAGGAGCTCACCGGTGGCGGGGTCCGTCAGGGGGCCCTCGTAGATGCCCGTGAGCCACACCTCCCAGCGGACGCCGGAGATGTCTCCCACCCACAGCGATTCCCTTTCCTCTGGCGCGTCCATGCCGCGGCGGACGTCGCGTGGCACGGCGCTCCTGACACCGTGGCCCCACGGCCACACGGAAGCCCGGTCCACCCCTTGCACAACACCCGTCCCGTAAGCCACGGGACGCATCCCGCGGCGGGGAGCACGAGGCATGTGGACGACGAGGGTTTGGAAGGTGACGCTGCTGTGTGGCTGGCTGGCCGCGCCCGTGGCCCTGGCCGAGACGGAGGAGGCCCCCTACTCGGAGGCCGCTCCCGACGAGATGGCCGCACCGGTGGGCGCCGTGGACGAGTCCCAGTTCTTCATGGAGGACCCCGAGGCCACCGACGCCCCGCTGCTCCGCTACGCCGAGCCCCTCTCCTGCCCCGCCGTCCCCGGAGGCCGGGTCTGGGTGGCCGACACGGAGGAGTGCGGCGAGGAGGAGTGCATCCGCAAGACGACGGTGTGGATTGGCGAGTGGACTGTCGAGGACGCGGAGATGGAGGTCCGCTGCGAGACGGACCGCGTCGTCCTCTCCACCCACGACTGGCAGCTCGTCCTCTCGCCCGACGCCACGGGGAAGCTGGACGTGGCGGACGCGGCGCCGGCAGGGCCGGACACCGCTCCCGCCGCCGGGCTGACCGCGGATGCGCCCGGCGCCCCGGGCTCGGAGACCTGAGCGCCTACGTGCCGATGCGGCGCAGCATGAGGATGGGGCCGTCGTCGATGCGGCGATCCCTCAGGTCAATCTCACAGTCGAGCATCCAGTCCCCGTGTCCCTCGGGGTCCATGATGCGCTGCTGGGCCTCCCACAGCCGCGTGCCGGACTCCTTGATGAAGCTGTTGGCCGGCTTGCGGGCCTGGGGCGTGAGCACCACCATCTTGTGCTCCTCGAAGTACGGCGCAATGGCCTGCTCCAGCTTGGGCGCGGTCCACTCGCCCAGCGGGTTGTCCAGCATGGCCAACGCGTCCATGTAGCGCTTCTGCCCCAGCGCCCGGAGCAGCCGGTGCAGCTCCTCGCGCACGCGGGCGGCGAAGGCCTTCGGGTCGTCGGTGAGCTCCTTCGGCTTCAGCTCCACCACCGGCTTCGCGGCGATGGCGGCCTCCGGATTCTTCATCCGCTCCCACTCGTCCAGAAGGCTGGAGTCCACCTGCCGCAGCGTGGCGCGCAGGTGGTCGGCGAAGTCCTCCACCTCCTCGTTGCGGAAGCGCTCGGGCACCGTCTGCACCAGCGTCTTGTAGACGTCATTCACGTAGCGCAGCAGCACGCCCTCGCTGCGCTGCAGGCCGTACTCGCGCACGTAGTCGTGGAAGGACATGAAGCGCTCGAACATGTCCCGCACCACCGACTTGGGGCGGATGTTCTCCTCGCCCACCCACGGGTGCTTCGCCGCGAACTTGTTGAAGGTGCCGTAGATGAACTCGCGGTTGGGCTTGGGCCACTCCAGCTTGTCCAGCTCCTCCATCCGGTCGTCGTACTCCACGCCCTGCGCCTTCAGCTCGTTGACCTTCTCGCCCTTGAGCTGGTTGAGCTGCGCGTAGAGCACCACGTCCGGGTTCTCCAGAATCGACTCCACCAGCGACACCACGTCGAGCGCGTACGTGTCCGTGGTGGGGTCCAGCAGCTCCAGCGTCTCCAGCAGGTACAGCGACAGGGTGTGGTTGAGGCTGAAGTCGTGCTGTAGCTCGCCCGCCACCTTCACCCGGGCGCCGGAGCCGTTCTGCCCGCGCTCCACCTCGACGATGCCCGCGGCGCGCAGCGTGCGGAAGTCCCGGGCGGATTCCTTCAGGTGCCGGCGCTTCAGGTAGTCCGAGTCATGGCAGCGCTGGATGAGCTTCACCAGCCGCCGGTAGCCGCCGCGCCCCTCCGTCTCGTGGTCGCTCTGCAGGAGGTTGAGAATCATCCCGTGCGACACGGAGAAGCGCGACTCCAGCGGCTCGGGCATGCCGTTCTGGAGCCGCTCGAAGGTGGTGCGGTCGTACTGGACGAAGTTCTTCTGCGGGGGCTTGGCCTTGGGGGCCTTCTTCTTGCCGGCGGCTTCCTTCGCGGCCTGCTTGACGTTCTCGACGACGTACTCGGGGGCCTGGGCCACCACGCTGCCCTGGGTGTCGAAGCCCTTGCGGCCCGCGCGGCCGGCAATCTGCTTGAAGTCGCGCACGCTCAGCGTGGCCAGCTTCTCGCCGTTGAACTTGAAGAGCTGCGTGAAGAGCACGGTGCGGATGGGGATGTTGACGCCCACGCCCAGCGTGTCCGTGCCGCTGATGACCTTGAGGTGTCCACCCTGGGCCAGCTTCTCCACCAGCAGCCGGTACTTGGGCAGCAGGCCCGCGTGGTGCATGCCGATGCCGTGGCGGAGGAAGCGCTGGAACTCCTTGCCGTAGGGCGTGTCGAAGGGGGCGTCCATCAGCGCCTGGCGGATGGCCTCCTTCTCCTCCTTGGTGGAGAAGTCCACGCTCATGAGGTTCTGCGCCTGCTCGGCGGCGGCGCGCTGGGTGAAGTTGACCAGGTAGATGGGGTACTTCCCACGCGCGATGAGGTCCTCGATCGTCTCGTGGAGGGCGGACTCGCGGTAGTCGAAGTCCAGGGGCACCGGGCGCTGGTCGCTGCGCACGGTGGCCACCTCGCGGCCGGTGAGTTTCTGGATGCTCTCCTCGATGACGTGGGTGGGGCCCAGCGTGGCGGACATGAGGAGGAAGGTGGTGTCCGGCAGGGCGATGAGGGGCAGCTGCCACGCCACGCCGCGCTCCTTGTCGGAGTAGTAGTGGAACTCGTCCATGACGACGTAGTCCACGCGGGCGCCCGCGTCGCGCAGGGCGAGGTTGGCGAGGATTTCGGCGGTGCAGCAGAGAATCTTCGCGTTGCGGTTGATGCTCGCGTCGCCGGTGAGCATGCCCACGTTCTCGGCGCCGAAGGCGTCGCAGAGGGCGAAGAACTTCTCGTTGACCAGGGCCTTGATGGGACAGGTGTAGAAGGAGACCTTGCCCTCGGCCATGGCCTTGAAGTGGAGCGCCGTGGCGACCAGCGACTTGCCGGAGCCGGTGGGCGTCTTGAGGAACAGGTGCTTGCCCCCCAGCAGCTCGAGGATGGCCTCTTCCTGGGCCGGGTAGAGGCTCAGCCCGTTCGTCGCTACGTAGCCGACGAAGCGGTTGAGGATTTCGTCCGCGTCCAGGGGTGGCTCTCCCGGCTTGGGCAGCAGGGCGGCGAGCGGCGCTTGAGTCTCTGAGGTAGCCATCACCCGTAGGACTCTAGGCGGCGGGCGAGTCCCTCACCGTGAAAAATCGCCTGCTGGCGCACGGTGCGTGAAGGAGAACGGTGTCCTGCCCGGCAGGGGGCCACTTGCGACACCGGGGCCGTCGCACCTGCGTCCAGTGGGCACTTCCCGGGAGAAGGCCCAGTCTTGGTTTCAGCCCCGGCGCGGAAGTCCATGTCGCCACGTGACGGGGCCGCTGAAGTGTCCCCTGGCCGGGATGGGTGCTCCCCTTTCCCTCACCCTTCCCGGCCTTTCTTCCACTGGCCCCCGCTCCCCCGGCGAGCAGCCGCGCGGCCGGCTCCTTCGTCACGCGTGCCGTGTGCTCCGACAGTGGGCGCAGGAGGCGCAGTCCACCCGGCGTGATGAGGCGGGTCAGGACTCGCCCGGAATGGCCCGTCGGGGGAGGAGTCGACGCCCCTCGAAAAGGGTCAGCACTTCCAATGTCCGGCTCCGGACGCGATAGACGATTCGATAGCTGCGGCGGACGACCTCACGGATGTCTTCACGCCCCAGCTCGGGCACCACGCGTCCAGAGCGTGGCAGCTCCGCGAGGGCTTCGACGGCCTGAACCAGCTCGCCGACCCAGGACTCCGCGGCTTCGGGATTGTCCCGGGCGATGAAGTCACCGATATCGCGCAGGTCTCTCAGCGCCCGGCTCGTCCAGACGATTCTGAGCGCACGTGGCGCCGGGCCGCGGCGCTTCACTTCGAGCGAGACCTCGCCGGCTTCTGGTAGCGCTTCTTCATCTCCGCCACCACCTCCGAATGCCGGTGCACCCGCCCTGCCTTCGCATCGTCGAGCCCTTCTTCGACGGACGCGATGAAACGAATCTTCTCTGTCAGCTCGTCGAAGGACTCGGGGGACAGCAGCACGCCAGCGGGCTTGCCATTCTGGGTGATGACCAGCGGCTGGCCGGACTCGCCCAGCTTCCTCAGCCATTCCGACGCCTGGGCCTTGAAGTCGCTGATGGGGACGATGTCTTCGGAAACTCGCAGGGACCGCATCGGGCACCTCCAGCCGTGCCAACCAAATGTAGTCCGTTAAAAGTCCGCCAGCCAGTCAGACTTCCGCCGCGTCCTCCAGCTTCAGAGCACCTTCACCGCCTTCACCATGTCCGGCGCCAGCTCCTCATGCGGGAGGATGGTGAAGCCCAGCTTCCGGCTGATGGTCTGCATGGCCCGGTTCCCCGCGAGGATGTCCGCGACGATTCGCTGCATCCCCCAGTCGCGCCCCACCTCCACCAGCCGGCGCAGCAGCTCCGTGCCCAACCCCTGCTTCTGCGCCGCGTCGCTGATGAGGATGGCGAACTCCGCGTCCTGCGTCCCCCGAAGCCGCGTCAGCCGCCCCACCCCGAGCAGCGAGCCGTCCCTCCGCTCCGCCACCAGCGCCAGCTCCCGCGCGTAGTCGTTGAAGCAGATGCGCGCCAGCCGCTCGTGCGCCACCCGCGTGTTGACGTGCAGCAGTCCCGCGTAGCGCAGGAACACCGTGTGCTCGGACAGCGTCCGGTGGAACTCCTCCATCCGCGGCTCGTCCTCCGGACGGATGGGCCGCAGCAGCACCTCCTCGCCGCTCGTCATCCGGTAGGGCACCACGTACTGCTGCGGGTACGGCTCAATCGCCAGCTTCGGCAGGTCCGCTTCCGCCATCGTCGGCGGGTGCAGCACTACGCGCGCGTCCAGCGCCAGCAATCGCTCCGGCGAGGCCAGCAGCGGGTTGATGTCGATTTCCTTCACGAAGCGCTGCTCCACCACCAGCCGGCTGAAGCGCACCATCAACCGCTCCAGCGCCGCCAGGTCCACCGGTGGCCGCCCGCGCACTCCACGCAGCGCCTGGTGGATGCGCGTCTGCTCCATCATCCGCCGCGCCAGCGTGGTGTTGAGCGGCGGCAACCCCAGCGCCCGGTCCTTGAACACCTCCACCAGGATGCCACCCGCGCCGAACAGCAGCACCGGGCCGAACTGCGCGTCCAGTCCGCTACCGAGGATGAGCTCGTACCCGTCCAGCTTCACCATCGGCTGCACCGTCACGCCCTCGAACGCCTCCACCTGTCCCAACTCCGCCAGTCGCTCGCGGATGCCCCGGAACGCCGCGCGCACCGCGTCCGCGTCCGGCAGGTTCAGCCGCACGCCCCCCACGTCCGTCTTGTGCGTCACCGTGCGCGAGTGCAACTTCACCACCACCGGGTAGCCCAGAGACGCGGCCTCCGTCACCGCCGCGTCTTCCGAGAGCGCCAGGCGCGTCTCCACCGTGGGGATGTCATACGCGGCCAGCAACTGCTTCGACTCGTACTCCGTCAGCAACGTGCGGCCGGCCGCGCGGGCCTCGTCAAGCTGCCGGCGCGCCTCGTCGCGAGCGGCGGCGTGCTCCTCCGCCAGGGTCGGCGTCTCGTACAGGGCGGCGAGGTTGTACGTGTACCGCCACATGTAATTGAAGATGCGCGCCGCCGTGTCCGGATAGCCGAAGGTGGGGATGCCCGCGTCGTTGAGGATGCGCTCCCCTGCCGCCACCTCCGAGCCTCCCATCCAACTCGCCAGCACCGGCTTTCCGTGCAGCTTCGCGTAGGGCTTGAGCCGGTCCGCCGTCTGCGTGGGCTCGGTCATGTCCTGCGGCGTGAGGATGACCAGCAGGCCGTCGCTGTTCGGGTCCTTCCCCGTCACCTCCAGCGCCTTCGCATAGCGCTCCGGGTCCGCGTCCCCCAGGATGTCCACCGGGTTGCCATGGCTCCACTGCGGCGGCAGGAGCCCGTCGAGCGCCCTGCGCGTGTCCTCCGTCAGCGCGGCCACCTCGCCGCCCCCGGCCACCAGCGCGTCGGTGGCAAGCACACCAGGGCCGCCCGCGTTGGTGAGGATGGTGAGGCGGCGCCCAGCGGGACGGGGCTGCCGGGCCAGCGTCTCCGCCATGTAGAAGAGGTCTGCAATCGAGTCCACGCGCAGCACGCCGGTGCGGCGGAACGCGGCGCTGAGCACCTCGTCGCTGCCCGTCAGCGTGCCCGTATGGGACGCGGCGGCCTGCGCGGCCTGCGCGGTGCGTCCGGCCTTGATGACGATGATGGGCTTGGTGAGCGCCACCTCGCGCGCGGCGGAGAGGAACGCGCGCGCGTCGCCGATGGACTCCATGTAGAGGAGGATGGAGCGAGTCCTCGGGTCATCAGCCAGGTAGTCGATGAGGTCTCCCCAGCCCACGTCCAGCATGGAGCCCACCGAGACGAAGGCGCTGAAGCCCACCGCCTCGCGCAGGCTCCAGTCGAGGATGGCGGTGAGCAGCGCGCCGCTCTGGCTGATGAAGGCCACGTTGCCCGGCCGGGCCATGGCTCCGGCGAACGTCGCGTTGAAGCCGCTCGTCGGCCGCATCACGCCCAGGCAGTTGGGGCCGATGATGCGGATGCGGGCCGCCTGTGCCACCTCGAGGATTTCGCGCTCCAGCCGCGCGCCCTCCGGCCCCGTCTCCTTGAAGCCCGCGGAGATGATGATGGCGCCACGGACACCCAGCTCCGCGCACTCGCGGATGATGCCCGGCACCACCGCGGCGGGCGTGACGATGACGGCCAGGTCCACCGGCTCCGGCAGCGAGCGAAGGGACGGCCAGGCCTTGATGCCCAGCACGTTGGGCCGCTGCGGGTTGATGGGATAGACGGTGCCGCCGAACGGATTGCTGATGAGGTTCCAGAGGACGGTGCGCCCCACGCTCCCCGGGCGCTCGCTGGCCCCCACCACCGCCACGCTGCGCGGCGAGAAGATGACATCCAGCGGCAGCCGCGTGTGCTGCTGGTGGAGCACGTTGTGGGACGGGTCCGTCTTCGGAGGGCGCGGGTCCATGGACACCGTCTTTGAAGCGGCGCCCGTGCGCGCGCAATGGCTTCGTCGTGCCGTCCGTGTGGCAGCTGTCAGTGGCCCCATCTGGATGCGCCGAGCGCTCGGGCAGCGGGACTCCGGGAAGAGGCGTGCTGCTACCGTCGGGTTCACCAGGGCCGTCAACCGGCTCTCGTGAATCGGACCGTGCAATGCCAGGAGGGATGCCACCCTCACAAGGCCCACTGGAGTTGTCCACCGCCGTCTGTGGCTCGGGCTGAGCGGCACCAGGAGGAGTGCCGCCCCCGCGGGAGCCACCGGAGTCTTCCGCCTTCGCCAGCGCACGCCAGAGGGCCTCCGCCGATTCGAGGAGTTCCTCCCGGTACACCTCCTCGTTTCTCTCCGTCAGCGTGCGCACCCACTCCGCCAGCGTGCCCCACACCAGGGCTTCCCCCACCCTGGCGCAGCCGGGCACCAGCGCCCCGTCCTGCTCTCCCTTCAAGAGCACCTCGCGCACCAGGGCCCTCGCGGCACTGCCGGGCGCCGGCTGCCCTTCGACGTCCGGATGCCGGTGCAGGAAGGCGAAGGCGAAAGGGCCGGGCAGGCCCAGCGCCCAGTGCGTCAGCGCATTCCAGAAGGTGAAGAAGGCCTCGCGGAAGGTGACGCCGTCCGCCCCGTGCTTGCAGAAGAAGGCCCAGTCCACCTCCCGGCAGAAGGTGTCCTCGTGGAAGGTCCGCACCCCGTCCGGGCGAAGTGCTGCTTGCTTCCGTAGCGCCGGTACAGACTGCCCACCGACATCCCCACGGACCGGGCCAGTTCCTCGGCCTTCACGTGCTCGTAGCCATGCCGGCCCAGCACCTCCGCCGAGCTCTGCATCATCCCCGCGAGGTAATGCTCCGCGAACCCCATCCCCTACCCCTCCTGCCCCCCTTCCGGGGCGGCCGTCTCGTGGAAGGAATATTACTTCCACCATTCCCTTCTACCGGAGGGGGCTGACATGGCGGGTAGGCAGGGGACGCTCCTCCCTGGAGGTAGTCCCTCGTGGCCAGGCCCAGCCTCGCCGCTTCACCGATTCGGCTTGGACCACGGCTGGCGATGCACGGGACCGCTGACTCCCGCTTCGCCACGCACAGGGCGGGCCGAACCGTGGGTTCCACTTGCTTTGCACGTGTTGCCGTCGTTGCCCCAACCCATGCAACTACGTCCTGGCGCGCGGCTCGCGCAGTGCCTGGCGGAACCGCCCCGCGGCTGAGACCACGAATGTGCCGCCAACAATCGAGCCGGTGGCATCAGAGGGAGAGTCGGCCGCTAGACGTGGGGTGGAGGGGTCAGTCCGCCGCCCCTGCGCAGGCGCGCCCCCGACATCGCAGAGCCATCCGCGACTTGAATCAGTCCTCCAGGAAGGCGGAGATGATTCCGTTGATCTCCCGCTTCTGCGCGTCGGTCGCCCCGTCCCACATGTCGTCGTGGCGGGTGCCGGGCAGCGGGATGACCTTCATGCCCAGGGCGCGTTGCTCTGCCACGTCGGGCAATACCCCTTCATCCGCCACCTGGTCGCTGGAGCGGAGGGAGAGGACCCGTGGCGTCCGCGTGCGCGGGAGCGGCATGCGCCGGTTGTCGAGCGAGATGACCTTCTCGACCAGCGCCGCGTGCTCGTGAGCGAACAGCATGGCGATGTCGCCGCCGTTGCTATGGCCCACCAGCAGCAGGTGCTCCATGTCCAGCTCCGGGCGCATTCGCCGCAGCGCGTGACGCACGAAGAGCAGGTCCTGCACACCCTGCTCCCAGTTCGGGCGGCGGGCTTCGCGAAGGTTGCCGCTCGTGGCCAGGGGCGGGTCGCCGGGCAGCTCGTACTGGACGCTGGCCACGAAGTAGCCATGCGCCACCAGGTTGCGGGCGATGAAGGAGTAGTCAGTGTGCTGGCCGCCGTGGCCATGACTGAGCAGCGCGAGCTTGGGGCTCGGACCCGGGACATCCCGGTAGTACAGGGCCAGGGGAACGGAGCGGCTCCGCGCCGGGTCGAACAGCACGACCTGCTCGGTTCGGAGGTCTGCGTCGGGCGTTGTCGCGACCTGGGTCGTGACGGCGCGGCCGGCCGGAGCACAACCGGCAGCCAGCTCGAGCACACCCAGCGCAAGTGCAAGAGGGACTCGCATCGAGCGAGTGTCTCATGATTCCAACGGTCATCCCCATGCATCAGTCGAGTCCGCGCCCCCCCAGCGGATATACGCTCGCGAGACGAACGGCATGGCCTTCAGCAGCTTCGGATGACGGTGGAGACCCACAGCTTGAAGAATGCATTCCGCGGTGTCGTGCACAGTGGCTGCTTCATCGACGAGCGCAATCTGGCGCTGGTCGTCAGCCACCCGCATCCCGACAATGACCACGGAGGCGGGCCGGGTCCCGTCAAGGAGTGGAGCGAGCCCTACGACCTGGACGCGCTCCAGCAACTCATCGACTCCGACTTCGACCCCGACGACGTCCGCTTCGAGGTGGATGGGTTCCGGCACGTGGCGGTGTGCACGGAAGGCCGCTGGACGCTGGAAGAACTACCGGGCGCGGGAACCATCGAAGCGCTGTGCCGCCAGGGCGCCAACAGCCTGGGCGCGCTGCTCTCGTACGGCGGCTCGGCGTTCCATGCCGCCATTCGCGAGCACAGCAGAGGACGATGGGAAGCCCTCGAGTACAAGGGCCTGCCGGCGGGGCTCGTCGAGACGCGTGCGTGCTTCAGTGGTGCGGACCTCGTGCTCGCCGGGAGTGCTTCGTACGCGCTCGACGCTCCGTCCGAAGTGGGCCTGCTCGTGCGCGGTGACGGGGGCATGACCTGGACGCACTCGCTGGGGCAGGTCCCGGGGCGGGTGCTCGCGCTGGACAGCTGCCCCGGCGAGGACGGGACGAGAGTCCTCTATGCCGGAGGCCAGGGACTCTGGATGCACGCAGCGGGCGGCTGGCGGGAGGTGCATTCATTCCTGAGCAGCGAAGTGGCGTACCTCCGCTGCTTCCCCTCGGGCGACGTCGTCGCGGGCACGACTCGCGGCGATGTCATCGCCGGGAAGGGAGCGGACTGCCGCGTCATCGGACGGGTGGGTCCCATCCATTCCGCAGAGCGGTGGGGTGACAGCCTCTACGTCGCGGACCCGGACCGGGTCTACCGCCTGGGCCCGTCCGGCTTCGAGCGTTGCGCCATTCCCCTGGTGGATTCCGTCGGCCGGCTGCCCACCGTGGGCAGGTTGTCCACGGGCGGCGGCCGCCTCTGGCTGGCGGGGAGCCACGTGCTCGCTTCGAGCGTCGACGGCATGACCTGGACGACGCACCCGGTGCGCTGAATCCGCCCACGGGGAGGCCGCTTCAGTCGAGGCCGCGCTTCCCCTCGGACCAGTACGCCTTCACCTTCTGCGCCGCGCCCACCCCATCCGAGCGGAGCCGCGAGCGCAGCGCCTGGATGGCCTGCGCCCGGCCCGTCATGACGAGGCTCGCGCCCGGCCGCTGCTCCAGCACCGTGCGCAGGCGCTCCGCCACCGCGGGCAGGTGCGCCTCATCGGATGTCCGCTCAATCACGGCGCTGCCCGACAGGTGGAACTCCCGCAGCACCGACTCGGACTCCTCGCGGGAGGAGACCTCGAACACCTGCTCGACGCCGCCCACGCCGGCCCGCAGGTTCCGCAGCGCGTGGGCCACGGCGAAGGACGTCTCGTCGCCGAAGAGCACCACGGGCCCCTGGAGTCCCGTGAGCGGCAGCGAGCCCCGCGGGCCCATGAACTGGCAGCGGTCCCCCACGCGCACGTTGCGGCCCCACTCCGCGCCGGGGCTGTTGCCGTGGAGATACACCAGCAACTGCGTCGTCCCTCGCACCGAGTCCCACGCCAGGGGCGTGTACGTCCGCATCCCCACGCGCGGGAAGTACACCTGCACCTTGTCGCCCGCGCTCCAGGAGACGTCGCGCAGCCCTGCTCCCGCCAGCTCCAGCCAGCGGAAGTGCGGAGAGAGGTCTCGCACCTGCTCCACCGTCGCATCGCGGAACAGGAACCGCCCCAGCATGCCTCCGAGAATCGCCTTCCCTGACGCCATCCGAGTCACTCCCGGGGGCGCGCTGCCCCCATTCACGCGGGCCATCCTGGCACCGGCGCACCGGCGCGGAAATGAACCCGTGTGACGGAAGCATGAAGAAGCGTGAAGTCCCCTGGTATGGGCTCAGGCCGCGGCCGCGGCCGCCTGGTCCACCGCGGGCTTGAGCACCTCGCGCGCCCACTTCGCCAGGGTGGTGGGCGTGGTGGTCTGCGGGGAGCGCGGCTCGGCGGGGTCCATGCGGCCGTCGATGATGGCGCCGTACAGCTCCGCGTAGAGGTCCACCATCCACGCCGGCATGCCCGCGCCGGCCATGCCCTTGCGCGCGTCGTCCAGCGCCACCTGCACGTAGCGCACGGGCCGGCCGAGCGCCTCCGAGAAGATGGGCTCCAGCTCCGCGTAGGTGATGTGCGCCGGGCCGTGGATGCCCACGTAGCGGTGCCCCTTCCAACCGGCGTCGAGCAGCACCTCGGCCGACTTCACGGCGATGTCCGCCACCGCCACCATGGGCACGGCCTTCGTGCGGGGCATGGGCATGAACAGCGAGCTCGTCTTCGCCAGCGTCGGCAGGTCGCGCAGGAAGTTCTCCATGAAGAAGCCCGGCCGGAGGATGGTGACGTCCGGGCAGACGGCCTTGAACGCCTCCTCCACGGCGAGCAGCGCGCCCACCGGACCGGTCCCCAGGCCGTTCTGCGCGCCCACGCTGGACAGCACCACCACGCGCTTCACGCCGTGCTTCTTCACCGCCTGCGCCGCGGTGCGCGCCGCATCCCCCGCCCAGGACACGAAGTCCGGACGGATGGCCGGCGGCGTCAGCCAGAACAGCGCCTCGGCGCCCGCCAGCGCGCGGTCCAGCACCGCGGCGTCGTCGGTGGAGCCCTCCACCAGCTTCGCGCCGCGCTTCACCAGCTCCGCCACCTTGTCCGCGCTCCGGCTGATGACGGTGAGCGAGCGGCCCGCCGCCAGCAGGCTCAGCGCCAGGGGACGGCCGATGTTTCCGTTGGGGGTATTGATGACGATGCTCATGGGGTGTCTCCGGGGAACGTCGAGATGGGCCCAAGGTGCTCGCGTTGCCCTCATGAGGCCACCGCATGTTACTCATATGCACATGAGCGCCCCTCATGTTCGCCGTCCCCCTGCTTCCGCGACGTCCGAGCCCACGCCGGTCGCCACGGACCTGTCCGGCATCAACCTCAACCTCGTGGTGGCGCTGGATGCGCTGCTGACGGAGGCCAACGTCACCAAGGCCGCCGCGCGGGTGGGCGTCACCCAGTCCGCCATGAGCCACTCGCTGCGGCAGCTCCGCGAGCAATTGGGAGACGCGCTGCTCATCCGAGGACGGGGCGGCATGGTGCGCACGCCGCGCGCGGAGCAGCTCGCCGCGCCCCTGCACCGCGGGCTGCTGGAATTGCAGCGGGCCCTGCGCAACGAGCCCGTCTTCGAGCCCCGCACCGCCAGGCGCCGCTTCACCCTGGCCACGGGGGACTACTTCGCCGCCACGCTGCTGCCGGAATTGCTCGTGGTGCTCAGCACCGAGGCCCCGCACGTGGACCTCGTCTTCCGCCACCTCATCCCGGACCAGGCCACCTCCCTCATGGAGAGCGGTGACGTGGACCTGTGCGTGGCCGCCTTCCCCGACTCCTCGCTCTCGCTGCGGCAGCAGAAGCTCTACACGGAGGACTTCGTCTGCGTGGTGCGCGAGGGCCACCCCGCTGTCCGGAAGGGGCTGGATTTGGAGACGTACCTGCGCCTGCCCCACGTCCTCATCAGCCCCCGGGGCGAGGGGGCCGGGGCGGTGGACACCGCGCTGGCGGCGATGGGGCGCTCGCGGCGCATCGCCCTGCGCCTGCCCTACTTCCTCACCGCGCCCCTGGCGGTGGTCCACTCGGACCATGTGCTTACCGCACCGCGTCGACTGGTGGAGACCTTCACCGGCAACGGCGCCTGGCCCCTCCGGGTCCTCTCCCCGCCCCTCGCGCTCAGGTCCTTTGACGTCCTTCAAATCTGGCACGAGCGGTTCGACGGCGACCCGGCCCACCGCTGGCTGCGCAGTGCAGTCGCACGCGCCGCCGGAGTCACTGGCGACCTACCCTCCAGGTCTTCACGGCGGGTGCGCAGGACGCAACCTTCCTGACACTCCCGGACAGGGACACTGAACGTAGATTCAATGGTGGGCGAGCATCCCACGGCCCTGGCGTTGTAGGGTGGTCGTCTATGACTTCTTCCGAGAAGCTGGTTTTCACTCAAACGGTCGAAGCGCTCTTCGTGCGCGCTCTGGAGAACCGACTGACGCCAGCGTGCCGTGAGCACCTGCGTCGGGCGGGGCTGGACCTGGAGCAGAAGCTGGAGCGGACCTACACCTTGGAGCAGTGGAAGGAGTTCCTCCGCATCGCCGCGGGCCACGTCTATGGAGGCGTCCCCGCCGAGGCGGCGTATTACTCGCTGGGCGAGCGCTTCATGGACGCCTACTTCGGGACCTTCTTTGGCCGGGCGTTGCTGGGCGTCGTCCGGCTGGCGGGCCCCCGGCGCATGCTGTTGCGGGCGGCCATGGGCTTCCGAGCGGGCAACAACTTCAGCGACGTGGACATCGTCGAGCGAAACCCCACGTCCATGGAATTCCGGATGAATGACGTGCTGGCGGACCTGCCCACCTTCGCCTCGGGGCTGCTGGCCCGCGCGGTGGAGCTGTGCGGCGGGTGGCGCGTGGTGGCGGTGCCCGAGGAGTTCGACGGCACGTCGGCCACGTTCCACATCCGCTGGTCGGAAGTGCCCGTCGAGGCCGCCCTCAGCGCCACCGGTGACGGCGGCGTGTCGCGGCCCCGGGCGTAGGCGACCCACCCACGGGCTCCCGGTGCTGGCGCGCCGGGGAGCCGGACGTGGGCTACAGGCCCGGGAGCGGCTGTCCCTCGTCCAGGATGTTCGGAGGGACGCCCCCGGGCCCGGCTTCCGGCGGCGCCGCGCCTGCCCACGTCTCCGCCACGGTCTCCACGAGGCTGTCGATGTCGATGGGCTTGGCCAGGTGCCGCTGGAACCCGGCCTTGAGCGCGTCCCGGCGGTCCGCGTCGCTGACCAGTGCCGTGAGGGCTATCGCCGTGACGGCTCCCCCCCGCGCGGGGCCGAGGGCCCTTACCTTGCGGATGAGGGAGTAGCCGTCCTCGCCGGGCATGGCGATGTCGCACAGGAGGACCTCGGGCCGGAAGTCCTCGATGAGCGCCAGCGCCGCCGCCGCGGATTCCGCCGCCAGCACCTCCGCGCCGGCCTGTCTGAGCAGCTCGGTCGCGGCCTCGCGTGCTCCCGGGTCGTCATCCACCACGAGGATTCGCAGGCCTCGGAGCCGCGAGGCGGCTCCCGCGTTCCGGGGCAAGGGGTCGGCCCGGGCGTGCTCCAGCCTGGCGGTGAGCGCCGCGCCGGCCGGTTCCTCGCGGACGGGCAGGAGCGGCAGGAGGACCGTGAAGGTGGCGCCCCGGCCCTTGCCCGGACTCTCCGCCTGCACCGTCCCCCCGTGGAGCTCCACCAGGTGGCGCACGATGGCCAGCCCCAGGCCGAGCCCACCGAACACCCGGGTCGTCGAGCTGTCCTCCTGCATGAACCGGTCGAAGATGCGCTGCAGGGCCTCGGTCTCGATTCCGGCCCCGCCGTCGCTCACCCGGAGCCGGGCATGACCATTCACGGGCTCGAGCGTGACTGTCACCCGCTGGCCGTCGGCTGAGAACTTGATGGCATTGCTGAGCAGGTTCCACACGACCTGCTGCAGCCGCGTCGGGTCTCCCGAGATGGGCCCGAGCGACTCATCCAGGGAGACGTCGAGCTGGATGGACTTCCGTTCGGCCTGCGCGGCCACGCTCTCGAGCGCGGCCTGGACCACCGCGGGCAGGTGGAGCGTCTGGAGCCGCACCCGGAGCTTGCCGGTGACGATGCTCGAGACATCCAGCAGGTCATCGATGAGCTGCACCTGCAGCTTCGTGCCCCGCTCGATGGCCTCGCCCGCGCGCCGGAGCCTGGTGTTGTCCAGGTCGCCGCGGCGCAAGAGCTGCGCCTGCATCAGCATGGTGGAGAGCGGCGTGCGCAGCTCGTGGGACAAGGTGGCCAGGAACTGGTCCTTCGCGCGGTTCGCCTTCTCGGCATCCTCCTGGGCCCGCTGCGCACGGGCGAGCAGCTCCGCGCGCTCGGTGATGTCCTCGATGGCGAGCAGGAGCATGGGGACTCCGGTGCGTGAGTGGACGGGGCGCGCGGAGAGCGACATCTTCCGGCTCCCCAGGTGGGGGAAGGCGTGCTCGACCTCCAGGCCCCGCAGGAGCGTGTTCTTGGCGAGCATCTCCCCCAGCGAGGTCCGCAGCGCCCGCACGTCCCACGCGCCTCCGCTCAGCTCGAAGAGGCTCTTGCGCTCGACCTCCGCCGCCGAGCTCCGGAAGGCCTGGTAGAAGGCCCCATTCGCCGACAGCACGCGCAGCTCCTCGTCGAGGACCAGGAGCGGCACCTGCACGGCCTCCACGATGCCCGCGGCGTAGTCACGCGCCCACTCCACCTGGCGGACCTGGTGCTTGAGCGCGTCGATGTCGATGAGCGACACCATGGCGCCGTCGATGGTGTCCTCGGTCGTCCTGTAGGGACGGATCTGCATCCGGTGCCAGCGGCCAGCCCTGTCCTGGACCTCGGACTCCCGCATCACGGCCGTCTCGATGACCTCGGCAATCTGCGCGTCCAGGTCCGCCACGCTGATGTTCAGCGTGATGTCGCTGATGGGCCGCCCCACATCGGACGGGAGGATGTTCATGACACTGCGTGTCTTCGGCGTGAAGCGCCGGATGCGCCGTTCGAGGTCCAGGATGAGGACCGGGATGTCGACGACGTTGACGAGGTTGACGAGGTCTCCGTTGACCAGGTGCAACTCATGGTTGCGGCTGTGGAGCTCGTCGTTGACGGTGGTCAGCTCCTCGTTGGTGGACTGGAGCTCCTCCTTGGCCGTCTCCAGCTCCTCGTTGAGGCTCTGGAGCTCCTCATTGCCCGAGACGAGCTCCTCGTTGGCGGAGGCGAGCGCGTCATTGGTACGGCCATGCTCCTCGAGCAGGGACTGGAGGTAGTCCTTCGTGGCGGCCAGCTCGAGCTTCAGCGCGGGCGCAGGGTGGCCCCCCTTCTGCTTCGCCGCGGAGGCGGTCTGCTTCCGGACGGGCCTGAGCCCCCGCTTCTCGGGCAGGGCCACCTCTTCGAACAGCACCACATAGAGGAACTCCTGCCCCGCGGGCGGCCCCGTGGCGGGTGAGGGAATGACGACGATGTTACAGAGCAGCGGGGAGCCAGTCTGGGCGACCTGCACTCCCTCCACCCGGACGGGGGCGAGCTTCTTCCTCGCCTGGGCCAGCGCCACGCGCAGCGGGGAGAGCAGCCCTTCACGCGCCATCTTGAGGATGTTGAACTGGGGCTCTCCCGGCGCGGGCTCGAGGTAGGGACCGGTGTGGCCACGAAACTGGACGATCTCCAGCTTGTCGTTGAGGACGACTCCCGGCGGCGCGTACCGACTCAAGAGAAGGCGGTCAATCCGTCTCGCCGAGTCGGGAGGGGACGTGACGGGCGCCACGGCGGCACGGCCGTGCACGTGCTTCTCGGCCGGCAACAGCTCGGGGCCTCGCGAGAACCGGAGCTTGCTGGGCCCCGCCACCCGCGCCAGGAGCTTGTCGGCCTTGCTCACGGACGAGAAGAGCTGGCTGGACCCCGTGATGCTCTCCGTGTGCCCGAGCAGGAGGAAGCCCGGGGTGTTCAGGCAATAGTGGAAGGTGGCCAGCACCCGCTTCTGGAGCGCGGGGTTGAAGTAGATGAGGACGTTGCGGCAGGTCACCAGGTCCAGCCTGGAGAAGGGCGGGTCTCGGGCGAGGTCATGCCGGACGAAGACGCACAGCTCGCGCACGGCCTTGGCGATGCGATAGCCCCCATCGACCTGCGTGAAATAGCGCGTCCTCCGCTCCTTGCTCAGGTCGCCCAGGGCGCTGTCCGGGTAGAGCCCGGCGCGGGCCTTGTTGACGGCCTGCGCGCTGACGTCCGAGCCGAAGATCTGGATGGGGTGTTGGCCCTGGCGCTCGCCCAGGAACTCCAGGAGGCTGATGGCCAGCGAGTACACCTCCTCGCCGGTGGAGCACCCCGCCACCCACAGCCGGAGGGGCGCTCCCGCGGGCTTGTGCTCGAGGAGCACGGGGAACACGTACTTCTTCAGCGCCTCGAAGGCCTCGGGCTCCCGGAAGAAGGAGGTGACGTGGATGAGGACGTCCTCGTAGAGGGCCCGAGCCTCCTCGGGGGCCCCCTCGACGAGCTTCACGTAGTCCGACAGGCGGTCCACCCGGCGCAGCGCCATCCGGCGGGCGAGCCGCCGCTCGAAGGTGGCCGACTTGTATTCGCTGAAGTCGATGCCAACGACGCCGCGCACCAGGGAGAAGAGCCGCGCGAGCGTCTCGTCACCCTGGGCGTGCCGGGGCCGGTCCGACACACGCTCGGTGGTATAGGCGTGGCGGCTCAGCCGCATGAGCTCCTGGGCGAGCAGCGGCAGCGGCAGGCAGGAGTCCACGACCCCGGCCTGGACCGCGCTCTGGGGCATCCCTCCGAACTTCGCTGACCGTGGATCCTGCGCCAGCGTGATGCCGCTCGCCTCCTTGATGGCCCTGAGCCCTTCGGTGCCATCCGAGGCGGTCCCCGAGAGAATCACGCCGATGGCGTGGCTTCCACGAGCGACGGCGAGCGAGCGCAGGAAGAGGTCGATGGGCAGATGCGGCTTGCGCGGCGCGTCCATTCGCGCCCGCAGGCTGAGCACGTCATCCGCGAGCGCCATGTCCGCGCCCGGCGGGATGACGTAGATGCGGTTGGGCTCCACGCGCATCCCATCCGCGACCTGGAGGACCGGCATCTGGGTCGCCGTGGACAGGGCTTCGCTCAGGAAGCTGGGGTGCGTGGGGGACAGGTGCTGGATGAGGACGAAGGCCATCCCGGTGTCGGGAGGAAGCTCCGCGAGGAGCTGGGTGAACGCCTCGAGCCCTCCCGCGGACGCGCCGATTCCCACCACGGGGAAGGACGCCCTGGACATGCACTGGGGAGGCTGGACGGTGGGACGCCTGGGCGCTGCTCTCGCGGGAGCGATGTGACGCCGGGCCTTCGTGGGGCGGGCCTTGCTCGACGGCTTCTTCACAACGGCAAACCCCTGTTCTGTGCGGAGCTTCTCGCTAACGCGGCTCCTACGTCCCAGGCGGATCCCTGACGTAATCAGGTTTTTCAGAGACTGAAGGTGTCAGCGGTATGGGCGCCATGACGAAGGGAGTCAATGGAGGCCGGGCAGAGATGAAGGTGGGTGTCCTCTTCTGCCTACGCGCAGCGGGGGCCATTCCTTCCCGCTGCCAGGCTGGCGAGTACAGGGAGGCCTTGGTGGGCGGCGGAGACGCTGCGAGGCCGTCAGTCCTCACCGCCACCGCGGAAGGCTCCGGCGCGTCGGGGCCCCGGGCCGGGCTCACGGGGAGGCGGGCTCGGTGGAAACGCTATCCGGCAGCAGCATCCGCCCCGTGCCGGGCTCCGCATCCGCTGCCAGCGTCTCCCCTGCGTCCACCAACGCCTGGTGCAGCTCCTCCGCTGCTTCCGCCTGGCCGTAGTCTTCGCGAGCGTGCAGCAGCTTTCGCATGCGGCTCTCCACCTCTGCTGCCGTGGCGTAGCGCTCCGACGGGGCGCGGCGCAGCAGCTTGGAGAAGAGGGCCCGCACGGGGGCGGACAATTCTTCCGCCGCCCGCGCGACGTCGTCCGGCGTGAAGGTGGCGGCCCTCAGGACGAGCTCCCCCATGTCCGCCTCGGACCACGCGTCCTGCGCCCGCGCGATGGCATCTCCGATGCGTCCCCGTTCATTCTCCGGAACCCTCCGCAGCAGCTCGCGCGGCAGCAGGTCCGGCGGGTTGAGCAGATGACGGCCGGTGGCGAACTCCAGCAACACCAACCCGAGAACGAACAAGTCTGAGCGGGCATCTTCACGCGCTCCCAGCAACGCTTCCGGAGACGTGTAATAGGCGTCGCCTCTGGCACGTGGCACGCGCACGCTGCGCCGGCCGGGCAGGTGCGCGGACGCGAGCCCGAAGTCCGTCAACTTCGCCTTGCCGCTGAGCTTCACGCGGATGCGGGTGGGGTCCACCGCCCGGTGGACGATGTGCAGCGGCTGGCCCGTCTCGTCGCGGCAGCCGTGCGCGTGGGCCAGGGCGCCCGCCACCTGCGCGCCGATGTGGAGCATGAAGTTCTCGGAGAAGTAGCGCTCGCGCCCCTGGGCCAGGTTGAGGAGACCTTCCAGTGAACGCCCGCTGACGGCCTCCATGATGACGTGCAAGACCTTCCTGGATTCGTGCAGCCCGTGGACGCGAGCGATGTTCCGATGGTTCAGATAGGTGGCCAACTGCGCCTCCTCGACCAGCCGCTGGCGTGCCTCTTTCGTGGCCTCTGTGAGGGTGGGCAGGGCCAGCATCTTGATGAGGACCCGGCCCAGGTCCGCCTGCCCCTTGCCGCGTTGGATGGCCAGGACGATGCGCTCGCCATGGCTGCCAGGCCCCAGGTCCCGAGCCAGCTCGTAGGCAATGCCATCGAGGCGAAAGAGGATGTTTCCCGGCGGGTACGCCGGGGGGCGGGAGAACACCATGCGGGAAGCCTCCTGAAGCCCGCGCCGAAGAGCGCACCGGGCGAGAGCGCCCGAAGGAGCACGACACGGCGAACCGGCTGCCCACCCTGGAAGCCTTGCGCAGCGAGCTGGAGGCCTTGGCCGACGCGGGCGGCGCGGAGTGGGAGGCGCCGGTCTTCGAGCCCGCCGCGCCCACCTCGAGCGCGCCGCCTGAAGGCACCGCCGCGCGAGGACGGGCCCACCGCAAGGTGGCCGTCGCAGGGACGGTGGTGGTGGCCGTGGCGGCAGTCCTCGCGCTGCTGCGCCAATCGCCACCCCCGCCCGACGCGCCCGGTCTCCCGGCGCCCGTCGGCATCCCGTATGCGCGCGTGCCTGACGTGGCACCTCCTTCCACCGCCCCGCCGCCCGTTGCTGAGGTACCGTCATCCGCCCCCGTTGCCCCTGCACAGAAGGAAGCTCCCACCGTGAGTGCCCCCAAGCCTCCCCCACGTCAGCCCCCCCCGAAGCAGCCCAGGCTCACCGCCCGCCCCGTCTTCACGCCGGAGTTCCTGGCCAGGTGCGCGGGGCTGACGCTCGCCGCCGCGGCGGAGCTGGGTTGCCCGGCGTCCCAGGTGCGCCCGGAGCGCGAGCGGTGTCCGGAGGAAGCTGTCGATTTCATGGACCGGATGCGGGCGGGCCATGAAGAGGAGTTCAGCCTCACGCTCGACGTGATGAATCAGCCTGGCGGCAGCAGCCAACTGGGCGTGTACCGCACCGGGAAATACGTGGGGGCATTCAACGGCGAAAAACTCGCCATCCATCGTGGTTGGCGATTCGAGGGCCAGATCTGGACGGAGGGGAAGAAAGTCGTTGGACGGTTCACGAAGATGTTTCCTCCAGCCGGAGCCGCGGACTTCTGGGGTGACCCGTTACCGCCCGAGGTGCCCGTCTGCATCGTTCTTGGGCACGAACGCGACAACGGCATCGAGAAGGACGAGGGCTCCAAGCCTGGAGCCGTCATCCTCTCTCGCGCCGTCACCGCCCGGTTCATCAAGGGTGAGTGGCCCCAGCCCTGACGGGCACAGTGAGGGGCGGCGCGGGTCGCGGTGCGCGCGCTGGATGGGCGCCAACCGGCACTCACTGCCCGCCAGCGGTGAGCATCTCCGCGATGGCGCGCCCCAGCCCCTCGGGGTTGTCCTCCGAGAAGCCATGTCCGGAGGCCTCGACGGTGATGACGGGGAGGCCCGCCTCGGCCACCTGTCGGGCGGTCTCCCGAGTCGTGTCGTCGCTGAGGGCCCCGAGGACATAGCCCTTCACCGGCACTTGCAGCGCGGCGAGACGCGGGATGAGCCCCTGCCCCACCCGGACCAGCGAGGACGCACTCCGGTGGAAGGCCACCGGGTCCGCACGCCGCACGCTCTCGCGATACGCGGGTGAGGACATCGACTCGACCCACCGCTGCCACTTCGCGACGAAGTCCTCCACTGGGGTCGCCGCGGCGACGGCGCTCCCGGTGGCATCCTCCAACCGGAGATTCGGCTCAGCGACGACCACGGCCACCGGGGGACGGCCCGCGCGAACCTGCTCCTCCGCGACCAGGAGGGCCAGCGTGCCCCCCATGCTGTGTCCGACGAGGGCCACCGGTTGGGACTCGCGAGCCAGGAGCGACGCCACCAGTCGCGCCTGCTCCGTCAGCTCGTAGCTGAAGTCGCGCGGGCGGTCGCTCTGGCCGAAGCCGAGCAGGTCGAACCACAGGCTGGCCCGCCCCGAGAGCGCGGCACTCCGGGCGACGGGAGGCCAGTCCTGGCTTCCCGCGCATCCCAGTCCATGCAGGTACACCAGCAAGGGCCCCGAGCCGGGCGTGCGCCCGCCCACGACATGGGCGCGCGTCCCCGGAAGCTCGATGCGCAGCGACTCCTCAGGACTCCGACGCTCGGATGAAGGGCTCACGGACTCACCCTACGGAGGCCCGAGCCCGCGCGTCCACCGTGTCGAGGAACGCGAGGATGCGCCGCCCGCACGCCTCCGGCTGCTCCAGGGGGAACAGGTGCGTGGTGCCCGGAAGCTCCTCGGTGTGGACCCGGGGCACGGTGCGACGCACGCGCGCCAGGGCCTCCGGGGTGAGCGTGTCCGTGTCACCGCCCCGCATCACCAGCGTGGGCACCGTCACCTTGCGCAGTGAGGACCACACGTTGACGGGAATCGTCTCGAAGATGCGCGCCTCCCACGCAGCGGGGATGGTCAGCCGGACGCCGCCACCGGGGGCCTCGATGAGGCCGTGGGCGAGGTAGTCCCGGAAGGACTCGGGGTCGAAGCGCTGGAAGAGGGACTTCTTCCCGTAGCTGGCCGCCACCTCCTCGCGAGAGGCCCACGCTTCGCGGCGGCGCCGCGCGCCACTGGCCAGGGGAATCCGCCCGCGCATGCCCAGCAGCGCCGCCGCGCGGAGCATCCACAGGCGCTTGCCGGTGACGAGCACGGGGTCCAGCGCCACCACGGCCCGGAACAAGCCCGGCGACTTCACGGAGGCGAGCAGCGTGGCCACGCCGCCCACGCTGTGCCCCACGCCCACCACGTTCTCCAGGCCGCGCGCCCGCAACGTGTGGGCGAGTTCGTCGGCCAGGTCCGTCCAGCTCCCCAGCGTCAGCGGGTCTTCGCCCGGCACGAGACAACGGCTGCGCAGCGTGAAGACGTGGTAGCGCGTCTTCAGCAACTCGATGAGCTTGCGATAGGCGCCCGGAGGGAAGCCGTTGGCGTGGGCCAGGTGCAGCACCGGGCCGGTACCGCCCCAATCATCCAGTTCCAGAGCGTCGCGCATCGCCTTGCGAATACTCCAGACGGCCCCGGGTGTCTTCAGCATGTGCGCGGGGAGCGCATCCAGCCCGGACACCCGGGGGTGAAAGTCGCACAGCGAGGAGCCGTGCTACTTCACCGCGTCCGTGGCCTGCGCCTCAGCCGGCGCCGCCGCCGGCGCCTCGGCCGCCTTCAGCTCCTCCTTGCAACTCGCGTTGTGTCCCACGGAGCTGCAGATGAAGCGGCGACCACGGCATTCAGCGGTCCAGGGCGTCACCTGTTCGCCAAGACCAAACGACTCCTTCTCCCCGGAGATCTGCACCTCTTCAACAGGGCAGCCAATGGCTCCCGCGGTGACGTTCGCATACTGCTGCTTGCTGATGGTCACGCAGCTGGAAGCAACCGCGAGGAGGGGGACGAGGACGAGTGCACGGAGGTAGGAATGCATGGGCGGCTTTGTACTGCATTTGCCGTCTGGATTGCAGCCCCGGGCCAGGCCGCACTCACCGCCACTGCGGGTGCGACAGTACGCGCGTCTCGACTTCAGGCGTGAGCGCCGCGCCATGCGGCGCCCGCGACGACGAGCGCTTCCACCGCTCCAGCCACCGCTCGCCCAATGGCAACTCCAATGACTCACGCCGGGTAGCACCCACCGTCGTCTCGCCCTTGGTTCCCGTGGACACACCGGCCCCCACGTAGAAACCCGCCAGCAGCAACGTCACCCGCGTCGGCGTGGCCGCGCTGTACGTCAGGAGCAGCGTCCCTTCCCCATCCTCTCGGCAATGCCTGCGCACCCGCGCCAGCACGCCTTCCGTCCACATGTCTGGATTGGACGCCGGGGAGAACGGGTCGAAGTACACGAGGTCCGCCACCGGAAGCTCACCGTCCAGATGCGGCACCGCGTCCCCGAGCAACAGTCGCCACCGCACACCCTCCCCTTCCCACACGCCGTCGCGCATCAGCGCTTCCGCCGCCTCGCGGAAGGGCTGAAGGAACGGGAAGCCCGCCGCGTCCGCCAGCGCCAACCGCAGCGGCGCCAGGTCCACCTCGAAGCTCACCACCTCCAGCGTCCGCCGCTGCTCCGCGCCCAGCGAGCGCGCACAGGTGAGCGCGGCCACCGCGTTGGTGGCGGCCCCCAGGCCCACGTCGTGGATGACCAGCGGCGGGCCCGGCTGACGCAGGCGCTCGGACAGGCGCGCCTGCTCCACGTAGAGCCGCAGCGCCTCCTGCCACGGGCCCACCGAGGGGTGCATCACCTCGCCATGGCCCAGGTGCCGCACGGCCCGCGCCCCGTTGCGCAGCGTGACGACCTCGAAGTCCCCGTCGCGCGGATTGGCGACCGTCGCCTCGCCGCTCACCCGACCTCCTTCAGCGTCACCTCGCGCGCCCCCGCCTCTTCCTTCAAGTCCTTCGGCGTGGCGATGGCGGCCTTCAGCTCCCGGGCCACCTGGTCATAGGTGCCGCCGAGGATGCCCGCGCGGATGCGGCCCATGAGCTTCTGGTAGTGCCGCACGTTGTGCACCGACAGCATCCGCGAGCCCAGGTGGTGCTTGCCGCGCATCAGGTGCTGCAGGTACCCGCGCGTGTAACGCTTGCACACGTAGCAGTCGCACTCGGCATCCAGCGGCGCGTCGTCCAGCCGGAACGCGGTGCGCGTAATCCGCACCAGTCCCTGGAAGGTATAGGCGTAGCCCTGCTGCGCCATCTTCGTGGGGATGATGCAGTCGAACATGTCCACGCCGCGCAGCACCGCCTCAATCAAGTCGGTGGGAGTCCCCACGCCCATGAGGTAGCGCGGCTTGTCCGCGGGCAGCGACGCGGTGGCGCGCGCCGTCATCGTCTCGCGCTCCGCCTTCGTCTCGCCCACCGCCAGCCCGCCGATGGCGAAGCCGTCGAAGGGCAGCTTCGTCAGGAAGTCCGAGCTCTCGTCGCGCAGGTTCGGGTACACGCCGCCCTGGACGATGCCGAACAGCGCCTGCCCCGTGTCGTGCTTCGCCTTCGCCGCGAGGCTGCGCACCGCCCAGCGGTGGGTGCGCTCCATGGCCTCGCGCGTGCCCGCCTCGTCCGTGCGCGAGTCGATGCACACGTCCAGCACCATCATGATGTCCGAGTTGATCGCCTGCTGCATGGCGATGCTCGACTCGGGGCTCAACAGCTGCCGGCTGTTGTCATGGAAGCTGCGGAAGTGGGCGCCCTTCTCCGTAATCAGCCGGTCCTCCGGCAGGGAGAAGATTTGAAACCCGCCCGAGTCGGTGAGGATGCCGCCATCCCACTGCATGAACGGGTGGATGCCCCCGAAGCGCTTGAACACCTCCGGGCCCGGCCGGAGCATCAGGTGGTAGGTGTTCGCCAGCAGGATGCTGGCCCCCGTCTCCTTCACCTCCTCGCTGCCCAGGTGCCGGAAGGCAGCATGGGTGGCCACCGGCATGAACATCGGAGTGAGGAAGGAACCCCGGCGGGTGTGCAGGATGCCCGCGCGGGCGCCGGTGGGGTCGGTGGTGACGAGCTCGAAGCGGACGGCCATTGAACGGCCCTTATACCCGCCACACCCGGCCGGCACCGCATCCATCTGCCCGGCCCGCTCCCCCACCCCCGGGCCCTGGCCCCCAGTGGCCCCCTCCCCGCCCCCAGGGCAGCCGGCCAGGGGGCGGCTCATGTGGGAGAACCCCCGAACCCCGCCCGCCCGGACGGCGGCATTTTCCGGCCCCTCCCGGCGGTTACATTGGGTCACCGCGAACGGGCCGGGACTTGAATCACCTTGCTTCTTTGGCCCACCGCGCCATTTCCGCTACAACGCCGCCGCCATGTTCAACGTCATCAACGTCTCCAAGGCCTACGGGCCCAAGAAGCTGTTCGAGGAGGTCAACGTCACCTTCTCGCCGGGCCGCCGCTACGGCCTGACCGGGCCCAACGGGGCCGGGAAGTCCACGTTCATGAAGATCCTCGCCGGGGACGAGGAAGCGGACATGGGCGACATCATCCGCCCGCGCAAGCTCGGCATCCTCCGCCAGGACCACTTCCGCTACGAGAACGAGCGCGTCCTCGACGTGGTCGTCATGGGCAACAAGGCCCTGTGGGCCGCCATGACGGAGAAGAACGCGCTGCTGGCCAAGTCGGACATCACCGAGGAGGACGGCAACCGGCTGGGCGAGCTGGAGGGCACCATCGCCGAGGAGGACGGCTACTCCGCGGAGAGTGACGCGGCCACGCTGCTCGCCGGCCTCGGCATCGAGGAGTCCTTCCACGAGGGGCCGATGCGCCAGCTCACCGGCGGCCTCAAGCTGCGCGTGCTGCTCGCGCAGGCGCTGTTCGGCAAGCCGGATGGGCTGCTGCTCGACGAGCCCACGAACAACCTCGACATCGACTCCATCCGCTGGCTGGAGACCTTCCTCCACGCGTTCGAGGGCGTGCTCATCACCATCAGCCACGACCGGCACTTCCTCAACTCCATCTGCACGCACATCGCGGACATCGATTACGAAGCCATCATCCAGTACACCGGTGGCTACGACGACATGGTGCGCCAGAAGGCGCAGCTGCGCACCCGCGTGGAGTCGGAGACGGCGGAGAAGAAGAAGAAGATCGCCCAGCTCCAGGACTTCGTCGCCCGCTTCAGCGCCGGCACGCGCGCCTCGCAGGTGCAGAGCCGCATCAAGCAGATCGACAAGCTGAAGTCGGACGACCTCAAGCGCTCCAACATCGCGCGCCCGTTCATCCGCTTCGACCAGAAGGTCGTCAGCGGCAGGCAGACGCTGATGATTGAAGGCATCCACAAGTCCTTCGACGGCCAGCAGGTCATCAAGCCGTTCAACGCCCTCGTCTGCAAGGGCGAGAAGATCTGCGTCATCGGCCGCAACGGCGTGGGCAAGTCCACGCTGGTGAGGATGATTGCCGGGCAGCTCGAGCCGGACGGCGGGAAGATTGGCTGGGGCCACCAGGCCTCGGTGGGCTACCTGCCGCAGGACCACCACGGCGTCGTCCGCAAGGGCACCACCTGCTTCGGCTGGCTGCGTGACTTGCACGACAAGCTCACCAACGAGGAGATCTCCGGCGTGCTGGGCCGGATGCTCTTCTCCGGTGAGGAGCGGATGAAGAACACGGACACCCTCTCCGGTGGCGAGACGGTGCGCCTGCTCCTGTCCAAGCTGATGATCATGCAGGACAACGTGCTGGTGCTCGACGAGCCCACGAACCACCTGGACCTCGAGTCCATCGCCGCGCTCGCCGAAGGCCTCCAGAAGTTCGAGGGCACGGTCATCGTCGTCACGCACGACCAGGAGCTCATCTCCGAGGTGGCCACCCGCGTCTGGTCGCTCCAGCAGGGCCACGAGGTGCTGGACTTCAACGGCCCCTACTCGGAGTTCGTGGAGAAGCACGCCGCCGCCGCGACGCAGCGCCGCTAGCCGCTCGAAGCGCCCAGGCGCTGAAGCACGAATCGCCGCCCGGACCGGGGAAGCACTCCCGGCACGAGGCGGCGATTCGCTTTTCCGAAGGCGCAGGGCCTACGGGTTGAGGAAGCCGAGGGTGCCCGCCCCCACCGCCCAGTCCTCCTTCACGTTGGCGTCACCGGCGCGCACCCGGCCCAGGGTGGTCGTCCTTTCACCGCTGGGGAAGGCGGCGCTCCAGTTGACGGAAACGTTCTGGGCGGTCGGGAAGCTGCTGTACGAGCAGAGCTGGCCGCCGCAGTCGGACGGCAGCCACAGGCCCTCGGCCTGGATGGCCTGGAGCTGGGGCGGGAAGAAGGACGGCGGGTTGCCGAGTGGCAGGTAGACGGGCACCGCATCCTGGGTGGTGCCAAAGGCATCGCGGATACGGAACACGCGGTTGCTGCCGGTGACGCCGTTACCGGCGCCGTGGAAGTCCCAGGCCGTGTCGTAGTTGGAGCCGTACTGCGCCTGGGACCAGAAGGACTTGCTGGTGAGCTCCGAGCCCGGGGCATCCACGCCCGGCGTGTCCCGGTCCGGATTCAGGTGGATGACGATGAGGTCTCCGGTGGCCACGTCGACATCCGGAAGGATGGCCAGCAGGGGGTTGGCCAGCGTGGCCTCCTCCAGCTTCATGCCGTTGGTATTGCCACCCTGCACGACCTGGAGCTCCACCAGGTCCCGGCCGAAGTTGACGGTGTTGGGACCGACGGCGGGCGCAATCTCGGTGATGCGCAGCTGCGCCGGCACCTGGTAGCCCTTGAAGCTGAAGGAGTTCCCCGCCGTCACCACGCCGGAGCCCGCGGTGTCTCGCACCGTGGAGGCCACCGTCACCGTGTACGACTGACGGGGCGTCTGGGTACTGGTGCCAAGCCACACCTCGCGGGAGCTGACGACGGTGGCGCTGGTGACCACCAGGCCGGGGATGGAGAACTGCTCGCCGTTGGCCTGGACGCTGGCCGCGTCGAGCCGCCGGTCGAAGTTGATGGCGACCGTCCCGGCGCCCCGGGCCAGCGCGCTCGCGACCCGGGGGCCCGGGCACGACAGCGAGGTGACCTGCTCGGGCGCCCACACGGAGGGCTGGGTGGTCGTCGCGAAGACCCACAGCGGAGAGAGGAGCCCCACCGTGCAGCCCTGCGTCACCTCGAGCTGGTCCTGCACGCTCTCCACCATGCGCAGCCGGAAGGAAGGGGCGCTCGTGGAGCCCTCGGGCACGCCCGCCGTCACCAGCAGGGCCTGCACATGGCCGGTGCCCGCCAGACTGAAGGCTCCGTTCACCGTGCCGGTGAGGGAGATGAGTTCGGCCTCGAACTGGCCCACGAACCGGGGCAGGTCCACCTGGCTCACCTCCTGGCTGAGCGTGGACATCGGGATGCCCTGGTTCACCAGGCTGAAGCTGGAGATGTTCACCCGCACCATGTTGCTCGCCAGGCGCTTGTTGCTGACGGTGACATTCACGCGCATGCCGACCTGGGGCGTGGGGGAGAGGCTCGCCGGGTCCACCTCCACGAAGAGCGCCGGGCCGGCCCGCTCCGCCTGGAGGAAGAAGCCCGCCGGGTCATTGGTGGGGTTGCCGACGCCCGGCTTGACGAAGGTGATGATGGCCCCGTCGATGGGCTGGCTCAGCGGTCCGTCCACCGCGGCGCGCACGGCCGCAATCTGCGCCGACGCGTTGCTGGTGGAGGTGGGCAGCGTGTAGACCTCCTGCCGCGCGGCCTCCGCGTTGCCTGCCTGGTCCACGGAGAAGAACCGCAGGGTGGTGGTCTCGATGAACGTGAGCGGCGCGGTGTACAGCTCGGAGGTGCCCGTCGGCGCCGTGCCGTCCACGGTGTAGCGCGTCTCCTTGCAGCCCGTGCCCGCGTCCGAGCACGCCAGCGACACGGTGACGGGGCCCTGGAACGAACCTCCGGCCGGCGTCGCCTGCGTCACCGGGGCCGTGGTGTCGATGGTGTACTGCACGGACTTCGTGGCCTCCAGGTTGCCCACGGCGTCCACGGAGCGGAAGCGCACCTGGGCGGTGGTGGAGACGGTGAAGGGCGCGGTGTAGCGCGTGCTGGCCGTCGTCGGCTCGGAGCCGTCGAGCGTGTAGAACGTCCCGTCGCAGCCGCTGCCGCCGCCGTTGTCCTCACACGTCAGCGTCACTGTCCGCGCGCTGGAGTACGTGCCGCCCTCGGGACTGATGGTCGTCACCGGCGCCGTGGTGTCCGAGATGATGGTGTACGTCTCCACCGCCACCGGGCTGGGATTGCCCGCGCCGTCCACCGCGAGGAAGGAGAGCGTGGTCTGCGTGGAGAGGGCCAGCGCCTCCGTGTAGCGAGGGGAGCTCGTGTCGGGCGTGGCGCCATTCACCGTGTAGTGGATGGCGCACCCGCTGCCCGCGTCGCTGCATGACAGCGTCACCGTCTGCGGCACGAAGAACGTCCCGCCCTTCGGGCTGGCGGAGACCGTGGGCGCGACGGTGTCGATGACGTACGTCTCCGTCACCTCGGGCCCGTCGTTGCCCGCCGCGTCCACGGAGAAGAAGCGCAGCGTGGTGTTGCCGGTGATGGCGATGGGCCCGGTAAAGCGCGCCGAGGCGTGCGTCGGCGCGGCGCCGGTGGTGGTGAAGTACGTGGCCGCGCAGCCGCTGCCCGTGCCGTCATCGCAGGCCAGGGACACGGAGACGGCCGCACGAAAGGTGCCGCCCTTCGGCGTCGCGGTGGACACGGGGCCCACGAGGTCCAGCGTGTACTGCTCCGACGCTGTCTCCGACGCGTTGCCCGCCCGGTCCAGCGCCACGAAGCGCAGCCGGGTGGTGGTCTCCACCGTGAGCGGCGCGGTGTAGACGGGGGACGCCTCCGTGGGGAGCGAGCCGTCCGTGGTGTAGTGGATGGCGGCGCAGCCGGAGCCACTCCCGTCGTCGCACGTCAGCGTCACCACACGAGAGCCGCTGAAGATGCCACCCCGAGGCGAGGCAGCCACCGTGGGCACCTCCGCGTCCACCACGTAGCGCTCGGTGCGTGCGCCCTCCACGTTGCCCGCCTTGTCCACGGAGAAGAAGCGCAGCGTCGTGCTGGCGGCGACGGCCAGCGGCGCCGTGTAGCGCGTCGAGGCCTCCGTGGGCAGGCTCCCGTCCAGCGTGTAGTACGTGGCCGCGCAGCCACTGCCCGCACCGTCGTCGCAGGCCAGCGCCACGCCGCGGGCGCTGTTGTAGAACCCGCCCGCCGGGGTGGCCGTGGTGGTGGGCGCCTGCGTGTCCGTGGTGCTGGGGAAGGTGTACTGCTCGCTCTTCGCGGCCTCGGTGTTGCCCGCCTTGTCCACGGAGAAGAAGCGCAGCGTCGCGGTGGCGGACAGCGTAAAGGGCTCGCGGTACTGCGTGGAGCCGGTGCCGGGCGTGGAGCCGTCCAGCGTGTAGTACGTGGCCGCGCAGCCGCTGCCGGCGCCGTCGTCGCAGGCCAGCGCCACGGCCACCAAGCTGGTGAAGCTGCCACCGGCCGGCGTGGCGCGCGTCGCGGGCGCCGTCGTGTCCTGCTCCGGCGTGGGATTCGGGTTGCCACCACCGCCACCACAGGCGCTCACGAGCTGCGCGGTGAGCAACGCCACGGCGCAGCGGAGCGGCCAGGAAATCTTCAGGGACATCGTAGCTCCAGGATGCAAGGCACCCGCCCCTTGCCAGGGATTGCGTTTCGGAAAGGCATGTCCGGGGGGGCGGCCGGGCAGCGGATTGAATGTTGCCCGTCTGACAAGCCGCGCAGGGTGGCACCGGGTGCGGGGCGTCCGCAAGCAGGTGCACTCCGGGCGAAGTCGCTCGCCCGGGTCTGCCCCTACCCGGCGCTTCCCTGCCCTGGCCGGCCCGCTGAACGCGACGAGGCCCCGGCCCCTCTCACGAGGAGGCCGGGGCCCGGGGCCCTTCAGGAGATGACGCCCGTGCCGCTATCGGGCGGTGTTGCGGCGTACCAGGAAGATGCCCAGGCCGAGTCCCGCAGCCCAGCGGGCGGCCGCCGCCAGCGGCGTCTGCCGCAGCTTCGGCGGGGCCGAGGTCGGCTGGCCCGTGTGCGGGTCCACCACGGGCCGGAACTCGGGGGAGCCGGGAAGCTTCGCCCCGCCCTCCTCCAGCTCCGTCTTGGTGGCCGTCACCACCTTGCCCTGCTCGGGGACCTTGTCACCCGGCGCCTTCCCGTCCGGGGAGCGGTGCTCGAGGATGGCGTTGATTTCCGCGCCCAGCAGGATGGTCTGCGCCGAGATCCACATCCACAGCAGCATGACGATGACGCCGCCGATGGCGCCGTAGTTCACGTCGTACTTGCCGAAGTTGGCCACGTACTTGGAGAAGCCCCACGAGGCCACCAACCAGATGAGCACACCCACCACGGAGCCCGGGGTGATGAACCGGAACTTCTGCTTCACGTCCGGCAGCACGTAGTACAGCACCGCCCACAGCAGCATCACCAGCAGGCCCGCGATGGGCATGCGCAGCCAGGTGAGCACCGGGCCCACTGGCCCGAGTTTGTCCGCTACGACTGGCGTGACGATGATGGCCAGCGCCGCGACGATGGCCAGCGCCGCGCCCCCAATCGTCACCCCCAGGGCGATGGGGCGCAGCTTCCAGAAGGGCCGCGACTCCTCCACCCCGTACACCTTGTTCAGCGCGTCCATCAGCGCCACCACGCCGCCGGACGCCGCCCAGATGGCGCCCACGCCGCCCACCGTCAGGAGCCCCACCGGGTTGCTCTGCGCCAGCGAGTTGATGCGCTCGCTCAGGATGTTCGTCACCTCCTGCGGCGCCACCTTCGCCAGCTCCTGGATGAGCGTCTGCGCCTGCGCGGGGTCGATGATGACGCCCGCCAGCGACACCAGGAACAGCAGGAATGGGAAGAGCGCCAGGATGGCCCGGAACGTCAGCGCCCCCGCGACGTCGCCCACGTCGTCGCGCGTCCATTCAGCCTTCAGGGCCTTGAAGAACTCCATCCAGCCCATTCCCTTGCCAGGGAGTACCATTCCGCCTCCTCAGGGGTGTTGTGACCTGGGGAACGATGCGCATTCCCCGTACCTCCCGGCGGCTCCCCACGCCGAGCCGCCGCTCGGGCGCCCCCAGGGCAGTCGAGCCCAGAGCCTCGAAAAACACCTAATTCGAGGAAAACATCCATGGGGTCACCCTGCCCCCCCTAGGCAGGGCCGCGTTCATTGGCGTACACCGTCGGGTGGGCGGCCCGTCGTGAGCGCGAGCGGCCCATCCCCGCCCGAGGAAGCCATGTTCGTCACCTGTCTGCTGACCGTCAGCCTGGCCCTGACCGCCAGCGCCGCCCCCGGAATGCCCCCTGGCACCCAGGCCGGGGCGCCCACGCAAACGCTGTGGCTCGTCCAGCCGATGTACCCAGGGCAGGACGCGCTGGTGAAGCGCACCGAGGACGGAATCGGCGCACTGCTACCGCAAGACCTGAAGGCCCAGCAGGTCATCGGCCGCGAGGCACTGGCGGGCTACCTCCAGGGTCGCGAGGGCGACCTGGGCTGCGTGACGGGCGCCACGCGCTGCCGCGAGCCGCTGGAGTCGTACCTCGCCTCGCTGGGGCTGGAGCGGGTGGTGCTGCTGCAGGCGGGCCAGGACGACGCGGGCTACCGCTTCCGCGCCGTCAGCGTGCGGCCGGACAGTGGCGCGCGCGCGCAGGCGGAGACGGCCAACCCCGCCTTCGAGAAGGCGCTGGCCGGCGTGCTGGTGAAGTTCCTCACCCTCAACGCGACGGTGGAGGCGGTGACGGAGCCCGCGGGCGCCACCGTCTTCGTGGACGGCGTGAAGGTGGGCACCACGCCCTACGCCACGGAGGTGCTGCCGGGTGAGCACACCTTCCGCTTCGAATTGGCCTCGCACCTGCCGAAGGAGGAGACGCGGGTGGTGGCCTCGCGCGAGCCGGTGAAGCTGCACGCGGCGCTGGAGAAGGTGCCCGCGCGGCTGGTGGTGAAGGTGCTGCCGGAGGGCACGCGCATCCTGGTGGACGGCAAGCAGGTGGGGACGGACGCGGTGGACCAGGGCATCCAGCCCGGCTCGCGCACCCTGTCGCTGGTGCAGGACGGCTACGAGCCGCAGGAGGTGAAGGCGGAGATTGCCCCCGGCGCGACGTACACGCTGGAGCGCGAGCTGAAGCCCACCTCCATGCAGGCCTTCAAGCTGGCCATGCGCCGCCGCCAGGCCGCCACCATGGCGCGGCAGAGCTACCTGGAGGGCTCCTACGAGATGCTGAGCCTCACCGGCACCGCCCTGGCCACGCACCCGACGGGCTCGAACCCGGGCCTGTCGGACTTCCGCACCCTGGATGTCCGCGCGCCGGGCTCCAGGCGGATGATGGGCCTGGGCGTGGAGTACGGCCGCTACGGCCAGTACTTCGGCGTGATGCTGGTGGGCGCCACGTACTACCGCACCGCGGACACGTGGACGATGGGCGTCAGCATCCCCGACGGCGCGTCGGGCGAGTGGGTGGACCGGGTGCGGGGCAACGACAACGCGCTGGACACGCAGGCGCAGATGATGTCGCTGCGCGCGCTCCAGCCGCAGCTGCGCTACGTGGTGGGCCCCTTCTCCTTCGCCATCCAGGCGGGCGTCGAGGTGCGCGGGCTGCTCCTCAAGGAGAAGAACCGCCCGGAGAGCGCCCCCTTCGAGGACGGGCTCTTCGCGGTGGACCTGCACGGCTCCGCGCAGGCCAGCGCGCGCATCTTCGTCTACGAGGGGCTCTACGCCTCCGTGGCGTACCAGTATGGAATCTCGCTGCTGAAGAACATCGCGGGGACGAGCAACCTGCGCGGAGGGTTGGGCTATGCGTTCTGAACCGCGTCGCTGGGTGGTGATGTGCGCGCTGCTGGTGAGCGGGCTGGCCGCGGCCGAGCCGCTGGTGGGCCCCGCGGTGGGCAACGCCGAGGCGCTCGTGGCCGAGGGCACCCGGCTCTACAACAAGAAGCGCTACGCGGACGCGTCCGGCCTGTTCCTCAAGGCCACCCGCGCCAACCCCACGCTGCTGCCGGCGTACCTGGGCCTGGCCCGGTCGCGCCTGGGCGCGAAGGAGATTCCCGGCGCGTGCACGGCGTACCGCGCCTACGTGCGCAGCGCCCCGGACATCCAGGACCGCACCAAGGCGCAGCGCGAGCTGGAGCTGTGCGAGCGCCAGCTCAAGGCCGCGCGCAAGAAGCAGAAGGGCGCGGCGCCCGCGGACCTGACGGCGCGCCACGTGGAGCTGAAGGCGGGCTTCTTCGCCGCGCTGGAGGACAAGAAGCTCGTGGGCCCGGACTCGGCGGCGGAGATGCTGACCACGCTGGTGTCGGAGGGCTACCTGGGCACGGACCTGGGGGAGATGGGCGCGAAGCTGAGCGCCGCCAGCCGCGGTGCCACCGAGGAGCTGCACCGCCGCGCCCTGGCCGGCGAGACGCTCCCGCCCGAGCAGCTGCGTGAGTCGCGCAAGCTGTTCGACCTGGCGGCGAACACGGGCGAGGCGTCCCCCAACGCGTCGTCGCAGGCGCCCTTCCTGGAAGGGCTGGCGGTGTTCCAGGAGGGAGACTTCGCCAAGGCGCAGGGCCTGTTCGCGCAGGCGGCCACGGCGGCTCCGGGCCGCACCGAGTACCGCGTCTGGCGCGCGGCCTCGCTGCAGCGCGCGGGAGACCTGAATGGCGCGCTGGCGGTGATGGAGGCGGACCTGCCGGATGACGCGCGCACGGACGTGCTGCGCGCGGCGGTGGCCCAGAAGAAGTCGTCCAAGGATGGGGCTCGCGAGCTGGAGCGCATCCTCTTCCAGCGCTACCCCACGGCGGCGCGCTGACCCATACCCATGTCCCTGTTCATCTGCCAGCGGTGCGAGGCGCAGTACGAGACCTGGGGCGGCGCGTGCCCCGCGTGTGGCGGCACCGAGCTGCTGAAGCTGGCGCCGCAGGTCGACAAGATGCTGGGCCGCACCATCGCCAGCAAGTACCGCATCCTCCGCCGGCTGGGTCAGGGCGGCATGGGCTCGGTGTACCTGGCGGAGCAGTTGGGCATCGGCCAGCAGGTCGCGATGAAGTTCCTCAACACCGGGCTGTCGATGGACCCGGACGTGGCGAGGCGCTTCCTCAACGAGGCCAAGAGCTACGCGCGCGTGGCGCACCCCAACGCGGTGAACCTGCACGACTTCGGGCAGGACGAGGAGGGCACGCTCTACATCTGCATGGAGTACGTGGAGGGCGATGACCTCAAGCGCCTGCTCTCCAACGCGGGGCGGCTGCCGGTGCATGAGGCCGCGGACATCATCCTCCAGGTGGCGGACGTGCTGGCCTACGCGCACGCGCGGCAGGTGGTGCACCGCGACCTCAAGCCGGAGAACGTGATGGTCCGGCAGGGCATGCGGGGCTGGCACGTGAAGGTGCTGGACTTCGGCATCGCCCGCATCAGCGACGGCGCGCCGCGCCTCACCATGCAGGGCGCGGTGGCCGGCACGCCCCGGTACATGTCGCCCGAGCAGGCCATGGGCCAGGACGTGGACTCGCGCGCGGACATCTACGCGGTGGGCGTGGTGCTCTTCGAGCTGCTCACCGGCCAGCAGCCCTTCGACGGGACGAGCGTCGCCGAAATCATGCAGAAGCAGGTGCACCAGTCCATGCCGCACCTGGCGGACGTGGTGGCGGACCTGCAGCTGCCCGCCATCGACGCGGTCATCCAGAAGGCGACGGCGAAGAAGCGCGTGGAGCGCTACGCCACCATGGAGGCGTTCGCCTCGGACCTGAGCAACGCGCTGCCCACGCTCACGGGGCGCTCGCCCATCAGCGGCGTCAACCCGGCGGTGAAGGGCGCCGCCGACAAGGAGGACAAGTCGAACACCCTCCTCTTCGGCGACGGCTCCGAGGCCACGCTGGTGCGAGGAGCCGCCGTCACGCCTCCGGTGGACAAGGGCCAGTACAACACAGGCCGGATGCCGCCGATTCAGCTGACGCAGCCCGCGCTGACGCAGGCCCCGCGCGCGGCCGCCTCCGTGTCGGACGGGTTCGACAAGACGGCGCACACGACTTCTCCCTACGCGCCGCCGAAGCGCTCCCGCACGGGCCTGGTGATGGGGCTCGGTGTGGCAGCGGTGCTGGTGGCGGGCGGCGTGGGCGTGGTGGCCATTCGCGGCTCGGGCGGTGGCGCCGCGCAGGTGGCGCCCGTGGAGCCTCCGGGTCCGCCTCCCTCGCCCCCGCCTGCTCCGCATGCGGAGGCGCCGAAGCCTCCGGAGGTGGCGCCCGCTCCCCCACCCCAGCCCGCGGCGCCCGCCCCAGACGCTGTGGCGATGATGAAGAAGATGCTCGCTTCGGGACAGGCCATCGAGATTGAAAGTGCGTTCAACTCGGGCGATCTGAGCGGTGCGATGGACCGGCTGAAGATGGCGCGCGACAAGGGGCTGGTGGACGCGGATCCCAGCCTCGTGACGCTTGGAGACAAGCTCGAGGCCGCCGCAAGGCAACTGGCCCGCGCGCGCAAGCTGGAGAATGAAGGCAACTGCGAACAGGCCATCAAGACCTACAAGGCCCTGCTCCGCAGCTACCCCAAGCTCTCCGACGCCCAGCGCGGCATCACCAGTTGCAAGAACGAGCTGCCGCCCGACATCTCCGAGTAGGCCCGCCCGCGCGCGTCCATGCCCGGCCCCCGAGAGATTCGAGCCGACCACGACCGCGCGTTCATCGTGATGTACCAGGCCTATCCGGACGCCATCGCGGACGTGGCCGTGAAGCAGCAGAAGTTCGGCCCACCCTTCTCGGTGGGCCGGATGACCTGGATAAAACCCAGCTTCCTCTGGCTGATGCACCGCTCCAACTGGGGCCGCAAGAGCGGGCAGGAGCGGACGCTCGCGGTGCGCATCAAGCGTGAAGGCTGGCACGAGGCCCTCAGCCTCGCGGTCCTCACCGCCTTCGAGCCCCGGGTGCACGGCACCCCCGAAGCCTGGCAACGGGCCTTCGAGTCCGCGCCCGTCCACGTGCAGTGGGACCCGGAGCGCTCACTGCGCGGCGCGGGCCTTCCGCATGACAGCATCCAGGTGGGCCTGGGGCGCACGGTGATTTCCCGCTACGTGGAGGCGTGGACCGTGTCCATCGAGGACCTCACGCCGCGCGTGCAGAAGATCCGCCGCCTGCTCGACGAGGGGCGCGCGGAGCAGGCCGCCCGCCTGTGCCCACCGGAGCGTGGGTACTCCGTGCCCGCGGACCTCGCGCACCGTCTGGGCATGTAGCGCACGGCTTCCGGGGGCGCTGGCGCCACTGCTATTCTTCGCGCGCCCCACCGCACGTGGCGGTGGTTGGAGGGGGAACCCGATGGCAGAGATTCAAGGCGTGGAGAACATGACGGTGGGTCAGCTCCAGGAGGAGCTGAGCCGGGGCGGCAGGTTCGTCGTGTTCGAGTACTGCGTCTCCATCCTGGTGATGACGTTCAGGCGCTCCTCGGATGTGTATTTCATCCGCGCCGGCGAGGGCACGGCGGGCAAGAGCATCGGCTACACGCTGCTGTCGCTCGTGCTCGGCTGGTGGGGTTTTCCGTGGGGCCTCATCTACACGCCGATGTGCCTTGCCACCAACCTGGGTGGCGGCAAGGACGTGACGGAGACCGTGGTGTCGTCGCTGCTCGCCACCGCCCCGCAGCATTCCAGCGTCTGAACCGGCGGCCACCCCGTCCTGCTTCAGCCCGCGTACACCGGAAGCACCGGGGCATCCTTGAGCCGCGGGGCCTTGGCGTCCTTGCCGGACAGCAGCGGCGAGGACACGGGCCACGGAATGCCCAGGTCGGGGTCATTCCACAGCACGCCGCGCTCCGTGTCCGGCGAGTACAGCGTGGTGCACTTGTAGTGGAAGTCGGCGGACTCGCTCAGCACGCAGAAGCCGTGGGCGAAGCCCGGCGGAATCCACAGCTGGCGCCGGTTGTCCGTGGACAGCTCCACCGCCACCCACCTGCCGAACGTGGGCGAGCCGCGCCGCACGTCCACCGCCACGTCGTACACGGCGCCGGCCAGCACCTGCACCAGCTTGCCCTGCGCGTTGGGCTCCTGGAAGTGCAGCCCCCGCAGGATGCCCTTCGCCGAACGCGAGTAGTTGTCCTGCACGAAGGGCCCGGTGATGCCCGCGTCCGCGTAGCGCTTCTCATGGAACGTCTCCATGAAGAAGCCGCGGTCGTCGCCGAACACCTTGGGCTCCACGATGAGGACGCCCGGCAGCTCGGTGGGAATCACCTTCATGACACGGCACCGCGGTGCGCGATGAGGTCCAGCAGGTACTGGCCGTACTCGTTCTTGCGCATCGGCTCCGCGAGCGTCGCCAGCTGCTTCTCGTCGATGTAGCCCATGCGGAAGGCAATCTCCTCCGGGCAGGCCACCTTGAGGCCCTGACGGCGCTCGATGATCTCGATGTAGTTGGACGCCTGCATCAGCGACTCGTGCGTGCCGGTGTCCAGCCACGCGTAGCCGCGGCCCATCAGCTCCACGTTGAGCTGCCCGCGGCGCAGGTACTCCGCATTCACGTCGGTGATTTCGTACTCACCGCGCTTGCCGGGCTTGAGGTTGGCGGCGATGTCCACCACCTGGTTGTCGTAGAAGTACAGCCCGGTGACGGCGTAGTGGGACTTGGGCTTCGCCGGCTTCTCTTCAATGGAGATGGCGCGCTTGTTGGCGTCCAGCTCCACCACGCCGTAGCGCTCCGGGTCCTTCACGTAGTAGCCGAAGACGGTGGCGCCCTGCTCGCGGCGCGCGGCCTGCTGGGCCAGCTCGCTCATGCCGTGGCCGTAGAAGATGTTGTCGCCGAGGATGAGCGACACCGCATCCTGGCCCACGAACTCACGGCCGATGACGAACGCCTGCGCCAGCCCTTCCGGCCGGGGCTGCTCGGCGTACTGGAAGCGCACGCCCCACTGCTCGCCGCTGCCCAGCAGCTCGCGGAAGCGCGGCAGGTCCTGGGGCGTGGAGATGATGAGCAGCTCCCGGATGCCCGCCAGCATCAGCGTCGTCACCGGGTAGTAGATCATCGGCTTGTCATAGACGGGCAGCAGCTGCTTGCTGACCACGCGCGTCAGTGGATACAGGCGCGTGCCCGAACCACCGGCGAGGACGATTCCCTTCATACGTTCACCTCATGTCCCGCGTTCCGACGGGCTCCCGGCCGTGGTCCCGGTCAGTCGCGCGGGGGATGCGCGGCCCGTAGGCCGCGCGAAAGTTGTCAGCCGCCCTGCCCGGCCTTCCAGGCCGCGTGGAAGCGCGCCAGGGACTCGGCCAGTTCCAGCGGCTTCGCGGCCAGTTGCGTGCGCACCTTGCCCGTCTTCAGGCCGCTGCGCAGCGGCCGGGGGCTGGCCAGCTTCAGGTCCGCCATGCGCGTGGGGGTGATGAGCTTCGCGTCGAAGCCGAACACCTCGCACAGCGCCCGGCCGAAGCCCACGCGGTCGATGACGGTGCCGCCGCAGGTGTTCCACACGCCGCCCAGCTTGCGCTCGCCCAATTCCACCAGCATGGCGGCCACGCTGTCCGCGAAGCTGGGGGACACAATCTGGTCCTCGAAGAGCTTCACCGGCTGGCCCTTCTCCAGCGAGCCCACCAGCCACATCCCGAAGTTGGGCCGCCCCGCCGCGGGAAAGCCGTACACCACCGCCGTGCGGGCAATGGCGCAGCCGGGGACGAAGGTGCGCGCGGCCTGCTCGCCCATGTGCTTGGTGAGGGCGTAGACGCCGCGCGGGTTGGGCAGCGCCTCCTCGTCATACGGGCCCGCGTCACCGTCGAAGACGTAGTCGGTGGACACGTGCACCAGGTGCGCCCCGGCCTTGCGCGCGCCTCTGGCCACCGCCGCGGTGGCGGTGACGTTGGCGGCGAAGGCTGCTTCGGGGTCCTTCTCGCACGCATCCACCTCCGTCATGGAGGCGGGGTGGATGACCACCTCGGGGGCGGCGGACGCGAGCGCGGCGGCCACGTCCGGCTCGCGCGTCAGGTCCACCTCCACGTAGCGGTACGTCCCGCCGGTGCGGCGCGGGCCGCGGCCCAGGCCCACCACCTCGTGCCCCTGCCGCTCCAGCAGCGCGCAGACGCGGCTGCCGACGAGCCCATTCGAACCAGTGACGAGGAAGCGCATGGCCGACCTACGCCGCCCGGCCGTGCAGGCGGGTCTTGTACTGGGTGTCGAAGTACTGGCGGTAGGCGCCGCTCATCACCCGCTCCCACCACGAGGGGTGCTCGACGTACCACTTCACCGTCTCCGCCAGACCCTGCTCGAAGGTGTGGGCGGCCTTCCAGCCCAGCTCGGCGCGAATCTTCGTCGGGTCGATGGCGTAGCGCCGGTCATGCCCCGGCCGGTCCGCCACGTACTTGATGAGCGTCTCCGGCTTGCCCAGCAGGCCGAGGATGCCCTTCACGATTTCGATGTTCCGCCGCTCCGCGCCGCCGCCGATGTTGTAGACCTCGCCGGCCTTGCCCTTCTCCAGCGCGAGCAGCAGGCCCTGGCAGTGGTCCTCCACGTGGAGCCAGTCGCGCACGTTGCCGCCGTCGCCATAGACGGGCAGCGGCTTGTCGTGCAGCGCGTTGACCACCATCAGGGGGATGAGCTTCTCCGGGAACTGGTAGCGCCCGTAGTTGTTCGAGCAGCGCGTCACCACCACGTCCAGCTTGAAGGTGTGGTGGTAGGCCAGCGCCACCAGGTCGGAGCTCGTCTTGGAGGCCGAGTACGGGCTGGAGGGCTGCAGCGGCGAGGCTTCCGTGAAGGCGCCGGTGGGGCCGAGCGAGCCGTACACCTCGTCGGTGGAGACCATCAGGAAGCGCTTGATGCCGCGGGCGCGGGAGGCCTCCAGGAGCTGCTGGGTGCCCAGCACGTTGGTGGTGACGAAGACCTCGGGCCCGAGGATGGAGCGGTCCACGTGGCTCTCGGCGGCCAGGTGCATCACCGCGTCGATGGAGTGCTGCACCATCAGGTGCTCGACGAGCTCGCGGTTGCCGATGTCGCCGCGCACGAAGACGTGCTTCGGGTCACCCTCCAGGTCGGAGAGGTTCTCGAGGTTGCCCGCGTACGTGAGCTTGTCGAGGTTGACGATCTTCCAGTCCGGTCGCTCGCGGCGAAGGTACTTCACGAGGTTGGAACCGATGAAGCCGCAGCCACCTGTCACCAGGACATTCATTGACGTACTCACCACGGGAATCAGGAGAAGTGTCCTCCGTATCGGAGCCTGGGAGGGGGCGTCAAGGTAAGGCAACAGTCGTCTGGTGACAGTCCCGCTTGTGTGCCGGTCCGCCCGGGTCTAGAGGCTACTGGTAGCGTGAACTTCCGGAAGAGCAAGCGAGGGGCCACGGCATCGCCCGCCCGAGCGGTCCACCAGCTCGTGTCGCGGCTGGCGTGGGGCGACGCCGTGGGTAACCAGGTGCGCTACCTGCGCTCGCTGCTGCGCGGGTGGGGCTACGCCTCCGAAATCTACGCGCCGCAGTGGGACGACGAGTGCCGCGACGACGTGCGCCCGGCGGACGACTATCCCCACGAGGCGGACGCGGACAGCGCGCTGCTCGTCCACCACAGCTTCGAGTCGCGGCTCGTCCCGCTGGTGGCCCGCGCGCCGGGGCGCAAGGCGCTCGTGTACCACAACGTCACTCCGGCCAGGCTCTTCGCGGGGCTGGACCGGAAGGTGGCGGCCGCGTGCGCCGCGGCGCGGGACGAGCTGCTGGCCCTGCGGCCCCTCGTCGAGCACGCCTGGGCGTACTCGCACTTCAGCGCGGAGGAGTTGTCCGCGGCGGGCTTCCCGGGCGTGGCGGTGCTGCCCTTCGCGGTGGACTGGCGCGGCTTCGACGTGCCGCCCGACGCTTCGCTGCGCGCCGAGCTGGACGACGGCTGCGCCAACATCCTCTTCGTGGGCCGCGCCGTGCCCAGCAAGCGCGTGGAGGACGTGCTGAAGGTCTTCGCGGCGTACCAGCGGCTGTACCAGCCGCGCAGCCGGCTGCTGGTGGCGGGCTACCTCAACCGCGACACGACCTACGGCGCGACGGTGATGGCGCTGCGCGAGTTGCTGGGCGCCGAGCGCGTCCTCTTCCTCGGCCGGGTGGGCGCGGCGCAGCTGTCCGCCTGCTTCGGCTCGGCGACGGCGTATCTCTCCATGAGCCGGCACGAGGGCTTCGGCGTGCCCCTGCTGGAGGCCATGTACCGGGGCGTGCCGGTGGTGGCCTACGGCGCGGCGGCGGTGCCGGAGACGATGGGCGGCGCTGGCCTCGCCACGCTGCGAGACGACCCCGTCGAGGTGGCCGGACTGCTCGCGGTGCTCGAGCGAGACACGTCCCTGCGCGCCCAGGTGGTCGCGGCGCAGCGTGAGCGACTGGCGGACCTGGGCCAGGAGGCCGTCGCCACGCGGGTGCGCGAGGCCCTCACGCCCTTCCTTGAGGGCCGGTCGCCGCCCCACCCCGCCCCTCCCAGCGACGCAGCCACCGTGGTGTGCCCCGGCTTCGACGCGGCCCCGGACGCACCCATGTCCCGGCTGGCGCGCGCCGTGGCGGAGCGGCTGCCCGGCGCGAGCCTGTGGACGGTGCGGCGCGACGTCATGCCGGTGCAGGCGGCGCCGGGCGAGGAGCGGCTCGGCGGCACGACGCTGTGGCGCTTCACCGCGGACGAGCCCTCCTTCGGCGGTGAGGCCGGCGCCCCACCCTCCTCCTCGCTGGAGATGGGCGTGCGCTGCACGCGCGGGCCCGTGCTCTTCGCGGGCGCCGCCGAGGCGGTGGCGCGCGAGGCGGTGGCGCACGTCCAGGCCCGGGCCTGGGGCGTGTGGGAGACAGGCCACACACCGGACGCGGCGGTGCGGCAGATGCTGGGCCCCCGCCTGCGGGAATTGGGAGCGGAGGCGGACGTGGCGCCGCTGGCCGGCGAGCTGGCCCGGGCCCTGGAGTCGGGAGGAGCAACGCATGCGCGCTGAGGACCTCATCACCACCCACCCCACCGCCGAGGCGGTGGCGGACGCCCTGCGCAGGCTGCCAACACCGGCGCCGGAGGCCGTGGAGGTGCTGCGCAAGAAGCTCGACACCGTGCAGGCGCCCACTCCCGGCGTGGAGTGGCCCGCCATCCTCCAGACTGCGCGCCTCAAGCGGGACACGCGCTACGCGGACGCGCCCTCGTCGCACCGGCCGGTGGTGGGGCCCGTGCTGGTGCTGGCCAAGCGCGCCTTCCGGCTCGCCTTCCAGCCCTTCATCAACGAGGCGCTGCGCCGGCAGGTGGAGTTCAACGAGGCCATCCTGGACGCACTCGCGCTCATCCATGAGCACCAGCGCGTGCAGGCCCACACCCAGGCCCGCTGGCGGCAGGAGGTGGAGGAGCGCCTGGCCCGGCTCACCGCCGAACAGGACAAGTAGCGCCCGTCTCCCCTCCAACCATGGCCTCGGGGCCCGGCCGCCGGCCTCAGGGCGCCTGCGTCGCCGTCTGGAGAGGGGCTGACGGGGGGCATTCGACTCCGGGGCCGGGTGCGGCCGCCGCATCCCCGCTGAAGCGCAGATGCATCGCATCGCCCGTGTCCTGGTCCACGGCGACCACGCAGACGCGGAGCGCCTCTGCGGGCGGGAGCGGGAGCTCCGGTGGGAGCGTGAGCCGCGCCACGAAGCCGTTATGGCTGAAGCCCTGACCGGGGTTCGCTGCCATGACGTCAGGCCGGGGCTCGGACTCGAGGCTCGCCTCCATCGCCGGGTGGGACAGATAGATTTTCAGGCCCTGGCGTCCCGTCAGTCCGACCCACGGCGCCCAGCCGCGAATGGTGAGCGCGTGGTCCTCGAGGCGCACGTCGTCGACAAAGCCCGCCTCACGCTCACCGATGGCGGGAGGAGACTGGGGCGGAGGCGCACGGGTGGAGGGTGAGAACACGATCCACCGTTCGCGCTCTCGAGGAGTCTGGAAGATGCGCACGGGGACCGCGACCGCGTCCGGCCCGATGACGTGGGGCTCCAGCGAGTTGGTGAGCGTGATGTGCGCGTAGCGGTTGAAGACCTCGTTGACGCGCGCCTCCGACAACTCCGGCATCATGCGATGGAAGTACTCGACCTGCGGCGTGGGCAGGACATGGGACGCGGAGCGGTAGCCCAGGCCATTGAGCAACGCGCCCTCGTAGCCCCCCACCACCAGGCGCTTGTCGGGGGCGAGCTCGGCGGTGATGTCGAGATTGCGCAGCCTCTCGGTCTGGGGACGGTTGAAGATGGGCCAGGCCCGTTGCAAGGGATTGAAGGAGGCGAAGGTCGCGACCGCGATGACGGCGGCGCTTCCCAGCAGCAGTGGGTGCGCATCGTGCCCACGAAAGCGTCCCATCATCGTGCCGACGAGCCCGATGGCCACCGGAATGATGATGGCGACATCCTTCCGGGACTCCCACAATCCAAGGCCGTGCAGCGACAGCTTGAAGTGGTACCAAGCCCCGAAGACGACCGCGCTGAAGACGAGCACCCGCAGCGGGCTCAACACCATCCCGGATTGCTCGGCAATCACATACCCCATCACCAGGAAGAGGAATCCGAAGGCAAACGCCATGCGGGAGGGGGGCACCTGATTCCAGAGCAGCGGCATGCCCATCCACGGGGGCACGGGCAGCCACAGCCAGGCCGCCATCATCAGGAAGGCGGGCAGCAGGAAGTAGACGGGCCGCAGCCGCCCCTGCCGCCACGCACGACCGAGCCCCGCCCAGTTCAAGAAGCAGGGAATCATGAGGAAGTAGAACGTCCCCACGACCGAGAGCTCACAGATGTTCGTCCAGGTGATGAGCGGCTCGTGGCGGTGGATGCGCGAGGTGGGAAACACCATCATCAGCAGGCGATCCATTTGGAAGTCGCCCCCTCCCACCCGGCGCAGGCCCGGATAGACGGTGTGCAGCGTCGCGCGCAGCCAGTCCTGCAGATAGAGCACCGCGGTCAAGCAGGCGAGCCCCGCCGCCACGGCAAAGCCAATCAGCGGGCGCGGGCGGCGGAGCGTGCTGGGAGCGAACGCCAGCAGCAGCACCACGGCGACGAAAGCGAGCGGAATGAGCAGGGGCGGATAGAAGCTCGACAGCATGCAGCAGGCCGCGAGCCAGTAGAACAGGGGCACCCGGACCCGCAGGGGACCTTCCCAGAGCACCGTCCACAGCAGCCAGGGGTAATAGGCCAGATTGGGCCCGATGGTCGTCCACCAGGTCTGCGTGAAGCCGGTGAAGAAGAGCAGGACGGAGAGCAGTCCCGCTGGGAGCCACCGCATGCCCAGCCGCATGAACAACAGCGCGTACCCGAACAGGAACAGGACGGTGATGGTGAAGTGGTGGAACGAGTAGGCGTATGCGGCGTTGACGAGGGGGTAGAGCCACATGGACGGCTTGAAGGCCAGTCCCCAGTCCAGGATCGGCATCGAGTACGTCGAGCGCAAATCCTCCTGGTAGTAGGACGTCGCGTTGTAGCGCTTCAGCCCGTTGTTCACCGTGGCCTGGGTCAGTGGCGTGATGACCGCCCACTCGTCCGACCGGATGGAGCGCGGAATGCCATCCACCCGCCCGTCATCCGGAGCCTCGAGCCGGCGGAGCATGATGGCGTAGGAGGACGGAGACCAGGTGTTGCCGACATAGATTGCGGCGCTGAGCACCAGGAACGCGGCAATCCAGGCGCGAGGGGGAACGCGCTTGAGAAGCTGATTCATGAGGACGTCGTACTCCGGGAGAAATGGTGGAGCGGAGCGCTCCGCGGGCCGAAGCGGCCGGCCGGTTCTTGCACCGGACGGCGGTTCACCGGCAGCGGGACGCTAGCGAGAAGAGGCGTCCTCGCGCGGGTGCTCCGCCGAAAGCAGCGCGACCTCCTGGGCGAGGCGCTTGAGTTGCTGGCGCTGCTCCGCGACGGTGAGCGTGACGCGGTAGACGAGCCACAGCAGCACGGCCAGCGCGCCGAAGAAGAGCGCGGAGGGCGGGTAGAAGATGCCCATCGCGGCGGCAATCTCGTCGATGGCATGGCGCCACACGGCCAGTGCCGCGATGACGAAGCACACCGCCAGCCACGTGAAGGTATGGCGCTCGGTGGTGCGCATGCGCCGTGCAGTCAGCAGCACCGCCAGCGCGAACACCGCGGCAAACGCGAGGACGACGAAGCTCGAACGGGACAGGTTCATGTGGTGCGCACCCGCTCCAACAGGAGCGCGAAGGAGACCTTGATCATGTAGAAGGCGGAGCGCCAGGGGGTCAGCGAGCTGGTCCCCGTGCGCCGCGGCCGCATCTGCACCGGTACCTCGTCGATGCGGAAGCCCTGGCGTGCGGCCATCAGGATGCTCTCGGGCTCGGGATAGTCGTGCGGGTGCGTCTCGCCGAAGAAGGCAATGGCGCGCGCGCTGAACCCGCGAAAGCCCGAGGTGGGGTCCGTGACCGGCCGCTTGCAGAGCGTCGTGAGCAGCCGGGCGAGGAACTGGTTGCCGAAGCGCCGCAGCCCCGTGGAGCGGAAGCTCTGCAGTCCCGCGAAGCGACTGCCGATGACCAGGTCGGCTCCGTCGTCCACCCGGGCCAGCAGGGGGGCGATGAAGGCCGGGTCGTGTTGACCATCTCCGTCGATTCGCACCAGCGCCGCATACCCGTGGCGCTCGGCGAAGAGGAGGCCGGTCGCTTCGCCCGCGGCAACCCCCAGGTTGAAGGGATGGCTCACGACGACCGCCCCCGCGCGGCGCGCCATGACGGCCGTCGCGTCCGCGGACCCGTCGTCCACGACCAGGACATCGACGCCCGGAACGACGCGGCGGACCTCGGAGATGGTCTCCGCGATACAGGCCTCTTCGTTGTAGGCGAGCAGGACGACCAGGTGTTTCGAGTGCATTGGGCTCATGGCTTCTGGAGTGGAGGTGCCGGTGGGCCGACTTCTACCGGATGTTCCGCGGTTGAAAAAGCAGGGGCTTCCATCGCCGCCGCGAAGCAGGCCAGCCACACTGTATGTGTAGCGCCCCTCGGGAGGCAGCCAGTCAGGCTCCGTGCCCCCCAACCGGTGGTGATGAGGACCCGTGGCAGAGGCCCTGGACAGGCTCCATGGGACGCTTCTGGGTTGAGCGCCGGAACCCGCTGTATAGAGTGTCCGCCATACCTTTCCATGCGCTGGCAATCCGCCACATACAGCCTCCCGCTTCGTCATGCCTGACAAGACATGTCCTACCTGTAGCTCGCCTTCGCTTCGTGCCTCGTTCCAGAGCGCCCGGCTCGCCGTCGCCACCTGCGCCCGGTGCGGGCACAGGGCCGCGTCGCACGTCGATGCCCGGAATTCGGCGGACTACCATGCCCAGTACGACAGTGGTGGCTTCATGGCCTCACTGCGTGCGACGCGTGAGCGCCAGGCGCGGCGCCTCGTGGAGCGGCTGCGCCGGCACATCCCCGAGCCTTCACGTCTGCTGGACTTTGGCGCGGGCCGCGGCTGGTTCCTGGAGAGCTGCCAGCAGGCCGGGGTGCGCGAGCTCGCGGGCGCGGACATCTCCGAGCTGTCGGTGGGCTTGATGCGCGACGCGGGCATTCCCGCGATGCGGCTGCCCCTGCCGGAAGGCGGCCACTGGCCCCTGCCGCTGGAGTCGCTGCCGTTCCGCCCCCGCATCCTCACCCTGCTGGATGTCGTGGAGCACTTCCCGGGTCCGCACCTCGCGGACATGGTCCGCCACCTCGTCACCCAGCTCGCCCCGGAACTGGAGTGGGTGGTGCTGAAGGTGCCCGTCGCGAGCGGCCTGCTGTACCGCACCTCCCGATTGATGTCGGCCCTGGGCACCTCGCAGTTGCTGGAGCAGCTCTATCAATGCGGAACGTTCCCGCCCCATGAGAGCTACTTCACCCGCGCGTCCATGGAAGCCCTGCTTCCGCGCGTGGGATTGGAGCTCGTGGATGCCTTTGGCGACCTCGACTTCGAGCCCGGCAGCCTCGCCGAGCGGGCCCATGCACTGCGGCGCGTCCCCCGCCCGCTGGTCGCGCTGGCGGGCAACAGTCTGGGTGCGGTGGCGACGACGCTGGGACTGCAGGACTCCTACATCTTCATCGCCCGTGTCGTCCGCCCGGTTCCGGGACCCTCTGCCTGAGCCCTCGTCGCGGTGGGCAGGCCCAGGCTCCGCCGCGATTTTTCCCTGCTGGGAGGGCAGCCTGGTGGGCAGGCGTCTGCATTCAGGGGCGGCCCGGGTGCCACACCGGTCCGGCGCACGGACCTGATGGCCGCCATCAGCCGCTCCTCGCCGCCCTCGCCGGGCCCGCATCCGTCCCCATGCGCCTCCTGTGCGGCCAGCCGAGCACGGCTTCCCCACCCAGCGTCGGATGATATAGAGCCGCTCCATGCGTGAGCCTTTCCAGCGCCCGACGAACGGCGCATCTTCCGGACTGACCATCATGGAAGGCGGCAGTAACGAGCGCGGGTCGCTTCCCCCTCCCAGCATCGAGTCCGCCGCGGACCTCGCGGAGCGCGTGGGAACCCAGTTCCTCCTGGTCGATGACCTTCGTCGCAGTGATGCCACGGCCGCCGAGCTGGCGGGTCCGGAGACGCTCCTGCTGGAGCTGTTGCGCGAGCTCCGCCTGCGCGCCCCCAAGGGGTCGGCGTCCTTCACCCCGGGGCCGCGCGCGCTCCCGCTCTACTCCAACATCCTTGGCGAGGTGGAGCGGCGCTTCGGCGCGCGTGACGGTTCGCCCATGCTGCGCGCGGTCCGCCCGTTCCAGCTGGAGCTGCTGCGGCCCCAGTTCAACTTCAACGAGCAGCTGAGCCGCCTGCTCACGCAGCCCGAGCTCTACGCCAGCACCACCCCGGAGGCCTCCCAAGGACGTATCCGCGAGCTGCTGGAGCCGCTCGCCGACCCCGCCTCCTGGACGCACCAGTCCCACCGCAAGGCGGCCGTGGCCAGGGCCGTGGGGCTGCTCAAGCGCTCCGGGGTGGCCGGCCTGAGCCGGATACTGCGTCCGGCGCTCGAGCGCATGCGGAATTGGAACCTCGCCGCCATCGAGATGCTGATCGCCGGCACGGGCGACTCGCTGCCCACGCGCGCCCAGGCGGCGGAGATGGTGCGCCGCCTGGAAGCGCTGACCGACCCCTGCCCGCCGGAGCTGAACCTGCCGGAGCTCTGGAGGCAGACGCTCGCGCCCCAGCGCCACTTCGCCATCGAGGCCACCCGCGCCCTGGCGCGTCACCTGGCCATCCTCCCGGCCTTCTCGGACGAGGAGTACCGCCAGTGGTGCGCCCTCTTCGAGCCCGCGCGCATCGCTTCGGCCACCCGCGCGGCCCGCCAGCTCCGAAAGCCCCCCACCTTCTCGGTGATGGTGGGCGCGCGCGAGCTCCCCCCCGCACACTGGCGGGAGTGCATCGGTTCCCTGCTGGCACAGGACTACGAGCTGTGGGAGCTGTGCATCGCGGGCTCCGCCCAGGCGCTGGAGCAGCTGCGCGGCGGCCTCCCGCCCGCGTGGACCGCGGACAGCCGGCTGCGCTTCATTCCCTCCCCGGTCATCGCCAGCCACGCAGCCGCGCTCAACGCGGCGGTCCAGGCCGCACGAGGCGAGGCCCTCGCCTTCATCCACCCGTCGGATCGGCTCGCGCCCCACGCCCTCGCGGAGATGGCGCTCGCGCTCGACGCCCGGCCCGAAGCGCAGCTGGTGTACTCGGACGAGGACCGGCTGGATGGAGGGGGCCGCCGCTGCCGCCCCTTCTTCAAGCCGGACTGGAGCCGCGACCTGCAGCGCGCGTGTGACTACGCCACGCGCCTGCTCGTCATGCGCCGCAAGGCCTTCGAAGAGCTGGGCGGCCTGCAGGAGGGCTTCGACGGCGCCGAGCTGTACGAGCTGGTCCTGCGAGCCTCGGAGTCCACCACGCCGGCGGCGCACGTGCCCACCGTGCTCTACCACCGCCGGGAGACCTCGCGCTCCGTCCACTTCGTCAACGCGGCGGCCCACGTCGCGCTCACCCAGCACCTGAAGCGCTGCGAGGAAGACGCCGAGGTCCTGCTCGCGCCCAGCGGACTGCTGCGCGTGCGCCCGAAGGTGAAGGGCAACCCGCGCGTCTCCATCATCGTCCCCTTCAAGGACAAGCCGGAGCTGCTCGAGCAGCTGTGGCGCACCTTCAGCACCCGGACGCGGTGGGAGAACTGGCAGCTCATCCTCGTCTCCAACAACTCGGTGGATCCCCGGACGCACGCGCTGCTCGACGCGCTGGATGACCCGCGCATCGTCAAGCTGACCTGGAACCACCCGTTCAACTACTCGGCCATCAACAACTTCGCGGCCCGCCATGCCAAGGGCGAGCTGCTGCTCTTCCTCAACAACGACATCGAGATCATCGAGGAGGGCTGGCTGGAGGAGCTCATCGCCCAGGCCCAGCGGCCGGACGTGGGGGTGGTGGGCGCGCTGCTGCTCTTCCCCAACCGGAGCATCCAGCACGCGGGCGTGGTGCTCGGTCCCGGAGGCTTCGCGACCCATGCCTTCTGGCGGGGCCGCCCGGACGAGGCGTGGACGCCCTTCGGCCGCGCCGACTGCATCCGCGACTACCTGGCCGTCACCGGCGCCTGCATGATGATGCGCCGCGAGGTCTTCGAGCAGGTCGGCGGCTACGAAGAGCGGATGATTGTCTCCGGCAGCGACGTGGAGCTGGCGCTGCGAGTCGTCGAGCGCGGGCTGCGGTGCGTGTACACGCCTCACGCGTGCCTGGTGCACCACGAGTCCGCCACCCGCCGCTTCCACGCCATCCCCGACCGGGATGCCTGGCTCTCGTACAGCGCGTTCCGCCCCTGGACGCGGCGAGGCGACCCCTTCTACAACCCGAACCTCACCTTCGCGACCATGGACGGCTCGCTGCGCACGGATGAGCGCAGCGCCGAGGCCCTGGCGCTCCAGATGCTCGCCTGGGAGCTCCCCTCGACGGTGGGCAGGCTCGGGCCCGGGTAGGCTCCTGCCCGGCCACGAGGCGGGGCCGCTCCCCTCCTTGTGACTCTTCTCAACCGCGTGCTATAGGCGCCGCCCTTGCCCAGGGGCCGACTGTCAAGCAGAGATCATGAAACAAGACACCCCGTTGGTGACCGTCATCATCCCCGTCAAGAACGGCGGGTCCCTGCTGCGCGAGTGTCTCGCCGCGGTCTTCCACCAGAAGACGGACTTCCCCTTCGAGGTGCTCTGCATCGACAGCGGCTCGACGGATGACTCGCTGGACATCATCCGGGACTTCCCCGCCCGCCTGATGGAGATCGACCCGAGCACCTTCGGGCATGGCCGGACGCGCAACCTGGGCATCCAGCACAGCCACAGCCCGTTCGTCGCGCTCATCACCCAGGACGCCGTCCCGGCGGACCGCTCCTGGCTGCGTGAGCTGGTCGCCCCGATGCGGGAGAACGACGAGGTGGCCGGGGTGTTCGGCCGCCACGCGCCTCACCCGGGCTGCATGCCGGCCGAGGCGTACATGCTGGAGCGGCACTTCGCCAACTTCGGCGCCGACACCACCCTGTTCCGCATCAAGACCGGGCCCGAGGGGTGGGAGCACTACCGGCTGAACAAGGCCTTCTACCGGTTCTTCTCCGACAACAACGCCGCCCTGCGGCGCTCGGTGTGGACCCGCATCCCCTACCGGGACGTGGAGTTCATGGAAGACCAGCTGTGGGCCGCGGACATCCTGGAGGCCGGCTACATCAAGGCGTACGCCCCCCGCTCGGTGGTGCGCCACAGCCACAACTACTCGCCCCTGGTGCAGGCGCGCCGCACGTTCGATGAGGCGCGCTACCACCGCGAGTACTTCGACGAGCCCGACATGCCGGGCCTCCGCCGGCTGCTGAGCAACGGCCTGCGCCAGTCGCGCCAGGACGTGCAGCAGCTGCTGGCCGACGCGAGGGAGAAGGACAAGCTCTCCAAGGCGGCGGTGGCGGTAGGCCGCAACATGGGCCAGGCCTTGGGCTGGTTCCTCGGGGACCGGCACGAGCTGCTGCCCGAGGCCGTGACTCGCCGCATCTCCCTGCACCACCAGATGAAGGGGGATGCGCACGCGCGCGTGGCCGGCTCCAGCCTGCTGGGGGACGCGCGCAAGGCGCTGCGGAGCTCCCTGGCGGCGCGCGGCCAGCTCGACACGGTCAGCCTGCTGGGCCACAAGGTGATGCACAGCTGGCGGGAGTACCGCCGGGAGGGCATCTCCCGGGCGCTGCTGACGGCGCATCGCGCCCTGAGGACGCCCGCCAAGGAGCCTCGGGGCTGGTGGGAGCTGGACCACTACCGCCTCCTGGCGCAGCCACCGAGGGCCCGCGCCGTGATGCCGCCTCCGGCCTCGCGCACGCTGGACCCGGAGCACCTGGTCATCAACTGGGTGATTCCGCCCTTCGGGCGCGGCGGAGGTGGCCACATGACCATCTTCCGCACCATCCACTTCCTGGAGCGCCTGGGCCACCGCTGCCGCGTGTACATGGTGGACAGCCACGGGCTGCCCCCCGAGCCGCTGCTGCTGCAGGCGATGGTCCACCACTGGTTCCTGCCCATCCAGGCCCCCGTCCTGCATCTGGAGGAGGACAAGGAGATGGAGCCGGCGGACATCGTCATGGCGACCGCCTGGCACACCGCCTACCGGGTGAGGGCCAGCAACTGCGCGCCGGTGAAGGCGTACTTCATCCAGGACTACGAGCCGGCCTTCTTCGGGGTGGGCGCCGAGTGGCAACTGGCCGAGGACACCTACCGCTTCGGCTTCTATGGGCTCACCGCGGGCCCGTGGCTCGAGTCCCTGATGCGCACCAAGTACGGCATGCACGCCCGGAGCTTCCAGCTCGGGGTGGACCATGACGTCTACTACCCGGATCCGGTGCTGCGTGACGGCAAGCGCAAGGTGTTTGCCTACATGCGCCCGAACACCACCCGCCGGGGCTTCGAGCTGGTGGCGCTGGCGCTGGGGCAGGTGAAGGCGCGCTTCCCGGAGGTGGAAATCCACATCGCCGGGGCGGAGCTGCCTCCCTCGGCGCTGCCCTTCCCCTTCGTCTCGCACGGGGTGCTGGACTTCGACGGACTGCGGCGGGTGTTCTCCGCCAGCGACGTGGCGCTGTGCCTCTCCTTCACCAACTACAGCCTGCTGCCCCAGGAACTGGCCGCGTGTGGCTGCCCGGTGGTGGACATCGACCTGGAGAGCACCCGCGCCGCCTACCCCGAGGGCGCCGTGGTGCTGGCTCCCCCCACGGTGTCGGGCATCGCTCAGGAAGTCTGCCGCCTGCTCGAGGATGAGTCGCTGCGCCAGCGGCTGATTGCCGCGGGCTTCCAGTACGTGCGCGGCCTCTCCTGGGAGAAGGCCGTGCTCCAGACGGCGGACGCGCTGAAGGAGTTCGCACTGCTCGGCACCGGCAGGGCGACCCAGCCGGCGCCGTTACTGGGCGTGGTGCGGTAGCAGCGGCAGGCGTCACCCGCCCGCCAGGGGAGCCCTGGCGGGGTCAGGGCTCGCGGCGCTGCTTCAGCCGCTCCGCGAGCGCCCGCACCGTGGCGTGGACCCCGGGAACGGCGCGGATGCGCGCGTTCAAATCGTCGACGAGGCGGTGGCGGAACTCACGGGCGCTCAAGCCCTCCTCGCGGGCCCGCGCCACGCGCTCCTCCCAGACGGCCACGGTGCGCAGCAGCCACGTCTCCGCCGCCGGAGGGGACGTCACCCGAACGCTCGCGGGCGCACCCTCCTGGCGCACCTCGCACGAGGCGATGCCGGCGACGAAGACCGGCTCGAAGAGCGCGCCCAGCCGCACGGGGAGGTCCGGCAGTCGCCCGCCGGCCGGGTCATCGGTGGCCAGGGGAAGGGCCCCCACGCGGGCCCGGTCGACGACCAGCGCGAGGAAGAGCGCCGGGTCCTTCAGCAGGTGCTCCAGCTCCAGCCGCTCCCCCAGGGGGAAGGGGATTTTCGCGCGCACATAGGGCAGGCCTCCCACGGTGGGCACCCATTCCGTGTGGAAGGCGCGCGCCACCGCCCAGGCCGCCGGACCTTCCTCCAGCGCGCGGACGAGCCGCGTGAAGTGGCCCGGGTACACCACGCAGCGGGCATCCAGGAAGGACAGGTACTGCCCGCGCGCCTGACGCACGGCCTCGGCCAGCACGCCCCCGGGCGCGGCATGCACGGTCCGCGCGGTGAAGGTGCCAAGCCGGGCGTAGCGCTCCAGCAGGGCCCGCGCGGCGGACAGGTCCTGCCCCTCCGGGGCGGCGAGGATGAGCTCCAGCGGGTGCTGCTCCTGGCACGCCAGCGAGAAGAGGGCCTCGTCCAACAGGCCCTGCGACGGCGCCTCGCCACACCAGAGCACCACGCTGAGCAGCCCCGGGACGAGCGCCGCCGGCGCATCCGGCACCACGGCGTAGGCGCCCTCCTCCACCTGCGTGGAGGGCGAGAGCTGGGCCAGCAGCGCGCGCAGGCTCCGCTCGGCGTCCTCGGCCAGGGCCGTGGTGCGTGGGGCACAGGGCCACACCTGGCGATGAGCGACGCGGTAGCCGGCCTCACGCAGCAGCGCCAGCAGGGCCGTCTCGGAGAGCCCGGGGCGTGCGGGCGCGGTGCCGACGAGCGTCTCCAGCAGCGCGCTGGCCGCCCCCGCGTTGCGCAGGGTGAAGAGCACCTCCGCCTCCGGCGCGCCGTGCCGCAGGGCCGCCAGCGCGGTGGCGTCCAGCCGCGCCACGCCCTCCTCGCCGAGCACCACGAAGGACGCAGAGAAGCCTGGAGGCGCCTTCCAGTCCGGCCCGGTGGCCTCGTACACCTCGCAGCCGCGCTCACGCAGCGCCCCCGCGAGGCCCCGGGCCTCGCCCACGAGGCCCACGCGAGCCCTGGCGCCCACCCGCCCGAGGACGAGTGTCTCCAGGAGCCCCCCCGCCTCACGCGCCAGGCCCGTGCTCACCAGCGCCTCCGGGCGAAGTCGAAGTGATGGCCGAAGTCCGCGACGCGCGCCAGGCGCCGCTCCGGCTTCGCGAGCTCCGGCGCGGCAAAGGGCTCACCGCCCAGCTCCGCGTACTCGCGCAGCCGCGCCCGGGTGAAGGCCGCGTCTCCGTACTTGGCCCCCAGCAGGGCCGCGCTGCGGCGCACCATCCGCTCCCGCGTCGCGCTGAGCTCGCGGGTGACGGTGTAGTGGTGCACGCGCGCCTCCGGGGCCACCCGGACGGACAGGCCCGCCGCCCGGGCGCGCCAGGACAGGTCCACGTCCTCGCAGTACATGAAGAAGCGCTCGTCGAAGCCACCCACGCGCGTGTAGGCCTCGCGGGTGACGAGCAGCACGCAGCCGCTGCACCACGGCGTCTCCCGCGTCCGCGGGTCATACGGCTTGGGATGCTCGTCCGGGAAGAGCCGTGCCTCCACCAGTCCGGTGTCCGGGCGCCGCTCCGCCTCGGCCACCAGCGCTCGCACGCAGTCCGGATGCAACACGCCATCCGGGTTGATGCAGACGTAGTGGCGCACGCCCGGCGTGCCGAAGGCCTCCGCCATGAGCCGGTTGTGCGCGGCACCGAAGCCCAGGTTGGCACCGGAGAAGCGGTAGTCCGCCCCCGGCATGCAGCGCGCCACCACCGCCCGGAGGCGCTCGTCGGGCGAGTTGTCCAGCCACTTCACCCCGAAAGCGGGTGCGCCCGGCGCCTCCCGGTTCCACGCGAGCGACGTGCACAGCCGCTCCAGTTCGCGCTCGGGGTTGCGGTACAACACGATGCCCAGCCAGACACCGGGTCCGCCCGCGGCTGTCGGGCCGGGCCCGCTCACGCGCCCACGGTCCTCACGGGGGACACACGCGCCCCGGCACCCTCCACCACCCAGCGGTGAGGCGGGCGCGTGACACCCTCGTCCGCCACGCCGGAGCGCACCTGGAAGGAACAGGTGGACTCGCTCGTCTCGAGCTTCCGCCCTTCCTTCCCGCACACCGTGACGGAGAAGGAATAGGCGCCCGCGGTGAGCCCGAGCCGGTCGATGAGCAGCCGCACCGTGCCGCTTCCCGCGGCCTCCACGTTCAGCGGCACCCCTTCCACGAAGGTGTTGGTCCGGTACGCCACGGTGCCGTCCGCGCGCTTCAGCTCCACCCCGAAGCCCAGGTCCGCCACCGCCTCGCGCGCGGTGAACGCCACGCGCAGCTCCAGGCCGTCCTCCGTGTCCACCGACTCCACCGCGGTGCCATCCCTGCGCGTCAGCAGGACCGAGTCCAGGCCGAGCGACAGGGCAGGCCGCGCGGGGGGCACCAGCGAGGGCAGCGCACCGCCGCCCGGCGCCAGCGCGGGCGCATCCATCACCATGCCCTGCTGCTCGGCCAGCGCCACCGCGCGGCGGTAGCTGCGAATGACTTCCGCGGGCGGGCCGAACTCGCGGATGCGCCCGGCGTCGATCCACGCCCCCAGGTCACACCATCTCTCCAGCGTGCCCAGGTCGTGCGTGACGATGACGATGGTCTTCCCGGCCCGCTTGAACTCCGTCATCTTCGCAAGGCTCTTCTTGCCGAAGTGCTCGTCACCCACGGCGAGAATCTCGTCGATGATGAGGATGTCCGGGTCCACGTGGGTGGCGACGGAGAACGCCAGCCGCATGTACATGCCGCTGGAGTACGTGCGGACCGGCTCGTCGATGAACTCGCCCAGCTCGCTGAAGGCGATGATTTCATCCATCCGGTCGCGGATCTCCGTACGGGACATGCCCAGGATGATGCCGTTGATGAGGATGTTCTCCCGGCCGGAGAAGTCCGGGTGGAAGCCCGCGCCCAGGTCCAGCAGCGCGGAGATGCGCCCATGGATGTCGATGGTGCCTGACGTCGGTGAGTAGATGCCGGTGATGAGCTTGAGGAGCGTGCTCTTCCCCGAGCCATTGCGGCCGATGACGCCCACGGTCTTTCCCCGCGGCACCACCAGGTCCACGCCGCGCAACGCTTCGATCATGGACTTGCCGTCCGCGTCGCGCTTGCCCCGCAGCCAGCGGACGATCTCGGACTTCAGCGTGGTGTACTCGCGCCGGATGGTGTTCTTCTTGAAGCGCTTCACCACGTTGCGGATGACGATGGCGTCCGGGGACGCAATGGCAATGGTCATACGAACTCCGCGAACTCCTCGCGCCTCCGCTCGAAGATGTTCGTGGCCACCCAGAGCAGTACGAGGGAGATGGCCATCCAGAGCGCCAGCGGCCCGGGGTCAGGCAGCCGGTGCTCGTAGAAGATGGCCTGGTAGGACGTCGTCATCACCGCCATGGGGTTGCCCAGCACGAGCAGCGTGTGGAACTCCGGCGGAATGGTGTTCGCCATGTAGAAGACGGGCGTGACGAAGAACCACATCGTCAGCAGGTTGCCGATGATCTGCTGCAGATCCCTGAACGTCACGTTGAGCGCGGACACCAGGTAGACGAGCGCCATCGTCACGCACAACTGGGTCAGCAGCACCACCGGGAACGCCACGATGTGCCACGTGGGGTAGCGCCCCTGGAACACGCCCAACAACACCATCAGCGGCAGCGACAGGAGGTAGTTGATCAGGTTGGTGGCGATGATGGTCGCCGGCAGCACCTGCGCCGGAAAGCGGACCTTCGTGAGCAGGTCCCTCCGGTCACTGATGGAGCTGGCGCCAGCCAGCAGCGACGTGGAGAACCAGATCCACGGCAGCAGGCCCACGAACACGAAGTACGTGTAGCTCTCGATCTTCTGCCGCATGTAGACGGTGAAGAGGAGCGAGTAGACGACCATCTGCAAGGTGGGATTGAGGAACGTCCACAGGAAGCCGAGCACCGAGTTGCGGTACCGGGCCTTCAGCTCCCGCTGGGTCAGGCTGAGCAGGAGCCCCCGGTACTGGTAGAGCTCACGCAGGTTGCGAATCATGCGGGCGTATCCATACAGCAAGCCGGCCGCATGAAGCGAGGATACGGGGCGAAGACCGTACCCACCGCTGGCCCGGCCGCATGCTGGGTGGCCGCGGCCGGGAAGCCATTCTTGGCGTTGAAAACAAAAAGGCCCCCTGGTTTCCCAGAGGGCCTTTTCGTTTTGGAGCGGGAAAAGGGATTTGAACCCTCGACCCTCGCCTTGGCAAGGCGATGCTCTACCGCTGAGCTATTCCCGCATCAGGAAGTTCAATTGGAGCGGGAAAAGGGATTTGAACCCTCGACCCTCGCCTTGGCAAGGCGATGCTCTACCGCTGAGCTATTCCCGCTTTTTGAACTTGCTTCCTGCTGACTTCTGGCCGTGGGGTGCGGCAGGCCAAAAGCGAAGGGGGGTATACAAAGCCGTGTCTGCCCCGTCAAACACTTTTCGCACCCGTGGGCTCGCCTCCACGCTTCGCGAGCATGGCGAGGAACGCACGGAAGTAGACGACAGCGCTCCACACCGAGAAGGCGCCCGAGAGGTAGACGAGCACCTTGCCCACGAGGTTGTAGTCCACGGGCACGTCGGTGGCGCCGATGCGCAGCGGGTGAACGTAGTGGACGCAGAGTGAAATGATGCCCACGAGCTGGAGGGACGTCTTCCACTTCCCCTCCTGGCCGGCGGCGATGACCATGCCCTCGCTGGCGGCAATGGTGCGCAGGCCGCTGACGATGAGCTCGCGCGCGAGCAGGACGATGACGACCCACGCGGCGATGCGGCCCAGCCGCACCATCATCACCAGGGCGGCCATGGCGATGAGCTTGTCGGCGAGCGGGTCCATGAACTTGCCGACGACGGTGATGAGGTTCCACTTGCGCGCCAGGTAGCCGTCAATCACATCGGTGATGGAGGCCACGGCGAAGACGAGCCCCGCCCACAGCGAGTTGAGGGGGTCCGCGTCGTAGGTGAGCCAGACGAAGAGCGGGATGAGGAGGATGCGCCCCAGCGTGAGCATGTTGGGGAGGTTCCAGAACTCCTGCACCAGCACGCTGGGCTGGCGCTCCGCGCGGCGGCGCGCCCGCTCCTCGCGCTTCAGCTTCTTCCGGGTCGCTCGGTCCGAGGCCATGGCACGCACCTTCTAGCGGACACCGAGGGCGATGAGGGCAAAACCTTCACCGCTCAGCTCCACCGCTGTCCGGAGCACTTCACCCGTGGGGGACTTGAGCAGCGGGACGACGCGGGGCGTGAGGTTTCCCTGCCAGCCCACCAGGTGCGTCAGCGGCACCGTCACCGCGCCATCCAGCCCCACCAGCACCGAGCGCAGCGGCCCCGGCAGGCTCAAGAGCACCCTGCCCTGCCCGCGCAGGTGCACCAGGTCCAGGTCCGGCGCGATGTCCGACGGCACGCGTCCGTTCTCGAACATCACCGGCTCTTCGAAGGCGAAGATGCACTCGTCGCGGAAGTAGGCGGACTCGTCGCCCAGGTCCACCGCGAGGAAGGTGCGCTTCTCGGAGGGCTCCACGTAGAGGACGCCCTTGCCCCGGGCGCGCACCATCCGCGCCGGGCCCTCGCCGAAGGACTTGTCCGTGGCGCGGCCCCGGAAGCGCTTCATCTCCGGCTGGAAGGCGAGCTGGCCGCTGAAGGCCACCAGCCCGTCCAGCCGCGTGAGCAGCTCCCCATCCACCGCCACCGAGAAGCTCCCCTCGCCCAGCATGAACGGGTGCGCCGCGTCCGCGCCCGCCAGCGCCACGGCGGGCGCCAGCTCGGCCAGCGGCGGCACGGTGGTCACCGCGAGCGACTCGGCCGGTGTGGAGGGTGCCTGCGTCGGGACGGCGCCGGCCTCCACGGAGACAGGCGCGGCGCGGGGGGCGGTCTCCACCGCGGCACTGCTCGCTTCAGCAGGAGCCACCGCGTCGGGTGCCGACGGAGCGGCCGGGCCCGAGCCCGCCGTCCTGGGCACCATGCCGGCGGGCCTCGCCACGGCGCGCGTGAGCTGCAGCTTCGTCAGCGGCACCGGGGTGAGCGGCACGCTGGCGGCGAGCGCGGCGGACGTCTCCTCGAACTCCGACTCCGGGGTCCGCGCGGCCGGAGGCTCGTGCTGCGCCTCCATGGCCAGCTCCTCCGCGTCCTCGGGCGTGGCGGTGAGGACCGGCAGCTCCTCCCCACCCGACGGCGACAGGGCGCTGGGACCTTCGTCCTCGGCGAGGCGGATCTCCTCCTCTTCCGGCTCCTGTCGGGCCGCGGCGGCCAGCGCCGCGGCGCTCGACGTCGGCTTCGCTCCCGCGTCGAGGCCAAGCTGCGAGCCCCAGTCCCCCTCCGTCAGCCCGCCGGAGCGGGGCTGCGCGCGGGGAGGCTCGGTGGGGGCCGGAGCGGGCGCGGCCACCGGCTCACCGCCCTGCTCGCTGCCTTCCAGCTCGCCGAGGCCGCGGGCCCTCGCGGGCTGCGCGGGCGAGGGCCGGGAGAAGCCCTCGCCGGCAATCGCGCGGCTCATCTTCTCCGCCATGGCGTCGCTGCCGGCCAGGAGGAAGTGCTCGCGCGCGCGGCCGTACTCGCCCATCTGCGCGAGCGTGAGGCCCAGGTAGTTCTGCGCCTTCTGGTGCTCGGGGGCCAGGTCGGTGGCCGTCTCGAACTCGCGCGCGGCGCGCTGGAGCGCGCTCGTCTTCAGGTACACGAGGCCCAGGTTGACCCGCAGTGTCGGGTCCACCGGGTTGTCGCGCACCAGCATCTCGTAGAGCTCCGCCGCCCGGTCGAACATGCCGAGCTTGAAGTAGCAGAGGCCCAGCAGGTTCTGCGCCTTCTCCTGGCGGGGTTGGAGCTGGTGGGCGCGCTCCAGGAACTCCTTCGCCTCGATGACCTTCCCGGCGGCCAGCAGCTCGCCACCGCGGTAGAGCTGTTGGAGGAACTCGTCGTCAGCGGGGCTCGTCTCCCCCCGCCCCTTCGCGCGCGTCGTCATTCTGGGATGTGGGCTCGCGGGGGCCGCTCTCGTCGGTCCGCTCGCGCTCCTTGTAGTGGAAGTAGAGCTGGAGCACCTTGCGCACGTACCCCTGCGTCTCTTCGTAGGGGGGCACCTTGCCACCGTAGCGCTTCACCGCCTCGGGGCCGGCGTTGTACGCCGCAATCATCTTCACCATGTCGCCGTCGAACTGGTTGGCGAGCACGCGCAGGTAGCGCACCCCGCCCTCGATGTTGTCGCGCTCGTTGAAGATGTCCTTCACGTACATGTCCGACGCGGTGGCCGGCATCAGCTGCATCAGCCCGCTGGCGCCCTTGTTGCTCAGCGCGTTCGGGTTGAAGTTGCTCTCGGTGTGCATGATGGCGCGCACCAGCGCCGTGGGGATGCGGTAGCGCAGCGCCGCCGCCACGATGTGCGGGTCCAGCTCCGGCGGCGTCTTCCTGCGCCCCACCACCGGCGCGCTCTTCGTCGGCGCGGGCGTGAAGGAGCCCTTGAGCTGCTTCGCCTTCTTGGCGCCGGCGGGCGGGACATTCGTATAGACGATGGTCCCGTCCTTCTCGACGTAGCGGTAGATGGACTCGGACGCCCCCGCCGTCAGCGGCAGGGTCAGCAGGGCGGCGGATGCGAGGAGCGCGGAGAGGGCACGCATATCGGCAGCCCTCAACCTTAGACAAGCGCCGGAAAGTCCTCAAGAAAACGCCTTGTTTCCAGCACTTACAGTCGTTAAGGCTGTCCGCCATGCCCCATCGGTTCGACTTTCTCGTCCTAGGGAGCGGCGTGGCGGGCCTCTCGTTCGCCCTCCAGGCGGCCCGGCACGGCACGGTGGCCGTCGTCACCAAGCGGGAGCGCGGGGAGAGCAACACCGCCTACGCCCAGGGGGGCATCGCCAGCGTGCTGGCCCCCACCGACAGCTTCGACGCCCACATCGAGGACACCCTCGTGGCCGGCGCGGGCCTGTGCCACCGGGACGCGGTGGAAGTCACGGTGAAGGAAGGCCCCGAGCGCGTGCGCGAACTGGTGCAGCTGGGCGCGGACTTCAACAAGCACCTCTCCGGCGAGTTCGACCTGACGCGCGAGGGTGGCCACTCCGCCCGCCGCATCATCCACTCGGGGGACATCACCGGCCGCGAGGTGCAGCGCGCGCTGCTGGCCGCGTGTGACGAGGCGCCCAACATCGCCTTCTTCCCGCACACGGCCGCCATCGACCTCATCCTGGACCGGCGCATGCCCAACCCCAGCGCCCACCGGTGCCTGGGCGCGTACGCGCTCCTGGAGAACGGAAGCATCGAGCGCTTCCTGGCGAAGGTGACGGTGCTGGCCACCGGCGGCGCGGGCAAGGTGTACCTGTACACGTCCAACCCGGACGTGGCCACGGGCGACGGCGTGGCCATGGCGTACCGCGCGGGCGCGCGGGTGGCGAACATGGAGTTCTACCAGTTCCACCCCACCTGCCTGTACCACCCGGAGGCCAAGAGCTTCCTCATCAGCGAGGCGCTGCGCGGCGAGGGCGGCAAGCTGCGGCTCAAGGGCGGCGCCACCTTCATGGAGCGCTACCACTCCATGGGCGCGCTCGCCCCGCGCGACGTGGTGGCGCGCGCCATCGACGCGGAGATGAAGCGCACCGGCGACGAGTGCGTCTACCTGGACATGACGCACCTGGGCCGAGCCTTCCTCACCGAGCGCTTCCCCAACATCTACGCCACCTGCAAGGCCTTCAACATCGACATGGCCGTGCAGCCCATCCCCGTGGTGCCCGCGGCCCACTACCAGTGCGGCGGCGTGGTGACGGACCTGGACGGGCGCACCAGCGTGCCGGGGCTCTACGCCATCGGCGAGGTGGCCTGCACCGGCCTGCACGGCGCCAACCGGCTCGCGTCCAACTCGCTGCTGGAGGGGCTGGTGTTCGGCCACCGCGCGGTGACGGTGGCCTTCGAGGAGATGGCCGGCCTGCCCGCCCGCACCGAGGACCCGCCGGCCTGGGACGCGGGCAGCGCGGTGGAGTCGGACGAGAGCGTCGTCGTCACCCACAACTGGGACGAGATTCGCCGGCTGATGTGGAACTACGTGGGCATCGTCCGCACGGACAAGCGGCTGATGCGCGCGCGGCGCCGGTTGGAGCTGCTGCGCGAGGAGATTCGCGACTACTACTGGCACTTCAAGGTGACTCGCGACGTCATCGAGCTGCGCAACATCGCGGAGGTGGCCTACCTCATCGTCGACTGCGCCAGCCGCCGCAAGGAGAGCCGCGGCCTGCACTTCACGCTCGACTACCCGCACACCGACGACCACCACTGGCTGCGCGACACCGTGCTCTCCCGGGAGCTGTGAGTCGTCATGGCGTCCCGCCAGCGCGGCAGCATCCTGGATTCGCTCCCCTCCGGCCCCGGCCGTGGGGAGGGCGCGCCTCCTCCTCCCACAGGTCCCCTGCCCCGGCCCTGGGTGTGCCAGGTCCTCCTGGTGTGCGCGATAGCGCTCTTCGGGGCGGAGCAGTTCCTCCCGCTGTCCCGGTTCATCGCCGTGGACGGGGCTCGGGTGGGCGTGCTGCCGCCGCTGGGCCTGTACGGGCCCGCCGTCCAGGCCGGCCAGTACTGGAGACTTCTGGGCGCGGTGCTGGAGCACGGTGGGGCGCTGCACCTCGTCTTCAACATGTCGGTGGTGGTGACGCTCGGCTTCACGCTGGAGCGCGGCATCGGCAGCCTGCGCTTCCTGGGGCTGTCGCTCGTCGCCGCGCTGGGCGCGTCCACCTTCTCTCTCCTCTTCAACTTCAACACCATCACCGTGGGCGCGTCCGGGATGATTCTGGGGTGGGCGGGCGCCATGCTCCCCATCTCCACGCAGCAGGGCCGGCGGGAGCTGTTCATCTGGCTGGCGCAGGTGGCCGTCTTGAGCCTGCTGCCCTTCGTGAGCTGGGCCGGGCACCTGGGCGGCTTCCTCTTCGGGCTGCCTTGCGGGCTGGCCCTGCGAATGGGGGGCCGGGTGTACGCGCGCGCCCTGCCCATCCTCCTCTTCCTCAGCCTCGTGGTGGCGCTCTTCGCCGCGCACCCCGAGCGGCGCGGGGGCCTGTGACATGGAAGTGAAGAGCGTCTGTGTGTTCTGCGGCTCGCGCCCCGGCGCGCGTCCCGAGTACGTCGAGTCCGCCACGCGGATGGGCGCCGAGCTGGCGCGGCGCGGCCTGACGCTCGTCTACGGCGGGGCCAGCGTGGGCATCATGGGCGCGGTGGCCGACGGCGCGCTGTCCGCCGGTGGCAGGGTGGTGGGCGTGCTGCCCGGCTTCATGGGCCCGAAGGAGCTTGCCCACCCGGGCCTCACGGAGCTGCACATGGTGGGCTCCATGCACGAGCGCAAGGCGCTGATGGCGGAGCGCGCGGACGCCTTCGTCGCCCTGCCCGGCGGCTTCGGCACGCTGGACGAGCTCTTCGAAATCGTCACCTGGGCCCAGCTCGGCTTGCACCGCAAGCCCATGGGGCTGTTGGACACGCGCGGCTACTTCCAGCCGCTGGTGGCCATGGCGCGGCACATGGCGCAGGAAGTCTTCGTCCCGGAAGCGCAGGCCCTGCCCTTCGCGGTGAGCGCCCTGCCCGAGGTGGTGGTGGACCGGCTGCTCGCCGGCCCCACCCTGCCGCCCGTGGAGAAGTGGCTGCGGCGCGGCACCCAGACGTGAGGCCGCGCGGGCCCGCACGCCGAGGCGGCTACTCCGCGGCCATCGTCATCTCGGCCTTCCCGAGCGCCGAGGCCATGCGGAACGTCACCTGCTTCGTCCCCGGGGGGATGACGGGCTGGCCGTTGGACAGCGTGGTGGGGAACTGCACCTTCCAGCCCGTCCAGAAGACGTCCGTGTACGGGTAGTACGCCCGCGTGTCGAGGTTCACCCGGCCGACCCGGATGATGCGCGTGGGCGTCACCTCGCCCGCGGGCGTCACCAGCGCGAGGCGCCAGATGGAGGTCTTCAGGTCGAAGCCGCCGTAGCGGTAGTCGTTGAGGTGCACGCCGAGGAAGAACTCGTGCACCTCGGCGGCCGCGGTGCGCTCCTCCGCGAGCAACTGCTCCACCTTGTTGGCCGGCAGCACCTGGAAGGCCGCCCGGCGGCGCACCCGGGCCTCGCGGAAGGCCGGCGTCTGCAGCGTGACCCCCGCGAAGACGCGCGTGTTGAAGCCGTCGTAGATTTCCTTCCGGCCCGAGTACTTCTCCAGGACCGACTGGTAGGCCTCCTCGGCCTGCTCGTCCTCGAGCGACGGTGCGTGCTCCCCGACGGTGGGCGGCGTGGTGACGCAGCCGGCCAGCAGGGCCAGCAGCGCCACGGTGACGAACGGCTTCCTCACGGGATGAAGTCCTTGCGGGTGAACAGGGTGAACAGCCGGTGGCCGGCGGCTTCCACGGCCTCGCGTCCACCCTCCAGCCGGTCCACCAGCGCGAAGGCGCCCAGCACCTTCAGGCCTTCCACCTGGGCCCGCTCGATGGCCTTCAGCGTGGAGGCGCCCGTCGTGACGACGTCCTCGACGATGGCCACCGCCGCGCCCGCGGGCATGCCACTGAGGCCTTCAATCCACTGGCCGGTGCCATGGCCCTTGGGCTCCTTGCGGACGATGAAGGCGGGGAGCGGGTGGCCGGACAGGTAGCCGGTGAGGCTCACCGCCGACGCCAGCGGGTCCGCGCCCAGCGTCAGTCCGCCCACGCCCATCGCCTGGGGCGCGTCGCGGCGGATGGCCTCCAGGAGCAGCCGGCCAATGAGGAAGTGCCCCTCGGCGAGCAGCGCCGTGCGCTTGCAGTCGATGTAGAAGTCCGACTCCTTGCCGGACGAAAGCACCACGCGCCGCCGCTCGAAGGAGCGCTCCGTGAGCAGCTCCAGCAGCCGGGCACGGTCGCGCGCGAGCGGTTCCGCCATGGTCTACAAACCCTCCAGGTAAGCCACCAGCTCCGACGAGTACCGCAGCTGCATCAGGAGCTCCGCCTTGCGCGAGTCGTCCAGCGCGGCGAACACGTCCGCCAGCAGCGAGAGGTCCTGGTTGATGGCCCCCAGCCGCTGCGAGACTTCCGACGCCAGCTCGTCGGCGTCGATTTCCTCTTCCACGCCCTCGGGAGCCAGCGTGTCCTCGGTGGCGAGCGCCTTCTCCAGCATGTCGCGCACCGCCGCGGTCAGCCGGCCCTGCGACTCCAGCTGCTCGCGCTTGGCCTCCAGCACCTCCGGCTCCACCGGGGTGGCGTGGATGGCATCCGCCAGGGACATGAGGAGCGCGTCCTCGTCCGACAGGCCCATGTGCACGCGCGCCTGCACCGCGTCCCGCTTGAGGAAGCGCAGCGCGGCCACGCGACGGAAGCCGCAGACCAGCTGGTAGCCGTCGTCGCCGACCGGACGCACGTCCACCGGGAACAGCTGCCCCAGCCGCGCGATGTCCGTGGCCAGCCCGGACACGTCATCCTCCGGACGCAGACGGAACGTGTCGTCGTCCCGGAGCTTCTCCAGCGGCATCAGCACCAGCGTCACCCGCCCCGCCAGGCGCTCCTCCGGAGCGGACAGCCCTTCCGGCAGCCCGCCCTCGTCGGTCTCCTGCTCGGACTCGTCCTCCGTCGCCACCTGGGACTCCTCATGCTGCTCGGAACCACCCTGCGCCTCGGCCCCGGGCTCGCCGCCCGGCGAGGCCTCGCGCGAAGCATCCTGGGAGGACTCGCCTCCCTCGACACGCTGCTCACCGGAGGAGGGCTCTCCTCCGTGCTGCTCGCCACCCTCGGGCTGACCGCCCTCGGCGCGCTGCTCACCGGGGGGAGGCTCACCTGACGGGCCAGACTCTGACGGGCCAGCCTCGGTCCGGTGCTCACCCTCAGGGTGGCCACCAGCCTGGTGCTCGCCGTGCGATTCGCCCTCGGCGCGGTGCTCACCGGGCGCACCTCCCGCGTGTCCGCCCTCCCCCGAGCGCGACTGGCCCTCGGTGGGCTCGGACGATGTCGAGCCACCCTCCGGAGAAGTCCCCGGTATCCCTTCCTGTCCGTCAACCCTGTGCTCGGCGTCCATGGCGGCACCCCTGGTCTGCCCACCCCCGCGCCACCGGAGTCGGTGGCGCGGGTGATGCGCTCTAGCGGGCCTTCTTCTTCACCACGACCTTCTTCTTAGCACCAGCACCCAACACGGACGGCGGCTCGGCACTGGTTGCCTGCTCAACCGGCGCGGGCGCCGGACGGGCCTCCACGCGCGTGGGCGGCGGAGGCGGAGGCATCGGCTTGGCCCCCGGACGAGCGGCCGGCGCCGCCGGAGCCGGGGCCGGACGCGTGGCGGCCGGAGGCGGCGCCGTGCGCGCGGGCGGCGGAGGCGGCGTCGGACGCGCGGCCGGAGGTGCCGGACGCGCCGGGGTGGTGGTGGGACGCGCCGTCGTCGTCGGACGCGCCACCGTGGGGCGCTCCGCCGGCAGCCGGCCCGGCTCCACGTCGCCCATGTCCACGCGGCCGCGGAAGCTGGCGCCGTCCACGATGATGACGCGCGGGGCGTGGATGTCGCCCACCATGCGGCCCTCGCGGGTGAGCTCCACGCTCTCCGTGGCGTTGATGTTGCCCACCACCACGCCGCTGACGATGGCGTTCTTCACCGCCACGTTCGCCTTCACCACGCCGGAGGGCTCGACAATGAGCGTCCGGCTGAGCGTCAGCTCACCCTCGACCCGTCCACGGACGGTGAGGTCCTCGTCGCCCGTCAACCGGCCGCTGATGAGGATGGAAGGCCCCACCACGGTGTTGTTGACGTTGTTGCTGCTCGAGAGCTCCTTCGGAGTGGCCACGAATCAGCGCTCCTTCATGTCCATGTCGACGTTGCCCTTGAAGGAGGCACCATCGGCGATGAGGATGCGCGGCGCCTTGATGTCGCCCACCACGCGGCAGTCCGTCTTCAGCTCGACCTTGTCGCTGGCGACGATGTTGCCCGTCACCCGGCCGGCAATCTCCACGTTCTGCGTCTCGATGTCCGCCTCGACGACGCCGCTGCCCTCGACGTACAGGCTCTCCTTGAGGGAGATCTTCCCCTTCACGGTGCCCTGGATGACCAGGTCCTCGTCTCCGGAGATTTCCCCGTCGATGACGATGCTCGAGCCAATGACCGTATTCGCCATGAGTGTTGTCCGCCCCTCTCGAAAGGTGTTTGCCGTGCGGTGCGCGGCGTGAGTCTCAGATGTCGTCCGGCAGCTTCACGTCCATCTCGATGGAGCCGTTGAACACGGCCCCATCTTCGATGACGACGCGCGGCGCCTTGATGTCGCCAGCCACCTTGGCCGAAGCGTTGATGGCCACGCGAGTCGAGGCGTCGATGTTGCCGCTCGCCTCGCCGTTGATGGTCAACTCCTCGGCCCGGATGTCCGCCTGCACCTTTCCGGTGCTCTCGATGGTGAGGTGGTTCTTCAGGGCAATCTGCCCCTCCACCCGGCCCTCGATGACGAGGTCCCCACCTCCCGTGAGGTTGCCCTTGATGACAATGCCCTTGCCGATGATGCCCGTCTCACCCGTTGCCATGCGGTGACCTCACCCAGCGCCAGCTCCTCCGTAGGAGCCGGGCGACCTGATTATGTCAGAGATGCGCGGAGATCCAGCCGGAGATATCCCGGAACACCTCGGCCCGCCCCACCTCGTTGAGCGGTTCGTGGCGCATGCCGGGGTACTCCTTGAACTTCTTGTCCGCCGCCCCCGCCGCCTCGAAGAAGACCCGCGCCGCCGCCGGAGCGGCCACGCCGTCCTCCGCGCCGCACAGGACGAACAGCGGAGCTTGAATCTTCGGCGCCAGGAGCATCGCCTCGGCCTGGGCCTTGGTGGACTCCAGGAACCAGCGGGGCGTGACGACGGTGAGGTAGAGCGGGTCCTCGCGAGTGGCGCGCTGCACCTCCAGGTCCTTGCTCAGGGCCTCCACCGTCAGCTCCGTCTTCAGGGGCAGCCACGGCACCAGCCTCCCCACCGCGCGCGCGGCCAGGAGCTTCAGGGCCGGGGGCGTAATCGCCAGCTTGAGGTAGGGGGCTGACAGCACCACCCCGGACAGCCCCTCCACCTTGCGCTCGCCCATCCACTTCACGGCCATCAGCCCACCGTGGCTGTGGGCCAGCATGAAGGTCTTCTTCCCGCCCGCGTCCTTGCGCACCCGCTCCCAGAAGGTCTCCAGGTCGTCCACGAAGTGCGGCCAGGCCTCGCTGTAGCCCCGGCGTCCGTCCGCGCGGCCGTGGCCCCGGTAGTCGAAGCCGTGCACCGCGAAGCCGTCCGCGAGCAGCGCGTCCGCGACATACCCGTAGCGGCCGAAGTGGTCTCCGTAGCCGTGGACCACCGCCACATGGGCGCGCGGCTCGCCGTCCGGGAGGCTCGACTTCCAGAAGAGCCGGGTGCCATCCCTGCCGTTGAAGAAGCCCTCGTCGTGACGCGCCATAGGCGCATCAACTTAGCGGCCCGACGAACGCGTGGGTAGCGCCTTGAGCTTGCGCTCCAGCAACGCGCGCTGTCCGGGGGGCTCCGCCGACTCGGGGTCCAGCGCCAGGACCTCCAAGGCGCGGCGCCAGGCACCCGCGGCCTCCTCGCTCCGGGAGGCCCGCTGGTAGGCGTCCCCCAGGTGCTCGAGGATGACGGGCTCGTCCGGGGACAGCAGGGAGGCCCGCTCCAGCGCCTCCACCGCGCGCTGGTACTCGCCGCGCCGGAAGTACACCCACCCCAGCGAGTCCAGGAAGGCCCCCGTGTCCGGGTGCAGCTCCAGCGCGCGCAGCACCCGCCGCTCGGCCTCGTCCAGGTTCGTCCCCGACTGGGCCAGCAGGTAGCCCAGGAAGTTCAGCGCCGCAGCGTGGTCCGGGTCCACCTCCAGCACCGCCCGCATCCGCGCCAGCGCGCCGTCCACGTCGCCCTGCCGCTCGTGGGCCGCGCCCAGCACGTAGAGCAACTCCTCGTCCCGGGGGCTCTTCGCCACCACGTCGCGGAGCAGCGCCAGCGCCTCCGTTCCCCGGCCCTGCCGCTGGAGCGTGGAGGCCAGCGCGTCGTACAGCGTGGCGGAGGGCGCGGAGACCAGCCCCTCCTTCAGGACGGACTCCGCCTTCGCGGGCGCCCCACCCCGCTCCAGCGCGCGGGCGTACTGCGTCCGCACCTCCACGTCCTCCGGCGCGTCCTGGAGGGCGGCCTTGAGCAGCGCCAGGGCGCGAGGGTGCGCGCCGGCCAGCGACAGGCAGCGGGCGCGGCGCAGGCGGGCGTCGGCGAACACTTCCGAGGTGGCGGGCACGGCGGCGAAGGCCTCCGCCGCCTCGGCGAAGCGGCGCATCCGCTCCTGCACCAGGCCCGCGTAGTAGGCCAGCCGGGGCTCGTCCGCCCCCGCCTTCCGGGCCGCCTCCAGCACCTCCGCGGCGGCGGCCGGCTCGCGCGCGGCGAGGAAGCTGAAGGCCACCCGCACCACCGTCTCCGGCTCGGTGGACAGCGACAGCAGCCGGTCGAAATACGCCCGCGCCCGCACGGCGGAGCCGGCCTTGAGCGCGACCCGGCCCGCGGCCAGCAGCACCTCCTGGCTGTCCGGGTCTCTTCGCAGGGCGCGCGCGAGGGCGTCCTCGGCCTCGGCGGGACGGCCGGACTCCTCGTACAGCTTCGCCAGCGCGGCCAGCACCTCCACGTCGCCCGGGTCCCTCTTGCTGGCCTCGCCCAGCAGGCGCTCGGCGCGGAGGGCGTCGCCGCGCTCGGCCAGGGCCAGGCCCAGGCGCCGGTAGCCGGAGGCCTCGCCGGGCAGTGCCACCGCCAGCGCCTCCACCACCTTCACCGCCTCGTCGGGTGCGCCAGCCTCCAGGTTCAGCTGGGCCAGCACCAGGTAGGCCTCGGGCTCGCGCGACTTGAGGGCCACCGCGCGCCGCAGGTGCATGCGCGCCCGGGTGAAGCGGCCGGATTCCATCAGTACGCGGCCGAGCAGCACGTGGGCCGGGTAGTACGCCGGAGCGCGCTCCACGGCCCGGCGCAGCTCGCGCTCGGCCTTGTCCAAATCCCCCAGCCGCGCGTACTCCTCGGCCAGCCGGGTGAGCAGCAGCGGGTGCCCGTCATCCGTAGCCAGGGCCAGCCGCAGCGCGTCCACCGCGCCCCGGTGGTCCCCGGCATGGTGCAGCAGCCGCGCCTGGAGGTAGTTGGCGTAGCTGGCGGAGGACGAGAAGGACTCCTCTTCCGAGACCGCCGCGTCCATCGCCTCGCGCATGGCCTCGCGGTCCACATGCGGCCGCTTGGGCGGAGGGGCCGCGAGGGCCCCCTGCGCCACGAGGGCGCCCAGCAGGACGGAGACGAGGAGACGGGAGGGGCTCACGCGAGAGGAAGTCTAGCGTGGCCCCGTCCGGCTTGCAGGCGGACCGTCAGGTCTCTTCCGGCGGCGGCGCGCCCAGCTTCTCCAGCAGCTTCTCCACCGGGTCGCTGTCCTGACTCACGTCGGCCACCGCCGAGCGGTACTCGGTGTCGGTGGCCTTCTCCACGTCCGGCAGCATGCGGCTGATGACGTTGCGCGCGGGCTCCGCCTGGCACTCGGGGAGGATGACGGCGAAGACGCCCCCGCCCAGGTGGGAGATGGCATCCGGGTGGCGCACCCGCTTGCGCATGATGTCCGCGATGCTGGCGGGCAGCGTGTCCACGGGCCGGTCCGGCCGCAGCACCGCGAGGCTGAGCGAGCGGTGGAAGCGACGGCTGCGCGCCACCTCCTGCTCCAGCCGCAGCAGCAGTCCGCGCCGGTCATGCAGGCCCGTGGCCGGGTCGCTGCCGGTGCGCCGCTGCAGGGAGCTGGCGCGCTCCTTCTCCTGCTGCTCGCGCTCGCCCTGGCGCAGCTTGAGGGCGCGATCGGTGCGGTTGAGGAGCTCCACCGCGTTGAACGGCTTGCTCATGTAGTCCACCGCGCCCAGGTTGAGCGCGCGGACCTTCTCCGCCACGCCCTGGTGGGCGGACAGGAGGATGACCGGGATGTGGGCCGTGTCCGACGAGGACTTGAGCGCCATGGCCGCGTCCAGGCCGTCCAGCTTGGGCAGGAACACGTCCATCACCACCAGGTCCGGCCGCTGCGCGCGCGCCTTGGCCAGGCCCTCGGCGCCGTCGCGCGCCACCTCCACCCGGTACTTCGAGCGCAGCACCTCCGAGAGCACCGCGGCGATTTCCGGCTCGTCCTCCACCACCAGCACGCGCGGCTGCTCGTGCGGGGCGGTGGCGGCGGGAAGCTGCGGCCTGGGGTTGCGCGGCGCCTCCTGCGCCAGCGGCAGCGTGAAGACGAAGATGCAGCCCTTGTCCTTCGGGCTCTCCGCCCAGATTTCGCCGCCGTGCAGCTCCACGAATTCCTTGCAGATGGCGAGGCCCAGGCCCGTGCCCTTGCCGCCGTGGCGGTAGCGGTCGAAGACCAGGTGCAGCTCGTCCGGGGGGATGCCCACGCCGTCGTCCTGCACGCACACCTTGGCCGCGTCGCCGTCCGGCCGCGCCAGCCGCTGCGTGCTCACCACCACCTCGCCGTCCTGCGCGGCATGGTGGATGGCGTTGGTGATGAGGTTCTGCAGCACCTCGTGCAGCTTCACCTCGTCGCCGATGAGCATCAGGCTGTCCGGGCACTCGGCGCGCAATGACACGCCGCGGTCGGCCGCGAGGATTTCCAGCTCGTTGACCGCGTCGCGGCACAGCTGCGCCACGTCCAGCACGCGCGGCTCAATGGACAGCCGCGCCGCCTCGCCCTTGCCCTTCTCCAGCAGCGACTCGACGAGCCCGAGGATCTTCTTGCCCTGGCGGATCATCGCCTCGGAGGACTGCTTCTGCTGGGGCTCCAGCGGGCCCTCCTGCAGCAGCCGGCCGTGCCCCAGCAACACCTGGAGCGGCGCGCGCAGGTCATGGCTGCAGACGGCGATGATCTCGTCCTTGAGGCGGTTGAGCTCCTTGAGGCGGCGGTTGGCGTCGTTCAGCTCCTGGTAGCGCTGCACGTACGCCAGCTCCAGGTCCTCGCGCTTCTTCTTCACCGCCGTGTGCAGGCGCGCGTTGCGGATGGAGTTGGCGAGCACGCCCGCCACTGCCTGGGCGAACTCCTGCTCGTCCCGGCCGAAGGACGCGTCCACCCGCGACACGCGCAGGAACAGCGCGCCCAGCAGGTCGTCCTGGCAGATGAGCGGCTGCACCAGGATGGACTTCACGCCCAGCGGGACGATGGAGGTGCGCACCTCCGCCATCAGCGGGTCTCGCTGCGCCTCTTCAATCAGCACCGGCTGCCGCGTCTCCAGCGCGCGGCGCAGCTCCGGGTAGCGGGCCACCTCGATGTCCAGCTCGACGAGGCTCGGGTCCTCCTGCGTGGCCACCACGCGCGCGGTGCGGGCATGGCTGCCCTCCACCAGCACCACCGAGCAGCGGTCCGTCCCGGTGACGCGGCCCACCTTGTCCACGGCGATGCGGAGGATTTCCTCCAGCTCCAGCGAGCTGGTGGCCGCCTGGGTGATTTCCAGCAGCATCCCCATGCGCATCCGGATGCGCTCTTCCCTGTCGCGAAGCCGGCCCGCGCGCAGCGCCGCTTCCAGCCGGGGCACCACCTCGTCCGCGCTGCGAATCCAATCGTCCACTGCCAGACGCTTGAAGGCCTCCGCGGAGCGTGTGCGCCCCAGGTCCACCAGGACCGGCAGTCGCTGCAGCCGCTCCAGCTTGCGCAGCGAGTCCAGCATCTCCGCCGCCCGCTTCGCCGTCACCGCCAGCAGCACCACCTCGGGTTGGAGGGCCTCGGCCACCTGCGCCAGGCCGCTCTCCTTCTCCGCCGCCGCGCACTGGTAGCCGCTCGCCGTGAGCCGCTCCATGAGCGCGTCGCCCGCCTCCTTGGCGGCCACCACCAGCACGCGTCCCCGCTGATCCGGCTGCATCTCGACTCTCACGGTGAACCTCGAACCCGCCGGCCCAGGAAGGACGGGTGGAGAGGCTGCGTCAACTCACTGCGTGCGAAAGGGTACATGGTTCGGATCCGGATCATGCCGCTGAACACGCCCTTGGGCCAGAGCAGCGGACATCGGTGGGAGGGTGGGCATGTGAGGGATGCTGCGCGACCCGGCCGCACCGTCCGTGCGGCTCGCGCCCCGTCCCCGCCAATGGCCCCTCCCTCATGCACCCCGGCTGGCTATCACGGTCCGCGTCAGTTCAGGAGTGCTTCGCGCCTCCTTGGGGGCGATGGCCGGCCGGCAGCCCCACCCACCGCCGATCAGGCGCCAGCACGGCTGCTATTGCAATCCCCTGGCGTTTACCCCTCCTAACGCCCGGTCCGAGCCCCCGCCAACCCGAGTCACGGCCCCAGACGGCCCAAGCCCCGGGGCCTTCCCCACCCGCCACGGTGATGCCCGGACGGTGGGTACGCGGTAGAGTGCTCCGCCATGTCCCAACCACCCCTGACGCGGCACGCGTGGCGCGCCGCCCTTGCCGTCGCCGCCTGCCTGGCCGCCGCCTGTGGCGACCCCAAGCCCCCTCCCACCCCGGACCCGCCCCAGGTCGCCCTCTCGGTGCCCAAGGCCGTCGTCGCGGGGACCAGCTTCAAGGTCATCGTCAACGTGTCCGGCTGCGACACCGTGACGAGCCTGACCCTGAATGACCGGGACACGCCCCTCAAGTCGTTCCCCTACACCGAGGGAGACGTCACCCTGGAGCTGCTGCCCGCCGACGTCCCGTTCCCGACGGCGGGCATGTCCGCCTACCTGTCGCTGAACGCCGAGGCGACGTGCAAGGACGGCCGGAAGAACAAGTCCCAGCCCCAGCCGGCCACCTTCCTTCCCGTCTCCCGCGTCGTCCTGGCCCCGGCCAACGGCGAGCAGGTCGTCACCGACGCCTTCGTCGTCGACGGCAGCGGCACCAGCGCCACCTTCGTCGGCTGCGGCGTCGAGGGTACGGGCATCTCCACCCTCTACAAAGTGGATGCCACCGGCAAGGAGGTGAAGAAGCAGGGGATGCCCTTCGCCTGCACCGCGGAGACGCTCATCACCGCCAGCAACGGCACCAGCGGCAAGCGCTGGCTGTGGACGCCGGGCGTAGGCGCGCTGGCCGTGGACTCCAACCTGAACATCTCCGGCTATACGCCGTCCGACCTCAAGCCCACCATGCTGTCGGTGACGCCGGACGGGGATGCCCTCATCGTCAACCGCATCAACGAAGTGCGGCGCCTGTCGCACATGCCCACCGCCACGTCGCAGACCACCGCCACGGTCAAGTGGCTCTACAAGTCCGTGGAGGGGCTACTCACCCCGCCGCTCGCGCGTGAGGACGGCATCGTGAAGATTGCCGCCATGGGGCCGGGCCCCAACGCCCTGATGACCAGCGTCATCGTGACGGACCTGAACGCCAACGACACGCCCAACGTGGAGAACCAGATCTTCGCGAAGCGCACGTACACGCTGCGCACGTTCTCCCGGAGCGAGCCCCTTCCGCTGGGCGTCCTCAACTCCGACGGCACCGTGCTGTACCTGGGCATCCAGCTGGCGAACAACCAGTCACACGTCGTGGCCTGCGTCGCGAACCCGTCGGGCGTGGAGGCGTGCGAGGGGAGCAACAACCCCTGGACGAGCGACGCCCTGCCCGCTTCGCTCGCCAGCGTGTACTTCCACCCCGAGTCCTCGCGGGTGCTGGCCATCGGCTCGCAGCGCGTGTGGTTCCTCGACGTCAGCAGCGGCGTGATTCGCACCAAGGAGAAGCGCTCCCTGGACGCGAACGGCGCGTTGATTGTGCAGCGCATCCTGAAGGGCCGCGGCTCGGAGCTCTACCTCCTCAACGCGCCCCAGCCGACCGGCAACCTGGGCACGCTGCCCGCGGAAATCGTCGGCGTGGACCAGTCCCCCAGCGGCGAGGCCCGGGAGCTCTTCCGCTACCAGGTGGTGGGCAGCCTGGGTGCCGGGGTGGACTCCGACGGTCGCGTGTGGATGCGCGACAGCGCCGACCTCGTCCAGATGTTGAGCACGGGCGAGTACCGCCGCCTCCGTCCGTAGGCGGCCGGCCAGCGCTCAGGGCATGTCGGCGACGAGGAGTGCCTCCACGTTGCCGGCGGGCCCGGGCACCGGCGAGTCCATCACCCCACGCACGGTGAGGCCCTGCTCGCGCACGAAGGCCGTCACCGTGTCGATGGCGTCCTGGCGGGCGGCGGCGTCGCGCACCACGCCGCCCTTGCCCACGCGCTCGGGGCCCACCTCGAACTGGGGCTTCACCAGCGCCACCAGCAGGCCGCCCGGCTCCAGGAAGGTGAGCACCGAGGGCAGCACCTGGGTGAGCGAGATGAAGCTCACGTCGATGACGATGGCGCCCACCTTCTCCGGCAAATCCTCGTCGGTGAGGTAGCGCGCGTTGACGCGCTCGCGCGAGCGCACGCGCGGGTCCTTCCGCATCTTCTCGTGGAGCTGGCCATAGCCCACGTCGATGGCGTGCACGCGCGTGGCGCCGTGCTGGAGCAGGCAGTCCGTGAAGCCGCCGGTGCTGGCGCCAATGTCCGCGCACACCCGGCCGCTCACGTCGAGCCCGAAGCGGTCCATGGCCGCCTTCAGCTTCAGCCCGCCGCGCGAGACGTAGGGCAGCACCTCGCCCTTGAGGCGCAGCTCCGCCTCCACCGGCACCAGCGAGCCGGGCTTGTCCACGCGTTGGTCATCCACCACCACCTGCCCGGCCAGGATGAGCGCCTGCGCCTTGGTGCGCGACTCCGCCAGCCCGCGCTCCACCACCAGCACGTCCACCCGCTCCTTGCGAGGCTTCACCGTCCGCCTCCTTCCAGCAGCTCGCGGCCCGCCCGCAGCAGGCCCGCCGCGTCCAGGCCCAGCTCCGCGCGCTGCACGCGCGCGTCGCCGTGCGGCACGAAGGTGTCCGGCAGGCCCACCAGGCGCACCCTCGGCGTGACTCCGCGCGCCGCGTAGAGCTCCAGCACCGCGCCGCCCAGCCCGCCGCGCGTGGTGCCCTCTTCCACCACCACCACGTGGCCGCACGCGGCGGCCTCCAGCAGCGCGGCCTCATCCAGCGGGGAGGCGCAGCGCGCGTCCAGCACGCTCCAGCCCGGCTCGCTTCGCGCGACCTCCAGCGCCGCGATTCCCAGCGGGCCCAGCGTCACCAGCGTCAGCCGGGGGCGCTCGGCGCGGCGCAGCCACCGCGCGCCCGCCAGCGGTGCCTCGCCGGCGAACACGTCCGGAGGCAGCGGCGGCAGCGTGCCGCGCGGGAAGCGGAGGACGGAAGGGTGCGGCGCCGCCAGCGCGGTGGCCAGCATGGGCGCCAGGTCCTCGCCCACCATGGGCGACCAGAGCTGCAGTCCGGGCAGCGGGCGCAGCGACGCCACGTCGTAGGTGCCCTGGTGCGTGGCACCGTCCGCGCCCACCAGCCCCGCGCGGTCCACCGCGAAGACGACGGGCAGGCCCGGCAGGCATACGTCGTGGATGACCTGGTCGTACGCACGCTGCAGGAACGTCGAGTAGATGGCGCACACGGGGCGCGCACCCGCGGCGGCCAGCCCCGCGCTGAAGGTGACGGCGTGCTGCTCGGCGATGCCCACGTCGTGCACGCGGTCCGGGAAGCGCGCCTTCAATTCATTGAGCGCCGAGCCCTCCAGCATCGCCGGCGTCACCGCCACCACGCGCGAGTCCTTCGCCATGGCGTCCTCCAGCACCGCCGCGAAGGCCTCGCTGAAGGTCCGCTGCCCCTTGCGCGAGCGCACCAGCTTGCCGTCGCGCCACTCGTACGGGCCCATGGCATGCCCGCGCGTCTGCGCGTCCGCCTCCGCCGGCGGGAAGCCCTTCCCCTTGAGCGTCAGCGCGTGCACCACGACGGGCCGCGAGGACACCTTCGCCTCGCGCAGCGCGTGCACCAGCGCGCCCAAATCATGCCCGTCCACGGGCCCCACGTAGGTGAAGCCCAGCCCCTCGAAGAAGGTGCGCGCGCCGCGGGTGCGCAGCAGCGCGGGAATCGCGCCCACGTTGGCGCTGATGGACATCTGGTTGTCGTTGAGCACCACCACCAGCGGCAGGTGGCTGCCCCCCGCGTTGTTGAGCCCCTCGAAGGTGAGCCCACCGGTGAGCCCGCCGTCGCCCAGCACCGCCACCACGTGCCCGCGTTTTCCCAGCACGCGGCGCCCCTCCAGCATCCCCAGGGCCGCGGACACCGCCGTGCACGAGTGCCCCGCCAGCAGCGCGTCGTGCGGACTCTCACGCGGGTCCAAAAACGGCGCGAGCCCCCCGGCCTGCCGCAGCGTGTGCATGCGCTCGCGCCGCCCGGTGAGGAGCTTGTGCGCGTACGCTTGGTGGCCCACGTCGAAGAGGAGCGCGTCCGTCGGCGAGTGGAACACGCGGTGCAACGCGACGATGAGCTCCACCGCCCCCAGGGACGCGCCCAGGTGGCCCCCCACGCGGCCGCAGAGGGAGATGATGTCCTCGCGCAGTTCCTCGCAAAGCGCCGGCAATTCCGCCTCCGGAAGCGCCCGCACGTCCGAGGGCGAGGCGATGCGTGCCAGCACCCCCGCCATCAGGACTTCCGCTCCACGGAGTACCGCGCCAGCGCCGCCAGCGGCCCGTCCGCCCCTTCGAGAGGCCGCACCGCCGCCATCGCCTGCGCCACCTTCTCCTCCGCCATTCGCTTCGACGCCTCCAGGCCCACCACCGCCGGGAAGGTGAAGCGCCCCGCCGCCGCGTCCGCGCCCGCGGGCTTGCCCAGCTGCTCCGGCGTGGCCGTCACGTCCAGCACGTCATCGGCAATCTGGAAGGCCAGCCCCACCGCGTCGCCATAGCTATCCGCGCGGGCCAGCGCGTCCGCGTCCCCGCCTCCGGCCAGCACGCCCATGCGGCACGCGGCGCGGATGAGCGCGCCCGTCTTCAGCCGGTGCAGCCGGACGAGGTAGTCCAGCGCGGACGGCCGGTCCTCGGCGATATCCAGCACCTGCCCGCCCACCATGCCCGCCGCACCCGCCGCCACCGCCAGCTCGCGGCAGAGCGCGGCGCGCACCGGCTCCGGCCCCGAGGCCACCAGCGAGAAGGCCTCCGTCAAGAGCGCGTCACCCGCGAGGATGGCCATCGCCTCGCCGTACACCTTGTGGTTCGTGAGCCGGCCCCGGCGGTAGTCGTCGTCGTCCATGGCCGGCAGGTCGTCGTGCACCAGCGAGTACGTGTGCACGTACTCCAGCGCGCACGCCGCGTCGCCCGACACGGCGGAGGCGTTGCTGGCACGGGCCACCGTGTCCGCGAAGGCCAGGCACATCACCGGGCGCAGGCGCTTGCCGCCGGCCAGCAGCGAGTAGCGCATGGCCTCCGCCAGCTTCGGCGGCGTGCCCGACGTCATGAGACGGTCCGCCCGCTCGCGCAGCAGTGCCTCCACCCGCGCCTGCTGGGCGCCCAGGAAGGAGTCCAAGTCGAAAGATGCCAAGAGTCCGTGCTCCTCTAGGAGGCCTGCGTGGCCACGAGCTCGCGGATGCGCTTGACGAGCTTGTCCATGTCCAGCGGCTTGACGAAGTAGTCCGCGGCGCCGACCTCGAAGCCGTGCCGCTTGTCCTCGGGGTCCCCGCGTCCGCTGATGAAGACGACGGGGATTTCCCGGAAGTGTTCGTTCTTCTTCACCGCCCGGCACAGCTCGAAGCCGTCAATCCAGGACATGTTCACGTCCAGGAGGATGGCGTGCGGCCGGTGCAGCTGCAGCGAGGCGATGAGCCGCAGACCGTTGGCGGCCATGGTGACGTCGAAGCCCTCGTCCTCCAGGGCCGCCGCCAAGAGCTCCCGCGTATCGCGGTCATCATCGACGATGGTGATCTTCGGCTTCGACATGCCGGAAGTGGGCGCCCGCACCGCCTAGAACGGGACGTCATCCTCCGGGGGAGGCCGGGGAGCAGGCGCAGCAGGCGCCCGGGTGGCCGCAGGCGGGGCCGGACGCGCCGCCACCGACAGGGGCGCCACCACGTCCTTGCCATCCTCGTCCAGCAGCAGCTGTTCGATTCGCTGCTCCGCCTCGGTGAGCAGCTTCTCGCCGCGGCGCACAAGCTTGATGCCCTCTTCGAAGGCCTTGAGCGAGTCCTCCAGGGACAGGTTGCCGCTCTCCAGCCGGCCCACCGTCTCCTCGAGTCGCGTCACCACGTCCCCGTACTGCTCGGGAACCTCGGCCTCCGCCGCCACCTTGTCCGCCTTGGACTTCGCCACAGCCTTCCACCTCCCCGTGTGGGGCGCGGGACTCTAGAGGGTGGCCCGTTAGCAGTCCACCGGCCCTTTCACGCCCGTGACGGTGGCTTCGACTTCCTCACACCCGCCCAGCGTCTTCGCCCCGTTCACCGCGAGTTTGATGCCCAGCCGCTCTCCCACCTGTACGTCGGTGCTGGTGCGCACCACCACGCCGTCCCGCTGGCGGAAGACCACCGAGTACCCACGCGACATGACCTTCAACGGACTCAGCGCGTCCAACCGTCCCTCCAGACGCTGGAAACGCCTCTGCGCATCCGCCAGGGCTGCCTGCTGGAGCGCCAGCAACCGCGCCCGGTGCGCGGCCAGCCGGGCACGCTCCCTCGCCACCCGCGCCGCCGGTGAGGCCCGCTCCAGCCCCAGGTGCGCCGCCGCCAGCGTCGCCTGCCGGGACGCCACACCCGAGCGCGCCGCCTCCGACAGCCGCATCGCCAGCTTGAACAGGTGAGCCCGCTGCTCGCCCAGCCGCGCCTGGGGCCGCGCCCGCTGCAGGCGCTCGGACAGCGTGCGCAGCCCGTCCCGGTGCTCGCGCACCGCGGGCCGCAATACGCGCATCATCGCCTCCACCTGCTCGGACAGGTGCAGGCGCTGGTGGTTGATGGCGCGCCGCGGGTCTTCCAGCTGCGCCGAGAACTGGCCCAGCTCCTCGCGCAGCTCCAGCACCCGCCGCTCAGTGGCGCGCCGCAGCCGCCCGGCCTGCGTGGCCAGCGTCAGCTCCAGGTCCGCCAGCACCGGCGCCAGCCGCTCCGCCGCCGCGCTGGGCGTGGGCGCCCGCCAGTCCGCCACGAAGTCGGAGATGGTGAAGTCGATTTCGTGGCCGATGGCCGACACCACCGGCACCGGCGAGGCGAAGATGGCGCGCGCCACCAGCTCCTCGTTGAACGTCCAGAGGTCCTCCACGGAGCCTCCGCCGCGAGTCACCACGATGACGTCCACGTCCGTGCGCGACAGCCGCTCGATGGCCCGGGCCACCTCCACCGCGGAGCCCTCGCCCTGCACGCGCGCGTCCGCCAGCAGCACGCTCTGCCGCGGGTTGCGCGAGTGCAGCACGCGCAGGAAGTCCTGGAGCGCCGCGCCGGTGCGGCTGGTGACGATGCCGATGCGCCGGGGCAAGAACGGCAGTGGACGCGGCGGGCGCACGCGCCGGTCGCCGATGAGCCCCTCCGCCGCGAGCCGCTCCTTGAGCTGCTCGAAGGCGAGCGCCAGCGCGCCCTCCCCCACCGGCTCCATCCGCTGGACGATGAGGCTGTAGCGCCCCTGCGGCTCGTAGAGGTCGACGCTGCCCTCGGCCACCACCTCCATGCCGTCGCGGAGCATGAAGCGCAGCCGGCCCGCCAGGGACGCCCACACCTTCGTGTCGATGGCGGCGGACGCGTCCTTCAGCGAGAAGTACCAGTGCCCGCGCGCGTTGGGCCCGCGAAAGCCCGTCACCTCGCCGCGCACGATGACGCGCGCGAAGCGCGACTCCAGCGTCTGCTTCAACTGCCGCGTCAGCTCACCCACCGACAGCACCGAGCGCTCGGGCTTCGGCGGCGGCGGAGGCGCGCCCTCCAGCGGCCCCAGCAGCGCCGTGCCGTCCGCGTCCACCGGCGGCGGAGGGGGCGGCGGCCTGCGGGGCATGGCCACGACGCGGGCCTGGGGCAGGGCCTCCTCGGAGGAAGCCGGGGGGGCCGGAGGCGTGGCGGATGCGCCGAACAAATCCCCCTGGAAGCCGGGAGGCATGACTGGCGGCGGGCCGCCCCGGGTCTTCTTCATCGCGAGAGCTTCTCGACCCAGGTCTGCGCCTTCTGGTGGTACTCGTCGTCGGGCGGCGTCATGGCCACCACGTCCTTGAACTTGGGCAGCGCGTCCTCGGGGGCGGAGTCCTTGATGGAGTAGGCGGAGAGGTACAGGTCCTTCGCCTTGGTCTTCATCTCGCTGATGATGTTGGTGGCGCCGGCATGGCCCGAGTCGGCCTGCAGCGCGCGGCGCGCGTACTCCATGGCGCGGCCCCACTGGCCCGCCGCCTTCGCCGCGCTGGCGCCCTTGTAGAAGATGGTGGCCGCACGCGTGCCCGCGTTGCGCGCCATCTTGCTGGGCCGGCCGTCGGTGATGTCCTTGTCCAGCGCCAGGAGCTTCGTCAGGTTCTTGGCGTCCAGGTCCTCCAGCTTCTTGTAGAGGTTGCTGAACTCGTTGATCTGCGCGAGCAGCTTCTTGCACTGGGGCGTGCGGGCCATGCACGCGTTGAGGATGGCCACCGCGCCGGACGTGTCACCGTCGCGGAAGCGGTCCACGGCCGGCTCCCACGGCTTGGGCGCGGGGCCCTGGATGACGGGCCTCGGCGCGTCGCGCTGGGTGATGGACTGCACCGCCGCCTCGTTGATGAGCTTCGCGTCGCGGTAGTCGGGCACGGCCACCAGCACGTCGTCGGTGATGGCCTTGGCCTCGTCGTACTGGCTGCTGTCCAGCGCCGCGCGCGCCGCCACCGTGCGCTTGCTGGCCGCAGCCGCCAGGTCCCGCTTCAGCTGGCGCACCGGCTCGTCGAGGAACTGCGTCTTGCCCGTCTTCGCCAGCGCGGCCGAGGCCTTGCCCAGCTCGTTCTTCCCGAGCGCCGCCCGCGCCTCCTCCAGGCTGCGCTGGATGGGAATCTCCCGCTCCGCGTGCCCGAGGTAGTCCGTCACGCCCGGGTAGTCCGGCGCCTGCGCCTGGAGCTCCTCCAGCTTCGCCTGCGCCTCAATCCACTTGCCCTCGCGCACCAGGTTCTTCGCGTCCTGGAACAGCGCGCTGAGCGCGTCCCGGCGGGCCTTGGTCTCCATGGCCTTCGCCAGCTCCACGGCCTGATTGCGGTTGACGTTCATCCGCACCAGCCCCAGGCCGGCGAACAGCACCACCACCACGCCGGCCGCGGCCAGCTTGATGCGCATCTTCTTCTTCAGCACTTCGGGGCTCGGCGGCGTGGCGGCCGTGGCGCGCGAGCTGCGCACGCGTCCGCCCTCGGTGCGCGGCGGCGGGCGGGGCGGCACCCCGGGTCGGTCACCGGAGCCTCTGGAGCCGCTGGTCGACGGCCGGGGCCGCGAGCCGCTGGGAGGCGCGGAGATGTTCATCGTGGAGTTGGCCACGTCCTCGAAGCGCAGCTCCGTGTCGCCCAGGGTGATGACGTCGCCGTTGGCCAGCGGCGTCTCGTCGCTGATGACGTCGCCGTTGACCATGGTGCCGTTGCCGGAGCCCAAATCACTCACCGCCCAGCCCGTGCCCAGCTTGCGCACCATGACGTGCTTGCGGGACACGGACGTGTCGGGGATGCAGATGGGGTTGTCGGTGGCGCGGCCGATGACGTACTCGCCGTCCTCCAGGGTGAACTCCTCACCCGCCTTGGGGCCAGCGACGCACATGAGTCGCGGACTGGCGGACGCGGGAGCGGGCCGGCCCGGGGCCGCGCCGGTGGAAGGCCTGCGCGCGGCCGGGCGGGACCCGGTGCCTCCCGAGGGCGACCCGCCGCCGGAAGGCGTTCCGGAAGTGGGCCTGCGACGCGCCGGAGGGGAACCGTTCGACATGGGAATTCACCGACTTCCTACGAGGGGGGCACGGGGTTACAGCTCGTGCTCGTAAGCCAACTCCAGCGCCCGATTGTGGCAGCGATGCTCGGCTGTAGGGAAGCGCCTGCTGACCTCCTGCAGGGCTGCCCGGGCCTTCTTCGCGTTCCGGAACTGTACGCTGCGTTGGAAATCGAGCATCAGCTGGCTGCACTTGTGGTCGAGCTCGGCTGACACCTGACCAAGCTGGAAGCGCACGTCCTGGTACAGGTCCGGCTTCTCGTCCAGGGCCTCCAGGGTGAGCCACGCGAAGCGGTACTGCTGCCAGGCCTTGAAGAGGTTCTCCGAGCCAATGGCCCGCGTCTCGTAGAACCGGGCCCCGGCCACCGCGTACTGGCGCGCCTTCGTCACCAGCTCGTCGCGGGACAGCTCCGGCACGGGGATGATTTCCAGGCGCAGGTTCCACACCCGCCACGACTCGTTGCCGGGCGGGTTGCGCACGTTGTCGAAGACGACGGTGTTCAGGTCGTTCCGCTTGAGCGAAATGATGGGGAGGATGAACTCCAGCTCGCGCTCCATGGCGCTGGCTGTGTCCGGCGGCACCCACCCCAGGTTGGCCCCGTTGAGCACCAGCGCCACCTCCTCCTTGGAGATGCCGCTGGCCTGGTAGTGCAGCACCGCCACCGCCCGCGTGGGCGTGACGAACTGGAACTCGAACGACTTCTGGTCCGGGCGCTCCCACTGCACGCCCTCTCCCAGGCCGAACGAGTCCGGCACCGGGTCCACCCCGAGCGACAGCGGCTCCGGTCCGCGCCTGCCGGATTTTCCGCCCTCGGGCAGGAACACCCAGCCCAGCGCCCCCAGGCCGCCCGCCAGCACCAGCGCCATGCCCAGGCCCACCACCACCCGGGCCCCGCGCGACAGCTCGCCCCACCACAGCGCCAGCTGCCCACCCCCGCTGCCGGCCAGCTCGCGGCGGCGGCGGGCGCGCTCGGCGGCCGTCATCCCCTCGGCGGCGGGCGCGGGCGCCGGACGCGCGGGCACGGAGCGGGCGTCCGCCTTCTCCAGAGCCATCGCCGGAGGCGGCGAGTCCGCGGGGCGCTGCGGGGTGACGGCGGGGAGCTTTCCGGTGGGGAGGACGTCGGGCGGGCCGTCCAAGGGGCCCCCCAGCGCCGCGGTGCGGCGGATGGGGCGGGTGGCGTCCTCGTCTCCGTCGGGGGGCACCCAGACGAAGGTGAACTCCACGGGGCCCACGGTGATGCGGTCCCCGTCCCTCAGCTGCTGCTCACCCGGGAGCAGCGTGCCGTTGAGGGAGGTGCCGTTGGAGCTGCCCACGTCCGCGGCGAAGTACAGCCCCGCGCGCTCGATGATGCGCGCATGCCGACGGGAGACGCCGTGGTCGTGCAGCACCAGGTCGTTCTCCGAGGTGCGGCCGATCTTCACCTCGGCCTGCTCGAAGACGAGCTCCCGTCCCTCCTGGAGCCCCTTGGTGATGGTCAGACGGATAGGCAGGGCAACGACCTCAGGCCAGCTCACCGAAGAAGAACTGGAACACGATGGGCCCGAACAGCACCATGAACACCGTCGGGAAGATGCAGGCGATGAGCGGGAAGAGCATCTTCACCGGGGCCTCGCCGGCCAGCTTCTCCGCGCGCTGGGTGCGGTCGATGCGCATCTGCGTGGACTGGATGCGCAGCACCTTGCCCAGGCTGGTGCCCATCTTGTCCGCCTGGATGAGCGCGGTGACGAACGTCGTCAGCGACGGCAGGTCCACGCGGACGATCATGCTCTTCATCGCCTCTTCACGCGTCTTGCCCATCTTCAGCTGCTTGAGCACCAGCTGCAGCTCCTCGCGCAGCGGGCCCTGCTTGCCCTTCTCCACCACCTTCGCCAGCGCCGCGGTGAAGTCCAGGCCCGCTTCCACCGACAGCGTGAGCAGGTCCAGGTTGTAGGGCAGCGCGCGGCTGATCTGCAGGTGGCGCTTCTTCACCTGGTCGTTCAGCCACATCAGCGGGTAGTACATACCGAAGAGCGCGAAGACGAGGCACCAGCCCAGGTTCTGGCCCAGGCCGTTGAGCATGAACAGGCCCATCAGCAGGCCCACCACGAAGCTCACCTCCTGCAGCGCCATGATGTCCTCGGGCTTGTAGCCCTGAGGCTCACCGGCCTTGATGAGGTTGCGGCGCGCCTTGGCCTCGTAGCTCGGCCACATGAAGCGGCGGTTCATGGCGCCCAGCCGGCGGATGGCCACGCCACCCGCGCCCTTCATGCCACCGGCCGACTCGTCGCGCACCTCGGAGAGGAAGCGCTCGAGGAGCGTCTGGTACAGGCCCAGGCCCAGGAACCCGATGGCCCCCGCGAAGAGCAGCGCCGAGCTGCCGACCAGCACTTGCGTCAGGACATCCACGGTGCACCCCTCAGATATCGATGTTGACGATGCGGCGGATGATGAGGATGCCCATGATTTCCATGATGGCGATGATCACCACCAGGATCCACCCGAAGAGGTGGTTCATCATGGGCTCCATCAGGTCCGGCCGCATGTAGTTGAGCACCATGCCCAGCACCCCGGGCATGGCCGCGACAATCCACCCCTGCAGCTTGCCCTGCGAGGTGAGCGCGTCGATCTTGCCTTCCAGGCGGAAGCGCTCGCGGATCACCGTGGAGATGGTCTCGAACATCTCCGCCATGTTGCCGCCAAGCTGCCGGGCGATGTTCGTGGACACCACCACCAGCTCCAGGTCGTCGCTGCCCACCCGGCGCCCCATGTTGATGAGCGCCTCTTCCAGGGGCACGCCCAGCTTCACTTCCTTCACGAAGAGGCCGAACTCCTGGGACAGCGGAGGCATGGCCTCGCGCGCCACGTGCTCGATGGCCTGCGGGAAGGTGAGGCCCGCCTTGAAGGCGTTGGCCATGGCCTGCAGCGCGTCCACCAGCTGGACGTTGAACTTCTTGATGCGCCGCTTGCGGTAGTGCTTCACCATCAGCATCGGCACGAAGAAGCCGAACACCGTGGCGATGACCGCGAGGATGGGGTTGAAGATGATGTACGAGAGGATCCCCAGCAAGCACATGCTCGCGATGTTGAGGATCAACATCTGGCGCGGGTCGATGAAGAGGAACATGTCGCTCAAGTCGTTCATCGACTTGGCGACGTAGCGCTCCTGGTACTGCTCGTACGCCTTCGACAGGACGCTGAAGATCACCAGGCTGAAGAAGAAGACAGACCCGGTGACGAGGAGGAGGACGATTCCGGCGAGCATGGGCGTGGTTCCCTGGAGGACCCGCGTGGAGCGCCGTTACGGCGCTGCCGCGCCCGCGGCCTTCTCCGCGCCGCCCTTGATGATCTGGATGATTTCCCGGCGCTTCTGCTCCAGCACGCGGGTGCGCTCGCCGGACAGCAGCGTGCTGATGGTGGCGCGGCCGCGCTCCTCGATGAGGTCCACGTCGTCCTCGTTGCGCAGGGTGAGCGTCAGCGCGCCCAGTTCCGTCGCCAGCACCAGGATTTCCGCCTCTTCCGGCAGCACCATCAGCGAGATGTTGCTGTACTCGCGCTGGTTCTCCGGAATCAGGTTCACGTTCGTGGTGCCGGTGATCTTGCCGGTGGCCACCACGATGACGTTCTGGAGCAGCGTCACCGCGACGCTCTCGTCCGTCTGCGGATCCCGGAAGGTGCCGATGACGTCCACCTTGTCGTTGGGGCGGATCCACCCACCGACGGACGTGGTGTTCTTCGCCTCGATGGTGATGGCGCGGGCCTTGCGCTGCACCTTCGTGGACAGGCGCTCGGCGGCCTTCGTGGTCTCGAACTGGCTCCACAGCAGCGGATCACCCGACTGCAGCGCCACGAGCACCTTCTGGTTCACGACGTAGGAAGCGGAGTCAGGACGCACCACCGACGAGGTGACGAACTGCTCCGGCACCGAGCGCTGGGAGATCATCTCGAAGGTGATGACCGTGCCCTCGGGGATGTCCTGCGCCGCCACGACGACAGGCACCAGGTTCCAACCGCGGCGAACGTCCGCCTCCTTCTTCTTGATGGCGGAATACGCGATGACGCCGGCCAGCAGGCCCAGCACGAGCGCAACGACGAGCGGAGTCTTGCCCTTCAGCATGGTTCAGGAACCTCCAAAACGGGGGGTGCCGTTCGGCGGTGAAGTCCAGAGGGGGTGTGCGAGTACAATCCTGCGCAACAAGCGCGAATGGCGCGGGATGTTAGCCGTGCGATACGCCGGGTGTCAAAACCACCTCTCGCGATAGCCCGGCATCCCGCGCCATTCCGGAAGAAAAAACCAGGGTGCTACAGGTCGGCCAGGTCGGCGCGGTCCCCCGACGTCAGGCCCTTGCTCTCGGTGATGCTGTAGATGGCGTGCTGCACCACGTCGACCTCCTCTTCCCCCGACACGCGCTTGCCGTCCACCAGGCCCAGCAGCTCCTTCAGGGCCGAGTCGCTGGTGACGGGCCCCATCCGGTAGGGCGTGCCCGTGTCGTTGGGGAGAAGGGCCTCGTTGAGGCAGTACGTGAAGAGGGGCACCACGTGCGCGCCGGTGTCCACGCCGCCGTCGGGCAGCCCGCCCGGGCCCGGGGGCGTGGGCGGCACCGTCACGACGACGCGCTCCACCAGCAGGCCGTTCTGGAAGGTCTCCGAGGCGGCGACGATGACGAGGCCCGGCGGGAAGACCACCTCCACCGGCCCGCCAGTGGTGTTGCGCAGCGGCACGCAGACCTTCACGAATTCACCCGAGCCATGGCCCGGGGCCCCATTGCCGCAGTCGTCGGTGATGTCGTGCGCCCCGTACACCGGGCCGCTGACCGCCACGCCCGAAGGCAGGGTGAAGGGGGTGCCCAGGGGGTCTCCCGGGTCGTCTCCCAGGCCGGGCCGGACCTCGTTCACGCCCGCGTCGGGCGTGTCCGTCCCGTCGTCGCCGTCATCATCCCCGTCGCACGCCAACACGCCCGCCCCCACCGCCGCCGCGACGACCAGCCACTTCCAGGCCACATGCGCCATTGCGCGCTCCCTGTCCGTCGTGGACGAGCCATGGACTACAGGTCCCGGATGCCCTCGCGGTCGTCCGCCGTCAGTCCCGAGCCGTCGGTGATGCTGTAGATGGCCTCCTGGACGACCTCCACCTTGGTGCCATCGTCGTAGACGTCCTTGCCCTGCAGGAGCGTGTAGAGCTCCCGCATCTGCGGGTGGTCGGTGATGGGCCCCAGCTCGTAGCGCGCGGACGGGTCGGACGGGTCGCTCGCCTTGTTGATGCAATAGAAGTGCAGCGGCACGTTCACCGTCTCCGGGTTGCTGCCGCCGTCGAGCCCGCCGGGGCCACCCGACGTGGGGGGCACGGTGATGACGACGCGCTCCACCAGCAGGCCGTTCTGGTAGCTCTCCGAGGTGGAGACGATGACGAGGCCCTGAGGAAAGGTCACCTGGACCGGGCCACCGCTGGTGTTGGTGAGCTTGAGGCAGCCGCGCACCCAGAGGCCGCTGCCCACGTCCTGCGTCTGCGGCTGCGGGCAGTTGCCGTCATCATCCGCGCCGACGATGGCTCCGGACACCTGCACGCCCGCGGGCAGCGAGAACGGTGTGCCCTTCGGCTGGCGCCGGTCCTTGCCGAAGCCGGGCTGCGCCCCCGAATCCCCGCCACCGTCCGTCCCCTCCCCGTCCGACCCGTCGTCCTTGCATGCCCCAAGCCCCACCAGGGCCGCCACCAGTAGCCACGTCCAACGCGCCTTTGCCATGTGCGCCTCTCCCTGAAGTGCCAGCGGCCCCCATCTGGAGGGACCGCCGGGTCAACGTCTACCCGGAGCCTCACCGAGCCTGTATTTCCAGGCAACCCCGCAAGCAGCCCCCCGTCAAGGAAGCAATGGTGCGGGGGGTTCGGCGGCAGGCAGGTCAGGGTTGAAGAGGCCGGTGAGCACCACGGGCTCGCCGGTGTCGTCCCGCAGCAGCGCCGGCCGCCCCTGCTCCAGGCCGACGACGCGCAGGGAGAAGGTGACGCCGTCGGGGGAGACGAAGAGCCAGACATCCCCGGGGACGGTGCGCTCGGCGGCCGCGCGGGGAGTCTCCACGCGCAGCACCCGCGCCGGCACGCTCTGGAAGGTCCTGTCCCGGACGCGGGCGTCGGCGCGGAAGGCCTGCTCGAGGAGGGCCTGCCAGGGCGCCGTCTCGACGGGCACCTCGGCCCGCGTCTGGAGCTGGTCCACCATCGCCAGGTGCACGCGCCGTGCGGAGGCGAGGAAGGCCAGGTTGGCCCTCGGCTCCGAGCGCGTGTCCACTGGATCCCGGCCGGAGACGAGCGTCCCCGCGACGCCGGCGAGCACCGCCAGGGAGGCCCACAGCGGCGCGGAGCGGCCCCTTGCCAGGGACACCAGCAGGCGCACCAGGCCCACGGCCGCCACCACCGAGCCCAGCAGCATCCCCCCCCGTGGAGGAGCACCCACGTGGAAGGGCTGCGAGAGCGCGTCCACGAGGTGCCGCCACTCGGGACGGGACGCGCCCAGCGGCACCGCCGCCAGGGCCAGGAAGACGCCCGCGTGCACGAGCCGCAGGCCCCAGGGTGAAGAGCTCCCCTCCCCCTTCCGGGCCACCGCCGTCATGGGAACGGCAGGTTGAGCACGAAGTAGTACGAGTCGTAATAGACCTGGTAGGCCTCGAGGAAGAGGTCGATGACGTTGGACTGCCGGTCATCGGTCCACTTGACCTTCACGGACGCTCCGACGACGAGCGCCACGACGAGGATCCAGTTGAGCAGGGAGTACTCCAACATCGCCTGCCCTCGGCGCGCACGGCGGCTGGAGCGCGGCGTCTTCGTCGCGGAGTTCATGGGCTCTCCTCTTCCTCTTCCTGCAACCAGGGGAGGTTGGCGAACTTCTCGTCGGCGTACTCGAGGTGGATCTCAGGCTCGGTCGGCTGCGGCATGCGGATGCGGGACTTCGCATCCACACCATACTCCGCCACCTCCATGCTCTGGCCGATGCCGGGAATCTCTATCTTCGCCAGGTTGATGACGGGAATCTCCCGGCTCATCCACATGCGCTTGATGACGGTGGAGCGCACGACGACTTCCACCGGGACGGCGGTGACGGTGCCCGCGTGGGTCATCAGGCGCGCCTCCTTGCCGGAGCGCACCACGGGACGGTACGCGGCGGGGACTGCCGGGGCCGGAGCGGCCTTCGCCCTGGCGGCATCGGGGGCCGGCTCCTTCTTCTTGTCGAGCATGGCCTCCAGCGCCTCCTGCGAGTACTCCTGCGGCTTGCCATAGCCCGCGGAGGCGATGAGGCGGGTGATGGCGTGCCGGCGCGGGTCGTCCGCCTCACCCAGGACGACCAGCATCTTCATCTGCCCCAGGGGTGCGCGCATCGCGGGGTGCGTGCCGAACTCCACCTCCATCCACACCGCGTCCCGCTCGTACCGGTCCTTCTCCTGGCCCACGACGGCCATGCGCCAGTAGTGCACGCGTGCGCCGCCGCCATCCATGCGGTAGGTGACCCAGTCGCCCACGCGCGAGGCCCGCGCGCCCCGGGACATGTGGTCCATCAGGGCCTTCATCGTGGGCGCGGGCCCGGACGACGCGGCCCGGGCGGGCCCGGTGGCGAGCAGCACGGCCAGCACGAGGCAGGTCACCAGGGCCTTCACTTCTTGCCTTCCTTGGCCGCGCGCTGGCCGCGCTCATGGGCCTCACGGCTCTCTCGCACGGCGGCATCGTTGGGCATGGCGTCGGGCCGGTCGGAGCCCACCCACATCTGTACCATGGCGGTGAGCCCGTCCTCCACGGGCCGGAGCGTCGTCACCACCTGCTCGCCCTTGCGCGCATGCTCCAGGGTGAGCTGCGTTTCCCCACCGAGCTTCATCGCACCCTGCCGCACCGGCTGGTAGCCCTGCTTCTCGAGCTCCTGGGTGACGCGCTGGCGCACGTCTTCCAGGTTGCCCTGCACGAGCGAGGAGCGGTTCTGCGAGCCGCCCGGCGCATCACGCGTGGCGAGGTCCTGGGTGAAGAGCATCCCCTCCACCTTCACCAGGCCGGGAGCGGAGTTGCGCGGCGCGCTCACCCACAAGTCCCGCAGCACGGTGAAGCCCACCGTCTTGCCGAGGTGCCGGCGAAGGACGACGCCCCGCTGCAGCCCCTCGCGCGTGTACAGGGCGGACACCACCGCCTCGTTCTCCAGGTCACCGTCCACCGCGGTGGGGTAGCCCTGCGAGCGCCAGTGGCGGGTGAAGTAGTCCGCGACCTTCTCCAGCGGGTCGTCCGTGGTGAAGTACGCCATGCGGTAGTACTCACCGGCGATGACCAGGTCATTGCCGATGCGCGTGTGCACCGTGCCCGGATAGACGGGCAGCTCCTGCTGGGCGTGGGCCGCCAGGGCCCCCACCGTCAGCAGCAACGCACAGAGCCGTGCCAGGGAGCTACTCACAGTTGACGATGTCCTCGTTCTTGTCGCCCTTCGTCGCGTCGGCGCTATTGGGGGCGGAGGGGTCTTCGGCCTGCGGATTCTTGCAACCCATGAAGTGCTCGCCACGGGCCTCGAAGATCTTCTTGTACTGCGCATCCGAATACTCGGTGTCGCGGAAGGGCGCCGTGTCGAAGCACTGAGGCCGCTCGTGGTCGAGCAACTCCAGGTCGTTCGACATCTGGTCCTGGAGGCCATGCGCCGCGGCCGTGGGGTAGGCGACCACGCCGTCGCACTGGGACGGGTCCCCACCCTGCAACCCGTAGTTCTTGGAGATGACGAAGGTGCCGAGGAAGGCCGGCGCGAAGTTGTTGAAGGTCGACAGCACGCCGCCCAGCGGCGAGCCCTCGATGCGATCCTTGACGCCCAGGAAGGTCATCCGGTTGACCTGAGCGTAGAGGCCGTGCACGTCGTCGCCCTCGGTGTGGCCGCCCGCGCGCCGGCCGTTGACGACGGCGTCGCTGCCGTCCGGCAGGTTCCACCCGGTGGCGTACATGGAGTGGTGGGCGCTGAGCCGCAGGCTGGCGATGTTCCTGCCGCCGAAGGTGTCCACCTTGAAGAAGTCACCCGTGCTCTGCTCCAGGTAGCGCTGGGGGAGGATGACGTTGTCGAACTGCATCGATACCCGGGACTCCACCCAGCCCTTGGTGTTGAACTTCCAGAAGCCCAGCAGGCCGTTGGCGCCGCCATTGATCGCGCCGAGGACGGAGTTGGCCATGCCGTCGCCACTGTTGCCCAGCACCAGGCCCGCCTCGATGAAGGGCACGTCCTTGTTGACCACGTCCGCCTGGATGTTGGTGTAGCGGGCGATGAAGGAGCCGGGCGGAGCATTGGTCTCCACCGAGTCCATGTCCTTGAAGCGCTCCGTTACCTCCTCCATCGCCTCCCGCTTCGCGTCCGCGAAGGCGGCGTCGTGGTCGGCGTTGCCGAAGTCGGACAGGGTGTAGCTGGCCATCTCCCACGTGGCGTAGCGCGCCAGCTCCAGGAGCTTCAGCTTCGCCCTCACCAATTCGGTGAGGTACATGCTGAACATGAGGATCATCACCAGCACCGGCACCGAGAGCGCGAACTCGACGGTGGCGGCGCCGCGGTGCGGGGCCCTGCGCTGTCTTGGGTATCTCATCAGCGAAGTCCCGGCTTAGTGGGTGATGATCTTGGGGGCAATGTTCTTCAGCGGGCCTGGCAGGGCGTCATTCAGGCTGCCAGCCAGGGGCAGGTTGTGGCGGCCCTGGTACACGGAGGCCAGGCGCGGGCGCCAGTACGGATTGAAGAAGTTGGGCTGCTCCGTCCAGTTGCCGGGCCGGTGGTAGTAGCTCTGGCCGCGGGTGATGACGTTGAGCCCCTCGGAGAAGCTGAGGAACTTCTTCCGGTTGTTCTCCAGCTCCAGCGCGTCCGTGTCCGCCGTGAAGTTGAAGCGGATCTTCCCGTTCGCGTTCAGCAGCGCGGGCGCGTTGGTGCCCGCCTCCTTGTCCTTGAGGTCCCGGTTGGTGATTTCGTCCGGCGACTTGTTGAGCGCGACCCAGGTGGACGGCTGGTTGAAGTCGAACTTGTAGCGCGGGGCCGCGTCGTTGGTGACCGTGCGGCCGCACACGCTCTGGAACTGACCGGGCTCGAAGTGCATGAACGGGACGATGCCCTTCCACGGGTGGTTGCCGTCCTCCGCGGGGTGCACGTTCGCCGTGTAGACATCCATCTTCCCCTTGCCGAAGGGGCACAAACCGAAGGGGATGGTACAGATCTCGTTCTTGGTGACTCCCACCTCTCCCTCGGAGCCCTGGGGGCGCCGGCGGTTGCGCCACGCGCTGTCACCCGTGGGCAGGCGCTGGGGGTGGACACGCCAGTGCACGCCGCCATCGCGGTACGAGCCCTCCTGGTCGTTCAGGGCCCAGATGCTCGTCTTGGACATCCACTGGTAGGGCAGCTTCTTGCGGGACGTGTCCTCGAGGCCCTTGCGAGGATCACCCCAGCAGCGTCCGACGTTCTCCTCGTCCGTCTTGCAGGCCAGTGGGTTCGTCACGCCGGGGAAGTTCGCGGGGCCGAACTTGAGCCAGTACAGGTCGTCCGAGCCCAGGTTGTCGCCCTGGGCCATCATGCCGAGCGTTGGGGCGATGCCGTCATTCCAGTCGCGGATGTAGTTGCGCGTCTTGCTCGTCTTGACGAGCTTGTCCCGGTAGTCGGCGATGTGCGTCAGCATGCGGGTCTGCCCCAGCTTGCCGAAGCTGAAGACCCCGGGGATGTTGATATCGTTGCTGAGCCAGTCGCCGATGATGCCCAGCCAGGGCGGCAGGGGGAGGAGGTCTCCTATCCGGCGCGAGGTGATGAACTTCTGCTGGCAGGACAAGAGGTCTACCCCGCCGACGCCCAACCCGCCCTTCGAGTCACACGCGTAGCGCGTGGCATTGGAGATGCCGCCCATGGAGCGCTTGGCGCGGGCCTCCTTCGACGCCAGGGCTGTCTCCTTGGGGTCGATGGCCTTGAATGGGTTGGCGGGTGTGCCCAGCGGGCGGCCTCCGGCCTCGGCGAAGTGCGTCTGGTCGAAGAGGCATTGGCTGATGACGCCGGTGAGGCCCTGACTGATGAGCGAGTTGATGTTCTTGTCGTTGTCCGCGATGACCGTGTCCGTGGTCTGGAACACGTGCGTGGACGCGGACATCATCATCGCCTGGGATGCGAAGAACAGCACGCTGTTGAGCACCCAGTGCGTGGGGATGACCAGCTTGCCGATGAGCTTGTCCGGGTTGGTGGTGACCAACAGTTGATGGAAGGTCCTCACCACGATCTTCCAGGCATCCATCGCCGTGTCGATGACCTTGAGCACCTGCCCCACCACCGGAATCAGCTTCAAGAGGGGACAGGCTATCTTCCAGAAGAAGCCGTCAGCGTCTCCCGCGCAGGGGTTCAAGGTCTTCATGAACCCGTAGGTGTCCGCGAGGAACGCCTCGGCGAAGTAGATGAGTGACAGCAGCGACTGCCACAGCATCGCCGAGACGTAGTGCGACACCTGCGTGCGGTTGGCGTACGCGTAGAAGTTGAAGGCGCGCGCCTCCATGGCGGCCATGGAGTAGGCGGCGGAGTCCGCCGTGTTCTGCAGGCGGATGCGCTCGTGCACGGTGTGGCCGATGTTGACGGTGGTCAACACGGCGATGGACATGACGAGCACCATCAGCGCGGCCAGCACCAGCGCCTGGCCTTCCTGGCGGCGGAAGCTCTGTCGGAGGGTCCGGGTGATCATGGTCGGTGGGTCCTCTTACAGGCCCCAGTCGGGGTTGAGGTGCATGATCCACTTCCGGTGGAAGTTGGACTGCATGCGCATGGTGTACGTGGCCGTCAGCGGGATGAAGTAGCGCCGGCCCGCGAAGTTGGAGACCAGGGGAATGCTGCCTGTGGCCAGGCCCCAGAGCACCGCCATCTCCAGCGGATACACGGAGTCATAGCCCTTCTCGTGCTGGATGCCCCGGACGGACGCCGCGGCCAGGCCATTGATGTTGCCGTCGGCCATGATGTTGGCGCCCGGAGTGATGGTCGCCCGGTCGATGGCGCCGTGGAGCGCCAGGCCCGCGTTGGAGGCGAACCACGAGGTGAAGATGATCCAGTTCGCGAAGGGCACGCGCAGCTGGTACCAGTAGCGCAGGCGGATGGTGAGCCGCGTGGACTTGCGGTAGACGAGCTCCGACTCGTCCGGCTCCGGCAGGTTGAAGAACTTGCGGATGTGGTTCTCCAGCGAGGGCACCTCGGGGAAGCTGTCCGCCCCGTCGAAGTCCAGCTCCTGCCAGTTGACGCCGTTGCGCAGCTTCCAGATGGTGTTGATGGGCGTGAAGTACGCCGGGTTGATGGTGTCCACCCGGACGATGCCCAGCAGGTTGGAGCCGTTGACGGTGCGGGGCACCACGCCGCCGCCGAAGTTCAACGCGCTCATGCCGGTGTCGTAGAGCTGGTGCAGCGCGAGCGTCGTCCCCAGCTTCGTGATGTCGTTGGTCGCGCCCATCGTGGGCAGCAGCGCGACGATGGCCGCGTCGTGCATGCGCTCGTTGTTGCCGTTCCACACGATGCCGGCCCGCGCCGCCTGGTACGCGGCGTACTCGGTCATCAGCTTCGCGTGCTGCATCATCGTGAGCTGGATGATTCCCAGCGTCATGAAGACGGTCAGCGGCATGATCATCGCCGCTTCCACCGCGGCCTGGCCCGACTGCGCGCGAGACGCCCCCCGCGCCCGCCCACCATCCTGTGCTTCCTGTCCCATGCCGCCATTATCCGGTGAGGCGCGCCGGACTCGCATCGGTCAAATGGACAGACCTACACCCACGTTTCCGTCCATTTTCTATTTGCTCAGAAACCGCAGACCCTCATTTCTGGGGTTCAGCGGATTTCGGGGCGGCCTCGCGGGTTGCGGGCTCGCGGGACAGCATGCGGCGAGCGGCCTGGGCGGCGCTGGAGCCCGGATCATCGGCGATGACCTGCTTGCAGGCGGCGGTGCCTTGGGCCTGACGGCCCAGGGAGAGCTCCGCGTCGCAGAGGCGGTTGAGGAGCCCGAGCCGCTCCGAGCGGGAGGGCCCGGCGGCCAGCGCCGAGCGCAGCAGCCCCGCCTCCAGGTCACGGTCCCCGGCAAGGTACGCCTGACGGGCCTTGCTCGACAGCTCCGCCACGGACGGCCCTGGCTCCGCCTGGGCGCGAGGCGCCGGCATCGCGGCGGCGGGGGTCGCGGCTTCGCTTCGCTTCGCCTTCTTCGCGGGCGCTTCGGACGGGGCGGGCGCACGGCGCTCGGCCAGGGACTCCGTCTGCGCGAGCGCGCCGGTGGCCACATCCGCTCGGCCTCCGGACGGAGACGGGGACGCGGGGGCCGCCGTCGGGGCCGCCGTCGTGGTCGCGGGAGGCCCGGCTGAAACGGACGCGGAGCCCACGGCCTGGGGGGCGTCGCCGCCCGCGAAGACCTTGTCGTACGCGCCGTCGTCTTCGTCGGCGGCCTGGGCCTGCGCCTGGGCCCCGGACAACGAACCACCCAGCTTCAGCGAGTCCTGCTTCGGCGCGGCGTACGCATCGCGCGGCGCGGACTCGGGCAGCGATTCCTCGTCGGGGGCGTCCTTCTCGCCGAAGGCGAACTTCGAGGCCTTCGAGGGGGCGGGCTTCGAAAGCGGCTGCCGGGACGTCTTGGCCCGCGCGCGCTCCGAGGCGCCCTTGCCGTACCCGGCCTTCGCCTTCATCTCCTCCTCGCGAACGATGCGGGCGTCGAGCCCGCCGCCGCTGCCCGCGTTGCGCCAGTCGTCGGCGCGCGCCACTTCCTTCGCGGTGCCCTCGTCCAGGAGCGCCTCCGCGGGAGGCGGGGGCGCTGGCGCGGGGGCCTCCGCGCTCGCGACCACGGGCTCGGGCGCGGCGATGCCGGGCGCAGGTGCGGCGTCCTTCGCCTTCGCCATCTCGGCCTTCGCCGCCACCTGGGCCGGGGAGGGGCTCGCGGGAGCGTGCTCGTTCGCCTCGAGGACGAGGATGCCGAAGGTGCTCACCGAGGCCAGGCCCAGCACCGGCAGCAGCCAGCGGCGCCAGCGCGAGGGCTTGGGCGCGGGGCCCGCGGCGGCGCGGCGCGCGGCCTGCTGCGCGTAGGCCATGAGCGACTCGAGCCCGGCGTCCGGCGCGGGCTCCGAGGAGAGCTGGGACATGGTGGCGCGCACGCCGCGGATGTCGTCCAGGGCCTGGGTGCAGCGAGCGCAGCCCGACAGGTGCGCCTCCATGGCCCGGGCCTCGGGGGTGGGCAGCTCGCCGTAGGCGAAGTCGAGGAGCCGGTCCTCGTGCGCGTGGGCATTCTGCGGATTCATCCCGTCACCGTCCTTCCGTCCTCGGCGAGGTCGCCGTCCACGCCCATGTCCGACAGGCGTCGTCGCAACCCGTCGAGCGCGTAGCGCATCCGGCTCTTCACGGTGTTCTCGGACACACCCGTCACCTCGGCGATGTCCTTGAAGGGAATGCCGCTGTACTCACGCAGGATGAACACCTCTCGCTGCTCCTCCGGGAGGGCCGCCAGGGCGCGCTCCAGCAGGGGCCGGAGGCGGGCGTTGTACGCACCGCGCTCGGGGCTGGCCCCCGTGTCCGGCAGCCCCTCGCCCAGCGGACGTCCCTCTTCCCCATCCGCACCCGCGGCGGGGGCTTCCAGGGACGACGCCTGGCGGTAGCTCTCTTTGCGCGCGCTGTCCACGCAGAGGTTCCTCGCAATCGTATAGAGCCAGGTCGTGAACTTCGCCTTGGGCGTGTACTCGCCGGCGCTCCGTACCACCTTCAGCCACGTCTCCTGCAGCACGTCCTCCGCTCGTGCCCGATGCCCGACGAATCGAAGGACGAAGTTGAACACCGGCGTCCGGTGCTTGCGCACCAGCGCCTCGAACGCGCGCGCGTCCCCCGCCTGAAAGGCGAGCATCAGCCGCTCGTCTGAGGTCTCCGGTCCCAACACTCCCCCATCTCTCCTGGAGCACCCGACACCCCGACCCCTCCTCAACCCGTGCCCTCATAACGGGCGACGGGCCACGAAGGTCTACTCCGGGCGTGGTCTCCGGTAAGTGGCGAGAATGACAGGGAGCGCCACCGCTGTCACGAGGGCGGCCTGGGCCAGAAGCACCGCCGGCAGGGGCCGCTGGACATGCACCTGGAGCGAGCGGCCGAGCGCCAGCCCCAGCAGCACCCCGGTGAGCGTGCGCACCGCGTTGGAGCCGGCCGCCGGGCGGAAGCGCCCCACCGCCCAGTCCACCAGCGCGGGCAGCGTGAGGGCCAGCACCACCGGGATGTCCCAGCGCCACTCGCGCGGGGCGCGCAGGGCGAAGAGGCCCACGAGCGTCACCAGCAGCACCGGATACGTGCCCAGGCAGCGCGCGCAGACGCGCACTCCGCCCAGCACGTAGGTCCGGTTGTACTCATCCGGGTGATGGTGGCTGAGCCAGAACACCGGCATCACCTCCGGAGGCGGGGGCGGCAGTGACTTCGCGGGAGTCGCCCTCCACGAGAAAACAAGCGGCCGTGTGCCCTCCGCCGAGCGGGTACAGCGGCGGCGACTCGCGCCGGCAGCGCTCCATGACGTGGGGGCAGCGCGGGTGGAAGGCGCAGCCGGACGGCGGGTTGAGCGGCGACGGCGGCTCGCCCGGTACGAGAAGGCGGGTGCGCGCGCGGCCCGGGTCCGGCACCGGCACGGAGGACAGGAGCGCCTGCGTGTACGGATGGCGCGGGCGGCGGTACAGCTCCGCGGCGGGCGCCAGCTCCACGATGCGGCCCAGGTACATGACGGCCACGCGGGTGGAGACGTACTCGACGATTTTGAGGTCGTGCGCGATGAAGACGTAGGTGAGGCCGCGCTCGCGCTGCAGGTCCACCAGGAGATTGACGATCTGCGCCTGGATGGACACGTCCAGCGCGCTGATGGGCTCGTCGGCCACCACCAGGTCCGGGCGCAATGCGATGGCTCGTGCAATGCCGATGCGCTGGCGCTGTCCACCGGAGAACTCGTGGGGGTAGCGCTCCAACGCCTCGCGCGGCAGGCCCATGGCGTCCACGAGGGCGGACACCTCGCGCTCCCGCTCGCCGCGCTCGCGCGCGAGGCCGTGGATGGCGAAGGGCTCGCCGAGAATCTCCCGCACCGTCATCCGCGGGTTGAGCGAGGCGTACGGGTCCTGGAAGACGAGCTGCATGCGGCGGCGCAGCGGGCGCAGCCGCCGCTGGGACTGGCCCGTCAGCTCCTGCCCGTCGAAGCGGATGGAGCCGGCGGTGGGCTCCACCAGCCGCAACAGTGCGCGCCCCAGCGTGCTCTTGCCGCAGCCGCTCTCGCCCACCAGTCCGAGCGTCTCTCCGCGCACCACGTCGAAGCCCACCCCGTCCACGGCCTTCACCGCGCCGCGCACGCGCCCCAAGAGTCCCCCGCGCACGGGGAAGTGGACCTTCAAGTCACGTACCTGCAGCAGCGGCCCGGAGCTCATGGCACGGGCACCGGGTTGTGGCAGGCGGCAAGCTGTCCGTCCCGCTTGGGCTCCAGCGGCGGCACCACGCGCGCGCAGATTTCGAGCGCACGGTCGCACCTGTCGCGGAAGGCGCAGCCGGAGGGCAGCCTGCGCAGCGAGGGCACCATGCCGGGAATGGCCCGCAGCCTCCGCTGCGAGGCGGCGCCACCCTCCCCCGTCGCCACCTGGAGCGAGGGAATGGAGCGCAAGAGGCCCGCGGTGTACGGGTGCGCCGGCCGGGAGAACAGCTCGCGCACCGGGGCGCGCTCCACCACGCGGCCCGCGTACATCACCACGACGGTGTCGCAGCTCTCCGCCACCACGCCCAGGTCGTGGGTGATCAGCATCACCGCCATGCCACGCTCGGCCTGGAGTCGCTTGAGCAGGTCCAGAATCTGGGCCTGGATGGTGACGTCCAGCGCGGTGGTGGGCTCGTCGGCGATGAGCAGCGCCGGGTCACACGCGAGCGCCATCGCAATCATCACCCGCTGCCGCATGCCGCCGGAGAGCTGGTGCGGGTACGCGTCCACGCGCTCCTCCGGCGCGGGAATGCCCACCTGCCGCAGCATCTCCACCGCCCGCTCACGCGCCTTCGCGCGCGAGGCGCCCAGGTGCAGCCGGACGCCCTCGGCGATCTGCTCCCCCACGGTGAAGACGGGGTTGAGCGACGTCATCGGCTCCTGGAAGACCATCGCCGCGTGGTGGCCGCGCAGGCGGCGCAGCTCGGCCTCGGGCAGCTTGAGTAGATCCCGGCCCTGGAAGAGGACCTCGCCTCCCACCACGCGCACCGGCGGGTTGGGCGCCAGCCCCAGCACGGACAGGGCGGTGAGGCTCTTGCCGCAGCCACTCTCCCCCACCACCCCGAGCGTTCCGCCCGGGGGCACGGAGAAGGACACGCCGTCCACCGCGCGCACCGGGCCTTCCTCCAGGGACAGCTCGGCGGTGAGGCCGCGGACGTCCAGGAGGGGCCGCTCCGCGTCGGGGCGCTGGACGGCGGCCGTCACTTCCTCGCCAGCTCCTCCAGGAACTCCCCTTCCTGGATGAGGCCCTTGCGGATGAGCAGGCGGATGAGGCTCGCCACCATGCGGGCGGGCTTCACCTTCTCCGTGTCCAGCGAGGCCTCTTCACCCCGGGAGATGCGCTCGATGTCGTCGAGGACGGCCAGGTCCTCGTCGGAGAACTGCGGCGTCGGCGTGAGGGGCATGGAGGGCTTGGCGCCCTGCGCTGCTCCACCGAACAGCACCACAGGCACGCGGGGCTTGCCCCCAGCTCCGTCAGGAGGAGGCGGCGGCGGAGGCTTCGCCGTGGCGGCGGGCTCCACGCCCAGCAGGTCATCCAGCATGTCCGCGCCCGGAGGGGGCGGCGGAGTCGCCACGGGCGGAGGCGGAGGCGAGCTTCGCAGCGTGGGCCTCGCGGCAGCGGCCGGCTTCGGCGCGGGCGGAGGGGCTGCGGGCTTCGGGGGCTCCGGGAAGTCCCACTCCAGGGACGCGCCCGAGCCCACCGGCGGAGGCGGCGGCGTACCCGGCTCCTCGTCCAGCGCCTCGGCCTCCACGATGTCCAGCGGCTCGCCGCGAGCGCGAGCCAGCGCGGTGTCCAGGTCGTCCGCGGCGACGACGAAGACGCGCACCTGCTTGCGCAGCTGGAAGCGCAGCTCGTCCACCAGCGTCAGGTCACCCGGGTCCTCCACGGCGATGTGGATGCGCTCGCTGCGCCCCTCCATCTCCACGCGGAAGGGCATCACGCGGTGCTCGGACTGGAAGTCCACGGACACCAGCCCGGTGACGGCCGGGGGGATGTCCTCCGGCAGCTCCACGAAGGGCAGGCCCGTCTGGGCGGCCAGGGCGCGGCCGATGTCCGCGGACGTGCACAGGCCCTGGGCCACGAGCACCTCGCCCAGCCGCTGATTTCCCGGAGCGCCGCGGCGGCCGAGCGCCACCCGCACCTGCTCCTCCGTCACCACACCCGCCTCGATGAGCAGCTCGCCAATCTTCTTGCGCATGGGCCGGGGCTACCGCTTGACCTTGGCGAGGTACTCCTCGCGCGAGAAGACACCCTTCTCGATGAGCAACTCCACCATCGCCTTGAGGGCGGCGACCTCCTTGCGCTGCACGTCCTCCACGCTGCGCAGCAGCTCCGCGGGGCTGCCGCTGGCGGCCGGGCGCACCGCGGGCGTCTCCGTGCTCGGGCGCGTGGCGGCGGGGGCCGGAGGAGGCGGAGGCGGACGGGCCGCGGGAGCGGCGGCCACGGCGGCCGCTGCCGGGTCCAGGTCCTTGAGGTTCTTCACCACCGTGCGGCCCTGCGCGTCCACCACCTTGAAGTTGGTGTCCGCGTCCTCCAGCTCCGCGTTCTCCTCGTAGATGCGCTGGAAGGCCCGGGCAATGGAGCTGCGGCCCGCCACGTTGGGGACGATGCGGCACTTGGTGACGGCGCGCAGCTCGTCCAGCATCCGCACGTTGAGCGGGTCGGACATCGCCACCACCAGCGTCTTGCCGTCGTCGCGCAGCTGCAGCGGCAGCACGGAGAAGTCGCGCGCCGTCTGCGAGGAAATCTTCGCCTTGACGTGCGGCGGCACCATCTGCACCGCGTCCAGGTTCACCGCCGGCATGCCGAGCTGCTTGGACAGCGCGCGCACCAGGATGTCCTCGGAGACGAGGCTCATCCTGACCAGGATTTCGCCCAGCTTTCCGCCCCACTTCGCCTGTTCGGCGAGCGCGGCCTTGAGCTGGCTCTCCTGGAGCACATTCGCCTTGATCAGCAGTTCTCCGAGCTTGATCTGTGCCATGTCGTGGGGGGCACTCTAGATCGACTCGGCGGTCAGCGCCCCTTCTTCCGCGCCTGCCCGGTCAGGAACCCGGCACTGCCGGTGCGGGCTCGGACGAGACGGGGGGCTGAGAGGGCGCCCCGGCCGGCAGCTCCCGGCCGCGCTCGTCCACCTCCACCACCTTGGCCCCCTCCGGGGGGAGCAGCTCGTAGAGCGTGAGGTCCGGCCGCCCGTTGAGGGAGATCTGCTGGTAGCGCAGCTGAAGCTGCGTCTTCGCCTGCTCGGCCACCAGCTCCACCTTGCCGGGGAAGATGAGCGAGCCCTTCTCCTGGAAGTCGTCGAAGCCCAGGTCGTACCCGGGCACGCCCCGCACCTGGCTCTTCATCACGCGCAGGTATTTGGTGTGCACGTGGAGTACCTGGGTGGCCGGCCCGCTGTAGAGCGTCAACACGTAGACACCCTTCTTGCGGTCCAGCTCCAGCGTCATCCGCTCCGGGGGGACGAGGGGCACCTGGCCGAGCATGATGGCCACCAGCTCCTGGTTGGGCAGCACCACCGGCAGGAAGCGCGACACGTTCTCCGGGCTCGCGGGCCCCTGGTAGTACGTGTTCGTTTCCGTCTGGTACAGGCCGAAGCCCTTCCCGTCCGACACCAGGGAGGCGAGCGGGCGGTTGAAGAAGTCGAACGTCTCCAGGTGCAGCAGGGCCGGCCGGGTGACGGAGACGAACATGCTCAACGTGCCACTGCCCTGCGGGGACTCGACGCGCAGCTTGGAGTCGCCCTCCAGGGACACGATGTTGTCCTGATTCTCGCGGACGCGCTGGTAGACGACCTTCGCGTCGGTGATTTCGCCTTCAGGACCGAACTCAATTCGCTTGGGGCAGGCCGAACAGAGGACTGCCAGGAAGATTGCGGCGGCTGCGCGGTTCATATCTCCTAGTCTGGGCCATGCCGCCCTGCCTGGTCACCCACCAATGAGCCTGAACGACATCCTCCACTACCTTCGCCTGGGCGGCGTCACCCTCGCCCTGCTGCTGCTGGCCTCCGTCGTCGCGCTGGTCGTCGCCGTCGAGCGGCTCATCGCGCTGTGGGGGGTGAGCGAGCGCTCCCGCACCCTGGGCGAGACCGTCAACAAGCACCTCTTGCGTGGCGACATGGCCGCCGCCCGCACCGCCGCCGAGCGCTCGGACTCGGTGACGGCCGACATCTTCCTCGCCGGCTTCGACCGCCTGGAGCGCTCTCGCACCAGCGGGGGCGCCGGCGTGGAGGCCGCCGTGGAGCGCGAGCGCGCCCAGGTGGGCCTGAAGCTGCGCCGCCACCTGTGGGTGCTCGCCACCATCGGCTCGATTACCCCCTTCGTCGGCCTGTTCGGCACCGTGGCGGGCATCATGCGCTCCTTCAAGGACCTGGGCCTGGACGTGGAGGCCGGCGGCACCGGCGGCAGCGCGGCCGTGATGACGGGCATCTCCGAGGCGCTCGTCGCCACCGCCGTGGGCATCCTCGTCGCGGTGCAGGCCATGCTCTTCTACAACTACTTCCAGGCCCGCCTGTCGCGCGTGCTGGTGGAGCTGCGCCTGCTGGGTGACGAGTTCGTGGAGTTGCTCAAGGAGCGCGCCTCGGGCGTCCCCCTGCCCCCCGAGCCGGCCCCCACCCGCGAGTCCCAGCCCCCCGCCGTGCCTCGCCCCGACCCGAAGCTGGCTTGAGCCCGGAGGACCTCCACCATGGCCATGGGCAGAACTCCGGGTGACAACGAAGGCGACGAGGGCGTCTTCGCGGAAATCAACATCACCCCCCTCACCGACATCTTCCTGGTGCTGCTCATCATCTTCATGGTGACCAGCTCCGTCATCGTCCAGCAGGGGCCCGGCGGCGGCGCCAAGGCCGGCTTGAAGGTCAATCTGCCCAAGGGCGGCGCGGCGGACGTCACCGCGCGCAGCACGGACTTGTCCGTGGCGGTGCTCGCCGACGGGCGCTTCGTGCTCGCCGGCAACGTCGTCTCCGAGGACGAGCTGCGCAAGACTTTCGACAACGCGAAGCTCAAGGACCCGGACACCGTGGTCATCGTCCAGGCAGACGAAGGCGTCCCCCACGGCACCGTGGTGCAGGTGATGGAGCTGGCGAAGAAGGCCGGCCTCGGTCAGCTCGCCATCGGCGTGCGAGAGAGCGACTAGCGCCCGGAAGCCTTCGGGCTCGCGTGGAAAAACACAGAGGCCACCCAGGCGAAGGAGCCCGGGTGGCCTCAGGTGTTTCAGGTGCCCCCGGTGAAGGGTCGGTGACTCAGACGGAGCCGAAGGCGGCGTCCGAGATGTCCATCGGCGAGGTGTCCTCGGTGGCAATCATCCGCGCGGCCTGCTCCACGCCGGGCAGCACGTTGCGCGCGTAGTAGAGGGCGCTGAACTTCTTGCCCTCGTAGAAGGCGCGGTCCGGGTGGTCCGCGGACACGGTGCCCTGGGCCTTGTCGGCGATGAGGGCGGCGTCCAGCAGCAGCCAGCCCACCGCCAGCTCGGACATCATCTGCAGGAAGCGGTTGGCGGACAGCGGAATCAGCGGGAACTTCGCGCCGTCCTGGGACCAGCTGAACACCGTCATCGCGCTGGCCATGACGGCCTCCTGCGCGGACGCCAGCGTCTTCACGGCCTCGCCGTACACGGCGTGCTCGCGGTTGGCCTCGATGAAGGCGCCCACGTCACCCATGAACTGCTGGAAGTGCGTGCCGCCGGCCTGCCCCAGCTTGCGGCCCACCAGGTCCATGGCCTGGATGTGGTTGGTGCCCTCGTAGATGGAGAAGATCTTCGAGTCGCGCGTGTACTGCTCCACCGGGTAGTCCTGGATGTAGCCGGCGCCGCCGTAGACCTGGATGGCCTGGGCGCACAGGCGGAAGGCCTGGTCGGAGCCGTAGGCCTTCACCAGCGGGGTGAGCAGCTCCACCTGTCCCTTGTGGTAGGTGGCCGCGTCGTCGTCCTTGCCGGCCAGCTGGCGCGCCTTGTCCAGGTGCATGGCCAGCTTGATGATGAGCGAGCGGATGCCCTCCACGTGCGCCTTGATGTCCAGCAGCATGCGGCGCACGTCCGGGTGCTCGATGATGGCGGCGCGGGGCGCGGTGGGGTCCTTCCACTTGGTGAAGTGCGAGCCCTGCTTGCGGTCCTTCGCGTAGTCGAGCGCGTTGTAGTACGCGGCCGACGCGAGCCCGAGGCCCTGGATGCCCACGGCGATGCGCGCGCCGTTCATCATCTTGAACATCTGGCTCATGCCGACGTGCTCGACGGTGCCGACGAGCTCGCCAATACACGCGTCGCTCTCACCGAAGTTGATGACACAGGTGGCGGAGCCGTTGATGCCCATCTTGTGCTCGATGGAGCCCACGCCCACGTCGTTCGCCTTGCCGGCGCTGCCGTCCGCGTTGATGCGCAGCTTGGGGACGATGAACAGCGACAGGCCCTTGGTGCCCGGCGAGGCACCGTCGATGCGCGCGAGCACGAGGTGGATGATGTTGTCCGCCATGTCGTGGTCGCCGCCGGAGATGAAGATCTTCGTCCCGCGGATGTTGTAGGTGCCGTCGCCGTTGCGGCGGGCGGTGGACTTGGCCGCGCCCACGTCGGAGCCGGCGTGCGGCTCGGTGAGGCACATGGTGCCGCCCCACGTGCCGTTGAGCATCCGCTCCACGAACATCTTCTGCTGGGCGGGCGTCCCGCACTCGGCGATGACTTCCGCCGCGCCGAAGGCCAGGCCGGGGTACATGTTGAACGCGGTGTTGGCCCCCGACAGCAGCTCCTCCACCGTCACCTGGAGCATCATCGGCGCGCCCTGGCCACCGTGCTCGGGGTCCACGGCTACCGTTTTGAAGCCCTGCTCATAGAGCTTCTTCCACGCGTCCTTGAAGCCGGTGGGGGTAAAGACGGAGCCGTTCTCCACCCGGCAGCCCTCGCGGTCGCCCACCGAGTTGAGGGGCCCGAGCACCTCGCGCGCGAAGCGGTACGTCTCCGTGAGCACCGCCTTGGCCTCGTCCGGGCCCCAGGCCTCGTACGGGGCCTGGCCGGACACCTGGCCGAAGCCGAACTGCTCGAACAGCGTGAAGAAGATTTCTCTGAGGTCGGTCTTGTAGGTGTTGATGCCGGCGGACATGGCCACTCCTGCGTGACGGCTCACTGCCTGCCCTCCAGGAGGGCAAAAGGGTCAGTGGCCCAGGTAAGACGCAGGAAGTGTGGCGGCGACTGATTTTTGAGTCAACCCTGAATGACACCGCGCGTTGAGGGGCGGTCAGAACCGCCCGTCAAGCGCGCGGGAAAGAGCCTACTTCTTCGCCTTCTTGGCGGTAGGCAGGGACGCCGTCTTGGCGGCGGGCTTCTCTCGGGGAGCGGTCTTCTTGGAAGAAGCGCCAGTGCGGCGCTCGTCCCCCTCCTCGCCCTCCTCGAGAGCGGCCTCGCCGCTGGCGGCGGCGGCAGCCGGGGCGGCGGTGCTCAGGCTCTCTCGGGGGACTTCCACGACGATGGGCGCCTGGCCGGAGCGCTGCCGGTTCTCGTCCTCGAGGGAGAAGAAGAGCTGGATTTGCGAGGTGCCCTTCATCACCAGCTCGCCGCGCTGGTTCTCCGCCCAGAGGTCGATTTCGACGAAGTAGCGGCCGCCGGTGCCGTGCCTGTCACTGACGCGGCCCTTGCAGACGACGGTGTCGCCCGGCCACACCATCTTGATGAAGCGCACGTTGTAGCGCCGCATCTGGCCGCCGCGGGCCCAGTCGCTGATGAGCTGGCCGAGCATGCCCATGACCAGCATGCCGGGCGCGTAGACGCTCGGCATGCCCACGCTCTTGGCGTAGATCTCGTCCACGTGGACGGGGTTGTAGTCACCGGAGGCACCGGCGTAGCGGGACAGCTGCACGCGGTCGACGGGCGCCTTGGCCAGGGCCGGCAGCTCGTCACCTACGCGGATGGACTCGAAGTACAACTTGCGCGCGGGCATCACGGGGTCTCCTTGGTGGCGCGGACCACCAGCGTCCGGCGGGCGCGGAACACGAGATTGCCCTCCTCGTCACGGCCCTCGTCCTCGATGACGGCGATGTCCATGCGCCCGGAGATGCCGGGGCGCTCGAACACATCCGACACGCGGGTGGAGACGTAGATGCGGTCACCCGCGAAGATGGGCCGCTCGTAGTCGAAGCCCTGCTCGGCGTGCAGCAGGCTCTTGATGCCCACCCCCAGAAGCTCCCGCAGGTCCGCCGCGGAGTGGAAGGACGCGGGGAACGTGGGAGGAGCGATGATGGTGGGATAGCCGGACGCCCGCGCGTACTCCTCGTCGTAGTAGATGGGGTTGTAGTCGCCGATTGCCTCCGCGAAGCGGCGGATGGCACCCTTCTCGACCTCATTGAGCGTCGGCGGCGAGGCGCGACCGATCGCGTTCTTGTCCAGCATTTCCCTCTCCTGACTCTAACGTCCGGCCGGAAGCTCGAGCACCGTGAGGAGCCCTGCTTCGGCAGCCGTCAAGCGTGGCGCGGCATTCACCAGCGCATTCGCGGTGGCCCGGTCGCCCGCCACTCCCCCCGGGATTTCCAGCACCAGCTTCGGGTCCGCGTCGATTTCGATGCGGTCCTTCGGGTCGTCCGCCCCCACGGCGATGGTCAGCTCCAGCCGTACCCGCTCCTGCCCCTCCTCCAAACCCACCACGGACTGGAACATGCCCGCCACCCGCCCCTTCTTCACAGGGAATGCGCCGCCGGTGATGTCCTCCTCGGCGAACACGGGGGCTACTTCTTCTTCGTAGTCGTCGCAATCCAGCCCGAGTCCCAGGGCCGCCAGCGCCGCGGACTCCACCAGGCCGACATGGCCGAGCTGCTCGCTGTCCACCAGCTCGAAGAACTCGTCCTCCGTCAGGCCCGCGCCCACCTTGCGCTGCAGGGCCTCGCGCCGCAGGCGTGCGTCCACCACGCGCGTCGCGGTGGCGCGGCGCACCGGCCCGCACACCTGGCCGGCGATGGCCACCAGCCTGTCCAGCACGAAGCCGGGATTGACGCCGGTGCCCACCACCGCCACGCCCGCCTTCTGCGCGGCCTGCTCCAGCTTGTCCGCCAGCTCCGGGTACTTGAGGTACGGGAAGGCCAGCTCCTCGCAGGTGCTGGCCACCGGCAGGCCCAGCTTCAGCGCCGCCAGAATCTGCTCCATCACCTGCGGCAGCCTGGAGCCGGTGGCGTGCAGCAGCACCACGCCCTTGCGCTTCGCCACCGCCTTCTCCAGCGAGTCCACCACCTTCACGCGAGGCGCGGGACCGCCCAGCACGTCTCCCAGGGCACTCCCCACCAGCGAAGGCTGCGTGTCCACGGCGCCGATGAGCTCCACCTCGGGAGACGACATCGCGGCCCTGGCAATCTCCTGACCGATGAACCCCAGCCCCATCACCACCACCGGCACTGGCCCTTCGGGGGCTCTAGCCATCGGAGATTGCTCCAGGATTCCAAGGGGTTAGCGACACCACGCGGACTGCGTTGGCACCATAAAACACACCTTGGCGAGCAGGCAAGCGTCACTTGGATGTGCGACTCTTCCGGACTGAGAGAACCTCCAAGGATTTCCGGGACTTGCGAGCACACAAGCGCCATGGGGCCCCTGTTTTGACGGCGAGGGACGCGTGTATAAGGGAGAGCAAGCTCGCCTCCCCGGAGAATCCGCAGACATGGACCGAATCCTCGTGGTGGATGACGACGTGCTCATCCTCGCCGCGCTCTCCCGGATTCTGCAGACGGAAGGTTACGAGGTCATTACGCACAGCGACCCGGCGCTGGCGGCGCGCGAGGTGGGCTTCCACGTCGTGCTGACGGACTTCATGATGCCGTACCTCAACGGCGTCGAGTTGCTGGGCGCACTGCGCGAGCGGAACCCGAAGGCCGTGCGGCTGATGCTGACGGCGGCGGCGGACTTCCGCACCGCGTCCGAGGCCGTCAACCGCGGCGAGGTCTTCCGCCTGCTGGGCAAGCCCTGGTCCCTGAGCGAGCTGACGAGCAGCGTGCGGCAGGCCTTCGAGCACTACCGCCTGGTGGACGCCAACGAGCGGCTGACGCGCGAGGTGGCGGAGAAGAACGCGGAATTGGTGGCCATCAACCGCGACCTGGAGCGCCGGGTGGTGGAGCGCACCGCGGGCCTGCTGGACGGGCTCATCAGCGCGCTGGACTACCGCGACACGGAGACGCAGTGGCACTCGCGCCGGGTGTCGCTCTACTCGCGGCGGCTGGCCCAGGAAGTGGGGATGACGGGGGCCGCGCTGGACGTGGTGGAACAGGGCGCGCTGCTGCATGACATCGGCAAGATTGGCGTGCGCGACTCCATCCTGCTCAAGCCCGGCCCGCTGACGCCGGATGAATGGGTGGAGATGCGCAAGCACCCGGAGTTCGGCTACCGGATGCTGGCGAAGATGCCCTACCTGCACGAGGCGGCGCTCATCGTGCTGCAGCACCAGGAGCGCTGGGACGGCAAGGGCTACCCGCAGAACCTGGGGGGCGAGGACATCGTCCTCGGGGCGCGCATCTTCTGCATCGCGGACACGGTGGACGCGATTACGTCGGACCGGCCCTACCGCAAGGGGCGGCCCATGAGCGTGGCGCGGGACGAAATCCGCCGCTGCGCGGGCACCCAGTTCGACCCGGCGCTGGCGGAGGCCTTCCTGCGCATCCCGGAGACGGAGTGGCAGCGCATCCGCCAGGAGGTGGAGGCGATGGAGGAGGAGGAGAACCGGCGGTGGCATGGCCACCCGCTCGGCCCTCCGTCGATGGCCAAGGCCAGCGGCGCCTGAGCGTCGAGGCCTACGGCGACAGCTGCACCGCGCGCACCTCGCGGATGATGTCCCCCTCGAGGAGCGCATCCACCACGTCCATTCCGGACACCACCTCGCCGAAGGCCGTGTAGCGGCCGTCCAGGTGGGGCTGCGGCGCGTGGGTGAAGAAGAACTGGCTGCCGCCGGTGTCCTTGCCCGCGAGCGCCATGCCCACGGTGCCCCGGAGGTACGGCCGGCGCGTCATCTCGCAGCGGATGGAGTAGCCGGGGCCACCCTCCCCGTCCCCGCGCGGGTCTCCGCCCTGCGCGACGAAGTCCGGGACGACGCGGTGGAACGTGGTGCCGTTGAAGTAGCCCTTGAGCGCCAGCGCGTACAGGTTGCCCGAAGTCAGCGGCGCCTCCTCCGCGTCCAGGCGCACGGTGATGTCGCCCTTGGCGGTGCGGAAGACGAGGCCGGCCCGGGCGGGCGCGGGCTCGGGACGGAAGGTGTCCGCCGGAAGCTCCACGCGCTCCGAGCGCACGGGCTGGCCGGTGAGCTGCGTGAGGGCCTCGGCGGCCACGCGGCGCACGTTGGCGTTGGGGTGCTTCAGCCACTCGCGGAAGCGCGGCTCCGCGGCGCTGCCCTGGAGGGCGACGAGCGCGCCGGCCACCGGCTCGGCCAGGTCTCCCGGCTCCTTCGGCACGCGGTCGGCGAGTCTCTCCACCACGGGCAGGAGGACCTTGGCGTCGATCTTCCCGAGCGTGGCCGCGGCCGCGCCGGCCACCACCAGGTCATCGCCCTCGACGAGCGGCTGCACCGCCGTGGCCGTCCGGAGCACCGGCCGGGCGCCCAGGGCCTCCAGCGCCGCGAGGCGCACGCGCGCGTCCCGGTGGCGCAGGTAGCCCACCGCGAAGTCCGCGGCGCCCTTCCCCTGCGACAGCGCCGTCTCGCGAATGCCCAGGGCCAGCCGCCGCTCGTCCTGCACGCGGCCGAAGCCACAGGAGCGCGAGTCCCCGGGCACGCCGCGCTGCCGGTCCAGCGCCGCCGCCAGCCGGCAGTCCAGCCACCCGAGGTCCGTGCGCGCCAGGTCCGAGGCCGCGCCCCGCTCCGCGTCCGCCAGCGCCAACCGCAGTGACACGAGCAGGGGCGCGGCGAACTCGGGCAGCCCCTGCTGCGCGAGCGCCAGAATCGCGTGCCCCTCCGAGGAGCGGGCCAGCGTCTCCACCTTCGCGTCCGCGCCGTCGCTGCCGCGCGACTCCGCAGCCGCTCCAGCGGCGCCCTGGGACGTGCGGCCGGCACCACTCGCCGTCGAGCCTTCAGCACCCGCGCCTCCGGCCTCGGTGCTCGTTACCTCCGGTGCCTCCAGCCCCCGCGCCACGCGCTTCGCCCGGGGCGCCAGCGCCTCCAGCGCATCCACCGCCGTGCACGGGCCGCTGCACTTCGCGGCCAGCTTCGCCAGCGAGCGCGCCGCCTCCGCCGCCACGCGCGGCACCGGGTCCTCCAACAACCGCCCCAGCACCAGCGCATCCTCCGGCCCGCCCAGGTCGCCGAAGGCCTTCGCGCACAGGCCGCGCACGTCCGCGTCCGCATCCCCCAGGCAGCCGCGCAGCACGGGCAGCGCCTCCGCGCGCTTCGCCGTCATCAGCAGATACGCGCCTCCGTAGCGCGCCTCCACCGGCCGCTCCGCCGCCAGCAGCGCGACCACGGGCAACAGCGACACGCCCGACACCACCGCCGCCCCACCCCGCCGCGCGGCCACGCCCAGCGACAGCGCGGCCCGGCCCGCCACCTCCACGTCCTCGCCCTGGAGCCGCTCCACCAGCCGCGCCACCGCCGCCGGAGTGCCCGCGCGGCCCAGCGCGTCCAGCAACGTCGTGCGCACCCGCGCCTCGCGCTCCGCGCCCTCGGCCTCCAGCAGCGCGTCCGCCAGCCGCGTGCGCTCCGCCTCCGTCAGCGGCTCCCACGACAGGGCCAGTTCCCCGGCGGCGAAGGCGGCCTCGTCGCGCACGCCGGGCTCCGCGTCCTTCAGCCCCGCCACCACCGTGTCCAGCGTGGCCGGGTCCTGGATGCGGGCCAGCGCCCGCTGGGCCCTCGCGCGCACCCGCGCGTCCTGCGCGCCCGTGGCCAGCGCCAGGAGCGCCCCGTCTCCCAGCGAGCGGCGGTCCTCCCAGTCCTGGATGCGGGCCAGGGTCGCCGCGTCCACCGGCTCCGTGTCCGGCGAGGGCACGGCGCGGACACAGCCGGAGGACAGCGCGAGGACAGCGAGGCAGGCAGTCAATGCACGGGCGGTGCGCAGGCGGCTCATGCGCTGGGGCCTAGGTCAATTCCCCGCGAAAATCCAGGGGTTAGGACGCAGCGGGTTTGACACGCGCGGGCCGGGGCTCCGAAGATGCATCCTCGTTTCTCTCCTCGGGAGCGCTGGTCCTGAACTGTCCTGGCTGCGGCTCGAAGGTAGCCGCCAACACGTCCATCTGTTCCGTCTGCGACTACATCATCGACGGATCCTTCCTCTCCGCCGAGCCCCCCGCAGACGACGACAACGAGGCCACCGGCGCCGAGGAGGACCCTCGGCCGGCGAAGCCCGCCGCGTCCGCGCGTCCCAAGGGCAAGTCGGGGAGCCGCACCGCGGCGCCGCCGCCGGACTCGGAGTCCACCAACATCCGCAGCATGGATGAAATCGCCCGGGCCGCGCCCGCTCGCGCCGCCCGGCCCGCACGCGCCGCGCCTCGCCGCGCGCCGCCTCCGCCCGTGGCAGACCCCGTCGAGGCGGGGCCGGACCCGTGGGACCGCTCGCCCCGGGGCGGCTCCGGCGACAACCCCGTCGTGGACCCGGAGGAGGTCATCCGCGACGCGAAGGAGCTGTTCGGCCTGCTCGCGGGCGGGGACAAGATTGCCTTCTGGAGCGCGGCGGCGGTGCTGTTCTCGTGCTTCCTGCCGTGGAAGGAGACGGCGGCGGACGGCGACGTGCTGGGGCTGATGAGCACGGGCGTCGGCGCCTTCGTGCTGTCCATCCTCACGATGACCGTCGTCGGCATGCGCGTGAAGGGCTCGTTCGCGAAGCTGGGCCCGGTGGTGCCGTGGATGGCCCAGCTGCTGTTCTGCTTCCTGTGCCTCGTCTGGTGCATCATCTTCATCAAGGTGTCGGCCGACACCACGCGCGTGCCCACGCCCATCGGCAACGCGGAGATGATGAACTCGTCGCCCAGCTTCGGCGTCTTCCTCGCGGTGCTGGGCTCGCTCGCGGCGCTGGGCGGGACGCTGATGGGCCTGAAGAGCAAGCCCGCCTGAGGCGCGCACGGCCCTTGACGAAACCGCTGCCGCGCCACGCGGCAGCGGGCTAGCGTCTTCCTCCATGTCCGACGCCTCTCCCCTCACCCGCCTCACCTCCGCGCTCGGCGCGGCCGTCTTCGGGCAGCAGCGCGTACTGGCCGACCTGGTGACGGCCTTCCTCGCGCGCGGACACGTGCTGCTGGAGGGCGTGCCCGGCGTGGCCAAGACGCTCACCGCGCGCAGCATGGCCGGCGCGCTGGGGCTGATGTTCACCCGCGTCCAGTTCACCCCGGACCTGATGCCGGCGGACATCCTCGGCACCAACATCTTCCAGCCGCAGGACAACGCCTTCCGCCTGGTGAAGGGCCCCATCTTCACGGAAGTCGTCGTCGCGGACGAAATCAACCGCACCCCGCCCAAGACGCAGGCCGCGCTGCTGGAGGCCATGGAGGAGCGGCAGGTCACCATCGACGGCGTCTCGCACCCGCTGCCGCCGCACTTCTTCGTGGTGGCCACGCAGAACCCGCTGGAGCTGGAGGGCACCTACCCGCTGCCCGAGGCGCAATTGGACCGCTTCCTCATGCGCGTGCGCGTGGGCTATCCGGACGGGGACTCGGAAGTCACCATGCTGCGCTCCTTCCACCAGCGCGAGGGCCGGCCGACCACCACGGAGCGCGTGCTGGATGCGCCCACCCTGCTGGAATTGCAGGCGCGCGCCGCCCGCGTGTCGTGTGACGACTCCATCATCCAGTACGTCGTGACTGTCGTGCGCGACACGCGCGCCCACCCGAGGGTGCGCCTGGGGGCCAGCCCCCGCTCGGCGCAGGCGCTGCTGGCGGCGGCCAAGGCGCGCGCGGCGCTGCTGGGCACGGGCTTCGTCACCCCGGACGACGTGAAGGCCGTGGCCTTCAGCGTCCTCAACCACCGCCTCCTGCTCAAGGCCGAGGCCGAGGTGGAAGGCGTCACCGTGGACGACGTCCTCCGGCAGACGCTCGAGCGGGTGCGAGTGCCCCGGTGAGCGCCGGCCGTCCCGTCCCCACGGGCCTCGCCGTGGCGCTGCTGGCGGCGGGGCTCGTCCCGGCCGCGCTCGCGGTGGCGGGCCCGGCCTTCGGCTGGCTGGCGCTGGCGGTCAACGTGGCGGTGCTCGTGCTGTGCGCCGTGGACTTCCTGCGTGCCCCCCGCGCGGACGCGCTGACGGTGCGGCGCCAGGTGGAGCCCATCCTCTCCTCCGGCACGCGCAACCCCGTGCATCTCGAATTCGAGCGCACCGACGGAGGCACCAGCCCCCTGCGCCTGGAGGCCCGCGACGAGCCCCCGGAGGACGTGGCCAGCACCGGCCACCGCCAGGCCCTCACCCTCCCCGGTGGCGCGCCACCTCCGGGCACGCCGCCGCCCCGGCTCACGTACTTCATCACCCCACCGGCGCGAGGCGACGCGCGCTTCGGGGACGTGCACCTGCGCCTGCTGGGGCCGCTGGGGCTGTGCGCGCGCCAGGTCCGCGTGCCGGCCGCGCAGAGCGTGAAGGTGTACCCGGACCTGACGGCGCTCTCGCGCGAGGCCCTGGCGCTGGCCCGTGCGTCGGAGTCCCCTTCCGCGCGCACCCAGCGACGCCGCGCGGCGGAGGGGCGCGAGTTCGAGTCGCTGCGCGAGTACCGCCCCGGAGACGACTACCGCCACATCGACTGGAAGGCGTCCGCGCGGCACGGGGACACGCTGGTGCGCACGTGGCAGCCGGAGAAGCACCAACCGGTGCTGCTGCTGCTGGACTGCGGGCGCCACATGGCCGGACAGGTGCAGGGGCGCCGCAAGCTGGACCACGCGGTGGACGCGGCGCTGCGCCTGGCGCGCGTGGGCCTGGACGCGGGGGACGTGGTGGGGGTGCTCGCCTTCGCCAGCGACGTGCGCGCCTTCCTCCCGCCGAGAAAAGGCCGCGAGCACCTGCGCCTCATCACCGAGTCGCTCTACCGCACCGAGGCAGCGCTGGAGGAGAGCGACTACGGCCGCGCCTTCGACTTCGCCTTCGCCCGGCAGACGCGCCGCGCGCTGGTGGTGCTCTTCACGGACCTGGTGGACCCGGACGCCTCCGCCAGCCTCCTCACCCGCACCCTCGCGCTGCGCCCCCGCCACCTGCCCGTCGTCGCCTCGCTGCTGGACGAGGATGTGGAGGCCGCGGCGACAGGTGTGCCCCGGGATGCGCGGGACGCCTACGCGCGGCAGGCCGCGGCGCGGCTGGAGGCCGAGTACCGCCGCACCGCCACCACCCTGCGCGACGCCGGTGCCCTCGTGGTGCGGGCCCCCGCGCGCGGCTTCGGCGCGGCGGCGCTCAACGTGTACCTGGACGTGAAATCGCGTGGGCTGCTCTGAGTCCTTCCGTCAAGTCCAGCGGAAAGATTGCATGAAGCGCGCATGAGCCGCGTGCACGCGTCGCTCGCGCGGAAGCATGCCAATCGCGCCGAGGCCGAATTCTAGGCTCCGGAGACGACCCCCTTTACAGACACGTCTCCGTCAACAAAATGGCGCGTCTCTCTCGCCCGCCTCTGTGGCGGGCGACCTCGAACATCACGGATGGAGACGGTCTTGGCGGAGGGCGCGAGGGGCTTGAGGGTGGAGGTGGAGGTCGACGCGGCGGCGGCGGCGGCGGCGATGGCGTCACGGGTGGATTCCGAGCCCACACGAACGTTGACCCCGTTCCACGAACGGCTGCTGGCGGAAGAGCTGCTGGCGAAGAGTGGAGACACGCAGCAGCGGTTGGCCGGCGCGCTCGCGGAAGCGAAGGTGGACCTCAACCCGCACCAGGTCGAGGGCGCCATGTTCGCGCTCGACTCGCTGTCGCGCGGCGGCTGCATGCTGGGCGACGAGGTGGGACTGGGGAAGACGATTGAGGCGGGCCTCGTCATCGCCCAGCTGATGGCGGAGGGGAAGAACCGCATCCTCATCCTCTCCCCGGCCACGCTGCGCGCGCAGTGGAACAGCGAGCTGCGGGAGAAGTTCGACCTGGACAGCGTGCTGGTGGACGGCCGCACCGTGCGGGCCACCGGCAACTGCTTCGACCAGCCCTTCCCCGTCATCTGCTCCCACCCCTTCGCGGCCAACAAGGGCGCCCTGGTGGCGGAGATTCCGTGGGACGTGGTCGTCATCGACGAGGCCCACCGCCTGCGCAACGCGCACCGCGCCAACAACAAGATGGGCCAGGCGCTCAAGGCCGCGCTGGCCGGGCGCCCCAAGCTGCTGCTCACCGCCACCCCGCTCCAGAACGACATCATGGAGCTGTTCGGGCTGATGTCCCTGCTGGACGAGCAGATCCTCGGCCCCGAGCACGCCTTCCGCAGCCGCTACCGCGTGGACGAGGGCGGCGGCATGTCCGAGTCCGCCGTCGCCGAATTGAAGGAACGGCTGGCCCCCGTGGTGCAGCGCACCCTGCGCCGGCAGGTGCGCGAGTACGTCCGCTACACCAACCGCCGCTCCATCGTGGAGGACTTCACCCCCTCCCCCGAGGAGCACGACCTCTACGAGAAGGTCAGCGAGTACCTCCAGCGCTCGGAGGCCGCGGCGATTGAACCCGGCAAGAAGACGCTGCTGACGCTCTGCTACCGCAAGCTGCTGGCGTCCTCGACGTACGCGATTGCACCCACCCTGCGCCGGCTGTCGGAGAACCTCGAGAAGCGCCTCCAGGCGGCGAAGCTGGGCCAGCAGGCGCTGGCGATGTTCGAACCCGAGGAGGCCAAGCAGTTCGTCGAGGAGGGCGAGGAGTGGTCCGACGACCCGGCCAAGGCGCCCAACGTGCGCGTCCTGGAGCAGGAGGTCTGGGAGCTGCGGCAATACGCGGACCTGGCGGACTCCATCAAGGTCAACGCCAAGGGCGCGGCGCTCGTACGCGGCCTGGACCGCACCTTCGGGGTGATGCGCGCGCACAGCTGGCCGGAGAAGGCGCTCATCTTCACCGAGTCCAAGCGCACGCAGCAGTACCTCTTCAACCTCCTCTCGGAGAGCGGCTACAAGGGCAAGATCTCCCTTCTGGCGGGTGACCTGGCCAGCACGCCGGAAGAGCGCCGCGCGCTGGTGGACGACTTCCGCAACAAGTCGCAGATCCTCATCTGCACCGAGGCCGGCGCCGAGGGACTCAACCTCCAGTTCTGCAACCTGGTCGTCAATTACGATCTGCCGTGGAACCCGCAGCGCGTGGAGCAGCGCATCGGCCGGTGCCACCGGTACGGCCAGCAGCGGGACGTGCTGGTCATCAACTTCCTCAACCGGATGAACGCGGCGGACGCGCGCCTGTTCGAGCTCCTGGAGAAGAAGCTCAACCTCTTCGACGGTGTCTTCGGCGCGTCGGACGAAATCCTCGGCGCGCTGGAGAGCGGCGTCGACTTCGAGCGGCGCATCCTCGACATCTACCAGTCCTGCCGGAAGCCGGAGGAGATCAACGTCGCCTTCGACAAGCTGCGCGAGGAGATGGAGGGCCGCATCAGCAAGCGCATGACGGAGATGCGCTCGGTGGTGCTGGAGCGCTTCGACGGCGACGTGCGGCGGCGGCTGCGCGGGCAGCAGGACCAGACGAAGGAAGCCCTCGCCAAGCGGCAGCAGGAGGCGCGCGCGCTCACCAGCTCCGTGCTGGGCAGCCGCACCTCGGGGCGGCTGGAGATTGCCAAGGCCGCGTACGCGGTGAAGGGGCGCACGCAGGACGCGGTGGCCTACCTGCAGTTGGACGCGTCCGGACTGCCGTCGCGGCTGGCGCGACTGGCCGGCTGCGAGGGCTGGTGGTTCGCCTACAAGTTCGAGACGACGGGCATCAAGCCGGAGGAGAAGCTGGTCCACCTGGTGCTCGTGCGCGAGCGGGACGGTGCCTTCCGGGCGCTGCCGCTGCAGGACGGCGCGCACTTCGTGAAGCTGGCGGCGAAGGAGGAGAAGCGGCGCCAGCCCGCCCCGGTGTCCGTGCAGCTCATGCAGGAGCAGTCGCTGGTGGCGGCCAAGGAGGAAATCGTCCGGGCCGCCGAGCGCCGCAACGCCCTGGAGCTGGACAAGGCCAAGGAGCGCGCGGACCGGTACGTCGAGGACTGCCTCATGGAGTCGCGCGAGGCCGTGGAGGCCGCGCGGCAGACCTGGATCGACGCGCGCAAGGCCGTGTCGACCGCCGAGGACGTGGCGGACAAGGCGAAGGCGCGGGCCCACTCGGACCGGATGGAGCGCGAGTACCGGCGCAAGCTGTCCTCCCTCCGCAACGAGGAGGAGAAGCGCTACGCCGCCAAGGACCGGCAGCTCGCGGACCTGGCGCAGAAGGCGAAGGTGACGGAGAAGCGCTCCCTCATCGCCTCCGCCTACTTCTGGCTGTCCTGAGGGCCGCCGAAGTCCGGGCGGAACGCACCCGCGTCCTCCCGGAACGGGCCTTGCGTCCCCCCGGAACGCGCCCGGCGTCCCCAGCTCACGCGGGAGGTGGCCGCACGGGCGTGATTCTCTGGACTTACCAGGGTATGGGCTCCTGGCTCAGGGGTTGCTATTACCTCATGACGCATGCCCCCCGCGCCCGCCTCTACTGGTTCTGCACCTCGGAAGTCCTGGCTCCTGCGCGGGTTGAGCGCGGAGTACCTCCTCGTCCGGGGCGATGACGTCACCCCCCAGGACGACGCCGCGCGGGTGCCGGAGACGGTGGCCCTCTGGCACCTCGAGTGGTGGCTGGCCAATGCCCCCGGCAGCGCGTGGACGCTGTTCGAGGCCCTCGGTGGCCCGGAGCCGCTGGGACTCTCGCGGCTGGGACGCTCGGCGGAGGCGCAGCGGCTGCGCCGGCGGCTGGAGCGCGCCCTCGTGCTGAGAGAGTTGGTGGTGCTCGCCTACGAGCGCCCGCGCCATGCGCCCCTGTCCTTCCCGGAGCCCGTCGCGGAGGTGGAGCCGGAGCCGCCCATGGCGGAAGCGCCGCCTCCCGCGCCCGCGCCCGCCCCCATCGACACGGCGGCGCAGGTCCACGCGCTCGTGCAGGCCTCGAAGGACGGCATGCCCTTCTGTGAGGAGTGCGCCAAGGCCGCGGCGGCCCAGAAGAAGAAGGCGGCATGACGGCGGCCACCGCCACCGCGCTGGACGTGGACCGCGTCCTCGACCTGCTGTGGCGTCCCCCCGCCTTCGGCGAGCCGCCCTGCGAGGTCTACGCCGTCCTCGACGGCGCCCGCTCCCCCGCCGTCACCCGCACGCTGATGCAGTGGGCGCGCGGCTGCGTGTGCCTCTACGAGGGGCCGGTGCCGCGCGAATTGCTGGCGGTGGCGCCGTACCTGGTCCAACTGCGCCGCGACGCGGAGTCCACCCGCGAGCTGCTCACGAAGGCGTGGGGCCAGTCCTGGGGCATCTTCGTCGCCACGCCCGCGAGCCTGGGTGACTTGCGCCGCCACTTCCGCAAGTTCCTCCAGGTGGAGGACGAGCAGGGCCGCCGCCTCTACTTCCGCTACTACGACCCGCGCGTGCTCCGCGCGTACCTGCCCACGTGCAACCGCCGCGAGCTGCACACGCTCTTCGGCCCCGTGGAGCGCTACCTCGCCGAGAGCCCCGACGGCAGCGCCCTGGTGGAGTACGCCCTGGGGCCGGAGGGCCTGGACGAGCGGCCCCTGTCCGTGAGCTGAACCCCACCGCCACCGCAAGGAGGCCGCCCCATGCCCAAGTACAGCCGGCGCGTGCTTCGCGCGCTGCTGGAGTTGTTGAAGAGCGAGGTCCAGCAGAAGCGGGTCCCCCTCGGCAGCCACGTGGGCCACGCCCATGATGACGTGCTGCGGCTGCTGAACCTGGGTACCCTCGAGCTCGTCGACCCATCGCTCCAGGCGCCGGAAGTGGCCACCCTGCTGCGCAGGCGCGACATCTCCAAGAAGTTCGGCGCTCCGCCCAGCGGGAAGCACCACCTGGTGCAGCTGAAGACGAAGGGGCGCACGCCGTTGCGCCTGCGGCGGATGTACCGCGAGCCGGATGACGGCGCGCACGCCCTTCCGCCCGTCGAGGTCCAGGTCAAGCTCGTCTCCAAGAGCCGCAAGGGCCTCAGTCAGTTCCGCACGTCGCTGCATGACCCGCTGAAGTCCATCACCGTCGACGGCAAGGAGCGCACGCGCGGCTGGAGGGTGAAGTCGCGCTTCATGTTGAGGGGCGAGGAGGTGCAGTACCGCGTCACCATCTACGTGCCCCCGGACATCCTGCTCCCGCAGCTCCAGTCGATGGCCTGGGAGGAGAACATGGACCTCACGTTCTCCTCCCCCCGCTACGTGCTCTGCTCGCACGACGAGCACACCACGCAGGGGGACGTGGGCTTCCGCGCCGGCACCAACTTCGCCGTCGACGTGCGCTTCGGACCCCACCTGTGGGCCGGCGTGTCTCCTCCGTTCACCCAGGTGCTGGTGGGGCAGTTCGTCCCGCGCGATGACGGGCACCCGGACGTCCAGCTGGCGTCCTACCCCTTCACCCTCGCGATGGCGGACTCGCGCGTGGTGAACGCTTCGCTGCGCATCTACAGCCGGCCCCGGGCCGCGTCGGCCGGCAGGGACTACTTCGCGGAGCTGCGCGGCCTGCTGCAGGTGGGCGACCTGCTGCTGCCGGTGTGGACGGACCTGCCCGAGGACGAAGGGGTGCTCTGCTGGAAGAGCCTGCTCCGCGAGCCCATGGAGCTGCCGCTGGCGGCGCTGGACCCGCTCATGGGGGGCGGCGCCTGGCGCACCCGCGTGCGGCACCTGAAGACGCTGCTCGACGCGGTCGGCGGGCGGACCTGGCTCGTCGAGGCGGGGCTGGGCGTGGACCTCCTCAACGGGGCGCGCACGGATGCCCACGCCATCTTCGCGGTGCCCGACTTCAACTTCCTTGGCGGGGCCCTGGTCTTCCGGGACGTCCAGCTGGAGTGGGAGTGGCGCCACCAGTCCGACGAGGGCCAGTTCCAGATTCGCGCGCGGCTCGAGTTCTGCGGCCTGACGTTCAACGCGCACCTGTTCCCGCCGGAGCTCACCGTGTTCGCCAGCCTCGCCGGCCAGGACATCTCCCTGGACCATGCGATGCAGGCGGACGCCGAGAGCCACCCGCCCGAACGCCGCCCCTGGCTGCCGCCCATGGTGCCCATGGTGCGTGTGGCCGAGGCCGCCCGTGAGCGGCTGGTGCCGCTGGGCGACCTCCCGCGCATCCCGCTGGAGGCGTACGACGAAGTGCACCTGTACTACTGCTGGCGGACGAACCGGCTGCGGCTGCGGTCCACCGCGGTGCTGGAAGACGACACGCTCGTGGAAGCCAACTGGACCGTGAGGTGAGCCATGCCCGTCCGCATCCTCTCCTGGAACATGTACAACTTCCGCGCGGACCTCGTGCGGCGGGCCGCTGCGGTGAACCGCATCCTCAAGGTGGTCAACCCCGCCGCGGGCCCCAACTACGACATCCTCATCGTCATCGAGCCGGGCTGCGTCCAGAGCCTCAACCCGGGAGACCTCGCCGCGGGCGACGGGGTGCTGGGGGTCTTCAAGCTGCTCTCCAAGCTCCAGAACCGCCACCCGGGCTGGCGGGTGGCGCCGCCGCTCGCGCTCTGCAACGGCGCCAAGGCGGAGACGCTCGCCATCTTCTACAACTCGAACACCGTCTCCTTCGAGGGGCCGGAGCGGCGCGTGGGGCTCACCCAGCCCTGGAACTCCGCCACCGCGGATGACGGGCGCGTCTACTGGTACGACGGCACCGGCACCACCCTGCGCCGCGCCGGGCTCGCCGGCAACGCGGTGGCAACGCAGGGCACGGGCGCCAACGCGACGGCCCTCACCCTGGACGCGGCGGCGAACAGAATCTTCTGGGTGGACAGCACGGCCCACCAGCTCTGGAGCTCCAACCTGTTGGGCGGCGGCGCGGCCAACATGGGCCCGGCCAACGTCTACGCCTCACGCCTGCGCCTGGACACCGTCAACCAGCGCGTCTACTGGGTGGACACCAACAGCAACCAGATCCGCCGCGTCGACTACAACGGGGCGAACCACACGGTGATAACCCCCACCCTGCCCATGGGCACCGCGCGGCTGCCCGTGGACCTGGCGTTGGACATGGACTTCAACGTCCTCTACTGGTCCAACGCCGCAGGTGCCAACCGGCTTCAGTGGTGCGACCTGGACGGCAACGGCAACTCGAACTTCCCGCCCGTGGGGCTCAACCGTCCCGACTGCCTCACCGTCGACTTCGCCCGGGCGCAGCTCTACTGGGTGGACACCGGCACCGACACCATCCAGTCATCGGACCTCCAGGGCGCCAACGTCCGCAACCGCTTCAACCAGGGCGGCGTGCAGCCGCGGCAGCTCACGCTGCACATGGCGCGCAAGACGATGTACTTCGTCGACGCGGCCACCAACAACATCTGGCAGGCGGACATGGACGGCCAGAACGCGGCCGCCGCCGTCGCCGGTGACACGCCGGTGGACCTCACCATGGACCCGGCCCACAGCACCCTCTGGTGGGTGGACACGAACGGCAACCGGGTGCGCAGCCTCGTGCAGGGCGGCGCCCCGGTGAACGTGGTGGCGGCGGGAGCGCCCGGGCACCTCGCCGTCCACCCGGGCAGCGCCTGGGTGGGCCAGTGCACCTTCCAGACGGCCATGGGCGCGCAGATTCATTTTCCCCAGGGCTACCAGCGCCGGCCCTACCTGGCGCGCTTCCGGGATTTGACGGTGGCGGGCCCCAACAACACCTTCCTGCTGCTTGCGGCCCACTCCCCCGCGCCCAACTACCAGACGGCGAAGAAGGCCGCCCAGTCCGGCAAGGGCTCCGCCAACAACCTCGACGCGCAGCGGGGGACGGCGCGGCTGGCCACCATCCAGGAAGTCACCACCCTGCGGGCCGCCACCGAGCCCGCGCTCATCATCGGCGACTTCAACTGCTGCACCATGACGGGCGTCCAGCTCGCCCAGTGCTCCAACAACGGGCCGGGCCACGCCAATGATCGGGCGGTGCTGACGGGCTTCGGCGGCGGATTCGCCAGCCACATCAACATCCGCACCAGCCTCAAGCAGCCGGGCGTCAATGCCACCTACGCCGCGCACACCTCGCACGCGTACGACCACATCCTCACGGTGGGCTTCACCACCGTGCACCACGCGCGGCTGAAGGACGTCATCGCGGAGAAGGCGGATCGGCGCCAGGCCGCGGCAGCGGGAGGCGCCGTGGTGGCCGGCGGTGGCGCGGCGCTCGCCCAGGCCAACTTCCAGACGTGCCATGACGCCTACTGGAAGACCACCGGCGTGAGCGACCATCTGCCCGTCGAGGTCCGCGTCACGATTTGAGTGGCGCGGCGGGCCCTGTCACGAGCGCTCCGGTGCCTCCAATTCGGCCCGCAGCAGCGACTCGTCGGAGGAGGCCTCGGCGTCTTCGGACTTCTCCGGCGACGAGGACGCGCGGGGACGGATGCTCAGCGAGTACGCCGCGGCGCCACCGTCCTCCGCCCGGCGGACGGTGACCTCGACGTCCACGTCCTCGGCCTCCACGTCCGTGCCCTTGAGTTTCGCCCGGCCCTGGCCGTCCAGGGTGCCCTGGTGCTTCGAGCCATCTGGCAGCGAGGCCTCGAAAGACGCGCCGGGGACGGGGTCGCCGTCCTCGTCGAAGACGGTGATTTCCAGCCACGTCAGCGGGCACGTCGACACCGGAGAATCCACCCGGGCCTCGGGAGGCAACTCCGCGGCCTCGGCGTCCAGCGCCTCGAAGCTCTCCACGGCGTCGTCCTGCAAGGCCGGCGGCTCCGGCATCGGAAGCGGCTTCGGCGTCTGCGGGCTGCCCTTCTCCAGCGCCCACCCTTCAAACGGGTCCATGCTTCACCTCCCCTGCGCGCAGCGTGGCGGCCAGCTCGGCCGAGACGCGCGCCATCCGCTCGTGCTCGTCGAGCCGTGGATGTCCCAGCAGCTCCGCGGCCCACGGGTAGCGTGCGTCGGATGCGAAGCCGTCGCCCAACGCGAACATCGCGTTGAGGTAGCGCAGCACAGCGGGCTTCGCGTGGATGTCATGCTCGGCCGCCAGCGCCAGGCCGTGGCGGATGCGTGCCTCGAGCCCCGTGTCTCCCAATGCCTCGCACGTAACGGGCCAGTGACGGCGCAGCCGTGTGGCCGCGTCCTCGATGAAGCTGTCGGCGGCGAGCCCTCCCAGGGCGCGCTGCTGCTCGGAGCGGATGACCCAGCGCATGGTGCCGGGAAGCATGACACCCGTGTCGGGAAACCGACAGGGCGCCGACGCTACGTCCCCACCGTTTCCACGGGCCGCAGCCGCACCCACGTCGCGCCCCAACCCCCGTCACCCTCGCCGGCGGAGCGGAACGACTCCACCTCCGGCAGTTTCGGGAGCAGCGCGTGCACGGTGCGCCGCAGCGCCCCGGTGCCCTTGCCGTGGATGATGCGTACGTCGAGCAACCCCTTCTGGCGGCACGCCCAGAGGTACTCGACGACCAGGTCCTTCACCTCGCTCGGATGGAAGAGGTGCAGGTCCAGGTTCCCATCGATGGGAAGTTCTACGGCCTCATCCTCAGCGGGCGGAGGCTCCGGCCCCTCGGGTGGAAGTGGGGGCTCGCTCGGTCGCTGGGGCGGCAGGCGCCTGGGGGCCAATGTGCCACTCCTCGTTCTCGCGCTTCTTCTTCTCCGCCTCCAGCCGGCGTCGCTCGCGAGCGACGCGGAACTGCTCGGAGAGGGAGGTCAATTCGCCCTTCAGCGCGGAGAGGTGCTTGCCCACATCGTCCGCGGACGCGTCGCGGCGCTCGGTCGCCTGCTCGCCTTGCGAGCCTGCGCCCCCGGCTGCCATCAACTGCACCATCATCGCGGCTACGGCCATGGACTTCATGTCGCCTCACGTAAGCAAGACTCGTGCTCAGGGGCAAGTAGCGTTCAGGTGGAACCGCCCTGCTGCCGGCCCTCCTCCGTCTTGCGCGCGACAATACGTTCCGCGAGTCGGATGGCGGACAGGGGCGCACTGCCCTCGGCTTTGTTGTTGATGGTAACGAAGGCGGCCTTCCCGCGCCGCTCCGCCGCCAGGCACACGCGGGCCAGCACGTCGCGGGTGGGCACGTCCTCGTCCACCAGCTTGTCGAAGGGGGCGTAGCGCGCGCGGGCCTCCTCGTAGCCCAGGTTCGGCGGGAGCATCCACCGCACCACCAGCGCGCGAGCCTCGAAGGCGCGGGTGCGCTTCGCCTGCTGCGCCACCGGCGGCATGTCGCGCCACACCGCGAGCACGGGGCTGACGCCCACGTCCGACAACGCCTGCGCGAAACCCTCCGTGAGGAGCTCCTCGTTGCGCACCTCCACGGCGTACAGCGGGCCCTTCGGCAGCGTGGCGAAGAAGGCGTGCAGCCGCTCCACGAAGCGCGCGGGCCCGCCGAGCGACTGCGGGTCCTGTGGAGGGAACTGGAAGACGAGCGGCCCGGCCTTGTCGCCGAGTCCCTCGACGAAGGGGGCCACCACGGCCTCGGCGGCGTAGGCGGCGTGGAGGAACCTGTCGTTGGCCTGTCCCCGGTGCGCGCCGTAGCGCTCGTGCGTGGGGAAGCGGGCCATGGTGCAGACGTCGTGCGCCTTCACGAGGAAGCGGAAGCCGTCCGGCACCTGCTCGGCGTACTCGGCGAAGGCGCTGGCGGGGATGGGGGCGTAGAAGGTCCGGTCGATGCCCACCGTGCGCAGCACCGGGTGCTTCGCGTACGCGGCCAGGCCCTCGCGCGCGAGCTGCGAGGCGCTGGCCTCATGGTCCCAGAGGATTCCGGACCACCCGGGGAAGGTCCACGAGGACGTGCCCAGGAAGGTGCCCGTGGGCAGTTGCTGGCCCAGCGAGGACAGGGACTCCGCCGCCGGGGCGGGCCCTACCGGCTGGGTCGTCTTGCGACCGCGGGTGGGGGCCTCCACGGGGGCACCGGTGAAGAGGTCGAGCTGTGAGGGGCCTCGGGGCTGGGGCATGGCTGCTCTCTCTGCTAACGCCGGACGTCACCTGATGCAGGAGGTTGCCCCGCCTCCTACCCACTTGCCAAGTGGTATGTCCGGCCTACAGGCAGCCGAGCTCCATGGCCCGGAGGACGGCCCGAGTGCGGTCCCTCACGCCCAGCTTGGAGAGGATGCTGGAGGTCTGGTTCTTCACCGTCCCCTCCGCCGTCCCGAGCGCCTGGGCAATCTCGCGGTTGCTCAGTCCCCGGGCGATGAGGCGCAGCACCTCCACCTCGCGGCGGGTGAGTCCTTCCGGCAGGTCCGCATGGGGGAAGTCGCGGGGCAATTCGGCCACGCCGCGGGCCACGCGCTCCGCGACGCCGGGAGGGAGCAGCGTCTCGCCCGAGGCCACGCGGCGGATGGCGTCCGCGAGCTCCTCCATCGAGACGTCCTTGAGGAGGAAGCCCTGCACGCCCGCGCGGAGGGCTTCGATGATGGCGGCGTCCTCGTCGAAGGTGGTGAGAAGCACCACGCGCCGGGACGCGTCCCTGCGGCGCAGCTCGCGGAGGGCCTCCAGGCCCGTCATGCGCGGCATGCGCACGTCCATCAGCACCACGTCCGGATTCAGCTCGGTGACCTTGCGCAGCGCTTCTTCACCGTCGATGGCCTCGCCCACCACGCGCAGGTCCGGCGTGAGGTCCAGCAGGCTGCGGAGGCCCTGGCGTACCAGGGCATGGTCATCCGCGAGGACGAGGCGAATCATGTCACTGCTCCGCGCACCGCCGGCAGCCACGCGTCCAGCTCCAGGCCCTGCCCCGCCGCCGCGCGCCACTCCACGCGACCACCCAGTCGGGCGAAGCGCTCGCTCATGCCGGTGAGTCCCGCGCCGGGCGTCACGGTCTCCGTGCCCTGCCCATCGTCCCGCGCATGCACCCGCACCCCGCCGTCCTCCGTGGGAACAATCGCAATCCACAGGTTCCGCGCCCGGGCATGGCGCAACGTGTTCGTGAGGACCTCCTGCACGCAGCGGAACAGCGAGTGCGCCGCCTCGGAGGACGCCATGCTGAGTGACTCGGGCACGTCCAGGTGGACGGCGAGTCCCGGAGCCCCCTCCGCGAGCGCACGCAGCGAGGGCAGCAGCGGAAGCGGCGCATCGCGCAGTGCCGTCACCGTGCCGCGCACCTCGGACAGCAGCGTGCGCGCGGCCTCACGGGCGCGGCGCAGGTGCTCGGCGGAGGGCGTGTCCTTCGCGGTGTGCGCCGCGGCCTCCAAGTTGAGGGAGAGCGCGGTGAGGTGGTGGCCCACCGAGTCGTGCAGCTCGCGGGAGATGCGCAGCCGCTCGCCCTCGCGCTCGCGGGCGGCGAGCAGCACCTGCGTGGCCTGCAGCTCCAGATGCACCCGGGCCAGCTCGCGGCGGGCCTCGGCCTCGCGCACCATCACCAGCGCCGTGCCGAGCGTGAAGCCCTGGAAGCCGGCGTAGATGAGCGTCTGCACCAGCGCCTCTATCACCGGGTGGATGACGGCGAACACGATGATCAGCCCCATCACCTGCGCGCCCACCCACGCCAGCGCCCGGCGCTGGGAGAGCACCTCGGGCGCCTGCCCGGAGGTGATGGCGAACAGCGCGGCGTCCAGGCCGCTGTCCCCCGTGGCAACGGCCACCAGCGCCGCCACCGTCTTCACCGCGAGCAGCGACACCCGCCCCCGCCCCTCCTGTCGAGCATGGACCCAGAAGGCCACGCCGAACGTGAGGAACGCCACCGTCCACACGAGCGAAGCCGGGGCCGCCCACCGCGAGGGCGCGCGCACGAACTCCACGAGCCTCGGGACGCCGACCACCGCCCAGGTCAGCATCCCGGCGACCAACAACAGGCGATGGGTGGTGGCCGATTTCGCCACGCCGGACACCGTGCTCATGGAGGAGAGCTTACGGGGCGCCCGGTGGATGGGCCATGTGCCGGAAGTCACATGCGGCCGGCATGCCTTCCGCCAGCTATGGGAGCGCTACGACCAGCGGCGCTTCACCCCGGAGCACCGGCCCGAGGCCATGCGGGAAGTCGCGGCTACACCTTGAGGCGGATGGCGCCGGGGATGAGCGTCATGGTGCACGGCAGGCGCCCCGGCGTCTCGCCGTCCACGTCGAGGTACACGTCCTCGCCCTCCATCGGCTCGGCGCGCAGGGTGCGGCAGCGCAGCCGGCGCGTGCCCTTCCACGTCACGTGGCTGCCGTTGTAGACGCCCTTCGACTTGAGGACGAAGTCGCTCAGGCCGTAGCCGGACCAGATGGTGACGTCGAAGAGGCCGTCATGGGTGACGGCCTCGGGCGCCACGAACATGCCGCTGCCGAAGTAGCGGCCATTGGCCACGGCCACGGCGGTGATGTCGAGCGTCTCCTCGGGGCCACCGTCCGCGGACAGGCGGACCTTCTTCTCCGAGTACTTCACCAGGCCCTTGAGCGTGCCCCACACGAAGCTGAAGTTGCCGCCCAGCGCCTTGCTGCCGCTGTTCACCTCGCGAGCCACCACCGCGCTCACGCCGAACGAGGCGATGTTGGCGAAGTAGCGCGTCTCCGGCTGGCCCTCGTTGTTGATGAAGTCGAGCCGGCCCACGTCGAAGGGCTCGGTCTTCTCGGAGCGCAGCCGCGCGAGGGACGAGTCCAGGTCCAGCTCCCACCCGAAGGTGCGCCGGAAGTCGCCGCCGGTGCCGCGGGGGATGAGGCCGAGCACCGCGTTGGGGTTGATGGCCTTGCCATCGCGGAAGAAGCCGTTGGTGACTTCGTTGAGCGTGCCGTCACCACCCACCGCGACGATGCACTCGTAGCCGTCTTCGATGGCCTGGCGGGCGATGCGCGCCGCATCCATGCCGCCCTGCGTGAAGCCGTGGCCGAAGTCACCGAGCGACCTGCCCACCTGCGCGCCAATCTCGGCCCAGCGCTTACCCGTCTGTCCGTTGGCGCTGCGCGGATTGACCACGAGGAACGTCTTCATCGGCTCCTACCCCTCCCTTGGCCCTCCTGTTTACGCGGTTGCGCGTCAGCACTCCACTCCATGGCCGCCAGTCCATGACGCGCCGGGTCCACGCCCACCCCTTGGCCATGACATGCTGCGAACGAAAGTACGCAGTGAGAACGAAAGTACGCACCCAGGCCGAGAACGAAAGTACGCACCGAGGAGGACTCCGCCCTGGCTGCCCTGGAGCCCAGCGAGAAGCTCGTGCCGCACCTGAGGGCCACCCTCGCCGTGGACTGGGCCTGCCCGCACCTGCGCGCCGACCTGGAGGCCGCCAGCGCCCGCCCCTTCGAGGAGACGCGGGCCCAGGAGGACTGGCTCACCGGCCATGACACACCGGCCCATGACGGTGACACCGTACGCGAGGCCCGCTTCCTGACCGCCCTGGCCCGGGTGCGAGCCCTGGCCGACGCGCGGGCGCCCCTCACCTGGGCACGACTGACGGAGGTGCAGGCGGAGGTGCTCGGGAAGCCGGTGGGCTTCCGGACGGGAGAGGCCTTCGCGCACGGAGGCGCGCACCGGTACCTGTACGCCCCGGACCTGGAGGAGATGTTCATCCGGAAGGTGGAGGCGGATGCGAAGGACGGCTGTCACCCGGTGGCGCAGGCGGTGCGGCTGTACCTGGACCTGGCCTTCTTCCACCCGTTCCCGGATGGGAATGCGAGGGCGGCGAGGCTTGGGCTCGAGTACTGCCTGCGCAGGGCCGGATTGCCCACGCCGCCGCTGGCCCCGTGGGTGCTGTTGCCCAAGCCGCCCGGAGATGCGGAGCGCTATGTGCGGTTCGTCCGGCTCGTGGCGCGGAGCATCTCCGGAAGCGCGTCGTGCGAGGAGGCCTCATGAGACGCAAGCAGAGACAGCAGCGAGAGGAGTCCGGCTGGGAGGTCATCCAGCGCAGCCTCGACAGCTACCACCCGGAGCGCATCGCCGCCCTGCTGCGCGAGTACCTGACGCCGCGAATCCCACGGGGCGTGCGCAAGCTGGAGGAGTCCCTGCGCGAGGAATTGAGGGACGGCGTCGAGGCCATCCTCGATGGCAACCTGGGCCCCTGGTACCACGAGACGGGGGTGTATCTCGGGAATGAGATCATCGGCGGTTTCTGCTGGTGTCACAGCTTCTTCAACCACAAGCCCTTCCCGGACCTGGGTGTGGAGCACAACGTCCAGCTCATCTTGAAGGCGCTGGAGCGGAGCCATGGCTGGCTGAGCGCGCTCGATGCCACGTATCGCGGCGCGGAGCTGCTCGATGACCCGGACGAGGGCATCCGGCAATTGGGGCTCTCGGACGCGGTGGTGCGCGCCATCGACATCACCGTGGAGGCCACCGCCACCGAGGACGCCTGGTACAGCTACGCGTACGACGCGGTGAACTGGCTGCTCCAGGCGAGAGGCGTGCCCGCCAACCATGAGGTGCGCAAGGCGATGCGGCAGACGCTGGGAAAGTTCGAGTCCTGGGTGGGCCCGACACCCGACGAAGCCCGGGCCGCCGGAGACGCGGTGGCGCTCGCGGCGGTGAAGACGGGGTTCAATGCGCGCTATCCGCGGTAGCCATTGATCTGCCCCCGTTCTTCGGGCCACGAGTTATGAGAGTCCTGCGGCACTGCTTCTACCGTGCTCGGGGATGATGCGGCGGGGCCGACATGGGCACGGCGAGCTCCTCCCTCTGCGGGTGTCTTGTAGCCCAGACTGCTATGGGGCAGCTTCTCGTTGTAGTCGCGCCGCCACGCCTCAATGAGGACGACGGCCTCCCTCCTGCTGGCAAACCGCTCCGCAGACAGGCACTCGTCGCGGAAGCGGCCGTTGAAGCTCTCGGTGGTGCCGTTTTGCCAAGGCTTGCCCGGGTCGCTGTAGACTGTCTGGATGCTGCTGGCCTCCAGCCATCTGCGTAGAGTCTTGGCGATGAACTCCGGGCTGTTGTCGCTTCTCAGGTACTTCGGCGGCCCGTGCACCGCTACCAGGCGCGAGAGCACCTCGATGACACGCCTGGCACTGATGCGCCCGGCTACGTCAATGGCCAGGCACTCGCGGCTGTGCTCGTCCACGACGGAAAGGCACTTGAGCTTCTGCCCGTTGGCGCACGCGTCGTGCACGAAGTCCCAGGCCCATACCGAGTTGATGCCCTCCGGCCTGGGCGGGCGCTGCTGCCCGAGCCGAAGGCGCTTTCTCGACCTCCTGCGGGAGAGAGCCAGCCCCTCTGCTCTCCAGAGCCGGTGCACCCGCTTCACGTTGACGTCAGGCCCGTCACGCCGCAGCAGGGCCCAAGCCCGCCGGTAATCGAACCTGGGGCGTGCCCGAGCAATGCCGCGCAGATTCTCCACCAGCGCCGCGTCATTCGCCTCTTTGCGGCTGGCGTAGTTCAGGCTGCTGCGGGCCACCTGTAGTAGCGCGCACGCTAAGGCGCTGCGACACGCCTCGCTTCTCGGCGTACCGCACCTGCCGGCGGCGGACGGGCGCGCTCACCATTTCTTTATGGAGATTTCCTTCATGACCTCGATTTCGAGGTCCCTCTCGGCCAGCAGCTTCTTCAGCCGCGCGTTCTCCCTCTCCAGATCCTTGAGCCGAGCCGCGTCGCCGGCCTCCATGCCGCCAAACTTCTGCCGCCACCGGTAGAGCGTCTGCTCGGTGATGCCGTGCTTCCGAGCCACCTCCACCACCGGATTCATCGTCCCTGCCTGGGTCGCCCTGCACACTAAACTGCGGGGTAAGGACTGTCTCACTCACATTGGCAGAGAGGGCTGCCTCCTGGCCGCGAGGACTCTCTCACGCTTCAACTGGTCCGAAAATCGGGGAGCAGACCACCTCACCGACGTCGAAAAGTGGTGAACGTCCTCGTGATCTCACTTTGCGCCAATCTGCCCAAGGTCTCTGGGGATAGGGACTTTCCTTGCCTTCTACGGAATTCGGCGGATTCAGCCAGTCGAACAGGCCAGAGGGCAATATGGCAGACATCCCCCTCATCATCGGCTCCAGGCTGCTTGGCCACCCAGGCCCTCAATCGCGTCGTAAACCATGCGTAGCGCTCAACCCGGAGTCTATTCGGCAAGCTATAGAGCTGGCGGAACATGTGTACGCCGACACTGACAAAAGCTTCTACCCCCAGGGAGATAGAGCGCGCCATTGCCGCAACATATGCCTGAAGTGCCTCAAGTTGGCCGCGACGTCCCTGGTACCACAGTACGTCTCCCAGCCGCAGATGAAGCTCAAGGTATTCGTTTTCCTGCCCCGGACCATCCACTTCGTCTCGCATTAGTGAAAAGAGGCGTTCGGCCTCTTTCGTGCGCCGTGCGTGCGTGAGCAACACTACGCGGTCCTGTCTGATGGTTCGCCGGAAGGTGGGGTCAGCAACAAGACCCTCAATCTCTTCCAGGAGTCTTGCCGCCTTAAGAGGGTACTGAAGCTTCAAGTAGGTCTCGGCAAGTTGCAGCGTCGAGTTGATGCACTCCTCTTCCTTACAGAGACGCGCAGCTTCATGCGCTAAACGAAGTAGCACGGTCCTTCGTCGAGGAACATCAGCGATTTCCGCCATCAGCATTCGGCCGCGCGCCACCCAAAGCCACAAGGTGTGGCGTTTCGCGAGGCGGCACAGTGCCTCAATCTCCATTTCAGCTTCGGATGTCTTCTTGCGCTCAATGAGCAAGGTAGCAAGCTCGAGCCGCGCATGCAGCGACTCTTCTGGCTCCTGCTTCAGTTCGACGACTTGACGGAGGAAACGTTCCGCCCGCCAAAGATGACCTACCCGCCAATGTGCGTGCGCGGCTCCCCTAACGGCGAGCAACATGGCACCGCCATGGAGTTGCCACACCTCAAAGCCATGCAGGACTTGATGGAAGGTCTGAAGAGATTTTTTATATTGCTTAAGATCCAGGTAAACATTGCCAAGATTTGCCAATGCCCATGCACGTTCGGGGGCTCGTTCCTGTTGACGGGCGAGGCGTTCAGCAGCTCGAAATGCCGTTGCAGCAGCCTGGAAGTGTTCCTGCCGGGCTGCCAGGTAGCCTCTTGTCATCTCCGACGCCCATGCCCCTTCCTCATCCCCCACCGACTGTTTCACGGCCATGCTCTCTTCGAGTAGGCGCTCGGCAATCACAGGTCGATCAAGACTCATCATGGCAAGGTTCCCAAGGGCTCTCCCAAGGACCCAGCGGTCATCTATTCTCCTGGCATACAAGGCTGCAGCTTCGTACAGGCACCTTGCCCGTTGGTCTCCAAGATGCGCACGCGCTTTCCCTTCGTTGATCAGCGCCAGGGCTATTCCCTGCTCGTTGGAAACCTGGCGACTCAGTCTGAGCAGTTGATGTGCGGCATCACGAGCATCTTCATGCTTTCCGAGGACATGCAGGCATCGACTCCATGCATCATGTACTTGGAGCCTGAGTTCTACAGGAAATGCCTCTGCTCTACCGGAACGAATGAGTGCTGCGAGAATGTATTCATAGAACTTTAGCCACTCGGGTTCGAATAGCGATAATCCGTGGACGACCGCCAGGAGCGCCGCCTCCTCGAACTCTTTCAGTTCGAGATGCTGCATGATTGCGACCAGTGCAATGTCAAAGTGGTCGTTGTACGGCTCAATAACTTTCACCCATGCGCGCCGCAGGGCTTCGTTCTCCCTGGCGTCTGCGGAGAAGACGCTCTTCAGCTTGGGTGAAACCTGGACGAACGGGCCATGCATGACCACCCAGCCAAAGCGCTGTGCATCTGCCAGTGGCTGCTTCCAGGAGAGATCGGGAAACAGATCTTGGAGCGCCGATTTAGGCAGAGGGAGATCATTGACCGCGAGGAGTCCGAGCGCCTGGCGGCTCGCGCTTGCGAGCAGGCGCATCGCCCTTGCAGAGGGATGTTGCTCGGAAGTCTTATCCTCGTTCGAACTGGCTGGACGTCGCTGCCCCAGTTTTTCCGCGATGAGGCCGGCAATGGCCCTCACGCTGAAATCGCGTCTATTGGCGTAGAAGGTGTCGGGACGGAGCCCTACAAAAGCCGTATCATCCAGTCGTACGGGTAGAAGATATTCTCCTGGCTTTCGATTCGCGGCTTCAGCTCTGGCGATTTCGAATTCAAAGCGGGTCCAGTCTTTCTTCCTGTACGCCTCTGAGACGAGCGGAACGACGAGCCGAGTATCATTGCTGAAGATCTCTCGGAGGTAGTTCTCGTTCGTCCCCCATAGCTCCGCCGCATGATCCTTGTAGAAGAAGACGTTGAGGTTCCAGCGACGCCTCAATTCCCGAACGAGCATCGCTGCGTAGCGACTGTCCTCGCTAGCCGTCGAGATTGCCACATCGAAGCGCTTTGTAGTTTCTGGGGTTTTTGCTCGACGTCGCCTTGCAGCCATTGGCTACCTGCCTCCTGACTCCCTGGTGAAGGACCATTACATCCCTCCGCCAGGGATAAGTACCTGCCTGCGCGAGAGCATAGAGGAGATGAAGCGGCCTGCCAGCCACGGATGCGGAGGCAGGCCACCGATGATGGGCTGTTAAGCAGCGCTTGGCACTGCGATGCCCTCGCGACTGTGCGTCCCTGGACTGGAGGCGGAGTCACAACGTCTTGGTGGCCAGTTCCCTGGCCACCTCGATGAAGAGACGCAGCGGCCCAGAGCGCTGCGCCCTGCTGGGGAAGTAGAGGAAAAAGCCGGGCACGGTGGGCGCGTACTCCTCGAGCACACGCACGAGTCGCCCGGCGCGCAGCTGCTCCTTCACGGCCGGCTCGAAGGCGTACGCCAGCCCCAGGCCCTGCTCCACCAGGGCTTGCGTCATCTCGCGGTTGTTGGTGAGCACGCTGCCTCGCACCGGCACCCGCCAGTTCCTGCGCCCGCGCTCCAGCTCCCAGGCGTAGAGCCCCCCGCTCGACGGCATGCGGATGGTGAAGCACTCGTGGTGCAGCAGGTCCTCGGGACGATGGGGCACGCCGTGCTTCTCGAGGTAGCTGGGGGCGCCCACCACGACGAAGCGGAAGGCCTCGGTCAGGCGCACCTGCACCATGTCGCGCTCGATGGCCTCGTGCAGGCGCACGCCCGCGTCGTAACCCTCCGCGACGATGTCCACGAGGCGGTTCTCGACGACGACCTCCACCTCCACCCGCGGATGGCGTGCGCGGAAGGCGGGCAGCACCGGGGTGATGACGAAGGGCACCGCGACTTCCGGCACCGTCAGCTTCAGCCGCCCCACCACCTCGCCTGGCTGCGCCGACACCTCCATGAGGCTCGCGAGCGCCTGGTTGAGGCCCGGTCCCGCACCTTCCAGCAGCCGCCGTCCTGCGTCCGTGAGCGCCATGCTGCGGGTGGTGCGGGCGAAGAGCACCACCCGCAGCTGCTCCTCGAGCTGACGCACGGTCTGACTCACCGCCGCCGGAGAAACGCCGAGCTCGCGCGCCGCCGCGCTGAAGCTCTTCAGGCGCGCTACCACGAGGAACACCTGGAGTTGTGGGAGGAGCGTCGTCTTCATGGAGAGCGTCCGTGCGGGCCCCCAAAGCCTCGCTCCGCCGGCGCGTGGCGCCCGGAGCGCCGGTGCCCGTTCAGCGACCGCGTCTCGGCAGCGGTCCATTTTCAAGCACAGCTTCAAGGCCCTTCGCCCCCCAGCAACCTAGTTCGCCGCGTCCGGTGCGGCTACTTCTCTTCGCATCGGTGAAAGGCGTCGAGGTGAACCTCGGCTTCCGAGCCGCGCGACAGCAAGGAACGAAAGGCCCTGAGCATGACCAGCCCCTCTCTCACCCTCAACAACGGCGTGCAGATGCCGGCCCTCGGCCTGGGCGTCTTCCAGAGCCCGCCGGACGAGACCGCGGCGGCCGTCGAGGCGGCCATCCGGACTGGCTACTGCCTCATCGACACCGCCGCCGCGTACGGCAACGAGCGCGAGGTGGGCGAAGGCCTCCGCCGCTCCGGCCTCGCCCGCGACGACGTCTTCATCGAAACCAAAGTCTGGATTAGCGACTACGGCTACGACGCCACCCTGCACGCCTTCGACAAGAGCGCCCGCAAGCTCGGCGTCGAACGGCTCGACCTGCTCCTCCTGCACCAGCCGCTGCCGTCGGAGTTCCAGCGCACCCTCGACGCGTACCGCGCGCTCGAGAAGCTTCTGGCGGACGGCCGGGTGCGTGCCATCGGGGTGAGCAACTTCATGCCCGGGCACCTTGGGCGCCTGCTGGGCGTGGCGAAGGTCGTGCCCGCCGTGAACCAGATTGAGGTGCACCCCTACTTCCAGCAGGCGGAGCTGCAGCGCCTGCACGCGAAGCACGGGATTCTCACCCAGGCGTGGTCACCCATCGGGGGCATCACCGCCTACTTCGGGGGCAAGGAGCGGACCTCCTTCAACGACCCGACGCTGCTCGCCATCGGGCGCGAGCACGGCAAGTCGGCCGCCCAGGTGATGCTGCGCTGGCACCTGCAGCAGGGCCGCTCGGCGATTCCCAAGTCCGTCAAGCCCGCCCGCATCGCCGAGAACTTCGACGTCTTCGGCTTCGCGCTCACGCGCGAGCAGCTGGCCGCCATCGACGCGCTCGAGACCGGCGCCCGCGGAGGCCCGGACCCGGACAGCATCACCCTCGCCACCTACGGCCGTGCCATCCCCGAGGCCTGAGGACCGGGTCATGGACCCGAACGCCAATGGAGAGCGAGCCGCGGCGCGTTCGCGAAGACCTCGAAGCTTGGACTTCCCCCGCAGTGAGGAGGCTGTTGCTCATGGCACAGGACCGTAAGAACAAGCTGGGCCGTCGCTCCTTCCTGCTGTCGGCAGGCGCGTTGGGGGCGGCTCCCCTGCTGGGTTGCGCGGCCTCCCAAGCCTCTGGGGCGGCGGCGGCAACGTCGCGCAGGCCCGCTGCGCCCTCGGAGCTCGGCCGGCGCCGGCTCGGCAAGCTGGAGGTCTCCAGCGTCGGCCTGGGCGTGCAGAACATGAGCCGCACGTACCAGACGACGGTCCCGCACCGGCCCGAGATGCACAACATCATCCGGACGGCCTTCGACCGGGGCGTCACCTTCTTCGACGCGGCCGAGGCCTACGGCCCGCACGAGGTCGAGCGCATCCTGGGCGAGGGCGTCGCACCCTTCAGGGACCAGGTCGTCATCGCCACCAAGTTCGGCTGGAACATCGACCCGGAGACGGGCGCGCGGCGCCCTGGCCTCAACAGCCGCCCCGAGCACATCAAGTTGGTGGTGGAGGGCATGCTCAGGCGCCTGCGCACCGACCGCATCGACCTGCTCTACCAGCACCGGGTCGACCCGTCCGTCCCCATCGAGGACGTCGCCGGGGCAATCCAGGAGCTGATGGCCCAGGGGAAGGTCCTGCACTGGGGCCTGTCAGAGATGGGGCCAGGCACGCTTCGGCGCGCGCACGCCGCGCTCCCCGTGAGCGCCGTGCAGAACGAGTACTCGATACTGTGGCGCGGCCCCGAGGCGGAGGTGCTCCCGCTCTGCGAGGAACTGGGCATCGGCTTCGTGCCGTGGAGCCCACTGGGCGTGGGGTTCCTTACGGGGGCCATCGACGCGAACACGCGCTTCGCGCCGGGGGACATCCGCGGCGTCGAGTCCCGCTTCTCTCCGGAGAACCTGCCGCACAACCTGGCCCTCGTCGACGTGGTGAAGCGCCAGGCCGAGCGCAAGCGCGTCACGCCCGCCCAGGTCGCCCTGGCCTGGCTCATGGCGCAGAAGCCCTGGATTGTCCCCATCCCCGGGACGACGCAGCTGGCGCACATGCTCGACAACCTCGGCGCGGCGGACGTGCGCTTCACGCTAGCGGAGCTCAGCGAACTGAACCGTGACGTCTCGGCCGTGGACGTCCGCGGCGCCCGGCTCCCGGAGCAGGTGCAGGTCTTCTCGGGCGTCGAGGCACCCCCGAGAAGGTAGCGCCCATGGCACATCCCGAGGACGACCCATGAATCGACCGACCTTCACCGCAGCGCTTCTCCCGCTCCTCCTGACCGCGGCCTGCGCCCACACGGACAAGGCGAGTGCTGCCCCGGTTGTGCAGGCGCCTCCGGGCGACGGTGCGCAGTCGCTCCAGATTGCCCGTGCCGGCTCGCAGCCCTCGCGCGAGGGGCCCGCTGAGAACTTCACCGGGGCCGTGCGCGTGGACCCGCTCTTCCAGGCGAAGGCCCCGGCGCGCGCCTCGGGCGCTGCCGTCACCTTCGAGCCGGGAGCCCGGTCCGCCTGGCACACCCACCCGCTGGGCCAGATCCTCTACGTGAGCGAGGGCGTGGGCCGGGTGCAGCGCTGGGGCGACCCTGTCGAAGAGATTCGCCAGGGGGATGTCGTCTGGATTCCTCCCGGGCAGAAGCACTGGCACGGCGCCGCGCCCGACAGCCGGATGACCCACGTCGCCGTGTCGGAGCACCTCGAGGGCAGGTCCGTCGACTGGATGGAGAAGGTGACCGATGCCGAGTACGGCGCGCCAGCCACCGCGCGGCCGGCCACGGCCGCCGCCACCCCGGCCCAGGCCGGCGCCGCCAGCCAGCCCTCCCGGGCGCAGCAGCTGTTCGGCGACATCTCTCCGAAGATGGTGGAGCTCACGGACGGCGTGCTCTTCGGCGACATCTGGGAGCGGCCGGGGCTCGCCAAGAGGGACCGAAGTCTGGTGACGGTCAGCGCCCTCATCGCGATGAACCGCCCGGACCAGCTCCGGAGCCATTTCGCCCTCGCGCGCACGAACGGCGTCACGCGCGAGGAGCTCATCGAGACCATCACCCACCTGGCTTTCTACGCGGGCTGGCCGAGCGCGGTGACGGCGCTCGGCGTCGCGAAGGAAGTCTTCGACGGCAAGAAGGGCTGAAGCCATGAACCTCAAGAAGCGCATCCCCCTCGTCCTCGCCCTGAGTGCGCTCGCGACCTCGTGCGCCTCGACCCCTTCGGCCGGCGCGTCGGCGTCGTCGTCAGGGCTCACCCTGAAGGAACAAGGAAGCTTCGCCGTGGGCGGCACCGTCGTGACGGCCCCGGGGACCTTCGACCCGCGTCGGCCCTCGGCCGAGGGCGCGACGCTGCACGGAGACCACGCGTACGTCTTCTACCAGGTGCCGGCCGATGCCCGCCCGCTGCCGCTCGTGTTCTGGCACGGCGCCGGTCAGTCCTCGAAGACGTGGGAGACGACGGCGGACGGCCGCGAGGGCTTCCAGACGCTCTTCCTGCGGCGCCGCTTTCCGGTCTACCTGGTGGACCAGCCACGGCGCGGCAAGGCGGGTCGTAGCACCGTGCCGACGACAGTCCCGGCCACACCGGACGACCAGACCTGGTTCGGCATGTTCCGCATCGGCGTATGGCCGGACTATTTCCCCGGTGTGCAGTTCCCGCGGGAGCCGGCGGCGCTCGAGCAGTACTTTCGCGCGATGACGCCCAACACCGGGCCCTTCGATGCGGAGGTGAACGCACGCGCCGTTTCCGCGCTCTTCGACCGCATCGGCCCCGGCGTCCTCGTCACGCACTCGCAGGGTGGCGGCCCCGGCTGGCTCGTTGCGATGCGCAACCCGAAGGTGCGGGCGGTCGTCTCGTACGAGCCGGGCAGCGGCTTCGTCTTCCCGGAGGGCGAGGTGCCAGCGCCCATGCCCAGCCTCACCGGCCCGCTCGAGGCCACGGGCGTCCCGATGGAGCGCTTCCTCGCGCTGACCCGGATTCCCATCGTCCTCTACTTCGGGGACAACATCCCGGAGGAGCCGTCGCCCATCCCCGGCCAGGACAACTGGCGCGTGCGGCTCGCGATGGCGCGCCTGTGGCGCGACGCGGTGAACCGGCACGGCGGCAGTGTCACCGTCGTCCACCTGCCCGAGCTCGGCATCCGGGGGAACACCCACTTCCCGTTCTCCGACACCAACAACGTGCAGATTGCCGACCTCCTCTCGAAGTTCCTCGCCGACAAGGACCTGGACTGAGTTGCTGAGGCAGTCCAACGAGAGGAGCTCGCAGATGCGACACACCACTTTGAAGGCCGCCCTTCTGGCGGCGATGACCGGACTCCTGGCTGGCGAGGCCGGGGCGGCCGACTCCAGGAAGAACCCGTTCACCCTGGTCTACGAAGGTGCCATCACCCGGAATGAGCCGGGCAAGGTCAACATCCGTCCGGTCACCTACAAGCTCAACGGCTTGAGGATTTCCGCCAACGTCTACACCCCGGCGCAGTACGACCCGAAGAAGAAGTATCCCGCGGTCGTCGTGGCTCACCCCAACGGCGGGGTGAAGGAGCAGGTCGCGGGCCTGTACGCTCAAAGGCTGGCGGAGCAAGGCTACATCACGATCGCCGCAGATGCCGCGTACCAGGGCGCGAGCGGCGGGCAGCCGCGCAACGTGGATAAGCCTGCGTACCGTATCGAGGACATTCACGGCATGGCGGACTTCATCACCCGGTACCCGGGTGTTGATGCCACGCGTCTGGGCCTGCTCGGCATCTGCGGCGGCGGCGGCTACTCGCTGGCGGCCGCGCAAACCGACAAGCGCTTCAAGGCGATTGCAACGGTAAGCATGTTCAACTCCGGCCGGGCGCGTCGCAATGGCTATGCGGACTCGCAGCTGGAGACGATTCAGGAGCGTCTGCAGCAGGCTTCCGCTGCTCGCGCCCAGGAGGCGGCCGACGGGAAGGTTCTCTATGCCGGTGATGCCGAGCTGACCGATGAGCAGATCGCCGCACAGCCCTTCGACCTGTATCGACAGGGCTACGAGTACTACTGGAGGTCGCACGCCCACCCCCGCTCGACCTTCAGGTACACCAGGAGCAGCTTGCTCGACCTGATGCGCTTTGACGCCACGAACCAAATCGAGCTCATCAACCAGCCCCTGTTGATGATCGCCGGTAGCAAGGCCGACAGCCTGTACATGAGCGAGGATGCGTTCGCCAAGGCGACCGGCACGAAGGACAAGGAGCTGTATAAGATCGACGGGGCGACGCACATCGAGACCTACTGGGTTCCCAAGTATGTGAACGCCGCGATGGACAAGCTCACGTCGTTCTTCGCCAAGACGCTCTGAACCCACGCCCAGCTGTTGCCGCCCCTTGGCCCCGTCATCGCCGCCACCGTGGTGGCGGCAGCGCACTACTCACTTCACGACGCCGCCTTTCCACGTCCAGATCGCGGACCTGCTGTCGCGGTTCCTTGCCGACAAGAACCTGGACTGAGAGCCCGGCTCATACGTGCAGTTGGAGACCTACACATGCCGCGGTACCTGTGAATGGCAGCCGCGCAGTCCGAGGGCGGGGCTTCGGCGAGCGCTTGGCATTTCGGGCACCTTCTGCTGCTTCAAGTGAGTAGGTCCGATAAGATGGATTTGGGGAACATTTTGGGGGCGGCCCCACGGCCGCCCCAGCACGGGTCCGTGAGCTTCCCGCCTAGGTCTTCCGCGCTCTGCCTGCTGCGCGAAGGCCCCGGCTGCCTCGTTATGTGATGACCGGAGTAGGACGTCGGACGGGCTATGTAGCGGGTAAGCATCAAGGATTAATGCGCAGGTCCTGTGACTCCGGTCCATTCCTCATGCGCCTGTGCTCCCTCCCGTGTGGTGAACCACCGCCTCGGCTTGACGGGCGTCGCGGCCCTCGCTGGTGGCAACTCTCACTCGCTTGCCTTGAAGCAGGACGGCAGCGTCTGGGCCTGGGGTTACAACTTCTCCGGCCGGCTCGGGAACGGGACGACAACGGACCCTCTCGCGCCAGTGCAAGTACAGGGATTGGGTAACTGAGGCCACCCTGGGCGCCCGCCTACGACGGGGCCCGTATTGGTGTGCCACCACGAAGGCGCGTGCGGTGGCGTCGTCGGGCAGCTCCACGACCTCATAGGCCGTTGGGTTGAGGCACTCGCCTGCGACGCGGTAGCTGTCGTGGCCAAAGAGCCACCGTTGCACGGATTGCTCAACATGGGCTGCACTCCGGGAAGCCGGCTTGGCGCCGGCAGGGACACGCCCGGGTCCGTCCCGGGCAGTGTGAGGGAGAAGTGAGGCGTCAACTTGGCCGACAGCGCGACTGGGATGGGTCAGAACCACCCTCAAGGGGACCAGTCATTGTCCAGGAGACAAGGCTCGTCTACGTTTGCATACGCCACAACTGCAGCCCCACACCTTCCAGGTACCGTGATGCGAAACCATCGACTGATAATGCTATGCCTTCTGACAGCGCTCACTGCATTTCCACTCACCAGTAGAGCCCAAACTCCACCGCTCGTCATCACAAGCGTCACCGTCGATCTTGAGCAGCAACAACTCACCATCTTCGGCCAGAACTTCGGTAACGCTGCGCCGGGAGTCAGCCTCGCTGGCATGGGTCTCATCATCAAGAGCCACAGCACGACGACGGTAGTGGCGCACCTGCCGGCGCCGATCGCGGCCCTCCCCGGTACCTACCTCCTGACTGTGACCGCCCTGGATTCCGCAGCGAGCGGCTACGACCGCTTCAACGTTAGTATCGGCACGGGTGGCCCGGCAGGACCGAAGGGTGATGTGGGTCCTCCCGGTCCGCAAGGCCCGGCCGGAGCACAGGGAGCGGCCGGACCTCCGGGGCCTCAGGGCCTCAAGGGAGATGCGGGTCCTCCCGGTCCTCAAGGCCTAGCTGGAGTGCCGGGCCAGCCCGGTGTCGCAGGGGCGCCAGGTTCGGCCGGGCCGCCGGGGTCTCAGGGTCCCAAAGGCGATACGGGGCCGCAAGGGCCTCCTGGCCCTGGGGCGGCGCCAGTGGGTAGAGGGAACGCTGTCAGGTCGTTTTCCGCCACAGTAGGCGTCACCTCGTACGCGGATGCATTTGGCTATATTGTGCCAGCAGGGAAGATATTTGTTGTCACCGACATCGCCATTTTCAATTACGAGAACGCCCCCAGCACTAGCGTTGTCGCGCATTTGAAAGCGCTCCTTCCCAACGGGGCGGTTTCCCAGCGAGTCGCACTCCGCACCTGTGGATCTGTCTCCAATGCATACAACCCGAATTGCAACATCTCATTCCAGGCAGGCATCCGATTTGACCCGGGAGAAAGGATAATCGTTTATTCGATCTTGAACTCATACGCAACCGTGAGCGGCTACGAGTCTGATTTACCACTTTGATGAAGCCGTCGCGCCTCGCGGGTTGAACGAGCGTGGTTCGGTCGGAGCCAGGCCGTCGTAGGCCACCAACCCCGGCCGCCAAACGTCCAGGAGGACGCCGACGGACAGCCATCCACAGAAGCGTCGACAGGCGGAAGGCGTGCAACACAGTGTTGCCGCGCACCTTTGTTGATGGTCGGGTGAGCCGGCTGGTTGATGGCCATCACTGGAGGCGCGCGCCAGCGCGCCGCGCAGCTTGATGGACATCAAGGGCGAGCGCGCGAGGACGGTTCGGAGCGAAGGCCAGCACCACGGCCCCCGCGAGCCCCGCCGACAGCCACAGCTGCCAGCTCTCATACAGGCCTCGGCGCTGTAAGTGCTGGGGCGTTGCCTCTGCATCGTCGGGCTCAGGTGCCTTCTTGAGGAGGGGAGCCTTCACCTTCTCCGGCGGGGCGCGCACGGGTTGAGACGCGGGAGACCGTTCCACCTCCCCCTGCGGGGGAGCCGCTATCGACAAGAAGAGAGGCACCTTCGCCTGCGGCCCCGCGTCGCGCGCGGCCTGCTCGAGCGCCTCGGCCAGCTCGTGGGCCGTGCCGCGGGTCTCGGGGCGCACCGAGAGCATGCGGGAGATGACAGTGCTCAGTTCCACGCTGCAGCGGGCGTTGAGCTCGTGCGCGTGCTGGGGGCGGGGCCAACCCCTCACTGACGTCTGCGAGGGGAGGGAGGCCCGCATGGCACCAGCGCGTGCAAACGCTTGCACTGCCAGCTCATGAGCCCCAACCCTGTATCGTAGCCCTCCAAGTGTTGCATACATCAGGCCTATGCGGTTTGGCCGGGCACTGGTGCCCGGCTGACTCAGGTGCGGGCGTACTCGCACTTCAGGTATACCCCCTGTGTCAGGGAACATGTCGCCTCGGCTGACGTGCCGAGTTGACGACGCCCTGGGGGCGAGAGCAGGCAGAACGCGGTGCCGTACACGGATGCATTCAAGGCGCAGATGGTGAAGCGGATGGT
>NZ_JAAIYA010000018.1:0-138415 GCF_010894405.1 Pyxidicoccus caerfyrddinensis
CGCTCAGGTCCACCACCGACTGCGTCAGCGTCGCGGTGAGGGTGGCCACGGGCGTGGTGGCGGTGCGGCCGTCGCCAGCGGCCCCCGGGCTCACGCCCGAGGCGACATCCGGATTGAGCAGGTCATGGGCCAGGGCAGCCTGCGCGCGCGCATTGGGCAGCAGCGTGCCCAGCGCCTGTCGCCAGCGGCCACCGGCGCGCTCCACCCCGGCCTCCGCGCCGCGCAGGTCCGTGGAGCGCTCGCGCACGAGGGTAAGCGCCTCATCCCAGGTCTTCACCAGCCGGGGCGCCGGTGGAACGGGGGTGAGCATCGCGTCCTCGACCTTCGGCTGGATGGAAGCCGGGGGAAGGTCGGAGGGGGTCGGCTCGGACTGCACTGAGGTGGCGGCGAGCGCCAGGAGGAGGACGGAAGGGGTTGCCATACGCCAGACGTGCGGAAGGAGAGGGGTGACTGCGGCGTGCTGCCTGGAAATCCCCCCGAATGACGGCCTGCGGCGGAGACCGATGTAATTGACAACGGTTGTGGTTCGCAACCATCTTTACGGTCAATGACGCTCGCGGAGCAAGTAGCAACCCTGCGTCGCACCGTGCGCCGGCTCCTCGCCGAGCGGCTCGGAGAGCAGACGGGCAGGCCGTTCATGCAGCTGCTGGCGCTGAAATCCATCGCACATGGCGTGCGCAGCCAGGCCGCGCTCGCGGATCGGCTGTCGGTGGATCCTCCCGCAGCCAGTCGGCTCGTGGACCGCCTCGAGGAGGACGGGCTGGTGCACCGGCGCGCGGGCGAGGACCGCCGCTGTGTGCGGCTGGAGCTGGCGGAGAAGGGGCAGGCGGAGATGGTGCTGGTGACCGACGCGCTCCAATGGGTGGACGGGCAGCTGCGCGGGTACCTGGAGGACTCCGAGGCCGCGGAGCTGCAGCGCCTGCTGGCGAAGCTCCAGGACGGACTGACGCGGGATCAGGGCCCCACGCCGCCGGGCGGGTGCGCGACGGACGAGTGAGTTGCCCTGGCTCTTCCCTTCGCCGCTGCCACCGAGGATGGGTTCAGCTCTTCCGGCGGCGGCTCTGCCCTGCGCGAGGCCGCGGGCAGATGGTCTGCATCATTTGCCACATCGTCGGCTCCTTTCCATCCGAGGGAATCATCCCTCTCGAATGGATTGGAGAACCGTCATGCTTCAGTGCTCTTGGAAGAATTTGATTCTCGGCACGGGAATCGTCGCCCAGCTTGCCTGCGGGGGCCCGCCTCCCGCCGCCGGCGAAGCCCTGGGGCAGACGAAGAGCATTGCCTTGACGGGCAACAGCGCCATCAAGCGGCTCGACACGGCCTCTCTCAAGAAACACGTGGACATCACGGCGCTTGTTTCTTCAGGGCGCTCCGCTTTCGCGGTCGCACCCACCCTGCAAGCCAACGCTTTGTACGCCGAGGGCAGTGGCGGCTCCGTCGTTCAGACGAGCGACGGTGGCTATGCGTTCACCGGCACCACCACGGCCCTGGGCGATGATGACATTCTCCTGGTGAAGACAGACGCCTTCCTGAATGTCCAATGGGCCTACGCCTATGGCACCACCAACGACGACTCTGGGGTCGAGGTCCGCGCGACGAGTGATGGCGGGTTCCTGATTGCGGGACAGACCTTCCAGAACAACAACTTCGATTTCTATCTCGTCAGGACAGACTCCGCTGGCAACATCTATTGGCAGGGGCCGTATGGCGGAACCCTCCAGGAATATCCAGCCGCCATGGAGGTCACCCCTGACGGAGGGTGCATCCTCGTCGGCAAGACCCGGAGCAACCTGGGCTACCAGGATGCCTACATGATGAAGTTCTCCGCCACGGGAGCCGTGCAGTGGAGCAAGGCATTCACCAGCGGTGCGGACGGAACCTATGAGTTCGAGGGGGTCGCCAACGTTCCAGGCGGAGGCTATGTCGCCGTCGGTTCCAGGCAGGTCAAGGTGTCCGGAGGGGGCTGGGAGACCTATGGCTTTGCCGCGAAGGTGAGCAGCGCCGGCTCGACGCTCTTCCAGGTCAGCTCTGGACGGTTCGCGTACTTCACTGGAGTGGCGGCGACCTCCACTGGCTACGTGGCCGTTGGATACATCTATCCACCGGGGACCTCGTCGATTGGCGCCGATTTCTATTCAGCTCGATTCAACACCACGGGAGGCACTCTCTGGGCTCGTACGATCAGCGGAGGAACTCCCGGAGATTACCTGAGCGATGTCAAGGTCGCGAGTGATGGCAATTACGTCATCACGGGCAGCATCGTTCCGTCGAGCAGCCAGCGGAACCTGCGCCTCCTGAAGCTGGACAACAGCGGAAACACGCTCTGGTCTTTCGGCCCCTACCTCAGCACCGACGTCACGTCCGGTGAGAGCCTCGCCATGACCAGTGATGGGGGCTTCATCGTCAGCGGCGGCTACACCGACAGCACGAACACCCCCTATCTGCTGCTCTCCAAGTTCTCTCCCTGAGCGCGTCCTCGTGGGCGCCGTGGGTTCTACCTTCCCGTTCGACGTCCAAGGGAGAGCGCGGGAATAAGCGGAATGACCATGCGGAGGGGCGAGGTGGTGCTGGTCCGGTACACCTCGCTCCTCTTCGGTCTGTGCTGCCGGGAAGCCGGGGAGGCTCCACGCGAAGTCCCCGGGGAATTCACAAGTCCTATTGGCCTGGTGCCTCCTGCGGAGGGGGCGTCAAGGCGCGCAGGGGGGCATCGCTGCCCAGGACGATGAAGGGCGCCCAGTGGTGGGGGTGGGGTCGGGAAGCGCGCAGCGAGCGCATGGCTTCGCGAAGGGCGGAGGCGCGGCCCTGTCCGGCAACGAGGTTGCGGTAGTAGGCGTCCATGAGGAGGTAGGTGGAGTCGTCGGCGACCTTCCACAGACTCATGACGAGCGTTTCCGCGCCGGCGACCACCAGGGCGCGGCGCAGGCCGGAGACGCCCTGGCCCAGTTGGACCTCTCCGCGGCCGGTGTCGCAGGCGGAGAGGACGACGAGCTGGGTGCCCCAGAGGTTGAGTCCGGCCAGCTCGAGCGCCGTGACGAGAGCGGCGTCGGGCTGGGGCTCGTCAGGTGTGGAGGCGTCAGCCACCGGGGCGCTGGCGCCCGCGAGGGCGAGGCCGGAGCGCAGCAGCGGATCCTGGGGGCTCGGCGCCTGGGGGGCGTCGCCGAGTGCGCCGAAGTGGGCCACCGCGCGGGAGCCCGCGGGAATGGGGGCGTCCCCGAGGAAGAAGCCGTGAGTGGCCAGGTGGAGGATGCCGGGGGTGCGCACGCCGAGCAGCCGCTCCTTGGTGGCCTCGGGGCCTAGGAAGAGCTGGGCCTGCGGCAGGAGGCGCTGGATGCTCTCGGCCTCCTGGCGAGTGCCCGGCAGTGCCACCCACGCGCCGGGAGCAAGCTCCGCGCGCAGGGTGGAGAAGAAGCGCTTGAGCGAGGCGGAGGGCTCGGCCTGCGTGGGGAGGGCGCCAGAGGCGGAGGCGGCAGCGCGAGGTGATGCAGTGAAGTCTGGATCGGCGAGGACGAAGACGGTGGAAGAGGGGACTCCCTCCTGGGGATGAGGGAGGAGGTCCCTGCCTGAGGTGAGATAGGTGAAGTCGAAGGAGTCGAGGAGGAATCGGCGGCCATCGTGAAGAGCGGCAAAGGGGACGAGCCCCAGCTGGCCATCGGGAGAGAGGTAGATGCGGCGGGTCTTGCCCAGCAGGGGCAGCAGGGGCTGGAAGGCGAGCTGGTAGAGCGCATGGGCAGAGGTCTGGAATCGAGCGTCACGGTTTGCGAGTGCACCGCGCAGGCGCGAGGCGGCGAGGTCGATGGGCGCCGCGGGGCCGAGGTCCAAGGTTCGGGTGGAGGCATCGGGGAAGAGCACCAGCGCCAGATAGCGGAGCTGGCCAGGCGTCTTCGCGCGAGGCACGCCGGGTTTGCGGACGAGGGGCCCGTCCCTGTAGGCGATGAGCTCGATGAGGGCACTGTCTTTGGGAAGGGAGGCGGCGACGCGCTCGACGATTTCGGCGGGGGAGGGCAGCGCGGTGAGCGCGCGGAGGGGAGCGGAGCGCCTGGCCAGGTCTGCTTCGATGGCGTCGCCCTCGTCGGCCAGCGTCTTGAGGCGCTGTTGGTAGTCTTCAGGGAGGAGTGAGCCGGGCCCCGCGAGCGAGAGGGTGGCCAGTTGGGTGCGCAGGCCGCGCAGCCGCTCGAAGGTTTCGTGGTCCTCGGTGCCCAGGTTCCGGTAGAGGTTGCGGGAGATGTCGGCCGTCTCCCCGACGGAGCGGCCCTTGCGCAGGAGCACGGCGCTGAGGGCCAGGCGTTGCACGCGGGCGTCCCTGGGGTGAGCCCGCAGCAATGCGTAGAGCGCCTGCTCGTCCGCGCGCAGATATTGGAGGAAGCTGGCCAGGCGTGACTCGGAGAAGTCGAGCGCCTCCTGGCGCATGCGCTGCTCGGAACTGGAGAAGACGCGTGTGAAGAGCGGCAGGGCGTCGGCGAGGCGATGCTGGGCGAGGCGAAGCCGTGCGAGGGAGTTCACCGTCTGGGTGACGTCGGGGTGGTTCTTGCCGAGGGTCAGCTCACCGATGGAGATTGCGCGCAGGAAGAGAGGCTCGGCCCGGCCATATGCCCCCTGTGCCTGGTAGAGGGCGGCGAGATGGTGGAGCGTGGCGGCGACATTGGGGTGGTTGTTGCCGAGGGCCGCCTCCTGGATGGCGAGCGCGCGCTGCAAGAGCGGCTCGGCTCGGCCGTACAACCCCTGTTGCATGTAGTAGTTGGCGATATTCTGGATCAGGTAGGCGACGTCGGGGTGGTTCGGGCCGAGGGCTGTTTCCTGAATGGAGAGGGCGCGCTGGAAGATCGGCTCGGCCCGGCCATACAGCCCCTGTTCCGCGTAGACGAGGGCGAGGTTGTGGAGCGTGGAGGCAACGAGTGGGTGGGCGTTCCCGAGAGCCGTCTCGCGGATGGTGAGCACGCGCTGGAAGAGGAGCTCGGCCCGGCCGTACACCCCCTGGTTTGCGTAGAGGAGGCCAAGATTGTGGAGCGTCTGTGCGACCTCGGGGTGGTTGTTGCCGAAAGCCGCCTCGCGGATGGCGAGGGCGCGCTGGAAGAGCGGCTCGGCCCGGCCATACATTCCCTGTTGTGAGTAGAGATTGGCGAGGTTGTTGAGCCCCTGGGCGACGTCGGGGTGGCTCGCGCCAAGGGCCGCTTCGCGGATGGCGAGCGCGCGCTGGTAGAGCGGCTCGGCCCGGCCGTACAACCCCTGGTCGTAGTAGAGGGCGGCGAGGTTGTTGAGGGTTTGGGCGACACGTGGGTGGCTCTTGCCGAGGGCCGCCTCGCGGATGGCGAGCGCGCGCTGGTAGAGCGGCTCGGCCCGGCCGTACAACCCCTGATGCTTGTAGAGGATGCCGAGGGATTGGAGCGTGGAGGCGACGTCGGGGTGGTTCTCGCCAAGGGCCGCTTCGCGGATGGCGAGCGCGCGCTGGAAGAGCGGCTCGGCCCGGCCATACATTCCCTGTTCCTCGTGGAGGATGGCGAGGTTCTGGAGCGTTTCGGCGACGTCGAGGTGGTTGTTGCCGAGGGCGGCCTCTCGGATGGTGAGGGCGCGCTGAAGCACGGGTTCGGCGTCGGCCAGGCGGCTCCCGCCCCTCCAATGAAGCTCACCCATCAGGTTCAGACATCTGGCGACGTCGAGATGCGTGCCTCCGAGCACGGCCTCACGGAGGGCAAGTGCATGCTCGGCCCGTGCAAGGGCCTCGGAATACTTGCCTGTGGCACTGAGCTTCGTTGCCTCGTCAAAGGCTGCTTGTGCCTCCTGCAGCCGCGCATCCGGCATCTCCTGGCTTGCGCCTCCTGCAGCCGCGCAGCAAAAAATCACAAGCATCCATCGGAAGATCTGCCGCATCTTTTTGCCCCCCCGAAATCCAAAGACAGCCAGAGCTACGGAAACCGTGGCGAGTACGAGGCGCAGACGTGCGCGCGGATTCTCGCGACGCGCGCTGTACGCGGTGGCTGAATCATATCAGAGGGCTGGGAGCCTCTTGCCTCGCCTCCACCGGCCATCGAGTCGTCCCAATGGACGATGATGCCCCCGGAGGCCTGCTCGTACGCGAGGTTCCGCCGTGCGCCAATGGACATTCTCCTGGACACCTGGAAGTACCGGACGCCCGGGATGCCCTCGCACAGGTCTCCGACAGCGTCCTCTTCCGCGTCCACGCTGATGAGCTCCCGGCTGGGAGGGCCCGCGCGGCGAAGAGCTCGCGCGTGAGCGGGATGACCGCGCGGCGATCTGACGTGGGCATGATGCAGGAGACCCTGGACCGAACCCGGCTCCGTCAAGCTGGTGCGGAGCCGAAGCCGGAAGAGGCGGGTGTGCCGACGGAGGCGCCAGAAACGGCGAAGGGCCCGGTCCCCAAGAGGACCGAGCCCTTCATGTCCGACGTGGCGTGAGCCGGTGCCTCAGACGGGCGCGGGCTTGTTCTCGGAGTCGGTCGGAGCGGCGGACTCGGCGGCGGGCGCCTCGGAAGGCGCGGGGGCGGGAGCCTGCTGGGCGGCGGTCTGGGCCTCCGTCTCGGCGCGCACGCGGGCGGTCTCCTCGGTGCGCTGGTCGCTGGCGGCCATCTCCTCCGGCGTCAGCTCGGTGCGTTCGGCGAGCATGCCCGTCTTCTTCTCCAGGTCCTTGATGGCGCGGCGGATGAGGTCGCGCTCCAGGAGCGTGCGGTTCAGGCGCTTCTCCAGCGCCTTGTACTTGTCCCGCATCAGGTCCAGGTCGTTCTTGGCGGCGGCGTAGACGCGCTGCTGCGTCTCGTTGCGGCCCTTCACCCGGCGCAGCTCCTTCTCCAGCTCCACCGCGCGCGAGCGCTCCTTGTTGGCCTGCTGCTCCAGGCGCTCCATCTTCTCGCGGTCCGCGTCGTTCAGCTCGCGGAAGCGGCGCGCGCCGCGGTCCTGCTGCGCGGCGTCGGCAGCGGGGGTCACCGTCACGGCGGCGGCCACGACGGACTCACCCTCCTTGGCGGGGGCGGAAATCTGCGGAGCGGCCACGGGGGCCGCGACGGGCACGGGGGCCGGAGCCGGCTGCGGGCGACGGCCGCGCGACTCCATCTCCGCCTTCAGGCGCTGGTTCTCGGTGATGGCGTGCGCCAGCTCCTCGCGGGTCTGCTCGAGCTGGAGGGACGCGGCGCGCTCGACCTCGGCGCGGGCCTTCGCCAGGTCCTGCGGCCCCTTGTCCGACTCCTTCTGCTCGAAGATCTTGCGCTTGGCCTGCTTGAGCTGGTCCTTCACGTCCTGCAACTGGGTGCGCTGCTCGTCCAGCTCCTTCTGCTTCCGCTGGAGCTCCGCCTCCGCCTTCGTGCGCCGCTGCGACTCGGATTCCAGCTCGTTGCGGGACGAGGGCGCGGACGAAGAGGAGGAGGACGGGAGCGCGGCTCGGTTCGAGCCGCCAAAGAGCAGGATGCCGAGCGTCACGGCAAACCCGATCGATACGAGGATGAGTGCAACCAGCACGGGGACGACCTCCACGGGAGATGCAAAAAGCGGGGCAGCCTACCGTCAGACACCGGCCCGTCAAGGGTCCACTGCCGGACGGAGTTCCCTACGAGGCCCTCCATGCCCTGCCTCGAGACGCTTTGCACTCTGGAAATCGACTCCTGGGGTGGGCGGCGTCCGGGCAGGGCAGGGCCTTCCCCGGTCCCCTGTGAGCCGCGATGCTGCGCGCCATGCCTCACCTGGAGCTGCGCCCCAAGACGCACGTGTCGAGCTTCCGCAAGCTGGCCATCGGCAGCTGGGAGACGGCGTATGACCCCACGGTCTACGGCACGCTCACGGTGCGGATGGACCGGGCGCTGGCCTACATGGAGGCCTTCCAGGCGCGCACCGGCGTGCGGCTCACGGTGACGCACCTGGTGCTCAAGGCGCTGGCGGAGGCGCTGCGCCGCTGTCCCGACGCCAACGCCGTGCTCCGCTTCAGCCGCATCTACCTGCGCCAGCGCATTACCGTGTCCGCGCTGGTGGCGAGGCCGGAGGGAAACGGGACGCGGCTGGTGCCCGTGCGGGTGGAGGACGCGGACAAGAAAGGTCTGCGGGAATTGGCGGCGGAGTTGGAGGCGGCGGTTCGCGCGGAGCCGGAGGCCCGGCGCGGGTGGCGGCTGGTGGAGCGGGTGCCGTCGCCGCTGCTGCACCTGTTCACGCGGGTGGTGTCGTTCCTCGCGGTGACGCTGAACCTGGACCTGGGGCGGTTTGGCCTGCCGAGGGACGCGTTCGGCGCGGCCGTCGTCACGGACGTGGGCACGCTGGGGCTGGACATCGCGTACCTGCCGCTGGTGCCATTCACGCGCGTTCCGGTGTTCCTCTCACCGGGCGCCGTGCGCGAGACGGCGGTGGTGGAAGGGGAGCGCGTGGTGGTGGGGAAGGTGATGAGCGTGAATGCGTCCATCGACCACCGCTTCATCGACGGCTACCACGCGGGGGTTCTGGCCGGCACGATTCGCGAGATGCTCGAGGACCCGTTCACCGCCTTCGGCGAGCCTGAAGCAGGGGCGTGAAGTGAGCGCTACGTATTGATGGCATTCCAGAAGGCAGTCGCCAGTCCATCCAGCTCGGCCTGCGCATCACTCTTGATCAAGACATTGGAGTGCCGCTCTCCGGGAGCGGCGATGGTGACGTACTGGAAGGTCTTCTCGTCGTAGTACGCGCGCAGCCAACGTTTACCGCTTGCCTTGGTGATGTGGAACTTCTTGAACTGGGCCCGCCCGGAGTCGGTATCCGTGACGGTGAAATGCGGCGCCGCATCGAGCGCCACTCCCGCCCTTCGATAGCAATACGACGGAGAGTCGAGAAGGTCGCTGGTGGTGTAGTCGCTACCGCCGACGGTGACGGTTCCTGGCATGTCCTTACAAGTCACTGCCATGGGGTCTCGCTTTGTAGGCTGGTTGTACCCGTTCACGGATACGCTGGTGACGTTGAGGCCCTCAGGCGGTTGCCTGGGAACCACGGTCACCCAGTTGCAAGTGACGTACCAGAATGAACCTCAGAGAGGTTTGAGAGGGCCTCCCCTGGCATGACCTGCGCGCCCCGTGCAACTGCGTCTTCGATGGACGCAGCCGCGTTCAAGGGAAACGCGTTCCCGGCTGGCATGGCTCAAGCCCACCTCGATGGGCGGCCGCGTCGTCAGTACGCGTACTCCCAGCCGCCGGGTCCACGTGCCCGGTAGCCACCCGCGCGGGCGCCCAGCTCGCGCAGCCTGCGCACGCGCTCCGGAATGGGCGGGTGCGTGGAGAACAGCTTCATGACGCCGCCGTGGTGCAGCGGATTGACGATGAACAGGTGCGAGGTGGCCGGAGCCCTGTCGTAGGGCATTGCTTCCGCGCCGCGCTCCAGTTTCAGCAGCGCATCCGCCAGCGCATCCGGGTCACCGCACAGCTCCGCGCCCGCCAGGTCCGCGCCGTACTCGCGCGAGCGGCTCACCGCCAGCTGCAACAGCGTTGCGGCGATGGGCGCCACCAGCAGCAGGCCCAGGCTGGCGAACGCGCCGCCGAAACCCTCGTCGTCGTCACTCCGCGACAGCATGGACCCGCCGAACCAGAACAGCATCTGCGCCGCGTAGCTGATGACGCCTGCGAGCGTCGCCGCCACCGTGCCGATGAGCGTGTCCCGGTTGCGCACGTGGCCGAGCTCGTGCGCGAGCACGCCCTCCAGCTCGCGCCGGTCGAGGATGTCCATCAGCCCCGCCGTCACCGCCACCGCCGCGTTCTTCGGGTTGCGTCCGGTGGCGAACGCATTGGGCGAGCGCGTGGGCAGCAGGTACACCCTGGGCTTGGGCATGCCCGCGCGGGTCGCCAGCCGCTCCACCATCTGGTGCAGCCAGGGCGCACTCTCGTAGGGCAACGGCTTTGCGCCGTGGATGGCCAGGGCAATCCGGTCGCTGAACCAGTAGGAGCCGAAGTTCATCACCACCGCGAAGAGGCCCGCGAACATCAGGCCCTGCGCGCCGCCGAGCCGCTGGCCGAGGAGGAGCACGAGCGCCGTCAGGCCCGCGAGCAGCACCGTCGTCTTGAGCGCGTTGCCCAGACGGTGCCACCCACCACCGCCAATGCTTCGCGAGGGATTGTGGGTGCCGCTGTAAGCCATGGCCGTCTCGTTCCTTTCGCCCCCGTCTCGGGGTCTCAGAAACGTAAACAGGGACCCGGGTGCGGCAACGGAAGCGGGCGGGCACCCGGTGGGGACGTGGGGCACCGGGCACGCCCGGAGGACAGGCGCGGGGCCGAGCGCTTCGTCAGAGATAGAAGCGGTCCGTCACGCCAGCCGTGCGCTGGAGGATGGCGCTCCAGCCGAGCCACACGTCGATGCCGCTCTTCTCCGCCGCCGCTTCTCCGCCGAGCGCACCCAGCGAGCCCGTGCATCCGGCGAGCGTGCACAGCCCCGAGTCCGTGAGGTGCTCCAGGAGGACGCGCAGCGTGGGCATGCCGCGCGACTCGAAGCGGTCCGTCACGTCGTCGCGCCCCGCGAAGTCCGGCTCGTCCAGCGCGTCCTTCAGGAAACGCTCCAGGGCCCACCAGAAGAGGTACACCTCCGCCCGCCGTCCCGAAGCGACGGCCGCCGCGGCGATGGACAGCCCCTGGTGGACGCGGTCGTAGTCGCCGCTGTGCAGGAAGACGACCACCTTGGACGCGGGGGCGCTCACGAGGGCCTCATACCGCCCACAAGCGGGCCTCGTCCATTGGCGTCCATGGAGCGACCGCTCAGGGTCCTTTGTCTTGCGCCCCGCCCCTGCCGCTTGCTAGGAAACCCCCGGGCATTCAGGCACTTACACGCTTTGAGCAGTTTCGAGCGGACCGGGTTCGAGCACCATGAGCGAGGACATCACAGCCAGGCGCAAGGATGCCCACCTGGACCTGTGCGCCACGGGTGACGTCGAGCCCGCCCAGAACAGCACCCTGCTGGAGTGTGTCCGCCTGATCCACTGCGCCATGCCGGAGATGGCGGTGGAGGACGTGGACCTGCGCACGCCCTTTCTTGGGAAGACGCTGCGCGCCCCGCTGCTCGTCACGGGCATGACGGGCGGCACCGAGCGCGCCGGCGCCGTCAACCGCGACCTGGCGCTGCTGGCCGAGCGTCACGGGCTGGCCTTCGGCGTGGGCAGCCAGCGCGCCATGGCGGAGGACGCCTCGCGGGCCGCGTCGTTCCAGGTGCGGCAGGTGGCGCCCACGGTGGCGCTGCTGGGCAACATCGGCCTGTACCAGGCGGTGCGGCTGGGCGTGGACGGGGCGCGGCGGCTGGTGGAGGCCATTGGCGCGGACGGACTGGCGCTGCACCTCAACGCGGGCCAGGAACTCACGCAGCCGGAGGGCGACCGGGACTTCCGCGGCGGCTACCGCGTGGTGGAGGAGCTGGTGCGCGCCTTCGGCGACCGGCTGCTGGTGAAGGAGACGGGGTGCGGCATCGGCCCGGACGTGGCGCGGCGCTTGGCGGGCCTGGGCGTGCGGAACCTCGACGTGTCCGGCCTCGGTGGCACCTCGTGGGTGCGGGTGGAGCAGCTGCGCGCGTCGGGCGTGCAGGCGCAGTTGGGGGCCGAGTTCAGCGCGTGGGGCATTCCCACCGCGGCGGCCCTGGCCACCGTGCGGGGAGCCGTGGGACCGGACCTCCGGCTGGTGGCCAGCGGTGGCATCCGGACGGGATTGGAAGCGGCCAAGGTACTCGCGCTCGGCGCGGACCTGGCGGGCATGGCGCTGCCGCTGTTCCGCGCGCAGCAGGCGGGTGGGTACGAGGGTGCGGAGGCGGCGCTGGGAGTCATCCTCGCGGGCCTGCGGCAGGCGCTCGTCCTGACGGGGAGCAGAAGCTGCGCTGAACTGCGGCAGCGGCCCCGGGTGGTCACTGGAGAGTTGAAGGATTGGTTGGCGGCCCTGTAGAGCAGTGCCGCGCCGAAGTGGGGAAGAGAGAACATGTCTGAGACCGTGACGTCCCGGCTCGCCGGGTTCCACAAGCTGCCGATGGAGGAGCGCCTCGCGCAGCTCGCCCGGATGTTCCGGCTCACGCCCGAGGAACTGCTGCAACTGCGCGGCACGGAGTCCCTGGAGCCCGTGCTCGCCAACCAGATGATCGAGAACGCGGTGGGCACCTTCTCCCTGCCGCTGGGCCTGGGCCTCAACATGCAGGTCAACGGGCGCGACTACCTGGTGCCCATGGCCGTTGAGGAGCCGTCCGTCGTCGCGGCGGTGTCCTTCGCCGCGAAGATCGTCCGCGAGGCGGGCGGCTTCACCGCCGAGGCTGACGAGTCGGTGATGATCGGCCAGATCCAGGTGACGCGCTACGGCGACCCGACGGTGGCCACCGAGAACATCCTGGCGCACAAGGAGCAGATCCTCGCGCTGGCCAACAGCTTCCACCCGTCCATGGTGGCGCGCGGCGGTGGCGCCCGGGACGTGGAGGTCCGCGTGCTGCCGGCGCCGGAAGGCCCGCGCGGCGAGCCGCTGCTCATCGTCCACGTCCTCATCGACACGCAGGAGGCGATGGGGGCCAACCTCATCAACACCGTGGCCGAGGGCGTGGCCCCGCTCATCGAGCAGATCACCGGCGGCAAGGTGTACCTGCGCATCCTCTCCAACCTGGCGGACCGCCGGCTGGCGCGCGCGATGTGCCGCATTCCGCTGGCGCAGCTGGCGGACTTCAACATGCCGGGCGAGGAGATTGCCGAAGGCATCGCCCAGGCCAGCCGCTTCGCGGAGGCCGACCCGTACCGCGCCGCCACGCACAACAAGGGCGTGATGAACGGCATCGACTCGGTGGCCATCGCCACGGGTCAGGACTGGCGCGCGATTGAAGCCGGCGCGCACGCGTTCGCCTGCCGCGGTGGACAGTACCGGCCGCTCTCCACGTGGTACCTGGAGGAGGGCCACCTGGTGGGCCGGATTGAACTGCCCATGGCGCTGGGCACGGTGGGCGGCCCCATCAAGGTGCACCCGGGCGTGCAGATGTCGCTCAAGCTGATGCGCACCTCCAGCGTGCGCGAGCTGGCGATGGTGTTCGCGGCGGTGGGCCTGGCGCAGAACTTCGCGGCGCTGCGGGCGCTGGGCAGCGTGGGCATCCAGAAGGGCCACATGGCGCTGCACGCGCGCTGCGTGGCGGTGACGGCGGGCGCGCGCGGCCACTGGGTGGAGAAGATTGCCAACCTCCTGGTGAAGGCCGGGCACGTGAAGGTGGAGAAGGCCCGGGAGCTGCTCGCCAGCCTTCCGGCCGAGGACGCCGCGGCCGCCACCGGCACCAACGGCTGAGCCCGTGGCCCCGCGCTCTCCACCGCTGACGGCCTTCGGCGCCGGCAAGGTCATCCTGCTCGGCGAGCACAGCGTGGTGTACGGCCACCCGGCGCTGGCCGGGCCGCTGTCCCAGGGTGTGACGGCGCGCGGGGTGCCGGCGAAGCAGTGCCAGCTCGCGCTGCCGTCGAACCTGAGCCGTCCGCAGCGCGCGCAGCTCACCGCCGCCTTCGCCCGCGCTGCGGAGGCCACCGGCTCGCCGCCAGTGAAGGTGACGCTGGACGCGGACCTGCCGCTGGCCGTGGGCCTGGGCAGCTCCGCCGCGCTGTCGGTAGCGTGCGCGCGACTGCTCTTGATGGCGGCGGGGAAGGAGCCCACGCCGAGGGACGCCGCGCGCGTGGCGTGGGCCATGGAGCAGGAGTTCCACGGCACGCCGTCCGGCGTGGACCACACCACCAGCGCGGAGGAGCGGCTCGTCCTCTACCGCCGCAAGCCGGGGACGACGGTGGGCAAGGGCCGCGTGGTGGACAGCCCGGAGCCGCTGCACGTGGTGGTCGCGCTCGCGGGTGAGCGCAGCCCGACGAAGGCGACGGTGGGGGCGCTGCGCGAGCGGCAGGCGCGTTGGCCGGAGCGGTACACGCGCCTGTTCACCGAGATTGGCCGCGTGGCCTCCGAGGGCGCGCGGGCGGTGGAGGCGGGAGATTTGGAGGCGCTGGGTGACGCGATGAACGTCAACCAGGGCCTGCTGGCGGCGCTGGGGCTGTCGTCCCCTCCGCTGGAAGAGATGGTGTACCGGTTGCGGGGGCTGGGGGCGCTGGGCGCCAAGCTCACCGGGGCCGGCGGAGATGGTGGGGCCGTCATCGGCCTGTTCCTCGAACCCGGGCCGGCGGTGACGAAGCTCACCCGGCTCGGCGTGCGCTGCTTCAGCAGCCAGCTCGCGGGTCCGCGGGCGGTGTGAGTCCACTCATGAAAGCGACTGCCCTCGCGCATCCGAACATCGCCCTGGTGAAGTACTGGGGGAAGCGGGACGACGCGCTCATCCTTCCGCACCAGTCCAGCCTGTCCCTCACGCTGTCGCCGCTGTCGGTGACGACGACGGTGGAGTTCGGCGTGGGCAACGACGCCGTGGAGCTCAACGGCCACACGGCCCGGGGCAGCGAGCGCGAGCGCGTGCTGCGCCTGCTGGAGTCGGTGCGCGCGTCGGCGAAGAAGGAGCTGGGCCCGGCGAAGGTGGTGTCGCGCGGCGACTTCCCGATGGCGGCGGGCCTGGCCAGCAGCGCGGCGGGCTTCGCGGCGCTGGCGGTGGCGGGGCGCGCGGCGGCGGGGCTGCTGGCGGACCCCAGGGCGGCGAGCATCCTGTCGCGCCTGGGCAGCGGCTCGGCGTGCCGAAGCGTGCAGGGCGGCTTCTGCGAGTGGCAGCGCGGAGAGCGCGCGGACGGCGAGGACAGCTTCGCGGTGCAGCGCTTCGACGCGGCCCACTGGCCGGACGTGCGCATGGTGGTGGCCATCCTGGACCGCGGCGAGAAGGAGGTGAAGTCGCGGGACGGGATGAAGCACACCGTGGACACCAGCCCGTACTACCCGGCGTGGGTGCAGGACGCGGAGAAGGAGATTCCGCATGCGCGCGAGCACATCTCCCGGAGGGACCTGCAGGCCCTGGGAGAGCTGTGCGAGCGCAACGCGTGGCGGATGCACGCGACGAGCATGGCGGCCAACCCGCCGCTCTGCTACCTGAGCTCGGGGACGCTGGCGCTCATCCAGCACCTGCGCGAGCAGCGGAAGAAGGGCATGCCGGTGTGGTTCACGCTGGATGCGGGCCCCAACCCGGTGCTGCTGACGGACGCGGCGCACGAGGTCGCGGCCGAGGCGCTGGCGCGTGCATGCGGCGCGCTGGATGTGGTGCGCTGCGTGCCGGGTGGTGACGCGGAGCTGAAGGCGGAGCACCTGTTCTGATGGAGCGCGCCCTCTCCGCGCCGGGGAAGCTGTTCGTCTCCGGTGAGTACGCGGTGCTGTGGGGCGGGGTGTCGCGCGTGGCCGCGGTGGCGCCACGCACGGCGGCCTACGTGCGGCGGCGCGCGGATGCCCGCGTGCACGTGTGCCTGGAGGAGGGAACGCTGCGCGGGAGCACCACGCCCCTGGGCGTGCGCTGGGAGCGCGAGGTGCCGGCGGGGTTCTCCTTCGTGGCGAGCACGCTGGACGAGGCGCTGCGAGCGCACGGCCGCGCGAGCGCGGGCTTCGACCTGGCGGTGGCGCCGTCCGCGGTGGGGCCGAACGGGCAGAAGCTGGGCATGGGTGGCAGCGCGTGCGCGACGGTGCTGGCGGCGGAAGGCGCGCGCTACGTGCTGGAGGAGCGCTACGACGCGCTGAAGCTCGCGCTGACGGCGCATGCGCTGGGGCAGGGCGGGAAGGGGAGTGGCGGGGACGTGGCGGCGAGCTTCGCCGGAGGGCTGCTGCGCTACCGGCGCTATGACGTGGCGCCGCTGATTGAAGCGAGCAACGCGGGCCGGCTGCGCGCGGCGCTGGCGGAGTCGCCGTCGGTGGACGTGTGGCGGCTGGCGGTGCCCCGCGTGGCCATGGCGTACGCCTTCACGGGTGAGAGCGCGTCCACGCGGGTGCTGATTGCCCAGGTGGAGGCGCGGCTCGAAGAGGCGGGGCGGCAGGCCTTCGTGGCGCGCTCGGACGCGCTCGGGCAGGTGATTGAAGACGGCCTCGGTGGTGGAGACTTCCGTGCCTTCTCCGAGGCGGTGAAGGCGCAGCACGAGTTGTTGCTGGAGCTGGGCCCGCTGGAGACGGAAGGGATGCGCCGGGTGCTCGCGCTGGCGGCGGCGTACGGCTGCGCGGGGAAGCTGTCCGGCGCGGGCGGCGGGGACGGGTGCATCCTGTTCGCGCCGGATGCGCAGGTGCGCGCGGAGCTGTGCAAGGGATTGGAGGCGCGTGGCTTCCATACCCTGATGCTGGACGCGGAGCCCGGTGTGCGCGGTGAGGCGCAGGTGGACGCGCGGCTGCGCAACTGGTTGGACGCGCTGGGCTGAACCGCTCGGAAAAAGCGCGGGTGACAGGTTCGAACGCCTCCGGGGTTTGAACGTCAAACGCTCCTTCCGAGAGGTTTTCAGACCATGCTGAACCGTCGCTCCCTCCTCCAGGCCAGCCTTGGCATCACCGGGGGCTTTGCGCTCCTTCGCTCGACTCCCGCCAATGCGGCGCCTCTTTCATCGCCCGCGTCGCCCGAGGCCGCGGAGCCGCGCCCCTGGTACGCGCTGGGGTTGATGGAAGACCCCATCATGGAGAGTCAACTCCTGCACTTCCTGGCCGGGACGTACAGCGCCCAGTCGGACGTCGGCGAGGTGCTCGACACCGCGCGCCGCATCGTCCCGGGTGATGACTGGAGCTGGCCCACCGAGTGGGTCAGCACGGCCGACCGGCTTCGCATGATGGGCGACGCGAGCAACGCGAAGGGCCGCCGTCACAGTGCCGGCAATGCCTACCTGCGCGCCGCCAACTACTACCGCGCGGCCCTGATTCACCACCCGGAGCCCGGCCACCCGAGCGTGCTCGACACCGGGCGCAAGGCCGTGGACGCGTACAACAAGGCCCTCTCGCTGCTCCGGATTCCGGCCACCGCCGTGCGGATTCCCTACGAGAACACCACGCTGCCCGGCTACTTCTTCCGAAGCCCCTGCGCGCACGGCCACGCGCCACTGCTCGTCTTCCAGCAGGGACGCGACGCCTGGCCCGAGGAGTCCAAGTATGTGATTGATGCCGCCCTGGAGCGCGGCTACCACTGCCTCATCGTGCACGCGCCGGGACAGGGCATGGCCGTCCGCGCGCAGGGGCTCACCTTCCGGCCCGACTGGGAGAAGGTCATCACCCCCGTCATCAACTTCGCCACGCGAATCTCGGGCGTGGACGACCGCCGAATCGCGCTGCTGGGCTGGAGCATGGGTGGGGCGCTCGTGCCGCGCGCGGCCGCGTTCGAGCGGCGCCTCAAGCTGCTGATTCCGAATCCGGGTGTCCTGGACTGGGGACAGGCTTCGTTCGACCAGTTCAACATGTACTTCCCGGACATCATGCCGCTGCTCGACCAGGACCCGCAGGCGTTCGACGCGGCGATGGCGCAGCTGATGGACGCGGTGTTCCTGTACCGCTGGTACATGCGGGACTCGATGTCCAAGCACGGCGCCAGCTCGCCGTCGGACCTGCTGTTCAAGCTCCGCGAGTTCACCAACGTGCCCGTCGTCCAGCGCATCCGCTGCCGCACCCTCGTCATGGACGGCACCGCCGAAGCCTTCACGGTGGGGCAGGCGAAGCTTCTCTTCGACGCCCTGACATGCCCCAAGGACTACCTGCTCTTCACCGAGGAGGACACCGGGCAACTGCACTGCCAGGAAGGCGCGCAGGCCGTTGCCAACCACCGCATGTTCGACTGGGTCGACGAGTACATCTGAGTCACTTGCGCCCCTGCGGGGCCCGCACGCCCGGCTACACGGCGGCCGGGTTTAATGTCGGCAATTCAATCTTTTCTGTGTTTCGCGTTACCCAGTTGCGGCTGTCACGCCGTGCCATGTGCGGGGTCCAGAAAGCCCCCGCCGTGGCCCACCTACGCAAAGGGGGCAACATGAACGTGAAACACATCATCCGTGGTGGCGCTGTTCTGGGATTGGTGCTGACGGGCTGTGGTGGTCCGCAGACGGAGGAGGTTGCGTCTTCGGAGCTGGGGAGCACGGAGCAGGGGCTCCAGCTCATCACCAACAGCGGCTTCGAGGCGGCTCCGTCCGGTAGCTACAACTACACGGTCCTCACCACGGGCGCGACGACGCTCACGAACTGGACCATCGGCGGCAGCATCAAGGTGATGCACAGCACCTACAAGACGCCGAACAGCGGCACCAAGTCCGTGGACCTCAACGGCATGGGTGCGGGCAGCATCTCGCAGACGATTCCCACGGTGGTGGGCGGCGGGTACACGGTGAAGTTCTGGGTGGCCAACAGCCCGGGCTGTACGGGCCTCAACCGCTCCGCGAAGCTCACCTACGGCCCCTCCACCGCGAGCTTCACGAACTCGCTCGCGGGCTGGACGCAGCGGACGTACGTGTTCAACGCCACGACGACGAGCACGCTCATCAAGCTGGAGAGCACGTCGACTGGCACGACCTGCGGCATCGCCGTGGACGACCTCACGGTCGACGGCCCGTGATTCACGCGTAGTCGCGCGCCCGGGAGGGGCACCGTGGCTCCCTCCGGATGCGTGCCCCGTCCTGGCCCGTGGCACGTGGAGGACTTCGGGAGTCGTCCTCCTTCTGCACGCGCTGCCGTAGCGTCATGCCCTTCAGAAGCTGGAGGACCCTGCATGACGCTTCGACAGGTTGGTGCAGTACTCATGGTGCTCCTGACCGCTTGCGGAAGCACTCCACGTGTCTCGCGCTCCTCAGCGGATGGCGGCGAGGGCAGCCCCGCGGCGGCTCGTTACGGCTTGCTCGTCCTCTCTCCTCGAAGCACCCCTGTGTCGCCTGTCGAGGTGGATGAGGACGACTTCATGGAAGCGGTGACGAGGCTGGCTCGCGAAGCCCGGCCCGTCGAGATGCCCCGGGAGGAGGCCCGGCAGTTGCTCGCCCAGGCCCTGTCTCAGGTGGAAGGCGAACATGTCATCCGGCTGGCTCCCGTGAACGTGAGCGTTGGCGCGTCGCGGGTTGAAGCGGAGCTGACGCGCGAGTACCTGCGCTGGTGCCAGCGCATGCAAGGCGGCGGTGACTGTTTGCGCCTGCTGGTGGATGGCCCGACCGTGCGCGGTGACGACCGGTATGCACTGGCGCTGGCGATTTCGCTGGGCTCGGTGCTGGGGGAAACGACCAAGGCACTCAAGGGCATGGTGCAGCCGTCGGCCGTGCTGTCCCTGCTGGTGTGGGCGGCCGTCGTCTACCTGCTGCTGTGGGCACTACCCGACCCGCTCTCCAAAACCATCGCGGCGGGGATGACGGTGTTGCTGCTGGGCTGGCTGGGCGTGGACACGGTGTGGAGCCTGATGCGTGGCTGGGTGCGGCTGGTGGAGGACGCCGATCGGGCCACCACCTTCGATGAGCTGAGCAAGGTCGGAGAGACGTTCGGCCGGGTGATGGGCGAGAACACCGCGCGCGTGCTGGTGATGGTGGCCACGGCGGCCCTCGGTGGCGCGGTGCCGAAGCTGGCGAAGTTGATGCCGAAGCTGCCCGGCTTCTCGCAGGCGGCCGTGCAGGCCGAAGCACAGGGAGGGCTCCGGCTCGCGGCAATAGCCGAGGTGGAGTCGGTGGCGGTCTCGTCCGAGGGCACCTTCTCCGTCCTGATGAAGAGCCCGGGGAGCCGGGCGGGCGCGGCGACCGCGGAATCAGAGGCCGCGGTTACCACCATCATCCGGCACCAGGGCGGCAACCGGCAGGTGCTTACCAACGGTCAGCGGTGGCACGTGCCCGCGAACAAGCCGCTGAAGGAACTCCCAGCGGCAGACCCCGTTGGAGACCGGCTGCAGGCCGCTGCTGCCCGCAGTGCCGAGCGCTGGAGCGCGCGAGGTCCTGATGCCGACGAGCTCATCGCCATCCAGCGTGCCGCGGCACAGGGCAAGACGTGGCTGGCGCGATTGTTGGAACGGCAATCCAGGGGCCGCTTCGTGGAGAGTGAGTTGAGGAGACAATTCCCCGAGCTGCGATGGAGCCGGACCGGAGTCGACGCCGTTGATCCTGCAACAGGGTACAGATACGAAGTTCTCTCGGGGACGGTCTCCAACCTGGCCCTGCATGGGCAGCGCATGGCAGACGCCCTGTTCCGGATGATCACCTTCTGAGCGCGCCAGCGGAGTGAGGCTCCATGATTCAGTTCCGAGATACAGAACTCGTGAACGAGCGGCTCGAGCTGAACAGCAAGACCGAGCACTACTACCTCGGTCATCACCTGACCTTGCGCAGCTGCACGCTCGTCATCGGAGTGCCGGCCAGCGCGCTGACCATCGCCAGGACACGCCTCATCGACTGCTCCATCGAGGTGAAGAAGTCACTCAAGCACTTCCGCTGGGACGAGGTCTTCGTGAAGGGCTGTCGCTTCACGGGCACCCTGAGCGGCAATGACTTCGGCCGCTGGCCGGACTTCGAGGCAGGGGGCATCGAGGACTGCGACTTCTCGGGCGCCCAACTCGATGGGTGCCGGTTCATCGGCTGTGACGCCAGCACCCTGCGGTTCCCCTCATGGCCGTGCTTCACCGTGCTCGACCCTGCTCGGAGGAGTCGTGAGCTGGCGGCGCTCCCATGGCCCGGTCAGCTCGGAATCGTGGTGGGCACGTTCTCGAAGTACCCGCCGTCCACGGCGGCCGTGACGTTCTCCGCGACAAGGCTCGCCAAGGAGTCTGGCACCACCGAGCACGAAATCCGCGCCGTGCTTGAGCAGGTGGACGGCGTGAAGCTGTAGTCGTCCCGAGCCTCGGGCCTACTTCAGAACATGTGCCCGAACGTCAGGTAGAACCGCCCCCGTCCGGTCTCCGTGGAGCGCGCATAGTCCGCGCGCACCGTGGCGGCACGACGCGACAGGCGCACGCCGCCGCCGATTCCCGGGTGCCACTCGTACCACTTGCCGTCCGGCACGCCCGGGTGCCACACGCGGCCGAAGTCCATGAACACCACCGCGCCCAGCTTCATGCTCTGGCCGAACATCTGCAGGTTCGCCGCCTGGAACCGCAGCTCCGTGTTGCTGAACGCCTTGATGTTCCCCGAGAAGCGGTTGCGCTCAATCCCGCGCACGCTGCTCATCCCGCCGATGCCCTCGGACACGTTGACGCCGCCCGTGTTGCTCCACTCGTAGAACGGCACGTCGCCGAACAGCATGTCGAGCGTCAGCCGGTGCGCCAGCGTCAGCCGCGACGACAGCTTGATGTAGCGCCGCTCGCTCAGCGTGATGCCCGCGTACTGGTACCTGCTCCCCGTCGCGCTGCCCGACACGCGCAGCGCCAGCTCCTCCACGCCGCCCACCGTCGGGTCCGACTCGTCGTCGCGCGTGTCCCAGAGCACGCCCGCCAGAAGCTGCCCCGTGGAGCCACCCTCGATGCCGAGCGGCTTCTGCTTCGCCAGCATGGACGCCTCCTCCGAGTCCACGCTCGTGTACCGCCACCCGTAGCCCAGGTACGACTGGAGCGGGTGCGTCAGGCCGAACGGCCGCCCGCGCAGGCGCACCCAGAAGCCCGGCGAACCCTTGTCGAAGTTGTAGCGAGGGTCATCCTCATCGCCGCGGAAGTCCGGGGCGGACTTGTTGCCCGCGCCGAAGAAGGGACTGCGCATCTCCCGCCGGTACTCCAGCCGCCCCTCCAGCCGCAGCGGGCCGATGAGCTGCGGCCCGTCGTAGCGCAGGTAGTGGGTCTGCACGCCGCGGGTGCTGAAGAACACCTGCGCGCCAATGGCGTGCGCGTACGGCACCTTCCCCGGCGCATACAGGTACATGCCGCCCACGCCGCCGTAGCCGAAGCCGTGGTCCGAGTTGAAGCTCACCAGCGGCAGCGCAATCGCGTCGACGCCGGACTCCTTCTTCGCGGGTTGCAGCCCGGGCGCGGGCTGTGGTGGCACCACCGGGGCGGCGGCCAGGCTGGCGAGGATGAGGACGGCGGGAATCATCATTGGGGGGCCGCTCTGAACTGTCAGAGGAACGAAAACATCCCGAACACCGGAACGGCCCAGGCCGCTTGCCTACCCACCAGCAGACCAGGCTGCTGGCGAAGGCGAGCGGCCCCCCGAGTGCTCATTTTGCCTCGCGGGGGAGGGGAGGCGTCAACGTGAGCGGTGTAATCAGCCCAGCCATGCACATGTGGGCCAACGGTCTGGTACGTCGTATTGGCTCAAAGGTTCCACCGTCGCCGCAACGCCGGCCGAGGAATGTGGTCATCGTGCACCTTGACGGTGTGCCGAAGACCCTCCTGGACGAGGCCATTGTCGCCGGAAAGATGCCGTTTTTCTCGAGTCTCGTCCGCTCTGGCACCTTTCACCTGGAAGACGCGTTCTGGGGCGCACCCACGTCCACGCCCTATTTCCAGGCGGGGCTGCTGTACGGGATGCGGCACTCCAACCTGCCGGCGTACTCCTGGTACGACCGCGAGCTGGGCCGCAAGGTGCAGATGAACACGCCGGCGGACGCGCTCGAAATCGACCAGCGCCTGCGCGGCGCGGGGCGCACCAGCCTGCTCGACGGCGGCGGACACGGGTACTTCTCGCTGTTCCGCGCGGGCGCGAACAACGCGCTCAGCATGAGCACGCTGGCCAGCTTCAAGCTGATGGCCCGCTCGTTCTCCTACGAGATGATGGGCCTGTCCGCGGCGCGCACGCGCGGCATCTTCGCGTACCTGCGCTCGCTGGGCATGGACACGTGGCACGCGGCGCGCGAGGTGCGGCACTGGGCGCGCTCCATCCGCGACTGGCGCCACGAGCAGGGCTTCCTCCTGAGCCGCGTCCTCCTGCAGCGGCTGGGCTGGAGCTTCGCGCACACCAAGGCGCTGGTGGACATGGTGCGCGGCGTGCCGGCCGTCTACCTCGTCTACGGCAACTACGACGAGGTGGCCCACCGCCGCGGGCCCCGCTCGCAGCTCGCGCTCGATGAGCTGCACCGCGTGGATGCGTACCTCGCGGAGCTCTACGCGGTGGCGCGCACCGTGGAGCGGCCCTACGACGTCGTCATCCTCTCCGACCACGGGCACGTGGACAGCCTGCCGCTGGAGCGGCGCCGCGGACAGCGCCTGGAGCAGTGGCTGCTGGAAGGCGGAGACGGGAGCCCGCTCTCCGAGGACGTGGTGCGCGGCCTCTGCGAAGGCCGCGTCCGTCCCGAGCCGGACACCACTCCGCGCGCCCCCTTCACCCCGGTGGTCATGGAGTGCGGCAACTTCGCGCACGTGTATCTCTCTGGGGGGCGCCAGCCGCTGGAGGCCCGTGAGCTGCTCGCGCGCTTCCCGCAGGTGCTCGCGCGCGTCACGCGCAGCCCGGAGATTGGCATCGTCGCGATGCGGCGCGGCCACTCCGCGGTGGCCGTGGTGAAGGGCGGCGTGTATGGCCCGGAGGAGCTGGACCATGCGCCGCTGTCCCCCGAGTTCAGCAAGCGCGCGGTGGCGGACTTCCTCCGAGGGTTGCCGTCGATGACGACGGCGGGCGACGTGGTGCTCTTCGGCGAAGCGGTGCAGCGCGGCGGCACCGTGGGCTTCGCGTGGGAGTTCGGCTCGCACGGGGGCCTCACGCGCACGGAGGCCAACAGCCTGGTGGCGTGGCCGGCCGACGCGCCGGTGGACCTGTCCGGCCTGGGCCACTGCGTGCAGCTCCACGAGCGGCTGGCGGAGGCATACCTGGACCCGGCACCGGCCCTCAGGTTGGTGCTGTGAGGGGGAGGGGAATGAGTCCCACGCAAGGGAGCGGAGGCCGTACGCTCATCAAGGCCCTGCTGGCGGCGCTGGGGCTGGTGCTGTCCGTCGTCCTCCTGTCCACGGCCTTCTTCAAGTGGAACCTGCGCGGCGCGGGAGCGCTGCTCCAGCCGCGCTTCCCGCTGGACGAGTTCGTGCGTGCTCTGCCCGGCCACCTCGTGTGGCTGCTGCCCTTCCTCCTCCTGCAGGCCTCGGTGATTCCGCTGCGCGCGGTGCAGTGGCAGAGCACCCTGCGCCGGCCGGTGCCGCTGAAGGAGCGCTACCACCTGGTGGCGATTGGGGCCTTCGTGCACAACGCGCTGCCGGGGAAGCTGGGCGATGTGATGCGCTCGTTCCTGCTGTCGCGCACGCAGCGCATCCCCTTCCTGCGCTGCCTGGGCTCGGTGGGCGTGTGCAAGCTGATGGAGTTCGCCGCGCTGATGCTGCTCGTCTCCGCGTCGCTGCTGGGCCCCTTCGGCGGGACGCTGGCCCGCTTCCAGGGCGAGCTGAAGGTGGCCGTCTACCTCTGCATCGGCCTGGTGGCGTTGGTGGTGCTGCTGGCCCACTGGTCCGCGCCGCTCGCGCATGCGATGCACCGCCGCCACAAGCTGCCCCGGCTGGAGAGCTTCCTCCACCACCTGAGCGAGGGCCTGGGCACCGCGCGCTCCTTCGTCGGCATGGCGCGAGTCTTCGTCTTCTCCGTGGGCCCGGTGCTGGCCTCCGCGCTGGCGTACGGCATGGCGCTGCACGGCATCGGCATCAGCGGGGGACTCTTCGCGGGGGCCGTCGTCCTGGGCGCCATCTCCCTGGGCCAGTCGCTGCCCGGCGTGCCTGCCGGCATGGGCCTCTACTACTTCGTCACCAGCTGGGCGGCTCGCAGCCTGGGCGCCACGCCGGAGGACGCCGCGGCCTTCTCCACGCTCACCCACCTGGGCACCGTCATCAGCCAGGTGGCCGTGGGCGCCTGGTCCGTGCACGTGCGGAAGATTCGGATTCGCGACCTGCGCAAGGGCGGCAGCCTGGCGCGCGAGGCCGCGCACCACGTGGCCCATGACGCCGTGGAGCCCGCGCCGCCCTGAACGAGGGGCGCCGAAGCGGGCTCCGGAATCCAGACCTCCAGAAAGCGAAAAGGGGCCCCGGTTCGGAAACCGGGACCCCTTATCAACTTCATGCCCAGGAGAGGACTCGAACCTCCATGCCCTTGCAGGCGCTAGACCCTGAATCTAGTGTGTCTACCAATTCCACCACCTGGGCGGGTGGGGCTTTGCTGCCGGTGCTGCGATGGGCGAGACGTATAGATTTCCTGCCCGGCCTCGTCAAGCACTACGTAACAACCCTACTTCTTCAGCGGCCATTTCCCCTCGGCCTCGAGCGCGCGGCGCAGGGCGGGGTTCTCGTCCATGAAGGCGGTGAGGGACTCCTCGGTGATCTCCACCTGGATGTCCTCGGAGCCCAGCTCCGTCTGACAGCTCAACCGGGAGTACGGGCGGACGTCGAACCCCATGTCCAGGCGGTCGGCTTCCGCGTCCGTCTGCTCGCTCAGCGAGTCGAGGCCCTTGCGCACCCAGATATGGCAGGTGGAGCAGGCGCAGACGCCGCCGCAGCTGTGGCCCACCTGGGCGCCGCACGTTTCCGCGGCGTCCAGCAGGGTGGTGCCGGTGGGCACGTCGGCGCTGACCTCGGCCAGCGGGCTCTTGAAGGTCACCTTCGGCACGTCAGTACTCCTCCACGGAGTGCCCGGCCACCACCTGGGTGATGGCCTGGTTCATCACCCGCTCGATGAAGGGCCGCGACGCCTCGTCCAGCGTGTGCACGGCCTCCTTCAGCTTCAGGTGGTCCTCGCCCTTCATCAGCTCGCGCACGCGCGCCATGCCCGCGTCGATGGCGGGGCGCTCGCCTTCCTGGAGGAGGTCGCCGTGCTCACGCAACTGGCGCTCGGCCTCGGCGAGGACGCGCTCGGCGTCCACGCGCTGCTCGCGCACCTGCCGGGCCTGGATGTCCTCCTCCGCGTGATCGATGGAGTCGAGCAGCATCTGCTCGATTTCCTCGTCGGTGAGGCCGTGGCTCGGCTTGACGGTGATGGACTGGCTGACGCCGGTGCTCTGCTCCTTCGCGCTCACGGAGAGGATGCCGTCCGCGTCCACGCTGAAGCGCACCTCCACCCGCGCCATGCCCGCCGCCAGCGGCGGAATGCCGGAGAGGGTGAAGCGCGCGAGGCTGCGGTTGTCCTGCACCAGCTCGCGCTCGCCTTGCACCACGTGCACGTCCAGGCCCGTCTGCCCGTCCTTGAAGGTGGTGAAGACCTGGGCCGCCGCCATGGGGATGGTGGAGTTGCGCGGAATGAGCTTCTCGGTGATGCCGCCCATCGTCTCCAGCCCGAGCGACAGCGGAATCACGTCCAGCAGCAGCACGTCGTCCTGGCGGTCGACGGTGGTGAGCAGGTTGGCCAGCACCGCCGCGCCCATGGCCACCACCTGGTCCGGGTCGATGTCACCCAGCGGCTCGCGGCCGAACACCTCCGCCACGTACCGGCGCACCGCCGGCACGCGCGTGGCTCCGCCCACGAGGACGACGCCGTCCAATTCGGCCGCCGTCACGCCCGCGTCCTTCAGCGCCCGCCGGCACACCAGCCCCGTCTTCTGCACGAGCGGCTGAATCCACGCGTCGAAGTCCGCGCGCTTCACCGTCTGCGTGTGGCTGCCCACGGTGAGCTGCACCTCGGGCGCGTCGGTGAGCGCCTCCTTCGCCTTGCGCGAGGCCGCCAGCACCTCTGCCACCAGCGAGGGCGAGGGCTCCGTCACGCCCATCGTCTGCAGCACGTGCTGGGCAATCACGCGGTCGAAGTCGTCGCCGCCCAGCGCGGAGTCGCCGCCGGTGGACTTCACCTCGAAGATGCCGTCCTCCAGCTTGAGGATGGAGACGTCGAAGGTGCCGCCGCCGAGGTCATAGACGGCGTAGGTGCCCTGGCTGCCCTTGTCCAGGCCGTAGGCCAGTGCTGCGGCGGTGGGCTCGTTGAGCAGCCGCAGCACCTCCAGCCCGGCCAGCCGGCCCGCGTCCTTGGTGGCCTGCCGCTGGGCGTCGTCGAAGTAGGCAGGCACGGTGATGACCGCCTGCTCCACCTTGGTGGAGAAGTGCGCTTCCGCGCGGCGCTTGAGGGCGCGCAGCACCTCGCCGGACACTTCAATCGGCGTCACGGGCGTGCCACCGGCCACGTCGAAGCGGACCACCTTGGCGCCGGGGACGAAGCGGTAGTGCCCCAGCTTGCGCGTCTCCGCGTCGTCCGGGCTGCGGCCCATGAAGCGCTTCACGGAGGCAATGGTGTCGTCGGGGTGCTCGGGCGCCAGGCGCCGGGCCCGTGCGCCGACCACCACGCCGCCGTCCTTCGCGTAGTGCACGACGGAGGGCAAAAGCAGCGAGTCCCCCTCGTCCACCGGGACGCAGCGGGGCTTGTCCTGGACCACCGCCGCGACGAGCGAGTTGGTGGTGCCCAGGTCGATGCCCACTGCCTGCCCCTTGGGCTTCAGCGGGTCGTGGATCTGCAGGTAGCCGTTCTTGCTCACGACAGACTCTCCTCCTCGAACGCGTCCACCTGCTCGAGGAAGCGCGTGAAGTAGCGCACCCGCCCCAGCGCGTGCGATGCCTTTTTCACCAGGTCTGCTCCCCCGCCACCCCCTTCGAGGGCACGCAGGGTACCGGCCGCTTCAGCGAGCGCCGCCTTGCGCCGGGCCTCCACGTCGGTGGCCATGCTCCGCGCGCGGGCGAGGTCCTTCTTCTCCATGGCGCCGTCCAGGGCCTCGCGCAGCTCCATGACCTCCTCCAGGAACTCCAGCGGCATGTCCTTCTGGGCGCCCGCGTCCTCGCGGTCCAGGTCGATGCCGTGCAGCTTGAGGAGGTAGAAGGCGCGGCGCACCGGGTCCTTCAGCGTCTTGAAGGCCTCGTTGAGGGCGGTGGTTCCCTCCAGCGCCTTGAGCCGCTCGCGCGCGTCCGCCTGCGCCACCCGGTCCGGGTGCCACAGGAGCGACAGCTCGCGGTACTGCTTCTCCAGCGCCGGCACGTCCACGTCGTAGGCGCGGGGCAGCCCGAAGACGTCGAAGTGGGTCCTCACGGGGGCTTTCTCCAAGAAGGGTGACAAACGAAAAGGGCCCGGCAGCTGGCCGGGCCCGGGTGACGGTGGCTCCCGCCGTGGGAGGGGGAACTCCAAGGTCAGACGGAGAAGCTCTCTCCGCAGCCGCAGGCGGCCTTGATGTTGGGGTTGTTCAGCTTGAACCCCGAGGCCATCAGCGTCTGCTCGAACACCAGCTCCGTGCCGATGAGGTACAGGTAGCTCTTCGGGTCCACGAAGACGCGCACGCCGTCCTTCTCGAAGACCTTGTCGCGCTCGCGGGACTTCTCGGACCACTCCATGGAGTACTGGAGGCCCGAGCACCCGCCGCCCTTCACGGCCAGCCGCAGGCCGGCCTCGGGCGTCTGGCGCTGCTCGAGCAGCTCCTTCAGCCGGGCCACCGCGCTGTCCGCGATGGTGATGCCCTTGGGGGCGGGCTTCGCCACGGGCGCGGTGGCAGGCGTCGGGCTCTGCATCGTCTCCTGGGTCGCCTGCTCACTCATGGGTGTCTCTCCCTTCCCGCCTCAGGACGCCTTCGCCTGGCGCGCGGCGCGCTTCTTCTTGAAGTCCTCGATGGCCGCCTTGATGGCGTCCTCGGCCAGCACGGAGCAGTGGATCTTCACCGGCGGCAGGGACAGCTCGCGAGCCACGTCCTTGTTGGAGATGGTCATCGCCTCGTCCACCGTCTTGCCCTTCACCCACTCGGTGACGAGCGACGAGGAGGCGATGGCCGAGCCACAGCCGAAGGTCTTGAACCGCGCATCCTCGATGCGACCGTCGTCCGTGATCTTCAGCTGGAGCCGCATCACGTCACCGCAAGCGGGCGCGCCCACCAGACCGGTGCCGACGTTGGGGTCTTCCTTGTCCATCGTCCCGACGTTGCGGGGGTTCTCGTAGTGGTCGATGACCTTGTCGCTGTAAGCCATGTCGACTCCTTCAACGAATGCTTCGCACCAAAGGTTCCGGAGGGCAATGCCCCCCGTGCGAGGGGCCATGCGCTCCGCTGTATGCCTGGAAAGACGGGCTTATGCGCCGTTCACTCGGAAGGCGCTAGTGCGCCGTCCACTCGATCGACTTGAGGTCGATGCCTTCCTTGGCCATCTCGTAGAGCGGGCTCATCTCGCGCAGCTTGCGGACCTTGTCCACCACCAGCTTCACCACGTAGTCGACTTCCTCGTCGGTGGTGAAGCGGCCCAGGCCGAAGCGGATGGAGCTGTGCGCCAGCTCCTCGTCCACGCCCAGTGCCCGGAGCACGTAGGACGGCTCCAGCGAGGCGGACGTGCAGGCGGACCCGGAGGACACCGCCACGTCCTTGATGCCCATCATCAGGGACTCACCCTCGGCGTGGGCGAAGGAGATGTTGAGGTTGCCCGGCAGCCGGTGCTCCATGGAGCCGTTGATGATGGTCATGTCCAGCGCGTCGGTGAGCCCCTTCCGGAGCTTCTCGCGCAGCCGGAGGATGCGAGCGGCCTCGTCAGGCAGCTCCTTGCGGGCGAATTCCGCCGCCGCGCCGAAGCCGACGATGGCCGCGACATTGAGGGTGCCGGAGCGCATGCCGCGCTCATGCCCGCCGCCGTCGATGATGGGGGCGATGCGCACGCGCGGCTTGCGGCGCACGTAGAGGGCGCCGACGCCCTTGGGCCCGTACATCTTGTGGGCGGTGATGGACGCGAGGTCCACCTTCATGGCCTCCACGTCGAAGGGCACCTTGCCAATGCCCTGCACCGCGTCGCAGTGGAAGAGCACGCCCTTCGCACGGCAGAGGGCGCCAATCTCCGCGATGGGCTGCACGGTGCCAATCTCGTTGTTGGCGAACATGATGGAGACGAGCACCGTCTTCGGCGTCATCGCCGCGGCCAGCTTCTCCATGCTCACCCGGCCGTCGGGCTCCACGTCCAGGTAGGTGACGCGCGCGCCGCCGGTGGGGCGCTCCGCCCACTTCAGGTAGACGGCGTCGTTCTCCACGTCGTACTTCGCCGCCAGCTCCGCGAGGTTGTCCTCGGTGACGTCCTGTCCGGACAGCTCGCCCAGGCGCAGCGCCTTCAGCTCGTCCAGGCGCTCCTGGCGCACGCGCTCCAGGCGCTTGCAGGTGTCCAGGATGGCCTTGTGCTCCGTCTTGAGGGTGATGATGTGGTCACCCTTCGACTTGTAGAACTCGATGACGCCCTTGATGGCCAGGTTGTCGGACTCGGTGGCGCCGGAGGTGAAGACGATTTCCTGCTCGGACGCGCCGATGAGCTCGGCCACCTGCTGGCGGGCCTTCTTCACGGCTGCCTCGGCCTTCCAGCCGAACACGTGATTGCGGCTGGCCGCGTTGCCGAAGTCCTCACGCAGGTAGGGGAGCATGAGCTCCAGCACCCGCGGGTCCAGCGGCGTGGTGGCGTGGTAGTCCATGTAGATCGGCAGCTTCACCATTGGGTCCAACACCTTCCTGTAGGGGGGCTTCCACCTCCCCCGCGCCCCGGCGCCTTCGGGAGGCGCGCCGCAGGGGACTCACACCGGCCCACATGAATGTGGACCGGACTGGTCAAATATAAAAAGGGGTGCCCTCGGGTCAAGCGAACATAAGGCGGACGTAGGACCCGGGGAGGAGGTGCTCCAGTGGGGAGCTGGAAGCGCTCCTGATTGATGCGCCGGGGTTGAACGCCGCGCCGCCGTGGATCAGTCCGGCCGCGCCGTCCTGGAGCAGGGTGCGCCGGAATGGCGCGGCCCCTTCGCCCAAAGGCCTGATTTCCCGGCAGGCCATGCCTTGGCCGACCGCCTGCACAGAGGGCGTGTCGCAAGGGAGGCAGGCATGAGCTCGAACACGAAGCAGGCGGCCAAGGCGAAGGAGTTCTCCGAGTCCGGTGAGGCAGGAGGCCGGACGCAGCTCGTCCGCGTGGACGGCGGCGGCGGTGGTGACGGGAGGAATCCCCGCCACATCGAGGGCTGGCGCGCGGGCAAGCCGGTGGAGGACCCGGAGAAGATGAAGCGCTGGGGGCTCGTCACCGCGCGGCCGAGCGAGTTCCTCGTGCACATGCGGCGCGGCCGGTTGCGCGAGGTCAGCGGCCAGGGCGCCAGCTGCTTCAAGCTGCCGGGTGACTCGGTGGCGATTGTCCCCACCAGCATCCAGCGCCTCCAGTTCACCGCGGACCAGGTGACGAACGAGAAGGTGGGCGTGGCGGTGACGGGCCTGGCGGTGTACCGAATCGCCGACCCGCTGGTGGCCTTCCGCATGCTGAACTTCTCCTTCCCGGAGCGGGCCCAGGAGAAGCTGGCGGAGCTCTTGCGCGAGATGTTCGTGGGCGCGGCGCGGCGCCTCGTGGCGAACATGTCCGTGGAGGAGTGCCTCTCCAGGCGCAAGGAGGGCATCGCCGCGGAGCTGATGCGCGAGATTGCGCCGGTGGTGGCGGGCAAGGGCAAGCTGGAGGACCAGTCCGACGCGGGCTGGGGCGTCATCCTCGACACGATTGAAATCCAGGACGTGCGCGTCCTGTCCGCCACCGTCTTCGAGAACATGCAGGCGCGCTTCCGCCGCGAGCAGGAGCGGCAGGCGCGCGAGGCGGAGCTGGCCAAGGAGCGCTTCGTCCACCGCGAGGAGACGGAGGCCGAGCGGCAGCTCAGCCTGCAGAGGCTGGCCGCGGAAGAACAGGTGCGCCAGAAGCGGCAGGTGGCGGACGAGCAGGCCCGGCTGGAGGCGCTGGCGGTGGAGGCGCGCGTCGCCGAGGCGAAGCTCGCCCAGGAGCGCACGCTGAAGCAGGAGCAGGCCACGGTGGAGCGCGAGGTGGCGCTGACCAAGCTGGCCGCGGAGCAGGAGGTCCGCCAGAAGAAGCAGCTCTCCGACGAGCAGGCCAAGCTGGAGGCGCTGGCCGCCGAGTCGCGCCTGTCCGAGGCGAAGATTGTCTCCGAGCGCGCGCTGTCCACCAGCCGCGCGCAGGTGGAGATGGAGAAGCTGCAGCGCGAGCAGGAGGCGGAAGTCGCCCGCCAGCGCATGGCGCTGGAGCAGCTCAAGCGCGAGCAGGACGCGGACGTGCACCGCGCGAAGCTGGAGCTGGAGCAGCTCAAGCTGGCGCAGGAGGCCGAGGCCGCGCAGGCGAAGGTGGAGCTGGTGCGCCTGCAGCGCGTGCAGGAGGCGGAGGCCGCGAAGTCGCAGATGGAGCTGGCCCGCCAGCAGCGCGAGGCGGAGCTGGAGCTGGCGCGGCAGGAGCGCGAGCAGCAGCTGGAACTGGCGCGGCTGCAGCGCGAGCAGGAGGCGGAGGCCACCAAGGCGCGCATGGAGCTGGCGCGGCAGCAGCGCGAGCAGGAAATCGAGCTGGCGGCCCAGCAGCACGAGCAGGAGCTGTCGCTGGAGAAGCAGAAGCGCGAGCAGGAGGTGGAGCTGGCGAAGCTGCGCCAGGAGCAGGAGGCGGAAGCGGAGAAGGGCCGCATGGTGTTGGAGCGCATGCGCCGCGAGCAGGAGCAGACGACGGCGCGCCACGAGGCGCTGCTCGCCGAGCACCAGCAGGAGGCGGAGCGGCTGCACGCGGAGCTCCAGGTGGTGCAGGCCCGCAGGGCCATTGTCGAGACGGAGGTGGCCATCGCCGAGCTGCGCGTGCGCAAGGACCGGGCGCACCAGGACCTGGAGCTGGGCAAGGCAAAGGCGCTGCGCGACATCGAGAACAGCGTGAGCGCGGAGGTCATCCAGATGACGCTGGCGCAGCAGCTGCCGCAGGTGGCTGCCGCCTTCCAGCAGAAGATGGGCGAGGTGCACGTCACCGCGGTGGATGGAGCGAACCCGTTTGGCTACATCGCCGCCGCGGTGGAGGGCGTCATGGGGCTGGCGCGCTCCGCGGGCCTCAAGGTGCCTGCCTCCTCGCCTGGTGCCACGGCGCAGTAGCCGGTTGCCCCGGCTCTGCGTATAGAGGGGGAGCCCCGGGGCAAACGGAGTCGAGCGCGCATGGATGCGAAGAAGCTGGGAGTCGTGGCGGTGCTGGCGGGTGTGGCGGTGGCTGTGGTGCCCTGGCTGCTGCCCACCGGCCCCAACGCCGGCCTGGACGCGGCCCGGTTCCTGGAGTCGGGGAGCCTGGCGTGGGGCGCCGCGGTGGTGTTCGCCGGTGGCCTGCTCACCGCGCTGACGCCCTGCGTCTACCCGCTCATCCCGATTACCGTCTCCGTCTTCGGCGCGCGCAAGGCGGAGGGGCGGGGACGCGCGCTGCTCCTCACCTCGGCCTACATCGTGGGCATGGGGGTGGTGTTCAGCGCGCTGGGAATCCTGGCGGCGAAGACGGGGCAGGCCTTCGGCGCGCTGCTGGGGCACCCGGCGGTGGTGACGGGGCTGGCGGTGTTCCTGCTGCTGCTGGCCACGTCCATGTTCGGCGCCTTCGAGCTGGCGCTGCCGGCCAGCTGGCAGGGAAAGCTGACGTCGGTGGGTGGCGCGGGCCTGGCGGGTGCATTCCTCATGGGCAGCGTGTCCGGCTTCCTCGCGGCGCCGTGCACCGGGCCGGTGCTGACGGGCCTCCTGGCCTTCGTGGCGAAGACGGCCAACACCACGCTGGGCGCGACGCTGCTGTTCATCTACGCGCTGGGCATCGGCGTGCCGTTCTTCCTCATCGGCGTCTTCACCGTGCGCCTGCCGCGCGGCGGCGTGTGGATGGAGTGGGTGAAGAGCGTGCTGGGCATCATGCTGGTGGCGCTGGCCTTCAGCTACCTCAAGGACGCGATGCCCTGGGCGCGTGACGCGGTGAAGGGGCTGGGCGCGCAACTGGGACAGCTGCCGGGCGCGGCCATCGCCGCGGTGCTGGTGGTGGCCGGCATGGCGGTGGGCGCGGTGCACCGCTCGTTCAAGGAGGGCGCGCGCGACTTCTCGCTGAAGGCGCTGGGCGTGGCGCTGGTGGTGGTGGCGCTGGTGCTGCGCGGCGGCGCGCTGGACGCAGGCCCGGTGGGCGCGCTCTGGGTTCGCATGGGACTGGCCGAGCAGCCGCAGGCGCCGTCCTGGAAGTGGAACCACGTCATGCCCGCGAAGCAGGCGACGTTCTCTCCGGACGAGTTCGAGAAGGTGCTCGCGCAGGCGAAGGCGGAAGGGCGCCCGGTGCTCATCGACTTCTTCGCGGACTGGTGCGCGGCCTGCAAGGAGCTGGACCGCGAGACGTACCCCGCCGAGGAGGTCATCTCCCAGTCGGCGGAGGGGCACTTCCTCACCGTCAAGATTGATGCGACCAACAGCGAGGACAACCTGGACGCACTGATGGAGCGCTTCGGCGTGGAGGGCCTGCCCACCGTGGCCTTCGTGTCACCGCAGGGCGAGGTGCTGAAGAAGCCGCGCGTCACCGGCTTCCTGGAGCCCAGCCCGTTCGCCGCGGAGATGAAGAAGGCGCGCTGCACCGCCGGAAGCGCCTGCTAGTCCCCGTCGTCCTCGTCACAGCCGGGGAGCGCGAGCCGGCCGCGGCTCATCATCACCCGGTCGATCATCACCTCGTGCAGGGCGTAGAGGGGGCGCGCGACGTCCTCGCCCTCCAGGTACGCCAGTGCGCCAGCGATGGCCTCCAGCGTGGACATGCCGTCCGGGTGCGGCGGCCGGCGCAGGCGGCGCGTGTCCGGCAGGGGTGGGGGCAGCTTCAGTCCCGGCAGCCGCCGCAGCGCCGGTACCCGCTGCACCATGCGGCGCGCCTGGCCCCAGCTTCCGTCCAGGACGATGAGCCGCTTGGGTGCGGGTGCGTCCGTCGCGGGCGCCTGCTGCGCATCCGGGAAGAGCAGCCACGTGTCCGGCGCCTCCAGCACCGAGGCATCGAAGGGCAGCCCCGGCGAGCCATACGAGATGATGCGGCAGCGGGGCAGGGCGAGCGCCGCCATGCGGGCCGTGTTCGTGGACTTCAGCGTCTCCTTGTGGTGGCGGATGACGAGCAGCTCCGTGCGCGTGGAGACGCTCGGAAGCTCCGCACAGAGACACAGGGACGTGGGCAGGAAACAGCGCGGGCAGCGGCCAGCGAGGTCCTCGGGAGTTCTCGACCTCATTTCCCCTGACGGTAGCGCTCCATCAGGGTGCGCGCCTCGCGCAGCTTCTCCTCGACGAAGCGGTCGTCCGCGTCCGGCTCGTAGTCCGCGTCCGGCAGGTCGAGGTGGAAGAGGGCGGACAGGCTCGTGGGGGCCACCTCCAGCCACTCCGCGGTGCGGTTGAGCGCGGCCTGCCGGCGGCCGGCGAACGTCTCCGGCCCGTCCTCGGGGCCGCAGCGGCAGATGCGGGCCGAGTCTCCCGACACGTCCACGTAGAGGCCCAGCACCTCCGCGTCCAATTCCGCGGCCAGCGCGCAGGTGGCCTCGCTGACGTAGGCGGCCATGGCCTGGGCGGCGGAGCGCTCGGTCAGCGAGCGGACGAGGAACACCTGCCACCCCGCCTCGGTGAGGGGGCCCGCCTCCTGAAGGGGAGCCAGCTCCGCGGGCGGCGCCTGGATGCGCGAGAGCAGCCGCCGCACGGGCGCCTCCAGCCGCTCGAGCCGGGCGCTCGACGCGGGGCAGAAGAAGACGACGCGGTACTCACGGCTGTCAGCTGCGGTTTCCATAGGCATACGGCGTCGCCAGGAACAGAGAAGGTGCCCGCGAGGCGCGGGGCCCCAAGAGGACCAAAGGATTCCCCGCGCACGCAAGGGGGGATTTGGAATGAGGGTTCAGGGTGTGGCGGACGGCACCGGGACGCCCGGCGTGGGTGCCCGGCGCTCGGCGGCCACCCAGGCCCCCGTCACCAGCACCAGCACGCCCCCCACCATGCCCGCTGGCGTCAGCGACTCCGCGAAGAAGACCTGGCCCACCACCGACGCAGTAAGGGGTTCCAGGTACGTGAGGGCGCCCGCCGCCGCCGTGGGCACGCGCCGCAGACCGGCGTTGAAGAGGATGTTTCCACCGAGGCCGCACACCGCACCGCCGACGAGCACTCGGAGTGCGGCTCCGTCCAGCGCCGGGGGCAGGGCCTCCGCGCCGAAGTACAGCAGCAGTGCCACCACGGAGATGGGCGCATGCAGCGAGGTGACGGCGAGCGGCGAGTACGCGCGCGCGGCCTCCTTGGAGCCCAGGACGATGATTGCGTAGAAGATGGCGCTCGCCGCGCCCAGCGCCGCCGTCAGTCCGGAGAAGGCGGTGCCGGGCTGGATGATGAGCAGGGCCAGGCCGAAGAGCGTCACGGGCACGCCGATCAGGGCCCGCGTCGAGGGGCGCTCGCGCAGCACCCACGGTGCGGACAGCGCCAGCAGCAGCGGGGCGAGGTAGTGCGTGAGCACGGCGACGGAGACGGGCCCGTTGCGCATCGCCGCGAAGAAGCAGGCCACGTTGGCCGCGTCCGCGAGCCCGATGATGACGAGCCCCACGGTGGCGCGCCTGTCACGCAGGGCCTCACGCCGCAGCAGGAAGGGGGCGGGGAGCGACATGGCCGCGAGCACCAGCAGCCCGTTCTGCGGCCCGGACAGCCCCGCGGGCCGGAGGAAGAGGGCCCAGCATCCCCAGAGGATGGCCCCGGCCGCGACCATGGCGAAGTACCGCACCGCGTGACTCCTGGTGACACCGGCGCACCCCAGGGCGACGGCGGGCGCGCAGCGTACACCAGGTGTCGTGGGACGCGCGGGGAGCGGGGAAGCCTGCTTCCCTGCCTGCGCCCGCGTCGATTACCGAGCGGCTCGGAAGCGCCATGGCGTGTTCCGCGCCCCGGTGTGGAAGGGCGGCCCGCGCCCGTGGCTCACGGTGCCAGCGCGTGCTGCTCATCGCGGCGCAGCAGGAAGAGCGCATTCGGGATGGCCGCTCCTTCCGCCGTGTTGTCGAAGATGCACCACACGCGTCGCCCGGCCCGCTCGTGCCCAGCGATGGCCACGGCCAGTTCCTCCAGATACGGCTCGGAGTACTCGGAGTAGTAGATCTTCGGCGAGCCGTGCAGCCGGTAGTAGACGACCTGCGCATCGGGTGGCGGGGCGGTGCGCACCGGGGGTGGGTCGGCCTTCACGTAGGCGACGCGGCAGTCCGCCAGCACCTGCCGGGCCTCGTCCGTGAACCAGGTCCGGTGACGGGGCTCGCACACGACGTCGACCGGGGTCCGCTCGCGCAGGGACTGGAAGAAGGCGCGGGCTGTCTCGGGCTCGTACTGGAGGCTCGGGGGCAGCTGCACCAGCAGGCAGCCCAGCTTCGCCTCCAGGTGGTTCACCTCGCACAGGAAGCGCTCCAGCGGCTCCCGCGCGTCGCGAAGCCGCAGCTCATGGGTGATGGCCTTGGGAACCTTCACCGAGAAGCGGAACGTCTCCGGAACGCTGTCCCGCCACCGCGCGTAGGTGACGGGTTTGTGCGGCCGGTAGAACGAGGAGTTGATCTCCACCGCGGGAAACACCCGCGCATAGCGTTCCAGGTGCGCGCCCGTGGTGGGGAAGTGCTCGCCCACCACGCTCGACAGGCTCCATCCGGCGCAGCCGACCCGGCAGCGCGCGGGAGGGGGCTTGGCTGTTGGATGTCGGTCCATACCCGTCTCGGTGCCGTGCCGCGCGAGGGGCGCGGAGGCCCCTTGCTCGCTCCCAGAAGCCAGGCACCGTCCTACCCCGTGGCACGCCGCTCCCGGAGTCGGCGAAGGCAATCAATTCCGAAGGGCCCTACGGCGCGTCAGTCGCCGCAGCTCGATGAAGCGTTGGGGCAGGGGACGCTCGGGCGAGTCGTCTTCCGGTCGGTACTCGGGGAGGGTGGAGTCCCCGCGTGACGTGGCGATGTAGACCCGCTTCGAGACCTGCTGGCCGTGGACGAAGAACTTCAGGTTTCCACGGGCAAGCTTCACGCCCTGCCAATACCGCGAGGGGCCATGCCACTGGCCTTCATGCCAGTGGGTCTCGCTGTGGACGGACTTCTGGTCATCGTTCCACCAGCGTTCCCATCCCGAGGGACTTCCCGCCAGGAGCGGATGCTCTTCGCGAAGCTTGCCCCGGTCATCGCACCAGTAGTCGATGCCCGTGCCCCGCTTGAAGGGACTCATGAGCAGCAACCGCCCCTGGGGACTGAACTGCTTCGCCTGGCCGTGTAACAACCCCTTCACGAAGGGTTCGGCGTAGACGGTGCCGTTGTCGTGGTACTCGACCTGAAAGCCCGCTGGGACACCGTCGCGCAGGCCCACCGCGAGGCACGGCGTGCCGTCCGGGTTCCAGTACGCGCGGCCGACGAGGCGCCCTTCGAGCCAGAACTCCGATGCGGCCTTCACCCCGGTTTCGTCGAGCCGGGTCACCTTCTCCTGGGCCCGCGCCGGTATCCGCGGACGAGGTTGTCCGGGGCGTCCAGGCCAGCGGCGTTGTTTCCCCGCGCCCTGTTTCCTGCTCATGCCGTGTTCTCCCGGGGCCTCGCGCCTGGCGCTCAGGGCCCCACGCGTCCGCTTCCATGACGGAGCGGACGCGCGGAACCGGACGGCGACTACTTCTCCTGCGAGACCTTGTTGCCCACGCCGGTGCGGGAGATCTTCGGCTTCGACTTGCCGTGACCGCGCTTCCACGTGACGTTGTTGCTCGTGCCCGTCACGTCGATGACGCTGGTGGCCTCCACCTTCACGTTGTTGCTCGTGCCGCTCACGGTGACGCTCTTGCACTCGCCCGTCAGCGTGACGTTGTTGGACGTGCCGGTGATGTCCACCTTGCTGCCCGGCGTGCACTCATACGTCGCCTTCTCGCCCATGCCGGTGACCTCGATGAGGTTCTCGTCCTCCGCGGAGGCCGTCATCGGTCCGAAGGCACACGCCACCATCATGAACACTGCCGTGCCCAGCTTCCTGTTCATTCGTTGATTCCTTTGATGAGAGATGCGGGCTCGTCCTGGCTCCGCACCGCTCCCATCTACGTGACGGACGGCGCGATATTCAATCTTTGCGCGAGGGCCTGCGCCTTCAGCCCCTCCATGTCGGGGACGAAGGAGCGCTCGGGTACGAGGCGCGCCCGCCGGATGCGGTCCATCCGGAACATTCGCGCGGCGGACTTCTCCACGTCCCGCGCGAGCACGTACCAGGCCGGTGCCTCCACCAGCAGTCCATGCGGCTCCACCAGGCGGCGGCTCGCGTGCCCATGCCGGTCTCTGTACTCGAAGGACAGGCACACCTTCTGCGCGAAGGCGCGCTCGAAGACGGCGAGCAGCTCCTCGGGCGGAGTGCCGAGCTCCGCGAGGACGCGGGGCGTGGCGGGTCGCCCCACCACCACGCGGCGACAGAGCTCGCGCATGCTCCGGGCGCGCTCGCGCGGGACGCTGGCGAAGAGCTTCTCCAGCCCCGAGCGCGCGGCGCGTCCCCACGGCAGCGACGTGGCCGTGGCCGACAGGTTCGCGGCCAGCCACAGCGCCACCACCTCCTCCAGGGACAGGTGGACCGCCGTCAGCCCGCGGTCTCGCTCCAGGCGCACGCCTCCGCCCGGTCCCGAGTCGCTGCTGATGGGCACTCCCTGCTCTCGCAGCGTCGCGAGGTCCCGGTGCACCGTGCGCACGCTCACCTCCAGCGCCGCGGCGATATCCGCGACGGTGGTCGCCTCGTGGGCCCGAAGGAAGTCGTGCAGCCGCATCACCCGGTCGACTCGTGCCATTGCCGCCAGTCTCCGACAGGCATGGCGCTTCGCTCCAGGTTTCGCTCGCGGCTAGCGGCGCTTCGACTCCAGGACGGCGCGGAGATGCTCCTCCTGCTGCACGAGCTCGGGCGTCATGGCGGCACCGAAGTCCGCCGCCTCGAACACCTGGCGGATTTCAATCTCCGACTCGCCGCCCATCGGGTTGGGGCAGCGCTTCACCCACTCGATGGCCTCCTGCTTCGATTTCACCTCCCACAGCCAGAAGCCGGCGATGAGCTCCTTCGTCTCGGAGAAGGGCCCGTCGATGACGGTCCGCTGCGTCCCGGAGAACCGGACGCGCGCGCCCTTCGAGCTGGGATGCAGCCCCTCGCCCGCCAGCATCACCCCCGCCTTCACCAGCTCCTCGTTGAACTTGCCCATCTCGGTCATGAGCTTCTCGTCCGGCATCACCCCCGCCTCGCTGTTCTTGTCTGCCTTGATCAGGATCATGAAGCGCATCGTCGTCTCTCCTTCGGTTCGGAAGGCCGGTGGAGTCCGGCCTCATCATCACGTCGAACGAGTCCCTGGAAGATCGACACGCCGATGGCTGATTTCCGGAGTTCCTCCAAGCGACTGTAATCGCAGGGGTTTCCCGAGTCGCCAGCGCATTGCTGCCAGTTCCTGACAGGGATGGGCCGTACTCCCAAAGCCATGGTGCGCGAGGCCGCGCATCTTCAAGAGCGAAGGGAGAACGCCATGGTGAAGGGACCTGCTGGAGCGCTGTACGTGGACGATGGGGGCCAGGGTGGGCTGCCCGTGGTGTTCGTCCACTCGAGCTGTGGGAGCACCACGCATTGGGAGGCCCAGCTCGCCCACCTGCGCAGGCACCGGCGGGCCGTGGCGTTGGACCTGAGGGGACACGGGCGTTCAGTGGCGCCGAAGCAGGGGGACATCTCCATCGAGGACCTGGCCAGCGACATCGCAGCGGTGGTGGACGGGCTCGGGCTCCAGCGCTTCGTGCTGGTAGGGCACAGCATGGGCGGGGCCATCTGCACGGCCCACGCGGGGCTGCACCCCGAGCGCGTCGCGGGCCTGTTCCTCCTGGACCCGGCGTCGGATGGCCGCACGATTCCCGCCGAGCAGGCCGCCGGGGTGATGCAGGCGCTGGCGACGGACGCGTGGCGCGAGGTCATCGCGGAGTTCTGGGCCCCGATGCTCGCGGCCTCTCGGCCGGAGGTGCGCGAGCGCGTGCTCTCGCAGATGCGGGCCACGTCGCAAGCGGGCGCGCGCGCGGGGCTGGGAGCGCTGCTGACGTTCGACCCCGTGGCGGCGCTCCGGCGCTACCCGGGGCCCCGCCTGACGGTCATCACCGCGTTCAACGAGGAGCCGGGCTCGTATCAGCGCCTCGTCCCCGAACTGCCGTTCCGGAAGGTGGAGGGCACCGGCCACTGGGTGCAGCTCGACGCGCCGGACACGGTGAACGACTTGCTGGACGGCTTCCTGGCCACCGTCCGCTGAGCACCGGAGCGCCGGCTCTGTCACAGTGCGGGCATGGGGCCCTTGTTCGCCTACAGCCTCGTGCCCGTCCTCTCCGTGGCGCTGCTGCTGTGCTTCACCGCCGCGCTCAGGGGCCGCAATGCCCGGGGCCTGGCGCTCTACTGTCTGGCCACGGCGATGTGGAGCGGAGCGCTGCTGCTGCTCTGCATTCCCAGCACGGCCTGGGTGGGCCAGCGCTTCGTCACCGTCGGCGCCTTCATCTCCGCCACGTACCTCCACGCCGCCTATGACGTCACCCGCCAGCGCTCGTACCGGCTGGTGGGACTGGCCTACGCGGTGGCGGTGGTGGTGACGGGCATCGGCGTCTTCATCCCCAACATCCTCTATGGCCCGGTGGCGCTGCGGCGCGGCCCCCTCTTCTGGCCGTCCATGGTGCTGGCCGTGGCCGCGGCGGTGGTGCCCCTGGTGCACCTGGCGCGCTCGTACCGGCGTGAAGCTCCAGAGCGCCGGCCCGTGCTGCGCAGCCTGGGCATCGCCGGCGCGCTGGCGTACTCGGGCAGCATCGGCAATGCGCTGCTGCTGTCGAGCGGCTACGCGGTGCCCCTGGGCATGTACCTGGTGCTGGCCGCGCTGCTGGTGCTCGTCCACGTCATCAACGCGCACCAGGCGCCGGGAGACCGGCGGCTCCTGGAGCGCAGCCTCGTCTACTCGGCCATGGCGGCGGTGCTGTCCGCGGGCTTCCTCTTCGGTGTGCTGACGCTGATGGCGGGCAGCGGCCAGCCCTTCCTCGCCGAGTACCGAGCGGGCGCCTTCTTCCTGCTCGCCCTGGCGGCGCTCGCCTTCGAGCCCGTGCGCCAGGGGCTCCAGGAGTGGCTGGGACGCCGGCTCTTGAAGGGCCGCGCCACGGGCAGTGAGCTGGCCGCGGCGCTCGCCGCGCAGGAGGCCCGCGCGGACCAGGCGGCGCGGCTGGCAGAATTGGGCCAGTTCACCTCCGCCGTGGCCCACGAGGTGCGCAACCCGCTGGGCGTGCTCTCCGCGCACCTCAAGTTGCTGGAGCGCCGGGGGGGAGATCCAGAGTCCGTGGCCGCCATGCGCGAGCAGATTGAGCGCGCCAGCCACTTCGTCGACGAATTGCTCCGCTATGGCCGACCGCGTCCGCTGGACTTGCGCCGGGTGGACGTGCCCGCCACGCTCGCGCTGGCCGGGTCCACCGCACGTCAGGGATTGGGCGCCCTCGCTCCGGAGGTGGAGATTGAGTTGTCCGGAGGTGAGTCATTGGAACTCGAGGCGGACCAGGCGCAGCTCTCGCAGGTGTTTGTGATTCTCCTGGAGAATGCACTGCTCGCGCTACGCGACGTGTCGGCGCCACGCCTGCGCGTGCGCTGCGAGCGCGGTGAGCGCGGGCTCCGCGTCGTCGTGGAGGACAGCGGGCCCGGCATTCCCTCGGAGCTGTTGCCCCGACTCTTCCAGCCCTTCGTGACGGGACGCAAGCGCGAGGGGCCCCGGCCGGGTACGGGCCTGGGCCTGGCGATTGCTCGCGGCATCGTCGAACGTCATGGAGGCAACATTCGGGCGGGGCGCTCGGAAGTGCTCGGCGGCGCGAGCTTCGAGGTGGAATTGCCTTACACCCAGCCGGTTTCCATCGCCGCCGCCACCTCGTAGCGCACCGCGAAGCTGCAAGGAATTGGCACCCTTGTGAGCCCGGTCACAGCGCCGTCACGCGTTTCTGTCTACGACACGGGTACGGGGGGTTGGATGAATTCTGGATAAGGAAACCAGCCCTCTGCGTCTGTTGGATGGAAACGGAGGGGGTCGTGAGAGCGAATACGAGACTGTGGGTGGTGAAGTCACCATCCGGGGGGGAGTTCGAGGCTTTCGCGTGGCGCGTGCAACCCACCTTGTTCGCCATCCTGGGTCGGTATTGCGGAGGGATTGAGCACGAGCTCGAGGACCTGGTTCATGACGTGCTGCTCCGGGCGCTGCTGCGCTGGGAGCAGCTGCGGCACCTGGACGAGGACGCGCAGCGGGCATGGACGGGGCGCGTGGCTCACAACTGCTTCCTGGACCGGTGCCGCCGGAAAGGGAGCGAGTCCAGCCGGATGGAGGCCCTGCTGCGCCTGCACGAGCAGTCAGAGCAGTTCGACGACACCTGGGAGCCGGAGCTGTGGGAGTTCATCGGTCCGGAGGACCTGCTCCAGGCCGTCGAGCGGCTCAGCAGCCCGAAGCTGCGGCGCACCTTCGAGCTGTTCCTCCAGGGGAACTCCTACGCGGAGATTGGGAAGGACACGGGAGAGAAGCCCGGCACGGTGGGCGCGCGGCTGACGCGGGCGCGCCGGGAGCTGCGCGAGCTGCTGCGTGAGACCGCGGAGCGGCGGCGGGGGGAGCGGCGGCGATGATGATGAGCGCCGACGGATGCGAAGCGCTGCCCCGCTTCCTGGATGGTGAGATGCCACCCGAGGAGCAGGTGCGCTTCCGCGAGCACCTGGCCGGCTGCGAGGCGTGCTCCCAGGAGTTCCAGGACTCGCTGCAGCTGGAGCTCCTGGGGCAATTCACCCTGGAAGAGGGCCCCGTGCGCTCCGCGCCGAAAGTCCCCGAGGTGCGTGCCGGAGGCTGGCGGTGGTGGAGCCGCCGGCGGGTGTGGCTGCCCGCCAGCGGCGTGCTGGCGGCGCTCGGGGCGTTGCTGCTACTGACGCTCCCGCGCCAGGACGTCGCGGAGGACGTGGCGTGGCTCATCCCCGCGAATGGCCGGCACCTGGAGGCGCGGCTGACGTACGCGGCGGTGGACGGGCACCACCAGCACTACGTGCCGGACCGGAGCGGGCCCGAGGCGGACGGCCCGGTGACGGCGCTGCCGCTGCACGAGCTGTCCCGCCTGGAGGCCCGGAAGGACTTCCATGGCATCGCCACGGCGTACCTGCTGCACGGCGCGCCGCTGCAGGCCCGGGCCTTCCTGGAGCGGATGCCGCGCTCCGCGGACCGCACGTGCGACCTGGCGGTGATTGCCCTGGAGCGGGCGAGGGCCACGCGGGCCTCGGAGGTGGAGGGTGCCTGGGCGCGGCAGGCCCAACTGGAGGAGGCGCTGCAGTTGCTGGAAGGGGTGCTGCGCGACGCGCCGTCGCACCCGCAGGCGCTGTGGAACCAGGCGCTGGTGCTGCGAGAGCTGGGACTGTCGCTGCTGGCGGCGGAGTCGTTCGAGGCGGTGGCGAAGCTGGATGAGCCCGGCTGGAGCGAGGAGGCGTGGGGACTGGCGCGTGGGCTGCGCGACGACATCGCGGCGCGAGGGCGCGAGTGGACGGACGCCTCGGAGGCGACGAGGGAGCTGCTGGCAGACCCGGACGCGCGGCTGCCGATGGACGAGGCCCGCACACATCCCGGCCTCGTCCGGCGGGCCTTCTACGACGCCGTGCGCGCGGCCCCCTCGCGCGATGCCGTGCGGCGGCTGGCGCCGCTGGCGGAGGCGCTCGACGCGGGCCAGGGCGGCGACGTCCACGTCCTCGCCGGCTACGTGCGGCGCGTGGCGGAGCGCGACTTCACCCGCCGGGGACCGGCGGCACGGCGCTATGCGCGGCTGGCCCGGGGAGAGCTTCCGGCGAGCGCGGAAGTGGTCGAGGCGCTGCGGGGCTCGGGCGAGGAGGACCTCCTGCTGGGCGCGCTCGTGCAGGCGAGCACGGCGGGGGTGGCGGTGGACGTGGAGCTGCTGGCGCGGCTCGCCAGGGCGCAGGGCGACCCGTGGCTGGTGCTCCAGGCCGAGCAGGCGTGGGCCCGGCACGAGGCGCGGGAGGGGGCGTGGTGGAAGGCCGAGCAGCGGCTGAAGGCGGCGCTGGAGTCCTGCCAGGGCGCGGCGCTCGTGGACCGCTGCGTCGACCTGGAGCGGGAGCTGACGCGCCTGTACCTGGACCTGCAACGCCCGGCGGAGGCCCTCCCGTACGCGTGGAGCGGCTGGGAACGGGCGAAGGTGGCCCGGGGCTGGCGCGTCGAGCAGGAGTTCCTCCTGGAGCTGGCGGACGTCCTGCGCTTCCAGCACGCCTTCGCGAGCGCACGCGCGTACCTGGAGGAGGCCCTGGCGCGGATGCCGGAGGACTGTGAGCAGCGCTCGCGCGTCCACCGCACCCTGGCCGCCGTGGAGTGGGAGCGCTTCCGCCCGGACGAGGCCCGCCGCGCGCTGGACAGGGTCCTGGCCTGCGAGCGGCCCCTGGAGCTGACGGGCGCGCTCGTGCTGTCGGACCTGGCGCGGCTCCGCCCCGAGCCCGGGGACGCGGACCACCTGCGCCGCGCCCTCTCCGCGCTGCGCCGCGACGCCGTCCCGCCCGCCCACGAGGCGCTGCTGCTCTCCATCGAGGGACAGTTCGAGCTGGCGCGCTCCCGCGGCACCGGACAGCTGTTGCTGTGGCGCGCCGTGGAGCTGGCGGAGCAGTGGCCGGACGCCGTGGACGCGCGCCTGGCCCGGGCCCGCGTGTACGGCGCCCTCATCTCCGAGGCGGCGAGGACCGGCGCCTGGAGCGAAGTCCTGGAGCTGCAGGGCCGCCAGCTCCGGATGGCGACGGTGCCGGAGCGCTGCGTGCTGTCGGTGTCCGTCCACCACGAGCGCACGGTGGTGGTGGCCCGGGGCCCCTCCGGCAGGCTGCAGGGGGCCTCCGACGCGTCGCGCACCGGGGCCCCGCGCGAGTCCGAGGCGCTGGTGCCGGAGCCGCTGGTGGAGGCGCTGCGCGGCTGCGAGCACGTGGACGTGCTGGCCCTGCCGCCCGTGCACGGCTTCACCGGGCTGCTGCCCCTGGACCTGGCCTGGAGCTACCGCGTGGGCCGGAGCACCCCCGCGCGGCCTCCCCTGGCGCGTGAGGCCGCGCGGCACCTCGTGGTGACGGACGTGGCGGGCCCGCCGTCGCTGAAGCTGCCGCGGCTCGCCCGGCTCCAGCCGCCCCGGGTGCCGGACCCCCTGCGCATGGAGCTGCGGGGAAGCCATGCCACGCCGTCGCGCGTGCTGGCGGACATGGAGGACGCCAGCGAGGTGGAGCTGCACGTGCATGGGATGTTCAGCTCCGCGGTGTCGGACGCGTCGCTGGTGGTGCTGGCCCCGGACGTGGACGGCCGCTATGCGCTCACCGCGGACCGGGTGCGCCGGGCCCGGCTGACCCGCGCGCCGGTGGTGCTGCTGGCCACCTGCGGCGCGGCGCGTTCTGCGCCCTACCTGGACGAGCCCTCCAGCCTGCCGGTGGCCTTCATCGACGCGGGCGCGAGCGTGGTGCTGGCCGCCACGACGGACATCCCCGACACGGCGGGCGCGTTCTTCGAGGAGGTGCGGGAGCTCATCCGCGGCAACGCCCGGCCCTCGGCGGCGCTGCGGGACGCCCGCGCGCGGTGGCTGAAGGAACACCCCGGCGACGCGTGGTGGCTCACCCACGTCCTCCTCTTCGAGTGAGCCTGCCCGGCCCCGCTGGAAGTCGGGGAGCGCTGTCGCTCAGGTTGCGCAACCCCGCGTGGCTGCGTCGGTTTCCGGACGGCCATCCAAGGATTCACTCCGAGCGCGTTCCGAGAAGGCGTGCAAGGAGTGTGGAGGTCGATGAGGGTTCAACGCAATGCCACGGGCAGCCCTCACCCCGTGGCCTACAGTGCTGGCGTGCGACAGGGTGGCTTCGAGGCGTTCGCGCGGATGAGCAGCCAGGCAGGCATCGACCCGGGGAGACGAGGGCATGCGCCGCTCGCACCGGGGCTGTCGCCGACCGGCGGAGGGGAGGCCTCATGAGCTCCCAGTGCGAAAAGCTGTACCTCTTCCTCGACGGTGAGCTGGGCTCGGTGCACGAGGAGCACTTCCGTCACCACCTGGCCCGCTGCGAGGCGTGCGCGACCGGGCTGCACGAGGCGATGCAGCTGGAGATGCTCAGCCTGTACGCGCTGGGGGAGGGGGCTCCCCCGGCGAGGCTCGAGGCCGTGCCGCCGGTGAAGCCGGAGCGGGCGCCGCGCCCGCCCTTCCTCCGCGTGCTGCCGGGAGGACGTCACATCGCGGGCGCGGCGCTGGTGCTGGCCCTGGGACTGGCGGCGCTCATGGCCTTCTCGCCGTCCCCGAGCGCGGTGTCTCGGGAGGTGTGGCTCGCCCAGGCGCCCACGCGGCTCTTGGAGGCCCGCGTGGCGTATGCCCGAGCGGACGGGCACCGCCCCTACGCGCCCCTGCGCAGCGCCGGCGAGATGTCCTCCGACATGCCCCGGCCGCCTCCGCTGCGCGAGCTGGCGGACCTGGAGGACGAAGGGGATTTGCACGGCATCGCCGCCGCGTACCTCGTCCGCAAGGACTGGCGGCAGGCGTCGGACTTCCTCCTGCGCTCGCCGCCGTCGCCGGACCGCGACAGCGACAGGGCCATCATCGTGCTGGAGCAGGGCCACCTCGAGGAGGCGCTCACCCTGCTGGACGGCGTGCTGCGCCGGGTCCCCGCGCACCCGCAGGCGCTGTGGAACCGGGCGCTGGTGCTGCGAGAGCAGGGCCTGACGCTGCTGGCCGCCGAGGCCTTCGAGGCGGTGGCGAAGCTGGGCGAGCCCGGCTGGAGCGAGGAGGCGCTGATCCGCGCCCGGGCGCTCCGCCATGAAACACAGGCACGCGGGCGGCCCTGGAAGGCCGGCCTCGCGGTGGTGGACTGAGCCACGGTTCCGGGACTCGCTGGAATTTGAAACAAATTTCTTATTTTCGGAGCACCGCCCCGCAGGGAGGTGCTCCGAAACTTTTTTGAGCAGGACTCACAAGAAAAAGGGCTGTGTACGTATTTGAAAGTGAAGGCCGCCGCGGGGCGGAAGCGCCGCGAAGCCGACATCGCAAGGGGGGAGTGATGTTTCGTTGTGACGCGCGCGGCCATGGGGAGGCCAGCGGAATGTGGGCGCCCGAGGAGGGACGGGGGGCGGCCGGGGGGCCGTGGGGGGCGAGGTCGGAGGCAGGCGTGGAGGTGGTGGCGCCAGCAGACCGGGGGGACGCGCGGTTTTCAGTGGGGGCCAGCGGGAACGACGAGGACCTGGGGTCGCTGGAGGTCGAAATGTTCTACGAGGATGACATGGAGTTCCAGATCGCCAGCTTCTGAAGCTCGGCGCGAGGGGGTCCGCTCCCGGAGTCTCCAAGGGCTCCGGGGGCGGGGCCCTTCGGTTTCTGGGAGTAGTAGGGTGCGGGCTCCTTCTCGACGAGGAGTCCTCGAATGCGTGGTGGATGCTGGGCGGTCCTCTCGTGCGTGCTGCTGGCCGCGTGTGCCACGCCGGCCCGGAGAGGCCCCGGTGCGGATGCGCCGCGACTGCTGACCTGGTCCGAGCAGATGTCCGTGCGCGAGGCCTGGCTGGAGAAGCGCCACGGGCTGCTGCTGGACATGATGCGCCGTCATGGCGTGGGCATGTGGATTGTCGTCAACGAGGAGTTCCATGACGACCCGCTCACGCAATTCGTCGCGCCGCCGCGGCCGTACGCGGGCAACCGGGACGTGTTCGTCTTCGTGGATGCGGGGCCGGAGGGCCTGAAGCGGGTGGCGCTGACGGGCTACGCGGAGGCCTCGCTCGCGCGCTTCTTCGAATTTCCCGCCGAGGGCCGCACGGCGCGCGACGTGCTGAAGGAGCTGGATTCGCGTTACCAGCCGAAGACGATTGCGCTGGGCATCGGCGGCCGGCGCGGGGTGACGCGCAGCCTGACGCGCGACGGGTATGCCTTCCTGGTGGAGGCGCTGGGCGCGGAGGCGGAGTCGCGCTTCGTGAGCGCGGCGCCGCTCATCGAGGAGTACCTGGACACGCGGCTGCCCGAGGAGCGGGAGCACTACCGCGCGCTGGTGGCGCTGACGGACGCGGTGGTGAAGGAGGCCTTGTCGCCCGCCGTGGTGGTGCCAGGGAAGACGACGGTGGGCGACGTGCGCCGCTGGCTCTACGACAGGCTGTGGGAGCTGGGTGTGGACACGTGGTTCCAGCCGGACCTGCGCGTGCAGCGCAAGGGGCTGGTGAGCTCCACGTCGCGCGGCTTCCTGGCGCCGTCGACGGAGGACGTCGTCATCCAGCGCGGTGACCTGCTCCACGTGGACTTCGGAATCACCTACCTGGGGCTGAACACGGACTGGCAGAAGATGGCGTACGTGCCGCGCGAGGGTGAGACGGATGTGCCCGCGGGACTGAAGAAGGCGCTCGCGAACACGAACGCACTGCAGGACGCGCTGATGCTGCGGGCCTCGCGGCCGGGCCGCTCGTCGGCGGACGTGTACGAGCAGACGATGGCGGAGATGAAGGAGAAGGGCATCGAGGCGATGGTCTACAGCCACCCGCTGGGCAACCAGGGCCACGCGCTAGGGGCGCACATCGACTTCCGCTCGGCCAGCCGCAAGGAGGAGCCCAAGCTGCTGCGCGAGGGCTCATACGTCGCGATTGAGCTGAACACGGCCACCGCGGTGCCCGAGTGGGATGGGCAGAAGGTGTTCGTGATGCAGGAGGACCCGGCGTACCTGACGGGTGAAGGCTGGAAGTTCTTCGTGCCGCGGCAGGAGGCCTTCTACTTCGTCGGGAGCCAGGTCTTCACGACGCGCGGCGCGGCCATCCACTGACTGAGTGGCCATCCACTGACTGAGTGAGGTGACGGCCCTCAGAAGCCGAGGCCCGCGCCCACGCTGAAGGCCCACATCCGCGCGGTGCCGGCGGTGCGGAGGCCGTCCGGTGTGTCCACGTCGATGCGGACGCCGGCCCGCGCGAAGCCGGAGCCGAGGCGGGCGCGGACGAAAGGCTCGAGGGACAGTTGCGAGTCCTTGCCATCCCACGCCGCGTCGGTGAGGTGGGGCGAGACGAGCTGCGCGCGCAGGCCGGGCTCCAGCAGGCCGAGCCCGAGCGAGGCCTCGGCGCTGGCCTGCGCGACGAAGTGGGTGTCCTCCGAGGAATGGGAGACGGGCACCAGCATGCCGAGGGCGACATCGGCGCGGAGCTGGAAGCCCGGCAGGTCCATGCCGACGGCGAGGGGCAGCACCACGGACGTGGTGTCGAGCGACCACAGCCATGGGTCCGCCAGCCCGCGCACGGCGGAGGCGGCGGCGTAGTTGGCGCCCTCGGCGGCGGTGGCGGACTCGCCGGCCTTGCGCGCGTCTGCGCGTAGGGCGATGGGAAGGGCCACGGCGGCGCCGACGCGGACGAAGAGGACGTCCTCCGCGGCCGTGCGCGTGTGGTGGATGCCGAGGAGGAGGTTGGACGGGCCGACATGGCTCCACTCGCGGCTGCTTCCGGACGCGAGCGTGGTGTAGGGCAGCCCCCAGTCCAGGCGGAGCTGGCCGTGCTCGGACACCTTGAATCCCGCGGAGAGCGTGGGTGAGAAGTGGCGCGTGGACACGTCGTTCAGCCGGGGCGCCGACGAGAAGAGGAGGGTGGTGGCGACGAAGTTGTCGGGCTCGCGGACCTGCGCAGAGGCGGTGGTGCTCGCGAGCGCGAGGCAGGTGGCGAGGAGCCACGCGGCGGCCCGGCGATGCGGGGCGCGAAGGCGGAAACGTGTCTGCATACGGTGTGTCCCGTGAGGCCTGTCCGGCTCACGGCCCCCTGTACTTCCTGGAACACCGGTAAAGACGTAGACGGTCACCCGTCCTTCAACGCGTCGGCTGATTTTTCGCCATCCGTGCACGAGCGGACACGCGCGGCCGCGTCTCATCCTGCGACAGTCCGAGAACGCGCAGCCGATGGTTGTGAAATGGCTTATGCCTGACGCGATGAGGACCTGCATGACGCGGACATGACGAGCCCCTCCGGCGGCCGGTCGTGCCGGAAGGAACGTTCATTCCGCGAGTGGGGCCGCCCGGAGGAGTGGAGTGCTTGGCCAACCTCCGGCGGCCGGTCGTGCCGGAAGGAACGTTCGTTCCGCGAGGCAGGCGCCCGGAGGCGAGGCGTGCAGGTCCGTCCGCCGGCGGCCGGTCACCCTGGAAGGAACGTTCATTCCGCGAGTAGGGCGCTCGGAGGCGAGGCGTGCAGTGCCGCCCTCCGGCGGCCGGTCATGCTGGAAGGAACGTTCATTCCGCGAGTGGGGCGCCCGGAGGAGTGGAGTGCCTGGCCGACCTCCGGCGGCCGGTCATGTCGGAAGGAACGTTCATTCCGCGAGTCAGGCGCCAGGAGGAGTGAAGTGCTTGGCCGACCTCCGGCGGCCGGCCATGTCGGAAGGAACGTTCATTCCGCGAGTCAGGCGCCCGGAGGGGAGCAGTGCCGGCCCTGTCATGATGGCCGCGAGTCAGGCCGCTTCGGTAGTCCCGCGCCCGCTCACGTCCGCCCACGTGAGGCCGAAGCGAGCGAGGTACTTCTTCAACCGGTCCGCGTCGTTGACGCTCTTCTTCTGCGCACGCGACTGCGCGAACAGCACGCGTCCGGCATCCGACAGCGTGCGCGAGGCGCGGCACACGCTCAGCACATCCGCCAGCTGCACCCGGTCGAACCGGTCCAGCTCCCGAGCCAGGTCCTCCCCGAGAAGCTCCGCCACCGGGTCCACCGCGCCACCGCGAGACTCGGAGCGAGTCCCCGCCGGGCGCCACTGCTCGCGCAGCCGGCCAAGCTCTTCGTCCACCACCTCGCGCGTAATCCGCCCTCCGGCGGCGAGCGTCGCCATGCGCAGCACGGCGGCATTGAGGTCCCGGAAGTTCCCCGACCACCGCGCATCCGGTGACGTGGCGAACGCGAGGAACCGCTCCTGCGCCTCCTTGTTCATGGTGACGCGCGTGCCCATCGCCTCCGACGCCTGGTCCAGCTCGTAGAGAAGATTGGGCGGAATGTCCTCGGGGCGCTCGCGCAGCGCGGGCAGTCGGAAGGTCCACAGGTTGATGCGCGCAAGCAAATCTTCACGGAAGCGCCCGCGCTCCACCTCGATTTGCAGGTCGCGGTTGGTCCCGGCGATGAGCTGGAAGTCGCTCTCCACCTCCCGGTCGGAGCCCACCGGCAGGAAGCGCTTGTCCTCCAGTGCGCGCAGCAGCATGGCCTGCTCGTCCGCGCCCAGTTCGCCAATCTCGTCGAGGAACAGCACGCCGCCATTCGCCTGTCGCAGCAGGCCGGGCCTGTCCTGAAGCGCCCCGGTGAAGGAGCCCTTCACATGGCCGAACAGTGCGGACATGGCGCCGTCACCGCGCAGCGTGGCGCAGTTGAGGTCCACGAAGGGGCCGGTCACCCCGCGCCGTGCCTTCTTCAGCGCATAGACGCGGCGCGCGAGCTGCGACTTGCCCGCGCCGGTGGGGCCGGTAATCAGCAGCGGCGCCTTCGACTGCACGGCCACCTGCTCAATCCGCTCGATGAGCCGGTTGAAGGCGGGGTTGAGCGTGTCGATGCCGGCCTTGAGGAAGGACAGGCCCTCGCGCTGCTCCTGCTGGAAGCGCGCGGCCAGCGTGTCGTACTGCGACAGGTCCAGGTCGATGAGCGTGTGCGAGCCCGGCCCGGAGCGGTCCCTCCCGGTGCCCGCGGGCGACATCTGCACCAGCCTGCCGGGGATGAGGCGGCTCTCCACCAGGAGGAACATGCAGATCTGCGCGATGTGCGTGCCCGTGGTGATGTGGACGAGGTAGTCCTCCTCCTCGGGGTTGAAGGTGTAGCCGCGCACGTGGTCCAGCAGCGCGCCGTACGTCTCCTCCAAGTCCCACGGGTTCTGGATGTCCAGCACCGTGGGGCGCACCTCCGTCTCCGGTGACACCTGCTGGATGTCCGCCCGCAGCGTGCCCAGGAGCGACGCCGCATTGGGTGGGTGCAGCAACTCCAGCCGGTGCACCACCAGGTCCTCCTGCTGGCACAGCGCCACCGTGGGCCGCCACTTCGCCCACCGCTGCGGCCCCTGTCCCGTGTCCAGCGTCGTCCCCAGCATCCCGAGGACCACCGTCTTGCGCGCCCGTGCTTTCGCCATACAGATAGGATTTTATCCCAACAGATAGGCGAAGGCACCTCGCCCGAAGGTCTCTCCTCGGAAGAAGGGTTGGCACGCCGGCTGCTCTACCTCCCGACGTGCCCGGGACGCAGAGCCCGGGCGGACGACCGAAAGGTGCAGGCCATGAACCGCAACAACGCGAACTACGAGGTGCTGTCGGACGAGGCGGGTCGCCCCATCAAGGCGTGGACGGTGGGTGTGCCGTTCGAGGACGAGGCGAAGAAGCAGCTCCGGAACCTCCGTGGCCTGCCCTTCATCCACAAGTGGGTCGCGGTGATGCCGGACGTGCACCGTGGTTACGGCGCGACGGTGGGGAGCGTGGTGCCGACGGTGGGCGCGGTGGTGCCGGCGGCGGTGGGCGTGGACATCGGTTGCGGGATGATTGCGGTGCGCACGACGCTGCGCGCGGACCAGCTCCCGGACTCGCTGCGTGGGGTGCGCTCCGCGATTGAGCAGGCGGTTCCGCACGGCCGTACCGACAACGGCGGCCGTAACGACGCGGGCGCGTGGCGCTCGGCGCCGGCTCCGCACCAGGCGGAGTGGAAGCGGCTGATGGAGGGGTACGACGTCATCGTCGGGAAGCACCCTCGCATCGGCCGTGGGCCGGACATCGCGCACCTCGGGACGCTCGGGACGGGTAACCACTTCATCGAGCTGTGCCTGGATGAGTCGGACGGCGTGTGGCTGATGCTGCACTCGGGTTCGCGCGGGGTGGGTAACCGCATCGGGAGCCACTTCATCGAGCTGGCGAAGGAGGACATGCGCCGCTTCTTCATCCACCTCCCGGACGCGGACCTGGCGTACCTGCCCGAGGGCTCGCAGCACTTCGATGACTACGTCTTCGCCGTGAGCTGGGCGCAGGACTACGCGGCGACGAACCGGCAGTTGATGCTGCACTCGGCGGTGGACGCGCTGAAGCGCAGCGGTGAGCTGCCCCCGTTCGAGCTGGCGGACGAGGCGGTGAACTGCCACCACAACTACATCTCCCGTGAGCACCACTACGGGAAGAACTGCTTCGTGACGCGCAAGGGCGCGGTGCGGGCGCGCGAGGGTGACCTCGGCATCATCCCCGGCAGCATGGGGGCGCGTTCGTACATCGTCCGCGGGAAGGGGAACGAGGAGAGCTTCCACTCCTGCAGCCACGGCGCGGGCCGGGTGATGTCGCGTGAGGCGGCGAAGAAGCGCTTCACGCTCGAGGACCACGCGAAGGCGACGGCGGGTATCGAGTGCCGCAAGGACGTTGACGTCATCGACGAGACGCCGGCTGCGTACAAGCCCATCGATGCGGTGATGGCGGCGCAGGCGGACCTGGTGGAGGTCGTCCACACCCTGAAGCAGGTGGTGTGCGTGAAGGGTTAGGGCACGCGAAGTCATCGACAACCCAGATACCCGCACGAGGTGGCCATGCCGGGATGAAGACACCGAGGCGCCCGCTTCCCCCTGAGAGACCGAAAGGTCGCCAGCATGGGGGGAGCGGGCGCCGCTATTTTTGGATAGGTGTCAGGCTGTCCCGGATGGCGCGTGGGTCGCGGGAGCGAGGAGGCAGTGCAGATGGTGCGCATCGATGGTTCTCAGGGAGAGGGTGGCGGACAGGTGCTGCGCACGGCGCTGGCGCTGTCGCTGGTGACGGGGACGCCGTTCACCATCACGAACATCCGCGCGGGCCGGAAGAAGCCGGGCCTGCTGCGCCAGCACCTCACGGGGGTGAAGGCCGCGGAGGCGGTGGGCGCGGCGGAGGTGTCGGGCGCGGAATTGGGCTCGTGCGAGCTGACGTTCCGTCCGCGGGCGCTGGCGGCGGGCAACTACCACTTCTCGGTGGGCACGGCGGGCAGCGCGACGCTGGTGATGCAGACGGTGCTCCCGGCGCTGCTGATGGCGGGGACGCCGTCCACGCTGATGCTGGAGGGTGGGACGCACAACCCGGCGGCGCCGCCGTTCGACTTCCTCCAGAAGGCGTACCTGCCGCTGCTCCGGAAGATGGGGCCGGCGGTGGAGGCGACGCTGGAGCGGCCGGGCTTCTTCCCGGCGGGAGGCGGGAAGTTCCGCGTGGACGTGCGCCCGGCGCCGCTGAAGCCGCTGAGCCTGCTGGAGCGCGGAAGGGTGCTGCGCCGCGACGTGAAGGCAGTGGTGGCGATGATTCCGTTCGACGTGGCACAGCGAGAGCTGGACGTGGTGGGCGGGGCGCTGAAGTGGCGGCCGGACGAGCTGCGCACGGAGGAACTGAAGCGCTCACCGGGCCCGGGCAACGTGCTGGTGGCGGAGGTGGAGAGCGAGCACGTGACGGAGGTCTTCACCGCGTTCGGCGAGCGGGGGAAGCGGGCGGAGGTGGTGGGCGAGGAGGTGGCGTCGGAGGTGAAGCGCTATCTGGACGCGGAGGTGCCGGTGGGCGAGCACCTGTGCGACCAGCTCCTCCTGCTGCTGGCCCTGGCGAAGGGCGGGGCCTTCCGCACGCTGCCGCTGGATGGGCACGCCCAGACGCAGCTCCACACGATGGCGCACTTCCTGGACGTGAAGGTCCAGGTCCGGGAGGTGTCTCGCGAAGTGCGTGAGGTGGAGGTGCGGGGTTGAGCTAGAATCGCGCCGCCATGCGCTCACTCCGCACGTGTCTCCTCCTCGTGTTGTCCCTCTTGCTGGCCGCGACGGGCTGCTCGCGACAGAGCGGTGGTGGGTTGCAGGCGGACGTCGCGATGCACTGCGCGGAGCTGCAGCGCAACACCGAGCAGGCGGCGAAGATCTACCGGGCGGGGCTCGACGACCTGCCTCCCATTGGCGGCGAGATCAGCGGGCACCTGCTCTCGCGGCTCTACAATGAGGTCAACTGGTGCTCCCGGGTCCGTTCAGAGGGACAGCGGGAGTTGATGGGGCTGATGCAGGAGCTGTCCATTGTCGTCGACACGGCGACCAGCAAGCTTCCGCTGGCCAGGCAAGGCGTAGGCGGCGTGGAGGGTGGGGCCTCGCCGGAAGCGAGCGCTGCTCGTGTGGAGGTCTCCGGGTACCTGAACCGCATCGCGGTCATCATCGGGGAAATCAACCAGCGCCCGCTCAAGCGCTGACGCCCGCGCGCCGGCTCAGCGCACGAAGCCCGCCACCGGGTTCTCGAACACCTTGCTCACGACGTTCATCGTCCGGAGCCAGGCGTGCGCCTCCTCACCGAGCCGTCCGTACACCCGCACGTCGATGGGCTTCACGACGCCGAGCAGGGCCTTGAACTCGGGCCAGCCGGAAATCATGTGGATGTGGTCCATGACCTGGCTGGAGTCGGCGAAGGTGATGATGGCGCCCGCTTCCGAGTCACCGGGGCTCCCGTAGAACTGCACGCCGACGAGGCGACTCACGCCCTCGATTTCCAGCCGCCGCACCGCGGCCCGGATGGTGGCTTCGAACACGTCGAACGGTGCCGTCAGCTCGAACACCTCCACGAGGGTGATGCGCTCAGTGGCTGGCAGCTTCATCTCTCCGCTCCTTTGCCGGGCTTCCCCTCTGCATAATCACGGCATGGAGCCAGGAACCATGTCCGTCCCCCCGCTTGCCGCCGTCGCCCTTCTGACACTGGCCGTCGGTTGCGCCGGAGCCACCGCGAGCACCCGAGCGCTCCCCACCCCGGACGCGAGCACGGTGGACTCACTCTTCCGCGACTACGCCGGTCCGGACAGTCCCGGGGCCAGCGTGGTGGTGATTCATGACGGGCAGGTCGCGCTCCAACGGGCGTACGGCCTGGCCGACCTGGACCAGCGAGCACCCGCCACGCCCGAGAGCAACTACCGGCTCGCGTCGCTCACCAAGCAGTTCACCGCCACGGCCATCCTGCTGCTGGTACAGGACGGCAAGCTTCGCCTCGATGACCGCGTCGTGGACGTGCTCCCCGGCTTCCCACCGTACCTGCGGGAGGTCCGCATCCAGCACCTGCTCCAGCACACGTCGGGCATCTGGGACTACGAGGACTTCGTCCCGTCCACGCAGACGGTGCAGGTGAAGGACCGTGACGTGCTGGACTTGCTCTCCCGCACGGAGCGCACGTACTTCCCGCCCGGGACGGCGGTGCGCTACAGCAACTCCGGCTACGCGGTGCTCTCGCTCGTCGTGCAGCAGGTCAGCGGAATGTCCTTCGCCCGCTTCCTGCACGAGCGCGTCTTCGTCCCGAGCGGCATGCCCTCCACCGTGGCGCATGAGGAGGGCGTCTCCACGGTGCCCAGGCGCGCGTATGGCTACGCAGTGGGTCCTGAGGGCTTCATCCCCAGGGACCAGAGCAACACCAGCGCCGTGCTGGGAGATGGCGGCATCTACACATCCGTGGTGGACCTCGTCGCCTGGGACCGGGCACTGGACTCGCATGGGCTCGTCAGCGCGCAAACCCAGACACTGGCGTGGACGCCGCCGACGCTTCCGGATGGCAAGGTCAGTACGTATGGCTTTGGCTGGTTCGTCGACGACGACGGCGGCAGGAAGCGCCTGTCCCATCATGGCGAGACGTGTGGCTTCACCAACGCCATCGTGAAGTATCCGGGGCAGCGCCTCACGGTCATCGTCCTGACGAACCGCGCGGGCGGAGAGCCATGGCGGCTGGCGCAGCGAATCGCGGACCTCTGGCTCGGCACATCACTGCCCGCGAGCCGGCCCTGGCCGTTCGAGCACCTGCCCAACGCGCATTGATGCTTTCGCCCGGAGGACGCTCCTTTCCGGGCCAAGGTTGGTAGGTGATGGCGTCTTCCTTTCAGGGCCGTGGGTGCGCGAACGGGGGAAGACGATGGCAAAGCGAGTGGACCTGGAGGCGCTGGGTACGACCTTTCAGAGCCGCTATGAGGTTGTGGAAAAGATTGGCGAGGGTGGATTCGGGGACGTCTACAAAGCCCACCAGGTCGCGACAGGACAGACAGTAGCGGTCAAGGTGCTCCGCATTCCGACGGAGCGCTCGGATGACCAGGCAGAGCGGCTCATGGCCCGCTTCCATCGCGAGATGCGGCTGTGCGCGCGGCTCCACCATCCCAACATCGTCCGGTTGATTGACTCGGGGCAGGGCGCTGGGCGCGGTGTCTATTCTGTCTTCGAGTTCATCCCGGGAAGGAATCTCGCCACCGTCCTCCAGGAGGAGCAGCAATTGCGGCCGCTGGAGGCGCGCCACCTGATGATTCAGGTCCTCGACGCCCTCGCGAGCGCGCACGCGGAGGGCGTCGTCCACCGCGACCTCAAGCCAGCGAACATCATGATTCGCGGTGGCGCACGGCGGAACGCGGTGGTGCTCGACTTCGGCATCAGCTGTCTCACCGACGAGGCCCGGCACGACGAGGCCCGTATCACCCAGAGCCACGAGTGGGTCGGCTCTCCGTCCTACGCCGCGCCCGAGCAGCTCCGCGGCGAGCCGCCCCTGGCGCGCTCGGACCTCTATGCGTGGGGGCTCATCTTCCTGGAGTGTCTCACCGGCACGCGGGCCATCCGGGGGGAGAGCGCCGCCGAGGTCGTCTTCCGGCAGCTCTCGCCGGAGCCCATCTCCATCCCGGAGTGGCTCATCTGGAGTCCGCTCGGGCCCCTCCTGAACCGCGTCACCGCGAAGCAGGCGCATGCGCGCGACGTCACCGCCGAGGGGCTGCTGCGGGAGCTCGAGGCGTGTGAGCTCGGCTCGCTCCGAGGGGAAGAGCCGGGCGCCACACCGCTGCCCGCGCCGCCCCAGTCCACGGAGACGATGCAAGGGGTGGTGCCCTCGGGCAGCCCGAAGGTGGGGGGCACGCCTCCCGAGTTGTCCGTCGACCTCATGCGGGGTGAAGCGGAGCGCCGGCAGATTACGGCCCTGTGCTGCACGTTCCGGGGCGTGGCGCAGGGAAGCGGGGCGCTCGACGCCGAGGAACTGGAGCAGCTCCTGCGCGTGGGGCAGGAGCTGGGCACGACGCTCGCGCTCAAGCATGGCGGACAGGTGGGCGGCTCGCTGGGCGGCACCATCCTCTTCCTGTTCGGCTACCCCACCGCGAATGAGGACGATGCGCGGCGCGCGGCACGTGCCGCCCTGGCGATGCTGGCGGAGATCCGGCAGCGCGGTGTGGTGACGCTGAGCCGGTACCGCGCGCGCCTGGAGGTCGGCCTCGGCCTGCACACCGGCTTGATTGTCACCCGGCGGCCAGAGGAGGGGAGGGACGGCGGCCCCAACTTCGGCGGCACGGCGCTGCAATCGGCGACGCGACTCAGCGCGCTGGCGGGGCCGGGGGACATCCTGGTCAGCGGTGAGACGCAGCGGCTCCTGCGCGGCCAGTACGCCTTCGACTGCCGCGGCGCGACGGGCGATGCGGACCTCGGCAATGCCTATCTCTTGAGGGAAGGGGCCACGGACGGGGGCGTTCCGGACCTTCCGCTCGTCGGCCGCCAGCGGGAGCTGGTCGCGCTGCGGGAGCGCTGGGACAAGGTGCGCGGCGGCCTCGGTCAGGTCGTCCTCGTCACCGGCGAGCCGGGCATCGGCAAGTCGCGACTCGCCCGGGCCATCCGCCAGCAGCTCAGCGGAGAGACACATCGCTGGCTCGAGGGACGCTGCGCGCAGGATGCGCGCAACAGCCCGCTGTTCCCCATCGTCGAGCTGCTGGAGCGACTGCTGGACGCCGGACGGGAGCTCACGCCCGAGGCGAAGGTGGAGCGGCTGGAGGCGCTGCTGTCGGAGCACGGCTTCGACCTCGCTGAGGCCCTGCCGCTGTTCGTGCCCCTGCTCTCGCTCCCGCTGCCCGCGGGGTACACGCCGCTCGCGCTGCCTCCGCAGAAGCTGCGGGAGCTGACGCACAACGCGCTGCTCTCGCTGCTGTATGAAATGGGCGAGCACTCGCCCGTCGTGCTCCTCATCGAGGACCTGCACTGGGCGGACCCGTCGTCGCTGGAGCTGTGCTCGAAGCTCGTGAGCGAGGCCGCGTCGGCCCGGGTGTACGTCCTCTTCACCAGCCGGCCCGAGTTCTCTCCGCCCTGGTCCCCGTCCTCCGCGCTCACGCTCCAGCTGGGCCCGCTCGAAGGGCCCGACATCGCGCGGATGGCCGAGGCCGTCGTCGGCGGTCTCCCGCTGTCCCCCGAGGCCGTGGAGCGCATCACCTCCCGCACCGACGGGGTGCCGCTCTTCGTGGAGGAGCTCGTCCGGATGATGGTGGAGTCCGATGCGCTCGTGAAACGCGATGGCGGCCTGGTCCTCGCTGGCACGCTCGACGTGCTGGTCATCCCCAGCTCGCTCCGGGGCCTGTTCACGGAGCGCCTGGACCGGCTGGGCCGCGCCCGGGAGACGGCGCAGGTGGCCGCGGTGCTCGGCAGGGAGTTCAGCTTCGACCTGCTCCGCGCGGTGCTCCCCATCGACGAGTCCACGCTGCGCGAGGACCTGGATGCGCTCGTGAGCGCCGACCTCGTGCATCGCCGGCGGCGGCCTCGGGCGCCCACGTACCTGTTCAAGCACGCGCTCATCCAGGACACGGCCTACGACTCCATCGTCAAGAGCCGGCGGCGGGAGCTGCATGAGCGCGTGGCCCGCACGCTCCAGCGCGACTTCCCGAAGCTGGCCGAGGAGCAGCCAGAGCTCCTGGCCCTGCACTTCGAGCGGGCGGGACTCCCCGCCGAGGCGACCGTCTGGTTCCTTCAAGCCGGCAAGCACGTCATGCAGCGCTCCGCGTTCGTCGAGGCCTCGGCGTTGCTGTCGCACGGTGTCGAGCTCGCAGCGCAGTCCTCCGAGACGGAGTGGGCCGCGCACCGGGAGGTGGAGCTCCGCGCGCTCCTGAGTGGAGCCAGCTCGGCCTCGCGCGGCGTCTCCGCGCCCGAGTACGAGGCCAACGGCCTCCGTGCGCGTCAGCTCTGCCGGATGCTCGGGGACCCTCCCGTGACGTTCTCGGTGGTCTTCTCACTCTGGCTGCTCTACGTCGTGCACGGCACTCGGCCGGAGTTGGCGGAGGACTGCATGACCGAGCTGCTGGCGCTGGCTGAGAAGAGTCAGTCCGCCGCGATGCGGATTGGCGCGCGCCACGCGTGCGGAACGACTTGTTACTACAGCCAGCGGTATGAGCAGGCGCGGGCCTGGTTCCTCCAGGAGCTGGAGATCCCCGCACCCGAGGACCAACGGGAGCTGGTCCGCACGTTCAGCGATGACCATGGGGTGTATGCCCTGTGCTGGCTGCAGCACGTCGAGCTGTACAACGGCCGCGTCGGAGCGGCGCTGGGCTACGTGGAGCGGGCTCGCGCGCTGGTGCGGGAGCTGGGAGACCCGCTCCTGAGCTCCGTCGTGGCCGTCGCCACGCAGGTCACCTACCACCTCCTGGGCGACACCGGCCGGATGGAGGCCGAGGCTGAAGTCGCGTGGAAGCTCACGATGGAGCATGGCTTCGAGCACTGGCAGATGCTGGCCCGCATCGCCTATGGCCACGTGCTCGCACGGCGCGGCGAGCTCGACAGGGGCTTCGAGGAGATCGACACCGGGCTCCGGTACTTCACCTCGAACGGTATCTGGACGAGGCGGCCCTATTGGACTGCTCACAAGGTGGACGCGTTGCTGCTGGCGGGGCGCCGCGCGGAGGCGCTGTCGCTGATTGATGAGACTGTCGAGGGCGCTGTTGGGATGTTGGATCAGCAGTCCATTCCCACATTGCTCCAGCGGAAGGCCCTCCTGCTGGCCGAAGACGGCGAGCGTGAGAGGTCGCTCACGGTGCTCCAGCAGGCGCTCGCGATGGCCCGGAAACAGCGTGAGTGCATCTCCGTCTTGAATGTCTCGCTGAGCCTTACGCGGAGCCTGCTCGACCTGGACCGGCGGGCGGAGGCGCGCGCATGTCTGGCGGCGGGCGTGGCGGACATCCAGGATGGCCGGGGCTGGCCCGCGTACGAGGAGGCCGTCCGGTGGCTGGCCTCGCTGGATGGCGCTCCGTGAGCCGCCGTGGCTGCCCGTCCGGAAGCCAGGCGACGTGAGCGCGCTGGCGGGGCCTCGCCCGTGGGGCAGCCGGGTTCAGCGCGAGGCAACCTCTTGAGTAGCGCGGAACAGGGCCTACGCAGCATGTATCCACGCAGCAGGAGGATGCTCGCGTGGCCGAAGTCCCTGAAGTCGAAATCATCGTTCGAGACCTCCGGCAGGCTGTCGTGGGGCGGCACTTCACGGAGGCCGAGGTGCTGTCCCCGGCCGTCGTGCGCTTCCCCTCGCCGCCGGACTTCATCGAGGCGCTGCGCGGGCGCACCGTCACCGGCGCGCACCGGCGGGCGAAGTTCATCCTGCTGCCGCTCGATGACGGGCGGACGCTCGCCATCCACTTCATGCTCTGGGGTGACTTGAAGCTGCTCCCCCAGGGGAGCGAGCGCGCGCCCTCGACGCTCGTCGTCTTCTCGCTCGAAGGTGGCGAGGAGCTGCACCTCACAGACACCCTCGGTTACGCGCGCGTGGCGGTGGGCCCTGCCTCCGAGGTGGCCTTGCGCCTCAAGCTCGAGGAGCTGGGGCCCGAGGCACTCGATGACACCTTCACCCCGGAGGTGCTCGCGCGGCAGCTCCGTCGCCGCAGGAGTCCGCTCAAGACAGTGCTGCTCAACCAGCGCGTCCTCGCGGGCCTGGGCAACCGCGACGCGGACGAGAGCCTGTGGCAGGCGGGGTTGGATCCGCGCCGGCTCGCGTCGTCCCTCACGCGAGAAGAAGGGGTCCGCCTGCACCGCGCCATCCGCGCCGTGCTGGAGGAGGGGCTGCGCCTGCGCGGGACGCAGAAGGACCTCTTCGGCGTGCAGGGCCAGGCGAAGCACCGCCGCAACGTCTTCGGCCGCACGGGTGCGCCATGTCCTCGCTGCACCACGCCCGTCTCGCACCTGCGCATCGGCGGGCGCAACACGCACTGGTGCGCCACCTGCCAGCCGGAGTCCGGCGCTCCCTCCGAGCCGGCGCAGGCCTCGCTGTTGTGAGCCATCAGCCGGGGCGCTGAGCCGCGCCGGGCCGGGTGGGCGCCGGGCCCGGCCGCTGTTATGAAGCACGGCGTGTCCGACGTCACCGAGCCGCCATCTCTCGATGCCGCGCTGGCCCGCGCCAGCGAGGAGCTGGGCTTCCCCAGCTACTACCAGTCCACCGTGCGCCCGCTGCTACGCAACCCCGAGGGGCGCTGGCCCCGCTGCTGCGGCGGAGGCTGTGAGCCCTGCGCCCAGACGCTCATCCGCGTCGCACTCCGCGCGCTGGAGTTGATGGGCACCCCGCGCCAGAGCCCCCTGCCGGACTGAGCCTGGAGACACGCATGCCCGCACCGCACCCGCTGCTGCTCGTGGATGACGACGCCGCCTTCCGCAAGGTGTACGGCGGCCTGCTGCGCGAGGCGGGCTACGAAGTCTCCGAGGCCGCGGACCGACCCTCCGCCCGCGCCGCCTTCGACGCCCGGGACTTCCCCCTCGTCCTGCTCGACTTGATGCTCCCGCCCGATGGCAGCGTGAATGCCGGCTTGGACGGGCTCGCCGCGCTGCTGAGCGCGCGGCCCGGCACCAAGGTCATCGTCATCTCCGGGGCAGGGGACACGCGTCACACGCTGGAGGCCGTGCGCCTGGGCGCGTACGACTTCCTCACCAAGCCGGTGGACCCGGACGTGCTGCTCGTCGTCGTGCAGCGCGCCCTCGCACGCGTGGCGTTGGAGCGGCAGGTGGAGGCACTGCGCACGTCGCTGGCCCGCGCCGGAGGCGACACCGCGCTGGTGGGACAGAGCCCGCCATTCCTCGCGGCCGTCACCCTCGCCGAGCGCGTGGCGCCGAGCGACATCCCCGTGCTTGTCACCGGAGAGAATGGCACCGGCAAGGAGTTGCTCGCGCGCACGGTGCACCTCAAGAGCCGCCGCCACGCCGGGCCCTTCGTCCCCATCAACTGCGGCGCCCTGCCGGAGTCGCTGCTGGAGAGTGCCCTCTTCGGTCACGTGAAGGGCAGCTTCACCGGAGCGACGAAGGACCACCGTGGCCTCTTCGCGGAGGCGGACGGAGGCACGCTCTTCCTGGACGAATTGGGAGACATGACGCCGTCGCTTCAAGTGAAGGTGCTGCGCGCGCTGGAGACGGGCGACATCCTCCCGGTGGGCGCGGACCTGCCGGTGAAGGTGGACGTGCGGCTCATTTCCGCCACTCACCAGGACCTGGGCCGCATGCAGAAGGAGGGCACCTTCCGCGAGGACCTCTACTGGCGCGTGAAGGGCGTGGAAGTCCGCCTGCCGCCGCTGCGCGAGCGCGCTTCGGACCTGCCTCTGTTGGCGAAGCACTTCCTCAACCAGTGCGCCCACCTGTGCCCGGACGGACGCGCGCGGCTGCTGTCGGACGCGGCCGCGGAGGCGCTCGCCGCCCATGCGTGGCCCGGCAACCTGCGCGAGCTCCGGCACGAGATGCAGCGCGCCACCGTGCTCGCCGGAGAGCGCCGCGAAATCCAGCCCGAGGACTTGTCCTTCACCGGCAGCGAGCGGCCCCGCGCCAGCGCGCCGGGCGCCACGACGCTGGCGCAGAAGGTGGAGGCGCTGGAGCGGCGCGAAATCGAGGAGGCGCTGAAGCGCTGTGGCGGCAACCGCACGCACACGGCCGAGGCCCTCGGCCTGTCGCGCCAGGGCCTGCTCAAGAAGCTGGAGCGCTTCGGCCTGACGTGAATCAGAAGAGGCGCGCGCCCAGGCCCAGCCGCCCGGCCCAGCCCAGGCGCGTCTCGCCCTCGCCGACGCGCTCGCGGAACGTCTCCAGCCCCACCTGTGCCGCCGCCAGCATCGACAGGTTGGAGCCCAGGTACACCTCCACGCCGCCACCGCCGAGCGCCTGGAAGCGTCGCGCCTTCTCGTGCGACAGGCCGATGTCCAGCGGCAGGTCCACCAGCCCCAGCAGCGACACCGTGTCCGCGGCGCGGTAGACCGCCACCAGCCCCGGCGTCACCCGCAGTAGCACGCCGGAGAAGTTGTCCTCGTCCATGTACGTGGCCCCGGAGTTGAGCACCACGCCCAGTCCCAGCGTCGGCGCCAGCGACAGCGGCCCGCGCTCGTACACCTTGCGCCGCACCGCCAATTCCAGCGCCGCGGACAGCTGGAACCACTGCAGCTTCCCGCGCGCCTCCAGCTCGAAGCCGGCGATGCCCTGGCGGAAGCCCACGCCCAGCTCCGGCGCTCCGACGTAGCCGTAGAGGGCCGTGGTGCCGTCCGGCAGCGTCGCCGGCGCCACCACCGCGCCCAGCGGGTCCTGCTCAACCCCCTCGCCTCGCGCCGCGTCGGAGCCCGTGACGCGCCGCTCCTCGGGAGGAGACGCAGGGGCGGATTCCTGGCCGAAGGACTCCAGGGAGGCCAGCAGCAGCGCGGACACGAGCAGTCGGGACGGAGCGGAGCGCGTCATGGCGCGCACCCTACCTCGGGGCGTCCCTCCTCGAAACCCAACGATTCCGGGGGCTTGTACGGCACTAAATGATCTGTCAGGCTTGCCTGGAAGAATACGGAATCCATGGCTGCCGCTCACTCACAACCTTTCACGTCTGCTGAATCCGGCACCTCCGCCTCGGCGGAGTCGCGTCGTCGCGCGTCACGTGGGCGCTCGCGCGTGCTGCTGGTGGACTCGGACGTGAGTGCGCAGGCGGTGCTCGCGGCGGGGCTGGCGGAGGCGGGCTTCGAGGTGCTGATGGTGGGCGGCGCCCACGCGGCGCTGGAGGCGCTGGCGCAGGACGGCCGGCTCCCGCACCTGGTCATCGCCGAGGTGGAGCTGCCGGACGGAGATGGCTTCAGCCTCTGCGGTCAGGTGCGTGCGGACGCGCGCACGGCGCACGTGCCGGTGGTGCTGCTGGCGCGGCGGCAGGAGGACTTCCACAAGGACCTCGCCGGCGGCGTGGGCGCGGATGACTACCTGCCGCAGCCGGTGCTGGTGCAGGACGTGGTGGCGCTCGCGCGGCTGAAGGCGGCCCGGCGCATGGGTGATGCCACCTACGAGTCGCACACCGCGCGGCTGTCGCTGGTGCACGTGGCGCGGGCGCTGCTCGCGGGCGTGCGCTCCGGCCGGGTGGTGCTCGCGGAGGGCGCGGGCTGGTTCGCCTTCCGGCACGGGCTGGTGGTGGACGCCGTCTTCCACGGCGAGCGCGGCAGCCTCGCCTTCCGGCGCATGCTGTGCTTCGGCAGCGGTGCGTACGCGGTGGCGCTCGGGCCGGAGCTGCACAAGGGCTCGTTCACCATGGACCGCGCGTACCTGTGCGAGACGGTGCTGCCGGGCCTGGAGCGCTTCGACGCGCTGCGCGCACGAGGCCTGCCGCTGGCGTCGCGGCTGACGGTGGACTTCTCTCGGCTGGCGGAGATGCTGTCCACGCTGCCCGAGGACGTGGGCGAGGTGGTGCGCCTGTTCGACGGCCGCCGCACGCTGCGCGCCATGCTGCTGGAGTGCCCCTTCCCGGAGGCGGTGGCCTACGAGGCCTCCACGCGGCTGTTCGCGCTGGGGGTGCTGGTGCCGGCCTGCCACGTGGAGGAGCGCGAGCGCGCCCGCTGCGGCGCCACCGTGCCCGGCTTCTTCGAGCCCTCGCCCTCCGTGGAGTCCCAGCCTGGCGCGGTGGACACCTCGGCGCAGGACTCCTTCGAGGCCTCGCTGGACCTCGCGGAGGACGGTTCTTCGGAGCCCCTCACGCTGGTGGGTGGTGCCCAGCCCCCGGTCATCCTCACGTTCCCCAAGCAGGCCTCGCGCACCGTGAGTGGACCGGGTGCGGGCGGCTCGGGGGCCGTGCCGGACGACGCGGGGATGTGAAGGGTTTGACTCGACGGGCCGGGGTGGGCGAGAAGGCCCGCGAGAGGCCACACCCATGTCCGGTCACAATCGGTGGTCGAAAATAAAGCGCCAGAAGGCAGCCATGGGCGCGACCAAGGGCAAGCTGTACTCCAAGGTCATCAAGGAGATCACCGTCTCCGCGCGACTGGGCGGAGGAGACCCCGCGGGCAATGCCCGGCTGCGCGTCGCGCTCGGCCTGGCCCGCGAGGCGAACATCCCCAAGGACACGATTGAGCGTGCCATCAAGAAGGGCACGGGCGAGCTGGAGGGGGAGAGCTACGAGGAGGTGACGTACGAGGGCTACGGCCCCGGTGGCGTCGCCATGCTGGTGGAGTGCCTCACCGACAACCGCAACCGCACCGCCGCGGACGTGCGCTCCATCTTCGGCCGCTACGGCGGCAACCTGGGCGCCGAGGGCGCGGTGGCCTGGATGTTCCAGAAGAAGGGCGCGATTACCGTCAAGCCGGGCCCCACCGAGGACCAGGTGATGGAGAAGGCCATCGACGCGGGCGCGGAGGACGTCCTCAACCACGGCGACGAGGGCTTCGAGGTGCGCACCGCGCCGGCGGACCTGCACACGGTGGCCACCCGCCTGGAGGCCGCGGGCCTGACGCTGGGCGAGCAGAAGTGGACGTACCTGCCGCAGAACACGGTGCAGGTGGAAGGCGACAACGCACGCGGCCTGCTGAAGCTGATGGACGTGCTCGAGGAGAATGACGACGTGCAGAACGTGCACGCGAACTTCGAGCTGGACGACTCGGTGATGGAGTCCCTGTCGCAGTAGCGGCGGGGGAATGGAGAGGCAACGTGCGCGTGCTCGGCGTGGACCCCGGCAGCCGGTTCATGGGCTACGGGGTGGTGGAGGACAAGCGGGGCCGGCTGGTGCATGTGGGCCACGGCGTCATCAAGGTGGACGAGTCGGCGCCGCTGGCGTCCCGGCTAAAAGACTTGCACGCCGCGCTGGTGGAGGCGCTGGCGCGCTACAAGCCGGACGCGGTGGCGGTGGAGGGGCTGTTCACCTTCCGCAACGCGCGCAGCGCGCTGGTGCTGGGACATGCGCGCGGCGTGGCGCTGCTGGCGGCGGCGCAGGCGGGGCTGGTGGTGCACGAGTACGCGCCGGCCAAGGTGAAGAAGTCGGTGGGCGCGGGCGGCGCGAGCGGCAAGGATGCGGTGGCGCGGATGGTGCGCACGTTCCTGTCGCTGGAGGCGTCGCAAATCCAGCGCGCGGACGCGAGCGACGCGCTGGCGGTGGCGCTGTGCCACCTCAACCACGGCCGGGCCGCGGTGCCGACGGCCACGGCGGCGGCGGGGAAGCAGCGCAAGGGCGCGGCGGGGCTCTTGGCGGACCGGCTGGTGTCCGCCTATCGGAAACCGGAGGCGAGATGATTTCGCGGTTGCGCGGGACGGTGCTGGAGAAGGACCTGGAGGACGCCACCATCGACGTGGGCGGCGTGGGCTACCGGGTGAACTTCTCCACGCTGGCGTTGGGCAAGTTGCCGGCGGACGGACAGCCGGTGGACGTGCGCGTGCGCACGGTGGTGCGCGAGGACGCCTTCGAGCTGTTCGGCTTCCTGTCGAAGGCCGAGGAGGACCTCTTCCAGCTCCTCACCGCCGTGACACGCGTGGGCCCCCGGCTGGCGCTCACCGTGCTGTCCGGCATGGAGGTGGCGGAGCTGGTGGCGGCGCTGTCTCGCGGCGAGGTGGCGCGGCTGTCGAAGATTCACGGCGTGGGAAAGAAGACCGCCGAGCGGCTGGTGCTGGAGCTGAAGGACAAGGTGAAGAACATCCACCTGGAGGCCGTGGCCCGGGGTACGGCGCCGGCCGCCGCGAGTGGCACCCGCTCCGACCTGGTCTCCGCGCTCCTCAACCTCGGGTACAAGCAGCCCCAGGCGGAGAAGGCGGCGGAGCTCGCCAGCGAGCGGCTGGGTGCGGAGGCGTCCTTCCAGGCCCTGTTCCGCGAGGCGCTCAAGGCCCTACGCTCCGGTGGCTGATCGCAGGCGGGGACTACCAGGGGTCGGTGTGACCACGCTGTGACGAGTAGCCGGGAGTTCCCCGCGCAATCCGCCGAAGCTCCCTTTCCCCAAGAAACCGAATGGGTCCGCGGCCCGACGGACCCGGTGTCTGGCTGTCGGCACGGGTCGCCAAGCCTCGCGGGATGGCGGACATCCTGAGCGAATTCCTACCCTGGTCTGAGTAGACTCTTACGACATGAGTATCACTTTTCAGCTCCGGCGGTGGTGCCCCCGCGCCACCGTGGACAAGGGGCTGCTCACATGAAGTCTTGGCGTGGCGTTCCGATGCTGGTGTCCGTGCTCTCCGGGCTCGTGGTGGCGTGTGGGCCCGTACCGCAGGGCGAGGTGGAGGCGGTGGACGGAGTGGCGCCCGTCCGCGAGTCGGAGACTGCTGTCGGGACGGTGACAGCGGAGGGACTGGTGCCCCTGCCCGGCCCCGGGTGGGACGTCTGCGAGGACAGCGCGCAGCGCGTGCGGGACATCAATCCCGGGCCGGCGAGCTCGAGTCCCGACGAGCTGGTCGCGGCCAACGGCCGGCTCTTCTTCGTCGCGACGGACCCCGAGCATGGCCGGGAGCTGTGGATGAGCCAGGGGCCAGGGCGGCCCACGTCGCTGGTGAAGGATGTGAATCCTGGCCTTGGGCACTCCGTACCGCGTGCGCTGACGGTGATGGGGCGGTGGGTGTTCTTCGTCGCGGACGACGGAGCGCACGGCGTGGAGCTGTGGCGCACCGACGGCACGGCGCGGGGCACGGAGCTGGTGAAGGACGTGCGGCCGGGGGTGGCGGGCTCGTTGCCGGACAAGCTCACGGTGGTGGACGGCACGCTGTACTTCACGGCGAACGACGGCGCGCACGGCCGCGAGCTGTGGCGCACCGACGGCACGGAGTGGGGCACGGAGCTGGCGTACGAGTTCGCGCCGGGCCCGGGCTCCGCTCAATTCGACAGGCTGCTGACGTGGGAGCAGGACCTGACGCTGGTCGTCTACAACGGCACGACGCGGGCGACCACGCTCTGGAACGTGGACACGCGAGGGCAGGTCGGCGCGCTCTTCACGTTGAACGACGGTGTGTTCCTGGAGCTGGAGCCCGCGGGCCGGCAGTTGTTCTTCACGGTGAACCCGGGCACGGACGAGTCGGACCTCTGGGTGACGCGGAACACGCCGGACACGGCCACCTGGCTGCGGCACTTCGTGGGGCAGGAGCCGAAGAGTCTCACGGCGATGGGAGACGCGGTGTACTTCGCGGCCGGGGGCGAGGGCTACTGGGGCGACCTCGGCGACCCGCGGCACGGAAGCGAGCTGTGGACGAGCGATGGCACGGTGTGGGGCACGCGGCTGGTGCGGGACATCAACCCGGGCGCGGAGGGCGCGTTCTCTCCCTACCTGGACCCGGGCTTCGTGGTGGTGGACGACCGTACGTTGTACTTCGCGGCGGATGACGGCTGCCTGGGACGCGAGCTGTGGCGCAGTGACGGGACGCTGCTCGGCACGTGGATGGTCGCGGACCTGGAGCCCGGCAAGTCCGGGAGCGATCCGCAGGACCTGACGGCGGACACCGGCTGGCTGTTCTTCTCCGCGACCACGTCGGGGCACGGGAGCGAGCCCTGGTTCAGCGGCGGGCGGTTCTGGAACACGCACTCGCTGGCGGACATCGCGCCGGGAAGCGCGTCCTCGAACCCGAAGGGCTTCGTGCGCGCGGACTGGAACGTCTTCTTCGCGGCCACCGACGGCGCGGGGGACCAGGAGCTCTGGTCCGTGTCATTCCGGCCCGTGCGCTCCTGTGGAGCGCGGGCGTTCTGAACCCTATGCCGCGCGCCGCGCCGCGGGCGTGGGGCGCACGTCGCCGAAGTTGGGCGCGGGCAGGACGATGGTGGGCGCCAGCGCTGGCGCCATCAAGTGGGCCGTGAGCTGCGAGGACGGATGGAAGTTGACGAACGCCCCTTCGACCGCGGACGTGCCGGCGAACAGCTTCTCCACCACCATGGACGAGTACTGGTCCAGCGAGTCCTCGCGCGTGTTGCCGTTGAGCACCACCTCCCAGCCCATGTGCTCCGCGTAGCGGCGCACACCGGGGATGGCGGACTGCAGCGGCGTGTAGCACTCGGTGGCCACGCCATTCTCGCTGACGACGAACACCTCGCGCGACGTCGCTACGGCCAGCGACATGTTGCCCTGCGTGTGCCCCGGCGTGCTGAGGATGGCCGCGCCCTGGCCCAGCCACACGTCGCCGTCCAGCAGCACCACGCGCTCCTGCGGCACGTCCGCGCCGCCCTGCACGAACCACACCGTCTGCATCGGGTGCAGGTCCTTCACCATCTCCCACTCGGCGCGCTGCACCAGCAGCCGTGCGCGGGGGAAGTACGCGGGCATGCCGTCCCCGCCGAGCCAGCCGCGCAGGTCCTGGATGTGCAGGTGGTCGAAGGCGAGGTAGTCCACGTCCGCGGGCGTCAGTCCCAGCGACGCCAGGTGGCTCTGCACCGTGCCGTGGCGCGAGGACATCACCTTGTCGGAGACGAACGCGCCGTAGCGCTCGCGCAGCGCGCGGTAGAAGGGAGCCGCGGCGCCCTTCTCGTAGTCGGACGGGTTGAACAGCAGCGTGCGCCGCTCGCCCTCGCGGTCCACGAACTGCACCACCTGCATGCGGTTGGTCATCATCACGTACGGCGCCGGGGACAGCGCCGCGCCGCTGAAGGCGAACTGCGCGGGGTACGGGAAGGTGATGAGGTCACACGTGGCCACCGCGGCCACCGGGCCTTCCTTCACGAAGGCCTCGCGCGCATCCAGCGCCGCGCGGCGGAGCTTCTGCAGCTTCACGCCGGGCACGGACTCGGCGCGCGCGCCAGCAAGAGAGGGGAGGGGACGAAACGCAGGGCTCGTGTGCATGGCAGTCACCACCGGGTCAGGTCGAAAACCGTCTTGACGGACTGAAATCTCGCGCGTGCCAGATTGGCCTCAATCGCCTCCTGGTAGCGAGCCAGGGGGAAGGTGTGCGTGACGAGAACGGAACAGTCTGGCCCTTCCTTCCGGGCGAGAAGCTCCAGCACCAGGTCGAAGGTATGCCGGCGCTCGCCCCGGAAGCTCTCCGGTCCGTAGACGTAGGAGCCGAGCAGCGTCAGTTCGTTGCGCCACACGGTGGTCCAGTCCACGCGCTCCAGGATTCCCGCCGCGCCCACCAGCACCACCTTCCCCAGTGCGCGCGTGTAGCGCAGGGCGTCCTGCACAGAGGCCGCGCTGCCGATGCAGTCGATGGTCAGCTCGAAGCCGCCCGTCATCGCTGGAGGGCCAATCACCGGGCGGTACACCTTCGCCCCCGTGCGCCGCGCGACTTCCTCGGCCTCGTCCACGTCGCCGCGCACGCGGAAGGCGTCGTCCGCGCCCATCCGCTTGCCCAATTCCAACTGGTAGTCCTCCGCCGCCAGCAGCGTCACGTGGCAGCGGTGCCCCAAGGCTCGCAGCGCCCACAGCGTCGCGAAGGCCACGGGCCCACCGCCGATGACGAGCACCCGGTCCTCATCCCGAGGCGGCGCCTTGAGCACCGCGTGCAGGCTCACCGCCAGGGGCTCCACCAGCACGCCCGCCTTGTCGGAGATGCTCTCCGGCACCGGGTGGAGCTGCGAGGGGTGCGCCACCATCTCCGTGCCCATGCCGCCCGGCAGGTCGCGCTGGTAGCCGAGCATCTGCCCGGCCGCCAGGCACCCATCCGCGGTGCGCTCGCAGCCGTTCTCCTGGCCCGCCGCGCACGGCTTGCACGGCGGGGAGATGCCCCTCAGCCGGCAGGGGAGCAGCGGGTCCACGGCCACGCGCTGGCCGACCTCCACGCCGCGCGTCTCGGGCCCCACCTCTGCCACCTCGGCGAGGATTTCGTGGCCCAGCACGGCGGGGAAGCTGTTGAAGGGCTCCAGCTGCGGGCTGGCCTTGAAGAAGAGGGTGGCCATGTCCGAGCCACACAGCCCGGTGAGCAGCGGCTTGAGCCGCACCCACTCCGGGCCGGGCGGGGTGGGGCGGGGCAGCTCGCGCAGGGAGAGACAGCTCCCGGCCCCGTAGTGAAGCTTCGGGTACAGGCCACCCAGGCCCCGGGCCACGACGTACTTCGGGATGGAGAGGTCGAAGACGAGACCCTTCATGGCGATGGGCGCTCCCTGGCTGCTCGGCTGGCGGGCCGTTGGGAGTCTAGACCCCCAGATGTGCGGCGACACGCGCGCCCTTCCTGTATAGGGTGCTCAATGGTCATGGCGAGGAAGTCCGACACACTCTCGGAAGACGTCCAGCCCGAGGACGTCCGGCTCGAGGCCTCCCTGCGTCCGCGCTCGTTCGACGAGTACGTGGGCCAGGGGCCCGTCGTCGAGAAGCTCAAGGTCTACGTGCAGGCGGCCCGCAGCCGCGGTGACTCGCTGGACCACTGCCTCTTCTCCGGCCCCCCGGGCCTGGGCAAGACGTCGCTGGCGCACATCATCGCGAACGAGCTGGGCGTGGGCATCCACGTCACCAGTGGCCCCGCCCTGGAGCGCAAGGGCGACCTGGCGGGCCTGCTCACCAACCTCAACGCCCGCGACGTGCTCTTCATCGACGAAATCCACCGCCTCAACGCCGCCGTGGAGGAGTACCTCTACCCGGCCATGGAGGACTTCCGGCTGGACATCACCATCGACACCGGGCCCGCCGCCCGGGCGATGAAGATTGATTTGCCGCCCTTCACGCTCATCGGCGCCACCACGCGCACGGGCCTGCTCACCTCGCCGCTGCGCGACAGGTTCCAGATTCAGGAGCGCCTGGAGTACTACGACGCCAAGGCGCTGGAGCTCATCCTCCACCGCTCCGCGCGCATCCTCGGCATCCCCCTGGACAAGGACGCCGCGCGCGAGGTGTCCAGCCGCTCGCGAGGCACGCCCCGCATCACCAACCGGCTCTTGCGCCGGCTGCGCGACTTCGCGGAGGTGGAGGGCGACGGGAAGATCACCCTGGAGCTGGCGAAGTCGTCGTTGGACCGGCTGGGTGTGGACGCCAGCGGCCTGGACGCCATGGACCGCAAGATTCTGCTCACCATCATCGACAAGTTCGGTGGCGGCCCGGTGGGGGTGGAGACCATCGCGGCCAGCGTGGGCGAGCAGCGCGACACGATTGAAGACGTGTACGAGCCCTTCCTCATGCAGGAGGGCTTCCTCCAGCGCACCCCCCGGGGGCGCATGGCCACGCACAGGACCTATCAGTACTTCAAGAAGCAGCCACCAGCGACACCCCAGGGCAACCTGTTCTGAGACTAAGCTCCTCCGCGCCATGAGCCAGGACACGCCTCCCGCCTCACCCGCCACCGGACGTGACTTCTACGCGGACCTGATGCGCGCCTCCCAGACGTCGCGCGCCGGGTTCCTCGCCGAGCGCGAGCGCTGGCTGCGCGGCGTGCCCGTGGAGGGCCGCGAGGAGCTGCTCTTCGAGTTCGAGATGCTCCTGCGCGCGGTGGAGCGCTACCTCAACCTCAACACCGTGGTGGACGCGCGGGACAGGCCGCTCGTCACGCGCGACTTCCACGAGGAGCTGGCGGACGTGCGCGATGCCATGGACCGCGCCATCCGCGTCGCGCGCCACCTGCAGGACCCGGACAGCGACCAGAAGATGGTCTTCCGCAAGTACGTGGAGACGCAGCTCGCGGATGACCGCGTCCGGCGCGCCCTCATCGAGGAGCAGCTGGACCAGGAGACGCCCCCGGAGAGCCTCTTCGTGCTGCGCGAGGCCTTCGACGCGCTGAAGAACCTGCTGGACCACCTGCTCAAGCTGCCGGTGGCCAACCTCGGCCTCTTCCAGGACGTGGGCAAGCTGGCCCTGCGCGAAATCGTCCTCAATCGCTACTTCCGCCCCTTCCGCCCGCTGGAGTTCCGCGTCGAGTACGACCGGCTCCGCTCCGTGCGCCTGCTGGACACGCTGGGCACGCTCCCCGAGGACCAGCGCACCCTCTTCTCCACCGCCTTCCTCGGCCTCTTCCGCCTCCTGCACTACCTGGCCTACGTGGACGCGGAGGGGCAGCCGCCGTACTCGCGCCGCGTGCGCGTGCTGCTGGCGCTGGTGCGCAGCGAGGCCAACTCGCTCGCCTCGTGGATGCACTCGGAGCTGTCCCCGAAGGCGGGCTCCAAGTCCCTCCAGGCCGCCACGCTGCGCGCCGCGCGCGACATCGCCCGCGAGACGGAGCGCGTGGCCCGCGAGGTGCTCGTCAACCTGGACCGCGACCTGGAGGCCCCCGCGCGCGCCGCCGTCGCCTTCACCTCACTGCTGCGCACGCAGGTGGTGGTGCTGCTGGAGACGCTGGCCCCCAACGGCGGGCTCGCGGACGGCGTCTTCGACGAGCTGATGAGCCCGCAGGACGCCGCGCTCCGGCTGCGCAAGGACCTCTGGGTCTACGCGCAATTGTGCCGCACGGCCGAGACGCACCTGCGCGCCGAGGACGTGCCCGCCGCCGAGCGCGCCCTGGACGCCCTCAAGTCCTTCCTCGACTACTTCCACGCCGGCGGCTACCAGCTCCTGCGCTACGCGGACTACGACGCCTTCGACCGCTTCACCGCGCTGCTGGTGGAGCTGCCCTGGCCGCCAGAAGGACCCGGCATCCGCGCCCGCCTCGCGGAGGACCTGCGCCGCTTCGTCCAGACGCTGGAGACCACCTTCCACGCCGTCAGCCGGCGCACCCTCCTGCAGGGACGCGGCTTCGACCGGCAGGAAGCGGAGGCCCTCAGGGACCGCTTCCTCTCCGCTCCCGCCCGCTAGGGGCAGGACAGCGGCGCCCCACCTCCCGCACGCTCCGTGATAGGGCCCCCCACCCGGGGTGGCCCCGGCGCGTTTGCGTCCAGCCGGTTCCTTGCGCTATGGACGCGGCGGTGTTGCATGGAAGACACGCTGCGGCATGGCGGGGCAGGTGAAGGGGACGCGGATTCCGGGTTCTGACGAATCCCGGACATCGGTGTCACGGTATCAGGCGAATCCTGCAGGCTACACACCGGGGGGAGGGTGCCGGACCGGAGACGGCACCCATCACGACGCACTCAAAAGCCGAGCCATTTCAAGGAGTTGGAGCTGTTTCCACCTCCTCCGGCCCGGCCCCGCATGTCACGTGCCCGTGGCGTGCCGATTGCAGAATCACCGCGTCGCGTCAGATCACTGATGAACGTTTCCGGGTCCAACCGGCGGGACCCGGACCGGAAGTCCCGCAGCACGAGCAGCCACGAGGCGACACCGACATGCGACCGTCCTCCTACAACCAGCGCACCGTTTCGAAGATTGCCGCCCTCCAGGGCGTGGGGCTGCACTCGGGCGCCAAGGTGACGCTCACCCTGCGTCCCGCGCCCGCGGGCCACGGCATCGTCTTCGTGCGCACGGACCTGTCCCGGCCGGTGAGCATCCCCGCGCTGGCGGAGTTCGTGGTGGACACGTCGCTGGCGACCACGCTGGGCCGCGACGGCGTGCGCGTGGGCACGGTGGAGCACCTGATGTCGGCGCTGGCCGGCCTGGGCATCGACAACGTGCGCGTGGAGCTGGACGGCCCGGAAGTCCCCATCATGGACGGCAGCGCGGCGCCCTTCGCGGCCCTCATCCAGGAGGCCGGCGTGCGCGAGCTGGACGCGCCCAAGGAGCTGCTCGTCATCCGCAAGCCGGTGTCCGTGGTGGACGGTGACAAGCAGGCCTCGCTCACCCCGTCCAAGCACTTCCGCATCAGCTGCACCATCGACTTCGAGCACCCCGTCATCCAGGGCCAGTCCTTCGACCTGGACTTCAGCGACAGGGAGTTCTCGCGCGAAATCTCCCGCGCCCGCACCTTCGGCTTCCTGCGCGACGTGGAGAAGCTGAAGCAGCTGGGCCTGGCGCGCGGTGGCTCGCTGGAGAACGCCGTCGTCGTGGACGAGGTCTCCATCCTCAACCCGGACGGGCTGCGCTTCCCGGACGAGTTCGTGCGTCACAAGATTCTCGACGCCATTGGCGACGTGTCGCTGTTCGGCCGCCAGGTCATTGGCCACATGACGGCGTACAAGACGGGCCATGCGCTCAACCACAAGCTGGTGCGCAAGGTGCTCTCGGACCCGAGCTGCTACGAGATTGTGCCGGCCCGCCGCCGCGAGCTGGAGGCGCTGGACCTGGGCTTCACCAGCCTGGCGGGGGCGCTGGAGCTGGAGCCCCTCGTCGCCTGAAGCCATTTCCTTGCAGGTCCGGCTTAGCTCGACTAGGACGCGAGCTTATGCTCAAGCCCACCCGTGTCATCCTCGCCGCTCTCCTGGCGGCCACCATTACCGCCGGCTGTAACAAGGAGAAGGCGCCGGTCACCGCTCAGGGTCCGGCCGCCACGGCACAGCAGGCCAACGCGGGAGAGCCCGCGCCTGACGCTGTCGTCGCGACCTTCGGCGACGGGCAGAAGATCACGTACAAGGAGCTCAACGAGAAGATCGCCGAGCCCCTCTCCAACCTCGAGAAGCAGAAGCACCAGCTGCGCAAGCGCGGCCTCGAGGGCATGGTGACGGAGAAACTGGTCGACGCCGAGGCGAAGAAGAAGGGCATGACGCAGGAGCAGTTCCTGAAGGCGGAAATCGACGACAAGGTTCCCGCCCCGCCCGAGGAGAAGATCAAGGAGGTCTTCGACGGCGCCAAGGGCCAGCTGCCGCCCGGGTCCACCTACGAGCAGATGAAGCCGCAGATCGTGGACTTCCTCACCCAGCAGCCGAAGCAGGAGCGCGCGCAGGCGCTGTTCGCGGAGCTTCGCAAGAACGCGAACGTGCAGATCACCCTGCCCGAGCCCCCGCGCCCGCCCGCCGAGCGCAAGCAGGTGGCCGCCACCGGCCCCGCCAAGGGCGCCAAGGAAGGCGCGCCCATCACCATCGTCGAGTTCAGCGACTTCCAGTGCCCGTTCTGCAGCCGCGCCAACGCGTCCGTGGACCAGGTCATGAAGGAGTACCCCGACAAGGTCCGCCTGGTGTTCCGTCAGTTCCCGCTGGAGTTCCACAAGGAGGCGCCGAAGGCCGCCGAGGCCGCGCTGTGCGCCGGGGACCAGGGCAAGTTCTGGGAGATGCACGACACGCTCTTCGCCAACCAGCAGAAGCTGGGCGTGGACGACCTGAAGAAGCACGCCGCGGACCTGAAGCTGGACACCGCGAAGTTCAACAAGTGCCTCGACTCGGGTGAGAAGGCCTCCGTCATCCAGGCGGACCTGGCGGACGGCAAGAAGGTCGGCGTGTCCGGCACCCCGGCGTTCTTCATCAACGGCATCCTGCTGTCCGGGGCGCAGCCGTTCGAGGAGTTCAAGAGCATCATCGACGAGGAGCTGAAGACCGCGCAGAAGTAGTCGCGCGCGTCGTCGGGGGGCACGGGCGGTGGCTTCCAAACCCAAGGCCACGCCTCGTGTCAGTGGTGAGCAGGCCTCGCTCGAGCTGGAGCGGCCGCTCACCACCGGCCTGTCCCCCTCCCGTCCCCTCGCGGCCTGGTTCCATGGGCCCGAGGGGATGGTCCTCCTCCAGGAGCCGACCGGCTTCGCTGGCTTCCTCGCCGGCAGCCTGGGCACGCTCTCTGTCGAGGAGGTGTTCGCCCACGTCCTCTCCGGCATCCGCAGCGGCCTGCTGGCCGTGCAGCACGGCACGGTGCGCCGCACGGTGTCCTTCCGGGACGGGCAGGTGGTGTTCGCCACGTCCACGGAGCGCTGGGAGCGGCTGGGCGCGGTGCTGGTGCGGCTGGGCATGCTGAAGCAGGTGCAGCTCACCCAGGCGCTGTCGCGGGTGACGCCGTCGCGGCGCATCGGACAGGTGCTCACGTCCGAGGGCCTGGTGTCCGAGGCCAACCTCTACAGCGCCATGACGTACGTGGTGCGCGAGGTGGTGCTCAGCCTCTTCGAGATGGTGGAGGGCAGCTTCCTCTTCGTGGAAGGCCCCGCGCCCATGGCGGACGTGGTGAAGCTGCCCGAGCGCACGCGCGAGCTGGTGCTCACCGGAATCAAGCGCGCCGAGGAGGTGTCGCGCCTGCGCCGCCGCTTCCCGGAGGACATGCGCGTGGAGCCCGGGCCGGCGGGCCCGCTGCCCGGCGAGGAGCGCCTCTTCACGGGCCTGGGCAAGGGCGCCCCCTTGAGCGAGGTGCGGACCATCTACGAGGGCGGGCCCTACGCCTTCTACACGTGGCTGGACGAGGCCGTGCGCGGCGGCCACCTGGCGGTGCGTCCTCCCGCGCCGCCACCGGTGCCGGGCCCTTCCGTGGAGGGCATGGCCTGGGAGCTGCTGTCCGCCGAGGAGCGCTACAACCTCCTGCTGTCGCTGATTCACCGCGCGCTGCGCGACGCGGGCAAGGACGAGGATTTGTTGAAGGGCTTCCTGGACGCGCCGCCCGCGGGCCTGGAAGACGCCTTCGCCGGGGTGACGCCGGGCCCGGACGGGCGGGTGGACGTGGCGCGGCTGCGCGCCAACCTCGCCAGTGGCGGGGCGGCCGTGGGCCGCGCCCTCACCCTGGAGGCGCTGGACGCCATCGTCTCCTATGCGCTCTTTTCAGCGCGCAACGCGCTCCCGCCCGAAGTGGCGGAGCGGTTGTCCAACACCTACCGCACACTCCAGGGGGGGCTGGCCTAGGGGGGGCCCCGTGCCCACGTTGGCGTCCACGGCCTTTGCGGCGGGGGACGAGCGACATGGGCGCGATGCGGAAGCTGGCGTGGGGACTCCTGGTGCTGGGCACGGCCTGCGGAGGCTCTCGCGCGGCGGTGAAGGACTCCCGGGGCGAGGCCGCGAAGCACGAGCAGGTAATGGGTGTGGGCGGCTCCGGCAATGCCGGCCACTCCACCACCCGGCGTTACGTGGACGAGGACCTGGGCTTCGAAATCATCCGGCCCACGGCGGACTGGCAGCTCGACGAGACGAACGAGCGCACACCGGAGGGACTCTCCATTCCCGTCATCCTCCGCCACAACACCTCCGGGGCGCAGGTGGTGCTGCAGGTGGCCCCGGCGGTGGCGTCTCCCACGCAGTTCGCCGAGCGACTGACGGAAGGGTTGCGCCAGCAGCCGGGCTTCACCACCACGGACCCGGTGCCCATTCCCCTGTCCGAGAACGCGGTGGGCTTCGACTTCACGGTGGGGGATGCGGTGCTGGGCCGCGTCGCCGTGCGCGAGGGCCGGCCGGGCCGCGTGCTGATGATGCTGGCCACGTGGCCGGCGCAGTCGGCGGCGGACGTCACCCAGAGCGTGGACGCCCTCATCGAAGGCGTCCGTCCGCTCCCGGGGCCCGGGCCCGGTGCCACCCAGGCGGCCCCGCTCACCCAGGCGTCGCGCCGATAAGCGCTACCGCCCGGAGCCGTGGGCGCCCGTGCTGGCGCGCCCGGACTTCAAGGCCGCGTTACGACCGCGCGGACTTCTTCGCGCCCTTGCCGCCCTTCGCCTTGGCCGCGGGGGCCGGAGCGGCGGGAAGCGCGTAGGCCTCGGGGTTGGCCGCCTGCGTCTCCGCGCGCAGCCGCACCCACTCCACCAGCGTGCGCACGCCGACACCGGTGCCGCCCTTGCTCAGGTAGCCGCGCTCCTTGGGGCTGTTGGACGGGCCGGCAATGTCCAGGTGCACCCAGGGCGTCTCGCCGACGAACTCCTTGAGGAAGAGCGCGGCGTTGATGGAGCCGCCCCAGCGCTCGCCGGAGTTCTTCATGTCGGCCACCTCGGAGCGCAGCGCGTCCTTCTGCAGCTCGCTCACCGGCATGCGCCACATCTCCTCGCCCGCGGTGCGCGCGGCCTGGAGCACCTCGTTCACCGCGCCGTCGTGCTCGCCGAAGGCGCCGACGATGTAGTTGCCCAGCGCGATGACACAGGCGCCCGTGAGCGTGGCCAGGTCGATGACGGCGGACGGCTTGTGCTCGCAGGCCCAGGTGAGGATGTCGCCCAGCACCAGCCGGCCTTCCGCGTCGGTGTTGGTGATTTCCACCGTCTTGCCCAGGCGCGAGGTGAGGATGTCACCGGGCTTGTACGCGTTGCCGGACGGCATGTTCTCGCACGCGCCGATGAAGGCGTGCACGGGGAAGGGCGGCTTGAGCGCGGCGATGACCTTCATCGCGCCCAGCACCGCGGCCGAGCCGGCCATGTCCGTCTTCATCTCCACCATGCCCTCGGTGGGCTTCAGCGACAGGCCGCCCGAGTCGAAGGTGATTGCCTTGCCCACCAGCGCCAGCGGCGGGCGCTTCGCGTCACGCGCGTTCTTCGGCGTGTAGACGACGTGGATGAGGCGCGGCTCCTCGGTGCTCCCGGCGGTGACGCCCAGGAACATGCCCATGTTGAGCTTCTCGATTTCTCGCTGGCCGCCGATGGTGACCTGCAGGCCGCCTTCCTTGGCCGCCTGCCGCGCGGCCTCGGCCAGCACCGTGGGCGTCACCGCGTTGGGCGGCTCGTTGACCAGGTCTCGCGCCCAGTTGGTGGCGTCCGCAATCCGCTTCGCCAGGGCCAGCGCGTCCTCCAGGGCCTTCGACTTCTCGGTGCCGTCGGGCAGCACCAGGGCCACCTTCGTCACCTTCGCGGGGTTCTTCTCCTCGCGGGCGGAGGACTTGTACTTGTCGAAGCGGTAGAGGCCCAGCCCCAGGCCCTCCACCACCGCGCGCACGGCGGTGTCCGCCGCGTCGGTGGCCGGCAGCACGAAGGCCACCGAGCCCACCTTCAGCCGCTGCGCGGCCTTCACTGCGCGGCCAGCGGCCAGGCGCAGCACCTCGGGCTGGAAGCGGGCGCGGTTGCCCAGGCCCAGGAGCAGCACGCGCTCCGCGGTGGCGCGGCCGTGCGTGTGCATCAGGAAGGACTGCTCTGCCTTGGCCTTGAAGCCCTCCTGGGTGGCGGCACCGCGCAGGCGTCCCTCCAGGGCGGAGTCGGCCGAGGCCAGTGAGGACGGGGCGGCATCTCCCAGCTCGCCCTCGAAGAGGGGAATGACGAGCAGCTCGCCGCTCGCCTTCGTGACATCGCCGGAGACGAAGCTGAAATTCATGGGCCGATGAGCTCCTGAACGGATGGAAGGGGGATGCTGGAGGTCGCGGACTGTAACGCCCACCCTGTCGAGCGCAAAGCGCTCGATTTCATTCGAGCATTGCAATGGCGTGAGCCACTGGATAGCAGTGTGGGGAATGCCCACGCTGCTGATGCATCTGACCGCCATCGAACGGATGGCCGCCAATCCGGGCGACCTGCCGGCGGACTGGGTGCGCGCGCTCGCCGAGGACCTTCCGTATGCGCGCTTCGGCGCGGCGCTGCCAGACCTGCCGCTATGCGAGGGCGTGCGCGGAGGGCTGTCGGCCTTCCTTCCGGAGCGCGAGCCGCCCCCCTTCGCCCGCCTGTACCACGAGCGCGCGCCGGTGGGCTTCGGCCTGAAGATGGCGGAGCTGGTGGCCACCGGCGCGCTGGTGGGCAACGAGGCGGGGCTCGCGCTGCTGGCGGGCTACTTCACGCACCTGTGTCTGGACCGGCGGCTGTATCCGGTGGTGGACAGGCTGGTGAGCCGCCACCGCCGCCGCGGCGAGCAGGCACGCAACACGCACCGCGACATCGAGTGGGCGCAGACACTCTTCTACCTGCGCGAGCTGCATGGCGTGGAGCTGATGGGCACGCCGCGCATCCGCGAGAAGTGTCAGGTGGTGAAGAGCCCCGGCTTCCCGTGGCGCGGCATCGGCCGTGGCATCTACGAGCTTGTCCGCCTGTCGTCGCAGGAGCGCGTGGGCCAGGCGCCGTCCAAGGCGGACGTGGATGGCTGGGTGCGCGGGCTGTACGTCTCCGGACTCTTCCTCTCCAGCCCCATGGGCCGGATGCGCTCGCTGCCGGCGTACGCGCACCTGTCCTTCCAGGAGCTGTACCGCAACGACACGCTCGACTTCGCCGCCGAGGTGGAGGGCGCGCTGGAGTCCGCGCGCGGAGTGTTGCGCAGGCTGCACGGCTACATGGCCCGGGGGACCTTCACGCCCCGCACGCGCGCCCGTTTCCTCGAGGTGTTTCCCGAGGGCACACTCGGCGCGTGTGCCGCATAGCGTCCATGCGCACTGGCTGACAGCACACAGTTCCTCGCGAGCAGGGCAGGCATCCTGGCGAGCATTTTCCCCAGAGGGGAATGCCGCTGTCCGAACCAGGGGACCGCTCCTATCCTCGTGGAGGAATGACGGTCCTACTCCTCATGGTGGCGGGCGGCCTCGCGGGCTCTCTCGGGGCGATGCTTGGCATTGGGGGAGGCATCGTCCTCGTCCCGGCGATGGTGTTGTTCTTCGGCATCCCCCTCGAGGAGGCGGTGCCGGCCAGCCTCATGTGCGTGGTGGCCAACTCGTGCGCGGCGGCCGCGGGCTACGTGCACAATCACCTGAGTGACATCCGGCTGGGACTGACGCTGGAGCTGGCCACGGTGATGGGCGCCATCGCGGGTGGCGTGGTGGCGGCCATGGTGGCCCCGGCGATGGTGGCGGTGGTGTTCGGCCTGTTCACCCTCTACGTCTCGCTGCAGATGCTGCTGCTGCGCTCGCCGCGGCGGGAGCCGGCGACGCTGGATGACTACACGCCGATGAACTACCCGTTGGGCATCTCCGGCTCCTTCATCGCGGGTGGGCTGTCCTCGCTGCTGGGCGTGGGCGGCGGCCCGCTGAAGGTGCCGCTGATGAGCTACGGCATGCGGGTGCCGTTCAAGGTCGCCAGCGCCACCAGCAACATGATGGTGGGCGTGACGGGGGCCGCGAGCGTGGCCGCCTACGCGCTGCACGGGCACCTGAAGCTGGCGCTGGTGTCTCCGCTGGTGGTGGGGGTGCTCTGCGGCGCGTACGTCGGCGGCCGGCTGATGCCGAAGATGCCCACCGCCGTGCTCAAGCGGCTCTTCGCGGTGGTGCTGCTGGTGGTGTCGAGCCAGATGTTGTGGAAGGGAGGGGCGGGACTGTGGCCGAGCATGGTGAAGTGAGCGAGCCGGCATCAGCCGGTGCGGACGCGCATGTGGTGTCCGCGGCGGTGATGGCGGACACGCACGGTGCACACAACACGGTGAACACGGCGCGTTCGGAATCGCTGGCGCCGGAAGTGGACGCGGAGCCCATCACCCACCCCGGGTTCGACACGACGCCGGTGACGCGGGCGCGGCGTCGGGACCTGGCGGTGGCCGGAGACCGGTGGATTGCACGGGTGCTGCGCGGCGGCGCGGTCCTCAGCGGCGGCATGTTCGTGGTGTCGCTCGGCCTGGAGGCCCTGCCGCGCTCCGAAGAGGTGCACGTCGCCATCGACCTCTTGCGCAAGGGCGCGGCGTCGCTGCTCCTGGTGACGCCGGTGGCGCGCCTCGCGGTGGCGGGCACGCTGCTCGGGCTCAAGGGCGAGTGGCGCTACACCGTCATCGCCGCGGGCGTGCTGGGCCTGCTGGCGATTGCGGTGGGTGCCGGCATCCAGGCCTGACGTGACGGCGCCGGGCGCGCTTCCCCTCGGAAGGGGAGGAGCGCGCTAGACGCCGCGCGCGGCGAAGTGGGCCAGCACGTTGCGGACCTTGGCGACCTCGTCCGCGCGGCCCTGCTCCTCGTACAGCGGCAGCACCGTCTCGAACTGGACGCGGGCCGCGGCGAAGTCCTGCAGGTAGTAGCAGGACAGGCCGAGGTCCCACCGGGCGCGGGCCTCGTACACGTGGTCGTGCAGCTCCTCGTAGAGCTCCACCGCGCGCAAGAGGTGGGGACGGGCGCCGTCGTGGTTGCCCAGCAGGCCCTCGGACTCGCCCAGCAGCAGGTGGCCCTGCGCGAGCGCCTCCGGGTCCTCGCCCTGCTCCAGGAGCGGCACGGCCTCCAGGAAGCGCTTGCGGGCGGGCTCGTACTCGCCCTTCTCCATGCGGATGTCGCCGATGTCGAGCAGCAGCCGCGCGATGCGGTCCGGGTTGCGCGTCTGGCGCAGGAGGATGAGCGCCTCCTGGTACTTCTCCTCGGCGGCCTCCGGCTGGCCCAGCGCGCGCAGGGACTCGCCGATGCAGGCACGGGCCAGGGCCTCGCCCTCGCGGTCCTTCGCCTCGTTGAAGAGCAGGGCCGCCTGGGCGATGCGCTCAATCGCGCCGCGGTGATCCTCGAAGTTCGCCTTCACGATGCCCAGGCCGAGCAGCGCCTGCGCCTGGCCGGGCTTGTACTTCGCCTGCTGGAAGAGGCCGAGCGCCTCCTCGTAGCACTCGCGGCTGGCGGCATGGTCCTCGAGGAGGCCGTGCAGCTCCGCGAGATTCACCAGCCCCTGGCCCACCTCGGTGGGCGAGCCGGTGATGCGCAGCGGGGCCAGCGCGTTCTTCTGCTGCTGGATGGCTTCGAGGATGTGGGCGCGTTGGGAGTCGTCGGACGGGTGGTGCATGCGGACCTCAGGCGTCCCCACCCTTGCGGCGCCGGGGCGCCTTGTCCAACGAATCGTCCTTCTCGCTGATGTGAGTCCCGTTGACGGGGACCTCGTGCGAGCCATTCGCGGGGAGCACGCCGGCCCCATTCACATGGGCCGGGCCGCCGTCCGCCGCGTGATGCACGCGCTCGGCCTTGTCCGCCTGCTCGTGGACGAGCAGCGGGGAGAAGAAGCAGTCCTTCTTCGTGTACTCGTCGAAGGCGAAGGCGAAGCGGTAGCTGGCGGCCGCGCGCTGGTTGCAGTCCGTGCGCTCGCAGAAGCGGCAGGAGATGCCGGACGGAATCGCGTCCTTGCGCAGGTCCGTGGTGGGCAGGCCGTACGCCAGGTACTTCGCGTTCTCCGCGTGGGTGCCCAGGCCGATGGAGTACGCCGTGCCCTTCACGATGGAGCCTTCGATGGGCCCCAGCTGCACCTTGGCGAAGCAGAAGTACGTCGTGCCGTCCGGCATGATGGAGTACTGCCGCGTAATCTGCGACGGGTTGAGGAAGGCCAGGTGCACGGCCCACTTCGCGCAGCTTCCGCCGCCGGTGGCGAAGCGGATGCCGGTGCCGCTGTAGCGCTTGGAGATGTTGCCGGCGATGTCCGCGCGCAGGAAGTGGAAGGGGATGCCCTGGCGCTTCGGGTCCGACAGGTTGCAGAGCCGGTGCGCCACCGTCTCGTACGTGGAGCCGAAGATGCTGGAGAGCAGCTCCACGTCGTAGCGCGTGCGCTGCACTTCCTTGAAGAAGTCCCCGTAGGGGAGCATCAGCGCGCCGGCGAAGTAGTTGGCCAGGTTGACCTTGATGAGCCGCGCCGTCTCGCCGTGGCGCATGCGGCCCGACACGAGGATGCGCTCCAAGAGCTTCTCGCGGTCCATGACCAGCAGGCCAATGGACGCGGCAATCTGGAACTTCAGCGGCTGCTCGGTGAGGAAGGGGGACAGGGTGAGTGTCTTCTCCTCGGGGTCCAACCGCCGCACCACCGACGAGCCGCTGGGCGCCGGGTCGTCGAAGAGGACGCGGTAGCCGAAGCGCTCCTCCAGCAGCCGGATGAGCTGGCCGCTGGTGAGCTGGCGCTCCAGGCGCACGTCGCGCCGCAGCGCCTCCGCCTGCTCCTCCAGCTCCGGGAAGTAGTTGCGGTGCTTCTCCAGGAAGTCGCTGACCTCGTCGAAGGGCGAGTAGTCGAAGCGGACGCCCGGCACCGTGCCGTTCTGCGCGCCGCCCTGTGCCCGGGTGCGCTCCTCCACGTTGAGCTGCGCGAGCACGTTTTCCAGCTGCGTGCGCGTGTTCTTGTAGAGGTTGAACAGCGCGGCGACCGTGCCGGCCAGCTTCGGCTCGGCGGACAGCGACTGGAGTGACTCGGGGTCGATGTCGAGGCTCTTGAGCAGCGGCTCATCCAGCAGCTTCGCCAGCGCCTCGTCCACGCGGCCCTCGCCCAGCGTGGACATGAACTGCTCGGGGTCCTGGTCGAAGTAGCGCAGGGCCTTCCAGAGCAGCGGGAAGGGCATCACCCGCTTCCCCTTCTCGATGAGGTTCAGGTACGCGGGGGAGACCCCCAGGTCCTTCGCTGCGTCTGCCTGCTTGATGTTGCGTGCAAGCCGCAGCCCACGGAGCTTCAGGCCCACGTTGGCGTTCAGTGCGTTGTCGTTCATGGCCGAATCGGTGGCCCTTCTGGATCGCGCCGGACCTCGCGCTCCTCGGGCCTGGATCCACTTTGCAAATCGATTTACCGATTTGCAATGAACGTTTTTGGGTGGGGGGACCCCTGTCCGGCGGGCGACGGAACAGCTGCCCACCGGGCCCAAGGGCCTGTAGAGGCCGCCGTAAGGCCATGTAATCGCGGTGCTTTCGGGCTACGGCCGTGTGGGCTCCAGCAGGCGCTCGCCGCACCTTGTCAAAGGTTTACTGGCGCACTGCGACATGGGGCCCGTAGCGCGTCAGTAAACAGGATTTCACGGTTTACAAAGAGAGTTCTGGCGAGGGCGGGGTGGATCAGCCGTCCGAGCGCCGGAACACGAGCGACACATTGGTGCCGCCGAAGCCGAACGAGTTGCTCATGACGGCGTCGACGCGGGCCTCGCGGGCGGTATTCGGCACGCAGTCCAGGTGGATGCCCGGGTCCTTGTTCCGCAGGTTGATGGTGGGCGGGAGCACGCCGCGGGTGAGGGCGAGCACGCTGATGACGGCCTCGGCGGCGCCGGCCGCGCCGTTCATGTGGCCCGTCATGGACTTGGTGGAGGACACGGCGAGCGTGCGCGCGGCGTCGCCGAAGACGCGGGCAATGCCCTGCATCTCCAGCACGTCGCCGATGTCCGTCGACGTGCCGTGCGCGTTGACGTAGCCGATGTCCGCGGGTGCCAGGCCCGCGTCCTTGATGGCGGCGCGCATGCTGCGCTGGGCGCCCTCGTGCTCGGGGGCGGGCGAGGTGACGTGGTGGGCGTCGGAGCTGGCGCCATAGCCGGACAGCTCCGCGTAGATGCGCGCGCCCCGCGCCCGGGCCTGCTCCCACTCCTCGAGCACCACCATGCCGGCGCCCTCGGCAATCACGAAGCCGTCGCGGTCCACGTCGAACGGGCGGCTGGCTTCCTGGGGGGCGTCGTTGCGCCTGGACAGGGCCTTCATCGCCGCGAAGCCGCCCACACCCAGCAGGGAGATGGGGGCCTCGGAGCCGCCGGCCACCGCCGCGTCGAACTCGCCGCGTTGGATGCCGCGCATCGCCTCGCCGATGGCGTGGGCGCTGGTGGAGCAGGCGGAATTGGTGGACCAGGAGGGGCCCTTGATTCCGTGGCGCATGGTGACGTAGCCGGGCGCCAGGTTGATGAGCATCTGGAGGATGAAGAACGGGCTGATGCGGTCCGGCCCCTTCTCCAGCGCCTTGCGGTAGGTCTCCTCCAGGCTGGAGAGGCCTCCGATGCCAGAGCCGATGATGGCGGCCACGCGCTCGGCGTTCTCCGGGGTGATTTTCAGCCCCGAGTCCGCCAGGGCCATGTCCGCCGCCACCACCGCGAACTGCGCGAAGCGGTCCATCCGCCGCACCTCGCGCCGCTCGATGTAGTCCTCGGGCTCGAAGTCCTTCACCTCGCCGGCGATGCGGCTGTCGAGCCGGCTCGCGTCGAAGAGGGTGATGGGCCCCACGCCGCTCCGCCCATTCACCAGGGCCTCCCAGCTCTTCTCCACGCCCGTGCCACAGGGGCTGATGAGCCCCAGCCCCGTCACCGCGACTCGCCGCTTCTGCATGACTTGCTCTCCCCGCACGCCTGGGGGGAAGCGATGAACAGGCCGGACGCCCGGCCCCCCGCTTCCCGCGTGCGCTCCGTAGGTCTTTGTATTATGTGCATCATGCCATGTGGCAAGGACTTGTTTGATGGGCCTGTCCGCCTAGTGGTCACATGGGATGACGGGCATCATTTCACTTGCGAGGTAGTGCCGATGAGTGATGGGAGCCGGACCCGGACGGTGACGTGGAGGGATCCGCGAGAGGGCGTGGCGGCGGCGAAGACGCTGTCCGGGCTGGAGTACCTGCGCGCCATCATCCGGGGCGAGGTGCCCGGGGCTCCCATCGCGGAGCTGATGGGCTTCGCGCCGGTGGAGGTCTCGGAGGGGCGGGCGGTGTTCGCGGTGGAGCCGGCGGAGTATCACTACAACCCCATCGGTACGGTGCACGGCGGGCTGGCGGCCACGGTGCTGGACTCGGCGCTGGCGTGCGCGGTGCACTCCACATTGCCGGCGGGCTCCGGGTACACGACGCTGGAGCTGCATGTGAATCTGGTGCGCGCCATCGGCCATGACACGGGGCGGCTGACGTGTACGGGCGAGGTGGTCCACGTGGGCGGGCGGGTGGCCACGGCGCAGGCGAAGCTGACGGATGCCTCGGGGAAGCTTTATGCCCACGGCACCACCACGTGCATGCTGTTCCGGCCCCCCGGCGCCGGAGGCCGCGAGTAGGAGACTCGAGCGATGCGGTACGGACCGGAGCACAAGCAGGCCACGCGCGAGCGCATCCTGGCGGCGGCGGAGAACCTCTTCCGCAAGCAGGGCTTCGAGGGTGCCAGCGTGGAGCGCGTCATGCGCGCGGCGGGGCTGACGGTGGGTGGCTTCTATGCCCACTTCACGTCGAAGGACTCCCTCCTCGCGGAGTCCGTCCGCGCGTTCTTCCAGCGCAACGGCGAGCGGTGGCTGGGCGGGCTGGAGGAGCTGCGAGGCTCGGAGTGGCTGAGCCACTTCGTGCGCCGGTACCTCAACCGGCACATCCGCGACAACATGGAGACGGGCTGTGTGATGCCGTCCATCCTGTCGGACCTGGCGCGGGGCACGCCCGAGGCGCGCGAGGTCTTTGCCGAGGGAATCGACGGGCTGGCGAAGGAGATGGCCGCGCACGTGCCGGGCGAGGACGGCGTCACCGCGCGGAAGCGGGCGCTGGCGACGGTGACATTCGTCATCGGCGCGATGACGTTGGCCCGGGCGACGAAGGGCCTGCCGCTGTCGGATGAAATCCTGGAGGCGGCGCGGGAGTTCCTGCTCGCGGACGGGAAGGGGACGGCTCCGTCCGCGGGGAAGAAGTCACACTGAGCCTCGGGTGGTGCTCACCACCACCGGAGGCCGCCGCGCGGGCCCCGGCGCATCGTGTTCCGCCACAGCGCGTGCGCGCCCACGGCCACCAGCAGCCAGATCAGGCCGAAGCCCGTCAGGTGCATGCCCACCAGCACGACGGCGAGGATGTACCAGTGGAAGTGCTCCTTCCAGCGCCACCGCGGGCGAGAGCCGGCGACCTCGCTCACGGGCCGCCAGGGCTCCGTCTCGGAGAGGCGAATCTGGTCCGTGGGGTCCACGAGGCCTGTCGTCAGCGCCTGACGGACCTCGTCCAGTCCCTGGTAGGACATCTCGCCATCGGGCGTTCGGATGGTGACGGGCATGGCGCGCGACTCTAGAGCGACGCCGCTTGCGTGAGCCACCCACGACTGGTGAAGAGTGTCCGGGGACTGGCGGGGGCAAGAGCGTCCGGGCACGTTGGCATATCCTCGCGACCGCGGGTGCGGCGCTTCGAGGTGACGCGTGAAATGCAGACCGGGTGGCAGCACTGCTTCGGCGCGCGCCTGGATGGTGCGTGCGCGGTCGTCCGCACTCCTCCTCCTCGCGCTCGCCGCACTGTCCTGCCAGACGCCCGCGCGTCCACGTCCCTCGGGCGACCCGGCTGCGCTCCGCTACAACATCACCTACGTGCGCGAGCCCGAGCACTCGCTCGACGTGGAGGTGGTGCTCGCGCGCGGCTCGCCCCGCGAGTTCCTCTTCAGCGAGCCCGGCGGCGTGGACTCCGTGCAGGTCTGGAGCGACGACGGCGAGGTGCGCTCGCTGCCTGTCCGCAATGGCGCGGTGAGCCTGCCCGCCGGCACGCGCTTCCTGCGCTACCGCTACGCACTGGACGCGCGCATTCGCGCGGAGGGGCCCGGCTTCTTCTCCGGCATCGGTGACGGTGACGCGCGCCACGTGGCCGGGCGCGAGTACCTCATCCGCCCGCGCGTGGTGTCACCGGAGCTGCGCGTGGAGCTCTACGTCGAGGGCGCCAACGCGCTGCTCCCGTGGACGCCAGGGGAGGGCGGCCTCTACCGGCTGCGCGGCGAGGACCTGGTGGACTCGGGCTTCCATGGCTTCGGCGGACGTCGGTGTCAGGTCCAGCTTCCCGACGCGGTGCTGGACGTCGGCATCCTCGGAGACTTCACGCACCTGACCGATGCGGAGCTCTGCGCGTGGCTGCGTCAGGCCGCGGAAGAGGTGCGCACCGTGCGCCGCGCCTTCCCGTACCCGCGCATCTCCGTGCGTGTCATCCCCGCGTCCGCGCGCCGTGGCTCCAGCCTCTTCGGCATGGTGCAGTGGAGCTCGCCGCCGAGCATCTCCATCCTCGTTGGCCGCGACACCGAGGCCTCCGCCTTCCAGCGCGACTGGGTCGCCGTGCACGAGATGCTGCACCTGACCCATCCCGTCCTCCTCCCGCGCGTGCCCTGGCTCTCGGAAGGCCTGGCCACCTACTTCACGGAACTGGCGCGCGCGCGCTCCGGACGGCAGAGCGCGGAGCACGCGTGGGAGGAGCTCGTCGACGGCTTCTCGCGCGGGCGCGCGCGGTCCGGTGACAGGACGATGGAGGAGGTCGTCGCTGGCAGCCCGTTCTCCCTCGGCGTCTACTGGACAGGCGCCCTGTTCGCCTTGCACCTCGATGTGGAATTGCGCCGTATCACTGGAAACAAGCGCGGGCTGGAGGACGTGCTGGAGCTGTTGGCGGAGCGCGGCCCCACATCCACCTTCGGTGCGTTCGGCTCTGCGGTGGATGATGTCGCGGGACAGCCTCTCTTCGATGCGCTGCTGGCGCGGCACCTCCGGCGACCTTCTTTTGCGGAAGCGGAAGGTCTGCTAGAAACGCTGGGGGTCAGGGCTGACACGGGCGGAAGAGTCAAGCTGGTGCCAGCCCCGGACAGTGTGTTGCGTGAGGCGTTGGACGGTCGGCGCACCCGTGGCGCTGCCTTGTGAACGAAAATGGCGGGACGGGTCGTGTAACCGGCGGACGGGAGATGCGTACCGGATGCATCCGCGAACTTCCGACACCCGTAAATGAGGTCCAACATGTCACCCCGTTTCCTCGCGCTCGCCGCGCTCCTGTCCCTGCCCGCGCTCGCCGCCGAGCCCACCGCCACGACGCAGGCCTTCGTCTTCAATGACCCGAACAGCCGCGACACCGTGGCCTTCATGCTGGACGCGCCGCTGGAGGTCATCAACGGCCTGTCCAACCAGGTGAAGGGCCGCGTCGAGGTGAAGGGCAACAAGGCCAGCGGGAAGTTCCAGGTGCCCGTGAAGTCCATCAAGACGGGCAACGAGACGCGCGACGGGCACCTCCAGAATGATCGCTGGCTGGACGCCGCGAAGTCCCCGGACATCATCTTCGAGTTCGCCGACCTGGCGCTCCCCGCCGCGCTGGAGCCGGGCAAGCCGCTGAAGGTGCAGGGCAAGGGTCGCTTCACCGTGCACGGTGTCACGCGCGAGGAGCCGGTGGAGGTCACGGCCACGTACTTCAAGGAGTCCGCCGAGACGAAGAATCGCGCCGCCGGTGACTTGTTGCGCGTGCGCGCGAAGTTCCAGATTCCGCTCGAGGCCTACGGCATCAAGCGGACGGAAGCGTTGGTGCTCAAGGTGGGCGAGACCGCCGAGGTCTCCGTCGACGCCTGGGGCTCCACGCAGTTCAAGCTGTAGCAACTCCAGCCGTACCTCACCCCCCAAAGCAGTCTGAAAGGAAGCAACACCATGAACGTCAAGACCCTCGCGGCGATCGTCGGCACCCTCTCCCTGTCCGCGCTGGCCACCGGCTGTGCGTCCACCAAGTCCGCGGAGGCCCAGCCGGCCACCGCCGAGAAGGGCGCCGAGGGCAGCTGCGGCGCGAAGGCCACCGAGGCCAAGGGCGCCGAGGGCGGCTGCAGCGGCCAGAAGCAGGAGGGCGCTGCTCCCGCCGCGACCCCGGAGAAGGGCGCCGAGGGCAGCTGCGGCGCCGGTTCCTGCAGCGGCTCGAAGAAGTAATCGAGCTTCATGCCGGGGGCCGGTGAACGCCGGCTCCTCATCGCGGGCGGTGGGAGGAATGCTCCCGCCGCCCGTGTCGTTCCTGCCTCCCGAGGAGGAGTCCCGAAGTGGTCGCCACCTATGCGCAGAGACACGGGCTGAAGCCGCTGGGCGCCGGCATCGGGTTGAGGCGGAGCTTCTACGAGGAGCTGCCGCGCACCGAGCGCCCGCTCGACTGGGTGGAAATCATCCCGGAGAACTTCCTCTCGCTGGGAGGAAGGCCGCAGCGCACCCTGGACGCCTGCGCGGAGCGCTGGCCGGTGCTGCCGCACGGCGTGGGGCTCGACATTGGCGGGCCGGATGCGCTGGACGGGGACTACGTCAACCGGCTGGCGGCGCTGGTGGCGCGCGTGGACGCGCCGTTCTTCTCGGACCACCTCTGCTACTCGCGGCTGGACGGGGTGTACCTGCACGACCTGTTGCCGCTGCCCTTCACCGAGGCCGCCGTGGAGCACGTGGTGCCGCGCGTGCGTGAAGTCATCGCGCGCGTGGGCCGGCCCTTCCTGCTGGAGAACCCGAGCTACTACGCGCGCATGCCGGGCGGCACGCTGCCCGAGGCGGACTTCCTGCGGCACGTGGTGGAAGAGGCGGACTGCGGCCTGCTGCTGGACGTGAACAACGTCTACGTCAACGCGCTCAACCACGGGTACGACGCGCGAGCCTTCGTGGACGCGCTGCCGCTGGAGCGGGTGGTGCAGGTCCACCTGGCCGGCCACACGCGCTACCCGGACGTCATCATCGACACGCACGGCGACCGCGTCTGCGACGACGTGTGGTCGCTGTATCAGTACGTGCTCGAGCGCACCGGTCCGGTGGCGACGCTCATCGAGTGGGACCAGGACATCCCCTCGCTGGAAGCGGTGCTGGACGAGGCGGACGTGGCGCGCGCCGCGCTGCGGAAGGTGGCGGAGCGATGAAGCCAGGGCTGAAGCACTTCTTCGACAGCATGGGCGCGTACTTCGCTCGCCCCGGAGCGCAGTCGCTGGACGCGCTGTACTCGGAGCACCCCGGCTGGGACGCGCCGCGCGGCCGTGTGTCCGTCTATGGCGACTTCGTGCGCGGGCACGTGCGCGGCGTGCTGGAGAAAATCTTCCCGCTGGTGCGCAAGGTGGTGGGAGCCGAGGCGTGGGACGCCCTGGTGGAGGGCTACACGCTGACGCGGCCCGCGCGGCACCATGAATTGAATCACCTGGCCGAGGGCTTCCCGGCCTTCGTGGCGGACGCGGCGCCCTCGCGCGGGCTCGCGGCCTTCGTGCCGGCGCTGGCCCGCTTCGAGTGGACGGACTTCGCGGTGTTCGCCTCCGAGGCCCCGCCGGAACGGGTGGAGCGGCTGACGGCCAACCCCACGCTCGCGGTGCTGGAGCACCCCTACCGGCTCTGCGCGTACGTGCGCGCGCAGGGGGCGCTGCCGGAGCCGGAGGCGGGGGAGGAATTGGCCCTGCTGTGGCGCCACCCGGAGCACCTGGTGACGTACTACGTGGAGGCCACGCCGCCCGCGCTGCTGGTGCTGAAGATGGCGGTGGAGGGACTGGCCGTCGCCGACGTCGCCGCGGCCACCGGCATGCCCGAGGCGGAATTGCGCGGCGCGGTGGAGCGCTTCACCCGCGACGGGCTGGTGCTGGCTCCGGGTGGCTCCGGGGACTGAGTCCCCCGCCTACTGTGCCGAGTACCGCGCCACACCCTTCGGGGTGGCGATGTAGCGGACACCCTCCGGCGTCACGAGCAGCGCGCGCACGTCCGGGTCGGGCAGCCCCTCGTTGGTGCCGAACGGGGTGACGATGTCGGCGGCCACGTCGTAGCGCACCAGCCCGCCCCTGGTGCCGGCCCACAGCACGTCGCGCGTGCCGGCCTCCGTGGTCCGCCGCTCGACGTGGAGCGCCGTCACCCGCTCGTCGGACAGCTCCCACGGCGCGGCGCGCAGTGCGGGGCCCGCGCTGCCCAGCGCGCTGAAGCCCCTGCGCGTCCCCGCGAAGACCTGCCCCTCCGGGCCCACCGCCACGGACAGCACGTCCAGGTCAGGCACCTCGGGCGGCACGTGGAACGCCACCGAGACGTCGGCGAGCGCCGGCTCGAAGCCGTCCCCCGCATTCAGGGTCAGCTCGGCCAGGCCGGTGGAGGTCGCGGCCCAGGCCTTCACGCGCGTCGGGGTGGACAGGGGAGAGAAGACCACCTGCCGCACCACGCGCCCCTCCAGCAGTCGCTGGCCGACGATGGTGCCGGCACGCCCACCCGCGGCGGGGTTGCTCGCGCGGGTGAGGATGAGTCCCCTGTCCGTGCCCAGCAGCAGCAGGTCCGGAGCCTCACGCGCGGCCATCGCCGTCACGCGGTCGTCCGGGGAGCTCTGCAGTCCGCCCGTGAAGCGCGTGCAGGTGTCCTCGACGCACCGGTGCACGCCGCCACCGTCCGTGCCCACGAAGAGCACCTCGCCGGTGGAGGCGCGCAGGGTGGCCAGTGCCAGGGCCGGCGCGCTCACGGCCAGCGTCCCCATGGACGGCTCCGTGCTGAACACCGCGGCCGCGTCACCGTCCACGAAGCGCAGCGCGCCGCCGAAGTGTGCCAGCGCCACGGCCGACTCATTCGCTCCCGTCACGACGTCCATCAATTGCGGACGCCCGGTGGGAAGCACCGTGAACGAGGCCGCGGCCCGGCCCACCGCGCCGTCGCGGACCTCGGCGAGCAGCATCACCGTGTGCCGTCCCACGCCGGGGGTGGTGAGGGTGAAGACGGGGCTGCTGCCCGCGCCCACCTCCACCTGGCCGCCCAGGCTGTCCAGCCACGCCAGCCTCGCGAGGGTGCCCGGCGGCTCCAGGCTCTTCACGACGCCGGTGGCGAAGATGGCCTGTCCCTCGCGGCACGGCTCCTCGAGGCAGTTGGTGTCGCCCTGGCGCAGGGTCTCCACTCGGACCTCGGGCGCCCCGTTCACCGTCACGGAGACGGTGGCGGCGCAGGCCAGGCCCCAGGGGTCCGTCACGGTGAGCGTCAGCACGTGCGAGCCGGGGGTGGTCAGCCGGGTGGTGGTGCTCGCGCCCCTTGCAAGCGCGCCGTCGCGCGAGGACGTCCAGACGAAGCGCAGGTCTCCCTGCGGGTCCTCCGCGTCCGTCGCCGAGCCCGCCAGCGCCAGCGTCCGCCCGGCATTCACCACGGCGCCCGGACGGGGCGCCTGGATGACGCAGCCCGAGGGGGTCGAGTTGACGATGACGCGCACCTGCTGCCGCGCGCAGCCGCGCAGCATCGCGTCCTCCGGGTCCACCGCGCAGGCGGTGAGCGTCTGCGCGCCCGCCACGGTGAGGACGGTGTTCAACACTTCGCCCGTGCCCAGCGGCGTGGAGGACACGCTGGTGGCCCAGGTGGGTGCCACCGTCGCGCCCGTCTCCGGGTCCACGCACCGGCCGCGCAGCGTGCTGGAGGCGCCCCGCAGCAGCCGCGCGTTGGCGAGCGGCGCGTCGATTTCGCACCACGGGGGCAGGTTGGTGACGAGCCGGATGCGGACACTGTCCGTGGCTGTGTTACCCAGGCCGTCCACCACGCGCGCCGTCACCGTGTACTCGCCGGGCTCGGTGAAGGTGTGCTCCAGCGAGGGCCCGTCGCCGAGCTCGATGCTCCCCGGCTCCAGCACCCACCGGATGGCGCCGTCCAGGTTGCCCGCGCCGCTGTCGGCGTTGAAGTCCTGCGCCGTGGCGCGGAAGAGCAGGGTGGACGCGAAGGGCACTGGCTCGCCCGTCTTCACGTACACCTCCGCCTGCTCGGGGCGGGTGATGAGCACCGAGGGCGCCCGGGTGGCGCGCACGGTGACGCGCACGGTGGCGGTGGTGCTGGCGCCGGTGGCCGGGTCCGTCGCGGTGCAGGTGAGGGTGTCCTCGCCCGCCACCCGCAGCGTGGTCCGCGCCGTCTCGCCCTGGGGCAGCGGCCCCGTCAGGGCGGACGTCCAGTGCACCGCGCCGCCCGTCAGCCGCACGCCGCCGACGGTGCGGGCCTCGCACTCCAGGTCCAGCGGCTCGCCCAGGTTGAAGGCACTGCCGGCCGCGGGGCGGAGCACGGTGGCTGCGGGCGAACCCGAGCCCAGCACACTCAGCCGGAGCGACGCGCTGGACACCTGGCCGCCCGAGTCCACCACCGTGGCCGTCAGCGTCACGTCGCCCTCCTCGCGGAAGGTGGCGGTGGCGCGGGCGCCCCGGGCGAGCTGCCCCTCCCGCGACGACACCCAGAGCACGCTGTCGCCCAGCGCTTCGCCGTCCTCCGCGTCCTCGACGTTCGCCTCGAACTCCACGGGCTGGCCCACGCGCAGCCCCGCCGCACCTTCCGGCCGGAGGATGCGCAGCACGGGCGCGGCGTTGGGAGCGGGCTGGGACGGGCCCGGGGGCGTGTCACAGGCCCAGAGGCTGACGGAGACGAGGGCCACCAGGGCCAGCCGGGCACGAAGGTGGGGCAGGGGATTCACGGTTCAGCGCTTCGGCCGGCAGACGCGGCCGGCGGAGGAGTCCTGGCAGCGCAGTGAGCCCGGGCACTCCTGGTCCGAGCTGCACGCGACGGTGCACGCACCTTCCACGCAGAGCCCGTCGGACAGCCCCTGCTCGCGGCACCGGGCGTCGCCGTCGCAGGGCATGTCGAGCCCCAGCAGCGCATGGCAGCCCTCGAAGCGCGCCGCGTCCGGCAGGCACCGTCCGGACTGGCACGTGAAGCCCGGCTCGCACCCTTTCTCTGCCTCCACCTCTTCGTCCTTGCCGCACTCCGCCAGGCACGCCGCGCCGCCCTCGGGCAGCTCCTGGCAGCTCGTGCCCGCCTTGCACTTCCAGTCCCCGTCGCACGCGGCGCACTGCGGGCCGTCGCCCTCGCAGCGGAAGCCCTTGCAGGAGAGGCCCTCGCCACACTGCGCGTCCTCGAAGCACTCCACGCACTTGTTGTTGGTGGGCGCGCACACCAGGCCGTCCGCGCAGCCCGTCACCGCACAGCCACGGTTGACGTACTCCGGGTCCGCCTCCAGGGTGAGCTTGAGCTCCTTCTTCTCCCCGGCGCCCACGCACGCCTCGGCTTGCGTCAGCGGGAAGCCGGTGGCGGAGACCGTCACGGCGTAGCACCCGTCCGGCAGCGGCCCCACGCGCAGGCGCCCCGAGTCATCCAGGAGCAGCCGCTGGAAGGGCGTGCCCACCACGGACACCTGTGCGCCCGTCAGGCGCTCGCCCTGCGAGGCCTTCACCTTCATGTCGAAGAAGCCCGCGGCGTTCGGCGCCACGCCCTTCACTTCGATGGACTGGCCGCCCTGCACGGTGATGCCGATGCGCAGGGCCTTCTCCGCGGTGGCCACGATGAACAGCTCCGCGGGGCCCGCCGGCACGCCCTCGAGCACGAAGCGCCCCTCGGCGTCCACGTTGCTGCGCACGCCGGGCTGGCCCACCAGCGACACCAGCGCCACGGCGGCGTCGAACTCGGTGAGCTGGCCGCGCACGGTGCCCACGCGGAACGGGTCGTTCCGGATGTTGCCGCACGCGCCCGTCATCAGGGCGAGCAGCGCGGCCATCGCGATGTGGAAAGTCGTGCGCATCAGAACCGATACCCCGCGCCGGCCCATCCGCCGGTGAAGCCCACGGCCTGTCCCCGCCCGTCCACCACCACGTACGTGAGCATGAGCTGGGCCTGCGACATCAGCTCCAGTCGCTCACCGAGTCGCCACACCACGCCACCCACCACGCCGGGGCTCACCGTGAAGAAACTCTGGCTCCCCGCGAAGGCCTCCACGTCGAAAGACCGCCCCAGGTACAGAGCGGCCACACGCGGGCCGGCGAACAGCGTCAAACGCTCCCAGCGCCACAGGTAGGGCAGGGCGGCGCCGGTGGTCAGGGTGGTGTAGCCGAAGGGCACCTCACTGCCCGGCGCCACCCGCAGCGTCTGCTTCCCGGTGCTGAAGGCCACGTCGAAGAGCAGCGCCCAGTCCTGGAGCGGCTGGTCCTCCAGACGCAGCGACAGCGCCACCTCCGGTGCCTGCGGCAGCAGCTCCTTGCGGCTGTGCGCATCCGCGAAGGTGAACATGCCACCCATGAGCGACAGCGAGCGGTGGGGGAAGGCCTCCGACAGGAGGCGCTCCAGTGGGAGGCGCTCGCCGGCGGTGACTTCCACCTCGCGCCGCACCAGCACCGAGTCGCCCTTGGTCAGCTCCACCGTCCGCTTGCCCGGCACCACCGCGGCGCCGCCCGGCAAATCCGTGCGGGGCTCCCCGTCCACCTTGAGGGTGAAGCCGTCCAGGCGCGGGTTGTAGGAGAACAGCTCCGGCCGTCCCATGCGGGAGATGGTGCCTGACAGCACCACGGGGTCCGCGCCCACTTCCAGGATTTCCGCCGAGGGCCGCTGGCGTCCTTCCGTGAAGGCGAAGGTGCGGCGGCGCGCGTAGTCATGCGCCTCCGTGGCGGTGACGGCGCCGTCCACGTTGCGGTCCGCGGAGCCGCCCAGGCCGTCGATGAGGAAGTGGGTGTAGATGTCGTTGCGCAGGCCCTCGTCCTCGCGCGCCGTCTCGCCCCAGTCGCAGGCGGCGAACACCAGCGACGCGCGCGACGACTCCTCCAGCGGCCGCGCGTAGAAGCCGGACTTGATGCCGGCCAGCTCCGCCTCCAGCTCCTTGGGCAGCAGCGACTTGCCACTGCCGCTGTGGCAGGTGGCCAGCACCAGCAGCCGCCGCCGGCTGGTCAGCCCGTCGAACTCCGCCTTCAGCGCGTCCATGGACAGCGCCGTCTGGGGGATGGCGCGGTAGGACGCGTCGCGCGTCACCAGGTAGCGCCGCAGCTCGCCCTGGTTGTCGCGCGCCAGCGTGCCGTGCGCGGAGAAGTAGACCACCACCACGTCGTCGGGCCGGTGCGCATCCTTCCTCAGCTGCCGCAGCGCCGCGAGGATGGAGGCGCGCGTCGTCTCCTCCGGTCGCGTGAGCACGCGCACCTGGTCGAACCGGCCGCGCGTCGGGTCTCTCAGCGCCTCCGCCAGGTCTGTGGCGTCCTTCGACGTGTAGCGCAGGCCCCGCCAGTGTGGGTCGTCGAACTCGGAGATGCCCACCAGCAGTGCCATGCGCCGCGGGGTGTAGGCGCTGGACAGCGCCTCCTCGTCGAGCCGCAGTGGCACGACGCCGCCCTTCTCCACGGAAGTGGAGCTCGCGCACGCGGCGAGGCCCGCCAGCAGGATGGGGAGGAGGCGCTTCACGCTCATGGGTCAGCGGGGATTCTGACCGCTTCCCACGCTCACGTCGAACCGGGTGACGGCCAGCCGGCTCTGTTCCCAGGCCGAACTTCCGCCCACCAACACGTCCCTCACCGCCTCCGGTGTCGGCTCCTGTCCCCCCGTCGCCCCCACCAGCCAGAGCGTCACCGGGCCGGACTCGCCCTCCAGGCTCACCCCGGCCAGGCCCTGCGGGCCCTCCAGGTCATGCGTCCCCGCCTCGAGCGGGAAGCGGCCGAGCAGCTCCGGCCCCTGTCCGGCCCGCTGCTGGAAGAGCAGGGCGGTGCCGGCCTCGGTGGCGTGGTAGCGCAGCAGCAGCACGTCCGCGTCCTCGACGGGCGACTCCGAGTCCAGCCGCCGCAGGCCGCCGTCCGCGGCTCGCGCCACCACGGCCAGCTCCAGGGCGATGTTGCCGCTCGGACCCTTCACGCCGTTCCATTCCGTGTCGGTGTCGGTGTCGGGGGTGGGAGCGCGCAGGCGGGGCACCAGCACCACGGCCAGGACGCTGGCGGCGATGGCGCCCGCGATGAGTCCCCAGCGGCGCGTGTCCGGGCGACCCTGGCGCAAGCCGCGCCGCACGCGCGCCAGGCCCACCTCGTCCAGTGGGGCGTCCTGCTTCGCGACCGGGCCCATGCCCAGCAGCAGCGCGTCCACCTGCCCGTCGAGCACGTCGGGTCCGGAGTGTGTGGCGAGGAACTGCTCGCAGGTGTCGCAGGAGGTGCCCAGGTGCTCGCGGAAGTACGCGACGGCTTCGGGCTCCCGGCGGGCCAGGGCGCTCAGCGCGTCGGCATTCAGGTGTCTCATCACGTCTCACTCCCACCGACCGGCGAGCACCCGCCGGAGCAACTCGCGCTTGATGCGGGAGCGGAACCGCTCCAGCCGCATCGTCACCGCGCTCTTTCCCACGCCGAGCTTCTCGGCAATCTCTCGCGCGGACAGCTCGCCCTCGATGTAGAAGAGCTGCACCGTCCGCTTCTCCTCGCCCTCGGGCAGCTCCGCGATGAGCCGCCGCACCACCTCGATGTCGCGCTCCAACTGGAGCGCCTCCGGAATGTGCGGAACCGTGTCCGGCTCCGGATCCGCGACATCGTCCTCCAGCCGTCGCGTGCTCGACTTGCGCTCCAGCCGCGTGCGCGCGCGGTTGCGGGCGATGGACAGGAGCCAGGCCTCGAAGGCTCCCACCTCCTTCAGCCTCGGGAGCGCCCGGAAGGCCCGGACGAAGGTCTCCTGGATGACGTCCTCCACCTCGTCGGGGTCCAGCGGGGCAAACCCCGCCACCAGCCTCGCCACCATGGGCCGGGAGCGCCGGTACAGCTCACTGTAGGCGGACGCCTCCCCTCGGGACGCCCGCAGTACCCACTCCGTCAACCCCTCCGAGGAACCCACCTGACCTCCAGACCCGCCGAATCAGCCGCCGGCCACGCACGTTTCCTGGAAAAAACCGCCGCCCGCGCTGCAAGCAGGCAGTCAACCACCTTCGCGCTGGCCCCGGGGGGGGCTCCAGGGGGAAGAATGCCGTCACGGCCGTTCATTTTCCAAAGGACACTGCCATGCGCGTCATCAACTTCAACCCCGGACCCGCTGGACTGCCCCTCCCCGCGCTGGAGCGCGCCCGGGACGAGCTGCTCGAGTTCCAGGGCTCCGGCATGTCCATCATGGAACACAGCCACCGGGGCAAGGAGTACGAGGCCGTCCACGACGAGGCCATCTCCCTCCTGACGGAGTTGCTCGGCATCCCCGCCACCCACCAGGTCCTCTTCCTCACCGGTGGCGCGTCGCAGCAGTTCGCCCAGGTGCCGATGAACTTCCTCACCCCGGAGGCCGCCAGCGCGGACTACCTCATGACGGGCGTGTGGAGCGAGAAGGCCTTCGACGAGGCGAAGTACTACGGCAAGCCCCGCGTCGCGGCGACCACCGTCCAGCCCGACAAGCACTACACGCGAGTGCCCCGCCAGGCCGAGCTGCACCTGGACCCGAAGGCCGCCTACGTCCACATCACCACCAACAACACCATCTACGGCACCCAGTGGCACACCTTCCCGGACGTGGGGCGCGTGCCGCTCGTCGCGGACATGAGCTCCGACTTCCTGTGGAAGGGCATGGACGTGAGCCGCTTCGGGCTCATCTACGCCGGCGCGCAGAAGAACCTGGGCCCGTCGGGGGTGACGCTGGTGGTGGCGGACAAGGGCTTCATCGCCAGGGGCCGCAAGGACATCCCCAAGGTCTTCCGCTACACCACCCACGCGGAGAACAACTCGCTCTACAACACGCCCCCCACCCTCGCCATCTACCTGGTGCGCAACGTGCTGGCGTGGGTGAAGGACGTGGGCGGCCTGGCGCAGCTGGAGAAGTGGAACCGCGAGAAGGCGGCGCTGCTCTACGGCGCCATCGACCGCAACGCGGGCTTCTACCGGGCGCCCGTGGAGCGCGAGTCCCGTTCAGTGATGAACGTTGTCTTCCACCTGCCCACGGAGGAGCTGAACACCACCTTCGTCGCCGCGGCGAAGAAGGCGGGCATGGTGGGCCTGAAGGGCCACCGCACCGCGGGAGGCATCCGCGTCTCCACGTACAACGCCGTCACGGTGGAGAATGTGCGCACGCTGGCCACCTTCATGGACCACTTCGTGAAGATGCACGGCTAGGCTGCGTCCAACCCCACGGATTTGATTTTCCAACCGGAGGTCTCATGAAAGCCACGCTGTCCGCCGTTGCGCTGACCCTGATGCTCGCCGCTCCCGCGTTCGCCAAGGAGGTTGAGGTTGCCGGGGTGAAGTACCCGGAAACGGCCACGGTGGAGGGCAAGGAGCTGAAGCTCAACGGGGTCGGCCTGCGCACCAAGGTCGTCTTCAAGGTCTACACCGCGGGGTTGTACGTGGAGAACCCGTCGCAGGACGGGGCGAAGATCATCAGCGCCGACGAAATCAAGCGCGTGCGCATGTACATGCTGCGTGACCTGGACAAGAAGACCATCGGCGACGCCATGGCCGACGGCTTCAAGAAGAACGCCGGCTCGAAGATGGCGGAGCTGCAGCCCAAGCTGGACACCTTCACCTCCGCGCTCACCGACGCGAAGAAGGGTGACGAAATCATCCTCACCTACGTGCCCGGCCAGGGCACCCGGGTGCAGAGCGCCAAGGGCGGCCAGCAGATCACCGTCGAGGGCAAGGACTTCGCGGACGCGCTCTTCTCCGTCTTCGTGGGCAAGAACCCCGTGGACGGCGGCCTCAAGGACGGGATGCTCGGCAAGGACTGAGCACGCGGACGCTTCGTGGGTTCCGGCGCCCCGTGTCTCCCTGGCGAGGCACGGGGCGTCGCCGTTCAGGGCCCGTGCCAATGCAATTCCCGGACGCTTCGTGCGTAGGGAAGGGCGTGTCCGGCTGCACGGCGGTGCCAGGTCTGATAGCAACCGGTGGGCAAGGAGGACGTCATGGGAATCTGCGCGTGGCTGGTGCTGGGCGGAATCGCGGGCTGGCTGGCCAGCATCATCAAGGGCACCAACGCCCGGATGGGGATGTTCGCGAACATCGCCACCGGAATCGTGGGCTCGATGATTGGCGGCTGGCTGTTCAGCCTGATTGGCGGCAGGGGTGTGACGGGCTTCAACCTCTACTCGCTGGCGGTCGCCACGGTGGGGGCCGTCATCCTCATCACCATCGTCCAGGCCATACGAAAATAGGGCCCGAGCGCCTCAGAACAGGCTGAGCTGGGGCGTGGGCGGCGGCTTGCGCTCCGGGCGCCGGAAGGTGTCCGGAGCGTCGGGCTCGGTGACGGAGGACGTGCGGATGCCGGCCTTCTTCGCCGCCGTGTGGAAGAGGCGGTGGATGGTCTCCGCGTAGAGCCCCTCGCCGCGCATGCGGCTCTTGAAGCGCGAGTCGGTGAGCTCTCCGCCGCGCGTCTCGCGGATGCGGTGCAGCACGCGCTCGGCGCGCAGGGGCAGCTTCGTGCGCAGGCGCTCCTCGAAGACCTGCTGCACCGGGCCGGGCAGGCGCACCAACGTGTGGTGCGCGCGGGTGGCACCGGCCTCGCGCGCGGCGGACAGCACCCGGTGGATGTCCTCGTCGTTGAGCCCGGGGATGACCGGAGACACGGACACCGCCACGTCGATGCCGGCCTCGGTGAGCCGCTGAATCGCGAGCAGCCGCCGGTTGGGTGACGCCGCGTAGGGCTCCATGGCGCGCGCCAGCTCCGCGTTGTGGAAGGGCAGGCTGATGCTCACCCACAGCCGCGCGTCGCGGGCCAGGCGCTGGAGCACGTCGATGTCGCGTTCAATCAGCACGCCCTTGGTGATGATGCCCACGGGGTTGCGGTACTCGGCGCAGACCTCCAGGCATCCGCGCGTCAGGCGCAGCGAGGCCTCCAGCGGCTGGTAGCAGTCGGTGACGCCGCTGAAGACCACCGTCTCGCCCTTCCAGGACGGCTTGTCGAAGGCCTCGCGCAGCAGCTCCGGCGCGCGCGGCTTCACCACCAGCTTCGTCTCGAAGTCCGTGCCCGCGCCCATGTCCAGGTACTGGTGCGTGGGCCGCGCGTAGCAGTACGCGCAGGCGTGGAGGCAGCCCCGGTACGGGTTGACGCTCCAGGTGAAGCACACGTCCGGACTGTCGTTGCGCGATACCACCTGACGGCTGTGGTCCTCGAACACCTCCAGCTTCGAGGGCGGAATCTCGTCCAGGTACTCCACCGCGGTGCTTGCCCAGGGGTTGGGCGGATTGTCGATGGGACGGGCCTTCACGCGCTCAAAGTGGACCTGAAAGCACGTTCAGTCAACGCCCTTGTGAAGGTACGTACATGCGTGCGGGGAGAAGCCCTCCAGCAAGGCGCACCAGGGTTGCTGAAGGGGAAGGCATTTGGCGTCCTCGGTATGGGAGGACTTGCCCGTCACCTGAGTGCTGGCGTGAGCCAGGATGGTGAACAGCACGCCCACACCTGGGAGGGACTGGAACGCTCGCTTCATGGGGCTCTCCAGGAGACCGCGGGGTGCGGGCACGCGACGGTTCGCGCACCCGCAACCATGCTGGCGGATGAGGCCGATACTGCTCGTCTGTCTTAGGCAGGGGGAACAAACCGGCGCCTCGCCGTGAGCCCGTGCCCCCGCGCGAGGGGCGAGCGCCGTCCTGACCCGCATCACCTGGATTCCTTCCCGCTCCTATCCTCCCAAGGAGGGGAACATCCATGGTGCCAGCGGTTCGAAGTCGGGCTCCCGGTTCGTGTGGGGGGAGGATTCTTCTCGGGCGACTGGTCGCCCTCGTGCTCGTCTCCTCGGTGTTGGTCCTCGTTGGGGTGTATGTGTTTCGGCGTCCAAGGCCACCGGGAGTCGCGTCGCTTCCTCTCGCACGCGAGCGCTGGACCTCTCTGGTCGGGGCAAGGGAGTCCCTCGCAGGCCAGGTGCTGGACTTGTGGGAGGACCTCCATTCCGCGTGCGCAACGGAAGAGCCTTTGCGCGAGGAGGCACAGCCCGAGGCGCTCAACGCATTCCTCGCGCAGCTCGACGCCGAGGCGCGCAGCGCGGAGGACCGACGCCTGCTGGCCTTCTTCCGGGAGCGGGCTCGGCGCGGCACGCTACTCGGGAGCTGCCACCGGAATCCGCAATTCAAAGGGCTGGAGCTCAGCGAACTCCGCTATGTCCGCGATGACGAGGCAGGGCAGGGCGCCCCCGCGTTCCTGGAACTCCACGGGCCGCCGGGCTTCTCCGTGGCCGGCATGACGGTGCGCATCTTCCGTGGCCGTACCCCGGTGCGGGAGCACGTGCTGCCGGAAGGAACAGTCATTCCACCGGATGGGTACCTCCTCGTGTCGAACGCAGCTGAGGTGCTGGGGGCGGATCGCTCCACCCGCACCCCGGTGGACGTCCAGGTGGCCTACGACGGCGGGGACTGGCTGCCCGCCGCTCCCGACTCCGGGGTGACGCTCGTCATGGATGATCCCCGCGCGCCGGGGAACGCTCCCGAGGTGGTGGACTCCGTGCGCTACAACCCGTCCGGCGCCACGGACCTGGCTTCATGGTGGGAGCCCACGTCCCCGCCAGGCCAGGGCGTGGGCGAGGAGCTGCCCGCGCCGGGGTTGCCCTTCCCGGGGAAGACGGATCCGGTCTGGGGGCTGTCGCGCGTGGGGCCCGTGGACCTGGATGCCAACCACGTGGACTTCCTGGTGGCCTCCCTCACGCCCGGGAGCGCGAACGAGGAACTCTGGTTCGATGACGACCACCGCCTGCCGGCGGCGCTCCGCCCACGCATCGACGAGGTGATGCCGAACACGAATGGCTTCAAGGACGAGAACAGCTTCGTCGAGAGCAGGGGGCTGGCAGGGCAGCGGTGGCGGGCGGGCCCCGGCAAATACGAGCTCATCGCCATGAACGGGGGCGGCCCGGGAGCGCACGGCGAGCAGCGCAACTTCGTAGAGCTCACCGGAAGCATCCCCGAGGGCGGCACCTTCGTCACGGCGGACTCACCGCGGCTGCCCGAGGCCTATGGCGGCGTGGTGCCGGACCAGGAGGTTCACTGCACGGACCTGCGTCCGCCCAGCCTGCTCTGCGGCGGGACGGGGGCATCCCAGTGGGACTGGTTGGGCAACTATCAGAGCGCGGGCGTCGCCCTCGTGTACTGGGTCAGCCCGAAGCGGAGGATCATCGTCGACTCGCTGCGCTGGTCCCCGGACCTGCCGGAGACGGTGAACGTCTTCCGTCAGGGGGAAGGGCTCGCGCCGACGGAGCCGTCGTCGCCCGCCACCTCGTTCTCCCGCTTCGGCGTGGACACGCACGTGGACCAGGCCGACTTCAAGCACGCGGACCCCTCGCCTGGACGGGCCAACACCGAGCCTCAGGTCGCCGGAGGGCTCCGAAGCCGCGATGGCGCGAGCTTTCCCCACGTGGGCGAGGCGCCTCCGGGCGCGAACGGGCGGGTCGTGCTCTTCGACCAGACCAAGCGGCAGAAGGCGGGCGCGACGGGCCATTGGATCGTCACGGAGAACGGGGACTACACCGACTGGGCGTGGCAGCTCTACCACGCAGGCTACGAGGTGCGTGCCACGGGCACGGGCAATACAGGTGTCACGGAGGCCCTGACCGCGGATGCGCTCCAGGGCGTGCACGTGCTCGTCATCCCCGAGCCGCAGACGCCCTATTCGGATGCGGAGAAGGCCCTGCTTCGGGACTACCTCCAGGCGGGAGGTTCGCTGTTCTTCATCGCCAACCATCCCGGCTCGGACCGTGACAGCGATGGTTGGGACTCCAGCCGCATCTGGAACGAGAACCTGGACTTCGATGCGCTGACGGGCGCCGCGCTCGTCAACGCGCAGTGCATTGGCGAGAACATCGTGACCCGGGCGACGCGGGAGGCCGCCGACCATCCCGTCCTCCGGGACGTGATGACGCCTTCGTGCGCCACCGGTTCCAAGGGGTGCACCCTGTCGGAGTCGGCGCTGTTCCGGCCGCCGGGTGTCGGCATCTATTCGGGCGCCTTCATCGCCTTGTCGGACGCGGCCCCGTCGGGCATCACGCAGCGGTGGCCGCTGCTCGAGGGGACGCGCCCCACCATCGGGCGCGATCCCCACCGGCTGGATGGCTACGCGGGCGCTCCGCCCATCGAGCGGTACGCGGTGGCCCTCCAGACGCGGTGGGGCCCGGCGCCGGGCGGGCGCATCGTCCTGCTGGGGGACTCGGCGGTGCTCAACGACGGTGGCTCGGCCGACTACGCCACCTATGCCGCGTCCCTCGCGTACAACGCCTATGGCATGGCCTTTCGGAACGCGCTGTTCGGCGTGAACACCCTCCACTGGCTGGCCGGCCGGCCCTCCGTCCCCGCGTCCGAGGTCCCACCCAGCCTGGTTCCAGCGCCCGAGGCACCCAGCGAGAAGCGGGGCGTCGCCCGGCGCAGGTCGCCGGAATCCCGGGGCGGTGCCCGGTAGCGAAAGTCGTCGTCAGGCCCGCGGAGGTCGTTCGATGAGCTTTCATGAGACCTGGTCTCTTGACCGAGAGGTGATTGGCGCGCGGCCCGCCGCGCATTACCCGGGTATGAGCGCGCACGGGCAGCGTCGGTGACTACCCACCAGACTTCACCCGGTCAGAGGACTAGGCGTAGGCCGCGATAAAATCGTCCCAGCGTGTTTTCCGCGCGAAGGCCAGCCTGTCGTAGGCGACAGAAATGCGCGTGCGCGGCGTGGGACAATAGATGCTGACGCCCGTGGCACGCCGCATCGTGTCCCCCCGGTGGGCCTCGGCGACGACGAAGGAGCGCAGCGGCCCCTCCGCCAACTGGCTGGCGACCTTCTCCGCCAATGCGGGGGCGACCTTCTTCAACTGCTTGAGCAACTGAGCGATCATGTCGCCCAGGTCGATGAACTCCGTCACGGCAAAGGCCTGGGTGTCTTTCATCGCCTGCTGCACGGCCAGCTTACCCTCGGGCTTCTTGATGAGCTTCAACAGCACGGCGGCGAGCTCGTCCACGGCCTCGGCCACGGAAGGGGACTTTCTCAAATCCAGCAGCGACTGCGTCACAGCCTCGCCAGGGTAGGATTCCACGTAGCGCTGGACGATGACCGAGCCCAGCTCTCGCGTGGTCATCTTCGGGTTCTGCACGAGCTCCTTCAGGATGACGTCGTACGGCCAGCCATCACCAGGCTCGGTCTCTTCGGAGCCGACGACGAAGTCCGTGGTGGACCGCAGCTCATACGCCAGCTCGATCATGTTCATGAGGCACGCGTCGAAGCCGACCAGGTCAATGCGTCTGCCAGTGGCCTTCTTCACCTCGAGCAGCACGCGCTTGAGCTCCATGTTGTCGAGGAAGTCGCGGGCGGTATCGTCGTAGCCGATGGCCCTTTGCTTCATCGCCGCCTCCACAGTCGTGGAGAAGAGAGCGCGGCTGTAGCCACGAGACATGGCGGCGTGCACGCGCCCCAGCGGAATGGCTCCGCGGGTGCGCTGCGCCCGACGCGAGACCGTCATGCCGAGCTGCTGCATGCGGTCGTACACGTCGGACTCATCGATGCCAGAGCCGTGATTCCACAGCACCACGAGGTAGCGTCTGGCCGGGTAGTGCTGGATGCCCCAGGTGAAGAAGTTGATGGCGCACTGGGGATCTCCCGTGTTGGTCGGCCCCAGTTCCTCGACCACGTCCGCCTGGGTCGAGGTGCCCCTGCGCACATGGTAACGGCGGGTGTTCTGGTCGCTCATCCTGTCCATCTGCACCAGGATGTCGACCTCCTCGGTCGAGCCCGCCTGCTTGAGCTCAGCCAGGTCATCCAGGGCCGCGTCCTCGAGGTTGTTGTCACCGGCCATCCAGACCATGACCGTCCACTCTTTCTGCGCTCCGTTTCGTCCCACGGCACGCTCTCTCTGTGAGGAAGTTCCCTGCAAGGGTGGGAACGGTGTGCGGGCGCGGAGCAGTGGGCATGAGGATGACGCGAGTGTCGGGAGTTGGCCCGGAGCTCATCCTGACAGCCGAAGCAGGCACCCGAGGTGCTGGATTGCCCGCCTCCTCCGGTCCGGGACACGGGAAGTTCGGGTCCGGGGATGCGTGGACGCCTCGGCTACTCACCCTGCCTGCATGCCGCATCTTGTCCGTCGCCAGCTCCCAGCCGACACGCGCGTGGGGTGGGGCATGGATGCGAAAGCGAATTCTCTTTCCCTCCTGGGGAATACGGACCGCCACCCGGGCGCAGCTCTCAAAAAACAATGCCTCCTCCGGCAACACCGTGGCACGCAACCGCTCCCCGACAACGGCGTGTGCAGCACGGGCGAGAGCCACCAGCGCTGCCGCGTTGCTTGTCCCGGCGGCCAGAGAACATAATGCCAGACACTCTCCCATGCGCCACCAGGGCTCCGGCATCCTGCTGCCCTCGCGCCGCAGGTTCAGCAACTTGGAAAGGAGGAGCCCGTGTCCGAAGAGAACCACACGAAAGACATCGAGGCCATGCTGCCGCATAAATGCACGGGCTCGGTCGAAGGTGGCAAGTGCTTGAACAGGCATGAGGTCGGGTTCAAGCAGTACTCCTGCTTCCACAAGTGGCAGGCCTTCGTCCGGGCGACCGAGGACTCCGGGTACTACAACTGGCCCAGGTACGAGAACGAGGCCCGAGACGAGATGCCCACCACGGACCATCCGTTCTATGCCGGCAAGGGGCGGATCTACTTCGACAACCTGAGCAGACCCCGACAGGGGGACTGGGATGTCGACTGGGCTCGACGCAACTTCAAGTACGACTGCAACAAACCCTATTACCACGAGGCCCATCACATCATTCCGGACTCCATCCTGCAGGCCACGCTGGTCAAGGTCCTCGGCGGACCTGGAGGCTCGCCGGAGCTCGTGCTGACAGCCCGGAACATGCTGTTGGAGCAGAGCTATAACATCAACCACAAGCTGAACATGGTGCTGCTCCCCATGAACCCCCACGTGGCCAAGGTGCTCAATCTGCCCATCCACCGCCAGCCGGGGCACCCGGACCACAGGACGTATCGGACGCTCGTGGCGTCGCTCCTGCAGGGCGACTTCGCCGCGGCACTCAAGGATGCGGTGGATCACAAGTCCCCGAAGCCCGGTGACCTCAAGTCCAAGCTCGAAGGTCACGCAAAGCCTCTCTATATGCAGATTGTCGAGGGCGGTTATGCGTCCCTGGAAGACATGGCCATGGCCGTCTTCTGACGGACGCATCCCCTCCCGGAACCACGGCACATGCGAAAGTTCTTCCGTCTCCTCCAACTGGGTCGCTTCAGCGACGAGAGCCTCTGCTTCATCGATGACGGGCCCGCGGGCCTCGGGCTGCACAGGTACTGCCCGTCCCTCGGCGACAGGGCCGCGCCCTACTACCCCGCCGACGCGCGCATCCAGCTGAGCGAGGAACACCCCGGCATTGAGCTGACCTCGCTGCTGGGCAACAACGTCAACTACCTCATCGTCTCCCGGGCCTTGCAGGAGACCCTCGCCGCACACTGCCCGAACGTGGAGATCGAATACCTGCCCTTCGACCTCTACGACCACCGGGGCCGGCTCTATAGCCGGAACTACTTCATCATCAATCCCATCGGCACGTATGACTGTCTCGATGAGCCGCACAGCGGCATCGAGTACGGGCCCGATGGCGGCGTCGTCGCCATCCGCACACCCGTGCTCCACCCGGACAAGGTGGCCGGCGCGCCCGCCCTCTTCCGTATGCACCACAAGCCCACGGTGTACCTGGTGGACGGAGTGCTGGCGGATGCGCTCCGGGATAAGGCCTTCACGAATGTCGTCCTGGGCGAGCTGAAGCTGTCCACGAACGCGAAGCCCCTCGCTGGCGGTCCCTGAACATGGCCTTGGCCGTCACAGGACTGGGGATGATCTCCAGTGTCGGCTGGGATGCCAGCGCCTCCTGTGCCGCCATCCGTGCCGGGCTCGTCCGGCCCCAGCCGCTCCCCGGAGTGTCGGTGCTAGACGCCGAGACCCAGCAGCTCGTCCCCCTGGTGGGGCATCCCATCCAGGGCTACACCGAGGGCTTCGCGCTGCTGGCCCGCTGGGCCCGGCTCACCCAGGGCGCACTGGATGACCTGCTCCGGCAGCGGCGAATCCCCGGTCCGGAGGACGCCCTGTTCTGGCGGCGCACCCGACTGGTGTGCATTGCCCCCGTCCTGAGCGCCGAGCGCTTCTTCGAAGTCCGCCAGGCGGGGGGCCAGGGCCTCGCGAGCGCCTACACTCAACTCCTCCAAGCGAGGCTGTGCAAGCGCATCCCCGTTCCTCCCTGGCGCCTGCTGGGCCTGGGACACTCCGGGCTTGCCGCCGCGCTCCAGGAGGCGGACCGGGGAATCACTCACGCCGAAGTGGAGCGGTACCTCCTGGTGGCCGTGGACTCCTACCTGGATGCCTACTCGCTGGAGTGGCTCGCTGAGCGCCGGCGGCTGAAGTCGGCGGACAGGCCCGTAGGCCTGATGCCGGGAGAGGCTGGCGCGTGCCTGCTGGTGGAGTCCCCGCCATCCGCGCGGCGACGGGGAGCCCGTATCGAGGCCTGGATTGACTCCGCGACGGTGGAGCGGGGGCCAGAATGGGTCTTCCAGGAAGGGGCCTCCCTGGGGCTAGCGCTCTCACGAGCGGGGCTTGGACGTTCAGCCTCTGCATGCTCGCCGTCGCCGGCTACGGCCGGTGCTGCGCGAGCAGGCGAGATACGGGAGGCAGGCACCTCGGCTCATGAGTTGGCGCCCTCCTGTCCGGTGCTCTCCGCCCCCGAGCGGGTCTGGCCGAGCGCACCCCGGACGGCGTCGGCCAGCTCACGCACGGGCGTCAGCAATCCGTACATCTCGATGGTGGTGCGCGGGACGGCGATCACCTCCGCCGACAGGACGCCGTTCTCGATGGAGAAGGTCTCGAAGACGTGGGCCAGGTTCAGCAGGGGCCGCCGCATGCCCGCGCTGAGGAGGATGGCGCGGGCCCGGGGGGTGACGTTCGTCAGGTTCAGCGCGTCATCGAGGCTGGCATCGCCAAGCTCCTCGTCCTTCACGCCGAACAGCTTGAGGAACGTGTCGCCCGCCTTCTCGGGCCGGATGGTCACCTCGCGCGGAAAGCCGTCACCCAGCTTGTGCCGGACGATGGTGACGATGTGGAACGTCTTGCCCTGGCCCCGGTGCTCGGTCTCCACGGTGAACGGCCGCCCGGCGTGGCTGCCCTTCAGCTCCAGCGTCCCCGCGGAGTACATGAACCCGGGCGTTGCCATGAAGCGCCAGCCGCGAGTGGTCGCGAAGTCCTGCCAGGTCTGGAGCTGCTGCTTCCAGTGCTGCCAGCGGACGTAGCCGATGAGGCTCGCGGCCCCGAGGCCGACTCCGAAGACGCTGGCGAAGATGCCAATTTGTATCCCGGTCATTCCCGCGAGCATCCCCGCTCGGCTCGTATCGGCCAACCCCCTCCGTGCATGAGGGCCTCCGACCGCGCCTGGGCGAGCAGTCAGGAGGTCTTCTTCTTGCGGGGGAGGATGCCCATCATCTTGCAGATGATTCCGAGCATCACCTCGTCCGCACCCCCGCCGATGGAGATCAGCCGGCTGTCGCGGAAGTTGCGGGAGATGGGGTTGTCCCAGGTGTAGCCCATGCCACCCCAGTACTGCAGGCAGGCGTCGGTGACGACGCGCGAGAGCCGGCCGGCCTTGAGCTTGCACATCGAGGCAAGCTTGAGACTCTCCATGTCGTCCGGGTTCGCGACGTACATCTCGCACGTGCGGTAGACGAGTGCGCGGAGCGCCTCGATCTCGCTCTGCAGCTCGGCGAGCCGGAAGTGGACGGACTGGTTGTCGAGGATCGACATGCCGAAGGCCTGGCGGTCTCGCGTGTATTCGATGGTCTGCTGGACCGCCCGTTCGAGGCCCTTCAAGGTGCTCGCCGAGCCGAAGAGCCGCTCCTCCTGGAACTGCTGCATCTGCATCATGAAGCCGGCGCCCTCCTCGCCGATGCGGTAGCGCTGGGGGACGCGGACGTTGTCGAAGAAGAGCTGGGCGGTGTCCGAGGACCACATGCCGATCTTCTTGAGCTTCTTCGCCCGGCTCACGCCCTTCGTCTTCATCGGAACCAGGATGAGAGACTTGTTGACGTGCGGCTTGTCGTCATTGGTGTTCGCGAGCAGGCAGATCCAGTCGGACTGCATGCCGTTGGTGATCCACATCTTGGTGCCGTTGATGACGTAGTCGTCGCCGTCCTTCACCGCGGTGGTCTTCACCCCGGCCACGTCGGAGCCCGCGCCCGGCTCGCTGACACCAATCGACGCGACCATCTCGCCCTGGATGGTGGGCGCCAGGAACTCGCGCTTCAGCTCCTCGGAGCCGTAGCGGGCCAGCGCCGGCGTGGCCATGTCCGTCTGTACGCCGATGGCCATCGGGATCGCGCCGCAGTTGCAGTGGCCGAGCTCCTCGGCGAACGCAACCGAGTAGGAGTAGTCCAGCCCGGCGCCGCCGTGCTCGGTGGGCTTGGTGATTCCGAGCAGCCCCAGCGCGCCCATCTTCTTGAAGAGCTCCCGTGCCGGGAAGATCTCCGCCTCCTCCCATGCATCGACGTGCGGGTTGATCTCCTCGTCGATGAAACGACTGACGGTGGCGCGGAGCTTCTGGTGTTCTTCTGTGAAGAGCATGGTGTGGGAGCCTCAGGCCTTCTCGCGTTTGCTTCCGTTCGACTTCTCGATCTCAGCGGCGACTTGTCCGGCGAGCCCTCGCAGGAGCTTGAACAGCTGCTTCTGCTCCGAGGCCTCCATGGCGTTGATGGATCGCCGCAGGATGGCCCAGGGCGCCACGTCCACCTGTCGGGCAATCCTGCTTCCGTGCTCGGTCAACCGGACGCGCCAGACCCGACGGTCCTCCTGGGACTGCTCGCGCTTCACCAGCCCGGCCTCGACCATCCGGTCGACGATGCCCGTCACCGTGGAGTTCTGGGTCGCCAGCCGGCGCCCCAGCTCCGAGCAGGTCAGCGCCTCGATCTGATCGAGCAGCATGATCACGTTGAGCTGCGTCGGGCTGACGCCCACGCGCTCGCATTCGCTGCGGGCCAGCCGGCGCCCCTCCGCCTGGAGGTAGATGAAGGTCTCGATGATGAGGTCGAGATCTCGCTCCTTCGCTTTCGGAAACATTTCGTATAACGAACTATTGGGTCGAGCGAAGGAAGTCAAGGCGCGGCTTCCAGCACGACACGTGGTTCCAGGCGCAGATCGACGGGCGCATGCAGGGCTGGACGTTCGGCCTCGGGAGCGTGCAGGGCCCGAGCCAGGGCCCCGCGACAGCTCACGGAATCAGCGGCTAGGATGAGGGGATGCGCTCGCCCTCACCCTGGATGTGTCCGTGGGCCGTCGCCCTCCTGTTGCCGCTGGCCTGTGTGTATTCCGGGCCCGGGCCGGGAACCCCCCAGGATGGAGGCGTGATCGACGCCGGCTCGGGAGATGACGGAGGCGACGGTGATGGCGGCGAGTCGGACGGTGGCCAGTCCGATGCCGGGAGCGAAGGCTGGACGTGGCTCCCGGTCGAGGGCTCCCGGTGCGCGCGGGGCTCGAGCGCCGGCATCGGGCTGAAGCGCTCGGGGCTGGACGAGGACCTCTTCATCTTCCTGCAGGGAGGCGGCGCCTGCTGGAACCAGGGCACCTGCGTGCCCTCGGTGATGCGCTTCGGACCCATCTGCTACTACGACACGGCGTGTCTCTACAGTGGCGCCGGGGGTCAGCAGCCCTCGGCCGTCCACGTGAACGAGGACGATCCCTATCCCGCGGACGGTGGCGGTCACTTCCCGCAGGAGGTGGCGGTTCTGGACTCGGTGCGCGCGCTGGATCGCACCGTGCCGGACAACCCCTTCCGCGACGCGACGTTCGTCTTCGTCCCGTACTGCACCGGAGACCTGCACGCGGGCGATGCGGAGCGGACCTACCAGTACAAGGTCGGCTACCTGGATCCGGTCCAGTCGCGGAAGATCCACTTCGCCGGGGCGAGTAACATGGACGCCTACCTCCAGGTGTTGAAGGCGCGGTTCCCCAATGCGAAGCGGATCTGGCTCACCGGCTCCAGCGCGGGCGGGTATGGCGCGACGTTCAATCTCCCGCGGGTTCGGGATGCTTTCCCCGGCGCGGAGGTCCATCTGCTCGCTGACTCGGCGCCGTTCGTCCAACCGGTGCACTGGGCGGAGTGGCGCGATGCCTGGAACCTCCGACTCCCCGCTGACTGTGAGGACTGCGATGCGGGGATGCCCCAGATCGCAGCGCATCTCGCGCGGCGCTTCCCGGACTCGCGGCAGGGGCTCCTGGCATACGACTCGGATCAGGTCCTCAGGTGGTTCTTCTTCGCCGGGACCGGTCCCGAGGCCGCGCTCAATCCGCCGGTAGGCCCCTATCAAGCGGGGCTCGACGCGCTGCTTGCCGAGCGCGCCGCACACGCGAACGCGGACGCCTTCGTCCTTCCCGGCACGGCGCACGTGATGTGGCAGGGATACGGCACCGCGCTCTCCGATGGGGGGACCGCTCCCCCGTTCGACAGCGCGGACGGAGGCACGAACCTGCGGGAGTGGATCCATGCGTGGGCCACGGGCGAGGGCTTCGGCGGACCCTGAGCCGCGGGAGGCTGGAGCCTGAGCGCCACGGTGCGGGCCTCCACCCCGGGCCGCGAGGTGTTGAGGCTCAAGCCGCGATAGCCAACAGGCCCAGGCCCCAGCCACGCCCCTCGTGGGAGGGCGGCCTGGAAGGGGTGTACGCCAGTGTGCCGTCCTACCGGGGGGTGAATAGACGGCGAGCGCGGCCGTCGATTCGCGCATCGTCAGGAGGTGCCGCTGTGTCGCGAATCCGGAGTGCACTCCTTGCCCTCGCGCTCGTTGCGCCAGCTGCCTTCGCGGAAGGCATCGACACTCGCAGCAAGAAGCCGGACACGCCGTCGCGGGTGCACGGGCTCACCACGATGCGGCCCATGCCCAACGGCGGATTCCTCACCGTGGGCGGCTCGAACCTCCGGATGCTCGCGCCGGGCGGGCGGCAGTTCACCTCGCTCCACCGGATTCCGAAGGACAACCTGTACCGCGTCGCCTCGAACGAGGCCGGCGACGTGCTCGCCGCGTGGGAGAAGGACGCTTCGCTGCACTCCTTCACCGGCTCGCCGCGACGGCACGTCACCCTCCCCAAGCCGAAGCCGCCCACGGACGAGATCAGGGATTTCCAGGTCGGGTCCCTGGCTTTCCTCGACAATGGACGAGACGTGCTGGTCCACATGGAAGGGCGCAAGAAGCCGCGCGGCGAGGTGAGCGTCGCCTACCGGGTTCCGCTCGACGGTGGCGCGCCCGAACTCCTGTACCGCGTCGATGAGGGACGGCAGCTGGACAGGAGCCGCGACGTCGCCCTGTACGTGATACCGGAGCGGCCCGATCAACCGTGTGAGCACCGCACCTGCAATCCCGTCCGCGCAGTCGTTGCCTACGAGGTGACCGGGCAGGGCGTGAAGCACACCGTCCTGCTCGACGGTAGGGACACGCCGGTGAGCAACGCTCGGATGATCTGGGGGAACACCGACGAGCAGGTGTTCCTCGAGCTGAGCCTCGCGCGTAACGAGCGCGCCGTGCTGCGGTGGAGGCCGGGACAGCCGAAGGCGGACATCCGCCCGTTCCCGAAGTTCGCCTCGTTCAACGAGCGCCTCTTCTCGACGAACTCCGGCGACGTGCTCCAGTTGCTCAACCATCAGGAGGAGGCGCTGGTCATCCACCGCCACACGCCGGACGGGAGGCAGGACACGATCCGGTTGCCGGCGTCCAACGATCCAGACACCATCGACAGCAATCTCCATGCGCTGGGGCTGCGGAAGAACGGCGCGCTGTGGATGCACTGGGGCGACTTCGTGCTTCTGTTCGAACGCAATCCGGCCCGGAACCCGCGCGCCTACCGCGTCGAGCCTCTGCTCACGCGCCGGACGGAGTGGGCGGACGTGGCGGTGTACGTCCAGGAGCCAGAGGTGCTGTGGATCGGCATCGAGGTGGGACGCGGCCGCGACTTCGCGCGGGTGAGCTTCGCCGAGATGGAAATGCGCGCGAAGCCTTGGCGCGCGGTGCGGACCACGAACACCGAGTTCGACTGAAGTCCCGGACGTGGAGTCCGGTTGCCAGGAGGGCGACCTAGAAAATCTTGTCCAGGCCGGTCTTGACCCAGTTCTTCACCGCGTCGGCCTTGTCTCCCCAGCTATTTCCGTGTGGGCCGGCGATGTCGACCATTCCGTTGACGCCGCGGGCGCGCAGGTCCTCGCCAGCCTTCACCGGATCCTTCGCCTCGCCCCACACCGAGACGGTGCCGGCGGGGAGGAAGGTCTTGATCGCTTCGTCGGTCAGCTTGTCGTGGCGCACCACGAAGGTGGCGGGCCCGCCCAATTCCCTGGCCAGCGCGACCATCTTCGCCGCGTCGTCCGCCTTCACCTGTCCATCGGTGGGTGGGTTGATCGCCAGGATTGCGTTCGGGAAACGCTCGCGGATTTCGGGCCCCCACTTCTTCATGTCCTCGAAGGACAGGTTGAGCATCAGCCGGTCCTCGGGGATGCCGACCTTCTCGAGCTCGTCGAGGACGGCCGGCATCTGGTCGCCCTCCTTGATGTCGAGCTTGAGCCCGCGTCCGGACTCCTTCCCCATCGTCAGCCACTCGTGGAGGGTGAGGTTGTCCCCGTCCTCGTGGCCCTTGTCGTGACGCATCTCCGGAGAGTTCTTGTTGATCTCCTTCCGGACGTCGCCCTCGAACCAGTTGGCGTTGCTGTCCAGCGCGTCCTGGAACTGCTCCTTCGTGTTGGTCCGGTGCGCGTTGCGCGCCTCGGAGAGCGGGAGGTCGCCGGTCCAGGTGTTCCCGACCGGGCAGGACGGGGCGGAGGACTGCACTCCGGCTGCGGCCTGATAGCTGTCCACCCGGGAGTGGCCGGTGGGCGCGGCGGCGGCCGGAGCGACAGCCTTCACGGCGGGAGCCGCCGGCTTGAGGTTCCGCTGGGGAATCGGGACGACCGTGGGGCGAATGCGACCGCCGTGCTCAAAGGGCAAGGTGTGACCTCCGGTAGGCATTATCGGCGGGAGGTTCCGAAAAGGTGTTTGGGATGGAACGGCTCCCTAGCCGGTCCTGGCCGTTGGCCACACCGGCATCTTCACGAAGCCCGGCAGCTGCTCGACACGCGTCAGCCAGGCGGTGACGCCGGGGTAGTCGGCGAGGGCGATTCCGCCCTGGTGCGAGAGGCTGACCAGCGGATGGCAGGCCACGTCCGCCAGCGTCGGACGCCCGAGCTCCAGCCAGCTCTCGTCGGTCAGGCGGCGCTCCATCACCTGCAGGGCCGAGCGCGCCCGCGACTGCGCGGCGGCGAGATCGCAGGCCACGCCGAAGGCCAGGTGGTTGCGCGCGTAGCCAATGCCGTTGTGCAGCTCGTTGGCGTCCATGAACAACCACTGCATCACCCGCGCCGCCGCCGCGGGCTCCCGCGGCAGCCAAGCCTCATCGCGGTCGTAGGCGCGGGCAAGGTAGTAGACGATGGCATGGCTGTCGCGCAGCACGAGCTCGCCGTCGGCCAGCACCGGCACCTGCCCGAGCGGATTGAGCGCCAGGAAGTCGGGGCGTCGATGCTCGCCGACGACCAGGTTCACCGTCTGCTCGCGGTAGTCGAGCCCCAGCAGGGAGAGGAACAGGCGCACGCGGTGCGTGTTGCCGGACAGGGGAAAGCCATAAAGGATGCGCTTCATCAAGCCTCCTATATCGGGTTGGGTGGGTATGAACGTCGCGCGGCGCCGTCGACGCTGGCCACTGTGGAATCGTCGCGTGGACGCGGCAACCACCTCGGAGGTAGTTGCCGCCATCACCGCGTCAGCCCGACACTGTCCGCGCCCGCCGTTTCGTCTACCTCGGGGCGAGGTGACTCATGGCTTCAAGTCCGCAAGCGCTGTCGGAGCTGCACCCGGGCTCGTCCTTCGCCGCGCAGCTCAAGCGCTGGCGCCAGGTGCGCAGGCTCTCGCAGTTGGAGCTGGCCCTGCAGGCGAACGTCTCGCAGAAGCACGTCAGCTACCTCGAGCTGGGGCGGGCCAGGCCCAGCCGCGCCATGGTCCTGCTGCTGGCGCACGTGCTCGAGCTGCCCCTGCACGAGCGCAACGTGTTCCTGGAAGCGGCCGGTTTCACCGGGGCCTTCAGCCGTAGCACCCTGGACGATCCCTCGATGCGGCCGGTGGTCGAGGCCATCGACGTCATGCTCACCCACCTCGATCCGAATCCGGCGCTCGTGGTCGACGGCGCCTGGGACATCGTTCGCCTCAACGCGGGCATGCTGCGGCTCACGGCGGCGCTGGCCTTCGACCCTGTGCCGCTGCAGCGCGCCGTGGGCGAAGCGCGGGCGCGCAACATGATGCGCCAGCTCTTCCACCCGGCCGGCCTGCGCGGGCGCATCGTCAACTGGGCGGAGGTCGCGCCGCTGCTGCTCATGCATCTGCGCCGCCAGCATCAGAGCCGGCCGAGCGAGGCCCTCGCGGACCTCCACGCCGAGCTGCTGGGGTATCCCGACGTGTCGGCCCTGCCGGTGCCGTCGCCGGCCTCCACCGGCCTGCCGCCGATCACGCCCATCGAATACGCGCACAGGATGTTCCGGATCCGGTTGCTGTCGATGTGCTCGACCTTCGGCAACCCGCAGGACATCACCACCGATCAGCTACGGATCGAGTCCTTCTTTCCCGCGGACGACGACGCGCGGCGGCGTTTGAGCGAGCTCAAGGCATTGGGGAGGGGGAGGGGAGTACCTGGTCGGTGAGCAGACGCGGCCGGCTCTGGCGTCGGGCTTCCGTGCGGCGCTTCGGGCCGTCGCATTCCTGGCTGACCGCGGACAGGCCCGGTACCCTGCGCACCCCTCGCGCTCTCGAAGGAGCTGCACCCGGTGTCCATCCGCAGAACGACCGCCAGCACCCGCAACGTCACCGTCAGCGCCATGCTCGACCCGGCCTTGGGTAGCGCGCGCGACGCGCTCCAGGCCTTCCTCGAGAAGGCCCTGCGCGCCCAGTTCGGCGCCGACTGGCAGGCGACGCTGGAGCGCGACCGGATGGCGCAGGGCCGCCCCGCGAGCGAGCGCTGGGACTGGGGCAGCATCAGCTATCGCCTCGGGCACTTCCGCTCCCCGCAGGCTACGGGCAGCGGCGCGGTAACCGAGTCGCTCGTCGCGCTCGCCCGGCTTGCCAAGGCATACCGCAACCTCTTCCAGCACGAGGAACTCACGGACGCGCAGGTGCGCCACGCCATGGAGGGGCTCGCGCTGTTGCAGGACGCGCTGGGCAACAAGACGCGCGCGGCCGAGACGCGCGCCGCGCTCGAGGTGTGGGCGGGCCCGGCCCGCGCCGCGAAGCGCCCGGCGCGCAAGGCCCCCGCGGTGGCCAGGCGTGCGAAGCCCGCGGCGAAGAAGAAGGCTCCGAAGGCGAAGAGCGCCCGACGCTAAACGAAGAATCGGGATTCTCGAACGAGCTCAGGCGACGCGCTTGATTGATGGCTGCGAGATGCGGCGCCTCGCTCAAGTAGAAGCCACCCACCCCTTCGCGAACGGCCCCTCCGTCGTGAGCGTCTTGCCATTGACTGTCAGGTGATGGATTTGTAGCTTAGTCTGAGAAATCAGCTTTACGCCAACGGCTACGGCAGCCCGGCAATTTCCTCGCATCGATAACGCCCTGAGGAACTCATGGACGCTCTCTCAAAGCCTCGCTCGACCGTCACCCGTCGGCACTTCCTGGCGGGTCTCGGTGCCACAGCGGGCGCTCTTGCCGGCGGTCTCGGCTTTCCGGGCGCGGCCCAAGCCGCCGGTGACGGCTTCGGGTTGCGCATCGTCGATCGAAACGAAAACGGCGGTCGCCTGCAGTACTACCGCTTCGCCACCGACGAAATCGCGTGGGATCCTGCGGTCAACATCCTGCTCCCCGACGGGTACCACCACAGTGGCAAGCGGTACCCGGTCCTGTACCTGCTCCATGGTGGCAACGCTGATTTCCGAACCTTCCACCTGCAGGACAACATCATCAACCTCACGGCCTGGCGCGATCTCATCGTCGTCATGCCGGATGCCTCGACGGGCTGGTACTCCAATCCCGTGAGCACCAATTCCGGTCCCCGCAACTGGGAGACATTCCATATCGGCCAATTGTTGCCCTGGGTCGACGCGAACTTCCGCACATACGCCGAGTACAACGGTCGAGCCGTTGCCGGGTTTTCCATGGGTGGATTCGGTGCCTTGAAGTATGCCGCCAAGTACTACGGTCACTTCTGCTCGGTCAGTTCCCATTCGGGCCCGGCAAGCCTCCGGCGCGACGGCGGCCTCGTCGTCCACTGGGCGAACACAACCTCGGCAGCGGTGGAGTTGGCTGGGGGCAGCGTTTACGGTGTCCCCTTCTGGGACGAGGCGAGGGTGAGCGCCGACAATCCCATCCAGCGCATCCCGAGCTATTACAACAAGCGGGTCTTCCTCGCGGCCGGCACGTCACCTGACCCCGTGAACTGGTTCGACTATGTCAACGAGACCCAGGTGCTCGCCGGACAGCGCGAGTTTCGCGGCGAACTGGGTCGGGCCGGTATTCCACATGAATGGCATGAAGTTCCGGGGGGGCACTACTTCCGTCACGAACTGTTCGTCCAGGACCTCAACGGAATGCTGGGCCGGCTTCGCAGGGCTGCTTGACGCCGCGCGTTTCAGCGATATCACCGACGATGAATCGGGCCTGGCGGGAGCTGACGCAGAAGCAAGCAGCCTGATTACGACCAACCTGGTGTCTCAACAATCCGGTGCGGTACAGCCCATAGCCCGAGGTGCGGAAAGCCGAAGCCAGCGGAGCCAATGGGTGTGACCCGGTTCCGTGACGCCCATCCGCGTCAGGCGCTACTTCGACCGGGGGAACACGATGGGCTCGAGTTGGTACACGCTCGTGGAAGGGTCGATGTCCAGCGGCGGTGCCCCCGCCGGAAGCATCGGAGCGCCGAGCACGTGTTCCGCGGGCTCCTTCGGATTGAACCGCACCCCGATTTCCTGTCCGCTCGAAAGCAGCCGGAAGCCCTGCTCCTGCCGACGCGCCAGGGCCAGATGGGCCCGCCGCCGCTTCCGCGAGGCCTGGGGCGAGTGGTCGCTCGGGGTCATCCGCGAGATGGGCGGCACGGTCTTCACCGCGAACACGTACGAAGTCCCGCCCACCTCGTAGCGGTAGTGCGCATATTCCGCATCGCCGCGTCCCACCAGCCCCCCGAACCGGGCCACCGCGGGTGTCCACTCCGCCGTCTGGGACACATCCTGGGGCACCAGATACCGTCCACGACGAAGGTAGCGCAGCCGCTCGTCCCAGAGGTCGATGTCGCGGAGGACTTCCTCCGCGGTCGCCGTGAGCGGGCGGGGCACGGCGGCTCGCGTCCCCAGGTAGCGGAACGGTCTCTCCATCATCGACCGCAGCAGCGGGTCGACCATCTCGTGCCGCTCGGGCGCCGAGACGGAGTAGCGCACCCGGAAGGCGCGCGGCATCACGAGGCCGTCGTACCACTCGTTGGGGGAAGCACCGTTCAGGGCGCGGTGCACCTCGTCCCACGGCGTGTCGTAGAGGAAGCAGTACTCGTCCGCCCCCACGCAGTAGCCGTAGAGGAACAGCGTCTCGTCCGCATAGCCCAGCTCGCCATAGAGCAGCGCCTCCGCCTCCACCGTGCGTCCCGTCAGCGGGGCGAAGTGATGGACCGGCAATCGAAAATGCCAGGTGGTGAGCTGCGACAGGCGCGTGCGGACCTCGGACGGGAGTTCAGCGGACATGGGCGGGGACCCCGGCGTTGAGCTTCCATCTGAGCATGGTCATGTTCGCGATGCGCGCGGGCTGCATCGTCAGCTCGATGACCCGGGTGTAGAAGTCGAATGACGCCCCGCCCGCCGCGTCAGTTCGCCGCCCGCACGTTGCGTCGAGCCGCCTGCCGCTGGTGGATGGCCCGGCGCAGCTTCGCGATGAGCACCTCCACGTTCGCCGGCCGCATCAGCACGTCATCCGCTCCCGCCTCCAACGCCGCGGTGACCACGGCCGGGTCCTCCTTGTCGAGGATGAGGTACACCGGCAGGTCCTCGGTGGCCGCGTTCTTCCGCAGCGCGCGAAGGATGGCGTGCAGGTCCCCATCCGGCAGCGGGTCCGCGAGGATGGCCGCCTGCACTCCCGCTCCCAGCGCCTGCTCCACTTCGGCGCGGCTCTGCGTGCGCACCGTGGCCAGCCCCTCGGCCATCAACCGTATCTGCAGCGTCATCGCGTTGGCGGCATCCGTCTCCGCCACCACCACCCGGGGTGCCGTCTTGTCCTGCCCCACCGCGCCCGCGTTCAGCTCGGCGGCGAGTGCCTCCAGAGCCGCCGGTGGCAGGCGTGGGTCCTGGCGAAGCGCCTGGAGCGCCAGGGCCGCGTCCGCCGGACTCGGCTGTGCGCTCTGTGCCTGGAGCACGAAGCTGGCCGAGCACAGCAGCGCGCCAGCGGCACGACCCGCGGGCGCCGGAGTCTCACTCCCTTCGGCCAGCACGGCGGTGAGCAGCTCCACCACCTCCGGCAGACCGCTGCCCACCAGGGCCAGGGCCCGCGCACGAGAGGGAAGGATGAAGCGACACGGCTCCTCCAGCCGCGCCGCCAGCGCCAGCGCGGAGGCCGATGTGCCGATGAGGGACTCCTCCACGCTGCCAGCGCCCAGCCGCGCGGCAATCCTCCGCGCCAGCTGGGTGACGAAGGGCGCCAGCACCGCGCTCCCTCCCAGCATGGACATCACGCCCTCGAGCAGCCGCGTCTGCAATGCGCCCAGCCGCGCCAGCGGTCCACCTTCGCCCATCAGCGCCGCGCTGTAGGAGGGCAGCACGCGCACCTCGACCCGGGGATGCGCGGCACGCAGCCGCTGGGCCATGCCCGCCGCGTCCTCCAGGCCGTCCTCGAGCACGAGCACCAGGTCATACCCGCCCAGCGAGAGCGCCCGCTCCGCCTCGGCCGCGGGGCTCGTCGCCGCCGCGAGCCCTTCCATCAGCAGCAGCCTCACGGCGGCCTCGCGGGGCTCCGACGGCTCCGCCACCACCAGCACCATGCGCGCGCGGGCGTCGCTCCGGGGTGGAGGCGCCCGACGGCTCGCGGCCTCGGAGGGCGCGGGGGTCTGCGGTTCGGGTTCCTCGACCACGGAGAGTTCGAGCTCGCGCTCGCCGAGCACGGCACGCCCGGTGAACTTCTCCTCGAACTGGAGCATGCGCGCACGTCCCGTGGAGTCGGTGGACTCCATTCCGACGCGCGTCTCCATCTCTCTACCCGGGTAGAAGCGGCGGATGGCCCGGCGGATGGCGTGCTCCGTGGCGAAGAGGCCCTGCACCGCCACGGCGCGCGCGGAGAACTTCAGCGCGTCGGTGACCTGCACGTCGCGCGGGTCCAGCACGGCGCAGAACAGCTCGCGCCCTCGCAGGGCCACCGGCACGGCACACAGCTTCTCGCACAGCTCGCGGGGAATCTGCCGCAGCAGCTCCTCCGGCACCGGCACGGACTGGAGCTTCTCGTCGGTGATGTGGGGCAGCCCCGACTGCTCGGACAGGGCGCGCACCAGGTTCTCCGGCTCCAGCTTCCGCTCCACCACGAGGAGCTGTCCCAACCGCCCGCCGCGTCGCTTCTGGAGCGCCAGCGCCTCCTCCAGCGACTGCGGTGTCACCATGCCGCGCGCCACGAGGATGGCGCCGAGCTGCTGGCGGGTCCTCGCACGAGGCCCGGGAGGCGGAGGCGGCACGGCGGGGCCACGGGCCGGAGGCGCCATCGCCAGCGCCGGTGAAGGCGGCGAGGAAGGGCTCCGGGCCGGAGGCGCCATCGCCAGGGCCGGCGGAGGCGGAGGGCTTGAGGGCGGCCGCGCCACCGCCGCGGGCGCTGCCACCCCGGGAGGTGGAGGCACGCCCGCCGGACGCAGCATGGGCGGCGGGCCCGGCGGCGGACGCCGTGCGTCCCGGGCCGGCGGGCCTTGGACGCGTGGGAGCTCCTCGCCCTCCAGACGAATCTCCTCACCGGGCATTCCCTCCAGGTCCGCCAGCGGCGAGCGGCGGTCCGGAAACGCGCGGCCGAAGAGGCCGGCGATGTCCGCTGCGCCCACGCGCAGCCGGTGGTCGAAGAGGAAGCTCTGCATGGACTCGGAGAACTCGCGCGCCGTCTGGAACCGGGCGGAGGGGGCCGCGGCCAGCGAGCGCAGCAGGATGGCCCACAGCGGCGCGGGCACGCCGGGGAGTGGCTCCAGCGTGTGCTCGTCGAAGTTGCCCAGCGCGTGGATGATTTGGGGATACGAGCCGTCGAAGAGCCTGCGGCCGGCAAGCATCTCGTACAGCAGCAGCCCCAGCAGGAAGATGTCGCTGCGCTGGTCCACGGGGCGACCCTGGACCTGCTCGGGGGACAGGTAGTTGATCTTCCCCTTGAGCACGCCGGCCTGCGTCTCCTGGTGCGCGCCGGCCACCTTGGCGATGCCGAAGTCGGCCAGCTTCACGCCTCCAATGCCGGAGACCATGACGTTGGACGGGTTGATGTCACGGTGGATGATGTCGAGCGGCGCGCCGGCCCGGTCCGTGCGGCCGTGCGCGTAGGCGAGCCCGTCCGCCACCTGCTGGGCGATGAAGCACACCTCGCGCAGGCCCATGGGGAGCTGGCGCTGCGAGGCCGCCCTCAGGAGCGCGCGGAGGTTCTCCCCGTCCACGAACTCCATCACCATGTAGTACTGGCCGGCGCTCGTCCCCAGGTCCAGCACCTGCACGACGTTGCCGTGCTGGAGCGCGACTGAAACCTTCGCCTCGCGCAGGAACAGCTCCACGAAGGCGGCGTCCTGCACGTACGAGGGAAGGATGCGCTTGACGGCCACGGGCTTCTCGAAGCCCTCCGCACCCACCACCTTCCCCAGGAACACCTCGGCCATGCCGCCAGCGGCCAGCTTCTTCACAATCCGGTAGGTCCCCACGGTGTCTCCGGAGCCGCGATGTGGTCTCAGCGGTGTCGGAGAGTGAGGAAAGGTCAGAAAAGAGCGTTCCGAAGACGAGGGCCGGCGGAATGCGGCCGCGTCGTTCTGCACCCAACCTTTGTGGCGCCGGTCACTGTTGTATTCCAGATACCTGAGGCCCGTGCCCCACAACCCGGCGTGTCCGTCAGGGAGTGGCCTTCGCCGGCACGGGCCTGCTCATCCGAAGGGTCAGCCCTTCGTGCCCACGCGCAAGGTCATGAAGCCCGAGTCGGGGTCATTGCCTGTCATCTCGACGCGGCCCCGGGTGGACCACTCATGCCGTGCGTAGTAGCCCTGGAACGAGGGCTGGATGTTGGTGGGCAGGCGCACCTGGCCCTCGAACACCTTCGTCTCGTTGGCACCGAGCGTAAAGGCCGGAGCGATGGGGACCTGCTGTTCGAAGCTGACGTGTGAGGAGTTGCCAGGCTGTTGGCTCGTGCCGACGGGCAGGTGCACCGTCTCGATTGCGCGCAGGTCCACGAAGACGCCACCCGACTTCACCGGTGCGCCGGTGGAGGTGGCGGTGACGCGTACGGAGAGGACGTCTCCGGGAAGCGCAGCGCTCGGCTCATATTCAAGGGAGACGCGGGCGGCGCCACCCGACACCGAATGGGCCGCGCCCTTCAATTTGTCCAGGAGTCCCATGGCCATGTCCTTTGCGAAGTGGGGAGGAGGGCGGACAGGCTCGAGCGTTCCACCCTCTCCAAGGGGTCGAGTCGCCCACACCTCGGTGTGATGCCCGACACGCGTGGATGGGTGGTGCGCCTCGAGTGTCCGAGCGGACGGGCGTGTCGCATGTCTGCCAGCCCTCCGGGAGCAGGGGCGGAGTGCGCCTCGTCTGTCTACAGTCCGGGTGGCTCCGTGCTGTGGAGCACGGGGACCTGTTGCCGGTAATCCGGAAAGGCGCAGGAGGCCAGGCCGCGCGCCGGCCCATCTGCTCCAGGCTTCACGGGGTGCGCTCACGGGGTTCGCTGTGGAAGACCCTGCCGCTCCTGGGGGCGAGGCTGGGAGTCCACCGCTGTCTGCCGGGAGAGCACCTGCAGCCGCGACAGCAGCGCGTTGCTGAACCGGGTGCGGCTCCGCTCCAGCAGGCCTCCGTACAGGAGGACGGGATGCTCCTGGAGGAGCGCTCCCGTGGCGTTCTCCAGCGCGTTCCCCTTGCCCTTGCGGAAGCGCCGGGACCATCCGCGGAACTTCCACCTGTCCCCGATGAAGACAACCTTGCCGGGTGCGTGAGCGGCGAGATGCTCCAGCTCCCAGAGAACTCCCTCGCCAGGGTGCGACACGTCCACGACGATGGCATCCACTTCCGCCGTGAGGGCGCTGATGGTCTGCTGCCATACCTCGTCGGCACAGCGGGCGCTGAGCATGATCGGGACACTCCCTCTTCGCTCCTCGCCTCGCTGCCGCAGCTCCTGGACGTTCAGCACCAGCCTGTCGAGCGCGAGGGAGTCCTCGACGGGAATGACCTCGCGCCAGAACTGCAGCCGGTTCACCAACGCCTGTACGGCGGACAGGACCAGGGCCACCAGGGCCATGGGCGGGGCGGCCGCGCTCATCCCTTCCATCACCAGGGCCGGGTCGAAGAGCCGTGGGCTTCCAGCGCGCCCCGGAAAACACAGCGGGATGGAGATGGATATCAGCAGCAGCATGAACAGGAGCATCACGGCGGGGAGCAGCAGCAGATAGAGCCCGGTCAGCAGGCTCGCCGCACTGGGGCGTGGCGTGAACCGGCCGTTGTCCAGGGCCACCACCGTGAAGTGCTTCGCCAGATGGGAGTCCACCGCGTCGGCCAGCCACACGTTCGGTGACCGGACGCCAAACCGGCGCAGGAAGAGGACGGCCTGCCGCCCTCGGACTCGCCCCAGGCGGGCTCGTGCCACGTGGACCAGCCCGACGACGACGGTGGCCAGGAGCAACGATGGGACGAAGCCTGTCTCCAGGCCAATGGGGGTGAACAGCCAGAAGAGGGTGGCGCAGACCCCCACATCCCGCAGGGAGAAGGGCCTATGGGACAGGCGAGACAGCATGCGAGGAGTATAGGCCCGGGCCATCCGTGCAGAGCCGCCGGGGGCGCACCTTGATTTCCACTCGCGGCTTGCGTCTGCCCGGAGGGAAGAGGAGAGCAAGCGGCCCGATTACGACCAACCTGGTGTCTCATCAATCCGGTGCGGTACATCTGGACGTACGCTGGGCGTCGCTTTGGAAGTCGACCCCGGAGCTGGAGCGCCACGTGACAGGACCTGCAAGGCGGATGGAGCCTCTGGCCTCGGTGGCCTGGGAAGGCGTGGGGGTGGCCCTCTACCGGCACCAGCAGGTGCGCACGGGGGAGCACCAGCATCCGGAGCTGCAGCTGCTCATGCCGCTGGTCCGCCGCTCCATCCAGGGACGGTGGCGGCTCACCGGGCGTCCGGTGGACCTGCGGGTGGCGTGCGAGGAGGTCGGCGTCGTCAGCCCCGACCTGCCCCATGCCTTCGCGTGGGCGGAGGGGGCTCAGGTGGTGTCCTTCTTCCTGCACCCGGAGCGGCTCGCCGCGCTCAGCGGAGAGTCCGGCGCTGGGAGCGGTCTGCGGGCCGTGGGGTCCTCGTGTCTGAGGGATCCGGTGCTGCGGGAGCTGCTGCGCGCCAGCGGTGAGGCGCTGCGCGACGGCCTGGCACCCTCCCGGCTGGAGCTGGAGGCGCTGGCCACGGTGGTGGGGTTGCGGCTGCTGCGGCTGGATGGACAGCAGCGGCGCGGTGGACCGAAGGCGGTCGGCCTCGCGACCTGGCAGCTTCGCCGCGTCACCGACTTCGTGGAGGCGAACCTGGACGGCCCGCTGGGGCTGGAGGCGCTGGCGGGCGTGGTGGGACTGAGCCCGTCGCACTTCGCCCGGAGCTTCAAGCAGGCGACGGGAAGCACACCGCACCGCTTCGTCCTGACGCGGAGGTTGGAGCGGGCCCGGGAGCTGCTCATCACCAGCGCGCTCCCACTGGGGGACGTGGCGCAGGCCACCGGCTTCTCCAGCCAGAGTCACTTCACGGCGCGGTTCCGTGCCCGCCATGGCGCCACGCCCGCGCGCTTCCGCGGTGCGAGGCGGGCATGAAGGAGCGCACGATTGTGACAAGCGGCGCCGGACGCTGATAGACGCCGCCGCCCGTCGTGGATGAGGGTGCGCGCCATGCAGCCCTCTTCTTCTCCGTCACGCCTGGTCGTGGACGCTCAACTCGCCCGGCGCCTGGAGCTGGCCCAGGCCGCGCAGAATCGCGGTGCCACGCCGCCCTCCGGTGTCCTCGAAGTCGCGGGTGGACTGGCCCTCTTCAACGGTCCGGACTCGCCCCTCACCCAGGCGCTCGCGCTGGGACTGGACGGGCCCGTCAGCGCCGAGGACCTGGACCGGGTGGAGTCCCATCTGGGCCAGGGCGGCGGCGCGCTCCAGATAGATTTGCTGCCCTTCGCCCATCCCACGCTGGCCCAGGGGCTGGCGCAGCGGGGCTACCAGGTGGGCGAGTTCCAGCAGGTGCTCGTGCGCGCGTTGCCGGGGCATCCCACTCCGCCGACGGTCGCGGAGGTTCGCCCCCTCCGCCCTGGCGAGGCCGAGGTCTTCTCTCTCTCGGTGGCCCGGGGCTTCCTCGGACGCGAGGATGTGTCGGACGCGGAGGCCTCGCTCATGCTGGCCACGGCGACGATGCCTGGCACCACCTGCTTCCTCGCGCTAGTGGACGGAGAGCCCGCGGGCGGCGGCACCGTGGCCCTGCATGACGGCGTGGCGACGCTGTCGGGAACGGGGGTGCGTGAGCGCTTCCGTGGCAGGGGACTCCAGCAGGAGCTGATTGCGGCGCGACTGGCGTGGGCCCTTCGCCAGGGGTGCACGTTGGCGGCGAGCAGCACCCTGCCGGCGAGCGCGTCTCAGCGGAACATGGAGCGCATGGGGTTCTTCATCGCGTACCCCAAGGTCGTGATGGTGCGGCAGCTGTCGGCCCCGCGCTCGTAGCGCGGCGCACGTCTGTTCATTCGATGAGCGCCCGCCACGCGGCGATGGCGTCGCGATGCTGGACCACGACGGAGTCCCAGGGCTGGTCGACGGCGACGGCGGGTCTCCGCGCCCGGGGTCGCCGCCACGGTGCGCTCGACGAAGTGCGCGAGCGTGGCCTCGAAGACCTCCCAGGGCATGTCGCCCGGCCGCAGGAGGAAGCGGCCCTCTCCCCTGGCCAGCCCGGGGTCGGTGAAGGCCCGCGAAAACAAGTCGAGCAGGTGAGGGTCTGACTCGGGCATCGGTGTGAGGTCCTGACAGGGTTGGGCTCGGTACCGGCCTGGCAGCGTGAGCTCGCGCGCCGGGTCCAGCAGCCGCCCCTGCGGCTTCACCATACGTGTATGCACTGACGAATCAGATCGGACCCTGTGGTTTCCCCGTATGTGTATGCGTTGACGTGTCAGCCCGAACCTCGGCCCTGCGCATTGACGTGTCAGCGCCCCGCGAACCGGGCGATCCATTTGTCATACCGCCGATCAATACTCTGAGGCCTCGAAAATCTTCACACTGAGTGAGGTCTGGCCCGGGATTTGGAGAGGCACCCGGCCGCAACATCAACCAAAGGGGGGTTACATGTCGTTGAAGTCGAGTCTCCTGGCGCAGCGTCTGTTCTTGGGACTGCTGCTCGCCACCAGTGTCAGTGCACAGGCAGCAAGAGTCGGCCACCCGAATTCGGTACCCGCAATCGAGCGGCCGGCGAATCCCATCGAAGGTCAGTACATCTTCATCTTCGACGAAACCAAGGTAACGCCGGCCGAGGCCCCGGCCGCGGCACAGGAGTTGACCGCGCACCTCCACGCAACGCTGCTGTACGTCTATGACGGGAGTTTGCTGGGCTTCGCCGCCAGCGGTCTGAATGACGGCCGGGCCGTCGCCATCGCCACGGACCGGCGCGTGAAGTCGGTGAGTCAGGACGGACAATTCGAGCTGGACGCCGTGCAGAACAACGCCCAATGGGACCTGGATCGTCTCGATACGCACCCGCGCGTCTATGACACGCGCTACGTGCAATCCACCACGGGCCAGGGCGTGAATGTCTATGTCCTCGACACGGGCATCCGCGCCTCGCATGTGGAGTTTGGCGGACGGGTCACCCCGGCCTTCACGGCCATCAACGACGGCCTTGGCACGAATGACTGTAACGGGCACGGCACGCACGTGGCTGGCAGCATCGGAGGCACCATCTCCGGTGTCGCCAAGGGCGTGCGGCTCCACGCCGTGCGCGTGCTCGGCTGCAACGGTAGCGGGAGCGCCAGCGGCGTCATCGCTGGCATCGACTGGGTGACGAAGAACCACCAGAAGCCCGCGGTGGCCAACATGAGCCTGGGCAGCGGCGCGTACTCGCCCATCGACGACGCCGTGCGTGCCTCCATCGCGGCCGGAGTGACGTACGTCCTCGCGGCGGGCAACGAAGACGCGGACGCGTGCACCAAGACTCCCGCGCGCACCGGCGAGGCGCTGACCGTGGCCGCGTCGGACATCAATGACACGCGTGCCGTGTTCTCCAACTGGGGGAGCTGCGTGGACCTCTTCGCGCCGGGCGTGGACATCCGCTCCGCCTGGTACACCTCGGACACCGCCGCCGCCAACCTGGACGGTACCTCCATGGCCGCGCCCCACGTGGCCGGCGTGGCCGCGCTGTACCTCCAGAAGTTCCCCACCGCCGCTCCGGCCGCCGTGGCGCAGGCGCTCCTGGGCGGCAGCACGCAGAACGTCATCCAGGACCTGAAGGGCTCGCCCAACCGGTTCCTCTACTCGCTGGTCGTCCCGCTCGAGACAGCGTTCGAGGTGGTGCCCCCGCCGCCGGGAATCACGCCGAAGCAGGTCGCCGTCGGGAGCGCGAACCACATCTGGCTGCTCGACACCGTGGGACGACACTACAAGTGGAACGGCTCCGGCTGGGACTTCAAGCGCTGCTGCGTGAGCGAGCTCGCCGCGTCGTCGGATGGCGCGCTGTGGGCCACCAACCCGCCGGACAGCATGCGCGTGCTGCGGTGGACCGGCACCGAGTGGGCCTTCAACATCCCGACCGGGATGAAGCAGGTCACCATCGCCAATGCGAACACCGTGTGGGGCCTGGACACCGCCGGCTACCTGTACCGGTACACGGGCTCGGCCTGGGAGCAGAAGATCGGTTCCGTCGACCGCATCTCCGTGGGCGAGGACGGCGCGCTGTGGGCCACCAACCCGGCGGATAGCCTGCGCGTCCTCGAGTGGAATGGCACCTCGTGGAACGCGTTCACCCGGCCGGCCGGCATGATCTACGTGTCCGTCGGCAATGCCTCCAACATCTGGGGCCTCGACCCGAGCAATCACGTGTTCAAGTTCAACGGCTCGAGCTGGGCGCCCGTGCTCGGCTCGCTCTACCAGATATCCGCCGCGGCGGACGGAACGGTGTGGGGCATCGGAGGCAACGCCCAGATTCAACGCTTCGTCGGACCGTGACGTAGCCATGGAGTGAGCCCCATGGCCGGCCGGTGGTGCCCGGCCGTGGGGCTCTTGCAGCCTGACACCCTCCTCGTACGCAGGCTACGGCTCGTAGACCTGGATGCGAGCCTCGGGGACACGGCGAGCCAGGTGCTCCATGTGGCGGGCCACCTCGGCGAGGACGCGGGCCTTGTCGAGGGTGAGGAGGCGGCGGTCCCGCATGATGACGCGGCCATCGACCATCACCGTCAGCACGTCGCTGGCGCGAGCGCTGTAGACCAGCCCGGCGGCGAGATTGTGGGGCGGCTGCCAGTGGGCGCCGCGCGTGTCCACGAGGATGATGTCGGCCAGGAAGCCGGGGGCGAGCTGGCCGAGCCGGTCGCCCATTCCAAGCACGGCCGCGCTGCCGCGCGTGGCGATGTCGAGGGCCTCGGGGATGGGGAGCACCTCGGGGTTGCTCGCGTCGTGCTTCTGCAGCAGGGCCATGAGGCGGAGGCTCTCGAGGATGTCGAGCGTGTTGTTGCTGACGGCTCCGTCGGTGGCGAGGCCCACGGGGATGCCGGCCCTGCGCAGCGCGGGGATGGGCGTCAGGCCCATGGCCAGCTTGAGGTACGTCTTCGGCGCATGCGCGATGCCCACATGGTCGCGGTAGCGGCTCAGGCGCTCGATGTCCTCGGGCAGGAGGCCGCAGCCGTGGGCGATGATGGTGGGGACGCTGAGCACGCCCGTGTCCTCGAGGACCTGGATGGGCGTCATGTTCCGCCGCTCCAGGCTGGCGCGGGTCTGGTTCATGTCCTCGGCGGCGTGGATGTGGATGCCGAGGCCCAGCCGTTTCGCGTGCTCCACGGAGGCGCGCAGGAAGCCGTCATCGCAGGTGTACGGGGCGTGCGGCGCCATGCAGGTGGTGATGCGACCGTCGGCGCCGCCGTTCCAGCGCTGGGCGAAGTCGGCGGTCTCGTCGAGCACCTGGTGGCCCCGGCTGCTGAACACGGCCCAGCCGAGGTGGGCGCGGGTGCCGGCGTCCTGGACGGCCCGAGCCGCCTGGTCCATGAAGAAGTAGTGGTCGGCGACGGTGGTGACGCCGCCCTCGATCATCTCGATGAGTCCCAGCTGCATGCCCCAGTACACGGCCTCCTCGGAGAGGTTGCTCTCGAGGGGCCAGATGAACTCGTTGAACCAGCGCTCGATGGGGACGTCCTCGGCCAGGCCGCGGAAGAGCACCATGGGCACGTGGGAGTGGGTGTTGATGAGGCCAGGCACGGCGAGCTGCTGGTGAGCCTCGATGATGTCGAGGTCGGGCTCGGGAGCCTGGCTGGTGGGGCGGATGGCGGTGATGCGGTTGCCCCGGACGACGATGTCCTGGTTGCGCGCGAGGGTGGGCTCACCGCGCTCACCGGGCACGAGCGCGTGACAGTTGCGGAGGAGGGTGTTCGTCATCGGGGCTCGTGGGGCTCGAGGTGGGATGTCTTCTCATTCTGGTCCCTGCCGCAGAGAAAGAGACAGATGAAGAAGCTGGCCGCGCGCTTCACCACGCGGACGTAGGTGCAATAAGGCTACGGGAAATTCACAGGGTCATGAATTGCCCGGGCCGGGCGTGACGCCGCGGGGCATGGATGGGTGCGCTTCCCCACACTGAGGTCCGTGAGGGAATGTGCTCTCATTCAGGCCCCCTTGTGAAAGGAGTGTCACCATGAAGAGCACCCTGAGTGGTTTCGCAGTGCTGGCCGCGGGCTTCCTGATGGCGTGTGGCGCGGAGCCCCAGCCGTCCGCGGAGCAGCCCGCCCCGCCGACCGTCTCGGAAGGGGCGCCCACGGAGGACGCCGCTGGCGAGGTGTCCGCCCAGGCCTGTGTGCAGCTCTACCGCCCCCGGTACAGCGCCTATTACAACTCGCTCCCCTACAGCGAGGAGGGACTGGTGGCCTCCTGCTACACGAACGACGACTGCACCACGGAGTGCTGGGGCCCGGGCGGAGACGGGCCGTACGCCTCGCACAGCGATTACTTCTACTGCACCTACTGCCCCTGACGGGCCTTCACGCCGTTGGTATCTCGCGGCGGCTCAGTCCTCGGGCAGGTCGCTGCCCGGGGACTCGTCCTGCGACTCCCCAGCATCGAGGAGCGCAAGGGCCAGCGGCTTCGCCTCACGGTTCAGGTTGATCGGGCTCACCCCGCGAATGCGCTGGATGGACTGGCGATCTCCAAGCAGCGCGAGTCCCAGCGAGGCCACCCCCTGCTCGTTGAGCGAGTTCGTCATCGCGAAACCCCACTCATCGAAGACACGACGCAGCGTGGTGACCGTGCCGACATCTCCAGCAAGTGCACCTCGGACCGCGTCGTCGAGTTCGTCGTAGCTGCTGCGCGGCTCGTCCTCCCTGCGTGCCCGCGATTCGTGAAGGCGCAGTTGCTCCAGGAGGATGGCGCGAGCGCGGTCAATGAGTCTCTGCTTCTCCACGGGGGTCATGGCATTCACGAGGGTACACCGTGGGAGCACTGACGGCGCGCATCGCCATCTTCCCTGGTCCAGGTACCGGGACATTCTGCATGGAGGCGACGCCCCACCCTGGGGATTGCGCTGACACAGGCCAATGCGGAGGGTAGGCTTGCCGCGAGCGCAGCGAATCCTCTTGTGGGGCACCCATGCAGCCTGGCCACCTGAATCCGGCACGCCTCCCGTCGGGGACGAGGGTGGGGCCCTGGCGCGTGCTGGAGCGGCGAGGCGCGGGAGCCTACGGCGCCGTCTACCGCGCCTTCGGCGTTGAGGGTGGGGCCGGACCCGTCGCCCTCAAGCTGGCCCTGCTCCCCGGAGATGAGCGCTTCGCACGAGAGGTGGAACTGCTCTCCCGCATCCGCCACCCGAGCGTCCCGCGCCTCGTGGACCATGGGAGCTGGCAACCGCCGTGGGGCCTCCCCCATCCCTGGTTCGCGATGGAGTGGGTCGAGGGCTTGTCCCTGTACGAATGGGCACACGTGCTGAACCCCACCTCCCGCCAGGTGCTCCACGCCTTCGCCCGCCTCGCGCGGGCCCTGGCGGCCACACATGCAGTGGGGGGCGTGCACAGGGATGTGAAGGGCGACAACGTCCTCGTGAGCGCCACGGATGGCCAGGTCTTCCTCACCGACTTCGGCTCCGGACACCACGTGGGTGCCGTCCCACTGACGTCGCCGCCGTTTCCTCCCGGGACTCCGCTCTACCGCTCGCCGGAGGCCTGGCGCTCCGTGCGGCTCCCCATCCTCGAGTCGACCCCTGCCTACGCGCCCGGGCCGGCGGATGATGTCTTCGCACTGGGGGTGACTGCCTGGCGGCTGGTGACTGGCGAATACCCTCCCACGGCGGCGCCGCTGGACAAGGACTCGCACGTCTGGGGCCCGGAGGGCGCGGGCCCAAAGCCCGCACGCGTCGTCAACGTCCGCTGCTGCGCGGAGCTGAGCGAACTCGTGTCACGGATGCTCTCGGTGCGGTCCGAGGCGCGTGGCAGTGCCCGCGAACTGGCCGAGGCGCTGGAGCGGGCCGCGAGGAAGGCGGGGCCGGAGGCGGAGGTGCCTCTCTTCGCCAGGGAAGAGGCCTGGCCCACGGATGTATGGGTCGTCCCCCGACACGTCGTGCATCGAGCGCCTGGGCGGCTCAAGCGCTCCTGGCTCGCGGCGGCCAGCCTGGGAGGCGCCGTGGCTTTGGCCGCCGGGGGGATGATGCTGAGCGTGCAGCCCGGAGAAGAGACCGAGCAGCGCCACGCGTCAGCGGCCGAGGAATCAAAGGATGGCGGCACCGTGGCGCTCGGAGACACCGCGTTGACGGCCCCGGTGTCGCTCGTTCGGACGCCTTTCGCGTGGTCGACCATCGCGGTGGACCTGCCCCCCAGGCCGCTTCCAGGACAGGCGCGGCCAGACGCCACGGGTCGCTGTCCCATCAGGGGGCAGGTTCCCATCAATGGAGGGTGCTGGCTGAGGCTGGAAATCGACGTGAAGGACTGCGACGAGAACTACAGCTATTACGTGTTCAAGGGCGCATGTTACGGCCCCGCATTTCCGAAACCGCGTCCGGCCACCTCGGGTCCCGCGGAGCACGTCGGAAACGATTGCCAATAGCCCGAGGTGCGGAAAGCCGAAGCCAGCGGAGCCAATGACCGTTGGATGCGTGTCTTTCCTGGCGTACGTCGTTTGTGAGATGCTGATGTGCTCATACGCCTCGTTCCAGAGGCGTGGGGGGTATCATGGCCAGCAACATCCGTCTCCTCCTTGTGGGGGGAGCCATTGTCGTGGGCGGCATCTACGCCGGAACCAGGTATTTCTTCGGGAAGCCCAGTCTCCATCTGGTCGCGCCGGAGGGCTCCAGTCTCGAGGTGAGCGTGGATGGCCAGCTCCTGGCGCCCACGAAGACCACCGAGAACCATTTCACCTTCGAGGTGCAGAAGGGCGCGCACCTGGTGGACATCACGGACTCTGTCTCGGGCACGAACCGCAAGCACCAGGTCTCCCTGAGCAACGGCTTCACGGAGCTGGTGTTGCCAGCCAATGACCAGCAATGCTTCGCACGCTTCGATGTCGCGAAGGCCATGTATGAGCAGAAGGGCTCTGGCATGGAGCAGCCGCCCGCGCTGAAGGAGCGCTACGCGGGCGCGACACCCTTCGAGCTGCCCAGCTCCACCTGGCTCACCATCAAGGAGCTCCCGGAGCGGCTGAAGAAGGGGAACCCCGCCAACCTGCTGCTCCCCGTGGACTGCAGCGCCCTGGCGGGCTCGCCGGAGCAGATCAGCGCAGCGGTCGGTTTCTGACGTCCGTCTCCATTCAGGAGTTCTTGTCCTCGTTGTCGAAGTGGCGGGAGAACTCCATCGAGCCCGCCGGACAGTTCTGCCCGGCTACCGGCCAGCCACCTCGCACGTGGGGTGGCTGGCCTGTTCATCCTCGTGTCAGTCGCCAGCGATGATCGCTGTACCGCAAGAGTACGGAGTACCACCGGAGCCGTTCTGCCGGCAGGCGACGACCTTGACCTGCGCGCCCTCGCGGACGACGTCCACGTTGTTGCCCTTGTGGGTGTTGTACCCGGTTCCGACGTAGACGCGCGCGAATGCCTTCCACGACCCGTCAGCCTGCCGGACCTCGATCCAGCCGACGACGCCCTCGTTGTCGGAGTCCAGGTCGTACACAGTGTAGATGTCACCGCCGTCGTCGAAGCAGGTCTTGCCTGCGGTATCGCCCGTGTCCGTCGTGTTTGCACAGCCGCTCGCTGCGAAGGCAGGGGCGCCGCTCAAGCCAACCAGAACAGCAGCGACTGCACCCAATGCCGCCCTACGGATGATCATGCCCTTCATCTTGAGCCTCCAGGTCTATCGATGAGTGAGCGCTGCTAGCGGCCTGAGCCCCGCGCCCAATCGTGACCGTAAAGGAAGTTTTTCCGCGATTCCATGAAAAACAGCTTAGACAGATTTATGGTTGACTATCCATCAAAGTCATCCCCGTGACGTGACGCCCATCCGAGTCAGGCGCTACTTCGACCGGGGGAACACGATGGGTTCGAGCTGGTACACGCTCGTGGAAGGGTCGATGTCCAGCGGCGGTGCCCCCGCCGGAAGCATCGGAGCGCCGAGCACGTGTTCCGCGGGCTCCTTCGGATTGAACCGCACCCCGATTTCCTGTCCGCTCGAAAGCAGCCGGAAGCCCTGCTCCTGCCGACGCGCCAGGGCCAGATGGGCCCGCCGCCGCTTCCGCGAGGCCTGGGGCGAGTGGTCGCTCGGGGTCATCCGCGAGATGGGCGGCACGGTCTTCACCGCGAACACGTACGAAGTCCCGCCCACCTCGTAGCGGTAGTGCGCATATTCCGCATCGCCGCGTCCCACCAGCCCCCCGAACCGGGCCACCGCGGGTGTCCACTCCGCCGTCTGGGACACATCCTGGGGCACCAGATACCGTCCACGACGAAGGTAGCGCAGCCGCTCGTCCCAGAGGTCGATGTCGCGGAGGACTTCCTCCGCGGTCGCCGTGAGCGGGCGGGGCACGGCGGCTCGCGTCCCCAGGTAGCGGAACGGTCTCTCCATCATCGACCGCAGCAGCGGGTCGACCATCTCGTGCCGCTCGGGCGCCGAGACGGAGTAGCGCACCCGGAAGGCGCGCGGCATCACGAGGCCGTCGTACCACTCGTTGGGGGAAGCACCGTTCAGGGCGCGGTGCACCTCGTCCCACGGCGTGTCGTAGAGGAAGCAGTACTCGTCCGCCCCCACGCAGTAGCC
>NZ_JAAIYA010000018.1:138515-255402 GCF_010894405.1 Pyxidicoccus caerfyrddinensis
GGAAGGCGCGCGGCATCACGAGGCCGTCGTACCACTCGTTGGGGGAAGCACCGTTCAGGGCGCGGTGCACCTCGTCCCACGGCGTGTCGTAGAGGAAGCAGTACTCGTCCGCCCCCACGCAGTAGCCATAGAGGAACAGCGTCTCGTCCGCATAGCCCAGCTCGCCATAGAGCAGCGCATCCGCCTCCGCCACGCGTCCCGTCAGCGGGGCGAAGTGATGGACCGGCAATCGAAAATGCCAGGTGGTGAGCTGCGACAGGAGCGTGCGGACATCGGACGGGAGTTCAGCGGACATGGGCGGGGACCCTGGCGTTGAGTTTCCATCAAGCCCTGGACGCGGCATCCCCGTCCAGCCAGGCGCCGCCCCAGGCGCAGCAGTCGCTCGTCGTGGGTGTGGAGGCAGGCGGCGGGGGCCCGAGAGCGGCCGCATGCTGGACCCCTTCGCGGGCACCGGCGCGACGCTGGTAGCCGCGGCGAAGCTCGGTCGTCGCGCCATGGGCATCGAACTCGAGGAGCGCTACTGCGAGGTGGCGGCCCGCTGGCTGGAACAGGCGCTGCGTGAAGGTGCGGGCCGCGCGGCCTGAGGAGGGATGGGAAGGGCGCCAGCTCCGCGCTGGCGCTCTACTCGTTCAACCAAAAGATCTGGTCCCCGCTGCTGAGCGCCCGTTCCAGGAACTCGCCGAAGGTCGCCGCAATCTGGCGTGCCTCGCGCGGGTACGTCTCATGGTAGGCGTCGAGGAGAGGGTAGGGGCTTCCCGGCCGGGAGGTGTCGACGAGGACGAAGTCCGAGTCCTGGCAGTCCACCAGCGGGAACCACGAGGCGGCAGGCGGAGCACCTTTGTCCCTGAAGCGGACGCGCTCCGTCTTCCGCTGGATGTCCGCGAGCGAGAGGATGCTGTAGTTCGCGTCAGGCAAGGGGCGGAACAGCTCGGCGCCGTTGCAATGCAGGTAGAATGCGCGTAGCTCCGCGTCGAGCCGCCAACCCGCCTGCGCCTCGAACGCGGCAATCTGCTCCGGCGTAGCTGGCGGGCGCGGGAAGTGGGCGCGAGAGATTTCGGCCAGCATCTGTTCCATTGTCATGGCGACTCGACGTAGGGCTTGTCCTGCCCCACTGGGCCCCGCGCGTGTAGCACGCGGGGTAGGCGAGATTGATGACGTCGTGCACCCGGAGCATCAGTGGGCAGAGCCCGTACGATGAATTTCTTGGGAGCACGACCGTCAACCCGCCCAGGGCCGGAAGGAACCGGGCCCGCAATGACCCCAAGGGCGCTTCGTGGGTGGGGGCTTAGCAACCCCCCCACCGGGGCGGTAGCGTACGGGCCGGAATGGACTTGCAACCCGGAGACAGGTTCGGCCGCTACGAGCTGGTGTCGTGGCTCGGTCGGGGAGGAATGGCGGAGACGTGGCGTGCTCGCCTGGTGGGCGATGCCGGCGTCACCAAGCCCGTCCTCATCAAGAAGGTGCTGCCGGAGTTCGCTGGCGACGAGGCCTTCATCTCCATGTTCATCAGCGAGGCGCGCATCTCCGCCACGCTGTCGCATGGCAACGTGGCCCAGGTCTTCGACTTCGGGAAGGTGGACGGCGATTACTTCCTGGCCATGGAGCTCGTGGACGGCCAGCCGCTCCACCGCATTCTCAAGCGCGCGGCCAGGACGGGGCTGACGGCGCTGCCCATTCCCCTGGCAACCTTCATCGCCCTGGAGATGTGCCGGGGGCTGCACTACGCCCACACCCGCACCGATGAGAAGGGCGTGCCGCTGGGCATCGTCCACCGGGACATCTCCCCCGACAACGTGCTCATCAGCTACGAGAGCCAGGTCAAGATCGTCGACTTCGGCATCGCCAAGGCGCGCTCCCTGCGCAACTACTTCACCGAGCCCGGAGTGGTGAAGGGCAAGTACCTCTACTTCTCGCCGGAACAGGCGCGGGGCGAGGAGGTGGATGCGCGCGCCGACGTGTGGGCCACCGGCGTGGTGCTCTACGAGCTGCTCTGCGGGCAGTTGCCCGTGTCCGGGGAGCAGTACACGCAGTTGACGGCGATGACGCGGCTGTCGACCGGTGAGTTCCCATCCCCCCGGCAGGTGCGCAAGGACCTGCCCGAGGAGCTGGACGAAATCGTCATGCGCGCGCTGTCGGTGAACCTCGACATGCGCTTCGAGTCCAGCCACGCCTTCGGCGACGCCCTGGCCTCGTTCCTCAACCGCTTCGCGCCCCGGTTCTCGTCCATGAACGTGGCGTACCTCGTCCGTGAGTTGTTCCGGAAGGAGCTGGCCAACGAGGAACGGCAGCTCGCGGTGCCACCCGCGTTCCTCGAGGAGCTGGCCGTGTGGCGCACCCACGATGCCGTGGCGCCCGCTCCGCCTTCGAACAGCGGAGTCGCCACGGTCGTGCGACCCATGCGCCGGAAGGCGACGGCAGGCGCCGCCGCGCCCGAGCCCGCGGTGGTGCCCGGCCGCTCGTCGCGCGTCTCCCTCGCCACCGTGGGCCTCGGCGCGGGCGCGGTCCTCGCCCTGGGGGCGGTGGCCCTGTTCCTGACGTCCTCTCCGAAAGCCGTGTCGAAGGACCCGTCGCCGCTCCAGCCCCTGGGTGGGCCAGTGATGACGGCGTCTCCCACGCCCGGCGCGCCGATGGGAGACACACCTCGCGCGAGCTCGGAGGGGCAGGGCGGGCCCGGGTCGGAGGAGGGGGAAGCCAGGCTCCCCACGAATGGAGCGTTGCTCCCCGCATCGAGTGAGGCGCTCCTGACGGATTCCGGAGTCGCCGAGTCACCGGGGGCCGCGGCTCTCGCGCCGGGGACGGAGGCCTCCTCGGTGGATGGAGGACCTGACTCGCTTTCGGCGCAGGCCCTGGCGCTCGCTCCGAGCGGTGCAGCCGACGCCGGCCTCGATGGGGCGCTGGTGCCAGAGACCGTCGCCCCTTCCTCCACCTGGTTGGACGCGAAGCGGCACGTCATCGTGCTGAATCGAAAGCTCGTCGCCTTCCCGGGGCTGTCCGCTGGCAGGACCTATCGAGTCTCGGAGCTCTCCGACGTGCCTCGTCCGGAGCCGGAGAGCGTCAAGGCACCGACTGCGTCGAATCAGCCGCCCGTTCTCTTCCTGCTCCTGGGGTCCTCGGTGTCCGGAGAGACCACCCTGGGAGAAGTCACCCGGGACGGCCAGGACTTCCGGGGCGCGTCGGCCATCTCCTTCTTCACGCTGGGCTCGCCGCCCAATGGCCGGGCGCCACAGCGGACCCTCCAGCTCTCGAGCTCGCAGGTGGGCCCTGCGAAGCAGTGGGTCTTCCACCCGGAGTCGAGGGTGGCCTCCGTGGACAAGGCGGCGCTGATAGAGGGCTTGAACCGCTGGGACGCGTATTCCCTGACGCTGACGTCCGCCGGCACGGGGGCGTTCATCCATGGCCTGTCCCGAGGCCCCGCGCGCAGGGTTGCCTGTGTCCAGTGGAGCCCATCCCAGCTGGCGGGAGCGCCTGCCGCGGGCTGGCCCGTGGCGTTCCTCGTGGAGCAGGACAGGGAAGTGCGTGTCGAGGGAGTCGAAGCGCTCAGGTGCGGCTTCGTCGACGATGACCCCTCCGACAACCAGGGCCGGGCGGAGCTCCAGCTCCGGCGGACGGGCAGGGCGAAGGGGGACTGGCCCCCCAGCTCGGAGCCCGAGGAACTGGCGCGGAACACCTCCAGGGCCATTCGAGAGCGGGACTACGTCAAGGCCACCCAGCTGGCCAGGCAGTGCCTGGAACTCGAACCCCTTCACGCCAGTTGCCTCCTCCATCTGGCAACGGCGCAGGCCCGGCTCGGGTACAACGAGCCCGCCGCGGAGAACTACCGGCTCTTCGTGCAGCATCACCCGGACGACCGCCGGGCTGACCGTGTCCGCAAGTTGCTCGCGGAACATGATGTGCAGATGCAGAAGCCACGGACAGGGCAGCCGTAGCACGGTTGCGGCGGGCCCGCGTCAGGTTCCGTGGGGCATTCCAACGGCTGACAATGTCCGCGTATGCTTTGGGGAGTACCCCTCCCGGAGGACGCATGCGAACGCTGCTATTCGGTGGTCTGTTGGCGACGGCTTTGATGTCGGTGGGATGTGGCGGAACCCTGGAGCAGGAGGACGCCCTGGACCTGGAGTCGCAGAAGGCCCCGCTTCCCGACTGCTCCTCCGGCGTGAATGATCTGCGCAACTCTTACAGCGACGCTGCCCACACGAGCCTGGTTGGGCAATGGGGGTGCTGGTGCGGCGGGTTGTACAACTGGGGCACCGGTTCGCAGTACGTCGAGTACATCCTGGAGTGCTAGCCATTGCGGCGGAGCGGCTCGCTCGTCTCGTCTGGCTACTGCGGGCGCACGAGGGTTACGTCCGAGCCGCTCCCCACGGCTGCCCAGGGGACACCGTGCGCGTCCAGCCAGAACGCATGGAGCGACGAGCCGGCGATGAGCTGCAACGGTTCCCACTCCGTGGCGCGGTGCCTGCGGAACATGCTCTCTGTGAGGATGTGAGGGGAGTCGCTGTCGCGCTCCCAGGCCACCCAGGGCTCATGGTTGGCATCCATGACGAGCCTCACGTTGAGGGGCCCGTAGAACGGGGTCTCTTCATGGACCTGCTCCGGCGGACCCCAGTCGTTGTTCGACAGGCCGTCATCCTTCCACCGTGAGACGAAGATGAGGCTGCCGCCAGACGACAGTCTTTCCGTCCAGGCGACTGCCGGCCCGGCGACCCCGTCCAGCGCGATGGCGACATCCCTCGCGTTTCCACCCTCCGTGGCGAGGAGCGGCCTTCCCAGGGGAGACCAGCGTCCATCTCGGAACTCCATCACGAAGACGTGCGGGAGGGCGTGGTCCACGGGCTTCTCGGACCAGGCCACGACCACGCGGCTGGCATCCACGGCGATGGCCGGGTACGCCGCGAGGGTACTGCCCTCTGGATTGGCGGTGAGGAGATACCCCAGACTCTCCCAGGCCATGCCGTTCCAGCGGACGACCCCGAGTTCCTGCTCGAAGCGCATCTGGTAGACGAGGACGGGGTGGCCATCCGGGGCCAGCGCCATCCGGAACCGGGCAGAGCTGGGGGACAAGGTGTCCTGCGGCTTGCCCAGGCGGGTCCACGACGTGCCGTCAAACCGCATCACGTGGATATACATGAGGCCGAAGAGGTCATCCTGTTCGCCCCAGGCAAGCACCAGATTGCCCTCGGGGGAGCTCACGAGCTGGGGTTGGAGGGCGTTGCGCGTCCGCGCGTCCACCTCGCGAGGTGCGGGAAGGCGCTCCCACGCCTCACCGTTCCAGCGCGCGACGCCTGGCTCGTCGATTCCGTCACGGCCCCCCTCCTCGAGACAGGCGACGAACGGCACCTCCCGTGGAGACGTCTGCAGGGCGAAGGCACAGGAGCCGGCGACGGTGGGCGTCTCGCTCATCGAGGGCACCGCCCGAGCGAAGGGCCAGTAGCTGAGCTCCTGCTCGATGCTGGAGAAATCCCATTCGAGCAGGTTGCCGGCCCGGTCCTTCAGGTCCCGCTGGGACAGCTCGGCGTGCAGCGTCACCGGTGGACGCAGGGGCGCCGTCGGCACCAGCCGGAGTGTCTTCCCGTCCTCGCTGAGCACCGCCTGGTGCGCGACCGGGACGCCGTTGCCATCCCGCAGCACGGTGGGCGAGGCCTGGAGCGATTCGGGCAGGAGCGGCTCGGAGAAGACAATCTCCACCGGTGTGTCCGCGGTGGGAAAGGAATGCCCTGGCCGCCAGGACGCGACCTTCGGCCGCTGTCGGTCCACGACGACCGACGCGCTCGGGCTTTCGACGCTCCGGCCTCCGGCCGTGGCCCGTGCGACGAAGGTGAAGCCGCCCTCGGCATGGGTGGCACAGTTGACGGTGTGGACGTATGGGCTGGCGAGCGTCGTGACGCTGCTCCCGTTCGTGACGAGCACCACCTTCTGCGGCGTGCGGCCCGAGAATTCGACGGAGAGCTTCCACGTACTGCCCTCTCCGCAGAACGCCGGCCCTGTCGCCCGCACGGTGACGCCGAGTTCGGGGGGCGGCACGTCCGGCGCGTCCGGCGCGGACTTCAGTGAGTCACAGGCGGTGAGCCCCAGGGCCGTGCAGAGCAGCAGGGGCATCCAGGGGCGTGACAGCGGGTGGGAGGACATGCGGAGGCTTTCGTGGCGGAAGGGGCGTAAGACTTCCCTTGGACACGCGAGGCCGCCGGGATGGGACGTGCGCACTGGCGCCGGACGAGTGGCAAGGTGCTCCGGGCCGAACAGGCGTTCACGGTCCGCAGACCCGTTTCGCCTCGTTCGCGCAGCCGTTCGTGTCCCGGCAGCTCGTGCAGCGCAACTTCGTGCTGTTGTGCTTGTAGTAGCAACTGACGGGCTCGGAGCGGGCGTCACGAACCTCGCAGAACACAATGGTCCCGGTGGAGCAGAGCGGCTCCGCGACGGGCTCGCCGCAGCATCCCTCGCCGTCGAAGTGGGGCCGCAGCTCCGTGGTGCACTCCATCCCGGTGGGCGAGTCCGTTCCCTCGTCTCCAAGGTCCATGCCGGAACACGCTGTGAGGGTGAGGGCAAGCAGCCATCGCCACGGTCTGGAGGTCATGTGTTGAGCCTGTCTGGGGAGGTGGGGCCCGGAAACACGAAGGCCGGCAGCCCTTTGCAGGACTACCGGCCTTCATTGTGAGCGGCGGAAGGGATTCGAACCCTCGACCCCGAGCTTGGGAAGCTCGTGCTCTACCAACTGAGCTACCACCGCAGGCGAAGCGAGAGCCAAAGTAGGGGGCGGCCCTCGCCTTGTCAACGGGAAGTGTCGGGCTACTCCCCCTCCTCGACAGTGAGCTGATAGGCGTCCTGGAAGTTGGCCTCGCGGTTCTTCGCGTCGCGCACCTCGAAGACGTAGACGCCCGGCTCGGCGCTGTAGCGGATGCTCTCCGGCTGGTCGCCCTTGGCTCGGTCGGCCGTCTGCACGAGTGTCAGCTTTCCGTCCGGCTGCACGCGGTGCAGGTACAGCCCCACGTCCACCTTGAGGATGCCCAGCAGGGTGGCCTTGATGGGCGTGCGCACCGGCCGGTCCGACAAGTCCAGCCGGTAGAAGTCCGTGTCCTTCACCGGGAACACCGTGCCGCGCACCGCCTTGCCCGGCGTCAGCTCCTGCGCCCGGTCCGCGGTGTTGTTGGGCTCGCGCTCCTCACCGCCGTTGTCCGCCACCGTGGTGATGCTGATGCGGTAGGGCTGCTCGGCGTTCTCGAAGTCCTTCACCCACTTGCCGTCCACCTTGCGCGACGCGCCCTCCACCCGGAAGTAGCAGGTGCCGCTGCACGCCACGTTGTTGAGGCGCTCGGGCTCCTTCACCTCGCCGTCGTTGGCGCGCAGGAGCACCGTCTCCTTCCCACCGTCGCCCTGCGGCGGCTCCACCATGGAGAGCACCAGGTCCAGCCGCTCCACGCCGGACAGCTCCACCTTGGCCAGCACCGGCTCGGCCGTCTTGAGCACGAAGTGGTCCAGGTCGCCCTTCGGCGAGAGGAAGCCCTCGCGGTAGCCCCCGGCCGTCAGCGGCGTGGCCTTGTAGAGCTCGTCGTTGGGCTCCAGCTCCGCGTTGGCGCCGGCCTCCTCCTGCGTCACCGTGAGCGTGTACGGCGCGGTGGCGCTGAAGGTGCGGCGGGCCTCCTTGCCCGTGCCCGTCCAGCCTCCCTTCACCACCACGTAGACGACGCGGTCCGTGGCGCGCACGCCAATGTTGCGCAGGGACAGCGCCTCGCCCTCCTTGCCCCGCAGGGTGAACAGCGGCGCCTCCGCCGCCGACAGCACGGACAATTCCGGCCGCACGCCCTCCACCCCGGACAGGTCAATCTTCAGCGCCACCGACGGAGGCTCGGGCGGTATCGCCGGCGCCGCCGTCCCGGCGTCCTGCGCCTGCGTCGCGGCCTGCGCCGCCGCCATGCCGCCCACCTCGCCCGGCGTGGGCTGGCCCTCGGCGGGCGGAGCGGGCGGAGGCGGCTCGCCCCCGGCGAAGGTGCCCTCGGCGGCGGGCGGGGTGCCTTCCTGCGCGGTGCCCTGGGGGGCGGCGCCCTCGCCCCCCGGAGGCGGCGGGGTGCTGCCGGAGCCCGGCGCGGGGGCGCCTTCCGTGCCCGTGCCGGGAGCCGGAGCCCCCTCGGGCGCGGGCGCGGTGCCCTCGGAGCCCGGAGCGGCGCCACCGGCGGGGGCGGCGGGCTCGGGCAATTCGATGCGGTACCAGTCCTCGTCCCCGGCGTGGCCCAGGAAGGCCGTCACCGTCTGGCCCAGGGGCAGGGGGGCCGCGTCCACGGCCCTGTCGTTGGGCTCGCGCTCCTCGCCGTCGTTGGGGGCGCGCATCCGCACGTCGAGGGTGTAGGCGCCGCCCACGCCCTTGCGCGCGGGCACCACGCGCACCCAGCGCTCGCCCTCCACGTAGAGGTTGGGGTAGCGCTCCGGCTTTCCCTCGCCCTCGCTGTTGATGGCGGCCAGCCGGTTGCGGTCCCTGTCGTACACCTCCAGGGTGATGTCGCCGCCGGGCAGCCCGGACACGGTGACGTCCGCGACGCGGGCCGCGGGGGGCGCCAGGCGGTACCAGTCCTCGTCCGCCTTGTTCGGCTGCGCGGCCAGGTCCGCCGTCACCGTGCTGTCCCGGGTGAGCGCGAGCGCCTGGTCCGGCCGCTCGTTGGGCTCCTTCTCCGTGAGGGCGGAGGGCCCCGTCTCCACCGGGCCCGCGTCCGAGACTGCCGGCGTCTTGTCCTCCTTGCAGGCAACCAGCATCGCCGCCAGCACACAGCCCCACCCCCAACGTCGCATCACGGTCTCCTCCGGAAACGGGCCGTCATCCTTCCTCGCGGCGACCCGGTGTCAAGCGCCCCAACATCCGCGCCGGTGCTTTCATCCGCGATTGGAGCCCCCTCGCCCGGCGATCAAAGATGCACGCCCATGCGAAGCCTGCTCCTCGCCACCCTCCTGTTCGCCACCGCCGCCACCGCCGCCTCCAACGTCCCCCCGGGCTATGTGGAGACCTCCGACTGGCTGGAGCGCAAGGGCCAGCCGGAGCACTACGGCCCCCTCAACCTGCTCGACGGCCGGGACACCACCGCGTGGTGCTCCACCGGCGAGTCCCCGGCCCCCATCACCATCGGCTTCAAGGACGCCGTCACCGTGGACGAGGTGCGCGTCTACACGGGGGACGGCACGGACCGGGCCGCATTCAAGGCCCGCGCCCGCGCGAAGAAGCTCACCCTCACCAGCGTGGACTCCGCCCGCGCCCTCAAGGTGGAGGACAAGCGCGGCCTGCAGGCCGTGACGCTCAGCCAGCCCCTGAGCGGCGCGCGCTTCATCCTCGAGGTGGTGGACCGCTTCCCCGGGGCCGACGACGCGGCGCCCGTCTGCATCACCGACCTGGTCTTCTACTCGGGCGGCAAGGCCCTCAACGGCACGTGGCTCGCCCCGCGCCTGAAGTACGACGCGCGCCTGGCGCCGCTGCTGGGCACCTGGTTCGGCGGCCTGGAGGGCGCACCCGAGAGCTTCCTGTCGTTCTACATGGACGGCACGTTCCGCTTCACCCGCGAGCCCCTGGAGGGCGGCGGCCCCACGTCCGTCACCGGCACGTACACGCTGTCCGGAAATCGACTGTCCCTGGAGGTGCCGAAGCGCGGAAAGGTGACGGCGCGCCTCCAGAAGGGTGGGGAGGAGGGCGTACGGGTGCCCGAGGCCTCGCTCGACGTGGAGGGGGCCCTGGCGGAAGAGTGGGGCCGCGAGTTCCGCGGCAGGCCCTGAGCCGAAGCGGGGCGGCGGCGAGCGCCACCCGGCCTGGGCTCCGGGGGGAGCCGGGCGCCTAGAGGGCCGCCAGCTTCTTCTTCGAGCTGAAGTGGCGGAAGAAGGCGATGATTTCCTCTGCCGCGATCTTCACGTCGGTGGCGTCCTGGAATTCCGATTCCAGGAAGATGCCACCGCAGGACTCACACGTGTCGTAGTGGAGCGGGTGCTGGCGGTCGCCACCGTCCACCCGGACGAGGTCCACCTGGCATTCGGGGCACTGACCCGTCAGTGCCTGCGCATCCACCTTGCCGCCCTGGCTCTCCAGCCCGGGGAGGTTGTTGTGGAGCAGGACCCGGTTGAGGTCCGCGACGTCGATCCAGAGACCGCCGCAGTCTCCACACTTTCGCAACGTCAGATCATCCCCCTCGAGATCTGCCATCTCGACGTTGCAGCTGGGGCAATCCATGGGGCCGTTCAATCTCCTGCAGTGGGGGAGGGAAGCTCCCCAGTGGTTCGGAGAATGATAGGTCGCGCGAAAATTCGGATGCAACCCACGTTGCCGCTTCTGTTGGCAACGCGCCGTCTCTGCGCCCCTCCCCCTAGTCCCTCACGCCTTCGCCTTCACCCGCCGGATGTCCGCGCCCAGGCTCCGCAGCTTGCGCTCCAGGCGCTCGTAGCCCCGGTCCAGGTGGTACACGCGGCTGACGTCCGTGCGCCCCTCGGCCCGCAGGCCCGCGAGGATGAGGGACGCGCTTGCCCTCAAGTCGGTGGCCATGACCGGCGCCCCGCTCAGCCCCTTCACCCCCTTCACCACCGCGGTGTGCCCCTGGATGGTGATGTCCGCCCCCAGCCGGTGCAGCTCCGGCACGTGCATGAAGCGGTTCTCGAAGATGTTTTCGCTGATGACGGACGTTCCGTTGCTGACGGACATGAGGGCCATGAGCTGGGCCTGCATGTCGGTGGGGAAGCCCGGGTGCTCGGTGGTGTTGATGTTCACCGCGTTGAGGGTGCGGGGGGCCTTGCAGCGCAGGCCGCCGCCCTCGGCGGTGATGGTGCAGCCCGCCTCGCGCAGCTTGTCCACCACGGCCTCCAGGTGCTCGGGCACCGCGTGCTTCACCAGCACGTTGCCGCCGGAGATGGCCGCCGCGACGAGCAGGGTGCCCGCCTCGATGCGGTCCGGGAGGATGGCGTGCTCCACGGGGTTGAGGCCCTCCACGCCCTCGACGGTGATGACGGAGGTGCCGGCGCCCTCGATGCGGGCGCCCATCTTGTTGAGGACGCGGGCCAGCTCTTCGATTTCGGGCTCGCGGGCGCAGTTCTCCATGACGGTGCGGCCCTTCGCGAGCACCGCGGCCATCAGCACGTTCTCCGTGCCGGTGACGGTGATGACGTCGAAGTTGACGGTGCCGCCCTTGAGCTGCTTGGCCCGGGCCTCCACGTAGCCTTCCGTCAGGTGGATGTCCGCGCCCAGGGCCTTGAGCCCCTTGAGGTGCTGGTCGATGGGGCGCGCGCCAATGGCGCACCCGCCCGGCATGGACACGCGCGCCCGGCCGAAGCGGGCCACCAGGGGGCCCAGCACCAGCACGCTGGCACGCATCGTCTTCACCAGGTCGTACGGGGCTTCCGGGTGGATGTGGCCGTTGACGCCCACCTGGCAGACGTCCTTCTTGCGGGCGGTGAGCCGCTCCGCGTCGCAGCCCATGGTGCGCAGCACCTTGAGCATGGTGCCAACGTCCGCCAGGTCCGGGACGTTGCGGTAGGTGGAGGTACCATCCGCCAGCAACGCCGAGGCCAGGATGGGCAGCGCCGCGTTCTTCGCGCCCGAGGCCTGCACCTCACCGTGCAGCTCCGCGCCACCCTTCATCACGATCTTGTCCATGGTTCCCTAGCTTCTTCAGCCCTGTGGCCCGTCAGCCACGGGCTGTGTCCCAAAAGCCATGCGCTCCCGCCGCTCCAGGTCCTTCTCCACTCGCGCGTCCGCGTAACCCGCGGCCCGCAGGAGCTCCAGGACGGCAGGGCCCTGTGTCTCGCCAATCTCCATTGCAAGGAGCCCGCCAGGCTCCAGGAAGCGTCGCGCACCCGTCACCACCCGGCGGATGGCCACCAGGCCGTCCGGCCCGCCGTCCAGCGCCAGCTTCGGCTCGCGGCGCACCTCGGCGGACAGCGTCGCGATTTCCGCGGTGTCGATGTAGGGCGGGTTGGAGACCACCACCCGGAAGCGCGCGTCCGGCGGCAGCGGGGAGAAGAGGTCTCCCTGCAGCACCGTCACCCTGTCCGACACCTTGAGGGCCTCCGCGTTCTCCTTCGCCAGCGCGCACGCGTCCGGGGACAGGTCCGTGGCCACCACCGTGGCCTGCGGGCGCTCGGCCGCGAGGCTGATGGCGATGCAGCCCGAGCCCGTGCACACGTCCAGGGCCCGCGCCGGCGCGTCCTTCGGCAGCATGCGCAGCGCCGCCTCGACGAGGAGCTCCGTCTCCGGCCTCGGAATCAGCACCCGCGCGTCCACCTTGAAGGTGCGGTTGTAGAACTCGCGCACGCCGGTGAGGTACTGCGTGGGCTCACCGCCCAGGCGCCGTTCGATGAGCGCGCGGAAGGTGCCCAGCTCCTCCTTGGAGAGGGGCCGGTCCAGGTCCACGTACAGCCGGACGCGGCCCACCTTGAGCACGTGCGACAGGAGGACCTCGGCGGTGAGCCGGGGGCTGTCCACCTGCCGCTTCTCGAAGTGCTGCGTCGTCCAGGTGAGGACCCTGCGGATGGTCCAGGTCTCGCTGCTCATGCGTCGGGAGAGGCAGGCCGCGAGCCGCCGGTCTGCGCCTTGAGCGCCTCGGCCTGGTAGTAGGTCCGGCAGGCGGTGATGACGTCCTCGATGCCGCCCCCCATGATGCCCGGCAGGTTGTGCACGGTGAGCCCGATGCGGTGGTCCGTCAGCCGGTCCTGCGGGAAGTTGTAGGTGCGGATCTTCTCGCTGCGGTCGCCGGTGCCCACCTGCGAGCGGCGGGTGGAGTCACGCTCGGCGCGCAGGCGCTCCTGCTCCATCTCGTAGATTTTCGCGCGGAGCATGCGCAGCGCCATGTTGTAGTTCTTGAGCTGGCTCTTCTCCTGCTGGCACTTCACCACGATGCCCGTGGGCCGGTGGGTGAGGCGCACCGCGGAGTCCGTCGTGTTGACGCTCTGGCCACCGGCGCCGGTGGAGCGCATCGCCTGCCGGTCGATGTCCGACTCGTTGAGCTTCACGTCCACCTCCTCGGCCTCGGGCATGACGGCCACCGTAATCGTGGAGGTGTGGATGCGCCCTTGAGTCTCGGTGGCGGGCACGCGCTGGACGCGGTGCACGCCGGACTCGTACTTCAGGCTGCTGAAGACGGCGTCCCCGGACAGCGTCACCGTGGCGTCCTTGATGCCTCCGGCGTTGCCCGCGCTCATGTCGATGATGTCCGACTTCCAACCCCGCCGGTCCGCATAGCGGAGGTACATCTGCATGACCTCCTCCGCGAAGAGGGACGCCTCGTCGCCACCCGCGCCGGCGCGAATCTCGAGGATGACGTTCTTCTCGTCGTTGGGGTCCTTGGGCAGCAGCAGGAGCTTGAGCTGGGCCTCCAGCTCCTCGCGCTGCTCCTTGAGGCCGGGCAGGGCCTCGCGGGCATAGGCCTTCTCGTCCGCGTCCGAGCTGCCGAGCCAGGCTTCGACCTCGTTCAGGTCGGCCAGCACCTTGCGGTAGGTGCGGAAGGTGTCCACCAGCTTCTCCAGGCCCGCACGTTCCTTGGAGACCTTCTGGAGCCTCGCCGAGTCGGCGAGCACGTCGGGGTTCGACAGGTCGGCGGTGAGGCGCTCGAACCGGCGCTCGACGTCTTCGAGTTTGTCAATCATCGTTCTTCCGGGGGGTATTGCCCCTTTGTCCGCCCTCTGGCAAGGGTGGGCGGAGTCAAGAAAATCCTTGGCTGCCTGGGCGGTCGCATGAAAGAAGGGCCGCCCTCACCGCCTTTGGCGGTCGGTCTCACATCACCTACCCGGAGTCCTTCCACATGCCCGCCCAGAAGGGAAATCGTTCCAAGAAGAAGGTCGCCAACCGCGCCAAGGGTCGGAAGGCCCAGCTGAAGCGCCGCCGTAGCCGCGCCAAGAAGGGCCAGTCCAACAACAAGGTCTAGTTGGCCGGCTACTCCCTCCCTCGGGGTTCGGGGGAGGGAGGCGGGCGGGCCCACGGCTCCAGCTCGGGCAGCATCCGCTCCACGGTGCCCGACGAGCTGGCCAGCAGTCGCAGGACGTCCTCCGCCTCGGCACCCGTGACGGGCACCGGCTGGAAGGGCAGCTCCGGGAAACGGTCGGAGCGCAGGGGCAGCACCTCGCTGGAGAGGTAACCGCCGGGCCCGAAGCGGGCCTTCCACAGCGCGCTGCGCTTGTCGCGCGGGTTCCAGTTTCCACCAAAGACGAAGTTGCCCAGCGAGTAGACGACGGGCGCGCCCTGGAACAGCTCCATGGACTGGAGCACGTGCGGGTGGCTGCCGAGCACGCCGCTGGCGCCGGCTTCAATCGCCGCGTGGGCCAGGCGCACCTGGTACGGCTCCGGCGAGTAGGTGCCCTCGCGGCCCCAGTGGAAGAAGGGCAGGACGATGTCCGCCTGCTGCTTCGCGGCGAGGATGTCCTCGCGGAGCATCCGCTCCATGACGTCCACGTCGGAGAAGTGCCCGGCCACGCCCGGCGTCGTCTCGGTGGCGTAGACCTCGGGCGGCTCGATGTTGCGCTCGCCGAGGAAGAAGTAGCCGAGGAAGGCCACGCGCAGGCCGCCCACGGTGAGGATGGCGGGCCGGCGCGCCTCGGCGAGATTCCTTCCCGCGCCGAAGTAGGGGATGCGCGCCGTCTCCAGCGTCACCAGCGTGTCCACCAGCCCCTGGGGGCCGTAGTCCATCATGTGGTTGTTGGCGAGGCTCACCACGTCCACACCGCCGGCCAGCAGCGCGCCCACCAGCTCTGGCCGCGCGCGGAAGTTGAAGTTCTTGGGCAGCTTCTCGCCGCCCTCGGTGAAGGGGCACTCCAGGTTGACGGCGAAGAGGTCCGCCGCGTCGCCCAGGGGCTTCACCTCCTTGAAGCCGTACGCGAGCATCTCCTCGCGCGAGCGGCCCTTGGCCACCTGGTCGTCGAAGTACGTCTGGAGATTGTGACCCAGCGTCACGTCGCCACCGACCACAAGAGTAATGGGCTGGACAGGCGGGCCGGCGTCCGCTGCCCCCGCCAGCGTGTCCGGCGGGGCAGGGAGCGAGACGACGCCCGCGTCCGGTGGGACGGGGACGCTCTGGCCGGGCCCCGGCACTGGAGGAAGCTCCGCTGGGGGAGCGGGGCGCGGATGACAGGCGGCGAACACGAGCAGCAGGAGGGCGGCGTGGCGCATGGGCAGGGGGAAACTCTACCTTGCACCTGTCGTTGCGCGGCGCGTAGATTGCCCGCGCGCTCATGGCCCGGGAAAAGGACAACATCGCGCTCTCCGACGAGCACAACACTCGCGGAATCGAGCTGGCGGACCGGGGTTGGCTCGACGAGGCCATCAAGGAGTTCAAGAAGGCCATCGATCTGGACCCCAGCTCGGCCCACGCGCACGACAACCTGGCGACCGTCTACGCGGAGAAGAAGCTCTTCCGCGAGGCGCTCACCGAGTACCTCACCGCCCTGAAGCTGGAGCCGGAGAGCGCCACGGCGCACTACAACCTGGCCTGCTTCCTCTCCACCCACGCCGGGGAGATGGCGGTGGAGGAGTACAAGGAAGCCATCGAGCTGGACCCGGAGTATCCGGACGCGCACCTCAACCTCGGCCTCACCTACGCGGACCAGGGGCGGGTGGAAGAGGCCATGCGCGAGCTGCAGACGGCCATCGAGCTGGACCCGCAGGACGCCTTCCCGCGCCACGAGCTGGCCGCGCTGATGATGGACGAGGGCGACTACCGCTCCGCCATCACCCAGCTGAAGGAAGTGGTGCGGCTGGAGCCGGACAACTTCGAGGCGCAGTTGGACCTGGGCATCTGCTACGCGCAGAAGGGCTTCTACGCGGAAGCGGAGCGCGCCTACGAGCGGGCCCGGGCGCTGAACCCCGAGGACCTGCTGCTCAACTACAACCTGGCCGCGTTGTTCGCGCTCTGGGGACGGCCGAAGGACGCCGTGCAGTACCTCCAGAAGTCGCTGGCGGCGGACCGACCGAAGGTCATGGGGTGGCTGTCCACGGACCCCATGTTCGACGCCCTCAAGGGCGACCCCGACTTCGAAGCCCTGTTCTGAGCCACCGCCATGGGAATGGAATGGGTGTTCCTCGGGCTGGCGATCCTCCTGGTCTTCGCCAATGGCTTCTTCGTGGCGACCGAGTTCGCCATCGTGAAGATTCGCGCCACGCGCCTGCAGGCGCTGGTGGACGAGGGCCAGCCGGGCGCCGCCACCGCGATGAAGATGGTGAGCCACCTGGACGCGTACCTGTCCGCGACCCAGTTCGGCATCACCCTGGCGTCGCTGGGGCTGGGCTGGCTGGGTGAGCCGGCCTTCGCCGCGCTGCTGGAGCCGGTGCTGGTGAAGCTGGTGCCGGAGGGCTCCGCCACGACGGTGGCCCACACCGCGGCGGTGGTCATCGGCTTCAGCATCATCACCTTCCTGCACATCGTCGTCGGAGAGCTGGCGCCCAAGAGCCTGGCGATTCAACGCGCCGAGGCCACGACGCTCGCCGTCGCGCTGCCGATGCGGGTGTTCTACTTCGTCTTCTACCCGGCCATCGTTCTGCTCAACGCGCTGGCCGCGTGGGTGCTGCGCCTGTTCGGCCTGCACTCGGTGGGCGAGGAGTCGCACGACGCGCACAGCGAGGACGAGCTGCGCGTCATCCTCCACAGCTCGGCGCAGGCGGGGGCGATTACGACGGCGCGCGCGGAGCTGCTCGAGCGGGCGCTGGAGATGGCGCAGAAGACGGCGCGGCAGGTGATGGTGCCGCGCAACCAGGTGAAGTTCCTCGACGTGGAGGAGCCGCTGGACAAGTGCATCGCCGACGCGCGCGCGGCGGGCCACACGTGGCTGCCGGTGTGCCGCGGCAACCTCGACGAGGTCGAGGGCCTGGTCAACGCGAAGGACCTCTTCTTCCTGCTGTCGCGCGGGGAGCTGCGCAGCCTGGCCCAGGTGCAGCGGCCGGTGCTCTTCATCCCGGAGAACGCCACGCTGGAGCAGCTGCTGGCCGAGTTCCGCCGCCGCCGCCGTCAGACGGCGCTGGTGGTGGACGAGCACGGCGGCACGTCCGGCCTGGTGACGATTTCCGACGTGGTGGCCGAAGTCGTGGGCGACGTGGCGGAGCTGGGCCGCCGCGTGGAGGAGGTCCGCTCGCTGCCGGGCGGCCGCTTCGAGCTGCCGGGCACCACGCAGCTGGATGATTTGGAGGAGCGGCTGGACGTCAGCTTCGACCTCGACGAGGACGAAGAGGGCGAAGTCACCACCATCGCCGGCTACCTCATGGCGCGGCTGGGGCGTGTCCCGGAGAAGGGGGACATCCTCAAGCTCGACATGTGGCGCATCCAGGTGGAGGAGGTGGACGGGCCGCGCGTGGTGCGGGTGACGGTGGAGCCCCAGTCCCGCCCCGCCACGCCGCTGCGCCCGGCCTCGGATGCCGCGTCTTCTCCGGCCTCGGAGTCCGCGGCGGCGCCTCCAGGGGAGACGCCGCCGACGTCCTCGAACGAGTCGGCGTAGCGCCTAGCCCTTCGGGTCCTTCTTCGCGGCCACGGCCTTCTTCATCACCTTCGACTTGCTGGCGGCCTTGGGCGGCTCCGGGCGCTCCACCTTGAGCAGCTCCAGGTCGGTGCTACCGGCGGTCTCCAGCTTGATGATGCCCACGCCGGGGGCGAACCAGATGAAGCTCTCCATGGAGCGTCCCTGGGCGCCGGGCCGGCTGGAGCGCGCGGTGGTGATGTTCTTCACCTTGAGCGCCTTGAACGTCCCGGCGGCGACGGTGACCTCCTCCTCGCCCACCACCGTGGCCTCCTTGTCGAACGTGGTGGCGATGGTGGGGCGCAGGCCGCCCGTCTTGCTCGCGGGCGGCTGGAGCTTCACGGAGAGGCTGTTCTTCCACGTCCCTCCGAGCACCATCGTCGAGGGCGCGGGCACGGCGACGCCCTCGGCGCTCACCACCTGCACGTCCATGCCGGACGCGGAGAGCAGGGTGCCCTCCAGGCCGCCCAGGCCCGTGCGGATGCCCTCGGAGGTACAGGTGGCCTCCGTCTGGCCCTGGCGGTTCTTCAGCTTCACCGCGACGGTGCCCTTGAGGCCCTCCGGCACCGGCGTCACGTCCTGCGTGGAGAGCACCATCTCCGAGGACTTGCCTGCCCGGTAGGTCAGCTTGAGGCCGTCCTCCAGCGGGAAGTAGGGGTTGGGGCAGGCGGCCGTAGAGGCAACCGCCGGCGTGTCAGACCGGGGTGCTACGTCCGGCGTAGGAGACGCTCCCATGAGGAGCGACACGGCAAGAAAGGGCTGGAACGTAGGCAACCTCCAGAAAAAGCAATTGGAAGGTAGGGTGGGTCTCCCACTTTGCAACCCCACAGGACGGCCGAACGGGGGCTGAGCCTGCCCTGTTGAAGGGCAAGCAGCCGAACGTATGGCCACCTGAGGCATGGTCACGCTTGATCGGCCGGGGGGCGACTGGTACTCCTGCCGATCGTTCCGGAGCCGATTTTTCGGCCTCGCGCTCACTTTATTCCCCGTACTCCGCGCCTCACCAGGAGCCCGCTGGCATGCGAATCAAGCGGTTGGACATCACCGGCTTCAAGTCCTTCATGGAGCGGAGCGTCTTCACCTTCGATGAAGGCGTCACGGGCATCGTCGGGCCCAACGGCTGTGGAAAGTCCAACGTCGTGGACGCCATCCGCTGGGTGATGGGCGAGCAGAGCGCGAAGAACCTCCGGGGTCGCGGCATGGAGGACGTCATCTTCAACGGCTCGGAGAACAAGCCGCCCTTGTCCATGGCGGAGGTGTCGCTGACCTTCCTCGTGGACGAGACGGACCAGCTCGCCCCGCAGTACCAGGGCTTCTCCGAAGTCACGGTGACGCGGCGCCTGTTCCGCAACGGCGACTCCGAGTACCTCATCAACAAGACGCTGTGCCGCCTCTTGGACATCACCGAGCTGTTCCTCGGCACCGGCGTGGGCACCAAGGCCTACTCCATCATCGAGCAGGGCCGCGTGGGCCTCATCGTCTCCAGCAAGCCGGAGGACCGGCGCCACCTGCTGGAGGAGGCCGCGGGCGTCACCAAGTACAAGGCCCGCCGCAAGGCCGCCGAGCGGAAGATGGAGGCGACCGACGCCAACCTCCTGCGCGTCACGGACATCACCAACGAGCTGGAGAAGCGGCTCGACGTGCTGTCGCGCCAGGCGAAGAAGGCGGAGAAGTACAAGAAGCTCAAGTCGCGCATGCGGGACATCGACCTGCACGCCGCCAGCCACCGCCACCTGGAATTGCTCGCGGAGAAGCAGGTCCTCAAGTCCCGCCTGGAGAACCTGGGCTCGGAGGAGCGCGAGAGCCTGGACCGGGTCAAGGGGCTGGAGGAGTCCATCACCCAGCGCCGCGCGGAGCTGGAGGCCGAGGCCGCCGCCCTGCAGACGCTCGCCGCCGAAGTGCACGCGATGGAGAGCAGCGTGCAGCGCGACACGCAGGAGCTGTCGTACGGCAAGCGCGACCTGGAGGAGACGCGCGCCCGCGTGGCCGCGGCGAAGGTGGAGCTGGACGGGCTCCTGGCGCGGCAGGCGGAGATGGCCGAGGCCATGGCCGCGCGCGAGGCGGAGCTGTCCGGCATCGCCGGCTCGTGGAAGGAGGACGAAGTCGCCATGCAGGTGGCGCAGGAGGAGCTGCGCCGCGTGTCCCAGCTCCAGACGGAGGTGGCGCTGCGCCTCGAGCAGGAGCGCGCGGGCCTCGTGGCCGTGGCCGGGCGCCTGGCCAACCACGAGAGCAACCTCGTCAACCTGGCCCGCCAGCGCACCGACTTGGAGTCCCGCCGGGCGAAGCTCCAGGGGGAGCTGGACGCGCTGCGCGCCCAGGAGTCGCAGCTGGAGGGGGTGCGCGGCGACGTGGCGAAGCGGGTGGAGGACACCCGCCACCTCGCGGCGGAGCTGGCCGAGCGCAAGGGGCAGGAGGAGGAGGCCCTCAGCCGCACCCGCGCCGACTTCACGGAGAACGAAATCCAGGTCATCGCCCTGCGCGAGGAGCTGAGCGACAAGCGCAGCCGGCTGTCGTCCCTGGAGGACATCCAGAAGAACTACGACGGCTTCGACCGGGGCGTGCGCGCCGTCATGATGCGCGCCGGCACGGTGGCCCGCGAGCAGGGCATCTTCGGCCTCGTGGCCGACGTCATCTCCGTCACCCAGCGCTACGAGCGCGCGGTGGAGGCGGCGCTGGGCGAGCGCCTGCAGCACGTCATCGTCGAGAGCCGCGACAAGGGCGTGGAGCTGGTGGAGTACCTCAAGGGCCACGCGGAGGGCCGGGGCAGCTTCCTGCCGGTGCCCGCGCTGGACTCGCTGCCGCCCGTGCAGGAGCCGGACTTCAGCCGCCCGGGCGTGCTGGCCCATGCCCCGCGCGAGGTGACGTGCGAGGAGACCCTGCGTCCGCTGGTGCAGCTGCTGCTCGGGGACGTGGTCATCGTCCAGGACATCGGGGCCGCGCGGGCGTACGCGGAGGCCGGCGGGCCCACGTGCACGCTCGTCACGCAGGACGGCGAGGTGTTCCGTCCGGACGGCACCATCGTCGGCGGTGAGCGCGAGGGCGCGGCGGTGGGCGCGCTCCAGAAGAAGCGCGAAATCGCCGAGCTGGCCGCCGAGGTGGCCCGGGTGGAGGAGCGCTACAACGAAATCCTCACCCGGCACTACACGCTCCAGAAGCAGATGGGGCACACCGAGGGCGTCCTCAAGGGCCTGGCCAAGAATCAGCACGCCGAGGAAGTGAATCTCGCCAGCCAGGAGAAGGACCTCCACAAGGCGGGCGAGGACCTGGCCCGGGTGCGCGAGCGGCTGCGGGCCCTGGAGTCCGAGGACGGGCAGCTGGCGCAGAGCCACAGCGCGCTGGCGCACGAGGAGGAGACGAGCCGCGGCGAGGTGGCGCACGGCCAGGCGGACCGCGAGGGCCGCGAGGAGCGCGTCAAGCAGCTGGCGGGGGAGCAGGAGTCGCTGCGCCAGCGGGCGGAGACGGCCAACGGCGAGCTGACGGGCCTGCGCATCAAGGTGGCCGCCGGCAGCGAGCGCGGCGAGTCCGCGCGCAAGGAGCTGGAGAGCCTCGTCACCCAGCGCAAGGACATGGAGACGCGCGTCACCCGCCTCCAGGCCACGTTGCTGGAGGGCGGCTCGCGCGCCGAGGAGCTGGACCGCCGGATTGCGGACACCGAGGGCGGCCTGTCCCAGCGCGCCGAGGCGCACCGGCTGGCCGCGGAGGGTCTGGAGGCCCGCCGCGCCGCGCACACCCTGGCATCCTCCGAGGTGCGTGAGCAGGACACCCAGTTCCGCGAGCTGCGCGGCCGGGTGGACGAGCTGATGCAGGGCCTGTCGCAGATTACGCTGCGCGAGAAGGAGATTGGCCTGGAGCTGGAGCACCTGGCGGCGGGCATCCGCGAGCGGCACCAGGTGGACCTGGCGCTGGAGCTGCACCGCTACCACCTGCTGCCGGCGCTCGCCCCGGAGACGGAGGCGGAGCTGAAGGATTTGCGCGCCCAGGTGGAGAAGATGGGGGAGATCAACCTCACCGCCATCGACGAGCACGCGGAGCTGTCCAAGCGCTACGACTTCCTCTCCTCGCAGAAGAAGGACCTGCTGGCCTCCATCGAGCAGCTCAAGGAGGCCATCCAGCGCATCGACGCGGCCAGCCGCGAGCGCTTCAAGCAGACCTTCGACGTGGTGAACGAGAAGTTCCAGGCCATCTTCCCGCGCCTGTTCGGCGGCGGGCGTGCCAGCCTGGTGCTCACCAGCGAGGGCCCCAACGCGGAGCAGGGCGTGGAAATCGTCGCCCAGCCGCCCGGCAAGAAGCTGCAGAGCGTGAACCTGCTCTCCGGTGGCGAGAAGGCCCTCACCGCGGTGGGGCTCATCTTCGGCATCTTCCTCATCAAGCCCACGCCCTTCTGCCTCCTGGACGAGGTCGACGCGCCGCTGGATGAGGGCAACGTGGGCCGCTACAACGACATGGTGAAGGAGATGAGCAAGCAGTCGCAGTTCATCCTCATCACCCACAACAAGCGGACCATGGAGGTCTCCAACACCCTCTACGGCGTCACCATGGAGGAGCCGGGCATCTCCAAGCTCGTCAGCGTCCGCATGCGCGAGGCCGGCGCCTTCAACGACGACAAGGTTACGGCGGCCTGAAGTCCCGGAGGGGGCCCTTCGCGGGCCCCTTCCCGCGGTACGCGGTACCCCTGAAATACAGAAGGCGCGGGACCCGGCTCTCGGGACCCGCGCCTTCGTGTTTCCACCGTCAGGGACTGACTACTTCTTGTACGTCTTCTTCGGGCAGGCGCCCTTGTCCTGGGTGGCGATCTTCTGCGCCTCGGCGAGCTCCTTCACCGTCTCGTCCAGGTTCTTCTGGGTGGCGGCCTCGGCCTCCGTCCAGCCCTCGGCGTCCTTCACCTTCATCTCCTGGGCGATGGCGAGCGCGGCCTGCTCCGTCTCCTGGCGGCCCTGGATGGACTCGGTGACGCGGGTGTCCGCCGCCACCAGCGCGTTGCACTTGCTCTCGAGCTCGTCGAAGAGCTTGTAGTTCTTGGTCTTCTGGTAGCGGTCCACCACCTCGGCGAAGGCCTGCGCCGCGGGGGTGCGGGCGCCGTCGGCGATGGCCTGGTCCGCGGCGCGCTGCGTGCGCACCAGGTCCAGCTGGAGGAAGCGCAGCTCCGAGGGCAGGGTGGCCGAGGCCTCCGAGGTGGCATTGGAGTTGAAATGGACGAAGCGGTAGCTGAAGTTCAGCTCGTCGGAGGACAGCTTCGCAGGCAGCGCGGCAAGCTTCGGCTGGAGGCAGGCGGCGAGCTGGTCACCCTCGGTGCTGCCGGAGGGCTCGAACGTCACCTGGGCGGGCGTCTGCTGGGCCTTCACCAGCTTCACCTTGGCCGTCAGCGCCGGGGGCACCTTGTCCTTGAAGTTGGCGTAGCAGTCACACCAGCTCGGCTGCGCCAGGCGCACGGAGCCGGTGAAGTCCGAGCCCTCGTTGATGCCGAACTTGACGGAGTTCAGGCCGCTGGCGGTGTGCTCGAAGGGGAGGGTGGCCTCCACCGGCGCCGCGCCCTTGGCGAGCGCCGCCGGCTGCACCTGCGTGTCCAGCACCTTCTGGATGCAGGCGGTGCCCTCGGGGGTGAGGTTCTGCCCGGAGAGGACGTGCGTGGCGCCCTGGTCCGTGACGGTGGTCTTCACCTCCACCTTGGTCGCCGCCTCGGGGCCCCGGTTCTTCGGGTCCACCAGGCACTCCTGCACCTGCGGGCGCGCGGACAGGAGCGCGCCGAGCACCACGCCCTGGCTGTTCTGCTCCGGCATCTTCAGCTCGCGCGGGAAGCAGGAGACCAGGTCGAACGGCGGCTGGTTGGTGATGCGGACCTTCTCCTCGGTGGGCACGGCCTTGCCAGCAGCCGCGGCATCGGGCTTCTGCTGGCCGGCACAGGCGGCGACGGTGAGGGCGAAGGAGGCTACGGCAAGACGACGCAACATGCGGTTGTTCTCCCTGGGGGTGGGACTGCGTCCGGGCGTCTACTTCTCCAGGCCTTCGGCGTTCTTGAGGTCCTTGAGACGAAGCCCGTTCTTCTTCAAGAGTCGGTAGAGGCTCTGCATCGACAGGCCGGTGCGCTGCTCGGCGGCCTTCATGTCGAAGCCCACCGTGCGCATCACCTCGGCGAAGTACAAGCGCTCGAAGTCCGCGAGCACCCGGTCCTTGGCCTCGTGGTACGGCATGTTGGTGACGATGGCGGACACGTTGGTGGCGGGGGCCTGGCCCTCCTCACGGCGCGAGGGCTGCGCGAGGAAGTCCAGCCAGCTGCTGTTGCCCGTCTCCTCCATCAGCGCGCCGCGCTCGAGCACGTTGCGCAGCTCGCGCACGTTGCCCGGCCAGTCGTAGCCCTCGAAGAGGGCCAGCGTCTGCGGGGTGAGCGTCACGCTGGAGCGCAGCGTCTGCGACAGGGCCTGGGCCAGGACGGGCAGGTCCTCCCGCCGGGTGCGCAGGGGCGGCAGGCGCACGCGCGCCACGGCCAGCCGGAAGTAGAGGTCCGCGCGGAAGCGGCCCTGGCGCACGTCCTCCTCCAGGTTGCGGTGCGTGGAGGCGATGACGCGTACGTCCACCGCCACCGGCTGCCCGTCCAGCGAGGGCACCTCGCGCGTCTCCAGCACGCGCAAGAGCTTGCCCTGCACCTGGAGGGGCAGCTCGCCCACCTCGTCCAGGAAGAGGGTGCCGCCCCGGGCCGCCTCGAAGACGCCGCGGGCCTCGCGGTCCTCGCCCTCGCCGGCGCGCAGGCCGCCGAACAGCTCGCGCTCGGCCTTCTCCTCGGAGATGAGGTTGCAGTCCACGACCTTGAAGGGGCCGTGCCGCCGCGAGGAGTGCTGGTGCACGGCGCGCGCCGCCAGCTCCTTGCCGGTGCCCGTCTCACCCTCGATGAGCAGGCTCATGTCCTCGCGGGCCACGCGGCGCAGCTCCGTGAAGACCCAGCGCATCTTCTCCGAGGCGCCCACCAGCGAGCCGAAGGACTCGGCGCCCGCCACCTCCACCTCGGTGGGGCGCGGCGCCACCTTCACGGACAGCTTCGTCTTGCCCAGCTCCAGCTTGTCCCCGCTGGCCAGGTAGGCCTGGACCACCTGCCGTCCGTCGAGGAAGGTGCCGTTGCGGCTGCCGGCGTCGCGCAGCAGCAGCCCGCGCGAGGTGCGCTCCACCTCCAGGTGGCGGCGGCTCACCGTCGCGTCCGTGAGCACCAGGTCGCTGGCGGGGTCCGAGCCCACGCGCACCAGCCCGTCCTGGGTGGTCACCTTCTTGCCTTTGTCCGGCCCACCCACCACCTCCACGGTCCACTCGTGGATGGGGATGCGGGTGGTGCGGCCTTCCTGGTCCGTCTGGGCGGTCTGGGTGGTCTCGGGCCTGGGTTCCATCATGGGGTCCTCTTTAGGTGCGAGGGGACCAGGGGGGCAAGCACGACTCGCACCTCTACCCCCTCTGAGTCACGTCTGAGCGCATCAGGGCAGCGAGAGTGAAACAATCCTCCCGGAGGGTTGCCTCACGCGAGCCTCCACCGGGACGGGGGACAGCCGCGTCCGGGCGAGGGCCTGGGGTGGGGCGGGGCGGTCGTCCAGGGACAGCACCTGGTCTCCCGCCGCCAGCTTCGAGCCGGGCGGGGCCTCGCGCACGAAGAGGCCCCCGGGCTGCCGGGCCAGCGCGTCCAGCACGGCGGGCTCCAGGCCCGGGTTGGCGAAGCGCAGGCGCTGCCGGCGGAGCACCTCCGCGTCGAGCAGGTCCTTCCCGGCCAGCTCTGCCTCCAGGGGGAGCGTCTCCCAGGGCAGCCAGGCCACGGACGTGGCCACGGGCGGGGAAGGGACGCGCGGCGGCTGCAGCGTGCCGGAGAGGGCCTTCAGGGCCTCGCGGGTGAGCGTTTCCATCAGCACCGTCAGCTCCGGGGTGGGGTCCGCGCCGTCGTCCGTGACTTCGGCGAAGGGGTCCGCCGGGGCCTCGCCGGATACCTCCAGCACGACCTGCCGGCTGGCGGGGTGGAGCACCTCCACCGTGCCCAGATACACCACGGCTTCCTGGGCGCTCCGGCCCACCGTGTGGCCACGACTGTCCACCATTTCACGTTGGCCGGCCTGGACGCGGCGCTCGGCCCGGGGGCGGAGCACCAGCGCGGCCTCCGGACGCACGCCGTAGGGGGCCAGCACGGCGACCGCGTCGCTGGCCGTCCACGCGTCGTCCGCCTCGGGCCGGTACACCCGCACCTCCGTGGGGCCGAAGAAGAGGGCCTGCACGCCGGGCTCGGCCAGCGCCACGTCCACCAGGCGCTGGGAGAGCTCCACCGCGCGCCACGGGGGCGCTTCCCAGCGGAAGCCGAAGGGGTAGACCACCACCGCGGACGCGCGGAGGTCCTCGGGCACGGTGCGCTGCACCTGGACGGCCGGGCCCCGGCACGCCAGGGCCCCGAAGGCCGCCAGCAGCAGGACTGCGCGCGCGAGGAATGACGGGCCGATGCGCTTCACGGCCCCTCATCCAAGACGAACGGCCCCGCGGAATCCAGAAAACCCGTGCGGACCCGCCGCGCCGCGCTCAGTAGCGCGCGGGCGAGTCGCTGGCGGGGAAGGACTCCTTGGACTCCTCGTCCACGATGTCGTCCCTCGCGTTGCCGCCGGAATTGACGCTCGCGTTGCTCTGCGTCTTCAGCGAGCGCGTGGGGACGCTCTTGCCCGAGCCCGCCTTGGACTTGCGGCCGGTGCCCGCCTTCTCACCGCCCAGCATGCGGCCGCCGAGCAGATTCTTGGCGCGCTCGGAGAGGTTGCGCTGCTCGTCCTGCAAGTCCCTGAAGAACTGGGCGAGCTCCTGGTCGCCCGACTCCTCGGCGTCGGCGATGTACTGCCCGGCCGTCGAGGCGCCCTTGAGGAGGTGATACAGCGCGCTGACGAGGTTGTAGTGCTCGTCACGGGTGCCTGTCTGCGCTTCTTCGCCTGCCATTGCCGCCTCCCGCGAAAGGTGGGTGTGCCACGGGAGGGAAGCTATGCACGGCGCCCCGGGCAGCCGGAGCGGACCGCACGCCTGCCTGGTTGGCTCAGGCCTGGAGCATCGGGTCCAGCTTGCCCTCGGTGTCCAGCCGGGACAGGTCCGAGTAGCCGCCCACGTGCGCGTCGCCGATGAAGATCTGCGGCACGGTGCGCTGGCCGCCGCTCATCTCCACCAGCCTCGAGCGCATGGAGTCGTCTCCGGTGACGTCCACCTCTTCGTAGTCGACACCCTTGCGCTTGAGCAGGTCCTTCGCGCGGACGCAGTACCCACAGTAGGTCGTCGTGTAGATCTTCACGGGCTTCACGGGCAGCTCCTCCTTCTTCTTGCCTTCCAAACTAAGGGCCGGAAGGCCCCGCCGCCACCTTGCCTGGAAAAACACAACGGCCCCCGGCTCCCTGTGAAGGAACCGGAGGCCGCTGTCAGGCCGTCACCCCGGCATGGGAGCCGGAGTGGGGGGCGACTACATGCCCATGCCGCCCATACCGCCCATGCCGCCCATACCGCCGCCGGCCGGGGCCTCCTTCTCCTCCTTCGGGCGCTCCGCCACCATGGCCTCGGTGGTGAGCATGAGGGAGGCCACGGACGCCGCGTTCTGCAGCGCGCTGCGGCTCACCTTGGCCGGGTCGATGACGCCCGCGGCCAGCAGGTCCTCGTATGCGCCGGTCGCGGCGTTGAAGCCGAACGGACCCGTGCCCTCCTTGACCTTGTTCACCACCACGCTGCCCTCGAGGCCGCCGTTGCCGACGATCTGGCGCAGGGGCTCCTCGAGCGCGCGGCGGATGATGTCCACGCCGAACTTCTCGCCGACGGTGAACTCCACGCCGTCCAGCGCCTTGAGGCACCGGATGAAGGCCACGCCGCCGCCGGGCACCACGCCCTCCTCGACGGCCGCGCGAGTCGCGTTGAGCGCGTCCTCCACGCGGGCCTTCTTCTCCTTCATCTCCGTCTCGGTGGCCGCGCCGACGTTGATGACGGCCACGCCGCCCACCAGCTTCGCCAGCCGCTCCTGCAGCTTCTCGCGGTCGTAGTCGCTCGTGGTGTTCTCGATGGTGGCGCGGATCTGCTTCACGCGCGCCTCGATCTCCTGCTGGCTGCCGGCACCGTCGACGATGGTGGTGTTGTCCTTGTCCACCGTGATGCGCTTGGCGCGGCCCAGGTCCTGGAGCGTCAGCGTGTCCAGCTTGATGCCCAGGTCCTCGGCGATCATCTTGCCGCCCGTCAGGGTGGCGATGTCCTCGAGCATGGCCTTGCGGCGGTCACCGAAGCCCGGCGCCTTCACCGCGCACACGTTCAGCACGCCGCGGATCTTGTTCACCACCAGGGTGGCCAGGGCCTCGCCCTCGACGTCCTCGGCGATGATGAGCAGCGGCTTGCCAGCGCGAGCCACCTGCTCCAGCACGGGCAGCAGGTCCTTCATCGACGAGATCTTCTTCTCGTGGATGAGGATGAGGCAGTCGTTGAGGACGGCCTCCATGCGCTCCGGGTCCGTCACGAAGTACGGGGAGAGGTAGCCGCGGTCGAACTGCATGCCCTCGACCACGTCCAGGGTGGTCTCCAGGCCCTTGGCCTCCTCCACCGTGATGACGCCCTCCTTGCCGACCTTCTCCATCGCGTCCGCGATGATCTGGCCGATGGTGGCGTCGCCGTTGGCGGAGATGGTGCCGACCTGGGCCACTTCCTTCTGACCCTTGGTGGGCTTCGCCAGCTTCTTCAGCTCGCCGACGATGACCGTGACGGCCTTGTCGATGCCGCGCTTGATCTCCATCGGGTTGTGACCCGCGGCGACCAGCTTCGCGCCCTCGCGGAAGATGGCCTGCGCCAGCACGGTGGCCGTGGTGGTGCCGTCACCGGCGACGTCAGACGTCTTGGAGGCGACCTCCTTGACCATCTGCGCGCCCATGTTCTCGAACCGGTTCTCCAGCTCGATTTCCTTGGCGACCGTCACACCGTCCTTGGTGATGGTGGGCGAGCCAAAGCTCTTCTCGATGACGACGTTGCGGCCCTTGGGGCCGAGGGTGACCTTGACCGCGTCAGCCAGGATGTTGACGCCACGGAGGATGGCCTCGCGGGCGCGCACGTCGAACAGAATGTCCTTCGCCATATTGGATGGTTCCTTGAAGGAAAGAGGTGGGAAGGAAGGCGATTACTTCTCGAGCACGCCGAGCACATCCTCCTCGCGGAGGATCAGGTGCTCCTCGCCGTCGAGCTTGATCTCGGTGCCGGCGTACTTGCTGAACAGGATGGTGTCACCGGCCTTGATGTCCATGGGCCGGACCTTGCCGTCCTCGAGCACCTTGCCGTTGCCCACGGCGATGACCTTGCCCTCGAGGGGCTTCTCCTTCGCCGTGTCGGGGATGAAGAGACCGCCCTTGGTCTTGGACTCCTCGGGGACGCGCTTGACGATGAGCCGATCCTGCAGGGGACGAATCTTCATGGCCTGCTCCTTTGCGTAGCGCCCGGCCCGGGATGACTGCCGGCCGGGACGCCTCTTGGGGGTAATTGGGTCGTGACGACCCGCGGCATTTAGCACTCGCACCTCACGAGTGCTAACGCCTAGGCGCGGCGGATAATAACCAGGGAAGTCGACCCGTCAAGCGATGCCGGACCGGCGTCGCAGATGCTGCCAACTGCGCGGCATTCCTATGTTTTTTGTATTCCCAGCCACCGTGCCGGGACTGCACCCGGCCGCACGGCGGGCGGGCCCGGATTGGCACTCGAGAGGGTCGAGTGCCAACGCAAGTGCCCGGAATCACTGGGAGTCACCTTTGCCGTGTCCCGGCGCCATTGGTACCTTTCCCGTGTCCCCCGGGGGCGTGGATGGCCTTCGGGACTGACGGGAGGTGTCAATGAGTGAACTGGTGGCGTCCCTGTCGCTGACGGAGTTCTTCAAGTCGCTCCTGGACGAGGTGATTGGCCGGCAGCGGGTGCGGATTACAGAGGTAACGGAGTTCTACCTCGTGAATCTGCTCTCGGAGTTCGCGCTCACCGACAAGCTGTTCACCCGCGAGGAGGACGGCCGGAAGGACCACGAGCCGCTGGCGCTGCTCTACCACCAGGCGCTGCAGCAGGAGCGCAACGAGCGCATCCGCACGCTGCGGCGGCTGGGGGACGTCTCGCTGTACACGGCGGGCTTCTTCTCCAGCGCGCTGCAGTCCGGCGTGGTGGGCCCGGACTACTACATCCAGATGGGTGGCACGGCGTACGGCCAGGTGGCGGAGCTGTCGCCGGCGGCGCAGGTGTACGGCGAGCTGCGCGACAAGTTCCGCGCGCTGGTGGAGGTGCTGGAGGAGATTGCCGCGCGCGGCATGGTGAAGGCCGGCCCGAGCGGCGCGCTCAAGGTCTACGAGTCCTGGGCGCGCTCCGGCAGCGACAGGCTGGAGCGGGTGCTGGTGGACGCGGGCATGGTGCCTCCGCCCAAGGGGCTTCCCAACTAGCGGGCGGGTGGCGGCGATGATTGGACGGGTGCAGGACCATCTGGAGGCCATCTACGGCTTCACGTGCGCGGCGCGGGCGGAAGTCTTCGTCGTGGACACCGAGGCCGCGGTGCAGCTGGGCGGCACGGGGCGCTCCGAGGAGGAGCTGCTGGTCCACGAGGACGGGGACGACCTGGAGCTGGCCCTGTACCTGTCCCCCGCGCTGCTGGACCGGCTGAAGCCCTACGCGTCCGGCCCGCTGGGGTACCTGCTCGACGGAGACCTGGACGGGTACTGCCAGGTGGCCGAGGGCGTCAGCCACTTCCTCTACGTGGCGCACACCGCGGCGCATGGGCGGACGGTGTCGCTGCTGGAGCTGGAGGCCCAGGCGGAGGTGGACAAGTTCGCCGTGTGCCTCCTGCACCGCTGGGGAGAGGGGGTGGGCGCCTGGGCGAAGGAGCTGCTCGAGCGCCTCTTCCAGCGCGTCTCCTACCGGGAGCGCCTGTCGTCCCAGGAGCGGTGGCGCTACGAGGAGGCGAACCGGCTGTCGCTGCGCTTCTGCTCCCGGCTGATGGGGCACGTCACCGGGCGGCGGTTGGACCGGCTCCTGGGGGACCTGCGCTACGCCTACCGACTGGGGGCGGAGGCGAAGCTGCGTCATTTCGCGCACGGTGGATGAGCACCCGCCCGCCCGCTTCGGATAGGGTGGGTGGGTATGCCACGCGAGGCGTCCGCAGGAGGGGTCGTCATCCGGGAGAGTGCCGGCACCTGGGAGGTGGCCGTCATTCGTCCCCACGGGCGCCCGTTGTGGGCGCTGCCCAAGGGGCACGTGGACCCGGGGGAGAGCCCGGAGCAGACGGCGAGCCGCGAGGTGCACGAGGAGACGGGCCTCACCGTGACGCTCATCGCGCCGCTGGGCGAGATTCGCTACGTCTACCAGTTCCGGGGGCAGCGCATCTTCAAGCGCGTCCACTTCTTCCTCTTCCGCTACCAGGCGGGCGCGCTGGGGCCGTTGCCGGGGCCGCGCGTGGAGGTGGACGAGGTGCGCTGGGTGCCGGTGACGCAGCTGGTGCCGCTGCTCGGCTACAAGGGAGAGAAGGCCGTGGCGTCGCGCGCGGTGCGGTGGCTGCGCTCACAGGGCCTGCTCCCTGAGGCCGCCCCCGCTCCGGTCAGGATACCGGAGACCGAGGGCGGCTGAAGCCTACGGGAGGCTCAGGGCTTTTCGGCGGGGGTGTACTTGCCGGACAGCGCCTCGCGCACGTCACGGTCGAACTTCACGCGGCCGGTGGCCACCTCGCGCAGGGACAGCACGGGGGGCTTGTTCTTGGACGTCTCGATGATGGGGCGGGCGCCCGCCATCAGCTGGCGCGCGCGCTTCGCCGCGAGCAGCACCAGCGCGAACCGGTTGTCGACGAGGGGGAGGCAGTCTTCGACTGTGACGCGAGCCATGGAACGTCCTTCGGAATTCGGTGGGGCGACAGAAAGCGTGGAAACCTAAAGAGCACCTCCCGTCGAGTCAAGGAAGGACGCACGGGCAGGGCCGCCGGGCGGACAGGCGCCCCCACCCTGGGTGGGCGTTCCCGGGAGATCCGGGGTTGGGACGGACACGGGCTCCAACCCCCGCCCGCCCATCCACCTCCGCGCGCACCGCGTAGTCCCTTTTGAAACACAGACACGCTCCGCATGGCGCGGGCGGTGAAACGAAAAGGGACACGACGATGAGCAGTCATCACGACGAGTACACGGGCAGCGAGTCGAGCAGGGACATGGAGGTCCGCGAGGAGGCTGGGGCGGAGCAGCGTGCCTTCGCGCCGTTCGACGACGACCTGGAGGAGGCGAAGATCACCTGCCGCACGGGCAGCGCGCTGCCGGCCGAGCCGGACATCATCAGCAGCAAGATTCTCACGGTGCAGGGCACGCGGACGGCGCTGCTCGACCTGCGGCTGGGCTCGAAGGTGACCTTCAACCCGGGCGCGGCGCCGCAGCTGTGCACCATCAGCCCGGACGACGCGCAGCTGCTGCCGGGGCGCTACGTGAACCTGGCCAACGCCACCCGCGTGGCGCAGTTCCCCGGGCGGCTCCTCTTCCAGCTGGACTTCCAGGACGGGCAGCGGCCCGGCACGCTGGCCTTCCGGCTCAAGTTCGAGGAGCAGCGCATCCAGCCCAAGCGCGCCGTCATCCTCGCGACGGTCGACCTGGTCGCCCGCACGGTGATGATTGCCCGCGGCTGAGCGCGGGCCGTCGCCTCAGGTGTACCACCAGGCCCAGAGGATGAGGACGCCCTGCAGGGGCAGCCGCAGCCAGAGCAGCGTGGGGGGGAGCTTCTTGAACCGCTCCGGGTTCATCGTCATGTAGAGGTTGGCGGGGAAGATGGCCACGAAGAGCGCGACGAGCCCCCACGCTGCGAGCTGGCGCGTCTGCGGCACCACGAGCCCCACGCCCAGCAACACCTCCGCCACGCCACTCAGGAACACGAGCGGCCCGTGCCACGGGAGGTACGGCGGCATGATGCGCAGGTAGAAGCGCGGGTTGCGGAAGTGGTTCAGCCCCGCGGCCACCATGAACAGGGCGAGCAGGTACATCAGGACGAGCTTCACGGTTTCCATGGGGGGGCGGTAACTCCTCCGGTGGCATGCAAGCGCGCGGAGGAGCCCGGGTCCAGCCATGCCTTCGCTACTTCGCCGCGAAGGCCGCGTCGACGATGGCCCTCGCCTCCTGGACGATGGACTGGAGGTGCGCGTCGTCGCGGAAGCTCTCCGCGTAGATTTTGTACACGTCCTCGGTGCCGGAGGGCCGCGCGGCGAACCAGCCATTCTCCGTCACCACCTTCAGCCCGCCGATGTCCGCGTTGTTGCCGGGCGCGCGCGTGAGGCGCTGGAGGATGGGCTCGCCCGCGAGCGTGGTGGCCTTCACCGACTCCGGCGACAGCTTCTTGAGCGCCGCCTTCTGCGCGGGCGTCGCCGGCTGGTCGATGCGTGTGTAGCGCGGCGCGCCGAACCTGGCGGCCTGGGCCAGGTAGTGCTCGCCCGGGTCCTTGCCGGTGAGCGCGAGAATCTCCACGGCCAGCAGGTCCATGATGATGCCGTCCTTGTCCGTGGTCCACACGCTGCCGTCGCGGCGGAGGAAGGACGCACCGGCGCTCTCCTCGCCGCCGAAGCCGAGCGAGCCGTCCACCAGCCCGTCCACGAACCACTTGAAGCCGACCGGGACTTCGACGACGCGAAGGCCCATCCCCTTCGCCACGCGGTCGATGAGGGCGCTGCTCACCAGCGTCTTGCCCACCGCGGTGCCGGGCTTCCATTCGGGCCGGCGTTGGAAGAGGTAGGCGATGGCCACCGCGAGGTAGTGGTTGGGGTTCATCAACCCCATGCTGCGCGTGACGATGCCGTGCCGGTCCGAGTCCGCGTCGTTGCCGAAGGCGATGTCGTACTGGTCCTTCAGCCGCACCAGGTTCGCCATGGCGTACGGCGACGAGCAGTCCATGCGGATCTTCCCGTCATGGTCCAGCGGCATGAAGCGGAACGTCGGGTCCACCGTGGGGTTGACCACGTGCAGATTCAGCCCGTACCGCGTGGCGATGGGCTCCCAGTACGCCACGTTGGAGCCACCGAGCGGGTCGGCGCCGATGTGCAGCTTCGCGCCGCGCAGCGCCTCCATGTCCACGACGTTGCCCAGGTCCTCCACGTACGGGGTGATGAAGTCGTGCGGCTTCACCGTGGGCGCGGTGCGCGCGCGCTCGTGCGGGGTGCGCTGCACGCCCGCGTTGCCCGTGGCCAGCAAGTCATTGGCGCGGCGCTCGACGCCCGCGGTGACGTTCGTGTCCGCGGGGCCGCCGTTGGGCGGGTTGTACTTGATGCCGCCGTCCTCGGGCGGGTTGTGGGACGGGGTGATGACGATGCCGTCCGCGAGCCCGGTGGTGCGGCCCTTGTTGTACGTGAGGATGGCGTGGGAGATGACGGGCGTGGGCGTGGCGATGTCACTGAAGCGCACCTGCACACCGTTGGCGGCGAGCACCTCCAGCGCGGTGAGCTGCGCCGGGTCGGAGAGGGCGTGCGTGTCCTTGCCCAGGTACAGCGGCCCGTCGATGCCCTGCTGCTTGCGGTACTCGCAGACGGCCTGCGTCACCGCGACGATGTGGGCCTCGTTGAAGCTGCGGCGCGCGGAGGAGCCGCGGTGGCCGGACGTGCCGAAGGCGACGCGCTGCTCCGGCACATTCACGTCCGGGCGCTCTGCGTAGTACGCGGCGCGCAGCTTCTCGGGGTCGATGAGGAGTTCTACCGGTGGGGGCTTGCCAGCGAGAGGGTGGGCCATAGCGGCGCCACCATAGGCAGGACGCACGCCGGATGGATCCCCCATGTTGCGGCACCTGTACGCCGGTACACCGTGGCGAGGGCCTTCAGTCCCGTGTCACGCCCCACCCACGCCGGGATGTGGACTCGCGAGCAGAAGCCCCGTCCTTCAGCGCGCCTCGGCCGCGCCGGGGGTGGTCGGGGCCTCCTGGTCGGGGATGTAGAAGGCGCCCGAGCGCGCGGCGAGCGTGGCCGCGGTGAGCAGGCCCACCATCACCCCGAAGATGACGATGCCGGCGAGCGTCACCCAGTCGGAGACGGACGCAGGCTGGAGCATCGAAGAAAGGGCCGCGCCGAAGTCGAAGCCCCCGGCGGGATTCGTCCGCACCGCCTGCATCGCGCCGAGCAGCGCCGTCGTCAGCCCGCCCAGCACGATGCCCGCCACGCCCGACAGGACGGCCGTCGTCGTCAGGGCGCCACGGCTCATCGCGCGGGCGACCGGACGGACCTGCGTCTCCACGTCGAAGTTGGGGTCCTTCACGCCCGGCGGCACGAAGCGCGCGAGCAGCAGCAGGCCGGGGATGCCCGCCACCATGGTGACCCAGAAGAAGTTCTCCCAGCCCATGGCGTAGACGGCGAAGCCGCTGATGGGCCCGGCCACCACGCGAGGGATGGAGAAGAGGCTGGAGAGCAGCGCGAACTGGGTGGCGGAGAAGCGCTTCTGCGTGAGCCGCAAGAGCAGCACGGAGAAGGCGCCGGTGCCCAGGCCCTGCGTCACCTGCTCGAAGCCGATGGCGGAGTACATGAGCACTTCATTGGGTGCCCCGGCGCGCGCCACGAGGACGTAGCCGATGTTGGAGACGATCTGCACCACGCCGAACAGCCACAGCGCCCGGCCCAGGCCCAGCACCGTGGTCCACGCGCCGCCAATCAGCGTGCCGGCGATGGTGCCGAACAGGCCGATGGTACCCAGCGCCACGCCGCGGTCGGTGGCGCTGTAGCCCATGTCCACCAGGAAGGGGCGCAGCAGCGAGCCGCCGAGGTTGTCCGCCAGCTTGTACGCGAAGACGAACGCCAGGATTTCCAGCGCGCGGTGCCGCTGCAGGAAGCCCACGAAGGGGTACCAGACGGCATCCTTCAGCGAGCGCGGAGGCGGGACGTGCTCCTCGGGCTCAGGGGCGAAGCGGGTGACGAACAGCAGCGGGATGTAGAGCAGCGCCAGTCCGATGACGACGATGCTCCACGAAATCCGTCCCGCCAGGGTGATGGCCGCAGAGCCGGCGATGAACATGGCGGCGCGGTACAGCGCCACGCGCGCGCCCACCGCCACGCCCTGCTCCTCCTTGCGCAGCACCTCCACCGAGTACGCGTCGATGGCGATGTCCTGCGTGGCCGCGGAGAACGCCACCGCCATGGCCAGCGCGCCCACCACCCACGCGGCTTCTGGGTGACCGCCCACGCCCGCCAGCGCCAGCGTGGTGATGAAGAGGGCCACCTGCGCCAGCGCCATCCATCCCCGCCGCCGTCCCCAGAAGGGCGGCACGTAGCGGTCCATGAGGGGCGACCAGAGGAACTTGAAGGACCAGGGCGCCTGCGCGAGCGTGACGAGTCCCACCACGCGGATGTCCACACCCGCGCTGCGCAGCCAGTCGGGAATCGCAATCCAGACGAGGCCCAGGGGCAGACCCGAGGAGAACGAGAGCAGCGTCACCGCGGCCGTCCGCCAGGACGCCATCGCCAGCGCCAGGCTCTTCAGTGTCCCCGGACGCTGTGCGCGCTGCTCTGTCTTCTGCCCATTACTCATGGCGCGCACTATACCGAGTCGCCTCTGGAGCGACGGGTTTCGTGTTCACCCTCGGTTGACGGGCTGCCAGCCTTCCAACATGTCCGGTCGCCAGAGCGAGAGGAGCGGGCGGCCGGGCGCGCTCGCTCCCGGCTACTCGTCCAGCGCGGTGAAGTCCGGGCACGTCGTGCGCACCCCCTCCGTCGGATTGAAGAAGTCCCAGCTGCGCGCGATGAAGGTGACGCGGCCCAGGGCATTCCAGCACTCGGTGTACTTCGCGCCCTGGATGTCCCCGGCCAGCACCAGCAGCACGCCCATGCCCCGGCCGTCCGGCGCCCAGCGCGTGGTCAGCTCCACGTCCTCCAGCTTGCCGCCGATGACGAGGTCCGTGGCGGGCAGGCGGAACTTCATCTCTCCCAGGCCGCCTTCCGCCTCGCGGTAGGTGTAGCGCACGGCCTCCGTCAGGCCGCCCCGGGGCGTGAAGGCCATCTCCACCCGGGTGGGCAGGGCCTTCGTCTGATAGTCGATGTCCAGCCGGTCCAGCGTGATGAGGCCGCCCGCGGCGAAGTCCTCCTGAACGGCCCGCTTCACGTCCAGGGACAGCGTGCCCACGCCCTTGCGGATGCCCGCGTCCGCCTGGAAGGCGCCCGTCAGGAAGGCCCACCACGCGGTGTCATCGGCGCCGGTGCGGCGGTACTCCAGCTGGTAGTCGAAGCGCAGCTCCGCACGCTCCATCACGAAGCGCACGTCGAAGCCCGGGTGGTCCTTGTCCTTGAACGGGCCCCACACCCGGCGGTCCGGCTCGCGCGTGGTGGGCGACGTGGCGCGGATGCTCTCCAGCAGCGTCAAGAGCCCGTCCACCGCGGTGTTGAAGTCGCGCCCCGTGTCGTCCGTGTCCGAGGCGAGCTGGGACACCTCGCCCAGGTTCACCAACAGCCCGTCCTTGCGCGTCGTCAGCCCGCCGCCCGTGCGGCCCTGGCTGCTCGCGGGCAGCTTCGCGGCCAGGTCCTCGCGCTTGGGCAGCGCGTTGAGGAACTCGAGGTCGTCGTTGGAGAAGTCGCCGCCGCACGCGGCCGCCGCCAGGCACAGGCAGGCCATCGCCAGGTGTCGCATCGCGTGCTCCTTCATGGCTGGTAGGTGAGGAGCGCGCCCAGCTCCCAGTAACCCAGCGAGCGCTGCTCATCGACGGTGTATTGCAGGTAGTGGAGGCGGGCCTGACCGGTGACGTACAGGCGCGGCAGCGGCTTCCAGCGCACGCCGCCCACCACGCCCGGGGAGAACATGGCGAACTTCTGGTCCGGGAAGGCCTCGTCCTCGAAGTCGCGCCGCAGCATGAGGTACGCCAGCCGTCCGCCCACGAAGGGCGTCACACTTCCATGGGGCCACTCAGCGGTCAGCGTGGTGCCCAGGCTCGTCACCGAGTAGCGGTAGGCCGGCCCCGCCAGTGTGGGCAGCGCCAGCACGGCCTGCTTGCCGCCCACCGCCACGTCCACGCCCCACACCCAGTCGCGTCGGAAGTAGTCGTGCAGCTGCGCCTCCGCGCCCAGCAGGCCCACGGAGAGGAACAGCGTGTCGCGCGTGGGCGCGTCCAGGAAGGACTGCACCCCGCCGGAGAATCCCACCGTCCACCACGCGCCGCCGTCCCGCGCGGCGCCCTTCACCGGGTCGTCGGAGAAGGGCGCGTCGCGCAGCCGCGTCTCCTCCAGCACCGCCGCCCGCCCGCGCGGCACCTCCACCTCGCCGATGCGCAGCCGGTCCGGAAGGCGGCGCTTCACCCGGTACGTGCCCGGCGCCAGCGCCACCCGGCGCTCCACGTCCGCCGTCTTGTCCAGCTCCGCCACCACCATGCCGCCCGGGTCCACGAAGTAGTACGTGCCCGCGGGCGCGGCGCCCGGCACCAGCAGCCCCTCGCCGCTGGCGCGCAGGTCCGTCAGCACCAGGTCCCCGTTGCCGGCCAGGTCGTAGCTGAACGTCGGGTGCTGCGGGCCCGCGGTGCTCGCCGCCGTGTCCGCCACCGTGCGCGCGTACGCATGCGAGTACGCCTCGAACAGCGTCACCCGTCCGTCGCCGCTGCGGTCCGCATCACCCAGGAGGCCGCTGGCCAGGTGGTGTGAGAAGTAGCTGCCGCGCAGCGCGTCCGACTCCTGCGAGTCCTCGTCCGCCGAGCTGGAGGTGAGGATGACCAGGCCCCGCGCATCCCTCGCCGCGCCGGATTCAATCTCGAAGGCCGGTGCCCGCCGCGCGCCCTTGGTGCGCGTCAGCGCGCCGGAGCGGCACGAGTCCAGGATGGCGATGCGGATGTCCACCGGAGCATCCGCCAGCCGGCGCTTCAAATCCTCGTAGGCCAGCCGCGAGTCGCCCAGCCGCAGCGAGCCGTCCTTCGCATGGCCCGAGTAGTAGACCATCAGCGCCGTGCGCTCGCCCCGGGCCCGCGCCGCGCGCGCGCGTCCCTCCAGCTCCGTCAGCGCGGCGAGGAAGTCCCGCGAGTCCTCGTCGAGCAGCAGCTTCGCGTCCCCGGGTGCCACGCCGCCCAGCCGCTGCAGGAGCTCGAACATCTTCCGCGCGTCGTCGCGGGCGAACTGCAGGGGGCGCGTGTCACCGCCGCCCTCGTCGTTGCCCGCCACCAGCGCGAAGCGGCGCAGCACATCCGCGTGCGCGGCCGTGGCCACCAGGGCCAGCGACAGGGCCAGGGCCCGAAGGGAGGAGGGCAGGGGGCTCATGGCTTGATCAGCACCCAGTGCGTCTGTTCACCCGGCACGTCGAGCAGCGCCATGCGCTCCACGTTGCCGTCCGCCGCCAGGAAGGCCCGCCGCGCCGCGTCCACCAACGCGTCCACCGACACGGGCGCATCCGTCAGCACCAGCACCACGCGCTCGGCGCCGGAGCCCGTCAGCTCCCAGCTGTCCGGCAGCCAGTGCATGTCCGCGCCGGGCTCCACCGGAAGGCTCTCGCCCGACTCCGGGTGGAGCGGCGTCACCTCGCCGATGGCGTCCACCGACACCGCCGCCACGTACCGGTGCTCGTGGGCCTGGTAGCCCAGCCTCACCCGCTCGCCGTAGTCCAACGCCTCGGGCGCGTCCGTGCGGGCCTCGCGCTGCGGGCCCGAGCCACCGCCGATGCGCAGCTCCGCCACCGCGCCGCCCTTGAGGCCATTGAGTCCCCGGCCGTTGCTCAGCAGGGGCCGGGCCAGCACCACCACCAGCACCGAGGCGGCCATCGCCACCGTCGTCGCCACCCAGCGCCGGGGCGGCGTGCGGAAGGACTCGCTGCGCCGCTGCCGCTGCACCGCGCGCTCCACGCCGGCCTCGAAGTGCTCGAAGGGAACCGCGGCCTCGAAGCGGGCCTGGTCTTGCTCGAGCCCCCGCAGGGTGGCGCCGCAGGCCGCGCAGTTGGCCGCGTGGGCGCGGGCACGGGCGGCCTCGGCGGCGGCCAGCTCCCCGGCGCTCAGGCGGCGCAATGTCCACTCCGACTCGTGCGCGCTCATCGGACCCTCAGCTCCTCTCCACCCAGCTCGGCGAAGCGCTCCAGCCTCTTGCGGATGGTGGGGACCGAGCGCCCCAGCACCGTCGCCACCTCTTCCAGCGTCATCCCGTCCACGTGGTAGTGCACCACCGCCGCCTGCGTCTCCACGTCCACCTTCGCCAGCAGCCGGCGCACCAGGTCGCGCGTCTCCAGCTCGCCCGCGCCGCCGTGCCCTTCCGAGCGCGCCGCCGCGTCCCGCTCGAACCACTGCCGCCAGCCCGCCCGCTCCGAGCGGAGCTGGTTGAGGCAGTGGTTGGTGGCAATCTTCATCAACCACGTCAGCGGCGACGCCTCCGCGCGGAAGTCGTCGCCGTGGGTGAGGGCGCGGGCGAATACGTCGTGCATCGCGTCCTCTGCCTTCGTCGCGTCCTTCAGGAGGTAGCGGCAGCGGCCCATCACGCTGCCGCCATACTTCGTGTACAGCTCGCGCATGAGGGCCCGCCGGTCCTGGTGGTGGCCACCTTGAATCACCTTGAGGACCGGCTGGCTCGTTCCCGTCACGCGCCGCAGCCTACCGCGAGCTGCGTCACGGCGTGACAGGCGTGGTGAAGTTGCCGCAGGCGCTGACCGTTCCGTATCCAACGGCCGGATTGAAGCTGACCGCGAAGTAGGCGCTGAGGAAGTTGCTGTCCCAGCACTCGCTCACCGTCGCCTTGCCGAACAGGTCCCCGCCCGACAGCTCGATGTCCGAGCGGCCAGCCCCGGTGGCCTCCCAGCGGCTCTTGATGGAGAGGTTCTCCAGCTTCGTGCGCGTGGAGTCGGTGTCGATGTTCTTCTTCAGGACAAAGTCCAGCTCGCCGCCCGCGCCCGGGGCCTGCTTGAAGCTGTAGTTCGCGTCCACGCGGCCGCCCTGCACCTCCTCGTCACGGACCTGGTGGAACTGCGCCACCACCGACGCCACCGCCTTCGCGTCCGTGCGCGAGTACTGGATCTCCGCGGTGCCCATCTCGTTCTGGTTCTGGTTGGGCAGGGTGCGCATCTGCTCCCAGTCGATGAGGAACTCGCCGGAGCCGAAGCCCTTCACGCGCTCGCCATCCGCGTCCACCGCGGCCGTGTGCGAGCCGGACAGCACCGCCACGAAGGCCGAGTCCTCCGCGTTCTTCGCCTTGCCCTCCAGCACCCACGAGTAGGTGTCGTCGTCCGTGCGCGTGACGGTCAGCTTCCAGGTGCTGGGGCTGAGCGCGTCCGTGTGCGGACCCCACACCGCCACGTCCCCCTCGATGGAGGTCGGCGTGTGCTTGACGATTTCCTCGATGAGGTTGAGCACCGCCAGCGTGCCGCCGTTCACCGTCACCGCGGCGCCCACGGTGAGCTGGTAGTACTCCGCCGTCTGCCCCTGCCCGTAGAACGCCGAGGTCAGCCCCTGGCCGTTCTTCTTCGGCGCCTTCATCTCCACCATGTCCTTGGAGGGAAGGCCCTCGCGGAACGACTCCTCGTCGTTCTTCGCGGAGTCACAGCCAGCGACCAGCAGGGCGGCACACAGCAGGCTCTTGCGCAGCATGGTTCTTCTTCCTTTCGGCCGGCCCCCGGCGGGCCGTGCGGCAACGTGTTCGCCCCAATGGACACAGCCCCGCCGAAAAACAGAAAAGGCGCCTGTCTGGCCGGGGAAAGTTTCGGAAAATCAACGGTTTGGCGGTTGGCTGTCCGCTCCCCAGGCATTTTCACCCGGCCTTCGCACGGCGGAATTCCTCCATCCCTACCTTTCGCGCATGGAAATGAGACACCCCAACCATCCCGGGGAGATGGGCACGGACGCCACGCTGGCCGAGCGCGACCGCGCTCCGGACGAGATCAACGCCCGCGCCCGGGCGATTGGGCTCCTGGTCGATGCGGGAGTGCCCTTCGTGGTGGGCGGTGCGTACGCGTACGCGACCTATACCGGCATCTACCGGGACACGAAGGACCTGGACCTCTTCCCACGCAAGCGTGACGCACTGCGCGCGCTCGAGGTGCTGGAGGCGGACGGCTGGCGCACCGAGCGCGCGGACGAGGTGTGGATCTACAAGGCCTACAAGGGCGACTACTTCGTCGACTTCATCTTCTCGTCCGGCAACGGCGTGGCGGTGGTGGACGACGAGTGGTTCAGCCACGCCAAGACGTGCGCCATCTTCGGGCACGAGTGTCTGGTGGCGCCCGCCGAGGAGATGATCTGGTCCAAGGCCTTCGTCAACGAGCGCGAGCGGTATGACGGCTCGGACGTGAATCACCTCATCCTGAAGGCGGGGCGGAGCATGGACTGGGAGCGGCTGATGCGCCGCTTCGACCGGTACTGGGAGGTGCTGCTCAGCCACCTGATGATGTACCGGTTCGCCTATCCGTCCGAGCGGGACATGGTCCCCGACTGGGTGATGGCGGAGCTGATGAGCCGCACGCTGCACACCATCCGCGAGGGGTGCTGGGAGGACAAGCTGTGCCGCGGGAACCTCATCTCGCGGGTGAACTATCACGTCGACATCCACCACTGGGGCTTCCGCGACGGGCGGGCCTGGGACGAGAACGAACGACAGCAGGGAGACGAGCGTGGCACGCGATCCGAGCTCGAAAATTCGGTTGGCGGCAGTCGGTGACCTTCACTGCCGCGAGGACCAACACGGACGCTTCCGACAGCTCGTCAAACAGGTGAACGCCACGGCGGACCTGCTCGTGCTGTGCGGGGACCTGACGGACAGGGGAATGATCGAGGAGGGCAAGGTGCTCGCGGAGGAGCTGTCCGCGCTGCGTGTGCCGTGCGCGGCGGTGCTGGGCAACCACGACTACGAGCACAACCAGGTCAAGGAGATCAGCAGCGAGCTGTCGAAGGTGGGCGTCCACCTGCTCGACGGGGACCACTTCATCTTCGAGAAGGTGCTGGGCGTGGCGGGCGTGAAGGGCTTCGGCGGCGGCTTCGGCAACGCGACGCTGCAGGCCTTCGGCGAGGGACAGACGAAGGCCTTCGTGCAGGAGGCGGTGCACGAGTCGCTCAAGCTGGAGGCCGCGCTGAGCCACCTCGACACGGCGAAGAAGGTGGTCATCATGCACTACTCCCCGGTGCCGGAGACGCTGGACGGGGAGAACATCGAAATCCGCCCGTTCCTCGGGACGAGCCGGCTGTCGATGCCGATTGACCACTACGGCGCGGAGGCCGTCTTCCACGGACACGCGCACCACGGCACGCGCAACGGGAAGACCAAGAGCGGCATCCCCGTCTACAACGTGGCCATGCCCCTGCTGGCGAAGCACACCCCGGACCAGCGGTACGTGTTGCTGGAAGTGTAGAGGGGCCTGCAATGGGGGACGGGGTGGCCCGTACACGCGAGGCCATGCTGCACATCCGCGCCGTGTCGAAGACCTATCCGAATGGGGTGCGTGCGCTCCAGGGCATCGACCTGACGATTGAGAGGGGACTCTTCGGTCTGCTCGGGCCGAACGGGGCGGGCAAGTCCACCCTGATGCGCATCCTGGCCACGCTCCAGCCGCCGGACGCGGGGCAGCTCACCTTCGACGGCGCCGACGTGCTCGCGGACCCGCGCGCGCACCGGAGGCACCTCGGGTATCTGCCGCAGGACTTCGGCGTGTACCCCGGCGTGTCGGCCAGCGAGTTGCTGGACCACCTGGGCGTGCTCAAGGGCCTGACGGACCGGCGCGCGCGGCGCGAGCAGGTGGACGCGCTGCTGCACCAGACGAACCTGTATGAGCACCGCAAGAAGGCCGTCAGCGGCTTCTCGGGAGGCATGCGGCAGCGCTTCGGGATTGCCCAGGCACTGCTGGGCGACCCGCGGATGCTCATCGTCGACGAGCCCACCGCGGGGCTGGATCCGGAGGAGCGCAACCGGTTCCACAACCTGCTGAGTGAAGTGGGCGAGAACGTCGTCGTGCTGCTGTCCACGCACATCGTCGAGGACGTGCGCCAGCTCTGTCCGCGCATGGCCATCCTGTCCGGAGGCCGCGTGCTGCGGGAAGGCGCGCCCGAGACGCTCGTCGCGGAGCTGGCCGGCCGCGTGTGGCGCAAGACGGTGGAGAAGCACGAGGTCGCCGGCCACCGCGCGTCCCGCTCCGTGCTGTCCACGCAGCTCTCCGGAGGGAAGACGGTGCTGCGCGTGTTGGCGGACGCGTCGCCGGGGCCGGGATTCGAGTCCGTGCCGGCGGACCTGGAAGACGTCTACTTCTCCGCCCTGTCGTCCGGGCCTCACGCGGTCTGAGGGGACGTCATGCTCGGCGAGGTGCTTCGCTTCGAGTGGCGCTACCAGACGCGCCAGCTTGCCTTCTTCGTGGCCGTCGCGGCCTTCGTGGGAATGGCCTTCGTGTTCGTCGGCACGGGCTACGGCCCGGACAACGTGCACGTCAACTCGCCGCACTCCGTCATGCAGTCGATGGGGCTGCTGTCGCTGTTCTCCATCTTCGTGCTCAGCTTCTTCTGCGCGAACGCGGCCCTGCGCGACAGCGAGCACAAGATGGAGGAGCTCGTCTACGCGACCTCCATCCACAAGCTCACGTACCTGTCCGCCCGATTCACGGGAGCGCTGCTGGCCGCGCTCGCGGTGTTCACGGTGGCCGCGCTGGGGCTGATGCTGGCGCCGAGGGTGTTGGCCGTGGACCCGGAGCGGCTCGGGGACACGGAGGTGCTTCGCTACGTGTGGGCGCTCGCGGTGATGGTGCTGCCCAACCTGGTCTTCGCGGCGTCACTGCTGTTCGCCATCTCCGCGCTGACGCGCAGCGCGCTGGCCAGCTACATCGGAGCCGTCTTCCTCTACGCGCTCTACTTCGTGGGCTCCATGTTGGGGGACTCGCCGCTGATGGCGGGGGCCGCGCCGCAGACGCCCGAGGCCATGGCGCGCGCCGCGCTGCTGGACCCGTTCGGCCTGTCCGCGTTCTTCACGCAGACGCGGTACTGGACAGAGCATGAGCGGAATACCCGCCTGCTCGGGCTGGAAGGCCCCTTCCTGCTGAACCGCCTGCTGTGGCTGGGCGTCTCGGCGTGTGTGCTGGGCTTCGTCTACCAGCGCTTCGCCTTCCGTGTGTCGCCCGGGTCGAAGACGGGCAGGGGAGGGACGAAGGAGGAGGCACCGCCAGGGACCGCGTACCGGCCGGTGGCGAGCGAGGGCAGTGCGGTTGCCCTCGCCTGGGCCGCGCTGAGGTCCGCGGTGCGGCTGGAGTCGCGGTACGTGTTGAAGAGCGGGGCCTTCCTGTCGCTGCTCGCGCTGTGGGTCGTCGTGGTGGGCATGGAGGTCGTCGCGGGCTCCACCCGCACGGAGTACGGCACGCACCTGCTGCCGACGACGGCGGTGCTGCTCCCGAACCTCCAGCAGACGCTGTCGCTCATCGGCACCCTCACGCTGGTCTACTTCGGCGCGGAGCTGGTCTGGCGCGAGCGCGTCGTCCGCATGAGCGAATTGGTCGACGCGACGCCGGTGTCCAGCGCCGTGCTCTACGTGTCCAAGCTGGCGGTGCTGGCCGTGCTGGTCGTCATGCTGGCCGCCTCGGCGGTGGGCATCGCGGTGCTGTTCCAGATCTCGCGCGGCTACTTCCACCTGGAGCCGGGGCTGTACCTGTCGCTCCTGTACTTCACGGGGCTGCCGCTGCTGCTGTTCGCGGTGGCGGTGCTGGGGCTCCAGACGCTGAGCCCGAACCGGTACGTGGGCATGTTCCTGGCTCTGCTCCTGGCGCTGGTCCTCCGTCAGGGCGGAGTGGTGGGACTGGAGCACGGCCTGCTGCGCTACGCGGGTGGGCCTCCGGTGCGGTACTCGGACATGAACGGCTTCGGCCCCGCTACCGCGTCCTTCTCCGCGTTCATGGTGTACTGGGGCGCGTTCGCGGGCCTGCTGGGACTCGTCACCTGCGGCCTGTGGCGGCGCGGCGTCAGTCCTCCGCTGCGGGCGCGTTTCGCGGCGCTGCCTCGTGTGTGGGGGCGGAGCGGAAGGGTGGGCGCGGCGGCCTGCCTGGGCGTGTTCATCGTGGCGGGAGGCTTCATCTTCCACGGCACGAACGTGCTGAACCTCTACGAGACGCGCTCGCAGCGCGCCGACTGGAAGGCGGACTACGAGAAGGCCTACCAGCGCTACGAGACGTTGGCGCAACCGAGCATCGTGGCGGTGAAGTCCAATGTCGACCTCTTCCCCCAGGAAGCGCGCTACCAGGCGGCCGGCACGTACCAGCTGGAGAACCGGACCTCGGAGCCCATCCAGACCATCTGGGTCTCCGTGCAGCGCGACGTGAGCCTGGCCGCGCTGAAGCTGGCGGGCGCGCGGCTGCACTCTCACGACGCCCGCTTCGGGATGTATGAGTTCCGGCTTGAGCACCCCATGCCGCCCGGTGCGCGGGCCGAGCTGACCTTCAAAGTCGATGTGGTGCGACGGGGCATCGACACTTCGGAGCCCGAGGACTCCATCGTCGAGAACGGCTCGTTCATCGCCAACGTGGAGGCGTTCCCCACCATCGGCTACCGCAAGGGCTACGAGCTCAAGGACGCGCGCGAGCGACGCAAGCGAGGCCTTCCCGAGACACCGGTGGTCGAAGCCATCGACGAGGGAGACCTGGGGCTCTCGGAGGAGGGCGGCCGGCAGCGCGCGTGGACCACGCTGGAGACGACGCTGTCGACGTCGGACGACCAGCTCGCGGTGGCGCCCGGTGCGCTGCGTAGGGAGTGGCGGGACGGCGGACGACGCTACTTCCACTACGTCATGGACCGGCCCACGGTGAACTGGTTCGCCTTCGTGTCCGCTTGCTACGCGGTGGCGAAGGTGAAGCATCAGGGCATCGACGTGGAGGTGTATTACCACCCTGAGCATGCGGCCAACGTGGCCCGGATGATGGCCGCGGCGACGCGCTCGCTGGAGGTCTTCGGCGCGCAGTTCGGTCCGTATCCGCACGCGCAGTTGCGCATCGTGGAGGTGCCTTCCTACTGGGGCTTCGGCGCGCTCGCGCTGTCGAACACCATCTACTACCCGGAGCACCGGGGCTTCGTGGCGGACCTGCGCGGCGCGGAGGGCGTGGACCTCATCACCCGGCGCATCGCGCACGAGGTGGCCCACCAGTGGTGGGGACACCAGGTGGACCCGGCGAACGGCCCGGGGGCATCCACCATCACCGAGTCGCTGGCGAAGTACTCCGAGCAGCTCGTGCTGAAGGCCACGTACGGCGAGCCGCACGTGCGCGGGGTGCTCGCCTTCGACCTGGACCGCTACCTGAGGGGCCGGGCCTCGGAGGACGGCGAAGAGCCGGCGCTCACCGGGGTGAAGGACCAGTCGTACCTCTACTACGGCAAGGGCGCGGTGGTGATGAACGCGCTGAGCGACCTGTTGGGCGAGGCGGCGGTGAACCGGGCGCTGCGAAGGCTCGTGAGTGAGCGCGCCTGGCCGAACGCGCAGCCGACGGCGCTCGACCTGGTGGCCGCGCTGCGTACCGAGGCGTCCGAGGCCCACCGTGCACTCATCGACCAGTGGATGAAGGAGGTCGTGCTCTACGACTTGAAGGTGGAGTCCGCGACGTACGAGCCGCTGGCGGACGGCCGCTACCGCGTCACCGCCCGGATTGCCGCGGCGAAGACGGCCCACCGTGGAAGTGAGGACGTCCCGCTGGAGCTGGACGAGGAGCTGGATGTCGGCGTGTTCGCCCAGCACCCGGAGGCCATGTCCGCGACGGAGTCCCCGCTGTACGCGGCGAAGCACCGCTTCACCGGTGCCTCGACGGAGGTCTCCGTCATCGTGAAGGAGCGGCCCGCCTACGTCGGCGTGGACCCGTTCCTGCGGCGGGTGGAGCTGGAGCGCTCGGACAACCTCCTGAAGCCCGTCACTCTCTCTGCTCCAGCTCGGTGAAGTGGCCCGCGTTCAGGTCCAGGTGCACGAGCTGGCAACAGGGCGAGCGGTACAGCCCTCGGGAAGGTGAGTGGTGATTCATGTCGCGGTGTGTCAAGGTCGATCCGCGAGGCTGCCATGACCCCACTCGAAGCGATGGATGTCCCGGCGTCCGTGCCGGAAACCCCGGTGGTTCCTCCAGCGCGAGCGAGCGGTGGCGGGGTGGAGTTCGCCATCGGCGTCCTCAACGGCGTTGTGGGGGACTACCTGCACCGGAGCGACAACGGGCTGGCCACGCCGATGGAGCTCTTCCACGACGGGCGCCCGCTGGCGCTCGACCGCGAATCGCTTCGTCGCGCGTATCCCCACTCGCGGGGGCGGCTGGCGCTCTGGGTCCACGGGCTCGCCGTCACCGAGGCCGTGTGGTCCTACCCTGAGGAGCCGGCGACGACATACGGCGCGCAGCTGGAGCGCGACCACGGCTTCACGCCGCTCTACCTCCGCTACAACACGGGCCTGCACATCTCCGACAACGGTGAGTCCCTGGCGCGGCTGCTGGAGGAACTCGTCGCCGCGTTCCCGGTGCCCGTCGAGGAGCTCGTCCTGGTGGGCTACAGCATGGGCGGGCTCGTGGTGCGCAGCGCATGCCACGTGGCCGCCGAGGCGGGCCAGGCGTGGCTGTCTCGCGTCCGCCGCGCCGTGTACATCGGCGTGCCCCACCTGGGCAGTCCGCTGGAGCGGGTGGGCAGCGCCGTCTCGTGGGTGCTGCGCAAGGTGCCGAATGCGTATACGCAGCTCATCGCGGACGTGGCGGACCTGCGCAGCAGTGGAGTGAAGGACCTGGGCGTCGCCCGTCTCCTGAAGCGGGACTGGGAAGGCGCGTCCCCGGACGTGCCTCTCCAGAGTCGCGCGCATCCCGTTCCGCTGCTCCCGGGAATCTCACACCACCTGGTCGTGGGTGCGCTGGCCGAGAAGGAGCGGCACCTCGTCTCCCTGCTGTTCGGAGATGGCGTCGTCCCGCTGACGAGCGCCGCGGGCAGGGCCGGGAACACGGTGCACGACCTCCTCGTTCCGCCGGAGCACGTGCGCGTCGTCCCGGGCGCGCACCACTTCGCGCTGGCGCACGACGCGCGCGTCTACGCGCAGCTCCAGTCCTGGTTCGAGGAGGTGTCCCCATGAAGCGCTGGCGCGGGCTGAAGTCCCTGGTGCAGGACGTGGTGGACAAGGGCGCGAAGGCCGTCGAGGGCGTCCACCGTCGCACCGCGGCGGTGCCCTTCCGGCTGCTGCGCCGGATTCGGCCACTGGACGCGCCCGTCCGCCGCATCCACGAGCTGCATGACCTGGCCCTGTCCACCTCCTACGCGATGGTGCGCCTGGTGACCCGCGTGGCCGGCAAGACGGTGGATGTCGCGCTCGACGTGGTGGAGAAGCGCTCGTCCCGCGCGCGCATCCGCGAGGTTCCGCCTCCGCCTTCGCTGCCGCCGTCCACGCCCTGAAGGCCGCGACGGCGCACCCGGGGTGCGAGAGGGCGGGCAGGCAGGCAGCGCTTCCCAGGCCGGGTGCTTCCAGTCCGTTCGCTCCAGCTCCACCTTCCTCGAAGGGGAGCGAGCACCATGGATTCGGAGGACCCGTCCGCAGAGCTGGGGGCCGCGAAGGTTCCGCTGGTCTCCGCCGAGCAGCAACAGAAGGTTCGCCGTACACAGCGAGGCAAGAAGCCCTCGCTGCTGGCCCGGGGTGACTTCCGGAGTGTCGACGAGCGGATGGCCGCGGGCCGGGCCCTGCGCAAGCGCTGTCCCCGGAGCGACCATGCCCTGTGGAAGCCCTTCCGGGGCCGGGAGCCGCTGGAGCAGCTCCGACTCACCGACTCGACACGGCTGCCGTGGCTCGTCCCCGTGCGCCACGAGCGCATGGCGGAGTCGAGCTTCGCCTTCCTCCGGGGCACGCCCTTCGTCATGGCGCGCGACTTGTCGCGCACACCGGTGAGCGGCCTTCGCAGCCAGATATGCGGAGACGCGCACCTGGCCAACTTCGGCCTCTTCGGTACGCCGGAGCGCCGCCTCATCTTCGACCTCAACGACTTCGACGAGACGCTGCCCGGCCCCTTCGAGTGGGACGTGAAGCGGCTGGCGGCCAGCTGCGTGGTGGCGGCGAGGCAGAACGGGCTCGGCAGTGGGAAGAGGGCGGCCCGCCACGCGGTGAGGGCCTACCGGCGGATGATGCGCGAGCTCGCCCCGCAGGGGCTGCTGGAGGTGTGGTCCCGGGGCGTGGACGCGGAGCAGCTCATGCGCGACTGCTCCAGTGCGGATGGGCTCGCGCAGCAGGCCGTGGAGAAGGCCCTGCGCCACACCAGTGCCCACGCGGTGGAGAAGCTCACCGAGGAGCGCGACGGCAAGCGGCATCTCGCGTACCAGCCTCCGCTGCTCTTCCCGCTCGCCTCGGTGAAGATGGGCATCTCCGCGGCGGAGCTGCGCCGGCGGATGAAGCGCCTGACGTTGGGCTACCTGTCCTCGCTGGACGGCGCCATGAGGGACCTCTGCCTGCGGTACCAGCAGCGCGAGTGGGGCTTCAAGGTGGTGGGCGTGGGCAGCGTGGGGCTCCAGGCCTACGTGGTGCTGTGCGAGGGCAACGGCGGAAATGATCCGCTGGTGCTCCAGGTGAAGGAGGCGCAGGCCTCCGTGCTGGAGCCCCACCTGGGCCCGAGCGGCTTCCGGAGCCACGGCGAGCGCGTGGTGGTGGGGCAGAAGCGGATGCAGGCCTTCTCGGACTTGTTCCTCGGGTGGACGGAGGTGGAGGGGATGGGCGCCTTCTACGTCCGGCAGTTGCGCGACATGAAGGGCTCGCTGGACGTGGAGAAGATGGAGCCGGACGTGTTCCTCGAGTACGCGGAGTCCTGCGGCGCCACGCTGGCCCGCGCCCACGCGCGCACGGGAGATGCCGCGGCCATTTCCGGCTACCTGGGCAGCGGACCTTGTTTCGAGGAAGCCGTGGCCGACTTCGCCTGCACCTACGCGGACCAGGTGGACGAGGACTACGGGCGCTTCATCGAAACGCCGGAAGCGGGGAAGCTGCACTGACAGACCACCCCCGGGAGGTTGTCGCGTCCTCGCGCCCCACCCGGTGGTTGTTCTTTCGCCGAGCCCCAACGAAGCGGGGTTGGACTCCGTTGTCGGCTACCCACCAGGACGCGGCGATTCCGCCTGGGCCTTCATCCCTGGTGCCTGCGTAGATACCTTGTGGACGGAGACGCGGACCGGACGATGCGAGGGCATCGGAGCGCCGCGGGTCGAGGACACACACACCATGCTGCGTGTGAAGACGTACATCGCCCAGTCAGGCATCCATGGCGTCGGTCTGTTCGCGGGTGAGCCCATTGCCAAGGGGGCGGTCGTCTGGGGGTTCGACCCGCCGGTGGACCAGCGCTTCACGCCGGACGACGTGAAGCAGATGCCGCCGATGATGAAGAGCTTCCTGTCCCGCTACGCGTACAGCGACCGGGGCACGCTGGTGCTGTGCGGTGACCACGCGCGCTTCATGAACCACTCGCCCCAGCCGAACTGCGGCAATGACCCGACCCGCCAGTACACCCTGGCGCTCCGGGACATCGCCCAGGGCGAGGAGCTGACCGACAACTACGTCACCATGGAAGACAGCTGGGAGCCGTTCGCCGGCATCATCGAGCCCGAGCGGATGTGAGCGGCGGGCGCGTGTGGCTTCACGCGCCCACGCTCAGGGCGTGGGCGCCGCCGTCGCGTCGGGCCCGCCGTCAGCGGGGGAGGGCGGGGCCTCCAGCACGTCCTCCACCTTCGCGGGCAGCTCCACCCACGTGGCGGACACCTCCAGTACGTCCGGCCCGGAGCCGCGCGCGTATACCGCGCCGGGCTTGTCCTTCACCTCGTTGCCCAGCCACAGCCGCGCCAGTTCCTTCCCGTCCGCGCCCTGGAGCACCGCGCCCCTCGACGCGTCGGAGATGCCGTACTTCGCCCAGCTCTTCGGCTTCGCCTCGCCGAAGGCCGACGCCTTGAAGGTGTCCAGCGAGCCCAGCACCGACGCCACCTTGAAGTGCTGCGCCTTGCCCTGCTTCGGGGACTCCACCTCCCACACCCCGGCGCCGCCGTCCGTGCCCGTCACGCGCGCCACGGCAATCGGCTCCGCGCCGCCGCCCGGGTGGAACACCAGGCGCTTCACGTCCTCGCGGCGGAAGGCCAGCACGCGCTTGTCCTTCAATTCCGGCACGCCCACGTCCAGCACGGCCAGCGCGCTCTCGGGCACCTCGCCCAGCAGCGACTGTGAGCCCTGCTCGCGCAGCGCATAGACCTTCGTCTCCCCGCCCTCCGTCACCTGGGACAGGCGCAGGCGCACCGGTTCGCCCGTGGCCGGCGTGAAGCGCGCGTCCACCACCGGCGCCTCCAGGCCCAGCTTCTGGCGCGCCTCCGCCGAGTCTGCCGGGAAGGACAGCGCCCGCTGCTCCTTCAGCGCCGTCAGCAGGTCCGCCACCTTCACCTCGTCCGCGCGCTCCGCCACCGGCTTCACCAGCCGCCACCCCGTCCCGCCCGTGTCGCGCGCCAGCAGGTACGCGTTCGCCTTCGCCTTCACCTCGATGCTCTGGAGCGAGGGCTCCTCCAGCGGCCCGAGGAACTCCTTCGTGCGCAACGCGAAGCTGTCCCTGTCCAGCGACCAGCGCACCGCACCCGGCGCGGCGTACACCTTCGGGTCCCCCTCGCGGCGCACGTAGACGGAGCCGTCGAAGGTGTTCTCGATGCCGCCGTGCAGCGTCACGGTGTGCTCCCGCGCCGGACTGCCCACGGACGCCGTCGCCGTCACGGAGAAGACGGGCGTCTTCAGCCCGTACTTCTCCAGGTCCGCGTCGGTGGGCGCCTCCTCCACGGTGGCGCTGAACTTCGACGAAGCCAGCGTGCTCGTCATCGCCTCCACCGCCGCCGTCTCCGCGCGGGCAGACACGGGGGAGGTGACTCGCCACGTGCCGTCCTTCTCGCGCGCCAGCTCCGTGGTGCCGCCGCTCGCCTTCACCGTGAGCTTCGTGAAGACGGGGGCGGGCGGAGCCTTGCCGTCCTCGTCCTTCGCGCCGGCCTCGGGGGCGGCGAAGAGCTGCTCCGACACCTGCTTGCGCTCGGCCTCGCGCGTGTCGGGCTCCTTCACGCCGTACCACGCGTAGAGGCCCAGGCCCGCCGCGGCGGCGGTGAGGGCGAGCAGCGCCACCAGGTTCTTCTGGGTCTGCTTCACTTGTTGCGCCTCGAGAGCCAGATGGCCAGCCCCATGCCCAGCAGCGACAGGGGGAGCAGGTCCGTGGAGACGAAGCGGATGCCGTCCATCGACGCCTCGTCCAGCTCCAGCGTGGACACCTCGCGGTCCGGCGGGCGGATGGTGATGCGCTGAATCTGGTTGGACGCCCAGCCCAGCGCGTTCATCACCAGGTTGCGGTTGGGCTCGTGCCCCCAGTTCGGGTCCAGGAGGAGCTCCGAGTCACCCACCACCACCAGCCGCGCCACGTCGAAGCGCTTGTCCTGCGCGTCACTCGTGACGCGTGTGGCGGCCACCGCCAGCGTGAGCTGGCCCGTCTTCTCGCCGTCGGAGGGCATGGCGTTCTCCTCCGGCTTCGTCTCCACCCAGCCGTACTGCGAGGTGAGCACCAGCGGATCCACCTTCACGCCCGGGACCAGGCCGAAGCGCAGCGCGGACAGGCTGCGCGGGGTGGGGAACTCGATGTTCAGCCCGCGCGCCTTCAGCGGCTTGACGATGTCGTGCTCGCTGTAGAAGGCCGACAGCACCACGTACGGGTTGCCGCTGTTGAACTGCGCGTCCGCGGCGATGCCGTCATCCACCTGCACGCCGTACTCGGCCAGCAGCGCGTCCAGGCCGTCCTCCAGCCCCGCGTCCGCGAAGTAGAGCAGCCGCCCACCCGTGGCGAGGTACTTCTGGAGTGCCTCCACCTCCGGCTTCGCGTACGGCGTGCGCGCCCCCGCGATGATGAGCACCGAGGCGTCCCTGGGCACCTCCGTCTTCCCCGCGAGGTTGAGCGCCTCCGGGGTGTAGCCCTCCTGCCGGAGCTGCCGCGTCAGCTCGGACAGGCTGGCGCCCGGGTCCGTGGGCGGCGCCTGCTCCTTCACCAGCGGCCACTCGCCGTGTCCGGTGACGAAGTAGACCTTCTGCGTCCCCACCGCGGCCAGCTTGATGAGGGCGTTGGTCAGCTCCTGCTCGGACAGCATGTTGAGCGTGGTGTGCGACTCGTTGGCGCCCTCGCCGCGCACCAGCACCACCGTCGCCTGGCCCTCCTTGAGCTGGTACTTCGCGGCCAGGTCCGGGCTGCGGCGCGGGTCCTTGAAGGCGTACTCGAACTTCTCCGGCGCCTGCGCGTGGTAGCGCTGGAACAGCTCGTCCAGCAGGCCGTAGTTCGGGTGCGAGGGCGGGATGAAGCCGAGGGCGCGCACCTTGTCCGGCAGCGCGGCCAGGGTGGACGTCGTCTGCGGCGCCAGCGTGTAGAGCTTCCCCTTCGTCAAATCCCAGGTCTGGTTCTTCTGGTGGGCGATGTAGTTCACCGCCACCAGGCCGGCCAGCACCACCAGCGCGGTGAGCACGGTGGTGGCGAAGAAGAAGCTCGACTTGCGCGAGGCGAACTGGCCGAACTGCTTGTAGTTGGTGGCGACGTACGCGCCGAGCAGCACCAACCCGAGGCCCGCCTTCACGCCGGCGGCCACGAGGCTGCCCGAGGTGACGAACAGCGTGAACGGGCTCGACAGCAGCAACAGGAGTCCGAAGGCTCCCAGCACCTTACCGATGTTGGACGCTTTCATGTCGGTTCAGGCCCAGCGCTGCGCTTCCACCGTGCGGTGGGTGAGCAGCAGAGAGAAGACGATGACGGAGGCGAAGAACACGAGCGACTGCACGTCCATCACCCCCTTGAGCATGTTCTGCAACTGCGCGTCGAAGGACAGATAGGACAGTACGGAGCGCAGTGGCTCCTCCACGGACTGCGCCACGCCGGACAGCAGCATCCACGGCAGCAGCACGGAGAAGGTGAGGAAGGCCGCCAGCATCTGGCTCTCCGTCAGCGCGGAGATGAACAGCCCCACCGCCATGCAGGTGGCGCCCCACACCAGCAGCCCGCCGTAGCCCAGCAGCACGGTGGACCACTCCAGCGCGGTGCCGGACTCCGCCTTGCCGAACGCGGACAGCAGCAGCGGGAAGACGATGGTGAGCCCCAGCGTGGCGGAGATGACGCCCAGCCCGCCCAGGTACTTGCCCACCACGATTTCGATGGGCCGCACCGGCGCCGTCATCAGCAGCTCGAAAGTCTTGTTGCGCTTCTCCTCGGCGAACAGCCGCATGGAGAGGAAGGGCGCCACGAAGAGGGTGATGATGAGGACGGTGCCCCACAGCTGCACGACCACGCCGTCGGTGAGGTTGCGGTAGACGCTGAAGTCCGGGGGCATCTGCTCCCAGCCCATCAGCCGCGCCATGTCCTGCACCTGTTTGAACTTCTGCAGCAGGTCCACGAAGAAGAACGACGAGAGCGCCACCATCGCCGTGAAGACCGCGTAGGCCCACGGCGTCGTGAAGTAGATGGACAGTTCCTTGCGGGCAATCGCCAGGGCGGTGCGCATGGATGGGTTCCTTGAAGGCGTGCGCCGCTCAGGCGGCGGTCAGCTTGATGAAGACTTCTTCCAGCGACGCGCTCTCCGCCTGGCCGTGGAGGCTGGCCAGCTTGCGGATCTCGTCGTAGGCGACAATCTTCCCCTGGTTGATGATGAGGGCCTTCTCGCACGTCATCGTCACCTCCGGGAGGATGTGCGTGGAGAGGATGACGGTGTGCTTGCCTGCAAGCCCCTTGATGAGGGCGCGGACCTCGGCGCGCTGCGCGGGGTCCAGGCCCTCGGTGGGCTCGTCGAGGATGAGCACCGGCGGCGAGCCGAGCAGCGCCTGGGCGATGCCGACGCGCTGCTTGTAGCCCTTGGAGAGGTTCTGGATGACGCGGTCCAGGACGTGCGACACGCCGGTGAGGCCGGCCACCCGCTCCACCTCTACCTTGAGGCCGCGGCCGGGCAGCCCCTTCAGGGACGCCACGAACTTGAGGTACCCGCGCACCGTCATCTCCGGGTAGAGCGGCGGCGTCTCCGGCAGGTAGCCGATGCGCCGCTTCACCTCCAGCGGCTGCTCGAAGACGTCGAAGCCTCCCACCCGGGCCGTGCCCGCCGACGGCGGCAGGAAGCCGGTGAGAATCTTCATGGTGGTGGACTTGCCGGCGCCATTGGGGCCGAGGAAGCCGAGAATCTCACCCTCTTCGACACTGAAGGTGAGGTCCTCCACGGCCACCCTGTCGCGGTAGCGCTTGGTGAGGTGCTGCACCTCGATCATCGGCATGGGAAGGCTCACGTGAAGAGGCGAGCCACCCAGGGCCGCCGGCCGTTGAGCGTGCTCGCCTGACGGTCTCGGAAAAAGGCGCGCGGATATAAAAGCGACTTTCGCCCGTCAAGGCGAGTTCCCGTACTCCGGGAGCGGGCTTGCCTGCTGGCCGGACTCCTGCAACAGGGGTCTCCGGTGCGGTTCTCCGGACACGCCGAACAGGGGTAGTGAGGCGTCTATGCCAATCGTGGTGCAGAAGTACGGCGGCTCCTCGGTCGCCGACGTGGAGAAGATTCGCAAGGTGGCCGGGCGCGTGAAGGACAAGCGCGACTCGGGCTACCAGGTGGTGGTGGTGGTGAGCGCCATGGGCGACACCACGGACGAGCTGCTGGCCCTGGCCAAGGGCGTGTCCGTGGACCCGCCCCGGCGCGAATTGGACATGCTGCTGACGTGTGGCGAGCGCATCTCCATGGCGCTGTTGTCCATGGCCCTCCAGGAGATGGGGGTGCCGGCCATCAGCTTCACCGGCAGTCAGAGCGGCATCATCACCAACGACGCGCACGCGCAGGCCCGCATCGTCGAGGTGCGGCCGTACCGCATCCACGACGAGCTGGCGCGCGGCAAGGTGGTCATCGTCGCGGGCTACCAGGGCGTGTCCTTCAAGAAGGAAGTGACGACGCTGGGGCGCGGCGGCTCGGACACGACGGCGGTAGCACTGGCGGCCGCGCTGGACGCGGAGGCGTGTGAAATCCTCTCCGACGTGGACGGCGTCTTCAGCGCGGACCCTCGCGTGGTTCCGGACGCGCGCAAGCTGGAGTCGCTGAGCTACGACGAGATGCAGGAGCTGGCGAGCGCGGGCGCCAAGGTGCTCAACGCGCAGGCGGTGGAGTGGGCCAAGGCCAGCGGCATCGCCATCCTCGCGCGCACCGCGCACGGGCAGGGGACGGGCACGGTGGTGCAGGAGCTGTCCGTCCCCACCGACAACCGGGTGAAGGGCGTCACCGCCGAGCCGGAGATGGCGGTGCTGTCCGCCAGCGAACAGGTGCGGCTGGAGGCGCTGCTGGAGTTCCTGGATGCCAGAGGGGTGCGCGGCCGGACGCTCGGCTTCGACGGGCCCGCGGACGGTGCGAGGCACACCGCCATCGCCGTGCCGCTGGCGGACATCCACGGGACGGACGCGCTGCGAAAGGACCTGGCCACGCGCTTCGGCGAGGCGGTGTCGTGGCGCGAGGACCTGGGCACCGTCACCTGTGTCGGGGTGGGGCTGAACGCGGACTGGGTGCCGCTGCGGCGCGCGCTGGCGGCGGCGGAGGAATTGGGAGCGCGGGTGTACGCCGTCCACACCTCGCCGCTGCAGCTGACGTTGCTGGTGGACAAGACGCACCTGAAGGAGCTGACGGCCCGGGTGCACCGGGAGCTCCTCGGCGGGTAGGCCTCTTCCCACATGCGGACACGCCGGGGGTGGATTGTTGATCCATGCGGCTCCGGCGTGGCACCCCGCTTCCCTCCGGTGGGTTCGTGCCTACCCTCGCGTCCTGAACACCGTGAGGTGGAGGACGGGATGGCACGGGGAAGCCGGTGGTGGATGGTGGCGGGCGGACTGACCCTCCTGTTCGCGTGGGGCGGCTGCCAGGAGCAGCCCACGCCCGAGCGGCCGGACCTGGGGGACCGCCATGACGAGCCCCCCCTGGAGGACGGCCACGACGGGGGCGACGGCGGCTTCCACCCCGGCATCATCGACGCAGGCAGCGACGGCGGCGAGGCCGGGCCCGACGGCGGCGTGGAGGAGCCGGACGCCGGCCCCCTCCCGGAGCCTCCGCCGCGCGACGCGGACGCGGTGCGCAAGGAGAACCAGCGCCCCGGGACGACGGCGTGGCGCATCAACCGCGACGCGGGCGACCGGGTGGCCAACTCCCGCGAGATTGAGGGCTACGCGCTCGAGACCACGCTGAAGCAGGGCGACACGCTGCGCGTGGCGGTGTCCCTCTCCTCGGCGAAGAGCTACCGCTGGGTGGTGTACCGGCTGGGCCACTACGGCGGGGCGGGAGGCCGCGAGGTGGCGCGCGGCGGCCCGCTGCAGGGCGTGAAGCAGGCCGAGTGCCCGACCGACCTGGACACCGGGATGACTGCGTGCACCTGGGCGCCGTCCCTGGAGATTCCCATTGGCGGTGACTGGGTGCGCGGCGCGTACGTGGTGAAGCTGATTCGCGACGACCGCTACCAGCGCTACGTGCCCTTCTTCGTGCGCGACGCGAACCCGCGCGCGGAGGTGGCGGTGCTGATTCCCACCGCGACGTGGGCCGCCTACAACACGTGGGGCGGCACCAGCCTCTACGACGACAAGTTCCAGGTGATGAAGCCGCACGGCGTCAGCCGCGCCTTCCGCTCGTCCTACGACAGGCCCTACCACCGGGGGCAGGGCACCGGGCACCTGCTGACGGACGACATCAGCCTCGTGCAGTGGCTGGAGGCGCAGGGGCTGGACGTGGGCTACTTCACCGACGAGGACCTGGACGCCAGCTACGACTTCGTGGCGGGAGCGAAGGCGCTCATCCTCTCCGGGCACGACGAGTACTGGTCCTCGCGGGACAGGGACCATGCGGACCGGGCGCTGGCGGAAGGGCGCTCGCTGCTCAACCTGGGCGCTAACAACGCGTACTGGCAGGTGCGGCTGGAGCCGGCGGCGGACGGGCGGTCGCGCCGCATCGTCACCTGCTACAAGGGCCACGAGGATGACCCGTTCAAGGACTCGCGCCGCACGGCGAAGTTCAGGGATTTGCCGCAGAAGCGTCCGGAGAACGCGCTGCTCGGCGTGCAGTTCGCCGCCCGCTGGCACCAGTTCGGCTTCCCCGCCGTCATCACCGCGCCTGGCCACTGGGCGCTGGCGGGCACGGGGCTGAAGGCCGGTGACACGCTGTGGATGGCCAACGGCTACGAGCTGGACCAGCTCGTGGACAACGGCGTCACGCCGCACGGCGTGGAAGTGCTGGCGGAGTCCCCGGCGCTGTCGCTCCAGGGGGCCTTCGGGTTCGGCCACATGGTGGTGCGCAAGCAGGGGAGCGCGTACGTCTTCTCCGCGGGTGGCATCGACTTCGTGCGCACGCTGGCCACGGAGGACATGGCGGACCCGCGCGCCGCGCGCATCGTCGCCAACGTCCTCTACAAGGCGCTGGGCCGGCCGGTGCCGGACGCGCTGGTGGAGTTCCAGCGCAAGAATGACACCTCGGCCGAGGGGCCCTTCTCTCCGTCCGTCCAGACGGTGGCGGGGCAGCCCGGGAAGCGTCCCCGCGCGGGGGCGTCGGTGGCCTCGGACGCGCTCGGCGCGCCGGTGGCGGTGACGGTGCTGCCGGACGGCGGGTGGGCGGTGGCCGACGCGGTGGCCAACGCGGTGAAGCGCGTGTCGGCGGACGGCACGGTGCGCACGGTGCTCACGGGATTGAACGGGCCCATGGGCATCGCCGCGGACGCCACGGGCAACATCTACGTCGCGGACTCGGATGCGCACGTCATCCGCCGCATCCCCGCGGACGGAGGGAAGGCGGAGGTGTTCGCCGGGACGACGCCGGGCATGCAGGACGGGCCCGCGAGGGGCGCGGCCTTCAACCAGCCCGCGGGGCTGGCGCTCACGCCGGACGGCACCGCGCTGCTGGTGGCGGACCTGAACAACGGCGTGATTCGCCGCATCGACCTGGTGGCGCTCGGCAACCCGGTGACGACGCTGCAGGGCGAGTGGATGTACCGGCCGTCCGCGGTGGCGGTGTCGGCGGACGGCAACACCCTGTACGTGGTGGAGACGGGCATGGCGCGCGTGCTGCGCATCCGCGGAGGCGTCACGTCCGTGGTGGCGGGCACCACGCCGGGCTTCAAGGACGGGAAGCCGGAGACGGCGCAGTTCCTGCCGTACCTGGGCGTGGCGGTGCTGCCGGACGGCTCGCTGGCGGTGTCGGACCCGGGCAACTACCGCGTGCGGCGCATCCTCTTCGCCGAGGACGGCTCGCCGCGCGAGGTGACGACGATGGCGGGCAGCGGACGCTACGGGAATGCCGACGGCCCAGGGGAGCACGCGAGCTTCGTGCTCCCGGCGGGCCTGGCGGTGGGGCCGGATGGGCGCCTCTACGTGGCGGACTCCGGCAACGGGCTGGTGCGCGCCATTGCGCAGTGCGCGCGGTAGCCCACGGACGCGGCGGTGAAGGCCCGGGGGCTCCAGCCTCCGGGTCCGTTTTGACTGCGGGCGGTCTGGATTCCAGGCCTCTCCGGGCCCTTCAGGGTGCCTGTATTGTTTTAAAGTCATCATTGGTGGTCTGCTGAGAGGGCGTACGACGGCCCTCGGCGCGGCGCTGACCCCGTGAGGGGTTGGCGGAGACTGCCCATGATGATGCGAGCAAAGTTCCTGCTGTTTGCTACAGCCGCGGTCGGGCTCGTGGTGTTGATGGGAGGCGCGCTCGTCCTGGGCTCGTTCCAGGGGCGGCGCTCGCAGGAACGGGCCCTCGCCGCCGATGAGCAGGGGATGATGCTCGGCGACCTGCGCCTGGAGTCCATCCGCTACGTGCAAGCGGTGCGAGACGCCATCGAGACCCGGCAGGCCATGGACGGCGCCCGGGACGAGGCCTTGCGGCGAGTGGACGCCTCCTTCGAACGCATGCGGCGGCTGGCGGACCAGGAGGAGGCGGCGGGAGGCGTGTCTTCCGACGCCGAGAACGCGCGGCTGGAGCGCCTGCATGAGGTCCTGCGCCGCTGGCTGGTGGACACGATGGAGCGTGCGCGCGAGGTGCAGCCCGAGGCGGAGGTGCGATTCCTCAACGAGGCCCGCGGTGCGTACCTTCGCGACGTGGAGCCGCTGCTGTCGCAGGCGCTGCAGGGCGAAGCGGCCGAGAGGGCCGACATCCTGCGCGAGACGGGACAGACGTTCCGGGCCGCGGAGGTGCTGGGCGTGGGACTTCCCCTCGTCGCGCTGCTCGTCATGGGCGGGTTGGCGTGGACGATGCTCGTGCCGCTCCAGCGCACCCTGCGGGACTTCCTCGCGAGCGCGGAGCGCGTGGGCCGGGGCGACTTCGAGCAGCTGCTGCCCGAGGAACGGAAGGATGAGTATGGCCTGCTCGCGCGGGCCTTCAACCGCATGGCGCGTCAGCTGCGCGAGCTCATCGAGGAGCGGCAGCGCCGGGCGCGCGAGGACGCGGAGGCCTCCGAGCGGGAGACGCGCCGCAACAACACGCTGCTGGAGGCGACGGTCCGTGAGCGGACGGCGGAGCTGGAGCATGCGAACACGCGGCTGACGGAGAGCCTGCGGCAGCTCCAGGCCACGCAGGCGCAGCTGTTGTTGGCGGACCGGCTGGCCTCGGTGGGGCAGCTCGCGGCCGGCATCGGGCACGAAATCAACAACCCCCTGGCCTTCATCATCAGCAACCTGGAGTACGTGCAGGAGGAGCTGCGCCTGCAGGACGGAGGCGTGGAGCGCTCGCGCACGGAGGTGCGGCTGGCCTTGTCGGAGGCGAGGGAAGGGGCGGAGCGGGTGCGCCTCATCGTCCGCGAGCTGAGGAACCTGGCGCGTCCGGACAGCCTGGAGTCCGGGCCGGTGGACCTGAAGGCGGTGGTGCGCAGCGCGGAGAAGATGGCCATCCACCTCATCCGCCCGCGCGCGAGGCTCGTGCTGGACGTGGACGACGCGCCGCTCGTGCATGGAAACGGGGCGCGGCTGTGCCAGGTGGTGCTCAACCTGCTGCTCAACGCGGCGCATGCCATCGAGCCGGGCGGAGGGCAGCGCCACACCATTCGCGTGAGCGCGCGGGCGCAGGAAGCGCAGACGGTGCTGGTGGAGGTGGAGGACACCGGCTGCGGGATTCCGCCGGAGGACCTCGGCCGCATCTTCGACCCGTTCTTCTCCACGCGGCCGGTGGGGACGGGGACGGGGCTCGGGCTGGCGGTGTGCCACGGCATCGTCGCGTCCCATGGCGGCGAAATCTCCGTGGTGAGCGAGGTGGGGAAGGGCACCACGGTCCGCGTGAAGCTGCCGGTGTCCGCCGAGGGCGCGCGCGCGGCGCCTCTGGAACGGGAGTCGCAGGCCCCCGCGCTGCTCGAGCGGCAGGCGTCCTAGGGCATCGCGAGGCGCCCCCGTCAGTCGCCGTCCGGTCCGCCGAGCGTCGTCAGGATGCGTCGCCGCACGTCCACGGCCCGCTTCGAGCCCGGTGCCGCGCGCGCCAGCAGGCCGACGAGGTTGAAGAGGTCGAACACCTCTGCCTGTCGCCTCCAGTCCTCGGGCAGGTGTCCCCCGTGCGCCCGGTAGCTGGTGGCGAAGGCCTCCACGAAGGGCTCGGGCGGCGCCCAGCGCAGCAGTTGGCCCACGTCCAGGAGCGCGGGCCCGGCGTAGGCGAACTCCCAGTCGAGGATCAGGGGAAGGCCCGCCTCCGTGTCATGGAGGTTGCAGGCCTTGAAGTCGCCATGCAGCAACACGGCGCCACCGGCCCACGCACGCAGCGACTCCGCATGCCGCTCGATGAAGCCGGAGAGCGGCGTGTACAGCTCCGAGCGGAGCGTGGGCTCCAGCGCGTCGAGCTGCGAGCGCAGGTGGTCATGGAACGCGGCGAACACGTCATGGAACGGCGTCACCACGTCCAGCGTGGGCCCCAGGAGTCCGGCCTCGGAGAACCTGCGTGCATGCACTTCCGCGAGCGCGAACCCCAGCGCCTCGCCATGCGCGGTAGAGCCCTGCAAGGGGGCATGGGGGACATACTCCAGCAGGAGGAAGTCCTCGCCCGAGGCGAGCACCGCCGGTACGCGGAAGGACTTCCACCCCAGGCCCAGCAGCGCCTGCTCCTTGCGGAGCGTCCCCGTGTCCCGCCGGTAGACGCGCAGCACGCGCCCGGTGCCGATGCGCATGTTGACGTTGGCGTGGCCGCCGCTCAGCAGCTCGCACGGCTCGTCGGTGGGACCGATGCGCTGGAGAATCTCCTCGTGGCCGAGCGCGCGAAGCTCCGCCTTCCGCTCCCAGTCACGCTCGGGATTGGGCAACGGCTCCGGCGCACTCACGGAGAGAAGCGGGCGTTGTCACGCACCCACGCCAGGTAGGGGCCGTGGCCGTCGGTGATGTCGAGGCGGAGCACCTCGGGTACTTCATAGGGATGCAGTGCGACGACGCGGGCGCGGAGCGCCTCGAAGAGGACGTCCTTCGTCTTGAGGATGAGCAGCACCTCCTGCTCGTCGTGGACCTTGCCCTCCCACCGGTAGATGGAGCGCAGGCCGGGGACGATGTTGCCGCACGCGGCGAGCTGCTCCTCCACCAGCGTGCGCGCCAGCTCGGCGGCCTTGTCGGTGGAGGGCGCGGTGACGAGGACGAGGATGACGTCGGTCATGAGCGCCCGGGCCTCAACGCCCCGCGCTGCGCATCCCGCCCGGCGTGTGGTGCAGGGGCGAGTCCATCTCCTGGCGCGTGCGGCGCCGGTCCGGCGTGTCGCGGGGCAGCTCCACGAAGGTGCACATCTCGCAGAGGCGGCTGTAGATGCGCTCACCCACGCGCTCGCGCAAGAGCTCCGCCTCACGTGCGGCGTTGCGCGAGTCCTCCGTCGTCCGGTAGCCCGTGGGCGCCGGGGCGCGCACGGCCTTCTTCTCCGGCTCCAGCGAGTAGTTCGTCGCGAACAGCGTGGTGCGGCCCGCGTTGTAGCGGCGGGCAATCAGCTCATCGAGCGTCTCCATCTCGAACGGGCTGCCGCGTCCCTTGCCCAGCTCGTCGATGGCCAGCACCTCCACGTCCGACAGCGGGCCGATGATTTCGCCGCCGCTCTTGCCGTCCTGGAAGCCCCGCCGGATGGTGGCGTACAGCAGGGAAATCTCCACGTAGCGGGCCCGGACGCCGACCTCCAGCACCAGGTGCGCGAGCGTGGCCGCCATCAGGTGCGTCTTCCCCGTGCCCACCGGGCCGCTGAGGATGAAGCCCTTCGCCGGGCCGCCCTTCGCATCCGTGCCGCCCTTCACGTAGTTGTGGCCGAAGTGCATGGCCACGCCGCGGCCCCGGTCCTGTGCCTCGTTGAAGGCCCGGTAGTTGTCGAAGCTCGCATGCGACACGACGCCGGGCAGCCCCACGTCGTTGAAGAGGGACACGCGCCGCCGCCGCCGCGTGCACACGCACGGCTCCATCACCTCGTAGAGCCGGGGGCCCATCTTCTGGCTGAACACGCCCTCGCGCTCCACCAGCACATGCCCGCGCCCGCCGCACACGGAGCAGCTCTCCGAGCACGCGCACACCCGCGCCATGGCCACATCCCCACGCCGCTCGAGCACGTAGGTCCGCCCACCGCACACCCCACACGCCTCGCCCGTCGCCTTCGCACCCATGTCGCGCATTGCCATAACAGAGCCTCCCCGCGCCCGTCAGCCAACTGAACAGGCGTCCAGTCGGGCATTCCCCTCACACTTCCTTCACGCCCAACCGCCGCCGCACCGCCACCAGCACCCGGAAGCGCCGTGACACCCGCCGCGCCCGCGCCGACATCACCTGCTGCTCCGCTCCCGCCTCCGTGACTTCGCGCCACAGCGCGCGCCGCTCGGAGAAGGGCAGGGCCCTGAGCAGCACGAGGAAGGCCAGCGTCTCCTGCGCATCCATGGCCGCGGGCTCCGTGGGCACGTGCGACAGCACCGTCACCATCACCCGCCGCACGCGGGGCGCCAGCGCCTCTTCCCGCCCCGCCAGGTCGTCCAGCGCCGCGCACAGGCGCGCGTGTCGGGTCTCCTCCCACGTGCGGGCCTTCTTGCGCCGCGCCTGGGGCTCCTCCGCGCCCGCGCCCGCCGCCAGCGCGCGGTACTTTTTGATCTCCGCGTCCACCTGCCGCCGGCATGAGCGCAGCGAGCGCAGCACCGGCTCTCCGGGCCGCGCGTCCCACAGCGCCTTCTCCGCCGAGCGGGCAATGCCTCGCGCCACCACTTCGAAGGGAACGCCTTCCCGGGCCCAGGTCGTCAAAAGCTCCGTGTCCAGCGCGGACAGCATCAACCCCGCGCCGCGCACCGCGAGGAAGTAGTCCTGCACCAGCTCCTCGAAGCTGGCGCTCTCGGGGAGCAGACTCATGATCCGACACGTACTCCAGGACAGGGCAGCCGAGCAGCCGGCCGACTGCTCCCCCATACCCGCTGGGTCCGACAAGGCAACTCCCGCGTCGCCTTTTTCACAGCGCTTCTGGAAGATTTCCGGCGTGCTTTCCACACGGCAAGCAGCCGGCCAGTCAGGGTTGACCCGCTGCGGCCAAACCGCGCATAGTGAGCCTCCCCGAATGGAAATTCCCGAAGATTCCCGGATACTTGCCGAGCAGGCAAGCTACCGGGGACGCCGGTCCCCCTCCCCTAGGAAGACCATGCGCCGTTCGCTACTCGTCTGCCTCGTGCTCCTGGCCACGGCATCCGCCGCCCAGGAAAAGAAAGCCACGCGCGATGCCGATCTCGGCCGGAAGTCCGCCACCGCGGTGGACAAGTCCCTGGCCGGTGACATCACCCGTGAAAAGAAGAAGGAAGAGGTCGCACCCGCGCTCCAGTACGACCAGTTCCGGCTGGGCGTGGAGCTGCAGGTGGCCTCCAAGCGCCGCGAGCAGATCCAGTCGCTGAAGAAGATCATCTCCCTGTCGCCCGACCAGAAGGAGGTCCCCAGCCTCCTGTTCCGCCTGGGCGAGTTCTACTGGGAGGAGTCGAAGTTCTACTTCTTCGAGGCCAACCGGAAGGACGACGAGCTCATCAAGGCGATGAACCGCAACGACGCCATGGGCCAGCAGCGCGCCAAGGCGGAGAAGGCGGAGCTCACCGCGAAGCAGAAGGAGTACGGCAAGCTCGCCGTCGAGCAGTACACGAAGATCGTCCAGGAGCACCCGAAGTTCGAGCGCACCGACGAGGTGCTCTTCTTCCTCGGCCAGTACCTCATGGAGGAAGGGCAGGAGCGCAAGGCGCTCGTGGCCTTCAAGCGGCTGGTGGAGAAGTACCCCCAGTCCAAGTACATCCCCGACGCGTACCTGGCGTTCGGCGAGTACTACTTCAACAACTCCAAGGGAAAGCGCCCGGAGCTGGAGAAGGCGCTCGTGGCCTACAAGAAGGCCGCCGAGTTCCCCGAGAGCCAGGTGTACGCCTTCGCCCTCTACAAGCAGGGCTGGTGTCACTACAACATGGGCGACTACGAGGGCGCCAAGGACAAGTTCAAGACGGTGGTGCTCTACGGCGAGCTGGCCGGCGCCAGCGCGGTGGAGAAGGACGGCGGCAAGAGCGGCAAGAGCTCGCTGGTGCGGGAGGCGCGCACCGACTACGTGCGCGCGTACGCGAACCAGGGTGACGTGGCCCAGGCCCGCGCGGAATTCGGCAAGGTGGCCACCAATCCGGAAGACCGCTTCACGATGCTGAAGCAGCTCGCCAACCTCTATTACGGCGACGGCAAGGACCGCGAGGCGGCGATCACCTTCAACGGCCTCATCAAGGAGAAGCCGCTGTCGCCCGAGGCGCCCGGCTTCCAGGGGAAGATCGTCGACTGCGTCCTTCGCATGGGCAACAAGGAGCGCACCGTGGCCCAGGTGCGCCGGCTCGTGAAGATCATGAAGGAGGTCGAGTCCTCCGGCGTCATCAAGGACGACAAGGACAAGAAGCTGCTGGCGGAGGCGAAGGAGCTGTCCGAGCGCACGCTGTCCAACCTCGCCGTCACCTGGCACAACGAGGGCAAGAAGACGCGCAACGAGGAGACGTTCAAGTACGCGGACGCCGTGTACAGCGACTACCTCACGCTCTTCCCGGAGAACCCCAAGGCGTATGACCTGCGCTTCTTCTGGGCGGAGCTCCTCAACGACAACCTGCAGAACTACGACAAGGCCGCCGCCAACTACACGCTCGTCGTCCTCCAGGACGCGAAGGTGCTGGAGGCCAAGGACGACAAGGGCAAGGCGAAGCCGGGCAAGCCGGGCAAGTGGCTGCAGAACGCCGCCTACAACGCGGTGCTCGCCTACGACGAGGTCGTGAAGGCCGGCGAGGCGCGCGGCGAGGACAAGAGCGTGGCGGGCTCGGACATCACCAAGAAGGCCACCATCCCCCCGCTGAAGAAGGCGCTGCTCGACGCGTGCGAGCGCTACCTCAAGTACGTGCCCAAGGGCGACAAGCGGGTGGAGATCGCCTTCAAGGCGGCCAACCTCTACTACCGCCACAACCACTTCGACGAGGCGGTGCTGCGCTTCAGCGAGATTGCCCTCGGCTACCCCGAGTACAAGTTCGAGAACGGCGAGCGCGCGGCGGAGATTGCCGCCAACCTCATCCTGGACTCGTACAACCTGCTGCAGGACTTCTCGAAGGTGAACGAGTGGGCGCGGCGCTTCTACGCCAACGACAAGCTGGCGGTGGGCAAGTTCCGCGACGACCTGGCCAAGCTCATCGAGCAGTCGTCCTTCAAGCTCGTCAGCCAGCTGGAGGAGAAGAAGGAGTTCCAGAAGGCGGCCGAGGCGTACCTCGCCTTCGTGAAGGACTTCCCGCAGACGGAGATCGCCGACCTGGCGCTCTACAACGCGTCTGTCGACTACTACAAGGCCAAGCAGCTGGATAAGACCATCGAGGTCCGCAAGGCCCTGTTCTCGAAGTACCCGCGGTCCAAGTACGTGCCGGACTCCATCTACGCCAACGCGGAGGCGATGGAGGCCATCGGCGACTTCGAGGACGCGGCGGCCACCTACGAGGCCTACGTGCGCGGCTACGAGCGCAGCGTGGCGGAGAAGGGCGCCGGCAAGTCCCGTGGCAAGAAGGGCGGGGACGACAAGCCCGCCGTCCCGCAGAAGTGGGAGGAGTCCAAGGCGCAGGTGGCGCTCTACAACGCGTCCACCTACCGCGCCGGGCTGGGCCAGACGAAGGCGGCGCTGAAGAACCGCGAGCACTACCTGGAGCTGTGGCCCAAGGCGAAGGACGCGGATGAAATCCGCCTGTCCATCATCGAGCTGACGGGCAAGGCCGGCGGTGGCATGCGCGCCATCAAGATGTTGGAGGAGTACGAGCGCGACAACATGCGCTCGGCCAGCAAGTTCCTCACGGCCGAGGGGCGCATCATCGACCTCTACAGGAAGATGGGGAAGTCGCGGGACGTGTCGCGCATGTACAAGCGCGTCTTCGACCACTTCGACCAGCTGCCCCGCCGCGTGCAGACGACGCTGGAGAAGCCGGCGCTGGCCACCTCCGCGCAGGCGCAGTTCCTCTCGGTGGACCTGGACTGGCAGGAGTACAAGCGGCTGAAGCTGTACTGGGGCGCGCCGCCGTCGCCGGACCGCTTCCGGGCCAGCATCCAGGACAAGAGCAAGGCGCTGCAGGTGGTGGAGAAGAAGTACGTGCAGACGGTGGCCCTGGGCGCGCCCGAGTCCGCCATCTGCGCGCTCAACCGCATCGGCCTCGCGTATGACCACTTCGCCGACCGCGTCATCAACGCGCCCATGCCGCGCGGGCTGGACGAGGAGGCGCAGCAGGCCTTGCGCGACGAGTTCGCCAACCAGGCCCAGCCGCTGAAGGACAAGGCCACCGAGGCCTTCGCCGCCACGGTGAGCAAGAGCCGCGAGCTGGACGTGTACAACGACTGCGCCGCGGAGAGCCTGAAGATGCTGCGCACCACCTACGCGCCGGACCGCTTCCCGGACATGCCGGAGGAGAAGGTTGCGCTCAAGGGCCGCGAGCAGATCATCGGCGGCGACCTCTTGGCCGCCATCCAGGACGTGCCCCCGCCGGCCCCCAAGGCCACCGCGGAGGCTCAGAAGGCGAAGGCGGCGGAGCTGAACGAGGACCTCACGGACCTCACCCAGCAGCTGCGTTCGCAGACCGAGACCCAGGTGGACTCCAAGCCCGCCGCCTCCAAGGACGGGGCCGCGCCCACGAAGCAGGGCACGGCTGACGAGGAGCCGGAGGACTTCCTCTAATGAACCGGACGATGACTCACACCATGCGCCTGTTCCCCCTTCTGGTCGCCACGTCGCTCGTGGCCGCCGGCTGCACGGCCTCCAAGGCCACCGGCCCCACCACGCCGGTGAAGTCCCCCACCACGGCGCAGACGCCCGGCAAGGAGCCGGCGCCCCCGCCCATCTCCAACACGGCCAAGGCCCGCTTCGAGGACGCGGTGAAGGCGTTCGACGCGCAGAAGAAGGCGAAGGCCTTCGACTACCCGACGCTGGAGCGCAAGTTCAAGCTGGCGCTGGAGTCCGACGCGAACTTCGCCGAGGCCCACTACAACCTCGGCGTCATCGCCGAGCGTCAGGGCAAGAATGACGAGGCCCGCGCGCAGTACAAGCAGGCCCTCGCCAAGAAGCCCTCGCTGCGCCAGGCCGCGGAGAACCTGGCCATCATGGAGCAGAACGGCGGCAACGTGGCCGGCGCGGTGGCCCTCTACCAGGAGGTGCTGCAGCGCTACCCGGATGACGCCCAGTCCCGCGCCCGCCTGGCGGAGATCTACCGGCAGCAGGGAGACCACGACAAGGCGATGGAGCTGTCCCGCGGCGCACTGATGCGTGATCCGCAGTCCACCACCGCGCTGAAGGTGATGATCCGCAGCTACCTGGACCGCAAGCAGCTGGCCATGGCGAAGCTGGTGGCGCTGCGCGGCGTGAAGCTGGACGCGGCGGACCCGGAGCTGCACCACGCCGTGGGCCTCATCCTCCTCAAGGAGGGGGACAAGGACGAGGCGCGGCTGTCCTTCAAGAAGGCGCTGGAGGTGCGTGACGACTACGTGCCCTCGCACGTGGCCATGGCGCAGCTGTCCCTGGAGTCGGAGGACTACACCGGCGCCGAGGAGCACCTGCGCCGCATCCTCCAGGCGGACGGGAAGAACGCCACCGCGCACCTCAACCTGGGCGTCGCCTACAAGGGCCAGGGCCAGTTCGACAAGGCCATGCAGGAGTACGACGAGGCGGAGAAGCTGGACCCCGAGCTCGCCGCCGTGAGCCTCAACCGCGCCGTCATCCTCCACAAGGTGAAGGATGCGCCCGAGCGCGCCGTGGAGCTGTACAAGAAGTACATCGCCATGGCCGGCGGCGACGTGGCCCTGTCCGCCGAGTCGCCCGTCTTCGGGCTGCTGCGCGAGGCGGAGGCCATCGTCAACGCCAAGCGCGAGGCGAAGCACGCCGAGGACCAGGCGAAGCAGATGGAGGAGCTGCAGAAGAAGCAGCAGGCCCAGATGCAGGCCGCGGACAAGCAGGCCGCCCCGGTCCCGCAGCCCGCGGGCACCGTGACGCCCGCCTCCGCCACCGGCACCGCCCCCCAGGCCACGCCCGCCGGCGGCGCCGTCACCCCGGCCCCCGCGCCCGCTCCCGAGGCGGCCCCGGCGGGTGGGGCGACTGAAAAGAAGAATGCAGGCACGGCGGATCCTTCGGAGCCCGAAGACGACCTGCTGTGAAACGTGCGACGTCCCCGGGTGCCTTCGCTGTGGCGGGGCCTCGGGGGAAGATGCGAACCTTGGGCGTCCCCTTTAAAGGGGGACGCGCGGTAGGACGGGCCCGGCAACGGCCCTCGTGGGAGGCAGTGATGCGGAAGGCTCTGATGCTGTGCGCGGTCCTCGCTGTGGCTCCGGCCTTTGCCCAGGACGAGGGCAACAAGTCCCAGGGCGGTGGGAGCGGAGAGGGCAATGTGCGCTACTCCAAGACCACCAACATCGACTTCGAGGACGACACCATCGAAGGCGACCTCACGAAGCCCGATGGCGAGTACATCGAGGCGCGCGACAAGGTGAAGCACTCGAACCTCATCCGCATCCGCGAGGACTTCGAGGACAAGGTGATGCAGTCCGTGGGGGAGCTGTAGGCGGCGTCAGCGCTCCGGCGGGAACCCGGCGGAGCGAGCGTTGTCTGTAGCCATTACCCACCCTACGTAGGAGCCCTCATGGCCGTTCCTCTGACACTCAAGGTCTTCAAGGGCGACTCGCTGGTCGCCTCCAAGGACTACGAGCGCGACATCATCAAGATTGGCCGTCTCTCTTCCGCGCACCTGTGCCTGGAGGACGAGAAGGTCAGCCGAATCCACTCCGTCATCGAGGTCGCCACCGACGGCGCCATGTCCATCATCGACATGGGCAGCGTCGAGGGCACGTACGTCAACGGGAAGCGCGTCAACAAGGGGCAGCTGACCTTCGGCGACGAGATCCGCGTGGGTGGCACCACCATCCGCCTGGAGAACCCGGCCGCGGTGGCCGCCGTCAACCTGGCCGTGGCCGTCGCCGGCACGGACGAGACGACCGAGAAGAACCCCGTGCTGGGCGCCCAGACGCCGGCCGCGGGCCTGGCGCAGGCCGCGGGGGCCGTGGCTCCCGCCGCTGCCGCCACGGGCGCGCTGGACGCGTCGTTCGCCGCCACGCAGCAGAACGCGGTGGTGGCCGCCGCCGCTGAGCCGGCGCCCGTCGCCGCTCCTGCTGCTCCGGCAGTCGAGGCGGCGCCGCGCGTGCGCACCGTGCGCAAGTCGAAGTCCAACGGCCCCATGGGCGTGGGACTGCGCTTCGCGTGGGGTGACCAGCGCGTGGGCGAGTTCTTCATCCCTCCGGGGGCGAAGCGCGCGTTCACCGTGGGCAGCGCCGCGGACGTGGACTTCATCATGGGCGACGCGAAGCTGGGCGCCCCCAAGTTCGAGGTGCTGCGCGCCGACGGGCAGTCCTTCTCCGTGCGCTTCACGGGCAAGATGAAGGGCGAGCTGACCCGCAAGGGCGACACGAAGGACCTCAAGGAGGTCATCGAGTCCGGCAAGGCCTCGCACGAGGGTGACGCGTACACGGTGACGCTGGACGCGGAGGACTTCCTCTGGGTGGACCTGGGCGGTGTCACGCTCGAGGCCGCCTTCCAGCCGGTGCCCCGGCGCGTGGTGGCGCCGATCGGCGAGTCGCTGGACTACACGGCGCTCAACATCTTCCTGGTGATGTTCTTCGCGGCGACCGCGTTCGTCATCACCGCCATGAACCGCCCCGGCGACGACGACATGTACGCGGACGAGCTGTCCGCGGACAACGCCCGCATCGCCAAGCTCATCATCAAGCCCCCCGAGGCCCAGAAGAACAAGTTCCTCGAGCGCCTCAACCAGCAGAAGGAGGCGAAGAAGAGCGGCGAGATGGCCGCCAAGAGCCGCGGCGACGAAGGACAGATGGGCAAGAAGGACGCGGCCAAGACGAACAACCGCACCGCGCCCAAGGGCGACCCGAGCAAGAAGGACGAGGCGCGCGCGCTGACGGCCAAGATCTTCGGCTCCGGCAAGGGCGGCATCTCCACCGTGTTCGGGAAGAACGGCCTGGGCGGCGACCTGAAGAGCGCCATGGGCAACATGTTCGGCAACAAGACGGGTGACTCGGGCGGCTTCGGCGGCCTGGGCCTGCGCGGCTCCGGCGGTGGCGGCGGCGGCACGGGTGACTCCATCGGCATCGGTGGTATCGGCACCAAGGGCCGCGGCGGCGGCACCGGCACCTACGGCAACGGCGTGGGCGTGCTGGGCGGCAAGCAGAGCGTGGACGTGGGCATCACCTCGTCCGAGCCGGAGGTCATGGGCTCGCTGGACAAGGAGCTCATCCGCAAGGTCATCCAGATGAACCGCGGGCAGATCCGCTACTGCTACGAGAGCCTGCTCAACCGCTTCCCGAAGCTGGGCGGCAAGGTGTCCGTGAAGTTCGTCATCACCGCCACGGGCTCGGTGGCGTCGTCCTCGGTGGCTCAGTCCACAGCGGGCAACGCGGAGCTGGAGACGTGCGTGGCGGGCCGCGTGCGCACCTGGAAGTTCCCCGAGCCGAAGGGTGGCGGCGTGGTGGTCGTCACCTATCCGTTCATCTTCAAGCAGGCCGGCGAGTAACGCCGGGCTGTTTCCCTGCTGCGCGGGCGGACCTGGAGTCGGGCCGCCCGCGCTGTTTCCAAAGACTCCCGTCCCCCACGGGAGCCGCGCTAACGTCAGGACCGCATGAAAGCCCTCGCCCCCCTTGCCCTGTGCGCCTCGTTCGTCCTTCCCCTGGCCGCGAGCGCCCAGCAACCCACCCCCGCCAACGGGGACCGTCCCGCCGTCACCTTCGATGAAATCGAGCGGGGCCTGTACTTCGCGGTGATGGGGGGCCCGCTGTTCCTCACCAACCCGCCGGCCCCCGAGGGCACGCCGCGGCCGTTCTCCGCCGGCCCCATGGCGCAGGTGGAAGTCGGCGTGGACCTGGGCGAGCGGCTGTCCCTGGGTGTGTTCATCATGGGCTCCAGCATCCGGACGAGCGCCGAGTACGTCGGCAACTCGGGCGGCGCGGTGTCCGGCGACTTCTCGTCGATGGTTCCCGGCGTGGCCCTGCGCGCGCGCCTGGTAGGCCTGGCGGACAGCCAGGAAACGAAGCGCACGTGGTTCTACCTCCGCGCCGGCGGAGGCCTCGCGATGTTCTCGCCCAAGCGTCTCCTCCCTGATTCCGACATTCTTGTGTTTGCCGGGCCCGGAGTGGAGTACTACACAAGGCTGCGCCACTTTTCCGTGGGGCTCGAGGTAACGGGGAACTATCTCGTTAACGGAGGCTCCTTCGGGTTCGCGGTGGCGCCGAACATTCGCTACGCGTTCTAGCGGGAGAAAGACGTGCCTCAGGAGAATGGAAGCGGTGGGCCGCGCCCCGGTGGGCGTGGTCGTGACGGGGGTGCGCCGGGCCAGGGTCCGCGCCGTGATGGCCCGGGAGGCGGTGGTTTTGGCGGCGGCGGCTTTGGCGGCGGCCGTGGTGGCCCCGGCGGTCCTGGCGGTAGGGACGGAGGCCGCGGGCGCGGTGATGGCCGTGGTCGCAGAGACCGCGACGAGGGCCCTGTCGGTCCCGGCCAGCGCGTCATCGCCGAGCTGAGCACCCTGGAGAAGGCGCTCTCGAAGACGGACTTCACGGCGGAGAAGGGGCCGCTGCAGGCCATCGTCCGCTCGCTGCGGCCCATGCGCCTGAAGTCCCTGGATGACCTGGACCTCAACACGCGTGGCCGGCTCATCACCACGCTGCTGCGCGTGCAGCGCCAGCCGAAGCCGCCCGCGCCCGAGGCGGCGGCTGCTCCGGCGGAAGGTGCCGCACCGGCGGAGGCTCCGGCCGAAGCCGCGGCGCCCGTCGAGGCTGCTGCTCCCGCCGAGGGAGAGGCCGCTGCTCCGGCCGAGGGTGAAGGTGCCGCTCCCGTCGAGGGCGCGGCTCCCGCCGAGGCCGCCGCACCCGCGGCGCCCGCGGTGGACCCGGCGAAGGAGAAGTTCGACGCCTGGACGGACGTCATGTTCCTGGTGGGCCAGGCCTGGCGCGCTGCGGGTGACCGCGAGCGCGCCGAGACGGCCTTCACCGCCAGCGGCCGCCAGCCGGGCCCGGAGACCGAGGAGCCCGCTGCGGCGCCCCGGTCCGAGGAGCGTCCTCCCCGCGGCGACCGTCCCGAGCGGGGCGAGCGTCGTGATCGCGGCGAGCGCGGGGCCCGTCCCGAGCGGGGCGAGCGTCCCGAGCGCGGTGCGCGTCCGGAGCGTCCGCCCCGTGGCGAGCGTCCCGAGCGCGGCCCCCGTCCGGAGCGCCCGGAGCGTCCCGAGCGCGGCGAGCGTCCGCTGCCCGAGCTGACGGGCGACTGGCAGGAGCAGGTGAAGCAGCTGGAGGCCATGGGTCGCACGCGCGACGCGGGCCGCCTGCACGAGCGCAACAACTCGTTCGCCGAGGCCGCGCGCCTGTTCGAGCAGGGCGGGGACCTCAAGAGCGCCCTGCGCAACGCCCTCGCCGGTGGCAACAACGACATCGCGCGCAGGCTGGTGGGCACGCTGCCCCCGGACCAGCTCGCTCCCACGCTGGAGAAGGCCGGTGCCTACGAGCTCCTCATGGAGCACTACGTGGGCAAGGGCGACTTCGAGAACGTGGCCCGGCTGTACGAGCGCGCGCGCCAGTTCGACCAGGCGGCGCTCGCCTACGAGCGTGCCGGCAAGCTCACCCTGGCGCGCAAGTCGTACGAGCGCTCCCGGGACATGGCCAGCGCCAACCGCATCCGCGGGCTCGAGGTGAAGAGCCTGGTGGAGCGCGGTGACAGGCTCGGTGCCGCCACGCTGCTCGCGGCCGTCGGTCAGCGCCGCGAGGCCGTGGAGGTGCTCAGCCCGCTGCCTCCGCCCAAGGCCTTCCACTTCATGCAGCGCCTGAAGCTGGACGACGAGGCGAAGGAGCTGGCCCAGAAGGAGCTGGCCCGCGCCGAAGCAGAGCAGAAGCCCGCCGGCCGCGCCCGGTGGCTGGAGCTGCTCGGCGACACCGCCGCCGCCGCCGAGGCCTGGGAGGGCGCCGGCCGCAAGGACAAGGCGCTTCCGCTGCACGAGAAGCTCGGCAACCTCACGCGCGCCGCCGCGCTCGCGGAGGAGCTGCAGCAGCGCGACAAGGCCATCGCCCTCTACACGCAGATGGGCGACACCGCCGGTGTGGAGCGGGCCAAGGCCCTTCCGGAAGCGCCGGCCGTGGCTCCGACTCCCGCCTCTGACGCGGCGGACGGCGGAGAGGGCGGCGAGGGGGGCGAGACTCCTCCGGACGCTCCCTCGGCTGAGTAGCAAGAAAGCCAATAAATCCCGCCGTTTGGCGGGTTTTGCATGATTGCTCGGGGGCGCTTGTGACCGGTAGAGTTCCGGTCGCTGGCGCCCCCGCTGCGTTCCATTTCCATTCCCAAGGCCCGCCTCCCCATGCAACAGCCCACGCCCTCGCGTCCCACGCTGCGTGTGTCCGATGACCGGACCTTCGTCGAAGCCGAAGCCTCTCTCGAGAAGGCCGGCCGTGTGGAAGAGCTGATCCGCCTCTACGAGGGGCGCTCGCGGGACGTCCCCGCCGACGAGGCCGTGCGCCTGCTGTGCCGCGCGGCGGAGCTGGCACACGAGCGGCAGCGCAACGCGCCTCGCGCGGAGGAGCTGCTCAAGCGCGCGCTGCTGGTCGCGAAGGACCCACTGCCGGCGCTGCGCGGGCTGAAGCGGCTGCACGAGTCGCGGCAGGACGCGGCGGCGCTGGCGGACGTGCTGGAGCGGCTGGGCGCCGCCACGCAGGGCGAGGAGGGCGCGGGCCACTACCTCAAGGCGGCGGACCTCTACGAGCAGAAGCTCTTCCGCCGCGACCGGGCGGTGCTGTGCCTGCAGCGGGCGGCGCGGGCGAAGCCGGACCGGGCCGTCTTCCGGCGCGTGCGCCAGCTGCTGCTGTCCGAGCAGCTCTTCCAGCCGGCCTTCGAGGCGCTCGAGCGCGAGCGCGAGGCGCTGGGCGACGCGGGCATGGCCGAGGAGTACGCGGCGCTCGCGGAGCGGCTGGTGGATGACCCCACCGAGCACGCGCTGGCGCAGCGGGTGGTGGACGTGGCGCGGGCGCTGGAGCCGCAGAACGCGCGCGTGGAGAAGGCGACTCGCTCGCTGCAGCGCTTCGAGCAGACGTGGCGCGACCGCGTGCGGATGCTGCGCAGCATGTCGCTGGAGGAGCGCGACAGGAAGAGCGCGGCCCGGCTGTCGCTGCTCGTGGCGAAGCTGTTCGCCTGGTACGACCCGGGCGCAGCCGGCAAGGTGAAGGAGGCGCTGGACCGCTGCTTCCTGCTGTGGCCGGGCATGCCGGAAGGGCTCGCGCTGATCGAGAAGCTGGCCGAGCGCGCCGGCGGCGATTTCGCTTCGGCGATTGCGCAGATTGAAGCGATGGCGGGCGAGGTGAAGGACCGCGCCGCGCAGGTGGACCTGTGGCTGCGCGTGGGCACGCTGCGCCTGGGCAAGCTGAACGACGGGGACGGAGCGCTCGGCGCCTTCGAGAAGGCCGTGGCGGCGGACCCGTCCCGCGCGGACGCGGCGAGCCTCACCGCCGAGCTGCTGCTGGAGAAGGGGCGCGCCACGGACGCGGTGGCGGTGATGGAGCGCTACCTCGTCACGGTGAAGGACAAGACGGCGCAGGCCGCCATGCGGCTGCGCCTGGCGGAGCTGTGCCTGACGCAGCTGAAGGACGCGACGGCGGCGCGCGCACACCTGGAGGCGGCGCTGAAGCTGGACGCCACGCAGGCGCTGGCGGCCTTCCAGCTGGCGCGACTGCTGGCCGAGGACGAGGAGCTGGAGGCGGTGGTGCCGCTGCTGGACCTGGCGCTGCTGGCGCCGCGTCCGCGCTCGGAGCGGGTGGCCTTCTGCGAGGCGCTCGCGCTGATGTTCGAGGAGAAGGACGACGCGCGCGGTGCCTTCGAGGTGCTTGCGCGTGCGCTGGAGCTGGACCCGGGGCGGCCGCTGCTGCTCGGCTCGGTGGTGGAGCACGCGGAGAAGGCCCAGGCGCAGCCCGCGCTGGCCCTGGCACTGCAGCGCGCGGCGCAGGCGGCCCCGGTGGCCGAGGTGGCGGCGCAGCTGTGGCGCCAGCTGGCGCAGCTGCTCCAAGGCCCGCTGGCGGACCCGTCGCGCGCGGAGGCCGCGTGGCGCGAGGTGCTGGCGCGCGTGCCCGGTGACTCGGCGGCGGCGGAGGCGGTGAAGTCGCTGCAGTCTGCGGCGGCGCTCGCGGACGACCCGACGGCCCGCCTGGAGGCGGAGGTGTCGCGCCGCGAGGCGGCCGGCGCCGCGCCCGAGGAGATGGAGCCGCTGGTGCGGCAGTTGGTGCAGCTCGCCCCGGAGGACCCGGCGGCGGCGCAGCGGCTGCAGGCCCTGTGCGTGGCGCTGTCCAAGTTCGACGAGGCGGCGGCGCTGGCCGGCCGGCTGGCGGGGCTCGCGGAGACGCAGCTCGAGCGCAACGAGTGGATGGCCCGGCAGGCCAAGCTGTACGCGGAGCGGCTGGGCCGGCAGGAGGACGCGTCGGACCTCTTCCTGGGCCTGCTGGCGGAGAACGTCTCCACCGGCGTGGTGGTGGGCGGCCTGGAGCGGCTGGCGGCGGCGGGCGTGCGCACGGTGGAAATCGCCGAGGCGCTGGCGGCGCACTATGGCCGCGGTGGCGACCACCAGCGGCAGGTGGCCGCGCTCCAGCAGCAGCTGGAGGCCACGACGGAGGCAGCCTCGCGCAAGCGCCTCTTCGCGCTGCTGGCCAGCATCCACGAGAAGCAGCTCGCCGACAGCCGCGCCGCCTTCGACGTGCGGGTGCGCGCGCTGCGCGAGGACCCGAAGGACGAGAGCGGCCGCGCGGAAGGACTGCGCCTGGCGCGCGACTTGTCGGCCCACGCAGAGCTGGGCCGGGTGCTGCGCACGCTGGCCTCCGAGTCGGATGACCTGACGCTGGCGGTGTCGCTGCTCACCGAGGCCGCGACGCTGACGGAGGAGGGTGGGCTGGCGGCGGAGGCGATTGCCGCGCTGGAGGCGGCGGTGGGCCGCGCGCCGGAGTCGAACGCGGTGCTGCAGCGGCTCGTGAAGCTGTACGGGCGCGCGGGCAGGTCCGCGGACGCGGAAGGCCTGCTGCGCAAGCGCATCCAGGGCGCGCGCGGGGCGGAAAATCTGCAACTGCTGCTGCAGCTCGTGGACCTCAACGTGGAGCTGGGCCGTCCGGCGCAGGCCGCCGAGGCGCTCCAGGGCGCGCTGTCCCATGGCGCGGAAGAAGGGCGGCACCTGCCGCGCCTCGCCGAGCTGTACGAGAAGGCCGGCCGCACGCGCGAGCTGGGCGACACGCTGGCGCGGATGATTGCCCTGGCGGAGTCGGCTGGTGAGGCGGACAAGGTGGCGCGGCTGAAGCTGCGCCGCGCGCAGCTGCTGCAGGGCTCGCAGGACGGCAGCGCGGAGGCGGTGCACAGCTACGCGGACATCCTCACACAGCGCCCCACGGACCCGGATGCGCTGGCCGCGCTGGAGGCCATGCTCGCCTCCGGCCCGGCGCGCGAGGCGGCGGCGCGCGTGCTGGTGCCCGCCTTCGAGCGCACCAAGGAGCACCGCAAGTTGGTGGCCACGCTCGACGTGCTGGCCGAGGTGGCGAAGGACGACTCCGCGCGGGTGCAGGCGCTGCGGCACGCGGCCCAGGTGCACCTGGCGCACCTGCGGCAGCCGGAATTGGCCTTCGCGGCCCTGGCGCGCGCGCTGCGTCTGGCCCCCGGTGACGCGGGCCTGCGCTCCACGGCGCGGCAGGCGGCTGAGGACGCGGACTCGCTGGACAGCTACGCGGAGATTCTCGGCGAGCTGGCGGAGGAGGGCGACGTTGGCCCGGCACGGCTGGCGCTGCTGCGCGAGCTGGCCGAGGTGCAGGAGAAGAAGCTGGACGACAAGGCCGGCGCGGTGAAGGCGCTGCGCGCGCTGCTGGCCCTGGAGCCCGGCAACCTGGACAGCCTCCGCGCCCTGCAGCGGCTGCACCGCGCGGGCGAGGAGTGGGCGGCGCTGGCCGAGGTGCTGGAGAAGCTGGCCGCCGTCACGGTGGAGCCGGCCGAGCAGATGGTGTTTCTGCGCGAGGCCGCGCTGCTGCACGAGACGAAGCTCACCGACAAGGAGAGCGCCGCCGCCGCGTGGCGTGCCATCGCCGAGAGAGACCCCGCGAACCGCGAGGCCGCGGCCACGCTGGACCGGCTCTATACCGAGGGCGAGAGGAGCGAGGACCTGGCCTGGGTGCTGGAGCTGCGCCGCAACCAGGAGGGCCAGAGCCCGCAGGGGCGCGAGGTGTCCTTCCGCCTGGCCGAGCTGAAGCGCACGGTGCTGGACGACGCCAACGCGGCGCTGGGCCTCTACAAGCGCATCCTCGCGGAAGACCCGGGCCACCCGGGCGCGCGCGCCGCGCTCGAGGCGTGGGTGAAGGCGGCCGTGCCCGCGAGCGGCGCGGCGCTCGAAGTGCTGGACCCCGTGCTGTCGCAGGTGGGCGACCACGCCCGCCGCGTGGCGCTGCGCGAGGCGCGGATGGAGTCCGCCCTCACGGTGGAGAAGATCCTCCTCGCTGGAGAGGTGCGCCGCATCTACGAGCGCGACATGCACCAGCCCTCGCTGGCCTTCATGTCCGCGGTGAAGTCCTTCGCGCAGGGGCTGGACCGGGACGGCGTGCGGCCGGACCTGGAGCGGCTCGCCCGCGAGACGGGCTCGCACGAGGTGCTGGCGGAAATCTACGAGACGGCGGCGGTGGAGCTGACCTCCGGAGACCCGGCGGCGATTGAGATGCTGCGGCGGGCCGCGGAGCTGCGCGAGTCGCTGGACCAGCCGGAGGAGGCCGCGCGCCTGTGGAAGAACCTGCTGGCGGATGCGCCGCAAGACCGGCAGGCGCTGGAGGCCCTCTCGCGCCTGTACGAGAAGGGGCAGAACGCCAAGAGCCTCTCCGAGGTGTACGCGCGCCAGGCGCAGCTCTCCACGGTCCCCGAGGAGCGCGTGGGCCTGCTGCTCAAGGCTGGCGAGGCGTACGCCAACGCGGGCGACGACGCGAAGGCGATTGAAACGTACCGGTCGGCCCTGGCGCTGCGGAAGGTGCCCGAGGGGCTGCTCGCGCTGGAGAAGCTGTACGCGAAGGCGCGGCGCTTCGCGGAGCAGGCGGACGTGCTGGACCAGCTCGCGGACGGCGCGGCGGACGACAACGCGCGCCGGGGCTGGCTGCTGAAGCGCGCGCAGCTGCTCGAGAAGGAAGTGGGCCCCGCCGAGTCGCTGCCGGTGTACCGCCGGCTGCTGGAGCTGGCGCCCGGGGACGGCCAGGTGGTGGCTGGCCTGGAGCGGCTGATGGCGCACGACGGCCCGCGCGTGGAAGCGGCGCGCCTGCTGGAGCCCGTCTACCGCAGCCTCAACGACACGCGGAAGCTGGTGGAGGTGCTGGAGGTGCTGCTGCCCGGCGTGGCGCCGGAGCGGCGGCTGGAGCACCTCCAGGAGATTGCCACCCTGCGCGAGGCGCTGGGGCAGACGTCGCTCGCCTTCATCTCGCGCCTGCGGGCCTTCAACGAGTTCCCCCAGGAAGCTGCCGTCCGGGACGAGCTGGAGCGGCTCGCCGCCGACTCCGGCTCCTTCGAGGAAGTGGCCGGGGCGTACGAGGACCAGCTGGAGCGTGACACGCAGGAGCCGCTGGCCGGCGACTTGTGGCGGCGCCTGGCCGGCATCTACGACAACCGCCTCAAGCGCTATGACCTCGCGGTCCGCGCGCTGGAGGAGGTGAGCCGGAGGGACCCGAAGAACAAGTCCGTGCTGGAGTCCATCGCCCGCGTGCACCGCCGCACCGGCGCGCACCGCGAGCTGGCGCTGGTCATGCGCCGGCAGGTGGCGGCGGAGACCAACGCGTCCACGCAGGTGAACCTGCTCTTCGAGCTGGCCCACCTGGCGGAGGAGACCCTCGCGGACAAGTCGCTGGCGGCGCAGGCGTACCGGGAAGTCCTCGTGCTGCGGCCGGAGAACGGCAACGCGCTGAAGCTGCTGGGCCGCGTGCTGGCGGAGATGGAGCGCTGGCCGGAGCTGGCGCAGCACATCGAGCGCGAAATCCAGCTCGCGGACGCGCGCGGCGCCCTGGAAGAGGCGTCGGATTTGCGCGTGCGCCTGGGCCGCCTCAAGGTGTCGCGCCTGGACGACCCGCGCGGCGCGCTGGAGCTGTACCAGTCCGTGCTGGCACACCGTGCCGGGCACGCGGGGGCGGTGGGCGCGCTGGAGGAGATGGCGCGCTCGGACAGCCCGCTGCGTGGCGCCGCGGCCAGCGCCCTGGAGCCCATCTTCGCCTCGGTGGGCAACCACCTGAAGCAGGTGGAGATGCTGGAGTCGCGTGCCTCGGCGGAGGCCGTGCCGCAGGAGCGCGCCGCGCTGCTGCGCCGCATCGCCGAAATCTATGCGGGCCCGCTGGAGAACCCGGAGATGGGCTTCGTGTCCGCGACCCGCGCGTTGCGCGAGCTGCCGGATGACCTGCGCTCGCTCGAGCTGTGCGTGTCGCTGGTGGACAAGGCCGAGGCCCCCGAGGAGCTGTGCGCGGTCCTCTCCGAGGTGGCGACGAAGGCGGGAGACGCGTCCCGCGCCGAGCTGCACCGCGCGCTGGCCCGCCTCCAGACGGACCTGGGCGAGCAGGCCGAGGCGCTGACGGCCTGGAAGCGCGTGCTGGAGCTGCGCCCCACGGACACCGAGGCGCTGGATGCGACGGTGCGCCTGGTGGCCTCGCAGGGCAAGCCGACGGAGTTGCTGGAGGTGCTGCGCCGGCAGCTCGCCGTGGCGGAGGAGCCGGCGCGCCGCGCCGCGGTGCTCTTCCAGATTGGCACGCTGCAGGAGGAGCAGCTCAAGGACTCGCTGGGCGCGCTGGCCACGTTCCGCCGCCTGCTGGAGCTCAAGCCGGACGACGTGCCGACGCTGGAGCGCATGGAAGCGCTCTGCCAGAAGCAGGAGCGCTGGCCCGAGCTGGCCGACGCGCTGGCGAAGCGGATTGCCCTGCTTCCGCCCGAGTCCGGACTGGAGCTGAAGTTCCGCCTGGCCACCGTGCGCGAGACGCGGCTGATGGACAAGACGGGCGCGCTGGCGCTGTACGGCGAGGTGCTCGCGGTGCAGGCCAACCACCCGGGCGCCGTGGGGCGCATGGAGGCCATCGTCACCCGCGAGCCGCAGAACCTGCTCGCGGTGGAGACGCTGCTGCGCGCGCTCCGCGCCAGCGGCGACGTGCCGCGCCTGGCGCAGGTGATTGAGTCGCGCGTGGGCGTGTCCACCGACGCCTCCGAGCGCAAGACGCTGCTGGGCGAGCTGGCCACGCTGCGCGAAACGCAGGGCGAGTCCGAGCTGGCCTTCCTGGCCCTCTTCCGCGCGTTCAAGGAGGACCCCAACGACGGTCAGGTGCGCCTCCGGCTGGAGAACGCCACGGACGCCTCCGACAGCTACGACGAGCTGGTGGCGGCCTACGAGGAAGCCCTGCCGCGCGTGGCCGAGGCCGCGGACGCCGCGCAGGTGTGCCTCAAGCTGGGGCAGTTGCTGGAGACGAAGCTGCGCGACTCGGACCGCGCCGTTTCCTACTACGAGCGCGCGCGCACGCTGCACCCCGCGGTGCAGGAGAAGGCGCTGGTGGCGTTGGACCGGCTCTACCTCCACCTGGAGGCCTGGCCGGAGCTGGCCGGCATCCTGGAGGCGCTGGTGACGGGGGCCACCGAGCCCGCGGACCGCGTGGGCTACCTCTTCCGCCTGGGGCAGCTCTACCAGGAGCGGCTGGACAGCCCGGACCGCGCGGCCGGCGCGTACGAGGCCATCCTCATGCTGGAGCCGGCACACCTGGCGACGGCGCGGCTCCTGGAGGGCATCTACGAGGGCGCCGGTGCGTCCGAGAAGCTCTACGCCATCCTCAAGCTGCAGGCCGACAAGGTGACGGGCGCCGAGCGCGACCGCGTGCTGGGCAAGATGGCGCAGGTGTCCGCCGAAGGGCTGTCGGACCTGGGCCGCTCCATCGACCTGTACCGCGAGCTGCTGGCGAAGAACTCGCGCAACGAGCAGGCCTTCGCCGCGCTCGAGTCCCTGTACGAGCGCGCGGACCGGCCGCAGGACCTGCGCGAGTTGTTGGAGGGCCGGCTCGCCGTGACGTTGGATCCGCGCGAGGTGGTGCGCCTCAACGAGCGACTGGGCCGGGTGGTGTACCGCCTGCTGAAGAAGCCGGAAGAGGCGGTGCCGTACTTCAAGGCCGCGCTCGACAGGGACGCGCGCCACCGCGGAGTGCTGGACACGCTGCGCGAGCTGTATGACGAGACGGGCCAGAGCGAGGAGCTGGTGGGCGTGCTGCGCCGGCTCGTGCCCCTGCAGGAGAACAGCGAGGGCGTGAAGGCGCTGCGCTTGCGGCTGGCGGAAGTGCTGGCAGGCATGGGCCGCCGCGAGGAGGCGCTGGACGCCGCCCGCCGCGCGCTGGAGGTGGAGCCGCACCACGTGTCGGACCTGGAGCGCGTGTACACGCTCTTCGTGTCCCTGCGCGCGTGGAACGACGCCGTGCGCGCGCTGGAGCTGAAGGTGCAGGTGCACCTGGCGGCCGAGGAGCGCGAGCAGGCCGTGGCCGCGTACGTCGCGGTGGCGGACCTGTGGGAAGGGCAGGGCGGCAAGCCGGAGCAGGCCGCGGGCGCGCTGGAGAAGGTGCTCGAGCTGGACCCGGCCAACCGCACCTCCTACGAGCGCGTGCGCGGGCTGTACCGGACGTACAACGACTGGCGCGCGTACGCCACGGTGATGGACCGCTACATGCCCCACCTCGTCACCGACGAGGAGAAGCTGGCCGCGCTGCGCGAGCTGGCGAAGGTGCAGGAGGAGCGGCTGGGGCAGAAGGACGTGGCCTTCCTCGCGCTGTGCCGCGCGCTACAGCTGGACGCGTCGGACGACACGCTGCGCGAGGAAGTCGAGCGCCTGGCGGACGAGACGGGCAGCCACGAGGAGCTGGCGGCCGTCTACGAGGAGGTGGCCGACGAGCTGCCCCGTGGTGCGCTGGCCGAGCGCCTCTACGCCACGCTCGCGCGCGTCCACGACACGCGGCTGGATGACCCGCAGGCCGCGGAGGGCGCGTTCCGGAAGATTCTCGAGTTCGACCCGACCAACGCCACCGCGCTGGACGGGCTGGCCGCCGTGTTCCAGCGGCGCGGGCGCGACAAGGAGTACGTCGTCGCGCTGGAGCAGAAGCTGGAGGCCGCGGGCTCGATTGAGCAGCGCAAGGGCATCCTCAAAGAGATTGCCCGCGTCTGGGACGAGAAGCTGGAGGACCCGACCGAGTCCGCGAGCGCGCTCCTGCGCGCGCTGGAGCTGGAGCCGGACTCGGAGACGCTGGGCGTGCTCACCGCGCTGTACCGGCGGGGCCGCGCGTGGCCGGACGTGGCGTCCTCGCTGCTGCGTGCGAGGGACCTGGCCGACACCGCCGAGGAGCGCGCGCGCATCCAGGTGGAGGTGGCCGGCGTCTACGAGCGCGACATCGGCGACGACGAGTCCGCGGTGTCCGCCTACCGGCAGGCGCTGGAGCTGGACCCCGTCAACCGCACGGCGCTGGAGGCGCTGGAGCGGCTGCACACGAAGCTGGACCAGCCGGCGGACCTGCTCGCCATCTACGAGCGGATGCTGGAGCTGAGCGAGGACTGGCGCGAGAAGGTCCGCGTCCTCTTCCGCAGCGCCACCATCTGGGAGGACAAGTACCAGAACCCGGCCAACGCGGACGTGTGCGTGGAGGGCGTGCTCTCCATCGACCCGCAGAACGTCCAGGCCATCAAGTCGCTCATCCGCCTGCGCCGCACGCAGGGCCGCTGGGAGGACCTCATCTCCGCGTACGAGCGGCAGCTCTCGCTGGCCACCAGCGTGCAGGAGCAGGCCGAGCTCTACGTGGACATCGGCAACGTCCAGTACCAGCAGCTCAAGGCGCTGGACCGCGCGGTGAACAACTATCACTCGGCGCTCGCTGCGGACCCCGAGTGCCGCCCGGCGCTGCACGCCCTGGGCAACCTGTACGAGCGCAGCGGCAACTGGCCCTTCGCGCTGGAGATGCTGTCGAAGGAAGCGGAGCTCGCCGGTCAGACGTCGAACGCGGTGGAGCTGTACTACCGCCTCGGGAAGATCAACGAGGACATGCTGATGGACTCCGGCAGCGCGCGGAACGCCTACCAGCACGCCCTCGCGATTGACGCGGGCCACCTGCCCAGCATCCGCGCCCTCAAGGGCATCCAGGAGCAGGAGAAGGACTGGAGCGGCTACGAGCAGACGCTGCGCCAGGAGGCGGAGCAGACCGAGGACCCGGCCGCCAAGGGCCGCGCGCTGCTGGACGTGGCGCGCTACCACGCGGAGACGCGCGAGGACCGCGAGACGGCCACCGGCTACTGGCAGGAGACCCTCAAGCACATCCCCGACAGCCTGGAGGCCGCGCGCCCCCTGTCGGACGTCTACATCGCCCGCGAGGACTGGGCGTCCGCCGAGCGGATGCTGGACATCGTCACGCGGAAGATGGCGGAGAAGGCGATGGTGGAGAAGGACTCCGTCAGCGCCGCGGACCTCTGCCGCCAGCTCTACCGCCTGGGCTACGTGGCGGAGAAGCTGGGCCGTCGCGACAAGGCCCTGAGCTGCTACGAGAAGGCCTACGAGCTGGACGCCACCTACCTGCCCGCGCTGGAGGGCTACGGCAACCTGCTCGTCCAGACGCGCCGCTACGAGGGAGCGCTCAAGGTCTTCCAGACCATCCTCATCCACCACCGCGAGGAGCTGACGGACCTGGAGGTGGTGGAGGTCTACTGGCAGATTGGCGACATCCACGCCGCGCTCGGCCAGGCGGACCGCGCGCAGAACCACTTCGAGAAGGCGCTGGCCATCGACCCGGGCCACGAGCCGACGCTGCGCGCGCTCGTGACGCTGATGGACAAGGCGGGCCAGTACGAGAAGTCCGCCGAGCTGCGCCAGCAATTGGTGGGCGTGCTGGAGGGCGAGGCCAAGGCGAAGGTGGCGCTGGAGCTGGGCCGCATCGCCCGGGACGAGCTGCACGACCCGTACATGGCCATCGACGCCTTCACCACGTCGCTCAAGGCGGAGCCGGACGTGCCGGAGGTGATGGACCAGCTCTACGTGCTGCTGCGCGAGACGCGTCAGGGCCAGAAGGCCGCGGACGTGCTGGCGCGGATGCTGTCGCTGAGCTCGCTGGCCATGGAGCCGCACAAGGCCAAGCGCGTCTGGTTCGCGCTGGGCGAGCTGCGCCGCGATGACCTGAAGGACGTGGAAGGCGCCACCCAGGCCTTCAACGCGGCCCTCGACCTGGACCCGCGCTTCGTGGAGGCCTTCAGCGCGCTGGAGGCGATGCTCGGCGCGGCGCGCCAGTGGAAGCCGCTGGAGGAGAACTACACGAAGATGCTGGGCCGGCTGCCCAAGACGCCGGAGACGCACGTGGCGCGCATGGCGCTGTGGCGCGCGCTCGGTGACTTGTACCTCCAGGTGCTCAAGCACCCGGAGGGCGCGGTGGCCGCCTACGGCGTGGCCGCCAAGGGCCTGCCGGACGACGCGACGGTGCAGGAGACCTTCGCGGACATCGCCGGGCAGCTGCCGGGCCGCGAGGACGAGGCCATTGCCGCGCTCCGCCGCGCGCTGCCGAACACGACGGACCCGCGCAAGGTGTGCGGCCAACTGGTGCGCCTGTGCGCGATGCGCAAGGACTACGACGGCGCGTGGTTGGCGGCCCAGGCCGTCGCGGGCCTCCTGGGCGAGGCGGGGGAGGACGAGCAGGAAATCCTCACCAAGCTGGGGCCCTACGCGAAGAAGAAGGAGTCGCAGGAGCCCAGGCCGCTGAACGACCAGCTCTGGCACAACCACCTCTTCCACCCGAAGGCGCGCGGTCCGCTGGCCGAGCTGATGGGCCTGCTCTTCGCGAAGACGGGCCACCTGTACGCGGTGCCCTTCCCGCAGTACCAACTGGTGCCCAAGAAGCACCGCATCGACGTGGCCAGCGCGCAGGAGTACCACGTGCACCACTACCGGTACGTGGCGCGCATGCTGGGCATGGACGCGGTGGAGCTGTACTCGCCCTTCCTCGTGGCCACGCGCGAGCGCATGGCCAAGCGCTCCAACGAGCCGGCCCCCGAGCCGCTCATCAACACGGAGCTGTTGCAGACGCACCCGGCCAGCGTGCGCGTGGGCGGCAAGTACTTCGCGGAGCAGGGCCAGAAGGAGGTGTACTACCTCCTGGGCCGCACCCTGGCGCTGGCGCGTCCGGAGCTGGCCTTCAGCCAGCGCGTGGCGGTGGAGCGACTGGAGGCCATCCTCCAGGCGGCCCTGAGCCTCGTGGTGGGCAACGTGCGCATCGCCGAGGCCCAGCACCTGGTGGACCCGGAGCGGCGGTTCCTGGAGAAGAGCCTCAGCGAGCCGGACCGCGCGGCGCTGGCCAAGGCGGCGCGCGCCTGGCTGCCCACGGCCACCCCGCAGGCGGTGCGCCAGTACCTGGAGGGCGCGGAGCTGACGGCCGCGCGCGCTGGTCTCTTCGCCGCTGGGGAGATGGAGCCGGTCCGCCGCATGGTCCAGGGCGAGACGGGGTCCGCCTTCCGCGTCCCCGTGCGCACCAAGCTGCGGGAGTTGCTCGTGTTCGCGACCTCGGAGGACCTGCACGAGCTGCGCGTCGCCGTGGGCACCCACGTGGAGGTGCAGGTGCGCAAGTAGCGACAGAACCCGGAGAAGGGTTCACGCGTTGATTAGCAGCCGGGCGGGCTTGGTACCCTTCCTTGACCCCTCCGGTGTGCACTTCTACGATTCATGCGGGATTTCTCCCGTCATTTCCGAGGCTTACGGAAAAGATGCGTTTCGTCTGCGACAGCTGCCGCGCGCAGTACATGATTAGCGACGACAAGGTTGGCCCCAAGGGGGTCAAGGTTCGTTGCAAGAAGTGCGGCCACAACATCACCGTGCGCCCCGCGGGCGCACCGGCCGCGAAGGACTCCGCGCCGGAGTCCGCGACTTCTTCACCTCCCGCCACGAGTGGCGCTGGCAAGGAGGCGGAGTCGTCCGCCGCCAACATGCCCGCGTCGCTCGGCACACCGCCCGAGGGCGGCCTCTTCACGGACTGGGAAGAGGACGAGATTGGCGCCGTCTTCGACCAGGTGCTCAGCTCCGGCACGCACAAGATTCCGGCGGGCGAGTCGGCCGGCGAGGCCGCGGCGCGTGACGCCACCACGGAGAGCGTGCGCAAGCTGGCCGAGGCCGAGGCCGAGCCCGCGAAGGAGGACGCGAAGTCCAACGCCGCCTCGCACGAGTGGTACGTGGCCATCGACGAGAAGCAGGTCGGCCCGTTCACCGTCGAGAAGGTGAAGGACCTCTGGGACCGCGGCGAGGTGGGCCCGGACAGCCTCTGCTGGCGCTCGGGCTTCAGCGACTGGATTCCCCTGTCGGAGACGGCGGAGCTGGCCTCGGTGCTGGCGCCGCGCCCGTCCAAGCCCGTCATCGTCGCGCCCGAGCCGGTGTCCGGCACGTCGCCCACGGTGTCCTCGGGCCCGGTGCAGTCCGCCTTCAGCGCGGGCAAGGCGTCGCGCGCCGACGGTGTGCTGGCCGCCAATTCGGAAGAGCCGGTGGGCTGGAAGCCGTCGGCGGCCAGCGTGCTGGCCTCGCTGGTGAAGGAGGAGAACGACGCGCTCGGCAAGCCGCCGCCGACGCCCGCGCCGGCGCTGGGCCGGGAGCCCGTGTCGCAGTCGCGGCTGCTCGACGTGCCCATGCCTCCGCCGGAGCCGGTGTCCTCGCCGTCCCTGCGTGGCGCCGATGCCCACATGGGCCAGCAGATGGCGCCCATGGCCGCGCCCATGCCCTATGGGCAGCCGCAGCCCGCGCCGTACCCGCAGCAGCCCATGCAGCCGCACTACGCGCAGCCCGCGCCGTACGCGCAGCAGCCCATGGCCGCCCCGTACCCGCAGCAGCCGGGCTATGCGCCCGCGTACCCGCCTCATGGCGGTGCGCAGGGCGGGGGCAAGAGCAAGATGGGCATCCTGGTGGGTGCCGCCGCGGGCCTGCTCATCGTCGCCGGTGGCGGGGTGGTCATGCTCATGAACAACGGCAACCGCGGCGAGACGCCCGCGGCCGGGCAGCCCCCGGTGGCACAGGCGGCCCCTGCCGCGCAGCCGAACACCGGCCTGCCGCCCATGCCTCCGCCTCCGGCCGGCATGGCGCAGCAGCCCGCGACGGCGGCTCCGGCTGTCCCCACGCCGACTCCGGCGCCCGGTGGCGCGGTGGCGGCGGCGCCCGCGACGGCGACTCCGGCTCCCACGGGGGGCGCGCCCGCGACGGCCGCTCCCGCGGTGGCCGCGGCGCCTCCGGCGGCGACTCCCGCGCCCACGCCGGCTCCGGTGGCGGAGGCTCCGAAGCCACCGACGGAGACGGTGGTGGCGAAGGTGGAGCGCGGCACGACGCCTCGCAAGCCGTCCACCTCGTCGGCGTCCGCGCGCCGCGAGGAGCCCGAGGAGCGGCAGCCCGCGCGCGTCGAGCGTGCGTCCTCGTCCTCGAGCGAGGGTGACAGCGACGACTTCGACGAGCTGTTCGGCACGAAGAAGACGAAGCCGGAGCCGAAGCAGCCCGAGGCGCGGCCCACCGCGTACGTGCCGCCCGAGCCCGGCGGCGCCACCCCCGAGCGCCTGCAGCAGTCGGACATCATGGCGGTGGTGCTGGCCAACAAGCCGGCCATCATCAAGTGCGTGAACGAGCAGAAGAAGAAGGACCCGGCGCTGAGCGGCAAGCTGGTGATGCGGTGGACCATCCAGACGAGCGGGAAGACCACGGCCGTCTCGTGCCGCACGGATGAGTTCCGCTCGACCTACATGGCGAGCTGCATCTCCGGCCTCATCAAGAGCTGGGCCTTCCCGCGCCACAAGAAGCAGGGCGAGCCCATCGACTTCCCGTTCACCTTCTGAGGCGACGGGAATCGATGTGTGTGACGGGCGTGACGTGTGCGTCACGCCCGTCTTCGTTTGGATTGTCCGCTTTTGTGAGCGCTGAATTTCCCCTGAGGGTGCTCGTCGAGACGCCCGTCGACACTCGTTGACACGTCCGGACAGGCAGGACTAAAGCCCTGCCCGCTTCCAATGGACGTTGGGGTCTGATGTCAGTGGCCGGAGACCCCGAGCGACGTTCCCACTCAGGAGGAAGGCTCAACATGCAGCTTCGCAAGATGATGCTGGTGCTCACGGCGCTCGGCGCGATGAGCGGTTTCATGGTTGGTTGCGGTGACGAGGAAGGTACCTCCAACACCTGCTCCACCAACGACGATTGCGCTGGCACCGAGATCTGCCATCCGACCGCGGGCGTCTGTGTGACGACGTGCGAGAGCGGCTCGGACTGTCCGGATACCGCGAAGACCTGCGCCCCCCTGGGTGGCACGGGCACGGACGCCGCCACCAAGATCTGCCAGTGCTCCACGGACGTGCTCTGCAACGGCGGCACGGACTCCGACAGCACCGACCTGGTGTGCTCCACCCTGGACAACGTGTGCGTGACGAAGTGCACCGCTGACTCCGACTGCTCCGGCGACCGTACGTGCAACACGGGCTCCGGCCAGTGCGAGGAGGGCGACACCACGGGCGACACCTGCTCGGGTGAGGGCCTCTCCACCTGCACCTACGGCGAGATCTGCACCGCCAGCGTCTGCGCCGCGCCGCCCACCCCGACGTGCCAGAACTACACGTCCTTCCCGAACAAGGCCGACCTGGGCACCACGGGCCCCATCATCTTCAAGACCGAGCTCGTGTCCGCCCAGACCGACAGCTTCTGCGCCTCCAGCGCTCCCAAGCGCCTGCGCATCCGGGTCTCCGCGTACTCCAACACGGCGTTCCCCCAGACCTCCGCGGAGCTGAGCAAGTTCTTCTACGTCCAGACGGACGGTGGCCGTCAGAACGCGCCCATCAGCAGCTCGTCGGGCAACTACACCGTGACGGGCACCAACCGTGACCGCGCGGACATCATCGTCAGCCTGTGCGTCGGCGCGACCAGCACCACCAACTCCGCCGGCTTCTACTTCTCGGGCGGCAACTTCGCCTGCCACACCTCCAACTACCAGTAGGCGACCAGGGTAGCTGAGGAACCGAGCCCCGCCCTGACAGTAGGGGCGGGGCTCACGTGTTTGTGGAGTACCCGCGCGGGCCCGTGAATTTCATCAACGCCCCAGCGTCTTCAGGGTGCGCGCGGGGAACCCGGCGTCTGGAAAAGGAGAGTCCATGCTGTCTACCAAGCTGATTCGAGTGCTGACCCTGGGGCTGGCCTTTGCTGCTCCCGCGGCGATGGCCGGCGACACCGCCGCGAAGCTGAACTGCCCCGCAGGCACGGCCCAGGCGGGCACCAAGGCCGAGGGCTTCACCTGCGTCAAGGCGAACGCCAAGGCGGGAACCCAGCTCGCGCACGGCGCGTACGTCGAGTACCACCCCAACGGCAAGGTCGCGGCCCAGGGCCAGTTCGTGGACGGCCTGAAGGTCGGTACCTGGACGTTCTTCGATGAGTCCGGCAACAAGCGCAGCACCGCGGAGTTCAAGGACGGCGGCTGGGACGGCCAGCGGGTGATGTACTTCCCCAACGGCAAGCCCCGCCTCGTCGAGCAGTACCAGAACGGCAAGAAGAACGGCGTGGCGAAGGAGATGGCCGAGGACGGCCGCGTCATCAGCCAGGTCCGGTACGAGAACAACCGCGCGGTTGCCAACGAGTAACCGACCGGTCGCTCGGTGGTCTTGAGGGCCCTTTCCCCATGGGAAAGGGCCTTCGTGCTTTCCAGGGGCTTTTCCCGTCGGGGCGGCTCGGATAGGAAGCCCGATGTGAAGCCCCCCTCGCTCGCCCCCGTCCTCCCCGACATCCCCATCCGCACGGTGAAGGAGATGGGCCTGCGCGAGCTGGAGCGTATCCGCCTCATCCTCCGCGGTGGCTCGGTCATCGACTGGAGGCGGATGCACTTCCAGACGCGGAACGAGGTGGACGGCTTCCTGCGCCTCTGCCAGCTCGACGTCTCCCGGCCCTACGACGAGGCCTGGGCCCGGAGCGTGCTCGCGGAGGCGGTGGAGTACCTGCGCAAGACGTTCAACTACCGCGTCGCGGACGGCGTGGCGCAGCCGGCGGAGATTCACGACCTGTTCCTCTTCGCGTCCGGCGCGAAGGGCTCCCCCCGCCACCGCCGCATCGCCTGCGTGGTGCTGAAGGTGATGCACGTCATCCAGCACATCGAGGGGCGGGACCTGCTCTTCCGCCTGGCGGTGTCCGAGGCGGAGCTGGCGGAGCTGGTGACGGAGAAGGTGCTGAGCGTCGCCCGGGAGATGAACGACAAGGGCCTGCCGGTGGTGGAGTTCGCGCACTCCATCAAGACGCGGGACTCGCTCGTCACCAAGCTGCTGGCGAAGAAGGAGACGGTGGCCGCGCAGGTCTACGACAGGACGCGCTTCCGCGTGGTGACGCGCAAGCGGGAGGACCTGCTGCCGGTGCTCTACCACCTCACGCAGCGGCTCTTTCCCTTCCACCTCGTGGTGCCGGGCCAGACGGAGAACACGCTGCTGCCGTTCAAGTCGGTGCTCGCGGAGAACCCCCACTTCGAGGCGCACATCCCGCAGCTCCACCTGGACCGCAACTACGAGGACCGGGAGGACCGCAACGGCAACACCTTCTCGGGCAACACGTACCGGGCGCTCAACTTCGTGGTCGACATCCCGGTGCGCATGGACGCGTACCTGCCGCCGCCGGAAGAGGACGCGCGCCAGCGCAAGGGCCGCATCGTCATCTCCCTGGTGGAGTTCCAGATTGTCGACGAGGAGACCGCGCGCCTCAACGAGCTGGGGGAGAACGCCCACGAGGCCTACAAGCGCCGCCAGAAGCAGCGTGTGCTCAAGCGGCTCAGCCAGGGCCTCGTGGTGCCCAAGAAGCAGGGCTGAGGCAAAGCAGAACGCCCGCGGCCCCGGGAGTCACACCGGGACGGCGGGCGTCGGAGCCGCAACGGCCGTGAGGCCGGCTACCGCTTCTTGCGGTTCTTCTTCTTGTTGTCCTTCTCGCGCTTGCGGCGCTCCTTGATGGCGTCGCGGTCCTCGGGCTTCCCGCTGGCGGAGGGCGGGGCGTAGCCCATGAGGCGGGCCTTGGCCATGGCGGCCTGGCCCATGGGGGGCGTGTAGCCGGGGGCCACCTGCGGCATCTGCATGGGCATGCCCATGCCGGGCATCCCGCCGCCCATCATCTTCTCCATCATCTTCGCGTCGCCGCCGAACATGCTGGAGAGGTCCATGTTCTTCATCTGCGACAGCTGCCCCAGCTGCTTGAAGCCGGGGATGCGGCCCAGCAGGCCCGGGTTCTGGCCGATGGTGCCCATCACCTGCTGCATCATCCCGAACTTCTGGAGCAGCTCGCGGACCTCTTCCACCTTGCGACCGCTGCCCTTGGCGATGCGGCCGATGCGGCTGGTGTTGATGATGTCCGGCCGCAGGCGCTCCTTCGCCGTCATCGAGTCGTACATCGCCTCGATTTTGGTGAGCTCCTTCTCGTCCGGGTTGAGGTGCTCGGTGAGGTCGCCGAAGAGGGGGAACTTCTCCAGCAGGTCCTTGAGCGGGCCCATCTTCCGGACCATGCGGATCTGCTCGACGAAGTCCTTCATCGAGAACTGGCCGGACAGGAGCTTCTTCGCATCCTCCTCGGCCTTCTTCTCGTCGACGACCTTCTCGAAGTCCTTCATCAGGCCGACGATGTCGCCGAACCCGAGGATGCGGCCCGCGAGGCCGTCCGGGCGGAACTCCTCCAGCTTGTCCATCGACTCGCCCATGCCGAGGAACTTGATGGGCTTGCCGGTGACTTCCTTGATGGAGAGCGCCGCGCCGCCACGGGCGTCACCGTCCAGCTTGGTGAGGATGAAGCCGTCCAGCGTCAGCCGCCGGTCGAACTCGGCCGCGGTGCGCACGGCGTCCTGGCCAATCATCGCGTCGCACACCAGGAGGATGGTGTCCGGGTGGACGTTGGACTTGATGGACTCCAGCTCCGTCATCAGCGCTTCGTCGATGGCGAGGCGGCCGGCGGTGTCGATGAGCACCACGTCGCACTTCTGCTCGCGGGCGGCGGCGTAGCCGCGCTTCGCCAGCTCGGGCGGCTGGAGGCCGGGCTCGTGGTAGACGGGGACCTTGAGGCGCTCGCCGAGCACCTTGAGCTGGTCCACGGCGGCGGGGCGGTAGATGTCCGCGGCGACGAGCAGGGGCTTGCGTCCCTCGGCGAGGAGCCGGTGGGCGAGCTTGCCGGTGGTCGTGGTCTTACCGGAGCCCTGGAGGCCCACCATCATGATGCCGGACAGCTGGCCCTTGGGCTTGAGCTGGAGGCTGGTGTCCACCGGCCCCATGAGGGCCTCCAGCTCGTCGTGGCAGATCTTGATGAAGTGGTCCATCGGGCTGACCTTGCGCTTCTGGCCAGCCTTGTCGGTGATGGTCGTCTGCACCAGCTCACCCACGGCCTTCTCGCGGACGCGGGCGACGAACTTCTTCACCACGTCGAAGGCCACGTCGGCCTCGAGGAGGGACACGCGGATGTCGCGGAGCGACTCGTCGACCAGCTCCGGAGTCAGCTCGCTCTTGCCGGCGAGGCGGTTCTTGGCGGCGCGGAAGCCCTTGGTGACGGTCTCGAGCATGGGGGGCGCTTTATAACAGGGGCGGACGGGATGCGACGGTGGAGCGCATCCGGGCCGTCGAACAGTGGAGAGAAGGGCCCCGGAACCCCGCCGCGAGGGGCGGAACGGGCCTGGGGGCCTGAAATCTTCAACGCCTTTCGGGGGTTGGCGCATCCCTCCGGAGAGAGGGGCCAGGCCTTCCCGTACGGCGTGCGTCCCGCTCCAGGCCCCTCGGGGGCCACCGGGCCCGGCCGCCCGCCCTCCGGGCACGGGGGAGGGCGGGCCCATGCTGGGGCCCCCTTCCAGGCGCGGAGTCAGCCTGGCAGGAGCTCCCGGGCTGGGGCTGGGGGAAGGCTCAGGCGGCGTCAACGAGTGCGGCGAGCTGGCTGTAGAAGTCCTCGGCCAACGCGCGGATGGTCTCCTCGCGGTGGATGGCACCGCTGTACACCCAGGTGACCTGCAGCGCCGGGCCGGCGCCGTCGCACTCGATCATCAAGTCGTAGGAGACGGTGTACTCGCGGCCCTCGAGGTTGGGGAAGGCGAGGGACTCGACGCCACCGGGCATGGCGGACTTCGGTGGCTGGGAGCTCAACGTCGCTCCGCGGTTGTTGAAGAAGACTTGCGGCGCTCCCAGTGCGGCCAGCCGCTGCCGCACGGTTTCGTCAGGGCCGTAGCGGAGCAGGCCGTAGTCCAGCGCATGCGCCACGGTGTCGCGCACGGTGCGCTTGAGCGAGGCGAAGGAGGACCGGGCCTCCTCCGAGGCCTTCGCCTCCAGGAGCATCGGGAACTTGAGCGTGGTGGCCCCGAGGGTGCGCGCCAGGTCCACCCCCGGCACCACCCCCGCCCGGCCGTTGTGCTCCACGTCCAGCCGCAGCGCACCGTCTCCCGTCCAGCGGGCCCAGGCCCGCGCCAGGCCGAAGAGCAGCAGGTCATTGAGGGACACGTCCTTGTGTCCATGGACGGTGTCGGCCAGGCGGCTCACGAGCTCCGGCGGGCAGGTCATGGAGAGGCGCCGCGAGTTGCGGTCCGTGTGCCTGCCGCCCGCCAGGTCCACCGGCAGCCTCGCGCCCGGCTGCAGGCGGTGCGCGTCGAGCCAGAAGGCGCGGGCCTCCTTCATCAGGTCCTCGGAGCGGCCATGGGCCGCTACGGTCCGCATGTAGTGACGGTAGGAGCTGCCCGCAGCCAGGGGCGACGGCGGCTGCCCGGTGGCGAGTCGCAGGTATGTGGACTGCAGGTCCTCCATCAACAGGGGCAGCGAATACCCGTCGTAGAGGGTGTGGTGGATGCTGAGGATGAGCTTGTCGGGCCCGGCACCGCCGAAGCGGCACAGCGCCAGCGCCAGCGCCGGCCCGCGGGAGATGCTCAAGCGGTCCTGGAGCTGGCGGCCCGTTGTCAGCAGGGCCTCGCGCTGGGCCTCGGGAGGGCGCCCGGTGAAGTCATGCTCATCGACGAGGGGCTCGCCCGCCGAGGCCAGCATCCACGCCGTCCATCCCTCGGGCGTGCGCCGCAGGCGCATGCGGATGACGTCATGCTGTTCGGCGAGCATCGCCAGGCTGGCCCGGAGAAGCTCCACGCGGGTCTCCCCGGGCACATCCCAGACCATGGTGCTGGCCCAGGGCTCGGTCTCCAGGTCGAACGTCTCCACGAGCCACTGATGGTGCGGCAGCAGTGGGAGCGTCTCGTCGATGCGGGGCGCATCTGTCGAGTTGTCCGGAGCCAGCACCGGAGCGGCGGTGCTCACCACGGGAGCCAGGTCCGCCACCGTCTGGTGCTGGAACATCTGCTGCACCTGGAACGTGAGGCCCGCGCGGGCGGCCATGGCCACCAGTCGCACGCACATCAGCGAGTCACCGCCCAGCTCGAAGAAGTTGTCGTGGATGCCCACCTGCTCCAGGCCCAGGACCTGCGCCCAGAGCTGGGTGAGCAGCGTTTCGGTAGGCGTGCTCGGCGGGGTGTAGCGCTTCTTCCCGCGGCGCTCTTCGAGCGTGGGTGCCGGCAGGGCCACCCGGTCCACCTTGCCACTGGAGGTGAGGGGGAGCGCCGGGAGGACGACGAAGGCCGAGGGCACCATGTACTCGGGAAGCTTTTCTCCGGCGAACGTCCGCAGGGCGCCCGTGTCGGCCGTGTCTCCCTCGGAGGGAACCACGTAGGCCACCAGCTTGCCGCCACTTCCATCATCACGGAGCACCACCACGGCCTCGCGCATGGAGGGGTGGGAGGCGAGCACGGACTCGATTTCACCCAGCTCGATGCGGAAGCCGCGCAGCTTCACCTGGAAGTCGATGCGGCCGAGGTACTCGAGGGCGCCGTCGGGCAGCCAGCGGACCTTGTCGCCGGTGCGGTAGAGGCGCTCGCCGGGAGTGGAGGAGAAGGGGTGGGGGATGAAGCGCTCTGCGGTGAGCTCCGGGCGGCCGAGGTAGCCGCGAGCCAGGCCCGCACCGCCGATGAAGAGCTCTCCCGGCACGCCCACGGGCACCGGCCGCAATGAAGCGTCCAGCACGTACGCGCGCACGTTGTCGAAAGGCCGGCCGATGGTGATGCGCCCTGCGTCCACCTCGGCGTCGAGGGTGGCGCAGATGGTGGTCTCGGTGGGGCCGTAGGCGTTGATGAAGCGCCGACCGGGCTGCCAGCGGGCGACGAGCTCCGGAGTGCACGCCTCACCGGCGGAGGTGAGCGTCTGAAGGGCTTCGAGGCCCAGGGGCTCGAGCTGGGCGAGAACGGAGGGGGTGAGAGTGGCGGCGGTGATGGCGCGCTGGCGGAGGAGTTGGTGCAGCGGAGCGCCGGGCATCAGCTCGTCACGAGAGGCCAGGTGCAGCTCTGCGCCGGCCATCAGGGTGGGGAGCGTTTCCCAGACGGAGGCGTCGAAGCCGATGGAGGCGAACTGGAGGACGCGGCCGCCGGGCCGCAAGTGCATGGAGTGGATGGTGCTGCGAGCGGTGTTGCACAGGCCGCGGTGGCGCAGGAGGGTGCCCTTGGGGCGGCCGGTGGAGCCGGAGGTGTAGATGACGTAGGCGAGGTTGTCGGGCAGCACGCGCACATCGGGGGCATGCGTGGGCTGGCGGGAGATGAGCGAATCCCACTCGGAGTCGAGCTGGACGAGCAACTCGCTCTGCACGGGCAGCTCGTCGGCGAGCTTCTCCTGGGTGAGGAGGACGGGAGGACGGGCATCGCGCAACATGAAGGCGAGCCGCTCGGTGGGGTAGGAAGGGTCGAGCGGGAGCCAGGCACCGCCGGCCTTGAGGACGGCGAGAATGGAGACGACGAGCTCCAGCGAGCGCTCCAGGCACAGGCCGACGAGGACTTCGGGGCCAACACCCAGCGAGCGCAGGTGCCAGGCCAGTTGGTTGGCGCGCTCATCGAGCTGACGGTACGTCAGGGACTGCTCCCCCATGCGCACGGCCGGGGCGTCCGGCGTGCTGCGCGCCTGCGCCTCGATGAGGGCGTGAGCGCTCGTGTCCTGGACCTCCGCGTCCGTGTCGTTCCAGTCCAACAACACACGGCGCCGCTCAGCCTCGGTAAGCAGGGGCAGGGAGGACAGGTGCGTGTCGGGGTGGGCGACAGCCGCCTCCAGCAGCACCTGCAGGTGCTCCAGCATCCGGGCCATGGTGTCGGCCTGGAAGAGGTCGGTGCTGTAGTTGGCCATGCAGGCCAGGCCCTCAGGGCCTTCCTGGATGGAGAGGGTGAGGTCGAACTTGGAGGAGCCGGTGTCGTTCTCCGCGCCGCGGAAGGTGAGCCCGGGCACGCGCAGCTCCGCGGCGGGTGCATTCTGCAGGACGAGCTTCACCTGGAAGATGGGCGCGTGGGCGAGGTTTCGCTCGGGGTTGAGCACGCGCACGAGCTCCTCGAAGGGCACGTCCTGGTGGGCGTAGGCGCCCAGCGTCGCCTGGCGCGTGCGGCCCAGCAGCTCGCGGAAGGAGGGGTCTCCAGAGAGGTCGCCGCGCATGACGAGCTGGTTGACGAAGAAGCCGATGAGGCCCTCGGTGTCCGCATGCGTACGGCCAGCGATGTCGGTGCCGACGACGACGTCCGTCTGGCCGGAGTAGCGCGAGAGCAGGGACTGGAAGCCTGCCAGCAGGGCCATGAAGGAGGTGACGCCTTCACGCTGGCAGAGCGCACCGAGTGCCTGGGCCAGAGAAGCGGGCATGAGATACGCGGCATTGGCGCCACGATAGGACTGCGTGGCGGGACGGGGCCTGTCGGTGGGCAGCTCCAATACCTGGGGCGCACCGGCGAGGTGTTGGCGCCAGTACGAGAGCTGGGCCTCCAGTGCCTCGCCCTGGAGCCACTGGCGCTGCCAGGCGGCGAAGTCGGCGTACTGCACGGGCAGCTCGGGCAGGGGCGAGGGCTGGCCCTGCGAGAAGGCCTCGTAGAGCACCGCCACTTCACGCGCGAGCACGCTCATGGACCAGCCATCCGAGGCGATGTGGTGCATGTTGAGCAGCAGCACATGCTGCTGCCCATCGAGCTTCAGCAGCAGGGCACGCAGCATGGGGCCGCGGGCGAGCGAGAAGGGCTTGCGGCACTCGGCTTCGATGAGCCGGCGTGCCTCGGCCTCGCGCGCGTCGGTGGGCAGGGCGCTCAGGTCCACGCGCTCCAGCGGCAGCGGCGCGGGCGGGGCGATGACCTGAAGCGGCTGGCCGGCTTCGGCGGGGAAGGAGGTGCGCAGCACTTCGTGGCGACGCACCAACTCCGACAGGCTGCGCTCCAGGGCAGCGGTGTCCAGCGTGCCTTCCAGGCGCAGCGGCGCGGGCATGTTGTACAGCGCGCTGTCGGGCACGAGCTGATCGAGGAACCACAGGCGCTGCTGCGCGAAGGACAGCGGCAGCGCGCCTGCCCTTTCAACGGTCCGCAGCGGCGGCAGTGCAAGCCCATGTGCCGAGCGGGCGGCGGTCTCCACGGCCCTGGCGAGGGCTTCGAGGGTGGGGGCCTCGAAGAGCGTGCGCAGGGGCAGCTCCACGCCGAAGACAGCGCGGAGGCGAGAGACGATTCGCGTGGCCAGCAGCGAGTGGCCGCCCAGCTCGAAGAAGCTGTCGTGGAGGCCCACGCGCTCGACGCGCAGCACCTCGCACCAGAGGGCGGCGAGTCGCTGCTCCGTCTCGTTCCGAGGCGCGATGTACTCGAAGGAGGACGCGAGCGCCCCATCGGGCACGGGCAGGGCCTTCCGGTCCACCTTCCCGTTGCCGGTGAGGGGCAGGGCCTCCAGGGCGACGAAGGCCGAGGGCAGCATGAACTCGGGCAGACGCTGCTGGAGGAAGTCGCGCAGGGCGGCGGCGGAGAGCGGCTGATCCGGCGAAGGTGACACCACGTAGGCCACCAGTCGCTTGTCGCCGGGCACGTCCTCGCGCACGACGGCAATGGCCTCGCGCACGGCGGGGTGCGCCAGGAGCGCGGCCTCCACCTCGGCGAGCTCGATGCGGTAGCCACGCACCTTCACCTGGCTGTCGAGACGGCCGAGGAACTCCAGCACGCCATCGGGGCGCCAGCGCGCGACGTCGCCGGTGCGGTAGAGGCGGGCGCCGGGAGACGACGAGAAGGCGTCGGGGAGGAAGCGCTCGGCGGTGAGCTCCGGACGGGCGAGGTAGCCGCGAGCCAGGCCCTCGCCGCCGATGAAGAGCTCACCCGGAACGCCTGGAGGAACGGGCTGGAACGATGCGTCCAGCAGGTAGACCCGGGTGTTGGCGATGGGCGTGCCGATGGGAACGGCGGAGCCGACCTGCTCGGGCCGCGTCATGCGGAAGCAGGAGGTGAAGAGGGTGCTCTCGGTGGGGCCGTAGCAGGCGGTGACTGCGATGCCGAGCGTCTCCAGCACGCGGCGGACCTGCGGCGCGGAGACGACGTCGCCACCGGTGAGGAGCTGGTGCAGACCTCGCAGGCAGTCGGGCTTGTGCTCGACGACCTGGGCGAAGAGCCCCGCGGTGAGGTGCAGCGTGGTGACGCGGTGGCGTGTCACGACCTGGGAGAGCAGCTCCAGGTCGCTGGGGGACTGGGGCGGGAAGACGACGAGGCGACCGCCGAAGAGGAGCGGGCCCCAGAGCTCCAGCGTGGAGGCGTCGAAGGAGACGGGAGCGATGAGAAGGAAGGTCTCCTCGGGGCCGAGGTGGGCGTAGTCGATGCCGTGGAAGAGCCGCTGCACGGAGCGGTGCTCGATGGCAACGCCCTTGGGCCGGCCGGTGGTGCCCGAGGTGAAGTCGACGTAGGCGAGATTGCGCGAGGAGACGCCGGAGGCCGGAACGGACGTGGGCAGCCCTTCGAGGCTCAACTCCTCGATGAAGAGGGACGTGAGGTGCTCGGGAACGGAGAGCTGCGAGCGCAGGGCCCGCGAGGTGACGAGGAGGCGGGGCGGCGCATCCTCGAGCATGAAGGCCAGGCGCTGGGCGGGATAGGACGCGTCCAGCGGGAGGTAGCCACCACCCGCCTTGAGGATGGCCAGCAGCGAGACGATGAGCTCCAGCGAGCGCTCCAGGCACAGGGCGACGAGCGTGTCGGGGCCGACGCCGTGAGAGCGCAGCAGGTGCGCGAGCTGGTTGGCGCGCGCGTCCAGCTCCCGGTAGGTGAGCCTCGCGTCGCCGAACTCGACGGCGATGGCGTCGGGACGCAGGGCCACCTGCTGCTCGAAGAGGTGGTGGATGCAGGCGTCGGCCGGGAAGTCCTTCCGCGTGTCGTTCCACTCCACGAGCACCTGGTGGCGCTCACCCTCGGACAGCAGGGAGACGTCACCCAGGCGGGACGCGGAGGCCAGCGAGAGCAGGGCCGTGCGCCAATGCTCGAGGAGCCGCTGCATGGACGCGGCTTCGAAGCGGGGCGAGTCGTAGACGGCCCGCAGGCGCAGCGACGGTCCGGGGAGCACGGAGAGGGTGAGCGGGTAGTTGGTGTGCTCGAAGCCCAGGACATCCTTCACCTGGAGCGAGGACGTCGAACCCGACAGGGACGCGTCGAGCGGGTAGTTCTCGAAGACGAGCAGCGAGTCGAAGAGCGCAGCGCCGCGAGGCACCTGGCTGAAGGATTGGACCTGGACGAGCGGGGAGTACTCGTACTGGCGCAGCTCGAGCTGCTGGGCCTGGAGCGACTGGAGCCACGGCACCAGGGACGCGGAGGGCGAGGGCAGGCGGACGCGCGTGGGCAGGGTGTTGATGAACAGGCCCACGAGGGTGTCGGAGCCCGGAAGCTCCGGAGGCCGGCCCGCGACGGTGTTGCCGAAGACGACGTCCTGCTCACCCGAGTACTGCGACAGGACGAGGCCCCACGAGGCCATGGCCAGCGTGTTCAGCGTGAGCTGGTGCTGGCGGGCGAAGGCTTGCAGCGCCGCCGTGGCCTCGGCGCAGAGGACCACTCCGAGCGTCGGATGCGTGGACGGCTGGCCCCGCGGCGGTGCGGCGTGGGTGTCCACCGGGAGCGGCGTGGGAGAGGAGAAGCCCTCCAGGTAGGTCCGCCAGAAGGCCGCGTTGGCGGAGGCGTCGCGGCGCTGCAACCAGGCGATGTAGTCGCGGAAGGGCGCCCTGGGCGCGGGCTGGGGCGTGGCGCCGGAGCGGAAGGCCTCGTAGAGCGAGAAGACCTCGCTGATGAGCAGGCCGAGGCTCCAGCCATCCACGAGCAGGTGATGGTGGCTCCAGAGGAAGCGCACGGAGTCATCCGCCAGGCGGATGGCCGTCAGGCGCACCAGGGGCGCGTGGCGCAGCTCGATGCCTCGCTTCTTGTCCTCGAGGAGGAACTGCTCGAAGCGGCCCTTCTCCTCGTGGAGGGACAGCTCACTCCAGTCGAGCTGCTCGAAGGGCAACTCCACGTGGGAGTGGACCACCTGGAGCGGTGTGTCGAGCCCCTCCCAGTGGAAGGAGGAGCGCAGGATGGTGTGGCGCTGGAGGCACGCCTTCCAGGCGCGCAGGAAGGCCGGCAGGTCCAGTGTGGAGGTGACCGTCCAGGAGATCTGCTCGAAGTAGGTGGAGGACTCGGGAGACAGCAGGGAGTGGAAGAGAATGCCCTGCTGCGTGGGAGAGAGCGGGTAGATGTCCTCGACGTCGGGGCCGGCCTGCCGCAGCACGGTGTCGAGCGACGGCCGCGAGAGCGTTGCGAGCGGGAAGTCACCCGGAGAGAAGCGGCGGGCGTCCTCGGACGTGCGCAGGGCGATGAGCGCGCGCAGGTGGTGCAGGAAGCGCCCCGCCAGCGATTCGATGGTGGCCGCGTGGTGCAGGTTCGCGCTGTAGCCGAAGGAGAACCGCAGGCGGCCCTGGAAGACCGAGCCGTTGAGCTCCAGTGCATGCAGGCGCGTGCCCGAGGGAGACACCGTGGGACCGGGGGACTCGGAGGCGAGTGAGAAGAGGCGGCTGGAGGAAGCCGCGGCATCGAACTGGCCGAGGTAGTTGAAGGCGAGCTGCGCCACGGGCAGGGCCTGGAGCCGCCGCGTCACCTCGGTGGGGCCGAGCCACTTCAGCAGGCCGAAGCCGATGCCGTGGTGGGGCAGGCGGCGCAGCGAGTCGCGCACGGAGCGCAGGCACTCACCGGTGGTACCGCCCGAGGGCACGGGGAGCAGGACGGGGGTCAACGAGGTGAACCAGCCCACGGTGCGCGAGACATCCACGTCGTCGAAGAGCTCCTCGCGGCCGTGGCCCTCCAGGTCGACGAGCACACCTGACTGGCCCGTCCATTCGGAGACGGTCTGGGCCAGGGCGGTGAGCAGCACGTCGTTGATTTGGGCGCGCCAGGCGGAGGGCACCTCCTGGAGCAGCAGCTTCGTCTCCTCGGCCTCGAGGGCGACGGCGACGGAGCGCTCGGAGGCGTAGGTGTTGGAGCCGGAGGCATCGGTGGGCAGCGGGGCCACCTGCGCGCGGGCTTCCTCCAACCAGAGCGGCGCTTCGGCCAGCAGCGCCTCGGAGTGGGCATGCGTCTCCAGGCGCCGTGCCCAGGATTGGAACGAGGTCGTCTTCGCCGGCAGCGAGGCGTGCGGGCCCTGCTGGAGCTGCTGGTAGGCGGACTCGATGTCTTCCACCAGCACGCGCCAGGAGACCGTGTCGACGACGAGGTGGTGGACGGCGAGCAGCAGGCGCTGCTGGCCGTTGCCGAGGTGGAAGAGGGCGGCGCGCAGCAGCGGAGGCTGGGAGAGGACGTGGCTGGCCTGCAGGCGTGAGGCCTCGGCTTCGAGCGCGGTGGGCTGGTCGGCGGCGGGCGTGGCGGAGAGGTCCACCTGGAGCAACGGGAAGGCCGCCTCGTCGGGGCTCGCGTTCTCCTGCTGCCACGCGTCGCCGTCCTGTCGGAAGCACAGGCGAAGGGCATCGTGGTGAGCCAACAGGTGAGCGAGTGCCCTGCGCAGGGGGGCGGGCTCCAGCGTCACGCGCGAGGCCAGGAGCACGGTCTGGTTGTAGTGGTGGGCATGCGCCGCGTCGTGCACCAGCAGGTGGTGCTGGATGGGCGTGAGCGGTACCGGCCCGGTGACGAGGCCCTGCTCTCCAATCGGTTCGGAGGCGGACTTCGCCACGAGGGCGAGCTGCGCCACCGTCTGGTGCTGGAAGAGCTGCCGCGTGGCGAGCACGAGGCCAGCCCGGCGCGCACGCGCGACAATCTGGAGGCTGATGATGGAGTCGCCACCCAGCTCAAAGAAGTTGTCGTGGATGCTCACCTGCTTCACGCCGAGGACGAGGGCCCAGATGTCACACAGGCGCTGCTCCACGTCGTCGCGAGGCGCGACGTAGGCGGGCTTCAGGTCGGAGCGGGCGGCCTCCGGAGCGGGCAGGGCCTTCCTGTCGAGCTTGCCGCTGGAGTTGAGGGGGAGGGCCTCCAGTGCGACAAAAGCGGAGGGCACCATGAACTCGGGCAGCTTCTGGTTGAGGGCCTCGCGCAGGGCGCTGGAGTCGGGAGGGTGCGCTTCCGCGGCCGGCACGAGGTAGGCCACCAGACGCTTGAGGCCCGGAGTGTCCTCGCGCAGGGTGACGACGGCCTCGCGGACGGAAGGGAGGGAGGAGAGCACGGCTTCGATTTCACCCAGCTCGATGCGGAAGCCGCGCAGCTTCACTTGCAAGTCGATGCGGCCGAGGTAGTCGAGCTGGCCATTGTCGAGCCAGCGGACCTTGTCGCCAGTGCGGTAGAGGCGCTCGCCGGGAGCGGAGGCAAAGGGATGGGGAATGAAGCGCTCGGCGGTGAGCTCCGGGCGGCCGAGGTAGCCGCGAGCCAGACCGATGCCGCCGATGAAGAGCTCGCCGGGCACGCCGATGGGCACCGGCTGCAGCGAGGCGTCCAGTACGTACGCGCGCACGTTGTGGAACGGCCGACCGATGGAAACGCGCTGGGCGTCCACGTCGGTGTTGACGGTGGCGCAGACGGTGGCCTCGGTGGGGCCGTAGGCATTGACGAAGCGGCGGCCCGGCTGGAAGCGCGCTACCAGCTCAGGGGTGCACGCCTCACCGGCGGTGATGAGCGTGCGCACGCCCTGCAGCCGCTGCGGCTCCAGCTGCGCGAGCACGGAGGGCGTCAGCTTGAGGGTGGTGATGGACTGACGGGCGATGAGCTCGAGCAGGGGCTCGCCGGGCATGAGCTCGTCACGGGACGCGAGCACGAGGCATGCACCGGAGAGCAGGGCGGGGAAGACCTCGGAGACGGAGGCGTCGAAAGCGAACGAGAAGAACTGGAGCAGGCGGCGGCCGGGCCCCAGGTCCATGAAGGCAACGGTCTCCCGGGCGGTGTTGCACAGGCCGCGGTGGCGCAGGAGGGTGCCCTTGGGACGGCCGGTGGAGCCGGAGGTGTAGATGACGTAGGCGAGGTTATCGGGCAGCACGCGCACGTCGGGGGCATGCGTGGGCTGGCGTGCAATGGAGTCCCGGTCCGAGTCGATGAGGACGAGCAGCTCGTTCTGCACGGGCAGCTCGTCAGCGAGCTTCTCCTGGGTGAGCAGGACGGGCGGACGCGCATCGCGGAGCATGAAGGCGAGCCGCTCGGTGGGGTAGGAGGGGTCGAGGGGGAGCCAGGCGCCACCGGCCTTGAGGATGGCGAGCATGGAGATGACCAGCTCCGGTGAGCGTTCCAGGCACAGGCCGACGAGCACCTCGGGGCCGACGCCGAAGGAGCGCAGGTGCCAGGCGAGCTGGTTGGCGCGCTCCTCGAGCTGGCGGTAGGTGAAGGAGGTGTCGCCCATCTGCAGGGCCAGGGCATCCGGCGTGCGTTGGACCTGGGCCTCGAAGAGGTGGTGGGCGCACGTGTCCGGGAGCTCCGCGTCCGTGATGTTCCAGTCCACCAACACGCGGCGCTGCTCGGCCCTGGTGAGCAGGGGCAGGGCGGACAGGTGCGTGTCGGGATGGGCGACGGCCGCCTCCAGCAGCACCTGGAGGTGCTCCAGCATCCGGGCCATGGACTGCGCTTCGTACAGGTCGGTGCTGTAGTCGCAGAGAACAGCCAGGCCCTCGGGCGTCTCGTTGATGGCGAGCGTGAGGTCGAACTTGGCGGCGCCCGTGCCACTCTCCGCGCCGCGGAAGGTGAGCCCCGGCACGCGCAGCTCGATGGTCGGGGTGTTCTGCAGGACGAGCTTCACCTGGAAGATGGGAGCGTGGGCAAGGCTGCGCTCGGGGTTGAGGACGCGCACCAGCTCTTCGAAGGGGACGTCCTGGTGGGCGTAGGCGCCCAGCGTCGCTTTGCGCGTGCGGCCCAGTAGCTCGCGGAAGGTGGGGTCTCCGGAGAGGTCGCCGCGCATGACGAGCTGGTTGATGAAGAAGCCGATGAGGCCCTCGGTGTCGGCGTGGGTGCGGCCGGCGATGTCGGTGCCCACGACGACGTCCGTCTGTCCGGAGTAGCGGGACAGCAGGGACTGGAAGCCAGCCAGCAGGGCCATGAAGGAGGTGACGCCCTCACGCTGGCACAGCGCACTGAGCGCCTGTGAGAGCGCCACGGGCATGAGTCGTGAGAGGGTGGCACCGCGATAGGACTGCGTGGCCGGACGGGGCTTGTCGGTGGGCAGCTCCAGCACCTGGGGCGCACCAGCGAGGTGCTGGCGCCAGTAGGAGAACTGCGCTTCGAGCGTCTCACCCTGGAGCCACTGGCGCTGCCATGCAGCGAAGTCGGCGTACTGCACGGGCAGCTCGGGCAGGGGCGAGGGCCGGCCTTGCGAGAAGGCTTCGTAGAGGGCGACTACCTCGCGAGCCAGCACGCCCATGGACCAACCGTCGGAGACGATGTGGTGCAGGTCGAGCAGCAGGACGTGCTCGGTATCCGCCAACTTCAATAGCAAGGCGCGCAGCAGGGGGCCTTGCGCGAGCGAGAAGGGCTTGCGGCACTCGGCTTCGATGAGCCGGCGTGCCTCGGCCTCGCGCACGTTGGCGGGCAGGGCACTGAGGTCCACGCGCTCCAGCGGAAGCGGCGCGGGCGGGGCGATGACCTGGATGGGTTGGCCGGCTTCCTCGGGGAAGGAGGTGCGCAGCACTTCGTGACGGCGCACGAGCTCGGTGAGGCTGCGCTCCAGGGCGGCGGTGTCCAGCGTGCCTTCGAGGCGCAGCGGCGTCGGCATGTTGTACAGCGCGCTGTCGGGCACGAGCTGGTCGAGGAACCACAGGCGCTGCTGCGCGAAGGACAGCGGTAGCGCTCCTGTCCTCGCGATGGGCTGGAGGGGCGGCAGCTTCGGCCCGTGCTCCTCACGCGCGAGGGCGTCGATGGAGGCGGAGAGTGCTTCGAGGGTGGGTGTCTCGAAGAGCGCTCTGATGGGCAGGTCCACGCCGAAGGTGACGCGAATGCGCGAAATGACCTGGGTGGCGAGCAGGGAGTGCCCGCCCAGCTCGAAGAAGCTGTCGTGGAGGCCCACGCGTTGGACGCGCAGCACCTCGCTCCAGAGGATGGCGAGGCGCTGCTCCGTCTCGCTGCGAGGAGCGACCCACTCGGCGCGGGCCGCGAGCGTCCCATCCGGAGCAGGCAGGGCCTTCCTGTCGAGCTTGCCGCTGGAGTTGAGGGGGAGGGCCGCCAGGACGACGAAGGCGGAGGGCACCATGAACTCGGGCAGCTTCTGGTTGAGGGCCTCACGCAGGGCGTTGGCGTCGGGAGGGTGCGCTTCCGCGGCCGGCACGAGGTAGGCCACCAGACGGTTGAGGCCCGGAGTGTCCTCGCGCAGGGTGACTACTGCCTCGCGCACGGAAGGGAGGGAGGAGAGCACGGACTCGATTTCGCCCAGCTCGATGCGGAAGCCGCGCAGCTTCACCTGGAAGTCGATGCGGCCGAGGTAGTCGAGCTGGCCGTTGTCGAGCCAGCGGACCTTGTCGCCAGTGCGGTAGAGGCGCTCACCGGGAGCGGAGGCGAAGGGGTGGGGAATGAAGCGCTCGGCGGTGAGCTCCGGGCGGCTGAGGTAGCCGCGAGCCAGGCCGATGCCGCCGATGAAGAGCTCGCCGGGCACGCCGATGGGCACCGGCTGCAGGTGCGAGTCGAGGACGTAGGCGTGGACGTTGGAGAGCGGCCCGCCAATGGTGGGGTGGGTGCCAGGACGCACCTGGCAGGTGGTGGCATCGACGGTGGCCTCGGTGGGGCCGTAGACGTTGAAGGTGCGGCTTCGCTCGGAAGCCGCGAGCTGCTCCCAGGTGGCCTCGTCGATGGCCTCGCCGCCGGGCACCAGCAGCTGCGGCACATGGGCTCCCTCCAGCAAGCCTTCCTCCAGGAGCAGCCGGAGCAACGAAGGCGTGCAGTCGAGCGCCTGGACCCGGTGCAGGGCCAGCCAGCCAACCAGGGCACGCGGGTCCCTGCGGAGGTCCTCCGGGACGATGACGAGGCAGTGGCCATCCAACAGCTGGACGAGCTGTTGGACGGACGCATCGAAGGCCAGCGGCGCATTCAGGGTGACGCGCGAACCCGGCGGCAGGTGGGCGTAGACGGTCTGCCGCAAGGCGCGGTGGAGGTTGAGCACCGAGCGGTGTTCGACCATGACGCCCTTGGGGCGGCCGGTGGAGCCCGAGGTGAAGATGACGTAGGCGAGCGTGTCCGGAGTGGCCAGCGAGACGGGTGCGTGCGTGGGGAGACCCCGCAGCGCTTCGTCACCCAGCGACACCACGGCGGCCCCCTGAGTCTCCGGGAGGCGGGACAGCAGCGAAGGCTGCGCGAGGAGCACGGCAGGGCGTGCGTCCTCCAACATCCACGCCAGACGCTCGCGGGGGTACGAAGGGTCGAGGGGCACGTAGGCACCGCCGGCCTTGAGGATGGCGAAGAGGCCGACGACCAATTCGAGAGAGCGCTCCGCGCACAGGCCGACGCGCACCTCGGGACCGACGCCCAGGGAGCGCAGGTGGTGCGCCAGTTGATTGGCGCGTGTGTCCAGCTCCTGGAAGGTGAGCCAGGAGCCCTCGAAGCCAAGGGCGGGCGCGTCCGGCGTGCGCTGCACCTGGGTCGCGAAGAGGTGGTGGATGCACGTGTCCACGGCCAGCGGCGCGCGGGTGTCGTTCCACTCCACGAGCACTTGCTGCCGCTCGGCCTCGGTGAGCAGCGAGACATCCCCCGGCCGGGAGGCCGAGGTCAGGGAGCGCAGGACATTTCGCCAGTGCTCGAGGAGCCGCCGCATGGAAGCAGGCTCGAAGCGGGGCGCGTCATGCGAGGCCCTCAGCCGCAGCGCTTGTCCGGGAAGGACGGAGAGGGTGAGCGGATAGTTGGTGCGCTCATAGCCATGGACGTCCTTCACCTGGAGCGAGGACGCCGAACCCGACATCGAGGCATCGACGGGGTAGTTCTCGAAGACCAGCAGGGACTCGAAGAGCGCCGCGCCACGCGGCACCTGGCTGAAGGACTGAATCTGGACGAGTGGAGAGTGCTCGTGCTGGCGTAGCTCGAGCTGCTGGGCCTGGAGTGACTGGAGCCAGGGCCGCAGGGGCGCAGTGCCCGAAGGGAGCCGGACCCGCGTGGGCAGCGAGTTGATGAAGATGCCCACGAGGGTGTCGGAGCCCGGAAGCTCGGGAGGACGGCCGGCGACGGTGTTGCCGAAGATGACGTCCTGCTCGCCGGCGTAGTGGGAGAGCACGAGGCCCCAGGAGGCCAGGGCCAGCGTGTGCAGCGTGAGCTGGTGCTGGCGGGCGAAGGCCTGCAGCGCCGCCGTGGTCTCGGCGGAGAGGCCCAGTTCGTGCGTGAGGTGCTCGGACTCCTGGCCCCGTGGCGGTGCGGCCTGGGTGTCCGCGGGCAGGGGCGTGGGCGCGGAGAACGCGTCCAGATAGGCCCGCCAGAAGGCCTCATCGGCGGACGCATCGCGGCGCTGCAGCCAGGCGATGTAGTCACGGAAGGGTGCCTTCGGCGCGGGCTGGGGCGTGACGCCGGAGCGGAAGGCCTCGTAGAGCGAGAAGACCTCGCTGATGAGCAGGCCGAGGCTCCAGCCATCCACCAGCAGGTGATGGTGACTCCAGACGAAGCGCACGGAGCTCTCCGTCAGGCGCACGGCCGTGAGTCGAACCAGGGGCGCACGGCGCAGGTCGAACCCACGCTGCCGGTCCTGGAGGAGGTGCTGCTCCATGCGCTCCCGCTGCGCTTCCGCGGCCAGGTCGCTCCAGTCGAGTAGCTCGAAGGGCAACTCCACCTGCGCGTGCACCACTTGAAGCGGCCTGTCGAGTCCCTCCCAGTGGAAGGAGGAGCGCAGGATGGTGTGCCGCTGGAGACAGGCCTTCCAGGCACGCAGGAAGGAGGGCACATCCAGCGCGGAGGTGACCGTCCAGGAGAGCTGCTGAAAGTAGGTGGAGGACTCGGGGGACAGCAGGGAGTGGAAGAGCATGCCCTGCTGCGTGGGGGAGAGCGGGTAGACGTCCTCGACGTCGGAGCCGGCCTGCCGCAGCACGGTGTCGAGCGACGGCCGCGAGAGCGTTGCGAGCGGGAAGTCGCCCGGGGAGAAGCGGCGGGCGTCCTCGGACGTGCGTAGGGTGATGAGCGCGCGCAGGTGGTGCAGGAAGCGTCCCGCCAGCGACTCGATGGTGGCCGCATGGTGCAGGCGGGTGCTGTAGCTGAAGGAGAGCTGGAGCTGCCCACCGAGCACGGAGCCGGTGACATCCAGCACGTGCGGCCGCGCGCCTTCGGGCGACTGGGCGAAGCCGGAGGACTCGGAGGCCAGGGAGAAGAGGCGGCTGGCGGCGGCCGTGGCGTCGAGCTGGCCGAGGTAGTTGAAGGCCACCTGCGGCGCCGGCAAGGCCTGGAGCCGCTGGGCGATGTCCGTCGGTCCGAGCCACTGGAGCACGCCGAAGCCGATGCCTCGGTGCGGCAGACGGCGCAGCGAGTCGCGCACCGAGCGCAGGCACTCGCCCTCCGAGCCACTAGCGGGCACGGGCAGCAGCACGGGGGGGAAGGACGTGAACCATCCCACGGTGCGCGACAGGTCCACGTTGTCGAAGAGCTCCTCGCGGCCGTGGCCTTCCAGGTTGACGAGCACCCCGGACTGGCCCGTCCACTCGGAGACAGCCCTGGCCAGGGCGGTGAGCAGCACGTCGTTGATGTGAGCGCGCCAGGAGGAGGGCACCTCCTGGAGCAGCAGCTTCGTCTCCTCGGCGTCGAGGGCGACGGCGACGGAGCGCACGGAGGCGTAGGTGTTGGAGCCGGAGGCGTCGGTGGGCAGCGGAGCCACCTGCGCACGGGCTGTGTCCAACCAGAGGGGCGCCTCTGCGAGTAGGGCCTCGGAGTGGGCATGGGCCTGCAGACGCCGCGCCCAAGCCTGGAACGAAGTGCTCTTGGGCGGGAGCGCCGCCTGGAGATAGGCGGACTCGAGGTCCTCCATCAACACCCGCCAGGAGACGCCGTCGATGACGAGGTGATGGGCGATGAGCAGCAGGCGCTGCTGGCCGTTGCCGAGGTGGAACAGCGCGGCGCGCAGCAACGGCGGTTGGGAGAGGACGAAGCTGGCCTGCAGGCGCGAGGCCTCGGCTTCGAGCGCCTTCGGCTGGTCCGCGGCGGGCGAGGCGGAGAGGTCCACCTGGAGCAGGAGGACGGGTGCCTCGTCGGGGTTGGCGTTCTCCTGCAGCCAGGCGCCCTCGTGCTGGCGCAAGCGCAGGCGAAGGGCATCGTGGTGGGCGACCACCTGTGCGAGGGCCCTCTCCAGGCGAGAGGCGTCCAACGGCTCGCGCGAGGCCAGGAGCACGGCCTGGTTGAAGTGATGGGCGTGCGCGGCGTCGTGCGCCAACAGTTGCTGCTGGGCGGGTGTGAGCGGGACGGGGCCCATGATGGGGCCCTGCTCGCTCGGAGCCGTGGAGGCGGACTTCACCACGAGGGCCAGCTGCGCCACCGTCTGGTGTTGGAAGAGCTGGCGCGTAGCGAGCGTCAGGCCAGCCCGGCGCGCACGCGCGACGACCTGGAGGCTGATGATGGAGTCGCCGCCCAACTCGAAGAAGTTGTCGTGGATGCCGACCTGCTTCAGGCCCAGGACGAGCGCCCAGATGTCAGCCAGGCGCTGCTCCACGTCGTTGCGAGGCGCGACGTAGGCGGGCTTCAGCTCGGAGCGGGAGAGGTCCGGCGCGGGCAGGGCCTTCCTGTCGAGCTTTCCACTGGAGTTGAGGGGCAGGGCCTCCAGGACGACGAAGGCCGAGGGGACCATGTACTCGGGCAGCTTCTGCTTGAGGAAGTCGCGCACGTCCGCGGTGGAAGGCGCCTGCTCACCCCTGGGCGGCACCACGTAGGCCACGAGGCGTGAACCGTCACGCACCACCACCACGGCCTGTCGCACCTGGGGGTGCTTCTCCAAGGTGGCTTCGATTTCACCCAGCTCGATGCGAAGGCCGCGCACCTTCACCTGGAAGTCGAGGCGGCCGAGGTACTCGATATTGCCGTCGGCCAGCCAGCGGGCTTTGTCACCGGTGCGGTAGAGGCGCGCGCCGGGCGTGTCGCTGAAGGGGTCGGGGATGAAGCGCTCCGCGGTGAGCTCGGGACGGGCAAGGTAGCCACGGCCCACCTGGATGCCGCCGATGAAGAGCTCGCCGGGCACGCCCGTGGGAACGGGCCGCAGGTGCGAGTCGAGAATGCGAATGGAGGTGTTGGCGATGGGCCGGCCGATGGGAATGGAGCGGCGGCCCTGCTGGGGCAGGCAGTGGAAGGCGGTGACGTCGACGGCGGCCTCGGTGGGGCCGTAGAGGTTGTGCAGATGGGCGGACGGCAGTCGCTGCAGGCAGCGCTGTGTCAGCTCCAGGGAGAGTGCTTCACCACTGCACATCACGCGACGCAGGCTCGTGCATTGCTCCAGGTCCGGCTGCTCCAGGAAGTGCTGGAGCATGGAAGGGACGAAGTGCGTGGTGGTGACACGCTCCTCAGCGATGAGGCGAGCGAGGTAGTCGGGCTCCTGGTGGCCCCCAGGGCGGGCGATGACGAGGCGCGCGCCGACCATGAGGGGCCAGAAGAACTCCCAGACGGAAACGTCGAAGCTGTAGGGCGTCTTTTGCAGCACCGAGTCCGCGGACGTCAGGCCATAGGCCTGCTGCATCCAGAGGAGGCGGTTGACGACGGCGCGGTGGGCATTCATGGCGCCCTTGGGGCGGCCGGTGGAGCCCGAGGTGAAGATGACGTAGGCGAGGCTGTCCGGGGTGGCCAGCGGTGAGGGCGCGTGCGTGGGGAAGCCGAGCAGCGCTTCGTCACCCAGAGACACCACGGCGGTCCCTTGCGTCTCCGGGAGGCGAGACAGCAGCGAAGGCTGCGCGAGGAGCACGGCAGGACGTGCGTCCTCCAGCATCCACGCCAGACGCTCGCGGGGGTACGAAGGGTCGAGGGGCACGTAGGCGCCCCCGGCCTTGAGGATGGCGAAGAGGCCGACGACCAATTCGAGCGAGCGCTCCGCGCACAGGCCGACGCGCACCTCGGGACCGACGCCCAGGGAGCGCAGGTGGTGCGCCAGTTGGTTGGAGCGCTCTTCCAGCTCGCAGTAGGTGAGCCACTGGCCCTCGAAGCCAATGGCAGGCGCATCCGGCGTGCGCTGCACCTGGGCTTCGAAGAGGTGGTGGATGCAGGTGTCCACGGCCAGGGGCGCGCGGGTGTCGTTCCACTTCACGAGCACCTGCTGGCGCTCGGAAGCGGTGAGCAGTGACAGCTCGCCGATGCGCGAGTCCGGCGAGGCCACCGCGCCCTCCAGCAGCACGCGCAGGTGCTCGGCGAGGCGGGAGATGGTGGCGGCGTCGAACAGGTCCGTGTTGTACGTGAAGCTGCCTTGCAGCCCTTCCGGCGTCTCTCCGAGGGCGAGCTCCAGCTCGAACTTGGAGACACTCGTCTCCACGTCGAAGGGGCTCAGCGACAGCCCCGACGCACTCAGCTCGGACGCGGGCGTGTTCTGGAAGGCGAACAGCACCTGGACCAGGGGCGCGCGGCTCAAATCGCGCTCGGGCTGGAGCGCCTCCACCAGCTTCTCGAACGGCAGGTGCTGGTGGGCGAAGGCGCGAACGGTGCTCTCCTTCACGCGCTGCAGCAGCTCCCGGAAGGTGGGGCTGCCCTCCAGCCGGGTGCGCAGCGCCAGCGTGTTGGCGAAGAAGCCGATGAGGCCCTCGAGCTGGGCCTGGTCTCGGCCGGCCATGGGGGCGCCGATGCAGAAGGACTCCTGGCCCGAGTAGCGGTGCAGCAACACCTGGAACGCGGACAGCAGGAGCATGAAGGGGGTGACGCCCTCCCGCTGGCACACGGTCTTGAGGGACTCGCTCAGCTCCCGCGAGAGCTTCACGGGCAGCACCGCGCCGTGGAAGGTCTGCTCCGGAGGCCTCGGCCTGTCAGTGGGCAGCTCCAGCGCGGGCGAGACTCCCGTGAGCTGCTCCTTCCAGAAGGTCAGGTGGCGCTCCAGCTCCTTGCCCTGGAGCCACTCGCGCTGCCACACCGCGTAGTCGGCGTACTGCACCGACAGCTCGGGCAGCGGCGAGGGCTGGCCCTCGGAGAACGCCGCGTAGAGCATGCCGACCTCGCGCACCAGCACGCCCATGGACCAGCCATCGGAGACGATGTGGTGCATCGTCAGCAGCAGCACGTGCTCCTGCGCTTCGAGCTTCAGCAGCGTGGCTCGCAGCAGCGGACCGCGCTCCAGGTCGAAGGGACGCTGCGCCTCGGCGTTGGTCAGGCGCCGGGCCTCCTCCTCGCGCCGCGCCGTGGGCAGCACCGTCAGGTCCACCACCGCCAGCCTCAACCCCGCCGTGCGGGCGATGACCTGGGCCGAGGTGTCCGCCGTGAGCTGGAACGTCGTGCGCAGGGGCTCGTGGCGGTGGAGCAGCTCGTTGAAGACGCGCTCGAGCACCGACGTGTCGAGTGCCCCCCGCAGTCGCACGGCCACCGGCACGTTGTAGCGCGCCGTCCCCGGTTCGAGCTGTTCGAGGAACCACAGCCGCTGCTGGGCGAAGGACAGGGGCAGGGGGGCGTCTCCCCGCGGCCGGGCTTCGAGGGGCGGGCTGGCGGAGGGCTGAGGTGAGCGGGCTCCCTTGGCTTGGAGCTGCTTGAGCAGCAGGTCGCGCTTTTCAGGGGAGAGGCTGGCCAGACGCTTGAGAATGTCGCTCATGGATGGGGGCTTCGAAGGAAGAGGAGTCGGGTGCTCAAGCAGCCTGGGGAGCAGCGTGCAGTGTGGCGAGCACACCGTGACGAGGGCGGCGCGTGGTGGCGGCCACGGCGATGACCGGGTGTTCTGGCACCAGGCGCCACTGGCAGCGCTGAAGCAGCGTGGCCAGCGCCACCGTCAGGAGCGTCACGGTGTAGCCGTTGCCGACGCACAGCCGCTGGCCCGCGCCGAAGGGCATGTACGCGAAGCGGTGCCGGGCCTCCTTCTGTTCGGGAAGGAAGCGCTCGGGGAGGAATCGCTCGGGCTCCGTCCAGAAGGCGGGATGCCGGTGCAGGAGGTAGGGGCAGATGACCATCTTGGTGTCCGGGGCCACGCTGTAGCCCCCGAGCTCATCCGCGTTCATTGCCCGGCGCATGAAGTGCCACGCGGGAGGGTGGATGCGGAGCGTCTCTTCCACCAGCGCCCGTGTGTAGCGGAGGGACTGGAGGCTCTCGGCCGTGAGCGGTTGTCCGCCCAGCACGGCGGCCAGCTCGTCGCGCGTGCGCTGCTCCGCCTCGGGGTTTCGCGCCACCTCGTACAGAATCCACGTGAGCGCGACGGCCGTGGACTCGTACCCGCCGATGAAGAGGTTCACCAGCTCGTCGCGCAGCTCGGTGTCCGTCATGGCCACGCCCTGCGTGTCCCGAGCCTCCATCAACATCGTCAGGATGTCGTCCCTGCCGGCGGAGGACTGACGGCGCTCGGCAATCAACCGGTAGATGTCCGTATCGAGCTGCCCGATGGCCTTCATGAAGGGCTTCATCCGGGAGTCATGCATGCCCAGCAGCCGCCTCACCGCATCCAGCAGCGGGGCGCGGGAGCCGTGGTACATGTTCCCCAGGTAGTCCATGCCCTCGCGCAGCGAAGCGCGGCTCTCGTGCACGTCCTCCGAGAAGATGGAGTGGCCGAGCATGGTGATGACCAGCCGGCGCAGCTCGCCCATCAGCTCCAGCGGCGCACCGGTGGCGGTCCGCGGGGCCCAGCGCTCGGCGAGCTGTTGCGTGTCGCGCACCATCCCTTCCACCATCCGGGCCAGCCGCGGGCGATGGAAGGCTGGCTGCACCATGCGCCGCTGGCGGCGCCAGAAGTCGCCGCTGCTGGCGAACAGGCCCCGGCCCAGCAGCGGGTGCGGCCCGTCGCCCATCATGGACAGGTAGTTGCCGACGTTGTCCGCCAGCACGCGCTGCGCATGGTCCGGGTGCGACAGCAGCCAGGTCGGGCCGTGGTGCATGTCGAAGTAGACGATGTCGCCGTGCTGCTGCTGTTCCCGGACGAGGTTCTCCAGCGGGTCATTCACCCGCGCGGCGCCGAACCGCGGCAGCCAGTTGCGCCGGGGCCCGGGAGGAAGAGCGGATTTCCTTGGCGTGGTCATGGCGATGGGGTCCTCACTCCTGCGGGTCCGTTTCGTCCGCGGAGGGGGATTCGGCGGCGAGCAGCTTCTGCACCTCCGCGTCCTCCAGCTGGTCCAGCTGGTTCATCATCGATTCGAGCTCCGCCAGGTCCCCCTGCGCGGTGAGGCGCAGGATGTTGAGGGCGAAGTCGGCCACGGTGGGCGCTTCGAAGAAGTCCTGCAGGGAGAGCTTCACGTTGAAGGCGGACTGGATGCGGGTGACGGCCTGGGTCGCCAGCAGCGAGTGGCCGCCCAGGGTGAAGAAGTTGTCGTGGATGCCCACCTGCTCGACCTGCAGCAGCTCGCTCCACAGGGAGGCCAGTCGCTGCTCCGTCTCGTTGCGAGGAGCGACGTACTCGGAAGTGGCCGCGACCGCTTCGTCCGGCGAGGGCAGGGCCTTCCTGTCGAGCTTGCCGCTGGAGTTGAGGGGCAGGGTCTCCAGGGCAACGAACGCCGAGGGCAGCATGAAGTCGGGCAGCCGCTGCTGGAGGAAGGAGCGCAGTGAGAGCGCGTCGAGGGACTGGCCCTCCTCGGTGACGACGTAGGCCACCAGCCTTTCCTCGCGCAGCGTCACCACGGCCTCGCGCACGGAAGCGTGGGAGGAGAGCACGGCTTCGATTTCGCCCAGCTCGATGCGGAAGCCGCGCAGCTTCACCTGGAAGTCGATGCGGCCGAGGTAGTCGA
>NZ_JAAIYA010000019.1:0-220162 GCF_010894405.1 Pyxidicoccus caerfyrddinensis
GGGGCCCGAGGTCCTGGTGGGTCTGTGCGTCGAGCGCTCCCTGGAGCTGGTGGTGGGGCTGCTCGGCATCCTCAAGGCGGGAGGTGCCTATCTCCCGCTGGATCCGAGCTACCCCGAGGAGCGGCTCACCTTCATGCTGGAGGACACGGGCACGCCCCTGCTGCTCACGCAGCGCCATCTCGTCGACCGGCTCCCGGCGCGGCGCCCCCAGGTGCTCCTCCTGGACGAGGAGCCGCCCTCCTTCCATGGCAAGCGCGTCGACGCGCCAGTGAGCGGGGCCGGGCCGGACAGTCTGGCCTATGTGGTCTACACCTCCGGCTCGACCGGTCGTCCCAAGGGCGTCTGCGTGGTGCACCGGGGCGTCGCCCGGCTCGTCAGGGAGACGTCCTACGCGCGCTTCTCCGAGTCCGAGACGTTCCTCCAACTGGCCTCCCTTTCCTTCGACGCCTCGACCTTCGAACTCTGGGGGCCCCTGCTGAACGGGGGCCGGCTGGTCGTGTTTCCCGCCGAGCGACCCACGCTGGCGGCGATCGGCGAAGTCGTACGCAGCGAGGGTGTGACGACGCTCTGGCTGACCGCCAGCCTCTTCAACACGGTGATGGATGCGCAGCCCGAGGTGCTGCGGCCGCTGCGCCAGCTCCTGGTAGGCGGCGAGGCGCTGTCGGTCCCCCATGTGAGGCGGGCACTGGAGGCCCTCCCCGGAGTCCGGCTCATCAATGGCTACGGTCCCACGGAGAGCACGACGTTCGCCTGTTGCCACACCATCACCGAGGCGGATGGCATCACGTCCATCCCCATCGGACGACCGATTGCCAATACAGAGGCCTACGTCCTCGACCGCCATGCGCAGCCCGTGCCCCTCGGCGTCGCAGGCGAGCTGTACCTCGGCGGCGAGGGTCTGGCGCGTGGGTATCTGAACCGACCGGAGCTCACGGCCAGCGCGTTCGTTCCCCATCCGTTCTCAGCCGATCCGCGAGCAAGGCTCTACAAGACGGGCGACCTCGTCCGTGTCAGGTCCGACGGCCACCTGGAGTTCCTGGGCCGGCTCGACCATCAAGTGAAGCTCCGCGGCTTCCGGATCGAGCTGGGAGAAATCGAAGACCTGCTCGGGCGGCACCCGTCGATTCGCGAAGCGGTGGTGCTGGCGCGAGAGGACGTGCCCGGCGACAAGCGGCTGGTGGCGTACCTCGTGGCGCACGAGGGAGCACTGCCCGGTGCGGGTGAGCTGCGCGGCTACCTGCAAGGCAAGCTCCCGGAGTTCATGGTGCCGGCGGCGTTCGTGGAGCTTCCCGCCCTGCCTCTGTCGTCCAACGGCAAGGTGGACCGCAAGGCCCTGCCGCCACCCGACCTGTCCACCACCGACCCAGAGCGGACCTTCGTGGGCCCCCGCACGCCGGTGGAAGAGGCGTTGGGGGCCCTCTGGGCGGAGTTGCTCGGCGTGCCACGTGTGGGCGTCTTCGACAGCTTCTTCGCGCTCGGGGGCCACTCCCTGCTGGCCATGAAGGTCATCGGCCGGGTGCGAACGGCCTTCGGTGTCGACGTGCCTCTGCGGGCCCTGTTCGAGGGGCCCACCCTCGCCGCGCTGGCCCAGCACGTCGAGGCCGCCCTGGGCACGAAGGATGACGCGGGGGCCATTGAATCCCCTTGGTCCGCCCGGGTCCTGGAGCCGCCGGTCCTGGTTCCGGCCCGAGCCTCCTATCCGCTCTCCCCCTCACAGCGAAGGTACTGGCGCGACTACGTCCGTACTCCCCAGCGGACCTGGTCCAACATCTCCGCCGTGGTCCCGCTCGGCGGAGCGCTCCTCGCGGAGCCCATCGAACGCGCGATCAACCTGCTGATCGCGCGCCACGAGAGCCTCCGCACCGCCTTCCCGCTGGAAGGGGGCGAGCGCGTGCAGGTCGTCGCGGACGAGGCACGCTGCGTCCTGGCCGTCACCGACCTGACCCCACTCGAGCCAGGGCTCCGGGCGAGCGCACTCGCCGACATCCGAAACACGGAGGCGAACCGCCTGTTCGACCTCGAGACCGCGCCCCTCCTCCGCGCGCACCTGGTGCAGGCCGGCGATGGGCGCTCCCTCCTGTTCATGACGGGCCACCACCTCATCGTGGACGGCTGGTCGCTGTTCCTCATGCGCCAGGAGCTCGCGGCCCTCTATGCGGAGTGCGCGACGGGGCGCCCCAGCATGCTCGAACCGCTGAAGCTCCAGTACAAGGACTTCTCCGAGTGGCAGAACCGGCTGCTCGCGCAAGGGGCCTTCGAGCCGGACCGGCGATACTGGCTGGAGCACCTCGCGCCACCGCTTCCGCCAATCCCTTTCGCGGACTTCATCCACGCGGAAGGCGGCGGAGACCGGACGGGCGCCGCCTATCGGGTCCTGCTTCCCGCCCCCCAGTGGGAGCAGGTCAAGCACGCGGCCGGGGTGCTCGGCGTGAGTCCCTTCGTCGTGCTCCTCACCGGATTCTTCACGCTCATCCACGACCAGGACGGGAGCCGCGACATCATCATCGGCACGCCGGTCAACGGACGTGACGCGAATCACTTCCCCTCCCTCATCGGTCTGGCCATCAACCTGGTGATGCTTCGCGTCCGGTTCGCGGACGACGACACCTTCGCCTCCTGCGCCGCCAAGGTGCAGGGCGCGCTGCTTTCGGCGATGCAACACCAGAGCTATCAGAACGACAGGATCCTCGCGGATCTCGGCTTCGAGCCTGACGCGGACAGCTTCGCGCTCACCACGTCCTTCTTCAGTGCGCTCAGCGTCGAGGAGCCGGTGAACCCCGGCTTCAGGGCCGCGGGTTCGGCGCACGAGGTCCTGCCCACCGAGGTCCGCTTCGATGCCATGTGGTACGCGGTGGAATACAGCGACGGCATGGTCCTCGACTGCCGGTACCGCGGAAGCCTCTTCCCACGCGACGTCGTGGAGAAGCAGGTCGCACGCTACCTGGAACTTCTTGAACACCACCTGTCCACGCCCCGGGCGCGCATCGCGTCCCCGGCGCGGCAATCCCTCTCATCCCCACAAAGGTAGACCCACACATGACCCCTGCCTTCAAGCCCGCCGTCGCCGTCGATTATGAGTTCACGCCCGAGGAGAAGCAGCGCTTCACCGAGGCCCTCTCCTCCATCCCCGCGAATCCCTACACCGCGTTCCCCGCGTTCCAACTGGCGGTCCGCCAGCTCATCGCGCAGGAGCGCGTGCCTCACAGCTTCGTCGACGTCTGCCGCAAGGCCCGGGCACGGGACCTGGTGGCGCACCCCTTCCACTTCCTCACCAACTGCCCCATCGACGAGGGCGTCCCGCCCTTCGATTTCGAGCGGCCGGTCCAGTCCAAGTACGAGCTGAAGAAGACGTTCATCGGTGAGGGCTTCCTCATCACCTACGCGGAGCTCATGGGCACGCCGTCCATTGGCTACACGAACGTGAACGCGGGCGACATCGTGCACGACATCTACCCGCAGAAGGCCCTCTACAAGAGCCAGTCCCAGAAGACGCTCCTGCCGATTGGCTTCCACAAGGACCTGGCCAACCACTTCGTCCGGCCGGACTTCGTCAACATCCTGGGGATGCGCAGCCACGCGGAGAACGAGATCCTCACGACCTTCGTCCGCAACAGCGACCTGCTCCAGTACCTGGGGCCGGACATCGAGCGGATCCTGCGCGAGCCGAACTTCTATACCCCGTACGACGACCTCACCACGTACAACGACAAGGACGCGCGCCTGGGGGATGCCGCGATGCACCCCGTCGTCCAGGGCAAGGTCGACTTCGTCTATTTCGAGAACCGCACCATCGCGTACTCGGACGAGGGCAAGGCGGCGATCGTGAAGCTGAACGAGGCCCTGCACGCCCTCAAGGGGCGGGTGCTGATGCGCCCGGGGGATTTCGTGAGCAGCTCCAACAACACGGGCCTGCACGGCAAGGACGTGGGGGAGATCCGGGATGCGTACCAGCACAAGATCCGCTGGAGCATCAAGACGGTCAATGTCTCCGACCTGGAGCAGCACCGGCAGCACTACAAGGAATACGTGCCAGGGCACTACGCGGTGGTGAATGGCTGAGGACGGCGCGAAAGGCAATCATCCCATGAAGCGCACGTGGAACACGGGCTCCGACACCTTCGTGGAGTTCCTCAAGCGCGCGGGAATCGAGCGCGCCTTCGCGGTCACCGGCGGCGCGGTCATGGACTTCGTCGATGCGCTGGAAGCCTGCCCTGGCATTGAGCTGCAATGCTTCCAGACCGAGCAGGGCGCGGCCTGGGCCGCGATGGGCTACACCCAGCTCACGGGCAAGCTGTGCGTCGTCACGGCGACCTCCGGGCCGGGCGCGACCAACCTCATCACCCCTCTGTCGGACGCGCTGCGGGACAACATCCCGCTGCTCGTGGTGACGGGACAGGTGGCGCGCACCGCCCGGAACACGGACGCGTTCCAGGAGCTCAACATCACCGAGGTCGCCGCCCCGGTGGCGAAGAAGGTGGCCTACCTGGAGCGCATGGAGGACGCGGCCGAGGTGCTGGCCGACGCGGTCCGCGTGGCCTTCGACGGCCGGCCCGGCCCGGTGCTCATCGACTTCCCCAGGGACCTGCAGCAGCAGCGCCAGCCCCCGCCGCCGCCCCACGCGCCGCCCGCCACGGCGGCGAAGCCGCGGCCCTCGTCCCCGGAGCTGGAAGAGGTCATGGCGTGCCTGCGTCAGGCCGAGCGTCCGGTCATCATCGCCGGCCATGGCGTGGTGATTGCCGGGGCCCGGAATGAGCTGCTGCAACTGCTGGAACTCGCGCCCATCCCCGTGGTGCACACGCTGCCGGGCAAGGCGGCGCTGCCGAGCACCCACCCAGGCTGCTACGGGATGGTGGGGATGCACGGGTTCTATGTCCCGAACTGGATCGTCGACAACGCGGACCTGGTCATCTCCCTGGGCTCGCGGTTCGACGACCGCATCACCAGCAACACGGGCACCTTCGCGCCGCATGCGAAGCGGCTCATCCATTTCGACATCGCCCGGGAGCAGGTCCAGAAGGTGATGCCGGAGCGGAAGCTGGGCGTGGTCGGGGACCTCAAGCACACCCTGCGTGAGCTGTTGACCCTGCTCGTGGGGGAGCCCCGGAGCTACGCGCCGTGGCATGCGCGGATCGCCGCCGTCCGCGAGCAGTACCCGTCCACCTACAAGTCCCGGCCGGACACGCTCCAGTGCCAGCGGGTGCTGGAGCAGCTCAACGCGGCGGTCCGGGAGCACACGGCGCGCAGCGGCCAGCGGGTGGTCTACACGACTGAGGTGGGCAGCCATCAGATGTGGGCCGCGCAGCACGTGGAGATGCGGCCGGGCTCCGAGTTCCTCACCTCGAGTGGACTGGGGTGCATGGGCTCCGGGCTCCCCCTGGCGCTCGGGGCGCAGATCGCGGACCCCGACGCGCTCGTCATCTGCCTGGCTGGAGATGGGAGCCTGCGCTTCTCCGAGGCGGAGCTGGAGACGGCGTGGGAGTCCGGACTGCCGGTGAAGGTGCTGCTCTTCAACAACGACGGGTACGGCATCGTCCGGATGTGGAACAACCACTTCTATGAGGGCCGGAAGACAGGGGTCGTCAAACAGGGCAAGCAGTGGACCACGCTGGCGCGGGGCAACGGCTTCACGGACGCCCACGTCGACCGCGTGGAGTCACCCGCCGACCTGCGCCGGGTGCTCGACAGGGCGGTCTCCCACCGGGGCCCCCACTTCATCGAGCTCGTCACCCCGTACGAGGACTGCCTGCCGCTGATTCCGCCCGGCAAGGCGTTCAAGGACATCATGCTCTGAGCCGGAGGCGCGTCCGCCGGGGGCCGTGGTTCGAACCGCGGCCCCCGGTGGACAGGCCCAGGCCCTCCGGGTCGAGGCGCGCCCGGTACCTGGAGTGGGCGGAGCGCACCTCATGGGAGCGTGGCCAGGGCCGGCGTGTCCCCAAGTGGGCTCAAGCGGCCTCTGCACCGGCCTGGCACACAACTCGGACGACCCCGTCAGCGGCCCTCCTCGTCCTCTCTGCTCCAGCCCGCCACCCTCAACAGAGTCCCTTTCCGTCTCATGCTCCTTCGGGCCTGTGCCTTGGGCTGAGCGGCGACGCGGTCCAGGTGGGCAACTGCAGCCTGACGCCCTCGCAGCTGTGGACCTTCGGGGCGCCCTGACCTCGCCTCGGGGCGTGTGTGCCCTTGAACGGCGCGGGAAGAACCACCGCCAGCCAGTCCATCCAGTGCGGTATGGAAGCGAACGGCAGCTTCCTCAACCTCGCGCTCACGGAGTAGCAATCATGCCCAGCAAGCTCGCACCGTTTCTCTGGTTCAACGACAACGCGGAAGAAGCCGCTGAGTTCTACCTCGGCGTCTTTCCGCATGCGCGCAAGGTGAAGGAGCTGCGCTCGAAGGGCGTCGGGCCCTGGCCGGAAGGGAAGATCGCGACCATCGTCATCGAGCTCGAGGGCCAGGAGATGACATTCATGAACGGCGGGCCCGCGCACCAGCTCACGCCCGCGTTCTCGTTCTTCGTGCGTTGCGATTCGCAAAAGGAGCTCGACGCGTACTGGGAGAAGCTGATGGCGGGGGGTGGCAAGCCCATGGCCTGTGGCTGGCTGACCGACCGCTTCGGCCTGTGCTGGCAGGTGGTGCCACGCAATGTCGAGGAGCTGTTGAGCCATCCCAAGGCCATGCAGGCCATGATGGGCATGATCAAGATGGACATCGCGGCGCTGGAAGCCGCGGCGCGCGAGAGCTGAGCACTCAGCGCTGGTGGTGCGCGACGTCACCGAGGACGTCCATGCCGCCCATCGCGCAGACGCCGCTGGAGAGATTCCCGAGGCGCCAGGCGGGGTAGGGGAGTGGGCCCTCCTGGATTCGAACCAGGGGCCAATCGGTCATGAGCCGGGGTGGGGCCGGTTGGCAGGGGTTCGCAGGCCCTGGCACTGGCGCGCAAAGCTGCGGAAAGGACTGAGGCTTCCCAGGGCGCGGGGGCGGCGCCGGTTGGCACCGTTTCCACGGTTTCGACTCGCCGTGGTGCGCCGGTGGTGCGGAACATGGTGCGGCCGGTGGCCTCGCCGATGCTCACGGTGCGCGAGGTGGCGGAGGAGTTGGCCGTTTGCCGGGCCACCGTCTACGCGCTCCTTGAACGCGGGGAACGGGAGCGGGTGTGGGTTGGGCGGTCCATTCTCATCCCGGTCGCGTCGCTGGAGGCGCTCCTTGCCCGAGGGCGGTGCTGATGCTCCGGGGACAGGGCCGGGAGGGTTTCCCGGCCCCGTCTCCTCGGGTCTGCTCAGGGGAAGGCCAGCGCCTCCTTCTCCGGGGCCACGTGCCCGCCGGGGCAGTTGTAGTAGCAGGCGCTCTCCGATTCCTCGCAGATGTAGTGGAACTCCGGCGGGTTGTTCTTCAGGCAGAGCTTGTAGGCGTTGAGGCAGGACTGCTCACACGGCGGAAGTGCCTGCTGCGCCACGTCCTGGCGCGGCTCCGCTTCGACACCGCCACAGCCGAGTATCAGTCCCACCGACGTCAGTCCCGCGATGATTACCAAGCGCACACGTCCTCCCGACTCCAGGGTTTGACCGCCGCGCAAGGCTAGCACCGGGAGCGAGGAGGGCCAGGGATACGGCATCTTCTGGCGCATGCGGAAGAGCCTGGCGTTGCTGTGGGTATGCGCGGTGGGGCTGGGGTGCCGGGGCGGGGAACGGGAGATGGCGAAGGACGCGCCGAAGGCGCTGGATTGCAGCGCGACCTACGTCGCCTGTGGTTGCGGCTGCTGCGGCGGGGCGGAGTCGGCGAAGGTGCAATGCCTCTCCTGCGCCAAGGGGACGACCTGAAGGCCCTCATCGACGCGGACCAGAAGGCCGCGAAGGCCCCCCAGTGCGCGATGGCGGGGTGCTCCACCGGGACGAAGTACGTGTACTGCGACGCGCAGGGGACGCCGCCCGGATGAACCTCCGGAGACCTCCAGGGCCGTACCTCCAGGGCCGTTTTGAAGCCCTGTCACGGGTGTCCTCACAAGGGGGCCCTCCAGCGGCTCTTCCTGGCCCCTCTTCACCTTCCCGCCGCCCTCAACAGGGCTCCTATCCGCCCTATACTTCGGATCGTACTTTCAAGTATTCACATGGTTCCAAGTCCTGTTCGCCTGGCGTTCGGTGGCTTGAGCTGTCCCTGGCGTGGGAGTCCCTGAACAGGTCCGCAGATGAAGAACGAAGAGAGCATGCAGAGCCGCCGCCAGCCGCGGCAGGAGCGCTCGCGGCAGACGGTGGAGGCCGTCCTCGATGCCGTCCCCAGAGTGCTCAAGAGGCACGGAGCCGGAGCGGTCACCACCAACCGCATTGCGGAGGTGGCGGGGGTCAGCATCGGCTCTCTGTACCAGTACTTCCCGGACAAGCAGGCCATCTTCAATGCCCTTCATGAGCGCCATGTGGAGGATGTGAAGCACCGAATGGAGCGTGCCGTGGCCCAATGCGCCTCGAGCACCATCGACGAGTTTGCGGCCTGCCTGGTGGAAGGACTGGCGGATGCCCACATCATAGAGCCTGAGCTCCACGAGATGATCTCCGCCGCAGTCCCGGCTTCCTCGCTCGGGTTCAAGGAAGCCCTTCAGATGGCATTCGAGCTGGTGATTCCGTCGCCCGAGGTCGGCACGTCCCGCCCGCATGCGGGCGACCGGAGGTTGTTCGTCCTGCCTCACCTGGTCGAGGCGCTGGTACACGCTGTGCCCCAGGCGCGCCCTCCCTTCACGGTTGATCGCGCCAAGGGCGAAGTCATCCGGACGGTCCTCCATTACCTGGACCGGCCATGACCCCTCACTGAAAGGCTTCGGCGTTCTGATTGAGCCAGCGGTCGAAGGCGAGGGGCTTGCGGCCGAGGATCCGCTCAACGCTGTCAGAGACAGTCGTCAGTCTGCCGTCTCGGATGGCACGCCAGATGTCCACAAGCGCGTCCGCATACTGCCGGCCACCCCCGTATCCGAGTGCAGCCTCGTGGGCTTCTTCGTCTGAGAGCTCCTCGTAGCGGACCTCCTTCCCAATGACCGCGCCAATCTTGGCCGCCATGGCTGCGTAGCTCAGCGCCTCGGGTCCGGTGACCACCAGTGACTCTCCCATGTGCTCGCCCGTCGTGAGTGCGTGAGTGATGACGTCGGCGAGGTCGTCGGGATGAATGAATGCGATCCTCCCCTGCCCGGTAGAGGAACGGAGGACCCCCTCCGTGGCAATCGACTGAGCCCAACCGAGCACGTTCGACATGAAGGCGGCTGACTGGATGAACGTGTACGGCATACCGCTCTGCCGGACCGCGTCCTCGCCGCGCGCGTGCCATGGGCCGGTTCCCACCCCGGTCCGGACGTCCAGCGTCGAGAGCTTCACCATGTGCTTGACACCCGCATCCACAGCGACCTGAACGACGACCCGGTCCCGACCGGCGAGGCGTGGCCCGCTGTTGAGGAGAAACACGCCGTCGCTGCCGGCGAGTGCCTTCCGTAGAGCGGGGCCTGGCCTGGCCAGGTCGCCGACGTGCATGTCGACCTCGTCGCCGAACAGCGCCCGTGCTCGGGCTGCATCCCGGACAAAGACGCGGGGACGATGCCCACCTCTGATGAGGCGATGGGTGACGAGAGAGCCGATATTGCCTGTCGCGCCAGTAACCAAGAATGTCATTGAACGCGGCTCCAGGTTCGCATGAGCTCAAGGACGACCTTTCGCTGACCGGCAAGCGAAAGGTGCAGGCCATCCTCCGCGAAGAGCTCAGGCGGTGGAGCTGCGCCGAAGGCCGCAAAGAGGTCAACCGTGGGCTCCTCGAGGGCACGGATGGCCTCCGCGACACGGCGGACGTCCTCGTTGCGGAAGTGGACTCCGAAGCGGGACAGCCCCCAGTGCTTCGACACGCGATCCTCAAGGACCGGGGGAGGCGTAATCCACAGGCGACGTGCCTGCGTCCCCTGTGCAGCACGGGAGCGAAGCTCCTCGAGGTTGCGCGCAGTCTCACGGGCGTCAACGAGAGTCTTGCCCGCGTTCGGGCCTTGAGTCCGCGCGTCATTCACGCCGATGAAGAAGATGATCCAATCCGGCTCCTGGATGAGGGTGTTCCCCATCCGCACCAACCCATGCGTGGTCGTCTCACCGCCTACAGCGTTGATGGCCACTGAGACCTCATCCTGGGGACGCTGAGCAGCCACCAGCTCCCGGAGAATGACCGCCCAGGATTGAGGATCTGCCGTGTGACTGTCGCCGAACGTGACAATGCGTGCGCTCTTGCGCAGCGGTAGTTCTTCCAGCATCCGGCTGAACTCGGGTTCCGCGAGCAGCTCCTGTGCGGCTTCTCTTGCGCCCTTCTGGCTCTGAGCGAGCTCGGCGCGGTACGTCTCCGGCTCGAGGCCGAGCAAGGCGGCGCACGTCTCGGCAGATACTTTGCCGCCGCCCGGAAGCGACGAGACGGTCCTCTCCGGTTGAAGGACCTTCACGAGCCAGCGCCTCTGTTCAGTTGACCATTCCATGTGCTCCATCTCCGGTGATTGGGGAGGCATAGAGGTACCGGACAGGGGCCGCACGGTCAGCTCGCGTTGCCCCGCGGCCAAACCCTTGAAATGACTCCTTCCTTACGCAGCGGCGAGTGACTTGCTCAGGTTCCACTTCCACGACCTGCGCCACACCACGGCAACGCTGCTGCCCGCCGGGGAGTCCCATGCAGCGGTGCTCCCGCTGGCCGTGGGCGGCCCGCATGGTGCGCCGGTGGTGCGGAACTTCGTGGCGGCGGATTTTCGCCCCGATGCCTCGGAGGTGATTCGAGCGTCGGTGCGCGGGGTAGGGGAGTGGGCCCTCCTGGATTCGAACCAGGGACCAATCGGTTATGAGCCGACAGCTCTAACCGCTGAGCTAAGGGCCCCCAAAGACACAACAGCCACCGCGAGCAAGGTGAATAACCCTCCGCGCGCGTTGCTGGCAAGGGGGGCGGTCTTCACCCGCGCCCGTCCTCGTCCACCTTCACGCGGAACACCTCGCCGCGCTGCCGCACCTCCACCCCTTCCGCGCGCAGGCGCTTCGCCTGCTCGTGCGCCACCATGGGGGCCAGCGTCCCGTCCGAGCGGATGACACGCCACCAGGGGACGTCGCGCTGCCGCGCCGGGGGCAACCCCGTCAGCTCATGCCCCACGCCGCGCGCCGCGCCGGGACGCCCCGCGTAGAGCGCCACCTGTGCGTACGAGCGCACCTGCCCGCGCGGAATCGCGCGCGTCGCCCGGAACACGGCTTCCGAGAAGGGCGGTCGCTGCTCCGGTCCGGACTTCGACTCGGGCTTCACCTTCGACTCGGGCTTCACTCTCTTCGCGCGCGCGGCCATGGCGCTTGAGACTCTAGAAACACGAAGGCCCCCGGTCCACGAATGGGAGCGGGGGCCTTCAGTGCTCAACGCTTCAGCGCGGGCTCAGCTCTCCACGAAGGAGCGCAGGCGCTTGGAGCGGCTGGGGTGGCGCAGCTTGCGCAGCGCCTTGGCCTCGATCTGACGGATGCGCTCGCGCGTCACCTCGAAGTCCTGGCCCACCTCTTCCAGCGTGTGGTCGCTCTTCTCGCCGATGCCGAAGCGCATGCGGAGGACCTTCTCCTCGCGAGGCGTCAGCGTGGCCAGCACCTTGCGGGTCTGCTCCGCCAGGTTCATGTTGATGACCGCGTCCGCCGGCGACACGAGGCTCTTGTCCTCGATGAAGTCGCCCAGGTGGCTGTCCTCTTCCTCGCCAATCGGCGTCTCGAGGGAGATGGGCTCCTTGGCAATCTTCAGGACCTTGCGGACCTTGTCGAGCGGCAGCTCCATCTTCTCCGCAATCTCTTCCGGCGTCGGCTCGCGGCCAATCTCCTGCACGAGGTAGCGGCTGGTGCGGATGAGCTTGTTGATGGTCTCGATCATGTGCACCGGGATGCGGATGGTGCGGGCCTGATCGGCGATGGCGCGGGTGATGGCCTGGCGGATCCACCACGTGGCGTACGTGGAGAACTTGTAGCCGCGCTTGTACTCGAACTTGTCCACGGCCTTCATCAGGCCGATGTTGCCCTCCTGGATGAGGTCCAGGAACTGCAGGCCGCGGTTCGTGTACTTCTTCGCGATGGAGACCACGAGGCGGAGGTTGGCCTCCACCAGCTCGCTCTTGGCGCGCTCGGCGCGGCGCTCACCCAGGCGGATGGCGTCGTAGTTGCGGCGCAGCGACTCGACGGGGAGGTTGGCCTCCTCCTCGACCTTCTTGATCTTCCGCACCGCCGTGCGCACGTCGCGGTCCAGGACCTCGAGCTGCTCGGGCGTGAGGTTGAGCTGCTTCTGCAGCTTCTTGCCGATGTTGGGGTTCTCCCGCGACTCCTTCAGCTGCGGGCGAAGCTCCTTCATGGAGATGCCGTAGCGACGCTCCAAATCACGGAGCTCGTCCTCGGCCTTGTCCACGCGCTCGATGAGGGCCTTCAGGTTGATGACGATGCGGTCAACCTGCTTCTTGTTGAGCCGCATCTCCTCCAAGACCTCCATCATCTTGGTCCGGAGGTCCTTCATCTCCTGCTTCAGTTCCTTCTTGCGAACCTCGGTCAGCTTCTTCTTGGAGGCGAGCTCCTCCTCCAGCACCTCGCAGTCCTTGGCGAACTTGCGGAAGCGCTCGATCTGCTTGCAGATCTGCTCGATCTTGTTCAGCTCGCTCTGCGCGAGCTGCGCCGGCGCGTCGCCCTCGCCGACCTCCTCGGGAGCCTCGTCGGCGCCCTCGGCCTGGGCCTCTTCGGGCGCGTCCTTGATGACGTCGCGCACGCGCAGCTTGGCCGTCTTCAGCTTGTTGCCGATGTCGAGGATCTCCTCCACGGCCACCTTGCAGGCGAGCAGGGCGCGCAGGACTTCCTTCTCGCCCTCCTCGATCCGCTTGGCGATCTCGACTTCGCCCTCGCGCGTGAGCAGGCTGACGCTGCCCATCTTGCGCAGGTACAGGCGCACGGGGTCGTTCGACTTGCCACCCGGCTCGTCGTCCTCGTCCTTCTCGTCCTCGTCGGCGTCTTCCTTCTCCTCCTCGACGGTGACGGTGGGCTTGATCTCGTTGTTCTGGGCGGCCTTCTGCGCGTCGACAATCTCGATGTCGTTGTCGCCGAACATGCTCATCACGTCGTCGATCTGATCGGACGACACGATGTCGGCGGGGAGCGCGTCGTTCACCTCGTCGTAGGTGAGGAAGCCCTTCTCACGGCCCGCGGCGAGCAGGTCCTTGACCTCCTTGCGCTCGGCGACCGGATCCTCCTCGACGTCGTCCTCGACGGCGTCCGGGTCCACCTGGACGGCGGCGGCAGCCTCCTCCGCGGCCTCCTCGGGGTCCACGTCGTCGGACATGGTGGAGGTGACGCCCTTCTTCTTCTTGAGCTTCTCGGTGGCCTCGGCGATGACCGCATCCTTCGCGGCGAGTGCCTCCTTCTCCTCCGTGCTCGCCTTGGTCCCCTTCGCCGAGGTCGCGGAGCTCTCCGGAGCCTTCTTCTTGCGGATCACCGGATCCACCTTCTTCTTGGTGGGCTTCACGGACGCCTTCGAGGGCTTCTGCGTCGGCATTCGGGTACTTCTCCTTAGGAAATTCAGGGGCTTGAGGCCAGGGGCGAGCCGGCCGATCTACCGCAAAGTCAGGGTTTCTTACAAACGCGAACTCAAACCGGTTGCATGGGCGCCTTTGTTCCCGAGGAGGCGGGCTTCAGCTCCTCCAGGACACGCTTCTTGAGGGCCAACAGTTCCACGCGCTCCGAAAGGAGCTGGCGCGTCTCCTCTGTCAGGTCGAACGCCCCCGCCGTCTGCTCCGTCGCCCGCCTTATATAAATGAGGCGCTCGTCAATGCGCCGCACCATGATTTCCCTGCAGATGTTCGAGAAGTCATGCTCCAGCGTCATCCCCTGCTCGGGGAGCTGGCGCCAGGCTTCCTCGACGGCGCGCTTCACTGCCTCGGACGCCTCGTAGAGCGCATCCTCGGTGCCATGGCCGGACGTGGCGTGAGCAAGCGCCATCCGCAGGCCCATGTGGGACAGTTCGTCACAGACGCGGAAGGTGTCCCGGGCGAGCAGGCGGGCGTCCCTGAGGACGGAGGCGACGTAGAGCGTCTCCAGCCAGGGTGGCGGCTTCTCGGTGGGGCGGGGCTGCTGCTGCGCGGGCGTGGCGTGCTGCTGGGGGCCCACGGTGGTGGGCTTGGGGCGCAGGTTCTTGAGGGAGTCCTCGACGATGGAGGCCGTCCAGCCGAAGTGGGACGCGAGGGCCTCGAAGAGGTCCTTGCGCACCAGCCCCGGGGGAACCTGGGCGACCATGGGCTTGATCCTGTCGAGCGCCGCCATCTTCTCCTCGAAGGGGGAGCGGGTGCCGTCCGGGAGGACGGTGGAGAACAGGTGCGAGGTGAGCGGCTGCGCGCTCTCGAGCAGCCGCTCCACTCCTTCCAACCCTTCACGGCGCGCGAAGGTGTCCGGGTCGTCTCCCTGGGGCAGCAGCGCCACTCGGGCGTCCGCTCCCGCGGCGAGCAGGGGACCGGCAAGTCGCTCGACCGCGGCAAGGCCGGCCTTGTCGCCGTCCAGCAGGAGGAACAGCCGCTTTGCCTCTGCACGCTTGAGCACCTGGAGGTGACCCGGCGTGAGGTTGGTAGAGCACAGCGCCACCGAGTGGCGCACGCCCACCTGGTAGAGGCCGATGCAGTCGAAGTAGCCCTCGACGAGGATGGCGGCCTTGCGCTTGTGCACCTCGTCGCGGGCCTGGTTCATCCCGAAGAGCGTGTCGCTCTTGTTGTAGATGCGGGACTCGCGCGAGTTGAGGTACTTGGGCCCGTCATCCGAGCCCACCAGCCGGCCGCCGAAGGCGATGGCGCGCCCCTCTGGCGAGCGGATGGGGACGATGAGCCGGCCCCGGAAGAAGTCGATGTAGCCCTCGCCGGTGGAGCGCGGCGTCACCAGGCCCGCGTGCTGACCCCACTCGAGCATGCCCTGCTTCTGGAGCCGGTCCGCCAACAGGCTCCAGGAGTTGGGTGCCCAGCCCAGCCCGAAGGCCATGGCCGTCTCCTCGGACACGCCCCGGCTGGCGACGTAGGCACGCGCGGCGCGGCCTTCGTCCTGCTGCCACAGCAGGGTGCGGAAGTGCTCGGCGGCGAAGTCCGTGGCCTCCTTCACGCGCTGCCGCTCGCGGACGCTCGGGTCCTCCTCGGCCTCCACGTCGATGCCCAGTTCACGGGCCAGGTCCTTCACCGCGTCGACGAACGTCTTGCCCAGGTAGCGCTGGACGAAGGACACCGCGTCGCCGCTCGCGCGGCAGCCGTGGCAGAAATAGAAGCGCTTCTCCGGCACCACGTAGAAGGAGGGAGTCTTCTCCTGGTGGAAGGGGCAGCAGGCCTTCCACTCGCGCCCGGACTTCTTCAGCTCCACGTGGCGTGAAATCAGGCCCACGAGGTCGACCCGGTCGAGAATCTCCTGGATTTTGTGTTCCGGAATCACGGCTCCCACCCCCTGGCCCACGCACAGGTGGGCGCACGCCTGACATCATCGCAGCCCGGGCTGACGTCTCCCGTCCGCCAGGCGACCTGGCGGATCCTGCCCGCGGCCGTGGCCGAGGGGGAGCGGGAGAAGAGCGGGGGCGGATGGGGCACGGACGGGACTCCTGCGGGCCCCCTGGACAACGGCTTTCCGCTGGACGGGGCGGAAGCGGGTGGGGGCCGGCCCTGGCACTTAATGACGGGGGGGCAGGGGGGCAAGTTTCCGCCCCCTCGGCAGCCCCAAATGCAACGGCGCCGCCGGTTTCCCGACAGCGCCGCACGGTGCTCCACGCGTTGGAAGCGGCTCAGGACAGCTTGGCGAGCTGCGCCTTCACGGCGTCGGAGATGGCGCGGCCCTCGGCCTTGCCCTGGAGCTTGGGGTTGAGGTTCTTCATCACCGCACCCATGTCCTTGGGGCCCTTGGCACCCACCTCGGCGATGGCGGCCTGGACCTCGGCGGTGAGCTCGTCGGCGGTGAGCTGCTTGGGGAGGTAGTTCTGGAGGACGCCGATCTCGGCCTCTTCCTTTTCCGCCAACTCCGGGCGGCCGCCGGACTTGAACTGCTCGATGGAGTCGCGGCGCTGCTTGATGAGGCCGGTGATGACGGACTGGACGCCCGCGTCGTCGAGGGCGGAGGCGCCGGGCTCGACTTCCTTGTACTTCACCGCGCTCTTGAGCATCCGCAGGACGAGGAGGGTGAGCTCGTTCTTGGACCGCATCGCGTCCTTCAGGTCCGCGTCGATCCGCTCCTTCAGGGTGGCCATTCGCGACTCCGCTTCAGCAAGGGGTGTTCGGGGACTGGACGACGGGAGCCAGGGCACCTGACGGGGCCCCGGCTCCACGCGCGGGCCTCGCTTAGAACGACTTGCGGGCCTTCTTCACCGCGCGCTTCTTGGCGGCGAGGGCCTTCTTCTTCCGCTTCACGGAAGGCTTCTCGTAGTGCTCGCGCTTGCGGATCTCGGAAAGGATTCCGGCCTTCTCGGTGGCCTTCTTGAAGCGCTTGAGGGCGCTTTCAATGGACTCTCCTTCCTTAACTCGGATACCGGGCATACTGTCACCTCCTTCCGCCATGCGTAGATGTGGGTGTGACTTTAAAGGGGCAGCGGGTATGTCCCAGTGCCGGGTAAAACGCAAGGGCGCTGGAGGGAAACGCTAGTGCCGATGCACTAGAGTGGCCGCATCGTGAGCCCTGCCCTCCTCCTGGTGGTGCTCCTGGCGACCGGCCAGAGCGCCGGCACCGGGACGAAGGACTGCTGGATGTCGTGTCAGCGGCATGTGACGGACACCGCGCAGCGCGCGAGGGCCTGCAGGGCGTGCCTCCCCGGCGGACGCGTGGACGCCTGGGTAGGTGCCCTGGAGGGCATGCGACCGTCGAATCGTGAAGCCCTCGTCTCCGCGCGGAAGGACGCGGACTGGCGGGTGCGGTGGGCCGCGGTGCGCGCGGACGCCCGGCTCCGCGGCGTCACGGAGCGCCGGTTGCTGGCGGAGTGGGTGGCCGCGACGCCGGCCTCGTCGGATCTGGACGCGTGTCTCACCGCCGCCCGCGCCGCCGTCGAGGCGGGCCAGTCCTCGGCGGACTTCCTCAAGGATGCCGGCGCGCGGGGGCCGGAGGCGGCGGCCCGGGTGTGGGCGCGGCGCGAGGGCATCCGCAAGGCGCTGGAGCTGGAGCTGTACGCGGAGGACATGACGGTGCGGGGCACGGCGCTCGCGCACCTGTCCGGCTTCCTGGGCCGGCGGCCCGCGCGGGTGGTGCTGGACGCGCTCGCCTCGCGGCCGGAGGCGGGGGATGGGATTACCGCCAGCGCGCTGAAGGTGGTGGCCGAGCGCAAGCGCACCTCGGTGGGGCGCCTGCTGCTGGATGAAGCGCGGCCGGCGGACGAGGCGCGGGTGAACCGGCTCTTCGCGGTGTACTCGCGCGAGCTGGAGACGCTGCAGGTGGACCTGGCCGGGCCGGACCCGCTCCAGCGCCGCAAGGCGGTGCAGTCGCTGCGCGTCTACGGCCCGCTGGCGCGCAGGGAGCTGGAGCACGCGCTGGAGGACGCGGACCGGTGGGTGCGCGAGGCCGCCGCGCGCGGGCTGGCGGACGCGGAGGGCGTGTCGCTGCGCCTGGCCTCCGAGCGCCGGCTGGCAGCGGGGGACGCCACGGTGGCGCGGCCGTGGCTGGAGGCGATGGTGCATGAGAAGGGCTGCGCGGCCTTCCTCCTGGGCGCGGCCCGGCAAACGCAGCTGCCCGCGGCGCTGCGCGGCGACGCGCTGGCGCAATTGGCGGACTGTGACGAGGGCTCGCGCGAGCGCTTCGCCTCGCTGGCGCTCTACCTGAATGACTCGCAGGCGCTGGTGCGGGCCGGCGCCGTGCGCGCATTGGGGCTGCTGTCGGCGCGCCGCACGGACGTGGCGGAGGCCACCTCGCGCGCGCTGGAGGACCCGGCGCCGGAGGTGGTGGCCGCCGCGCTGGAGGCGGTGGGCAACCAGCGCCAGTCCACGCGCGGGGACGACGCGGCGGGGCTGCTCGGCTCGGAGCACCCGGTGGTGCGCGCGGCCGCCGCGAAGGCGCTGGAGCACATCGGCCGGTCGCCCCATGTGAAGGAGCTGTCCGTGTGCCTGCGCGAGGACCCGGTGGCCTCCGTGCGCGTGGCCGCGGCGCAGGCCCTGGGGAGCATCGGCGGGCCCCAGGCCGCCGCCGCGCTGTCCGACGCGGCGGCGCGCGACGCGGACACCCACGTGCAGCACGTGTCCCGTGAGGGGCTGAGGCGGCTGGGCTTCGGGCTGTAGCGACGCGGCCCCCGGTGCAGCGGGGGCGCGCGAGGCGAGACGCGGCGAGCCTCGGGCCCTGGCTCAGAGGCCGCTGACGGCCTTGGCGTCCACGCGGTTGCGGCCCGCGCGCTTGGCCCGGTACAGGTACTTGTCCGCCGCGGCGATGAGGTCCTCGGGCTGCGAGAAGTCCGAGTCCAGCAGCGTGGCCACGCCCAGGCTGATGGTGACCTTGATGGGTGTGCCGCCGAAGACGAAGTCGGCCTTGTCCACCGCGTAGCGGCAGCGCTCCGCGCACGCCAGCGCCTGGTCCTCGGCGGACTCGCGCAGCATCAGCGCGAACTCCTCGCCGCCGTAGCGGGCCAGCAAATCCTCCGTGCGCACCGTGTCGCTCACGCGCTGGGCGATGCGCGTCAGCACGTAGTCACCCGCCGGGTGGCCGTACGCGTCGTTGATCTTCTTGAAGTGGTCCACGTCGAACAGCACGAGCGACAGCGGCACCCGGTGGCGCAGGCAGTAGCTGAACTCCTTGCGCACCGTCTCCAGGAAGTACTTCTTGTTGTAGACGCGGGTGAGGCCGTCGCGCGTGGCGGACTCGTAGATGCTGCGCTGGTACTGCTCCTCCAGCGCGTCCTGGATGGAGAACTTGAGGACGGTGTTGGAGCCGATCTGGATCTTGTCGCCGTCGTAGAGCGGCGCGGCGTTCACCTTCAGGCCGTTGAGGTACGTGCCGTTGGTGCTGGCCAGGTCCACCAGCTGGAAGCGCCCATCCCCCAGCGCCACCACCTTGGCGTGCTTGCGGGAGATGCCGTCGTCCTCCACCTGGAACTGGGCCTCGGAGCTGCGGCCCAGGACGACTTCAGAGCGGTCCAGCTTGAACATCCGTCCAATGCCCGCCGCGGACTTGGCGCTGATGACGATCAGATACGCGCTCTGCTGCTGGGCACTGCCCAGCAGGTCCGAAATGGAATGGACGGAAGTTTTCTCCTCGGACATCGCGTCACCCATCTTACGGGCCGCCTTTTCGCCACGGCAAGCATGCTGCCCTCTTCCCCATCATGTCCGTCACTCCGCCCGCACCCGCCGCGCGGGCCGGCGGCGTTTGGGCGCGGGTGGGGGGACTGTCGGCCGTCCGACGGTCAGCTCGCCTGCTACAGGGGTCCGGATGAAGCGCGCCAGGGCCTCCGGAGAGTGCGGATGGTAGGCCAGCCCCTGCATCAGCTTCACCAGCGCCGCCGAGGGCGTCATGTCCGCGCCGCCCACCGCGCCCGCCGCCAGCGCCTCCGCCCCGGACTCATAGAGCGAGAGGTCCACGCCGTTGCGGTACGCCTGGCTCACCACGACTACAGGCACGTTCCGCTCGCGGGCCTGGGTGAACAGCGGCCTGAGCGAGCGGCCCAGCTCCGGGTCGATGGGGAAGTTGCCTGCCCCGTACGCCTCCAGCACCAGCCCGTGCACGTGCGGCAGCAGCTGCAGCGGCAGCGCCGGGTCCAGCCCGGGGAACACCTTCAGGAGGAAGACGCGCGAGTCGAGCTTCTCGAAGAGGCGGAAGGCGCCGCGCGGCTTGAGGCCCGGCTCGAAGGTGGCATCCACGCCCAGCGTGCCCAGCACGGGGCAGTTGGGGCTGTCGAAGGCGTCGTACTCGGCCACCTTCACCTTCCGCGTCCGGTTGCCCCGGTACAGGTGCGAGTCGAAGCAGATGGTGACCTCGCGCGGGCCCTGGATGGCGGACAGCACCGCGTCGATGAGGTTGAGCCGGGCGTCCGAGCGGATTTCCCCCAGCGGCCGCTGCGAGCCCGTCAGCACCACCGGGCAGGGCGGGTTGCGCAGCATGAAGGAGAGGGCGCTCGCCGTGTAGGCCAGCGTATCCGTTCCATGGGTCACCACGGCCCCGTCGAAGTGGGGGAGCCGGTGGTGGAGGTGGGCGGCCATGCGGCTCCACAGCTCCGGCTGCATCTCCGAGCTGTCGAGGTTGCTGAACAGCTCCAGCTCGATGTCCGCGAGCCGGAACAGCTCCGGGGCACGGGCCTTGAGCGTCTTGAAGAAGGCCGAGGGGCGCAGGGCGGACGGCCGACCACCGGCCATTCCGAGCGTGCCCCCCGTATGCAGCAGCAGGACTCTGGGCATGATGGGCAAGGGGGCTTCCCTGCCAAGGCTGGCGTTCCTTTACAAGCCCCGCGCGCATGGCTAAGACCCGCCGCGTGCTCCTTTCCTGCTGGAAGCGTGTCATTCCCCTGCTGGCCGCCGCCGTCCTGACGGGGCCCGGCTGCAAGAGCCCCGAGGGCGCCACTCCGGCCGCGTCCCCGGCGCCCGCCGCCTCCGCGCCAGCCGCCACCCCCGCCGCGGCCCCGGCCGCCCAGCCTGGCCCGGCCCCCTCCGCGGCGCCGTCGTCGGACCCCGCCGCCGTGCTCAGCGGCATCCCGGGCATGGACTTCTCCTCGCTGCCCCCGGCGGCGAAGCGCGAGCTGGCCACCGTCCTCAGCGACGAGTTCTGCTACTGCGGCTGCCCCCACACCCTGGGCGCCTGCCTGAAGCAGCACACCCCCTGCAAGCACGCGAAGCGGATGGCCCGGCTGGCCGCGCGCATGGTGGCCGAGGGCAACCCCGCCACCGAGGTCATCGTCTCCCTGTCGCAGTACTACGCCGCCTTTCGCGACCCGCGGGCCCAGTTCAAGGTGGACGACCGCATGTGCGTCGGGAGCGCGAGCGCCCCGGTGACGCTGGTGGAGTTCTCCGACTTCGAGTGCCCGTACTGCGCCAAGGCCCGCCCGGTGCTGGAGGCCTTCGCGAAGAAGAACGCGCAGCAGGTGCGCTTCTGCTACCTGCCCTTCCCCCTGTCCAACCACGCCAACGCCATTCCCGCGGCGCAGACGGCGCTGTGGGCGAGAGACCAGGGCAAGTTCTGGCAGATGCACGACGCCCTCTTCGAGCACCAGGAGAACCTCAAGCCGGAGGCGCTGCCCGCGCTGGCGAAGAGCGTGGGGCTGGACGGCGACAAGCTGGCCGCGGTGCTCAAGTCCGAGTCCTACAAGCAGGAGCTGGAGGGCTTCCGCAACCAGGGCCGCGCGGCCGGCCTCACCGGCACGCCGTCCGTCTACTTCAACGGGCGCCCCATCGACCTGGGCTTCATCCAGGACGAGCTGCTCGCCCACAGCCTCGAGGACGAGCTGGAGTGGCGCACCAACAACAACGCCTGGGCGGCTGACTGACGCCGGGCATGACGTCTCGCTTCCGCATCGAGGGGTCGGGCCAGCTCGCCCCGGAAGATAGACAGGCTCCGTCGCCGCTGGCGGGGCGCTCGGGGACGTACGCCCTGGTGCCGACGGCGCCGGACCTGCTCGTCTTCTCGCGCACCCCCGCGGAGGGCGGCTCCATCCCCCTGCCGCGCGTGGTGCTGTCCGGGGACGCGGGCGGCTTCCCGCTGTCGGACCTCATCGCCTTCCTCAGCCAGTCGCGCTGGAGCGGCGTCATCCGCGTCAGCTCGCCGGGCGGGGAGCGCTCCGTCACCTTCCGCGAGGGCGAGGTGCGCGGCGCGTCCTCCGACGACCCGGCGGACCGGCTGGGCGAGGTGCTGGTGCGGCTGGGCTACGTGGAGCGCCCCCAGGTGGAGGCCGTGCTGCGCGAGCAGCCGCCGTCCAAGGTGGGTCGCGCGCTGGTGGAGAAGGGGCTCTTGCAGGCGCATGACCTCTTCAAGTGCGTCACCCACCAGGTGAGCGAGATCTTCCACGCCATCGTCCTGTGCCGCGAGGGGAGCTTCTTCCTCGTGGACCAGCCGGTGGACGAGAAGACGGGCCACATCATCCAGCTCTCCACGCAGAGCCTGCTGATGGACAGCATCCGGAAGATCGACGAGATGGCGCACTTCCGGAAGCGCATCCCGCACGGGCGCCTGTACGTGACGCGCAAGCGCCCGTCGGACGGGAAGCTGGAGGAGGACGAGGACCGGGTGCTGGCCATGCTCGACGGCCGGCGCACGATTCTGGAGCTGGGCCACGCGGCGCGGCTGTCCGAGTTCGACATCACCAAGGTGGTGTTCCGGCTGCTGGAGGGTGGCTTCGCGTCGACGACGGACAAGCCGCTGATGGTTCCCGCGGCGGCCGCGTCCACCCCCACGCCCGTCCCGCAGGTGAAGCCGGCCGTGGCCGTCACGCCGGCCGCCCCGCCCGCGGTGCGCGCCCTGCCCACGGTGGACCCGCGGCCGGTGGCGCGCGTCTTCAACTTCATCTTCCGCGAGATTCGCGACGAGGTGGCCAAGCAGGGCATGGACCGCGAGTTCATCGCCGCCGCCAACGCCGCGCTCTCCGGGCAGGCCCTGTCGTCGTCGCCGGTGCTGGAGGGCCTGGCCTTCCTGGCGGACGGCAGCCTGCCGGAGCCGAAGCTGATTGAGGCCTTCGAGCGGCACCGCGCGCAGCTGGGCAGCGAGCCGCTGGCGTCCTTCAAGCAGGCGCTCAGCGACGTGATGTTCTTCCTGCTCTTCCAGGCCGGAGAGCTGCTGGAGTCTCGCGCGGACGAGGACCTCGCCCGGCGCGTGAAGGAATTGCTGGCCACGCTCGAGGCGCCGTGACGGATTCAGAGTTGCCGCGGTTGACGGCGGACGTGCCCGGGTGTGGCGGCGCGTTCAAGCTGGTGCCCGAGGACTTCGAGGTGGAGGAGGTCCCTGCGTACCTGCCTTCCGGTGAGGGCGAGCACCTCTACCTCTGGCTGGAGAAGCGCGGCCGGGACACCCGCGAGGTGGTGAAGGCGCTGGCCCTGGCCCTGGGCGTGTCCGAGGACGACGTGGGCGTGGCGGGGATGAAGGACCGGCAGGCCGTCACCCGGCAGCTCATCTCCGTGCCCGCGCGGGCCGAGCCCAAGGTGGAGGGCTTCGCGCTGGAGGGCGTGCGCGTGCTGTGGACGAAGCGCCACGGCAACAAGCTCCGCACCGGGCACCTGCGCGGCAATCGCTTCCGGCTGCGGCTGCGCGGCGTGAAGGACCTGGGCGCCGCGCGCGAGACGTTCTCCCGGCTGGTGGAGCGGGGCCTGCCCAACTACTTCGGCGAGCAGCGCTTCGGCCGCGCGGGCGACAACGCGGACCAGGGCAAGCTGCTGCTGCTGGGCCAGCGGCTGGCGAAGCGGCCAGACCGCTTCCAGCGCAAGCTGTACCTGTCCGCCTTCCAGTCCCGCCTCTTCAACCGCGCCCTGGTCGAACGCCTGCGCGCGGGCACGCTGGCCACCGCGCTGCGCGGGGACGTGCTGCGCAAGGAGGAGACGGGCGGCCTCTTCGTCTGCGAGGCGCCCGAGGTGGACGGCCCGCGCGTGGCCGCCTTCGAGGTGAGCCCGGCCGGGCCCCTCTTCGGTCCGAAGATGCCGGCGTCCGCCGGGGACGTCGCCGAGGCTGAGGCGCGGCTGCTCGTCGCGGAGGGCATCACGCTGGAGGACTTCAAGCGCGGCGGCGGCGAGACGGAAGGCGGGCGCAGGCCCTACCGCGTCCGCCTGGGCTCGCCCGAGCTGGTGCCCGAGCCGTCCTCCGAGGGTGGCGAGGACGTGTGGCTCACCTTCGAGCTGCCCCGGGGCGCGTACGCCACCGAGGTGCTGCACGAGCTGCTCAAGGACGGCTGAGCGGCCGCTCCGCCACGCCCTCCGGCGCACCCAGACCCTGAAAACAGCAGCGCCTCCGGGGGCTTACGGCCCGCGGAGGCGCTTTGCTTCATCCCGCCTGACGCTCCGGCCGGCCAGGCCGGAGCGGGGCAGGGTGGCTCACTGCTCGATGATGTTGAACTCGGTGCGGCGGTTCTGCGCGCGGCCGGCCTTGGTGTTGTTCGGGCCAATCGGCTTCGTCTCGCCGAAGCCCACGGCTTCGATGCGGCCCGGGTCGATGCCCCGGCGCAGCAGCTGCGCCTTCACCGAGTCCGCGCGCTTCTGCGACAGCCGCAGGTTCGACAAATCCTTGCCCAGCGAGTCCGTGTGGCCCTCCACGCGGATCTTCTTGATCCACGGCGCGTCGCGGAGCGCCGCGGCCACGTCGTCGAGGATGGCGGTGCTCTGCTTGCCGACAATCTTCGCCGAGCCGGCCCCGAAGAGGATCTGCTTCTTGATTTCGATGCGGTCCTTCTTGATGACGACCGTCTTGTACTGCCTGGGGCAGCCGCGCTCCTCCTTCACGCCGGGCTGGTCCGGGCACGCGTCCAGCCGGTCGACGATGCCGTCGTTGTCCCCGTCCTTGTCGGCGCAGCCGCCGTTCTCCGCGGGGCCGGACTCCTGCGGGCACTTGTCCTGACCATCCGGAATGCCGTCGCTGTCGTTGTCCAGGTCCGGGCAGCCGTCGTCATCCTGGAAGCCGTCCTTGTCCTCCGGCTCGTCCGGGCACTTGTCCTGCGGGTCGTTCAGCCCGTCGCCGTCCTTGTCGAGGATGGGGCAGCCCACGTTCTGCACCGGGCCCGTCTCCGTGGGGCACTTGTCCGCGCTGTCCACGAGGCCGTCCTGGTCGTTGTCCAGCTCGGGGCAGCCGTCCTCGTCCTGGAAGCCGTCCTTGTCCTCGGCCTGGTCCGCGCACTTGTCCTGCGGGTCGAAGATGCCGTCGCCGTCGCGGTCCTTCGGCGCCTCCTGCGGGCAGCCCTGGTTGTCCTGCACGCCGGGGTTGAGCGGGCACTTGTCGTTGCCGTCCAGCACGCCGTCGTTGTCGTTGTCCGGCTCGGGGCAGCCGTCCTCGTCCTGGAAGCCGTCCTTGTCCTCGGCCTGGTCCGGGCAGGGGTCGTCCTTGTCCAGCGTGCCGTCCCCGTCGTTGTCCGTCTCCTCGATGCGGACCACCACCTGGGGCGGCTGCGGCTGCTGGGGCTGCTGCGGCTGGGGCTGCTTCGGCTGCTGGGCCTCGGGCCGCTCGCGGACGAGCACCTGGCGCGGGCCGCAGTTCTTGGACAGCTCCAGCGCGCGGTCCACCGCGGTGTCGGCGGTGCGCACGTGGCTGGCGGCGCGGCTGCTGTTGCCCTGGCTCAGCTCGCCCCGGGCGAAGTCGAGGTGGGCCTCGGCGGTGGCCAGCTCCACCGGGGCACAGCGGAGGGCGCCACTGCGGCGGGCGCGCTCCACGTCGTTCGCGAGCACCTCGGTGTCAGCGCGAATCTTGCTGCCACTGACGCAGGCGACGGCGAGGAGCAGGGGGAGCAGCGCGGCGAGGGAAGGACGCGTCATCTGGGAGCGCTCGGGCGTCACGGGTTCGGGCGTCACGGGTTCCGGCCACCGGATTCGGGGGTACTGCCGGAGGTGGCCATGGCCTTCTCGCGGGCCTCGTTGGCGAAGCGGGAGGCCTTCACGGCGAAGTCCACGCCGGCCTGGTAGTCGGAGTAGCCCACCTCCTCGCGAGCCTTGGAGAGGTACAGGTTGGCGGCGGTCCACTCGTACGGGGCGAGCTTGTCGGCCCCGGCCGTGCGCGCGGCCTGGATCTGCACCTCGGCGTCGAGGATGTTCGCGGTGGACTTCACGGGGCCGCACGCGGCGAGCGCCCCCGCCACCGCCACCAGCACCATCAGCTTCTTCATAGGGTGGCGCCTCTAGAGAGGGGTAGGACCCATCGGTCGTATCAATCACACCCTGGGGGGTCAAGAATCGGGCAGACCGCGCCGGCCGGGGGGCCGGGCGTGGAGGCGGGACTTTGACGGCCGGCGCCGTGCTTGCCATCGTTCCGCCCCCGTGCGCCCGCCCGTCCTCCCAGCCCTCCTGCTCGCGCTGCTGCTCCCGCTGCTCGCCCTGTCCGCCTCGCCGTCCTCCGCGAAGCGCGGCCAGCGACGCGCGGAGACGGAGCAGGTCATCCTGAGCGTCGCCGAGGGGGGCGCGGTGCCCCCGGCCATCTCCCGGCTGCGCTTCCTGCGCGAGGAGGCCTACGCGGCGGACGAAATCGCGGAGGTGCTGCGCAAGGTGCTGGACGAGCGGCCCCGCCGCAACCTCGTCGCGGTGCTGGCGGGGCTGGAGACGCGCGCCGCCGAGCACACCCTGGCGCGCCTTGCCGGCGACGACGACAGCGCGGTGCGCATGTACGCCGCGCAGGGCCTGGCCCGGCTGAACAGCCGCAACACCGGGGTGCTGCTGCCGCTCCTCCAGGACAAGAGCAGCGGGGTGCGCAAGGAGGCCGCGCGGGCCCTGGGCGCCTCGCGCAACGCGAAGATGGGCGTCCCGCTGTTGAAGGCGGCCAAGGCGGAGCCGGAGCTGGAGGTGCGCGCCGTCATGCTGGCCGCCGTGGGCGACACCGGGGACGCGAAGCAGGCGGCGGCCCTCAAGTCCTTCCTCACGAGCGACTCGGAGAGCACCCGCTTCGCGGCGGCGCGGGGGCTGTGCCGCCTGGGCTCGCAGGACGGCTTCGCCTTCGCGGGGAAGCTGTTGGGCTCGCAGGACCGCTTCGTGCGCCGCCAGGGGCTGGAGCTGTACGAGGGCGTCAGCGCGAAGAAGGCCGCCCCCGCGCTCAAGCCGCTGCTGGAGGACAAGGACCGCGCGCTCGCCGCCGGCGCGGCGCGCATCCTCTACCAGGGCGGCGAGGCAGCCATGCTGGACTGGCTCGTGCTGGCCTCGTGGAACGCCAAGGGCGAGGAGAAGCTGGCGTACGAGAAGGAGCTGGAGACGCTCCAGCTCCAGGACGACCGGCGCAAGGCCATCCTCCGCAAGGCGGGTGTCGCGAAATGAAGGCCGTGACGTTGCTGTCCCTGGCGCTGCTGTCCCGCGCCTCCCTCGCCGCCTCACCGCCTCCGGCCTCCGCGCCTCCGGCCGAAGCGGCGGACACCCACCCCGGCGCCGAGGCCATTCTCGAGTCCCCCGCCGCGTCCGCGCAGGCGGCGACGTCCACCCCGCACCGGCCCAATGGCTGGGAGGGGCTCACCGCGGAGCAGCGGGCCGCGCTCGTGGCCGAGGACCCGGACGCGCCGCTGCCCGAGCGCGTGCTGCGGATGAGCGAGCGCTTCATCAACACGCCCTACGTGCTGTCGCCCCTGGGCGAGGGCCAGGGCGTGGACCCGGACCCCACCTTCCGGCTGGACGCGGTGGACTGCCTCACCTTCGTGGAGCAGTCCGTGGCGCTGGGGCTGGCGCGCAGCGAGCCGGAAGTCGCCCCGCTGCTGGAGCACCTGCGCTACGCGAGCTCGCCTTCCTACGAGGACCGCAACCACCTCATGGAGGCGCAGTGGCTGCCCAACAACATCCGCAAGGGCTTCCTCGTGGACGTGACGCGGCGCTACGCCGGTGAGGACGCGGTGGGCGTCACCAAGACGCTCACCCCGCTCACCTGGCAGTCGCGCTCGTCGGCGGCGCTGGCACTGCCGAAAGAGCGGCGGCCGGTGGGCACGTACCCGCTGAACATGCTCCCGCTGGAGCGGGTGCTCACGCACGCGCGCTCCATCCCCTCGGGCACCATCCTCGTGGTGCTGCGCGAGGATTTGCCGCTGAAGGCCACCCGCGTGACGCACCTGGGCTTCGTGGTGCAGCGCAAGAAGCGCACGTACCTGCGCCACGCCTCGCGCGGCGGCTACAACCGCGTGGTGGACGAGGACCTGGAGACGTTCCTCGCCCGCAACGCGCGCTACGCGAAGTGGAAGGTGACGGGCGTCAGCCTCTTCGAGGTGCGCCGGCCGGACGCTCCGGCCAGCGCCATGCGCTCGCCCTGACGCCTGCTCAGGGAGCGGGCGGCGGAGCGGAAGACTGCAGCTCGCCCTCTCGCTCCTCCTCTTCCGCGGCCTGGACGGCCTCGTCGGTGGTGGCCAGCTCCTGCACCCGCTCCTGCTCCAGGAGCGGAATGGCGCGGGCCGCCGCGTCCTCGGGCACGAGGATTTCCCACCAGGGCAGCAGGTTGCCGGTGGTCAGCGTGTCCACCACGCCCGAGCGGCCGGCACGCACCAGCACGGGGATGTTGGCCTCCTGGAGCAGCTCCACGAAGGCCTCCGCCGTGAATGGGTCCTCCGCGGTGGCCGCGCGCACGAAGACGCGCTTGTCCAACTCATGAGGCAGCGGCAGCCCCCGTGCCCGCATCTCCGCCTCGCTCACGAGAAGCGGGTTGCCTGGGCAGTCCGCGCAGTCCTGCACGCTGTCCTGGTACTCCGAGCCGCACCTGGCGCAGTATTTCATCGACGGTCCCTCCTGCCCGTGTGGTGTCTGGAGGGTCATGGTAGGGCCGACGCCCGCGAGCGGCACCCCCGTCCAGACACTTCGTTCAGTGGCGGGCTTCCTCGGGGCCACCGCCCATCCACCGCCGGGCCTCTCCGCCCAGCCGGCCCACGGCGGCGCTGAGCCGCTCCACGTCGATGGGCTTGCGTAGCACCACGTCGCAGAACTCCGCCCCCTGCACCTGTGTGTAGCCGGACACGAGGATGACGCGGGCGCGGGGCTCGCGCTCCTTCACCCGCTGTGCCAGCTCGGTGCCGAGCATTCCGGGCAGTGACTCGTCCGTCACCACCACGTCCGGGTGCTCGGCCTCGAAGGCCTTGAGCCCCGCGAGTCCGTCCGGCGCGGTCCTCACGTCGAACTCGGCTTCCAGCAGCTCGGCCAGCAGCTCCCGGCTGTCCCCGTCGTCCTCTACCAGCAGGACCTTGATTCGCTCGTCACCCATGTGCCTGGGAAACCCACGTGTCGGAGTGAATCGTCCTCCGCCCCCTCGGTCGCCCCCGCGCCCTTCCGCCAGGAGGGCAGGAGAGCAGGGGAGCAGGGGAGCAGCGGGGCCCCCTCTCACCGGAAGGTGTCGGGCTGTCCATCTTTGACACCGGAGGTGATGCCATGAAGGTGTTGCTGCGTGGAGTGCACCTGGACCTGACGGATGCCCTCAAGGCGTATGTGGACGAGCACCTGGTGAGCCGCATCGAGCGGTTCGCGGATGACGAGGCGGCGGAAATCGATATCTCGCTCGTGGACACGAATGGTCCCAAGGGCGGCGTGGACAAGGAGTGCCGGGTGACGGTGCGGCTGCCCGGCCTGTCCGCGGTGCACGTGACGGAGTCGGCGGACTCGCTGTTCCCCGCCATCGACGCATCGCGTGATCGGCTGGAGAAGACCCTCAAGCGCACGCTGGAGCGGCGGCGCGACGTGCAGACCAACGGCCTGCCGCAGGATACGACGGTAGACGTGCCCACCTACTAACCGGGATGGGAAGCAGTACGGGCCCGGTCTCCCAGGTCGTCGACCTGGCGACCGGGCTCGGCGTGTCCATTGCCCGAATCTTGCTGGTCCCGAATGGTGAACGCTATAAGCGGAACCCTTCACCCTCGGGCTAAAGGATGGCGATGGTCCGCCTCAAGTTCCTCGTCTTCGCATTCCTGGTCATCGGACTGGGCGTTGCTCACCTGCCGATGCTGTCGGGACCGCTGCGCGAGCGCGCCGTGGCGGGAGCCTCGTCTCAGGCCGCCAGTGGCGCCGCCGAGGTGGCGCGTCGCGTGGACGCCCGCCGCGCCGAAGTGCAGTCGCTGGCCCTGAAGCTGGCCGCCACGCCGGACGTCCTCTCCGCGGTGGCCGCGCTGCAGCCGGCTTCTCGCGCCACCGCGCCTCGCAACCCTCGCGACCGTGGAGGCGATGACGACAGCCCGGCCGGTCCGCAGCCCCTGACGGCCGAGCGCTTCGCCGCGGTGCGCACCGCCGCCCAGGCCGTGCTGCCCAAGGAGCTGAAGAACGCCGTGGTGGCGGTGGTGGCGCAGGACGCGCAGTTCCACGCCGTCGCCGCTGGCGAGCCGTCCTCGGACACCACGAAGCTGGACGTGGCGGCGGTGGCGAAGGCCGGCACGACGGTGCTGGATGCCTTCGGTGCTCCGCACGTGTTCGCGTCCGTTCCGCTCATGTGGAATGGGGACTCGCGCACCGGGCCGCTGGCCACGCTGGTGGTGGGCGCGCCGCTGATGGACGAGGGCCTGCTGCAGGCCGCCGTGGATGCGTCCGGCGTCGCGGCGCTCGCGCTGGTGAAGGGTGACGCGGTGGTGGGCGCCGCTGGCGCGGAGAAGGCGCTGGCGGAGGGCTCGTTGGCGCAAGTGGCGGCCGGAGCGAGCGGCGTGGTGCTGCGCAGCGGCCAGCTCCAGGACTTCGGTCCGGTGAAGCTGCCTGCCTTCACGAATGGCGACTTCATGGGCGGCCAGGCGCCGCTGATGGTGGGCTCGCGTCGCGCGCTCGAGGGCACCCCGGTGGAGGTGCTCGCGGTGGCCGACACCCGCGCGGTGATGGGCGCGCTGGCCGGCTACCAGCAGAACGCGCTGATGGGCCTGGCGGGCCTGCTGGCCCTCTCGCTGGTGTGGACGGTGCTGATGGGCTCGGGCCGCTCGGGCGATGAGGTCCAGGGCAACTCCGACACGCTGAGCCTGTCGGCCGCCATGGCCGCCGCCGCGCCGCCGATGCAGGCCGCGCCGCAGCAGCTGCAGGGCGCGGATGCGTTCGCCAGGTCTCCTCCGGCCCCGACGCCGGGGCCCCTGGCGGACCCGTTCTCCATGCCCGCGCCCGCGCCGGCTCCCTCGGCGGACCCGTTCGCCATGGCGCCCCCGGCCCCCGCGCCCATGGGCGACCCGTTCGCCATGTCCCCGCCGACCCAGGCGCCCATGGGGGACATGTTCTCGCTGCCGCCTCCGGCCGCCGCTCCGGTGGCTTCCGCGCCCCTGTCGGACCCGTTCTCCTCGGCGGACCCGTTCGGCGCGCCCGACGCGTTCCCGTTCCCCGCGCCGCCTCCCGCTTCGGCGCCCGCGCCGTTCGCCGCGGCGTCGTCCATGCCCTTCGAGCCGGACCCCGCGGCCTTCCCTCCCGTGGAGCCCCTGACCCCGGCGTCTCCGCGCCGTGGCGCGTTCGCCTTCGAGGACCAGCCCACGGCGGCGTACTCGCTGCAGCAGGCGGCGGACCCGTTCGCCCTCGCGTCCGCGCAGACGCCGGACAACCCGGAGACGACGCGCGTGGCGGCGATTCCGCGCGAGCTGCTCCAGGCCAGCGCCCGTCCGCAGACGTCGGAAGCCATCCCCATGCCCGCGCCGCGCTCGTCGGTGGCGCCGCCCCCGGCCGCGATTCCGCTGCCCGGCCTGGGCAACTCCGCGGTGGCGCTCTCCGAGGAGCAGCACTTCCAGGAGGTCTTCCGCGAGTTCCTCACCACCCGCGAGCGGTGCGGTGAGCCGGCCGACGGACTGACCTACGACAAGTTCGTGCAGAAGCTCCGCAAGAACAAGGAACAGCTCGTCCAGAAGTACGCATGCAAGACGGTGCGCTTCCAGGTCTACGTGAAGGAGGGCAAGGCCGCCCTCAAGGCCACGCCCGTCAAGGACTGACGCGCGGCGCGCACACCCGCGCGGTGACGAAGGCCCGTGATCTCCTCCGTGAGGTCGCGGGCCTTCTTGCGTCAGCGGTGATGCGCTCGCGGCCTGCCTGCCGGCGCCGCCGCGCGCGCGACAGCGCCCCGCGTCAGGCCTGGCCCTCGCTGGAGCGCACCTGCTCCGCGCGGGCCTGGAGGATGGGGCGCACCACGCCGCGGAAGTGCTCCCAGGCGCTGGGGCTGGAGGGCGCTTCCAGCATCGCGAGGATGCCCGAGAGGGGCACGTCCTGCGGCAGCCACGTCGCGCGCGACACGATGATGACGGGCACCTTCGGAAACGCCGGGTTGAGCAGCAGCTCCCCGTAGATGCCCCAGCCGCTGATGTCCGGCAGGTCCAGGTCCAGCAGGAGCAGATGCGGCGGCGGGCCTGACTTCAGGGTTCCGAGCGCGTGCAGCGCATGGTTCACAATCTGGACGTCCCAGCCCTCGGCCTCGAGGAGCGCGCCCAGGTTTCGGGCGAAGAAGACGTTGTCGTCCACGATGAGGGCGCGAGGGCGCGGCGACTGCATGGCGGGGCAGTGTAGCCAGATTGCGACTGCCATCGGAATCGCGATGGCAGCCACCCCGCGCGCGCGGTGGGGTCGCCATCACCCCGAGTGCAGGCGGCGCGTCTGCGGCTGGGGTGGAACCTACCCGCCTGCGGCTACTCCGCCCGCAACCGCGCGGGGCCGAGGCCTTCCGCGCGGGGGAGCACGACGATGAAGCGCGCGCCCTGGCCGGGCTCGCCGGCCACGTCGAGCTTGCCGCCGTGCTCCTGGAGGATGCGCGCGGCGATGGCCAGCCCCAGGCCGGTGCCGCCTTCCTTGGTGGTGAAGTAGGGCTCGAAGATGCGGGCGCGGTGCTCGGGGGGAATGCCGGGGCCGCTGTCCTCCACCTCGACGATGGCGTCCGCCTCCGTGCCCTTCACGCGCACGCGCAGCGCGCCGCCCTTCTCCTTCATCGCCTCCTCGCCGTTCTTCACCAGGTTGACCAGCACCTGGGTGAGCTGGTCCCTGTCCACCTTCGCCACCACGCCCGTCTGGAGCGACGGGAGGATCTGGATGCCCTCGGGCGGCGCGGCGTACAGCGACAGCACGCTCTGCACCAGTTCGCCCAGGTCCACCGGCGCGAGCTGCGGCTTGGGCATGCGCGCGAAGCGGCTGAACTCGTCCACGATTCGCCGCAGCCGGTCCACCTCCTCCAGCACCACGCCCGCGCTCTCCTTGAACATGTCCGGGAAGCGCGGGTGCCGGGCCTCCTGCGCGGCGAGCAGCGTCTCCAGCGACATGCGGATGGGCGTCAGCGGGTTCTTGATTTCGTGCGCCAGCCGCCGCGCCACCTCCTGCCACGCGGCAATGCGCTCGCTGGCCACCAACCGCTCGGTGGTGGCCTTCAGCTCTCCCGTCATGCGGTTGAACGTCCGCACCAGCTCGCCCACCTCGCCGCTGGCCTCGACGGCGACCTGCGCGTCCAGCGCGCCCTCGGCCACGCGGCGAGCGCCCTCGGTGAGGGCTTCCACCGGGCGCGTCATCCACCGCGACACCAGGAGGCCCAGCAGCACCGCGAAGGCGGCGCCCAGTCCCGCCAGCAGGAGGAAGGCGCGCATGACGCCCTGCTCGGCCTCGTTCGCGGCGGCACGGCTGAAGACGAGGCGCACGGTGGCCGCCTCTCCCAGGGGGAGCGTCCGCTCCACCGTGGGAGGTTCGGCCTCGCCGGCCCGGGCCAGCTCCGTGTCACCGGACATCAGCGACACCCGGGCCTGGGTGAGGCGCGCCAGGTGCTGCGCCAGTCCCTCGTCCAGGAGCACGCCGCCCACGGCCCACAGACGCAGGTCGCCGTAGTCCACCGGGCGCGCGGTGACGAGCGCGGGAAGCTGGCGCAGGCCGGACGGTGTGCGCACCTCCACGCGGACCGGCACGGGCTTCGGTGACTTCTCGCGCGTGACGTCGAAGAGGGCGGGGTCCGGGTCTCCCCGGCGAGCGGGCAGGTGGCCGGAGGACAGCACCGTGCCGCCCCGGTCGAAGAGGGCGAGCACCGTCAGGCCGCGGCTGCGCATCAGCCCCTCGGCGGTGCCGGCCTGAATCGCGCGGGTGGGGCTCTCGCGCGCTTCGCGGGCCAGGTCCTCCATGGCGGGGCTGTCCACCAGCTCTTCCACCGCGCGGCGGGCGTTGGCGCCGGAGCGCTCGAGGGACTCCTGCGCGGAGGTGATGGCCGCTTCCATTCGCGCGTCCAGCTCGCGAGACAGCGTGTCGCGCAGCCGGGTGAGGGTGGGGGGCACCACCACCGCGAGCGGCACCACCGCGAGCAGCGTGAAGGCGAGCGCCAGCCGCGTCCTCAGGCGCATGGCGTTCTCCTCACGGACGGCCTCCGGTGGCCGTGCCTTCCTGCGGCGCCAGGTACAGCCCGTCCACCCATGGCAGGCCCTGCGCGTCGAAGCGCAGCCCGCCCACCTCCGGCACGAGGCGCACGCCCAGGCCCTGCGCGTACAGCGGCACCAGCGGCACGGACGGGGCCAGCGCCAGGGCCCGCTCGCGCGCCCGGGTGTCCCGCGCTCCCGAGTCCGCCAGCGCGCCGATGGCCGGCAGCTCCACGCCGAGCAAATCCCTGCGCCCGCCCGCGTCCAGCACCACCGCGAGCGCGGGGCCGGGCACGGGCGGCAGCAGCAGGGCGTGCAGCATCAGCTCGAAGTCGCCCTTCGCCCAGCGTGCGCGCAGCGCCGAGCGCGGCATCGGCTCCAGCGCCACGGTGTAGCCGCGCTCGTGCAGCTTCACCTGGATGCGCTCCGCCACCGCGCGCTGGTCGTCCAGCGAGGCGTCGTAGAGGAGCGTCACCGTGCGCGGCGTGCTCGCGGCGGGAGGCGCGGGGCGAGGCCGGGGGCCTTGCGGCATCAGCGCGGGCGGCAGCAGGTGCGGCATGGGCTGCGCCGGAGCGTGGACGAAGAGGCGGGTGAGGTCCTCGCGGTCGATGGCGCTCTCCACCGCCTGCCGGAAGTCCGCGGGCAGCTTCCGGGGAGAGAAGGCCAGGAAGGTGGCGTAGAAGGGCGTGCCCGCCGTGGTGTCCGTCTCCGTGGAGACGCCCAGCTCCATCTGCACCTGCCGGGAGGACCACAGGCGCGCCAGGCCCCGCTCATCCGTGCCGGTGAGCAGCAGCCGGTCCAGGTACGGACGGCCCTGGGGCCAGGCGAGCTGCGCCTCCAGCGTGCCCCGTCCCGCGGCGCTGAAGGGGCCCTGGCCGGGGGACGACGCGGGCGCGGCCAGCGCGGGGTGGCACAGCGCGCGCTCCAGGTCCGGCCAGGGGAAGGACAGCATCAGCTCCACCGTGGCGCCCTGGGTGTTCACCTGTCGCGCCTCGCCTCGCACCGGGTAGAGCAGGGCGCGGTAGGGCGAGGCGTTCTCCGCGCTGGCCAGTCGCATCCACGCGCGGGCCAGCGCGCCGGCGGTGGCGGCGTTGGGCAGCGTGAGGCGCACGGACTGGGGCGTGGGGCGCGACAGCTCGCGGGCGAGCGCGGGGAGGACGGTTCCGTCCGGCATGGCGCGGCACACCGGGCGCGACAGCAGCCCGAGCAGCGTGGCCTCCAGGGGCGTGTCGGCGAGCGCGGGCTCTCCCACCTCGGGAGGACCGTCATGCGCCACGCGCAGCTCGCCACCGTAGCGAGGGCGACCGGCCGCCAGCGCGGACGCGGAGGAGAGGAGCAGCAGACTCGCGAGAGCAGAGCGCAACGTCATGGCGCACCGTGGCGCAGGAGGAAGAGCTCGCCGGTGCCGTCCGGCTTCGACAGGCCCACCACCACCTCGCGGCGCTTGTCGCCGTCCAGGTCGGCCGTCACCACGTACAGCGCGCGGCCCGGAGGCAGCGCCCCCTGCCACAATGGCTCGTGCGCGGTGGGGTCATCCCCGTTGGAGGCGAACACCCGCAACACATCCGGCGAGGGCTGCAGCTGCGGCGAGGTGGTGAGCAGCTCCGGCAGCCCGTCACCGTCCACGTCGCCCAGCGCACTGCCCGCGCCCAGGCCCGTCAGCCGCGAGGGCGCCGCACCCGCGCGCGCGTAGAGCGACGCGGAGCCGTCCGGGTGGACGAAGAGCAGCCGCGACGCGGAGAGGCTCGCGGTGGTGAAGGGCGCGGTCACCGTCAGCGTGCGTCCATCCGCCAGCCGCACCTCCGGAACGAAGGCTGTCTGCCCGGGCACGAAGCTCCCACGCTCGCCCGGGCCCAGTGGCGCCGCGTCCGGAGTGTCCACGGGCTTCAGCATGCCGCGCGCCACGTCCAGCGTGAGCACCTCTCCGTGCGCGTGCCGGGTGCTCCACGCGGCCAGACGCGGAGGCCCTGGCAGCACGGCGAGCGCGCCGAAGGGCTCGCGAGTGGTGGCATTGCCGGGGGGCAGCGCATCCAATTCGCGCCGGGCCAGCAGCCGCCCGTCCGCGGCGAAGACGGACACGTCGGACTCGGTGAGGGCGGCAATCTCGTCCCGTCCATCCCCATCCAGGTCACCCGAGGCCAGCGCCGCGAGCGGATGCTCCAGCCGCGCCAGCACCGCGCCCAGCAGGCGCACGCCCCGCGTTGCCGTGCCATTCGTCGGGGGGACTGCCGGCCCCCCCATGGACGCCAGCGCCAGCACGGCCGCGTCCGCCTCCACCGCCTGCGCCAACGCGCCTGCGGGCTTCGGTGGACGGGTGGCCGCGCGGCCGGACCAGAAGTTCACCCACGTGCCCAGCGCGTCGCCGCGCGCGCGCAACTCACCGGCCTCCACGTCCAGCGTGAGCCGCACCAGCGTGCGGGCCCCCTGCGCGCGGGCCGCGCCCTCAGCGGCCTCGGCCGAAGGCGCATCCACCACCACCGGCGCCAGGTTCAGGGCGGACAGCCGCGCCGCCAGCACGCTGCCCACGGCGCGCCGCAACTCGGCGGTGCCTCCGGAGAGGTGCAGGGCCACGGGCGCCTCCGCGGGGAGTGCGCGCACCGCCTCCGCCAGCGACTGCGCGAGGCGGTCGACGGCGGAGGCGTCCTGCGGGGCGGAAGCGGCGGGAGCGGGCCGCGGGGCGGCGATGAGCGCGGCCAGCAGCGGGGCGAGGAGCAGGGCTCGGCTTCGGCTCACAATCCCTTCCTGTTGCCTTCCTCGAGGAAGAACTGGTCAGGCGACACCTGACCCGGCGGAGGTGCCTCGGCGGTGGGCTGCGTGCCCTCCAGGAACGGCTCCAGCCGGCCCGGGACGGAGTTGCCGGCCAGCAGGCCGCTGGCAGGGTCGATGCGCACCTGTACCACGCCCGGCGGCACTTCGAACTCGCGAGAGGGCAGCCCCTCGTGCGCCACGCGCATGAACTTGAGCCAGATGGGCAGCGCCGCGCGGCCACCCGTCTCGCTGCCACCCAGCGGCGAGTTGTCGTCGAAGCCCACCCACGCGCTGGCCACCCAGTCCGCCGTGTAGCCGGAGAACCACGTGTCCTTGGACTCCTGCGTGGTGCCCGTCTTGCCGGCGGCGGGGCGGTTCAATTCCGTCACCGCCCGGGCCGTGCCCTCCTCCACCACGCTGCGCATCAGCGACGTGGCGAGGTACGCCACCGCGGGGGGCAGCGTCTCCTCGAAGGCGGGCTGGTGCTCCTCCAGCGTCTTGCCCTTCCCGTCGCGCACGCGCAGCAGCAACAGCGGCTCCGCGTAGCGGCCGTTGGCCTGGAGTGTCGCGTACGCGTTGACGGCCTCCAGCATCGTGACTTCACCCGTGCCCAGCGCCAGCGTGAGGTTCTCCGGCAGCGTCGAGTGGATGCCCGCGCGGCGTGCGAAGTCGATGGCGGTGGCGGGCGTGAGCGCCTCGATGAGGCGCACCGACACCGTGTTCTTCGACTTGGTGAGCGCCGTGCGCAGCGTCATCGGTCCTTCGAACTGGCGGTCGTAGTTCTGCGGCTTCCACGTCTTGCCCGTGTACGGGTCGCGGATGGCCTCGGGCGCGTCGTTCACCTTGGACAGCGGCGTGAAGCGTCCGCTGCCCATGGCCGCCGCGTACAGGAAGGGCTTGAAGGACGAACCCGGCTGCCGCTTCGCCTGCGTGGCGCGGTTGAAGGACGAGCGCTCCGCGTCATAGCCGCCCACCAACGCCACCACGTTGCGATTCGCCGGATTGATGACCACGAGGCCGCCCTGCACGACGGGCACCTGGTCCAGCGCGGCCTCCACGAAGGCCGGGGCGGGCGGGGCCTTCAGCACGCGCACGTAGACGAGCTGCCCCTTGGCGAACACGTCGGCGATGCCCTTGGGCGCGCCCTTGCCCTTCTGTCGCGCCCACGTCGCGGTGGAGTAGGGCACCTCGGCGGTGCGGCCCACCAGGTCCACCTTCGCCACGTTGCGCTTCTCGTCCACCTCGGTGACGTAGCCGGTGAGGCGCAGGCCCTCCTCCAGTGGCTTGAGGCGCACGGTGCGCGCCAGCAATTCCTCCTCGGTGCGCGCGGCCTCCTCCTCGGGCGTCAGGTCCGGCAGCTGCTCCTCGGCGCCGTCCTCCTCCAGCTCGGCGGTGCTGCCGACGGCCGCCTGCGGCGCCTTCGGCTCCTCCTTCTCCGCCTGGGCCAGCGGCGACAAGTCCGCCACGTAGCCCTGGTCCTTCTGCCGGCGCCCGGCCTCCTCGATGCGCGTGGCGACGAGCGCCCGGTAGCGCTCCCACTGCGCGTCCGTCAGTGTGCCTCGCGGGCCCCGGTAGCCCTGGCGCCGGTCCACCGCCTCCAGGCCCTCGCGCACCGCCTGCTCGGCGGCGGCCTGCAGCTTCGGCACCATGGCGATGTCCACGCGCAGGCCACCCTCCATGACGGCCTTGTCGCCATAGCGCTCGACGAGGGTGCGGCGAATCTCCTCCGAGTAGTACAGGCCCACCGGCTTCTGCTGACGCGGCGCCAGGACGATGGGCTTCGCGATTTCCGTCTGCGCCACCTCCGCCGTCACCCAGCCGTTCTTGGCCATCTGCTGGAGCACGTACGTCTGCCGCGACTTCGCCCGCGTCATGTTGGTGACAGGGTTGATGCGGTGGGGAATCTGCACGGTGCCCGCGAGCACGGCCGCCTCTCCGACGGCCAGGTCCTTCGCGTGCTTGCCGAAGTAGAAGAGCGCGGCCTCCTCCACGCCGTAGCGGCGCTGCCCGTAGTACGACTGGTTGATGTAGAGCCCGAGAATCTGGTCCTTGGTGAGCGCCTCCTCCACGCGCGGCGTGAGAATCCACTCGCGGGCCTTGCGCGTGAAGCTGCGCTCGGGCGTGAGCAGCAGGTTCTTCACCACCTGCTGCGTAATCGTGGACGCGCCGGACTTGCGGCTGCCGGGGATGAGGTTCTTGATGGCCGCGCGGGCGATGCCGAACGGGTCCAGTCCCTGGTGCTTGTAGAAGTCCGCGTCCTCGGCGGCGAGGAAGGCGTAGCGCACGTGCGGCGGCAGGTCCTCCACGCGCACCAGCGTGCGGCGCTCGTGGGCGAATTCCGCGCACAGGCTGCCGTCACCGCACGTCACCTTGGTCACCTGCGGCGGCTGGTAGTTGCGCAGCGCATCCACCGAGGGCAGGTCCCGGCTGTAATAGAAGTAGCCGCCCACGGCGGCGAGCACGCCCAGCAGCAGACACACCACGCCGACGACGAGCAGCCGCTTCGTCCACCGCCAGAGCCGGGCCCCGAGCCCGGGACGCGCGGGAGTCGGAGGCGGCACGGAAGGGGGCGTGGAGGATTCGGGCGAAGTGTGCATCTCGGGAGCCGGAGTCATGGCGCTTTCGGAAGGGGCCTGCACGTTAGACCGGGGGGACGGGAACGGGAACCGGCGCGGAAGGCCGCCCCGAAGGCCGCCCTGAAGGCCGCTCCGGCGACGGCCTCCAGGCGGGGAGGCGCTACGGCATGCCGGGCGCCGGCACCTCCTCGGGCCGGGGCGCCGGGGCCTCCAGTCCCCCGGGCCGGGCGACGTCCACGCGGGCCAGCCGATTCACGCGGTCCGCGTTGACGCGCGCCTGCACGTAGCGAGGGGACAGCCGGGTGGCGTTGGCGTAGGCGGCGCGGGCCTCTTCCACATGGCCCAGCCGCTCGTAGGCCACGCCGAGGTTGTTGTGGACGTAGGCCACGTGGGGAAGCAGGGAGGCGGCCTGGGCGAGCACGTCCGCCGCCTTCGCATCCTCGCCCGCGCGCAGGTAGGCGAAGCCCAGGTTGTTCAGCGCGTAGCCGTGCTCCGGCTCCAGGTGCACGGCCTGCTGGAAGCGGAGGATGGCGGCGGACAACTGCCCCGCACCCAGGTGCGCCCGGCCGAGCACCTGGTACACCTCCGCGTCCTCGGGGCTGCGAAGCACGGCCTCCTCGCCCACCTGCACGGCCTCCGCGTGACGGCCCAGGGACACCAGCAGTCGCGCCTGCTGCACCAGCGCATCGGAGTCCTCGGGGAGCAGCCGGCCGAGCTGCTCGTAGGCCCGCACCGCCACCTCCGTCTGTCCGGTGAGGCGGGCGAGCCGCGCGGCCTGCGTCAGCGCGTCCGTGTCGGCCGGGTCGTCATGGAGGGCGCGCCGGCACTCGGTGAGGGAACCGGAGAGGTCTCCCAATTCGCGCAGCGTGCGCGCCCGGGCCAGGTGGTCCACGCGCCGCCCGTGCGTGTGGGGCAGCGGCAGCAGCGCGTCCACCGCGGGCGCGCGAGCCACCACCGGCTCCGCATCACCCGGCGAGGCCACGTCCGGCGTCACATCGTCCGCGAGCGGGGCCACTGACGGAGCGGCGGTATTGCCCACGGGAGCTTCGTGCGGCCGCGCCTGCTGCACCACGGCCACCCACGGGCGCCACGACGGAGGCAGGGGGACGTCGTCCCAGGCGGCGAGTCCGAGCGCGGCGAGGCAGGCGGGCAGCAGCGTCTTCTTCAACGCGGCGGGCAGGGTGAAGGGAGTGGGGGCTGCGGCCTTGCGGGTCCTGGCACTCGTGGGGCTCATGGCGACGACACCTCGACTTCCGGCGGTGCGCCCGGGAAGGGCGCCTGCGGGAGCCGTGTGATGGGCTCCCACCCGGAGGGCATTGCGACGCCCGTGCCAGGGCCCGTGCCCGGGGGGACGGGAAGGGGTGTGTCCCCCCGGCCACAGGGACGGGGAAAAGCGTGGCGGGGGCGCGGGTGTCATGCGACGGTCCGCGCGATGAAGATCGCCACCTGGAACGTGAACTCGGTGCGGGCCCGGCAGGAGCGCCTGCTCGAGTGGCTGAGGACCCGGCAGCCGGACATCCTGTGCCTTCAGGAGCTGAAGTGCTCGGAGGCCGACTTCCCCATGGAGGCCGTGCGCGAGGTCGGCTACCACGCCGCCATCCACGGGCAGAAGACGTACAACGGCGTCGCCATCCTCGCGAAGGAGGAGCCCCGCGACGTGGTGAAGGGGCTGTCCGACGGCGTGGATGACACGCACTCGCGCCTCATCGCCGCGACGGTGGGCGGCATCCGCGTGGTGAGCGCCTACGCGCCCAACGGGCAGTCGGTGGACTCGGAGCAGTACCACTACAAGCTCCAGTGGTACGAGCGGCTGCGCCGCTACCTGGACGCGCGCCACCAGCCGGGCGAGCCCCTGATTCTGGGCGGCGACTGGAACGTGGCGCCCAGGGACATCGACACCTACGACCCGAAGGAGTGGGAGGGCCAGACGCTCTTCACCCAGAAGGAGAAGGACGCACTCGCTCGGGTGTGTGACTTCGGGCTGAAGGACGCCTACCGCGAGCTCTACCCGGACGTGCAGAAGTTCTCGTGGTGGGACTACCGCATGCTGGCCTTCCCGAAGAACCGGGGCCTGCGCATCGACCACCTCTACGTGACGGCGCCGCTCGTGCCGCGCCTGGCGCAGGTGGACGTGGACCGCGAGGAGCGCAAGGGGAAGCAGCCCTCCGACCACGCCCCGGTATGGCTGGAGCTGCGCGGATGACCCGCGGCGCGCGGCCCTGTTCAAGCCCTGTGGAGGGCACGTCCAGGGCGCGTGCAGGTGATGCCAGCATGCTCCGCGAGCAGACGGGGTGCCTGGCTTTTCCGTAGGGTTCCGGAGGCCTCGGAGGGCTGGAGCACACCATGGATTCGAGCGGCCCGGACACCTCGCTGGAGCCCACGGCCGCCGCGTTCGCGGCGATGCTGGACGGCGTGGGCCATGGCGTCGTCGCGGTGGACCGCCAGTGGCGCCTGTCCTTCGTCAACGCGTGGATGGAGCGCATCCTCGGCCGCTCCCGCCAGCAGCTGCTGGGCCGCGAGCTGTGGACCGAGTTCCCGGACCTGAAGACCAGCTCCTTCGGTGACGCCTACCAGCGCGCGATGCGCGACGGTGTCGAAGTCGTGCACGAGGACTTCGTCCCCATCTCCAATGCCTGGTTCGAGGCGCGCGCGTCGCCCTCGGCCACGGGGCTCATCCTCTTCATCCGGGACGTGACGGAGCGGCGCCGCGCAGCGCAGGACCTGAAGGACCGCGAGCACCGCCTTCGCGAGAGCGAGGCGCGCTTCCGCAACATGGCGGACAACGCCCCGGTCATGCTGTGGATGACGGATGAGACGGGCGCCTGCGTCTGGCTCAACCGCCAGTGGTACGACTTCACCGGTCAGACGGAGCAGGAGGCCCATGGCCTCGGGTGGTTGGAGGTCGTCCACCCCGAGGACCGCGAGCGGTCGGAGGCGCTGTTCCTCGCGTCGAACGCGAGCCGCTCCGCGTTCCGCGTGGAGTATCGGATTCGCTCGCGGCACGGTGAGTACCGCTGGGCCATCGACTCCGCGAGCCCCCGGCTGGACAGCTCCGGCGAGTTCCTCGGGTACATCGGCTCCGTCATCGACATCCACGAGCGCAAGCGCGGCGAGGAGCGCCTCTCCTTCGTGTCCGAGGCGAGCCGCATCCTGTCCGAGTCGCTCGACTACGAGGCCACGCTGGCGCGCACCACCGAGCTGTCCGTGCCCGCCCTGGGCGACTGGTGCATGGTCGACATCCTCCAGGAGGGCGGTGGCATCAAGCGGGTGAAGGTCGTCTGCGCGGACCCCGCGCTGGCGCCGCAAGTCCGGGAGACGGTGAACTTCCCGCCCGTCGTCTCGGGCCATCCATCGCATTCGCCCAGCCAGGCGCTGCGGGAGGGCCGGGCCCGGCTCGTCGAGGACGCGGGCGACGCGTACAAGCAGCAGGTGGCCTTCAGCCCGGAGCACCTGGCGCATATGCGCGCCATCGGCTTCCAGTCGCTGATGTCCGTGCCGCTGGTGGCGCGGGGCCGGACGCTGGGCGTCATCACCTTCCTGGCCATCAACCATGGCAGGCGCTTCACGCAGTCGGACCTGGAGACGGCCGAGGACCTGGCCCGCCGTGCCGCCCTCGCGGTGGACAACGGCCGGCTGTACCGCGAGGCGCAGCAGGCCGTGCGCGTGCGCGAGGAGTTCCTCCAGGTCGCCAGCCACGAGCTGAAGACGCCCCTCACACCGCTGTCCCTCAAGCTCCAGATGCTGGCGCGCTCGGCGGAGTCCCTGCCGCGAGAGCGCTTCCCCCGGCTGTCCGGCGATCTGGAGATGATGAAGCAGCAGGTGCAGCGCCTGTCGTCGCTGATGGACGAGCTGCTGGACATCTCGCGCATCAACTCCGGGCGCTTCTCACTGACGCTGGAGGTGGTGGACCTCTGCGCGCTGGTGCGCGACTCGGCGTCCCGCTTCGAGCCCGAGGTGCTCCGACTGGGCGGCCGGCTGGCGGTGGACGTCCCGGAGCCGCTGGTGGGCGTGTGGGACCGGCAGCGGCTGGAGCAGGTGATGACGAACCTGTTGTCCAATGCGCTCAAGTACGGCGGAGGCCAGCCCGTCCGCGTGCGCGTGTGGGGCGAGGGCCACCTGGCCTGCCTGGAGGTCCGGGACGAGGGCATCGGCATCGCTCCGGAGGCGCTGCCGCGCATCTTCGAGAAGTTCGAGCGCGCGGTGAGCGACAGGCACTACGGCGGCCTGGGGCTGGGGCTCTACATCACCCGGCAGATTGTCGAGGCGCTGGGCGGCACCATCCGCGCGCAGAGCGAGCTGAGCCGGGGCTCCGTCTTCACCATGAAGCTGCCACTGACGCCGCCCGCCTCGGCCTCCTGAAGGCCGTGCTACTGGGATGCGTCAGTGGCACACCCCCGGCGCTCAGCGCGTGGCGGCACGGCGCGGGACGTTGGCGTAGATTCCGCGGCCCATGGCCCTGACCCGACTCGACTGTACGAAGTGCGACCGGACGTACGCGCCGGGCGCCGTGCTGAACCTGTGCACCGCGTGCAACGCGCCGTTGTTCGCCCGCTACGATTTGGAGCGCGCGGCGAAGACGCTGCGGCCGGAGGCGCTGGCCACGCGCGAGCGCTCCATGTGGCGCTACCACGAGGTGATGCCGGTGGAGGACCCGGCGCAGCGGCTGAGCCTGGGCGAGGGCTGGACGCCACTGCTGCAGGCGCCCCGGCTGGGCGCGAAGCTGGGGATGAAGCGCGTGTGGGTGAAGGACGAGGGCGGCAACCCGACGGGCTCGTTCAAGGCGCGCGGGTTGTCGGCGGCCGTCACCATGGCGAAGGTGCTGGGCGCGAAGGCGGTGTGCCTTCCTTCCGCGGGCAACGCGGGCAGCGCGCTGGCGGCCTACGCGGCGCGCGGCGGGCTGGAGGCGCACGTCTTCGTGCCCAAGGACATCGCCAGCCTGTTCCTCATGGAGACGCGCGCGTACGGCGCGCACGTGGAGACGGTGGACGGGTTGATTACCGACGCGGGCCGCATCTGCGCGGGGCTGGCGAAGGAGCACGGCTGGTACGAGTGCGCCACGCTGAAGGAGCCCTACCGCGTGGAGGGCAAGAAGACGATGGGCTACGAAATCGCGGAGCAGCTCGGGTGGACGCTGCCGGACGTCATCCTCTACCCGACGGGCGGCGGCACCGGCCTCATCGGCATGTGGAAGGCGTTCGAGGAGATGGAGACCATGGGTCTCATCGGCTCGAAGCGGCCGCGCATGGTGGCGGTGCAGGCGGAGGGCTGCGCGCCCATCGTGAAGGCACACGCCGAGGGCAAGCCGGACGCGCCGATGTGGCAGGGCGCGACGACGCACGCGCACGGCCTGCGGGTGCCCAAGGCGCTGGGCGACTTCCTGATTCTGCGCGCGGTGAAGGAGAGCGGCGGCACGGCGGTGTCGGTGACGGAGGCGGAAATCATCCAGGGCGTGAAGGACATCTCCGCCGCGGAGGGGCTCTTCGTCGCGCCCGAGGGCGGCGCCTGTGTGGCGGCGCTGCGCAAGCTCCAGGCCGCGGGGCAGGTGACGCCCGACGAGTCCGTGGTGGTGTTCAACACGGGCACGGGCTTCAAGTACGTGGAGAACATGGCCCCGCTCTGGTGACGCGGGGCCGTGCGGCCGGGCTGCGCTACTGGGTGAGGTAGAAGACGCCGAGGCACATCTCGTCGTCGGTGCCCTCACCCCACTCGCGGTCGGTGGAGCCGGGGGCGCTGTTGTCCCAGTGGCACTCCACGTTGAGCTTGTCCCCGTTCCACAGCTGCACGGGCTTCTGGAGGCTGTAGCTGCCCTGCCAGTGGAAGTCCCAGCGGGGGATTTCGAGGAGGCACTCGCGGGCGCCGGACTGGCGCTGGATTTCCGCGCGGGCGTGGGTGCCCCGGGTGTGCATGTGGAGGGCGGCGGAGTGGATGGTGACGGGGACGTTGTTATGGAGGACGCCCCCGGTGATGAAGCCCAGGAAGGGCGTCAGCTCCATGGACCACAGGTGCTTCGTGTCCTCGTTGCCGGCGGGGATGCGCATGGGGATGGTGCCATTCACCCATGAGGGGTTGGACCAGGGCTGCACGTAGGCGACCTTGTTCACGGTGTCGTCGACCTTGAAGGCGACGGCGGAGCGGTCGGCGACGGCGGACTGGCCGTGGTCGTTGTAGTGGACCTGGAGGACGACCTTGGAGCCGGGGTCGACGCGCAGGCCGGTGCCCGCGGGGAAGTCCTGTCCGAGGCTGCCGGGGGCCCAGCCGCCGAGCCACGTGGCGCGGGTGGCGTCCGGCCCGCCGGGGCCGCCGAAGCAGGTGTAGCCGGGGCCCGGGGAGGCGGCGTCGCGCGCCTCATAGCCCTGCACCTCGGAAGGCGTCGCGAGGTAGGCGATGACGTGGTGGACGGTGGCGCGGCTGCCCGGGTCGGCGCGGAAGCCGGTGATGTAGCGCGTGCGCGTCTCCGGCCAGTCGATGAGGAAGCACCGGTAGTCGTCCGGGGACTGGGTGGGGAGGTAGGACTCCGGCATCTTCAGGACGACGTCCGCGCGCGACAGGCCGCCGGTGGGCGCGGAGATGGCGGTGGCGGTAGCCGGGTCGCCCTCGGCGGCGCCTTCGTCCACCCAGCGCGTGAGCAGGGCCTGCTGCGCTTCGTCGAGCGAGCGGTCATGCGCGTACGTGTTGCACTCGGACGACGGGGGCCAGGGCGGCATGGTGCGGGCCTGGACGGCGGCCTTGAGGACGTCGCGGTGGGCGTAGACGTCGGCGTACGTCTGGAGGGGGAACGGGCCGATGCCGCCCTCGGTGTGGCAGTTGGCGCACTTCGCCTGCACCACGGGCGCGACGTCCTTGTGCCAGGTGGCCCGAGGCACGGGCTCGGTGGGCGTGGGGGTCGGGTCGTCGCCGCTGCACGCGGTGAGGGCGGCGAGGAGCGCGCCCGGGAGCAGGCGGAGGAGGGAAGGGCGGGGCATGGAGACCTCGAGGACGCGGGGCCCGGGGCACAGGCCCCCGCATCATGCCTCAACACGGCTCCCTGGTTCAGGTTGCGCCGCGACTGTTGCCCGCTTGCGAAGCGCCGGAGCTTCTCTCTGTCCATTCCGAGCTTCAGTTCCTCATCGATATCGAACCTGGCTGTCCCTGCTCCAGCAGGTTGTCTGCGCGATGACCCCACTGGTAGGTTCGATGCCCGATGCGGATGCTCCCAACCTGTCGCTGTGTCCTTCTTCTGTGCCTCGCCGCAGTCGTCGCGTCCGCGCAGGACCGGGACAAGGCGAATGTTCGCACCCTGCTGCTTTCCGAGCACCCGGACGATGCCACCCACCGGCTCTACGTGAAGGGGCAGGTGGTCACAGTCCTGCAGTTCGACCAGCTTTGCGATCCGGTCAGAACGAAGCTGCTGGGCTGGGAAGGCAGGTTCGAGCCGGTGGGCGTGGTCGGACGGATGGTGCTCCTGAAGCCCCTCCGCGATCTTGCCGACGAGGAAGCGATTCCCCTTCTCGTCACGCTCGTGGATGGAATGGAGGTTCCCTTCCTCCTGAGACCCGTGGCGCTTGAAGGGAGACGGTGGCCGGACCAGCAGGTGAACGTGTTCAAGGACCGAGGGAGCTACGACGCCGTCTCCTCGGCCTTGAACGATGCGCTCAAGGACAAGCGGCGCCTGGAAGAGCAGGTCGAGCGCTATCGCAAGGAAGAGACCTCTGAAGACCATGCTCTCGCCGCGTTGCTGGCCTCGGGTGCGGTCAAGCAGACGCCGTTCAAGGTCGCGCATCGCATCTCGGGTCGGGACGACGGTGCCACCCTCGATGTCATCTTGTTCCGAGGCCAGGGCAAGGCGGCGGTCGTGCTCAAGGTCAAGAACCTCGACCCGGAGCAATCGTGGAGCATGAAGACGGTCCGCCTGGTGACAGAGTCCACCGGTATCGACCGGGCAGTGGCCTTCCGCGCGACAGCCTCTTCCATCACCCCAGGTTCCTCCGGGACGATTGCCATCGTCGCGGACAGGAGCGCGTTCGTGGAGGAGGGCACCCTGACGAACCTCCTTCTGTACGTCTATCGCCACGATGGAGCCCAACAGGCCTTCGTTCCACTGGCTCACCAACTGACCGGGGAGTAAGAGCGGGGCATGCGCTCCTTGCGACTTGCGCCTGTGTGCTGCGCCGTCCTGCTCATGACGTCCTCTGGGTGCACGACCGCCGGTGGAGTCGCCCTCCGGGCGGACGGAACTCCCGGGCCGGAGGAATGCTCGAAGAAGGCTCGCGAGGTCATGCGCTATCTGCGCCTGTTCGTCGGAGAGTCTGCGTGGGTCGAGCTCGACGCGAACCAGAGCCTGTCGGATTCCGTCACCCTGTACGAAGGGCCCATCGAGAGCATTCTCGAGGATGACCTGGGCTTGCTGGATGCACCGGCTCGGCTCTACGGGCGGGTCTGGACGAGCGGCCCGCAGGCCGTCATCCGGTATTACGAGGCCCAGCCGTTGGATGGGGGCGACAAGGTGCCCATCTGTGCCGTCGCCCGCCTCGGAATGAACCAGCTCCGGAAGCGGCCTGATTCCAAGCCGGGGACCGCCATCCTTGGCTCGTCACGGGCAGGGGTCTACATCGTGGACAGCTTCAGGTGAGGAACGGCCACGAGCCGAACTCACCCCGCGCTGCCTGAATCACCTCACGTGGCGACTGTCACCTCCGACCAGTCCGCGGCCACGCGCATCTCCAGCACGCCGCGTTCGACCCGGAACGAAAGCGCACCCTTCACCCCGCTCGCATAGGGCAGCCCGTACACGCGCACCGTCTCCTCCGTGCGGGACAGCGGCAGCTTTCCCTCCATCCGCCGCGTCAGCTTGAACTCACCCAACCCCAGCGTCCCTTCCACCACCGTGAGGCGCGAGTCCCCATACCCGTCCCCCGCGTCCTCGTAGAGCCGGCCGTGCACCTCCGGCGCCGCGTGCAGGTGCCACTCCAGTTCCTCCCAGTTGGCCGTGGTGGTGTGCTTCGCCGGCCGCGTCAGCGTCACCGCGCCGCCCGCGCGCAGCCACACCGGCACCGTGTCCATCGGCCCCTCCGCGATGACGTGCCGCCCGCCCTCGTGAATCGCCCCCGGGCGCTCCAGTCCCGGCCACTCCAGCCACATCCCTTGCGGCAGGTACGCCAGCCGCTTCGAGTGCCCGGGCCGCACCACTGGCGCCACCAGCAGGTCCTCCCCGAAGAGGAACTGGTCGAACGCCGCCACCGCCTCCGAGTCCCCGGGCGCGTGCATCACCAGCGGGCGCAGCACGGGCAGGCCCGTCACGGAGGCCTCATGCATCAGCGTGTAGAGCGTGGGCAGCAGCCGGTAGCGCCGCTTCAGCGCGTCGCGCGCCAGGGACAGGTACGGCTCACCGAAGCGCCACGGCTCCTGCGGCTGCGTGCCCTTGCCCGCGTGGTTGCGCATCAGCGGGTAGAAGGTGCCTGTCTGCATCCACCGCACGAGCAACTCGCCGCTGGGCATCCCGATGAAGCCGGGGATGTCCACGCCGGTGAAGGGCACGCCCGACACGCCGAGCCCCACCAGCATGGGAATGGACGTCTCCAGTTGCGTCCAGTGACTGGAGTTGTCCCCCGTCCACACCGCCGCGTAGCGCTGGATACCCGCCGAGCCCGCGCGCGTCAGCAGGAAGGGCCGCGCCTCCGGCCGCATCTCCCGCAGTGCTTCCCAGGCCCCCTTCGCCATGCCCATGGCGTAGACGTTGTGCACCTCCAGGTGCCGCTTGTCCCCGTGCCGGGCGTCGTATGGGAGCGTCTTGCCCTCCACCGTGCCCACGCCCTCGGCGCGCTCGTTGGAGATGGTGAAGAGGCCTACGTCCGGCTGCACCGCGAAGCAGGACGGCTCGTTCATGTCGTTCCAGAAGCCGGCCACGCCCTGCGCCACGAACTCGCGATGCAGGTCGCCCCACCAGCGCTGCACTTCGTCGCGCGTCAGGTCCGGGAAGACGGCGGGGCGCGGCCACACCTCGCCCACCAGCACGTCGCCCCGGTCGTAGCGCACCAGGTAGTCGCGCCTTCGAGCCTGCTCGTACACGGACCACCCCGGCTCCTGCTTCAGCGCCGGGTCGATGATGGTGACCACGCGCACGCCCTCGGCCGCGGCGTCACGCACGAGCGCCGCCGGGTCCGGGAAGCGCGTCCGGTCCCACGTCCAGACCTTGTACGTGTCCATGTAATCGATATCGAGGTACACGCAGTCGAGCGGGAGGTCCCGCGCGCGGTAGCCCTGGATGACGCCCTGCACGTCCCGCGCATTCTCATAGCCCCAGCGGCTCTGCTGCGCGCCCAGGCTCCACAGCGGCGGGAGCGGCATGCGGCCGGTGAGCGCCGTGTAGCTCCGCACCACGTCCACAGGCCTTGGGCCCGCGAAGAGGTAGCAGTCCAGCTCCGGTCCCCAGGACTCCCAGGCCAGCGTCTCGCTGTCCGCCAGCGCCACGTCCACCTCGCAGCGCCACGTCTCGTCGAGGAACAGGCCCCATGCCACGCCGCCGCGCAGACCCATGAAGAAGGGGATGGACTGGTAGAGCGGGTCCGTGTCCGGGTGGTGCGGCATCACATCCGTGTTCCAGAACGTGAAGTGCATGCCGCGCTTGTCCAGCGGGCCCACCTTCTCGCCGAAGCCCAGGTAGGCCTCGCCCGGGGGCGCGTGCAGCGTCAGCCACGAGCGGTGCGTGCTCATCGGGTAGCCGGACTTCGTCTCGCCCGCCACGCGCGTGCTGCGCGCCAGCTCGCGCCCTTGCGCGTCCTGGAAGCTCCACGTTCCGCGGTCCTTCGCCACTTCGAGCAACACGCCCTCCGCGCGCACGCGCACGCGGCCCTCGTCGTGCGTCACCTCCAGCGGCCGGAGCCCGTCCTCGGACACCACGGCCCACGAGCGCTTCGCCGGAAGCTCCGGGTGCAGGAAGCCGACGGTGGACGCGGTCGGCGCGTGACGCAGTCGCAGCACGCCCGGAAGGGGACACGTGATTTCCAGGGCGGCCCGAGGTCCCCACAGCCGCAGGCGGGCAGGCTCGACGGCCAGGTCTTCGATGCGCATGAGCCCGATACTACGGAGGGCATTCGAGCAGGCGTCACTCGAAGAATGTCAGACGCCTGGGAGATTGTTCTTCGCGGACACCCGATTGCCCTCGCGCGCGATGCGGCTTCCTGGACCCTGCCGGTGTTCCCTTCGAGGGACGCGGGCGTGGTGGAGGAAGCGTGAGGCAGCGGACTTCCCGAGCAGGCCCGTGGTGGCTCCCGCGCGCTGGATGGGCGGTGGGAGTCTCGGCGGTGCTCCTGTCAGGCGCCGGGTGTGAACGCACCAGGGATACAGGACGCAAGACGATGTCATTCGACGGACCGCGGGGCGATGCCCTGCACACGCTGAGAAGTGATGGACGCCTGCGCGTGAGGGCGCACGCGCCCCAGGGCGAGCCGGGCCCGCGCGGGCTGCACCCGCTGGGGCTGGGCGGCAAGCGGGATGGGCTCCTGTATGTGCCGGAGGGCTACCGGCCGGAGCAGCCGGCCGCGTTGGTGGTGATGCTGCACGGCGCGGGAGGCAATGCCCGACACTCGATGAGCTGGATGCAGGAGCTGTCGGACGCGTACGGCTTCCTCCTCCTGGCGCCCGAGTCGCGGGCTCCCTCGTGGGATTTGGTGATGGGTGAGTACGGGCAGGACGTGGCGTTCCTGGATCAGGTGCTGGAGCACGTCTTCGAGCGTTACGCGGTGGACCCGGAGCGGGTGGTGCTCGCGGGGTTCTCGGACGGGGCGTCGTATGCGCTGTCGCTGGGCATCATGAACGGCGACCTGTTCCGGCACGTCATCGCCTTCTCGCCGGGCTTCGCGGCGCCGAGGGACTCGCATGGCTCGCCGCGCCTGTTCGTCTCGCACGGGGACAAGGATGCGGTGCTGCCCGTGGCTCGGTGCAGCCGGCGCATCGTTCCGCAGCTGGAGGCGGCGGGCCTGGACGTGCGCTACCACGAGTTCAAGGGTGGCCACGTGATTCCGCCCGAGGTGGCACGCGAGGCCGTGGAGTGGCTGTCCGCGGTCGGCGGGCGGTGAGGATGGTTGAGGGCGGGCGTGTCGACTCGTGAGATGCTTCATGGGCAACGCTCATGACGACACCCCCGCCCAAGCCACTGCCCTTCCCGGACAGCATCTGCCACCGCTGCGCCGCGCCGCCGCGCTATGTGGAGTCGCGGACCAGCACGTTCATCATGTGCCCGCTGCTGCCGCAGAAGTACCCGCCGCAGCCGGTGCGCGCCTGCGCACTGTTCCGTCCCGCGGAGAGCCCCGCCCGTTAGCGCGCCGTCGCCTCAGTGCAGCTGCGGAAGCGTGGGCCCGTGCTCGAACCGTTGAAGGGGATTCTGCGCATGTGCCGCCGCCTCGCGCACCGTCTCCAGGTCGGCGGGGAGCAGGTTCGCGCGCTCACAGCCTTGAAGTGTCAGCGCGAGCTGCCGCTCCAGCTCCGTCCGCGCCTCGGGGCGGTCCATGCCCTCCACCGCCTCCCAGAGCATCCGCAGGGTGCGCACGAGCGCCACCGCCACCTGCGGGTGCGGAGCCGAATAGAGACGGAGCTGGTCGAACGCGTGGCGCACGTACTCCGAATGGTCCAGGTCCCACGGCCGCAACAGCGTGGAGCCGTTCTCCACCACGAGCACCTGCGCAGGCAGCTCGGCGAGCAGCAGCGGCCGGAGGATGGACGCCAGACGCAGCACCACCTCGATGGCGGTCGTGGGGTCATTCACCGCCGGAGACAGCGAGCGCAGCGCGATGTCCGTGAGCTGCCGCAGCCCGAAGTCCACGTCCTGGTACGTCGTCCGGCGGTCGCCCACCACCACTGCCGCCTGGAGCGCGCGCGACACCGTCTCCTCCTTCCCGGGGTGGGGCCAGATGGTGGCCAGCGGGATTCCACGCGCGAGGAAGGCGCCGACGCGAGTCTCCAGCCGCAGCACGCTGCCCGGAGGCACCGCCGCGAGCACCCCCGGGGTGCTCACCTGCTGCACCCACCCGTTGTCCCGCGCGCTCACCACCAGCGGCGGCCCGAGCCCGGACACGTCCGGGACGTCCTTCGCACGGAGCGCGCGCCCCGCCCGGGACAGGTCGTCCACACGCCGGAGCGTCTCCCCGGTGATGGAGGCGATGATGCCGCCCACGTACTGCCGCCGAGCAATCCGGTGCAGGTACATCACCAGCGCCAGGACGCTCACCAGCGTGAGCAGCACCGCGACGTCGACGGTGAGGTGCGGCACCTCCGACGTCTTCGAGCCGAGGTCCTCCGGCAGTGCCCTGAGCGCGAGCACGCAGTAGGTGAAGACCGCCGTGAGCAGGCCCACCACCACCTTGCCCATGCGCTCGCGGAAGAAGGTGTGCAGCACGCGCGGGGAGAACTGTCCGCTGGCCAGCTGCATGGACACGACGATGAGCGAGAAGACCACGCCCACCGTGGTGATGGTGGCACCCGCGATGGTGCTCAGCAGCTGGATGCTCGCCTCGGAAGACAGCCGCAGGATGCGGGGCAGCGTGCCCGGCTCCAACGAGCGGTCCACTCGCGAAAGGACGAGCTCCAGGAGGATGGCTCCCAGCACCATCACGCCGGGAATGAGGAGCAGGCTCTCGCCGAGCCGGTTGGCGAGCGCCCGGCCCCGCATGACCAGCAATGAAAGACGAGGGTGCCAGGACACGCCATGAAGTTAGGGCCGCTCGCTCGCCCTGGCAGGAGGAGCCCGCCCCGCGCCCGTCCCGTGAGCGACCAGGCAGCCTCATGCGCTCCGATTTCACCCTGCCGACGGGTGAGCACCGGCCCCATCTCCCGACGCGCCGCGCACAGGCGGAAACCCGGAAGTCCTGCTCTGGAGATTGCCGCGCGCGAGGGAGCAGGTGGGGATACACTCCGGCCGCTTTGTCCGAGGAGAAAGACCCCACCGCGCCGCCAGACGGCATCGATGCCACAGTGCTCACTCCGAATCGGCCCGTCGTTCCGGAGGCGACTGGAGACGCGGAGCTGTTCGCCGGGCGCTACGCGATGATGGGCCTCGTGGGCCGGGGCGGCATGGGCGCCGTGTACCGCGTGCGGGACACGCTGGTGGGCGACGTGGTGGCACTCAAGGTACTGGAGCTGGGCCCCACGCCGGCGCCGGAGTGGCTGGAGCGCTTCCGCCGCGAGGTTCGCCTCGCCCGCCGCATCTCGCACACCCACGTGGCGCGGACCTTCGACCTGGGCGAGCACACCGGGCGCCTCTTCCTGACGATGGAGTATGTGGAGGGAGAGAACCTCCAGGCGCTGCTGGAACGCGAGCGTGCCCTCGCGCCGGCACGGGCCGCGCGCATCGTGCTGGCGCTCTGCGAAGGGCTGGCCGCCGCGCACGCCGCAGGAGTCGTGCACAGAGACCTCAAGCCGGCCAACGTCCTGGTGGAGTCCGGAGGCCGGGTGGTGCTCACCGACTTCGGCATCGCCCGGGCGGTGGCGGGCGAGGCGGCCTCACACACGCAGGGCTTGGTGGGCACGCCCCTCTACATGGCGCCGGAGCAGCTCGAGAGCGGCGAGGTGGACGCGCGCGCGGACCTGTACGCCGTGGGGCTGGTGCTCTACCAGTTGCTCACCGGTGAGCCGCCCTTCACCGGGGAGTCGGCCATGGCCGTGGCCTTCGCCCGGCTGCGGCAGCCCCCGCCGGACCCGCGCCTGCGCGCCCCGGTGCCGGATGCGCTCGCGGCGCTGGTCCTGGCCTGTCTCGCCCGTGACCCCGCGGAGCGGCCCGGTGGGGCGCTCGTGGTGGCGGCGGCGCTGCGGGACTGGCTCACCTCCGTGGGCGAGCCCGTGGAGGTGATGGCCACGCCCCTTCCCGGCGCCACCACGTCCACGGGAAGGGCGCTTACGCCCGTGACACCCTCGACGCCCACCGCGCAGCGCCAGACGCCGCGCACCCTGCTGCGACAGGCGGAGCAGGCACTGGCGGTGCTGCCGCTGCGCTTCGTGGGGGCTCGCGAGCTGGACCCGCTTGGAGATGGCGTGACGGACTCGCTCATCGACCTGCTGTCGCGCACGCGCGGGCTGCGGGTGCAGAGCAGCGGCGCGACAGCGCGCTTCCGCCAGGAGCGAGACCCACGGGTGGCGGGGCGCGAGCTGGGCGTGGGGCTGCTGGTGGACGGGACGCTGCAGGGCATGGGCCGCACGGTGCGGGCCACGCTGCGGCTGGTGGAGGGCGCGTCCGGCACCCAGCTCTGGAGCGGCCGGCTCGACGAGACGGACGACGACGTCTTCGCCCTCCAGGACCGGCTGGCGCAGCGGATGGCGGAGGCGCTGCGCAACGAGCTGCTCCTGCTGCCCTACCGCGACACCGTCCCCGAGGAGGCGCTGGCGCTCTACCGGCAGGTGCTGTCCCGGCAGAGCCACGTGCCCCGGGGGCCGAGCGATGACCTCGTTGGGCCGCTGGAGCAGGTGCTCTCCCTGGCACCGGACTTCCCGCCCGCGGTGGCGCTGCACGCCGTGTCTACCTTGAGGGCCTGGTTCCTCCGCGTGTCGGACAAGGAGCGCGACTGGGAGGCCGTGGCCCGGGCCAGCCTGGAGCGCGCCCTCCGCGTGGCGCCCGAGCTGGTGGAGACGCAGCTGGCGCGCTCCATCCTGGCCACGCACGAGGGCCGGTGGCGCGATGCCGTGGTGGCGCTGCGCGGCGCGCTGGACCAGGCACCCACCTTCGCACCGGCGCTGCAGGGCCTCGGCAACCTCCAGTGCGAGGCGGGTCGGGCCGGCGAGGGGATGGAGCGGCTGAAGCTCGCGTATGCGCTGGATTCCGCGCTCGTCGTCGCCCTGCTTGAAGTGGCCCGCTGCAGCGCGCTGCGCGGGGACCAGGAAGGGTACCGCGCGTCCCTGGCGCGGCTGCAGGCGCAGCCCCTGCTGGGGCTGGCCACGCTCACCCTGCGCATGCGCGTGGCCGCGTGGAACGGAGACCACGACGAGGTCCGGCGGTGCCGGACGCTGCTGTCGGACGAGCTGGACCCCATCGCGAACCATGCGGCCAACTACTGCTCCGTCGTGCTGGGGGAGGTGGAGCCCGCCAGCATGATGACCCAGATGGACGCGCTCCTGTCCCGCCGGCTGAGCCCGCGCTTCGCGTCGATGCTGTGCCAGCTCGCCACGGAGCAGCTCTGCCTGCGGGAGGCCCCTGAGCCCGCGCTGCGCTACCTCCAGCGGGCGGCGGACATGTCGCTCATCGACCTGGAGTGGCTGGACCGCTGCCCGGCGCTCACGCCGCTGCGGGCCCTGCCCGGCTTCATCGAGGCCCGGCGCAAGGTGCGCGCCCGCGTCGAGGCCATCTGGTCCGCGTGAGGCGAGCCGCCGTCTGACGTGGCTCAGCGCGCGTTCAGCATCAGCGTGGCGCTGACCGCCTTGCCCGTCAGCATTCCCATGTGCCTGTTCCTCTGTGATGTGATTGCGGATGCGGCGCCGCGAAGTGCGCGGAGATACAACGGCGTTGCATGAGCGCTTGCCGCCGCCGCGCGTGGATGCTCTATGCCTGCCCCTGTAGCGGAGCCCGCCGGAAGGATTCCCGGCGTGCGTTTTCTCCAGGGAGCCCCACATGAAAGTCTTCGTCGCCCGGGTGTCATGGGTCCTGCTCGCCGTGCTCGCCGCCTGCGGAGGTTCGTCGCCTCCGGACGTGCTCGGTGAGCAGCAGGGCGCGGTGCTGGTCAATCCCCAGACGCTCACGTGCTCGACGTTGCAGGTGATTCGCGGAAGCATCGGCGCGGGGCAGGGCGTGCAGGGCTTGGCGACGCAGACGCTCACGGGGACGCAGGACCGGTGGGCGGAGTACGTGGAGTTCGCGCCCAACACCTCGGCCACGTGCAGCTACCCGCTGCCCGCCGGAGTGACGGCCGCGACGGTGCAGGCCGCTGAGATTGGGGTGAACTACCGCGGGCCCCTCAAGGCGGAGATGCGCTGGGTGTTCGAGGCCTGGGACTACGCGGCGGGCGCCTGGGTGGTGGTGGGGGACAACACCTTCGCCCTCTCCTGGAAGTGGACGGCGACGTCGCTGGCGCTGCCCGCGCCGGTGGGACGCTTCCTGAGCGGCGGGCCCGTGAAGCTGCGCTACCGCACCGACTCCTCCGCCGACGCGTCACTGCTCGACCTGTGGGTGGTGCGCGTGCAACTCGCGAGCGCGGATGCCGGCTCGCCGCAGGACGCCGGCACTCCTCCCGCCGACGCGGGCACCTCCGTGGATGCCGGCTCGCCGCAAGACGCGGGGACGCCCGGGGACGCGGGCACGCCCGTGCCCTGGGAGGGCGTCAGCAGCTTCACGTACCAGTTGACCAACTACGCCAACAGCAACCTGAACCAGCTTGCCGGCTCGAAGTTCGACCTGGCCATCATCGAGCTGTCGCGCGACGGGAACAGCGACTACTTCCGCGCGGACGAAATCGCGGCGCTTCAGGCCACGGGCAAGCAGGTGCTCGCGTACTTCGAGATTGGCGCAATCGAGGAGTACCGTCCCGAGTGGTCTCAGGTGCCCGCGGACCTGAAGCTCGGCCCCGTGGACGGGTGGCCGGACGAGCAGTACGTGAAGTACTGGGACGAGCGCTGGTGGCCCATCGTCCAGGGGCGCATCGACCGCGCGCTCGCCTCGGGCTTCACCGGCTGCTACCTCGACATGGTCGTGACGTACGAGGAGATTCCCGCCAACGCCGCGGGCACCAACCGCGACGACCTCGCGCGGAAGATGGTGGCCCTCATCGCCCGCATCAACACGTATGCGAAGGCCCGGAACCCCCACTTCAAGGTCATGCCCCAGAACTCGCCCGAGCTCATCGACTACACGGGCTACCTCGCGGCCATCGACGGGCTGGGCATGGAGGACATGTACTGGTCCGACGACGTGGCGTGCAGCCAGGCCTGGTGCGCGGAGAACCGCACCAACGCCGCGCGCGTGCGCGCCGCCGGCAAGCTCGTGCTCTCCACCGACTACGCGGTGCAGGCCGCGCACGTGGCGGATGCCTATACGCGCTCCCGCGCCGCGGGCTTCGTGCCCTACGTCAGCGTGCGCGCGTTGGACCGGATGACGGTGAACGCGGGGTGGGATCCGCAGTAGCCGAAGGACGGGCGCCCAACCCGGCGCATCCTTGAAAAGCGGCTTTAGCTGATAAATACAGACTGTCAGCTAAATTCCTGTTTGGGCGCCACGGGGCGGCAAGCCCCGGGCGCCTGGCAGCGTCGCTCGAACAAGGAGCCCCGGATGACCCGACGTCTCGCCCTCGCCCTCACCGTGCTCGCGGCTGGCTGCGTGCCGGAGGAGGACCCTCCTGGAGGTCCACCCGCCCCGCCCCTCGCGGAGGCTCGGCAGGCTGTCGAACCGCTCGACACTCCCTCCGAGGAGAACGCCATCCGCTTCCTGGAGCAGGCCACCTTCGGCCCGCGCCTGGCGCTCGGTGCGAGCCCGGCGCCCATCGACTCCGTGGAGCACGTGGTCGACGTCGGAATCTCCGTGGCCCTCACCGAGCAGTTCAACGCCCCGCGCTCGCTGCTCGACGGCACGAGCACGAGCACGGACCTGGGCTCGCAGTTCTTCGTCAACGCCGTCACGGGACAGGACCAGCTCCGGCAGCGGGTGACCTTCGCGCTGAGCCAGGTGCTGGTCGCCTCGCAGACGGGCATTCCCGAGGTGATGGCCACTCCCGAGTCGGAGCCGAAGCTGGCGATGGCGGGCTACCTCAACCTGCTCTCGGCGCGCTCCTTCGGCACCTTCCGCCAGCTCCTGGACGCCGTGACGAAGGACCCCGCCATGGGGACGTTCCTCGACATGGCGAACAACAAGGCCTTCAAGACGAACGGCCAGCCCATTGAACCGAACGAGAACTACGCGCGGGAGATGCTCCAGCTCTTCTCGCTCGGCCTGCACAAGCTGAACGAGGACGGCACGGTGGTGGTGGACAACGTCACGGGCGCGCCGGTGCCCGCGTACACCGAGGCCCAGGTCCAGGCCTTCGCCCACGCGCTCTCCGGCTGGACGTATGGCGGCGCCGCGTGCCCCACCGTCGGCAAGTCCAACCCGGCCAGCTACGCGCAGCCCATGATTGGCTGCGACGTGAATCATGACTCCACGTCGAAGGTGCTCCTGCGCGGCTTCGCGACGACCGACGGGGGCACTGCCACCAAGCACCTCAAGGAGGCGCTCGACAACGTCGTCGACGACCCCAACGTCCCGCCCTTCATCTCCAAGCAGCTCATCCAGCACCTCGTCACCAGCAACCCCAGCACGGCGTACGTGCAGCGGGTGGTGAACGTCTTCAAGAACAATGGCAGCGGCGTGCGCGGTGACTTGCGCGCGGTGGTGCGCGCCATCCTGGAGGACGATGAGGCGCGCGGCCCGCAGCCGCCACTGGCGCAGTACGCGACGTTCGGGCACCTGCGCCCGCCCGCGCTGTTCATCACCACCGCGGTCCGGTGGCTGAACGGGCAGCTCGACACGACGGCTGGCAAGGACCCGGGTGCGAAGCTCAACAGCTGGAGTCGCTCGCTGGGCCAGTACGTGCCCCGCCCGCCGTCCGTCTTCAGCTACTACCCGCCGCACGCGCCCGCGCCCGGCGGCAACGGACTGCTCGGCCCCGAGTTCGCCATCCTCGACACGGCCACCGTCACGGCGCGCGCCAACTTCGTGCATGAGCTGCTCTATGCGACGTCGACCGCCACCGCGGGCGTCCTCATCGACCTGAGCGCGGTGCCCACGGACCCGAATGACCAGGTGCTCTGGCTGGGCCGCTACCTGCTGCACGACACGATGTCGTCGGACCTGCAGCTCGCCGTCTACAACGCCGTCACCGACCCGCGCGCGGGCGACCTGACGCGCAGGAAGAAGCTGGCCCTCTTTCTCACGTCCCTCTCCCCCGAGTTCCAGATCCAGCGGTGAGCGAGCCCATGACCATCTCACGACGAAAGTTCCTCCAAGGCGCCTCCAGCACCCTGGGCGCGCTCGCCGCGGCGGCCACCCTCCCGAAGTGGCTGGGCAGCGCCGAGGCCGCGACGCTGAGCGGCTACGCTGGCTACCGCGCGACGGTGTGTGTCTTCCTGCTGGGCGGCAATGACGGCAACAACGTCATCGTTCCGCTGACGGCGGGCCCCCATGCGCAGTACCTCGCGGCGCGGCCGAACCTGGGCCTCGACCAGGCCTCGCTGCGGCCCATCAACCCGGTGGGGCAGGCCGCCGGCTCGTACGGGCTGCACCCCGCGCTGGAGAAGCTCCAGGCGCTCTTCGAGCAGGAGCGCGCCGCCGTGCTGTGCAACGTGGGGCCGCTCGTGTTGCCGATGCGCAAGACGGACTACACCTCGGAGACGGTGGCGCGGCCGGACAACCTCTTCTCCCACAGCGACCAGCAGGACGCCTGGGCGAGCGCCATCGCGAACCCGTCCACCATCTCGCTGCCGCTGTCGCTCGTCGGCAAGGCCACGGGGTGGGGCGGCCGGACGGCGGACAAGATTGCCGGCCTCAACCCGGGCGAGTACCCCGAAGTCACTTCGTTCGGAGGCAAGGCGCTCTTCGCGGCGGGCGCGGTGCGCCAGCCGATGATGGTGTCCTCCAGCGGCGTGCTCGCGTTCCGCCAGACGAACGACACCAACTTCAACACCCTCCAGAACGACGCGCTCGCCCAGGTGGTGGGCTTCGACAACGACGTCATCCTGGAGGCGGCCTACGGCGGCGTCTTCACCACGGCGCAGACCTTCGCCACCTCGCGCACCACCGCGAGGGACGCGGCCTGGGCCACGCTCCCGCAGACGACGCGCGACGCGATTGATGCGTTGTTCGTCCCGCCTGCCGGCAGCGCGAGCTGGTCGCTGCACACGCAGCTGTACCAGGCGCTGAGGGACCTCATCGCCGGGGCCATGCCCACGGCGGGCGGAGGGCTCGGCGTGCGGCGGCAGGTGTTCTCGGTGGGGCTCGGCGGCTTCGACACCCACGTGGGCCAGGGGGCGACGCAGGAGGACCTGCTCACGCAGCTGGACTTCTCGCTGAACGCCTTCCACCAGGCGATGACGCTGCTCAAGACGGAGGGCGCCTTCGGAGTCAGCCCGCCGCAGGCCACGCTCTTCACCATGAGCGACTTCGGCCGGACGCTGCTGGAGAACTCCGACAAGGGGAGCGACCACGGGTGGGGCAATCACGCCTTCGTGATTGGAGACCGCGTCCAGGGGCGCCGGCTCTACGGCACCTTCCCGAACCTGGACCTGTCGGGCGGCGCGGTGAACAACCTGGACACCGTCGACTCGAAGGGGCGCTGGATTCCCTCACTGACGGTGGACCAGTACGCGTACAGCCTCGCCTCGTGGCTGGGACTCTCCACGGCCGCGGAGCGTGACTACGTCTTCCCGAACATCGCGGGCTACGTCGCCGAGGCCATCGCCAAGGGCTTCCCCGCGGCGGCGCGGGCGTACAAGGTCGGCTTCCTGCTGCCCGACGCGTAGGCAGGCGGGCGAGTGCGTCAACTTGACGCACTCGCCCCGTGACGGCCCGGGGGGTAGAAGGGTGGCGTGTCCAGCGCGCCCACCGATGCCCGGGCCGGCCTGCACGGCGCCCCGGCGCTGACGCAGGAGCCACCGCGCCGTGCCTTCCGCCGCACGGCGCGGGACATGGTGGCGCGGCTGTCGTCCAGCGCCATAGCGCTGGAGTGGCTGGTGCGGCTGCGCTGGCACGCGGCCGTCGGGCAGGCGCTGACGGTGGCTGTCGCCACGCGGGGCTTCGGGCTGGAGTTGCCGGTGGTGCCGCTGCTCGCCCTGGTGGCGACGACGGCGGTGTCCAACCTCCTCCTCGCGCTGTGGCTGCGCCGCGCTCCCGCGGTGCGGCCGGCGCTGCTGGGCGGGGTGCTCGCGTTCGACCTGCTCCTGCTCACGGGGCTGCTGGCCCTGTCGGGTGGGCCGGCCAACCCGTTCAGCATGCTGTACCTCGTGCACGTGACGCTGGCCGCGCTCGTGCTGGGCCCGCGCTGGACGGTGCTCATCGCCCTGGTGGCGGTGCTGGGCCAGGCCAGCCTCTTCGCCTTCCACGTCCCGCTGCCGCACGTCACGGGTGGAGGGGACTGGGGCTCGCTCCACCAGCTCGGCATGTGGGTGGCGTTCGTCCTCACGGCGCTGGTCATCGCCTTCGTGGTGGCCCGGGTGGCGGCGGCGCTGAAGGACCGGCAGGAGGCGGTGGTCCGGGCCCAGCAGTTCGCGGCCCGCGCGGAGAAGCTCGCGTCCCTGAGCACCCTGGCCGCGGGCGCGGCGCACGAGCTGGGCACGCCGCTGGGCACCATCGCCATCGCGGCGAATGAGTTGGAGTCCCTCATCCTGGAGGAGCCGAACGAGGCGCTGGAGGATGCGCGCCTCATCCGCGACGAGGTGGAGCGGTGCCGGGACATCCTGGAGCGCATGAGCGCGCGGGCCGGCCGCTCGCTCGGTGAAGTGCCCGAGCGCACCACGACGGGCGCGGTGCTCGCGCAACTGAGGGAGCAATTGGGGGCGGCGGAGCTGGCGCGCCTCCACTTCGATGCGGGCACTGAGCTGCCGCTCTGGTGCCCCGTGCGCGGGCTGGTGCAGGTGCTGGTGAACCTCGTGCGCAACGGGCTCCAGGCGAGCGACGCCACCCAGGCCACCGTCACCGTGTCGGCGCGAGGGGACGCGGAGCGCCTGCTCTTCACGGTGGAGGACCAGGGCGTCGGCGTTCCTCGCGCGCTGCTGCCGCGCCTGGGCGAGCCCTTCTTCACGACGAAGCCGCCCGGGCAGGGCATGGGGCTGGGCCTCTTCCTGAGCCAGACGTACGCGGAGCTGTGCGGAGGCCGGCTGGAGCTGACCTCCGAGGAGGGACGGGGAACGCGCGTGACGCTGGAGCTGCCCTGCCGGACGGAGGCCGTCCATGGGGCAGGGTGAGGTGGTTCCCACGGTGCTCGTCGTCGACGATGACGAGCCCTACCGCGAGCGGCTGGTGCGCGCCTTCGGCCGGCATGGCTTCGCGGCGCACGGAGCGGCCAGCGCGAGCGAGGCGCTCGAACGGGCGCGCGAGCTGCGCCCCGGGTACGCGGTCATCGACCTGCGCCTTCCGGACGGCTCCGGATTGGAGCTGGTGCGCGAAATGAGGGCGATGGACGCGTGTGCCACGCTCGTGGTGCTCACAGGCTACGGGAGCATCGCCACGGCGGTGGAGGCCGTGCGGCGGGGGGCCACGCACTACCTGACGAAGCCAGCGGACGTGGACGACATCCTGCTCGCCTTCGCCGGGGCCACGCTGCCCGAGGGCGAGGCGGCGGCGCGGGAGCACCAGGTGCCGTCGCTGGCGCGCGCGGAGTGGGAGCACATCCAGCGCGTGCTCGCGGACTGCGGAGGCAACATCTCCCAGGCCGCGCGGCTGCTGCGCATCCAACGCCGCAGCCTGCAGCGCAAGCTGGCCAAGCACCCCGTTTCGAAGTGAGCCCGCGACGGGTGCGTCATCAAGACGCACGAGCCATTCCGAGCCCGCCGTTAGGGTGGCGCATGTCGGGAGGTTGGATGTCCACTCCGCGCACGGGCGCGCTCGTCCTCATGCTCATGCTGTCCTCCGGCTGGGGCTGCAACCGGAAGCCTGCCCAGGAGGCACCGGGCTGGACGGAGGTGGACGGCGGCATCCGCTGCGAGGGACTCCAGCACCTGGCCTGCACGGGGCTGTACGGCGAGGGCGGCACGGGCTGGGCGACGAAGACGGTGCCCGCCAGCGTGCGCCCCTTCGAGCCGGGCCTCACGCTCTGGAGCGACGGCCTGGAGAAGTCGCGCTTCATCTTCCTGCCCCCGGGCACGCGCGTGGACAGCACGCGCATGGACGAGTGGCGCTTCCCACTCGGCACGAAGCTCTGGAAGGAGTTCTCGTGGAAGGGCCATCGCATCGAGACGCGCTTCCTGTGGAAGCGGCCCGACGGCACGTGGCTGCGCACCACGTACCACTGGAGCGACGACGAGCGCACCGCGCTGGAGCTCACCGACGGCGAGCAACACGTCCCCGGGACGAATGACTACGAGATTCCCAGTCAGGCGGACTGTCAGGCCTGCCATGGCGGGCGAGGGGACGGAGTGCTCGGCTTCGAAGCGGTGGCGCTCGCGCACGCGGGGGCCCGGGGGCTGACGCTGGAGCGGCTCGTCCAGGAGGGACTCCTCACCCATGCGCCGGGCACGCCACCGCGCATCCCCGGTACGCCCGTTGAGGCGGAAGCGCTGGGCTACCTGCACATGAACTGCGGCGTGTCCTGCCACAACGCCAACCTCGGGGCGCTGGGAAGCACGTCCGGGCTGCACCTGCGCCTGGAGGTGGCGGAGCTCGGCTCCGTCGCGGAGACGGACACCTGGCGGACGGCGGTGGGCGTGAAGTCCCTGTTCCGGACCTCGGGCCTGTTCGGCGGCGACTTCTTCCGCGTGGCGCCGGGCGACGTGAAGCACAGCACGCTGCTGCATCGGGTGGCCCAGCGCGGGTCCGCCGCGCAGATGCCCCCGCTGGCCACGCACGTCGTCGACGAGCGGGGCCACGCGCTCCTCCAGCGGTGGATTGAAGCCATGCCGCCCACGCGGGCCGACAGGTGAACGACATGCTCTACGCGGTGGTGCTCTTCCTGCATTCGTGGCTGCGCTGGGGCGTGGTGGTGCTCGGCGTGCTGACGCTCGGCAGGTCGCTGCTCGGCTGGCTGCGCGGCCGGGAGTGGACGCGCGCCGACCGCCGCATCCAGGTGTTCTTCGTCTCCGCCTTCGACCTCCAGCTGCTGCTCGGGATGACGCTCTACTTCGCGCTCAGCCCGCTCACGCCGAGGTCCATGGAGGCGCTGCGGACGAACCTGTCGGTGTCCTTCCTCCGGTTCTTCAGCCTGGAGCACCCGGTGATGATGCTCCTGGCGCTCGTCGCCGCGCACGTGGCGTCCGCGCTGAGCCGCCGCGCGGACGACTCCCAGCGGAAGCACCGCGTATGGGCGGTGGGCCTCCTCATGGCGCTGCTGCTCATCGCGCTCGGGATTCCGTGGCCCTGGCTGTCCCATGGCCGGCCCCTGTTCCGGAGCTTCTGACCCGGCCACCCGGCGCGTCACAACCGGTCCACGGACTCTCCACCCACTCGTGACAGTCCGTCCGGATGGGAGTGGGGGACCGTCCGCCCCTCGCGCCCATGGGCGCCAAGGGAGTGGACATGTCTGGACTGAAGTTCCCCATCGTCGCGGTGCTGGCGGCAGGCCTCCTGCTCGCTCCAGGGTGTGGACCGAAGGAGCCCGAAGGCACTGGCGACGAGGCCGGGCCCGCCCGCTCCACGACGGAGCTCGTGGGCGCGCAGAGCGCCTCGTTCCAGGATGGAGTGGCTCCGACGTCGAGCTACGCGGGCACCCGCGATGCGATGATTGAAGAGGAGCACCCCGACACCAACCACGGCGGTGACACCAGCCTCTCCGCGAGCGGGGACACGCCCGCGGGCAGCGGCAACGAGAACTTCATCCTGCTGAAGTGGGACGTGTCGGCCATTCCGGCGAACGCACTCATCCGCTCCGCCACGCTCACCGTCACCGTGTCCGACAAGGCGGACCAGACCTACGACTTCTACGAGTTGACGCGCGCCTGGACGGAGAGCCAGGTCACGTGGAAGCGGGCGGACAGCAGCACGGACTGGGCGTCGAACGGCGCCGACGGCAGTGGAGACCGGAACACGACCTCTGTCGGCTCCCTCCGCGCCGCCGCGACCGGGACGTACACCGTGACGCTGAACGCGGCGGGCCTGGACGCGGTACGGCGGTGGGTGACGACGCCCTCCAGCAACCAGGGGCTCATCCTCGCCAACAAGGACAACGACAACCGACTGGAGCTGCGCTCGAGCGAGTACTCGACGAAGAGCGCCCGCCCCAGGCTGACGGTGACCTGGGACGTGGGCACGCCGGACGGGGGCACCGGGCTCGACCCGAACCCGGGCACGTACAAGGGCACCTGCGATGGCTCGGGCGGCGTGTGGATCGACTCCACCCGCTTCCTGAACTTCAACGACGAGTCGCAGACGGCGCGCATCTTCCCGCAGGGGCAGAGCGCCACCGCGCTCCAGAGCAAGGACCTGGGCAGCGCGCTGGGCCTGTCGTCTTCGGACGAGGCGGACTTCGAGGATGCCGCACGCGTGGGAAACCGCGTCTACGTCACCACGTCGCACGCGCGGAACAAGGACGGGGAGCTGCAGTCCTCGCGCTACCGGTTCTTCGCCATCGACCTCGCGGGCACGGTGCCCGCCGTGTCGCTCCAGGTCGCGGGAAGCTCCTCCAATCTGTTGAAGGACATGCTGGACGCGGCCAACTGGCTCCAGCCGGACGCCACGGTCATCTCGCTGCTGAACGCTCGCTCCCGGCTGTCGGAGCCCACGGTGCCGGACCTGGCGCCGAAGCTGAATGGGACGAACGTGGAGGGACTGGCCGAGCTGCCGGGTGGGGGCCTGGTCATCGGCTTCCGCAACCCGCAGGTGGGAACGAGCGCGCTGCTGGTCACCCTGACCAACCCCGACGCGGTGCTGACGGGCACGCGGGCGAAGTTCGGTCAGGCCCTCCGGATGGACCTGGGAGGCAACGGCATCCGGGGCCTGGCGTGGTCCGAGGCGCACCAGGCGGTGCTCATCCTGAGCGGGCCGCACGACGAGAGCCCGGGGCCCTTCTCTCTGTGGAAGTGGAGCGGCGACGCGAGCAGCGCGCCGGTGAAGGTGCGGGACTTGACGGCGCCCACGGACTCCGCGCCGGAGACAGTGATTCCGTACCCTGGAACGAAGGACGTGCAGGTCCTGTTCGACATGGGCTCGCGCCTGGTGGGCGGCACGCAGTGCAAGGACCTGTCGACCTCCAGCCAGTCCTTCACGGACATGGTCCTCCGCGTCGACTGATGCGGGCCCGGCGGGCCTCCGCGAAGTGCACGGAGGCCCGCGGGGCGGGTGCGACTACTGCGCGGTGCCCTTGGCCAGCTCGGCCACGTAGGCGGCGGTGATCTTGGAGTACTTCAGCGCGTGGGTGGCGGTGCCGCCCGAGCGCGACAGCGTGTCGCTCGCCGTGTGGATGTAGGGGTTGTCCGAGCCCAGCGGCGCCTCGAAGGGGATGGAGGCGGCGTAGCCCTGGTTGTACCAGGACGCGTGGTCCGAGCAGCCGTAGCCGCACGACGAGTTGCCCTGCGGAATCTTCACGTACGTGGTGATGAGGTTGCGCAGGAACGTGTTCTGCGCGGAGTTGGAGTAGTCGGTGATGACGACGACATCCACGGAGCTCGAGCCCTTGTAGTTCGTCATGTCGAGCTGGAGCACGCCCACCACGTTGATGGCGTTGCTCTTGTGGTAGGCGGCGATCTCCTTGGAGCCGCGCAGGCCCACTTCCTCGGCGGCGTAGGCCATGAACTTCACCGTGCGCTGAGGCCGGTAGTTGCGGGACATGGCCACGCGGATGACCTCCGTGAAGGACGCCACGCCCGACGCGTCATCGTCCGCTCCCGGCGCGTTGCCGCCCGAGCTGTTGATGGAGTCCAGGTGCCCGCCCACCACCACGACTTCGTTGGGCAACGTGGTGCCGCGAATGGTGAGGATGACGGACGGCTGGGCCCAGCTCGCGTGCCGGAACAGCTCCACGGTGACGTCGGTGCGCGAGGCGGGCACGTAGCTCTTCCACTTCGCCAGCAGCCAGTTGGCCGCGTCCACGCCGCCCTGCGACGTGTAGTAGCGCGTCGAGTAGCCCGACAGCGAGGTGATGGTGCCGCGCACGTTGGTCTCCAACACGGAGCCCATCAGCGCGTTCACCGTGGTGGCGTTGTCGAGCGTGTAGGTGACCAGGCTTTGCGGCGCCAGCGCGGGGGCGGGCTGCAGCGACGCCACGGCCTCGTCCTGCGTCTCGTGGGTGATGAAGCCCGCGCAGCGGTTGAAGCGCTCGTGCATGAGCGTCGCGAGCCGCGACAGCTGCGACTCCTTCACGCGGAACACGGAGACCTGGTCCTTCGCGAGGACGGCGGTGGGCTCCTCCCAGCCCGCGCTCTTGAAGGACTCGCGCATGGGCGCGACGGCCTCCGTGCCCAGGGTGATCCACAGCTCGCGGTCCTTGGGGGCTGCCTTGTTCTGCTCGGCGAAGGCCTGCGACGTGCTCAGCAGCAACAGGGAAACGGGAATCAAGCTCTTCATACGCACTGCTCCTCTGGCGGGGGACAGGGTCCGCGCTACGCGGCCCTCACGGCGGGGCGGCATCCTGCTTTTCGTGAATTACCTGAATTAACTGGAATCTAGGGAGTGTCGTAAAGTGAACGGAAGCCTCGGACCCGGAGGCGGGGGACGCGGGGCGCAAGGGGGGCGTCTCCTGGGCAGCCGCCCGGGGGCATGTCACGCGCGCTGCTTGCCGCTGCCTCGCGCGTCTCCCACGTTCAGGGCATGGGCCCGAGACACCTCTCTTCCCGCCTGACGGCGGACGCGGGCGGAGCTGGCCGGGGATGGAGGGGTCGAGCGTCGTGCCTTCCCCCACGCCCGCCGCGTGGAGGAGAGCCATGTTGCGCTCGCCACGCTGGCTGCTGATTGCGGTGACGCTCGGGCTGGGGCTCGCCATCACGGCCGGGTTGATGGCCTTCGACAGGCTGGCCCGCGCCAGCCTGGAGCGCGAGGCCCTGCTCGAGCAGCAGGACCGTGCCGAACAGCTCGCCGGCCAGCTCCAGAGCCGCCTGGAGACGGCGGGGCAGGTGACGCGCACCGTGGCGACCCTGGCCGCGCCGCTACGGGAGCGCTCCGCCGTGGAGAACCTCGTCCAGGGCACGCTGGCGTCCACCTCTCCCGAGTCCATCTACGGCATCGGCGTGTGGTTCAGCCCGTACGCGCTGGAGCCCGGCCATCGCTGGGTGGGGACGTATGCCCACCGGAAGTTGGACGAGACGCAGCACATCGTCCTCACCTACGAGTGGTCCACGCCGGCCTACGACTACCACCAGCGGCCCTGGTACCAGCAGGGTCTCCAGGCGAAGGGCAGCCCCTACCTCACCGAGCCCTACTTCGACGTGGACCTCGTCTACTCCACCCTCTCCATGTCCTTCGGGGGCGTGGACGGGGCGCCGCGAGGTGTCGTCACGGTGGACGTCGTCCTCCCGCAACTGGTGGCCCTGGTGGCCCGCGCGAACACCGCGTCGCATGAGACCTTCTACGTCGTGACGCGCGCCGGGCGGCTCCTCGCCCATCCCCGGGAAGCGTCGCTCGTGACGTGGACGCGCGCGCGCAACGGCTCGGGCACCACCGCCGTGCCGGAGCTGACAATCGCGGACCTGCGCGCCTACGAGCAGGCCCACCGGTTGGGGGAGGACCTGCACACGCAGAAGGCGGAGGTGGATGACGCCGGGTGGACGGTCCACGTCTCCACGGACAGAGACTGGCTCTTCGCCCACTCCCGCCGGCTGCACGTCACGCTCCAGGCGGTGGGCGTCACCGTGTGGGTGGCGCTCCTCGCGGGCATGGTGGCCGGCATGCGCACCCTGCACGTCCGGGAGCTGTCCCGGACGCTCGCCCGGCGCGAGCAGGAGCGGGAGGCGCTGGAGCGCAGCGAGCGCATGCTGCGCGAGGTGCTGGAGACGTCCATGGACGGCGTGGCCGCGGTGGACACCCAGGGACGGCTCGTGACGTGGAACACCAGCGCGGAGCGCATGTTCGGCTGGCGCCGCGAGGACGTCCTCGGCCGCCCGGCGGTGGACCTCCTCTGCAGGCCCGAGGAACGCGAGGAGCGCAACCGCCAGCTCCAGCGCATCATCACCCGGGGCTGCTCCATCATCCCCGCCTGCCGCCTGGAGGCGTACGCGGTGCGGCGGGACGGCACGGTGTTCCCGGTGGAGACGAGCCTCGCCGCGGTGCCCACCGACGGCGCGCACCGCGTCTACGCCTTCGTCTCGGACATCACCGGGCGCCGCCGTGCGGAGGAGGAGCGCCAGCAGTTGCTGGCCCAGCTGCGGCGCCGCTCCGCCGAGCTGCGGGCCATCATCGACCACATGGTGGAGGGCGTCTTCGTGGCCGACCCGGATGGCCGCCAGTCCTTCGTGAACCCGGCGGGCCAGCGGATGTGCGACGCGGACGTGTCCCAGGCGGAGGCCCGGGAATGGGAGCCGGGGTGCGGCGCTTCCCTGCGCACCCTGGACGGCGTCCCCCTGGCGCGCGATGAGCTGCCCCTGTTCCGGGCCCTGCGAGGCGAGGTGGTCCGCAACTGCGACATCCGGGCCGTCAAGCCCGGCGGTGAGCGGGTGCTGCGCATGAACGCGGCCCCCATTCCCGACGAGCAGGGCCGGGCGGCAGCGGCGGTGGTCGTCCTCCACGACATCACCGAGACGGTGGAGTTCGACCGGCTCAAGGACGAGTTCGTGCGGATGGCGGCGCACGAGCTGAAGACGCCGGTGACGGTGATGAAGTCCTTCGCGCAGCTGGCGCTCAAGACGGACGCGGGCCGCGACACCACGCTGGGCCGGCTGCTGGAGGGCATCGACCGGGGCGCCAACCGCATCGACCAGGTGGTGCGCACGCTGCTGGACGTGTCCCAGCTCCACCTGCGGCGCATGCGGCTGGAGAAGGAGTCCCTGGAGCTGAAGTCCCTGGTGGAGGACACGGCGCGGCGGATGGCCGAGCTGCATCCGCGCCACCCCATCCACGTGCACGCGGATGAGGAGGTGGCCGTGTGGGGAGACCCGGCCCGCCTGGAGCAGGTGCTTGTGGCGCTGCTCGACAACGCCGCGCGCTACTCCCCGCCGTCGGCGGCCGTGGAGGTGACGGTGGCCAACGAAGGGGACTCGGCGCGGGTGTCCATCCGGGACGAGGGCATCGGCATTGCCGCGGACAAGCAGGCGCGGCTGTTCAACCGCTTCTACCGGCCCCATGCGGGGACGGTGCATGACCGGGGCGGCCTGGGGGTGGGGCTCTACATCGCGCGGGAAATCGTCCAGCAGCACGGCGGCCAGCTCACGCTGGAGAGCAGGGAGGGGGAGGGCACCACCGTCGTCATCCGCCTGCCGCTGCACCCCGCGCGGGACGGGACGGACGTGGCGCCCTTCGCCGCGGAGCAGGACGGTGCCTCCGCATGAGCGGCGCGCCGCGGGCGCTCGCGCCCCTGCTCGCTGGCGTAGCGGGGCAGGTCTGACCCGTGATGGGTTCGCTTCGTCCCGCCTTCGTGGCAGCGCGGAGAACGGTAGAGTTCACGCGTTGGCACGGGGGCCGTCGAATGGGAATGGCAAGAGCGCACGGGAATGTGTTGGAGGAGTACAACGCCCTCCACGCGAAGCAGAAGTCACAGCCGCTGAGCCCCGAGCAGGAGCAGCGACTGGAGCTGCTGCGGGATGTCCTCCTCGAGCTGGGGGCACTGCCGCCCGAGGGGAGTCCGATGCCGGCGCGTCCGGTGCGCGCGGACGCGGTGCTCGAGCTGTCGTTCGCGACGCAGGCCGACGTGGTGCGCGCGTACACCAAGAATATCGGGGCCGGCGGCCTGGCCATCAAGACGGCTCGCGTGCTGCCGGTGGGCAGCACCCTGGAGCTGCGCATCCGCCTTCCCGACGCGTCCCAGCCGGTGCTCGCGCAGGGCCAGGTGGCCTGGGCCAGGGAGGACGAGATGGGCGTGGCCTTCACCCAGCTCCCGGCGGAGACGGAGCGGAGGCTGAAGGAGTTGCTCGCGGCGGATGCGTCGCTGCTCAAGCGCGTGCGGAGCGTGCTCAAGTCGGACGTCATGGAGCTGCTGAAGACGGACGTGCGCGAGCTGGGCAAGGGCCCCGCGCCCCAGGCCGCGCAGGCCCAGGAGGTGGACACGCGGCCCGTCGTCCTGGTGCGGCTGCTGGACGCGAAGCTGATGACGCTCGTCACGGAGCTGTTCGCCCAGCAGTCCCTGCGCGTCATCTCGGAGCCGGCGCCGGACAAGCCCGCCCCCATCATCGTCGTCGACACGGGCACGGCGCTCGACGTGCTCCGGGCCGCCGGCCGCCCCGGGGCGCGCATCGTCATGGTCAACGTGAGTGGCCCGGACTCGCTGGTGGGCCGGCTGACGAACCTCAACCCCGCGGCGTACGTGAAGCACCCGGCCACCGCGGCCTCGGTGCTCCAGGCCGTCACCCGGCTGCTCGGCAGTAACTGACTGCGAGCAGGCGAGCGCTCGCGCTTCCGCGCCCCGGACAGGCTCCGGCTCTGGCATAGAGTGGGCCCTTTCCGGGCCGGCCCGTGCGGACGCGCACGGCGGGGCCCCGTTATGGGACTGGGAGGCGGACGCTCATGGACTGCGACTGGCTCATCATCGGCTCGGGATTTGGCGGAAGCGTCAGCGCGCTGCGGCTGACCGAGAAGGGCTACCGCGTGGTGATGCTGGAGAAGGGCCGGCGGCTGCGCGGACCGGACTTCCCCAAGACGAACTGGGACCTGAAGCGCTGGCTCTGGATGCCCCAAATGGGCTGGCGCGGTCTGTTCAAGATGACGTTCTTCCGCCACGTCACGGTGCTGTCCGGCGTGGGCGTGGGCGGCGGTTCGCTCGTCTACGCCAACACGCTGCCCATCCCGAAGGACGACTTCTTCCAGTCACCCTCGTGGGGCCACCTCGCCGGGTGGAAGGAGGAGCTGGCGCCGCACTACGCCACCGCGCGGCGGATGCTGGGCGCCACCGTCAACCCGCTGACCACCGTCCCGGACAAGGTGCTCAAGGAGGTGGGCGAGGACCTGGGCCGCACCGACTTCCAGCCCACCACCGTGGCCGTCTACTTCGGCGAGCCCGGCGTCACCGTGAAGGACCCGTACTTCAACGGCGAGGGCCCGGAGCGCACCGGCTGCATCTCGTGCGGTGGCTGCATGCTCGGCTGCCGGCACGACTCCAAGAACACGCTCGACAAGAACTACCTGTACCTGGCGGAGAAGCGCGGCCTCACGCTGCACGCGGACACGGAAGTCACGTGGGTGCGCCCGCTGCCGGAGGGTGGCTACGAGGTGGAGGCGCTGCGCGGTGCCCGGAGCTTCTTCCGGGAGAAGGTGCGCTTCACCGCGCGCAACGTCATCTTCGCCGGTGGCGTGCTGGGGACGATGGACCTGTTGCTGAAGCTGAAGGAGCACGCGGACGGGCTGCCGCGCCTGTCGGACCGGCTGGGCGACGGCGTGCGCACCAACTCCGAGGCGCTCATCGGAATCGTCAGCGGGCGCAAGGAGCAGGACTTGTCCAAGGGCATCGCCATCGGCTCCATCCTGCACACCGACGCGCGCTCGCACCTGGAGCCGGTGCGCTACTCGGAGGGCTCGGGCTTCTTCCGGCTGCTGATGGCGCCCCAGGTGCCCGGGGCCACGATGTTCGCGCGGCTGGCGCGGCTGTTCGGCATCCTCGCGCGCCACCCGGTGCGCTTCCTCAAGGCGTGGTTCGTCCCGGACTTCGCGCGGCGGACGATGATTCTCCTCTACATGCGCACGCTGGAGGGGCACCTGCGCATGCGGCGCGGGCGCGGGCTGACGACAGCGCTGCGCCGGGGCGTGAGGACGGGGCTCCAGGAAGGGCCCGCGCCCACCTCCAACATGCCGGAGGCGTTCGACCTGGCGAAGCGCGTGTCCGACAAGCTGGACGGCTACCCGATGACGATGGTGAGCGAGACGCTGCTGGGCATCCCCACCACCGCGCACATTCTCGGTGGCAGCTGCATGGGGGACTCCGCTGAGACGGGCGTCATCGACCACCGCCACCGCGTCTTCGGCTACGACGGGCTCTACGTGGTGGACGGCTCGGCCATCTCCGCCAACCCGGGCGTGAATCCGTCGCTCACCATCACCGCGCTGGCGGAGCGGGCGATGACGTTCATCCCCGCGGCGCAGGAGCGGCCGCGCGGGGAGACGGACGCGGTGGTGGAGCCCGCGGCGAGGACCGCGGGCTCCGTAGCTGCGGGGGCGCGCTGAGGACTACAGGCGGACCTGCAGCTCGTAGCGGCGGTTCTTCGCCTTCTTGGCCGCCGTGTCGTCCGGCTTGACCAGGGGCTTCTCGGAGCCGAAGCCCACGGCGATGATTTCGTTGCGGGGCACGCCGCGCGTCACCAGCTCCTTGACGATGGTCTCCGCGCGCTCCTCGCTGAGCTTCTTGTTCTTCGCCGCGTCACCGGACGAGTCCGTGTGGCCGGAGACCTCGAACTTGTAGCTCTTCGCCCCGGCGCCATCGAGCTGCTTCTTGGCGTCGATGAGGGCGGAGGCCAGCTTCTTCAGCTTCGCGTCGCAGCCGGGCTCCAGGGTGGCGGTGCCCGTCTTGAAGCCGCACTGATTCTTGCGGCCCTCGTCCATCAGCTTGGTGTTGACGCGCTTCTCGACGGCGCCCTTGCCGGCGTCGCCCGCGGTCTTCTTGATGGCATCCAGCGGGCTCTGCGCGGAGGCCACTCCAGGGAGGGCCAGCAGCGACACGGAGAGGCATAGGGCCTTGAGCTTCATGGAAGGACTCCTCGGTTCGGAAGGGTGGAGGGTGGAACGGCGCGCAAGGCTGCCCATGCGCACCCGCCACGTCCAGCGCGGAGATGTTCCCGGAGCGGGGAGCGCGGGGCCTGCTCGCCGGCCCGGTGGGCGGTAGGTGTCCGGTGTGTGCCCGGGAAACTTGCCTCACGCCGGGGCCGGAGCAGCATGGGCGCCAGGTCCCTTCGCAGAGCGAGGCAGCCGTGGGCAGCAGCAGTCGAACGGAGAGATGGCGGCAGCTCCTCTCGCCGCACCGGGTGGGCTCCCCCGTGGCGAAGGAGGGCGCGGCGGAGAAGGCCGCGCCCCCGCCGGACGAGCGCCTCCTGCCGGACGAGCGCACCGACTATGACCGGGACTACGACCGCATCGTCTTCTCCAGCGAGTTCCGCTGCCTGCACGACAAGACGCAGGTGTTTCCGCTGTCGTCCAGCGACTACACGCGCACTCGGCTGACCCACAGCATCGAGGCCTCGTGTGTGGGGCGCTCGCTGGGGCAGCTGGCGGGGCGTCACCTCTCGCGCGAGCAGAGCGTGGAGGTGGAGCCCTCGCATCTGGGCACCATCGTCGCTGCGGCGTGCCTGGCGCATGACATCGGCAACCCGCCCTTCGGCCACTCAGGGGAGGCGGCCATCCAGCACTGGGTGGAGCAGCGGCTGGTGCCCCCGGGGCCGGAGCGCACGAGCCCCTTTGGCAAGAGCGCGGAGTGGAAGGACCTGCAGAGCTTCGAGGGCAACGCGCAGGGGCTGCGCATCCTCACCCGACTCCAGTCGCGCGAGCGGTGGGGCGGGCTGCGCTACACGGCGGTAACGCTGGGCGCGATGAGCAAGTACCCGCGTCCCTCGGTGCTGCCCGACGGGCGTTCGCCGGAGAAGGGGCGCGTGTCGGAGAAGAAGTTCGGTTACTTCCAGGACGACCACACGCTGGCGGTGGAGGCCTACCGGGCGCTGGGGTTGAAGGAGCGCGAGCCCGGCGTGTTCTCGCGCCACCCGCTGGCCTTCCTCGTCGAGGCGGCGGACGACATCTGCTACGCGGTCATCGACCTGGAGGACTCGGCGAAGCTGGGGCTGGTTCCCATGGAGCAGGCGTGCAGGCTGCTGGAGCAGGTGCTGCCTCCGCCGCCGTCGGACAAGCCGCAGCGGCCGCCGCCCTCGCACCTGGAGACGCGGATGGCGCAGGCGCGGGCGCGGGCCATCGGCCTGTTGATTCCGGCGTGCGTGAAGGTGTTCCTGGCGCACGCGGAGGAGATGGAGCGGGGCGAGTGGGAGACGCCGCTGGTGTCGGCGGACAAGGACGTGCGCGAGCAGCTGGATGAAATCAAGCGCATCACCCGGCGCCAGGGCTACGAGAGCGAGCGGGTGCTGCAGATCGAGAGCGCGGGCTTCAAGACGCTGGGCGGCCTGCTGGACATGTTCGCGCTGGCGGTGGTGACGGACTCGCCCAACCGCGAGGAGCGCAAGCTGCGGCAGCTGCTGCCGATGGAGTCCTTCCAGCGGCCGGAGTTCGCGGACGCGGACCAGAAGAAGCCCCCCGAGCGCGACGCCGCGATTGAGCGGCTGACGAAGTACCAGCGCCTGCTCTGCGTGACGGACTACATTTCCGGGATGACGGACGGCTTCGCGGTGGAGCTGTTCCAGCGCCTGTCCGGCATCAAGCTGCCGACGTAGTGACAGTGGACCTCGCGCATTCCCCCTATGCTCCAGCCGTGATGTGGATGCGCCAGGATGGCCAGGCAGGGCTCGCGGACTCGTGGAGGACTCCGCTCACCCGCTGGCATCGGCTGGTGCGGCTCCACCCTCAACCGGAGGGCAGGGCCCAGAGAGCCGTGATGGCCCAGGCACGGCTCTCTCGTGCGCTCGAACACCCCCGCAAGCTGCTGCACGTGGCGAAGTCGCGGGACGGACTCCTCGTCGTCAGCGAGGACGACGAGGGCCGGCGGCACCTCCAGTTCGGCTGGCTGGGCTCGGCGCAGAGCGTGGTGTGGCCGGGGTTCCCGCTGCGGCTGGAGTCCGACTACACGCGCGCCATGGTGGCGGCCCTGGCCTTCGTGGCGGAGCCCCGGCGCATCCTGGTGGTGGGAGTCGGAGGCGGCGCCATTCCGATGTTCCTTCGCGAAGTCCTCCCCCAGGTCCACGTCGACGCGGTGGAGCTCCACCCGGAGGTGCTGGACGTGGCCCGGCGCTACTTCGGCTTCCACGAGGACGCGGAGCTCCGTGCCCACGTGGCGGATGCGCGCCGCTTCATGGAAACACCCGGTCCGCCCTATGACGCCATCCTCCTGGACGCCTATGGCGCGCGTGGCATCCCCGCCCCCCTGGCCACGCGGGACTTCCTCCTCGCGGCCCGTGCGCGCCTGTCACCGGGTGGCGTCGTGGTCGGCAATGTCTTGAGGGCCCAGGGACGGCAGAACTCCTCCATGGCACCCACCTGGAAGGAGTGCTTCACCCAGCTCTACGCCTTCACCGTGGAGTCGTCCGCCAACCAGGTCCTGGTCGGGCTTCCGGACGCGACGAAGCGCTCCCGTGCGGAGCTGAACGCTCGCGCCGACAGGCTCACGCGGGAGTGGGGCACGCCCTTCAACCTGCGGACCCGGCTGGCCCGCCGCTACCAGAGGAGCGCTCGCCTGGCCGGGAAGAAGCCCGAATCGGAGTGAGCCTCCTGGAGGAACGGGGCCTCGGAGTCGCAGCGCATTCCCCAGCCCGTGCCGGTGCCGAGGTCCCTGCGTGACGGAGGGCCGCTGGCGGTGGGAGGCGGGCCTCTGTCATCTTCCCGCGCACGCAATGAAAGCGCCCCTCCGCCTCCCGACTCCGCCCGTGAGCATGCGCTTCCAGGGGTTCGTCTTCCTGGGTTCGTTCCTGCTGTTCCAGGTGGAGCTCATCGTCGCGCGCCTGCTGCTGCCCGCGTATGGGAGCAGCGCGGCGGTGTGGACGACGTGCATGATGTTCTACCAGGGCGTCCTGCTACTCGGTTACCTGTACGCGGGCCGGCTGTCGTCCCTCGTGCTGTCGGGGCGCTACCGCTGGGCGCACCTGGCCTTCGTGCTGTTCCCGGTGGTGACGTTCCCCTTCCACTTGAGGAGCGTGGCGCTGCCGCCCATCGTGGCCATCATCGTCACGCTGGTGCTGTCGCTCGGCTGGCCCTTCCTAGCGCTGTCCACCACGAGCATCGTGGCCCAGGGCTGGCTCACTCGCACCGGGCACCCGGCCCGGAACGACCCGACCTTCCTCTACGGCACGTCCAACGCGGGCGCGCTGCTGGCGCTGTTGACCTTCCCCTTCCTGGTGGAGCCTGCGCTCGACACGCGCGCGCAGCTCGGCGTCTGGTACGCGGCCTACGGCGTCTTCGTGCTGCTCACTGCGCTGTGCATCCGGACGGTGCGGCCCGCGGACGGAGCTCCTGGAGGCGCTCCCGTCCCAGCCCCCGTCACCGGGCCGGCGCCAGGGACGCGCCTCACCGCGAGGCTCGCCTGGCTGATGCTCGCGGCGAGCGCCAATGCGTTGCTGATGGCGGTGACGAACGTCCTCACGCTGGACGCGTCCATGCCCCTGCTGTGGATTGTCCCGCTGACGCTCTACCTGCTCACCCTCATCCTCAGCTTCGCGCGGAGCCCGCTGACGCCCGAGCGCCTCCACCGCCTGTGCATGGTGGGGCTGCTGGTGGCGGCGGGAGCGGCCGTCGCGGCGCTGCTGCGAGTCCCCTCGGTGCTCCCGTCCCTCGCGCTCCACGGCGCGGTGCTCTGGGTGGGCTGCCTGCTGCTGCACGCGAGCCTGGCGCGGTGCCGGCCCGAGGAGCCGGGCCTGCTGGGCTCGTACTACCTGCACATCTCCGTGGGCGGCTGGCTGGGCACGGCGCTCATCGTGCTGGGGGTGCCGCTGCTGCTGGGCTCGCTGGCCATGGCCTACGTGGACTACGGCGTGGCGGGACTGCTCGTGCTGGCGGCGCTCTTCGCGCGGGACGTCGCGCTGAAGGAGCGGGGAGAGGCCCAGCACCGACGCGCGCCATTGCTGGCGGCGGGCGCGGCGGTGGCCATGGCGGGCATCCTGGCGCTCGCGGCGGTGAAGTTGCTGCACAGCCGCGTCGACGGCTCGCGGACGTTCTACGGCCTCTACACCGTGAAGGACGAGAACGGGCTGCGCATGTTCCAGCACGGCAGCACGGTGCACGGAGTGGAGCGAATCGCGGCGGAGGCCCGGGGCGAGCCCCTCCTGTACTACCACCGGGGCTCGCCCGTGGGCCGCGTGCTCGCGGAGTCCGCGCCGCGAGCGCGCGTGGCGGTGGTGGGGCTGGGCATCGGGAGCCTCGCCGCCTACGGGCGCGGGGGCGAGCAGTGGGACTTCTACGAGCTGGACCCGGAGGTGGAGCGGCTCGCCCGCAGCCACTTCACGCTGCTCGGGAGCAGCGCCGCTGCGGTGCGCGTCGTCACCGGTGACGCGCGGCTGCGCCTGCAGGAGGCGGAGGCGCAGGCGTACGACGTCATCATCCTGGACGCCTTCTCCAGCGACTTCGTCCCCACGCACCTGCTCACGCGGGAAGCGCTCGGCCTGTACCTGCACAAGCTGCGGCCCGGAGGGCTCCTGCTGTTCCACATCTCCAGCCGGCTGTTCGACCTGGCGCCGGTGCTCACCCGCCTGGGTGCGTCGCTCGGGCTGCAATGCGCGCTCAGCGGCGCCGAGTCACTGAGCACGGCGGAGTTGGAACGGGGGCTGTCCCCGAGCCGCTGGTTCGCCCTCACCGCGAGCCCGTCGCAGGCCCGCTGGCTGAACGAGCACCTGGGGTGGAGTGAGGTGCGTGCGTCCGACGACCTGCTGTCACGCAGGGTGTGGACGGACGACTACGTCAACCTGCTCCAGGCGCTGCGCTGGTAGCGGGCTCCCGTTGACGGCTACGGGAGGATGAAGTCCCGTGGCTGCAACGGCTCGGGCTGCGGCTCGCCCAGGGCTTCGAGCAGGTTCATCTCCGCCGTGCGGGCGAGCGCGAGCAGGGGCAGGTCATTGGGGGCATTCCCGAAGGGCTCCTCCAGCTCGTCGCTCAACCGGTCCAGGCCGAAGAAGGTGTAGGCCACCATCGCCGCGAGCACCGGCGTGAACCAGCCCAGGGCCTCGGCGATGCCGAAGGGAAGCAGCAGGCAGAAGAGGTACGCGGTGCGGTGGAGCAGCACCGTGTAGGTGAAGGGCACGGGGGTGGAGCGGATGCGCTCCGAGGCGGTGAGCACGCTCATCAACGCGTGCACCCGCTCGTTGAGCGAGCCCCAGGGGATGTCCGCGAGCCGGCCGTTCCGCCGCAGCGCGGCCAGCTCCCCGGCGTGCTCGCGAAGCAGGGCGTTCGGTCGATTCCGGCTGGTCAGTACGCGTGAGCGCTCCGGCTCCGGGACGTAGCGGGAGATGTCCTCCGCGGCATCGTGCCCGCGCAGGTGCGCGGCGAGCGCGTGCGCGAAGGCGATGTTCCGGTGCACGAGCCGCCGCGCCGTCCGCCGCCCCTCGAGGGGCAGCTCGGCGCGGCCGTCGTCCAGCAGGGTGATGGCCTCGTGTGAGAAGGCGCGCAGCTCGATGAGGAGCGAGCCCCAGACCTTGCGAGCCTCCCACCAGCGGTCATAGGAGGCGTTGTTCCGGAACCCGAGGAAGATGGAGAGCGCGATGCCGAGCAGGGACAGCGGCGCGGGTGAGGCAATCGGCAGTCGAAGGCCGCTCTGCCTGGATGCCCACACGACGAGGCACGACAGCGTCGCGATGCCCAGCACGTGAGGAAGGACGCGCGGCAGGATGGTGCCGCGCACGACGAAGAGGAGCCGCAGGGGACTGGGACGGGGACGGACAATCACGAGCGGAGCCCTCCTGCACCAAAGCACCGGCGGTCGCAAGCGTGCCGCCGCCCCCAGTCTGTTGAAGACGCGGCTGCGCAAACCCGGCGTGAGTCCCGGACGGCTTCACGGTGAAGTTGTCCCCGCGCACGTCCGGTATCAAGCTACCGCCACGGGTCGCCATGGAACCCATCTCCGAAGCACAGCGTGAGGCGCTGGAGGCGCTGTACCGGCGTCTCGAGTCGAGGGCGGCGGACATCTCCGGCTCGCACGCCTGGTGGCCCTGCCGGCGGGGATGCGACCACTGCTGCCGTCACCTGGCCGCACCATTGCCGCTCACCGGACTGGAGTGGCGCTACCTGTGGGAGGGCTTCCAGCGGCTGCCCGCCGAGGCCCGGGCGGAGGTGCGCGAGCGCGTGGCGGAGCTGGAGCGCACCGGGGCCTCGCGGCCGTACACCTGCCCATTCCTGGACCGCGAGTCGGGCGCCTGCCGTGTGTACTCGCACCGGCCGCTGTCCTGCCGCTCTTATGGCTTCGCCGCCGCGCGGGATGGTGGGCGCTGGTGTCACTTCATCACCGGCCTGCTGGAGCAGCACGGAGAGGGCGACATCGTCTGGGCCAACCAGGACGCATTGGAGGAGACGCTGGCCGCCCTCGGCGGCTCCACCTCGACGCTGTTCGAGTGGTTCGCGGCCCATCCCCAGTCGCCGCCCGCCCGCACCGCGCCGTCGACGTGAGGTAGACTCCCGGGCATCTTGCCCCCCATGGAGAACGCATCGCCCCACGCGTGGCGACGGTGGGCGTGGCTGGCCGCGGTGTGGACCGTGCCGGCGACGCTCGCCGCCGTGGAGACGTACTTCTTCAGCCGCCTCGGGCCGCAGCCGCTGCCCCTGTGGCGGGCCTTCGCCTCGCAGCTTCCGGCCTGGTACGTGTGGGTGCCCGCCACGCCCGCGCTCGTCCACCTGTCGCGCCGCCTGCGCCTGGGGCTCCCGCTGGAGGCCCGCGCCGTGGGCGGGCACCTGGCCGCGTGCCTCGGCGTCGGCGGCCTCTTCTCGCTGGTGTACACGCTGTGCCACGTGGCGTTCATGCCCGCCATGGGCAACCCGCCGCCGCTGCCCGTGCTGGTGCTGCGCTACTGGCTGGGCTGGATGCCCATGATGGCCATGACGTACGCGGCGGTGCTCGGCGTGGCGTACGCGGTGGACTCGCAGCGGCGCGCCCGGGAGAACGAGCGGCAGGCCGCGGCGCTCTCCGTGCAGCTCGCCGAGGCCCGGCTGCAGGCCTTGCAGTCACAGCTCCACCCGCACTTCCTCTTCAACACCCTCAACGCCATCGTCGTGCTGGTGCGCGAGCAGGAGACGGACACGGCGGCAAGGATGCTGGTGCTGCTCAGCGACATCCTCCGCCGGCTGCTGCAGCAGGGGGCCACCCAGGAGGTGCCCCTGCGCGACGAGGTGGCCGTGCTGTCGCGCTACCTGGAGATTCAGCAGCTCCGCTTCCAGGACCGGCTGCGCGTGGACTGGGATGTGGACGCGGGCGTGCTGGACGCGCGCGTGCCGAACCTGGTGCTCCAGCCGCTGGTGGAGAACGCCATCCGCCACGGCGTGTCCATGCGCTCGGCGGCGGGCGTGCTGCGCATCCGTGCCCGGCGCGAGGGTGACGTGCTGGAGCTGGCGGTGGTGGATGACGGGCCGGGGCTGCCGGTGGGCTTCGACCTGGAGCGCAGCCCGGGCATCGGCCTGTCCAACACGCGCGCCCGGCTGGCCCAGCTCTACGGAGACGCGGGGCGCGTCAGCGTGGCCAGTGTGGCCGGGGGCCCGGGCACCGTGGCCACCGTCCTGCTGCCGCTGCGAGAGGACAGCGCTGCATCCCTGGAGAAGCGCGCCCATGGCTGAGCTGCGGGTCCTGCTGGTGGACGACGAGCCGCTGGCCCGCAGGGGTCTGCGTCACGCGCTGGCCCGGCACGCCGAGGTGACGGTGTGCGGAGAGTGCCGCGATGGGCGCGAGGCCGTGACAGCCATCCGCGAGCTGCGTCCGCACCTGGTGCTGCTCGACGTGCAGATGCCGGAGCTGGACGGCTTCGGCGTCATCCGCGAGGTGGGTGTGGGGCAGATGCCCGCGGTCATCTTCATCACCGCGTATGACGCCTTCGCCGTGCGCGCCTTCGACGTGCACGCGGTGGACTACCTGGTGAAGCCCTTCGCGGACGAGCGCTTCGACGAGGCCCTGCAGCGCGCCCGGCAGCGGCTGCGCCAGGGCGAGGCGGTGGAGCTGGGCCGCCGGCTCGCGGGCCTGCTCGCGGACACGCCCGCGCCCCCCGTCCCCGCGCCACCGCCGGAGCCCAGGCCCGAGCGTCCGGCCGACTCCGCGGGCCGCCTCCTGGTGAAGGTGGGCACCCGCTCCGTGCTCGTCTCCATCGCGGACATCGACTGGATAGAGGCCGACGACTACTGCGTCACGTTGCACGTGGGTCCTCAGGAGCACGTCCTGCGCGAGAGCCTCGCGGCGCTGGAAGCGCGCCTGGACGCGGAGCGCTTCGTGCGCATCCACCGCTCGGCCATCGTCAACGTGGAGCGCATCCGCGAGCTGCACCATGCCTCGCCCACGGAGCTGCTGGTGGTGCTGGAAACGGGGCAGCGGCTGCGGGTGAGCCGCAACCGCCGCGAGCACCTGGAGCGCCGGCTGGGCCGGGCCCGATAGCGCTGGGGCTCAGGGCGCCGTCGAGGCCGTCGCGGGAGCGCGGGCCTTCTCCACCGCGTCGGTGAGGGCCTTCCACTCCGTCGCGCCCAGGTGCATGCCGAAGGCGCGCGCCACGTCGAGCTTCTCGCGCGCCGCCACGTCCACCGTCTCCGAGAGCTGTTGAGGGTTGAAGAACCCGCCGCCCTGGCCCGGCTGCACCAGGTCGCTGGTGTAGAGGAGGCGGTGCTCCGGCAGCCACACGAAGAGCATCCGCTCGCCCGTCTCCGTGCGCACCGGAATCAGCTCGAGCCGGTTCGTCCCCGTGCCCAGCGTCGTGCGGCGGCCCACGCCCTGGAGCTTCGCCGCGCGGGGCGTCTTCGCCAGCGCATCCGGCACCCGCGTCCGGGGCGCCTTCAGCAGCCGCTCCACCAGCGGACGGTTGACGTCCAACACGTGGGCAGGGATTGCGCGCGCGGCGTACTCACGCAGGCCGCCGATGTGGGGCCACGCGTCGCTGGTGGACACCACCGCCTTCACCTTCACGCCAGGGAAGCGCTTCGCGGCCTCCTCCAGCACGCGCGCCGAGTAACCGGAGGCGATGGGTGCCTCAATCACTACCAGCCCGTCATCCTGCTTCACCAGGGCCACGTCCCAGCGGCCGGGCAGGTGCACCACGCCCGGCGCCAGCTCGACGGCGGGGCGGCTCGGATGGCCCAGCGGAGTGTCATCCACCGTCATGTCCCGGCGGGAAGCGAAGGCCTTGCGCACGTCGTCGGAGAGGGCGAAGTCCGCGTCGGACGCCTTCGCGCCCACCTCCAGCGCTGTCACGGTGAACGCGTGGTAGGTGGTGTCATTGCGCTGCCATTCCCAGTTGCGCGGGTAGCGCAGCCCTCCGGCCTCCAGCGACCAGGACTGGAAGAACAGCCGGGTGCGCACGTCGCCCCAGACGCTCCAGAACATGTCGGCCGGGTGCGCGTCCTCGGTCTCCACCAGCGTCGGCAGGCCCGTGTTGGCATTGAGGAACAGGCGCACCGCCGCGCGCCCGTGGTGGAACGTCACCACGTGGTGCGGCACGTCCTGCAGCACCGTGTCCGGCGCGGAGCGCAGGTCGGCGGCGTCCAGGGCGGTGAGCAGCACGCGCTCGGGCGCGAAGTCGAGCCGCTCGCGCATGTCCTGGAGCTGGGCGCCACCGGTGGGGCGGACCTGCCCGTCGCGCTCCATGGCGACGACGTCGCCATCCATGAGCACCGTCAATGACTGCCACGTGCCGAGCCCCGCCGCGCCCCGGCTCTCGGTCTTCTGGCGCAGGCGCTGGCGGGACGGGACGCGCAATTCGTCGACCTGCTCGTACATGACGAGCCACGGCGGAGCAGGGCGCTCGGACTGCTCCAGCAGGTTCCAGTGGCCGATGCCCTGGATGCGCAGGCTGGACAAGGCACGGAGTTGGGCCTCACCGCCCATGGCCTCGGCGGCGGCCTGGACACGGGCCCGGGCGTCGTCGGCGGCGGAGGCGGGGAGGGTGAGCAGCAGCAGGGAGAGGAGGGGAAGCAGGACGGTTCTTCGCATGGCGCCAGGATGGCGCGGCGTGAAGGCGCGCTTCCGCCCCATGCTGTGAACGGCGGGCGGGGTGCGGCGAACGGTAGGCCCGGGGCGGCGAATGGAGACGCGCGTGGCGTGGGGCCAGCTCCCGAGGGAGCTGGCCCGTGGGACGTCCGACAGGGGCGGCCAGCAAACGCGTCACGTTCCTCGTCATGGACTTCTTCCAGAGAAGATGTGTCTGGCTTTGACAGAGGCAGCCTTGCTCCTTCGTCAAGTGACGCGGTGTGTGTCGTTGTTCAGGACGTGGAAACCCCTTAGTCTGACATTCAAACAGCCGGGTAACACGCCAGGGTCGCAATCGTTCATGCGTGTTGGAAATGCAGGAATTGCCCGGTTGCGTTTGCAATTGAATTGAGGGCGATGTTAGTAAGGCATTGGCTTCGGCCAACCCAGCACAAACACCACAGGAGAAGTCCATGACGAGGAACGTGAAGCGTTTCCTGGCTGTCTCGCTGCTGTCCCTCACGCCGTCGATCGCGTTCGCCGGGCAGGTGGAGTTCCCCGACCTGTTCTCCCAGCGTGGCGAATACGTCAGCCTCCGCGAGGAGGGGGTTGAGCTTCCCGTGCTGCGGGGAGCTCCCGGGCAGTCCATCGGCCCCGCCCTGGAGAACCTCTTCGTGCAGAACCAGACCACCTCCACCCTCTCCCTGGGCCTCCAGACCGTGACGGGTACGTTCAACGGCGTGTTCACTCCCTACCCGTGTCCGCCGGGGTCGCTCTGCGGGTACCAGGTCAGCGCCCCCGCCCCCGTCGCGCCGAACCCGGTGGTCCAGCAGTACTACTGGACGGTCAACCCGTCGGCTCCGGCCACCTCGAAGACGTGCGTCTGGCGGGTGGAGGTCAGCGACAACGCCGGTAGCTGCGCGGCGACGGTCTTCTTCGGCACCTACGGCGGCGCCGTCTGCACCGTCGACGCGGCCCGGTCCTTCATCGACCCGGTCACGTGCCAGACGCAGATCGTCACCAACATTCAGTGAGCTGAGCCACGCACCGCCAGCGGCCTTTCGTGAGGCCGCTGGCAGTGCCCGCTACGCCTTTTCAGCTCGGCCGCGGCACAGGGTGCCGTCCCCGGCCCTGGTGCTCTGGTTCTGAAAGGCACTATGACTCACCGCCCCTATTTCTCGGAGGCGGTATTGGGACGCATGTCGTGGCTCTCCCTCGCGGTGCTGCTCGCCGCGGGTTGCAAGACGTCGGAAGGTGGCAGCGGATTCGGACAGGGTGGCGGCGCCGTACCCAAGGGGTTTCAAGCGCTGACGGTTCCTCGCGCCGACATCCCCATCGGGGCCATCTGGATGGAGGGCGTCGGTCCTGACGGCGCGGGACAACCCGAGGAGAACCGAGTCCGCACGCAGAGCGTGGCGTCGCTCGAGTCCGACCAGTCACTCTCCGCCGGAGTCGAGGGCGCCATCGCGCGCTACCTCAAGCTGACGGGCTCGGGCTCCGAGCGGGTGAAGATCAGCCTCACGTCGCTGACCATCGAGCGGGTCAAGTCGCTCGCCAATGTCGAGCTCGGCTCGGGCCAGGGCCTCCTGTACGAGGGGCTCCGCGCGGGGCGCATCACGCTCACCTACAAGTCCACGCTGGAGGCCAGCGTCCGGGCGGCGGCCTCGGAGCAGAACCTCCCCGTCACCGCCTCCGTCGGCGGCAACGCGGAGAACACGCTGGTGCTGGATGGCAGCGGGCTCTTCATCGGCTACCGGGTCGTCCGGTTGGTGCCGGAAGGGGTCGACCGCGAGAAGGAGGAGCTGGAGGACGGGCGGGTCCGTCTCGAGCCCTACGAAATCGAGCTCAACACGGGCCCGATGAACAAGTGCTACTGCAACACCGGGAGGGACGGGGCGGCGTACGACAGGTGCAGCCGGGAGGCGCCCTCGGTGGCCAACGTCGTCAACGTCAGCCGCTTCACCGGTACGGGCGGCCAGTCCTACGCCGAGAAGTTCCAGGTGCCCGGGGCCCTGGCCGGCGTGACGCGGGTCAGCCTGGGCACGACGATGTCGGACGCCTCCATCTCCGCCGACACGCTCAACTTCTGGCTCGTCTACGCGCCCATGGTCCAGGACGGGGCCGCCCACGGACTGGGGCAGATCTGCTCCATCTTCATCGAAGAGAAGAGCTACGTGGAGCTGGTGCGCAGCCGCTTCCGCGTCCAGGCCGTGCCGAACCCCGTGGCGCCGGGCTGGTGACGCGCGAAACCTTTCCGCCGCTCCCGTGTTGTAGCGCCCCATGACCCAATCATGGTGGATGCTGGCCGGGGTGCTTGCTGTCACGGGCTGTGGGACGGCGTTTGAAGGAGCTGGCGACGAGGCTCCCGTCGCTGTCACGGCGCAGGAGGTGGGCACCGCGGTGGCGCTCTGTGCGCCGCGGCCGTACGGGCCCGAGGTGGCGACGACGGCCGCGACGACGGAGCCGACGCTGTACGGCACCCAGGGGCCGCTCGCCGTACGCGTGCAGTCCGACGTGCCCAACGCGCTCTGGCCGGAGATGCCCATCACCGTCTACCGGCCCGACGACCGGAGCACGTACCCGGTGCTGTTCTACTCCCACGCGTATGGTGGCTCGGACCACACCCACGTGGGGCCGCTGCTGCGGCGCCTGGCGAGCAACGGCTACAACGTGGTGTTCGTGCCGTACATGAACACGGGCCCGCGCCGCTCGCAGTACGACACCCTGTGGGAGGGCTTCGTGGCGGCCGCGAGGCAGTACGGCACGCGGTTCGATGTCACCCGGGTCGGCTTCATCGGCCACTCCTTCGGCGGCGGCGCCACGCCGGAGCTGGCGCGCCGCGCCTTCGCGGACCCGACGCACAACGGGTTGACCGCCGCATGGGGGAGCGCGGGGCGCTTCATGTTCATCATGGCGCCCTGGTTCTCGTACCCGAATCTCGAGAACCCGACGGCGACCAATGACCACTACCGGGATCTACCCGTCGACGTGAAGACGGTGCTCCAGGTGTACGCGGATGACGACACCAACGACCCCCTCATCGCGGTGAACGACATCTGGAACAAGCTGCCGGCGAACCTGCAGGAGAAGAGCTGGCAGCTCGTGAAGAGCGACGGCTGCGATGGGCAGTGGCTCAACGCGGGCCACTCCCTGCCCGCGGGGTACAGCGGTGCGCCTCCGGGCTCGTGGGACAACGGGCACGACCTCTGGGCGGTGGCCCGGCGCATCCATGCGCTGGCGGGCTATTCGCTCAAGAGCGGCGGGGCCGTGGCGCGGGCCATCGCGTTCCCCACGACGCAGGACGCGCTCGGCCTGGGCAACTGGAAGAGCTGCGGCGGGCGCGCGGTGGTCCCCCTGGAGGCCAGCGCGACGACGCCGCTCCTCTCCGCGTGTGGAGGTGGCGGGGACGCGCCCGCGCAGGACTACGTCTTCACGTACTCCGCGCAGGAGCACTGCAGCTGGTCCGACACCGGCGCTCCCGCCTGCCGCTGAGCGGACCTCTCGGTGCGGACTACGGCTCGCCCACGGCCGCCGGGGCCGCTGCCCTCCCGGCCGTGCGCCGCCGCCAGTACAGGAACACGGGCACGCCCGCGCCGAGCAGCAGCGTGCCCTTGAGGGCGTTGAGCGGGTTGGAAGCCGTGGAGCCCAGCACGACGTACAGCGCGGCGGCAATGAAGAGGAGCGGGGTGACGGGGTAGCCGGGCACTCGGTATGCGACGCGGGGGATGCGTCCCTGGCGTTCGCGGGCGCGGTAGACGAAGAGCGTGGCGGCCGTGGCTCCGAAGACGAGCCAGTCGGCGAAGACGACATAGTCGAGCAGCTCGCCGTAGGTCCCCGTGCCCGTGAGGAGGATGGCCCAGACGGCCTGGAAGAGGATGGCCGTGGCGGGCGTGCGGTAGCGCGGGTGCAGGCGGGCCAGCTGGGGGAAGAACAGTCCATCCGCGGCCATGGCCTGGTAGACGCGGGGCGACACGAGGATGACGAGGTTGAGGAACCCGAAGGTGGAGAGGGCCACGCCCGCGGTGATGAACGTGCGGCCCGCGGGGCCGAGCAGCTGGCCGAGGGCGTCCGCCGCCGGGGCGCTGCTCGCCGCGAGCCCGCCCGCGCCGAGCGTGCGCAGGTAGGTGAGGTTCGCGAGCAGGTACACCGTCACCACGCCAATGACGCCGAGCAGGAGGGCGCGTGGCAGGTTGCGCTCGGGGTCCACCATCTCCTCGGCCACGAAGTTCGTCTGCTGCCAGCCGCCGTAGCTGAAGAGCACCGGGACCAGCGCCGCGCCCAGGGCGAGCACGATGGAGTCCGGCGCTTGCGGCGCGGCGGCGGCCTCCACCGCGGGCGAGGGGCCGGCGAGCAGCAGGCCGGCGCCGATGAGCACGGCGAGCGCCAGCAGCTTGAGCACGGTGAAGACGTTCTGTGTGAGCGCGCCGGGTCGCACCCCGAAGTAGTTCACCCCGGAGAGCAGGACGATGGCGCCGACGGCGAGCGGGAAGCGGAAGTCGGGCCCGAGGCCGGTCAGCGCGAGGGTGTAGTTGGCGAAGGTCACCGCCACCGCGGCAATGGCGCCGGTGGCAATCATCAGCATCATTCCCCAGGCGTTGAGGAATGCCGGCAGCGGGCCGAAGGCATCGCGCAGGTAGACGTAGCTGCCGCCCGCCTTCGGAATGCGCTGCCCCAACTCCCCGTAGACGAAGGCCCCGATGAGCGCCACCCCGCCGCCGAGCAGCCATGCGCCCAGGGTGAGCCCCGGCGTGTGCACGCGCTGCGCGACGATGGCGGGGTTGAGGAAGATGCCGGAGCCGATGATGCCTCCGATGACGAGCATCACTCCCGAGAAGAGGCCGACGCGACGCGCATACCCGTCACGCGGCTCGCCGGAGCGGGCTCCGGCTTCATCAGGAGGAAGGGAGGGGCTCATGGCCGGCGAGCATAGTCCGCCGACGCCAGGAGGTTCGGCCTCCCGTCGAAGGAGACGGCGAGGTTCTACGCCGTCTGCAACCTGCGCCGTGGAGCGGCACGGCGCGGCGAGCGTGGCGAGCGCTAGAAGCGCTCCGCCTCGCCAAGCCCGAGGTCACCCCGGAGCTTCGCCAGGTTCCGCTCCAGCTCGGCGGTGTGTTCCTCGCGGAACTGGCGCCGCTCCCCCGAGCCGCCCTGGCGGATGAAGTTGCCGGGGGAGTCCTCGTGCATCGTCAGGCGGAAGTCGAACTTCGGGTCATGCCGCTTCATGTACGCGAAGCTGCACTTCTCCAGGATGTCCGCCATGCGCTCCTCCGGCACGGGAATGCCGAGGAAGGCGGCGACGCGCCTCGCCTGGGCTCCCAGGTCCTGCCGCATGTCCTCGTAGCGCACCCACAGGACGTTGGCGTCAGTCCGGTGGGGCATCCACGAGCGCATGTAGTCGTACCAGCTTCCGAAGGAGCACTTCCCTTTCACCATGCCGCCGATGAACGGGTCGAACGACGAGCGGAACCGCTGCGCCATCTCCAGGTGGTGGTAGCAGGAGATGAAGGTGTCGTGGGCGTCGCGGGTGACGAAGATGATGCGCGAGTCCTTCGAGGGCCGTAGCGCCCCGTAGGTCATGTGCGTCTTGAACAGCCGAGGTGACGGCAGCTTCTCCAGGAAGTCGAAGCGACCCTGGCGGAGGACAGACTCGAAGTAGGGCGACTTCTGGGAGATGTGGTCGAACTCCGCGAGCCCCCCGCTGAACAACTGCACCAGCAACATCTGCATCCACGTGGTCCCGGACTTCGGGTAGGTCGCGATGAAGATGTCCTCGGGCCGGGGCCGGAACTCCAGCCGGTAGCGGAGCAGCTCCCGGTACCGCTGCCCCCAGTTGTAGAACCGGCCGGCGAGCGCGACCGGCGGAGTGAGCACGTTCAAGAGGAGTTTCATCGGCCACCGCATGGGCAGGACCTCGGGCCAGTCATCTCGGAAGAGGGGGGGGCAATAGCGTATACACACTGCTTCCGGAGGGGCCAGGACTCCCGCCGCCGCGCTCGGGGAATGCGGGCGGACTTCACGGTGCGTTGGTGGCTGGGATGCTTGGGGCCCCGAAAGGCAAAGCTGCCTGGTTTGAAAGCGATTCCCCCGGGCGTCAGTCCCCGGACACCGCGAGCTGCCAGTCGCCCTTCGCGCTGATGCCCACGCGCAGGCCGAGGTAGCCCGTCCCGCCCTCCTTCATGGCCCGCAGCTGCTTCTCCGGGTAGACGCCCACCACGGCCTGCCAGTCCTTCTCCGCGCCGGTGACGTGCACGGCGGGCCAGAAGTAGAGGTCGCCCTGCTTCGCGGGGGAGAGGTTGAGGACCTGGACCATCCGCGCCAGCACGGGCTCTCCCTCCTGCTCCGCCTTGCGCCAGGCCGCCGCCGGGTCCTTGCCGTCACCGAAGGAGAAGCGCAGCCCCTTGCCATTCGCATCGGCCAGCTTCGCGAGCGCCGCGTAGTCGCACGCGACGGCGGCGGCGATGATGCGGCGGCGCATGCCCTCCACGAGGGGCGGCGGGGGCGGAATCGGAATCAGCGTCTTCGCGCTCAGCGTGCCCGCCGAGCACGCCGCGCTCCCCGCGTCCGGCGAGGCGGGCGCACCGGCCTGGGCTCCCGCATCCTCCAGCCCCGCGTCGACGGCCTCGGGCTCCGGGGCCCCGGAGTCGGGCACCTCGGGAGCGGCCTGCACGGGGGGCGCCCCGGCGTCGACGGTGGCGCCCGACGGACGCTCGGAGCAGGCGAGGACGGAGACGGCGAGACAGGCGGACAGCAGCGCGGACCGGTTCATGGCGCGGCGTTGTAGACCAGGGCGCGCGCGGCGGGCACCGGCTTCGAGGCTCAGCCCCCGTCCTTCGGTGACTCGATGACGACGGCGAACGGATCGAACGGCGCGTCGTCCCGCTTCTTCTTCTTGTCGGGCATGCCGTACTCCCCGGTGGGGTGGTCCGGCCGCACGGAAGCGTACGGGTCTATCTTCACCGGCACGCCGAACACCTTCGGGTTCTTCTTCGGCTCCGACGGCTTCCCAAAGTTCGAACCGCTGTCGTTGCTCATGCCCGCCAGTCTACCGCGACGGCCGTCCGCCTGCTTCCTGGCACCCCCGCCGCGACTTGCTTGGGGACCGGGCCAGACGGGGCGATAATCCCCGGCCATGTGTGGACGTGTCACCGTCAGGACTTCTCCCGACCAGCTCGTGGCCGAGCTGGGACTTGCCGGCATCCGCGCCTCGGTGGACCGGCCGCGCTACAACCTGTGCCCCACCCAGCTGATGCCGGTGGTGCCCAATGACGGCGCGCGCATGCTGGACACCTTCCGCTGGGGCCTCATCCCCTCGTGGGCGAAGGACGCCAGCATCGGCAGCAAGCTCATCAACGCCCGCGGCGAGACGGTGGCGGAGAAGCCCAGCTTCCGCTCCGCCCTCAAGAAGCGCCGCTGCCTGGTGCTGGTGGACGGCTGGTACGAGTGGAAGCAGTCCACGAAGCCGAAGACGCCGTTCCACTTCCACCGCAAGGACGGCAAGCCCCTGGCCCTGGCCGGCCTGTGGGAGGAGTGGACGGCGCCCGACACCGGTGAGGTGCTCAACACCTGCACCATCATCACCACCGGCCCCAACGCGCTGATGGCGCCCATCCATGACCGGATGCCCGTCATCCTCTCACCGCAGTCGCAGGAGGTGTGGCTGCGCCCGGAGCCGCAGGACGCCGCCGTGCTGCTGCCCCTGCTGGTGCCCTTCTCCGAGGACACGCTGGACGTGTACGAGGTGGACCGCGTGGTCAACTCGCCCGCCAACGACACGCCCGCATGTGTGGCGCGCATCGCCGCCTGAGTCGCACCTCAGGCGCTGTCGCCTCCTGAACGCTCTCGGAAGTCCTTGTCAGACCTTCAGGCTAAGTCGGCTTTGGCGCGATATTCAGCTATCGCGTCGATAGCAGATTTAACCCGTTGTCTGTCGAGAGGCATTCCATGAAGAAGGCGAAGCAGACCCGTCGTCCCGAGCAGCGCTGGCTGGTGCGGCTCGGATTCGTCTCGGTGGTGGGGCTGGGCCTCGTGGGCTGCGCCGGGGAAGAGGCGGAGGCCGCGGCGGCGCAGGCTCCGGAGTCCTCCTCCGCGAGCCTCGGGCTGGTGGAGCGCGTGCGCGACGGCAAGGAGCTGGCGCGGATGGAGAAGTACCTCGAGTCGCTCTACGACGCGAAGGACGTGGTGCACCACTTCAGGAGCCGCGGGGGAGACGACATCGACTGCGTCCCGCTGCACCTGCAGCCCGCGCTGCGGCAGCCGGGCATGGAGAGCCACCGCATCCAGCTGGCGCCGAGCACCCTGCCGTCGCCGGACCCGACGGCCATCGCCGCGGACCCGGCGTCGCCCAGGCGCGACACGCGGCCCACGACGCTCGAGGCGGGCCTCTCCGGCCCGGGTGACGTGGACGCGGCGGGCAACATGCGCCGCTGCCCCGAGGGCACGGTGCCCATCGTCAAGCTCAAGCTGGAGACGCTCAAGCGCTTCGAGACGCTGGACGAGTTCCGCCGCAAGGTGCCCAACCACCTCGCCGGCCGGCTCCCCGTGGACACCGGCAAGCCCCGCGGCTTCGAGGGCATCGAGCCGCCGCGCAACGGCCCCACGGCCCAGCACCAGTACGCCCACGCGCACCAGTGGGTGGACAACATGGGCGCCGAGAGCATCTTCAACGTCTGGAACCCGTACACCGAGCTGACCAGCGAGTTCAGCCTGTCCCAGATGTGGGTCGTCCGCGGCTCGGGCGCTTCGCTGGAGACGGTGGAGGCCGGCTGGCAGAAGTACCGGGACTTGTACGGCGACGACAACTCGCGCCTGTTCATCTACTTCACGCCGGACAACTACGGCAGCGGCGGTTGCTACAACCTGAGCTGCGGCGCGTTCGTCCAGGTCAACAACACCGTCCCCATCGGCGGGGCCTTCAGCAACTACAGCACCTCCGGCGGCACGCAGTACGAGTTCAAGCTGATGTGGTACAAGGACGGCACCGCGGGCGCGTGGTGGCTGAAGTACGGTGACATCTGGGTGGGCTACTACCCGCGCACCCGCTTCGACACCAACGGCCTGGCGAACAACGCCTGGTCCATCGACTTCGGTGGCGAAATCATCGACAACCGGAACCTCAACCTGCACACGTCCACGGACATGGGCAGCGGCGCGTATCCCGCCTCGTGGTTCCAGTATGCGGCCTACCAGAAGAACCTGCTCTACGTGAACACGAGCAACGTCTACTCGGACCCGTCCGGGCTCACCGCGTACCGCGACGACGCGTACTGCTACGACATCTCGCTGGGCAATGACCCGGGGAACTGGGGCCGCTACTTCTTCTTCGGCGGCACCGGCTACAACGCCAACTGCATGTAGCCGCACCCTCGCGGCGGGAGGCGGGTGGGCGCTTCGTGCCCACCCGCTTCACCCGCACGGCGGAGACGGGGTGTGCAGAAGCGCCCGGAATCACGGAGCAGTGTTCAGTAAGTCAGGAAAATAGACGCCCGGGCGGAAACCTCGGAGCCCCAATAAACGATAATCTCCTCCAGCGGCGGGCCACGGTTGGCGCGCCGTTTTTTTCCTCTTGGAGGCGTATCAATGAAGGGTCTCTCCCGATTCGGTGTGCTGAGTGCGTGTTTCCTCGCGACGGCTTGTGTTTCCAAGGAGGAGCCGACGCCGGCACCCGAGGGCGCGGAGTCTTCCGAGCAGCAGGGCCTGTCGCACTCCAAGGCGGATGGTTCCCGTTGCGGCACGCGTCCGCTGACGGACGCGGAGGAGCAGCAGGTCAAGCAGCATCTGGCGAAGTTCACCGGGGCCTCGGAGAAGAAGCCGGGCGGCAGCGGCGGCGGCACCACGGTGACGGGTGGCACCATCAACGTCTACTGGCACGTCATCAACAAGGGCACCGGCGTCAGCAACGGTGACCTGACGGCGCAGATGATCAACGACCAGATGACGGTGCTCAACAACGCGTACGGCGCCTGGGGCTGGCAGTTCAACCTGGTGGCGACGACGCGCACCACCAACGCCACCTGGTTCAACACCTGCGACGTCGTCTCGGTGGAGACGGCGATGAAGACGGCGCTCCGCCAGGGCACGGCGGACGACCTGAACCTCTACACCTGCAACCCGGGCGGCGGCCTGCTGGGCTGGGCGACCTTCCCCAACTGGTACGCCGGCGCGCCGAAGGATGACGGCGTGGTGATGCTGTACTCGTCGGTGCCGGGCGGCTCGGCGGCGCCCTACAACCTGGGCGACACTGCCACGCACGAGATTGGCCACTGGATGGGCCTGTGGCACACGTTCCAGGGCGGCTGCGCCAAGACGGGCGACGAGGTCTCCGACACGCCGGCCGAGCGCAGCGCCGCGTACGGCTGCCCCGCCGGCCGCGACACGTGCAACGGCACGGGCGTGGACCCCATCAACAACTTCATGGACTACACGGACGACTCCTGCATGGACCGCTTCACCACGGGCCAGGACACGCGCATGGACCAGATGTTCAGCGCGTACCGTCTCAACAAGTAGTCGTCGCGAGTTGCGCCACACCTGACGCCACCGGGGCCCTCGAGTCCCGGTGGCGTCTGTCTTTTCGCGGGGCGGGCACACGTGGGCGGGCTCGGGCCCCGTCAGGAGGAGGGGGCCCGAGCGTCTGGGACGCTCGAACGCCCTGGCGGGGCTCTCGGGGAGGCGCCACGCCGGCGCTCTCGCGAGGGGACTGCTCGCCCCGGGCCCTGCCTGGTGACGGAAGAATCGATGCTGGACCTTCTCTTCGACATGGAGACGAGCGACCCGGACGACGCGCTCACGCTCTGCCTGCTGGCAACGCACCCCCAGGTGGCGCTGCGCGCGGTGACGGTGACGCCCGGCTCGCGGGCCCAGGTGGGACTGGTGCGCCACCTGCTCTCCCGTGCGGGGCGGGGCGACGTGCCGGTGGGCGCGCGCAACCCGGGCGCGGAGCGCGACAGCGTCTCCGGCTTCCACGGGGCGTGGCTCGGGCAGGTGGCCCCCGCGGAGCCGGATGCGCTGGCGCACGAGGTGCTGGCCCGCACGCTGGCGAAGTACCCGGACGCGGCGCTGCTCACGGGGGCACCGCTGCAGAACCTGCGGCTGCTGCTCAACGAGCACCCCGAGGCGCGGCTGGTGCGCTGGGTGGCCCAGGGCGGCTTCGCGGGGGACAACGTGGTGCCGCCGGAGCACCGGCTCCCGAAGTTCGCCGGCCTGCGCACCTGTCCCACCTTCAACTTCAACGGGGACCCGAAGGGGGCGCTGCTCGCGCTGTCCTCGGAGCGCATCGGCTCGAGGGACCTCGTGTCGAAGAACGTCACCCACGGCGTGGCGTACGACGTCGCCTTCCACGAACGGATGCGCCCCCACCGGGACGCGACGGCGGGCCTGGCGCTCGTGTTCGAGGCGATGGAGCACTACCTGCGCGAGCGGCCAGAGGGGAAGCTGCTGCATGACCCCATCGCGGCGTGCGCGGCCATCGACCGGGACATCGTCACCTGGGCCCCGGTGGAGGTGGTGCGCGAGCGCGGCGAGTGGGGCTCGGAGCCCGCACCTGGCTCGAAGACGTCCATCTCGGTGGCGGTGGACCGGGAGCGCTTCTTCCAGACCTTCGTGCGCGCCTGAGGCCGGGCCTTCAGGTCTCCGGCCGGGATGCGTGCGCCTTCTGCCAGGCCAGCGGCGTCTCACCGCTCCAGCGGCGGAACGCGCGTGTGAAGGCGCTGGGGTCGCTGAAGCCGAGCAGGAAGGCAATCTCGAACTGGGCCAGCTGTCCGTCGCGCAGGAGCTGGAAGGCGCGCTCTTTTCGCACGGCGTCCTCGAGGCCGGCGAAGGACGCGCCCTCTTCCCGCAGGCGGCGCTGGAGGGTGCGCTCGCTCACCGCGAGGCGGGTGGCCACCTCCGCAGGGCCCAGCTCTCCCGTGCGGGGCTGGGCGGCCAGCACCTCGCTGACGCGCTCGGTCCACGTGCGGCGCTCGGAGGCGTGCAGGTCGGCCAGCGCGGCCTCGGCGCGAGCATGGAGGAGGTTGCCCAGGTCGATGTCGGCATGCCGGATGGGGAGCGAGGGGATGGGCTCATCCGCCTCCATGACGTAGGCGCTCGCGCCGTACTCGATGGGGGTACCGAGGAAGTCCTCCACCGCCGCGGAGGCCCCATGGCGCGGATGCGCGAAGCGGACCCGGCGGGGGCTCCAGTGCGTTCCCGTGAGGGTGCGGCCGGTGGCCACCAGGCTCAGCAGCAGCCCCTCGGGCGGGTGCCGCAGCTTCACCGCCCAGGCGTCGTCGGGGTGCAGCCGCAGCTCCGCGCGCATGCCCGAGGGCGTCGCGGTGGTGGTCCACCCGGTGCGCGGGTCCAGCAGGGTGTTGACGCGGCAGTAGCGCACCATGGCCGTGCGCAGGTCCGGGCTGTTGACGAGCACGTAGCCCACGAGGCCGAAGTGGGTGGGCTCCAGGGACTCCGCCAGCCGCACGCCGAGCGGCCAGGCACCCCCTACTGAGACGAGCAGCTCCCAGACGCGGCGCAGGGCCTCGTAGGAGACGCGGGTGTCCGGAGCCGCCAGTCGCTCCTCCGTCTCGCCGGTGGCCTCGAGCAGGCGCGAGCGCGGGATGTCGAGCGACTCCCCGACGCGAAACAGGGTGCGGAAGATGGAGGACTGGAGCGTCTGCGGACGCATCGGGTGGGGGAGCATGGACCAGCGGGCGAGGGGCCGCAATGTGCCCTGGCGCTGGGGGACAACGGGTTGGCGGCGCGGGACAATGCACCGGCTCCCCGTTCGCGACATGTCTTGGAGCGCAAGGAGACCCGACATGACGACCACCGCCGTGCGCTCGCCGGACACCACCTCTTCCCGTATTGCCCCGGGCCCCCGGGGGCACCTGCTGTGGGGCGTGCTCCTCGAGGCGCGCCGCGACGTGCTCGGCCTGCTGCTGGGGACGGCGCGGCAGTACGGGGACGTGGCCCGCTACCGGGTGGGCCCCATGACGTCGCACCTCATCAGTCACCCGGACGGGGTGCGGCGCGTGCTGCAGGACCACGTGGAGAACTACACGAAGGACCACATCTCATACCGGCTGGTGAGCCGCGTCGCCGGCAACGGGCTGCTGACGAGCCAGGGCTCCTTCTGGCTGCGGCAGCGGCGGCTGGCCCAGCCCGCCTTCCACCGGCAGCGCATCTCCGCCATGGCCGAGGGCATGACGCGGGCGACGGCCGCCATGCTGGAGCGCTGGGCCGCGCCCGCCGCGCGCGGCGAGCCGGTGACGATGGTGGAGGAGATGATGCGGCTGACGCTGACCATCGTTGGGGAGGCGCTGTTCGGGGCCTCGGTGGGGGACAAGGTGGCGGTGGTGGGGGGCGCGTTCAACGTGCTGAGCGAGCAGACCACGACGCGCTTCCGCACGTTGCGCCTGCTGCCGCCGGTGTTGCCCACCCGCTATGACCGCGAGTTCCGAGCCGCGAGCCGGGCGTTGCGGAGCACCGTGATGGACCTCATCACCGAGCGGCGCCAGGGCGACGGGGACCGGGGCGACCTGCTCTCCATGCTCATGCTGGCGCGGGACGAGGAGACTGGCGAGGCGATGACCGACGAGCAGCTCCGCGACGAGGTGCTCACGATGCTGGTGGCCGGCCACGAGACGACGGCCACGACGATGAGCTGGGTCTGGGCGCTGCTCGAGCAGCACCCGCACGTGGAGGCGAAGCTGCACGCCGAGCTGGACGCGGTGCTGGGCGGGCGCCTGCCCACGGCCGGGGACGTGCCCCAGCTGGGCTACACGCGCATGGTGGTGGAGGAGGCGATGCGGCTCTACCCGCCCGCCTACGTCTACAGCCGGGCCGTGAAGGAGGATGACGTCATCGGCGGCTTCCGGATTCCGGGTGGCACCATGGTGGATGTCAGCCCCTACGTCACGCATCGCCACCCGGACTTCTGGGAGCGCCCCGACGAGTTCCTCCCGGAGCGCTTCTCGCCCGAGGCCGCCGCGCAGCGCCCGCGCTACGCGTACTTCCCCTTCAGCGGCGGGCCGCGCCAGTGCATCGGCAACGGCTTCGCGATGATGGAGGCCCAGCTCATTCTCGCCACCGTGGCCCAGCGCTACCGGCCGAGGTGCGTCCCCGGCCACGTGCTGGCGCCCGAGCCGCTCATCACCCTGCGGCCCAAGGGCGGCCTGCCCATGAATCTGGAGTCGCGCACGGCCTGAGCGCCGGCGCCATCGGCTCACGGGGCGCTGGGAGGCGGCGTGGGCCCCGGCTGCAATTCCTTGAGCAGGGCCTGCTGTAGCGCCTTCCTCACCGCCGGGAAGCCCTGGTTGGGATAGGGCCTGGCGGTATCCAGGAACAGAATGAATTGTTGATACATCGGGTCGGAGGCGGCCGCTGTCTTCTTGTAGAAGGGCTGACTTGCCTGGAGCAGGTAGCGCGGCGATGCACCCGGCGGGGCATCCTGACTGAAGGCGATGAGCGCGCGCACTTCTGGCGTGCTCATGTACGTCGCGAAGGCCTGAGCCGCCTGGAGACATGCCCCGGAGCACTTCGCGTTGAAGACCAGCCCATCCACGAACAGGGTTGGATGCGTCCCTCCGCCAAGAGGGACTGAGATGGCGTGAGGCAGGGGCATCGCGGGGTTGCTCTTCCGGATGAAGAACAGCCGCTCGGTGAAGCCCACGAAGCCGTTGGCCTTCCCCTGGGCAAAGGTCTCTTCGGCCCGGGTATTGTCTTCGTAGCTGCCATCCAGACAGGGGTTCGTGGCCCCGCCCGGAGCGCAGCTGTCGACGACTTCATCGAGCCTGGTCATCGTCTTGGCGTCGAGCGGAAGCTCGAGGGCCTTCTCGAGGCCATCCGCCGAGTGGGTGTCCGCCCAGGCATCCATGTAGATGGCGGGGAGGGTCCAGCTCCCCTTGTAGTTGCTCACCAGTGGCGTCCGGCCAGGCTGGCTGCTGGAGAGGATTCGGATGAGTGATTGACCATCCGTGGCCGACCCGAAGTCCGGGTTCCCGGTGTAGACGACATGGGAGCAGAGATACGTGGGCACGGCGTAGCTGGTGCCTTGGATGGCCGTTGCTTGTCGTGCGCTGGGAAGGACATCCGCGCTGGTGAGTTGCACGGGTTGAATCCATCCCCTGGACACCAGGTCGCCGAGCAGCAGCATGTCGACCTCGACGACCTGGGCGGCCTCGGCGCTGTCTCCGAGGAGTCGATTCAGGGCGCCGCCGTCGTTCAGGTCATACAGGTCGACGTCGTCGTCGATGACGACGGTCAGGTCGATGTCCGGATGCTTCTGCTCGAAGCCCTTCTCGAGGGCCTGCTTGAGTGCGGAGAACTCGTCCCCCGCTGAGTCCGGGATGTAGGGGAAGAGAACGGCCTTGAGCTGCCGTGTTTGCGCTGGCGGAGGTTTCTGCTGGCCGGCACACGCGCATACGGCGAGCAGGACGATGCAGCCCAGGGCTCTGTGCCTCATGACGCAGCCTCCTTGAAGGGAGTGGGAGGCTGGGAGACTGGCAAGGCCCCGTACGAAGCAGTCCGCCGGGCGCGCGGAAGTCGCGCGCCAGTGTCGTGTGGCGCACGTTCCAGGCTCGTGAGAGCCCGGGGGCGCTAGGTGTCGGCGCGCTTGGGCGCCCGCAGGTCGGTGATGGGCAGCGGGTGTCGGGCGCCCTGGGGTGAGACGAGCGCGGCGTTGAGGACGAAGTCCTGGCCCATGCGCAGCTCCAGGGTGGTGGGCCCCTTGTGGGTGGTGCGCCAGTCCAGGTCGATGCGGACGGTGCCCAGCAGCTCACGGTCGACGGTGGTGGTGTCGAGCGACTCGAAGAGGGCCACGGAGATGGGGCCCGGAATCATGGGCAGCTCCAGGGAGATGGACTTCGTGGCGGGCACGGGGGTGTTGGCGGGGATGACCTCGTGCTGGGCGCCGCCGGGCACCATGATGCCGATGGGCATGGGCACCACGTCCGCCAGGCCGGAGATGCCGCGCGCCAGGTTGCGCCCGAGGATGGCCGCGCCCACCGCCACGCCCAGCTCCGGGTGGACCTCCTTCTCCGACGACAGCCGCTTGAAGTGACCGAAGCGCTGGCGGATGACGGGCATGCGCGTCTGGCCGCCCACCATGACCAGCTCGTCAATCTGGTCCGGCTTCAGCTTCGCGCGCTCCAGCACGTCGTCGCATGCGGACGCGGTGCGCTCGACGAGCTGGAACACCATCTCCTCGAGCTGCTTGCGGGTGAGGGTGTAGTCGAAGTCGATGAAGCCGCCGTCCTTCTGGGCGATGCAGGGCACGCGCAGCACCGTGGCGTCGCGCTGGCTGAGGGACATCTTCGCGGACTCGGCGGCGAAGACGAGCCGCTGCATGACGACCTTGTTGCCGCGCAGGTTGATGCCGTGCTTCTGCTGGAAGTCCTGCACCAGCATCTCGACGATGCGCTCGTCGAAGTTGGCGCCGCCGAGGAAGGCGTCACCGCCGGTGGCGAGCACCTTCACGACCTTGTTCTGCACGGCGAGCAGGGTGGCGTCGAAGGTGCCGCCGCCCAGGTCGAACACCATGACGGTCTGCTCGGGGTTGCGCAGGTTGGCGTAGTAGAGCGCGGCGGCGGTGGGCTCGTTGATGATGGCGCGCACCTGGAGGCCGGCCTGCTGGGCGGCCTGTCGCACCGCCTCGCGCTGGCGGATGCTGGCGTGGGCGGGCACGGTGAGCACGCACTCGCGGAAGGGCTCTCCGGCGGTGTGGTTCGCCAGGGTGAGCATCTGCCGGATGATGAGGTAGGCGACCTCGGTGAGCGAGGTCATCTTCCCGTACATCTTCACGGCGGTGTAGCCGTCCGGGGCCTCCATCAGCTCGAAGGCGTACTTGTCCTTGTGCTGGGTGACGTACTCGGACTGGAAGCGGCGCCCGAGGAAGCGCTTCGCGCCGAAGACGGTGTGGCTCGGGTCGTCGATGATCTGCCGCCGCGCCGCGTGGCCGACGATGGACTTGTCCGCCGCGTGGAACCACACCACCGAGGGCAGGGTGAAGCTCTTGTCCGTCACGGGCACGACGCGAAGCTTGCCCGTCTTGTCGAAGAAGGCCGCCGAGGTGTTGGTGGTCCCGAAGTCGATGCCGAGGATGGAGGCCGAGCTCATACGCGCGGAAGTCTCCCACGTCCGGGGGCCCGCTTCAGCCCCCGAAGTGGTGCGCCGATATGAATGATGGACCCTGTGTGTCCGGCCGCCCGCCGCTGCGACTCCGTGTCTCTGGCCGCTGCTCCGGGCTTGTCAGCGCGCCTCGTGGGCTCCGCTGCCTGCCTGCTCCGGGCCGCCGGGCGCGCTCGCGCATTCGAACTGCACCTGCGTGTAGAAGTCGCCTTGCGGTGTCCCAGTCTGCTTGAGGATGCCCAGGCACGTGCAGGTCTCGGAGCCGGCCACCAGGCCAGTCGAGTTCGTCGAGTACCAGGTGCGAGTCCAGCCGAAGCTCGCGGGGCATTTATAGAGCAGCGGCTGCTCGGTGCTGTCGAGCGCCTCCGGCGCCGCTTCTTCGGAGGGACCTGCACCACAACCACCGAGGAACAGGGCGGCGACACCGGCGATGACGACGTGCTTCGTCAACATGATGGGCTCCTACCTGTGGAGATGAGGCAAACAGGTAATGCTAGATTATCATGCTTACTGGCGCGGGCGCCGGGTGGTGAAGTCTCGGCCCCTGCCTCCGAGAGGCGGCGTGTAGCATGCGCCGCCATGTCGACCGTCGACCGCGCACTGGTCCGTGATGTCGCCGCCATCGCCGCGGCGGCGGGCGTGGTGGGGGTGTCCTTTGGCGCCATCGCCGTGGCGGCGGGCGTGTCCGTCTGGCTCGCCTCGGCCATGTCCATGCTGGTCTTCGCGGGAGGCTCACAGTTCATGGTGGTGGGCGTGGTGGCCGGTGGCGGAAGCCCCGTGGCCGCGGTGCTCGCCGGGCTGTTGCTGAATGCGAGGCACCTGCCTTTCGGCATGGTGGTCTCCGACGTGTTGGGTCGGAGCTGGCCGATGCGGCTGATTGGCACGCACCTGATGGTGGACGAGTCGGTGGCCTTCGCGCTCGCGCAGCAGGACCCCGCGAAGCGGCGCGCCGCGTACTGGCTCTGTGGTGGGACGCTGTTCGTGTCGTGGAACATCGGCGTGCTCGTGGGCGCGCTTGCGGGCCGGGCCCTGGGGAACCCGGATGCGCTGGGCCTGGATGCCGCATTCCCCGCCGCGATGTTCGCGTTGCTGCTGCCGTCGCTGCGAGCCTCGGCCGACACGGCGGAGTCGAAGCGCGCGGCGGCGGTGGCGCGAAAGGTGGCGCTGCTGGGGGCCGCCATCGCGCTCGTCACCACGCCGTTCCTACCCGCTGGCCTGCCGGTGCTGCTGGCGCTCCTGGGTTTGTCGGTGGCCTTGCGATGACGCTGCTTCCCGTCCTGCTCCTCGCCGCCGGCACGTACGCCTTCCGGCTCGCCGGCCCGCTGCTCAGCCAGCGCATCCAGGTGTCCGCGCGCGTGCAGCGGCTGCTGACGCTGTCGGCGATTGCGCTGCTCTCCGCGCTGGTGGCCACGGCGACGCTCACGTCGAGCGGCGGCTTCGGAGGCGCGGCCCGCCCGACCGGTGTGGCCGTGGGGGCGGTGCTGGCCTGGTTCCGGCTGCCCTTCGTGGTGGTAGTGGTCGCCGCAGCGGGGACGGCGGCGGTGCTGCGCATGCTCGGCGTTCCGTAACCCGCGCGCCCTCGGGGGAGGCGTGCAAGACGGACGAAGGCGGGCTCACGCTGTACTGCATGCGGCGGGGATGGGGAGGCCTACGACTCCGACTGCCCGCGCCGCAGGCCCAGCGCCTTCATCTTCTTGAAGAAGGCCGACGGGCTGACGGAGTTGGTCGGGGTTGATAGGGCTGTGAATTCGCGCACTTCCGCGCCACGCCGGGTTGATGGAGTTGTCGCGTCGCGGAAGGCGTCGGATGCCGGTGAGCACACCATGGGCACACGGGTGGCCACGGCGCTGCGCCTCTCCTCGGCTGCCGTGAGCCGGGCCCTCCCGGTGCTGATGCCCCTGTACCACCAGCAGCATGCCCCCTCCCAGGATGGACCGCCGTGGGACTCATGTCCCACGTGCCTGCTCCTCCTGGGGGTGGGCCATGGCTAGCCGGCGCAAGTCCTCCTCGCCCGCTCAGCAGCCGACGAAGCTCGACTCCGTCGAGTCCTTCAGGGCCACGGTGCCTCCCGTCGAGGGGTGCACTGTGTGCGCGGTGCAGCTCCGGGGCGGGGCCTGCCTGGAGCACGCCCTCCGGTCGGCCCTCACCATCTCCGACGTGATGACCGGCGCCTTCCGGGAGGCGGTGCCGCAGGCCGTGGAGGGAGAGCGCGTCCCGGGGCTGGGGCAGGCGCTGCGCGCGGTGCTGGACCTGGTCCAGGGCAACGCGGACGCCCTGGGCGAGATGGAGTCCATCCCGGGGGCCACGCTCCTGGGGCTCGCGCTGCAGGTGCAGGCGCTGGTGCGCGGGGTGCTCCGGTGACGGCTTGCACCTCGACGTTCGACGTCTGGCCGTGCACCGAGCGTGGGCGGCGCGCCTATCACGAGGACGCGGTGGGGCACCGTCCCGGTCCGGAGACGGCGGTGTACGCGGTTGCGGACGGGCTGGGCGGGCACTCCGGCGGTGATGTCGCCGCCCAGCGCGCGGTGCAGGCCGTCCTGGACTTCGTGCCGGGGCCCGGGGACCTGGCCGGCATCGCCCGCGCTGCGGTGGGCCTCGCGCACGAGCTCGTCCTCGATGAGCAGCGCCGCACGGGCACCGACTGCCGCACCACGCTGGTGCTACTGCTGGTGCGTGGCGCCCGGGCCGTGGTGGCGCACGTGGGCGACTCCCGAGTGTACCGCCTGCGCTGTGGCGTCCTGGAGCAGCTCACCCAGGACCACCGGCACCCGGAGTCCCGGCACGTCCTCATGCGCTGCCTGGGCAGCCAGCGGTACGAGGACAACGCGCCGGTACCCGATGTCCGCGAGCTGGAGGTGCAGCCCGGGGACGTCTACGCCCTTACCACGGACGGTGTGCACGACACGCTCGGCACCGAGGGCGTCCGCGGCGTGCTCCGGGAGATGGATTCGGTGCTCGGCGCGCGCTGGGCCGCCGAGGAGCTGGTGGCCCGGGCTCTCGCCCAGGGCAGCACCGACAACTGCACCGCGCTGGTGGTGCGGCTCCCGGGAGGCGCCCTGTGAGCGCCCCCACCGTGTGGCAGCACCGCGTGCGCGGAGAGAAGGGCCAGTGGCTGGCGGACGTCGTCCTTCGCTCGGATGGCTTCTTCGCGGCTGTCTCTGGCTGGGGCAGCTACGCCTTCAGATGGACGCACCCGGGCATGCCCTTCCGCGCCTTCGTGGCTCAGCTCGAGGGCCAGGACTCCTACGTGTGCAGCAAGTTGGACCGGCGCGACTGGTTCGACGGTGAGGCCACGCTCAAGAGCATCCGGCAGCACATTCTCGAATACCGGCGCGACGGCAACATGTCGAAGGCGGAGGCGGCCAAGGAGTGGGACATCCTCACCGACATCGTCGGCGGAGGCGTCAAGGCCGAGGCTCGCGACGCGGGGGAGTTGGACCTCTACCAGTACTTCCAGTGGCACGACCGGACCGGGCTGGGTGACGCCAGCGAGTTTGGCGTCTACGGGTACCACCCCGACTTGCGCGGCTTCTGTCGCGAGGTGATGCCCCGGCTCGCCACGCTCCTCCGCGCCGAGCTGGCTGCCGCGGTCCCCAACGGCGAGCGCACGGAGTGCAGCGTCGACCCCGCGCTGGCCGGGAAGGCGGTGGCGCCGTGAGCATCACCGGCCACTTCAGCAGCATCAGCCAGCGTGGGCCCATCGGCCACATCTGCACCCTGCGCGCTCCCGGCCTTGAGGTGGAGGTGCATGCCCGCACTCGCCAGGACGCGGAGGAGAGCGCGGCCCTGGTGCTCACCCAGGAGCTGCGCCGGCGGGAGCTCGCCGCCCGCTACCCGCGCGCCCAGCAACAAACGCTCAGCACGCGGAGGCCGTCATGAGAACCACTCAGCGCCCGCTCACCGCCGCGGAGCAGCAGCTCGTGCCCGGGGCCCGCCGAGTCGTCTGGTGGGCTGTCCATCGCTTCATCCGGCACCACCCCGTGGCTCGCGGCTACGAGGACGACCTCGCCAGCTACGGGTGGTTGGGCGCCATCTACGCGGCGCAGCGCTGGAGCCCGGATGGGGGAGCGTCCTTCAGGACGTTCACTCAGCGGCCCGTGAAGCGCTTCGTGGCCAGGGGCTGGCTGGCCCTGGTCGGCGTCGTCCGCGACGAGCACGGGGCGTATGTCGAGCGCCAGGAGGTGCCGCTCGACGACGTGCTCAACGTCGTTGTCCCACCCACGCAGGAGCGGGCGGCGGAAGCGCGTCGGCTCGGCGCCTCCATCGGCGAGCGGCTGTGCGCGCATATGCGGCCCGGCACGACGCAACCCGTCCGCGAGAAGGCCGTGCGCGCCTACCTGCTGCACCTCCAGGGCGAGACCCTGGAAGCCATCGGCGCGGAGTTCGGCGCTACGCGCCAGCGCGCGCACCAGGTGCTGACCCTAGCCGAGCAGGCCGCGCTGCGCTGGGCCGCGTCCATGAAGCCCCACTGGGAGAGGAGCGCGGCATGACGTCCTGCAACCGCCGTCCACCGCCTGAGCACGGCCCCGCAGGTGGAGCCCCCACTCAGCGCCAGCAGGAGGTGCTCGCCTTCATCCACGCCTTCAAGGCGGAGCACGAGGTCGCGCCGAGCATCCGCGACATGTGCGAGCGCTTCGGATGGGCGTCCACCAACGGGGCTCAGGACTTCCTCCTCCGTCTCCAGAGGCGGCACCTGTTGACGTGGCTCCCTGGCGTCGCGCGCTCGTGGCGCCTCACAGAGTCCGGGAAGGCCGTGGCCGAGGGCTACCTGCGCCAGCACCCCGAGTTGCTGGAGGTGGCGCCGTGAGCTGCGGCCTCCTCACCACGCCCGCCACGCGCCGCCTGGCCGTGGCGTACCTCGTCGCTACCACGCCCGTCACCCGCGCCGGCCTGCTGCTCCTGCGCCTTCACCGCGACGCGCAGCTCATGCAGCCCGGGGGCTGCCTCGTGTGCTGGAAGGCGAGGCCGCTCGTCCAGCAGCTGAAGGAGTCGCGCGAGCGGCCCGCCATGACGTGTGGGCACGTCCGCTGCGTCCGGCTGGTGCGCCAGCTCCGCGACAAGCAGTCGGGGCTCCACGAGCGCGCGAAGGCCGGCTTCGTCGCTGCGGTGGAGGAGGGCGCCCGTGCTGCGTGACGCCTCCAGCCTCCTCGACGTCCTGGCCTCGCTGCTGCATCTGGCGCTGGCCGCCTCCCTCTGGGCGGAGCGCCGCCGGCTGCGCCGCGAGTACCCGCCCAGGAAGTCCAACCCTCGCCGTACACCCACGCTGCGCGTGGTGTCTGGAGGTCGCCGTGGCTGACAAGAGCGCTATCGAGTGGACGGACGCGACGTGGAACCCGGTGCGCGGCTGCTCCCGGGTGTCTCCCGGGTGTGGTGGCGGGACACCGGGCCCGCTCAAGGGCGGCTGCTATGCCGAGCGCATGGCGGCGCGCTTCTCCGGGCCGGGGCAGGCCTATGAGGGGCTGGCGACGTTCACGCCTGCGGGCGCGCGGTGGACGGGCGCCGTGCGGGTGGTGGAGGCGATGTTGTTCCAACCGCTCGCGTGGTCGCGCCCGCGCCGCATCTTCGTGAACAGCATGAGCGACCTGTTCCATGAGAACCTGGCGCTCTCCGACGTCGACCGCATCGTGGCGGTGATGGCGATGTCGCCGCAGCACACGTTCCAGGTGCTGACGAAGCGCGCCGCGCGGATGCGGGACTACTTCAACGCGCCGGACTTCGCTCACCGCCTGGGCGTGGTCATGGCGAAGATGCTGGCCGACAAGCCGCGCCTGCTCCGGAAACGCGCCACCGCGCCCATTCAGCTCCCGCTCCCGAATCTCTGGGGAGGGGTGTCCGTGGAGGACCAGCAGCGCGCGGATGAGCGGGTGTCCGCGCTCATCGCCACGCGCCTCGCTGTGCGTTTCCTGTCGTGTGAGCCGCTCCTCGGCCCCGTCCGCATTGGCCTGCACGGGACGATGCCGAAGACGGTCAGCCCCCGCTACGCACCGGTGGCCGATCGCATCCACTGGGTCATCTGCGGTGGCGAGTCCCAGGACGGAGCGCGGCCGATGCACCCTGCCTGGGCGCGTGCGCTGCGCGATGAGTGCGTCTCCGTAGGCGTGCCGTTCTTCTTCAAGCAGTGGGGCGAGTGGGTCTCGGTGAGCGAGGTGGCGGGCCCCGGCGCGCACCACAGCTTCCCGGACGGCAGCACCGTGCGGCGTGTCGGAAAGAAGGCAGCCGGCCGCGAGCTGGACGGGCGCACCTGGGACGAGTTCCCGGTGGAGGTGTCCCGTGCGTGAGCGGCCGCTGCTGTTCTTGGCGCCCATGGTGCTGGCCATCCTCGCCGGACGGAAGACGGTGACGCGGCGAGTACTCACCGCGAGCTTCCCGCCGGTCGGCAAACGCGTCCCGGGGCCTGCCTACGAGCGCGCTTCGATGACCAACGACGCCGCGCTGCTGAAGGGGGACAACGTGGAGCCGCTCACGGTGGTCTGTCCCTACGGCCAGCCCGGGGACCGGCTATGGGTGAAGGAAACGTGGCGGCCCGCGGCCTCGTCGCTGGGACAGCGCATAGGGTGGAGAATCACCTACGCCGCTGATGGCGCCGTGCTCTTCTCCGACCTTGCGCGCGTCGATGCGGCGTGGCGCTGCCCGGCTGCGGCAAAGCGCGGGAACGTCACCCCGCTCTTCATGCCGCGCTGGGCTTCCCGCCTGACGCTGGAGGTGGTGAGCGTGCGCGTCGAGCGCCTCCACGACATCACCGAGGAGGACGCGCGAGCGGAGGGGGTTGAGCGGCATCCGACGGAGAACGGCTGGCGGAACTACGAGCCGGAACCGCACTTCGAAGGCGTCGCGTACCACACCACCGCGCGCGAGTCGTTCGCATCGCTGTGGCGGTTCCTCAACGGCGCTGAGTCCTGGGACGCGAGCCCGTGGGTGTGGCGCGTGGAGTTCAAGCGCGTGGAGGTTGCCCGGTGAGCGCGCACTACCTCGACTCCGGGGCGCTCCTCAGCGCATGCGGGACCTACCGCTACAGCCTCTGGCGCGCGTGGGATGCCGTGGCCGTTCCGCGCGTCGCGCTGTGGCTCATGACGAACCCGTCGGACGCGGACGGCACCCGCGACGACCCGACGCTGACTAGGTGCGTGCGCTTCTCCCAGGCGTGGGGGTGCACGGGGCTGGTGGTGGGCAACCTCCAGGCATACCGGACCCCGTACCCCGCCGCGCTCGCTGTTGCCGCCGCTTCAGGCGTGGACACGGTCGGCCCTGCCAACACCGCCGTACTGGCCGCGCTGCTGGCCGCCCCGGAAACGGCGCTCGTCATCGCCGCGTGGGGCGCGCACGAGAACAATGCTCTCAGCGTGCCGCACCTCCTCGAGTTCGCGCGCGCCGCGGAGCGCCAGCTCCACTGCCTCGGCCGTACCTCGGACGGCAGCCCGCTTCACCCGCTCGCCCGTGGGAAGTCGTTTGTCCCGTACACGCGGCAGCCCGTCCTCTTTCGGGGGCTGGGCGAGGAGGCGCCATGAGCCGCCGCTCCCGCACCCTCGGGCTCGTCGCCCTGGCGCTGTGCTGCACCTGCACGGGCGTCTGCTTCGCCCGCGTCGAGCCTCACGCCTCCCATGCCGCCGCGCTCGCGGCTGGCGCCGTCGTCGCCACCCTCGCCGCAGTGCTGCGCGCCGTGGCCCACCTCACCCGGAGCCGTCCATGAGCTGCATCCGTCAGCACGAGTTCACCATCGGCTATCTCTTCTCCGGGGCGGGCGTCGGCGCCTTCGGTGCCGATTGCGCCCAGGTAGAGGTGGACGGCCACCGTGCCATCGTCCGCAACGTCGGCGGCATCGACTTCGAGCAAGAGCGCTGCGACACCTTCACCAAGCTCACCGGCGCCCGTGCTCTGTGCGCCGACATCGGTCGCATGCGCCCGCGCGAGCTGCGCGCCTTCTTCGGGCCCCGCGCGCCGTACTTCATGAAGTGGTCGCCCCCGTGCAAGGGCGCCTCGCGGCTCACCTCGAAGGCCCGGGCCGCGACGAAGAAGTACCAGGACATGAACCGGCTCGCCGTGAAGGCCGCGCGCAAGGTGCTCGCCGCGTGGAAGGGCGACGAGCGGCCCGTCATGGTGGTCATCGAGAACGTGCCCGCGTACCGGCACCGTTGCCCGGAGAACCTGAAGGAGGTGCTCCGACTCGGCCGGCGTGCCGGCTACGAGGTGTCGGTGGTGGAGCACGACCTGGGCGAGGAGGCGGGGCTCGCGCAGGTCCGCCAGCGCCTCACCATCACCTGGAAGGACGTGAAGCGCTGCCCGGTGCCGGTGAGCATGCCCAGCAAGAAGCGCCTGCGCGGCGTGGGGGAGGTGCTCGGACCGCTTCCCTTCCCGGACGACCCGCGCGCGGGGAAGCACCACCGCCTGCCGCGCATCGAGTGGCTCAACGCCGTGCGCCTGGCGCTGGTGCCCCCCGGTGGGGACTGGCGCGACTTGCCTCCGCGCGGTGGTGTGGTTGCGTGGCTGGAGCAGCGCGGGCTGTGGCCCGCCGGCGTGGAGACGGGCCCCTTCCGCGAGCTCATCGAGGAGCAGCTCGGCAACCCGGTGCAGCCGGGCCAGCAGCGCCGCGAGGTGTTCCGCCGCGAGCCCGTCCAGGCCTGGGCGGAGCCGGCGCCCACCGTTTCCGGCCCGGGCGGCATGGGACTCAAGGCCGTGCAGGACCCGCGCGGGCTGGAGGATGTCGCACTCACGCATGCGCGCGTCGAACGCTTCTCCGACCAGTACCGCGTGCAGGACTGGGACGTGCCGGGAAAGACGGTGACAGGCACGAAGGACGTGCAGGCGGGCGGCCCAGTCATCGCGGACCCTCAGGCACTGGACGCGTTGCCCCTACGCGCGGACGGGCGGAAGGGCACCTGCGGCGTCATCCGGTGGGATGGCCCGGCCGGCACCGTCATCGGCATGCCGTACGTCTCCGGTGGCAGTACGCCTGTCTCCGTGGCGGACCCGCGCGCCCTCGATGGCATCGCCATGGGCACGGACAACCCCTTGCGGCACCGGAACAAGTACGCGGTGGCGGGGTGGGACCGCGCCGCGGGCACAGTGACGGCCGCCACCCGGCCGGGCTCCGGTGCCCCCTCCGTCGCGGACCAGCGTGTCCTCGAGCTGCTAGGGCTCGGGCAGACGGCGAAGGGCTCCGGCACCTACGCGGGCCGGCCGGGTCTCTTCGGCGTGCTGCGCGAGGAGGAGCCGGCTTCCACGGTGTCGGGCTCCGCAGCGGTGAGCAGTAGCAACACGCCGGCCGCGCTCGCTGACTCCCGGGCGCGAACCGCGCTGGAGGCGCTCGGCGTGGGCCTCACCTGCCGCAACGGCTTCTATGGCGTGCTGGAATGGGATGCCGCCGCGCGCACCGTCACCGGCAGCCTCCAGGTGGACAACGGCCCGGCGACGGTGGCCGACCCGCGCCCGCCGCCCCGTCTCGTCATCGACATCCGCCTGGCCCTGGCGCTGCTCGCCGAGGGCTGGGAGGTGCCGAAGGGCGCGCTGGCTCCCGCCGTCATCTCCCCGCTGTCCGGCTGCTGGCACCGGCCCCTCACCACGTTGGAGCTGGCCGTTCTCCAGGGCCTGCCTCCGGTGGTGGACGGCGCGCCGCTGGAGTTCGTCTCCACGTCGGACGCGCGCGTGCGCTCCATGGTGGGCGACGGCATTCCCGCTGGCGGCGCGCTGGTGTGGACGGAGGAGCAGCTGAAGGCCGCGCTGAAGTCGAAGCTCGGGTACGGCTGGAGCCTCGTGCCGGACCTCTGGTTCCACCCGGAGTTGGAGGGGTACGCGGCGTGAGCGCCTGCGCCAGCCACCCAGGGCGCGCGCCCCTCCTCGCCGTCACCGTGCCCCAGCCCCTCGCGTGGGCGGCCATGGTCCGCAACGCGCCCGTGCTCAACATGACGGCGCCGCCGCCCGACGCCTTCCTGGGCGGCTACGTGGCCGTCTGCGCGGCTGCCGAGTATGAGCCCGCGCTCGCCTCGTGGATGTCGACCTGGTGCGCAGTGGGGGCGCCGCCGGCCGCCGAGTTGCCCGCGTGCGCGGTGGTGGCGGTGGCGCGGCTGGAGGCCGTCTCCCGGTACCCGGACGCGCCGCGCGAGTCGCCCTGGTACGCCGGCCCGGTGGGTCTATGGCTCGCCGATGTGGTGCCCCTGCCGGAGCCGGTGGCCTGCGAGCCGGACGTGACGGCCCTCTACTGGACGCTGCCGGACGAGGTGCGCGCCCAGGTGCGCGCGGCCTACTCCACGGTGCGGCAGGCCGACGACGCCCGGTGGCGCGCGTACGAGGAGCAGGCGGCCGCCGCTCTCCGCGCGCCGCCCGCGCCGGGGCTGAAGGCGCGGGTGCTGCGCCTGTGCTCCTGTCGCCGGGCGATGACGCCGTGCCCGGTGTGCCGCGCCTTCCGGTGCGGCAACCCGGCGTGCCCGCCCCACGCGTGCGCGCAGGAGGCACGCCGCCCATGAGCTGCCCCGAGGACAAGCAGCAGGGGAGAGGCACCCAGGGCCGCGCCACCTGCGAGCTGCGCCACCTGACGTGCCAGTTCGGCTACCGCGTGCTCGACGGCACCGGCAGCCGGCCGCAGCGCGTGGAGGTGTCCATCCCCGGGTACCGGGCCACGTGGCGCCGCATCCCCGGGGGCCTCTACGAGCGCGAGCCCGACACCACCGAGTCCGACACCCGAGGGGAAGTCCCATGACGTCGTGCTCCAGCCGCGAGGACGCGGCTCTCACCGAGGACTCCGACGACGTGCCGCCCGGCCACGTGCGGCTGCGCTCCGGCCAGGTCGTCACCGCGGAGCTGGCCGCGCAGGTGCTGCCCGCCCCCCGGGGTGGCAAGGCCTCCCAGCGCGTCCGCGAGGAGCGCTCCGGCGAGCCTGAGGACGTCGCGGTGCGCTCATGCGCGTGTGCCCACGTGGAGGAGGTGCTCGCGGCCCTGGCCGAGGAGCGCGCGTCCCGGGTGCGCATGGAGCAGTTGCTCCAGCAGACGTTGGAGATGCTCGCCCAGGCGCTGGAGTCCCGGCCCGCTGGCGTCCCGGCGCAGGTGCCGGTGTCCCCTCCTGCCGCGTCCCCTCCTGTCCCCTTCGCCGTCCCCCCGTCCCCTGGGGACGCAGGGGGGCATGTCCCCCGGGGACGAGGGGACATGAAGGGGGGTAGGGGGGAAGCAGCAACAGCGACGACGAAGTCGGAGCGGTTGCGAGAGAGAGACAGGCGCAAGAAGCAGAAGAAGAGAGCAAGACTGAAAGCAGAGAAAGAAGCTGCTGCTGAAGACGCGCGCGAGGCGTCTCCCGTCCCCCATCCCCCGTCCCCCGGGGACGCGTCCCCCTCCGTCCCCCCGGGGGACATGTCCCCTCCGGCCCGCGCGCCGGTACCGCCCGCTGTCCGCCGGAAGCGCGCGTGGATGGACGACTCGCCGCTGGGTCCGGAGAAGGCCTTCTTCGCGTGGTGCCAGGAGGCGCGCGTCGCCCGCTTCCCGGGGGCCGTCCACGAGGCGGCGCCTTCCGGCTGGGGCACCTGGTACGCGGAGGCGCTCGCCGCAGTGGGCGGCGACGAGGAGCGTCTTCGGGGGGCGTGGCTGGCATGGCTGGAGGACGCGTGGGGCCAGGGCCGTCGCCCTGTGTGCCCGGCGCGGGCCTTCATCGCACCGGAGGTATGGCGCCGGCACGTGCCCGGGCAGGATGTTCCCGCTGACGGGAGCCTACCGTCCGTGCCCGTCAGCGCCGCTGACGCCCGCCGCCGGGCCGCCCTCGCGGTGGGGCGGGGCGAGGAGCCGCCGCGCATCGCGTGCGCCACCGGGTGCGGCGGCATCAGCTGCACCGAGGCGTGGGGCCACGCCCTCTGCCCGCGATGCTGCGCGCGGGTGGAGGCGGAGGTCCGCACCTGGACTGGGGAGAACGTCAATGCGTGGGTGACGTCGCAACAGGCACCGCCGGCTATCCAGCCAGAAACCATGCTCACCGCTTCTTGAGTTGGTTTATGGCCTTGCGATCAAGTTCCACTTTTGTTCCACCTGGGAGTTCAATAGTCGCACCAGCAGAGGCGCCAAATATGGCAGAGGCGAGCTGATCTGCAGGATGGAGTGGCTCGTCTCTCTTGACGTCAACGGCAACAAACAGGCCATCCGAAAGCCGATTGAGCAGCTCATTCGGGATCTCCGTCCCTTTCTCCTCCTTCCACTCCAGCGCCATCTCCACAACCCAACTTGCCCTGTCGAGGTCTAGATCGAATCGCTTCTGACGAAACTCCTCATCGGCGTGAGATTGGAACCAGCGGTTATTCCAGCGAAGAAAGAATACGGAGGTGCTCGCAAAGGCGACCGCAAATGCCAGTTGTTTTGCAGTAGTGGTAATAAGATCAAGTGAAGAGGTCGGACTCCCCCCGGTAAGTTGTCGGAAACTAATATATGAATAGGCGACAACCCCTCCAAGAGAAATCAGAAGCAACGCAGACGTAAAAATAAGAACTGGAAGGCGAAGCCCGCGGGTGCCCTGCGTTAACTCAAATTTTTCACTTCTTTTGGCAAGCTCCTTCTTTAGATCCTGCCTAAGTTGCCTTCGAGCATGCGTACTCTTGCTGTCGTCGACCTCTTTTAGTTTCTCACTAATAGCCGTCTCTTTCTCTGCGATGCTTGCCCTCTCTTTGGCAATTTCTTCATCGAGCAGCCGCCTGCGCTGAGCGTGCTCTTCCTGTAGTTGAGTCGCACGAGACTGGTACTCGCTTTCGAGTTGACTGCGTACATTTCGCGCGTCCTGGGTTAATTGGCTCGCTATGCGGTTGATGGTTGATTCAAGCTGTGAAATTGCGGCCTCGCGGAGTTCATAGTGGCGCTGAAGTTCAGGAGTGATTATTGACCTAAGCCCTTGTGCGGACAGAAAGTCCGTGGAGCGTAGGTTCTCGCGTAGGCGATGCACTAGGTTTGTAATCTGGATTTTTGTTGCCTGCGCCGGATTGGAACCATAGTTGCCCAGGTTCAAGGTAAGAGCGTCAGTCGGGCTGCCTGCCTGTCTGCTTATTGTGGCGTACAGGTTCTGGGCAAATGAGAATTGAAAACTTGAAATGGAGAATGCATTTAGCGCGAGCGTTTCTGCCAGCTCGCCAGCGGGTGGGCTCCCGTCTCCAGGCATGCGTAGTGAACTGCCAAGCTCGGTTTGCATGCTTGCCTCGCGAAATGGCAGATCGCAAGCCCGCAGGGCGCTCAGTAGTCTGTTGATTAATTCCTGATCGGTGTGTTTTGATATTTGTATCGTGATATTCGGAAGATTGGACATGGCCCGCTCGGTCGGAAGTGTACTGGCGCACAGCCTACTGCGATGGTGCATGTTAAGGCGATGTTGGTTTCTGTGCTGCGAGCGACCGCAGCCATGCTTGACGTCAAGCGCCGAGTCCTCGCCGCCTCTTCTCCACAAATAGACGAGCCCGGCCGGGAAAGACGGCCGATCCCGCACAGGCCAGGGACACCGGGAAAGCGCCGCTGGGGCCGCCAGTATGGCGCCCCTGCGTCCGCGCGCAGGGATACGGAGCCTCGATGCCCTGCATACGCCCTCAACCTCTATTCTCCAGTGCTCCACCGGCCGAGGTGCGCCTCGTCCTGACGTACCCGGCCAGCGACGGAGCGCGCTGAGCGTCCGTCTGTGAGACCGGGGGCGACATGCCCTCCACATCAACTTGAAGGGCAGTCGGAGTGGCTCCCCGCCGAAGAGTGGAACGTCACCGTGCTTCATGCCATCAGCGCATGCTGCGCTGGCGCGTCGGTGCAGTGGCGCGCTCGGCTCACGCTTGAGCTGCATGGAGGTGCATCGTGACAGCCTGTGCCACCCGGACCTACGGCCAGCCCCGCTTCATCCGCCGCCTGCGCGAATCGGTGGCGGCGGGGCGGTGTGTGTACTGCAAGGGCCCGCTCAGCCCGCGCCAGCGCTTCGTGTGCGGGAAGAAGGAGTGCCGTGCTGCGTACGGAGCGGACTACCGGCGTGAGACTGAGGGCCACGGCGTGGTCGGGTGGCACGAGGACAGCCGCGCGACCGTCGTCGAGGCTGAGCTGGTAGCGGAGCTGCGCGCGAGCACCGCCCGCCTGGCCGTCCAGCTCGACGGCTTCCGGGCCCGCGTCCTCGAGTTCTGCGCACAGGTGTCCTCGGGAGGTGCTCGATGAGCTGCCGACGAGACGCAGACGTCCGCCCTGGGCTGGTGGCCCGCCTGCGCGCTGCTCACCCTGGGTCGCAGGTGCTAGAGGAGATGGGACTCCATCACGGGCATGTGCGCGTGGACGTGGCCGTCATCTCGGCGGACTGCCTGCACGGGTACGAGGTGAAGGCGGACGCGGACACGCTGAAGCGCCTGCCTGTCCAGGTGTGGCGCTACGGTGAGGTGATGGACCGGTGCACGCTGGTCGTGGGCCTGCGGCACCTGGACGCGGCGCTGCCGCTGCTGCCCGCCTGGTGGGGCATCGTCATCGCCAGCCGGGACGGCTTCCATGCAGCCCGGCCCGCTCTCCCCAACCCAGACCCCTGCGCCCACAACACCTGTCGCCTGCTCTGGCGCGAGGAGTCGCTGGCGTTGCTGGACGAGGTTGGCGCCGCGCGGGGAGTTCGCGGCAAGGCGAAGAACACGCTCTACAGGCGGCTGGTGGAAGTGGTGCCCGCCGCCGAACTGCGCGCCCACGTGCGCCGGCTGGTGGTGGCCCGGGGCGACTGGAGGCAGCCATGACGTGCTCCCGCATCACCTTCGAGGTACCGGTGGTGACGAAGAACCCCACCAACCAGCGCGAGCACCCCATGGCCCGGCACCGCCGCGCGCAGGGGCAGCGCGACACCACGGGGCTGCTCTGGCCCGGGTGGATGGGGCCGGCCCTCCTGGTGGTCCGCCTCACCCGCGTCGCGCCCCGTCGGCTGGATCGGGACGACAACCTCCCGTCGGCGCTGAAGTCCGTCCGCGACGAGGTGGCCCGGCAGCTCCGCGTGGACGACGCCTCGCCTCTCGTCCGGTGGGTGTACGCGCAGCTGCAGGGCGAGCCCCGCGTGCTGGTGGAACTGGCCTGGGGGGACGACGAACTCGCCGTGGCCGTCCGAGCCCAGGATGCTCTGGCACCGCCTCCGCCACCCGCCCCGCTGGAGCCCCGTGCCGCGCGTCCGACCCGGCCGCGTGCTGCGAAGAAGGCCCCGCAGACTGGCGGGCTTCCTCGCTCGCTCGCGGACTTGGTGAAGCCTGCCTTCCGGAAGGGCGGTGTGCCATGACCTCCTGTGCGGGTCAGCCACTGTGCTCGGAGGGCTGCGGCCGTCCCGCGGCACCACGGCACAAGCGGTGCTGGGGCCACCTCAAACGCGTGACGCGTAAGCAATCCCTAGAGACGCCCCTCGCCGAGGCGTACTCCTCCCCGTGGGAACGCCTGACGGCTGCTGCCCTGGCGTACGCGGATGCGGATGACGGGGATGATGAGTCCTTCGCGCGGGCAAGGGACAGGCTGCGCAAAGCAGCTGTGGCCTACGGGCGAGCGCTGCTCCTGCGCCCCGAGTTGGCGCCCGCGCCCCGGGCCCGGAAAGACCGCTCAGGAGCGCAGCTCGAGTTCTGGCCAGAGGTGTGCCCATAGGCGACAAGTCAGGCAGAGCATCGACTTGCGAGGGCGAAGAGCGGGCGCTACGGTTATTTCAGCGCGTCCACCCACGCGTAACCCCAGACGGCCATCCCATGCGTGGCCATTGCTTGCGGGGCAAAGGGGAGTCTTCTTCTCGGGCTGGGTATTGCGGTGCCTCCTGCGCTGTGAGCGAGGAGCATGGGTCCGTCGCGCACAGCGTCAAGGACGGCGACCATGACCAAGAAGAAGGACCTCAAGGACCGGATTCGCGCCCACATGGCGAAGACCGGCAAGTTGTATGCCGCTGCAAGAGCGGATGTTCTGGCCGCGGGGCTCCCCTCGCCCGAGAAGAAGGCTCTGGGCCAGCAGTCGGGTCTTTCAGGCGAATTCAAGGCAGAGCCACACGATGAGAGGGTCTGTCGTGGATGCGGGGGCGTTCTCTCCCGCCGAAAGGATGGGGCTCCAGCGAGGCTTCAGGACCTGGTTGGCGACTTCGAAGAGATTGCGGAGTCGCTCATTCACGGGACCGTTAACCACGCATGGCACGGTGATGCTGCTGGATGCGAACCGTGGATGATGCGTGCCGCCACGATTGCATGGCGTGACATCAGCGCCTTCGGATGCCAAGTCGAACGGCGTGGCGCACAGTTTTTCGCATCACGGATTCCGAACAGAGGGGCTCCTGTAACGTGCACCATCTGCGGTCGGACCGGTCCGACGCCCGGTGGCACGGAGCGGGATGGGGAGAACATTGCCGATGACCTCTCTCAGGTCATCACCATGCTCGTGAACGGGGTCGTCAAGTACGCCCGCCAAGGACAGGCCGCGAGCGCGGAGAACATGATGGGACAGGCGCTCCGCCAGCTCCATCATTCCTTCGTTGCGTTGGGTACGTCGTCGCGCCTGAAGCACCACCCGGTTTACCTCTCGGTCGTTGAGGAATGGGAGTGGGAACCCCCATTCAAGCGTCCCTCTGAGCCCGAAGACGACGACGCCAATGAGGCGCTGGATTGAGTCTCTAGGGGCGCCGGTAAAAGTCCAAAGCGACTGGGAGGGGCCAGCCCCTCCGGACGCTGTCCACGCTGCCCGGGAGACTGGGCGCCGTGGCACGCGAGCGCACTAGGAAGCCCAGCCCCAGCTCTGACCGGACGGAACCGGCTGAGCCGGCGCGTGGGCTGACGCCGAAGCAGGCGGCCTTCGTCCGCGAGTACCTGGTCGACTCCAACGGGAAGCAGGCCGCCATCCGCGCGGGCTACACGGAGCTCTCCGCCGAGGTGACGGCCTCGAAGTTGCTAAGGAATCCCAAGGTCCGAGAGTCCGTCGAGGCTGGAAAGGCGGTGGTTGCGGAGCGGGCCGAAGTCGAGGCCGTGGAGGTGCTCCGCGAGCTGAAGCGCATCGGCTTCTCGGACCCGGGCCGGGTGCTCGACGCGGACGGCGCCCTCCTGCCGCTCCACAAGATGCCGGAGGACATCCGCCGGGCCATCGCCTCGGTGGAGGTGGAGGATCTCTTCGCGGGCAAGGGCGAGGAGCGCGTCCAGGTGGGCACCCTCACCAAGGTGAAGTTCTGGGACAAGCCGAAGTCTCTGGAACTGCTCGGCAAGTACCTGAAGCTCTTCACCGACAAGGTGGAGCTGGGCGGCGAGCTGAAGCTCACCCATGAGGACGCGCTAGGGGCCCTGGAATGAGCGCCGCCCGTCAGTCCCGTCCAGGTGGAGTGCGTGCACGCCTGGCCCCGCGCCCTGCGGGTGCCCGTGTCGCGAAAGCCTTGAGCCCGCGCGAGAAGGCCATCCGCCAGCGGCTGAAGGACGACTTCCCGCACTACGCCTCGCGCTGCCTGCGCATCCGCCCGAAGGAGGTGACGGGCGGGGAGCTGCCGCACCTGCAGCTCAACCGCGCCCAGGCCTTCATCCACGAGCGGCTGGAGGCGCAGCTGAAGCGCACCGGGCGGGTGCGCGCCATCGTCCTCAAGGGACGGCAGCAGGGGTGCAGCACGTACGTGGAGGCGCGCTTCTACTGGAAGGTGTCCCACCGCAAGGGCGTGCGTGCCTTCATCCTCACGCACGAGGACCCGGCCACCGCCAACCTCTTCGAGATGGCGAAGCGGTACCACGACAACTGCCCGGAGCTGGTGCGGCCCTCCATTGGCGCGTCCAACGCGAAGGAGCTCGTCTTCGACAGGCTGTCCTCCGGGTACAAGGTGGGCACCGCGGGCAGCAAGGGGACGGGGCGCTCCTCGACGATTCAGTACTTCCACGGCAGCGAGGTGGCCTTCTGGCCCAACGCCTCCACCCACATGCGCGGCGTGCTGGAGGCGGTGCCGAATGCGCCGGGGACGGAAGTCATTCTGGAGTCCACCAGCGACGGGCCCCAGGGCCTCTTCCACCGCCTGTGCAAGGCGGCGCAGGAGGGCGCCAGCGAGTACGAGCTGATTTTCGTCCCCTGGTTCTGGCAGCCCGAGTACCGGCTGCCGGTGTCGGAGGGCTTCCAGCGCACCTCGGAGGAGGACAGGTACGCCACCCTCTGCCGTGAGGCGCACGGCTACGCGCTGGAGGACGAGCAACTGGCCTGGCGCCGCTCGAAGATTGCGGCCTTCGAGAAGGGCGTCCACGACTTCCGGCGCGAGTACCCGGCGACGGTGGAGGAGGCCTTCAAAGCCGCAGCGGTGGGCGCCCTCTGGACGCAGGAGTTGCTGGACAACGCCCGGGTGCCCGAGCTGCCGAAGGACGCGGAAGGGCGCCCGCTGCCCATGGTGCGCGTGGTGGTGGCGGTGGACCCGGCTGGCGGGGACGGCCCTAGCAACGACGAGGTGGGCCTCGTCTGCGCGGGGAAGGCCACCAACGGCCACGCGTACGTGTGGCGCGACGACTCCGGGAAGTACTCCGCGGAGGGGTGGGCCACGAAGGTACTGGCCGTCTACGAGAAGGAGAGCGCGGACGCGGTGGTGGGGGAGAAGAACTTCGGCGGCGACATGGTGGAAACCACCCTGCGAAGCAAGGCGCGCGAGGCGAAGAAGCACGTGCGCGTGAAGGTGGTGACGGCCTCGCGCGGCAAGGCGAAGCGCGCGGAGCCGGTGGCCGCCCTCTACGAGCGCGGGCAGGCGCACCACGTGGGCCGCCTCATTGCCCTGGAGGACGAGCAGACAACGTGGGTACCGGGCGAGTCCACCTGGAGCCCCAACCGCATGGACGCCGCGGTGTGGGCGCTGACGGAGCTGATGCTGGGCGGCCCAGACACCTTCCAGGTGGGGAGCTACCGGTGAGTGCCGACGTCAACACGCCCAGCAGCACCTACCGGGACATGCTTCCCGACTGGGAGTTGGTGCTGGCCCTCCTGGGCGGCACCCGCGCCATGCGCGCGGCCGGCCGCAAGTACCTGCCGCAGTACGCCCGCGAGGAGGACGCGGCCTACCGGGAGCGCCTCAACCGCACCGTCCTCTTCAACTACTTCGCCAAGGTGCTCTCCTTCCTGGCGACGCGGCCCTTCTCAAAGCCGGTGCGCCTGGGCGAGTCCGCGCCGGAGGAGCTGAAGGCGCTGGCGGAAGACGTGGACAGGCTGGGCAGTGACGTCACCTCCTGGGCGCGCGCCGTCTTCAAGGACGGCCTGGCCAAGGGACTCACCCACGTCCTGGTGGATTTCCCCGCGGTGGACCCGGAGGCCGTCCGGACGCTGGAGGACGAGAAGCGCGCGGGCCTGCGCCCGTACTTCGTCCACGTGCCCGCCGAGGCCCTCATTGCCGCCTACGTCGAGGTGGTGGACGGCGAGGAGCGCCTCACCCACGCGCGCATTCGGGAGTCCGAGGTGCGGCGCGAGGGCTTCGAGGAGGTGAAGGTGGAGCGCGTCCGCGTCCTCGAGCCCGACTCCTGGGCCGTGTACGAGCGCTCCGGCACCAGCGAGTGGGCGCAGGTGGGCGGCGGGCCCAACAAGCTGGGCTTCATCCCCCTCGTCACCTGGTACGCGCACCGCGAGGGCTTCCAGCTCGCCAAGCCCCCGCTGCTCGACTTGGCGCACAAGAATGTCGAGCACTGGCAGTCGTCCAGCGACCAGCGCAACGTCCTCACGGTGGCGCGCTTCCCCATGCTGGCCGCCTCGGGCGTGGCCCCTCCGCCGGGGAGCGGGGAGGACGGAGGGCAGGGCGGCGGCCTCAAGGTGGGCCCGCACTCGCTGCTCACCACCGAGTCGCCGCAGGGGAAGTTCTACTACGTGGAGCACTCCGGGGCGGCCATTGAAGCGGGCCGGAAGGACTTGGAGGACTTGAAGGAGGAGATGGCCGCGCTCGGCGTGGAGCTGCTCGTCCGCAAGTCGGGCAGCTCCACCGCTACCGAGAAGTCCATCAACACCGCGCAGAGCCACTCCGAGCTGCAGGCCCTGGCCGAGTCCTTCGGCGACGCCCTGGAGCTGGCCTTCCACTTCGCGGCCCGGTGGCTGGGGCTGGAGGTGGAGGACGGGGCGCTGAAGGTGGAGGTGCACACCGACTTCGGCCTGTCCGAGGGCGACGCGCAGGGGCTGGACGTCCTCTTCAAGGCGCGCGCGGCCCGGGAGATTTCGCGGCAGGCCTTCCTCACCGAGTTGAAGCGCCGCGGCGTCCTCGCGCCGGACTTCAACGCCGAGGTGGACGCGGACCTTCTCCAGGCCGAGGGGCCCGCGCTGGGCACCCTGCGCCCGGCACCTGCCCCGGGCACGTCCGCCGGACAGCAGCCGTCTCCAGGAGGTGCGTCATGACGGGGGCCCTCGTGGTGGCCGTGCTCGCGGCCCTGGTGTGTGCTGCCGGGTGGTGGCGGGCGCACAGGCGCTGGAAGGCGTCGCCGGAGCGCCCGGACAGGCAGGGCACGGTGGTGCCGGAAGACACCGCACCGGCTGCCGGCGAGCTGGCGCTGCCCGAGCAGGTGAGCGCCCTGGAGCCCTGGCAGGTGGTGGAGTTCGAGCACTTCGTCGGTGTCCGCCACGCCAACGGCGCCTGGACGCACGTCATCCTCAAGCCCACGGGCGAGACGCTGGACGTCGAAGCCGCGGGCAAGCGCGTGCAGCTCCACGGCAACGGCATCGAGTTCCTGCCCCCGGCGCCCGGGCCGGCGGCCGTCATCCCCGTCCGCCCGCGTGGGCCGGACGACTCGCCCCCGGGAGGTGCGTAGGTGGCCGGCGCGCCCCTCACCGCCAACGAGGAGCTCCTCGAGCGCACCCTGGCGCATTCCGTCCAGGTGGAGCGCTACAAGGCCGGCGTGGTGCACCGGGTGGTGGAGTTGCTCAACGCCACCGAGGACAGCCTCGCCGAGCAGCTCACCGCCCGGCTGGAGCGGATTCTGGACGCGGGCGGCTTCGACGCCGGGCCCGTCACCACCGCGCGGCTGGAGGACATGCTGCAGGTGGTGGGTGGCCTGCGCGCAGAGGCGTACGCGGCCGCCGCCGGCTACCTGCGCGAGGAGCTGTCCGTCTTCGCCGCGTACGAGGCCCAGTGGCAGACGGCCGTCCTGCGCGAGACGCTCATCGTGGAGCTGTCCGTGGCCGCCCCCACCGCGGAGGTGCTGCACGCGGCCGTCTTCGAGAGGCCCTTCGCCGGCGCCGTCTTCGAGTCGTGGGTGGAGTCCATGCCCGCGGCTGACGTGGAGCGCATCTCCCGCGCCGTCCAGGTGGGCATGGCCGAGGGACAGACGACGCAGCAAATCGTCCGGCGCGTGGTGGGCACGCGGGCCGCCTCCTACGCCGACGGTGTCGCCGAGGTGAGCCGGCGCAGCGCGGAGACGCTGGTGCGCACCGGCCTCAACCACGTGGCCACCCAGGCCCGGGAGGAGGTGTGCCGGGCCAACGCGGACATCATCGAGGCGGTGCGGTGGGTATCGACGCTGGACGGACGCACCACGCCCGTGTGCATGGCGCGGGACGGGAAGACATTCCCGGTGCGCGAGGGCCCGCGCCCGCCCGCGCACCCCGGGTGCCGCTCCTCCACGGTGCCCGTCATCGACGGGGTGAAGCTGGTGGGGGACAGGCCCGCCGTCACCGACGTGCGCACCCGGCGCCAGCGCGAGGTGGACTTCCGGGCGGAGGCGAAGGCCCAGGCGGGCGACGCGTGGGGGCGCATGTCCGAGAAGGAGAGGCGCGCGGCCATTGCCCGGCAGCGGGAGACGTGGGCGCAGCAGCACATCGGCCAGGCGCCCAAGGGGCTGTCCTACGAGGACTGGCTGCGCCGTCAGTCCTCGGGCTTCCAGGACGAGGTGCTGGGGCCCACGCGCGGGCGGCTCTTCCGCGAGGGCGGCCTGCGCCTGGAGAGGTTTACGGACGCCAGCGGGAAGACGCTGACGTTGGAGCAACTGCGCAAGGCGGAGTCCGCCGCCTTCACGCGCGCGGAGTTGTAGGGCTACCGGCCCTCCCGGGCCGAAGGAGACGTGGCACATGGAGTTCGAGTGGCAGCCGGAAGTGGACGCGCTGGACATCGTCCCCGAGAAGTTCCGGGGGCTGTACGCGAAGGGGGAGGGCGAGGGCGCGAAGTACACCCTCGACGCGGACATGGTGAAGCGGCTGGACAACAGCAGCCTCACCACCGCGCTGAAGAAGGAGCGCGACTCCTCGAAGGAGTTGAAGGCGCTGGTGTCCGCCTACCAGAAGCTGGCGAAGACGCCGGAGGAGGCGGAGAAGCTGGTGGGCGACTTGCGCACGCAGGTGGCCGAAGCCCAGAAGGGGAAGGATGGCGCGGCCACGTGGGAGAAGCAGCGCACGGAGCTCGAGTCCGGACATGCGAAGGCGCTGGGGGAAAAGGAGGCCGCGCTGGAGTCCATGCGCACCGCCCTCCACAAGCGACTGGTGCACTCGGAGGCGCTGGCCGCAATCACAGACGCCAAGGGCAGCGCGTCGCTTCTGTTGCCTTACGTCGAGCGTTATGTGAAAGTGGTGGAGGAAGACGGCGACTTCTTGGTCCGTATTGTCGACGCGAAGGGTGAGCCTCGCGAGCACAAGACGGGCGGCTACGTGACGACGCGAGAGTTCGTCGCGGAGCTCAAGAAAAACCCCGACTTCGCTCGGGCCTTCGAGGGCACGGGTTCCTCCGGAAGCGGGATGCGACCGGGGGGCAAAACGGGCGGGACGCCCGGCAGTGACACGCTTTCCCCCTTGCAGCGCATCGCCCGGGGGCTGGCGGACAGGAAGTAGCCGTCCCAGGTTCGCGTGACGCGGCCTGAGGCACACCGGGCGTGACGCCCGGAGGCAGCCACTCTCTCCCAATATCAGACGTGTCTCTCGGGCTTCAGGCAGCCTTTGCCCGTGGCGCGTCCGCACGCCGTCATTTCCCTCTCGCCGAGGAGGAAAGCCTTTCCATGCCTTCCAATCCGCTCATCGAAGCGGCCAAGCTGAGCCAGGACGACCTGGTCTCCGGCATCATCGCCAATATCGTCACCGTCGACAGGTTCTACGGCCTCCTCCCCTTTGAGCCGGTGGAGGGGCCTGCTGCCGTCTACAATCGCGAGAATGTCCTCGGCGACGTGCAGATGCTCGGCGTCGGCGGCACCATCACCGCGAAGGCGCCCACCACCTTCACCCAGGTGACGAGCGCGCTGAAGCGCATCGTCGGCGACGCCGAGGTGGACAACTTCGTCGAGGCGACGCACTCGGACACGACGGACCAGCTCGCCGTCCAGGTGGCCGGCAAGGCCAAGGCGGTGGGCCGCAAGTACGCCAACCTCCTCCTCAACGGGACGGGCGCCAATGAGGAGTTCGAGGGACTGCTGACGCTGGCCAGTGCCGGCCAGACGCTCATCGCCGGGGCCAACGGGGCGACGCTCTCCTTCGAGCTGCTGGACGAGTTGCTCGACAGGGTGACGGCGAAGGACGGGAAGGTGGACTTCCTGATGATGCACGGGCGCACCATCCGCTCGCTGAAGGCGCTCCTGCGGGCGCAGGGTGGCGCCGGCATCGTCGAGACGCTGGAGCTGCCGAGCGGCGAGGAGGTGCTGGAGTACGAGGGCGTGCCCGTCTTCCGCAACGACTGGATGCCGACGAACCAGACGCAGGGCACGTCCACCAACTGCACCAGCATCATCGCCGGGTGCCTGGACGACGGGAGCCAGCGGGTGGGCATTGCCGGGCTGCACGCGAAGAAGGCGATGGGGATTCAGGTGAAGGACATCGGCGAGTCGGAGACGAAGGACGAGTCGATTACGCGCGTGAAGTTCTACTGCGGCCTCGCGGTGTACAGCGACCTCGCCCTCGCGGTGGCCCAGGGCGTGAAGAACTAGCCCGGCCGCAACCACGCCGGGGCGGCAGCCAGGTGCGGGACGAGTCCGCCCTGGCGAGTCCCCCGCGCAGTCCAACCACGCGCCCAGCGGGTGCTGGGCGCCTTCCATGTGGAGCATGACGTGACTTCAACGACTGGAAACCGACGCGCCGTGGACGTGGTGCTGGTGGGCCCCCGAGAGGGGCAGACGTGCACTCTCGCGGGCTTCGACTTCAAGGACGGAGTGGCACAGGTGCCGACGAATGCGGCCTCAGCCATTCACGTCCTCGGTAAGTACCACTCGGCGTACCCGCGGGACTCGCGGGAGTACGAGGAGGCCCAGGCACGCTGGGCGCGCACCCGGGCCGTGGGCGCCTCCGGGATGACGGGTGCCGCCCCCTCTGCGCCGGCCACCAGCGCGGACGGGGCGAAGGCCCAGGCCGTGGAGGAAGAGCGAGCGGCCGCCGAGGCGGAGATGGCACGCCTCCGGGCCGAGCTGCGCGCTGCCCGGGAGGCGCAGCGCACGGCGGAGGCGAAGCTCGCCGAGTCCGCCAAGGCGCAGGAGGGGAAGCCGGCCGGGACGCCGCCCGCGCCCCAGGAGGAGGCGCCGAAGGGGGAGAAGGGCGGTAGGGCCAAGGCCAAGGCGCACGGCGAGTAGCACGCGCACTCCACCGGAGGACACCCTCATGCCTCTCGACGCAACCCCGGGCGGCCCGGCCGCGGACTCGTACTGCACCGTGGCGGAGGCCGACGCCTACCACTCGTCGCGCGGGCACAACACCGCGTGGCGCACCACCGACGTCGCCGCGAAGGAGCAGCACCTGAAGTGGGCGACGCGTCTCCTCGACGCCCACTTCACCTACGTGGGGGCCCGGGCGAGCGCGGAGCAGGCGCTGGCCTGGCCCCGGCGTGGCGTGGTGCTGGACGGCTGCCCCGTCTCCTCCGCCAGCGTGCCCCTGCAGCTGAAGGGCGCGGCGGCCGAGTTCGCCTTCCGCCTCCTCCAGGAGGACTGGACGGCGGGCCTCGGCCCCGTGGTGGACGAGGGCGTCCAGGTGGGGCCGCTGCGGACGTCTCCGGAGAGGCACGTGCCCATTCCGGCCCAGGTGGCGACGCTGGTGCGCCGGCTGGTGCAGGGCGGCACGGCCGGCCTCGGCAGCGTAGAGGTACAGCGCGGATGAGCGCCCAGGCGGACAGACTGGCCCGCAAGGCCCTCGAGCTGCTGAAGCGCTACGGCGAGGAGGCCTCCCTCACGCGCCACGTGGTGGGCACCTACAACCCCGCCGAGTCCGCGCCCTCGGCGAGCACCACCTCGCACTCGGTGCAGGTGCTGGTGCAGGCCGACAGCGGGCAGGACGGGGACGCCCTGGCCAAGGGCGCGGCGGTGCAGGTGGGCCTGCGCAAGCTGCTGGTGGCCGCCAGCGGGCTGGCGGTGGTGCCGGCCCCGGGCGACGAGGTGGGGCCGCTGGAGGGGCGCACCTGGCGGGTGCTGAGGACGGAGCCGCCGGTGCAACTGCAGGGCACGCCCGTCCTCTACGTGCTTCGGGTGGCCTCATGACTCTCAAGCAGACGGACTCCCGCGTGCGGCGCGGGGCCAGCTTCAGCCGGCAGGTGGAGTCCTTCGTCACGGCGGCGGCGGGGAAGGCGGGCCAGGTGGTGCGCAAGGCCGCCCTCGGCGTGCTGGCCAACGTCGTCACCGCGTCCCCGGTGGACACCGGCCGCTTCCGGGGCAACTGGCAGGTGGGCGTGGGCGGCCGTCCCTCCGGCGAGGTGGAGGGCGCGGACAAGGACGGCGCTGCCACGCTGGCCGCGGCGAAAAGCGTGCTGGACGGCGCCGAGGTGGGCGACACCGTGTACCTCACCAACAACCTGCCCTACGCCCGGCGGCTGGAATTCGGCCACAGCCAGCAGGCCCCGCGCGGCATGGTGCGCACCACCCTCGCCAACCTGCGCGAAATCCTCGAGGAGGCGGTGAAGGACGCGAAGGGAGGGGAGGGCACGTGAGCACCGTCCTCCTCGACATTCAGCAGGCGCTGGAGCTGCACGCCCAGGCGGTGCTGGCGCCCGTGGTGGGACAGGCGGTGGCTTACCCCAACGTCCCCTTCACCCCGGCCGAGGGCACGCCCTGGGCGAAGGTGGACCACCTGCCCGCGCGCACCGCGCCGGCCGGCGCCGGGGTGGACTCGCAGACGCGCCGCCCCGGCGTCTTCCAGGTGTCCCTCTACTTCCCCTACGGGCAGGGGACGAAGGCGTGCACGGACGCGGCCCAGGCCGTGTGCGACGGCTTCAAGCGCGGCACCTCGCTGACTCGCGGCGCCACCACCGTCCGCGTGCAGTCCGTCTCCCCGGGGCCCGGCGGGCGCGAGGACACGTGGTGGGCCGTGCCCGTCTCGGTGTGGTGGTTGGTGCACTCACAGGATTGAGCCGCCCGCGTGGCGGACGGAAGGAGAAGTCATGGCTTCAGCTTCAGGGCAGCGCACGGCGGTGCGGTACGTGGCCGAGTCCGCCTTCGGCGTGGCGGCGGGTACCACCTTCAAGGCGCTCCGCTTCACGGACGTGGGCCTCAACCTCGCGAAGGCGACGTACCAGTCCAACGAGATTCGCGCGGACAGGCACCGCGTCGACTTGCGCCACGGCATGCGCAGCGTGGGAGGAGACTTGGGCTTCGAGCTCTCCGTCGCCACCTTCGACGACTTCCTGGAGGCCGCGCTGGGCGGCACCTGGCAGTCCGTCACCTCCGGCGCGCTGTCGCTGGAGGCCGACGCGGACGGGGACACCTACCTTCGGACGGCGGGCAGCTTCCTCACGGACGGCTTCCTGCCGGGCGACGAGGTGGCGGCGAGCGGCTTCACGCAGGCGGGCAACAACGGCCGGGCCCGGGTGGTGGCCGTCACCGCCCTGGCCCTCACCGTGGATAAGGCCCTCACCGACGAGGCCGCCGGTGCCGGCCGCACGGTGGCCCTGGTGGGCAAGCGGCTGAAGTCCGGCACCGTCCTGCGCACCTTCGCCGTGGAGCGCGCTTTCACGGACGTCAACCAGTACCTCCTCTACCGCGGGTGCGCGGTGGACGACTTCAAGCTGTCGGTAAAGCCGGAGGAAATCGTCACCGGCACCTTCACCTTCCTCGGCAAGGACATGGTGCAGGCGGGCGCCTCGCACGCGGCCAGCGTCACCCCGCCCGGCACGCACAGCCCCTTCGACGCCTTCACCGGCAGCCTCATGGAGGGCGGGGCCGTGGTGGCCAACGTCACCAGCCTGGAGCTGGACGTCTCCAACGGCCGCAGCGTGAAGGGCGTCATCGGCCACAACAGCCCCCAGGAGATTCACGAGGGCGGCTTCGAGGTGTCCGGCAGCCTCTCCGCGTACTTCAGCGACGCGACGCTCCTCAACCGCTTCCTCGACGAGGAGGAGTCCAGCCTCGAGCTGCTCCTCCTGGACTCGAATGGCACCGACTTCCACCGGCTGCGCGTGCCCCGCCTGAAGTACACGGGCGGCGACTTGGACAACCCGAAGGAGGGCCCCGTCGTCCAGACGCTGCCCTTCACCGCGCTCCTCGACGCGGCCTCGGGCGCCGCCCTCGTGTACCAGCGCAGCAACCCGTAACCCCTCCCGCGCGGGCAGCCGCGCACCCCTCGCAGCCCCTGAAGGAGCACCATGGACACCCCCGGTTTCGACTTGAGCAGCCTCCAGCAGCGCGACACCGTCACCCTCGACATCCTCCACCCGCTGACGGGCGAGGCCACCGGCACGCGCGTCGAGGTGGCGAGCACCGACTCCACCACCTACCGTGTGGCGGAGCGCGAGCAGCGCAACCGCCGCCTCCAGCAGCTGCAGCTCGGCAACCGACGCGTGGCCCTCACCGCCGAGGAGTCGGAGTCGGACGCGCTGGAGATGCTGGTGCGCTGCACGGTGTCCTGGAGCGGCGTGCGCGAGGGCGGGGTGGCGGTGCCCTTCACGCCGGAGAATGTCCGCCGGGTGTACACGGCCTACCCGTGGCTGCGCCGCCAGGTGGACGAGGCCATGGCGGACCGCGCCCGTTTTTTCGAGAGCTCGCCGACGAGCTCCTCGGCTTCGCACGCCACCACTTCCGCCTGAGCCGGGAGGACGCGTCTGGCGTCTCGCTACGCGCGCACCTGCAGCAGCTCGCGAAGTCGACGGGGCAGGTGCCGCCCGCGCTGGTGGGTGAGCACTCCCTGCCGGAGCCGCTGGCCCACGTCTGGGCGTGGTTCTGCGAGCTGAGCAACGCCCGGACTCCGGGTGCCTTCGCGGTGGCCTCCATCTCCTACCAGGACATGGAGGCGTGGGCCCGGCTCACCGGCCACCGGCCCACCGCGGCGGAGGTGGCGTTGCTGCGGGAGTTGGACGCCGCATTCATTGCGTCCCTGCGAAAAGAGTGACGGGTGGAGGTGGCGACGTCAGGGGGCGGCGGGGACGAGAGCATCCAGCTCAGCTTCGCTGCACTGCTCGCGGCGTCGAAACTCCGTCACCGGCTTGACGACTTCTTCCCCCGTGTCGATGTCGCGCACGGCGATATGCGTGTAGCCATCGTCGATGCGCGTCTGGATCGCGCAGTCGAAGAGGGAGAACTGCATCTTCAGCTCCGCCGCGTGTGCCGCAACATCACCGTGCGGGAGGCGCACGACCCGGACGAAGGTGGTGTTGTACCGGCCGGCCGTCTCCATGCGGAAGTCGGGGCCTGCGGACGTCTTGTTGTTCTCGCGGACCTCCTCCACCCGCATCTTCTCCTTCGCCTTCTCCTCGTCGGAACGCAGGTCACACCCAGCCACGGCGACGAGCAGGAGCGAGGACACACATAGCGCACGCATGGGGCGAAGCCACCACATGCCCGGCGCCTCGTGCCACTACTCATGCTTTCAGTGCTTGGCCGGCTGTCTGCTTTCGCCGCGCCGCATCTCGTGAAGGGACTCGTCCATGTCCGAAGGCGTTGACCTCGCCACGCTGTCCATCCGCATCGACTCGTCTGACGCGAAGGCGGGCGTGGAGTCCCTCACGAAGCTCAGCGGCGCCGCGGAGAAGACGGAGACGGCGACGAAGAAGGTGGAGACGGCCACCGAGCAATACCTGAAGGGGCTGGAGCGGATGGTGCGGGAGGTCGAGGAGACCAACCGAGCCCTGGAGCGTATGCGCACCGTCAGCAAGGACCTGGAGCTGGTGACGGCTGCGGCTGGAGGGCTTCAGGCCGCGCTCGGCGACACGGCGGGGCTCCAGCGCTTCAACACGCAGCTCGGCGCCAGCGACGTCGCCATGGAGCGCTTCCAGAAGTCCCTCATGGACACGGCTGCCGTGGGCCGCTTCATGGGGGATTTGGAGCGGGCGTCCCTGAAGCTGAGGGACATGCACGCGGCGCAGGAGAAGGCGGCCGCCGCCGTCCGGGACGTCCAGCAAGTCACCGAGGCCGCCGAGCCGCCCGTCACGCGCCTCGCGCGCGGCCTCGGCGGGCTGGTGAGCCAATTCGTGGGCGTGGCCGCTGCCGGCGCGGCCCTTCGCAGTGCCACCACCGAGGCCCTCGGCTTCGGGACGGCCATGGCGCAGGTGAGCACGCTGCTGGACGGGGAGCAGCTGAAGATGATGGGCACCCTGGCCGAGCGCGCGAAGGCCCTGGGCGCCGAGTTCGGCCGCATGCCCACGGACCAAGCGAAGGCCCTCTACGACATCATGAGCGCCGGCGCGTCGGACGCCGCGCAGGCCACCGAGATGCTCCGCGTCGCCAACCAGCTCGCCATCGGTGGCGTCACCGACGTGGGCACCGCGGCGGACGGCCTGACGAGCATCATGGCCACGTACGGCAGCAGCCTCCGAAGTGCCACCGAGGCGGCGGATGCCATGTTCGTCTCGGCGGCGGACGGGAAGACGTCCATCGAGGCCATCGCCCGCCACATCGGAAAGGTGGCTCCCATCGCGTCCCAGACGGGCGTCTCGCTGCAGGAGTTGTTGGCGGCCAACGCGGCGCTGACGAAGTCCGGCATCAAGACGGAGACGGCCATGGAGGGCGTGCGCAGCATCCTCGCACAGGTGGCCAAACCCTCGGAGGACGCGGCGAAGCTGGCACGTGCCCTCGGCGTCGACTTCACCACGGCCGGGCTGCGTGCCCGTGGCTTCGCTGGCTTCATGGAGCACGTCCGGGAGCGGACGCATGGCAACACGGAGCAGCTCGCCGTCCTCGTGGGAGGCGTCGAGGCGCTGCTCCCCGCCATGGCCCTCACCGGCACCGCTGCGGCGGACTTCGCCGCGTCGCTGGAGCACATGAAGGACTCCGCGGGCCGCACCGAAGTGGCCTTCAACAAGATGGCCGAGACGCCGCAGTTCAAGTTGGACCAGCTCCGCGCGCGCTTTGCCTCTCTCCAGGTGGACGTGGGGGACGGCTTGCTGTCCGCCATGGGCCCCTCCATGGACGGCCTCCTGCGCCACTTCAACGAGGTGACGACGGCCGCGCGCTACCTCGGCGAGGGGCTCGCGGTGCTGGCCACCGTGCGCGCGGCGGGGTGGGCCCAGGACTGGACGAAGGCCCTGGCAGACAAGGCGGGTGCCGCGCGCCAAGCGCGCGACGCCATGACGAATGCTGCGCTCGCGGATGCGGCGTACTCCCGCCGGGTGACGGAGAGCCGGGCGGCGGCACTGCGCAATGCGCTGGCCATGCTCCAGCAGCGCCAGGCCGCCCTCGAAACGGCAGCCGCGCTGGAGGGCCCCTTCACGGTGGCGCACACGCGCGCGGCCATCGCCTCCAACGCGCTGGCGCAGGCGAAGGTGAAGGAGGCGCTGGCCATCGAGGGGGCGTCCTTCGCGGCGCGGGCGGGCTCCGCCGCGCTCAGCGCGCTGGGAGGCCCCATCGGCATCATCACCACGGCCCTGGGGCTGGCGGCGTCGGCCTACTTCGAGTTCGGCCGGGCGGCGGAAGAGGCCAGCGAGAAGGCGAAGCAGGCCATCCGAGAGAGCGGGGCCGCTGCAGACCGGGCCAGCCAAATCATCACTGACCTCCAGGCCCGGCTGAAGGTGGAGAAGGACCTGACGAAGCAGCAGGAGGCCTACAACCTCGCCCGGCTGGAGTTCATCAACCTGGGCCCGAAGTACGAGAAGGCCCTCAGCGCTGGGACGGGCACCATGGAGGGCCTGCGCGCCGACTTCGAGCGCATGGTGAAGGCCGACCTCGTGGACGCGCGCTTGGAGCAGGAGCGCCTCAAGAAGTACTGGGCCAACATGGAGAAGGCGATTTCCGTTGATGCCAAGGGTGACACGCTCCACCAAACCCGGGAGGAAATTGTTGGCACCAAGAAGTACAAGATGCGCTCCGAGAAGGACCTGAAGCCTATCGAGGAGGAACTCCGGGCTCAGCGCGAGCGGGAGGTGCAGCTTCTCAAGGCGCAGCAGCGACTCGACGACGCGGCGAAGGCGTCCAACACGCTGACGGCGGAGGAGGAGAAGCGCGCGGCCGCCACGACGAAGGTGAATGCCGCCACGTCGCAGTCCGCCCAGTCCCTCCTGGACGACGTGAAGGCGAAGGAGGCGGCGGAGAAGAAGGCCACGGCGTGGCTGGCTCGGCTGGAGGAAGAGGCGCGCGCGCTCGGGAAGACGAAGGGCGAGGCGTTGGAGTTGAGCGACGAGTACGCGGCCCTCACCGCCGAGCAGAAGCGGCAGGCGGACGTGGCCATCGCCAAAATCAAGGCAGCGGAGGAAGCCAAGGCCGCGGAGAAGGCGGCAGCCAAGGCCGAAGAGGAGCGCACGCGCATCCTCCAGGAGTTGAACCGCGAGCTGGGCAACCCCGGGGCGGAGAAGTACGCGCAGGCCCAGCGCATCCTCCGTGAGGAGCTGGACCAGGGGCGCGTGTCCCTCTCGGCCTACCAGGCGCAGATGGCCAAGGCGCGCAGCCTCTGGACGGAGGAGGGGAAGGCGGAGGCCCAGCTGGCGAAGGAACTGGAGCAGCTCGAGCGCCAGCTCAACCCGCTCCTCGAAGCCCAGAAGCGCATGGACATGGTCAACCGCCTTTTCAACGAGGGCAGGCTGGGGGCCGTGGCCTACCGGAAGGAGGTGGAGCGCCTCCAGGAGCAGCTCTCCACCGGCTTCGCGCTGGCGAAGGACTCCATGGTGGCGGCCACCCAGCACATGGAGGACGCCTTCGTCACCTTCGCCACCACCGGCAAGCTGGAGTTCGGCACCATGGTGGACGGCATCCTGAAGGACATCGCCCGGCTCATGGCCCAGCGCGCCTTCGTCGCGCTCCTGGACTCGGCGACGTCAGCGCTGGCGGGTGCGTGGGGTAGTGGAGGCGGTGCGGTGGTGGGCGGCGCGGACCTGTCCGGCATGTTCGGCGCCATGGTGGGCGGTGCGCGTGCAGCCGGCGGGCCGGTGCGGGCCGGCCATGCCCACGTGGTGGGCGAGCTGGGGCCGGAGCTGTTCGTCCCCAGCAGCTCCGGCACCATCGTCCCCAACAAGGCGCTGGGCGGTGGCGACGTCCACATGTCCGTGCAGGTGGTAGTCAACGCGGACGGCTCCTCGTCCGTCGACGTCCAGTCGCAGGGCGGCCGCGAGGACGCACAGCGCATGGGCCGGCACCTGGCGGACACCATCCGCAAGGTGGTGGGCGAGGAGCTGCAGCCCGGCGGCAGCATCTACAACTTTACGTGGAGGCGGCGATAGGGGCTGGCAGCGTGTTGTCACGTCCAAGTCCTGACGACAGAACCGGGCCAAGGCCAACGAGGCGCGCTTGCGCGGTGAGGGCCTCAGGCGCTTCCTGCGGCGCGCTGCGCGCGCCATCATCGAGAATTCGGGAACCGCCACGCTCTCGAAGAGACAGGACTGACGTCTGCTTCATCCGTGCGGCTGGAGCGGGCCAACCCAAGGCCGGGACGGAGCAGGACGCCCTTTACGATGATCTGATGGGCGTGTAGCGGCTCCGCCGGTTGACCCATGCCTGCTCACGGGGCGAGCATTCCAGGGGAAGACGCGTGTACCCGCCCCTGGAGGATGCCAATGCCGCTCCATGTGTCAAACCGGACGCGCCTGTCCCAGTCTCACGTAATCAGTAGAGTGCTGTGGCTCATGGCTGGCTGCCTCTGGGGAACAGAAGCAGCAGCGCAGGCTTCTGGCAGCAACAATCCCACTCCGCTCACTACGCCGTGGTGGATTGCGCTGTTGCTAGGGCCGGTAGTCGTCTCGGCCATCGTCAGCGGCATCATCGGATATTTCACCAGCCGCCATATCGAGCAGGTGCGGGGGAAACTGCAGAGGGAAGTCGAGCAGGTGCGTGGGGTTTTGCAGCAGGAAGTCGAGGCTCGCAAGGCCGACTTGGTGGATCGCAACAGCGACCGCGCTGCCCGCCGAGACTACGAGTATGAAGCGCGTAAGCGGCTCTATGCGGAAATCGAGCCCTTGGTCTTCCAGCTACATGACGCGGTGGAGGAAGCCTACTACCGGGTAATCAGCCTTGCCCGAAGCTCGCGCTCGGGGAACCTTGGCGTCGGCGCGCAGAGTTGGATCAACACCGAAGACTACTACCTCTACTCTACGTGCCACCGGCTAACTCAGCCGGTGGTTATGTACCGCCTCTTGCAGCGGCGCATGACCTTCGTCGACCTCACGCTCGATGCGTCGATTCGTGTCCGGTATTACCTGCTCAAGTATTACGCCTACTCCTTCACGGATGACTTTGTTCTCGCACGTGCCGAGCCGGGTCTGCGGTACGACCCCAATGCCAATGACCCCTCCAGTCGGCGAGAGGAAGAGATCGCCGTCTACAAGCACCAGGGCCTTATGGTGGGAGAGGTCGACAAAATGCTCGATGCGATGCTCGTCAAGGACGACGAAGCGGGGCTACGCCCGATGACTCTGGGTGAGTTCGAGTCGGCTGCAATCCCCAGTGGAAAGCATCGTGCGTCGCTCGAGCCGCTCCTCGATCTCCTCATCGCCTTCTCGTCGGAGACCCAGCCTGTCCTCGCACGCATTCTCCTGGTCCAGGCTTGCTACTGCAGGCTCATCCTTGCCACCTACAGTGGGGCTATCACTGCGGAATCGCTCGGTAAGGGACTCGATGAGTTCCTCGCTGATCCGGAAACGGCTAGGCAGTTCGCTTGGCGCGCCGGTGAGCCCGTCGAGGCAGAACTCGCCGTCGCCGGCCGCTATGTAAGGGAGCGGCTCGGATGGATTTCGAAGCTCCTCGAGCAGACCTCGGGTCCGACCGCATCCGTTCAGCAGTAAGGGCGCGCCCAGCGTGGCCGAGCGTGGGAGGGTAGATAGCCCGCGCGGAGCTGACTGTTCGGCTAATCGGCGTCCACGGTGCGGGAGAGCGACCCCGCACAGAAAGCAATGCCACAACGTAGTGGTGGGGCGTGGGCGACAGAGTCGGACGGCGTCCACGGCTCCGTAGACGATGTCGAACATGGAGCGCTTCCCCTTCACCCCCGACTACGGCGCGCAGCTGGAGAGCCAGCTCCGCGTGCGCAAGGCCCAGTTCGGCGACGGGTACTCGCAGCGCTCGGAGGATGGCGCGCGCGGGCTCCTGCAGCGCTGGTCCGTGCAGTTCACCGCGAGGAAGAAGACGGAGGCGGACGCGCTGGACGCCTTCCTGCGCACGCACCGTGGGGTGGCCGCCTTCGAGTTCGTCGTGCCGGACAGCGCGTGGGCCGTCACCGGCTTCCGCTTCGGCACGGGGGACGGCGCGCGCACGCAGTACCTCCTGCAGCGGCCATTGTCCCCCGACGTCCCCGGGGAGCTGGTGCCCGCGACGGGGTGGGGCGCGGCCCCGCTGGTGTACCGCGACGGCGTCCTGGTGGCGGGGACAGGCTACGCGCTCTCCAGCTCCGGGCTCATCACCTTCACCGCCGCGCCTGGCGCCGGCGCCATCCTCACCTTCACCGCGTCGGGCGCGCAGGTGCTGCGCGTCGTCTGCGAGAGGTGGACGTCCGTGGTGAAGGGCTTCAACGCGTACGACGTGTCCGTCGAGTTTGAGGAGGTGGCGTAGGTGAGCATTGCAGAGGACATCCAGAAGCTGGAGCCGGGTGCGCTCGTGGAGTTGTTTGTCCTCGACGCTAGCGCGCTGCCGGGAGGCGGCATCAACTACTTCCACGCGGGCACCAACGGGCTTGGAGGGCCGGTGGTGTGGCAGGGCGCGGAGTACCAGCCGTGGCCCGTGCAGGCCCGGGGCTTCGACAAGTCCGGCACCGGGCGGCTGCCACGGCCCACCCTCACCCTGGCCAACGTGCTGGGCACCGTGGGCGCCCTCGCGCGGGACTTCAATGACTTGCTCGGCGCGCGCGTCATCCGCAAGCGCACCTTCGTCCGCTACCTCGACGCGGTGAACTTCCCCGGCGGCACCAACCCCTCCGCGAGCCCGGTGGACGCCTTCCCGGACGACGAGTTCGTCGTCGACCAGAAGACGACGGAGAACAAGCACCTCATCGAGTTCACCCTTGCGGCACGGTGCGACCTGGACGGCGTCCGCATCCCCTTGCGCGTCATCACCCAGATGTGCGGCTGGGAGTACCGGGGCGAGGGCTGCGGCTACGCGGGCCCGCCCGTCGCGAAGGTGGACGACACCCCGACGGCCACCCCGGCCGAGGACCGGTGTGGGAAGCGCCTCGCGAGCTGCAAGCTGCGCTTCGGGGCCACCGCAGTGCTTCCCTACGGGGGATTCCCGGGAGTGGGGCTGTTGATGTAACCGCGACTTCTCCGTGTGCGTCGCAGGACGTCATCGCGGCTCCGCATCGGCAGTTGGAGTGAGTGGCTTCCCTGCACGGGCAAACTCACGCACGACAATGCCTGCAAGGCGAGACTTCGGCTCCTTCGCTACAATCCGCTGGCACGCCTCTCTGAATGTTCTCGAAATTGCATGAAGCGAATGCGATGGATCGTCATTCCAGAGATGCCGCGAGAGTACGTCAAAAGCGGCTTGGCGAGCCTCCGAGCTGCATGTGCGAATGAAGCCTTCAATCTCTTCGACGGACGCTCCACCGAGTCGCGTGATGTGCCCGTACTCCATGCCCTTATTCGTTTCGAGAAAGTCAAATGATTGATCGAGAGTCGGGATGGGAAACGCCGCGTGTCTCTCGGTCTCGATGGCGGACAGGATTAGCTCGTGAAATCCATCGATGTTGTGTCGATAGTGGAAGCTGTCCAGGCGTGCGAATGCTGATATTTCTCTCGCGTGACTGGAGATCCATTTGCTTGCAATGGAGGCCCCCATCGCCTTCGATGCGTATTCGTCGGCGAGTTTGATTGCTGCATTGGCAGTCCCGCTGTGGATGATTTCTGCATTTTCAAGAATAGATGACAGTACATTGTTCACAGTCGCGTGCGGATGATTTGCTTCCCATCGAATTCTCTGGTGGGCCAGTCGAAGAAGTTCTTCCATCTCGAAGTTGCGCTGCCTGCTGTCGAGGAGTTCGCGGTAGTTTGCTAGGGCGGTTCGGTCGAGGAAGCCACGCTCAAGGTATGGTACTAGCACTTGGGTCTCAAACTCGTCAGGATGGCCGAGTTTGTACTCGTCCAGCAGTTGCTTGGCCGCCTTCTGGTCGTCGGTTAGTTTCTCGGGATTCTCAAATTTGATCAAGAATGGGTTAAGCGCTTGCTCGAGCGTGAGCGGATTCTTGTGTGTTCCTTGATGAATCGCAACAAACAGCACGATGCTTGGAATGAGATAAGGCCAATGGTGCGGCAGAATGACTCCTGCGTCATCAAGGGCCTTATATGTGCGGCGCATTCGTTGTATTGTTCTGATGTTAGTGATCTTGAGTTTGTTGATGCATGATTTGAACGTCTCGAAGTGCTTCTCGGGCATTTTGCCTAGGCCGATTGAGATGGATTCGTCCGTCGTTATTGCCAGAGAAATCTCCATGCTTATCGTTTTCTCTCTCAGTTCGTTCCATTTGGGGTCTTTCTCCAATCTTTCTTTGTTTGCAATTAAGAGTATTCGTGTTTCGGAGAGTGTCGCGAGGTGGGTGATGAATCCTAGTATTTCCGTTGCGTCAATCTTATCGGCGGCACGCTCGATATCGTCGAACGCGATCACTGATTTTTTAGGGAGCACGTCCCGTAAGGCGGGAAGGAACGACTGAAGATCAGCGAGAGTTGCGGTAATCTTCAGTTCATCTGGGAGTTGGCTGTTGGCGACGGCAACCACTGCCCGGGTAGCTTTTGCTGCGATTTTTGACTTCGTTGATTGCCCAATTAGTAGTGCGCCGAATGTGGCTGACTTTAGCGCATCAATTGAGCTGTGATTCAGGCATGAGATGTAGATCGGAGAAAAGCCTAGTGGCTTCAAGTCGGGCAGGATGTCGTTCCAAAGATGCGTCTTCCCTGTTCCCCAGTCGCCGTGAAGGGCAATTACCGGGGTTTCGGGTAAGCGAAGGGCGTCAAGGAGGGCGGTTCTGGCCTGGGCGAAACTCATGTGGTCCTCTTTCTTGAGATGCTGTCGGAAGGCCATCGAAGGCTTGCAGGAGAGTGTAAATTTACTTCGGCGCCGCGCTTGTGAACTGAGCGCCATGGAGCATCATTTGGGGTCCCGATTGCGAATCCTAGAGTTTGAGTTCCGGTGCGTGACTTGTTCGGTCTAAAGCCGTTTGCGCGTGAGAACATCGAGCTTCGATAGGTCGTGTCGCTGGCTCCGTCGACCTACTCATGTAGAGGTCGGACGGCGTCCACTCTTGCAGGCATTCGTGCAGATGGCATGGAACTGCATGATACCTCTTGGGAGGTAGTGATGGCCCCAGGCGACGTGGCGGCGTTCTCTCAAGATGTCATTTCCGCGTCGCTCGAGCACGCGCAGGACGAGTACCCGCGCGAGGCGTGCGGTCTCGTCGTGCTGGTGGCTGGCGCTCAGCGGTACGTGTCGTGCCGGAACCAGGCGGAGGGGCAGTCCCACTTCGTCCTGCATCCGGAGGACTACGCCCAGGCTGAGGCGGAGGGCGAGGTGCTCGCCGTCGTTCACTCGCACCCCAACGCCGCGCCGGAGCCGAGCGAGGCGGACCGCGTCATGATGGAGCGCTGGGGCCTGCCCTGGCTCATCATCAACGTCCCCGTGGGGCACTGGCGTCTCTGGTACCCCACCGGGTACCGGCCCCCGCTCATCGGACGGCCCTTCAGTCACGGCGTGCTGGACTGCTTCTCGCTGGTCCGCGACTACTACGCGGAGCGGCTGGGCCTGGAGTTGCCGGACTTCCACCGCCCTGACGCGTGGTGGGAGAAGGGCGGCAACCTCTACCTGGAGGGGTACGCCGAGGCCGGCTTCGTCGACGTCACCGGCAGCGCGCTGCGCGAGCACGACGTCCTCCTCATGCAGCTGCGCTCGCCGGTGCCCAACCACGCGGGCGTGTACCTGGGCGCGGACGTTGTCCTCCACCACCTCCAGAATCGGCTCTCCGGAAGGGAGACGTACAGCGGCTTCTGGGAGCGAATCACCCGGAAGGTTGTGCGGCACCGCAGCCTATGCTGACGACGGTGGTACTGGGCGGCCCGCTGGGCCGGCGCTTCGGGCGGGTGTGGCGGCTGGACTTGGGCGTGCCTTCCCCGGCGGAGGCGGTGCGCGCCCTGTCCGCGGTGTGCGAGGGCTTCGCCCGGTACCTGGTGGACAACAGCGAGCCGGGCTTCCACGTTTTCATCGGCAAGCAGGACGTCGGGGCTGAGGAGCTGGCGACGCCGGCCAGCGGCTCGCGCGTCATCACCGTCATGCCGGCCTTGGCCGGGGCCAAGTCGGGCTGGTTCCAGGTGGTGCTGGGCGCGGTGCTCATTGCCGGTGGCGCGGTGCTCTCCGTCTACGGCTTCGGTGCCGGCACGCCGCTCATCACCATGGGCGCCTCCCTCGTGGTGGGTGGCGTCTCGCAGCTGCTCTTCGCTCCGCCCACGCCCCTGGCACCCGTGGAGCGGCCGGAGAATCAGCCCTCGTACACCTTCAACGGGCCCGTCAACACGCTGGGCCAGGGCCACCCGGTGCCCCTCTGCTACGGGGAGCTGGAGGTGGGCAGCTGCGTCATCTCCGCCGGCATCGTCACCGAGTGGAATGCCGGGGGCGGCTTCGGCGGCGCTGGCGGCAGCGGACAGAGCGGACCGAGGGGCGAGCCGGCGGGTGGTGGCGGCTGCCCCGCGCCGTGGGTGCCCGTCCTCCTGGCAGACGGCCGCGAGGTGCCCGCGGGCGAGCTGCAGGTGGGCGACTGGGTGCGCACCCAGCACGATGCGACGCTGGCGTGGGGCGACTTCCCCGTCACCGGCGTGGCCCACCTCGAGGCCGACTGCTGGCGCGTCGAGCTGGACGACGGGAGGGCCTTCGTGGGCACGTACAACCACCGCGTGCGCACGGAAGAGGCCTGGGTGGAGGTGCGGCACCTGGTGCCCGGCGCGCGCCTCGTCGGTGCATGCGCGGGCGTGGTGCGGCAGGTGGCGCCGTGCGGCCGCGGGCCTGTGGTGCGCGTCACAGTGGAGGACGCGCACACGTACCAGACGGCCGGCTTCCTCTCGCACAACGTGAAGCAGGCGGACCCGGAGGCGCCGGATGTCTGAGAAGGGCCCCCTCATCGGCTACGGCGGCAACAGCGGCGGCAAGGGCGGCAGCGAGGCCCAGCGCTCGCCGGTGGAGCGCCCAGACACGCTGAAGTCGTCCGCGCACGCGCGTGTCCTCGACTTGCTGTGCGAGGGCGAAATCGAAGGACTCGTGGACGGGCTGAAGTCCGTCTACCTCGACGGCGTGCCGGTGCAGAACCCGGACGGCAGCTTCAACTTCCGCGACGTCACCCTCTACGACGTGAAGGGCACGCAGTCGCAGGAGTACATCCCCGGGTTTCCTTCGGCGGAGGCTGAGTACGTCGTCAACACCGAGGTGAAGAAGGACACGCCGGTGGTGCGCACCGTCACCGACGCCAGTGTGGACGCGGTGCGCGTCACCGTGCAGGTGCCGCAGCTGTCCCAGCAGCAGCCCGTCACGGGGGACCTCGGCCCTGACCTCGTCGCCATCGCCATTGACGTGCAGAGCAACGGCGGCGGCTACGTTGCCCAGGACTTGAAGGGGGCGGGCACCATTTCTGGCAAGTGCACCAGCCCCTACGAGAGGACGTACCGCGTGGAGCTCACCGGCAGCCCGCCGTGGGACATCCGCGTGCGGCGCCTCACCGCGGACAGCAGCTCCGCCACGCGGCAGAACAAGACGTACTGGAAGTCCTACGCCACGCTGGTGGACGAGAAGCTCAGCTTCCCCAACAGCGCGCTGTGTGCGCTGCAGGTGTCCGCGCACCAATTCCAGTCCATTCCCACGCGCAGCTACCGCATTCGCGGGCTGAAGGTGCGGGTGCCCTCCAACTACAACCCCACCACGCGGGCGTACACCGGCACGTGGGACGGCACCTTTCAGGTGGCGTGGACGGACAACCCGGCCTGGTGCTTCTACGACTTGCTGACGACGAAGCGCTACGGCCTGGGCCGCTTCCTCAACCCGGCCCACGTGGACAAGTGGGGGCTGTACACCATTGCCCGCTACTGCGACGAGTTGGTGCCGGACGGGAAGGGCGGCATGGAGCCGCGCTTCCGCTGCAACCTCTACCTCCAGACGCAGGCGGACGCGTACCAGGTCGTCAACAACCTCGCCTCCGTCTTCCGCGGCATGACGTACTGGGCGAGCGGCGCGGTGTACGTCGCCCAGGACGCGCCCCGGGACGCCGAGTACCTCTTCACCCCGGCCAACGTGGTGGACGGCCTCTTCACCTACTCCAGTAGCGGCCGGCGCGCGCGCCACACCGTGGCGCTGGTGACGTGGAACGACCCGGCCAACCACTACCAGTCCGCGAAGGAGTACGTGGCCGACGAGGAGGGCCTCGCCACCTACGGCTACAACCCCACCGAGGTGGTGGCCCTGGGCTGTACCTCGCGCAGCCAGGCGCAGCGGGTGGGCCGGTGGTTGCTGTACACCGAGAGGCTGGAGACGGAGACGGTGGTATTCCGCACTGGCCTCGAGGGGGCGCTGCGCAACCCCGGCGCCGTGGTGAAGGTGCTGGACTCGCACCGGGCCGGCCGCCGCTGGGGCGGGCGCGTGGTGGCCGCCACCGCCTCCCTCGTCGAGCTCGACTCGGACGTCACCGTGGAGGTGGGCAAGGCGTACACCCTCTTCGTGGTGCTGCCGGACGGGAAGGTGGAGGAGCGGCCCCTGGCGACGCTGCCCCCGGCGCCGTACCGGGCCCTTACCGTCGCCACGCCCTTCTCCGCGGCGCCGACGCCTCAGGCCGTCTGGGTGCTCGCCGCGTCCGACTTGGCGCCCACCACGTGGCGCATTCTCAGCGTCAGCGAGGTGGAGCCGCACCTGTATGAAGTCACCGCGCTGCGCCACCACCCCGGCAAGTACGCGGAAGTGGAGTACGGGGTGAAGGTGCAGCCGGTGCCCACCTCGGTGCTTCCATCCTCCGCGCCGCCCGCGGGGCTGGTGCTGGGGGAGAGCCTCTACAAGACGACCAACGGAGGGCTGAAGGTGTCCCTCAACGCGCGGTGGACGCAGCACCCGGGCGCCACTGAGTACGTGGTGCGCTGGCGGCAGGCCGGGGGCAACTGGGCCACGGAGAGGGGCGTGCAGGTGCACTTCTGGGAGCTGCGGGACATTGCCCCCGGCCCGTACAGCGTGCAGGTGGCCGCCGTCCTCAACGGCCTCGTCACCGCCTTCTCCGAGGCCTCGTACACGGTGCTGGGCAAGGCCGCGCCTCCGTCGGACGTCACCGGTTTCGCCTACAGCCTCAACGGCAACACGGCCACGCTGCGCTGGGCGGAAATCGCCGACTTGGACAGGGACATGTACGAGCTGCGCTACGGCGGACTCGCCTGGGAGAGCGCCACCTTCATCGCCAAGGTGCGCGCCACCGCGCACGAGTGGCCGCTGCCGTCGCCCGCCAACTACACGGTGTGGCTGAAGGCCGTGGACACCTCGGGCAACCCCAGCGCCAACGCGGCGTCCGTCACCGTGCTGGCCGCGCCCACCACGCCGGCCTCCGTCACCATGACGGTGTCCTCCACCCCGCCAGCCTGAGGAAGAAGACGTCATGCGAGCTCGCGAGAGAGAAGGCGTCGGCGGCGTCATCGAGGACGGCACCCCCACCAACCGGACGCCCCGCATCCTCAAGCCGAAGTACCTCGACATCCGCTGGGCGCACACCGAGGTGCTGCCGGCCCACCTGCTGGTGGGCTTCCAGGTGGCCGTCTTCACCGGCAATGACCCGAACAACACCGACGCCTACCTCGTGGAGCCGGTGCGGGTGGGGCCTTCCGAGAGGCGCGCGGTGGTGTCGCTGCGGGTGGCCACCACGCAGAATGTCCGCTGTGCCGTCCAGGCCCTCTACTCCAACGGCAACCAGAGTAGCTGGCGCGTCCTTGGCGGGGCGGTGGCGACGGACCCGGACACCGTCACCATGGCGGTGCAAGACTTGTCCAACGTCACGGCCGGCGCGGTGAAGCCGGCGCACCTGGCCGCCGCGGCCGTCACCAGTGACAAGGTGGCTGCCAGCGCCATCGCCACCCAGCACCTGCTGCTGCCGCCGTCGGACAACCTCGTGCCCAATGGCTACAGCGAGGCGGGGACGGCGGCGCTGGGTAAGTCGCCAGAGGGTAGCTACCTCGTCAATGACCCGGCCAACGCGCGCGAGGGCAATTGGTGTCGAAAGCTCCCCCTCGTCGCGGGGGCATACTCGGCCATCGCCTTCGCTGGAGAAATTCCGTGCGCCAGCGGGGACCAGTTCTACGCCGAGGCGTGGGTGAAGCTTTCCGCGGCGCCCTCCGCGCCGCCTCCGTGGAACCTGTACCTGCGCTTCTTGGACAGGACGGGCGCCCTTGTCGGGTTGCCGCTGACGACGCTGAGTACCGTCACCGCCACCTACCAACGCTTTAAGGTGACGGGCACTGCTCCGGCGGGTGCGGTGTCCGTCTCGCTCATCCTCGACACCTCAGGCACCCCGAATTCGGTGCCGGCGGCGGACGGAGGGAAGTCCCTCTTCATCGACGCCGTCTCCATGCGGAAAATGGTGACGTTCGACTTGCTGTCGGCCAACACCCTCAAGACGAGCAACTACGCGGAGGACGGCAACGGCATCCCGACGGCGGGTGCGAAGCTGGACAACGTGGGCACGGCGCTGAAGGTGGCGTCGGGCAACCTCCAGGTGGGCCGCTACCCGCTGGAGGCCATGTTCTACAAGAGCCTCGTCACGCTCGATGGCCCGGGCCCCGGCAACCGCTGCTTCTACCGGGGCAACAACAACGGGGCGGTGCGGGGTGGGGCGCCCAATATCGACAGGGTGCGCGTGGAGTGCGCGGACAACATCTCCGGCGCGTCGCTGTCCTGGGCGAAGTGGCAGCTCTTCCTGGAGCCGCAGTCGCTGGACGACAACTTCGACGGCATGCGCCACGCGCGCGTGGAGTTGTGGGTGCGGCAGACGGCCAACCTGGGCTTTCGCCACCAGGTGCTCTACGCCCCGCTGGCGGACAGGGTGTACCGGGACGCCGTCGACGCCACGGCCAACAACGCCGGGGCCACTTCCTTCGAGTACATGTACGCCGGCAACATCTCCGGGCTGGCCGCCTCCAACGTGTACAACTGGTACCTGCTGGTGTCCGTCGTCAACGTGTATGGGGCGAGCGCCAGCAAGTGGTTCCTCCCGAGTGCCAGCCGCAACACGGCCTTCGCCTCGCAGTACGCGGCGCCTTTCTCCGGGGCAACGGCCGGTGGAGGTGGAGGTGGAGGAAGCGACGGGGACGGGTACTGCCCGGCGCCGTGGGAGCCGATTCTCCTCGCGGAAGGCGGCGAGGTGCCGGCGGACCTGGTGCGCCCCGGCATGCGCGTCCTCACGTGGCACGAGGCCTCCCTGAAGCCGGACGTGTACGAGGTGGCCGGTGTCTCCAGTGCGCGGGCGCAGCGCTACCGGCTCGTGCTGGAGGACGGACGCACGGTGGTGGCCTCGCGGCCGCACCCGCTGTACGCGGAAGGCCGTGGCTGGACGGCACTCGCTGACTTGCGGCCCGGCGACGTCCTCCTGGGCACGCGCCCGGGCCGCGTCCGGCGGGTGGAGCCGGAAGGGGAGGGCGACGTCGTGAAGCTCTCCGTCCACGGGGCCCGCACCTACCAGGTGAAGGGCCTCCTTTCCCACAACGCCAAGCAGCGCGAGTAGCCCGCGCCAGGAGTCGCCGCATGCCTCTCACCGCTGAAGAGGTGTACCAGCGCAACGCCATGGAGGCCCGGAGGCGCGAGCTGATGACGCAGTTGGCCCGAGTTCGCGGTTACCTCGACGCCTCGGCCGCGTCGTCGAAGTACTTCGCGCGCATCAACCAGGACACCCAGGTGCAGCGCGACGAGCTGGAGCGGCAGTTGCGCGAGCTGGACGCCGGCGGCACCGCGGGCCTCACCGACGACTGGGGGAAGTACTCCGCCCTCGAGCTGGCCGCCCAGGAGGATCGCTACGCCGCGAAGGCGGGGTGCTACGACTGGCTGGTGGCGCACCCCATGGCCACGCTGGCGGAGGCCGCCGCGGAGCTGGAGCGCCTCATGCTGGAGGCCCGCAGTGCGGCGGGCCGGCCCTGGCTGCTCTTGCGTGGCGAGGGCCTCGTGCGTGAGTGGCAGGCCAACGCCTTCGCGCGCGGGCTCATCCCAGAGGACGACTGGGCCGTCTTCCGGGACTGGCTCCTCGTCATCGGCAAGGACGCGGCGCTCGGCCGCGCGCTGTGAGGCTCCATAGGCTGAATTGGGGCCCGATGAACGGGGGCAGATCAATGCACCGAGTTGCTGGGGCCGACAGGAGGGCCATTGGCCCAGCACCCTCCATGGGTACCACCAGGACAACATCCGCTGAGATGCCGCGCGTCACTCGATCCACGCGGCAACCAGGAAGGGCATAGGGTGTTTTCGTTCCAGGGTGTATTAGCCTGCTGGCTATCTGCCGCGTCTGCCCACTTTTCCAGAGGAAAAACCACAAAGTGCGGGAGAGTCACGGAAGCAGGGGACTCTCGCTACGGGGAAAGAATTACTTTGTGGACATACCCTGTGCCCCAGCCTTGTTCGAACCCTTGGTCTTGTCGGTAACTGCCTTTCGCAACTCAACAGGCATGAACATGCCCCTTGGCCATGCCGCAGCGTTCGCGCCCCATCCGATGTATTGATATTGATAATAAGGCCCCAGTGGGTGGTCTGGATCAGAACGCAAAAGAAGCAATGGTTTTCGGTTCTCACCAACCTTGATAGTTTCTGATTTACCATCAGTTGCGACGATGAGGTCACCGCTCACATCTCGCGGAATATTGAACTCGAAAGTATTCCCGAGCGAGACAGGCCAAATCCTGGCCTGTTGGGGTGGCTTTGGCACTGTTCCCGTGACGTTGATGGTCCCGCACAAGGCAACAGAAACACTGCGAGAACCTAGTTGCTGACAAGCTCGGACATGTTGAGGTTGTGATACCTCCCATGTGAGGCGACCGGGGTCGCCCACGGCGTTCCAACCGCATGAACCATCGTTGTCCCGCGCGCACGTATACTGGGGATTGGTGATAGTCTCGCTGGCGTTGGTGGTTCTTAACTCAGCACAGACTCTATAGCGCAACCACCTATTATCAACGCAGTCATAGCCTGGTTCTTTTGCTCGGTTGACGGGAAACGTGAACTTGCCTCCAGTGGACACCTGTTTTATGCAGCGCTCATTGTGAAGATTGAGTGAGTCGACTATTGGCCCGCATGCTCGGTACTGGTTTGTTACACCGGTGGTGGTGGCGACAACATTGAGAACAACGGTTCCCTCAGGCTTGGGGTTCGGCCGGGTCGCAGATACGACGGAAGTCCCACGACTGTGGTTGATAGCCACAGTGCCAACTCTTGATTCGGCATTCCAACTGCAGACGACGGCATTGCCCTCTCCCTCGAAGGATATGGCCGAATTCTGTGGAATTGGGGCCTTCGGGCACGCAAGTCCCGTGGCATCAATGCTTTGGAAGTTCGGTGCACCTGCATCTGGATTGACGTTCCTATCCCATCTAAATGTCACAGTAACTGTCTCAAGCGTACTGGCCTTTACGTTGGCCTTGACAGGCGCTGGGGCTGCGGAATTGTGAGTGGTGGAATAGAGATTCATACACGCCTGCCATGCCTGAAGCGCCTCAGGTGTGGTATAGCGTTGGAAGATAGAGAGCGAACTGCGCGACGAGACGTAAAGGCCTACATCGCTGCAATACGCCTTATTAGTCACCTGTCGTGCTGTGGATTTCCCGTTTGCAGCGACATCAATGACCCATACTGACAAGTCTCCATTGCCTTCAACAGCACTAGTCTCGTCGTGAAAATAGTTTTCGCAGGCGATCTTGCGAAAAGCAGTGTCTGCGTTCTCATTGCTCGTTGCACGAAGTTCATTCGGGAGCAAACTTAGAGCGCAGGCTCTTCCAAATGCCTCTATGTCATCAGCCTCTGCCTCGGCCACTATAGGCAGTAGTGTTAAAGTCATAGCCATAAGCAGAGGAAGAAGAACGCCACTTCTCACCACTAAAGTCGGCATGGATACGCCTCCGTGGGCAGCGAAAAGACCGCGAACTGCAGTAAGACGCTTCCCTACTCGAAGCGAAAAGTAAAGCCCCCCAAATAGCAGCCAGTGGTTTCCGAGCCAGCAAGCGCATGATGGTAGAGATCTGAACTCGCGTTCGTCCTCGCCCCGCCCGCGAATAGAGGCGCTCTCTCGGTTCTCATGGCGCCTCCGCGCCGTGCAGCCCGACCAGGAGCCGGCCGGGGAACCCCAGCACTGATTTTCCCAGTAAGTCTCTGGAACGCCGCCGGGTGAACGCGGGAGAGCGCATCCGGCTCCGACATGTGATCTCAGGACGAGGGGCGGGAGTAGCTTCAGAAGTGGAGCGATAACAGGGTCCTTGCGGCAGTGACGCATGAAGAGTCGGTGCGGCAGGCGGAGGCGTTGGGCTGGCATGCCAGGAGCGGGGCCCAGGCATGAAGGGCATGGCGGACCTGCTGCGCCTCTACTGGCTTGCCCTGCACCACGGCTTGGTGGTGCAGGGCGACAACCACGCCCTGCGCATCAACGTGGACGCGGGCTCGGTGGTGCTGGAAAAGAAGCCGGTCGCGTAGGCTCCCCGGCTGAGGCCACCGGAGGTTTCCTCACGGTTTGGGGTTGCATCCTCAAAGTTCGAGGTTACTATCTCCGGCATGGACTCTCCAGTGACGGCGAAGGCGGCCATCTTGTCCGTGCTGATGAGCGGCAAGAGCTTCGGCCTGGAAATCATCGACAAGGTGAAGGAGCGCACGGGCGGGAGCGTCGTGCTCAACGAGGGCAGCGTGTACCCGGCCCTCAAGGCGATGGAACGAGAGGGACTCCTGCGCAGCTTCGACGGCGAGCCCATGCCAGAACGGGGGGGGCGCCCGCGGCGCTACTACGAACTGACGGGCGAGGGGCGACGCGCAGCGACGGCGCAGCAGAGGGCCGTGTCGGGGCTCTGGGGGCTGCGGCCGGCGGAGGGGGGCTAGGCAATGACGCAAAGGTCAATAGTGTTGGTTCGGAACCTCGCTGCGCCCTCCGTGTTTGTCGCGGTGACCGTATTGAGCTACGCCATCACCAGTACGGTGGAAGACCAGGACCTCGTGCGGTCCATCCTCGCGGGGCTCGTGCTCCTTTGTGGGGCGGTCTTCTCCGTGGTGCAATTGTGGAAGTTCATCGGGCGGGCTCGCTCCATTTCTACCCGAGCAGCAGGCCCACAGACCATCAAGCTGGCAACGAATGCTCTCGACGCGCTGGCGGCGATTGTCCCCAGCCGCATCGCCAACGAAGAAATCGGAGATGCTCTGGAATTCATGCTCCGCATGAAGAAGGCAAAGCGACCGAAGAGCCTCATCTACGCGAAGGTTGCCACGACGTACGCATATGTCCTCGTTCACACGGGGCTCCACTACGCCGAGCGCATCGCCGGCATCATCGGCAAGGCGACGGGCGGCAAGGGCGACTGAGTAGCCCCGCGCCGTGAGCAACTCCTGCGGCCCGCTACCAACTCCGGTGGCGGGCCGCTGCGTTTCAGGGCGTCCCGTCACGCCGCAGCCTGCTGGGCCTCCGCAGGCGCGTCCCGGGCGCCCAGCACCTTGAGGACGAGTTCGTCCATCTCGAGGTGCGCGGCGCGGGCCTGCTGGTACCTGGTCCGCGCGGCCGGGCTGCCGTCCAGGTTCTGCACGGCCTGCTGCATATCCTCCTCCACCTCTTCCAGGCGCTTCGCGAGCGCCAACCTCTGCTGGATGTCCATGCCTGCGGCGTAGAGCAGGAGGCGTGCCGCAGGCTTCAGTCCTCACCCGCCGCGTCGAGGTCCATCAGCCCGGACTTGTCCACCGCGCTCAGCGGTCGCCACAGGGCGGGCGGTACCGGAGGCGCAGCGCACGTTCGAGACGCAGCCGCAGCGTTTGCGGCAGGGCCGACGTCGGGGTGTAGTGGATGGCCACCCATAGGTTGCCGGTGACGGATACCCGCTCCCAATCCTGCCGCCTGTCATGGTGAGCGTGCCGAGTCCTGGCCTGCCCTGACTCGCCAACGTCCAGCACGGGCGGCATGGCGAATTGGAACAGGCGCGGCTCTCCATCTAGCACCAGGTACACGCACGCCTCGTCCCGGCAGGCCACATGGTCAAGGGGGAAGCAGTCGTAGGTCAGCCCGTCCATGGGCACAGTCACAGGACACGTCATCTCGTTCTCCTTTGAGGCGCCCACCATGGGCGCGACTGCGGCCATCCTCCGGCGTGCCGTGGACATTGTTCAGTGGAGCGCCGGAATCCAACGCAACCATGTGGAAGGACGTCGGTTTCCCCCGTGGAGTCCGTGGACAATTTTCAGCGGGCCCGCCAGTGACGGCCGTACGGGACTCGTACCCCACCCGTCCCACAGCCCCACCTGCCTATTCTTCCAGGGGCTCCCGGTCTGCCAGGCAACTGCGGCACCGCCCTCGCGTGCCGAGGTAGCGCTCAGGCGTCACCCGGCTGCCGCAGTGCGGGCAGGGCCCTGGCGTGTGCGGGTGCCATGGGTTGAGGCAGCGGATGTGGCTGCCTCCGCCCAGGTAGCGCGTCTCCTCCAACGGGAATCCATCCTCCGGACATCGGCCAGCTCGGCTCATCGTCGTCTCCTTGCCCAGATTGGGCTGCGGTTTCAGAAGAGAAGGAGCGGCCACGGGCCGGCACCGCTCCATGCTCAGGACGGTGTTGGAGTGCGCTGAAATGAGTCAAGGCGGGGCCGTCCCAGCGGTGACAATGGCACTGGAGGCCCCGTAAAGCGGGCCCGGACGCCGTCCTCGCCTGCCGTGACGATGCGGCGGCATGAGCGCCCCCATCCATGCGCGGTGCGTCCCGTGACGCCCACCCCCGAAGTCGCCATCCTCTTCTTGGCGGTGAGCCAGCTCATCGTGCCGCTGCTGAACGGGCTCCTGGCCCGCCGAGCGACGAAGCACGAGAGCGCGGTGGACCAGGTGCCCCTGCTGGTGGAGCGCATCGGGACCGTCGCGGCGGACGTGAAGGACATCAAGGCGGACCTGCGGCGCGTAGCCGAGCACGAACTGCTGCTGCGCGAGGTGGACCTGCGCCTGAAGGCCTTGGAGTCGTGGCAGATGGAGGCCCGTCCTCAGCTCGCCCGGGCCGCGAGCGATGCACATCTGCTGATGGGCGAGCGCAGCGCCCGGCAGATGCAGCACGCCGCCAACGTAGTGGCCGCGCGCGACACCGGCCGCGACGGCACCTGAGCTTCACCGCCGTGCGCTCGGCGCCGGCTCCACCCGCAGCACCCTACGAGGCACCCGTGCCGAAGACGATGTCCCGAGACGAGTTGCTGGCGAAGTTCCGTGTTCAGGTCCGAGAGGAGATGGCCCACGGCCATACGCACAAGGCCAACGTCGCCATTGCCCTGCGCCATTACGTCCACCCCAGCGGGTACGACCTCGCCTTCGACCTCATGCGCATCTGCGCGGAAGAGACGGGCGACGTGCTGACGCCGGACGGCGTCTGGGAGTACGGCGCCCGCAGCGAGCTGTGGCTGCCCAAGGCGTTGCAGCTCCGCCAGCAGGCGTCCGCGCCCCTTCTCCCGGGCGCTGTCACCTCGAAGCACCAGGAGAACCCGATGAGCGGACCTCGGGACCCGAAGCGCGCAGGCTTCCTCGGCTTCACGAAATACAACGACGTGCCCGGGCCGCATGGCCCCTGGAAGACGTTCGACGGGCGGGACGTGCCCGGCTGGGACGCGGTGGGGCCGCTGACGCAGGCGCGCTGGGTGGCGGCCGGCGAGGCCGAGCGGGACGTGGCCTTCAGCATCGCCGGGCACGCCGCGGTGCAGGCGCTGGAGATGGCCGGCATCACCGACGAGGAGACGCTCAACCGGGTGCAGGTGGCCATCCTCCGGCACCAGTCGACCAGCATCTCCCCGCCGGACCCGCTGCCCCCTGGCGCCGTCATCGGCTGAGTCGGCCGCTCTCCACGACAACCGTCAGTCCGGAGTCCCCATGCCCAGCTCGCAGCGCGCCGCCTTCCTCGCCCTCGTCCTCCAGCAGATGCACTCCCCCTACCGGTGGAATGCGAAGGGCACCCGGGACGCCACCACCGGGCAGCGCGTCTTCGACTGCTCCGGGCTGGTGACGTGGACGCTGCACCAGGTGGGCGGGCCGGACTGGCGCGCCACCCACAACACGGACCGACTCTGGGCGGCGTGCGCCCCGGTGGACTTCGCCGCGCTGCTGCCCGGGGACCTGGTGCTGTACCACCGCGCGGGCGCGCCCGCCGACGCCGAGCACGTCATGGTGCACGTGGGCGGGGGCGTCGTGGTGGGCGCGTCAGGTGGCGGCCGGGCCACCCTCACGCTCGCCGACGCCGCAGCCCATGACGCCCGCGTGAAGGCCCTCCCTCACCTCGGCTACCGGCCGGACCTCATGGGCTTCCGCCGGCTGCCCTTCGCCTCGTAGCTGTCCCCTCGCAGTCCCCCAGGAGTACTCCATGAAGAAGCGCTTCGCCCTCGCCGCCGTGCTCGCGGCCGTCCTCACCGCGCCGGTGGCTCTGGCCCAGGACGGCACCTCGCCGCCGGAGCCCACGCTGAAGTCCATCATCCTGTCCGCCGCCGTCACGGCCACGCCCGTGCTGGCCACCGCGCTCGCCGGCCTTGTGGCGGCCGCGCTCGTCGCCCTCACGAAGAAGCTCCATGCCCAGGCCGGAGAGTCGAAGCTCGCGCAGGTGGCCACGCGCGCCAGCATGCTGGCCGAGGGCGTCGTCCGGGACATTGAGGTGACGCTGAAGCCGAAGCTCGAGGCAGCGTCTGCCGACGGCACCCTCTCCGACGCGGAGCTGCAGAGCATCAAGGCCGCCGCGCTGGAGCAGCTCAAGGCGAGCCTGGGCCAGCGCGGCCTGGCCGAGTTGCAGCAGGTGCTCCAGCTCACCGCCGGCAGCGTGGGCACCTTCCTCTCCGGGCTCATCGAGGCGGCCCTGGACCGCATGAAGGCGAGCCGTGCGCCCGCGCTGGCGGACGAGGTGGTGTCGGCGGCGCTGTCGCTGGGCGCCCTCGGCAGCCAGGCGGCGCTCGCCCCGGTGACGGCCTCCCCTCAGATGCCCCGCGGTTAGCTGTCGCCGCGGGGCTCTCCCGAGTGCTGTCTGACGTACCGGTGCGGACCGGCTACGTGGAGGCCCAGGCCGGCGTGTCCTCCCTCACGGGCGCCTACGCGCGCCTGGAGGCGGGGGCGCGGCTGCGCAGCAACCTGGGGCTCTTCGCCTTCGCCGAGGCCAACCAGCGCGAGCGCATGGCCGGCGCCGGCATGCGGTGGACGTTCGGCTGGTGACACGCCAGCGGTGACGGGCGGCCCGCCCCGGAGATCTTCAGGGCGGGCTGCTTCCTCTGCGTGGGACGAGTCTTCAGGCAGGAACGTGCAGGCGCTGGCGCTGACGCAGTCCTGGGACTCATTGCATCGAATGCCAGGACCGCTGGGGACGCGTCTAGGATGAGCGCCCATTGGGCGGCAGGGCAATGCCAGCTAGGAGCGTGTTGGGGGTAACCGCAAGAACCTACTCAAAGCGTAGGCAAGGACATGATGCGCTTTGCCTATCTATGAGCAAGGTCTTCCGCCCCTACGCCCCTGAACAGTCGGAGTTGCTGCCGCCCTCGCCCCGAGACTGGCTGCCGGCCGGGCACCTGGCGTACTTCATCCTGGACGCGGTGGCGGAGCTGGACCTCAGGCCGCTGCTGGCCCGCGATGCCTGCCGCTACTGGAGCAGGTGGTGGAGAACTGCGGCGGGGTGCCCGGGGCGGTGACAGCCGACAGCGGCTACTTCTCGGAACAGAACGTGGCACGTGCAGCGAGCATTGGCATCCACGCGTACATCGCCACCGGCAGACTCAAGCATGGGGAGCAGCCGCCACCGGTGCGAGGGCGGATGCCACGAGACTTGAGCCTCAAGGAGTGGATGGCGCGCAGGCTCAAAACGAAGAAGGGACGCGAGGTGTACGCCCGACGCAAGGTGGCAGCCGAGCCGCCCTTCGGCCAAATCAAACAGGCGCGAGGCTTCCGGCAACTGCTGCTGCGCGGGCTGCAGAAGGCGAAGGGGGAGTGGGCGCTCACCTGCCTCACCCATAACCCGCGCAAGCTCTTCCACGTGGCGGCCGCATAGCGGTCTGCCGCAGCAAAGCAGGGGGCGGCAATCATGCCGTCCGGTACCTGCTCCTGAGCCCGTTACCACGCCAGGCTCCTAGTTGACCACCCAGACCAGCTCCTGCTTTGCGCGCGTAATCGCAACATACTCGATATTGCATTCTTCCGTTCCGGTTCGGCTGAACGTGGCCTTGAGGAGGAACACCCTCTCGCGCTCCAACCCCTTGGCCTTGTGGACGGAACTGCAAATGATGAGAGGCTGGGCGCTTTCGGCGGCATCGTCGAAGAGGTTCTCGATGCGGGCCTCCAGCTCCTTCGTCGTGAGGAGGTCCTCGCAGAGTGCCACGAGCATTCCGGCCTGGTCTGCGATGCGCTCGATGACCGGCTCTGGGTCCTTCGCCACCAGGCGAGCGCGCTGCGTCTCGCGCCCTTCCCAGGCTGCGAGCTTGGAGAGGAAGCTCTCGATGGTCGTCCCGCCGAGCTTCTTGACGATGGTCAGGAGGCTGCGCCCGATGTCCTTCCCCTCGACCTTCGCCCTCTTGCCCCGCTTGAGGAGCTTGATGCACGTCGAGACAAGCGGCGCGTTCTTGCGGCTGAGGATGAAGCAGCCGGGCGTGGCTACCTCGACCAGCTTAGATTCCGACACGTCGCGAATGATGCCCGCGGGGGCGGTGTCTGCTGCCTTGTAATCGGGCACAAGCTGCTGGGCGAGGGCCACTACTTTCTTCGGGCAGCGGTAGGTCGTCGTGAGGGGAAACTCGACCGCGCTCAACTCGCTCTTGAGCCGGTCAAGGCTCTTCGAGTCGGCGCCGCGGAACCCGTAGATGGCCTGTCGGTCATCGCCCACGACCACCGTGCGCCCACCCTTGCGGACCAGCTTCTGGGCAAGCAGGAGCTGGGTCAGGTTCATGTCCTGCGCCTCGTCGATCACCACGAGGTCGTACCTCGGGTGGACCATCTTCATCGCCACGGGGACGAAAATCATGTCGTCGAAATCCACGGTGCCGTCGCGCTGCGTGGCAAGCCTCATGGCTTCGTGGGCGCACCGGGCGACCGTCTCGGTGTCCCAACCGCTCTCGCTCCATTCCGCGTCGGGTTCGACTTCGAACTGGATCGCCAACTCGACCAGGTCGGCTACGGAGCCGAACGGAGCGACGTTCTTGCCGAACGCAGCGAGCTTCCTGACGAGCTTGACCATCGGGTCGGGACTCTCGTGCCCGGCTGCCCGGCGGGCGAGAGTCAACCCCCGGTCCTTATCGAGCGCAGTGCCCTTCCAGTACGTCTTCACCGCAGCGAAGCCGAGCGCATGCAGGGTCTTCGCCGTGGCGGCGGGGTTCTTCAGCTTCGTCACTAACTCGTCCGCGATTCGCTTGTTGAACGCCGCAAGCACGATGTCCTTCTCGGGTGCGTAGGTGATGCCCTCCAGGATGGTGGTGGTCTTGCCCGTGCCCGCCCTCGCGCGAACGACCGCGTTGCCCTTCCCCGTGGCAAAGAAGTCGAAGATGGCGTTCTGCTGAACCGACCATCGTGTCCCCGCCGGAGCTCCCGAGAGGGGGGCCTGTCCTGGCTGCTGTTCGCCCGCCGGGGACGCAGGCACCCCTGGCACTACGGCTGGCGGAGGAGCCAGAGGAGGTACGGGGGCGGCGGTGGGGGCTGCCTTCACGGGGCTCTTGTCGCGCTGTCCCTGGGCGGGACCCTGGGGAGTCACACCGTGGACGCCGGCGGCGCCGATACCGAGGTCGATAGTTTGGGGCTTGCGCTTGATGGGGACGGCCGCCTTGGGGGGCTCTGGCGGAGGGTTGGAGCGCTTGAGCCCGCCGTAAGTGACCCAGATGACGAGCAGCTGCACGGCGATGAGCGGCGGCCAGAACAGGTTGATGACCGTCAACGCCGTCCAGACCAGCGCGGCCCCTTGCAAGTGCCTTGGTGAGATGAGGCGAACCAGGACCAACGTGACCACGATCGCCAACTGGTACCCGAGCACCGCCATCGGTCACTCCCGTTTCGCCCGCCAACGTGGGTGCGGGGAGGGTAGCACCGCAGGCGCCCGCATCGGCGCAGCGCGGGGCGAGTGAGGCCGCCTGTCTTGAGCACGGGGCCGGCCCAACAGCGCACGCACCCCACCGAGAAGCCGGTGCCGCTGCTCGCGCACCTGGTGGAGAAGTCCTGCCCCGTGAGCGGGCTCGTGCTGGACCCCTTCGCGGGCACGGGCGCCACGCTGGTGGCGGCGCAGCAGCTCGGCCGCCGCGCGGTGGGCGTCGATCTCGAAGAGCGCTACTGCGAGGTGGCGGCCCATCGGCTGCAGCAGGCGCTGCGCGAGGGCTCGCAGTCTGCGGCGTGATGCCAGGGCGGCACGTGGTGCAGTGCCGCTGCTCGCGCCAAGCCGCCCCTCCTGGCGCTGGCATCGCTGCCAGCGTCCTTTGTCTTCTGTGCAACCCAGCTCTGCACTTCCGTCTATAGGGCGGTTTGATCGTCTTGGCGCAATGTCCGGGACTATGCCGGTCATCATCCGCGCAGGTGGGCGAGTCCGATTCGAGAAGTCGGGGCCTGGAGACGGGCCGAAGCCTCCGAAGAGGCCACCGTGCGAGTACTGCGGGAGGCCCGAGCACCCCTTTGCGGCAGAGTGGGGCAGCCACATCGGCAGCTCTTCGGTGCTGCGCGACAACATTCTCAATGGAGCCGAGGCGGACGCTCACCCCTGGTACACCGGGCGCTGGTCCATCGCCGCGCACCATCTCATCTGCTCCGAGGCAATGGCGGACGATGAGGTCTGGGCGCGGTTCTGTCGCAAGTTCGGCTACGACATCAACCGGGCGCGGAATGGCGTTATCCTCCCCATGGTGCTGGCCGTCGCATGCGAGCTGCACGTACCCGTCCACGTCGGGCCCCACGCCGGGGGCTGGGCATTCGACATGGACCTGTCGTACCCGGAGGCGGTGAAGGCCCGCCTTGTGAAGGTGGCTCGCGCAGTCGGAGCGGGCGGTTATTGCTCCAACCCATCAGCGCTGACGGACGAGCTGGACAGACTCAGCGCAGAGATTCTGGGGCGCATCGTGGCCGGCCGCTGGACGCTTACCGCTGATGGGCTGGACTACTTGCCGGGGGGCGTCGGCTGCGCCGGCGCGAGGAGCCTTGAGGGCAAGCCGCGCCATCCCTGCCCGCAAGGCCGGCGTCACGGAGCCCGGCACGCGCGCACCGGGGCGGCGCTTCATCGTCGAGCGCCCCAGGTGGGGACGTAGGCCATGCAACGCGACTACTTCGTCCTCATGCGCGCGCGCTCCCAGCAGCATCCGCTGCTGGCATGGGACCAGGACTACCTTTCGTTCCTGAAGCCCATGCCCGTGGACACGTGCGAGCCGGTGAAGCTGAAACTCGGGGAGCCGGTGCCCCCCAGGCCCGTCATGGTGGACCACCACAGCCTGCCTGCACCGGTCGTCTCGCCTCGGCTGAAGGATGCGCTCGCACCACTGGAGCTTCACGGCGTGCAGTGGGTTCCGGCAGACGTCCGTGTGAGTGACGGGGACGTGCGTCGATACTGGCTCATGCACATGTGGCGGCAGATTCGCTGCATGGACAGGGAGCGCTCCGACTTCACGGCCCCGCCGAGCGGGCTGTTCCTGTTGAGCCTCGACCGCCTCGTACTCGACGAGGCGGTGTTGGACGCGATACCCCTCCAGGAGCGACTCGCCTTCCTGCTTGAGGAGGACACGGTGCACCTCTTCCACCGCATCGTGGTGGACCGGGTGATGGGCCTCACCCCTTCGCCAGAGGGACTGCGCTTCATCCCCGTGCCGGACTGGAGCGACTCGTCCGGCTTCCGCTGAGCCGACCGCGGCGTCAGTTCGGCGACGAGCTTCTGCACGCGGGCGCTCACTGCGGGTTCGGACGTCCAGGGGAGCGCTGGCGCGTACCACGTGGGCGCCTCACCGCCAGGCCCGTCGAAGACCTCCAACCGGGAGGCTGGGGGGCCTGATACACCACGCGGAGCCGCCCGGACTGCGGCCGCACCACAGCGCCGCCGACGTCCTGGTCCATGCGCAGCCAGAGGAACGTCTCGCCCGCGAGGTCCAGGTGCAGTTGCGCCAGCTTGCGCACCTCGCGCCCGGGGAACTCGGGGTGCGAGGACTCCAAGAGGCACAGCACCTCGTGCGCCGGCAACTCCACCAGTTCGCCGGCCTGGGTGGCGTCCTCCAGCGCCTTGCGCCGCTCGAGCCTATCGAGGGACTTCCAGCGCGGGTCCATCCACAGCTTCGCGCCGCCGCTCACGCGCTTGTAGGCCGTCCACCGGGGCGTAGCCACGGCGTCCGCAACCGTGTCCACCACGGCGCGGAGCCAGCCATGCTTCCGATATGCAGCGAGAACCTCGCGCGTGCCTCGACGCGGGGAGAAGGACGCGACGGGCATGGCATGGACGAGAGGGCCCCGGATGGTGGGCAATAGGCCCAGGGCTTTCAGGGTACGGCGGACGAGAGAGGCCATGCCCCGGAGAAGGGGCGCCTGTACATCGAGGCGCTCCGTCGCCAGCAAAGCGATTACCGCACCATCAGTTCATTTCTGATCGAGAAACCCTAGCGCGCGAATAGACGAACCATACGTGGTCTTTTCGTACTCGCATGCAGCCTCCAGCTCTCGCTGGAGCGCATTATTCGACACCAGATCTGGGCGAAGAGGAATGGCAGCTTCGCCAACAAGCCTCAACCCATGGGTGACTGGGTCGGCGACAATCTCCCCTAGCGATACGGTTATGGATGCATGCAGGTGATCCTCGGCACTCCTTTGGCCCGGACTGCCCACCAATGCGGCGTACGCCGAGTTATGGGCAACCAACCCGCGGCCTTTCATGCCATGGAGATCAAGCCCCAATGTATATCTTGTTGATAGATCGATGGCGAAATACTGAGCCATCCTGACCAAGAAGTGCGTTGTGGCGAGTGCGATGGTGAGCAAAGAGGAAATATGAAGGTTCCCTCCCGTAGCCCCGGTAGGGTCTGCCTCCCAGCATTTCTCGCGGGAGAGGAATTCGCCGCTCCATCGCAGTGTCCAGATGTACCCTGGTGGGTGGTCCAGCGACGTTGGAACCATGCCGGTCCATCCCGATGGGCCGATGCTGTGGACGGGGCCACTCACGTCGACAATCGGGAACCCGTGCGTGACCTGGCGTGCAGGTATCGAGAGCGAAGGGAACGCGTTGGCAAACTTGGTACGCTCCAACTGAAGGGGCCTCTCAGCGACGGCAGTGACTTGTCGCCACATGGTGTATTTCTGCCCAGCCCGCTCCCAGATTAGATCAATATCTCTCGTGAGCGCTGCTATGTCCATGCTCACTGAGTCATCCCCCAACAGCCGGAGAACGAGCTCAGCGGCAGGTCCTTCGCATTTGGAACTACCATTCTCCCAGGCTGAAATGGTCGCTTCCCCGCCACGAACTCCAATTCGGTGTGCGAGTTGGCCCTGCGTGAGGTGGTGTTTCTGCCGCAGGTCGCGAATGAGTGAGCCCGGGAGCGGGTCACCAGGCTGCCGCGTTGGTGTGTTCTTCATCAAGATCCCCCAGTTAACCTCGACCGATTCAAGTCACCCTAGATCAAATTTCCATAGTTCAAAAGCCAGTCGATCATGCCCCACACGCGCGTGACAGCCTGTCAGTCCTCGTTGTCGCTATCTGCCGCAGCCTCCGCTCGCTAGGCCGCGTCGGCGTTCTGCCGCTTCTTGACCACGTACTTGTAGATGGGCTAGGCGAAGGCGTCCGCGAGGGCTGATACCGGGGCAGCGCGCTCGCCCTTTGACTGGCGTGCGGGCTTCGTCTTCACCTTCACCTTCGCGACGCCGCAGATGGTGGGCTTCACCATGCTGCGGCCCGTGTTCGTCTCGGCGAACGCCCACGCGCGCGTGCGTCCGCGGCTGTCCTCCTTCCCGAAGGTCTTCCACGCGCGGAGAACCTCCACCGACTTCTTCGCCAGGCGCAGGGCTCCGGGGGACTGGAGCGAGAGGGTCGCAAGCACGGACGCGTGGTCCAGCCCGTCCGCGCAGATTCGCCGTCCGCCCAAGAGCAGCAGCGCGACGCCGCATCTGCAGCGCTCATCGGGCGCGAGCTTGCGCGGAGGCGCGAGCTGCTCCTCGGGCTCACTGCGCAGCATGCGCAGGTCGCGGGCGAAGTCCTCGCGGACGCGTCGACGGCGCAGTTGCTCCGGCGTCTGGGCTGGGGGACGGGCTCTCCGCACGTGGACACCTCCACGCAGGAGAAGGGGCGGTGATTTTGCTGGGACGCGCCGGGGACGAGCGGCCGCCACACTCAGAAACAAGAAAGAGAGGGGGCCAATGATGCTCTCCAGAGGGATACAAGCCATGAACACCAAAGAAGAAATTACGATTGGATTTACATTGCAGCACACCGTTTCAACGGACACGGGCGACGGCTTCATCCGAGGCGTCGAACGTTGGTTGAACCCGTCCACCTTCGAGTGGCTGGAGTTCGACCTGAGCAAGCGACGCCGCTTCCGACGAATCATCGCGGACGCAACGACACTTGGTCCGTGGGAGAGACTTGTTTCTCTTGAACAGGAGTGATGCGTTAGCACGGTGAGACCGCGAAGCCCTGCACCTCGTGCTCGGGGTGGGCGTCCTGGTAGGCCATTGCGCTGGCGGAATTCCCAGCCCGGCCTCCACAGGTGGCGCAGCGGCAGACGTAGCAGCCGCCGGCGCTGAGTGGCTCGGCGAAGTCCGGCTGGAGGACCATCAGGTCCAGCGGACCGGAGTGATGAGCGGCGGGGCAGGCCGGACCCGCTGCCCGACACGTGGCCTCACGCGCTACCATCAGGTGGTGCCGTGCCGGAAGCGGCACGTGGAGGGGGAGTCCCATGTTCTTCAGGAAGCGTGAGCAGCAGCCTGAGCCTGTGGCCACGCGTACCGGGCGCCGTCCGGGCCAGAGCGCACGGGAGAAGCAGCAGGAGCTGGCGGACGCTGCGCCCATCAAGACGTTCTTCACGCGCCTCTTCGACATCCACACCGACGAGCGGGCGTGGCGGCTCGGCGCGGACGGTGAGGAGCGCGTGGGGGGGCTGCTTGAGCAGCTCCGGCCCCACGGCTGGCACGTCGAGCATGACGTCCGAGTTGGGCGCCGTGGCGCGAACTTGGACCACCTGGTCATCGGCCCGCCCGGCGTCTTCGTCGTCAACACGAAGGCGTTGACCGGGAAGGTGTGGGTGGGCGGGGACAACGTCATGGTGGACGGGCGCCGCAGAGACTACGTGGAGAAGCTGGAGGCGGAGGCCCAGCGCGTCCGCGAATGCCTCCTGGGGGCCACGCGTCGACGGACGTTGTGGGTGCAGGGGCTGCTCGTCCTCGCCCACCGACAGCCCGTCGTGAAGCAGCAACCCCGCCACGTGGCCGTCCTCCACCACTGCGAGGTGGTGCCCGGCCTTCTGCAGCAGCCGGTGAAGCTCGGCCTGGAGGAGGTGGCCGAGCTCGTCGAGGCTACGCGGCGCGAAGCGACGTGGGCCGAGTGACGCAGGGGAAGGGGCGCCCCGGCTCAGCGGAAACTACCAGCTATTGCGCATCGCCTCCCGTCGGGCTTCGTCGCGACGGGCGTCCTCGCGCTGCTGCCGGCGCCGCTCCTCCTGGCGAGCCTCCTCGCGTCGCGCGTCCTCGCGCTGCTGGCGACGGGCCTCTTCCTGGCGCTGTGCCTCCTTGCCCCAATTGACTTCACGCCAGATGGCAGCTTCGCCGCGCTCCTTCGTCGGGGAGGGCGGCGAGGCGGGGGACTCGCTGGTGTCCTCCGCGGAAGCTGCGCGCTGCCGCGAGGCCGCCTCGTGGAGGGTGACGTTGTCGATGCAGACGCCGCTCACGCAGGTGTTGCCGATGTAGCAGGGCGCCTGCGGGCCGCACGCCTCGCCCACGTCGCGGTAGTGGGTGACGGGAGCCGCGCACCGGCCCGCGGTGCAGGTGAGGCCGAGGCAGCATGCCTCCGAGCCTCCGCACGCGGCGCCGGCAGAGCCGCACGTGCGAGCACCGGCGGCGGAAGGATGGACGCACGCGCCTTCACGGCACACGAGTCCCTCGCAGCAGGACGCGCCGGCACCGCATGGCGAGTCCATGGGGACGCACGAGGAGGAGGCAGTGCAGACCCCCGTGGGGAAAGGGGAGTTGGGGTTTCCACCCGCGCAGGTGAAGCCCGGACAGCAGGTGGCGGAGGTGTCGCAACGTCCACCTCCACGGCTGCAGAAGAGGCCAGTGCCAGGTGCGGAGCGGCACACGCCCTGAGAACAGGCATTCGCCGATGAGCAGCAGTCTGCGTTGGTGGAGCACGGCCCGGAGCTGTTGCTGCACTGGGGTGGATTGGCGAAGGCTGGGAGGGAGGAGAGGAGAAGGGCGAGAAGGATGGCAGGGCGGGACATGGTGACTCCGTGCAAGAGATGCCCGTGAGGGGCAGAGAGAGGCCAGAGGCGGGTGGGTAGACCGGCGGCCTGCGTGCCCCTGGATGAAGGATGCGAGTCTCGGGAGTGGACGGCGCCGCGCAGGCGCAGCCCCGCCGCAAACTCCTCAGAACCCGCAGGTGTGCGTGTTGGAAGCCGCGTAGTACCGGCAGTCGCTCGGCCTCGCGCAGAGCGGCGAGCACTGGTTGTTGCTGCCGGCAGGCAGGGAGCAGGTGTTGCAGAAGCACCCCGTCTGGTGGCCGAACGAGGTGACAAAGGTAGAGCAGAGGCCCGCCGACGAGCCGGTGCTGGCGACGCAGTTGTTGGCCAGCAGGATGCCCAGGCTTTCAGCGCACGCGAAGTGCACTTTGGGCGTGGGGACGCTCGCGCCGTCGGCGGACGCACACACGCCGTTGGCGTCGATGCTCCCGCAGGTGCAGGCACCGTTGCCCGCGGAGTCGATGGTGCGGCACTTCCCCGCGCCACAGGCCATGGCGACGATGCCCTGCTGCGCGTCGCACCTCACCCAGGTGTCACTGGCGCAGTAGCCGTACTGGCTCACCCCTTGGCAGGCGCCACCGATTTTGATGCACGTCTCGCCGGCTTGGTCCGGCACGTAGCCCGGGTTGCAGCCGCAGGTGTCAGCCTTGGCGGTGCACGTGGAGTTGGACGGGCACGTGCCACAGGTGCCACCGCAGCTGTCCGGGCCGCACACCTTGCCCTGGCACTGAGGGACACAGACGCACGCGCCGGCGGCGTTGCAAGTGGTGCCCGAGCGGCACGTGCCACAGGTGCCACCGCACCCGTCCAAGCCGCACTGGCGGCCGTCGCAGCGAGGCACGCACACGCACCGCCCGGACTGGCAGGCCTGCCCCGAGCCGCAGGTGCCGCACGAACCGCCGCACCCGTCATCTCCGCACGTCTTGCCGGTGCAGGAGGGCGTGCACGTGGCCATGCACTGCCCCGTAGACGTGCACACGCTGCCACCGGAGCAGGAGCCGCAGGTGCCCCCGCAGCCGTCCGCACCGCACTGCCGGCCCGCGCAGTTGGGCGTACAGGTGCTGGCGTCGCCCGGCCCGGTGCCGGCATCCGCGCGAGTGCCGGCGTCCCCAGGGCTGCCTCCGTCCACGGTGGAGGTGCCCCCGTCCCGGGCCACCGCGGGCCGCTGCTCCTCCTCGTCGACTTCGCCGTCCGTCGGGCCGCACCCCACCACGGCCGAGGCGGCGAGCAGCGTCAATAGGAAGAAGCGGAGGCGGGCGCTACGAGGGCGGGGCGGCATGGGCGTGTCCTTTCAGGGCCGCAGGCGCGGCCGGGCGGGGAGATATCGGACGCCGCCCGTAGCAAGCAGGAGGCCGTGGGCGCTGGACATGTCGCCAGAGGATGGCGGCCCTGCCATGGCGGCCGAGCCCGTCCACCACCCGGGACGGGCGTCCTGGCCCGAGATGCCGCTCTGGAAGCAGGAGGGGCGGGTGCGCAGCAAAGCACGCCGATGACTCGTGCCTATGGCGACCCGTAGCCGAGCTGTGTTAGCCCCTCGCCGACGCAGCCAGTGACGAGCTTGCTGAGGCCGCTCGCCAGAGTCCACGCGGTCTCATCGCTGTTGCGCGCGGTGCCACGGCCGCGATCGTGGTACCGCGCGCGAGACTGCGGAGAGCGTCACCCACTGCAATTCCGGGTTGCGTTTGACCTAGCGGACAACTCCTTCACGGAGAGGGTATCGTTCCGACATGGTCATATGTTGCGCTGAACCGACGGGGGCGCTTTCGTACAAAGGCGCATATTGCCGATGCTGTGGTGAGAAGTTTAAGGATGAATCCATCGCCTATTGCGACCGTGGTGAAGGCAACCCGTGCTCGTTTTGCGGCCGCCGTAGCTGCGGTCCGCACTACTGCCCAGGTCGTGAAGGACCGACCCGTCGCTTCTGCGAAACCTGTGGTTCAAGATGCGCCTCTGGCGGGAAATGCCCGCAGGGGCACGGGTGCATTCCCTAGTCTGACTGCACTCAAAAGCCCAAAGGGCTTTCGGAATGGGCAGCAACCCACAATATTGATCCGCAGGGGACGCCATGCCTCAGGACTATTTGAAGGGCCGCAACTACCTGAAGTGGATACGAGACGGCGCAAAGAAGGCTGGCGAGAATGCATCTTCGGAGTCTGAGCGAATATTCTGCATGTCGCTTGATGCGAGCCTTGGTGAGCGGCTGAAGAATGCGATTGCCCCAGGCGACAGGCGTGTGATTGAGCAATCAATATCGACGGCGGTTGTCGATGGACTCAAGGCCATTGGAAGGAGCTGGGTGGTAAGAAAGTCGTATTCCCTTGAGCTTCCCCAGCTCTCCTTGGGAAAGAAGGAGATAGATATTGCGATCGAAAGCAACGGCAGGCTCTATCTGATCGAGCAAAAGACAATTCTTAACTTCAACTCCCTTGGGGAGGTGGCATTTGAGGGGTGGTGCATAAAGAGGGGACTCCGTTGGCAGCGTGGCCCATACCGATTTGTGGGCCTCTTTCATCACATGTACAGCGTGAATGAGCAGAAGATCCTCGACTTGGCTGAGGAGGCGCGGCAAGACGGATTGTTGGATGCGGTGTTCGTGCTTAGAGCGGAAGAGGGCCGTCAAGGTGCGGTTTTTAAGTCTCTGATCACAGACATCAAGACGTTTTTCCAGCAGGGCTAGCGCGGCGATGCATAATACAGAACCCCGTGCTCTTGCGGCATGTGAATCCGGTGTTACCGGTCACGGCCGATACCTCCTTCTTGGGAATGACTCTGACGTCCGGGCCGTCCGGCAGGCGAGACGGGGGTTCAATCTTCGGACGATGGCGCTGGTGTAACCTACTGATCAGAAACGTCCAGGCGTTGGCGGTCCGCCTGCAGCGCCTCCCGGAAACCTCAACCGGGAGCACCCCGTGGACCCCATTCGCAGCACCACGCAGACGCCGGCCTGTTTCCCTGAAGGCACCACCTCCCTGGAGGGCTCGACGGCCACGTCGTCGGTGATGCCCGCCAGCTCCGCCACCACCAGCCGTCCGGAGACGGGCGGCGGTAACCAGGTGGAGGAGTACGTTTGCCGCTTCCCGGTGTCGTACGCCCCGCCGCCCCCGGCCGCTTCCTCCGGGCCGAGCTTCTCCGCAGCGACGCTGGCCCTGCTGGGCGGCACTCCGCCAGCGGCCGCTCCGGCCGGGAGCTTTGCCCGCGCGGACGGCACGCCCTTCCCGACGTCCATGGACGGGACGCCCATGTACAAGCAGTCGGACGCGGAGTGGGGAGAGTCCCGCCTGGGCGCCTCCGCCACGGCGCCCACCCTGGCCAGCCGCGGGTGTGCCGTCACCTCCATGGCCATGGCGCTGTCGAAGCTGTCCGGGGAGACGCTCACCCCGGGAGCGCTGGATGCGCACCTGGATGCGAGCGCAGGGTACGTGGGCAGCGCTCTCGTGTGGGGCACCGCAGGGACTGCCACCGAGAAACCCGTCGCCGTGGAGAAGACGACGACCTGGAGCCTCGACAAGGTGACGAAGGAGCTGGAGTCGGGCCGGCCCGTAGTCCTGGGCGTCGACTACAAGGAGGGCGGCAGCGGCGGCACACTCGGGACGGACCACTGGGTCTGCCTGACGAGGAAGGAGGGCAACCTCTTCTTCGCGAACGACCCGGCCACGGGGGACGAGGTTCGCTTCAAGGTGGAGGGCGGCGCCCTCAAGCAGGTGCCGAAGTCGACGGAGTCCATTCAGGGCTACAAGTCCTCGGGCGAGTTCACCACCTTCCAGCCAGTGGGTGCGGCGTGAGACCCGCGTCCATGCTGCTCCCGGCGCGACGGTGGGCGGTGCTCGCGGCGGCGGTGTGCCTGCTTGCGGCCACGCGTGCCGGCGCGCAGCCGGTGCGGTGCAATGCCGAGGTGGACCAGGCTCTCGCACGCGCTAATGGCGCGCCGCAGAAGGACGTCGCCGCCGAGTTGGACAAGGCCCTGGCCGTGCTCGACAAGGCTGTGGGTGACGATGAGTCCGCCGAATGCCACCGACTCCTGGGATTCGCGCTCAAGTGGCGAGCGCACGTGGGAAGGCTGCCGGAAGGCGCCCAGCGAGGCCTCCTCCGCTTCGCGCTCACCCAGCTCGAGCTGGCCATCGAGAAGGACCCGGGCGACGTGCGCGCGTGGGAGCTCAAGGCGGAGGTCGAGGAGGAACTCGGGCTCTACCTGGAGGGTGCGGGCACCTACAACGCGCTGGCATGGGCGCGGCCGAAGCACCCCTTCGCCCGCGGCGCGCGCGTGCGGCTGCTGGTGAAGGCCGGGAAGTTGGAAGAGGCCCTCGCTGCCGCGCGCGAGTGGGTGGCCGCGCAGCCGAACGACTGGGAGGCGCACCTCGGGCTCGGACTTCGCCTGGAGGCCCTCGGTCAGACGGAGGAGGCGATTGCCGCGTACTCGCGCGCCACCGCGCTCGACGAGGGCATCGACACCGCGCCTCTCGCCTTGGGCGCGCTGCTCGCGCGGCTGGGCCGGTGGAAGGAAGCCGAGGCGGCCTTCGAGAAGGTGGCCGCCGTCGAGTACCTCCTCGGCTGGTACAGCCAGGGCGTGTGCCGGGTGAAGCAGGGGGACGCGAAGGGTGCACGCGCCTGGGTGACGAAGCTGGGGAGCGAGGATGGTGGTGGGGCGCTCGCCCGTCGACTGAAAGCGCTCATCAAGTCACCGGGCACCTCGCCCGTGCTGGGACTGCCCGCGTATGCGGAGCCGTGATGCCCCGACTACGGCTATCGCTTCGGCACCACCAGTTGCGTGACGCCCGGGCCCACCCAGCGCCACCCGCTCCGTGTTGGTCATGCGACCGGCGCAGGGCAGGAGGCGTGCCGAGCATCCATCAACGCCGGGCCCTCTGGCGGCGCCACGCACCTCCGCGTACGCTTCTGGGATAACGCGGGGGATGTCAATTATGGCAGTGTCGAAGCAGGGTATTTGCGGAACGCACATCGCTGTCGCGCTGATGGTGCTCTTCTTTCCGAGGATTTCGCGAGGGGATGAGCCTCGGCGACCTGACTTTTACATCGTGTTCCGCGACTGCCAGTCTATTGGTGTGGGGCCAAGCGGCGGCAGCGTGAAGACCATGGATGCTCCAGAGAGCTCCCTTGCATGCTGGCGACGCTCTGAAAAAGTCCCCTGCATCATGACGAGCGGCGAGGAGCAAAAGGAAATCATATTCACTGTAGATGCTGACATTCCGCCGCTCTTGACGCTAGTTCAGGGCGAGCATGCGGGAGATTTTGTAGCTGTCGATACTGTGCAGCACACTGCGACCCTTCTTACTCGGGTACTTCTGGGGGGCAGTGGCGTCGTTGCAAAGGTTTGCTCTGGCGTGTTCGCCACGGCATTCGAGGTTGACCAGATAAAGTTCGAGCAGGAGACGCCAGCGCCGAAGAGTGAGAAGCGTACCAAGTCCACTGTTCGACGGACGCAGGCCCAGTGAGGCTTGGAGGGGCGGGTCACACAGCGCCCAGGGGGCGGAAGTCCGCTCAGGGGCCGCCGGTCTGAGAAGAGGCATTTCTCGGGCTCATCCCCCCGGCCACGCGGCGTACCAGCAGCTGCCCTGGCCATCACCGCGGAGCGCGACGGGCACCTGGTGGGCGTCCGGCGGGCGCGGACTGCCACCCCAGCAGGTGACGCGGTACACGCGCTCGAGTCCCACGGCGGCGTGCACCTCCGCCAACGGGTGCCAGTCCCCGTCCGCGAGGAGCGCCCGGAGGTGCTCGGCCACCGCGCGCAGGTCCTCGACGGGCTCGTCCTGGAGCACGGGAGGGAGCGCCTCGGGGGCTGGCCCCGGCGGCGCTGCAGGTGCTGGCCGATCCACAGTGGCCGCCATGCCGAAGAGGCCGAGTTGCTCAACGTGGAGCATGGGCGGTACCGGCCGGTCATCCACCACGGGCGGCGAACGGGCAGGGGGCACGGGCGGGGCTGGCGGCTCCTCGCGGCCCGGCGCGACCACGGGGAGCTCAGCGGGCACCGGGTACACCTCGGGCCGCCAGATGCCGTTGCGGGCCAGCCGCGCCCGCTCGCGTAGCTCCGGCAGCAGCCCCACGTCCACGGGCGCTAGGCGCTGCGCGGGTGCGGCCGGCAGCGGCTCGAACACCTGCACCTCCTCCAGCCACCACGCCACGGTGCCTCGGCTTTCGACGCCGCAGGGCCACCACCACGCGTCCCGGCCGAAGGCCCGGGAGTCGTTGCCGACGGTGGACACCTCGGCGAGCCGGGCCACGGCCACGTAGCAGCCAGCCGGGAGGACGTCGCCCGCGGGCGCCTCCAGGCCGTGCGCCTTGCGCAGCCACTCCACGGCAGCCGCGTCGTACTCGCGCGTCGCGTAGATGGCGAGCCAGCACCCCAGCACCGCGTCTGGCGGGAGGACGGAGTGCCTCCGCTCCGGGACGCCAGCGCGTGCCGGCTCCACGTCCTGGACGAAGACGCTCCACATGCCGTGATGGGTAAGGGCCCACGTCCACGGCCGGGCGAGGGGAAGGTGGAAGACGCCGCGTCCCTCGCGTGTGTAGCGGTAGGGGCCTCCGAGGCGCGCGCAGGTCATGGCCGGAAGTCCTCCGGACAGACCGGGCGCTCGGAGTCGGCGCGGGCCCGTCCGACGATGGCGACGCCCGCGCCCAGCAGTGCGGCAGTGATGAGGAACAGGACCCGACGGACGCGATGGCTCATGGGCACCTCACGGATTGCGGAAAGAAGCGCGGGCGGCCCATGCCGTACCGCCCGCGCGCACGTCAGGGGGCTACGGCCGCCGTCACTCGAAGCAGGTGGAGTCGGACCAGAGCGGCCGGCCCTCCACCACGGTGAGACAGGACTTGAGCGAGGGGAGTGCCTCGGCGGGCACCGCGAAGGGGTCCGCGTTGGCGACGAAGAACGTCGCGCTCTTCCCTCGCGTCAGGGTGCCCAGGTACGGCAGCAGGCGCGCCTTGGCGGCCTCACGCGTGTAGGCGCCCAGCACCTGCGCGCGGGTGAGCGCCTCGCTGGGCCGGTACGGGCTCAGCGTCGCGAGGTAGAGCCCGAGCCATGGGTTGGGGGCGGCCGGGCCGAAGGCGTCCGAGGCGAGGGCCAGGGGGATGCCCTGCTCCACGAGGATACGCAGGGGCTGCGCGTGCTCGTACAGCTCGGACGCATTCCGCTCCCGCATCATCGCCCCGATGAGCACCAGGTGCGTCGGGTTCTGCACCACCGTCACCCCGAGCGCCTTCGTCCGCTTCACCTGGCCCGGCTGAGCCATGTCGAAGTGCTCGATGGACACCTTCCCCCTCCAGTCCACATCCGGGCGAGCCTCCAACCGGGAGAGCGTCTGCTCAATGCCGGCGTCGCCGATGGCGTGCACCAGCAGCTGCCCGCCCCGCGCCAGCGTGTCCTCGAGCGCCCAGTCGAGCTGCACGTCCGTCAGGTTGCGCAGCCCGACATCCCCGCCGAAGCCTGCCGGGCACGTCTCCGGGGCGAGGTACGGCACGGACACGTGCGCGCTGCACGCTACGTGGGTGCCGTCCGAGAACACCTTGCGGCGCACCTCCCCGTCCGGCCCCGGCGCGCACTGCTGGCCCGCCGAGGTGATGATGCATACCGGCTGGAACGCGTTGGGCCTGGGGAGCGCGCGGCGGATGCGCTCGGCTCGCTCCTCGCCGAAGACGAAGCGCACGTCCGACGTGAGCGTGGTGCCGTAGGCCAAGCCGCCCTGGTCGTAGTAGTCGTACTGCGCGACGTACTCAGCGTCGGAGATGCGCCGGGAGAGCTGCTCCACTGCGGGCAGCACGGCGAACTCCTGGAGGACGCCCGTCAGCCGTCCGAGCTCGTCACGCCCCAGCCATCCGCCGTAGGGGTTGGGCTGGTAGTCGCGGAGCCCCGCCTCGTCGAGCGCCGCCGAATTGATCGCCTGGGCGTGCCCGCTCCACTCCAGTCCATACACCGGATGCGCGGTGGTGGCCGCGTCGAGCAGCGCACGCGCCGTGACGCCCTGCGCGTTGAGGCTCGCATAGAGGCCGGCGCCATAGAAGACGACGATGGGCGTGCCGGGCGGCACATGCGCGGCCCGCTCCGCCACGAGCTGCTGCACCTCGGTGGCCGAGGGCCCGGGGCCGGGCGCCCAGGTGTTGGGGTCCGCGCCCACCACCCATTCGGGCCGGACGAGCTGCGCCACGTGGCTGTGCCCGTCGATGAGGCCGGGAAGCACCACGCGCTCACCGAGACTGACGCGGCAATACCCGTGGCTCGCTAGGCGCTCCACGCCGCGAGCGGGCCCGACAGCGACGACACGGCCAGAGCGCAGGAGCAGCGCTTCCGCGAACACCGGGGCGTCCACCTCGCCCGTCCAGATGCGGCCGTACACGACGGTGTCGCGAGTGCCGCAGGACGTCAGCGTGTCCGCAGGGGAACTGCTGGGCACGGCGCTCAACAACGACAACAACAACGGCATCAACATACGGTGACTCCTACTGGGGACTGCGGGCTGGGCCGAGACCGCGTGCCGGAGTTGCACCGGCGCGCACGGGGTGACGTGCGCTGCTGCTCCGCGGTGGTGCCGGATGCGTTCCGGCGAGGGGGCGGGCTACGCCGGGCGGAACGGCTCGCCGTCGTGCTCGGCGACGCGGGCCAGCATGGCCACGTAGTTGCCACCGTCGGTCAGCGCAATCAGCGCGGCGACGGAGTCACCGCGGGCCTGCGCGTGCTCCGCCTGGGCGAGGTGCCGCTTCAGCTCCAGCCAGAGGTCGGCCGGCTGCGCATCGAGGAACGCTTCCCCGGGCCCGCGCTCCGGTACCTTCGCGTCCAACCTCTCCGCCATGCGCTGCGTGTGCTTCACCAGGTGCGGCCACTTCGTGTCCATGCATCCTCCGGGCATGTTGCGAGAGAAAGAGCGGGCCCGGCCCAGTCAGGGGGGAAACCGAGCCGGGCCCGCGGTGGCGCACGACGAGCGCGCCGTGAAGGACTGCCCCGCCGGGCCCAATGCCCGGCGGGTGTGGAGGTGAGCAGGGTTGATCGGCCCAGCCGGAGCAACTGCTGCTGGCCCGCCCACCACCACGAGAAGGCCCCGCCCAGCCGGGCGCGGGGTGCCGCCAGAAGGCGGCGAGTGCGCGAGCGTGGAGCTGGGGCCGCAGCTCCACCTACTCCGCGCGTGAGGCTCAGCCGTCCGAGCCCGGCTCCGGCGCGGCGTCCTGCTGCAGGGGCACGCGGCAGCGCAACTCCGATTCGGCCTCCAGGAGGGCGAGGTTCTCCCGCATGGCCTTGGCCCAGCGTGCCCTCGGCTGCTCCTGGAGCTTCTCGTTCGCCATGTCGATGGTCTCGCTCAGCTCCGCGTCGGACAGCTCCGAGGCCGCCTTCCCCTTGTAGGGACCGAAGGCCACCACGGTGGAGGGACGGGGCGCGGCGGATGCCTGGGCGGCCGGAGCCTTCTCCTCCACGCGCTTCAGCATGGGCGCCGCCTCGGGCGCCTTCGCACTCACCGGCTGCGCCAGCTCCAGCGCCTCGCGGGTGGACGTCTTCGCGGGGAGCGCAGTGGCAGGGGCGGCCCGCGTGGCCTGTGCCGGCGCCGCCTGCGCGGGCGGGGTGGTGGACTGCGCCTCCTGCTCGGGCACCTCCCCAGCCTCGTCGGCGGGCAGTTCCTCGCGGACGTACAGGCCGCCGAAGGCCTCCGGGTACGCCTTGCGCAGGGCCGCCACGCGCGCGCACTTCTCAATCATCGTCGTGGGAATCTTGGCCCACAGCGGCGTCTGCTGGACGTAGCCGCTGAAGTCCAGCCACACGACGACGGGCAGCTTCCCGTCGCGCACCACGCGGGACCAGGCCCCCACCAGGGAGCCCTTCCGCTTCGCCGGATTGAAGCGGTGCACCACCTCGCCCTTGCCCTGGTCCACGATGATTTCGTCCTCGGCGAACACCGCGCTCGCCTGGAGGCCGCGGAAGTCCGGGAAGCGCTCCGCGCGGGCGAGCATGCCGGCCTCGGAGGGCTGGAACTCGTGCTTCGTCACCCAGTTGGGGCGCTCGCGGTTGCCGATGTTGAGCCGACGCGCGACGCAGAAGGCTTCCTTGAGCAGCGGGTCCAGGCCGCTGCGCTTGCACTGCTCCAGGAAGAGGGCGAACTCGTCCTCGCTGATGCCCTTGGGGCAGATGGTGCGCCGAATCAACTCCCGGCGCTCCGACGTCCAGCCACTGCTGTTGTTGCCCGGCACGTTCCCGTCAGCCATGGTCATACTCCCCTCAGTCCTCGTAGCGCTCGCCGGCTTCCTGCTCAGCGCGGCGCAGCAGTTCGCGTAGCTCGGCGGTCCACTCGTCCGCCGCGTCGTCCCACTCCAGGTCCCCGGCCCTGTGCCGTCCCTCGTGCCGGTCCTCGCGCTCGCACAGCACCCATGACTTCTCCGGGTGCTCCGTGAATGCGTGACAGAGGTAGAAGAAGGTCGAAGGCAATGGAACCTCGCAAGTTCCATTGGGTACACCCTACGTCTGACATTCATTGTGTCTCGCGCTCTTGCGCGTTGAGCGCCGCGACGCCCGCCGCCCACTTCGCCTTGAGGGCCCACCACGACTCCACGTCGAGGAAGGACAGCAGGGCCACCTCGCTCGCGCGGAGCGCCACCGCCTCACTGCGGTAGCGCGTCACCGCGCTCTGCTCCTCGTGCCACAGGTGCTGTGTCGCCCGAGTGCCGTCGGGCGTCAGGCGGGCGCGCGCGTCCTGGGCGGCGCGGAGTGCCTCCATGGCCTGCGCCTGGCGCGCCGGCAGGGCCGCTGCCTCGGCCATGGCCTTTCGGATGGCCTCCACCTGCTCCGGCCTCCACCACGCCGTCAGGCCGCGAAGACGGCGGCACACGTCGCCCAACTCGCCCACGGGCTCAGGAGTCGCGCATGTCACGACGCGTCCTCCGAGCTCCGCTTCAGGGGCTGACCGTTCACGGCGACACCGCCCGTCCCTGCTCGCGGTAGTACTCAACGTCGGCCGGCCGAAGCGGGAAGCGCACCGCGTCCCAGACCTGGTGGTGCCCCTCGACTCGCCAGCCGTCGGCGTCCCACGCCGCAAGAGCGGCCTCGCGCGAAAGGACTCCGTCGACCGGGCACAGCACCTGCTGGCCGTCCCACAGCACCCAGTGGCCGCTCCCGGCCTCGTGACGGAGCAGGATGAAGGCGCGACCGATGCGCGGAACGTCCGGCTCGCATGATGGGTCGAGGTCGAGCCCCGCGGCCTGGACTGCAATCCGAAGCCCGTACGCTCCGCACTCGCCCGTCCTCCCCATCAGCTCGCACACCGTCTCCACCGACTGCCCCGTGAGCATGGCGACGCAGGTTTGGCCGCACTGCGCTGGCTTCTGTGGATGCCACCGGAGCCGGCCCAGCGGACGGCGGGCCCGGTACCAGCGGCGCCAGTGGGGGTAGGCGGTGCGCCAGCCGAGCGCGACGGCCCCCACCCACCCGAATGCCGCTGCCAGTGCCACGAGCCCCAGCCAGGGCAGTAGCGCGCGGAGCTGCGCAGCGCGCGGGGAGCACTCCACGCGCACCGGCTCGCGCCCTTCCGCCTGCGCCTGCTCACGCTCCCGCGCGGACACCGAGTCCAGCTCGGCGCCGTACAGCAGCAGCGCGAGGGAGGCGGCCAGGGCCACCGCGCTGCGCAGCGACTCCCACGCGGGTGTGGCACCCAGCGTCGCGCCGTACTGGGCCACCACGGCACCCAACAGCAGCGCCCCGTAGACGGCGCGCTCCACGTGCCACGTGCGCAGCCCGGCAGCGTCGACGCGGGCCCCCAGGGCCAGCAACGCCCGGCGCAGCCAGGGGCTCGGCTCCGCGCGCTCTTCGACTACTTGGCAAAGCTCCGCCAGCAGCGTCATGGACGCCTCCTGCAACCGGTGAGAGGGAAGGGGCCGGGATGCGCTCCCGGCGGGCGGCCTCGCGCAAGAGGCAGGGCAGCCTACGCGTCCGTCGGGTCGTTCTTCACCGCGAGCTGGAGCAGCTCGTAGAGCCCCTCAGGCCAGTCCTTCGGCTCGCCGTAGCACTCCACCGACGCCAACAGATCCTTCGCCAGGGCCCGGGGCCACTTCGCCGGACGCTGCTTCCGCTGCGGACCCTCGAAGAGGGAGTTCACCGCGTCCTGCTTCTCCTGTTCCGTCATCTCTCCAGCCATGTGCTGCCCCCTGGTTGCTGGTGCTGCGCCTCGACGTCCTCGCGGCCCGTGCCGCTCGCGCCCGCCCGTCGTCCCTCTCCCTCCCGGGAGCCCCGTCCGTCCGCCGTCACTTCGGAAACAACTTATAAGCGCAATGATAGCAGTTTGCAAGCGATTGGTTTACCGTATGCGAGCGTTGACCGGCACGCTGCCGGACGCCTACATGGAGGGATTCCCGTGACGCGAGGTGCCGCCGTGGCGCAGTACAAGAGGCCGGAGAAGCGTGAGGAGCCGCTGGGCCTTCGTCTGACGAAGACGGAGAACGAGGAGTTGTTGAACGCCCTGGCCGAGGAGAAGAAGGACTCGGCCAACAAGGAGATGACGCGGACTGAGCTGGGCCAGCTCATCTGGACGGACGGGCTCGACCTGTACGCTGCGCGACAGGTCGCCGGCCCGGAGCGGGTCCGAGCCTTGGCCGCTCGCGCCTACGCAGGTGACGAGCGCGCCCTTCTGGCGGAAGCGCTCCGTCGCCTGCTGGAGTCCGCTGAGTCGCCCGTGCCGGAGAAGTCGGCGAAGAAGGGCGGCAAGTAGATGGGCAGCCGAGCGGCCGAGCGCGAGAGGGCCTCATGAATAAGGGCACCCGCAGAACGTCAGGGGTAGGGCAACGATCGGACGGGACCGAGCAGCACCACTACGTCTCGAAGCTGCGCGATCTACCGGGCTTCGGCCGGGTGTACCTCGCGTTTGCTCGCGACACTGAAGCACCGGCCATCGTGCAGGCGTACACCGGCCGCCAGCAGCCTCTCCCCGCCGGGCTGGAGCTGCTCGTGAGCACGGGTGATGAGCCGCGCAACCTGACTGTGGAGGTCCGCGGCACTGGCGGCCCGCTGGTGGACGCACTCGAGGACGCCAGCAACCTCCTGGACGCGGCCCTGTCGCGTCCTGAGACGATGACGCACCTGCAGCGCAGGCGGCGCGCGCGTGGACGCACGCACCGGACGGCCTGGCTTGGGTGGGCCAGCGCCGGTGTGAGCCTCTCCCTCGCAGCGGGCTTGGCGCTGTGTCTGCTGTCTCGTGACGCGCAGCCGCCCGGCGAATCCCACGAGCCGATAGCCCAGGCCTCGGTGCCCAAGGAGGCCGTAGAGGACGTGCCTCTGCCGACGGAGGTTGCGAGCTGGGCCAACGTTCTCGGTAGCAGTAGCGATCGCGAGCCACTCACCATCCGGAAGCGGTATGTCATTCCGGACAAACCGCTCAAGGGGCAGGACACGCCGCCGTGCCTGCGCGGGCACGTAGCCATCAACGGCGGGTGCTGGGTGCGCCTGAAGGATGACGCGCCGAACTGTCCTGAGGGGAGTGCCGAATACAAGGGAGGCTGCTACCTGCCTGTGAAGGGGGAGAAGCCGGGATCCGTGAGCATCGACCGGAGCCGGCCGTGACCGTTCCGGCTGTGACTCTCGGACAGGTGCGCGAAGGGAAGACCGCGAAGCCGTTCCCGCCTCGAGTCGAGCGCGTCAGCATCGCCGGCGAAGGTAACGGTACCTTCCGAGTGCTGCGCCCTGGTCATGCCCCCGCGTGGCTCAAGCCCGGAACCATCGCCCGCCGCTGGCCCGTCGTCGTCAAAGGTGGCGCCACGGCGAAGGCGCCCGCTGTGCGATACGAACTCGACCCATCGGCCAAGACGAAGCAGCAGCGCACCGGGAAAACAGGAGGCAAGTGATGGGCGTCAATGCCAGGGGAGTCCAGGAGGGGCAAACGCGGCAGGACCCGAATGCAATCGGGCGCTACACCGTTACCGTCACCATCGGAAAGAGGGAGGCTGACGGACGGTTCCGGGTCATCTACCCGAGCGGTGCCGTAAAGCGCCAATCGGCCGCTACCATTGCCTCACGGTTCCCGGTCGTGGTCGTGACGAGGCGGGCCATCCTTGAACGGGAGCCGACAGCGGAGGCGCTGGAGACAGAGGTGCAGCGCCTGCGCGCGTGGCAGATAGAGGCGATTGCCCTGCTGAGTACGGCTGTCACCTACGTCCCCCAGAACAAGCCCACGCTCCGGAAGCGGATTGCGGACTGCATTGCCAGCGCCGCCAAGGAACCCACGCCGTGAGCCGTAGGCGGATGGTCCTCGGCAAACTGCTGGGACTCATCGTCTGGATCCCCATCGCAGGCGTCATGTACATCGTCGGCTAGCGGGTATTCGCCGAGAAAGGCACTCCCCTGGAGCGGTGCTTACGCGGCAAGACTCCGAGCGAGTTCTCCGACCAAGACCAGCGCTCCCTGACGGTGCTGTTCAGGATGTACGCCATCGTGAGTGCGCTGCAGCTGCGGAGAGGAACTCGAAGCCATGATGCCCCAGTCCGCCGCGCCACCTGCGTGTCCATGCGCGCCAAGCCCGGCCTGTCCGCGCCCGCCGTGACGCAGGCACGTGCTGTTCCGCCGCTGTGCGCCTGGCGTGCAGTTGCGGCAGCGCATGGGGCTGCGACGACCACGGCGAGCATCACGGTCAGCATGAGGACGCGGGCACCAAGGTGCTCCATTCGCTCGGGCTGCTTACGTGTAGCAGTCGGGCTTGACAGCGCCCGCACAGCGGGTGCACCTTGCATGGTGAAGCACGTAGTACCTCGCTGGGGCTTCGGCTCAGGTAAGCAGCGAGACACCAACCCAGACTTCTGAGCGCCGGTGGCACCACTGCGGTGGACCACTCGCGTTCCGGCTCCCGCTGCCAGTCTTACCTCTGTCAGCGCGGAGCCGTCTTTCCGGGGTTACGCAGTGCTCGCCCAGCTAGAACCAGCACAGAGCCGAGTCGCCGAGCATGGCGCCCCCAGCCCGCAGTCCGCCTCTGGAGGGGCTATGGCTACGTCGCGCGTCGCCGTCCGACTATGCAGCCCGCCCGCGCATGCGGCATTGAGCGCCACCCCGGTGCCTCCCGCTCTCCGAAGCTGGACGGTGCGTCCAGCGTCTGCACTGTCCGCGCCCTCGCAGCACGCGCTCGTGCGCGTGCCTGCGGGCGCCTGTCACCTCACTTCCGCACTCGACGTCGTTGGGCATGCTCAACGCCCATGCCCGCCGTGAATTGGCGCGGTGGTTGCTGATGTAGGCGCGCACGCGCATGGCGGAACCGCGCCCGCCCCGTAGGGTTGTCTTACGACGTTGAACCTGATAGGTTGTTCAGTGGGGTGGCAATGAGGAGCGGGGGTGAGGATATGGGCAACTGCGATGGTGGTTCCAACAACTCCGGTGCCTCTGGCAACGCGCGCCCTTCGCTCGTCGTCGTGCCCGAGGGAGGACTGTGGACAGCGGCTGACGTGGCCGCCTACCTCAGCCTCTCCGTCGACTGGGTGTGGAAGCAGGTGCGGTGCAATTCGGGCCTGCCCTTCATCCGCCTCGGCCGCAACGTGCGCTTCGACCCGGACAAGGTGAAGGCATGGCTGGCAGCTCAGCCGCAGGGAGGCAAGCAGTGAAGCCCGGGGCGTACTTCAGGCCCAACAAGGAGGGCAAGGCGGTGCTTGCCGCGAGCAAGCGCCTGCAGCGGCGCGCGCCGGAGTACGGCACCTGGTGGGTGCGCTACACCGACTCGGCCGGGGTGGTGCGCCGTGAGCGGTGCAGCGAGGTGATGCAGGAGGCAGCGCATAAGCGCGCCATGGAACTGCACCTCCTCGCCGAACGCCGTCGGAAGGGGCTCGAGGTAGACGCCCTCAACATCATCCCCTGCCGGAGGATGCACGAGCTCTACTTGGAGGCGCACGCGCACCTGAGCAGCCAGGCGCCGATGCGCAGCCAAGTGAAGAACTGGTTCGACCCGCACTTCGGCAGCACCCCCACGGCGGACGTCACCCCGGCCGACTGCGAGGCGCTGCTCACCAAGGCGCGGAAGGCGGGGCAGAAGCCCGCCACGGTGCGGCAGCTCCACATCCGCGGGCGCCTCATTTGGAAGTACGCCGTCAACCGGCTCCGCGCGGCGAAGGAGAATCCGTGGAACAGCGTAGTGCGCCCCACGGTGCCGAAGGTGCCCGTCGTCTTCCTCTCACGAGAGCAGGTGAACGGCATCCTTGACGCGGCGGGCCCGTTTCGCTTCCTCCTCCTCCTGGCGGTACTAACCGGCGGGCGGCGTGGCGAATTCGGGGGGCTGCGCTGGGATGACTTCCACCTGGACGAGGGCCCGACGGGCACCGTCCACTACCGGCGCAGCTGGGCGCGAAGCACCACCAAGGGCAGCAAGGCGCGGGTGGTGCCGCTGCACCCGGTGCTACTCCCGGAGATTGAGCGCGCACGGCGGGCGGCTACGTCGGAGTTCGTTTTCCCGGCGCCGCGCAAGGGCGGCATGCGGCACGAGGCGTGGCACACCGCGAAGCTGGTGCGCAGCATCGCCCGGCGCGCGGGCGTGGAGTTGCCCAGGGGCACGACCTTCCACACCCTCCGCAAGACGTTCCTGACGCACCTGATTCGGGACACAGGCGGGGACATCGCCACCGCGCAGCAGCTGGCCGGGCACTCCACGCCGGCCGTCACCGCCACGTACTATGTCGGGCGAGACGTCGAGCACATGGCCAGCCGTGTCGCCGCGCTGCGCCTGGTGGGCGTGGCGGCGGCTGAGCACACCACGGACACACGGGCGGCAACTGGCACCGCCGATGCTTTAGGAAACAACGAAAAGGAGGAGCAAATGCAGGGGGTTACCTACTCGGAGCGCTCGCGCCGCAGTCCCAGCGCCTTCATCTTCTTGTAGAAGTGCCCGCGCTCGAGGTCGAGGATGCGCGCGGCCTCGGTGACGTTGTCGTGCGTGTGCGCGAGCACGTGCTGGATGATGTCCCGCTCCGCATCCTCCACCTGCTCGCGGAAGGTGCGGTCCACGCGGGGACGGAAGCCCGCCTGCACCGGAGGCATGGCCGCGGGCGGAGGCGTGGGCATTCCGAGCGCCGGAGCCGGCTGGATGGACGCCGCCGCGAGCGCGGCCTCCGAGCCAGGGGAGGGCAGGGCGCTCACGGGCGCGGGTGCGCTCTCGGACGAAGCCGAAGTGGCGGGCGGCATCAGGGCCCGGCCCCGGGGCAGCAACTCCAGCGCTTCCGTCCGCGTGACGAGCGGGCCTTCACACAGAATCGCCAGCCGCTCCACCAGGTTGCGCAGCTCGCGCACGTTGCCGGGGTAGTCGTGTGCGCTCATCACCGCGAGCGCGTCGGGCGACAGCGTCAGTGGCCGGCGCCCGTTCTTCGCGCAGGCCTCGCTCAGGAAGGTGTTGATGAGGTCCGGCAAATCCTCACGCCGCTCGCGCAGGGGCGGCGAGTGAATCTGGACGACGTTGATGCGGTAGTAGAGGTCCTCGCGGAAGCGCCCGGCGGCAATCTCCTTCTCGAGGTTCTTGTTCGTCGCCGCGATGACGCGCACGTCCACCTTGAGCGTCTCCGCGCCGCCCACGCGCTCCAGCTCGCCCTCTTGCAGCACGCGCAGCAGCTTGGCCTGCATCGCCGGCGGCATGTCGCCAATCTCGTCCAGGAAGAGGGTGCCCTCGTGCGCCAGCTCGAACTTGCCCCGGCGCACGCTCACCGCGCCGGTGAAGGCGCCCTTCTCGTGGCCGAACAGCTCGCTCTCGATGAGCTCGTGCGGCACCGCCGCGCAGTTGAGCTTCACGAAGGGCTGGCCCTTGCGCCGCGAGTGCTGGTGCAGCGCCCGGGCGATGAGCTCCTTGCCCGTGCCGTTCTCCCCCGTAATCAGCACCCGCCCCTCGGAGGGCGCCGTGCGCTGGATGAGGGAGAAGATGCGCTGCATGGCCGGGCCGCTGCCCACCATGTCGTAGCGCCCGAGCTGCGCGCGCAGCTCCTGCAACTCCTCCATCGCCGCCTGGTGCTTGAGCACGTTGCGCAGCGCCACCAGCATCCGCTCGCGGGCGATGGGCTTCTCCAGGAAGTCCCGCGCCCCCAGCTGCGTGGCCTTCACCGCCGTATCAATCGTGCCGTGCCCGGACATCATGATGACGGGCAGCTCCGGCCGCAGCTCGGTCAGCCGCGCCAGCGCCGTCAGGCCGTCCATGTCCGGCATCTTCACGTCCATCAGCACCGCGTCCACCGGGCGCGCGCTCACCACGTCCAGCGCCACCTGCCCGCTGCTGGCCAGGTGCGTCTGGTACCCCGCCAGCTGCAGCGACTGGCTCAGGGTGAGAAGGATGTTCTTTTCGTCATCGACGATGAGGACGGAGGCGGGCATGGCGGGCATTCCCGGCGACGGGCCACGGGGCGCGGCCCCTCGCGGGCGGATGACACAATTTCACGGAAAATATTTGGAGATTCAAGGGTTTCCGAGACCGCACCGGGTGTCACGGATGGGACAAATGCTTTGACTCGCCTGCCCTACTGCGACTAGACGCGTCGCATCCTGCCCGCGCGAGCGGGCGTGTATTCGTTTTTCACGAATTCGGGAGGAATGATGCGTCGGATTACCCTTTGGGCGGGGCTCTCCCTCGCCATGGCCGTGCTCACCGGCTGCCCCCCTTCGTACCCCAACTGCAAGGATGACTCGACCTGCACCGAGAAGGGCGAGGTCTGTGTCCAGGGGACGTGCCAGGAGTGCGCCACCGACGCGAACTGCAAGGAGGGCTTCGCCTGCCAGGCCAACAAGTGCGCCCCCAAGCCGCCGGAGTGCACCACGGACGCGGCCTGCGGCAGCGGCAAGATCTGCGAGGCCGGCAAGTGCGCCGAGGCGCAGTGCAAGGATGACTCGGCGTGCGGTGGTGGCAAGTGCCAGGCCGGCCGTTGCCAGGCGCCGACGGACACCTGCTCCGCGAACACCGACTGCGGTGAGGGCCAGGAGTGCCAGGCCGGCAAGTGCGTGACGGCCTCCGCGGACAAGTGCGACTGGAGCCCCATCCGCTTCGGCTTCAACGAGTCCTCGCTGTCCTCCGAGGCCCAGCAGCGCCTGTCGGGCCTGGCCACCTGCATGAAGACGGGTCAGCAGGGCGCCCTCACGCTCGCCGGGCATGCGGACGAGCGCGGCACCGAGGAGTACAACCTCCAGCTGTCCAACCGCCGCGCGGCGTCCGTGAAGCGGTACCTGACGGACCTGGGCGTGAAGGGCAACCAGCTGAAGACGGTGGGTTATGGTGAGACCCGCCCCGTCAGCAACGCCTCCAGCGAGGAGTCGTGGTCGGAGAACCGGCGCGTCGAGTTCCAGCGCTAGTTCTGGGGTAGGCTGGCGCGCGTCATGGCCGTCCACGAGCCGGAAGCGCGTCAGTCGTATCTCGTCTTTGCCTGCGGTAGCAGCTGGTACGCGGTCCCCGCGGAGACAGCGGCGGAGGTTGTCACCTTCCCCGAGCTCACGCGGGTACCGGGCGCTCCGGCCCACCTGCTCGGCGTGTTCGCCCACCGGGGAGAAGTCATCCCGGTGGTGGACATGGGCCTGCTGGTGGGCGGCGCCAGTCAGTCGTCGCGGCGGGCGGTGCTGGTGCGCCTGCCCCGCGGCACCCTCGCCCTCACGGCCAGCACGGTGGCCGGCGTCTCCCCGGTGACGGGTACGCTGGACCCGCTCGGCCCCACGGGCGTCCACGTCCACCTGCGCGGCCCCGCCAAGAGCGGCCCCCGGGACGTGGCCGTCATCGACCCCGAAGGCCTCTTCGACCACCTCAGCCAGGGCGCCTGAGTCATGGGCCCCCCTGACGTGCGCGGCATGCTCCTGTGTCACGCGGGGCCGCACCGGCTCGCCTTCCACGCGCACGAGGTGGCCGCCATCGCCATGCCGGAAGGCCGGGACGCGGCCTCCGCCCGCAGGGCCTTCCACGCCCCGGACGGCGCCGCCCGCGTGCTGGTGTCCGCGTCGGGCGGGGCGGTGGGCGTGGACACGCTGGAGATTGAAGCCGAGCCGCACCCGCTGCTGCCCGCGCCGCCGGTGGCGGTGGCCGCGTCGGGTGGGAGTCTGCGAGGCTTCGTCCTGGTGCAGGGGCGGCTGTGGCCGCTGGTGGGGCTGGTGGACTTCGAGCGCTTCCTGCGCGGACTCGTGGAGGGGGAATGAAGGCGCCGGAAGGCTTGAGGGGGCTGGCCCGGTGGACGGCGCGTCCGGCGCTGCTGGGCACCTCCGTGGGTACGGGGTTGGGGCTGTTGCACGCGCTCTTCACGGACTCGGTTCCGGCAGGCGGGTGGGGCGTCCTGCTCGGGCAGATGGGGCTGATGCTGGCGCTGTCGCTCTGGCTCATCGGCGTGTACAGCCGGCGCTCGCTGCGCGTGTTGTACGCGCTGGGCGAGGCGCGGCTGCCGCCGACGCCGGAGCACCTGCGTGACGCGCTGCTGGAGGCCCGCGTCTTCCCCGAGCGGTGCTTTGCCTTCGTCCTCCAGAACTGGGTGGTCGGCTCGCTGCTCTTGGCGGTGCTCTTCGTCCCGCTGTCGGGCGCGGAGTGGACGCTGGGGCTGCGCATCGTCCTGGGCGGCGTGTCCCTGGGCCCGCTGAGCGCGCTCTTCATCTACCTGCTGGTGGCGCGCCGCGGGCGCAAGGCCGTGGAGTGGGTCGCCGCGCAGGGGCTGTCGCCGCTGGAGGTGGTGGCCGCGGTGCCGCCCCGGCGCATGCACATCCGCCGGCGCATGGTGCTCTTCACCGCCATCGCCGTGCTCAGCCCGTCCCTCTTCATCCTCGACGCCTCCGTCTCCCACACCCTGCGCACGATGGACCAGATGGTGGCGGTGGACTCGCCTGACGCGAAGGCGGCCGTGAAGCAGGAGCGGGACCGCGACGGCACCGGGATGGCGGTGGCGGGACTCGTGGCCCTGCTGGTGATGCTCACCGCGTACCTGGGCGGCACCGTCATCGCCGAGCCGCTGCGCTCCATCACCGAGGACGCCACGCGCATCGCCCAGGGCGACTTGCGCCCGCCGCGCGTCATCGCCGCGGAGGACGAGGTGTGGGCCACGTCGGCCGCCTTCGCGCAGATGCAGGCGCAACTGGGGCAGGCGCTCACCCAGCTGCGGCGCGCGGGCCTGCAGATTTCGACCACCACCGAGCAGCTGGTGGCCACCTCCGGAGAGCAGGAGTCCGGCGCGGACGAGCAGGCCAGCTCGCTCAACGTGACGAGCGCCACCACGGAGGAGCTGGCGCGCTCGGCGACGCAGATAGCGGGCAACGCCGAGTCCGTGTCCACCATCGCCGAGACGACCTTCGCCGCCGCGCAGACGGGCCAGCGCGGCGCGGCCGCCTTCCTCGGCTCCATGCAGCGCATGAAGGAGGACAACCAGGCCATCGCCGACGCGGTGGTGCGCCTCAACAAGCGCGTGCAGCAGATTGGCAAGGTGGTGGAGTTCATCAACGAGATTGCCGACAAGTCGGACCTGCTGGCGCTCAACGCGGAGCTGGAGGGCACCAAGGCGGGCGAGGTGGGGCGGGGCTTCTCGCTGGTGGCCGCGGAGATGCGCAGGCTCGCGGAGAACGTCATCCGCTCCACCAAGGCGATTGAGCAGCTCATCGAGGAGATTCGCGACGCGACGCACGCGGCGGTGATGGCCACCGAGGCGGGGCTGAAGACGACGGACGCGGGCACCGTGCTGGCGGCCCAGGTGGACGAGAGCCTGAGCCTCATCCTCGAACTGGCGCGGCAGACCTCACACGCGGTGCGCAGCATCCACCTGGCCACGCAGCAGCAGCAGACGGGCACGGACCAGCTCGCCGCGGCCATGGGCGACATCCTGCGCGTCACGGAGCAGAACTCGGCGGCCACCAAGCAGATGGCGGCGGCCAACGCGGACCTGGCCTCACTCGCCCGCGACTTGAAGCGGGTGGTGGAGCGCTTCCACGTGGGCGCCGGGGAGAGGGTGTGAGGGGGCCATGACGACACGCACCGGCCCCCGGCGGGCCTCGTTCAGCCGGCACCTGATGATTCCCATCCCCCTGGCCAACCTGGTGGGGGCGGTGCTCAGCCTGCACTTCGCCTCCCTCACCCTGGCCGACGAGCTGGCGCCGCGGATGGACCTCTTCGGGTGGATGGGGGCGGGGCTGACGGCCGTGACGCTGCTGACGGGCGCGGCGATTTCCCTGGGCCGGCTGCGCACCCTGCGCGGGCTGGAGCGCGGGGACGAGCCCGCCACGCCAGAGAAGCTGGCGGCGGCGGTGGCCGAGGTGACGCGAGCCCCGGACGACGCCTTCCTCGGCTCGCTGGGCCTGTGGCTGCTCACCACCGTCTCGCTGGGCGGAGTGATGTGGGGCGTGGGTGGGGTGGCGCCCTGGGTGGCGGGGCGCATCGCCGGGCTGGGGCTGCTCTTCGGGCCGCTCACCGCGCTGCTGGTCCACTGCCTCGTCATCCTCCGCTCGCGCAGGGTGGTGCTGTGGCTGGCGGACCTGGGGATGACGCACCCGCAGCTCATCGCCGCCATGCCCCGCCGGGGCGAGATTCGCGCGCGGCTGGTGGCCTTCACGTTCATCTGCGTGGTGACGCCCGCGGTGCTCTCCGCCCGGCTCGCCACGGCGCTGGGGGAGCGGCTCCTGACGCAGCTGACGCACGAGTCCGGCGCCGACGCGTCCCTCGCGCTGGCGGAGACGCTGCGCATGGAGGCGCTCACCTCGGGCGGCCTGCTGGTGACGCTCGTCTTCGGGCTGGCGCTGACCACCGCCTGGCTGGGTGGCACGCTGCTGGGCCGCCCCCTGCGCGAGCTGTCCGGCGAGGCGAGGCGCATCGCCGAGGGCGACCTGGCCAGCCCGCGCGTGGTGCCCGCGGAGGACGAGGTCTGGGACGTGTCCGCCGCCTTCACCACCATGCGCGCGCACCTGGCGGACGTCATGTCCCAGCTCCAGCGCGCCGGTGCGCAGATTTCCGCGACGACGGAGGAAATCCTCTCCACCTCCGGGCGCTACGAGGCGGGCGCCGCGGAGCAGGCCAGCTCGCTGGACGAGACGAGCGCCACCACGGAGGAACTGGCGCGCTCGGCGCGGCAGATTGCGGAGAACGCGGGCTCGGTGGCGGAAATCGCCCACCGCACGCTGGGTGCGGCGGAGCAGGGGCAGGGCAGCGCGGAGGCCTTCCTCGGCTCCATGGCGCGCATGCGCCAGGACAACGGCGCGATTGCCTCCGCGGTGGTGCGGCTCAACAAGCGCGTGCAGCAGATTGGCAAGATTGTCGAGTTCATCAACGGCGTGGCCGACAAGTCGGACCTGCTCGCGCTCAACGCGGAGCTGGAGGGCACCAAGGCGGGTGAAGTAGGGCGGGGCTTCTCGCTGGTGGCCGCGGAGATGCGGCGCCTGGCAGAGAACGTGCTGGAGTCCACCAAGGAGATTGAAGGCCTCATCGAGGAGGTGCGCGAGGCGTCCGCCGCGGCCGTGTCCGCGACGCAGGGCGGCGTGCGCGCGGTGGAGACGGGCACCAATCTGGCGCAGCAGGTGTCCGAGTCGCTGCGCCAGATTGTGGACCTGGCGGGCCAGACGTCGGACGCGGTGCGCAGCATCTCCCTGGCCACGCAGCAGCAGCAGACGGGCACCGACCAGCTCGCGGACACGATGGCGGACATCCTCCGCATCACCCAGCAGAGCCTCAACGCCACCAAGCAGGTGAGCACCGCCAACACGGACCTGCTGGTGCTGGCGCGTGACTTGCGCGGCGTGGTGGAGCGCTTCCAGATTGGCCGGGACACGCTCCGGGAGGATGGCGGGTGAACCCGAGCGACCGCCTGCTCAAGCAGTTCCGGGACCTGGTGACGGTGCGGCTGGAGCGCATCAACCGGGCCCTGATGGAGCTGGAGGCCGGGGCGAATGCCGAGGCCGGGCGGGGCGTGCTGCGCGAGCTGCACGGGCTCAAGGGCGAGGCCCGGATGATGGGCTTCGACGACATCAACGCGCTCGTCCACGAGATGGAGGAGCTGGTCCGCTGCACCGAGGCGCAGCGCTACAGCCTCTCGCCTCCGTCCGCCGACGCGCTCCTCCTGGCCGCCGACGCCGTGCTCGTGCTGTCCGGCGCGCTGCCCTCCGCGGACCCGCCGCCGCGCGTGGACTCGCTCGTGGTGTCGCTCCAGGCCTGCATCCGCTCCGAGGCGGACCGCGTGGCCCTCCTCGTCGTCCCCCCGCTGGAGTCCTCGTCCGGGCCGGGCGCCGCGACAGCCGCACCCCAGCCCCGGGGCGAGCCCGAGGCCCGGAGCCCCACGGCCAGGACTCCCGCTCGCATCGGCGTCACGCCGGGGGTGGTGCCCCCGCACAAGAGCGTGGCTGGCCCGCTCGCCGCCGTGGCCGCTCCACCCACCGCCACGTCCACCGCCGCCTCGACGCTGTCCCAGCTGCCGGCACCGGCCTCCGGACCGGCGCGCGCGCCCGGCGGTGGCTCGACGGCGGCCCGCCAGCCCGAGGCGCGCTCGGACACGGCGGTGCGCATCGGCGTGGCGAGCCTGGACGTGCTCACCAGCGCCGTCACCAACCTGGCGCAGGTGGCGCGGCGGCGCGAGCTGGCCAACGCCCGCCGCCTGGCCCTGGCGCGCGAGCTGAGCCAGCTGGCCCGCGAGGCGGAGGACCTGGGGCCCGCGGGCGCGGCGCTGGCCGCGCGGCTGAGCACGGCCAAGGAGCTGGCCGCCGCGCTCCACCGCGAGTCCAAGCTGCTGTCCAACGCGGAGCTGCGCGACCTGGGCATGGTGGTGGAGGAGGTGCAGACGCTGCGGATGCTCCCGCTGTCCGTCCTCTTCGAGCCCTACCCACGCATGGTGAGAGACCTCTCTCGCGCGCTGGGCAAGGAGGTGGAGCTCGTCGTCGACGGCGAGGACACCCGCGCGGACCGGGCGGTGGTGGAGGCCCTGCGCGAGCCCCTCATGCACCTGGTGCGCAACGCGCTGGACCACGGGCTGGAGACGCGGGTGGAGCGGGTGGCCTCGGACAAGAAGCCCCGGGGCTGCCTCACGCTGCGCGCCGCGCGGGAGGGCAGCCGCATCGTCCTGCGCGTGGAGGATGACGGCATGGGGGTGGACCCGGTCCAGCTCCGCCGGGTGGCCGTGCGCAAGGGCTTCCTGGACGAGAGCGCCGCCAACGCCCTGTCGGACGCCGCGGCCCGCGAGCTCATCTTCCTCCCCGGCTTCACGTCGCGCGAGGTGGTGACCGACCTGTCGGGTCGGGGCGTGGGGCTGGACGCCGTGCGCACCTCCATCCAGGGCCTGGGCGGCGACGTGGGCGTGGAGTCCGCGCCCGGCTGGGGCACCATCTTCGAGGTGCGGGTGCCCGTCTCCCTCACCGTGGCGCCGCTGCTCTTCATCCAGGTGGGGGAGGAGACGCTGGCCCTCAGCGCCACCCACGTCTCGCGCGCCCTCAAGGTGGAGTCGTCCAACCTGTGCGAGGTGGCCGGACGCGCCTCCCTGCTGGTGGAGGGCCGGGTGCTGCCGCTCGCTTCGCTGGCCTCGCTGCTGGGCCTGGCTCCCGAGCGCCCCGTCCGTGAGGGCGAACTGGCACTGGTGGTGCGCAGCCAGGGTGGGGCCGCCGCGCTGGTGGTGGACCGGGTGCTGGAGGAGCGCGTCCAGGCCATCCTCCCCGTGCGGGGCGTGCTCGCGCGCTTCGCCCACCTCACCGGCGCCACGTCCCTGGCGGACGGGCGGCTGGCCATGGTGCTGTCGGCCGCCTACCTCACCTCCAGCGCCCACGGCACGGCCCCCCTGCGGCTGCCCCGCTCGGCGCCTCCGGGCGTCCAGTCGCGCAAGCGGCGCATCCTCGTGGTGGACGACTCGCCCCTCACCCGGGAGCTCATCTCCAACCTCCTGGAGGCGGTGGGGTACGACACCGTCATGGCCGGCGACGGCGCCGAGGCCCTGGAGCAGGTGGACGTCCATGCCCTGGACCTGGTCGTCACCGACCTGGAGATGCCGGGCGTGGACGGCCTGGAGCTCACCCGCCGCCTCAAGGGACACCCCGCCCACTCCCGCCTGCCCGTCGTCATCCTCACCACGCGTGGTGGCGAGGAGGACCGGCGGCGTGGGCTGGCGGCCGGGGCGGACGGCTACATCACCAAGGGCGACCTGGTGCGACAGGACCTGGTGGATGTGGTGGGGCGCCTGTTGGGCTGACAGCCTCCACCCTCAACGTCCTGAGGACAGTCCCGCGCATTGGCTATACTCCCCGCTTCGCGCACGGGGTATGGACAGGGCATGGGCAAGAAAGTGTCGGTGCTGGTGGTCGATGACTCACTCATCTGCCGACAGCTCATCTGCGACGCGCTGACGAAGGACCCGGACATCGAGGTCGTCGGGTCCTGCGCGGACGGCAAGCAGGCCGTCGAGATGACGAAGGAGCTGCGTCCCCACGTCATCACGATGGACGTGGACATGCCCGTCATGGACGGGCTGACGGCCACCGAGCACATCATGGCCGAGTGCCCCACGCCCATCCTGGTGCTCACCGCGGACCCTCGCTCGCAGGCCCCGGAGCTGACCTACCGCGCGCTGGAGCTGGGCGCGCTCGCCCTCCAAATCAAGCCCGCCATCGACGCGGGGCCGGACGCGTGGAACCTCGTCCGCGAAATCAAGCTGCTGTCCTCGGTGCGCGTCATCCGCCACCTGCGCCGGCCCCAGCGCGGCAACATCACCCCGCCCCGGGTGGCCACGTCGGTGCTGCCGGCGGTGTCCATGGGCGTGGTGGCCGTGGCCGCCAGCACGGGTGGGCCGCAGGTGCTCTTCCGGATGCTGTCGGAGCTGCCGGCGGACTTCCCGGCGCCCATCGTCATCGTCCAGCACATCAACGCGGCCTTCGCGGAGTCGCTGGCCGGGTGGCTCGCCAACACCAGCCGGCTGAAGGTGCGCCTCGCCCAGGATGGCGAGCCGCTGATGCCGGGGCACGTGCTCATCGCTCCGCCGGGGCAGCACCTCGTCATCCCCTTCCGGGGACGGGTGGGCCTCAAGCCGGGCGTGGAGCGCGACGGGCACATGCCGTCCGGCACGGTGCTGCTGGAGAGCGCGGCGCGCACGTACGGCCGGCGCGCGGTGGGGCTGGTGCTGACGGGCATGGGCGCGGACGGCGCGGACGGGCTCCTGTCCATCAAGCAGGCCGGAGGGCTGACGCTGGCGCAGAACGAGGAGTCCTGTGTGGTGTTCGGCATGCCGGGCGCGGCGGTGGAGCGCAAGGCGGTGGACCACCTCATCCACGGGGACGACGTCGCGAGCACGCTGGCGCGGCTGGCTCGGGGCGAGTCCCTCGCCGTGGGACGCTGAGTCAGGGTGGAGGCCGCCGGGGCGCAATGGGCGGGCGTACGCGCCTTCCTCACGGCGCGCACCGGCATGTCGCTGAGCGGCCCGCAGGTGCGCCGGCTGGATGAGCGGCTGGCGTCGCGCAGCCGGGACCTCACCCCGCAGCAGTACCTCAACTTCATCAAGTCCCCCTCCGGCGCCCTGGAGCTGGAGGAGCTCATCAACGCGGTGGTGGTCCACAAGACGGACCTCTTCCGGGACGAGGTGCAGCTGGCGGCGTTCCGCCACCAGGTGCTGATGCCGCTGGTGGAGCGGGCGCGGCGGCCGCTGCGCGTCTGGAGCGCGGGCTGCGCCACGGGCGAGGAGGTGGCCACGCTGCTGGTGCTGCTCGCGGAGGCGGGCGCGGACCCGGGCAGCACGGTGCTGGGCACGGACATCTCCGCGCACGCGCTGCGGCGGGCCCAGGGGCTGGGCTTCACCGAGGAGCAGCTGCGCCGGGTGCCGCCCGGCTCCCGCGAGCGCTACTTCGTCCCGGCGGGGCCGCGGATGGGGCTGGTGCCGGCCCTGCGCGAGCGCGCGAGCTTCCAGCTCCACAACCTGATGGACACGCCGTACCCGGCTCCGGCGGGCGGCGGCGGCTTCGATGTCATCTTCTGCCGCAACGTGCTCATCTACTTCACAGGAGAGGCCTTCCAGCGGACGGTGGAGGTGCTCGCCTCGAGCCTCCTGCCGGGGGGCACGCTGGTGCTGTCCTCCTCGGAGCCGCTGCTCCAGCTTCCCCCGTCGCTGCGGGTGCTGCGTGGTGAGCAGGCGTTCTTCTACGTGCGCGCGGAGGAGTCCGCCGGAGGGGAGGGGCTCACCGGCTTCCCGGTGCCGCCGAAGCGGCCGTCCGGAAGCGTCGCCGTGGTGGGGACTCCCGCCTCCGGAGACGAGTCGCGAAGGCGGACCGCGACCACCGCCGCGCTGGATGTCACCCCGAGAAAAGGCCCCGGCTTCTCACCGCCCTCCGCCGAGCGTCCTCGTGAAGCGGGGGACGCCGCCTCCAGCCAGGTGGCGCCCGGCATCACCGAGGCGGACCACCTCTTCGCGGGCGTCCTCGACGGCACCTCCTCGGGCGGCACGGAGGACATGGCGGAGCGGGACTTGCGCCGCTGCCTCGCGTTGGATCCGGACCACGCCGCCGCGCGCTACCTGCTGGCGCTGCTCCTGGAGCAGGGGGGGCGGCCCCTCGATGCCGGCATCGAGTATCTCCGTGCGCTCCAGTCGCTGGAGGCCGGCCGCGCGCGCCCCGTGCCCTTCTTCCTCAACCCCGCGCGGCTCCAGGTGGCCTGCGCGCACGCCGTGGAGCGCCTGGAGGCGGCCACCCGCGCGCGCTGAAGGAAGCGGCCGGGCGGGCTCCCCGTCCGGGGGCGTGCGAGAAGTCCGGACGGGCGGGGGATTTGGCCGTAAGATGCCGGCCCCATGCGAAGGCTCGTCCTGCTCGCCCTGCTGGCACTCCCTGGCTGTTTCTACCCTGCTGACCGTGGCCGCGCCCTCGAGGCGAAGGTGGACCGGCTCGGCGCCGAGTCCGCCCAGATGCAGGCGGAACTGAAGGAGGCGCGCGCGCAGCTCGCCTCCACGCTGCCGAAAATCGACGAGAAGGTCGCCGAGGTAACGAAGGCCCTCGAGGGACTGGACACCGCCTCGCGCCGCAAGGACGCGGACATCGGCATCCAGTTCCAGAAGACGGTGGAGGACCTCGCCCAGCTGCGCGGCCAGGTGGAGACGTACCTCCACAAAATCACCGAGCTGGAGACGGCCCTGGGCGAGCAGGACAAGAAGCTGCTCGCCCTCCAGGGCACCGAGGCGGTGAAGGAGGCCGAGGCGAAGAAGAAGGCCGAGGAGCTCCAGCGCCCCACGGACAAGAAGGAGTTCCTCACCCTCGCCCAGGAGAAGGCCAAGGCCGGCGACGTGCTCGTGGCGCGCCAGCTCTACAGCGAGTTCCTGAAGAAGTGGACCAAGGACCCGCTGGTGGCGGACGCGCACTACGGCCTCGGCGAGACGTACTACTCCGAGCAGCGCTGCCGCGAGGCCCTCTTCGAGTACGGCAAGGTGGTGCAGGAGTATCCGAAGTCGGCGGCCGCGCCGGACGCGTACCTGCGCTCGTCGGAGTGCTTCTCCAAGCTGAAGATGAAGGACGAGTCGCGGCTGGCGCTCGAGGAGCTGGTGAAGGGCTACCCGAAGTCCGCCGCGGCCAAGACGGCGAAGGAGCGCATCGCCGAGCTGGACAAGGCGGCGAAGACGCCCGCGAAGAAGGGGAAGAAATGAACCTGCGTCCGCCGCGGCTGGCCGCGCTCGCGCTGCTGCTCCTGCTGCCCCTGGTGGCGGGGGCGGCGCCGAAGCAGCTCACGCTGCTCTTCACCGGAGACAACGGGGGCGAAATCGCCCCCTGTGGTTGAAGGCACAACCCTTCTGGCGGTCTGGCCAGACGAAAAGTGACGATTGAGAAGGAGCGCGCGAAGGGCGTGCCGGTGCTCGTGCTGGATGCGGGCAATGCGCTCTTCAAGAGCCGCGACAGTGGCGAGGCGCCGGATGCCAAGGCGCGCGCGGAGCTGCTGCTGTCGCAGATGGACGCGCAGGGCACCGCGGCCATGGCCGTGGGCACCCGCGACCTCGTGCTCGGCGTGGACCTTCTCAAGAAGGGGACGAAGAAGGCGAAGCTGAAGCTCCTGTCCGTCAACCTCGTGGACGCCCAGGGCAAGCCGTACTTCCCCGGCTCCATGGTGGCGGACGTGGGCGGGGTGAAGGTCGGCGTGGTGGGGGTGTCTCCCGCCACCACCGGGCCGGAGCCCGCGGCGCCCTCCGTGAAGGGCAAGCCCACGCCCATGCTCAAGGGCCTGCCGGTGGAGCCGGCGGTGGCGGCCGAGGTGAAGCGCCTGCGCGCCCAGGAGAAGGTGGACGTCGTCGTCGTGCTGGCGGCGGTGCCCTACGACGACGCCCTGCGCGTCGCCGAGCGGGTGGAGGGCGTGGACTTCGTGGTGCAATCCCACGAGGGGCGCGGCCAGGGCATGGCCCAGCGCGGGGCCATGGCCACCGTGATTCCGCCCGGAGACCGGGGCCGGCAGCTGGCGAAGCTGGAGCTGCGCCTGGACGGGCCCGGCCGCTTCGTGGACGTCTCCGAGCAGGAGCGGATGCGCCAGAGCCTGGGCATCGTCGAGAGCAACCTCGCCAAGGCGAAGGAGCGGCTCGCGGCCGCGACGGACCCCACCACGAAGCAGTCGCTCGAGCAGGCGGTCTCCAGCCTGGAGGCCCGGCGGACGGCCTTGAAGAAAGGCGTCGACGGGGGCGCAACGCACTCCGCCCGGACGCATCTACTGTCGTACATCCAGCTCGGGAGCGACGTGCCGGGGGATCCGGCCGTCCAGAAGTTGGTGGAACGCGTCGAGCCCCCTGGCTCGGCGGCCCACTGACCCGAGCCGGCTTGTGAACCGGCCGGCGCGCCGTTATAAGCGCCGGCCACCCTCAGTGCCGAACCTCCTACCCGTTGGCGGGTGGGGGAAAGGCACACTGGAGAGCGCGTCATGAAGCCCGAGATTCATCCGGTTTATCCCGCTGCCCGAGTGACCTGTGCCTGCGGCAACTCGGTGGAGACGAAGTCCACCCGTGGGTCGTTCTCGGTGGAAATCTGCTCGAACTGCCACCCCTTCTTCACGGGCAAGTACAAGCTCGTGGACACGGCCGGCCGTATCGACCGCTTCCGCAAGAAGTACGCGAACAACCCGGTCAAGGTCGAGGGCGCTGCCGCCGCCGAGGGCGCCGAGGCTGCCCCCGCCGCCGAGAAGCCCGCCGCCGCCAAGAAGGGCAAGAAGGCCGAGGCCTGATTCACGGCCACACGGCTTTCTTCACAGCCTGAGTTGAACCCGTCGAGCAGGGTGTCGGAGCGCCTCCACGAGAGGCCCTCCCGCCCTGCTCGCGGTGCTTCTACGGCCTGCTACACCCGTCAAGTTTCAGGGTGCTACAGACCAGAAATTAGACGTAGCACTGAAGTCACCGCACATTCCGCCGCGTCCACGACGAAGAGTCCGACGGAGGCGAGATGTCCGCGCACGCTGCAGCCCCTTCCCTGAAGGTTGTCCGCCGCTCCCTGAGCGAGAGCGTCTACGCGAAAGGGGAGGACTACACGCTGCTGCACGGCGACAGCCTGGAGCTGATGGAGCAGTTCGAGCCCCAGACCTTCGACATGATTTTCGCGGACCCGCCGTACTTCCTCTCCAACGGCGGCACCACCTGCAAGGGTGGCAAGCGCGTGTCCGTGGCGAAGGGCAAGTGGGACGAGTCGCGCGGCGTGGAGGAGGACCACCAGTTCACCACCGCGTGGCTGGCGGCCTGCCAGCGGCTGCTCAAGCCCACCGGCACCCTCTGGGTGAGCGGCACCCAGCACGTCATCTTCAACGTCGGCTTCGCGATGCAGAAGCTCGGCTACAAGCTCCTCAACACCGTCACCTGGTTCAAGCCCAACGCCAGCCCCAACCTGGCGTGCCGCTACTTCACGCACTCCACGGAGCTGCTCATCTGGGCCTCCCCGAAGTCGGGCGGCAAGCTGCAGCACACGTTCAACTACTCGCGCATGAAGGCGGAGAACGGCGGCAAGCAGATGCGCGACGCGTGGGCGCTGCCGCCCTCCGGCGACGCGGAGCTGACCGCGGACGGCGAGGGCCGGCTGTGGACGCTCACCGTCCCGCGCGGCGGCGAGGAGAAGGCCCACGGCAGCCACCCCACGCAGAAGCCGGTGGCGCTGCTGGAGCGCATCCTCGAGGCCAGCTGCCCCCCGGACGCGCTCGTGCTGGACCCCTTCAACGGCAGCGGCACCTCCGGCGTGGCGGCCCTCAAGCTGGGCCACCGCTACGTGGGCATCGACATGGACGAGCAGTACCTCTCCCTGTCGCAGAAGCGCCTGCAGGCCGTGTCGTCGAAGTAGTCCACCGCCGAGGGCGGTGGCGCTCCGGTCGCCGCCTCAGGCGCGGGACAGGATGAGCTCCACGCCCTGTCTTGCAATCGGGTGGTAGCGCTCCCCGTGCTTCTTGAAGAGTGAGCGCGCCAGCCCGCGGTGCTCGCGCGACGACGCGAGCACGCCATACAGCGGCTTGAGGTACTTCATGCGGCCCACCTCGCCGAGGAAGGCCTCCGTGCGCGCGACGGCCGGCTCCCAGCCCGCGCGCAGCGCCGCCACCAGCCAGGACACCAGCACCTCCGAGTTGCGGCTCTTCGTGAGGCTGAAGCGCTCGTCGAGCTGGCGGAAGGTGTCGCGCGGCGTGTCCGACGGCAGCCACTCCAGGTAGAGCTGCCACTCGGTGGGCGTCCAGTCCTTCACCGCGTCCGCGGAGGGCACCGTGCCGCGCGTGCGCACCAGCGCCTCCAGCCGGCCCGAGCGCGGGGAGGGCGCTCCCGGCGGGACTCCAGGCTTGTTGAGGTACGCGTCCGCGTCCACCTTCACCAGCACCCCGGGCAGCTCGCGGTCCGCGAAGGCGACGAACTCCTCGGTGGTGAGCGCGCGGAAGCGGTACGTGGCGAGGTAGCGCCGCAGGAACTCGTCGAACGCCGGCCGCCCCGCCGCGTCCTCCATGGCGCGCAGGAGCAGGTAGCCCTTCTCGTACGGAATCTGGGAGAAGGCCTCGTCCGGGTCCACGCCCGCCAGGTGCGTGCGCAGCGCGGTGAGGCCGGGGTGCGCGCGGAAGTGGTGCAGCGCCTCCTCCAGCGCCCGCCGCCCCAGCGCCGCGTGCAGCGTCGCCACTTCCGGCCCGGCCAGCGCCTCCAGGATTCGGCGCTCGGCGAAGACGGTGAAGCCCTCGTTGAGCCAGAAGTGCTCCGCGGACGCGTTCGTCACGAGATTTCCCGTCCACGAGTGCGCCAGCTCGTGCGCCACGACGTTGACGAGGCTCTTGTCCCCCGCGATGAGCGTGGGCGTCAGGAAGGTGAGGCGCGGGTTCTCCATGCCGCCGTACGGGAAGGACGGGGGCATGGTGAGCAAGTCGAACCGCTCCCAGTCATACGGCCCGAAGAGGGACTCCGCGGCGCGGAGCATGTCGTCCACGCCGGCGAACTCGTCCGCGGCCTCCTCCAGCAGCTCCGGCTCCGCCCACACCCGCGAGCGCGGGCCCAATTCCTTCGGCGCGAGGCTGCCCACCGCGAAGGCCAGCAGGTACGGAGGCACCGGCTGCGGCATCTCGTAGTGCTCCTCGGCCTCCACGCCGTGCTCCTCGCGGCGCACGAAGCTGGCGGCCATGACGGCCTTGAGCGCCTTGGGCACGCGCAGCGACGCGCGGTAGCGGATGCGGATGCGCGGTGTGTCCTGCAGCGGCACCACGCTGCGCGCGTGGATGGCCTGACACTGGCTGTACAGGAAGGGGTGCTGGCCCCCGGCCGTCTGCGAGGGCGTCAGCCACTGGAGCGCGCTGGCGCCCGGAGCCGTCCGGTACCGCACGGTGAGCTGCCGCAGTCCGGGCGGAAGCTCCACCCGCAGCCGGCTCCCCAGAATCGGCTCCGGTGGAGACAGCATGTAGGGCAAGGGGCGACCGCTCGGGTCCACCACCCCGCGAATCTCAAGGTCTCGGGTATCGAGATCCAGGGGACCGGCGGAGGCCTCCTTCAGCGTCAGCGTGGCCTCCGCGTGCAGGCGGCGCGTTCGGAAATCGACGCGCGCCTTCCAGTCCAGGGTTTCCGTCTCAGGCTGCGTGCTGTCGTTGTAGGAGTGTGGGTCGAGGCGCGCCATGGAGGTCCGGTTTGTAGTCGGTGTCACGACCCCATGGCGAGCCATCCGGCCATCTGAATCGGTTGACTTTCGAGTCAATCGCCTACATTTGTGCAGTCCTCTCCTTCCCATCCTTCCCACATAGGGAGCCTTTCAAGATGACGACGCGGATCCGCAAAGTGGCTGTGCTGGGCGCCGGAGTCATGGGCAGCGGCATTGCCGCGCACCTGGCGAACTCGGGCGTTCGCGCGCTCCTCCTGGACATCGTCCCCCCCAAGGCCAACCCGGGCGAGGACACCTCGTCCAAGGCCTTCCGCAACAAGTTCGCGGCGGGCGCGCTGGCCAACATGCGCAAGCAGAAGCCCAGCCCCATCGTCTCCGAGCAGGTCTTCTCCAACATCGAGGTGGGCAACTTCGATGACGACCTGGCCCGCATCTCCGAGTGCGACTGGGTGGTGGAGGTGGTGAAGGAGGACCTCGCCGTCAAGCAGTCCCTCTTCGAGCGCGTGGAGAAGCACGCGCGCAAGGGCACCATCATCTCCTCCAACACCTCCGGCATGTCGATTGTCGGGATGACCGAGGGCCGCGGCGCGGACTTCAAGAAGAACTTCCTCGTCACGCACTTCTTCAACCCCGTGCGCTACATGAAGCTGCTGGAGCTCGTGGCTGGCAAGGACACGGACCCGGAGGTGCTCAAGACGCTGCACCGCTTCGGTGAAGAGGTGCTCGGCAAGGGCATCGTCTACGGCAAGGACACCACCAACTTCATCGCCAACCGCATCGGCACGTACGGGATGATGAAGACCATCGCCGGCATGGGCCCCGCGGAGATGACGATTGAAGAGGTGGACAAGCTCTTCGGTCCGCCCATGGGCCGTCCCAAGTCCGCCGTCTTCCGCACCACGGACATCGTCGGCCTGGACACCTTCGTCCACGTGGCGAAGAACTGCTACGACACCCTCACCCAGGACGAGGAGCGCGAGGCGTTCCGCATGCCCGACTTCATCCTCGACATGGTGAAGAAGGGCATCCTGGGCGACAAGAGCGGCGGCGGCTTCTACAAGAAGCAGGGCAAGGACATCCTCGTCCTCGACCTGAAGACGATGGAGTACCGCGCCCAGAACAAGGTGCGCTTCGAGTCCCTGGGCGCCGCGAAGGACGTGGAGGACGTGCGCGAGCGCGTCGCCGTGGTGCTCAACGGCCAGGACAAGGCCGCGAAGTTCGCCGAGCGCATCACGCTGGACGTGATGGCCTACACCAGCCGCCGCATCCCCGAGATTGCCGATGACGTGGTCAACGTGGACCGCGCCATGCGCTGGGGCTACGCGTGGGACCTGGGGCCCTTCGAGGCGTGGGACGCCTACGGCGTGAAGAAGGGCGTGGAGCGGATGAAGGAGCTGGGCCTCAAGCCGGCGAAGTGGGTGGAGGACATGCTCGCCGCGGGCCGCACGTCCTTCTACGGCGTGGAGGGCGGCAAGGACACGTACTGGGACATCCCCACGAAGTCCGTGAAGGTGGTGCCGGAGAACGCGCGCACGCAGCGCGTGGAGTACCTCAAGCGCGGCAACAAGAAGGTCGCCGGCAACGACTCCGCCACCCTGTGGGACATGGGCGACGGCGCCACGCTGCTGGAGTTCCACAGCAAGATGAACTCCATCGATGACCAGATCATCGAGATGATGAACACGGCGCTGGACGAGACGGAGAAGAACTTCAAGGGCCTGGTCATCGGCAATGACGGGGCGAACTTCTCCGCGGGCGCCAACATCGTCGCGCTGCTGTGGGCGGCGAAGAGCGGCGAGTTCGACTCCATCCGGAAGATGGTGAAGGACTTCCAGAGCGCCAACCAGCGCATGCGCTACAGCCCGGTGCCGGTTGTGACGGCGCCCTTCAACCTCACCCTGGGCGGCGGCTCCGAGGTGACGATGGGCGGCAACGCCATCCAGGCCAGCGCCGAGCTGTACATGGGCCTGGTGGAAGTGGGCGTGGGCCTCATCCCCGGCGGCGGCGGCAACATGCAGCTGCTGCGCAACGTGTTCGGCCCGTACGCGGCGGAGAAGGACTTCGACGCGCTGCCCTTCCTGAAGAAGGTGTTCCTGGCCATCGGCATGGCCAAGGTCGCCACCAGCGCTGAGGAGGCCCGGGAGATTGGCTTCCTGTCGCAGCAGGATGGCATCACGTCCAACCGCGACTTCCTCCTGTCGGATGCGAAGGCGCGCGTGCTGGGCCTGGCCAACGGGGGCTTCAAGGCGCCGCGGCCCACCCGCTTCCGCCTGCCGGGCGCCAGCGGCGCGGCCACCATCGACATGATGCTCTACGACATGGAGCTCAACGGCCAGGTGAGCGCCCATGACCGCAAGATTGCCCAGAAGCTGGCGCGCGTGCTGACGGGCGGCGACACCAGCCCGTCCGTCCTCGTCACCGAGGAGCGGCTGCTGGAGCTGGAGGCGGAGGCCTTCCTGAGCCTGTGCGGCGAGGAGAAGACCCAGGACCGCCTGCAGCACATGATTGAGAAGGGCAAGCCGCTGCGGAACTGACGGCCGGCCGGTATCCATTGACCACTGAATCCAATTTTTCTGACTGCCCGGGTGCCCCCCGGGCAAGGAGACACTCAAGATGCCTGGTCGAGTCGTGATTGCCAGCGCGGTGCGCACGCCCTTCACCCGCGCGCACAAGGGAGAGTTCAAGGACACGCGGCCGGACACCCTGGCCGCCATCGCCATCAAGGAGGCCGTTGCCCAGGTCCCCGGCCTGAAGCCGGCGGACGTGGAGGACGTCATCCTGGGCTGTGCCATGCCGGAGGCGGAGCAGGGGATGAACGTGGCGCGCATCGCCACCCTGCTCGCCGGCCTGCCGGACACGGTGCCGGGGATGACCATCAACCGCTTCTGTTCGTCGGGCTCGCAGGCCATTGCCCAGGTGGCGCAGGCCATCCTGGCGGGGTCGATTGAGGTCGGCATCGGCGGCGGCACCGAGTCGATGACGATGGTTCCGATGGGTGGCAACAAGACGAGCGCCAACCCGGACGTCATGGCGAAGCTGCCGGAGGTCTACACCTCCATGGGCGCCACGGCGGAGAACATCGCCACGCGCTACAACGTCACGCGCGAGGACGCGGACAAGTTCGCCTACGAGAGCCAGCGCCGTGCCGCCACCGCGCGCGAGCAGGGCAAGTTCAAGGACGAAATCGTCCCTGTGACGACGACGTACTTCGACGAGGACGGCACGGCGAAGACGGTGACGGTGTCGGTGGACACCATCCTCCGTCCGGACACCACGCTGGAGGGCCTGGCGAAGCTGCGTCCTGCCTTCAACGCCAAGGGCGTGGTGACGGCGGGCAACGCGTCGCCGCTGACGGACGGCGCGGCGGCGGCGGTGGTGATGAGCGAGGCGAAGGCGAAGGAGCTCGGCGTGAAGCCGCTGGGCTACTACGTGGACTCGGTGGTGGCGGGCGTGCCCCCGGAAATCATGGGCGTGGGCCCGGTGCCGGCGGTGCGCAAGCTGCTGGCGCGCAACAAGCTCGAGGTGAAGGACATCGACGTCTTCGAGCTGAACGAGGCCTTCGCGGCGCAGGCGCTGCACTGCATCCGCGAGCTGGGGATTCCCCTGGACAAGGTGAACCCGAACGGCGGCGCCACCGCCCTGGGCCACCCGCTGGGCGTGTCCGGCGCGCGCATGGTGGCCACGATTCTTCGCGAGCTGAAGCGCCGCAACGGCCGCTACGGCGTCGTCAGCATGTGCATCGGCGGCGGCATGGGCTTCGCCATGCTCCTCGAGTCGGCGAAGTAGTCCGCGCCGCACCGTGAAGTGACCGCGGGCCTCGGGGGCAACCCCGGGGCCTGTGTCGTTTGCGGTGCATGCGCGGCCGCCCTCTCCGTGGAGCCACGCCCGCCCCCGCTCGTCCGGCCCCTCGGGCGCGCCGCAATCCGTTTCGAAAATCACCGCGTACCTCCTTTGAAACCCAGGGGGTACACGACATGGACTCGCAGCTCGCAGGCATTCCTCTCATCCCGGAGAGGAACCGGGACATCTGCGCCGACTCACCCAGGCTGCTGGAGGTCCGGCGGCAGTTCCAGGCGCTCGCCCACGGCCAGTGCCTCGACATGGTCAGCCGCGTCTTCCACGGCACGCCAGGGAGGAGGGCGCAGGTCAGCTCAGGGCTGACGGGCGCCTCGGGCGGCCCCTCGCCAGCCCGCCTGCGCGAGGTCCTCCACTTCGGCTCGTACAACTACTCGGGCCTGAATGGTCACCCCCGCGTGGTGGCCGCCGCGGAGGCCGCGCTGAAGCGCTACGGCACCACCACCAGCGGTGTCCGGCTGCTCAATGGCACGTGCGAGCTGCACGTGGAGCTGGAGCGGAGCCTCGCTGACTTCCTCGGCGTCGAGGACTGCATCACCTACAGCAGCGGGTACATGGCCAACGTGTCGGTGCTCTCCGCGGTCTGCTGCGAGGGAGACGCCGTCCTGTCCGACGTGCTCAACCACCGCTCGCTCGCGGACGGACTGAAGCTGTCAGGTGCGCGGCTGCATGCCTTCCAGCACCGGGACTCGCGGAGCCTGGAGGCCGTCCTCGCGGAGCTGCCCGCGAGCCAGCGCAAGTTCATCGTCACCGACGGCATCTTCAGCATGGACGGAGACATCGCGGACCTGCCGGAGCTCGTGCGGCTGGCCCGCGCGTACAACGCCTTCATCATCGTGGACGACGCGCACGCGACGGCCGCGCTGGGGCCGCTGGGGCGCGGCACCCCGGCGTACTTCGCGATGGAGGACGAGGTGGACATCCTGACGGGCAGCCTCAGCAAGGGACTGCCCGGCATCGGCGGCTTCGCCGCGGGCCCGAAGGCCACCATCGACCTGCTGCGCTTCGGCTCCTGCGGCTACATCTTCTCCGCCTCCCTGCCTCCACCCGTGGTCGCCGGCCTCATCGAGGCCCTCCGCATCCTGCGGGAGGAGCCGGAGCGGCAGGTGTGGCTGCACCGCAATGAGCGCTTCCTGCGCGACGGCCTCCGGGGGCTCGGCCTGGACTGCATGGACAGCGTGTCGCCCGTCATCCCCATCCGCATGTCGTCGCTCCAGACGACGGTGGAGATGGCCCGGCTGCTCCAGGAGGAGGGCATCTACATCAACCCCATCGGCTACCCGGCCGTGAGCAGGAACAAGCCACGGCTGCGGCTCAACGTCAGCGCCAACCTGGAACAGGAGGACCTGGAGCGCTGCCTCGAGGCCCTGGAGCGTTGCGGCCGCCGGCTGGGAGTCCTCGCGCGGGACGCGTGAGCCCTGGCGCAACTGGGAGACACCTCGAGCCTGGAGTCTGTCGTGGATACGAAAACGTATGTCCTCTATGCCCTGCCCATCTTCTTCGCGCCGGTGGCCATCGACCTGGCCTCCGCCCGGCTCAAGGGCGTGTCGCGCTACCGGCTGAACGACCTGCTCACCAACCTGATGCTGGCCATCCTCGGCATCCTCGTCGGGCTGGTCCTCACCGGCGCCACGCTGTGGGTCTACACCGCGGTCCAGCGGTACGCCCCGCTCCAGCTCGCGCCGGGAGACGTGACGACGTGGCTGGTCGCCTTCGTCGTCTACGACTGCCTCTACTACTGGGGCCACCGCGCGCACCACGAGGTGGCCCTGCTGTGGGCCTTCCACTCCGTGCACCACTCCGGAGAGGACATGAACTTCGGGCTCGCGCTGCGGCAGAGCATCCTCGGCGAGGCCACGTCGTGGCCCTTCTTCATCCCCATGGCGCTGCTGGGAATCGCTCCGGAGGTGTACCTGGGCGTGGCGGGCCTCCAGCTCGCGTACCAGTACACCCTGCACAACACCTACGTGCCCGCGCTCGGAAGGGTGGAGCGACTGCTGGTGACGCCCTCGCAGCACCGGGTGCACCACAGCCGCAACCGGCCATACATCGACAAGAACTACGGCAACATCCTGGTGCTCTGGGACCGACTCTTCGGGAGCTATCAGCCCGAGCTGGCCGAGCACCCGCCCGTCTACGGCGTGCGGCACGGCATCCGGAGCTGGAGCCCGCTCACCGTCAACTTCCTCCCGTTCGCGGAGCTGTTCCGCAAGGCGCGCGCCTGCCGCAGTCCCGTGGACGGGCTCCTCTGCCTGGTGAAGGGCCCTGCCTGGCAGCCCGCCTCGCTCCGCCAGGAGCGGTTCACGGAGGCGGATGACGGGCCCTCGGCCACCTTCCGCAAGTACGACCCGCCGCTCTCCCCGCGCGTGGCGGTGTACTGCGCCGTCCAGTGCGCCGCGCTCGTCACCTTGTCCGCATGGGTGCTGTGGAACCTGGGGGCGCTGAGCGGCGTCGTGCTCGCGGCGGCAGGCGTCCTCGTCGCCGCGAATGCCTTCACCCTGGGTGGCCTGCTGGAGGGCCGGCGTGGCTTCTGGCGTGTGGAGCTGCTCCGGCTCGCGGGTGTCGTGCTGGCGGCGTTCCTCGTGGCCGGGACTTCAGCGAGGACGGAGGCCCTGACGCTCGTTTCCTATGCGGCGCTGAGTGCGGCGTGGCTGGCCGGGTTCCGGAACGACTTCCTGTCGGGTCCTCCCGGAGAAGAGCCCCTCGAGCTCCAATGGCTCCCGTCGCTGGACGCGCTGGGACAGGAGACGTGGGACGCCTGCTTCCCCCGGGAGGACGTGCTGAAGTCCTTCGCGCTACATCGGGCCGTCGAAGCGGCGCGGCTGCCGGGCATCGAGTTCCACCACCTGCTGGCCCGGCGCGAGGGCAGGGCGCTGGCCGTCATTCCCTGCTTCCACATCCCTCTCTCGCTCACCACCGTTGCGCCCGAGCCCATCAAGAAGGCGGTGGCCGCGGTGCGCAGGCTCTTCCCCCGCTTCCTCCGCACCCGCGCGTTCATCGTGGGGACGCCCGTGGCCATCTGCCGGGACCTCCTCGGAGTCAGGCCGGGGTCGGAGGGCCAGCTGCCCGCCGACGTGCTGAGGGCCGTCACCCGCGAAGTCCTCGCCCGGGCCCGGCGGCTGCGCATGGGATTGGTCGTCATCAAGGAGCTGACGAGCCGGCTCCTGCCCCAGGTGCGCGACGTGCTCTCGGAGTCCTTCACCCTCGTGGAGAGCCCCGCCACCACCTGGCTCTACCTGGGAGAGCCGGGAGCCGGCGACTACCGGGAGCGGCTGCGCAAGAAGTACCGCTCCCTGATGACACACCGCCAGCGCCAGCTCGTGGAGGGCGGAATGCGCTGGGAGCTGCGCCACGACTTCGCTCCGTTCGCGGAGCGGATGGAGGCCCTGTACCTCCAGGTGCTCGGCCGCTCGAAGGTCCGCTTCGAGACGCTCAACCGCGACTTCTTCGTGGAGCTGTCGCGTCGGCTCGGAGAGCGCGCCTTCGCGCTGTTGTGCTTCCAGGGAGAGGCGCTGGTCGCCTTCGAGCTGTTCCTGGAGGACGCGGGCGAGGTGCATCCCCTCTACCTGGGCCTGGACTACCAGCACCGGGACGAGGGCGCGCTGTACTTCAATTGCATCTACAAGATTGTCGAGATGTCGGAGGCGCGAGGAAAGGCCGTCGTGGAGTTGGGCCAGACGAGCTACTCCGCCAAGGCAAGCGTCGGCGCCGTGGTCGACCGGCTCTACCTGGCCGTCCGCCACCTGAACCCCTGCGTCCAACTCGTGCTGCGAGTCCTTCGCCGGGTGCTGTTCCCTCCGACGCCAGTGCCCAGGCGGCAGCGGGTGTTCAGGGACATGCGCGCCAACGATGAGGCGCTCCTTCGGCACGGCGTCCACTTCGAGGAGGTCCTGTCATGAGCCGGTGCAAGGAGCCGCTGGACATCCGGGGGGTCACCTCCATCCGGGACGTGCCGGGAACGCTCTGGGACGACACCGTGGCGCGAGGCCATCCCTTCAAGAGCAGCACGTTCCTGTCCTGCCTGGAGGACGCCTTCCCGGACCGGCGCTTCGCGTATGTGCTCCTGTCTCGGGGAGGGGACGTGGCGGGACTGGCCCTGGTGACGGAGGAGCGGTTCGACCTGGGCATGCGTCTTCCGGAGAGGGTGGGACGGATGGCCGCGCGCGTACGCCGGCTCCTGCCGGGCTTCCTCACGGTGCGCCTGGCCATGGTGGGGACCTTCGAGACGGCGCAGCGCCACTGGTGGTGGGACGCAGAGCTGCTGTCCGAGGAGGAGTTCGCGGATGCGCTCCTCGTGGCCTGCCAGGAGGCGTACCCCCACGCGGACCTGCTCGTCATCCGCGACTTCATGGAGGGGGACGCGAGGCTGGAAGCGCGGTTCCTGGCGAGGGGCTTCCGGCCGGCGCGCAACCTTCCGCTCGCCGTCGTCGAGCTCGAAGACAGTAGCCTCGAAGCGCACCTCCAGCGGCTCAAGCGGAAGCCCAGGGTCAGCGTGAGCAAGCAGCTCGCGGCCGCCACCCGACTCGGGCTGAAGCTGGAGCGCGTCCAGGACTTCCGGCACCTGCTTCCCGAGTGCTACCCGCTCTACCTGCAGGTCCACCACCACGCCTCCGAGTTCAAGCGGCTCCCCATCCCGCTGGCATTCTTCGAGCGGGTGGCGGAGCGACTGCCGGAGGAGAGCAGCCTGCTGACGCTGAGGACCTCGGAGGGGCGCCTTGTCGGCTTCGTGCTCTCGGGCACGTCTGGTGGCATCCACAACCCCTTCGTCCTGGGGATGGAATACGCACGCTCCCGCGAGCTGCCCATCTATTACAACCTGCTGGGCGCGGAGCTCGCGTACGCGGCCGAGCGCGGGTGCGCGCAGGTGGACCTCGGCGTCACGAGCTACTTCGTCAAGCAAACCCTGGGGGCTACGCTGGAAGGTCTGAACATGGTCGCGCGGCTCCGGTCTCCGTGGTTGCGGCCCTTCCTCCATCCACTGCTGCCCGCCCTGCTGGGCGAGAAGCAGCCGGAGCGGCGGCAGACCCTGCGAGACTCCACGACTCAGTGCGACGGAGCCTCGGGGTCATCCACGGGCACGCCGGCCAGTCGCAGCACCCGCAGCGCATTGGTCGTGTCCACCACGCCCTGACGCAGCTTGTAGTCGAACACCATCTTCCCGTTCTCGAGGTGGTCCCGGAAGTGGACGTTGACGACGTGGGCACCGGGCTCGTCCGCGAGCACGGCCAGGGACAGGTCATGCGTCGTCACCGCGCCGCAGGCCCCCGTGGCAAGCAACAGCCGCAGCACCTCGCGCGAGGCAATCTGCCGCTCGCGCGTGTTCGTCCCCAGCAGGATTTCGTCGAGCAGGAACAGCGCCTGCCCCCGTGCCTCCTGGGCCGCGTCCAGCACCGCCTTGATGCGCAGCACCTCCGCGTGGAAGTACGACACGCCGCGCTCCAGCGAGTCCTTCACCCGCATGCTGGTGAGCACCTGGAGCGGTGACAGGCGGAACGTCTTCGCACACACCGGCGCGCCCGCGAGCGCGAGCACCACGTTGGCGCCCAGCGCGCGCATCAGCGTCGTCTTGCCGCTCATGTTGGAGCCGGTGATGAGCAGCGCGTGCCGGGGGCCCGGCAGGGACACGTCGTTGGGCACCGGCGCGTCCAGCAGGGGATGCCCCAGCAGCGTCGCCTCCACGCGCGGGCCCTGTGCCTCCATCACCGGCCAGGTGAACTCCGGCCTGTCAAACGCGAGCCCCGCCACGCACGACAGGGCCTCCAGCTCCGCGAGCGCCTCGAACCAGTGCCGCACCTGCGCCCCGTGCTTCGCGCGCCAGCGCTCCAGGGCGAACAGCGCGTGGATGTCCCACAGCGTGAGCCAGTGCACCAGCGGGTGGAACTGGTGCCGCTTGAATTCGATGAAGGAGAACAGCCGGCTGAAGCGCGCGAAGTGCACGGACACGGGCTTCTCGCCCGGCCGCTGCAGGCCGGACTGGAGCTGACGCAGCTTCGGGTGCTCGAAGGGCTGGCTCTCCACGCGCTCGAAGAGGGGGGCGTAGCGCACGAAGCCGCGCTCTCCCGCCTCCACGCTCTGGTCCATGGCCTGCAACGTGCGGCGGGTGATGAGCGCCACCGCGAGCTGCGCGGCCAGTCCCAGCCACACCGTGGCCTCCGGCAGCACGCCGAACTTGCCCAGCACGTAGAGCGTCAGCGTCACCAGCGGCAGCACCACCGCCACCGGCCGTGCCCAGCGGATGGCGTCCAGCGACGGCCCCGCTTCGGCCCAGCGGATGAACAGATTCGGCTCCGCCTTCTCTCTCGCCGCCACCCGCGAGTCCACGCAGAGGTCCTGTCGGAAGTCCACGCGTGGGGCCAGCTCCCGCGCCGCGCCCTGCCGTGCCTCCACCTCGGCCGCGGAGGCGGGGCCGGACAGCCACGCCGCCAGCCGCTCCTCGCCCGCGCGTGTCGCCGTCTCGTTCATCAGCTGGAAGAGGCTGCCCTGGCCGAACACGTCCAGGTCCGGCGTGTAGAGGTGACTGGCGGCGAGGAAGCGCTCACCGCGCTCGGTGAACTCGTGCCAGCCCCGGCTGAGCCGCGCGAGGCCGCGCTCGTTGAGCAGCACGTACAGCTTCGCCCGCGCCTCGCGGCGGAAGACCTGGTGGTGCAGCACTGCGAGCAGGCCGTAGACGATGACGGCGCCCGCCGCTCCCCACCACCAGACCTTCGGAAGTCGCCCCGCGAGGATGAAGCCCGCGATGCCGACGGCGGCGAGGAAGGCGAGGGTTCGCAGGTTGGCATAGCGCGCGCTCACGCGGTCCAGCGCGGTCAGTTCCGCCTGCGCGGCGGCGCGGCGCTCGGTGTACGTGCGGTGCGGGGAGGGGCTCTCGGGGGTGGCGGACACGGCCGCGCATGCTGTGCGCCCACAGGGCCCAGGGCAAGCGGCGGATTCAACCCCGTGACGCGAAGCAGACGAACGTAGAGGGTGAATCACCCGGAGCGAAAGTTGCGGCTCTCGGTCAGAGCGGTGGTCCCCTCTGCGGCAGGCCGCCTGGGCAGCGGCGTCGGCACCTTGCTCCCGTGGTGCAAATGGCAGCACACCGGAAAACGGTGAAACCGGCCCCGAAAGGGCGTGCAGCGGGCTGCTACCGCGTCATGACGAGCGGGTGTGGCTCTGGAGACGACGGTTGAGGATGCACCTGTCGGGGTTCGACTTTGCGCTGTGCGGTGCGGGTTCGAGCCCCGCCGGGAGCAAGTCAATAGTGGTCGCCGCGCCGTTGCGGCATCACCGGCGTAGGCTGTGACGCCTCCCCATTGATCGTGGTCCCACCGCCGTAGACCCCCGGCGCGTGCCGCAGAAACGGGATGGGGAACGGCAACTGCGGCGCGGAGACCGCATCGAGCGCTCCGACCTGCTCGGCCGTCAGGGTCACCTCGAGCGCATGCACGTTGTCCTCGAAGTGCTCGATGGTCCGTCCGCCGATGATGGTGGACGCCACGCCAGGCTGCGAACGCACCCAGGCCAGGGCCACGCGCGGCACGGTGGTGCCCAGCTCCTTGGCGATGCGGGCGAGCACCTCGACGATTTCGTAGTCCTTCTCACTCACCCGTCCCACGACCATCGCCGCCCGGCCGCCCGTCACCTTGCCCGCGTTCTCGCGCGTGTACTTCCCGCTGAGCCGGCCGGAGGCGAGCGGCGACCACGGCACCACGCCCAGCCCCAGCTCCCGCGCCATGGGAATGAGCTCACCCTCGACGGTACGCTCGGCGAGCGAGTACTCGATCTGCAGCGCGATGAACGGCGCCCACCCGCGGAACTGCGCGAGCAACTGTGCCTGCGTGACCTTCCATGCCGGAGCATCCGAGATGCCGAGGTAGCGGACCTTCCCCGACTGCACGAGGTCGTGCATCGCGGCGACCGTCTCTTCGATGGGCGTGTGCTTGTCCCAGATGTGCAGGTAGTAGAGATCGATGTAGTCGGTGCGCAGCCGGCGCAGGGACTGCTCGCAGGCTGCGACGATGGCCTTCCGGTTCGAGCCGCCGCCATTGGGGTCGCCCGGGTAGAGGTTTCCGCTGAACTTGGTGGCGATGACCACCCGGTCGCGCTTCTCCCGGTCGTGCGCCAGGTGGTCCCCGATGATCTTCTCGGAGTGCCCGCGCGTGTAGAAGTTGGCGGTGTCGATGAAGTTGCCACCGAGCTCGAGGTACCGGTCGATGATTCGCTCCGAGTCCTTCACGCTCGACCCAAGACCGGGGCCGAGGTCTTCGCCGAAGGTCATTGCGCCCAGGCAGAATGGGCTCACGCGGAGGCCTGAGCGGCCGAGGGTGACATAGTGGTTCAAGGGCATGGGTGCGCTCCGGTTGAGGGGATACGCGGAGAAGTATGGCGCGCGCCGCCCGGCCGCTACGGCGCGGTTGCGCAAGGGCTGTGAAACAATGCTTCACAATGGAAAGCTCACACCGGCATCAGGCCGCGCTGCCGCAGCTCTCGATGTTCCTCGCCGTTGCCCGCCACCGCAGCTTCAGCGCGGCCGCGCGCGAGCTCGGCGTCTCGACATCGGCGGTGAGCCACGCGGTGCGACAGCTCGAGGAACTGCTGCGCGTGGTGTTGCTGCACCGGACGACGCGCGCGGTGACGCCGACCGATGCCGGCGCGCGGCTCATCGAGAGCGCCGGCGCCCCGGTGAAGCTCGCGCTCGAGGCGCTCGCCTCCGCGAACGCGCAGGCGGGGGACGTTACCGGCCGCGTGAAGCTGAGCATCTCGCAAGGGGCCGTGCCGCATGTGCTGGAGCCGGTGGTGCCGGTGTTTCGCCAGCGCTACCCGCGGGTCTCGCTGGAGGTCGTGGTCGAAGAGCGCTTCGTCGTCGATTTCGTGGCCGAAGGTTACGATGCCGCCTTTCAGGTGACCGAGGTCATCGCGCGCGACATGGTGCAGGTGCGGCTGACCGACCCGTTCAAGTATTTCGTGGTCGGCTCTCCCTCATACCTCGCGAAGCACGGTACGCCGCGGAAGCCGGAGGATCTGCTCCAGCACGAATGCATCACCTTTCGCTGGCCCACGGGCGACGCGCTCTACGCCTGGGAGCTCGAGCGGGGCCGGCGCAAGTGGCGCATCCCGGTGCGTGGTGGCCTGGTTACCAATAACCTTCAGTTCTGCATCTCCATGGCCGAGGCGGGCCTCGGCCTCGCGTACATCGCGGACCTGTCGATGAAGGACCGACTCTCGGACGGGCGGCTGGTGGCGGTGCTCCAAGCGTATTCGCCGTCCGAGCCGGGCCTCTTCCTCTGCTATCCGAGCCGCGCCCAGCGCTCGCCGGCGCTGCGGTTGTTCATCGAGACGACCCAGGAAGTGCTGCGCCGGAAGTAGGCCCGACGAGATGCTTCTACCGTTTGACCGACCGATGCCTGTGAATCCCTGATTCCGACTGCGAACCGCAGCGTGCCCAGGTCGGCGGGGGAGAGGAGGAGAACAGCGAACGTGGCGGCAGCGAGCACCCTGTACACGAGCTGTCAGCCGTGTGGCACGTGCCCAGGCGTGATTGTTGGCGGGCATGACGAAGCGCCGGAATCTGGACCGGAGGTCGTCGTAGCGCGAGCCACACTCACTACGTCGAACCCAGCCTCATGAGGACTTCGGCAACTTCATCCGGGTGATGCGGGTTCTCGTCGATCATGGTGTGGAAGCCACACTTCTCGAGGACGCGGATCGACGCGAGGTTGTGGAGAGCGACCCACGCATGAAGCGGCCGGGTGGGCTCGAGCACGAGAAACTCAGAGAGGGCCCGAGTGGCGATGCCTTTGCCCCAGTGCTCGCGACCAATCCAATAGCCGATGAGGCGTTTGGCATCCTGTTCCCAACTGCTGATGTTCCCAACGACCACGCCGCCCATGACGATGGTGCGGGTGATGTTTTCAGGGCGGAGAACGTTTGTGCGCCAGTGGGTCATGAACGCATCGCGCTCCCGCGATGAAAATGCGGCCATGCGCAGCGCTTCTGGGTCGCGCTGGTGTTCGAAGAAGATGGGAAGGTCCTCATCCGTGACGTTGCGGAGGATCATTCTGAAAAGGCTCCGTCCAGTCTGCGCCGCGAGGGAGGTCGCGAGGCGAATGGCGGAAGGGTTCTATCTTGTTCGGGCATGACGACGCGCGGGAATCGGAGCCGTTCCCCAGGTCCTGGAGGAACGCATGCCGAGGAGCCCGCCGCCGCGAGCGTGCAGCAGGCCGTGGACTCCGGCTCCAGGGGCAGCAGGGTCATGGAAGGTTCCTCACGGGCTCTGGTTGAGGCGCCAGTGCTGCGGGCGGCGCAGGGTGTATTCGAAGGAAACGGTGCTCTTGCTGGAGGGCGGCACCACCAGGTCCCACTGCAGCTCGCCCTTCTGCTCGTCCTGGCGGGCGGCGGGCGAGGTGCGCACCAGCTTCACCTCCACCTTGCCGTCCTGGCTGAGGGGCCACTGGTCCACCACGCGCACCTGCATGGGGAACGGATAGGGATTGGGCACCTCCAGCGTGACTTCGTAGGTGTTGAGGTCGTCCTTGGAGATGAAGCCCTCCTTGGCCTGCACCAGGCGCACGTTGCGCGCGGTGCGCACGGCGGGGTCCACGCCGAGCGGCAGGGTGAAGGCCTCGCCGGGGACGACGAGCTTCAGCGCCGCGGTGCCGGCCGGGTCGGCTCCGACGAAGAGGGAGGCATCACCGCCCGGCAGCACGGTGCGCGACGGGCTCTTGAGCTGGGCGACGAGGAAGGCGTCCGCCGCGAGGGCGGGGAAGACGTGGCGCTCCACCTGCACGGGCCAGGACTCGATGAGCAGGGGAACGATGCGCTCGCCCTGGCCGCTGCGCACCGTCTCCGGACGCGGCGCGGTGAAGGCCAGGTCGTAGCCGCCCGCCAGCGACGCGGGCAGGTCGTCCGACAGCCGCGGAGGCTGCCAGCCGGGCGGCGGCGCGAGGCCCACGTAGGCGTCCACGACGGGCTCGGGCGAGACCGCACCGCCGCTCGCGAGGCCATCCGTCGACTCGGCCAGTGACTCGAAGGAGCGGGACGCGCCGCCCCTGCCGCCCGGACGCGCCACCGCGATGCGCTTGACGAACTCTTGATCCACATTGACGCCCGTGGTCGTGGAGCCCACGTCGAGGCTCGGGGGGGCGCCCGTGACTTCCACGGTCTCACCGAGCGACTCGGGGAGCAGGTCCACGTTGACGCGGATGGTGCGGTTGGGGCGCAGCTGGATGTCGGCCCGGGCGTAGGGACGGAACTCCTCCTTCTCGAGTCTCAGGGTGTAGACGCCGGGAGGCAGGGACGGAATGCGGTAGTTGCCCTGCGCGTCCGTCACCACGGTCTGCTCGCCCTGGAGATTGGGCGAGGTCGCGGTGACGACGGTATCGGGCACGGGCTTCCGGCTCTGGGTGTCGACGACGGTACCCAGCAAGGTGCTGCTGGCGTCTCCGCTTTGGGATGAGCGGGAGGCCTGTGCCGGGGAGGACACCGTCTGCGCGGCCTCGGAGGGGACGGGCCTGCTCGCGCGCGTCAGCAGCTGCTGGCGCAGCGAGTACACCAGGTCCGGCTCCGGCGTGCTCGGGGGCAGGGGCGGGGGCGCACTGGCGTACACTCCCAGCCTTCGCGGCTCGGGGATGAAGCGCTCCAGGGTGCCGAGCTTCCACGTGGCGAACCGGGGCAGCGACGTGGCGGTGGAGGGCAGGGCGGTGCTGAGAGTGAGCTTCGCGCCCTCCCAGTTCTCCCCCGTGTCCTGGCTGACGCGGCCGGAGAAGGCCACCTGCACGCGCTGCTTCTCCGGCTGGAGTTGAAGCTCGTAGCGCGGGTACCAGCGGACACGCTGGGGGACGAGATACGAGAGCTGCACCTTCGTGAGCCCCGTGCCGGAGAGGGTGACGGCCACCTCGATGCCCGGCTTCCTTGGCCACGTGCCCAGCTGGCCCGCCTCCTCGAGGCGCTTCGTGCGCTGGTCCTTCAGCGCGAGGGCCCGGTCCTCCAACTCGCGCATGCGCGCCTCCAGCTTCGCGGCGGTGTCGACGAGGAAGCCGGCGGAGGCACTCCACGTCGAGGCCGCGGAGGGCGGCCGCTCGCCGGTGGAGGGGTTCATGGCGTACGGGTTGACCTCTGGCTGCACCTGGCGGAGCGCTTCGAGCTGGAGCCCCACGGCGGCGCGCTCGGCCTCGGCGCGGGCGAGGTCGTCATCCAGTCCGTCCAGCGTGGCGAGCAGCTTGCGCGCCTCCTGCTGGGGGAAGGGTGGGGCGCTGGCGGGGCGCACGTCCACCGAGGAGACCTCGGCGCCCTGGGCCTCGACGCGGATGGAGTCCGGGTCCACGAAGTCCGGCAGCCGGGGCAGCTCCACCCGCTGGGTGCCGGAGACGGTGATGCTGGCGGTCCGCACCACGCGGGCCCGGTCGCTGTACACGGTGACGGCGCTGATGGGCGCTTCGGTGGTGGCGTGGAGAAGGCTCGCGAGTCCGAGGAGGAGCATGGCGCCAAGCTATCCAGCGAGGCGCGGGGGCATCTTCACGGAGTCATCATGATGCGAGCACGAAAGGCGCATTCCTTGGAGGGCGACGCTCGATGTCTGACTTCTCTTCCCCAAGCGTGATTTCCGCCCCAGCCTTGGGCGACGTCGAACTAGGAAAATCGACACTGCGATGCATTGGAGGCCGGGACACTGAGAGGAGTTCTTTTTAGCCCTCGCGCTTCATCCGCTGTTGGCGGGAAATCTCACGTTCGCTGGGGCTATCCAGCGCGGTGTCGCTGGTCTTGATCTCTCCGCCGCGCTCGTAGTGGGCGATCATGAGGCCGTTGCTCGAGATGCGCGATCTGGTCAGCTTGTAGCTGTGCGGCGCGGAGCCGTCGGCGAACAGCTTCTTGCCGCTGCCGAGAACGACCGGGACGGTGAAGAGGGTCATCGCGTCGACGAGGTCGTTAGCCAGGAGCGCATGGACGAGCTCGGTGCTGCCCTGCGTGACGAGGTTGGGCCCGTCTTCCTGCCTCAGACGCTTCACGTCGGCGATGTCGCGCAGGAGCACCGAGCCCTGCCAGCTCGTATCAACCTCGCCCGAGCGCGAAACCGCGTACTTCTTGATCTCCTTGAAGCGCTTCGCGATGCCGCCATCGCGAGCGTCTTCGTCGTAGTACGGCCAATACGCGGCGAAAATCTCGTAGGTCTTGCGGCCGAGCAGGAGATCGAATTTTTCACTGAAGAGTCGGTCCACTTCCTCGCCGAACTCTTGATTGAAATAGGGCATCACCCAGCCGCCGAACTTGAACCCCTGGGTCGGATCCTCGGTCGGTCCGCCCGGCGCCTGCATCACGCCATCCATCGAAACCATGGCGCCGACGATAATCTTCCGCATGGGTCACTCTCCTTGTTTGCTCAAAGGACGATCCGCCACCGCCGTTCCCTACAAAACTGCTCGTTGGGAACATTAACGTCTTGGCGAGCAGTGCGGTTCAAGCAGGGGAGCCCAGGGTTCGATTCTCGCCGCTTCCTCCCGCCTCGGCTCCGCCTCGCTTGAGGGAGCCTGCTCTTTGTTGGAGCGTGGTCCAATCCCACCTCGCCTCATCCCAAGACGGCCCTCCGTACCGCCGGACGTTGAGAGTGTCGCTTGACGTACTCCACCACCCGCGGATGCCCGTCGAGCAGCTTCAGCGTGTTTGCCAGGTGGAGGATGGAGGCCATCACTACATCGGCGGCGGTGAACGCCCCACCCACCAGGCATTCACGGCCGCCGAGGCCCATGTCGATGAGGTCGAGCAGGGCCTGGAGGCGGACCTTGTGCTTCGCGAGTTCTTCATTCGCGTGCGCGCTGGCCTTCTTCTCCTCGGGCAGCTGCGCGTGCCAGTAGAAGGCCATCACCACGGGGTCGAGGCTCACCTCGGCGAAGGCCATCCATTGGTAATAGGAACCGCGCTCCGCGGAACCCATCGGCGGCGCCAGTTGCTTCTCCGGGAACCGGTCGGCCAGGTGGAGGCAGATGGCCAGGGACTCGAGCAGCGTGACTTCCCCATCCACCAAGGCGGGGACTTCGCCCAGAGGATGCAACGCCAGGTATTCGGGGGTGTTGTTCTCCTGTCGGGTGAGATCGAGCCTGACCAGCTCGTAGGGCACCCCGAGCTCCTCCATCAGCCATCGGGGACGGACTGCTCGGGTTCTGGGGGCAAAGTAGAGCTTCATGTGTGCACTCCTGCGGGTGGCGGGAGGCGGCACCATGCGGCGGCCAGGGCTCCCTGACAATGCGGCTACCGGCGAACTCATTGTCAGGCTAGGCTTGACGGTCATGATCTCACCCGCCGACATGATGCTCTTCGCCGCGGTCGTTCGTGAGGAGAGCTTCACCCGGGCTGCGCGCCAGCTCGGCATCACCAAGCAGACCGTCAGCGAGCGCATCAGCAAGCTGGAGGAGCAGCTCGGGGTGCGGCTTCTCGAGCGGACCACGCGGCGCCTGCGGGTCACCGGAGCTGGAGCGACGTACTACGAGCGCTGCGCCGCCATCGCCGCACAGATCGACGAGGCGAACAGCGAGGTGCAACAGCGGCAGGCAGAGCCAGTCGGCCTGTTGCGGGTCTCCTCACCAATGCTCTATGGCCGGCGCTTCCTGACGCCCGTGATTGCGGAGTACCTCGCGCGCTACCCCCAGGCGCTGGTGGAGCTGGTGCTGGCGGACCGCCGTGTCAACCTCATCGAAGAAGGGCTGGATGTCGCGATTCACATCGGACCGCTCGACGACTCGTCGCTCGTGGTGAGAAAGCTCGGGGAGGGTCCGGTCCATTTCGTGGCGAGCCCTCGCTTCCTGTCGAAGTACGGCACGCCGAGCGCCCAGCAGCTCCGCTCCGCGCGCTGCATTGGCTTCAGTGCGTTCGAGACGTGGGAGGCCGAGGGGGTGAAGTCTCGAATCGATCCGGTGCTGACCGTGAATGACCACGAGTTCGCGTGCCAGGCGGCGATCGCCGGGGTCGGCATTGCGCGTGTCCCGGCCATCCTCTGCCAAGACGCGGTCCGGGACGGCCGGCTGAAGATCCTCTTCGGCCCCAAACCCGCGGGGCTGCGGGCCATCCACGTCGTCTACCCGAGCCGGCTGAAGCTTCCGGCAAAGGTCCGGCTCTTCGTGGATGCCGTTGCAGCGCTGGCCGAGCCGGAAAGTATGGGAAGGACAGGAGCCCTGTTGGGGGGAGCGGGCGGCAGCAGAACGAGAGGTGAGGGCCGCTGACGGCTGCCGAGGAGCGATGTATGGATGAAGAGAATATTCAACGACCTTCAAGCCCGACCATGCCGGCCGGCTTCGTCCTGTGGGGAGCTCACTGTTCGCTGTGACGCTCAAGGGGTGGGAGATCTGTCGCCAGGTCGAGCGAGTTCGCAGCGGCGAAGCGCTCGCCCTGCCTCACCGAGTAGCCACCCTCCTGAACCAACCCTGACGATTCTCACTGCTTCTACAAGAGTGGTTCCCCATGAAGAAAGGGAATGAATATGAGTAATGATGATTTGTTTGCCCAGTACCCTGCGCTTCAAGAGGTGCTCCAAGCCATTCCTGGTGCCCGGTTTCGGGGGGTGGAGGAAACCATTGGCTTGAATGTTACTCCGATGCTTGCATATCAGTGGGGGCCAGGGCTTCTTGAAGTTCCGACCAGTTCTACCGAAGCCTCAGCTTCGTTTCGTGCTGATGAGTTTGATGCATGGATTCGATCTGGATTGAGTGGTGTCGATTTTTCTGAGGGGTGTTTCTTTTGGGTTGTCTCCTCTCGACCGGGTCATGTGGGGTTCCCCTGGATAGAGGTCGAACTGGATGACCCCGATGTATTGCTCCCTCTGTGGTTTGAGCTGGAGTTTCAGGTTGTCATTATTTTTGCGCCAAAGAGCTATTGCATTCTGGCGTTTTACGCGTCTGAGGGTGGCTGGCAGTTGTTCAGGCAGCCGTGACTTCGTCCGCGTTCTGGTTGTTTGATGGCTGTGTTCTTGGGTGCAAGGCACTCCAGATTCCGTCTGACTGCCCCCGTTTGAGGGAACGTGCAAGGTGCGCACCTGCGAGTGCATTCCATCGGCGCCCACGACGCGATCGAACCGACGCGGCGCCGCTCGTTCGATGCGCACCTCGACTCCGTCGGGCGTCTCGGCCAGCGCCTGGACCGAGTCGCCGACCAGGTACTCGGTGTGATCGCACGTGGCGTCGTAGAGGATGCGGCTCAAGTCGCCGCGCAAGATCTCAAGGTCTCCGCTCATGAACGCCGCCGGGATCGACGGAACGGATCGGCCGGTCTCGTCCACGAGGCGCTGCTCGCCCATGTGCGTCTGGCGGGCGCGCACCGCCTCGTTCAGCCCCATTCGCGTGAGCACTCCAAGGTGCACGACGCCCTTGAAGTCGACGGCCTGTCCGCGCCGTCGCTTCTGGCCCACCTGATTACCGAGAAGTACTGCGATGGGCTGTCGCTGTTCCGCCTGGAGCAGCGCTTCGCGCGCGACGGGGTGGCGGTGGACCGGGGGACGATGGCGCGGTGGGTGGCGGACGTGGGCACCACCGTGGTGGCCGCCATGCGGGACGAGGCGCTCGCCACCGCCTTCTGTATTGCCACGGACGCCACGGGTGTGGCGGTGCAGCCAGCGCCGGACAAGGGCGTGCGTCAGGTGTGCCGTCGAGGCCACCACTTCGTGCAGGTGGCCGACAAGGACGCCGTCTTCTTCGAGTACACGCCGCGCGAGACGAGCGCCGCGGTACTGGAGCTTTTCAAGGGCTTCAGTGGCTACGTGCAGGCCGACGCCAAGCGCGTCTACGACGCCCTCTTCCGCCCCGCCGAGGAGCAGCCGCCGGACGGCGAAGCGGAGCTGCGGCACGAGGTGGCGTGCTGGGTGCACTGTCGCAGAGGCTTCTGGGAGGCGACGGCGGCCAAGAGTGCCGTCGCCCGCGAGGGCCTGGCGCGCATCGGCCGCATTTTCGAACTGGAAGCCACATGGAGGGACATGCCTCCGGAAGAGATTCACCGGCTGCGGCGGGCCCACCTGCGTCCGCACGTGGAGGCTTTCTTCACCTGGGCCGAGGTGGAGCACGAGAAGGTGCGCGAGGAGCGCGGGCTGTTGCGCAAGTCGCTCGGCTACGCCGTGCGGCACCATGAGGCCCTGCGGCGCTTCCTCGAGGACGGCCGGCTGCTGCTGGAGAACAACCGCTCCGAGAGAGAATTGAGAAGGATTGCCGTCGGAAGGAAAGCCTGGCTCTTCGTCGGCGGCGATGACCATGCCGAGAGTGCCGGCCACCTCTTCACCCTCATCGCCACCGCGCGGCTGCACTGTCTCGACCCCGAGGCCTACCTTCGCGACCTCTTGCGCGTGCTGGCCCATTGGCCCGCGAGCGCTACCTGGAACTGGCTCCCAAGTACTGGGCCGCTACGCGCGCCCGCCTGGTGGCCGCCGAGCTCGACGCCGAGGTGGGCGCACTCACCATCCCGGAGCCGCTCCCCGCTCCGGCCGAACAACAGTCGCCGCCGCGCTGAGAGCGCCCCTTTCACGCCGGCAGCATGAGGCCACCGTCCGGCTCACGGAAGACGGGGCTCGTGCAGCGGATACGGCTTTGCCGCAGGCAGATGCACCCTGACCATCACCAAACCCCCGTAGTCCTGGCTTTCGGCAGGTAGAGGAGGACCCACCGACTTGCGGCTGACCCAGTGTTCGCCCGCAAATCATTTGCGCTAAGGAGCGAGGCTCTTTTCGTTCAGGGGGATGCATGCACCGCAAAGCGCCGCTGTTCCTTTTGTCCTTTCTTGTAGGGCTGGTCACAGCAAGCTGCGTCGGCGAAGAGTCACCCACCCCTGAGGCTGAAACAGCGCTTGTCACCCAAGGCACAGCCATTGTCAGCGGCACATCCAATGTGACGCTCTGCAACCTGCCGCGCTACACGGCGCAAACCACCGTGCAGTTGTGTGGCTTCACCACGCCGGGCTCGGACGGCTCCGCCATTGACTCGGCGTGGTTCTCCGTGGACGGAGGGGAACCGCTGGCCGTGGTGCCAGGCAACGGTGGCTTCGTCGGCACTTCCACGACTCTGACGGAAGGCGCGCACAGCATTCGCCTCTACGCCAGGAGTGCCGCGGGCAACCTCACCTTCGAGGAGATGCCCGTCACGGTGGACGTCACGCCTCCCATGCTCACAGTCCTCGCGCCTACCAGCGCCGACGTGATGACGAGTACCGTGGTGAACGTGACGTCCTCGGTGTCGGACATCACGCCCGTTCGCGTGCAGACGCAGTGGGGCCAGTCCTCTACCGTGGACAGCGGCACCGGCACCTGCACCCACACCGTCGACCTGGTCAACCGCGGCCACAACCTGCTGCTGGTGCGCGCCGTCGACGCGACTGGCAACACCACCGAGGTGGTCGTCACGGTCTACTTCTGTCCCACCATCGACGAGGCCTGCTTCGCCTCGGCCCACTGGGCACCCGTCGTCGTCAGCACCAACCAGTCCTCCAACACGGTGCCAGCCAGCGGGGGCGTTACCTTCGGCGTCGTGGCGGGCGACCCGCAGAGCAGCCTCCTCTCCTATTCCTGGACGACCAACGTCGGCACCCTGGGCGTTCCCGCCGGTGACTCCACCACGAGCGAGGTGGTGTGGACGCCTCCCGCGTGCGTGCCTGCCGGCACGTCGCCTTCCATTACCGCCACCGTTGCCAATGCTGTCGGCGGTTCTGCCTCCACCTCTTTCTCACTCTCAGGAGCGGCAGTGTGCCCGCCGCCGTCCATCTGCGGCGATGGCGTCACGCAGGGCGGTGAGGCGTGCGACGACGGCAACACCGTCACGGAGTCCTCCTGCCCCTATGGCCAGGCGAGCTGCTCCGCCTGCCGCGCCGACTGCGCTGCGGTGTTGAACCTCACGGGCGCCTTCTGTGGCGATGGGGTGAAGAATGGCTCCGAGGTGTGCGATGACGGTAACACCATCACGGAGAGCGCCTGCCCCAGCGGCCAGACGAGTTGCACCACCTGCAACGCCACCTGCACCGCGGAAATCCATTCGCTCAGAGCGCTCCTGGCCGGCACCGGCGTAGGCTCCATTTCCTCTGCTCCCGCCGGCATCAACTGCCCGGCAAGTCAATGCACCGCCTTGTTTACGAAGGGCGTCGCCGTCACGTTGACGGCGACACCCGCCACAAACTCCATCTTCACCGGTTGGTCTGGTGGCGGGTGTAGCGGGACGGGGAGTTGCACGGTGGCGATGACGGCAGCAGCGAGCGTCACCGCGAGCTTCCAGCCGAAACCCGTCTTCATCATCACGGTGACGTCGGCCACATACGGCGGCAATTGTGGCGTTCCCTCTGGGAACGTGACAAGTGCGCTCAGAACCGCGTGCAATGGAAAGACGCTTTGCGACTACGTGGTGGACCACAACGTGCTCGGTGATCCCGCTCCTTATTGCGCCAAGGACTACGTCGCCCGATGGACGTGCAACGACGGTTCAGGAACCGTGAGAACGTACCGGGTGGAGCCCGAAGCTGGCTTTGGTGGCGTGGCCCGGCTGTCGTGTCAATGAACGCAACCGCTCCGTAGGGCCGCTTCTCCCACGGCTCTTCCTCCGCCTCGTGTCTCGAATTTTCGTTCGCGGGGCCGCGTTCCAGTGAATCTCCGGGACGGAGGAGGAGGCGCGGATTTTTCTGCATCAATTTTCACCTCGTCGGCTCATTCAGTTTGCGGGGAATCTACTCGGCCCGACGAAAGGAAACTCGGGACGAGCTGAACACCTGCTCCTGCTGGGCGGGGAGCTATCGGACTGCTCTCCGTGGAAAAGACAGTGAAGGTGCGGCTGACCCAGTGGTCACCCGCAGAGGTTTCGCACTTTGGAGCGAAGTTCTTTCAGTCCCGGGTGGTTCATGCACCGTCAGGCGTCGCTGTTCCTTTTGTCCCTCGTCGCGGGGCTGGTCGCGGCGGGCTGCGTAGGCGAAGAGCCACCAGATGCTGCGACTGGCGGTAACCTCGCCACCCGAGGCGCCGCCGTCGTCAGCAGCACCGCGACCTCGGCGGTGACGCTTTGCAACCTGCCGCGCTACACGGCGCAAACCACCGTGCAGTTGTGTGGCTTCACCACGCCGGGCTCGGACGGCTCCGCCATTGACTCGGCGTGGTTCTCCGTGGACGGAGGGGAACCGCTGGCCGTGGTGCCAGGCAACGGTGGCTTCGTCGGCACTTCCACGACTCTGACGGAAGGCGCGCACAGCATTCGCCTCTACGCCAGGAGTGCCGCGGGCAACCTCACCTTCGAGGAGATGCCCGTCACGGTGGACGTCACGCCTCCCATGCTCACAGTCCTCGCGCCTACCAGCGCCGACGTGATGACGAGTACCGTGGTGAACGTGACGTCCTCGGTGTCGGACATCACGCCCGTTCGCGTGCAGACGCAGTGGGGCCAGTCCTCTACCGTGGACAGCGGCACCGGCACCTGCACCCACACCGTCGACCTGGTCAACCGCGGCCACAACCTGCTGCTGGTGCGCGCCGTCGACGCGACTGGCAACACCACCGAGGTGGTCGTCACGGTCTACTTCTGTCCCACCATCGACGAGGCCTGCTTCGCCTCGGCCCACTGGGCACCCGTCGTCGTCAGCACCAACCAGTCCTCCAACACGGTGCCAGCCAGCGGGGGCGTTACCTTCGGCGTCGTGGCGGGCGACCCGCAGAGCAGCCTCCTCTCCTATTCCTGGACGACCAACGTCGGCACCCTGGGCGTTCCCGCCGGTGACTCCACCACGAGCGAGGTGGTGTGGACGCCTCCCGCGTGCGTGCCTGCCGGCACGTCGCCTTCCATTACCGCCACCGTTGCCAATGCTGTCGGCGGTTCTGCCTCCACCTCTTTCTCACTCTCAGGAGCGGCAGTGTGCCCGCCGCCGTCCATCTGCGGCGATGGCGTCACGCAGGGCGGTGAGGCGTGCGACGACGGCAACACCGTCACGGAGTCCTCCTGCCCCTATGGCCAGGCGAGCTGCTCCGCCTGCCGCGCCGACTGCGCTGCGGTGTTGAACCTC
>NZ_JAAIYA010000019.1:220262-226420 GCF_010894405.1 Pyxidicoccus caerfyrddinensis
CGGCGATGGCGTCACGCAGGGCGGTGAGGCGTGCGACGACGGCAACACCGTCACGGAGTCCTCCTGCCCCTATGGCCAGGCGAGCTGCTCCGCCTGCCGCGCCGACTGCGCTGCGGTGTTGAACCTCCAGGGGGGCGTCTGTGGTGACGGGGTGAGGGACAGTCCCGAGGCTTGTGACGATGGCAACACCACCTCGGAGTCTTCCTGCCCTTATGCGCAGCAGAGTTGCGCCGCCTGCAGCAGCACCTGCACCGCGGTGCTGAACCTCTCGGGGGCCTACTGTGGCGATGGGGTGAAGAACGGCCCCGAGGTCTGCGATGACGGCAACAACTCCTCGGAGTCCGCCTGCTCCTATGGCCAGCCCAGCTGCACGACCTGTAACGCCATCTGCACTTCGGTGCTGAACCTGGGAGGGGCCTACTGTGGAGACGGGGTGAAGAATGGCCCTGAGGCTTGTGATGACGGCAATACCCTCTCGGAGTCTTCCTGTCCCTATGGCCAGGCGAGCTGCACCGCGTGCAACAGCACCTGCTCCACGGTGCTGAACCTCCAGGGGGGCGTCTGTGGTGACGGCGTGAGGAACAGTCCCGAGGCTTGTGACGACGGCAACACCACCTCGGAGTCTTCCTGTCCCTACGGCCAGGTGAGCTGCACCGGCTGCAACGGCACCTGCACCGGGGTGCTGAACCTCACGGGGGCCTACTGCGGCGACGGGGTGAAGAATGGCTCCGAGGTGTGCGATGACGGCAACACCATCACGGAGAGCGCCTGCCCCAGCGGCCAGGCGAGCTGCACCACGTGCAACAGCACCTGCACCACGGTCTACCACTCGCTCAGCGTCTTCATGGCAGGCACCGGCTCGGGCTCCGCTTCCTCCTCCCCCGCGGGCATCAGTTGCCCCACGGGCAAGTGCACCGCCTTGTTTCCCAAGGCCACCTCCGTCACGTTGACGGCGACCCCCGCCACCAACTCCGCCTTCGCGGGCTGGTCGGATGGTGGGTGTGGCGGGACAGGGCTCTGCGTCGTCACGATGACGCAGGCCACGAGTGTCACGGCGAGCTTCCAGACAGCGGAGCTGCCGCCCGTCACCCCCGTCCCCGGTGTCTTGGCGGCCGGTGATAACCACTCGCTCGCGGTGCGCTCCAACGGCACCGTCTATCTCTGGGGCTACAACAACCTCGGCCAGATTGGCGATGGGACCACCACCACCCGACTCACCCCCGTTCCGCTGCGAGTGCAGAGCGGGCAACTTCTCACCGGCATCACCGCCGTCTCGGCCGGGAACAGCCACTCCCTGGCGCTGCGCAACGGCATCGTCTGGGCCTGGGGCTTCAACGGCTTCGGCCAACTCGGCAGCGGGGACACCACCACCCGGTCCTGGGCCGGGTCGGCCCCAGGCACCGGCACCACCGCCATCGCGGCCGGGGGGAGTTTCTCGCTGGCGCTTCGCACGGGCGGCACCGTCTGGGCCTGGGGCTTCAACACGGTCGGTCAGCTCGGCGACGGGACGAGGACCGACCGGCATTCGCCCATCCAGGTGCCCGGTCTCACCGGCATCACCGCCATTGCGGCCGGGCAGTGGCACTCGATGGCGTTGCACTCCGACGGCACCGTCTCCATCTGGGGGGACAACCGCTATGGCCAGCTCGGCGATGGGACCCTCACCACCCAGTACTCACCCATCAAGGTGCCGGGCCTCACCGGCATCAAGGCCATCGCGGCCATGGACTACCACTCGCTGGCGCTGGGCTCCGATGGCACCGTCTGGACCTGGGGGGACAACCGCTATGGCCAGCTTGGCGATGGGAGCCTCACCAACCGGACCTGGCCCGGGCAGGTGCCAGGGCTCACCGGCATCACCTCCCTGGCGCCCGGCCAGTGGCACACGCTGGCCCTGAGCTCCGACGGCTCCGTCTGGGCCTGGGGCTACAACTGGGCCGGCCAGCTTGGCGACGGGACGAGGACCGACCGGTATGTGCCTGGAAAGGTGCCAGGGCTTACCGGCATCACCTCCCTGGCGGCCGGGTACCTCCACTCGCTGGCGCTGCGCTCCGACGGCACCTCCTGGGCCTGGGGCTATAATGGGAACGGCGAGCTCGGTGATGGGAGCACCACCCTCCGCCTCACGCCCGTCACGAGCCTGGTGCCCTGAGGCTCAGCCCGGCTGGTGCTCGTGGAGCCACACGCGCTCCAGGCCCCAGGTGCATGAGAAGGATGGGGGCAGTGTTGAGGGCATCGGGTTGTTTGCCTCCGACAGCAGCGTGGGGGGACGAAGCCTACGAGAGCAGGAGGGGCGCAGCCTGTGCCGGGCTGCCCCTTCCTGGGTCTCCTGCGCCGCCGCGACATGTCTTGCTACATTGCTACAGCAGACCCGCGCTGCAGCGCTCTCAACGCAGCTCGGCGCAGGGCAGGGGGCGGCGTAACTCTTTGTCCGGCGGTACGACGGCCGACGCATAGATGGCACCCCCACCCTTCGAATCCCCCAAGGCGCCGACGGTACAGGCCGCCACCTTTGAGCGCGAACAGAAGGACGAAGAAACCTCGAGGAACTCGCAGCAGCAGAGCAGAGGCCACTCGATGTAAAAGAAGAGCGGTAGCGTGTCTAGCGTTGGATAGGAATTCGACCGAGCTGCGGTAGTGAAGTATTCTTGTAGCGCTCCCTGCGCATCGGTCCTGAACTGATGTTAACCCGCTCAGGACATTGAGCTGCTGCTGAGTTGGTACAGACGGCTGTCACTGACCGGGATGCAAATCTCCGCGGCCCCCGATGGGGCTCACCTCTCGCTTGCCTTGTCGAAGCGACCTCTCCCTCTCTTCTTCCAGAGGAGCACCTGTGCTCTCATACATTCACCCTGATCGTACCGCCTTGGGATGGGCCCCGCTGTACTTGGCCGCTGCGCTGCTGGCCCTCTCCGCAGCATGTGGTGACACTCCTCCGCCCGAGGAGGACAGCACGGGCTCGGCGCAGTTGGTGGGCACCCTGGCTCAAGCGCTCTCCTCGGCCGATGTCACCTCGGTGGTGGTAACAGTGTCCGCAGCTGACATGCAGGCACGTACCTCGGGGCTGGTAAAGACAAACAACCAGTGGAGCGGCACGCTGGGCAAACTGCCGGCAGGTACGGGGCGTACCTTCAGCGCCGAGGCCTTCAACAGCAGTGGAACCAAGGTGTACGCCGGTGCGGCCACGGGCATCACTATCGTGGCCAAGCAGACGACGGCAGTCTCTATCACCCTGCAGGAAGTCAATCCCTCAGCGCCCTTCGAGAACGCCGCGCCTGTCATTACCTCGCTGTCCGCCGCGCCCGGCACCGTCGAGCCCGGTGGCACCGTGGTGCTCACCGCCTCGGCCACGGACGCCAACGCTGGAGACACGCTCACCTATGCCTGGAGCGCTCCCTCGGGCAGCTTCTCTCAAGCCAGTAGCCTGAACACTTCGTGGACGGCCCCCGCGTCGGCAGCCACCGTGCCGCTGACGCTGACGGTGACAGACTCCAAGGGCCTCAAGGCCAAGGTGACTTTCAACGTCACCGTCAACGCGGGCAAGGGCGATGCCATCGTCAACGCCAGCTTCAACACCTGGCCTCAGGTGGCCAACATCTCCGCCACTGCCACCGCCCTCGAAGTCAACGAGTCCACCACCGTCTCTGCCACGGCCTCCGACAATGATGGCGACTCGCTGACCTACAGCTGGTCGGCCTCGTGTGCCGGCACGTGGAGCAATGCCAATTCGGCCACCGCGCAGTTCACCGCCACGGCCCTGCCGAGCAGCAACGTGTGCAACAACTGCAACCTCACCGTCACCGTCACCGACTCACGCAACAGTCTGCCCGTGGGGGGCCAGACGACGGGCACTCTTTCCATCTGCGTGGGGCCCAAGAGGACGGCTGTCTTTCCCCCTGAGGTGACGGAGACATTCCAGTCCTCTGCCTCCACCTCCGCCGGTGGCACGGTGACTTTCCGGGTGAAGGCGGTGGATTCGCAGGGCAGCGCGATGAGCTTCTCGTGGGCCGCCAACACGGGCACCCCTGGCACCCCCACCACCAGCGCAGGTACCAGCCAGGTGGTGTGGACAGCCCCCGCGTGTGCTCCCTCAGCCACCACTCCCACCGTGACGGTCACCGTCTCCAACGCCCTGGGGGCTTCCTCCTCTCAATCCTTCACCATCACGGGCCTGACTGCGTGTGTTTCCCAGGCACCTACGCTCCTGCTCGCGGCCTCTAACCATTCCGACATCGTGAAGCAGGACGGCACCCTCTGGACTTGGGGCTTCAACGGCTACGGCGCGCTCGGGGATGGGACCATCACCTCCCGCACCTCCCCGGTACAGGTGCCGGGCCTCAGTGGTGTCATCGCCAGTGCCGTGGGGAGTGAGCACACGGTGGCGCTGCGTCAGGACGGCTCCGTCTGGGCATGGGGCTACAACCTCTACGGCCAACTCGGGGATGGGAGCACCACCGATCGCCGCTCCCCGGTACGGGTGCCGCTCATTACCCCCTCCATCGCCATTGCCGCAGGCATTTACCACACGGTGGTACTGCGCCCGAACGGCATCGTCTGGACCTGGGGCTACAACGACAACGGCCAGTTGGGGGATGGATCCATCACCGACCGCTCTACCCCCGTACAGGTACCGGGTCTCACCAGCATTACCGCCATTGCCGCAGGCGTCTTCCACACCGTGGCACTCCACCAAGACGGCACTGTCTGGGCCTGGGGGGCCGGTCAGCTCGGGGATGGAACCAGCACCCAGCGCACCTCCCCGATCCATGTGCCGGGCCTGAGTGGTGTCGTCGCTATTTCCGCAGGTTACTCCTGGACGTTGGCGCTGCGTCAGGACGGCACCCTCTGGGCGTGGGGCAACAACGCCCAGGGCCAATTGGGGGATGGGACCACCATCAACCGCTCCTTCCCCATACAGGTGCCTGGCCTGAGCGGCGTCACTGCCATGGCTGCAGGTCAGTTACACACGGTAGCGCTGCGTCAGGACGGCACCGTCTGGACCTGGGGCCGCAACAACTTCGGCCAACTGGGGGATGGGACCACCACCGATCGAGTCTCTCCGGCGCAGGTACCCGGCCTCAGCGGTATCACCGCCATTGCGGCAGGCACCTACTACACACTCGCACTGCACCAGGACGGCACCCTTTGGGCGTGGGGCCGTAACACCGAGGGCCAGCTCGGGGATGGAACCACCATCAACCGATTCTCTCCGGTGCAGCTGCCCGCCTTCTAAGCGGCTCCTCCACACGTGCCAATCCCTCTCTCTGATTCAGCGAAAAGGTTTCCGATGACTCGAATGACAAAGCACTCATGGCTATACTTGGCCGCTGCGCTGCTGGCCCTCACCACGGGATGTGGCGGCACTCCGCTGCCAGAGGAGGACAGCACGGGCTCGGCGCAGTTGGTGAGCACAGTGGCTCAGGCGCTCTCCTCGGCAGATGTCACCTCGGTGGTAGTGACGGTGTCCGCGGCGGACATGCCAGCGCGCACCTCGGGGCTGGTAAAGACAAACAACCAGTGGAGCGGCACGCTGGGCAAGCTGCCAGCAGGCACCGGCCGCACCTTCAGCGCCGAGGCCTTCAACAGCAGTGGAACCAAGGTGTACGCCGGCGCGGCCACGGGCATCACCATCGTGGCCCGGCAGACCACCGCGGTCTCCATCACCCTGCAGGAAGTCAACCCCTCAGCGCCCTTCGAGAACGCCGCGCCTGTCATTACTTCGCTGGCAGCTGCGCCCGGCACCGTCGAGCCCGGTGGCACGGTGGCGCTCACTGCCTCGGCCACGGATGCCAACGCGGGAGACACTCTCACCTATGCCTGGAGCGCTCCCTCGGGCAGCTTCGCTCAAGCCAGCAGCCTGAACACTTCGTGGACGGCCCCCGCGTCGGCAGCCACCGTGCCGCTGACGCTGACGGTGACAGACTCCAAGGGCCTCAAGGCCAAGGTGACTTTCAACGTCACCGTCAACGCGGGCAAGGGCGATGCCATCGTCAACGCCAGCTTCAACACCTGGCCTCAGGTGGCCAACATCTCCGCCACTGCCACCGCCCTCGAAGTCAACGAGTCCACCACCGTCTCTGCCACGGCCTCCGACAATGATGGCGACTCGCTGACCTACAGCTGGTCGGCCTCGTGTGCCGGCACGTGGAGCAATGCCA
>NZ_JAAIYA010000019.1:226520-228626 GCF_010894405.1 Pyxidicoccus caerfyrddinensis
TCCGCCACTGCCACCGCCCTCGAAGTCAACGAGTCCACCACCGTCTCTGCCACGGCCTCCGACAATGATGGCGACTCGCTGACCTACAGCTGGTCGGCCTCGTGTGCCGGCACGTGGAGCAATGCCACTTCCGCCACCGCGCAGTTCACCGCCACGGCCCTGCCTGGCAGCAACGTGTGCAACAACTGCAACCTCACCGTCACCGTCACCGACTCACGCAACAGTCTGCCCGTGGGGGGCCAGACGACGGGCACTCTTTCCATTTGCGTGGGACCCAAGAGGACGGCTGTCTTCCCCCCCGAGGTGACGGAGACATTCCAGTCCTCCGCCTCCACCTCCGCCGGTGGCACGGTGACATTTCGAGTGAATGCGGTGGACCCGCAGGGCAGCGCGATGAGCTTCTCCTGGGCCGCCAACACGGGCACCCCTGGCACCCCCACCACCAGCGCAGGCACCAGCCAGTTGGTGTGGACGGCCCCCACGTGTGCTCCCTCAGCCACCCCTCCCACCGTGACAGTCACCGTGGCCAACGCCCTGGGGGCCTCTGCCTCCCAGTCCTTCACCGTGACGGGCCTGGCCGCGTGTGTCTCGGCTTCCAGCTTTGCAGCCGGCGATGGCTATTCCGAGCTTCTCATGCAGGACGGCACCGTCTGGTCCTGGGGTTGGAATGAATACGGCAAACTCGGGGATGGAACGGGGACCCAGCGCACCTCTCCCGTGCGAGTGTCGGGCCTCAGCAGTGTGACGGCCCTCTCCGCAGGGGCTCGGCATACCTTGGCCTTGCGTCAGGACGGCACCGTCTGGGTCTGGGGGTTTGCCCTGGGGGGAGAACTGGGCAATAACTCCGCCACCCCCCGCTCCACCCCGGGGCAAGGACCGAGCCTCGGGGGCTTCATTGCCGTGGCGGCAGGCGGCTATCACAGCTTGGCTTTGCGTCCGGACGGCACCGTCTGGGGATGGGGCCACGGTGCCTACGGCCAGACCGGCTCCCTCACCACCGATGGCTTCAATCCGGTGCAAGTGTCCGGCCTGAGCGGCATTACCGCCATTGCTGCGGGGTACTACCACACGATCGCCCTGCGCCAGGACGGCACCGTCTGGGCACTGGGCCATAATGGCTACGGCCAGCTGGGGGATGGGACGTACATCGACCGCTCCACCGCAGTGCGCGTGTCAGGCCTCAGCGGCATCACAGCCATCGCCGCGGGCGGTTACTCGAGCTTTGCCCGGCGTCAGGACGGCACCGTCTGGGCTTGGGGCTACAACGTCAACGGCCAGCTCGGAGATGGGACCTTCACCGTGCGCGACGTCCCCGTGCAGGTCTCGGGCGTAAGTGGTGTCACAGCCATTTCCGCGGGCGGCGGCTACGCGCTGGCGCTGCGCCAGGACGGCACCGTCTGGGCCTGGGGCTCCAACGCCAACGGCCAGTTGGGGGACGGAACAACCACCACCCAGCGCGCTTCCGCTGCGCAGGTGCCAGGGCTCAGCGCGGTCAGGACCGTCTTCGCGGGCTGGTCTCACGCCCTGGCGCTGCGCCAGGACGGTACCGTTTGGACCTGGGGGCGCAATGCCCACGGTCAGCTGGGGATTGGGACAACGTTCGACCAGTTCTCCCCCGTGCAGGTGCTCGCTTTCTGAGCCCCTCTTCACGCCAAGGCCCGGATGCCCGCGTTTCAAGCTCCTTGACTGGCTCCCCAAACGGGGACTTGCTCCGGGGATGATCACCCTCCCCGAGAACGCGGCGATGAAGGAGTACCAGCGCTACGCCAACCGCACGGGCGTGGATCTGGAAGAGGCCTTCGCCTCCGCCAGCAACGTGGCGAGATTGTCCTTCACCGTCTCATACAGCACCGTCCCTTCCGCCGCCTGCGCCTGTACTCCCACCAGTACTCCCCCACCTGCCCCTCCCCAGCCACACCTCGCCAGGGCACAGATTACTGGTGGGCTCCCACGGAACTCTGCCAAGCCCACTCTGGGAGCAGGGGAATCGCATCTTCATCCGCGGGGTGGGGCAGGCTTCCGCTTGGAGGGTCTGGGGGTGTAGGCGCCCTTCACCCCCAGCAAGTGGACCAGGTAGCGCTCGTCCCAGCCGGCCTTCTTACGGCG
>NZ_JAAIYA010000001.1:0-14729 GCF_010894405.1 Pyxidicoccus caerfyrddinensis
CCGAAGGCTCGTTACCGAGGCACGCGCCGCAACCTCTTTGACCTCAGGCGACTCGCGGTCGTCCAAAACCTCGAGGTCGCCGCGCGCTACCAGCACGCGGCGTGACCTAACCTGTTCGGCGCTCTAGCGCGGCACTCCGCCGAGCCTCCTCAAGAAGCGCCCCCAGTGCTGCCCTGGAGGCCAGCGGGCCGGGCTGAGAATGACCCGGCACCACGGCCCGCCGAGCCGAGCGCTTCGCAGGGGCCTCTCCATCCCCACGGCGGCCGCAGCAGGGCTGGGCGCCACGGAGTGAGCCTCCCCTGATACATCCGTTGATACCCGCACCCCGGCACGGTCAAACGCAACCCACCCGCTGGAAATGACTCAGACACGAAGTCACGCGCACAGCGCTGCCAGGGGGGGTCGGCAGGAGCCATGTGCGTCCGGTCAAGGGCGGCCAGGCCCCATGCGTGGTAGCCGCCCTCCAAGTGAGTGGGCGCAGCATCTTGGAAACGGGATTCTCAACCAGACGCACGCAGGAGGAGCCCACACGCTGAAACACTCACGGTCCATCACTTGCAACATTTCTGTGTTCAGGAAAGGACATCCCCCGTCATGCGTTCTCGCCCCCCCTCCTGGAACAACGTCGCTGCCTGGTCCCTGGGAGCCGCGCTACTCGCCTGCCCGGTGGTCGCTCGCGCGGATTCGGCAACCCAGATTGACGACCTCTCGCTCGAGGAGCTCCTCAACCTCGAGGTGGACACCGTCACCCGCCGCATCCAGCCGCTGCTCTGGGCCCCGGCACGCTCGGTCGTCGTCACACGCGGCCAGATTCTGCAGCGCCGCTACATCAACCTGCGAGACCTCCTGCAGGACATGCCGGAGGTGGACGTCTTCACCAACTACTCACCGGTGACCCGGAGCGCGGTCTCCGTCCGCGGCCTGGTGGGGAACAATCGTTTCCTGGTCCTGGTTGACGGCGTCCGAATCAACGCGATGACGGGCGACGAGGCCCCCGTCGAGGACAACTATCCGCTCTTCGACGCCGAGCGCGTGGAGGTCATCTACGGTCCTGCTTCCGCCATGTACGGCGCCGACGCGCTGGTCGGCGTCATCAACATCGTCAGCAGGCGAGAGGAAGCCAGCCAAGGCGTCTCGGCCTCCGCCTCGTACGGGAGCGCCGACACGCGCTACGGCGCCGCCAAGGCGTTCACGAAGATTGGCGAGCACGCCCGGCTGAGCCTCACGGCCCACAAACACACCTCGGATGCCCCGGACCTCGCGAGTGCCTATCGGGAAGACTTCCAGGGCCTCGGCGAGCTGCGGGACCCGTTCACCGGAAACGTCCTGGCTTCGACTCCGGGCAACCGCTTCAGCAACAAGGTGTCGAGCTACTCCATCGCCGCCCGGCTGACGCTCGATAAGGAGCTGGCGGTCGGCTACGACATGCGGCAGTTCACCCAGCTCACGTCCGTGGGCGCGAGACCGGAGTTCACCATCTACGGCGCGGAGGCCCCGCACCGGTGGCAGACCTTCTATCTGACCTATCGCAAGGAGTTCCTCCCGAAGCTCGAGTCCAGCTCGGAGGTCAACTACTCCATCTTCACCAAGCCACCGTCGTACTCGTACAACAACGCGTACTCGGGGGGGCTGCCGCAGTACAAGTATTCGAGGAACACGTCCTTCAGCGTCAGGGAACAACTGGCCTACCCGCTGACCCCCGACATCGACCTCGTGGCGGGGGCGTCCTGGTCCTACATCCAGGCGCTTCCCGAGACGGGCGCCCTCTCCACCCCGTTCGACGAGGACCTGCCCTCGGGAGCGCAAGGGCAGACCATCTTCGGAACGTCCATCCCCTTCCCGAACTACGAGCTCAGCTATCAGACGTTCGGCAGCTACCTGCAGACCCAGGCACAGCTCACGAGCAGCCTGGCCGTCACGGCGGGCATGCGCTTCGACCACGACACCCGGTATGGCAATACCTTCAACCCGCGCGCGGGGGTCGTCTACCAGTTCACGTCGGGAAGCACCGCGAAGCTGCTCTACGGCGAGGCCTTCCTCGCGCCGCCGCCAGCGTACCAATATGCCTTCTGGGGCTCGTTCGCGGGAGCCGATGCCAACACCGGCCGGCCCTTCGCCTACTGGTACCATGTCCCCAACCCCGACCTGGACCCCATGAAGGCGCGCACGGTCGAGTTCGACTACTCGCTGCTGATGGCCAAGGACCTGCTCGTCGAGCTCGATGGCTACTTCAGCGCCGTGAACGGAATCACCGTCGCACGCACGGTCGAAAGCCCCACCGAGTTCGCGGGTGCGGACATCCTGTCCTACGAGGAGTTCCGGAGCGAGGGCCGGGCCAGGCTCTACGGCGGAAGCGTTTCGCTCCGCTACCGGATGCAGCTGGGGGCCACGGAAATCGAGCCGTGGGGTTCCTTCAGCCTCTCCCAGGGAAGGAGCTTCGACAAGCCCGAGGATGGATGGACCGAGATGCCGTTCAACGTGCCCTACAAGGTGAAGGGCGGCATCACCGTGAAGCGCGGTGCCTTCAGCTTCACCCCCCGGGTTCGCTGGGCCTCGCGGTCCACCCAGGCCCTGCGCAACCCGGAAGAGCCATCCCACCGGCTGACCTCGCCTGCCTCCGCGGTCGTCGATGTCGCGCTTCGAGCGGATGACCTCTTTGTCGACGGGCTCTCCCTGGCCCTGGACGTCCGCAACGTGCTGGATGCCCGGTATTACATGCCGGGTGCCGGCGGCCCGCTGGAGTTCATCAACACCCCCCAGGACCCGCGCACGGCGATGCTGGAGCTGGCATTCAACTATGACTAGTGGGGCTGGTCACCGGTCATCCATGCGGAAGTTCATCCAGCGGCAGTCACTGCGCGTCAAGTTCGTCGCACTGGAGGCGGCGCTTCTGGCTGCGATTGCATTGTTTCTCCTGGCGTTCTTCCCGTCGCGGCTCGACTCGCTCGCGCGGGCCTCCGTGGAGGAGCGGGCCATGGGCATCGCCACGGTGCTGTCAGCCGCTGTGGCCCCGGCGCTCGACTTCGATGATGTGGCGCGCGCGGAGGAGCTGGTGAGCGGTCTGGCGGGCACGCCGGGGGCGGTGTACGCGCTCGTCCTCCGCGAGGATGGCAGCCGGATGGCGTCGTGGAAGCCCGAGGCCGCTCCGGACTCAGCCTCCCTGCCCAGGGCGTCCGACAACCAGCCCCAGGTCACCTCCTCCGAGCGCGACATCCACGTGGCCGTGGCCGTGAGCGGGCGCACCGGCGCCCGTGGGCAACTGGTGCTCGGCTTCAGCCTCCAGACGCTCCAAGCCCAGCGTCGCAGCAACCTGCTCGTCGTGGGACTCGTATCCGGGCTGGTGTTCCTCGTGGGGCTCGGGTTGACCTTCCTGGTGGGCACCCAGGTGGTGCGCCCGGTGGAGCGGCTCCGCGCGGTGGCCCAGCATATCTCCCAGGGGGACCTGGTCATGGCCGAGCTTGCGCTCGGCGGCGCCGACGCGGTCGAGCGTCAAGCGAGCGCCTACGTCTCCTCTCTCGAGCATCGCTCCACCTCCGACGAGGTCGAGCAGCTCGCCGGCTCGTTCGCGGTGATGCTCACCCAGCTCCGCCGCGCCACACGGACCCTCCAGGAGTCCGCTCACCGGCTCTCCGAGCACACCGCCGCGCTGAAGGTGGTGTCGCAGGAGCAGGAGGGCATGGTGCGAGACCAGGCACGTGCCATCCAGGGCACCCAGGCTTCGGCGCAGGAGCTCCGTCTGTCCGCGGACCTGGCCACCCAGCGCGCCGAGGCGGTGCTCGGGGTCGCCGCTCGGGCCGAGTCCATCGGGACGTCCGGGGAGAGCAGCATCGAGAAGAGCCTCCAGGGGTTGAGCCACATTCGCAAGCAGGTGGGGCAGATTGCCGAGCGCATCGCGAGCCTGGACGGGCACGCGCAGCGGATTGGCAACATCACTTCCACGGTGAAGGACCTGGCGGACCAGTCGAACATGCTCGCGCTCAACGCTTCGATTGAAGCCGCGCGAGCCGGTGAGCACGGCAAGGGCTTCATGGTGGTCGCGCGGGAGGTGCGCAGCCTCGCGGACCAGTCCATCCAGCGCACCGTGGAGGTCCGCAAGCTCCTCGGTGGCATCATCGAGTCCATCCGCGCCGCGGTCTCCATTACCGAGAGCGGTTCGGCCCAGGTGGCGCAGGGGCTCGAGAGCGTCCAGTCCTCGGGCGAGAACCTCCAGGAGCTGACGCACATCGTGAAGGCCAACCGCGAGGCGGTCGAGCAGATCGCCAACGCGGTCTCCCAGCAGAACACTGGCATCACCCACATCTTCTCGGCCATTGACGACCTCGGACGTCAGATGTCCCAGACGGTTGCCCGGCTCGAGTCCATGGCGAATGCAATCACGGTCGTCCAGGACGTCTCGAAGGCCGTGCTCGACGTCGCCAATCACTACCGCATCTGACTTCTTCTCCTCCGCTTCGGACAGAAACGCGATGACTCCCTCGAATCCAGGCCGTCCCCTCACTCGCCATCTTGCTTCCGGCTGGGTCCTGCTACCCCTGGGAATCCTCCTGGCGAGCGGCCGCGCCGGAGCGGATCCCCTCGTGGACCGGCAGGCCGTCATCACCCTCCGGGCCCTTGCCTACGACAACAACCTCGCCAAGCGCGCGGGTGGCTCGCTGACCGTGGCGGTGCTCTTCAAGGAGGGCCACGCCGGCTCCGTCGACAGCTCCAGGAAATGGACGGATGCCCTGGCCAAGCTGGGGGCGCTCCGGGTCCAGGGAATGTCCCTCCAGGTCGTGCGGCTGGCCTACACCGATGCGGCGTCCCTCAAGGGCGCCGTCGCGACACAAGGGCTCGACGCGCTCCTCGTGTGCGAAGGGCTCGAGGCCGAGGTCGACGCGCTCAAGGCGGTCAGCCGCGCGGCGAAGGTGCTCACCATCACGGGTTCCGCTGCCCTGGTCGAGAGGGGGCTCTCGCTGGGGATTGTCCTCGCCGGGGACAAGAACACCATCCTCATCAATCCGCAGGCCAGCGCCGAGGAGGGGGTCTCCTTCAGCAGTGACCTGCTCCGCCTGGCGAAGATGGTGAAGTAGCGGCCCGGTCTCCCTTCACAGCGAGTTTGCCACCATGACGAAGAAGACCTCCTCCCCACAGCCGGGCAAAGAGCAGCTCATCCGCCAGCTCCAGACCGGGAGGATCTCCCGCCGTGGTTTCCTGACGCTGCTCGGCCTGACGGCCACGACCGTGGGAGCCCAGACGCTCTTCAGCTGCTCGGAGCCCACCTCGGAATATGACTACATCATCGTGGGGGCGGGCTCGGCGGGATGCACGCTCGCTGCCAGGCTGCTTGCGAGCTCCAAGGCACGCATCCTGCTGATCGAGGCGGGAGGATCGAACGACCGCGAGGAGGTCCGCGACTTCACCCAGGCCTGGAAGCTGACGCTGCCCGACTCCGAGGTGGATTGGGGCTACAAGTCCGTGCCCCAGCGAGAGCTGATGGACAAGCCGCAGTCCTACTCCAGCGGCAAGGTGGTGGGCGGAAGCAGCTCCATCAACGGCATGGTCTGGGTGCATGGCAACAAGGGCGACTTCGACGGCTGGGCCGCCGCGGGGTGCCCTGGCTGGGACTTCAACGGTGTGCAGCCCTCCTTCCAGCACGTGCGTGCGGCGATGCAGCCGACCTCGGCGCTGACGGCCCGCAATGCGCTATCCCAGGCCATGGTCCAGGCGTTCGCGAACCTCGGCCATCCGTCCAACCCGGACTACAACGGCGAGCAGCAGCTCGGCGTGGGTTACACGCAGTTGAACGTGACGGAGGACGGCCGGCGCCTGGATGCCTTCTCCTCCCTCCTGGCGCCGAGTGTCGGCGACCCCCGGCTGAGCATTCTCATGGGTGCCCACGTGAAGCGCATCGCCTTGCGCGGCACGAAGGCCGAAGGGGTGGTCCTGGACCAGAATGGAGTGGAGCAGACGCTGAAGGCCTCGCGCGAGGTCATCGTCTGCGCGGGCACCATTCAGACGCCGCAGTTGCTGATGCTCTCGGGGATTGGAGATCCGGCGGAGCTGTCGCCCCATGGCATCCCGGTGGTGGCGGCGGTGCCGGGCGTGGGCAAGAACCTGCACGACCACCTCATCTCGGTGGCGGTGGGGAAGCTGCGGCAGCCGGAGCCGACATCGCATCTCACCACCATGGACGTGAGCGTCTTCTTCGGGGCAGGCCCGCGCCCAGGCATGCCGAAGTTCCAGGTCCAGGCGTATTACATGCGGTATGGCTGGGCTTCCTACCCCTCCGAAGCGGTGGCGTTGGGGCTCATCCCTCTGCACCCGACGAGCCGCGGGAGCGTGAAGCTGCGCTCGGCGGACTTCCAGGACGCCCCGCTCATTGATCCGAACTTCCTGGGCACGCCCGAGGACATGGCCAACCAGCTCGAGGGTTACAAGGCCATCCGGCAGCTGCTCGGAGCGCCCGGGCTGCGCGACTGGTTGGAGGACGTGGAGCACACGCCAGGGCCAGAGGTTTCCACGGATGCGCAGCTCCAGGAGGCGATCCGGAAGTTCTCCGAGAGCGACTTCCATTCCGTGGGGACGTGCCGGATGGGCACGGACGACCTGGCCGTGGTGGATCCCCTGCTCCGGGTCAAGGGTGTGCAGGGGCTGCGGCTGGCGAGCGGCGCCATCATGCCCACCGTCCCCTCGGGGAACACCAATGCGGCGTCCATGATGGTCGGCGATCGCGCTGGCAGGCTCCTCCTCGAGATCGACTGAGGCAAGGGTGAGTTCCCACGCGAAGGCGCCGCGTCAAAGCGTCCACGCTCCCTGGTAGAGCACCACGCGGTAGCCATCCGAGTCCTCGAAGGTCTTCCCGTGGACGTCCCAGTACGGGTTGCGCGAGCGCACGGGGGAGAAGCCCGCGGTCTGCATGCGGCGCACCCAGGCTTCCCACACGGCGCGCTCCGGGACGTAGAAGACGAGCAGGTTCTCCTCCGTGGGCGCACTCGGCGCCGCGTGTCCGCGCTCCACCGTGAACTCCAGGTGGTACGGCGCCCCCCGATGTCCGAGCATCACGCCGTCGAAGCCCGCGTGGTCCTCGAAGCCTCCCAGAATCTCGAAGCCCAGCCCTTCCTGGTAGAAGCGCACCACCTGCGCCAGGCTCCGTGTCGGCCGCGCCACGCGCAGCTTCATCCTCTCCGTGTCCATGCAGCATCTCCCGCCATCGGCTCGCGCGAGCGCTGGCGCCACGCGCGGGGCTCCCACGCCGGGACGTCACGTGGCGTTCCCATGAGCACCCCGCCTCGGGAACCTTCACATGACGGAGGACACCTCGCCGCGAACATAACGATGCGATGGCGAAAGTCCAACGCATCATCGCGCCGCGCCGACCGTCATCTCTCCGAGAAGTCCCATCCCAGCGCTTGAGGCGGCGGGAATCGAACCCGCGCCGGGCGGCGCGAAACTCCCAGCAGAATCGCGCCCTTACCTCGCAATCGCCCGGAGTGATTCGGATTCGTTATCCCGCCGCGTCCCCTGTCGTCTCGTCCTGTTCCAGCCTGTTCCGCAGGTTCCTGCGACATACGTGCAACATGGCGCCCCCGCTCGTCAGCTAGCGGAGCCGCCGTTGCCGGTCAGGCTTCCTCGTCGGGCAAGAGAGTGCGGAGCAACTCGTCGTCGGGGCTGAGCGGGCGCCAGCCGGGCGGCGGCGGCGTGGCGAGGAGCGCATCGCTGGCTTGGTCTACGCGCTCCTGATGGGTTTCGGGGGTGTAGGCGAACCACGACCCGAGTGCCTCAGCAACATTGAAGCGATTTGTATCGTCCAGCACAGCCGGCCAACCTCTTGGAAGACTCTCCGACAAGAGGCGCACGAGAACATCGCGCACAAAGCGTGTGACTTGCCTGCGCTGCTCTGCCTCGCCGAGCAACCCGCTCAGCACCTGCACCGCAGCAACATCGTCCTTGCCCAGCTCATCAGCCAGCACATACAGCGGGACAGCAGGGCGCGCCTCGGCAAAGGCGGTGAGCGAGTCGTAGCCTCGCTCCCGGACCCGTTCATACAGGCGGGCCTTCACGTTGCCGCGCCAAGCATCTCCGCCGCTTATCGTCCTCTCCAAGGCTGGTGGTCCATCAGACGGGTGTGGGGCCTGTACGAACAGCCCGTGCGTCGCTTGCCATCGAGCACCCCAGCTCGTCACACGATGCCCACCGGCAGCTGGGGAGCCTTCGGTCCGCCCAAGGAGAAGCGCTCGCGCAGGAGCTGGATGAAGCGGGTCAACGACGCGGGGCGCTGGCGGGACGTGCGGGTGACAGCGCTCCAGCGGCGGCGGATCCCGCGGGGCGTGAGCCGGATGGCGTGCAGTCCATGGCGCTGGGCTGGCAGCATCCATCCGGGCAGCGCCGTCACGCCGACACCCCCTCGCACCAGCTCGATGAGCGCCTCGGTGAGGGGCACGGGTGAGACCCGCTGTGGCTCGACGCTCGCCGGCCAGAGCACGCGAGTGAAGACATCGAGCTGCTCCCGGGGCGCGGCATAGGTGAGCAGGTGCTCTGACGCCACCTCCTCCGCCGTGACATGGCCGCGCCGCGCCAGCGCGTGGCCCGCGGGAACCACCAGCAGGAGCTCGTCCTCGAAGAGCGCTGTCTGCGCCAGGCGGGCTTGCCGTGGGACGTCCGTGGTCAACGCGAGATCCAGCCCGCCGTTCAGCAGAGCGTCGAGGGGCTGACGCGTGGCCTCCAGGACGATGCGCAGCTCGGCGCGCGGGTACTCCGCCTGCCACTGCCCCAGGATGGGCGGCAGCCAGCCATACACCGTGTAGCAGCCCGTGCTGAGCCGGAGCAGGTCATCCTGCGGGTGTGCGCGGCAGAGCGCCTCGGCCTGGGCCACCTCGCTCAGGACCCGACGCGCCGAGTTGAGCAGTTTCTCGCCCGCGCCGGTCAGGAGCAGACGTCGCTGGCGGCGCTGGAAGAGCTGCACGCCCAGACGCTCCTCGGCGTCGCGGAGCTGGTGGCTCAGTGCCGAGGAAGTGAGGTGAAGATGTCGGCTCGCCGCGGCCAGGCTTCCGGCGTCGGCGACCGCGGCAATCAGCTTGAAGTGACGAAGCTCGAGCATGCCAGGGCAGCTTCACATGAATCCCGTTCATCAACTTCGCGAAATCGTTTCGCTGCACTCAGGACATGGGCCTCCTTAATGTTGGCGCCCCATTGCCAGGAAGGCGGACGGATGCCCCAGACAGACAGCTTCCCGAGGGCGCAGAGCCCTGCGGTACCCCCATGGATGTCCGTGCGAATCGACGACATCGAACCGGTCATCGTCGGCCCCGGCTGTCTGCGCAGGGACCTGCCGAGCACCCGTGACGTGCGGGTCTGGGTCGTGGACATGGTCCCCGGGAGTCAGTGGCCCTCGGTGGACGTCCACGACACCGGCGAGGAGGTCTTCGTGGTGAGCGGTGAGCTCATCGAAGGAGAGCAGCGCCTGGGGCCGGGCTCGTACCTGTTCTTCCCGCCGGGAAGTCGTCACCAACCGCGGACCGAGACTGGCGTGCGTCTCTTCGGCATCAACCTCGTTGCCCCCGCGTCGGCCCGGTGAGGAGACACGCCATGACTCCATTCCAGGCATCGGCAGAGGCGACAAGGCCCGAGCGGACCGGCCGCCGGGACTTCCTCCGCGCGGCGGTCTCTCTCGCCGCGGGTGCGGCGCTACTGCCCCCTGGCACGGGCCGTGCGGCGAAGCCTGACGACAGCGCGGCGCTTCGCGCACAGCGGCTGGCCTGGGCCGGAGTGCGGATGCAACTGGGGAGGGACACGCTCTTCCTGGATCCATTGCTCGACCCCACTGTGTGGGGGCCCGCGCTGAAGGACCCGCTCGTCCCCCTGGACGTGGCCGACGGCGGGCGCTTCGTGCTGGTGACCCATCGCCATCCCGACCACTTCGACCGGGTGGCCGTTCGCAAGGTGCTGGGGGACACTGGCACGCTGGTGTGCGCCCCGGACACGGCCGCCGCGGCCTCCGCGGCGGGGTTCCGAGTGCGCTCCGCTCCGCTCTACGAGCCCGTCCTGCTCAATGACTTCACCGCCACCGCCGTTCCCGCAGAGGACGGCTACGGCGATCCCCAGGTGTCCTGGGTTGTCTCCGGAGGAGGCCGTCGCATCATCCACTGCGGCGACACGCTGTGGCACGGCTCCTGGTGGCACATCGGACGTCAGTTCTGCCCCTTCGATGCGGCATTCCTGCCCATCAACGGGGCACGCTTCGGCTGGCGGAAGCCCGTGAGCGACGTACATGCCGTCCTGACACCGGAGCAGGCGGTCGCGGCGGCCGTGGTGCTGGGGGCCCGGCTCCTCGTTCCCATCCACTATGGCGTCGCGGCCTCCGAGGACTACCAGGAGGTCCCGGACGCGGAAGCGCTGCTCCTGGCAGCGGCGCGGAAGCGGAAGGTGAGCGTGGAGCTGGCACGCCCGGGGGAGTGGCTGACCTGGCAGCCCCGGACCTGAGCCTGACGAAGGGCCACCCCGGCGGTGCCTTCCCGGCACATCGGCTGCAAGTTTGAGCTGAGAACCTCGACGCGAGGGCCCCATGTCAGGCCAGCTCGAAGACATCCATGCGGAAGTGCTCAAGGTCCAGCGGCATGTCGCTGGCTTCGTCGAGGCGAACCTCGGCGCACTCGCGGCCGTGCAGCCCGGCTACCGCGCGAGCGCGGAGAACCTGCTCGCCTACGTGGCACTGAGGCAGCTCGAGCTGCGCCGGCTCCAGCCCAAGCTGAGCGAGTTGGGGCTCACCTCCCTGGGACGCAGCGAGGGCTTCGTCCTCTCCAGCCTCCACGAGCTCGTCCAGCGCATCGAGGACTCCCTCGCACGAGGCGCTCCAACGCCCGCCGGTTCCCCGCCCGTCCCCTCCCCCGGAGGGCTGCGCCGCGGCGAGGCCGAGCGGCTCCTGCACGAGCACACGGAGTCGCTCCTGGGCCCCCGGCCGCGGGAGCGCCACGTGTACATCATGGTGACGGCCCCGGACGCGGAGCCGCCCTCGGAGGAGGAGTGCGCCGCCCTGCTCGAGGCGGGGATGAACGTCCTGCGCGTCAACAGCGCCCACGGAAGGCCCGACGTGTGGCGCCGCACGGCCGAGGTGGTGCGGCGGGTCGCCCGTCGCATGGAGCGCCCGGTGCGCGTCCTCGTGGACCTCGAGGGGCCGAAGATTCGCACCACGCACGTCTCCCCGGGCCCGGCCGTCCTCCGGTATCGCCCGCGCAAGGACGCGCTGGGGCGCGTGGTCGGCGCGCTGCGCATCCCCCTGCTCGGCGCCAGTGCCTCCGTCCCGCACACTCCCGAGGAGGCGCCCCTTCCGCTCCGCGTGCCCGTCGGCTGGCTCGACGGTATGCGTGTCGGAGACGCCGTGCAGACCCGGGACAGCCGCCAGCGGGAACGGCGCTTCCTCATCACGGAGGTGGGGCCCCACCTGGCCTTCGCCGAGCTCGACAGCACGTGCTACCTGACGCCGGAGACCGAGCTCGTCTGGATGCGTGGCGCCGAGGAGCTGGGCCGGGCCTTCCCCATCGCCCTCCCCCAGCGCCCCGGCTACGTCGAGCTGTCCGTCGGAGATCGCTTCCAGCTGTGGATGGAGGCCGTGGAAGGACAACCCGGGGTGCGCGAGCCGCTCGACGGGGCCGCGTGGCACGTCCCGCCCAGGCTTGGCCTGGACATGCCGGGCGTCACGCTGCAGCTCAAGCCGGGACAGCGCGTGCTCCTGGACGACGGCAAGCTGGAAGCGGTGGTCGAGGAGGTCGCTGCGAGCCATGCGACCGCACGGGTGGTGAGGACGTTCAAGGAGCGCGTCAAGGTCCGGGCGGAGAAGGGCGTCAACTTCCCGGACAGCGCCCTGCGCGCGTGCGTCCTCTCGCGCAAGGACCTGGAGGTGCTCCCGGGGGTGCTGGAGTTCGCGGATGTCCTGGGCGTGTCATTCATCCGCACCCCGAGCGACCTGCGAGAAGCCATCGCCGCCATTCGCGCGGTCGCGGGGCAGCGCATGCCGGGAATCATCGTCAAGCTGGAGACGGCTCACGCGCTGCAAGCGCTTCCCGGGCTGCTGCTGGAGGCCATGCGGCACTCCCCCGTCGGCCTCATGATTGCGCGGGGCGACCTGGCCGTCGAAATCGGCTTCGAGCGCCTGGCGGAGCTCCAGCAGGAAATCATGTGGTTCGCCGAGGCCGCGCACCTGCCCGTCGTCTGGGCCACGCAGGTCCTCGATACCCTGGCACGCACCGGCATTCCTTCCCGAGCGGAGATTACGGACGCCTCCATGTCGGTCCAGGCGGAGTGCGTCATGCTCAACAAGGGAGCGCACGTGGTGGACGCCTGTCGGACGCTGGATGCGATTCTGCGGAAGATGGAGCAACACCAGTTCAAGAAGCGGAACCTCTTCCGCCCCCTGAGGATTTCACTCTTGATGAGCGAAAGCCCGGGCCCCTGAGATGCATCAGGAAGGGCCCCTCGCCTTCAATCCGCTTGCATCAGCTAAGCCAGCTCACGCAAGAACGACGCGACCACCTCTCCCAGGCGCTCGGGTTGTTCAAACGGAAGGCCGTGGCCGGCGTCCTGTACCTGTTCGATTCGCACGCGTGGGTTGAGGCTCCGCAGTTCCGTTGCCATCTCGAGCGTGACGACGGGGCTGCTGTCCCCGATGACGAGTAGGATCGGGACGTCAATCGCGCTCACCACGTCGCGATACTCGGGGTTGGGCGGCGTGAGAACGTCGAAGGCGCCCATGCGGGTTTTCAGTCTCGCCTCGGCAAGAAGCTCGACGATCTCGGGCGAGCGACGCGGGTGTCGGGCTCGGGCCTGTGCAACGAGCTCAGACTTGTGTAGGCCGAGGGCCCGGCGGTGTTGATCGGCGACGTCGCTGTCGCGCACCTCGCGTTGGCGCTCGGGGCTCAAGAACGTCGGGTCGACCAGGATGAGGCCGCGGAGGCCCCCCGCCCCTCGACTCGCCACCACCGCGGCGGTCATGCCGCCCATCGAGTGGCCAAGCAGAACCGGACGAGAGAGTTCCAGGCCGCGGATGAGGCCCACGACGTCGCTCGCGTGATCGTCGTACCGGTAGCCGTGGTGCGGCGCGCTCGAACCGCCGTGCCCTCTGGCGTCGGGCATGACGACGTCGAATTCACCTTCGAGCACGCGCGCCAGGGGAGTCCAGCAGGCGCCGTTCCCGATCAATCCATGGAGCAGAACGACGGGAGGGTTGGCGCCTTCGGTTCGGAGGTAGTGGATGTTGATGCCGTTCGTTTCGCAGACTCCACTCATCCAGGTCGTCATGGAACTGTTCCTGCCTGCCGCGGCTTCGTAAGGGAAGTTTAAATGGCGATGCCGGAGGGTGGAGGGCCGGCCTTCCACCGCGAGCTGTGCGCGCGGGACGCCTCGCTCGCCCGGAGCACCGTCTTCTACACGGGGGGCGTGACGTCCACGGAGGCGCGCGATTTCGTCGCCCGCTACCCACTCCCCGTGCTGGAGAAGCCCTTCGACCTTGGCGCCTTCCTGAAGCGGGTCGACGAGGTGATGCCCGCCCGCTCCTCGTGAGGTCAGGGCTGTGCGTCATCGGTCGGGCGCTGGAGCAGACGGCTATGGATTGTCGTCCCGAGCCCCGGGGCCCGAGGTGGAAGGCCGCTGCCGAATCATGGCGGGCTGGTAGCACGCGCCCCTGTATTCAACGCCGTCCTCGTCATCACAGTCCTTCAGGTCCACGGGCAGCTTCGTCCAACAAGCGCCGTTGATGGCGACCTGCAACTTGCCGGGACAGCGCCCCTTGCCGTCCGGGCGCCGCTGCCCTGGGAAGGGCTTCGGTGGCACGTCTACCGCGATGGATGCCCACACGAAGGGGGCTCGCTCGGGCTCCACCGGTGCCGTCAGTGCGGTGTCCCCGACGGCCACGGTGCCGGCATCCCTTGCCTCTTCCTGCTCCGCGACGTGAGCCGTCTCGGGCTCCTCCGAGCGACTCACGCTCAGCAGCCCCCCGACGCTCAGCGCCAGTGCGCCTCCGAGGCCGGCGGCCGCCAACCCGGGCCACCTCCGCATGCGCGGAGGGCGCCGCACCGTGACGCGCTGGGCGCTGGGAAAGAGGCCCGCGGGCCTCGGCTCTTCTCCTGTGAAGAGCGGCACATCCGCCTTACGTCCCGCGCGGCGCGCGGCCCTCTCGAGCGCTTGCGCCACCTCCCGCGCGCTCCCTCGCGCCTCGGGGCGGGGCGAGAGCATCCGCGACACCAGTGCGCTCAGTTCCGGAATGCAGCGGGGGATGCAGACTCGCGCCGTCCAGGACTCCAACTCCTCGGGGTCCCAGAGCCAGACATCCTCCTCCCACGGGTGCGCCGACGGTGGGTACTTCCCGGTGACGAGTCGATAGGCCGTGACACCCAGGGCGAAGACGTCATCCGCGGGCCCCGGCGGATACGGGACCGCCGGGGGCTTGCGGGCCGGGGGCTTGCTGGAGCCCAGGACGAAGCGCCACGCCTCGGGTGCGCGGTAGGCCGGAGTGCCGGGAGGAAACAGGTCCCAGGTCAGCGTGGAGGCCCCCAGGTGGTGTCCGGAGCCGAAGTCCATGAGGAAGGCCAGGCCATCTGCCCGCCGGACGCGGATGTTCTCACCCTTCACATCCCGGTGGAGGCCGCCAGCCGCATGGGTGGCGTCCAGGGCTCGGGCCAGCCGGGCAAGAAGCTCAAGCACCTGTCGCGAAGACGGGCGCTGTGCCTGGGCCCACTCATACAGCGGCAGGCCCTCCAGCC
>NZ_JAAIYA010000001.1:14829-59240 GCF_010894405.1 Pyxidicoccus caerfyrddinensis
CGGTGGAGGCCGCCAGCCGCATGGGTGGCGTCCAGGGCTCGGGCCAGCCGGGCAAGAAGCTCAAGCACCTGTCGCGAAGACGGGCGCTGTGCCTGGGCCCACTCATACAGCGGCAGGCCCTCCAGCCAGTCCATGACGAGCCAGGCGTAGGACACGCCCTCCCGGGGCTGCCAGTGGCCATGGTCCACCAGTCGGGGAACGGCGGGGTGGCGGATGCGCGAGAGCAGCTCGGCCTCACGCGCGAAGCGCGCATCCCCCGGGCTCACGGCCAGCTTGAGGGCCACGGCGTCGGCAGTCTGCTGCTCGTCGCGCACCGCGCGGTAGACGACGCCGTAGGTGCCCCGGCCGCGCTGCTCCAGCAGTCGCCACGGGCCCAGTCGCGTCCCGGGGGGCAGTCTTGCCGGATTGAGGTCGTCAAACTCCATGAGTTACCTCGTGAGGCGGTCCGCACCGCGCACGAGGAGACTACTCGCGAGGTAGGTGAACTCCAACGTCATCCGGCAGGTGGACGACAGCCCTCCACACCGGACTGACGTGGGGAGCCCGGACAGCCACAGGTGAAAGCGCATGCTTCACCGCCGCTGCAGGTAGCGCAGCAGCAGGGGGCTGCGCGGCCTCTCCACCGGCGGGGCGCACCACTCAGGCGGCCTCCGTCAGCGGTCCTCCTCGGCCCCTCGACACCTGCCCACCTCCCTCAACAGTGCCTCTATCCGTCTTATGCTCCAATCGAGGCACCTGAAAATGGAACGGGTGCTCCAGTCACTGAACCGGGCTCTGGGGCAGCGCCGACCCAATGCGTCGTGCACCAGGATTCAGGTGAGTGTCGGTGTCTCGACAAACGTAGCGAACCCGTGTGCTGTACCTCTGCTCGTGGCTTCCGTCTAAACAGGCGGCACGCTGGGTTGAAAGCCAATGCGAGGAGTGAGCTCATTCCTCACGCACCACAAAGCCCGCTGTGTCCTGGCTTCCGCTGAGGAAGAGTTTTCGCCAGAGAGGATGGGGTGCGATTTGGGGACCTGGAAGACCATCACCGCCGTGAAAAGGCTTTGCGTTGCCACCTCACTCGCCGGTCTGGCGACCATCAGCCACGCTGCGGCGATCTTCGGTCTGCAGACCGTACCGGCGTGGAATGAGCGGAGCGATCTCACTGTCGAGGTGACGAACTGGTCGAAGCTCGAATTTCAGGTCGACAGCCTCGCGGTGACACTGTCGGGCGGCGGCGGTCGCCCCTGCCAATGGGCGGTGACTCCTGCCTTCGCGCTCGGTCCCACCGACAAGCGCGCAGTGCTCGTCGCGGACCGCAGTGCAGTGCAGGCCTGCCTGCGTGGCCGAAACCCGGCCGTGGCGCTCGACACAAAGAGCCTCCACTTCGTGGCCGTGGTGCCGGACAAGGAGGGGGGGCCGGACAAGGAGGCGGCGCACCGACCCACGGAGCTCGTGCTGCGAGTCGAAGTGCACGTGAGCCGCAGCGGTCGCACGCTGGAGACCTCGTCGGCCTGGTTGCTCGAACAAGGCCAGCGATAGTGGGGACGCCATGAAGCTGCGCCTATGGGTCGCTGGAGTGACGGTGGCAGTCGCCTGCTTCCCGCTGACCCTCGTCCATTCCGCACCCTCGTCACGCGTTGACTATGCCCAGAAGTGTGCGCTCGAAATGGGGGGCATCCCCAAGTTCAACTGCATGACCGGTGCCGTCATTCCCATCACCAAGAACGGCCAACCCGTCACACAGGCACAGCCTGGCGAGAGCTGCGACAATCCCATCCAGCTCGGGCTCGGGGGCAGTCAGTGCGTGCCCTACTCACGCTTCCTCCGCATCCCCAGCACGATACCGACAGTCGAGACGGTGGTCATCTGCCGGAAGTACCAACAAAACGACAAGGGGCCGTTCGACTCGGCCTTCACGGACATCGCAGTCATCCAGCACAACCGGGCCACCGGCAATACGTGCTTCTTTCAGAGCCACCTGGATGCCAACCTCGACGGCAGCCAGGTCCCCAGCCCACAAGACGCCACCACAGAGGCGGCCCAGTATTGGCTTGATCCTCCCGGTGTGGCCGGCATCCATTGCACCGGTTGCCACGACGCCGATCCCTTCATCTGGTCGAAGTACATCATCCAGGTCGCGAATCCGACCCACTGGAACCCGGTGGGGCTCTGGAACTCCAATTATCAGGACATGTTCGGCTCCACCGTCAGGACCTTCCGCCCACCGAACAACTCCTGCACCAGCTGCCATCGCATCGGCGACAAGACCTGCGAGCAAAATGATACGGGGGAAGGCCGCATGACCGTGCGGGAGGTCGCCGACAAGCTGTGGATGCCTCCCGGGTTTGCCAGCACCCACCAGCAGTGGGACGCCGATTTCAAGGCGGCCGTCCTGGAGCTCTACGCATGTTGTAAAGACTCGACAACGGCGAACTGCAACACCCGGGAAGCCACGGCCGAGCCCGACGGCGACAACGACTTCGTTGCCGACAGCATCGACAACTGTCCCTCCGTGGCCAACAGGAACCAACTCAACACCGATGGCGACCCGCGCGGCGACGCCTGCGACAACTGCCCGTATCATCCAAGCCCAGCTCAGACCGACCTGGATCAGGACGGCTGGGGCGACCTCTGCGACAACTGCCCGAGCGTTCCCAATGCGGATCAGCTCAACACGGATGGTGACAAAGAGGGAGACAGCTGCGACGCGGATGACGACAACGACTTGTGCCTGGATGCAGCCGATGACAAGCCGAAGGAAGACTCAACCCGGATCGGGTGGCGCATCGCCGCGAATTGTCCCGACACTGCGCGGGAGGTGTTCGGATGGGACGGTGCGGACTCGGACGGAGACGGAGTACGCAATTGTGCCGACGCCGACGATGACCAGGATGGAATAGCGGACGGTGAGGATGTTTGCCCCGTCAACCCGGGTAGCGAGTTGGCCTGCCAATTTCCATCCGTCAGCTGCCCGGTGCAGACCTTCTGGAAGGTCTGCCAGTTTGGCGGCTGCAACCGATTCGAGATCCGGATCTCGTCAAGGGTCAATCCTAGCTGGACGGTCGTGAACTTCGTCATCTCCGAAGAAGCGGTCGTGATGTTGCCGAGCGGCGCGGAGACCGTCGAGGCAATCGAAGCCGCGGTCCTCGGCCAGGTTCAGGCCTCCGCGGTCGTGGGCCAGCGAGGCCTGCCAACGGTTGGCGGCGCGCAGCGACACCAGGCCCCGGCAGCCACCTCGCAGCGAGGCACTTCGCGGATGGTCAGATTGGAGATCTGGTCCAAGGGAACGCCACGACGACCGGGCCGGTTCGTGGCGAGGATCGCAGAATACGATCCGCTGGAGGTGCGTCAGGGCAAGAGCACGGGTGGAACCGCGCTCATCGTAAAGGTCGCCGACAATGGGACTGGGATCTCCGTGGAGAAGGCTTCGGCCCCCCGAGCCGAGTCCGTGCGGTAGAAGGCGCGCAGGTTGACCCCAAGGGGCGGCGCGGCCTCTCCACCGGCGGGGTGCACAACTCAGGCGGCCCCCGACAGCGCTCCTCCTCCCCTCGGCACCTGCCCACCTCCCTCAACAGTGCCTCTATCCGTCTCATGCTCGGTGGAGGACTCGGGGGCGCGCCCCACTGGGCCTCCATCCTTCATTGCTCTTGCGGCCTCCGCCAAGCCCGCGTTTTCACTGGGGCCGGGGAGGAATCATCGGTCGACCGATGAATCCGGACCCTTGACGTCGTTCTGGTGTGCATGACAGAGCCCACTCCCTTCCCGCCCCCGATGACCGCCTTCGACGCGCTCGTGCGGCCGCACCGCCGCGCGTTGCATCTCCACTGCTACCGCATGGTCGGCTCGTTCGCTGAGGCCGACGACCTCGTGCAGGAAACGCTGCTGCGCGCGTGGAATGCGCGCGACGCGTTCGACACGAGCGGCGGTGAGGCCGGGATGCGGCGCTGGCTGTACCGCATCGCCACGAACGCCTGCCTCGACCACCTGCGGAGCTCCTCGCGGCAGGCGACCTCCGCGCGCTCGTTCGCCGAGACTCCCTGGCTGCAGCCCTACCCGGACGTCCTGCTCGAGGAGGAGGCCGTCACGCGCGAGTCCATCGCCCTGGGCTATCTGGCCCTCATCCAGCGGCTGCCTCCGCGGCAGCGGGCGGCCTTCATGCTGTGCGAGCTCCTCGACTGGTCGGCGGCCGAGACAGCCTCACTGCTGGAGACCTCGGTCGCGGCGGTCAACAGCAGCCTCCAGCGTGCACGCGCCACGCTCTCGCGCCACGAGGCGCCCCCGCGCGGCGACGCAGTGACGGCCGACGAGCGCGCGCTGCTGGGGGCGTTCATCTCGGCGCACCAGAGCGGCGACTGCAAGGCGTCCATCGCTCTGCTCACGCGCGACGTGCGCGTGACCATGCCGCCGCTGCCCGCGTGCATCGAGGGCGTGGACCAGGTGCTCCCGCTCATGGAGCGTGCGAACGCCATGGGCGAGTGGCGGCTGGTGCCGGCGTGGGCCAACCGCATGCCCGCGGCCGTGAGCTACCTGCGGCGACCGGGCGACCACGAGCTGCGCGCCTTCAAGCTCGACGTTCTGCACGTGCGCGACGGCCGCATCCACGAGATCACCACGTTCCAACCCACGCTGCTGGCCGCCTTCGGCCTGCCAGAGGTGCTCGCGTGAGGGCGCTCCTTGCCGCCCTGTCCCTCCTCGCCGTCTCCTGCACCTCCATTCCCTCCTCCCGAGGCTCCTCTCCCATGACCTCCCCCACCGCCCCGACGAAGACCGGCTACGCCCACGTGAACGGCCTGCACCTCTATTACGAAGTGCGCGGCCCTCTCGCCGACGGAGGCATGCCGCTCGTGCTGCTGCACGGCGGACTCCACAACACCACGCTGGACGCTCCGGTCGCGACGCGCCTCGCGCAGGGTCGCCAGGTCATCTCGGTCGACCTCCAGGGCCACGGCAGGACCGCCGACGTCGACCGACCGCTGCGCTACGAGCAGCTGGCGGACGACCTCGCGGCCCTGCTCGACGAGCTGCGCGTGCCGCAGGCGGACGTGCTGGGCTACTCGCTGGGCGGTGGTGTCGGCCTGCGCCTCGCCATTCAGCATCCGTCGCGCGTGCGCAAGCTCGTCGTGGTGAGCGCGCCGTTCAGCAATACCGGCTGGTACCCGGAGGTAGCCGCGGCGTTCCAGCACCTGACCGGCGCGCTCGCCGACATGATGAAGCCCGCGCCGGTGTACCAGACCTACGCCGCCATCGCGCCCGATTCGGCGGGCTTCGCGCGCCTCATCGACAAGACCGGCGAGCTCCAGCGCCGCCCCTACGACTGGTCCGCGGAGGTGTCGAAGCTCTCCATGCCCGTGCTCCTCGTGTTCGCCGACGCGGACAGCATGCCGCCCTCGTACATCGCGCAGTTCTACGGGCTGCTCGGCGGAGGCCAGCGCGACGGCGGCCTCGACGGCAGCGGCCGCCCCAAGTCGAGCCTCGCCATCCTGCCCGGCCGCACGCACTACGACCTGTTCGAGTCCCCGGCGATGGTCACAGCCGTCGAGCCCTTCCTCGGGCCCTGACCCATTGCGAATCAGTTGCCCGCCACGTGCCCATTCAGCCAGGGCACGATGCGGCCCAGCACATCGGGGCGCGGGTTCTCCAGGGTGATGGGGCCCTCGCTCTTCGTGGGAATGGGGACCGGCACGGGGGACGTGTCGATCCGGCCCTCTACCTTCAGCGTGGAGGGCAGCGTGAGGCAGTACGTCTGCGGCGTGAACGAGCCGAAGGTCTTGTACACGAGGACGTACTGGCGCCCCGCTTCGATTGGGTAGTCGATGATCGCCGTCCCGGTCTCGAGCGCGTCCTCGAGGTAGCTGCCTCCGTAGGCGGTGAAGGTGACGCCGTCCTCGACGGACGCCATGCTGAGCGGATATCCGTAGCCATATCGATAGCCATTGGGGTTGGCCGAAATCACATCGCCCTGGATGACCACCGTTCCGGTCTCTTGGGCGGTGAGGACGAAGGCGTCGTAGCGGAAGTCCAGGATGCCCAGCGCGGAGTCGGTGGTGAGCAACCCACTGAGTGCGCAGCCCTCGGGTACCGGCGTGCGGGTGTCGGGGGCCCGGGCCGAGGACGTGAGGGAAAAGGGAGAGGTCTGGGTCTGCGGAGTGCCCGTAGATGAATCCGGGGTGGTGTCATCCGGCGCAGGCCCGGGAGCGGGAATGGGCTCCGACTCGGGTTGGCAGGCGGTCACCTGGGCCAGGAGCACGAGCAGAACGGGGACACACCGGTACGAACGCTTCATGGAAATCTCTCCCATCAGGCCGGCCCCGTGCGCATGCTCCGGAAAGCCTGCTGCGACGTCAAGGAGGCCTCGCTCGAGGCTCCCCACCAGGGTGCGCGCTGTCGTCTGGATGATGCTCGGCCCTCGCCCGCGTGTGCCGCCTCCGGACACCCGCCGTCCCACAGCCGTACAGCGCCCGAGGCTCCTGGCGACGGCACGTGTCGTCACTTCGCCCACTTGAGTCCCGGGCCGCGTTGGCACGCCTCTGGCTAAAGAAGTCCGGCCATGCCCTCCTTCCTCCAGGACCTGCGCTACGGCGCCCGCTCGCTGCGACGCAGCCCCGGCTTCACGCTGGCGACCGTGCTCGCGCTGGGCCTCGGCATCGGAGCCAACACCATGCTCTTCAGCGTGGTGAGCGCACTGATGCTGCGCCCGCTGCCCCTCCCCCAGCCGGAACAGCTCGTGTCCGTGTGGGGGATGAACCGGGACGAGGGCGACGCCAATTCGGGCCTGGCTCGCCCGGACGTCGAGGACCTGCGCCAGGAGGTGAAGTCCTTCGCCGGGCTGGCTGCGTTCAATACCGCGGGCATCACCCTCACCGGCCCGGGCGTGGAGCCCGAGCGCGTGGAGGGCGCGATGGTGAGCGAGGACTTCTTCCGCGTCGTCGGCGTGGCGCCCCTGCTGGGTCGCTGGCTGTCCGCCGAGGAGCAGTTGCTCAACGGCCCACGCGCGGTGGTGCTGTCCCACGGGCTCTGGGTGCGCCGCTTCGGGGGCGACGCCCAGGTGCTGGGGCGCACGCTGGAGCTGGATGGCCAGTCCTACTCCGTGGTGGGAGTGATGCCCCCGGGCTTCGACTTCCCCCGAGAGGGCGCCAGGGACGCGGTGCTGCTCTGGGCCCCGCTGCACGCCAATGCCTTCCTCCGCGCCAACTGGGACAACCGGGGCGCGCACAGCCTGAACGCGGTGGCGCGGCTGACTCCCGGTGCTCGCCTCACGCAGGCCCAGGCCGAGACCGATGCCATCACCACCGCGCTCGCCCGGGAGCACCCGGAAAGCAACAGCCACCGCTCCGTGAGCCTCCTGGGCCTGCAGGCGCGGCTGTCCGCCGGGACGCGCCGCCCCGCCCTGCTGCTGCTGGGCGCGGTGACGCTGCTGCTGCTCATCGCCTGCGTCAACGTGGCGCAGCTCCTGCTGGCCCGCGCGCTGGCGCGGCAGCAGGAGTTCGCGGTGCGCACCGCCCTGGGCGCGGGGCGGGGCGCGCTGGTGGGACAGCTCCTCTCCGAGGGCTCGCTGCTCGCCTTCGCGGGAGGGGCGCTGGGGCTGCTGCTGGGTGTGTGGGGCGTGGACGCGCTGAACGCGCTGCTGCCCGCGGCGGCGCACCAGGTGCAGTCGGTGCGGGTGGACGGGCTGGCGCTGGCGTACACGGCGGGGCTGTCGGTGGCGGTGGCGCTGCTGTGTGGCCTGGCGCCGCTGCACACCGCCGCGAGCGCCAGCCTGGGCGGGCTGCTCCAGAGCACGCGCGGCACCAGCGCGGGACGCGGGGCGCTGCGCTGGCGCGCGGTGCTGGTGTCCACGCAGGTGGCGCTCGCGCTGGTGCTGCTGGCCGGCGCGGGGCTGTTGGTGCGCAGCGCGCAGCGGCTGGCGGCGGTGGACCCGGGCTACCGGCCGGAGAACATCACCCTGCTTCGGGTCAGCCTGCCCGACGTCCGTTATGCCGACGACGCCATGGCCCCATTCTTCAACCGGCTGCTGGAGCGCACGCGCTCGCTACCCGGGGTGGAGTCGGCGGCCCTGGTGACGCCGGGGATGGTGTCGGGCGGCGCCGTCTCGCTCAGCCTGGACATCCCCAGCCGACCCACCTCGCCGGGCGAGCGTCAGTCCGTGGCCTACCGCGCGATGAGCGACGGCGTCTTCACCACGCTGGGAATTCCCCTGCGGCGCGGGCGCGACTTCACGTCCCGGGACGATGCCAGCGCTCCAGCGGTGGTGGTGGTGAACGAGGCCTTCGCGCGCCGCTTCTTCCCCGGGGAGGAGGTGCTCGGCAGGAGCATCGTCATTGGCTATGGAGACCCGCTGCCGCGCGAGGTGGTGGGCGTGGTGGGCGACGTGCGCGCCCGCTCGCTGGACGTGGCCGCCCAGCCGGAGGTGTATGCGCCGCAGCAACAGACGCCCTGGCCCTTCTCCACGCTGGTGGTGCGCAGCCGCCTTTCTCCGGCCCAGGTGGCGGCCACGGTGAAGGCGGAGCTGCACCAACTGGACTCTCAGTTGCCCCTTCCGCCCCCCACCACGCTGGAGCAGAGCCTGGAGCGCTCCGTGGCGGACCGTCGCTTCCAGCGCGTGCTGTTGCTGGCCTTCGCGCTGACGGCGCTGGCGCTCGCCTCGCTGGGCATCTATGGGCTGATGGCCTACAGCGTCGCGCAGCGGCGGCGGGAGCTGGGCATCCGCCTGGCATTGGGGGCGATGCCGTCCGACGTGGTACGGCTGGTGATGCGTCACGCGCTGCGGATGTGCGCTGTGGGCCTGGGTGTGGGGCTGGTGCTGGCGCTCGCGCTGTCGCGGGTGCTGGAGGGGCTGCTGTACGACGTGAGCGCCACGGACCCGCTGACCTTCGCCGTCGTGCCGCTGCTGCTGCTCGGCGTGGTGGCGCTGGCGAGCTGGCTGCCTGCGCGGCACGCCTCGCGTGTGTCTCCGGGTGAAGCGATGTCGGCCGACTGAGCCGGCTGTCGCCCAGGAGCACGCCGCAGTGTGAGCTGAACAAGGGCATGCGCCAGGACGGGCTGACGACGGACGAGGCGGTTGAACCTGAACCTGATGTGGCGCTGGAGTCCGAAGAGCGCTGGCCTCGCTGCCGGCGCCCTTTGTCTTTTGTGCAACCCAGCTCTGCACTTCCGTCTATGGCTCGATTTGCTAGCTCTGGCGCAATGTCCGGGATTATGCCGGTCATCATCCGCGCAGGTGGGCGAGTCCGATTCGAGAAGTCGGATCCTGGAGACGGGCCAAAGCCTCTGAAGAGGCCACCCTGCGAGTACTGCGGGAGGCCCGAGCACCCCTTTGCGGCAGCGTGGGGCTGGCATGCCGGCAGCTCTTCGGTGCTGCGCGACAACATCCTCAATGGAGCCGAGGCGGACGCTCACCCCTGGTATACCGGGCGCTGGTCCATCGCTGCGCATCACCTCATCTGCTCGGAGGCAATGGCCGATGACGAAACGTGGGCGGTGTACTGCCGGCTGTTCGGCTACGACATCAATCGTCGGGAGAATGGCGTCCTCCTCCCCATGGTGCTGGCCGTAGCGTGTGAACTCCATGTGCCTGTTCACGTTGGGCCCCATGCTGGTGGCTGGGCTTTCGACATGGACGTTTCCTACCCCGAGGCCGTGAAAGCCCTTCTGGAGGCGGTAGCCGAGGCGATTGAAGGAGGCAGATTCTGCCAGGACCCGGCAGCGCTAACCCGCGAACTGGACAGCATGAGCGCGTCCATTCTCCGCAAAGTGGCCAAGGGGCGCTGGACGCTCACCACCGACGGGCAGGACTACCAGCCGGGCGGCGTGGGCTGCGCTGGTGCGTCGAGCCTCCAGGACAAGCCCCGGCACGCATGCCCCCGTGGCCGGCGGCATGGTGCTCGACACGGGCGCACTGGCGAACCTCTGGCGCGGCGGCAACTGCAGGTGGGGGCGTAGTCGTGCAGGACGAGTACTTTGTGCTCATGCGCGGCCGCTCCCTGGAACACCCGCTCCTGGCATGGGACGAGTCCGCGTCCCCATTTCGAAAAGGGCGTCCCGTGCAGCACTCGGAGCCCGTGCGGTTGAAGCTGGGGGAGCCTGTGCCTCCCAAGCCCCGAATGGTGGACCACCACAGCCTTCCCGCGCCTGTGGTCTCCTCGCGCCTCAAAGAGTGCATGGAACCGCTAGCTCTTCAGGGGGTGCAGTGGCTCCCCGCGGACGTCCGCGTCGGAGACTCGGTCCTCCGCTACTGGCTCTTGCACATGTGGCAGCGCTTGGCCTGCGTGGACCGAGAGCGCTCCGTCATCGAGAGTTCCGACAGCGGGCTGATGGTGCTGGGCATCGACAGACTTGTCCTCGATGAGAAGCTGCTGCGCGAGGTACCCCTCCAAGAGCGGCTTGCTTTCCGATTGGAGGAGGCGACGGTGCACCTCTTCCACCGCTCCGTGGTGGACCGGATGATGAGCCTCACGCCTCCACCGGAGGGCCTGCGCTTCATTCCGGTGCCGGACTGGAACGACTCGGCAGGGTTCCGCTGAGTCACGCGCTTTCAGTAGGCATCAACAGAACTCACCCCGATCAATCATCGCGACGAGGTTGGCGAGCACGCGGCGCAGCAGGGCGTGGAGCGTCTCGATTTCGGCGCGGGAGAGCCCGCGCTGCTCGACTCCTCCCTGGCACTCGTTTGACCGTTACGCGCGCGTCAGTCGCGCAGGAGCGGCTGGCCCGCCAGCACGTGCTCGCACAGGGTCAGTGCCGGGAGGTAGATGGCACCACGTTGGCCTGGCCGCAGCCATGCGCCGACCTGCGCCTCGCCGTGGACGACCAGGTGGATCGCGTCCGTGCCGTCCGTGACGAGTTTGCCGGTCAGCTTGAGGTCTCCCTCGCTGCACGCGCTGGCCAGTGCGCTTCTGCTTCGGCGCCGTCACGCGGCGCCCGCGGAACCTGTATCCACGTTGCATATGCATCTCATCGTATTCAGGCCAACCGCTCTTGACGGCCGGCATGTCAGACGCCCCGTGAAAATGCCCTGCAATCCCCACCGGGCTGGAAGGTCCCAGGAAAGAAGACATGCATACAGGCAGTCGCAGAGCCCTTGTCGTTGGACTGTTGTGGATGTTGGCCGTGGGTTGCAGTCCCGCGAATGGGACAGGCGAACCACCGGCACTCGAAACCCAGGCGGCAGGCGCCGTCACGCTACCGGGAACAGCGCTCCAGGATGGCGTTCCCGTCACTGTGTCCGGGGCCGCGGGCTCGGTGACGTACTTCTACGTCAACCTTCCCGCCGGTCTCCAGGAAGTGTCCTTCGCGCTGACGGGAGGAGCCGGCAACGCGAACATGTCCGTCAAGCGCGGCGAGGTTCCCACCACCACCGTCTACGACTGCAACCCACGGGCCTCCAGCAACGAGGAGAAGTGCAACGTGCAGGCACCGCTCGCCGACACCTGGAGCGTGAAGCTCGACGGGGTGGCGGCGTACGCCAACGCGAAGCTGGTCGTCTATTTCAACCAGCCCCTGCCGCTCTTTCCAAACACCAACTACTTCCACTACTCCAACCAGCCGACGATGTTCTTCGTCGACGTCCCGGCGGGAAAAGGCCGGCTCGAAATCGACTCCTCGGGCAGCAGCACGGTGAAGGCGAGGTTGGGTTCCCGCCCCACCGACACCCTCTACGATTGCAGCGGCACCTGCGACATCTTCAAGCCCGGGGCGGGCCGGTACTACATCCTGATGTCGAACAACACGTCGGGGAACCAGATCCTCCCCTGGGTGACCGGGAGCGTGAAGCCCACCGTGGCACTCACGAATGGGCAGACGGTGACGGGCATCAGCGCGGCGCAGGATGACCTGGCCTACTACACCCTCACCGTCCCCACGGGGCAGGCCCGGCTCACGGTGGAGAGCTCGGCTACGATTCGCTCACTCTACGTCCAGCGCGGGGACCCGTTCCCCAGCGGCAGCAGCAGCGCGGTGGACTGCCTCGCCAGTGTTTCGAGCGGTCCCGCTTCGTGCACGTTCGACAATCCGCAAGCGGGGACGTGGTACCTGGTGCTCCGGGCGGACAATGCCTTCTCGAACCTGAGCCTGACGGCTCGCGTGGTCGCCAGCACTGGCACCGGAACGGCGACGCCCCTGCAGAACTCCCAGCAGGTGACCGGGCTGTCCGGCAGCCCGGCAGAGGACCGCTACTACTCCCTCACTGTTCCCGAGGGCATGCCGGTCCTGAACGTCCGGACGACGCAGGGAACGGGCATTGCCGAGATGTTCGTCCAGCATGGAACCCCGCCGACGCGGGGTCAGGGCACGGCCTGCGGAACGGGCTGCAAGTTCCCGAATCCGGCCGCGGGCACCTGGTACATCCTGGTTCGCGGCTTCACGACATTCTCGGGCCTGAGCTTCTCCGCGGGGTATCCCAGCGTGCTGACGCTGGTGCCAGGACAACCGGTGCTCTACGGCAGCAACGCGCCCTACTACACCTTCGATATTCCCGAGGGGCAGACGGAAGCCAACATCACGCTGACGACCGATTACAACAACTGGGTCATGGTGAAGCAGGGCTCCTGGTCGACCGACTTCAGCGACGGCTGCCGGTCTCCGTGTCGGCTCTTCCGGCCCCAGGCCGGGCGCTATTACGTCACGGTGTATTACACGAGCGGCATCGTCTACGGGACCCTGGCCGGGTGGTACGGGGGCGGTCCGGTCGCCTCGCTGACGGACGGCGTTCCCCAGGTCTTCACGGCCGGTGCGCAGCGTGAGTTCCGGTACTGGCGCATCGACGTCCCGGCGGGACAGTCGCAGCTGCGCGTGGACCACGCCTTCCAGCGCGGCCCCCAGACGCGCCTGTATGTCCGGTACGGGGACGTGCCCGCGACGTTCCAGTACACGTGCCAGGCAGCGTCCTGGACGTACAACAACGTCCCTGCGGGGCAGACCTGCGTCATCGACAATCCGCAGGAGGGGGCGTGGTACGTCCTGGTGGCCAGCGAGTCCGCGCTCGATGGAACCGTCCGGGCGACGACCTCCTCCGGCATCCCTCTCATGGCTCCGGGGTACGAGGAGCAGCCATTCTCTGGGGCACCCGGCCAGGAGCGCGTGTGGAAGGTCGAGGTTCCGGCCGGGCTCAGCGACTTCCGGGTGATGCTCAGCGGCGGAGTTGGGAACGCGGACCTGTACGTGAAGTACGGCGAGGCTCCGGGCACGACGTACGACTGCGCGTCCACCCTGCCCAACAACGAGGAGAACTGCGAGTTCGCGCACCCGCAGCCGGGCACCTGGTACGTGGCCGTTCGCGGCACCGAGACCTTCACCCAGGCTCGTCTGCTCACGACCTTCGCGAGCACCCCCGGTGAAGGCGTGAGGGCGCTGGCCAGCGGGGAGAACGTGGTGGCGTTCTCTGGCAGCCAGGGCTCCGTCCAGTACTTCAAGGTGGAGGTGCCGGAGGGGAGGAACCGGCTGGTGGTGGGCATGTCAGGCGGCCGCGGCAACGCGGACCTCGCGGTCAGCCGGGGCGTGCGCCCGACGCTGACGGCGGCGGACTGCCGGAGCCAGGACCTCACCAGCCTGGAGGTCTGTGTCTTCGAGAACCCGGCGCCGGGAACGTGGCTCATTCGCGTCGACGGAAAGACGGACTTCAAGGACGTGGTGCTGACCGCCCGGTACAGCCTCACCAACGAAGCCATTCCGATGACGATTGGCACCCCGGTTCCGAACCTCTACATCGGCCCCAACGAAGCCCTGCTCTTCTCCGTCAGCATCCCCTCGGCCTCCGACTTCGTGCGGGTCGATGTCCAGTCGGGGGTGAATCCGCCCACCGACGTGCGCTTCGCGGACATGGCCTACAACAACGTCTTCACGTGCAACACGTCGGGTCGCTTCACGCAGTGCAGGGACAACTTCCTCTCCAGCTCCCCGGGGCAGCGACGCATTTCGGTCAAGTCCAAGACGCCGGCGACGGCGTCGTGGGGAAACATGGTCACCATCAGCGATGGCATCGATGGCTGGAACGATGACACGACCTTCGCGGCCCTGATGAATGGCGTGGCCGTGACGGAGCTGACCGGCAACGGCCAGTTCAAGATCAAGGTGCCCGCCGGCGCTACGAAGCTGACCATCACCACCCGGGGGCCCACCGGGACGTCGAGCGACCCGGGGCAGCTCTCCCTGTACGTCAAGGGTCTCAAGCCCGCCTCGAACTCGCAGTACAACTGTGCTTCGACGGTGACGGGCATCTCGCAGGGGTGCAGCTGGACCAACCCGACGGCAGGGACCTGGTACCTCGCGACCTACTGGACCAGCGGGAGCTACGACGTGAAGGCCACGTTCGAATAGGCGGCCACCGCGCGTACGCAGCCGGCCGCCCCACGCAGCTCGGGTGGGGCGGCCGGCTTCCTCTTCGAGCACTGTCAGAGCGAGTGGCTCAACATCCACGTGTAGATGTCATGGCCCGCTGAGCCGCTGTAGGTCCGGGACCAGGAGTCATGCCCCACGCCCTGATACAGCGTGAGCTGGGCCGGCGGGTTCGCAGCGGGATTGCAGACGTTGTTGAGCTTGTTGACGGGTTCGATGGACCCCCACTGGGACACGGTTCCATCCGCTGTGCCATGGAAGGCCCACACCGGCACGTTCCACATGTTGCAGATGGCAATCCCGTTGCCATTCCCCGCGATGGGGACGATGGCCGCAAGCTTCTGGGGAAAGGCCACCGCGTAGGACCAGGTGACGACGGCCCCCGCCGAGAGCCCCGTCAGATAGACGCGGTTCGGGTCGACGCGATAGCGGCGCTTGGCGAACTCGATGATGCCGTCGATCTCACTGTTCCCCCACCAGGCATTGAACCGCTGGGGCGAGATGAGGATGAACGGGAAGTGGCGTCCATTCCGGATGAGGAGAGGCGGCGCGGTGACCCCCATGAGCTTCTCGAGACCGGCGGCCGTGGCCGTCCCATCACCCTCCTGCCCCAGGCCTCCCAGGAAGATCACCAGCGGATGGGTCGCCTCGGGATTGTCGTCATAGCCCTGCGGCAGGTACTCCCAGTAACCGTAGTTGATGCCCGGTACGGTGGTCCTGGGACGCGCCAGGATCTGCCCCTGCGCGGCCAACGAGCCCTGCGCGAAGAGCAGGACCCAACCCAACAAGATGCGCTGCGATGTCGACATGGCGACTCCTCTCCAACTACGGGGGGGGAGTAGATACTTTAGTTACCAAGTTGCATTTCCGCCATGGATACGCTCACTGCGCGGCGCGGGCGCGCCAGATGAGCTCGCCGCCCGGGCGGACCGGGCCGCCGTCGAACGACCCCTGGAGCGCCTCCACCGTGAAGCCGGACCGATGCAGCAGGTGCTCGAACTCCGAGCGGAAGATGAAGCGGCTGGTGATTCTCCGATACATCCGCCCCACCACCCGCCCGGAGGGCTCCAGCTCGTCGTACACGAGACAGCGGGTGAAGCACTGGCTCACGGGGTCCCCCGTCACGCTGGCCCACTCGACGAGCGGGTTGCCCGTCACCGGATGCGAGACGACGCCCCCCGTCTGCTTCAGCAGCCCCCGGGACGGGCCGTCATTGCCGAGCAGCTCGGCTACCAGCCGCGACGGCTCGAAGAAGTTGAGCACGAGCCGCCCGCCCGGCAGCAGGTGCCGGCGGATGTTGGTGAGCGCCGCGAGCTGCTCCTCCACGGTCAGCAGGTGGAGGAAGGTGCGGAAGGGCACGGTGATGAGCGCGAAGCGCGCGTCGAGCGAGAACGACACCATGTCGCCCTCGCGCAGGTCGACCCGCTCCCGGAGCGGCGGGGGCAGGGCCTGGACCCGGTCGCGGGCCCGGGCGAGCATCGCCGCCGAGCGGTCCAGGCCCGTGACGCGCGCGCCGGCCTCCACCGCCGGAATGAGGAGCCGCCCGGTGCCGCAGCCCAGCTCCAGGCAAGGACCCCTCGCTCGCCTGGCTTCCTCCACGTAGAAGGCGACGTCTTCCCGGTAGCTCTCGCAGACGACGTCATAGAGGGCTGCATCGTCGGTGTAGTCGAAGCTCACGGGACACCTGGCGCGCTCACGCGCCGAACGCGACGGGAATGAGGTGCGGGCACCGCTGGGTGGCCTGGGGCTTGTGGACGACGTCACCGCTCAGGCGCAGGTGCGGTGCGTGCTCGATGAGGCTGGACAGGGCCAGCCGCACCACCGCCTTGGCCAGCAGACCGCCCACGCAGGCATGAATGCCCCAGCCGAAGGCCAGGTGGGGGTTGGGCTGACGATCCAGGACGAGCATCTCCGGCCGGGAGAACGCCTCCGGGTCCCGGTTGGCGGAGCCGAGCAGCAGCACCAGTCCCTGCCCCCGGGCGATGCGGACCCCGCCGAGCTCCACGTCCTCGGTGCACACGCGGCCGGTGGCCTGCACTGGACCGTCATACCGGAACAGCTCCTCCACCGCCGTCTCCAGGAGCGCCGGGTCGCCCAGCCGGGACAGCTCCACGCCGTGGCGCAGCAGGGAGAGGATGGAGCTCCCCACCGCGCTGTACACGGAGGTGTAGCCGGCATGGAACACGACGCGCATGCTGTTCATCAGCACGCCGTGAGGCATCCCGGCGGCCGACTCGGAGCGCGCCAGGAACCCGAGCATTCCACCTGCCGGAGGAGGCTCGAACCAGCTCGCAATCAGCGCGCTCAGGCCCGCCCTGGCGGCGGCGCCGGGGGCCGCTCGCTCCGGCGCGAGGCCCGCGTCCATGCCGCGGATGATGGCGTCCGACATCTCTCCGAAGGTGGCGGGGTCCGGCGCGGGGACGCCGAGGAAATCACAGACGGCATGGAGTGCGAGCGGCGCCGCGAAGCGGGTCATCAGCTCTCCCCCACCCTCCGCGCGAAGCCCGGCGAGCAGGCGATTCGCGTGCAGGTAGGCCCTGCGCTCCACCGCCGCCAGGTCCTGGGCGCGGTAGGCACTCACGAGCAGCCCGCGCAGCTCGCCGTGCTCTGGCGGGTCCATGGATTGGATGCTCACGCTGTGCTCGGGCACCGCCGCGCCAACCCGGCGCCAGTCGGCGGCGAAGCGGCGCGAATCCTTCAGGACCTGGAGACACTCCGCGTGCCGGGTGAGCAGCCAGGAGTTGAGCCGCTCATGCCACATCACCGGCGCCAACGCCCGCACTCGGGCATAGACGGGGTACGGGTCTCGCAGCGTCTCGGGGTGCAGGGGCTCGAACTCGGCGGCAATGGGCACGGGGGCTCCTCGCGGGGGCGTCCAGGCGGAACGTCAGGCATTGACCGGAGGGACCCAGACCCAGCGACAGCGCCGGGTCCAAGTCTTTGCAATGCTTCAATATCAGTGGAGGTAGTTCATTGTCGTTTCTCCTTTCCTTGCACTCGCTTTCGGAGCGCCATGGAAAGGAAACAAAAGACAAGCAAAGTGTCAACGAGCAATTCAGGCATTTCGCGCAAAGCCATTTATTTGGGCTTGCTGCACGTCAATCTCTGGCGCCGCGCCAAAATTCCACCGCCGTTGATGCAATCTGATTGCACCTGCCGGCGAGTGTCTTGAACCGGGCAGTCGTGGGGAGCAGGCAGCGCGGATGGCGGATTCACATCTTGTCCAAGACACGGTAACCAGGACGCGGCACTATCGCGCGCTCTTCTCATCCGGGGGTTTCATGGGACAACCTGCTTCACTGACGGTCAGGCCTCAGACGTTGATTGCGGTGCGGGACGTGAAGGCCAGCAGCGCCTGGTACCAGACCTTGCTGGGAGTCCGCTCGGGGGGCGATCCGGACCATCCCCATCGTCTCGTCTACAACCGGCTCCTGAGTGGGGACACCCTGGTCCTCCAGCTGCACCGCTGGGATGCCGAGGAGCACCCCAACCTGGTGGGGCCCGACCGGGCACCCCATGGCCATGGCGTCCTTCTCTGGTTCGAAGTCGACGACTTTGATGCGGCCGTGGACCGCGCCAGACGTCTGGGCGCTCGGGTCCTCGAAGAGCCGCACGTCAACCCAGCGCCGCAGCACCGGGAGATGTGGCTCCAGGACCCGGATGGCTATGTCGTCGTCCTCGCCAGTCCAGACGGAGAGGCAGAAAGCGGGTCGCCGAGGTGATGCCCGCCGGCTCCTCGTGACGGCAGGGCCGCGCGTCATCGTTCCACCGTCAGAAGTACTCGGGATGCTCGGTGGCCAGCATCTCCTCCAACGCGCTTACGTCCTTCAGCAGGTGGTGGCCTGGCGCGATGTTCCTCGCCGCGTCCCAGCACAGCCAGGCCGCGCCCATGTCCCAGTCCGAGACGCAGATGTATCCCAGGTCCTTGTAGGCCCCCGTGAAGTATGGATTGGCCTCGATGACCTTGAGCAGCAGCGCTCGCGCCTCCTGGGACTCCCCGAGGGCACGGCGGGCCCCGGCCTCGAGGCTCATGAGGACGTGCGCGTGGCGTCCCGCCACCGCACGGAGCGCGACGAGCGCCGGGGCCATCGCGCTGGCCTCCTCCTTGTTGCTGGGAGGCCGCGACATGACCTCCCGAAAGCGGCGCACGTCCGCGTCCGGGATGTGCTGAATGGCGTCTCCCAGCCCCGGCACCGCCTCACCGGTTTGCAACGTCAGCTCGAAGAACGCGAGCACGCTTTCGAGCATGCGGCCCGCGTCCACGGACTCCTTCGCTTCCGTCTGTCGCCGCTCCCGCACCTGGGTGCTGTCCGGGGCGTCGCCGAACGTCACGCGCTCCAGCGTGGCGTCGTCCGGCAGCCCCGGTCTTCCCCGCACTACGCGGCGGTAACCTTCGAGTGGTATCCCGGTGTCGGGCACGTCGGCGGCGGACAGGAGCCGCAACTTGACGATGTCCCGGGGAAAGCCGCGCATCTCCTTGGCGCCGTATTGGATTTCGCGCGGCACACGGCCCTCCGAGGCAAGCCGCTCGAGGATGAGCGGATGGCCGCCGTAGCGGTAGCGGAGGAACTGAACGAACCGCCTGCCCAGGTCGGGCTCGACGCGGGGGCCGTCATCCGAGTACGCGAGCAGCCGGCGTCCCTCCGCGGTGGCATACACCGTGTACCCCGCTTCGGATTGCACGGAGATGTCGCTCGGCTTCTTCGGCCCGGAGAAGGCGGACCGCAGGAGTCCGCCGAGCCCGGTGCGCCTCGGAGCCGGCGCCTCCGCGAGCGTCCGTACCCGCGCCTTGTCGAGCACGGAGAGTTGGTGCTCCATGACGACGGGCTCGAAGTCCGAGGCGTCGCCCTGGCCGGCCGCGATGACGGCGCGGACATGCTCGCGGTTGGATAGCTCGAAGTGCCGGAAGCAGATGCCCGAGTAGAGCGACCCCTCGACGTACGTCCGAGCGCTCTCGTCGAGATCGATGCGCCGCCGACGAGCGAAGTCCAGGAACACCTCCTGCTTCTCGGGCTCGCGGTCGCCATTCCAGCCACGTCGCAGCCGCACCTGAACCTCAAAGGTCCGCTCAGGAACAGGGGGCGCATCAGGACTGTTCCTTCCGCCGGACTCTGTGACTTGCAAGCTCAGGTCGAGACCCATGCGCTCCCTCGTGAGTGATTCGCGGAGGCGACTCCAAGGATGGCCTCCACGCTCACGCCATCATACTCACGGCCCACCGAAGGCGGTCGGCGTCTCACGCAGATCTTCCGGTCCGCATGGGCCACCATCCAATTCGTCGCAGAAGAGCAATGCCTGGCGTTGCCTTGGAATGGGGACACGGCCTCTACACCGGCCGGGAGCACAAGTCGGGCGCTGGAGCAGCTGGCTATGGATTGTCGTCCCGAGCCCCGGGGCCCGAGGTGGCAGGCCGTTGCGGAGTCATGACGGGTTGATAGCACTCGCTCCTGTATTCAACGCCGCCCCAATCATCACAGTCCTTCAGGTCCACGGGCAGCTTCGTCCAACAAGCGCCGTTGATGGCGACCTGCACCTTGCCGGGACAGCGCCCCTTGCCGTCCGGGCGCCGCTGTCCTGGGAAGGGCTTCGGTGGCACGTCTACCGCGATGGATGCCCACACGAAGGGGGCTCGCTCGGGCTCCACCGGTGCCGTCAGTGCAGTGTCCCCGACGGCCACGGTGCCGGCATCACTTTCCTCTTCCTGCTCCGCGACGTGAGCCGTCTCGGGCTCCTCGGAGCGACTCACGCTCAGCAGCCCCCCGGCGCTCAGCGCCAGTGCGCCTCCGAGGCCGGCGGCCGCCAACCAGGGCCACCTCCGCATGCGAGGAGGGCGCCGCACCGTGACGCGCTGGGGGCTGGGAAAGAGGCCCGCTGGCCTCGGCTCTTCTCCAGTGAAGAGCGGCACATCCGCTCCGCGTCCCGCGCGGCGCGCGGCCTTCTCGAGCGCTTCCGCCACCTGCCGCGCGCTCCCTCGCGCCTCCGGACGGGGCGAGAGCATCCGCGACACCAGTGCACTCAGCTCCGGAATGCATCGGGGGTTGCTGACTCGCGCCGTCCAGGACTCCATCTCCTCGGGGTCCCAGAGCCAGACATCCTCCTCCCACGGGTGCGCCGACGGTGGGTACTTCCCAGTGACGAGTCGATAGGCCGTGACTCCCAGCGCGAAGAGGTCATCCGCGGGCCCCGGCGGATACGGGACAGCCGGGGGCTTGCGGGCCGGGGGCTTGCTGGAGCCCAGGACGAAACTCCACGCCTCGGGCGCGCGGTAGGCCGGAGTGCCGGGAGGAAACAGGTCCCAGGTCAGCGTGGGGGCCCCCAGGTGGTGTCCGGAGCCGAAGTCCATGAGGAAGGCCAGGCCATCTGCCCGCCGGATGCGGATGTTCTCACCCTTCACATCGCGGTGGAGGCCGCCAGCCGCATGGGTGGCGTCCAGGGCTCGGGCCAGCCGGGCAAGAAGCTCAAGCACCTGTCGCGAAGACGGGCGCTGTGCCTGGGCCCACTCATACAGCGGCAGGCCCTCCAGCCAGTCCATGACGAGCCAGGCGTAGGACACGCCCTCCCGGGGCTGCCAGTGGCCATGGTCCACCAGTCGGGGAACGGCGGGGTGGCGGATGCGCGAGAGCAGCTCGGCCTCACGCGCGAAGCGCGCATCCCCCGGGCTCACGGCCAGCTTGAGGGCCACGGCGTCGGCAGTCTGCTGCTCGTCGCGCACCGCGCGGTAGACGACGCCGTAGGTGCCCCGGCCGCGCTGCTCCAGCAGTCGCCACGGGCCCAGTCGCGTCCCGGGGGGCAGTCTTGCCGGATTGAGGTCGTCAAACTCCATGAGTTACCTCGTGAGGCGGTCCGCACCGCGCACGAGCAGACTACTCGCGAGGTAGGTGAACTCCAACGTCATCCGGTAGGTGGACGAACGAGGGCATCAAGCGCGTCATCGCGCGCTTCCTCATTTCGGCTTGAAGCGGCGGTGCCTCGCGGTGGCGACGCCCGCCGGCCGTCCGCGCCCTGCGACGTTTGGCGCCGGATTTCGACCGCTGGCCTCAATCGGCCCGCCGCCCTCGCGCGGGGGTGCCACCTTGTCTCTGCTTCATAGGGGGCCCGACACCACCGAGGGTCGGCCCTGATTCACACCGTGACCCTTTCCCTCATCGACAACGGAGACACGCCCATGCGAACCGCGACCCCCAGCACCGCGTACCGGGCCGCCCTTGGCCTCGCTCTCTTCGCCTCGCTCAGCCTCATCTGGCTGAGCCTCGGCGTCGGCATCATCGGCGCGGACGGCGACCGCACCAACCTGCTCTACGGCGGGGTGCTGCTCGTGGGCCTCGCCGGTGCCTTCATCGTGCGCCTGCGCGCGGCCGGCATGGCACGCACGCTGGTCGCGATGGCCTTCACGCAAGCCGCGATCGCCGTGCTCGCGGTGCTCGCCGGCTGGGGGCTGCCGTGGAGCCCGCCGGTCGAGCTCCTGTCGCTCAACGCTGGTTTCGTCGCACTGTTTCTCGGAGCCGCCTGGCTGTTCCAGCGCGGTGCGCACGGGCGACCCTACCCGAGCCCCGGGAGTCGCCAGGCTGACGGCGTGAGGGGCCCAGGTGGCCAAGGATCTGGACCTGGCCCGCGGTAAGCCGCGCGAACCGTCCGGCTCACTTCGTCGGATCGCCGAGCGTCGCGTTGAGCGCGACGGCTTTGCGCACGAGTCGACGCGCCAGGGCAGCGTCGATCGAGTTGCCATCGCCCAATTCCAGCGTCGCCATCTCGTATTTGCCGCCGGGCTTGAGGCGCGGCTCGATGTCGCGCAATCGCTGCCCGCGCCAGAAACCAAACAACACGCGCCGTTCCTCCGCGCGGATCAACAACACGGGCCCGTTCGACAGATAGACCAGGTGTCCCCATTTCACGACTTCATCGAGTCCGCGCACCGCATGCACGGCGGCCCGCAGATGCTCGACGCAGTCGCGTTGCCAACCAGCGAGTGCGACGACGTAGGCCTCCGGGTTGGCGGCGGGCTTCGACTTCTGCATGGCGGCTCCCTCGACGCGCGGTCGACCGAGCGTACCACTCCCCTACCTCGGCGATCCGGAGTATCAGGGACAGAGCCGCTCGACCGACTTGATCCGCACCGCTCCGTCGACGTTCGGGTCGTTTGTCTGGTCGCCGATGGCGATGGTGCCGTTCATCGTGAAGTTGTTCCGCGTGAGCTTCGCGACGCCGTCGATGCTCACCGTCGCCACCTTCGCCGCATCCACCGCGAGCTCGTAGACATGATACGCGCCGTCGGTCACCGAGAACGCCGCGGACTGCGTGTCGTCCGCCCAGCCAATCGCCGCGCTGTCGAGGTAGATCATCTGCGAACGATCCGTGCTGTTGCCGAACGGCGACGTGAAGCTCCCCATGATGGCCGCGCCGCTGTCGAGCGAGTTGTGGGTGCTCGCCGACTCGACCTGCATCGTCACGTGGATCTTGAACGGCTTCGTTCCGTCGAACGAGTTCGCCCGCGTGATGAGTAGCTGCCCGCTCGTCCGCCCGCCGCTGTTCGTCGACGTCGCGAGGCGAACGTAGTCCGCGCCGTACGTGAGCGTGTTCGGCGTCTGCGCGACCGTCGTCCAGCCTTGCGCCGTGATGTCGTCGCCGCCGACCAGCAGCGGAACGCTCGCGCGCGCCGTCCACTTCGTCGTCGACGTCGCAGGCACGCACGTCTCGCAGGCGTTCGCCGGATTCGGCGCACCTGCGGCGTAGACCGCGCCGTCGATGAAGCACTTCGGGCTACACACGCCGGCCGAGCAGACCTGTCCCGGGTTGCACTGCGTCCCGTCCGCGCGTTGCGTCCACGTGGTCGCTGACGTCGCCGGCGTGCACTGTTCGCAGGAATTCGCCGCGTTCACCGCCCCGGCGGCGACCTGCTTGTCGTCGATCTGACAGAGCGCGACGCAGACGCCGCCCTCACAGGCCTCGCCGGTCGCGCAGGCCATGTCGCAACCACCGCAGTGAGCCGGGTCGCTCTCGGTGCTCACGCAGGAGCCGCCGCACAGCGCGACGCCGACGCTGTTGCACATCACCGGCACAGACGCATCGGGTGTAGGGACGGGGCGGGAGGTGGAATCTTCGCCGCAAGCAGCTACGAAGCCGAGCACGACGATGCAGGAGAGAGCGGCAGAGCGAATGGAGACCATGGAGCCTGCCACCTTACGCGCCCCCACGCCCGCGCGACATGTGATTTCCCGACGGCAGCGCGGCCCACTGCCGAGCTCACCGGTCGGGCAGGTCCTGACCCCGGTCAATCATCGCGACGAGGTTGGCGAGCACGCGGCGCAGCAGGGCGTGGAGCGTCTCGATTTCGGCGCGGGAGAGGCCGGCCGTGGCCTCGCCATTGGAGAGCTTGAGGAGGTCGAGTGCCTCCGGCAGCAGCTTCCTGGCGCGGGCGCTGAGGCTGATGCGGGTCGCCCGCCGGTCGCGCGGGTCGGGGGACCGCTCGAGCAGACCGGCCTTGTCCATCCGCTGCAGCAACGCGGCCGCCGTGGGCTGCTCGACGTGCGTGCGCTGCGCAATCTCCGCCTGGGTCAACGCCCCCTCTTCGCCCAGGCAGACCAGGACCGGTATGTGGGCCACCCCGAGCCCCAACGGACGCAGCTGCGCTTCGGCCACGCGCATGAATGCCCTGGCCGTCCGGGTGACGAAGTAGCCGGTGTCGCGATCGATGTTCATTCACTTGCCATCCTGACACATAGCCTGCTATCCATTTAAATAGCAGGCTATGCATCTGCCTCTACCAAGGGAGAAGCGCTGATGATGCTCATCACCGGAGCCACCGGGCAGCTCGGGTCCGCCGTCGTTCGCCGTGTGCTGGAGCGCACCGCCGGCGCTGACGTCGCCGCGTTGGTCAGAGACCCGAGCAAGGCCGTCGACCTGGCGGCACGTGGCGTCTCTGTCCGGGTCGGCGACTACGACGACACCGCCGCCCTCGACCGCGCCATGGCCGGCGTCGACCGCGTCCTGCTCATCGCGGGCAACGACCCCCAGCGCCGGGTGCAGCAGCACCAGCACGTCATCGACGCGGCCCGGCGCGCTGGCGTGGGGCTGTTCGGATTCGCCAGCCGGTCGCTGAGGGACATCCACACCTCGAAGAACACGCTGATGGGCGACTACTTCGAGACCGAGGAGCGCATCCGGCGCAGCGGGCTCCCCCACCTGTTCTTCCGCAACGCCCTGTACCTCGACACCGTCCCGCTCTACGTCGGTGGCGCGCGTGTCTTGGACACCGGCGTCCGCCTGCCGGCCGGAAGCGGCAAGGTCGCCTACGCCCTGCGCCGCGAGATGGGCGAGGCCCTCGCCAACGCCATGCTGGACCACGGTGGCGCGGACCGTACGTACGTCGTCTCCGGGCCGCGGGCCTACACCTTCGACGACGTGGCGTCCGCCCTCACCGAGGTGTCAGGCAGGAGCGTCCGCTACACGCGGATTTCCGACGACGAGTACGTCGCGAACGCCGTGCGTGCCGGCGTGCCAGAGCACCTCGCCCGCCGGTTCCTCGGCTTCTACTCCGACATCCGCGACGACCAGCTGGACGAGACGAGCTCCGACCTCGCGACACTGCTCGGCCGCGAGCCCGCCACCCTCCCGGAGGGGCTGCGCGAGGTCTTCAAGCTCTAGCAGGCGGTGAAGCCTGGCCCTAGGACTACTTGAGCAGATCCGCGACGGTCCGAGAGGAGGAGCGCGGGAGTGGTGGGCTGGGCGATGGGCGAGGGAATCGACCGGGGCCTCGTCCTGTGCGCACTCGACATGGCATTGCTCGGCCGCCCTGCGCCCGCGCCGCCGACCAGGCCGCGTACCTGGGCGTGGCGGTGGAAGGTCCGTACAAGCCGGAGCACTACCGCTACGGATCGCTACCGCGACGGCAGCAACGAGAACGGGCGCCTCGGCGCCCGTTTCTTTGTCCACTGGATGGCTGTCAAAGCGCCAGGTGCTCCCGCAACTCCCGCGCCTGCCGCCGCGACACTTCCACTTCGCTGCCATCCTTGAGTTTCAGCACGTAGCCATCGCCCACCGACAGTTCCACGCCGCGCACCGCTTCCACCTGCAGGTCCTGGAACGTCTGCGGCGTGGCGGCATGCGCGGAGTGCCAGAGTGCGAACGATAGGGCGAAGCCGGCGGCGAAGAGGCGGAAAGCGAGGCGGAAGGCGGACTGAAAGACCCGTTGCATGGCGGGCTCCTTGCGTTGGGGTGTTGCCAAAGAGTGGCCGCCCATGAGCGCCTGCGCAGGAAATAGATGACGAGTGGCCGCAGTCGATGGCGGACGGCTGCGCACCGGGATGAACGGCCCAGCTCCCGGCCGGTCAATTCTTGTCTCCTATGATTGGACTGCCGTACTTCCCGTCGTGCGGCAGGAGACGTCGTGCAAGCTTCTGGGGGCATTGGCGGGGCTTCCTTCCAGGCCTATGTCTCCGCGCCAGTCCACCTGCATTTCCGGACGGAGGAAGCCTGATGCCACGAGCATCCACGTATCTGTCTCTGGCTCTTGCCCTGGCGCTGTTGGCGGGCTGCTCCGCTACTTCGCCTGACACCGGCTCGGCGCGGTTCGCTGTCGCCGCGCCTCAGGCTCTCGCCTCTGGCATCACCCGCGTCGCCGTGACCTCCCGCGGTCCGGATATCCCTTCCGTGACAGTGGACCTGACCCTCACGAATGGCGTCTGGGGAGGAATCATCGGCAACATCCCCGTGGGCGACGACCGGTCCTTCCAGGCTCAGGCCTTCGATGCCGCGGGCACGCTGCGCTTCGAGGGCTTCTCCCCCAGCGTCACCATCTTCAGGAACCAGACCCTCCTCGTCGCCATCACCCTCCAGCAGCTCAATCCTCCGCCGCCCTTTGACAATGAGGCCCCGGTCATCGACTCCCTGGTGGCCTCGCTCACGACCTTGCCCGCGGGCGGCAACATCCGCCTGGTGGCCACGACGCATGACCCCAACCCGGACGACACCCTCTCCTTCACCTGGACCGCCACCGCGGGCGAATTCTCCGACCCCTCGGAAGCGACTACACGGTGGGATGCACCTCAGTTCACCGGCATTCAAACCCTCACCTTCACCGCGACGGACTCGCGAGGCCTGTCCTCCAGCGTCGCCCTGGAGGTGAATGTCATTCACGGAGTCGGGGAGGGCGAGGCGCAGTTGCTCATCTCCTTCAACAGCTCACCGGCGGTGGCCTCCATCAGTGCCACCCCCACGCAACTGGCCGTCGGGCAGACGGTGGCTGTCTCCGTCTCCGCTTCCGACCTGGATGGTGACAGCCTCCTCTACAACTGGAGCGCCACCTGCGAAGGCTCCTGGATTCAGGACGCCTCCAGCCCTTCTGCCTCGTTCACCCCGTCGAGCCTGCCCGCTGGCGCCTGCAACAACTGCGTCCTGACGGTCTCTGTTTCGGATGCGCGCGGAGGGCAGACCACGGGCACTGTCGCCCTGTGTGTTCGTGACACGCCCACTCCCCCTCCCTTCCCTCCTGTCATCATCCGCTCCTACCGCTCCTCGAACACGGCCACGCCGGGCCAGGTGCTCACCTACGAGGTGGTGGCCAGTGATCCGCGGGGCTTCGCGCTCACCTTCTCCTGGGAGGCCAGCATCGGCACGTTGGGCACACCCGACACCGGCGACTCCCGCAGCCGCATCACCTGGGCCGCCCCCTCCTGTGTCAATGCCGGCACGCTTCCGGTCATCACTGCCACCGTCACCAACGCCTCCAACCTCACGGACACCCATACCTTCACGGTGAGGGGGCTGCCGTCCTGCGTCGGCCCGAGTTGGGTCCTGACGGGCACCCTGGCTGAAGCCCGCAGCCGTCACACGGCGACGCTGCTGATCGACGGCAGGGTGCTCGTCGCCGGGGGCTCTGGCCCTGATGTCCCGTTCCTCGCGACGGCGGAGGTGTATGACCCGGCTTCGGGGACCTGGGGCCCTGCCGGCTCCATGAGCCAGGCACGTGCCGACCACACGGCGACGTTGCTGCCCGACGGCAAGGTCCTCGTCGCCGGGGGCTTTGGCCCTGATGTCCCGTTCCTCGCGACGGCGGAGGTGTATGACCCGGCCACCAATACCTGGAGCCCTGCCGGCTCCATGGCAGAACCTCGCGTCAGGCCCACTGCGACGCTGCTGCCCACCGGCAGGGTGCTCGTCGCGGGGGGATTCGGCTCATTCGACGCCGTCGCGACGGCGGACTTGTATGACCCGGCCTCGGGCACCTGGAGTCCCGCCAGCTCCATGGCAGGCGCCCGCTACGACCACACGGCGACACGGCTCCTCGACGGCAGGGTGCTCGTCACGGGGGGAAGCACCAATCCTCTCGGTGGTATCGGGACGGGTGAGCTGTACGATGCGGCCTCGAACACTTGGAGCCCTGCCGGCCCGGTTGCGGCACCCACCCGTCACACCGCGACGCTGCTGCTCGACGGCAGGGTGCTCCTTGCCGGGGGCGCCGATGACGCCTTCGGGATCGTCTTGAGCGCGGCGAAGCTGTACGACCCGCTCACGAACACCGCGAGTCCTACCGGCTCCCTGGTCGAGGCCCGCCAGAGTCACACGGCAACGCTACTGCTCAACGGGCAGGTGCTGGTCGTGGGGGGGACACTCGTGGGGGGCACAGCGGAGTTGTACGAGCCGGCCTCGGGCACCTGGAGTGTTACTGCGTCCTTGACCGAAGCTCGCTCGTTCTCCACGGCGACGCGGTTGCTCGATGGCAGGGTGCTCGTCGCGGGAGGAATCGCCGCGGGCCAGGTGCTTGGAACGGCGGAGCTGTACCCGTCCGGGCCCTGACGCGCTCCGCGGTGCAAGTGCTCACGGGCCAGCAGTCCTACAAACCCACGGCGCGTGCGTTCTGGTGGCGGGCGACAGACGTGCGGCCGCCACGCCCATCACTCGTGGGCACCACCCCTGGGCTCGGGGGTGAGCGCGCGGCGGATGACCGGGAGCAGGTCGGTCGCACCGAGCGCGTCCAGGGCCAAATCCCATCGCCCCTCGGCGCACAGGCCACTCAGGCCTCCCTCCTCGTACGCTTGCCGGGCCGCGGCCTTCAGCGCGTCGCGCACCGCCTCGGCGACCGCGCGCCCTGCCTCGTCACAGCGTTTGCAGTCGAGCTCGACTCCCAGCCGGCTGCGCCTCCCTTCCTCCGTGAGGACCCAGGGGCGCACCATCCAGGGCGGGTCATGGCGCACGTGCTGCCGGTGGCCACATTCGAGGTCGGCAACCCAGTGGTCTTCCCGGTCGAGATGGAAGCCTGTGATTTTCTGATTCATCGGTTCGTTGCCTGGCTCCGTGGCGTCGGCACGTCCGCGGGCAGGATTCCTCCTGCTTCAATTCCACCCAGAGAGCGGGAGGGATGGGCTCCGCCATCAGCCGGGCATTCTCGCGCACCTTCTGGGCGAGTCCCAGGCAAAGGGCCAACCAGGAAAGCTCATATTCCAAGACTTGCTGTGCTATCTGCCTGGCCATGCGAAGGCTGACTTGCACGCTGCTGCTGGCGTTGATGGTTGGGAGCGCCGGCTGTGGCTCGGCCACGGTGAGCAGCAGCGGAAAGCCCGCCACGGCGAGGTGGGTGGGCCCGGCCATGCCGGGCCCCGGAGGCGGCACCGTCAAGACGGTCATCTACTACGGGCCCTGGCAGTGCAATGCCGAGTACATGAATCGGTGCCAACGGCGCTGCGCTTCCGAAGGGCACACGTTGAAGGGGTGTATCTGGCTGGCCGACGTGAAGGGTGACTGCAGGGACGCTTCGCATTCCTGCCGGCGGAGGCGGGCGGGCGCGTAGCCCTCACCCACTGCTGTTGTGACTACCCCACGATTACTGACGTCCAGGCACAGCGAACCCTCTGGAAGAACGCCCGAGAAGGATTCCGCAACCAGTGGGGCCGCGAGTTCGGAGAATGGCCGAAAAGCGGCGGGGACCACTGGCCGGGTCACCACATCTTCGACCTGTGGCACGGAGGCGACCCGACTGCTCCAGGCAACGTGCTTCCGGTTCCTCTCGAGGTGCACAAGGGCATCAACGACGCCTACCCCGCGTGCTACGCGGGGGGCGCCCAGTGGTCAACCGTCGGATTCGACAGGCCCTACGTGGATTGAGCATGACGATGGAGAGCCTGCTCGCTGAAATCACGCGGTCTCACTTCCCCAATGCGCCCGCGAAGCCCGCGCAGGTCGCGGCATTTGAGGCGCGCGTGGGGTGGCGACTCGACCCCGACCTTCGCGCATTCTACCTGCATTGCGATGGGGCCACCCTGTTCCGCCCGCGGCCGGACGCGGACTACCGCATCCTGTCGCTCGCCGAAATCCAACGCGCCCGCGTTGAGCTGCGAGGACAGGACGACGACTCAAAGGGCTCCGCGTCCTGGTACACGCTGCTGTACCTCCAAGACTCGGACTACGTGCTCGTCGACGTGTCTCGGCAGAAGGACGGGCGGTACCCGCTGCTGGACGCCTACCATGAGACGTACCCGCTCGAAGTCCGGCAGATTGCGGCATCCTTTGGCGAGTTCCTGGAGCGGGCGCTCAGCAGCGGCAACCAGTTCTTCTGGCTGAAGGAGTAGAGCGCCAGCGCGGAGCTGGCGCCCTCCCCTCCACGCATCAAGCCGCGCGGCTCAGTGCGCCGGAGGCGGGGCGGCCGGCTCCAGGCCTCCGGGGCTCTCCCATGGGGGGCCTTCCACTGGCAGCTCGATGATGAAGGTCGCCCCGGCGCCCTGCTGGCTCTCCACGCGGATGTGCCCCCCGTGGCTGAGGACGATGCTCTGCGCGATGTAGAGCCCCAGCCCCAGGCCACCGTAGTGGCGCACCGACACCGCGCGCTCGAACCGGTCGAAGATGCGCGCCTGGTCCTCCTCCGCGATGCCCACCCCATGGTCCCTGACGCTCAACCACGCGGTGCCCTGCCGCTGGCCCACCTCCACTTCGATGGGCCTGCCAGCCCCGTACTTGAGGGCATTGCCCAGCAGGTTGCTCAACACCTGGTCCAACCGCGCCGGGTCCCACCGCCCCACCACCGGCTGCTCCACCTCCAGGGAGATGACGGTGCCGGCGGCCCGGCACTCCTCGGAGAGCCGTTGGACAGCCTCCCGGAGGAGGGCCACGAGGTCCACCTCCTCCAGGTCCAGTTGGAGCTTGCCGCTGGTGATGCGGGAGACATCCAGGAGGTTGTAGATGAGCGTCTCCAACCGCCGGAGCTGCTTGCTGATGAGACCGAGGTCCCGCTGGAGCAGCCCCGTCCCCTGGTCCGACAAGGTGCCTCGCGCGGCGGCCCGCGTGAGCGACTGGACCTCCAGCTTGAGTGGGGTGAGCGGAGTGCGCAGCTCGTGTGAGGCGACGGAGAGGAACTCCTCCCGCACCCGGATGGCCTCCTGTGCCTCCCGCTGCCGGCGCTCCACCTCCACCAGCATGGTGTTGAAGGTGTCGGCCAGAAAGCCAAGCTCGTCGTCGCTCGTCTTCCGGACCCTGACGGAGTAGTCGCCCTTCTCGGCGACCACCCGCGCCACCTCCGCCAGCGCGAGGATGCGCCAGGTGATGAGGCGCTGCAGCAGGAACGCCAGCCCCAGCGAGAGCCCGGCCACCCCCACCGCCACCAGCAGGATTCCCAGGAGATAGGCGTTGATGCGGGCCTGGAGCGCAACGGTCGACGCCTGCAGGCGCAGGCTGCCGTAGCGCACGCCCCCGTGGATGACGGGTTGGACGACGTTGAGGTGGTCGGCGTCCAGCCGCACCCACCGCCCCTCCGCGGGAAGGGCGGGCAGCGGGATGGCTCCAGGGACACCCGGACGTTGGTAGGACGCGAGTGGGCGGCTCCGCGCGTCCTGAAGCTCGGCGAACTCCAGCTCCGGGAGCGAGGCCAGCCGCGCGAGGGTCTGCAGCGCGGCCACCTCGTCCTGGAAGGCGAGCGCCGCGGCGCTGTACTCACCGGCGACGGCCGCGGCCAGCGACGTCGTGGAGATGAGGTCCTCGCGGAAGGCACGGATGTCCCTCGCGGCGACGATTCCGAGCCCTGTTCCCATCGGGACGAGCAGTCCGATGAAGAGCAGCACCGTCAGCTTGCTCCGCAGCGAGAGCGCCTCCCAGGACCTCACGGGGGCACCTCCCCGCCCACCACGTGCCCCAGCTGCAGCAACTGGGAGCTGAAGCGCAGTCCGCTGCGCTTCGCCTGCGCCACGTTGATGTCGAAGGTCAGCCGGGTTCCCTCCCGCTTCATGCTGATGTGCGCTCCGCGCTCGGCCAGGCCCGCGGTGTCTCCGACCGTGAGGATGGCCTTGCCCGCGGTGCGCTCCAGGACCTGCGCCAGCGAGTCGGAGGCCTCGGGAGGAATCCAGACCATCGCGCAGCCCTCCACCTCGCCCGGCCCTTGCAGCATCCGGACCTGGATGGAGCGGTCCTTGATGCGGCGGGTCCGGGCCATCCTCGTCAGGTACGGCTCCAGCGGCGTCTGTCCCAGCAGGCAGAGGGCGAAGGGTGACTCCGGACTCTTGAACCCACCCTCCGGCCAGTCGATGAACCGCGTGAAGCGCTCCAGGAACTCGGCCTTCAGCTCCGCCTCGGCGGGAGCCGAAGCCTGCGCCCATGCCACGCCCTGAAGGAGGCCGAAGGCGGCGAGGGCCGGTATGAAGCGGCGCATGGACTGAGACCTCATCGGCGTCCTCCGGCCCCCCGCGACGGCCCCCGAGCACGTCGTGGTGCGCATCATCGGGAAGGATTCAAAGCCTCACCAGGGACTGACCACCCCGGTTGTCCATGGCCAACGGGAGCGCCCTCCCCTTCCGCTGCGCAATGGCGGCTTTCCACCGCTGCCCGGCCCCGCACGTCGCCACGGTTCCAGGTACAGGGCTCCGCCCTGTACGGCGCGCCAGCTTGACTGCGCGGTGAGCAGTCCCATCTTCCGAGCCGAGCCGGGGCGCATCCCGTGAGACGGATGCATGGAGCGCACCATGAAGGCAGTGGCCAGGACTGTGGTCTGCTCCGGCATGGCCCTCCTTGCCCTCATGGGCAGCCCCTCCGTCGCCCGGGAACAGGAGACTCCCACCTCCGAGCAGGAGGAGACGCCGGGGTCGCTCTCCGAGCTGCCCCTCGAAGAGCTCATGCAGGTGGAGATCGTCACGCCCACCAAGCAGCCGCAGCCGCTCGAACAGGCACCCGCCATCGTCTCGGTCATCACGCGAGAGGAAATCGTGACGTGGGGCTACCGGAGCGTCGCCGAGGCGCTCGAGCACGTCCCCGGCTTCTACATCATTCGTGACTTCGTGACACCCAACCTCGGGGTGCGCGGGCTGAGCGCGGGACACCGCTCCTACAACCGCGTCATCAAGGTCCTGGTCAATGGCCAGTCCACCACCTTCCGGGCGGATGGCACCAACTTCCTCGGGCTCGAGTTCATCCCCATGCGAGTCATCGAGCGGATCGAGGTCGTCCGCGGGCCTGCCTCCGCGCTCTATGGGGCAAACGCCTACCTGGCCGTGGTGAACGTCATCACGCGCCAGCCTTCCGCGGACGGTCTCGGCGAGCTCACGGCCCGGGTGGGCTACGGTCCGCCCACCGGCGCGGGGGCAGAGGTCCTGCTCCAGCACGCCCGGAAGTCATGGGGCGCGCTGGGCGCCTTCAGATACGGCTACGTCGACCGCTCGGGCTACGAGCTGCCGGCGGTGTCGCCGAACTTCGACACGTTCGCCACCCACGAGAGCGAGGGAGACATCTCGCGCCCCATGTCGGCGTTCGGAGCCTTCGACGTCGAGCCCTCGGACAAGGCGGCGCTTCACTTCCAGGCCCTCTACAACCGCCTGGATGCGTTCGCCGAGTTCCTCGACTTCGGAACGCTGAGCCATGACAACCGCATCGTCGTGGACAACTTCGCCGGCCGGGCGAAGCTCGACCTCGCTCCGACCGAGTGGCTGGAGGCCAGCGCCGCCGTGGGACTCTCCGCGGGCGGCCCGTCGAGCCAAGAGCACCTGAACGCCGGCTCGACGGTGACACGGCCGCGCCGCGACTTCGGCTATCGGGCCATCGACCTCGTGCTCGAGTCGAGCGCACGGACGCGCGGGTACTCCCTGCTCGTGGGCCTCGACGTCATCCGCGACCTGGAGAAGCCGCTCACCGTCTTCACCGTGACGAACGCCGACGGCTCGGAGACCGCGCCGCTCGGCATCCAGGAGGAGGTGCTGTTCCAGAACGTCGGGGTGTACGGCCAGGGCACCGCCCACCCCTTCGAGTCGCTCCCGGGCTTCGGCCTGACGGCGAACGTGCGGTACGACCGGCACAACATCTACGGCGGCGACATGAACTACCACGTCGGCCTCGCGCACGCGTTCACCCCGGAGCTGAGCGTGAAGCTGCGAATCGGCACGTCGTTCCTCGCGCCGAACCCGCTGTACCTCTATGCCCAGCCGCTCTACGCGGGGGACGTCGTCGGCAACCCCGCGCTGCTCCCCGAGACGGCCACGACGAGCGAGGCCCAGGTCCTCGTGACGCCGCACCCCAAGCTCCTCCTGTCGGCGAACGCGTACCTGACGGACACGAACGACACCATCGTGCTGCTTCCGCAGGGCGCGCAGACCGTGCTGCCGGTGAATGTCGGCACGTCGAGGACCCTGGGCGTCGAGACAGAGGCCCGCTGGTCCACTGGGGGACACCACGTCGTCGCGATGCTCCAGGCACAGGATACGGAGGAGGAGCGGGAGGACCCGTTCCTGGGAACCCTCTCGGAGCCGGCCGCCGCCTACCCGCGCTTCCTCGCCGAGCTGGCCTGGACCTGGCGCAGCGGAATCGTGGGAACCGTGGGGCTGCGCGGCCGGTATGTGGGCGCGCGCCGGGCGTCGAGGGGAAACGTCCTGCTCGCCAACGAGCCCTACCTCTTCGACCCCTACGCGCTCCTCGGCGCCATGTGGATGTACGAGTGGAAGCACGCGCGCCTGCACCTCCAGGTCAACAACCTGCTGGACTCCCGCTATGCCGAGCCCGGCTACAACGGCGTCGACCTGCCCGGCCTCGGGCGCGAAGCCACACTGAGCTTCACATGGACACCGTGAGCACGCTCGGACGCGCCGCGCTCCTCGCGCTCGTCCTCGTGGGAGGCTGGGGCTGTGAGCCGCTCGACGCGCGGGAGTACACGCCCGCCGAGGACTCCATCACGCTGGGCGTCATCGAGACACGCATTCCCCGCCGCACGGGGTTCGCGGCGCGCCTGGCCGCCCAGGAAATCAACCTCGCGGGGGGCGTGCTCGGCAGGCGCGTCGAGGTCATCGTGGCGCAGGACAGGCTGTGTGACGAGAACCACGCCCCGGAGGTCGTCCGCGGGCTCCTGGAGCGGGGCGTCGTGGCCGTCGTCGCCGCGACCTGCAGCGCGGCGACGCAGACGGACCTCGACGTTGTCGCACCCGAAGCGGCGAACCTGGTCATCGTCTCGCCCACCTCCTCGTCATCCACCCTCACGGGGCGTCCCAACTTCTATCGCACCATCGCCAATGACAACCGCCAGGGGCCGCTCCTGGCCGACGAGGTCCGCCGCCAGGGCCTGGACTCCGCCGCCATCGTCCACGTCGACGACATCTATGGCACCGGCCTCGCGGACGGCTTCGAGCAGCGCTTCACCGCGCTCGGCGGCAGCATCATCGCCAGGGTGGCCCATCCGACGGGCAAGACGACCGGGTTCACGGACGAGGTCCAGCGCCTCTACGCCGCCGGAAAGCCCCAGGCCATCGTCATCATGGGGTTCTCCGTGGGCGCCGCCGGCCTGTCGCGCGACCTCGTGGCGTCCGCCGACATCAGCGGGGTGAGGTTCTTCGCCTCGGAGGCGGTGTTCGGCCCGGGGTTCCTCACGAGCGCGGACGCCACGGTTGCGCAGGGCATGCAGGGCCTGGTGCCCACGGCGGACCTGGACGACCCGAACAGACAGCGGTTCGTGGAGGCCTACGAGGCCGCCACCGGAGAGAGCTTCGACATCGAAGACTCCGGCCGGCTCCAGCGGACCTACGACGCCATCTACCTCCTGGCGCTCGCCATGACGAAGGGAGGTGGCGCGACCACCCAGGTGATTCGCGACAACCTCATCGCCGTCTCGGGCACGAAGGACGCGCTGGGGATTCCCGTCAACGTCGGCGAGTTCGCGCAGGCGCTGGAGTTGTTGAGCGCGGGGCAGGAGGTCAACTACGAGGGCGCCTCCGGGCCGCTGGACCTGGACGAGAACGGTGAGCCCTTCCGCGGCAGCTATCTGCTCTGGCGTATCGACGGCGGTCAGTTCGTGTTCGACAAGGCCCTGCACTTCCCCTGAGGAGCAGCGGCAGCCTGGAGCAGCTGGCGTCGCACCTTGCCTGACACGCCTGCTTGAATATTCTCCGGGGAAGGGGCGTCCCTGTCCTCATCATCCCGGAGGTTGTCTGTGCGCCTTGCCCCCGCGCTGCTCCTGTCGACGCTGATTCCTTGGATCGCGCTCGGCGAAGGCGTCGAGTCAAAGCGCCCGAAGGCCGACACCGCGGACCGGGTGTACGCGGTCACGACAATGATGAACGCGCCCGACGGCGCGCTCATCACGGTCGGCTTCAATGCACTGCGCCGGATGGCGCCCGGGGCGAAAAAGTTCGAGGCGCTCCACGCGATCAAGGGCGACCGTCTGTACCGGATCGCGATGAACGACCGCGGAGAGCTGCTCGCGACGTGGGAGAAAGATCCCTCGATCCACTACTTCACCCGTGACCGGCAGCACGTCCGGATCCCGAAGCCCACCTCGCCGCGCGAGAACATCTACAACCTGCACGTCGAAGAACTCCACTTCCTGCCGAACGGCCGGGACGCGCTGGTGCACCTGCAGGGACGCGAGACGAACCTGACCATCGACTACGACGTGACCTTCCGGGTCGCGCTGGATGGCCGCACGCCGCCGATGCCGGTGGCGCAGATGATCGGCGCGCGGCAGATCGACATGACGGTGGACCGGGCGATCTACGTCCTGCCGAAGAAGCCCGGTCAGATGTGCGAGCACCTCACCTGCAAACCCGTGGAAGCGGTCGTCGCCGACTTCTTCGACGCGGACGGCAACGCGCAGCGCAAGACCCTGCTCGACGGCAAGGCGATGGAGATTGGCAACGCGAACGTCGTGTGGGGCCAGAAGGGTCCGTCGATCCTGCTTCGGGTCGATCTCCCCAAGAACCAGGACGTGTTCGCTCGTTTCCGGCCGGGCGCCGAGAAGCCCGACCTGTGGCCGCTGAAGGGGTTCAGCTCCTACGACGACAGGCTGCTGTACGCGCTCGCCACGGGCGAGGTGCTCCAGGTGAAGACCGACGAGAAGGGCCTCACCCTCACCCGCCACCTCCTCGATGGAAGCCAGCAGGTGAGCACCGTCCCGGCGCTCATCGAGCGTGAGGACTGGGATCGCGAGGTGCACGGGTTCGGCGTGCGTCGCGACGGACGCCTCTGGGTGCACTGGGGTCGTCATTTGCTGCTGTTCGGGAAGGAGCCCGCGGAGGCACCGCGCAGCCATGACCTGGAGCCGCTGCTCGCCCGTTTCACCGCGTGGGCCGACGTCGACATCTATGTCCCCGGCCAGGATGCGCTGTGGGTGGGGCTCGACCGGACGCGCTCGCGCGACTACGCGCGGGTGAACCTCGCCGACATCGAGAAGCGTGCCAGGCCGTGGGCGCCGCGAACCGTCGCGGCGTCGGCTCAGTAGTCTCGCCCCCAGCGTCCGGCGCCAGGCTTCAGCGCGCTTGAATCCCCTCCTCGAGCGCTGCGTCCGTCCTCGCATCTTCCATGAGGTCCTCCGTGCGAAACGTCGCCGTTCTCCTCTCGATGACCCTGGTGGCGTCGGTCGCGCATGCGGAGGGCGTCGAGCCCAGGAACCCGAAGGCGAACACCGCGTCGCGCGTCTACGCCGCGACGACGCTCCTGAATGCGGCGGACGGCGGCCTGATCAGCGTCGGCTTCAGCACGCTCGCGCGGATGGCGCCCGGCGCTCGCAAGTTCGAGACGCTGCACTCGATCAAGGGCGACAGCCTCTATCGCGTTGCCACCAGCGAAAGAGGCGAGGTGCTGGCGACATGGGAGAAGGATCCGTCGATCCACTACTTCACGCGCGACGGTCGGCACGTGGTGCTCCCACAGCCTGGCTCGCCACGCGAAGGGAGCAATCGGTTCGGGGTGGAGTTCCTGGGCTTCTTGCCGAACGGGCGCGAGGCGCTCGTGCACATGGACGGCAACGACAAATCGACGCAGTACGACGTCACGTTCCGGCTCACGCTGGACGGCAGCAAGCCGCCCGAACCCGTCGTGCAGCTGGTGTCGGCGCGGCGGCTCGACATGAGCACGCAGCGTGCGGTGTACGCCCTGCCGAAGAAGGCCCGCCAGGGCTGCGACCATCGCAGCTGCGCTCCCGTCGAGGAGGTCGTGGCCTTCGTCTTCGACGAGAACGGGAACGCACAGCGGAAGACGATTCTCAACGGCGCCGAGCTGTCGGTGACCCACGCTCACATGGTGTGGGGTCAGAAGGACGCGCCGCTCATCCTGCAGGTGGAGCTCCAGCAGAACGAGCGCGTCCTCGCGCGCTGGCGCCCGGGGGATGCGAAGGCGGAGGTCCGCCCGATCACGCGCTCCACCCACGGGGAACCCCGCTTCTACGCGCTGGCCTCGGGGGATGTGGTCGAGACGAACGTCGATTACGACGAGGGCCTCACCATCACGCGCCATGGCATCGACGGCAGCCGGCACGTCACTGCCGTGCCGGTGCTCGCCGATCCGGACAACTACGATCATCACGTCCACGGCATCGGCGTCCGCAAGGACGGGCGGCTCTGGATGCAGTGGGGAGATCACCTGCTGTTCTTCGGCCGCAATGCCGACGCCGCGCCGCGCATCCACAACATCGAGCCCCTGCTCACGCGCCACGCGGAATGGGCCGGGGCCGACGTCTACGTCCCCAGCCAGGACGTCCTCTGGGTGGGGATTGACTCCGCTCGCTCACGCGACTTCGTGAGGTTGGACCTCGCCGACGTCGACAAGCGTGCGAAGCCGTTTGCGCAGCAGAAGGTCGCGAGAGAGTGACGCGGTGAGCCCATCGACGTGGACGACCAGGCTCCAGTGCTACGTGCAGGCGTCGCCGATGCCGTCCAGGTCCGTGTCGAGCTGGTCGGCGTTGGGCACGGTCGGGCAGTTGTCGGTGTCGTCGGGAACGCCGTCCTCGTCCGTGTCGACCATGGCGGGCAGGTCCACGCCGTCACAGTCCTGGTCGATGCCGTCGCCCGGGACCTCGGTCGCTCCGGGATGGATGCTCGAGTCGCCGTCGTTGCAGTCATTCCCACCGTAGGTCACCGCGACGTAGCCATCAGCGTCCGAGTCGCCCGTCTGCGTCGCGCACTGCCGGACGTTGCTGTACGTCACGGCGTCATACCGGTCATAGAGTCCGACCCGGTACTGGTACGTGGTCCCCGGCACGCGTCCCGGGTCGGAGTTGGAGCTCGCACCCCAGTAGGGGAACGTCTTGATGACGCTCCAGACACTGGAACCCGCCGCCGCCCGCTCCAGCTCGATGCGGTCGTAGTCCGTCGGACGCGAGGGCAGCGACCAGGCGGTGTAGAGCATCGTCGTCGGATCCGGATAGTCCGCGTAGCAGTAGGTGAGGTTCGCCGCCGGCGGGGCCAGATTGGCGATGGGCAGGCCATAGCTCGCACCCGGGTTGTAGGACGTCACGCCGAGCGTGGAGACGTACCAGTTCCCCGTGCCCGTGAACTTCAGCCCGGAGATGAGCGTGGTCGTGGTGGACGTGGTGTCCGGGTAGCGGACCTCGATGCGGTAGATGCCCTGGAAGCCGCTCCAGACATAGAGCCCGCTGAGCTGGACCGTGAAGGACTGCCCGGGGCCGACCAGGGTGGTCGGACCATAGACAGTCTTGTCATACGAGTTGAAGTCGGCATCCGCGAAGACATACACCTGATCGCTCGGGCCGAACTTTCCCACGCCCGTGTTCTTGAACAAGATCGTCACGGTGCCCGTGGTCGCTGCCTGCGCCCGGGTCGAAATGACCAACAGGGCAAACACGGTGGCAAAGGACAAAAGAAACCGCAGTCGGCTACGAACCATCTCGGGAACTCCTGAACGGGATTGCGCCGCGGAACTCGGCGGCGCCTGTCTATCATGGAACGGTCCGCGTCATTCCTGACGCTGATTGTCATTCCGCTGCCGTCAGAAATTGGCACCTGCCCAGGCTGTGAGCCGCGCTGCTCCCGGGTGCGCGACGAATTCTCCTGGGACGACGCTGTCGTGGGGGCCTCCCCTGGGTGAAGTCGAAGCCCTCTCCTGGGAGATTTTCATGAAGCCTGGACGCATCGGTCGCACGACTACGAAAGCAACGGAATTTCACGCATGGTCCCGCCGGCTTTTGCTCTGCGGCGTGGTGCTCTCGTCCACGGCGGCGTGGGCGGCGGACTTCTACGTCGACCCCGTGAATGGCAGTCCCGATGGCGACGGCAGCGCCACGAATCCGTGGCGGACGCTGCGGGAAGTCCTCAACGACGGGCTTGTGGAGAGCCGGAGCTGGGAGTGGCTGCCCTATGAGGAAGGGCGGCCGCTGGTGCCTCGGAACCCGGGTGCGCCCGTGAAGGCGGGAGACACCCTCTGGCTTCGTGACGGCTACCACGGAGAGGTGGAGGTCACGAGCTACTACAACACGGGCTTCATCACGGTGGCGGCCGCTCCGGGCCACCAGCCACGGCTGGGCCGTCTGCTGGTGCGCTCCAGCTCGCACTGGGTCTTCCGGGGGCTGCACATCAGCACGGAGTTCCTCCCCGTCTATGACAAGTGGACCCTGGTGGACATCGACTGGCACAGCTACCGAGGGCCGGTCCACGACATCACCCTGGAGGGGAATGTCATCCAGGCCGTGTCGGACGTCTCGGGCTTCACGGAGGAGGACTGGAAGACCAAGGTCGGCCACGGAATCGTGGGTGACGGCTGGAACCTGGTCATCCGAGGCAACCACCTGAAGAACGTCGACTACGGCATCCAGCTCGGTGCACCCGATTCGGTGGTGGAGTGCAACACCGTGGAGAACTTCGCCGGGGACGGGCTGCGCGGGCTGGGTGACAACTCCGTGTTCCAATACAACACAGTCAAGAATTGCTACGAGGTGTATCCGGACCACCGGGACGGCTTCCAGTCGTGGACCGTCGGGCCCGGGGGCGTGGGGCGAGGCGAGCTCCGCAACGTCGTCCTCCGGGGGAACTACATCCTCAACTTCGAGGACCCCGCCCAGCCGTTCCGCTGCGCGCTCCAGGGCATCGGCAACTTCGACGGGACGTTCGTCGACTGGGTCGTCGAGAACAACGTCATCGTCACGGACCACTACCACGGCATCACCTTCATGGGCGCTCGCAACGTGCGGGTGACGAACAACACGCTGCTGGAGCCGAACGGTGCCGTGGGCCAGCCCGGGCCGCCGTGGATTCGCGTGGCGGAGCACAAGAATGGCACCCCGCCCGAGGCCTGCGTGGTGCGCAACAACCTGGCGCCCGCGTATGCCAGCTCCGACGTGGGCGTGACGGAGGACCACAACCTCCAGGTGACGGACCCGGCGGCGTTCTATGTGAATCCCGCCACGTACGACCTGCGCCTCAAGCCCGGCTCACCCGCGATTGACGTGGGGAGCGCCGGCCTGACGCCGCTCATCGACACGGTGGGCACCGCTCGGCCCCAGGGCTCGGGCGTGGACCTGGGGGCGTACGAGTGGGCTCCGTCAGGTCCGCCGGGCGCGGGCTCCGGCGTTCCCCAGTGCGCCGCGTTCCGGGCGTCTACGTTGCGCTGAAGCGAGGCCAGCGCGGCCAGCCAATGGAGCGTCACGGTTCGAGGGGACTTCGGTTGAATACAGATTTCGCTGGCTCGTCACGAGCCTCACCTGAAGGCCCCGAGGTGGTGCCATCAGGACTCAACTGGTTCCAACTCCAGAGGCCCCCCCATGCCATCGCTCCGTTTGCTATTGCCCGCTTGTGTCTTCGTCATCTTGTCCGGCTGTGCGGCATTGACCCAGCAGTGGCGAGAGACCTATTGCAGCCGCGAGGGCGGCTACCGGCTCGGAGTGGAGCATGCGAGCACGGGGTTCCCCCTGCAGTCCCAGGCGGCCTACAACTGCGACGAGTCGGTTCGGTCCGCGATGACCGAGGGTTACCGCGAGGGTTATGCCTCTGTCGCGCAGACCGCGCCACCTCCCACGCAGAGCGCGCAGACCGCGTCAGCTCCCACCCAGAGCGTGCAGGCCGAGCCACCTCCAGCGGAGCCGGCGAGCGTGAGCACTCCTCAGGCCTCGTCTTCCGCCGCACCGGCCGAGGAGATCAGGTGCTGCGTGAACGGCGTCTACTACGGGTGCCCCGATACCGCGACGCTCGACCGCTGCGGAGGGGCTTTCTCGCGGTGCATGATGGGCTGCATGTCCTCCTCCGACATGAAGTGCCCCGACCGCTGCTTCGAGTCGCATCCGCCTGATCCGTCCGCCTGCCGGCGGGACTCGGACCGCGACTCGCTCTGTCGCTGAAGAGCACTCGCTCCGAGTCTGGAGAAGGTCCGGTGCGCATCGGGCGCCCGTGCGCACATGTACACTCACGTCAGGAAGTCTCACCCAGGGCCGCGATGCTGCTCACAGCGGAAGAGGGGTCGTTCACTGAAACGTGACACGAACACGGTAAATCAGGAGTGAAACAGGCGGGGTGAGTCAGACGGTTCTGATGTATTGAGCCGCGTCACATCGCTGTTTCCCCCTCCAGGAGTTCCTGATGCGTCGTGTTGGCTCAGCCCTTCTTGCCGTGAGCATGTTCGCCGGTTGCGGTGGTCTCGAAACCGAACCGTCCACCGAGCCGCTCGCGTCTCCGTCCCTCCAGTCGCAGCAGTCGCCGATCCTCACCACCACGGACGTGGACGTCGCCCCGGAGTGCGAGGGCATCCTCACCTTCGTGAACACGGCGTCCTACCAGACGCTGGACGTGTACCTGCCCAGCAACGTCGTCACCAACCTCGTCAACCGGCGCGCGATGGCGCCCTTCACGTCGCTGGCGGACGTGTCCTCGGTGCCGCTGGTCGGTGAGGCCCGCCTCAAGCAGATCGAGGGCGGCGCCCGCACGCTGGACTACATCGACGCGGACTGCACCGGCATCTTCGACGGGCTGGCCATCTCCCATGACGACGCGGCCGCCATCGTGTCGCTGGTGAACACCATCGACGACTCGGAGCTGCACGACGTCCTGCCGGACGCGTGGAACGGCGCCGCGAACCTCCTCGGCCTGCGCCCGTTCACGTCGGCCCAGGCCATCTCCAACGTGGCGGGCATCGGCGAGGTGAGCTTCCGGAACATCCGGAACTCGGCCACGCTGAGCCGGCCGTTCGAGGCGCTCGCCGCCGCGCTGAACGCGCTCCCCAGCAACGGGTCCTACGGCGCGCAGCTGCAGCGGCACTTCGACTGGTGGAATGAGGTGACGGCCAACCACCCCTACTCCCGGGGCGGTCCGACCTGCTTCGGGCTTGAGCCCAGCAGCGTCCCGTCTGGCGCGAGCATCCGGCCGAATCTGGCCAACGCCGCCGAGGTGCGGGCCGCGGTCGACAACACGCTGAGCTACGTCAACGCGAACACCCGGATCTCGGCCAGCGTGCGCACCGCGGGCCTGGCGAACCTCGACGCGCGTATCGCGGGACGTTCGTTCAAGGGCTGCATCTTCACCTACGCGGATGACCCGTGGAGCAGCCACACCGTCTCCATCTTCGTCGACACCGTGAACGGCTTCAGCGTGCTGACCGAGACCTGGTGGGCGGAGTAGTCCGAAGCTGACGGTCCGGGAGCAAGAAGCCCCAGGTTCCGCAAGGAGCCTGGGGCTTTGTCCTGCCTGGAGAGGCGGCCTCCACGGAGGTGCTGGAGAACCGGAGACGAGCACCTGGTCGGAGCCGCTCACCTCCCACCCGATCCAGATTCGCTTCCCTGTCGCCTACGATTCGCGGCGAAACCAGCTCTTCTCCTTGATGTGGGCCGACGGGCAGGGCTACGGCAACCCGGGGTTCAATTCCTCGCGCATCCCGGTGGGTGGGAACACCCAGTGCGAAGCCACCCTGGCTCCAGGTCCGGCACTCACCCAGCTGCAGAGTCTCGTCCCGGTGTACGCGGCGATGGTCTACGACCCCGGCCACGACCGGTTCCTGTTCTATGACGGGCGCGCGGCCCCCGGAGAAGTCTTTGTGGTGCCCCCCGGGCGCCACGGACGACGCCCCGTACTCGGTGAGCATTCTCGACCTTGGCCCCGCATCGGCCACCCCGCCTGCGACCGTGAGCGCCGGAATCAACAGCCGCTTCCGCTACGTGCCGGCGCTGCGTTGCATCGTGGCCATGCCCGACGCCCGGCAGCCGCTCTGCTTCATCCGGCTCGAGTAGCCCCTCCTCGATGAGCTTGCTTTGTGTGGGGCGTGTCATGGAGCCGCGCTCCACACGAAGTGCCGGAGAACTGCCAGGCCGGAGTAAACCCCGTCACGCGTTCCCCTCCAGCCAAGACAAGCGAAGAGGTATGTGGTGCTCGCGGACGAGACGCTCGTAATCTTCTCGGATGATGTCCGGGGTCACTCCAAGCCGTTTGGCAGACATCGTGACCCTGGCGGAAGCAATCACCACGTGAGGATCGAGGCCGGGATCAAGGCCGTCGAGATCCTGTGAGAGAAGGGTTCGAAGCCGCGGAAGCTTCAGTTCACGCGTCAACCCGATAGTTGCGCTCCGGCGTACGTATTCGCTGTCGTCCGCCCCGGCCCGCGCCCGCAGGAGCTCGAATGTCTCGGGCCGGTCGGCGAAGCGCTCCACCAGCCAAATCACGGCAGTCGCGCGCACGCTCTCGCTGTCGTCCGCCCCGGCCCGCGCCCGCAGGAGCTCGAATGTCTCGGGCCGGTCGGCGAAGCCTTTCGCCAGCCCGCGCACGGCAGTCGCGCGCACGCTCTCGCTGTCGTCCGCTCCGGCCCGCGCCCGCAGGAGCTCGAATGTCTCGGGCCGGTCGGCGAAGCGCTCCGCCAGCACGCGCACGGCAGTCTCGCGCACGCTCTCGCTGTCGTCCGCCCCGGCCCGCGCCCGCAGGAGCTCGAATGTCTCGGGCCGGTCGACG
>NZ_JAAIYA010000001.1:59340-616964 GCF_010894405.1 Pyxidicoccus caerfyrddinensis
CTCGAATGTCTCGGGCCGGTCGGCGAAGCGCTCCGCCAGCACGCGCACGGCAGTCTCGCGCACGCTCTCGCTGTCGTCCGCCCCGGCCCGCGCCCGCAGGAGCTCGAATGTCTCGGGCCGGTCGACGAAGCGCTCCGCCAGCACGCGCACGGCAGTCTCGCGCACGCTCTCGCTGTCGTCCGCCCCGGCCCGCGCCCGCAGGAGCTCGAATGTCTCGGGCCGGTCGGCGAAACGCTCCGCCAACACGCCCACGGCAGTCTCGCGCACGCTCTCGCTGTCGTCCGCCCCGGCCCACGCGCGCAGGAGCTCGAATGTCTCGGGCCGGTCGGCGAAGCGCTCCGCCAGCACGCGCACGGCAGTCGCGCGCACGCTCTCGCTGTCGTCCGCCCCGGCCCACGCGCGCAGGAGCTCGAATGTCTCGGGCCGGTCGACGAAGCGCTCCGCCAGCACGCGCACGGCAGTCGCGCGCACGCTCTCGCTGTCGTCCGCCCCGGCCCGCGCCCGCAGGAACTCGAATGTCTCGGGCCGGTCGGCGAAGCGCTCCGCCAGCACGCGCACGGCAGTCTCGCGCACGCTCTCGCTGTCGTCCGCCCCGGCCCGCGCCCGCAGGAGCTCGAATGTCTCGGGCCGGTCGACGAAGCGCTCCGCCAGCACGCGCACGGCAGTGTCGCGCACGCTCTCGTTGTCGTCCGCCCCGGCCCACGCGCGCAGGAGCTCGAATGTCTCGGGCCGGTCGACGAAGCGCTCCGCCAGCACGCGCACGGCAGTCACGCGCACGCGCTCGCTGTCGTCCGCCCCAGCCCACGCGCGCAGGAGCTCGAATGTCTCGGGCCGGTCGGCGAAGCGCTCCGCCAGCACGCGCACGGCAGTCACGCGCACGCGCTCGCTGTCGTCCGCCCCGGCCCACGCGCGCAGGAGCTCGAATGTCTCGGGCCGGTTGGCGAAGCGCTCCGCCAGCTCGCGCACGGCAGTCGCGCGCACGCTCTCGCTGTCGTCCGCCTCGGCCCGCGCCCGCAGGAGCTCGAATGTCTCGGGCCGGTCGGCGAAACGCTCCGCCAGCCCGGCCACGGCAGTCTCGCGCACGCGCTCGCTGTCGTCCGCCCCGGCCCACGCGCGCAGGAGCTCGAATGTCTCGGGCCGGTCGGCGAAGCGCTCCGCCAACACGCCCACGGCAGTCTCGCGCACGCGCTCGCTGTCGTCCGCCCCAGCCCGCGCGCGCAGAAGCGGGAAAACCCTGCGGTCCTGAGACAGCTCGCTTCCCAGGACGCTGACGATCCCACGTCTAACAGTCCAGCTCTTGGAGTCGGCAAGCGAGAACAGATGGAGTCTCTTGCTCTCATCCGGTAGCCAGTTCGTTTTGGCCAGGGCGCTAGCGATTAGAGTGGATTCATACGGAAAGGCCGAATCAGACCAAGGGAAACCCCGCTGATCTGCGGGCACATCAGGCCAGCTTCCTGGCTCAATCATTCCGATTGCCTCTACAAATTTCTCCGCGCTCACTTGTCGAAACTCGAAATCACACCTGCCAAGCCAGACATAGAGGCCGCGGAGCACTGCATCGCAGGCAGTAGGCGCACTCGCGAGAACACGTGGCTCCAACTCGCCGAGCGACTGCCAGGCCAGAAGCAGCCGGTGTTCCTCCACGACCGCGCGCTCGGCCGGCGGACAGATGGCGGTGATCAACTGGTCGGCCGCGCGCACCGGTAGCTGGCCACACAGCAACCGAATGACTTCGCTGTAGCTGTCGTCGTCCACGTGCTTCAGCACATGCTCGTCACGGAGCGCCTCGAGCGTCACCTCTTGTGCCTCGAAGCGCTTGGTCAGCTCGAGTGCGCACAGATACTCGAGGAACGTGCGGTGCACGAAGCCGTAGAGCGCCGGACCGCGCGTGGTCAGCACCCAGTTGCGCTCCTGCAGCAGTTGGACCATCTCGGCGGCGGCGCGCCGTGCCCTGGGAGGCAGGAAGTGCCACTCGTGCTCGAAGAAATCCTTGAGAATGGATTTTAGCTCGGACTCACGGATGGCGTTCCCCCGGAGACCCACACTGCTCTCCTGCATCCGCCAGGCGATCCGGCGCAACATGAGCAGGGTATCGTCCGGCTGGAGGTCGGCGAGCGGCGAGTCCGACGAGAGCTTGAGCCCACGCCGGTAATCCCAGGCGTAACAGAGCACGCCGAGAGCCTGCGCATAGAGCTGGGTGCGCGAGCGGGCGAGCCGCTGGTGGCGAGCGATGATCGCCATGATTGTAAGCAGCAGCGGGTTCCCCGCGATCGCCGAGAGCTGGGGACGGCGCTCGAGCGCGTCGAGCAGATCGTCGCGCGCACGATCGGCCTTCTCCGCCTCACCGGGAAAGGCGAGCGCGAACCAGCCCTTGGCGAAAGTGCGGATCTGCTCCGCGTCCAGATCGTCGAGCGTGGCAATCGTGAAGCCGGCCTCCTCGAAGGGTCTCGCATCGAAGCCGGCGATCCGCGAGGTGACCAGCACGCGGGCCCGCGGAAAGCGTCCCCCCAGTCCGACGATTTCCTCGACCATCGCGCGGCGGCGCGATGGCGAGAAGATCTCGTCGAGGCCATCCACGATCAGCAGGCTTGGAGCGTTCCGAAGCTGGGCCTCAAGCGCGGCACGGTCGAAGCCGAAGCCTTGAGTCTCCCCGGCGTACGCCAGATAGCCGAGCAGGTCCTGGCATTTCCCTTCCGACTCGCGCGCGAGCAGGTCGCGCAGCTCAACGAGGACGGGCCAGGCGCCCTGCAACGGCAGCCGCCAGTCGTCGGTCGTCTCGTCAGGCCTCGTCAGCGGGTCCAGCAACCGCAGCAACACGAAACGGGTGAGCGACGACTTTCCAGCTCCGGGGTCGCCGAGGAGCACGAGCTTCCCCGCGTCGGAGCTGGCGAGGAGCTCGAGCGACGGGAGCCGCTCCTGCCGCTGCCACCGCGCCCGCAGCGCCTCGAGCAGCCGCTCCTCCTCCTTGGGATCGAGACCCTGCTCCTCGAGGTAGTCGCGCGGCAGCGAGACGGCGGGACGGCTACGCCGGCAGAACTGCGGGATGAAGACCTGCGAGAGCTTGGGGCGCTCGACCTCGAGATCGAGCGCCCCAGGAGTGGCGAGCGTCGAGAGGTCGACGGTTTCCCATCGTGTCCGACACCGCTGGTAGTACGTGAGGCGATCGATCTTCGGCGTGCCTGGCATGGCCGCCGCAGAGCCTCCGACGCGTCCCCGCTGCCAGTTGTAGACGGCCCCTACGAGCCCCCCCGCGAGCTCTTCGGGGGTGGACCACCTGACCCCCGCCACGTTCTCGTTCAATACCCGCGCGCGAAAGGCCTCCTGCTTCTTCGGATCGCTGTCGCCACGCCAGAGCACGGCGGGGACGGGAAAGTCGTCGGGCGCGACGAAGATCAGCCTGTCCTTCCCTGCCTGCTTCGCGGCGTCGTACTCCTGCTCGGTGATCGACGTGCCGTCCCCATCGGGGATGAAGCCGTACAGGTGGCCCACCAGACCCACAAAGAGGTCACACTCGCGTGCCTCGTGGACGCAGAAGTCCTTCGGCAAACCCGTCCGGGCACCGAAATCCTCCATGCAACGCACCACCACGCCGTCCAGTTCACGCAGGCGCCGGAGCACCTCGGAGCGATGCGGCTCGAGATCCTTGAACGTCGAGCTCAGGAAGATCTTCATGCGTGTCATCCCACCGTTGACCGGGCCCCGGACTCACCCGGCCTCATGATGCCGGAATGACGGGGCAGAAGCGCAACGTGTGGAATGCCCCCTGAGCCTCGAAGTCGAACGGCGCACAACCATGCTTCTCGGGGCTGCCGGCGCCGGGGCCCATCGAGGCCCGGCGCCGGCGACCGCGGTGGCTACTGGTGGAAGTAGATGTTGTCGACGAACATCGTTCCACCGTTGGGCGCGATCAGGAGCATCTGAGACAGGTGGTGCAGGCCCGCCAGCCCCTGGAAGTCGCTGGCCAGCGACAGCTCATAGGTCAGCCAGGCCCCGGTGGCGAGCGGCGGCGTCGAGGTGGCCGTCATCGTGGCAACCCCCTCGGTGTCGTCGCCGCCGCCGTAGGCGCCATTGGCACCGAAATCGACCAGCTTCACCTGGAAGTTGCTCGCGTTGTCCGGCGTCCATACGTCCACGCGCAGCGTGGTGAGCCCCAGCCCCGCCGCGTCGATCTGGTTGACTCCGGAGGCGCCGATGAACTCGATGCCGATGTAGTTGGCCCCGCTGGTGAAGGCGTACTTGCGGGGCGCGGCGCTGTTGGCGCCAACCGTGATGGCGAACGGCGTCCCACCCGTCCCGGCGCTCCAGTCCGTCCGCCACGTGTCGACCTTGGCGCTCTTGTCGGAGGCCGTGCCCGTGTAGCCGCCCGTCACCGAGCTGTAGAGCGAGTACACGCCCGCTCCCGGCGCCTGAGTGGGCACGGGCGGCAGCGTGGTCGGCTCGCCCAGGATGCCCGTCACACTGACGGCGTAGGAGCCGGTGACCTCCGCGCCACCCAGCGTGGCGGAGACCGTTACCGGGCCGCCCGCACTGACGCCGGTGATGACGCCGCTGGCGTTGACCGTGGCGACCGCCGTGTTCGACGAGGTGAAGTCGAAGAAGGCGTTGGCGACCGGCTTCAACGTGACGGGGCTCCCCGGATCGCCGGGGACGGTGAAGACGGCCTGGTTCTGGCCCTGGTCGACGGTGAAGGTCCCCGCCGTCGCAAGCGACACCGCGGTGGCGGCGGTGCCGTTGGCGATGGATGCCGTGCCCGTGCCGAGGGCTTCCGCGCCGAGGTGCTCGTACAGGACGTCGGCGAGGTAGAGGGTGTAGCCGTCGGGTGCGTCGGCGATGTGGAACAGGCCGCCCACGTTCTTGAACCGGGCCGGGTTGGCAACGGGGATGGTGAACTTCTGCCAGGTCGTGGTGAGCGCGACCGCGGCGCGCTCGGTGGGGTAGCCGGTGCCGATGCCAGAGCCAGCGTCGTTGCCGAAGCCCGTCACATTGAGCGTCTCGGCCTTGCTCGCCTTCGCCCAGAAGGTCAGCGCGTTGTAGGCGGAGAGGTCGCGGGGCGTCGTGGTGACCCAGGCGCCGCCGGAGTACCCGCTGGCGCTGGTGACCTGGAAGTTGATGACCTTGCGGCCGTTGAAGGTCTCGGTCGCGTCGATGGTGACGTTGTTGATGGCGCCGCCGAAGTCCCGGAACGTCACATCCGTGCCGTTGCTGTCGTAGAAGACGACCTGGTTCGCGTCAGGCTGGGTCGACACGCCGGTGACCGTCACGTCCAGCGTGGCGTTCTTGCCGCCCGCCGTGGCGGTGATGGTGGCGCTGCCGGCCTGCACGCCGGTAACGACGCCGGAGGCGTTGACCGTGGCGGTACCGGTCGCGCTGGAGCTGAAGGTGACGTTCGAGGTCACCGCCCGCGTGGAGCCGTCGCTGAAGGTGCCAGTCACGGTGAGCTGGAGCGTGGCCCCCTGGGCTACCGAGGCCGGAGTCGGACCGAGGGCGATGGACGTGAGCGTCGGCTCCGCCGCGCCGACCGTCACGGTGGCGGTGGCGCTCTTGCCGGAGACCGTGGCGGTGACCTTCGCCGTCCCGGCGGCGACGGCGGTGACCAGGCCGCCCGAGCTGCTCACCGTCGCGTGGGCTGGCGTGTCGGAGACGAAGGTCGCGGACGACGTGACGCTCTTCGTGGTGCCGTCGCTGTAGGTGCCGGTGACGGCGAGCTGCTGCGTGGCGCCGATGGCGAGCGTGAAGCTGGCCGGAGTCACGCTCACGCCGGTCAGCTCAACGGGAGTGGGGTTGGGGTTGGGCTCGTTCTCCGGGTCGCAGGCCGTATGGACCAGCACCGTCAGCAGCAGGAGAGACGTTGCGAACAGTCGACTTTGTGGGGGCATCACTCACGCTCCAGCGAGGATGGGGTTCTGCGAAGGCTGCCATGCAGCACGGGGCGGGCTCCTCAATGGGCGCCCTCAATACCCCGCGAGGGACTTACTTTGTTTCTCGAACAAAGTAACAACCTGAAAGTCGGCACGTCAACGTGGGTTCCCCCGCACGAACGTGACTGGGTGCGTCGTCCGGCTGCGTCGGCCCGAAGATCGGGTTCGACCTGTTCCGCGTAGCGAACGGCAGGATTGCCGAGCACTGACTGGGACACGCTCTTCGAATCCGCGGTGGAGCGTGCGAGCCTTGGAGGCATGCGCTCACAGACGGTCGACCTGGGCGGTCCGGTTCACTACGTGGAGTTTGGAGGCGAAGGCGCTCCCCTCGTACTGGTGCACGGGCTGGGTGGGAGCCACGTCAACTGGGCAGGAGTGGGCGCGCGCCTCGCCCGCCATGGACGTGTGCTGGCCCTGGACCTCGCGGGCTTCGGGCGCACCCCTCCGGCGGGCCGCGGCGCGGGCGTGGAGGCCAATGGGCGGCTGCTGGAGCGCTTCCTCCGTGAGGTGGTCGGGGCCCCTGCCGTCCTCATGGGCAACTCGATGGGAGGCTTCCTTTCGTTGAGGACAGCCGCGCGGGCTCCCGCGCTGGTGCGTGCACTCGTGCTGGTCAACCCCGCCCAGCCCCACGTGAAGGGCGTGGCGCGGGACCCCGCGGTGTTCCGCCGCTTCGCCATCGCCTCGATACCGCTACTGGGGGAGTTCTTGACGGCCCGCAAGGCAAGACAGCTGGGCGCGCGCGGGCTCACGAAGGACCTGCTCGAACTGTGCTGCCGGGACACCAGCACCGTGACGACGGAGCTGGTCGAGGCCCACGTGTCGCTCTCCGCCGAGCGCCTGGCCTCGATGCCCTGGAGCTCCGCAGCCTACCTGGAGGCGGCGCGCACCCTGCTGGGCGCGATGCGCCGGACCGAGGACTTTGCCCGGGACGTGAAGGGGGTGCGCTGCTCCACGATGCTCGTGCACGGGGTGCATGATCGGCTGGTGCCCTTCGCCTGCTCGGAGGCGCTCGCGAAGCTGCGGCCGGACTGGCGCTTCGAGGTGTTCCCCGACGCCGGCCACGTGCCCATGATGGAGGACCCCGAGGGATTCACCGCACGGGTCGGCGCCTGGCTCGAGGGGCTTGACCAGGCTCCCCGAGCAGCAGGCTGACGAGGTGGCGGGCGCGGTGCGCAGCGCATCACTTCACCAGCGGGCCCCTCGACCATCCTCCCGGGGCCCAGGAGGGCGATGTCAGCGATGAAGAACCTCAGCCCGATGGACGCGGTCTGGTTGTATGTCGATGGCCCCCAGACGCCGATGCACGTGGCGAGCCTCTGCATCTACTCGCCCCCCGAGGATGCTCCGAAGGGCTGGCTTCAAGGCGTCATCGAGCGGCTCCGCGGCTGCCATCAGTTCACGCGCCCCTACACCCTCAAGCTGGCCGCGCCCAAGCTCAAGTCGGTCTTCCCCACGTGGGTCGAGGCCGAGGACATCGACCTCGACTACCACTTCCGCCACTCGGCACTCGCCCAACCCGGGGGGGAGCGCGAGCTGGGAGTGCTCATCTCCCGCCTTCACTCGCACCCGATGGACTTCACGCAGCCGCTCTGGGAGGTGCACCTCATCGAGGGGCTCGAGAATGGCCGGTTCGCGGTCTACACCAAGCTCCACCACTCCCTGGTGGACGGGGTCGGCGGCATCCGCCTGCTGGTCAAGGCCCTCTCTCCAGACCCGGACGCGCGTGACGTCGTGGCGCCCTGGTCGGTGGGAGCGCGCGGCCCGGGCCCGCGCGCCGCCGAGGTACCGAAGCGCTGGTCCGGCTTGAAGGACCGCGCCGCGGCGCTGCCGGGAGTGACGAAGGCCTTCGCCCGAATGGCCCGCGAGGCCGTCAGCCGCTCCCAGGACATCGCCCTGCCCTTCGCGACGCCGAGGTCCGTCCTCAACCGCTCGGTGTCCGCGCAACGCCGCTTCGCCACACAGCACTACGAGCTGTCCCGCCTCAAGGCCGTTGCGAGGGCGGCCGGTGTCACCGTGAACGACGTCTTCCTGGGGCTCAGCGCCACCGCGCTCCGCCGGTATCTGAGCGAGCTCGGCGCACTGCCCGAGCAGCCGCTGACGGCGGGCGTGCCCGTCTCGGTACGGCCCAAGGGGGATGAGGCCACGGCCAATGCCCTCAGCTTCATCTTCGCCAACCTCAACACCCACCTCGAGGAGCCGGTGGCGCGGCTCAAGGCCATCGCGGAGTCGACCCGGCTCGCCAAGGAGCGGCTCCAGGAGCTGCCACGGACTGGCCTCGCGGACTACACGTCGATGCTGATGGCGCCCTACATCGTCCAGCTGCTCTCGGGGCTGGGGGGCCACACGCGCCCGGTGTTCAACCTCACCATCTCCAACGTCCCGGGTCCGGAGCGTCCGCTGTACTTCAGTGGCGCCCGCCTGGAGCAGTTCTACCCCGTGTCGGTGCTGCTCCATGGCCAGGCCCTGAACATCACCAGCACCAGCTACGCGGGGCAGTTCAACATCGGCTTCACCGGCTGCCGCAGGACGCTGCCCCACATGCAGCGGCTGGCGGTCTTCACCGGCGAGGCGCTGGAGGAGCTCGAACACTCACTGACGACTCCAGCCCTGGCGTCGTCGTCTCCCTGAGCAACCTCGAGCTCCTCGGCTGCCAGGAGCGCCCGGCCGGCCTGGCGCGTCGCGGCCGGAGGCCTCCGACTCCAGGGAGGGGAAGGCAAGCGTGAGCAGGGCCCGGCAGGAGCCCTGGTGCAACCGGATGGCAACACCGGAACTGGCCCCACGGGTCGACCGACTTCCCCGAAGGGGGGCCGAGCGCCCGCTGCCGCTCACGGACCGAGAGCCTACCCTCGACGGTGTGCCTCGCTGACGAGGCGAGCACCGCGGCCCGCCGGACCCCGCCGCGGCCGGTGACGGGCGGCACCGTCGTGGGCATCGAGCTCCGCTTCCGGAGGTTCGCATGGAACGCCTTCTCCCTCGCGACGCGCGGTCCGTGCCGGCGCGCGGTGCCTGGCGTGTGAGCCGTCCCACGCCCCGCTGGCTCCATTGCACGCTGTCGGGGTCTTGGGTCGCGCTGGCCTTCGCCTGCCTGTCCTTCACCCCTTCCCTGCTGCCGCGCAGCGGGTTCTTCCAGGGGTTCGTCAGCGGCATCAGCGCGGTCATCGGCTACGGGCTGGGAGTCCTCGGCGCCTGGCTGTGGCGCGAGTTCGCCAATCGTCCTCCAAAGACTCCCCGCCCGCGCGCGTGGCAGGCCCTCTTCGTGATGGGAAGCGCGGCGCTGGTCGGCGCGCTGCTGCTGGGCTGGCACTGGCAGCGGAGCATCCGCGAGCGCATGGGCGTCCCCCACCCCGACAGCGCTGACTACCTGCTCGCGCCCTTCGTCGCGGCGGCGGTCTTCTTCGTGCTCCTCAACGCGGGACGGGGCCTGCGTGCGGTCTACCGCCGACTGGACGCATTGCTCTCGCGACACATCGGTCCTCGCGCGGCCCGCGCGACGAGCGGGCTGGCGGTGGTGGTGCTCACCGCCCTGGTGGCCAGCGGACTGCTGTGGGACGGGCTCATCGCGATGGCGGACCGCACCCTGGCCGTGCAGGACACGACGACCGAAGAGGGAGTGGTCCCGCCCCGCGGTGCGCTGCGCTCCGGCGGCCCCGGCTCCCTGGTGGCCTGGGAGTCGCTGGGACGGGAGGGACGCAACTTCGTGGGACGAGGCCCCACGGTGGACGACCTCTCCGCCTTCAGCGGGACGGCCGCGAAGGAGCCGATCCGCGTGTACGCCGGCTACGCGTCCGCACCGGACGCCGAGGCCCGGGCCGAGCTCGCGGTCAAGGACCTGGAGCGGGCGGGCGGTTTCGAGCGCGCCCACCTGCTGGTGGTGACCACCACGGGCAGTGGCTGGGTGGTGCCAGAGGCCGTGGCCGCCTTCGAGTACGTGACGGGCGGTGACTCCGCGATTGTCGCCACGCAGTACTCGCACCTGTGGTCGTGGCTCTCCGTCCTCGTCGACCAGGAGCGGGCGCGTGACGCGGGCCGCGCGCTCTTCGATGCCGTCTACGAGCGGTGGTCGAGCCTTCCCGCGGGCCAGCGCCCGAAGCTGCTGGTGTTCGGCGAGAGCCTGGGCTCCTACGGAGGCGAGACGGCGTTCAGCGGCGAGCGCGACCTGGCCAACCGTACCGACGGGGTGCTGTTCGTCGGGCCGCCCAACTTCAACACCCTGTACCGCGAGTTCACCGACCACCGTGACTCCGGCAGTCCCGAGGTGGAGCCCATCTACCGGCAAGGCCGCATCGTGCGCTTCAGCCGCAGGCCGGGCGTGGACATTCCTCCGGCGTCCGCCCCGTGGGGTGACTCCCGGGTGCTGTACCTGCTCCACCCTTCCGACCCCATCATCTGGTGGAGCCCCGCCCTCCTGCTGCGGCGGCCGGACTGGCTGCGGGAGCCCCGCGGCGACGACGTGCTGGGGCAGATGGTGTGGCTGCCCTTCGTGACGTTCTGGCAGGTGACGGCCGACCTGCCGCTGGGAATGGCGGTGCCGCCTGGTTACGGCCACGTGTACACCGGCGAGCACGTGGATGGCTGGGTGGCGCTCCTTCGGCCCGAGGGCTGGACCGAGCAGAAGTCGGCGCGGCTGAGGGAGCTGCTGAAGCCTGCCCCGTGAAGCCGCCGTGGGGCGCATGAGCGCCATCCCGCAATCCAATTGCACATGGCGGGGCCCGTGCCGAAGGTTGTGCGGAACCCGAGGAAGCATCATGGACCGCGAAGTCCCGCGAGCAGGTGGCCCCCAGGTTGCTCACCCCGCTCCGCCTGGACGGTTCGCGAAAGAGACTGCCATGTCAGACGTCCAGATCTGATCCACGCAGGCCACTCCATCCACGAGGCCAGCATGAGTCCTCTCATCCTTCTCTTCACGGTCGTCTCCCAGGCTCCCACGCCTCCGCCCGCCGACGCGGCGGAGGACGCCCCCCCGCCAGCTCGCGTCGAGGCCGAGGCCAAAGAGGAGGACGAGGAGGACGAGGGTCCCTGGACGGGCTCCGCCGGGCTCGGACTCTCCTTCTTCAGCGGCAACACCCGCTCGTTCACGGTGACGGGCGACGCCCTGGCGGAGCTCGACACGCCGGAGTGGGCGCTCACGCTGGAGGCGGATGGTGCCTACGGAAAGGCCGCTGAAGGTGACGACGCGGAGCGGGAGCTCACGGCCAAGACGCTCGGTGGGTGGGCGCGCGGAGAATACCGCGTGAATCCCCTGCTCAGCGCCTACACGTTCGTGGGCGCGGAGGCCGACCACCCCGCGAGCCTCGAGCTGCGCACCGAGGTGGAGCTGGGCATCGGCGTCACCTTCCTCGAGAGCGAGGAGGAGGAGGAGAACGAGCTGTTCCTGCGCGGCTATCTCGGTGGCAGCTACGCCAGGGACCGCAGGTTCCAGTACATCCCCACGCGCGAGAACCTCCCGGATGTGACGCTGTGGTCTCCCTCGCTCGGCCTCACCTTCCGCTACGACGTCAACGAGCACGTGGAGCTCCGGGAGGACGCCCTGCTGCTTCCGGACGTCTTCGGCGACACACGCGTGCTGTTCGACTCCACCACGAAGCTCGCCGTGCACCTGACGGAGCGCTTCTCGCTCACCACGTTCTTCGAACTGCAACACGACAGCTCTCCCGCGGAGGGAAAGGTGCGCACGGACACCTCTCTTTCGCTGGGGGGCGAGGTATCGCTCTGAGAAAGGGTTGGGACTCCCATGAGTAAGGCGGCGCATTTCGACGACATCCACCTCGAAGACGAGGCGAAGAAGAAGCAGCCCGCGAAGCCGCCGAAGAAGAAGGGCATGGCGCGGGTGCTGGACACGGTGGAACGGGTCGGAAACAAGGTCCCCCATCCGGCGATCATCTTCGTCGTGCTGATCGGCGTCGTGATGGTGCTCTCCCACGTCTTCTACCTGATGGGAGCCAGCGTCACCTACGAGACCATCAACCCGGAGACCCACGCGGTGGAGCAGACGACCACCGTCGCGCAGAGCCTGCTCACGGGAGAGGGGCTGCGCTTCATGTTCGCGGGAGTCGTCCAGAACTTCATGAACTTCAACGCGGTCGGCGTCATCATCGTCGCCATGCTGGGCGTCGGCGTCGCTGACTCGGCGGGCCTGGTGGGAGCGTTGATTCGCAAGCTGGTGGCGGTCGCGCCTCGCAAGGCCCTGACGTACATCCTGGTGTTCGTCGGCATCCTGTCGAGCATCGCGGCGGACGCCGGCTACCTGGTCCTGATTCCCCTGGCGGCGGCGGCCTACCTCACCGTGGGCAGGCATCCGCTGGCGGGCCTGGCGGCGTCCTTCGCCGGTGTCGCCGCGGTCTTCACAGTCAACATCCTGATCAAGCCGCTGGACGGCATCCTGACCGAGATCACCAACGACGCCATCCACATCATGGCGCCCGACCGCTCCATCGACCTGACAGCGAACTTCTGGTTCTCCGCCGCCTCGGTCGTCATGCTGACCTTCGTGGTCGCGCTCATCAGCGACAAGATGATCGAGCCCCGGCTGGGCGAGTACAAGGGAGAGAAGCCGGCCGAGACGGGAGCGAAGCTGTCCCCCGAGGAGTCGCGAGGGCTGAAGTTCGCGTTCTGGGGGCTCATCGGGGTCCTGGTGTTCTTCGGCCTGCTGACGCTGCCCCCGGGAGCGCCCCTGCGGAATCCGGAGACGGGCGCCATCGTCGGAGACTCGCCGTTCATGAACGGCCTCATCGTCGCCATCACCGTGCTGTTCCTGGTGACGGGAGCCGCCTACGGCATCGGTGCGAAGACCATCAAGAACAGCGTGGACGTCATCAAGGCCATGGAGAAGGCGGTCGCCGGGCTGGGCGGCCTCATCTTCCTGCTCTTCATCATCAGCCAGTTCATCGCCTTCTTCACCTACTCCAACATGGCGACGCTCGCGGCCGTGAAGGTGGGTGATGCCCTGGAGCATGCGGGGCTCGGCGCCGTTCCGCTGCTCGTCGGGTTCGTCGTCGTGGTTGCCCTCCTCGACCTCATCATGACGGGCGCCATTCCGAAGTGGGCCATCTTCGCGCCGGTCTTCGTGCCACTGTTGATGCGGCTGAACGTCGACCCCGAAGCCGTGCTGGCCGCCTACCGGGTGGGAGATGGGCCGTTCAATGCCATCTCACCGCTGAACGCCTACTTCGCGCTGATCGTGACGTTCGCCCAGAAGTACCAGAAGGACGCGGGCGTGGGGACAGTCGTGGCACTGATGCTGCCCTACGTCGTGATCGTCTTCGCCATCTGGATCGTCATGCTCGTGGGCTGGCACCTGCTGGGGCTTCCGTGGGGACTCGGGTGAGCCACGGCTGATTCCGGAGACGTTCGAGCGGAAGCGAGGCAGCCATGTCGAGAGTGCATCTTCTGGCCACGGGCGGCACCATCGCGGGGAAGGCCGGGTCCGAGGTGGACCCGGGCTACCGCTCCGGTGAGGTCGCCGTGGAGGGGCTCATCAACGCCGTCCCCGGGCTGCGCGCGCTGGCGCAGCTCGAGGGCGAGCAGGTGGCCCAGGTCGGCAGCCAGGACATGAACGACGCCCTCTGGCTGCGGCTGGCGGCCCGGGTGGGTGCGCTCTTCGCCGCCAACGAGGCCGACGGCGTCGTCATCACGCACGGCACGGACACGGTGGAGGAGACCGGCTACTTCCTCCACCTGGTGGTGAAGAGCAACCGACCCGTGGTCCTCACGGGCGCCATGCGGCCAGCCACCGCGCTGAGCGCGGACGGGCCGCTCAACCTCTACAACGCGGTCGCCGTCGCCGCGGACCCCGAGGCGCGCGGACGCGGGGCCATCGTGGTGCTGAACGACGACCTCCACTGCGCGCGCGACGTGACGAAGGCCAGCACCACGGACGTACACACGTTCATCTCGCCCGGCCCGGGCCTCCTGGGCAGCGCCAGCTATGGGCGCATCCGCTACTTCCGCCAGCCCCCCCACCCGCACTCCGCCGCCTCCGAGTTCTCGGTGGACGGCCTCGAGCGCCTGCCCCGGGTCGACATCCTCTACGCGTACTCCAACATGCCCGCCGACCTGGTGCGCGCCAGCGTCGCGGCGGGCGCGCGCGGCATCGTGATGGCGGGGATGGGCAACGGCAACGTGTCCACGGAAGCAGCGAGCGCGCTCGCCGAGGCCGTGAAGGCGGGTGTCATCGTCGTGCGCAGCACCCGGGTCGTGAGCGGCGACGTGGGCCGGAACATCGAGGTGGACGACGACGCGCTGGGCTTCGTCGCCGCCGACCAGCTCAACCCGCAGAAGAGTCGCGTGCTGCTCCAGTTGTGCCTGGCCCGAGGGATGGGCCGCGGCGCCGTGCAGGAGGCGTTCTACCGCTACTAACTGTATCTCCGTTGCACCCTCCCGAAGTCGTGTCCAGTTCATGCTGCAAACAGGAGGCTCCATGCTGTCTTCATTTCATTCGCGTTTGCAGGCCGCGTTCCATCCCGCCCCTTCCATCGAGAAACCCGAGGCAGTCATGCTCGGCGCGTCGACCTCCCTCCCAGCCAACGTCGACAGCATCGGCACGCTGGTGGGAGTCGACGAAGAGCCGAAGGACTTCGGCTTCGACCGCGCGTCGCTGAAAGCGGCGGGCTTCGAGGGCAAGGCAGGGCAGACGCTGGTCGTTCCCCGCACCAGTGGTCCTCCGCTCGTCGCCGTCGGCATTGGCGAGCGTGGGAAGCTCGATCCGGGCAAGCTCCGGGATGCCGCTGCCGCCTTCGCGCGGGCCGTGGGTCAGCAGGCTCGCGTGGCCATCCGCCTGCCCGACACGGGGACGGTGCCGCCGGCCGTCGCCGCGCAGACCATCACGGAGGGAGTCCTCCTCGCCCGCTACCGGTACAGGCCCTACAAGCGGACCGCGGTGCAGGAGCCGCCGCTCGAGGGCCTGACGCTCGTCACGTCCCCGGAGAATCTCGAGGAGGTCGAGCAGGGAGTGGTGCTCGGTGGCGTCACCGCCCGCGTCGCCGGGCTCGCGCGCGACCTCGCCAATGCCCCCGCCTCCCTCCTGACGGCCTCCCGGATGGCCGAGGTCGCCGAGGTGCTCGCGAAGAGCTCCGGGCTGGAAGTCGAGGTCTTCGATGGTGAGGCGTTGTCCGAGCTCGGCTGCGGCGGCCTGCTGGGCGTCAATGCGGGGAGCGCGGAGCCGCCGCGAATGATCAAGCTGACGTACCGCCCCAAGGGGAACCGGGGGAAGGCGGTCGAGCCCGTGGGCCGCATCGCCCTGATTGGCAAGGGCATCATGTTCGACGCGGGCGGCCTCGGCCTGAAGCCGAACGACCTCGTCCACGCCACCATGAAGGGCGACATGTCCGGCGCGGGAGCCATCCTCGCGGCGATGACGGCGCTGTCGCAGCTCGGCTGCAAGGCGGAGGTGACGGCCTACCTGATGTGCACCGACAACATGCCCTCCGGCACGGCCATGCGGCTGGGGGATGTCCTGACGGTTCGCGGCGGGAAGACGGTCGAGGTCATCAACACCGACGCCGAGGGACGGCTGGTGATGGCGGATGGGCTCGTCCTGGCCACCGAGCAGTCACCCAGGCCCGACGCCATCGTCGACATCGCCACGCTCACCGGGGCGTGCCAGCGAGCGCTCGGGGTCCGCAGCGCGGGAGTCATCGGCAACCACCAGGCACTCGTCGAACAGGTGAAAGCCTCGGGCGAGCGGACCGGCGACACGGTGTGGCAGCTCCCGCTGGACCAGAGCTACCGCGCGGAGCTCGAGTCGGATATCGCGGACATGAAGAATGTCGGCGGCGACAATGCCGGCGCCATCACCGCGGCGCTGTTCCTCGAGGAGTTCGTGGACGGCGTGCCCTGGGCGCACATCGACATGGCGGGCACGGCAAGGGCGGAGAGCGATAGCGGGTGGCGCAGCAAGGGCGCCACGGGCTACGGCGCGCGCCTGCTCCTCGACTTCCTCATGGGGTTCACACCGCCCACCGCCAGCCGCCACTGACACTCCCGCGCTCAGAAACCCTCCCTGGCATTCAACGCCGCAACCACCATGCGGGGAATGCCACGGGCGAGGAGCGACACGGCGATGGCCGTGAGCAGGATGCCGGCAATCCGCTCGAGGAAGGCCCGGGCCCTCGGGCTCACCCGGCGCTCGAGGTGCCCGGAGAGGTAGACGGTGAGGCCGGTGACGGCGGCGTAGGCGAGCCCGGCGACCGACAGCGCGATGACGTCCGGGAGGCTCTCGGCCTGGGTGCGGAACGAGACGAGGATGGCGAAGGTGGTCCCACCCACCGTGAGCGGAAACGTGGTGGGCATGAACAGGACCGCCCGCCAGACCTCGAGCTTCGCACCCGGGTCTGCTTCCGCCTCCTGGGGGGCGGCGGGCCTCTCGGGACCCGCTGGCACCGCATCGTCCATTCCGCGCATCAGCGGGACGCCCACGAAGATGAGCGCGATGCCGCCCGTGACGGTCAGCGCATCGGTCGTGATTCCGAGCAACGTGAGGAGCGGCTCGCCGACCCAGAGGGCCGTCATCGCGAAGATGGTCACATAGGTGAAGACCCCCAGGGCGAGCCGGAACTGCTCGGCCGGCCGGAGCCGGCTGACGATGGGGAAGTAGGACGACAGCGTGGCCAGGGGGCTGTACAGGGTGAACAGCGCCATGAACATCAGCACCGGATTGTCGAGCGACGGCATCGCGCTACTCCCCACCCTGCCCCGGCTGCCAGGGCTCGCGCTGCTCCAGCGCCAGGGAGGCGCCGTGACTTTCGAGCAGGGCGTCCTCGCACCACTCGAGCGCCTCCTCGGGTGAGGGCAGCTCGACGGCGGCATGCGGCAGGAGGCCGCGCCGGTGCGGGTCTCCAACGGCCACGACGACGCCGCGGCTGCCGAGCTCGAGCACGGCGGAGTCCAGCATCCGCGCCGCAACGGGATGCAGCCGGGAGACGCCTTGCACGTCGAGCACCAGCCAGCGGGCGCCCCCGGGGCGCGCCGGGGACACCGTGCTCAGCGACTGGAGGATGACCTCGGCGGCGGCGAACTCGATGTCGCCCTGGAGACTCCGGAGGTCGATGTCGTCCCCATGCGCATGGAGCACCTCACGCTCCGTGCGGAGCCGGCGCCGCCCGGACTGGAGCGTCAGCGCGCTTCCGGCACGGGCGATGACGGGCACGGAGCGGCCGGGGTGGTGCATCAGGTGGAGCTGGAAGCGCTCGGCGAGCAGGCGGCTCGCGGCGACGGCGCGCACGCTGTTGCCCCGCGCGTCGAGCAACGGACTGAAGAGCCCGATGCCGAACTGCCCCGGGCTCGCGGCCACCAGTCCGCCGGAGACGCCGCTCTTCGCGGGCAGCCCCACGCGCAGCAGCCACTCTCCCGCGGCGTCGTACATCCCGCAGCTCGCCATCACCGCGAGCACATGCTCGGCGATGGGCTGGGAGACGACGGTGACCTTCGTGCAGGGGTTGACGCCGCCGTTGGCCAGGGTGGCCGCCATGACGGCGACATCCACCGAAGTGGCCAGGAGCGCGCACTGGCGGAAGTAGACGTCGAGGACCTCGTCGACTCCGCACCGCAGCGAGCCCGCGTTGCGCATCAGATAGGCCAGCGCGCGGTTGCGGTCCCCCGTCTCGAGCTCGGAGGCGAACACCGCCTCGTCCAGTTCGAGGCGCCGCCCGGCGAAAGCCGAGAGCACCTCGCGGATCCGCTCGAACCGCGCCACTGGGTCCGGAGCCCGGACCAGGGACGTGGTCAGGATGGCTCCGGCGTTGACCATGGGATTGGACGGACGGCCGCTGCCCGGTTCCAGACTGATGGCGTTGAAGGCCTCCCCGCTGGGCTCCGCGCCCACGCGGGAGAGCACCTCCTCCAGCCCCAGGTCGGCCAGGGCCAGCGCGTAGACGAACGGCTTGGACACGGACTGGAGGGTGAAGGGCACGTCCGCGTCGCCAGCCTTGTAGACGCGCCCGTGCATCGTCGCGAGCGCCAGTCCGAACAGCCCCGGGTCCACCCGGGCCAGTTGAGGGATGTAGGTGGCCAGGTCGCCGCCCGCGTCGGACGCGAGGCTGTCGTGAAGCTCCTGCAGGGCGGCCGTGATGGGGTCGGGCGTCGCCCTCGCTCTCGTGGTGACCTTGGACATCCCACAACGCTCACCACGCACCTCACGGCGTGCAATCGCACGCCGGGGCAAGGCGGGGCGCACTCAGTCAGGGAGCCAATGGGCACGCGTTCGTTCGACGGTCGTGCGCCGCCCGCCCTGGAATATCGCGCTGACGCGCTCCGCCTCGGTGAGCAGGCGACGGAAGCGCTCTCGCTCCAGGGCACCGTGGGCGTTGGCGTCGGCGAGCACGCGGGCGAGGAGCGCGTGCGCCGCCGCGCGGTCTTCCTCGTCGCGCGCGACCTGCCCCACGACGAGGGCAATCTGGAGCACCTCCTCGAGCACCTCGGGATTCCCCATCCCGTAGTGGAGGGGGCCATCCACGGCGAGGAAGAGGAAGTCGCGCAGCCGCGTGGCCACGATGGAGACCCGCACCCTGCCGTCCGGGTCGACCACGTTCCAGTCCCCGAGCGGCAGGCATGCCAGCCGGCGCATCACCGTGCGAACCTGCTGCAGCGCCTGCCGGGCCGTGTAGGGGTCGTTCGCGGACGAGGACAGGGCGCGGTTGGCGACGTCCACGAGGATGCGGATGCCCAGGGCGGGGTCGCAGCCGGGCTCACGTGCCGCGGTGATTCGCAGGGCGTGGGCGAGGTCTCTCAGCGCACCGTCGTCCACGGGCCCCCCGCCGTCCGCCACCACCCATCCGACGACCTCGCCCTTGTCGACGTATTCGCCCACGGTGAGGTAGATGCGGGCCCGCACTCCCCTCTTCCGGGCGCGGTGCGCGAGGCTCCGGAGGTCGACCTCGGCGAGGTAGCCCGACTCCGGAGCGCCGAGCGCGGTGGCATCCGCCGGGAGCACCAGGGTCGCCTCCGGGTCGAGCGGGAGCCGCTTCAAGCGAGCCTGGATGCGGCGCTCCGTCGCCGTGACGATCAAGTCCTGGACGAGCCCGAGGACGCGCTCCACCCGCATGAAGCGGAAGGTGCGAATCATGCAGAAGACCAGGGAGAAGAGCGCCGTGAACACCAGGATGAAGGCGCCCGAGATGACGGGGCGCGGCCGTATTGCCGCGTCCGCGATGAGGCCCAGCTCGCGGATGGCCGCGATGATGTACCCGCTGGAGAGGGCGAACAGCGGGATGGCGCGGCGCAACGGCGCGCTCTTCAGGTAGATGGGGACGAGCCGGGGCGAGTACTGGTTGGCCGCGGATTGGATGACCGGCGCATTCAGGGACAGGACGACGGTGAGGACGGTGGTCTGGATTCCGAACATGGCCGAGAGCACGTAGCGGGTCTCGTTGGGGTCGCCCCGCCAGGCCAGCCCGAAGACGGCCGGTTCCGTGTCCGTCTGCTGGCGGGCGAGCCAGATTCCCAGCACCACGCCCATGACGAGCAGGCCGAGCAGGACCAGCCAGTAGGGCTCACGGAGGAACTTGCTCAGACGGCGGGTGACCATGCGTTCCTTTCGTCCCTTCGCGCCCGGAACGCGATGAACCGGAGGCCCCCCGCCAATGGTGCGTTGCCCCCGCTGGCCGTCAACGGGCGCGCGGGCATGCGGCGCAGGGACTCCTGACCCGGGAGCGCTCTTCCTGGAGAGGGGGCCGAGCGCCCGCTGTCGGGCGCGCGCCGAGGGCCTACCCTCGGGTGTGCGCCTCAGCGGATGGGGCGAGCACCGCGGGAGCGGCCCGCGGGGACCTGCCGGGAGCTCCCGGACGGGCGGCCCCGCTCGCGCGCCGTCGCCAGGGAGGTCGTCGTGGAACCCGTACAAGAGCCAATGCAGACATCACCGCGCCCGGCCCCCATTGCCCACGTCCTGGAGGCGGCGGAGGAGCTGCGGCGCCACTGGGGATGGTTCCTGGTGCTGGGGATGCTGCTCGTGTTGGTGGGCGGCTTCGCGCTGCGGGCCTCGGTGGCCACGAGCCTGGTCTCGGTGATGGTGCTCGGGGTGGCGGTCATCGTGGGCGGGGTCGCCGAGGTGGTCCACGCCTTCGGCGGGCGGCACTCACGTGGGTTCACCCTGCACCTGCTCGCCGGGGTGCTGTCGGTGGTGGTGGGCGCGCTGATGGTGCGCGCCCCCAAGCAGGGCGCGGTGTCCATCACCCTGCTCATCACCGGCTGGCTGGCCGCCTCGGGGCTCTTCCGCATCGTCACCTCGCTGACCACGCGTCAGGAGGGCTGGGGCCTGGAGCTGGCGAATGGCGCCGTCTCGCTGTTGCTGGGCGCCATCGTCTGGGCACAGTTCCCGGACTCCGCGATGTGGCTCATCGGCACCTTCGTGGGCATCGAGATCCTCTTCCGCGGGTTCGCGTGGATCTCCTTCGCGGCCACCCTGAAGGTCCTGCACCGGCGCGTGGTGCCGGGCGTCCGGTGAAGACGGGCGCTCAGCGGCGCTGGTCGCGCCGCGTCTGGGTCCGCCGGCCGCGAGCGGACGCATGGGCCTGGCGCTTGACGGAAGCGAACCGCTGCTGCTTGAGGGCCCCGCCCTTCTTCTGACGGGAAGCCGCGCCTGACACCTTCGCGGTGCGCCCCGCGGTGCGCGTGCGCCGGGCGGGCTTGCGTCCTCTCGTGGCCACGCGGACCGTCGTCCGTCGCGTCCCCCGCCCGGTGCGGGTCCCGCTCACGACGCGGGTCTTGACCGTCGCCTTCCGTTCGAGCTGGGCGAGTCGCTTCTCGAAGCGCTCGAGCGTCAGCGCGAAGTACTCGGCCTTCTGGCGGGTGTTGATGTTGCCCTCGGCGCGCCGGGTCCGGGTGGGCGTCTTCCTGCCAAGCGCCTCCCGGCGCTGCAGCCTCGCCTGGTCCTGGTATTTCTCCATCAAGCGGCGCGTGCGCTGGATGCGGCTGCGCAGCTCTCGCGGCGACAGCTCGGTCAGGTTGCGCGGGGCGCTGGACAGCACGAGCTGCGCCTCGCGCTCGGTGAGAAGGGACATCCTCTTCGACGGGATTGTACGCATGGAACTCGACCTCTACTCATGGGATTGCCTGGCGGAACATCCACACCCTCCCCTGGGAAGCAACCTGCTCCCGGGGGCACTTGCTCTGTTCCCGAAGGGGCTCAATGCGTGCCCTCTTCGTCGCCATGCTCCAGTTCCTGGCCGCGGGTCAGCCGCTCCACGGTGAGCAGCGCGGAGACCTGCTCCCGCGTCAGCAGCCCGGAGGCCACCACCAGGTCGGCGATGTTGGCGTTCGTGGCGAGGGCCTCCCTCGCCAGCCGCGTCGCCGGGGCGTAGCCGATGTGCGGAATGAGCGCGGTGATGACGCCCACGAAGGAGCTGACCTGGTGCGCGAGCCGCTCCTTGTTGGCGGTGATGCCCGTCACGCAATTCACGCGCAGCGTCTCCATGGCGGCGGTCATGAACTTGAGGCTCTCGAACAGCACGTGGGCCATGACGGGCCCGAAGGCGTTGAGCTGGAGCTGACCCGCCTCGGCGGCCATGGTCAAAGCCACATCCCCCCCGGCGACCACGAACGCCACCTCGTTCACGACCTCCGGAATGACGGGGTTCACCTTGCCCGGCATGATGCTCGAGCCCGCCTGCCTCGGCGGCAGGTTGATTTCGTTGAGCCCCGCCTGGGGGCCCGAGCCGAGCAGGCGCAAGTCATTGCAGATCTTCGACAGCTTCATCGCGCTGCGCTTGAGCGTGGCGGACACCTCCATGAAGACGCCCACGTCGGTGGTCGCCTCAATCAGGTTGGGCGCGGTGACGATGGGGCGTCCGGTGATTGCCGCCAGATGCTTGCGCGAAGCCTCCGCGAAGCCCGGGTCCGCCGCGATGCCCGTGCCAATCGCCGTCGCCCCCAGGTTGACCTCCGCCAGGCGCCGGATGACGCCCTCCAGGCTCGCGTGGTCCTCGGCCAGCGTGACGGCGAAGCCCTCGAATTCCTGTTGGAGCGTCATGGGCACCGCGTCCTGCATCTGCGTGCGGCCGATCTTCACGATGCCCGCGAACTCCCGCCCCTTGTCGTGAAACGCGCGCTCCAGCTGTTGGAGTTCCGTGAGCAACCGCTCGATGGACAGCATCAGCCCGACCTTGAGCGCCGTCGGATACGTGTCGTTCGTGCTCTGACTCCGATTCACATGGTCATTCGGGTCGAGCTGCTCGTAGCTGCCCTTGGAGTGACCGGCCAGCTCCAGGCCGCGGTTGGCGATGACCTCGTTGAAGTTCATGTTCGTGGAGGTGCCAGCGCCTCCCTGCATGACGTCCACGATGAACTGCTCGTGCAGCCTGCCGCCCTTGATTTCCTCACAGGCACGGTCGATGAGCCCGGCCCGGGTCGCATCGAGCGCGCCGATTTCCGCATTCGCCCGCGCCGCGGCCTGCTTCACGCAGGCGTAGCCGAAGAGGAAGTCGGGATACACGGAGATGGGGCGTCCGCTGATGGCGAAGTTGTCGAGCGCGCGGCTGACATTGATTCCCCAATAAGCGTCGGCCGGAATCCGTTTGGAGCCGAGACTGTCGGTCTCGACCCGGAAGGCCGCGCCGTTCGAGCTCAGCGTGTGGATGCTCTTCTGGAACGTCTGCTCCGCGCGGGGGTCGGCCATCGTCGGGGTTCCTCGGAAGCTCGGGACACACTGTGCGGCGCCCTATATGGGCATCGCCGCGCGTACTGGCCATGCGACCGGGGGGCGGTGTCCAGGCGGTCCGAGGACAGTCCGCGCGGGTGGGGCTCAGCTCGCCCAGTGGGCCTCGACCGCGTCGTGCTCCGTCGGTGCCCGGCTGGCCCGCAGCAGGGGCAGCGCGAAGGTGAAGGTGGAGCCCCGCCCCATCTCGCTGTCCACCCAGATGCGCCCACCGTGCGACTCCAGGATGTTGCGGCACAGGTACAGCCCCAGCCCGAGCCCGCCATAGGACTGCACCGGCGTGTTGCTGCCCCGGAAGTAGCGGTCGAACACGTGCTCCCGCTGCTCGGGAGGAATGCCCACGCCCGGGTCCGACACGGACACCTGGACCTCGTCTCCCGCCACGTCGAGCGTCACCCGCAGGGTGCCTCCCTCGGGGCTGTACTTCACGGCGTTCTCCAGCAGCGTGAGCATCACCTCCTCCAGCCGGAGCCGGTCTCCCAGCACCCAGGCCTCGCGGCCTCCCGTCTCCATGTCCAGCACGTGCGAGGTGCCCAGGCGCGGCAGGCTCGACGCCGTCGAGCGCACCATCGCGTGGAGGGCCACGGGCGCGAGCCGGATGGAGAGCTGCCCCGTGTCCACCTGGGCCGCCTCGAGCAGGTGCTCGATGAGGCGCTGGAGGCGCCGCACATGGGAGCGGAGGCCCTCCAGCGTCCTCGCCTCCGCCGGGTGGTCCGAGCGCAGCCGGCTCGCGAGCGACTCCATGCGAATCGCCAGCGGGGTGAGCGGCGTCTTCAATTCGTGCGCGGCCAGGGTGAGGAACTCGTCGCGCGCGCGGATGGCGGTCCGGGCCTCGCGCAGGAGCCGGGTGTGGACGCCATCCACCCGCTTGCGGTCGGTGATGTCATGGACGAGCACGCCGGCACCGAACGGCGCCATGCCCTCGGCGGACCGCATCGGGAATCCGCTGGCCAGCAGGTACCGCTCCTCTCCGAATGAGCGCCTCTCCAGCTCCCGCTCCGTCACCGGCGCTCCCAGCTGGAGCGTGCGGCGCAGGAGAGGGACCAGGTCGGAGCAGATGTCCGCGGCCGGGCGCTCCGCGAGCCGGCTCTCTCCCAGACCGAGCAGATGGAGGAATGCGTCGTTGGCCCGCAGGCACTTCAGGTCGGAGTCGAAGAAGGCGAAGCCGATGAGCGCCGTCTGGAGCACGGTGTCGAGCTGGGCCAGGGACTCGCGCGAGCGCCGCACCGCGCCCTCGAGCTGGTCGTGGAGCTGGGCCCGCTCAATCATCAGCGAGCAGCGCCGGGCGAGCTCTTCGGCGAGGGCGCGGTCTTCCCGCTCGAAGGTACGCCCCGGCCGGGTCCGGAAGAGTGCGAGCTGCCCCAGCAGGTGGCCCTGGCTGTCGAGCGGGAGCGTGAGCTGCACGCCCCCGCGAGGAGGCGCCGAGGCGGCGGCGACGGCCATGGTCCGGGACGGCTCGAGGGGCCGCGAGGGCAAGAGCCCCTCCAGCGCATCCCGCGCGCCCGCCACGCCGACGGGGACCAGCTCCCTGGGGCCACCATGGCGGAGCGACAGCACGCACGCATCCGCCAGCTCGGGCACCACCCGCCGCGCGACGCGTGCGAGCGCCGTGTCATCCAGCGACTCGGCGAGAATCGCGCTCGCGTCCGCGAGCAGCCGCTGTCCCCGCTCCACCCGGCGCCGCTCCCGCAGCGCCGCGGCGAGCATGAGGGTCAGGATGCTGAGCACGGCAAGGAGGGCCTGGGTGGCCACGAGCGCCTCGTGGGGCGTGGCCGCGCTGAGCTGGAACGGGCCCTGCCCCCGGCCCGCGTTCCAGCCCGCGATGAGGGCCAGCACTCCCGTGGCGGTGGACACGCCGAGCACGCCGAAGCGCAGCGCCGCCCACACGAAGAAGCCGAAGGCGGCATACAGCACGATGAAGCCGGTGGTCAGCAGCCCGCGGGCGCCGTGCGTGGAGGGAATGCTGAAGACCCAATGGCTGAGCACCGCGATCAGCAGCAGCAGCACCGCCGACTCCACGCGACGCCAGACGTGGAGGCGGGGAAACGGGAAGGCGGTGAGGAAGAACGGGCCCACCAGCACCACGCCGAGCGCATCCCCCAGCCACCAGCTCGTCCACCACGTCAGGAAGGGGACGTCGGGAGCCAGCCACCGGGCGGCCGCGGCTCCGGCCAGGAGCCCGCTCACCATGGCGGGGAGCAGGGCCCCGAGCCCCACCAGCGCGAGCACCTCGCGCGGGTGGCTGAGCGTCACCGGGCGCCGGATGACGGCGCGCATCAGCGAGGCGCCCAGGAGGGGCTCGATGCTGTCGGCAGTGGCCCAGGCCAGGGAGAGCGCAACGGGACGCCCGTGGAGGAGGAGCTGGATGAGCGTCTCCGCCAGGAAGATGGCCGCGAGCCAGACGGGCCAGGTGCGCGTCGACGTGCGCAGCAGCAGGGCGAGGGTGAAGCCGGCGGGCAGCCAGAACGCCAGGAACCGGGCGGGGTCCGAATAGAAGTACTGGTCGCTGAGCACCGCGAGCGTGGAATAGGCGAGGCCCACGATGACGGCCCGCGGAAGAAGCGGAGCCGCCGTGCGGACGAAGTTTCCGTGGGCCATCGCACCACCGCCTTCCCCTCCTCCCGGGGCCGCGACTCGCGAGGCCCCGCCGGGAGGAGTGCCCCCGGAAAAGGTAGGCACCTCCGCGCCTGCTCGCGCACGCGGTGCCTCGTGGCGCCTCACGACGGTGCGATGGAGCGACGGGTCGCGCGGACGGGAGGCCGTCGTCACGGCGCACGGTTCCTGGGACGCAGGCATGCGTGAGACTTCACTGCGAGCATGCCCTGTTTTTGACTATCGGAGTGCAACAGAAATATAGATGTGTTCTTCGACTCGCCGCTCCGTGGAGAACACCGCGATGAAACCTGTTTTGAGACGGGCAGTGCTGGTGTCGGCGTTGGTCACCCTCATGGCTCACGCCGCGTGCGGCACGGAGGAGCCCCGGGGCAGCGAAGAGGCCAGGGACGAAGTCGGAGAAGCGCGTGCCGCGCTGTGGATCGACCTGGCTTCGCAGCTCGGGACACCTGTCGCCACGGGCAACACGCTGGGGGGCGCCGACGAGTATCAGCCGCCCGCCTCGTGCTCGGACTCTCCCGGAGGGCCGGACGTCTCCTTCAAGTGGACGGCGCCCCAGGCCGGCAGCTTCACGTTCACCACCGCGGGCTCCGCGCTCGACACCGTGCTGCACGTCTATCGGTTCAGCACCACGGCCCTTCTCGGATGTAGCGACGACGTCGTCGCCGGGACGAACTTCACCTCGTCCGTGACGCTGACCCTGGCCGCCGGCGACGTGCTGCGCATCGTGGTCGACAGCTACTCGCCGCCCAACTCGAAGAACGGCGGGTTCAAGCTGAACATCGCCTCGAACACTCCACCGCCCATATGCAACACGCCGCCTGGCGCGTGTCATGTCTCACCGGGGACGTGGAATGGGAGCACGTGTGTCTACACTCCGAAGACCCAGGGCACGGCCTGCGATGATGGAAACGCATGCACCACCGGCGACGTGTGCAACGGGAGTGGCACGTGTGGCGGCAGCGCGTTGGCCTGCAACAGCCCGCCGGGCCAGTGCTACCAATCCGCGGGGACCTGCTCGAACGGCTCGTGCAGCTATGCCCCGAAGAGCCAGGGCACGGCCTGCAACGACGGCAACGCGTGCACCACCGGTGACGTGTGCAATGGCAGTGGAGGCTGCGGTGGAAGCGCGGTGGCCTGCAACAGCCCACCGAGCCAGTGCCACCAGTCCGCGGGCACGTGCTCCAACGGAACGTGCAGCTACACGCTGAAGCCCACGGGCACGGCGTGCAATGACGGGAACGCGTGCACCACCGGTGACGTGTGCAGTGGGAGTGGCACGTGTGGCGGCAACGCGGTGGTCTGCAACAGCCCACCGGGCCAGTGCCACCAATCCTCTGGCACCTGCTCCAACGGAACGTGCAGCTATCCCGCGAAGAGCCAGGGCACGGCCTGCAACGACGGCAACGCTTGCACCACCAGCGACGTGTGCAACGGCGGCGGCACGTGCGGTGGCAATGCGGTGGTCTGCAACAGCCCGCCGGGCCAGTGCTACGACAACCCCGGGACCTGCTCCAACGGCACCTGTTCCTACGCGCCCAGCGGCCTGGGTGAGTCTTGCGACGACAACGACGCGTGCACGGTTGCCACCCAGTGCAGCGGCAACGGGGACTGTGTCGGCACGGTCTTCTGCCAGTGCCCGGCGGGCATGGGGTGCTCCAACGGCGCCTGCTACCTGGACGGAGAGCCCGTCCTGGACTGCACGCCTCCGTAGCAGGCGCGATTTCCTTCCTGAGTGCGCGACTCCGCGGGCCGTGTGCGCTCCTGGGATGCCCCGTCCCAGGAGCGGTCAGGCGCGGCGTCCACCCACACGAAGCGCCCCGAGACTGACGGCGGCACGGGGGTTGCTGCGGGAGTTGGACTCCCACAGGTGCCCTCCATGCTGACGAGCCTCACCCAGGACGCCCGGTACGCGCTGCGCAGCCTCCTCAAGAACCCCGTGTTCACGGTGGTGGCAGTAGTGACGCTGGCGCTCGGCATTGGCGTCAACACGGCCATCTTCACGGTGGTGGATGCCACCCTGCTCAGGCCCCTGCCCTACCCCGCCCCCGAGCGGCTGATGCAGGTGTGGGAGACGCGCCGGAACCAGGACGACTTCCAGAGCATGGAGGCCTCCTACCCCAACTTCGTCGACTACCAGGCCCGCGCGAAGTCCTTCGAGTCGCTCGCCGGCTACGTGCCGCGCACCGCGCCGATGGTGCGCGCCGAGGGCTCGCAGATGGTGCAGGTGACGCTCACCTCGGGGAACTTCTTCGGCACGCTGGGCGCGCAGCCGTCACTTGGCCGTTTGTATGGGCCGGAAGATGACCTTCCCGGCGCGGAGCGCGTGGCCGTGCTGAGCCACGGTGCGTGGAAGCGCTACTTCGGCGGAGACGCGTCCGTGGTCGGCCGCACGCTCAACCTCGACGGCGAGCCGAGCACCGTCATCGGCGTGCTGCCGGCGGGCTTCCAGTTCGCGCTCGCCGAGGCGGCGGATGTCTGGTGCCCGCAGCGTCCCAACGTCCCCGCGCGGATGACGGAGCGCCGCAACATGCATTGGGTGCGCGTGGTGGGCCGGCTGGCGCCGGGCGTGACGCAAGAGGCGGCGCAGGCGGAGCTGGCCAGCATCTCCGAGGCGCTCGCGGCCGAGCACCCCGACAGCAACAGCGGCGTGGGCACCCGGCTCGTCCCCCTGCGCGACGAAATCGTGGGCCCGCTGCGGCCGCTGCTGCTGGTGATGCTGGGCGCGGTGGGGCTGGTGCTGCTCATCGCCTGCGGCAACGTGGCGAACCTCCTCCTCGCCCGGGCCACCGCGCGCCAGGGCGAGCTGGCCGTGCGCCTGGCACTGGGCGCGAGCCGGTGGCGGCTGGCGCAGCAGCTCCTCACGGAGAGCCTGCTGCTGGCGCTGCTGGGCGGCGCGGCCGGGCTGCTGTGCGCGCAGTGGGGGCTGGAGCTGCTGCTCGCGGCCATCCCCGCCGCGCAGCTCGGCACGATGCCGTACCTGCGGGATTTGCCGCTGGACGCGCGGGTGCTCGGCTTCACCTTCGGCGTGTCGTTGCTGACGGGCGTGCTCTTCGGCCTGGCGCCCGCCGTGGTGGCCACCCGGCCGGACCTGCAGGACGCGATGAAGGGGCAGGCCCGGAGCGTGGCGGGCGGAGCGCGCGGACGGCTGCGCCAGGCGCTGGTGGTGGGCGAGGTGGCGCTGGCGCTGGTGCTGCTGGTGGGCGCGGGGCTCTTGCTCAAGAGCCTGACGCGGATGATGGCGGTGGACCCGGGCTTCGACCGGGAGAACCTGGTGGTGATGGACGTGCTGCCCCCGCCGGGGCAGTACCAGGACGACCGTCCGCTCTCGGACCTGCACACGCGGCTGCTGGCGCGCGCGGAGGCGCTGCCCGGCGTGACGGGCGCGGCCTTCACCAGCAAGCTGCCGCTGAGCGGCCGCGGCAACACCATCCGCTACGTGGTGGAAGGCCGGCCGCCTCCGGTGCAGGGCGAGGAGAGCGAGGCCCATCTGCGCTCCATCACCTCCAACTACTTCCGCACCCTGAGCGTGCCGCTGGTGCGGGGGCGCGCCTTCGCCGGCACGGACAACGTGGACGCGCCCGAGGTGGTCATCATCAACGAGACGCTGGCCGCGAAGCTCTTCCCGGGACAGGACCCGGTGGGCCAGCGCGTGCGCTTCACCTTCAACTCAGAGCAGAAGCCGCGCGAAATCGTGGGCGTGGTGGGCGACGAGCGCATGGCGGGCCTGGATGCGGAAGCCACGCCCATCGTCTACACGCCGGACGCGCAGAATGCGTCCAGCCGGGCCATCCTGGTGGTGCGCATGAAGCCGGGCGCCGCGAGCGTGGCCGCCGCGCTGCGCACCGAGCTGCGGGCCGAGGACGCGAACCTGGTGCTGTCCGACGCGCGCACCATGGAGGAATTGGTGGCGACCGCGCCGTGGCTGTTCCTGCGCCGCTACCCCACGCTGGTGGTGGGCGTGTTCGCGGCGGTGGCGCTGCTCTTGGCGATGGTGGGCGTCTACGGCGTCATGGCCTACTCGCTCAGCCAGCGCTCGCGGGAGCTGGCCATCCGCATGGCCCTGGGGGCGAGCAAGCAGGACGTGCTGTCCATGGTGGTGCGCCAGGGCGCGTCGCTGGCACTGCTGGGAGTGGGACTGGGGCTGCTCGGCTCGCTCGCGCTCAGCCGCGTGCTCCAGCGCGTCCTGTTCGGCGTGAGCGCGGCGGACCCGGCGGTGCTCGCGGGCGGCGCGGGCGTGCTCGTCCTCATGGGCGTGCTCGCCAGCTACCTGCCGGCCCTGCGCGCCTCCCGTGTGGATCCTGCTTCCGCGCTGCGGTAGCGCCGCTCCTCTGACAGGCAAGGCGCCGGTGCCCGAGCCCGCGCCCCAGGGCTCCGGGGGCCAGGCTCACACCCGCCGGCCTGTATACGTCGCCGCACGGTCGTCCTCATCCATCACCTGACCTGCACGGAGCCGTGGCCGCGAGGCGCGGCGAAGGGAGCTGGCAGCCATGACGGAACAAGAGGCGTACGTGAAGAAGATGGAGGCGGAGAAGCAGCAGCTCGACGCGCGGCTCGCCGAAGTCGAAGCCGAAGCCGATGTCCGCAAGGCGGAGGCCGACATCCAGGAGCTATCCGGAGCGAAGCGCCGGTCCGAGAACTTCCGCCGCAAGCTGGAGGAGATTCGCAGGAAGGGGACCGAGGACTTCGAGAGCGGCAAGGTGGAGCTGCGCCGGGCCTACGAGGAACTCGACAAGTCCGTCACCGGAATGGAGACGAAGGTGGAGGTCGTCCGCGCGGGCTATGAGCGCAAGCGGGAGGCGGAGCTGCAGAGCCTTGGCGCCCAGTTCGCTGGCTGGGAGGCCAACAGGGACCGGACCCGGGCCGAGGACACGCTGCTGACGCGCGAGGAGTTCGTGTTCCTGCGCCGCTCGCTCCAGAACACCCAGGCGGTGCTCAAGGACCTGATGAAGAGCAAGGGCAAGGAGTGGCCCCGGATGAAGAAGGAATACGAGGCCGCCTGGAATGACCTGTGCGAGCGCTCCGAGAAGATCCGCGCCGACACGGCGAAGGCGGAGCAGCCCGAGGGAGAGCAGCCGTCTCCCCAGAGCTGAGCGCGGACCCGCGCACCTTCACCGCGCCGTGACGGGGCAGCGGCACGGCGGTGCCCACGTCGGGCACCGCCTGGCACGCGCTTCAGCTCTCAGTACAGGTAGTTCAGCGCGGTGCGGTCGGAGCTGCTCCACTCGCCGCTCTCGTTCGAGCGGAAGCAGGAGTTCATGACCGACCCGCCATTCGTGGCCGTGGTCGGCGTCCCGGGGATGTGGATGGCGCCCACGTTCGAGGCACCCTCGTTGCTGGCGGCGCCGCCGCAGCTGATGCTGCGGTCGTAGTAGTCCGAGTGACGGAACCCGATGGTGTGGCCAATCTCGTGCGTGATGACGTGCTCGTTCACGTCAACGCTGTAGCTCTCAAGCCCGGTGCCGATGTTGATGGTGCCGTAGGGCTTGCCGCCCTTGGGGAACCCGGAAGAGCCGCCCACGCCGCTCGTGGTCCGCGCGGAGATGGTCGCGGTGCAATCCGAGGCCGAACCGCGCGCGAACGTGATGCGCAGGCCCTGGCTGTTGTAGTTCTCGATGGCCAGGTCGAGCCCCGCGCTGAGGCGGCTGTAGCCGTTGAACTGGGACGTGGGGACGATGCAGATCTTCGTCACGCCGGTGCCGACGATGTTGGTCGTCTGGTACTGCTCCGCGGTCTGCTTGCCGGACTGGAGCATCTCGCGGGACGACTCGAGGGTGACGTGAGCGTCGCGCCCCACGTACACGGCACCGTCGGCGACCATGATGTCGTTGGACGGGAACCCGGCCTCGATCAGGTTGGAGACGATCTCATCGTTCTCGCTCTGCGGCTCGCCACCGCAGGCAGACAGCAACGCGCCACAGCTGACCAACACGACTGCCGCTTTCTTGAACATGTTCGTTGCCCCTCGTTGTCTCAATCAGTCCTCCCCGCCGTCCCAGAACGGGAACGTCGGAGGACCAAGAAATTCTAGGGCAACACAGCTGTAAAATCTAGCAATTTAAGAAATTCTCGCTAGCCAACACTAAGCTGCGAGTATGTAATTTCCCGTCAATACACTACATCCACAGTCCCTCCAGGCACATGTCTACAGCTTGCCGTCAGGCGCACTGCGCGAGGCGGTGCGCACAGTCGGGTGAGCCGTCTGCCCGGTGGCGCCATTCGTGTCACGAGCCGTCGCCACCGGCTTGCCTCCCCGCCGTCGCCGCCGCCGCTTCGCCGGAGCGCCCCCGGAAGGACCTCCGAGCTCTCGCAGCACCCGCGTGCGAAGACCGCTCTCCAGCCCCAGCTCCTGCATCAGCGCGTGCACCTGCCGGGCCCCGTGTGGGTGGCGCAGCGCTTCACCGAGCCGCTCGACGATGTCGATGCGCAGCGCCACGGGACCGAACACCGCGTAGCCAAAGGCCCGCGCATCCCGGCCGCCCAGCTCGGTGACTTCGAGCACCGGCTCTCGCGGAGCGCCCCTGGGTGAAGGACGCTGCTGGAACAGCGCCGTCAGCATGCAGCGGCGCTCGAGCGCATGCGGTGCGAGCGCCGCCTCCACGTAGAGGAAGCGCTGTCCCTCGCGCACGCCCAGCGTCCTCAAGTGCTCCCGGGCCGCATCGTCCAGGAGCCGCCACTGCTCGCGCGCCTCGCCCTGGGAAATCACCCCCAGCCCCTCGGCCAGGCGGTAGGCGACACCGCGCATCGCCGCGGAGCGCCCCGCTCCGGTGAGGGCCTCGGCTGGAAAGCCACCCATCGCCTCGGTGACGAGGTCCCTCGCGAGCGCCACCAAGCGGCGCTCGAGCCGCTGCCGCGCGCCTCCCGTCCACACCTCCGGCTCCGCCAGCGCGAGCTGCGGCGTGCGCCGGTCCCTCCCGTGAACCAGACGGGCCAGCGGCTGCCCTTCGAACGAGATGCTTCCCGACGCATCCACCTGGAACGCGTCGTGCGTCGCGTCGACCACGCGCTGGACGAACTGCTCCTCCGTCAGCACGGCGCCGTCAGCGTCCGGCATCTCCCCGAGCAACTGCCCCAACTTGGCGAAGGGGCTGTCCGACCCGGGTGCAGGCTGTGCGGTGGCCCTCACGAAGCGGCGCGCGCTCCTGCGTGCGGCCCGCTGCACGAAGCGCTCCACGAGCCGCTCATGCAGGGCGTCCCCCAGCGCGTCCTCGATATGGCGGGTGCGCTCCTGCCACTGCTCGGCGTCGTGCAGCCAGCTCGAGCGATGACTGATGTACGTCCAGATGCGGATGGCGGCCAGCCGGTCCATCAGCGTGTGGATGTCTCCGGAGACATCGTCGAGCGGCGAGACCTGCCTGGACAGCCAGTCGTGTTCCAGCTTCCCGTCACCGTCGGTGAGCTGGAGGAAGGTCTCACGCAGCAGCGTCACGTGCTGGCCGAAGAGCCCCTTGCGGAAGTCCGGAATCTGGCAGACCTGCCACAGCAGCTCGACCCGGGCCCTGTCCGTGGCGACGTCTCGAATGGCCGGGACGTGCGAGAGGTCCTTGAGCGCGTCGAAGTCGTCCGCGCGCTCCACCCGCACGAAGGCATTGTGCTGCGGAGCCCGGGACAGTGAATCCAGCAGGGCCTCCGGGCTCGCGAAGTCGAGCTCGGCGTTGCGCCAGATGAGGCTTCGCACCGCGGGGAAACGGTGTGACTCGATGGCGGAGACGACGCGCGGATGCAGCTCGGGCAGCGTGTTCAGGGTGCCGAAGCTGCCGTCATTCAGGTGGCGCCCCGCGCGGCCGGCAATCTGCGCCATCTCGTCCGGGAAGAGGTCTCGCTGCTCGGCGCCGTCGTACTTGGAGAGCCCCGCGAAGGCCACGTGGTTGAGGTCCAGGTTCAGTCCCATCCCGATGGCATCCGTCGCCACGAGGTACTGGACCTCCCCTGCCTGGTACATCGCCACCTGGGCATTCCGCGTTCTCGGAGACAGCGCTCCGAGCACCACGGCCACTCCGCCCCGGAGGCGGCGCAGCGCCTCGGCGAGCTCGTAGACGCGGTCCGCGGAGAACGCGACCACGGCCGAGCGCGGAGGCAGGCTCTTCAGGGAGCGACGCCCGGCATAGCGAAGCTGGGACAGGCGGGTGGCGCGCTTCACCGACGCGTGGGGGATGAGCCCCTGCACCATCGGCCGCATCGTGTCCGCGCCCAGGAACCAGGTCTCCCGGCGCCCTCGCGCATGGAGCAACCGGTCGGTGAAGACGTGCCCACGCTCGCGGTGGGCGGCGAGCTGGATTTCATCCACGGCGAGGAAGTCGACCTGCTTGTCGGTCGGCATCGCCTCGACGGTGCAGATCCAGTAGTCGGGGCGCGGCGGCAGGCGCTTCTCCTCGCCCGTCATCAGCGCCACCCGGCCCTCGCCCACCCGAGCGGTCACCCGGTCGTAGACCTCACGAGCAAGCAGGCGCAGCGGCAACCCCATCATGCCCGTGTCGTGCTCGAGCATGCGCTCGATGGCTCGGTGGGTCTTCCCTGTATTCGTAGGCCCCAGCTCCGCCACGACGACGGACGACCGGCTGGATGGGCTGGAATGCATTCGCGAAGTCTAACCGCAGCCACGCCCCTCCGCCCTGGGGTTGGGCCTCCGAGAGGCTGAGCACGGCGACCCGTGTACCAACCCGGCGCCCGGCCGTAATGGCTCCGCCGGAGGCCCCGTCGTCCGACGGCGACAGGAGGGCCCCCGAAGGCAGCCCTCCTGTCCACGGCATCCTCACCGGTACCGCGAACGCCTAGAACGCGCGAAGGCCAATCGCGTAGCCGGAGATGGAAGCCGGCGAGGAGTCGATGTGGTCCTTCGACGCGACCGCGCAGCCCGAGTTGACCGGCTTGATCCGCCACAGCAGATTGCCGGCGCCGCTCCAGTTCACGAACGCGCCGCAGCCGCTGAGCGCATAGCCCGTGCTCAGGCCCATCGTGTAGCTCGGGTGCGCGGCGACCGCCGAGGTGCCGCCGTTGATGACATTGCCGATGGTACCGACGCCCGGAATCGAGCTGCTGATGCCAATCGCGTACGCCTGCGCCGTCGCGGGCGAGGACTCCTTGTGGTCCTTCGAGCGCACGCGCCAGGCGCTCGCGCCGGAGGGCGCGGACGCGGTGGCGAGATTGCCGTTACCGCTCCAGTTCACCTTGATTCCGCCGCCCACCAGCACGAAGCCCGCCGGCAGGGTCGCGGTGACGTCGGGATGGGCGACAGAGGCGCTCGTCGCCGAGCTGACGGTCAGGTACCCACGCAGCTGCGCCGGGGTCAGCCCCGCGACCTTCAGCCCGATGGCCCAGGCGCGCACCTGCACCGGATCCGACTCGAGGTGGTCCTTGGTGGAGACCAGCCACGAGGTCAGCCCGGAATCCGGATACGAGGCGGTCAGCAGGTTGCCCGACGGGCCTTCCTTGCCCTCACCGCCGCCGCCGACCACCACGAAGTCGCCAGGCACGCTCACCGCGAAGTTGGTGTTGATACCAGCGCTCGTCGTCGAATAGCGCTCGAACACGGCGATGGTGAGCTTGCCGCTGGTGTCCGTCTGCCGGAACAGCTCGACTGCGCCGCCGCAGTTGACGCCGACCGAGGCGAAGGCCGCGGAGACGTCGGAGACGTTGTAGCCGTAGTCCTGCGCCGCGGTCTGCACGCCGCATGCGCCCTGGTTGAAGTTCGTGCTCGGGGTCCAATACAGGTCGTTGGCGCGAGCGAAGACCTGGAAGGCCTTCTGCGTGTTCCAGCCCGGCCTGGTGGCAATCAGGTAGAAGGCCTTGTTGTACACGCCGGACGAGTAATGCACGTCCAGGCCTTCGTAGTAATTGGAGGCATGGCCGATGGAGGCGCCGTCCAGCGGCGGATTGGCCATGTATCGCAGCGCACCGCTGCTCTTGAAGATATCGGCGCCGACCAGGAAGTCATTGCTGCCGCGCATGTAGTACTCGGCGGCCTCGCCGGCGATGTCGGAGAAGGCTTCATTGATGCCGCCCGACTGGCTGGAATAGATCAACCCCGAGTTCTGCTCGGTGAAGCCGTGTGAGACTTCATGCGAGGCGACGTCGAGGCTGACCAGCGGGTAGAACGTCGTGTACCCGTCGCCAAACGTCATCGCCGTGCCATTCCAGAAGGCGTTCTCGTAGTTGGTGGCGTAGTGCACCCGCATGGTCAGCTGGAAGGTCAGCGGAGCCTTGCCGATGTAGGCCTGATACATGTTGAAGATGACGCCGCCGAAGAAGTGCGCGTCATTGAGCGGCGAGTAGGCCCCATTGATGTTCTTCACCGTGTTGCGAGGACACGTATAGGAGAACGGGGTGGAGCCGGACGTGCCGTGGTTGAGGTTGACGGTCGCGACGTTGGCGTTGCTCATCGTGCACGTGGTGCCCGACTGGGCCACGTCCAGATAGCCGTAGTTCGTGCCGTACTCGTACTGGCCCGTCTTGAGGTTGCCGCCGGGTCCCGTGCCGACCAGCACGTGCTGCAGGTTCTCCCACTGCGCGAGCACGCGGCCATTGTCCGCGTCGACGACCACCACCGGGCGGGTCGGCGAACCGCCACCGAAGGTGTCGGCGAAGTAGCTGACGACGTAGGCCTTGTGGGCGCGGCCCTCGTCGTCGATGAAGATCATCAGCTGGGACTTCTCATCGGAGAGGAGCATGGCGGCAACGCGGTTGCCGAGACCGGCACCCCGGGCGACGTCCAGCGCCTGCGCGGCGGAGAGGCGGGGGGTGACGTCCTGGATGTCCCGCTCCAGCCCGGTGACCTTGCGCCCGAACAGCGCGCGGAGCTCACCGTTGGCGTCCTCGTTGACGATGACGTGCTCGCCGAAGATCGGGATGCCACGGAAGGTCTGCTGGTAGCGGTGATTGCGCACCCCGCGGTCGCTGATGCGGTCGAGCAGGAGCAGGCCCGAGTCAGCGTCGAGGCCGAGGGCCCGGGCATGGCCGGCGGGGCCGCCGGCGGCGGCGAGGCCCGCGCTCTGCTGGCGGATCGCACCGACGTCCTGCAGGTGCAGGTCGACGCGGCTCGCCGCGGAGGCGGTGCCCGCGGCGAGGAACAAGGAGGTGGCGACGGCAAGGGAGGTCGGGCGGTGTTGGAGAGGATGTTTCACGAATCGGGCTCCACGCGGTGTGACGGGGACAGCCGCATTGCGCGGCCGGAGCTGACGCGGTGCCGTCAGGGGACGGCACCGCCCTGCTGCGCGCGACGAGACACTGCGCGCTACAGGCCGTGCGCGGTCATCGCACTGGCCGAATCACTCTAAGCGTAGAATTCGGGGAAATCAAGGTGTTATTGATACTCAGAGTGCGTGACACATTGAGCTCCCCTCCCCGCGTGCAGTCGACGCGCTACAGGGGGCGGCCGGGCAGGATGCAGCGCCCGACGTCCCAGTACCGCTTGCGCAGGGGGTTGTTCAGCGGGAGCCGACCCAGCCCGTTCTCATCGACGAGCCAGGCGCCCGGCTCCGGCAATGGCTCCTCGTAGGAGGCCGCCCAGTAGTAGGAGAAGAGTCCCACGTAGCGCGGGTTGTTCGCGGCCATGGCGTAGAGGTTGTTGAGGAGCGAGCGCCGCGCCAGCGAGGCCTGGGCGCGCTCCGTCGCATTCGCGGCGGGGTGCGTGTTGGAGGCCGGAATCGCGAAGAGCCGCTGCTCGTTCTGCAGCGGCGACGGGGGCTGGAGCTTCGCCTGCATCGCGTCCGACAACTGGTAGCCGTCAAGGGTCTCCACGCAGGTGGTGGTCTGCGCCGCATGGCGGATGCAGGCCGGCTGATCGCCATTCTCGAGGCAGTTGTACGCATCCCACTCCGACCACGTGTTGCAGCTGCTCCTCACGCGCTGGCTCGCCGCCCGGAACCCGCTGGGGTCTGCCTGGTAGAAGTAGGTCCCCAGGAAGTCCACCTCCTTGGGAATCCGCACCTGCGCCACGCAGCTCTTGCAGAGGAGGTTCGGGCGGATGCCCCGGAGGTCCCCGGAGAAGATCTCCGGCGTCTCCGCCAGGACGATCTTCGTGTTGGGGAAGTCGGCGCGCACCTGCTGCAGCAGGCAGGACAGGCGCTGATTGGTCAGCTCCAGGTCCGCGAGCACGGTGTCGGGCGAGACGGGAGCCGTCCGCATCGGACCGTGCTTATCCACGTAGTACCCGTGGAGCTGCCGCCAGTGCATCTCCTCGAAGTACAGCCCGCCGATGTCGTTGACGTAGGGTTGCAGCCGGTTGGCGAGCGCGGTCCACTTCGGCAGCCACACCGCCTTCTCGGCCGCGCTGCAGCCGGTGATGAGCTTGCCGTGGCCATCCTCCAGCTCCCCGCCCCAGAGGAAGACCAGGCCCTTCATGCCCGCGGCGTGCAGCGCCGGGAACACCGTCTCGGGTGCCCGGGCGTCCGCCTGCGGGAACATGTACACGGGCGCCAGGTTCGTGTGGTCCTTCAGCTCCGCGAGGTTCAACGCCGGAGCATTGAGCATGTTGTAGTAGTTGTAGTAACCGTATTGCGTCAGGTGGGGCGTGCTGTAGCAGCCCGCGAGCCCGTACTGGAGCAGCGCGAGCTGGCCGTTGACGTCACGGGCCTGGACCAGCACGTTCCCCATGGCGAGGAAATTGCCGTCGTAGGGCGCGAACATGTCCACGCCCCCCTTCCACGTGTACTGCGATTCATTCGGCTCGCGCACGTGGGAGAGCACTCCCAGGCGTCCATTGGCATTCCACAGCTGCACGAGCGTGGAGCCCACCACCAGCTGCCGGGGCCCGAAGCCCGTGCCCACGTCGGGCTGCTCGGGCTGCGCGGCGAAGCCCTGGGGCGCGAGCGGGGCGTACCGGACCATCGCCAGACGCCCGTTGTTGTTCCTCAGCTGCAGCACGTCCTGTCCGATGACGTGGAACTCCCCTCCCCAGGGCCGCTCCAGGTCCGCGTCCCCCCAGACCTCGTCCAGGCCCTGGCCATCCGCGCGCAGGCGGTACTGGATGGCGCCCACGTGTCCGTTGTTGTCCCAGAACTGCAGGAGGCTGTCGCCGTACGCGACGTACTCGAGGCCATGGCCCTCGGCGTGCGTCTGGTTGGCCCGCCACACGAAGCCGCTGCCATCCGTGTCCAGGGCATAGTGGATGGTGGCCGTCTGCCCGTTGTTGTTCCAGAGCTGGATGAGGTTGTTGCCCAGGGCGAAGAACCGGGTGGAGTAGCCCTCCCCGATGTTCGCGGTGGCCCACACCTCGTCGAAGCCGATGCCGTTGGCGCGCAGCCGGTACTGCATCATTCCCAGCCGACCGTTGTTGTCCCAGAACTGGATGATGCTGTCGCCCAGGACGAGGAGGTGGGTGCCGTAGCCCTCTGCGTGCGTCCCCTCCCAGACGAGCTCCAGCCCGGCGCCCGAGGCGGGTGCGCGGAACTGGCGCATCGCGAGATTGCCGGCGTCGTTCCACACTTCCACGAGGTTGCCCTGGACGTGGAAGAGCTGGCCGCCGCGCCAGGGGCCCAGGCCCTCACGGCCCCACAGCTCGTCCACGCCGAGGAAGGGCGGGTCCACCAGTCCCGCCGAGGACGTGGCGGGGGTGGGCCTCTCCGTCTTGGATGCTGCTTCCGGTTCGTTCGAAGTGGGCGAGCAGGCCACGAGGGCCAGCAGGGGCGTGAGGAGCAGCAGCGCGACACGGGGGATGCGCATGGCGGGATTCTCTCCAGCGGGAATGGGTAGACCACGGCCCTTCCCTGTCTTCTGGGAGGCCAGTCACCATACGCACCTGACTGGCAGTTCCGGTCGCCCGCACCGTGGCGGCGAGACGCCTCGTACCCCCGCTCATCGAGGGCGTTCACCCGCTCCGGAATCTTCTGGGTGGACTACGCGGAGTGGACCTGGGCCTCGCTGTAGCGGACCATCCGTCCCTGCTCCGGGTCCCACAGGTTCTGCCGCAGGCACGCGAGCACGTCCGTCACGTTCAGCGTCGTGACTCGCGGGTGCTGCAGCTCGGGGATGGCGGCCATGGCCTCCGGCAGCCGGTAGAACGGAATGCGCGGGTTCAGGTGGTGGACGTGGTGGTAGCCGATGTTGCCGGTGAACCACGCCAGCACGGGCCCACAGGCCAGGTAGCTCGAGGCCTCCAGCGCCGAGCCCGCGTGCGTCCACTGCTCCTCGGCGCGAATCGCGACGTCCGGGAAGTTGTGCTGCGAATAGAAGAGGTAGACGCCCAGCGCGTACGCGGCCACGAGCGGACCGAGGAACGCGGAGAGGTAGACGCCGGGACCGAACACGCGCCAGACCACCACCGACAGCGTGAGGTGCACGAGCACCGCGAGCCCCGACGACGCGTACCGGCGCGGGTTCTTCAGGAAAGGCACCACGCACAGGCTCAGCAGGAACGCGGTGAAGTAGCCGGTGGCGAACGTCAGCGGATGCCGCTCGACGACATACGCGAGCCGCTGCCAGCGCGAGGCCTTGTTCCACGTGTCCGTGGTCCACGTCGTGAACGTGCCTGCGGCGGAGGCGGCGAGGCGCGCGGTGTTGGCGTGGTGGTGGTTGTGGGTGTCGTTCCAGATGCGCGCGGGCGTGAGCGTCAGGATGCCCTGCGCGTGAAAGAGCCACCGCGTCACGCGCGAGCCGGGCAGCAGGGCCCCGTGCATGAAGTCATGGAAGAGGATGAAGGCGCGGACGAGGACGAGCGCCTCCAGGAACAGGCCCACGATTCTCAGCGGCCACCACGGCGCGGCGGCGGCGATGGCGACAGCCGCTACCAGCGCGCCATAGGTGGCGGCGATGTTCCACCCTGCCCTCGCGGTGTCCTGCACGGCGAAGGGGCGTGTCCGCGCAAGGAGCTCCTTGTCGGCGATCTGGGGTGTCCGGTCCATGGATGCAGGGCTCCGAGGTGTGCGGGGACGTCGAGTCACGACGCAACACCTCGGGCTTGTGCCATGCCCATGTCATGGGTCCGTCAGCCGGAGGGACGCTCCCGCCTGCCTGCCCAGCCGCAGTGCGTCGAGGCGCCCGACCGTGCGGCCGCTCGCGTCACGCCTGGAACGCCTGGGTGAGCCGGGCAATCGCGCCGGGAAGACCGCGCACCCGGAGCTTGCTCCCGCTCTCGTCGTACTCCTGGGAGAGCACCGTGGTGTGCTCGTACACCTCGCCGATGCGCCCCTGGTTGGCGTACGGAATCACCAGGTCGGCCTCCACCATCGACGCCTCGAAGAACTGGAGGATGCTCCGCCGCAGTGCCGCGACGTCTTCCGGCCGGTGGGCCGACAGCAGGATGGCGTCCGGGTGACGGGCCCGCAGGGCCTCGCGCGCCGCGTCATCCAGCCGGTCCACCTTGTTCAGGAGCAGGCGGCTCGGAACGGCATCCGCGCCAATCTCGCGGAGCACCGTCCGCGTGACTTCGAGCTGCGCGTCCCACGTCGGGTCGGACGCGTCCACCACGTAGAGCAGCAGCGAGGCTTCCAGCGCCTCGTCCAGGGTAGAGCGGAAGGAGGCGACGAGGTCGTGCGGCAGCTTCTGGATGAAGCCCACCGTGTCGGAGACGAGCACGCGCGGCCGCGTCTCCGGGTGCAGCGCGCGCACGGTGGTGTCGAGCGTGGCGAAGAGCTGGTCCGCCACCAGCACCTCGCTGCCGGTGAGGGCGCGCATCAGCGAGGACTTGCCCGCGTTGGTGTAGCCGACCAGCGCCACCCGGAGCTGATCCCGGCGGGCATACCGGCGGTTGTCCTGCTCCCTTTCGATGGCGGCGAGCCCCTCGCGCAGCTCCGCGAGCCGGTCGCGAATCTTGCGCCGGTCGAGCTCCACGGCGGAGTCACCGGCGCCACGGCCCTGCTGGCGCTCACTGCCTCCCGAGGACTCGCGCAGCCGGGGCGCGAGGTAGTTGAGCCGGGCAATCTCCACCTGCATGCGCGCCTCGTGGCTCCGCGCGTGCCGATGGAAGATGTCGACGATGACGCCGGTGCGGTCCATCACCAGCGCGCCGGTGGCCTTCTCGAGGTTGCGAAGCTGGCTGGGCGACAGCTCGTGGTCGACGACCACCACCGTGGGACGCGGCCCGGCCGCGGCGGCTTCTTCAACGTCGGTGGGCTCCTCCGTCGGCTCGGCCTCTTCCTCCTCGGCCTCGGCGTCACCCTCTTGCGCGCCGGACGCCTCCGCCTCGGGCGCGCCCTCCTCCTCGGCCTCCCACTTCGCGCGGGCCTTGGAGGTCTGGTTGCGAGCTCCGGACGTAATCACGCCGGGTCCACCGGTGAGCGCGGCCAGCTCCTTGAGCTTTCCCGTGCCGAGCACCGTCCCGGAGGCCAGCCCCGAGCGGCGCTGGGTCACCGTCGCCACGGCGTCATAGCCCAGCGTGTGCACCAGCCGGCGGAGCTCCGCGAGGTCCGCGGCGTGCTCCGTGTCCGAGACGCTGGGGAACTGGACGCCGACGAGGACGGCGCGAGGGCGTGCGGGTAGGTTCTTGGACATGCGGACGCTCGTAACACGTCGAGGTCCGCGGCGGACGACTCGTGTTCACCACGGCCGGCCAGGAGAGCTGCCGCTGCGCTCCCCTGCTTCCCTCAGTCCACCTTCGCCACGCGGCCGCGGTCGTCGAGGAAGTCCTCCACGCCCTGCGAAATCGCCTTCGCCACCTCGGTCTGGAACGCGCCCGAGGCCAGGCGCTCCTCGTCCTCCGGATTCGACAAGAAGGACGTCTCCACCAGGATGGCCGGCATCTTCACGCCCAGCAGCACGTAGAACAGCGCCTCCTTGTGCCCCAGGTCCTTGATGCCCGTGTACTTGCGCGACAGGCCCGTCACCATGTTGCGCTGCACCTGGTTCGCCAGCCGCGACGACTCCTCGGTGTTCGCCTTCGTGGCCAGGTCCGCCAGGATGAACTGCAAGTCGCTGATGCCCTTCTCCGACGACTGGTTCTCCCGCGCCGCCAGCCGGATGGAGTAGCGGTCCGCCGACGTGTTCAGCGTGTACGTCTCCACGCCGCGCAGCTTGCGGCTCGCCGCCGCGTTGCAGTGGACCGAGATGAACAAGTCTCCATGCTCCGCGTTGGCGAACTTCGCCCGGTCCTCCAGGCGGATGAACCGGTCATCGTCGCGCGTCAGCACCACCTCCAGGCCCTTCTCGCGCAGCTCCTCCGCCAGCTTCTTCGCGATGGACAGCGCCACGTCCTTCTCGCGCGTCTTCTCCTTGCCGATGGCGCCCGTGTCGTGACCGCCGTGCCCCGGGTCGATGACCACGCGCCGCACCTTCAGCCCGAGCTGCTCCGCCAGCGTCAGCTCCGCGCCGCGCGACTGCTTGGACACCGCCTTCAGCCGCGCCTGCGCCACCTTCTCGTCCACCGGACGGGTGATGGGCTTCGGCGGCTCGGGCGGCGCGACGACGATGGTGTACGGCGCCTCGGAGTCCTTCGTGTTCCCCTTCGCCTCGGCCTTCTCCGCCGCAGCGACGACAGGGGCCGGCTCGGCCGAGGGCTTCGGCGCGACGGCCTTCAGGTCCCGGGCGGGCTCCTTCTCGGCGGCCGGCTTCTTCGGCGCGGCGGCCACGGCGACCGGCTCCGCGGCGGCGGACTGGGACTCCAGCTCATCCGACGGCTTCTTCGGAGCCACCGTCGCGGCCCGGGCCTCCTTCGCCGCAAGTGCCGCCGCCACCGCTCCATCCAGCCCCTTCTCCTCGTCCTCGTGGTTGGCCGCGGGCGTGTTCGGATCCAACCGGGGAATCATCGGCGACGGCTCCCGCGCGAGCTTCTCGATGGCGCCCACCAGCGCCGAGCCCGAGCGCTCGGCCGGCGGGGACACCTGCGCCACCGCGGAGGCGCGCTCGTCAGCGGCGGGGGACGCGGGCTTCACGGGCGCGGGCTTGCTCGCCGGAGCGGACTTCGCGGGCGCGGGCAGCGTGGCCAGCAGCGCCTTCATGTCCTTCGCCTGGTCTCCCTTGCCATTCTTCGCGAGCGTCTCCGTCAGGATGCGCCGCGCCACGTCCGGCTGGTCCAACCGATTCACGTAGATGCGAGACAGCGCCAGCGCGGCGTCGTCCGCGAGCCGGTGCTTCGGGTAGTCCTCGCGGACCTGCTTGTAGTGGGAGATGGCGGCCTTCAGGTCGTCCTCGACGAAGGAGACGCGGCTCAGCTCCTGGAGCAGCTCGGCGGCGGTGAAGAGGGCATCCGGGGCGCGGTCCGACTTCGGGTGGCGCGTGGCCACCGCCTCGAACTTGCGCACCACGTTGAGCCAGTGGTGGCGCAGCTTGCGCCGAGACGCGTCATCCTTCAGCGCGTAGTAGGAGCGCCGGGCGCCCTGGTAGGCCTCCTCGGCCTCATTGCGCTTCGCCGCTCCCACCGCGCCCGGGACGAGCAACAGCAGCACGGGCAGCACGAGAGCGAGGCGCATGGATTCCTCCGGCGGACAAGGAGCTACAGGCGTGTGTCACACGGCCCCATGTCACCGGCAAATTTTCGGCCCCTCCCCTTCCCGTCAGCGCACCCAGCCCAGCTCCTTCGCCAGCTCCTGGTCGATGACGCGCGCCCAGCCGGGCTGACGGGGCACCACCGCCGCCAGCACCTTCTCCGCGTTGCGCACCGGCGCCCGCCCCGGCCGCACCCGCGCGCGCACCGCGTGCTTCACGTCCTGCCGGAAGTAGTGCGCGGGGAAGGACACCTCGCCCCGCGACTCCGGGAGCGGCCCGTCCGGCGTCAGCCACACCAGCGCGCCCAGCCGCAGCGGCTCCACCTCCGCGCGCCAGAGCCGCCGCACCTCCCATGAGAAGAGCCCCACCGCCACCAGTGCGCCCAGGCCCAGGCCCCAGGGCAGCAGTCCCACCCGCGTGGCCCGGGCCCGCGCGAAGCCCGCCTCGCGAGGACGGTCCGGCACGGCCGGGTCCACCAGCAGCTTCACCTTCGCGCCCCGCCCCAGCCCTTCCGCGTACTCGGCGTAGGTGCGCACGCCGGAGACGGAGTGCTCGCGGTCCTGGAACGTGTAGAGCACCTCGAGTGCGCCTTCCGCTCCGTCACGCGCATCCTTGGGCGGCAGGCGCGTGGCCACCACCAGCCCGTCGATTTCCTCGGCGCGCGCGGTGAAGCCCTGCTCCTCCACGAAGAAGCGCCCGGCCCACGCCGCCCCGGTGCCGAGGAGCGCGATGAAGGCGAGGCCCAGCACCACGCCTCGCACGAGGCGCACCACCGCGCCGGGCACCTGCGTCAGTCGCACCTTCCGGGGGGCATGGGGAATGGCCAGCTGCATGCGGCGGCCAGCCTACCCCACCTCGGCCCGTGGCTTCTCACGCCTGCTCCTCGGCCCGAGCAACTCCGACGACGCGGCGTAAGGCGCATCACTTCGGCTCGGGCGGCAGCCGCACCCAGACGCCGCGGAAGCGCTTGCGCGCCGGGTCCTTCAATCGCTTGCACTCCACCCCGTCGAGCGGAACCGTGCCGTCATCGCTCAGGAGCAGGATTTCCTCCGCCTGCTCCGGCGTGAAGAAGGCCTCGGGGTTCAGCCCGGTGAGGTCCACCTCCGAGGCGGGCACGGGCGCATCGTCCCCGCCGCGCCAGGTGAACAGGCGGGACGTCGCCTCGCTCGCGGTGGCCCCGCTGATGATGACGTAGCGCCCGTGCCACCACGACAGCGAGCGGATGCCAAGTCCGCCCAGGTCCAGGAGCCTCGGCTCGCCCAGGCGGGCCCGCGCCCCCTCGCGCACCACCTCCGTCGGGTTCAGCAGCGGCACCACCAGCGCGCGGCCCTGGGGCACCGGGCTGCGGAAGCCGATGAGGAGCGACGTGCCATCCGCCATCGCCGTCAGGCCCTCGATGTTCAACCCGCCCGGCGATTTCGGCGCCAGCCCCTCGGCGTGCTCGAGCGCGAAGGGGGCCATGCGCGGGTCCGCGAGCAGGTCATCCAAGAGGTGCGAGTACGGCTGCCCCACCAGCTTCGGGCCTCCGTCCGTCTCCTCGGTGGCGAAGAAGCGCAGGCGGCTCGGCTGCTTCTTGCCGGAGCTGTTCCGGCCATGCGACGTGAGCCAGAAGGACAGCGAGCCCAGTCCCGTCGCCGCCTCGATGTCCGCCTCCGGGGGCTTCTTCTTCGTGGGCAGCTCCAGGTCCGGAGACAGGTCCACGCTCCGCACCGGGGCGCCGCCGCGCCGGGCGTCGTAGACGCGGAGGATGTTGTCCTCGTCGTCCCCCACCACGAACAAGTCACCCCCGAGCGCCACCGCGCCCGAGGCATCACACATCCCCTCGAAGACGACGGAGGCTCGCGCGTCCGCCGCCGCGCTCGCAGCGGGGGCGACGGACTGTTGCTCGGAAACAGCCCGGGCGGCGCAGCCCGTGGCCAGGACTCCCACACAGATGAAAACCAGCCTCATGGGCTCCCTTCTTTGCACGAAGGGAGTCCCCGGGAAGGGGCGGTAAACGCTCTGTAATCTGACCGACAGCCGAGCCGCGCTACTCCAGCTCCCGCTGCAGCCGCGCCAGCAGGTTCAGCGCGTCCAGCGGCGTCATCCGGTCGACGGTGACGGCCTTCAGCGTGTCCAGCGCCTTCTGCTGCGCGGGCGACAGCGCCGGAGCCGACGGCTGGAGCACGGGCGCCGGCTCCGCCACGAACAGCCCGAGCTGCCCCGCCGGAGTGCCCTTCTTCCCCGACTGCCGCACCGCCACCCGGGGCCGGCCCGCGTCGTCCAATTCGCCCGACTCCAGGTTCTGCAGCAGCTCACGCGCCCGGGACACCACCTCCGGCGGAAGGCCGGCCAGCTTCGCCACTTCGATGCCGTATGAGCGGCTCGCCCCGCCCGGCACCAGCTTGCGCAGGAAGATGACCTTGCCGCCCTGCTCTTTCACGGCGACGCACAGGTTCTTCACCCGGGGCCGCTCGCGGGCCAGGTCCACCAGCTCGTGGTAGTGCGTGGCGAACAGCGCCCGCGCGCCCACCGTGTCGTGCAGGTGCTCCGCCACCGCCCAGGCGATGGAGAGCCCGTCGAAGGTGGACGTGCCGCGGCCAATCTCGTCCAGGATGATGAGGCTCTTGCGCGTGGCGTGGTGGAGGATGTGGCTCGTCTCCGTCATCTCCACCATGAAGGTGGACTGCCCGCGCGCCAGGTTGTCCGCCGCGCCCACGCGCGTGAAGATGCGATCACACAGGCCGATGCGCGCCGCCTTCGCCGGAACGAACGAGCCCGCCTGCGCCATCAGCGCCGTCAGCGCCACCTGCCGCATCACCGTGCTCTTGCCCGCCATGTTGGGGCCGGTGATGACGAGCAGCTGCGCGTCCTCCGGGTCCATCCGCACGTCGTTGGGGACGAAGGACTCGCCCGCCCCCAGCATGCGCTCCACCACCGGGTGCCGGCCGGAGGTGATCTGCAGCACCTCCGACGCGTCCACCTCCGGCCGCGTGTAGCCGTACTCCGCCGCGCAGCGCGCGAAGGACAGGAGCGCGTCACACGCCGCCACCGCCTCCGCCGCCGAGCGGATGCGCGGCGCCTCCGCCACGACTTTCGCCCGCAGCTCCTCGAAGAGCTGCAGCTCCAGCACGCACCGGCGCTCCTCCGCGGTGAGCACCTGCTCCTCGTGCTCCTTCAGCTCCGGCGTGACGAAGCGCTCCGCCCCCACCGTCGTCTGCTTGCGGATGTAGTCCGAGGGCACGAGGTGCAGGTTCGACTTCGTCACCTCCAGGTAGTACCCGAAGACCTTGTTGTAGCGGACCTTCAGCGAGGAGATGCCCGTGCGCTCCTTCTCCCGCGCCTCTATCTGGAGCAGCACGTCCTTGCCCGACGTGGACAGCGCCACCAGCCGGTCCAGCTCCGCGTCGAAGCCGGGGCGGATCATCCCGCCCTCCTTCAGCACCACCGGCGGCTCGTCCGCCACCGCGCGGCCCAGCAGCTCCGCCAGCTCCGGCAGCGCGGTCAGCGGCCCGGACAGCGACTTGAGCAGCGTGGACTGGCACCGAGCCAGCGCCGTCCCCAGCCGGGGCAGCCCCGCCAGCGACACGCCCAGCGCGCGCAGGTCCCGGGCGTTGCCCGCGCCCAGCGACAGCCGGCCGCACAGCCGCTCCAGATCGCCCACCTCCTTGAGGATGGTGGCCAGCTCCTCGCGCCACACGCTGCGCCCGGACAGCTCCTCCACGGAGTCCAGCCGCGCATGGATTTCCGGCAGCGAGCCCAGCGGAGACGCCAGCCAGCGCGCCAGCTTGCGCGCGCCCAGGCTCGTCACCGTCCTGTCCAATACCCCCAGCAGCGAGCCCTTGCGCCCGCCGTCCCGCTGGGAGCGCAGCACCTCCAGGTTGGCCCGGGAGGACTCGTCCATCAGGAGGTTGCCGGCGCGCTCCTGGCGGCTCAGCCGGTCCACGTGCGCCGCGGGCGTCTTCTGCGTGTCCTTGAGGTAGCGCAGTGCCGCGCCCGCCGCCCCGGTGGCCAGGGGCGAGTCGTCCAGCCCGAAGGCGGACAGCGACTGCACGGAGAAGTGGCTGCGCAGGTAGTTGCCCGCCCGCGTCGGCTCGAAGCCCGCGGACTCACCCTCCGCCACCGCCGGCGTGCGCGACAGCCGGCCGCACAACTGCGCCACCTCCGGCGAGTTGCGCTGCCCCTGCGGTACCAGCAGCTCCCGGGGCTCCACGCGCGACAGCGCCTCCGCCAGCTCCGCGGACGTGGCCGCCTCCAATGCCATGAACTCGCCGGTGGACGCCTCCAGCAGCGCCGCGCCCCAGCCCCGCTCGCCCCAGCACACGGCCGCGAGGAAGTTGCTGGCCTGCGGCTCCAGCACCTCGTCGTCCAGCACCATGCCGGGCGTAATCACCCGCGTGACGTCCCGCCGGACGATGCCGGGCCCGCTGCCGGCCTCCTCCACCTGCTCGCAGATGGCGACCTTCAGGCCTTCGTTGATGAGCCGGGCGATGTAGCGGCGCGCCGAGTGGTACGGCACCCCGCACATGGGAATCTTGTCCGCGCCCTTGGCCCTCGCGGTGAGGGTGATCTGCAGCAGCTCCGAGGCGCGCACCGCGTCCTCGAAGAACATCTCGTAGAAGTCCCCCAGCCGGAAGAACAGCACCGAGTCCGGGTGGAGGGCCTTCAGCTCCAGGTACTGCCGCATCATCGGTGTCAGGGAGGCGATTTCCCGCGCGCCCGCTCCCTCGCCCGTCCCCTGGCCGACGTCTGGAGTCACGTCCCCGGGGAGGTCCACCGCTGCCTTCACTGCCTTCGCCTGCTGCGTCACGGCCATCCCTGCCCTTCTCTCACGACCCGACCTGCGGATCAACGAACCCGCCACCCTACCTGCCGCGTTCCTTTATCATCCGCCGCCGACACTCGCCGCCGCCCTCCGGCCGAAAACGGGTGCGCCCGTCCGCCCGGCCGTGCAAGGTGTCCGCATCATGGAGACGCCCCCGACGACGCCCCCGCCGCGAGCCTCGCCGCCGCCCCCCGTACCGGCCCTCTTCCGTGCCGCCCTGTTCCCCCTCCAGGCCTTCTTCCGGCTGGAGGCCAGCAGCGGCATCCTCCTGGCGCTCTCGGCGGTGGCCGCCATGGTGTGGGCCAACTCCCCCTGGGCCGGTGCCTACAACGCCCTGTTCGATGCCCACCTGGAGATGGGCCTGGACGGCATGCGGGCGGGCTTCAGCTTCCGCGAGCTCGTCAACGACGGGCTGATGACGCTCTTCTTCTTCGTGGTGGGCATGGAGATCAAGCGCGAGCTGACCTCGGGCGAGCTGCGCACCTTCTCCCGGGCGCTGCTGCCGCTCATCGCCGCGCTGGGCGGCATGGTGGTGCCCGCGCTGCTCTACATCGCCTTCAACCACGGCACCCCGTCCATGGCGGGCTGGGCCATTCCCATGGCCACGGACATCGCCTTCGCCATCGGCTGCCTCACGCTGGTGAAGGCCCGGGTGGGCCACGGGCTGGTGGTGTTCCTCACCGCGCTGGCCATCTTCGACGACATCGGCGGCATCCTCGTCATCGCCCTCTTCTACGGCAGCGGGCTGCACGTGGAGTGGCTGCTCGTGAGCGCGGGCGTGCTGGCGGTGCTGCTCGTGCTCAACCGCTTCTACGTGCGCAGCGGCATGGTGTACCTCGTGGCGGGGGCGGCGCTCTGGTACGCCATGCACCACGCGGGCATCCACGCCACGCTGTCCGGAGTGGCGCTGGGGCTGTTCATCCCCGCGCTCCCCACGCGCGGCGGCCGGGAGGTGCTGGAGGAGCTGGCCGGCTTCGCCTCGCAGTGCGTCCGGGAGGTGGGCGACGAGCAGGTGCGCGGCGCGCAGATTCTCTACATCGAGGAGCGCCTGGAGGACCTGGAGCCGCCGCTCAACCGCTTCGTGCACCTGTGGCACCCGTACGTGGCCTACGGCATCGTCCCCCTGTTCGCGCTGGCCAACTCCGGCATCTCCCTGGAGGGCATGGGCTGGGGGGACCTCTTGAAGCCCCTGCCGCTGGGCATCATCGTGGGCCTCTTCGCCGGCAAGCAGCTGGGCATCTTCGCCTTCACGTGGGCGGCGGTGAAGGCACGGGTGTCCGACATGCCGGGCGGGGCGGGCGTGGGGCAGCTGCACGGCGTGGCGGTGGTGGCGGGCATCGGCTTCACCGTGGCGCTGTTCGTGGCGGGGCTGGCCTTCCTGAAGGAGCCGGAGCTTTTGAGGGAGGCCAAGCTGGGCATCCTGGTGGGCTCGCTCCTGTCGGCGGTGGTGGGCTACGTGCTGCTGCGGTTCGTGGCGAAGCCGGTGGCCCCGGCGTAACGTAGGGACAAAGGGCGGCGTACGTGATTTTCCAGGACCTCAACCGCGTTCGGCAGATCTCCGTCATCGCGGCGCGCCACGGCTTTGGCGAGCTGGCCGAGCGCGCCGGCCTGTGGCGCATGCTGGGCCGCAAGGAGAAGGTGGAGGTCTCCCCGGAGACGCAGCGCGCGTCCACCGCCCGGCGCTTCCGCATGCTGCTCAGTGATTTGGGCCCCACCTTCATCAAGCTGGGCCAGGTGCTCTCCACCCGCGCGGACCTGCTGCCCGCGGAGTTCATCGACGAACTGTCCCTTCTCCAGGACCACGTGGTCCCCATCCCCCTGGAGCAGGTGCACGCGCAGATTCGCGACTCGCTGGGCAAGGACGTGCAGGAGCTGTTCGCGCAGATAGACCCGACGCCGCTGGCCGCCGCGTCCATCGCGCAGGTGCACCGGGCCGTCACGCTGGAGGGCGAGGAGGTGGTGGTGAAGGTGCAGCGGCCGGGCATTGCCGCGAGCATCGACTCGGACCTGGGGGTGCTGCGCGGCCTGGCGCGCCTCTTGGAGGCCGTGGTGGAGGAGACGGGCGTCTACACGCCCACCGGCATCGTCGACGAGTTCGACCGGGCCATCCACGAGGAGCTGGACTTCCTCAACGAGGCCGACAACGTCCGCGCCTTCCTGGAGACCCACCGCGAGCGGACGTACCTCAAGATTCCGCGCGTCTATGCCTCGCTGTCGAGCCGCACGGTGCTGACGCTGGAGTTCATCCGCGGGGTGAAGATCAACCAGGCGCAGCTTCCCGAGGAGGACCGGAAGGTCATCGCGAAGAACATCCTGGAGGCGAGCTTCCGCCAGCTCTTCACGGACGGCCTGTTCCACGGCGACCCGCACCCGGGAAACATCCTCCTCCTGGAGGGCAACCGGCTGGCGCTGCTGGACTTCGGCGTGGTGGGGCGGCTGACGCGGCAGATGCAGGAGACGCTGGTGATGCTGTGCCTCTCGGTGGCGCTGAAGGACAGCGACTCGGTGGCGCGCATCCTCTACCGGGTGGGCGTGCCGGATGCGCGCGCCAACCTGGTGGGCTTCCGCAACGACATCGACGGGATTCTCGGCCAGCACCTCGCCACCACGCTGGGGCAGGTGGACACGCGCTCGCTGCTGCGAGACTTGCTGGACCTCGCGGTGAAGTACCGCATCCGGATTCCGAAGGAGTACGCGCTGCTTAGCCGCGCGTCCGTCTCCACGGAGGGCATGCTGCGCAGCCTCTACCCGGAGATGAACATCATCGAGGTGGCGCTGCCGTACGCGAAGGAGCTGCTCGCCGGGCGGTATGACCCGTCGCAGCTGCAGGGCGGGCTGATGCGGACGCTCCTGCGCTTCCAGTCCATGGCGGCGGACCTGCCCACGCAGCTGTCGCAGATTCTCCTGGACATGGAGTCCGGCAAGTTCACCGTCACGGTGCGCGCGGACCAGTTCGAGAAGCTGAACGAGAACATCCGCAGCGCGGCGGTGATTGCCTTCCTTGGCTTGTGCGCGTGCGGCTTCATCGTGGGGGCGTTCATCGCCTTCGCGCCCAAGCCGTGGATGTACGGCAACGTGCCGGTGCTGGGCGTGGTGGGCATCGCCTTCGCGGCGGCGCTGTTCGGCGCCGTCTTCACCTGGTACCTCTTCGGCGGGCGGCGGCTGGGCAAGGTGAGCCTCAGCCGCTGGCTGAAGAAGCCGCAGAGGCGCAGGTAGGCCCCCTCGCGGTTACACCGGACGGCGGAACAGGTCCGCGAGGTCCGCGGGGAGCTGCGAGGCCACGGCCGCCACCTCGTCCTCGGGAATGCGGTCTCTGATGGCGGTGAACACGGCCGTCACGATGCGGAAGGACTGGTCCACCGGGATGCGAAGGTGGTCCGCCACGTCACCGATGAACTCGTCACGCCCCATGCGCCTCGCGTGGGACGGACCCCGGTGGATGGTGCAGGCGCCGAGCAGCTCGCCGATGCCTCCGGGCAGCGCGCGCATCAGCTTCACGTCCTCGCCGTCGGACAGGCGCCGGGCCAGGGTGCAGAACACGGCCTCGGCCGCATGGCGCGCCTCCACCTTGTTCACCCGCAGCTCCTGACTGTTCTGCAGCTCGTCCAGGAAGGGCTGAAGCTCCAGGGATTCGTCCCGCTCCTTCACCGGCTCCTTGGAAACGTCACGAGGGGGTTCGGTGTGCTGCGCCATGGGGTCGTCTCCTTGCTCGCGGTGGCTGCGTGTGCCCACGCCACCCGACGTCCGTCATGGTGGCCATGCCGCGCGCGGGCATCAGCGGAAGGAAGACGGCACCTCCCGCCGCGAGCCCCGGGACGGGAGCCCGCCCGGACGCCCGCCCCGTCCCCCGGGGAGGGCCGCGACCTTGTGAAAAAAACGAGGCGGCATGTCGAGCCGGAGCGCGCTGCTCCGACATGAAGGCATGGACGGCGCCATTTCCGGTGCCGGCCCCACCGAGGAGCTCCCAATGCAGAAGATCACTCCGTTCCTGATGTTCAACGACCAGGCGGAAGAGGCCGTGAAGCTCTACACGTCGTTGTTCAAGGGCTCGAAAATCATCAACATCTCACGCGGCCCGGACGGTAGGGCGATGTCGGTCAACTTCGAGCTCGAAGGGCAGCCGTTCATGGCGTTCAACGGCGGGCCGCACTTCAAGTTCTCGGAGGGAATCTCGCTGTTCGTCAGCTGCGAGACCCAGGCCGAGGTCGATGTGCTGTGGGAGCAGCTCGCGGCCGGCGGCAAGCACAAGCAGTGCGGCTGGCTGGAGGACCGGTTCGGAGTGTCCTGGCAGATCATCCCCACCGCCCTGATGCGCCTGATGGGAGACAAGGATCCGGCGAAGGCGGGGCGCGTGGTGCAGGCGATGCTCGGGATGCAGAAGATAGACATCGCCGGCCTCGAGCGCGCCTACCAGGGGAGCTGAGTCCCCTACTTCGTGGGCTGAACCGAGGGGCCCTTCGGCGCCGCCCGGGTCAGTTCGTCCAGGACCACCACGCCGCCCTTCATGACGAACCGGACGCGCTGGAGCTCGGAGACGTCCGCCAGCGGGTCTCCGGAGACAGCCACCAGGTCTCCGTAGCGCCCCGGCTCCAGCGTGCCGACATGCTCCTGGAGTCCCAGCAGCTCCGCCGCCCGCGAGGTGGCCGAGCGCAGGGCCTCCAGCGGCGGCAGCCCGGCGCGATTCAGGGCCACCGGCTCCATGGCATTGCGGCCCTGCTGCCAGGCCGAGGCTGCGTCGAAGCCGCTGGCGAGCTTCACGCCGAGCTGATGCGCGAGTGCCACCGTCTTCCGAGTGCCGGCGAGCCGCGCCTCGAAGCGGGTGCGCGTGGCCGCGTCCGGGGCGCGCTCCACCAGGGCCTCGAGGATGCCGACCGTGGGCACCAGGAAAGCGCCCTTCTGACGGATGAGCTCCAGGGCCGCGCGGTCCGCGTTGTGGCCATGCTCGATGGAGTCCGCGCCCGCGGCGAGCGCATTGCGGATGCCCTCGGGCGTCATCGCGTGGACGGCCACCTTGCGCTTCGCCTTGTGCGCCTCGTCGATGATGACGCGCAGCTCGTCGACGGTGAGCGTGGGCGTGGCCCAGTCCGCATAGATTTTCAGCAGGTCCGCGCCCTGGCCCAGTTGCTCGCGCGCGGCGCGGCGGGCCTCCTCCACCCCGCTGACGAACTGCGCTCCCGTGGGCAGGTCCTTCACGTCGGGCGAGGTGCCGAACGGGTGGTACGCGCCCACCGCCGCGATGCCGCGAGTGGCCACCAGCATGCGCGGCCCCTCTACCAGTCCCTGCCGGATGGCGTCGCGCAGGGCCACGTCGGCGAAGCCGCTGCCCTCGTTCTCCACGTCGCGCACGGTGGTGAAGCCGGCGCGCAGCGTGGCCCGCGCATTCGCCGCGCCCTCCAGCGCCCGGGTGGCCTGGGACTTGGTGAGCAGCGCCAGCTCGTAGCCGTTCGGCACCTCCGACTCGCGCGCCATCAGGTGCGTGTGGCAGTCGATGAGCCCGGGCAGCACCGTGGCCGCCCCCAGGTCCACCACCTCGGTGCCCTCGGGGATTTGCAGCCCGGGGCCCACCTTCACGATGCGGTCGCCCTCGATGAGGATGACCGGCTGGGCCACGTACTTCCCGCTCTTCACGTCGAGCATGCGCGCGGCGCGCACGGCGACGCGGCGGGGCGCCTCGGTGGACGCGGCGGGCTGGGCCGTGGCGACAGCGCCCAGGACGAGGGTGAGCAGGGACAACACATGGGCATGCCGCTTCACGGAGCCTCCGGAGGAAGTCAGGAACGCGGCGCAGCGTAGCGCGCGTTCAGCACACGACACACACCTTCCGGCCGTGGGCCTCGGCCACATGTACGTGCAACCGGATGACATCCGCTACAACGTCGTCGAGAGCCTGGGGCTCGTCGCCCCCTGAAACGCGGACGCCGCCAGCCCCACCCGGTTGGACTCACGGGGGCGCTGGCGGCGTGCGTGGAACGGAAGCTCCGTTCCGCCTCTTCAGCCGTGCGTGGCCGGCCGGGGCTCGTCGGTGCGAGGCGGGTGCGTCCCCGACTCGGCGTCCGGCTTCTTCCCCAGCCGGGCCCCCAGTCGCGTCTTCATCCGGTCCGCGATGACGTAGAAGGCGGGCACCACCAGCAGGCTGAGCACCGTGGACACCGACAGGCCGCCGAGCACGGCGATGGACATGGGCGCGCGCGTCTCCGAGCCCGCGCCCAGCGCCAGCGCCGCCGGCACCGCCGCCATCATCGTCGCGGTGGACGTCATCAGGATGGGGCGCAGCCGCACCGGGCCCGCGCGCAGCATGGCCTGGAACGCATCCGCCCCGCGCTCGCGCTCCTGCAGCGCATAGTCCACCAGGATGATGGAGTTCTTCTTCACGATGCCCATCAGCAGCAGCAGGCCAATCATGCTGAAGATGTTCAGCGTGGAGCCCGTGGCCAGCAGCGCGAAGGCCGCGCCCGCCACCGACAGCGGCAGAATCGTGAGCACCGTGACGGGGTGCAGGAACGAGTTGAACTGCGCGCCCAGCACCATGTACGCCACGCCAATCCCGAGGAAGAGCGCGAAGAACAGGCTGCTCATCGAGTCGCGGAAGGCCACGCTGGCGCCGCCGGGCACCAGGCGCACCCCGCCCGGCAAATCCTTGGAGAGCCCCTCCACCGTGGCCAGCGCCTCCTCCTGGTTGGAGCCGGGCGCCACGTTGGCGAAGACGCTGATGGCGCGCTCACGATCTCTGCGCGTGATGGCCTGCAGCGCCGGGCGCTCCTCCTGCGACACGAGCGAGGACAGCGGCACCAGCGCGCCGCTGGCGGTGCGCACCTTGAGCAGCGACAGGTCCTCGGGCCGAGAGCGCTGCCCGGCCAGCAGGCGCAGCCGCACATCGATGCGCCGGCCGCCCGTGCTGTACTTGCCCACCCGCAGGCCGCCCACCAGCGCGTTGATGGACGAGGCCACCGACTCAATCGGCACGCCCAGGTCCGCCGCGCGCGCCCGGTCCGGCGTAATGCGCAGCTCCGGCATGCCGAGCTGGTAGTCGGTGTCCACGTCCACCACCTTGCCGCTGGCCTGGAGCCGCTCGCGCACCTCCTGGCTGGCCGTCACCAGCGCATCCCAGTCCGAGCCGCGCACGCTGAACTCCACGGGGAAGCCGCGCTGCGCGGTGAAGCCCGACTGCGACATGTCCTGCACCACCGCGCGCAGGCCGGGAATGCTGTTGAGCTCCTTGCGGAAGATCTGCTGCAGCTCCGCCTGCGGCATGCGCTTGTCCGGCGGCGACAGCGTGAGCATCAGCATGCCCGCGTTGACGCTGGACGCACCGCCGCCTCCGCCCACCGTCGCGAAGACGCTCTCCACCTCCGGCCGCGAGCTGGCGAAGGCCTCCGCCTTCTGGAAGATACGGTTCGTCTCCTCCAGGCTGCTGCCCACCGCCGTCTGCAGGCGCACCATCAACCGGCTCTGGTCCTGCGAGGGAACGAACTCGCCCGGCAGCGCGCGGAAGGCGAACACGCTCAGGCCCAGCAGCACCGCCGCCGTGGCCAGCACCCACCAGGGGCGCTTCAGGCCCCAGCCCAGCACCCGCTCGTACGTGCGCTCCAGCCGGGAGAAGGCCCGGTCCACCCACACGCCCACCTTGCTGCGGCCCTCGCGCGACGTCTTGAGCAGCTGCGCGCAGCGCGCCGGCGCCAGGGTAATGGCCTCCACGTAGGACAGCAGCACCGCCACGCACAGCGTGACGCCGAACTGGAGGAAGAACTTGCCGATGATGCCCTTCATGAAGATGACGGGCAGGAAGATGGCTATCACCGCCAGCGTCGCCGCCAGCGCGGCGAAGGTGATCTCCGCGGTGCCCTCGCGCGCGGCGCGCACCCGGTCCTTCCCCTCCTCCGCGTGCCGGAAGATGTTCTCCAGCACCATGATGGCGTCATCCACCACGATGCCCACCGCCAGCGCCAATCCCAACAACGTGAAGGTGTTGAGCGTGAAGCCCAGGAAGTAGATGACGGCCACCGTTCCCAACAGCGACATGGGAATGGCGAGCACCACGTTCAGCGTGCTGGACAGCGAGCCCAGGAACACCCAGCACACGAAGGCGGTGAGGATGCAGGCCAGCATCAGCTCGAACTCGATTTCATGGACGCTCTCCTCGATGAACTTCGTCGAGTCGAAGCGGATGCCCACCTCCATGCCCTCGGGTGCGTCCTTCGAAATCTTCGCCAGCTCCTCGCGGACGGCCTGGGCGACGGCCACCGCGTTGGCGCCGCGCTGCTTCCGGATGCCCAGGCCCTGCGCCGGCTGGCCGTTGACGCGCGTCATCCGGCGGATGTCCTCGAAGCCGTCCTCGATCAGCGCCACGTCGCTCAGGTACACCGGCTTCCCATCGGCCTCGCGCACCACCACGCCGCGCAGCGTGTCCAGGTCCAGCGCCTCGCCCATGACGCGCACGTTGACCTCGCGGCCCTCCATCTCGATGCGGCCCGCGGGCAACTCCACGTGCTCACGCTGGAGCGCGGCGATGACGTCCGTGACGGTGAGCCCGCGCGCGTCCAGCTTCTGGGCGTCCACCCAGATGCGCACGTTGCGCTCCAGCGAGCCGCCCAGCTGCACCTCGCCCACGCCCGGCACCGTCTGCAGGCGCTCCTTCACCCGGTAGCGGGCGAAGTCGCTCACCGCCTGCTGGGAGAAGGGCCCGGACACGCCCGCCCACATGATGGGCTGGTCCTCCGGGTTCGTCTTGGAGATGACGGGCGGGTCGATTTCACGCGGCAGCGAGCGCTGCGCCTGGCTCACCTTTGCCTGCACGTCCTGCAGCGCGAGGTCCACGTTGCGCGACAGGTCCAGCTCCACCGTGATGCTGGCGCCGCCCTGGCGCGCGTTGGAGGTGATGCTCTTGACGCCCTCCACCTGCGTCACGGCCTCCTCGATCGGCTCGATGAGGTCGCTCTCCACGGCTTCGGGATTCGCACCCTCCCAGGCGACGGAGATGTTGATGGTGGGGAAGTCCACGTCCGGGAACTGGCTGATGCCGATGCGCTGGGCCGCCACCAGTCCGAAGACGATGGTGGCCGCCATGATCATCCAGGCGAAGACGGGCTTCTTGATGCAGGCTTCCGTGAGGCTCATCTGCGGGCACCTCCGCCGTTGGCGCCTTCGTTGCTGGCTTCGGGCTTCGGGCCCGGCTCGCCCTTGAGCGTGGGCCTGGGCCCCTGCGCCACGCGCACCGCCACCCCGTCACGCAGCGCCTCGGCGCCGCGCACCACCAGCGTCTCGCCGGCCTTCACGCCGCCGATCACTTCCACCAGGCCGTCCGCCGTGCGCATGCCCAGCTCCAGCACGCGCTCGCGGGCCTTGTCGCCCTCCACCACGAAGGCGAGGAAGCCGCGCTCGCTGGGGCGCACCGCCGTCTGCGGCACCACCGGGCTGCCACCCCGCGTCTCCACCGGCACCGTCACCGTGGCGAACGTCCCCGGGCGCAGCGCCTTCGCGTCCTCGCCCGTCACCTCGCCCGTCACCGGCACCATGCGGCTGGCGTCGTCCGCGGCCGCGGCCACGTGGGTGATCTTCGCGGTGAAGTTGCCGCCGCCGTTGCGGATGGTGAAGCGCGCCGCCATGCCGGGGGTGATGCGCGTCACGTCCGCCTCCGGCACGGTGAAGCGCAAGAGCAGCGGCTCTCGGCGCACCAGCGTGGCCATGACGAGGCCCGGCTGCACGTACTGCCCTGTCTGCACCGTGCGCGTCTGCAGGATGCCGTCCATGGGGGCGCGCACGTAGGCGTCGCGCTGGTTGAGCTGCGCCTGGTCCAGCATCGCCTTCGCCGAGGCCACCTCAGCCTCCGCGGTGCGAGCGCGCGTCTGGTACGACTCCAGCTGCTCGGCGGGCAGCAGGCCCGGCTTCGCCTCGTTGACGGCGGCGCGGCGCTCGGCGCCCGCCTTCGCCTCCTCGAGGGATGCCTTCGCCTTGGCCAGCGCGGCCTCCGCGAAGCGCACGGCGATGGCGTAGCGCGCGGGCTCTATCTCCGCGAGCGCGTCACCCTTCTTCACCGTCTGCCCTTCCGTGAAGAGCACCCGCTCCACGGCGCCCGGCACGCGCGCGGTGATCTGCACGCGCTCGAAGGCCTCCACGGAGCCCACCGCGCTCACCACGTACTCCACGTCGCGGGACTCCACCCGGGCCACCTCGACGGGGAACTGGATGGGCCCGCGGCCACCGCCGCCGCGCCCGCCCGGGGCCGGGGCCGCCGCCGCCGTGCCCGGGCCGCCCTTGGGGGCCTCCGCGTCCTTCTTGCATCCGGCACCCAGGGCCATCACGGCCACGGCCAGCGTCAGCGTTCCTGCGCGTCGCATCAGCTTCACGGTTCCTTCCCCAGCGGATCGAGTCCCACAGCCGCCCTGAGTCCCAGCAGCGCCACGCCCAGCGCATAGCGGCTCTGCGCCCGGGCCACTTCCGCCTCGAACAGGCTGACGGCCGCGTCCGCCACCGTCAGCGCCGTGGACAAGCCCTGGCGGTACAGAATCCCCTGCTCCTCGGCGTTCTGCCTCGCCGCGCGTACCGCCAGGTCGCTCTGTGAGAGCGCGGCCTGCGCATTCTCCAACCCCACCCTCGCCCGCTGGATGTCCACGTCCACGCGGCGCGTGCCCGCCTGCTCCTCCAGCTTCGCGGCCTTCGCCAGCGCCACCCGCTCACGACGCTCTGCATAGCGCTCGCCACCGTCGAAGAGGCTCCAGGTGAGGTCCACGCTGAAGAAGCCGTCGCCGGTGCGCCCGGTGAGGCCGGACTCGTTGGTGAGCCGGTAGGTGTACGACGCGCCGAGCGCCGGCAGCAGCCGGGCCAGCGGCTCCAGCGCGTTGGCCTCCAGCGACTCCACCCGCAGCCGCGCGGAGAGGATGTCCGGACGGCGGTCCGCCGCGCCCCGCACCACCGCCTCGTGGGAAGCGAGCGGCCGCACCGCGTCCGTCAGCAGGGCGTCCGGCGGGGCCAGGCCGCCCTCCACGGGCTCCACGAGCAGGTAGCCCAGCTCCAGGCGGCTCGTCTGCGCGGTGTTGCGCGCGCTGGTGCGCTGCACCTCCGCGCTGGCCACTTCCAGCTCCGCGCGCGTCACGTCGTTGCTGCTGGCGAGGCCCGCCTCCGCGCGCGCCTTCGCGTCCTCGAGCGACTGGCGCGCGAAGGCGAGGCGCTGCTCGGCGGCCTGGAAGACCTGCTGGTCGGCCAGCGAGACGAGGAAGGCATTGGCGGCCTCGAAGGACACCTGGCGGCGGGCTTCCACCGCGTCCAGCCCGGAGGCCTCACCCTCCAGGCGAGCGGCCCGGTACAGGGGGAAGCCCCGCGCGTCGAAGAGGGTGACGCGCGCGACGAAGCTGGCGCCGAAGGCGTTGTAGCGCTGGAGGACGACCTCCTGGCCACCCACCTCGCGCGTCGACTGGTTGGAGCGCCGCGTGTAGGTGCCCGTCGCCGTCAGCTCCGGGAAGAAGAAGGCGCGGGCCCGGGCCACGCGCGCCTGGGACGCCTCGGCGCGCTGCTGGGCCGCCAGCGCGGACTCGTTGCGCTCCGCGGCCAGGGACACCGCGCGCTCCAGCGTCAGCGACGCCGCCGGGGCGGCCTGCGCGCCGGGGGCTGCCGATTCCGCGCGGGGGGGTGCGGAATCCGCACCGGGCGCTGCGGAATCCGCACCTGGCGCTGGGGCCTGGCCCGAAGCAGCGGGGGCGTCGGAAGTCGCACCGGGAGTGCCCGCGTCCTGGGCCAGGGCCTGGGGCGCGGCGAGCGCGAGCCAGGCGCAGAGGGGCGTGGCGAGGACGGGACGGACGTTGGGCATGGACGGGCGGTGAGGACTCGGGCCAGGGGATGCGATTCGGCGCGCCATATAACGAAGGTGTCGGAGGGGAACCATGGCCATTCGCGCGTGTGGACGGTGGCCAGTACGGCGGTCTATTGGGTCTGTTCAGGGTCTCCGGAGTTTCTGACCTCAGTGCGTCATGACGGAGGGCGCCTCGGCGCGCCCGGGAATGCACAAACGATGCGTTTATTCCTTCTGGGTGTGGTGCTGGTGGCTGTTTCCATGTCTGGGTGCAAGAAGGAGGAGGCGTCTCCGGCCGCGGGTGCCCTGCGGGTCTCCCTGGCCTATGCAACCTTCCAGCCCAGGTGCCTCACGCTGACGGTGGTGGACCTGGAGGACGCGTCTCGCACCGAGTCGAAGGAGGTGCAGGTGGTGCAGGGCGTCCGCAGCGACACGCGGACGGTGGCCATCTTCGGCCGCGAAGGCTGGAGCCGGAACCTGCGCCTGACGGCCACCGCGAACGAGCGCTCCTGCAACGGGGCGCTGGTGGCGGAGCAGTCCGTGGAGGCCCAGATGCCGGAGGTGGGCATCGCCGACGCGCGGTTGGATTTGCGCGCCGAGGACCTGGACAACGACAGCTACGTCTCCAACAAGGGCCCGCGCCCGGGCACGGACTGTGACGACTCGGATGAGGACGTCCACCCTCAGGCGACCGAGCTGTGTGACGGAATCGACAACAACTGCGCGAATGGCGAGGGCGACGCGCCCGGAGCGCAAGAGTACTACCGGGACCGCGACGGAGACGGCTACGGGGACCGGGACGCCCTGGCCATTCCCTCGTGCGTCCAGCCCGCCAGCACGGCCACGCGCGGCGGCGACTGCAATGACGGTGACGGCACCATCCACCCCGACCAGCAGGAGTCCCGCTGCGACGGCGTGGACGAGGACTGCGACGGCACGAAGGACGACGATGCCTTCGCCGTGGGCGCCGCATGCGCCACCGCCCTGGGCTGCCAGGGCGTGAATGCCTGCCAGAGCGTGTCCAGCGCGGCGTGTGTCAGCGCCGAGCAGCCGGTGCCCTGGTACCTGGACGACGACGGAGATGGCAGCGCGGGTACGGAGACGGCCGCGAGCTGTGTGAAGCCCGCGCCGGGGGCCAGTACCATGCGCACCGACTGCGACGACGGCACGAGCCGCGCCTCCAGCACCTTCATCGGCAACGAGCTGTGCGATCGGCTGGACAATGACTGTGATGGCTCGACGGACGAGGACCTCACCGGATGCAGCGCTACGCCATGGACCGAGGACACGGGGGTCGGGGCCTCGGGTGCGAGGTGGAACGCGGTGGCGCCGTCCGGTGGCAACCGCGGCTGGCTGGCGGGAGATGGGGGCCGGGTGCTGTACGTCAACGGCGCCACCTTCACGGCGGTAGGGAGCTGCCCCGGCGACTGGAAGGCGGCCTGGGTGGCGAGCACCGGGCGCGTGTTCATCGGCTCGGCCGCGGGGAAACTGGCCACGGCGACTCCGGGAGCGCTGGACACCTGCGCGGAGGTGAATGGCGTCGCGGGCAGCAGCATCAACGGAATGGTGGGCTTCGAGCAGGGCACCACCGTGCGGCTCTTCGCGGTGGACAGCCAGGGCCGCGTCATCCGCTGGGAGTACGTCGAGGGCGCTCCGAGCCAGGCCGCGCCCACGCTCGTCACCCAGGTGGCCGCCAACCTGCGCGCGATTCACGGGCTGGGCCCGGAGACGCTGCTCGCGGTGGGCATGGAGGACGTCGGCGGAACGGAGCGTCCCGTCGCGTGGCGCGCTCCGGCGAGCGGGAGTACGTGGACGAAGGAGGACCTCGGCAACACGGGGACGACGGGATTCCTGCGTGCGGTGCGGGTGCTGACGCCCGGGCTCGCGTATGCGGCGGGTGACAAGGGACTGCTCCTGGAGCGCTCGGGCACGACGTGGACCCAAAAGCCCGTGCTCACGGTATCCGGGGATCCGGTGGACCTTCGCGCGATGGTGGCGTTCGGACGCACCGCCATCTACGCGGTGACGTCGGTCGTCAGGGACATCCAGTTCTTCAACGGCACGGCCTGGACCAGCGTCAACGTGCCGCCCAACACGTTGAATGCGCTGGAGGGCACCGGCCCGGGTGACATCTGGGGAGCGGGCTCCGGCGGCACCCTGATGCGCTGGCAGCCTTGAACATGGACCTGCGCGCGGACGGCCTCACGGTGCGGTACGGAGCGCGCACGGTGCTGGCATCGGTGGACTGCGCCCTGCCCCCGGGGACACAGGCGCTGGTGCTCGGACGCTCGGGCTCGGGGAAGACGACGCTGCTGAAGGCGCTGGCGGGGCTGGTGACGCCGGCGGACGGACGCGTGCTGTGGGACGGACAGGAGGCGGCGCGCCTGTCCGCCGCCGAGCGCCGCATGCGGCAGGCGGCGTTCGGAATGGTGTTCCAGACGGATGCGCTGTTCGACTCGCTCACCGTGCGCGACAACGTGCTGCTGCCCCTCACCCGCCGCCGCGTGCCGGAGGCCGAGGCCCGCGCTCGGGCGGATGAGGTGCTGCGCGCGGTGGGCCTGTCAGAGGCCGCAAACACGCTGCCGGAGCGGCTGTCGGGAGGCATGAAGAAGCGCGCGGGGCTGGCACGTGCGTTGGCCGCGAGGCCCTCGGTGTTGCTGGCGGATGACCCGTTCGCGGGGCTGGACCCGGGCACGGCGCGGCAGGTGGCGCGGGTGCTGCTGGAGGTGTCCCGGGGCGGCACGCTGCTCGTCGCGGCCCCGGAGGCCCCGGTGGACCTGCCCCTGCCCCGCTGGCTCTACCTGCGCGGCGGGAAGCTGGTGCATGACGGGCCACCCGCGCTGGAATTGGAGCACGCGCCGGACGAGGCGCTGGCATGAAACCGCCGACTGAGTCGAGACGCGGGTGCGGCCCGCACGACGAGAGGTGTCCCCCGGTGGCCGGCAGCGGCGGAAGGAACGTTCATTCCGCGAGTCCTCCGCCCGAAGGGGTGGCATGGGGCGCACACGTGGTCTGCCCCCCGGCGGCAGGCAGCTGCGGAAGGAACGTTCATTCCGCGAGTCCTCCGCCCGAAGAGGTGGCATGGGGCGCACACGTGGTCTGCCCCCCGGCGGCAGGCAGCCGCGGAAGGAACGTTCATTCCGCGAGTCCTCCGCCCGAAGAGGTGGCATGGGGCGCACACGTGGTCTGCCCCCCGGCGGCAGGCTGCCGCGGAAGGAACGTTCATTCCGCGAGTCCTCCGCCCGAAGGGGTGGCATGGAGAGCACGGGTGCGCGCATGAAGCCCCTCGCATGGCTGGGCCGCACCGGCCTGGACGCGGTGCGCGGCGCGGGAGCCCTGGGCCTCGTGGCGGGGCGCACGGTGCTGGGGCTGCCGAGGCTGGAGCGGCGCGAGCTGGCACGGGCGCTGGTGCAATTCGGTTACGACTCGCTTCCGCTGGCGCTGGCCACTGCGGCGCTGGCGGGCGTCATCGTGGTGCTGCAATCCGGGCTCTACATCCAGCGCTTCGGAGCGCGGGCGTTCCTCGGCTGGGCGGCGGGGTACGGCGTGCTGTGGGAGTTCGGCCCGCTGCTGCTCGGGCTCATCATGTCAGCGCGCATCGGCGCGAGGAACGCGGCGGAGCTGGCCACCATGCAGGTGGGCGGGCAGATTGAGGGACTGCGCGGAATCGGCCTGGACCCGTTCGCCATCCTCGTGGCGCCGAGGGTGGTGGCCATGGAGGTGAGCATGCTCGCGCTGAGCGCCTTCACGTTCCTGGTGGCCATCCTCTTCGAGTCGGTTGCGGCGCTCCTCACGCTGGGGCTGCCGCTGCGCGTGTTCTATGGGACGTTCGCGGACATGCTGAGCCCGCTCGACCTCCTGGGCGGCGTGGTGAAGACGGGAGCCTACGGCCTGGCCATCTCTCTGGTGTCCACGGCGGTGGGCCTGTCCGCGAGAGGTGGCGCCAGGGCCGTGGGCGAGGCAGCGGCGAGCGCGGTGGTGCGAGGCTGCGCGGCCATCTTCGTGCTCGACTTCCTGCTCACCTCGCTGCTCGCGGGGTGGATGGCATGAGCGCGGTGCTGTCCTTCTTCGGAGCACCGGCGGTGATGCTGGCGCGCACCGTGCGGGCCTCGCTGCGGGACGGAGTGCCCTGGCGCGAGTCACTGGTGCAATTGCACGAACTGGGCGGGCGCAGCGTGTGGCTCGTCATGTCCGGCATGGCCTTCTTCGGCGCGGTGCTGGTGACGATTGCGAACAGCCAGGCCACGCGCTTCGTGGGCAACGTGGCGGTGCTCGGGCCCGCCTATTTCGAGCTGCTCATCCGCGAGCTGGGCCCGGTGATGTCCGCGATGCTGACGGCCTCGCGAGCGGGAGCCAGCCACGCGGCGGAGCTGTCCACCATGAGCGTCAACGAGCAGGTGGAGGCGCTGGAGATGTCCGCGGGAGACCCCTACGCGGACCTGGTGGCGCCGAGAGTAATAGCCGGGGTGCTCGGGGTGCCGCTGCTGAGCGCGCTGGGGACGGTAGCGGCGACGCTGTCCGCGGCGACGGTGGCGAGCGTCGCCTTCGGTGTGGATGGTCGGGCCTTCATGGACCCGCGCTACGTGGACGGGTGGGATTTGCTCGCGGCGGGGCTGAAGGCGGGCGGCTGCGGGCTGTACATTCCCCTGGCGGCGGCGGTGGCGGGCCTGAATGCGAAGGGCGGCGCCGAGGCGGTGGGCGAGGCCACCACCTCCGGCGTGGTGGCGGCGAGTCTGGGGTGCCTGTTGATCGACTTCGCCGTGTCCCTCGCCTTCCAGTTGCTGCGCCTGTGAGCCCGAGTATGAATCAGAGTCCCTCCCCCGCCGACGACACGCTGCGCTTCACGGACGTGCGCGTAGCGTTCGAGACGGGGCGGCAGGTGCTGCAAGGGCTGACGGCGGAGGTGTCCACGCGAGAGCTGACGTTCATCGCGGGAGCGAGCGGCTCCGGGAAGAGCGTGCTGTGCCGGATGGCGGTGGGACTGCTGCGGCCGGCCGCGGGACAGGTGGAGTTGTGGGGAGAGCGCGTGGACACGCAGCCCGAGCGCGAGCTGGTACGTCTGCGCCGGCGCGCCCCCTACCTGGTGCAGGGCCCGGCGCTGCTGGACTGGCGGACGCTGCGAGAGAATGTGCGGCTGGCGGACCCGGAGGCGCCCGCCGAGGCGGTGGAGGCGGCGCTGGCGCAGGTGGGCCTGCAGGAGTGGGCGGACCGGCTGCCACCGGAGCTGGGGCCCGGAGCCAAGAAGCGCGCGGCGATTGCGCGAGCCCTGGTGCTGAAGCCACGCTACCTGCTGCTGGACGAGCCCACGACGGGGCTGGACCGGAGGGCGGCATCGCAGGTGGAAGAAGTGCTGGCGTCGCTGAAGGCACGGGGCCTGGGCGGGTTGGTGGTGACGCACGACTACCGGCAGTTGAAGGGCCTGGCGGACAAGGTGCTGGTGGTGGCGGGAGGACGCTGTGCATACCTGGGCCCACCGGCCGGGTTCCTGGAGTCCTCCGCGCCCGAGCTCCGGGTGCTGACGGCGCCATTCATGGAGGGCGCGACGGATGGATGAGCGACGGTTGGAGCTGAAGGTGGGCGCCCTGGTGCTGGCGACGGTGGTGGGCGTGCTGGTGCTGCTGTGGCTGATGGGCGAGCTGTCGGTGGGCTCGAACACGGGGCTCGCGGTGGACTTCGGCCACACGGGCAACGTGGTGGAGGGCGCGCCGGTGAAGCTGGGCGGCGTGCAGGTGGGCCGAGTGCAGGCGATTCGCCTGCTGCCCGAGCGCAGGGATGCGCAGGGCAAGCCGATGCCCGTGCGTATGGAACTGGCGGTGGCGCCAGAGGCCGTGGGAGCGCTGCGCACGGATGCGCGGGTGACGGTGGCCACGGTGGGCCTCTTGGGTGAGCCGTACCTGGAATTGAATCCGGGGGCGGCGGAGAAACCGCTGGGAGCGGGACAGGCGGTGCGAGGGACGGATGCGCCGCGATTGGACCTGCTCGCGGAGCAGCTCTCGCGCTTCGTGGAGATCCTGTCCGCGATGCTGGAGAAGGACCCGGAGGCGGTGACGGACCTGGCGGCGAACGTGTCGCGGCTGACGAAGACGCTGGACCGGATGCTCACGGAGAACGAAGGCGACGTGAAGGTGCTCGCCTCGGAGCTGGCGGCGACCTCGAAGGACCTGCGCCAGCTGGCGGCCTTCGCGCGCGAGTCGTTCCAGCCGGGAGGCAAGGGAGCACGGCTGCTGGATGACGCGGCTGCCACGGCGGCGGTGATGCGCAGCGAGCTGCCCGGACTGACGAAGTCCGCAGGGACGACGCTGGATGGACTGGCGGCGGTGACGGGAGCACTGGGCCCCGAGGACGGTCAGCGTGTGAAGGTGGCGCTGGAGCGCTTCACGAACGCGGCGGGGCAGCTGGAAGGAATTGCCGCGCGGGCGGACCGGGTGCTGGCGAAGATTGAGGGCGGAGAGGGCACGGCCGGCGCGGTGCTCCAGGACCCGACGCTGTACAACGAGCTGCGGACCCTGGTGACGGACCTGCGCAAGCATCCGTGGAAGATTCTCTGGAAGGACTAGATTTCACCAATTCTGCTACGACAGGCAGAGAACATCAACGAATCCACACGCACCCAACCATACACCAAGCCCTCCAAAGACATATACTACAAATGTCATCTCCCCAAGAGAAGAACACGCTCATAGCACTTCAAGAAGCAACCATTAACCTTCTCAACTCCGCAGAGAAGCTACTACAACAAGGCGAGCATTGGCTCAACAAGCCAGACCACTACCGTCGGCTCGCCGCGATAATCAGAACTGAGCGACATAAGGTCACGACCCTAGAACTCAGGCTCTCAATTGTTGCACCCATAAAGGCCGGGAAATCCACAATTGCGAATGCAATTCTTGGGGCGGGCGTACTACCAACACGCAACTCAGCAATGACTAGCATCCCGACCGAGATAACCAATGCCTCCGACTGCAATGAAGCCGAGCTAACAATCCCCGACTCAACGCTCTCTCGATTCAATGAACTTTGGCATAGACTTCACAAGTCGGTGCTTTTGCGCGGAATCAAAGAGAGCCAAGAGTTAGCACCCGAAAACCCTGAACTACAAACACTCATTTCCCAGCTCGGAAAATCAACCAGCGCACCAATAAGCGCACGTGCGTCTGGAATCCAAGAAGTCCAATCAACACTGCTCTGCCTGAACGACCTCTTTCGCACAGCAGCCTTGCTCGAAGGACCGCACTTTCTTTCTGGAATTAAGGACTTCGAGCTTCCGCGCATCAAGGCATGTTTTTTGCGATCCGCCCCTTCCTCAGTATCACAGCATGGAACTCTCGTAATCGTTGACACCCCTGGCCCCAATGAGGCTCGTCAACATCACCTTCTCGAGCAGGTCATCGCAGAGCAACTAGAAAGAACCTCGCTCGTACTGCTAGTCCTTGACTTCACACAACTCAGTGCAACAGCAGCAGAACTTGTGAGCAAAGAAGTCCAAGCTGTCGCCCAGATCGTTGGCGAAGAGAACATCTTCGTCATTGTCAACAAAGTAGACGAGCGCGACGACAAGGGAATGACAAGCGATCAGGTTCGCCAGTTCATTATTGGCCATCTAAATTTCAAAAAACCGATACCGTCCAGCCGAATCTTTGAGGTCTCAGCCAAGCGCGCCTTTAGATCGGCCGATTTCTTACGTGAGTACAAACAAGATCCACGAAATGGCGATCACAGCCTAGGCTCATGGCCTGCAGCAGTCTCACTAGCCCCGCTAGTATTCGGCGCGACCCAATGGGAAGAAGATCTGGAAGAAACAACCAGCGACGAACTTGCCCGGCGTGCAGGCAAACTCTGGGCGCGCTCTGGGTTTGACACTTTTCTCACACAAGCAATTGAGAAACTTCTTGCGGAAGTTGCACCCCGAGCACTGCGTGTCGCGCTCACTGTTGCCCGCGCGCATCTCACAATTCTTCGCAATGACGCCCGAATGCGCCATAAGGCCATTCGTGCGAACGCCGCATCAGTTGAAAGCGAACTCAAAAACCTTGACCAAGAAATCCGAAACCTAGAAGAAAGCAGGCGTTGTGTTGACTTACGCATCAAGGAAGTTGAAAAAGATCTCCGCGAGCACCTCGGCCTGCTGCGGAGGCGACTTCAGCCGATTATCGAGGAAGACGTCCGCCTCGTATTCAAAGAAAAAGAAGACACCGACGCGTCGGCCATCCAGGGGTTCCTGAAAAGAGGCAAGCGTTTTGTCGCTCGGCATTTCGGGGATCCACTAGGTGGCGTCTCGCGCGCAGTTGAATTCGAAAATCTTGCTGACGCGCAAGAATTCGCGAACTACGCCGTCGATCTTGTACTCGGCAGGATTCGCCCACAGATAGAACTCGCTCTTGATATAACAAATCGCCGTGTCGAAGCTACTCGACGCGAATTTGAGCAAGTCCTCGCCACGGAAACGCGCCCTATCCTACAGCGAGCGGCAGAGAGAATAAAACGCCACTTCGATGTAACCCTTGAATTCCCACGCCCAAAACTCGCCAACCCTCTTGAGAAAATCAGCATCGCAAGACGAGTAACAAAATTTGAACCGGGCGGAGTAGAGGTCCGTACTCGCTATGAAACTCGGTGGTACACTTTTTTCCTATGGGAACATGAGGTTAATTACTCAGTAAAAACAAAAGACAGATACATAATATCTCTCGACGAAGTCGCACAGCAAGTCAAGCAGACCGCACACCAGAACGTGGAAGATCTTTCCAACAGGTTTGACGACTTTCTTGCCACGGATTTCAAAGATGGCATAGACGACTACTTCAAGCGACTGCGCGAGTACTTCCAGTTTTATCGGCAAACACTGGAGGAAGCGGTTCAGGCTCAGCGGATGTCCCTTGAGCAGCGAGACACTGCACTAAATCAACTCGACACTCTCGACGAAGAAAGCTCTCAATCCCTGAACGAACTCCATGGCTGCCGTTCCGCTCTTGAGAAGGCCTTCGGCGGCGACCATCTGGACAGTCCTGAGGACGCAATAGTTGATGGCGTCGATCTGTTTATTTCATATTCACATGCAGACGAGTCGTTTCGCCAGGACCTCGAGAAGCACCTGTCTCTGCTGCGGCGCTCGGGCTTGATACATCTCTGGCATGATCGCGAAATCATCCCGGGACAACAGTGGGCCGACGAAATCGATCGACATCTTGAGTCGTCCCAAATCATAGTACTGCTAATCAGCGCCGACTTCATTGCCTCTGACTACTGCTTCGCAAAGGAGATGACGCGCGCGCTCGAACGACATAAAGAGGGCACCGCAGTGGTTGTCCCCATCATCTTGCGCGATTGCGATTGGAATTTAGCGCCTTTTGGGGAAATCCAAGCGCTACCGAAAGACGGCAAGGCCATAAAGTCGTGGGATGATCGCGACGCGGCTCTCACCGATGTTGCACGGGGATTGCGAAAGGCGGTCGCTCACATGCAAAAAGCAGCAAAGGGAGGCTGAAATCGGAATTTCACTCTTCGCATCATATAAGCCCAATGCCCATAGCATCTCAGCGCTCCAGATAGGATACCGCATGTAGTGGACATGCATACATTCACCGACATCCAACATCTCCAATTCATGACCCAGCCTGCGAGGTGGGGATTTAACAGACAAACAGAAGCTCAAGCGCGAACTGACGGACTCGCAATCCTTTATCGTCGATGACACGGGCTTCCCGAAAAAAGAGAGGCAACTGGCGCGGACGGCAATATTCGGGGCGCACGAGGACGCTTGCGTGAAGCCGGATTGGACGCCACCCTCCGCCATGTTCCGACGCCTGCTCATCCTCTTCGATGCCAGCGCAAATCCGGAACAGGTGCTGACCGCCGCACGGCGTCTCGCTCCCGCGCCGGAGAGCGTGCACCTGTACGGCCTGTCGCCCGAGCGCAGGGACCTCGAAGCGCCTCGGCCTCCCAGCCTCACCTCGCTCGACCGACTCTGGGACGGAGTGCGGGAGTGGCGCGTCGAGACGGGCATCGGCCACCAACTCGAAGACCACCTGTCGACCGATGCCGTCACCCGCACGGCCCGGCAACACGGCTCAGAGCTCGTCGTCGTTGGTCCACTGCTCGCCACGTCACCCCGAGCGCGCGTGAGCGCCATCCTGGCGCTCGCCATGCGTGAGCGGCTGCACGTGCTCTCCGTCGGCGCCCATTGTCCCGCGACACCCTCCCCCACTTCACGCCTGGCCATCGCGGCGGCGCCGGATGGTCGAGGGCTCGCCTCGGTGGCGGACTTCCTCGCGAAGCACGCCCCGCCCGCCGAACTGATCGCCCTCACCATCTCTGAGGCACCCGAGAAGGCCGGTGAGCTCCAGACCATCTCGCGCGCGCTCGGCGTCGCGGAGACACTGCGCATCGAGCCGCTCTCACGTGGCCCCATGGGCCGGGCCGAGGCCTTCGAGGAGGCCGCGCGGCGCTGGGGCGCCGACCTCATGCTCGTCGCCACGGATGCTGTCGATGACATGTACGCGCGCCTGATTGGCGTCTTCGGAGCCAAGGCACTGCAGGAAGCGTACGTCCCCACGCTGCTGCTACCGCGCACGCTCCCCTCGGCCCCACTGTTCGAGGAGCGCTACGCCGTCTCGGACTCGCTGGTCCTGTCTGGACACGCGCCTCGTTTCGCGGTCGAACAAGTCGGGTTCCTGCCGACTGTCACGGTGCCACCCCCGGGCGTCCTGACCGCCTTCGAGGGCGGCGCACCCCTTGGAGGCGCCCAGCACCAGGGAGGCGCCGTCGCCCTGCCCGCATCCTGGTTCGCCCATATCCAGACAGGGCACACCCGGGCCCTCGCCTTCGCCTTCGACTCCGCCGCGAGGCAGCTCGCACCGTGTCACGTACTCGCGCCCGAGCGCCCACTGCTGCTCATCGACAGCCACGTCACCCAGGCCGCGCTCCAGGAAACACTGACGAGCCTCGAGGACACGTGCCACCCTGTCTTCATCCGATTGCGCGACAGCGAGCCACTCGACGCGCACAGGGATCGACTCCACAAGCTCATGCCGGGCCTCGGGACGCCACTCCTCATCGATGCCAGTGCCTGGCTCGAAGACGTGCGCGCCGACGACGTCCCACGCCAGGTGGATGCCCAGCGACTGCTTCGCGTGGCCATACGCCTCGCCATGGCGGGTGCCGCCATCTCCGCGGTCGTCACTCGCGACGAGCACAAGCCCGTCCACCCCTTCCTTCGCACCCTGACTCCGAACGAGCTGATGCTCCTCCCGGACGGACACGCACCGGCGCCCCTGCCAATCCCGGACGAGCCGGACACCTTCTCCCGTGAGCTGACGCTCGCCGGAGGCGGCCGCTGCGTCGGCGGCCACACCATCGACTTCGAGCTCGACAACGCGAGTGCCCGGGAGGCTGTGATTGCCGCCATCGACGGCGCCCGGAGCACCATCCACTGGCAGTGCTACATCGTCGAGGACGACGCCGTGACGGCCCGCTTCGCGGAAGCACTCAAGCGCGCGGCGGCGAGGGGCGTGCGAGTGCGGCTGCTCGCCGATGCGCTCTACAGCGGACACGACTCCTTCGGCGCGATGAACCCGGCGCTCGTCCACCTGTCCGAGACACCCGACGTCGAGGTGCGCGCCATTGCGCCGCTGTCCGGACTGCCGAGCCTCCAGGCGCTGAAGCAGCGCAACCACCGGAAGTTCATTCTCATCGACACGGAGCAGGCCTTCGTCACGGGGCGCAACATGGGCGCGCCCTACTACACGGGCTTCGGCGAGGTCACCCTCCGGAGGACCTCGGACTACCGTGAGGTGCCGTGGCTGGACTGCGGCGCGCGGCTCTCGGGCCCGCTGGTCTCGGAACTGGAGCGCGCGTTTCTCGCCGAGTGGACTCGCGCGGGCGGCGCTGCCTGGCCGGTGCGCGATGTGCCCCCAGCGGGCTCCATGTCAGCGCGGCTCGTCCTGCATGAGGGGCTCCAGGATACGCACACGCTGGACACGCAGCTCGCGCTCATCCGCCATGCGCGCTCGCGCCTCGTTCTCGTGAACACCTTCCCGCTGCTCCTCGAGTTGCAGAACGCGCTCGTCGCCGCGCTTCATCGCGGCGTGCGCGTCGAGGTCCTCTTCGGCAGCGTCCGCCCCCACTACGGTCAGCAGGAACACTTCCCGGGTGGCACCTTGCGAGAGGTAGCGGACCGCTACGTCCGCAGCCGCCTGGACGCGGTCATCGACGCGGGCGGAATCGCCTATGAGTTCGCGATGCCCCCGGCTCCGGGCTGGGAGCCTGAACTGGAGCGGGTCTTCCCTCACGTCCACGCCAAGCTCCTGGTAAGCGACACGACAGCCGTCGCCGTGGGCAGCGCCAACCTCGACGTCACCGCGGCCTACTGGGAGAGCGAGGCCCTGTTGGTCGTGCACGACACTCCCTTCGCCGAACGCATGCTCTCGGCCCTGGCGCCGCTGCTCGCCCGCTCACGGAGGATCGACCGCGATGACAGCCAATGGCGCGCCGAGGCTGAGCAACGCGCGTGGGTCGGCCGCAACTGGCCTTCGCTCGTCGGCTAAAGAACAGGCGCCTGCACAGAAGTCGCAGTGGAAGCCCGCGCCTACCGCACGAGCCGTGATCAGCCGGGTCACCCCTGACAACCACCAGGGTCTGTCCAAACCTCCCGCCCAGGACTCGTAGCGACTTTCATTTGGCTGCTAGTGTATGCGGCCAAATGACAGGGCAAGCCTCACCGGGGGGAGAAGGCGCGTCTGCGCGGCGAACGAGCTGGTGGCAGCTCACCATCTTCGTCGTGGCACTGGGGGTCTTCGCCCTCAACGTCCTCATTCCCATCGAGCTGCTGGCCTTCGCCATCACGGCTGCCATTGGACTCTTCGGAGCCGCGCACGTACTGGACCGCATTGGCTCTCTGTCGTCCGGCATCTTCGAAGGAACGGTCTACCTCGCGACCGCGCTGTTGATCCTGGGTGTCGCCCTGGCCTCGGCCGTGACGGCCTGGAACCTCATCCGCAGGCTCGCGGGAGAAACGAAACCACCGCCGCTCGTGATGCGCTGGCCCTGGTTCCTCGTCGGCCTCGCTCTCGCCATGGCCTGCCGGCTCTTCGTTCCCTCGGGTTTCAGCCGGAGTCAGCAGCCCGTGCTAGCCGGGGCCCTGGTGCTCGCCACGGCCATCTGGGCCATCCTCTACGCCGCCTATGTCTTCTACGCCGTCGGGAAGGGAGGAATTTCGCTTTCCTGGCGCATCGCCCGGACCTCGCCCTTCGGCGCGGGCCTGCTGACCCTCGCGTGCCTGGGAAGCACCGCCTTCGTCTTCATGCTGGGCGCCTTGGCGGACGCGTTGGAGTCGCAAGCAGGAAGGCTGTCCGCGCCCCGCGCTTCGGCTCGCTGCGATTCCCTCTCCGTGGAGTGCTCACGCCAGTTCCTCCTGGCATCCACCACGTCCGGAGGCACCCCCTCCATCGCGGCCGGGACGTCACGCAACCAGAGCTTCCGCGACTGCCTGGAGAGCGGCTATCAGGACCAGTCGATGCTCAGCAGGGCGCGAGGCATTGCGGCGTCAATCGTGGGTGCGGCCGACGCGCCAGACGTCGTCTATGCAACCCTGCTGAACGTCTGCCTTCATTCTGACCACTACGACGACTTCGAGCAGTTCTTCCTGCGCTCGGTCCGGAATGGCGCCTACAAGTGGCGCAGTCAGGTCCGGTCCTGCCCGGTCGGCTACGACCCTGAGCCCGCGTGCGAGCTCCGACCGGACGATCAATACGTCCGAGCCGAGGCACAGCACGCCATGCAGAAGTCGCTCTGCTCCCTGGGAGAGGAGCATCGCCAGGTGCTTTTCATGCGTTATTTCGACGACATGAGCGAGCTGGAGATCTCCCAGCGGCTGGGCATCGAGTACGCCACCGCCCGCAAGCGGGTCCAGCGGGCACGGGACAAATTGGAAATCGATTTTCGCGAGCGTTGTCGCTGACTTACGTCACGCGGTCACAATTAATTCGCTGCGGGGTGTGGAGCTTCGAACCGCCCGCGAGAGCGGGCCTCACGGAGGCTCCATGCTGCAGCCGACAGTCGACGTCCCCGCCGTACTCCAGGAACTGCCCCCCTCGGTCAACTTCCATCTGTGGGAGCCGTGCAACATGCGTTGCCGGTTCTGCTTCGCCACGTTCGAGGACGTCCTGACCACGGTGCTACCTCAGGGGCATCTGCCTCGGGAGGACGCGCTGCGATTGGTGGAGCTGCTCGCCAGCCACTTCCGGAAGCTCACCTTCGCGGGAGGAGAGCCGTTGCTGTGCAAGTGGCTCCCGGACCTGGTCCGGGCCGCGAAGGAGCGCGGCGCGACGACCATGCTGGTGACCAATGGCAGCCAGCTCACTCCGGAGCGCCTCTCGCGATTCGAAGGCGCGCTGGACTGGGTCACGCTCAGCATCGACAGCCCCTTTCCGCGAACCCACGAGGCTCTGGGTCGCGCGGTGAAGGGAAAGGCACTCACGCCCGACGCGTATCTCGCGCTCGCCGAGCGCATCCGGCAGGCCGGCATGCGCTTCAAGATGAACACGGTCATCACGTCACTCAATGCGAAGGAGGACCACTCCGAGTTCCTCCGTGCCCTTCGCCCGGAGCGATGGAAGATCCTGCGCGTCCTTCCGGTGGCAGGCCAGAACAGCGGCAAGGTCGAGCCCCTCCTGTGCACGGATGAGGACTTCCACGGCTTCGTCGAGCGCCACCAGGGCTTGTCCGCGGACGGCATCATCCTGGTTCCCGAAGACAACGAGGACATGCGCGGCAGCTACGCCATGGTGGACCCCGCCGGACGGTTCTTCGACAACGCGGGAGGCGGCCACCGCTACAGCGCACCCATCCTTCACGACGGCATCGAAGCGGCCTGGTCACAAATCCGCTTCTCCATGACCCGATTCGAGCAGCGAGGCGGCCGCTATGACTTTGGAGGTGAGCAATGAGCCGGCGGAGCTTCATCTGCCTCGCGGGAGTCTCCGGCGCGGGGAAGGACACAGTGGGCGGCTTGCTGATACGGCACCATGGCTTCGAGCGCGTCGCCATCGCCGACCCGATGAAGGCCATCCTGATGACTCTCTTCCAGCTCAGCCCGGACCAGCTCTGGGGCGAGGGACGCAACACGGTGGACCCACGCCTGGGGAAGGCGCCACGCGAGCTGTATCAGCACTTCGGGCAGACCTGCGTGGAGCTCGATCCCGAGGTGTGGATACGCCCCTTTCGGCTGCGCGTGGAGTCACTCCTCGCGGCGGGAGGCAAGGTGGTCTGCACGGACCTGCGCACGGACAGGGAGTGGAAGGTGGCGCGGGCGCTCGGAGCGACCCTCTGGAGGGTGGAACGCCCCGGGGCCGGTGCACCGGGTGGCATGGCAGGCCACGCCACCGAGCAAGAAGCCGCCAACGCGGACCGTGCCCGATTCGATGACATCATCCTGAATGACGGGACGCTCGAAACACTGCTCGCTCGGGTCGAACACGCGTTGACGACCAGCGGTTGAAACCTGAGCCGGCACGGAGAACCATCTTGCCCGCCCCGGTCAGCCCGACTCCCACAGCCCCGTCCCTGCGCGGAAACAGGAACCGCCATGCCCACCGACATCAACGAGGTCTTCTTCGCCGCCGTCGGAGACGTCCATGGGCACATGAACCAGATGGTCAACCACCTCCGGCACAGCACGGAGGTCTTCCATCGCCAGTTCGACTTCATCCTCCAGGTCGGTGACTTCGAGCCCCACCGCGACGAGGCGGACCTCGCCACCATGGCCGCCCCCGCGAAGTACCGCCACCTCGGCGACTTCGAGGCCTACCACAAGGTCCGGCGGGGCTTCCCCTGGCCGCTCTACTTCATCGGCGGCAACCACGAGCCCTACGGCTACCTCGACACCCATCCCGAGGGCTTCGAGCTGACCCGTCACTGCCACTACCTCGGCCGCGTGGGCGTCATGGACCTGCACGGACTGCGCGTGGTGGGCCTGTCCGGCATCCACAGCGAGGAGGCCTTCCGCGACGCGCGCCCGCCCCTCTCCGCGCAGGGCTCCTGCTCCAACAAGGTCTTCACGTACTTCAACGAGCGGGACGTCGAGCAGGCCCTCGAGCTCGGGCACGCGGACGTGCTCCTGCTCCATGACTGGCCTTCCGGCATCGTCGACCCGAAGGACGCCGCCGCCTTCCAGGGACAGCGCCGGAGCTTCAGCCACGACTCCGTGGGCAACGAGTACGCGCGGCTGCTCGTGGACGCGCTGCAGCCGAAGCTGGTGCTCTGCGGGCACCTGCACCGGAGCTACGTCACCGAAATCCAACACCCCTCCGGGAAGAAGACCTCCGTCCACTGCCTGGCCAGCGTGGAACAGGGACGGGAGGCCTACGGCTACTTCGGCATCCGCAACGGCTCGCTCCTGACCTGGGGCATCACGAACTGAGCCCCTCGGCGGGCCTCAACCCCGTCAGGCTCGCAAACCACACACTTCAAGACATCCCCGCCCCGGCCCGCGCCGCACGGCCCGCGCAGTTTTCAGGTGTGGGACAGAGCCAACAATCTTCACGGCCATTCGGCGAGTGCAGGTGGTACAAGCCCCGACCGTGAAAGCCTCGCCTCCTCCCCCCGAAGCCCCTGTCAACCCCACGTTCGACTCCCTGGGCCTCAAGCCCGCGTTGGTCGAGGCGCTCAGCGCGCTCGGCTACGAGGAGCCCACGCCCATCCAGGCCGCCGCCCTCCCGCCGCTGCTCGCCGGCAAGGACCTGCTCGGCATCGCCGCCACCGGTACCGGCAAGACGGCCGCCTTCGCCCTGCCCCTCCTCCAGCACCTGACGGCCGGCAAGAGCCGCCCCAACACCACCGCCGCGCTGGTGCTCGTCCCCACGCGCGAGCTGGCCATGCAGGTGTCCGAGGCCATCCACCGCTACGGGCAGAAGCTCGGCGTCACCGTGCTCCCCCTCTACGGCGGGCAGGTCATCGGCCAGCAGCTCCGCGTGCTCAAGCGGGGCGTGGACGTCGTCGTCGCCACCCCGGGCCGCGCGCTGGACCACCTGCGCCGCGGCACGCTCCAGCTCGACGACGTGCGCACCGTCGTGCTGGACGAGGCCGACGAGATGCTCGACATGGGCTTCGCCGATGACCTGGAGGCCATCCTCTCCGGGACGCCCGAGAACCGGCAGACCGCCCTGTTCTCCGCCACCCTGCCCCCGCGCATCGCCGCCATCGCCGAGCGCCACCTGCGCGAGCCGGTGCGCGTGAAGATTGCCCGCGAGAAGGTGGAACAGGGCGAGATGCCCCGCGTCCGCCAGACGGCCTATGTCGTTCCGCGCGCCTTCAAGATCGCCACGCTGGGCCGCCTGCTCGACGTGGAGTCGCCCACCGCGGCCATCATCTTCTGCCGCACCCGCACCGAGGTGGACGACCTCACCGTGTCCCTCAACGGCCGCGGCTGGCGCGCCCACGCCCTGCACGGCGGCATGACGCAGGAGCAGCGCGACAGGGTCATCAAGCAGCTCAAGTCGCAGGGCACGGACCTGCTGGTGGCCACGGACGTCGCGGCGCGCGGCCTGGACATCCCCCGGCTGTCGCACGTGGTGAACTTCGACGTGCCCAACGCCCCGGAAGCCTACGTGCACCGCATCGGCCGCACGGGCCGCGCCGGCCGCGAGGGCGTGGCGATTACGCTCGTGGAGCCCCGCGAGCACCGGCTGCTGCGCAACATCGAGCGCGTCACCGGCCAGCGCATCGAGGTGTCCACCGTCCCCACCGTGGCGGACCTGCGCGAGAAGCGGAAGGAGATGCTCCGCTCGTCCCTGCGCGAGACGCTGGTGGCCGGCGAGCTGGACCCGCTGCGCAGCGTGGTGGAGGACCTGGCCTCGGAGTTCGACGCCATGGACATCGCCGCCGCCGCGCTGAAGCTCCTCCAGGACTCGCAGGACGAGGGCCGCGAGGGCAAGGAGGAGGAGATCCCCACCGTCGCCCCGCAGAAGGACCGGCCCGAGCGCGGCAAGTTCGGTCCTCCCGGCGGCGCGCCGGGAGCCCGGCCCGGCCCTGGCGGACGTCCGGACCGGGGCGCCAAGGCCCGGGGCGGCCCGCCGTCGTGGGACATCACCCGGCTGTGGATTGGCGCGGGGCGGCGCGCGGGCATGCGGCCGGCGGACCTGGTGGGCGCCATCGCCGGTGAGGCGGGGCTCGACTCGTCGCGCATCGGCGCCATCCAGATTGGCGACAGCTTCTCCCTGGTGGAGGTGCCGGAGCCGGACGCCAACCGCATCATCGCCGCGCTGAAGGAGACCACGCTCCGCGGCAAGAAGGTCATCGTCCGCAAGGACAAGGGCTGAGCGACGAACGGCCCCCGGTGCACGTCATCGGGGGCACGTCAGTCACGGAGCCGCGCCTACGGCTCCGCCCACTGCCTCAGCAGGTTGTGGTACGTGCCCGTCAGCATGACCAGGGCGGGGCTCTTGGGCACCTCCTGGTTGAGCTGCGTAATCGCCGTGTCCATGTCGAAGAGCAGCGCGCGCTTCGACACGTCCCGCACCAGGCTCTGCACCCAGAAGAACGACGCCAGTCGCACGCCGCGCGTCACCGGCGTCACGTGGTGCAGGCTCGTGGCCGGGTAGATGATGAGGTCCCCGGCCGGCAGCTTCACCGTGTGGTTGCCGTAGGTGTCCTCCACCACCAGGTCCCCGCCGTCGTAGCTGTCCGGCTCGGAGAGGAACAGGGTGGCGGACACGTCCGTGCGGATGCGCCCCGCCATCCCCGGCAGCCCGCGGATGGCGTTGTCCACGTGCGAGCCGAACGTCATCCCCGGCTCGTAGCGGTTGAACAGCGGGGGGAACACGCGCTGCGGCAGCACCGCCGAGACGAACAGCGCGCTGCGCTCCAGCCCCGCCAGCACCAGCGCCCCCAACTCGCGCGCCTCCGCCCCGTTCTCCGGGAGCTGGAGGTTCTTCTTCACCTGTCCGGACTGGTGGCCGGCGGTGACGCGGCCATCCGTCCAGGATGCCCTCTCCATGACGGCGCGGCAGTGGGCCACCTGCTCGGCGCCGAGGACGTTGGGGATGTGGACCATCATGGAGAGGACTCCGGAGGACGGGGGCTGCGACAGAGCGCTAGAAGCGGTAGCGGGCGGTCAGCAGCGCGGAGATGCCCTCGGCGGGGACGGCCTGACCGGAGTAGTACTGGTCGTAGTAGAGCGCGTCCGTGAGGTTGTACAGGTTGAGCTGCAGCTGCGCCTTGCCCCACGCATAGTTGGCGAACGCGTCGAAGCGCCAGAAGTTCGGCACCTTGTTCGTCACCGCCGTGGCCGCGGTCGGGTTGTTGACGCTCGTCACGTCCTGGTAGACGGCGCCGCCGCCCACGGACAGGTTCTCCAGGACCTGGTACGTGGACCAGAGCGAGATGCTGTGCCGCGGCGTGTTCGGCAGGCGCTGGCCGACGAGGTACGGGTTGGTGTGCTCCGTAATCGCGGAGTCCATCAGCGTGTAGTTCGCCAGCAGCTTCAGGCCGCTGGTAATCGTACCCGCCACGCCCACGTTGAAGCCCTGCACGCGCTGCTCACCCGCGAGGATCTGCGGCGGCCCGTCCGGGTCCGTGTTGGGCACGCGCGCGTCCGTCTTGGTGATGCGGAACACCGCGCCGCTCAGGCCCAGCCGGTCCCCGAGGAACGAGCCCTTGGCGCCCGCCTCGACGATGGTGTTCTTCTCCGGCTCCAGGCTCACCGTGTCCACCGACAGCGTGCCCACCTCCGCCGACGGGTTGGCGGACGTGCCGTACATGCCGTACACGCTCGTCCCCTCCATGGGCTTGAGGACGACGCCCGCGCGCCAGTTCATCAGGTGGTCGCTGTTCTGCAACCGCGTCTTCACGCCCGTGGCCGCCGTGGTGACGTAGTCCGTGTTGAACACGTCGTAGCGGAGCGAGCCGAGCACCTCCACGTACTTGCCGACCTCCACCTGGTCCGCGACGTAGAGGCCCATCGTCCGCTGCACGCTGGTGTTGGCGGTGGAGAAGACGCGCTCCACGGAGGACAGGTCCGGCTGCGGGTCCGGGTTGAACAGGTCCGCGGGGAGGTTGGTGCCGGTGGGCAGGCCCGTCGCGTTCAGGTTGAAGCGGCCCTGGCCGCGCTTCTCCCACGTCAGCTCGACACCCGCGTTGGTGGTGTGCTTCAGGAAGCCCGTCTCGAAGTTGCCGCGCACGTCCGCGAGGTTGGCGAGGTAGCTGTTGTCCGTCTCGGTCTCGAAGCGCTGCCGGCCGATGGTGGTGGGGTCCGTGACGGGCGTCAGGCCGCGCGGCGCCGTGGGGCGCGAGAAGCGGTCCACCCGGCCGTAGCGCAGCGTGTTGGTGAAGAGCACGCCCTCGCCGAAGCGCTGGAGCAACCGGCCGCTGGCGACGTGCGCGTCCACGCGCGTCTTGTCCGAGCCCTCCACGCCGTAGAAGGACTCACGCGGCACGTCGAGCGTCGTGGAGACGGGGTAGCTGTTGAAGTACGGCTGGCCGTAGTCGGGGACGCCGGACTCGCGCTGGAAGAGGTAGTCGGCCTCGAAGGCGGTGTCGTCGCTGAGCTGGTAGCGCAGCGAGGGCGCGACGCCGGCGCGGTTGTCGGTGACGACGTTGCGGGCCGCGGCGCTGCCCAGCTCGCCCATGGCGTTGAGGCGGATCTGGAACTTCTCGTTGACGGCCTCGTTGAGGTCCACTTCCAGGCGGCCGGAGGGCGCGGTGCCGCCGCTCAGCGCGACGTCCTGGAAGGAGGTCTTCTTCGGCTTCTTGGTGACGAGGTTGACGGCGCCACCGGTGGAGCCGCGGCCGAAGAGGACGGCGGACGGGCCGAAGTAGGCCTCCACGCCCTCCAGGTTGAACGTGTCGCGCGAGTACCAGCCCAGGTCGCGCGCGCCGTCGCGGGAGATGTCGTTCTGCGCGGAGAAGCCGCGGACGATGAAGGCGTCACCCTGGCGGCCACCCTCGCCCGCGCTCATGGTGATGCCGGACACGTTGCGCAGCGCCTCGCGCACCGTCGTCACCTGCTGCTCCTCGAGCACCGCCTCGGGGACGACGGTGACGGACTGCGGCGTGGTGACCAGCGGCTTCGGCATGCGCGTGAGGCTGCTCGCCGGGGCCACGTAGCCCTTCTCCGCCTCGCCCTCCACCTTCACCGTGGGCAGCACGAAGGTGTTCTCCGTGCCCTGCTCCGACGGCTGCGCCGCCGCGTCCGTGCCGGACTGGGGCGCGGCCGGGGTGGCCTCGGCGGCGCCGCTCTTCTCCGCCCCTTCCACCACCGCCGGCGGGTTGGCCGGGGTCACCGGTGCGGCCGCGGGCTCCTGGGCCATGGCGCCGCTGGCGGCGAGCGCCGACGCGAGGCCGACCGCGGCCTGCCCCCAGGGACGCAACGCCGCGCGCACGCCTCCAGTGTGACCGACTGCCGAGCGGATGCCTGAGGTACGGGGGTTCTTGGGGGACATGGCTGCTCTCGAGCTCCTGGCCGGGGAGGCCTGTTCAACGGGTTCGTCTGATACCGATTTTGATACGCAAAATCAAATTGAGAACACAAAGGAGCCCGTGTCGGACGCTCGCGCCCGGCAGGCCCTCGCGATGGCTTCGGGGGTTACGCGGTGGTCTCCGGCTCCGGCTGCACGGAGGCGGCTTCGGAAGCAGAGACGGTGCTGGCGCTGCGGCGCGGGAAGAAGCGGCGCCACGCGAGGGCGAAGCCCGTGTACACGAGGACCGAGCCCCCGAGCGAGGCAATGGCGGCGACGAGCTGCCCCAGCCACCCGAGCGCCTCGCCCGTGTGGAGGAAGCGCAGCCACGTGCGCAGCTTGCGGCCGCTGTTGTAGTCCGCGTAGCCCTCCTGCTTCGCCACCTGGCCGGTGAAGGGGTCCAACGACACCTGCGTCGACGCGAAGAGCGGCCACGCGCCCTGCTCGCGCACGGTGAAGGTGAGGGCCTCCACGCCGCCGCCACGAGCCTCGCCGCCGCCACCCGCCGGCTGCGGGCCCCGGGGGCCGTCCTGCCCGGGAGCGCGCTCGGCGGCCTGTGCCCGCGCACCCTGCTCGCCCCGACCCTCCCCGCCCTGCCCCTGTGCGCCACGCGGCCCCTGCCGGCCTTCCTGACCCGGCGCGCCCTGCTGCCCCGCGGGGCGCGGCGCGCCCCCCAGGCGCAGCGAGACGGACTTCCACGCGGGAGTCCCCTTGCGCGCCTCGGCGAAGAGCGCGTCCAGCTTGAGCTTCTCCGTCCCTGGCGGCGGCGTGGGCAGCTTCACCCCCGCCTGTCCTCCCGGCGGGCCCTGGTTCGCGGGAGGCGTATTGCCCGTCACCTTGAACACCAGGTCCGACGCCCAGCGGTACGAGATGACCATGCCGGACGCGGTGAGGACGATGATGACCGGCAGCGACCAGAAGCCGATGACGTTGTGCCAGTTCCAGTCGCGCGCCTTGCCCTTCAGCCCGCGCCGGAACCAGAGCGACGGCCGCATCGCGCGCAGCGTCCACTTGCGCGGCCACCACAGGTACAGGCCGGACACGGCGAGGAAGAGGAACACCGTGTTGCTCACGCCCGTGAGGGCCTTGCCCACCGCGCGGTTGTCACCCGACGCCGCGAGCCACCGGTGCAGCTCCTCCGAGACATGGAAGAAGTTGCGCCACCCTTCCGCGCCGCCGTCCTTCACCTCGCCCGTGTAGGGATTCACGTAGACGAGGCTCTCGCGGCCCAGGTTCACCAGCACCGCGGCTTCGGGCTCCGGGTACACCGTCACGCCCGAGGGCTGCGCCTCCGGACGGGCGGTGCGCACGCGCGCCAGCAGCTCGTCCACGGGGAGCCGGGCCGCGTCCGGCGCGGGCACCTGCACCAGGCGCGCGTCGCGCTCGGCCCACTCCAGCAGCTGCGGCTCGAACGCAATCGACGCCCCCGTCAGCGACATGGTCGCGATGACGAGCCCGGCGACGATGCCCACCACCAGATGAATCCAGAAGATGATCTTGCGAAAGATGCTGTTCATGGGGCGGGGACGGGCGAGGCCCGTGGCTTCACTTGAGGGAGAACTCGACGGGAATCTCGATGATGACGCGCACCGGCCGGCCCTCGCGTCCGAGCGCCGGAGAGAAGCGCCAGCGGCTGACCGCGTCGATGGCCGCCTGGTCCAGTGCGGGCACCGAGCGGATCACCCGCGTGCTCTCGGGCTCCACCTTCCCGTCCGTCCCGATGATGATGCGCACCACCACCAGCCCCTGGATGCCATCCGAGCGCGCGCGGCGCGGGTAGTCCGGCGCGACCTGCTTGAGCACGGCCGGGGGACGCGACACCTGCTTCAGTCCCAGGGCCTCGCCCGTCCCGCCCGAAGCACCCACCACCCCGCCCTGCTGGCCACCGATGACACCGCCCACCACGCCACCCACCACCGCGCCCACGTTGGCCGCCGGAACCTCTTCCGTGGGCTCGGGTGGCGCGACGTCGACGGGGGGCTCCGGCACCGGCTCGGGCTTCACCTCCACGGGCTCCGGAATCGGCTTCGGCACGGGCACGACGAGCTGGCGCTCCACGGGGCGCGGAGTGCGCGCCTGCGTCGGGCGCGCCTTCTCCACCTTGGCGGCTCCCGCGCTGGAGGGCGCGGGAGGCGGCGGCGCGAAGGCGAGGAACACCAGCTCCGGCTCCGGCGCCGTGGGGGCCTTCTCCGGCAGCGCGGACGAGAACATCAGCCCACCCGCCAGCGCCACGACATGCACGGCCATGGCGACCACCAGGGCCTGGCTCCAGCGCTTCGACGCGGCCTCACCGGGGGCGTCCTCGCCCATGCGGAAGAGGCCCACCGAAGGCAGCGCCCGCTCCACCGGAGCAACGCTCTCGTCCACCATCTCCGGAAAGTCGAAACTGAGAATGGTTCTCATTTTCACCGTGTATGATGGATACTCCCTGAGCAGGCCAGCCGTCAACGGTCGAGTTCAGTGTGGCCGTACTCTGGGTGTGAGGCTGTTGCGGGACAACGGCCTCGCTGTCGCTTGAAGAACCCTGCCGCGAGCGCCGTGCTTATAGCCGCGTGAAGGACCAGCTCACCGCGCGGCCGCCCTCGTACGGCATGACGCCATGGAAGGGCCGCGAGTCCCCGTCGAACACGAGCGGCAGGAAGTGCCGGTCTCCGTCCCACAGGTTCAGCTTCGGCAGGTCCACCACGGGGACCCAGGACAGCGAGCCCTCCGGGTTGCGCTCCAGCGGCGTGCCCTCGAAGCGGTCGATGCGGAAGACGAAGCCGAGCCAGTCCTCGCCGTGCTTGCCGAAGCCGGGCCAGGAGATGGTGCCGCGCAGCACCATTTCCACGCACTCGATGCCGGCCTCCTCGCGAATCTCGCGGCGCATGCACGCGGCCACGTCCTCGTCGCGGTCCATCTTCCCGCCCAGGCCGTTGTACTTGCCGTAGTGCGCGTCGTCCGGCCGCGCGTTGCGGTGGATGAGCAGCACCCGCTGCCGGTCCGGGGACATGACATAGCCGAGCGTGCCGATGATGGGGGTGTAGGGCATGGCGGACTCCGGCGGCGAGGGGTGGGGACTGGCGCGCCTGCGTAGAGCAAAGAAGCGCACCGCACCAGCGCCATTCCCGTCCGAAGCCGCCGCGGACACGCAATCCGGCGCGGCTGCCCCGCCGGCCCCTTGCGCCCCGGCTCCTTTTTGCAATGGGATGGCGAAATGCTCCGAAAGCTCCTCCTGGCCTTCGCCCTCGTCTGCAGTGGTGCCCACGCCAGCCCCACGTCGACGCCGCAAGGGAAGCTGCCCATCCGCCCTTCCGTCGAGAAGACCGAGGCTCGGTACAAGGAGCTCGTCGCCCGCGCCAAGGCGGGCAAGGCCGTCAACTTCCGCGACCTGCGGCTCGCCTGGCTCTACGGCCCGGCGATGAAGGACGACCCGCGCACCGAGAAGCTCCCGGCGCTGCGCAAGGCCATGTTCGAGAACATGCAGCAAGGGGGCGATGTGAAGGTGGTGCTCGCCCGGGCCCGGGACATCCTCGACATCGTCTACGTCGACCTCGATGCCCAGAAGGCCCAGCGGCAGTCCTGCGAGGCGCTCGGCGATGACGCCTGTGCCCAGGCCGGCCGGGTGGTGGCGCTGGGACTGCTGAAGTCGGTGGTCGAGGGCCGCGACGGCAGGTCATGCGCGACCGCCTGGCGCGTCGTCAGCGTCGACGAGGAGTACTTCGTGTTGCGGATGATCGACGCCGAGTTCAAGCAGCAGCGGATCGTCAACGAGGACGGCAACCTCTGCGACGAGATGAGCGTCGAGCTCGATGGCGAGGAGACGAAGCGCTACTTCGAGATCTCCGACGTCGTCGAGGCCCGCGCGCGCCGCATGAAGCTCAAGAAGTGAAGCGGGTGGAGCCTGCGAGCGCCTGGGCTCGGCGCCTCCGCGCCCGAATGCCTGACCGCCCCGGCTCCCGTCGGAAAGACTGTCTCGCGCCCCGGGCCCGGGTGACGGGCCATGGCGGCGTGGCGGCTGCCAGCGCGCCTGCCTGAAACAAAGGGCCGCGCCCCACCCGTTCCATCCTCCATGCGGCGCGTCACGCCCAGAGTCCCGGGCGCCGCCCCGCGTCACGGAGAAGCACGCCCCCGGCCGCCCTGGAGCTGCCTGGAAGGCGACGCCTCCCTGCCCCGGAGTGTCGGCCGGCCCCTCTGGCATCCCCTTTGGGGCTCGCCAGGGACTGCCATTTGCCGACGCGACGCGTTAACATTCCGCGTCATCCACATAACCGCCCGCGTCAGCGGGATTGGGGGAAGTTGATGTCCGCAATCCTCCCCGGCCGGTACGGCCTCTACGAGCCCGACACCGAGCACGACGCCTGCGGCGTGGGCTTCGTGGCCCACCTGCGAGGCGAGCGCTCCCGAGGCATCGTCGAGGACGCCCTGGAGCTGCTCAATCGACTGAGCCACCGGGCCGCCGCCGGGAGGGACCCTCGCACGGGGGATGGAGCAGGCATCCTGGTGCAGCTCCCCCACCGCTACTTCGAGCGCGTGGTGCCGGGGCTCGGCTTCGAGCTCCCCGCGCGCAGGCACTACGGCGTGGGCCAGGTCTTCCTGCCGCCCGACCCCCAGGCGCGCGCCGCGTGCGAGGCGGCCTTCGCGGAGGTGGTGGCCGAGGAAGGTCAGCGCGTGCTCGGCTGGCGGGACGTCCCCGTGGACCCCGAGCACCTGGGACCGGTGGCCCGCGAGGCCGCGCCCGTCATCCGGCAGCTCTTCATCGCCCGGCGCCGCGTGGTGCCCAGCGCCTTCGAGCGCAAGCTCTACCGCATCCGCAAGCTGACGGAGAACCGCGTGCAGGCGCGCGGCGTGGACCCGGGGAGCCACTTCCACGTGGCGTCGCTGTCGTCGGAGACGCTCATCTACAAGGGGCTGATGCTGCCGGTGGACCTGCCCCGCTTCTACACGGACCTGCAGCAGCCGGACTTCGTGAGCGCGCTGGCGCTGGTGCACTCGCGCTTCTCCACCAACACCTTCCCCCGGTGGGAGCTGGCGCAGCCGTTCCGCTTCATCGCGCACAACGGCGAAATCAACACCCTGCGCGGCAACCGCAACTGGATGACGGCGCGGCGCGGGCTGCTCCAGACGGCGCGGCTGGGCGGAAGCCTGGAGCCGCTCCAGCCCATCATCGTCCCCGGCAAGAGCGACTCGGCGCAGTTCGACAACATGGTGGAGCTGCTCTACCTGGGCGGCCGCACCCTGCCGCACGCGCTGATGATGATGATTCCGGAGGCGTGGGAGGGCGACGCGCTGATGGCCGACGAGCGGCGCGCCTTCTACGAGTACTCCTCCGCCCTGCTGGAGCCGTGGGACGGGCCCGCGGCCATCGCCTTCACGGACGGGCAGCTCATCGGCGCCACGTTGGACCGCAACGGACTGCGGCCCGCGCGCTACCTCGTCACGGAGGATGACCGCATCATCCTCGCGTCGGAAGTAGGCGTCATCGACGTGCCGGCCGCGCAGGTACGGCGCAAGGGACGCCTGACGCCGGGGCGCATGCTGCTGGTGGACACCACCGAGGGGCGCATCCTCGAGGACGCGGACGTCAAGCGCGACATCACCACGCGCTGGCCCTACCGCAAGTGGTTGGAACGCAACGTCTATACGTTCGACGACCTGCCCTCCATCACCGCCCCGGAGCGGCTGCGGGGCGAGGAGCTCTGGCGGCTCCAGCGCGCCTTCGGCTTCACCGCCGAGGACGTGCGCACGGTCATCGCGCCCATGGCGGAGACGGGCAAGGAGCCGGTGGGCTCCATGGGCACGGACACGCCCCTGGCCGTCCTGAGCGACCAGGCCCCGAGCCTCTTCTCGTACTTCCACCAGCTCTTCGCGCAGGTGACGAACCCGCCCATCGACCCGCTGCGCGAGTCGCTGGTGATGACGCTGGCCACCGCGCTGGGGCCGGAGAGCAACACCTTCGAGGAGACGCCGGAGCAGTGCCACCGGCTGTCGCTGCCGGGCCCCGTCCTCACCAACGGGCAGCTCGCGAGGCTGAGCGCCATCCACGGAGAGGGGCTCTTCGAGACGAAGCGCCTGTCGCTCCTCTACCCGGCGGACGGCGGCGAGGGCGCGCTGGAAGTGGCGGTGGAGCGGCTGTGCGCGGCGGCCGTGGACGCGGTGGACTCCGGGGCCAGCATCCTGCTGCTCAGTGACAGGGGCGTGGACGCGGCGCACGCGGCGATTCCCGCGCTGCTCGCCATGTCCGCGGTGCACCAGCGGCTGGTCCGCGACGGCATCCGCATGTACACGGGCCTGCTGCTGGAGACGGCCGAGGCGCGCGAGGTGCACCACTTCGCCTGCCTCTTCGCCTACGGCGCGGCGGCGGTGAACCCGTACCTCGCGCTGGACACGCTGCGCGCCATGGCGGACTCGGGCGAGCTGGCGGTGGACGCGGAGAAGGCCCAGGAGCGCTTCATCCACGCGGTGGAAGAAGGGATCCTCAAGGTGATGTCGAAGATGGGCATCTCCACGCTCCAGTCCTACCGGGGCGCGCAGCTCTTCGAAGCGGTGGGGCTTCAGCGCTCGCTGGTGGAGCGGCACTTCACCGGCACCTCCTCGCGCGTGGAAGGCGTGGGGCTGCCGGAGCTGGGGCGCGAGGTGCGCGAGCGCCACACGCGCGGCTTCGGCGCCGAGGCGGACACGGAGGTGGGCCTGCTGCCCGTGGGCGGCCAGTTCCGGTGGCGCCGCCTGGGCGAGCGGCACAAGTGGAACCCGGCCACCATCGCGAAGCTGCAGGCGGCGGTGCGCGGCAACGACCCCGCGCTCTTCACGGAGTACTCGCGACTGGCGGACGACGAGACGCGCGAGCACTCCAACCTGCGCGGGCTGTTGGACGTGGTGACGGAGGGCTGCACCGCGGTGCCGCTGGAGGAGGTGGAGCCGGCGCTCTCGATTGCGCGCCGCTTCGTCACCGGCGCCATGTCCTTCGGCTCCATCAGCGCCGAGGCGCACGAGACGCTGGCCATTGCCATGAACCGGCTGGGCGGGCGCTCCAACAGCGGCGAGGGTGGCGAGGAGTCGCGCCGCTACACGCCCGACGAGAACGGCGACTCGCGCCGCAGCGCCATCAAGCAGGTGGCCAGCGCGCGGTTTGGCGTCACCACCGAGTACCTGGTCAACGCGGACGAGCTGCAGATCAAGGTCGCCCAGGGTGCCAAGCCCGGCGAGGGCGGCCAGCTCCCCGGCCACAAGGTGGACGAGCGCATTGCGAAGGTGCGCTGGTCCACGCCGGGCGTCACGCTCATCTCCCCTCCCCCGCACCACGACATCTACTCCATCGAGGACCTGGCGCAGCTCATCTATGACCTCCAGTCGGTGAACTCGCGCTCGCGCGTCAGCGTGAAGCTGGTGAGCGAGGTGGGCGTGGGCACCATCGCCGCGGGCGTGGCGAAGGCGGGCGCCGGGGCGGTGGTCATCTCCGGGTATGAGGGCGGCACGGGCGCCTCGCCGCTGTCGAGCCTCCAGCACGCGGGCCTGCCGTGGGAGCTGGGGCTGGCGGAGACACAACAGGTGCTGGTGCACAACGGGCTGCGCTCGCGCATCCGGGTGCAGGTGGACGGCGGGCTGCGCACCGCGCGCGACGTGCTGGTGGCCGCGCTGCTGGGCGCCGAGGAGTTCGGCATGGCCACCGCAAGCCTCGTGGCCGTGGGCTGCATCATGCTGCGCAAGTGCCACCTGAATACGTGCTCGGCCGGCATCGCCACGCAGGACCCGGCGCTGCGCGAGCGCTTCCAGGGCAAGCCCGAGGACGTGGTGAACTTCTTCCTCCTCGTCGCGGAGGACCTGCGCAAGAAGATGGCCGCGCTGGGCGCACGCACGCTGGAGGAGCTGGTGGGCCGCGTGGACCTGCTGCGGCAGCGGCCGGCGGTGGACCACTGGAAGGCGAAGCGCGTGGACCTGTCCGCGCTGCTGGCGGCGCCCGCGGCTCCGGCCAGCGAGCCCCGTCACTGCAAGGTGCCTCGCGTGAAGGACGTGTCGGACCACCTGGACCACACGCTGCTCGAGGCCGCGAGCCACGTGCTGGATGGCGGGCCGCCGCTGTTGCTGACCCAGCCGGTGAGCAACACGCACCGCGCGGTGGGGGCCATGCTGTCGGGCGAGATTGCCCGGCGGCACGGTGGCCGGGGACTTCCGGACGGGCGCATCCACGTGCGGATGAAGGGCTCGGCGGGACAGAGCTTCGGCGCGTTCCTGGTGGCCGGGGTGACGCTGGAATTGGAGGGCGATGCCAACGACTACGTCGGCAAGGGCCTCTCCGGTGGACGCGTCATCGTCTACCCGCCGCAGGCCAGCCGCTTCGTGGCGGAGGAGAACGTGCTGGTGGGCAACACGGCGCTGTACGGCGCCACCGGCGGCGAGGTGTACCTGCGAGGGCTCGCGGGTGAGCGCTTCGCGGTGCGCAACAGCGGCGCGCAGGCGGTGGTGGAGGGCGTGGGCGACCACGGCTGCGAGTACATGACGGGCGGCGTGGTGGTGGTGCTCGGCGCCACCGGGCGCAACTTCGCGGCGGGCATGAGCGGCGGCACGGCGTACGTGCTCGACCGGGAGCTGTCCTTCCGCGAGCGGTGCAACCTGGAGATGGTGGAGCTGGAGTCGCTGGTGGACGAGTCGGAGATCTGGCTCGTGCACGGCATGGTGGAGCGGCACCTGCGCCACACGGGCAGCGCGCTGGCGAAGCGGGTGCTGGACAACTGGGAGCTGATGGTGCCGCGGTTCGTGAAGGTGATGCCCACGGACTACAAGCGCGTGCTCCAGGCACGGCGCGCGGCGCGGAAGCCCATCGAGGCCATCGCGGAGCAGCTTCAGCAGACGGCCGGCGCTGGCGGGAGGGCCTGACCATGGGAAAGCCGACGGGATTCATGGAGTGGCCGCGCGTCCACGCGCACAAGCGGGAGAAGCAGGAGCGGCTCGGGGACTGGAAGGAGTTCGCGCTGCCGCTGGCGCCCGAGGAGGCGAAGCGTCAGGCGGGCCGGTGCATGGACTGTGGCGTGCCCTTCTGCCACCAGGGCTGTCCACTGGGGAACCTCATCCCCGACTTCAACGAGGCCGTATACCGGGGCCGATGGCGCGAGGCGTACGAGCTGCTCAGCCGCACCAATGGCTTCCCGGAGCTGACGGGCCGGCTGTGCCCCGCGCCGTGCGAGGCGGCGTGCGTCCTGGCGATTGACCGGGACGCGGTGACGATTGAGCAGATGGAGAAGGAGATCTCCGAGCGGGCCTTCGCGGAGGGCTGGGTGAAGCCGAGGCCCCCCGCGCGACGCACGGGGCGCACCGTGGGCGTGGTGGGCTCGGGGCCCGCGGGCCTGGCAGCGGCGGCGCAGCTCAACGCGGCGGGACACACCGTCACCGTGTACGAGCGGGACTCGCGGCCCGGTGGACTGCTGCGCTATGGCATCCCCGACTTCAAGCTGGAGAAGTGGGTGCTGGACCGGCGGCTGGCGGTGATGGAGGCGGAGGGAATCACCTTCATCAACGGCGCGGACGTGGGAGGGGCGCTGAGCTATCGCGAGCTGCGCTCGAAGCACGACGCGCTGGTGCTGGCGATGGGCGCGCGGCGGCCGAGGGAGCTGGAGGTGCCGGGGCGGGAGCTGTCCGGCGTGGTGCAGGCGATGGAGTTCCTGGAGCACCAGAACCGGCTCGTGGCGGGACATGGCGAGAAGGACGCGCGGCTGGACGCGGCGGGCCGGCGGGTGGTGATTCTGGGCGGTGGAGACACGGGCTCGGACTGCCTGGGCACGGCGCTGCGGCAGGGTGCGAAGAGCGCGGTGCAGGTGGAGCTGTTGCCGGCGCCGCCCTCGGTGCGCGCGACGGGCAACCCGTGGCCGAAGTGGCCGGTGGTATTCCGCACGTCGTCGAGCCAGGAGGAAGGCGGCGAGCGCGCCTTCGCGCTGCTGACGAAGCGGCTGAGCGGGAGCGACGGACGTGTGCAGGCGCTGCACGCGGTGCAGGTGGATCTGCACAGAGAGCCCGGGGCATTGCCGCGCATGGTGGAGCTGCCCGGCTCGGAGACGACGCTCGACGTGGACCTGCTGGTGCTGGCCATGGGCTTCACGGGACCCGAGACGGGGCGGCTGTCGGAAGAGCTGGGCGTGAAGCTCACGCCGCGAGGCACCGTGCAGGTGGACGCGCGCTTCGCGACGACGGCCGACGGCGTGTTCTGCGCGGGCGACGCGAGCCGTGGCGCGAGCCTCATCGTCTGGGCCCTCTCCGATGGGCGCGAGGCGGCGAAGGCCGTGGACGCGTACCTCGCGGGTGGGCGGTCGGCATTGCCTGGCAAGGGCGCGGACTGCGCGTTCTGAGTGAAGCTCCGCTGCCGGTTGCTGGATGGCATGCACTGCTCCAGCAACCCGGCAGCACGGCATCTGTCTTCGGAGGAGCACCGTCGCTGCCCTCGGGGGAGGCTGTCCGTCCAGCGCGATGAGCCCAGCTTTGGCGCCCCACCCGCGTGCGTTCCCCGGCGCGAAGGACGGTGCCCTCAATGGCCTCGCAGCCTGTCCGCCCGACTCTCCTCCTGCTGTGTCTGGCGGGTGCCATCGCCTGTGATGGCTCCCTCCCCGCTCGCCTCTCGGACGGTGACGCCCTAGCGCACGGTGTCTCCGCGCTCCTGTCCGGCGCTCCTTCCGCCGTGGACGACATCGCGGGAGGCCGGCTCAGCGGCGCGCCGTACGAGCTGACGGATGCCGCCGGCACGCTCCTCTTCGGCGCCACGGACCTGTCCCGGGGCACGGAGCTCTGGAAGAGCGACGGCACGAACGCCGGCACCTTCCTGGTCAAGGACATCCGCCCCGGTCCCCTGGGCTCGGACCCTCACGACCTGACCGCTGTCGACAGCACCCTCTTCTTCGTCGCCAACGACGGCCAGCACGGCGACGAGCTGTGGCGGAGCAACGGCAAGCCCTCCGGGACGTCGCTCGTCACCGACCTGCGCCCGGGCTCCGCCAGCGGCGGCCTTCGAGACCTCACCGTCCTGGGCCACGTCCTCTACTTCGTCGCCAATGACGGCGTCTCAGGCGTCGAGCTGTGGCGCACCGACGGCACTTCCGTGGGCACCCGGCTCGTGAAGGACCTCTCTCCCGGGGGCTCGGGTTCCTACCCGTCCCACCTCACCACGTCTGGAGGGCGGCTCTACTTCTTCGTCGACCGCACCCTCTGGAAGAGCAACGGCACCCCCGAAGGCACCCTCCCCGTCCGCAAGCTGGAAGCCCCTCCGGGTGTCATCGTCCGTCCTCAGGGACTCACGAGCGTGACGGGGCAGCTCTTCTTCTTCGTCCAGCTCGACGGCAATGACGACGACGGTGTCCCGCTCACCGCGCCACCCCTGACGCTGTGGAAGAGTGACGGCACCGCGAACGGAACCGTTCGGCTCGCGGACATCGGGCGCCCCATGCTCGACAGCGCCCCGCGTCCCACCTGCGCCCGGGGACTCCTCTTCTTCGTCACCAGCACGCCGGAGAACGGTGACGAGCTGTGGCGCAGTGACGGCACCCGCGCCGGCACGTACCGCGTCTCGGACATCGCCCCCGGCCCGGCCAGCTCCAACCCGAGAGCGCTGACCGCGATGGGCAACCTCCTCTTCTTCTCCGCCTGGTCTCCCACGCACGGCGACGAGCTGTGGCGCAGCGACGGCACATCCGGCGGCACCGTGCTCGTGAAGGACATCACCCCCGGGCCGGAGGGCTCGGCGCTCGCGTCCCTGCGCGCCCAGCAGGGCCGGCTCTACTTCTCCGCCCGTGAGCCCGGGAAGGGGCACGAGCCGTGGACGAGCCTCGGCACCCTCGCCAGTACCTTCCGCATCCGAGACATCGCGGGCGGGGCCCTCTCCTCGTCGGCGCGCGACTTCACGGCCAGCGGCTCGCGGCTGTTCTTCACGGCGAACCACCGCGACTCGGGCGCCGAGCTGTGGGCCATCGGCCTCTCGGATGACATCAGCCAGCTCCCCACGGACCTGCGCTTCGTCGGCGGTTCCGGAACGACACGCGAGAGTGGCGACACGTCACCGGCACCGCTGTGGGACCCCGACTCCGCTCGCCTGGTGCAGGACCTGCGCCCGGGCTCCCTGCCGCCGTCCACCTCATCGTGGACCTCCATGAACGGAACCCTCTTCTTCGACTCGGACGACGGAAGCATCGGCGCCGAGCCGTGGCGCACCGACGGGACTCCGGAAGGAACGTTCCTTCTCATGGACCTCCGCCCGGGACCCGAGGGCTCGGCACCTTCCCAATTCTTCGTGCTCGGCACCCACGTCTTCTTCTTCGCCGACGACGGCATCGTCGGCCGCGAGCTGTGGCGCACCGATGGGACTCGCGCGGGCACCGTCCTCGTGAAGGACATCCACCCGGGCCCGGCGGGCAGCGCGGCCTTCGGCCTTCCTGCGGTGCTGGGTGGCATCGCGTACTTCACCGCCACCGACGGCCTCCACGGCGAGGAGCTCTGGCGCACCGACGGCACCGCCGAAGGCACGGTCCTCGTGAAGGACCTCCGCCCGGGTCCGTCGAACGGCTCGAGCGGGAACCTGCTGGCCGTGGGCGACCGCCTGTTCTTCACCGGCGACTTCGCGGACGAAGGCTGGGAGCTGGGCGTCAGCGACGGCACCGCCGAGGGCACCCGGCTCGTGAAGGACCTGGTACCGGGGCCAGACGGCTCCTTCCCCCGGAGCCTCACCGCCCTGGGAACGCGCGTCATCTTCGCGGCCGGGGACCTGGAGCATGGCCACGAGCCCTGGGTCAGCGATGGCACCGAGGCCGGCACCCTGCTGCTGCGCGACATCCACCCCGGCCAGGGCGGCTCCGTCCCCGACGGCTTCACCGTCGTGGGCAGCCGCGTCTTCTTCGCGGCCACGGACCCGGCGAGTGGCCGCGAGCCGTGGCTCAGTGATGGCACGTGCGACGGCACCGTGCTCGTGGCGGACGTCCGGCCCGGACCGGAGGGCTCGTACCCTGGCTGGTTCGGGGCCCTGGGTGCCACCGTCCTCTTCAGCGCCGATGACGGGGTGCACGGTCAGGAGCCATGGCGCTCGGACGGGACGGCGGACGGCACGGCACTGCTTAGGGACATCCATCCCGGCCCCGGGCACTCGGAGCCCCGGTGGATGACGGACTCCGGCGGCTCGGCCCTCCTGCATGCGGACGACGGTGAGCACGGCGCGGAGCTGTGGCGGACCGATGGCACGTGGGCCGGGACGCAATTGCGGCAGGAGCTGGCACCGGGACGGCTCGGCTCGCTGCCGTACTTCTTCACGCGCGCCGGCCCCCACGTCTTCTTCCTCGCCGATGACGGCGCGCACGGCATCGAGTGGTGGGTTCTCGACGAGCCCGCGGGAGGCGGATGACGCGCGGACCTCGTCGCCGCATCCTCGGGAATAGACCCGCGCCCCAGCCGTTATGCGGGGTTCAACCCCAGTTTCACCCAAGGGAGCCTTGCGCCATGAACCCCGAGCAGTCCCTCATCGTGACCGAGACCGACCTGGAGCGCCTGCGCCACGTCATCGACCACCATGGAGGCGGCCGGACGGCCGAGCTCGCGGAGCTGCTCGACCTGGAGCTGTCCCGGGCCCGCGTGGTGGCCTCGGAGGCAGTGCCGGCCGACGTGGTGACGATGAACAGCACCGTCGTCTTCGAGGACGAGCAGACGGGTGAGCGCCGGCAGGTGACGCTCGTCTACCCGCGCGACGCGCGCAGTGACGACGGCCGCATCTCCGTCCTCGCGCCCGTGGGCAGCGCGCTCATCGGCCTCTCGGTGGGGCAGTCCATTTCATGGCCCATGCCGGGCGGCCGCACGAAGCGCCTGCGCGTCGTCGCGGTGCCCTACCAGCCCGAGGCCGCGGGGCACTACCACCTCTGACGGGCCGCGGAGCATGGCCCTCTCCCCCACGGACAAGCAGTTGTTCGAGGAGCAGCGGAGCATCCGCAGGCGTAATCGCGTGCGGATGATCACACTCGTTGCCTCGCTGGTCCTCATCCTGGGCTTCCTGGGGCACCAGGTCCTCGCGATGACGGTGCTTCCCCGGCTGGCGATGCATCGGCTCCATGGGCAGCACCTCGAGACGGTGGAGGACGTCGAGACCACCTCGAGTTGAGCCAGCACGGGTGTCCGGCCCTTCCTGACCCCGGGGCCGCGCAGCCGGAGTGAAACACGCATACGATGGCCTCGCCCCGGGGGGCCTCATGACGACCGCTGTCGCAGTCACCTCGCAGGACTTCACGCACCGCCACGTCCCTGTCTTCGGCAAGCCCGTGCACCGGCTGGGGCTGGCCGCCAACTACGGCATCGACGAGGCCGGCATGCGCGCCGCCTTCGAGCGTGGCCTCAACTACGTCTACTGGACGCCCACCGCGCGAAAGATGACGCGCGTGCTCCGCGAGTCCCTCAAGCCGAATCGCGAGCGCTTCGTCGTCGCCGCCTGCACCACCCTCGGCTGGTTCCCGGGACAGGTGCGCCGCAGCTGCGAGCGCGCCCTCAAGGTGCTCGGCACGGACTACCTGGACCTCTTCCAGCTCTCCTGGCTCGGCACCACCAGCGCGTGGACTCCGGGCACGGTGGACGTGCTGATGAAGCTCAAGGAGGAAGGCAAGGTCCGCGCCCTCGGCGTCTCCATCCATGACCGGGAGCGCGCCGGACGGCTCGCGGAGGACTCGCCGCTCGACTTGCTCATGATTCGCTACAACGCGGCCCACCCGGGCGCCGAGCGCGACATCTTCCCGCACCTGGCCCGCCGCAAGCCCGCCGTCATCGCGTACACCGCCACCAGCTGGCGCCGCCTCCTCAAGCGCCCGCGCGGCTGGGACGGCCCCGTGCCCACCGCCGGAGACTGCTACCGCTTCTGCCTCTCCAACGCGCACGTGGACGTGGTCCTCACCGGCCCCGCCAACACGCCCCAGCTCGACGACAACCTCGCCGCCCTGGAGCGCGGGCCCATGTCCGAGCAGGAGCTCCAGTGGATGCGCGACTTCGGCCGCGTCGTCCACGGCTGATACGCAACCCGGACGGGACGTCCGGCTGGCATCAACTTTCGCTGCCTCCCAGGCGACAATGTCCGGGAGTCCAGGCCACTGCACGTCGTGCACAGGGGGAGTCGCCACATGTCTTCGAAGATCTCCAGGAACCCGTCGCCCCAGTCGATTTCCACTCCGAGCGAGCCGAAGCCCACGGCCCCGGAGAAGAACACCGTGACTGTGGCCGCCAGCACGCCGAAGGCCCTCCTCTCCACCGACGGGTTCGACGCTCCGAAGTCCGCCTCGCGGCAGACGGTGTCGCTGGACACGCCCACGCGGCAGCAGGTGGGAGGCACCGGTGGAACGCCCGGCGTCGCCACGGTGACCGGCCCGGGTGAGGACGGGAAGATGACCGTGCGCGTGGAGACGAACCTGCACACCGTCTATCCCCTGGGGCTGCCGGCGCGCGGCTACATCGAGATTCGCGTGACGCCGCTGAACCTCAACATCGCGCCGGAGAACCTGCAGGCGGAGATGGACCGCGCGATGGCCGAGAAGCAGACCGACGACGCGAATACCTACGGCGCGGACCTCGCGGCCCATGGCCATGCCTCGCTCGAGGAGTGGTCCCGCGACTCGGGCTACTACGGCTCCCCGTCACACATCGCCTGGGCCGAGGCCGCCAGCGCCCGCACCGGTGGCCAGATTCCCGCCGAGTACTGGATGCGCTTCGACCCGTTCGGCGGCACCGCCGGCAACGGGCCGAACATCCTCCCGTCGGGCGAGTACCCCGGCGCCCTGAGCCGCATCGCCATGGCGCACGACACCGACTGGGACCTGGGTCGCTACTTCGGTGCGGGCCCGCTGGCGTCGCTGCGAGGCCAGCCCCACCCGGAGAACCTGGGCACCGTCGGCCTGGTGCCGGGCCAGGGCGTGGACCTCTACTCCCTGGGCCATGCGGACTGGCAGGTGACGTACGGCAGCGAGGTCATCCTCCCCGGCAGTCCGCCTCCATCGCAGATCGCCTGAACCGCGCGAAGTAGTAGAAGCGCGGCATGCACCCGCGCCGCCAAGACATCGACGAAACCCTCCTCGACCTGCGCACCCGTGTCCCCGGTGGGAAGATTGTCGACCACTGGGGAGGCGAGCCGAACTGGCCCACGCCCGACCAGAAGCGCCGGCGCGAGGCGTGGCTCGACAGCATCGCCGAGGCGCTGGACGCGGCCCTCCAGCGCACCGCCTTCGAGCCCATCGTGATTCCCGGCGCCCGGAGCCCTCCGGACTGGGAGTTCATCCTGGCCCATGCGCTGAAGCGGCTGGGCGGGCCCGTCGCTTCCTTCCCGAGCTTCTCCGAGACCCAACAGCGAGGCGGGGAGACGTTCATCACGCTCGGCGCGGCGTCGGATGAGCTCGTCGTCTACCAGGGGCCGCTGGAGCTGCACGGCCACGTCCACCTGTCCGGGACGGTCGTCGTCCTCGGGGACTTCATCGTCCACGGCGCGCTGATGGACGGCGGCCCGGCGGACTCGGGGCTCGTGGTCATCGGCAATGAGCGGGTACGCGCTCTCTACACCGGGGCGGACCACCTCGTCGTTGGAGACCTGGAAGCGGACCTGATGATGCCGTCGGGCTCGGATGGCTCCTGGGACGTGGGCGGAGACCTCCGCGCGCGGCTGCGGCTCGAGGAAACCGACCTGCTGTCGCAGGAAGACACACTGCGGCGGTGGCTCGAGCCCGCGCCGACGAAGGAGCTGCTCTCGGATGGATGGAAGCTGTGCCTCGACGTCGGTCGGGGCCGGACGAAGGTCCGTGCGCAGCCGCTGGAGGACTGAAGGCCATGCTCGACACCCCCATGCGACTCGCGCTCGCTGCGCTGCTCTTCGTGGGTTGTGCCGCTCCCAGGACCGCCGAGGATGGAAACTGGTACTCGAGTTCCGTCCAGGAGCAGGGCGACGAAAGGGTCGGTGAGTACGTCTCGGGTCAGTGGTCCTTCAGGACGGCGTCGTACTGGATTGAAGGCCCCGAGGGGCTCATCCTCATCGACACGCAGCTCGTGCCGACGGCGCTGCGCAAGGAGATCCGCTTCGCACAGCGGAAGACGGGCAAGAAGGTGAAGCTCGCCATTGTCCTGCACCCGAACCCGGACCGCTTCAACGGCACGGCGTGGGTGAAGGACCTCGGCGTCCCGGTCGTCACCTCCGAGCAGGTGCGCGAGCTCATCCCCGAGGTCCACGAGCGGTGGTGGCCCATCTTCTTCAAGAAGTACGCAATCGCGCTCTACCCGCGCACGCTGACGCTGCCCGACAGCTTCGGCGGCGGCACCACGGAGCTGAGCGCGGGCGGAGTCACCGTGAAGGCGCACGTGCTCGGCGCCGGGTGCAGCCGGGCCCATGTCGTCATCGAGTGGGAGGGGCACCTCTTCACCGGAGACCTCGTCGCGAACGGCAGTCACAGCTGGTTCGAGAACGGCAGCACCGATGCGTGGCTCGCACGGCTGGACGAGTTGACCGCGCTGCATCCGAAGTTCATCCACCCGGGGCACGGGCCCACCGGCGGACCCGAGCTCATCGACCAGCAGCGAGAGTACCTCCGCGCCGTGGTCGACGCCGTCACCGCGGAGCATCCGCGGGGCGCGTACACGCAGGAGGCCTTCGCGCGAATCACGGACAAGGTGAACCGGCGTTTCCCCCACCGCGAGTTCCCCCACTTCCTGCCGATGTTCCTGGGCGCGGAGTGGGCGCGTCAGGCTGCCATGGCCAGCTCTGACAACACGAGCGGACGCGGGCCGGAGGCCTCCGCCGGAGACTGAAGCGCACCGCGGGGCCGCGCCCCGGGCCCCATTGCCCTGACACGTACCAACGCAGGGAGTAGGCTCGCGGCGATCTCACCCTTCCCTCCTCGCGGGACACTCCATGGAGCCTGGCCACCTGAATCCGGCACACCTGCCCCCGGGCACGAGGGTGGGGCCGTGGCGTGTGATGGAGCGGCGTGGCTGGGGAGCCTACGGCGCTGTCTACCGCGCCTTCGGAGTGGAGGGCGTCCCCGGGCCCGTGGCACTCAAGCTGGCCCTGCTCCCCGGAGATGAGCGCTTCGCGCGAGAGGGAGAGTTGCTCTCCCGAATCCGGCACCCGAGCGTCCCGCGCCTCGTGGCCCGGGGGAGCTGGCGGCAGCCGGGGGGCCTCCTCCCCCACCCCTACCTCGCGATGGAGTGGATTGAGGGCGCGTCACTGTACGAATGGGCGCGAGTGCACCGCCCCAGCTCCCGCCAGGTGCTCCACGCCCTTGCCAGCCTCGCGCGGGCCCTGGAGGCCACGCATGCCGCAGGGGGAGTCCACAGAGACGTGAAGGGCGACAACATTCTCGTGAGGAATGCGGATGGTCAGGTCTTCCTGACCGACTTCGGCTCCGGAAACTACGTGGGTGCCGCCACGCTGACGTCGCCACCGTTTCCGCCCGGGACGCCGCACTACCGTTCACCGGAGGCCTGGCGTTCCGTGCGGCTCCCCTTCCACGCGTCGGCCACGCCCTACGCGCCCGGACCGGCGGATGATGTCTTCGCACTGGGGATGACCGCCTACCGGCTGGTGATCGACGACTACCCTCCCACGCCGGCCCCGATGGACGAGCGGTCCCATGTCTGGAGCCCGGAAGGTCCTGGCCTGCTACCTCCACGAGCCGTCAACGCCCGCTGCTGCGCGGAGCTGAGCAGGCTCGTGTCCCGGATGCTCTCCCTGCACCCCGAAGCGCGTGGCAGCGCCCGCGAACTGGCCGAGGCGTTGGAGCACGCCGCGCGGAAGGCAGGACCGGACGCGGATGTGCCGCTCTTCGCTCGGGAGGAATCCCAGCCCGTGGATACACGGAGCACCCTGCTACACCTCGTGCTTCGGGCGGCGGAGCACACCGCGCGGTCCTGGCTGACGGCAGCCAGCCTGGGAGGAGCCGTGGCGCTTGGAGCCGCATGGCTGCTGAGCGCGCATCCCGGAGAGGAGGCCGCGCAGCCACACGCGTCAGCGTCCGAGGATACGAGGGATGGCGGAGCCGTGGCCGTTGGAGATACCGCGCTGACGGCCCCGGTGTCTCCTCGGGCACCGTCCGCGTGGTCGGCCATCAGTGTGGATATTCCCCCCAGGCCCCTTCCAGGACAGACACGGCCAGATGCTGCTGGCCGATGTCCCGGCAGGGCGCTGCTTGCCATCAATGGTGGGTGCTGGATGAAGCTGGACATGAGCCTGAAGGACTGTGACGCGAACTTGAATTTCTACGTCTACAAAGGCGCGTGTTACGGCCCCTTCATCCCACCGGCTCGACCTTCGACCTCAAGGCCCGCGGAGCACTCTGGAGACTGAGCTCGGGTTGACAGTCATTCCGTCTCAAAACTAGCGTCAAACTCCTCACCCCGAAATTCAATTCAGTGAGGAGAGCCATGAAACTGCGGACCATGCTGGGCGGACTGCTGGCAGCAGGACTGTTGTCGACGGGCTGTGGCGGAACCATGCCGGAGGAGATGGCTCCGGAGCAGAACCTCAGTGAGGCCGAGCAGGCGGTCTTCACCTGTCCCACCGGCTACACCCACGGCTCCTACTGGGACTGTGCCCAGGTCTGCGGTCTGGGGTGGGGCAACTTCCAGGTGCACTACTGCACCAACGCGACGGACTACTACGAGATTGGCAACGGCCCGACGCGCTGTGGAGCGTGTTACTGAAGTCACCCGCTCCTGACTGAGCGGGATTCGGACCGGGGCAGCCTCCGTCCACGGAGCGCTGCCCCGCGTCCGGCGCCTCCCCCCCGAATTCGTGACGAGCCGTCAAAGGTGTCATGACATTCATGCGGTTTTTCCCGAGGGAGGGATGCCGCATCTAGCCGTGTGTCCCCGGGGCGCTTCGCTCCGGAGTTCTTCACGGAGAGCAAGGTCATGGCGGCGAAGATTGGAATCATCGGCAAGGGGAACGTGGATGGCGCGCTGCAGCGCGGACTGGCACGAGCCGGGCACGACGTGAGGGCGGTGGGCAAGGACCCCGCGAAGGCTGACGGGCTGCGCGCGAACGGCGCGGACGACGTCATCATCGACACGGGACGCATTGCCGAGGACGTCAGGCAGCGTGTGCCGCCAGGGGTGGACACTGATCGAGAAGGACTGTGAGGGTCGAGCAGGGAGAAGATCTCTGGCACACTCACGCGAAGGATGGCACGCAACACACGCAAGGGTCCTCCGGAGCCGAAGCTCCAGGGCACTCCGCCTGGGAAGTCTTCCACGGGCGGCTTCAACTCCCCGTTCGCCGCGCTCGCGGAGCTTCGCGAGGCGCTCCCGAGCAAGACACCCCAGCTTCGCGCGGAGGACTTCCCCGCGGAGCCTCCTCCTGACGGCCCCGCGCGAGCAAGGGTGCGACTTGCGCGGCGCGAGCGCGACGGCGCCGAGGTGACCCGGGTGGAGGAACTGGGGCTACCCCCCGATGCACTCGAGGCCTGGTGCCAGGCGCTGCAGCGCGGACTCGCCTGCCGCGGCGTGGTGGAGGGCGATGCCCTCGTGCTGGAGGGAGACCAGCGCCGCAGCGTGCCGGACCTCCTCTTGCGCCGGGGCGTGCGGCGAGTCGCTCAGGGCTGAGGCAAGCGCCAGCTCCAGCCATCTGTTCGGCATCCTCGCCGGCATCGTCATCCTGCTGGTCGTGACGGCCGTGACGCGCGCCGTCCGCGCGGCGCGTGGGCCTCACACCTCCGTCTCGCCAAGACCGAGCTTCTTGCGCAGAGGGCCCATCCGCTCGCCCAACGCGGCCTGGACCTCGGGCGTCAGCACCGCGCGGCCGTCGCCCACCACGCCCTTGCGGATGAAGCCTGGCCTGGAGGCGCTCGGGTCGAAGACAGGCACCCGCACGTCAAAACGGTCATCGTGCTGCTTCATGAAAGCGAAGCTGCACTTCTCCAGGATGGCGCCCATGCGGTCCTCTTCGAGGGTGACGCCCAGAAAGCGCGCCACCTTCCGGATGCCGCCCTCCAGGTCCGCGGCCAGGTCCTCGTAGCGCAGGTGGAGGACGTTCGGGTCCGCGCGGTGCGGCCACCAGGACTTCAGGTGCCAGAACCACCGCTTCAGCATGAAGTCCCGGCGGAAGAAGGGGACATCGAGCTTGTGTCGGTAGCCCGTCTCCAGGCAGACGTGGCTGTGGACCGAGACCAGCGAGTCCGCCGCGTTTCGGGTGACGTAGATGACGCGGCTGTCCGGGGGCGGCGCCACCAGCCAGTAGGGCATGTGCGTCTTCAGGATGCGGGGGGAAGGGAGCGCGTCCAGCACGGCCTGTGCGAAGTCCCGGAGCATCAGTTGCTCCAGGTAGGGGGACACCTGGGAGATGTGCTCGAACTCGCCCCGGCCTCCCGTGAGGACCTGATGGACGATCTGCTGCATCCACGTCGTGCCCGTTTTCGGCGCGGTGGCCACGTAGATGTCTCCGGGCCGCGGCTTGAGCATCGCGTAGCGCAGCCGGAACCACCGCAGCGCAACGGTCGCCAGGATGGTGGGAATGCTGAGGAGGTTCACGAGGCCGAGCAGGACGCTCGACACTCCGTGGATGGCGCGCTGCCAAAGGGACGCGTCAGCCCTCATGGCGTTGAAGTCCTTGTCGGTCATCTGGAGCAACCCCGTCGTCTCGCGGGCCGCCAACCCGTAATCACGTAATTCATGCCATATTGAGATTAATCTGGATAGCACGTATAAGGGGCCGCGTTTTACCCCCGCCGTCTAGGAGTGCCGCCCTATGAAGCGAATCCTGCCGACCGCTGTCGCAACGCTTGCGCTGTGGGGATGTGGTGATGCGAACGACACGCCCGTGAATACGTCGCGTGAGCTGACGGATTCCGCCGAGCAGTCGGCCGTCGTCTCGCGCGCGATGGGCCTGGTGGCCAAGCAGGACGCCTCCGAGAAGCTGACGGCGCGCACGGTCATCGTGGACGACAACGGCTCGGAGCACGTGCGCTTCGACCGCTCGTTCGCGGGCCTGCGCGTGCTGGGCGGTGACCTGGTGGTGCACAACCCCGTGGGCCGCGCCTCCGAGGTGGAGTTCGCGACGGCGTCCCCGCTACGCGGGGTCTCCACGCTGCCCTTCTTCGACGCCGCGGCGGCGACGGTGCTGGCCGAGGCGGCCTTCGTCGGCCAGCGCAGCGGCCCGTCCAGCGCGGAGCTCATCATCGACGCGCGGCCGGAGCGCGCCCCGGGGCTCGCGTACGAGGTGGTGCTCGAGGGCATCAAGCCGGACCAGACGCCCAGCGAGCTGCACGTGCTGGTGGACGCGCGCACCGGCGCGCTGCGTGGCTCGTGGGATGGCGTGCACACCGCCGCGGCCACCGGCTCTGGCCGAAGCCTCTACCTGGGGACGGTGAGCATCGGCACCAACACCATCACCAGCGGCTATGAGATGCGCGATGTGACGCGGGGCACCGGCTTCTATACGGTCGATGCGGGCCGCAGCAACGCCATCTTCACCGACGCCGACAACGTCTGGGGCAACGGCACCAACAGCGACCGCGCGAGCGCCGCGGTGGATGCGCACTTCGGCCAGAAGACGACGTACGACTACTTCAAGAACGTGCACGGTCGGAACGGCATCGACGGCGCGGGCCGCACCGGCTACAGCAAGGTGCACTACGGCACGGCCTACAACAACGCGTTCTGGACCGACTCCTGCTTCTGCATGACGTACGGCGACGGTGACGGCTCCACCTTCACCCCGCTCGTGGCGCTGGACGTGGCCGGCCACGAGATGACCCACGGCGTGACGAGCCGCACCGCGGGCCTCGTCTACTCGGGCGAGTCCGGCGGCCTCAACGAGGCCACCAGCGACATCTTCGGCTCGCTGGTGGAGTTCTACGCCGCCAACGCGGGCGACCCGGGCGACTTCCTCATCGGCGAGCGCATCTACACGCCCAGCAAGGCCGGGGACGCGCTGCGCTACATGTACAAGCCCTCGCTCGATGGCAAGTCGAAGGACTGCTGGTACAGCGGCATCGGCTCCATCGACGTGCACTACTCCAGCGGCGTGGCCAACCACTTCTTCTACCTGCTGGCGCAGGGCTCCGCCGCCAGCCCGGCGAGCCCCACCTGCAACGGCGCGGCCGTCACCGGCATCGGCCGCGACGCGGCGGGGAAGATCTGGTACCGCGCCCTCACCGTGTACTTCACGTCCTCCACCAACTACGCGGCGGCCCGCACGGCCACGCTGAAGGCGGCGACGGACCTCTACGGCGCCTCCAGCACCCAGTACAACGCCGTGGCCGCCGCCTGGTCCGCGGTCAGCGTGAACTGAGCCCCGCGACGTAGCGCGAATGGGATGTATCCCAGGCCGGTCCGTCCCCAGGTGGGCGGGCCGGCCTTCGCGTTTCCCTGACGGCACGTGAACAGCCGCGCCTTGACTCTCCCCCAGGGGGAGACCGCCACCTTCCGCGCATGTCATCCAGACAGCGGTCGTGGAGGAACATCATGGTGTTGGCATTGGGAGCACTCGTCCTGCTGGTGGGCGCGGCGGCGGGCGTGTGGTGGTGGATGGGACGCGGGCTCTTCCAGCCGGGCACGGTGGAAGAGACGCTGGCCGCGCGGGGCGAGACGCTGGAGGTGCCTCCCGGACAGCGGGCCGACGCCTCCCGCTGGGAGGTGGCGCCGGGCGTGCAACTGCACCACGTGGCCGTGGGCCAGGGGCGGGACGTCGTCGTCGTGCACGGAGGTCCAGGACTTCCTCCAGCAGCACCGTGGCGCGCAGCCGGCCTCACCGGCGAGGCCCTGCGCTGGCACTTCTACGACCAGCGCGGCTGCGGTGCGTCCTCGCGTCCCCTCACCCACGCTCCGCCGGACGGGACATGGAAGGCCATGCAGGAGGTGGAGGCGCGGTTGGGGCTCGCCGCGCAGTTGGCGGACCTGGAGCGAATCCGGCGTCTGCTCGGGCAGGAGCGTCTCACGCTGGTGGGGCACTCCTTCGGTGCGCTGGTGGCCGCGCTCTACGCGGCGGAGTGGCCGGAGCGGGTGGAGGCGCTGGTGCTGGTGGCGCCCGCACCGCTGGTGACGATGCCCGCGGGCGACGGGAACCTCTTCACCCAGGTCGGCGCCCGGCTGGACCCGGAGCAACGGCAGGTGCTGGAGGCGTGGATGGCGCACACCTTCGACTTCCCCACGCGCCTGAAGGAGGACGACGCCACGCTGGCCGAGCACTTCGCTCGCTTCGGTCCCCTCTACGCCCAGGCCGTGCGGAAGGAGCGCCCCGGAGCACCCCTGCCCGACTCCGGCACTCCGGGAGGGCTGATGTCCCTGGGGCTCTACCTCAGCCTGGGGCGCCACCACGACTGGAAGGCCTGGCTCGGCCGGGTGCGCGCGCCCACCCTCGTCATCCACGGCGCCGAGGACCTGCAGCCGCGTGCCGCCACCGCTCGCGTGGTAGAAGCCCTGCCCCACGCGCGACTGGTGGAGCTCGCGGGCAGCGGGCACTTTCCCTTCGACGAGCAACCCGAGGCCTTCGCGGCCACCCTGCGCACCTTTTTCACGGAGCTGAAGCGGTGAGTGGACTGCTGTACGCCATCGGTGAGGTGTCGCGAATCACCGGCCTGAGCGTGAAGGCGCTGCGCCTCTACCAGGAGAAGGGCCTGCTGCTGCCCTCGCGCGTGGACCCCTCCTCCGGCTACCGCTACTACACCGAGCGCGACATCGCCCAGGCCCACACCTTGCGAGCGCTGCGCGACCTGCGACTGTCGCTGGAGGAGATTCGCGGGGTGCTCGAGGAGCTGGACCAGGGCGCGTCCCTGTCCGAGCACCTCACGAAGGTGCGCGCACGGCTTGCCGACGAAGCGGCCAGCGCCCAGCGGTCGGTGCTGGCCCTGGACACGCTGCTTCGGCACCAGGAGCAGGCGGAGGCGTACCTGCGCGCGCCCCCTCCCCTGCTGGAGCGATGGCTGCCCGGGATGCGCGTCGCCGTGCACCGCGCTCGGGGGCGCTATTCGGACGCGTCGCAGGTCTTCCCGCGACTGCTTGCCGCGTGCGGCCCGAAGGTCGGAGGTGCTCCCTTCTGTCTCTACCACGAGGCGGAGTACCGCGAGGACGATGCGGACATCTCCTGGTGCGTGCCCCTGCCCCCCGGTGCCCGGCCCGAGGGCGTCCAGGTGGAGGAATTGCCCGAGGTGCAGGCGGCCACGCTCGTTCACACCGGGCCTCCCGACTCGGTGGGCCCGTCCTGGGCGCGGCTCTTCGCCCACCTCCATGCGCACGAGCGCATCCCGGCCGTCCCCCTGCGCGAGACGTTCCTGCGCGTGGGCGCGAACGAAGCGGTGTCCTCCTCCTGGCGCACCGAGCTCGCGCTGTCCTGGGAGGCGAAGCACGGGGGTTGAGCGCCAGGCCCCAGACCCGTGCCTCGCGGGCCTGGATGTCATCTGGATCGTTTTCGAGGACGGCGAGGAGAGAAGACAGGTCGGCCATGGCGCGTGGGAACTGCGCCATCGCTGGCATTGCGGTTGGACGGATTGTTGTGGCCGCCGTGGCGGTGCCGTGAAACCCTCGTTGAATGCTTCGCTCACTGCCCTGCGTCGTGACGCTGCTCCTCTCGGCTCCGGTCGCCGCCGAGACGCTCGGGGTGTGGACGTTCACGCCACCCGACGGCTACACGCTCACCGATAGCGCCGAAGGGCTGCGCGGCTACACGAAGATCACCGGCAAGACGTTCTGCGCGATCGGCCTCTACGTGCCGCGCGTCGCGACGAGCGATGTCCCTGCCGACATCAACAAGGAGTGGGCCGACGTCATCGCGGCGCGGTTCTCGGCCGCCAATGTGGTTCGCGCTCCGGCGAAGCCAACGAAGAAGAAGCTGACGCAGTACGTGATGGGCGCGAACCTGTCCGACAAGAACGGTACGTACGCCGCGCAGCTCGTCGTGTTGATCGGTGGCGGCACGGTCGGTAGCGTCCGGTTGATGTCGAACGACGCGCGGACGATCACCACGTGCCAGGACGCGACCCGCGGCGTGGTCGACTCGATCACCATCAAGTCAGCGGCCACCGTCACGTCGGAACCCGGCGACAGCGGAACGGCGACTGCCGCATCGCTCGCCGCCGCGTGGAGCGCGAGCAGTTTGTCCAAGGAGCCGGGGACGGGGATGTCGAACGGCAGCATCGTGCGGCAGTACGTCTTCAAGAAGGATGGGACGTACACGTTCCGCAGGGAGACCTGGTTCGGACATCACGGACCGCCGCGCTGGTACATCGTCGACGAGTCCGGAACATACAAGGTCGCGGGGAACAGGCTGACCCTCACGCCGAATGCGGTGAAGGGCGTCGTCAAGGACGACAAGAACAAGGTCGTGAAGACCGAGCGCCCCGCTGCCGAGACGACGACCTACGCGTGGCAGTTCCACTACTCGAAAGGGCTACAGGAGAATCAGCTCGTGCTGACACCCGAGAAGGCGACGTCGCGTGACGGTGCGTTCGACGGGGGCTCGCTGTTCCCGAACTCCTATTCGTACTCGAGTCAGTCGAAGGTGGAGTGGCGCTATCCCTGATCGCATCGGGCAACCCCGACCGGGAGGCGTCGGCTCTGCGTCCCACCCCTCGCTCACGGCGGGGGGCTCCGGCCTCGTCCATTCGAGGGGCGCGGGCAAGTAGCAACGGTGCCTCAGTGTCGGGTGTGGACGCACAGCTCGGCGGAACCTGTCAGCGGCCCGCCTCGGCTCCTCCCGATCCAGCCATCACCCTCAACAGGCTTTCCATTCGCCCCATGCCTCCTTATCAGGGCGGGGGGCGCGTGCCCTGGTCACCGAGCCGAGGTATACCCACCCACCTGCCGGGAACGGGCCACCCGGGCTCGGCAGAGACGACCCACTACAGAGGAAGACGCTCGTGGCCGGAAGTAGCCTCTTTGCCCTGATTGATGACATCGCCAGCCTCCTGGACGACGTCGCGGCCATGACCAAGGTCGCGACCCAGAAGACCGCTGGCGTCCTCGGTGACGACCTCGCGCTGAACGCGCAGCAGGTGACCGGCGTCACGGCCGATCGCGAGCTACCCGTGGTCTGGGCGGTCGCCAAGGGCTCCCTGGTCAACAAGGCCATCCTGGTCCCCGCCGCGCTGGCCATCAGCGCGCTGATTCCCTGGGCCATCGTCCCCCTGCTGATGCTGGGCGGCGCCTTCCTCTGTTACGAGGGCGTCGAGAAGCTGGCCCACAAGCTCCTGCACAGCAAGGACGAGGACGCGGCCCACCATGGTGAGCTCGTCAAGGCTGTCGCCGACCCCGCGGTGGACATCGTCTCCTTCGAGAAGGAGAAGATCAAAGGCGCGGTCCGGACCGACTTCGTCCTCTCCGCGGAGATCATCGTCATCTCGCTCGGCACCGTCGCCGCCGCGACCTTCGGGCAGCGGGTCATCGTCCTGGTCGGCATCTCCCTCATCATGACGGTCGGCGTCTACGGCCTGGTCGGCGGCATCGTCAAACTCGACGACGCGGGGCTCTACCTCAGCGCGAAGACGGGCACCGGGGGTCTCCGCGGCTTCCAGCGCGCGCTGGGCCGGGGGCTCCTGACAGGCGCTCCGTACCTGATGAAGACGCTCTCGGTGGCCGGCACGGTCGCCATGTTCATGGTCGGCGGCGGCATCCTCACCCACGGCATTCCCCCCGTGCACCACTTCAGCGAGCACGTCGCGCACGGCGCGGGCTCCGTGTCGGGCATCGGCGGCGTGCTGGCGGCGCTCGTTCCCACGCTGATCAACACGGTGTTCGGCATCCTCGCCGGCATCGTCATCCTGCTGGTCGTGACGGGCGTGACGCGCGCCATCCGTTCGGCGCGCCCGAAGCCCCAGTAGGTCCTCCGCGACGACTCGGGCCCTCGTGACCACGAGTGAGCCGATGGCCCGAGTCGGGGGAGTCCCGGGTTCCGCCGCGCGCCGCGCGGGCCTCATACCTCCGTCTCACCGACGCCGAGCTTCTTGCGCAGAGGGCCCATCCGCTCGCCTGGCGCTGCCTGGACCTCGGGCGTCCTTCCGTCTGCGTCGTCGCCGCGCCGAAGCGCTCCAGGAGGCACGGACGATTGTCGTGAAAATATAGGTCGAATGACCTAGATAATCCGCGATGCGGCGTGGATGGACCGCGCCGGGCAGTGGAGCGAGCCATGGTGTCCGAGGGCAGTGTCGTGCTGGTGGGGGGTTACGGCGTGGTGGGCGTGCGGCTCGCGGAGCTGCTGCGGGAGCGGCATCCGGACCTTCCGTTGGTCATCGCCGGACGCCGGCGAGAGCCCGCGGAGGCGCTGGCCCGGCGGCTGGGGAATGCGGAAGCGGCGGTGGTGGACGTGGCGGCCCCTGCCCCGCTGGTGGCCCTGCCCGGACGGCCCCGGGCGGTGGTGTCGCTGGTCAATGACCCGGACGACGCGGTGCTGCGCGCGGCGGTGCGGGAAGGAATGGCGGTGCTCGACATCACCCGCTGGACGTCGCGCCTGAAGACGGCGGTGCTGCGGCTGTCGGGGACGCCCGTGCGAACGCCCGTGCTGCTCAGCTCCGCGTGGATGGCGGGGCTGGTGCCCAGGCTGGTCGCGGGTGTGGCGGAGCGCGTGGGCGGAATCGAGCGGGTCGACGTGGGCATCCGCTTCGCCCTGGCTGACCAGGCCGGCCCGGACTCGTTGGAGTACATGGACCGGCTGGGACTGGCCTTCGAAGTCACCGAGGAGGGGAAGGAGCGGCGGGTGCTACCGCTGACGGATGGCCGGAGGGTGACGCTCTCGGATGGGCGTGCCACGCGCGTCTTCCGGCTCGACACGCCCGAGCAGGCCACGCTGCCGCTGGTGCTGGGGGCGCGCACGGTGTCGACGCGGCTGGGGTTCGACTCGGGCACCGTCACCTGGATGCTCGCGGCGCTCCAGCGGCTCGGGCTGCTCCGGTTGCTCCAGCATCCCCGCCTGACGCCCGTGCGGCGCGCGCTGATGGCCAGCAGTGGCACGGGGGGCGAGGCGGCGTGGGTGGCGGACGTGGAGGGCGCGCGGGGCGTGCTGCGCATCGAGGTGGTGGACCCGAAGGGACAGGCGCACCTGACGGCCGCGGGCGCGCTGCTGGGGACGGAGCGGCTGCTCGGGCTGGATGGCGCGCCGCCCCCCGCCGCGGGCGTGTGGTTCCCCGAGCACGACGCGCGCCCCGAGCAGGCGCTGGCGGCCCTGCGCGCGTGCGGCGTGCAGGTGCGGTTCGAGGAGCACCTGCGCCAGGAGGCGGCCTGATGCCACGCGCCCCCCGGCGCAAGCTCCCCTCCGCGAAGCCCCGTGAGGGGACGGCGGTGCATGCCAAGGGAACCGAGCGCGTGGAGTCCATCCTCGATGCGGCCACCGACACGCTGATCGAGGACGGACACGCGGGCCTCACGCTGCGCCGGGTGGCCCAGCGGGCGGGGCTCAGCGTGGGCAACCTCCAGTACTACTTCCCCGCGAAGCAGGACGTGGTGCGGGCCCTGCTCGCGCGCTACCTGGAAGTGGCCAGTCGGCGCGTACGCTCGCGGGTGGAGGAAGGGGGCCGTGCGCCCGTGGAGCGGCTCCGCCGCGCGCTGGAGGCGCTGCTGGAGGACCAGGAGTCGCCGCGTCACTGCCAGCTCTTCGCGGAGCTGTGGGCGCTCGCCGGGCGGGACGCGATGGTCTCCGACGCGCTCACTGTCTTCTACGCGGGCTTCCGGGCGGGAATCGTGGAGTTGCTGCGTGAGCTCGCCCCCGGGCTTGCCCCCTCGCGCCTGGAGCGCCGCGCGGCGCTGGTGGTGGCCTTCCTGGAGGGACTGTCACTCTTCAGGGGTGGGGGAACGCTCCGCGCGGCCTCGGTGCCGGGACTGGAGCAGGAGCTGCGCGCCGTGCTGGAGGAAGTCCTGGAAGGCGTCCCCCGCGCCGGCGCGCGGCCGAGGGACTAGTTCGTGTCCTGCGTCCCCATGCAGTTGTGGCCCAGGAGCGTCTGGCGCGTCTCGTCGAGGTTCGCCCACCAGGACTGGCTGTTGATGTGGTAGTCCCACAGATTCACACCATCCGGGTCGCTTTCCCGGTCCTCGCGGTTGGCCGTGCCGTCCGGGAAGACGCCCCACCGCAGCGCGATGTCGAGGGTGGTCGAGTTCTTCTGGTCGTCCTGTCCCGCGGGCGCCTCAGCCAGCTCGTTGTCCGAGTCGTCCAGGTCCCAGAAGGCCTTCACCACCTGGGCCTCGAGGCCCTTGTTGTCGGTGCACACCGGAGCGATGGGCTCCGCCTCCACGAAGTCGCTTCCGAAGCGGCTGGGCGCGGAGCCCGGGTTCTCCGGGTCCCAGAGCGAGGCGATGGCCACGTACCCCGCCCAGCCCTCGGCGGTTGCACACGACTCGTACTCCGTGAGCTCCAGGGAATGGCCTGAGCCATTGAGGGAGCAGTCGCTCGACAGGTCATCCTCGTCAAACTGCTGCATCTGCAGCACGTGCCCGAGCTCATGCGCCGCCGACTGGGCCTGGTCGCCGCGCGTCCCCGACACCTGATACTTGTTCTGGTTGAAGGCCGCGCTGCCCGACTCCGGCCAGACCATGTCGATGTCCTCGGCCTCGAGGATGCTGGAGTAGGCCTGGAGCATGTGCTGGGAGCTGTCGAGCGACATCGCCCGCCCTCCGCGCTCCGTGGTGCTGTCCGTCGTCACCAGGAGATACCCCGGCTGGTTGCACGCCGCGCCGTTCTGGCAGTTCGTGACTGCGTTCGGGCGCCAGGTCACACCGCCGTAGCGGTTGTTCGCCAGGTCCCGCGCCACGACCTTGGGACCGCCGGCCGTGCCACGGACCTCCGACTTCCAGACGACGTACGGGTCCGGATGCGTTTCACCCTTGAAGTAGCTCTCGCCCTCCCACTCGAAGGTGGCGCAGCCACCCGTCGGGTTCACGAGGATCCACGTGCCGATGTACTCGTCGTCGCTCGTGTCGTCCTTGTCCCAGATTTCCACCAGCGCGCCCACGGGATGGGTGTAGTCGCCGTCCGGCTGCGTCGTGAAGTTGTGGAACTCCTGGTGGCAGGCGCGCTTCGCGCCCGGGTCGGACGGCGTCGGGCAATCGATGCGCTCGTCCTTGAGAAGCAGCTCGAAGCAATAGGTCCGCGTCGCGGCGGATGCAGCGGGGGCCAGCAGGCTCACTGCCAGCGCGGCGGTCAGGCACAGGGGTGTCTTCATGATGGGATTCTCCGGGGCCTACTGGCCCTGCTCGCTGTTGTCGGGGGTGCTGTAGGCCGTGCCGCTCTCGACGAGCGGCAGCGGATTCGTCTGGAGGACGGACTGCCTCGCAGCGAGGACGCCGGGATGGGCAGGCTCGAGACTCCCCAGCTTGTTCTTCCGTTGCGACGCGGGGTCGACCTGCGCGGAATACGCAGCGAGCGTGAGGCGCTGGGCCACGCCATTGACGACGCGGAAGTAGAGGGTGCGCCGCTCGCGGAACGGCGCCCGGCTTCGCGCCCCGGGCCCCGGGACATGACTCACTTCGAGCCAGCGGCTGTACACCCCGTCGGGCAACGGCGGCTGCCCTTCCGGACGCGGAGGAGCGTCGACCCAGAAGCGTCCCTGCGCGTCCGTCTGGACCGCGAGCTGCGACACCACCGGGACGCCTTGCACCATCGAAGCGCCGGCATCGACGAGGGCTCCCGCGATGCGGTTGTAGACCGTCGTGACTGTCACGGTGTTCGGTGCCACGCGGAGCGCGAGCCCGAAGCGGAAGGTGCTCCCGTCGTCGATGATTTCCGCGAGCGAGGTGGGGTCCGTGGCAAGCGCCAGCTTCGGAACGAGAAACGCGAGTGTGACAGCCCACAGCAACGCGCCGGGCACGCGCTTTCGATTCAATGACATGTGAAGGCTCCGTGGTCGCCTCACCGGGACGGTGAGCGCGAACACATCGCTATTCGCGACGTCGGAATTGAATCTGACAGCGTGGTGAACGAGATGAACCCGTTACTCGTCCACAACGACGACCAGGACCGGCCGCTCCCCGAAGTGTCCACTCCCTGAGGCGGGCCGTGGGACTGTCGCCACCGCGGGAGTCCCGTGTTCCCCCGCGCCATGGCAGGCTTGCATCGGAAAAGGAGGACGGGTCCATGGACACGCTTGCCTGCGGCCACCCCCACGCTGGCTGGCACCGTGCTCCGTGCGCTCACCCCCTCCGGGGACCAGCCCCGCTCGAGCTGGCTCGCGGTGGACGCGCGGGGTGGGCTCCTTCGCATCGACCTCGACGATGGCGCGCTCACCCACCTCGGCTCGGTGGGCGCGGAGGACCTCCAGCTCTCGGAGCCGCTCGCGCTGCACGCCTCGCCCTGTGGGCGCTTCGCCGCCGTGGTGAACGTGTCCGGCCAGAAGGGCGTCGTCGTGGACCTGAAGTCTGGCGCGCTGACGATGAGGCTCGACCGTGGCACCTACAACGAAGAGGTCTGCGCGTTCTCCGTGGCTTTCTTCCGGAGCGGGGCGAGGACACTCCTCGTGCACGCGACGGACTGGAACCGGCTCGATGTGTCGGACCCCGCCACGGGCGAGCTGCTGACACCGCGAGACTTCCCACGGTGGGGGACAGGCGAGCCGAGACCCGCGCACTACCTCGACTACTTCCACTGTGGTCTGACGCTCTCTCCGGAGGGGGCGTGGCTGGTGGACGACGGGTGGGTGTGGCACCCGGTGGGCGTGCTGAGGAGCTTCTCGCTGCGCCGGTGGCTGCAAGCGAACGTGTGGGAATCCGAGGACGGGCCCTCCGTGAAGGAGCTCCGCGCCTGTGATGGCCACTGGGACGGCCCGAGGTGCTTCGTGGGTGACCGCACCCTGGCGGTCTGGGGCTTCGGCGGCGACGCGTCCTATCTGGTCGACGCGGTGATGCTCCATGACGTCGAGAGCGGGAAGCTGCTCCGCTGGTTCCCGGGCCCGCCGCGCGGCGAGTTCAACAGGGATGGTGACTTCCTGCTCGTGAGCGCGAAGGACCACGGCACATCCGTGTGGGACCTGGAGACGGGCGAGCGGCTCCACCAGGATCCGGACCTGCTGCCCGTTGCCTGGCACCCGGCGGCGAGGCGCTTCCTGACGGTCCTCGGCGATGGCGTGCTGAGAGAGAGTGGACTGGGCGGCGTGGTGCGGCCGGGATAGCGGCAGCCCCCGGCACGGCGGGTGGACACCCGCGCGGCGGCACCTCTAGAGTCCTTCGACTTCATGACTCGCGGCGTAACGGAGGGGACCTCGGAGCTGGTGGAACGAGCGCTCGCCCGGGATGGCGAGGCGCTGCGCGCATTGGTGGATGCGCTCACCCCGGTCATCCAGGCCCGCGTGGCGCGAGCCCTGCTGCGCCGGGCCGCTGCCGCGAGCGGCCGGAACATCCGTCAGGAGGTGGCGGACCTGACGCAGGACGTGTTCGCCGCCCTCTTCGCCGAGCAGGGCAAGGCGCTGCGGGCGTGGAAGCCCGAGCGAGGCCTGTCGCTGGCCAACTTCGTCGGCTTCGTCGCCGAGCGGCAGGTGGCCTCCATCCTCCGGACGACGCGCCGCAGTCCCTGGACGGAGGACCCCACGTTGATGGAGGAACTCGACGCCCCCGAGGACTCCTCGAGCGTGGAGCTGCGGCTGGAGTCCCAGCAGATGCTGGAGGCCCTCCTGGACCGACTGCGCGAGGAGCTCAGCCCGCTGGGCCTTTCCCTCTTCGAGCTCATCTTCATCCAGCAGCGCACGGTGCCCGAGGTCTGCGAGCAGACGGGGATGAGCCGGGAGGCCGTCTACGCCTGGCAGAGCCGGCTGGGGCGGCTGAGCCGCAAGCTCGGCGCGGAGCTCTTGTCAGATCCGCAGGCGCCGCCGCGAATACGCAAAGTGAGTGACACCCCATGAGCGACAAACTTCTCCTCGAGCTGGGCCGCGTGGCGCGGGAGCGTCAGCGCGACGAGCGCTGGGAGTCACTCACGGAAGGGACGCTCTCGGAGGACGAGCGGCGGGAATTGGAGCGGCTTGCCGCGGAGGACCCCTCCGCCACGGAGGCCTACGAGGCCTTCCGTCCGCTGGATGCGGCCGCGCGGGAGCACATCGCCGCGCGCCTGGCGCGGGAGCTCGCGGAGGAGCCCGCCCGGGAAGCATTGCCTCCTGCCCCGGAAGCGCCGCCTTCCGTCCGGCAAGCACCTCCCACCCGCATCACCCCACCCGCCCGCGGGCACCGCTGGCGGAGGCTCGCGCCGGCGCTGGGGGCCGTGGCCGCCGCCGCCGCAATCCTCCTGCTCGTCCTCCCCAGGGAGGCGCCACCGCTGCCGGGCTACACCCTGTCCGTCTCCAGCGAGCAGGCGGTGCGCGCGGGGGCGCCGGAGTCGGAGGTGCCACGCCTGGGTCCCGGCTCGCGGCTCGACGTACTCGTGCGCCCGGAGCAGGCGGTGGACGGGCCCGTGGAGGTGCGCGCCTTCCTCCTGCGGCCGGGCGAGGCGCGGGCCTGGAATCCGCCCCTGGAGCGCTCCGCGGAGGGCGCGGTGCGCATCCAGGGTCCGGTGGAAGCGCTGCTCTCCCTCCCGCCGGGCGAGTGGACTCTGGCCATCGCCGTGGGGCGCCCCGGGACGCTCCCGGAAGCACCGGGCGAGGTGCTCGCCCGGGTCGAGGAGGGCCGCGCACCGGAGGCGGGCACCTGGAGGCTGCTCACCCGGAAGTTCCTGCTCGTGGACCGCCCGTGAGCCGTGCCGCGCTGCTGCTGGCCCTGGCGCTCGTGCTCACCAGCGGGGCCTGCCAGTGCCAGCGCCAGGCGCCCGCCGCGACTCCCCCACCCTCGCCGTCCCTGCGCGTCGGGTTCGCCGGCTGCGCCGCCGTCCTGGGGGGACCGGTGTGTGAGCTCCCCGAGGACCGCCGCCTGCGGCTCTGGGTGGAGCTTCCCGCGCGGGTGGCGCTGACTGTCTCGGCGGGTGGGGCCCGGCTTCCCGTGGAGGAGCAGGAGTCAGCGGGCGGGCGCGCCTGCACCCTCGTGGTGCCAGCCGGAGCCACGGAGGTGGTGCTGGAGGTGGCGCTGCCCGGCGGCCCGGCGGTGTGGCGACTGCCGGTGCGGGAGACGGAGCCGGTGCCCCTGCTCCAACGCGCGACGGCGCTGCGCTCGGAAGGGAAGCCCGAAGAGGCGGCGCGCCTGCTGCGCGAGGAGGCCCCGGCGCTCCCGGACGTCGCTCGCGCGCGGGCGAAGAGCCTCCTGGCTCGCGTCGAGCTGTCACTGGGCCATTCCGACGAAGCGGTCGCGCTGCTGAGAGAGACGCTGACGCTCCACCGTCGCGCGCAGCGCCGCTCGGACGAGGTCAGCGACGCGATGGTCCTCACGTATACGCTCATCCACCACGGGCGCCGCTTCACCGAGGCGCGCGAGGTGCTCGGAGCGCTGGGCCCCCTGGAGGAAAGCCATCCCGAGGGGAGCGCCCACTTCGCCTACCACGAGGGGCTGCTGGCCCTCGAGTCGGGAGACCCCGGCACCGCGCTCCGGCACTTCACCGAGGCGGCGCTGCTCGCGGAGCGGCTGGGCATCGGGCGCCTGCAGCGGGCGGTGCGACAGGTGCTGGCGACGACGCTCCAGTCCCTGGGCCGCGACGCCGAGTCCCTCGCGCTGCTGGAAGTGCTGCGTGCGGAGACAGGGACCTCCGACTGTGAGAGGGCGGATCTGCTCACCAACATCGGCTGGGGGCTGCTGCTCGCACGGGAGGCCGGTGGCCCGCCCCGGGGTGAGCCGGTGCCCCCGCTGGAGGAGGCGCTCGCGCTCTACCGCGGGGTGTGTGCCAGTCCCGATGACGAGGCCAATGTCCTGGTGAACCTGGCGCTGGCGGAGCTGCATGCGGGGCGCGCCGGGGCCGCGGCGGCCCGGCTGCGGGAGGCCCGCCGCGCACGCCCCGAGCCGGGAGCACGCCTCGCCCTGTGGTGGATGGACCTCGAGGGGCGCATCCTCCTGGAGGCGGGGCACGCGCGCCAGGCGCGGCACCTCTTCGCGCGACTGGCCGAGCTGGCCGAGGCGTCGGCCTCACCCGAGGCCCGCTGGCGCGCGGCGTTCGGCCGGGCCCGGGCAGCGGAGCAGCTCGGCGACGTGCGTGCGGCGCTCGCGACGTATGCCCAGGCCGAGGACCTGCTGGACGGCGAGGCCCTGCGGGTGCCGCTCATGGAGGGCCGGCACGTCTTCCTGCGTGAGCGCGAGCGCGGCAGCCGCGCGTACGTGGCGCTCGCGGTGAAGGCGGGACAGACGGCGGAGGCCCTGGAGGTGGCCCGGCGCGCGCGGGCACGGGTGCTCGAGGCCGTGCGGCTGTCGGACCGGGTGACGCACCTGCCGGCGACAGAGCGCGCCCGATGGGACAGTGCCCTCTCGGCCTACCGCCAGGAGCGCGAAGCGCTGGATGAAGAGGCCGCGCGGGACTGGCGGCTGGCCGCGGCCCGGCTCGCGGAGGTGCGCCAGGCCCGACGGCTGCGCGAGGAGCGGCTGCGGGCACTCCTGGAGGAGGCGTTCTCCCTCCTGGCGCCGGCCTCCGCGGGGAGCCCCTCACGGGGCATGCGCGCCCGCCCCGGCCCCGGTGAGCTCTGGCTCGTCTACTACCCGGCACCGCGAGGCTGGGTCGGCTTCGCGGCCGATGACCGCCACGTGACGGCCCGCTTCCTCGAGCCCCTCGCTCCCGGCGCTCCACCCGCGACGCTCGCCGCCACCCTGCTGGAGCCCTTTCACGAGGCGCTTGCCGCGGCCCGGCGCGTCACCCTGGTTCCCTACGGCGTGCTTCGCGCCGTGGACTTCCATGCCCTGCCCTTCGAGGGGGATGCCCTGGTCGCGGGGCGTCCGGTGGCCTATGCGCTGGACCTGGCGAGCCCGAAGCCGGCGCAGGACGAGGCCGCAGCCCCGGAGCGCACCGCGCTCATCGTCGCGGACCCCGAGGGCAACCTCCCCCAGGCGCGGGAGGAGGCGCGGCGCGTCCACGAGGCGCTGCGCGAGGACTGGCGGGTCCAGGTGCTGTCGGGCCCCGCCGCGACGGGCTCCGGGGTTCGCGCCGCACTCGAGGACGCGGAGCTCTTCCACTACGCGGGGCATGGGCGCTTCGCGGGGCTCGGCGGGTGGGAGAGCACGCTGCCCCTCCACGAGGGGCGGCTGATGGTGGGGGACGTGCTGGCCCTGCGCCGCGTACCCGCCTGGGTGGTGCTCTCTGGCTGTGAGACGGTTCGCGCGGCCCAGGACTCCCCGGTGGAAGGCCTGGGGCTGGCGCAGGCCTTCCTCGCCGCTGGCGCTCGGGGGGCCGTGGCCGCATGGCGCGAGGTGGACGACACGCACGCCATGGAGCTGATGCGGGCGCTCTACCGCCATGGCGGCCCCCGCACCTCCACCGAGCTGTCGGAAGCGCTCCGCCTCGCCCAACTCGAGCTTCGCGCCAGCCGGCCGGAGGCGGACTGGGCCGCTTTCCGCGCACTCGTTCCATAGACACACCCCACCGGGAGACACCCACATGAAGCCCGTCCGCTTTCTGGTTGCCAGCATCCTGGCCTGCGGAGTCATGGCCTGTACGCCCTCGGGAGCAGGTCTCGAAGAAGGAGGGAGCCCGGCCCTGGCGCAGCGGGAGCTCGGTCTGGATGCCGGCGCGCCGCCCTGCCCCGTGAATGGGGGAACCTGCGTCCCCGTGTCGCCTCCCATCACCGAAGAGGCAGCCTGCCCGAGCAACCGATGGATTGCCGTCCTGGCCGAGGGCATCGACAGCTGTCCGCAGGGCGCTTCCGGCCAGGAAGGCCAGTGGGTCGGGGCACGGCTGTTCGAGGCCTCGCGGGGCACATGGTCCCTGCCCCCCGGGCTCGCGCCCTTCTGTTCGTACGACTGGGTGACGCAGGGGGGAGGCCTCCCCTCACAGCAGGCGGTGGCGCAGCTGAAGTCGGGCCTGGGCGCGCGGGCCGTCCGGCTCGACCGCGACTGTCAGGTGGTGGCCCCCCTGGGCTCGAGCGCCACCGCCAACGCCGCCTGGAAGGCGCTGCACACGGACTTCCATGCGCAGACGGGACAGGTCGCGGTCCTCCCCCCGGGCGGGGCGCTTCCGCCCGCGGAGGTGCGCGTCGCGATGGTGGACTCCGCGCCTCACGGCTACAGCGACGGCGAGGCGGTGGAGGACCGGCTCGGTCATGGTCATGCGATGGGCCGCGTGGTGCGTGAGCTGGGCTGTCCGGACGGAAGCCCGGTCTGCATTGCCCAGGTGGCCAACCACCTGGCGCTCCCCCAGGTGACGCCGAACGTGAGGGACCTGGCGCATGGGGGCTACTTCGGGGAGCAGACGCAGCTGGCGCGGTCCATCCACGCCGCGGTGACGGAGTGGCGCGGCCACAACGCGGGGCAGGTCCCCCCGGGGGAGACGGCGACGCCCCAGCCGCGCCTGGTCGTCAACCTCAGCCTCGCGTGGGACGGGCGCTACGGCGGAGCATACAGCGGCAACCTGGTGGAGCAGCTGCCGGCGGCGGTGCGCGCGGTCCATGCCGCCATCACCCATGCCGTCTGCCGCGGGGCCCTGGTCATCGCCGCGGCGGGGAATGACCCTGGCGGACCGGACGCCGTCCAAGGCGCCATGTTCCCCGCGTACTGGGAACAGAAGCCGGCACCCGCGCTCGCGCAGTGCGAGCTCCTCGAGGACCCGGGCTACTCGGGGGCGGGAGCGTACCCTCCCCTTCCGCCCGCCGGAGCGACTGTCTATCGGCCCCTGGTCTACGCGGTGGGCGGAGTGCGGGGGGACGACGCGCCGCTGGCGAGCACCCGCCCCGGGGGGCGTCCTCGACTGGCGGCACCCGGCGCGCACGCGCTGGCGACCGACGTCGACGCGTCCGGCAAGCTCGTGCCCACGGACATCCTCACGGGAACGTCCGTGTCCACGGCGGTGGTGTCCGGACTCGTCGCCACCGTCTGGGGCTACCGGCCCGAGCTGTCCGGGCCCGAGCTGATGGAAGGGGTCCGTCAGGCCTCGGTCGACCTGGGCACTCCCGCGGACTTCTGCCTGGGCGGGGCCCCCTGCCCCTGGGCCGCCACGGACGCGCGCCGCCGCATCCGCCGCGTCTCACTCTGCCAGGCACTGGCGAACGCCTGTGCGGGAGGGCTGGGGCGCTGTCCGCCTTCCTCGAAGCTCCCCGCGTGCACCTCGCGTCCGGCATATGGCTCGCCGCTGCCGTCGCTGAACACGGCCGCCTGGAGCTCCATCGAGTCGAAGCTCACCCGCACCATCGACGGCTCGACGCTGAACGTCGCGCTGCCGCCGCTGCCCGTGTGCCGTCAGAGCGCGCTGCGCTCCAGCCGCTGGAGCTACGAGGAGACAGTCTGTCCATTCCGCCAGTACTACGGCATCCCGCTCCGGCCCTGGACGAACCCGCAGCCGAGCAAGAATCCCTGCACCTGCTGCCTGATGGAGATAGACCCCGAGGAGTCCTTCGCCCCCACCGCGACGCTCTACATCAGCATCGACAGCGAGTATTCGCCACGCAGCCTGGATTCGCCCACCCTGCTGGTGAACGGCAGGTATGAGGTGGACCTCTCCGGCCTGCTGGAGCTCGAGGGGGAGACCCAACTCACCGCGGGTGACGAGGTCAAGGTGTTCGGCATTCCCATCGACCCGGCCTGGCTACCCATCGAAAGCGCGGTGCTCACACTGCGCGGCGAGGAACTGGGCGTCTCGTACTCCACGTCCAGCGAGTTGCTCCTGCAATAGCGCGGAGGGCGTGGTGGAGAACGCCCCCCGCGAGCGTGTTGCTACTCGAAGAGGGAGATCTGCCCCAGCGAGCGCAGCTCTCCCGTCGTATCCTTCGGGGTTGCCCGCACACGGACCTGCGACACCGGTGTCGTGCCCGTGAGGTCCACTTCCATGAAGGGCTGCACGCCGGCGCCGGCGAGCAGGTTGGCCAGGGACATCCACTGGGTGCCGTCGGCGCTCCCCTCCAGCACCAGCTCATTCATGGTGCCCGACACCCCGAAGTTGCGCAGCACGGCCTTGCGCGGCACCACGGACCGCGAGAGCTGCACGGCGACCTCCCGGACTCCCGTCTGGAAGAGCACGAGCCCGCCCAGGTCGCCGTTGGTGATGCGGCAGGGCGTCTCGGCGTTCAGGTAGGTGCACGCCGCGCCGCGGCTTGCCGGGACGAGGGCGCGGCGAGGCAGGGCCACATCATCGCTGGAGTAGGTGACGCCGACCGTCACGTCCCCCACCTTCACCTTGCGCTCGACGTTGACGGAGGCCTTGAGCCCCTCCGCGTCCTCGAGGACGTAGTCGCTCAGGCGGACCGGCGAGGAGGCCTTGAGCACCTGCCAGGCCTCCCTGACGCTCGACGGGCGGATGAACAGCACGTGCTCATCGTTCCCGGCACCGTGGGTGGCGGACAGGGGCCGGAAGCCCACGCTCACCCCCTGCGCCTCCGCGGTGGCCGTCGGCGTGCCGCTCCACTCCTGGAAGGCGGGCAGCGCCACCTCCGACTCCTGGATGAGGAAGTAGGCCGAGACGCTCCTTCCCTGGGACTGCGCGGGCGAGCGGGCGACGAAGCAGCGCGCGATGCTCCCGTTGCGGGTGTCCGCCCCCAGCAGGTCGAGCTCGAAGGTGCCATCGGCTCGGGTCTTCACCGACCTCCAGCTCGACGAGAAGGCCGCGAACGCGCACGAGGAGTTCTCGCTGCGGTAGAGCTTCAGCAGCGCGTCCGGGAGCGGCGCGCCAGCCTCGTCAACGAGTCGCCCACTCAGGACGATGTCCTGTTCCTCCTCCACCTTGCTCTGGGTACAGCCGCCCAGCATCGCCAGCCCACCCAGTGTCAACGTGCGCATCCATCGCATGGGAACCTCCTCCATCAGTGAGCCTCGCTGCCAGTGCAAGACTGGTGCAGAGCCCCGCTCCCTCTGAGGACGCGAGCCCGGGCCCGTCCGTTCGTGACAGGGTCGTCATGGCGCGTCCCCTACGCGGGTGCCACCGCCACTTCGCAGCCCCTCGAGCGTAGGAGAAGGTGGGGCCGCACCGTGGACGACCTGGCCGAGCAGGACGGTCTCCTCTTCGCGTCCTGGCAGCTGCACTTCGCGCCGTGTCTCGGACCGGAGCTCACCCTCGCCTCGACGACAGGCGGCGAATACAGACTCTCGTCCGACGCAGCGCTCGACTTCCCGGCCCGTAACGACGAGGCCCGACAGACCGCAGGCTCCGAACCCCCTCTTGTCCTGCGCTCCGGCGCCCACATGATTGTTGTGGGTATTGCCCAGACAACCGAAACAGCCCGGCCCGAGCGCCAGGGTGGGCCCAAGAGTCGAGCGAGCAGGTGGTCAAACACGCATTCGAGCGACCGCTCGAAGCGCAAGCGTCGGAGGCAGGCGAGGACGTAGCGATGCCAGCACAGACTCCGGCGATAGAGCGGCTGCGACTCATCTTGCTCGGAGATGTCATGCTGGGCCGCCTGGTGAACCAGGTACTCGAGAAAGTGCCACCGGAGTACCCGTGGGGCGATGTCCTGCCCGTGCTGTTGTCGGCCGACGCGCTCATCCTCAACCTCGAATGCGTCATCTCGGATCTGGGTGAACCGTGGCCGGAGAAGGTCTTCGTCTTCCGCTCGGACCCGAAGAACGTGGCCGTGCTCGAGCAGGCGCGGGTGACCGTGGCCTCGCTGGCCAACAACCATGCAATGGACATGGGGCGCGAGGCATTGCTGGAGTGTCTCGCTGCGCTCGAGGCCCACGGAATCCGGGCCGCGGGGGCGGGCCCGTCCCTCGAGGCGGCGCGGAGACCGGCCTTGTTCTCTTTGGGCCCGCTGACCGCCGCCATGGTGGCGTTCACCGACAATGAGCCTGGCTGGGAGGCGAAGGGGGCAACCCCCGGGACGTTCTACGCGCCGGTGGACCCGACTGACGGTCGGTTTCGGGTCCTGCTCGACATCATCCGCGAGGCTTCGCGGCGCGCCGACCTGACCATCGTCTCGGCACACTGGGGCCCGAACTGGGGCGAAGCGCCGCCCCGCGCGCATGTCGAAGCCGCGCACCTCCTCGTCGATGCGGGTGCCGACGTCGTGTTCGGCCACAGCGCGCACATCTTCCGAGGGGTGGGCCTCTACAGAGGCGGGCCCATCCTCTACAGCTGCGGGGACTTCGTGGACGACTACGCGGTCGACGAGGTCGAGCGGAACGACGAGTCCTTCGTGTTCGCGCTGGACTTCGAGGGCAAGCAGCTCCGCCGGCTCCTGCTCATCCCAACGGTCATCCGCAACTTCCAGGCCCAGCTCGCGCGCGGTCGTGAACAGCGAGACATCCTCAGAAAGATGCTCGAGCGCTCAGCCGCCCTGGGCACCCTGCTGCATGAGACCCGCGAGGGGCTCGAGCTCGCGCCGGTTCGCGAGGAGCGAGCGCCCGAACCATGAGGTCGGCGATGCACCCTGGGCGTTCCATCGCGCTCGCCCCCGTGGGAGAGGTGGATTCGAGGGTCATCGACCAGGTCCCCTGAAGCCCGGGCGCACTTGCGCACGGACAGGAGCCCATGCCCGAGCGCGTCCCACTCACCAGGCGAGGCACTCGCCGCGGAAGTCGAGGAAGCTGCCGCTCTCCTGCAGCGTGAGCCGGTCGAGCACCGCGAGCAGTCCCGCGGCCGACTCGGACACCTGCAAGGGCGCGCTCGCACCGCCCATGTCCGTCTGCACCCATCCGGGGCTGAGGGCCACCGCGATGAGCCCCTCGCCGCGCAGGTCCTGCGCGAGCGAGCGCGTGGCCATGTTCAGCGCCGCCTTGGACATGCGGTAGCCGTAGCCCCCGCCCGAGGCGTTGTCGGCGATGGAGCCGAGCCCCGAGCTGAGGCTCGCGATCTTCGCGCCCCGCGCCTCGCGCAGCCGCGGCAGCAGCGCGCGGGTGACCCGCAGCGCGCCGAGCGCGTTCACCTGCAGCATCTCCAGCGCGTCCTCGAGCGAGAGGTCCTCGAGGTCGTCGCGCCGGGTGCGCACGCCCGCGTTGTTGATGAGCAGGTCCACGGGACGGGTGATGCCGGCCGCGAAGGCGCGCGCCCTCTCCTCGCTCGCCACGTCCAGCGCGTGCACCTGCAGCCGGCCGTCGGAGGAAGCGGCGAGGGCGCAGAGCTCTTTGGACTGCGCCGGGTCGCGGGCGCCTGCGTCGATGGAATCCCCGCGCGCGAGGAACTGCCGGGTGAGCTCGAGGCCGATGCCGCGGTTGGCGCCTGTGATGACGAGGTGCATGGGAGCGGCACCATGCCGAAGCGAACTGAACATTGCCAGGGCGTGGGCGAGATCGGGTGGGAAGGACTCTACATCCCGCTTGGGGCTTCCATTTCCGGCTGGAGCGTCACCTCCTGCGGGGCCATGCGGAGCTCGGGGAGTCTCACGGTGAAGGTGGTGCCCTTATCGACCTCGCTCTGCACCTCGATGTGCCCTCCCTGCTGCTCCACCAGGTTGCGGCAGATGTAGAGCCCGAGCCCCAGTCCTCCAAAGCGCGTCGCCGCGGCGGTGCGGGCGCGGAAGAAACGCTCGAAGAGTTGGGGAAGTTGCTCGGCGGGAATGCCCACCCCCTCGTCCGAGATGGACACGCGAGCTTCGCCATGGCTGCACGTGAGCTTCACCCTCACCGCCCCGCCCTCGGGACTGTATTTGACGGCGTTGTCCAGGAGGTTGTTGAAGACCTGTGTCAGCCGAGCCACGTCTCCCTTCACGTGCACCTCATCCTGCGGAAGCTCCAGGGTGAAGTGGTGACGAGGAGAGAGGGAGCGGAAGTCCCTCATGGCTTCGGCAAGGAGCGAACCCAGGGAGACGGGGGCCTGCTGGAGCGCCAGGTTGTCGCGCTGGATTCGGGCAACATCCAACAGGTCGTCCACCAGGCCGGCGAGGTTGGCGACCTGGCGCCGGGCGCGCAGAAGATACTCCTTCGACACCTCCTGGTCCGATTGGAACCTCCGCTCCAACGCCTCCAAGGTCAGGGAGAGAGACGTCAGAGGCGTCTTCAGCTCGTGGGAAGCCACCGTGAGGAATTCTTCCCGGAGCCGTAGGGCATCCGCTGCCTGGTGGTAGAGCCTGTCCAGCTCCACCATCTGTTCGTCGCGGGTCCTGGCACTCGCGTTGAGCTGGTCCACCATGGAGTTGATGCCCTCGGCAAGGTGGCCGAGCGTGTCGGGCTGTTGCACCGGGATGTACCCCACATCCTGGGTGGTCGAGCGCTCGACAATCCCGTCCACGGCTTTCCGGATGGCGCTGATCTGTCCGGACACGGCCTTGGTGACGAGGAACGCGCTCACGGGGGCCCATACCAGAGCGGTGAAGGCGAAGAGGAACATCGTGCCGGGCGTTGGCGAGGGAGCGAGGAACGCACAGGTCATCCAGCTCGTCGGCGCCAGCGCGAGGCAGCAGGTGAAGACCATCAGCCTCTTCCGGAATGAGACGAGGTGAGGCAGGGTGAGCAGGTTGCGCTGACGGGCGCTGAGGGAGAGCTCCCGGGTGATGGGCGCGAGTTGCCAGATGAGGAGCGGCGTCGCCACGGCGATCTTGGCCGAAACCGTCGCCAGGACCATGAGTCCGGTGAGCAGCAGCTCGCTGTCCCCCAGCGTCACCCGCTCTGGCAGAAGCAGCGCCAGCCCGACTGGCAGGCTCGACAGCAGGACGGCCCAGGTGCCCGCCCACGCCACGGTGAACCATCTGGGGGTGCGGTAGGCGCGGGTCAGGGCCTGGAGGACGACCGGGTCCGTCTCCTCGCGAGTCCCCCGAGCACTCCACCAGCGATCCAGCGGCTGCAGCATCCATCGGAGCAGCAAGGCCAGAACGAGTTCCTTGCCAAGGAAGACCCCCAGGGCGACCACCACGAAGGCTTCAGAGGCTTGCCAGGCCGAGAGGGGGAGGAGCTTGGAGTAGCAGACAGGGCACAGGATGTCGAAAGGGACTCCAACGACAAGGCAGGCAATGAACGTGCGTGTCCAAAGCTTCTGCATCCGAGCCATGAAACAAGACTGAGGCTGGAAGTGAGCCTCGGGGAGGGAGGCCTGCCCCGCGTTCCAGAGCAGGAACCCCTGCCAGCCCGGATGCTCCGGAATGGCGCGCACGCACCATCCGGTGGCGATCCACAATGGTGCACCGCTCGACATCGGGCGGAACGTCCCCAGTAATTCCAGCCACTTGGACTTGGCACTCCACGTGCTCATGCCTCCCCGTGTCAGGGCGTCCGAGGAGGATGTCCCCCACTTAAGGAGGTTCATCATGGAAGTCCGATTCTACGGGGTTCGGGGGAGCATCGCGGTGTCGGGCTCGCGCATCGGCGGCAACACGGCGTGCGTGGAGGTGACGAGCCAGGGCCACCGGCTGATCCTGGACGCGGGCACGGGCATCCGGGCGCTGGGCGAAATCATGATGCGTGAGGGCGCCCCCCAGAAGGCCACCATGTTCTTCTCGCACCTGCACTGGGACCACGTGCAGGGCTTCCCCTTCTTCACGCCGGCGTACCTGCCCACATCTGAGTTCGTGATGTACGGCCCCGGCGCCAACGGCGCGCAGGCGCTGCTGTCGGAGCTGGCCGCGCAGATGCAGCCGCCGCACTTCCCGGTGCCGCTGTCCACGATGCGCTCGCACATGGACTTCCGCTCCGCGCTGCACGCGCAGCCCATTGAAGTCGGCCCGTTCAAGGTGACGCCCATCGACGTGCCGCACCCGCAGGGCTGCCTCTCGTACCGGGTGGAGGCGGACGGCCACTCGTTCATCTACGCCACGGACGTGGAGGTGCGGATGCAGGACCTGTCGCCCGAAGTCGCCCGCCTCTTCGAGGGCACGGACGTGCTGTGCCTGGACGCCCAGTACACGCCCGACGAGTACGAGGGCCGCAAGGGCATGTCCAAGAAGGGCTGGGGCCACTCGACGATGATGGACGCGGCGGGCGTGGCGAAGCTCGTCAATGCGCGCCGGCTGTGCCTGTTCCACCACGACCCGGCGCACGCGGACGACGTGCTGGAGGACATGGCCGAACAGGCCCGCTCGGTGTTCCCAGTCGTGGAGCCGGCGCGTGAGGGCCAGCGGCTCGTCCTCGGCCACGCTGCCTGAGAGGAGGCGGCCCGATGCCCTCCGGATGCTATGGTGAGGCCGCGGCCTTCGTCCTTCCGCCGCTGCCCCCCATGCCCCACCCGCCCGCGGACGTCACCCAGGTCCTCCTCCCCTTCGGGGGTCTCGTCGGGAGGGAGGTGGACCTCGACGCGTTCCTCCAGACGCTGATGGACCGCATCGCCTCCACGATGCAGGCGGACCGGGGCACGCTGTGGCTGTTGGACCCGGCGCGCCGCGAGCTGTTCAGCCGCGCGGCGCACCTGCCGGAGGTGTCGCAGATTCGCGTGAAGCTGGGCCAGGGCGTCGCCGGCACCGTGGCGGAAGTCGGCCAGGCCATCAACGTCCCGGACCCGCGCGGTGAGCGCCGCTTCTTCGCGGACATCGACCGGATGACGGGCTACCGCACCACCAGCCTGCTGGCGGTGCCCCTGCTCGACGCGGACAGTGCCGTCTACGGCGTGCTCCAGGTGCTGAACCGCCGGGGCGGCGACACCTTCACCGCGGACGACACGGAGCGGCTCACCGCGATTGCCTCGCAGGTGAGCACCGCGCTGCAGAGCACCAGCCTCTACCAGGAGCTGCAGCGCGCCAAGGACCAGCCCCAGGCCCCCGTCGGCTACTTCTTCAACCGCATCATCGGCGAGTCCCCGCAGCTGCAGACCATCTACCGCCTGGTGCGCAAGGCCGCGCCCACGGATGCGACGGTGCTGCTGCGCGGAGAGAGCGGCAGCGGCAAGGAGCTCTTCGCCCGCGCCGTGCACGTCAACGGGCCGCGGAGGGATCAGCCCTTCATCAAGGTGGACTGCGCCGCGCTGCCGGCGACGCTGATTGAAAACGAGCTGTTCGGCCACGAGCGAGGCGCCTTCACCGGCGCCGACCACCGCGTGCCCGGCAAGTTCGAGGCGGCCAACGGCGGCACGGTGTTCATCGACGAGATTGGCGAGCTGCCGCTGCCCGTGCAGGGCAAGCTCCTGCGCGTGCTGCAGGACCGCGAGTTCGAGCGCGTGGGCGGCACCCAGGCGGTGAAGGTGGACGTGCGCATCGTCGCCGCCACGCACAGGGACCTGGCGCGCATGGTGGCCGAGGGCCGCTTCCGCGAGGACCTCTACTACCGCATCAAGGTGGTGGAGGTGGTGCTCCCGCCCCTGCGCGAGCGCGGCGCGGAGGACATCGAGCGGCTCGCGCGCCACTTCGTCGCCGCCGTGGCGAAGCGCCACCGGCTGCAGGCTCCGCGGCTCAGCGCCGCCGCGCTGGAGCGCCTCAAGCGCTACCGCTGGCCCGGCAACGTGCGCGAGCTGGAGAACTGCATCGAGAGCGCGGTGGTGCTGTGCGAAGGGGAAATCCTCGAGGAACACCTGCCGCTGCCCAACCTGGACCGCGCACCGTCCGCGCCCTCCCCCGTCTCCACCGACAGCCGGGCCCCGAGCGAGAGTGCGCCCGCCAGCAGCGGTGAAGCGGGGCTCCTGCCGCTGGCGGAGGTGGAGCGGCGCCACATCCTGCGCGTGCTGGACACGGTGAAGGGCAACCGCACCGCGGCGGCGAAGGTGCTGGAGATTGGCCGCAACACGCTGGCGCGGAAGCTCAAGGAGTACGGCCTGGGCGACGAGGCCTGACGCAGCGCGCGCGGGTGTGGGGACACCTGTCCTCCGGGGCAGGGCATCCGGTGACTGCCGGGCGTTTCAGCTGGGTGGCTTGTTCCGCGAGCGCGGTCGTCGTACGACCAGAGGGCTCCGAACTCCATGGCCGAAGGCCATACCCCAGGGGGACTCGAATGAAGGTGGTCAACAAGCTGCTGGCGAAGCTCCCGGACGAGATTGCCCGGCAGGTTCCCGACGTGAAGCTCCTGGACCAGGACATCAAGGTGTCCCTCGCCCAGGGCACCTTCACGCAGGAGAACCTCCTCCCGCCCAAGCTGAACCTCACCGACTTCACCCTGTCGTTCGAGGCTGGCGGCGAGGCGTCCATCCGCAACTTCAACTCGCCCGGCGACGTGGATGAGAACCGCGTGGTGGGCGAGTCCTCCGAGGAGGAGCCGGCCCCCGGCGCGCCCCGGCCGCAGCTGCTGCTCGGCGGAGACATGGGGTGGATGCGCTACCAGGTCACCGCCCGCGTGAAGTCCGCGGCGGGCGTGAATCTGTCCTTCCTGTCGTCCGGCGCGCAGGGAGAGCTGTCCGTCACGCTCAGCGACTACCGCGCCCACCCGCTCGCGCAGAACATGCGCGAGGCGGCGAAGCTGGACCTGGCCGAGCTGCGCCTGATGCAGGCCACGGACATCGCGAAGCTCAGCACCGGGGACGCGCTGTCGTGGCAGGCCCGCGGCAACCTCCAGGCGCGCCTGGAGCTGAACTGGGCGGACCTCTTCACCGCCAACCTGAGCCGCCTGGCCTTCGTGCGCGGCAGCGAGTTGCTGGCGCTGAAGACGGACATGAAGGCGGGCGTGTCCGCGAAGGTCGGGCTCACGGACGACTACCAGCTCACCTTCTCGCGGCCGCGCGCCGGGCGCATCCAGATTGCCGTGCGCAAGGCGAAGTCGCACGAGGCGACGCTCGGCGCGGGGCTCGGCGTCACCGTGGAGTTCGTCGACCCGGGCGCGGTGAAGACGCAACTGGGCCGGGTGCTCGATGCGCTCCTCGGTCCGGCGCTGCGGGAGCTGTCCGGCAAGCTGGGGACGCCCACGGAGGCCACCGCGCTGCAGGTGATGGACGCGCTGGTGGACAAGGCGAGCAAGCTGAAGCTGGACGACGTGCAGAAGAAGGTGCTGCGCCTGGCGCTGGAGCGCATTGGCCTGGACCCGAACCTGGCGGACCTGGCCAACGTCAAGGTGGCGTGGGACGACTTCAAGAAGAAGGTGGAGGTCAAGCTGGACGAGGTGGCGAAGACGCAGATTGCCGCCGGCTTCCAGTACGAATACCTGCGCCTGTCCGAGGCCTCCACGCTGCTGGAGGTGGTGGTGGATGACGCCACGGCGATGCGCTTCCACGGCTCGCTCATCAAGGGCAACCTGGTGGACCTGCTGAAGTGGATGAAGGAGCTGCCGGAGAACCAGAAGTCCTTCGAGCTGCGCAACTACCTGCACACGACGTCGCTCACGCGGCAGCAGGCGTATGGCTTCTCGCTGGGGCTCGGCGCGTTCGAGGTGCTCAAGGCGGGCGGCTCTCGGAAGGAGAGCTGGGTGACGCAGGAGAACGGCCAGGGCGCGCGGCGGCAGGCGTTCCTCGGACGGCGTGGGTACGAAGACAAGCTGCTCGGCAACCGCGGGCAGTGGGTGGTGGATTTGAAGGCGGACATGGAGCAGTTCTCCCCTGCTCCGGTGGCCTCGGACTTCCGCTACGGCCTGCACCTGATGCTGTGGGGCCGGCAGAAGAAGATGAGCCGGAAGGAGCTCCAGGCGGCGGTGGATGACGCCGTGGTGTGGGGCGTGCTGGACGCGGCGGACGCGGCCGCCGTCATGGGCACGCTCCAGGGCGACACGGGCAAGGAGCCCATCGAGACGCGGCTCGAGCTGAAGATGGCGGACGACACGTTCCGGGCGCTGGTGCCTCAGGTGCAGGCGTTCGACGTGGCGCTGTTCTCACGGGCGCTGGCCCGGGCCATGCCGTGGAGCGAGCAGACGCCGCGCGCCTCGGCGGAGTTCCGGCGCTCGGTGTACGCGCCCATCTGGGAGGCGTACCTGCGCGAGGTGCAGGAGAAGGGCAGCATGATGACGGGCGACCTGGCGCCCTCGCGCGCGGCGCAGATCGCCGAGGCCTTCCTGAAGCGAGACCCGATTGGGAAGGACCTGCTGCTCATCGAGAGCACGTGGCGACCGGACGGCGGCAACTTCACCTTCGCCGAGGTGACGGACCGCAACCGGGGCACGCTGGCCAAGTGCCAGGCCTTCGTGGCCGGCATGGTGCGCCTGAACCGGGCCATCAACGAGCGCAAGGCCCCGGATGAAGTGCGCACCGTGTTCGGCGAGATGGAGGGCATGTGGAACACGGGCTTCCACATGCGTGCCGCGGGCTCACTGCTGTCGGAGTTGGCGAAGTCCACGCCGCTGGGACTGGCCAGCGTGGAGCGGACCTTCACGGTGACGATGGCGGACCGTGGGGAGCAGCTGGTGTTCTCCACGGCGAAGGGGACCGGAAACAGCGCCTGAGCCGCGGGAAGTCGGCATCCGGGTCCCTTCCCTCCAGCCGCGTGACAAGAGACCCACGCGGGGGCTGGAGCAGAGCGCAAACGCATCTGCTCCGCCCTGGCCCATGTCGTGCTTGTGGTCCGGCCCACAATGCCCGGACCGCATGACACCTTCGTTCGCCACACGTTCGACCATCCTGAGAACGCCGCTGCGGAGTTGCGCGCCGTGCTGCCCGAGCACGTCGTCTCACAAGTGGACTGGCCGTCTCTGCGCGTGGAGTCCAGCAGCGTCGTGGACTCGGACCTCCGGGAGACCGAGAGCGACCTGCTCTTCTCCGCGCGCCTTCGCGGCGGCCACCCGCTGCTGCTGTACGTCCTGCTGGAGCACCAGTCCTCGGTGGACCGGTGGATGGCGCTGCGGATGCTGCGCTATGTGGTGCGCCTGCTGGAACGCTGGCGCCAGCATCACCTCGACAGCACCACGCTGCCGCTCATCATCCCGCTCGTCATGTACCACGGGCCCAACGGAGCCTGGACGGCGCCGCGCCGGGTGGAGGACTTGTTCGAGTTTCCTGGGGCGGCGCACGAACAATGGCGGGCACTGGTGCCGCGCTTCGAATACCTGCTCGATGACCTGACGGCCAGGCGTGAGGAGGCGCTGAAGGCACGTCCGGGACCGCCCATGGCGCGGCTGGCGTGGCTGGTGCTGCGCTACGGGCGCAGCGAGGAACTCGCGCGAAGATTGCCAGAGTGGGTGGCGCTCTTTGCGCAAGTGCAGGCAGGTCCCGAAGGCGACAGTCACCTGGCGGTGTTCATTCAGTACCTGCTGCTGACGGGAGATCAGGCGGTGCATGCAGCGGCCGGGCAGGTGTTAAACTGGGTGGTGGGTAGGCAGCGCACGGAGGAGTTGATGCGGAGCTACGGCGAGGAGCTCATGGAAAAGGGACGCCAGGAGGGCCTGGCGCAGGGAGTGACCCGAGGGCGTGCCGAGTACATCCTGCGGATCCTCACTGCTCGGGGCGTGCACCTGGACAAGCAGGCCCGGCAGCGCATCCTCACCTGCACCGACGTCGCCACGCTGGACCGCTGGTTCGACAAGTCTCTGAACGCCACCACGCTCGCCGACGTGCTCGACGAGATGGCGCAGTAGCTCTCGCGCGCTCACATCGTCCGCGACAGCACGAACGCGGCGGCCATGGACAGTGCTCCTGCCGCCGCGAAGTGCGTCCAGGCACGGCGCGCGAGCATTCCTCCCGTGACGGGCGCCTCGGGACCGAGCACCAACAGCGCCGGCCCTCCGTCGCGTCCGCAGACCACGTAGGAGCCTTCCTCCGAGCCGCGTCGCAGCTCGCCCACCACGAGGCACATCTCGCCGGCCGCGCCCACGCGCTCCCAGGAGAGAGCCTCCGGCTCCGTGGCCGTGACCTGGCCCCCGGGCACATCCTCGTACCAGGACGCGGGCACGGTGCCCGGCACTGCCTGGCAGCGGCGCACCTCCACCGGGGCCATCAGCGTGGACGGCGAGAAGCGCACCGACGCCCTCACCCGCTCGCCTCGCAGCACCAGCACCGGCGCATAGGCGCGCTCTCGTGACAGCAGCGGGCCCTTGCGCCCGTCCTCCGCCACCTCGCGCACCTCCGCCTCGTAGAAGGCACAGGGCACACCACCCGGTGACGTCAGCGCATCGGCGGCGTCCAGGCTTCCACGGTACACACCCCACCCCGGCGCGCTTCCGGCTCGCAGTGAAGCGATGGCCTCATCCAGCGACTTCGGCACCGAGGCCCGCAGCAACTCCGCCCGCAAGCGCGCCCGCGAGCCCCGCACCGCCAGCCCCGCGGCCACGACGAGCAGCGCCGAGCCCGCGGCCTTCGTCGCGATCTCGAAGGACAGCACCTGCACGGTTCCACCATGGAACCGCGACGCGACGCAGAAGGCACCCACCACCAGCAGGCCGAACCAGACGAGCGGCAGGCGCCACGGCCTCGCCGCCGCGTCCTTGCGTCCGAAAGCGAACGCCGCCACCACCAGCGCCGTCAGGCACGTCGCGTACAGCGGTGCCAGCAGGATGCGCCACAGGTCCATCCCGTTCCCCGCCAGGCCAGGCGCGGCCTCCCCATGGCAGGCCACGACCGGGACAAGGTGCGGACGCCCGCCCTCGCATGCAAGGTCGCTTCCGAGGGCGCACGGGTGTCCACCCGCCGACATGACATGCCCGTGGGGCGCGGGCACCGACGCCTGCTCGACTCCGCCCCCGACGTCCGACCGCTGGTGCCCGGACGCGCGTCGGCACTACATGAACCCCGAGTCGTCGAACGCAGCCCGCGCGAGCCCCGCTGTCCTCCCCGACATGACGGCGTCCTGGCGCGCCCTTCCCTGGCGTCGGACGCTTCACCCACCACCAGCGCGGCGCTGCACGCGGAGGGGGAGTCCCCATGCATGGAAGGCGTTGCTGGATGTGGATGGTCGTCATCCTCGGGCTCGCGTCGCCTGCGGCGGCCCAGGAACTGGATGCCCCGCGCGCGGAAGGACCGAGAGGGTTGCAGCTCGCGCTGAGCGTCGGCGCCGGAGGGGGCGTGGGCTACGTCTACAAGAATGACGTGTCCTCGACGACCGGGGAGCCGGAGGACCTGAAGATCACCGACGCCTCCAGCATCACGCTCCCCGTCCTCCTCGAGGTCGGCTACCGCGCGAGCCCGCATTGCTACCTCGGCCTCTGGGGCTCGTACGAGAAGGTGTTCCCGAAGGAGAACGAGCGCTCCTGCCCCGACGGCTTCGACTGCAACTTCCGGCAATGGCGCTTCGGCCCCGAGGTCCGCTACCACTTCTCGCCCGGGGCCGGCTTCGACCCGTGGGTGGGGCTCGGCGTAGGCCTGGAGATCGCCGTCAGTGAAGGGGAGGGAGAGAGGGACGTCCCGGTACCCGGCGTGGGACCCGTGCCGGCCCGCATTGAGAAGTCCGTCACAGACCGGGGGCCCACCTTCGCCCGGTTGGCGCTGGGTGGAGACGTACGACTCGGCCGTTCCCTGTTCCTGGGCCCCATCGTCACCGCGTCCATCGGCAGCTACACGGTGCACACCGGTGAGCGAACCGTCACCCTGCCCGGCCTGCCCCCCCAGACGACGGCGCTGACGCCCGTGGACGACGGCTTCCATGCGCTGTTCACCATCGCCCTGCGCGTTGCCTGGCTCCCGCTCTGATGGCCTGTCCGCGAGGCGTGGAAACCGACACCTGCCCGCTGGCACAGAGGATGTCCACCCGCCGACATGACATGCCCGCGGGGCGCGGGCACCGCCGCCTGCTCGACTCCGCCCCCGACGTCCGGCCGCTGGTGCCCGGACGCGCGCCGGCACTACATGAACCCCGAGTCGTCCTACGCAGCCCGCGCGAGCCCTGCTGTCCTCCCCGACATGACGGCGTCCTGGCGCGCCCTTCCCTGGCGCCGAACGCTTCACCCACCACCAGCGCGGCGCTGCTCACGAAGGGGAGTCCCATGCCTGGAAGGCGTTGCTGGAGTTGGATGGTCGTCGTCACCCTCGGGCTCGCGTCGCAAGCGGCGGCACAGGAACCGGGCGCCCCTCGCGAGGAAGGACCGACAGGATTGCAGGTCGCGCTGAGCGTCGGCGCCGGGGCGGGCGTGGGCTACGTCTACAAGAATGGCGTGTCCCCGACGACCGGTGAGCCACAGGACCTGAAGGTCACCGACGCGTCCAGCATCACGCTCCCCGTCCTCCTCGAGGTCGGCTACCGCGCGAGCCCGCACTGGTACCTCGGCCTCTGGGGCTCGTACGAGAAGGTGTTCGAGAAGCACAGCGACCTCTCCTGTCCCGAGGGCTTCGACTGCAACTTCCGACAGTGGCGCTTCGGCCCCGAGGTCCGCTACCACTTCTCGCCCGGGGCCGGCTTCGACCCGTGGGTGGGGCTCGGCGTGGGCCTGGAGGTCGCCGAAAGCACCCTGGAAGGCGAGACGGACGTCCCCGTGCCCGACGTGGGCCCGGTGCCCGCCCGCGTCGAGTTCTCCGTCACCGACCGGGGGCCCACGTACGCCCGGCTGGCCCTCGGCGGTGACGTGAAGCTCACGCGCTCCCTGTCCTTCGGCCCCATCATCACCGCGTCCATCGGCAGCTACACCATACGGACGGGCGATCAGACCGTCACCTTCCCCGGCCTGCCCCCCCAGGAGATCCCGCTCCCCCTGGTGGATGACGGCTTCCATGCGCTGTTCACCGTCGCCCTGCGCGTCGCCTGGCTCCGGCCCTGACCGACGGGCGCGTCACCTTGAAGGCGCAGGCAGGTTGGAGAGCACCGAGCGCGGCAGGCCCCAGGGCTCGTCGCCATGCGTGCCATCGTCCGCGACGAAGACGATGCGACCTCCGCTCTGGATGAAGGCGCGCGGGTTGGAGCCCTCCGGCCCGGGGCGGAGCTCCTGCAGCAACACCGTGCCCTCCTCCGTGCCGTCGCTCCTCCAGAGCTCCACGCCCGTCGTCCCATCATCCGCGCCGAACAGGAGCCGCTCCCCCGTGGCGAACAGCTCCGGGATGAAGGGGAAGCCGCTCGCCGGCCCCGGGTTCATGTCCCGCACCAGCTCCGTGCCCCGCGCGGTCCCGTCGCTCCGCCACAGCTCGGCGCCGTTCTCGCCGTCGTCGGCGGCGAAGAACACCGTGCGGCCGAAGGTGGCGAGGTTGCTCCCGAAGAAGCCATGCCCCGCTCCCGGCAGGATGTCGCGCACGAGTCGCGTGCCACCTGCCGTTCCATCCGTCACCCACAGCTCCCGGCCGTGCGCGTCGTCCTCCGCGGAGAAGAAGACCCGGCTGCCCGCGACGACGAAGCCCGAGGGAGATGAGCCGAAGCTGCCTTCTCGGATGTCCATCAGGAGCTGGGTCCCACTTGTCGTCCCGTCCGTCACCCACAGCTCGGGGCCGTGGGCTCCATCATCCGCCTGGAAGACGATGCGCCCCCGCACGAGGGTGAAGCCGAAGGCAGTCGAGCTCTCCATGCCCGGGTTCACGTCCTTGAGGAGCCGGGTGCCCCGGGGCGTCCCATCCGTCACCCATGGCTCGCCCCCATGGGTGGCGTCGCCCGCGTTGAACCAGGCCCGCCCCCCGATGCGCACGGGCATGAAGGGAGCGCCCGAGCCCGGGGAGCCAGGGTTGATGTCCGCGAGCAGCTCGGTGTCCTCCGCCGTCCCGTCGCTCGTCCACGGCTCAAAGCCATGAACTCCGTCATCCGCGCGGAACAGGAGCCTGCCGCTCCCCAGGTTGAGGAGGAACGACGGGTTGGATTTCGGGGGACCGGGGTTGATGTCCTTGACGAGGTGGGTGCCCTCCGTCGTCCCGTCGCTCGTCCACAGCTCGACGCCAGCGACACCGTCGGTGACGGGAAAGTAGAAGTCGCCGCCCACCACCGCCGAGCTGAATTCGGCGTCCTCGGTGGAGAACCCGCTCTCTGAACCTGGATTGACGTCCTTCAGCAGCTGCGTCCCCGCGGGCGTCCCGTCACTCACCCAGGGCTCGTAGCCGAGCGAGTCGTTGAAGGCCATGAAGAGGAACGTGCCCCCCGTCTCCGCGAAGAGCGTCGGGCCCGAGCCCTCCAGCCCGGGGCGGATGTCCCGCAGCAGGAAGGCCGGCGGCGCATCGGGCCTGGGACAGGTCCTGCTCCCCGCCCCTGCTTCGACGCCAGGTCCGCCCTCCGCCGACGACGCGGCGACGGGAACGAGTGCCACCACGAGCCACAGCGACCAGGGCCATTTCATGTCTTCCCCTCCTCACGCGGCGGGTGCCGCGATGGATGGGGAATCTGGGAGCCCGTTTGTGACAGCCCATCCTCCCCGGGGTGGCCCCGGGGAAGGGACGCAGGACACTGCCCCCTGTCCGGAGGGAGCCCTACTCCGCGCCGCCGGCGCCCTGGGCGACCTTGCGCTTCGGCCGCGACTCCAGCACGCCCTTCACCTTCAAGTCGTCGAACGAGCACTCCAGGTTGCGGCACCCGAGCGCCACCTTGCCCACGCGGTCCTCCAGCCCGGGCAGGAGCTTGCGCGCGAAGCGCTCGTTGTTCAGGAACGCCTCCACCAGGACGCCGCCGTTCTTCATGCGCTGCATCTGCAGGCGGACCAGGTAGGGGCCGTGCGCGGGCAGCGGCATCTCGTCCTCGACGAGGTTGTCCGTGTCCAGCGCGCTGTTGCCCACCACCTCCTGGCCGCCGTCCGTGAAGTAGCGCCACGCCAGCCGCATGCCCGCCCCGGGGATGGCGAAGGCCGACACCTGCAGGTCCTTGATGCGGAACGCCAGCTCGCCGTAGTGCTGCGCTTCCGGCTCCTCGGGGTACTGCTTCCCGAGGGGCTTCACGTTCATCAACACCTCGGCCCGGAAGTCGTTGCTGGAGAAGTAGCGGTGCGCCACGTACGCGCGAGGCACCAGCCGCTGCCCATCCGACTCCTTCCCGCCCTGGATGGCCTGGAGCTGCCCTTCCACCAGCCGCCACTGGCCGCTGTGGACGTTGATCTCCTCTTCACCCTTGTCGAAGCCCACCTCGAAGCGTGACGGCCCGCCGGGCTTCGCCGCGTCCACCATGTTCACCGAGGCGAAGACCTCACCGTAGGTATTCGGAGGCCAGTGCTTCTCACCGGGCGCCACCTGCACGCCGTTGGTGCCGATGACGACCCGGTCGTCCTTGCCGAAGTGCAGGCTCACCGGCCCCAAGAACGAACGCACCGCGAAGCCCAGCAGCGCCAGCCCGCCCACCACCGACAGGCCCGCCCGCACCCGCCTCCAGCCCGACTTCACCCGGCGCGACAGCTGGCTCCGGGTCCGCGCACCCGCCGGAACCACGCGCCCTTCCACCTCGGACACCGGCATCCCCGGCGCGGACGAGTTGGAGGTCATCGCCTCCAGCGCCGCGCACAGCTCGCCCGCCTTCGCGTAGCGAGCCTCCGGGTCCGTCTCCAGCAGCCGCTCCACCACCGCGTCGACGCGCGGGTCCAACCCCGGCACCTTCGCGGAGGGCAGCTTGAAGCGCCCCAACGGCAGCTCGCCGGTGAGCACCTCGTAGAGCATGACGCCGAGGGAGAAGAGGTCCGCGCGCCCGTCCACGTTCTTCGCGTCGCGCCGCTGCTCCGGGGCCATGTAGTTCAGCGTGCCCATGGCCACCGCCGTCGCGGTGAGCTGCAGGCGCGTGTCGGGCCCCTGGATGCCGGCGAGCCCGAAGTCCGCCACCTTCACGTGGCCGCGCCCGTCCAGGAGGATGTTCTCCGGCTTCAGGTCGCGGTGGATGATGCCCTTGTCGTGCGCGCACTCAATCGCGCGCGCCACCGACAGGATGACCTTCAGCGCCCGCTCCGGCGTGACGCCAGTCGCCATCGCCTCGCGCAGCGAGCGGCCCTCCACGTACTCCATGACGAAGAAGTAGTTCTCGCCCGCCACGCCCCGGTCGATGATCTGGATGATGTGCGGGTGGTTGAGGGCGGCCAGCGCCGTGGCCTCCTTCTCGAACCGGGTGACGAACTCCGGGTCCTTCGCCAGCCGCGACGGCAGGAGCTTCACTGCCACCGTACGCCCCAGCGACTGCTGCCGCGCGAGCCACACCTCGCCCATGCCGCCCCGGCCCAGCACCTCCATCAGCTCGAAGCCCGGCAGCTCCACCTTCTTGCCCGTCAGGAACGTGCTCACCTCGTGCACGTTCACGTCCGAGTGCTCGGAGCCAGTCCCCGTCTTCACCGATGAACGCACCACCGTTGCCGCCACCGGCACATCCCCGCCCGCGACGTCGGAGGGCAGCGCCACCCCACTCGCCACGTCCGCGGGCGCGGCCACGCCCGGAAGCGGCAGCGCGCTCGGAGGCAGCGGCGTCTGGCCTGGAGCCTCCGCCCTCGCGACTCCGGACTCCGGCACGTCCGAGGCAGGCGTCTCCTGCCGCGAGACCTCCATCGAGGCCGGCGCGGCGTCACCCGAGGCAGGCGTCACCTGCCGCGATGCCACCACCGAGGCCGACGCGGCGATACCCGACGCGGGCGTCAGCTGCCGCGAAGCAATCACCGACGCCGGCGCGGCGACACCCAGCGGCTCTCCACCCGGAACGAAGGTGATGTTCTCCGCGGGGCGCGAGGCCCCGTTCGCCGCCATGCTCGAGGCCTGGACACCCGAGCCCGGCACCACCGTCACGGCGGGGCCGACGCGCGACTGCCGCTCGAAGACGCCGCTGCCGCCCGGCACCACCGTGTTGCGCAGGGCCCCAGCTGCTCCAGCGGAGTCACCGCGACGCACCTCGAACCGGATGCCGCAGCGGCAGGTCACCTTCTGCCCGCTGACGTACACCCGGATGTCGTGCTGCGTCCCGCAGTTGGGACAGGCCTGCGTCGTCATCATGCGCGGCGCGGGGAAGCGGCCGTGGTGTATTCCACGCCGTGGACGCGGTACGTCGGGACGGCCTTTTCCTTCCCCTTCACCTGCATCGCAGGCAGGCCCTCCACGTCGAAGCCATTGCCCGCCTTGCGCACCGTGGACTCGGAGGCCAGCACCTCGCCGCTCTTGGCCATGCCGCACAGGCGCGACGCCGTATTCACCGTGTCGCCAATGGCGGTGAACTCGTGGCGCTCGGCGCTGCCCATGTAGCCGACAACCGCCTGGCCGGTGTTGACGCCGATGCCCACTTCAATCGCCTTCTTGCCCTCGGACACGCGCGCCCGGTTCAGCGCTTCCACCGCGTCCTGCATCTCCAGCGCCGCGCGCAGCGCCCGCGCCGCGTCGTCCGGGTGCGACAGCGGCGGGCCCCACACGGCCATGACGCAGTCGCCGATGAACTTGTCCAGGTTCCCCTCGTAGCGGAACACCACGTCCGCCATCGCGGTGAAGAAGCCGTTGAGCATGTTCACGACTTCCTGCGGCGACTCGTTCTCCGAAATCGTCGTGAAGCCGCGGATGTCCGCGAACAGGCAGCTCACCTCGGCCAGCCGGCTCTGCGCCAGGTCCTCGGCCTCGCCGGCAATCACCGCGTCCGCCACCGCCTTGGACAGGAAGCGGCTCAGCTCCGCGCGCGTCACCGCCTCGTTGCGGATCTGCTCGGCCAGCACCGAGTTCTCCAGGGCGATGCCCGCCTGCGCGGCGATGCCGGAGAGGATGGCGAGGTCCTTCTCCGAGAAGGCGTTGATCTGCTGCCGGCTGTCCAGGAAGAGCACCGCCTGAATCTTGTCGTTCACCATCAGCGGCACCGCCATGGCGGAGCGGATGCCCTGCGCGACGATGCTCTCCGCCGCGGAGAAGCGCTCGTCGATGATGGCGTCCGCCGTCAGCACCGCCTTGCGCGTCTCCACCACGCGCTTGAGCACGGTGTCGGACAGCATGACGTTGACGGCCTTGCCCGTGCGGTGGTGCACCGCCGCGGGGATGAACTGGCCGTCGTCCGCGACCTTCAGGATGACGCCGTGGTCCGCGGCCAGCAGCTTGAAGGCCACCTTGAGGATCTGCTCGAACAGGCCCGTCTGGTTGCCCTGGAGGCTCACCTCGCGGTGGAACTCGTGGGCGATGCGCAGCTTCTCGTAGTCGCGCTTCAGCGCCTCCACGTCCGTCACCATCTCTACCGGACGGAAGTTCTGCGGCACCTGGTCCATCTGCGCCAGGAAGGCCGGCATGGACACCGACTGCGCCACCACCGTCACTCCGGGCGCGGTGGGCGCGCTGTGATTCACCGCCGGCTCGCCGCTGTGGAAGATGAGCCGCGAGGAGCCCAGGGCCACCTCGTCCCCGTCCCGCAGCTTCAATTCCTTCACCCGCCGGCCGTTGACGAACGTGCCGTTGGACGAGCCCAGGTCCTTGAGGACGAAGTCCCGGCCCACACGCTCGATGATGGCGTGTTCCTTGGAGACCTCGCGGTCCACCAGCCGGAGCGTGTTGGACGGATGCCGGCCAAGGGACGTCAACGGTCCCAGGGGAAACTCCCCGAGGCTGCCGTCCGCGAAGCGTCCCGTCAGGCGGGGGCCGCGGATCTGCCCGGGTTTCGGAGCGAATGGGGCGGGGGCCTGGGTCACGCGCGAATCCTCACCAGAGCGGACAGTACCAGAGCCGCCCGAATCCGGGGAACGCTCGACGCCGTCCCCTCGTTCCACCGGACAGCCGGAGGACTGCACGGCCGGTCAGCATCCGGCCCCCGTAGCGGCCTCTCAGCGCCCACGGCCCACCCGCTCCCGGTCCGGGGCCCCCGTCCGGACGGCCAGTCCGAAGGCCGGGTAGAACGTGACGCCACCCAGTTGCCGCTCCGCGCCGAAGAGGTTGGGCTTGCAGCTCACGTAGCCGCCCGTCAGCTCGGCGAAGAGGTAGACGTACCGGTAGCCCAGGGCCATCCCCACCGTGCTGCCCACGAAGTGGCTGCCCACCGTGGCCGGAAGCGACGCGTCGAAGCCGGACACCGGCTTGCCCTGCTGGGAGTAGTCCACCAGCCGGGCGTCCAGCCGGGTGTGGCTGTAGACGTACTTGGGCGCACCATAGAGCTTGAAGATGTCCCCGAAGTCCGCGCTGACGTACAGGGGGACTTCCACGTCGTAGCGGCTGAAGTCGCCCATCTGCACCACCTCCAGCACGTCCAACACCGGACTGGAGAAGAAATGGCGCGCCGCGCCCAGCCCCAGGGCCACGTCGTAGGAGCGCTGCCCCGGCTCCATCCGCCCCCCTTCCGAGTCCCCGCCGTGGAACAGCAGCACCTTGGCGTCCGCCCGGAGGGAGATGCCGCTGTAGCGCAGCCCCACGTCCACCCGGTCCACCACGCCCACCCGCACCATCAGCTCCGGGTTGGCGCCCGGCGGGGCCACCATCAGCGACACCCCCGCCGTGAGGAGCTTCTGCTGGGCCTCCTCGCTCAGCGTGTACGGCCGGCCCTCGTCCACCGCGTCCCGGGCCTCCCGGCCCTGCTCCTTGCCGGTGTCCACCACCCGGATGATGTTGCCCACGGGGAGGAAGACGCCCATGCCCCCCGAAATCTGCACCTGCCCGGGCGCCAGGGTCCGGGCGGTCTGCATGGTGGACAGCGTGGTGGCACAGCCAGGGGCCAGGGCGAGCGCCAGGGCGAGCAGCGGGACGGGAAGAAGCCTCATGGCCTCCGACGTTACCCCTTCCTGGCGCTCGCGCTTCAATAAGCGGGCCTACGCTGCTAAGGGGGGCGCGTGAGAATCAAACAGAAGCCCGAAGACTTCTCCGTCAAGGAGTCCTACCGTTTCGACGAGGTCGAGACGGGACGCCACCGCGTCTACCTCATGGACAAGCAGAAGCTGTCCACGTTCGACGCGGTGACTCGACTGAGGGACGCCTTCGGCCTCAAGCCCGGCGCCATCAGCTACTGCGGCCTCAAGGACAAGCAGGGCCGCACCGAGCAGATCATCGCCGTGGACGGCGCCGACGTGGACATGCAGGAGCCCGACCTGCGCCTGAAGTACCTGGGCCGCACGGACAAGCCCCTGTCCTCCGCCAACATCACCTCCAACCGCTTCTCCGTCACCGTGCGCTCGCTGAGCCCGGCGTCGCTGGGGCCCCTCAACGTCGCCACCGCCGAGGTCAACCGCCTGGGCGTGGTGAACTACTTCGACAGCCAGCGCTTCGGCTCGCTGAAGCACGGCCAGGGCTACATCGCCAAGGACCTCATCCGCGGCGACTTCGAGGCGGCCCTGCACAACTTCCTCGCCGCGCCCTCGGAGCTGGACCGCACCGAGGACGCCAAGGTGAAGGCCTTCTGGCGCGACAACTGGGGCCGCTGGGACGCGCGCGTCCCCTACGAGGGCACGCGCAAGTACCACCGCATCCTCAAGTCCCTGCGCGACTACCCGAAGGACTTCGTGCGCGCCTTCATGCAGATCGACTCGGACTACCGGGCGATGCTGCTCTTCACGTACCAGAGCTACCTCTGGAACGAGGGCGTGCGGCGCTACCTCCAACTGCTGCTGCCGCGCGAGCAGCTCTTCCCGATGCGCTACCAGGCCGGCACGCTGCTGTTCCACCGCGACGCCAGCGCGGAGGTGATGCGCACCCTGCGCGAGGCCACCTTCCCCCTGCTCGCCCCCGAATCCACCTTCACGGACCCGAAGGTGGAGGAGGCCATCACCTGGGTGCTGGGCAAGGAGAAGCTCAAGCTCTCCGACCTGCGCATCGAGGAGGAGCCGCGCCGGCTCTACTTCAAGCACGAGGAGCGGCCGCTGCTCGTCTTCCCGCACAAGCTCGTCGTCGGCCGCACGCAGGCCGACGACATCAACCGCGGGGAAGTGAAGGTCAACGTCGCCTTCACGCTGCCGCCGGGCGCGTACGCCACCCTCGTCGTCAAGCGCCTCTTCCACTTCGAGTACACCGAGGACACCCCGGAGGTCATCCGCGCCTCCCAGCGCCCGCGCTTCGTGGAGATGGAGCAGGCCGCGAGTGACGGCGAGCGCGAGGAGCGGGGAGCGGCGCCTCGGGGCCGCGCACGCGCGCCCGCCAGCCGGGACGAGCGCCCGGCCCCGCGTGGCCGCGCCTCCGGGGACCGCGAGGAGCGCGGAGCCCGGGGCCCGTCGGACTCCCGTCGCCGGGGGGCGGAAGCCCGCGAGCCGCGCGCTACGGAAGGGCCGTCCCGCCACCGCGACCTGGCCACCAAGGACCAGGCGGCCGAGCAGCCGAAGGAGGCCCCGGTGCCCGTGGGCTTCCGTGAGAACCAGCGCCAGCGCAAGGCCGCTCGCGAGGTGGCCCGGGCGGAAACGGCCGCCAAGCTGGCGGCCAAGGCCCCGAAATCACGGAAGAAATAGAGATGTCACAGCCGGACGCAATGGGCGGACGGGCACGCCGTAGACCAAGGCGTGAACGCTCTTGCCCTCGACGACGTGCCCGGGTCGCTCGCCCATGCCATCGGGATGCTGATGGCTGAGGAGGCTCCCCCGCTTCCCTGGAAGGCGGACGTACAGGCCGCACGCCGCGGCGACCCGTCCGCCTTCGAGTCCCTGGTGCGCAGCGTGCAGCGCCCGGTTTACGGCCTGGCGCTGCGGCTGTTGCAGCGTGAGGCCGAGGCCGCGGAGGTGGCGCAGGAGGCCCTGCTGCGCGCCTACCAGAACCTGCACCGCTACGACGACTCGCGCCCGTTCGACCTCTGGGTGCTCGCGATTACGCGCAACCTCTGCCTGGACCTGCTCCGCCGCCGCACCAAGGTGAAGACGGAGGAGCTGGAGCCCATGAAGGAGGTGCTCCCCAGCGGCGACGTGTCGCAGCTGGAGCGCGCCATCGCCACCGAGGAGCGTCAGTCGCTCGAGGAGGCGATGGCCACCCTGTCCGCCGAGGACCGGGAAGTGCTCGCGCTCTACTACGTCCAGAAGCGCACGACGAAGGAGATCGCCCAGGTCATGGGGTGTGCTCCCGGCACCATCATGGCCCGCCTGTTCCGTGCCCGCGAGAAGCTCCGCAAGAAGATGACCCCCGCCCCCGAGGAGGCAGCCCGATGACTCCGCACCTGTGCCCGGACCTGGAAGTCCTCTTCGCGGAGCTGGAGGAAGGTGAAGGCCCCGCCCTGGACCATGCGGCCGAGTGCGAGGCGTGCAGCGCCGTCCTCGAAGAGCACCGGCTGATGGAGAACGACCTCTACCGGCTGGCGGATCCACTCCCGCCGCCCACGCTGGTGGCGAGCGTCATGGCGCGCGTGGCCGCCGAGCCCATCCCCCAGCGGCGCGAGGTCTGGTCCGGCGTCGCCATCCTGCTCACCTCGCTGGTGGGGGGGCTGGGCTACCTCCTGATGAACGACCAGGCGCTCGGCCGCTTCGGCACCGGCGTCGCGTCCTTCGTGGTGGAGGGACGGCTCTTCGCCGAGGGCATCCTCAGCGGGGCCCACGCGCTGTGGTCCACGGCGGGGCTCGCGGTGGCCACCACCCTCGCCTTCCTCCTCCTGACGTCCCTGTTGGGCCTGAAGCGACTCGCGGGCAACGTTCCCACCCCCTCCGAAGCCTGAGCGAACCATGAAGATCTCCTCTCGAATCCTTCTTCCCGCTCTGCTCCTCGGCGCGCCCCTCGCGCTGGGTGCGGAGACCGCCACCGCCCCCCAGGCCGCCAGCGCGCCCGCTGACCGCACCATCGACGTCAGCTTCCGCGGCAGCCTGCGCGACGCGCTGAAGACCATCGCCGACAAGGGCGGCCTCAACCTCGTCGTCACCGGCGACCTGGACACGCCCGCCGAGGTGCACCTGCGCGGCGTCACCGCGAACCAGGCCCTGCGCACCGTGGCCCGCGCCTACTCGCTGCGCCTGGAGCAGGACGGCTCCATCTTCACCCTGCGCCCCATGACGGCGAAGGAGAAGGACGCGGTCGCCTCGGGTGACAGCGCCGCCGCCGCAACGCCGGCTCCGGCCGAGGCCCCGCAGGCCGCTGCCGCGCCGGAGGCCGCGACGCCTTCGATGCCGGCCATGCCTCCGATGCCGGCCATGCCTCCGATGCCGCCCATGCCCTCATTCCCCTCCGAGGAGGATGCGGACGAGATTCGCGAGGCGCAGGAGGAGGCGCGCGAGCAGATGGACCGGGCCCGCGAGGAGATGCACAAGACGCGCGAGCAATTGCGGCGTACCCGCCGCGGCAACCGCGACGTGGTGGCGCGGGGCAAGTCCCTCGAGGTGAAGGAGGGGCAGAACGTCGAGAGCGCGGTGGTGTACGGCGGCAACCTGACGGTGAAGGGCCACGTGGAGGAGGACGCCGTCGCCTTCGGCGGCAACCTGGAGGTCCATGGCCACGTGGAGGGAGACGCGCACGCCTTTGGCGGCAACGTCATCCTCGGGCCGGACGCTCGCGTGGACGGTGACGTGTCCTCCTTTGGCGGCACCGTGGAGCGCGCGGAAGGCGCCCAGGTAGGGGGCAGCGAGGAGGCCTTCGTCGGCGCCGGCTTCGGCCGCCTGGTGGCCGGTGAAATCAAGAACGGGATGCGCGAGGCCCGCAACGAGGGCCGCCACTCCCACGACGATGCCGACGAGAGCGACGGCGACGAGGACCACGACGGTGGCGGCCTGGCCGGCTTCATCCTCACCTTCGCGGTGCTCTTCGGCCTGGGCTTCCTGGGGCAGATGTTCTTCCCCGCGCGCATGAAGCAGCTGGGCGACGAGGTCCGCCGCAGGCCCGTGCAGACGGGGCTCACCGGCTTCCTCGGCTTGCTGGCCATGGTTCCCCTGACGGTGGTGCTGTGCATCACCATCATCGGCATCCCCGCGGCGCTGGTGCTCTGGATGGCGGCGCCCCTCGCGGCGGCGCTGGGCTACGCGGCGGTGGCGAGCGAGCTGGGCACGCACCTGCCGCTGCTGCGCGGCCGCAAGACGCAGGCGGTGGTGCTGGCCCTGGGGCTGCTGGTACTGATGGTGGTGGGCGTCATCCCGGTGCTGGGTGCCATCGTCTCCTTCCTCATCGTCCTGATGGCGCTGGGCGCGGTCATCCGCACCCGGTTCGGCAACAACCGCCCGCGCGGCATGCCCGAGCCCCTCATCAACTCCACCGAGCAGCCCGTCTAACGGGCCCGTGCCGGGCCAGGCTGCCCGGCCGCTCACTCCTTCGGGGACCGCTCGCGAGGCCCACACGGCCCGTGACGGTCCCCGAGGTGTTTTCAGGGCCCTCGCCGTCGAGAGCCCTTAGAGAAGCTCGCGCGCTCCATCACCGGCACTGTCGGCTGACGCTCATGGCCATGGTGCGTCATGCACTGAGAGGCTTTGACCCCCCGGGCGCGGTGCGCCATTTTGGGCGCCCATGCGACGCCTCCCAGACGCACCCCCGCGCGGCAGGGCCATCACCGTGGACCTCGATGGCGAGAGCATCCCCGCCATCGAAGGCGAGCCGGTGGCGTGCTCCCTCGTCGCCGCGGACGAGCCCGTCCTCGCCCGTTCCATCAAGTACCACCGGCCCCGGAGCCCGTACTGCTTCGCCGCCGCGTGCTCCCACTGCCTGATGCGGGTGGACGGCATGCCCAACGTCTACACGTGCCGCACGCCCGCGCGGGACGGCATGCGGCTGGAGCGGCAGAACGCGTACCCCTCCGCGAAGGTGGACGTCTTCGAGACCATCGACTGGTTCTTCCCCAAGGGCCTGGACCACCACGAGATGTTCGCCGGCGTGCCGGTGGCCGAGCAGGTGATGGCCAAGGTGGCGCGGCAGCTCGCGGGGCTCGGCCTGCTGCCGAAGGAGGAGGGCCCCGTCACCCCTCCGGCCCGCACGCTGCGCACGCGCGTGGCGGTGGTGGGCGGCGGCGCGGCGGGCCTCGGCGCGGCGCGGGTGCTCGCGGACCGGGGCGTGCCCTTCCTCCTCTTCGAGCGGGACGACCACCTGGGCGGACGGCTGGCCCACGGCGTGCCGGAGCAGGACGGACCCCAGATTCAGGAGGCCGCCACGTTCCCCAAGGGGAGCATCCTCACCCGCGCGACGGTGCTGGGCCTGTATGACGACGAGGCCGGGCGCTACCTCGCGGTGGGCGCGCTGGAGCCGGAAGGCCCGCGGCTGTTGAAGGTCTACTCGGAGCGCTTCCTGCTCGCGCCGGGCGGCCACCCGCCGATGGTGCCCTTCGAGAACAACGACTTGCCCGGCGTGTACGCGGGCCGCGCGGCCAGCCTGCTCCTGCGCCGCTACGACGTGGCGCCGGAGATGGCGGCGCTGGTGGGCTGGGGCCCGGAGCTGCACGCGCTGGCGAAGCTGATGCAGGAGCGCGGCGTGAGGGTGACGGCGGTGGTGGACCTGAAGGGCCCGCTGCCGAAGGACGCCCACCCGCTCGCGGTGTCAGGCTCGGAGCCCAAGGCGCACGGGCTGCGGCGGGTGAGCGCGTTCAGCTACACGCAAGCAGGCGGCGGCAAGAAGAAGGTGTCCTGTGACGCCGTGCTGGTGTCGGTGCCCGTCAGCCCCAGCTTCGAGCTGGCGCGGCAGGGCGGCGCGAAGGTGACGTTCGACGCGGGCCTCGGCCTCTTCGTGGTGGAGGCGGACGCGGACGGGCGCACGCAGGCAACGGACGTGTTCGCCGCCGGGGACCTCACCGGGGGCGGCACCGCGAGGGAAGCGGAGGCCGCCGGCCGCCGCGCGGCCGAGGCGCTGGTGGGAGGGCTGTCATGAGCAAGGCGATGGTCTGTTCGTGCGAGGACGTCACCGTCGACGACGTCAAGCACGCGGTGTCCCGCGGCTTCTGCGACGTGGAGTCGGTGAAGCGCTACACCGGCTTCGGCACCGGCATCTGCCAGGGCAAGAGCTGCCTGGCCGCGGTGGCCTCGCTGCTGGAGCGGGAGAAGGCCCTGAAGCCCGCGGCCGTGGTGCCCTTCACCCCGCGCCCGCCGCTCTACCCCACCGAATTGCGCCTGCTCGCCTCCGCCCCGGTGGACATGTCCGTGCCCCCCGTGGGCGGCGTGCCCCAGGAGGTGGACGCCTTCCCGTCTTCACTCCGGCCGGAAGGGCCGGTGCCGGAGAAGGCGAAGGTGGTCATCATCGGCGGCGGCATCATGGGCCTCGCGCTGGCGTACAACCTGGCCTGCGAGGGCGAGACGGACGTGGTGGTGCTGGAGCGTGGCTACCTCTGCGCGGGCGCATCCGGCCGCAACGGCGGCGGCGTGCGCATGCAGTGGGGCACCCCGGCGCTCGTCGAGCTGGCCAAGCGCTCCATCGACTTGATGAAGAGCTTCGCGAGAGACCTCGGCATCAACGTGTGGCTGCGCCAGGGCGGCTACATCTTCCTCGCGAAGACGAAGCCGGTGGCGGACCGGTTGGACCGCAACGCGGCGCTGCACAACAAGTTCGGCGTGCCCACCCGCATCATCAGCGCGGACGAGGCGCGCGAAATCGTCCCCGGCCTCACCATGAAGGACTGCCTGACGGCGTCCTACAACCCGGAGGACGGCGTCATCTTCCCCTGGCCCTTCCTCTGGGGCTACGCGCAGGGCTGCAAGAAGAAGGGCGTCCGCGTGGAGACGTACACGGACGTCACCGGCTTCGAGACGAGCAACGGCCAGGTGCGCAAGGTGAAGACCACGCGCGGCGACATCGCCTGCGACACCGTGGTGCTGGCCGCCGGCGCGTGGAGCCCCGAAATCGCCAGGCTGGTGGACGTGCAGTTGCCCAACGAGCCGCACCGCCACGAAATCCTCAGCACCGAGCCCCTCAAGCCCTTCCTCGGGCCGCTCGTCTCCGTGCTCGACACGGGCCTGTACTTCAGCCAGTCCATGCGCGGAGAGATTGTCGGCGGCATGGGCGACCCGCTGGAGCCCGTGGGCCTCAACATGGGCAGCACGCTGCGCTTCGTGACGCGCTTCGCCCAGGCACTCATGGAGCAGCTGCCGCAGGTGGGCCACGTGAAGGTGCTGCGCCAGTGGGCCGGCTGCTACGACGTGACGCCGGACAACAACCCGGTGCTGGGCCGCACCCCGGGACTGGACAACCTGCTGCAGATGTCCGGCTTCGTGGGCCACGGCTTCATGATGGCCCCCGCCGTCGCCGAACGGATGGCGAAGTGGATGGCCACCGGCGAGTCCGATGAGCTCTTCACCCGCTTCAGCCTCCGCCGCTTCTCCGAGGGCACCCTCGAGCGCGAGGACATGATCATCGGCTGACGCCCCCTGCCCCGCCGCCCCTTCCGGGCCGCGCCCCGTGCCTTCACCGGCCCGGGCCGCGGCCCTGTACTTTTCCGGAGCCTGTCCTGGCCGGCGACAGCACGGGGGCCCCGGTTGCCCAGGGAAACGACACTTCCAGGAAAACAAGCAAGTCCTGGTTATCACTACGAGCATGGGCCACAGACGTGAAGCCCCTTTACATTCGCAACTGAGTTGCAGGAGCGGCCGCGCACCACTTTGGTGAACGCTCCCGGGGAGAGCCCCGGTGGCACGGGGTGTGCCTGGGCCCTCGCCGCGCAATCCCGCGCGAGGAGGTGGTCCGATGTTCGCGAAGAGCGTTCGTGCGCTGTTCCTGGTGGGTGCCCTGTCGGCCTGCGGTACCGAGGCTCCGCCGGATGTTCCGGACGTGGAGGCCAACGAGCCGCTGGCGTCGCAGGAGTCCAACGTCATCGTGGGCACGCTGAACTGGGTGAGCGCCACGTCGCTCTCGGGCACGCAGCGCACGCGCTCGCTGGCGGTGGGCTACCTGTCCATCCCCGCCGTGGGCTCGCGCTGCACCGCGTGGCTGGTGTCGCGCGACGTCATCATCACCAACAACCACTGCATCGGCAGCGCCTCGCAGGCGGCGGGCGCGCGCGTGTCCTTCAACTACGAGGACGGCGTCGCCTCCACCGGCCGCATCTGGTACGACTGCGCCACCTTCATCAAGACGTGGTCCGGCGACGACATGACGGCGGTGCGCTGCAGCGCGCTCAACGGCCAGCTCCCCGGTGACGTGTACGGCTGGCTGACGGTCTCCAGCACCAACGCCGCCACCAACGCCAGCGTCTACGTCGTCAACCAGAACTGCGACTACTACACGACGAGCGGCTGCTCTCCGACGAAGAAGTCCTCGCCGGGCGTGGTGAAGAACGCCAACTACAGCACCACGGACCTGTCCTACGACGCGGACACGCTGGGCGGCTCCTCCGGCTCGCCGGTGATTTCCTCCTCCACGCACCAGGTGGTGGGCCTGCACCACATCGGCCTGGGCGGCAACTCGTCCGGCCGTGGCACCGCGAACACCGGCGTGAAGGCCACGCGCGTCAAGGCGCGCCTGGCGGAGATTGGCCTCTAGTCGCGCCTCACGCCGTCGAGGGCTCGCCGGCCAGCAGCACCGGCCGTTCGTGCCCCAGCCCGGGGGCCTGTGGCGACAGCAGCGACTCGCGCCGCAGGCCCCGCAGTGCCAGCCGCCCCAGGGTCCGCTTGAGGCCGCGCGGCAGCAGCGGCAACAGCCGCATCACCCACCGGTGGCCGAAGCCCGGGTACACCAGCGGCTCGCCGCGCTCGAAGCCGGCCAGCGCCTCGCGGGCGCACTGCGCCAGGGAGATGCGGAAGAATGGCGTCAGCTCGCCGGTGGCGGCCCGCGCGCCCTCGTCCCACAGGGGCCCGGGGGCCACGCGGGTGACGGTGATGCCCTGGCCCTCCACCTCCAGCCGCAGCGCCTCGGTGAAACCGTCGAGGAAGCGCTGCGTGGCGGCGAAGGTGGCGGAGCCGGGAAGGAAGAGCTGCGCGGCGCCCGAGCCGATGTTGAGGACGCCTCCCCGCCCGCGCTCGAGCATGGGCCCGAGCAACCGGTGCGTCAGCAGCGCGGGCACCCACACGTTCGCCTTCAGCACCTCCTCCACGTGGCCCCAGCCCTCGTCGGCATAGAGGCCGCGGTCGTCCACCGCCGCGTTGTTCACCAGCACGTCCACCCGGATGAAGTGCGCCTCCAGCCAGGCCAGCAGCGAGTCCACCTCGCGCGGCCTCGCCACGTCGCAACGGTGGAGCAGCACGCCGAGCGTGGGGTTGTGCGTGAGCAGTTCGTCCCGCAACGGCTCCAGGCGGTCGGCACGCCGGTCCACGAGCACCAGGGTGCGCACCCGCCGGGAGAGCAGCCGGGAAAGCTCCCGGCCGATTCCTTCCGTCGCGCCGATGATGAGGACGGTACCTTGATCGATGGGAGGAGGAAGCATGGGGGTGTCCTCGGCTTCGTTAAGTTGCCCATGCTGCGCACGGTCTGCGCCGCATGCCTCCCCTCGTGCAAAGCCTGCACGCCCGCGCACCGGCCCGCCGCGCAGGCGGTGGCATGCTTCTTCCAACGAGGGTGACCCGACCCCAAGTCAGCAAGCGGGGGGCACCCCCGCAAGGAGAAGACCCGATGGCCGCTCCCACCCGCATCCTCGTTCCCGTGGACCTGTCCGAAGGCTCGCGCACCGTCATCGACTACGCCGTGCAGCTCGCCCGCCCCTTCAACGCGTCCGTGCATGTGATTCACGCCTGGGAGCCGCCGCAGTACGTGGCGCCTGACCTGCTCGTGGCCGCGCCCGGGTGGAACTCGCTCTCCCTGGAGCAGGTGGCGGTGGAGACGGCCACCAAGGATTTGACGGCGCTCATCCACTCGCTGGAGAAGCCGCCGGTACCGCTGACGCACAAGGTGCTGGTGGGCGAGGCCGCGTCCACCGTCCTCGACCTCGCCGAGCAGGGGAAGTACGACCTCATCGTCATGGGCACGCATGGCCGGCGTGGGCTGCCGCGGCTGTTGCTGGGCAGCGTGGCGCAGAAGGTCGTCTCTCGCGCGCACTGCCCGGTGCTGACGCTGCACGTCGCGCCGGAGAAGTAGCGCCAGCCGGCCGGGCCAGCGCCCCTGTCCGGCAGCAACCCTCGGGGGCCGAACTGCTTGTGGAGCGCGCGGATTCGGGGGCAAAGTGGCCGAGAGCCCCGGACGCGCCTTGGAAAAGCTCTCACGCCCCCTCGTCTCCCTGTCGCAGGACCTGCTCGAGGAGAGCGCCGAGGACCTGTACGAGAACGCGCCCTGTGGCTACCTCTCCACGCTGCCGGATGGCGTCATCGTCAAGGCCAACCAGACCTTCCTGAACTGGCTGGGCTACACGCGCGAGGAGCTGCTGTCGGGCAGGCGCTTCCAGGAGCTGCTGTCCATTGGCGGGAAGATCTTCCACGAGACGCACTTCGCCCCGCTCCTGCAGATGCAGGGCTTCGTCAACGAGGTGCAGCTGGAGTTGGTGACGCGCGCGGGCGTCTCGCTCCCCATGCTGGTCAACACCGTGCAGCGCAAGGACGCCGCCGGGCGGGGCGTGGTCAACCGGACCACCCTCTTCAACATCTCCGACCGGAAGAAGTTCGAGCGGGAGCTGGTGCTGGCGCGCCGCAAGGCGGAGCAGGCCGCGAAGGCGAAGGCGGACTTCCTGTCCATGGTCAGCCACGAAATCCGCACGCCGATGAACGCCATCATCGGCATCGCCAGCCTGCTGCAGCGCACGGACCTCTCCGCCCAGCAGCAGAAGTACGTCCGCATCCTGTCGTCGTCCTCCGAGAACCTGCTGGGCCTCATCAACCACATCCTGGACTTCAGCAAGCTGGACGCGGGCAAGGCGGCGCTGGAGGAGCGCAACTTCGACCTCCGCCAGCTCGTCTACGGCACCATCTTCGCCCTCAACGTGAAGGCCGAGGAGAAGAAGCTCGCCGTCGTCGCGGAGGTGGACGAGCAGGTGCCGGCCTTCGTCCTCGGGGACCCCGTCAAGCTGGGCCAGGTGCTCACCAACCTGGTGGGCAACGCCATCAAGTTCACCGAGCTGGGCGCGGTGACGGTGTCGGTGCGGCCGCGGGAGGTGCTCGAGGACGTGGTGTCGCTCGACTTCGCCGTCACCGACACGGGCATCGGCATTCCGGAAGACAGGCTGACGAACATCTTCGAGGAGTTCACCCAGGCCGACTACGACATCGGCATGAAGTACGGAGGCACCGGGCTGGGGCTCGCCATCAGCCAGAAGCTGGTGGAGCTGCACGGCGCCCGGATTGGCGTGAAGAGCACGCCGGGCCAGGGCTCGTCCTTCTACTTCACCCTGCGCATGAAGCGCGGCTGGGAGGAAGCGGAGCCGGAGGAGTCGCAGGAGAACCGCGACAGCACCCGGCCCATCCAAGGCCTGCGCATCCTGGTGGCCGAGGACAACGACATCAACGTGTTCATGCTGTCGCAGTTCCTGAAGCGCTGGGGCGCCGACTTCGACGTCGTGGGTGACGGGCGCCAGGCCGTCCAGCGCATCCAGGAGGCCGACTACGACCTGGTGCTGATGGACGTGCGGATGCCCGACATGGACGGCTACGAGGCCGCCCGCGCCATCCGGGAGCTGCCCGGAGCGCACTACCCGCGCATCCCCATCATCGCCGTGACGGCGTCCACCCGCATCGGGCTGGAGCACCGGATTGGCGCCGCCGGCTTCACGGACTTCATCGGCAAGCCCTACAAGCCGTCGGAGCTCGCCGCGCTCATCGTGCGGCACGCCACGTGGAGGCACGACGCCGCGGGCGCTTCCGGCGAGCCACCGTCTGTGGAGCCGACGGTGCCAGTGGGGCCGCCGTTCAGCCTGCGGCGCTTCCAGCGCATGCTGGATGACGACCGGCACGCCATCGTGGAGCTGAGCACCATCACCGCCGGGAGCTGCGAGCAGTACAAGCAGGACTTCCAGCAGGCGCTCCAGGCGGGCAACCGCGAGGCCTTCGACTACCAGGCCTACAAGATACGGCCGACGCTGGAGCTGCTGGAGGCACGGGCCCTGCGCGAGGCGCTGGAGCAGGGCCGGGCCTCGCTGGAGGAGGCGTCAGGCACTCCGGGCGGCGGGGCCCCGGCCCTCCTCGCCATCCACCGCGAGCTGAACGCCCTCATCGCCGCACTGAGAGACCTGGCGCGCCGGGCATAGCGGCACCGTGCACGGGCCGGGCGCTCACCGGGGCTGGACCTGGGCGCTGGCTTCGCGGCGTGCCCGGGCGCGCGCGGCGAGCAGCGTGGGCAGGGCCAGCACCGTCATGGCGACGATGACGAGCGACGCCCCGGCCAGCTCCCGCCCGCCGACGCCGGGCAGCCCCAACCAGGCGGCCAGCCCCCACGAGGCCACCACGCCGGCGAGCACGCTGGAGGCGCGGTTCACCGGCACGGTGAAGGAGTTCTCCCGTGCGTCCAGGAGGATGAGGCCGCCGAAGATGCCCGTCCCCTGCGACAGCACGCCCACCAGCACCTCCTCCAGCAGGTGGCCGCGCGCGAGGAAGCCGGTGAAGCCCTCGCGCAGCTCCCCGAGGATGCCGTCCCCGCCGCCGCCCACGAGCGCGAGCAGCGCCAGCGTGCCCACCAGCGCGGGCGTGGCCACCATCTGCTCCTCCACGAAGTAGCGGATGGACACGGCGGGGTCGCCGGACTTGGCCAGGTGGCTCATGGCGCGCAGCCGGAAGAAGTAGCCCGTGAGGTATACGCCCACGTCCACCGTGGCCAGCAGCGTGAGGGTGCCGCTCACCTCCGTGCCGGTGGCGGCCACCACCGCCCCCAGGCTCAGGGCCAGCGCCAACCACGAGGGCCAGCGCACCCGCCGGCCGCTCAGGACGTCCACCAGCGGCGCGAGGACGAGCACCCCACCCCGCATCAGCAGCATCATGAAGACGATGGACGCGCCCGGCAGGGTGTACGCCAGCGTGGTGGTGCCGATGATGGCCGCCGAGCACAGCCCGGACAGCAGCGTCCACCGCCCCGGCATCGGCACCCGCAGGCCGAGCACCTCGCGGTGCCCCGCGTAGCGCCACCACCCCTTGAGCGTGAGGAAGATGAACATGCCCACCAGCGAGGCGGTGGTGCTCACCGGCAGCAGCGTGAAGCCGGAGATGCCGTGCGTCATGCCGGGCAGCGAGCCTCCGGACAGGGCCTTGGTGAGCGCGCTGTATGGGGCATAGGCCGCGAAGTAGCCGAAGGCGTACGCCCAGATGGTCAGGTCGTGTGAGTCATCATGCGGCGTGGGAGCCAGGGAGTACCTCCGGGGTGGGCCAGGACGCAGTATTGCAAGGCGCACGCCCGGCACCAGCCCCCCGGTGTCGCTGTCCGCACCCGCACCACCTCGCGAAGGAACTGCGTCCTGCAATCGGGTTGAGACAGGGCCGTAGGGAGGGTGTCCCTGAAATTCAGGAGCCGTCCATGCGCCTGTCGTCCCTTCCCGCCCTGGCCCTCACCTTCACCCTCGCCGCCCCCGCCTTCGCCGCGGATGACGCCGAGAAGAAGCCCAACGACTGGAAGGTGGTGTGCGCCAACAACACCAAGGACGGCAGCCGCGCCGTGCAGGGCACCGACCTGGTCATCGAGGCCGGGGAGAAGGTGAAGGACGCCGTCGCCGTGGAGGGCAACGTCATCATCCGCAAGGGCGCCGTGGTGGAAGACGCCGTCGCCATCCGCGGCCGCGTCATCCTGGAGGCGGGCGCGCACGTGAAGGGCGACGCGGTGTCGCTGGGTGGAGAGGTCCGCGTCAAGGACGGCGCCCGCGTTGACGGGAACGCCGTGGCGCTGGGCGGCCGGCTCAACCTCGACAAGGACAGCTCCGTCGGGGGCGACAAGGTCAGCCTGTCCTTCGAGATTGGCGGCAAGGATGTGGTGCGCGGCCTCATCGAGAACGCCCTCGACGAGGACATGCGCTGCCACATCATCGACAACGACGACAAGGACGTCTGAGTCCCCTGCCCCTGGGGACGTCTGAGTCCCCTACCCCGGAAACTACGCGGCGGAGGCGGTGTTGCCAGGCTCGGCGCCGCCGCTCGTGTGAGGCATCAGCCCGGCGCGCAGCGCCAGAATCTGCGTGCGCGCCAGGTCCTTCAGCCGCTCCACGTCCGCCAGCGTCATGCCCTTCGTGGAGATGGGCGTGCCCACCGTCACCAGCCCGCGCGACGTGGCGAAGCGCCACGAGTGCTTCGGCAGCGCCCGGCGCGTCCCGCTCACCGCGAGCGGCAGCACGTCCGCCTGCGCTTCGATGGCCAGCCGGAACGCGCCGTCCTTGAAGGGCAGCAACTCATCCGTCTTCGAGCGCGTGCCCTCGGGGAAGATCATCACCGGCATCCCCTTGGCCAGCCACTCCTTGCAGCGGGCCATGGCGCCCGTCGCGGAGTCACGGTCCCCGCGGTGCACCGGGATGTCGCCCGCCATCCACATCATCCAGCCCACCACCGGAATCTTGAAGAGGCTGGCCTTGCCCAGCCACTTCATCTCCCATGGCAGGTGCGAGATGAGGAACGGGTCCGCGTTGGACTCGTGGTTGCTCACCACCACCGTGTTCGGCGCCACCCGCTCCGGCACCGGGCCGTGGACGCCGAAGCGCCAGAACGGCGTCAGCTTCGCCGCCGTGACGCCCACCAGGCGGAAGCAGCGTCCCGTCGCGTAGCGCAGGCGGTCGAACGGCCAGGTGACGATGGCCAGCGCCAGTTGGACGAAGAAGCCGGACAGCGCCACCAGGCCAATCTCGATCCACGTCCAGATGGAGAGCAGTGCGTTCATGAGAGCCTCGAGCAACCTTCAGCGGACCGCCGGGTCCAGGTCCACACTCACCGGGCAGTGGTCCGAGCCTGACACATCCGGGTGGATTCCCGCCTTGCGCACGTACGCCATGGCCGCGGGCGTGGCCAGCACGTAGTCAATCCTCCAGCCGATGTTCTTCTCGCGCACACCGAAGCGCTGGCTCCACCACGAGTAGTGCCCGCCCGCCTTGTTGAAGTAGCGGAAGGTGTCCACCCAGCCGGCGCGAATCCAGCGGTCGAACTCCTCGCGCTCCTCGGGGCGGAAGCCGCTCGTCTCGCGGTTCTCCCGGGGCCGGGCCAGGTCGATGTCCTGATGCGCCGTGTTGAAGTCCCCCACCACCAGCACTCGCCCGCCGTCGCGCAGCGGCTTCTCCAGCCGCTCGAAGAGGTGCCGGTAGAAGTCCAGCTTGTAGGGGATGCGGCTGAGGTCCCGGTCCTTCCCATTGCCGTTGGGGAAGTAGCCATTCACCACGGTGAGCTTGCCGAAGCGGGCAATCTGCAGCCGCCCCTCCACGTCCAGCTCGCTCACGCCCAGCCGCGTCACCACGTCATCCGGCTCCAGCCGGCAGAACAGCCCTACCCCGCTGTAGCCGGGGCGGTCCGCCGACACGAAGTGCGTCTTCCAGCGCGGCGGCGTCCGCACCTCGTCGGGGAGCTGGTCCGCGCGGGCGCGCACCTCCTGCACGGCCACCACCTGGGCCCGGGCCCCCGCCAGCCATGGCAGGAAGCCCTTGCGGTGCACCGAACGCAGCCCGTTGACGTTCCAAGAGACGACTCGCACGGGAGGCTTATGGCCCGGCCCGCGCGGTATTTCCAGCCCCTCTCGCGCGCACTCCCGGTGGGAGTGCGCGCCTGCCCGGCGACCTCAGGGCTCGGTTCCGCTCGCCTTGCCCTGCGGCTGGCGCGTCGTCCGCAGGACGAAGTCGCTGGCGTTGTTGTCCGTGTCCTGCCCGTTGCCCTTCAGCGCGTCGGAGCCCGTCTCCATCGAGGCCGCGGTGGAGGAGGCGTTGGCCTTGCGCTCGAAGCTGCCCGTCGTGGCCGGAGTAGACTGGAAGGCAGAGCCCTCCGCGCCAACGGCCGTGCCCCAGCCCAGCTTGTCCACCGTCGCCGCGTCATCGGCGGTCGTGCCCAGCGACCCGGGGCCGATGCGCACATGACCGCCGGCGGCGCCCAGGGTGAGGGTGGTGCCCCAGTTCGCATCCCTCGCGGCCCCCGTCGTCCCGGGCGCATAGCTTCCGCTGCCCACCAGGAAGTAGCCCCTCGGCGCGATGCTCGAACCGGCGGGCAGCGCGAAGCCGGTGTTGTACGCGGCCCCGGTCGCGGACCGGTACTGGATCCTCCAGCCAGAGATGTCCACCGTGGTCGCGGTGGGGTTGTAGAGCTCGACGAACTCGTCGTTGTCACCCGCGGTGCCAGTGGCAGGACCGCGCGCCGCGAGCTCGCTGATGACGACGTGGTTCGCGCCGGTGCTCGTCACCTGGACGTTCGACACGGCCGTCTGGGTGCCGAGCGTCGCGATCAGCTGCCCCTGACCGGCCTCGTTGCCCGCGGTGAAGTCGAACTTGGCGGAGAGGGTGTTGGCGCGCACCGTCACCTTCGCGTCCGTCGTGCCCAGCGACGCGGGCTGCACGGAGAGCTGCACGTCGGTGTCCACGGCGGGGGGGACGTCGAGCGTCACGGTGAAGGTGTGCGTCTTGCCGCCCGCCACCACCGCCGCCTCGGGCGTCAGCACGGACAGGGACACCGGCTGATCCACCGCGATGACCCGCACCGTGGCCTCGCGAGAGTCATTGCCGAGGGTGGCCGTCAGCACCGCCTTGCTCACCCCCGGGTCCGCGGCCAGGTCCGCGCTCACGATGACCAGGGCGGACGTGTCACCGGCCGGGACGCGGACGAGGTTGCCGCCCTCCACCACGACGGCCTGACTGGAGGACGCCATCTCCACCCAGACGTCCGTCGTCGCCGGCTCCTTCAGCGTCACCCGGAGCGCATCCGGGAACGTCCGACCCGTGTAGCCCGAGCGAGCGAAGTTGCCCGTCGGACCGAAGTCGGCCATCGCCACCTGCGTCGTGCCCGCGTCGATGCCCGTGCCCGCGTCCGTGCCGGCGTCCGTACCACCCGTGCCAGCGTCCGTGCCGCCCGTACCCGCATCGGTGCCAGTGCCAGCGTCCGTGCCGGTGCCAGCGTCCGTGCCGGTGCCAGCGTCCGTGCCGGTGCCAGCGTCCGTGCCGCCCGTGCCAGCGTCCGGCCCCGGGCCGGCGTCGATGTCGGTGCCCGCGTCCGTGCCGCTGCCGGCGTCGGTGTCAGAGCCCGCATCCGTCACAGTGCCCGCATCCGGCGCGGAGCCCGCGTCCGTGTCGCTGCCGGCGTCGATGTCGGTGCCGGCATCCGTCACAGTGCCCGCGTCCGTGTCGCTGCCGGCATCGGTGTCAGAGCCCGCATCCGTCACGGTGCCCGCATCCGTCACGGTGCCCGCATCCGTCACAGTGCCCGCATCCGTCACGGTGCCAGCGTCGGTGTCGGAACCCGCGTCCGTCACAGTGCCCGCGTCCGTCACGGTGCCAGCGTCGCTGTCGGAACCCGTGCCCGCATCCGTCACGGTGCCCGCGTCGCTGTCGGTGCCCGTGCCCGCATCCGTCACGGTGCCAGCGTCGCTGTCGGTGCCCGCATCCGTCACGGTGCCAGCGTCGGTGTCGGAGCCCGCGTCGGCCTCCACGCCCGCGTCGCCGTCATTGCCCGCATCCGCGCCAGCATCCGTCTCATTGCCAGCATCCGTCACACCGGAGTCCGTCTGCTGCTCCGGCGTAGAGGTGCAGTCGTTCTCGCAGCCGTCGCCCGGCGTGCGGTTGCCGTCGTCGCAGCGCTCGGTCCCCTCCACCCGGCCGTTTCCGCAGACGGGGCCGCCGCCGTCCGTCACCGGCGCGGGCTGGCAGTTGGCCGGGCAGGTATCACCGTCGGAGGTGTTGCCGTCGTCGCACTGCTCGCCGGGCTCCACGACGCCGTTGCCACATTCCGGGTCATCACCGCATGCGGACAAGATGAGAAGCAGCGCCGAGAGGGGCGCCAGAAGCTGGCGGAAGGACCAGGGCATGTCGGGACAACTCCGTTGCGGCCTGCGGGGGGCTCCCCTGCATCCCACAAATGTCCACTGCTACGCAAATAGCGGCAGAATACAGGGACACCAGAACCCGCCACTTCCCGCTCTATCTGGTTTCGCAGCAATTTCAGGAACATGCCGGCCCGGCTCGCTCCCGACGTGCGTCCCCGCTTCCTGTGAAACCTCTCAGACAACGGGGGACGGACGCGGGCAAGCGGCCTGAGTCCGCGCCTTTACGCTGACCTGTTTACTTTCGTGAAGTCGGCCGGCTACTGAGAAAAGCCAAACACGGAAAGTATGTCTGTGTTTGATGAGAATTTCCTCAGAAACATGCAACTGATTCCTGAGACTCCTCTCAGGAATCCCATGCGCCCACACCCCAGGGGGAAGCGTGTTTTCAACCGTGAATCGACGCAAGGACAGGGGTTCCCTGTCCAATGGCAGGCGTGTGCCCGCGCTCGGCCGTTCCGTGCTGGCGGCGGTGCTGACGTCGGCCCTCGCCTGCCAGCCCGAAGGCGCTGGCGAAGCGGCCGCGCCAGGCTACCAACCCATCAGCCCTCCCAACACCGAGCAGGTGGAGGCCGCGGCCCAGGGGCTTGCCGCGCCGACGTGCGCGCGCACCCTCACCGCGGACGTGGTGGCCCTGGACCAGGTCTACACGTACAACCGGCTCGGCTCGTACAACCCCACGGGCATGCTCTACGCCCTGCGCGAGGACGTGGAGGCCATCTCCACGAGCAATCCCATTGGCCCGGGCAACGCGCGCCTGAAGGTGACCAGGCGCCCCCGCCCCCTGGCGCTGCGCGCCAACGTGGGTGACTGCCTCCGAGTGACGTTCACCAACTGGCTGGCGCCCACGCGCGCGCAGATTCCCAGCCCCAGCCAGTCCCAGCCCGGCCCCAGCAAGGCGGGTGGCTCCACCACCATCAGCTTCCTGCAGAAGGCCCTGCCCACCTGGGTGTTGAACCTCACGTACGACCCGGTCCTCTCGCTCATCAACAACAAGGCCGTGGGCGGCAAGTGGTTCTTCCCCGGTGAAGAGCTGGAGTTCGAGAACGACCACCGCAACGACTCACCCGCCACCCGCCACGCGTCGCTCCACATCCAGGGCCTGCAGTACGTCAGCATCGGCTCGGACGGCGCCAACGTGGGCTTCAATGGCAACAGCCTCGTGGCGCCCGGCAGCAGCATCATCCAGACCTGGTACGCGGACCACGAGGGCACCTTCTTCTTCTACAGCATGGGCGCTTCCTTCGGCGGCCAGGGCGACGGAGGCTCCACCGTGCAGGGCCTCTTCGGCGCCGTCAACGTGGAGCCCCAGGGCAGCAAGTGGTACCGCTCCAAGGTGAGCAACGCGGTGCTCAAGGCCGTCGCCACCGGCGCCAACCCGGACGGCACCCCGCTCATCAACTACGAGCTGGTGGACTCCACCGGCCGGCCGCACCTGGCCATCCTCGACTCCAGCAACCGCATCCGCCACGGGGACCTGGAGGCCATCATCACCGGCTACCGCTCCACGGTGATGCAGACGAATACGTCCATGGACCAGGGGCACTTCCGCGAGCTGACCGCCATCTACCATGACGAAATCAAGGCGGTTCAGGCCTTCGACGAGCTGGAGTGGAACCCCACCTTCCACAGCGTGCGCGACGGCTTCGGCATCAACTACGGCGTGGCCGGCCTGGGCGCGGAGCTGCTCGCCAACCGCGCGAAGATTGGCCCCACCAAGGACTGCGTCACCTGCGAGTACGAGGAGTTCTTCCTCGAGTCCTGGGCCAACGGCGACCCGGCGATGAACGTGGAGAAGGACGCCAGCGGCAAGGCCGTGGCGGCGCTCTACCCGGATGACCCGTCCAACGTGCACCACAGCTACCTGGGCGACCCGGTGCGCATCCGCAACATCCACGCGGGCCCCGCGGAGACGCACGTCTTCCACCTCCACGCCCACCAGTGGAAGTTCTCCCCGAGCGTCAACGACTCCAACTACCTGGACTCGCAGACCATCGGTCCGGCCTCCGCCTTCACCTACGACATCAACTTCGGTGGCTCCGGCAACCGCAACCTCACCCCGGGCGACTCCATCCACCACTGCCACCTGTACCCGCACTTCGCCCAGGGCATGTGGGCCCTCTGGCGCGTCCACGACGTGTTCGAGGCGGGCACCAAGGACCGCATGCTGCCGGACGCGGAGATTGCCGGCGGCACGCCCAACCCGGCCGTCATCCCCATCCCCCAGCGCGCCATGCCGCCCATGCCCACGTACGCGGCCACCGTGGTCAGCACGCCGTCGGGCAACGTGACGCGGCCCGCCTTCCCCGGCTTCCCCTTCTACATCGCCGGCATGACGGGCCGCCGGGCGCCCCAGGCTCCGCTGGACATCGAGTACGACGGCGGCCTGCCGCGCCACATCGTCACGCGCGCGGTGGGACCGGTGACGTACGGCAACTCCGGCCGCTTCGACGTGGACCCCTCCGCGCTCAACATCAAGCTGCTGCCGCAGAACGGCACCCCGCTGGAGCAGGCGGCCATGTCCTTCCACGCGGGCACCTTCCCCAACTGGGCGGCGGCCACCACCTTCCACGGCGACGCGGCGAGGTCCTACCCGGCCTACACGCCGTCGGGTGCCAGCACGCGCTTCCTCATCAACGGCCGCCCGGCGGTGGCCGGCGCGCCCTTCGCGGACCCATGCCCCGCCAACGTCCCGATGCGCAACTACCGCGCGACGTACCTGCAGGTCGCCGTCCAGAACGTGAACCGCGCCGGCTGGCATGACCCGCAGGGCCGGCTGATGGTGCTCAACGAGGACGTGGCGGACACCCAGGACGGCAAGCGCCCTCCGGAGCCCTTCTTCTTCCGCGCCCAGTCGAACGACTGCATCAACTTCTACGCCACCAACATCATCCCCGCGCACCTGGAGCCGGACGACTTCCAGATCTACACGCCCACGGACGTCATCGGGCAGCACATCCACCTGGTGAAGTTCGACGTGACGGCGTCCGACGGCGCCGGCAACGGGTGGAACTACGAGGACGGCACGCTGTCCTCGGACACCGTGGCGGACCGCATCCACCTGGCCAACCTGGCCGGCGGCGCCTTCGCGGCGGATGGCAACGTGAGCGAGACGGGCGTGCGGACCGTGCTCACCATCCCCACCACGCACCCGCGCATCCCCCGCGCGCCGCCGACGGCGCAGACCACCGTGCAGCGCTGGTGGGCGGACCCGCTGAAGCCCACGGCGACTGGCAAGCCCCATCAGTTGGAGACGGTCTTCACGCACGACCACTTCGGCCCGTCGTCGCACCAGCAGCACGGGTTCTACGGCGCGCTCATCGTCGAGGAGCCGGGCTCCAAGTGGCAGGACATGAAGAGCCCCGTGTACTTCGGCTCGCGCGTGGCCGACGGCGGACCCACCAGCTGGCGCGCGCGCATCATCACCGCCAACCCCGCCAACAGCTTCCGTGAGTTCGCGCTCGCCTTCGCGGACTACGTCCCCTACTACGACGAGTGCGGCAAGCCTGTGAATCCTCCCAACTACAAGGAGGAGAAGCTGCCCGTCGCCATCGGCTTCAGGCCCACGCCGATGCCGGAGGCCATCAGCGCCGCGGACCCGGGCGCGATGACGGTCAACTACTACAACGAGCCCATCCCCCTGCGCATCTCCCAGCGCATCAGCTGCAGCGACCGGGCGCAGTACACGGACTGGCGCGGAGACATGGCCAACGTCTTCCGCTCGGACGTGCACGGCGACCCGTACACGCCGCTGCTGGAGGGCTACGCGGGCGACAAGGTCCGCATCCGCCTCATCCAGGGCTCGGAGGAGGAGCAGCACTCGTTCAGCCTGCACGGCAACAAGTGGCTCAAGGAGATGTACGACCCGAACAGCGGCTTCTACAACGCCCAGGCCATTGGCATCTCCGAGCACTTCGAGTTCGACCTCAGCGACGGCCTGCCGCAGATCGTCGGCCCGTACGAGACGGCGGACTACATGTACATGAGCGCGTCCAACGGCGACCTCTGGAACGGCATGTGGGGCATCATGCGCACGTACAAGCGGAAGCAGCTTGGCGTGCGCTCGCTGGCGGACGTGGCGCTGCTCGCCGCGGACACGCGGCCGAAGCTCCAGACGTTTGGCGCCAAGACGGGCGAGGCGGTGGCCTACCCGCCGGTGGTGCTGGAGGAGCTGCCGCTCGAGGCCGGCCTGGAGCCGATGAGCGAGCAGGACGAGACGGTGCAGAAGTCCTACGAGGTGGATGACTTCGGCAAGGAGCTGGCGCCGCGCACCGTGGAGCACCTCATGGCCGACCGCGAGGCGATGATGAAGGTCGACGCCGACCTCGTCACCAAGTTCGAGGCGGCGGGCTGGTTCGGCATCAAGCCCGTGCTCACGGACTCGTGTCCGAGGGGCGCGCCGGTGCGCACGTACAAGGTCTCCGCCATCGACGCGAAGAACTGGTTGCCCAACCAGCGGCTCGTCTACAACGACGAGTACGAAATCTACGACCCGGATGCGATCATCTTCGCCCAGGACGCGCACCTGACGGCGCTCCGGGACGGCAAGCGCAGGCCGGAGCCGCTCATCCTCCGGGCCCGCGCGGGCGAGTGCGTGCAGGTGACGCTGACCAACCGGCTGCCCTCCACGCAGCTGCCGAAGACGGACATCTGGGCGCACCACTCCGCCATCACCGAGAACTTCAACGTCAACCAGGTGCGGATGTCGAACCAGGTGTCGCTGCATCCGCAGCTCGTCAACTACGACGTGAACACGGATGACGGCGCCACCGTGGGCCTCAACGCCGTGCAGACGGTGAAGCCGGGCAAGACGCGCGTGTACCGGTGGTTCGCCGGCGAGTTCAAGAGCTCGGCGAAGGGCTCGCCGTTCCCCCTGGGCAAGGTGACAGGCATGGAGTTCGGCATCGTCAACCTGCGCAACATGGCGGACGTCATCAACCACGGCATGCACGGCGCCATCGGCGCGCTCATCATCGAGCCGACGAACGCGGCGTGGACCACCGACACAGGCACCGAGGCCCAGGCGCGGGTGACGTACACCAAGGTGGACGGCTCGCAGGAGACGTTCCGCGAGTTCGTCAACCTCTTCCAGGACGACCTCGGCCTGCAGACCGACAACGACAAGTTCTGGGACACCGACGACCTGAACAGCGGGCGCTCGCTGCGCAACACGGCCGGCATCGACGACTCGCAGGACACGGGCCAGAAGGCGTTCAACTACCGCACCGAGCCGCTCTGGGCGCGGCTGGGCGTGCCTCCGCAGACGCCGCCGGAGGACATCAACAACTTCGACCTGCGGGACATCCTCAGCTCCGCCGTCCACGGCGACCCGGCCACGCCGGTGTTCACCGTGAACGCGGGCGAGCCGATGCGCTGGCGGTTCGGTCACCCGAGCGGCCACTCGCGGCAGCACTCCATCTCCCTGCATGGCACGGAGTGGAGGCGCAACCCGTGGGCGGCAGGCGCCCAGTCGCGCGTCATGGGGCCCAACACGCTCTCGCCCATCATCGCCACCCAGGGCGGCGCGTCGGTGATGCAGTCCTACAACATCGTCCCGGAGTACGGGGCCGGGGGCGCGTACGGCGTCCCGGGTGACTACCTGTACCGAGACCACGCCAGCTTCCTCTGGAGCGGCGGCGGTCTGTGGGGCGTGTACCGGGTGAAGTAGCCGCCCGGCCGTCGAGCAGCATCGGGTGCGGCGCGGGGCTTCCCCCCGCCCGCGCCGCGCCCGCTTCTTCGTTTCCCTTCGCCCTGGTTCCTCCGCACACCCCATGCGCAAGCGCATCCTCTTCACCGCCTCCGGCCTGCTGTCCGCGGGCTTCCTGGCCGCCGGTGGGTTCTTCCTGTCCCGCCCGCCCCAGCCTCCACCTCCCGCCGCGCCCCTTCCCGTCATCACCGCGCCCCCCGTGTCCGTGGAGCGCGAGGGCGTGTCCGTGTCCTTCGACCTGGCGCTGGCCCCTCGCCCCCTGGCGGCCGAGCGCGGCTCGCCGCTGCAGGGCACCGCGCGCTTCGTGCTCAAGGACGCGAAGACGGGCGAGCCGCTCCAGGGCCGCCGGCCGCTGGGCTGGCTGTCGCTGCGCGACAAGGGCGGCGCGCCCCTGGACGACGCCGCGTGCAAGGAGCGCGTGAAGACGTACCTGGGCGGGCTGCTGACCGCGCGGGCGGAGGTGGACCTCAACGCCTACTGGTTCCTCACCCTCAACCACGACCACACGCTGTCCGTCATCAACCCGCAGATTGCCTTCGGCCGCACCAAGCTGCAGAGCCTGGTGTCGGTGGGCGGCGCGGTGGCGGACTGGGCGCTGCTGAAGGACCGCTCGGCGGTGTACGTGACGGTGCCCTCCACCAACACCGTCTCCGTGGTGGACACGGAGCGCTTCCTCGCCCTGCGCCCCGTGCGCGTGGGAAGCAAGCCGGGCCGCATCGCGGTGGCCCCGGACGGCCGCACCGCGTGGGTGAGCAACGACGGGGACGGCACGGTGAGCGTCATCGACACCGCGTCACACACCGTGGTGGACACGGTGGAGGCCGGCCCCGGCCGGCATGAAGTGACCTTCTCCGACGAGGGCCGCACTGCGTGGCTCACCAGTGAGGAGGGAGACTCGCTCATCGCCGTGGACGTGGGCTCACGCGAGGTGCTGGGCCGGGTGATGATTGGCGCGGGCGCGGGCGCGGTGGCCTGGAGCCCGGTGGCCCGCGCCGTCTTCGTGGCGCAGACGCGGACCCACGAGCTGCTGGTGGTGGACCCTGCCGCCCGCGAGGTGTCGCGCCGCATCCCCGTGAAGCCGGGCCTGGAGGCCCTGCGCTTCGACCGCACCGGCCGCTGGGCCTTCCTGGTGCACCGGGACGCCGGCGTGGTGGACATCGTGGACGCGGCGACGAGCCAGGTGGCGCACTCGCTCACCGGCTTCTCCGCGCCGGACTCCGTCATCTTCACGGACGCCTTCGCCTACGTGCGCAACACGCAGGAGGGCCGCGTGTCCCTGGTGGAGCTGAGGACGCTGGAGGGCACCGGCCGGCCAGCCGTCGTCCACGTCACCATGGGCCAGAAGCCGCCGGCGGAGGCGCGCGAGCTGGGCCGCTCGGACCCCATCGCCCCGCTGCCGGAGGGCAATGGCGTCATCGTCGCCGGCACCGCGGACCGCGCCCTCTACCTCTACCAGGAGGGCATGATGGCCCCGCGTGGCACCCACCTGAACTATGGCCGCGAGCCCCGCGCGGTGCTGGTGCTGGACCGCTCGCTGCGCGAGGTGAAGCCCGGCGTCTACACGGCCTCGGGCACGGTGCGGGAGAACGGCACCTACGACGTCCAGTTCCTCCTGGACAACCCGCGCGCGGTGGTCTGCACGGAGTGGAAGGTGGGCGGCGTCCCCGAGGACGCGGCGCTCGTCAAGAAGCTGCCGCTGGCGCTCACGCCGGAGTTCGACCCGAAGGCGACCTTCACCGCCGGCTCCACGGTGCCCCTGCGCTTCAAGCTGGAGCCCACGGCGGGCACGGGTGGACTGCCCGTGCAGCCGGAGGAGATTCGCGTGCTGATGTTCAAGACGCCGGGCACGTGGCAGTGGCGCACGGAGCCGCGCCGCACCGCGGAGGGTGTGTTCGAGGTGGACTTCGCTCCGCCTGAGCCCGGCCAGTACAAGTTCGTCGTGGGCGTGGAGAGCCGGGGCATCGACCTGGGCCGCCTGCCCACCTTCACCCTGGGCGTGTTGCCCTCCCCCGCCGCCACCGCTTCCACCAAGGTTCCCTGATGAAGACCCACACCCTTTCCTCCCTCTGGAAGTCGGCCGCCGCGCTGGCGCTGGCGCTCGCCACGCCCGTGCTCGCCTCGGACGTCGCCGTCCCCCTGCCCCCCGCGTCCGCCGCGAGGCCCGCGTCCCTGGACGTGGAGGTGCCAGACGTGGAGCTGGTGGACCAGACGGGCCGCAAGGTGCGGCTGTGGACGGACCTGGTCCGCGGGCACACGGTGGCCATCAACTTCATCTTCACGCGGTGCAAGACCATCTGCTCGCCGATGACGGCGACGATGGCGCGCGTGCAGCAGGACCTGGGCCCGAGGAGCGACGTGCGCTTCATCTCCATCACCCTGGACGTGGCCAACGACACGCCGGAGCGGATGGCGAAGTTCGCCGAGCCCTTCAAGCCCGGGCCCGGCTGGTCCTTCCTCACCGGCGAGCCGGCGAAGGTGAAGGAGGCGCTGGTGGCCCTGGGCGGCTACGTGCCGGACAAGGAGGCCCACCGTCCCACCGTGCTCGTGGGCAACGCGGTGGCGGACTCGTGGACGCGCGTGGACGGGCTGGGCAGCCCCTCCCGCATCCTGGAGGCCATTCGCGAGGCCCGGGCCGCATCCGCGGCCCCATCCGAGCTGGGCTCGACGGGCAGCGACTCCACCACCCAGGACGCGGCCGCCTCGAAGTACTTCACCAACACGGAGCTGGTGGACCAGCACGGCAAGACGCACCGCTTCTACGAGGACCTGGTGCGCGGCCGGAAGGTGCTCATCAACTTCGCATTCACCTCGTGCAAGGGGGCGTGCTCGCCCATCACCAAGCACCTGGCCGAGGTGCAGGAGAAGCTGGGCGACCGCGTGGGCAAGGACATCACGATGATTACGCTCTCCGTGGATCCAGCCAACGACACGCCGAAGAGTCTGGGCACCTTCGCGAAGAAGTTCGGCGTCAAGCGGGGGTGGTACTTCCTCACCGGCTCGCGGGAGAACATCACCCTCGTGCTGAAGAAGCTGGGCGGGTACGTGGACACGCCCGACGCGCACAACACCACGCTGCTCATCGGTGATGCCGCCACGGGCATGTGGGTGAAGTCTCCCGCCATGGCGCAGGTGGAGAACATCGTCCACGCCGTGGAACACCTGAACGACCCGAAGTGACTCCGGTGAGCGGCATGCGGTGGGCGTGGGTGCTGGTGGCGTGGGTGCTGGTGGCCGGGTGCAAGCGCACCGAGGCGCCCCGCCCCGTGGACCCGGCTGTGGCGAAGCGCGGGCGGAGCCTGTTCCAGCGCGGCCAGAGCGTCCGGGGCGAGCCGCTGATGGGGTTCCTCGCGCCCGAGCGGGTGGAGCTGAGCGGCGAGGTGGCGGCCTGCGCGCGCTGCCATGGGCCCGGCGGCCGGGGCAGTCGCGAGGGCGGCGTGGAGGTGCCGGACATCACCCCGGGCGCGCTCGGGCACGCGCGAGCGAGCGCGGTGGGCGAAGTCGAGGACCGCGCCCGCCCGGCGTATACGCGCGAGACGCTGCTGCGCGCTGTCACGGAAGGCGTGTCCGCGAGCGGCCGTGAGCTGGGCGTGGCCATGCCCCGGTATGCGCTGGGAGAGGTGGAGCGCGAGGAGCTGCTCGCGTACCTCCAGCAACTCGGAGACCAGCCGGATCCGGGAGTCACCGCGTCCACCCTCACCGTGGGCGCCGCGCTGCCGATCAGCGGGCGGCTCGGTCCGCTGGGACAGGAGGCCGCTGCCGTGGTGCGCGCGGTGTTCGCGGATGTGAATGCGGGCGGTGGCATCTTCCGACGGAAGCTGGAGCTGGTGGTGGAGGACGACGCGGCCCTCCATGCGCGACCGGGAAGGGCTCTCGGGCGACAGGCGGTTGATGGCGAGGCACCTTCGCGGGGGCGACCGGACGGGCCGGCCGCGGAACCGGATGCCACCGCGCGGCTGCTCGACAGGGGTGTGCTGGCAATGGTGGCCAGCGTGCGACAGGGGCCGCTGCCCTCGGACTCACTGCTGGCCCGAGAGGGCGTGCCGCTGGTGCTGCCGTTGACGCTGGGCGCAGGCGCGTCGAACGAGGACGCCCCCGTGTTCTTCCTCTACCCGGATGAGCCCGCACTGGCGCGGCTGACGGTGCAGCATCTGGCCCGGCTGCACGAGCCCGAGCTGCGCCGCAAGCCACTGGCCGTGGCGCATGCGGGTGGCAAGGCCGGGAGCGCGTGGGCCCGGGCGGTGCGACAAGAGGCGGAGCGCCGGGAGCTGGCGCCTCCGGTGGAGCTGGCTCCGGGCGCGGACGGGACGCTGACGGACCTGGAAGCCACGGTGATGCAGTGGGCCTCGGCACCTCCCACCGCGGTGCTGTATGCGGGCACCTCGGCGGGACTGGGCACACTGCTGCGTGCCCTGGAGGCGCATGCGCCTGGAGTGCCGGTCTTCGCTCCCGCGAGCCTCGCGGACCCGGTGGCGGTGGGAAGCTCGGCCGGGCGCGTGCGCTTCGTGTACCCGGCGGGGCTGGGCGCCCGCGCGCCCGACTTGAAGGAGTTCGCCGCGTTCATGGAGCGGCATGGCCTGGAGCCGGGACACACGGCCTTCCAGCTCGGGGCCTACGCGGCGGCGCGGGTGCTGGTGGAGGCCCTCACGCGCACCGGTGCGGACGTGACGCGGGCCAGCGTGGTGCAGCACCTGGAGGCGCTGCGCGACTTCGACACGGGCGTGTCTCCCCCCGTCACCTTCGGCGTCAACCGGCGCGTGGGCGTGCAGGGCGCGCAGCTCGCGGCGCTGGACGTGGCCACGAGCCGGCTCGTCGCGGCGTCGGAGTGGATTCCCCTGACGCCGTGAGCCAGCATGCGGGTGCAACCCTCGAAGGAGCACCCGCTGATGACTCTCTTTCGTGCCCATGCAACGCCCCGTCATCTCGCGCGGCTGCTGCTCTGTCTGGTGACGGCCACGACAGGCGCCTGTCGCTCCGAGAGCGGAGAGGCGAAGAGCCGCGAGCCCACCCGGGCAGCGACGGAGGCTCCCGCGGTGGAGCAACCCGTCGACCTGCACGGCCTCGGAGGGGTCGAAGGCGTGCAGGCCTCGTATGACCAGTCCCGTCAGCCTGCCAGGTTCATCGCCGCGCTGGGGATTACCCCGGGACAGCGGATTGCGGATGTCGGAGCCGGGCTGGGCTACTTCACGCAGCGACTCTCGGAGGCAGTCGGTCCGACGGGACAGGTGGTCGCGACCGACATCAACGACGAGGCCCTCAAGCGACTTCGCGCACGGATGTCCGAGCGGAAGAACGTCGTGGTGCGCAAGGTGGAGCCCGACGAGCCAGGCCTCGAACCCGGCGCGTACGACCTCATCCTTCTCTCCGAGGTGGACCACTTCCTCTCGGACCGTGTGGCCTACCTGGCCAGACTGCGTTCCGCCCTCACCCCGAACGGCCGTATCGCGGTGACGCACCTCCGGGCGATGCGCCCGCCGCTCGTCGCCGCCGCGAAGCAGGCGGGCTACGCCATCGTTTCCGAGTACGACGGCCTTCCGGACCACTACCTGCTGTTCCTACAGCCCTTGTCCAGCCAGTGAGCCTGGGGCGACCTACTGCCTGCGGAAGGTGAGGCCTCCGACCAGGAAGCGGGTGTTGATCGCCAGCAGCTCGCGGCCCTGGTCCACGATGACGAAGCTGATGGGGACTGGATCACTGATGGGCGTCCCCGGGAAGACGGCCTGGCTGGTCCCCATCCCGTCCGGGCCGACCGAGTAGCTGCAGCTCGACGACTGGCTGGTCACCGTTTGCCCGTTGATGTTGACGACGGAGGTGACCGAACAGCCTCCTTTTCCGTCGAAGGAGATCCTGCCCACCCCGGCCGTGGGCACCGGCGGGCCACCCCCGGGTGGCAGGAACATGGCGAGTTGGGACGAAAAGCCCCAGATGCCCTGGATCGAGCGGTTGGTGTATCGCGGGTGATTGCCCTTCTGGCTGTCGTCGTCATCGCGGAGTGCGTCGTCATCGCGGGCGGCCAGTGACGCCCCAGCGGCAACTACGGCTCCCACCGTAACGACCATCATCAGCAGAACCCTTCCCCGCATCCCCACGCGCCCAAAGCGTCTGGCTCCATCCATGACTCTCCTCCTTCCGTCACATCCACCCATCCAACGCCGAGGCACGGCCCGCTTTCGTGGACCGAGCTTCCGCGGCGCGTCTCCCGCCTACTCCTCGCTCCACTCCAGGCGAACCGTGCCCCGTGTCTCCGGCTTCGGGACGCCGGTGCCCGCGCGGCCCAGGGTGACCATGGCCCGCTTCTCGATGGGCGCCGACGACGGAGCGAAGAAGCGATAGCGGCGCTCGCCCACGCGGGTGCTGTCGGTGATGGGCAGATTGCCGACAATCAACGCGGGCCCCATTCCCGCCACCGGGAACTCGGCGTCGGTCTCCACGTCGATCTCGATGGCCTCGCTCTCGGCGCGCTCCTTTCCGTGCGCGAAGAAGCGCCGTGGCTTCTCGTACCGCACCCGGCGCGCGACCGCCGACTTGAGCCCGGGCAGCGTGAGCGGCCTGTCGTCCCGGGGCTGCTCGGGACCCGAACCGTCATTGTGGACCGTCATTGCGACCTCCGCGGCTACACGATCTGCAAGTCGTCAAATGCGAGCGCCCGGGCTTCCTTCCGGTTGAGGCGCAGCCGGATGGCGCGGACGGCACTCTCCCGCCTCGACAGTCCAAAACACCGGACGGGGAAGCGGAGCGTGGACAGCATGCTCTTGGTCTGGGAGCCATAGTCGAAGGGAAGCGACACGCCCCCCACTTCATCCGAGTCGACCCACCGGACCGAGCCGTCCAACAGTTCCAGCCCGAGCTGGAACCCCGTCGGCACCGTGGGGAAGCTCCCGTCGAACACATCCGCGACGCGGACCCAGACCTCCCTGCCCGCGACCTTCGTTTTGGGCTTGAGCTGCGAGCGGAACGTCCCGGCGCGCCTGCCCGGCACCGCGACCATTCCGACCGAGTCGCCGTAGAACGAACCATTGTACGGATTGGGCGCGGTCTGGCTCATCCCGTACTCGTCGGCCGTCAGGCCGGTCTGCGACGTGGGCTCGTTGAGCGAATTCTTCGCAATCGTGTTGGCCTGCTCGTGGTCGTCCACGGTCTTCGCCTTCGTCCACTTGAACGCCAGGTGCACCAGCGACGTCGGTGTCGCGGGCGGCAGCTCCGTGCCGACCAGGAATCCGACGGTGCCGTGTCCCGCCAGGACGCGGCGGAAGAACGCGCAGCCGTAGGTCACCAGCACCCGCTCGTGGTCATGGCGAGCCATGGTCGGCAGGAAGCCGCCGTTGTCATTGCTGAGCCACTGCCGGTTGAAGAAGTTGTGACAGGCGTTGTGGACGTAGAGCTGTGACTTGAACGAGGGCGGCACGCAGCGGTCGTAGTACTTCGCCCCGTCGTTGCTCCATACGTCGCCGTCCGCCGCGGGCAGGAGCGTGAGGAACTCGTAGTCCCTGGGCGGGCCGCTCGTCGCCCCCCAGTCCGTCGGAGCGAGCGACAGCACGGCGAGCACCGTGACACCGGCCGGCAGGCTCGCGCGAATGGGAACAATCACCACCGCCTCGCCGCCGCGCGAGTGCCCCATGAGTCCGACGTGGCTGAAGTCGAGCGCACCCTTGAAGATGGGCCCGCCGCTGTTGAGCGTCTGGAAATGCGCGATGGTGGCATTGATGATGTCGGCGCGGTCCGTGATGTTGCCCGGACCCGAGGTCCACCCGTTCAATTCGTTGCAGTCCACCGACACCGCGACGAAGCCCATCTTCGCCAGCGCGTGCTGGAAGTAGTCGTAGCCCAGGTAGCTCGGGTCCGCGGGCGAATGATTGCCGTGGGCCATGAAGATGATGGGCACCGGCCCGCCCTTGCGGCGCCGCTTGTTGAACGGCGTGTTCGCGCCGTCGTCTTCAGCGGGGTAGTAGACGTTGCCTCGGATGTGCAGCGTCTGCCCTCCGATGCTCGTCGTGCCCCCGTCGTAATCGGCGAAGCCGACCGGGAACAGGTCGAGGCCGGACGGGTCGTACGTCACGTGGGGCGAGACGCACAGGCAGGTGAGCTCCTGGGCGAACGCGCTCACGCAGGTGCCGAGCGTCTGCACCACGTGGATGACGTCGTCGTGCTCGACCGCATGGTTGAGCAGTACGACGGGGCCGCCGCCTTCACCGGCCTTCACGTGGTTGCGGTAGACCTTCACCGTGGCGCCGCTCGCCACCCAGGTGACTCGGACGGAGGTGTCGCCGCACTGGATGGGCGCGACCTGCGGCGCGGGCAGCGCCGAGCACGGAAGGACCGTGCCGTCGCCGGGAGGGCTCGGCGGATCGCGCGGGCACATCCGCTGGACGACCGACAGCATGTCGCCCGCGAGGAGCGGCGCCGGCAACCCGACCAGGTGCGCGACGCCCCAGGTGCGCCAGATGCCGAGCGAGACGCCGTTGAGCGACAGCTCGAAGCGGGCACCATTCACCAGCTGGGTGATGCGTATCTGCTGGGTGCCTTCGTACGCTGGGTCGATGGACGGCGCCGGCAGCGGAGTCGGCGGCGGCACCGTGGTGTAGGCGACCGAGGGCGGGCTCCGGTCCCTGCACAGCTGCGCCCACGCGCGCACCACCTGGCCCAGGCCATAGTCGGGCGTCACGTTGACGCCCTGGTGTGGGGCCGCGCCCTTGACCTTCCCGACCTCGACGGTGTCGGCGGTGATCCACACATCACAGCCCGTGAGCAGGTTGTTGACGCCCGTGCGCGAGCCGCATTGATAGACGGGCGCGGGGTCAATCTGGGGACGGGGCGGCCCGTCTGGATAATCCTGGGTGTGGTCGCGCACCGTCACGACCGGTGACCAGCCGCTGGTGACACCGTTGGCCTGCTGCCGCGCACGGACGACATCCCCGGCGATCAGCGGCGTGGGGAGCGCCAGGAGGGCGCCGGACGGCTGGGGAAAACCTCCTGGCACCCCGGAGAGCACGGTGGCGCCGTTGACCTGGACGTCGAGCGTCGCGCCCACGACGAAGCCGGTGACGACGACTGCCTTCGCGCATTGGTACAGCGGCTCGCCGACGAGGGGCGGGGACAGATAGCGTGTGTCCTCGAGATTGAGCCGTTTGGTAGGCACTTCAGACATGAGTCGTGTCCTCCCCCCGCGGCCACCCTTCCATCAGGGGCCGCCGATCGCAATCGCACTCACGGTCGAGCTTTCGCCTCACGGCACCTGGTGCTCGGACAGGATGCGCACGTTGAGCGCGCCGTTGGCGAAGAACTGGCTGTTCTCCCCCACGCGGTGCTGCTCCAGCCGGCGCTGCAGGTCAATGTCATAGCGGCCGAGCTTCATCAGGCCGTCGTTGAACCAGCCGGCGCCCTTCCCGGAGCCGTCGACGTATTCCGCGTACGTCCCCTCCGCGGGCCAGACGACGGTGCCGAGCGTCGCGGTGAAGCGCCGCAGGTCGTCATCCGTCCACGTGAGGCCGGCGTCGTGCGCCTCGACGACGAAGGCGAGCATGCCGTTCGCGTGCGCCACGTCCTGCCCGGGCGGCTCGTGCGAGCCCCACCTGTCACTCCAGAACCAGGCCTCCGGGTGGAGGGGGTGTGGCCCGAGCTGCGCGCGCAGGGACGCGCTGACGTTGGGCAGGCCCCCGTTGATGTTGTCGAAGACGGCCTGGTAGGTGGGCCGCGCGGCGGCGTCCGCCGTCATGAGCGACAGGTCCATGGCGATGAAGGCCCAGTGCGCGACCAGGTGCGTGCGGTTGCGGTAGATGAAGGCCTCGGCCCCGCGCACGAACCACTTCTCGAAGATGTTCTTCTCGGTGAAGGCCAGCAGCCGCTCGTACCGCGAGCGATAGGCCGCGTCGTCGTAGAGCGTGGGCGTTTCGCGGATGACGCGCAGCAGGCGCGTGACGTAGCGCCAGCAGTAGCTCTCGTACAGCGGCACCTCCTGCCCCTCGGGGTCCGACAGGGTCGAGGCCCAGCCGAGGAAACCGTCCTTGAACTGGCTCCCGGGAAGAGAGCGGGAGACGCGGGCCGTGTCGACCAGGTTGTCGACGTAGAGCAGCGCACGGTCGAGGTACACGGTCCGCCCGGTGGCCCGGTACATCGCGGTGTTGGCGTCGATGCCGTACGCGAGGCTGTAGAAGTCCCAGCTGTCCGTCGATTGGCTCCGGAGCAGGAAGTCCGTCTTGTGCTCGCGCTCCCAGACGTTCAGGAACAGCCGCTCCCACGCGTCCACGGTGCGCAGCCCGGGAGGCGCGGTGGGCACGGGCGTCGGCGGAAGCGGAAGCGGGGGCGGGGGCGCCGGCGCGGGGGCCGAGGCGTTGGCCACCGTGAAGCTCGCGGTGGCCTCATCCGCGCGGAAGCCGGCGTAGTGGGCGACCACCGTGACGGAGTGGTCCCCATCGGGGAGCGTCCGCGTGTCGTAGAGCGTGGCCCCGCCGTCCCCCGCCGTCCCCGCGAAGTCGAAGGGGACGCGGAGGTCCAGGGACATCGGCGAGTGGTTCCGGGTGGGGGCGTCCAGGAAGAACTCCACCCGGGTGATGCCACTTCCGGAGCCGGGGGCCACGAAGATGGCGACGCTGCCCTGGAGGGTGCTCCCCGCGAGCGCCTGCTCCTCCTGCCGGTCCGGGGAACGGCTGACCCTGAGGGCGGAGGCATTGAACAGGTCCGGCCGCTCGTCGGTGGGCGTGGACTCAGCGGGCTGCTGGCCGTCTGGCTCACCCTGTTCGACGCTCTCACAGGCGCCCGAGGGCAGGAGCAGGAGCGCCAGGACGAACCACATGGCGAGCCCACGGGGATGTCGACCGCGGAATTTCGACATCGAGATTGTCCTCGAGCCGGGTCACCGGCCCTACCCTTCGAGGGTAGGAGCGGCCCTGGACTTCCCCAAGGGCACCACGGGGGCAGGCGCGCGCTCGGCACCGGACGCCCTGCCCGACATCAGGCCAGGGTGCCTCGGTTCGGGTCCGGCCTGTTCTGGACAGCGCCCGCGGCGGCGGGCACCTCGAGGACCACCTCCGCCCCGCCCGCGGCACTGTCCGCCACGTACGCACGGCCGCCATGCCGCGCCGCCACCTCGCGGACGATGGCCAGCCCCAGCCCCACCCCGGGCCTGCCGGGCGCGGTGTCCGCCAGCCGGTGGAAGGGCGCGAAGACCGCGTCGCGAGCGGCGGGTGGAATGCCCGGTCCGTCATCCGCCACACTCACCCGGTAGCGCTCCGCCTCGCGCGACAGCCGCACGCGGATCTCCCCACCCTCCGGTGAGAACTTCAGGGCGTTGGCCAGCAGGTTGTCCACCGCCTGCCGCAGCCCTCCCGCATCGAAGTGCGCCTCCGCGGGGGCTGGCGCGTCCAGGCGGATGAGCAGGCCCCGCCGCTCCGCCTCCGCGCGTGCCCCCTCCACCGCCTGGGCCACCACCACCGCCAGGTCCCCCTTCTTGCGGTCCCACGCCCCCCGCCCCACCGCCGCCAGGTCCAGCAGGCTCCCCGCCAGCACCGCCAGCCGCTCCACCTCGCGCCGCGCCTCCCGCAGGCTGGCCCGGAGCTCCTCCGGCTCCCGCTCGCGCCGCAGCGCCAGGTCCATGGTCGTCCGCATCAGCGACAGCGGCGTGCGCAGCTCATGCGCCGCGTCCGCGATGAGCCGCTCCTGCGCCTCCCTCGCGCCCCGCAGCCGCTGCGTCGCCTCGGCCAGCACCGCCCGCAGCTCGCCAATCTCGTCGCGACCCGGGTCCTCCGCCGGCGCGTGAGAGAAGTCCCCCTCGCGCAACCGGCCCAGGTGCCCGGTCATCGCATCCAGCCGCCGGGCCAGCCGCCTTGCCTGGAGCGTCTGCACACCCAGCAGCAGGAGCCCCGTCACCGCCGCCAGTGAGAAGGCCATGCGGTAGTACGTGCCCACCGAGCCGTCCACCTGCCCCAGCGACGCCGACAGCCGCAGGGCGAACCGCTCCCCGTGCGGCGAGCGCACGTTCACCAGCACCTCGCGCCACCGGCCGCCGCCCGCGTCCGTCCGCGTGGAGAGCGCCGGCTCCACGCCGGGCTCGCCGGGCACGAAGCGCTCTTCCTGGGGGGCCTGCTCCGGGAGCGGCGGGTAGCGCATCACCAGCACCCCGTCCGGCCCGTAGAGATAGCCCCGCGGCGCGAAGGGACGCACCTGGTCCACCAGCGGAGACACCGCCATGTGCAGGTGCACCTTCTGGTCGGGGCCGTCGAAGAGGCTGACGCTCTCCACCGCCGCCTGCGCGAGCAGCGCCCGGTCCAGCGAGCGCTCCAGGTCATAGCGAAACAGCCGCCCCGCGATGACCAGCGCGGCGAGCGTGGTCAGCGTCGGAACCAGCGCCCCCAGCAGCCACAGCCGCCGCGTCAGCGTCAAGGCGACCCGTCCCCGGACGCCACCACCAGCTTGTAGCCCACGCCCCGCACGGAGCGGATGGTGACGTCCGTCGCCTCCAGCCGCTCCAGCTTCGTGCGCAGGTAGCCCACGTAGACCTCCAGCACGTTGCCGCTGCCGTCGAAGTCCGGGCCCCACGCCTGCGTCAGCAGCCGGGCGCGCACCTGGGGCGCTCCCGGGTGCTTCGCCAGCGCGGAGAAGAGCGCGAACTCGCGCGCCGTCAGCGGCTCCTCGCGCTCACCCCGGCGCAGCACCCGGCGGCGGGGGTCCAGCAGGAGTCCCCCGAGCCGCAGCGGCCCATCCTCCGGCTCGCCCCTGCGGCACAGCGCCTCCAGGCGCGCCAGCAGCTCGTCGAAGTCGAAGGGCTTCACCAGGTAGTCGTCCGCGCCCGAGCGCAGCCCCGCCACCTTCTCCGGCGTCGTTCCTCGCGCGGTGAGCATCAACACCGGCGTGCGGACTCCGGCGCTCCTCCAGTGTTTCAGCAACGTGAGGCCATCCACACCCGGCAGGGCCCAGTCGAGGATGATGACCTCGTAGCCATCCTGACCGCCGCGCTCCAGCGCCTCGCGGCCCTCCGAGCACACCTCCACGGTGTGGCCCTCCTCCGCCAACCCGCGCCGGAGGAGCGCCACCATCTTCTCCTCGTCCTCGACGAGCAGGATCTTCACGGTACGGCCCCCCTTCGGAGGCCGCTGCCAGCCTCACACCCGTGTGCACTTTTTCACGGATGTGCAGGGCGGAGCCAGACCCCTCGGGCACGGGGCCGCGTGGCCACCTCCGACGCCGCGCGACACGCCGCCCCGGACGCCGGTGACGCGCCGGCCTTACCCGCCGCAGGCGCCGCAGTCCGGCCGGCAGCTGTTGTACCAGTTGACGTTGCCGCACGACTCGGTGACCTGGCAGGTGCCGTCACCGCACCGGTAGACGTCCTGGTCCCGCAACCGCGTGACGAGGGGCCGGTACGTGACGGTGCCGTAGGTGCAACTGGCGTAGAACAGCCCCGAGGCATCCAGCGTGCAATGATTGGCGCACTCCCCGACGAAGTAGATGGGCAGGCACTGCTTGCGCTGACTCCCCGAGTTGTCCACCACGGCGCACGCCCGCGAACTGCTCAGGCTCTGGTTCAGCAGCGTCCCCCGGCTGCCCGCGTAGATGCCCTGCCCGGTGAAGAGGTTGCCGAAGAAGCAGGACTCCTGCTTCGGGAAGGTGTTCAGCTCATCGCTCGTGTACGCGATGACCTGCCCCTGCGCATGCCGGCCCAGCACGGAGATGGGGACATTCGCGCCGTAGGGATTCACATGGGCGGCCAGGCACGCGGAGATGAGCTGCTGCTCGAGCAGGGGCGCTGGCGAGCCACCGGCCCACACCGGCGCCAGGCCCAGCGCTCCCGTCCAGGTATACGTCTGCCCCGACGTGGGCCGCGTGTACGTGCGCGTCTGTCCCGCTGGCACGGCGCAGCGGATGATGTAGCGCATCACCTCGTCGGCCTTCGCCGGGTTCGACTGGAACCACGAATGGAAGGACTGCGTCGTCAGGCCGTTGAACGACAGCCCGTTGAACGACAGCCCATTGAAGGACAGCCCGTTGAATGACAAGCCATTGACCGACAGGTTGTTGTCGCTACGGACCTCCTGGACCTGGGACTGAAGCGCGGGTGGCTCGGCGGGTGGGTCCTCCACCGACCCGCAGCCGCCCGTCCCCAGCAGCAGGACGCTCGACACCAGGGCCCACGAAGCAACACGACTCCCCATGCCGCGGCAGCGGCCGGACTCGACGGTCTGCATGTGATTCCCTGCCCCTCACATCCATGATGGATGTAAAATCACAGTAGCAGGTGAGACACGGCTCCGTCCCCCGCCGCCCCGCATCCATCCAATGACAGACAGTCCTTCCATCATCGACTGAACACAGGGGCGCGCCAGTATCCAGAAATGGATGTCCTGGTCCGAAAAGATGCGACCCGTTTTTTCTCAGCCCGGGAGCGGCTCGGCGGACGAGCCCGGACGGGCCGCCTCCATGCCGTGCTGCACGAGGAAGGCGCGGACGGCGTCGGCGATCTCCGTGCCCGCCTCCAGGAGCCCCGCGTGGCCGGCGTCATCCACCTGCATCCAGTGCGCGTGGGGCATGGCGTCGCGCATGCGCTCCACCTCGCTCAGGGGCACCAGGGTGTCGTCCCGCGCGGCGATGATGAGTGTGGGCACCCTCACGCGGCGCACCACGTCCCACGCGTGCCCCTCCGCCAGCCCGCGCAGCGTGTACCAGTACGCCTCCGGGCTCATCCGCCGCAGCGCCTGCATGAACTCGTCGATGTCCGCTCGCGGCGCCCGGGCGCGCAGCGCGCCCACCGCGCGTCCCAGCGGATAGGCGAAGCGGCTGGCCATCACCGCGTGCGCCACCGGCGCCGCCAGCGGCAGCGCGGGCGTGGTGGCCCGGAACAGGCCCCGGGTGGCGGACAGCGCCACGCGCGCGCGCAGGCTGTCGCTCCCCGAGCCCGGCGCCCCGGGCGTGCCGGCGATGAGCGTCATCGCGGGCACCAGGTCCGGCCGCTTCCGGTACAGCTCCAGCAGGACACGCACCCCCATGGAGAAGGCCACGTGCAGCGGCGGCCGCCCGTTGCCCCGGGCCATGACGGCCTCGGTGACGCGCTCCAAATCATCCACGTGCACGGGCACGCGGTAGTCGCCGCTGATGGAGTTCTCACTGCTGCCGTGCCCGCGGTAGTTCCAGTGCACCACCCGGTGGTCCTGCTCCAGGTTGGCGACGATGTATCGCCAGAAGTTCTCCGACGTGCCGATGCCGTTGGTCAGCAGCACCGTCGGCCGCACCGAGAGCTCCGCGTCGGCGGCGTCCTCCAGCAGGTTTCCCTGGTGCGTATGCCAGGCCACCCGGGTTCCATCCGGGGCGGAGACGAAGCGCGTGGAGCGGCGGTAGGGCATGCCACTTCCAACCATGGGGCGCCCCGGCGGGTGGCGCAAGGTCTCCCTGCCACCAGGCGGGCGCCCCCGTGGCACACCGACCTCCTTTCGGAACTCCACCGTGACGCTCCCCGCTCCGACCAGGGCCGGGTTATGAGTGAGCGCATGCTCTGCGTGGACGCGGAACAGTTCGATATCAGCCTCGCGCTCGCGCACTACGCCGAGCACGGCTTCGCGCGGCTGGGCCGCGTGCTCGGTGACGAAGGCCTGGAGGCCCTGCGCGAGCGGGCGGACGACCTCATGCTCGGCCGCGTCGTCCATGAAGGCATGTTCTTCCAGCCGGACGCGGCCACGGGCCGGTACGAAGACGCGCCCCTGGGGCTGGGCTGGCAGGGGCCGTCGCTGGACTACCGCAAGCTGGAGAAGCTGGAGAAGGACCCGCGCTTCCTGGCGTGGCTGGAGAACCCGCTGTTCGAGCGCATCGCCCGCGCCCGCATCTCCGGCGACGTCGTCCTCTACCGCGCCATCCTCTTCCACAAGGGCCAGGCCGGAGGCAGCAACCTGCCCTGGCACCAGGACGGAGGCCGGCTGTGGGGCCTCACCCGCGAGCCCGACCTTCAAATCTGGACGGCGCTGGACGACGCGCCCGAGGACGGCGGCTGTCTGGAAGTCGTCCCCGGCAGCCACCGGGACGGGCTGGTGACGGCGCTGGGCGGCGTCATCCCCACGGACGCGGTGGCCGCCGCCGACGCCGAGCACCGCGCCCTGCGCCTGCCCGTCCGCGCCGGCGAGTCCATCCTCGTCCACAACCACGTGTGGCACCGCTCCGGACGCGGCCGTCCCGGGCTGCGCCGCCGCGCCTTCTCCGCCTGCTACATGGGCGCGGATGTCCGCTGCCTGAGGAAGAAGAAGGCCCCGCGCGTCTTCCCGCCCGTGTTCCGCCGCTGAAGGCTCAGGTCAGCAGGAGCGGGCGCAGGGGCGGCAGGGGCACGTCGCGGCCGCGCTGCGCCACCGGGAGGACGACGCGGAAGGTGCTGCCCCGCCCCTCCTCGCTCTCCACGGTGATTTCGCCGCCGAAGCCGGTGACGATGCCGTGGCAGATGGACAGCCCCAGCCCGGTGCCCTCGCCCACCGGCTTGGTGGTGAAGAACGGATCGAAGATGCGCGCGCGCACCTCGGGCGGCATGCCGACGCCGGTGTCCTTCACCTCGACGATGACCCTGTCTCCCGAGTGGCGCAGCACGAGGCGCACCTCGTGCTGGTCCGGCTTGCCCTGCGGAATGGCCTGCGCGGCGTTGATGAGCAGGTTGAGGAACACCTGCCCGAAGCGCCCCTCGTTGCCCTCCACCAGCGGCACCTCGCGGTACTCACGAACAATCTGCGCCCGCATCTTCAGCTCGCCGCGCGCCATCGTAATCGCGGACTCGAGCACCGCCTGCACGTTGACGGCGGTGGCCACCTCGTCGTCCCCGCGCGAGAAGGTGCGCAAGTCACGGACGATCTGGCGCACGCGGTGCGCCCCGTCGGACGCCTCGCGCAGCACCTCTTCCATCTCCGCGATGCGCCCCGGCGGCAGCTCGCGGGACACCCCCTGCAGCTCTCCGACGAGGAAGGACAGGTTGGACAGCACGAAGGCCAGCGGGTTGTTGATTTCGTGCGCCACGCCGGCCGCCAGCGTGCCCACCGCCGCCAGCCGGTCCGCCACCACGAGCTGCGCCTGCATGGCTTTGCGCTCGGTGACGTCCAGCGACACGCCACCCAGCAGGCGCCGGCCGGAGCGCTCCTTCACGATGAAGCGGTAGGTGAGCCAGTAGCGCTCGCTGCCGTCCGGCGACGGAATCATGCCCTCGCTGGCCCAGGCCTTCCCCGACGAGAGCACCGCCTGGTCCTCCCGGCGCACGTGCTCGGCGGACGCCGCCGGCATCAGCGCCGTGTCGTCGATGAGCGCCAGGTCCACGCCTTCCGGTATCCGGAAGAAGCGGCGGTAGGACTCGTTCACCCAGATGCGCCGGCCCTGCTCGTCCTTGATGAAGGCCACCACCGGGCTGTTGTTCATGAAGGAGGCGAACAGCTCCTGCGACTCCTGCAGCGCGGCGAGCGCGGCCGTGCGCTGCACCATCAGCTCCTGGCGCGCCTTCGCCTCCGCGGCGTTGCCCATGGCCGCGCCGAGCAGACCCGCCATCAGCTCCAGCGTGCGCACGTCCCGGTCATCGAACGCGTTCGTCCGGCTGGAGATGACGTTGAGCGCCCCCACCGGCCGCGCCTCGCGCCACAGCGGGACGCAGATCATCGAGCGCGCCCCCACCTGCCGCGTGGCGTGCACGTTGACGCGCACGTCCTCCTCGGTGTCGTCCGTGCGCATGACCTCGCCGCGCAGCAGGCTGGCGCCGGTGAGGCTGCCCTCCACCTTCAGCTTGAAGCCGGTGTGCTGCGCCACGCTGCCGGTGGTCACGCGGTACTCGACAATCCCCTCCTCCACCAGCGCCACCGCCGCGCCGTCCGCGCCGCACAGCACCCGCGCGCGCTCGCACAACAGGCGCATGATTTCATCCAGGTCCAGCCCCGCCAGCGCCACGTCCGCCTGCGTCTGGATGATGGCGGCCAGCCGCTCCATCTCCCCGCGCGCCGCCTCCTCGGACGTCCGCCGCAGGCGCCGCGCCGCGCCGCGCCGCTCCAGCATCAGCCGCCGCGCGCGCACCTCGCCCGGGGAGAAGGGCGCCACCAGGTACTCGTCCACGCCCGCCGCCAGCAGCGGCTCCAGGTCCGCGTCCGAGTCCGTCCGCGCCAGCCCCAGCACCAGCGGCTCGTCCGGCCGCGCCCGCATCCGCAGCGAGTCCAGCCACCGCGCGTCCGCCGCCAGGTCCCCGGACTCCACCACCAGCACGTCCACCACCCCGTGCACCAGCGCCGAGCCCGCCTCCAGCACCGTCGAGGCCACCGATACCTCCTGGCCCTGCCGACGCAGCTCCTCCGCCACGGGGTGCTGCGGCTCCGTGCTGACGCAGAGGAACTTCATCCCGCCCTTCCTGCTCCCCCGAAGGAAGCCGTGCATTTGAAATCTTACAGCCCCGCAGTACTACAATCCAGGCCCGGCCCCGCCCCCAAGGTGCGGGTCCTGCCTGCCCCACGGCCCTGCCAGCGGGCTGAAAACAGGTGACTCCGCTGGAGGCTGGAAGGTCACTGCCCGCAGCGGCGGCCGCATATCATCGAAAGCGTGCCGGGTATCCCTGGAATCCTGGTGGCCGAGCAACCGCACTACCTGCCGTGGGTGGACTTCTACGAGCAGGTGGCGCGCGCGGGCACCCTGCTGGTGCTGGACAACGTGCAGTGGCTGCGGCGCGGCTGGCAGCGGCGCACGCGCGTGGCGCTGCCGGCCAACGTCCCCCTGCCCCCGCCCACCGAGCCCGGCTTCCAGTGGCTGTCCATCCCCCTGGAGGCGCCGCACCGGGATGCTCTTATCGCCGACCTGGCGGTGGACCCGCGCCAGCCGTGGCCGCGCAAACACCTCCACGCGCTGGTGACGCTGTACGGGCGGCGGCCTTACTTCGCCACGCAGGTGCTGCCGTTGTTGGAGCCCTTCTACGACGCGGCGGCGCGCGAGGCCGGGCCGGGCTCGCTGCTGCGGGTGCTGCTCTCGAGCATGGCGTTGTTCCACGAGCCGCTGGGGCTGCGGCCCCACGTCATGCGGGCTTCCACGCTGGCGCGACAGGGTGACGACAAGTCGGGGCGGCTGGTGGCGTACTGCCAGCAGCTCGGGGCGCACACCTACTACTCGGGCCTGGGCTCGTCGCTGTACCTGAAGACGGGCCTGTTCCGGGACGCGGGCGTGCGCGTGCTGTGGCAGCGCTTCCGGCACCCGCCCTATTCGCAGGGCCGCGAGGGCCGCTTCGTCCACGGCATGTCGATGGTGGACGTGCTGGCCAACGTCCCCGTGGACGAGGTGCGCCAGTGGCTGGAGCCCTCGCCCTGGGGCCCCTTCGCACCGGCCCCTTGAGTGAGGCTCAGGGCGTCTTGTTCTGGTCGAAGCGGACGAAGTAGCCCCGCACCGCCGAGTCCAGCAGTCCGTGGTCCAGCCGCGGCTCGGTGCCCTGGTAGTGGGCCATGTCGATGACCTGGTCGAGCAGGTCGCGAGGCTGGCAGGCCGCGAAGGGGCGGTTCATCGGGCGGTAGTGCGTGTCGATGAGGTAGTCCACGGCGGCCGCGTCGTAGGCCACGCCGCGCTTCTTGCACATGATCTGGAAGATCTCGTGGAACTGCTCCTCGTCCGGGCGCTGCACCTCCAGCTTGTAGCGGACGCGGCGCAGGAAGGCGTCGTCCACGAGGTCGCTGGGATCCAGGTTGGTGGAGAAGGCGGCGAACACGTCGAAGGGCACCTGCACCTTCTTGCCGGTGTGCAGGGTGAGCATGTCGATGTCGCTCTCCAGCGGGACGATCCACCGGTTGAGCAGGTCCTTGGGGGACACCTTCTGCCGGCCGAAGTCGTCGATGAGGAGCATCCCGTTGCTCGCCTTCATCTGGAACGGGGCCTCGTAGTACTTCACCTCCGGCGAGTAGACGAGGTCGAGCATCTCCAGCGTCAGCTCACCGCCCACCACGACGAGCGGGCGCCGGCAGCGCACCCAGCGCCTGTCGTACGCGGGCGCGCCGTCGTCCTCCACGGGCTTGTGGAGGTTGGCGTCGAAGATCTTCACCACGAAGTCGTCGATGAGCAGCGCGTGGGGGATGAAGATGTCCCCGTCGAAGCAGTTCACCATCCCCTGGCAGATGGCCGTCTTGCCGTTGCCGGGCGGGCCGTAGAAGAAGATGGCGCGGCCAGAGTTCATCGCCGGGCCGATGCCGTCGAAGATGTAGTCGCGGATGACGAGGTCGCCGAACTTGTCCTGCATCCGCGCGCGGGTGATGCGGGTGCCGCGGACGGTCTGCTTCTTCACCGCGGCCACCCACTCCTGGAAGGGCACGGGCGCGGGGCCGTTGTAGCGGTTGCGGTCGTTGATCTGCCGCAGCACGTCCGTCACGAACGGGGTGAGCTGGTAGATCATCGTGGACTTGCCCACGCCGGACGAGCCACCGCCGCGGATGTCCACGTACTTCTGGCGGCGCAGGCCCTCGATGATGTCGTCGACGATGGCCGTGGGGAGCTGGAGGCGCGCGGCCAGGTCCATGCCGCGCATCTCACCGGCGGCGAAGAGGGCCTTGAGGACCAGCTCCTCGATGAAGGTCGCCGTGAGGCCCGTCTCGTCCAGGCCGCGCGGCTGCTGGGGCCAGAACCTGTCCCCAGTGACGACGGGCATGGAGCCGTCCGTGTTCCGGCGCTGCATGGGGCGGCGCTCGGCGCCCGGGGCGGGAGGTGGGGCGGCGGCGGCGGGGGCGCGGCGCTCGGGGCCGGTGTACGCGGGGGTGGAGACCTGGGGGGCGGGAGCCGCCCGGGGCGCGGGAGGGGCGGCGGGCGGTGGGCGGCGCTCGGGTGGTGGGGCGAGCGGGGCCGGAGCGCGGCGCTCGGGGATGGCGGCGTCCGGGGAGACGACGACGGAGCGGCGCTCGGTGGGGAAGTCGGGGCCCTCTGGCGGTGGTGGCGGGCGCTGGGCGGCGGGGGCTGGCGGCCGGGGCGGGAGCGCGGGGCTGGTGCCGGTGAGTCCCGTGCGCGCGCGAGGCGGGCCGGAGAGCACGGGGGATGCGGCCGGAACCGCGGGCGTCTCCACGGGGGTGACGCTGCGGTTGTCTTCGTCGGCCGGCTCGCCTGCGGCCGGGGGGGACGGCCTCCTGAACAGGGACATTGGCGCTCGCTCGAGGGTGTTGGCCCCGGAGCCTACCGCATGGCTGCTGTTTCAATGAAACACCACGGTGACGGGTTTGGGCGGAATTCCGGTGGGCCCGGGTTTTCCGTGTCGGAGGGTTGTGGCATGGATGCGCGCCCCTTCGCCCCCGCCGGAGGGCACTCACCCCTCTCACCGGAGCTACATCCGTGAAGCGACTTCTGTCCCTGCTCACCCTCCCCTTGCTGCTCGTCGGTACCGCCGCGGCCGCGCAGACGACGACGCCCGTCATCACCTTCAACGCCAACTGGACCCTGGCCGAGTCCGCGCCGCTCGTGGCCGGAGGACAGGTGCAGGTGGCCTATGACGCCACCCGCCTGCCGCAGTGCCGCACCACCCTGCCGGATGGGAGTCCCGGTTGGAGCCTCACCGGGTACTACCGGCTGAACGGTGGCACCGTGGGGAGCTTCGACGTGGCGGGTGCTCCGACCACGGGCGCCGCGCCCGTCATCGCCCTGCCCGTGGCAGGCCCGCTGGAGGTGTGGTTCCGCGTGGCCAGCGCGGGGTGTGAGGCGTGGGATTCGAACTATGGGACGAACTTCCGGTTCACCGTGCAGCCTGCGGGGACGGCGGTGCCGCCCACGATTGTGTTCCAGGAGGGCTGGGTGGAGTACGTCGTCGGCACGCTGAAGGCGGGCCAGCCGTTCGTCGTGGACTACGACCTCGACCGGCTCCCCGAGTGCCGGCTCCTCTACAACGGCGCGCCCACGTGGGAAGTGTGGGTGTACTACCGGTTCGACAACGGCGTGACGGGGAGCAAGAGCGTCACGGCGGTGTCCGGGTACTCGCGGTTCGGGGTGCCGGTGACCCTGACTCCGCCGGCTGGGGCGCGCTCGGTGTCGATGTGGTTCGAGAACTGGGACCGTGGGTACTGCCACCGGTGGGACTCGAACTTCAGCGCGAACTACGGGTTCAGCTTGCAGCCGTAGCAGCCTGACTCCGTGTCGTCACTGGATGCCCCGTGGCCCCTGGCTGCGGGGCATCTGTGTTTGCGTGGGTCGAAAGTGTCCCCGTTGGGTTGTGTGCCCATCCGGAATGCCGGGTGTTAATTTCGGCGCATGAGCTTCTTCCAGGAACCGCCTCGACTTGGGAACCAGTACGACGACGACGCGCTCTTGCAGAGCTACCTGGCGCGCACGCTGCCGGAAGACCTCCGGCGCTCGCTGATGGATGAGTTCCGCGAGTTGGGGGACCTGGGTGGGGGCTATTTCTATCAGTTCCAGCTGCGGGACCGGCTGAACGAGCCGGAGCTGACGCAGTGGGATGCGTGGGGCCACCGCATCGACCACATCGAGGTGTCGCCGCTCTGGAAGGAAGCAGAAGTCCTCGCGGCAAAGCGGGGGCTTGTGGCGACGGCGTACGAGCAGAAGAGCGCCGAGCTCAGCCGCGTGCACCAGTTCGTCCTGAACTACCTCGTACAGGCATCGCTCGATGTGCACTCGTGCCCGCTAGCGATGACGGATGGTGCGGCAAGGTCGCTGCTCAATCTGGGGAACCGGGAGTTGATTGACCGTGCCCTGCCCCACCTGACGTCGAGAGACCCCGCAGGCTTCTGGACGTCCGGCCAGTGGATGACCGAGCGGACCGGTGGCTCGGACGTGGGCCTGACGCAGACGGTGGCGCGGCAGTCTCCCGAGGAGTGGAGACTGTACGGGACGAAGTGGTTCACGTCCGCGACGACTGCACAGATGGCGCTGACGCTGGCGCGGCCGGAGGGCAACGGTCCCGGTGGCAAGGGATTGGCCATCTTCTATGTGGAGACGCGGGATGCCGCAGGGAAGCTGAATGGCATCCAGATCAACCGGCTGAAGGACAAGTTCGGGACGCGGAAGGTTCCCACGGCGGAGTTGACACTGGATGGAACGCTGGCGATTCCGGTGGCCGGGCTGACGGATGGCATCAAGCACATGGCGTGGATGCTGAATGTGACGCGCACGTGGAATGCCATGGGCTCTGCGTGGAGCATGCGCCGGGCGATGGCGCTGGCCCGTGATTACGCACAGCGACGGGTGCAGTTCGGCGCGAAGCTGGCGGAGAAGCCGCTCCACGTGGACACGCTGGCGGGACTGGAGGCGGAGTTCCAGGCGGGCTTCATGCTGGCCTTCCGCGCGGTGGAGTTGCTGGGGCGAATGGAGGCGAAGGTGGCCACGGAGCAGGAGTTGCTCCTGCAGCGGCTGGTGACGCCGCTGGCGAAGCTGACGACGGGGCGCCAGGCGGTGCACGTCACGTCGGAGGTCTCCGAGGCGTTCGGCGGCGCAGGATACGTGGAGGACACGGGCGTGCCGAGGTTGCAGGCGGACTCGCAGGTGTTGTCCATCTGGGAGGGCACTACGAATGTGCTGTCTCTGGACGTACTGCGGGCGCTGGCGAAGGACGGCACGCTGGAGGCGTTCTTCCACGAGGTGGAGGGACGGCTGGCGAAGGTGCGGGACCCGGGCCTGCGGCCCTGTGTGGACGCGGCGAACAGCGCGCTGGATCATGCCCGGGCATGGGTGTCTGGTGCGATGGGGAATCCCGCGACACTGGAAGCCGGGGCTCGGCGGTTCTCACTGACGCTGGGGCGGACGATAGAACTGGCGCTACTATGCAATCATGCTCAGTGGTGCCTGGATAATGAGCACGGGCCGAGGAGCAAGGCGGCGGCACGGCGGTTCGCACAGCATGGTGTGGACCTCATCTGGGATGAGATGAATGCGGATGACGTGCGCCTGCTGGGGTAATTTTGCCCCTCTTTTCAGTCGCATCAGCTTTGATGCCGTAAGGGCCTGCAACTAACCGGCGCATAATACAGTCCTACGGTGGGTCGGACATGCCCCAATGCTTACGTCTGGCACCGAAGCTTGCTTACCAACCCCTAGAGGCATACGGTCAGTACCACTCCGACTCCGCACTTACTGCGGAATCGGAGGGGGGAACCGATGCCTTTCGATCCACCGCTCTCTCTGCAGGAACTCGAAAAGGCCTTCAGTGGCAAGTTCACAGTACTGAAGGAAGTTGCCGCTGGCGGCCAAGGAGCTGTCTTTGAAGCCAAGAATCAGATGCTTCAGACAGCGTCTTCGCTAGCACTAAAGATCTACTTCGGAGAGCAGATTGAAGAGCGGGCCGCACGCGAAGTAGAGGCTCTGCGAACGATCACTGGGCCAACACTCACAAGCCTTCACGATGCTGGAACAGTCTCAATTCGAGGCGAGCGTTGCTTCTACATCGCAACTCAATTCGTGAATGGCGACACCATCTCATCAGTAATAGCAAAAGGCCCGATAGCTCCCCAAAGCGTCGCAAACATCGCTCATGACATCGCACTGGCGATCGAGAAACTCTGGGAGGCCAGAATTGTCCATCGCGACATTAAACCCAGCAACATAATCATCAACGACCAAGCAAGATCAGTCCTCATTGATCTTGGACTTGCTCGACATCTGGCCCTCGACTCCCTCACCAGTATGGGCAAGACGTGGGGCACCATCGGCTACCTATCCCCTGAGCAAATGGAGGCCCAACGCGCACTAACCTGCAAGTCTGACATGTTCTCGCTAGGAATTGTCTTGCAAGAATGCCTCCTGGGGCGCCATCCAACGCATCGACAGCAACTTCACCTCAAGAACGGCGGCATCCCGACTGCCAACCTAGCAAAGAACACTCCAGCCCCGCTGGCCAAACTAATTGATTCGATGGTGCACAAGAATCCCATCAAACGGCCCCTGCCGCAGACTGCTTGCCAACTAGCCCTACACTGCATTCCCTAAAGCCATGAAGAACTTCTACGCAATTGCTCGATTTAGAATGGCAACCCCCGCCGATACGGTCGACGGAGGCGTCATAATCCCTGCCGGGATAGCGGCCCCGGTTCTTGCTCGCAGAAAATTAAGCAAGAAATTCCCGCACCTCCGCCGCCGCCTTCTTGACCCACAAATCTACCTTGCAAACCTAAGCGCCTCACTATGCGCGGAAACATGCACCAACCTCATAAGCTATGGCTGGTTCGGGGAGGCCTCCATCGACCAATACGACAGTCAGAAACTTACTCAGGCCCAATGGAAGGCCAGCGTCATTGGAGACGTGCTGAAGAAGTGGAAAGGCAAGCTTCCTTCCGCAGACGTCGACATCGACAACTCAATAACAACTTGCCTTGCACTCCAAGCCGCCATGGAGTGCGAAATGCTAATTCTTCCAGCACCACTCATTAGCTCAACAAAAGACATATCGACATCCCTCCAGTGGCTAGATCGGGGCTTGGCGGCAACACAAAAGCTCAAGCTCACATCTCCCGCCCTTGCAACAATAGCCATTTCCGACCACTGCCTGCGCGCATTTGAAGCTTGGTCGAACCCCATTATAGATTCAATTCTCGACCAAGTAACAGCCCGAGCTCCATACGGAGCATATGTGGTTCTCGAACAAGCAAGCGAAGACGGTTATTATTTCAACCATCCCAACACAGTAAGCTCCCTACTTAGGTTAGTAGATGGGCTCAAAGCAGGCGGACTGAAACACGTCCACGTCGCATTCGCAGGCGTCGCTGGCCTCTTGTCACTAATTGCCGGAGCCGACACTTGGTCTGCCGGATGGTATAGATCTCAACGACGCTTGCGCCTACGGGATTTTGAGCAAAAGGAGGGTCGCGCCTATCCAGCGTACTATTCGCACGCGCTGGCAGCAGAGCTTCATCTTGACGCAGATCTTGATGCAACAATCACAGGGGGTTTTCTACCCAAGCTTGGTGACAACACCCCAGCAAGTGAGGGGCTACTAAGAGCGCTTTCGACTGGCAAGAGAGTTTCGTCGGTTCCAGAATGGCAGTATCGCCAGTCCAATATCACAAGGGCAACCGAACACTTCTTGCATGCCATGACTAGAGAGACAAGGAAACTCTCCAGCATGACCCAAGACCAGCAAATAAAGTATGGAAGAGACTGGCTTGACGGTGCAACTCGGCTTGCAGCCGAAATATCTAGAATCGGAACTGAGTTCAACGCCCGAACGTCACTGATCCACCAACTGACGTGGCAACAGGCTTTCGATGAGTACTGCTCAAACGCCCAATCGTAGCTAGCCTACATCCGATGTGGATGACGCCCGCCCCACCCAGTAGCCGCCATCTACATCACTCAAGCATCATGCGATCGTCGCTGTTCCCAAGCGCGCATAACAATCCAAGCCCAACTAGGTGAATTCACCTTCCGGAAACGCCCTCGCAGTTCAACGCGAACACTATCGCGACCAACACCAATCAGCCCTAGCCCTGAATGTCGGCATTCGGCACGCAACTCTCGCAACCCAACCAACTCCTCTGGGACGGCAACGTATGACTTATTGGAAAACTGCAAGTATGATTTTGCCTGCTCGACTGCATCCCGCCACTTAATCAGCTTTGCTTCGACAGCAACAACTCTCGCGGACAGGGGGAATCTTCCCGCGACCAGTACATACCGGTCAGACTTCATTCTAACCAATCCCAATCGCCTTAACTTGCGCACCGACTCAACCACCCGCGCAGGCTGAACAAACAGCCGCTCCGAGAGTTCTTCACAACTTAGAGATCCCTGCCTTGAGAGTTCGGCCACCACGAACGCATCAAAGAATGACGCCCTCCCAAAAAAATCGAGCCGTTTACGCTTCGCCTTGGGTAATTGCACAAACAGCAAATCAGGGATAACAGCCCCCACCTGCAGTTCGTAGAAACATCTGGATTCATCTCCGGGCAATTCACGCTTCAGAAACGGTTGCATCTGTCTCGCAAGAACCTGAACAAGCTCAGACTCAAGCGAAAACGACGCCCGCTGGCGCGGCCTAGTCTTTGTGCTTCCTCCCTCAGTCATTTAGTTTTCACCCACATAAAATCATTCCGGCACAGTGATCGCTATTAGCACGAATCTGGGCGTGCACAACCGCAGCCTGACATATCACTATGCTGCTGGCACTGGTCTCCCTGGTGGGTTTCATCGTGGCTGTGTGGAGCTACGTGGAGGAAATGACCTCGGGCGCGACGGTGCCCTACCACACCGTCGTCAGCGACACGGAGAAGCGCTTCGCCAACCTCACCCGCAACGTGGACGTGGGGCTGGAGACCTACGCCGACCTCTTCGAGCAGCTGGAGGTGCTCCCCTTCGCGGTCGGCTTCGACCTGACGGCCTTCGGGCTCGACGGGCTGCGGTGGGCCGCATCCGTCTTCGCCACCGCCGTGATGGTCGTGGAGGGGATGCTGTACCAGGGCACCTGACGCTCCGTCGTGCCACTCATGCTCGGGACAAGCAATGAACGCGACGGGTCTTCACGTTCGTCACCTTTCCCGAGCGCTCCAGCACTCCCTGTCCCACGATGAACAGGGCGCCGTGGATCTGCTTCCGGCACGCCTCGTATACGTCCGGAGGCACCACGAGGTTGGCGATGCCCGTCTCGTCCTCCAGCGAGATGAAGCAGATTCCCTTCGCCGTCGGTGGCCGCTGCCGGCAGATGAGCATCCCGCCCACCGCCACCTGCTGCCCCGAGCGCACCTTCTTCAATCCCTCCGCCGTCACCGCGCCCAGCTTCTTCAGCGTGGGCCGCAGCAGTTCCAGAGGGTGCTTCTCCAGAGACAGCCCCACCGTGTCGTAGTCCGCCACCACGCGCTCATAGAGGCTCATCGACGGCAGCTCCACCTCCGTGCCGTCCATCGACATACCGAAGAACAGGTCGTCCGAGTCCAGTGGGCCCAGCGCCTGTATCTCCCACAGCGCCTTGCGCCGAGAGCCGCACAGTCCCGCCAGTGTTCCCGCCAGCGCCAACCGCGTCAGCTCGTGCCGGGGAATGCGCGCCCGCCTCGCCAGGTCTCCTACGTCGCGGAAGCCCTCCCCCTTCGCCGACTCCACCCGGCGCCCCGCGGACTCTCCCAGCCCCCTCACCATCCGCAACCCCAGCCTCAGCGCCTTCCCGCCCTCCTCCAGCGTGCAGTCCCACCTCGAGCGCTGCACGTCCACCTCCCGCACCTCCACCCCATGCCGCTGCGCATCCGCTACCAACGTGTGAGGCGCGTAGAACCCCATCGGCTGTGAGTTCAGTAGCGACGCCGTGAAGGCCGCCGGGTAGTGGCACTTCAGCCAGCTCGACGCGTACGCAATCAACGCGAAGCTCGCCGAGTGGCTCTCAGGAAACCCGTAGTGCGCGAAGCCGCGGAAGTTGTCGAACCACTCCTCCGCCTGTCCTCGCGCATACCCACGGGAGATACAGCCCTCCACGAACCTCCCCCGGTACTGCAACAGCATCGACTCCGCCCGCTTGTGGCTCAGCACCCGCCGCAGCCCGTCCGCCTCCCCCGCCGTGAAGCCCGCCGCCACCATCGCCAGCTTCATCGCCTGCTCCTGGAAGAGCGGCACCCCCAGCGTCTTCCCGAGAATCTCCTTCACCGCCTCGCTCGGGTACTGCACCTGCTCGATTCCGTTCCTCCGCCTCAAGAACGGATGCACCATGTTCCCGACAATCGGCCCCGGGCGGATGAGGGCAATCTCCACCACCAGGTCGTAGAACGTCCTCGGCCGCAGCCTCGGCAACATGTTCATCTGCGCGCGGCTCTCAATCTGGAACACCCCCACCGTGTCCGCCTCGCACAACATGTCGTAGACCTTCGGGTCCTCCGCCGGAATCGTCGCCAGCGACAGCTCCCTCCCGTGGTGCTCCCGAATCAGCGCGAGGCACTTCGACAGCGCCGTCAGCATCCCCAACGCCAGCAGGTCCACCTTCAGCAGCCCAATCGAGTTGATGTCATCCTTCTCCCACTGGATGACCGTGCGGCCCGGCATCGCCGCGTTCTCCACCGGCACCAGCTCCGTCAGCGGCTCGCGCGTAATCACGAACCCACCGACATGGATGGACAGGTGTCTCGGAAAGCCCTCCATCTCCATCGCCAGGGACAGCGTCTTCTGCACCCGACTGTCAAAGGCAGACAGCCCCGCCTCCAGCAACACCTCCGGCGTCACCTGGAATCCATTGGCCGCCGCCACCTTCGACAGCTTGTCCACCTGATCCAACGACAGCCCCAGCGCCTTGCCCGTCTCGCGCAGCGCCAGCCGGCCCCGGTAGCAGATGACCTCGCACACCATCCCCGCCCGCTGCCGGCCGTGCTTCTCGTAGACGTACTGGAGCACCTCCTCGCGCCGCTCGTGCTCGAAGTCCACGTCGATGTCCGGCGGCTCCTTGCGCTCCATGCTCAGGAAGCGCTCGAACAACAACCCCATCCGCACCGGATCAATCGCCGTAATCTGCAATGCGTAGCAGACCGCCGAGTTCGCCGCGCTCCCCCGCCCCTGGCAGAGAATCCCCCGCCTCCTCGCGAACCCCACGATGTCCCACAGCGCCAGGAAGTACCCCGCGAAGTCCAGGGCGGCGATGAGCTTCAATTCATGCTCAATCTGTTTCACCACCTCCGGCGGCACGCCCCCCGGATAGCGCACCACGAGCCCCTCGTACGTCAGCGCCCGCAGGTGCGCGTTCGCCGTGCGCCCCTCGGGCAGGTCCTCCTCCGGGAAGCGGTAATGCAAGTCATCCAACGAGGCGTGGCACCGTGACGCCAGCTCGATGGACCGCTCCAGCGCCTCCGGCCGGTCCGCGAACAGCCGCCCCATCTCATGCGGCCCCTTCAGCGTCCGCTCCGCGTTGGGCAACATCCGCGTCCCCGTCTTGTCCACCGTCGTCCCGTGGCGGATCGCCACCAGCACGTCCTGCAAGGGCTGCCGCCGACGGTGGTGCGTGTGCACGTCGTTGTGCACCACCACGGGCACGCCCAGCTCTCGCGCCAGCGCGTCCACCCGGGCCTCTCGCGCCTGGTCTCCCGCCGACAGCGTCCGGCACAGCCCCACGTGGAAGCGCTCCGGGAAGGCCTCCGCCAGCGCCGCCACCCGCTCCACCGGGGCCGGCTCGGGCAACAGGGCGAGCAGTCCCGCGGAGCGGTCCGCCAGCGCCCGCCACGGCAGCCCCGCCTCCCCCTTCGGGTGCGTCATCCGGCTCTGCGACACCAGGCTGCACAGGTTCGCGTACCCGCCCGCGTCCGCCGCGTACACCACCACCGGCGGGGCGTCCTCCAGCGTCAGCTCGGCCCCGAGGATGAGCTTCAGGCCGTGCTCCTTCGCCGCCAGGTGCGCCTTCACCACCCCGTACAGCCCGTCCGCGTCCGTCAGCGCCAGCGCTCGCACCCCGAGCCTCGCGGCCGTGGCCACCAGCTCCTCCGGATGCGAGGCGCCGCGCAGGAACGAGAAGTTGGAGCGGCAGACGAGCTCGGCGTAATCCACAGCCGATCAACATACTGAGCGGGCGTTCAGGCGCTAGGTTGGATCGACACTCGGCGAGAGAGGAGACGTCATGGGTTGACGCCGGCCAGGACGATCTCGCGTGTCGCGCCAGACTCACTCCAGGCCGAGCACATCGTCCCCCGCTGCCCGTCATGCTAATGAGCGTCAGGAAGTGAGGTTAAGGCTTGGGCACGTGGAGGATAGGAAGAGGTAGCGCCGATGGCATGGCAGCCTCGTCCTCTAGCGGTGCACAGTGGGGAGCACTGTTGTGGGCGAGGGACGAGGTAGGTCAAGGCAGGCGGGGGGCACGACACGCCCTGGAGGGTGCAGAGTCCCTCATGGAAGCTTGGCTGTCGTGCTCCGGGAGCACCTCTTCTCCCGTGCGCGGGCGAGCGGTCGCCTCGGGCTCGTAGGGAGGGTGTCCACGCGCCGAAGAGCTATGAAGTCTTGCACGCGCTATCTTCGGGCCTCACGACCAAGAACTCGGAGAGCGCTCATGTACGAAGCATTCCGAATCGCTCGAGTGCATGAGCGAACGGGAAAAGACCTGCTGCACCTCGATTTCCGCGAAGCGCCCGAGGGCATGGCCCTCGTCATCCATCCGCAAAGAAACGCGCCTCAGGCACTTGAGTTGCGGATTCTTGGAGACCCCATCGAGGTCGATGACGCCATCGCCGAGGAGCGATTCACAGCGGAGCAGCTTCGACTCTACCACGAACTGCAAATGGCTGAGACCAAGCCCCTGTCTGGCCCACAGGAGCGCCCGGCGGGCGCAGCCCTGACGAGTGGGCGCATCCGCGCGCTCTGGTCATCTACGCGCTTGACCTTCATCAGGAGGCTCATCGAGCCTCTCGCGCCCGATGACATCTTCGTGGTTGAGGTGTCGGGCCAAGCCACCTATGCGATGTCGCGGCGCCAGTTCGAGGCGGATTTTCCAAACGTCGTCGCGAGTAGGGCCTATTCCGAGTACGGCAGCTACAACTATAAAGACACGCCTCAGCGAGCATCTGCCTACATTGTTCGTTAGGGCCCTATCCCAGCGTCACTTGAGAGCTCGCCAGAAGTGAGCCACCTGCGCTCTGCCGAAGTGACAAGGGACGGACCACGATTGCCCGATTCGCTCCGCCCGAGGCGACTCACGCCTCCGCCCCATGGCTTCAACCGCCCCGAGCATTCACGTCACTCCCTGAAACTCATTAGGAGCCGACCCAGGACCCCAGACCCGAGGCCCACGCACGTGCGCTCCCCACGAACCTTCATCACCCGGGTGCTCGGAGCCCTGCTCGGTGGCTCCCGTGTTCCACCCCGGAACGAGGCACCAGAGGCCCGGGAGGTCGAGCTCGACTTCTATCTCCGCTCCCTGAACCGCTACCGCGTCTACGTGAGCGACAGCGAGGCGAGGCCTGTGACGTGGCTTCGTGTCACCGGCTTCGAGGGTGGTGTCATCCAGGCGCGCAACGGCGAGTCCCTGGGACGCGCCTCCGTCCGCCGCTACGCGGTGACCTATCCCAGCGGTGTGCTCGTCACGGTCAAGCCCGCCCATTCGAGTCCCCTGCCGTCGGGTGCACACTTCCAGCCCACCGACGCGCCGACGTCCGAAGTCCTACGGGACTCCGACCTCGACATGGGCCGGGCCTACGTGCGCATCGACTTCGCCGCCTCGGGTCCTAAGCCTCATGACCCGAACCACTTCACGATGACCTTCAGCAACATCAGCCACCGGAGGATCCGCGTCCTCCGCTTCGGCGGCTACCAGAAGGAGGGGGACGTCTACCGGGTCTCCACCTTCACCGAAGCCCTCTTCAACTCCGACGACTTCATCAACTGGTACGCAGCCCCCGCGGATGGCTGGATTGCGCCGGGGCAGAGCGTCAGCGACCCCGCCAGCTACGGCGGCGGCCTGTGGGCCTACCACTGCGAAACCGAGGACCACCTCACGTTCATCGCGAGCGGCTCGCCGGCCTCCTGACGCTCCCGGCGGCCGGCGGACGCGGCTTCAGCAGTGCTGTGCAATCGCCGACACCAGATCCTCCAGCCGGGGCGGCTTCTTGATGAAGCTGGCCGCATTGAGCTTCTCGGCATTGCCCTGCACGTCCCGGTACGCGGACACGACCACGACCGGAATGTTCGCAAGCGCCGGGTCCTGGCACTGCGCCTCCCGGAAGGCATGCCCGTCCATCACCGGCATCATCAAGTCCAACAGGATGAGGCAGGGCAGCGCCTCCGTGCTCCGGAGCCAGGCCAGCGCCCGCTCTCCATTCGACGCGCCCACGACGTCACAGCCCTGCTCCTCCAGCAGCTCCACCAGGGCCTCGCGAATCTCCGTGTCGTCCTCGACCACCAGCAGCTTGTGCCGCTTCACGAGGACACCTCCACGCCCTCAGACGCCCCTGGCGCCGCCGGCCTGGGAGTGCGTGGCAGGGTGACGATGAACCGGGCCCCGCGCGGCTCCACCTCCTCGATGCCGATGGTGCCTCCGTGGGCCTCGGTGATCTGCCGGGCGACGTACAACCCCAGGCCCATGCCTCCGAAGTGGCTCATCGAGACCGCGCGCTCGAAGCGACCGAAGATCCGCGCCCGCTCGGTTTCCGGCACGCCCGGCCCCCTGTCGGAGACCGTGAGGACCGCGGTGTCTCCCTCGGCTCGCACCGTCAGCTCCACGGGCGTTCCCGCCGCGTACTTGAGGGCGTTGGACAGCAGGTTGGTGAGCACCTGCTCCACGCGAAGTCGGTCCCACTCACCCGTGACGGGCTCGCCCCCTCGAAAGGTCAGCTCGCAGCCCTCCTTGGCGGCCTGCTCGCGGAAGCGGTCCACCAGGTCATCCACGCTCTTGGTCAGGTCGAACCGCTCAGGGGACAGGACGAGCCGTCCGCTGGCGATGCGGGACACGTCCAGCAACGCCTCCACCAGCTGGGTCAGCCGCTCCCCGCCCCGGTACGCACGCTCCGCCTTGTTGCGGAGCTTCGGCTCCAGGACCTGGCTCCCATGGAGCAGGCTCTGAAGCTGGAGCTGGATGGCGCTCAGCGGCGTCTTCAGCTCGTGCGACGCGATGGAGAGGAACTCGTCGCGCAGACGGATGGCCTCCTGCGCCTGGGCGAGCCGGAGGCGCTCCGCCTCCGCATTGCGCTTGTCCGTGAGGTCGCGCGTCACCTTCGCGAAGCCGATGATCCTGCCGTCGAGGTCCCGCATCGGCTGGATGACGACGTTCGCCCAGAAGCGCGTGCCGTCCTTGCGCACCCGCCACCCCTCCTCCTCGAATCGTCCCTCGGCGGCCGCGACCTCGAGCTCCCGGTCGCACTTGCCGTCCGCCACCTCCTCGGGAAGGTAGAACCGCGAGAAGTGCTGGCCGATGATCTCCTCGGGCGCGTAGCCCTTGATGTTCATGGCGCCCGCATTCCAGGTGGCCACGTGGCCCTGGGGGTCGAGCATGAAGATGGCGTAGTCCTTCACGCTCTGGATGAGCAGCCGGAAGCGCTGCTCACTCTGGCGAAGCGCCTCCTCCGCCGCGCGCCGCTCCGTCAGGTCTCGCGTCACCTTGCTGAACCCGTACAGCTTTCCGGACTCGTCCCAGAGCGAGGTGATCACCACGTCGGCCCAGAAGCGCGTGCCGTCCTTGCGCACCCGCCAGCCCTCGTCCTCGACCCGCCCGTCCCGGACGGCGATGGAGAGCAGCCGCTGGGGCCTTCCGTCCGCCACGTCCTCGGGGGTGTAGAACCGGGAGAGGGAGTGGCCGACGATTTCATCCGCCAGGTAGCCCTTGATGGACTCGGCCCCGGAGTTCCAGGTCTGGACCCTTCCTTCCGGATCCAACATGAAGATGGCGTAGTCCTTCACGCTCTGGATGGCGAGCCTGTAGCGCTCCTCACGCTGGCGCGGCGCTTCTGGCTCGGGCGCGCGCTCCGGGGACGGCTGGACGGGATGATGGCCGATGCTCAAGGATGACTCTCCAGCGGTTGGACTCAGGGACCCGACAGTCGCAGCCTATGGAATAAGGACTCGCCCCCCACATGTAACCTGTTGAGGCCCAACGAACTGTTCAGTCATGCACTTGTCATCCGGGCAGCGGAACCTCAACCGTCCATGCGGGCCGGCAACCGCCTCGACGTCCGTTCCAGCGCGGAGGAATGCTGGGCTCTACCTGAAACCGGCCGGTGGTTCACGGGCAGTGCGGCCTGCATGGGATGGGAATGAGAGGGATTGCGCAATCCCTCTCACCGCTCACACCGCCTGGAGCTGGGCCCCGGAGACCTCGTCCAGGAACGAGGAGATGGCGGCGTTCACCGCCTCCGGCTGCTCCAGGTTGCTCATGTGCCCGCCGTGAGGCAGCCGCAAGAGCCGTGAGCCGGAGATGCGCTCATGCAGCCGGTCCGCCATCTCCGGCAGCGTCACCGCGTCCTCCTCGCCCACCAGGATCAGCGTGGGCGTGGTGATGCGGTGCAGCTCGCCCTCCACGCTGCGCCGGTGGATGACGCCGTCCATGGCCCTCCACACCGCTCGCGGGTTGCTGGCGAGCTGCCGGCGCAGCGCTTCCCGCTCTGCCCGCCTCGCCGGGTCATTCATGAAGGTGGGCCCGAAGTAGATGTGCATGATGCGGTCCACCACCGGCCCCAGCCCCAGCCAGTGCGTCACCGCGGAGAGCAGGCGGAAGCGCGGCAGGTTGCTCGGAAGCTCTGCCGCGGCGGACGTGTCCAGCAGCACCAGCGAGCTCAAGAGCTCCGGGTGACGCGCCGCCACGCGCAGCCCCACGAAGCCTCCCATCGACAGCCCCACGAAGTGACACGGCGCCAGCCGCAGCGCCTGGATGACGGACACCGCGTCCTCGTACACCGTCCTCAGGTCTATCGGCTTGCCGTCCTCGGGCGCCTCGCTGTGGCCCTGCCCGCGGTGGTCGTAGCAGATGCACCGGTAGCGGCCCTTCAGCGCCTCCACCTGCCGCGAGAACAGGTGCGAGTCCCACAGCAGCCCGTGGCTGAAGAGCACGGGCTCACCGGGCCCTCCAGAGTCCTCGTAGTAGAGCTTCGCGCCACGAATGGACAGGAACGGCATGGATATCCAGGATAGGGCGGTGGTCCGGAGCCGAAACCCCCGGCTCCAGGGCGATTGTTTCCTGCCCCATCCCAGGCCCCATCCCTGGGTTTGACAGGACGGCGAGGCGGCTGCCAAACATGGGGCATGGACCTCACCCCCACTGCCTGGCAGCTCTGGATGGTCGCGGCGCTGGTCTGCGGAGCGCTCGAAATCAAGCTCTCCGGCTTCGTGATGCTCTGGTTCTCCCTGGGGGCGCTGGCCTCCTCGCTCGCCGCCTCGCTGGGCCTGGGTATCAACGTCCAGCTCTTCCTCTTCACCGCCGTCTCCGCCGGCCTGTTCGCCGCCTCGCGCACCATCTTCAAAAACGTTTTCATGCGCACCGCCTCGCATTTGAAGACAGGTATCGAGGCGATGCTCGGCCAGGAGGCGGTGGTGGTGGAGATGCTCGGCGAGCCCCATGGGGGCACCGTGCGCATCAACGGCGAGCTGTGGACGGCGCGCTCCCTGTCGGGGCTCGTGGCCGAGGGCGAGCGCGTCACCGTGGAGCAGGTGGAAGGTCTCAAGCTTTGGGTGCGCCGCCCTTCGGCGTCGCTGTCGGTTCCCGTCGCGGAACACAAGAAGGAGAGGGCCTAGTGGACTTCGTAACCGTGCTTCTCATCATCGCGGCGGTGGCGGTGGGCTTCGCCCTCGTCACCGGCATCCGAATCGTCCCCCAGGCCAAGGTCATGGTGGTGGAGCGGCTGGGCAAGTTCCACAGCGTGGCCACCAGCGGCCTCAACATCCTGATTCCCTTCCTCGACAGCCCCCGCGCCATCGAGATGCGCGTGGGCAACCGCGTCATGCGCAGCAACCTGGTGGACTTGCGCGAGCAGGTCATGGGCTTTGAGACCGTGCAGGTCATCACCCATGACAACGTCAACATGGAGGTCGGCTCGGTCATCTACTACCAGATCGTCGACCCCGCGAAGGCGCTCTACCAGGTGGAGAACCTGGCGCTGGCGATTGAACAGCTCACCATGACGAACCTGCGCAACGTCATGGGCGGGCTGACGCTGGACCAGACGCTCACCAGCCGCGAGACGGTGAATACCAAGCTGCGCATCGTGCTGGACGAGGCCACCGAGAAGTGGGGCGTGAAGGTGACGCGCGTGGAGCTGCGGGAAATCGAGCCGCCCCAGGCCATCAAGGCCGCCATGGCCAAGCAGATGACGGCCGAGCGCGAGCGCCGCGCCGAGGTGACGAAGGCCGAGGGCGACAAGTCCGCCGCCATCCTCCAGGCCGAAGGCGAGAAGATTTCGCGCATCCTCCGCGCCGAGGCCGAGCGCGACGCCGAGGTGGCCCGCGCCGAGGGCCACAAGCGCGCCGTCATGCTGGAGGCCGAGGGCAAGGCCGAGGCCACCCGCCTCGTCTTCGAGGCCATCCACCAGGGCCGCGCCACCCCCGAGGTGCTCGCGCTGCGCTACATGGAGACGCTCCAGGAGCTGGGCAAGGGCGACAACAAGATGTTCATCCCCTACGAGGCCACCGCCGCCCTGGGCGCCGTCTCCGCCATCAAGGACCTCTTCAGCGAGGCCATGCCCAAGCGCGCGCCCGCCCAGGCCGCGCCCGCCACCCGCGCCCCCTCCGCCGCCGCGCTGAGCGCCCAGGCCATTGCCCGCGGCGCCGCCGTCCCCGAGGCCGCCACGCTCGTCGGCACGCCCGCCGTCCCGGTGCGCCGCACGCGCCCGGCCTCCGAGTCCCAGGACGACTGACGCACCGTCCTACCTGCCCCGGCGCGGGAACCTATTTCGCGCCAGGGTGTCCTGGAGGCCGGACACCGCAGTCACCCGGAGACACCATGCAGGAAGCATTCATCGAAGGCGGCTGGGGGATGTACCCGACGACCCTGGCCGGGCTCGCCCTCGTCCTCACCTGCCTCCAGTACGCGCGCCGGCCCGAGGCGCGCTACGTGCCGCTGATGCTGTCGCTCGGGATCGTCACGCTGATGGCCGGCGCGCTCGGCTTCGCCTCCGGCATCATCTCCGTGCTGCGCCACTACACCGGCGCCGGCTCGGAAGCGCCGACGTCCGTCCTCTACGTGGGCTTCTATGAGTCGCTCCACAACGTGAGGCTCGCGCTGATCATGTCCACGCTGGGCGCCATCGTCGCGTCGGTCGGCGCGCTGCGCCTGGCTCGCGGGGCGGCGGCTTCCCGCGCGGCCCTGGGCTGAGGCGACGCCGGAAATTCCCCCGGTCAGGGCGCCTGCGCGCGCCTCGTCCAGCCGGGCCAGCGGGCGTGCCGGGGTTGCATTCCGGCGCGCCCCTTGCCATAGATTGCCGCGCTGCTCGTTCCACCCGGAGGGCCTGACAACCCCTCCCCACGCGAGGTCCGACGTCCCTTGAAGCTGAGCCGCTGAATCCCCAGGCCCGTTTGCCTCTCCCGCGCTGAGCCGCCTTCCGGCGGGCTCGCGCCCTGGATTCAGGAGCTCGCTTCATATGTCATCCATTCGCGCGCACCGCGTGTCGTTCGCCTTTTCCGACGCCGTCCCCGTCCTCTCCGAAGTCGACTTCCACCTGCCCGCCGGCTGGACGGGGCTCGTCGGCGCCAACGGCGCTGGCAAGTCCACCCTCCTCCGCCTGCTCTCCGGTGAGCTCACGCCCACCGAGGGGCACCTCCAGCTCGAGCCGCCCTCGCCCACCGTCATCCTCTGCCACCAGGAGGTGGAGACGCTGACGCCCGACATCACAGCGTTCGCCGAGTCGTGGGACTCGCTCGCGCGGCGGCTGCACGGGCAATTGGGGCTGGACGTCACCGCGCTGGAGCGCTGGCCCACGCTGTCCCCGGGCGAGCGCAAGCGGTGGCAGGTGGGCGCGGCCCTCGCCGCCGAGCCCCATGTGCTGCTCTTGGACGAGCCCACCAACCACCTCGACGTGGAGGCCCGCACGTGGCTCATCTCCGCGCTGCGGCGCTTCCGGGGCATCGGCGTCGTCGTGTCGCATGACCGCTCGCTGCTGGAGGCCCTCACCACGTCCACCCTGCGCGTGCATGCCGGCGGCGCGCGGTTGTGGCCCGGCGCGTACTCCGCCGCCCAGGTGCACTGGGAGGCCGAGCGCGAGGCAGAGGTGGCCGCGTACCAGGGGGCCCGCGCCGAGCAGCGCCGCGCGGCGCACCTGCTGGACCAGGCCCGGCGCGAGCAGCAGGCCGTCACCGCCAACCGCCAGACCCGCAAGCGGATGAAGGACAAGAACGACAACGACGCGCGCTCCATGGGCGCCAAGGTGGTGGCCGGCTGGGCCGAGGACGGCGCTGGCAAGCGCGTGGGCGTGGCGCGCCGCGAGTTGGAGCGCGTCAGTGACGCGGTGGGCGAGTTCACCGCGGACAAGACGCTGGGACGCTCCGTCTTCGTGGGCTACGTGCGCTCGCCCAACCCGTGGCTCTTCACGCTCGACGTGCCGGCGGTGCGCGCGGGGGACGTGGAGTTGCTCGGGCCGGTGAAGCTGTCCGTGGGCCGCGAGGCGCGCGTGCGCGTCGAGGGCCCCAACGGCGCCGGGAAGAGCACCCTGGTGCGCGCGCTGCTGGAGCACGCCCGCGTGCCCCTGGAGCGCGTGCTGTACCTGCCCCAGGACGTCGGCGCCGCGGAGGGCCGGGCCACGCTGGACGCGGTGCGCGAGCTGCCGCCAGAAGAGCGGGGCCGCGTGTTGTCCCTGGTGGCCGCGCTGGGTGTGGACCCGGAGCGGCTACTTGCCTCGGAGCAGCCGTCCCCCGGCGAGGCGCGCAAGCTGCTCATCGCGCGCGGCCTGGGACAGCACGCGTGGGCCCTGGTGCTGGACGAGCCCACCAACCACCTGGACCTGCCGTCCATCGAACGTCTGGAGGCGGCCCTGCGCGAGTACCCGGGGGCGCTGCTGCTCGTCACCCATGACGCCGCGTTCGCGCGCGCGTGCACCACGGAGTCCTGGCGCGTGGAGCATGGGCGGGTGGAGGTGAGCGCGGGCTGAAATTCGAAACGGCCGGGAAGATTCAATCGACCCCTCGTTCTCCCTGCACACCCGACGCATTCCGCGTCCCGCAACCCTGGAGAATGATGATGAAGACGTCCCGCCTCGTGCCCGCTCTCGTCCTCGGCCTGACCCTCGCCAGCGTCCCCGCGCTCGCCGACAGCGCGTCCTGCACGCCGTCCAACGTGGCGGTGTTGTCCAACCGCATCCACGTCAAGTGCGCCGCGTCCGTCGCCGGAGGCATCTGGTACTTCGCGCTCTCCACGTCCGACACCGCGCATGCGAACCGGACTCTCAGCCTGCTCAGCACCGCGCTCGCCGGAGGCCGCACGCTGTCCATCGACTACAACCCGTCCACCACCGCCGGCACCAGCATCGGCTGTCAGTCCAATGACTGCCGGTTGATCAACTGGATTGCGATGTGGTGAACCGTACCGGATTCCAGAGGTCACCCATGGAAACCCGACGCGTCTGGTGGGGGCTGTCCGTCCTGGCATGTCTGCTGGGAGCGCTCCCCGCCCAGGCTTCTCTCTACTGGAACCACGGTGTCCGCAGCACCACGCCCAGCGTCTGCTTCGTAGGCGATGCGCTCACCTCGCGCCCCACGCGCGTGCAGCAGGTGCTCGACTACATCCACGACTTCGAGCGCGCCGCCAACATCCGCTTCAACTACCTGGGCACCTGCCCGGCCTCCATCGTCCAGCCCAACGGCAACGACTGGTTCGGCGGCGACATCCGCGTCGTCCTGTCCGGCACCAGCGTGCCCTTCACCGGCATGGTCCCCGGCAACGGCTGCCCGATGTTCCTCGAGGGCGGCGTCTACAACGGCGACAACGACGGCGGTGGCAGCTGGTCCAATGCCCCGAGCGACCTCGTCACGAACCGCGGCTGCCGCTACAACCTGAAGCTCGGTGACGACGCCGACGCCTTCGGCGTGCCCTGGAAGGACCACTCGCTGCACGAGTTCGGCCACGCGATGGGCCTTTCCCACGAGCACGTCCGGGACGACGTGGACTTCGCGACGTGCAACGCCAACGGCTACGGCGGCAGCGCGAGCAGCGGTCACCTCACGCCGTACGACAGGTACTCGGTGATGCACTACCAGTTCCTGGCCTGCGGCATCCACGGCAACTACGGCCACGCCGGCCTGTCCACGTGGGACGAGCTCGCGCTGCACATCCTCTACCCGGAGCCCGTGCGCGTCGCGGAGCTGGTGGGCCGGAGGGTCATCCGCACCACCGAGCCCCTCAACCTGTCCTCCGCCTGGGGCGCGCGCGGCGCCAACCTCTCCGTCGTCGCGTCGTCCTTCTCGTGGACGCTGTCGGGCATCTCGTACAGCTCCTCCAGCAGTCTCTCCACGTGGCTGGGCGCGGGGACGTACACCCTGCAGTTCTCCCACGCGGACTTCCTCGGCCGGACGTACTCGTACTCCGGCACGGTGGAGGTGCTCACGCCCGCGGACTACGCGAAGCAGGTGGTGACGCCCGTGTCCGCGAGCATGCCCCTGCTGTGAGTGAGGACCGGAGGTGTCCTTCCTCGTGAGGGCATCCCTGCACGCGCGGCGGCTCGCGACATCGCGAGCCGCCGCGTCCGCGTCAGGGGCCTCCGAACACGCCCAGCCACACCTCGTTGTTCTTGAGGTGGTCGGCCACGCGGGAGAGGTTGGAGGCCTCGTTGGTGGAGAAGGCGAACACCACGGAGCCCTTGGGCCCGCCGGCCGCAATGAGGACCTGCGTGTCGCGCGGGCCTTCGAGCAGGAGGAGGTCCTGCTGCGTTCCCTGGGCGTCCAGCTTCAGGATGAAGCCCTTGCCATTGTCCTGCGTGCGCCCGCTGTCCAGGTCCAGGTAGCCTGTGTGGCCCGCGAGGCAGTAGTGCGCCTCCCCGCACGGCACCAGCGCGGCGGAGGTCTCGTCCTGGTCCAGGGAGAAGTCGCGGGTGACGGCCTCCTCCACCGGGCGGTCGAACCGGCCGGACGCGAAGAAGAGATTCGTTTCGCGGCTCTTGTCCTCCTGCTGCACGGGCCTGCTCGTGCGGCCGCCAATGGCATAGGCCCCGCCGCCCACCACGAGGCTGGCGAGCTCATCCGCGGTCTCCGTCGGCACCGTCCTCGCGCCCAGCCACGCGCCCGTGGGCTCGAAGCTCGACACGAGGATGCCCCGGCCCTCCGGCCCCTCCGGGAGCTTCCGGAGCGCCTCCACGTACGCGCGCCGGTGGACGCCCAGGAAGGGGGTGGCGACATGGGCCCGGTCCGCCTCGTCCACGGTGAGCCCGAAGCCCGTGAAGGGCGCTCCCATGGCGGACATCTGTTCCCGGGTCGTCGCCTTCAGGATGACGCTCGGCGCCACCACACTCGTCCACTTCGTCTGCAGGCGGTTGTCGAGCCGGAGCAGGCGCAGGCCGTCCATGCCCGCGAGCACGTACACGTCCTCGCCGGAGGGCCGGATGACGAGGACGCCCAGGCCGCGCTCCTCGTCCGTCTCCTGGAGCTTCACCACCCGGCCGTCCGGCAGGCCGTTGAAGGTGAGGCGCTCCTCTGGCGGTACATCGTTGCGGAGCACTCCCTCGGAGATGACCGTGCCGTCCGGGCGGAGGCGGCGCAATTGGATCTCCAGCTGGGACTGCGTCTTCTCCCAGCCGAACACCGTGAGCTCTCCGCTGGGGTGCACGACGAAGTCCTGGATGAACTCCGGCATCGTCAGCTCCCCGAGGAGCTCTCCCCCAGGCCCCACGTGCGTCAGCAGCTTGACGGGTGGATAGTAGAAGCTGTCGACGCCGTGGTCCTGGTACTCGATGCGGCGAAGCCAGGTGGAGCCGTCCGCCTCCACGCCCAGCCCCACCACGTTGCCGCGGAAGGCACAGTCCACCCGGCGCACGCGGGCGCGGGCGTCGAAGGGTGCCCTTGCCTCGAAGCCGGCCTGCGCGTCCCGGGCACAGTCATCGTCCGAGTCCGAGCAGCCCCCGAGCACGGAGACGAGGGCGGCGAGCGTGAGGAAGGAGAGCCGCGAACACGCGGGGCGGAACCGGGCCATGACGTCACTCCAGCTGGGGCGATTCAGGGACGACTGCGAGGAGCACGACACCCGCCGGCCCGGGTGTCCGGGACGCGCGTCCCGGCGGCGCCACTATAAACGGAGCGGGCGCGGGCCGGAGGACGGCTCAGGTGCCGGAGTGTTGGAGGTACCACTCCACCAGCCGCGCCACGCCCTCCTCCACGGACACCCGGGCGCGAAAGCCCGTCTCGCGCTCCAGCGCCGAGGGGTCCGCCCACGTGGCGTCCAGCTCTCCCGGCTGGGCCGGCAGTGGGTTCAGCCTCGCTTCCGTGCCCAGGTGCCGCTCCAGCAGGGCCAGGAAGTCCCGCAGTGCCACCGGCTCGCCCCGGCCCACGTTGAGGAGCCGGTACGGCGGAGCTCCCGAGGGCGGCCGGTCCAACACGCGCACCACGGCCTCCGCCACGTCGTCCACGTGCGTGAAGTCGCGCCGCATCCGGCCCTCGCCATACAGGTCGATGGTGCGGCCCTCGCGCAGGGCCTTGAGGAAGAGCATGGGCGCCATGTCCGGCCGGCCCCACGGCCCGTACACGGTGAAGAAGCGCAGGCCCGTGGTGGGCAGCCCGTGCAGGTGGCTGGCCGTGTGGGCCAGCAGCTCATCCGTGCGCTTGGTGGCCGCGTAGACGCTGAGCGGCCGGTCCGCCGCCGCGTCCTCCCGGAAGGGCACCGGAGTGCCCGCGCCGTACACGGAGCTGGAGGATGCGTACACCAGGTGCCCCACGTCCCGGGCCTGCTCCAGGACGTGGAGGAACCCGGTGACATTCGTGTCCAGGTAGCTGCGAGCGGCCGAGCCCGCTGCCCGCACCCCCACGCGCGCCGCCAGGTGGATCACGCGGTCCGGATGTTCGCGCTCGAACAGGGCCCGCAGCGAGGGCCCGTCCGTCACATCGACTGGGTGGAAGGCGAAGTGCTCGGCACCCGGCAGGCCCTGGAGCCGTGCCAGCCGTGCCTGCTTGAGGGGCACGTCACCGGACGGGTCCAGGTTGTCCACGCCGATGACGGCGTCCCCCCGCGCGAGCAGCCGTGCGCTGACGTGGTGGCCGATGAAACCCGCCGCTCCGGTGACGAGGACCCGCATGCGCCCCCCACGCTCCCACGGAGCGCTTCCCGTCTCCACCGCTTGCACGTAGGGTGGGGGTCGCATGGTGTCCGTGAAACAGCTCCGCCCCTTCGCCGGGGCCCCGCTGGACGCATTCATGGCCGCGTCCGGCCCGGTGGCCCTCATCCAGCCGCCCGCGGCGCTCCTGCAGGCCGCGGCCCTGGGAAGCGCCAGCCACCGCACCGTCGCCATGGCCCACCGCGCGCGCATGGAGGAGCGGCTGCTCGCCATGCTCCGCGACTTCGACAACCTGGAGGTCCACTTCCTCCAGCCCACGGTGGACGGCGAGGAGTTCACCGTGGGTCGCACCGACACGTGTGACCTGGCGGTGCCGGACCCGTCCGTCTCCCAGCACCACGCCACCCTGCGGTGGAACGCCGAGCGCGGCGGCTTCACCGTGCGCGACGCGGAGTCCATGAACGGCACGTGGATCAACGGCGCGCCGCTGGCCTACCGCGCGCAGGTGCCGCTCCATGACGGGGACACGCTGGCCTTCGGCGATGCCCAGTTCCTCTACCTGCGCGCGGAGACGGTTTATGAGCACCTGCGCCTGGCCAGTCCCCGCCCGTCCCAGCGCTGACCGGCTTCAGGGCACGGCGCGCACGGCCTCCATGACGGCCTTGCGCAGGTAGGAGCGCCAGTCCGTCTGCGCCTGGAACATGCCGATATTGACCACGGTGTGTGTCTCGTTGCGCCAGCTCAGCTCGCCGGAGGGCGACACGACGCCCGTGTCCAGCACCACCTGGGCCTGGCCCATCGCGTTGATGGCGGACGCGTCCACCCAGGCGAGCACCACCACCACGGCCGCCTCGGCCTGGTTGTCGCTGATGAGCGCGACCACTTCTTCCGTGGAGGGCGCGGGGGCTGGGGAGATGCGCGTGCCCATCACCTCGAAGCCGCGCTCGCGCAGCACCGCTTCCGTCTGGCTGACGAGCACGGTGCGCGGGTTGCCCTCGCCCATCATGTCCTCGCGGTACGTGGACGCCGGCAGCGAATCCATGCGCGAGCCCACCACCACCACCACCTTGCGGATGGCCCCGGGCGGCCGGACCTGGGGCGCGGCACAGGCGGCGAGCAGGAGAGTCAGGGCAGCGGTGACGTGGAGGGAAACGCGCATGGTTCGGGACCCGGAGGATGGGAGGTGGCTCACCGACTATCATGTAGTCTCCTGAAGCTTGCTTGAGCAAAGGAGGCAGTGTGCAACGGCAGGAGAGAAAGGCCCTGCTGTTCAGCACGCTGCCCTTCAACGCCCGCCTGGGGCCCTTTTGTGGCTGAGGTTTCGTGGGAGCAGGAAGCTGCCTTGGTGGTTGAGGCGCTCAACCTCCTGACCGTGCTGGCGGCACCCCGTCTCTACGCACGATGGTGCAAGCAAGCCCCGCCTGAGGAACTGCGTACAGCGCTCCGAGCCCGCTTGGCGGCGCTCTCGGCTTTCTGCGCGGGAACGTGGGGGAGCCCTGACGCGGAGCGCTTCCGGTCAGCAGCTCCCCAAGTGCAGACGCTCGTCGAATCCCTGTCAGGCGCTCTCCCCGGAAGCCTCATGGAACCCGGATGGAACGTCCAGGCCCGCGAATGCCTGGGCGCGCTCGGTTTCCCTCCGCCGTCAGAAGGATGGGACGCCTTCGAGGGGTGGCGTGCCGACAACGACTGAGATTCAGCCCGCTCTTCTTCATGTGCCTCAGGTACTCGCTACCTCCCGAGGCGCGGCTGACGCAGCCGGCGCCACAGCGCTGACCTTCCAGCAGGCGGCGGTAAAGCGGACTTCAGCTCCGTGCACATAAGGCTCGAAGGCGGCACGGACCGTTTCGATGACCTGCGTGCGAGTCCGGTCGTCCACCTGTTGAAGCATCAGTCCGACGGGACCGAGCCGGGTCAGATAACGGACCAGCTCCTTCTCGGGCAGGGTGCAGGCGACATCGATCGGCCGGATGTCGATGCCGGCCCAGCCGCTCTCCTCCAGGATTGAGGAGACCCGGCGCCGGTCCGCGAAGGCGAACTGCCCCGGCGCCTCCGGTCGGCGGGCAGGGAGGTTTGGCAGGAGCGGCGCCGCGGCACGCTCGGCTGTCGTCATGAACGGAGTTTCCGCGGGACTCCGCCAGGCGATGAACCGGAGCTCGGCGTCGGGCCTTGCGGCACGCCGCAGGTTCGCAAAAGCCCGGACAGGGTCGTCGAAGAACATCACGCCGAAGCGCGAGATGATCATGTCGAAGCTTGCAGGCTCGAATGCGTGGCTCTGCGCGTTGGCGCGGATGAAGCCTGCCGGCGTACCTTCCCGTTCGGCGCGGGCCCGAGCGGCGGCGATCATCGGCTCCGAAATGTCGATGCCGATGCAGCGGCCCTTCGCTCCGAGCCGCCGCGCGGCGGCGAGCGTGGTGCTGCCCGTGCCGCAGCCGACGTCGAGCACCCGCCCTCCGGATTCGGCGGAGACCGCTTCGATGAGCAGGTCTTCGAAGGGTTTGAACATCGAGTCGAGCAACTCCTGCGCGTCGACCCAGGCGCGTCCGGCGAGGCCGTTCCAAAGTTTCGTCTGCTCGTCATCGGGCGGGGGCGTGACATCCATGCGCGTCTCCTTCTGCTTGCCTTCAAGAAGTGGAGCTTGCACTGTGCCACTTCAAGTCAACTTGAGGTCAAGCGCGTGGGAGACCTGGACATCAGCGAGGTGGCGAAGCAGTCCGGCCTGCCAGCCTCGACGCTGCGGTTCTATGAGGAGAAGGGGCTGATCGCCTCCATCGGCAGGCGGGGCCTGCGCCGGCTGTTCAATGCGGGCGTGCTCGAACGGCTGGCGCTGATCGCGATGGGGCGCGCCGCCGGCTTCTCGCTCGACGAAATCGCGCGCATGTTCGCGCCGGACGGGCGGCCGCGCATCGACCGACAGGTGCTCGCGGCCAAGGCGGAGGAGCTGGACAGGACGATCCGCGAGCTGAGCGCCATGCGCGACGGCCTGCGGCACGCCGCTGCCTGTACCGCGCCGAGCCACATGGAATGCCCCACCTTCCGCCGCATCCTGCGGGCCACCGCGTCTGGACGCGTGGGAGCGCGGAAGTAGGTCAGTCGAACAACCCCTGCAGATAGAACCGGCCGTCCCGTCCATCCCGGAACACCCACGCCGGGCCCAGCCCCTCGAAGTGCACCCGGTAGTAGTCCCGCTGGTAGGGCACGTCGGCCCACCACTCTCCGCCCAGCCGCTCCGGGCCCGCCAGCGCCGTCACCCGGTGCCGCTTCCCGCCCAGCCGCGCCGCCAGCAGCCGCCCCGACTCCGCCACCTCTGCATCCAGGCACGCCGGCGCCGCCAACAGCCGTGACGGCCGCTCCCGCCCCACACCCGCCGCCACATCCGCGCGCGCCCCCGCCTCCAACCCTTCCGCCGCCAGCCCCCGCCTGCGCTCCGGCGGGTGGAAGCCCCGCGCTCCATGCGCCGCCTCCGGCCGGTGCACCGCCTCCAGCCCCGCCGCGAAGAGTGAGTGCTCGCCCAGCGTCGTCACCAGCCGCGACAGCACCACCTCCAGCGCCGCGTCCCCTTCCGGAGCGTCCCCCAGCGCGAGCTGCTGCCCCCGGTCCTCGGAGTGCTCGTCCACCCGCGCGGACACCTCCGCCACCGGGTTCTCCAGCTTCAACTCCTCCAGCCGGTGCCGCGCCAGGTCCAGCAGCAGCTTCGCCTGCGCAGTGGGCCGCGCCAGCGTCAGCGGCACCCGCGCCTGCCCCCGCGGGTCCAGCTTCATGGAGAAGGTGAGCCGCACCGCCGCCCGCCGCCGCCCGGACAGCCGCGCCCCCAGCCGGTCCGTCAGCGTCTTCAGCGCGAAGCGCAGCGGCTCGAAGGACTCCGCGGGGAAGTCCAGCACCACCCGCTCCTCCAGCACCTCGTCCAGCACCGCCGCGACGAAGGGCGTGTCGTCCTCCCCCCTGCAGCGCGCATGCACCCGCGCCCCGGCCACCCCGCCGCGCGCCGCCACCGCTCCCGCGGGCAGCACCGCCACCTCTCCCAGCGTCGTCAGGCCCAGCGAGGAGAAGGCCGCGCCCTCCCCTCCCTCCAGCGCCGCCAGCGGCAGCGGGGCCAGCGCCCGGGCCCCTCCCCCCTCCGGCACCACCTCCACCCGCCGCGCCCCGTGGCGCGCCAGCGCCCGCGACGTGAAGGCCTCCGAGGCCACCACCGCGTGCCCCCGGTAGCCCAGCTCCGCGCACCGCTCCAGCGCCAGCACCGCCAGGGGCTCCTCGCCCCCCACCAGGTGCGCCGCCCCCGCGTCCAGCCACAAGCCCTCCGGCGGGGACAATTGGAAGCCCGGCGCCAGCGCCATCAGCGCCTCGCCCAGCACCGTCAGCGCTCGCGCCTCGTCCTCCGGGCGGTAGGGGAAGTGCCGCAGCACCGGCTCCAGCGCCGTCGCCGCCGTCAGCGTCATCCCCGGGCGCACCCCGGCCTTCAGCGCCGTGGTGGACGCGAAGGCCACGCGCCGCTGGCCGCGCACCTCCTCCACCAGCGCGAAGGGCCGGCCCGCCAGCTCCGGCAGCTCCAGCACCTTTCGCTGCACCGGGAAGCGCGTGAAGTGCAGATAGGCCCTGCGCATGGCCCCGCTCAGCCCGCCACGCCGGCCGCGTCCAGGCCCTCGCGCAGGGACGGCATGGGCGCGTCACGGCCGGGCCGCTGGCCGAGGATTCCGCAGCCGTTGCGCAGCGCCCCGGCCTGGTCGCGCAGGAAGTCCGGCGTGGCGTCCGCCCCGGCCTCCGCCACGTCCAGCACCCGGCCGCCGTCCTCCAGCCCCAGCTCCGGGTACAGCACGCTCCACGGCAGCTCCGCCCGCGTCCCCGTGCCCCCCTGCCGGCTGCGCACGACCTCCACCGACCAGCCCTTCCCGTCGCGCGCCTCCGTGCGAAGCCGCGTCATCCCGTCCGCCGGCGCCTCCGGCGAGGTGAGCAGCAGCAGCAGCCCGCCCCCGCGCTCCGCCGCGTCCGCCAGCTTGCGCGCCTCCGCCAAAGAGACCCGTGGCGTCCTCCCCGCCGAGCCCACCCCTCGCGTCAGGTCCAACACCACGCAGGCAAAGGCCCCGCTGCGGGCGAGCTGCACCGCCGCCCATACCCGCTGCTCGGGCGCCTGGGGCCGGACGATGAGCAGCCGCTCCAGGTCCACGCCCAGCGCCGCCGCCGCGGGCGGATACAGCTCACGCGGGCCATCCACCCACGCGCACAGCCGCTCCTCGTGGTGCGCCGCCGCCACCGCGCGCAGCGCCAGGCTGGTGCGCCCCGAGGCCGCCTCGCCGCACAGCTCCACCGCCTGCCCCAGCGGAAAGCCGCCCGCGGGCAGCAGCGCGTCCACCGCTTCCATCCCGGTGCGCAGCACCGCCAGGTAGCGCCGGGGCGCCGCCTGGAGCTGGCGGATCTTCTCCCGCAGCTGCTCGACCACCGAGCCCGACGAGCCCGTCGCCCCCGCCTCCCCACGCTGCTCCACCGCCGCGCGCATCTCGCCTCCTCGCCAGAAACCCTGAGCCCGAACGATCGTCTGGACGCTCGTTCAGTATGCTCGTGGGTCTGACATGCGCCGCACAGGACGCAGGGCGATGGGGCGGCGGATCAGACCTGACAGCTCGGATCCGCGGGGACGACGTGAGAGATCTCCAGGGTCTGCGCGAGCGCCAGGCCGCTAGCCCGCGCAGATCACCTTCACTTCCACCTTCGTGTCGTCCGCGCGGCGCAGGCACGTGCCCAGGAAGTACAGGCGCGCGGAGCGCTCCTCACCCGAGGGCTCGTAGCGCAGGTCGCCCGCCGCCACCGAGCAGGTCTCCACCGTGCCGTCCGCGCGCGTGAGCTCCACCTTCGCCAGCCGAGCGTCCGGCAGGTTCACCACGTCGATGCTCTGCGCCACCGTGGCCAGCTCCGCGATGCTCAGCAGCGTGTCCCGGTAGCCCTCCTTGCAGATGGAGTCGAGGTTGCGCAGGTCCTGGTCGAACTTCTCCGCCAGGGCCCGCTGCCGGAAGCCCGGGCCGTTCGACGTCGGGCAGTCGACGTTGCGCACGAACGTGCCGTTGCTCGTGACGTCCTGAACCAGGCCGGCCCGCTTGTCGGACAGCGCCACCGGGCCAATGGTGGCCCACAGCACCTCGCGGGAGGCACCCGTCGAATCATGCAGGCGCTGGAAGAGGGAGAAGTACTCGTCCACCGACGTCAGCTTGTCCCCCTGCTCCGTGCAGTGGTCCACCGAGGTGTCCCCGGTGAGCACCACGGGCGGCGGGCGCGCGGTGGAGCTGCAGTCCTCTTCGTCTGACACCACCACGACGAGCAGCCGCGCGCCATCGCGCAGGAAGCCCGCGTTGCCGCCCTCGGAGAGGGCCTTCGTCGCCAGCGGCTCCGACACCGCCAGGTTCACCGCCTCGAAGGGGGACTCCTGCCCGCTGCCGTCCGTGCCCTGCTCCACCAGCCGGCGGAACTTCTCCACCAGGAACGGGTCCGAGCCCTCGATGAAGCGCTCGTCCGTCGCCTGCCCCGAGGCGTCCGGCACGGGCTGCAGGCGGCCGGACTGGTCCTCGTAGTACCGGACCTGGTCCTCCCCCTGGAACAGCACGCGCCGATAGACGGACGTGGTGATGACGCCCACACGGAAGTCCTGGGCGATGCCGCCGCCCTCCTTGAGGGCCTCCACGAAGGCGGGCAGCTCCCGGGCGATGCCCTCCTGCTCCTCCGCCATGGAGGACGAGTTGTCGATGACGAAGAGGATGTCCGTCTTCTGCGGGGAGACGACCGGGGACTCGGCCTCGCATTTCCCTGGCAGGGTGGAGCCCGGGTCATCGACGGGCGACTTGCACGCCACCCCCCACAGGGCGGCCATCAGCAGCAGGGTTGCACGGGTGCGGAGCTTCATGGGGGTCTCCGGGGGGACGGCGCACCCTGGCGGCGCGCCGCATCAAGCTGGGGGGGCAAGCATGCCCCACCCCGTCCAAGGACGCGAGACTTCAGAGGATCGTCGGGCATCCGACGAGGGAGTGGAAAAACGCACATCGCGTTTGCCAGGGGCGTTTTGGTTGTTACGTTGGTTCATCTGCCGCAGACAACTGACAGATGTTCACCGGTTCGGTCGCTTGCCGACCGGGCTTGAGCAAGAACGAGAGAAGAGGCCGAACTTCATGTCCGACGAGAAGAAGAAGGGCTCCTCCGCGAGCGCCATGCCCACCGCGATGGCACCGCCGGGGCTCATCAACAAGGAAGACATTCCGCAGGTGCTGCCCATCCTGCCGCTGCGCAACAGCGTCTTCTTCCCGGGCGGTGTCCTTCCGCTGGCCGTCGGCCGCCAGAAGACCATTGCCCTCATCAAGGACGCGGTGCGCGACGACCAAGTCATCGGCGTCGTCACGCAGCGCCGCGCCGAGGAGGAGGACCCGGGCGCGTCCGACCTCTACACCATGGGCACCGTCGCCCGCATCGTGAAGCTCCTGAAGATGGGCGAGGACAACTACTCGCTCGTCGTCCAGGGCCTTGCCCGCTTCCGCGTGGTGGAGCTGGTCCAGGAGGCGCCCTACCTGAAGGCCCGCGTCGACGCCGTCGAGGACAAGACCTCGTCGGAGAACGTCGAAGTCGAGGCCCTGGGCATCAACCTCAAGAAGCTGGCGCGCGAGGTCATCGAGCTGATGCCCGAGCTGCCGGCCGCCGCCACCGAGCTGGTGGAGAGCATCACCCACCCCGGCCACCTGGCGGACCTCATCGCCGCCAACGTGGACGTGCCCATCGAGGAGAAGCAGGCCGTCCTCGAGACGGTGGACCTCAAGGCGCGGATGAAGCTCGTCCTCGAGCTGCTCAACCGCAAGCGTGAGATCCTCAAGCTCTCCAACAAGATCGACTCCGCCGTGAAGGGCGAGATGTCGAAGACCCAGCGCGAGTACTACCTGCGCCAGCAGCTCAAGGCGATCAAGGAAGAGCTCGGGGAGATGGGCGAGGAGGAGGAGGAGCTCGACGAGCTGCAGGAGCGCCTGAAGAAGGCCGGCCTGCCGCCCGACGTGGAGAAGGTGGCCCAGAAGGAGCTCAACCGCCTGAAGACCATTCCGGCGGCCTCCAGCGAGTACACCGTCTCGCGCACCTACCTCGACTGGATTGCCGACCTGCCGTGGTCGAAGATCTCCGAGGACAACCTCGACATCGAGAACGCGCGCCAGCAGCTCGACAAGGACCACTTCGGCATCAAGAAGGTGAAGAAGCGCATCCTGGAGTACCTGGCCGTCCGCAAGCTGAAGAACGACATGCGTGGTCCCATCCTCTGCCTCGTGGGTCCCCCGGGCGTCGGCAAGACGTCGCTGGGCCAGAGCGTGGCGAAGGCCACGGGCCGCAAGTTCGTGCGCCTGTCCCTGGGCGGCGTGCGTGACGAGGCGGAGATCCGCGGCCACCGGCGTACCTACGTCGGCGCGCTGCCCGGCCGCTTCATCCAGAGCATGAAGAAGGCCGGCACCAAGAACCCGGTGATGATGCTCGACGAGATCGACAAGCTCGGCGCGGACTTCCGCGGCGACCCGAGCGCGGCGCTCCTCGAGGTGCTGGACCCGGAGCAGAACAACTCGTTCAGCGACCACTACCTCGACGTGGCCTTCGACCTGTCCAAGGTCATGTTCGTCGCCACGGCGAATCAGCTCGACCCCATCCCCGGGCCGCTCCGCGACCGCATGGAGATCATCGAGCTGACGGGCTACACCTTCGAGGAGAAGCAGAACATCGCCCGCATCCACTTGGTGCCCAAGCAGCTCAGGGAGCACGGGCTGAGCACGGACCACATCGAGATCACCGATGAGGCGCTGCTGACGCTGACTACCTCGTACACGCGAGAGGCCGGCGTGCGTAACCTCGAGCGCCGCATCGCGGACATCTGCCGCGCGGTGGCGGTGGAGGTGGCCGGCGGGAAGATGGACAAGCAGACCATCAACTCCGACCGCGTGAAGGAGATCCTCGGGCCCGAGATGTTCTACTCGGAAGTCGCCGAGCGGACCGAGGTGCCGGGTGTGGCCACGGGCCTGGCCTGGACGGCTGCGGGTGGCGACCTGCTCTTCATCGAGGCGACGAAGATGGCGGGCAAGGGCGGCATGACGCTCACCGGCCAGCTCGGCGACGTGATGAAGGAGAGCGCCACGGCGGCGCTGAGCTACCTGCGCAGCAAGGCGGAGCAGCTCGGCATCAGCCCGAACTTCCTCGAGAAGACGGACCTGCACCTGCACTTCCCGGCGGGCTCCATTCCGAAGGACGGTCCTTCGGCGGGCGTCACCATCCTCACCGCGCTCACCAGCCTGCTGACGGGCATCCGGGTGCGGCACGACACGGCGATGACGGGCGAGGCCACGCTGCGTGGCCTGGTTCTGCCGGTGGGTGGCATCAAGGAGAAGGTGCTGGCGGCGCACCGGGCGGGCATCAAGCGGGTCATCCTGCCCGAGCGGTGCCGCAAGGACCTCATCGACGTGCCGGACCAGGCGCGCAACGAGCTGGAGTTCATCTTCGTCACGCACATGGACGAGGTGCTCAAGGCCGCCCTGGAGACCATGCCGGTCGGCCTCGCCCCCAGCGGCGGCGGCGAGCCGGGCAAGGAGGCCCCGCTGGCTCAGAAGACGGCGGAGCCCGAGGTTCGCGCCTAGCGCACGGCCTCACGGCCGGTAGGAAGTGACACGGGCAGGTTCCCTCACGGGGACCTGCCCGTTGTCTTTGCGGGCGGGCGCCGTTCTCGTGGCCTCCGGCCGGGCAGGCGCAGGCCGGGGCTGCCCTTCCGTCGAGTCCCGCGCCAGGGGACACTGGGGAACGGCGCTCCGTCCCCGGGCGTCACACCCGCCATGCTGAAAGCCACCTCCCTGCTCGGACTGTGCGCCGCCCTGCTCTCCGCGCCCGTGCTCGCGTCGGAGGCGGTGGCACCGTCCTCCGTCCCCTCGGCGGACGGGGCGAGCACTACGGCGTCATCCCCCGCGTGGCCCGCTCCGGGCGCGCCGCTCACCGTGGCTGCAGTGCGCTTCCCCGAGGGCTTCGGAAAGCGGCGCATCTACCTGGACGCGGGGCACGGCGCGGTGGGGAACACGGGCAACCGCTCCGTGACGTGCGAGGACGAGGAGGCCTTCACCCTGCGCGTGGCGGAGGACCTGGCGGGGCGGCTGGAGGCCACCGGCCACTTCCGGGTGCGCCTGAGCCGCAAGCCGGGCGAGCGCGTCCCCTACCCGTCCCGTCTCAACGCCGCGCGGAGCTGGAATGCGCACGCGCTGCTGAGCCTGCACTCGGATGCGCGGGGCATGGCCCTGCCCTGGGAGCCCGCGCCGGGACAGCAATGCTACCGGCAGGACGCGTCCCCGGGGTTCAGCGTGCTGTGGTCCGAGGAGGCCAACACGCCCCTGCAAGCCCGGCGGGCCCTGCTGGCCCGCGCGCTGGCCCGGAGCCTGGGACGCGCCGGCTTCCGCTCCTACGACGGCGTGGACTACACGGGACTCTACGCCCCCGATGCCGCACAGCCCGGCGTCTTCGTCGCGCGCCCGAACGAGCCCACGCATCGGCGCATCTTCGTGCTGCGCAGGCCGACCATCCCCTCCGTCATCATCGAGACGCACCACGCGCTCGACTTCGAGGAGGCCGCGCGCTGGCGCGAGGAGCGCACCCTGGAGGCGTTCTCCGCCGCCGTGGCCCAGGGGCTCGTGGATGCGCTCGCGCCGGCTCCAGGCCCCACCGCGGCGGCCCAGCCCTGAGCAGGCCCCGTCTCCGGTGATGCCTCCGCCCGGCGCCGTGGGCGGACGCGGCCCGCGTCCTTGTCGGGCTGCTCCATCGTCCACGAGCAATCAGCCTTCTCCGCGCTGGTCGCCTTCCTCCGAGACTTCATCGAGGTGCCGCGAGAGCCGGGCCGCCACCGCGTCCACGTGCGGCGCGCGCAGCGCGCTGTAGTGGTCTCCCGGCACATCCTCCACCGTGAGGAGCGACGTCACCCAGCGCGACCAGCCGTGCGTCGCATCCACGGCGTGCTCGCGCTGCGAGTCCTTCGCGCGCAGCAGCAGCACCGGCCCGCGATACTCCCCGGGCCGCCAGGCCATCTGCGCGCGCAGGTTCGCCCGCATCACGTCACGCCACGGGCGCAGGTCCGCGTCCCGCACCTCCGGCGGGAGCCAGCCCGCCTCACGCGCGTGACGGGCCACCCGAGCGAGCTGCTCCTCGTCGGACAGTCCTTCGAGCAACTCGGGCCGCAGCGTCGGCTCGGCGCCCGCCGTGCGCGCCAGGTCCATGGCCATTCCCGCGAGCAATAGCGTGCCGTCCGGCGCGTGCGAGGACATCCCCTCCGCCGGAGCGAAGCTGTCCAGCAGCACCAGCAACTCCACGCGCTGGCCCTGCCGCTCCAGCTGGCGCGCCATCTCGAAGGCCACCACGCCGCCCATGGACCAGCCGCCGAGCACATACGGCCCTTCCGGCCGCACCGCGCGCACGGCCTCCACGTACCGCCGGGCCAGTGCCTCCACCGTGTCCAACGGAGGCTCGCGTCCATCGAGCCCGGAGGCCTGCAACCCGTAGAGAGGCCGCCCCAGCTTCCGGGCCAGCTCGCGGTACGGCCCCACGGCACCGCCCACCGCGTGGACGAGGAACACCGGCGTGCCCGTGCCCTCCGCTTGCAGCGTCACGCAGTGGCGCGCGGGGCCGTCGTCGGACCTCGCGCCCTCCAGCCAGGCCGCGAGCCGCTCCACCGTGGGCGCCTCGAAGAGCGCGCGCAGGGGGACCTCCACGCCGAGTGCTTCGCGCAGCCGCGCCACCACCTGCGTGGCCAGCAACGAGTGGCCACCCAGCGCGAAGAAGTCGTCACGCCGGCCCACCCGCCCCGGCTCCATGCGCAGCACCTGGGCCCAGGCCGTGGCCAGGGACTCTTCCAACGGCGTCCGCGGAGGCTCGTATGCGGAGCCCGTGGTGCCTGCGCCGCCCTCCGGCGCGGGCAGCGCCTTGCGGTCCACCTTGCCGCTGGGAGTCAGGGGCAGCGCCTTCAGCACCGCGAAGGCCGAGGGCACCATGTACGCGGGCAGCCGCTGCGACAGGAAGGTGCGTAGCTCCGTCACGTCCACTTCGGAGCCCGTCACAGCCGGCACTACGTATGCCACCAGCCGCATGCCGCCGGGGCCGTCGTCGCGCGCCACCACCACCGCCTCGCCCACGCCCGGGTGCGTGTGCAGGGCGGCTTCGACTTCACCCAATTCGATGCGGAAGCCGCGCAGCTTCACCTGGAAGTCGAGCCGGCCCAAGTACTCCAGCGTGCCATCCGGCAGCCAGCGCGCGAGGTCGCCCGTGCGGTACAGCCGCGACCCGGGGACTCCGGAGAACGCATCCGGAACGAAGCGCTCCGCCGTCAGCTCCGGCCGGCGCCAGTAGCCCCGGCCCACCTGGATGCCACCGATGAGCAGCTCACCGGGCACCCCCACGGGCGCGAGCTGCCCATGACGGTCCACCACATGGATGCGCGTGTTCGCCACCGGCCGGCCGATGGGCACCACGGGCCGCGCATCGTCTCGCGGGCACGCGTGGTACGTCACGTCGACCGCCGCTTCCGTGGGGCCGTAGAGGTTGTGGACCTCCGCCACCGGCAGTCGGGCCTGGGCGCGGCGGACCACTGGCGCGGGCAAGGCCTCGCCACTGCACACCACGCGGCGCAGGTGCGTCAGCCGCTCCAGCCCGGGCTCCTCCACGAAGGCCTGCAACATGGACGGGACGAAGTGCGCGGTGGTGACGCGCTCCTGCTCCATCAGTCGCACGAGGTACTCGGGGTCCTGATGCCCACCGGGCCGCGCCAGCACCAACCGTGCGCCCGTCATCAGGGGCCAGAAGAACTCCCACACGGACACGTCGAAGCTGAACGGCGTCTTCTGCAACACCGTGTCGGCCGACGTCAGCCCATACTCCCGCTGCATCCACAGCAGGCGGTTGACGATGCCCGCGTGCGCGTTCATCGCCCCCTTGGGCCGGCCCGTACTCCCCGAGGTGAAGATGACGTAGGCCAGCGAGTCCGGGCCGGCGAGCGGTTCGAGACGGGAAGCGTCTTCACGCGCCACCGCGTCCCAGTCCGCATCCAGGCACAGCACCCGCGCGGAGTGCGGAGGCAACACGTCCTTCAACCCCCGCTGGGTGAGGAGCACCGAGGCGTCCGAGTCCTCCAGCATCCACGCCAGGCGCTCGCGAGGGTACGCCGGGTCCAACGGCACGTACGCACCGCCGGCCTTCAGCACGCCCAGCAGTGCCACCACCAGATCCAGCGAGCGCTCCAGGCAAACGCCCACGCGAGTCTCCGGCCCCACGCCCAGTGAGCGCAGATGGCGCGCGAGCTGGTTGGCCCGCGCATCGAGCTGCACATAGCTGAGCGCCGAGTCCTCGAAGCGCACCGCCTCCGCGTCCGGCGTGCGCGCCACCTGCGCCTCGATGAGCGAGTGCAGGCACACGTCGCGCGGGTACGCCTCCTCACGTCCCTGGAAGTCCACCTGGAGCCGCCGTTGCTCCTCGGCGGTCAGCAGGCGCAGCTCGGACAGGCGCAGCTCCGGCCTGACCGTGACGGCCTCCAGGAGCACCCGCAGGTGGTCGACCAGCCGGCGCACGGACTCCTCGCGGAACAGGTCCGTGCGGTAGCCAATCTGCCCGCGCACGCCGCCAGGCGTCTCGACGAAGCCCACGGTGAGGTCGAACTTGACGGTGTCACTCTCCACGGCGACGGGATGAAGCGAGAGCGAGCCATCCCCGCGCGCGCCCGGCGTCGCCGCGTCGGGCGTGTTCTGGAGGATGAGCATCACCTGGAACAGCGGCGAGCGGCCCAGGTCACGTTGCGGCCGCAGCTCCTCCACCAGCTTCTCGAATGGGATGTCCTGGTGGGCCTGCGCGCCAAGGGTTGTCTCGCGCACGCGTCCCAGCACTGCGCGGAAGGACGGGTCTCCATCCAGTCGAGTCCGCAGGGCGAGCGTGTTGATGAAGAGGCCCACCAGCCCCTCCAGCTCCGCGAAGCGCCGGCCGGCGATGGGCGTGCCGACGACGACGTCATCCTGTCCGGAGTGACGCGACAGCACGACCTGGAACGCACCCAGCAGGGCCATGAAGAGGGTGACGCCCTCCTCCCGGCACAGGGACTGGAGCCCGCGCGACAGCTCGGGGCTGAGCTGGAACTCGAAGCTCGCGCCCCGCGAAGACGGCACGGGAGGACGCGGGAAGTCCGTGGGCAGTTCCAGCGCATGCGGCGCCCCGGCCAGATGTTCCTTCCAATAGGTGAGCTGTGACTCCAATACCTCGTCACGCAGCCATTCGCGCTGCCAGACGCAATAGTCCGCGTACTGGAGCGGCAGCTCCGGCAGGGTCGAAGACCTCCCCGCGACGAAGCCCAGGTAGAGGGCCTCCAGCTCGCGGACGAGCACACCCGAGGACCAGCCGTCGCAGACGATGTGGTGCAGCGTGAGGAGCAGCAGGTGCCGTTCCTCGGACAGGCGCAGCAGCGAGACGCGCAGCAGCGGCCCGTGCGCCAGGTCGAAGGGACGCGTCGCTTCCTCGCGGGCCAGCAGCCGTGCCTCGGCCTCGCGGTCCTCGCGTGCGCGCAGGTCCGTCACCGCCAGCCGGACGGGCCCCGGCGGTGCGATGACCTGGATGGGGACGCCGCCCTCATCCGGGAAGCGGGTGCGCAGGCTCTCGTGCCGGCGCACCAGCTCCGTGAAGGCGCGCTCCAGGGCCGCCACGTCCAGCCGTCCCTCAACGCGCAGCACGGTGGGCACGTTGTACGTCGCCCCGCCTGGCTGCAGCCTGTCCAGGAACCACAGGCGCTGCTGCGCGAAGGACAGCGGCAGCGGGCCGCCTCGGGGCACGGGACGGAGCGCGGGCAGCGCGAGGCTCCGCGTCGCCTGCTCCACCTGCACGGCGAGCGACTCCACGGTGGGCGCATCGAACAGGACGCGCAAGGGCACCTCCACGCCCACGGTGCTCCGCAGGCGTGACACCACCTGCGTGGCCAGCAGCGAGTGTCCGCCCAGCTCGAAGAAGTCGTCGTGGACTCCCACTCGCTCCACGTGCAGCAACTCCGTCCAGAGCGCGGCGAGCTGTGCCTCCAGCGCGGTGCGCGGCGCCACGTACTCCCGGGCCCGGACCGCCAGCGCCCCTTCCGGCGCGGGCAGCGCCTTGCGGTCCACCTTGCCGTTGGACGTCAGCGGCAGGGCGGGCAGCACTGCGATGGCGGCGGGCACCATGTACTCCGGCAGCCGCTCCTTGAGCGCCTGACGCAGCGAGGCCACATCCACCGAGGCCCCCTCCTCCGCTACCACGTACGCCACCAGTCGCTTGTCGCCGGGCGCGTCCTCTCGCACCACGGCCACGGCTTCACGCACAGAGGGGAGGCGCGCCAGGGCGGACTCCACCTCGCCCGGCTCGATGCGGAAGCCGCGCAGCTTCACCTGGAGGTCCGTGCGACCGAGGTACTCCAGCGTGCCGTCGGCCCGCCAGCGCGCCCTGTCTCCCGTGCGATACAGCCGCGCACCGGGCGTGCCCGAGAACGGGTCTGGCACGAAGCGCTCGGCGGTGAGGGAAGGCTGGCCCAGGTAGCCCCGCGCCAAGCCCACGCCGCCGACGCACAGCTCACCGTGTACCCCCACGGGCAGCGCGTGCAGCGCCGCGTCCACCAAGTACACCCGGAGGTTGGCCCAGGGCCGGCCGATGTTCAGCGGGGCCCCGGGCCGCAGCGGCTCGGAGATGGAGGCGCACACCGTCACCTCCGTGGGGCCATACGCGTTGAACAGCCGCACGCGGCCGCCCCAGCGCTCCACCACCTCGGACGTGAGGGCCTCTCCCGCGGCGACGAGCGTCTCCAACGACGAGAAGTCCTCCGGGGCCACCTGCGCCAGCACCGACGGAGTCAGGGTGACGGCGGAGATGGACTCCTCGCGAGCCAGCGTGCGCAGCGGCTCGCCCGGCAGCAAGCGCTCCCTCGGGGCGAGCACCAGCGTGGCGCCGGAGAGCAGCGCGCCGAACAGCTCCCACACGGAGGCATCGAAGCCGATGGAGAAGAACTGCAGCACGCGACTGCCGGGCCGCAGCGACATGGCCGCGCCCGCACGCAGCGCCGTGTTGCACAGGCCCCTGTGCTGGAGCAGCGTGCCCTTGGGACGCCCCGTGCTGCCCGACGTGTAGATGATGTAGGCGAGGCTGTCCGCGACCGCGCCACTCTCGGGAGCCGTCGTGGGCCGCGCATCGATGAGCGCCGCGTCCGCGTCCAGCAGCACGAGCTGTCCACCGCCCGAGGGCAGCTCGTCAGCCAGTGCCTCCGTCGTGACGAGCACCGGTGCCGCGCTGTCGCGCAGCATGTACGTGAGCCGCTCCACGGGCTGGCTCGCATCCAGGGGCATCCAGGCGCCACCGGCCTTGAGGATGCCGAGGATGCCGACCACCGTCTCCAGCGAGCGCTCCACGCACAGCGCCACCGGCACGTCGGGCCGGACGCCCAGCGCGCGCAGGTGATGCGCGAGCTGGTTGGCCCGTGCCTCGAGCGCCGCATAGGTGAGCGACTGGCCCTCGAAGCGCACGGCCACCGCGTCAGGCGTACGTGCAGCCTGGGTCGCGAAGAGGTGGTGCGCGCACGCGTCGCGGGGGAAGTCCCGCTCCGTGTCGTTCCACTCCACGAGGACCTGGCGCCGCTCCTCCGAGGACAGGAGGGAGAGCGTGGAAACACGTGCCTCGGGCCGGGCCGCCGCGGCCTCCAGCACCGTGCCCAGGTGCCGCACCAGCCGGTCGACCGTCTCTTCCGTGAAGAGGTCCGTGCGGTACTCGCAGGCGCACTCCAGGCCTCGGGCCGTCTCCGCCATGGACAGCGTGAGGTCCAGGCGTGACGTGCCCGCATCCACCGGCTCGCCACGCAGGGTGAGGCCGGGCACCGTCAGCTCGGTGACGGGCTGGTTCTGGAGCACCAGCTTCACCTGGAACAGTGGCGCGTGGCCCTGGCTGCGCTCGGGGTTGAGCGCACGGACGACCTCCTCGAAGGGCACGTCCTGGTGCGCGTAGGCGCCGAGCGTGGCCCGCCGCACGCGGCCCAGCAGCTCGTGGAAGGAGGGGTCGCCCTCCAGCCGGGCGCGGATGGCGAGCTGGTTGATGAAGAAGCCGATGAGCCCCTCCGTCTCCGCCCGGTTCCGGTTCGCGATGTCCGTGCCGACGACGAAGTCCTCCTGGCCGGAGTGGCGCGAGAGGACCACCTCGAAGCCCGCCAGCAGGGCCATGAACAGGGTGGCGCCCTCACGGCGGCACAGCGCCTGGAGCGAGGCCGCCAGCTCGCGCGGCAGCACGCGCGTGAGCATGGCTCCCTGCCGTCCCTGCACGGCCGGACGGGGGAAGTCGGTGGGCACCTCCAGCACCGGCGGCGCGCCCGCGAGGTGCTCGCTCCACCAGGAGAGCTGCGCCTCCAGCGCTTCACCCTGGAGCCACTCGCGCTGCCACAGCGCGTAGTCCGCGTACTGCACGGGCAACACGGGCAGCTCGGGAGCACGGCCCTCGCGGAAGGCCGCGTAGAGCATCGCGGACTCACGCACCAGCACGCCCATGGACCAGCCGTCCGAGACGATGTGGTGCATCATCACCAGCAGCAGGTGCCGCGACTCGGACACCCGCACCAGCGAGGCGCGCAGCAGCGGGCCGCGCGTCAGGTCGAACGGGCGTCGCGCCTCTTCGTATGCCAGCCTCCGGGCCTCGGCCTCGCGTGCGCCCTCGGGCAGCGGGGTCAGGTCCACCACGGGCAGGGACACGGGTGCGGGCGCGTGGATGACCTGGACGGGGCCATCCTGGAAGGTGGTGCGCAGCACTTCGTGGCGGCGCACCAACTCCGTCAGGCCGCGCTCCAGCGCGCCCACGTCCAGCGTGCCCTCCAGCCAGAGCACGACGGGCATGTTGTAGAAGGCGCTTCCTGGCTCCAGCCTGTCGAGGAACCACAGGCGCTGCTGCGCGAAGGACAGCGGCAGTGCGCCGGTGCGAGGTACGGGCACCAGCGGCGGTGGCTGCAAGGAGGAGCCCGCCAGGGCCTCCACGCGCGCGGCGAGCCCGGCCACGGTGGGTGACTCGAACAGCTCGCGCAGCGGCACCTCCACTCCCACGGTGCTCCGCACGCGCGACACCACCTGTGTGGCCAGCAGCGAGTGGCCGCCCAGCGCGAAGAAGTCGTCGTGGCGACCTGGCTTCTCCACCCGCAGCACCTCGGCCCAGATGGCCGCGAGCTGTTCCTCGGTGGGAGTGGCCGGAGCCTCGTAGGTGGCCCCGGCGGAGGCGCTGTCCGGAGCGGGCAGCGCCCCACGGTCCACCTTGCCGTTGGGCGTGAGGGGGAACGCGTCCAGCGGCACGAAGGCCGTGGGCACCATGTACTCCGGCAGCCGCTGCTTGAGGAACGCACGCAGCGCCGCCGAATCCGGCGCGGTGTCCTGGTGGGTGAAGTACGCCACGAGGCGCGGGTTGCCGGGCACGTCCTCGCGCACCCGCACCAGGGACTCGCGCACCGCCGGGTGTTGCGCCAGCGCGGACTCGATTTCTCCCAGCTCGATGCGGAAGCCGCGCAGCTTCACCTGGAAGTCGGTGCGGCCCAGATACTCCAACGTGCCGTCGTCGAGCCACCGTACCCGGTCGCCGGTGCGGTACATGCGTGCGCCCGGCGTGGCGCTGAACGGGTCCGCCAGGAAGCGCTCCGCCGTGATCTCGGGCCGGCGCAGGTAGCCGCGCGCGAGGCCTGCTCCAGCGATGAACAGCTCCCCAGGCACGCCTGGCGGCACAGGCCGCAGGTGCGCATCCAGCACGTACACCCGCATGTTGGCCAGCGGTCCGCCCAGGGTGGGACGGGTGCCGGGCCGCACCGCGAAGGCGGTGGCGTCCACGGTGCACTCGGTGGGGCCGTAGACGTTGAAGGTGCGCGTGCGCGGCGCGGTGGCCAACTCCCGCCACAGCGCCTCGTCGATGGCCTCACCACCGGGTACCAGCAGGCGCGGCGAGCTCGCGTCTCGCAGCAGACCGTCCCGCACCAGCAACCGCAGCAGCGACGGAGTGCAGTCCAGCACGTCCACGCGGTGCCGCCGCAGCCAGCCCCGCATGGCGTCCGGGTCCTGGCGCGTGCCCTCGGGAACGATGCACAGGCAGTGGCCGTCGAGCAGTTGAACGAGCTGCTTCACGGAGGCGTCGAAGGCCAGCGGCGCGTTGACGCTCACCCGCAGCCCTGAGGGCTGGCCGGCATACACAGTGCGCGCCAGTGCATGGCGCAGGTTGAGCACCGAGCGGTGCCGCACCATGACGCCCTTCGGCGTGCCCGTGCTCCCGGACGTGTAGATGACGTAGGCGAGGTTGTCGGCGGAGGCAGACGGCGCGGGAGCGTGCGACGGCAGCGAGGACGGCAGCGCATCCGCCGCGTCGAGGCACAACACGCGAGCCACCGAGGGCGTCCAGCCGTCCACCTGCCGCCGGTGGGTCAGCAGCACTGGAGCGCCGCAGTCCTGGAGGGTGAAGTCCCGCCGCTGCGCGGGCCACGCCGGGTCCATGGGCACGTAGGCCCCACCGGCCTTCATCACGCCCAGCAGTGCAACGACCATGTCCACGCCGCGTTCGAAGCACAGCGCCACGGGCACGTCGGGCCCCACGCCCAGCACACGCAGGTGGTGCGCGAGCTGGTTGGCCCGCGTGTCGAGCTGCGCGAAGGAGAGAACGGACTCCTCGAAGGACACGGCGGGTGCGTCGGGCTTGCGGCCCACCTGGAGCTCGAAGGCCTGGTGCACGGTCGAGTCCACCGGGACGTCCACGGTGGTTTCGTTCCACTCGCGCAGCACCTGCTCGCGCTCGGAGGGCGGCAGCAGGTCCAGCTCGGACAAGCGCTGCTCCGGGTTGGAGGCGATGGCCTCCAGCAGCACCTGGAAGTGCCGCGCCAGGCGCTGACCCGTGGCCTCCGTGAAGAGGTCTGCGCTCAACTGCAGGTGGCCCTGGAAGCCCTCGGCGGTCTCGGACAGGTCGAGGCCGAGCTCGAACTTGGCCAGGTCGCCGCCAACGCCGTCCATCGAACGGAAGGTCAGCGATGGCAGACTGACCTCCTGCGCCGGAGCGTTCTGCAGGACGAAGAGGGCCTGGAAGAGCGGCGAGCGGTTCAGGTCGCGCGACGGCTGGAGCTCCTCCACCAGCTTTTCGAAGGGGATGTCCTGGTGCTCGTAGGCACCGAGCGTCATCTCCCGCACCTGCCGCAGCAGCTCGCGGAACGACAGCGCACCTTCCGGACGCGCGCGCAGGACGAGCGTGTTCGCGAAGAAGCCGATGAGGCCCTCGGTCTCCGCATGCCGACGACCGGCGATGGGCGAGCCGACGACGATGTCCTCCTGGCCCGAGTAGCGCGCCAGCACCGTCTGGTACGCCGCCAGCAACAGCATGAAGGGCGTTGCCCCCTCACGCTGGGCAATCGCGTTGAGCGAGTCGCTCAGTCGACGTGACAGGCGCACCGGCACGCGGACGCCTCGACGCGAGAGGACGGGCGGACGCGGAAGGTCCGTGGGCAGCTCCAGGTGCGGCGGCGCACCGGCGAGCCGCTGCTTCCACCAGCCGAGCTGTGCATCCAGCACCGCGCCATGCAGCCAGCCGCGCTGCCACACCGCGTAGTCCGCGTACTGCACGGGCAGCGCTGGGAGCGGTGACGGCAGGTCGCGCGTGAAGGCGTCGTAGAGGGCCGCCAGCTCGCGGACGAGCACGCCCGCGGACCAGCCGTCGGAGACGATGTGGTGCAGCACGAGCACCAGCACGTGCTCTTCGGAGGACAGCGTCAGCAGCGCCGCACGGAACAGGGGCCCGCGCTCCAGATTGAAGGGACGCTGCGCCTCCCGCTCCACCTGCCGGCGCGCCTCAGCCTCGCGCTCGGAGGCTGGCAGGGTGCCCAGGTCCACCGCGCGGAAGTCGAGCACCGGCTCCGGGGCGATGATCTGCACGGGCACGCCGTGGTCCGCGCGGAACGTCGTGCGCAGCGAGTCGTGGCGCAGCGACAGCGCGTGGAGGGCACGCTCCAGCACCTTCGCGTCCACGGGGCCCATCAGCCTCACCGCCGCGGGCACGTTGTAGGAGGCGCTCCCCGGCTCGAGCTGGTCCAGGAACCAGAGGCGCTGCTGTGCGAAGGACAGCGGCGGGGCCGCGCTCCGGTCCGCCCTCGGCGTCAGCGGCGGAGCGGCCCCGGCGTCACCCGTGCGGCCCCGCCGTTCGATTCGCTCGGCGAGCGCGGCGACAGTGGGGGCCTCGAACAGCTCGCGGATGGGCAGCTCGATGCCCAGCGTGGCACGCAGCCGGGCGACGACGCGCGTGGCCAGCAGCGAGTGTCCACCCAGCTCGAAGAAGTGCCCGTGCAGGCCCACCTGCTCCAGTCCCAGCACCTCCGCGAAGACGCTGGCCAGCGCCTGCTCGGTGTCGGTGCGCGGGGCGACGTAGCCCTCGCGCGCTCCGGCCGCGAAGTCCGGCGCGGGCAGGGCCTTGCGGTCCACCTTGCCGTTGGACGTCAGCGGCAGGGCCTCCAGCACCACGAAAGCCGACGGCACCATGTACTCCGGCAGGGCTCTGCTCAGGACGTCACGCAGGGCCTCGGGCTCCAGCACGCGGCCCTCGCGTGCAGTCACGTACGCCACCAGGTGCTTGTCGCTGGCGGTGGCCGCGCGGGCCACCACCACCGCCTCGGCCACGTCCTGGAGCTTTCGCAGCGCGGACTCCACTTCGGCCAGTTCGATGCGGTAGCCGCGCACCTTCACCTGCGCGTCGGCGCGGCCCAGGAACTCCAGCACGCCGTCCTGCCTCCAGCGGGTCAGGTCTCCCGTGCGGTACAGCCGCGCTCCGGGCACGCCGGAGAAGGCGTCCGGCACGAAGCGCTCCGCCGTCAGGGCCGGCTGCTCCACATAGCCGCGCGCCACGCCATCACCGCCGATGAACAGCTCTCCCGTGACGCCCACGGGCACCGGCTGGCCCTGCGCATCCAGCACGTACACCCGCGTGTTGCCGATGGGACGGCCGATGGGCACCCCACCCTCCACCTGCTCCACGCGCGTCATCCGGTGGCAGGAGGCGAACAGCGTCGTCTCGGTGGGCCCGTAGCAGGCCGTCACCGGAATGCGCAGCGTCTCCAGGACGCGGCGCACGTGCGGCGCGGAGACCACGTCGCCACCGGTGAGGAGCTGCTTCACCGTGCGCAGGCCGTCGAGGTGGCTGTCCACCATCTGCGAGAAGAGGCCCGCGGTGAGGTGGAGCGTCGTCACGCCGTGCCGCACCAGCACCGCCTCCAGCTCGTGCGCGTCGGACGGTGAGCCGGGTGGGAAGACCACCAGTCGCCCGCCGTGCAGCAGCGATCCCCACAGCTCCAGCGTGGAGGCGTCGAAGGAGATGGGCGCGATGAGGAGGAACGTCTCGTCCGGACCGAGGTGCGCGTAGTCGTTGCCGAAGACGGTGCGAAGCACGGCCGCCTGCGGCGTCCCGACGCCCTTCGGCCGGCCCGTGGAGCCGGAGGTGAAGTCGATGTACGCGAGGCTCTCGGGCAGCGAAGTGATGGGGGGCGCGGACGTCGGCTGGCGCGCCAGGGACAGCTCGTCCAGCAGCACCGTGCGCATCCCCGCAGAGGGCATTCCGAGCCGCAGGCTGTCCGTGGTGAGGAGCACCGTCGGGCGCGCGTCCTCCACCATCACCGCGAGCCGCTCGCGCGGGTAGGACGGGTCCAACGGCACGTACGCGCCGCCTGACTTGAGGATGGCCAGCAGCGCCACCACCAACTCCAGCGAACGGTCCAGGGCAATGGCCACGCGCGAGTCGGTGGACACGCCCAGGCTGCGCAGGAACCACGCGAGCTGGTTGGCCCGTGCATCCAGCTCCCCGTAGGTGAGCCGCTCGTCCTCGAACTCCACCGCCACCTTGTCCGGATGGCGCGCGACCACCTGGGCAAACACCTCGGGCAGCGTGCTGCCCCGGGGGTACTCCGAGGCCGTGGCGTTCCAGTCCACCAGCACCTGCCGTCGCTCGGCCCCGGTGAGCATGGACACGGAGGCCAGGGGGGCCTCGGGCCGGTCGACCACGGACTCCACGAGCACGCGGAAGTGCTCCACCATGCGACGGGCGGTAGCGGCCTCGAACAGGTCGGTGTTGTAACCGAGGAAGCCGGAGTAGCCCTCGTCCGACTCCGCGAGGTTCAGCTCCAGCTCGAACTTCACCGGAAGGTCATCGACCTGGAGCGGACTCAGCGACAGCCCCGGCATCCGGAGCTCGGGCAGTGGTGTGTTCTGCACCGCGAACAGCACCTGCACGAGCGGATTGCGGCTCAGGTCGCGCTCCGGCTTCAGCGCATCCACCAGTCGCTCGAAGGGCAGGTCCTGATGGGCGTAGGCGCCCAGGGCCGCCTCCTTCACCTGGCTCAGCACGTCGCGGAAGGACATGCGTGCGCCCACGCGCGAGCGCATCACCAGCGTGTTGACGAAGAGGCCGATGAGCCCCTCCAGCTCTCCGCGCTGGCGCCCCGCGATGGGCGAGCCGACGCTGACGTCCTCTTGTCCCGAGTACCGGGAGAGCAGCACCTGCCACGTGGCCAGCAACAGCATGAAGGGCGTCACGCCCTCCTGCTGGCAGAGGGCGTTCAATCGGTCGGCCACCGCGCGAGGCAGGACCACCGGCAACTGTGCGCCGCGGAAGGTCCGCACCGGCGGGCGGGGCCTGTCCGTGGGCAACTCCAGCGGGGTGATGCCCACGAGCTGCTCACGCCACCACGCGAGCTGCGCGTCGAGCACCGCACCGTCCAACCACTGGTGCTGCCAGACCGCGTAGTCCGCGTACTGGATGGACAATGGAGGGAGCGGAGAGGGCCGGCCCGAGGACAGGGCCTCGTACAGCGCGGCCACCTCGCGCACCAGCACGCCCAGGGACCAGCCGTCGGCGACGATGTGGTGCAGGTTCAGGACGAGCACGTGCTCCCGCTCAGCCAGCTTCAACAACAGCGCGCGCACGAGCGGACCCGTGGCGAGGTCGAAGGGCTTCCGCGCTTCCGCTTCCAGACGTCGGCGGGTCTCCGCCCTTCCCTCTCCCGGCGTCAGGCCGCTCAGGTCCACGTGCTCCAGCGGGAGCCGGACGTCGGACGTGACGTACTGCACGGGCCGGCCCGCGGCGTCCACGACGAAGGTGGTGCGCAGAGACTCGTGGCGAGCCACCAGCTCGCGCAAGCCGCGGTGCAGGACCTCCGTGTCCAGCGCTCCCTCCAACCGGACGAAGGCGGGCAGGTTGTAGGTGGCGGTGCCGGGCTCGAGCTGGTCGATGAACCACAGTCGCTGCTGCGCGAAGGACAGCGGCAGTGCCCCCGTGCGCGGCACGGGGACGATGGCGGGAGCGCCGTCCCCCGGTCGGGCCGCGTCAATTCTCGCGGCGAGGTCGGCGAGCCTCGGGGCTTCGAAGAGGGCTCGAAGCGGCAGCTCCACGTCGAAGGTGGAGCGCACCCGCGAAACGAGCTGCGTGGCGAGCAGCGAGTGTCCGCCCAGCTCGAAGAAGTGGCCGCGCAGGCCCACGCGCTCCAGACCCAGCACCTCTGCGAAGAGGCCCGCCAGTGACTGCTCGGTGGCGGTGCGCGGGGCCATGTAGCCTTCGCGCGCCGCGATTCCCAGGTCCGGCGCGGGCAGGGCCTTGCGGTCCACCTTGCCGTTGGGCGTCAGGGGCAGCGCTTCCAGCGCCACGAAGGCCGACGGCACCATGTACCCGGGCAGGTGCTTCTGGACATGGGCCCGCAGCGCCTCCACCGCGAGCGGCGGCGACGTGGGGACGACGTAGGCCACCAGCCGCGCATCCCCGGCCACGTCCTCCCTCGCGACGACCACGGACTCGCGCACGAACGGGTGCTGCGCCAGCACGGACGCAATCTCCCCCAGCTCGATGCGGAAGCCGCGCACCTTCACCTGGAAGTCCACGCGGCCGAGGAACTCCACCGTGCCGTCCGCGCGCCAGCGGGCCTTGTCTCCCGTGCGGTACATGCGACCACCGGGACGTGCGCCGTACGCGTCCGGCAGGAAGCGCTCCGCCGTCAGCTCCGGCCGGCCGAGGTAGCCGCGCACCACGCCCTCACCCGCGATGTACAGCTCGCCCGCCACGCCCACGGGCACCGGCCTCAGTCCTTCGTCGAGCACGTACAGCGACGTGTTCGCGATGGGCGTGCCCAGCGGCACCGGGCCTGTCACCTCGTTCACCGGGTGCGTGGAGGACCAGATGGTGGTCTCCGTCGGGCCGTACATGTTGTGCAGCACGGGCACGCGCTCGCGCAGGGCGCGGGCCAGCTCCGGCGGCAGGGCCTCGCCGCCCACGAGGAGCTGGCGCAGTTGACCCAGTGCCTTCGCGGACTCGGGCTCCTGGCTCAGCGCGCGCGCCATCGACGGCGTGCACTGGAAGTGCGTCACCCCATGTCGACGCACGGACTCCGCGAACCACGTGCGCGTCCCCGTGTCGCCCTGCACCACCACCTGGAAGCCGCGCGCCAGCGTCCACAACAGCTCCAGCACCGAGATGTCGAAGGACATGCTCGTCACCGCGAGCCACACGCCTCCATCGGCTGGCCCCAGCCGCGCGTCCATGGCCGTGAAGAAGTTGGCCACCGTGCGGTGCGGCACCATCACCCCCTTGGGGCGGCCGGTGCTGCCGGACGTGTAGATGGCATACGCGAGGCTCTCCGCCTCCGCGCCACCGGGCAGGTCGCCATCGTCCAGGGCCGCGAGCCGCGCTTCGTCCGTGTCCAGGCACACCACGGCCACTCCGTCGCGCGTAAGCGCCTCCGCGTGCCCCGACTCCGTCACCCGTACCCGGGCCCCCGAGTCCTCCAGCATGTACGTCAGGCGCTCGCGCGGGTACGCCGGGTCCAGGGGCACGTAGGCGCCCCCCGCCTTGAGCACGCCCAGCAGCGCCACGCCCAGCTCCAGCGAGCGCTCCTGGTGCACGGCCACGCGAGAGTCCGGTCCCACGCCAAGCGCACGCAGGTGCCGCGCGAGTTGGTTGGCGCGCGCGTTGAGCTGCGCGTAGGTGAGCCGCGCGTCCCCGAAGCACAGGGCCACCGCTTCTGGCGTCCGTGCCACCTGCGCCTCGAAGAGCCGGTGGATGGGCGCCGCCGGGAAGTCGGTGGAAGGAACGTTCCATTCCACGAGCACCCGCCGCCGCTCCTCCTCGGAGAGCATGGGCAGCTCCGCCACCGGCCGGGCCGCATCACCGGCGAGGCCCACCAGCAGGTTGCGCAGGTGCGCCATCATCCGCTGGATGGCCGCCGCGTCGAAGCGGCCGGAGTCGTAGGCGAGCTGGAGCAGCAGCTCGCGGCCCGGCATCGCCGTCAGCGTCAGCGGATGGTGGTCCACCTCCAGCGAGCGCGCGTCGCGCACGGCCAGCTCGTCCGACGGCGCGTTCAGCGCGGCGTCCACCGGATAGTTCTCGAAGATGACCAGGCTCTCGAACAACGGCTGGCCCGGGGGCACGTCGCTCCAGCGACGCACCTCCACCAGCGGCGCCAGCTCGTGCTGCCGTGCTTCCAACAACCACGCCTGGAAGGCCTTCAGCCACGACCCCACCGGCTGGGACGGCGTCAGCCGCACGCGCACGGGGATGGCGTTGATGAACATGCCCACCATGCCCTCGACGCCGGCCAGCGCCGCGGGGCGCCCGGAGACCGTCACGCCGAAGACCACGTCGTCATGGCCGCTGTAGCGCCCGAGCAGCAGTGCCCAGGCCGCCTGCACCAGCGTGCCCGGCGTCAGTCCCTGCTGCCGTGCGAAGGCGCCCACCGTCGCCGTGTCGTCCATGCCCAGGCGGAGCTGCAGCTCTCGCCGGCCGCCCTCTCGGGACGTGCCGCCCACGTCGACCCGCGTGGGCTCGGTGAAGCCCGCCAGCGACTTGCGCCAGAAGTCGCGCGCGGCGCCCAGGTCCTGCCGTGCCAGCCACGCGATGAAGTCCCGGTAAGGGCGCACGTCACGACGAGGAGGCGTCAGCCCGCGCCGCACCGCCTCGTAGCGGGTGAGCACGTCGCGCATCACCAGCGGCACCGACCACCCGTCCAGCAGGATGTGCGAGAGGCTGAACACCACGCGCCACACGCGCTCGCCGGTGCGCAGCAGCGTGAGCCGGAACAGCGGCGCGCGCGACAGCACCACGCCTCGCCGCCGGTCCTCCGCGAAGAAGGCGGCCAGCCGCGCCTCGCGCTCATGCGCGGGCACCGTACGCCAGTCCTCCACGCTCACCGGTGGTTCCACCTCGCGCATCACTGCCTGGAGCGGCGCGGCCAGCCCCTCCCAGAAGAAGGCGGTGCGGAGGATGGGATGCTGCGCTGCCGCCTGGCGCCACCCCTGGATGAAGGCCTCGACGTCGAGCGCGCCCTCCAGCTCGAAGGTGATTTGATTGAAGTACGGCTGTGCCTCATCCTCCTGGAGGTGGTGGAAGAGGATGCCCTGCTGCAGTGGTGACAGCGGGTAGATGTCCTCCACGTCGCGCAGGCGCCCGCCCTTCGCGACCAGCCGGTCGGCGAGCGCATCCAGCGCGCCCTGCCCCAACCCCGCCAGCGGGAAGTCCGAGGGCGCAAGTCCGCGCGGGTCTTCCGACGTACCGTGTGCAATCAGCTCGCGCAGCGCCGCGCGCAGCTCCGTGGCCAGCCGCTCCACCGTCTCGCGCCGATGCAGGCCCGAGCCGTACGTGAGCATCAACCGCAGCCGGCCGCCGGTGACGGCGCAGTCCACGTCCAGCAGGTGCGCCCGCTTCCCGCCCGCCGCACGCGTGGGGCCCACGGGCCCGTCCGACAGCGCGAGCGGCGCCGTCGGAGGCAGCACATTGTCGAGCTGCCCCAGGTAGTTGAAGCCCACCTCCGGCGGTGGCAGCGCGCGCAGCCGCTCCCGCAGCTCGCGGTCCGGCGACAGGTAGCGCAGCACGCCGTAGCCCACGCCCTTGCCCGGAATGCGCCGCAGCGCCTCCTTCGCGGAGCGCAGCCACGCGCCGGGGCCCTCCCCCGCTTCTTCCAGCAGCACGGGGTAGATGCTGGTGAACCAGCCCACCGTGCGCGACAGGTCCACGCCCTCGAACAGCTCCTCGCGGCCGTGCCCCTCCAGCTCCACCCGCACGCACGGCGCGCCCGTCCACTGGCGCAGCACGTGGGCCAGGGTGCCCAGCAGCAGCTCGTCCGGCCTCGCGCGGCATGCCTTCGCCACGTCCTGCAGGAGCGCCTGCGTCTCGGCGGGCTCCAGGGAGACTTCCACGAGCCCCGCCGCGCCCTCCGTGTTGGCGGCGCCGTCCCGCACTTCCAGGGGCAGCCGGCCCACGCGCTCCCAGGGCAGCCCGAGCCAGAAGGATGCCTCCTCGCGAGCTGTCGGCGTGCGGGCGTGCTCCACGAGCTTCGACGCCCAGGCCGCATAGGACAGCGTCTTCGGCGGCAGCCTCACGGACTCATCCGTACGGAACTGCCGGTACGCGGTGAGCAGGTCCTCCAGCAGCACGCGCCACGAGACGGCGTCCACCGCGAGGTGGTGGATGACGATCAACAACTCTTGCGGCGCATCCGGCCCGAGGTCGAACAGCACCGCCCGCGCGATGTCGCCCGAGCCCAGGTCCATTCCCACCTGCGCCTTGACGGCGTGGGACTCCAGCGCCGCGCGGCGTGCATCCGGCGTCAGCCCGGAGAGGTCCACCCGCGCGAGGGGCAGCGTCCCCTCCACGCCGGCCAGCTCCTGCCGCCACGGGCCCTGCCCGTCTCGCGTGAAGCGCAGCCGCAGGGTGTCATGGTGCTCGCGCAGGTGCTGGAGCGCGCGCTCCAGGTGCTCCGCGGCCACGCGTTCGCGCAGGGTGAAGCGCAGGGCCTGGTTGAAGTGGTGCGGCTCCGCCAGCTCGCGCTCGAAGAACCAGCGCTGGATGGGGGTGGGCTCCACCGGCCCCGTCACCGGCCCCTGCTCCGCCGCGACGGCGGGCGCTTCCGCGGCCACCGCCGCCAGACGCGCCACCGTGGGGAAGTCGAAGAGCTGCTTCGCGGTGAGGTGCAGCCCGGCCTGCGCGGCGCGGGAGATGATCTGGATGCCGAGGATGGAGTCGCCGCCCAGCTCGAAGAAGTCGTCGTGGATGCCCACGCGCTCTCGCCCGAGCACCTGCGCCCAGATGGCCGCGAGCGCCTCCTCGCGCGCGTCGCGCGGCCCCACCCACGTCTCCGCAACCTCCACCGCGCGCTCCGGCGCCGGCAGCGCGCGTCGGTCCACCTTGCCGTTGGACGACAGCGGCAGCACGTCCAGCGCGACGATGGCCGACGGCACCATGTACTCGGGCAGCCGCTCGGACAGCCACGTCTTCAGCAGCGCGGGGTCCGGCTTCGCGGCGCCGTCATCCTGCGGCACGACATAGGCTACGAGCCTCGCGCCCGACGGTCCGTCGTCCCGCACCACCGCCACTGCGTCCCCCACGGAGGGATGCGCCCGCAGCGCGGCCTCAATCTCTCCCAGCTCGATGCGATAGCCGCGCACCTTCACCTGGAAGTCGGTGCGGCCCAGGTACTCCAGCCGGCCGTCCGCGCGCCAGCGCACACGGTCTCCCGTGCGGTACAGCCGAGCTCCGGGCTCATTGCCGAAGGCATCCGGGACGAAGCGCTCCGCCGTCAGCTCCGGCCGGCGCCAGTAGCCGCGCGCGACACCCGTGCCGCCGATGTACAGCTCTCCCGGCACGCCCACGGGTACCGGCCGCAGGTGCGCGTCCAGCACGTACAGGCGCGTGTTGGCGATGGGCCGGCCGATGGCCAGCGGACCGCTCGCCGGGTCGGTGGCGCTCACCGTGTACACGCAGCAACCCACCACCGTCTCCGTGGGGCCGTACTCGTTGATGAGCCGCGTCTCCGGCGCGTGCTCGCGCCAGAAGGCCACGCCCTCAGCCGTCAGCGCCTCGCCGCCGATGACGAAGGCGCGCGTGCGGCCAGCGGCCTCCTCGGGCCGGAGCTGCTGCGCCAGCATCCTCAAGTGGGTGGGCGTGAGCTTCACCAGGCTGAAGTGGCTGCCCGCGCGCAGCGCCTCGACCAGGCCCTCCACTCCCGCCTCTTCCGGCACCAGCACCACGGGACGGCCGGCAATCAGCGGCGCGAGGAGGCTCGTCACCGTCAAATCGAATGACAGCGGCGAGTGGACCGGAGAGCCGCTGCCCTCGGAGATGCCATAGGCGCGGATGGCCCAGCACAGGTAGTTCACCGCGCCCCGGTGCTCCACCATGACGCCCTTGGGGCGCCCCGTGCTGCCGGAGGTGTAGATGAGGTACGCGAGGTCGTCCGCGGTGGCCAGCGGCTCGGGCGGCGTGACGGGCTCGCGGCCCGCGGTGCGCGCCCACTCGGAGTCCAGGCACACGAGGAACTGCGACGACACGGGCAGCGCGTCCGCCAGCGCGTCCTCGGTGAGCAGCACCGGCACGCCCGTGTCCTCCAGGAGGAACGACAGGCGCGACGCGGGCCAGGCCGGGTCGATGGGCACGTACGCCCCACCCGCCTTCAGCACGGCCCACAGCGCCACCACCATGTCCGTCGAGCGGTGGAAGCACAGCCCCACCAACGTCCCGCGTCGCACGCCCAGGCCACGCAGGTGGTGCGCTAGCTGATTGGCGCGCGCGTCCAGCTCCCGGAAGGTGAGCCGCGCATCGCCCATGCGCACGGCCACCGCGTCAGGCGTACGCTCCACCTGAGCCTCGAAGAGACCGTGGACGGTGGCCTCGGTGGGGAGGTCCGTGCGCGTGTCGTTCCACGCGACGAGGAGCTGGTGGCGCTCCGCATCGGACAGCAGGGGCAGCTCGCCCAGGCGGCCCTCGGGGCGCGCGGCCATCGCCTCCAGCACGCGGCGCAGGCGCTCCAGCTGCGCGTCCGCGAACGCCTCGGTGAAGCGCGTGCGGTCATAGCGCAGGTGCAGCGGCAGCCGCGCACCGTTGGAGGAGATGAGCGTGAGGGCGTGGTGGTCCGCCTCCATCGCGCGCACGTCGCGCACCTCCAGCGCGCGCGAGGCGGAGGTGAGCGCGGCGTCCAGCGGGTAGTTCTCGAAGACGACCAGCGTGTCGAAGAGGGCGGTGCCCGCGGGCACGTCGCTCCAGCGCTGCACCTTCACCAGCGGCGCGTGCTCGTGCTGGCGCGCCTCCACCTGCACCTCTTGAATCCGGCGCAACCACGCCACCCACGGCGTGTCCGGTGACAGCCGCACGCGCACGGGCTGGGTGTTGATGAACAGGCCGACCATGTCCTCCACGCCCGCCAGGTCCGGCGGACGACCGGACACGGTGGTGCCGAAGACGACGTCCTCGGTGCCGGACAGGTGGCCCAGCACCATGGCCCACGCGCCCTGCACCAGCGTGTGCGCGGTGAGCCCGTGCCGTCGCGCGAAGGCATTCAGCGCGGCCGTGGTTTCGGCCGGCAGGTGCAGCACCCGCGTGGCCCGGCCCGGCCCCTCGCCCTGCCCCGCCCCTGTCGCGGTGGGCTCGTGGAAGCCCGCCAGCTCGCGGCGCCAGAAGGACTCCGAGACGGACAGCTCGTGCTCCGCGAGCCAGCCGATGTAGTCCCCGTACGGACGCGGAGACGCGAGGCGCGGCGTGCGGCCCGCGAGCGCGCCTTCGTACAGCGCGAAGACGTCACGCAACACCAGCGGCACGGACCAGCCGTCCAGCACCAGGTGCGAGTGGCTGAACACGAGCCGGTGCGCCTCGTCCTCGGTGCGCAGCAGCGTCAGCCGCACCAGCGGCGCGCGGGACAGGTCGAAGCCGTCACGGCGGTCCTGCTCCAGGAAGGCCGCCAGGCGGGACTCCCGTGCTTCGGAGGACAGGTCGCGCCAGTCCTCCACGCGCAGCGGCAGGTCCACCTCGCGCAGCACCACCTGAACGGGCTCGTCCACGTCGTCCCAGACGAGGGCCGTGCGCAGCACCGGGTGCGCCGCCACCGTGCCCTGCCACGCGCGCGTGAAGGCCCCCAGGTCCAGGCGCCCGCGCAGCTCGCAGACGAGCTGGTTGAAGTACAGCCCCTGGCCGGGCTCCGCGAGCGCGTGGAAGAGCATGCCGCCCTGCAGGGGCGACAGCGGGTACAGGTCCTCGAGGTTGTCACTCATCGCGTCTTCTTCCCGAAGCGGGCGGACAGCTTGTCCAACTGCGCCTGTTTCACCTTGGCCAGCGGGAAGTCGGACGGAGAGTGGCCTCCCGCATCCGGCGCCCGCGACGCCACCACCAGGGCCTTGAGCCGCGCGAGGAAATCCTCGGCCACGGCCACCACCGTCTCGCGACGGTGCAGGGCCTCGCTGAACGTCCACAGCACCTCGAGCCGGCCGTCACGCACCGCGCTCGTCACGTCCAGCGCGTACGGACGGCGAGAGCTCGGGGCCCGCTGCCGCAGCGACTCCCCTTCCGGCGAGAGCGCGAAGGGCGCCCCCGCGTCCACGGCCCCGTCCACCTGCCCCAGGTGGTTGAAGCCGACCTCCGCCGACGGCAGCGCCGCCAGTGACGTGTCGCGCGCCACGTACCGCAGCAGGCCCCAGCCCATGCCCTGCGACGGCACCGCACGCAGTCCTTCCTTCACCGCGCGCAACGCCTCGCCCGGAGCGTGCGTGCCTCGCAGGTCCAGCAGCGCAGGGAAGAAGCGCGTGAACCAGCCCACCGTGCGCGAGACGTCCACGCCCGGGAGAACCTCCTCACGGCCATGGCCCTCCACGTCCACCAGCGCCGTGCTCTTCCCCGTCCACGCGGCGAGCGCCTGCGCCAGCGCGGTGAGCAGCGGGTCCTGCGGCTGCGTGTGCCACGCCTTGGGCACGTCGTGCAGCAGGGCCTTCGTCTCCTCCGCGTCCAGCGTTACGCGCACCGTGCGCGCGGTGGCCTCGGTGTTGACTCCGTCGGAGAAGTCCCGAGGCAGCCCCGCCACCTCACCCCACGGCCGCTCCAGCCACCATGCGCGCTCCGCCGCCAGCTTCTCCGAGCGCGCCAGCGACTCCAGCCCGCGCGCCCACACCTGGAAGGACGTCGTCTTGGGCGGCAGCCGCACCGCCGCGCCCGTCGCGAGCTGCGCGTACACCGCCGCCAGGTCCTCCAGCAGGATGCGCCACGACACCGCGTCCACCACCAGGTGGTGCACCGCCAGCATCAGCCGCGCCGGCCGCCCCGCGTCCGACTCCAGCAGCGCCACCTTCACCAACGGCCCGTCCAGCCGCAGCGACGATTGCAGCGCTTCCGCCTGCTCCATCCGCGCGTGCTCCACAGTCACGGGCTCGCCCGGAGCCGCGGACGCCTGGTGCCAGCCGTCCTCCGCGCGAGCGAAGCGCAGGCGGAGCGCGTCGTGGTGCTCCAGGACGTGCGCCAGCGCCCGCTCCAGCAGCGCCGGGTCCAGCGCCGTCTTCACGTCGAGCAGCAGCGACATGTTCCAGTGCTGCGGCGCCTCCAGCCCCAGCTCGAAGAACCAGCGCTGAATCGGCGTGAGGGCCACCGGGCCCACCACGGGTCCCTGCTCGGCCTGGACGGCGAGCCGCGTCCCCGCGACGGTGGCCAGCCGCGCCACCGTGGGGTTCTGGAAGAGCTGCTTCGGAGACAGCTCGATGCCGGCCGCGCGGGCGCGGGTGATGATCTGCAAGCCGAGGATGGAGTCGCCCCCCAGCTCGAAGAAGTCATCGTGGATGCCGACGCGCTCCAGGTGGAGCACCTCGCGCCAGAGGGCCACGAGCTTCTCCTCCACCTCCGTGCGCGGCGCCACGGCGGGAGCACCCCTGGCCTCGGCCGAGGCCGCGTCGGGCGCGGGCAGCGCGCGCGTGTCCACCTTGCCGTGACGCGTGCGCGGCAGGGCGACCAGCGTCACGTACGCGGCGGGCACCATGTACGGCGGCAGTCGGGACAGCAGCCACGCCTTCATTTCCGTGGTGGTCAGCGCCTCGGTGTTCCCCTCCGTCACAGGGACGACGTAGGCGACGAGCCGCTTCGGCCCCTTGCCGTCCTCTCTCGCCACCACCGCGGCCTCCTTCACCGCGGGGCTCGCGAGCAGCGCGGCCTCCACCTCGCCCGGTTCGATGCGGAAGCCCCGCACCTTCACCTGCGTGTCGGAGCGGCCCAGGAACTCCAGCGTCCCGTCCGCGCGCCAGCGCGCCAGGTCTCCCGTGCGGTACATCCTCGCGCCGGGGCGCCCGTCGAAGGCGTCCGCCACGAAGCGCTCGGCGGTGAGCACCGGCTGGCCCAGGTAGCCCCGCGCCACACCGGTGCCGCCCACGTACACCTCGCCCGGTGCGCCCTGAGGCATCAACTGGCGCCGTGCATCCAGCAGGTACACGCGGGCACCGGGCACCGCGCGGCCGATGGGCACGGAGCCCTGCTCGTCCGGACGCACGCGGTGCACGGTGCTCCAGATGGTGGCCTCGGTGGGGCCGTACTCGTTGAACAGCGCCACCGTGGGCAGCGCCTCATGGTGCGCGCGGGCCAGCTCCAGCGGGCACGCCTCACCGCCCACGCTCACCGCGCGCAGGCCGGACAGTCCGCCCGGCGGCGCCGCCGCGAGCACCTGCCCGTAGAGCGCCGGCACGGAGATGAGGTGTGTGATGCCTGCCTTCGCCATCAGCTCCGCGAGCTTCCGCGGGTCCTCGCGCTCCTCCGCGTCCGGGTAGCGCAGCGTGCCGCCCTCGAAGAGGGACCAGAGCAGGCCCGCCAGCGACGCGTCGAAGGTGAACGGCGCCAGCGACAGGACGACACCGGGCACGCCGTACACCGCGCGCCGAGCCCGCGTCGCGGACACGAGCTGCCGGTGCTCCAGCACCACGCCCCTCGGCCGGCCCGTGGAGCCGGAGGTGTAGACGATGCACGCCGCATGGTGCGCCTCGGGACCCGCCGAAGGCTCGGCGCCCACTTCGGGCAGGGACTCCAGCGACACCACCGCCGTGCCCTCGCGCCCGGGCACTCGCGCGGCCCAGGCCCTGGACGTAACGACGGCGCGCGCCCGCGTGTCATCGAGGATGCCGGAGAGCCGCTCCGCCGGATGCTCCACGTCGAGCACCACCGCCGCAGCCCCGGCGCGCATGACGCCGAGCATTCCCGCCACCACGTCCGCGGGCTGCACCAGCGCGAGCGCCACGACGGCATCCGACCCCACGCCCAACTCGCGCAGGTGCCGCGCGAGCCGCGAGGACAGCGCATCCACCTCGCGGTAGGTGAGCCGCCGGGTGCCGTCCTCCACCGCCACCGCGTCCGGCGTACGCGCCACCTGCGCCGCGAAGCGCGCGGGCACCGTGTCCGAGCCGGAGGGTTCGGGGGCCGCGGACGGGTTCCACTCCACCAGCAGTCGCTGCAGCTCGGCCTCGGACAGGAGGGAGAGCCGCGACAGGCGCTGCTCGGGCGCGGAGGCCACGGACTCCAGCAGGCGGAGCAGGTGCTCCGACAGCCGGGAGATGGTGTCCGCGTCGAAGAGGTCGGTGTTGTACTCGATGGCGCCCGCCAACCCCTCCTTCGACTCCACCAGCTCCAGCGTGAGGTCCAGCTTGGTGGCACCCGTGGGGACCAGGCGGCTGCGGATGTGCACGCCGGCCAGGGACAGCTCGGGCGCGGGCGTGTTGTGCAGCACCAGCATCGTCTGGAAGATGGGCGTGTGGCTCAAGTCACGCGCCACGTGGAGCGCGTCCACCAGCTTCTCGAAGGGCACCTCCTGGTGCGCGAAGCCACCCAGTGCGGAGCGGCGCACGCGGCCGAGCATCTCCACGAAGGTCGGGTCCCCGGACAGGTCCGCGCGCAGGGCGATGGAGTTGATGAAGCAGCCGATGAGCGGCTCCACCTCCGGGCGGTTGCGGCCCGCCACCGGCGTGCCCACCGCGAAGTCCTCCTGGCCGGAGTACGCGTGCAGCAGGGACTGCCACGCCGCCATCAGCACCATGAAGGGCGTGGCGCCCTCGCGACGGCCCACCGCGGCCAGGGACTCCGCCAGTCGCTTCGGCACGGTGACGGGCAGCCGCGCGCCGGGGTACGTCTGCACCGGAGGCCGGGGCCGATCCGTGGGCAGGCGCAGTACGGGCACGTCGGACAGCACGTCCCGCCACCAGTCCTGCTCGGTCTTCAGCTCGGGGCCGCGCATCCACTCCTGCTGCCAGACGGAGTAGTCCGCGTACTGCACGGGCAGCGCGGGCAGCGGCGACGGCTGGCCTTCCATGAAGGCCGCGTACAGCCGCGCCAGCTCGTGCATCATCACGCCCGCGGACCAGCCGTCCGAGACGATGTGGTGCAGCACGAGCAGCAGCACGTGCTCGGTGCCGCTGACTCGCAGCAGCGCCGCGCGCATCAGCGGGCCGGCCTGGAGGTCGAACGGACGGCGCGCCTCCTCCTTCGCCCAGGTGGAGACCTCGTCCTCACCCGCGCCTTCCGCCACCGCCAGGACGATGGGCACCTCCAGCGACGGCGCGATGACCTGCACCGAGCCCGAGTCCGCCATGGCGAACGTGGTCCGGAGGATTTCGTGCCGGCGCACCACCTCGTTGAGGGCGCGCTCCAGCGAGGCCACATCCAACGTGCCGCTCATCACGAGCGTGACGGCGTTGTTGTAGGCCACGTTCCCCGGCTCCAGGTGGTCCAGGTACCAGAGCCGCTGCTGCGCGAAGGACAGCGGCAACGGCCCCTCTCGCGGGACACGAGGGATGGGCGGAGGGCCCTCGGGCTTCTTCGCCGAGGCCCCGGGCGTCGCCGCGACCTTCGGCGGCTTCGGACGGCGTGCCGGCGCGGGCACGGCGGCCAGCAATTCCAGCGAACCGTCGCCACGGCACCGCGCGCGGCGGCCCGTCATCAGCCTGCGCGCCCCCGCTTCCGTGGTCTGGACGATGCGAAGCGACGCGGTGCCCGGCGCATTCCAGAAGCCGCGAGGAACACCCGCGCCCGTGACGGCCAGCTCGCCCACCACGCCCGGAGGCACCGGCCGGCCCCGCGCGTCGACGACCTCGAACGGAATGGAGCTTCCATTCCCGGAAGCGAGCCACGCGCCGAGCCCCCCGTCGTGGCGCACGACCTCCGCGCCCAGCGAGTGGGCCAGCGAAGCCGCGTCCTCTGGCGTCGCGCCCTCCAGCAGCACGCGGCGAAGCACCCCCGCCGCGCCGGGCACTTCCGACAGCGCGCGGGCCTGCGCCACCGTGCAGTGCAGGTGGGTGATGCCCGTCTCGCGCACCAGTGACAGCAGCGCCTCCGCCGCGTTGGGCCCCTCCTGAAGCGTCGCGGAAGGCACCGGTGCTCCCGGCTCCGGTGCGTACCGTCCCCGCAGCGCATCCAGGTGCCGCAGGCCTTCGAGCGTCGCGTCCACCTCCACGCCGAAGTCCACGAGGCAGGCCACCTCATCCACGTCGAGCCCGCGCACGCGCTCCACCACGGGCCCGCAGGAGTCCGGTGTGCCGAAGAGGCCGCCGTCCTCCACGTAGCGCTCCACCCCGTGCTCCAGCAGCGCGTCCACGTCCGCGGGAGTCAGCGAGCGCGGGTCCATCTTCAACCCCTGGCTGGCGACGAAGCCCGCGAGGATGTCCACCGAGCTGCGGAAGTAATTGAGCAACGGCTGGCGCACACGCTCGCGTACTTCGGCCGGGTCCGCGCCCAGGTACGTGTGCATCATCAGGCTCACGTGCCCCCGGCCCGCGTGCCCGTGCTGGTGCCAGGCCTCGCGGTACAGCGCCACCTTCGCGGCCAGCTCCTCCAGGTGCTGGCCCATCAGGTTGGTGAGTACGTACGCGCCCAGCTCGCCCGCCAGGCGGAACGTCTCCGGGCTGCCCGCGGCGGTGAGCCAGACGGGCAGCTCCTTCTGGACGGGACGCGGGCGGAGGGACAGCTCCACCTCGTCGCCCGCGCCATTGCGGCGGCGCACCGTGCCTCCGCGCCACAGCGTCCGGACCTCCTCGACGCCACGGAGCATGACCTCCTTGCGGCGCGCGTACCGGTCCGGCGCGAAGACGAAGTCGTTGGCGTGCCAGCCCGAGGCGAACGACACACCCACGCGGCCGTCGGACAGGTTGTCCAGCACGGACCACTCCTCCGCCACGAGGACGGGGTCATGCAGCGGGAGCACCACGCTGCCCGCGCGGATGCCCACGCGCTCCGTCACCGTGGCCACGCCCGCGCCCACCACCGCCGGCCTCGGGTAGAGGCCACCGAAGGCATGGAAGTGCCGCTCCGGCGTCCACACCGCGGAGAAGCCATTCGCGTCCGCGAACTTCGCCGCCTCCAGCAGCAGCCGGTACTTGCGCCCGCCGAGCGAGTCCTCGTCGTTGGCGAAGAACGACAGGCTGAAGTCCGGCCCCCTGCGCGCGGCCCCCGAGCCCGCCGACAACAGGCTGAAGCGCGCTCGCTCCTCGGGCAGCACCACGCGCAGACCCCGGGTGAGGGCCCACAGCACTTCCAGGCCCGAGCCCGGCGAGTGGGTCTCCTCGGCCGCGAGCCATACGCCCTCCGCCGCGTGGCCGGCCGCATCCAGGTGGTGGAACAGGTCCGCCACCGTGCGGTGCGTGTGGATGGCGCGGAGCCGGTCTCCCGAGGGGCCGACTCTCGGCTCCAGGCACACCATCGTCTCCGCCGCCACGTTCGCCGGACGACTCCGGGTGAGTCCCTCCGCGCGTGAGGCCCGGAGCATCGACTCCGAGAGGGTCTCCAGGGGACGCGCCGCGCCCGAGGCGTCGGTCCCAGGCAGGAGTGACGCGCGAGCCAGCGCGTCTGTGCCCTTCCCTTCCGCGAGCAGCGTGTCCACGTGAAGCACGCGGGTGGCATCCAGCGTCACGCCCGTCCTCACGCGCTCGTGCGTAAGCAGCAGAGGCGGCGGTCCGCCCTCGGACGCGAGCGAGGACAGCTCGCGAAGCTGCGGCACGGAGAGCAGCACGTACGCGCCGCCCGCCTCCAGCACCGCCCAGAGCGCCACCACGCGCTCCACGGACGGCTCCAGGCACACGGCCACCAGCACCTCGGGCCCCACGTCGCGGGCCACCAGCACCGCCGCGAGCCGCCGCGCCTTCTCGCGCAGCTCGCCCCAGGTGATGCTCCGCGCTCCCATCGTGAGCGCCACGGCGCGCGCTTCCTTCGCGGCCCGCGCCTCCAGCAGCGACACGGCGGGCACCTGCACGCGCACGTCCCTGGACTCCGGCACCGGAGCGGCGGCAACGGACGCCACCTCCAGCGGCAGCGCGGAGAGACGCTGCTCCGGGTCCGCCACCGCTGCGGCGAGCAGCGCATCCCAGTGCGCCATCAACCGCTCCATCGTCGCGGGCTCGAAGCGCTCCACGGCGTAGTCCAGCGTGCCGGAGAAGCCCTCGTCGCCCTCGCCCATGGAGATGGAGAGGGACGACAGCACGGCGCCGAACTGCGCCGGCCCGTCCTGGACCTCCACCAGGCTCATCCGCAGGCCCGGCAGCTCCAGGTGCGGCTCGAAGCGGTTGTGCAGGATGAACAGCGAGTCGAAGACGCGCTCGCGGCCCGTGTCCTTCGCGGGCTCGATTTCCTTCACCAGGTGCTCATAGGGCACGTCCGGGTGGGCGTACGCCTCCAGCATCACGTCCCGCACGCGCCCGAGCAGCTCGCGGAAGCTCGGGTCGCCGGACAGGTCCGTGCGCAGCGGCACCGCGTGCGCCACGTAGCCGATGACCGGCTCCAGCTCCGGGCGGCTCCGGTTGCCGATGGGCGTGCCCACCACCAGGTCATCCCGGCCCGACCAGCGCGCCAGTAGCGCCTTCCAGGACGCCAGCAGCACCATGAACGGGGTGACGCCCTCGCGCTGCGCCAACGCATGCACCGCGCGGGTCATCTCCGGAGAGAAGCCCACGTTGCGTCGAGCACCACCCAGCGCGGGCCCGTCTGTGCGCGGGCGGTCCACCGGCAGGTCCAGCGCGCCCGGCAGCGACACCAGGCGCTCGCGCCACGCGGCGGACTGCGAGGTGAACGCGCCCACCTCCAGCGCCTTCCGCTGCCACGCCGCATAGTCCGCGTACTGCACCGCCAGCTCGGGCAGGGGCGACGGCTGGCCCTGCTGGAAGGCGCCGTAGAGCGTCCCCAGCTCCCGCCCGAACACCACCAGCGACCACGTGTCACAGACCACGTGGTGCACCGTGACGGCGAGCAGGTGCTCATCCGGAGCCAGCCGCAGCAGCCGCGCGCGCACCACGGGCCCGCGCTCGATGTCGAGCGGCCGCGCCGTCTCCACGTGCACCAGCCTGCGCCCCTCCGCCTCGCGAGCCTCCGGCGTGGCCCCCGCCACCGGCTCCGGAGTCAGCGGCAGCTTCAGCTCCGGGGCGATGCGGACCACCGTGTGCCCGTCCACCCGGGGGTACGACGTGCGCAGCGCCTCGTGGCGCCGCGTCATCGCCTCCAGGCTCCGCTCCAGCACCGCCACGTCCAGCGTGCCGCTCATCCGCAGCACCATGGACATGTTGAGCGCCGGGTTGCCCGGCACCGCCTGCTCCAGGGCGACCACGCGCTCCTGCACCACGGACAGCGGCAGCGCGCCGTCACGGGGGACGCGCACCAGGGGAGGCAGCGCCGCCTCCGCGCTCTCCGCCCCCGTGCCCAGCCGCGCCTGGATGCGCGCCGCCACGCCCGCCACGGTGGGGGCCTCGAACAAGTCGCTCAGCGGGAGCTGGACGGGAAAGGCTTCGCGCAGGCGCGTCAGCATCTGCGCCGCCATCAGCGAGTTGCCGCCCAGTTCCAGGAAGTCGTCGTGGATGCCGAAGTCCGTGCGCCCCAGTCGCTCGCGCCAGATCTCCAGCACCTTGCGCTCCACGTCCGTGCGCGGCCCGACCTTGTCCGCCGGCAGCTCCGCCACGGGTGCGGGAGCAACCTGCTGCTCCGCCTGAACAGGCGTCGTCGCCTGCGCCGTGGCGACGGCCGTGGCCGGGATGACCGTCGGCACCTCCATCCCAAAGGGCTGGCGCTCGAAGGGATACGTCGGCAGCGACAACCGCCGGCGCTGCTCGTGCGCGTAGACGTCCTGCCAGCGCACCTCCAGGCCCTGCTCCCACAGCGCGCCCAGTGCCTCGCTCAGCGCCGCATGCTCCGACGCCTTCGCCCCCGCGCGAGGCAGCGAAGCCACCGCTCGCCCCGCGTGCCCGCGCAGCCCCAGCCGAGCCAACGCGGTGAGCGCCTGGTCCGGCCCCACCTCCAGGAACACGGTGCAGCCGTCGGCCTTCAGGGCCTCCAGCCCGTCACCGAAGCGCACCGGCGCCCGCATCTGCCGTGCCCAGTACGCCGGGTCCGTCGCCTCCTCCGCGCGAATCCACGTGCCGGTGACGCTCGACACGTACGGCAGCTGGGGCGCGGACAGCCGCAGCCCCGACACCACGCGCTTCAGCTCGTCCATCAGCGGCTCCACCGCCGTCGAGTGGAACGCGTGCCCCGCCGGAAGCCGCAGCACGCCGAGGCCGCGCGACGTCAGCTCGCGCTCCAGCGCGTCCACCTCGGACGTGGGCCCGGACACCACGCACCGCTCCGGCCCGTTCACCGCGGCCAGCGCCAGCCCACCGGACAGCAGCGGACGCACCACCTCCTCCGCCGCGCCCACCGCCGTCATGCTCCCCGGAGGTAGCCGCGCCATCAGTCGCCCGCGCGCCGTCACCAGCGCCAGCGCGTCCTCCAGCGGCAACACCCCCGCGAGGCACGCCGCCGTGTACTCACCGAAGCTGTGCCCCAGCAACGCGTACGGCTTCACGCCATACGCCTCCCAGAGCCGGGCCAGCGCGTACTCCACGGAGAACAGCGCCGGCAGCGCGTAGCGCGGGTCCGCCAACGTGTCGCGCGCGGCCACCTCCGCGCCCGGAGCCGGCAGCAACACGCCGCGCAGCGCCGTCTCCAACTGCGGCCCCAGCCCCGTCAGGCACGCATCCAGCGCCTCACGGTATGCCGGCTCCGCCGCGTACAGCTCGCGCCCCATGCCCACCGACTGCGCGCCCTGCCCCGGCAGCAGGAAGGCCACGCGCCGCTCGCGCGCCGCCGCCACGTCCTCCAGCACCTGCGCCTTGCCCGGAGCCCGCAGCTTCGCCAGCAGTTCCGCCCGGTCCTTCGCCACCACCGTGCGCCGCTGCTGGAAAGCGCGGCGCCCCGCGTTGCGTGTGAAGGCCACGTCCGCGAGCGCCACGTCGGCGGGCGCGGACTCCAGCCAGTCCGCCAACTGCCTCGCCGTCGCGTCCAGCGCTCCCGCCGTGCGGGCGGACAGCGTCACCACCTGCGTGGGCCGGGCGCTCGGCGCGGGCGGCGGAGGCAGCGGCGCCTCCTCCAGCACCGCATGCGCGTTGGTGCCGCCGATGCCGAACGAGCTGACACCCGCGCGCCGGGGCACGTCCCCGCGCGGCCACGGTCGCCGCTCGCTCACGACGAAGAAAGGACTGTTCGCGAAGTCGATGGCCGGGTTGGGCCGCTCGAAGTTCAGGCTGGGAGGCAGCTCCTCATGGTGCAGCGCGAGCGCCGCCTTCATGAGGCCGGCCAGGCCCGCCGCCGTGTCCAGGTGGCCGATGTTCGTCTTCACCGAGCCGAGGCCGCAGTAGCCCTTCCGGTCCGTCTGCCGCCGGTATGCCCGCGTGAGGGCCGCGACTTCAATCGGGTCCCCGAGCGCGGTGCCGGTGCCGTGCGCCTCCACGTAGCCGATGTCCCCCGCCTCCAGCCCCGCGTACGCCAGCGCCTCACCGATGACGTCCGCCTGTCCCTCGACGCTCGGCGCCGTGTAGCCGACCTTCAGGCCGCCGTCGTTGTTCAGCGCGGAGCCGCGGATGACCGCGTACACGTGGTCGCCGTCCCGCAGCGCGTCCTCCAGCGGCTTGAGCACCACCGCCGTCACGCCGTTGCCCGGCACCGTGCCCGCCGCCTTCGCGTCGAAGGCGCGGCAGTGTCCGTCCGGGGAGAGAATCATCCCGTCCTGGAAGAGGTAGCCCGTGCGCTGCGGCAGCGACAGACGCGCCGCTCCGGCGATGGCCATGTCGGACTGGCGCAACAGCAGGCTCTGGCAGGCCATGTGGACGGCGACCAGGCCCGTGGAGCACGCGGTGTAGACGGCCAGGCTCTCGCCGCGCAGCTTCAGCTTGAAGGACGCCTTCGTCGCGAGATTCTCGCCCGTGGTGCCCAGCAATTCGAAGAGCGAGGCCGGGTCCAGCTTCCCCTGCCCCAGCAGCGACAGCGTGTGCAGCGACGGCCCCGCGCCCGCGTAGAGGGAAATCTTCCCCGCGTACCGCTCCGGGTCATACGCCGCGTCCTCGAGCGCGGACCACGCGCACTCCAGGAAGATGCGCTGCTGCGGGTCCATCCACTTCGCCTCGCGCGGCGGCACGTCGAAGAAGCCGGCGTCGAAGGACTCGCCCTCGTCCAGCACCGACGCCGCGGGCACGAAGTCCGGGTGCTTGCGCACCGACTCGGGCACCAGCGGCGACGCCTCCAGCACCTCGGGCTTCAGGCGGGAGATGGACTCCACGCCCTCGCACAGGTTGCGCCAGAAGGCGCGCATGTCGGCGGCGCCGGGAAAGCGCCCGGCCATGCCGATGATCGCGATGTCATTGCCACCAACGCCCGTCGTCGCGTCCTGTTCAGTCATTGCCTCGGGTGTTCCTTCCGCGCCGCTGGAGGACCTGCCTGCGGGCCTCCGCGCGCTCCTGGTGCTTGACGCCTTCCGTCTCGGGCTTCGCCTCGGCGGACAGCCTCCGGGCGAGCGCGTGGACGGTGGGATGTTCGAAGAAGTGCGTGATGGGAACGTCCCGACCGAGCGACTCGCGCAGCCGCGAGCACGCCCGCACCGCCGCCAGCGAGCTGCCGCCCAGGTCGTCGAAGAAGTGCGCGTGCACGCCGACGGACGGATGGCCCAGTGTCTCGGCCCACGCGCGGGCGATGGACTCCTCCAGCGGCGTGCGGGGCGCACCGTCCGGCGCCGCGGTCCTCGCGGGAGGCGGCAGCGCGCGCGGGTCCACCTTGCCGCTCGCCATCAGCGGCAGCGCGGCGAGCGCGATGATGTCCGCGGGCACCAGGTGCTCGGGCAGCCGCGCGCGCAACAGGGCCTTCACCTCGCCCGGCGCGAGCGGCTCAGCGGACGCAGGCACCACGTACGCCACCAGCCGGGGCTCACCGCCCGCGGGAGGCCGCCACACGGTGACATGGGCCTGGCGCATGCCGGCGACTTCTCGCAGCGCCACCTCCACCTCGCCCGGCTCGATGCGGAAGCCACGCAGCTTCACCTGCGCGTCCGCGCGGCCCACGAAGTCGAGCCGCCCGTCCGCGCGCCAGCGCACCACGTCGCCCGTGCGGTACAGCCGCGCGCCGAGCTCGCCACCGTACGCGTCCGGCACGAAGCGCTCGGCGGTGAGGTCCGGACGGCCCAGGTAGCCGCGCGCCACGGACGGCCCGCCCACGTACAGCTCTCCCGCCACGCCCAGGGGCACCGGTTGCAGCGCCTCGTCGAGCACGTACGCGTGGATGTGCGGCAGCGGCCGGCCGATGGGCGGCGGGCCCGCGTCTTCCGGCGAGCAGCGCTCCCAGGTGGCGCACACCGTGACTTCGGTGGGGCCATACGCGTTGACGAACGTCCGGCCATTCGCGAAGCGCGCGACGAGGTCCGCAGGGCAGGCCTCGCCCGCGGACATGAGCATCTTCAACTCCGGGAGCGGCGCCTCCGGCAGAAGCGTGGAGACGGACGGCGGCAGCGTCACCGCGGTGATGCGCTGCTCCTTCAGCACGCGGTGCAGCGCCTCGCCCGCGAGCAACTCACCCGGCGGAGGCAGGTGCAGCGCGGCGCCGGTGGTGAGGGACTGGACGTACTCCGCCACCGAGGCATCGAAGGACGGCGAGGAGAACTGGAGCACCCGCGCGCCCGGACCGAAGGGAAGGCCCGTGCCCATGGACTCGGACAGGTGCACCGCGCCCCGATGGGTCACCACCACGCCCTTGGGCCGCCCCGTGCTGCCCGACGTGTAGATGACGTAGGCCGCGCAGTCCGGCGATGGCACCGAGGTGCCAGCCACGACGGGCTCCTCGGCGGCCTGGCCCGGAGCGCCGTGCTCTTCCCAGCGCAGGAACTCCACACCCTCAGGAAGGACGATCCGCTGCGCCAGCTTCCCATGGGCCAGCAGCACCCGCGCACCCGCGTCCGTGAGCATCCACGCCACGCGCTCGGGAGGGTGCGCCGGCTCGAACGGAACCACCGTGCCACCCGCCTTGAGCACGGCGAGGAAGGCCACCACCGACTCCGGCCCACCGCGCTCCAGCAACGTGCCCACGCGCACCTCGGGCCCCACGCCATGCCGCCGCAGCCGGGCCGCGAGCCGTCCGGCCCACGCATCCACCTCGCGGTACGTCCACCGGGTGGCACCAGCGACGAGCGCCACGGCGTCGGGAGTCCGCGCGGCCCAGGCCTCGAAGAGCAGGTGCAGCTCCGCGCCGGAGGCGTGCTTCGGGGCCTCCGCCCGGCGCCCCAGGTCCAGCAGTCCGCGCCGCTCGTCCGCATCCAGCAGTGGCAGCTCCACCAGCGGAACGTCGGGTGCGGAGGAGACCGCCTCCAGCAGCCCGCGCAGGTGGCGGGCCATGCGCGCGGCGGCGTCCGCGTCGAAGAGGTCCGCGCAGTACTCCAGGCTGGCCGAGAAGCCGCCGTCCACCTCCGCCATCATCAGCGTGAGGTCGAAGGCCGAGGCGCGGTGGCCCAGGGGGAAGGACTCCAGCTCCAGCGCGCCCAGGCGAGCCCGCGCACCTGGCTCCCCGAGGGCGAATGCACCCAGCGCCTCGCGCCCGGGCCGGCCGGACTGCAGCGCGAACATCGCCTGGAAGACAGGCGCACGGGACGGGTCTCGTCGGGGCTGAAGCCGCTCGACGAGTCGGGCGAAGGGCAGGTCCTGATGCTCCAGCGCCTCCAGCACGGTGCCGCGCACCTGCGCCAGCAGGCCGGAGAAGGACAGCCCACGGGGCATGCGCGCGCGCAGTGCCACGGGGTTGACGAAGTAGCCCACCTGCCGGGACAGGTCCGCGCGAGTCCGGCCCGCGGTGGGCGTGCCCACGATGACGTCCTCCTGCCCTGTGTAGCGGCGCAGGAAGGCGACGTATCCCGCCAGCAACGTCATGAACGGCGTGGCGCCATGCGCGTGCGCCAGCGCCTTCAGGCGCGCGGCCGTCGGGGGCTCCACGCGGAACGACACGGTGGCGCCCCGGAAGGACTGGAGCCGGGGCCGGGGCCGCGACGTGGGCAGCTCCAGCGCCGGCAGCTCACCGCCCAGCCGCTCGCGCCACCATGCCTGGAGCGCGTCGCCGGCAGGCCCCGTGTAGCGCACCTCCTGGGCCTGGAGGATGGCCGGTGCAGGAGGCGGAGGCGGGAGCAGTGTGGCGGGTATGCCGTGGACTTCGGCGGTGTAGAGCGCGCCCAGCTCCTCGGCCAGCACCTCCAGCGACCAGAAGTCGGTGACCAGGTGGTGCAGCACGAACAACAACACGGACCCGCCCTGCGCACCGGTGAAAAGGCGCGCGCGGACGAGCGGCCCGTGCTCCAAATCGAAGGGCCGATGTGCCTCGGCGTCGAGCCGCTCGCGCAGGGCCTCCACCGTCATCGCAGAAGCGTCCTCCAGCTCCAGTGACGGCACGGAGGCAGAGGGCCGCAGCACGGGCTCCCCGCGCTCCTCGGGGAACGCGCAGGCCAGGGCCGGGTGGCGCGCGACGAGCGTCGAGAACACGCGCCCGAGCACCGCGGCATCCACGGGCGAGGTGAACCGCAGCGCGCGGGCCACATGGTACGCAGTGCTCCCGGGCGCCATGCGCTGGAGGAACCACAGCGCGCGCTGACCATCGGACACGTACGTCGCGCCACTCGCCAGAGTGGACGGCACCGCCTCCGGACGCACGGAAGCGTCACCGCGCCGCTGCTCCACCCAGGCCGTGACTTCACGCAGGCTCGGTCCCTGGAGCAGCAGCGCGGGCGGGAGCGACACGCGCCATCCCTCCTCCACCGCGTGCAGCACCTCCAGCGCGCGCAGTGAGTCGAGCCCGAAGTGGGTGAGCGGCGCATCCACATCCAGCGCGCCAGCGCTCACGCCGAGCAGCCCCGACACGCGCGACACGAGCCACGGAAGCACCTCGCCCTGCCCCATCGCGGCCTTCGACACCTCGGAGTTCCGCGTCTCAGTCCCGGCCGAGCCCTCCACCGACGAGCGCTCCGCCTGCCCCTCGCGCCACTCCCGCACCACGTCCAGCGTGCCGGCCAGGAACGCTTCGCGGCACGCCCGCCGCTGCACCTTCCCGCTGGACGTCTTGGGCAGCGCGCCCGCGGAGATGAGCACCACCGCATGCGCGGCCACGCCATGCTCCTCGGCCAGCGCCGCGCGGATGCGCGTGAGCACCGTGTCCACGTCCCCCGCCACCTTCGCGGAGACCTCCTGCACCAGCGTGAGCCGCTCCTCCCCGTCCACCTCCACGGAGAACGCGGCGCCACAGCCAGGGCGCAGGCCCGGGTGGCAGCGCTCCACGGACAGCTCCAGGTCCTGCGGGTAGTGATTCCGCCCGCGCAGCACCATCACGTCCTTCAGTCGCCCGGTGACGAAGACCTCGCCGCCTTCGACGACGCCCAGGTCGCCGGTGCGCAGGTACGGCCCGTTATCCGTGCCCACAGAGCCCGCCAGCCGCCCGTGGAACGTGCGCGCCGTCTCCTCCGGCCGCTGCCAGTACCCATCCGCCACGCTGGGGCCCCGCACCCAGAGTTCCCCCACCCGCCCCGGCGCGGATGGCACGCCCGTCTCCGGGTCCACCACGCGCAACTCCTGCCCGCCCAGCGCCGCGCCGCACCCCACCAGCACCGCCTCCACCTCGCCGTCCACCGGGGCCCGCGCCTCGCCGTGCCGCAGCCCCTCGCGAGCGAAGCGCCGCACCACCGGTGCCTCCGCGCGTCGGCCACCGGTGACGATGAGCGTGCCCTCCGCCAGCCCGTAGCAGGGATAGAACGCCTCGCGCCGGAAGCCCGAGGGCGCGAAGGCCTCCGCGAAACGCTCCAGCGTCTCCGCGCGCACCGGCTCCGCGCCGCAGAACGCCACCTCCCAGCGGCTCAAGTCCAACGCGGCCCGCTCCTCCGGCGTGCTCTTGCGCACGCAGAGGTCGAACGCGAAGTTGGGCCCGCCGCTCACCGTGCCGCCGAAGCGCGACACCGCCTCCAGCCACCGCATCGGCTGCTGCAGGAAGAACAGCGGCGGCAGCAGCACGGTGGGGATGTCCCGGAACAGCGGCTGGAGGATGCCGCCAATCAGCCCCATGTCGTGGTACGGCGGCAGCCAGATGACGCCCACCGGGTTGGGCGCCGCATCGAAGCCGCGCGCGATCAGCCCCGAGTTGTGCAGCAGGTGCCGGTGCCGCAGCACCACGCCGCGCGGCGTCCCCGTGGAGCCCGACGTGTACTGGAGGAACGCCACCGCATCACCGTGAAGCTCCACCGGCCGCCACGCCTCCGCCTCCTCCGCCGGCACCGAGTCCGTGGCCAGCCAGCGCAGCGCGCGCAGGTCCGGCGCATCCTCCGTGAGAGGCTCCACCATCCCCGCGATGCCGGACGTGGTGAGCGCCACCCGCGCGCCGCAGTCCGCCACCAGCGCCTGGAGCCGGGGCAGCGTGCGCCCCAGCCGCATCGGGTCCGGCGGATACGCGGGCACCGCCACCACGCCCGCGTACAGGCACCCCAGGAAGCCGAGCACGTACTCGCGGCCGGGCGGGTACAGGAGGAGCGCCCGGTCGCCCGGTTCCAGGTGCCGCCGCAGCAGCGCCGCCACCGCCCGCGCGCCCGCGTCCAATTCGGCGTAGGTGACGGTGCGCTCGCCTTCCTCATCCAGGAAGGTGAAAACGTTCTGTCCGCCCTGCGCCGAGGCCCGGGCGCGGCAGAGGTCCACGAAGGTCAGGTCCTCGGGGCAGACGAATTCGGAGGCGGGGTCGGCGCGCGTCGGCAGGTGCATGTCGTGGGTCCCGGGGGGCCTTCCCAGGAGGGCGCCACAGACGGAAACCCCACGCGCGCACCCCACCCGCAATCCAGGGGCGCCCGCCCTACGGCTCCGCTCAGCGACCCCCTCGGATTCCCCGTACGTTTAGCGGAATCTGGGCAATCAGAAAAGACACCCGTTCATGAAAGACCCACCCGGCCGGAGTATGACGCGACGGCTTCCAGGACAAGGGCGACCAAGCGTCCACGAGTCCTGTCACGACGGAGGATTGAACCGATGAAGTACACCAACCTGGGCCGCACCGGCCTGCGGGTGTCCCGCATCTGCCTGGGCTGCATGAGCTACGGCACGCCCACCTGGCGCCCCTGGGTGTTGGACGAGGAAGCAGCGCAGCCCTTCTTCCGCCGCGCGGTGGAGCTGGGCATCAACTTCTTCGACACCGCGGACATGTACTCGATGGGTGTCAGCGAGGAAGTCACGGGCCGTGCCTTGCGCCGCTACGCGCGCATGGACGAGGTGGTGATTGCCACCAAGGTCTACTTCCCCATGGGCGACGGGCAGAACCTGCGCGGCCTGTCGCGCAAGCACATCGTCCAGGGCTGCGAGGCGAGCCTGAAGCGGCTGGGCGTGGAGACCATCGACCTCTATCAAATCCACCGCATGGACCCGAACACGCCGCTGGAGGAGACGCTGTCCGCGTTGGATCAGCTCGTGCGCCAGGGGAAGGTGCGTTACCTGGGCGCGTCGTCCGCGTACGCGTGGCAGTTCGCGAGGGCGCTGGGCGTGGCGGACCTGCACGGCTGGTCGCGCTTCGTCTCCATGCAGGGGCACTACAACCTCGTCTACCGCGAGGAGGAGCGGGAGATGCTGCCCCTGTGCGAGTCCGAGGGCATCGGCGTCATCCCCTGGTCTCCGCTGGCGCGCGGCCTGCTCGCGGGCTCCCGCAAGTCGCTGAACGACCGCAGCTCCACGGCTCGCGCGAAGTCGGACACCTTCTCCGGACAGCTCTATGACCAGCCCGGGGACTGGGAGGTGGCGGAGGCCACACAGAAGGTGGCCGCCGCGCGCAACGTGCCGCCCGCGCAGGTGGCGCTGGCGTGGCTGCTGTCACGGCCTCAGGTGACGGCGCCCATCATCGGCGCCACGAAGCCCGAGCACCTGGAGGACGCAGTGCGCGCGGTGGACCTCAAGCTGGCCCCCGAGGAGCTGAAGGCGCTCGAGGCGCCCTACAAGCCCCACGAGGTGCGCGGGATGTGACTGCGCTGCCCCCCGGTGGTGACGAGGGGGAGTGTCCTCCCGGGTGCGGGTGAGCCATACGCACGGTGGCAGCGCCCTTTCCGCTCGGGGGCGCCCTGCTCCCGGCGCAAGCCTCGGGTGGGCGGTCGATTCGAGGACGGGCCGAGGGCGTTGGGGTCGCACGAGGGAGTCCCTCCCGGGGCTGGGCTAGAGTCCAGCGATCATCTTGGAGGACTCCATGAAGCAGCTCCTGCGCGTCACCCTGCTCGCCGTGCTGATGGTGGGAGCGGCCTCCTGCCGGCGGAGCGGGTCGGCGTTGCGTCATGCCCCGGAGCGCACGTGCGTGGTGCTCTCCGTGGGGTCGGCGCGGGGGCTGGCGCACCTGGGCGCGCTGGATGCGCTGACAGAGCGCGGCGTGCACATCGACTGCGTGGTGGGCAACAGCATGGGCGCGCTGGTGGGCAGCCTCTATGCCTCCGCTCCCGAGGAGGACATGCGCACCCGTTACCGGGCGTTCTTCCAGGTGTACGAGCACGAGACGATGGAGGAGGCAAAGAAGCGCGGCGTGGTGGGTGCGGCGGTGGGCCTGCTCGCGGTGCTCATCTCGGGCGGTGCGCTGGCTCCGGCGCTCGCGGCGGGGGCGCTGGGCGCGGCGGGAGGAGCGTCATCGGTTCCCGAGCTCAGCCATGAGCGCTTCACCCAGGTGCTGGAGCGCTTCCACCATGGGGCGCGCATCGAGGAACTGCCGGTGCCCTTCGCGACCTTCTACCAGGAGCCCACGGGAGAGGGCCTGCACCGGGTGGCGGCGACGCAGGGCTCCGTCGCGGAGGCAGTGGCCTCCAGCGCGGCCAACCCGTTCCTGTTCGAAGACGCGACGCTCCAGCGCATCGACCCGGGCGCGGATCGGGTGTCGGCGGTGCCCGTGCATGACGCCTGCGAGCTGTTCCCGGGCTCGCGACTCATCGCCATCAACGTCACCGACGAGCCCGCCTTCTACCGTTCCGACCTGGACTGCGAGGTGCGGGAAATCCGCGTGGACATGACCGGCACGTCCGTCGAGGCGTTCCGGGGCGCGGGCGAGGACTTCGAGTTCGCCTGGCGCGCGGGCCATGACGCCGTTATCCGCGCGCTCGACGACGGGCAGTGGTGAGAGTTGCCCGTCTCGCCTCTCGAATTGGAGGAACACAGATGCCAACTGTGCTCGAAGAAATCGCCAGACCTGTGATTGTCGGCCGCTCCAGCTCCCACTTCACGCGAATCACCCGCATCTTCGCCGCCGAGCTGGGCATCGATTACGACCTCCGCGTGGTACGAGACCTCATGTCCTCCAATGCGGAGGACTACGGCGGCAATCCCGCGCTCCGAATCCCGAGCCTGCAGACGTCCCGAGGTGTCTGGTTCGGTGCCCTGAATGTCTGTCGTGAGCTGTACCGGCAGTCGAGCCGCAAGCCCCGCGTCGTATGGCCAGAGGACCTCGACGTGCCGGTGCTGGCCAATGCGCAGGAGCTCGCAACGCAGGCCATGGCGACGGAGGTGTCGCTGGTCATGGCCAAGGTGGGCGGCGGCACGGAAGGTCCGCACCAGGCGAAGATGCGCACCGCGCTGCTCAACATGATGGCGTGGCTGGAGCAGAACGTAGGGACCGTCCTCGCCGCGCTCCCGGCGCAGCGGGACTTGAGCTTCCTGGAGGTCACCCTGTTCTGTCTGGTGACGCATCTGGAGTTCCGGGAGGTCCTGCCGACGGCGCAATACGCCGAGCTGACGCGATTCTGTCAGCAGTTCGCGACGCGCGCTTCGGCCAGTGCGACTGCGTTTCGATTCGATCCTTGAGGGTCGATGAGGCAGCGCCTCTCTGACTGCCCGCGCCGCTCATGCGACGCGGGCGAGACAGGTACGGCCCATCCGACTCAATTGCCGGGCTTTCGAATGTGGAGGCGGCGGGAATCGAACCCGCTGCAATGAGGGGGGCGCTACTTCTTCTTGTCGGCCGGGATGTGCACGTTGCTGTAGATCAGCGGGTGGTCGCTCGCGCGCTGGACCTTCTTGCCGGCGTCGCGGTCGTAGCCGTCGAAGTGCACGCTGGGCGACCCGAAAATCCAGTCGATCCCCACGCGCTTCGAGTGCGAGTTCTTCCCGTTCATCGCCGCCTTCATGTCGGTGCCCTGGGTGATGTGCTGCCGGGCCTCCGCCTTCTCGTTCATGTCACCCGTCAAGATCACCGGGTGGCCGGTCGTCTTCTCCAGCTGCTTGATGAACGCGATCTCCTTCGCGGTCGCGATGTCGCGGTTCCTCTCGTTGTCCGGGTGCTTCTTGGTGTCGGCCGGGTTGTGGACGTTCATCACCCACACCTTCTGCCCGGTCTCCTTGTCCTTCAGCAGCACCACGGGCATCTGCTTCTTGTTGCCCTCGAAGTACGGGACGGTCACATGCGTCCCCTTCACGAAGTCGAACTTGTCCTTGCGCCACGCGATCGAGTTCACCGGGTCTGCGCCTCCGTGCGTCCCCGGGTACAATTCGAACTGGTGCTTGGTGTCGTGCATGAACGCCTGGCGCTGGCTCTTCTCGAACTCCTGGAAGCCGACGACGTCCAGCTTGTGCTGCTGGATCACCTGCGCGGCGAGCTTCATCCGCTCCACGCCGGAGGGGCGGGACGCCTTGTTCCCACCGGGCGCGGTGTGGCTGGCGCCGAGGACGTTGAACGAGCCGATCTTGAAGTCAGTCGGGCCCTTCGACTTCGCGGCGTTGTGGTGGACCGGGGCAGCGTGCCTGGCGGCGTGGTGAACTTTCATGCACAGATTCTCGGCAGGTGAGAGCCTGAGTTGCTCCCTGCTGTGCACATGGTGTCGCCCGCGGGCGAAGAGGTGTGCATTTCGCCCACCCCATCCTACCTTCGACGAACCGCCGCCTGGAAGATGTGGCGCCGCATCCCGACGTTGATCAACAGCCCCATGCCGATCATCACTGCAGGAAGCCGTCACGCTGCTCATGGGCGCTGCCGAGCTACTCGCCCACTGCTTCGGCCGCCCGCCCATCCTCGCCACGCACCCGCGTGTAGAGGGTGGTGACGGATTCGGGCGGGCTGACCCGGGCGCTCATGCCGGCATGATGCCGCTCAAGAAGGAGAGGCAGGAGCATCCATCGCGGGCACCTTCGCCGCGGCGGCTGGCGGCAACGTGGCAAGTCCCAGCTTGACCAGCAACCGCAGCACCAGACCGCCCACGTCGAGCTGCCACGGCCCCCGCCCGAGCATCGGCGAGCGCGGGTGGGCGTGGTGGTTGTTGTGCCAGCCCTCGCCCAGCGCCCACAGCCCCACCCACCACACGTTGCGACTCTCATCGGGCGAGTCGTACGAGCGGAACCCGAGCCTGCCCGCGTGGCACACCGAGTTCACCATGTACTGGGCATGCATCCAGAGCTTGAGCGGCAGGTACAGCACGCACGGCGCCGCCTGCCAGCCCCACACCGCGACGATGAGTGCCAGCAGGAGCGCGTGCGGAACCAACCGGTACCGCAGGAGCCAGAGGTAGTAGCGGTCCTGGGCGAGGTCGCGGCAGTAGGTCTTGTAGGCCTCCCGGTCCGTCGACAAATCATCCACCACCCATCCGAGGTAGCTGTACCAGAAGCCCTTTCGCGGCGTGTGCGGATCCCGCTCCTTGTCGGCGTGCCCGTGGTGGATGCGGTGGTTCGCCACCCACTCGAGCGGGCTGCTCTGCAGGGTCAGCATGGCCGCGGTGACCAGCGCGTACTCCAGCCAGCGGGGGCAGTCGAAGGAGCGATGGGTCAGCTTCCGGTGGAGACCCAGGGTCGTCCCCAGCCCGACCAGCAGGAAGACGCCGAAGCCCGCGAGCACCCAGTCCAGGCGCAATGGGAGCACGAACGCCGCGAGCGCCAGCCCGTGGTAGATGGCCAGGATCAGCCCGACGAGCGGGTTCATCCGGATGGGTCTCGCTGCCAGGCTGGACGTCTGCATGAAGGCTCCACCGTCGGGCTCGGGGCGTCCCACTCGAGACAGGGTACCTCAATTCGCGCGGATGAAGCTGACTCTGCACCCGGAGAAGACGCGGGAGGTAGAGCTTCGCGAAGGGAAGGAAGGCTTCGACTTCCTGGGGTGGCACCTGCACAAGCGGATGTCGGGGAAGTTGTGGGAAGAGAAGCGGATACGCCGCTACGGCCGGGCGGACCGCCGCCAGGCCGACTGCGGCTGGGCGGGGTCGTCCCACACAGAGCCGCCCATCCGCGCCGAAAGATGGGAGCCGACTTAGAAACACGCCCCCAGCTCAACGTCCTGGTAGTACGGGCCGCTGAAACTCCCAAAGACCCACCCGTTATATTCACCGCAATGGCAATGCCACCCTCCCTTTACGGTGGTGTACGTCGCATCGGTGTAGACGAGGTGGTCGTAATAACCGCCATCGCACGGTGGCAGTGCGTCCTCCCGCGTCGCGAGATTGGAGGGCTCGTCCATCGTGGTGTCAACGCCCCCGCACCCTGCCGCCAACAGTCCCGCAGCCAGGAGCCCTCCGGCCATCGTCCTGATTCGCATACCCTATCCTCGCTTTGCTCATCGAAGAAGCAGCCGGTATGGCACGTCCTTGATGAGGTACAGCTTGAGAGCCGACGAACAGAGAAATGATGCAAAAAATCGCCCGACCCCGAGCGCATGGTGCAGTCAGTCGATGAGCGGCAACAGAGCGACGCCTCCATTCCCAGCGGGCCACGGATTCAAGTCCCGTACTCCTCGCCCATGACGGAATTCGGAGGTGCTCACTGCGGGTGCGCAGCAGGCTTGCGCCGGGGATGACCAGAGGGCAGGTAGCCAAAGGGCTTACGAATGATGAGATTGATCGATCGATTCCGGGCCGAGGTGAGTCGACGTGGGCTTTCGATGCCCGGGGAACTCAAGGAGTGCGGCATCTTCTGCGATCTGCTGTGGTCACCGTGCGGTGACGGGGAGTACGTGACTTCCCGCGCCACCGAGGATCCAGCATTCACGGTCACGGGCTACACGCGATGGGTCGCCCTTGCATGTATGCTCGATGAGATTCGTTTCTATGCCGCTTGCCTCTCGCCCGGGAGTGCGTCGTGGTGCTGGACTGGTGAGCAGCCAAATCGTGTTGCGGCGATCGAAGCAGAGTCTGAGGACTCTGAGTTGGCTGTCTTTGAGAGCGTCGCCGATGCGGTGACGTTCTCGGTCAACTATCTCGGGGGAGCCGCACTGCGCGACATCGATGTCGTCCGCATCAAACCACCATTCGCTCGGTACAAACGCTGAAGCTCAGCCACCAACGTGGCTGGACTCGGCGGTTGGGTCTTCACCCACCCAACATCGCGCGACCTCGACCGCAGGTGGGGCGCCCTACCCCGCCCAAACCCGCCGCTTCGCTCGCGGGTCTCGCAGCCCCACAGGAGCGCCACCCGCCTATATTTCTTGCATTTCTATATACGATGATCGAGTACCTGAAGGAGACGAACAGCAGCAAGGTCGCCTCCCCCGCGGTCGATATCCATACGATGGCGCTCGGGTACTTCCTCCTCTTCACGCTCGCCGGCTACTGGCTCTTCGCGACCCGGAAGGAGAAGGGCTGAGCGAGAAAGCTCGAGTGTCGTTTCCAGGACGTCAGCGCAGCCAGGCGAAAGCGCGCTCCAGCCGGGCCACCGCGTCGTCGAGATAGCAGCGGCCATGAGCGAAGAGCACCCGCCGCGGCTGCCATCCGAGCATCCGCTGATAGCAGGCGCGCGCCTGGGCCTTCCGTCCCCACGACGTCGCCTGCACCTCGCGAGGCGTCTGCCCCGGCCACATGGCGCCACCGAGGGTGAGCAGCCACCGGAAGCGCGGCCGGACACGCTCCTGTTCGAGGGCCATGACCAGGTCCGCCAGGATCAACGTCGAGGAGGCCTTGTGGAAGAACACGACCTCTTCCACGAAGCGGCTGCCTCGGAAGACGAGCTGTTCGAGCTCCTGCGCCCATGCGGCGGGAGCGTCATCCTGGAGGTCGGCGTCGAACGGGACCTCGAGCTGCTGCGAGCGTGCGCGCTCACGGACTCCCGGAGAGGCCCAGACCGTCGCATGCGGGTAGCGCGCCTTCCAGGCCGGGAGGGCCGCGTAGTGGAACCTGTTGGGCGAGACGAGGTGCTCGACGGGCCCGAGCGCATCGACCTCCGCGAACAGCGCGGGCGTGGGAGCCGTGGGAGACCAGAGCCACAAGCCGCCCGAGCGCAGCCGGATGACCACCATGCGCGTGGGGAACGGCAGGGAGACGGGGCCATAGCGCATCCGGGCGACGGGGCCGTCCACCCACCAGAGGCCCTCGGAGAGGGGCTTGAGCGTCGAGAGCGGAGTGTAGGGGCGTATTCCGTCGCCCCACTCGATGGGCGCGTGGACGCTCTCGCGGCTTCCCGAAGTCATGGCGCTGGCAGCATAGCCCACGGCACACGCCCCACTCCGAGGCGTTACGCCGTCCGGCCGTGGGCGCTGGAGCCCGTAGGGAGGGCGATTGTTGGGGGTGCTGGCTCGGGATAGAAACCTCCGAGGTGTCAGGAGGAGTCCATGTCGAGTCGAACCGTGTCACGGAGAACGTTGCTCCAAGGTGCGTTGGTCGCAGTGGCATTCAACCCGATGAGCCGCAGCTGGGCCTCCACGCTGGAGGCTGGCGCGGTCCCCCTGCCGCAGCTGGATGGCGAGCTGCTGATGGACGCGGCGTCGCTGACCGCGGCCTCGGACGACTTCGGTCACATCATCCACCGCACGCCGTGGGCCGTGCTCGTCCCCGGCTCGGTGAAGGACATCGTGGCCATGGTCCGCTACGCGCGGCGCCAGGGCCTGAAGATTGCCGCCGCTCGGGGCCTCGGTGAGAGCCACAGCACCTTCGGCCAGTCCCAGGTTCCCGCGGGCATCGTCATCGACATGTCCACGCTGTCGACCATCCACGAGATTTGCGAGGACAGCGCCTGGGTGGATGCGGGCGTCCGGTGGCACGAGCTGCTGCAGGCCTCGCTACCCTCCGGCAAGAGCCCGCCGGTGCTCACCGACTACATCGAGCTGAGCATCGGTGGAACGCTGTCGGCGGGAGGCATCGGCGGGCAGGCGTTTCGCTCGGGCCTCCAGGTGGACAACGTGCTGGAGCTGGACGTCGTCACGGGCCGGGGTGAGCTGGTGCGGTGCTCGCGCTGGCGTGAGCGGCCCCTGTTCGACGCCGTGCGCTCGGGCCTGGGCCAGTTCGGCATCATCGTGCGGGCCCGGGTGCGGCTCGTCGACGTGCCGCCCCGCGCTCGGACGTACACCGCCCTGTACAACGACCTCCACCGCTTCATGGAGGACCAGCGGCGGCTCATCGACGACGGTCGCTTCGACTACGTCGAGGGCTCCGCCGTCGCCTCCAACGGGGGCTGGGCGTATCAGCTCGAGGTGGTGAAGTACTTCACCCCGGGCTCGGAGCCGAACGATGCGCAGCTGCTCGCGGGCCTGGGCTTCCAGCCCGGGACGCTGCAGGTGAGCGACGGCAGCTACTTCGACTTCGCCAACCGGCTCGCGCCGCTGATCGAGTTCCTCAAGCAGCTCGGCATCTGGGGCTTTCCCCACCCGTGGCTGGACATGTTCGTCCCCGCCCGGGCCGCGGAGGCCTTCGTCCAGGAGGTGCTCGCCCAGACGACCGTGGCCGACATGGGCCAGGGGCCCATCCTCCTCTACCCCTTCCGCTCCGCCGAGCTGACCACGCCCTTCCTGCGCACCCCCACGGACCGGCACGTCTTCCTCTTCTCGCTGCTGCGCACCGCCATTCCCCCGACGCCGGAGAACGTGGCGGCCCTCCTGCAGAAGAACCGCGCCATCTTCGACCGGCTCACCGCCATCGGCGGGAAGATCTACCCCGTCGATGCCGTGCAGCTGAGCCCCGCTGACTGGCACCGCCACTTCCACCCCTACTGGGAGCGCTTCGAGCACGCGAAGCGGCGCTACGACCCGGACCACATCCTCACGCCGGGACAGGGCATCTTCTGATCGACGCACCCTGAAGGGACCTCCCCGTGCTCGAAGCCGCATCCCCTGGAGCGGCTCCGGGTACCGGGCAGAGAGCAAGCTCGCCAGACTCCACGGAGGGCTTCCTTCAATGCACAGCGGGAGGCGTCGGCGGGACACCTCCAGGCAGGTGGCCAGCCGCCTCGGCATGGACCTCCAGGAAGCTCCGCACCGCCGCCCCCACCGTCGGATGCAGGTTCTCCCGCCCAATCCGCTCCACCAACCCCGTGCGCCACAGCATCCGTCGCATCGGCGCCCGGGCCTCGGCGATGCCCAGCACCACACCCTCCTCCTCGAACTCCCGCCGCAGCTTCTCCAGCCCCTCCGCCGCCGTGACGTCGAGGTCGAACACGGCGGACGCATCCAGCACGAACCACCGCACCGGCGCCCGCGCCCCCGCCACCAGTGCCCGGGCCTCCTCCCTCAAGTGCCGCGCATTCGCGAAGAAGATGGGCGCGTCGAAGCGGTAGACCACCAGGCCCGGAACCGTCTCCGCATCCGCGTGCCGCTCGATGTCGTGGAAGCCCGGCACCCCTTCCCTCGTGCCGAGCACAGCATCGTGCGGCCGGGCCGCCCGGCGGATGAGGTCTCCCAGCGCCAGCGCCACCGCGACGAGGATGCCCTGGAGGATGCCCAGCACCAGCACCCCCACCATCGTCACCACCGCGAGCACCGCCTCCACCGGCCGGACCCGCCACAAGTCCACGATGGACCGCACATCCATCAGGTACACGGCGGCCACCACGACGATGGCCCCCAGCGTCACCATGGGCAGGTTGCGCAGCAGCGGCGTCAGGAACAGCGCGAAGACGAGCACCACCCCCGACGCCATCACCCCCACCCACTGCGTCCGTCCCCCCATGGACGCATTGACCGCCGTGCGCGAGTCACTCCCCGTGACGGGAAACCCCTGCGTGAAGGCCGTGGCCAGGTTCGCCACGGCCTGACCGATGAACTCCTGATTCGTATCCAGCCGGTAGCGAAACTTGTCCGCATAGATGCGGCCCGCGAGCACCGAGCTGGCGTAGTTCACGAGCGCCAGACTGAAGGCCGCCGGCAGCAGCGCGCGCACGGCCCCGAACTGCACCGAAGGCAGCCCGAAGCCAGGCGGCGTCGCGGAGAGCTCGCCCACCACCTTCACGCCGTCGTGCGCCAGTTGGAACAACTGCCCCGCCGCCGTGGTCAGGACCACCAGGATGAGCGGGCCGGGCGCTTTCGGCAGGAAGCGCCGCAGGAGCACCAGCACCCCGATGATGCCCACGCCGAGCAGCAGCGTCGGCAGATGGGCCCGCTGCACGTTCGCGCCCACCTCGTACACCTGACCGGCGAAGTCGTCCGCCTTGCGCTCCAGCCCGAAGAGCCTCGCCAATTGGCTGCCGATGATGATCAGCGCCGCGCCGTTGATGTAGCCGATGAGAATCGGCCGGGACAGGAAGTCCGCGAGCGCGCCCGCCTTCAGCAATCCCCCGAGGAGGCTCAGCACGCCCACCATCAGCGCGAGCAGCGCCACCAGTGACGCATGGTGCGCGGGGTCCGCCCCTGCCGCCAACGGGGCCACGGCCGCCGCGGCGAGGATGGCAGCCCCCGCCTCCGGCCCGACGATGAGGTGCCGCGAGGGCCCGAACAGCGCGTAGGCCAGCATGCCCGCGATGCCCGCGTAGAGCCCCGCCGCCGGGCGCACGCCGACAATCTGCGCGTACGCCAGCCCCTGGGGGATGAGCATCGCGCCAATGGTGAGCGCGGACAGCAGGTCCGCCCGGAACCACCGGCGCGAATAGCCCTCCGCCAGCCGCAGCCCGGGCACCCCGCGCCGCACGGCCTGCCACGCCTTCGCCGCCGACAGCTTCATCGCCCCCACCATGCCCGCACCTACTGGCGGGCCATCGCCCCGCGGAAGCGCTCCTCGAGCGAGAGGTAGTGGTCGAAGTCCTCCTTGCCCTTGTCGAGCTGCACCCACTTCACCCGTCCGGTGAACTTGCTGTCGCCGTCGTGGAAGCCCTCCGCCACGGACGAGCCCAGCTCCATGCCCACGTCGGCCGACTCCTCGGAGTACACATAGGCCATGGTCTTCTCCACCCGGCCGCGGCCCACCTTCTTGCCGTCCACGTAGAGCGTCACGTCTCCGCCCTTGCCCACGCCTCCGCCGTCGTACTTGAACTCCATGCGGACCTGGTGCGTGCCCTTGGGCAGCGCGCGGTCGGACTCGACGTCGTACCGGTTCAGCCCGACGTAGTTGTAGCAGTAGTGGAGCCGCCCCCCGCGCGCGTAGAGGCACCAGCCACCGAACGCGCCGCCCTGGGTGACGATGACGCCATTCGCACCGCTCTCCGGGATTTCCACCTCGGCGGTGACGGAGTGCGACTTGTTCTTGAGGTTCAGCATCGAGTTCTCGCTGAGCCGCCGCATCGAGCCCGACAGCAGCTGCGTGTCGCCGTGGATGAGCTCGGGCCGCCCGGCAATCTCCGAGTTGAAGCGCTCCATGCTGCGGTCGTCCAGCGGCAGCACGTAGTACTTGGCGGCCTCGATGAGGAAGAGCTGCTTCAGGTCGCGCAGCCTTTCTGGCTGCTCGGCGGCGACGTCTCTCGCCTGCGTCCAGTCCTTCGTCGTGTCATAGAGCTCCCAGACGTCGTCCTCCAGGCCATGGAGCGGCTTGGACTCCCACGGGGTGCGGTGCCGGGTCACGGCCGTCCAGCCCTGGTGGTAGATGCCGCGGTTGCCGAACATCTCGAAGTACTGCGTCTCATGCCGCTCCGGCGCCTTCGCGTCGTCGAAGCAGTAGCGCATGCTCACCCCCTGCATCGGGGTCTGCTGCACGCCGTTGACAATCACCGGCTGGGGCAGGCCCGCAGCCTCCAGGATGGTGGGCCCCACGTCGATGACGTGGGAGAACTGCGAGCGGACCTCGCCCTTCGCCTGGATGCCTCGGGGCCAGTGGACGATGCAGCCGTTGCGCGTGCCGCCGTAGTGCGAGGCCACCTGCTTGGTCCACTGGTAGGGCGTGTCCATGGCATGTGCCCAGCCCACCGCGTAGTGGTTGTAGGCCTCGGGCGTGCCGAGCTTGTCCGTCCGCTGGATGAGGAAGTCTGGGGTCTCCACGCCCTGGATGTCATTGAAGATGAGGCCCTCGTTGAACGTACCGTTGAGCGTGCCCTCGGCGGAGGCGCCGTTGTCGCCGATGATGTAGTAGACGAGCGTGTCCTCCAGCATGCCCATCTTCTGCAGCGAGTCGATGAGCCGCCCGACATGCGAGTCCGCGTACTCGAGGAAGCCCGCGTACACCTCCATCTGCCGCGCGAGCACCGGCCGGAGCTTCTCCGGCATGGCGTCCCAGGCGGGGATTTCCTTGGGGCGCGGGGTGAGCACGGCGTCCTTGGGGATGACGCCGAGCTTCTTCTGCTTCGCGAAGATTTCCTCGCGGAGCGTGTCCCAGCCCGCGTCGAAGCGGCCCTTGTACTTGTCCGCCCAGTCCTTGGGGACGTGGTGCGGGGCATGGGTGGCGCCCGGGGCGAAGTAGACGAAGAAGGGCTTGTCCGGCACGAGCGCCTTCTGCTGGCGCACCCAGTCGATGGTCCGGTCCGTCATGTCCTCCATGAAGTGGTAGCCCTGCTCCGGCGTGCGGTCCGGCTCGATGGGCGTGGTGTTCTCATAGAGCGACGGGTGCCACTGGTTCGTCTCCCCGCCGACGAAGCCGAAGAAGTACTCGAAGCCGGAGCCGGTGGGCCACCGCTCGAAAGGCCCCACCGGGCTCGTCTCCCAGACGGGCACCTCGTGGCACTTGCCGAACTGCGCGGTGCTGTAGCCGTTGAGCTTGAGGATTTCGGCCACCGGCGCGCAGTGGTTGGGCCGCATGCAGGTGTAGCCCGGCGAGGAGGTGGCGATTTCAGTGATGCCGCCGAAGCCCACCGCGTGGTGGTTGCGGCCGGTGAGCAGCGCGGCGCGCGTGGGCGAGCAGAGCGCCGTGGTGTGGAAGCGGTTGTACTTGAGGCCGCCTGCCGCCAGGCGATCCGCGGTGGGGGTGTTGATGACGCCGCCGAAGGCGCTGGTGGCTCCGAAGCCCACGTCGTCCAGCAGGACGACGAGCACGTTGGGCGCGCCGCTCGGAGGCCTCAGTGGAACGATGGGTGGGAACTTCGCGCTCGGGTCCCTGGCGCTGAAGGGGCGCACGCCCTGGTAGAGCTGGTCCGGGATGGGGAGGACCTCGCGCTGGAGTGTGTCGTTGGGAGAGGAACCCGCCCCGTCGCCCGCCTGCCGTTTGCCATTCTTCTTCATGGTGACCTGTCGCCCTCTGTGCCACAGCCTGGGTTGCCGGGAAGCTAGGCCGCACGAGGCTCCGGGCCAGTGCCCCGTGGGGGTGGCTCCGCACAGGCTTCAAGACGCTTCAACCGGCGGGACGACAGCGCGGAGGCGACCTCGGGCGCCTCCAGCGCTCCTCCGCTCCGCCTGGGCTACTGGCGCAGCATCTCGTGCGTGAACTTCGACTCGGCGCGCGTGTTCGCGTCGTAGTCGGGGTGGAAGTCGGGCTTGAGGTCGAAGTCCACGCGGAGGACCCTGCCGGTGAACCGGGCGTTCGACTTGTACTCCGGAGTGACGGCCGTCCCCTTGTCCCAGCCGACGTCGAAGGTCTCGTCCATTGAGTAGCCGACCGACACGGTGCGCGGAATGAAGGCCTGGGCCGCCAGGGCGTCGTCGACGAACAGGCGTCCGTTGCCCCCCGCGCCGTACGGCTCCGGGCCCGTCTTCTCGAACTCGTACCGCAGCTTGTGGTGCCCGGGTGTCAGGGGCGCGGTGGCGCGGATGAAGGTGTATTCGGGGCCGGGGAAGTTGTAGCAGAACACCGGCACGCCATCCTTCAGGTACAGCGACCAGCCCGCAGAGCTTCCGCCCAGTGCGACGACGGGGCCGTTGACGTCGCCCGCGGGAACCTCGATTTCTGCCATCATCTCCCAGGAGCGGTTCTTCGTCTCGGGCCCGGCGAACTCCTGGATGCGCACGGCGCCCTCGTAGAAGGTCAGCCGCTCGCGCTGCTTGTAGAGCCCCTCCCGCCCGAGCGCGCGAACCTGGAAGCGGTCGTCGAGCGGCAGCACCTGGTACTTCCCGGCCTCGGCCCACCACAGGCCCACCAGTTCGATGAGCTTCTTCACCAGCGGGTCGTTCAGGTTGGCCCTATCCCTGTCCTGCATCAGGTCATTGGACTCGGACGGGTCCTCGGCGAGGTTGTAGAGCTCCCAGTGGTCCGCGTCGAAGTCCCACCGCGCCTTGTTCTCCCACGGCTTGCGCCCGTGGTACGTCACGATCTTCCAGCCGTCGTGGTACAGCCCGCGGTTGCCCAGCATCTCGAAGTACTGGGTGGTGTGGTTCGACGGCGCCTTCGCATTGTTGAACGAGTAGTTCATCGGCACGCCCTCGATGGACTCCTGCTGCACGGAGTTGATGAACCGGGGCGCTTCGACGCCGATGGCCTCCAGGATGGTGGGCACGATGTCGGTGACGTGGTGGTACTGCGTCCGCAGCTCACCCCGGGCCTCGATTCCACGGGGCCAGTGGACGATGAGCGGGTTCCGCACGCCGCCGAAGTGCGTGTACTGCTTGCAGAGCTTGAACGGGGCATTGCCCGCGAGCGCCCAGCCCACCGGGTAGTGGTTGTACGAGCCGGGCTGGCCGAACTTGTCGAGCCGGGCCAGGTTCTGCTGCACCGACTCCGGGACGTTGTTGGCCACGCTCTGCTCGTTGAACAGGCCCGTCAGCGTCCCCTCCCCCGAGGATCCGTTGTCGCCGATGAACACGAAGACGAGCGTGTTGTCCAACTGACCCGTGCGCTCCAGGAACTCCACGAGCCGGCCAAGCTGCGCATCGGCGTGCTCGATGAAGCCGGCGTAGAGCTCCGCCATCCGGGCGAACAGGCGCTTTTCGTCGGCGGAGAGCGTGTCCCACTTCTGGACGCCCTCGAGCATGGGAGCGAGCTGCGTGTGCTCGGGCACGATGCCCAGCTGCTTCTGGCGGGCGAGCACCTGCTCCCGGTAGGCGTCCCACCCCATGTCGAACCTGCCCTTGTACTTGTCGGCCCACTCGGGCGCGACGTGGTGGGGCGCGTGCGCGCAGCCCAGGGCCAGCCACGTCAGCCACGGCCGCGTGGGGTCCGCCGAGGTGTGCTGGGAGATCCAGCTGATGCTCCTGTCCACGAGGTCCTCGGACAGGTGGTAGCCCTGCTCCGGGGTGCGCGGAGCGTCGACGGCCTCGCGGTCGAGGAACAGCTTGGGCTCCCACTGGTCGCAGTCTCCGCCCAGGAAGCCGTAGAACCGGTCGAAGCCGAAGACGGAGCCGGTGGGCCAGCGGTCATAGGGGCCGGCAATCGTCGTCTCCTCCGACGGCGTGTTGTGCCACTTGCCGATGCAGAAGCTGGTGTACCCGTGCTGGTGCAGCATGGCGGGGATGCCCGCCTTGTTCTGCGGCTGACGCCCGTTGTAGCCAGGGAAGCCCGTCGCCAGCTCGGTGATGTTGGCCATGCCCACCGAGTGGTGGTTGCGGCCGGTGACCAGGCACGAGCGCGTGGGAGGGCAGAGCGCCGTGGTGGTGAAGTGGGTGTACCGAAGCCCCTGCTGCGCCAGGCGCATCATGTTGGGCGTGCGAATCAACCCACCGAACGGCTCGCACCAGCCGAACCCGACATCGTCCAGGATGACGTAGAGGACGTTGGGCGCGTCCTTCGGGGCCTTCGGTGGAACCGGGAACGCCGGCTCGGAGTCCTCCCACGTCCTGCCAATCCGCCCCGGAAACCGGTCACCTTCGCGGTACGTCTTCAGCTTGTCGTCACCCATGGATTGACGGCCTCCCCGGACGGAAGCTGGTGCGACTCGCGTCCGGGGCAAGCAGCCCTCCCGGGCGGGGCTGACCGTCTTCCGCACCCGGATTGCACGCAGACGGGCGTCACGACCTCCCGTCCGCCCGCTTCTCCCCTTCGCCTCCTGGCCCCTCCAGCTTTGGACGATTCCCGAGGAGGGAGACATGGCGAAGAAGCAACCGAACATCCTCATCATCTGGGGTGACGACATCGGCTGGTTCAACCCGAGCTGCTACCACCAGGGGGCGATGGGCTACCGCACCCCGAACATCGACCGCGTCGCCGCCGAGGGCGCGCGGTTCACCGATTGGTATGGGCAACAGAGTTGCACGGCGGGGCGCGCCGCGTTCATCACCGGCCAGTCCCCCATCCGCACCGGCCTCACCAAGGTGGGACTCCCCGGCGCGAAGCTCGGCCTGCAGCCCGAGGACCCGACCATCGCCGACCTGCTCAAGCCCCTGGGCTATGCCACCGGGCAGTTCGGAAAGAACCACCTCGGCGACCGCGACGAGTTCCTGCCCACCCTGCACGGCTTCGACGAGTTCTTCGGCAACCTGTACCACCTCAACGCCGAGGAGGAGCCGGAGAACGTGGACTACCCCAAGGACCCCAACTTCCGGAAGCGCTTCGGTCCGCGCGGGGTGCTGCATTGCCACGCCAACCCCGACGGCACGCAGCGAATCGAGGACACCGGTCCGCTCACGAAGAAGCGGATGGAGACGGTGGATGACGAGTTCCTGTCCGCGTGCACCGACTTCATCGAACGCTCCAACGCCTCGGGCAAGCCCTTCTTCGTCTGGTTCAACTCCACCCGCATGCACGTCTTCACGCACCTGCGGAAGGAGTCGCAGGGGGTAACGGGCCTCGGGCTGTACCCGGACGGCATGGTCGAACACGACGGCCACGTCGGCCGGCTGCTCGCGAAGCTCGATGAGCTGGGAATCACCCAGGACACCATCGTGATGTATTCGACGGACAACGGCGCCGAGGTGATGAGCTGGCCCGACGGCGGCAGCACGCCCTTCCGCGGCGAGAAGGACACCAACTGGGAGGGCGGCTGGCGCGTGCCGTGCGCCATCCGCTGGCCGGGCGTCATCGAGCCGGGAACCCTCTCCAACGAGATGTTCTCGCACACCGACATGCTGCCCACGCTGCTCGCGGCCGCCGGCGAGCCCGACATCGTCGAGAAGCTCAAGCGGGGCCACACGGCCGGCAAGAAGAGGTTCCAGGTCCACATCGACGGCTACAACCTGCTGCCCTTCCTCAAGGGCGAGGTGAAGGAGAACCCGCGCCGCGCCTTCTTCTATTGGAGCGATGACGGCGACCTGATGGCCCTGCGCTTCGGCAACTGGAAGGTCCACTTCATGGAGCAGCGCGCCCACGGCCTGGGGGTATGGAGGGAGAAGCTCGTGGAGTACCGCATCCCGAAGCTCTTCAACCTCCGGAGCGACCCCTTCGAGCGGGCCGACAGCGACGCGTCGATGTACTACGACCAGTGGTTCGCGGAGCGCGGCTTCATCCTGGTCCCCGCGCAGGCCGCCGTCGGCCAGTTCCTGAAGACCTTCGAGCAGTTCCCTCCCCGTCAGCGGCCCGCGAGCTTCAGCATCGACCAGGCGCTGGAGAAGGCACGGGAGAAGCAGAATGTGCTGACCGGCTCGGTCCCGCCTCCCGAGGAAGAAGGGGTGGCACCGGGCGAAGAGCAGCCCGCGGTCCACTGACAGCGGCCCCCGAGGGCAGGACGGAGGTGCGGGGCGTGACGAACGGCACCGCTCCCCGTCCAGTGGCCACCGTGGAAAGGCCCTCCCACGTTGGAAGCCCATGAAACCGACGACCGTGGGGCTGCTCCTGCTGCTGAGCGCGGCACTTCCTGAAAACGCGTCCGCCGCTGAAAGCAACACCGTTGCTGAAGCGCCCGAGTGCCATACCGCTGCTGACACACGGAAGCTGGGCGGACACACCTTCCAGTTCCCCATCCTCCAGCAGAGCGCCTTCGTGACCACGAACGTGGGCCTCCGGGAGGGCATCGCTCGCTACGACGTGCCGGACCTGCCCATCGGCAGGGCGGGCCAGACGGACGTGCTGCTGACGGGTGTCCAGCAGACGCTGGACCTGGGCTTCGCCCTCACGGACTGGCTGGGCGTGGCGGGCTTCGCGCGAGGCACCCTCATCACCGGTGCGAACGCGCGCTCCCTGCTGGTGGACGGCGCGTCGGTGGAGCTGATCGGCCAGGCGGGCGCCATCGTGCGCGTGTGGCGCAACGAGAGCAGCGGGACGCAGGTCTCCGTGCGCGGCAACTTCGGCTACCAGAACGGCAAGGAGGTCACCATCCTCCCGCTCGCCACCAGCATCCTGAACTCGCCGGGGCTGACGCTCGAGGAGCTGATCCTGGGCAATCTGGGCCGGTTCCTCCTCGTGCCCGCAACGGAGACCTCGGTGAACGGCGGCGCGTACCTGGCCCAGGCCTTCGGCCGGATGTTCTCACTCCAGGCCTCCGCGAATGGCGAGTACGCGTGGCGAGAGCGGAATCCCTTCGACTCGGATCTCGGCGACCGCCTCACCCAGAAGACCCACGCGGCGCGCGTCAACCTCGGGGCCGCGCTCACCGCGGACTTCGCGCCCCACGGAGTCCCCGTGGCCATCATGGGTGAGTACCTGTTCACCACCGGCCAGGAGAGCGAGGCGCGCCTGCCCGACAGGACCTTGAAGTCGAGCACCGTCGCGCTCGGCGTCTACTACTCCGGCCGGCCCAACCTGCAGGTCGGCCTGGGCGCCGTGACGACCCTGAATGCCGCTCCCCGCATCGGAACCGACGGGGATGGCAACCCGGTCGAGTCCGGCACGCCCACGCTCAGCTACGGCCAGTTCATCCTCCGCTACATCTGGTGAGGGCGGAGACGCATTCTCGCAGGCGCCTGAAACGACCTGGCTGGAGCCGGGCCTGGTGGCCGTGGCCGGGCCCGGGGAGTGCGCGCGCGGGTAGACCCCCTGCCGCCAGAGGAGCGCACTCCGCCGAGGCCCCCCAGGCCCCACCCGTGGCAGGTGGTGCTGCGCGACCTGGAGGTCCGGGACGCACGCGAGCTGGCCTTCGGCACCACGCGCCATGTCGGGCCCGCGCACGCCCGGGGACACCCACGTCCAGCTCGGGGATGCGCGGCACTGGTACGAGGAGCGACTGGCGAAGCCGTCACCCTGAAGCACCCTGCCCTCGTTGCCCGAGCATCACGCCGAGCAACATGGCTCCGACGTGGCGCTCGTGAGCTGCGAGGTCAAGGCGCTGAGCGCCCGCCGATCTCCGGGAAGCGCTCGTAGGCCCGTTTGAGCGCGTCCAGGTGGGCGGGGTTGTCCAGGTCGAGCGGCGCGTCCGTGAGTTGCACAACCCAGCCACCCGACGGCGTTCCACGCGCCCGCGTGAGCAGATCCGCGTCGCGCGAGGGGTCCGGGAACCCGATAGCCTGCGCGGCAGCAGCAGACCAGTAGTTCAGCCACCCGAGGTAATAGGGAATCTCGGGCGAGCGGATGTGCTCGAAGAGCTTCAGGGCGGGCAAACCACGGGGTGGGGACGGCGGCCCTTCCAGCGTGGGAGCTATCTGCTCCGCGATGTTCCCCGAAGCGCCGTCCGGCGTCGCATGCCCCCAGAACGCGCGTGCGCCCTCTGCCACTGCTTCAAGCACATCCGCCGCTGCCGTGATAACGGCCGCGTCCAGTGGCAACTTCGCATGGACTTGGAGTTGTGGCCGCCCGCCTGGGCTCACATACGCGGATCGGTGGCGCCCGGAAATCATCACGGGGTAACGCTCATCGTTGTTACATACCATCGGAAACTCGCCGCGCGTTGCTTCCTCAGTCAACCACGCATCGCGCTGTGGCAACGCGGCAAGCCGTCGCCTCTCGGTGACTCTCCACTCCAGGCGCAAGCCGGGGAGCGCCTTTTCCATCCCATGGACGGCAGCGAGTGTGCGGTTGTCGTCACCCAGAAGCGCAGGCGCATAGACGTTGAGAATGAGGGGGCTTCGCGCGGTCATCGTTTGCATCCCGTTACGACGAATACGTCCATGCCGGGAAAACGGTTGGGCGGAAACCTATCGGCGCATTCGTTGTGCGGGACATCTTCGCCCGCGTGCCGCACTGCGATGGGCTCGCACGACGGACGGCGCGGCTTGGTTTCTGGCGGTGGGGGGAAGATGTCTCCGGTGCTCGACCCCTTTGGCTTAGGCGCTTGGTTCGCTAATGGTTCCTTAGCGGGCCGCGTTTGCGCCTTGGACTTCGCGCGCTCGCGGGATGCGTTCCGTTGATAAGCATCGATCCCCTCTTGGATGGCGGCTGCCGCCACCACCGCGCCAACAACAATCACTGCCCCGACGATGATCTCGGGTGCCGCAAAGACACAGAGGGCCACGACTGCGGGAGCGGCTGCATCCGCGTAGGCGACAGCGCATCTTCCGGTAACATCCCGAAACCTGACCCTGTCGCGATCGAGAGCGTGAAAGCACCTCTCCGCCAGGATAGGCCATTCGTTGGAGGCTTCTCGCACCACGCAATGCCCGTCATCCGTCCAGGGGTACAGCGCCCCACGCTGAAGATTGGCGAGTCTCGGGGCTCGGGGCCTCCGGCTCTCCCGGACTCGGCTCCATGGTTGCGCAGGCCGAGAGTAGAAGCAGGAGCGCGATGCAAGTTCGGTGAAGCATGGACACGTCTTTTCAATCAAGCGGGGCGGCGGGTCAAGGCTAGCCCTCGACGGGGACGGCGAACACTTACTCATTCCTCTCATCGGCGAACAGCAGCCGCGTCAGCGCTACGTCATCGTCCAACTCTGGTGGCAGCGGCCACGTCAGCTTCGCCACCCGAACCCGGCCCAGGTAGCCACTCACCGTGCCCGGCGACACCGAGAGGCTGCGCGCTATCGCCCGCCGACCCAGCCCCATCTCCAGGTGCAGCCTCAAAATCTCTCTCAGCTTCCGCATGGACAGTCTCTCTGCCGCCACCGCCGCCTCCGTTTCGGGAGGCGGCGTGGTCGGCGCTCTGTCCAGCGTCGTCAACGTTCCGGCCGGGCCTTCAGTCCGCGCGGGCCTCCACGCTGCTCAGGCCTTGTGCTTCAACCTGCTACAGGTGTTCGCCTCGGTCCGGAATCGGTGTTCGGCTTGTCCCGGAATGGGTGATCGGCTTGCTCCGGAATCGGTGATCGAGATCGTCCGGAGCACACATCCAACCGTCTCCAGGGTGAACGGACCGCCACCCCAACTGCCCCAGCCTGCGATCCGCCTGGCAGCCCCTGGTGCGATCCGTCTGGCCGACCCCGCTACGAACAGCTTGGGTGACCCGACTGCGATCCACTACCCCGGCCCGCTACACGGCGGCGCCGCCGTCCGACCGGGGCCACCGAGGGAGACCCAATCGTTGCGTTCTGATTCTCATTTTCTTGGTACTTGAGTCCGCAAAACCAGCGAAGCTTGTAAAGCAGCTCTTGAGGGAGGACGCACATGAACAAGCTGTCGGTCACGGTGGTTGTGGGCCTGCTGCTCGGCGGTTGCGGCGTCACATCCGACCTTGGAGGCGAAGGCGCCGTCAGTCAGATGGAGCAGGACTTCGGCGGCCCGAGCGGCCTCCTGGACTTCTTCGAGAGCCACTCGGAGGAGGAGATCCGGGAGGCGATGACGCAGTATGGCGTGGGGTACGTCGTCCACGGGAACGTCAACGAAGCGCTCATCAGCGACTGCCCGAAGTACTTCCCGTCGAGCGACCGGAACATCTGGCACACCTTCGATGGCGAGTACTACTTCATCGACAGCGCAGGTCGTCCGAATCGGGCGTACAAATACCTGCCGAAGATCATCGCCGCGCCGCGCGTCGACTCCTGTCAGACGAACGTGGGGCAGTGGGGCGACGCGGAGAACCCCAGCAACGACTATGACGGGGGACACCTCATCGGCTCGCAGCTCGGGGGCTGGGGCTCCCGTGCGAACCTGGTGCCCCAGGATGCCAACTTCAACCGTGGCAACTGGGCTCAGCTCGAGAACAAGATGGCCACGTGCGGGGGCCTGCCGAGCGGCCGGCTGCGCTACTACATCGGTGCGAACTACCCGAACTCCACCGCGCTCATCCCCAACAACATGACGATGGAAATCACGAACCAGTCCACGGGGAGCGCCGTGTCCATGTCCTTCTCGAACGTGGACTCCGGCGGCTCGAACGGCACGAACGAGCGGACCCGTGGCGTCAACTGGCTGTCCAGCCAGGGCTGTAACTGAGGAGGAGCCGGCGCCCGGCGGTCGGGCTCCCGCACAGGAGCCCGGCAGCAGGCGCCAGCGGTTGAAGCACCGCTGCCCCACGGACAGAGGCCGTCGTCCACTTCCAGTGCGCGCCCCCGCCCGCGAGGGCCAGTGCCTTCGTCCTCCGGCGCGTCCAGGTTGCCTCCGGCGGAGCGCGTCCACCGACGCCTCGCCGAGGAACCAGGCCATGAGCAAGGACATGAGCAGCGAGGCAGCGAGGCTGGAGCCGGAACCCTCCCCGACTCCCGAGCCCCCGCCGGGCGAGGCGCCCTTCCCGGACATGACGTGGGTTCCGGGCGGGACGTACTGGATGGGCTCGGACCACCACTATCCCGAGGAAGCGCCCGCGCACCAGGTGACGGTGACGGGCTTCTGGATGGACCGCTTCACGGTGACGAACATGCAGTACGCCCGCTTCGTGGATGCCACGCGCTACGTCACCGTGGCCGAGCGCCCGCTGAATCCCGCGGACTACCCGGGCGCGCTCCCGGAGCTGCTGGTGCCCGGCTCGCTCGTCTTCCGGAAGGCCGCCGGCCGCGTCGATTTGCGGGACATCTCCCGCTGGTGGGCCTACGTGCCGGGCGCGTGCTGGAGACACCCCGAGGGGCCCGGCAGCAACCTCAAGGGACGCGGCAAGCACCCCGTGGTGCACATCGCCTTCGAGGACGCGGAGGCCTATGCCATCTGGGCCGGCAAGGCTTTGCCCTCGGAGGCCGAGTGGGAGCGCGCCGCGCGCGGCGGGCTGGACCGCCAGGAGTACTGCTGGGGGGACGAATTCACGCCCGACGGCAAGCACCTGGCCAACACCTGGCAGGGCGAGTTCCCCTGGCAGAACCTGCGCGAGGACGGCCACGAGGGCACCTGCGCCGTGGGCAGCTTCCCGCCCAACGGCTTCGGCCTGCACGAGATGGCCGGCAACGTGTGGGAGTGGACCACGGACTGGTTCCAGGCGCGCCACACGGGCAACAAGGGCAAGGCCTGCTGCATCCCCGTCAACCCGCGCGGGCCCGCCCAGGCGGACGGCAGCAAGGACCCCGGCATGCCCCAGGTGAACATCCCCCGCCGCGTGCTCAAGGGCGGCAGTCACCTGTGCGCGCCCAACTACTGCCTGCGCTACCGCCCCGCCGCGCGCTCCCCCCAGGCCGTGGAGAGCGGCGCCAGCCACATCGGCTTCCGCTGCATCACGCGCCCCGCGGCGCGCTGAGGACGGCCGGCGTCAGGTGGGCACGCTGCCCGGAGGGACCCGGTCCGCCCGCTCCCGCCGCTTCGCCCAGATCTTGTAGGGAATCAGCGCGAGCAGCCGGACCAGGACGAAGGCGCCCACCACCGCCGCCACCTCCAGCGCCTGCAGGCGTGGGTAGCTCCGGACGATGATGGTCATCGTCAGCGCCGGGTGGGCCATCGCGGCGGCCAGCGCCACGGCCCTGCGGTCCTCGGGCCGGGGTCCGCCCGCCTGATGTCCCAGGAAGTCCGCGACGGACACGAGCACCACCAGTGCCAGGATCGTGGTCACCCCGAGCTCCTTCAACCGCGGCGCCGCCAGGATGATGACCACCACCGCGGCCGCCAGCAGGAGCACGTTGAACACGCGGTCGACCCACACGGCCAGCACTGGCGCCACGCGCGGGAAGAAGTAGTTGACGGCCATGCCCGCCAACATCGGAGGGAGGATCTTCACGAGCAGCATGCGCAGCACCAGCTCGGGAGTGGCATTGAGCTGGAACCCCGACACCCGGCTCAGCACTTCGACCCAGAGGGGCACGGTGACGATGGCGCACAGGGCCAGCAGCAGCAGCAGGTTGAGCGACGTCGTCGCGCTGGCCTTCAGCGACTTCGCCTGGTTCACCTGCAGGGGCGCCCCGGGACAGATGGCCGTGAGCATGATGGCGGCCGCCGCCACCGGGGGCAGTCTGAACAACCGCACCAGCACGTACGCCACCAGCGGCACCGCCACCAGCACCACGGCCAGGGCCCGCGCGTAGAGTCCCGGGCGCTGGAGCACGTGCCGGATGTCTCCCGGGCGCCGCCCCAACCCGGCGGAGAACATGGCCAGCACGATGATGTTGGACAGCGCGAAGGTGATGACGGTTTTCAGCATGGCCCCTTCCCCTTTCAGGGCAGCCCGTCGTGGATTTGCTTGAGGACCGAGATGAACTCCCGGTCCATGATCAGCAGGATGGCCAACGGCGCGAGCGCCGCGGCGAGGAGGCCCGCCAGCGAACGCGTGTCGAACGGGAACAGGCGCATCTTCCGGGCGACGACGAAGGAGCTGCCCAGGTCGATCAGGGAGGAGAAGTCGGGCGCGCCCAGCACTTCTCCGCTGGCATCGTCGCGAAACCACTTCCGTTCGAACCGCCGCGAGTGCCAGGCCGCGAGCGCGGAGAACCGGATGTCTCCCCGCCGCTTGGCCTTCACGAGCTGGGGGGTGAAGAGCCCCAGCGGCGCATAGACGGCGAGCGCCAGGAGCCCTCCGAGCACTACCTGGGGAATGGCGTAGGTCAGCGGATCCGTCACGACTCCGTGGGGCTGGAGCCTCCACTGGTACGCCGCCAGCCCCGCGGACAGCGCGAACACCACCGGCGCGAAGCTGGACTGGCTGATGGCCAGGAACCCCAGGCCGCCCGCCTGGTCTGGATGCGTGGGCACCAGCGCGAGCGGCAGCCGCGAGACGCGGAACAGGAAGCGGGCCCACACGACGGCACGCCATACCCACCGCAGCGCCAGGAACCGGACCAGGGGCTGGCTCACAGTCATGTACCACCAGCCCGCCGGGGAGGGCGCGCCCCCCGTCTCGTTGAACATCCACGCCCGGGAGTGATCGTGCGGTGTCACGAGCACGAGCGCGAAGGCGGTAAGCAGCAGGCAGCCCTCGGCGAGGCTGCTGTCCCGCCACCGCATCGCCGCGCGGGAGGCGTCCTCCAAGGCGGGCCGGCTTCCCACTCCCACCAGATGTGAGACGCGGAACTGGCGCGCGGCCCGGGAGGTGTGCCTGTCGACATAGGGCTCGGCCGCGATGAGCACCGTCATCGCCACCAGCAACTGGGTGTGGACCTGCAGCTCCGAGAACAGGGCATGCGGCGCGGTGCCACCTTGAGCCAGCGCGAGGAGGGGGATGGGCAGCCAGGTCAGGATGATGAAGACGAACATGCACCGGCGCCTGCTGGCACGGTCGGGCTGGACGAGATGGAGCTTGCTCTCGCACTTGAACAGCGGACCTCCCTGCACGATCGAGAAGTCGGTGGATGGGGAGGACTTGTCCATGGTTCGGCGGCATCCAGGCAGTCACGGGGGTGCCAGCCCCACGGGCCGGCCACGGGCGGGTATGCGCGGGCGCCCTCCACTCCACGGTGTGCCCGCGCCCCGGGATTGACAATCCAGGCGACCAGCGGGGCGCCGCGCCTCCGGGGCGCACGGGACAGGCGGGGCGGGAGACCCTCCGTCCGGGGGCTCGCGCGCTTTCGCTCGGGGCGGATGACAGCCCCTCCGTCCGGGCAGAGCTTCACGGCGTCGGCGGAGAGCGGCCCCAAGCAGCGGCCCGGCTCCTCCCTGGGAGGCCCCATGCGTGACACAGCCGCGCCCCCGTCCCCGGCCGAAGAGGACCAGGCCGTGGCCTTCCTGCTCGACCTCGCGCGGGCGCTCCACCTCGCCTACCTGCCTGCCCACGTGGTGGAGGCGCTCACGAAGGCGGCCGCGCGAGGACTGGGGCTCCGCCTGGAGCTGTTCACGCTCCAGAGCTTCGTGGCGACGGAGGTCATCTCGGGAGAGCGGCACCGGGTGGACATCAAGCGCGTGCCCTTCAATCCCCACTGGAACCTGCGCCGGACGTCCGGAGTGCTCCTGCTCGCCCGCGCGGTGGCGGCGGGAAGGCTCTCCCTCCCGGAGGCGCGCGCCGAGCTGGACCGCGTCGTCCAGCAGCCCTCGGCGTACCCGCACTGGCTCGTGTTCCTCGCCTATGGCGTGTACAGCGCGGTCGTCGGAGCCCGGGTGGGCGGAGCGTGGCGGGAGATGGCCGTGGCGAGCCTCATCGGCATCGTGGCGGGCGTCATCCACTACGGCACGCTCAAGTCGATGCGCATCGACCTGCAGAAGAGCTTCCTCGCCGCGTTCCTCGGGACGCTGATGGTCTGTGGCCTCTCCCGGGTGCTGCCACCCTTCGACCTGGCCCGGGCCCTGTTCGGTGGGGCGACGCTGCTCATCCCCGCCATGGTGGTGACGCTGGGGGCCGAGGAACTGGTCAGCGAATCCGTCGAGGCGGGGATGACGCGCCTCACCTACGGCCTGCTGCGCTTCCTGCTGGTGGGCGTGGGCATCACCGCCGCGGCCCGGCTCTGGAGCTTCTTCCTCCCGATTCCCGCCCACCTCCCGGCGAACGCGCTGCCCGAGCCCGTGGTGCTGGCCTTCGTCGCACTGGGAGGCGTGGCGCTGACGGTCTGCATGGGGGGCCGGCAGCGCGAGCTGCCGTGGATTGTCGGCGCGGTGCTGCTGGCCTTCGGAACCCAGGAACTGACGAAGCTCTTCGTCGGAGGACGCGGCAGCCCGCTCGTGTCCGCCTTCGTGCTGGGCGTCGCCGGGCTCCTGTATGCCCGGCTCCCCGGGAGGACCGCGACGACCATCATCATGCCCGGGCTGCTCCAGCTCGCCCCCGGCTTCATCGGCACCCAGGTCATCCTGGCGCTGCTCCATCCGAGGGCGTCCTCCTCCGGAGACAGCTTCTTCGAAGTGCTCCTGGTGTCGGCGCAGCTCGTCATGGGCCTGGTGTTCGCCTCCGCCGTCGCCCAGCCCCGGGGCCGCGCCCTCACGGAGAAGGCGCCGACGTGAGCGGCTTCAGCGCGCCCCGCTGAAGACGCTCTTCCAATCGTCGCGCATGCTGACGACGTTCCAGCCGCCCTCCTTCGCCGCCCGGAGCGAGGCCCCGTCCTTCTCCTGGTAGGCGAACTCCCTGGCCGCGTCGTCGTGGTTGATGAGGAGCTGGAAGGAGGGCCCGCGCCGCTGGTGGGAAGCGCTCAGCATGGCGATGTCTCCGCCGCTGCGGACGTTGCCCGCGACGAACACCGGGGGCCGGCCGATGTGCAGGTCATTGCCCACCGGCTTGCCCTCCTTGTCGTTGAGGTGGTCCAGGCGGGGCTCGCGCCACAGCACGTCCCGGCCACCACGCTTCTCGAACTTCTCCTCCAGGCTGCTGCCGATGACGCGCTCCGGGGGAATGCCATACACCTCCTCGGAGAAGACGCGCATGAAGTCGATGCCCCCGCCCGAGCTGATCCACGTCTGGAAGCCGTTGTCGCGCAGGTACTGGAGCAACTCGAGCATCGGCTGGTAGGCGAGCTGCGTGTAGGGCACGCCGAGCTTCGGGTGACGCGCCGTCTTCAGGAACTGCCGCACCTCCGACTGGAACTGCTCCTGCGTCATGTTCGCGTGAGTGGCCGCGAACAGCTCCATCAGCGCCTTCTCGCCCCCCTCCATCAAGGTGTCGACATCGCCTTCCAGCAACGCCTTGAAGGGCTGCCGCTGCCGGAGCGAGGGGTCCTTCGCGGCCAGCGCCTTGACGCGCTCCACCAGGAAGGCGCCCTGCACTGCCGGCTTCTCCTGCCACAGCGTCCCATCGTTGTCGAAGACGGCAATGCGCTCCTCCTCCGGGAGGAAGTCCGGGCTGCCCTCCGTCGTCACACGGGCGACGAAGCCGAGGATGGCCTGCTTCACCGGCCCGTCGTTCCATGACGGTAGCGGGTCCGCCTTCGCTGCCTGCGCGTGGGCCGCGGACGGGAATACCAGCCCGAGCACGAGCACCAGCGCGACGGGAAGGGCGTGACGGTGGGGACGTGGAGCCATGGGGGCACCTCCTCCGCCACACGCTGGGACCGCCGGGCCCACTTCGCAACGCATGCGTCACACCCGGGAAGGGCTCCGCCAACCATGCGCCACCCCGCATGGCACGGAGCGTCTTGACCCTCGTCGTGATGCAAACGTACCGTGATTACAACTCTTCCATTTCTCTCTGGAATAATCCCATGCATGTCTCTGAAAGCAGTCCTCGCGCCCTGGGCGTCCTCGCCCGGGTGTGGCTGGGCCTCGCGCTGTCCGCCTGTGGCGTTGCACCGGAGCCGTCGGCCGCATCCGTGGACCAGCAGCGCGCGGCGGTGCTGCCCACCAATGGCGTCTGCCCCGGATTGGACGGAGGCTCGCTCTCCATCCCCCACCACTACTGTCACGTGCGGATTGCGCAGCTTGCCTACTACGGCGTCCCCACGGACGCGTACATGGACGACCAGCTCCAGAACGACGTGGACCTGGTCGTGGCCAATGACCCCGCCGTGCGCGCGCACATCGACACCCTGGCGCCGAACACGCCGCAGCTCGTCTACTCGAATGCGAGCAACCTGTATGGCAACTGGAATGGCAACTCGCTCGGCAACGGCGGGCTCCTGGTCCACTGGCTCAACTACGGGGACGCGTATGCCCAGGCGCCGGAGAATCGCGAGAGCGGCTTCTTCCACTGTGACTCCACGCTGCTGAACACCTCCAACAACAAGTACGGCTGTCAGTTCAGCGCGGTGGGCCAGTCCACGGTGCCCGTCTCGCGCTTCTGGCAGGTGAAGACGGGGCCGCTCACAGGCACCGCGGGCTTCACCGACTACACGGCGGCGGCGCACACGACGAGCACCGCTGTGCAGTTCGGCACCACGGGCAACGCGCTCTACATCGGACACACCGACAAGTTCCGCCAGGTCATCGTCACCCTGTCCACGGCGTCGAGTGGCTGGACGTACCAGTGGCAGTACTGGAACGGCGCCGCTTGGACGGCCCTCACCGTCTCCGAGCCCGTGGGCACGTGGACGACCACGGGCACGGCCCGCACCCTCGCCTTCCACCCGCCGAGCGACTGGAAGGCCACGGGCATCGCCGGCGCCGGCTTCGGGGACCGCTTCTTCTACGTCCGCGTCCAGACGACAGCAGGCACGCCCCCGGTGGCGGAGTCCGTCTCGAGCGAGGACTTCGTCTTCACCAGCGGCAACGTCGTCACCATCCCCTCCTTCGACGGCGCGGCGGACACGAACGGCGACGGCTACCTCAACGACACCGAGTGGGCAGCCCGCACCACGGGGAAGGACGCGCGGCTCAAGTGGTGGAGCCGCATGTTCTCCACCTATGGCCAGATGCGCTATGCGACCAACCCCAACTCGTATGCCTTCCGGCTGTGGTCCGCCTGGTACCACCGCAACTGGCTGCCCACCAACGCGCAGGCGGACGCGGTGTTCATGGACAACTCGGGAGCCACGGACCCCTACCCCAACTGGCCCAAGGCGGGCGCGGCCTTCCCCTTCCCCACGCTGGAGTGCGCCGTCCCGTGCACCGGCACGTCCTGCCTCTGCAACAACTACGGCACGGACTACGGGAAGCTCATCCAGAAGGTGGACGAGCAGTACCTCACGTCGTCGGCCTTCACCGTCCTCAACACCTCCGGCTACATCGCGGGCCCCAACGCGGCGCTGGCGCAGGTGCAGAAGGGCATCACCTACGAGGAGAAGTACCCGCGGCCCGTGCAGTTCATGGCCAACAAGTGGAAGGAGGCCCTGCAGCTCACGAAGGACCGGGCCAGCGTGACGCCGCGCCCGCACGTCATCTACGACGTGCTCGTGGCCCCGCCGACCACCGAGGCGTACTGCAAGACGTGCGGCACCGGGACCGGCTGCCCCACCACCTGCGCGTCGTCGTACCCGGCGGGCCTGGGGGGCGTGACGGACACGCGGACGCTGATGGCCGTCCTCGCCTCGCACTACACGCTGCAGGACCCGGAGCTGTCCTTCCTCGACGTGAATGGCGGCGCCGCCCCGGCCTCCTCGTGGCAGTACCACTTCATCCCGGCCTGGCGGTACGACATCGGCACGCCCGACGTGGACCAGCTCACGTGGTTGACGCAGGCGCTGGACGACACGGCAAGCAACGACGCCGTCATCGTGGGCAATGACCCCTCGCCGTACAACAACTGGGATGCGTCCGGCTGCGGCGTCAAGACGCCCGCGAAGTACCGGCTCTACAAGCGCGTCTACACGAAGGGCACGTCGAAGGTCATCGTGCTCTTCAAGTCTCTCTCGTACCACACGGTCTGCACCGGCTTTAACGGCGACTACAAGCAGACACACGTGGGCCCGACGACGGCGACGACGTTCACCTGGGGCAGCCCGCTGCCAGCCACGTGTAGCAAGCTCAAGCCGGACGGCATGGTGGACACGGTGAGCATCAGCGGCACCACTGGCGTGCCCATCGAGAACGCCGAGGGCGTCATCCTCGTCTGCCCCTGAGTGCAGCGCCCTCCGCGTGGGACACGGGCCGCGATGCCCGTGCTCCTTCGCGGCGGCGGGGCGCCTACTGCGCCTTCATCTTGCCCTTGGGAAAGAGGAACGCGAGCTGGAGGCGGAGCTGCCAGTCGGCGCTGCCTTCCGGGCGGACGGCGTTGTAGTACGCGCTCACCGAGCCGTTCAGGGCCTGCCCGCCCACCTTGAACACCCTGCCGGCGCCCGCTCCGAACGGGATGACCCACGGGTCCTCGTCCGCCTCCCAGTTGGCGGTGAGGATGGGCGCCGACGTCACGTACCAGCCCTTCGGCAGGTTGTAGGTGATGAAGTACTGGAGGAGCAGCTGGTTCACCGAGGCCCGGTCCTCGCTTCCGAAGACGGACCACACGTTTTTGGCCAGCACGCCAATCGACCAGGGCTCGGGCTGGACGAGCACCACCACGGAAGGACCGACGGACCACTTCCCCGTGCCCAGGGCGTCGTCCGTCGCCGTGGGCAGCAGCAGCGCCGGTCCCACGCCCCAGATGAGCGCCCCGGGCTTCGCGGGCGCGAAGAAGAACGTGGCGGACGTGTCCCCCAGCCCGAACGTCCCCCCGGTGTCCGCCCCCGCGTCCGGCTGGTACACGACGGGAACGATGATGCGGTTGATGAGGTTCCAGTCCAGCGTCAGCGACACCGGTATCACCGGCTGGATGTTGAGGGTGTTGCGCGTCCGGTTGGACGGGCCGATGCCGAAGTCCACGTTGTCTTGAAGCGGCACGCTGATGAGGTTGGCGACCGGGTTCTGGACGTCCTTCGCCAGGTCCTGCTCCTCGGCCGCCCCACCCTCGCCCGCAGGCTGCTCCCGGGCCGCGGGGTCCTCCTGCGCCAGCGACGCCGGAGCCCACGCCAGCACTCCCAGCAGCCCCGCCAAGCCGCACGCGCTCCGCCACCCCGAGCCCATCACGCCCCCGCTCCCCGGCCTGAAGCGCAAAGCTGGGAGACGCATCCCGCCGTGCCCAGGGTCCCCCGGTCGCACGCCGCTGGGCGCCGCCTCACACCCACGCGTGGAGGGCAACAGGCGGCAGCGCATGCTGGACACGACGGGCCCGCGCGCCCGCCTGCCCCTCCCCGGGGTCCGGGGGGCTCGGGCTGACCATGGACAGTCCACCTGCCCCTCGGAGGTTTGCGCCGCGGGGGCGCCGTCCACACCCCTACTTCATCCCCTTGCACACCCAATCGCATGGCACCCGCCATCTCATTGCGTGTGGAAGTCATCAGGAGCGGAGCCCCGCGCCATGCCCCCCACTCCCGCGAAGCCCGCGGTCTCCTGGCTCGCCCGAGCCATGCCCTTCGTCGCGACAGTGCGCGGCTACCAGCCCGCGTGGCTGAAGCGGGACCTGATGGGCGCGCTCACGGTGACGGCCCTCCTCATCCCGGAGGGCATGGCGTACGCGGAGCTGGCGGGCCTGCCGCCGACGGCCGCCTTCTACGCGGCCCCGGCGGGCCTGGTGCTCTACGCCCTGTTCGGCAGCTCGCGTCAGCTCATCGTGGCCGTGTCCGCCGCGGTGGCGGTGCTCTCCGCCGCCACCGTGGGCGCCCTGGCCGCGGCGGGCTCGCCCCGCTTCGTTGTCCTCACCGCGGCCCTGGCGCTCATGGCGGGGCTCATCTCGCTGCTCGCGGGCGTGCTGCGGCTGGGGCGCATCGCCCAGTTCTTCTCCTCCTCCGTCCTCACCGGCTTCGTCTTCGGCCTGGCGCTCATCATCGCGATCAAGCAGGTGCCCAAGCTCTTCGGCATCGAAGGCAGCAAGGGAAACTTCTTCGAGCGGGTGTGGTTCCTCGTCACGCACCTGGGCAGCACCCACCTCGTCACGCTCCTCGTGGGTGCCGGCAGCCTGCTCATGCTGCTGGGGCTGGAGCGGGTGTCGAAGCGGCTCCCCGCGGCCCTGGTGGTGCTGGCGGTGTCCATCGGCGTCACGGCGCTGCTCGGGCTGGACGCGCTCGGCGTGCACGTGGTGGGCAAGGTGCAAGCGGGGCTCGTCCCGCCCCGCGTGCCGGACGTGGGTCTTCGCGACCTGCTGGGCCTGCTGCCCGGAGCCTGCGGCATCGCGCTGGTGGCCTTCGCCGAGGCCATCGGCCCCGCGCGCATGCTGGCGGGCCGTCACGGCTACGAGGTGAACGCCAACCGGGAGCTGGTGGGCCTGGGCGCCGCCAACATGGGCTCCGGGCTCATGCAGGGCTTCTCCATCGGCTGCAGCCTGTCCAAGTCCGCGGCCAATGATGCCGCCGGCTCCCGCACCGAGGTGTCCGCGCTGCTGGCGGCGGGCTTCACGCTGCTCGTCGCCCTGTTCCTCACGCCCGTCTTCCGCCTCCTGCCCGAGGCCACGCTGGGCGCCATCGTGGTGGTGGCCGTCTCCGGGATGATGGACGTGCGGGAGCTGCGGCGGCTGTACCGGATGCGACGGGCCGACTTCATCGGGGCGACGGTGGCGCTGGTCGGCGTGCTCGCCCTGGACGTGCTGCCGGGACTGCTGGTGGCGGTGGGCCTATCGCTCTTCCTGATGGTGTACCGCGCAAGCGTGCCCCGCCTGAGCGAGCTGGGCCGCGACCCGGGAACCCTCGCCTTCAGCGACCTGCGGCACACGCCGCGCCCGCTGACCGTGCCGGGCATGCTCATCCTCCGGCCGGACGAAGGCATCTTCTTCGCCAACGCCACGTCCCTGCGCGACGAAATCATCGCGCGGCTGAGCCGCGCCCCACGCCGCCCCCAGGCCGTGCTGCTGGACCTGGAGGTGACCGCGGACCTGGACGTCCCCGGCGCCGACATGCTGTCCAGCCTGCGCGACGAGCTGTCGCAGCGGGGCGTCACGCTGATGCTGGCCCGGGTCATCGCGCCCACGCGGCAGATACTGGAGCGCACGGGAGTGATGGCGAAGGTGGGCGCTCCGAACGTCTACGCCCAGGTGCTGGACGCGGTGGTGGAGCACCTGTCCCATACCCCGGCGGTGACTCCAGAGGAGCAAGACCTGCTGCGAGATGGCATGCACCGGCTGCGCGCCCTGGTGGAGGAGGCTGGCTCTACTCTCGATGAGAATCAGGGCGCGGACCGGGAGCGGCTCCAGGACCTGGGCCAGCGCCTGGGCCGCGCCGAGTCCGAGCTGGAGGGACCGGGAAGCACACCGCACTGAGCGGTTGGACGGGAGCGGCCTGCGTTCCCTACGCGCGCCGCCAGGCGCGGGTCACCAGCACCACCAGGACGAGCCCGCCCACCAGCCCCAGGGCCACCAGCGCGAGCAGCCACAGGAAGACCCGGTCCACCAGATGCCCCGCCCGGTCGAAGGCGTGGTCCACCCAGCCGTGGGCCAGGCCGTCGACCTGCTGGAGCGCCCCCACGCGCTCGGCGTGCACGGCGTCCACCACCGCCGCGCGCTCGTGCCCCACCCCCACCAGGATGGCCTCCCGCTCACCGGAGATGAAGTCCTGGAGCGAGCGCCGCTCCGTGTCCAGCGCCTCCAGCACCGCCGCGCGCTCGCGGGCCACCAGCGCGGGCGTGTTCGCGACCATGCCTCCCACGCGGTCGAGGATGTCCACCGTGCGCGCCAGCTCGGCCATGGCGGACTGGAGGGCGGGGGCATTCATGGCATCAGCGGCCACCAGCTCCGCCTGCCAGCGGGCCTGGCGCGGGAGGCTGGCGGCGTAGAGGTCCACCCGCGCCGTGATGTCGCGCGTGCCCTCCAGGAGGCCGGCCGCCTTCTTCAGCAGGCCCCCACCCGAGGACTCCGTCACGGAGGCCAGCAGGGGCGCGGTGGACTCGCGCGCGACGAGCGTCCCCACCAGCGGGTGCTCGGCGGCCCACGCGTGCACTCGCGCCCGCGCGGAGGACACATTCTCGCTGCCGGTGATCTCCCGCCACACCGCCTCCACCTGTGACTCCATGTCACCCAGCGAGCGCTGGGCCTTGGCCAGCAGCTCCGGTGAGGCGCCCGTCGCGGTCTTGGGCAACGCATCCTGGAGCTGGGCCAGCAGCGCCCAGGCATCCAGCAGGGCGGCCACCGGGTCCGGCTGGAAGAGCGCGCCCTGCATGGTGGGCACCGCGTTCGCCTTGAACGTGAGCATCGCCCGCGCCGTTTCGGGCGAGCCCGAGTGCGCGGCGATTTCATCCGCCGCCACCTCCAGCAGGCCGGAGAAGCGCCGGGCCAGATCGCGCACGCGGACGCGCAGCGCGCTCACGTCCAGGTCCGAGTGCCCCACGCGCTCGGCCAGCTCCGAGCGGGGCGGATTCAGCGTGGCACACGCCGGGAGGAGTGCTGCGAGCACCACCACGAACACCCGAAGCTGGAGGCGAGGAACCGGAGACATGAGCCCGGCGCAAGCTGCGCATGCCCGCCCGCTCCGCCGACCCTCCCTAGGAGCAGGTGGGCGCGTTGCGCCCCGGACAGACCCGCGCCTCGACCTTGAAGGCCGCTACCACGTTGCGCACTCGTTACACCACCGACCCCTGCCACGGGAGCAGGCCGAAACCCGGCGGCGCCCTTCCGAGATAACCTTCCAGCCAGGTCCTCCCCCATGCGAATTCCTCCCAAGCCGCCCGCGTCCTCGCGCCCCACTGCCGCCGGGCCCACGGCCCGCGCCACCACCGCGAAGGCCGGGCCGGACGCCGCCACCCGCCGCGAGCCCCGGCAGGCGGTGGCCTTCATCCAGGACTTCCACGCGCGGCTGGACCTGCCCCCGGCACGGCTGAAGGAGAAGCTGGCGCTGATGCGCGAGCGCCCGTCCTCCCTCTTCCGGATGATGCCGGCCCTCTTCCATGCGGACGTGCGAGGCCCCCTGGCGGCGGACGCCCGGCTGCTGGAGCGGCCCGCGCCGCGCATCCGCGTGGTGGGCGACGCGCACGTGGGCAACCTGGGCACGCTCCGGGGGCCGGAGGGGAGTGCAGTGTGGGGGCTCAACGACTTCGACCAGGCGGGCCGCGGCTCGCCGGAAGTAGACCTGACCCGCATGGCCACCAGCGCCGTGCTCACCGCGCGCGAGGCGGGCCTGTCCGCCAGGGAACAGGGCGACGTCGTCCGCGCCTTCGCGAAGGCGTACTTCTCCACGCTGGAGTCGCTCGCCGGAGGCGAGGAGAACCCGGGCGCCTTCCTCACGAAGAAGGAGGCCACTGGCGAGGTGGATGACCTCATCGCCCATGCGGAGGACACCTCACGCAAGGAGCTGCTGGAGCAGTACGCCCGGCTGGACGGCCCGGGGGCGCCGCGCTTCCGCACCACGGACACGCTGCGCCCGGTCCCCGCCGCGCAGCAGCGCGCGGTGCGCTCCGCCCTCGCCTCCTACGAGACGCAGCTCCGCGGCACCGAGGGCGTGGCGCTGCCGCTGCGCGTGCTGGACCAGGCCCAGCGGCTGGACGCGGGCGGCAGCAGCTACGGGCTGGAGCGCTACTACGCGCTGGTGCAGGCGGCGGACCCGAAGCAGCCCCCGGTGCTGCTGGAGCTGAAGGAGCTGCTGGCCTCCAGCCTGGAGTCACCGCCCCGGCCTGCGGATGGCGCGGCGGTGGTGGGCGCACAGCGCGGGCTCGCGGGCCACGCCAACCCGCTCACCGGGGCCACCCAGCTGGGTGGCCGGGCATTCCTGGTGCGCGAGCTGGAGCCGGAGAAGGCGAAGTTGGAGGGCGGCGCGCTCACCGGGAAGAAGGATGTGGTGTCCGCCTTCGCGCAGGCCGGGGTGGTGCTGGCGCGAGCCCATGGCGCCACGCGCGCGCAGGCGCAGAAGCTGGCGGCCTGGGTGGGCCCGGATGCAGGGGAGGCCACCACGCGCCTGGCGGCCTTCGCCCGGACCTACGCGGACCAGGTCCAGGCGGACTGGCGTGCACTGCGTGACGCCGCCTGAGGCGCCGCGTCCCACCCGCTATCCCCAACAGGGCGCCGCGCGCAGTACCTCACCGGCGCGCTCCACCCGAAGTCCACCGGCCCCATGTTCCAGGCGCTGACCGACCTGCGAGGCGCCGGAAAGGACAGCGTAAGCCGATGTAGACAATTCTTATGTTTTAATAACAATCATACAATACCACTGCTTGCCCCCATACTGCCCGCGTTGATATTCCACCCTTCGCGTGAATTGCGCGTTCAGCAGGACTGACTGTTTTCACCTCGGGGTAAGCGCATGAATCGACGAAGCAGCAGGGTTGGAAGTCTTCTTGGCGCGGTGGTGTTGCTGGCGGCGGCTGGGTGCGAGCGCCCGGCGGAGAGCGGCCCGGCAGTTGAGGTGGGCGCCACGAGGCAGGGCGCCGTATCCGGCCCGGACTTCGTGGTGTCCGCGGTAACGGGGCCGGCCAGCGCCACGTCTGGACAGCAGATCTCCGTCTCCGTGACGGTGTGCAACCAGGGCACCGTCGGTGGCAGCGCGCCGGTGGAGGTCTACCTCTCCGCGGACGCAACCATCACCCCCAACGGCCCGACGGGACCCTCGCCGGACTTCTTCGTGGGCTACGCAGCCTCGCCGTACCTCAACGCCGGCCAGTGCCAGGCGCTGACGGTGTCGGGCCCGGCGTACGCGTCCACCGAGGGCGCCTACTACCTGGGCGCCGTGGTGGATCCGCAGAACTCCATCTCCGAGCTGATTGAGAACAACAACACCCTCACCGGCAGCCGCATCGGCGTGGGCAACAGGCCTGACTTCATCGTGTCCGCGGTAACGGGGCCGGCCAGTGCCACGTCCGGACAGCAGATCTCCGTCTCCGTGACGGTGTGCAACCAGGGCACCGTCGGTGGCAGCGCGCCAGTGGAGGTGTACCTGTCGGCGGATGCAACCATCACCCCCAACGGCCCCACGGGGCCCTCGCCGGACTTCTTCGTGGGCTATGTCTCCTTGCCGTATCTCAACCCCGGCCAGTGCCAGGCGCTGACGGTGCAAGGCCCGGCGTATGCGTCCACCGAGGGCGCCTACTACCTGGGCGCCGTGGTGGATCCGCAGAGTTTCATCTCCGAGCTGATTGAGAACAACAACACCCTCACCGGCAGCCGCATCGGCGTGGGCAACAGGCCCGACTTCATCGTGTCCGCGGTAACGGGGCCGGCCAGCGCCACGTCCGGACAGCAGATCTCCGTCTCCGTGACGGTGTGCAACCAGGGCACCGTCGGTGGCAGCGCGCCGGTGGAGGTGTACCTGTCGGCGGATAGCACCATCACCCCCAACGGCCCGACGGGGCCCTCGCCGGACTTCTTCGTGGGCTACGCAGGCTCGCCGTACCTCAACCCCGGCCAGTGCCAGGTGCTGACGGTGCTGGGCCCGGCGTACGCGTCCACCGAGGGCGCCTACTACCTGGGCGCCGTGGTTGACCCGCAGAGCTTCATCTCCGAGCTGATTGAGAACAACAACACCCTCACCGGCAGCCGCATCGGCGTGGGCAACAGGCCCGACTTCATCGTGTCCGCGGTAACCGGGCCGGCCAGCGCCACGTCCGGACAGCAGATCTCCGTCTCCGTGACGGTGTGCAACCAGGGCACCGTCGCTGGCAGCGCGCCGGTGGAGGTGTACCTGTCGGCGGACGCAACCATCACCCCCAACGGACCGACGGGGCCCTCGCCGGACTTCTTCGTCGGCTACGCAGGCTCGCCGTACCTCAATGCCGGCCAGTGCCAGGCGCTGACGGTGCAGGGCCCGGCGTATGCGTCCACCGAGGGCGCCTATTACCTGGGCGCCGTGGTGGATCCGCAGAGCTTCATCTCCGAGCTGATTGAGAACAACAACACCCTGACCGGCAGCCGCATCGGCGTGGGCAACAGGCCCGACTTCATCGTGTCCGCGGTAACGGGGCCCGCCAGCGCCACGTCCGGACAGCAGATCTCCGTCTCCGTGACGGTCTGCAACCAGGGCACCGTCGGTGGCAGCGCGCCGGTGGAGGTCTACCTCTCGGCGGACGCAACCATCACCCCCAACGGCCCGACGGGACCCTCGCCGGACTTCTTCGTGGGCTACGCAGCCTCGCCGTACCTCAACGCCGGCCAGTGCCAGGCGCTGACGGTGCCGGGCCCGGCGTACGCTTCCTCCGAGGGCGCCTACTACCTGGGCGCCGTGGTGGATCCGCAGAACTCCATCTCCGAGCTGATTGAGAACAACAACACCCTGACCGGCAGCCGCATCGGCGTGGGCAACAGGCCCGACTTCATCGTGTCCGCGGTAACGGGGCCGGCCAGTGCCACGTCCGGACAGCAGATCTCCGTCTCCGTGACGGTGTGCAACCAGGGCACCGTCGGTGGCAGCGCGCCGGTGGAGGTGTACCTGTCGGCGGACAGCACCATCACCCCCAACGGTCCGACGGGGCCCTCGCCGGACTTCTTCGTGGGCTACGCAGCCTCGCCGTACCTCAACGCCGGCCAGTGCCAGGCGCTGACGGTGCAGGGCCCGGCGTATGCGTCCACCGAGGGCGCCTACTACCTGGGCGCCGTGGTGGATCCGCAGAGCTTCATCTCCGAGCTGATTGAGAACAACAACACCCTGACCGGCAGCCGCATCGGCGTGGGCAACAAGCCCGACTTCATCGTGTCCGCGGTGTCGAGCGCGAGCAGCGTGAAGCTGAGCCAGACGCTCACGGTCTCGGTAACGGTGTGCAACCAGGGCACCGTCGGTGGCAGCGCGCCGGTGGAGGTGTACCTCTCGGCGGACAGCACCATCACCCCCAACGGTCCGACGGGGCCCTCGCCGGACTTCTTCGTCGGCTACGCAGCCTCGCCGTACCTCAACGCCGGCCAGTGCCAGGTGCTGACGGTGTCGGGCCCGGCGTACGTGCCCACGACAGGCTTGTACTACGCGGGGGCGGTGGTGGATCCGCAGAGTTCCATCGCAGAGCTGATTGACGACAACAACACCCGGGCGGGCACGCGGGTCTCCGTCACACCCTGAGTTGATCCGGTCGACCGCGGCCGGCGAGTGGACCAACTCCGACATCACCTCGCTGGACTATCTCTACTGAGAGCTGGCGCGACAGCCCCCGGGTCCGTTCATGACTCCGGGGGCTCGCTCCTCGCGGGCACCATCATCCCGGGCGTTGCGGTCTGTGGAACCGCAGTGCCCGCGGCGACTTCGTCGCTTGAGCGTCTTCGTGAAGCTGTGAAAGCCGCTGCGCCCAATCAGTGCTGGGCGCCGGGCATGGAGGCTTCCGCCTCCCGGGCGAGGCCGGACCTGGCGCCGATGCCGAGCTGGGTCATGAAGCTCAGCGCGTCGTAGTACTGGCGCATCTCGGCAATCTTCCCGTCGCGGAGTTCGAAGACCTCGATGAGGCGTATCTCGATGGCTCGGTTCGAGGGTGGAATCGTCACGTCCCCCGGACCCTTGAAGGGGCCTTCGTGCGTGCCCCGCCCGGTGATTTCGGCGACGACCCGGTCGCCCTGGACGATGAGGTTCGTGACGTCGACCTTCCCGTCCGGGAGGGCGATGGCCCAACTCTCACAGTGGTCGATGAGCTTCTCCGTCTCGTCGAAGGGGATGCTCTGCACGATGGCGTCCGGGTGCATCACGGAGCCGACGAGGTCGAGGTCCTTCTCATTGAAGGCCCGGTAGAACTCCCGGATGACGGCCGCATTGTCGAGGGTTGCCATGTTCGTCCTCCTCCAGAAGCCATCGAGCGAAGGACCGTGCGCCCGGCCGTGCCGTCACACGCTCCGGCTCCGGGCTCCTGAGCCGGGTCCCCTCGACTGAGTTCGGGACGAGGGCGCCCGTTTGCAAGGCCCTCTCCCGAACCAGCCCGCTCCCTCCCATGGGCCTTCGCCCGTCGACCTGAAAGGGATTAGAAGCCCACGCGCGTCATCGTGAACGGCACCGGCGACACGCTGCCGCCCTTCACCAGGACGATGCCGGTGATCTTCCCGGTGAGGGTGCTGCGCTGGATCTGGCTGATGGCGTAGAAGTCCCGCTCCGCGCCCGTCAGATCCTTGAAGACGATGAGCGCGCCCGTCGCCGGGTTGTTGGGCAGCGCCCAGAAGGTACCGGTCTCCGTGTTGCAGCCGTAGATGGGACACGCGCGGCTCACGGTGCGGACGTAGCTCCCCTCCACGTGGTCCACGTACTCCACGCCCGTCAGCGTCATGGAGGTGATCTCCTCCGCGGCCGCCGGCGGCCAGTAGCGCGTATAGGTTCCCAGCAACCCGGAGAGGCTGTCCGGAGACGCGTACACCGCGGACTCCGCCGTCTCCAGCGCCTCCGCGCCCTCGGGCGCGGGCACCTGCGGCTCCTGACCGCCACAGCCAACGAACAGCCCGAGCCCGACGAGCAGACCTCCAAGACGTCCAACCGAATGCATGTGTTCCCCTGAGGTGTGGTGGTGCAACGTGGCCCTGAATTGAATGATGATTCAGGTTTCATGAACACTACCGGCGCGTCGCGGGTTGGCCAAGAACCATCCGGGTCACGACAACGCCAGGAACGGGCGGTGAGCAGCCGAGCATGCCGCACGGCCCGCGCGTCGTCGCCGCGCGGCCCGCCCTTTGTGTGCCACCTGCTACCGGGATGGTAGGGTTCCTGCCGTGAGAGCGGAAAAGGTGTACTCGGTCGTCAGGACGCTGGGCCAGGGAGGAATGGCGAAGCTGTCCCTCGCGTACTCGCACCTCCGCCGCGAGAACGTGGTCCTCAAGCAGATGACGCTGAAGGCCGATGAGGCCGGCCGCGGGAGCTTCCTCAACGAGGCGCTCCTGAGCCTGAAGCTCACGCATCCCAACATCGTCCGCGTCTACGATGTCTTCGAGAGCCAGGGACAGCTCTTCATCGAGATGGAGTGGATTCCGGGGCGGAGCCTGGAGCAGCTCCTCCGGGCCCGCGCGTCCTCGGGGCTCCCCGCCAGCATCGTCTGCCGGGTGATGTACGACGTGTGCCAGGCCCTGCATGCGGCGCACCACGCCACGGACTCGCATGGCCGGCGGCTCGAGGTGGTGCACCGGGACGTCAAGCCGTCGAATGTGATGGTGGGCCTGGGCGGCGTCACCAAGGTCATCGACTTCGGCATCGCCTGGTCCGCACGGGCGACGGCGCCGGCCGCGCATGAGCTGTTCTTCTCGCCGGGCTACCTCGCGCCGGAGCGGGCGCTGGAGCTGCTCAGGACGGTGCCCGGGGGCGACGAGGGCCTTCCGTCCGAGCCGGTACCGGTGGATGGACGGAGCGACCAGTTCTGCGCGGGCGTGCTCCTCTTCGAGATGCTGGCGGGCCGGCTGCCCATCCCTCCGCCCGCGGATGTCTCCGTCTCCGTTCCCAGCCAGGTGGCGCACTGCCAGCAGCTCGCACGGTGCCAGGTGGACGTGTCGGCGCTGCCGACGGAGCTGGCGGCCGTCGCCGCGAAGGCCCTCGCACGCAGGCCGGAGGACCGCTACGGCTCGTGTCAGGAGATGGCGGAGGCCCTGGCGCGGGCCTGCCCCCTCGCGAGCCCGGAAGAGGTGGGACGCTTCCTGCGCGAGTGCTTCCCCGACGCGCAGCGAGAGGCAGAAGAGGGCCAGCGGGTGCCGGATGCGACCGCGGAGCTCCGCACCCTGGCCATCGGCGCCATGCCCGGGCCCGCCGCCCTCGAGCCGCGCAGGGCGCCTCGCATGCCTTCCCTGCCCGGCGCCCGGGGAGAGCCCGCCTGGGCCACCGCGGGGGCGCTGAACGGCGGGAGCGAGGACCTCCCTGCTCCGCCGCCCGAGCGCAAGCCGTCGCGGTGGGGATGGGGGCTGGCCTTCGTCCTGGTTCTCGGTGCGGCCGGGGCGGTGGTGCTCCGGGAGAATGGATGGCAGTCGCTGGAGGCGGTCCTCCGTGAGCATGGGTGGCCCGCATTGGATTCGCTGCTCCGTGGTGAGGGGGAGCCGCCGAGCGAGCCGGTGACGCCGGTGCCCGCGCCCACCGAGGTGCCGCCCGCGAGTCCCGTGGCGCAGCCACAGACAGCGCCGGAGGTGCCGACCCGCGAAGCCCCCTCCGTCCAGGCCCCGCCGAACAGGAAGAAGGAAGTGCGGCAGGGCACGGGGGCCGCCGCCATTGCCGCCGGAGTGCAGCCGGTGGAGCCGCCGGCCCTGGGCAGCGTGGACGCGGGCAGCCCCACCCGGGCGGAGCCGTCCCTGAACGCAGAGGCCGGGGGCACCCTCGTGGACGGCGAGGCAGGTGGAGGCGCGCCGCGCGTGGAGAAGCAGGTGGAGCCCGAGGATGCAGTCCCGGGCGACGGCTCCCCGGCGGGAGCCCTGGAGGCGGACGCGGGCCTGGCCGACGCGCCCGTTTCCGGCGAGGTTCCGCCGCCGCCATCGGATGAGCCCCGGCCTTCGAGTCCGGCGCAGGACGGCGGCGCGCGCGATGCAGATGCGGCTCCGCCGTCAGGGGCCGCGGCTGCTCCCGAGGCCGGTGTGGAAGCCACGCCCGGTCCCCAGGAGTCCTAGAGCTGCCACCGCATCACTGACTACGGACTCGTGGTCGACAGGTTGGGCATGGCAATCCAGCCCCAGTGACCGGACTGGACATAGCCATACAGGAAGCTGAGGCGGGTCGAGACCTGCACCGCGCTGCCGGAGCTGCAGTCGTAGAGCGGCAGCGAGACGGAGTGCTGAACCTGCGCGCGCTTGAAGTTGAGCCCCGTGTTGTTCGGGTACACGGCCTTCGTCGGGGACCCCTTCCCCGGCAGGTTGGTGATGAGGTTGATGCGCCCATTGCGCCCCAGGTAGTGGACGGCCAGGTTGTTGGCGGGGCAGTTGTCGGTGATGTGCAGCCCCTCGTAGGGCGCGTTGTTCGACGGGATGATGTACCAGTCGCTGTACGTCCCACCCGGGTCCGGGGCCGGCCGGTAGTTCTGGGTCAGCCAGTTCATGATGTTGGTGTAGCCCGCGTCCAGCTGGTCGGGGCGAATCCAGCCGCTGATGCCACCGTTGTTCGTCGGGGCCGAGAAGGCCATGGCCAGGTAGTTGGGAGAGACCGTGGAGATGGTCTTCCGCGTCCCCAGGTTGATACGGACCTGCTGCCCCGCCGCCACGGTTCCCATCACATTCCCGAGGCTGTCGTAGATGTTCGCGGTCGAGGTGGTCTTGAAATAGAGCGTCTTCGAGTTGCGATTGCACAAGCGCGGCCGGGGATCACACTTCATTCCTCCCAGCTCGCAGTTGTTGGGCGTGTTGGGGGAATCCACACCGGGACTCCCGGTTCCGCAAGCCGCGGAGTCCGCGACGGTGCACGGGTTGGCGGCCCAGTCCGCCGTGCACTCACCGTCCAGCTCCTGCTCGGCGGAGGCGACTTCGTCCCGCCCCTCCACCGCCACGGGCGGCGTCACGTCCGCGCCGCAGGCCGTGAGCACGGAGACCAACAACCCCAATCCCCAATGACGAGAGGAAGACATCAGTGCGTTTGCAATGGATGACATGGTTCCGGGTCCTTTCATCGCGGCTCATCCTAGCGCGCCCGGGCAATTCAAGCGATGCAGGTTTTGCGCGTAACGCTTGATTCACAACCCAGGGGCCCGGGCGTCCTGCTGGCCATGGACGACACGACGAATGCCTCCTCGCCCATGGCCGGCTTCCCTCATCCCTGGGCCCTCGCGTTCAGCGCTTCCGGGCCTGGCGACACGGGCCTCCTGCTCATGCAGGAATCGGTGCGCGTGTTCGAAGGTGGCAACCTCCCGGGGCCCGGTGGACCGGGGACGAACTCACCCGAGAAGCTGACGCAGCTCAGCGCCGACTTCGACGCCTGTCTCCAGGTCCTGCCGGGCTTCCTGCCCCGGGCCCTCGAGGTCCACCGGATGGGCGACTACGACGCGGAGCTCGTCATGCGCGCGGCGGATGATTCCGCCCGGCCCGCGTCTCTCCCCGCCGACGCACAGCTCCAGCTGGGCGTCGTGCGCGGGAGCCCGTTGCTCCACTTCACGGCGTTCAAGCTCCCCAGGGTTGCCTTCAAGTTCATGAATGGCTCGCCGCGAATCAGCTTCGGCACCGTCGAAGTCGGCGGCGCGAAGATCTCGTGCTGCGTGCAACAGAACACGGTCCTGTTCTTCCCGAGCGGCACGGCCCGCTACCAGAGTGCCTCGACCTCCGACTCGACGCTGACCTTCGACGATGCGACGGCCAGCAACTACTTCGTCCTGGGCACCCTGCCCGACAACTGGTTCGACGATGGCTCCGCGCTCACGCAGCTGGCCGAGGCCGCGTTCTCCTACCCCACCGGCTCCACCGTCACGTACACGTACGACTCCACCGGACAGACGGTGGACGTGACGTCCACGCTGAAGACAGCCAACGTGCTGGGCTTGCCAGTGAACACGGCGATTCACGGCCTCCTGCCGGGGCACTACCTGCCGAGCCCGATGCAGGACAACACCCCCGTGCTCCAGGGGAACCCGACACCGGTCCGAAGCAAGGCCGGTAAGCCGATGCGCTTCCTCACCGCGCGCGGAGAGCTCAGGGTCTTCGCCGCCAGCAGCTTCACCTGCCGCTACGCGTACCCGGGCATCCTCCCCTGGGTGCCGCCCCTGGACGCGCGCGACCAGGAAGGACGGGCCCAGCTCGAGAAGTGGGTCAACGCCGTCTTCGCGCCTTGATTCCTCCCGGGGCGAAGGTCGCCCCCGGTCAGCGTGCGTGCGCCTCCAGCCAGGCCACGCCGCACGTCACCAGGCGGCGCGCGTCAAACAGATGGGACGGCCCCTGCGCGACCCGGCCCGCACGGCCGCCCCCCTCCGCGAGGCACTGCTTCGCGATGGCCGTGAAGTAATCCTCTCCGGTGGCGAGCAGCGCGTCCGTCACCGGCTCGCTGGTGTCGAACTCCTCGAAGTCCACCCAGCGCCGCTCGCCGTCGACCCGCATCGGCCGCTGGTACCGCGTGATTCGCTTGCCTTGGATGTCCGCCACGTGCTCCGCGTGATGCAGCACCGTCAGCGTGTCGAGCGGCGCGCCGAGCATCAGCACCTTGCCACCCGCCTCCGTCAGCTTGTGCAGCGGAGAGCCCGCGCCATACCCGTATTGCAGCGGGTGGTCCGCGCAGAGCCACTCCGCGCGCGCACCTATCGCCGCCACGCCGGCATCCGGGTGGTCGCTCCGAACCGCCCCAGGCCAGGTGCGCAGCGTCTCCGCGAGAATCCCGTGGTCGCGGCTCGCACGCGCGGTGCGCTTGTCGAACGTGGGAATCTCCTCGCGGAGGCGCGCGTCTTCGAAGTCCTCCGGTTCGACGCCCATCTCCCAGTCCATGTACGCCATGACCGTACCGTCGGCGCCCACCGTGTCGAGCAGCGCCTGCACCACGGTATTCACGCCCCCGAGCACGAGGCCCAGGCTCCGGAGGCCGGCATGCACCATCACCAGTTCGCCAGCACCCAACCCCAGGTGCCGCAGGTCAGCCGTCAAGCTCGTTCGGGTCGCGGGTGTCCTCGTCATGGTCCTCCAGGCCTCCTGCCTCGGGAACATAGAACGAGCGTTCATGTTGAACTCCAGTGAATCCAGCGAAGCGGGTGTTCTATGATTGGGGGATGACCAGCCAGAATGCGCGCGCCGAGGACATCGTGGCCGCCTTCAACCCGATGGCCCCGGACCAGATCGAGAACCCGTACGCGATGTACGCGCGGCTTCGCCGTGAGCGCCCCGTCTTCCACAGCCCCATGTTCGACCTGTGGGTCGTCACCCGGTACGAGGACATCTCCGAGGTGGAGCGGGACACGGGGCGCTTCTCCTCGGTGGGAGCGCTCGATGCCCGGGCCGAGCCGCACCCGTCGGTGCGCAACGTCCTCAAGCAGGGCTACGCCCAGTTCCTCTCCCTCGTGCAGAGCGACCCGCCGGACCACACGCGCATGCGCGCCGTGTTCGGCCGGGCGTTGAGCCCCCAGCGTATCGCCGCGATGGAGCCCTCCATCCGGGCGACGACGAACGGCCTCATCGACGGCTTCATCGGCGACGGCCAGGGGGACCTGGTCCAGCAGTTCGCCTATGCGCTGCCTGCCTTCGTCATCTGCGATCTGCTCGGCGTGCCGCGCGCGGACATGCAGCAACTCAAGGGCTGGTCCGACGACAAGACGCTGCTGATGTCGGCGACGGCGCCCATCGAGCAGCAGGTCGAGAGCGCGCACGGGTTCATCGCCATGGAGCGCTACTTCAAGGAGAAGCTCCAGGAGCGCGGCCGCAAGCCGCGCGAGGACCTGCTCACGCTCCTCGTGCCGCCGTCGATGGGCGGCACCGCGCCCCTGAGCGAGCAGGAGGCGGTCTGCAACGCCATGGACCTGTTCTCCGCCGGCCACGAGACGACGACGGGCCTCATCGGCAACGGCGTGTGGCTGCTCCTCAACTCCCCCGAGCAGCTCAAGGCGGTGAAGGAGGACCCGAGCCTGCTGCCCAACGCCATCGAGGAGATTCTCCGCAAGGAGCCGCCCGTGCGCGGCTTCTTCCGGCAGGTGTTGGCGGACACCACGCTCGGCGGCGTCTCGCTTCCGAAGGGCTCGCGGCTGTTCATCCTGTACGAGTCCGGCAACCACGACGAGACGCAGTTCTCCGAGCCGGACCGCTTCGACATCCGCCGCTCGGACGCCAAGAAGCACCTGGCATTTGGCAAGGGCATCCACTTCTGTGTGGGCGCCGCGCTGGCGAAGCTGGAGGGGCGCATCGCCTTCGAGCAGCTCCTGCAGCGTCTGCCCAACCTGCGGCTGCGCACGGATGAGCCCGCGGTGCGCCGGCCGTACCTCATGCTGCGCGGCTTCGAGCACCTGCCCATCGCCTGGGACGTGCCGGCGTAGGGTTCGCGCCGCGAGGCGCAAGGCGTCTGCCAGGCCAGCGCGGGCCGTGCCGTGTGGTCCCCGAGCGCTCTCACGATTGCGTGCCGCCCCGGTGGTGCGCACCTGCATGAGGAGGGGCAGCAGCCCCCGCGACGAGGGGAACGGCAGGGATGGGAGTGGCACTGCATATCGGGGCGAGCGATGCCCTGGACCCACGACTCGCGGCCGAGACGGCGGTGCGCCAGGCGCTGGAGGGCACGGAGCCTCCCATCCTGGCGCTCGTCTTCTGCACGGAGCAGTACGACCCCGCGACCCTGGCGGGCGCGCTCGGACACGAGCTGGGGAGCATTCCCTGGGCCGGGTGCTCGGCGGCCGGCGTCATCGCGGGGGAGCGGTTGCTCTGGCAGGGCCTGGTGGTGGGAATCCTCGCCGGGGACGTGCGGGCCGGCGTGGGCGTGGCGGGGCCGGTGAGCCGCAGTCCCTTCGAGTCCGGCCGCAAGGCGGTCGAGGACGCACTCATGGGCTTCGGCGCGCCGCCTCCCGAGCGCCGCCGCGCGGTCATCCTCCTGCCGGATGCCTTCAGCGCGAATGGGTGTCAGGTGGTGCAGGGCGCCACCCGCGAGGCCGGAGCCGGGGTGGCGTGGGCGGGCGGCGGCGCGGGCGACAACATGCACTTCGTCCGGACCGCGCAGTTCGCCTTCGGTCACACCTACCAGGACCACGTGGTGGCGGTGGTGCTCGACGCCGACCGTCCTTTCGGCGTGGGGCTGCAACACGGGTGGCGGCCCTACGGGCCTCCGGTGCTCGCAACCCAGACGCGCGGCCCGGCCGTGGTGGACCTCGACTTCTCCAACGCCTTCGAGGTGTACCGGAGCACCGCCGCGCACCGGGGCGACGAGGTGGGCCGCGACGACTTCACCCGCTTCGCCATGCTGCACCCGCTGGGCATCCCCGGCGCCGCGGGCAGCTATGCCATCCGAGACCCCCTCTCCGTGGAAGCGGACGGCGGCCTGCGCTGCCTGGCCGAAGTCCCGGATGGCACCCTGCTGCGGGTGATGGAAGGCGACCCCGAGGCCCTCATCGCCGCCGCGGCCCTGGCGGCGACGGAGGCCCGGGAGCGCGTCGGCGGGGAGCCGGCCTTCGCGCTGCTGTTCGACTGCGTCTCGCGTGCCCGGGTGCTGGGCCCGCGCATCCTGGAGGAGCTGAGCGCGATGCACGGCGCGCTCGGAAGGAAGGTGCCGATGATGGGGTGCCTCACCTTCGGCGAGGTGGGCTCCTTCGGGGTGTCCCTGCCCCAGTTCCACAACAAGACCTCCGTCCTGCTGTCGCTGCCGGTATGAGTGTCAGGCCCGCCACGCCCTCTCCTCATGCCAACCCGGGAGTGACTCCCGGCCCCCCGGCGGACGCCGTCTCACTGGCGAGCGTGATGCAGGAGCTGACCCGGGCCGCGCTCGACCTGTTCGACGAGACGGGCAACCTGGATGACTTCCTGCAGCACATGGCCACCCGGCTGGGCTGCCTCGTCGTGCTGTGGCTGGAGCAGTCTCCGGAGGGAGCAGTGCGGCTGCTCGGCTCCGCGGGGCTGTCGCGCACCTCGCGCGCGCTCCCCCTCACGACGCAGACGGAGGCGGGGCCCGAGCGTGCCCAGGCGGTGGTGCACTGGGGAACCGTCGACCTTCCCTACCCCGAGCTCACCACGTCCTCGCTGACCGTGTGGCAGTTCCCCTTCCAGTTGGTGCTCGAGGGAGGCCTGCCCTCGGAGTTCCTCCTCTTCTTCGAGTCCTCCCGGCCCCTCTTCCCGCAGTACTTCGGGCTGGTGAAGCGCCTGCTGCGGGTGGCGGAGAAGGCGCTCGACCACCGGCGCCTCGATGCGCGCCTGCGCGAGAGCGAGCACCGCCTCTCCGAGCAGATGCTGCTCCTCGAGTACGAGAACGAGGCGACACTCGACGGCATCCTCATCGTCTCCGCCGACGGGCGCATCGTGAGCCACAACCGGCGCCTGCTCGAGCTGTGGGGGCTGACTCCGGACGAGGTGCGGCGCGGAGGCTCGGCCCGCACCCTGCTGCCGATGGCCGCCCAGCACGTGCGGGAGCCGGCGCGCTTCTTCGGCCTGGTGCGCAAGCTCCTGTCCGCGCCGGAGGGGACGTTCGCCGACGCACTCACCCTGCGGGACGGACGCGGTCTGGAGCTCTTCAGCGCTCCGCTGCTGGACCAGGAGCGCCGCGTCTTCGGCCGCGGCTGGTACTTCCGCGACATCACCCAACGCAAGCAGGCCGAGGCCGAGCGGGCGGGACTGCTGGCCCGCGAACAGGCGGCACGGCAGGCCGCGGAGTCCGCGCGCCAGCGCTCCTCCTTCCTGGCCGAGGCCAGCCGCCGGCTCGCGGGGCACCTGGACGCGGACAAGGCGCTGGCGCAGGCGACCGCGCTCGCCGTCTCCTTCCTGTCCGACTGGTGCGTGGCCCTGCTGGTGGAGGACGACGCCCTCTGCGTGCGCGCCGCCGCCCACCGCTCGCCCGAGGGCGTGGAGCAGGTGGGCGCCTTGAGGCAGCTGCGGGTGCCGCTCGACGTGCCCGAAGGAGCGCCGCTGGTGGCGCACACGGGCCGCTCGGCGCTGGTGCGCGGCGAAGAGACCACCGTGCTACCCCTGGCGCCCCTGGGCCTGCGGGAGCCCGCGCACCTGGCGCTGCTGAGCGAGCTGGGCGTCGCCGCGTGGCTGTCGGTGCCGCTGGTGGCGCGCGGACGGACGCTGGGGGTGCTGACGCTCGTCTCCACCTTGGGGACGCACCGCTGGAGTGCGGAGGATGTGGAGCTCGTGGAGAATCTCGCCGCGCGCATGGCGCTCGCGGTGGACAATGCACGCCTGTACGAAGAGGCGCAGCGGGCCATCCGCGTGCGCGACGAGTTCCTCTCGGTCGCGGCCCACGAGCTCTTCACGCCCCTGACCTCGCTCCGCCTCACCGTGCAGGGTCTGCAGCGCGGCGCGGAGGCACCGCCCTCGCCGGCCGTGCTGAGAATCGTGGACCGGCAGACGCAGAAGCTGATGCGCCTGGTGTCCGAGCTGCTCGACACCTCGCAGCTCCGGACGGGACGGCTCGGCCTGCACCTCGAGGACGTGGACCTGGGTCAGGTGGTGCGGGAGGTGGCCGAGCAGCTGGGCCCGGAGCTGGAGCGGACCGGCACGTCGCTGACGCTGGACGTGGCGCCAGACGTGGTGGGCCGGTGGGACCGGCTGCGGCTCGAGCAGGTGGTGCAGAACCTGCTCTCCAACGCGGCGAAGTACGGCGAGCGCAAGCCCGTGGAGCTGCGGGTGCTGGCGGACGCGGGGCTCGCCCGGTTGGTGGTCATGGACCACGGGATGGGCATTCCACCGGAGGACCAGGAGCGCATCTTCGCCCCCTTCGAGCGGGCGATTTCCTCCCGCCACTTCGGAGGGCTGGGGCTGGGGCTGTACATCGTCCAGCGCATCGTCCAGCAGCTCGGGGGGAACATCCGGCTGCTGAGCGAGCCAGGCCAGGGCTCGACCTTCGTCGTCGAGCTGCCGCGAACGTCCCTGCCCTCCTCCCGCGAGCCGCCTCCCGAGGCGGCGCGGCAGCTCCACTGAGGCCGAGGACCTTCACCTCCAGCTCACGGGCGCGCCCATGAAAAGGGCCGGATGCTTTCGCACCCGGCCCTTGGACTGCTGAAGCGAGGCGAGCGTTACTTCGCGCCGCCCTCTTCGCCCACGGCGAGCGTGGTGAGGGGAGGCGTGGGTTTGGTGCCACCCTCTTCGCCCACGGCCATGGTGGTCGTCGGCGGCGGCTTCGTACCGCCCTCTTCGCCCACGGCCATCGTGGTCGTCGGCGGAGGCTTGATGCCGCCCTCCTCACCGAGCGCCTTGGTGGTCATCGGAGGGGGCTTGATGCCACCCTCCTCGCCCACGGCGAGCGTCGTCGCGGGGCCAGGGGGCTTGATGCCGCCCTCCTCACCGAGCGCCTTGGTGGTCATCGGCGGAGGCTTGATGCCGCCCTCCTCGCCCACGGCCAGCGTCGTCGCGGGGCCAGGGGGCTTCGTGCCGCCCTCCTCGCCGAACGCCAGCGTCGTCCCGGGGCCCGGAGGCTTCACGCCGCCTTCCTCGCCGAGCGCCAGCGTCGTCCCGGGGCCCGGAGGCTTCACGCCGCCTTCCTCGCCGAGCGCCTTGGTGGTCATCGGCGGAGGCTTGATACCGCCCTCCTCGCCCACGGCCAGCGTCGTCGCGGGGCCCGGAGGCTTCACGCCGCCCTCCTCACCGAGCGCCTTGGTGGTCATCGGCGGAGGCTTGATGCCGCCTTCCTCGCCCACGGCCAGCGTCGTCGCGGGGCCGGGGGGCTTGATGCCGCCCTCCTCACCGAGCGCCTTGGTGGTCATCGGCGGGGGCTTGATGCTGCCCTCCTCGCCCACGGCCAGGGTGGTCAGCTTCGGCTCCTTGGGAGCCCCGCCTTCCGGCCGGGTCGGCGGCCTGGGCGTCTCGTACTTGATGAACGGCGGTGCCTTCGGAATCCTGGTGGTCACGAAACTCCCCCTGTGAACACCTGGATTGTCGGAAGTAGGCATTTGTAGTTGCCTGAGAAAAAGCGATACCTCCGGATACACCCGGCGGCCTGGGGGCACGGCCTTGAGAATCGGCATCTTCGGTGACGGCAATGACCCGCAGTGCGCGGCGGTGGCGCACGAGGCGGGAGTCCTGGGAGCAGAAGCGGTCATCATCGACAGCGAGGCCCTGGAGCACGGCTGGCCGCTGTCCATGAAGGACGACGAGACGTACTACCTCGGGCAGCGCGTGGACGACTTGCGAGGCTTCTACCTGCGCTTCGTCCCCGCCCCCTTCGTCCCGGCCCTGGAGCAGGACGGAGCGCTGGTGCTCTACCAGGACTGGCACGACCACTTCATGCAGACGCGCGAGCGCGCCTCCTACTTCGTGGCCTGGCTGCTGAAGCTGGCCCACCAGGGCGCCACGCTGGTCAACGGCCCGCACGCCGCCAGCGTCATGCAATACAAGCCCTTCCAGCTCCACGCGCTGCGCAGCCTCGGCGCGCGGGTGCCACGCACGCTCATCTCCAACGACCCGGCCGCCATCCGCGCCTTCCACGCCGAGGTGAAGGACGTCATCTTCAAGCCCATCATGGGTGGCGCCGTCACGCGCGAGCTCGACGCCGAGGCGCTGGAGCGACTGGAGGCCGTCACGGCCTCACCCGTCATCTTCCAGGAACGGGTGCGCGGAGACGACCTGCGCATCATGCTCGTCGGCGACGAGGTCGTCTCCTGCGTGGCCATCGAGACACCCGAGCAGCACCTCGACTTCCGGGCGGACCCCATCTACAGCGGGGGCGAGGCCCGCTACCGCGAGGTGCCGCTGCCCGAGCCGGTGAAGGACTTCTGCCGCCGGGCGGCGCGTGCGTGCGGCCTCACCTTCGCCGGCATCGACATCAAGCACCACGGAGACGACTACGTCTTCCTGGAGCTCAACAGCTCGCCCATCTACCTCGACGTGGAGGTGAAGCTCGGGCACCCCATCAGCCGCGCCATCGCGAAGGCCGTGGTGGAAGGGGCGCGCACCGCGCGGTAGTGCGGCCGCCTCGGTGCTCGTCAGTCCTTCGCCACGCGAGCACCTTCGATGGAGAGCGCGGCATCTTTCGCTGCCTCCTCGGGAGTCTTGCCGCGCTCGCGTGCGACGATGAAGGCGGAGTACCACCCCGACCAGTGATGCTTCGGAGCGGTCGGCTCGTACGCGCCATGGTGCTTCTCTGCTTCTTGGAGAAGCTTGGTCAGGGTCGCGACGTCCCTGCCGAGGCCTCGTCCGGGAAGCCGCGTCTTGACCTCCTGGAGCATCCAGGTGTTGCCGTCTGGATCACTGAATGAGGCCCATGAGCTGTAGGATTGACCTTTCGGGTCCGGGCCCGACACGCGTCCCTTCGTCCCGTCGACCTGGAGGCCGTCCGCGAAATGGAACACCTCGCTCACGCCGACGCCCTGTCCAATGAGCCTGGCGCGTGCTGCCTCGACGTCATCGACGACGAGGAACGTTCCGTGAACCGAGCCCGGCACGGCTGTCGTGAGTCCCTTGCCGAGCATGATGGAGCACTGCGAGCCAGGAGGCGTCATCTGCACCACCCGCCAGTCCTTGCCGTTGGCGAAATCGGCGTCTACCCGCCACCCCAAGCTCTCGTAGAAGCGCTTGGCGCGATCGACATCGGACACCGGGATGACGACGACCTCGAGCTTCAGGTCGACCGCCACCGCGGTGGGGGGTTGGGTGGAGTGTTCATCGCGCATCTGTGTGCTTCTCATTGTGACCTCCGAGCGTTCCCACGCTTCGTGGACCCTCGATTGCCAATGAAGCACCGCACCTGAGCGCGCTGTATTGGCCGGTCGTGTCGATTGCTCGCCCGGTATGTGACATGGTGGCAGCGAGGCAAGAGCATGGACCTGGAAGAGCTGCGGGCCTTTCTCGATGTCGCGGAGACGGGCTCGTTCCTGGCCGCCGCGGATTCCCTGGGAGTGTCGCGCACGACGTTGAGGCGCCGCGTCGAGGCGCTCGAGGCCCGTGCCGGCGTGCCACTGCTCAAGAGCACCCGGTCAGGCATCATCCTGACGGAGGCCGGCACGGTGCTCGCCCAGCGCGGGCGCATCATGATGCAGGAGACGAGCGCACTGCTGGCCTCCATCCGCGAGGTCGGCCAGGCCCCGTCGGGCCTGCTGCGGGTGGTGCTTCCCATCGGGCTCCCGCCGCACCTGCTCACCCCGCTCTTCGGGGCGCTGCGCACCACGTACCCGCAGCTGCGCGTCCACGCCCGCTTCAGCGATGACCCGCTGGGCGAGCCCCTGGACGACGTGGACATGGCGGTCCACTTCGGCGAGGCGCTGCCCAAGGGGCCGTGGCTGTCACACGAGCTGCTGCGCGTCCGTGAGGGGTTGATTGCCAGCACGGAGTACCTGGAGCACCGGGGCGTCCCCCGCTCCGTGGAGGACCTGAAGGGCCATGAGCTGTTCTCGTGGGAGGCTCCGGGAGAGGACGCGCGCCTCTGGCCCTCGCTCCGGGGACCTTCGTTCAGCGTGGAGCCCGCCCTCATCACCCCGGACATCCACCTCATCCGTTCGTGCTGCATCGCCGGTCAGGGCATCGGCCGGGTCCCCAGTGTCGAGCTGCCCGACCCGGGCGGTGTCGGAGAGGTGCTCGTGCCCGTGCTGCCCGACGTCGTGGGCCGGGAGCGCCCGCTCCGCATCAGCGTGCCCGAGGCGCTCTCCGAGATTCCCAAGGTCAAGCACGTGCTCGCGCACATCCAGGGCTTCCTCGCCCCGCTGTGAGCCCTGACGACGCGATATCGGCCATCGCCTGTCCACCTTTGGCCATCGGCCGCCGCCGGTACGGGCTACTCCTGAGGCGCACATTCCGCGCTGGAGCCCGCCATGCACATGCCGACGCGTCTCGCCCTGACGGTTGCCCTGCTGACCCTGTCCGCCCACGCCAAGGAGCCGTCGCAGGGGGCCACGACGTTCACCGTGTACGAGGCCTTCCTCAGCCCCGCGCAAGAGCCCGGTGAGGAGTCGGAGACGCCGAAGGTGCTGGAGAAGAGCCTGGGCGCCACGGCACCTTCCACGCCGCGCGAGAGTCGGAAGTCCCGGGGCTGGGGGCAGGTCCGGTTCGCCAAGGACCTGAGCCGGGCCTACGTCGACGTCCAGATTGAAGGGGTGAACCCCGCCGACATCATCATGTTCCACATCCACTGCGGTCCGCCGGGGGTGCTGGGCCCCGTCGTGGTGAACCTCGGCGAGCACGGTGCCCTGCCGACGACGTTGGCCAGTGGAAAGCTCTCCCTGGAGCTCACCAACAAGGACATCGTCTTCATCAAGGACATGAAGGGCATGAAGCCCGGGCTGCCGGAGAGCTGCCCCGCCGAGCTGGGGTTCGCGACGCAGACGAAGACGATTGCTGGCCTGGAGTCTTTGGCGAAGAAGGGCGTGCTCTATTTCAACCTCCACACCAAGGCGCACACCTACTACGGCGAGATGCGCGGGCAGCTCTACCCCGCCCAGCCGTAGGCGCATTGCACAAGCTCGGGACGCGGCGGCCCTCATGCGCGGAGCCGCCGCATCCATCACGAAAGCCCCACCGCTCAGTACGCGACGACGGTGCGCGGCGTGGTGCTGGTGAAGAAGTCCGCGTAGGTGGCGACGTAGTTGCCGCCGCTGCCCGTCTCGCCGCTGATGACACCGGTCTTGGTGCCACTCACCGTGAGGGTGGTGCCATCCGCGAGGATGGCCAGGCTCCCCGTGTAGATGCGGCCCGAGCCGAACATGCCCGCCGAGAGGCCCTCGCTGCGCACGAAGGCCATCGTCTCCGGGTCCACGTGCCGGAGGGACAGCAGGGAGGGCGAGCTCCCGCTCGGGGAGGACTTGTAGACGTAGCTCACCGCCACGCCCAGGTCGTTGGCCGCCAGGGACAGGACGGGCGTGAAGCTGGTGGACGAGCCCAGCAGCAGGCTCGCCTGGGCCCACGGGCACGTGGCCGAGGCCGCCCGGTTCAGCCGGACGTCATAGACCGGGGGCAGCGTGCCCGGCCGCTGGATGGAGAAGATGTTGAAGTCGCACCCGCGCGAGGTCCCCGCCGTCAGCCCCGCCTCCTGCGTGACCAGCTCCGCGCCCGGCTCCTGCTGCGACTGGGGCTCCTGGCCTCCACACGCGGCGAGTGCGACCGAGACACAAAGATAGACACCACGCTTGAACATTTCCATGCGCTTGCAGCCTCCTTGGTTGACAGGCGCGCAAGCTACCAATCTTGAGAGTCATTGCAGTAACAATCTGTCTGCTACAGGACTGAAAGCCGGCGCCGTTTGCGGGTATGATTCACGGCGTATGCGCTCACTTCGCTCCCAGTCCCGTTCCCTCCTCCTCCCCCTCGCCGCCGCGTTCCTCGCGTGTGGTGCGTGCAGCGACGACGCTTCTGGCGGCGGTACGCCGCTGGGGGAAGAGGTGAAAGGCATCGCCACCTTCTATGACGCCACCGGCGCCGGCAATTGCAGCTACGAGGCCGGCGGCGACCTGATGGTGGCGGCCATGAACACGCCCCAGTACGACGACAGCGCGGCGTGCGGCATGTGCGTGGACATCCAGGGCCCCAAGGGCAACGTCCGCGTGCGAATCGTGGACCGCTGCCCGGAGTGCGACACCGGCCACCTGGACCTGAGCCGCGAGGCCTTCGCGAAGATCGCCGACATGCAGGCCGGCCGCGTCAACATCACCTGGACGCCGGTGTCCTGCGATGTGGCCGGCAACCTCGAGTACCACTTCAAGAACAGCAGCAACGCGTGGTGGACCGCCATCCAGGTCCGCAACCACCGGCTGCCCATCAAGAAGCTGGAGTGGAAGCGCGGCACCGGCGGGTGGAATGACGTGCCCCGCGAGGACTACAACTACTTCGTCAACGGCAACGGCATGGGCGACGGCAGCTTCCAGCTCCGTGTCACCGCCAGCGACGGCCAGCAGGTGGAGGACACCCTCCAGAAGGTGCTCGACGACGACAGCGTCGACGGCTCCAGCCAGTTCCGCTGACACCTGCTACGCTCCTGTTCTCAGGTTGCAGTTGCATCAGCCCGGCAACTGGAGGGGAATCCCGGGCGTGAGCGACGAAACGCTGGAAGCACGGGTGCGGGCCATTGCCGGCGAGGTGCTGGCGGGCGCGCGAGCCATCAACGAGGACGGGGCCGGGAACTGGTCCGTCAGCGAATTGCATGGCGCGCCGGACCTCTCCGTCTCCCAGGGCGAGGACGGACACGTGTCGGTGTCCGTCGAGCTGGTCGATGAGGACACGGGGCAGCTGATGCCCCTGCTCCTCGCGACCACCCGGGGCGACGTGTCGAGACCCGGGCGCGCCGCGAAGCATGGGCTCCTGGCGCAAGCAGAAGCGCTCGCGCGGCGGCTGGGCGCCCTGGACGTGCGGCCCGAAGGGGGCGAGTCGTCCCAGGAGGCCCGGGTGGAGGCCATCGCCCGGGAGGTGCTGCGAGGCACCGGTGTGGACGTGGCGGTCCGTCAGGATGACGAGGGCCACTGGAAGGTGGAGGTCGAGCGGCTCCTCGATCAGGGCCTGTGGGACTTCCACTACCAGGTGCTCGCGACGACCCGGGGCGACGTTCCCATGCCGATGCTCGCCGCGAGGCTCGGGCTCTCCGCGCAGGCCGAGGCGCTCGCGCGGCGGCTGGCCGCCCTGGACGTGCGGCCCGAGGAGGCGCCGCTTCTCGACGACGCCGCCGAGGCCTTCCACGGCGCCGTGGAGGACCTGCGTCAGGAGCTCACGCTGGCCGCCCACTCGCTGCCGGAGATCCTCTCGATTGGCGGAGGACTCCACTGGCCCTACCTGGAGGACGACAGCGTCATCCGGCGGGTGCTGAAGGTGTTCGTCCAGGACGTCCGGCAGCGACTGGCGGACGAGAAGGACTGGCCGGAGGTCATCGAGGCGGACCGGCTGGAGGCCGCCTTCGAGGACCTGCGCGGCGCGGGCATCATCGCGGTGATGGGCGCCACGGACACCCTGAGCGGTGGCTGGGACATGATGCAGGAGCTCGCGCACGAGCAGCGGGAGCGCGGGCTGAGTCCCTGGGGCGCGGTGTTCTTCCACCACCAGGACATCGAGAGCGCGCTGGAGGGCCACCCGCTGCACCTCGCCTTCGGTGAGCTCACCGACGCGGAATACCGGGACGAGGAGAAGGACGTGGTGGTGGCCCGGGCCGTCATGGACGCACTCCGGAAGCATGGCTTCGAGCCGGAGTGGACCGGCAGCGCGAACACCCGCATCGAGCTGCGTCCCGCCTTCCCCTGGCGACGCCGCCGCTCGCGGGTCGACACCACCGAGCACCTCCATTTCGAGCCCCTCCCCGGCGAGCTGCTGGAGCTGCTTCCCCGGCTGCGCACCGTCGCGCTCACGGGCGATGGCATGACGCCGTACGTCCTGTCCGGGATGCGCTCGAGCAGCGTCGAGGAGCTCACGGTGCGGTACGCGTCGGAGGAAGAGGCCCGCGACGCACTGCCCGACCTCGTCGCGCGTGCGAAGAGCCGCTTCCCCCGGCTCCAGAAGGTCACCGTCAGGGACAGCCGCGAGTACGAGGAGACCGTGTACCCGTCCTGACCCATTCCCAACACAACACCGCGAGTCCGCGGCTGCAGGAGGCCCCTTGAGCAAGCCGTCACGAATGACGAGTCGACTCCTCTGGCTGATGGTCCTGGCCACCACCACGAGCGCATGTCTGGGAGTGCGCGGTGCTCCTCGCTTCGGAGCCATGCGGACGGACTCCCGCCCCTTGGAGTTCCGTCACGACATCCGCCTGTACACCGTCGACAACGGAATGACCGTGGTCCTGTTGCCAGACAGGCGTACCAACCTGGTCACGGTCGATGCCCGCTACCTCGTCGGGGCCGCGGACGACCCCGCGGGGCGGGCCGGCCTGGCGCATCTGGTCGAGCACCTGACCTTCGAGGCCCGGACGGACAAGAACCGGGCCAGCATCAAGGACCTCCTCGGCGAGGCGGCCCTCTACAACAATGCCTTCACCAGCCACGACGTCACCCACTACACGGCCACGGCGCTCGCGCACCGGCTGCAGGACGTGCTCGAGCTGGAGGCGCAGCGCCTGGAGATGAACTGCGAGCTGCTCGACGACGCGGTCTTCCGCCGCGAGCGCGACGTGGTGTTGGAGGAGTCCGCCGAGCGGCGCACTCCATGGAGCGACCTCAACCTGGACGTCATGCGCACGGTGTGGGGCGAGCACCACCCGTATGCCCGAGGACTCGGCACGCGCGAGGTCTCGAATGCGACCCGCGATGAAGTCTGCGGCTTCCTCGGCAACCACTACGCACCGGACCGGCTGATGCTGGTCGTCACGGGTGACTTCGACCCCGACCAGGCCGCCCAGGTGATTGCCAAACGCTTTGCCCAGGACACGTGGAAGAGCAACGCCCGGCGAGCTCCCGTCCAGGAGGCCCGGCTCACGGGCACCCGCTCTCGTCATCGTGCCGACGTCGAAGATGCGGTCGCGATGGTCTTCTTCCCGGCGCCTCCCTGGGGAGGCGATGACGCGGTGCTACACATGCTGGCGCTCAATCAGTTTCGCCGGGTGATGGGTGCGGCCGCGGAAGAGGAGGACTGGATCACCGGCGTGGACGTCTCCACCGCGGGCGCGGGGCAGGCGCGGTTGATTCGCGTCATGCTCTCCGTCGATGACCCCAAGCGCCTGGACGCCGCGGTCGACGAGGTCTTCGAGCGCGCACCCACGATGTTCGAAGAGGTCCATCCGTACGTAGCCGCGAGGCTGCTCGGCAAGCTCCAGACCGGCTACGTGGCGACCTACGAGTCATTCGAGGACCGGGGCGCCTGGCTCGGCGACTACCTGACCTATACGCGTCACGACCGCTTCATGGTGCCCGAGCTGGAGGTCCTGTCGCGCACCTCCATGGTGGACGCCGACCGCTATGCCCGGGAGCGGTTCGTCCGGAACAAGAGCCACGTCGCCCTGGTGGAACCCAGTGGCAAGCCGGCAACCGCCACACCGGCAACAGTGGCCTCGGACCGCGAGCCCGACCTCGCTTCGTGGCGGGCGCCCGTGGATGCAAAGGAGGCGCAGCAGCCGCTTCCCGCGCCGACCTCGCGCGGCCACGGCACCGTCGAAGAGCAGCTCCTGGACAATGGGCTCCGCGTCCTCCTGGCGCCGGACCCCACCAGCGCGCTGGTCGATGTGCGGTTGGTGTTCCCGTATGGCGACGCGGCGGACCCATCCGAGCGCCGTGGCCGGGCCGTCGCGGCCGCCTCCTTGCTGGAGCCCGACCCGAATCATCTCTATGCAACCGGCGACTCGTTGCTGATCGGGTGGGGCTTGAGCACCGGCACCCAGCTGGACATCGATGTCTCGGAGACCTCCACGGTGTTCGTGGCGCGCGGCGCCTCCAACCTGGCGGACTGGCACGTGTGGCGGCTGTCGTGGCTCATCGACCAGTGCGTCTATTCGAGCAACACCGTGACGGCCTTCCGCGACGGTGCCGTTCGCGCCAGCAGCAAGGACGCCGATCCGGCGGGGGTGCTGGGCCTGCAGCTCCTGTTCGGTGCCGGGCATCCCTATGCGACTCCACCTCCGACCGGCGAGGCGTGGAGCTGGCTGACCCGGGATGAGCTGGAGCGCTACCGCCTGACGCACTACGTGCCGCGCGGGGCCACGCTGCTCGTCACCGGCGGCTTCGACGCCGCGGCGATGCGAAAGCATGTCCAGACGCTGTTCGGCCCGTGGTCCGATGCGCCCTCCGAGCGGCCCGTGCCGCTCCCCGCCGCCCAGCCCGAGTGGGGACCGAGCTGGGTGGGAACGAGGGACGCGGCCCGGACGCAGGTGGGGCTGGAGGTGGCGTTCGCGACCGCGTCCGACCCCGACCGCAATCTGGCCGCGCGGCGCGTCCTGAGCGAGATGGTCAGGGACCGGCTGCGGATCGTCCGCGAGGGCATGGGGGCCTCCTACGGCGTGCAGGTGTCCTACGCTGCGGGGACCGGGGGCGGCGCGTTCTACATCGAGAGCGAGCTCGCTCCGGCGCGGGCGGCGAAGGCCGCGAGCGCCATCGTCTCCGAGATCGAGGCGCTGCGCACCGGAGCCGGCACCATGGCGGAGGACTTCGTGAGGGCGCGGCGCCGCGCACTGGCCACCGCGATGGCGGACACCGCGGACGTGAGCGCCCGGGCGGACAGGCTCGAATACAGCGTGCGCAAGGGCCTGCCCATCGACCACCTCGACCAGGTCGCGCTCGCCATCAGCAAGGTCACCCCGGCCGAGGTCGCCGCCGTGGCGGCCGCCGACCTCGACGCGCGCCACAGGGTGGTCTCGGTCTCCGCGCCGGGCGACCGCCTGGACGAGGTCCTCACCGCGCTGAAGGCGACGGAGACCCGCATCTTCGACAAGTAGGGACCGCGCCCTACCGGCGCAGCATGGAGCGGAGTAGCTCCAGGGCCTCCGTCACGTTCTGCCAGACCTGGAGCGACTTGACGCCCTCCCCTTCGCCCTGGATGGCGCGCCGCGAGGCCCGCTCCAGGGGGAGGAGCACGCCCTCCACCAGCTCGATCTGCCGGCTCAGCTCCGCCGGAGACGGCCCGGCGATGGCCGTGCGCTGGAGCGCCTCGGCGGGCACGCTGGCCGACACATTCACCGGCCGCTCCGCCAGCGCGGCGATGGCCCGCGAGAGCTGCTCCATGTAGGGCCCGAAGTCCGGCGCGGGCGCCTGCGCCGCCACCACGGCCGGAGCCGCGGGCTGCTGCGCCTGCACCGCCACCCGCTCCGTGAGCGCCTTGAGCAGCTGCGCCAGGTGCTTGAGGTACGGCGCCATGTCCGTGGCCGGCGTCGCGACCGGCGCGGGCGGAGGCGTGGCCTTCACCTCGCGACCCACCTTCGCCACCTCCAGCACGGCGTCGCGCAGGGACTCCAGGTGGGGCAGCACGTCCTCCGCGGGATTCGTCTGCTGCTCGCCTCCGCGCGCCACCTGCGAGGCCGCCTGCACCACCGCGTCGCGCACCGCGCCGAGCTGCTCTTCGATGCCGCTGAGCTGGCCGGTGACGCGGGCCACGGGGTCGTCCTCCTTGCCCCCCATGCGCTTCACGCGCGCGAAGCCCTGCTTGATGTCCTCCCAGCGCTTCGCCTTCTCCGGCGTCAGCCGGCCGCGCATCTCCGCCAGCTTGAGCAGGTTCTGCTCCGCCGCCGTGGTGAGCGTCTGCGACTCGCCCTGGTAGTGGTCGTCGATGAGCCGCTCCAGCTCGTCGTCCGTCATCGCCGCGACGACCTTCTCCGTCAGCTTGTTCATGTTGCGGTAGCTGCCCTGCAACTTGAACGCGGGCTCACTGCGGAAGCGCTCGTCCTGCGCCGCCGAGGCGATGTACTGCATGTTCACCTTCAGCAGCACCGACTGCACCCGGAACATGCGCTGGAACACCGCGACGATTTCCTGCAGCTCCGCCGCCGCGTAGCCGTGCTTCAGCTCGCCCGCGGGCACCTCCTCGCCCTGCGCCATGCGGATGAGGCGGTGCGTGTCGGCCGGGTCTCTCGTGGCCAGCGGCGCCGTCGCCAGGTTGGAGGTCAGCGCGTTCTCGATGTAGCTGAGCGAGAACAGGTGCTCCTTCCCGTCGAGGATGTCACCCAGGTTGTAGGTGTCCGCGCGGTTGGCGAGCATGTCCGGAATGCGGAAGCGCTCGCCCGTCTCCGTGTACGGGTTGCCCGCCATGACGACGCAGAACTTCTTGCCGCGCAAATCGTACGTGCGCGTCCGGCCGTTCCACACGCCCTCGATGCGGCGCTGGCCGTCGCAGAGCGAGATGAACTTCTGGAGCAGCTCCGGGTCCGTGTGCTGGATGTCGTCGAGGTAGAGCATCACGTTGTTGCCCATCTCGAAGGACAGGTTGATGCGCTCCACCTCCTGGCGGGACGTCGCGTTGGGCGCTTCCGCCGGGTCCAGCGACTTGACCGCGTGGCCCAGCGCGGGGCCGTTCACCTTCACGAAGGTGAGGCCCAGCCGGCTGGCCACGTACTCCATCAGCGTCGTCTTGCCGTAGCCCGGCGGAGACATGAGCAGCAGCATGCCCATGCGGTCCGTGCGCTTGCCCTCGCCCGCCGCGCCCAACTGCTTGGCCAGGTTGGCGCCGATGAGCGGCAGGTACACCTCGTCGATGAGCCGGTTGCGCACGAACGAGCTGAGCACCTTCGGCGACAGCTCCTCCAGCCGCAGCTTGCGCCGCTCGCGGTCCAGCAAGTCGCGCAGCATGGCGCGGTAGGCCTGGTACTGCGGCACCCGCACCTGCCGGAACTCACCTGTGCGGGCGAGGAACTCGTCCAGGCGCACGGACAGCTTCCGGTCCTGGATGCGCGGGTGGTTGCCCAGGAGCGCCGTGACTTCGGTGGCCGTCAGCGCTCCCGCCGGCTCGCGGTCCAGCTTGCGCTCGGTGAGCAGCAGCACCGCCGTCTCCAGCGCCACGTGCGTCCACGCGCCGGGGCCCTCCTCGCGCTTCGTCAGGTACGCGTCCACCCACGCGCGCGAAATCTCCAGTCGCGAGCCCAGGTCCTTCTCCAGCCCGCGCAGGTCGTCCTCGAAGGCCGAGCGCGTGCCCTGCCTGTCCAGCTGCCCGAGGAACAGGTCCTTCAGCGCCAGGGCCTCACCGCTGGTGGTGAAGCGCGGGCGCTCCACGCCCAATTCCTCCACGAGGTAGCGGCCCGCCTGCCGCGACTCCGCGGGCGAGTGCGTCAGGCCGTGCGAGGTGAGGAACGCGGAGACGCGCTCGCCCAGCTCGGTGCCCAGCTCCGCCAGCCCGCCGGTGGAGGCGAAGGTGCTGCGCAGCCGCGCGAGGCTGCGCGCGCGCCGGTGGAACAGCGCCCGGCCCGCCTCGTCCGTGTCGAAGGCCCAGAACAGCGCGGCCCAGGCGCGCGGCACCGGGGCGAAGCGCAGCAGGCCCGCGCCCTGGTGCAGGTGGAGCAGCTTCTCCAGCAGCGCCGCCGCGTCCGCGTCGTGCACGCCGCGCTCGTAGCCCTCGTCGAAGCGGTCCGCCGAGTACGCGCGCACGCGCTCCAGCAGCGTGCCGCCCACCGCGGCCTCGTGGAGGACGGACAGCGTCAGCCCGCCCTTCCCGTCCTCCGCGTCGGACAGGACGCACGCGGCCAGGTACTCCGCGCGGTACATGTCCCGCGACTCGGAGACGAGGTGCTGCTCCCAGAGCTCGCGATACTTCAGCAGCTCCGGGTCCTCCACCTTCTGCGAGTAGTCCGTGCCGGTGAGCTGCAGGTACAGCGCGCCCTCGCGCGGCACCAGCGTCAGCTCCAGCGGCTGCGTGTTCACGTTGAAGCGGAACGCGCCCAGCTTGATGAGCGAGTCGCCGTCCGCGAACAGGTCCTGCCTGTCGCGCAGCGCGCGCAGCGCGTCCTGCTTCGCGGACTTGATGCGCGACTGGACTTCGTCCGCGCGCACGCTGTCCTGCAGGCCCATCAGCTGCTCGGCCAGCTGGCGCAGCTTGAGGATCATCGCGTCCGACGCGAAGTACCCGTTGAGCTCGTCGTCCGTCTTGAACGACTTCGCCCGCCGCTGCACGCCCTGGAGGATGCGCTCCGCGGCGCTGAAGAGGCCCTGCGCGCGGCGCTGGCGCTCGTCCACCAGCGACTGCTTCCGGGCGCCGAAGGCCTCCAGCAACTCCTCGCGCTTCTGCGTAATCTGGCCGAGGAACTCGTCGAACTCGCCGAAGCGGCCCTCCAGCTCCTCCAGCAGCACGGTGAGGCGGGACAGCGCCTCGTCACAGCGCTCCGGCGAGTCCGCCTGCGTCAGCGCGCTCTCGATGCTCTGCCCCAGCAGCTTGAACTGGGCGCCAAACTCCGCGCGCTTCTCGCGGCCGGACAGCTCCTTGCGCTTCGCCCCCAGGCTGGCGCGCACCCGGTTGAGGCGGCTGAACAGCTCGGAGATGCCTTCGAGGATGCGCGCGCGGGCCAGCGGGTCGCCCACCTGGAGCCCGCCCACCACCTCGCCCAGCACCTCCAGGCCGTGGGCCGTCTTGTCCACGTCCTCGCCCAGCGGGGCCAGCTCGGACGTCGTCTGGATGGGCTCCAGCTTCGCCAGCAATTCGTCCAGGCGCGTGGCCAGCGGCTGGAGCGCCTCGCCCTTCTGGAGGAAGTCCACGCAGGCCGCGCTGGCCTTGTCGGACGCCTCCACCACCGCGGCCTCCAGGGCCTCCACCCGCCCCAGGTCCATGTAGCGGATGTCCTTGAGGGTAATCAGGTGGCCGCGCTGCTTGCGCAGGTCCGCCAGCGCCTGCATGAAGGCCTCGGCGTTGGTGAGCTGCTCGGGCTGCACGCGCAGAAGCAGCTCGTCCTGGGCCGTCACCGCCGTGGCGAGCGACTCGGTGGCGCGCTTCTGCAGCGTGAGGACCTTCTCGAACTCGTCGATGATGAGCTCGGAGGTGCGCCGCAGCGCCTCCACCGGCTCCTGCAGCGCCGTCTCCGCGTGGCCCAGCCAGTAGTACGCGTCCATCGCGCGGGTGGACGCGGAGACGAGGTCCTCGTAGGTGCGCCGCGTGGGCTTGTCCGACTTCGCAATCCGCTGGAGCGTCAGCGCGTCGGAGATGCCGCGCACCAGCTCCGCGTTGCCCACCTTGCCCAGGTAGCCGGGGGCCGGAGGCGTGGCCGCCGCGTGCTCCGCGGAGACGAAGGGCGTCTGCCAAACCTGCATGGGGTGGACGCGCGTGGGCTCCGCTGATGCGGCGCGGAACACCACCAGCCGCCCGTCCGCGAAGAGGCTCATGCCGTGGGCGACAATCGGGTTCTGCACCTCCTTGCGCACCAGGTTGTACGGGAAGAGCACGTAGGAGCCCTCGTCCCGGCGGTGGAAGACGTAGAGCACGTCCTCCCCGTTCGGCGAGCGGATGGCCCGGATGAACTCCATGCCTTCCGCAGCCGCGGCCCCATCGAAGACCTTGAAGTCTCCCGTCTGGAGGTAATAGCCGCCGGGGAAGACGACGCCCTGGTCCTCCGGCAGCCGCACGCAGGACTGGCCAATGGCGTCGATGCGCACCACGTGCTGCGTGCGCGAGTTGAAGACGAGATAGCGGTATGCCTTCTCCCGGAACGGCAGCACCCGCAGGAGGATGAGCGTGCCCACCTGGGCCCAGGCAAACTCCGCGTCGTCGAGCGACTGGTCCGGGTCCTCCACGGGCTCGCTGTAGATGCCCAGCCCGGTGGAGGTGTTGTCCTCCACCTTCACGGTGAGGTCGCCCTTCACCGTCTCCACGAAGACCTGGTCCAGCACGTTGACGTGCGGGTGCTGGCCGGTGACGTAGTTGTCACGCGTGGCCACCGTCCACTCGAAGTCGTGCGACGGCGGGAAGACGTGGTCTCGCTCGCCCTGGTTGTCCAGGTACGTGGCGCGTCCCTCCACGTCCACGCTGAAGCGGAAGACCTTCACGTCGCGCAGCGACTGGCCCGTCTGGAAGATGGCCAGCAGGCGCGAGTCGCGGTGACGCAGCTGCAGGAGCTTGGCGTCCTTGTAGTACTTGTACAGCTCGCCGAAGTCCTTCACGAAGCGCGGGTCCGCGAGGAAGCCGCCGGCCTCGGTGTTGGGCGCCGAGGACAGGTCGAAGCCCTCGGCCGTCTTCTCGAAGCGGTGGAGCGAGAAGACGTCCGACACGGACGTCTCCTTCTTCAGGCCGATGAAGACGTTGTAGCCGAAGAGCAGGTACTTCCCGACGCTGACGATGTCGCGCGGGACGCAGTTGTTCTCCGTGCGCACCCGCTCGTTGCCGATGACGGAGAGCTCCGTGCCGCCAAAGAGCGACTTGCGCCGCGCATTGAGGTCGTTCGCCTTCGCGCCGAGCGCGTCCGCCTGCGCGAGCAGCCGCGTGCGGATGACCTCGTAGCTGCCGCCCTCCAGCGCCGCCTCGCCCGAGGGAGCCGCGCCCTTGCCGTCACTTGCCATGGATGTTCACCGGAAGAAGCGTAGACCCCCGCCGAACCCGCCTCATGGGGAAGCGGAGCGAGGGTCGTCGAACCAACCCGCCGCCACCGCGAAGGAGCGCGGTGGCGGCCCCATCAGCCTCTCAGCCCTGCTTGTCGGCGGAGGACCGGCTGTCGTCGCCCACCAGCGCCTTCAGGCCCGCGCCCGTCGAAGCCACCGGACTGGACGCCATCTTGTGCAGCAGGGCGGCCACGGCCAGGTTCTGCGCGTCGCCGCTCAGGCCCGGCTTGGAGAGGATTTCCTTCAGGTCCGCCGGCAGGTCCTTCTCGCCGTTGAGGTAGCCGCCGAGCGCTTTCTTCAGGGCCTCGCCGTGGTCCAGCGCGCCGTCCACCGCGGTGCCGAACGACACCGCCTTGACGAAGCGCTCGAAGAACTGGCCGTCGCCGCCGACGATGTTGAACTTCGCGTTGGCGAACGCCTTGGCCAGGACTTCGGCCTGGGCGTGGGCGATGTCCTTGCGCACGCGGATGGTCTCCAGCTCCACGTCGCGCTCCTTGTTGAGCTTGAGGCGGAACTCCTCGTGCTCGCGGCCGACGCCGTCCATCAGCTTCATGGACGCGGCCTTCTCGGCGAGGCCGCGGGCCTCGGCGAGCAGCTTCTCCTGGATGGCCGCGGCCTCCGCCAGCTGCTTCTCGCGGATGGCAATGGCTTCGGCCTCGCCGCGCTTCTGGATGGCGCCAGCCTCGGCCTCCTGGATGCGGGCGCGGGCCAGGCCCTTCTCCTGCTCACCCGCGGCCTCCGCCAGCAGGCGCTCGCGGACGATGTTCGCCTGGGCGTGGCCCTGCTTCTCGATGGCGCCAGCCTCGGCCTCCTTCACGCGCACCTGCGCCATGCCGAGCTTCTCGGTGGCCTGCGCGTCGGCTTCCTTCACCCGCACCTCGGCGAGGCCGTGCGCGGCGGACTCGGCCTGGATGCCCTCGGCCAGGCGCATCTTCGCCTTGGCCGACTTGTCGGCGGCCTCGAGGTCCGCCTCGGCCAGGGTGAGCTTCTCCTTCGCCATGAACACGGCCATCTCGCTGTTGGCCTTGGCGGCGTTGACGTCCTTGACGGTCTTCTCCTGGGCCGCGCCCTCGGCGGTGATGATGAGCGCGTCCTTGCGGCGGGTGGCATCGGCCTTCACGCGCAGGTCCTTGATGCGCTCCTCCTCCTCCGCCACCGTCTTCTCCACGGCGATGCGGGCGCGCACCACGTCGGCGATGAGCTTCTTCTCGCCTTCGAGCGCCTTCTCCTTGGCGATGCGCTGCAGCTCCGTCTCGCGCTCGCGGTTGATGGCTTCCAGGGCTCGGTCCTTCTCCACGCGCTCGGTCTCCACGCCGACCACGCGCTCGCGGTTCTTCTGGGCCACCTCGACCTGGCGCTGCTTGTTCTGCTCGTTGATGAGGATTTCTTCCTCGGCCTTGATGCGGGCGAGCTCGGACTTGGCGTGCTCCTCCTGCTTCACGCGCTCGGCCTCGGAGGACTCACGCGCGTGGATGCTGTCGATTTCCCGCTTCTGCTTCGCGGAGGCCTCCTCGCGCTGGCGCTCGAGGGCGAAGATGGCCTCATCCGCCTCGACGTTGCGCTTGGTGACGGCCATGCGCTCGTCCTGGCGCAGCTCGTTGGTGAAGACGTTTTGCTTCGTCGTCAGCTCGGTGATCTTCCGGATGCCCTCGGCGTCGAGGATGTTGTCCTTGTCGAGCATCTCGACGGGGGTCTGCTCCAGGAAGTCGATGGCGCAGTCCTCCAGCATGTAGCCGTTGAGGTCTCGGCCGATGACGCGGACCACCTGGTCCTTGATTTCGTCACGCTTGGTGTAGAGCTCGACGAACTCGAAGCTCTTGCCGACCGTCTTGAGGGCCTCGGAGAACTTGGCCTCGAAGAGGTTCTCCAGCGTCTCCTGGTCGGAGGCGCGCGCGCAGCCGATGGACTGCGCCACCTTGAGCACGTCCTCGCGCGTCTTGTTCACGCGCACGAAGAAGGTGACCTTGATGTCCGCGCGGATGTTGTCCTTGCAGATGAGGCCTTCCTTCCCGCGGCGGTCGATTTCGACCGTCTTCAGGGAGATGTCCATCACCTCGGCCCGGTTGATGATGGGGTACACCACCGTGCCGGTGAAGGTGACGTGCGGCTCGCTCTTCAGCGTGTTGACGATGAGGACCTTGCCCTGGTCCACCTGGCGATAGAGCCGGACGATGGTGAGGGCGATGCCGCCGAGGACGATGACGCCCACCGCGATGATGGGGAGGAGCTGGTAGAGTTCCATGGCCTTTCCTGTACGTAATGACCGCGGGCCTTGTACCAAGCTCCGGAAGCCCCCCGCAAAAGCCTCCCGGATGGTGATGTGCCGACGGCCGCCCTCCCAAAGGGCCACCGCCGGAAGTCTCTCAGTGACGTGCCCTGGCGCGAGCGATGCTGGCGGCCTTGCCCGGGTCATCGAGCTGCTTCGCTTCTTCCGGCAGGAGCCAGTCCACCGGCTCCACCTCGTAGACGTGCTTCTCGGCGTCGTAGCCGAGGATCAGCGCCGGGTCTCCGCGCTTGAGTTCGTTGGCCTTGGCGCAGACGACGTTGAGGATGAGGCCCGCGCCGCCGTCCTCGAAGGTGGCGTGACCGAAGCGCTCCGTCACGCTGCCGCTGGAGATGTTGCACACGCGGCCCATCAATTCCTGCCGCCCGGGCGCGCGCTTCATCACGAAGACGGGCCGCAGCGGCCGCACGGCGAGGCCGGAGAGGACCATGGCCGCGATGAAGCACGCGAGGCCCAGGGTTCCGCTGATGAGCCACGAGGGAAGCGTCGGCCCCAGCGCCGCGTGCACGGGGCCCGCGCTCAGCAGGGACAGCGTCCAGGAGATGAAGCCCACGAGGCTGACGGACACGGTGAGGGGGATGCCCGCGAAGCCCAGCGCCGCGAGGATGCCGCCGTCCACGTCCGCGGAGTGGTCATGCGCGGCCGCGGCCTTGACGCCGCCTTCCAGCGCACCGCCCGCCGCCTTCGCGCCGCCCTCCAGCGCGCCGCCCGCCGCCTTCATGCCTCCCTGGAGCGCGCCACTGGCGGCCTTGGCGCCGCTCTCGAAGTCCAGGTGGCCGTCGAGCATGTCGATGCCCACCGCTCCGATGATGACGAAGAGCCAGTACGTCAGCACCACGCCCATGACGATGGTGAAGACGGCGGTCGGGAAGGCAAGGATGGCGCTGAGGAACTCAGTCATGGGGCTCGGCAGGCACTCTAATCGAGCTGTATTCCCATCGAAAATGCGTCCAGGCGCTTTTCTGCCAGGCCCGTGGGCAGGCATCCAGGCGACGCCTGGGTTGTCGAGCGACCAGGGGCTGCGCACAACAGGAAGGCCCCTGTGCATGGAGCACCGGGGTCTGCCTGTCCCGTGAACCGCATGATGATGCAGGTCGAGCCCACTTCACCGACGACAGAGCCCCGGAAGGAGGGGCGGCGCAGACCGGGCGGCGAGACGCAGCTCGAGCGGCTCCAGCGCACCGGCCTCCGGCGGCTGGGCTCGGCGAAGAGCGGCTTCCGCTACGTGCGCGCGGACGGGAAGGCGGCGACGAAGGCGGACCGCGAGCGCATCGACGCCATGCGGATTCCCCCTGCGTGGAGCCAGGTGGCCATCGCCCCCTCTCCTTCCGCGCGCCTGCAGGCGGTGGGCATGGACGCGGCGGGACGCTGGCAGTACCGCTACCACGCGTCCCACACACGCCGGCAGGAGGAGGAGAAGTTCCAGCGCATCGTCGGCTTCGCGCGGGCGCTGCCGCGGATGCGGCGGCGCGTGAGTGCGGACCTGCGCCGGAAGGGGCTGGGCCGGGACAAGGTGCTGGCCTGCATGCTGCGCATCCTCGGCTCGTGCTTCATCCGCCCCGGCAGCCAGCAGTACGCGGACGAGAATGGCAGCTTCGGACTGGCCACGCTGCGCAGGCGGCACGTGCGCGTGGCGGGCGACACGGTGACGTTCGACTTCCCGGGCAAGAGCGGCAAGCAGCAGTACCGGCAGCTCAAGGACAGGCGCGTGGCGACCATCGTCCGGCAGTTGATGAAGGTGCCCGGGCGGGACGTCTTCAAGTTCGTGCTGGATGACGGCGCCGTGGTGGACGTGCGGCGGCGCCACCTCAACGAATACATCCAGGAGGTCATGGGCCCGGGGTTCAGCGCCAAGGACTTCCGCACCTGGGCGGGCACGCTCATCTGCGCGTGCGCGCTGGCCAGGGCCCGCGAGCGCGTGAAGCGCGAGGCGGGCAACGACAGCGGCCTGACGAAGAAGACCACCCTCAAGAAGACGATGGTGGCCGCCGTGAAGGAGGCCGCCGAGCACCTGGGCAACACGCCCGCGGTGGCGAAGTCCTCGTACATCTACCCGTCCGTGCTGGCCATGTTCGAGCGTGGCCAGGTGGTGGACCGCTACTTCGACTCCGTGGACGAGCTGGCCGCCACGAAGAGCGGGGGCCTCCACTGCTCGGAGAAGGCCCTGCTCGACATGCTCGACGAGGAGAAGCACCGGGGCTCCGCCTGCCAGTAGCGTCAGGCCGGCACGAGCTCGATGACGCTCGGAGGCATGGTGGTGGGCAGGATGTTGGCAATCTTCATCCCGGCCTTGCGCGCCAGCGCGACGTACTCCGCCTCGGTGCGCTCCTGGCCGCCCACGAGCACGAGCATCGCCATGTCGTAGAGGTTGCCGAAGTGCATCGCGTTGTCGCCCGGCAGCACCGTCTCCACGATGAGCAGCTTCGAGTCCGGGCGCATCGCCTGACGGATGTTGGCGAGGATGCGCAGGCTCTTCTCGTCGTCCCAGTCGTGGAGGATCTGCGACACGATGTAGACGTCCTGGCCCTGGGGAATCGTGGCGAAGAAGTCGCCGTCGACGACGTCGCAGCGATCCTTCAGCCCCATCGACGCGAGCCGCTCGCGCGCCTCCGCGGCCACGTGCGGCATCTCGAAGATGGAGCCGCGGATGGCCGGGTGCGCGCCGAGGATGTGCGAGATGAGCGTGCCGGTGCCGCCGCCCACGTCCATGACGGTGCGCACCGCGCTGAAGTCATACGCGTTCACCACCGCTGGCGCGTTGAGCGTCTGGTACGCGGCCATGCTCCCGTTGAAGATGGCGGCGTCCTCCGGGTGCGCGGACAGGTAGTTGAAGAACGAGTCGCCCATGAACTTCTCGACCGAGGGCTCGCCCGTGGTGAGCGAGGACTTCAAGTCCCCCCACGCCTGCCAGGACAGCAGGTGACCGTGCGCGCGCAGCGAGCCATAGACGGAGCCCGGGTTGTCCTTGCGCAGCATGGCGCCCAGCTCGGTGAGCCCCCAGCACTCGGTCTGCTCGTCCTTCCGCAGCACCCCCAGGCCGCTGAGAAGGCGAAGCATCCGGCGGAGCGCGGGCGCGTGGGTGCCGCTCGCCTTCGCGAGCTCCTCCACTGTCTTGGGCACGTCACCGATGGTGTCGGCGATGCCAAGCTCGGCCATGATCTGGAGACAACGGGATACCCAGAAGCCGTACACCATCTGGGTCATGATGAGGGCCGCGGGAGGAGGAGTGCTGGACGGTCGAGGGTGCTGGCTCATGAGTCCTTCTCTGGGGATGAAGGAACGACAAGGCTGGAACCTAGAAGGTAGGCTGTAAAATCGCTATTGCTCTGTTGGGCATGTCTTACGGTTTTCTCAATTGTGCATACTTACACGACCCAGCGTGAAGCCCTACCTGCACCGGCGCTCCATGCGCTCCGGGAGGCTCTGCTCGGCTCGCGCTTCGTCGCGCGCAGCCCGTTGATGGGGACGTTCCGCGCCAGCCGCGGCTTCGCCTTCATCTTCACGCACGAGGGCCGCGCGCCCCTGGAGGCCCGCTTCCCGTTTCTCTCTTGCTACCTGGCGAGGGTGTTGGATCCAGGCAGTGCTCGCGGGTTGCTCCCCTGGCGCGAGCGGCTGCTGGGGGCCCGGAAGGAACGTGTTCTACCCAACGCTTTCTACCTGAACCTGCTCCTGCTGGACGCGGGCACGGCCGTGGGCCGGCACATCGACGCGACGCTTCAGGAACCCAGTGGCGTGCCTGATGCCACGCCGCGTCACGTGAGCGTGCTGTACCTCCAGGTCCCCGAGCGCGCGAAGGGCGGCGAGCTGTGCCTCCTGCGCGACAACGTTCCGGTGGGCAAGGTGCGCCCTCGCGAGGGGATGCTGGTGCACTTCCGCGGCGACCTCCAACACGAAGTGCGGCCCTTCACCGGAGGCCCGGAGGGCGCGCGGCGGGCGAGCCTCGTGTGCGAGCAGTACGCCTTCCCTCCCGAGGCCCTCGCGCGCATCCCCTCCTTCCGCATCCAGTCCAAGGCCGGCTTCGCCGCCTATCTCGACGACTGGCGGGAGCGGCCCGACGCCGGCCCTGCGGGCGAACTGGAGTAACCCGGTTCCAGGTGCCACGGCATTGCGGAACTGCCGTGGGCACCCGGCGGTGAGACTCAGGTGGCGGCCTTCAGGCGCAGGTCCGCCGTGGGAGCGAACGCAGGCGGCCTGCGGTGGTGCGACGCCTGCTCGTAGGCGTAGGCGAGCTTCAGCAGCGTGGGCTCGCTCCAGGCGCGGCCGATGAAGGACATGCCCACCGGGAGCCCGAAGACGTAGCCGACGGGCACCGTGATCGTGGCGTAGCCGGAGACGGCCGCGGGCGTGGAGCTGCTGCCCAGCCAGTGGTCGCCATTCACGAGGTCGATGAGGCCCGGAGGTGCCTGCGTGGGGGCGACGAGCGCGTCCAGCTTGTGCTTCGCCATCACCGCGTCCAGGCCCTGCTCGCGCGACAGCTTGCGGCAGTCCGCCAGGGCCTTGCGGTACTTCTTGTCCGTCAGCGGCCCCTTCTCCTGAGCCATGTGGAACAGCTCCTGGCCGAAGTACGGCATCACCGTGGAGCGGTGCGCGTCGTTGAACTGGATGAGGTCCGCGAGCGTGCGCGGGTGCGTCCCCTCCCCCAGCCCGGCGAGGTACGCCTCCAGGTCCGCCTTGAACTCGTAGAGCAGCACCTCGAACTCGGGCTCGTCGATCTTCGCCGCCGTGGGGATGGGGGCCGGGTCGATGATGGTGGCGCCCTGTGCCTTCATCAGCTCGATGGCCTGCTCCACCAGCGCGTCGGAGGGCGCGTGGTAGCCGAAGAAGCGCTCGCGCGGCACGCCGATGCGCGCGCCCTTGAGCCCGTTGGGGTCGAGGAACTTCGTGTAGTCCGCGTGGGCCTTGCCCTGGCTCGCGGCGGTGGCGGCGTCCGCCGCGTCGAGGCCCGCGAGCACGGAGAGCAGCGCCGCGGCGTCCGCCACGGTGCGCGTCATGGGGCCGGCGGTGTCCTGGGTGTGGGAGATGGGGATGATGCCGGTGCGGCTCACCAGGCCCACCGTGGGCTTGAGCCCCACGAGCGAGCTGGCCGCCGAGGGCGACACCACGGACCCGTCCGTCTCCGTGCCCACGGCCACCGCGCAGAAGTTGGCGGCGGCGGCGACCCCGGAGCCCGAGCTGGAGCCCGACGGCGTCCTGTCCAGGGCGTACGGGTTGCGCGTCTGGCCACCGCGCCCGCTCCAGCCGCTGGAGGACTTCGTGGAGCGGAAGTTGGCCCACTCGCTCAGGTTCGTCTTGCCGAGGATGACCGCGCCCGCCGCGCGCAGGCGCTCGACGATGAAGGCGTCGCGCGAGGGCACCGCGCCCACGAGCGCGAGCGAGCCGGCGGTGGTCTGCATGCGGTCCGCGGTGGCGATGTTGTCCTTGATGAGCACGGGGATGCCGTGCAGCGGCCCGCGCGGCCCCTTCTCCTTGCGCTCCTTGTCGAGCGCCGCGGCGATGGCGAGCGCGTCCGGGTTCAGCTCGAGGACGGACAGCAACGGGAGGTCTCCCTTGCGGTCCAGCTCGTTGATGCGCGCGAGGTAGCGCTCCGTGAGTCCGTGCGCGGTGTGCTGGCCGGACTTCATTCCCGCCTGGAGGTCCGCGACGGTGGCCTCCTCCAGCTCGAAGGGCTTCGACGCGGGGGCCGCCACCGGAGCCTTGCCGGCCGGTGGCGCGGCGGGGGCCTGCGCGTGGGAGTCCAGCGTGACGAGGGCGGTGGCGGCGGCCGTACCACCGAGGAAGGCGCGGCGGCTCAGGCCCGCGGAGGGACTGCCAGGAGGAGTGGGCTTCTTCATGGGGTGCCGCGCACTACAGCAGCGGCGCGCGGACTGTCGCAAGCGGAGCGTGCCGCTGCACGACAGGGCTGCCGCGCGCGGGGGCCGCGCCTGCTACCGTGCCGCCCCCGATATGGCATCCAACCTGACCCTCCTGGCCGGCCCTGACGCACTGCGGATGATTCGTGAGCGGGGCCTGCGTGGCGATGACGTGGACGTCGTGCCCGGCGCCTCCGGTGGACCGAAGTGGCTGGTGCTGGCCGGCCTGGACCGCGCCCTCTTCGCCGGGCTCTTCAAAGGGCGCACGCGGCCGCTGCACCTGATTGGCTCGTCCATTGGAAGCTGGCGCCTGGCGTGCGTGGCGCAGGCGGACCCGGTGGCGGCGCTGCACCGCTTCGAGGCGGCGTACATCGACCAGCGCTACCCCGCGAAGCCTCCGCCGTCGCTGGTGAGCGAGACGAGCGCGCGCATCCTGGACGCGCTCCTGGGCGACGAGGGCGAGGCACAGATTCTCGAGCACCCGTGGGCCCGGCTGCACGTCGTCACCGCGCTGTGCCGCGGGCCCGTGGGCATGGAGCACCCGCGCGTGCAGATGCTGGGACTGGCGCTGTGCGCGATGGGAAACCTCGTGAGCCGGCGGACGCTCGGGCTGCACATGGAGCGCGTCATCTTCCACACCGCGGGGGACACCAGTCCGTTCGCCGGGCTGAGGGATCTACCCTCCGTGCACCTGCCGCTGACGCGGGAGAACCTGCGCCCGGCGCTGCTGGCCTCGGGCTCCATTCCCATGGTGCTCAGCGGCGTGCGGATTCCGGGCGCGCGGCCCGGGGTGTACCGGGACGGAGGCGTGCTCGACTACCACCTGGACCTGGACTTCGGCCCGGGCGAGGGGCTGGTGCTCTACCCGCACTTCTACCCGTACGTGGTGCCCGGCTGGTTCGACAAGTCCCTGCCCTGGCGGCGCGCGCGTCCGGCCAACTTCCGCAGGGCGCTCCTGATTGCACCGTCCGCGGAGTTGGTGGCGCGGCTGCCGGGAGGGAGGATTCCGGACCGCGTGGACTTCGAGCGGCTCAAGGACACCGAGCGCATCCGCGCGTGGAACCAGGTCGTCTCCGAGAGCGAGCGCATGGGGGACGAGCTACTGGAGCTCATCGCCACCGGGCGCCTCGCGGAGCACGTGCGGCCGCTCTGACGCGCGGGCCCGCAAAAAGAGCGGCGGCCGGCCTCCGCGAAGGGAGAACCGGCCGCCGCAAGACTTCAGAAGCTCAGTGGGGAACCGCCGGACCCGGGCCTTTCAGCCACCCGGGCCTGGCGGCACCGTCACGACTCAGGCCAGCGTGTTGCGCCGACGGCGCAGCAGGCTGAGGAGCGCCAGGCCGAGCATGCCGGCCGGAGCGCCCGCGCCCGTGGAGGAGCAGCCGCCGCCATTCTCAGGCGTGGCCGTGGCTTCCACGGTGGCGGTGTGCGTCCCGCCGCGAGCATCCGTCACGGTCAGCTTGAAGCTGAACGTGGCGCTGTCGTCGTCGAGCTCGGGGACGTTCACGCCGAGCACCGCCTGGTTGGGGCTGCTGAGCGTGACGGCCGGGCCGCCCGTCTGCTCCCACTTGTAGGTGAGGGCGTCACCATCCGGGTCGCTGGAGGCCGAGCCGTCGAGGGTCATCGCGGTCTGGTCGCCAGAGAGGATGATGCGCGCCTTCGCCACCGGGACGATGTTGTCGGACTGCGTGACAGTCACCGTCACCGTGGCCGCCTCGCTGGTGAGCGTTCCGTCGCTCACCACCAGGCGGAAGGTCAGCTCCGTGTTCGCGTCGACATCCGGCGCGGTGAAGGACGGCTTGGCCGTGGTGGCCCCCGTCAGCGTCACCCACGGGCCGCCCACCTGCGTCCACTGGTACGTCACCGTGGAGCCATCGGCGTCAGCGCTGGCGCTGCCGTCGAGGGTGACCGCGGTCTTGCCCTTGGCGGACACGGCCGCACCGGCCTCGGCGACCGGCGCCCGGTTGACCTGGCGCACCGTCACCACCACGTCGTGGGTGGCCGTGGCATGGCCGTCGCTCACCGTCACGCGGAAGGTGAGTTCGGTGTCTGCCGTCACCTCGCCCGTGGAGAAGGTGGCCGTCGCGGAGTCAGCGCCCGTGAGCGTGACCTCGGTACCGGACACCTGCGTCCAGGCGTAGGTCAGCGTGTCGCTGTCCGGATCCGCGGCGGTGGCCGCGAGGGTCGCGGTGCTGCGCTCGTCGACCACCACGGCGGAGGCCGTGACGGCCGGCGCGCGGTTGACCGCGTTGATGGCCACTTCCACCGTGTCGCTGGCCGTCGACTTGCCGTCGCTCACCGTCAGGATGAAGGAGAGCGTCTCACCGGTCGCCGTCTCCGGCGCGGTGAAGGTGGCCACCGCCGCGTTGGCGTTGGACAGCGCCACCGGGGTGCCGGACACCTGCACCCAGTGGTAGGTCAGCGCGTCGCCGTCCGCGTCGCTCGCGGAGCCGCTCAGCGTACCCGCGCCGCGCTCGTCCACGGCGCCATCCACGCCCGCGTTCACCGTCGGAGCGAGGTTGATCTGGCGCACGTTCACCACCACGGTCTGCGTGGCCGTGGCCGTCCCGTCGGTCACCGTCACGGTGAACGTCAGGACCGCGTCCGCGGACACCTCGCCGGTGGAGAAGGAGACGCTCGCGGTGTTGGCGCCCGAGAGCACCACCGTGTCGCCGCCCGTCTGCGCCCAGCTGTACGTCACGGTATCGCCGTCCGGGTCGGAGGCGGAGGCCGAGAGCGTCGCCGTGCTGCGCTCGTCGAAGGTGGCGGACGAAGCCGTCACCATCGGCGCGCGATTCACGTTGCCAACGGACACGCTCACCGAGTCGCTGCCAGACACCTTGCCGTCGCTCACCGTCAGGGTGAAGGAGAGCGTCTCACCCGCCGCCACGTCCGGCGCGATGAAGGTCGCCGTCGCGGTGTCGTGGCCATGCAGCCCCACCGGGGTGCCGGCGGTCTGCGTCCACTGGTAGGTCAGAGACTGGCCGTCCTCGTCGCTCGCGGAGCCGGTGAGCGTCACGGTGGCGCGCTCGTCGGCGGTGGCGTCGAGGCCCGCGTTCACGGTCGGAGCGCGGTTCAGCTCGCGCACGGTCACCGTCACCGTCTGGGTGGCAGTGGCCGAGCCGTCGCTCGCCGACACGTTGAAGGTGAGGATGGAGTCAGCGGACACCTCGCCGGTGGAGAAGGAGACGGTCGCGGTGTTGGCGCCCGAGAGCGTCACCGTGTCGCCGCCCGTCTGCACCCAGCTGTACGTCACGGTATCGCCGTCCGGGTCGGTGGCGGAGGCCGTGAGGGTCGCCGTGCTGCGCTCGTCGAAGGAGGCGGACGAAGCCGTCACCATCGGCGCGCGATTCACATTGCGGATGCTCACGTCCACGTTGTCGTTGACCGTCGTCTTGCCGTCGCTCACCGAGAGGCGGAAGGAGAGCGTCTCGCCGGCCGCGGCGACGTCGGGCGCGGTGAAGGTCGCCATCGCGGTGTTGTAGCCGCGCAGCGCCACCGCGGTGCCGGACACCTGCGTCCACAGGTAGGTCAGCGCCTCGCCGTCCGCGTCGCTCGCGGAGCCGGAGAGCGTGACGGAGGTGCGCTCGTCGGCGGCGCCGTCGAGGCCCGCGTTCGCCGTCGGAGCACGGTTCACCTGGCGGATGCGCACGGTCACCGTGTCGGTGGCCGTGGTCGTGCCGTCGGTGGCGGACAGGCGGAGCACCAGGTCGGTGTCGACCGTCACGTCGGGCGCCGTGAAGGAAGGCGTCAGCGTGTTGCCGTTGGTCAGCGTCACCAGCGGGCCGGACACGCGCGCCCAGGTGTAGGTGAGCGCCTGGCCGTCCGCGTCGAAGCCGTTACCGGAGAGGGTGACCGGCGCGCGCTCGTCGACCGTCACGTCCGGGCCGGCCGAGATGACCGGCGCGGAGTTGCCGCACTGGCCGTTGTCGTCGCAGATCTTGATGAACGGCAGGTTGGTGATGCCGGAGAAGGACAGGTCGTCCAGCACCCAGCCCGTGTTCGCGGCACCGTTGTCGCTGCCGACGCGGAAGCGGATCTGCACCGTCTTGCCCGCGTAGGCGGTGCCCAGGTTCACCGAGGCGACGTTGAACGCCGGGAAGCCCGCGGTGGTGCCGACGAAGGCGCGGCGGCCCTGCAGCGGGTTGAGGTTGCCGTTGTACGTCACCAGCACGCCGTTATACAGCGCGGTGCCGATGTCGACCCACGTCGCGCCACCGTCCTCGGTGAGCTCGATGACGGCGCCGTCGTAGTTGCCGCTGGCGTCCGCCTCGAAGTCGAAGGAGTGACGGAAGGACACGATGAACGGCGCGGAGGTGCCGACGTTCAGCTCCGGGGTGATGAGGCGGGAGTCGCCCGGGCCGCCCAGGTCCTCGCCGAAGAAGGCGCGATTGAGGTCCGTGAACTCCACGACGGTGAACTCGGAAGGAAGCAGCTCCTCGTCGTACTCGGTGCTCCAGGGCAGGTTGCTCGGCGTGCCCTCCACCGTCTCACTGGTGGTGGCCTCGGCGACCTCGTCGTAGTTGGTCTTGAAGGCGAGCGTGTCGCTCTTGTCGCCCGGGACGGCCTGGCGGTCATCGCGAACGGAGTACGTGAAGTCGATCCGCTGGGCAGTGCTCGCGCCCGTCAGGGTGACGGGGATGGAGGCAAAGCCCAGGTCGCCAATCTGCATGACCGGGAACGTCGCGCTGCCACGGTCACCCAGCGACACGCCCGGCGTGCTCGTCACGACGGTGACGCTGCTGGTCTCGGCGGCCTCGGAGCCGTTGTTGTAGACGACGAAGGTCAGGAAGCCGGACTCACCGTTGTCGAGGATGCCGTCCTCGTCACCCGGGTGCGCCGGGTCGTCCTCGTAGAAGGCGGCGAGCGTCTGCACTTCCGAGCCCACGTTGAAGCTCTCCACGACACCCGCGTGGGTGGTGGAGTTGCGGTCCGGGGCGATGGCGCCCACGCCCGCGCCGCGCTTGGCGAAGGCCTGCCAGAGGCGCTGGCCGTCGGCCGGGTCATTGGCCATGGCCGACGCGATGACGGCGTCACGCGCCTCCAGGAAGGTCGGAGCCGCGGGAGTGAGCTTGTACCCGTTGACCAGGTAGCTCTTCATGCGGTCCTGCGCCTCCTGGAACGGATGCGCGCGCAGCAGCGCCGTGTAGCACTCCCACAGCATCGTGGCCCAGACCTCGCCGGAGTTGTGGACCTCGGCGTTGTTGCCGGCAGGCGCGATGAGGTTGCTGGTGGGCAGCGCCACGCCGTCGGTGATGTGCTTGAACGTGAGGGGGTTCTTCGCCATGTCCGACGAGTACGTCACGCGGCGGATGCCGAAGAACGCGGAGTCCGGAGAGCTGCCACGGGTGGCGTACTCGGCCGCGCCGTAGGCACCGTTCCAGTTCGCGTTGGCCGGGACGTTGATGTCCTCGGGACGGGTGATCATCAGCAGGGCGGTGAAGTCGCCCCAGCCCTCGCCCATGGACCGGCCCTGGTTGTTGCTCAGACCCGAGGCGTTCTGGATGAGGCGGTTGCTGATGTAGTGCCCCCACTCGTGGGCCACGATGACGTTGTCCACCGTGCCGTCGAGGTTGATGGCCGCGGCGCGCGACAGGTGAACGTTGAGGCCGGCGACATTGCGCAGCTTGTTGCCGTCCGCCAGCGTGATGCGAACCGCGGGAATGGTGATGCCGGTGGCCGTGCCACCGAGGGGGGAAACGAAGCCGGCCGCGTTGTCGGCGATGAGGAGGCCGATGGCGCCCGCCGCCTGCGCGGTGGCGGCCTTCACGGTGAAGGCGCACGTACCGCGGTCCATCAGTGCAATCTTGCCGGCGACCGCCGCCGCGTTGGTCAGCGGGGAGCAGCCGTCCGTGGTGGACGGGCCAGCGGCGTCCGCCGCGTCCTGGCCGACGACGACGTCACCCGTGACGTCGTACGTCTGGGGACCGAAGCCCGAGGCGATACCGACCTTGTACTCACCCGCGACGCTCGCGGGGGCATTGACGATCAGCTGCCCGCTGGGACCCGAGAACAGGTACATGCGCATGCGCGGGGACGCACCGTCCGCCGGCGTGAGCATGTTCGCGTTGTTGGTGCCGCTGTAGTCCTGGGCCTGCGCGCGGATGGCGTCGTTGCCAATGCCGCCGCGGCCGTAGTTGTCGGCCTGGGCGTTGCCGGACGCCTCGTCGAAGCCGGCGTCGTAGTACCAATCGTGGAGCCAGTTGTTCATGAAGAACAGGCTCGTCGTCGCCGCGGAAATCTGCTCCGCGTTCGCGTACGGCTGGATGTCGAACAGCATGGTCCGGTCGAACACGCCGGGCGCGGTGACGGTGGGGCGCAGGTCGCCGTCGTTGTAGCCGTCCGGAGCCGTGAGGTTCGCGAACGCGTCCGCGTTGTTACCGCGCGTCACCGTGGCGTCGTCCGCCAGCCAGGGGTCGTTCTGGCTGAAGGGCGCGTTCTGCAGGGTGACCAGGGCGGGAGCGACGTACGGGGGACGGAAGCCGTCCGGAAGGCCCGTGGGGTGCGGCGTGGCGTTGTTGCCGGCGGGGCCGTCGTGCGGGGTGTACGGCGGCGTGGAGTCCGCGAACACGCGGTAGCTGAACTCCGCGTCCGCCGCCAGGTTCATGCGCAGCAGGATGCGGCCGTCCAACGCGGAGATGACGTACGAGTAGTAGTCGGAGTCCGTGCTGTCCGGGCGACCGGTGTTGAGCTCCACGTAGTACGCGGGCACCAGAGAGGTGGGCAGCGAGAAGAGCACCTGCTTCGCGCGCGCCGGGATGACCAGCCCCTCCGCCAGGGGACGGGCATAGGTGGCCAGCTCGAAGTGCGTGTACTTGCCGGCGTTCTGCGCCTTCACGTTCCGGAGCAGGCTGGCATCCAGCGCGGTGCCGGTGAGGTCCTGGTACGCAGCGGCGACGGCGGAGCTGGCCGTGAGCTGGAACCGGACGCGCGGCGCGACACTGCTGGAGACGTGCTTGGAGAGGCTGCCGGAGACGGCCACCAGCTCGTTCTTGCGGTTGAGCAGGAGGTTGAGCGACTGCCGGAAGACCTCGATACCGTTCGCCTCCTGGGCCAGCGTGACGACCTTCACGCCCTGCCGGTTCTCGCTGACGTTGACGACTCGCGCGCCCGCGGCCTCGAAGGAGCTCACTCCGTAGAGGGCGGCGGCGTCCGCGATCTGCGCCAGAGCGGCCTGCTCGGGCGCCATGCTCGCGAACTGGGAAGACGCGCTCAGCTTCGACTGATCCGCGCTCTTCCGAGCCCAGAGGAACGTAGGAGAACCGGTGCGCTCATCAAGATGAGCAACGCGCGGTCCCTTGGAGTCCACGGGCTTGAAACCAGCGGCGACTCGACCCGCGGGCTTCGCGTCCTGCAGTGCATCGTAGTTCGGCAGCGTCCGGGCAACAGCGCTGGTACCGGACAACACCAGCGACAGGCCAGACAGCGTGGCAACCAACCTTCTCACGTGGGGGAACTCCCTGGTTCAACGGCGGGGTGGGAGCTACCTTGAGACCTGGGAGGGTGTCCCAGCACCATCGCCGGAACGCCAGGTCACGAATGTCGCCCCCGGGTGACAAAGTGTCACCTGTTGAGAAGATTAGTGCCCTTACTGATGTAGGTTGAAAGGCGACATCTGCGGTTATTCCCAACGCGACGCATAATTCCGTGGTTACGGCAGGTTATGCGAGGGCTCGGAGGAAAAATGCGGTGGGTGCGAAGCCTCGTGGGGCTGCTTTTCGTCGGATTCTGGGTGGCCGTGGTGCCCCCGGCCTGCCGTTCCACGGCGGAAACAGCGCCCGCGGAGACACGACGTCACGGCCAGGTGACGGATGGTGGCAGCGACACGCCCTTCCAGGGCGTGCGGCGCTGGGACGCGGGCATGGAGCCGCGCGAGGGCCCGCCGCACTTCCCTGCCCCCGCCGCCGACGCGGGCGGCTGCCCCGGAAAGCAGGAGCGCTGTTGCGATGGGCACTGTGGCACGGCGCTCGAGTGCGCCCAGCTCGCGTGTGATCCGGTGCCTCAGCGACAGCCCGCGCCCGAGGAGCGCTGAGCCGCGAGTCCCCGCGCGCTCACGGGTGCGCGGGCAACGAAGCCTCCTCGCGCGACGGCAGCCACGGCCGCCCCTTCGCCTCGAGGTACTCGCGGACCGTCATGGGGCGAAGCCGCGAGAGCTCCGCATTGGCCGGGTTGCGCAGCCTTCCCCGCCCCGCGAGCTGCAGCAGGAGGTGCGGCTGCACGAGTGCCTCGCGGGCCGCGGCCTCCGGGGCGCTCATGCGCGCGAGGTGGTGGCGCAGGTCCTCCACCGTGCCACGACAGACGCGCTGGAGCTGCCGGCCCGTGAGCTCCTCGTAGAGCCGTGAGACTTCATTCACCGTCACCACGTCCCCCACGAGCTCCAGGCGCCGGCCCGCCGCGCGCGGGTCCACCACGGCCTGCGCCACCCACCGGGCCGCGTCGCGCATCGCGGTGACGTCGAAAGGCTCGTCGCCGGTGCCCCAGTACGCCACGTGCCCGCGCTCCAAATCGAACACGTGCGCCAGGGGTGACAGCGCCACTTCCATGAAGGCGCCGCAGAGGATGAACGTGTGCCGCACGCCGCTGCGCTCCACGGCGTCCGCGACGCGCCGGTGCAAGTCGAGCTGCGCGTCCTCGCCGTCGCGGAGCTGGAAGAAGTCCGGCGAGTAGTCCGAGGGGATGAAGCGCATGACGCCGTGCCGCCGCGCCACGTCCAGCAGCCGGAGCTGACCGTCCACCACGACGTCGGGCCCGCCGCGCACGGCGGAGATGACCGCGTCCATGCCCTCCACCGCCGAGCCGAGCGAGCGCACGTCCTGGAGCGAGCCCTCGACGAGCGTCACACCCTGGTCCGCGAGCCCGTCCAGTGACTCGGGACGCGTGCCGGGACGCACCAGCACGTGCAGGTGGATGCCGGGCCGGGACAGGAGCGCCGAGGCGAGCTGATGCCCGAACCTGCCCGTGCCTCCCACCAGCAGGACGTGCGTGGCCTCGGTGTCCATCGTCCGCTCCTCCTCACCGGCGGGCAGGCGCGCGGCGAAGGGGTGCGTCCACGCATGCTGCCCACACCGGGAAGATGGAGCGTGAGGCGGGCACTGACTGCGTGGTGCGCGGGGGCGCCCCTGGTCCGCACGAGGGACGAGCAGGAGTCCTGGCGGTGGGCGCACAAAAGCAATCGGCCCGGTCATCCAAGAGGATGACCGGGCCGATCCGAGTTGCGGGGGCAGGATTTGAACCTGCGACCTTCGGGTTATGAGCCCGACGAGCTACCAGGCTGCTCCACCCCGCGTCATGTTGTGTCTGTCTTCGAACCGCTGAGTCCCGGCCTTCATTCCGGCCGGGCATCAGGTGCTACGAGTTGCGGGGGCAGGATTTGAACCTGCGACCTTCGGGTTATGAGCCCGACGAGCTACCAGGCTGCTCCACCCCGCGTCAGTGGTTGCGGCGAGGGGGTTAGTACCGTCCCCGCCCTGGAGCGTCAACACCTTTCTCCGCGCTGCGCCATTCGGTGCGCAGCGCGGAGAGAGGAGCGTTACTTGCGCATCTTGCCGAGCAGGTCGGCGAAGGTGCCGAAGCCCTTCTTGCCCGCGGCCTGACCCTGCGGCTGCTGCGTCTTCTGCCAGGCCTCCACCTCGGCGCGCTCCTCCGCGCGCTGCGCGGCGGTGACGGAGAGACGGATCTTCCCGGACGCGTCGATGTCCAGGATGGCCACCTTCACCTCCTGGCCAAGCGAGTAGTGCTTGCGCAGGTCGGTGCCGCGCTCGGTGCCCGTCTCGCTCGCGGGGAGCAGGCCCTTGCCGCCGGGGAACTGGAGGAACACGCCGTACGGCTCGATGCGGTCCACCTTGCCGACGACGACCTGCCCCACCTGGGGACGGGGCGCGGCGGGCTGACGGGCCGCGGCGGGCGCGGCGCTGGCGGCGGCGGCCGGACGCTCCTCGGGAGGACGCTGCGCCTCCTCCTCGGAGATGCGGCGCAGGCCGATGCGCTTGTCGGTGGTGTCGATCTTCTCGACGGCCACCCAGATGACCTCACCCTCCTTCACCACGTCGCGCGGGTGCGCGATGCGGCGGTCGCTCAGCGCGGAGATGTGCACGAGGCCATCCACGCCGGGGCGCAGCTCCACGAAGGCGCCGAAGGGCTGCAGGCGGACGACCTTGCCCTGGAGCCGGTCGCCTTCCTTGATCTCGGAGATGGCCTTCTTGAAGGGGTCCTCCATGCGCGCGCGCATGGACAGGGTGATGCGCTCCTTCTGCTTGCTCTTGTCGGGCGAGTTGGGCTGAGCGGCCTCCATGCGGAGGATCTCCACCTCGACCTCGTCACCGGCGTTGACCACCTCGGACGGGTGACCGACGCGCGTGTACGAGAGCTCGGAGACGGGAATCATGCCCTCCACGCCGCCCAGGTCGACGAACACGCCGAAGTCGCGCACGCCGGAGACCTTGCCCTTGACGACCTTGCCCTCGGCCAGGGTCTTGCGCGTCTCCGAGGCCAGCTTGCGCTGCTCCTCTTCGAGCAGCGCCCGGCGCGACAGCACCACGTTGCGATCACGGACCTCGGTGACGCGGAACTGGAGCTTCTCGCCGATGAACTGGTCCGGCTTCTCCACGAAGCGCAGGTCCAGCTGGCTGATGGGGCAGAAGGCGCGGATGTCGCCGATGGCGACCTCCACTCCGCCCTTGTTCACGCTCAGCACCATGCCCTCCACGGGCATGCCGGAGGCGCGGGCCTCGGCCAGCATGGCCATGGACGCGCTGCCCTTGGCGAGCGCGCGCGACAGGAGGATGCCCTTGGCGCCCACCTCGATGACGTGGGCCTCCAGGCTGTCACCCACGCCGAAGCGGAGGATGCCCTCGTCGTCCTTGAGCTCGCGCAGCTCGATCATCGCCTCGCTCTTGGCGGAGCCCTCGAGCGACACGAACGCGGTGTCCGCGCCGAGCTGGAAGATGGTGCCCTTGACCTTCTCGCCCACGCGCACGCCGCGGCGGCCCGGAGCACCGCCCTGCGCCTCGAACATCTCGGCGAAGGACTGGGACTCGGGGACCTCCTCGTAGAGCGCGCTGGAGGGCGCGGGCGTCGGCGTCACCGGACGCGGCGCGGGCGTGGGGGCCGGCGTCGCGGCGGAGGCCTCGGCAGCGGCCGTGGTCTCCTCGGACGTGGCCGTCGCGTCGGCGGGCTTCTCGTCCGCGAGGCCCCGGGTCTCGATGGCACCCGAGGCGCGCTTCACGACCACCATGGGGCCGGACGGGCGGCGCTCGCCGCCACCGCTCCCGCCACCACGGCGCTCGCCGCCCCGGTCACCGCCAGGACGAGGAGGACGATCGCCACGCGGGGCGCCACCCTCGGGCCGAGGCGACGCTTCGCGCTCGCCACGACCTCCGCGGTCGCCACCACCACGCTCACCACCGCGGCCACCTCCGCGCCCACCCCGATCCCCGTCCCGGCCACTGCCCCCAGAGGGGATGCCGAGCATCACGTCGCCGAAGGTAGCCTTCGGCTTCTTGGGACCCATCCCGCCCGGACCGCCCGAATTGGAACCGCTCTTCTCGTCGCTCACTGCCGAGACCTTCCTGAGACGAATTCGACCCTGGCTTCCCGAGAAGCCGGGCCCCGGTGAAAAAGGCGGCGCACTCTACACGCACGCCAACTCCGGAGGAAGCCAGATGACGCGCACGCCGCGTGGGCCGTTGCTTCGTTGTTGAACGGAGGCAGCGCGTCAGGCCATCCCAGGGGCACTGTTTGCCACCCCAAGGATGTGCCGGCCGGTCCGTGAGGAGCCGAGTATTCGCGGGCGGTTAGCGCACCAGCCGGAGCTTGCGGCCGACCTTGCGGAACACCGCCCCGGCCTCCGGGACACCCATGGCCGCGGCCAGTGCGAAATAAACGATTCCGAAGGGCACGGCGGTTGCCAGGAGGCCCAACGCGGGGTGCAGCCGGGGCGGCACGAGCAGCTCGCCCCCCCACTCCGCCGCCACGCCGGGCATGGGACCGAGCAGGGACGCGAGCCCCAGCTTGATGCCCAACCCGACGAGCCCGGCGATCGCGGCCGCGGTCCACAGCCGGGGCAGCAGTCCGGGGGGGACGCCCACCGGGCCGAGCTGCTTCACGAGCTTGCGCCGGAGCAGGCTGGACTCCAGCCAGGCCACCATTCCGCCCGCCAGGGTGAGCCCCAGCGCGCCCAGGTAGTCCGGCAGGCCCACCCACCCCGGGAGCTTCAGGCCCAACAGCCACGCGCCCAGCGCGCCCGTGGACACGCGCACCACCGCGAAGCGCAGAGGCGTCTTCGGGTCCTTCAGCGCGTAGAAGGCGGAGGCGTAGAGCCGGCCCACGGTGGAGGCCACCAGGCCCACCGCCGCGCCCATCAGCAGGTACCAGAGGTAGCGCGAGTCGGCCGAGTCGAAGCGCCCCGTCTGCAGGAGCGCCGCGGCCACCATGTCCCCCAGGAAGAGGAACGCGGCGGCAGAGGGCACCACCCAGAAGGCGATGCGCCGCGCGCCGTTGCCGATGCGCTCGCGCAGCTTCGCGGCCACGTCCTCGCCCTCGCCCGAGGCGCGGGACATCTCCGGCAACTCAGCGGCGGACACCGCCATGCCGAAGAGGCTCACCGGGATGAGGTAGATGGTCTGCGCGTACAGCAGCGAGGACACCGCGCGGTTGGAGATGAGCGTGGCGAAGGCGGTGTCCACCCACGCGCTGAACTGCACCACGCCGCGCCCCAGCACCACCGGGCCGAAGTTCTTCAGCACCTGGCGCACGGACGCGCTCGCCAGCGACAGCGTCGGGCGGAAGCCGCCCAACAGGCGCAGCGTCGAGGGCACCTGCACCGCGAACTGGAGGAAGCAGCCCAGCACCACGCCGTAGGCGAGCACCTCCACCAGCCGGTCCTCCGTGTAGCGGCCACCGGCGAAGACGAGCGTGAGGATGATGACGATGTTCCACACCACCGGCGCCAGGTACGACAGCAGGAAGCGGCGGTGGCTGTTGAGGATGCCCAGACACCACGCGCTCAGCACCAGCATCCCCGTGCCGGGGAAGAGGATGCGGACCACGTTGATGGCCAGCTCGCGCGAGTGGCCCTCGAAGCCCGGGGCGATGAGGTCCACCAGCAGCGGCGTGGCGAGCATGCCCGCGGCCACCATCACCGCCGTGACGAGCGACAGCAGACCGAACACCGCGCCGGCCACGCGGTCCGCCTCCTTCGTCTCGTCGCGACCCAGCAGCCCCGCATAGACGGGGATGAAGGAGCCGGAGAGGACGCCCTCGCCGAAGAGGTTCTGCAGGAAGTTGGGGATGCGCAGCGCCGCCTTGAAGACGGCGGCTGCCTCCGCGTTGCCGAGGTAGTGCGCGAAGACGCGCTCGCGCACCAGGCCCATCAGCCGTGAGGCGAGGATGCCCGTGGCGACGAGCAGCGCGCCCTTGCCTCCCGGGCGCGCGGACCGGGAAGGCGCGGGGGGCGGCGACGGCGGCGGCGAGGAGGGCACGGGCGTGGAGGAAGTCACCAGGGCGCGGGACTCTATGCGCGGCGTTGAGTGGCATGAAGCGCGAAACCCGGGCAGCCTCTTTCACTTGACGCTAACTCGCCAGGTTGCCAGGGTCCGATGCCAATGGCCGGAACCCCCGACAGCGACCTGGACGACGTGGCACGCATCCGCCGCGTACTGGCCCGCGAGCTCGAGACCATCAATGAATACGAGGCCTTCGCCCGAGCCTCTTCGTCACCCGACGTCCGCGCCTTCTTCCTGCACCTGGCCACCGAGGAGAAGGAGCACGTCTCCGAGGCCGTCCACATGCTGCGCATGCTGGACAGCGGCCAGGACGCCCACTTCACCAGCCCCGTGGCCACCGGACACTTCGAGGGCACCGCCGCCGCGGGTGCGCCCGCTGCCCCCGCCGCGCCGGCTCGGGCTGCTCCGCAGGCGCCTCCCGCGCCCCCTGTCGTGAATGGCCGCAACGGCCGCCTCTCCGTGGAACCTCCCACGTCGCTGCCCCCGCAGCGGCTCATGTACGGCCTGCCTGCCCCGCCGCCCGCGGTGGAGTCCCACCCGCTCACCGTTGGCTCGCTCCGCCGGGGTGGTGGCGGCGGTGGCAGCGGTCGCTGACGTCCCCCTTCTCTCCTTGTTGACTCTTCTGGAGAACATCCGATGCCTGACTTCCTTGGACATGCCGAGAACCCCCTCCGTGAAGAGGAGTGGGCGCGCCTGAATGAAACCGTCATCCAGGTCGCGCGGCGGTCGCTGGTCGGCCGTCGCATCCTGGACATCTACGGCCCGCTGGGCGCGGGCGTGCAGACGGTGCCCTACGACGAGTTCCAGGGCGTGTCCCCCGGCGCGGTGGACATCGTCGGCGAGCAGGAGACCGCGATGGTCTTCACCGACGCGCGCAAGTTCAAGACCATCCCCATCCTCTACAAGGACTTCCTGCTGCACTGGCGCGACATCGAGGCCGCGCGCACGCACAACATGCCGCTGGACGTGTCCGCCGCCGCGGGCGCCGCCGCGCTGTGCGCGCAGCAGGAGGACGAGCTCATCTTCTACGGCGACGCGCGCCTGGGCTACGAGGGCCTGATGACGGCCAACGGCCGGCTCACCGTGCCGCTCGGCGACTGGACGGTGGCGGGCGGCGGCTTCCAGGCCATCGTCGACTCCACGCGCAAGCTGAACGAGCACGGCCACTTCGGCCCCTACGCCGTGGTGCTGTCGCCGCGGCTGTACTCGCAGCTGCACCGCATCTACGAGAAGACGGGCGTGCTGGAGATTGAAACCATCCGCCAGCTCGCGTCGGACGGCGTCTACCAGTCCAACCGCCTGCGCGGGGACTCCGGCGTGGTGGTGTCCACCGGCCGGGAGAACATGGACCTCGCCGTCTCCATGGACATGGTGGCCGCGTACCTGGGCGCCTCGCGGATGAACCATCCGTTCCGCGTGCTGGAGGCGCTGCTCTTGCGCATCAAGCACCCGGACGCCATCTGCACCCTCGAGGGCCCCGGCGCCGCCGGCACGCCCGCCGCCCCCACGCATCGCCGCTAGCCCGCGCCCTGACAGCCCTCATGGCAAAGGTCCTGGTCATCGACGACGAGGCGAACCTGAGAAAGGTGCTCGCCGCGATGCTGCGCCGGGACGGGTTCGACGTCACCGTCGCGGAGAATGGCGAGCAGGGGCTCGCGGAGTTCCACAAGAACGGCGCGGACATCGTGGTGACGGACCTGGTGATGCCCAAGGTGGGCGGCATGGAGGTGCTGGGCACCGTCCGCGCCGCCAACCCGGACGTGCCGGTCATCATCATCACCGCGCACGGCACCGTGGACTCGGCCGTGGACGCCATCAAGGCCGGCGCGTTCGACTACATCACCAAGCCCTTCGACCAGGCGGAGCTGTCCTCCGTCGTCGCGAAGGCCGCCAAGACGAACGAGAGCGCCCGCCGCTCCGTGCGTCCGGACGTCAAGGCGCGCGCCGCCATCATCGGTGACTCGCCGCAGATTCAAGAGGTCTACAAGATCATCGACAAGGTGGCGGACACGCCCTCCACGGTGCTCATCACCGGCGAGAGCGGCACCGGCAAGGAGCTCATCGCCACCGCGCTGCATGGCGCCTCCAGCCGGCGCGACAAGCCGTTCATCAAGATCAACTGCGCGGCCATCCCCGCCACGCTGCTGGAGAGCGAGCTGTTCGGCTACGAGCGCGGGGCCTTCACCGGCGCCGTCACCTCCAAGCCCGGCCGCTTCGAGCTGGCCGACGAGGGCACCCTCTTCCTGGACGAGATTGGCGAAATCCCGGTGGAGATGCAGGTGAAGCTGCTGCGCGCGCTGCAGGAGGGCGAGTTCGAGCGCGTGGGCGGCATCAAGACCACGCGCGTGGACGTGCGCCTCGTGGCGGCCACCAACCGCGACCTCCAGGCGGAGATCGAGGCGGGCCGCTTCCGGAAGGACTTGTACTACCGACTGGCGGTGGTCCCCATCACCCTGCCCGCCCTGCGCGAGCGCCGCAGCGACATCCCCATGCTCGCGCGGCACTTCCTGGACAAATACAACCGGCGCCTCAACAAGAAGATCGAAGGCATCACCGACGACGCCATGGCCCTGCTCCAGGCCTATGCGTGGCCGGGCAACATCCGCGAGTTGGAGAACCTCATCGAGCGCGTGCTGCTCTTCGCGGATGGCCCCTTCATCACCGGGAAGGATTTGCCGGAGCCGGTCCGTAGCGGAGCGGGCGTGCAGGCGGGCACCCTGTCGTCCCCCTCCACGCCGTCCATGGAAGTTCCCACGGGCGAGGTGGGCCTCAAGGACATCGTCCGGATGAAGGCCGCCGAGCTGGAGCGGGACCTCATCGTGAAGAAGCTGGATGAGACGGGCGGCAACGTCACGCGGGCCGCTCGCCTGCTTCAAATCAGCCGGAAGTCGCTGCAGACGAAGATGAAGGAATTCGGCCTGCGCGACACCACCCCCGACGGGCAGGACGACGTCGCCGACGAGTAGCTTCCGCGCGGAGGCGGAATTCCTTCGCGCGCGCGTCGGTTTCGGGCCGGCCCACTCTTTTCAAACCCAGGGAGCTTGAATGCGGCCGAACCTTCCCACCCTCGGTGCCCCGCCGAAGCGCAGTCCACTCGGCTCGGTGGTAGCCGTGTCACTCATCCTCGGCGCGTCCGCCGGCGGCGTGTGGTGGTGGAAGCAGCGGATGGCAGGCGCCACGGAGCAGGCCGCGGCCGCCCCCGTGGCCGCCACGGATGCGGGGGCCGTCGCCGCGGCGCCCGTTGCCCCTCCGGCGCCCGTGGACCCGGTGAAGGCCGCCGGCCTGGAGCGCGCCTCGGTGCGCATCGACGGCCCGCTGGAGACGGCCCTCAACGGCGCCGCCGGCGCGGACGTGGGCCCCGCCCTGGCGCAGGTGGTGACGCGCACGCTGGTGTGGTGGGTGGAGGTGCCGGGTGAAATCCTCCGCGGCGACACGCTCGACGTGCTGTACCAGCGCCGCGAGAACGAGGAGCCCCTCGTGCACGCGGTGCGCTTCACCAGCGGCAAGCTGGGCAAGACGCTCAGCGCGTACCGCTTCCAGGGCGAGGGCGACAAGAATGCCCGCTACTACCTCTCCACCGGCGACGAGCTGGAAATGCGCCTGGAGAAGTCGCCCATCGACGACTACGAGCAGGTGACGTCCCTGCTGCGCGACGGCCGCCGCCACAAGGGCGTGGACTTCCGCGCGCCGGTGGGCACGCCCATCAGGGCGCCCTTCAACGGCGTCGTGAAGCGCAAGAACTGGAACTGGGGCAGCAACGGCAACTGCGTGGAGCTGGTGGAGTCCGGCGGCCGCGGACGGCGCGCCCTTTTCCTGCACCTGGACGAGCTGTCCAAGGACATCAAGCCCGGCTCCCGCTTCACCACGGGCCAGGTCATCGCCGCCAGCGGCAACACGGGCCACTCCTTCGCCCCCCACCTGCACTATCAGCTGATGACGCAGGATGACCGGGTGCTGGACCCCTTCGACCAGCACAAGACCTTCCGCCGCTCGCTGAATACGGCCAACAAGTCGCTGTTCGAGTCCGAGGTGCGCCGGCTGGACGGGCTCCTCGGAACCTCGGTGGCCGGGAAGTAATTGCCACCCGTTTCTTGACACTCCTCCGACGGCGCGGCTAGCTGGAAGCCCCCCGGGCCTTGCCGGAAGGCCCGGGTGATTCGCCGTCGGAGGTCGGATGCAAAGGCTTCGCGCCGTACTCGCCGCTATCACCCTGGGCGCGCCGCTCGCCGCCAGTGCGGCGGACATCACCCGGATTGCTTCGTCCTTCGAGGACGACGATCCGTTCGACCTCTTCATCGACGTCGGCTTCGAGCGCACGCAGACGCGCGCGAAGATCATCCGCGAGCAGCTCATCCCCGCGGGCTCCGACGGCACCACCCGCATCGACGCCACGGAGCTCTGGTACAAGGGCGTGGACGCGCGGCTGAACCTGGAGCTGGCCTTCGGCCTGTACCGGGACCTGGAGTTCTCCTTCACGCTGCCGCTGGTGTTCCAGCAGAACGAGCGCTGGGACCGCACCTCCGACGCGACGGCCGAGAACTCCACCATCACCAACAACTGCGTGAATGCGGACGGCTCGGTGATTCCCGGCTGCCTCGAGGGCACGAGCGCGCCCGTGCCGCTGTTCGGCATCCCGCAGGAGAGCTTCCGCGGCGGCCTGGGCAACATGCACTTCGGCCTGGCCTACGCCTTCTTCAAGCAGGAGAAGGACGCCACCAAGCCCACGTGGATTGTCGGTCTGGACTACGAGGCCCCTACCGCGAAGCAGCGCGACCCGAGCGTGAACACCACGGACCCGGACGAGCGCGGCAACATCGGCGACCGCGTCCACAAGTACCAGCTCTACACGTCCTTCTCGCGCCGAATGGGCGTGGCCGAGCCGTACTTCAAGGCCAGCTACACCATCCCCGTGGGCGGCCCGGGCATCTACTCCAACTGCGACCAGCGCAACGCGGACCCGCCGAACCTGGGCGCCCCGTTGAACTGCGGCACCGGCCCGTGGACGCGCAAGGAAACGGGCATCCACGCCCCCACGCAGGCGGGCATGCTCTTCGGCGTGGAGCTGGTCCCCTTCGAGAAGCCGCAGAAGTTCCAGAAGTTCGCCCTGGACCTGCGCACCATCGGCAACTACGTGGGCCGCGGCCGGTACTACAACGAGCTCAGCCAGGCGCTGGGCAAGCTCCTCACCTCGGAGGACTACTTCCAGGTGGGCGGCATGCTCGGCGTCAACGCCAGCGCGGCCGAGTCCTTCACCATCCGCGCCTCCGGCACGTTCCTCTACAACACCGACCACACCCTCACCGCCGAGGAGCTGGGGAAGGACCTGGACGGCAACGGCGAGGTGGACGTGGAGACGAACCCCGCGGAGCTCAACCCGACGTTCGACTGGCGCTATGACCTGGTGTCCCGCCGCTTCCGCGCGGTGGAGAGCACCTCGTTCCGCTTCGACCTGAGCGCCACGTTCAGCTTCTAGCCGTACGGCCGGGGACGGGCACCGTGAGCCCGTCCCCGCCGCCTCTGTCTCACCGCTTCAGCGACAGGCCCAGCCGGTAGACGTCCTGACCGGCCCAGCCCGCGCGACGGGCCAGCTCGGTGCTCAGCGCCTTGAGCTTCTCGCCGCGCGACAGGCCCTCTTCCAGCGCCTTTTTCAGCTCCTCCTCGGACCAGCGGCGCTCGCCGGTGCGGCCTTCCACCAGCACCACCACCTCGCCCCGGGGCTCCTCCGCCGCGTAGCGGGCGGCCAGCTCCGACAACGTGCCCCGGGCGAACTCCTCGTGGAGCTTCGTCAGCTCGCGCGCCACGCAGGCGCGCCGGTCTCCCCAGGCGTCGAGCAGGTCTGGCAGCGTCTCACCCACGCGGCGCGGGGACTCGTAGAGCACCAGCGTGGCGGACAGGTTGGCCACCTCCTCCAGCATGGTCCGCCGCTCCGCTCCCTTGCGCGGGAGGAAGCCCAGGAAGTGGAAGCGCCCGGTGGGCAGTCCGGACGCGCTCAGGGCCGCCACCAGGGCGGTAGGGCCCGGAATGGGCACCACCGTCAGCCCGCGCTCCAGCGCCTCCGCCACCAGCCTCTCGCCGGGGTCGCTGATGGCCGGGCTGCCCGCGTCCGTCACCAGCGCGCAGTCGTCGCCTTCCGCGATGCGGTCCAGGATGCGCCCGGCGCGCTGCCCCTCCGCGAAGGCCGGCAGGCTCACCAGGTCCTTCCCGCCAATGCCGAAGTGGTCCAGCAGGACGCGCGAGTGCCGCGTGTCCTCACAGGCGATGAAGCGCACGTCGCGCAGCGTCTGCAGCGCGCGCGCCGTCACATCCCCCAGGTTCCCGATGGGCGTGGCCACCAGGTAGAGCGTTCCAGCCATGGCGTCCTCTCACATGCCCGCGTCGAAGGCGCCGGGGATGTGCTCCACGGTGGCGCGCTCGCCGCGCCCCACCACCGAAATCACGTCGAAGCGCATCATCCGCTCGCCCAGCTCATGGGCGAAGAGGTAGTGCAGCGCCGCCTTTACCACCCGACGCTGCTTCGCGAAGGACACGGTGTGCGCCGGGTCTCCCCATACGGCCGTGGAGCGCATCCGCACCTCCACGAAGCACACGACGTCCTCACGCTCGGCCACCACGTCCAGCTCCCCGTAGCGGCACGTCCAGTTGCGCGCCAGCACCCGCCACCCTCGCGCCTCCAGGAAGCCCACCGCTGCTTCCTCAGCCGCATTCCCGTACTGCCTCCGCTCTCGCGGCTCCGCCCGTCCCATGCACCCTCCCCTTCGACGCCACCCGCCCGTACCGGTCCTCCCCGCTGGAGGCAACCCGCCGCGTCGGACTACACGTTAACGGTGCCGTCCGACATCTGCGCGAAGCCGGGGTGCCCGGTGACGTGCAACACCTGCGTCAGCGTGCCCAGGTGCTTGAGCATGCGGGCGATGAGGGGCAGCTTCACCTCCTCCATGCCGGCGAACACGTCCTCCAGCAGGAAGGGACGCTTCACCCGGGCGCTCGTCTTCTCCACCACCGTCATCCGCAGCGCCAGGTAGTAGAGGTCCAGGTCCTTCGGCGGCAGCTCGCCCACGGGGACGCGCCTGCCGGAGGCCAGCGCGAAGGCTCTCCCCTCGCGGTCCCACTCGATGCCCTGGTAGCGCCGGTCCGTGAGTGCGGTGAGGTACTGGAGGCAGCGGTCCTTCAGCATCGCCTGCACAGACGAGACGTCGGTGGTGAAGATGTCCGCGGCCTGGGCCAGCAGCACGGGGGACGGGTCCTCCAGCGCCTCCACCGGGGCCGGTGCGCCATCCGGCCCTGGAGCCGCAGCCGGGCGCGGCGCCCGGGCCAGGGCGATGGACTCCTTCAGCCGTCCAATCTCCCGCTCCACCTCGCGGATGTCGCGCACGTAGGAGCCCTTCTGCGTCAGCTCCGTGTTGAGCGCCTCGAGCTCGTTCTTCAGCTCCTGCCGCCGGGTGATTGCCGACACGAATTCCGGGTCCGCCTCCATGGTTGCCAGCTGTTCCTTCAGCTCCACCACGCGCGCGGCCAGCAGCTCCTTGCGCTCCAGCATGGGGGTGATTTCCTCCATCTCCTCCACGCCGAGCGCCTTCTGCGCCATGCGCAGCGGCGCGGCCTCGGCCTCGAACTCGTCGAGGATCTTCTTCTCGCGGGCCTCGAACCGGTTGTCCTTGCTGCCCTTCCGGGACGCCTTCTGCAGGTCGTCCACGTGACGCAGCGCCATGAAGGCGGCCACGCCGAAGGCGGGGATGTCCAGCAGGGCGATGTAGCGGAACGTGTTGTCCACGCCGATGCCCAGCCCCACTCCCAGCGCGAGGAAGAGCACGCCCGCGCCCAGCCCCGCCCAGAAGGCGCGGTTCTCCTTCAGCGGCTCCACGGACGGAGGCACCGCGTCCACCACCGTCTCGCGGTCCTGGTTGAGCCGGGCCAGGGCCTCGTCCCGCTTCGCCACCACCTTGGGGAAGCGCTGCACGCGGTTGCGGATGTCCTGCGGCAGCCCGAGCGACTCCGGAGTGGGCGCCGCCCGCCACGAGGCCTCCGCCTCGGCGATGGCCACCTTCAGCCCCTCGGTGCCCTTGAGGCGCTGGTCGGTCTCGAAGACCTCCGACGTCAGGCCGTCCACCTTGAACTGGAGCTGATCCACCTCGGTGGAGCCCACCAGCTCCTGCTCCAGCGCGCGCAGCTTCGCCTCGGCGGTGGGGAGGTCCTCCGCGGGCGCCACCGTGGACGCCGACGCGAGCGAGGGGTACTTCCCGGACGCCTTGGGGTCCGGCTTCGCGGCGGCGGCGGCCTTGCGCGGGCGCCTCGAGGGAAGCTGCCCCGCCTGCAGGCAGTACACCTGCTCGAAGGTGGTGCGCGGCGGCAGGCCCACCTGGCCCCGGAGGAACTGGCCAATCTCCGTCGTGTCCGAGGACACCAGCTCCGCCTGCTGCGTGGCCTTGTTCATCCGGTGCAGCGTCCCGGAGCCGCCCAATTCGCGCAGCACGCGGTACGTCACGCCGTCCACGCCCACGAAGGTGAGGGCCGCCTTGCCCGACTTCGCGCCCGGCGCCAGGAAGCTGGCGTCACCGCCGCGCCCGTCGGCGAAGAACAGCGCGAGCGACAGGCCCGCGAGGGGACTCACCTCGGCCGTGGGCGGCTTGAGGACGAGGTACCCGGCTTTGAGCGCAAAGCGCCCCGCGGGTGAGAAGCCCCGGACATTCTGGACGGCGACCTCAGCGAATTGCATGGCTTGCGCATGTTAGCGCGAATGAAAAAAGGAGCGTCCGGGATCGGACGCTCCTTTTCATGACAGCCCCAGTGCCCTTCCAGGCAGGCAGGCGATCAGGCCTTGGCGGCGGCCTTCTTGGAAGGCGTCGGCGTCGGCTCCTCCTGCACGTCCACGCGGGCGGCCTTGCCCTTGAGGTCGCGGAGGTAGAACAGGCGGCTGCGATTCACATCGCCGCGCGAGAGGACCTCGATGCGCTCGTAGCGGGGGCTGTGCAGCGGGAAGATGCGCTCCACGCCGACGCCGAAGGACATCTTGCGCACGGCGAAGGTGGCGCGGTGGGCACGGCCGCTCAGCCGGATGACGACGCCCTCGAAGGCCTGCACGCGCTCCTTGTCGCCCTCCTTCACCTTCCAGTGGACGCGCACGGAGTCACCAGGACGGAAAGCGGTGACGTCCTGGCGCAGGAACTTGGCCTCGACGTGCTGAATGGCGGCGTTACGCATGACGGACTCCGGAAAATCGGAAACTTACGCGCGGGGCGCGTGAAAGAGCGGGCCGTACTACCAGAGAGAGCGGTGTCGGACAAGCCCGCTGTGAGCAACCCGCTGGGAACGCTCAGGGTTACAGGTCTTCCTCCCGACGAGCCAGCAATTTCTGGTCGGCGGCTGAGAGCTGCAGGCGGGCAAACAGGTCCGGCCGGCGCTCCCGGGTGAGGATCAGCGACTTCCAGCGGCGCCAGCGGGCAATGCGCGCATGGTCCCCGGACTGGAGGACGGCGGGCACCTCGGCGCCCCGGAAGACAGGCGGGCGGGTGTACTGGGGGTGCTCCAGCACGCCCTCCTCGAAGCTCTCCGTGACGGAGGAGTCGACGTTGCCCAGCACTCCGGGCACCAGCCGAGCCACCGCGTCCACCACGGCCAGGGCGGCCACCTCGCCGCCGGTGAGCACGAAGTCGCCCAGGGACAGCTCGCCGTCCAGGTGCGCCATCACTCGCTCGTCCACGCCCTCGTAGCGGCCACACACGAGGATCAGCCCGGCCTCGTGGCGCACCAGCTCGCGCGCCGTGGCCTGGGTGAAGGTGGGCCCGCGGGGGCTCATCAAGAGGGCCTTCGCGCCCGGCTGCCGCGCCCGGGCGGCCTCGATGGCGGCCACCAGCGGATCCGGCTTCATCACCATGCCCGCCCCGCCGCCGTAGGGCGCGTCGTCGGTGACACGGTGCTTGCCCTCGGCGTACTCGCGCACGTCGGTGACGGTGGCGGACAGCAGGCCCTTCTCCTGGGCCTTCCCGAGGATGCTCGCCCCCAGGTAGCTGGACACCATGCCCGGGAACAGCGTGAGGATCTCCACCGGGTACGGCGGACTCATGCCCCGTCCCCGGAGTCCCCGTCAGTCTTGCCCGTGGGGGGCGTGGGGGGCACCGCAGGGAGCTCCTTGCCGGGGCGCCCCACCTCCACGTACTCGGGCGGGCGGATGACGATGCGCTGGGTGGCGAGGTCCACACTCGGGACGAACTCGTCCGCGAAGGGCACCACCAGCTCCGGACGCTTCGGGGAGCGGATGACGATGTTGGGCACCTCGCCGGTGGACCAGATCTCCTCCACGCGGCCCAGCTCGGCGCCGGACTCGTCCACGGCGATGAGCCCCACCAAGTCTCCCTGGAAGAACTCGCCCTCCGCGGGGGGCTCCAAGTCTTCGCGGTAGACGAACACCTTGGAGCCCACGAGCGCCTCGGCCGCGGTGCGCGACGTCACACCCTCCAGGACGACGATGTTCTCCTTGGGGGTGGGCCGCACGGCCTCCAGCCACACCTCCCGCTCCTCGCCGGAGCGGGTGTGCAGCAGGACGCGCTCGACGACGTCGAGCGCCTCCGAGGCCGGGTCGAAGGTGCGGATGGCCACCTCGCCCTGCAGCCCGTGCGCTCGCGCCACGTAGCCGAGCTCGAGGGTGGGAGGAGGCGTCACCGCGAGGTGTCCGGTGTGGCGGGCGGCACGGCCGCGGCGCCAGGCGCGCCGGCCGCGTTGCGCCGGTCATCGAGGATTTCCAGACGGACCTTCTGCCCGGCCTTCTGGGCAGCGGCGTTGAGCAGCGTCCGGAGGGCATTCACGGTGCGCCCGTCACGGCCGATGACCTTGCCAACGTCCTCGGGGGCGACCTTCAGCTCATAGAGCCGGGCGCCGTCCGCCTCGGACACGCGCAGGCCGACCTGGTCTGGCTGGTCGACCAGGGCCCGCGCGAGATAGGTGAGAAGTTGCTCCACGTCTGCTCAGTGCAGCGGGGCTCAGACCGCGGGAGCGGCCGGCTTGGCCTTCGCGGCGACCTTGATGAGGTCCGCCACGGTCTCGGAAGGCGTCGCGCCCGTCTTCAGCCAGTAGTTCAGCCGCTCCTCGTTGAACTCCACCTTGGGGGGCTCGAGGTTGGGGTCATACGCGCCCACGGCCTCGATGAACTTGCCATCCCGGGGGTTCCGGGAGTCGGTGGCGACCACGTGGTAGTACGGCTTCTTCTTGGCGCCCGCGCGGGCGAGACGGAGGACGACGGCCATGAGTTGCTCCAACGAACAGGTTACATCTTGGGAAAGGGGGGCGCTCTTACCGCCGCCCCCGCTGGATTGTCAAGGAAGCTCGGGACCTTATGTCGTGCCCTCGGCAGGGGCGGACTCGCCCTGGTTGGCGAGCTGACCGCAGGCGCCGGCGATGTCCCGACCCCGGTTCCTGCGAATGTAGGCGCCGATGTGCCCATCGGCGAGGATGGCGCGGAACTGCTCGGCCCGCTCCTCGCCGGTGGTGTGGAACCCCAGGCCGGGGTTCTCGTTGTACGGAATCAGGTTCACCTTCACCGGAATGCCCTTGAGCAGCTCGATGAGCCGGTGGGCGTCCTCGTCGGTGTCGTTGAAGCCCTTGATGAGCACGTACTCGAAGGTGATGCGCCGGCCCTGACGCAGGGGGAACTTGCGGCACGCGTCCAGCAGCGCCGCGATGTTCCACTTGCGGTTGACGGGCATCGTCTTGCTGCGCTGCTCGTCGGTGCTGGCGTTGAGGGAGATGGCCAGCTTGACGTCCGTCTCCTGGCCGAAGCGCTCGATCATGGGCACCAGCCCCACCGTGGAGACGGTGATGTGCCGGTGGCTGAAGTTCGGCCCGTCCTGCGACTGGAGGATGGAGAGCGCCGTCTTGAGGTTCTCGAAGTTGTGCAGGGGCTCGCCCATGCCCATGAACACCAGGTTGCTGAGCGGGCGGAGCGTCTCCAGGCCCTCGTTCTTGCGGACCTCGCGATTGACGGCGTGCACCTGGGCCACGATTTCGCCCGGGGTGAGGTTGCGCTTGAGCCCCATGGTGCCCGTCATGCAGAAGCCGCAGGCCATGGCGCAGCCCACCTGGGTGGACACGCACAGCGTCTTGCGGTCGTCCGCGGGCATGTAGACGGACTCGATGAAGCGACCGTCCCGCGTCTTCCACCGGTACTTGATGGTGCCGTCGGTGCTGCGCAGCTCGGCGTCCTTCACCAGCGGGACGATTTCCGCGCGCGTCCGGAGCTTCTCGCGCAGGGCCTTGGACAGGTCCGTCATCTCGTCGAACGAGGTGGCGCCGCGCTGGTGCAGCCAGCGGTAGAGCTGCGGGGCGCGGAACGCACGCTCGCCCAGCGTCTCGGTGACGAAGCGGGTGAGCCCCTCGAGCGACAGGCTGGCCACGTCCACCAGCTTCGCGGGCGCGGGCGCCGGAAGCGGCTCGGTGACAGGCAGGGTGGTGGCGGAGGTCTCTGACATCGTCGTTGGGCTGTAAACGGTGGGCCGGAGGGCGTCCCTTCCCACACCTGGGCCGGGCAAGTCAAAGGAGCGCACGCCCCCCTACCCGCCTGCTGGACGCTTCGTGGCCTGTCTTCTTGATGAACAACGGCCCGGGCCCGGGCCTTCGCAGGCGCGGACTCGGGCCGGGAACGGCGGCCCCGACAGGCGGGGCCCGCCGACTACTTCTGGTACGGGTACGGCTGGATCTCCGTCTCCCGGAAGAAGTACGCGATCTCGTTCTTCGCGTTCTCCAGGCTGTCGGAGCCGTGCACCGTGTTCTTGTCGATGCTGGTGGCGAAGTCCTTGCGGATGGTGCCGGCGGCGGCCTGGGCCGGGTTGGTGGCGCCCATGATGTCGCGGTTGCCGAGGACGGCGTTCTCGCCCTCCAGCACCATCAGGACCACGGGGCCGGAGATCATGAACTGCACCAGGTCCTTGAAGAAGGGCCGGGCCTTGTGGACCGCGTAGAAGCCCTCGGCCTCCTTCTGGGAGAGCTGCTGCAGCCGGATGGCGACCGGCTTCAGACCCTTCTCCTCGAAGCGGCTGATGATCTTCCCGATGACGCCCTTCTCCAGACCGTCAGGCTTGATGATGGACAGCGTGCGCTCGATGGCCATGTGACTGGCTCCTTGTGCTCGTTGGGGTTTAGCGCTTCGTTTCAGCGCTTCTTGGGAGCGCCCCGCTTGAGGGCCTCCTGGAGGGTGGTGCCCAGCTCGGCGGGGCTGGCGGCCATCAGGAAGCCGGCGGCCTCCATGGCCTTCATCTTCTCCGTCGCCGTGCCCTTGCCGCCGGAGATGATGGCGCCGGCGTGGCCCATGCGCTTGCCCGGGGGCGCCGACTGGCCGGCGATGAACCCGGCGATGGGCTTGGTGAACTCGCGGGCCACGTACTCCGCGCCCGCCTCCTCGGCGCTGCCGCCGATCTCACCAATCATGATGACCGCGTCCGTCTCCGGGTCCGCGTTGAAGAGCTTCAGCACGTCCACGAAGTCCGTGCCGTTGACCGGGTCACCGCCGATGCCCACCGCGGTGGACTGGCCCAGGCCCAGCTGCGTGAGCTGGTGCACGGCCTCGTAGGTCAGCGTGCCGGAGCGGGACACCACGCCGATGCGGCCCGGCTTGTGGATGTGGCCCGGCATGATGCCGATCTTGCACTTCGCGCCGGGGGTGATGACGCCCGGGCAGTTGGGGCCGATGAGGCGCACGCCCGGCTTGCCCTGCAGGTAGCGCTTGGCGCGCACCATGTCGTTGACGGGGATGCCCTCGGTGATGGTGATGATGAGGGAGATGCCCGCGTCAGCGGCCTCCATGATGGAGTCCGCGGCGAAGGGGGGCGGCACGAAGATGACGGAGGTGTTGGCGCCCGCCTGCTTCACGGAATCAGCCACCGTGTTGAACACGGGGACCTTGCCCTCGAAGTCGGTGCCGCCCTTGCCCGGCGTCACACCGGCCACGAGCTTGGTGCCGTACTCCAGCATCTGCTTCGAGTGGAACGAGCCCGCCGAGCCGGTGATGCCCTGACAGACCACCTTCGTGTTTTCGTTGACGAGGATGCTCATGGCGTTCCTTCTGGAAAGTGTTGGCGGAGGGCCGGACTACTTGATGGCCGCGACGGCCTTTTCAGCCGCCTGCCGAAGGTTGTCCGCCGGGGTGATGGCGAGCCCGGAGTTGCGCAGCAGCTCCTTGCCCTTCTCCACGTTGGTGCCTTCCAGCCGGACCACGAGCGGGACCTGGAGCTTGACCTCCTTCGCCGCGGCGATGATGCCCTCGGCGATGACGTCGCACTTCATGATGCCGCCGAAGATGTTGACGAGCACGGCCTTCACGGCCGGGTCGGCGAGGATGAGCTTGAAGGCCGCGGTGACCTTCTCCTTGCTCGCGCCGCCGCCCACGTCCAGGAAGTTGGCCGGAGCGCCGCCCACCAGCTTGATGGTGTCCATGGTGGCCATGGCCAGACCCGCGCCGTTCACCATGCAGCCGATGTTGCCGTCGAGCGCGATGTAGGCCAGGTCCCACTCCTTGGCCTGCGTCTCGCGGGGCTCCTCCTCGGCGAGGTCGCGGTACTCCAGCAGCTCCTTGTGCCGGTAGAGCGCGTTCTCGTCGAAGTTCACCTTCGCGTCGAGCGCCACCACGCCGCCGTCCTTGAGGATGACGAGCGGGTTGACCTCGACGATGGAGGCGTCCGTCTCCATGAACATCTTGTAGAGCGAGGCGCAGAAGTGGACGAACTTGTTCACCGTGGGGCCGGAGAGGCCCAGGCCGAAGGCGAGCTTGCGGCCCTGGAAGTCGGTGAAGCCCACCGCCGGGTCCACCGCCTCGCGGAGGATCTTCTCGGGGTGCTTCTCCGCCACTTCCTCGATCTCCACGCCGCCCTCGCGGGAGGCCATGAAGGTGATGCGGCTGGTGGCGCGGTCCAGCGTCACGCCGAGGTACAGCTCCTGGCCGATGGCGAGGCCTTCCTCGATGTAGACCTTGTGGACCGTCTGGCCTTCCGGCCCGGTCTGGATGGTCTTCAGCTTCATGCCCAGCATCTGCTTGGCAAGGTCCTTCGCCTCGGCGGGGCTCTTGGCGAGCTTCACGCCGCCGCCCTTGCCGCGACCGCCGGCGTGGATCTGGGCCTTCACGACGACCACGGGCGTGCCGAGCTGCTTGGCAGCGGCCTCCGCCTCGTTGGGCGAAAGCGCGAGGATGCCCTTCGGCGTGGGCACGCCGTACTTCCGGAAGATTTCCTTGCCCTGGTACTCGTGGATCTTCATCGAGGCTCCGATTGGGACGAGGGAGACGGCCTTTAACAAGAGGCGTCAGCGCGGGGCCCTCATTGCGCAGAAACCGACGGATGGCAAGGCCGTTTGCCCCCGGCGGAACCGCTCCGTGTGGCCCCATGCACACGAGATAACCAGGATTGTCCGCCAGGATGAGCCCGACTTCACGGCCGTGTGGTGGCCAGGGAGGCGCAAGGCCGGGGTGACACGGACGACACCTGCCCTCAAGGGCACGCGGAAGCCGGTATGGAACATTCCCCCGGACGTTCGGTGAGAAGGACCGGGCGTTCGTCCCCTGCCCTGTCCCCCTTGGAGTCCTCGCGCATGTCCTTCCGTCCGTGGCCGTTGCTCTGGTTGTGTCTCCTCATCGCGCCGGCCCTGGCCCTGGCGGGCGAGGCGCCGAAGGCCTCGGAGCCACCGGCGCTGGACGCGAAGGAGCGGACCCGCGTCGTCGAGGCCGTCATCGCCCAGGTCCGGGCGCGCCACTACTCGGCGGAGAAGGCGGCCCTGGCGGAGCGGATGCTGCGCTCCCGGCTGAAGCGCGGTGACTACGACGCCATCACCGAGCCCCGGGAGCTGGCCCACGTGCTCACCGAGCACCTGGTGACGGATGGCCAGGACGCGCACTTCGTCGTCATCTACAGCGCGCAGCCCGTGCCCCGGAACCTGCCCCTGCCGTGGGAGCCCGCGCCGCCCGAGGTGGAGAAGTTCCGCGCCGAGCGCGAGGAGCGATGGCGGCGGATGGCCCTTCGGGAGGCATATGGCATCGGCCGCGTGGAGCGGCTGGACGGCAACGTGGGCTACCTGCGCCTGACGAGCTTCCCCGAGCCGAAGCACGCCGGCGAAGCAGCTGCGTCCGCCATGCGGATCCTGTCCGCCACGGACGCGCTCATCATCGACCTGCGCGGCAATGGCGGCGGAGACAACGAATTGGTGGCGCTGTACCTGGGATGGCTGCTGCCGGAGCGCACGCACGTGCTCGACACGCTGTGGAAGGGCCGGCCGAAGCAGGCGCTCCACACGCCCGCGTCGCCCGTGGCGGGCCGGTACGGCGACAAGGAGGTCTACATCCTCACGGACGGGGACACGTTCTCCGCGGCGGAGACGCTCGCGTATGACCTCCAGGCGCGCAAGCGGGCGCGGGTGGTGGGCGAGACGACGCACGGAGGCGCCAACCCGAGCGTGGCCCTGCCCGTCGACGACCACTTCGTCGTGGGCGTGCCCATGGGACAGACGGTGCATGCCCTGACGAAGACGAGCTGGGAGGGCGTGGGCGTGAAGCCCGACCTGCCGGTGCCGGCGGCGGACGCGCTGCGCACCGCGCACGTGGCCGCGCTCACCGCGCTGGCGAAGCGCGCGGAGGAGCCGATGCAGGTGGAGGAGGTCCAGGAGGCACTGAAGGCACTGGGCGCCAACACGAAGCCCTGACGACGGCCTGAAACGGCGGCGGCCCCGCCCGGCGTCCCCAAGGGGACGCCAGCACGGGGCCGCTTCGCTGCGGGAAGAACGGAAGGTGGCGGGCGGACTACCCCGGACCGCCGTGGCTCTTCTGCTCCTCTTCCTGGAAGAAGATGTCCTTGATGAGCAGCTTCGTCACCTCGCGGTTCATCACCGCGATGGACGTCGTGAGGGGAATCTCCTTCGGGCAGACCTTCACGCAGTTCTGCGCCTTGCCACAATCCTGGATACCGCCCGGGCCCATCAGCGCCCGGACGCGCTCCTCGGACTGCAGCTTGCCCGTCGGGTTCATGTTGAACAGGCGGGCCTGGCTGATGGCCGCCGCGCCGATGAAGTTGTTGTCCTGCGACACCTGGGGGCACGCCTCCAGGCAGCTGCCGCAGGTGATGCACGTGGACAGCACGTACATGACCGACTGGTCCTTCGGCGACTGGCGCGGGCCCGGCCCCAGGTTGTGGGTGCCGTCGACCGGAATCCAGCCCTTCACCCGCTTGAGCGCGTCGAACATGCGCTCGCGGTCCACGGAGAGGTCGCGGACCACGGGGAACTTGCTCATCGGCTCGAGCGTGATCGGCTGCTCCAGCTTGTCGACGAGCGCCGAGCAGGCCATGCGCACCCGGCCGTTGATGTTCATCGCGCAGCTGCCGCAGACCTCCTCGAGGCACGCGGCGTCCCAGATCACCGGGGCAACCTTCTTGCCCTCCACGGTGACGGGGTTGCGCTGGATCTCCATCAGGCACGAGATGACGTTGGCGCCCTTGGTGTACGGGACCTTGAACTCATCGAAGTGACCCGGCTTGTTCGGGTCGTCCTGCCGCCAGATGCGGAAGGTGATGGTCCTGGTGGTGACGGCGGTTGCCTGTGCAGTGTCCATGTCGCTCGACCCTTCACTTCCCAATCAGTTACGGCGGCCCGCCCTGCTGGCACGGGCCCACCAGAAGTTGCGTGCTCCGCTCAGGCGTACCAGCGGGGCTCGGGATCCAGGACCGGCGTGGGAATCTCCTCGTAGGAGATCTGCGGGCCCTGCTCGCTGTGCTTGGCAATCGTCGTCTTCGCCCACTTCTCGTGGCGCTTCTTCCACAGCGCCATCCACTCGGGGTCCTTGGTCGGATCCTTCACCTTCGGCTCCGGCAGCGAGAACTCGGGCTTGTAGTGCGCGCCGCGGCTCTCGTCGCGCAGCAGCGCGCTGGTGGCGATGACCTCGCCCAGCTCCAGCATGTTCCACAGCTGGTTGGTGTACGACAGCGAGCGGTTGGCCACGTTGCCCGTGTCCAGCACGTTGACGTTGTTCCAGCGCGACTTGAGCTCGCGGATCTTCTCCACCGTCTTCTTCAGCCGGTCGTTGTACCGGACGACGGTGCAGTTCTCCGTCATGATGTCGCCCAGCTCGCGCGCCAGCCCGTACGGGTTCTCCGGGCCGTTCATCTTCTTGATGGTGGCGAACCGGTCCTCCCAGTAGCTCTTCGCGCTCTGGAAGTACTTCTCCGGCATGGCCGCCGCGCTCGTCGCGTTGCTCTTCGCGAAGGCCGCCATCGCCGGGCCGCCGATCATGCCCGAGTAGATGCAGGACAGGAGCGAGTTGGCGCCCAGGCGGTTCGCGCCGTGGAATGCGTAGTCCGCCTCACCCGTGGCGTACAGGCCGGGGATGTTGGTGGACTGGTTGACGGGGCTGCCCTCGGCGGGGGTCTGCGTGCGCGAGTCCGCCTCGAACCGCACGTAGAGGCCGCCCATGGAGTAGTGCATGCCCGGGAAGATGACCATCGGCGTGACGCGCGGGTCGTCTCCCACGAACTTCTCGTAGATCTCCATGACGCCCTTGATCTTGGCGTCGAGCGTCTTGGCCGGGATGTGCGTGACGTCCAGGTAGACGCCGTCCTTGCCACCGATGCCCATGCCCATGTCGCGGCAGACCATGAAGATCTCACGCGTGGCCACGTCGCGGGGCACCAGGTTCTTGTACTTGGGGTACTTCTCCTCGAGGAAGTAGAAGCGCTCGCTCTCCGGGATGTCCCGGGGGTTGCGCGTGTCGCCCTTCTTCTTCGGCACCCAGACGCGGCCGCCCTCGCCGCGCACGGACTCGCTCATCAGGCGCAGCTTGTCCTCACCCGGGATGGAGGTGGGGTGCACCTGGATGAACTCGCCGTTGGCGTAGATGGCGCCCTCCATGAAGGCGCGGCCGGCGGCGGTGCCGGTGTTGATGATGGAGTTGGTGGAGCGCCCGAAGACGATGCCCGGGCCACCCGTGGCGAGGCACACGGCCTCCGCCGGGAAGGTGCGGATCTCCATGGTGCGCAGGTCGACGGCCACGCTGCCGATGACGCGCCCGCCCTCGTCCTTCACCGTGCCCAGCCACTCCCAGTACTCGTACTTGGTGACCTTGCCCTCGGCCTCGTAGCGGCGCACCTGCTCGTCCAGCGCGTAGAGCAGCTGCTGGCCGGTGGTGGCACCCGCGAAGGCGGTGCGGTGGTGGAGCGTGCCGCCGAAGCGGCGGAAGTCCAGCAGACCTTCGGGCGTCCGGTTGAACGTCACGCCCATGCGGTCCAGCAGGTAGATGATGCCCGGGGCCGCGTGGCACATGCCCTTCACGGACGTCTGCTCCGCGAGGAAGTCGCCGCCGCGCAGCGTGTCCTTCACGTGGATGTCCGGATGGTCGCCCTCTCCCTTGGTGTTCACCGCGCCGTTGATGCCGCCCTGGGCGCAAACGGAGTGGGAACGCTTCACCGGGACGAGCGAGAGCACATCCACCTGGTGGCCTGCCTCCGCGAGCTTGATCGTCGTCATCAGCCCGGCGAGACCGCCGCCCACCACCGTGAACCGCGCTGCTGCTGCCATCATCGTCTCCTTGACTGCCGGTTGCCCGACGCTGCCGTCGTGAGCCGACTCGCCGCATGGCGCGCCAGGGCCCGGACATCCCGTGCGAGATCTACAGGCTAGATAACTTGATGAAACTCCGCCGCAATGAAGGCGCCGGCCAGGATAAGGCCGCGTCATCCACGGCATCAGGCCCAGGGGCCCGCCGGGTGTCTCCGGCGGGCCGCGAGTGCCCGGTACGGACTACAGCTTGACCGAGTCCACCGTCTTCTTCACCGACTGGAAGGACTTCTCCAGCGCGGCCTTCTCCTCACCGTCGAGCTCCACGGTGATGACCTTCTCCACGCCGCCCGCGCCGATCTGCACCGGGGCGCCGAAGAAGTAGCCGCTGATGCCGTACTGACCCTCCAGCAGGGCCGCGGCCGGCAGCACGCGCTTGCGGTCGAAGAGGTAGCTCTCCGCCATGGCGATGGAGGACGCGGCGGGCGCGAAGTAGGCGCTGCCCGTCTTGTAGAGCGCCACCAGCTCCGCGCCGCCCTCGCGGGTGCGCTTGATGATGGCGTCCAGCCGGTCCTTGGCGATCAGCTGCGTCAGGGGCACGCCGCCCACGGTGCTGTGGCGCACGAGCGGCACCATGTCGTCGCCGTGGCCGCCGAGCACCAGCGCCTCCACGTCACGGATGGAGCAGCCCAGCTCCTCGGCCACGAAGCACTTGAAGCGGCTGGTATCCAGCACGCCCGCCATGCCCGCCACCATGTGCTTCGGCAGCTCGGCGATCTTGTGGAGCGCGAACACCATCGCGTCCAGCGGGTTGGCCACGTTGATGACGAAGGCGTTGGGGGCGTGCTGCTTGATGTTGGCCGCCACGTCCTTCATGATCTTCAGGTTGATTTCGAGCAGGTCCTCACGGGACATGCCCGGCTTCCGCGGCACGCCGGCGGTGATGATGATGACGTCCGAGCCGGCGACGTCCTTCCAGTCCGTGGTGCCGGTGACGCGGCAGGAATAGCCGTCCACCGCGGACAGCTGGTTGATGTCCAGCGCCTTGCCCTTGACCATGCCCTCGGCGGCCGGGATGTCATAGAGCATCACGTCGCCGAGCTGCTTCTGCACGGCGAGCAGCGCCAGGTTGCCACCAATCTGGCCGCCGCCGATGAGGCCGATCTTCTTCTTGCGATTCTGAGCCATGGATTCGTCCTCTCTCAGGTCCCCGGATGGGGACTACATGTTCTTGATGATGGCCTGACCGAACTCCGAGCACTTCACCTCGGTGACCGTGCCCTGGCCCTCCTGCTTCATCAGGCGGGCGAAGTCGTAGGTCACCGTCTTGTTGGCGATGGCGCGGTCCATGCCCTTGATCATCAGGTCCGCGGCCTCGTGCCAGCCCAGGTGCCGGAACATCATCTCGCCGGAGAGGATGACCGAGCCCGGGTTCACCTTGTCCTGGTCCGCGTACTTCGGCGCGGTGCCGTGCGTGGCCTCGAACACCGCGTGGCCCGTGACGTAGTTGATGTTGCCGCCCGGGGCGATGCCGATGCCGCCCACCTGGGCCGCGAGCGCGTCCGACAGGTAGTCGCCGTTGAGGTTCAGCGTGGCGATGACGTCGAACTCGTCCGGACGCGTGAGCACCTGCTGCAGCGTGATGTCCGCGATGGAGTCCTTGATGATGACCTTGCCGGCGGCCACGGCGGCCTTCTGCTCGGCGTTGGCGGCGTCCTCACCCTTGGCCGCCTTCGTCACTTCCCACTGGTCCCAGGTGTAGACCTTGTCACCGAACTCGCGGGCGGCCAGCTCGTAGCCCCACTTGCGGAAGGCGCCCTCGGTGTACTTCATGATGTTGCCCTTGTGGACCAGCGTGACGCTCTTGCGCTTGTGGTCCACCGCGTACTGGATGGCGGCGCGCACGAGGCGCTCGGTGCCTTCCTTGGAGACGGGCTTCAGGCCCACGCCCACGTTGGTGGGGAAGCGGATCTTCCCGAACTCCTTCGGGAACTCCTGCTTCAGCAGGTTCAGGAACTTCTCGGCGGCGGGCGTGCCGGCCTCGAACTCGATGCCCGTGTAGATGTCCTCCGTGTTCTCACGGAAGATGACCATGTCCACCTTGTCCGGCGTCTTCACCGGGCTGGGGACGCCCTTGAAGTAGCGCACCGGGCGCAGGCAGACGTACAGGTCCAGCATCTGGCGCAGCGCCACGTTCAGCGAGCGGATGCCACCGCCCACCGGCGTCGTCAGCGGGCCCTTGATGCCGACGAGGTACGTGCGGAACGCCTCAACCGTCTCGTCCGGCAGCCAGTTGTTGACCTGCTTGAAGGACTTCTCGCCGGCGAGGACCTCGTACCAGGCAATCTTCTTCTGGCCCTTGTAGGCCTTCTCGACGGCGGCATCGAAGACCGCTTGGGACGCGCGCCAGATGTCGCGGCCGGTACCATCTCCCTCGATGTAGGGGATGATCGGGTTGTTTGGCACGGACAGCTTGCCGTTCTGCAGGGAGATCTTCTCTCCGGAAGACGGGGGCGCCATGGGCGTACTCCTGGAAGGTGTGGCCGTGTAAGAAGAGGCGGCGGATAGTCGAAAACCCGCCCCCTCCCGTCAAGGAGTTTGGCCTTCCGCCCAGGTTGCAGGACTTATCGGAGCCAGCGGCACGGCGCGGACGTCCGCCACGCGCGCCCCAATACGGCAGTGAACGGAGGCGCGATGCAGCGCGAGAACCGGCGACAGGCGCGGCATTCCCTCCGGCGTGCAGCCTCCACGAGCGGCGGCCGTGGGTGCGGAGGGAATGGAGGACCGGCGCGAGCGCAGCAGTCCTCCAGGTCTTCACTTCCACCGCCGCGGAATCACCGCGGCGGGCACAGCGACTACCAGCTCGACATGCCGGGCGCGGGCAGCTCCACCGTCACGGTGATGCCGGTGCCGCGGGCCACTTCCAGCGTGCCGCCCACGGATTCCACCAGCTCACGCGCGCGGGCCAGCCGGCGGTGCAGCGGCCCCACCAGCATGGGCGACAGGAAGACGGCCTGCGCCTCGCGCTCCGAGAGCGAGGCCCCGGGCGCCACCACCTGGAAGCGCGGGCCCACGTCGCCGAAGTCGTCCGGAGCGTCCACCACCAGACGGACACCCTGCCCGTTCGCCGCGTCCGCGGCGTGGGCCAGCAGGAGCAGCATCACCTGCTGCATGCGCCGGCTGCTGACGCGCGCGGGGACGGTGTCCTCCGGCAGCTCCAGCGAGACTTCCACTCCATGGAGGCGGCGCGTGGCGGTCAGCAGCTCCACCGCGCCGCGAGCCATCTCCGCCACATCCACCTGGAGGCGATCAGGGGAATCCACCAGTGCGAGCGCGGGGCCGCGCACCGTTCCACCCTGCTCGAGCCGCTCCCCCGACTGCGCCCCACCCGTCGTGCTCACTGCTGCACTCATCCCTCACCTCTCGCGCTGGCCGACTGGAACAACTCTAACGAGGGGGTCTGACGATCTCCATTTCACTACGAGAAAGTACGCACAGCGTGCCCGACTTGTGACATTACAGTTGCGCGACAACATCGCCGTGATGTTGTTCACTCCAGGGCACTCACGTTTCGTGGGACTCGGAAAATGACCTGTCACCCCCGACCCACGGCCCTACATTCCCGCCAGCCAGAAAACAGCGTGGCTGGATAAATTCGGTTTGACTGTTCCTTCTGAATCCGTATGATACGGACCTATAGCGATTCGCCGCCGACCGCAGAACCGCTGGAGCAGGGAGGGACTGTGCTTGCAACTTCGACATCCGCATCAGGCGTTCCTCAGCACCGGAGAAAGGGGCTCCTGCCTATGGAAGGGGGAAATCCGCACTCCAGTTCCACCAAGCGGACGTTGGAGTTCGTCAGCCGTGATGCACTCTTCAATGTGATTCCGCTGCCGCCGGCCGAGGCGGCCCTGGATGACTCGGGCTACTCGCTGCACGGCACGGGCGCCGACGCCATCACCTGCTCGCTGGGGACGCCGGACGTCTCCATCGGTGAGGTGACGCGGCTGTCCCCCACGGTGGTGTGGGTGATGCCGCATGGCCCGGTGGACACGTCGGAGCTGCGCACGCTGCCGGTGTACCTGTCCGGCTGTGGCGTGACGCTCGGCCCCATCCGCGGTGCGTTCATCCGCACGGACGCGGAGACGCCGAACGCGCCGGTGGGCCTGCAGCTGGTGGGTGTGACGCTGGAGCAGGGCCGGCAGATCCTCTCCCTGCTGGCGGACGCGCTGAAGCGCGGCGTGGCGGAGCCGGCCGCGTCGGTGCTGCCGGTGCAGGACACCATCGACCAGGCCGAGCGCGTGCGCTCCATCCTGGTGTCCATCTGCGCCTCCGGTAACAAGGGCGTGCTGCGCCGCATGGGCCGCACGGTGCGCATGGTGCTCGAGCGTTTCAACCCCTCCACCTCGCAGCTGGAGTGGCGGACCGAGGAGCCGGTGGCCGAGTGGGGCGAGGCGCCCTTCGACATCGACGTCATCGGCTACAACAGCGCGTACCGGATGAAGCTGGACGTGGGCACGGCCGAGGGCGACCGTCTCCTCACCCCGCTGCCCGAGAAGCTCTTCCGCATCCGTCACCGGTGGCACCGCCGCGTTCCGGCCCCCGCCGGCGTCAGCGTGCGCTTCCACCACCCGCTGTGGCGGGAGCTGGGCGAGCTGTCCCGCGAAGTGGTGGACCTGTCCTTCTCCGGCATGTGCGTGCGCTGCCGCCCGGAGGACCTCGTGTTCCCGGGCCTGCTGCCGCCCATGCTCGAGCTGCGCACGGACAACGACCAGGTCATCACCCTGCGCGGGGAGATCCGCTACGTCAGCAGCGTGCGCGCGGACGGCACGGTGCTGTGCGGCCTGAGCGTGCTGCCCTACTCCTCCGACGAGGCGCGCTGGGTGCGCTTCGTGTCGCAGGCGGCCTCCCCCAACACCCGCACCAGTGAGAACCTGGAGGACGGGCTGTGGGACCTCTTCACCCGCTCCGGCTTCTTCAGCCTCGCGGGCAAGTCGGCCGAGGAGTTCGAGGAGCTGCGCCTGGCCTTCCGCACCATGGCGAAGCGGGCCGCCGAGATTCCGCAGCTGTTCTGCCAGGCGGTGTGGCCGTCCGAGCGCGGGCTGGAGGCGACGCTGTCCTTCATGAAGCCCTACCGCCACGCGTGGATGGGGCACCAGGTCGCCAAGCGCCCCGGCAAGCCGCCCTCCAACGTGACGGAGCCGGGGCAGATCATGCGCGACCTGTACCTGCGCACCTTCGAGCACCCGCAGAGCGACCCGGACTTCAAGTGGGTGGTGGCCTACGTCGAGGCCCTCAACCCGTGGATTGCCAAGGCGCACGTCCGGTACGCCGAGCGGCAGATGGAGACGGGCGCCGGCCTGGCCTTCACCCGCAAGGTGCACATGCTCGACGTCTTCAGCCTCGAGCTGACGGGCCGCACCTTCGACGGACTCTCGGTGGGCTCCGCCACGCCGAACGAGTTGACGCTGCTGTCGGACACCATCGCCCGCACGCGCCCCACCTGCTACGCCGAGGCGCTCGACTTCACCCGCGACCGCATCGACATGCGTCCCGTCCAGGCCCGCTGGAAGGAGTTCGGCCTGGAGCGTGAGCGCGAGGTCCTGGTCGCGCGCCGCGGGGGTGTTCCGGTGGCCGCCGCCGTCGTGGAGATGGGCCAGCTGGGTACCAATCTCTACAGTCTGTTGGACATGGCCCGCCTGTTCTCGCTGACCGAGGCGGGGCCGTCCGCATATGTCGCGCTGGTTGATGCCGCTCGTCGCTGGTACTCCGCGCGCCGTCGCACTTCGTTCCACTACATCTGTGAGGACGAAGGGGGGGAGTACGTGCAGGAGGCCGGCATCCACGCGGGGCCTGATCCGTACATGTGGATCATCTCCTCGAAGCTGATCCCGGACTTCCTCGAGCACATCAGTGAACTGACCATCGGGCGCCGCAGCGCTCTCACCACTCGCCAAGGGTAATTGAAATGAGCAAGAAACTCGTGGAGGAGCTGTACGTCCCGCACGTCAAGGAGGCGCGTGAGCGGCTCAAGACGAACCCCGCGCTGAAGGCCCTGCTGGACCCGAATGTGAATCCGGCGCTGGTGGAAGGCTTCCTCATCCAGCTCAACTCCCTGGGCGTGTACATGACGGAGCCCGTGGACGGGTGGATCCGCCGCGCGGGTGAGGCGACGGTGAAGATGGGCCTGGTCGAGGTCGGCGAGAAGCTGACCACCCACGCCAAGCACGAGGAAGGTCATCACCTGATGATGATCGAGGACACCAAGTCCCTCGTGGCCCGGTGGAACAAGCACCGCACGCCCAAGCTGGACGCGGAGGCCCTGATTGCCCAGGCCCCCACCCAGGCGATGAAGGACTATCGCGCCATCCACGAGGAGACCATCGTCGGTCCGATGCCGGCCTCGCAGGTCGCCATCGAGTACGAGATCGAAAACCTGTCCGTGGTGTTCGCCCCCGGTCTGATGGACCAGGCGAAGCGCGTGCTCGGCGAGGACATCATGGAGGCGATGTCCTTCGTGAAGGAGCACGCGGAGATCGACGTGGGCCACACCGCGCTCAACGAGTACATGCTGGGCAAGCTGCTGGGCCAGGTGCCCGAGGCGGCTCCCATCGTCGGCCGCACCGGCGCGCGCGCGCTGGAGATCTACCTGAACTTCATGGCCGACTGCGTGGAGCGCGCCGAGCAGATGCTGAAGTCCGCCGCCGCCTGAGCTCCCACAGTTCCTGAAGCCTCGCGGGCGTCACGGGCACGAGTGTGCCCGCGGCGCCCGTGGCTTTTTCAGTCCCCTGCCCTTCCAGCGAGGATGGACACGCTCCGGTTCACCCGGCGCGGCGGACCTCGCCGCGGCTCCGGCGCGCCAGCGGGCGGATGCGTCCGCGCAGCGAGCCCTGCAGGTGCCCCAGGTCCCCACCTCCCGCCGTGCCGTAGACGTAGCGGTCCGGGCGGAGCACCACGAGGTCCGCCGCGTGCCGCGCGAACCAGGCGCCGAGCCGGCCCTCCACGTCCACCACCCCTTCCGCCCGGATGGAACCGGTGCGCTCCGCCGCGGACACCGGCAGCCAGCGCGCGCCCAGTTCCGCCGCCAGCGTCCGGGCCTCGCGCTGCGCTTCCAGTGAAGCCCCGGGGCGGGTCAGCACCGCGAAGCCCTCGCCGAGGACGTCGTCCAGCAGGGCGGAATTTCCGTCCGGCAGCGCCACGCGCGGCTGCGGGAAGTAGGTGCCCTCCGGGGCGTCCTTCTTCGCGCGGCGGGCGTTGACGAGGAAGCCTTCCTCCAGCGGCATCATCGGCTTGACCTTGTACTGGCGGATGAAGTCACCGGTGACGGGCAGGCGGTAGAGCAGCTGGATGAGGGCGTTGCGCGCCCGGGCCAGCACCTTGCCGCCCGTCATCATCACCTTGCCCATGGCGTCCGAGCTGCGGATGACCTCCGCCACGTGCGCGCGCCGCTCCTGCTCGTAGGTGTCCAGCAGGGATGCATCCGCCGCGCCCCCGAGCACCAGGCCCAGCTTCCACGCCAGGTTCGCCGCGTCCCGAAAGCCCGCGCACAGCCCCTGCCCCAGGAAGGGCGGCATCAGGTGCGCGGCGTCTCCGAGCAGGAACGCCCGGCCCACCCGCCACTTCTCCGCGAGACGGCTGTGGTACGAGTACACGTTGGCGGAACGGACCTTCACCGACGCCGGGTCCAGGTAGTGCGCGATGAGGCTCCGCACGAACTCGGGCTGGCGCGCCGCCTCCAGGTCCTCGTCCGGCGCGAGGATGATGTCGAAGCGCATCTCGTCGCGCGCCGTGCGGGTGATGAAGCCGCGGCGCTTGGGGCCGCAGAGGTACGCCGTGAACTCCGGGTCCGGAGTGGAGGTGGCCACGGTGATGGCGAGCGAGTGCTCCAGCGCCGTCGTCCCCTCGAGCTTCAGCCCCAGGCGCCGGCGGATGGCGCTGTGCGCGCCGTCGCAGGCCAGCAGGTAGCGGGCGTGCACCGTCACGGCGTGCTCGCTCGCGCACTCCTTCACCCGCGCCGTCACGCCCTCGTCGTCCTGCACGAAGGACTCGACCTCGTGGCCCTGCCAGAGGCTCACGTGGGGGAAGCGCGCCATGCCCTTGCGCAGCGCGGCCTCCAGCCGAGGCTGCTGGAAGAACGCGCCCACGAAGTGACCGAAGGGCTGGTCCACCTTCGTGAAGTCCACCTCCGCCAGCGAGCGCAGCTCGTCGTCCAGGTACTTCAGGAGCCGGCACGGGAAGAAGCCCGGCCCCAGCTCGTCCACGAGGCCCACCGACTGGAAGATGCGCTGCGCCTCGTCATCCACGCTGATGGCGCGGGACTGACCGTGGGGCGCTGGCTCCCGCTCGACGACGAGGGTGCGCACCCCGTGCTGCCCCAGCAGGTTCGCAGCCATCGCTCCCACAGGCCCACACCCGACGATGATGACATCAACAGACTCTGGAGCCATGTCCGCCTCCCGTTGCGCGACCTGCGAGCTGATCTGCCTTTGAGCCGATTCCCCCCTTGACCTGGGAGATAAAGATATCAAGACAACCTGACAACCCCTCCGGTCCGATTCTGACTCCCGTCGAATGCTGAGCGGACCGGCGCCGGACTGCCTGAACCCATCCTTTTCCCCGCATCACCTGTTTTCCCCTCGGAAACCGGCCCCACTCCCCACTGCCTGGTGGCCCTCCGCTCCGAGCGGCCCGCGCTCCGGAGCGACCCCACCGCGTCCTGTGTCCCCCACCAACCGCTTCATCTATTTGAACGCACGAGCGGAAATACCTTGCATGTCTGAGTTTCGCCTTCCCGGAATCGTTGCCGAATGACGACGGCGTGTCTCAATGCCCTGAGTGGGATGGCACCCGGCCAGGGGCAGGCACCACCGCAACCTGGTGTCTGCCATTCCTTGGAGGCTTCAAGATTGCGCCCGGGCGGGACGACGCGGTGCGCTGCGGGATGAGGCCTCGCCTGCCCGGCAGCCAACATGGCGGAACCGTGACGCGAGCCCCCTGTCGGGAACTCGGCAGTGACGCCCCACTCCAACGCGCGGCGTCGTGATTTCCAGGGCTTATGGGGGTTGGATGCAGGCTCCGCAGTTCCTCAAGGAGCAGACAGATGGAATGGCTCGAGTTCCCCCGTTGGTCCCCCGAAGTGGAGCGGCAGCTGGCGATGCAGGCCGCCCGGTTGGGCGCGGCCATGAGCCGGGGAGCCCTCACGGCCCGCCGGCCCGGCAGCAGCGCCACCGTGGCGGCGGCGTACCGGCTGAACGCGATGCTGCGGGCGTACCCGCGCACCAACCCCTGGGGCCACCCCGCCTCCGAGTGCTGAGCGCCTCGCGCTCCTGAAGCCCGGCCCGTCCTCCTTCGACGGCGCCAGGGCCCGGTCAGCGCGGGAGACCGCGGCAAGGCCCCTCCTCCGCCCTCACCCGAGGGACGGGAGCGCGGCCCCCGGTCTCGACTTTGACTCCAGAATCAGGCTTCCCGCGTCAGCCGATGGAGCGCTGGCGGAGCACGGTGCGCTCGACCTTGCCCATGGCGTTGCGTGGGAGCGCGTCCACCCAGGTGAAGCGCGCGGGCGTCTTGAAGCCCGCGAGCGACTGGCGGCACCACGCGTCCAGTGCCTCGGCCGAGGGCATGGGCTGGCCGGCGCGGAGCGCGAGGAAGGCCACCGGGACTTCGCCCCAGCGGGCGTCCGGCACGCCCACCACCGCGGCCTCCTGCACCGCCGGGTGGTTGGCGAGCACCGCTTCAATCTCCGCGGGGTAGAGGTTCTCTCCCCCCCGGACGATGAGGTCCGTGCGGCGTGAGAGCACGGTGAGGCGACCGTGCCCGTCGAGCACGCCCACGTCCTTCGTACGCAGCCAGCCGTCCCGGAGGACGTCGCGCGTGGCATCCGGGCGCTTCCAGTAGCCAGCCATCACCGTGGGGCCGCGCACCTCGATGTCCCCTTCCTCGCCGGGGCCTTGCGCGGTGCCGTCCTCGCCGACGATGCGAACGTGCATGCCGGGGAGCGGAGGTCCTGCAGTGCGGCCGTCGGCTTCGCCGGGGCGCTCCGTGGTCACCTGGGAGCACGCCTCCGTGAGGCCGTAGGTCTGGAGCGCCAGCAGTCCCGCGGCTCGCGCGCGCGCCAGCAGCGGGACGGGGACCGGGCCTCCGCCGATGAGCGCCAGCCGGAAGGTCGGCGGCACGGGCCGGTCACCGCGCGCGTCCAGGACGCGCTCCAGCGTGGTGGCCACGAGGCTCGCGTGCGAGATGCCCTGCGCGTCGATGGCCCGGTTGACCGCGTCCGCGTCGAAGCGGTCGTGGAGGATGAGTGCGCCGCCCTCGTAGGCGGTGCGCGTGAGCATGGCGAGTCCGCCCACGTGGAAGAGGGGCAGCGTGCCCAGCCAGCGGGGCGCGGGATGTGCGCCCAGGTTCGCCGCGGAGGCCCGGGAGGAGGCCCGGAAGTTGCCCTCCGTGAGCACCGCCCCCTTGGGTCGCCCCGTCGTCCCGCTCGTGAAGAGGACCACCCTGGGCGCGTCCTCCGTCAGTGGCCCACACGTGAGGGATGGCGTGAGGTGAGGGGCGACGAAGGACTCCAGGGGCTCCGTGCCGGGGAGCCGGTCCAGCAATGCGCCCAGGGCGAGCACCAGGCGGGGCTCCACATCCTCCACCAGCGGCGCCAGCTCCACCCGCGTGAGGCGCGCATTGAGGGGGGCCAGCACGGCGCCCAGGCGCCCCAGGGCCCAGAAGAGGCACACGGACGCCACATGGTTCGTCGCGAGCAGCGCCACCCGGTCCCCGGCGCCGACGCCCCGGTCCTCGAGGGCCCTCACCCACCGGCCCACCTCCGCGTCCAACGCCCGGTACGTCCACGCGCTGCCGGCGAAGGTGAGCGCCTCCGCCTCCGGGTGCCTGTGGGCTCCTTCGCGGATGGGACAGGTCCAACCGCCTCGGGGTCCAGCATCACCGGTCTTCGGGTCCGTCATCCTCGGGCCTCGGGTTCCATGGGCCGTGTCCGTCCGTTGCCATGGCGCGGCTCGGACGGCGCCAACACCGTCAGCCCACCGTCTCGGGAGCCAGGCCCAGGCCGGGCGCCTGGGGCAGCCGGATGTGCCCGTGCACGGGGCGATACGGGTGCGAGGCGGGCTCGTGCGCGAAGAGGCGCCCCACCGCGAGCCCCGATGCCAGCGCTCCCGAGGGCAGCGCCGCCGCGAGGTGCGTCGCGCCGGCCCGCGCCACCACTCCGTCCAGCGAGCTGGTGACGTACGCCTGCATGCCCAGTCGCGCCGCCCGCATCGCCACCACCAGGCACGGCAGCAGCCCGCCCAGCACCATCGGCTTGAGCACCACCGCGCCCACCGCCGGGCCTCCGCCCATCAGCGGGTCCACCGCCAGCAGTGCCCGCAGCGCCTCTGGCGAGCCGAGCGACTCGTCCGCCGCCACCATGCACGGTGCCCTCCGCTGCACCCGCCACAGCGCCGCCAGGTCCTCCGGCGGCGTGGGCTGCTCCACCAGCTCCAGGCCGTACCAGCCCAGCTTGTCCAGCGCGCGCTTCGCCTCGGGCTCGGACCAGCCGCCATTCGCGTCCAGCCGCAGCTTCACGTCCGGCCCCACCGCCTCGCGCACCGCCTTCACGCGCTGCTCGTCGTCCTCCAGCGAGCGGCCTGCCACCTTCAGCTTCAACGTCCCGTAGCCCTCGGCCACGGCCTTGCGCGCATCCTCCGCCAGCGCCTCCGGCCCGTCCCCGAATAGCAGCGCGTTCACCGCGACCTCCGTACGCGCCTCCTCCGCCAGCAGCCAGCACAGCGGGACGCCCTGCCGCTGCGCCAGCAGGTCCAGCAGCGCCAGCTCCAGCGCGTGCTCCGAGGCGGGCATGGGCCCTTCCGGCGTGGTCTGGCGAGAGCGGATGCGCACGCCGTCACCTCGCGCCACCGCCGGCGGGAACGGGGACAGTGTGTCCTCGATGGCGCGCACCGAGTCTCCGAGGAACTGCCCCTTCAGCGCGTCGAGCCAGGCCCCCAGCGTGGCGCCGCAGTCCGCGAGCGACTCCGTGCCGAACTCCGGCAGCGGCATCGCCTCGCCAAGGCCCACGTGTCCCGCTTCGTCCTCCAGGCGCACGAGGAATCCCTCGCGCGCCGTATAGGTGCTTCGGGACGTTTTCAGGGGCTGGAGCAGCTCCAGCCGCAACGGGGTGAACGACGCCTTGGCGATGCGCATGGGCTCACATCATCTCAGGTACAGCCCCAACGCGAACAGCAGGCCGTAAACAAGCTGCAGCCGCGCCGTTCCCCCCAGGGCCGGGTTCAGCGCGGCCCCATGCGCGGTCAGCATCAACCTCAGAGGTGGAACCGCCAGCGGAAGACTCAGCAGGGCCAGGAAGACCCAGGGGCCTGCCTGCCCCAACGCGTACATGGCGAAGGGCGTGGCATAGGACAGCACGAGCAGCAGCACGTACTCCGCGCGGCCCATACCCGTACCGAAGCGCACCACCAGCGTGCGCTTGCCTGCCTTCACGTCCGTCGAGGCGTCGCGCTGGTTGTTCACCACGATGAGCGCGGTGCCGATGGCCCCCACGGGGACTGCCGCCCACCACGCGGCCGGGTCCACCGTGCCCGCCTGCACGTAGTACGTCCCCGTCACCGCCACGAGCCCGAAGAAGATGAAGACGAACAGGTCTCCCAGCCCGTGGTAGCCCAGCGGGAAGGGTCCGCCCGTGTACGCGAAGCCGCACAGCAGCGACGCGACGCCAATCGCGATGATGGGCCAGCCGCCCACCACCACGAGGTACAGGCCCACCGCCGTCGCCAGCCCGAAGCACACCGCCGCGCCGGCCAGCACCGTGCTCGGCGCGATGAGCCCGCTCTGCGTGACGCGCTTGGGACCGAGCCGCTCCTGCGTGTCCGCGCCCTTCTTGAAGTCGTAGTAGTCGTTGATGAAGTTGGTGCCAATCTGGATGAGCACCGCGCCCAGCAGCGCCGCGAGCGCCGGAAGCGCACGTCCCACGCCCAGACCGAACGCGAGCGCCGTGCCCACCAGCACCGGCACCAGCGCCGCCGTCAGCGTCTTCGGCCGCGCCGCCATCACCCAGAGCTTCAGGCCGGGACGCGGCTTCTCCACCGAGGGATTGACTCCAGGAACCGACGTGCTCACGAGCCCATCCTCCCCGCGCCCGCCACCGTGGCGGCGGGGCTGTCGAACTGCGGCGCCTCGTACCAGGGCGTCTGGAGGAAGCCCAGCACCTCGCGGGCGTACGCCTCCGGCGCCTCCAGGTGCGGTGCGTGGCCGCAGTCCGCGAAGGCGTGACGCCACACCACCGGCAATTCCGCGGCCATGCGGCGCGCCGTCTGGGTGAACTTCGCGTCCTTCGCGCCGGTGAGCAGCAGCGTGGGCAGCCGCTGCGCGTGCAATTCCGGCCAGTAGTCCGGCTGCACACCCAGGCCCAGGCACTCCAGCGCTCCGGCGAGCCCCTCCGGCGTGCAGGCGCGGCGGCGGGCGCGCAGGGCGTCTCGGCGCTCGGGCGACAACTGGCGCAGTCCTTCGAAGAGGGGCAGCGCCTCCCAGCGGTCGACGAAGGCATCCACGCCCCGGGCGCGGATGAAGGCCGCGAGCTGCGCGTCGGCCTCGCGCCGCGCCGTGCGCTCCTGACGGCGGTGCAGGCCCGGCGAGCCGCTCTCCATGATGAGCCGGCCGAACCGGTCCGGTGCGCGCACGGCCGCCGCCAGCGCTACGCGCGCGCCCTGCGAGTAGCCCAGCAGATCCACGGGCCCGTGCCCCAGCCGGTCCACGAGCGCGACCAATGCGTCCACCGTCTCCAGGAAGCCCTCGCGCCCCGTGTGCTGCGGCAGCGGCGTGGCCCCGTGGCCTGGCAGGTCCACGGCGATGGCCTTCACCGCGCGGCCCAGGAAGGGGCGCAGGTCGTCGAAGGAGCTCCGGCTGCCCGTGAAGCCGTGCAGCAGCACGAGCGGCCGGGGGCCCTCGCCCCACGTCTCATATGCCAGCGTCACGCCCATGGTCCGTCTCCCAGTGCGGCAGCCATCCGAGCGAAGAGCTGCCGGTGCTCGTCCACGTTGGCGGCGCGGTCCACCCGCACCTCCACCAGATGCAGTCCACCCTCGAGTCCCTCGCGCACCGCCGCGCGGAGCGCCGTGGGCGTCCGGGGCCGGTGCAGGCGCGCCCCGCCGAGCGCGGCCGCGTGGGACAGGTCCACCCCATGCGGGGTGCCGAAGAGGGACTCGAAGTCGTCCGGCCGCGCCGCCTGGGCCACCGGCAGGAACGAGAAGATGCCGCCGCCGTCGTTGTTCACCACGACGACGGTGAGCGACAGCCGTGCACGCGACGCGGTAACGAAGGCGCCCACGTCGTGCAGCAGCGCCAGGTCCCCGGTGAGCAGCACCGCCGGCCGCCCCGCCGCCGCGGCCATGCCGAGCGCGCTGGAGACGATGCCGTCGATGCCGTTCGCCCCGCGATTCGCCAGCACCCGCAGCGGCACCGTGCCCGCCGGAGCGAAGGCGTCCACATCGCGGATGGGCATGCTGCTGGACACGAAGAGCGGCACCCCGGACGACAGCGCCGCCACCACCTCGCGTGCGATGCGCGGCTCGTTGAGCACCTCGGGCTGCTCGGCGAAGGCGGACTCCAGTTCCGCGCGCGCCAGCCGCTCCGCGCCCAGGAAGCTCCGCGCCCACGGCCCCGCGCCGCGCGAGAGGCCGCGCGTCAACGCCTCGCACGCAGCCACCGCCGAGCCCTCCACCACCAGCGCCGCCCGGTGCGCCGGGTCGAACAGCGCGCCGCCGTCGCTGAAGAGGACGATGTCCGCGCCAGACGCGTCGAGCCACTGCTGCGGCACCTTGGGCGTCAGCCCTCCGCCGAAGCGAAGCACCAACTCTGGACGGTGCGCCTTCGCGAAGGGCGCGTGGCGCAGCAGCGCGTCGTAGTGCGACACGGTGAGCGGGCCACCGCCGTAGCGGGCCTGCGAGGTGGCCTCGGCCAGCACCGGGTAGCCCGTCGCCTGCGCCAGCGCGCTGATGGCCTCCGCGAAGCCATCCGCCTCGTCGCGCGGGCCGCAGACGATGACACCCCGCTCGGTGGCGACGATGCGGCGGCGCACGTCCTCCAGCGCGGCCGCATCCGGCGCGGGCGTGGGCGGGACGATTCGCGTGAGCGGCGCCCCGGGCCGGCCCACCTTTGCCAGCGCGGACAGTCGCTCTTCACCGAAGGGCTCCACCACCGGAGCCAGCGGCTCACGAAAGGGCACGTTGAGCTGCACGGCGCCTCGTGGCGCGCGCAGCGCGGTGGCCACCGCACGGGCGGCGGTGGCGCGCAGGTGGGCCACGGCCACGTCACTTGCCTCGGGCTGGCCCAGGTCGGCGAACAGGCGCGCGTGCTCGCCAAAGAAGCGCGCCTGCGACACCGTCTGCGGCGCGCCCCACCCCTGAAGCTCCAGCGGCCGGTCCGCCGTCAGCACCACCAGCGGCACATGGGCCAGCGACGCCTCGATGACGGCCGGGTAGAAGTGCGCGCCGGCCGTACCGCTCGTGGCCACCAGCACCACCGGGGTCCGCGACTGCTTCGCGAGTCCCAGCGCGAAGAAGCCCGCGCTCCGCTCGTCGATGACGGACCAGGTCCGCAGCCCCTCCGCTCGCGCGCACGCCAGCGCCAGCGGCGACGAGCGCGAGCCCGGGCACACCACCGCGTGCCGCACGCCCCCGCGCGTCAGCTCTTCCAACAACGCGCGCGCCCACAGAACGTTGACGTTAGCGTCTGACGACATCCCCGCCTCCCAGCGCCCGCAACATGGCCAGGCTCTTCATCTCCGTCTCCCGCCACTCGGCTTCCGGAGTGGAGCCCGCCACCAGCCCCACGCCCACGAACAGCCGCGCCTTCGCCCCTCGCACCAGCGCCGACCGCAGCGCCACCATCAGGTGCGCGCGCTTCGGCCCCACCCAGCCCACCGGCCCCGCGTACCAGCCACGGTCCAGCCCTTCGTGCTCCACCAGGAATGACAGCGCCCGCTCACGCGGGAAGCCGCCCACCGCTGGAGTCGGATGCATCGCCGCCACCACCTGCGCCGCCGTGACTCCGGGCTTCAAGTCCGCGCGGATACCCGTGCGCAGGTGCACCACGTTCTTCAACGTGAGCAGCGCGGGCTCCGAGTCCGACGTCACCTTCTCCGACAGGGGGCGCAGCGTCGCGAGGATGTAGCGCACCACCGAGTCGTGCTCGCGCAGGTCCTTGTCGTGCCCCTTCAAGCCCTCCGCCTGTCCCGGCGCCGCCGTGCCGGCGAGGGCCTCCGTCTGGAGCACCTGCCCGTCCACCCGGCACAGCGTCTCCGGCGTGGCGCCCAGGAAGCAGGCCCCGTCCGGAGCGCGGAAGAGGAAGGTGGCGCAGCGAGGGTTCTGCTCGCGCAGCCGCGACAGCACGTCCACCACGTCGAAGGCCGCCGGCCCTTCGACGTCCAGCGAGCGCGCCAGCACCACCTTCTGGAGGTGGCCCGAGGCAATCGCCTCCAGCGAACGCTCCACCCGCGCCTCGAAGGCCGGACGCGACGACGACTGCGACAGGGGCACCGCAGCGCCCTTCGGGTGCCGGTACGTCTCCGGGAAGCACGCGCGCACCCGCTCCAGCCGCGAGCGCACCGCGTCCTCGCCACCCCGTCCCTCCGGCGCGAAGGCCGCCACCATCAGGCCCGCGTCGGCGCGCCACACCAGCACCTCCGGCAGTGTCCAGCGCGCCACACCGTGCGCGTCCCACGCCGCATCCGGCGCACCGGTGGCGCCGAAGCGCATTCCTCCGAACCAGGGGCCGGGCATCGACTCGGGCGCGTCACCCACCCAGCGCAGCGACAGGCCGCCCAGGGACGCCAGCGCGGCCGGGGCCTGGGACGCGTCCTCCGCCACCACCACCGCGGCCTCGCCCCAGCCGGCCGCGGCCTCCTGGGCCAGCGGCCGCTCCCAGTACACCGATGGAACGCCCAGCACGTCCGCTCCCGCCAGCGGATCCCCCACCGCCAGGGGCATCATTCCGGCCACCCAGCGCTGGCCCTCAACGGGATTGAGCGTCTTCATCAGCGTTCCTCATCGATGATTGCCTCGCAATCACCTTCGGTTGTCTTCTAAGCCATCTCGGCTATACATGCACCAAGGAGTTCAAAACCTCTTGAACTCCATGAATTGGAGGGTCCGTGGGAGGCGAGCGGCCAGACGCACCCGCACCGGCGGTGTCGGGGCGGGACACAGGCGCGAGGAAGGTGCTGCGTTCCTCGCGGCCCGAGGGCACGCGCGTCAAGGTGGGCGCCGTGGAGGTCGGCGGCCCGGGCTTCGTCGTCATGGCGGGGCCGTGCGCGGTGGAGGGCGCGGAGCAGGTGGATCGCGCCGCCGCGGCCGTCGCCGCAGCCGGGGCCCACATCCTCCGGGGTGGCGTATTCAAGCCACGCACCAGTCCCTACGCCTTCCAGGGCATGGGCGAGCCGGGCCTGCACGTGCTGGCCGAGGCCGGGCACCGCCACGGGCTGCCCATCATCAGCGAGGTGATGGAGCCCTCGCAGCTGCCGCTCATGGAGGAGTCCGCGGACATCCTCCAGGTGGGCGCGCGGAACATGCAGAACTACTCGCTGCTACGAGCTTTGGGAAAGTCGCGCCGGCCGGTTCTGCTCAAGCGGGGACTTTCCGCGACGATGCAGGAGTGGCTGCTGGCGGCGGAGTACATCCTCGACGGCGGCAACGAGCAGGTGATGCTGTGCGAGCGCGGAATCCGCACGTTCGAGACGGAGCTGCGCAACACGCTGGACCTGGCGGCGGTGGCATGGGCGAAGCAACGCTCGCACCTGCCCGTCATCGTGGACCCGTCGCATGCGACGGGCGTCCCGGAGCTCATCCTCCCCATGTCGCTGGCGGCCGCGGCCGCAGGGGCGGATGGATTGTTGATTGAAGTCCACCCCCGGCCGGAGCAGGCAATGTGCGACGGCCACCAGGCCCTGACACCCGAGCGCTTCCAGACGTTGATGCGCCGGCTGCCAGCCGTGCTAGGAGCGGTGGACCGACACCTTTGGAGGCCGGAAGGTCCGGCCCAGGTCGCGAGGGCTCGATGAGCACCGAAGTCCGTCAGATGTTTTCTTCCATCGCTCCGCGGTACGACGTGACGAACGAGGTCCTCTCGTTCGGCGTCCACCGCCTGTGGCGCCGGACCGCCGTGCGTCTCAGTGGTGCGAAGGAGGGCAGCACCGTCCTCGACTGCGCCACCGGCACCGGCGACCTGGCCATGGTCTTCAAGCGCAAGGTGGGCGGCTCCGGCCGCGTCGTCGGCACCGACTTCTGCCCGGAGATGCTGGAGAGCGCCCCCGCCAAGGCGGCGAAGGCCGGCCTCCAGGTGGAGTTCCAGGTGGCGGATGCGCTCGCCCTGCCCTTCGCGGACAACTCCTTCGACGTGGCCTCCATCGCCTTCGGCATCCGCAACGTGGATGACCCGGTGAAGTGCCTGAAGGAGATGGCCCGCGTGGTGCGCCCCGGCGGCCGCGTGGTGGTGCTGGAGTTCGGTCAGCCCGACGGCGTCTTCGGCGGGCTGTTCCGCTTCTACAGCAAGACCATCATGCCCGCCGTCGGCGGACTGCTGACCGGCAACCGCGCCGCGTACGAGTACCTGCCCCGCACCTCCGCGGCCTTCCCCAGTGGGGACAAGTTCGTGGAGCTGATGGAGCAGTCCGGCGCGTACTCGGAGCGGGCCGCCCACCCGCTGACGTTCGGCACTGCCTACGTCTATGTCGGCACCGTCCGCTGAGGAGCGAAAGCGCCTCGTTGAACTGACGCTCGCCTCCGTCGACCCCCGGCTCGCGCCGGGGCTTCGCGAAGCGCTCGCCCTTCCCGGGCCCGCCCTGCTGCCGGCACCCGGGCAGACGGTGGCGATTGCCGGCCACCGGAGCGCGGGCAAGACACGCCTGCTGCCCCTGGTAGGCGGGTTGCTTGGCAGAACGGGACTGGACCTGGATGCGCACCTGGAGCGCATCCACGGCCGCCCGCTGCGCAGGTGGGTGGTCGAGGCACCGGCGGAGTTCCGCGCCGCCGAGCGCAGCACCCTGTTGGAGCTGCCGCCCGGTGGGCTGGTGTCCCTGGGAGGCGGCTTCCTCTCCCACCATGCGGAGGCACTGACGGGCCTGTTCACGCTGCTCGTCCCCATCAGCTTCGACACGTACCGCGAGCGCCTGCTCAGGGACCGGACGCGCCCGCGCCTGCGCCCCGAGCTCTCGCTGGAAGACGAATTGTCCGCCGTGTTCCATGAGCGAGAGGCACTCCACGCTCGCGTCCCCACGGTGGCTCTGGTGGATTTCCTCCGGGGCTGCCTCACCACCGAGGTCCTTCCGTGACGCCCGCCCGTCGCGTCGTCACCCTGCCCCCTACCGTGCTCGGCCTTGGCGCCGTGCACTTCGCGCGCGACGGTCAGCGCAGGGGCGCGGACGTGCTCGAGCTTCGCACCGATTTGCACGCTCCCGACGCCATCGACGTCGAGGCGCTCGCGCAGGTACTCCCGTTGCTCGTCTCCGAGCGGGGCAAGCCCCTGCCGCCCGCCTGGGTCTCCGCTGCCTGGCGCGTGGACCGTGACTTGAAGGACACCCGGGGACGTGAGGGCGCGCTCGATGCTCCCGCTGGAAAGCTGCTCGCGTCGCACCACGCGGAGCGCCAGCTGTCCACCGCGGAGGCCCTGAAGCTGTGGGAGCGCGAGCTGCCGCCAGATGCCCTGGTGAAGCACGTGGAGCCCATGCACGGGCCGGAGCACCTGCGCACGTTGCTGGAGACACAGTGGTTGCTGATGCAACGCTTTGGCGTGACGCGAGTCACCGTGCTCGGCATGGGCCCGGTGGCGCTGCCGGCGCGGGCGGTGCTGGCGCGCAACAACGTGCTCGACTACGTGGCGACGGGAGGCACCTGGGCCGCGGCGCCGGGGCAGCGGCTGCTCGACGACGTCGTCCGGGAGATGCGCGGGGCGGACCGCCTGACGCTGGACCCGCCCCTGCGGCTGGGCATCCTCGGCACTTCCATTGCCCACTCGCGCTCGCCGCGCATCCACCGGCAGCCGTTCGACCGCATCGACCTCCCCGAGGACGCGCCCGTCGAGACGCTCGTGGACTCGCTGCTGCCGCACTACGCGGGCTTCGCCGTCACCAGCCCCTTCAAGCTCCGGCTCGCGCAGCACACGCGCTCGCCGCTGCAGGCCATCAACACGCTGGTGCGCCGGGCCAACCGCTGGGAGTCCTTCAACACCGACACGTACGGCGCCCTCACGGTGCTGGACCGGCTCAACGCGATGGACGCCTTCGTGCTGGGTGACGGCGGCGCCACCGCGGCGATGCGAGCCGTGGCGGGGGAGATTGGCTGCAACCTGCGCGTGTTACGCCGCGCCGACATCCGGGCCCCGGTGACCGGGGCGGGCGTGTGGACGTGGCCGGACCGCGTGGCCCCGCCGGAGCAACTCCGTTTCAATAAGGCGCGCGTCGCGGTGATCGCATACGGTGCACCGGGTCGGCGCATCGCCGCGGAGATTCAACGCCGTGGCGGGACGCCGGTCCTGCTGGGCGCGGCGTGGTTCGTGGCGCAGGCCCGGCGGCAGCGCCAGCTCTGGGAGTCCGCGACATGAACACCTTTGGCACCCTCCTCCGTTTGACGACCTTTGGCGAGAGCCATGGGCCCGCGCTCGGCTCCATCATCGACGGCTGTCCCGCCGGCGTGCCCCTCACCCGCGAGCAGATTCAGGTCGCCCTGGACCGCCGCCGCCCCGGCCAGTCCGCGCTCGTCACCGCCCGCAGCGAGCCCGACCAGGTGGAAATCCTCTCCGGCGTGTTCGAGGACAAGACGCTGGGCACGCCCATCGCCGCCATCGTCCGGAACACCAACCAGCGCTCGGGCGACTACGAAAAGCTGAAGCAGGAGGACCGCCCCGGCCACGCGGACGCCGTGTGGCGCGAGCGCTTCAAGCACCGCGACCACCGAGGCGGCGGCCGCACCAGCGGGCGCGAGACGCTCTGCCGCGTCATCGGCGGCGCGGTCGCCGAGGCGTACCTCGCCCGTGATTTGCCCTCCATCCGCACCGTCGCGTACGTGTCCCAGGTGGGGGACCTCGTGTCCGCCGTGCCCGCGCCCGGCCTCACGCGCGAGCAGGTGGACGCGCACGCCACGCGCTGCCCGGACGTCGCCCTCCGCGACGAGATGTCCCGCCGCATCCTCGCCGCGAAGGAGGCCGGTGACAGCCTGGGCGGCTCCATCGACGTGCGCGTGGAGGGCCTGCCCGTGGGCCTGGGCGAGCCCATCTTCGGGAAGATCAAGGCGCTCATCGCGCAGGCGCTCGGCAGCATCGGCGCGGTGACGGGCGTCGTGTGGGGGCCGCCGGACCTGCTCCAGCGCATCGGCCAGCCCGGCACCGTCTTCCACTCGGTGAAGGACGCCTACGGTGGCATCCAGGGCGGCCTCGCCAATGGCGAGCCCATGCAGGTGCGCGCGTTCTTCAAGCCGCCCGCCACGCTGATGGACCACGCGAAGGGCGGGCGCCATGACCCGTGCATCATGCCCCGCGCCGTCCCCGTGCTGGAGGCGATGGTGTCGCTGGTCATCGCCGACCTCGTCCTCCAACTGAACGCCCGGCCCCACACGCTATGAGCAGCTTCCTTCCTCCCGGCGCCTACCGTCCTCCCGTCGACCGCTGGGGCACCTTCGCCCGGCTCTCCGCGAGCCTCCCCGAAGGCAGCGTGGCGGTGGTGGACCGCACCGTGGCGAAGCTGCACCCGGCGCTCATCTCCACGCTGGAGGCCCGCCGTCCGCGCGCCATCATCCAGCTCACCGGCGGCGAGAGCGCCAAGACGTTCACCGCGCTGGAGAAGGTGCTCGCGGGGGGCCTGTCCCTGCCGCGCTCCGGCACGCTGCTGGCCGTGGGTGGCGGCACCGTGGGCGATGTGTCCACCGTGGCCGCGCACCTGCTCAAGCGCGGCGTGCGGCTGGTGCAGGTGCCCACCACGCTGCTGGCGGCGGTGGATAGCAGCCTCGGCGGCAAGGGCGCGGTGGACATGATGGTGCGCGGGCGCGTGGTGAAGAACCCCGCCGGCGTCTTCCACTACGCGGAGGAAGGCTGGCTCTGCCCGGAGTTCTTCACCACCCTCTCCGAGACGCAGGTGCGCGAGGGCTCGCTCGAGGCGTGGAAGATGGTCATCAGCCTCGATGCCTCCCTCTTCCGCCGCTACGTCCGCAAGCCGCCCGCGCTGGAGAAGCTGGTGAAGGACGCGCGCGGCCTCAAGGAGCGCGTCTGCTCGCAGGACCCGTACGAGCACCAGGGCCTGCGGCGCGTGCTCAACTTCGGCCACACCTTCGGCCACGTGCTGGAGAGCGTCTCTCGCTTCAAGCTGTCGCACGGTGACGGCGTGGGCCTGGGCATGCTGCTGGCCCTGGACGTGGGCCGCCGCCTCGGCGTGACGCCCGAGCCCGTGGCCGCCCAGGCGGAAGCCGCCCTCGCCAATGGCCCCGGTGTCCAGGGCCGCGAGCGCGCCGCCGCCCTGCTCCGCCGCGCGCTGATGAAGGACATCGTGACGCTGCTCAACGCGGACAAGAAGGCGGGCAGCGCGGGCGAGTTGCGCATGGTGCTGCTGACCGCCATCGGCTCCACCGAGGTGCGCGACGTCGCCGAGAGCACCTGGCGCGAGCTGTGGCCCGCCTGGACGAAAGGTATCCGCCCATGAGCTCGACGAGCGTGTCCCGCATCCTCGTGGACCCGGCCGGCCTGCGCGCCGCGCCCCTCACCCCGCCCGTTTCCAAGTCGGACGCGCAGCGGGCGCTGGTCCTGGGCCACCTCACCGGCGCGTGGCCGCTGCCCTCCGTGCAGGCCGAGCCGGACGAGGACCTGCCCGCCGACGTGCGCGTGCTGCGCCGGGGCGTGGAGGCCCTGCGCCAGCCCCCGGGCCCCGTGCGCGACGTGGACTGCGCGGACGGTGGCGCCCCTTTTCGCATCCTCGTCACCCAGGCCGCGGTGACGCCCGGCGTTCACGTGCGCTTCACCGGCACGCCCCGCCTGGGCGAGCGTCCTCATGGCCCGCTCTTCACCTCGCTGCGCGACGCGCTCGGGTCCGCGGGCCTCTCCCTCACGGAGGGCAAGCCCTGGCCGGTGGAATTGCGCGCGCCCCGGGACACCACCGCCGTGGCGCCGGTATTCCGGGTGCCGGGCGCGCAGAGCAGCCAGTACGCCTCCAGCCTGCTGCTGGGCTGCGCGGCGCTGTACCTGCGCGAGCGCCGTGCCTGGAGCGTGGAAATCGAAGGCCCGCTGACGAGCGCCGGGTACCTGGAGCTCACGGTGACGTGGCTGAAGCGCTTCGGCTTCGTCATCCAGGAGTCACCGTCGCGTTACACCGTGGCCGGGTACGCGGCGCCCCCGAGCGTCCCTTCGCTGCCGGGCGACTGGTCCTCCCTGGGCTACCTGCTGCTCATCTCCTGGAAGGCCGGCGGCACCGTCGAGCGGGCGGACACCGGCAGCGCACACCCGGACGACGCCATCGTCCGCCTCATCGAGCAGGTGGGCCTGAAGGCCGTGCCCGCCGGGCCGCTCCACACCCTGAAGGTCGAGGGACGGCTGTCCGGCGGCCTGCGGGCCTCCGGGAAGGAATGCCCGGACCTGCTGCCCACGCTGGCGGCGCTCGCGTGCGTCCTGCCCGCCCCGTCCACCCTCACGGAGGTGGGCATCCTCCGCGTGAAGGAGAGCGACCGCCTGGAGGGCATCCGCTCGCTCGTGGCGGCCATTGGAGGCACCACGGACCTCCAGGGGGAGTCACTCGAAATCCGTCCCCCCGCCGCGCCTCCCGCGCGTTTCGAGATGGACAGCCGGGGCGACCACCGGATGGCGATGACGGCAGCCACACTGTGTGTGCTGTCCGGTACGCCACTCCTGCTCACCGGCCCCGAGTGCGTGGAGAAGAGTTTTCCCGGCTTCTGGCGCCAACTCGAGCGTTCGGGCGCTCTTATTTCTGGCGCGCAGTAGAACCATCAGTGTCCGCCCTACGGACTTATCGTTCTTTTTTGTTGAAAGCGCTCTGCGCCCTGTGAAATCTGCGCCCATGGCCAAGGACACGCTGACGATCACCGACAATCGGACCGGGAAGACGTACGAAGTCCCGATCGAGAACGGCTGTATTCGCACCAACGCTCTCCGCCAGATCAAAGCCAGTGAAGAAGACTTCGGGCTGATGGGCTACGACCCGGCGTTCCTCAACACGGCCAACTGCAAGAGCGCCATCACCTTCATCGACGGTGACAAGGGCATCCTCGAGTACCGCGGCTATCCCATCGAGCAGCTCGCGGAGAAGTCCAGCTTCCTGGAGGTCGCGTACCTCCTGCTGAACGGCGAGCTGCCCACGCCGAAGGAGCTCGAGCAGTTCATCCACCTCGTCACGCATCACACCTACGTGCACGAGAACGTGAAGTCCTTCATGGACGGGTTCCGCTACGACTCGCACCCCATGTCCATGCTGGGCTCCACCGTCGCCGCCCTCTCCGGCTTCTACCCGGACGCGAAGAACATCAAGGACGAGCGCAGCCGCCGCATCCAGATCACGCGCCTCATCGCGAAGATGCCCACCATCGCCGCGTTCTCCTACCGGCACAGCATGGGGCTGCCGTACATCTACCCGGACAACGACCTGTCCTACGTCGCCAACTTCCTGGCGATGATCAAGCGCATCGGCACCACCACCTACAAGGTGCACCCGGTGCTGGAGCGCGCGCTGGACGTGCTCTTCATCCTCCACGCGGACCACGAGCAGAACTGCTCCACCACGTCCGTGCGCACCGTCGGCTCCTCCGAGGTGGACCCGTACTCGGCCGTCACGGCGGGCATCGGCGCCCTCTACGGCCCGCTGCACGGCGGCGCCAACGAGGCGGTGCTCCGCATGCTCCGCGAGATCGGCCACATCTCGAAGATCCCGGACTTCATCAAGTCGGTGAAGAGCGGCGAGGGCGAGAAGAAGCTGATGGGCTTCGGCCACCGCGTCTACAAGTCCTACGACCCGCGCGCCAAGGTCATCAAGCGCGTGGCGGACGAGGTCTTCGAGGTGACGGGCAAGAACCCGCTGCTCGACATCGCCCTGGAGCTGGAGAAGATCGCCCTCCAGGACGAGTACTTCGTGAAGCGGAAGCTGTACCCCAACGTCGACTTCTACTCGGGCCTCATCTACGAGGCGATGGGCTTCCAGGTGGAGATGTTCCCGGTGCTCTTCGCCATCCCCCGCACGGTGGGCTGGTGCGCGCAGTGGGAGGAGATGGTGACGGACCCGGAGCAGAAGATTGCCCGTCCCCGTCAGGTGTACACGGGCTCCAAGCGCCGCGACTACATCGCCATGGACAAGCGCGCCGCGAAGTAACCGGCGCCGCACGGGCCCGCGCGGCAGCAGCGCGGGCCTGAAGTGAAGAGGGGCGAGGAACCCGCGAGGTTCCCCGCCCCTTCGCTTTTGCGGGCCCTCCAGAGGGCCCGGACGGCCTCAGCCGTGGGCCTCGGCGCCGTGCTTGGACTCGGCGTAGAGCGACTCGATGAGGGCGGCGTACTTCTCCTCCACCACCTTGCGGCGCACGCTCAGCTTGGGCGTCAGCTCGCCGCCCTCCAGGGAGAACTCCGTCTTCAGCACGGCGAAGCGCTTGATGGTCTCGAAGCGGGCCAGCTTCGGGTTGACCTCGCGCTCAATGGCCTGCTGGAGGAACTCGTGCAGTCGCTTGTCCTCGGAGAGCGTGGCCAGGTCCGTGGGCCAGCCCTTCTCCTTCGCCAGGACGAGCGCCTTGTCGGTCTCCAGCGCCAGCAGGGCCACGAGGTAGTTGCGCCGCTCCCCAATCACCAGCGCGTGGCCCACGCCCGGAAGCGCCTTCAGCAGCTCCTCGATGTTGCTCGGGGCCGTCTTCTTCCCGCCGGAGGTGACGATGATTTCCTTCTTGCGGCCGGTGATGTGGACGAAGCCCTCCGCGTCCAGCTGGCCCACGTCACCGGTGTGCAGCCATCCGTCCTCCAGCAGCTCCGCGGTGGCTGCCGGGTTCTTGTAGTAGCCCATGCAGACGTTGCCGCCGCGCACGAGGATTTCGCCGTCCTCGGCGATGCGCAGCTCCACGCCCAGCATCGCCCGGCCCACCGTGCCCAGCCGCGTGGCGTCCTCGGTATTCACCGTGCCCGGGCCCGTCACCTCCGTCATGCCCCACACCTCGTGGATGACGATGTCGATGGACGCGAAGAAGTCCAGCACGTCCCGGCCGATGGGTGCCGCCGCGGTGGCGAAGAACTCCACCCGGTCCATGCCGATGCGGGCCTTGAGCGGCGCGAAGACGAGCTTCTTCGCCAGCTGGTACTTGCCCTCCATCAGCACGGGGATGCGCTCGTGGCGCATGGCGCGGGTGTTGCGCTCCATGGCCACGCCGCGGGCCCAGTCCACCAGCCGCCGCTTCATGGGCGGCTGCGAGTTCAGCCCCGCCTCCGCCTTCACCTTGAACTTCTCCCACACGCGGGGCACGCCGAAGAAGAAGGTGGGCCGCAGCTCCTTCAGGGCGTCCGGCATCTTGTCCACCGACTGGGCGAAGTACACCTGGATGCCCATCAGCAGCGGACAGTGCAGGGAGATGATCTGCTCGGCGATGTGGGACAGCGGCAGGTAGGAGATGAGCGACGGCACGTTGTTCTTCCCGAACTCCACCGACTCCTTGAGCTGGTTCGCCGTCCACACCAGGTTGTGGTGACTCAGCATCACCCCCTTGGGGTGGCCGGTGGTGCCGGAGGTGTAGATGAGGGTGCCCATCTGCTCGGGCTTGAGCGCGTTGACGCTGTCCCAGTACGGCCCCTCGTCCACCCCGGTGCCCTTGGACATGACGTCCGCGTACGTCAGCACACCCTCGGGCAGCACGGCCGGCGGGTCGATGACGATGAGGTGGCGCAGCGCGGGCAGCTTCTGGCGCAGGGCCAGGCCGGTGCGCAGGTGCTTCTCGTTCTCCACCACGAGGACGGTGGCCTCACAGTGTCCGAGGATGTACTCGAGCTGATCCAGCGAGCTGGTGGTGTACAGGCCCACCGGCACCCCGCCCATGGCGATGGTGCCCAGGTCCGCCACGTGCCACTCCTCGCGGTTGAAGCCGAGGATGCCCACCGGCTGCCCGGCGCCGAAGCCCAGGGCGTGGAGGCCCAGGGCGAAGCGACGGACCCTCTGCGCGTAGTCCGCCCAGGAGGTGGGCACATAGGCGCCCCCCTGGAGCTTCCAGAGGGCCGGCTGCTGCTCCAGCTGGGTGGCCCGGTCGTGGAGTGCGTGAACGACGGTCTTCGGTAGTTCCATGGGCGGAAGGTAACGGATGCCCACCCGGCCCCGCCAGCAGCGTCGCGCGTCTCCGACGTTGACAGCTGGATGGAGTGCTTTGTATGCCGCGCCCGACCATGAGCATCGACTTCACCTGCCAGAAGTGCGAGGCGAGCTTCGAGCTGGACGCCCAGGATCTCATCGAGGGGACGGAGAAGATCGTCTGCCCTCACTGCGACGCGAAGGCGCCCGCCAACTTGACGGAGGACTTCGTCGCCGCGCTCACGGAGATGCGGGCGCAGATTGCCGCGCTCGACAAGAAGTTCGCCGTGTCCATGACGCTCGAGTCCGTCGACGTGGAGGACACCCTCGACGACGAGGAGGACGACGAGGACGAGGAGGAGTCCGAGGAGGACGACGAGCTCGACGAAGATGAGGACGAGGACGTCGACGACGAAGAGGACTACGACGACGACGAAGAAGACGACGACCGCACCTGAAAGCTCGCCCGCCTGCCCCCCAGCCCGGGGGGCGGCGTTGTCCCACACGGAAGGTCGCGCCCGGAGCGGCGCCCTCCCGAGGGGGTACCGGGTGCGTAGCTTAGAGGTGTGAAAACGCCCAACCGCGCCACCCTCTTCGTTGCACCTCTCTCCGCAGTGGTCCTGGCGCTGGGAGGGCTCCTGCTCCTGCCTGCATTCAGTTCAACCGGTGCGATTGCGGCATCTGTTCCGGCGGCGAGCGACCCGCAGCAGCCCTGCATCACCGACCATGGGGACGACCCCAAGGCCTGCGCCGAGCTCGTGGAGCTCGAGGTGCAGGACGTGGTGCCGCTGGTGGAGGCGCAGACGCACGCCGTCGTGCTGACGACCAAGGACCGCGACATCGTCCTGCCCGTCTTCGTGGACGAGGCCTCGGCCGTCTCCATCGCCTTCCGGCTGGCCGAACGCGAGCCGCCCCAGCCGCTCGCCCAGGATTTGCTCGACGACGTGGTGAAGCAGCTCGGCGGCCGCGTCACCGAGGTCCGCATCGATGACCTGCGCGACAACGTCTACTCCGGCCGCGTCTTCCTGGAGCAGGGCAAGCGGAAGATGACCCTGGACGCGCGCCCCTCGGACTCCATCGCCATGGCGCTCACCAGCCACGCCCGCATCCGCGTCACCCGCAAGGTGCTGACGCTCGCCGGCATCAGCCGCGACGAGATTGAGGGCATGCAGGGCGCCCCCGGCGTGGGCGGCAGCGGCCAGGGCGGCATGGACCAGGACGAGGACGCGCCCATGCCCCTGCCCGGCATGCCTGGCGCGCCCGACCCGGGCCAGCAGCAGACGCCGCTCGACATGGACATGGACGCCCAGCCGAAGGGCCACCCGGCCCTCACGCCGCAGGGCACGGGCAAGCAGATCGACCTCTAGACTGGACGGGCCCCCGCCCCGCACGCAACGGAAGCCAGCCACACGACGCAAGAAAGCCCGGCCCCCCCTCCCAGGGAAGCCGGGCTTTCTCTCTCAAACGTCGAGAGCACAAATAGATTCGCGAGGGCCCGCCTGCTGGGTGGGCGCCTCGCGCGTGGCCGAAGAATTGTCCCGCGAGCGTCAGGCTGTCAAGCCGGCCCCCCGGACGCCTAGGATGCCCGCGCATATGCGCAAGGCGAAGATCATCTGTACGCTCGGACCCGCCTCGGACACACCTGAGGTCATCGAGGGGCTCATCCGCGCGGGCATGAATGTGGCGCGGCTGAACTTCTCCCACGGGACGCACGAGGAGCACCGCCAGCGGGTCGCCATCATCCGCAAGGTGGCGAAGCGCCTGCGCATGCCAGTGGCCATCCTCCAGGACATCCAGGGGCCCAAGATCCGTCTCGGGAAGTTCCAGGACGGACAGCTCACGGTGAAGGCCGGCCAGACGGTGACGGTGACGACGCGTGCCGTCATGGGCCATGGCTCCATCATTCCCACCCCCATCAAGTCGCTGGTGAAGGACGTGGTGCGCGGGGATGACATCCTCCTGGACGACGGGCGGGTGCGCCTGCGGGTGCTGAAAGTCCAGGGCCCGGACGTCACCTGCAAGGTGGAGGTGGGTGGGCTGCTGAAGGACAAGAAGGGGCTGAACCTGCCGGGCTCGCCCATGTCCGTGCCCACGATTACTCGCAAGGACGTGGACGACCTGGCGTTCGGCCAGGAGGTGGGCGTGGACTACGTGGCGCTGTCCTTCGTGCGCTCCGCGGCGGACATCCACAAGGCGCGCGAGCACGTGAAGAAGCTCAAGACCCCGCTCATCGCGAAGATCGAAAAGCCCCAGGCCGTGGACCAGCTGGAGTCCATCGCCGAGGCGGCGGACGGCATCATGGTGGCGCGCGGCGACCTGGGCGTGGAGATGCCGCTGGAGCAGCTGCCTGCCATCCAGAAGCGCATGGTGCGCGAGGTGAACCGCAGGGGCGGCCTCGTCATCGTCGCCACGGAGATGCTGGAGAGCATGGTGAACAACCCGAGGCCCACGCGCGCCGAGGTGTCGGACGTCGCCAACGCGATTCTCGACGGCGCGGACGCGGTGATGCTGTCGGGCGAGACGGCGGCGGGCCGCTACCCCGTCGACGCCGCGGCCACCATGGCGCGCATCGTCGAGGAGACGGAGCGCGGCGTGGTGCGGCACCAGCACCACTCCCCCTTCGAGCGCTCGGAAGACATGGGAACGGGCGTCGCGGCGGCCGCCGTCGCCGCGGCCACGCAGCTCAACATCGAGACGATTGTGGCCTACACGGAGAGCGGGCACACCGCGCGCCTCATCTCCGAGTTCCGGCCCCACGCGCGCATCGTCGCCCTCACGCCGAGCGAGGACACGGTGAACCGGATGTCACTCTACTGGGGCGTGACGGGGCACCAGGTGGGCCGGGTGACGTCCACGGACGCCATGCTCCGGCAGGTGCGCAAGCTGTGCCGCGAGGCGGGCATCTGCAAGGTGGGCACGCCCGTGGTGGTGGTGGCCGGCGTACCGCTCAACGTGCCGGGCAACACCAACCTCATGAGCATCCACCGCGTCTGAGGCGGAACGCCCTGCCCTCCCCGGGCCGCGCGACGCGGGCCCGGGGACGGGAGACTTCTCAGAGCACCTTCTGCTCGAAGTCGTAGAGCTTCTCGACGGGGAGCTGGCGGTAGCGCTCCACGTTGAGGGCGCGGCGGGCGCACTCCCAGACGAGCTCGTTGGGCGTGCGCTCCGGCTCCTTCTTCTTCCGGCGCTTCACCTCGGCCTTGATGGGCTTCACGGCCACGCGCGGGTGGTAGCAGAAGGCGGAGGAGAACAGCAGGTGGCCGCCGAAGGGGATGAGGCGGGCCTCGATGATGTCCCCCGTCTCCAGGCCGGCGATGTGGCGGCGCTCCGTCACGTCGAAGTCCTTGCCGGAGTACAGCTCGCGCAGGCGGACCTCGCCCTTGCCCAGCTTCCGGACCTCGAAGAGGCCGTGGACCGTTTCGGTGAAGCTGCGGAAGGCGTTGGCCTCCTCGGGCGGCGCGTTGGCCAGACGCTGCTCGTACAGCTCCGCGGCCGGCGTCTTGCCGGTGAGCGGCGAGACGCGGTCGTAGAGGTAGTAGTCGAGGAAGGACGCCATCCTCAGCTCGAACAGCTTGTCGTCCTCGAACACCTCTCCCGTCAGGCGGAAGTAGTCGGCCTTGGCGGCGAGGAGGTCCTCCTTGCGGGGCTCCTGGCTGCCGAAGGCGATGAGCTGATCCAGGTACGGCTGATACGAGAGCGGTGACAGCGGCGAGTCCATAGGGCGGTCTGCCATCCTACCCCGCCATCAGCTTCGCGAACCGGCCGAAGAGATAGCGTGCGTCATGCGGGCCGGGCGAGGCCTCGGGGTGGTACTGCACGCTGAAGGCCCGCGCGTCCGGGACGGCCAGGCCCTCCACCGTGCCATCGTTGAGGTTGATGTGCGTGACGACGGCCAGCCCCTTGAGGCTGGCGTCGTCCACGGCGAAGCCGTGGTTCTGCGCGGTGATTTCGACCTTGCCGGTCGTCAGGTCCTTCACGGGCTGGTTTCCACCGCGGTGTCCGAACTTCATCTTGTACGTCCGGCCGCCCAGCGCCAGGGCCATGATCTGATGGCCAAGGCAGATACCGAACACCGGCACCTTGCCCAGCAGCGCCGCCACCGTGCGGTCCGCGCCCTTCACCGCCGCCGGGTCACCGGGGCCGTTGGCCAGGAAGACGCCGTGCGGCTTGCGCGCCAGCACCTCGTCCGCCGTGGTGTTGGAGGGCACCACCGTCACGCGGCAGCCCTGGTCCACCAGGAAGTGGAGCATCGACTTCTTCAGGCCGTAGTCGTACGCAACCACGTCGAAGTGGAGCGTCTTCTCGGGGACCTTCTCCCCGATGCCGGTGAACACATCCGGAGAAGGCGTGGTGAAGGTGTACGGCGCCTTCGTGGACACGCCGGTGGCCAGGTCCAGGCCCTCCATGCCGCGCGCGGCGCGGGCGCGCTCCACCAGGGCCTGGGGGGTGAGCCCCTCGCTGGAGATGACGCCCATCTGCGCGCCGTGCGTGCGCAGGTGGCGCACCAGGCGGCGGGTGTCGATGCCCTCGATGCCGGCGACGTTGTTGCGCTTCAGGTACGCGTCGAGCGACTCCTTCGCGCGCCAGTTGGACGGCTGCTCCGTGAGGGCGCGCACCACCATGCCCACCGCGTGGACCTTGGAGCCCTCCTCGTCCTCCGGGTTGGCACCGACGTTGCCAATCTCCGGGTACGCCATGGTGACGATCTGCCCGACGTAGGAGGGATCCGTGAGGACCTCCTGGTAGCCGTACATGGTCGTGTTGAAGACCACCTCGCCCACCGTCTCGCCGACCGCGCCAAAGGCGCGGCCCTCGAAGGTGGTGCCATCCGCCAGCGCGAGCACTGCCCGCTTCGTCATCACCGCGACTCCTTGCTCGGGCCAACCTGGCCGTTCTCGAACACCTTCCGACCGCCGACCCACGTCTGCACCACACGCCCCTTCTGCTTGCGTCCGTGGAAGGGGGTATTCCGGCTGCGGGAATAGAACCGGTGGGCGTCCACCGTCCACTCCTCCGAAGGGTCCACCACCGTGACGTCCGCCGGTGCCCCGGGGGCCAGGTGACCGCCTGGCAGGCCGAACGCTCTGGCCGGCCCGTGCGACAGCAGCTCCACCGCCCGCTTCGCGGTGAGCACGCCCGCGTGGACCAATTCCAGCGTCAGCCCCAGGGCCGTCTCCAGCCCGACGATGCCGTTGATGCCCTTCTCGAACTCCACCTGCTTGTCGAGCACGCCGTGCGGCGCGTGGTCCGTGGCGATGGCCTCCACCGTGCCGTCGGCGATGGCCTCGCGCAGCGCCTCCACGTCCCGGTTGGAGCGCAGGGGTGGCGCCATCTTCGCGTGGGTGTCGTAGTCGCCCACCGCGCGGTCATCCAGGATGAGGTGGTGCGGCGTCACTTCCGACGTCACCCGCAGGCCGCGGCGCTTCGCCTCGCGGATGAGGCGCACGCTGCCCTCGCAGGACACGTGGGCCAGGTGCAGCCGGGCGCCCGTCTCCTCCAGCAACACCAGGTCTCTCGCCACCATGGCCACCTCCGCCGAGGCGGGAATGCCGCGCAGGCCCAGCCGCGTGGACGTGGGGCCCTCGTGCATGGCGCCGCCGGCGGACAGCGTCAGGTCCTCCTCGTGGACCATGATGGGGACGTCGAACTGGGTGGAGTACTGGAGCGCGCGCCGCATCAGCGCCGCGTTCATCACCGGGCGCCCGTCGTCGGTGATGGCCACGCAGCCGGCGGACACCAGCTCGCCCATCTCCGCCATCTCCTCGCCCTTGAGGCCCTTGGTAATCGCCCCGGCCGGGTAGACGTGGCAGAGGTTGGCGGCGCGGGCGCGGGACAGCACCAGCTCCGTCACCATGCCGTTGTCGTTGACCACCTTGGTGTTGGGCATGGCCACCACGGCGGTGAAGCCGCCCGCCACCGCCGCACGGCAGCCGGTGAGGACGGTCTCCTTCCCCTCCTCGCCCGGCTCGCGCAGGTGGACGTGCAGGTCGATGAAGCCCGGCACCACCCACTTCCCGCTGGCATCGACGACCTCGGCGCCCGAGGGCACGGGCAGCGGGGCCTCGGACACCTCCACCACCTTGCCGTCGCGCACCAGCACGTCGCGCACGCCGTCCACACCGTTGCGCGGGTCGATGACGCGCCCCCGCCGGAAGAGCACCGTGGAGCTCATGACGCGCACACCTCCAGGATGGCCCGCCGCACGGCCACGCCGTTGGACACCTGCTCCAGGATGACGCTGCGGGCCCCGTCCGCCACCGAGGGGGCAATCTCCACGCCGCGGTTGATGGGGCCGGGGTGCATCACCACCGCGCCCTCCTTCATCCGCTCCTCGCGGGCCGCGTTGATGCCGAACAGGCGCGAGTACTCGCGCGTGGAGGGCAGGAAGTTCTCCGTCTGCCGCTCCAGCTGCAGGCGCAAGCACATGACGGCGTCCGCCTGCGGCAGCACCGCGTCCAGGTTGTGCGTCACCTCCGCGCCCATCGCCTCCAGGCCCTGCGGCATCAGCGTGGGCGGGGCACACAGCACCACGCGCGCGCCCAGCGCCTTGAGGCACAGGAGGTTGGAGCGCGCCACCCGGCTGTGCATGACGTCGCCGACAATCAGCACGGTGCGCCCGTCCAGCGAGCCCCAGCGCTGGCGCAGCGTGAAGGCGTCCAGCAGCGCCTGGGAGGGGTGCTCGTGAGTGCCGTCGCCCGCGTTGATGACGGCGCAGCGCACGTGCCTGGCCACCAGGTGCGGCGCGCCCGAGGACTTGTGCCGCATGACGATGACGGTGGGCCCCGTCGCCTCGATGTTGCGCGCGGTGTCCAGGAGCGTCTCGCCCTTGGAGACGGAGGAGCCCGTCTGGGTCCAGTTCATCACGCTCGCGCCCAGGCCCTTGGCGGCCATGTGGAACGAGGTGCGGGTGCGGGTGGAGTCCTCGAAGAAGAGGTTCGCCACCACCTTCCCACGCAGGATGTTCGTGCCGTCCGGCCCTGCGGGCAGGTGCGCTCGTGCGCGGTCGAGCAGTGACTCCAGCTCGTCCCGGCGCCAGCCTTCGATTCCGAGGAGGTGTCTCATGGCCGGGGGCGCCGCGTACCCCGGGCCGCACGGCGCGTCAAGCACCGTGCGTGGAGCGCCGGCCTGGCTGCCCCCGCGGTGTGCTTCAGCGGACCGGCTCGAAGAAGCGGTCCACCCGCAGGCCGGTGCCGCCGAAGAGGCCGTGGAACAGGCCCTCGAAGCCCAGCGACAGCCACACCACCATGGCCTTGCCCTTGATGTGGCCGTAGGGCACGTACTCCACCTTGCCGCGCCCGGTGACGCCGAGGCCGTGGCGGCTGTCCGCGCTGTTGTCGCGGTTGTCGCCCATGACGAAGACGTGGCCCGGAGGCACCGTGTAGGGCCCCTCGCGCGCGGGCATCTGCGACAGCGTCTGCAGCGCGGCGTGCGTCACCCCGGACAGGTTCTCCTCGAACAGCGCCTCGGACTGGTCGTACCAGCGGCCGTCGTCGGTGATGTTGTGGACGACGTAGTCGGTGGACACGGCCTTGCGCGCCTGCGGCTGGCCGTTGAGGTGGATGACGCCGTCGATGACTTCCACGGTGTCACCGGGGATGCCCACCACGCGCTTGATGTAGTCCTTGGACTCGTCCACGGGGTTGTTGAAGACGATGACGTCCCCGCGCTCCGGGGGCCGGACGATGACGAACGGCACCACGTTGGCGAAGGGGACGCGCACCCCGTAGATGAACTTGTTGACGAAGACCTGGTCGCCAATCTGCAGCGTGGGGAGCATGGAGCCGGACGGAATCCGGTACGGCTCCACGATGAAGGTGCGGATGACCAGGGCGATGAGCAGCGCCTTGCCGAAGCCGCCCACGAAGTCCATGGCGGACTGCTTGCGGTACGCGCCCAGGTGCTGGGCCGTCAGCTCTTCCAGCCCCTTGAGCTCCTGGCGCATCCGCTCCGCGTTGCCCTCGATGGAGGCCGTCTCCACGCGCAGCGCCTGGTCGGTAATGCGCTCGGGCACCTGCGCGGCAAGCTTCTCCCGCACGTGCGGCTTCTGGAGGATGCGCTCGTTCTCGGAGATGAGCTCCTGCGCTTCGTGGCGCAGCCCGCGCAGCGCCTTCTCCTTCGGAGACACGTTGCGCCACACCAGCAACACGACGAAGTAGGCCACCATCAGGAGCCCCAGCCCCTTCATCAGCGGCTGCGCCCACGCGGCGGCGGCGGGCGCGAACTCGATGAGGATGGTGTAGGGCACGAAGGCCAGGCCGATGATGCACAGCGGGGCCCAGAGGCTGGTGAGCAGCTCGCGCCACATGAGCTGGCGGCGGGCGCGAAGCTGCTCCGGCGTGCGGCGGGCGGCCATCGCCGCGGCGAGCTTCACGGGAGGCGTGGGGGTTGCCGAGGGACTGGCCGCGTTCATGCGCTACTGCTCCGTCTTGAGGACCGCGAGGAAGGCTTCCTGCGGGATCTCCACCGTGCCCACCTGCTTCATACGCTTCTTGCCCTCCTTCTGCTTCTCCAGGAGCTTGCGCTTGCGGCTGATATCGCCACCGTAGCACTTGGCCAGAACGTTCTTGCGCATGGCGGAGATGGTCTCACGCGAGATGATCTTCGCGCCGATGGCCGCCTGGATGGCCACCTCGTACATCTGCTTCGGGATGACCTCCTTCAGCTTCTGGCACACCTCGCGGCCGCGCAGGTACGCGCGCTCGCGGTGCACGATGACGCTGAGGGCGTCCACCGGCTCCCCGTTGATGAGGATGTCCAGGCGGGCCAGGTCGGACTCCATGTACCCGGCCAGCTCGTAGTCGAGGCTGGCGTAGCCGCGCGACACGCTCTTGAGCTTGTCGAAGAAGTCGAACACCACCTCGGCGAGCGGCATCGCGTACGTCACCTGCACGCGCTGGCCGCTGCTGCCCAGGTACTTGATGTCCTTCTGCACACCGCGCCGGTCCTGGCACAGCTTGAGGATGGCGCCCAGGTGGTCGTTGGGGACGTGGATGTGGCAGGTGAGGAGGGGCTCCTCGAACTTCTCGATGTTCTGCACCGGCGGCAGCTTGGCCGGGTTGTCCACCAGCATCACGTCACCCTTGCTGGTGGTGATGCGGTACACCACGCTGGGCGCGGTGGTGATGAGGTTCAGGTTGTACTCGCGCTCCAGGCGCTCCTGGACGATCTCCATGTGCAGCAGGCCCAGGTAGCCGCAGCGGAAACCGAAGCCGAGCGCGGTGGAGGACTCGGGCTCGTAGGTGAAGGCGGAGTCGTTGAGCGTCAGCTTCGCCAGCGCGTCGCGCAGGTTCTCGTACTCCGCGGAGTCCACCGGGAAGATGCCGGAGAACACCATCGGCTTGACTTCCTTGAAGCCGGGGAACGGCGCGTCCGTGGGACGGGCCTCCTCGGTGACGGTGTCGCCCACCTTGGCGTCCTGCAGCTCCTTCACGTTGGCGACGAGCACGCCCACCTCGCCGGCCATCAGCTGCTGCACCGGGCGGGAGAACGGGCTGAACACGCCCAGCTCCTGCACCTCGAAGACCTTGTTGTTGCTGAAGAGCTTGATCTTCTGCTTCAGCTTGAGCGTGCCTTCCAGCACACGCACCAGCGTCACCACGCCCCGGTAGTTGTCGTACCAGGAGTCGAAGATGAGGGCCTTGAGGGGCGCATCCGGCGCGCCGCTCGGGGGCGGCACGCGCGCCACCACGGACTCGAGGATCTCCTCGATGCCGATGCCCTCCTTGGCGGAGGCCGGCACCGCGATGGACGCGTCGATGCCGATGACGTCTTCAATCTCGGAGCGCGTGCGCGCCACGTCCGCGCTGGGCAGGTCGATCTTGTTGATGACCGGGATGATTTCCAGGTCGTGGTCCAACGCCATGTAGACGTTGGCCAGCGTCTGGGCCTCCACGCCCTGCGACGCGTCCACCACCAGGAGCGCGCCCTCGCACGCGGCCAGGCTGCGGCTGACCTCGTAGGCGAAGTCGACGTGTCCCGGCGTGTCGATGAGGTTGAGGACGTACTGCTTGCCGTCCTTGGCGGTGTAGTTCATCCGCACGGACTGGGCCTTGATGGTGATGCCCCGTTCGCGCTCGATGTCCATGTTGTCGAGGAACTGGGCCTGCGCCTCACGCTTGGTCAGCGTCCCCGTCTTGTCGAGGAGACGGTCGGCCAGCGTCGACTTTCCATGGTCGATATGGGCGATGATGCAGAAGTTGCGGATGTGCGCGTTTTCAGCCGGCATGTTCGGGGCGCTCGTCGGAAGAAGCGGGCGTGAGTAACACCGAACCGCGCGAAAATCTACGCGCGACCGCCCGCAGCCCGAGCAACCCGTCAGGGGAGCACGTTTGTTCCCGGGACACCTGTAGCGCCCGCCCGGGGGCCCCTCCCCCACCCGGCCTCGGCCCCGTCACGGGCCAGGCACACGGGAGGGGCCGGGCTGCCTCGACAAAACAGCCGGCGGCGCGGGCAGCGCAGCCGGCCGGATGACACACGGGACGGGACGCGCAAGGGCGCCCCGGCCCTCCTCAGCCGTGGACGCGCGAGGGGGTACCGGCCTTCTCGCGGAAGAAGGCGATGGTGCGGCGCAGGCCCTCGCGGATGTCCACGGTGGGCTCCCAACCGAGCACCTTCTTCGCCAGGGCGTTGTCGATGCAGGAGCGCAGCTGCTCGCCGGGCTTGCCCGGGGCGTGCGCCGCGGTGGCGGTGGAGCCAGCGCCCTCGGCCAGCAGCGAGAAGAGGCGGTTGATGTCCGTCTCCACGCCGGTGCCGATGTTGATGGCGCCCACGTAGTCCTTCTCGAAGGCGAGCCGGTTGGCGCGGGCCACGTCCGGGCCGAAGACGAAGTCACGCGTCTGCTTGCCCTCGCCGAAGATGGTGCAGGCCTGGCCGGCGATCAGCCGCTGGCTGAAGATGGCCACCACGCCGGCCTCGCCGTGCGGGTTCTGCCGCGGGCCGTACACGTTGGCGTACCGCAGGGCGACGTACGGCAGGCCGTACTGCGCGCGGTAGTAGCCGAGGTACAGCTCGCCCGCCGCCTTGGAGACGCCGTACGGGGACAACGGCCGCGTCGGGTGGCCTTCCGGCGCGGGGAACACGTCCTGCTCGCCGTAGATGGCGCCGCCCGTGGAGCTGAAGATGACCTTCTTCACCCCGGAGACGCGGGCGGCCTCCAGGAGGTTCAGGAAGCCACGGATGTTCACATCCGCGTCGAAGCCCGGGTCGTCCACGCTGCGGCGCACGTCCATCTGCGCGGCCAGGTGGCAGAGCACCTGCGGTTTCTCGGCCTTGATGAGCTCCGCGGCCTCGCGGCTGCGGATGTCATGCACCGCCAGGCGCACGCGCGGGTCCAGGTTCTCCCGCTTGCCGCCAGACAGATCATCCAGGGCGATGACCTCGTGCCCATCTCGCAGGAACTCATCGCACACGTGTGAGCCGATGAAGCCCGCACCACCTGTCACCAGGACTTTCACGCTTCCTCCCGCCACCCGACCGTGTGGCCGAAATATCTACAGATCCGCAATGTCATTGACGCCGCGAAACTAGGGCGTTCATGCCCTACCGGCAACCTCTCGGAAATAGGCAATGGTCTCCTTCAGACCTTCTTCCAGGGGCACCTTCGGCTCCCACCCCAGCAGCGTGCGGGCGCGGGTGATGTCCGGCTGGCGCTGCTTCGGATCATCCTTGGGCAGCGGCTTCTCGATGATCTTCCCGCCGCCGCCCGCCGCCACGCGCACGGCCTCCGCGAACTGGCGGATGGTCATCTCGCGCGGGTTGCCGATGTTCACCGGGTTCGGCTCGTCCGAGAGCATCAGCCGCACCAGCCCGTCCACCAGGTCCTTCACGTAGCAGAACGAGCGCGTCTGGCTGCCGTCGCCGAAGACGGTGAAGTCCTCGCCCTTGAGCGCCTGGCCCACGAAGGCCGGCACCACGCGGCCGTCGTTGAGGCGCATGCGCGGGCCGTAGGTGTTGAAGATGCGCACGATGCGCACCTGCACGCCGCGGCTGCGGCCGTAGGCGGCGGTGATCGCCTCCGAGTAGCGCTTCGCCTCGTCGTACACCGAGCGCGGACCGATGGGATTCACGTTGCCCCAGTAGTCCTCGCGCTGCGGGTGGACGAGCGGATCTCCGTAGACCTCGGACGTGGAGGCCATCAGGAAGACGGCCTTGTTCGCCTCGGCCAGCTTCAGCCCGTTCTCCGTGCCGATGGAGCCCACGCGCAAGGTCTCCAGCGGCAGCTCCGCGTAGTCGATGGGCGACGCGGGCGACGCCATGTTGAACACGTAGTCGATGGGGCCCTTCACCGGAATCCCCTCGATGATGTCCGCCTTCACGTACTCGAAGCCCTGGCGCCCGTTGAGGGTGGTGAGGTTGCGCTCGCTCCCGGTGATGAGGTTGTCCACCGCCACCACCGACGCCGCGCCGTCATCCAGGATCCGCTCGCACAGGTGCGAACCCACGAAGCCCGCACCGCCGAGGACCACCACCCGCTTCCCACGAAAGCTCTTCACGTCACGCCTCTCTCTCACAGCTCGTCGAAGGTCACCTGACCCGGGAGCTGGGCCTTGTACTTCTCGAGTACCAGATCGATGCCCTGGCGGATGTACTCGGCCACGGGCACCTTCGTCTTCTGGTTCAGCGCCTTGAGGAGCTCGTTCTGCTCCGGAGTGATGTAGATGGTGGTGCTGACTTTCTTTCGGGCCATGGCGATATGTGAAAATATATGAAGTGACGTGTCGCGCGAAAGCCTCTCGTGCACGCGGCGAGGCCCCGCCGCTCCGTCACACCGGAGTCCCGCATGTCACACAGCAAGAGCTTGTTTTTCCTGGGTTTTCTGGCCGTGACTCCCCTGGCCGGCTGCGCGGGCGGCAAGTCGGCGGAGCGCGGGGAGGGGGCCCCGGGGGCCCGGGACGCGGCCCGGACGCAGGCGGAGCCCATCCAGCCGGAGCGCTCGGGTGACGAGCGGGTGCAGGAGCAGGACGTCAACGGCGACGGGAAACCGGACGTGTGGACGTACACGGTGAAGGACCCGGGCACGGGCGACAGCGCCGGGGGCGACCGCAAGGTGCGCCAGGAGCTGGACCTCAACTGGGACGGCCGCGTGGACCTGACGCGCTACTTCGACGCCAATGGCGAGCAGACGCGCGAGACGCTGGACCTGGACTACGACGGCAAGGTGGACGCCACCTACTTCTTCGAGAAGGGCGTCAACACGCGCCGGGAGCGGGACATCAACGGCGACGGCCGCGCGGACAGCTTCACCTTCTACGAGGGCGGCACGCTGGTGCGGAAGGAGCGCGACACCAACGCCGACGGCAAGGTGGACTACTGGGAGTACTGGGAGGGCGGCCAGGTGGACCGCATCGGCGAGGACCTGGACGGGGACGGGACGGTGGACAAGTGGACCCGCAATCCCAACAACGCGGCCAGCGAGTAGGACGCCGGCCGCGCGCGCCAGGAGCGACTACGGCTTGCTGGTGCCGGTGCGGCCGTACGAGTCCTCCAGCCGCACCACATCATCCAGCTCCGGGGTGCTGACCTCGAGGATGTCGCAGTCGGTCAGCGCCACCATGCGGTGCTTGGTGAGCGGCTTGATGTGGTAGCTCTCGCCGGGGTTCATCTCCTTCTCGATGAGCCCCTGGCCTTCATCGACGACGAAGAGCAGCTTGCCGCTCTGGACGTGGATGGTCTCGTCCTTCTGGTTGTGGAACTGCAGGCTGAGCTTGTGGCCCTGCTTCACGTGCAGCAGCTTGCCCACGTACCGCTCGGTGTGGGCCCAGATGAGCTCGTGGCCCCAGGGCTTCTCCACCCGCCTCGTCGTCGTCATGATGCTTACCGTCTTCCTCGCCCCGCTCTAGTTCGTGCCGGCCACGAAGGCGTCGAGCTGGGTCTCACGCTTGAAGTCTGACAGATATCGGCTGGCCGCATCCTTGGACGCGAAGCTGCCCATGCGGACGCGATACCACGTGCCCTTCCCGGGCACCTCGGCCGTCAGGATATAGGGGGCATAGCCCCTGTCGCGCAACCGAGCGGCGAAGCGGTCGGCCTCCTGGCGGTCCTGAAAGGCGGAGAGCTGCAGGGTGAAGGCGCCGCCCTTCACGGCCTGGTCCGGCGGCTGCGCGGCGCGTGCGATGGCCTCCTTCAAGCCCCCACCTTCCTTGTTCGTGGTGCGCGTGGGGACGGCCGCGGCTTCCACCTTGCCCGACACCGGCACCGCCTTGACCTCGGCCCTGGCGGGCTCGGGCTTCACGGGCTCGGGCTTCACGGGCTCGGGCTTCGGGGCCACGGCGACGGGGGTCGGCGCGGTGGGGGCCTCGGCGGCGACGACGGTCTCCGACTCCTCGGGCTCCTCCGGGGGCAGCTCGCCCGTGTCGGGGTCCGGCGTGGGGGCCAGCTTCGGGCGCTCGGCGGTGGTCGTCTCGGCCGGCTTCGCGGCGGCGGGCTTCTCCGCGGGCGCGACGGGCTTCGGGCCAGGCTTCGGTGCGACGGCGACGGCCACGTGCTCGGAGGCGGCCTTCTTCGTCAGCTCGTCCTGGAAGGTGAGCGGCGCGTCCTTCTGCTGCACGTCCTGGAGCGCCTGCGCGTTGGCGTCCAGCGCGGAGAGCAGGTCCGGCGCGGAGGCCGTCTGGACATTGCCCGCCAGCTTCTTGCCGACGACGACGCCCAGCACGAAGACGGCGCCCATGACGACGATGCCGGCAATCAGCAGGCTGACGATTTGCCGGTTGTCCAGGGAGACGTCGAACTTCTCCTTCATCCGGTGGGCGTCACGCATGGCTTGGGAATCCTCGGGCGCGGACGCAGCGGGCCACACGAATCCGTGTTGCGGCCTGTAGCGTCGGCATGGAGGGCAAGGTACGCCCCACCTCCGGGCCGGTCAAATTCGCGGAAGGCGTTCCCCGGCCGCTGTCAACCCGTGGCGAACGCGGGTGGCGCCGGAGGCGAGGGAGCGAGCGGGCCGGGCGGCTCCGCGGGCGACGGCGCGAGGGGCACCGGCGCGGCCACCGGGACGGGCGCGGCCACCGACACCGGCGCGGCCACCGGGACGGGCGCGGCCGCCGTGGCGGTGGGCGGCATGTTGAGCCGCTCGCGCAGCTCCTTGCCGGCGGCGAAGGACAGCGTCCGGCGCTCGGGCACGGAGACGCTCTGCCCCGTCTTCGGGTTGCGGCCCGTGCGCGCGCGGCGGCTGCGGACGGAGAAGACGCCGAAGCCGCGCAGCTCGATGCGCTTGCCGGCCACGAGCGCCTTGCACATGCAGTCGAAGACGGCGTGAACGATGGCCTCCACCTCACGCCGGGGGACGTGCGGGGCACGCACCACGATGCGCTCGATGAGCTCACTCCTCGTCATCGCACACCTCTCTGGAGGGACGAGGGACTCTACAGAAGCAGGGCCCGCGAGGACAAACCACCCCTCCCTCCAGGGCTAGCGGAGACGGAGGTCGGCGGGGCCCGCCACCTCTGTTTCCTTGCCGTCCCCAGAGCGCAGCACCACCTCCGCGCCGTCTGGAATCAGGAGGCGCACGGTGCGGCCCAGGGGCACCTCTCGGTCCTCCAACAGTACGGCGGTGGCCAGGTCGTCCGTCTCGGCCACGGCGAAGCCATCCTCCACGGTGGCCACCAGCCCGCCCTCGCCCAGGGCCCCCGCGTGGATGAAAGGTACGCGCGGACGCATGGGCGGCGGGGGCAGCGGCTGACGCGGTCCGTCCTGCTTCGCCGTGTCCGAGCCCAGGTTGCTCAGGCCGTTGGGCGTGAAGAAGGCCACGAAGTACTGCGCGGAGCTGTAGTCGCCCTGTTCCTGCTGCGCGGACGCAGGCGTCACCTGCACGTTGGTATAGCGCGCGGCGACGATGCGCAGCGCGCGGGGCGCCCCCTGCACCTCCCCGTCCTCCCAGCGGCGGGACGGCAGGTTGACGCCGTGGAGCTTCGCCTCGTCGGCGTCGCCCACCTCCAGCGTGTCGCCGTCCTCCAGGAAGCGCAGGCCACCGCCGAAGTACTCGAGCACCGCGGGGCCGGTGGCGGTGAGCTGCTCATCCGGGAGGAGCTGGGCGCCCACGGCGACGGGGAGCTTCTCCTTGCCCACCGTGCGCAGCACCGGTGCGCCCGCGGCCAGCAGCCCGGCGATGGGCTTGTCCGAGCGCTCCTTGCACCCTACGGCGAGGCCCAGGGCGGCGGCCGCGAGCAGGCATCTTACGAGGCGCTGCGCCATATCCGGCACCCTCCTCAGCGGCGCGGGGTCAGACGATCCAACCACCGCCGAGCACACGGTCCTGATGGTAGACCACCGCGGCCTGTCCCGGCGTGACGGCGCGCGCGGGAGCGTCCAGCTTCACGGAGACGAGCCCGTGCGGCGACACGTGCACACGGCCCGGAGCCCCGGCGTGGCGGTGGCGGATGCGGACCTCCACGGCCTGCTCGGGTGGGGGCGGCCCGTCCACCCAGTGGGGCTGGAGGAGGCCGAACTTGTCACGGCCGGTGCCCTCGGCGGGGCCCACGACGACGCGGTGCGTGTCCGGCTCCAGGCGCTGCACGTAGCGCACCTCGCCGCCGCCCAGGTTGAGCCCCTTGCGCTGGCCCACGGTGAAGCGGTGGATGCCCTGGTGCGTGCCGAGCACCTGGCCCTCGGTGTCCACAATCTCGCCCGAGGGCTGCGGCCCGGCGACCTTCTCCACGAAGCCGGCGTAGTCGCCGTCGGGCACGAAGCAGATCTCCATGCTCTCCGGCTTGTGGCTGGTGACGAGCCCATGGCGCTCGGCGACGGCGCGCACCTCGGCCTTCGTCATGTGGCCCACGGGGAAGACGATGTCGCGCAGCTCGTCCTGGCCGAGCGTGAAGAGGAAGTAGCTCTGGTCCTTCGCGGCATCGACGGCGCGGCGCAGGACGTAGCGGCCATCCGCCTCCTCGACGCGGGCGTAGTGGCCGGTGGCCAGGCGGGCGCCGAGCGCACGGGCGCGCTTGAGCAGGAAGTTGAACTTCACGTCGCGGTTGCAGGCGACGCAGGGGATGGGAGTGCGGCCCCCGAGGTAGGACTGGACGAACGGGTTGATGACGCGGTCCTGGAAGATCTCCTCCGCGTTGGCCACGTAGAAGGGAATCCCCAGCGTCTGGGCCACGGCCCGGGCGTCATCGATGTCATCCGGGCTGCAGCAACTCCCGCACTTCGCCTTGCCCTCGTAGGACCAGACGCGCAGGGTGATGCCGATGACCTCATGGCCCTGCTCCTTGAGCAGGGCGGCCGCGGCCGAGGAATCCACCCCGCCGCTCATGGCAACGACGACTCGCATGGTGCTCCTTCCTACACGCCCGGACGCCCCGGCGCACGCGGGAGGACGCCCGAGAGGCCCCTTTCCCGACACGCACCAGAGGGGCATGGGGTGGGCAGGCCGCTCCCCTGCCCCACCAGCGCTCAGCGCGCGCTCTTGGCGTGCCAGTCCTTGAGCCGGGTCTTCAGCGTCTCCGCCGTGTTCAGGGCCGGGTCATCGAGCACGGACTCCATGAGGAACCGCGTGGCCTCGCCGACGATGGGCGAAGGCCCGACGCCCAGGGTGGCCATGATGTCGCCGCCCGTGAGGGCCAATTCCTTCGCGCTCAGCGGAGGCTTCGCCGCGGCGAGCGCCTCCAGCCGCGCGAAGAGCGCCTCGACCTCCGGCAGCCGGTCCGGAGCGCGGACGCCGACGCGGGCACGGGCCACGGCAATCAGGTGCGGAAGCTGGGGCAGGCCCACGCGGGCCAGGAGCCTGCGCAGCGCGGGGTCGGAGTCCCCGACCCTCGCCTCCAGCTTCGCGTGCTCCACGAGGAGCGCGATGTTGTCGGCGGTCTTGTTGGGGAACTTGAGGCGCAGGCCGATGTCACGGGCCTGGGGGCGGTCCACGAGGTCCGCGAGCAGCACGGCCATGCGGACCTCCACGTCGACGGGCGCGGCCTGCACGGCGGCGCGAGCCTGACGCGCGGCCTCCGCGTCGGCACGGGCCAGCTCGGGGAGGAACACGTCCAGCAGGCCGGTGTCCGCGAGCAGCGCCAGTCCCAGCTCGGCGCGGGGGGTGTTGAGCAACTTCACCAGCTCGTCGTGGATGCGCTCGAAGGCCACCTTCCGGAAGACGGAGAGCGTGGTGGGAATGGCGTCACGGGTCGCCGGGTCCAGGGAGAAGCCCAGCACCGCGGCGAAACGCACGGCGCGAAGGGAGCGGAGCCCGTCCTCGGAGAAGCGCTCCTGCGCCGACCCCACGCACCGGATGAGCTGGGCCTTGAGGTCGTCCTGTCCACCGAAGGGGTCCACCAGCTCGCGGTCCACCGGGTTGTACGCCATGGCGTTCATGGTGAAGTCGCGGCGGGACAGGTCCTTGACGATGTCGCTCTCGAAGGCGACGGAGCTGGGCCGGCGCCCGTCGTGGTAGTCGCCCTCGGAGCGGAACGTCGTCACCTCCACGTGGGTGCCGCCCTGCACGACGGTGACGGTGCCGTGCTGGATGCCGGTGGGGATGACCTTGCGGAAGGCGCGCTGGACCTCCTCGGGCAGCGCGCTGGTCGCCACGTCGAAGTCCTTCGGGTGGACCTTGCGCACCATGTCCCGGACGCAGCCGCCGACGAGGTACACGGCATGGCCCAGCTCGCGCAGCCGGGCGATGACTTCGAGCACGGGCTTGGGAATGTCGGCGTTGTGGAGGTTGGCGATCATCGATTCCGCGTTGTAGCGGCGGGCCTCGCGCAATCCAAGCCCGCTCACCCCCGAGGGCATTCATTGCCATTGCAGGCAATGGAGGGGAGGCGATTCCTGGCCCTGGTGGGTGAACGGCGCTCGTGCGCACAGGCGGCCGGTGCGTGGACCCCAGACCGGGCGGAGGCGCGGCCAGATATGTCCATGCGAGCGACGCGGCCCACCGTTGTGGAGGGTGCCCGGCATGGCCCTGACCAGACAGGTGAGCAAGCGCGAGGCTGAAGGCGAAGTCGAGCGCATCTACCACGAGCTGCAGCAGACGCTGCGGGTGACGGGCGTGGACGTGTCGCTGCGCATGTGGGCGGCCTTCCCGCGCTTCTTCGAGGCGATGTGGGAGACACTGCTTCCAAACGTGGAGACGCGGGCCTTCGAGAAGGCGGCGGACAACCTGCGTGATGAAGCGCTGGAGGTGGCGGCGGACTGGGAGCCGCTCGGCGCATGGGACGCGGTGACGCTGGGCGCGAGCCAGCGCTTCCACGTGAAGGGCGTGCTGGAACTCTATGGTGCCCTGCAGCCGAAGGTGCTGCTGATGGCATCCGCGGTGCGGCTGGCGCTGACGGATGAGCCGGTAGGGCTGAAGGGAGTCCCAGGCACGGTGGAGCGGCTGGAGCGGGGCGTGCCTCCGAGGATGGCGGCGATGGAATGGGTGCCCGACAGGCCCGACGACCCCCGGCTGCGGGCGCTGTTCTCGGACGTGGTGAAGTCGGTGGGACCGCCCGCGGTGCCCGGAGAGTTCCGCGCGCTGGCGCTGTGGCCGGAGTACCTGGAGGCGGCGTGGCGCCGGCTGAAGCCGAAGCTGCGGGAGGATGAGTTCACCCAGGAGGTGGAGTCGCTGCGGCAGTCGGCGCGGCGGCAGGCTCGGGCGCTGCCGTACGAGGTGGTGCTCAGTCGCGAGCGGGTGCACGCGCTGGGAGAGGACGCGGCGGCGGTGTTCCGCGTGACGGACGCGCTGGAGCGTCGGTTGCCGGTGCTGCTGTTGAACCTGGCGCAGCTGATGTTGGACGCGCCGGAGGTGGAGCGTCACCCCTTCCCTGGAGCCACGAGGCGGGTACCGGCCTGGGCGGCAGAGGAGGCGCTGCGATGAACTGGCGCGACTGGCAGGCCCGGCAGGCGGTGGTGGAATTGGGGGACCGCTTCCTGAGCTACGTGGACCTGGGCGAAGGACGGCCGGTGGTGTTGCTGCACGGGATTCCGACGTGGGGCTTCCTGTGGAGCGGGCTGGCACCGGCGCTGGCGTTGAAGCACCGGGTGCTGGTGCCGGACCTGCTGGGCTACGGGTACTCGGACCGGAGGGATGCGTTCGACCGTTCCGTGGCGCGGCAGGCGGAGGCGGTGGATGCGTGGATGGACCGGCTGGGCGTGAAGGACGCGGTGGTGGTGGGGCACGACGTGGGAGGCGGCGTGGCGCTGCACCTGGCGGTGCGCTTTCCCCAGCGCGTGGACCGGCTGTGCCTGATGGACAGCGTCTGTTACGACGCCTGGCCGGGAGAGCTGATGATTCAGCTCGGGCACCATGGGGTGGTGAAGAAGCTGTCGGCCGAAGCTGTGTATCGGCTGTTGAAGGTCGCCGCGAAGCGGGGCGGCTTCGCGAAGGCGCCGCCGGATGGGTTGGTGGAGGGACTGCTGGCGCCGTACGCGACGGAAGTGGGAAAGGTGTCGCTGGTGCGCAACGCGGTGGCGCTGAACACCAACCACACGCAGGAGCTGGCGCCTCGCCTGGGGCAACTCTCCGTGCCGGTGCTGATTCTCTGGGGCGAGGACGACGCCTTCCTGTCGTCGAAGTATGGCGAGCGGCTGGCCTGGGACATCCCCGGGGCGAAGTACGTGAAGGTGCCGGACGCGAGGCACTTCGTCATGTGGGACGCGCCGCACGTCGTGGCCACGGAGCTGTACCGGTTCCTCGGAGTGGAAGCGCCGGAGGAGACCGGCGTCGCGCGGTAGCCGTGGCGGCGGGGGATGGAAACGGAGGGAAGGAACGGGGTAACAAGGTGCGTGAGGCGTGCCGGTCCAGGCACGCGCCGTGCCGAGGTGCGCATGCGAACGCAGCAGAGCCGCTCGCTCGTCTTCCTCCAATGCCTGGGGCCAGGGGTCCGGAGTGGCTACGCGAGCCTCCCTGGACTGGAGGACGTGCTGGCCTCGCTGTACGCCGCGGGACAGCATGCCTGGCCGGGCGTGTCCCTGGAGGAGGAGGACTACCTGCGGCACCTCGCCGGGCACGTGCCACCGGACGAGGACCCTGCCAGGGTGCTCGCCTCCGTGCATGCCGCGGACCTCTACCTGGCCTGTGCCTGCGCGCGAGGTGACCCCACGGCGCATGCCGCGCTGGAGCGCCACGTGTTTCCCAAGGCAGCGGCCTCGGTGGCTCGGCTGCGGGAGACTGGAGTGGAGCCGGCCGAGGTGTTCCAGCAACTGCGCGAGCGGCTCCTCGTTCCGGAAGGAGACCGGCCCGCGCGCGTGGCGGAATACCAGGGCAGCGGTCCGCTCGCGGCCTGGCTGCGGGCGGCGGCGGTGCGCACGGCCCTCAACCTCCAGCGTGCGGAACGCCGGAGGGCCCACGCCGAGGAGGAAGCAGAGGCGCTGCCACTCCCAACCGAAGCGGGCGCGGCGGACGTCGAGCTGGACTACCTGCGCAGAAACCACCGCGAGGACTTCCAGGCGGCGCTCTCCGAGGCACTCAAGGCCCTGCCCGCGCGGGAGCGCACCGTGCTGCGCCTGCACGCCGTGGAAGGACTGAGTCTGGAGCGCATTGGCACCATGTACCAGACGCACAAGTCCACCGTGTCGCGCTGGGTGTCCCGGGCACGGGAGACCGCGCTGGAGGGGACCCGGCAGCGACTGGTGGAGCGGCTCAAGCTGTCCTCCGGCGAGCTGCACAGCCTGATGCGCGCGCTGAACGGGGAGCTGGACCTGAGCCTCCCTTCCCTGCTGAGCAAGCCCGGGTAGCCTTGGGGGCCGAGATTATTTTCGCGGTGTCGTGCAACGCCTCGAGGTGGCCGGTGTCATCCCGGTGAAGGTGAAGCCAACCCCCTGGAGGACACCCCATGCATCACGGAATGAAGCTGGCCCTGGTCGCGCTGACGTTGGTGGGAACCCCTGTGCTGTCGGCGGAGGAGGCGAAGCCGGCCAAGGCCGCCGAGGCCCCGCAAGCCGCTGAGGGGACCATCGTCCTGAAGAAGGGTGGCCAGAAGGACCTGCGCGTGCCGGGCATGGTCCGTGTCGCGATTGACGACCCGGAGGTGGCCGACGTCGACGCGCCGGGCAAGGACGTGCTGCGACTCACCGGCAGCAAGGCCGGGGAGACGGACCTGCTCGTCTGGTCGGGTGCCTCGAACAAGCGCAGCACCTACCACATCGTCGTTCGCGACTGACGGACGCAGCCCGCGCGCGGTGGGGTTCCAGGCTTTCTGGATGGGGGCCTGGGAATTTCCCCGCGCGCGCGGCGCATGATGGAGGGGCGCCGTGGCACTTCGTCACGCCGCCCCGGCTTTCCCGCGCCAGTCCGGGCTGCGAAGATTCGACGGACGCCATGAACCCGTTGCCCAGCCCTCCCCTGCCCTCCTGTCCGGACGAGAACCTGCTCGCGGCTTTCGCCACCGGTTCGCTTCGCGGGGGGAAGGTGTCAGGGGTGGAAGCACACCTCGATGACTGTGCGAATTGCCGGGCACTGGTGGCTGCCGTGGCGGCTGAGTCCTCGCATCCGGGCACGGGTGATTTCGAGGCGCCCACGCGGCTGGACACCGGTGCGCCCACGCTGTCGGACGCACGGCGGGAAGAGAAGCTTCCGCCGGGGACTCAGCTGGGGCCCTACCTGATTCGCGGCGTGCTGGGCATGGGGGGCATGGGCGTGGTGTACGCGGCGGACGACCCGCGGCTGGGACGGCGGGTGGCGCTCAAGCTGCTGCGGCCGCTGCAAGAAGGCGCGGAGGAAGAAGGCCGGGCGCGGCTGCTCCGGGAAGCACAGGCGATGGCGCGCCTGTCCCATCCCAATGTGCTGCCCATCTTCGAGCTGGGCACGGCGGAGGGGCGTGACTTCCTGGCCATGGAGTGGGTGGAAGGCACGACGCTCGCGGACTGGCTCCGCGCGCGAGAGCGTCCCTGGCGCGAGGTGCTGGAGGTGTTCCTCGCGGCGGGAGCGGGGCTCGCCGCCGCGCACCGGGCGGGCCTGGTCCACCGTGACTTCAAGCCCTCCAACGTCCTGGTGGGGCTCGACGGACGGGTGCGTGTCACGGACTTCGGCCTCGCGAGTCGCGGCACGCAGGCGCAGGAGGCCGTGACGTCTGGGGAGAAGGACGAAGCGGCTCCCGCGGATGCGTCCGCGCTCACGCAGCGGGGCCGGGTTCCGGGTACGCCCGCATACATGTCTCCCGAGCAGCGGGCAGGTCAGGCGGTGGACGCGCGCAGTGACCAGTACAGCTTCTGTGTCGCGCTCCACGAAGCGCTCCAGGGTGAGCGGCCTTCGGACGTTTCCGCGCCCTCGTCACGCCGGGCCCTTCAGCGGAAAGCGAGGGCTTCGAACCTGCCGAAGTACGTCCAGGCCGCGCTGGCGCGGGGGCTCGCGAAGGCCCCGGAGGAGCGCTTCCCTTCCATGGATGCGCTGATGGCGGTGCTCTCCCTGCCACCTCCGTCGAGGCTGAGGCACGCGGGAGGATTCACCGCCGTGCTGCTGGGCGTGGGACTCGGGGTGTTCCTGTGGAAGCAGCCTCAGCGCCATGAGCCGCCTGACGCACAGGTGCAAGCGGCCCCCGTCGCAGCGGAGCGCGGTGACACCTCGAACACGCTCATCTCGCTGCGCATGGGCCAGGTGCGCGAGCTGACCATTCCCGAGATCGAGCGCGTCGCGGTGGGCGACCCGGAAATCATGGAGATAGAGAACCTGGGCGGCGGCGTGCTGCGCCTGACGGCCAGGACGGTGGGCGCCACGCACCTGGTGACGTGGACCCACGATAACGCGGAGATGCAGGTCTACACCCTGTCCGTCACCGCGCGCTGACGTCAGAGTCCGCCGGTCCCCTTCTCCCCAAGCTTCGTGAGCGCTACGACGTCACGCAACCCAGATGCGATGCTCCGTAGGCTGTCCGTGCGTGTCCAACTCCAGGCGCATGCCATGGGCGTTCCGTGGGCCGTAGTAGCCTGCGGCGTACACCGCACACCTGCCGCGGTAGGGTGCGACTTCGAGCACCGCCACCCTGGTCGCAAGTGGGTAGTGGAGCCGTGAGTACTGCATGGCGCGGTGGCGCAGGTAGCTCCACATGTCGCGACGCACGAAGCCGGATTCGGTGAGGAACCAGGCCGCAAGCAGCGGCACTGCGGGCCAGGGGCCTTCGAGCTCGTCATCGCTTTCGATGGCTCCCCAGAGCAGCACCCACGTCCCCCAGGGACGATGCTCCTCATCGCGTGACGACCAGTCGGCGACCAACCGCCGGACCGTCTGTTCCACGAGCCATTGACGTGTGTTGTTCGGGGTGGACATGGGACGAGTGTTACCCGCTTCGGTGGACTGGAGCCCATACCCACCAGGCAGGGGAGCCGCGCGCTCCGCGCGCTTCGGGTTATCCTACCGGAGCAACGATGGCCCTCCGATTCGCGCGCGGTGCGCTCTGGCTTCTTCCCCTGGCGCTCATGACGGTTGCCCATGCGGGCACACCGCCCGTGCGCGGCTCCCGCGTCATCGAGGGCATCGCTGTCGCGAGCACGGGGCCCGTGGCCTCGGTGAAGGTCCGCGCCACCCATGGAGGGCGCGTCGTTACCACCCGCACCGACGCGCACGGCCACTTCGTACTCCGCGGCCTGTCCGACGGCTGGTGGACCCTGACCGCGTCCCGAGGCTCCGAGGTGGGAGAAGTCCAGGCAGCGCCAGGAGCATTGGAGCCGCACTTCGTGGTGCTGGAGCTGGGCCTGCCCAGGACCGTGCGCGGCGTCGTGCGCTCCGAGTCGGGACTGCCCGTGCTCGGGGCCCGGGTGGAGGCGGGCCTCCAGGGCGTGGACGGCCTGCGAAACCCCCGCGAGTACCGCACCGCCAGCAACGGACGGTTCGAGCTTGCTGTGGCGGGCCTCTCTCCGATCGCGGTCCAGGTGAGCGCTCCAGGGTTCCTTCGCCAGCAAGTCACCGAGGCGTCGTCCACCGGGGAGTGGGACGTGGTGCTCGAGAGCACGGTGGAGCTGCGCGGCAGGGTCACCGATAGCCGAGGCACGCCGGTGATGGGCGTCCGGGTTCGTCTCAAGCGGTACGGGCAGACGTCGTTCTCCAGGACCTTCTCCGGCCGTGACTCGCTCGCCACCCTGACGGAGGGTGACGGCACCTTCGCCATCGGGGGGCTCCAGCGAGGCCGTTACAGCTTCCTGCTCGAGCATCGGGCCCACGCCGCTCTCATCGGAGACGTAGAGGTCCCCACCGCCGAGGTGCGCTGGGCGCTCCCGGAGGGCATCCGCGTCTCCACCACCGTCACGACTCAGGGCGGTGCGCCCACGCCTGCCACGGTGTCCTTCTCCGGACCGCTGGCGGACCCGGCCTTCTTCCCCTCGGAGCGAACCGTCGAGACCGACGCTGCGGGAGGCGCGGTGCTCGATGGCCTCGTGCCCGGGACCTACCAGGTGACGGCGAGCGTGCGGTCTCGCGTGGAGGAGCGGTCCATGTCCCGCAGGGTCCAGGTCTCCGCCGGCGAGCCGGCCCTGGCGCTGGACTTCCGGAGCCCCCACCTGCTCCGAGGGCGTGTCGTCGACGCGCGCGGGCGTCCCCTGCGGGGCGTACGGCTGTCAGTCCGTCACGAGGACGAGGAGCGGGCGGGCTTCTCGGTGACGCGCCGGAGCATCGACGGCACCTTTACCTTCGACAGCCTTCCTGAAAGAGCGCTGACGGTGGCGGCCTGGAAGGAGGGCTACGAGCCCGTCTCCACCGAGGTCCGGGTCCCCACTTCGGCACCGCTCCGCCTCGTGCTGAAGCGGCAGCGGAGCGTCCCGGTCTCTGGCCGCGTGGTGGATGCGCGGGGCCGGCCCATTCGCTCGTTCAGCGTGAACGGCACCCAGAAGCGGCACGCGGGGGGCCGCTTCTCGATGCCGGTGCCGCCGGGCGTGGAGGCGGTCGTGCTTCGCATCTCCGCCGATGGCTTCGCCCCCAGGCTGCTGACCCTCGATCCGCGTGCCCCGGCGGCGCGGAAACAGGGGGCCGTCCGGCTCGACAAGGGCAGGACGCTCACGGGGCGCGTGGAGACCCCGGAAGGCTGGGACCTTGCCGGAGTGACGGTCCGGTGCAGATGGCCCGGCGCGCCGACACACCGGGACCCGAGCGCCTGCCACGGCGAGACGCTTCCGGATGGGAGCCTCTACCTCTTCCACGTGCCGACAGAGCCGGTCGTGCTCGAGCTGGATTCTCCGGACTGGCCACTGACACGGCTCCTCGTGCCCGAGGGCGTCACGGAGGCGCGGGTACGGGTGCCTCATGGGTTGACGGTGCGGGGCACCGTCAAGGACGCGCGCGGGCTCCCCCTGGAGGACGGCGACGTCCGCGTGGAGGTGAAGGGGGAGGCGCACTTCGCACCCATCCGTCCCGACGGGACGTACGTCATCCGGGTATCGCCAGGGCGCGGCTCCATCCAGGTCGTCAACCAGCGGGGCGAGCCGACGACCTTCGAGGGCGCGGAAGGACAGACGGCCCGCGTGGACCTGCTGGTGCGGAGCGATTCCTGACAGGCCCCGAGCTCGGTGTTCCGTAGGGCATGAGGACCGAACCGGACACCAGCTCCGCGTCCATTGAGCACCGCGTCGGCTGCGGTCTTCTTGGCTGCCTGCGCCTTTGTCAGCCTGGCGGCAGCGGCGCTCACGGAAACTTGAGCGTGCCCTCGCGCCACGCCTTGAGCGCGTACTCCGCTCGTGTCCGGATACGCCCTGGGCGGGCAGCAAACTCCAACAGAACAGGTTCACCCTGAGCTGGAGCGAATTCAAGCGCGTGTGCAGCAGCAATGGAACGGACATTCTCGTCCACGCTCTTCAACAGCGGGAGGAGATAAGAGGCCACCGATCGACTCCGGAGCTCACGGTAGGCACTTGCAATCCTGTCGTGAGCCCGATTGGCAGCACGATGATTCGCAGCGGCCAGCGCCTGTCCGTAGGCTACCGCCGCCTGCTCGTACTCTTGGACGAGTTCATCAATGCTCGCCCCTTGGATATTGCGCATGCTCATGGAACGACTCCGTAGTCCCGGAGGATTCTCAAACAGAACTCGCGTTGGGCCTGAAAGGACTGACCACTCAGCCACTGCCGCACGGTTTGTCCACCAGAGAGGAGGGGATCTTTCGACGAGTAGTACGCGCCGATTTGCCGGTGAATCCCTTCGTCGATGGCGATCACGTTCTCGGTGTTGTGAAGGGCCTGAGGACCGAATCGCTCCACGTTGCCAGGCGTCTGCTCGACGATGTGGTGCCACTGATTGCCGGGTTCCGCCGAGCCCAAGGCGCTCTTAAGGCCACCCCTTTCAAGGTGATGAAGACGGCTCCCTGGCGGGCGGGGTGGCAGGAGGGGTAGCGGTCGCAGAGGGCAGCGGCGCTGGGAGAGGTCAGCGAGAGCATCTTTCAGGGAGGTATGGCCGGAGGAAGAGTCATGGCCCTGGACGTCGTCTTCGAGCGCTTCGTGCACCACAGCCCCTTGCCCCTCATGGCGCGGCTGCTCATGCAGCGGGCCCTGGGTGCTGAGTGGCTCGACAGCCTGTTCGAGCAGCATCGCCAGCGGCAGTACACGCGCGAGCTGCTCTTCTCCACCGAGGTGGACCTGATGGCGCTGGTGGCCCTGGGCCTGCGGCCGTCGCTGCATGCGGCGGCCCAATCCAGCGAGGGGCTGAAGGTGTCGATGCAGGCGCTGTACGAGAAGGTGCACCACACCGAGCCGCGGGTAGTACGGGAGTTGGTGCAGTGCAGCGGGGAGCGGCTGAGGCCCGTGCTGGAGCATCTGAAGCTGCAGCAGCCGTCCTGGGCTTCGGGCTATCGGGTGCGGGTGCTGGATGGAAACCACCTGGCGGCCAGCCAGAAGAGACTCAAGCCGCTGCGGGGCTTGCGAGGCGCGGCGCTGCCCGGCCAGGCGCTGGTGGTGTACGCGCCGGAGTGGGATTTGGTAGTGGACCTGGTGCCGGCGGAGGATGCGCACGCGAATGAGCGGGCGTTGATGGGGCCGGTGCTGGAGCGAGTGCAGGCGGGGGAGTTGTGGTTGGCGGACCGGAACTTCTCGACGCGGCAGATACTCTTCGCCGTGGAGGACAAGCACGCCGCCTTCGTCATCCGCGAGCATGGCGTTTCGCCCTCGCCGACGGAGGCGGGGCCGCTGAAGAAGGTGGGACGAGTCGAAACGGGCGTCGTCTTCGAGCAGGCTGTCGAGATTGAGGACGAGCAGGGGCGGCGCCTGCGGCTGCGACGGATTGAGTTGCAGTTGGAGGAGCCGACCGAGGACGGCGATACCCGCATTCGCGTGCTGACGAACGTGCCCTCCGAGCGCATGGGGGCCAAGGAGGTGGCGGGGTTGTACCGGCGGCGCTGGAGCATCGAAGGGATGTTCGGCCGGCTGGAGTCGGTGTTGAAGAGCGAGGTGAAGACGCTGGGCTACCCGCGAGCGGCGCTGCTGGCTTTCGGCGTGGCGGTGATGGCGTACAACGTGCTGGCGGTGATGCTGGCGGCGGTAGAGACCGAACACCGGTTGAAGGCGACGGAGGTATCCAGCTATTACATAGCAGACGAAGTGAAGGCCACCTATGGCGGGATGATGATAGCCATTGCTGAGCCACTCTGGCGTGGATTCGAGTCTCAGACGGATGAGGAGTTGGGCAAGGAGTTGCTGTGGCTGGCCAGCCATGTGAAGCCCTCGAAGTTGCGCAAGCATCCCCGAGGGCCGAAGAAGAAGGAGAAGAAAGGGTACGCGCCGAGGCGAGAAGTGGACCGGCATGTCTCGACGGCGCGAGTGTTACGGGGAGACGAGAAGACCTGACAGCCTGGCGGGAGATAGTCGCGACTCTAACGAGCGGCGCTGAGGCGAAAAGACTGTCCGGACGCTGGATGGCGCAGCGTGATTTCAGGGGCGAGGCCTCTTTCACGAAACCAAGACACGAAAAGCCTGCTCGTGGGACTCAGAAAACCGCAGGCGCGGGCTCTCATGGAGCCCGGCATGCCCCAGGGAGCGGTATGCTCCCAACACCTTGAAAGGGGTGGCTCTTAAGGCCGCTGAACGAGCCCCAGGACCTGAAACCGATAGAACTGACTCCCGTTACGGCTCCGCTCACGCCCTGGGCCGTCATGGCGACCGCCGTGGCAGGCAGGGAGATGACGACGGTGCTTCCTTGAATGGCTACCGCACTCACCTGCCCCACGTTCGCAAGGCTGATGCCTAGCCGTGAGGCCCCGGCCGCCGCAGCCTCCATGTAGCTGGGCAGCATCGACAGCCGCGAGGCCAGCCCCACGGCGCCCCCGGTCATGCCATGACTCACCACCACGGTGACCGCGAGGACGAAGACGCGCGCCACCTCCGGTCCTACTCGATTGGCGAAGCGATGGCCGGCCTGTTCAAGTTCCACCCAGGTGGTGGCCCGGTCCGTGGCCGTCTTCAACTCCCGGCTCGCGTCCACCACCTCAAGGAAGGTCTCTACTCCCAGGTAGATGAGCAGGACCGCTGAGACGATGGCCGCCACCTTGGTGAACACGGGCTCGGGATTGGCCGCCAGGACGGCCCAGGTAACGAGGCCCGTGGCGATGACGGTGTAGAAGAGCTGGGGCGCCAGGGTCTTCTCCACCGCCCGGGCGATGCTCTCCTTGAGGGGCTCCAGCGACAAGCCCAGGGCAACCCCAGCTTGTCCCACTCGCCCAGGCCTGGCCCGATGTCGAGCAGGGAGAGGCAGTGGTCCCTACGCTGGCCCGGCACGCAGAGGCCACCGAAGCTCTTGCGCATCAGGCGCTGCCATCGGGTGTCTGCACTGTTCTCCGGGTGGGAGGCGCGCACCAGCAAGCCTTGCTGCGGTGCACGGAGCGTCAGAGGTACCTCCAGCACCAGCCGCGCCAGCGCCTCCTCGAATGATTCCGCGTCCACCGTCACGGACTGGCTTGCGGAGGACGGCCTGTACTCCAGGGGCGAGCCCTGCCCCGTGTCGAGGCGGATGACACGCGGGGCGGCGCACGCATCGAGCAGGGCGAGGAGCAGGAGCGCGACGGCCAGCCGGATTGCCATGAGCCGCTTTCGGGAGCGAGGAGGGCTCCAGCCTACGGAAAGGTTCCTCCGGAGACGATGTTGTTCCGGTCCTCATCTTCGTCCTGCAGCTGAACGCGATGGTGCGCTGCCTCTGCACCGCCCCCAGTCCGGCCTTGGAGTGGGCAAGGAAGCGGGCCTCCCGCTGCGGCTCGATGAGCGCCGCGCCAACCGCAGACCTCTTGGCTGCCTCGGATTCTGTCAGGTAGGCGTCAAGGTCCCCGTCGAACAGGGGCCCGCACCGCGCTGGCCTCGCGCTCGTTGCGCGCGTCGGTCCGCCTGCTATAACGCGCCAGCACGACCCCGTAGCTCAGTTGGATAGAGCGGCGGTTTCCTAAACCGCAGGCCACAGGTTCGATTCCTGTCGGGGTCATCGCCCTGCTTCCCAAGTCCGCGGAAGCAGGGCGTTTTTCTGTCCGGTGGCGTTCAGCGGCGTTCAGGCAGGTTCGCTGGATTTGGTACCCGTTTGGTACCGAGTTTGCCCCTCCTGAAGCGCTGTCTCGGTCGCGCCTCGAACCCCCGAGCAGTCAGGGGCTCCACTCAAACCCGTGGGAGACCCTCCGTAGCGTGAGCCCTGGCGAGGTGTGGCTGGGGAGGGGCAGGTGGAGGAGCGCGGGCGGGAGTACCGGCGCAGGCAGCCGGAGGGGACGGTGCTGTACGAGGCGGTGAGGGAGAACCTGGCCACGCTGCTGGAGGAGGCGAGCGAGGTGGGGTGCGGCCTGCCCCGATACGTGGAGCGGGACTTTGCCCGGTACCTGGAGTGCGGAGTGCTGGCACACGGCTTCGCGCGGGTGCGCTGCGAGAGTTGCAAGGACGCGCTGCTCGTCGCCTTCTCGTGCAAGGGGCGAGGGGTGTGTCCCTCCTGCAACGCGAAGCGGGCGCACGTCACCGCGGCGCACTTGGTGGAGGGGGTGCTGCCGCGCGTGCCCTACCGGCAGTGGACGCTGTCCTTTCCGCATCGGGTACGGTGGGTGCTGCTCAAGGACGTGGGGCTGCTCTCGGACGTCCTCACCGTCTTCCTGCGCGCGGTGTTCGCCCTGCAGCGCCGGAGGGCACGGCGGCATGGCCTACGTGGTGGGCAGGTCGGGGCCGTGTCATTCATCCAGTTCTTCGGCTCCGCTTTGCAGGTGACTCCTTATTTCCACTCGCTGGTGCCGGACGGCGTCTTCGTGCCACGGGAGGGCGGCGTGCGCTTCGAGCCGTTGCCGCCGCCCACGCAAGCAGAGGTGGAGCGGTTGCTGAGGGTGGTGCACCACCGGGTGCTGCGGCTGTTGGAGAAAAGAGGCGCCTTGCCCGCCCAAGGGCCTGAGGACGCGCGGCAGGCGTACCAGGCGCACTCCCTGCAACAGCGGCTGCGCTGGACGGAGGTGGACGTGCGGCCCCCTCCCCGAAAGCAGTCCCGGTGCGCCTTGCTGGAGGGCTTCTCCCTGCACGCCAATACGCACCTGCACGCCAACGACAGGCAAGGACTGGAGCGGCTCTGCCGCTACGGGGCGCGCGGTGCGCTGGCGCTGGAGCGGCTGTCACGAGCGGAGGACGGCCGCATCGCCTACCGCATGAAGCGCCCGCTGCCGGACGGCACCACGCACCTGCTCTTCACCGGGCTGGAACTGTTACGGCGTGTAGCGTCCCTGGTACCTCCGCCTCGGACAAACCTCACGAGGTTCCACGGCGTCTTCGCTCCAGGCGCGCAACTGCGGCCATTTCTGGTCCCTCAAGCAGGTGCGGAGGAGGCGAGCGAGGCGCCCCAGGCAGCGGTCAGGAAGGAGCGGATGAAGGAGAGGACGCCGCGAGTGGACTTTCGCAGAGTTGCTCAGGAGGACGTTCGACTTGGCGGTTTAGCCACAATCGACAAAAGGCTGGTGCGGTTCGCCCTGTACCGTCGGGTGCCCAAGCGTAGCTGGCCCTCGGCTCCACCTCCTGAGGTGAAGCAGGAGGGCGGCAGCTCTAGCCGTCCACGTTCGGCTGCGCCACGCGAGAAGGGTGCGCAAGAGAGAATGGAGCATCAAGTGGAAGCCCGCCCCGACGGCCGACGGCCGCGAGCGGATGGGGCGCGCCGTGCAGTTGCTCCTGGACGCGGCCCGCGGCGCGGCCGGAAGGCCCCGAGGGCCTCCAGCCGAGGCAAGCGACGTCACAAGTCCCGGCGTCGTTGAGCTGGGCACCAAGAGAGGAGCCGATGATGGCTGAAAGGGCTGCGCTCTACGCTCGCGTTTCCTCGGCGCGGCAGGAGCAGGAACAGACGGTCGCCTCGCAAGTGGCGGCACTCCACAAGGCTGCCGCGGAGTTGGGGCTGCAGGTGCCCCCGCAGCACTGCTACGTGGACGAGGGCTTCAGTGGTACCCGGCTGGACAGGCCTGCCTTCGACGCCATGCGGGATGCGGCAGCCGACGGCCTGCTCGACGTGGTGCTCGTCTTCGCACCCGACAGGCTGGCGCGCAATTATGTGCACCAGCAGGTGGTGCTCGAGGAGTTGGCGGCGCGGGGCGTGCGCGTGCACTTCGTCGAGCGGCCTATTGGAGAGAAGGCCGAGGACAAGCTGCTGGTGCAGATGCAGGGAGTCATCGCCGAGTACGAGCGAGCGAAAATCATCGAGCGCACCCGACGTGGGCGTATGCACAAGGTGCGCACGGGCCAGACGCCCCCCGTCTCGCGGCCACCGTACGGCTACCGCCTGGTGGCGAGTCCGGACGGGCGGCAGAAGACAGTCGTCCTCCACGAGGAGGAGGCCGCGCACGTGCGCGACATGTACCGCTGGGTGCTGGAGGAGGGCCAGAGTGCGCGCGCAGTTGCACGACGACTCACCGCCCAGGGCGTGCGGCCACGGTGCGCAGCGCGCTGGACGGGCGCCAGCGTCCGCCACCTCCTGGTCAACCCGGCATTCACCGGTACCGCTGTCTACAACCGGCTGATGGCCGCCGTGCCGACACATCCACGCAAGGCTGCGGCTCTGCGCAAGGTCGCCAAGAGCAGCCATCTGCTGCGCCCGCGCGAGCAGTGGCAGACGGTGCCCGTTCCGCCCCTCGTCGACGAGGCCACGCAAGCGGCGGTGAAGCTGCAGCTGGCACGCAACAAGGTGCTCTCCTCGCGCAACGTGCAATATAGCTACTTGCTGCGCCTGCTGGTGGTGTGCGGCCAATGCGGCATGCGCATGACCTGCTTCCGCCGCGCGCAGTCCAACGGACGGGGCGACTACCACTACTACGGGTGCAGCCGAGGCCCCGAGGACAGCGGGCGTGCAGCACGCTGCAAGGCCCAGTACCTCAGGGCCGAGGCGCTGGACGCGACGGTGTGGAGCGCAGTGTGCCAGTGGCTGCGCGAGCCCCGCATTCTGGTGGAGGAGGTCGCCTCTTGGCAGGAGCACCGGGAGGCAGAGGAGATCTCGACACGTGAGCGAGCTCGTCTCGAGTCAACGCGCAGAAACCTCGAGCGGCAGGTGGAGCGACTGGTGGATGCCTACCAGCAGGGCGCGCTGCGGGTGGACGAGTTGAAGGTGCGGCGTACGCAATTGGAGGCTGCCCTTGAGGCAGCACGCGCCCGGGCCAAGGAACTCCAGGAGCAGCATGCCGATGAGGAGCGGTTGGGCGAGCGGGAAGCGCAACTGGAGGCCTTTGCCGCGGCTGTGCGTGAGGGGCTCGACGCGCTCGACTTCGAGGGCAGGCAACGGCTGGTACGCCTGCTCATCGAGCGCGTCGTGGTGACGGGCGAGCACGTCACCATCGAGCACGCTGTCCCTCTCTCCGGCCGGTTTTGTCGTTTGCGGGAAAACGACGTTGGACGTGTTCGTCTGCGTGAGGTGTGGAGGCAGGCTCAAGGGTGCTGGCGTATGTGCAGGGAGGGGGTGGAGTGCGAGCGATTCTGGAGCACCTGGGCCTGCCTCCGGCAGGTGCGAGGCTGGCCCCGGCGCGAGGGCCCCCCCAGAGTGCGGGGTGTTGAGGCTCAAGCCGCCCCAGCCAAGAGAACCAGGCCCCTGCCGCGCACCTCATGGGAAGGCGGCCTGGGCCGACGTGTATCCCATGGGGCTGCGCGGCTTCTCCACCCCCCTAGCGTACTGCCCGGGCGGCCCCGTCAGCGGCCCTCCTCGGCTCCTGCGCTCCAGCACTCACCCTCAACATGGCCTTTATCCCGCCTATGCTTCCTTCGTCCTTGAGTTGTCTGATTTGACGGGAGCAACTCCAGACACACGACTCCCGAGAACGACGAACACAAGAGACACGGCGTGGCTGGCAGGACACATCTCCTGGCACCAGAGCAATCCCCGGGCCAGGGCTTTCGAGAGGACCGAGGCTGCATGGAGACACCCTCGGCCCCTCTCCTGATGGAGGCAATACATAGATGACAAGAGAGGACCCCTCTGGCGGGACAGCGCCGAAGGAGGTGCGGCCTCCATGACACGACGTGGCCAGACTGCCACACAAGACATTCTCGCAGGACGTCTTCGCCCACATCGAGAGCCTTGTTCACTCACGCATTGAATTCACAGACACTCCCTGCGTCGGTCTCCGCGAAACACAAGGAGACAATCACATGAAATGCATTGCGGTGTCGAAGTGGGGCGGAGTCCTGACCCTGTTGGTGGGACTCCTTCTGGGCGTGGGTTGTGGTCAGCCTGCGTCCCTGGCGGAGACAGAAGGCGTCCAGGCATCAACGATTGCCCGGATGCGGCCACGGGCACGCATCGCCACGGGCGCGCAGCACTCCCTGGCCATCCGTTCGGATGGAACGGTGTGGACCGCGGGGGACAACAGGTACGGGCAGCTCGGCACGGGTGACTTCACCAGCTCTTCGACTCCAGTCCAGGCGCAGGGTATGGCGGGAGTGACCGCGGTGGCCGGAGGCAAGAGCCACTCCGTCGCGCTCCGCTCCAACGGCACGGTCTGGACCTGGGGCGCCAACGGGCTGGGCCAACTGGGTGACGGCACCACCCGCACCCGCACCACGCCGGTCCAGGTCCCAGGGCTCATCGGTGCCACCTCCGTGGCGGCTGGCTGGTACTACACGCTCGCGGTGAAAACCGACGGCACCGTCTGGGGCTGGGGAGACAACAGCTTCGGCCAGCTCGGAGATGGCACGACCACCTCGCGCCCTGCTCCCGTCCAGGTCCAGGGGTTGTCCGGCATCGTGGCCGTTTCGACGAGCGCCGAGACCTCCCTGGCCATCCGCGCGGATGGAACCTTGTGGAGCTGGGGACGGAACAGCGCGGGGCAGCTCGGCGACGGCACGTACGCCGACAGTCCCCGCCCCGTCCAGGTCCAGGGGATGACGGGCGTCGTCGCCGCGTCCGCGGGTCTCATGAGCGCGTTCGCCATCCGGTCGGATGGCTCCCTCTGGGGCTGGGGCTCGGACTTCGCCCTCGGAGGGATGCAGACCACGCCGACCCGCATCGAGGGCCTGACGGGCTGCATCGATGTCGTCGTGGGCAACTACTCCGGCCGAGTCATCAAGACCGATGGCACGGTGTGGAGCTGGGGCATGAACGTGGCAGGCGAGCTGGGCGATGGAACCAAGCAGTCCCGTTCGCTTCCCGTCCAGGTGCCAGGGCTCATGGGCGTCTCGGCGGTTGCAGCGGGTCATGACCACGTGCTGGCGCTGCGCTCGAATGGCTCCATCTGGGGCTGGGGCAGCAATCGCGATGGCCAGCTCGCGAACGGAGCCGTCACCCGCCATGCCGTTCCCGCCCCCGTGCAGGGCGGACTGACGGGGGCGCTCTCCGTGGCGGCGGGCAGCATGCATTCACTGCTGCTCCACCATGATGGAACGGTCTGGGCCTGGGGTCAGAACGAGTACGGGCAGCTGGGCGATGGAACGCTGACGCGGCGAACCGAACCCACCCAGGTGCCCGGGCTCGACGGCGTCGCCGCCATCAGCGCGGGAGGGCATGCCTCGCTCGCGTTGCGACATGACGGCTCCGTCTGGGAATGGGGACAGGGAAGCATGACACCCCACCTGGTTCCAGGCCTGCCCCCCATCGTCGCCATCTCCGTGAGTTGGAGCCACGCGCTGGCGCTCGCCGATGACGGGACTGTCTGGGCCTGGGGACAGAACAACGCCGGCAATCTGGGTGACGGTACGACCCTCATGCGCTGGATTCCCGTCAAGGTCCTGAACCTGGACGGGGTCGTGAAGGTGGCCGCGGCGAACGAGCTCTCGCTCGCCGTCCGACAGGACGGCACGGCCTGGGCCTGGGGGCAGAACGCCGACGGGCAGCTTGGCGACGGCACGACTGAAAACAGACACACCCCCGTGCAGGTGCAGACACTGACAGATGTCATTGCCATCGCGGGAGGCGACTACCACGCCATGGCCCTGAAGTCCGACGGCAGCGGGTGGACCTGGGGCCAGGACTACCAGGGCGCGGGAATGCGGAGCCAGGAAAGCGAAGACCTGCTCCCTGTTCCCATGAGCGTCAACGGACTGCTCGACGTGGTCTCCGGCCCCTCTTCGGCCATGGCGACCATCGACAGCCGCGTGTGGGCCAGCGGCCGCAACCACCGGGGCCAGCTCGGCGACGGCACCACGGCCTCTCGCTTCAACCCCGTCCTCGTCCAGGGAATCACCACGGGCGTGACGGCCCTCGCGGTCGGCGGCGAGCACATGCTGGCCCTCCAGCCGGACGGCACGGCGTGGGCCTGGGGCAACAACTCGGATGGGCAGCTGGGGTATGGCGAGCCGCTCGACAAGCTCGTCCCAATCCTCACCCTGCTGCCCTGAGCCATTGAAGGAAGGGGCCCCACACACTCCCGGCAGGCGTCAGGACGGCCCGCTTTAGCTGCTACGCACGCGCCCCAATCCTGCCTGGGGTTTGCTATCGCCCTGCCCACGGGTTCAAGTCCCGTACTCCTCGCCATTGAGAGCCCAGCAATCCTCAGGGGTTGCTGGGCTTTTTCTCCGTCCCCTCATGTGCCCTCCGGCGTCGCCGAGGGCCTGCGGGAGAGGCATCGTGAGTGACGATGCGGTGACCAGGAAGTCTGGCAGGGGATGCTTCGTGCGTGCTTCGGACGATCCCGATCACCCTCTCCGGAGCAAGCCGATCACCTTCTCCGGGACAAGCCGAACACCGATTCCGGAGCAAGCCGAACACCTGTAGCAGGTTGAAGCACCGGGGCCTGAGCAGCGCGGAGGTCCTCGCGGACTGAAGGCCCGGCCGGAACGTTGACGACGCTGGACAGAGCGCCGACCACGCCGCCTCCCGAAAGGAGGAGGCGGTGGCGGCAGAGAGACTGTCCATGCGGAAGCTGAGAGAGATTCTGAGGCTGCACCTGGAGATGGGGCTGGGGCCGCGGGCGATAGCGCGCAGCCTCTCGGTGTCGCCTGGCACGGTGAGTGGCTACCTGGGCCGGGTACGGGTGGCGAAGCTGACGTGGCCGCTGCCACCGGAGTTGGACGAGGACGTGGCGCTGACGCGGCTGCTGTTCGCCGACGAGAGGACGGCGCGCCCGGGCCGGCCGGAGCCGGACTGGGGGCGGCTGCACCTGGAGCTGCGCAAGAAGCACGTGACGAAGCAGTTGCTCTGGGAGGAGTACAAGGCGGAGCAGCCGGACGGGTACCAGTTCAGCCAATTCTGCGAGAGGTACGCGCTGTGGGCCGCGACGCTGAGCGTGACGATGCGCCAGGCGCACGTGGCGGGCGAGAAGCTCTTCCTGGACTTCAGCGGGGACGGCATTGACGTAGTGGACCCGAAGACGGGCGAGAAGAGGAAGGCGAAGCTCTTCCTGGCGGTGCTGGGCGCCAGCAACTTCACCTACGCGGGGCCGGTGCTCAGCGAGAGCCTGCCCACCTGGGTGCAGTGCCATGTCCACGCGCTGGAGTACATGGGCGGCGCGACGCAGGTATGGGTACCGGACAACCTGAAGAGCGCGGTGACGAGCCCGCACCGGTACGAGCCGGACTTGAACCCCACCTACGCGGAGCTGGCGCGGCACTACGGCGCGGCGGTGATTCCGGCCCGGGTGCGCAAGCCGAGGGACAAGGCGAAGGTGGAGCAAGGCGTGCTGCTGGCTGAGCGGTGGATTCTGGCGGCGCTGCGCCACCAGCGTTTCTTCTCGCTGGAGGAGGTGCGCCAGGCGGTGAGGCCGCTACTGGAGAAACTCAACAGCCGGCCGATGAAGAAGCTGAAGAAGTCGCGCCGGGAAGTCTTCGAGGAAGTGGAGCGCGCCGCGCTGCGGCCGCTGCCGGCGCGGCGGTACGAGTATTCCGACTGGGCTCGCCCGAGGGTGCGCGTCGACTACCACGTCGAGTTCGACGGCCACTACTACAGCGTGCCGTACCAGCTGGTGGGCCAGCAGCTGGACGTGCGCGCGACGGCGAGCGCCCTGGAGGTGCTGCACGGTGGACGCCGCGTCAGCTCGCACCCGCGTAGCTTCGAGAGGGGCGGCCACACGACGCAGCGCGAGCACATGCCCAAGTCCCACCAGGCGCAGGCGGAATGGACGCCGCTGAAGCTGGTGGAGTGGGCGAAGAAAACGGGGCCAGCCACCGCGGCGCTGGTGGAGGAAATCCTGAGGTACCGGGTGCACGCGCGGCACGGCTTCCAGGCCTGCCTCGGCGTGCTGCACCTGGGCCGCAGGTACGAGGCGGAACGCATCGAGGCCGCGTGCGCCAGGGCGCTGCGGCTGGGGGCGTGCACGTACAAGAGCGTCGCGGCGATTCTCAGGAACAACCTCGACCGCGAGCCGGTGCGGCAAGAGCCACGGCCCGAGGCGCTGCCCGTGCACGACAACGTGCGGGGTCCCGGCTACTACCACTGAAGCACCGCTGGGCGCCGAGGACGGCCTCGCGGTGCTCCAGCAATGGCCTTGGAGCGCGGTGCACGCGCCCGGGCCGCCAAGACGTCACGAGGCCCCGCACAGGCAACGGACACGCCGCTGCCCAAGGAGACACGCATGCTGGTGGAACAGACGCTCGAGAAGCTCAACGAGATGAAGCTGCACGGAATGGCGAAGGCGATGAAGCAGTGGCTGGAGCAGCCCAAGGGCAAGGACCTGACGCCCGAGGACGTGCTCGGGCTGCTCGTCGATGCGGAGCAGATGCATCGCGACAACCGCAAGCTCCAGCAGCGGCTGAAGAACGCGAAGCTGCGGCAGCAGGCGTGCGTGGAGGACATCGACTACGCGCACACCCGAGGGCTGACGAAGGCGGTGGTGATGGACCTGGCCTCGTCGAGGTGGGCGCAGCGCCACCAGAACATCCTGCTCACCGGGCCGACGGGCGTGGGCAAGAGCTGCCTGGCGTGCGCGCTGGGCCACAAGGCGTGCCGCGACGGCTACAGCGTGGTGTATCGCCGTGCCTCTCGCCTCTTCGACGAGCTGGCGCAGGCCCGCGCGGATGGCACGTACCCGCACGTGCTGCGCAGGCTGGCCAAGGCGCAGGTGCTCATCCTCGATGACTTCGGGCTGGAGCCGCTGGCGGCCACGCAGCGCAAGGAACTGCTCGAAGTGCTCGATGACCGCTACCAGCTGGGCTCGACGATTGTGGCCAGCCAGCTGGAGCCCAAGGACTGGCACGCCATCATCGGCGACGCGACGCTGGCCGACGCCATCCTCGACCGGCTCGTCCACAACGCCCACCGCCTCCGGCTCTCCGGAGACTCCATCCGCAAGGCGGACGCGAATTTGACGAAGGCTCGTAGGCAGGTGAAGTGACGCAACGTCCCAGCGTCGCTGACGCTCCGACTGCTCGCCATGGCCGGAACGGCTGCTCGGCTTGAGCTGGAATGGGTGCTCACCATTGGACGGGCGTCCTCACGCCCCTCACCGACGAGTGTGGCGACCTGGAGCGTGCGCACGACGCTCCACGACCCGGAAGGGATCCTCCGCCAGTCCGTCTACGTGCTGGCCTCGCACCGTGGCCAGGTGCGGCCCGGAAAGGTGCCCCTTGGCGCGTGAGGGCTGCTGTTCATCCTTACAGCCTGCTAGTGCAAACTGATGCCGCGCGTCAGCTTCCACGTGCCCTCTTGCTTGCGCCAGATGAAGACGAACTTGGAGTAGCGCCCCGCCGCGTCAGGGCCGTCCGGCGTGGTGCGGAAGCGATGGACCCCCATCTCCACGGCCCCGTAGTTGGCGATGGGGTATACCTCCAGACTGCCTTCGGCCAGCTCGCGCGTGACACGTCCGCAGATGTTGTCCTTGTAGAGACCAACGAACGTCTTGCCAGAGGTCACCAGACCGCCGATGTCATGGTAGAACTCGAGATCGTCCGCGACGGACGCCGAGAGTGCGGCGACGTCACAGGTGTTGTAGGCCCTGAAGAACGCGCCATCCACCTGGGCAATCGCCTCATGCAGTTCCTGGGATGCGGGCGAGTACGTGCCCAACGGGTTGCTGGAACCGCGTGGCGGGGTGGCGCAGGCCGAAGCCAGGGCGGCCACGAGCAGGAGCACGGCGGCGGAATGTCTTTTCATTCCGCGCAGCCTAACCCGGCCCAGCAGGTCCTTTCGCAGCTTCTGGCGGTCCTCGTCCTTCTGGCCGCGGGCCGCCAGCGCGACCTCCACCGAGGCCTCGCTCACGCCCATCTCGCGCGCCATGGCGAGCACCTCCTCTCGCGTCAGGGTCCGCTCGCGAGACTGGCTCCTGAGGGCGTGCGTGCTCGCCTCGCGGATGATGTCCGCGGCCTCCGCCTCGGTGAAGTGCGCGGGAGGCGCCTTGGTTCGTGTGTCCGCCATGGCCCGGGGACGTTAGTGCGCCGCCCGGGCCCGCGTCGATACGCCGCCGTATGCCTAGGAGCCGGTGCGCCGGGGCATGACGGAGAAGGTGGGCGGGAGACCCTATGCGAGCTTCAGGTCGAGCCCGTAAGGGATGTCGTCGTTCTTGCGCTTTCCCGGCTTGACTGCGACCTGGTCATCGCGGACGAGCGTGGCCGAGTCGGAGCCATCGAAGGACACCGCGTCGTCGACGCCCAGCTTGATGAGCGTGTCCCGGATTTCCGACATCTTCTTCCCGGGTGAAGCGCCGTCCTTCTGCACGATGACGTACTGCGTACCGGTGTCCCTGTCGTATCCGATGATGACCTTGCCCGTACTGGCTTCCCGTTCCTCCTGGCTGATGAAGCCATTGTTGTTCTTCTGGGTGAGATGGGACGCGTACCGGGCCTCCGGGTCCCCCGTCTTCGGGGCGCCTTCAGGAACGCCGGAATCGTATTTGTTGCCGTCCCCGTAGGGCAGGTTGTTGATGATGAGCGGCACCGCCCCACCGAACCCCACCTTCGAGTCGGGCGGCGGATTGCCCTTCCCGAACTTCACACCGCTGGGAGTCCATGCCGCGAAGAAGCGATCCGGCTCTGACCCTCCAGCGATGACCTTGCCATCCTGGATGACCTGGCCGACAGGCGTGCCGCCATCCGCGATGAGCCCCCCGGCCAGCGCCTTGTAGAAGCTCATGTTGACGATGGTGTCATTGCCTGGCTGGGCGCCCTGGGCCTTGGCTGTATCGGTGAAGTTCGTCTTGCCGCTGGCGCTGACAATGGAGGGTTGGGGGTCCTTCATTGCCAGAACGGTGACGCCGTCTACCGAGAACTCCACCGGAACCTTTGGGTTTGCGTCGACCTTCTGCGCAATCGCCCCGGCAATCTTCTTGCCGTCCTCGTCTGTCTTGGGGAAGGAGAGCGGCTGAGCCTCAGCGGAGCTTTGCGCCAGCCTCAGGAGGTTCTCTTTCGTCGCCTGGGAACGGGGGATGTAGATGGGCCCGCTTCCAGGGGAGGCGTGCCCATCCTTCTGCGCGCCGGGAAGTGCGGCGTACTCCTTGTCATCGAGGACTTGAATCTGGACGCCACGCTTTTCGAGGAGCCCGAAGGTCCTCTTGCCTTCGGGCGTCTGCTCGACTTCCTCTCGGAGTCTCGCGACGGATGCCGCGCTCGCGCTCTCGGCGAGCTCCTTGGTCTTCTGGTTGTAGTCATCGTTTGCTTCTTGAATCAGGTAACGATTGTTCAAATCAGAGGCCTTGGGAGGGCCGTTCTTGACGTGCTCCGCGTACTTGTCCCAGGCGGCTGTTTCGGCCGGGCTGTCCGCGACCAACATCTGCTGGAGCTCGGGGGAAATCTTTGCATTCGCCAGGGCTTCCGCGCGCTCGGGGGAGCCGGGCTTCGTGGCGAAGACCTTGGCGGCCGTGGTGCCCTTGATGGAACCCGCCTCGGAGTACTGAGGCTGTTCCTTGAGGTAGGCCTTCATGTCCTCGTAGGACTTGCCGGTGCCCGGGTCGAGGACTCGCTGCCCCTGGCGCACGACGACATGGCCGGACTGGCCCTCGGCCCCCGGACGCGAGTCCTTGAGAAACACCAACTCGGACTTCGCCTGGATGGTTGGCGAGCTCTTGTTGATGAAGTCCGCGGCCAGGTCGAGGCAGTTGACCTGGCCGTCCCGGGTGTCTTCCGTCAGCAACGAGGTCGAGGGCGCGCCGCCCTGTTCGCTGATCTTCAGCGGGCTCTTCTGCCCCGCGGCCTCGAATGTTGATGCGTACCTCCTGGTGTCAACAGGCTGGCGGGCGGCCGCGGCCGCCTGACGTGCCGCTTCTTCAGCTCGGCGTGCCGCCTCCTCCGCTGCGCGCCTTGCGGCCTCCTGTGCCAGCCGTGCTGCTTCTGCCGCTCCGAAACCACCTTCGACGCGTCCACCCATGGGGCTTGCTCCTCTGTTGAAGGGGGCGGCCATGGGCTGCCCCGGGCTTCAAAAGGGAGAGTGGGCGGTCCGGCCCGCGTCCCAGGAAAATCTTCCGGGCCGCTCGTGCGCCCTAATCGCAGCCGTGGCGGACGAGACGACCGACACTGTGCCGCCAGTCTTCGACAATCCGAATCGCCTCGGGAGCGCCCTCCGGCCGTCCTCCTCGAAGGCCACGACTCCCAGGGCCCCCTGCACCACGCACAGCAACTCGAAGCCGTCGCGCCCCGGAGGACGCGGATGCCGGTGCGGCCGGACATAGGTCCCCGGCTGCAACGCGAGCAGCATCCGCTGCCGCGCACCTCATGGGAAGGCGACCTGGGCCGACGTGTATCCCAAGGGGCTGCGCGGCTTCTCCACCCCCCTAGCGTACTGCCCGGGCGGCCCCGTCAGCGGCCCTCCTCGGCTCCTGCGCTCCAGCCCTCACCCTCAACATGGCCTTTATCCCGCCTATGCTCTGTCGGGCGAGGTCCGGCCAAGGTCCGTCACTTCGTGGACGCCATGGTGACGTTGACCGAGCCGGTGCTGCCGCTGCAGCTCGGCAAGCGTCGCGCGGGACGTCAGCGGCGCAAAAGGAATTGAATCATTGTAATGCAGTTGTATTACACTTGTTTGTTTGTGACTTTTGCAACGCCGACTTGCGAAGACATGGCGACCTGGGATTTCCTCGGCCTTCAGGGCCCGAGGGCTCCAGGGGATTCATCCATGCATCAGTCCATCCGAGTCGCCGCGCGGTTCGCTTCCGCGCGGATGTTGTCCTTGCTGCTGCTCGTGGGAGCCAGCGGCGCCGCCGAGGCGCAGGCGCTGAACCCGTGCGGCGGCGTCACGGTGTCCCTCTCCCCCGTGGGGGCGGCGATGAGCGCGCTGCCCCGCGCGGGCATCCAGCACTCCACCTGCGCGGGCGTGCCGGAGTTCTGGCTGTACAACCTCGACGGGCTGGACAGCACGGTGACGCAGCTGGAGGGGACCATCCAGGCGCAGCTGGAGGCGACGACGAGCAGCTTCTCCCACGCTTCACTCTACTTCCATCCGAACCTGGGATTCGCGCCGGGGCTCGCCGCGCTCCACACGAACGTGGGCCTGCGCGTGGGGGCGTTTCCGGTGCCTCAGGCGCTCAAGCCCATCGTCCGGCTGTACTTCGGCGGCCCCAACGAGACGGCCCAGCAGATCTACGACAGCGTCACCGCGCCGCTGGTGGCGCTGGCCGGCGCGGACCCGGCGCAGTGGAACGTCCGCGTCGCGGTGGGGCGCAGTGAGACGCAGCTCAACGGGTGGAACCACTCCAAGCTGAGCGTCCGGGACCGCATCGAGGCCATCGCCACCAGCTACGAGACGGCCCAGCAGGAGCTGGCCATCCACCTGGCCGGGGAGCCCGCGAGCCATGCGGCGAACTGGTTCGACACCATCTGGAACCAGCGCTTCATCCCCTGCGTCGGGGACAGCTCGCTCTGCTACACGGTGCCCACCGCGCCCTCCGTCACCGCGACCACGCCGCACGCGTTCCGGTCCGCCAACGTGCTGGCCCTGTCGCGGGGCAGCCTGGACAGCGGGCAGAACTTCGACGCGGACGACGCGCTGGTGGCCGGCATGGGCGCCACCGAGCGGTCCATGTTCTTCCTCAACCCGGCGCTGGTGGGCTTCGTGCCGCCCTACTCGAACATCTTCTCCCCCATCTTCATGGAGAACGTAGGGGATGCCATCGCCCGGGGCGTCGACGTGAAGTTCGTCTGGGGAACCGACGCGCAGGCCCGGTCACCGGGAGTCTGGAACGTGATGGAAGACATCCTGGAGGCCCGCTTCGCGGACCACCAGCTGAACCCGGTGCGCCGCGCGGTGGGGCACTGCATGTTCCACATGGTGTCGTACCGGGACGCGCGCCCCGGCGCGGTGTCACCGGAGTCCCACGCCAAGTTCTACATGCTGGATGACGGCTTCTACGTGGGCTCGCAGAACCTGTACCCCTCGGGCTTCATGGGGCGCGTGTACTCGCCCGAGCTCAAGGAGTTCGGCTTCTTCGTGGATACCCGGCCGGGCGTGAACGAGGACCTCGCGGACGAGGTCATCTCCCGCATCGTGGAGCCGGTGTGGAACAACTCCCGCGCCGCCGTGGAGCCGAGCGCCTATGCGACGTGCAACGCGCTCGCGCACCCGGTGCGCGCGTCCGGCTCGGCCAACACCCCCTTCGGCGTCTTCACCTGCGGCAGCGACTTCAACCTGACGCTGGACTTCCAGAACGTGGCGCACGACCAGGTGGCCATCGCCCAGGGACAGACGACGTGCACCAGCTCCATCTACACGGTGTACGTGGGAGTGCAGGGCGTCATCGGCACCGATGGCGTCTTCACCGGCACCATCTCCGGCCACCTGCCCGGGTTGACTGGCGACACCGCGCCGCTCACCGGCGTCTTCCATCAGGGGGCGCTCAACGCGTCGTTCTCCGGGCTGGAGCCCATCCAGGGCGTGCCCTACAGCGGCACGGTGTCCACGCGCATGCCTCCTCCGTGAGGAATGGCGGGATCGGGCATGCCGCGCGGAGGGCATGCCCTGGTCCGCGTCAGTGAGGGGACGTCGCGTCCGGCTGCGTGCCCGAGGCGGGAAGTGGCCGCATCGGCCCCTGCTTCCCCTGCGTGAGCAGGTGCAGCTTCAGCTGGTGCCGGCCCCGGCGCTCGCGCTTGAGGAAGAGCTTGTAGAGGTACTCGGACCCCAGGGCGAGCCGCTCCGCCAGCGGGAGCTCTCGCACTTCGTGCATCAGCTTCGCGGACAGCTCGGCACGGCGCCGGAGGATGGCATTGCCACAAGCAGAGGCCGCCGCGCGCCAGGGGCCTTCCGGCCGGTCCACCAGGGAGCGCACGTGCGCCTTCAGCGGGCCCGCGGCCGCTTCGTCTCCCCCGGGCCACCTCCGTCGCGAGCGGCCCCTTCAGGTAGTTGATGACGCCCTCGTCCACCTGCTCCCGGGAGTCGAGCGACTGGCGGACGTCGTTCTCCTCGACGAGGTCCAGGGCCCGCAGCAGCAGCGGCACGAGCAGACGCTGACGCAGGCGGCGGCCCAGCTTCCTACCCTTGAGCGAGACGAGCGCTCCGGCCAGGCGGCTGGCGAGCAGCACCTTGCCCGGGTCCGTCTTGAGCATGTCGTAGCTGCGCCGCACCCCCGCGCCTACAGCGCCACCACCTCTTCGGCCGGGTAGCGCTCCGCGTCCACCAGTGACGTCAGGAGCACCTGGGGACGAACGAGGGGTGGCCCAGCCGACTTGTCGCGAGTGCACCTCCCCCGTGCCGCGGGCCAGGGGAATAGTCGGCCTCGCTGTTCCTCTCCACCGGAGTCTCCATACCTCGCGCCTCGCCCCGCCCCTGCCGTGCACTCCTCCTGGTCGCGCTCGCGGCGCTTGCCGCGTGCGGCGGCGGGTCCACCGACGGGACTGACGATGGAGAAGCAGACGGCGGCCGAGGCGCCGCCGGGGACGGAGGAGACGGTCCTCTTCACCCTCCCGCCGCCCTCAACAGGGCTCCTATCCGTCCTATACGTATACGTTTCAACCAATAAGGAGTGTTCAATGTTGAGGCCTATGTCGGCGGCGTTGGTCGTGAGTGTCTTTTTCGGATGTAACGTTCCAGAGGGTGCTGAGCCTGAGGAAGAGGTTGCGCGCGCACAGCAGGAGGAGGCGCTGTACTCACAGACGGGAGTCACCATGTGGTCGCCCGGCGCTCAAATTCCGGTGTGCTGGGTTACCGTCGGAAATGACGCGAGTAAGGCGATCATCGTGAATGCAGTTCGCAACACGTGGGAGCGTCACGGAAACGTGCGCTTCAACTGGAGCGGCATCTGCCCCTCCACCGGTTCCCAGCAATTCGTCAGGGTGCTCGTCGAGCTCGGCAGTGATCAGGGCGGCGGTGGCAGCAGCCAAGTGGGAATGGCTGCGCTGATGAACCCCACGCCGAATCTCTCGGCACGCAGTACCCACATCGCGCTGCCGCTCAGCGGGAGCGTGTCACGCACGGAGTACCTCGCGGTGCATGAGTTCGGTCACGTGCTCGGCTTCGGGCACGAGCAGGACCGTGGCGACAACACGTCGACCAGCCATCCTGTCTGCAACCCCGCCGGCTCCATCACTGGCAACAACTTCTCCAGCTACGACCCTGAGTCCGTCATGCACTACTGCAACAGCGGCGGAAACAACTCGGGCCGACTGAGCCAGCGCGACATCTACGGAGTCGTTGTTGCCTACGGTGGAAAGCGCGGCGGCATGATTCTGAGTGATACGAACTCCGGTCTCGCCGTGAACGCCTACGGAGGCGCTTCGCATCTCGGCCAGCTCAAGTTGGTCAACAACTGCACCGCCACGAACACGGACTGCACGTGGACCTACCGCAACGGCATGCTTCTGAGCGACACGAACCCGGGCCTGGCGATCAACGCATACGGCGGCGCTTCACACCTCGGCGACGTTCGCCTGGTGAACAACTGCTCGCCCACGAACACGGACTGCACCTGGACGTTGAAGGACGGCCTGTTCGTGAGCGACACCAACCCGAGTCTCGCGATCAATGCGTATGGCGGAGCTGTTCATGGCGCCCCGCTCAAGTTGGTGAACAACTGCACGTCAGCTTCCACCGATTGCACGTTCACGTACCGCGACATTCCGATTCGCAGCAGCGCTGACGAAGGCCTGATGATGAACGCCTACGGTGGCGCTGCGCAGAATGCATTGCTGAAGCTGGTGAACAACTGCACTTCGGGGCACCCCGACTGCACGTGGTCCATCTCACGCGGACTGATCTCCAACCGGGCCGCACCGTCGCTCTTCGTAAACGTCGAGAGCACCGGTACGGGCGTCAGCCCACTCAAGTTGACCAACGACTGCAGTGTCGGTACCGCCCGCTGCACCTTCACGCTCACCAAGGGCATGGTGGTGAGTGAGCTGCCTGCAGCTGTCATGAACGCGTACGGTGGCCCGTCGCACGGAGCGGAGCTCAAGGTGGTCAACAATTGCTCCACCGCGTTCTCGAGCTGTGTGTTCGCGGTGAGCGGCAACCCCTGAAATAGCAATTCGAGCTCGTTCACTAGTTCGCGAATCCGCCCGGCTCACATGCACGAGCCGGGCGCTTTCATGCCCGCCGCTTCACACGCTGCATCGAGCGCGAGTGCCTTTGTCATGGCTTCACTTCCTTGCCGCTGGGCGGCCCCTCCTGACGCGCAATCCTGGTCACGCAGCGCCGCGTCCTCTCCGTGCGTTGAGGCACCCGCTCAGGGCCGCGCCTCGCCGGCCAGCGCCGCGCGGTGGATGGCCACCCAGAAGTCGGCGGCCCGCCGGGCCCCTTCGAGCAGCGGCTCCGGGTGCCCGGCCCCCAGCGCTGCGCAGAGCGCCTGGGCCCGCGCGCCGTGCTCCAGGTCCACGTCGAGGTGGACGAGGATGAAGCGCGCCTTCGTCCGCTCCAGCCCGAGCCGCCCCAGCCCCTGGCGGGCCTCGCCTCCCAGGTGCCGCGCCACGCCCTCCAGCACGCGCAGCGCGCCCAGGAAGGCGAGCTGCCGCTCCGGCCCGATTCCCTCCCAGAAGGCGTGGAAGTCGGCCACCTCGCGAGGCGTGTCGGACGAGGGCTCGCGCCCGAAGGCCGCGAGGTCCGCCTGGGCCAGCAGGTAGTGCGACTGCTCGTCCCCCGCCAGCTCCGCGAAGAAGGCCTTCAGCTCGGGGAGCGTGGCGCGCTCGGCCGCGAGCCGCAGCCGGTCTCCGCTGCGCCGCGTGTAGTGGTACATCATGTCGAGGAACGCCACGTAGCGCTCTGGCGTCACCGCCGGCAGCCAGCTGGCGACCTGCCGCGCCATCCCGACGGTGAGCGCCTCCAACTGCTCCTCAATCGACGACATCCTCAGTCCCTCCGGTCCGAAAGCAGCGCGCCCAACGTCCGCCGAGCATGCGCGAGGTGCGGCGCCGCCCGCTGGGGGGGCAGCTCGTCCAGGCGCACCACGCCCGCGTCGAGCAACCCCTCCCCACCGAGTCCCCGTCCACAGGCGGTGGGCACCGCGCGCAAATCCACCGGCTGGAGCACGCCCCGCGCGTCCCGGGCGAGCGCGAGCTTCAGCACGGCCCCCGTCTGGCACGCCAGCGTGGGCATGATGCTCAGGAAGTTGCCCAGCGAGTACGCGATGAGCCCCATCCGCGCGGGCCCGCCCCGGCGCACCTGCGTGGGGCATGTGGCGTCCGCGCCGTCGATGGACACCCACTCCACCGGCTGGAGGACATGCGGCGAGGAGCCCAGGAGGAGGTCCGCCCCGCGCTCGATGAGCCGCCAGGCGTGCTCGCGCTGGAGGGCCTCGGGCCAGTACTCGTACTCGAAGCCCCAGTGCGGCATCAGCACCACCAGGTCCGGCCCCACCGCGCGAGCGGCGTCGATGAGCGCGCCCAGCCGATCCCAGTCCGGCGCGTGGAGGGGGCTGCCCAGCCGCGTCACCGGCACCCCGGCGGGCGGCGCCCCCACGAGGTGGTTGATGTCATACGTCACGGCGGCGATGCCCATCCGCACCCCGTCCACCTCCAGGGCGGCCACCGCGTCCTCCGGCCGGGGGCCTCCCACGCAGCGGTGCTGGGAGGAGGCCAGCACCGTCCCCCGGGTCCGCTCCAGCCCTTCGGCGCCCTGGTCGAGCGCGTGGTTGTTGCAGAGGGAGAAGACGCGGTGGCGCGCCGTGCCCTCCCAGGCCGCGAGGTAGTCCGGTGGGGCGTTGTAGTGGAGCGTCTCGTAGACGAGCCGGGGCACGGGCCGCGCCGGGTCCACCGGCGTCTCCAGGTTGGCGAAGGCCACCGCGTCCCCCGCCATCACCTCCCGGACGCCGGGAGACAGGGCGCGGTGGAAGCCGCTGCGAATCCACATCATGTCGCCCACGGCGCTCAGCCGGAGCTCCGGCGCGCCCGCGTGCCGCCAGCTCCCCGAGGCGAGGTGCCGGGCGACTCGCGCGAAGTGCTCCCCGGTTTCGGCCGAGCGCGGCTCCGGCAGGTGCAGGAGGCTCTTGGTGATGTAGCGCAGGTTGAGGTCCCACCGGTACAGCGGCCAGCGGCCGTCCTCGTAGCGGATGTCCGCGTACAGCCGGCGCAGGGCGTTCATGGGCGCTTTCGCTCCAGGGTGACGAGTCGCACGTCCTCCTCCACCACCATGGGGCCGGCCAGGAGGGCCCGCCACATGACGTGGAGGTAGCTGTCGAAGACGGGGGCCCCGCGCGCGAGCAGCTCGGGGCGCAGGCGCGCGTGCAGCCGCGCGAGGTTGTAGCCGGGCACCCGCGGGTAGAGGTGGTGGTCCAGGTGGTGGTTGAGGCCGTTCCACAGGAAGGTGACGAGCCGGGTGCTGCGCACCGTCGTCGCGGTGTGGAAGCGGTCGCCGCGCCAGACGTTGGCGTGGTGGTCGGAGATGGACTTGAGCCCGTTGAGGGGGCTGGCGAAGAGCACCGGCAGCAGCCAGCACTCCACCGCGCCCCCGAGCAGCCCGTGGCCCGCCAGGAGCCAGAAGAGCAGCGCGTAGAAGGCCCCGTAGCCGAGCAGCACCCGCGCATGGCGGCGCAGGCGGGCGGCGTCGAAGTGCTGCACCGGGTAGAGGACGTTGAAGTAGACGAGGCTGAGCGGCAGGCCCAGCAGCACGGTGGCGTAGAAGAGTGCCCACAGCCCGGGCGAGCGGCGGCCCGCGTTGTAGGCGTCAGGGTCCTTCTCGGTGCGGTTCCAGCGGTGGTGCGCGAGGTGGTCGTGCCGCATCGGCTCGTAGGCGATGCCCACGAGCAGGCTGAGCCCGTTGCCGAAGAGGCGGTTCTGCCAGGGCCTCGGGAAGAGGGTGTCGTGCCACGCGTCGTGGTCGAGCTGGATGAGCCCCATGACGCCCTGGGCCGCCAGCAGCCACAGGGGCAGCTTCAGCCAGAAGCCGCTGACGTGCGCGAGCCCCACGCCGGCCAGCCCCCACACGCCCAGGTGGAGGACCGCCATGCCCAGAGCCCGCGCGGGGCGGATGCGCAGCAGCTCCACCAGCTCGTCGCGGGAGGGGCCCGGCCCGGCGGGGGCAGCGGGTGAAGCGCAGACGGGGGCGAGGGCGGGCTGCATGGGGCCTTTAGAGGTAGCGGGGGACGCGCTGGCGGTAGCGCGCGTAGGCCTCGCCGAGGCGGGCGGAGAGGTAGCGCTCCTCCTGGAGCACCAGCCCGTGGAACAGCCCCCCCAGCCCCGCGCACGCCCCGAGCGTCACCAGCGACGGAGCCCAGAGCGAGGCGCCCACGAGGTACAGGTAGGAGAAGACGTAGATGGGGTTGCGCGAGTAGCGGTGGAGTCCTCTCTCGTGCAGCACGGGCGGGGCCTCCCCCGCGTCCACGCCGATGCGGAACGTCGCGCCCATGCCGTACTGCGCCGCCAGCATGCCCACCAGCCCGAGCACGCCCAGCGCCCAGCCCACCTCCGGCGGAAGGGCCAGCAGGGGCCGGCCCCAGGGCAGCTCGGACCAGCGCGGCCAGAGCGCCGCCGCCACCACCGAGCCAGCCCACACCAGCGAGGCGCCGCTGATGCGCCGCGTGAGGCGCGTGTGGGCGGAGTCGGCCCCGGTGCTCCGGTAGGCCAGCGGGCTGCGGCCGAAGCGCAGGCGGTAGACGAGGCTGGAGCCCAGGTGCCCCAGCAGCAGGTGCAGCGAGATGAAGCCCAGGTAGAGCGCGGGCGCGTCGCGAAGCCCCTTCATGGTCCCACCACCTCCGCCGGAAGCCCGAAGCCCGAGGACGCCCAGCCCGCAAGCTGCTCGGTGAAGTCGCGCAGCTCGCCCCGGGTCCACAGTCCCTCGAACGTCGCAGTGTTGATGTTGAGCGTGTCGCCAAAGCCCAGGCCCGTCGCGCCCCAGGTGGCCGTGTGGCTGCGCATGGAGTGGATGCGGAAGGGCGCGTCCACGAAGTGCTTGTCGAGCCGCCCCAGGTAGGTCGCCACCAGCGTGTTGGTGCGGGGCTCGGCCACCAGCCCGGGGCGCGCGTTGCGCCGCAGCACGGGCCCCGGGGCGAGCCGCGCCACCGCCATGCACTCCAGCGCCGTCGTCCAGTGCACGCCCTCGTCGAGCACGCGCCGCAGCGCCTCGCGCACCAGCGCCGCCAGGGCGGGCGCGTCCTCCAGCCGGGCGCGGACCTCCCGCAGGGGAAGCTCCAGCGGCACCGTCGAGCAGCCGTTGCCCAGCATCCGCCCCAGCCCCAGCATGCGCCGCAGGTCCACCGGCACCCGCAGGCGGATGAGCCCGTCCTTCGTGGGCTCGCGCAGCGCGACGCCCGCCAGCAGCGCGGCGAAGAAGACCTCCGAGGCCTGGACGTCCGTGCGGCCCGCCGGGAGTGTCAGGCGCGCCGTCGCCATCAACGAGCGGCCCGCGGTGTCTCCACTGCGGCGCAGGCCCAGGCCCCGCTGCGCGAGGAGCCGGCGGCGGGGGCTCGCGAGGCCCAGCACCCGGCCCGGCCCGCGCAGCGCCGCGAGCAGCACCTTGCCATCCGTCAGCGTCGAGGGGCCCAGCGGGGGCGACTCCGACGCGCGCCCCGCGCAGTGCAGCCAGAGCCGCTCCAGCAGGTGGGCGAGCGCCTTGGCGTCCCCAATCGCGTGGTGGAGCTGGATGGCGAGCAGCCACGGGCCCGGCGCGCCATCGGCCAGGGGGTGGAGGTGCAGCCGCAGCGGCACGTCGCTCGCGAGGTCCACCCGGGTGTTGATGACCCGCGTCACCGCCTCGGGCTCGTCCAGCGGCTCGGCGCCTTCCAGCAGGGCCGCGTCCACCGCCTCGTCCGTGCGCGGTGCGGGCACCCACGCACCGCGCGCGTCGTCCCAGGCCACGTTGAGGCGCTCGCTCTCGCGCACCAGGGCGCGCAAGGCCCCGCGCAGCCGCGCCACGTCGGGCCGCGCGTCGATGCGCAGCAGCACCGTGGCCCAGATGGTGGCCACCTCGCCGTCCAGCCGCGCGAGGAGCGTGTCTACGAAGTTCGCGCGCATCGCTCCACCCATCCGCTCCACAGGGCGCGGGCCGCCTCGCCGTCCAGCCGCGCCCGCCCCACCGCCTCGCGCGCCCGCTCCGGCGCCGGCAGGTGCTGGAAGACGATGTCGTCGGGCGCGTCCAGGCGCGGGCGGAGGCCCGTCGGCAGGTAGCCCGCCGCGAGGAGCACGGGCGTGGCCTCGGCCACCCGCTGGGGCTCGCCCATGGACAGGTGGACGAGGTCCACGCGCGCCCGCGAGGACGGGAGCGCCGTGGCCCCCTGCCCTTCCCCGGCAGGCCCCACCAGCTCCCGCCGTTCGAGCCGCAGGGACTCGTTCCAGTCGAGCGGGCGCAGCACGAGGCCCCCGGCGCGAGGGCGGCGCTCCAGCGGCGTCAGCTCCACCGTCCCCGGCAGGCCCGAGGCGGCGAGGATGGACGCGAGCCACTCCCCCCACGGCCCCGCGGGCAGGAAGCGCCGGCGCGGAGGCAGCGGCGCGAGCACCGTCGTCATCGCCAGCGCCTGCATCGGCAGGCCCGAGCCCTCCACCCCCACCAGCGTCTCCCCCTCGGTGTAGTCGACGATGAGGCCCACCGGCACGGCCCGCATGAAGCGCGACGCGTAGCGCTGCGCCATGAGGTGCAGCGTGGACGTCTGCTGGTGCAGGAAGCCCACGCGCGCCTCGAGCAGCTCCAGGAGGTGGCTCCACAGCCGCTCGTGCTCGGAGCGGTCCATGGAGGTGCGCCGGCCAGGCAGGGCCATGGAGAGCCCCGAGTCCAGGGAGTCCCGCCCCGGCTTGCACCACAGCCCCGTGTGCCAGAGGAGCGTGCCCTGGACGTCGAACTCCCCCAGGCTGAGCAGCGCGCCGGCCCTCCAGAGCCGCAAGGCCCCTCCAGGCTCATGGAGGAAGCGGTAGGAGTAGCTCCCGGCGTAGCGCGCGTGGAGCAGCTCGCGCAGCGCGGGCTCATCGGGCTCCGCCAGCCAGCGGGTGTGCTCGCTGGGCTGGGCGGCGCGAAGGCCGTCAAAAGGGGTGGCGGCGCATTCACTGCACATGGAGCGTCAGCAATGCACCAACAGGGCCAGCCGGGAAGCCTCCCTCCTTCCGCGGGGATGGGCCCGGCCGCCGCCCCGCGCCCCCACCGGGTGTGCAGCCCGCTGCACGAGGTGGAGTGCTCGGCTGCACAGGCGGCAAGCGCCTGCCCGGCCGTGCATCCCCGGCGCCCTCAGTGGGGCCCGGCGTCACGCGAGTGCGCGGAGAGCGTACGCACCACCACGGAACGGCACTCCTTGCAGACGACGCCCGCGCGCTCCCAGTGCACCTGCCTCCCTCAAGCGGGGGCGGAGCCGGGGCTAGAGGAGGAGTGCCCGACCCCCTCCCCTTCGCCCCATGCGTTCCGCAAGAGCGCCTGATCGCCGGTTCCGGCGGAGCCCTGGGACAACGCAATCACCTCCGGCCCCGTTCGTAGGGCAGCGAACAGCAATGACACATCAATAGGGCCCACACCTTGGTGATTCGATGCTCGAACTGAACAACGTCAGCCATGTCTATGGCAACGGCACGCGCGCGCTCGACGGTGTTTCCTTGAGCATTCCACGCGGCATGTACGGCCTGTTGGGGCCGAACGGCGCCGGCAAATCGACGTTGATGCGGACCCTCGCAACGCTCCAGGCCCCGACTGGGGGCAGCATCCGCTTCGGCGACATCGACGTGATTGCCGAGCCCGAGAAATTGCGGCGCACGCTCGGCTATCTCCCCCAGGATTTCGGTGTGTATCCCCGGGTCTCGGCCTACGACATGCTCGACCACATGGCGGTGCTGAAAGGCATCTCCTCGGCATCCGACAGGAAGGCGACGGTCGAAAGCCTGCTGAACCAGGTCAACCTCTGGTCGGTGCGCAAGAAGGCACTGGCCGGCTTTTCCGGTGGCATGCGGCAGCGCTTCGGCATCGCCCAGGCGCTGATCGGCAATCCCGAGCTGATCATCGTCGATGAACCCACCGCCGGCCTCGACCCCGAAGAGCGCAACCGCTTCCTCAATCTGCTGGCCGAGATTGGCGAGAATGTAGTGGTGCTCCTGTCCACGCACATCGTCGAGGACGTCGCCGACCTCTGCCCGCGCATGGCGGTGCTGGCCGGCGGCCGGATACAGCTGGAAGGCGCGCCGCTCGAGCTCATCCAAGGCAGCCGCGGCCGAATCTGGATGAAGGCGCTCGAGCGAGCTGACCTCGAGCGGCACAAGGCGCAGTACGAGGTCATCTCGACGCGGCTGTTCGCCGGGCGAACGGTGGTTCACGTCCTTTCCGATATGGACCCGGGCAACGGCTTCACCGCCGTCGAGGGAGACCTGGAGGACGTCTACTTCGCCACCCTCGCCCCCTCCCGCCGCGCAGCCTGAGGGACGACATGCTCGGCCAGATCGCCGCCTTCGAATTCCGCTACCAGGTCAACAGCCCCCTTTTCAGAGCGGTCGCGGCCCTCTGCTTCCTGGCCGCTTTCGGCGACATGGCGGTGGTAAAGCTCGTGACCCCTGGGGGCGGGAATGTCCTGTTCAACAGCCCGCACTCCATCATCGTGTCTCACCTCGTCGTGTCGCTCGTCTTCCTGTTCGTAGGCGCCGCCTTTGTGTCAAACGTCATCGTGCGCGACGATCAGACCGGGTTCGGCCCCATCGTCCGCTCCACCCGGATCGCGAAATTCGATTATCTGTTTGGCCGCTTTCTCGGCGCGTTCGCTGTCGGTGCACTGGTCGTAGCGACCGTTACACTCGGCTCATGGCTCGGCACGCTGATGCCTTTCGCCAATCAGGAGATGCTCGGGCCCAACCGTCTCTCCGCTTGGGCTTATGGCTATGGCCTGTTCGCGCTGCCGAACGCGCTCATCATTTCGGCGATTCTTTTTGCGCTCGCCACCGCAACGCGCTCGACCGCTGGGACCTTCATCGGGGTGGTCGGCCTCCTCTTCCTCTACCTCTTCTCGCAGAGGCTGATGGAGGACCAGCCACAGCTCCTCAATTTCCGTGTGCTTGCCGATCCTTTGGGAATGTCCGCCTATATGGCGAGCTCGCGCTATTTCACGGCGGCCGAGCTCAACGCCGGCCGGGTCCCCGTGACGGACCTGATGCTGCTGAGCAGGCTGCTCTGGGTCGGAGTGTCGATCGCCCTTCTGGCGCTGGCCCATCACCGATTCCGGTTTTCAGATCGGGGTGTGTCGCGGCGACAGCAGCGCAAGCTCCGGCGACAGGGGGCAATGGAAGCGCCTTCTTCCGCGGCCGGTCCAGTCACGCAATTCACCCGGCTGGCGGAACCGCGCTTTGACAGCCGCACCGCTCTTGCGCAGTTCGTCGCCCGCGCCGCGATGGAAGCGCGCTACATCTTCAAGAGCCCCGTCTTCCTGATTCTTCTCACCATTGCCTTCGCCTTCACGCTTCCGAGTCTGTGGACCGCTTCGGGTTGGATGGGCGTGGCGCTCCATCCGCTCACCTCGGTCTCCGTGCCGATCATCAAGGCAAGCTTCGACACGCTCCTGATCATCATCGCCACCTATTACGGCGGCGAGCTCGTGTGGCGCGAGCGCGAACGGAAGATACACGAGCTCATCGATGCGACGCCGCTTCCGGCATGGGCCTTGATGCTCCCGAAGATGCTCGGCCTGGCGCTGGTCCTGTTCACGACGCTGCTCGTCGGCATGGCGGTCGGCATCCTCGTGCAGCTGCTGAAGGGCGGCGTGGAGCTCGCGCCCGGCCAATATCTGCTCTGGTATCTCCTTCCGGGTGGAGTGGACGTCGTTCTGATCGCGGTGCTCGCGGTTTTCGTCCAGGCGCTCAGCCCCAGCAAATATGCCGGCTGGGGCGTGATGGTTCTCTACATCATCCTTCTGTTTTTCGGGCCCACACTGGGACTCGAGCATCCCCTCTTCCTCTATGGCAACGTCCCCGCCGTGCCTCTGTCCGACATGACCGGCACCGGCAACTTCTGGACGGCGGCCTGGTGGTTCCGGCTGTTCTGGGCTGCGACGGCGGCGCTGCTTCTGGTCGCTGTGCACCTGCTCTGGCCGCGCGGCACCGAACAGCGCTTGAAGCCGCGGCTGCGTCAGATTCCCGCGCGATGGACCGGCAGGACCGGACGGGTGACCATCGCGGCGACTGCCCTCTTCGTGCTGAGTGGATCCTGGATTGTCTACAATACGCTCATCCGGAACGACTTTCGCACCGGGGATTCGCAGCGGTACCTCGCCGAATATGAAAAGCGTTTCTTCCGCTACGCACCCTTGCCACAACCGGTGGTCAGGCATGTCGAGCTCGACGTAGCGCTCTATCCCGAGGAGGTCCGCGCGGAGGTGCGTGGCGGCTACCGGCTCGTCAACGAGACGGAGTCGCCGATCGAATCGGTCCACGTGCGCCTCATGAATCTCGATCTCGACCTCGTCGACATCGATTTTCCGGCGGCGCGGCTGGAACGGAATGACGAGGAGTTCGGCTACCGCATCTATCGTCTTGATGCGCCGATGCAGCCGGGGGAAGCACGCTCGTTCGCCTTCCGAACCCGCCGGGAGCAGGTCGGTTTCCGGGCCTCCGGCACCGAGACGGGAATCGCACCGAACGGTACCGATCTCGACAGCCTCGAGCTGACGCCGCGCATCGGCATGAGCGATGTCGGACTGATTGAAGAGCCGGCCGCGCGCCGCCAATACGGTCTTCCGGAACGGCAGCCGCTCCCGCGGCTGGACGATCTGGCGGCCACGAAAGTCATACCTGGCGGCGACGCCAGCTGGACCACCGCGGATATCACCATCTCGACCCCCGCTGATCAGATCCCGATCGCCCCCGGCAAGAGGGTGTCCGAGCAGGTGCAAGACGGCCGTCGGATCGCGCGGTTCGTGTCCGACACGCCCATCAAGAATTTCTTTTCAATCCTGTCGGGCCGCTATGCCGTCAGAAGGCAGACTCACGCGGGTGTCGAACACTCGGTCTACTTCCACCCCGCGCATCACTGGAATGTCGACCGCATGATGACGGCGATGCGGACCTCCATCGATTATTACAGCCAGGCCTTCGGTCCCTATCAGTTCGACCAGGCACGGATCATCGAGACTCCCGTCTACCGGCAAGGCGGCCAGGCCTTTGCGCACACCATCCCTGTTTCCGAAACGGGCAGCTTCGCCATGGACCTCCGGGATCCGGAAGCGTTCGACATGGTCAGCATGCTCACCGCCCACGAGCTTGCGCACCAATGGTGGGGGCATCAGGTGCTGGGCGCCCGGATGCAGGGCGCCGGGCTGTTGTACGAAACGCTTGCTCAATATTCCGCGCTGATGGTGATGAAGAGGATTCAGGGCGAGGACAAGATCCGCCGTTTCCTGCAGTTTCAGCTCGATCGTTATCTGAGCGGCCGTCGTACCCAGGTGCTCGCGGAGGAGCCGCTCGTCAGCGTCGAGCTCGACCAGAAGCACATCGCCTACGGTAAAGGCGCGCTCGCCCTGTATCTGCTCCAGCAGCGGATGGGCGAGGAAGCGGTGAATCGCGCGCTGCGGCGGTACGTCGACCGGTACCGTTTCACGGTTGCACCCTATCCCCGCTCCGTCGACCTGGTTGCCTTTCTGCGCGAGGAGGCACAGACGCCAGAGGACCAGGCGCTGATCACGGACTTGTTCGAACGGATCACGCTCTACGACCTCAAGGTGCAGCACCCGAAGGCCGTGAAGCGGGCGGACGGAAAATGGGACGTCACCGTGCCGGTCGAGGCGAAGAAGCTCTACGCCAACGGCCAGGGCGAGGAGACGGAGGCGCCGCTCAGTGACCTCATCGAGATCGGCCTCTTCACCTCGGAACCGGGTGGAGGCGCTTTCGACAAGAAGGACGTGATCCGCATGGAGCGGCAGAAGGTGCGCAGCGGAAAGCAGGTCTTCCGCTTCGTCACGGACACGGAGCCGACCCACGCGGGTATCGACCCGTACAATCTCTACATCGACCGGAATTCCGGCGACAATGTCGGGCCGGTGACGGGCTGAACCCGGTCCGGCTCCCTCACGTGGGGAAGGAGCCAGGGTTGGAGGAGAAGCGCCGGCCGGAAGGACGGCCGCTCAGGACATCTGGAAGACGCGGAGCAGCACGAGCGCGCGCTGCAGGTCGCCGATGACGGAGATCTTCCCCGCACCGAACAGCGCCATGGCCTCGCTCGGGTCGTTGTAGAGCCGCTGGAAGTCGCTCTCGGAGAGCGCGAGCGAGATATCCGGCGTGGCACGGCCCTCGTACACGGTGGGCTGCGCGCGCGACAGGTCCAGGGTGAAGGTCCGCACGCCGCTCAGGCGCAGCTCGTACACCCCGCCCAGCGTCCGGGCCTCCTCGGCGTTGCGCTCCAGGGCCGGCTTGAGCCGCTCGAGCAGCAGCGCTTCCAGGGACAGGTCCACGGCCGCCTCCGTCGCCGTCTTGAAGAAGATGCGGTCCTCCAGCACCAGCGCATCCAGCGCGCAGCCGAGGAAGAACTTGATTGCATCCGCGGGCGTCTCGACGATGGGCATGCCCTTGCGGTTGAAGGAGGTATTCAGCAGCACGGAGATGCCAGTGACCGCCTTGAAGTCCTTCAGCAGCCGGTAGTACGCGGGGGACACGTCCTCGGTCACTGTCTGGATGCGGGCCGAGTTGTCCTGGTGCACCACGCTGGGCAGGCGCGAGCGCCACTCGGGGCGCACCGGCGCCACCAGGATCATGTACGGGCTGTCGTAGTCGCAGTCGAAGTAGGTGGAGCAGTCCTCCCGCAGCACGGACGGGGCGAAGGGGCGGAAGTCCTCGCGGAACTTCACCTTCGGTTGCGCCGGTTCCGCGACGACATGAACGCGGAGCTCCGCCGCAACGGCGGCTCGTACACGCTGCGCGTGCAGTAACGAGCACGAAGAGGCCGGAGCGGGTGCGCGCCCTCGTGGGGCTGCCCCGCCTCACGCAGGCGTCCCGTCCGACGCCCGGCGTCCGGCCGGAGGCGTCCTGGGTGAGCAGCGGCGAGGGCTGGAGGCCCCTGCCCGGGAACTGCTCCCACGAAATGCAAAAGAATTCCCCACGTCCCATCCCCCTGGAGAGCACCGCTAGCAGCCGCTCCGAGGGGGAGTGACATGGGCATCCAAAAAAGTACCAGCGCGGCCACCACCAACCGCGTCATGACGACCCGTCAGCCGGAGGCCGTCCCCGTCCGTCCCGGGACGGCCCCCCTCCCCCAGTCGTCGCGGACGCCCCGCTCCCTCCTCGAGCAGGACAGCTTCAGCTTCAAGCCCCAGCCGCGCGGCCCCGACCTCACGGGAGCAGAGCGCACGGTGCCGCTGATGGAGTCCCAGCCCTCCTCCATGGCGATGCGGGCCGTGGGCCTGGGCCCCGTGAAGACGCCGCCCACCGGGGGCGGCGTCACCATTCCCTTCCGCATCCGGCTGGGCCACCTGACACCGCAGCAGCGGCAGGAGCTCACGCCCCGGGAGCTGCTCATCCAGTTGGGCATGCAGTACCACAAGGTGGACCGGGCGCAGGCCGAGGCCATGGTGAACACCGGGCAGCTCAGCTGGAAGGGCAAGGAGCCCACGCTCACCGCGGCGGACCGCAACGCCCCCTTCTACGAAGTCCCCCTCACCGATTACACGCTCCAGGCGATGAGCGACGCGGATGCGAAGGAGTCGGACTCGCTCTTCAACGGGCTGCCGCCGGGGGACCAGAAGCGCCTCAAGGGCGAGGCCATGAAGGAGTTCGAGTCCCGGACCCGTGGCACCTACCGGCCGACGTCTCCCCAGGACCGGGACTACCTCAAGTCCATCCAGCGCGACCTCCTCCTCAAGGAGCTCTTCCAGCAACTGCCCGAGCATGTCCGCGAGGTCCTCTTCAAGGAAGGCGCTCCGGCCCCCAAGGACGCCGCGGCCGCCCTGCGTGCCGGTCAGGCGCTGGCGAAGCTCTCGCCCTTGGAGCTGGCCGACTACCTGAGCAAGGTCACCGGCACCACCTCCGACTGGGGCGCGCTGGAGAAGTCCGTCGACACGTACCTGGCCCAGCGTACGGAGCGGCTGCAGGAGCTGGAGAAGCTCCAGGGCCTGTCCAAGAGGCTGGACGGCCTGGGGGCCCTCTACACCGAGCTCAAGGCCCTCCGGAACCTGGAGAAATATCCCGTCTCGCCTGAAGACGGCCCTTCGCTCACGCGGCACCTGAATGAAATCGATGCGAAGAAGGCCAACCTCACCGCCGAGCTCCAACGGCAGGGCATCTCCGGCATCCCGGAGTTCGAGACCCTGCTCCGCGACTACCGGTCGGCCTTCGAGAAGGAGACGGTGTCGGTGGCCAAGGACCTGATGGGCCGGACCGACCACGCCCTCTACGAGCTGCAGAACAAGTACCGCGACCCCGCGGTGACCCAGGACCTCTACCAGCGGCTGTCGAAGGCGCGCGAGTACGAGGCGAAGGCGGTCGAAGCGGAGCGCTCGTCGGCCAACCTGCAGCTGGGAGCGGATTCCCCGAGCATGCAGCCGCCCCAGGTGCGGCAGCAGCAACAGGAGCTCCGCAACGAAGCAGCGTCCTGGCGCGCGAAGGCGCGGCAGGAGGCGGCGCAGCTCACCCGGGACCACCCCATCCTCCGCGACGAGAAGCTGAAGCTGCGCGACCTGGTCCAGGCCCCGCCCGAGCGCATCCAGTCCCTCATCCAGGAGCACCTGGCCGAGCGCCGGCAGAACATCCAAGACACCCGCGCGAACATCGCGTCGAACCCGGACCTCATCTACGGGTTCGACGTGCTGCTGAGCACCTCCAAGCAGGTCCAGAACATCCAGCCCGGCTCCGTGCAGGACATGCTCATCCAGGACCGGGACGCGGAGCTGAAGTTCGACAAGTTCCTCGTCGACGCGGGCCTGTCCGCGCTGGGGCTCGCGGCCGGCATGCTGTCGGGAGGCACCGCCCTGCTGCCCCTCATCGCCGCGGCGAGCATCGGCGGCGTCCAGGTCATGCGCGAGGTCCAGGACTACAAGGTCCAGGACGCGGCCTACGGCGCGGGGATGCAGGAGGTGGATCCGTCGTTGGCCGGGGTGGCGCTGGCCGTCGTGGGCGCGGGCTTCGACCTGCTCGCCGCCGGCCCCATCTTCGACGCGGTCAAGGCCTTCCGGGCGTCGCGCGTGCGCGACCTGGCGAAGCTGGAGAAGGACCTGAAGGCCGTTCCCAACATCAGCGACGACCTGGTCAAGCGCCTGATGGACGTGGAGCGCAAGGGGATGTCCATGCCCCAGGCCACCCGGGACGTCGACACCGCCGTGAGGGACATCCGCGCCGCGGGGGCGCAGTTCCGGGACGACGCCATCAGCGCGGGGGAACTCAAGGCCAAGCTCCTGAAGGCCGTGGACGACGTGGGGGGAGACCCGCGCATCCGGGCGCGGCTGGAGTTGCTACACCCCCAGCTCGTCAGCAAGGTATTCCAGGACCCGTGGCCGCTGATGAACGCGCTGGCGGCCAAAGATCCTCAGCGCACGAAGCAACTGCTGGAGGTGCTCGATCGGCTGCCGGTGGGCAGCAAGTACGAAACCATCGACCTGCCAGGGGCCATGCGCAAGGCGCTGAGCCAGCCGCCCACCGGCAACGGCGAGCAGGTCGTGGACCCGGCGATGATAAGGAAGCTCTTCCGCGACAAGTTCGGTACGGAGGAAGTCGTCGTCCAGCGGGGCATCCGGATCCCCAAGGGGGCGGAGGTCCAGGGCTCCGTCGCGAACAAGGACGGGCAGATGGTGGTCGTCAACAACATGTCCGCCGCGAAGCAGTACGCGCGACAGGCACCAGGGCTCGAGCGCGGCCCCCTGGACACGGACGAGATGGTCGTCGTCGAGTTCCGCATCCGCCCCGAACACATCCGCAAGGACATGTACGGGTCGATGGAGCACCTCATCTTGAAGCCGGACGTGGACATCATGAAGCTCCCGGGCTTCCGGGTGGTCTCTCGCGAGCCGTACTTCCCGGAGAAGTAGTCCCGGGTCCGCTCGCGAGCAGGAAGCGGGTGATACGGTCCGACAGCCACCGTCGGAAGGCATCCGTCGTCGGAGGGCAGTGCTGGCAGTCCGGGATGGGCTCCGCTCCAGCACCGCCACCTCTCAACATGGCCTCCATCCCGCCAATGCGCATGCGAGAGTCGCCGCATGAACGGGAGCGACTGGGGCGAGCTGGAGCACGCACTGGTGACATCGTGGGACGTGGATACGCTCGCGGTCTACGCGGACCACCTCCAGCAACGCGGAGACCCCAGGACCCGACAGTCCGCCTGAGCGCCAGCAGGGTGGCTCATCTCCTCATTGCAGTACGACCGCGACCGTGTTGGTCGTGCAGTAGGGGAAGCCGCTTGGGTAGTAATAAAACGTGGCATAGCGGAGGTAGGTCCCGCTAGCTCCGCCTGCCGGGGGATTCTGGTAGCCAGTCAGCTCTGAATTCCAAAAGCCGAAGGTGCCAGGATAGGTTTCACCGCTCGATGGAAGATCGGGGCCGTAGAACACAACGGTGAACCGCTGGTAGACCCCCTGATAGCCCGGCGGAAACGGGCCAGGACTCGGATAAAAAGGAATATTGATGTCATAGCTGAAGAACTGGCCACGCAAGACATAGGACGACGGGCTGACATTGAGTGAGCAGTCGTAAGAGTCATCCGCGCGCGAATGGCTCGCTGCGAGCGCTGATACCAACACGACAGCGGCCAGCATTGTCTTAGCCTTCATTTCAGTTTCTCCTCATGAGAGAGACTTCATGAATATCGTCCACACTCTTCCGACAGATCCTCACGGCGATACAAGTGATCATACTTGTCTTTCACGCCAAGTAAACGTGAATCACGACTAAGCGAGAAATCCGAATCATCTTGAGAGTGCTCGAAGATGGGCTCAGTCGGTCCTGAGCGTCGCCCGCTCCGGTGGACAGGTTGGCTACGCGGCCCGCCTCTGCACCTCAGCCGCTCGCTCGTACTCGGCGGGGCTGACATAGCCGAGTGAGGAGTGAAGGCGCCTGCGGTTGTAGAACACCTCCATGTACTCGAACAGCGCGAGCTTCGCCTCCTCGCGCGTCCGGAAGCTGCGCGTGTGGACGAGTTCCATCTTCAATCTGCTGAAGAAGCTCTCGACCACAGCGTTGTCCTAGCAGTTGCCCTTGCGACTCATCGAGCAGGTGATGCCGCGCTCGGTCAGCCGCGCCTGGTAGTCCTCACTGACTCCCCCTGTCGGAGTGGTGCCGAGCAGGGGGTAATGGTGCCGTCGTGGTTGCGCGGGCCCAGCACCCGGCGGGCACGGCCCGATGCCAGCAGCCCTGCCTCGCGCATCAGCCGCAGGCAACGGGCCTTCGAGGTGCGTATGTCCTGAGCGCGAAGCTGGGCCCATACATTGCAGTGCCCCTCGCCCAGAAACGGGAAGGCGGTCAGCACGCTGCGGATGGCTGTCAGCACGAGCACGGCGAAGTCGAACCGCCGTGTGGCAGCGACGAGAGACTCGATCGTTCCGTCCCCAAGGTCGAAGACACCTTCGTCCCAGGTCTGCACGTGTGCCTCCCGCGCGAGGTGAGCACTCAACGCGGCTGCCACCAAGCGTCGTCTAGCAGCAGCCCCAGCAGGTACTGCTCCAAAGCGCGGCGTCGTTTCTGCCGCCCCATGCCGGCCACTATCGACTCGATGTACTCGCGCAGTTCCGAGTCCCGCTTGCGTATCTGTGCAGGGGTCATCCTACCCGCAAAAGCCGAGCACATTCCGGGGGCTCTACACAGCCAACCAAGTAGTACTACTGCTCCGACAATAACTCGAACGGCGCGAGCACTTTTTTTGCGTCGTCGTGTGAGAGCCCGAGCGCAGTGCAGATGCGTTGAGCCTGTCCGCGCGTGCTGTCGAGATCGCCAACAGCGGTGGGGTGCGCATCAATGACACGCTGATATTGCGCAGCCGCCTCTGCGACATTGCGTTGCAGAAGGTGAACCTCCGCGAGTGTGCAAGCCGCCCACAAGTCCTGCCCGTCTGTCGCACTCTTCACCAAGGGTAGCACTTCGCCGGCAAGGCGCGCCGCCTCGTCCAGTTCGTTGAGAAAGAGCGATTTGGCGGCCGCATTGATGCCGGTGTAGTAGCTCTTGGTATCGCTCTGGAACGCAGTGCGGTACAGCTCCCGCGATTTGCGGAGGTGGAGGGTTTTTCCCGATTCTTGATACAGGCCGTCCCACGCCGCCGCGAGGATGCCGAGAGTTTCAGGGTCCTGATGTCCGGCAGCCTTGAGCTCCGAGAGTACGTCGATCGCCTCCTGGTAGCGTTTGAGTCGGCGCAATGCGAGTCCTTCGAGCTGGACCACGCGGATCGATTGAGGGAAATGGGCCCGGGCATGCTCGAGCACGGTACGGGCGTTCTCGTACTCCTTCATCGAAATCAGTCCCTGCGCTGCGGCGAGCACGGGCCCAGGGGAAGCGAGCAGTCCCGGATGGGCGGATGTGCTAAACTCGAGCAGACGTGCTGCGTTCCCGGCTTCGATTGCGCCGAGGATTGCGGTCAGAGCTTTTCTCGTATGCTCGTCGACTTCCTGTGCACGACGCACAGCACCGGGATCGAGCGGTATGCCGCGCATGCCGCACATCAATCTCAGGAGACTTACTCCGCGCGGTCCTTCCGGGCTGTCGCCGAAATCGACATAGAGATCGCTGCGCGCAAACAGCGGAAGATCCGCCGCGTCGAGCTTTGCAAAGACATAGTGGAACGTGCCGGACGTATCCTTGAGAGTGCGCATTGACTGCCGCTCACGCTTGCACCATTCCGAATCGTTCGTACGGCGCGACCAGAGAATAACGCCCGACGAACTCGCCTCGAGCGAGTCGCTGAGCGAAGTCTCCAAGTTGGCACCAGGGACGAGATCGTACTGGTCGAGGAAAGGCTCCCAGCCCGCGAGCTTGAGCACGTCGTAGAGCACCATCGCCCAAGCGCGATCGGAAGAGCGGTAGCTGATGAAGACGTCGTAGGTGTTGCTGCCGCGCTCCGGCGGCTTGGGGGCGAACTGCAGCCATTGCTGCTGGTGCTGCGCCTGCTGCCGTCGGCGCTCGTCCATTGCGTCATTCATGATTCCTCCCCATCGCGTGCGAGCGCGTTCTACGCCCATCGAGCAACGAAGCCATCATGCCACAACGTGACGGAGCCGGTGTGGAGGCCAACCAGCATATGATTTGAAATGACCATGAGGTACGCGCACCTGTCGCCCGAGGCGAGGAAGCGCGCGGTGCAGGAGTTGGATCGACCTGTCCCCCAGCCGCGCGCCGCTCCGGGATAGGGACGCCAGAGGGACACACTGAATGCCCATGATCACACGAGGGCAAAGAAAAAGCCCAGCAACCCGTTGAGATTGCTGGGCTTCTGAATGCGGAGGCGGCGGGAATCGAAGCCGCCGCCTCCCGGGCTATCGCCGCCCTCGATGCTACCGGCAGGCGGTGTGGGACTCCCACAACCGGGTGCCATTCGCGCGGTTCATGACGAGGTTGCAGTCGTCCCGCATCTCCAGATAGGCCCCGGGATTCCCTCCGGTGCTCGTATACCAGAGCGGGCTGCCCGTGCCCGTGTACAGCACGAGGTTCCCGTCCGTCTGCATGATGAAGGTCGAAGTGCTCGTGCTCCACGTCTGTGTATTCCAGATCGCACCCAGCCGGTCATAGACCACCACGTTCCCGTCGGTCTGGTGGGTGACCCTGACATTGCCAGCGCAGGAATAGAGCGTCCGTCCGGGGATGAGTGCCTGGCCACTGCTCAGCTTGCCGCAGGCGGTGAGCGGCGTGGTGTGGACCATGCGGGTGGGAGAGCCGCTGCCTGCGCTGGTCACCTTGCCAGCCGGGGCGTTGTAGACGACCGCCGTGTGCACGGTGGCGGGCGAAGCGCTCGGGTTGCTCTCGAGGTACAGCGCCGCCACGCCGGCCACGTGCGGAGCGGCCTGCGACGTGCCGCTCATGAACACATGAGTGCCGTCGAGCGCAGCGGAGTCGACCCACATGCCCGGGGCGAAGAGATCCACGCAGGTGCCGAAGTTTGAGAAGGAGGCTCGGGCGTCCGTGTCATCGGTTGCGCCGACGGTGATGACTGCAGGGACGCGGCCCGGTGAGTAGTTGCACGCATCTTGATTCGAGTTTCCGGCGGCCACGACGTACACGACGCCCGCGGCGATGGAGTTGCGGACCGCATCGTCCAGCGCCGCATAAGAGGGCGAAGTCACGCTGATATTTGCCACCGCGGGCTTGATGTGGTTGGCCGTCACCCAGTCCACGCCCGCGATGAGGTATGAGTACAGGGTGATTTCATCGCAGCCGGCGACGCGCACGGAGTGAAGGCGCACGTTCTTGGCCACGCCCCACTTCTGGCCCCCCACCGTGCCGGCCACGTGCGTGCCATGCCCGTTGCAGTCGCCCATCCCGTATTGATCAGTGATGGCCGTGAAGTCCCCCGTGGCCCGGCCACCGAAGTCCGGATGACTCGTCATGATGCCCGAGTCGATGATGTACGCGTGCACACCGATGCCGGTCGTCGAGTAGCCGTAGGTGCCCCACCGCGGAAAGAACCGCTCGACATCATCGATGCGGTCCAGGCTCCAGGGGGCGTCGGTCTGCGTCCCGCTCAGCGAGGCCTTGCCATCCTCCACCACGTAGTCCACCTCGGACCTGGCGGCGAGGGCGCGCGCTCCCGCCTCGTGGGTCTGTGCCACGAAGCCCCGCAGCGCGTGCGAGTAGGTCCGGATGACTCTGGCGCCGTGCTGAAGAGCGAGTGCCTGGGCGGCCTCGGGCACACTGGCGTTGCCGAGCCTGTCGTCCTTCAGCACGACGATGTATTGCCCGGGGACGGCGTCGGCGGACTTCAGGAACTTGCCCGCGGCGACGGCGGCCTGGGGCACGGCCGTGTCCGGGGCCGGCTCTCGAGACTCGGCGGTCGGAGACTCGCTACCGCAAGCAGGCAGGACGGCGAGGCTGGCGGTGAGCAAACACCACTTCAAGTGGCTGTGTGGCACGTCAGAACATTGTCTTTTCATGTCATTGCTCCTGATGGTCATCCGAGCGCCCTGCCTCTTCTGGCAGGGTGCTGACATCGGGGCGGATCCCCAGGTCACGGAGCCGACGAGGCGCAAACTGATGCACAGAATTCGTGCGCGATCCGGTAGCGCTCTCGTACCGCCTGACTTTTCCACCCAGGGGGCACGAATTGCGAAACCAGGGCCACTGCACGTCTCGCGAGGTAAATCCACCCAAAGCGAGACACATGGCAGCGCTCCACCAGGTCCACTTCAACAGGGCTTCTTTTCCTCGCGTGCCACCCCGAGCTGGACCCCAGGTCCGCGACAGCGCCTCGCGCTTCGACGCGCGTCACGACAACGCGCGCGTCCACGGGCCACGGCTCCCCTGGGCCGACACCGGGGAAACGTCGTCCCACCAACACTCGTGTGATTGAGGTCCGAGGTCCGGGGTCCACCCTGCGGGCTCCGCCACCTGGCTGCGCCTGGGCCAGGGGTGTCCCGAACGCCCCTCTTCCCAGCCGTGTATTCCGATGACGTATGTTTCCCGGGATATGCAGCCCTAGGGCTGTTTCCATGACCCCATGTCCTGACGAGAACGAGCTTCTGGAGTGGGAGCAGGGGCGCCTGTCCGCGGGCGCAGTGGCGCAGTTGGAGGCACACCTGGACGGGTGCGCGGTGTGCTGCACGGTGGTGGCGGGACTCAAGGGACAGGGGACCCTGGACTCCCTGGCTACGCCCGCCCCGGGCGCTCCTCCGCAGGCTGGAGCGCACGTGGGGCGCTACGTGCTGCTGCGCCGCGTGGGCGAGGGCGGCATGGGGGTGGTCTTCGCCGCGTATGACCCGGACCTGGACCGGGAGGTGGCGCTCAAGCTGCTCAAGCCCGGGGCCGTGGCGGACGCGGAGGCTCGCGGGCGGCTGGTGCGCGAGGCCCAGGCGCTGGCCCGGCTCTCCCACCCCAACGTCGTCATCGTGCATGACGTGGGCCTGGACGGGGACACCGTCTTCCTCGCCATGGAGCTCGTGCGAGGAAGGACGCTGCGCCACTGGCTGGCGGAGGCGCAGCGGCCATGGCGTGAGGTGCTCGCGCGCTTCCTCCATGCGGGCCAGGGGCTCGCGGCCGCGCACGCCGTGGGGCTGGTGCACCGCGACTTCAAGCCGGACAACGTGCTGCTGGGCGACGACGGACAGGTGCGCGTCACCGACTTCGGCCTCGCACGCCTCGCCCCCGCCGAGCCGGGAACTGGCGACGGGCCCACCTCGGAGTCCCCGCCAAGGGAAAGCGACACCCTCGCAGGCGTGCGGCAGGGAACGCCCGCGTACATGTCCCCGGAGCAGTGGCGAGGCCAGCGTGCGGACGCGCGCAGCGACCAGTTCAGCTTCTGCGTCGCGCTGTACGAGGCCCTCTTCGGCCAGCGGCCCTTCGCGGGAGGCACGGCGGCGGAGCGCGCCCAGGCCCTGCGCGAAGGACGGCTCACGCCGCCCCCCCGTGGCTCGCGCGTGCCCGGCACCGTGCGCGACGCCGTGCTGCGCGGCCTGTCCGTGGAGCCGGCCTCGCGCCACCCTTCCCTGGACGCACTGCTGGCCCGGCTCGAGTCCGGCACGCGCGCGCGCCGCTGGCGCCTGGCGGCCGTGGCACTGGCCACGGGCGTGGCGGCCAGCACCGCCGTGGGCTTCGCACTGGCACGGGGTGACGCCGCGCAGGTGTGCACCGGTCTGGAGGCCCGACTGGAGGGTACCTGGGACGCGACGCACCGGGCCCGGCTGGAGCAGCGCTTCCATCAGGGCGCACTGCCGGCGCCCGAAGACGCCTTCGAGTCCACCGCGCGCGCGTTGGACGCCTATGCCCAGGCGTTGGTGGCCCAGGAGCGTCAGTCCTGCGAGGACACGCGCGTGCGGCAGGCACAGTCCGAGCAACTGATGGACCTGCGCGCCGCGTGCCTGGATGGCCGGCGCCGCGCGCTGCGCGTCCTGGTGGAGCTGCTGGAGGGAGGCGAGCGCGAGGCCCTCACCCGGGCGCCCGAGGCCGCGCGGCAGCTCCCCTCCCTGGCCGCGTGCGCGGACCGCGACGCGCTCGCCCGCGTGGAACCGCTGCCGCAGGCCGCGGAAGCGCGTGAGCAACTGGCGGCGCTGGGCCGGGAGCTGGACGGTCTGCGCGTGCAGGGCGCAGCCGGATTCCATGCGCGCGTCCTGCCCCCGCTCGAGGCCGTGGTGACATCCCTTCGCGGACTGGGACACCGGCCCACGCTGGCGCGCGCCCTGCTGCTGCTGGGCGAGCTGCGGGGCACGGCCGGGAGCTTCGCGCCGGCGCGCGAAGCGCTGGAGGAGGCGGTGCGCGTCGCGGAGGCCGGGCACGACGACGAGACGGCCGCCCACGCTTGGAACCGCCTCCTCTACACGGAAGTCGAGGGCATGGGCCTGGTGAAGGAGGCCGAGCGCACCGCGCGCATGGCGGAGGCGGCCCTGGAGCGACTGGGCCCCGAGGCCTCCCTGGAGGTGGCCGCGGAGCTGCACCGCGTCCGCAGCAACCTCCGCTACCGTCAGGGCGACTACGCACGGGCGCTCGACGACGCCAGCAAGTCCCTCGCGCTGCTGGAGCGGGCGCGCGGGCCGCGGGACGTGGCGCTCGCCGACGTGCTCATCGGCATGGGCCAGGCGCTCAACGCACTGGGGCGCTACGCCGAGGCAGAGCGGCACCATGCGCGCGCCCTCGCGCTGGTGGAAGCGGTGTACGGCCTCGAGCATCCGCTGCGCGCCGCGCACCTCAACAACGTGGCCACCGCGCTGCGGCTCCAGGGGAAGGTGGCCGAGGCGGTGGCGCGCTACGGCGAGGCCCTCGCGCTAGGCGAGCGCCTCCTCGGGGCAGAGCACTCCAGCACCAGCATGATCCGGGTGAACCTGGGCGACGCGCTCTCGCGACAGGGCCAGCTCGCGGAGGCGCTGCCCAACTACGAGCGCGCCCTGGCGAGCCTGCGCAAGGAAGGGAACGGCGGGCAGCTGCGGATGGCCAACGTGCTGCTGAGCCTGGGCAATGCCCGAGCGGACCTGGGCCAGCTCGCGCAGGCGGAGGCGGCCTACCGCGAGGCGCTCGCCATCCAGGTGGCACAGCTCGGCCCCCAGCACCCGGATGTGGCCCTGTCGCGCAACAACCTGGGCTTCGTGGCGATGGACGCGGGCCGCCTCGAGGAGGCGCGCGCCCACTTCGAAGCGGCGCGCGCGCTGTGGGAGACCACGCTCGGCCCCGGCCACCCGAAGGTGGCCAGCGCGCTGTACAACCTGGGGCACGTGGAGCTGCGCCTGCGCAGGGTGGGCCCGGCGCTCGTCCACCTGCGGCGGGCGCTGGAGGTGCGCGAGCAGGCGCTCGGGGCGGAGCACCCCCGGGTGGCGCAGACGCTCGGGCTGCTGGGCGAGGCACTGCTGGAGGGCGGCCAGTTGCGCGAGGCCCGCGAGCCGCTGGAGCGCGCGGTGGCGCTCTCCGCGCGCGTGGAGCTGGCTCCGCCCGAGCGGGCCCGCGCGCACTTCGCGCTCGCCCGCGTCCTCTGGCAGTCGCGCGCGGAGCGTCCCCGGGCGCTCGCCCTGGCGCGGGAGGCCCACGAGGCCTACGCACGCGGCGCACCCGCCTACGCGCCCCGGGCGCGCGAGGTGCAGGTCTGGCTGTCCGCGCACGGCCCCTCCTGAGCGGGGCACCGTGTCTCACTCCCGTCCGCGTAGGCGGGCTCGTCGGTGGAGGTGCTTCGTGTCGTCCGAGCAGATCGAGTCCTTCCTGTCACGGGCGCCGCGAGCGCTCGTCCCGGCGTTGCGGGCCCACGCGGGCCTGGAGGAAGCGCTCGCGGCCCTGGTGCGCGACGCGCGCGAGGCGTGGCCGCGGGTGGACATGGATGCAGGGGCCTTCCTGGCGCACGTGGCCGAGCGGCTGCCCCCCACGGGCGAGGCCGGCGAGGTGCTCGCGAGCCTGCGCGCGGGGGAGCTCTTCCTCGCCTTCGCCTGCGCGCGGGGAGATGCGCGGGCGCTCGAGGCGCTCGACGCGCACGTGCTGTCACAGGTGGGGTCGTGGCTGCCGCGCGAGGCGCCCTCTGTCGTGGACGAGCTGCGGCAGGTGTTGAGCCAGCGGCTGCTCATCCCGGTGGACGGGGCGGCGCCGAAGCTGGCCTCCTATTCCGGGCGCGGTCCGCTGGCGCAGTGGGTGCGGGCGGTGGCGTTGCGGCTCCACATCGACCAGCAGCGCGCCGCGCCGCGCGAGCAGCCCGTGGGGGATGCCCCCGCGGAGCTGGCGGAGCGGCTGGGCGCCGACCCCGAGCTGGCCTTCATCCGCGAGCGGCACCAGGAGGACTTCCGCGTGGCCTTCCGCGCCGCGCTGGGCCGGCTGGAGTCCCGGGAGCGCAACCTGCTGCGGCTGCACCACGTGCACGGCCTGTCCATGGACTCGGTGGGCGCCACCTATCAGGCACCCCGCTCCACCGTCGCGCGCTGGATTGCCCGCGCCCGCGAGCAACTGCTGGCGCTCACCCGCGAGGAAATGACGGCGCGGCTGGGGCTCACGTCCAACGAGCTGGACAGCATGCTGCGCCTCGTGTGCAGCCAGCTCGACGTCAGCTTGCGTCAGCTCATGACGGACTGACGGGCGCTGAAATCGCGCCGGCCGGGTGGGACGAAATTCCCCTTTTCTCGTCAAAGGGGAGGTACCGCAGCGTTCCCCCTCGGAGACAATCATGACGAAGAGAAAGACGCGTTCCTGGGTCCTGCCGTTGGCGCTCTTGGGCGCGATGGGTTGTGCCAAGACCGGAGGCGATGAAGCGCTCCCAGTCCCTGCGGCGGACGCCGAGGTGTCGGCGTGGGTGCCCGGTACGCCGGTGCCGACCCAGGCGCACGCGGAGGGAACGGCGCACACGCTCATGGTCGACTGGATCCTCGAAGAGGACTCCGTCGATGAGCTGACCGACCACTCCGCGTTGATCATCCACGGCCAGGTGGAGTCCACGCGCTTTGATGTCATCCGCACCTGGGCGCAGTCCAAGCTGGAGGGGCACCCCACCGGAGAGGCGAGCGGCCTCTACACCGACCTTCCGGTGACCATCGCGACCGTGAGGATTGGCGACCTCGCGCGCGCTTCACAGGGGCTGAAGACGGCCTCGGGCGGCGCGCTCGCGCAGGGGGCCACCGTGGACGTCATGTTCCCCGGCGGCCTGCTCTCCGACGGCTGCACGCTCGCGCCGGAGGACAACCCGCTGCCGGAGGTGGGCGAGCAGGCGGTCTTCTTCCTCACGCCGCAAGGGGGCACCGCGTCCATGGCCGCGCGCTCCACGGCGGGCCTCTACGCCGTGACGGGCGGCCCGCGGGGCCGGGTCCAGGTGCAGGGCGGCCTCGTCCAGGGCGCGAGCGCGTCGCGTCACGCCGCCGCGATTGAAGCGTACGTGGGCCAGCCGGTCGACGCGCTGCTCAACAAGGTCGAGGCCCGCGCCCAGGCCGTCGCGTACGTGAGCCCCGAGGCGCGCCCGGTGCCCACGGTGAAAGAGGCCCCTCACGAGGGACCGACCGCCCAGAGCTGGTGCGGGCTTGCACGCTTTGGCTACAAGTGGTGCCGGAATCCCACGAACGTCACCTTCACGGACTACACGGGCACGCGTTGGCCCGTCGGTGACGCCATGAACGCGTGGATGTACACGAGCGTTTCCAACAACCTGTATCTCTACTGGCGTTCCAGCGGCGCCTCCGACGTCTACGTCTACGAGGCGTATTACGGCTACAACGGCTGGTACGGGTACGCGACGAACAACTGGTCGGGCACCTGCATGACCCGGAGCACCATCCAGCTGAACAACACGTACTACACGGGCGCGCACTACGCGAAGACCGTCGCAATCCACGAAGTCGGGCACAGCATCGGCTTCAACCACCACCCGAACTGCAACTCCATCATGTACATCGACCCCACCCAGTGTGCGGCCACCACCACGTCCTGCGACGCGCAGGCCGCGGCCGAGCTCTATCCGCAGTGAGCGCGAGCCGGGCACGGGGTGACCCGCGCCACGCACTCCGCATCAAGCCTCCGAGTCGAAAGACTCGGGGGCTTTTGTTCTTCTACACGCCGCGAAGAAGGAGGCCGCCCACACCCCACCGGGCGGCCCGTCCCCTGCCCTACCCGCGCGCCGCCAGCACCCGGCCCAGCCGCGCCACGGCCTCTTCAATCTTCGCCGGCTCGCAGTTGCTGAAGTTCAGCCGCATGCAGTGCGCCGCGGACCTTCCTCCCGCCACGGAGAACGCCTGCCCGGGCAGGTACGCCACCTTCTCCGTCTCCAGCGCGCGCGGCAGCAGCGCGGTGGTGTCCGCGCCTTCCGGCAGCTCCACCCAGACGAACATGCCGCTCGTGGGCTTCGTCCACGTCGCGCCCTTCGGCATGTGCGTCTCCAGCGCCTTCAACAGCGCGTCGCGCCGCAGCCGGTACTCCTGGCGCAGCCGCGACAGGTGTCCCTCCAGCTTCCCCGAGTCCAGGAACGACAGGACGATGCGCTGCGTGAAGGTCGCCGTGTCGATGTCGCTCGACTCCTTCACGGTGGCCAGCCGGAACACCATCTGCTCCGGCACCACCACCCAGCCCACGCGCAGGGCCGGCGCGAGAATCTTCGAGAACGAGCCCACGTAGAACACCCACTGGTCGTCCAGCGCGCGCAACGGCGGCAGCACCGTGTCCTCGTACTGGAGGAAGCCGTACGCGTCGTCCTCGATGATGGGCATCTTGTAGTCGCGCGCCAGCTTCACCAGCCGCTCGCGCGCCTCCATCGCCAGGCCCGTGCCCAGCGGGTTGTGCCCGTCGCTCATCGTGTACAGGAACGCCGGCCGCTCCCCTGCCTTCAGCATCGACTCCACCGCGTCCAGGTCGATGCCCGTGCGCGCATCCCGCCGCACCGGCAGCCGCTTCGCCTGGTACGGCTCCAGGACCTGCTGGAACCCCGAGTACACCCGGTCCTCCAGCATCACCGACTGGCCCGGCTCCAGCATCAGCCGCACCAGGAGGTTCATTCCCTGCTGCGCGCCCGTCGTGAGGAACACCTGCTGCGGCGTGCAGCGCACGCCCCGCTTCGCCATCATCGCGACGACGTGCTCGCGCAGCGGCTGCAGCGTGGCCGAGTACTGCAGCGCCCCGCCCTGCTCCGACAGGACGCGCACCGCCGCCTGCCCCATGCCTTCCGTGGGGAACAGCTCCGCGGCCGGCAGGCCCAGCGCCAGGGAGAAGACGCCCGGCTTGGTGATGTTCTGCAGCATGTCCTGCATGGCGGACGGCGCCAGCCGCCGCGCCCAGGACGCCAGGGGAAGCTCAGGGGTGTTCATCGAGGACGACATGGTTCAAGGCCTCCGGGCCTGCTCGCGCTCCACCGCTTCGAACAACGCGCGGATGTTGGCACCGCCAAAACCGCGCGCGTCCTTGCGCTGGATGACTTCGAAGAAGAGGGTGCGCCGCGAGTGCATGGAGCGGGTGAATGCCTGCAACAGCAGCCCCCAGTCATCACGGTCCACCAGGATGCCGTAGTCTCGCGTCCGGGCCACGTCCAGGTCCAGCCTCCCCAGCCGCTCCTCGAGCACCTCGTAGTAGCTCGGCGGGATATCCAGGAAATCCACTCCGCGTGAGCGCAGCGCCCGGATGGCCGCCTCGATGTCGTGGCTCAGCATGGCGAAGTGCTGCACGCCCGGGCCGCCGTGGCGCGCCAGGAAGTCGTCAATCTGCCCCGGCTTGCCGTCCCGCGTGGGCTCCATCATCGGGAAGCAGATGCGCCCGTTGTCGTTCTGCACCACCTTGGAGTTCATCCCGCTCTCCCCCGTCCGCACGTTCTCCTCGTGCGACTCGTGGAAGCCGAAGACGTCCCGGTAGAAGCGCACCATGGGCTCCAGCTGCCCCGGCTCCAGGGCAATGGCCAGGTGGTCCAACGCGGCGAAGGGCTCGAACGCGGGCAGCGGGAAGCCCTCCGTCACCGGCTGGTATACGCCGGGCAGGAAGTCCTCCGGCCCGCCCCGCGACTCGCGCTGGACGAAGGAGTGCACCACGTCCCCCATCGCCGCCACCGTCGCGCGCGTCACCCGGGCCGCGCCGTCGCCACACACCACGGGCCCGCTCACCGGCCGCGCACCCCGGCGCACCGCGTCCCGGAAGGCCGCTTCCGCGTCCGTCACGCGCAGGGCGATGTCCCGCACCGCGTCCCCATGGCGCCGCACGAAGTCCGCGGAAGGCCCCTCGCCCGAGGCCTCCGTCAGCACCAGCCGCAGGTGGCCTTGCTGCAGCAGCAGCGAGCGTTGCCCCTCCGCCCCCGCCCTCCCCACGACGCGAAACCCGAACGTGCCCACATAGAAGAGCGCCGCCGCCCCCGCGTCCTCCACCCACAGCTCCACATGGTCAATTTCCCTGAAATACATGCGTTCCCCCGAAGCAGGGGGTGCATGCTACTTCATTGAAATATGAACATTCCAGATAGGGCGGAATAGCGCAGAAGGCCGCCCTCATGGGTAGCCTCGCGCTTTCGTGCCCGCCCGCCGGCTCAGGGCGCCGTGAGGAAGTTGAAGCCGTCCTTGGCGATGCTGCTGGGAATCGCGTGGGGCCCGTCGAACTCGCGGTAGTCCACCACGTAGTCCTCCTTCAGGAGCTGCTCGTTGATGTAGCGGCCCCCGAAGTCGATGGGCAGCACCGCGTCCTGGGTGCCGTGGGACATGAACACGGTGGGCTTGCCCCGGAGCTCGGAGGCGGCGACGAAGCCCGGCGAGAAGGCGGCGATGCGGCGGAAGAACCCACCGTTGGTGAGCCCGACGGACAGCGCGTAGCTGGCCCCGTCGGAGAAGCCGCAGATGGAGACGCGCGCCGGGTCCACGGAGTACTCGCGGAACACGCGGTCCAGCCCGAGCCGGATGCGGGCCAGGTCCACGTTGTAGTGGCCCCGCTCGATCATGTCCCACGTGAAGCCCACCGCCTTGGGCGCCATCACCAGCGTGCCGTTGGCCTTGGCCTCCTCGCGCATGACGCCCAGGATGGCCTCCGGCTTGCCGCCGGCCCCGTGCAGCAGCACCACCAGCGGCGCGGGCGTGTCCGGCTGGTAGCTGTCCGGCACCAGCAACAGCCCGGCATCCGGGTTGTCCACGTCCATGGGCAGCTCCCCTCGCAGCGCCGAGGGCTCGGTGGGCGACGTCACCTGCAGGTCCATGCGCGCCGAGCCGAAGCGGGCCTCCGTCAGGTGACCCGGCTCGCTGCACCCGGCCATCGTCACCAGCAGGACCAGGAGGGCCCCTGCCGGCCCTCCCCGGAACGTCGCGCGTGCGGTCTTCATCCGTGGCTACCCCTTGTAAGTGTCCGGGTGTCTCGTCCGGGAAACGCGGCAGCCACCGGCGCCATATCGCGCTGGGGGGCCTTCACCTGCATGCAGGGGGGCACCTTCACCGCCCGTGTCACCCCGGGCCCCCACCCGTGCGTGTGGACCGAAATCCGTGTATCAACCGTGCTTCGCTGCTCGCAAGCCCCGCCGGAAAATCAAGCCTCGCCCGGAGACTGTGATGCTGGACCGCCCGATGTACCTGAAGCCGAACGTCGCCATCGAGCCGCTCTACAACCAGTGGTACACGTGGTGGTACCTGCTGTCCCCGGCAACGGCTCCGCTGTTCGTGACGAACCTGCATCAAAAGCTGATGCAGTCCTTCGTCGCCAACCCGGACGTGCACGTGGCGGCGCTGAAGAACCCGCTGCTGATGGGCGGCCCCTTCATCAACCACCCGGCCTCGCGCGTGCCGCAGGTGAAGGAGTTGCTGGAGCGCACCCAGCGCGAGCAGGCGCACATGCTGGCGTACACCAAGGCCATGGCGGAGCTGGAGCAGCTCATGGCGCCCAACAACGGTGGCTCGCTGGAGTCGCTCTACCCCAAGGTGCCGGACCTCCTGCGCGGCTACGTGGAGCTCACGTACGACCTGAGCCACCGCGCGAGCGCCCGCGTCATCGAGCCGCTGCTGTACCGCAGCAAGTTCTACCAGGAGTCCTCGCAGAGCGTGACGCTCAACATGGTGGACGGCGACTGGCGCCCGTACATCTTCAGCACGCCGCGCCTGGAGGAGGACTCGCCCGTGTGGCTGAAGGTGCCCTTCAAGCACGAGGGCCTGGATGAGCTGTTCCGCATGCGCCACACCGCCGGCTCTCCGGGCAAGGTGGCGGAGATGCTGGGCGTGTCCGCCAGCGCCGCGGGCGCCTTCGCCAACCTCTTCACGGAGACCGCGCCGCGCCGCGCGGAGCGCTACTCGGGTGAAGGCGTGCGCGTGCGCTACTTCGGCCACGCCTGCGTGCTGCTGGAGACGAAGGACGTCAGCATCCTCACGGACCCCGTCATCAGCTACGAGTTCCCCACGGAGCTGCCGCGCTTCACCCACTCGGACCTGCCCGAGAAGATCGACTACGTGGTCCTCACGCACGGCCACGCCGACCACCTGATGATGGAGACGCTGCTCCAGCTCCGGCACCGGGTGGGCACCATCATCGTCCCGCGCAACAACGGCAACTCGCTGGCGGACCCCTCGCTGCGGCTGATGCTGCACCACACCGGCTTCAAGAACGTGGTGGAGATCGACGACCTGCAGGAGATTCCCGTGCCGGGCGGCTCCATCACCGGTCTGCCCTTCATGGGCGAGCACAGCGACCTGGCCATCCAGGCGAAGACGGCGCACCTCGTCCGGCTGGGCGGCAAGTCCCTGCTGATGGCCGCGGACTCCAATGCGATCGAGCCGCGCCTGTACCAGCACCTGCGCGACATCGTCGGCTCCATCGACGTGCTCTTCCTCGGCATGGAGTGCGAGGGCGGCCCGATGAGCTGGATGTACGGCCCGCTGCTGAGCAACCCGCTGCCCCGGAAGATGGACCAGGCGCGCCGGCTCAACGGCTCGGACAGCGCCCGCGCCACCGAAATCACCAACTACCTGGCCCCCAAGGAGGTCTACGTCTACGCGATGGGCCAGGAGCCGTGGCTGCGCCACGTGATGATCCTCGTGTACGACGACAAGGCCCCGCAGATCGTCGAGTCGAACAAGTTCCTGGAGCACTGCAAGACGAAGGGCATCCAGGCCGAGCGCCCCTACGTGCGGATGGAGCGCATCCTCAAGTAGGCCCGCGAGTCGAGCCAGGAGCGGGGCCTCGCCGCACAGCGGCTGTGGGGCCCCGCCACCTTCACGCTGGACGCCTGAGACGACTTCAGGCGGCCGCGGCGGAGGCCAGCAGGCCCCGGGCGCGCAGCGTCTCCAGCACGCGCTCCAGGCCCGCCTCCACGGACTCCGCATCCGAGCGCACGGTGGCCTCGGGGGCCTCCGGCGCCTCGTACGGGTCCGACACGCCGGTGAAGTGGGGAATCTCCCCGGCGAGCGCCTTCTTGTAGAGGCCCTTCACGTCGCGGGCGATGAGCGCGTCCAGGCTGGCCTGGATGTAGACCTCGAGGAAGGGCACGCCCTTCGCCGCGGCCATGCGCCGCACCTCGTCCCGCGAGCTCCGGTAGGGAGAGATGGCGGCGACGATGACGCCCACGCCGTGGCGCGCGAGCAGCAGCGCCACGTTGCCGATGCGCCGCACGTTCTCCTCGCGGTCCTCGCGCGAGAAGCCCAGGCCGCGCGACAGCCAGGTGCGCACCTCGTCACCGTCCAGCAACTCCACCGGCCGCATCCCGTCCATGCGCGTCTGCAGCGCGCGGGACAGCGTGCTCTTGCCCGCGCCGGACATACCCGTCAGCCAGAGGATGAATCCCGTTGTCTGCCGCATCGTCAATTCACCTCAAGCCGCGGGGCCGTTGATCATCCCGGCGCCGACCGTGGCGTTGGTCGCCTCGTCGATGAGGATGAAGCTGCCGGTGTAGCGGTTGCGCTGGTACTCGTCGAAGAACAGGGGGACCGTGGTGCGCAGCGTCACCCGGCCAATCTCGTTCAGCTTCAGCTGCGTGCTGTCCCCATCCCGGTGGAGCGTATTCACGTCCAGCCGGTAGTGCAGCTGGTTGATCTTCGCCCGCGCCATGCGCGTGGTGTGCTTGATGGCCAGCCGCGCGCCGGGCTGCAGCGTCGTGGTCTCCGACAGCCAGCACACCATCGCGTCGATGTCCTGGCCCGACGTGGGCGGGTTGCCCGGGCGGCAGAGCATGTCGCCGCGGCTGATGTCCAGCTCCTCGGCCAGCGACACGTTGACGGACATGGGCGGGAAGGCCTCCGTGAGGCTCTTGCCGGCCAGGTCGATGTCGCGGATGCGGGTGGTGAAGCCGGAGGGCATCACCATCACCTCGTCGCCCGGGCGCAGCACGCCGCCCAGCACCTGCCCCGCGTAGGCGCGGTAGTCATGGTACTTCGCGGACATGGGGCGGATGACGCTCTGGACCGGGAAGCGCACGTGGATGAGGTTCCGGTCGGACGCGATGTGCACGTTCTCCAGGTGGTGCAGGAGCGTGGGGCCCTCGTACCAGGGCATCTTGTCCGAGCGCGACACCACGTTGTCCCCACCCAGCGCGGAGATGGGGATGAACGAGAGGTCCTGCACGTCCAGCTTCATGGAGAACTGGCGGAACTCCTCGCGGATGTTGTCGAAGACGGCCTGGTCGAAGCCCACCAGGTCCATCTTGTTGATGCACAACACCAGGTGCGGCACGCGCAAGAGCGACGCGATGAAGGCGTGGCGGCGCGTCTGCTCCAGCACGCCCTTGCGCGCATCCACGAGGATGAGCGCCAGGTCCGCCGTGGACGCGCCCGTCACCATGTTGCGCGTGTACTGCAGGTGTCCGGGTGTGTCCGCGATGATGAACTTGCGCTTCACCGTCGAGAAGTAGCGGTACGCCACGTCGATGGTGATGCCCTGCTCGCGCTCGGCCTTCAGGCCGTCGAGCAGGAGCGCCAGGTTGACGTACTCGTCGCCCCGGGCGCGGCTGGTGCGCTCCACGGCGGCCAATTGGTCCTCGAGGATGGACTTGGTGTCGTAGAGCAGCCGACCAATGAGAGTGCTCTTTCCGTCATCGACGGAGCCCGCGGTCGCGAAACGAAGCAGTTCCACTAGAAGTAACCCTCACGCTTGCGGTCTTCCATCGCCGTCTCGCTGAACTTGTCGTCGGCGCGGCTGGCGCCGCGCTCGGTGACGCGCGAGGCGCGAATCTCGTTGACGACCTGCTCCACGGTGGTGGCCGAGGACTCGACGCACGCGGTGCAGGTCATGTCGCCCACGGTGCGGAAGCGCACCTCGGCGGTGATGACTTCCTCTCCGGGCAGCATCTGGAGGAAGGGCGACCAGGCCATCAGCATGCCGTCGCGGCGGAACACCTCGCGCCGGTGGCTGTAGTAGATGGACGGCAGCGCCACCTTCTCCTGGTCGATGTACTGCCAGATGTCCAGCTCGGTCCAGTTGGACAGGGGGAACACGCGCAGGTGCTCACCCCGGCGGTGGCGCGCGTTGTAGAGGCTCCACAGCTCCGGGCGCTGGTTCTTCGGGTCCCACTGCCCGAACTCGTCGCGGAACGAGAAGACGCGCTCCTTCGCGCGGGCCTTCTCCTCGTCGCGCCGGGCGCCGCCGAACACGGCGTTGAACTGGTGCTTCTCGATCGCCTCCAGCAGGGGCACCGTCTGCGCGCGGTTGCGCGAGGCGCGAGGCCCCTTCTCCTCCGCCACCCGGCCACCGTCGATGGCCTCCTGCACCGACGCGACGATGAGCCGCGCCCCCAGCTCCGCCACACGTGTGTCGCGGTACTGGAGGACCTCCGGGAAGTTATGCCCGGTGTCCACGTGCATCAGCGGGAAAGGCAGCGGCGCCGGCGCGAACGCCTTCACCGCCAGGTGCAACATCACCGCCGAGTCCTTCCCTCCGGAGAACAGCAGGACGGGCCGATCCAGCTCGGCCGCCACCTCACGGATGATGAAGATGGACTCGGCTTCCAGGGCCTCGAGATGTGACAGCTCGTAACTCACGGGGCAGCAAACTAGCACAGCTCTCCGGCAGCCCTGCCAGCCCCCAATATCCGGCGACACTTGATACATCGGGTGAGTCAGGCCGGCTCCGCTACTTCCCGGGTGGGTGGAGGCGGTCCCGGGCTCACGGCCAGTGTGGGTTTGGGGCAGACTGCCTCCGAGGTGGCCATGGACGCCGAGTCATTGCCGCACCCGGAGCCCCGCCTGTTGGCGTGGCGCATCGAGCAGGCGCAGGCGGAGCAGGTGGATCAGACGCCCCTGCCCGGGCGCGTGGGGCGGCCCTCACTGTTCGTGGCGGGTGGGCGCGCCATCTACACCGGTCCCCGGGCGCTGTTCTCCGTGGCGCTGGGCGTGGGGTTGGGCGGCGCGGTGAGCGAGGAGGACATGGACCGGATGGAGGCGTTGCTGGGCCAGGGCGGCGGCGCGGCCCGCATCGAGCTGAACCCGTTCTGCGACCCATCCCTGGCCCAGTCGCTGGCGCGGCGCCGGTATGTCGTGGAGTCCTTCCAGCTCGTCTGGTGGCGCCGTCCGGGAGACGTGCCTCCGCCCCCGCCGGGCGTGACGGTGCGTCCCATGGGGACAGGCGAGGAGCGCACGTGGGCGGGGCTCTTCTTCCACGCGTACGCGGGGCGCCCCGCGGCGGCGGAGGTGGAGTTGATGGGTGGCCTCAACCTGACGCGCACGCCCTGCAATACCTGCTTCCTGGCGTGCGTGGACGGGGAGCCCCGAGGCGTGGGCGTGGTGTCCGCGACGGGCGGCGTGGCGCTGCTGTCGGGGGATGGTGTCCCCCTGCCCTACCGGGGGCGGGGGCTCCAACTGGCGCTCATCCACGCACGGCTGGCGTGGGCGGCCGAGCGTGGCTGCGACGTGGCCACCGCGTCGACGGAGCCCGCCACGGCGTCACAGCGCAGCTACGAGAAGGCAGGGTTTCGCTGCGCGTACCCGAAGCTCATCATGGTGCGTCCCGCCCCGGGGACTTGACCCGTTTTCCGTGCCCGTGCGACAGAGCCTGAAGCCATGCCCAGTCCGACCCCTCCGAGCCCGAATAGCCCCGACCGCTGGTTCCCGACGCGCAAGCCGCTGACCGAGCCGCGCATGCGGCTGTTCTGCTTCCCCTTCGCGGGCGGCAGCGCGGCCATCTACAACGCCTGGGGCGCCGGCATGCCCGTGGGCGTGGAGCTGTGCGCGGTGCAGCTCCCCGGCCGCGAGCGCCGGCTGATGGAGAAGCCCATCGACAGCCTCCCGGCGCTGGTGGACGCGCTGCTCCCCGTGCTGGCGCCGCTGCTGGACAGGCCCTTCGCCTTCTTCGGCTACAGCATGGGCTCGCGCATCTCCCTGGAGCTGACGCGCCGCCTGCACGTGCGCAACGGCCCCATGCCCAGGGGCCTCATGCTGGCCGCCGCCGGCCCGCCGCGGGAGAATGACCGCGAGCCCATCCACCACCTGCCCGAGGCCGAGTTCATCGCGAACCTGCGCAAGTACGACGGCACGCCGGAGGAAATCCTCCAGCACCGCGAGCTGCTGGAGCTGCTGCTGCCCACGCTGCGCGCGGACTTCGCGCTCGCCTGGTGGGAGAACGGCAACCACCCCGTGAAGCTGGACGTCCCCATCTCCGCCATGGGCGCGGTGGGTGACGCGCACGTCCCGGTGGCCAAGCTGGAGACGTGGCGCGAGGAGACCTCGAACGCGGACTTCCGCGTCCGTCACTTCCCCGGCGGCCACTTCTTCATCCGCCAGCACCAGGACGCCATCCTCACCGCCGTGCGCGAGGACCTCGCGCGGTGGATGGCCCCGAAGCCCTGATGTCGCTTCACGCCGCCTGATAACGGGGCGGCGTGGTGTCCCCGGCCAGCGGCACCGTGAACTGCCAGCGCACGCTCAGCGGCAGGCCCCGCGCCCGCCGCAGCGCCACCGCTGCCTGGTGCCGCTCGGACGGCTTGAGCTGCACGAACTGCCACGCCTCCGGCTCGTCCCGCATGCGCGAGTCGAAGGAGATGCGCGGCGCCTGCTCCGGCTCCAGGTGGAAGGCGAACTGCTCCAGCGGCAGCGACAGCCCGGCCCCGCGCGCCTTGATGTAGGCCTCCTTCAGCGTCCAGTACTCGAAGAAGCGCTCGCGGTGGCGCTCCTTCGGCAGGCCGCGCAGGGTGGCCACCTCGGTGGGCGCGAAGTAGTGGTCGGCGATCTCCACCGTCTCCCCTTCGCGCTGCGCGTCCTCCACGTCCGCGCCCAGCTCCGCACCCGTCCCCACCGCCACCAGGGCCATGCCGTCGGTGTGGGAGAGGTTGAAGCGCAGCTTCGTGCCCCACTCGCCCTGTATCTCCGGCCGCCCGTACGCGTTGGTCGCGAAGGTCCACGCGGCCGGGGCCACCGGCGCGTAGCGGGAGAGCGTCAGCCGCACCAGCGCGTGACTCACCAGGTACTGCCGCTGGTGCCGCTCGAAGCGGAAGCGGCGCTGCTTCTCGCGCTCCCTCGCGTCCAGCAGTCCCCAGTAGGCGTCCAGCAGCTGCCGGTCGTCGATGCGCTCCGGCTCGACAATCCAGACGTGGACCTCATCGGGCCGCAGCTCCAGGAGGTTCGAGACAGTCGACATGCCCCACATCTACCACGCCGTCACGCCGCCCGCGTAGGCTGGGGGGTGGCCCGGAGCACCGCCTTGCCGGGCCGGGGGGAAGACCCATGGACCTGATTGCCGCGACGAAGAAGCTGGAGACGCTGCGCACCCTCATGGCCGGCCACACGGACGCGGCCGAGGAGCGCCGCATCCTGGAGCTGCTCACCGGGGCCGGCGCCGCGGAGCTCAACTTCCTGTTGAGCAACGTGGATTTGGAAGCGCTGCTCGGCGACATGGATGACCGCCTCATCGGCCCGGACAACCAGACGGCCCTGCTGGAGTTGCTGTGCGTCCAGCGTGCGGCCGAGCTGTCCCTCCCCTCGCGCGCCAGCCTGGTGACCGCGCTCCAGGTGGGCGCCACCCGCCTGGAGGCCGAGCGCCGCGTACGGGACTTGTTCCTCGGGCTGCATGGCCGCGAGCTGACGTCCTTCAAGAACCTGCTCGACGCGGGCGGCAACCACCAGGATTTGGAGAAGCTCCTCTTCGACGACGTGGACGACCCGGGCGTGCGCGAGGAAATCCTTACCCACATCCGCCGCGAGGCGGAAGGCTCGCCCAGCGGGGAGAACAAGGTCCTCAGCGACATCGACGACACCTTCTACGCGAACCTCAAGGACAAGCGGTACCCGTCGAAGACGGTGTACCCGGGCGTGCTCGGCTTCTACGCCGAGCTGGACCGGGGCCCCGGCATCATCGCCGGCCGCGAGGGCGACCTCACCTTCGTCACCGCGCGCCCCATGGACGCGCTGGGCGTGGTGGAGAACATGACGCTGGACACCCTGCGCGAGCGCGGCGTCCCTCCTCCCGCCGTGCTCTCCGGCAGCTTCGCCCACCTCGTGGGCAACTCGCGCATCGCCGACAAGAAGTTCGACAACTTCCAGCGCTACCTGCGCGTCTTCCCCGAGTACGGCTTCGTCTTCGTGGGCGACAGCGGCCAGGGCGACGTGGAGTTCGGAGACCGGATGCTCGCGGCGGCCCCGCACTCGGTGCATGCGGTGTTCATCCACGACGTGGTGGACACCCCGGAGGCCACCCGGCAGGCCTGGCGGGAGAAGCGCATCTACTTCTTCGACACCTACGTGGGCGCCGCGGTGGAGGCCTTCCACGTGGGCGTCATCGCCCGGGACGGCGTGGCGCGCATCGCCCGCGCCGCCCAGGAGTCCATCGCCGGCATCGCCTTCACCACGCCCGGCCAGCGCGAGGCCCGGCAGCTCGAGCTGGAGCGGGACTTGAAGCGCGCGGCGGCCATCACCGCCCCGCCGACGACTGCGGCACGCTGAGTCCCAGCTCCAGCGACAAATCGAAGGTCAGGTCGGGCGAGGTCGCGCCCACCTGCTTCACCATGACGGCGACGGTGTTCTCTCCCTGCACGAACACGTCCGGCGCCAGCGTCACCGTGGCGCTGGCGTTCTCCGTGCCCGCGTTGGCGTACTTCGCATGCGCCGTGGCATTGGTATCCACGTTGCGATAGAGCACCGGCGCTCCGTTGACGTACACCACGAGGCCGTCGTCATAGAGCACGCTCAGCGTGGCGCTCGTCACGGTGCCGGACACGGTGACCTTCTTGCGGAAGTAGACGCTCGTCTGCGACGGTGAGGTCCGCGTGAGCACCGTCGCCTCGTCCCCGTCGCCATAGCCGAGCTGGCCCGCGCCGGACAGCCAGGCGCTGTCGTTGTACCCCGCCGACGTCCACGTCGAGCCCGGGTCCTGCCCGTTGTCGCGGAACTTCCAGGTGGAGTGCCAGGGAATGGGCGTCTCGCGCCGCACGGTGGAGATGGAGAAGACGGCATTGCTCACGTCCACGGGGGCGCCGCCTCCTGCGCGGGACACGCGCACCATCGCCTGCGTCGTCGGCAGGTTCGGCACCTGCCACGTGTACGCGCCGGTGTTCACCACCCCGGAGGCGATGGGGGCCCAGTGGGTGCCCCCGTCCACCGACAGCGCCAGGTCCACGGCGGACACGTTGCCGCTGGTGTTCCAACGGAGGGTGGCGGAGGTGCCGACGACGAGTACCTCGCCTCCGTTGGGAGACACCAGGGTGAGCGTGTCCTGCGAAGGCCCGTCGTCGCTCAGCTCCGCCTCCAGGCCCAGCGCGAAGGTGAGGTCGTCGGATGCGCCGTTCACCTGCTTCACCATGACCGAGATGACGTTGTCCCCCACCACGAAGGGGTTGCCCGACAGCGGCACCGCGGCCCGCTCGTACTCGTTGCTCACCGACGCGGAGGCGTACGCGCCAAAGCCCACGCCGTTGTCCAGGTTCCTCGCGAGGACGGGCACGCCGTTGACCCACACGCCGATGCCGTCGTCGTAGAGCACCTCCAGCTGCGCGCGGGTGACGGGCTTGTCGAGCGTGACGTGCCTGCGGAAGTACACCGTGGGCTGGGCCGGCGACGTGCGCGTCAGCAGCGTGCCCTCGTCCCCATCTCCGTAGCCGAGCTGCCCCGCACCGGACCGCCACGCCGAGTCATCGTAGTTCCGCAGCAACCAACCCGAGCCGAGGTCCACGCTGCGGTCGTTGTACTTCCACACGTCGCTGAACGACACGAGGCGCCTCGCCTTCGGCGTCACCTTCGGCACCATCACCATCTTCCCCACGGACGGCACGCCCCGCTCGTCCACGAGGAAGAGCATGTAGGGCCCCGGCGGTGCCTCCACGTTGGTGGCGGGCGCGGTGACGTTCAATCCGTCCGCCGTCGCGGTGAAGCCCAGGGTGAGGAAGCGCTGTCCCTGGTCCATGGCGTGCGTGGGCGCCCCCAGGCCGATGAGCGTCACCTTGCGGATGGACGCCGCCTGCGGTGTGGACACGCTGAAGCGCTTGCCCGGCTCGACGAGGCCTGGCGCCGAGGCGACGGTGGGACGCGTGCCCTTGAAGAGGTAGGGCGGCGAGAAGACCTCCATCGTCCGCACGTTGCGGCCGCCGCCGTGCAGCACGCGTCCGTCCGGCAGCAGCAGCGACGTGGCGTGGTAGCCGTGGAAGTCGCTCGCGGAGGCCAGCTTCGTCCACTTCGCCGTCGCGGGGTTGAAGACCTCCGCGTACTTCACCGCGCCAGAGGCGGTGTTGAAGCCGCTGGCGCTGGTGCCCCCGGTGATGAGCACCGTGCCATCGGGGAGCATGGTGGCGTTGTGCTGCCGCCGGGGCAGCGACATGGACGCGGTGTAGCGCCACGCGGGCTTGGGCGGGTTGAGGTCGATGATTTCCGTGGTGGCCGTGGGCGGATCTCCACCGCCGACAAGCATCACCTTCCCGTCGAAGTACACCGCCGGGCCGTAGCTGCGTCCCCCGAAGAGGCTGCGGCCGTACTCCCACCAGGTGCCCGTGCCGTACCAATCCAGGAACAGAGTGTCGCGCCGCGGGGCCGCGAAGAAGAGCTTGCCGTTGGGCGCCACGAACATGCGCGGGTAGTAGGGCAGGTCCCGCACCGCGGTGGACAGGTCTCGCAGCGTGTTGGCGGGACCGCTGTCCGGGCCGCCCGTCTGGTACACCTGCACGAGCTGGTTGATCATCCCCGACCCGTGCGTCTCTCCGGAGAGGATGGCCACGTCCCCGTTGGGCAGCGTGGTGTTGGTGGGGTACCAGCGGTGGTCGTTCATGTCGGGGCCGGGGAACCACGTGTTGGTGGCCCCGTCGTAGATGCTCGTCTGCGACAGCCCCACGTGCGACTCGGTGTGCCCTCCCGTCACCAGCAGTCGCCCGTCTGGGAGGAAGGAGTGCCCCGAGCAGAAGATGTTGTAGTCGGGCACCGCCGCTTGCGTCCGCGTGCCGGTGGCGGGGTTCCACAGCACCGGCGGCCCCTCGCCCTCGTCGAACTCTCCGAAGACGAACACCTTGCCGTTGGGGAGGAGGTTGGCGTGGGTGGCGGAGATGGGCCAGGTGCCCAGGTGCGTCCACTGCCCGACGTCGGAAGGTGCCTGCGCCCGGACCTCGCCACTGACCACCAGCGCACACGCCCACAGCCACACCGCGAGCCCTCGCGGTGCCCCCCATCCTGATCCTGATGACATGGCTCTCCCCAGGCGACGCGGCCGGAAGTCCGGCGGCAGAACGTGAGCGGCTCGGGGCCCCCCGTCATCCCCGGCACCAGTCGCAAGCAACGCCTGGAAGTGGACGGGATTGCCGCTCGGGAGCTGCCCACTCTTCATCAGTGGACCTGTACGCATGGGCAGTTGGCGGCGGCCCCCGTCCCGCCAACCTTCCGGTCGCTCATATCGGGGGCTGCGGAGGCACGTGTGCCTTTGCGTGGCAGGAGCTCACAGGCGTGACGGAGAGCAGGACCTAGATGGAGCTCTTTCCCATTCATCTGCTGTTCATCATGGTGTTGATGAACCGCTACATCCTCGGTCCGTTGCTGCGGCGCCTGCGCGGCCAGCAGTTCGACCGGGTGGACGACACGTACCGACCGCGGGTCGCCATCGTCATTCCCCTCTTCAACGAGGGAAAGGGCATCTTCCATGCCGTCCGCAGCCTGCTGGAGCAGGACTACCCCAGCGAGCTGCTGCAGATCGTCGTGGTGGATGACTGCTCCAAGGACGACAGCTTCGCCTGGGCGCTGAAGGCCGGCGAGGGCCACTCGAATGTCATCGTGATGCGCAACCCGGAGAACATGGGCAAGCGCAAGGGCATCAACCGGGGCGTGAAGGCCGCCGTCGACGCGGAGATCATCGTGTCGGTGGACTCGGACGTCATCGTCGACAAGTCCGCCGTGCGCCAGCTGGTGCGCCGCTTCACCAGTCCGCGCATCGCCGCCGTGGGTGGCCGCACCTACGTGACGAACCGCCATCAGAACTGGCTGACGCGGATGATTGAAATCAAGTTCCACTTCGCCCAGGAGTGGCTGAAGGATTTGGAGCGCAGCTTCCGGCAGGTGATGTGCCTGACGGGCTGCCTCACCGCGTACCGCCGCTACGTCCTGCTGGAGCTGGAGCCCATCCTCGAGGCGCGCTCCATCGCCGGCGTCCCCATCAAGTACGGCGAGGACCGCTTCCTCACGCGGCAGATCGTCAAGGCCAACTACGAAACGGTCTACACGCTGGACGCGTTCTGCTTCACCGCCGCGCCCGCCACGCTGGCCGGGTACTTCTCCCAACAGCTGCGGTGGCGGCGCTCCAACCTGGTGGACCTGCTGGGCGGCCTGTCCCACGCGTGGCGGCTGCACCCGGTGGTCACCGTCCACTACGTGTCGCAGCTCGCGCTGTTGCTCTCGTACCCGGTGGTCATCGTGCACAACGTGATCAACGGCGAGTTCTGGGACATCCTCGCCTTCCACTTCCTCGTCATCGGGCTGCTGGGCGTCATCTACCGCTTCGAGACGCGCCACCTGCCGGAGGACCGGCGGGTGCATGGCGCGAGCTTCCTGCCCATGGCGCTGCTGATGCCGGTGACGTACGCGCTCTTCACGCCGCTCGCGCTCTTCACGCTGGACTCCGGGAGCTGGGAGACACGGGGCAGTCCCAGCTCCGCTCCAGCCACGTCGCCCGCGGACAACCGCAGCGGGCTTCCGCCCACCCACGCCGGTGAGGGCTCGTCTTCATGAACCAACGCGTCGCCAATCGCATCAACTCCATCGTCGTCTCGGCCTACAAGTTCATGGGCTCGGTGCTGCTGGCGTTGATCATGCTCGGGCTCATCTCCTTCCTCGCCGTGCAGGGCTTCTTCCTGGTGAGTCGCGGCTGGGTGTCGCCCACCGTGGTGTCGCCCACGGACGAGGAGATCCTCACCCTCAGCACCCAGGTGGCGGCGCAGACCTCCGCCCGGGACCACGTGCTCACGGAGCGGCGCACGGTGGAGGACCGCATCGCGGACACCGAGCGAGTCATCGCCGCGGAGCGCTCGTTCCAGCAGCGCTTCCGGGTGGCGCTGAATGGCGAGCGCAACGCGAGGGACCGCGTATCCCGGCTGCTGACGGAGCTGCGGCGTGAGTACAGCCTCGCCCGCGCTGAAATCGTCCAGTCCAACCGGGCCTTCTCCGGCCTGACGCGCGTGCGCACGGACGCGCTGTACGGCGCGCGCCTGCTGGAGCAGGAGGACAAGCTCACCGTCAACCACCACCTGGCGCAGCTCGCGCAAAGCAACCTGTCGCTGGCGCAGAGCTCGGTGGATCTGGAGATGAAGCTGGAGTCGCTCCAGCGGGAGATGGCGGGCCTGGCGGCGGTGCAGAAGGGGCTGGGCCAGGAGGCCGCGCCGGACGGGATGACGACGGGCGTGCTGCTGCTGGAGCGCGAGTTCACCCACTCGACGCTGGAGCTGGCCCGCGCAGAGGCCACGCTCAAGAGCCTGAGGCAGGACCTGCAGGCGCTGGACGACGTCGCCCTGCGGTACGAGACGCTGATCGCCTCGCTGCGCGCGTCGCCGTACCTGCGGGCCATCGAGAAGGACCTGATGGTGGCCTTCGTGCCCTACGAGAACCTGAGCCGTGCCGAGCAGGGCACCCCGCTCTACGCCTGCGAGGCGAAGCTGTTCTGGTGTCACGAGGTGGGCGTGGTGGGCAAGGTCCTGGAGGGCGAGGTGACCCTCAAGCACCCCATCCGCCAGTACATGCTCCGCGGCGTAATGGTGGAAATCCAGCTGTCTGACACGCCCGCCGCTCGGGAGGAATTGCTCCACCTGGGCCGCCCTCCGATGCTGTTCTGATTGCGCCCTCCCCCGGAGGTGGAGACGGTCTATGCGGATGATGCTCACTGGCGGTGCGCTGCTGGCCCTGGCCGCGCGCACCGCGCTGGCGCAGTCGGAGCCCCCGGCGGAGGCAGCGCCCAGGCCCAGACTGGAAGACCGGGCCGACGGCTATTGCGAGTTCGTGCGCGGCGTGGCGGACGCGGACGCGGCGCTGGAGCTGGCCCCGGAGGTGTACGCCAGCATTGGCGTGGTGAACGCGGGCGAGGCGAGCGGTGGTGTCGGCACCACCGGGCTGGGAGAGCCGAAGCCGCGGGTGACGGCCGGCCTCAGCTACGACTTCGTGGGGCTGTACCGGGGCAGCGCCCTCCGCAAGCGCGCGGAGGCGGAGTGCCGTCGCCAGCGCGCCGTGGCCATGCTCGAGGCCGCGGTCCACCAGGGCAGCGGGCTGGGCGAGGACGCCGCGCTGGCGGCCCGTGCACGCGTGCTCGACGAGGCCCTGCCCCGCGCCGAGGAGCTCGTCACGGCCCTGCGCAATGACCTGCGCGACGGCCGGAGCACGCTGGAGGAGCTGAACGCCGTGCAAGTGCGGCTGGACGGCCTGCGCGCGCTGGCGACGACGACCGCGCTCGCCCGCGAGCGGCTGGCGGGAAGGCCCCGCGTCGCGGAGGGCCAGCGGATGGAGACGCTGCTGGAGGAGCTGCGCACCGCGGATGACACGGTGGAGTCGTACTCCGGTGGCCTGCGCCGCGCGGAGGCCTGGGAGCTGAGCCTGCGGGGTGGCTACGACAAGGTCTTCGACGTGGACCAGGGCACGCCCCTCTCCGGGCAGCTCATGCTCAGCTATGACCTGGGCGACCTGTGGCAGGGCTCCGCCAACGCGCGGGCGCGTGAGGGCCGCCGCCGGGCGACGCTCCAGGACGTTACCGGCGTGCCCCAGCGCGTCGCTGAGCTGATGGCGGAATTGCGCGCCCTGCAGCACACCGAGGAGGGCCGCCTGCGCGAGGTGTCCACCCTGGTGACGGACCTGGAGGGGCAGCTGCGCGAGGTGGAGTCGCTGCAGACGCGAGAGGTTCGCCGCTTCCGCGACTACCTCCTGCTGGAGCTGACCCGGCTGCGCGCGGAGCAGGCCTACCTGCGCGCCCATGTGGAGTCGCTCGCCACGTTCGTCGGAGCCGGGAAGCCGTGACGCCGCGGAGGGCCTCGCGGCACGTGCTCACGGCCTGTGTCGCCGTGGCCGTACTGCTGGGGCTTGGAGGCCTGGCGGTGGGTGCCTCGGACGCGGGCCCGAAGGAAGGGAAGTCCGCGTCGTCGGCGCGAGCCCCCGCGTCCCCACGAGCGCCTCGCGAAGGAGGCCCGCGCATGTCGGCGCCCATATCCCTGTCCTCGCTGGACGTGACGGAGGGCGAGCTGCGCTCCGGACCGGAGGGACACCTCACCGTCGACGGGCCTCGCATGCGCGCGGTGCTGAAGGGCGCGACGCCCTCCTCCGCCGAGCTGCGCTTCACGGTGCTGGGGCCCACGGTGCGGCAGGTGGCGCTCGCCTCGGGTGAGCAGCGCCAGCAGGTGGGCCTCAAGCTGCGCGCGCTCGACGGCTGCAACCTGGTGTACGTGATGTGGCGCATCACCCCGAAGCCGGGCGTCGTGGTGAACTACAAGCGCAACCCGGGGCAGCACAGCAGCCGGGAGTGCGGCAACGGCGGCTACACCACCGTGCGCCCCGCGCGAAGGGCGTCCGTGGACGCGCCCGCCCCGGGCACCCCGCACACGCTGCGAGCCCTGCTCGAAGGCTCCACGCTGCGCGTCTGGGCGGATGGCCAGCTCGCGTGGGAAGGCGTGCTGCCCGAAGAGGCGCTCGCCAGTGACGGGCCCGTGGGCCTGCGCTCGGACAACGTGCGCGTGGCCCTGCAGCTCTTCAGCCCCGTGCCCTGACGCGCGACTCCGGAGGGGGCCGGCCTCCCGCACCGGCCCCTACCCCGCGGCGTCTACACGCGCGGCTGGGCTTCCATCACGGGCGCGGCCGCCTTGTCGGACTTCTCCGACTCACGCTCGGACACGGGCTCCGCGCAGAGGCTGGAGTTGTTCTGGGTGCAGCGGCCGCCGTTCTGCATGTCGAACTGCCAGCGGTGCCGCGGGCACACCAGGTAGCGCCCCTCCTCCTCCCAGCCTCCGGACATGTCCGCGCCCTGGTGCGGACAGAAGCGCTGGATGGAGAAGCGCTTGCCTCCCACCTCTACCTGGGTGCGCTCGCGCTGCGCCTCCGTGGAGCGGATGCCGTCGCAGAACTCACGCATGTCCTCGATTTCCACGCCGAGGAAGCCGTGCAGCACGGGCTCGTACACGTCCGGGTTGCGGCTGAGGCGCAGGCGGAAGGACAGGAGGAAGTCCTCCCAGTTCAGCTTCCGGTCCAGCACGCGCACGATGTCCACCGCGCTCGCCTTCATGGTGTAGCGCACCGACTCGCGAATCTCCGGCACCACGTCCACCCGCCGGCCCTTGAAGTCCACGCGCAGCAGCCGCGTGGGGAGCTCCGTCAGCTCCACGTACAGCGGCATGCCCACCCGCTCGTGCAGGTCCAACAGGTCCAGCTTGCGCTGCAGCTCCACTCGCAGGCGCTCGTGGATTTCGTCCACCTCCGCGCGCATCATGTTGCGGCGCCGCTCGCGGAAGACGTGCTCCTGCATGGCCGCGTAGTCGCGCAGGTACTGCCCGAGGTTCTCCGGCGTCACGCGCTCCGGCGACAGCGAGACGAACTCCAGCGAGCGCACGTCCAGCACGTCCCCGGGCATGGGCTCCAGGTAGCGCGTGGCGGCCTCCGGCAGCCGCTTCTTCATGAACTCGAAGAGCTGCGTCGCACTCGGGAAGATGTTGACCTTCTCGAAGTTGAGGTGGAACTGCGTCGGGTCCAGGAAGCACGCCGGGCCCGCCGCGGCGATGTACGCGCGCGGCTGCACCTGCTCGAGCGCGCGGGCCACCGCCTCGAACTTGCTGTCGCGCTTCTTCAGGGAGATGGCCGCGTACGTCTCGGGCGCGTACTCGTAGCAGGTGGGGTGCCAGATGGCCCCGGAGAACTGCGCGGAGAACACGTCGATGGGCCCCTCCTCCGCGACGATTCGCACCATGCGGTCATGGAGCTTGCAGTCGTTGAGGTTGAGGAAGCACTGGTTGTCCCCGCGCACCATCACCGCCGAGTCGCGGTTGGTGCCCTGCTCGGAGACGAAGAGCTTGATGTAGCCGCCCTTGATGGGAATCTCGCGCGCGTCCTCGCAGGCGATGACGCGCTTGCAGCCGTACTTCGCGAAGACGTCCTGCAGCTCCGAGCGGTGGAACTTCGGCACCAGCACCGTGAAGTCCCGCCGCTGCACCGTGGCGAGGAACTCCGGGTCGAAGTGGTCCTTGTGCTCGTGGCTGATGTAGAGGTACCGCTCCTTGCCCGGGGTCTCCAGCTTCTCGCGCACCAGCGGTGCCAGGTGGTGGTTGCGAGGGAGCTGCATCCACGCCGAGTCGAAGGCGCCCCGCGAGGTGAGCCACGGGTCCATGACGACGATGGCCCCCGCGGTCTCCACGACGAAGCCGGCGTGGCCCAGGAAAGTAATCTGCATGGAGGTCGTCCCTACCCTTCGAGCGTGATGTGGGCCGGCGACTGGCGCGTCGGCGCCCGAAGGCTGGGAACCCTCCGACACCCCGGCCACCTGCCCTCCAGTACAATGCGGACGTCCGCCGGCGGACGCCTCCCGCGTTCGCCAGGAAACACGAAGGGCGCGAAAGGCCTCCGCCCTCCGCGCCCCCGTTGGCTTCACGACACCGGCTTCACCACGTCACACGGATGAAGCCGGCGCACACCTCTGACTACGGCTGGATTTCACGGACGGACAGCCACTTGAAGTCCACGTCGTTGGCGTTGTCCCAGCGGAACGTGGCGATGGGGCCGCCCCACGTAATCGGCATGGCGCCCACCGCGCCGCCGCAGTGCTGGGCGTCACCGCCCCAGTTCCCGGCGTCCACCATGTCGGCGACCTTCTTCCAGGTGACCTTGTCGGCGTTCTCGTTGACGTACAGCTCCAGGTGCACGGCCTCCTTGCCGTTGGCCTGGGTGTTGCGCATCACGGCCTTGAAGCCCACCCAGCGGCCCTTCAGCGCCGAGGTGGCGGGCTGGTACGGGGCCTGTTCGTAGGAGACGTGCCACGTCTCCTTCTGCCAGCGGGCGCGGCCGTCGTAGTGCAGGCCGCCCTTGTAGCTGCTGCCCTCGCAGCCGGAGTTGTCGTCGTTGTGCTTGCCGCCGCGCGCGTACCAGTCGAAGTTGTCCGAGGTGTCCTGCACCGCGTTGAGCTTCACGAAGCCCGTCATCTCGATGTTCTTCCAGTCGTTCGGCGCCTGCATGTAGCCGCGGCTGGCCATCACGTCGCGGTCGTACGTCGGAATCTTCGCGGCGCTGTAGCCCGTGGTCGTGGAGACGCCCATGCGCACCTGGCTGCTCTTCATCTTCCAGGAGCCGTCCGCGTTGCGCGTAATCGCCTGCTGCGGGTCGAAGCGCGTGTCCGCCGTGGCGTTCTCCGCGAGGAACCACTCCTCACCGCCGGCCGCGCTCGGGTACAGCATCGTCACGCCGAACTTGTCCGTGCCCGGCTGGGAAGGGGTCGGGGCGGGGGCCGGCGTGGGGGGAGGCGTCGGAGCGGGGACCGGGTCCGGAGCGGGCGTCGGGACGGGCGCGGGCGCCCCCGGAGTCGGCGTGGGGCCAGGCGCGGGAGTCGGCTCCGGCGAGGGCTCGGACGGGGTGGGGCTCGGCAGCTGGGGCTGCTCTACGGGCGGCTCGACGGCCCCTGGCGTAGTGGTTCCTTCGTTACCAGGGTTACCGCAGCCGGAGGCAGTAGCCAGCGCGAACAGCGCGCCACACGTCGAAGCGAGAAAACGGTTCCGGATCAATGCTCTGTCCTTCTTCGGGGGCCACGAGAGTGACGGGGCCGCGAGCGCCATCGCGGGCGGCCTTCAACGCCGCGCCCTCGTCCCAGAAGGCCGGAGCTGCCTTCGCGGGGGGGACGGGGACGCCTGGCTGGTCTCGATGACCCGTGACTGTTCAGTCCAACCGGGACGGGTCACAACCCATCACGCTACTGAACAGTTCCCGAGGCGGGGCCGGACGCCGGAGCGGCCCTCCGCCTGCTCCTCCGGAGGGCAGACCAGCATCCAGGCCTCGCACATCCTTCGGTTTTCTCGAAGGAGCGACGCTGGAATCCCTATTTGTGGATGGATGGGGGGCTCCTTAACTCAGAGTCCCTATGGGAAATCTAGAGAGCGTAGGCAGTCCAGCCCTGTGGGGCGGCTTCATCGCGTTCGTCATCGCGATGTTGGCGCTGGACCTGGGCGTGTTCCACCGCAAGGCGCACGTGGTGAAGGTGAAGGAGGCGCTGGGGTGGAGCGCGGTGTGGATCAGCCTGGCGCTGCTCTTCAACGCGGGCGTGTGGTGGAAGTTCGGCGCCGAGCCGGGCATGCAGTTCCTCACCGGCTACCTCATCGAGAAGTCGCTCTCCGTCGACAACATCTTCGTCTTCGTCGTCATCTTCTCCGCGCTGCGCATCCCCGCGCTCTACCAGCACCGGGTGCTCTTCTGGGGCATCCTCAGTGCGCTGGTGCTGCGCGCCATCATGATCTTCGCGGGCGTGGCGATGCTGGAGCGCTTCCACTGGCTCATCTACGTCTTCGGCGCCTTCCTCATCCTCACCGGCGTGAAGCTCTTCCTCCAGCGCAACAAGGAAGAGCACCCGGAGGACGGCTGGCTGATGCGCTTCGCCCGGCGCACCATCCCCTCCACGAGCTCCTTTGACGGGCATCACTTCTTCACGAAGGAGAACGCCCGCTGGCTGGCCACGCCGCTGTTCATGGCGCTGCTGCTGGTGGAGGCGTCGGACGTCATCTTCGCGCTCGACTCCATCCCCGCCATCTTCGCGGTGACGAGAGACCCCTTCATCGTCTTCACGTCGAACATCTTCGCCATCCTCGGCCTGCGCTCCATGTTCTTCCTGCTGGCCGGCGCGGTGGAGAAGTTCAGCTACCTGAAGGTGGGCCTGTCGGCGGTGCTCGTCTTCGTGGGCGCGAAGATGGCCGCGGTGGACTTCGTGAAGATTCCTCCCGCGCTCTCGCTGGGCATCATCGCCACCCTGCTGGGCGGCAGCATCGTCGCGTCGCTCATCAAGAGCCGGAATGCCCCGGCCGCGAAGGAGCTGCCCAAGGCGAGCGAGGCCTGAGCAGCCTCGCCCGCTGCTTCAGGAGGCGGAGGAGGCGCGTTGCAGCGCCACGAAGTCCAGCCAGGCGCGCACCGCCTCCTCGAAGTCCTCCAGGGGCAGGTGCAGCGTGCGCCCTGGAATGGCGTGCTCGGTGCGGATGGTGGCGCGCACCGGGCTGAACTCGACGCTCCAGCAGTCCCCGGGCACCTCCCAGGTGCCCATGCGGCCCGCGTGGAGCTCGTGAATCAATGCCAGCAGTCGCTCCGCCGCGCCCGAACCCGGCTGCAGCTCCTCGGAGAGGTAGTCCGCCAGCACGTCGTTCGGAGGCGTGGCTCGCACGAGCACGCTTCCCCGCGGCTCCCATGTGAATCGGAGGTTCCTCGTCGGCACGGACTCAGGGTGACATGCCACCGGGTTGCGTCACATCCGAGGACGGCGCGACGCCTCAAACAGTGAACATTCCGCGGCCGGAAAACGAAGAGGCCGTGAGCCTCGGGTTTCCCCTAAGACTCACGGCCTCTTTGAAGTGGGCGCAGCAGGGATTGAACCTGCGACCCCTGCCGTGTGAAGGCAGTGCTCTACCGCTGAGCTATACGCCCTTGCTGTGTGTCGCTGCCGCGTCGGCTTCAGCGGCGACGAACGCGGGGGTAAATGCCATCCGCCCGCGCGGGTGTCAACGCAATTTCGACTACAGCGAGTCCAGCTTCTCTTCCAGCTCACGCAGGCGGCGCTTGAGTCCTGACAGCTGCTTGCCCAGGGACTTGAACTCGCTGCGGGGCGCGAAGTGGAAGGCCTTCATCAGCTCCTCCTGGCCCCGGTCGAGCGCCTGCTTGCCCCGCTGCACCTTCCCGATGGCGGTGGCGATGGCCATGGCGCGCTTCTCGTCGGCCATGAGCTTCTCCACGGCCTTGCCGGACACGTCCAGCGCCTGCTTCTTCAAGTCGTCCCTGATGCCCATGTGGCCCCTCCCCGCTCACGGCTCGTCGATGTACTGCGTCTGCAGCTTCGCGAAGACCCGGTCGGCGATGCCCTTGTACTTCATGCGCTCGATGAGCGGCTGCAGGTCGCCCTTCATGGAGATGCGGCGCTTGAGCACCGCCTCCACGGGGTCCAGTGTGCCCTTCAGGAGCTGCTTCCAGACGGTGTACGGCGCGCGCGCCAGGTAGACGGGCTCCAGCTCGTCCAGGTCGTCCGGATCCGCGAGCACGCGAGCCTTTTCAATCCGGCACTCACCGGGGACGACGTGGACCACGAACGTCTTGGCCAGCTTGCCCGGCTCGGCCTCCACCACGGCCCCGAAGTCGCCCTTCCAGCCCTTGCCGGCGACGGCGCACTCGGGGTCCTCGTTGGTGAGCCGGACGGCCTCGTCCAACCACTCCTTCGACGGGAACTTCGGCATCGCGGACTCCCTAGCCCCTCCGGAAGATGCTCCCGATGCGAGACAGGAGCCCCCCGTTGTCGCTGGCGTTGCTCGACGAGGGCCCCTGCTGGGTATTGCGCGAGGCGGCCTCCTGCAGGGCCCGCTTGAGCTGCTCGGGCGTGTCCCGCGTGGCGAGGTCCACCTTGCGCATCCCGCTGGCCTCCTCCACCGTCACCTGGAGCAGACACTCCTCGGTGAGGCGGAAGTCGATCTTCCGGCCCGCGGCGGCGGAGGGCACGCGCACGGTGCCCAGGTACTCGTTGTCCACCAGCATGTCGCTGTCGCCCTGGTAGATGTCCAGCTCGATGAAGGGCGAGCCCGGCTCCTTCGGCGGAGGCAGGCGGAAGCTCTTCACCAGGGGGATGAGCGAGTTCTTCTCGATGATGCGCTTCACGCGGCCGTTGGGCATCGCGTAGCCGATGGGCATGGACAGCGCGTCCAGCAGCGTCACCGCGTCGATGCTGCCCAGCGAGTCGCCCAGCAGCGCCGCGCCCAGCGCCACGCACTCGTCCGGGTGGACGCCCTTGCGCGGGGCCTTGCCGAAGTGCGCCTGGATCTTCTGCTGCACCAGCGGCATGCGGCTCTGGCCGCCGACGAGGATGATCTCGTCGATCTCCGCGCGGGAGATGCCCTTCTCCTCCAGCACGCGGTCGCAGATGTCGAAGGTGCGGTCCACCAGGTCGCCGGAGAGGCTGTTGAGGAACTCGCGCGTCAGGGGGATGCGCAGATCCAACGGCTTGCCCTTGCGCTCGTCGATGAAGGGCAGGTCGATGACGACGTTGGGGATGAGCGTCAGGTCGATCTTCGCCGCTTCCGCCGCGTTCTTGATGCGCTGGAGGGCGATGGGGTTCTCCGTGAGGTCGACCTTGTTCTCCTCGCGGAAGCGCTCCAGCACGTACTCCATGATGCGGTTGTCGAAGTCCGTGCCGCCCAGGAAGGTGTCGCCGCCAGTGGCCAGCACCTCGAAGACGTTGCCGGCCAGGTGGAGCACGGACACGTCGAAGGTGCCGCCGCCCAGGTCATAGACGAGGACCTTCTGGTCCAGGCCGCGGTTGAAGCCGTAGGCCAGCGCCGCCGCGGTGGGCTCGTTGACGATGCGCTTCACGTCGAAGCCGGCCAGCCGCCCGGCCTCCTTCACCGCGTTGCGCTGGTTGTCGTTGTAGTAGGCCGGGACGGAGATGACCGCCGCGTCGATGGGGCCGCCGAGGAACTGCTCGGCGATGGTCTTCACCTGCCCGAGCACGAAGCTGGACACCTGGGGCAGCGAGTACAGCTTGCCGCCGAGCATCACCGCCGCGTCGCCGTTGGGGCCCTCGACGATGTCGGAGGGGAAGTACCCCTTCAGGTCCTCCACGGCCTTGGAGTTGTACTTGCGGCCGATGAGCCGCTTGGTCCCCCAGAGCGTGTTCCGGGGGTTGGTGACCATCTGGTCCTTGGCCACCCCGCCCACCACCAGCTCCCCGCGCGAAGACAGGGCCACGACGGACGGCAGCGTGAGGTTGCCGCGATCCGTGGGGACGATCTTCGGGATGCGGTTGCGCACGGAGGCCACCAGCGTGTTGGTGGTGCCCAGGTCAATCCCGACGATGCGAGGTCTGTCCGCCATGAAGTTCGGGGGGCGTGGGCCAGTGGAGGCGCGCCTGCCCTCCACTCTCTATCACGTCGCGGTGGCGCGTGCGCGTTTCTGGGCGTCCGGCTCAGGGCTCCGGGTCCGGGTCGCCCGGCGGGGGCTCGGCCGGTCCCTGGGGTAGGACGTCGGGCGCCGCCTCCCGGGGCGGTGCGACTGGCGGCTCCTCCACGGTGGCCAGGACGAGCCGATCATAGGGAGCCTCCTCTCCCACCGGCAGCTCCTCGATGAAGCGGGAGACGCGCAGGAGGATGCGCTCTCCGTCCCGGGGCAGCACTGTCAGGGGGTACACCAGCGCCAGCTCGTCCCGGGCCCGCGTCAGGGCGACGTAGAACAGCCGGCGCTCTTCCTCTTCCTCCTCGGGCAGGCGGGAGGCCAGCGACAGGGGGAAGCGACCGTCGGCCAGCCAGAGGACGAAGACGGCCCGCCATTCCAGCCCCTTGGCCTGGTGGACGGTGGACAGCGTCAGGTACTCGTCCGGAGTGTCCGTCTGCGCGTCGCCCGCCAGGGCCTGGTCGGCGGCGAACTCCGCGACGAGGGCGATTTCGGACAGGAAGCGCGGCAGGTCCTCGAAGCGGGCGGCGAACTCCGCGAGCTGGCGGATGTCCTCCTCCCGCTGCTCCTCCACGGCGAACTCGGCCTTGAGGTACTCCGCGTACCCACCGGCCAGGACGTCCTCGATCAACACTCCCGGTGTGCGTGCCGCCTCCGGCCGGGTGAGCCGCCCCATCAGGTCGGAGAAGGCCTGGAAGCCCTTCTGGGCCTTGCGCGGCAGGTGGGCCCGGACGTCGGCGTGGACCAGCCCCTCCGCCAGGGGCGTGCCGTCGGGGAGCGCGCGCAGGGTCGTCCACAGGTGCTCCGTCGTCGCGGGGCCCACGCCGGGCACGCGCCGCACCACCCGCTTGAAGGCGAGCTCATCCGCGGGGTTGTTCACCAGCCGCAGGTGGGCGAGCACGTCCTTGATGTGGGCCTGTTCGAAGAAGCGCACTCCGGAGCGCACGCGGAAGGGGATGCCGCGGCGGGCCAGCTCCAGCTGCAGCTCCAGGGAGTGGCTGTGGGCGCGGTAGAGGACGGCCATGGCCTCCAGTGACAGGCCCTCGTCGCGCAGCTCGAGGATGCGCTGGGCCACGAAGATGGCCTGCTCTGCGGCGTCCTTCGTGGGGACGACGACGGGCATGGCGCCCGGGGGCCGCGCCGCCGTCAGCTCCTTGGGGAACTGGCGCTCGTTGCGGGAGATGGACGCGTTGGCGAGCCGGAGGATTTCGGGGGTGGAGCGGTAGTTGCGCGTGAGCGTGAAGACGGCGCAGCCGGGGTAGCGCTCGGGGAAGCCGATGATGTTGGTGAAGTCCGCGCCTCGGAAGCTGTAGATGGACTGACAGTCGTCGCCCACCACCGTGAGGTCCTTGCGCTCCCCGGCGAGCAGGTCCACGAGGTCGCCCTGGAGCCGGTTGGTGTCCTGGTACTCGTCCACGAGGACGCAGCGGAAGCGCTCGGTGAGCTGCGCGCGGATGCCGGCGTGCTGGGTGAGCAGCCGCTTCAGGTGGAGCAGCAGGTCATCGAAGTCCATCAGGTGCATCTGCGCCTTGCGCTGCTGGTAGCGCGCGGCGGTGGCGAGCACCTCGGGGGCCAGGGGGAGGAACTGGGGGCGGCGGTCCACCAGCACCTGGGACACGGGCTGCTGGAGGTTGGTGGCCATGGACACCAGGTCCAGCACCAGCTCCGGCCGGGGGAAGCGCTTGTCGCTCTTGAGCTTGCGCTCGGCGATGCACGTCACCATGAGGTCTCGCGCGTCCTCGCGGTCCAGCACGGTGAAGTTGGTGGAGAAGCCCAGCACGCCCGCGTGCTGGCGCAGCAGCACGTGCGCGGCGTGGTGGAAGGTGCCGCCGAGGATGCGCTTCACGTCCGCGAAGGAGCCGGCCAGCTCCTCCACCCGCCGCGTCATCTCGCGCGCGGCCTTGTTGGTGAAGGTGAGCAGGAGGATGCCCTCCGGCGGCACGCCTCGCTCCAGCAAACGGGCCACGCGGAAGGTGAGCGTGCGCGTCTTGCCGGAGCCCGCGCCGGCGATGACGAGCACCGGCCCCTCCTCCGCCTCCACGGCCGCGAGCTGCTCCTCGTTGAGGAGGGCGGCGTAGTCGATCCGCGACGACGGCTTCGCGGGGGCGACCTTGAGCGTGTACGTGCGCGTGGCCATGGGGCGGGGAACTCTAACCGCCCCGCCCTTCGCGGACACTTTGATCAGAGCGTTTGATCAGAGCGGATCAGGGCACGGGCTTCAGGGCCGTCAGCCGGGCCCCCGCGGCGGCGCGGACCTGGGGGGATGGATCCCGCTCCCTCGCCAGCTCGAGCAGCAGTCGCCCCACCTGCTGGGGCAGCTTCGTGGTCACCGCGTCCAGCGCGGCGGTGCGCTCCTTCACCGCGCCGTCCAGCCGCTCGCGCACGCCCTGGTCGGAGCAGGTGCGAGCCCCGGGCGACTGCTCGCGGAGGATCAGTTCGGCATCCGCCAGCCGGGCCTCGGCCAGCCGCTTCGCCTCGGCCGCCCTGCGCTCGAACTCGGCCAGGTCCTCGGCGAACTCGGGGGTGGCCGCGCGAGCGCGGGCGATGGCCTCCGTGGCGAAGCGCGCGTTGACGGCCGCCGCGCAGAGCTGCCGCACCGAGCCCACGGGGATGCGTCCCTCGGTCGTCACGGTCTCCTCGTTCGCGACCTCCAGCGACCACAGCGCGAGCTGCCGCGCCGCCACCGCCGCGGAGAAGGACTGCTTGCGCTCCTCGCGGATCTGCACCCAGCGGCGCAGCACCACCGGATCCGGCGCGCCGCCGTCGAAGGCGCGCTGGTACTCCGTGGACGCCTGGACGAGCTGGCCGGAGAGGTCCAGCAGCACCGCCACCTGGAGGTACAGCTCCGCGCTCGTCGCCCGCTCGCGCAGCGACTCCAGGCGCGAGGCCACCTCGTACTCCGCCACTGGGCGCGGCAGCGCGGAGAGCACGGTGCGCAAGGACTCCAGCGCGTACTGGCGCACCAGCGGGTTGCGCGCGGAGCGCAGCGCGTCCAGCAGCGGATCCAACGCGCGCACGGAGACGTGCTGGCCCATTTCCTCGGCGGCCTGCCAGCGGTCCAACGCGTCCGGCGCCACCAGCGCGCGCTTCAGGTCCTCCAGGTCGCGCAGGTAGTGCGCCACGTGCGCGGCCTGGGCCAGCGGCTCGGGGCGCGCCAGGGCGGCGCGCTCGGCGCGGGCCCGGGTGAGGCGCTCGGGGAAGCCGGTCAGCTTCGGTCCCAGCGGGTGCGCCTTCACGCGCGCCTCGGCCTCGTCCACCAGTCCGGAGACGAGCAGCCCCTCCACCTCCAGCTCCAGCAGCAGGACGCGCGCCTCCTCGCGGTGCGCGCCGGCCGGGAAGTCCTTCAGGTACGCGAAGAGCTTCGTCGCGCCGGAGGCCTTGGCCTCCGCGAAGGCCTGGCCGTCCAGCCGTGACTCCACCTCCTGGCGACGGGGATCATCCGGCGAGGCCTTCAGGTAGTCCGCCAGCTTCCGCGGGTCGTCGGTGCTGGCCAGCTCGCGGGCCTCGGCCTCGGCCAGCAGGCGCTTCGCCTCGTCGCGCTGCGCGCCGGCCGGGTGCTCCTGGAAGAACTGCTTCCAGGCGCCCACCGTGCCGGCCTCCTTCGCGGCGTTGAAGCGCAGCCCCTCCAGCAGCGTCTTCGCGGTGCGAGACGGCCCGGCGTCCGGGTACGCCTCCAGGTAGCGCTTGTAGCCAATCACCGTGTGCAGCCGCTTCGCCTCCTCGAACTCCAGCTCCGCCAGCCGCGACTCGGCGGCGTCGACGTCCGGGTGCGTGGGGTGCTCGCGGAGGAACGTCTGGTACGCCTCCACCGTGTCGGCGCTCGCGGCCCGCTCATAGGGCGACGGGATGCAGCCGGTGGCCAGCAACAGGACGGCGAGGGCTCGACGGAGGGAGGCCATTCACCCCCAGCAATACCGCACCCACGCTCACCCGGAAACCCGAGCCGCGACGGCCGGTTGCCTGGGTGGGTTTTTTGACGACACCCGAACTCGGGTCGAGCATGGCTGCCTCAGGACGCTACAGGGAGGTCGCTCCATGAGGTCGGTTGCGCTGATGGGAATCCTCGCGGTGATGGCGACGGGGTGTGCCGCCACCCGCGCGCCGCTGGAGCCCTGGCTGGACTCCTACAGCCTGCGCTACCGCTCCGCCTCCCCGCCCGCCTTCCCGCGCGAGTCGCTCTCCAGCCCCGTCGTCGCCGAGCAGCCGGCACGCGCGCCCTCGCGCATGACGGTGTCCTCGGGCAAGACCCGGACGAAGCCGGTGGCCTCCCGCGCTCCGAAACCGGTGGCCACGAAGCCCGCCGTCACCCCGGCCCGCGCCACGGAGTCCGCCACTCCCCGCGAGACGGTCCTCGCCACGGCGCGCGCACTGGTGGGCAAGTCCCAGGTGGTCCTCAACGGGCGCAAGTACCCCGCCGACTGCACCGGCCTCATCGAGGGCGTCTATGCCCAGGCCGGCGTCAACTTCCGCGGCACGCTCAAGCCCGGCGACAACGGCGTCACCGCCCTCTACCGCCATGCCCGTGCGCGCGGCCGCGTGTACACGGAAGGCCGGCCCGTGCCCGGCGACCTCGTGTTCTTCCGCGAGACGTATGACCAGAACCGGGATGGCCGTCGCAACGACGGGCTCACCCACGTGGGAATCGTGGACGCCGTGGACACCGACGGCACCGTCACCGTCATCCACCGCGTGCGCCGGGGCGTCGTGCGCTACCAGATGAACCTCGCCCGCCCCCACCTGCCGCGGAATCCGAAGACGGGCGAGGTGCTCAACGACTACCTGCGCCACCCCGGTCCCAACCGCGAGCCCGTGCTCACCGGCCAGCTCTTCGCGTCCTTCGGCAGCGTGCTGCCCGCAGTGCCCGCAAAGACGAAGCCGGTGCCGGTGGCGCTCCGCTAGAGCCCCACCGCACCGGCTGTCACTCGCGTCCCGGGGCCGTGACGAACAGGCTCCCGGGCGCGATGTTCATGTCACCTCACGCTCGCGCGGTGCGGTCCCACGCGGCGCGCTGCGTGTTGCGCAGGAAGCGCCAGAAGCCCACGACGATGGCCAGATTCATGGTCACGAAGTAGTAGGCCACGGAGGCCACCCGCTTCGACGTGCCCCGCTTCAGCACCCCCGTCTTGCCCAGGTACGCCAGCGCGTAGAACAGCGCCTGGCCGAAGAGGGTGAAGCGGTAGAACATGCTGTCGAGCAGGAACACGTTGGCCAGCAGCGCCACGCCCATCAGCGCGGGCGCGCACCAGCGCAGCAGCTTGTGGGACCAGAACGCGAAGGCGGGGAAGCCAGCCGTCGGCAGGAGCAGCCCCGGCACCATGCGCAGGCTCTGGAAGTTGCCCGCGGCGATGCGCGCCCGGCGGCCGAACTCCTTGCCGTAGTCCTCGGTCGTCTCCTCGTGAGCAACTGCCTGCTCCTCGTAGACGACCTTGTAGCCCTTCTCCAGGATGCGCAGCGGAATCACGAAGTCGTCGACGATGGTGGACGGCGGCAGCTCCGTGAACAGGGTGCGCCGGATGGCGTACAGGCCGCCGTTGGCCCCCACCACCGCGCCCCGCCGCCCCTCGTACATCTTGATGAGCGACTCGTAGCTCCAGTACGCGCTCTCCTCGTAGTCCTGCTTCGTCGGATTGTAGAGCTTGAGCTTGCCGCAGACGGCCCCCACCTCCGGGTCGTCGAAGTGGCGCACGAGCCGTTCAATGGCCTCCGGTTCGATCATCGTGTTCGCGTCCGAGAGGACCACGATGTCGCCCTTCGCCATGGGGATGCAGCGGTTGAGCACCGTCGTCTTGCCCGCGCGCGGCGCCGGAGACAGCCGCACCCGAGCGTCCGGGCACTTGCGGACGATGTCATCCGTGCCGTCCGACGAGCCGTCCGAGCCGATCACCACCTCGAACTTCTCGGTGGGGTACTGAAGCGCGAGGCTGTTCTCCAGCTTCTGCTGGATGCAGGACGCTTCGTTGTACGCCGCCACCACCAGGCTGACCGAGCTCTTCGGCCCTCCCCTGCGCGCTACCTGTCGGCCCGCTCCAGCTCCGCCCCGCATCGCCCGCATGTTCTGGACGACCTGCGCCCCTCCATCCAGTACGAACAGGATGAGTGGGTAGAGAAAGTACGTGTGCGCGAGCAGCAGCGCGGCACACCAGAAGAAGACCTCCGCCATCGACCATGCCTCCCGTAACCCAGTCCCCGAATCTGCATGGGGTCTAGCAATACTTGAGCCAGTCTCTTTGCGGCGGAATCTGCCCGGGAGTGCTCGGGCTGGCGGTGGATCAGCCCGTGAGGGACTGGACTTTCTCCAGCCCACGGGCGCCACCGGACGGTTGTCGTTTCAGGGCTTCTCGGCGCCCGCGTCGAGTTGCTCGAGCAGCCTGCTCGCCAGCTGGTGGTTGGGGTTGAGGGCGAGCACGTCGTCCAGCAGCGAACGAGCCGCGGCCGGATCATTCAGGCGCAGGGCCAGGCGAGCGCCCAGGACATAGGCGCGCAGCAGGGTGCGGTCCTCCTGGCGCAGCGTCTCCAGCTCCTTGGAGACCTCCATCAGCGAGTCCGGCGGTGAGCCGGAGCTGAGCGCGTACTCGGCCCGGGCCAGCGTGCTCCACGTCTTGGACGAGCCCTCCACGTTGCGCAGCCGCTCGGCCAGGGCCAGCGCTTCTGGGGCCACCGTCACGCCGGCATGGATGGCGCGCGCCTTCAACCGGGCCACCAGCGCCGGGGCGGGCTCCACCTCGGGCCCCATGGCCAGGACGGAGAGCTGCGTGTACAGGTCCTTGCGCAGCGTGTCCGCGTCGCTCCGGAGCGGGGCCAGCGCGCCGGCGATCTCCGCCAGCTCCTTGTCCACCGCCTCCCCTCCCCCGGCCTCCTGCTTCTCCCGCCTCAGCTTTTCGGAGCGCAGCTGGAGCCGCTCGGTCTCCGCCTGCAGGTCGGACAGTCGCAGCGACTGGGCCACGGCCAGCTCGGCCTGGGCCTCGATGTACTTCGGGTGCGCGGCGTTCAGGGTGCGCAGGCGCTGGATGGCCTGCTCGCGCGAGGCGGAGTCATCCCGGCGCAGCAGCGCCGCCGCGCGGTCCTTGTCCTCCACCGCCGCCGCCGGCATGTCCGTGTCCCGGTCGCGCCACGCCGGGTAGGCCAGCACGGCCGTCAGCACGAGCCCCGCCGCCACGGCCAGCGCAATCCACAGTCGCTCACGGCCGCTGGACGCACTTCCGGAGTCGAAGGGCGGCCTCGACGAAGCAGGTGCCCGAGTCGCCGCGAGCAGCTCCGGAGGCAACTCCACCTGGGCGCGGCGCGCGGTGCTCCCCGCCCCGGAGACGGGCTCGACGGCCGCGGGCCCCTGCGACGTCGGGCCGAAGGGCAGCAGCGTCTCGGAGCCCACGGGCTCGGGAGGCAGCTGGATGCCGGTGTCCTCGCCGGGAGCGGAGGCCACCGCGCCGAAGAGGTTCGTGCGACCACTGGTGGCGCCCTGCCCCGGCGGCTCGGGAGACACCGCGCCGAAGGCCTGGGTCGTCACCGGTCCGCGAGCCTCCTCGGGAGGTATCGCCGGCACCGCGCCAAACGCCTGGGTCTGGCCCATGGGGGTATGCGAGCCGCGGGCCGGGAAGATGCCGGAGGTCGACCTCGGGGGAATACCTGACTCGGGCGGCGACACCGGCGCCTGGCCCGTGACGCGCTCCGAGCCGACAGGCGTCTCGTGCGCGGGGACGGCACCGAATGTCTGCGTCCTCCCGATGGGCGAGGACGCGTCGTGCGCGGGCACGGCGCCGAACGCCTGGGTGTGGCCCTGCGACGGGGAGCCTCGCGCTGGGACAGCGCCGAACGTCTGGGTGGTGTTGCCAGGAGAGGAGCCGCTCTGGGCAGGCACCGCGCCGAAGGTCTGCGTCGCATTGCCAGGTGCGGCGGCCTGCGCAGACACCGCACCAAACGTCTGCGTCGCATTGCCCGGAGCAGCAGCGCCCTGCGCCGGCACCGCACCGAAGGTCTGCGTCGCATTGCCCGGGGCCGTCGAGCCCTGGGCCCGCACGGCCCCGAAGGTCTGCGTTGCATTGCCAGGCGTGCTGCCCTGCGCGGGCACCGCGCCAAACGTCTGCGTCGCGTTCCCCGGCTGCGCCGCCACCGCCCCGAACGTCCGGGTCACACCCACGGGCGCAACGGAGGGCGGAGGAGGAACGGCCGGGCCCGACCTGTCAGCCGCCTGCACCGCGCCAAAGGTCTGCGTCGTATTCGGCACCGGCGTGGAGGCCGCCCCGTCCAGCTGAGGCTTCGGATGCGGCCCCGAGCCGAAGATCTGCGTGGACGTCATCTGCGAGCGGCCCGCGCCAAAAATCTGCGTGGAGCTCGGGACCGGCGTCGCACCGCCCGGCGTCGTCGAAGCGGGCCGAGGGGCCGGCGCCTGTCCGTTGGGAGAGGCCATGAACACATGGCCACAGCGCGTACACTGGACCGACGCGCCTCCCGGGGGAAGCAGGCGGGGGTCGAGCACGTACTGCATGGAGCACTGAGGGCAGGAGATCTGCACGCACCGTGCTTACCACACGGGCCCGGCGTCCGGAGCGGCTCCCAATGACGTGGCCGCCTGGAGGGTCTGCAACTTGGCAGCACCCACGCCCGGGACGTCATCCACCGCATCCCAGCTCGCGAAACCACCGCCGTCCTCGCGGGCCTCCACGAGGCGCCGGGCCAACGCGGGCCCCACGCCCGGCAGGAGGGCAAGCTCGTCCTCGGTGGCGGTGTTGAGGTCCAACCGGCGGCCCAGCGCCAGGGCCTGCGCCCCCGACGGCGCGAGCCCCGCGCCGCAGGTGGCCACCCCGTCCGCGCCAATCCGCACCGCCTCCGGCGCGCAGTCCAGCGCCGGAGCGGAGTCGGGCCACTGCAGGCGAGCCACTGCGCCCAGCCCGATCACCCCCAGCGCGGCGACGGCGAGCGCGGCGGTGCGACCCGCCACGGACTCAGACCTTCTCGCCCTTGAGGGCGGCTGTCTCGGAGACGGCGGAGACGCCCTCGGGAGGCATGGGCTGATCCAACCCGAACGCGGTGTGCAGCGCGCGCACGGCCAGCTCCGTGTACTTGGAGTGGACCACGCACGACACCTTGATCTCCGACGTGGAGATCATCTGGATGTTGATGCCCTCCGACGACAGCGCCTGGAACATTCGCGCCGCCACGCCCGAGTGGTTGCGCATGCCCACGCCGACGATGGACACCTTGGCGATGTTGTCGTCCGTCTCGATGCCCGCGGCCTGGATGTCCTGGGCGACTTCCTTCACCACCTCCTGAGCCTTGGCGAAGTCCGTCTTGCCCACCGTGAAGGTCAGGTCCGTCCGGCCATCCCGCGCCGGGTTCTGGACGATGAGGTCCACCACGATGTGCTTCTCGTCGAGCGCGCCGAAGATCTTCGCCGCCGCGCCCGGAACGTCCGGCACGCCGCACACGGTGATCTTCGCCTCGTTCCGGTCGTAGGCGACTCCGCGGACCAGCACGTCCTCCATGGACTTGTCCTCCTCACACACGAGAGTGCCGGGGTCATCGGTGAAGGACGACTTCACCCAGAGCGGCACCTTGTACTTCATGGCGAATTCGACGGAGCGGATCTGCAGCACCTTGGCCCCCACGCTGGCCAGCTCGAGCATCTCCTCGTAGGTGATGCGGTCCAGCTTGCGCGCGGCGGGGACCATGTTCGGGTCGGTGGTGTAGACGCCGTCCACGTCCGTATAGATTTCACACGCATCGGCCTGGAGCGCCGCGGCCACCGCCACCGCCGTGGTGTCCGAGCCTCCACGTCCCAGCGTGGTGACGCTCCCCTCCTCGTCCACACCCTGGAAGCCGGCGACCACGACGATGTGGCCCTTGGCCAGGGCGGCGCGGATGGGCTGCGCGTCGATGCTCTTGATGCGTGCTTTGGAGAAGGTGCTGTCGGTGACGATGCGCACCTGGTGGCCGAGGAAGCTGGTCGCCTTCCCCTGCTGGGCCTGGATGGCCAGCGCCACGAGGCCGATGGAGACCTGCTCACCGGTGGCGACAATCACGTCCTGCTCGCGCTCGTCGGGCCGGTCGGTGATCTGCGCCACGAGTTTGAGCAGGCGGTTCGTCTCACCCGACATCGCCGAGACGACGACCACGACGTCATGTCCTGCTTCCTGGGCGGCCAGGCAGCGGAGGGCGACGTTCTTGATGCGGTCGACGTTTCCCACCGAGGTACCGCCATACTTCTGGACGATCAATGCCACGGCGCCTGCGACCTCCCTCTTCAGTCGGGCCGGAGCTATACGAGCAGCGCCCTCGGGTGTAAAGCGCCCGCAGCCGGCATTCTGGCGTTTACGCACCCCTTTGGAGCCCCAATGTCTCGCGCTCGCATCCTCATCGACGGTGACACCCTCAAGCTGGAGGAAATCCTCCAGGTGGCCCGGAACGAGGCCACCGTGGAGCTGGCCCCGCAAGCGGCCACCCGCGTCCGCGCCTCGCGCGCCCTGGTGGACCGGGTCGCCGCCGGGGACACCCCGTCCTACGGCATCAACACGGGCTTCGGCACGCTGGCCGAGGTCCGCATCGACAAGAAGGACCTTCGGGACCTTCAGCGCAACCTCATCCTCTCGCATGCATGCGGCGTGGGCACGCCCCTGCCCCTGCCGGAGGCCCGGGCGCTGCTGCTGCTGCGGTGCAACGTGCTGGCCAAGGGCTACTCCGGCATCCGCCCGGAGACGCTGGGCCTGGCGCTGGACATGCTGAACCGGGACGTGGTGCCGGTGGTGCCCGAGCGAGGCAGCGTGGGCGCCTCGGGTGACCTGGCGCCGCTGGCGCACCTGGCGTTGGTGTTCATCGGCGAGGGCGAGGCCTTCCACCAGGGCCAGCGGATGCCGGCGCGTCAGGCATTGGAGAAGGCCGGACTGCAGCCGGTGGTGCTGGAGGCCAAGGAGGGCCTCGCGCTGGTGAATGGCACGCAGGCCATGTGCGCGGTGGGCACGCTGCTCCAGCTCCGCGCGGAGACGCTGGCGGACATCGCGGACGTGGCGGGGGCGATGACGCTGGAGGGCCTGCTGGGCAGCCACAAGCCGTTCATCCCGGAGATTCACGACGTGCGCGCGCACCCGGGCCAGAAGGCCTGCGCGGCGCACCTGCGGCGGATCCTGGTGGGCAGTGAGCTGGTGGAGACGCACGTCAACTGCAGCAAGGTGCAGGACCCCTACTCGCTGCGCTGCATGCCGCAGGTGCACGGCGCGGCGCGCGAGGGCATGGCCTTCGCGCGGCGCATCCTGGAGGTGGAGGTGAACAGCGCGACGGACAACCCGCTGGTGTTCACGGAGACGGAGCGGATTGTCTCGGGCGGCAACTTCCACGGGCAGCCCATCTCCCTGGCGATGGACGTGGTGGCGATGGCGCTGACGCAGCTGTCGTCCATCAGCGAGCGGCGCGTGGAGCAGCTGGTGAACCCGTCGCTGTCGGGGCTGCCGGCGTTCCTGGCGAAGAACTCGGGGTTGAACTCGGGCTTCATGATTGCGCAGGTGACGAGCGCGGCGCTGGTGGCCGAGTCCCGAGTGCTGAGCCACCCGGCGTCGGTGGACTCGATTCCGTCCTCCGCGGGCCGCGAGGACCACGTGTCCATGGGCATGACGGCGGCGCTCAAGGGCAGACAGGTGAGTGAATTCACGCGTTCGTGTCTGGCCATTGAGGTGCTGTGCGCGGCGCAGGCGCTGGACTTCCGGCTGCCGGTGAAGCCCGGCAAGGGCGCGCTGGCGGCGTATGAGCTGGTGCGCAGCAAGGTGCCGCACATGGACAGGGATCGTGAGCTGCACAAGGACATCGAGGCGGTGAGCCAGCTCATCGACTCGGGCGCGCTGCACGCGGCGGTGAAGTCCGCCACGGCCTGAGGCCACGGGTTCGATTCCCGTACTCCTCGCCATTCCAAGCCCAGCAATCCTCAGGGGTTGCTGGGCTTTTCTCCGTCCCCTCAACTCCCCATGCCGCAGCCCCGTCTTGAGCGCCAACAGAACCAATGCGCGCCATGGCCTATCGCTCCGAGGACGTAGCCCACGCCCCGGCCACTCGTCACGTCAGGGAGGCGTGCCGGAGGCCTCGCCTCGCAGGGCCGCCAGCCGGGAGCGGGCCTCAGCGTCCACCACGGAGTTCGGGTACTCGAGGAGGAAGCCCTCCAGGCTGGAGATGGAGCCGGAGGCCTCCTGGAGCGCCGCTCGCGGCAGCCGCTCCGCGCGCACCTGCTGACGCAGGGGCGAGTCGCTCCAGCGGCGCAGGAACCCGCGCCAGCACAGCCTGGTGTCGCTCTTCTCGCACTCCCGGTAGTTCGCCTGGACTCCGAGCTCGCGGGCCTCTTCCACGTGGCGCCCGCCCTTCTCGGCGTACTCGAAGTACGCCTGCGCCGTCCCCTCCTGCTGGGCCCCCTGGAACCGGACGTTGTCCGCGTACACATTGAGGAGCCACGCACTCGGGGACAGCACGAGGCCGCGCGTCGAAGAAGAGGTTGTAGTGCCGCAGGCTCTCGGTGTGCCCCTGCTGCGCGGCCCGGGCATAGATGCCGCGGAGCCGCTGCAGCTCACTCACGCCGGCTTCGGCCCCGGCCTTGTCGCGCATCAGGATGGACTGAAGCGTGCCCTCCCAGAACGTGAAGATGCAGCCCGTCCCGTGGCACAGCCGGAGCCGTGCGTCTGGCCTGTTGAACAACTGCGGTATGGTCGCGTCATGACCCGACTCCTGTCCGCGCTGACGTTCATACTGCTCACCGGCTGCGCGGCCACACCTCCGACCGCCAGACCCACTGCCCCGGAAGCAACGCCTGCCACGGCCAGCGCGCCCGAGGAGTCACAGGCTCCAACCTCCGAGAACGCCACGCCCTCCGTGGAGGCAACGCCTGCCGCGGCCAGCGCGCCCGAGGAGTCACAGGCTCCAACCTCCGAGAACGCCACGCCCTCCGTGGAGGTAACTGCCGCCGCACCGAGCGTTCCCGGAGATTGGCAGGTCTTCACCCTCGAGGACGGAGGTTTCCAGGCCGCCTTCCCGTCCGAACCCGAAGAGGAGTCCAGCACGGAATTGGACCCCTCCATGGGACGCCTGGAGATTCGCTCCTACGTCAGCATGACAGAAGAGAAGGAGAGCTTCCTGTACGTCACTGTCATCAAGCGTCTGAAAGGGAGATTCAGCCGGCCGGAGGCCAATGACATCCTGAGGGGAATTCGTGACGGCGCGCGCGTCCGCCTCAACGGACGCCTGGTGCGCGACACGGTGGTTGTCGTGAAACGTTCCGGGCACAGCTGCCCGGGTCGCGATTTCGAGTTCACCAGTCCCAGCGGGAAGCGGATGTCCCAGAGAGCCTTCGTTGCCGGTGACACCATCTACCAGCTCATCTACCTGAGACCGTCGGAGGCGGACGAGCCATTCAAGAAGCTCGTCGGCTCCTTCTCCTTCCTCTAGCCGGAAGCGTCTCCCACTCCTCCTGGAGCGGCGCCGGACGGTGACGGCGCGCTACCTCCGCTTCACAGTCGGCGGAATGGGGGCCCTGTTGGGGGCGGGCTGGTCTACGGAAGCCGACGGAGGACGAACACGGCGCCGCTGGCCTTCGTGCCTCCGATGAAGAGCCCGGCTGCGCTCGTCGACGCCGCGTTTCCGATCTCCGACCAGCTCTCATCCGGCTCGAGCGTCACCGGTCCCGACCAGGTCCCCGCCGACGAACGCTCGACCGCGACCAGCGAGCTCTCGTCGAAGTCGTTCCCCGGGTTGACCCAGTCCTCGAAGTGATACTGGCGCGCCGCGATCAACACCAGTCCGCTCCCTGGCCGCTGCGCGACCACGGGCAGATAATGATCGATTGATTCAATCGACGACTCCGTCTCCTCGTAATAGGAGGTCAGACCCGAGATCGGCTCCTGGATGAACGACCCGCTGCTGCTCATCCGATACAGGCGCAGCGGACTCTCCGTGGTCACCCACAAGGTACCGTCGACCCAGGCCGACATCTGCCCGGACGGGAATCCCAGCTGCACCGAGAGCCGCGGCCCGAGCGGGCCTGCGCCCTGATTGGCGAGCCGCCGCGCGTAGATTCCATCCGGAGCCCGGTACGTCACCCAGATCGCATCCGGAGCAATCACCAGACTCGTGCTGCGCCAGGTCAGGGTCCGCGACGCGGTGTCGAGCGTATGGACCGCGCCGGAGCAAGCGGTCGCGGGATCATACGAGGACAGTCGATATTGCCCATTGGCGCGGTTGTCGCCGTCGTTCCAGGTGTACCAGACCCGCCCCTGGCCATCGACGTCAGCGCTGACGTCATTGACGATCCCCACAGGCGTGATGCGCGTCCACCCGCTCCACGCAAATCCATTCCAGCGCTTCATGAAGAGCGCGTACATCAGACCGTCGGCGTCGAGGATCGTGCGCGAATACCGCGCGGTGATGACCACTGTCACCGGCGCCGCGCCGAGCGAGGCCTTGTTGGCGGACCCCACGAAAACCCGCCCCATCACCTCCGCGGTGCGGCCGTTGTAGGTCGGCAGTCCTCCGTCGATGCGCTCCGGCGCGGACCAGGAGCCGCCCTGCAGCTTGCGGAAGAAGACTCCGGCTCCCGTATTTCCCGGCAGGTAGTCTCGGGAAACGAGCGCCGCGCTGCCGTCGTCAAACGCTGTCATGTGGCTCCATGACGCGAGCGAGGCAGTATCATCGAGCAGCGTCTGCCAGGTCTGCGCCCCGGCCTCGCCGGGCAGGATCGCCGCCAGCCCGAGCAGGAGCGCGACGAGCGAGTTTCGCGCGGACGATCGTTGGATTCGACCCATCGAAGAGAACATGTTTCCTCCGTGTAATCTCAAGCGCCGGATCTCCCCCCAAACGGGGAATCGACGAGCGCGGAAACCTATCAGGCCTTGGGCATGACGAACGTCAACTTCCGGTTGCCCTGCTGATAGGTCATCCGCATGCGTCCGGCACCCGTGGGTCCCTGCGCGGTGGGAGGCCCCTGCCATAGCTCGGCTCGCAGGAGGCGGCCCAGGGCGTCGAGCTCGGGCTCGACGGCTTCCGTCCTGGCGATGAGCGACAGTGCGGCCTCCACTGGAAAGCGGGCCCGGTGGGTCCGGCGTGTGACCCCCAGCACGAGCCCCGTCAGCGCGGCGCCCGCCTCCGCGGCGACGTTCGCGGTGGACTCCGCCGGGTAGAACCGAACGCCATCCGGCTGAATCACCACCGCGCCGGGCTGGAGCTGGAAGCCAGACACGAGCCACGCCGAGACCACCCGCAGTGCCGGGGTTGAAGACGTCGAGGCGGGCGGCGTCCAGCGCTGGAGCAAGGCCAGGCCGCCCCAGAGCTGCTTGTACTTCCACAGCAGGGGCATCGAGACCTTCCGCGCGCCGCCCAGGCTCACGCTCCGCAAGCGAGGCCCGATGTCGACGTCCAGGGTCCGAAGCTCCTCGCGGGGAACGATGACCGCCTTGCCCAGGTTCGGCCTCCAGATGAGGCGATGGCTGGTGAGCAGGAACTTCCCGGACCGCCCCCAGAAGAACCAGATGCCCAGCAGGGGAAACACCACGGTCGGAAGCAGCGTCAGGGCCACCATGAACGCGAGGAAATACGCCATGAACCACGGACCACCGCTCTCCAGCACATGCTCGCCTTCCTCGGGCGGGAGGTTCTTCGCCCATGAGGGCCAGTCAGACATCCGGGGGGCAGAGCTCATGGCGTGGACCGGAACGCACAACCCGCTCCGAAGTCAAGCCGACGCGGCAGAACCGAGCCCTCCCATGGTATAGGGGCCGCCCCGCAGGCTGAGACCCGGAGGTGGAAGCACAGATGTCGGAGCGGCACATTGAGATGTTCTGGCGGTGCACGAGCTGTCATCACCGCAACCTCGGCCGTCACATGGTGTGTCAGGGCTGCAAGAACGCCAAGGACGGCAGCGAGCAGTACGAGATGCCCGAGGACACCGCCTCCGCGGTAACGGTGACGGACGAGGCGCTCCTGCGAATGGCCACCGCCGGCCCGAACTGGCGCTGCGCCTACTGCGACAGCGACCAGCGAGCCCTGGATGGCGGCTGCAAGAACTGCGGCGCCTCGCCCCAGGGAGGCACGAACAGTTCCGACGAGCCCCCTGCTTCGACCGAGAAGAAGAAGGCGGGCCAGACACCCCCACGCGGCTGCAGCATCCTGGCCCTCATCGTGGCGTTCTTCGGCTGCTGCTGCCCCGTGTGGATGAACCTGGGCAAGTCGAAGACGGAACCCGCGCAGACACCACCCGCGCAGGGACAAGCCAGCTCCGGGTGGACGAGGACGCTCCAGGTCAAGGAGGTCGCCTGGGAGCACACCGTCAGCATCGAGCGCCACCACCAGGTCGAGAACGAGGGCTTCGCCGAGGACCGACCCAAGAACGCCCTCCAGGTGAAGGCCCTCGGGAAGCGCCACCACCACGACGACCAGGTGCCGGATGGCTACGAGACTGTCTACTTCACGGAGCGCAAGCAGTCCGGGTACACCACCGAGACCTACCGCGACAAAGAAGCCTGCGGCGAGGACTGCTCCACCACGCCCAGGAAGTGCGAGGAGGACTGCAAGAGCAACAAGAATGGCTTCGCCACGTGCAAGACCACGTGCACCGGTGGGGAGAAGCGCTGCACCACCCGCTATTGCTCGGTGACCAGGACGCGCAAGGAGCCGCGCTACGTCGAAGAGCGCCGCTCACGCAAGGAGCCGCGCTATCGAAGCGTGTCTCGCGAGGCACCGTGGTTCGCGTGGAAGGAGTGGACCTGGAGCCATGACCGGGACGTGAAGGCGAGCGGGAAGACGCTCGAGACCCGCTGGCCCGCCGCCGCCGAGCTGCGCCCCGCCAAGGCGCTGCCCAAGGGCGAGCAGGAGCGGAACACGCGCGGCGCGAGCTACACCGTGGTCTTCCAGGGCGAAGGACAGCCGCCCATCACGTACTCGCCAGAGACGCTGGAGGAGTTCCAGCGCTTCGCCATCGGCAGCACCCACACGCTCCAGCAGGAGAACGGCGAGGTCTCCGTCGTCCCTCCGAAACCACCGCCGCCCGCTCCAGCGAAATGAAGTGAACGTCACCAGGGCTTCGCCGAGGAGACGTGACATGTCAGGTGGGCCCTCCGGACGAGGCCTGACACGTCAACGGCTCGCTTCAAGGCGGGGTCCGTGCACTGGCGCCCTCGCGGCGTTCCACGCGCGCGTGTGGCTTTCGGTTTGCACAAAGCGCATCGAACTTGAACTTCGAGGGGTCGATGCGCTTCGTGCTGGGAGTCGTTGTCGCGGTGGGGCTGCTGGGCTGTGGTGGTTCGGAGGTGGAGGGTGTCGATGCGGTGGAGAGCCTCGGCCAGGAGATTGTCGGAGGGGTGGAGGCGCGACCGGGGAGCCACCCCTGGATCATCAGCTTGCAGCAGTACGGGAGCCACTTCTGCGGAGGCTCGCTGATTCGGACAGGCACGAAAGAGGAGTCCGACATCGTGGTCACGGCCGCGCACTGCGTCTACGACGGCACGTCGGGTTTGACGGCCTCCGCGGGTGCTCACGATCTCCGGAATCCAGGGGCGGGTGTCCAGACCGTCCAGGGAGTGACGACGAAGTACCATCCGGCATACGACCCGGACACGACGATGAACGACATCGCCATCATCAAGCTCGCCAAGCCCATCAAGTTCAGCACCACGGTCCAGCCCATTGCGCTCCCGCTCTCCGGGGAGACCGTCCCGGACGGTGCTGACGCGACCGTGGCCGGCTGGGGCCTCCTGCGCGAGGGCGGAGTTGATGGTTCCAATCGCCTGATGCAGGTGTCGGTCCCCATTGTCGGGAGCCGAGACCTGGCGGCGGCCTACCGACCTCAGGGGATCAGGATCAACGCTCATGCGATGATCGGGGCTGGGTATGAGCAGGGGGGCAAGGACGCTTGTCAGGGCGACAGCGGGGGGCCGCTCTTCGTTCGCGGAGCGGACAAAAAACCCGTGCTCCAGGGAGTCGTGAGCTTTGGCGTTGGCTGTGCGAGGCCAGGCCTGCCCGGCGTCTATGCCCGGGTCTCCAGCTATATCCCTTGGATCAAGAATCAGATTCGCATCCTGAGCAGTACGTCGAAGTAGCAACCCGAACAAGCCTCGCCAGGGCGCCCGCGAACTCGCGAATCCAGTGCACGACGCCTCAGTCCACGACCGCGGTGGCTTCGATCTCGACGAGAACGCCCGGCTCGTAGAGCATAGAGACCCCGATCAGCGATGCCGGCGCCGGCACGATCTGCAACTCCGCGGCGACCTGCTCGATGCCGGCAAGGAAGTCGGACATCCTCTCGCGCTTCCAGTCGACCACATAGAATGTCAGTCGGACGACGTCGCTGAACGTCGCCCCGGCAGCCGCAAGGGCGATGGCGACGTTGCGGTAGGCCTGCGCCACCTGTCCAGCCAGGTCACCCCGCGCGACGAGCTGACCATCCGCGTCATACGCAACCTGCCCTGCGATGTGCACCTGCCGGGTGCCGGTGGCAATCGCCACCTGTCGGTACACGTCGGTCTTCAGGATTCCGTCGGGGTTGATCAGGGTTACGGGCATGGGTGAGCTCCAGTTGGAAGTATCGGGTGAAGGGGTGATTCCCGAACTCGTATACCGAGCCCATTGACGAACGGCGTTCCCCTCTCCGGCGACGCGGGAGCTACAGTGGAAAGCCATCGATGAAACGCGCCCATCTGGATGAGATCTTCGCCTTCATGTCCGTCGTGGACGCGGGCAGCTTCGTGGCCGGCGGCCGGGCCCTCGGCCTGACGCGCTCGGCGGCTGGCAAGGCATTGGCCCGGTTGGAATCCCGCCTCGGGGTGCGCCTGCTCAATCGCACGACGCGCCACCTGAGTCTCACCGACGATGGCCGTGTCTTTCATGAGCATTGCCTGGAAGTCCTGGCGGCCCTGGACAAAGCGGAAGCCAGCGTCGGCCAGCGCACGGGCACCCCCCGGGGAGTTTTGCGGCTCACCCTGCCCGCCGCATTCGGCAGACTGCATGTCCTTCCCTTGCTGCGGGACTATCTGCGGACCTGGCCCCAGGTGCAGGCGGAGGTGAGCTTCACCGATCGCGTCGCGGATATCATCGAGGAGGGTTACGACCTGGCGGTGCGCATCAATGCGTCATCCAACAGCGATACGCGCCTGGTTTCCCGGATCGTGGCTCAACACCGGGTGATCGTCTGCGCCGCGCCCTCCTACCTCGAGGCGCGCGGCGAACCCGACACGCTGGAGGAACTCGCAGTGCATGATTGTCTGATATTCAGTAGCCAGACGCGACGACAGCACTGGCTTCTGCGCCAGAAGGGCGGCTCCTCGGTGGAGGTGGAGGGACGAAGCCGCCTTCGTCTCGACAGTGGCGAGGCGATCCGGGACGCGGCCGTCGCGGGACTGGGCATCGCCTATCTTCCCGGCTTTCTGATCGACGAAGACCTGGCGAGTGGGCGGCTCAAGGCGCTGCTGCCGTCTTGCGAGACGGAGTACGTCCCGATCATGGCGATCTACCCGAGCAAACGTCACCTGCCGGCAAAGGTGCGGCGCTTCATCGACCTGATGGTCGAGCAATGGAGCGCGAAGTCGACCTGATGCCAACTGTCGCCCAACTGTAGCTGCGCGAGTCGAGCAGCGCGTTGCACGGTGTGCACCGCGCGGCGCGCACGGAGCCTCACGCCTTCACGGCAGGACCCCGGCCTCGAGAGAGCAGCCGGGCGGAGCACGGCGCTTGCAGTCGCGGCGCCGCGGCCGGCACGGCGCCTCCGTTCTCGTCCCCACCTGGGCGAGCCACGGGCGCCGTGAGTCAAACGAATGAAGGTGGTCTCGAGACCCGAGCATGCGTGGAACCATCATGATGCGTGGAAGCGTGTGCGTAGCGTTGTTGTCGCTGGTGGGGTGCGACGCCGCAAAGGAGGGCCCCCCCAGGCCCGCAGGGCGAGCGCGGCCCGGTGGGCGCTCCTGGAGAGCCCGGCCCGGCGGGCCTACAGGGAGTTCCCGGCGAGCCGGGCAAGTGCAACGACCTGTTCTATGTCGATGCGGCGGGGCGGGTGGTCGCGCCCGTCTGCGCGCCGTATCTCATCGATGCACAGGGCTACACCTGGAGGGTCGACCGCGAGACGGGCCAGTTCACCCACGAAGCCACCGTCGAGGGCCATTCCACCAGCCTCACCGACATGGCGTTCAACATCTACTTCGAGACCGGTGACTGCTCGGGCCAGGCGTACATGACGTTCCTGCTGGCTCCGCGCGTGCCGTTCCCCGTGCTCGGGAAGTACCGGGTGCGCACGGATGACGCCGCGTCCTCCGTCAGGGAGTTCCGCTCCAAGTGGAGGGAGGATGGGACGTGCGACGAATTTCAGGGGCGTCCCCCGTTCCAGTCAGAGGCTTTTCCGCTCGCGCTCGGACAGGAGCTGACCCCGCCGCCCGCGTTCCAGGGCCCGCTCCACATCGAGCGGCGTCCCTGAGCGTGTGACGAGTACGCCTTGAAGCAAGAGGGGCGGAAGGCACCTCAGCGCCTCCGCCCCTCGCGTTTCCGCCGGACGCGCCTTCTGCCAGCCTGCAGTGTCGGGTCGGGATTGCCCTCATGTGGGGCGGCCTACCGGGTAGGAGCCCCTCAGGACGAGTCGAGCTGGAACGGTTAGCGCTTCTCGCTATCGAGCACGGTCATTTGCGCGGCTGGGTAGCGGGTGCCCGCGATCGCACCGCGCGGCGCGATCGCCTCGACCTCGGCAAGTTGCTCCGCGGTCAACGGCTTCGCAGTGAGCGCTTCGTCAAGTTGCTGGATCGTGCGCATGCCGAGCGTCGGCACGAACCTCGGCTGCTTGCCGAGTACCCAACCGATCGCGAGCTGACTCGGCGTGGTACCCCAACGCTTCGCGAGGCCCTGGAGACCGGCGACGATCTTGGCGTTCGCTTCGCGATTCGCCCCGGTGAACCGCGGCATGTGGGCACGCGCGTCGTCGGCGCCGATCTGGCTGGCCGAGAGCAGCCCGCGCGACAACACGCCGTACAGCGTCGCGCCGATGCCGAGCTCCGCGAGCACTGGAAAAATCGCGTCCTCCGGATCACGACTCGCGATCGAGTACTCGATCTGGAGATCGGCGATCGGATGGACCTTCGCCGCGCGCCGGATCGTCTCGGGGCCGACTTCGGACAGCCCGATCGATCGCACGTAGCCGGCTTTCACCAGGTCGGCAATCGCGCCGATCGTGTCTTCGATCGGCACCGACGGGTCCAAGCGCGCCGGGCGATACACGTCGACGTATTCCGTGCCGAGCCGAACCAGCGAGTACGCGAGGAAGGTCTTCACCGCTGCGGGTCGCGCGTCGATGCCACCCCAGCTTTTGTCGGCGCCGCGTAGCGCGCCGAACTTGACCGAGAGCTGGACCTGGTCACGGCGGCCGGCGATTGCCTTGCCGATGAGGAGCTCGTTATGACCCGAGCCGTAGAAGTCGCCGGTATCGAGAAATGTCACGCCGCGCTCGATCGCGGCGTGAATGATGGCGGTGCTCTGCGCGTCGTCCGTCTTGCCGTAGGCGCCGGACAGCCCCATGCAGCCGAGTGCGATTCTCATGGGTGCGGTCCGAGCCGCGGCTGCTGACGTCGAGTTGGAGTCGGTTTGTTTATCGTGCATGGACCCGTTCTACGGTTGGGCGACCGCATGCACTTGTCGATTCTTGGCGTAATTCTTCCGCCAAGAATCGACAAGCGCCGACGCGCTCGAGGCACTATCCTGAGAGGATGGATCGCTTCACCGAGCTTCCCGTCTCGCTGCCGGGTCTCCACGTGGTGCGCGGGACGACCACATCGCTGCATACAGGGGTGAAGGACCGTTATGGCGTCGGGCGCATCGAGCACGGCGATACCGAGTGGTGGGGCAGCGGCAGGGTCTGGCGCTCCGCGCCCGGATGCATCCTGGTCAAGCAGCCTGGCGACGTGGTTCGCCATCTCGCCCACCGCGGACCGACGACGTTCACGGCCGTCACGCTCCCAACGCACGAAGTCGCTCAGGTCCAGGGCGAAGGCAAGGTGGTGGCAATCGCGCAGCTCGAAGCCAACGACCAGCGCGCCGCGCCGTTTCACCGCCTCATCAATGCCGCGTGCGCAGGGGTTGACCGCCTCTCGCTCGAGGTGGCCGTCGCGGAAGCTGTGAGTGCGCTTGCGGTCATCAGCAACGCGCACCCTGACTATTCGCGTCCCGTCCGACGCGCGATGGAATACATCCGCGGGCGACTCGGCGACTCGATCACGCTCGACGACCTCGCGGACTACTCAGACCTTGACAAGTTCCACCTGTGCCGCGCTTTTCGTACGCAGATTGGAATGCCGCCGCATACCTATCTGACGCATCTCCGCGTCGCACGGGCGAAGGAGTTGCTCCATCGCGGCGTGCGGGCGTCCGATGTGGCGCCCCAAGTTGGCTTCTACGATCAAGCGCAGCTGACGCACCATTTCAGGCGGCTCGTCGGAACGACGCCAGCGCGCTACGGGAAATCTCGAAGTGTTCGCCGTGCTCCGTCGTGACGGGCTCCAGCCGTCCGTGAGAGCATGTGTTGGAAAGAAGAGGGGCCCTGGGATGCGGTGCCACTGCGTCCTCAACGGCATTCCCAATCAACAAGAAGTGAGAGCATGGGTCCTGCCGGTCAATGTGCGAAACTGCTCTCGGGACCATGTGCAAAGGAATCAGGGCGCATCAACCGCGCTTCTTGTGTGTTCCGGGGCAAGCCGAGCACCGATTCCGGTGAAGCCGACGGCTGTTCGCGCGAGCTAATCCTCGTCCGTCACCTTCAGCGCGCGTTTGGCCATGCCCATCGTCACGCCCATGGTGTGGAACGCCAGGCCAATGCCCCAACCCAGCGCGGGCCAGTGCACCCACCACTCGGCCCCCGCGAAGATGTTGATGAGGGTGAGCCCGCCCATGACGATGGTGTAGCTGCAGCCGTGCGCCGCCAGCCCCAGCAATTCCTTGCGCAGCTTCTGGCGGTCCTCGTCCTTCTGGCCACGGGCCGCCAGCGCGACCTCCACCGACGCCTCGCTCAGGCCCATCTCGCGCGCCATGGAGAGCACCTCCTCGCGCGTCAGGGTCCGCTCGCGAGACTGGCTCCTGAGGGCGTGCGCGCTCGCCTCGCGGATGATGTCCGAGGCCTCCGCCTCGGTGAAGTGCGTGGGAGGCGCCTTGGGTCGTGTATCCGTCATGACCCGGAGACGTTAGTGCGTCACCCGGGCCCGCGTCGAGATGCGGCCGCCGCACCCTCCTCGCACCTTGCGCCAGATGGGGCGCCATGCGGCGCGCTCGTCGGAGGTAGACTGCTTGAGCTCCTTGAGTTCGAATCCCACGCGCTTCGAAGGACGAGTCCATGGACAGGCCCTTGCCAGTGCTACCGCCGCACCCAGCGCTGTACATCGCGGACCCTGGCGCGCTCGCAAGCTACCTGCGCGCGCGAGAGGTCCGTCATCGAGTGCGGCAGGACCGCGTCTCCATCTCGCTCGATATCGGAGAGTTCTCTGACTCCACGCTCAACGTCGATTGGCTCGTCGATCAGGTGCGGTTCAGCGCGATCGCGGCGCTCGACGTCTCCTCCGCGAACCTCGCGGAGGTCGCCCTCGCGGTCGAACGGGTGAACTCGGAGATCGGGTTTCCGGTGTGGCGGGTGCTGCCGACGCTCTCCGCGACGTTCACGGTCACCCTCGATCACGAGGGGAGGCTCTCGAGCCGAGTGCTCGAGTACGCGATCGCGCTGCTGCGCGATGCGCTCGTGCGCGATCAGCCCGTGTTCCGTGCGCAGCCCGGGGTGGTCCCACCATGATCGCGCGATCGAGCCGTGAGTGCCTGCTGTACATGCAGTTCCACCCATGTGTCTGCGGTGCGAAGAACCCGGCGGCGAGCCAGGGCGTGCACTCGACGGCGGACGGGCTCGTCGCGCGGTATGCGGGCACGTGTCCGCGCTGCGGGCACGTGCACACGTTCGAGTTCGTGCTCGATGCCGAGACACCACCCTTCGACGCCTATGGCGGTGCACGGCCGTCACAGCTCATCTGCCCGGGCCAGTTCGCGCTGCACTCCGACCAGCTCGCCGCGCGCTGGCCGGCGGATGCCGCGGCGATCCCCGTCAGCAAGCGCGGCGCCGCCCGCGAGGATTTGTCGTGGGCGATTCGCGACCTCGAGGAAGTGGCGAAGTTCTTCCGCGATGGCGCGGTCCCCGAGGATGCGTTCACCTCCGAGGCGGGGCGCGTGCTCTACCGTGCGCAGCCCGGTCGGTTCCGCAGCGCGCGCATGGGGGCGCGCATCGAGGCCTATCGCCGGCTGGTTGCAGCGCTCGGCGGTTGACGGGAGACTTGCCAATATGCCCGGGAACGATTCGAAGCAGAACGAGGACGACGCGCTCGAGCGCGCGGAGTTCGAACGCGCCGAGGAGGAGTTCGAACGCTCGCTGCGAATCAAGCCGTCGAAGCTGATGACGCCTCCGAAGCCAACACCCGTGATGAGCAAGATCATCTTTCACGGGTATCCGCTCATCTGGCTGGGTGAGGACGCGTTCGTCTTCGTCCACTTCCTCGTCGGCGAGCGAAGGCTCGACAAGCCGCTCGACGTGACGTGGACTTCTCTCGACCCGAGTGTCCTCTCGATTCGGGAGGCTGGGCGCCAGGGACAATCCGTGATGGCGAGTCTCGTCGGCGCGTCCCCCGGAATCACCAGGATCGTCGCGACGACGCAAGAAGGGCACCGCGAGGAGCTGGAAATCCGCGTCGTCGATCGCGACAGCGTCGAAATCCAGTGGTTTTGACGTCGAGAGCATGAGGTGGAGGGGGACTCTGTCCTGGAAATGAGCCCCCTGCCCCAGCGGAACCCGTCCACGGCCCTCCTCCACCCCTCTGCTCCAGCCCCCCTCAACAGGGGCCCCATGCGTCCTATGCGCTGTAGCGAGTACGCGGCGCAATCGCTGTCATGCGCGTGGGGCCCCCGCACGAGCGCTTCGTCAGTAGTTCGTGTTGAGCGAGCCGTTGGTCAACTTGAGGTATGTGCAGATGCCGTTCGCGTCCCATCGCACGTCGAAGAAGCCCCGGGAGCTCAGGGCCTGCTCCCAGAGAGACGAGACGGTGGCGTCTGGAATGCAGGTGTAGACGGTGTCGGTGGTGGCGCCCGGCACGGTGGCCCGGGCATAGAAGCTACGGTTGCCGGCCAGGTCATCACGGAATGAGGCGGAGGAGGTCGCCGCCGCGTCCTCTCGGAAGCCGATGAAGTTGCCAAAGCAGCGGCCCGAGCCATCCGTGCTCTTGGCGCAGGACACGGTCCTCAGCTGGAGGCCCGCGCTCGCGACGGAAGCGATGCCGAGGGCGGCGAGCGCCACCACCGGGGACAGCGACTTCAGGGAAAGAGACTTCAGGGAAAGGTACTTCGTCATGGTCTTCTCCTGGATGGGTTGACTTCCGACAGCAGGACTTTGGGGTGAGGCGCTACGGCAGCCCGTCGGCCTGGTCGGAAGGAATGAGTCGGTTCTGGTTGATGGCGACAACGAGCCTGCGTCGGAGTTCCTCGGCCTCGGCGCGGCCGCGGAGTTGGGAGAGCTCGTGTCGAATCTCGAGGACATCCTCCGCCGTCATGCGCCCGCTGGAGACGACCCGCTCCACCAACGAGCCCGCGCGGGCTACCGACTCGCGCTGCTCCGGGGACAGTGGTGGGGGCGGGGCGGGAGGCGCCGCTTCGCGTGAGCCCATGGCGAGCGCCCCGGACTCCTTCAGCAGGGTCGCCATCCGCTGGGCAATGGCATCCAGGTCTTCAGCGGTGGGCCGTGCGGAGCCCGAGGCCAGGGACGGAGGAATGCCCGCGGAGCGACTCCCTGAAGGACTGTCGGGGACGTGATTCATGGCCTGGACGACCCGGCGCAGCGCGGCGACCTCGGTGGAGAGTTGCTGCATGCGCAGGTCCTGGGCCTGCTGCCCCTGGCTCATCGCGAGCCAGCAAGCCATCGCGCTGCCCAGGGCTGATGTCAGGCCCAGGAACCCCATACGCAAGACATGGGCGGTCATGGCGGCTCAGAAGTGGGAGTACTGACTGCCGTTGTTCAGGAACAGCGAATAGCATTCACCCAAGGCGTTCCAGTAGATGGAGAAGTAGCCCTGGTGGTTCATGGCCTTGCTCCACTGTGCGCCCGTCACCGCGTCAGCCGTGCAGCTGAAGTACTCCGTCGTCGTGCCGGACGTGAGGGCCGCATTGAAATACAGAGCGGAAGTGCTGGTCCGGGTGAAGGATGCCTGGGTGTTGGCGCCGGAGTGATTGCGGAAGCCAAGGAGGCTGCCGTAGCACCGCCCCGAGCCATCCGCGTTCTTGTAGCAGTTCGCGGATTCCGTCTGGAAACCGGCCAGGGCCGCGGGGGTGGTCATCAGTGTCGCGAGACAGACGGCTGCCGCCCAGGTCTTCGAGGTATGACTCATGTGGGTTCCTTTTCTGGAGATGGCCAGGACCCGGGCTCCTGCCCGAATGCCTGGCTGAGAGAAGTGACGTGAAGTCCTTCGCTCGACGCAGAGACTAAGGACAGGGTCTGACTTCGCGGTATCCTGTTGCATCTGGGGCCACGAGGTCTGGAGGGCTGGATGCGCACGCGTCATGGGGTGCTCGGGCTCGTCGTCCTCGGAGCCCTCACGCTCCTGGGCCTGTGGCTGCTACGCGGCGGCGTGCAGTCCCGGTCCGATGCGCCCTCCCCGGCCCGGGCGGCCCATCCCCAGGGCTCCGCGTCCCTCCACCGTCCGTCCCCCCAGCGCACGGGTGAAGGCCCGCGCCTGCGCGGCACCGTGGTGGACCGCCTGGGTGCTCCCGTGTCTGGCGCCCGCATCTCCGCCACGTGGCCGGAGCCCGGACAGACGCTGTCGGAGCGGCCCTGTCCCAGGGACGCCTCGGACTCCGAGGACGCCCCGGGCCAGAAGCTCGCCGACTGCATGCCGCTGGCGAACGACCTCGTCCTGGAGCTCGTCGCCGCGCGCGAGGGCGAGGTCCCCATCCTCGCCGAGGCCACGACCGCCGACGACGGCACCTTCGTCCTCGAAGGACTGCCCGCGGGCCCGCTGTCGCTCTGGGTGCTGAGCGAGCACGGCGCGGACCTGCGCTCCGGCATCCCCGCGGGCACCGAGGGCGTGACGCTCATCATGGGCCGGGGCCGCGTGGTGGAGGGCACCGTCCGTGGCGAAGGCATCCCCCTGGCCGAGGTGCGGGTGACGGTGTTCGACGCCCGCAACACCCGCTTCTTCGACGCGACCACCGGCGCGGACGGCCGCTTCCGCGTCGGCCCGCTGCCGCATGGCGACCTCTACGTCTTCGCCGCCCACGAGGGCTGGCTCCCCGCGCTCGTGCCGGCCGACGAGGCGAAGGAGGTGACGCTCCACCGTCCGCGTCCACTCACCGGCCGCGTGGTCTCCGGCCGGGCCCCCGTGCCGGGCGTGGAGGTGCGCATGCGCCCCAGCGTGGACCTGCCTGGTGCCGCCTGGCGCCTGGCCATCACGGACGCGGAGGGCCGCTTCACCTTCATGTTGCCCACGGACGACGAGTACACGCTCACCGCCTCGCACGACGGACGGTACGCGCTCGCCCGTGTGGAGCCCGGCGCGTCGCCTCCCGAGGTCCTCCTGGAGCTGGGCAGCGCCCTCCACGTCGAGGGCCGCGTGTCCGACGACGCACGGCGGCCCGTGGCTGGCGCTCGCGTGGCGCTGTACCCGGAGGGGGACTCCCCCATGGGACTGGAGACCGTCACGGACACGGAGGGGCGCTACCGCCTGGGCCCCGTGGAGCCCGGCACCTGGGCCTTCGCGCTGCAGGCCGACCGGTACGTCGACCCACCGGAGAGGCTGACACGCACGCTCGCTCCCGGCATGGGCCCCCTGGACTTCACCCTCGCCCGTGCCAGCGCCATCACCGGCAACGTCACCGACGCCGAGGGACGTCCCGTGCGGGGAGTCGAGCTGTTCCTCATGCGCCCCACGTCGGACGACGACGAGCGCCAGCTGGAGACGTCGACGGACGAGGACGGCCGCTTCGTCCTGGACGCGGAGGCTCCCGGGGACTTCGTCGTCGCCGTCCGCGGCTCCGACCACCTCGACGCCACCTTCCCCGTCCGCGCGCCGTCCGAGGACGTCCACCTCACCCTGCGCTCCGGTGCCTCCGTGAAAGGGAGGGTGGTGGATGCGGACGGCCTCCCACTGGAGAACTTCCTGGTGGAGCTGCTGGCCCCCGAGCTGGACGAGGAGGTGAACCGGGACGCGTGGACCGACGCGCAGGGCCGCTTCCAGCTCCGGGGCGTGAAGCCCGGCCGCTACGTGCTGCAGGCGGCGATGGAGGACCAGGGCTTCATGCGCAGGCCCTGGCGTGAGGTGGCGCTGAGCGACGGCGAGCAGGCGGAGGTGGAGCTGCGACTGGCGCCGGAGCGCAGCCTGTCCGGTGTCGTGGTGGACGGCTCGGGCCAGCCCGTCGACGGAGCCCTCATCCGAATCCATCCTCCCGAGGAGGGAGTGCCACCATGGAAGCGGGAGGGCCGCAGGCGGATAGACGGACCACCCCGGGGCATCCTCAGCGGCCCGCACGGCCGCTTCACCGTGTGGCACCTGGCGGAGCCCGAGTACAACGTGGCCGCGTCGAAGGACGGCTACACCTTCTCCGCCGGGAGCTCGGTGGGGGGCCGGCCCGTGGAGGGCGTGGACCCGCTGCTGTCCAAGGTGGCGCCATGGCTCCGCGTCGGCCCCGACACGCTCCAGGTGCGCCTGGTGATGGAGCGACGCGCCCACGTCTCCGGCCGGCTCGTCGGCCCCGATGAAGCGCCCCTCCGCCGCTTCTACTTGAACGACCAGCTCAGGGAGGACCCCACGGGCGCCTTCACCCTGCCCCTGAAGTCAGAGGGGCCCACACGGCTTTCCTTCTATGCGGCGGGGCTGCCTCCGATGATGCTCGAGGTGGAGCCGCGCGCGGCGGGAGTGGACCTGGACCTGGGCAGCGTCCGGATGCCGGCGGCGCGCACGGTCCGAGGCCGGGTGCTCGACGCGGAGACGCGGGCCCCGGTGGAAGAAGCCCACGTCTACAGCACCACCCGGCCCGGCAATGGCTCGACGGAGCGCTTCCTGGGGGCCTCTGACATGACGGACGCGGAGGGGCTCTTCGAGCTGTCCCCCGTGGACACCTCGCACCCCTTCACCCTTCATGTCGTCGCTGAGCGCCGCTATCTGCGGCGGGAGCTCACCGTGGCCCCGGGAACGGAGACGCTGACGGTGCTGCTGACCCAGGGCGCCGCCGTGGAGGTGACGGTGACGGACCGGAAGGGCCAGCTCCTCGAGGCGAGCGTCGGGTTCAACTGTGACGTCAGCGGCTCCGTGAGCGGCACCGCCAGGGGAGGACGGCTCGTCCAGCGCGCACTGAGTCCCGGCCCGTGCACGGTGAGCGTGGAGCTGCCGAGCATGGACGACGGGAGCCACGACCGGGCCCGCTTCCTTCCCCAGCGCGTGGTGGTGCCCGTGAGCGGCCGGCTTCCTCTCACCTTCCAAGAGGCCGAGGGCGGTGCCACGGTGAAGCTGCGCGCGCCCGGCGTCAAAGGCTGGAACATCCTCCTGCATCGGGGCAGCGTGCCTCCGCCAGGGAAGGTCTCGGAGATGCTGCGCCTGATTGCCCTGGACCTGCCTTCCGTGAAGTCAGCGGACGAAGCCACCTTCCTCCATGTGCCCGAGGGCCGGGCCACTGTCCTCCTCCTGGGTGGCTCGGAGAACGGGACGCAAGTCCACGCCGAGGAGCTGGACATCCCCGCCGGAGGCACGGTGTCGCGCGAGCTCACTCCCGTGTGGCGACAGGTCAGCGCGGACTGAGCCCCTCGGCGTAGCTGCCGCGCTGCGGTGAGCTACCCGCGCACCCGTGCTTTGCTTGTCCTGGCCCCAAGCTCACGCGGTTCGCTGAGCGTTTGAGTCCGAGCCGCGATCAATTTGCTGCTTTCTCGAACTTCACGTTCTTCGCTCCCCAGTTCGAGATGCGGAAACCGGTGACGATTCCGTTTGAGCTTCGGACGAATTCGATCTGGACGGGGAATTCGATCCTGCCTGAGAACTTGTCCTTCCCCTCGTCGCTGAGGGCGATGTCGCCGTATCTGAGGTGGGAGAGGAGCAATCTTCCGCTCGCGACTTTCGCGCGGTACGCCGTGTCCAATTCGGCGTTGTAGAACCTGCCTTCGAAATCCCGCAGGCTGGCATTCGGAGCGACCGTCGGCCTGTTCGCAGCCGGCGCGGCGTTCGGGGCGGGTGCGGGCTGAAGATCTTTCAGATACATTTCGGCGATCTTCATGCTGGTGTCCGCGTTCAGGTAATGTTCGTCGTTGCTCAACGCAATGACGCTCAATCGCTGCTCAGGGAAGCGCCCGAGAAAAGATCGAAACGCGGCCGCATGCCCGCCGTGGCTGTAACGCTTGACGCCCCTCTCGTTCCAGAGGATCTGCCCTTTCGCGTGGTAGCCTGGTTTACCGTCGGAGACCGCGAAAACGACCCGCTCGCCGTTGTCGAGCAGCGACGGTTCGTCGAACCTGCGTATCAACTCGGCATCGCCGACGACCGGTTTCTCGAAATTCAGCACCCATTTCGCCATGTCCTCCACGGTGGTGTAGAGATTTGACGGGCCGTCGACCGAGTTGGTCAGGGGCATTTTCTTGTAGGTGCCGCTGACCAATTCGTAAGAGTCCGCTCGATTCCGGACGAGCTTTTCGTAGTCGTCGTAGAACTGCGTATCGCTCATCCCGAGCGGTTCGAAGATGTTCTTCTTCGTGTACGCGGCGAACGACTGCCCGCTCGTTCGCCTGACAATTTCCGCCAGCAGCGTGTAGCCGGAATTGCTGTAGAGGTACTGGCTGCCGGGCTCGAAGTTCAACTCCTTTTGCCGGCTCAACATCCTGAGGACCTGCTCCGTCGTGGTGGCGTCGGCGGACTGCCATCCGGCCAGGCTCATCACCGCGGATTGGTCTTTGACGCCGCTCGTGTGTGCGAGCAGGTGTTTTATCCTGACCGTTTTGCCGTAGGCCGGTAGTTCCGGAATGTATTTCCTGACGTCATCTTCGAGCGAGACCTTGCCTTGCTTCTCCAAAAGGTAGATCGCGAAAGCGGTGAACTGCTTTGAAACCGAGGCGATCTGAAACACCGTCGTCGTGGTGATCGGCACGTCGAGCTCGAGATTGGCCGTTCCGTAGCCTTTCTTGAAGACCATTTTCCCGTCTTTGACGACCGCCACCGCGACCCCGGGCGTCGAGGCGTTGTAGTTGGAGAATATCCGGTCGATCTCCCCGCTGACGTCCGCACCGTTCGGTTGCCCGAGAGCGGGTGAGGCGGCGATGAAAAGCAATGCAATGGAAAAGAGCGTTCCAGGCATTCGGGGTCTGGTCGGGCGAGCGGCCAGTGACGAGCCGATGTGGGCCAGCCCGGGAAGGGTCACCAGGCCGATGACGCTCAGGGACGAGACGATCTGCTTCTTGATGGGGGCCTCCGTTGTGGGTGCTGCGAGGCACTGTGCCTGTCCGCCAGCGGCCCGTGCGGCCCGTTCAGCCAGCCAGCAGCTCCGTGCAGCGAACGGGCCCTCCGCTGCGGCGAACGGGCCCTGGTCCGCGGGCCGTCAGCGAAGGTGCGGGAATCCAGTAACCGCGTCGAGGATGTCCGCCGCCGCATAGCCCGCGTACCCGATCGCCACATCGAGGAAGGCGTCGCACTCGATGCTCGGGTAGTACGTCAGGAAGGCGGTGCGCGGCTGCTCGGGGGCGTAGGGCGGTGCCTGCACGACCTCGAAGGCACCATTCGCCGTCAGTGCCTGGCTGATGGCCTGGGTCAGGTCCGAACCGAGCTGGCGCGGATACGCCCCTTGCAGCGCAGTGAACTCGGCGGACTTGGGGGAGTCGTTGGTCTTCGCCGTCAGCGCCCCATAGGGGAGGTCATTGTTCGTATGCCTCAAGATGTTCTCACGGCTCAAGATGTCCACGCGGTACAGATGCGGCGAGTTCGCCGTCACGATGGCAATCTTTCGCACGTGGGCGCTGGCTTCCTTGTTGAACGGCTGCATCTCAACCGAGTGGCCGCCTGCCAGGAACGGGGTGAAAGGCATTAGCGTGACACAGCCCGTCAAGCTCAGTACTGCGCACACGACGATGAATCGGAATGGCAATTGCGTCCCCTGGTAAAGAAGAGCAGGTCCCTTGTGGGCCCCTCGCTCGAAGTCGGCCGGTCCGGTTTGTAGAACACCTCCATGTGCTCGAACAACGCACGGCGGCGCGTGGCACCTTCGCGCGCCGCCAGTCCCGGACACAGCGATGCCCTACCCCGCCCAACCCGCCGCTTCGCTCGCCGTCGCCCTCGCCAACCGGGCGGCCGCCGCCGGATCCACCCGCGCCGTGACGAGCACGCCAATCACCGCGCCCACCAGCAACTCCACGCGGCGGGCCACCGTCTTCCGAGGCAGCGTCCCCGCCCGCGCGGCCCCCTCCAACGCCCGCGTCAGGTGTCCGTGCAACAGGGTGCGGTAGTCCTCCACGGCCTGGTGCGCGGCCTCGTCGTGCGGCGCCAGCTCCGTGGCGGTGTTGACGAGCAGGCACCCGCGCCGCGTCAGGGCCGGCGGCGCGGTCCCCATCGTCGTCGCGAGCGCTTCGAAGTAGGTCGTCACCTGCTCCAGCCCGGGCGCGCCCGTGGAGAAGACACCCAGCCGGGGCGTGATGACCTCCCGCAGGTACAGCGCGATCGCCCGTGAGAACAACCCCCGCTTGCTCTCGAACGCCTGGTACAGGCTGGAGCGGCTCAGCCCCGTCGCCGCCTCCAGGTCCGCCAGCGACGTGGCCTCGTAGCCACGGGACCAGAACACCCCCAGCGCCGCACGCACCGCCACCGTCTCGTCGAACTCACGCGTGCGAGCCACGTCACCCTCCTTGACAATTCTGAACCGAACGTTCCAATATTGATTCGGAACTGATTGGTTCAGAATAGCCGCAACTCGGGAGGGGAGTCACCATGTCGCTGTTGGCCCAGGTCTTCGCGCTCATCGCCGCCGCCATCCATGTGCTGTTCTTCGTGATGGAGAGCATCGTCTTCTCGCAGCCGAAGGTGTGGCGGCGCTTCGGGCTGAAGTCGCAGGCGGACGCGGACGTGATGCGGCCGATGGCGCTCAACCAGGGCTTCTACAACCTGTTCCTCGCGCTGGGCGTCTTCGTGGGCGTGGCGCTCACGTACACCGGAGCAGTCACCTCGGGAGTGGCGGCCGTCGTCTTCGGCTGCGCGTGCATGGTGCTGGCGGCCCTGGTGCTGGTGGCGTCCAATCGCCGCTTCTTCACCGCGAGCCTCGTCCAGGGCGCCCTGCCGCTGCTGGCGCTCCTGCTCATCGCCTTTTAGGGCCGGGCGACGGCTGTCTACGGCTCATCGAAGAGGAGCAGTCCGCGCGACGTGTCCACCACGTAGATATGTCCATCACCGGGCACGCGCATTCCAATCGCTCCGTCGTACATGCCATCCGCGCGGCCCGGGTCAGACTCGCGGAAGGTGTTGAAGTACGCCACCTCGCGGGGCCGTGTGGGGTCCGCCACGTCGAGCACGCGCACGCCCTCGTGGTAGTACGCGACGTACAGGCGCGTGCCCACGAGCACCATGTTGTGGATGGAGGTGAGGCCGCGCAGCTTGTACTCGCCCACCTTGGCGATGCCCGCGGGGTGGGTGACGTCCAGCACGCGCAGGTGCGCGCCGAGCGTCTCGCCGCCCTCGAACGCGACGGTGCGGCCATTGAAAGTGCCCACCGCGTTGGCGTGGCTGTACGAGTACCCGTAGGTGTACCGGCCCAGCAGCGTCGGCGTCGTGCCCGTGACGTCCACGGCGAGGAAGCCGTTCTCGGTGTGGTTGATGTAGAGCCGGCCGCCGTACGCGAAGGCGTCATGCGGGTAGCCCGTCCCGTTGGGATAGGCGTAGCGCATGACCAGCTGCGGCTCGAGCGGATTGGCGAGGTCGAAGATGAGCGTCTCGCGAGTCGAGGGCGCCATGGCGTACAGCCGGCTCCCCTCCACGAACACGGTGTGCACGTTGAGGGTGCCGGTGATGCCGGGCACGTTGGCCCTGCGCACGAAGGCGGGCCGGGCCGGGTCGGTGATGTCGTAGACGAGCACGCCCGAGGCGCCGCTGGCGATGTAGAGCGCGTTGTCCTTCGCCCAGACGCCATTCCAGTAGGAGTCATTGGGCCGGTCCAGGGACGCGAGCTGCACGGGATTGCGCGCGTCGCTCACGTCGAAGACGGTGAGGCCGCCGGGCTGTGTCTGGGTGGGAACGGAGACGACGTAGGCATGGCCCTTGGTGACGTACACGTCGACGGGGAGGCCGCGGTCCACGCGGGACTCGGAGATGCGCTGGAGGCCGGAGGACTCGGACTCGCCCTCGCGCCACGTCATGCGCTCGGCGCGGAAGGTGGCGCGGTAGCGCAGCTGGCCATTGCGGCACCACGACAGGCAGCCGGTGAGCGTGCGCGGCCCCGTCGCCTTGCAGCCGGCGAAGGTGAAGCGGTCCACCGTCGTGCTGCCGCGCTGCTGCTGGGACGACACGATGAACGTCCCGGTGTCCACGCGGGACAAGGAGGCCGGCTGCCCCACGACGCGCAGGGGCTGCCCGGCCGCGTCGAATTGGAAGCCGCCGCTGCCCGGGGCGATGTCCACGCCGCCCGTGTTGTTGGGGACCTCGTAGCGAAGCTCCGCGCGGTAGATGGCGCCCGCGCGCTCCAGCCCCGCGAGCGAGGCGCTGTCACAGCGCGACAGGTCGAAGGTGGGCTCGGAGCCGCACTCGGCGCCGCTGCTGGCGGACACGGAGCACTCGGCGAGGGCGCCGGGGTCCACCCACTCGCCGTCCTCCCGCAGCGGCGTCCAGGGGCCGTCGTAGGTGACGGTGTCCGGGTCGGGTTGCGGCGGCGGCACCTCCGTCGAGTCATTCGAGCAGGAGGACAGCGACGCGGCACAGGCGAGCGCGAACAGCAGTCGCGCGGCACGGACAGACATGGGTGGGGTCCTCTTCTGCCCGCCACCGTCCGGCGGGCGCACGGCGGGGAGCTTAGAGGCCTCCGGGTGCGTCGGGAAGCGACGTCCCGCCCGGGGGGGAGCTGGCGGACAGGTGCCCGCTTCCACCGCGCGTCTACGGCCCGTTGAAGCTGCGCAGGCCGCGCGAGGAGTCCACGAGGTACACGGCTCCGTCGCCAGGCACTCGGATGCCGAAGGCGCCCTGGATGCGCATGACGCAACACCGCGCTGCGACGCCTCGCCGCGTCATGCAACTGAATTGTATTTGCTCCCGGACTGGGTGTATTTATTCACACGCAGTGAGTGTCGTCGTGAGTCCACTCCTCAGGAGGACCGTATGCCCCGAAGCGCCCCGTCCCGTCTGAACCCGCTGTCCATCCTCTCGCTCCTCGCCCTCGTTGCGGCCTGTGGCCCCGCGGAGGAGCCGCTCACCTCGGACTCCCCCGAGGCGGAGTCCGCACGGGTCCTCATGCCGTCGGAGGTCTCCGGAGCCTACGCGTCAGTCGCCGCGGAGGACGAAGCAGGCGCGCTGGACGAGGCCATGAAAGGCGAGGGCTCCGAGCAGACCCTCGGCAGCCACTACTGCTGCCAGATTACGTGGTTCGAGGATCCGCAGCCGTTCCAGTGCATCGGCTACAAGACGTATAAGGCGTGGGCGGTGTCGAAGTGCGCCGCCACGTCCGCGAGCATCCCCGGGACGTACCCGACGCTCGCCTCCGGGCAGTGCAGCAGCTACGTCTTCTGCAACTAGCGCGTCGCATGGGGTGAGGGGCACCTGCACTCCACGTCCACTCCCCCGGCAGGACCTGCCAGGGGAGTCGCCGTCGTAACCGCCCCCACGGGCTTCGTACCGGACACGTCGCGAAGGCCTCAGGGACACTGGAATGGCGCGCACCCCGCCGGGGGTTTGACAGCGCGCCACTGCCCCTGGAAGGCTCCGCGCCCTTGCTTGGGGGAATGCGTGATGCTGCTGATACTCGTCCTGGCGGTCGTGGCCGCGGGTGTGGCCGTGTTCGTGATGTCTGGGAGCAAGCGCGGCACTAGCGATACGCTCTCGCTCGGCGGAAGCGCGCCCGCCATGGGGAATGCGGCGCCTCCGCCTCCCCGGCCGCTGCCTCCCGCGGATGAGCCGGACCCCGCAGTGGAGCTCGCGATAACCGCGGCCCTGCGGGACACTCGCGGCCCGGCCGTCCCCGCCGTCACCACACCGCGCCTCACCTCGCTGCACATCATCGACAACGTGCACCCGCTCTACTTCGTCGCCACGCTCGGGCGACGGATCGTCTTCGTCTTCCATCCCTACTCACCCAACCAGCTCGTGGGAGTCGAGCAACGGCTGGCTGAGGACAGGAACGATACGGCGCCGCTCTTCGACCACCTCGCTGAGCGCGCGCTCGAAGCCGGCCTGCCCGGCCTTCCGTCCCCCCGCGCCCAGGACGCCTTCCAGCCCCACACCCTGCGCACGCCCTCCATCCACATCCGCGCGCTGTTCGAAGACGGCAGGCGCTGGGCGGGCATGTACGGCGCGGAGGAGCTGATGCAGCAGGGGCTTCCGGCCGGGCTCCTGGAGCTGCTCCTGGACATGCGCGCGCTGGGCATGCAGCTGGTTCCGGACGGCATCAAGTCGCAGGGCGCCCGCCCGCCGCTGCGGCACTTCACCCTGTCGGACAAGGCCAGCCGCCCTGGCTCCGAGTTCAGCGTCCTCGTGGACCCGGACCAGATGGCCGGCATCTCCCTGCCTCCCGAGGAGAAGGGAGGAAAGGGCACGTCCTACCTGATTGCGCCCACGGACAGCCGGCAGCTGCTCCAGAAGCTGGCCGGACGGATTGATGGGCTCGTCGACCTCTACCGGCTCTTCTCCCTCACGCCCTTCCAGGGTGAGCGCACGCTCGGGGAGGAGGCACTGAAGGAGGCCGCCTTCATGGCGCGCATCGCCGTTGGCGACGGCAAGCAGTACTGGGCCACCATGCTCGACCCGGCGGACATCGCCCGGGGCGCGCTGCCGCCCCTCCTCTCCGTCTTCTCGCGGGACGTCCGCACCCTGGCCACCGCGACGGCGCAGGCCGGCGTGGCGGAGCCGCCGGAGGCGCCGTCATCCGCCGTGAAGTAGAGCGTCCCCCACCGCCGCGAGGCCTGGTGCTCCGTCGGAAGGACCAGGCCTTGCGCGACTTGACGCCTCGTCTGGCACGCGCGCAATCATCGGGTACGTCCGGAATAGCCCGGCCCATCCCCGGAGACAGTCATGTCGCTCGACCCTTCGACCACCGCCGTGCTGCTGATTGAGTACCAGAACGAGTTCGCCACCGAGGGTGGGGTGCTGCACCCGGCGGTGAAGGGCGTGATGGCGGAGACGAAGATGCTGGAGAACACCGTCGCGCTGGTGAAGGCCGCTCGGGAGAAGGGCGTGACGGTGATGCACGCGCCCATCACCTTCGCGGAGGGCTACGGCGAGCTGACCCGGCACCCCTATGGCATCCTGAAGGGCGTGGTGGACGGGAAGGCGTTCGTCAAGGGGAGCTGGGGCGCGCAAATCATCGACTCGCTCGCGCCCCAGAAGGGCGACATCGTGGTGGAGGGCAAGCGCGGCCTCGACACCTTCGCCAGCACCAACCTGGACTTCATCCTGCGCAGCAAGGGCCTCAAGACGGTGGTGATTGGCGGCTTCCTCACCAACTGCTGCGTCGAGTCCACCATGCGCAGTGCGTACGAGAACGGCTACGACGTCATCACCCTCACCGACTGCACCGCCGCCACCTCGTCCGAGGAGCACAAGAACGCGCTCAAGTACGACTTCCCGATGTTCTCGCGTCCCATGCCGGCCTCGGAAGTGATTGGCATGCTCAAGGTATAGCGCGACATCCGCTCCGCCGCGATGCGCGTGCATCGTGGCGAAGCGGCGCCGTTCCCCCGGCTGCTGGCGCGCTTTGGTTCGTGGCGCTACCGGTTCAATCGGCCACGACTTCGATCAGCGGATTGTGTTCCGCCCATGCTTCAGGCGCGGTCATGACCCGCTCGCACCACTCCCGGAGGGTCTCCGGATGCGGGTCCCCGCCCACAGGCACGGACCGCAGGCGCCGGTGCCACACGGCCACGGAAGGCACGGCCTCGCGGCGGCGGTCGCGCCAGTGCTGGATTCGCCAGCCTGCGCCCTCCAGCAACTCGCGCAGTCGCGCCGAGCTGATCATGTGCATCGTGCCGCCGAACGCCGAGCCCGGCGGTGAGCCGTCCTGACAGTTCACGCGCATCACGAGGCGGTCCGCGAACACCCGCAGGACGCGCAGCAGCCGGTCCTTGTCCCGGATGTGGCTCAGTGATTCGAGCAGGATGGCGCAGTCGAAATGGCCGGGGGGCAGGGTCCGCTCGGCATCGCCCCAGCGGACCGGCAGGCCCAGCCCGGCCACGTACCGGAACTGGGTCCGGCTGATGGTGAGACCGAGGCTCCGGCACCCAAGCCCGTGAATCCACATCGCCAGCGGCCCGCCCCAACCACACCCGACGTCATAGATGCGCCCACCCGCCGGAATGAACGGGTACAGCTCGACCACCGCGCGGCGCAGCGCTTCGTCCATCGCCGCGTCGCTCACCTCGAGCCCGGGCGTGTCGAACAACCCGGCGTGGTAGTGCATCTCCGACCCGAGCACGGTCCGCCAGGTCTTCAGGTCGCCGCCATAGAATGCATCGAGGTCGATGGGCTCCGCGCCGGCGCGAGGAAGCGGAGGCAGCCGTCGAAACACCGACTCCTCGACGTCGCGGTGGAACGCGAGGGCACCGTGCCGGACGCGGGCCTGGAGCTCGGCCTCGGTGCCCGGCCACGGGCCCTCCAGCGACGCGGCGGCGTACAGCGTCACCTGCGGAGCCCCCTCCCCCACCCGCACCGCGACGTGGCGGATGGGCAGCTCACGCCATCGCGAGTCCTCCGACGCCGGCACTCCGAGCACCCTGGCCAGGTCGAGCAGTCCCTCCAGCGTTCCCGCGTTGGGGCACCAGGGGAACGCGAGGTCGACCTGCTCCACCCGGCCGTCACTCCCCTCGCGCAGCCAGAAGCCCGAGCCCTGCTGGAGCCGCTCGTCCTGCAGCAGCCGCTCGAAGGCCGGGCGAAGCGCGTCCTGGACCAGCTGGGACGGGCGCAGTCCCGAGGGTGTCTCCGGCAGGTAGTGGAAGAAGTAGCGCGAGCGCCGGGCCTCACCGCCCGGCTGCCAACGCCAGGCGCGGTAGTCGTCGGCCAGGGTCGCCGGGTCGCGGCCGTGCAGATACAGCCGGAGCTCGGGCACGCCGCCGGTGAAGGCCACGGCGAGTCCCTGGCGGACAGGACGCACCGCCTCGCGCTGAGCGGCGCGGGCTGGCTCGGGCGCGTCCAGACGTTCCAGCACGCGCGCCATGGGCGCGAACGCCTGTGAGTCGCTTCCCGCCAGCCAGCAGCAGAAACGGCCCTCCGCATCGACCCGGCCCTGCGTCAGGCGGAGCGAGAACTCGAGGTCCACTCCATCGCGTCCGCCCAGCTCCTCTCCGAGCTGCCCGAGCAGCCACTGCGCCGTCCATGCCTGCATGCTGTTAGTGTCTCCGAATCTCCGACCCGCGCACCATGCTCCCAATGGCTGTCGATGATGGCGCAATCGCCGAGCCGGCCGCGCTCGCGCGGGCGCTGCGGCCTCGGCTGGGTGCGCACCCCGTGCCGCAAAGCGACCCGAGGACCCGCGGCCTGCTGCTGGAGTTGAGCGGAAGTCCGGACGGCCATGCGTGGCTCCGGGCCGAGCTGCCTGAGCTGGCCGGACTGTTCACACGCTTCGCTGGCGACGCGGACTCCCTCTACGTTCTCGCCGTCAATCAGACTCCGCCCACCGCGACGGACCGCTTCCTGCTCCGTCCCCACGTCGACCGTCGCTGGCTGGGAGACGGCTTCGGCTCCGCACCGCCGCGGTGGACCACCATGGTGTACCTGGACTTCCCCACCGACGCCCGTGGCGGCGAGCTGGCCGTGTTCCCTCGCGGCGCCTTCGACGCCTCCGGCCCCGTGTCGCGCGATGGCGCGCGACAGACCGTCGAGCACCATCACGGTGTCCTCGTGACGCCGCTCCCGGGCCGTGCCTGCCGCCTCTCCGGCGAATTGCCCCACGCGGTGCTCGGCTACTCCGCCGCGCCGCAAGCCACGTGGCGCCTCGCCATCGTGCTCGCCGAGTTCGCGCGCGACCCCACCGAGCCGCCACCGCGCGGCCTGCTCACCTGAGAAGCAGGTCCGCGAGATGAGCCGCGTACGGGCGCGAGGTGTCACCACTTCGTCGGATCGAGCTTGCTCGCGGCCTTGGAGAACTCACCGCCGAGGTTCTTGAAGAGCTTGTTGATCTCATCCGTGGCGTAGCCGGCGCCCTTGAGCGCGCCCGAGAGTGCGTCGGCGCCCAGGTTGTAGCCACTCTTGAGATAGTTGCCGACCTCGTTCACCCCGTACCCGGCGGCCTTGAGCGCCTTGCTGGTGGCATCGGCCGAGGTGTTCCAGCCCACCTTCAGGGCATTGCCGACCTGATCCGCGGCATAACCAACGCCCTGGAGCAGCTTCGCGGCCTCCTCCGCGCTGGTGCCGTAGGCCGACTTGAGCGCATTGCCCACCTGGTCCGCCGCATAGCCGGCGTTCTTGAGCAGTCTGGCCGCCTCGTTCGCGCTGGTGCCGTACGCGGACTTGAGGGCGCCGCCCACCTGGTCCACGGCGTAGCCCGCCCCCTTGAGCAGCTTCGCGGCCTCTTCCGCACTGGTGCCGTACGCCGACTTGAGAGCATTACCGACCTGGTCCGCCGCGTACCCGGCGCCATTGAGCAGCTTCGCCGCCGCCTCCGCGCTGGTTCCGTACGCGGACTTGAGTGCGTTTCCCACCTGGTCTGCCGCGTAGCCCGCGCCCCTGAGCAGCTTCGCCGCCGCCTCCGCGCTGGTGCCGTATGCGGACTTGAGCGCATTGCCCACCTGGTCCACCGCGTAGCCCGCCCCCTTGAGCCACCGGGTGACCTCCTCCACGCTGGTGCCGTACGCCGACTTCAGCGCATTGCCCACCTGGTCCGCCGCATAGCCGGCACCCTTGAGCAACTTCGCCGCCTCCTCCGCACTGGTGCTGTAGGCCGACTTGAGGGCGTTGCCGACCTGGTCCACCGCATAGTCGGCGCCCTTCAGCACGGCGGCGGCTTCCTGCGCCGTCGCCTTGTAGCCCTTGCTCAAGGCCGTGCCGACCTGGTCGGCGGCGTAGTTCGCTCCCTTCATCAGCTTCGCCGCCTCCTCCTTGGAGGCCTTGTACGCGGAGCTCAGCGCCTTGCCGATGGCCTCACCGGAGTCCTTCGCGAACGAGATGGCGCCGCTGCCCACGTTGCGCAGCCACGTCACCGCATCCGAGAACAGGTGCTCCAGGTACTTCTCCGGCGCGTCGACGATGCGCTGCTTGACCCAGTTGACGAGCTGCTCGAAGTCGGCCGGCGGGACGTCGAAGCTGAAGCGCACGTCGAAGCCCTTGCCGTTGACCTTGAACCTCGCCGTAAGGTCTCCCGAGAACCCCTTCTTCGAGATGAGGACGGACACGTCCAGCAGGAGGTCGACGGAGATACCGACGTTGTCCGCGACCTTCGCACCGCCGATTCGGACGAGGCCGAAGTCGACCTTCGCCGAGGCCTTGAACCCGACGGAGCCCTTGAAGCTCGGCTCGCCCTTGTCCCACGAGACGTCGAGCAGCATGTACGAGCCGAGCCACCGGCCCTCCAGCCGGAGCTGGTCGTTGGACAGGTACACGCGCGACTGCGAGAGGGTGAGGCCGAAGAGCTGGTTGCGCGTCTCGCCCTGCACGTAGAAGCGCTGCCGGCTCACCATCCCTTCGACGTTGCCCGTCACCTTGAGGGGCCAGTCCTTCGGGAAGAGGTCGAGCTGGCCGCTGAACCAGAACTGGTCATCGACGAGCTTCAAGTCCCCACGCATGGCCGTGTGGCCCGACACCGTCATCTGCGTGTGGCCCCGGAGCTGGATGGCCGCCCGGCCCTGTGTCGCGGGACTGGCCGCGAGCGCCCACGTGCCGCCACCCACCACGCCATGGAGCGCGTTCGGCCCGAGGTCCACGAGCTGCGTCCCCGCCGTGTGGTCCATGTTGTAGTACGCGACGAGCCCGGGCTCCTTCCCTGTCAGGAACAGGTTCATGTCGTCGGAGATCTGCGCTGCCGTCCGCGCCACGGACCAGTACCGCAGGTCATCGATGCCACCGCGGAACCAGGCCTGCGCGTTGGCATCGCCGCTGCTCCCCACGTTGACCGAGGCAGCCTCGGAGACGAGCTTCCCCGGCATCTTCTCCTGGGCGACCTGAACGCCGTTGACGAAGACGGTGCACGTCGTGCCGTCGTTGGTCACGGCGAGGTGGTTCCACTCGCCGAACCGGAGCGCGTTCACCGCCGTGTTGAGGACGCAGGCCCGCTCCTCCGTCGGAGAGACGCGCGCCGTGTAGCGGTGCGAGACGATGCCGTTGTTGCTCACGTAGAGCTTGGGCGCCTTCCCGCTGCCGCCCCAGATGCACTGCCACGAGCCCGCCGGGTCCTTGTCGGGGCGGACCCATGCTTCGAGGGTGTACTGGTCCGTCCTGAACTTGTCCGTCTGGGCGATGAGCGCGGAGTCGCTCGTGCCGTTGAGGATGAGGCCGTCATGGCGCAGCTTCGCGGGCTCCGCGGTGAGCTGCATCTCGATGCGACCCGGGTTGCGCTTGCACGCATCCACGAGCGTGTTGCCCGTCGCCTCGGAGAAGCGCCACAGGCTGACGAGCCCCGCCTCCGCGCCGCTGAGCCGCCGGCGCATGTTCGCCGTGAGCTCCTCGGGGGAACGGACGCTCGACCAGAGCCGGACCTCGGACATCTCGCCCGCGAAGTACGCATTGTTCTCGCCGTCCGCGGTGCGACCGAACGAGACGCGCTCCTTGTCGATGATGAGGTTGCCCCGGACGGGGCCCTCAGCCACCTTGACGCCATTCAGGAACGTCCGGGCCACCGTGCCGTCGTTGGTGATGGCGACGTGGTTCCACTGGTTCCACGCGACCAGGCCGGGCGCCGAATCGGGCGCGCCGTCGCTCACGCTGTTGGGCGTGTGGAAGCGGTGGTGGATGAAGCCCGCCCGGTTCAGATAGACGGCGTAGTTGCGGCCCCTCTTGCCGAACAGGCCCGCCCAGTCCTGCGGGTTCGGCTTCGGCTTGCACCACACCTCGACCGTGTACGTGCCGAGCCGGAGGCTCTCCGAGTCAGGCACCTCGACATAGTCGTCCTTCCCGTCGAACACGAGGCCCCGCAGCGACAGGAGCTCGGACGGGACGAAGCGGCCGTTGGCGATGGTGCCGTGATTCCTCCCGCACAGGTCCACGGCCCGCGAGCCCGTGTCCGTGTCGAAGCGGTACAGGGACACGAGGTCCTGGGTGCCCGCGTCGATGCGCTCGGACAAGGTGCCGGCAAGCTCGGTGCCGCTCCGGGCGCGCTTCCAGATGCGAATCTCGGCGAGCTCTCCCTTCCAGGGGAGGCCCCAGTTGGACACCTTGCTGACCCAGAGCGTGTCCTTGAACAGGACGAGCGCCCCGTTCACCGGCCCGCTCGCGAGCTCCTTGCCGTCGACGTACGTCTTCGCGGTGACGCCGTCGTTCGTAATCGCCACGTGCTGCCACTGGCCGAAGGTGACGGTGCCATTGGCGGTGTTCGGCGCGCCCGCGTTCCCTCCCCCGGCGTCGGTGAAGCGGTGGTGGTAGAAGCCGCTGTTCGCGTTGACGGCGAGGAAGTTGTTCCGCCAGAGCCCACTCTTGCGCGTGTCGACGCCGATGACGTCGGCCCACTCCGAGGACTGGTCCCTCGCGGTCTTCATCCACAGCTCGACGGTGTACTCGGGCAGGACGAGGCTGTCGGACGCGGGAATCTCGATGCGCGTGTCCTTCCCGTTGAAGGACAGGGCCAGCGGCGCCGGAGCGGGCTGCGGGGCGGGCGTGGCCGCCTGGAGCACCGGCGCGGCCGGGACGTCCGTGGCCAGCGGCGCATTCACCATGATGGCGCCGGAGAGCTCGAGCTCGGTGACGCCGATGCGGCCGTCGAGCTTGAAACCGGTGTTGAAGCCCATGGCGCCGGACGCGGCGAGCCCGAGGGCCGCCTCCATGCGCATGAACTTGAGGTCCGCCTCGCCGCGCACGAAGGCGACGAGCCCTTCCTCGTTCCCCGTCTGCCCCTGGCCGGAGGTGCTCGCCACCGAGGGCAGCACGGTCATGAAGTCGTCGCGGTCGCTCTCGGTGAGCTTCAGCCGCTGGAAGCCGCCCTTGCGGAACTCGGCCGGCGTGGTGAGCAGCCAGTCCGCGTCGAACTTCATGAAGGCGAAGCGGTACTCCGCGCTGCCCACGCGGTTTTCAATCGGAATCGAGCCGATGCAGTCGTTGATGGAGAACGTCTTCCCGAAGTTCATCAGCGACGCGATGTACTTCCACGCGCCGACGGTGACCGTCTTGCCCTTCGTCCCGAGCAGGCCGTTGCCGAGGTACTCGGGCGCCTGGAGGAACTCGTCGTGGAACTTGAACGCGAGGTCCACGCCTCCCGGCGGCGTGTTCGGATCCAACAGCGCCTTGCGGTCGTTGAAGAACTGGTTGAAGGCCTGGAACACGGCCATGGCCGCGGCCCCGTCGAGCTTCGGCTTCGGGAAGCCGACGTGCGCCTGAAGGCCCAGGCCTTCGATGCCCAGGTACTGGAACCCGAGCTCGTCATAGAAGACCGGCAGCGGAATGGGCAGGCCCTGCGAGACGGGGATGATGCAGAACACGTCGTCCAGGATGATGCGCCGCTGGAGCTGGTCCGACGTGGGCAGCGGGAAGCTGTCGCTGCGGGGCAGCATCAGCGACACCGCGAGCGACGGCAGGTCGAACTGGTCGATGAGCGCGTCGACCTCGCCGTAGAACAGCGAGCCCGACATGAGCGTGCCCACGGAGAACTTCCGCACCTCGATGCCGACGAGCCCGGGCATGGGCACGTAGCTCTGCACCACGGACGGGAAGAGGACGCGCACCGGCGTCTTCGGCGCCAAGAGCCCGAGGCTGATGCGGCCCGTGGGCGAGAAGCCGAACTTGAACTCGAGCTCCTCCGGGACTTCGAGCTGGAGGTACTGCTTGAACCCGTCCGGGAAGCGGTTGAGCACCTTGCCAGACGTCTTCAGCGCCGACACGATTTCGTTGGGGACGCCGCCGGCCTTCTTCAGGAACGTGACGAGCGCGTCGATCTTCAGGTCGTTGTTGTCGTCGACCAGGTCCAGCGCCTCGATGGGGATGGCGTCCGGGAAGATGTCCGCCATGCCCTTGCCGCCGCAGGCCTCCAGGAACAGCTTGAGCGGCGCGAGGGGCAGCGCGAGCGGGCGCGTCACCTTCACCCCGCCGCCCGCCTCGAAGTACTGCGTAATGCCGTCGTAGACGAACGTCGGCATCTTGAAGCGGATGGCGCCGTACTTCCCGAAGTCGACGTCGTACCAGGCCTCGTTGTTGACGACGACGGCGTTGGCCCCGGTGAACGGCGAGCTGAGCACCTGCATGGCGACGCCCGTCCCCGAGATGGTGAACCGGGTGCGGGCCAGGGTGAGCGGATTGCCCGGCTGGTAGACGCGGAACAGCTGCGCGCCGAGGTATGTGTTGAGCTCCGCCGGAAGCCCGAGCCCGGCCTCCAGCACCAGCCCGAGCTGCGGCTTGATGGAGATGCCCAGCTCGGTGAGCTGGATGACCACCTTGCCGAGGTCCTTGCCGTTGGCCCTGGGCAACGCGAAGTCGATGGGGCCGGAGACGTTCACCGCCGAGAGGCTGGCCGCCGACCTGCCGGCAACGAGCTTCGCGGTGACCTTGGTGGGGAGCATCTGGGCGAGGCCGCCGGAGATGCCGGTGAAGCCCAGGAGGGTCGTCCCCGTGAAGCTCCAGCCTGCGCTCGCGGACTCCTTGACGACGCCCACCTCGAACAGCTCGCCGCGGAAGCCGAGCCCCTCTCCCGTCGGGAAGTCGAGCTGGAACGACGTCGAGCCCGGGTTCGGCTTGAAGACGAGCGCCGCCCTGCCCTCGGCGGTGGCGCTGATGCCCAGATAGCCGCCGAGCTTGAAGAGGGAGTCGATCTCCAGCGTCGAGGCCAGGCGGAGGTCGAAGTACGTCTTCTTCTTGCCGCCCTCGAGGCTCCGGCGGTCGAGCAGGAGGTCGAACTGCTTGAACGAGTAGGACCCCACGCCCTGGAGGTCGATGAGCGTCAGCTCCGGCGAGGCCGTCGCGCGGAGCATCAGCTTCTGGATGCCCTGGATGGACTCGTAGCCCGCCTGGAGGGCGAGCACCGTGTCGAAGAGGTTCGCGCTCACGCCGCCGGAGAGCTGCCAGCTCGTGCCCGTCTGGTAGCTGAACAGGAGGTTGAACCTCCCGAGCGACAGTCCCTCGGCGACGGGCACCGGCCCCTCTCCCTGGAGGCTCAGGCTCGCGCGGAACGCGGAGACCGTGGCGCCCGGACTGCCGGAGACATCGCGCGTCAGGGAGAACTCCACGGCGGTCCGGAGCGAGCCCTCCTTGGTGAGTGGGTCCCAGTCCACCACCGCATTGCCGAGCACCGAGAACGCGCGCGTCTTCGTGTCGACGCGGAAGGCGAGCGTGTCGAAGACGATGTCGGGCACCTCCTCGGGGAGCGCCTCGCCGCCCGTGACGAGCGACCAGAACTTCTTGAGCGCGAAGCCCTGGAGGGAGCCGGAGAGGACGAGGCCCTGGTGGACCTCGCCGCTCAGGATGACGTCGGTGTCCGCCATCCGCAGGCGCGCCGAGACCAGGGCCTTCGCGCCGCCCCGGACCTTGTCGTAGTCGACGACGAGGTTGAAGCCGGCCACCTCGAAGGCCGTGGCCCCGACGGGGATGGAGAGCAGGTCCTGGAGCGTCGCGCTCAGGTACACCTTCTTCTCCCGGGGCGAGGCCTGGAGCAGGAGCTGCTGGATGGTGAGGGGCGGCAGCTCCGTCTCACCCGGCAGGAAGGACTCGATGACGTCGCCGAGCGGGAGCGTCTCTCCGGAGGGCAGGCCCGCGCCGAAGCGCCAGGTGGGGTACTCCGCGAAGGCCGCCAGGCTGAACTTCTTGAAGGCCAGCAGGCCCGTGAGCGTGGGGGTGATGCGCCGTGCGCTGCTGAAGGGCTCGGAGATGGTGAAGGTGAGGCCCACCTCCTTCAACGTCATGACGTCCGGGACGATGTCCCATTCCACCCGCGCGCCGACGCCCAGGATGAGCCTGGAGACGGCGTAGGTGACGATGTTGAAGGACACCCCGAGCTCGGTGATGGAGAGCCCTGTGTCCGTGGGGAAATCCTCGGGCAGCGTCTGCTCGAAGCCCTCGACGCCTACCGTCTGGGAGAGGCTCGCGAAGCCCGAGATGCCGAAGTCCGTGAACCGGCCGTGGATGTCGACGGTGGTCGGGATGTCGAGGACCTCGTACGCGCCAACGAGCTGGGCGGGCCGTCCGCCGAGCTCCGCGTCGATGAGCACGTAGACGCCAGGGTCCTGCGTGGCGCTGACCACCGGGTCGAGGTGGTGCGCGTGGAAGCCGGCCTTGAGGAAGAGCCGGGCCTGCTTGAGGGTGAGCGGCCCCAGGCTGTCGAAGCCGAACTCCAGCGGCGCGGAGAGCCGGACGCCGAGGAACTCCATGGGACTGGCCGTCGGGCGAAACTCCTTCAGGGGGCCGGAGAGCTGGACCGGGCTGTCGTCGCGCAGCAGGTACCGCGCGGGGAAGAGCAGGCCCATGAAATAGAGCTCGCCCGAGAAGTTGAGCCCCGGCACGAGCTGGAGGCCACGCTTCTCGTCGAGCCAGGCGCGGTTCGAGAAGAGCAGCCGGCCCGTCCCCAGGCTGAGCCGGGTGAGGAAGTGGGGCTCGGTGACCTTGTCGCCGGTGAGCTCATCCACTTCCGCGCTCACCTGCTCCGGCAGCAGGGGGAAGACGCTGGAGAAGGAGAAGCCACCGGGGAGCAGGATGTCGAGCGTGGCGAGCAGCTCCCCCTCGAGCTCCCGGGCCAGGAACGTGACCTGGACGTCCGGCATGCCGAAGACGGAGGTGGTGCCGACGAGCTGGAGGTGGTCCTCGGAGCGGGACGTCTGTGCGGTAACGGTGTCGAGCGTGAGCGCTTCCGTGCCGAACACGGACCGGAACATGGCCGTCACCTCGGCCGAGCCCGTGAAGGCCTGATCGAGGGTGATGGGAGCGCGAGGCCCCATGGGGCCGATGGCATCGAACTGCTGGAGGAGGTGGGCGAAGGACATGACACTCCCAGGAAACAGGCGGGGCAACGCGGTCGAGGCGCGGGGCTTCGGTCAGGGGAATTCGACGTCTCCGCCGTAGGGGTCGATCGCCGGATACCGGAAGGTGAAGACCTCGATGTTGGGAGGCTCGCGCTGGCTTTCCCACTCGCTGAGCAACTTCTCGACCTTCACGTCCTGCTCGGCGCTGATCTTGTCGAGTCGCTGGAGGCAGGCCTTCTCCTCCGCCAGGATTTCGTTGTCGAACTCCTGCTGGCGTGAGGCGTTCTCGGGGAGCGCCTTCTTCTTCTGGAGCGCCTCGACCTTCTGGTCGGACAACGCCCGCACCTTCTGCTTCCTCGGCATGTATGTCTTGTTGGTCGACTGCTTGATCGCCAGTCGCTTCTTCGTCTTGTCGCTGTCCTCTTGTGAAACGGTGAACGTGCCCTCGGAGGTGATGGGAAACGGGGCGACCACCATGGACGCGAGGTAGAGACTGCTGAGTCCCTCGATGGTGCCCTCCCGGATGGTCTTGGTGACCGAGTCGAGCTCGAGGATGCCGTGCTCGCCGTTGTGATTGATTGTTCCCGTGGACAGCGCCACGTGCTGATTGAACCCGAACATCAGGACGCGTCCCTTCGGAATCACCCTGTCCGCGGCGATCTTGATGGACTGGCTCTGGTCATTCACAGGCGACGGAATCCGTTTCTTCTTGGTTTGATCGATGCCGCAACCGAGCCCGTTCGCCCAGAAGAAGTAGTCCATGTTCTTGATCATGCTGGCGGCCAGGTTGATGGGATTGACCATTGCCGTCATCAGGTCGCTCTTGGCCTCCTCCTGCCGGATGCACCAGGTGATGTAGCTCTTGGGAACGAGCTGGGTCTTCACGAGCGCATAGAGGACGGCCTCCCAGCAGTTCATCACGAAGGGGTCCTCGTTCCGCGCCCCCGCGAGCCACTGGAACAGCTGGCGCTGCCGGGCCTGGTATCTGAAGTACGACGCGTTGCCCCAACGGATGACCTGCTCCTCGTCGAAGATGCGCTGCTCGAGCCGGGCCTGGAACGCCTGGTCGACGTCGTCAGGAGTGTCTGTCTCGGCCTGGGCGAGCTCCGCGGTGTAGCGGTTGTGGGCGGTCGTCCATCGCGGGCCGTGAAGGGCCGCCAGCGCCCGCATCCTGGTCACGGCCTGATAGCCGACCTCGCGAATGCGCAGCTCCTTCTTCAAGGCCGTCCAGTTCGGGAAGACGAGGTCCTCGTTGAGCATGTCGGCGAGGATGTTGTCGAAGTCGACGACGTCCGAGTCCACCAGGTAGAGCCGGGTCTTGATCTCCGTCTCGAGCGTGGCCGCGTTGTCGATCGCGAGGCCTTGCACGGTCACCTGCCGCTGGAGGACTGGAGTCGGCGGGGTCGCGACACGCAGTGGGAACGGGACAGGCACGGTGCCACCCCGGCGTGCGAGGCTCCAGGCGAGGTGGCCCATCAGGTCGGCCTCGCGCTCGAGCGCCGCCTCGTCGTTGAGCCCCACTGCGTCGAGGGTGGTCCGGGTCGCATGCACCCTGCCCTGCTTCTGTTGGACGGCATGCCACGCCTCGTGTCCGAGGGCGTCCGCGGCTCCGGGAGACAGGTGGATGTCGCTTCCGAGCACGAAGGCCCGCGCCCCGATGCGCGCCGGCCAGGGAGAGTCCGCGTAGACGCGCACGTCACCCAGGTCGTAACCGGAGAGCTGTTCGAAGACTCGCCGCAGCCGCTCCGGCAGTGGCTCGCCGCCGATACACGAAGTCGTGAGGATTTCCATGGTTGAAGTCGCCCCCGGGATGCTCATCATCCAGTGGTCGAGGACTGTAGCAACCCCCCGTTCTCGGACGTGAATCAGGGGGCGGTGCGAGCGCCGGCTCACACCGGAGGTCGCACTGGCTGCTCGCCTGCTGCCCGTGGGGTATTGTTGACCTCGGTGTCTCGACATGGAGAAGCCTGGCGAATGAGCCGTCCCGTCTTCATTTCGTACGCGCGCGGCACGAGCCGTCCCTTTGCCGAAGCGCTTCAGCGCGAGCTGGGCGTGGAGTCGTGCTTCCTGGACACCACGGACATCGCCGCGGGGGAGCGCTTCCCCGAGGTGCTTGCCGAGGGCCTCTTTGCCTCGAAGGTCGCTGTCGTCTTCGCGGACGCGGAGTACTTCCGGCGTTGGTACTGCCTCTGGGAATTGGAGACATTGCTGGCGCCCTACAGCGGAGCGCCAGGGGTCCCGGAGGCGCAACAACACGAGGTCCTCAGGCCCCTGGTCGTCACCCTGGCGCCAGGTGGTGTCTCGCCGGCGGAGCTGCAGTGGGTGCCACCGCTGCTGCGCAATGAAAACCGCGTACCCGCCGAGGCGACAGTCCAGCTGGCACAGGAGGTGCGCGCGCGGCTGGCGGAAGGTCCCCCTTCGCTGCAGGAACGATTGATTGCGGCAGGCGTCGACGCGCGCAGGCTGAACCAGCAACTCCTGGAGCGGACCCTCCTTCCGGAGCCTGCGCGGCTGGGCAGCACCGGCCCTGTCTACCCGCCAGCCAATCGCCGCAGGGCGTCGCTAGGCGTGGGCTTCAAGGGGCGGGCCGAGGACTTGTGGCGCATCAGCTTTGCCCTCTCGGCGCGCACAGGGGACGGGCACGCGGGGGCGGGATTGACTGTCGCCCTCTCGGGGCTGGGCGGTACGGGGAAGACGACGCTGGCCTGGGAGTACCTGCACCGCTTCGGCCCTCGGCACTACCCTGGAGGCACCTTCTGGGTGGACGCGGACGTGGACGACGAAGCACTGGAAGCCCAGCACCACGGCATCCTCCAATCACTACGCCCCTCGGTGCCGGACCTGACGACACTGCGCAAGGAAGGCGTGCGTGTGGCGGACGTGCTGGCCGGAGCGCTCGAGGAAGCGGCGGCGCAGGGGCACATTCTCTACGTGGTGGACAACGTGCCGGAGCCGCGGGGAGGCACTCCGCCACGGCCGCTGGAAACGTGGTGCCCCGGCCTCGGGGTGGTGTCTGCCCTGTTCACCTCCCGGTTGACGCTGAAGGGGGGCCGTGTGGTGTCGCTGCCCGTGGATGTCCTCCGCCCGGAGGCCGCCATCGCGCTGCTGCTGGATGGCATGGGAGGCGTTGACAGCAGCAATCCAGCCTGGGCGCGAGTGGTGGAATGGGTGGGGAGGCTGCCGCTGGCGCTGAGCCTTCTCAACAGCGCGCTGCTACATCAGTCGCTGACGCCGGGCGAACTCTGGGCGCTGGTGGAGAAGGGCACGACGGAGGTGCTGGAGGAACGCTTCGAGCAGGTGCGTCCGGTGCTGCCTCACGGCAGCCAGCGAGGTGTCGTGGAGGCCTTCCAGGTCTCCTACGAGAAGCTTTCTCCCGTCGCGCAACGGGCCATCTGGTTGCTGGCCCACCTGGCGCCGGAGCCGATTCCGGTCGCTCTGTTGGAGTCCTTCGGTGCCCGCCTCTTCTCGGGGGCCGTGCGCGCGGAGCTGGTGGCCCGGAGCTTTGTCTCGCCCGTGGCCACGGGCGGCAAGGGCGTGGAGTACTTCGGCCTGGTGCACCGTGTCCTGGCCGACTTCCTGCGACAGCAGCAGATGCCCGGCGATACGACGCTGCAAGAGGCGTGTGCCGGCATGAATGCCATGCTGGCAGTCGACTTCTCTGAAGCGCCTCCTCAGTGGGCGCTGATGAACGCCTGCCAGCCGCATGCTGAGCAGCTCTGGGCAAGCCTGGGAATCCCAGGCATCGAGCATGCAGATACGCTGACGGCGATGCAAAGCATCGCTGAAACATTGCGAGCCATGGGCGAATGGACCAAGGCGCGCCGCCTTCAGAGCCAGGTGCTGGAGGTCCGCCAGCGCACCCTGGGGCCCGTGCATCAGGACACCCTCGAGGCGAAGGGCAACCTGGCGCACACGCTGGGCAACATGGGGGCATCGGCCGAGGCGCGTCCGCTCAAGCTCGAAGTCCTGGAGGCCTGCGAACGGATATTGGGTGCCGACCACCCAGACACCCTGAAGGCGATGGACCAGCTCGCCGCGACGCTGGGAGCCTTTGGCGAGTGGGCCGAGGCACGGAGGTTACAAAGTCGGGTGCTGGAGGCACGCCAGCGCGCGAAGGGGGACGAGGACCGCGCGACATTGACGGCAATGCACAATCTGGCCCTCACGCTCGAGGCGATGGGGGACATGGTCGAGGCACGGCGGCTCCAGGAGCACGTACTGGAGGTTCGCTCCCGCATTTTTGAACCGGAGCACCCCGCCTTTCCGACAGCGATGAGCAATCTTGCCGCGACGCAAGAGAAGATGGGCGAGCTCCCGGAGGCCCACGAACTCCAGCGGAAGGTGCTCGAGGCTTGCCAGCGCAACCTGGGAGCAGAGCATCGGGACACGCTCGCGGCGATGAACAATCTCGCAGCGACGCTATGGGCGATGGGCCAGTACGCCGACGCCTGCCGGCTTCAAAGGCAGGTGCTGGAAATCCGCCGGCGGACTCTGGGCGCGGAGAGCCCCGATACCTTGACGGCGATGAACAATCTGGCCGTGACACTGGAGGACCTGGGGGAAGCGATTGAGGCGCGGGAGCTTCATCGCCAGGTGCTGGAAGCTCGCACGAGGACGCTGGGAGCCAGGCATCCAGCGACCCTGACGGCAATGAACAACATGGCCCTTTCGCTCGAGGCCGCGGGGGAGCGGGTCATGGCGCGACGGCTCCTGGAGCAGGCACTCGAGGTCAGCGAGAGCGTGCTGGGTGACGAGCATCCGGACACTCTTCAGGCAAGGCGCAACCTGGCGGGCATGCTCTCCGACATGCGGGAGTGGGCCGCGTCGCTGCGGCTCCAATCCCGGATGCTGAACACCTATCGCCGCGGTCTTGGCCTGGGACATCCCAAGACGTTGCAAGCATTCGAGACCTTGGCGGTAACACTGCGAGCCGCGGGTGAGCCGGTCAAGGCTCTATTCCTTCAGGAACGTGTTGTTGTCGGACTCAAGAGAGCGAGTGGCGTCGGGTACGAAGAGGTGCGGCAAGCCGAGACAAGTCTCGCTCAAACATTGGAGATGTTGCGGCATCGACAGCGACGACTTCGGTGAATGCCGGAAAATGCCCCCCGGCGAGGGGGCACGCAGTGCTCACGAAACGACCACGTTGAGCACGCGCACCACCTGCTGCCAGTCTCCGTGCACGCGCCGCTCGCCCGTGAGCTTCACCCGCACGTTGCCGCCGCCGTCGCCAGTCACTTCGAGCATCAATCGGCCGTGTCGGTCGACAGTCGTCCTCACGTTGGCGATGCCCGGCCGGTCGACCTCGACGTTGACCGCGCGCCACCGGTCGTCCTCGTGGGCGGTCCTGGAGAACTCCGGCCCGAGGAAGACGCTGAGCTGCGCCCGGCGCGCCTGCCCGCGCTCGAGCGCATAGGTCCTTGGAATCTCGCGGACGTCGGGACTCGGCGGCAGCACACGAACCGCCGCCGAGTGCTCGAAGGGCAGCGCTTCCTCGCGCAGCTCGCTGCCAACCACGATTCGCCGGTATGTCCCGCTGAACGTCACCCGCGCCTCTCCGTGGTGCCGGCCGTCGATGCACAGCCTGTTCAGGTTGGTGTCGAACCGGGCCTGGGCGACCTCGGGAGGCTCGACGCGCACCGTCGAGCTCTTGACCGCGCGGCGGACCTCGATGCAGGTCGTCTGCCCGACTTCAATCGTTCTTCGTTCCTGCGCGGCCGCCGAGCCAGCCATCAAGACGAAAAGGAGTGCCCACCTCATCGCGAACCCTCCTCTGCATTCTCCGCCGTCTCTCCGAACCGGTCATTCCAGCCGATGCGCGGCCAGCCGCAGCTCCCGGCACCGCTGCTGTTGCACTTCTGGACCGCCGACACGTACGCGTCCTCGATGCTCGACGCGCCACACGACGCTCCGAGTGCCCGCGTGTGCCCGCCCGCCTTCCGGCTGAACGAGATGGAGCCGAAGCCGGGGCCGTCGCAAGAGACGTGGACCTGGCAGGCACGCCGCGTGCGCCGCTGGCACGACTTCAGCGCGGCGCGCTCTGCTGCTTCCTGTGTCGGCTGGTTGTAGCTGTAGCCGTACGTCATGTCGTCGGCCATGGCGACCGCGCTCGCGGCCAGCGCGGGGTTCGTTGCCACCATCAGTGTCGCAATCACCAGGCTTCGTCGGGAGTTCATCGTGTCCTCTCCTCGTGTCTTGATTTCTACGCCCGAAGCCGAGGAAGGTTTTTCCGGTGATTCCTCGGGGACATTGGAGGACGCCGCATGTACTTGGGTAGGCGCCGCGCCGTCCTCGTGCCGGGCCCCCGTGGAGCGCGGCGCCATGGTGTCCCAGCCGGGAATGCTCGCGCTGCTGCACGAGCTGAGAGGCCAGCATCCCCACTATTCCGATGCGCCGCACGTGCTGCAGGATGCGCTGAAGGTGCACATGTTCGGCAAGGGGCCCGTCGTTGTCGTCCATCCCGGCACGGGCCACTAGCTGCACTTGGCGTACAGCGAGCCGGGCGGCCTCAACCGGCTGCGCAAGGATCCGCCGGAGCTGCGCCGGCGCCTGCTGTCCACGCTGCCGGAGGAGTTGCGGCCCAATGTGGAGCGCAAGCTGGACGAGCGGACCGAGTGGCAGGTGCTGAAGATCCTCGTCGACCGCGTGCGCCGCTGGCACGCGCCCGGCGTGCTCTTCCTAGGGGACGCCGTGCACACCATGTCTCCGTCGGGCGGGCAGGGGCTGAACCTCGCCGCCCGGGACACGTTCGTCGCCGCCAACCACCTGCTGGGCGCCGTGATGATGCTCACGGTCAGAAAGATGCAGGGCACAGGTGGCGCGCCGGCCGCCGAGCTGCGCTACATCACGCTGCTCGCGCAGCCCGGCTCAAGTCAGGACCTTCGGCCTCCGAGAGACCGGTGAGACCGAGATTGCCGGTGCCCCGTTCGCTCGCCGGCCCTGGAGAGCCAGTCGAGCAACCGGAAGAGGAGTTCCCGGTTGTCGGCGTGCTTCCAGAACGCACCGTGCTTCCCGACGATCTCCCAGGTCCCCAGCGCAAGAACGCAACCCCTTCCACAGAGCCCCGCGGGGGCCTCGACCCCCACTGGCAGCCAGCCGGCATTGCGATTGAGGTCAAATGATTGGCCCCCCGGCTGCGTCAGGGTGCCCTGCTCGTATTTCACGCTGTCGTGCTTCGGCCGGCAGACGATGTTGTTGCCCACGCGCAGCCACTCAGTTCCGCCAGGGTCCACCCGCAACGTCTGCACATTCGCAAGCCAGAGCTTCTTCAGATCCTCGGTCAGGAAGTGCCGCTCGGCTCTGCCAGGGGCGAAGTCCACGCGGGCTCCGTAGGGCTTCGTGGCGTCCGTGTTCTGGGGACCGACGATGTCCGTTTCTAGGTGGATGCCGAAGTGCACCGCCAGCTCACCCAGATTTCCACCGTGGTGACGGTCCCCCAGCTCGTACCCCAGCATCAGCAGCCGCCCCCCTCCGTGGACCCAGCGCACGAGGGCGGTAATCGTTCTCGGGTCCATCTGGCTGCGCCAGGGCGCGCCGAGAATGAGGCCGGACAGCTCGTGCAGTCTCGCCGAGAGGAGGTCTGCATGCCGGCGGAGGGGTTTGATCGGCCAACGGCCGCGGAGCTTCGGTGGCAGTGAATCGGGGAACTCGAAAGGCGAGCACTGGGTTCGGTCCCACTGGTCCTGCTGGTGGTTGAGGACAATGCCAATCCCGGCTGTGTGCTGGGCGGGCTGCTGCACCAGTGCCTGCAGCATCTTCCTGGGGTCGAACCTCGGGGCAGCGGGGAGCCTCAGGCTCTCGGCCATATCCCGGATCAATCCGTCGAGATCCTCATGGGCGTTGTCCGAGCCGAGATCGACCCCCTGGAACATGTTCAGCGGAAGGGGCAGGTCTTCCAGGCGCAGCCCGTCGTGGCAGATGGGAATGACACGCGCCTTCCGGCTCCAGCCCGCTCCGCTCTCGAAGTTCACCCAGGACCGGGCGACGGAGCGCGGACTGCACAGGACCAGGACCACCCTGGCCTTCCTGAGCGCATGCTCGACGGCCGCGAGCCAGGGCAGCCCCTTGGTGAGCCCGGAGCTGACGAAGACCTTGGCGCCCGGAATCGTCCGCTCAAGCTGTTCCTTGAGGTTCCTGGCAACGTGGGCTTCCTCCGCGATGTGGCTGACGAAGATGCTCATGCGCCCCTCCCGGCGTGCGCCGTGGCCTCAAGAGAGCAAGTCTCTCACGAATCCGCGCCCCGCCGGGCACCACCTGGGGGAGGCGGTGCCCGCGTGCATGTGCCGTGACTTCAGGCGGGCCGCTCGGGCCGTCCGTCCGGGTAGCGGGGGAAGCGTCCCGCGTCACAAGGGTGCACTGGCTCGTCATCCTGCCACAGCCAGCCGCCGAAGCCCGTGCGCTGGTACTCCGCGAACGTCTGGAGGCTCTCCTCCACGGACGTCATCACGAACGGGCCGTGCTGCACGACGGGCTCGTTGATGGGCCGGCCTTGCAGGAGCAGCAGCTCCGTCTCCTCGGAACCATTCACCAGCTTCGCGTCGGCACCTGCGCTGTTCGAGAACCTCAAGTCCATTACCGCTGCCATGGAGACTCTGCGCGTGAACTGCGTGAGGGGCATTACCGCGAACAAGGAGCGGCTCGATCAGCAGGTCGACTGCTTCATGCCGCTACGGGGCGCGTGGTGCGCTGGCGCTGGAGCGTTTGTCACGAGCGGAGGACGAAGGGTGTCCTGCCCTACGAGAGTGCGGATGGAAGCGTGGCGGAGCGGTCTCTCGAGAGGTACTCGGCTTGCGGGCAGTGCTGGGGCTTGACGCGGAGCGGCCGCCTCAGGGAGGGGCCTCAATGCGTCCCATACTCATACCCAGTACAGCGTTTTCACTCCCAAGGTGAATTCGTCCCGCTGGCACCTTGCCGTGTTTGCATACTCTCCCGAACGGAAGAATACGAAGTGCGGGAGAGCCACCGAACCGGGGCACGCAAAAGTATCCTGCCACCCCATCCCATCTACACGCTCTCTTGAGTTTCGCACCTCGCCTTGTAACGCTGCAGTCTGCCCTTGAGCTCCTCCCGCAGAGCAAGTGACCCTGACAACGAGTTCTCATAAAAAATTATGCGCTGAGCCAAAAAATCAAAGGGAGGGGTGGCCTGCTGTGCAATCAGCATTACTTCCTTTCCCATGACATCAGCCAAACCAATCTCATATGTAACATTTGGGTTAGCGGTCGAAAGATCCGCAACGATTACGCCCGAACCAGTTATCCCTCTCCAGATATCGTTCGGAACAAACCGGCCCTCCATATTCTTTGCGATCTGAAACTCAAGACCAACTTCAGAGCATACCTCCAAGATGATTCGCTCTACCGCTCCCGACCACTTCTCCGAATATGGCATGATGACAAAGCACTTCTTGACCTCTACAAACGCAGCAGGCGGCCCCAGAAACTCCGCTGGGAGCCCACGGCTTGGTCGAACTACCGAGGAAGCTGAGACGGCACTCGACTGACGTAACACATCCGCAACAGACTGCCGAAGAACAGATAATTCAGCACGAAGCGTCTTGAATTCCTCCATCAAACCCGCCAATTCAAATGTTTGTCGATCCGATATCTTTGGCGGAGGCGGCGCAGCAGAGATACCTTCCACTTGATGTGAGTAGCGGGAGAGCGCAATGGCAACCTTGGCTGCAAGATCCTCTTGAGTCGTAAAGAAGCCGACAATATGCTGCGCCAAGAGACGCTGGCGAAAGGCTTTTATCCGTGTGGGATCGGGATCGAGATACCCTACAGGCCAGGGGTGCTCCTCATCGAGGAGAAAACAAAATGTCGGCTTTCCCGCCTCGATACTTTTCTCATACTCGCGCTCAACCAAGCTCTTACGGCTCTCGGGTGGCACATAGCCTAGCCGCCACGCAACGAGAACGACGACAATGTCCGAAGTTTCTATTGCGTCGAAAGAAGCCTCTAGTGGAGTTTGGTCGGCCGCACCGAGATCCTCCAAGGAAACTAGCTCGAGAGCGAATCTTCGCAGCGTCGAGACGACGGCCTCTCGGTACTCCCGGAGGTCAGAATAGGTAGAACTAATGAAGACTCGCATTCGTCCAGGCATATGGTGCTGATGCTCACTAACCCAGCGTCTTTGTTGATCTTCTTTACCAGCAAGGCCCCCTTCAGCGGTATGAGCACAGCGCCTTGATTCATTCATCTTAGCCTGAAAGCTCGCTTCATTGGAAGGAACTCCCGTAGGCCTCAAGACGCATTGGAGAAACAGGAGCCGCCTTGCGAACATAGGGGCAAGCAGAAAAGGTGGCCCGGAAGTCCACGCCCTGCTGCCCTCCCGCCTGGATGGGGCCACCTGGGCCGGCGTGTGCCCAAAGGGGCTGCAACCGGCCTGGCGCACCGCCCTTGGGCACCCGTCAGCTGTGACGGACCAGGGTAATGGATCGCAGAACCCGCACATCCGCAACCTGGAGGAGGAACTACCGGACGCGGAGGCGGGTACGAAGGCTCTCGTTCAGACACAGTCCGCGAGTTCAAAACCCCAGGAGCCACACGTGGAGCATAGAACCTGGGCGAGGAGACACTGCCCGAGCTGACACCGGACCCGCTCCAGCACGTCTACGTTCCCCGCGACAGAGCTACTACCCGTTCAACCCTCCCAAGAGGATGAGCGCCAACCCGATGACGAAGAGCACGGCGCCGGCGACCGTCAGCTTGCTGCGCGGGGCGAAGACGGCCTGAGGATTTTGTACGGCAAAGCAGGACTCCAGGGTGTCATGCGTCCGCGTGAGCCACACGGTGTTCCCGGTGACCCGCCGGGTCCGACCGACCGCGTGGACGATGGTGCCCGGCGCGACGACCACCTCGCGTGCTTCCGCGCTCCAGCCATCCATGTCCGAATGAAGAGACAGACCCAGCTGCTGGCACACGGCTTCCAACTCGGGGGTCGGTGCACCGTTCGCCCGCAGCGTCACGACATCCCGCTGAGCGGCGAGCAGCAGGTTGACCGCGAGGGAGTCCAGCATCGCCGTCGCACCCGAGCCGTCGGCGATGGCGAGCCCTCCCTCGCTGTGACGGATGTGATGATGGCTCTTGTTGCTATATGAGCTCTTATTGTTGGACTCGAATATATCGACCCGCCAGATGGCCGCGGCGCGGGCGCCAGGGAGCGGGCCCACTCGACCCGAGGACACCGCCTGCCCCGTGACTCGGATGAGCTTCCCGTCGGAGGCTTCCGCAATCGGTATCAGCGGTGCCTCCGTCCACCACCGCTCGCGACGTCTCCAGACGACGGCCCCATACACACACAGGCCGCTGCCCACCACCGCGATGGCTCCAACGATCATCAGGAATGGTGACATTTCAGGAGTCATACACGGGCCGCAGGCCAGGCGCGAACCCATGGGCACGGCGAAGTCGACCCAGAGGGGTGAGACGCCGGAGCCCGCCGGGGAGTTCCAGGTGTCGTTATTTCTTTTGCATCGTCGATTGCATCTGCATCCCGATAGACCTTCGAGAAATCCCGTTCGTTGACGGTGGGCCGGCGAGGGTCTCTCGCCGGCTTCATCCAGGGGACACTTCGTGACGCTGTCGAGGAATGCTGTTTCGAGGACTCTCATGTTGGGCGCTCTGACCTTGTTCGCGGCCTGTGCCGCCGAGCCCGAGCCCACCCAGGTCATTGCCTCGCACGAGCAAGGTGCGCTGGCGCTGCTCATCGAGCGGGAAGGCGGCGAAGGGCTCTTCGTCGCGGGTGCGGCCGAGCGCTTCAAGGTCACCGCCGCCGGCGAGGTCTTCAAGTCGGTGCGCTGGAGCGCCACCGCCGGCGCCGTCGACGCCGCCGCGGAGCGCGTCACCTGGACGCTGCCCTCGAATGGGTTGGCTTCCTTGTCCGTCTCGGTCGAGACGGAGTCGGGAAGGAAGGCAGATGGCGAGTTCCACTTCAACGTGGTGCCCGCTTCGGCCACCGCCGCGAATACCGCCATCGAGGCGAGCCCGGATGTGACGGGCGGCTTCTGCGAGCTCACCTTCGACAGCGCTGGCAGGGGGCACATCGTCTACTTCAACGATACACACCGCGGCCTGTGGTACGGGCTGTGGGATGGCACGTCGTGGACGACGGAGCAGGTGGACGGCCCCGGCTTCAACAACGATGGGCAGTTCACCTACAACCCTGTCCTCACTGTCGACCCGGCGACCGGCACGCCGCACGTCGCCTACCTCAAGGGCGACGGCGATCCGGATCGCGGGGGAGAGACCCTGCGCGTCGCCTACGCCACGCGCGTCAACGGCGCCTGGGTTCGTGAGCTCGTCGACCCGGCGAACCGCAGCGACTCCGTCCGCCTGTCCATCGCGCTCCATCCCACCCAGGGCCTGCAGCCGGTCATCGTCTACAGCGACCTCTCCTCGGGCGTGCGGGTCGCGACCCGGACGGGAAGCAATGCGTGGAGCACTCCGCAGCTCGCCCCGGGCGTGGTGACGAGCGAGGCGGTCTTCGACGCGGCGGGAACGCTGTACGTGGTCAACAAGGGCGTCCTGAACGCCATCAAGGGCACGGCCGTGGAGACCTGGTCCCTGGGCGGACTCTCCGCCTCCACGGGCTGGTTCTCGCTGGCCCTGATTCCGAACCAGCACCTGCTGCTGCTGCCCAACGGGGCGACGACCAATGGCGCGTGGGTCGGCTTCTACGACGTGGCGCTCGGTACGCCCCTGGCCACCAGCACCTCGCGCACCTCCCAGGGCGACTTCGTGAACCACTCCAATGACCTGGCGTACGGTGGAGGCAAGCCCTTCTTCGCCCAGCGCCACGGGACGACGCTGGAGCTCGTCACCACGGATGCACGGGGCTTCTGGACGTTCACCCAGCTGGGCACGATTCAGGACGGAACGCGGCCCAGCATCGCCATCCGTCCCACGGACGGAACGCCGCATGTCTGCTACCAGCGGGACGGCAAGGTGACGTTCCAGTAGCGCTCACAGCGACGGGCTCCAGCCCCGGCGACGCGGCTGGAGCCCGGCCACGGTGTTCGAAGAGGGAAAATCCCTTCCGAAATGACCATGTCACATGCTGCGTGGGTGATTCGTCCCAGGGGCGGACAGGACGTCCCTGCCCCGAAAAACGGAGCCACACCCATGAAGGCCAGGATGAATCCCTTTGCCGCCGCGCCGGCCGTGATGAAGGAAATGCTCGACTTCGCAGGGAAGGTCCAGGGCAGCGGGCTCGAGGCGAGCCTGACGGAGTTGGTGAAGATCCGCGCCTCGCAGATCAACGGCTGCGCCTTCTGCATCCACATGCACGCCCTCGACGCCCGCAAGCACGGAGAAACCGAGGAGCGCATCTACCTGCTGTCTGCCTGGCGGGAGTCGCCCCTCTTCACCGACCGCGAGCGGGCGGCCCTGGGCTGGACCGAGGCCCTGACGCTCGTCTCCCAGACTCACGCGCCGGATGCGGACTATGCTGCGATGAGGGCGCACTTCAGCGAGGAGGAGAGCGTGAAACTGACCCTGCTCATCGGGATGATCAACATCTGGAACCGGATCTCCATCGGCTTCCAGTCCATCCATCCGGTGTCCCCGCGCAGTGAAGCCGCCTGAGGTGACTCCCGAGGACGCCTTCGACCCGCTCCGCCCGCGCCTGCTCCGCATCGCCTACCGGATGCTGGGCAGTGTCGCGGAGGCGGAGGACGTGGTGCAGGAGGCGTATCTGCGCTGGCACCAGACGGACCGCACCGTCGTGCGGGATGCCGAGGCCCTGCTCGTCCGCACGGTGTCGCGCCTGTGCCTCGACGTCCTGAAGTCCGCCCGCGTCCAGCGCGAGCAGTACGTGGGGACCTGGCTCCCAGAGCCCATCGTCGAAGCGGTGGAGGGTGACGACTTGACGCTGACCCTGATGATGGCCCTGGAGCGCCTGTCCCCGTTGGAGCGGGCCGCGTTCCTGCTGCATGACGTGTTCGGCATGGACTTCGACGAGGTGGCGCGGGCCATCGACCGCGACCCCGCGGCCTGCCGCCAGCTCGCCAGCCGGGCGCGGAGCCACGTGCGCGAGGCCCGGCCCCGCTTCCCGGTGTCGGAAGGCAAGGGCCGCGAGCTGGCCGCGGCGTTCTTCACCGCGTCCCGGAGCGGCGACATGCATGCGCTCCAGGCGCTGCTCGCCCAGGACGTCGTCACGTACACCGACGGCGGAGGCAAGGTGAAGGCAGCCCCCAACCCCATCTACGGCGCGGACAAGGTCCTGCGCTTCTTCAACGGGCTTCGGGAGCGCTTCGGGCTGAACGCCTCGCGGCTCGTCTACGAGGGTCCCATCGACGGACTGCCGGCCATCGTGACCGTGGAACCGGATGGCGTGTTGCAGACCACCGCGTTCGCCTTCGAGGAGGACCGCATCGTCGCCATCTACGTCACGCGCAATCCCGACAAGCTCCAGGGCATCCGTCGGTTGGTGGGCGGGGACGTCATCAGCTGAAAAGCCCGTACGCGCATACCCGCCTTCGACCTCCGCGCATCCTCCGGACATGCTCTCCGGACGTCCCCCCGCAGCTTCGTCCCGCAGCAGCGGTCCCTGGCCAGCTCGGCGCGAGGTGCTCACGAAACGACCACGTTGAGCACGCGCACCACCTGCTGCCAGTCTCCGTGCACGCGCCGCTCGCCCGTGAGCTTCACCCGCACGTTGCCGCCGCCGTCGCCAGTCACTTCGAGCATCAATCGGCCGTGTCGGTCGACAGTCGTCCTCACGTTGGCGATGCCCGGCCGGTCGACCTCGACGTTGACCGCGCGCCACCGGTCGTCCTCGTGGGCGGTCCTGGAGAACTCCGGCCCGAGGAAGACGCTGAGCTGCGCCCGGCGCGCCTGCCCGCGCTCGAGCGCATAGGTCCTTGGAATCTCGCGGACGTCGGGACTCGGCGGCAGCACACGAACCGCCGCCGAGTGCTCGAAGGGCAGCGCTTCCTCGCGCAGCTCGCTGCCAACCACGATTCGCCGGTATGTCCCGCTGAACGTCACCCGCGCCTCTCCGTGGTGCCGGCCGTCGATGCACAGCCTGTTCAGGTTGGTGTCGAACCGGGCCTGGGCGACCTCGGGAGGCTCGACGCGCACCGTCGAGCTCTTGACCGCGCGGCGGACCTCGATGCAGGTCGTCTGCCCGACTTCAATCGTTCTTCGTTCCTGCGCGGCCGCCGAGCCAGCCATCAAGACGAAAAGGAGTGCCCACCTCATCGCGAACCCTCCTCTGCATTCTCCGCCGTCTCTCCGAACCGGTCATTCCAGCCGATGCGCGGCCAGCCGCAGCTCCCGGCACCGCTGCTGTTGCACTTCTGGACCGCCGACACGTACGCGTCCTCGATGCTCGACGCGCCACACGACGCTCCGAGTGCCCGCGTGTGCCCGCCCGCCTTCCGGCTGAACGAGATGGAGCCGAAGCCGGGGCCGTCGCAAGAGACGTGGACCTGGCAGGCACGCCGCGTGCGCCGCTGGCACGACTTCAGCGCGGCGCGCTCTGCTGCTTCCTGTGTCGGCTGGTTGTAGCTGTAGCCGTACGTCATGTCGTCGGCCATGGCGACCGCGCTCGCGGCCAGCGCGGGGTTCGTTGCCACCATCAGTGTCGCAATCACCAGGCTTCGTCGGGAGTTCATCGTGTCCTCTCCTCGTGTCT
>NZ_JAAIYA010000001.1:617064-934123 GCF_010894405.1 Pyxidicoccus caerfyrddinensis
CTGTAGCCGTACGTCATGTCGTCGGCCATGGCGACCGCGCTCGCGGCCAGCGCGGGGTTCGTTGCCACCATCAGTGTCGCAATCACCAGGCTTCGTCGGGAGTTCATCGTGTCCTCTCCTCGTGTCTCGATTTCTACGCTCGAAGCCGAGGAAGGTTTTTCCGGTGATTCCTCGGGGACATTGCTGACCGGCGGGCGCCGCGAACAAGGTGCCCGCGGTGAGACCCGTGCTGCGCTAGGGTCAAGGCCTCCTGAGGCACTTCGGAGGTGAGATGGGCAAGGGTCGTCTCGAGGCGTTCAGCGATGGGGTGCTCGCCATCATCATCACCATCATGGTGCTGGAGCTGAAGGTGCCGCACGGCGACACGCTCGAGGCGCTGCGACCCCTGCTGCCCGTACTGCTCAGCTACGTGCTCAGCTTCATCTACGTGGGCATCTACTGGAACAACCACCACCACCTGCTGCACGCGACCCACCGCATCAACGGGCGCGTGCTCTGGGCGAACCTTCACCTGCTCTTCTGGATCTCGCTCTTTCCCTTCACGACGGCGTGGATGGGAGAGAACCACTTCGCGGTCTGGCCGGTGGCCACCTATGGCGTCGTGCTGCTGCTGGCCTCGCTCGCCTGGCCCCTGCTGCATCGCGAAATCCTGAAGGCGAACGCGAACGACACGGCGCTCGTCACGGCGCTGGGCCGCGGTCGCAAGACCCGGCTGTCCAGTGCGCTGTACGCCACGGCAGTGGCGCTCGCGTTCGTACGTCCGTGGCTCGCCTGTGTGCTCTACGCCACCGGCGCCCTGCTCTGGCTCGTGCCGGACCGCCGCATCGAGGCGCAGCTGCAGTGAGGCGCGCCCCGCTTCATTCGAAGCTGGTGGTTCTGGAGTAGCCCGGCATGCGGACATTCCTCCACCGACCGGCTCCGCCAGTTGTCCCTGCGGGAGGCACGGCTGCTGGACCCGTCGCTGGCGGTGGGGGCCCAGGTGGAAACCCCCACGGAGGGGGAGGCGCTCGCCTCCGTCCTCGAGGAGATGCGTCCCCGGGCGCTGCGGGCCCGCCTGCACAGCCCCGAGCTGGATGCCCAGGGCTTCGAAGCCCTGCGCAAGCTTGTCCCGGAGGTGCCCACGCCCGAGGCGCTCGAGGGCCTGGGGCTGGGGCCGCTGCATGCGCTCTACCCGGAGGGCTACGGCGTCCTCTGGGTGGACGTGCCCGGCGAGAAGGCGGAGCGGCTGTGGCACATGTTGGATGCCCGGGCGTCCCGCACCGGCTACCGCCCCGTGCTCCTCGGCGGCGATGAGAGTGAGCTGCTGGCGATGCCGCTCGCGTGGCAGCAGTACCGTGACGAGCTGCCGAGGGAGGTCTCCCCGAACGACATCGGGCTGCCCATGCACGAGGACCCGATGGATGACCCTCCGACGGTGCTGGCGCACGCCGAGCGCCTGGACGTGGAGGCCCTGCTCGCGAAGGCCCGCGCCGCCGCGTCGGACGGTGGCGACGAGGAGGAGGCGCGCGCGGCCCGCACGTCGCTGGAGGCCGTGCTCGAGCCGCTGTCCGGCGAGCCCCATGAGCGCGTGCGCGTGGCGCTCGTGCCCACCGATGCCGCGTGGAAGACGCTGGCCTATCTACCGGTCCTCATGCAGGCGGGAGAGTCCACACCTTCCCTGGTGAAGGTGGCAGCCATGTCGCGCCGCTGGGAGGAGCGCTACGGCGCCCGCGTCGCCTCCGTCCGCCCGGCCACCGTCGAGTGGGTGGTGGACCGGGCCCCGAAGGACCGGGCCGCCGCGCTGGCCCTCGCGCACGAGCACCTGGCGCTGCAACCCTCGGAGAAGGGCACGGCCGAGCAGGAGGCCGACGCGCTGATGCAGTCCACCACGTGGTACCTCTGGTGGGACTGAAGGCCGCCGTCTACCGGCCGGCGAACGAGCGCCGCTTCCGGGCCGCGGAGATGGCCAACCCCAGCAGCGACGGGTTCCAGCCCCGGCGACGCGGCTGGAGCCCGAGCGGGCCGGGAAGCCTCCGCTACGACATCGCCAGCCTTCAGCAACTCACCAGACTTGCCCCGGGGACAGTCGCCTGTCCGAGCTACCTGTTCCCAACTGGCCGGCATAGTTGTAGCCCCAACCCCACACGGTGCCGTCTGCCTTCAACGCCAGCTGGTGTTCTTTGCCCGCAGCCAAGGCGGCCACCCTGCTGAGGCCAGGTACCTGCGAGGGCCACAGCTTACCGTCGGGCGTCGTATAACCGCCCAGCCGGCCGTCGCGGTTGTTGCCCCAGGCCCAGACGGTGCCGTCCGCATTCAGCGCCAGCGATTGGGCGAAGCCCGCCGCCACGGCCACCACGCCGGTGGGGCCGGGCACCTGCGTGGGTGTCAGATGCCGGTAGGGCGGCGCATCGACCAGGCCGTCGGCGCCCCAGGCCCAGGCGGTACCGTCCGACTTCGCCACCAGCGAGAAGTGGGAGCCTGCGGCCAGGGCCACCACCCCGGTGAGGCCGGGCACCTGCGTGGGTGCCAGACGCAGAGTGGTCGTCCCATCGCCCAGCTCGCCGTAGGAGTTGCTGCCCCAGGCCCAGACGGTGCCGTCCGCCTTCAACGCCAGCGTGTGCTCTTCGCTTGTGGACAGGGCTACCACATCGGTGAGGCCGGGCACCTGCGTGGGTGTCAGACTCTGGGTGGGCGTCACATTTTCCAGCCCGCAGGAGCCCCAGGCCCACACAGTGCCGTCCGACTTCAACGCCAGCGTGCAGTTGTAGCCCGCAGCCAGGGCCACCACACCGATGAGGCCAGGCACCTGCGTGGGAATCAGACGCCGGGTGGTCGTCCCATCACCCAGCTGACCTTGGACATTGTCGCCCCAGGCCCACACAGTGCCGTCCGACTTCAACGCCAGCGAGTGGGTGTAGCCCGCGGCCAGGGCCACCATACCGGTGAGGCCAGGCACCTGCGTCGGCGTCGAACGCTGGGTGGCCGTCCCATCGCCCAGCTGCCCATATGTGTTGTCACCCCAGGCCCAGACCGTGGCATCGACCTTGAGTGCCAGCGAGTGGCCTTCGCCCGCAGCCGTTTCCTGGCAGTCCGTGAACTGGGAGGGACTTGGAGTGACGTAGATGGATGGGGCGAAGCCCCAAGCCCAGACGGTGCCGTCCGCCTTCAACGCCAGCGAGTGGCCTTCGCCCGCAGCCAGGGCCACCACACCGGTGAGGCCAGGCACCTGCGTGGGCGTCAGGCGCCTGGTTCTTGTCCCATCGCCCACCTCGCCGCTGGAGTTGTCGCCCCAGGCCCAGACGGTGCCGTCGGCCTTCAGGGCCAGCGAGTGGCCGTAGCCCGCAGCCAGGGCTACCACACCGGTGAGGCCGGGCACCTGCGTGGGTGTCAGACGCTGGGTGGTCGTCCCATCGCCCAGCTGCCCATATGTGTTGTCACCCCAGGCCCACACAGCGCCGTCCGACTTCAATGCCAGCGAGTGGGTGTAGCTCGCGACCAGGGCCACCACACCGGTGAGGCCAGGCACCTGCGTGGGCGTCAGGCGCCTGGTTTTTGTCCCATCGCCCAGCTGCCCATATGTGTTGTCGCCCCAGGCCCACACAGTGCCGTCCGACTTCAATGCCAGTGAGTGGCGGCCCGCAGCCAGGGCTGTCACGCCTGTGAGGCCGGGCACCTGGGCAGCCGTCGGGCGCTCTGTGGTGGTTCCATCGCCCAACTGGCCGTTGGTGTTTGCGCCCCAGGCCTGGACGGTGCCGTCGGCTGTCAACGCCAGCGAGTAGCTGTCGCCCGCAGCCAAAGCGGTCACGCCCGTGAGGCCGGGCACCTGCGCCGGCCCCAATTCGTGTCCCGTCTGGGAGCCCCATGACCAGACCGTGCCGTCCGCCTTCAGCGCCAGCGAGTGGGAATCTCCCGCAGCCAGGGCCACCACGTCGGTGAGGCCGGAAACCCGCGTCAGCGCCGTTCGCTCTGCATTCGTCCCATCACCCAGCTGGCCGGACCTGTTTTCTCCCCAGCCCCAGACCGTGCCGTCCGCCTTCAGCACCAGGCTGAAGTGATAGCCACCGGACAGGCGAGGACCGGACAAAGTCGGACCGGCGTCCCCGCCACCCGGCGTACCCGAGTCAGCGGTGCTACCGGCGTCCACCTGCCCAGCATCGAGGGTGCCTGAATCTCCGGTACCCGCATCCTCGCCCCCCGTCCCTTGCGTGCCACATCGCACCGGGTTCCGCAGGCAGAAGTCGCTCTGCTCCTTCTCGAAGTCGATACAGCCGGCAAGGACAGCCACCAGCGCCGCCGCCAGCACCATGGAATGGGTGTGCACCTTCATGGCCACCTCCCCTGCACGAAGGCGGACGTCCCATCCGTGCTCACGTCAATTCCCAGCGGCGGCGACTTCGAGGGCTGTCCCAGCAGGTACATCCCCGCGGAGATTCCCAGTCCCACCACGCCGGCACTCGCCAGGCTGAGTCCCACCCACTGGTAGGTCCGCCCGCGCGAGGCGCTGCGCTTCGCGTCTTCCAGCGTGGCGAGGCTCGCTTCATTGCCGCGCAGCTTGGACTGCTCGCTACGGGCCAACAGGTAGGACACCCCACCGCTCACGAGCAGCCCCCCGCCAATCGTGGCCGGCAGCCACGCGCGCGAGTGGCTCCCACGATGACCGCTCTCCTGCATGACGGGAGCAGCCGGTTGCGCCTGGGTAGCGGGAGGCGGCACGAGAGCCATCCGGCGCTGGGCCTCCGCCTCCAACTCGAGCTTCACCTGCTGACGCACGGCCTCGAATCGCTGCGTCACCTTGGGAGAGACGAGCACGGGCAGCTTCGCCTCGGGTTGAAGGAGGAGGGCCGCCTTGAAGGCCGCGAAGGCGTCGTCTGGCTTACCGAGGTCCGCCAGGATGACCCCTTCGTAGAGGGAGAGGAGCGCATCGTCCTCTGCACCATTCGAGAAGCGCCTTGCTTCGGAGAGTTGCTCCAGCGCGCGTTCATATTCGAGGTCGTCGTAGAGGCGGCGCGCGGAGAGCAGATGGTCCTGCACCCTCCCCTGCTCCTGGGCCTTCAGGGGCAGGGTGTTGAAGCCCAGCAGCAGCAGCGCGGCGACGATGCGGCTCCGCTGAACAGCGACGAGCCGCGATGATCGGCCCTCACGATGAATGGCCTGGATGTCCATGGAAGCCCTCGCGTGCTCGAGAAAGCGCCACCACACTACTAAAGCAATGCCCCTCATACGAGAGTGGAGGGTGCATGGGAGCACTCCGGACATGACGCTGTCACGGTGACGCGGGCACGACCGTCCACGCGCGCTCGACGGTCGCCGAGCCCCAGGTGAGGTGAACGGTAGACTTTCCCGGCGCGATGCCCTCCAGACACAGGCCATCGGAGAAGGACTTCCGGCTGAACACCAACGAGTCACCGCTGAGCGCCACGCGCGGTCGGGTGGGAGGCTGCCCGAGAATCACCACGCCGCCCACTCCCAGCGGAGTGAGCGCCGTCACGCACTTCGCCGTGCCCCCGGGCAGGGTCTGCGCCTCCAGGCGCCGGATGTCCGTGATTGCCGAGGCATCTCGCACCTGGATGGTCAGGGTGTCCGCCCCGAGGGGAGACGACACGGTCAGCGTGTGTGGCACCGCCCCGGAGGCCAGGGCATCGGGAGCGCTCACGCTGGAAAGGGCCTCGGGGGTATCGGTCGCGACGCGCAGCGGGGCAATGCCATGGAGCACGGTGCCATTCGCGCGCGTGTAGCTCGCGGCCACCGTCGCCTTCGAGCGGACGAACAGCTCCACTGAGGGACCTCGCTGCGCCGGACTCCCGGCCTCGGCGCGAAGGGTATAGGCGATGCGGTCCACCTTCCGGGCTTCGATGTCGAGCTCGCCCGTGTCGTCGAGGTTGTCAGCGTGGAACTCCAAGCCATGCGTGCCCTCGGCCAGGGGCTTCACGGTCATCACCATCCTGGAGCCCACGCAGGTCCCGCCCTGGAGGGCCAGCCCCGCGCTCGGCCCGGGCGGAAAGACAGTCCAATCCCACGCGGGGTCCTGCTGGAAGGTGAGCTTCTGCGGCGGCCCCAGGGAGATGGGCACCGGCGACAAGCCCAGCTCCAGCGAGAGCAGGAGCTTCGTCGTGAGCCCAACCCCCACGACCTGGTCCTCGCCCAGTACACCTCCGTCGGGGACGGGGTCGCGATGCTCGATGCGCCAGTCGGAGTCGATGTAGCAGTCCCCATCCAGGAGCCAGGGGTACTCGCACCTTCCGTCGGAGACGCTGCCAGGACACTCGCCGCCGCGAGGAATCTCCGCCACGAGCTCCGTGCCCCCATCCGGAATCACCGACCCGACAACGGGTGGCGTGCCTTCCTCCAAGCCGCCCGCGGAGAACGAGCGCGTCAGGCCGCGCCCATCTCCGAGCCGCGCGTCCACGTCGCATGTCTCCCGGCCCACCAGCTCGAACCGGAAGGCACGGCCCGTGAGGCCGAGGGGCAGCGGGCCGGCAATCTCCACGCCCGACAGGACCGGCGCACACTGATTCCCCGCCACGGTCACCGTCGCCTTCGCACCGGGGGCATGAACACAGACGGAGTGCCCTCCCGCCGTGGTCCCCAGGACGATGGCCCGCGGCTGCTTTCCGCGTGCGGGCTCCTCGGTCAACGTCAGCTCCAACATCTCCGGGGCGTAGACGAGGAACTCCAGGGTGCCACCGCCCACGAGCGCCCAGGAGTACGTTCCGGGCTCGGCGGGTGCGAGGGCCTCGCCCTTCCCGTCCACCTGCTGCTTCAGCACGAAGCCCGGCGCATCGACCAGCGAGAGGTCGCCCACCGTCAGCGACGTGTCTCCAGCGCTCGCCTGGAGGTCGAAGCCGAAGCGGCTGCCCGCGGGGACCGGATGCACGGCTCGGTAGCCGAACTCGTCACAGAGGACCGAGACGCGCGTCTGCGTGACGGTCATCGCCTGGAACCAGGCCTCCACGGTGTGGGAGGTGCCGCGCGGGTCGAGGTATTCGACGGTGAGCTTCCCCCTTCCCTCGGCCTTCGCCCTCATGCGGATGAGCGCGGCACCGGCCTCGACCCGTTGCTCCCCCAGCTCGATGCGGTCACCCGACATGGAGACGCTGACCAGCGTCTCGACGTCCTCGTCCGGGCAGACCCTCAGCGGAGGGGCGCCCACGAGGCACTCGCCAACGGACACGAGCACCTCCGCGCCCACGGGAAAGGTGAGGACCGGGACGTCGTCGTCCTCCTCGCTCCCCGGGCCCGCGCGGCCACAGCCCACGGACGAGAACACCAGGGCCAGCAGGAGGACACAGACGGAACGGAGCATGCGCCCACTCTATGCGCGCCCGGACCGGAAAGCCGAGCTCGCCTGCCTTCGGCACGCGTGAGGAGCGGGAGTGTTTCGTTTACCTCTCACGACTCCCGTGCGACGAAGCCCTCCATGCCCAACTGGAAGCACCTGCAGAAGCTCAATGGCGGCGAGGACATCTGGTACTCGGATCCCCAGCTCTCACTGAAGAACGAGGTATGGCTCTATTCGGCGGGAGGCGAGCTCCGGGTCTGGAGCGATGGAACCCTCCACAAGCCGGAGCCCAGGGCGCTGAAGCTCACCACGCCCGTGAAGGCGCGGTTCACGCTCTTCAAGCCGCTGTCGCTCCTCTTCGTCGACGTGGAAGTACGAGGGACCCAGGCGGTGGTCCGCCGCGGCACCATGAACGGCGCCTATCTCCTCTCGCTCGTGGAGTCGACAGATGTCGAAGCGCTGGTGGCGCGCTACCGGACGCTCGGCTTCCGCGACGGCAACCCCTGGAACGCGACGAAGAAGCGCGTGACGCTCCGTGAGTACGTGAAGGGGACATCGACCGGTTGGGCCATCTCCGTCGATGGGGACCGGACCATCGAGGGGTATCGCAACGAGACAGTCACCGCCAACCACGAGGAAGCCATCGAGCAGGCGGAGAAGCTCATTCGCGCCAAGGAGAAGGAGGGCTTCGTCCTGCGCACGGTCGATCTCCGGGATGCGAAGTATCCCAATCCCGAACCGAAGGCTCCGAAGGGCGCCCCGAAGAAGTCCCCCGTGCCCAAGGGCCCCTCCTTCGCGAAGCCCCAAGACGCCTACGCGGCCGTCGACACGGCCATCGCGATGCTGAAGGACCTCCACGAGCGCTTCCCCCGGGCGCACTTCGTCGCGGAGCAGTTGGACTTGAAGAAGGAGCCCGAGCGCATGGACTCCCTCGACCAGCAACTGTCCATCTTCAAGCGCGAATACAAGCACCGCATCGGGAGCTGGAACGGGGCGAAGGCGCTCAAGCCCAGGAAGAGCGAGTCGAGCTGGGACTACTTCCTGCGCGTGTACGGCTCCATCACCTGGATCGTGGACAACACCGTCGACAACGGCCTGCCCACATTCCCCTGCGGCAACGTCACGGGCGGCGGCTGGAGCTGCCTGGAGATCGCCGACGACATCTACGAAATCGACGGGCTCGTCGAGGCCACCGGGAACGAGGACCTGAAGAACCTCTTCGTGTTCCACGGTGGGTGGCACGTCGACCGGTCCTTCGCCTTTGACCACCGCACGAAGTCCCCGACGGGGGAGCACGCCGTCGTTCCGTTCGACGAGAGCCTGCAGGCGCTCCCCAAGAAGACGACTCCCGCGCGCATCCAGCCCTTCGGCTTGTGGCTCCACAAGCACGTGTCACGACTCACGAGCATCGCGGAGGAGAACCTGCGCGAAGGACTCTGAGCCAGCCTTCCGGGAGTGCTCTCAGTGCGGTCCAGGACGGGGCAGCTCCACCGTGAAGGTGGAGCCCACATTCTCCGTACTTTCTGCCCGCACCGTGCCGCCGAGCGCGGAGACGACTTCGCGCACGATGTAGAGGCCCAGCCCCAGGCCGCCGTAGTGTTTCACCGAGACGGCTCGCTCGAAGCGCTCGAAGACATACGGCAAGCGGTCCGGGGCGATGCCGATACCGGAGTCCTTCACCACCAGCCGCGCGGTGCCCTCCCGGGCCTCCACGACGATTTCAATCGGCTTGCCGGCGCCAAACTTGAGGGCGTTGGAGAGCAGGTGCGCCACGACCTGCTCCAGCCGCTTGCGGTCCCACCGGCCCACCACCGGAGCCTCGGCCTCGAGTGACAGCGGGCAGCCCGCCCGCGCCAGCTGCTCGCTGAAGCGCCCCGCCACCTTCCGGGCCACCGCCGCCAGGTCCACCTCCTCCGGCTGGAGGCGGAGGTTTCCCGCCTGGATGGCCGAGTCGTCGAGCAGCTCGTCGATGAGCCCCGTCAGCCTCTGCATGTGCCGCTCGGCGCTTCGGGAAGTGCGAGCCACGGCCTCGGGCGAAGCGGCGCCGGCGGCTCTGCCCAGCCCCTGCACCGACAGCTTCAGCGCGGTCATGGGTGTGTAGAGCTCATGCGTGGCAATGGTGAGGAAGTCGTCGCGCTGCCGGACGGCCTCCTGTGACTCCCGATAGAGACGGGCGTTGTCGAGGGCCAGGGCGGCCCGGCGGGCGAGCTCCTGGGCCAGCGTCACGTCCGCCTGGCCATAGCGGCGGCCCGGCTTCGCGGAAGCGAAGGTCATCGCCCCGAGCGTCCGCCCATGGGCGATGAGGGGCACCGCAATCGCCGTATGCGTGCCGAGCGCGCGGATGAGCTCCGCGTGCTTTGCGTCATGGACGGTGGTCTCCAGTAGCGTGTCCGGGAGCTCCGGCAGGAGAAGTGGCTCTCCCGTCCGCAACACCCGTCCTGCCGGCTGCGGCGAGTCCCAGCCGGGGGGATAGCGCGCGGCGAGCTCGCGCAGGACTTCCTCCTTCGCCGCATCCGCGTGGAAGCCCGCCACCCGCTTGAAATTGCCATTCGCCGCCACGTCGATGACGCACCAGTCGGCGAGGAAGGGGACAGCCAGGCGCGCCACCTTGGCCAGAGTCGCTTCGAAGCCCAGCGACTCGGCCAGGATGGCGCTCGCTTCGGCGAGGAAGCGCACCGTCGCCTCGGCGCGCTTCCTCTCCTCGAAGAGAAGACTGTTCTCCAGGGAGACGGCGATGTGCGACGAGAGCAGCTCGAAGACACGCACCCGCTCTGGCGTGAAGGCGTCGGTGGCCAGATTGTTCTCGAGGTAGATGACGCCCACGCGCCGCGCCTGCCGGTGGATGGGCACGGCCAGGACGGACTTGAGGGCCCGCTCGGCCACGTCGGAGTCCGAGACGAATGCCCCCTCCTGAGCAGCGTTGCCCAGGACGACGGCCCTGCCCGTGCGCCAGACGGCTTCGACGACGGAAACAGGAAGCCGTGGCTGCGCCCTCAGCGGTACCTGGACCTGGGAAACCTCCCCGGTGGCGGACACCACCGCCCGCACCACGGGCGCGCCCTCTTCCTCGAGGACGAGGAGGCCGCGCTCCGCGCCAGCCGACTCGAGGCAGATCCGCATGAGCTTCTCGAGGAGGCGCCCGAGCACCACCTCGCCGGAGAGCGTCTCGGCGGCCTTCAGCAGGGTGAGCACATCGAGGCCCACCTCCCTGCTTCCCGGTGTGACCGGGGTCCTCCAGCGCGGCACGCCTGGAACCACGAGCTGGGCGTGCTCCTCCTCGAGCAGGTGGACCTTGGCCGTCGCCCCCCACCGGGCGTAGGCGTCGATGGCTTCCGCGAGGTAGCGGCCGGCGACGTACGGCTGTGCCCGGGCCAGGTAGAAGCGGCCACACAGCTCGTTGGCGAGGGCCTGGTCCTGAAGGAAGCCCTCCCGGTGCGCGCCCTCCATGGCCTGGTGGTAGAGGCCTTCGGCCTCCAGATGTTTCCCTTCCAGCCGTGCCCGCTCCGCCGCGACGAGGTGGTGCTTGTGGCGAAAGTTCTCCGGGCAATTCCCGGCCCAGGTTTGGAGCCTCTGCTCCAGCGGCGCCATCCGGGCCAACGCGGCGGCCTCCTCGTCCGGGGAAGCTCCGCCCGCCAGCGCCGCCAGCGTCAGGGCGGAATAGAAGCAGTGCTCGAATTCATGCACCCAGCTCCGTACGAGCTCAATCCACTTCGCCGCGGCCTCTGACATCTGGAGGGCATGGGAAGGGTCGCCGAGGAGATACGAAGCCTGAAGGCGCAAGGTCGCATAGATGCAGCGGACCGTCGGATTCAGCCCGACCGAGGCAAGAAATTGCGCTTCGTCGAACTCGGCATCGTCGAAGCAGCGAGGCCTCGAGGTCCAACCCTTGAGGCAGCGAATCGCCTGGCGGGAGCCGAGCAGGTGTTCGCTCACCAGGCGGATGCCGGTTCTGCGGCTGTACGCCATGCCCTCCTCCACCACTGGGAGGATGCGGTCCAGCTCCGTCCCTTGCGCCATGAGCGTCCAGGTCAAGAACAGGTGGCAGTATGACGTGAACTGAAACTCTCCCGACTCGAGCCCCTTCGCCATCGCCGTACGCAGGAGTGGCACGCTGGAGCGGAGCGGTGCCCGCCAGGAGTTCATGGAGACGGCGAACACGAAGAGCGTCCGGGTCTCCAGCGCGCGGTCCCCGAACCTCCGGCTCAGCTCGACACCCATTCGGCCAAAGGCATGGGCCTTCGCATACTCGCCTTGAACCCTGGCGAGGATCTGGCCGTATTCGGCATACATCTGCGCGGAGATGACCGAGTGCCCCTGCTCCAGCGAGCAGCGGACCGCCCAGAGCACGAGGAGGGTGTAGAGCTTCGGGTCGGAGAGAATCGCGGCGGAAATCATGTCCGCGAGGAGCTGCTGCAAGGCCGCGGGTTCCGCGTCGTGCACCCGCGGGGCGTCGAGCAGATCATCCGGCGTGCGCCCCCCGAGGCGCTCCTCGACGGCCGTGAACGCCGCTCGGATGGCCGCATCGAAGTCCCGCTCGGGGAGCTCCATGCCGAAGAGACGCAGGCCCTCATTCCCCCATTGGAGCGCCCGCGAGAAGTCCGCTCGCAGGCTGTAGGCAACCACGCGGACGACATGGAGAGCCACCTTCTCGAGGCGTGACTGCGCATGCAGGAGAGCGGCCTCGACGAGCGCCTCTGCGTCCTCGGGGGTCGCGACGCGAAAGGCCAGCTCCGCCGCGTCCCGGTGCAGGCGGAACGAGAGCTCGTGCTGGGAGTGCCAGGCCTCCGCGGGGAGAAGGCAGAGCGCGTGCCGCAAGTATGCGAGCGCGGCCTCGAAAGCCGAGGAGGCCTTGGCCTTGCGCGCGGCCCTCTCGTTGAGCTCGGCCAGGTGCAACCGCTCCGTGTCCTCGCGCAGGAGGCTGGCGCCCCGGTTCAGCTGGTCGACGGCCTCGAAGAGACGCTCGCAGCCCTCGGCGCGGCCCTCCAGCAGGCTTCGCCCTATCTCGAGGTGCAGGGCCTTCCTTCTGTCGTCGGAGAGAAGAGAGTAGGCCGCCTGCTGGACGCGGTCGTGCGCGAAGCGGTACGAGGCCGAAGGGCCCGCGGCTGCATGGGCTGGCTGCTCCCGGCGGGCCGCCAGGCCCACCGGAGCGAGCAGTCCTTCGCGGATGGCCAGCCAGAGCGGCCGAGCGGCATCTTCGGGGCGTTGCGCCCGCACCCTGGCCAGCAGCCCGACGTCGAACTGACTTCCAAGGCAGGCGGCCACCGTCAGGGCCTCCTGGGTTTCGTCCGGGAGGCGCCGGATGGAGGCCACCAGGAGGTCCACCACATTCTCGGGGACCGGGGCCTCTGCAATCCGGGGAAGGTCCCAGGTCCACACGCCGGCGCCAATGTCGAAGACCAGGAGTCCTGCTGCCTGGAGGAACCTGAGGAAGCTTTGGAGAAAGAAGGGGTTTCCGGCGGTCTTCTCGACGAGAAGGGCGCCGAGGGGGCGGGCGCGCTCCGGTGAGGCGTGGAGGACATCGCAGAGCAGCGCCGTCACCGCGCCGGCCTGGAGCGGACCGACTTCCAGCGCATGGACCGTGATGCCTGCTTCCCGGATGGCCTGGATGGCCTGCACTGCCGGATGCGCCAGGCCCACCTCCTCACTGCGCCAGGCCACGAGGACGAGAAGATGGCGGATGTCGGAATCCAACGCGAGCACGCGCAGCAGCTTGAGCGAGCCCGAATCCACCCACTGCATGTCATCGAGGAAGAGCAGGAGTGGGTGTTCGGGTGTGGCCAGCGCCCGCATGAAGGACAAGAAGACGAGGCGGGTGCGGCTTTCGGCTTCAGTGGGGCCGAGCGGCGGGAGGGGCGGCTGCTCACCGAGGAACTGCTCGAGCTCGGGGACGAGCTCGGTGAGGACACGGCCATTCGGGGAGACGGCCTCCTGGATTCGCTGCCGCCACGCCGTGGCGACCGGCTCCGGCTCGCCCAGGAGCTCGCGCGCGAGCCCCCGGAACGCCTCGGCGAACGGGGCCAGGGGAACGTCCCCCCGCAGCTGGTCATACTTCCCGGAGAGGAAGCGTCCCCTGGCTTCGGCCAGGGAGCGTATCTCCTGCACGAGCGCCGACTTGCCGATGCCGGCCATCCCCTCGACAACGAGGAGCTCCTTGGCGCCCGCCACGCAGCGCGCGTATGCGTCTGTCAGCTCGGCGAGCTCTCGCTCCCGGCCGTACAGCCTGGCCCCGAGAGTGAGCTCGCGTCTGTCGAGGCGGGCGAGCTCGAATGGCACCACCCTGCCCGAAGCCCGCCACTGCCGCTGCACCTCCACGAGGTCTGCATGGAGCGCCTCGGCCGTCTGGTAGCGCCACTCGGGCATCTTGGCCAGCAGCTTGAGGACCATGTCGGAGAGCACCCCGGGGACCCGGGAGTTCGCCTCAGCGGGCGCAGCTGGAATCCGGGCCAGGTGGGCATGGACGACCTCCAGCGGGTCCTCCGAAGCGAAGGGCGGGGTCCCCACCAGCATCTCGTAGAAGGTGGCGCCCAGGGAGTAGAGGTCCGCGCGGTGGTCCACCAGGCGCTTCATCCGCCCTGTCTGCTCCGGCGCCAGGTAGGGGAGCGTTGCCTCGAGCTCTCCTGACACGCCCGCCCCCTGCGAGAGGCCGGTGAGCGTGGTGGCCAGCTCGAAGTCGACGAGGGTGAGGTGCGTCCCTTCTCCGAGGACGAAGTTCGCCGGGCAGAGGTCCCGGTGAATGACGTTGTGTCCATGGACGGCTGCGACGATGGCGGCCATCTGCACCGCCAGGTCGAGAAAGGTGTCCACCTCGAGGCGCCGTCCACGAAGCTTGTCCTGGAGACTGGAGGGCCCGGCGTCCTCCAGGACGAGCGCCGGCCTGCCATCGCTTGTCTCCAAGGCCAGCGGCTTGACGACTCCGGGCACGTCCAGCGCGGTGAGCAGTGCATATTCATGGCGCAGGAGTGCCTCGGCCCTTGGGGTGTCCTGCTCCGGCCGGACAGACTTCACGACGACAGGGTGCCCATCCCTGTCCGCCCGTACGACGACGTAGCCGGCGCCCAAGTGCAGTGGCCGGGCCACTTGAAGCGCTCCCTCTTCCATCACAAGGTAATCGTCGGCACGGGGCCACCCCTCCGCAAAGACGCCTGCAGCCGTGGCCCCGCGGGCCTCGCCGGTCGGATGCGGTAGAGGGGGGCAGACGTCTGTAGAGACCCGCTCGAACCGGGTGATGTGACGCGCTCCGGCCGTCGACATGCCATCATCCCGAGACTCATGTCCCTCCTGGATGCGCTGCGCGCCCGGCTTCATGACTCGGGCCTGAACCTGCTCGGCGTGGCGGACCTCGCCGGATATGACGCTCGGGTAGGAGCGGCCCGCCAGTCCCAGGCGTTGATGCCGGGAGCCCGCTCCATCGTCGTGGTGGGCAACGGGGGCGCGGCGCTGTGGCGGGCCTTCCTGGCGGACCTCGAGAGGGACACCCGCCGCCTCACGCACGAGCCCCACCCGCTGGAGGCCTTCGTGCATCGAGAGGTGCAGCGGGCGGACGCGGTTCTGGGGGACCTTGCGCGCCGGTGGTACTTCGCTGCGTCCGATGCGCCCTTCCAGGTGGACTTCCGGCTCCTCGGGTACCTCGCCGGGTTGGGGACCGACAGCCGGCTCCGGTTGCTGATGCATCCGGAGCACGGACCGTGGGTGGGCCTGCGAGCCGCCTGTTTCGTGGACGCGGTGCTGCCCGCCAGCACTCCGGGGGGGCCGGACCTCTGCTCCGGCTGCCCGGCGCCGTGCGTCTCCGCCTGTCCCGGCGGGGCCTTCCCCGGGGGCACCTGGGACGTGGACCGGTGCAGCACCTTCCACGCCGAATCCGTGCAGTGCGCCAACACGTGCCATGCCCGGTGGGCGTGCCCCCAGGGCGCCGCGTCGAGGTACCCGGTGGAGGCGCTCGCCTACCACGCCAACACCTTCCTCGGCCGGCGCGGGTTGAGGGAGCACCTCGGGGTGCCCGAGTCCGAGGACCGCTACCCGGGCACCCCTCCGCTGTGGGGGAGCTGGCGCTCCCGCATCGACGTCAAGGGGTGAGCACGACGTAGTCGAGCAGCGCCAGCGCGGCGTCGTCGGCCAGCAGTGGGTTGATGGACGGGCTCACCTCGCCCAGGTTGCGTGGCACGAACGTCCAGCCGTTCCACGGGTACACCTGACTGATGTGGGCGTAGTACGGGTCGCCGCGCACGCGGTCGTGGAGCAGCCGCTCGAAGTCCAGTCCGCGCTGCGCCTCCAGCCAGGAGGTGGAGCGCTGCGAGAGGTCGACCTCCGGCGCGGCCACCCAGTCGAGCACGAGGCCCGGCACCGTCCGCAGCTCCGCGCCGCTCCAGTCCACGTAGGTGCCGGTGTTCGGCTCATACGTCTCGGGAACCAGGCCCCACCAGCCTCCTCCGTGGACGCGCACGAGTCCGCCGCACAGGTCCTGCACGTGCACGACAGCCTCGTCGCGCCGGGCCACGGCCATCTTGTCGGCGAGCCAGCCGACGAGCAGCGTGGCGGCGAGGGTGTAGCGGGCGCTTCGGGTGGCCCGGCCCAGCTCCAGCAGGCCGGCGACGTTGTAGGTGGCGAACCAGGGCGACTGGAGGCTTCCCGTGCCCCACGGGCTGGCGATGCCTCCCAGCGCATGCAAGTCATCCTCGAAACGGTGGTCTCCCCAGGAGAACCATGCGGGCGTCGTCATGCGGGCCAGCAGCGCGTCCGCCGCGGCGACGGCCGCGTTCTGCTCGCCCGCCGCGAGCAGGAGCCGGAGCTCGGCACCGGTGGAGACCGGGTCCACCCCGGCGGCAGGCTGCTGCCGCAGCCAGGTGGCCGCGCGCAGGGCCCCCGCCCGGAAGTCGGCGGCCCCGGGCAGCGACGGCAGCGTGGACAGCTTCAGCAGCGTCACCCCGATGATGCCGGTGGTCATCCGGTTCGGGAACCCGTTGGCCGGCGCGACGCCGTAGGCCCAGCTTCCCTCCGGCTCACCCGTGGCGGTGCGCCGCTCCAACCGCAGCAGGAAGCGCCCGGCGCGCTCGACGGCGGGCAGGACGTGCGTGTCTCCCGTCAGTTGCGCATAGGTGGCGAGGACCTCCGCGAGCGCGGCGAAGTTGAAACCGGCGTGGCCGTTCCACCGCCAGGTGAGCACGTCATCGGCGGTGCCGAGCACGCCATCCACCCCGCCCGCCAGCGTGGCGGAGTTGGCGAAGGCCCCCGTCGCGTCCAGCGTGACGTCCTGCTGCGGGTCCGGGAAGTAGGACGACTGGAAGGTCTGCACCGCGCCCAGCCCCAGGGCCGTGCTGGGGAGCTGTTTGTCGAGAATCTGCTGCAGGAAGGCGTGCCGGAAGCGCTGGAGGAACGCAGTCCTGCCGGTCGCCTGGTAGGCCTTGAGCAGCGCCAGGGCCTTGTAGGCGGTGGGGTCCGCGAGCTGGAGGGAGATGTAGCCCTGACGGGTGAGCAGTCCCGCGTTGGAGGGGTCCTGCGGGTCGTCGTAGTTGAGGTAGTTGGACGACCAGTTGTCCCGGTGGATGTCGAAGCTCATCCCCTCCACCCGGGCACAACCGGGACCCGGGTAGAAGAAGGGCGACGGGTCATGCTCCTCGCAGGTGACGACGAACTGCTGGCCATACTCCACCGCCGTCAGCCCCAGCGCCCGCACCACGAAAGAGGGCCTGGCCGCGCCGGACACTTCGTCGGGCGCCTGCGCCGCGGCGGGTGCCGCCGTGAGCAACATCGCCACCGCCCAGCCCGCGCTCGAGCGCCACCGTGAGACGGCGCCCACCTCATGCCTCTTGGGTGAATGCAATGGTGTATCTCCTGTAAAGGCGAACACCGTAGCAGCCGGCTCCCACGGGAGGGGCCACGACGGCGCCGGGCGAGGGGGACGCGGGGTGGGATGGCGCGGTGCATCGACGCGGTAGCTTCCTTGCTGCCGGGAGCGCGTGGGGCTCTCGACGTCGACGGTAGCCCCGCGGTGCCTGCTCGAGTACGTAGGAATTCGCGTCCCGATGGAGGATGCGGCCACCACTGTTTCGGAGTGATGGGATTGTCTTCCCGAAACATTGTCATCACAATCCACAGCTCCCCCGCCTTACCAGCTGGAGGCTCCCATGTGGCGACTGCTGTGTGTTGTGGCGCTGTGCACTGTTGGACTCACGGCTTGCGGTAGAGATGACGCCGGAGCGAACGAAGCGAATGAAACGCTCGAGAGTCGCGAGCAGGGGCTCGCCTGCGAGGTCGAAACCGGCTACTGCCCTGGCGAGACGACCTGCCATTACCGCTCGGGGCGCTGTGTGAAGCGCTGCTTCAACGGCGCGTGTGACTATGCCGGCGACGTCTGCTGCACGCAGCCCGATGGCGAGCCATACTGCAACAGCCGCTGTTTCTAGCCGTCTGGCCCTCCGCGCTCAGGTGCGGCGGGACACCGCCCCCTTCGCCATGAAGGGGGTGGTGTCGGGCCGCGGACATGCCCTCGGGCGCAGGAGCGTGCGGGGCGCCGAAGAGAGCAGCGCGCCCACGCCCGGCTCCTCGAGCCAGCCATTCACCACGTAGGCGCGTGAGCTGTTCCACGGAGACGGGTCGCGGCATTCAGGTCCCGTAGGTCCCCAGGGGGGAAGTATGAACAGGCTGTTTGTGATGGCTGTCACGATAGGCGGAGCGCTGGTAGCAGGGTGCGGTGGCCTGGCGGAGGAGCAGCCCGCCCCCTCCCCTGCGCCAGCGTCAGAGGCGTCCGTTGTCTCCTCCAGTCAGGCGCGCATCTTCCCGGGGTTCGAGGAGACGCTCGCGTGCGTGCAGGCATACGTCGACGCGGGGACCTGCGACTGGGCGCACTGGAGCGAGATGTGGGAGGCGTGCGAGACCTATGACTACCCGGAGCTCGAAGACGGGTTCTTCATCGCGGAGGTGCAGGCAGGACGCTGCACGGCCGCCAACTGGCCCACGCTGCGTGCGCAGCTCGTTGCTTCGAGCCCTTCCGTCCTCGTGCGCGCCCATTGCAACGCCACCGCCGAGGTGATTCCCGGGACGGAGCTCGACGGCTGCGTCACCCTGGCTGGCACGGGCGCCTCCTACGTCAGCGTGGCGCCTGAGGAGACCGTGACGCTCTATGCCGGCGCGGGCTGCACCGGCGAGGCACTCACCGTCCAGGCCGACGCCAATCTGTGCCAGACCTCGTACGCCAGCGGCGCGGCCACGAACGACAACGTGAGGTCCTTCCGGATTGAGGAAGCCCAGCAGCGACCGTCGGCGGCACGCTACACCTGCGCCCCCGAGGAGACGACGTGCGTCGAGAGCTTCAACGGCGGACTGGCCTCGGTCAACTCGACACATACCGTCAAGATCGTCCGCGTCACCCAGGCGGGGCGCACCACCGCCTCGATAGCCGATATCAAGACCGACCTCCGGCAGCTGTATGACTTCTATGACATTGCGTCTCGCAACCAGGTGGGCCTGAGGCTCCTTGATGGGAGTCATCAGACCGTGAACGTGCCGGGCACCTTCAAGTGCGGGAAGGTGAGGCTCCGGGCCAGGAAGGCCAGCACCAACTCGGGCGCGTTCGTGACCGTGTTCATGCTGCCTCACGGGGTGTGCAACTTCTCGGACGCCGGCTCGCGCCACATCTTCCTCGAGGACACGCTGCAGCGGACCTACGCCCACGAGATCGGACACGTCCTCGGCCTCGCACATGGCGAGCGGGCCGAAGACGATGGCAGTGACCCGACCACGTACATGGGCAAGATGCCGTCGGACAACTACAACCTGCCGCAGCTGCACTGGCTGGGTTGGACGAACAAGGAAGAGCTCGTCCAGGTCAACTCGGCCATCGAAGACGGGAGCGCGTTCGACGTCACCATCCGGCCGGTGGACCGGAATGCCGACAACGGCAGTGGACTCCCGCTGGGCGCCGTCTGGGAAATCCCCACCACCGGAAATCGGGTGTTCATGGCCGTACCGAAGTCACGCACCACCGACTTGAACCAGGTTGACGGCGGCGGGGTGTACGTCTACCGCGCGCCCAGGTGCGAGGGCTGCACGGGCATGTCCATGTGGACAATTCGAGAAGCGCGGTTCGGCCCCAAGTCCAACTCGGGTCACATCGTCATGGACATCGTCATCTCGCCGGTGGCCTACAAGAGCCGCAAGATCACGGTGGAGGGGAAGGAGGTTGAGGTGTTCGACTCCGTCACGCTGCGCATCCGGCAGGCGGCTCCAGTGGTGCTCACTCCGGCCGCCGACACGGTGGCGAGTAGCAACCGGCCGACCTTCAGCGGGACCGCGCAGGCGGGCCTCAAGGTGAATCTCTTCGTGGATGGCGTCGGCATGGCCACTCCCACGGCCACCGCCGAGGGTACCTGGAGCTTCACTCCGGCCGCGGCGCTGGCGCCGGGGGCTCACACGGTGCACACCACGGCGACGGATGTGGAGGGCAAGATCAGCCCGAAGTCCAGCACCCACACCTTCACCATTCCCTGAGCGAAAAGGGCGCATCGGCCCGAGGTGCTGATGATGGATGCGGGACTCCTCTCCGACATCCTCACACAGCTACCAGAGGGTGCCGCTACTTGCCTTGCGTGCCTCCAGCACCAGTGGCTAGAGGCGTAAGCTGACTGTCAGCGCGGCCTGTCGTGCTGCGTTGGGTGCGAAGACGCGCGCAGGCGCGCCAGCGAAGGAGTGAGGAGCATGGAGTTCAACAGGAGCACACAGCTTCCTGGCCAGCCGGAGCGCAGTCCTTTCTTCCAGGTCCTCAGCAAGCGGGTGCTGCACCGTCATGCTGACAAGGGGTGGACAGGACTCGTGGAGCGGGTTGTAGCCCTTGCCGCGCAGGCCGAGGCCATGTGGAGGGAAGAAGACGAGGCGCTCTTCCTCGAAGAGCTGCGAGCGGCACTCACCGCTGGCGAGTTCTTACCGAACAGCCCCCTGCTGGTGAATGCAGCGGAGCCCCAGCGTCGGCTGTTCGCCTGCTTCGCGCTAGACGCGCGCCAGGATGTGGCCTGCTTCCTCGAGACGGCGAGCAAGGTGCACGATGGCATGGGCGGCGTCGGGTACACCCTCGACATGTACCGGGACAGCGCCTCCGTGGCGGACTTCATCCGCCAAGTGGATGAGTACACCGTGGCCCACCAAGAGGGGCGCCTGCGGCCTGCCTCCAACGCGGCCACCGTCGACATCGGCCACCCGGGGGCGGAAGCCATTCTTCAGCTTGCCGGGCAGATGAAGGTGACGAACCTCAATCTGGGGGTGTCCGACAGCTTCATGGCCGCCGTGGATCAGGGAACGCTCCAGGCGAGGGAACTGCTGCAGCGGCTGGTGCGCAGCATCCACGCCACAGGCCAGCCCGGGGTGGTGTTTACCGACCGCATACGCCGGGTGGCGAGGGACCCGGCGGCGCCCTTCGCGACCAACGTTTGTGGCGAGGCACCTCTGGCGGCAGATGAATCTAGCCTGCTCGGCTCCATCAACCTCGTCCAGCTCGTAGAGCGCAGCCCGAGTGGCGCATTCTGGCTGGATGAGGCGCGTCTCATCCGGTTGGCTCGCATGGGCGTGCGCTTCCTCGATGGGATGCATGACATCCACAACCACCCGTCTGAGCAGCTGCGCATCAACTCCCTGGCTACGCGCAAGCTTGGGGTGGGCGTCATGGGGTTTGCCCACATGCTGGCGTTGCTGGGCATGCGCTACGGTGAACCAGCCTCAATCCAACAAGCAGAACGCATTAGCAGCCTGCTGATGCAGGCCGCAGCGGCCGAATCGGAGCGGCTCGCGGCCATCCGTGGGGCCTATCCCGCGTGGGCGGAGGGCCGCGGTCTGCCCCAGCGCCGCAACGCATCCCTGGTGGCCATCGCCGGGACGGCTACGCTCGCCCTCCTCGTGGGAACGACGGGCGGCATCGAGCCGGTGTTCGGCCGCGTCAGCAGGTACACCGTGATGGGGGAACCCCTGGAACTGGTGGACCCGCTGGTGTCCTTTCTGGCCAGCCAGCAGGGACTCGGGGAGGAACAGGTGCGGCGGGCCATGCTTGGCGAGCCGTCGCTGCACGAGGTGGCCGCGGAGCTTGCTTGGCTCGTGCCCACGGCACACGAAGTGCCCGGGGAGGCGCACATCCGCATTCAGGCCGCCTTCCAGCGGCACATTGATGGCGGCATCACGAAGACAGTGAACTGCCGCCCGGACACCACCCTGACCGACGTCGAACACTGGCTTCGGCTGGCACACCAGGAGGGGTGCCTGGGGCTGACCATCTACCGGGACGGCTCTCGCCAGGGGCAACCCGTCTCCCGTGTATAGGAGGCAACCATGGCCAGCCCCCTCTTCGTCTCCTTCGATGGGCCTAAGGGTACTGGGAAGACGACACTCATCCGCAGCGTGAGCGAGCTTCTCCAGCCGTACGTCACCCTTCGCTGTCTTGTCGAGAAGGACCTCGACCCCTTCGCCACAGAGAGTAGACGACTGCTATCCGCGGCGGGGCCCCGCCCGACGCAGGAAGTAGAGGCCGAGGTGGTGGAGAAGTTCGCCCGGGGACGTGCCTGGATCACCGAGCATGTCCTCAGGCTCGCGACGGAGCACGTGGTACTGATGGACCGCTGGTTTCCCTCCGATGCGGCCTTCCGGCGCCATGTGCCGTTCGCGGAAAGCCTGGAGGCAAACCAGCGGGCGGGAGTGGCGATCCCTGATCTGGTCATCGCCACGACGTGTGATCCTCGCGAGTCATGGCTACGCGCCCATGCCCGGCATAGGGGCCTCGACAGCGTCGTCATCCACGATGAGGTCTCCCATGCGGAGGCCACCCGGCGCTTCGAGGCCGCAGCCCAGACGCACCGCTGGGCGCTTATACGCACCGAGGAGCCTGCCGAGGTCATTGCGGGGCACGTGTACCGGCTGATCGCCGAGCACCTGCCCCTTTGAGCCGATGGGGTCCACCTCACACGTAGCGTCGGCCATCCTGGTCGCCGACGAACCGAGCGACTGGCAGTTCCACTCCCTTGAGGGGAGGACCGGCAGCGTGACGGTCACGCGCTCAGATAAGGGGGCGGACCCGTGGCAGTGTGTTGATGCCGTCCTGACGGCACCCGACGCGATGCGCGCCATTTTGGAGCACCTGAAACTGCCCACGAGGCCTGCTCAACTGGATCCAGCGCAGGGGCCACCCCAGAGCACGGGGTGTTGAGTCCCAAACCGTCACGGTGCCCCAGAAAATCACGCCCCTGCTGCCTCCCGCCTGGGTGGGCCGCCTGGGCAGGCGTGTGCTCCAAGCAGCTGCACGGCTTCGCCACCGGCCCCGTGCACAGCCCGAGCGGCACCCGTCCACGGCTCTCCTCGGCCCCTCTGCCAGCCCACCACTTATGCGCCCTAATCCTGGTGAATCGGCTTTAGACTCTACGTATGGCTAGAGCGGAATCCCTTGCCGCATCCTTCATCGAGGAACTGAGACAAGAGAACGAGACATTCTATGGAGATCCGCGCGGCCGCGGTGCCCTTAAGGATCTCCAGCAGACCTTTCCCCATCCGTGGCTCTACGTTGCCGAGTTGATCCAGAACGCGGTGGATGAGGGCGCAACCCGCCTCAACCTCGAAACAAAAGGAGAGGAACTGGTCCTTGAGCATGACGGACGCCCTTTCGAGCCAGAGAACGTTAGGGCCCTCTGCGCTCGCGGTGTGTCATCAAAAGGCGCGGGAACTGTCGGGTTCATGGGGGTGGGGTTCAAGGCAGTGTTCCGGAGCTTCGATACCGTCCGGATCTCGTCGGGGGAATGGCGCTTCAGGCTCTCGGTCCCCGTCCTCCGGGAGGAGTACGGCAACATCCACCGCGAGTGGCTCGGCGCGGTTCTCCCCTTTTGGGATGAGCACGCCCAGGCTCCTTCCGAAGGCATGAATTGCCGTTTCGTATTGTCAGGCCGTGTGCCTGGGTTGCCGCCCGTTGCTGATGATGTTCGTCATGTGCTGGGGGACGATCTCGCGTTGCTTGCGCTGCTAGCTCGGCGAGGATTCCAGTGGGTACGATGCGCGGGGCAGGAGTGGGGGCTTAGTGAGAAACGGACGCCACGCGAGGATGGGGCAGGAGAGCGAATCGAAATCGAGGCCATTGCCAAATCCGGCGGAACGCATCGCCGATGGATTCTGTTCTCTACTTCGTACATACCGTCCGCCGACGCCATCGCCCGCTTCCTTGAGCACCGGGATTCCGCCACTCCCGCTGAGCGCGAGAAGATGTACGCTGCAGCGCGGCAACCCCGCTCGGTTGAAGTCTTCTGCGAACTTGGCCCTGAAGATATCCCGCTCGTACCGAAGCACGGTCATCTCTTCGCGTTGCTCCCCACTGGACTAGCGATTCCCTTAGGGCTCCACGTACAGGCAGACTGGCTCCTAGCTATCAGCCGTCGCGAGTTGATGCAGATCGATGGAAACGCATGGCAGGAAGAGATCCTGTGCTGCCTTCCGCGGCTGCTGCGTCACTTCCTTGAGTGGCTAGTTAGCAAAGAAGGCCCGAACAAGGAGGGGTGGAACCGTGGGTATGACGTCCTACCTGACGTCAGCTTGGCGGACACCGCCGCGCAGCGCTGGTTTGGTCGCCCGCTCGCGAAAAAACGGTTTCTCGCCGAGTTGGGCGAGTTGGCATTCCTTCCCGCAGTGTCAAATGACGAGGCTGTGATCTCTGAGTTCATCTCTCCTACGCTCGGGCGTCTTCTCCCGTTGAATCAAGAGATGGAGAAAAGTGTTTATTACCCACGTGTACTGTTCGGGGGGCGAATCGTCTCGCGCGAGATGCTCGGTCTACGCGCCCGCACATCCCTCAAGTCTCTCGGGATGCTGACCGAACTGATACCTGTCGAACTCCAGCAGGAATGGCAGGCAGGCCGCGTCGGGGAATGGCTCGCGCTCTTCCCGGAAGAAGCACGTGATCAGCGCTTGGCCGACCTCCTGGGTAGCTTGGCCGAAGCAGGGGGGGGATGGAAGAACGCGCCGTTGCGGTGCATCCCCACCGAGGCCGGAACCTTGATTAGCCGCGCGGAGGCAACTCGGCTGCCGCCAGATTGGTCCTTCCTCTCGGGCGAAACCACGATCCAAGAGAATCTGCGCCCCTATCTTCCCGCGAAGGAGGCCACCGTCGCGCTCCAATTTGACAACCGGAGCCGGACCAAGCACCCCAGTGCGAGCACCTACCTCGCGGAAATCACCACGCTAAAACTGGAGGAACTCGTATTTCGCTGGTGGGAATCCCTACCAGTCAATGTCACCTTGGAGCAACAGGCGGGAGTCCGCGCCTTCACGTGCTGGGTACGTGGCAAACAGGCGCACCGGAAACAACTGATTCGTAAACTGCTGGCGGTGGACTCGCTGGGGCGCACCACCCTCCGCCCCATACACGAGACACTTCTCGCAGATCCATACGCGGCCGGGGAGCGGCGCCATTTCTTCCCCCGAGTGCCCGTTGTGGCTGCGATCTACCTGGAAGCTGATGAGGGTGCAACGCGCGCCGACTGGCAGTCTTTCTTTGAGTCCCTACAGCCATCGCCTCGCGGCCCTTTCTCCCTAGAATGGAAGGGAGAGGAAATGTACGAGCAGAAGCTTCGGCAACGCATCGGCTCGATATGGGATCCTCCCACGCAACGCTCCGGCTATGCCCGAGCGTCTGCGCGAGGCATCGATTTTGATGGCCGGAGATATCTGCTGCTTGACTGCGTCTTGCCCTCGCCACTCCGCGATCGGCTCACCGCAGCCGTCCTGCGCGCCGATGATTGTCGCGCCATCATTTCGTGGCTAAACGAGCGGCTCTCAATATTCCGGGACTGCACACGAAAACACGTAGCGTACATCCCCAGGAATGGCCAGTACCCCCTCGAATACGAACTCCAGCTTCCATGTAGTTGGGTGACCGAACTCCGGGATCGCAAATGGCTGTTCGCGCTCGATGGAACCGGTCCCTACAAGCCAGCGGACGTCCTAGCCGACCCGGATCCACTCCGCCCAGATGCGCCGGTGGCAGGCTATTTCCCGGCGGGATTCGCGGCGGCCTTGGAAGCAGCGGGTATTTCCTGGGGCAGTGCGATCCCGCGCGCGCCCGCGGTCCGACGTCTGCAGGTCGAGGGGCCCACCGCTTCGCCATCCATGCTCCATCAGCTTTTTCAGGAAGCCGTGGTCGAAACCCGAGATAACCCGAGCGGGCGCGAACTCCTCGCGCGTGTCCTGACCGAACACGACCTCTTCCCTGTTCCGGAGGGCGGAACTCCCGATGGAAAGCGACGGATTCCTTGGTCCCGCGTTATTCGCAAACCGCGTATCCGGAGCGATCTGGGCCGTTGGATTGTCGCAATTGAATCGTTCCCAGAGGGATCTGCGGAGCGAGCGTTACTGGCGGAAGTGGACGCATTCGACCCCACTCCCGAAACGACCAGCATGGCCCACGTGCTCAGCTTTCTGGAATGGGTGTACCACACCGAGCCCGACGCGGACCGCGTCCGACACGTCCTGCCTCTCGCGTACCAATACCTTCAGGAGGAGCTTCAGTTGCCTGGGGCTAAGGGGGAGGGCTGGAAGGCGCTGCATCCGACCGCCAAGGTCTTCGTCCAACGCCAGCGCTGCTGGGCAGCAGTGAATGGTCCGACTGAACTCTACTTTGACGATCTCCCGGCGACTCTGCCGCGCGAACTCAAGGAGAAGCTTCCGATTGTCACATCTGGACACCTTGGAAACACCGAGGAGACACGCCACGCAACGGTGGAGTTTCTCGGCCTGCAACGTCTGTCAAATCGTTTTTTGATACGACTGTCTACAGAAGGCGTTCTGCCGCTCCCCGGGACCTGGGCGCGAGGCTTCAAAGCCATCCAGGACTACCTCAGGGAGATGCTCGACGAAGCGCAGTGCCAGAGCCCACAAGACGAGGAGCCATCCGAAGCGCTTGCACCTGTCGAATTGTCTCGATACGAGCGGCTCCAGCGGAAGATCCTGGATCACCTTGACGTCGTCGCGAGCACTGAGCCGAGGGCCATCCTGCAGGCGAACGGGGTTGCGGTATCTGGAGCTCCCGACGACTTCGCTCCAGAGTTGTGCCAGGTCCTCTTCGAACTGTGGGGACTCGGGCGTCGTCGACTACAGCTCGTTGAGTTGTCGTCGGAGGTCACACACCTCCTCGGAAAGTTGGACTCCCCTCAAAAGCTGGAGCGGCTGTTGCATCAACTCCAGACCAAGAATGTGCCGAAACGGCTCGAACCTCCCACTGTCCCCACGAGCACCTCCAACACGCCTTTGGTCGAGGCGGACGTCCAGCCAACGCCGCTCCAGGCGCCAACGGTGGGCGAACAGGCCGTCCTCACGACAGATCAGAACCGCCCCATCTTGAGTCTCAAGCATCCCGCGATGCCGGTCACCAAGGACGAGGTGCCCGTGCCTTCGGGGCCACCCGAGTTGCCCTCGGTCCCCGTGGGCTCCGTGCCCAACGAAGTGCCAATCGAGGAGCCGCCCGACGAACCAGTTGACGCCTCCGGTGGCGATTACACTTCGGAGCGGCGCGAGGCCACGCTCGCAAAGCTGCACAAGAAGATTGAAGCCCTCTTGGCCCTGGGTCCTGTTCCGCAAGAAGCGGGCGAAGATGCTCAGGCCCATCCCGGCTCGATCCGGAGTGATGACCCTTACCGCAAGCGCGTCCTTGAGTACGAGCGAGCCCACGCGCGGTATCCGGACCTAAAACCGGATGGGCAACCGGGCCACGACGTCGATAGCTACTCCCATCCCGAAGGTCACCCGGAGAGGCGGCTCGTCCGCCGGATCGAGGTCAAGGGGCGCTCGGCACGCTGGACGGGCGGACAAATCGTGACGATGACAAGTCGCCAGTTTGTGGATGCGCTCGAACGAGTCGTGGAAGAGGGTACGAAGATTTCACCAGACTTCGACTACTGGCTCTATGTGGTCGAAAGAGAGGCTGAAGACCTCCTCAACGTGATCCCAATACGAAATCCGGCAACCTTCGCAACACGATTTGAGATTCGCGGGGGAACTTGGCGCCACCGGAGTGAGTCGGGAGAGGGAGTGTGAGGGTATGGCGGAGGGCACGGCCTCGTCACTTCCGCCTCATCTCTTTGAGTACTCGCACACCGACCTGAGCATCCATCCATCGGGTTCGAGGAGCACGATCCAGATCGACATGGACGCCAGCGCGCTTAAGCCGCTGGAGAGCATCTCTTTTATATTCGCGCTTCACGATCGGCTCGTATGCGAGCATGCATATGGTCCCATCGTGTCTGATATCGGTCACCTCGACGACGGTGGCGAACTGAACGACGGTGTCGCAGAGCAAGCCCATGTCACCGGGGAGGACCTCAAACAAGGGGGATGCGCTGTGTCGAACCCAATGCTCAGCAGTTCCACCGAAGAGGCCGTTCACGTGCTCTGCGACGGAGCTATCCTCTGGGATGTGTCTCGTAACGTTCGTCACAAAGAAACGTTCGCGGTAAATCTGCATCCGTTTCCGCTTCCGTCTCATCCGGCCTTGGATTGGCGCGGAGTCTGGCGGGAGACGCTTCGCTTCCCGATAGGTATTCACGAATGTGCTCGACAACAATTGACCTTTCTTCCATTCGGACTCGAACGCCTTTCGGAGTCTCCGAATCGTCGCCGACCCCCACTCACCTCGGACCTCAAGAACGAGTTCACCTTGGTTCTGGAGCCCACCATCGGTCAAGTTGGCTGAACCGATCCATGCCACCGCCTCTCCCGACGAGAGGCGCCAAAGGCAAATCTTGGCGTGGAATTTTCCATGCGAACCACAACTCCAGACCTTTGTCTTAAAGCTGGGGTACTGCTTAGCGAGCTCTCTAAGGTGCTCAAAGGTAGCTTTTCGCGTATTGCGTCCGAATGTCCCTGTGAGGAATCGGGCCTGGGCTCCAGTCGACAATGCAGCACCGATGACGTACTCAACCGCGCTCTGTGTGACGAACGCAGAAGCGCCCCAGAACAAAACACAGTTCATAGAGAGTTTCTGCATGACCTCCGCCAGAGGGTACAAAGGCGTGCTGGTGAGAACTTTCGTCTTCATCCTGTGGATCATGCACTTTCCTGCTGGAGTATCCCGACACAGAAGTATTCTGACATATGTACTGCACCAGATTATTGAGACACTTGGTTGGTAATATTCAGGCTGCTTGCTTCAGCTCCCGCCGGGCCTGCTCGGCGGGAGGAAGTTGTGGCGCTCCAACACCAGTGCTCGTTGTACCGGTGAGCCCACTCCAGCAGGGCCAGCCGGAGTTCCTCCACGGTGGCGAAGGTGCGCCTCCAGAGCAGTTGCTCCTTGAGAGTGCGGATGAAGCGCTCGGCGCAGCCGTTACCCTCGGGACTGCGGACGAAGGGCGGACTGGACTCGGCGCCCAGGAAGCGCAGCTCGTCCTGGAAGGCGTCGGAGGTGTACTGGCTGCCATTGTCGTGGCGGATGGACAGCCCCGCCGCCACGCCCCGGCCGTACGCGCCGAAGCGGGCTTTGACGCCCTGACGAATGGGCTTGAGGGCCTCTCGAAGCGGGTGCCCACCTTGGCGGCGTGAATGCCGACGCACTCGGCGGTATCTTGGTCGACGGCGATGAAGACGGTGGCCTGCCCCTGAAGCGTCGTCACGGTACAGGTGGCGTCGGTGCCCCACATGACGTCCGGAGCCTCGGTGGTAATGGTGCCGTCGTGGTTGCGCGGGCCCAGCACCCGGCGGGACCTGCCCGGTGCCAGCAGCCCTGCCTCGCGCATCAGCCGCAGGCAGCGGGCCTTCGACGTGCGCACGCCCTGAGCGCGCAGCCGGGCCCATACCTTGCGGTGCCCCTCGCCCAGAAACGGGGAGGCGGTCAGCACGCCGCGGATGGCCTCCAGCAGCGCCTCGTCCTTCAGCGCCGTCTTCGGTCCTCGCCGAGCTGTCGAAGGGAGCGCTGCCTGCCGGCGGGCGCGGTGCCGGTACACAGTGGCGCGAGGCACACGCCAGGTGACCGTCACAAGCGCCAGTCCGTACGGCTTGCCGCTGGAAGGCGAGAAACTGGCGCTCATCCTCTCGACTTCCTCCAGGGAAAACCCGGGGTGTTGCCCTCCAGCAGCCGGGCCTTCTCAGCCAGCAACTCGTTCTTCATCATCAGCTCGCCCACCATGGCCTTGAGCCGCAGCACCTCGTCGTCTGCAGGCTCGGGCTCGCGGCTCTTGAGGTTCGCCCGCATCCTCCAGCACCGGAAGCTACCAGACACTCCTGCTCCACTCGCTCCTGCGCGCTGGCCACCGCAGCAGGCCCTCTGGGGGAGCCTCTCCACTGCGGCAGCACCCGTAAGGCCCTCCTTCATGCCGCCAGCACCTGCTCCCTCTTGGCGCGCATGCGGGAGGTGCGTCCGGCAACCCGCTCATCAGCGCCCCATGCCCACTCCCGCCTCACGTCGCAACTGGGCCCCTGTTCCTCCCATGCGCGCCGCCAACCAACTCTCGACCTCCCGGGTCTCCTTGACGCGAGCGGTGGGGAAACGCTCGTAGACCGCGAGCGTGGACCGGACCAGCTCGAGTGCCCGTCGCGACTCCCGGGGCTCTCTTTCCATCGCACGGGCGAGGAGGAACTTCATGTCGGCCACGATGAGCACCTGCTCCCCAAAGGCGCCGCGCTCGTAGAGGGTCAGGGCGCGCTCCAGGTAGGGCCGTGCCTTGCGCGGTTCGTTCATCCCCAGGAGGGTCTCCCCCACCAGCGCCATGTCATAGGCCACCTCGGGAGACTCCGGTCCCAGCGCCTTCTCGCGAATCGCCAGTGCGCGTTGGTGGAGGGCCAACGCCTCGCGGTGGCGTCCCATATCCCGCAGGACCTGTCCCATGCCGCCCAGGGAACTCGCGACCTGGGGGGCCTCGGGGCCGAGCAGTTTCTCGCGCAACGTCACCGCGCGCTGATAGTGCTCGACCGACTCCTCATGACGACCCAGGCCCCTCAGCATGTTCCCGATGTTGTGGAACGAGGCGGCCACCGACAGGGACTCGGCGCCGTAGACGCGCTCGTCGATGAGGAGCGAACGCCGCTGGTGGGCGAGCGCGCTCTCCAACTCCCCCAGGTAGACTTCCTGGACGGCAATCGATTCGATGACCACGCCCAGGTCCGGATGGTTGGGACCGTAGAGTGCCGTGTAGTAGGTCTCCGCCTCCTTCAGAAGGGCCAGCCCCTCCGCGTGGCGGCCCGCGCGCCCCAGCATCTGCCCCGCGCCGAGCAGGGGCGTTGCAAGCCGGCCGTCGCCCTTCGGGTACGTCTTCCGGGCAAGCTCCAGCGCACGCAGGCTCTGGGCGACCGCCTCCGGGACGCGGCCCTTCGTGTACAAGAGGCTGGCGAGGTTGTCGGCCAGCATGGCCTCCAGCTGCGCATCTCCGCCGAGTCGTTGGACGGCGGCGGCGGCATGGTTCGCGTACTGGTCCTCGGGGTCGGCATCCTCCCCCAGGAAGCTCGCGACACGGACCAGGTCGACCCAGCCCTGCGCGACCTCCCGGTCCCGTCGCGCCGCTTCGGCGGTCTGGATGACCTTGTGCAGCGTCTGGCTGGCCTCACGGTCCTGCTCCGCGCGCGACTGGGCCTCGGCGAGCACCAGGAGCACCTCCACCTGGAGCGGAGGGTAGGCCAGCCCCTCGAGTCGCTCCGGCAACGCGGACGCCAGCTCGAGCGCGGCCTTCGGCTGGCCCGCCTGGAAGCGGGCCCTCGCCATGGCGACGTCCCGCCGGAGGTCCTCCATCCTCCGCTGGGACGCCGGGTCCCGTGGAGGAGCGTGGGATGCCGCCAGTGTCTGGACGTCCGAGCACCGGGAGATGTCCTGCAGGCCATGAACCGCGCGGACGGAGTTCTGGACGATGGCCGCATCCGCCCTGCTCAACACCTCCACCTGCGCGGAGAGGTCCTTGCGCCGCTGGTCGAAGCAAAGCAACTGCCGCTCGTACATTCCCTCCGTCTGCCGCCCGTGGACGCGGGTGGCCTCACAGGCCTGGCGCGAAGCGAGTGCCCAGTCCCGGGTGTACGCATCGAGCGTGCGCTCCACCTCGCGCCACGCGTCCGCCGCGTAGGGCAGCGGCTCCCGGGTCAGGGCGTCCTTGACGGCACGCTTGCCCGGCGTGTCCCAGATGCCCGCGAAGGCGTTCGGGTCGTCGACACAGAGCGCGGGCCTCGCGAAGAAGGAGAGGACGGCGCCCACCGCCACCACCAGCGAGGCCGCGACCACCCCCACGAGCACGCGGCGCTTCAACGAGCGGGGCTCCTGGCCCAGGGACCGCAACAGCTCGCGCATGGAGGCATGACGGGCCCCGGGCTCCGGCGCGAGCCCCCTCGTCAAGGCCGCGTGGAGCCAGTCCGGGACGCCCGCCTCGCGCTGGAGGCGGCGCGATTCGCGGGCGCGTTCGACGTGCGTGAGACCGGCCGAGGATGACTGGAGGGAGGGACGGACTCCGTAGAGCGCCTCGTGGAGCGCGACGCAGTAGCTGAACTGGTCACTGCGGGCATCGGGCTGTTCCCCGCGCGCCTGCTCGGGGGACATGTAGCCCGGGGTGCCGAGCAGGCTCCCCGTCTGGGTGAGCGCCGCTCCCGGCGCGGGCTTGACTGGCGACGAGGGCTGCCGCGCGGAGGGCGCCTCCCCGCCGTCGATGATGCGGACCAGGCCGAAGTCGGTGATGCGAACCCGCCCCTCCTTGTCGATGAGGACGTTGTCCGGCTTGAAGTCGCGGTGCACCAGCCCCGCCGTGTGAGCGGCGGCGAGCCCCCGGCCTGCCTGAAGGAACAACTCCAGCGCTTCGCGCCAGGGGAGCCGTCCCGACCGCAGGCGGGCGCCCAGCGTGGTACCCTCGACGAGCTCCATCGCCAGGAACACCTCCTCGTGGACCCGGCCGAAGTCGTGGATGGCGACGACGTTGGGGTGGACGACGCGCGCCGTCGCCTGGGCCTCCCTGAGCAACCGGGCCTGGGCCTCCGCGAGTCGCGACGGCGGGACGGTGTCGAAGCGAATGACCTTGAGGGCGACGCGACGGTCCAGCTCGGGGTCATGCGCGGCGTAGACCACGCCCATGCCACCGGCGCCAATGTGCTCGACCACCACGTAGCGCCCCAGCGTCGAGCCGGGGCTCAGGAGCTTGTGGGCAGGGTGCGCGAGCTCCATGGATTCGACCGAGCCGCCCTCCTCCGAGGCCACCGCCTCCGCCACCAACACGCGACAGGGAGGACACTCATCGAGGTGCACCTGGATGGAAGCCGCGTCGTCTCCGCGCAGCAGCCCCCGACCGAATGCGAGGAGGCTTTCCGTGCTGGGACACTGCATGTGCCCTCCGTGTAGGCTTCAGGTGCATGGCCAAGATACCGGAACCCGACGTCCACCCGGAGGACCTCGCGCTCGCGCGGGCCTGCGCCGGTGGCGACACCGCGGCGCTGACCGAGCTCGAGGCCCGCATCATTCCCCAGGTGCGCAGGGCACTGCAGCGGCGCGGCGTGGATGCGCCGACTTCCGACGACGCCCTCCAGCTCCTGCGCGCGCGGTTCCTGGTGGCGGACGGTGACGCGCCCCCTCGCATCGTGGAGTACCAGGGACGAGGCCCGCTCGCCGCGTGGCTCCGGATGACGGCGTTGCGACTGGCCTGGAGCCTCGCGAACGAGCGCACGGGAGTGACTCTCTCCAACGACACCCCCCTGGAGGCACTGGCCTCCACGTCGGACGGCGTCGAGCTCCAATACCTCAAGAAGCGCTACCGGGCCGACTTCAATGTGGCCTTCCGGGAGGCGATGGAGTCCCTGGAGCCCCGCGCGAAGACGCTCCTGCGGATGCACCTGGTGGACGGCATGGGAACGGCCCGGATGGCCGAGGCCTACGGCGTCGACCGTTCCTCGGTGAAGCGCTGGCTTGCCAGTGCCCGGCAGTGGTTGCTGGAGCAGACGCGAGCACGCTTCGCCGCCCGTGTAGGCGCACAGGCGTCCGAGCTCGGCAGCCTCCTCGCGAATCTCCAGAGCCAGCTCGACCTGAGCATCCAGCGACTGATGAATGGCCAGGACGTGATGTAGCCGGCCCCGGAGCTCCCGTCCCTCCTCTACGCCGAGCCCGAGACTCGCTAGCCGACGAAGAAGGGAGGCCGGACGAAGCCGCGCAACGTGTCCCTGGCCTTGTCCTTCACCTTGTCCACGGTCTGGTCGACGAAGTCTTCCTTGATGTCGACCATCCCCTGGACCTGGTACTCATTCTTCAGCTTGTCCTTGATTCCCCCCACGTCCGTGCCCGAGGCCGCGCCCCCCTTCCAGACGGAGACAGGGCCAATCTTCTGCAGCTCCGCGATCTGCTCCTTGCTGGGGAGATTGTCGTAGTTGAAGACGAAGGTGACGGGGCCCTTGATGTCTTCGCGCTGCGCCAGGTTCTTCATCCTCTCCACCTGCTGGTCGACGGGGACATCGTCTGGAGGATTGATGGCGAGCATGGCGTTGGGGAACATCCGGCGGGTCTCGGCGCCGTGCCTTTCCGTCTCACCGAAGCCGAGGTTGAACATCAGGCGCTCTTGCGGAATGCCCGAGGCCCTCACGTCCTCCAGGAACCTGTTGTCGAAGACCTGCTCGTTCTTGACGTCCAGCTTGACGCCGACGCCCTCCTTCTTGGATTCGTTCAGCCACTCCGAGAGGGTGAGGTTGTCTCCGTCCTCATGCCTCGAGTCATGGCGCATCTCAATCCTGCCTTCTCGATCGAGCTCCATGCTCACGTCGCCCTCGAACCAGTTGTAGTCCCCGTTCCTGGCCTTGTCGAAGTCGCCGCGGACGGTGGTGTTGTGGGCGTTCTTCGCCTCGGACAGGGGCGTGCCGGGCGTCCAGCGGTTGCCGTCCACAGCGGGCGCGGTGGACACCTCCTGGAGCGGCTTGTGCTCCTTGAGCAGCTCCTTCGCCGCCGAGTTCTTCCCCGCGGCCTGCAGCTCCGTCACCAGCGTCCCCGCGAGCTTCGCGAGGCCAGGCATCGACTCCTCCTGCAGCTCCGCCAGGCTGTCATCGAGCTGGTTGAGCTCGTTGTCATCGGGCGTCGCGGCGGCCAGCTTCTGGCCCAGCAGCTTCAGGCTCTCCGGACTGACCTTGTCGGCCACCACGGACAGGTTCTTCAGGGTCTCGTAGGTGGTGTTGAGCTTGCCGAACGCATCCTTCTTCTCGTCATCCAGAGAGCCCTTCCGGGTCCGCTCGCCGAGCTGGTCGGCCATGCCCTGAAGCGTCTGCTCGGAGGCCTTGAGCAGGGCATCGGCGTATCCCGGCTCGTTCGCGTGGGTCACGGTGAGGTCCGCCAGCTTCTGCGCCGCCAGGGAGGCGCCGCCGGTGCGGAACGCGAAGTCCACATCGTAGGCATCCCCCTCGAGACCACCTGGCCTGGCGTACTCGGAGGCGGGCTTGGCGGTGGGCCCCGTCGACGTGGCGCCGTCAGTGACGGTGGCTGACAGCGGCGTGACTTGCGCTCCTCCCGTGAGGTCCGGGCCGGCCGGCTTCGAGGCCGCGACGAACTCGTCGCGCGTGGGCATTCCGGGGTTCGCCCGGGGCGCGACTTCCGCCGGAGGAGGGGGAGGCGGCGGAGGCTGAACCTCCTTGGGCGCAGCGACGGTGGAGGGAGGGGGGCGGTTCAGACGGGTATCAAACCAGCTCATGGGCGCTCCGGGTGGGGAGATGGGGCCTTCACCCAGGTCGAGCGCCGTGGACGGCAAGTGGCGCATTTTTCCCGATGCTTAGGGGCGGCAAAGGCCTGATTACCTTCGGGGTATCGGGAGGACAATGAAACCAGGGCACCAGGCGTATGCGTTGGGCGGTCGGCTCCAGGCGGGGCACCGGGCGACCGTCCATCACGCCGTGCGTACCACCGATGGACGCGCGATCCTCCTCAAGGTCCTCGAGCCTGAGCACAGCCGCCCGGAGGACCTCGAGCGGCTGAGGAAGGAATACGAGGTGGGGCGTGCACTCGTGGGCCTGGCCGTCGTCGAGCCGCTCGCCCTCACGACCTTCGCGGGGCGGCCGGCGCTCGAGCTCGAGGACTTCCCAGGTGCTCCGCTCGAAAAGCTCATGGGCGCGCCGATGCCCGTCGGGGACTTCCTTCGCCTGGCGGTGCGGCTGGCCGGAATTGTCGCTGACATCCACGAGCGAGGCGTCATCCACAAGGAGCTCAAGCCGGGAAACATCCTCTTCGACCCCGGGAGTGGCGAGCTCAAGGTCTGGAACTTCAGCATCGCCGCGCGCAGCACACGGGCGCAGCCCCCACCCCGCGCCGCGCGGCTCGTCGAGGGGGCACTCCCCTACATGTCGCCAGAGCAGACGGGCTGGATGAACCGCTCCGTCGACAGCCGCTCCGACCTCTACGCCCTCGGTGTCACCTTCTACGAGCTGCTCACGGGGCGCCTTCCCTTCGATGCGCGCGATCCCCTGGAATGGGTGCACTGCCACGTTGCCCGCACTCCGCCCGCCCCTTCCGCGCTCGTTCCCCGCCTCGCGGGCGTCCTCTCGGACATCGTCCTCAAGCTCCTGGCCAAGCTGGCGGAGGAGCGGTACCAGACCGCGCGCGGGCTCCAGCACGACCTCGAGCGCTGTCTGTCCGACTGGCAGGCGAAAGGCAGGCTCGCGTCCTTTGCCCTGGGAACGCAGGACGTCTCGGACCGCTTCGAGCTTCCCCACAAGCTCTATGGCCGCGAGGCCGAGCTCACCGAGCTCCTTCGTGCCTTCGGGCGGGTCGTCGAGCAGGGCCCCCCGGAGCTCGTACTGGTGTCAGGGTATTCTGGCATTGGCAAGTCTTCGCTGGTCCGTGAGCTGCACAGGCCCATCGTGCAGGAGCGCGGGTTCTTCATCTCCGGCAAGCTCGACCAGTACCGGCGCGACGTGCCGTACGCCACCTTCGCCCAGGCGTTCGCCGAGCTGATCGATCAGATCCTCACCGAAAGCGAAGCAAGCGTGGCCGCCTGGAGGGAGCTGCTGCGGCAGGCGCTCGGCGCGAGCGCGCAGCTCATCATCGACATCATTCCTCACGTGGCGCTCATCCTCGGCCCGCAGCCCGCGCTTCCTCCCCTCCCCCTGCTCGAAGCGCAGAACCGCTTCCACTGGGTGTTCCGCCAGTTCATCAGCGTCTTCGCGCGCAAGGAGCACCCCCTCGCCCTGTTCCTCGACGACCTCCAGTGGCTCGACTCCGGGAGCTTGAAGCTCCTCGAGGACCTCGTCCTCCACCCGCAGTCCCGCTACCTCCTCCTCCTGGGCGCGTACCGCGACAACGAGGTGGGCCCCTCCCACCCCCTCGCGCTCACCCTCGACAACATCCGGAAGTCCGGCGAGCTCGTGCACGAGCTCGTCCTCACCCCGCTCACCGTCGAGCATCTGAGACAGTTCATCGCGGATGCCCTGCACTGTCCCCCCGGCTCCGCCGCGCCGCTGGCCCGCCTCGTCCACGAGAAGACCGCCGGCAATCCCTTCTTCGCCATCCAGTTCCTCACCACGCTCCACGAGGAGGGCCTGCTGGAGTTCGACCGCCGCGCCACCCAGTGGCGCTGGGACGTGGCGAAGATCCACGCCAAGGGCTTCACCGACAACGTCGTCGACCTCATGGTTCGGAAGCTCAAGCGCCTTCCACCTGCCACACAGGAGGTGTTGAAGCTCGCCGCGTGCGTCGGAAACACCACGAACCTGCACACCCTGGCAGTCATCTCCAACCAGTCGGGCGAGCAGGCCGCGCGCGAGCTCTCGGACGCGGTCCGGGAAGGGCTGATGCTTCAGCAGGGCGACGTCTACACGTTCCTGCACGACCGCGTCCAGCAGGGGGCCTATGTGCTCATCGAGGACAAGAGGAAGAAGGGCGTCCATCTCAGGATCGGGCGGCTGCTGCTGGCGAGCCTGGACGCACGGAGCATCGAGGAGCGCATCTTCGACGTCGTCGGCCAGCTCAACCACGGCCTTGCCCTCATCACCGACCCGGCGGAGCGGGACGAGCTCGCGAGGCTCAACTTCCTCGCTGGAAGGAAGGCGAAGGCGTCCATCGCCTATGCCTCCGCGAAGAGCTTCCTCGCCGTCGCGGCGGCCCTCCTGCCCGAGGATGCCTGGGAGTCCCGCTACGACTTCGCGTTTCCCCTCTTCCTCGAACGCGCGGAGTGCGAGTACCTGGGCGGCGCGTTCGAGCAGGCCGAGGCCCTGTTCGACCTCCTCCTTGCCCGAGCGAGGACCGACTTCGACAAGGCCATGGTGTACGAGCTCCGCCTGAAGCTCTGCCACGTCGCGGGCAGATACGACGAGGCGGTGGCGATGGGCCTCAAGGCCCTCCAGCTCTTTGGTGTGGACATCCCCGAGTGCGACGCGGTGCTGAGCGAGGCGACCCGCGCCGAGGCGGAGGCAATCCAGATCAGCCTTGGCGGGCGCCGCATCGCGGACCTCGCGGATGCCGCCGAGGCCACCGACCCGCGTGTCAGGGCCGTCATCGGTCTGCTCTCGAACGTGGCTCCCGCGGCCTACATCGGCAGCAGGCCCCAGGTCTTCCCGCTCGTCATCCTGAAGCTCGTCAATCACTCCCTCCGGTTCGGCCCCACGTCCGAGTCCTGCATGGGGTACAGCTGCTACGGCCTGATGCTCGTCTCCCTCTACGATGACCCTCGTGCCGCATACGAGTTCTCGGAGATGTCCATCAGGCTCAACCAGAAGCTCGGCGACATCAGCCGGCGGGGCACGGTCATGCACCTCCACGGCGACCACATCAATTTCTGGAGCCATCACATCTCGACGGACTTCCCCATCCTGGAGCGGGGCTTCCTCGCATGCCTGGATGCGGGCGACCTGGTCTTCGCGAACGCCATCGCGTTCCAGATTGTCTGGCAGGCCATCGAGCGGGGCGATGCGATTGATGATGTCATCAGCTTCTCACGGAGCTACGCGGCCTTCGCACGGGACTCCCGCAACGAACCCATCTACCAGACGATCCGACTGGAGCAGCAGTTCCTCGCGTGCCTGAAGGGACAGACCCGCGGGAATATCTCCTTCGAGGACGATGCGTTCCAGGAGGCCCCGTGCCTTGCGAAGATTGCCGACGCAGCCTTCGGGTGCGGCATCGTCTTCTTCCACATGATGAAGCTCATCACGGCGTATCTCGCGGGAGACGATGCCAACGCGCTCCATCACGCGGACGAAGCGAAGAAGACGCTCAGCGCAGTGATGGCCATGCCCATGGAGGCGACCTTCTATTACTTTCACGCCCTCCTGCTCGCCCGCATCCATCCGCGGAGGGCGGAAGCAGAGCAGCGGGAGATCGCGAGGACGCTCGAGGGCTACAACAAGAAGCTCGCCTTCTGGGCCCAGAGCTGCCCGGAGAACTTCCTCACGAAGCATGCCCTCGTGTCCGCGGAGATTGCCCGAATCACGGGAGACGAACTTCAGGCCGAGCGGCGCTACGAGGAGGCCATCCGGGCGGCGCGGGCCAACGGCTTCGTCCACTGGGAGGGCGTGGCCAACGAGCTTGCCGCGGCGTTCTACCGGGAGCGACGCTTCGAGACCATCACCGCTGCCTATCTTCGGGACGCTCGAGACTGTTACGTCCGGTGGGGCGCGGAAGCGAAGGTGAGGCAGCTCGAACAGCGCCACGCACACCTTCAAGAGGCACCTCCGCTCGGCCCCGCGGCTGTCTTCGCGGCCCGACCCGAGCAGTTCGACCTGCTCTCGGTGGTCAAGGCCTCGCAGACCATCTCCGGGGAGATGGTCCGCGAGCAGCTCTTGCGCACGCTCTTGCGGGTCGTCCTCGAGCAAGGCGGGGCGCGCCGGGCCCTCCTGGTCCTGTCCCGCGAGCGCGAGCTCGAGGTCGCGGCCGAGTCCGCCGTGGGCGAGGAGGGGGCACCGGACATGCTGTTCAGCCCGGCCTCGCAAGCGCTGGCGGCACGCGTCCCGGCGTCCATCCTGAAGTACGCGCAGCGGACCCGGGAGCACGTGCTGCTCGCCGACGCGGCCGCCGACGCGGAGCGGTTCTCGGGGGACCCGTACTTCGCGCAGGCGCGCCCGCGGTCCGTCCTCTGCCTCCCCGTGCGCAGGCAGGCGGAGGTCGTCGCCTTCCTCTACCTCGAGAACGACCTCGTCCCCGGCAGCTTCACGCCCGAGCGCCTGCTGGCGCTCGAGCTGCTCGCGGCCCAGGCGGCCATCTCGCTCGAGAACGCGCTCTTCCTCGAGCGCGAGCATGCCGGCCGCGTGGAGGCCGAGACGGCCGGGCGGCGTGCGCTCCTGCTCGGAGAGGCGACCGCGCTCATCTCCTCGACGCTCGACTACGTGGGCATGTTCGACGCGCTGACCCGCCTGTGCGCGCGCTCGTTCGCCGACTGGGCGATCATCGACCTCGCCGAGGGGGGCACGGTCGTGCGCCTGGCGGGCGCACACCGCGATCCGCGGAAGGAGCCGCTCCTGCGTGAGCTTGCGGAGCGCTACCCCGCGCGCATCGGCACGGCCACGCCGGTTGCGAGCGTGGTCCAGGGCGGGGCCCACGTCCACCTGCCGGCCCTCTCCGACGAGCAGATCCGGTCCTACGCGCTCGACGAGCACCATGCCGCGCTCATCCACGAGATAGGCACGCGGAGCGTGCTCATCGTGCCGCTGGTCGCGCGAGACACGCCGCTCGGGGCCTTGACGTTCGCGGCCGCCTCTCCGCACTGGTTCGGGACGGCCGACGTGGAGCTGGCGGTGGAGCTGGGCCGCCGCGCGGCGCTGGCCATCGACAACGCGCGCCTCCTCGCCGAGACGCAGCGGGCGCTGCGCCTGCGGGAGGAGTTCCTCACCGTGGCCTCGCACGAGCTCCGCACGCCGGTGACATCGCTCCGGCTTTCGGTGGAGGGCCTGCTCCGCGCGGCCTCGGCCGGGAGGACCGTCTCGGCAGAGATGCTGAACCGCAGCCTCAGCCGGGTGCTGAGCAGAACCGACAGGCTCGAGCAGCTCACCGGGGAGATCCTCGACGTGACGCGCATCGCGCAGGGACGGCTGGAGCTGAAGCGCGGCGAGGTCGAGCTCGGCGCGCTGGTGCGCGGGGTGGTGGAGCGCCTCGAGCCCGAGCTGACCGCGGCCCGCTGCAGCGTGTCCTTCACGTGCGCCGCGCCGGTGGTGGGGCAGTGGGACGCCGAGCGGCTCGCGCAGGTCGTGACCCACGTGCTCCACAACGCCCTCAAGTTCGGGCCAGGCAAGCCCATCGAGGCCTTCGTCAGCGAGGAGGCCGGGAGCGCGCGGCTCGTGGTCAGGGACCACGGAATCGGTATCGCCCCGGAGCAGCAAGGCCGCATCTTCGAGCGCTTCGAGCGCGGCGTGTCCAAGAACTATGGCGGGATGGGGCTCGGCCTGTACCTCAGCCGCAGGATTGCGGAGTCGCACGGCGGTTCGATCCAGGTCCAGAGCGTGCCCGGCGTCGGCTCCACGTTCACCGTCACGCTCCCGTGCGTCTGGCAGCCAGCGCTGACGGCGTCGCTCGACTGAGCCAGGGCGCGCCCTCGGGCACTTGACTGCTCGGGAGCTGCCGCGTCCGCATCGGCGTCACAAACAGCGCAGCCGTCTCTGTCTGAGTTGATGGCTCGACGCCCGTTGGACATCGAGGACCACCAACGCGTTCGCGGCAACACCTCGCACGGGGGCAACCATGGCTGAAATCCGTATCCTATCCATCGATGGCGGAGGCATTCGCGGAATCATTCCCGCGACCGTTCTCGAGCACATCGAAGAGAAGACCGGCCGCCGTGCCTCCGAGCTCTTCCACCTCGTGGCCGGCACTTCGACCGGCGGCATTCTCGGGTGTGGCCTCGTGAAACCTGACGGCGCCATGACGGCTGCCGAGCTCAAGCGTTTGTATGAGAAGCGAGGGCCGGAGATCTTCCGCATGTCGCCGTGGAAGACGCTGACCTCGCTCTCCGGCGCGACGGATGAACGCTACAGCGTCAGGAACCTGGAAGGGATCTTGAATGAGGTGCTCGGTGAGGTGCAGCTGGCGGACGTCAAGGGCGTGGAGCTCCTGGTCACCAGCTACGCGATCGAGCTTCCCGACAAGGTCGCAAACACCCAGTCCTACCAGGCCACGCGCGCGCCCTTCTTCTTCAAGAACTGGAAGGCGAGAGGCCAGAAGCTGGACCCGGGAGAATCAGCAGCTGATTTCGATTTCAAGCTGCGGGATGTCGCGCGTGCGACCTCGGCCGCGCCCACCTACTTCGAGCCCGCGCTGATCAAAAGCAGGTCAGAAGCCGCGTATTCGATGATCGACGGCGGCGTGTTCGCGAACAATCCGGCGCTCTGCGCACTCGCCTCCGCATACAAGCTCTGGGGTCGAAAACACAGCTATGTCGTCGTGTCGCTCGGCACCGGGCAGTTGCAACGCCCCATGTCGCACGCGAACGCGAAGGACTGGGGTGTCTTCGAATGGCTGCGCCCGCTCATGAGCGTGCTCTTCGACGCCAGCAGCGATACGGTCCACTATCAGCTCGACGAGCTCCTCGGCTCGAGCCATTTCCGGTTCGACATTCCCCTGGGCGCTGACCCGAACGATGAGAAGGCCGTCAACGACGACTTTGACGATGCGAGCCCCCCGAACATCAGGGCGCTGATCGACAAGGGGAGCGCGCTCGTCAAAAAAGAGGAGCAGAAGCTCGCTTCCCTGATCGATCGACTGAGCAGCCCGAAGGAGTCGCTGACCTGAGGATGAGCCTCCCTGGAATCGAGAGGGGAACCTCGAAGATTCCAGGCCCGCCGGAACTCGGATTCCCAGGGAAGGAGGTGCCCTCGGAGAGGATGGAACTGTCAGCGAGTGCTCAGCACCTACCTCCTCATTGCCCGAGAGGTCAGATGCTGGCCCTGACAGCCATGGCAACCATCCGACCATGCACGCGACCCATGAGCAGGTAGGAATTGAGGAGATGACGTCGGCGGACTTCGCAGCGCTGGAGACCTGGGACCCGACCCAGGTGAAGCTGACTCCGGCCATGGCGGCCCGGCTGTGGTTGCAGACGAGCCTCCGCCTCACCCGGGCCCAGAAGGAACTCCACGATGCCATCTTCACCCACGATGGCACCGACGAGAGCCTCGACCGCTATGCCAGCGCGCGGGCGGAGCTCGACTCAGCGGAGGCCTGGGCCCTGCTCATCGCCAAGGCCCATCCCCGGTGCGACCAGGGTTGACGGGCCTCTTGCCTCGTCACCCCTGACGACCCTGGAGGCAAGGAGAGGCGGCAGCGGCTCAGGGGCGTAGCAGCCGCGCGGCGATCGGCAGGTGATCGGAGGGCTCGGTCTCCGACGGCATCGGCGTCCGGTCGTCCAGCTCCGGCTGCCGGACCGGCTGCGCCCGCAGCGCGCGCGAGTGGAAGAGGAAGTCGATCGCCTTGGCCCTCCCGTTCGCGTTGCAGGTCGGCTGGTGCCGCCCCTCATGCGCATCGAGCAGCCCGGCCGCCGTGAACGCTTGGACCAGCGGCTCCCCGGGCTGCGCATTGAAGTCGCCGCACACGACCCACAGGGCCTCCGGGTCCCGCCGGACCAGCTCCTCGAGCAGCTCAGCCGCCTCCTGCATCCCCTGGTGCTGCGCCACGGGCCTGTCCGGCCGGTCCCAGCGCAGGTGTGTGCACGCCACGCGCAGCCGGTCCCCTCCGGCGTCGAAGTCCACGACCAGCGCCAGGTGCCCCGAGATGCGCCCGTCCTCCAGCCGGTCCCTGAAGTAGTGGGCCCGGTGGCCGAGGCAACGCTCCAGGCGGTGGAACACCGCGCAGCCGTCGGGCTTGCCCTGCTGCTTCAGGGCCAGCACGCCCGTGTACCCGTGCGGCTCCAGCGCCCGCTGGAGCGCGGCGAAACAGTCGGGCTCCACCTCCTGCAGACAGACGATGTCCGCGTCCAGCCCCGCGATACGGCGGGCCAGCGCCTCCTGGCGCCACTGCGGCCGGAGGACGTCCGCGGGCGTGTGCGGGAACCACTCGGGCTTGATGTAGGCGTCCGCCAGGATGTTGTACGAGGCAATTCGCAGATCCACCGACATCGGCAAGTCCTCCCGTTTCGCCGGTCAGGCGCACCCCAGGGCCGGGGAAAGCATCAGGTGCGCTGCCAGCAGGCTCAGGGCCGCCGCAAGAATAGGCGAATGGGGGCCCTGCCACCCACAGTGGTCCCTGCCCCACCGGCGAGCCGACTGTGCCTGACGCAACACCCCTACCGGCGGTGTTGCACCTCCAACGGGACGCACATCCACCGCGACAACAAATCAATACATATAACACGGCTGTCTTTGCGCCAAATCAATGCCACATCTATTCTCATACGAGAGTGGGTTCACGCCGCAATCCGCGGCGATGTCTCAGAAACCAAGAACCCACTTCGTGCCGGCCAATACCTATCTGATTGGGTGGGATATGAAGCGTCTTGGAACGTCCGTTGTCTGTGCGGTCGCTTTTGCGTCTCTGCTGGGTGCTTGTGGCCCCGCCCCCGAGGGCGAGGAGCTCGAGGGCGCAGAGCCCACGGCAGTCACGGCCAAGAGCCCCAAAACCCCTGGAGCCTCCGAGCCTGACGCGTCCGAAGTCGCGGAGCCTGGGGAGGTGCACGCGCAGACCTTCGTGGGGGATCTGGGCTCTGCATTGGGCTCCCCTGTCGCCACCTACCCATACATCAGCACTGCGTCCAGTCAGTGGAGCGTCAATTGTAACGGAGGGTCGTCGCGAGACATCGCCTACCTGTGGACGACGCCTGCAACGGGGTCGTATACCTTCTCTACCGGCGGCGCGAACTTCGATACCGTCCTCCAGATCCGCCCCTACAACGACACCGCGGCGATCCTAGGCTGCAATGACGATACATCCACCACGGTTCAGTCGAGAATCACTCTCAACAGTCTCTTCAAGGGTGCGAAGCTGTTGATCATCATTGAGGCCTACGCTGGCGACTACGGCAACCATGCCCGCCTGAACATCTCCAAGAACTAGAGCCAATCTCAGAACAGGCGCAGGCGGGTTGGAGCCAGGTGAACTGGTGGCCGAGCCATCATGGTGCAACTCGGCCACCAGCGCATCACTGCATCGACAGCGCCCAGGTGTAATTGCCGCTCGTTCCAATGGAGGTCAGGGTCGCCTTACAGGTAGCGGACGTGCCGCCTCGTGAGGTGCCCGTTCCGCTCGGCGTCCAGTACTCAGAGGTGCCCAGAAGCGGGTTGGGTGGAGTGTAGATGCTGCTCAGGCTGAAGCGACAGGTCTTGCTGCCGTTCGTGTAGTCGAAGTGGGCGGCGGTCGTGGTACCGCAGCTGGTCTGGTACACGGCCGAAGTCGAGTTGGCCGGAACCGCAGCGAGGCTCGGGATGATCGCAGCACACGCATTAAGGTAGGAATTGGTGATCGCGGTGGTGGTGATCTTGTTCTGGACCGTGAACGTCAGGGTCGCCGCCTGAGCGGAACCCATGCCCAGCGCGGCCACCGAAAGCGAGGCAAACAGCGTGCTGACTTTCATGTTCAACCCCTTGAATGTGGGGAACCCGTTTCCCCATTGCCAGGTTGAACGCCTGTTGCGCGCCTTTGTCTGAACCGACGCTCACACGATTCTTGAGAGTGGTTGGAGGGCAGGCAGGCGCAGCGCGGGAGGATTCCAGGCCCTTCGTCATTCTTCAGTTCGGTCACCCTCTCGGGAGTCCCGGAACAGCCCCCTCTCCATGCGGACTACAGACCCTCGACGACCCACCACGCGCTGCGCTTCCGGGGGTCACCGGCCTTGGTGATGTACGGCGACTCCTTGGAGAGCCACATGTACTGATTCCAGTACAGGTTCTTGATGGCATCCCCCGTGCCAGTCTTCTCCAGCCGGTAGTTGGCCTGCTTCGGTGAGCCGTAGAGCTTCACGGAGCCGGTCGACTCGATGTAGCTCAGGAACAAGCCGGGGGCATTGGTGAGGCGATAGACGCCATCGTCCTTGCTGCCCACCAGGATGAAGTCGAGCGGCGCCGCCCCCGCCCGGCAGTACACCCACTTGTTGTCAGCGATGCCATCCGGCGCCGCCATGTACTGGCTGTTGTCCACGCTCTTGATGCGCACCCGCTTCCCCGTGTCGGCCGGACGCTCGGGAATCTTCCAGCTGCTCGGCGGCGCCTGCCAGCTCGAGCCCTTCCACTTCCAGTTGAAGGGCATGTGCATGGACGGGTCGAACAGGTCCGAGTACCCATCCTCCGGCACGACGTTGTAGAGGCAAAAGCGCTGCTCCGACTCCAGCTCCTTCACCTTCGCGAGCTGGTCGCCCGACGGCACGCCCAGGCCCTTCATGCAGGCGGACACCGACTGCCCCTTGCCGCCCTGCCCGCTCGCAAGCACGTAGGTGCCGTCACGGTTCGCGTCGTTGTTGTACCAGCCGCGCATCTCCCCCTCGTCGAAGCTCAGCCAGTTGTCCGCGAGCCGGTTGGCTTCCGTCGTCGCCGCCTGCTGCCGCTGCTGGAGGGGGACGCCCATGGTCCGGATGAACGCCGCCCACAGGTCCTTGGTTGCCTCTGTCGCGACGAGCGCGTGGGTCTTCATGTTGCTCGGCTTGTAGGAGGCCCAGCCGCTGGTCAGCTGCGTCCCGGGATTCCAGATGACGTCCCCGCTCTCATACGAGAGGATCTTCGCGTTCGAGTGCGTGTGCTGCTCGGAGCCCGCCGCGCACAGGTAGCTCTTCACCTGGCGCACCCGCACATGGTTGTCCGCGGGAATTCGCACCACGTGCTCGGAGCTGAACGAGTCCTCGAACAGGTGCGCGGCCCGGCCGAAGAGGAAGTAGTTCCGGTCCACGTCCGTCAGCGCGCTATAGCCGCCACCATCCCAGACGCGCATCTCCGTCGGCGGCGCCATGGCCGCGTTCACGAAGTACTGGACGAAGCGGGCCCGCGACTCCTTCGCCGCCTTCACGCCGCCGTCGGCATCGCGGTCGTCGTAGCGGCGCATGAAGTGGTCGTACTGCACCTCCACCGGCTCCTGCGCCACGGCGTCGAAACAGTTGTGGGTGCCCGCCATCGAGTTCGTGGCGTTGAAGCCGCCGAGGTCCACCCAGCGCTCGCCCATGATTGCGTCGTAGACGGCCTTGTACGTGGACTGGTACCGCTGGTCGGCGTACTTCTGGGACCTGATGCGCGCGAGCTCCCGCCGAGCCCCGGGGTCGGAGAGGTTCGTGTTCTTCGCCTTGCCCTGCGTCCACGTCCTGCGCGGGTCGTTCGGGTCCGGCTTCATGATTGGATCGCCGCCAATCATCTCGAGCACCGACAGCCGGGTGACCCACTCGTGGCCCATGGGAACGCCATTGCCGAAGACGAGCCCCGCGCCGCTCTGGGTGAACCCCGACGCAGCCCGGGGTGTGAGGACAAGCGCGACGAGAATCAGCAGCGATACAGCGAGCGCGAGTGCCGCGCCGCCTGCGCGCGAGCGATGTCCAGACCCGGTGGATGGACGCATGGGAGCCTCCTTGGAAGGAACAGCATGAGTCCCCGGCAGGGTGCTCGGGGACACGCGCCGTGGAGCAACGGACGTGCCGTGGCTCTGGCTCCCAGAATCAGTCGGTTACGAGGATGCGGCCCACGAGGCCGCGTCGCGCCACCACGCAAGCGCGTCACCCGAGCACGCGCAGGCGCCCCGGTCTTCGCACCGCGCCCCCAGTGCTTGGAAGTATAGACTGGCGCCGTGTCCAGCCCCTCCGAGCAGAGCCCGTCCGACGGCGGCATCCGCCACCGGATGCACACCATCATCTTCGAAGCGGACACTCCGGCCGGCAGGGCGTTCGACATCGCCCTGCTGTGGGCCATCCTCTTCAGCATCGTCGCGGTGATGCTGGAGAGCGTGGCCCCCGTGCGCGAGCGGTACGGGCCGGTGCTCCGCGTCATCGAGTGGTGCTTCACGGCGCTGTTCACCGTGGAATACGTGCTCCGGCTCATCGCCGTCCAGCGGCCCCTGCGGTACATGCGCAGCTTCTTCGGGCTGGTGGACCTGTTGGCCATCCTCCCCACCTTCCTGAGCGTGCTGATTCCCGGCGCCCAGTCGCTGTTGGTGGTGCGGGTGCTGCGATTGCTGCGAATCTTCCGCGTGCTGAAGCTGGCCCACCTGCTGGGACAGGCGGAAGTCCTGCTCACCGCGCTGCGCGCCAGCCGGCCGAAAATCACGGTGTTCCTGGGCACGGTGCTCACCATCGTCGTCGTCACGGGCGCGGTGATGTACGTGGTGGAGGGCGGAAACAACGGCTTCGACAGCATCCCCCGGAGCATGTACTGGGCCATCGTCACTGTGACGACCGTGGGCTTCGGCGACATCACGCCCAAGACGGTGCTCGGGCAGCTCATCGCCTCCGTGCTGATGGTGATGGGCTACGGCATCATCGCGGTGCCCACCGGAATCGTCTCCGTGGAACTGGCCGCCGCCACGCGCCACGCCGTCGACACGCGAGCCTGTCTCGGCTGCGGCGTCCAGGGACATGACCTGGACGCGTCGCACTGCAAGTACTGCGGGCACAGCCTGTAACCCGCATCACGGGTCATGCGCTTCGAGCCGCAATCACAGCGGTCGGCCAGGCTGCCCGATGAGATAGGTGATGACCATCCCCTGCGCGCGATGAACCCCGCTGCTCCAGCGGTACCCATCGGCGCCAAGCCCCGCGGTCAGCTTCTCGAGGTCCGCCGGAGCATAGGTCCGCAGCGACGACACCACGCCATCCCAGAGGATGAGCAGGGGAAGGATGGGCACCAGATAGGTGAGAACCAGGCGCCACCATTGCGTCGGGCGGATGAGCAGGGTGAAGCCCCACACGAGGGGCACGATGAGCAGGCATTGGACGAGGAGGTGCGGCAGCGAGCGCTGGGTGAGCTCGAAGGCGGCGAAGGGGACCCCGCGCGCGGCGGCGTCCGCGAGGAGGGCGCGGGCCTGCTCCGGCGGGAAGTGGTGCAGCCCCTCGAAGAGGGTCCGCACCCCCGTCAGCTCCTCGGGGATGCGCGTGGCGTCGACCGGGGTGTCGCGGTAGTGCACGCCTGGAGGCAGCTCCTGCCCCGGGACGGGATGGAGGTCGGTGAGCGTCACCTCGGCCCCGCCGTGCACCGCCCGCAGCGCCGGCAGCAGGGTGCGCCACGGGCCCCCCGAGCCAGAGCAGAGGTCGACGACCCGGTCCGTGCCCGCCGTGCGGAGCAGCTCCGCCAGCTGCGGCGCCACACGGTCGTAGGGCCGCATGCGGTCGAGCACGACGCGCAGGTAGTCGACCTCGCCACGGCGCAACAGCTTGGGTAGCCACGGCTGGTCGATGAATTCGAAGAGGTGCAGGCGTGGGATGAGGGGCATCGAGAAGAGGATAGGGCCGGCTCGCGCCTCCCGTCCCCCTCGTCCCGGGTATGACTCAGCGAAGAACGGGCCTGGAATCCATAAGTTCCGGGCACTTCGCCCTTTCCGCCCCCCGGCCTCGCAACTTCCCCTCCCCTACTCTCGATAACCAAGAATCTGGAGCAGCGGCCTGATCGTGGCCCGCCGGAAGGGACTTGCCTCATGACGACGACTTCTGCCGTTCGCGCGTCTCAGACCCAGGCGACGCGCATCGCCGCCTCCTCGGCGGCCGCCTCGAACCCGAACGCCATCCTCTCGAAGTACCAGCCCACTGGCGCGTCCTCGGCCACCGCCCGGCAGGATGGGCTTCAGGGCGGTGTCGCCGCGTCGCGCAAGATGGCGCAGACGGACCTGCCCAAGATCAAGAAGTACGCCGACGAGTTCGCTGCCGCGGGCAAGAAGTACAACCTGCCCCCCGCGCTGCTGGCTGCCATTGCCTCTCGTGAGTCTCGCGGAGGCTCGGCGCTCGACAGCCGCGGCTTCGGCGACCACGGCAACGGCTTCGGCCTGATGCAGGTGGACAAGCGCTTCCACAGCCTGAAGGGCGGGCCGTTCAGCGCGGCGCACATCGACCAGGCCGCGGGCATCCTCAAGTCCTACCAGAACGAGATCAAGGCCAGGCACCCGGACTGGCCGCCCGAGCAGCAGCTGCGCGGCGCGGTGGCGGCGTACAACTCGGGTGTCGGCAACGTCCAGACCATCAAGAACATGGACGTGGGCACCACGGGCAATGACTACTCCAATGACGTGTGGGCGCGCGCCCAGGCCCTGGCTCCGAGCTTCGGTGGCAAGGCCGACGGCGCCGCGGGCCCCCAGGGACCTTCGCGCCCCAATGAGCCGCGTCCGAGCCCCTCCGCGCCGACCCTGAAGGAAGGCAGCCACGGCGCCCCGGTCTCCAAGCTGCAGAAGCAGCTGGAGAAGCTCGGCTTCGACGTGGGCAAGGTGGATGGCGACTTCGGTCCCAAGACCGAGGCGGCGGTGAAGCGCTTCCAGGCGAAGCACCACCTGGAGGCGGACGGCGTCGTCGGGCCCAAGACCCACGCTGCGCTCGACAAGGCGCTGGACCACCTGTCCAAGCCCAAGCCCACGCACTCGGACGGCTTCGACCGCGGCGCCACCAGGTGGAAGGACGCTCCCGCGCTGGCGGACGTGCAGTCCGGCAAGGCGCACCTCCAGCAGGGCATGGAGGGCGGCTCGGTCAAGCACCTCCAGAAGCTGCTGGGCCTCGAGACCGACGGCAAGTTCGGCCCGGCCACCAAGAAGGCCGTGGCGGACTTCCAGCGCGAGCACCACCTGGATGCCGGCGCGGGCCGGGGCTCGGTGGGTCCGAAGACGCTGGCTGCCATGGAGAAGGCGGCCACGAGCGACGGCCCTGGCAATGCGACTCCCGCGATGCGCAAGCTCGCGAAGGCGGGCCATGCGGCCGCGATGAGCATCGGCGGCTACAACAGCCAGGGCCTGTGCGCCACCGGCGTGAGCAAGGCCATCCAGAACGCCTTCGGCTTCAAGGTCTGGGGCAATGGCAACCAGATCGACAACAACCTGCCGCGCGACAAGTTCAAGCAGGTCCACATGTCGCTCGCCGAGGCGCTGAAGACTCCGGGCCTCGTCCTCACCTGGGAGAAGACCTCCACGGCGGCGGGCAGCAAGTACGGCCACACCGCCATCACCACCGGCGACGGCCACTCGTCCGTGAGCGACTTCATCGAGCGCAACACGCTGGGCGCCGGTGGCCGCACCGGGCTGAAGATCTTCAGGCCGACGATCTGACCTTCAGCGGGAGATCGCCTCGCGCCGGGCTGGCTGCGGCACCGCGGCCGGCTCGGGCACCTGGACGGAGGGGCTTGGCGCAGGGGCCTTGGGAACGAGCAGGGGCACGCGGCCCTCGGGATAGAGGGCCGTGAGCCGGTCGCCCCGGAGCTCCAGCGCCGCCACGTGGTGGCCGTACCCGGTGCTCAGGCCCGTGTCGATGAACACCACCCGCCCCCCGAGGCGCAGGCGGATGCGCCCGTCCTGGGTCGTCGTGTGCCCCATCACCATCCGCTTCGCGCCCAGCTGGCCCAGCACCTTCGTGAGCCCGGCCTCCCACGTCGCCTCGTCATCCAGCGCGTAGCCGCGGAACCACAGCGGTCCGTTCCGGGCCGAGGCCCCTCCGGGCGGCTGGCCCGGTGTCAGGTCCTGCTGCACCCAGCGGTTGAGGCCCTCCAGCGTCGTCTCCGGCAGGTCGGGCGCAATCCCCCCGTGCAGGAAGAGCGTGTCGTTGATGCGCACGACGGCGGCGTGCGTGCGCAGCCAGCGGCCATAGCGTCCCTCGGGCCCATAGGCGGCCTTGTGCCCCTGCGTTCCCCGGGGCGCGCCCGGCGCATCCGGCGCGGGGCTCTGGTCCGCGAACGAGGCCAGCTCGCCCGGGGCGACGTAGCGCAGGTCCCCCGTCATGTTCATCACCTCGTGATTGCCCAGCAGGGCGTGGACCCGGCCGCCCGCCTTGCGCGCCTCGACCTCCAGGCGCATGAGCAGCTCGTAGGCCTCGCGCGTCTGGTCGCCCCGGTCCGGGATGTCCCCCGTCTGCACCAGGTGCGCCTTGCCACCCGTCCAGTGGCCCTGGGCATCGATGAGCCCGGCCAGCTTCAGCACGTCGCGCAGCGCGCCCACGTCACCGTGGACGTCTCCCACGGCGACGATGCGCTCCACGCCCTGGAAGGCATACGGCTCCGTGCGGGGCGCGGCGGCCATGAGGACGGGACACAGCAGGAGGCAGAGCAAGGCAGGACGCACGGAAGGTTCCTCGGCACGACGTGGACGCTGACGCCGCGGAAGCCTAATGCACGCCCCCTCCCCTGCCCACTCCGCCTGAGCAGTCCCGGCCCAGGCCGGGAATGCCCAGGTGCGGCCCCTTACTCGCCGAGGACGTAGGAGAAGATGAGCGGCGCGACGATGGACGCGTCGCTCTCCACGACGAACTTCGGCGTGTCGATGCCCAGCTTGCCCCAGGTGATCTTCTCGTTGGGCACCGCGCCGGAGTACGAGCCGTAGCTCGTCGTCGAATCGCTGATCTGGCAGAAGTACGCCCACAGCGGGACGCCCTCGCGCCGGAGGTCCTGGTGCAGCATCGGCACCACGCAGATGGGGAAGTCCCCGGCGATGCCGCCGCCAATCTGGAAGAAGCCGATGGGCGAGCGCGGGGCCGTCTCGGTGTACCAACCCGCGAGCGTGGTCATGTACTCGATGCCACTGCGGACGGTGTGGACGTTCTTCACGTCTCCGGCGATGCAGTGCCCCGCGTACATGTTGCCCAGCGTGGAGTCCTCCCAGCCCGGCACCCAGATGGGCAGGTCCTTCTCGCAGGCCGCGAGCAACCAGCTGTGCCGGGGGTCGATCTGGTAGCTGCTGGCCAGCTTGCCGCCACGGAGCACGCGGTAGAGGAACTCATGCGGGAAGTGCCGGCGCCCGTCCCGGTCCGCCGAGCACCACTCCTCCAGGATGACGGCCTCGATGCGGCGCATGGCCTCCATCTCCGGGATGCAGGTATCCGTCACCCGGTTCATGTGCCGCTCGAGCAGCGCCTGCTCGTCCTTCGGCGTGAGGTCCCGGTAGTGAGGGACGCGCTCGTAGAACGCATGGGCGACGAGGTTGAAGATGTCCTCCTCCAGGTTCGCGCCCGTGCAGCAGATGGCGTGGACCTTGTCGCGGCGGATCAGCTCCGCCAGTGAGATGCCCAGCTCCGCCGTGCTCATCGCGCCCGCGAGCGTGACGAGCATCTTTCCGCCGCCCTCCACGTGACGGACGTAGCCGTCGGCCGCGTCGACCAGTGCCGCTGCGTTGAAGTGCTTGAAGTGGGTCCGGCAGAAGTCCCTGATGTTCAAGTGGTCAGCTCCCGGCGACGAGGGGTCGGCGTGGGGGCTGTCGCCAGGGCGCACCACGCCGAACGCTCTACGGCCCGAGGACGGGCCGCCATCGAAGCGCCGGGTGGCTGCAGCGAGGGCCGTTGTAACCAGCCCGAATGTTTGTCGCAAGCGGGGCTGGCGCGGCCCGGAGCTATGGATTGCGGCGGTTCCGGCGCCCGCGTATATGCGGAGCACCATGGTGGTGGTCCTGCGCATCTTCACGCTCGCACTCCTGCTCGGCTGGCAGGCTGTTGCCGTCGGGGCGAGCGGTCCTGCGCACTTCTGCCAGAAGCAGGTCGAGCGGCGCTCCGCCAGATGCCACTGTCCCCACGGTGAGCTGAAGGCGGAGCAGGCTCCGCACAGTCAGCCGACACTCCGGATGGACTGCTGCGACGAGCCGGGCTGGAAGTTGCCCGCGCCTGCCTTCGCGGACACCACCAGCAACTCGTTCCTGGTGGTGCCCCCGGCGGGCCTGCCTCCGACGTGGCCGAGCGTCTCTCCTCCCGAGGGTGGACGCCTCCCGTCACTCGCGCTCTGGGAGGCGCCTCGCGCCCAGGGCCCACCTGTCTTCCTCCGCATCCGCTCGCTCCTGATCTGAGTGCTCCCGGCGTGCACCTGGGCCCCGGCTCCCTCCTCATGTCCTGAGGGGGTCCGGGGACCTGTCAGCCGTTTCGCATTCACATCCTCACGGTGTTTCAGGAGCTACCGGATGAACATGTTCTTCGAAGTCATTGTCGGCGTCGTGGTGATCACCCTGCTCATCGTGGTGCTGGGGCCCGCCTTGTGGAGCTCGCGGCTCAGCATCACCGAGAAGCAGAAGCAGTGGGAGCAGCAGGGCAAGAAGCCCCCCGGGTCTGGTGACTGAACCGGAGTGAGGGCTTCCGGGGCCACCTCCTGGAGCGACTGCGCCGCCCAGGAGGCTTCCGACGTCTCATGCTCCCTGCCCGCCCTCGTAGGGCGGGCAGGGACTACCCCGGATGACCTAGTTGCAGATCTCGATCTCAGGGAAGTTGGGCTTCGGGTGGCAGACATTCGGCGCGCAGCACAGAGAGCCGTTGCAGAGCTCGCACGGCGTGCAAACGCCGTTGGAGCAGCTCTCGTCCGAGCCGCAGACGTTGCCACAGGCCCCGCAGTTGGTCTTGCTCGTCCTGGTGTTCACCTCGCAGCCGTTGTTGTAGGCGCCGTCGCAGTTGGACCAGCCCGTGGTGCAGGTGTTGATGCCACAGGCGCCCGAGGAGCAGCTCGCCACGGACACATTGGCGGTGTTCGTGCAGGCCATCGCCTGGCCGCCGCAGACACCCGCGCCGTTGCACGTGTCACCCGTGGTGCAGGAGTTGCCGTCGTTGCACGCCGTGCCGGCCGCGATGAACGCATAGGAACAGGCGGACCCATTCCAGGTGCCGGTCGCCGCGTAGCAGCTGTTCGGAGGGGTCTGGCAGATGTTCGTCTGGCTGGAGATGTTCAGCGCATACGCGCCCTTGGCAGAGGTGGAGGGGGCGTTCCAGCTGTCGACGACGATGCGGAGGACGGTGCCCTGGGTCAGGGTCAGGGTGAGCGAGGACGCGGTGGTGCCCGTCGCGTCATCATTGCACCCCAGCGCGTTGGTCGCCGTGACAGGGTCGAACGGATAGATGTGCAGGATCGTGTCGAACGAGGACCCCGTGGTGGTGAAGGTGTAGGTATTGTTTTGCGGAGCCGTCCACTTGAAGGAGGCATCCGGGGTGCCCGCGGCTCCGCAGGACGGGTTGAACTCGTTGGTCCCGTTGTAGAGGTTGCCGGTGATGGCGGGAGACGCCACGGGCATACCAATGTCGACGTAGACCTCCTGCTCCACCTCTCTCAGACTGCTCGGCTCCTTCGCGCCCGTCACCTCGTCCTCGACACCGCACGCGGAGAAAGCCACAGCACCTACGACAGCCAGCGAAATCATCCAACGACCATTCATGTATCGCACCTCCAGGAACTCCCTCTCAAAGCTGCAAAAACTCCTATATTCTGATTATTTGAGAGGATCCACAGGTTTGCATTGTTGGAAAGCATGAGCGGGCCCCCTACACGGAGAGGCGCGGTGAAGACAGACGCAAGGTCCTACTGGCCGGCCATGGGGTGAAGCACACCTAGGACTCGGAGCGACGCCGCTGGTACTCCTGGGACTGACCGCCCCACCAGCGGCACCTCCAAGGGGAAACCATGTTCCTGTTTCGACACGCGCCTTCACGTTCTCCGGTAGTGGTGCTCACCGGCCTGCTGTCCGTCGGGAGCCTCGCCGGCTGTGGTCCAGAGGGAACCGAACCTGTCGCCGCCACCGCCGCGCGGGCCTCCTCGCTCGTCACGCTCGGCGGAGACACGTCCTGTGCCTGGGGGAGCATGGACTGCAACCCGTGCGTCCCCGACGTGCCCGCCCGCTTCAATGAACTCAGGGACCACGGCGAGGTGCTCGGCTTCAACCCGGGGCCGTTCAACTTCAACGTCGCCTACCCGAGCAGCAACCACTGGGAGGGCATCCAGCGCCTGCCGCTCGACTCCGGCCGCTACTTCGTCCTGTCCAAGCGGGACGACGGCTCCGGCGGCAACGTGGGCCACCTGGTCCACATGGCCAGCCGCAACGGCGACGGGCTGCGCTTCCGCTCCAACCGACTGTCCACCAGCATTGCCCAGCCCGAGGACACCGCTCCGCCGGGAGATGACCGCGCGGTGACGGCGCTGCCGGTGCTCGGCGGCTACGTCCACGGCGGCGGCATGCAGGCGGTGGGCAACATCGTCGCCCTTCCCATGGAGGAAGGCCCCGGCGCTGGCCGCGTCGCGCTCTACGACTACAACTCCACCCTGAACCCGAGCCCCTTCGCCTACGTCACTGGCAACACCGCGAACGCGGGGACCGCGTCCCTCTCCAAGCTGTCCGATGGGCGCTACCTGCTGCTGCTCGGGCAGTACGACGCGAAGTCGCTCGAGGTCTTCTTCTCCACGGAGACCCACCTCCGCTCCGGCACCAACCAGTGGCTCCGCACGGACCAGTGGTACGACGGGGAGCTGGCCTCCGGCGACTGGGGGCCGTTCCAGAACCTCAACCTCGTCACCGACTGCAGGGACTCGCAGCTCTACCTGGTGGGCACGCGGCTGGGTGGGCTCCGGTGGGGCGCCGTCAGCGATGACTACGCGCACCTCTACCGGGTGAACATCGACGGCCACCTGCGGCTCGAGCACGTCGCGTCGAAGCACCTGTACTGCAGCAACGACGGCTCGCGGCAGTGCAACCTCGACGCGGCCGGCGGCGTCTTCGTCGACGTGGACCGCAACCTCCTCCTCTACGCCACCGAGCATGCCGATGACGGCCCCGCCGGCGCGGTGAAGATGGTGGAGTTCCGCAACACCTGGGCGGATGCCCGGTGCGGCGCCGACATCACGCACGCCTACGTCGACTTCTACGACGACTCCGACTTCAGCGACCGGGGCTTCATCTACGACTACGCGGACCGCGGCCTGAAGAACTGGGGCAGCTTCCACAGCATCGACGCGTTCAACGACAAGGCCTCGGCCGTCCGTTGGTGCATTCCGCCCGGCTGGCGCGTGCGGCTCTACGGCGACTCGAACTACAGCGGTAGCTACAAGGACCTCATCGGCACCGGCACCCTCCGCGAGGTCAACCTGAACAGCTGGAGCTTCGGCGACAAGGTCTCGTCCGCGCGCTGGCTGGCGCTCTGAGCGGACCGCCCGCGCACCACCGCTCAGAGCTACCCCGACTCCCCCCCGGAGTCGCGGCGTCGAGGGCGCCGTCGGGTATCTCACGGACGCTGGAGGCCAGGGATGACGAATGGCGCACCGTGGCGCTTGGATACCCTCCGCACCTGACTGCCGCTGCACCCGAGCGTGGAGGACGTATGCCCTATGTCGATGGTTTCGTCGTGCCGGTTCCCACCAAGAACGTTGCCGCCTACCGCACCATGTCGCGCAAGGCGGGCAAGCTGTGGCGCGAGCACGGCGCCCTTGCCTACTTCGAGTGCCTCGGCGACGACGTCAAGCCCGGCAAGCGCACCTCGTTCCCACAGAGCGTCAAGCTGAAGGCGGGGGAGACCGTGGTGTTCTCCTGGATCATCTACAAGTCGCGCGCCGAGCGAAACCGCATCAACAAGAAGGTCATGGCCGATCCCCGCCTCATGAAGATGATGGACCCCAAGGCCATGCCCTTCGACAGCAAGCGGATGATCTACGGCGGGTTCAAGGTGATGGTCGAGCTCTGACGTCTGGCCATTCCCCGCACCGGAGCACCCACGCGGTGCGGGGCCGGGCCCGACGGGCAAGACACCTGACGGTACGTGACGACTGTTGGACGGTGGAAACCCGGCGCTCGCGTGTTCCAGAATTGACTATCGGGCTCTCAGAATCGCATCAATCACGAACCGTGTCTGGCAATCATTCCGTCCATGCCAGACAGACACGAGCAGATTGACCGCCGCTCCTTCCCGCGTCTCCAGGCTCCGCTTTATTCGCGCCCGGCGCGGCTGCAGTTCGGTTCAACGCGGCAGGTGCTGGACGTCAGCAGGAGCGGCGCCCGCATCTACTCCGACGAGTTCCACTCGGAGGGCAGCCAGTTGGAGCTGGAGCTCTTCCTGGCGGATGCGGGCTCGCTGGAGTGCAAGGCGCGAGTGGTCTGGACATCGAAGCTTCCGCCGGGCGCCGTCGCCCGCTACGAGGTGGGGCTGGCCTTCCTGGACGCGCCGCCCGCCACGTGGAGCCGGCTCCAGCCGCTGCTCGTCCCCGACGACGTGCGGGAAGCCTCCTGAAGGAAGGGCCTGGAATCGGTGGCGTCAGAAGACATGGCAGGCGCACCCCAGCGCGCCCCAGAAACCGAACAGCCCACCGCCGGGCGAGGAGCGGTGCTCGGTGTGGACCGCGCGAGGCGCATGCGCGCCACAGGCCGTGCCGGGCGCGTGCGTGTGCCGCTCCAGGGCGAGCCCGTGTCCCGCCGACGCCAGCGGCGCATGCTGGTAGCCGCCGAAGCGGCTCACGGGTGACCAGTCCGGCATGGGACTGGGAAGCTCGGGAGCGAGCGGGCCGAACTCCCCGGTGCCGTGCACCACCCAGCCGCCGACCACCGTCAGCACGCTGGTGAGGTCCTTGATGGCGTCCTCCGGCACGCTGAAGAAGTCCGAGGACAGCAGCGCGAAGTCGGCGAAGTGGCCCGGCTTCAGGAGCCCCTTGCGGTCCTGCTCATGCGAGAACCAGGCGCTGCCGTGCGTCCACAGGCGCAGCGCCTCCTCGCGCTCCAGGCGATTGTCGTCGCCGTACATCGGCAGCCCGCCCACGGTGCGGCCACTGACGAGCCAGTACAACGACACCCACGGGTTGTAGCTGGCCACCCGCGTCGCGTCCGTGCCGGCGCCCACCGGCACGCCCGCGCTCAACATCCTCCGCACCGGAGGCGTCTGCGCGAGCGCCCGGGCGCCGTAGCGCTCCGCGAAGTACTCGCCCTGGTACGCCATGCGGTGCTGGATGGCGATGCCGCCCTGCAGGGCCCGTACGCGGTCGATGTTGCGCTCGGAGATGGTCTCCGCGTGGTCGATGAGCCAGTGCAGGCCGTCGAAGGGCACCTCGCGGCTGACCTTCTCGTAGACGTCCAGCACGCGGCTGATGCTCTCGTCGTAGGTGGCGTGGATGCGGAACGGCCAGCGGCGCTCCGCCAGCAGGCGCACCACGGACTCCAGCTCGCCCTCCATGCCCGGCGGCAGCGCCGGGCGCGGCTCGCGGAAGTCCTCGAAGTCCGCCGCGGAGAAGACGAAGTGGCCTTCCTCGCGGGTCCGGACGCGGGCTGGGTCAACGGCCAGGTCCTGCGCGTCAACGGCGGAATCATCTGAACCTCCCCTGCCCCGCGGACACGCTCACGGCAGGGAGAGCGTCTGGGCGTGGTGGAAGACGTTCTGTGGGTCGTACTTCTGCTTGATGCGTTGGAGCTTGGAGAGCTGGCTCCCGTAGTAGGCACGGCGGAAGCCATCCAGGCGCGGGTCCGCGTAGCCCTGGTACACATGCCCGTTGGCGTGCGGGAGCACCGTCATCCACGAGGCATCCACCCACCCACGTGCGTGCTCGCGCAGGGCATCCACGGACCGCGAGCCCACGGTGGCGGTGTGGCGAATCAGCATGCGCGCGTGCCGGTGGAGGAAGCTGGAGGTGCCATCGGTGAGCGCATACGCCCCACCCCAGGGAATGAACTCGAGCTCCCGGAACTGCGCATAGCGGCGGTCCGCCTGGAACTGGTCCACACACTCCCTGATGGCCTCCGGGTCCAGCGGCTCATCGAAGAAGCTGGAGCGGGTGAACTGGTAGCCGGTGGACTGGTAGGGAAGGCTCGGCATCCAGGCCGGTGCGGCCTCATGGTCCAGCAGTCCGACCAGGTACTCCGCTGCCGCCGCGGGCGCGAGGCGCCACCTGCGCAGGTCCCCGGCCAGCGGCCCGAGCCAGCGATCCAGCGTCTCCACGAGGCTCACGACGCGCGCGCCCCGCCCGAGGATGACGCCGAAGAGCTCCACGTAGGCCGGAGCTTCCGGGTCATCCGGCGCGACGAGGCCGAGCTCGAGATTCACATCCGGGTCCGCCTCGGGCGCATGCTGCTGCCAGAGCGCTATCAGCTCGGCGGCCTCGGTCAGGGCCCAGCGGCCGTGGCAGACGGTGATCCCCTCCAGGGGATGGGTCCGCAGCGTCAGCTCGGTGATGATGCCGAAGCCGGAGGCGCCAGCGCCACGAAGCGCCCAGTAGAGGTCGTCCGCTTCCTCCCGGCTCGCCTGGAGCACACGGCCGTCGGCGCAGACCACCTGCAGGTGCTCGACGTGGTCCGTGGTGAGCCCGTAACGCCGGCCGAGGAACCCGAAGCCCCCCACGAGCGCGAGCCCGCCGATGGCGACCCGGGGACACCCTCCGGTGGGAATGACGCGGCCCACGGCGGCCAGGCTCCGGCTCACGTCGGCCGAGAGCGCACCCGGTCCGATGACGGCGACACCGTCTCTCGACTCGACGTGGTTGAGCTCCGAGAGGTCGACGACGACCGGAGCACTCGTCGAGAGGTCCGCGAAGCAATGCCCTCCACTTCGCACCGAGAAGGGCAGCTCCTGCTCCCGGAGGAACTCCAGCGTCCGCTGCACGTCCGAGATGCTCCGGCAGCGGACCAGGGCCTGGGGAGGCACGAGCGGCCGGCCCGCCGCGAACTGCTTGCTCGCGAGCAGCATCCGCTCATCTCCCGGAAGCACCACCGCGCCCTGGAGGACTCCGCGGAGCAGGGACCAGTCGACGTCCCGGCAGAGTGCTTCGGCTTCGGTCGAGGTCATCATCGTCAGGAAGTATCGTCCTCCAGCCCGTGCAGTTTCGTCTGCAGTCGATAGAGTTCGGCGTAGCGGCCGTCCAGCGCCATCAGCTCGTCGTGTCGGCCCTGCTCTACCACTGCGCCGCGTTCCAGGAAGTAGATACGGTCGGCGTTGCGCACGCTCGCCAACCGGTGGGTGATGAGCAGCACGGTGCGTGCGCGGGCCAACTGCCGGAGCGACTCGTAGACGGCATGCTCGGCCCTCGCATCCAGGGGCGCTGTCGGTTCATCCCAGATGACCAGGGGTGCATCCCGGTACAGACCCCGGGCCACGGCCAGCCGCTGCCACTGCCCGCCCGAGAGGTCCTGGCCGCCCCGGAACTGGCGCGACAGGAGCGTCTCCCAGCCCTGTGGCAGGCACTCGATGACCTCCAGCGCACGCGCCTGCTCGGCGGACTGGAGGAGGACGCGCGAGTCGGGGTCCTCGCGCTGGTGCCGGCCGAGACGGACGTTGTCCCTGGCGCTGCGGGGCCAGCGGATGGGGTCCTGCAACACCATCACCACCCGGTCCGCGAGGCTGTCCGGCGCCATGTCCCGCAGGTCGACGCCGTCCCAGGTGATGCGGCCCGACGTCGGCGGGTAGAGCCCGGCAATCAGCTTGGCCAGCGTCGTCTTGCCCGAGCCATTCTCCCCAACGAGGGCGATGCTCTGGCCGGCCTCGATGGTCAGGGACACGTCGCGCAGGGCCTGCCGGCCCTCCTGCCCCGGATAGTGGAAGCCGACGCCGTGCAGCTCGATGCGCCCCGGGTTCTCCGGCGCCTTCACCCCGGTGGCGGGACGCACGCGCCGCGAGGACTGCTCGAGGAACTCGCGGTAGTCGCTGATGTACAGGCCCTTCTCGAACAGGCCGTGTGCCATCTGCATCAACTGGGTGAGCGCCGTGCTCGCGCCGCGCACCGCGATGACCGCCGTGCCGACGATGGCCAGGTCCAGCCATTCCGCGTGCAGCATCCCCGCGAGCGCGACGAAGGTGGCCACCAGGCCGATGCTGGAGAGGAGCCGGCCGACCGCGCCCGCTCGTGCTTCCGCGACCCCCATGCGGACCAGGTGGTCCTGCAACGCCATGGCGCTGCGCCGGTACTCGGACAGCACGTAGTCCTGGGCCTGGTTGGTGCGAATCTCGGGCGCGGACTCCCGCTGCGTCGCGAGCTCGGCCATCATGTGGACCTGCCGCGTGAGCGAGATGGTCGTCGGCATGCCGGCGTACTGGAGCCGCGCCGCGTGGAGCGCCGCCCAGCCCTCGGGCAGCAGGGCCACCACCAGCAGGGGCAGCAGCAGCGGGTGGAGCCAGAGCAGCGCGAGCGCCGCGCCGCCCACCGAGAACGCGGCGCGGAACGCGTCGACGAGGCAGGTGGTGGCGCCCTCCATGTGCAACACGCCGCGGTCCCGGGCCCGGTGCAATTGGTCGTAGAAGCCCGGGTCGTCGAAGGAGGACAGCTCCACCTGGAGGCTCGTCCGGAAGAGCTCCTCCTCCGCGACGCGGAACACGCGGGGGACCAGGTTCGCTCGCGCCACGGAGGTGGCCGTCTCCAGTCCCATGCGCGCCAGCTGCACGCCGCCCAGCAGGAGCAGCGCGGGGAGCGCCGCCTGCAACCGCTCGGGCGCGGAGCCCTCGGCGAAGAGCTGGCCGAGGACCTGCGTGGTCAGGAGCAGTCCCCAAGCGGTGGCCGCCCCGGCGAGCAGCTGGGAGACGACGACCACGAGCGCGGACCGGGGCGCCGCGCGGCGCAGCACGGACAGCACCGGGTGGACGGCCATCGACACGCGCCGGGCGAGCGCCCACAGGCCGTGTCCCGCTGGCACGCCTCGGTCGAGGCGCCAGTACGGTGTCTCCAGCTCGGCCTGGGGTGCGTCCGCGCTCAGGGGTCTCCACCCCCGACCGTCAGGATGGACGGCAGTCCATTCTCCGGGTGGGTCCTCAGCAGTTGGTAGACGACGCCGCCCAGGCCGGGCAACAGGCCCGGGACGAAGGCCTCCCGCGCCATTCCACAGGAAGGACCCCGCTCCTCGATGCTGGTGAGAATCGTGCCCAGCAGGTGCTCGCGCGTCAGGCCCTCGGGGCCCTCACCGGCGGCAATCGCGCGGTCCATCAACTCCCATGCGCCCAGGTCGCCGTGGCAGGCGCAGTGGTTCCAGCCGATGCCCAGGCGCCACGTCGCCGCGGCGGCCCGGCGCAGCGTCAGCCGGGTCTGCGCATGCTCCAGTCCGGGGTCGAGGTCGGCATGCGCCAACCCGATGCCCACCGAGCCGTGACACCACGCGGCCGCCGTCTTCAGCCCGTCGAGCAGGCGCAGGTCCAACCAGTTCTGCTCGCCTTCGTCGAAGAGCGCATCCTCGAAGGCAAAGGCCGCCCGCGCCGTCTGCGCATGGCGGGGAGCGCCCGTCACGCGGGCGAGCCGGGTCAGCGCCCAGCCGATGCCGGTGACGCCGTGCGCGAAGCCGCCCACGCCTTCCGGCCAGCTCTGGTGGGACCAGTAGGCCCCGTCGCCCTTGAGCCGCGCCAGGTCGCACAGCTGGTCTCCCAGCGCGCTCGCCAGCTCCAGAGGCCGCGCGGCTCCCGTCCTCCGCGCCAACGCAAGGAGCGGGGCAATCGCTCCGGCCTTGCCCGAGAGCACGTCGTGGATGTCGTCGGCCGCGGCGGCCTCGGGAATGCCCTCGGCGAGCGCGGTGGCGCGCGCCACGCCGTCACCACCGTCCAGCCCCCAGCCGGACAGGACCAGGCGCGTCCAGAGCTGCGAGCCGAGGCCGATGTAGCCGCCCGGCGCCTGCGGCCGGAGCTTCACGCCCCGGCTCCGCTGCATGCCGGGCCGGGCCTCGGCCAGGTCCAACGTGCGCAGCGTGGCCGCGAGGAGCGCCTCCAGGCCTTTCACCGGGTCCGCCCTGCCCGCCCCGGCTTCGCGCAGGTACGCGCCCAGCAGGAGCGCCACGCCGGAGGTGCCGCCGTACAGGTCCTGCTCCAGCGGCTGCACGGACCAGCCGGTGGGCCTGAAGATGGGAGCAATCCAGGTGACGGTGTCGTCCCTGCCGCGAATGGCGGTGGCGGCGAGGTCGCCCATGATGCGCGCCATGATGCGCCGGCGGGAGCGCTCGAGGCCGTCCGTCCGCACCCGCTCGGGCCGGCGCGGCACTTCCTCCGGCCGCCAGCCGTCGTTGATGTAGGCGCTGACCAGCGCGGACTGGATGACGTTGCGCTCCAGCGTGAAGTCCGCGGCGCGCCAGTGCTCCAGCGCGGCTTCCACCAGGTTGCGGGGCGGCAACCAGGACGTGCCTCGGGGACCTTCCAGCCGGCCCTCGGCGGCGACCGTGGTGAAGATGGGGATGTCGCCCTCGAGCAGCTCCTCGACCTCTGCCTCGATGACCGCCGGGTCACTGGGAGCAGTCGACACGTTGGCGGCCATCTTCGCCAGCAGCTCCATGGCGCGCTGGCGCGGCGGCGCCGGCTTGTGCAGGGACACCGGGTGCCACAGCATCCGGGCCAGCTCGGAGTACACCTCGGTGGCCCGCGTCACCACGCGGATGCGGCAGCCGGAGAAGGGCTCCAGCATGCTCCGGAGCCGTCCTTCCGTGTCCAGGCGCCGCAGCGTCGAGGTCATCTCGTCGAAGCTGGTGATGACCTCGGGCCAGTACCGCGCCAGGGCCGGCTCCGGGCTGGGATGATTCTGGGAGACGGGAGCTTCGACGCGGGTGTCGCCGATGCGCGCCTCGTCGGTGCCGGCCTTGATGACCCCCGGTTGCCGCAGATGCGGCTGCTGCCCCGGCAGCATGCCCACGGCGGAGCTGTCCACGCCGCGCCACCCCAGGCCCTCGCCCCGTCCCGGCAGCAGGCCGATGGACAGCACGGTGCCAGCGACGAGCTCCGCCGCGAGGTCCAGCGCCTGCCCCAGTCCCGATGGGTGAGGCGGAGGCTTCGGGGTGAAGAGCGTCTCGCAGTCCACGATGACGGGACTGCCACCATGGGCGATGAGGTTCTCCGCGTGCAGGTCGCTGCCGCCGAGCAGCCGCATGATGGCGAGCCAGTGGCCGATGCCCCGGTAGAAGTCGAGCAGCTCCTCCCTGCCGGAGGCATGGCGGTGCGGGATGAACTCGGCCCAGCCGTGGGCCTCTCGCAGCACCACCGAAGGGACGCGGATGGACAGGGTGCCACCGTGATACTCGGCCAGCTCGGTGACGAACTGTCGCAGGGCCAGGTCGATGGCCAGCGAGCGCGGCTTGTAGACGAGCCTCCCGCCCTCGCACTGCAGCAGCGCGACGGTCATACCGCCGCAATGACTGTCACCCGCGCCGAAGCCGAGGCTCCGCAGCTCGCCGGGCGCCGCGCCGCACAGGGCGCCCAGGCTGGCGCGGTCCACGGCCCAGCGCTGCGCGAAACGCAGCGAGGCCTCGCAGCGGTTGCGGACCAGCTTCTCGATGCGGGGAAGCAGCGTCGGATACGGACCCGCGAGGCCGTCCCAGAAGTCACGCCGGGACGAGAGCTCCAGGAATTGGGTCCAGCGCAAGGCCGCGTCTTCGCCGGTGAGGCGCCCCGTCACCCGCGCCGCGTTCAGCTCGAGCACGAGCAGGCGGGTGAGCTTCCTGCCGAGGACGGAATAGAGCGAGTCACGCGTCGCCGCGGCAACGAGGTCGCGCTCGCCGCCGGAGAGACCAGTAACCCGCTCGAGCTGGGTTGCCAGCTCCTCCACGGCGGGCAGGAGCAGGCAACCCAGGGATGCGTTGAAGTTACTGGCGTCTGTATCAGACGCCGTCACGGCTCAGCAGCACTGGAAGGTCAACGAACCGGTACACGCCGTGCCACACCGGCCGGTGATGGTACCTGCTTCACAGATGATGTCCGCCTCCGTGAACTCGCCACCGACGAACAACGGACCCGCCGGGTTGTCCATGTCGGCGTCATTGCGCCACTGTTCCACGAGATCGCTTCCCTGAGCAGCATTGTCCATGACGCTCTCCTCTGGCTCCAGTTGACGAACGTGCCGCAGGGATGAACGAGACGGGCGGCCGCAGACCGACCTGCGCGACTTCTGGCCTACGCCACTCGCACGGTTCAGACCTCCGACACGCGACGGAGGATAAGCATGTCTCCCTGGCGAATCAATGTGACCCCCAAGGCCATGTGAGCCATACGGAAACCCCTTACGTGAATCATTTACTGTCTCACGGATGATTTTCTATGGGACCGTGTCGGTGAGCTTGCGCGCGTAGCGTGCGAGGGAGCGGTTGTAGCGAGGCAGGTATTTCGACAGGGCCGTGAGCGCCACGGACACCGCCTCCCGCTCGCGTCCCAGGTCCACCAGCGCCAGGGACAAGAAGGCCGCCACCGCGCCATCCAGCGGGTCGGACTCCCTGGCGACCTCCTCCGTGAGCAGCGCGAAGGCGTCTTGTGGCTTCCCCAGGCTCCGGAGCGAGCTGGCCATCTGGATGACCGCGCGCCGACGACGGTCGCCCGGCAGGCCCGCGTCGAGCGCGGCCGCGTACAGCGGAATGGCCCGGTCCGGATGGCCGACGGAGTCGAATGCGGAAGCCCGCTCGAACAGTCCAATCGCGCTCCCTGCGGGCAGCTGGGCGACCAGCGCCTCCATGCGGCCGACGAACGCGGCCCCGTCGTTTCCATCCAGCTCGGCCCAGAGGGCCGAGAGCCGCTGCTCCCAGTTGGCATCCGCGTCAGTCATGCGGCGGAGTGTCCCCGATGGCCACCGCCACAGTGGGCGGAAAATCCCCTGGAAAATAGGGGTGAGGGGAAAAAAGGTCGGCCGACGTTGAGGAGGAACAGGGCGGCCGGTGCCTCCCTTCACCGTCGCTGCCTTGCTCTTGCGGAGAGGTTTCGAACACCATGGGCGCTTCCTGGAGGGTCTTCCACGTGGAGCTGCAACAGAGACCGGAGCCGGTCGCGAAGGCCCTCCCGGACGAGGGACTCGCGCAGCTCCGGCGGGACCTGGAGCGCGCCGTCTCCCGGGTATGCCCGCCGGCCCTGGCCAACCGCCGTGAAGACCTGGTGCAGACCGCGATGATTCGTGTCGTGGAGCTCCAGCGCCGGGAGCCGGACCGTTCCCGGCTCTCCCCTGCCTACCTGTACCGGGTTGCCTACACGGCGCTCATCGACGAGATGCGCAGCCTGGACCGGCGCCGCGAGGTGGCGCTCGAAGAGGTGGAGGCGATGCCGCGTCAACCCACGACGCCCGGAGACCCGGAGCGCTCCGCGGGGGCCGCGCAGATTGGCCGGGCGGTGCGCGACTGCCTCCAGCGGCTGGTGCAGGACCGGAGGCTCGCGGTGACGCTGTACCTGCAAGGACACACCATTCCGGAGGCCGCGGAGCTGCTCGCCTGGGACGGCAAGCGCACCGAGAACCTGGTCTACCGGGGGCTGAGCGGGCTGCGCGCCTGCCTCGCGACGAAGGGATTCCAGCCGTGAGTGAACGCATGCCGGACGACAAGCCCGATGACGCCACCGTCGAGCGCCTGCGCGCGGCCTTCCGCACCGGGGACACACTGGAGGAAGCCGGCGAGCCCGTGGACTCGGACCGCATCTGGCGCGCGGTGAGCGGCGAGTCGACGCCCGAGGAGCGCCGCGAAGTCGTGGCCCGCGTGGCCGCGGACCCGGCGTGGGCCTCCGCCTGGCGCCTGGCGCACGAGCTGCATCTGGCCGCCGCCGACGCGACGGCCCGGCGGGAGCGCGAGCCGTCACCGGAGGCGAGGGCCCGGCGCGACCCGGAGCGCCCGAGGTCGCGGGCCCCCCGCTTCCACCGCGCGTGGAGCCGTCCTGCGTGGGGCGCGCTGGCGACGGCGGCGCTCGTGCTCCTCGGGCTGGGTGTCTTCCTCCGGCAGGGAACCGACAACCCACCGGTCATCCGCGGCGGGGACACCGTGTCCATCGTCTCGCAGGTGCCCGAGGACGCACCCCTGCCGCGCGAGCGCTGTGTGCTGCGCTGGAGCGGGGGGCCGCCGGGGACGCGCTATTCACTCCAGCTGTCCTCGGAGGACCTGAGCGTGGTGCATCGCGAGGACTCGCTGACGCTCGGTGAATACGCGGTGCCCGCCCGGGTGCTCTCCGCGCTCCCACCGGGGACGAAGCTGTTGTGGCAGGTCGAGGCGCGGCTGCCGGATGGGGAAGTGCGGCGCAGCGCCACGTTCGTGAATCGAGTTCAGTGAAGCTGACATGCCGATGGCGGAGGGGGATTCCATGAAGACCGAAGGTGCAATCAAGGGGCAGCGCGGGGGCGCATGGGTGCTGGTGCTGGCAATGGTGCTGTGCGGATGGGGCCCGCAAGCGTGGGCGCAGAGCACCACCACCACCACCCGGATCACTCGGGTGACGACGCGGCCTCTCACCGGTACCGCTGGCGACATGGTGGTGGCCTCGGTGGTGGACACGGGAATCCGCACCGGAGCGAGCGTCCTCGTGAGGCTGCGAGTGGTGGACGCCGCCGGCACCGTCCTGGCGCAGACCACGGGAACCGTCAGTGAGGGCGTACCGCTGCGGCTGACGTACCGGGCCACCTCGTCCGTGGGGGTCTCCGCGCAGGTGGACGTCCCGCTGGGGCCCATCGTGCTCTCCGCACCGGTGGTGACGATTGAGCGCTGGAATCCCAGCCTCCCGTTGGCCACTCCACTCCCACCCGTCATCTGTCAAATCACGGGTGAGGACACCCCACCGCCCGGGCCCACGCTGGACTGCACCCGCCAATACCTGAACATCACCTCCAACTGACGTGCCCCCACCGCCGCGACACCCCTGCCGCCCTCTGCTCATCCTCGCCTTCATGGCGGGGCTGGGCATGGCGTGCCCTGCCCTGTCCGCGCAGGGCGCGGGTGTGGTGGTGCCCGCGGCGGTGGCGGAGTGCGTGGCACGCTTCGAGGCGCGGCCCGGTGAGCGTGAGTCCGCGCTGTGCTTCTACCTGAGCGCCCAGGGCCCGCAGGGGCGCGACGCGGCCCGGCAGGAGCTGAAGGCGCTGGAGGCCCGGTACCCCGAGCAACCCTGGCTTCCCCTGGTGCTGGGACATGTGGAGCTGCTCTCCGGGCTGCGCCCGGCCGAGGAGGCCTACCGCCGTGCGGTCCAGGGCTTCGTCCGCCTCCAGAACGCGGAGGGCGAAGTGCTCGCCGCCATCAACCTGCGCAACGTACTGGTGACGCAGGGGCGCACGGAGGAAGCCCGGGAGTGGACACAACGCATCGGTGAGGTGGCCCGGGCCTCGGGCAACGCGGAGCTGAACGCGCGCGCCCTCATCGTCGAGGCCAACGAGCGCTTCGACGTGGAGCACGACGTGGGCGGCTCCTTCCGTCTGCTCAAGCGCGCGGAGGCGTTCGCCTTCCCGGACGGCAGCGCCGGCCTCAAGAAGCAGTGCCTGACGTCGCTGGCCACCGTCAGCACGCGCCTGGGGCGGCTGGACGAGGCCGTCGAGTTCTACCACCGCCTGGCGGAGCTGGCCCGGAGCATGCGCGAACGCCCGGAGGAGGCGCGCGTGCGCTTCGCGCTGGCCACCCTGGCCTTGCAGCGCAATGAGCGCCAGCCAGAGCCCGGCGGCCGCGAGCGCATCCTGGCCCTGGCCCGTGAGGCGCTGACCGCGGCGGAGCAGGCCGGCAGCAAGACGCTGGAGGCGATGTCGCTGCGGTTGGTGGCGGACATGCTGGGCGACTCCCCCGAGGAGCAGCGCGAGGCCGAGCAGCACCTGCGGCGATGCCTGGTGCTGGCGGACGAGCTGGCGATGCCCGAGCGGCGCATCGCCTGCCTGTGGACTCGCGCGGAGCGGCTGTCCTCGGTGTCTCCGGCGGCAGCGGACCAGGACGCGGATGCGGCGCTGCGCCTCGCCTTCGAGCATGGCAATCCGCACACCCTGGCCCTGGCCCTGCGGGTGCGCGCGACGGTGGCCCTGCTCACGCAGCCGCTGCCCGAGGCGCTCCGGCATGCCGAGCGCGCCCTCGACGGAGCGGAAGCGCTGCGGGAGATGCAGCGCAATGCCTCCAGCCAGGCCGAGGTGTTCGCGAGCTGGACCAGCGACTACCACCGGCTCGCGGGCTGGACGCTGGAGGCCGGCGGCGCGACGGGCAGGCCCCCACAGGTGGCGCCGCGCGAGGCCCTGGAGCGCGCGTTCCGGGTGAGCGAGCGGCTGCGGGCGCGCTCGCTGCTCGACGCGCTGGTGGCCTCGTGGGCCCTGTCCGATGCATTTGATGAGCCGGGCCGGCGCGCGGCGCGCGCCCAGGTGCAGCGGAAGCTGGCGGCGGTGCAGCGGCGCCTGCTCGAACCCGGGCTCGCGACCGGCCCGCGGGACGCGGCCCTGCGTGAGCTGCAGGAATTGGAGCGGAGTGAGGAAGAACTGCGCCCGGCTCCGCGGCATGGGGCCGTCGGGTTCGCATCCCTGGGGGACGTCGAGTACGGGCTCGCTCCGGATGAGGCGCTGCTCGCCTTCCTCGTGGGCGACGACAAGGACTTCTATGGCAATCCCGCCGGAGGCGCATGGCTGCTCGCGGTGACGCGCGAGGGAACCCGCGTCCACCGCATTCCCGAGCGTGCGCGGCTGACACCGGCGGTGGCCCTCTTCGCCGGCCTCATCGAGCGCAGGGACGGCTCCGAGGCGGGCGCCGCCGCGGCGCTCCACGCGCAGCTCCTCGCGCCCGCGCTGGCCGGACTTCCTCCGGGGGTGCGCCGGCTGCTGCTGGTGCCGGATGGGCCGCTGCATGACCTGCCCTTCGCCGCGCTCCGCGAGCGTGCGGACGGACCGCCGCTGGTGGCCCGCTATGAGCTGGCGCTGGTGCCGTCCGCCAGCCTGTGGCGCTACTGGCGCGCGCAGCCGCCGCTCGCGCCGGGAGGCGAGGCGCTGGTGCTGGCCGACCCGGACCGGGGAGGCGGCACGCGGGTGGCGCGGGCCACGGCGTCGGAGCGGAGCGGCGTCTTCGAGGAAGCCGCCCAGCTCGGCGCGCTGCCGGAGGCGCGGTGGGAGGGACACGCGGTGGAGCAGGCCCTCCAGGAAACGAAGGTGACCCCGCGGCTGCTCGTCGGCGCGGCAGCGTCCGAGCGGGCACTCAAGAGCGCCAACCTCGCGACAGTGCGCGTGCTGCACGTGGCGGCGCATGCCGTCGTCGACGCGGAGGCTCCCGAGCGCTCGGCCCTCGTCCTCGCCCCGGGCGCCGAGGAGGAGGACGGCATCCTGCAGCCGCGAGAAATCGCGGAGCTGCACCTGGCTGGAGCCCTCGTCGTGCTGTCGAGCTGTCGCAGCGCGTCCGGCGCGGTGCTGCCGGGCGAAGGCGTGCTGAGCCTCGCCCGCGCCTTCTTCGAGGCAGGCTCACGCGCGGTGGTGGCCAGCCTGTGGCCACTGCGGGACGATGAGGCGGCGGAGCTCGTGGCCCGCTTCTACCGGCACCTCGCGCGCGGACTGAGCACGTCCGCCGCGCTGAGGGCCGCCCAGCTCGAGGCCATCAATGACGGACAGCCCACGTCGGCATGGGCGGGGCTGGTCGTGCTGGGGGATGCGTCGCTGGTGGCGGTGGAGCCACGCGAGCCGGAGGACGCACGCGCCATGAGCCTTGTCATGGCGGGAGCGGGAGCGGCGGTCCTCTGCCTGCTCACCACCGTGCTCGTCTGGCGCCGCCGGAGGCGCCCTGCTCCGGTGCCATGAGCGTCCCGCGCACGAAGTCGCCGGACGCCCAGGTGAAGCCCCTGGCTACAGCGTCTGCGCGTCCGGGCGGGGAGGCGCCTCGCGGCGGAGGTTCTCCTCGAACACGATGGCGGTGCCGGACACGACGGAGCCCAGCTCGGGCAGGTCGTAGGTCTCCTGGGTGAGGAGGATGGCGTCGGCCCCGAGGTGGCACGCCGCGGCCCGCATTTCGACCATGGCACGCACCTGATGCGGGGACCCTCCGGGGTCGTACCCCGGGGACAGCTTGAGGTGGAGGCCGGCGATCTCCTGGTAGCGCACGTCGGGCTGCTTCGTGCGCAGGACGGCGAGACGGCAGCCGGCCGGCTTGGCGGCGAGGTCCGCGACCAGCCCCGAATGGGAGATGTTCACCGGCGAGTCGAAGGCGTAGGCCAGCGCCTCGACCTCATCGCGCTCACCCGGACGCCCATACTCCTCCGACTCGATGAAGACCTTCTCGCCGCCGATGCCACAGACCTTGTCGTTCAGCAGCTTCTCCGCCTGGGCCCGGTCGAGCCCCACGCCGGTGAGCACCAGCCGCCCCACCTTGCGCGTATGGGTGGCCCCCTCCAGGTCCTGCTTCACGTACTCCACGGCGCAACCGGCGGGACGCGCCGAGAGCGATGTGGTGCGCTCCGTCACGTGGACCGAGGGCGGCCGCTGGAGCAGCACCTGCTGCGCCCTGCTCGACTCGGTGGTGGCACAGCCAGTGCCCGTGAGCAGCGCACACAGGGCCAGGGAAGACATGGAGAACAGAACGCGCATCGGCTCCTACCTCGGTGAGGCGCGCTCTATACCATGACGGGGGTGACGCGCACGACGTCACCCCCGCGCCCTCATCACCCGCCCGCCTTCATGCAGACGGCTTCCACGTTGTTCCCATCCGGGTCGATGAGGAACGCCGCGTAGTAGTCCGGGCCGTAGTCCGGACGCGGACCGGCGGCACCGTTGTCCTTCCCTCCCGCCTTCAGCCCCCCGGCGTGGAACGCGCGCACCGCGTCCTGCGTGGCCGCGCGAAACGCGAGGTGCGCGCTGGCGCCGGTGGCGTCGGCCTTGTTGAGCCAGAGCGCGGGCGCGCCCGGCGGCCCGAAGCCCGCGCCTTCCGCGTTCTGCCCGCTGACAACGAGCCCCAGTGGCGCGAGCGCGGCCTCGTAGAAACGGACGCTCGCCGCGACGTTCTTCACCTTCAAGCCGATGTGGTCGTACATGACTGCTCCCGTGATTGAGATGGGCGCACCGTACGGGCCCGGCACCAGCCGGTCTTACACGTCCTTGCTCAGCCCTTGAGCACCGCGAGCGGCACCAGCTTCGCCACCTTCCGGGCGATGCCCGCGGTCTCCACCGCGTCCACCACACGCTCCACGTCCTTGTAGGCCGTGGGTGCTTCCTCCGCGAGCTCCGCATTCGAGGGGCACTCCACGATGATGCCCCGCGCATTGAGTTCCTTGCGCAGCTCCGCGCCCACCACCTGCCGCTTCGCGGCGGCGCGGCTCAACTGCCGGCCCGCGCCGTGACACGCGCTGCTGAACGACACGGACCGCGACTCGCTCCGTCCCGCCAGGACGAAGGAGCACGTGCCCATGCTGCCGGGGATGAACACCGGCTGGCCCACCTGGCGCCATGCCTCGGGCAGCTCCGGGTTGCCCGGCCCGAAGGCCCGCGTCGCGCCCTTGCGGTGGACGCACAGGCGCTGGCCGCCGTACTCCTCCACCTTGGCGATGTTGTGGGCCACGTCGTAGACGATGCGCGGCCACACGTCCGCGCCGAGCCTCCGGCCGAACACCTCGCGCACGCGGTGCGTGAGCACCTGCCGGTTGGACCACGCGAAGTTCGCCGCGGCGCACATGGCCGCGTAGTAGGCCTGTCCCTCCGGTGAGGAGAACGGCGCGCACGCGAGCTGCCGGTCCACCAGCCGGAGTCCTTCCCGCGCCAGGGCCCGGTCCATCTCCCGCACCGCATCCGTGCAGACCTGGTGCCCCAGCCCGCGCGAGCCGGTGTGGATGAGAATCGTGAGCTGTCCCTCGAACAACCCGAACGCCTTGGCGGCGGCGGCGTCGAGGATGCGGTCCACGCGCTGCAGCTCGATGAAGTGGTTGCCGCCGCCAAGCGTCCCGAGCTGGTCATGCCCCCGCTCCCGCGCCCGGAGGGAGACGCGGGCTGCCGCGGCGGCGGGCAGGTGGCCGCCCGACTCGATGCTCGGCAGGTCGTCCTCGGTGCCCATTCCCAGATTGCACACCACGTAGGGGACGCCCTCGGTCAGCACCCGGTCCACCTGCTCCGGATTCAAGGCCAGCCGGCCGTGCCGGCCAAACCCCGTGGGGATGCTCCGCGCCAGGTCGTGGGCCAGGGCCGGGATGACGTCCCTCACGTCGTCGTGGCGGAGCCCGGTGGACAGCAGCCTCACGCCGCAGTTGATGTCGAACCCGATGCCTCCGGGAGAGATGACGCCGTCCGGCAGCCGCGTGCCCGCCACGCCGCCTACAGGGAAGCCGTAGCCCTCGTGCATGTCCGGCATGCCGATGGCGAAGCCCTGGATGCCCGGCAGCGTCGTCACGTTGATGAGCTGAACGATGCTCCGGTCCTGCGCCATCTTCTGGAGCAGCTCCTCGTCGGCGACGATGCGGGCCGGTACGCGCATGTCCTCACGGAAGCCCGCGTCCAGCTCGTAGAGCGCGGGCCCGACCTGGCGAAGGCGTGGCGTGGGCTGTTGCTGGACTTCGACGGTGGGTTCCATCCTCGCCTCGCTGCGGCCAGGGCCGTGAGCAGGTCAGACGTCGAGCACGATGAAGGCGATGAAGCGGTCCTCGTGCTCGCGAATCTCCAGCCCGTGGAAGGTGGCGGCCTTCACCGCGGTCTTGAGCACCTCCGGCGTGAAGCCGCGGATGCGGGCGTGCAGCTTCCGCTCGGCGAGCGTGTCCACCACGACGTGCGTGTAGACGCGCTTCTTCATGTCCGAGCGGGAGATGAGCTCGTTGAGCCAGTCGACGAGCAGGGCCTCGGTGTCCGCCGCTTCGAGCGTGAGGTGCTCTTCCTCCGCGCCGGACGGTGGCTCCGGCGGAGACTCGCCGAGCATGACCTCGGCCAGTGCGTACCCCGCCTCCTCGAAGAGCTCCGCCAGATCGGTGCCCTCGACGCGGATGCGGACCTCACTGGTGTGCGGCTCGAACTGCCAGGTCCCCGTTTCCACGCCCCCTCCCCGGTTGTGGGCTGTCACTTCAAGGTGGAGGCGACTGTGGGCGGATGCCACCCGGCACGGGGCGCCCCTAGCTTGAAGAAGACCGGTGACCAGGCCGCGTCGGGGGGATGCCATGTACTTCGAGGACCGCGTCGATGCGGGCCGGAGGCTCGCGGAGCTGCTGCTCGAGCATGGCTATTCGGGAGAGAACACCCTCGTCATGGGACTGCCTCGCGGGGGCGTTCCCGTGGCCTACGAGGTGGCGTCCGCACTGGGCACTCCCCTGGACGTCTGGGTGGTGCGGAAGGTGGGCGCGCCGGGCTTCCAGGAGCTCGGGCTGGGCGCGGTGGCGGAGGGAGGAATCGCCTACCTCAACCGCGAGCTGATGGAGGAGGTCGGCGCCACGGAGGAAGAGGTACGGGACACGGTCCGACGGAAGAGCGCCGAGGTGAACGAGCGCGTGGCGCGCTACCGCCAGGGCGCCCCGGCGCCCGCGCTCGAGGGCAAGGTCGTCATCCTCGTCGACGACGGAATCGCGACGGGAGGCACCTTCCGGGCTGCCATCCAGGCGCTCCGCCTGCGGCATCCCGGTCGCATCGTGCTCGCCGTCCCGGTCGCCGCCTCGCAGGCGCTCGCCGAGCTGCGACCCCTGGTGGACGACGCGGTGTGCGTGTTCCCAACGCCAGCGCTGTACGCCATCGGCCAGTGGTACTCGGACTTCCACCAGGTGCCGGACGACGACGTGGTGGACCTGCTGGAGCAGGCCCGGCTCAACCTCCGCCCTCGGTGGCCTGGCCCACCCATCGAGCCCGCGCACGTCTAGTTGAGCCCTCTGTGAATCGCCCCGGCGCTCCGTCAGTACATGGAGCGCCGGGTGAAGCCGGCGAGCGCGGCCAGCGGCAGCACGGAGCGCGTGAGGTACGGCAGGCGCCACATGCCGCCATGGTTGGCGCCCTGCATGATGAGCTCCAGCGGGTGCCGCAGCGGCACGCTCGGGTTGGAGAGCGCGTCGGGGTTGCGCAGGTCATGCACCCAGAGCGCCGCCATCAGCGCGTTGGTGGTGGAGGGCTCGAAGATCTCCACGCCGAAGCTGCGGGCGCCCCGGAAGCCGGCGGCGAGCAGCGGGTTCTTCACCACCGAGTGTGTCGCCGTGGACGGCGCCACGTTGATGGACACGCGCTGCCCCCCCGCGCGGGTGACGATGGCCCGCCACTGCTGCAGCCGCTTGGCCAGCGCGTAGTTGGGGCCCTGCTGGAGGACGATGCAGTCCACCGTGCCGTAGCGCTGGCCGTTGCTGCACTCGATGATGCGGCCGGTGTTCGGCTGGTACAGCGCGCCACGGCTCACCCCGCGCAGCGTGGCCTGGGCCGTGCGCCCCACCATGCCCCGCTGCGCGTAGCGGGCGGCCACCGCGCGCGAGACGTCCTCGGGCACGGCGAACACGTCCGTCGGCGTCGCCATGTACGCGAGCGACGTGCCGAATCGCGCGGCGCCGAGCGCGGTGACGATGGCATCCATCGCCACCGTCACTCGCACATGCCGCTCGCCGTCGAGGTACGCCAGCGAGGCGACATCCAGGTCCCCGGAGAGCGCCCGCAGCCAGGCGACGATTTCCGGCGACTGGGTGAGCAGGTCCGCGCCCGCGTGGGCACGGACATGCTCAGCGCCCTCCCCTGCCGGCGCGCTGGAGGGGACTGGCGCGAGGAGCCGTCCGTTCCCCGTGGACGCGAGCTCGACGAGGCGCTGCCACACGCGAGGCCGCTGGAGGTCCACCGCGGCCACGTTGGCGCGCCAGCGCATGAGCCACGGAAAGGGCCCCGCCTCCGACGCCGCGCCGAGCAGCACCATCGTCCGGTCCGAGAGGTCCAGCCACGCCGGGTTGCGCTGCACCAGGCGCAGCGCCTCGGCATGCGAGGGCTCGATGACACCCGCGCGCTCCCACGTCTCCAACTGGCGCAGCAGTGCGTCGCCGGAGAGGCTCTGCCCCCGGTACGGCACCTCCCACGTCACGGGCGCCGAGCGCTCACGACCTTCGAGCGTGGCGGTGCGGAAGCCCTCGCCCACGGGCGAGGCCATCGCCGTGTCGAGGGTGAGGGGCTGTCCGTCGCGCCAGAACTGGAAGGCGCGCCGCGTCGCGTCCAGGCCGGCGCGCGCGATGGCGAGGGCATTCTCGGGGCTCTCCAGCGAGCGCTCCACCAGCAGTCGCACGTAGTGCGGGTAGCGCTCACGCCAGCGCTTCTCCGCGCGCAATTCCCGCGAGGCGTCGGCGCCGATGGCGTCGAAGGCGGCCTCGAAGACGGCCCGCGCCGTGTCGCTGGTGCTGCGCCGCCCGTCCGGAGTGGACGGGAACTGGATGCCGCTGTCGGTCGTCATGCTGTCCCCTGGTTCGCGGCGGCAGCATGTACCGGTGCCCGTCGCAACGTTCAATGGCGGAGTGCACGGGTGACGCCTTCCCACCGGGACGAAGGCACTGCGCCGCCACCGGGAGTACCGTCCGAGCCATGGCCCGCTTCCTCCTCGCCACCATTCCCCTCACCGGCCACTTCAACCCCGGTGCGCCCATCGCCCGCCGGCTCGTCGAGCGCGGGCACGAGGTGCGCTGGTACACGGGCAGCATCTTCCGTCCCAAGGTCGAGGCCACCGGGGCGCGCTTCGTGCCCATGCGGGCCGCGAGGGACTTCCACGACTCCACGGTGAATGACGTGTTCCCCGAGCGCGCGGCGCTGGGCGACTTCGCGAAGCTCAAGTTCGACCTCACGCGCTTCTTCATCGACTCCGCGCCCGGACAGGTGGCGGACCTGGAGGCCGAGCTGCGGGACTACCCGGCGGACGTCCTGGTCTGCGACACCGGCTTCGTCGGCGCGTCCGTCCTCCAGGAGCGGCGAGGCCTGCCGTGGGCCGCCTTCGGCATCACCGCGATGACGGTCGGCAGCGCCGACACGGCGCCCTTCGGCCTGGGACTGATGCCCATGAGCACGCCACTCGGCAGGCTGCGCAATCGCGCGCTCGCCTGGGGCCTCAACCACGTCCTCTTCCGCGACGTCAACGCGCACCTGCGGCGCATGCGCGCCGGGCTCGGCCTGGCCGCCACGCCCAGGCCCATCTTCGACGTCCCCGTGTCCCCCTTCCTCTACCTCCAGGGCACGGTGCCGTCCTTCGAGTACCCGCGCGGAGACCTTCCCCCGCAGGTCCACTTCATTGGCCCGTTCCTCCCCGAGGCCCCGGCCGACTGGAAGCCGCCCGCGTGGTGGAACGAGCTGCGCGAGTCGCGCCGCCCCGTGGTCCACGTCACGCAGGGGACGCTGGCGACGGAGGAGCCGCACCTCCTCCTCGCCACGCTCCAGGCGCTCGCGGACGAGGACGTGTGGGTGGTGGCGGCCACGGGAGGCCCACCGGTGGAGTGGCTCGGTGCTGGCCCCTTCCCCGCCAATGCCCGCATCGAGCGCTTCATCCCCTACGCGCACCTGATGCCGCACGTCTCGGTGATGGTGACCAACGGCGGCTATGGCGGCGTCCAGTGTGCCCTCGCACAGGGTGTGCCCCTGGTGTGCGCGGGCACCACGGAGGAGAAGCCGGAGATCGCCAACCGCATCGCCTGGACGGGTGTGGGACTGAACCTCAAGACGAAGACGCCCACGCCCGAGCAGGTGCGGCGCGCGGTGCGCACCGTGCTCGCGACGCCGGACTTCCGGAAGAAGGCCCAGCGGCTCCAGGCGGAGATTGCCACGCACGACGCGCCCACCGAGGCCGCCGTGCTCCTGGAGCGGCTGGCGGAGACGCGCGCGCCGGTGCTCACCTCACGTCAGTGAACCAGGCCCCGGGGTCTCCCGGAGCCGCAGCGCGCCGGCCACCCGCAGTGCCGCCACCACGTCCGCCGAGCTCCCTGGCAGCGCACCCGCGGCGTCCAGCGGCGTCCCCTCCGAACCGGCCGCGAAGGCGCTCGCCTCCTCGGGCGTCGCGGGGCGCCAGAGCCCCGGTACTCCAGGCGCGACGAGGACGGGGTACCGCCGCGCTTCAGGCTCGGGCAGCGGCGCCTGCTTCAAGAGAGCCCCGAGCACGGCCTCGGGTGGCGCGTCGAACAGGATGCACGCGGCGGACGGGTGCCGCTCCAGCACGGCCCCGGGTGCCAGCTCGGGCACGGTGCCGCCGTGAGCGGACGCCGCGAGCTTCAGCGTCCACAGCGCGCGCTCCAGCTCCGCTATCGGCCGCACGTGAGGCGCCGCCACGGTGCGCGCCACGAAGTCCAGGAACGACAGCCCCTCGGCGATGAAGAAGAGGGTGAAGCACGGCACCTCCCGAAGGTAGTCGCGCAGCACCGCGTCCGCGCTCCCGCCAAGCGCCATCAGCGTCAGCCGCGCGGACCGCCCCACGCGCTGGTGTCGCCACCACCGGGGCACCTCCGCCGTCAGCGCGAAGCCGGGCGAGCCTCCCACCTCACGCAGCCAGTGGCGCTCCTCCTCCGCCAGTGCCCGCCCATCCAGCGACGCCAGCACCGGGGCCGCGTCCCGTCCCGACGAGCGCGCCTCCACCAACTGCCCGAGCGCGGCCTGCCAATCACGCAGCGCCATGGCGCGTCCCCTTCTCCGCCAGCGCCAGGTGCCAGTGCCATATCGCCCGTGCCCGCTCGACCTGCCGGAGCACCGCTTCCGGCGCCATCCGAGCCTCATCCAGCAGCTCATAGCTGATGCCCGCCAGGTGGGGCGCGCGCGGCACCAGCCACTCGAGCAACTCCCACACCGGCTCCGGCACCGCATGGCTGTGGACGTCCATCAGGAAGCCGTTGTGCGTGTCTCCCCCGGCGATGTGTACCTGCACCACGCGGTCCAACCGCAACCGGCCCAGTGCCTCGAAGGCGTCGAAGCGGTGGTTCACCGCGTTGCAGTGGAGGTTGTAGAGGTCCAGCAGCAGCCCGCAGCCGGAGCGCTCGACGAAGTCATTGAGAAAGCCCACCTCATCCCGGCCGCCCTCCGAGGGCAGACCTGGCAGGTACCAGGTGAGGTTCTCCAGCAGGAATGGCACTCCATAGCGCCGGGCCAGCGCCGCGCCCCTGGGGACGATCAGCTCCAGCGCCTCCTCCGTGAAGGGCAGCGGAAGCGGAGTGCCCACGTTCAGCTCACCGCCGCCGGGAGCTTCCACCGTCAGGAATCCCAGGTGCTCGCTGTGCCAGGGAAAAGGCCGCAGCGCGTGCAGCGCGTCCAGCAGGTCCAGGTACGCCGTGTTCCACCCATGCGCCGAGCCGATGGACAGCCCCAGGCCGTGAACCACGACGGGGACGCCTTCCGTGTCGCGCAGCGCCTGTTCCCAGCGCGCGGGCTGTGGCACCAGCCGGCGCGCGCCGCCGGAGAACTGCTCGTGGCAGAGGATGTCCGGGCTGAGTTCGAGGAAGTCCACAGCGCCCCGGCACGCCTCGACAGCGGGCGCGCCAGGGATGTACGTGAGCCCCACGCCCAGCCGGCGGGGCGGAACGAAGTCATCCGGCTTCCAGGTTGAATCCATCCCGCCGGCCATGGCGCGTCAGAAGCCCGCGGTCCCGAAGTCCTGCACCAGCGTCACCGGCTCCACCTGGTCGCCCAGGTAACCGGTGTTGAGCACCAGCTCGCGGATGATGCCGCGGTCCTTGAGGATGCCGCCCAGGCCGCAGTTGGGGCAGCCGCTCGGCTTGATGAGGTCGTCGAGCGCGGCGTGCAGGTCGGCCAGCGTCGGCGGCGACTTGTTGTTGAAGACCACCTTGGTCCGCACCGCCGCGAGCGGCAGCGTCACGGGCTTGCCGCACAGGCCCGTGGTGGCGGCCTCCGCCTTGCCCACGGTGGCGACAAGGCCCGCCGCGACAGTGCCGGTGACCACGGTCTTCATGAAGTTACGGCGGTCCGCCGAGGGCGCGCCCTCGGGCTTCTCGTCATGCTTGTCCATGTTGGCTCCTGTGGTGTTGCGATGGGATACGACAGGAGTGCGCTGAAATCTGGTTGCAAATGCGCCCCCCGTCGTTGAACGGCGACCCCGGAAATTCTTCCCCGGATTCGTCGAACGTCCCGCACGCCGCACCGCGGCTCGCCCATGCCGGGCGAAGTGTGGCCCGGTGGCCACGGGCTCGTGTCACTCGCGGACCACGGGTGGCATCGACCCGGCCAGCCGCCGGCTCACGAGCGCGGGCGGCTCGCCACATTTCGCGCTGGCCCGGGGCCTGCAATCCCCCGGGCACACCCCGAAATCCGAGGCCCTCGTTCCATGCGAGTCCTTCTCGCCACGCTCTCCGTCTGCCTGCTGTCCCTGACGGCCACCGCGCAGCAGCCGCCGTGTCCCACGCCGCCGTCGCCGCTCAGCCCGGGCGCCATCTCCCAGGGCACGCTGGTGGCCCGGCTGCGCCAGCACGCGGACGCCACGGGCTGCCCGGACACCGCGCCGCGAACTTTCAGCCTCCAGCACACGGAGGTGGACGCCGAGGTGAGCGGCTTCCTCGCCTCCGTCACGGTGACGCAGGTCTTCGAGAACCCCTACACGGAGCCGCTGGAAGCGCTCTACGTGTTCCCCCTGCCGGAGAAGGCGGCGGTGGACGGCATGGAGCTCGTCATCGGCGAGCGCATCATCAAGGGCGTCATCCAGACGCGCGAGCAGGCCCGCGCCACCTACGAGCAGGCGAAGTCGGAGGGGAAGACGGCGGCGCTGCTGGACCAGGAGCGTCCCAACGTCTTCACCCAGTCCGTCGCCAACATCCTCCCCGGCGAGCGCGTCCGCGTGCGCATCCACTACGTGGACCGGCTCCCCTACGAGTCCGGCACCTACCGCTTCACGTTCCCCATGGTGGTGGGCCCCCGCTACATGGGTGGCCAGGCCCTGCCCTTCCGCCAGGGCGAGGGCACGTCCGCGGACACCACCGCCGTGCCCGACGCCAGCCGCATCTCTCCGCCCGTCCTCCCGCCCGAGCTGCGCGAGGGCCATGACATCCAGGTCAACGTGCGGCTCGACGCGGGCCTGCCCATCCAGGCGCTGCGCTCCAGCTCGCACCGCGTGGAGGTGGCGCGCGAGGGCCGCGGCCGCGCCCGCGTGCAGCTGGGCCGCGACGAGCGCATTCCCAACAAGGACTTCACGCTGGAGTACACCGTCGCCGACGCGCTCATCCGCCCCGCCGTCCTCATGCACCGCGAGCCGGGCGCGGACCACGGCTACTTCCTGGTCATGCTCAACCCGCAGCTCCAGCCCTCCGACAAGGAGGTGGTGCCGCGCGAGCTGTACTTCGTCCTCGACACCTCCGGCTCACAGTCGGGCCTGCCCATCGAGAAGTCGAAAGCAATCACGGCCGAGGTGCTCCGCCACCTGAACCTCGAGGACTCGTTCCAGGTGCTCGACTTCAACACGGTGGTGAAGAAGTTCGCGCCGACGGCGGTGCCCGCCACGCGGGAGAACGTGGAGCGCGCCCTGCCCTACGTCGCCAACTTCTGGGGCGGTGGCGGCACGGACGTGCGCGCCGCCACGCAGGAGGCCATCGTCCCCGCCAACGACCCGGCCCGGCTGCGCATGGTGCTCTTCATGACGGACGGCCTCATCGGCGGAGACGACGACGTGCTCTCCACGCTGCAGGAGCACCTGGGCGAGCAGACGCGCATCTTCACCGCCGGCGTCGGCGAGGGCACCAACCGCTACCTGATTGCGAAGATGGCCGAGGTGGGCCGTGGCAGCTCCACCTTCGTCAACCTCCGGCGCCCCGAGGATGAGGTGGCGCGCGAGTTCGAGACGCGCATCCGTGGCCCGGTGCTCACCTCGCTGCGCACGGAGCTGGACGGCCTGCCGGTGGCGGACGTGTACCCGAAGGTGCTGCCCGACCTGTTCAGCGGCCAGCCGCTGTTCCTGGTGGGGAAGTTCCACGGCACGGGCGAGGGCGTGCTGCGCATCTCCGGCCGGGTGCGCGGCATGGAGCGCCACTTCGAGGTGCCGGTGAGCTTCCCTGAAGCCGCCCCGGAGAACTCCGCGCTCCGGAGCCTGTGGGCCCGGCAGCGGATTGAAGAGCTGACCGTCGAAGGCTATCGGGGCGAGTCGCCGGAGGTCGTGCAGGGCATCACCGCCACCGCGCTCCAGTACGGGTTGATGAGCAAGTACACGTCCTTCGTCGCGGTGGAGCAGGTGGCGCGCACGGCGCCGGGCGGCGAGTCGGTGAAGGAGCTGGTGCCGGTGCACCTGCCCGAGGGCATGTCCTACGCGGGAGTCTTCGGGGAGCTGAGCCGCGAGGAGATTCCACCGGGAGACCCCATCATCAGCGTGCGGGCCCCGCGAGACGCGCGCAGGGTGACGGCCTACTTCCCCTTCGGCCTGGTGAAGCCGCTGACGTTCGATACGGTGACGGGCGGGTGGCGGGGCCGGTTCCTGGTGCCGCTGTCGGTGAAGGACGGTTACTACGAGGTCGTCATCGCCGCCGAGCTGCCGGATGGACGGGTGCTGCGCCGCGAGGTGCGCTACCGGCTGGACTCGAAGGGCAACGACTTCGACGTGACGCTCTCCTCGATGGAGCTGGCCCAGGGGGACACGCTGAAGCTGGAGGTGGATGCGGTGGAGACCACCAAGGAGGTCAGCGTGTACGGCGAGCTGTTCGGCGAGGAGCAGCGCCTGCTGGAGACGAAGGATGGCCTGCGCTTCTCCGGTGAGCTGAAGGTGCCGTGCGACGCCGCGCCCGGGGAGTACGAGCTGGTCTTCGTGGCTCGGGACCCGGCGGGCAACCGGTTCGAGCGGCGCGAGAAGGTGCGGGTGCACGCCACGGTGCAGTAGTCGCCCGCTCCGTCAGGCCGCCGGCTCCTTCCCTGGGGCCGGCGGCCTGCTGACTTCCGGCCGCACCTGTGGCCGGAGGGTGACACGGAGGGCTGGCCCGCGGTTCGCAATGAGAGGGAGCCATGTCCATCGCGCTCTCCGTCGTCACCGCCGCGGCGCTTGCCGCCACCGTCACCAACACCGAGACGGTGCATGACCTGGAAGCCTTCGCCGGTCATGTCGTTGCCTGCACCGAAGGGGGGCTGGAGCTGTTCTCCCCCACCGGCAAGCCCGTCCGGGTGCTCACCGTGGAGGATGGACTGCCGAGCCACTTCTGCCGCGCGCTGGAGCGCACCGGGGACCAGCTCTTCGCCGCGACGGATGAGGGACTGGTCTCGCTCGACGCCCGCTTCCAGGTACGGCCCGTGCTGGACGTGCGGTGGCATGCGCTGCCTCCCGCTGACGGCGCGAGCACCGGTGAGTACGAGGCGCGGCTCGGGAAGCTCGCGGCGTCGCTGCCTCCCGGCTCCACGTACACCGCGCTGTCCACACGCTTCGCGGGCACGGCGGACGGGCGCGTGCTGGAATTGGGCACGGCGCGGATGTGGCCCGTCCCCGGACCCGTGCGCTTCCTCGCGGAGGAGCGGCGGGGCCTGAAGGTGGGGACCAGCGAGGGCGCGTTCTTCATCGACATCAGCGGGAAGCTGGCCTCCGCTGTCGACGTGCCCGTGGGCCCGCTGGAGTATGCGCGCACCGCCGGGGGCGAAGTGACGCTCCTCGGCTCGCGGGGCGACGCGAGGACGTGGAACGGGGAGCTTCCCGAAAGAGCCCTCGAGCAACCCTCGGAGCTGCCCATGGGTGCCACGTCGATGAGCGGCGCTGCGTGGGTGGGGACGCGCGACTCGGGCGTGTACCTCCGAGCCGCGGGAAGATGGCAAAGGGTGACGCCCACAGGACAGCTCTGCGGGAACCATGTCACCGCGCTCACCCGGCACCGGGGGCGGCTCGTGGTGGGGACGTTCGACCGGGGCGTGTGCTGGCAGCGCGACGACGGCCGCTGGCAGTCGTTCCGCACGCCCGCGCTCCCCAGCAACATGGTGCTCGGCGTTGTCAGTGACGGGGAGCGCCTCTACGTGGCCACGACCTACGGGCTGGGCCTGTACGACGGAAAGGTGTGGACGCAGGTGGCGTATGGCGGGCGCAACCCCGTGGCGCTCGGAAAGCTCTCGGTGCTCGCGGCCGTGCGGATGGACAGTGGCGTGGCGCTCGTGGACGGGCGTGGCGCCTCCATCGTCGCGACGGGTGGGCAGACGTTGTCCCTGGTGGAGCGACTGCCCATCCCCGAAGGCTGGAGTGACCACCCCTACGTGGCGGACGGCGCGGGCCGCTTCCTCTGGGTGGCCAGCGAGGACCGGGGCCTGGTGCGCTGGGATGGCTCGCGGTGGCAGCGCTTCCACGACGGGAGAGACCTCACGGACAACTGGGTGACGGCGCTCGCCACCGACGCGGAGGGGCGCGCCATCGCTGGCACCTGTCAGGACGGCTTCAGCTACTTCGACGGCTCGCGGTGGACCCGGGTGCGTGAGTCGGAAGGGCTGCCCTCTCGCGCCATCGTCGCCACGGCGCTCGTGCCAGGGGGCGCGCTCATCGGCACGCTGCTCGGCGCGGCGCACTTCGACGCCACGAAGGGAGTCGTGCGCGCCCTTCCCCGGCTCGCGGACCCGCGCGTCTACGCCATCCTCGTGGAGGGTGGGTCCGCCCTCTTCGGCACGGAGGGCGGATTGTCCTGGTTGGCCTGGAAGGAAGCTGCCCTGGAGTCGTAGCCAGCCGGGCGCCGGGACCGCGCGGACTGGCACATGGCGCGCGGGGCCCTCCATGCCCAGCCTGTAAGACGAATCGCTCTTCCAACCCCCGAGCCCCCCGGATGCCCAGCGCCACCCCCATGCGCGACCGTACTCACGCACTGCGGCTGGCCGCGTGGGCCGGGCTCGCGCTCAGCGGCATCCTGCTGGTGCGCCTGCTGGCGAGAGACCTCCCGAGCGCCGCGAAGGCCACGGGCCTGCTCGGCCCCGTCTTCGCGTTCCTGGCCAACCAACCCTTCGTGCTCCTGTTCGCCACGGTCGCCGTGGGCTACGCCCTGGGCCGGATCACGCTGTGGCGCTTCAACCTGGGCGCCACCGCGTCCACGCTCATCGTGGGCCTGGGGCTCAGCCTTTGGGCCAGCCTCCGCGGCGTCACCTTCTCCGTGCCGGACTTCGCCAGCACGCTCTTCTTCAACCTCTTCATGTTCGCCGTGGGCATGAAGGTCGGCCCCCAGTTCCTCTCCGGCCTGCGGCGCGACGCGCGGGCCTTCATCGTGTTGGGGCTGCTCGTCCCCCTGCTCTCCGCGGGCCTGATGGTGGGCCTGGGCGCGGTGCTCCACCTCGCCCCGGGGCTTACGCCGGGAATCTTCGCTGGCGCCAACACCGCCACCGCGGGGCTCGGCGCCGCCAAGGACGTATACCTGCGCGAGCACGCGGGCGACCCCACCGTGCTCGCCAACCTGTCCACCGCGTTCGCCTTCGGCTACTGCGTGAGCCTGGTGCTCTTCGTCTTGATGATGAAGGTCCTCCCACGCTGGTTCGGACGAGACGTGAAGCGTGAAGCCCGGGCGTACCAGCAAGAGCTCGAAGCAGGAGAGGCGCATCCGCTCCCCGGCACGGCCCTCGCGCTGGCGCCGGAAGCCGAGTCGCTGGAGGTGCGCGCGTTCCGGCTGGAGAACCCGGAGGGAGAAGGGCAGACGCTCGCGCAGCTGCGGGAGCGCTTCCCGCGGGTGGCCCTCGAGCGGGTGCAGCGTGGAGGGCAGCCGCTCGACTTGAGTGATTCGCTGCGCCTGCGGCCCGGCGACCTGGTGGTGGTCAGCGGCCCGCTGGCGGCCATGGTGAAGGCCACCCAGGTGGTGGGTCCCGAGGTCCCGGACGCCGTGCTCCGCGCGGTGGGGTTGGAGACCGTGGAGGTGGTGGCGCAGACGGAGCGCTCCGTCGGCAAGCGCGTGGGCGAGCTCATGCGGACGGTGGGGCACGGCTTCTTCCTCAACGCACTCTTCCGCGGCGGCGCGGAGATTCCCCACGGCCCCGAGACGGTGGTGCGGCGGGGCGACGTGTTCCGCATCACCGGCAGCCAGCTGCGCATCCACCAGCTCGCGGAAGCGCTGGGCGGCCGCGTGGTGCGCCCCAGCATGGCGACGGACATCGTCACCCTGGCGCTGGGCCTGTCCGTCGGCGCGTTCCTCGGAACCCTGCCGATTCCGCTCTTCGGCCTGAAGCTGAGCCTGGGCTCGGCCGTGGGGTTGCTCCTCACCGGCATCGTCCTGTCCACGCTCCGCACCCGAGACCCGCGCCTGGGAGGCCCCTTTCCCGAGCCCGCGCGGCAGCTCCTGGAGGACCTGGGGCTGAACGTCTTCATCGCCGTCACCGCGCTCAATGCCGGCGCGGGCGTGATTCAGTCCGTCCGCGCCGGGGTGCTCGGGCCCATCGCCATCGGCACGCTGGTGGCGGGACTGATTCCTCCCGTCATCGGGTGGGTGGTGGGCCAGTACCGCTACCACATGAACGCGGGGCTGCTGGAGGGCGCCATCGCGGGAGCGCGGTGCAGCAGCCCCGGCCTGCGCACCGCGCAGGAAGACACGGAGAGCACCGTCCCCGCGCTCTCCTATCCGGTGACCTTCGCCATCAGCAACATCGTGGTGACGCTCGGCTGCTACCTGCTGGCCAGCCTGGATTGAGGAGCCCGACATGCAAGCGCATGAGGCAGAAGACAAGCCGCTCGAGATGCTCAGCCCCTTCGAGCTGAAGGACCTGCTCATCGAGATTGCCGAGGAGTCCATCCGCACCCGAGCGGCGGTGATGCTGAACGCCGGGCGCGGCAACCCGAACTGGATTGCCACCACGCCGCGGGAGTCCTTCTTCCTGCTCGGCTCCTTCGCCATGGCGGAGGCGCGGCGCACCTGGAACGAGCCGGACGTGGGGCTCGCCGGCATGCCCCACTCGGTGGACATCGCTCAGCGCTTCCAACGCTTCCTGGACGCCTGTCCACCCGGGCCCGGGGTGGAGCTGCTGCGCGGAACGCTCGAGCTCGGCGTGCGGGAGCTGGGCTTCGAGGCGGACGCGTTCGTCTGGGAGATGGTGGACTCCCTCACCGGTGACAACTACCCCGTGCCGGACCGGATGCTGGTGCACGCCGAGCGCATCGTCGAGGCCTACCTGGCCAGGGAGCTGTGCGCCGGACGTCCTCCCCCGGGCCGCTTCAAGCTGTTCGCGGTGGAGGGTGGCACGGCGGCGATGAGCTACCTGTTCCAGTCCCTCTGCGCCAACAAGCTGTTGAACAAGGGCGACACCATCGCCCTGGGCACCCCCATCTTCACCCCATACCTGGAGATACCGCACCTGTCCGAGTACCAGTTCAACGTGGTGCCCATCGAGCAGAGCGAGATGGACACGGACGGGAGACACACCTGGCAGTACCCGGACGAGGAGATAGACAAGCTCGCGGACCCGCGAATCAAGGCCTTCTTCATCGTCAACCCGGCCAACCCGGGGGCGGTGGCCATCCGTCCCCGGACGCTCGCCCGCGTGGCGGAGCTGGTCCGCACCCGGCGCCCGGACCTGCTCATCCTCACCGATGACGTCTATGGCACCTTCGTCGAGGGGTTCCGCTCCTTCGCCGCGGAGCTCCCGCACAACACCCTCCTGGTCTACTCGTACTCGAAGCACTTCGGGTGCACGGGGTGGCGGCTGGGCGTGGTGGCGATGCACGAGCACCACGTCGCCGACACGCTGCTCTCCCAGCTGCCCGCGGAGACGGCGTCCGAGGTGCACGACCGCTACCGCTCGCTGTCCACCCACCCGGAGAAGCTCCCGTTCATCGACCGGCTGGTCGCGGACAGCCGCTCGGTCGCGCTGAATCACACCGCGGGGCTTTCACTGCCCCAGCAACAGATGATGATGCTCTTCTCCGCGTTCGCGCTCCTGGACAAGGACGACGCCTACAAGAAGCGCTGCAGGCAGATCTGCCACGAGCGCCTCGCGGCGCTGTTCCGGGGGCTGGGGGTGGAGCTCAAGCCCAACGAACTGGGCACGGCGTACTACCAGACGCTGGACCTCGAGGCCTGGTGCCGCAAGCACATCGGGGAGGACTTCATGGACTACGTGCAGCGGCACCGGGACCCGCTGGACGTCGTCTTCGCGCTGGCCCGGCGCTACGGCACGGTGCTCCTGAACGGGAGCGGCTTCCATGGGCCACCGTGGTCCGCGCGCGTCTCCCTGGCCAACCTCGAGGACGAGGCGTACCCGCAGATAGGACGGCACCTCAAGGAGCTGGTGGAGACCGCCGTCGAGCGGTGGAAGCGAGAGAAGGACCAAGTCCACTGAGGAGGAGCCTGTCATGCGAGCTTTCCATTCCCCTGTCCTGAGGGCGCTGCCGGTAGCGCTGTGCGCCCTGGCCTGCGTCGCGTACGCCGCACCTCAGGCCCCCGCGGCACCGACCCCCGCGACGCCGCCCGCGGCGACCGAGTCCAGGCCCAGGCCCAAGCCGCGCGTGCACATCCTCGCCACCGGAGGGACCATCGCCGGCGCCCAGGCGAGCCAGAAGGAGTACGGCTACAAGTCGGGCGCGTTCAAGGTCGAGGACCTGATAGCCGCCGTCTCGAACCTCCAGGAGCTGGCGACGCTGTCGGGCGAGCAGGTCGCCAGCATCGGCAGCCAGGACATGAACGACCAGATCTGGCTGCGCCTGGCCCACCGGGTCAACGAGCTGCTGCAGTCCGATGACGTCGACGCGGTGGTGATTACCCACGGCACGGACACGATGGAGGAGACGGCGTACTTCCTCGACCTCGTGGTCAAGAGCACCAAGCCGGTGGTCCTGGTGGGCTCCATGCGACCGGCCACCGCGGTGAGCGCGGATGGCCCGGCCAACCTCTACAACGCCGTGGCGGTGGCGGCGGACCCGGGGGCCTGCAACCGCGGAGTCCTGGTCGTCATCAACGATGAGGTCCACGCCGCGAGGAACGTGGAGAAGATGAACACCACCAACGTCGAGGCCTTCAGCAGCCCCGAGCGGGGTCCCCAGGGCCTCGTGAACACGGGCAAGATTGCCTGGTTCGAGCGCATGGACAAACGCAACACCGTGCGCTCGGAGTTCAGCGTGGAGAAGCTCCAGAAGCTGCCCCGCGTCGACATCCTCTACGCCCACGCGAACATGTCCGCGGACCTCATCGACGCGGCGGTGCGCGGCGGCGCCAAGGGCATCGTCATTGCCGGCGTGGGGGACGGCAACATGACGGAGGGTGCCCTGGCGGCGCTCGAGCGGTGGGCCAGACAGAAGGGACTCCTCGTCGTGCGGAGCACGCGCGTGCCCACCGGCATGGTCCTGCGCAACAACGAGGTCAATGACGACAAGGCGGGCTTCGTGGCCTCCGGTGAGTTCAATCCGGCCAAGTCCCGGGTGCTGGCCCAGCTGGCGCTGACCGAGACCCGGGACCCGAAGCGGGTGCAGCAGATGTTCAACACGTATTGAGGGAGGGCCCCCGAGTCATGAACAGACCCGGGGGCCGTCGCGCCAGCTCTCAGTACAGGTAGTCCAGCGCCGTGATGTCGGAGCTGGTCCACTCGCCGGTCTCGGTCGACCGGAAGCAGGAGTTCATGATGGACCCGCCCACCACCGCCGTGCTCGGCGTGCCGGGGATGAGGATGGCGCCAATGCCGCCGTCACCCTCGTTGCTGGCGCCGCCGCCGCAGCTGATGGCGCGGTTGTAGTAGTCCGTGTGGCGGAAGCCGATGCAGTGGCCCAGCTCGTGGGTGATGACGTGCTCGTTCACGTCAATGCTGTACTTGTTCAGCCCGGTGCCGATGTTGATGTCGGTGTACGGGAGGCCGCCCGCGGGGAAGCCCGCGGAGCCGCCGGTGCCGCCCGCGGTCTTCGCGATGATGGTCGCGGTGCAGCCGGCCACCGGACCGCGCACGAACCGGATGGCGAGGTTCCGCTGGTTGTAGTTCTCGATGGCCAGGTCGAGACCCGCGCTGAGGTTGGCGTACCTGTTGAACTGGGCCGTGGGGTTGACGCAGATCGTCGTCACGAGGCCGGTGTTGATGAGGTTGGTCGTCCGGTACTGCTCCTTGCCCCCCGCGCCGGACGCGATCATCTCCCGGGACGCCTCGAGGCTCACGCGAGCGTCGCGCCCCGCGTACACGGCACCATCAACGACCTGGATGTCGTCGGCCTGATACCCGGCCTCGACCAGGTTGGCGATGATCTCCTGGTTCTCCATCTCCGGGTCGGTACCGCAGCCAACCAGCAACGCGCCACAGCTCACCGCGAGGACTGCCGCCTTCTTGAGCATTTGTTCTTCCTCTGATTCGGGGGGACACGCCGCCTGAACTTCCCATCAGCCGCGGACAGCGTGCCCTGCCACTGAGCAAATGCTGGACCAACCGGGAACCCACGGGAAATCGCCCGCATCCGGGAGGTGCTTGGAGCGCCAACACCCCAGGCTCCGGGGTGCTGACGTAAAGAGATGTGACACCCGGAGATACAAGGGGTTGACCTGACTGGCTTTATTCCTCGGGGCGCGGGCATCCCAATGCCGGACAGTGGTGTCTTTGAATAAATCACCGACTTTTGGGACTGCAATCACAGATAAATACTCGGAGTGCGGCCACAAGATCAACGGTGTTTTCTGGACGGACGGGAGGCAGGGGTTCGCGATGGGCGCTCCCTGCGTGGCCTCATGACAGACGCGATGGCGAGGGCGACGGCGACGAGAGCCGCGGCGACGGTGAACGTGAGCCGCATGCCGGCCGCAACAGCCTCGGGACGCGCGGTCATGATGTTCGTCGTCGCCGAGCCGAGCGCGAACACGGTGCCCATGACGGATGCGCCGGTGATGAGCCCGAGGTTGCGCGCCAGGTTGATCATGCCGGAGATGACGCCCCGCTGGTCCGGCTGGATGTTCGTCATGACGGCGGTGTTGTTGGCCGCCTGGAACAGCGCATAGCCGGCGGTGATGACGACGAGCGGGGCGACGTAACCCGGGACGCCGAACCGCGTCGGCACCAGGGGCAGGATGGAGGAGCCTGCAGCCATTCCGATGAGCCCGGCGAGGGTCATCCGGTGTGCGCCAAACCGGTCCACGATGCGGCCGGCCGGCACGCCCGTCAGCGCGGCGACAATCGGACCGGACGACATGACGAGCCCGACACGGGCTGCGTCGAGCGCAAGCGCGCCGGAGAGATAGAACGGGCCCACCACCAGCGTCGCCATCACCACAGTGGTGACCAGAGTGCTCATCGCGAAGCCCGCGCTCAGGACCGGATTCCGGAACATCGCCAGGCGGATCAAAGGTGACGCGGCTTTCACCTCGGCGAGCGCGAAGAGGCCGACGCCGAAGACGGCCGCGAACAGCAGCGTCACGTTGAGCAGGCCGAAATTGCCACGCCCCATCGTCATGGCGAGCGCATAGGCCGCGAGCGACAGGGCCAGCAGCAGCGTCCCCACGAGGTCGAAGCCGGTCCGCTCCGTCTTCGTCCCCTGTCGATCAACGGGCAGGAAGCGATGCGCGAGAAACAGGGTCAGGATGCCTGGCGGTACATTGACGAAGAAGATGGCCGGCCAACCGAGCCCGGCGATCAGCACACCGCCGAGCGAGGGACCGAGCGCGGTGCCAACGGCGGACATCGTGCCGAGCAGTCCCATGGCGCTCCCCGTCCTTGCCTTCGGTACCGTCTCACCGACGAACGCCAGGGTGAGGGCCATCATGATGGCCGCGCCAAGGCCCTGCGCCGCCCGGGCGGCGATCAGCAGCCCAAGCGTGGGGGCGACGCCGCACAGGACCGAGGCCACCGTGAACAGGAAGATACCGGCCAGGAGCAGCCGTCGGCGGCCGGTGAGGTCGCCGAGCCGTCCGACGCTGACGATCAGCGTGGTGATGGCGAGCAGATACGCGAGGACGATCCACTGGACTTGCTGGAAGGAGGCGGCGAACGCCCGCGCCAGCGTGGGCAGACCGACATTGGCGATGCTGGTACCCAGCGAGGACAGCAGCATGGAGAGCGAAAGGCTGGCCAGCGCCTGGCGAGCCGAAGGAGCGCGTTCCGCACTTCCAGCGACTTCCTCAGTTCGTGTTGCAATGATTGACTTCAAAATGACCTCCGCTTTTGACAGCTCTCGAAATGGAACTGCCTGAACCATGCTCCCTTGTCTGACATGGCGGAAGACGCACCATTTGCACTGTATCCGTGCGTCTGACGCCATCTCACGAACAGGCCGTGCTACAACCCATGCATGTCGCCCCCGGACCTGAACCTGCTGGTCACTCTCGATGCGGTGCTCGCGGAAGGGAGTGTTGCGCGCGCAGCCCAACGGCTGCGGCTGAGCCCGTCGGCGATGAGCCGCGCGCTTTCGCGCTTGCGAGAGACGACGGGTGATCCACTGCTGGTCAGAGCCGGACGAGGTCTCGTTCCCACACCCCGAGCGCTCGAGCTCCGCGAACGGGTCCGTCAGCTCGTTCAGGACGCGGAAGGGGTTCTCCGCCCCGCGGAGAAGCTCGACCTCGAGCAGCTCGTCAGGACGTTCACGCTTCGCACCCGCGAAGGCTTTGTCGAGAACTTCGGACCGGCGCTCATTGCTCGCGTCGGCGAGGAGGCGCCAGGGGTGCGGCTCTGTTTCGTGCAGAAGCCAGACAAAGAGAGCACGTCTCTTCGCGAGGGGACCGTCGATCTGGAGACTGGCGTGGTGGGGAAGACGACGGGTCCGGAGGTGCGTGCACAGGCGTTGTTCAGGGATCGTTTCATTGGCGTCGTACGGATGGGGCACGCGCTGAGCCAGGGCAGGATCACCCCTTCCCGATATGCGAAAGGCAGACACATCAACGTCTCGCGGCGGGGGCTCGACAAGGGACCGATTGATGAAGCCTTGAAGCCGCTCGGGCTGGAACGAGAGGTCGTCACGATTGTCGGTGGCTTTTCGACCGCGCTGGCGCTCGCTCGGGCCTCTGACCTGATCGCCACCGTTCCCGACCGGCAGACCGGAAACCTGCGCGCTGGATTGCGTGGGTTTCCCCTTCCCTTCCCCGTGCCGGAGGTCACGATCTCATTGCTCTGGCACCCTCGGCTGGATGCCGACCCTGCGCATCGCTGGCTGCGCGGCCTCGTTCTGGAGACCTGCGCGGCGCTCCGCTGAAGGGCACGGGCGACACCTGCCTGCGACCTTCCGCGCCGACGGGCTCCGTCGCTACCGTGAACGACGACTCCAATCCCCGGGGGGCACGCGTGGTTGGTGAGGGGACGCGTCGGTGGTAGACGCTCGGCCACGATGAAGGCCCCCGACGAAACGTCCCACGCTCCCGCCGCCGCCCTGGCTCGTGCCGTGACGTGGGCCCGGCGACTGGGGGGCGCAGGCGCCATCATCCTCTTCGGATTGCTCGTCGCCCGCGCCACCTGGTCGCTCAACCCCCAGACGCCGCAGGTCCCCCTCTACAACTCGGACTGCGCCATCCCGGTGATGATGTGCAACGCGGAGGGGTGGAGCCTCTTCGACTTCTACTACTACGGGCAGGATCGTTTCGGTGCCTGGCCCTTCCTCTCCGCGCGAGTGGTGGGACACCTCTTCGGCTTCACCTGGACGTACCTGCACCTGCACGCGTGGCTCACCGCATGGCTGCTCGGAGGCGCCTTCGTCGTGGGGGCGCTCAGCCGAGGCTTCCGCCTGCTCGGGGCCGGCCTCTACACCGCCGTCCTCCTCGCGAATACGCCCCTGCGCGGCATCCTCTTCGAGCTGGCCCAGGTGTACCCGTGGCAGCTGACGGCGCTCCTGCTCGCGTGGTGGAGCCTGCGCCAGGACAATGAGCTCGTGAGGACTCACGAGGGCAGCGCCCCGCCTCGCCGCACCACCCGCCTCTTCCGCGCGCGCACCTTCCTGTTGTCCTTCCTCTCCATCTGGACGTCCACCGTGAGCGGCCCGCTCCTGGTCATCCTCGCCACCGCGGAGGCGGTGCGTGCGCGCCTGCTCGCCCCGGGCCTCTTCGAGGGCCGCCGCTTCTGGCGGCGCTGGAGTGGAGCGTTGTCGCTCATCGTGGCGGCCGTCGTGGTGGAGAACCTCATCCGCTTCGGCTACCGGGACTTCGCCAGACACCGGTTCGGCCTGCCCTATCGCACCCAGGTGAGCATCGACTGGGAGTACCTGGGCCAGAACGCGCGCGTCATGGCGGACAACCTGTCTGGCCTTCCGTTCCTGCCGTGGCTCGTCGTGGGCACGGTGGGCGCCTGCGTGTCCACCGCCTTCCTGTGGCGCACGCTGCGCACTCGCGCCATTCCGGACGCGCTGCGGCTGGAGGGCGCGGTGCTGGTGCTGGCCACCTGGCTCCTCGCCGCGGCGCACGTGGTGCTGCTCACGGTGATCGACCACGTGCGCAACAACGATTACTCGACCCGCTACTACGCGCTGCTGTTTCTCTTCGGCACCTTCAGCGGAGCGCTGACGGTGGCGCTCGGCATGGGGATGGTGCCGGGGCTGTCCCGTTGGCGCCGCCACGTGTACACCGCACTGGGTGCCACGGCGCTGGCGGGCAGCGCGTGGGCCCTGCCTGCCCCGGTGCCAAACCCTGGCTTCCTCGAGCTGGAGGCCGTCGCCCGTCGCCTCGAGCAGCGCAAGCCAGGAGTGCCGCTGCTCGGCAGCTATTGGAACACCTATGTCATACGCTCGCTCCAGGGAGAGGGAGCGTTGCTCCCCAGCCCGCACGAGCACGAGTACCGGCGCACCGTGTGGTGGGATCGCGAGCTGAAGAACCACCCCGAGGTGCTGGTGGAACACATCGAGTTCCCCGCCTCCGGCACCGCCGAGAAGCCCGAACCGTGGATCTTCCAGTACGGAACGCTGCTGCGCCTGGTGCAGCCCCGCTGGGAGACGGGGGCCGGACGGACCTTCTCCCTCTACCGCAATGCGCTCACCGAGGGGCAGCCGCACACCCAGGGGCCGGCGCTCGCCGAGTGGAACCTGTGCATGCCGGGGGCCTCCGTCACGCTGGGCTTCACGCCTCGCGCACGAGCCCTGGTGCTGGTGGCGGTCAACGGTGCCACTCCGCCGGTGACGCTCACCGCGGAGCCGCTCGTCGTGGAGGGCTCTGGCGCCACACCCGCGCCCATCCCCTTGCGCACCGTGGATCGGCTGTACAGCGGAGTGGTGGACGGCGGGGGTGCGATGCTGCGCGGCGTGCGCCTCACCGTCACGGACGAGCGTACCGGCAAGCCCACCGACTGGCTCTGCCATGCCGAGGCCAGCTTCGTGTTCGAGGCCGGGGGCGCTGCGCTGCCTTGAAGTGTTGAACAAGAAGGGACTGTCCGCTCCTGCACTCCGGCTGCATCAGTAAATAATGTTCATCATGATTTCACTGCCAGCGGGCCGGGTGGGCTGACAGAACCCGGGCCCCGTCCTTCGCGAGATGAGGGGGCCATGGAGGCCCCGTCCGGCGGAAGGCGGCGGAGACGGACACCATGTTGATTGGAATCGCCCCCCACCGGAAGACCGCGCTGCTCGCGGCCCTGGGAGTTGGCCTCGCTTCGCTGCTGGGCTGTGACGGAGGAATGGAGGCGCCCGAGTCCGCCGAGCCGACATCCGCTCCGGCGGAGACGCTCACGAACACCGCGGCGGACCTCTACGTGGCCTCCACGACGCTGTGGCGGCCGATGACCGTCCCGGTGTGCTGGGAGAACCCGGGTGCGGACGCCACGCAGCGGCAGTGGGTGCGCAATGCGGTGGCGCGCACGTGGGAGGCGCGCTCGGGCGTACGCTTCACGGGCTGGGGCACGTGTCCGGCTTCGTCCACGGGCATCCGCATCAACATCAGCGACGTCGGGCCGCACGTGAAGGCGCTGGGCAACGGGCTCAACGGCATGGCCCAGGGCATGGTGCTGAACTTCACGTTCAACAACTGGAGCACGTCGTGCCAGAGCCAGCTCCAGTTCTGCATCGACGCCATCGCGGTGCACGAGTTCGGCCATGCCCTGGGCTACGCCCACGAGCAGAACCGTCCGGACCGGCCGTCCACCTGCACCGAGCCCGCGCAGGGCTCCTCGGGTGACTGGCTCATCGGGCCGTGGGACCTCGGCTCGGTGATGAACTACTGCAACCCGAACTGGAATGGGAACGGCAACCTCAGCGCCACGGACGTCCAGGGCGCGCAGCTCACGTACGGCGTCCCCTGGGAGTCGCTGGGTGGCGGCTTCCTCTCCGGCCCCGCTGTCAGCTCGTGGGGCGCGGGCAGGCTGGACCTGTTCGGTCGCGGCCAGGACAACCAGCTCTGGCACCTGGGCTTCAACGGCGCGCAGTGGGTCGGCTGGGAGGCGCTGGGCGGCTCGCTCAACGCGGATCCGGCGGCGGTGAGCTGGGGTGCCAACCACATCGACGTCGTCGGGCGGACCACGGACAACTCCTTCATGCTGAAGACGTGGACGGGTACGCAGTGGAGCGCGTGGGCATCGCTGGGCGGCGGCTTCAACTCGGGCCCGGCCATCGCGTCGTGGGGCGTGGGGCGGCTGGACATCTTTGGCCGCGGCACGGACAACGCGCTCTGGCACAAGGCGTGGAACGGCTCGCAGTGGGTGGGCTGGTACTCGCTGGGCGGCAATCTCACGTCGGACCCCGCGGCGGTGAGCTGGGGGCCCAACCGCATCGACGTCGTCGCCCGTGGCGCGGACAACTCATACATGCACACGGCGTGGAACGGCTCCGTGTGGAGCGCGTGGACGTCGTTGGGCGGCGGCTTCTCCTCGTCGCCGGGCATCGCCTCCTGGGGGCCGGGCCGGCTGGATGTCTTCGGCCGTGGCCTGGACAACCAGCTGTGGATCAACTCGTGGAACGGCTCCGGATGGTCCGGGTGGCAGTGGCTCGGCGGTGACCTGACGTCGTCGCCGGATGCCGTGAGCTGGGGCTCGGGCCGCCTCGACATCTTCTATCGCGGCCCGGACAACACCATGCGGCACTCGGCGTACAGCAACGGCTGGTGACCAGTCCCCCCTGATGGAGAGGGTTCCCGCGTAGTCTCCCTCCTCGAGCCACTTCCCCAGGTAGGCGATGAGCGGGTCCACGGACTTGAAGCTCGGAGTCATGAAGCCCGCTCCGGAGGGCTCACAGAACTCGCTGTAACCGGGTCCGCAGTCCTGGAACAGCCAGCCCTGCTCCCTCATGAAGTCGTCATCGAGCCCTTCGATGCGTCCCGCGAGGAAGACGGGCCTGGGCACCTCCTCCGGGCTGCTCATGATGGGAAAGTCGATGCGAAGGTTCGGAGTCCCGGGAGGCGCCGGGCTGTCGACGTTGTGCCCTCGTGGCATCACGTGGATGGGGCGGCGGCCATGCCCCGTGAGCACGACGTCTCCCCTGTGCCCCTGCGACGTGGCCGTGTGCTCGAAGCGCAACCGCACCGAGTACCCGTCATACGTCCCCGCCTTCGTGTGGACGTCCTCGAGCCGCCCCAGCTTCGGCGAGGGACGCACGATGCGAGGCGCGCATGCACTCAGACAGAAGCTGGCGGCGAGGCCCAGGACGAGCAGGAGGCGTCTCATGACGGAGGAGTCTTCCGTCCGCGGTCCCCCCTGCGCAAATCATGGAATCATCATGACTGCATGCGGGGCCCGCGCCCCCGGGTGAGGAGTGCACGCTCACTGTTCGGAACCGTCGGGAGCTGGGGGCGGAACGCTTCCGGGGTCCGCATGAGCGCCTACCGGAGACGGACGATGGCGAAGCGGATGGTCTCCCCCGGCACGGGCCGGATGGAGTCTCCCGGCCCGAACTGGAAGGTGGCCGGGGCCCCGCTCGCATCCATTCCGAAGAGGATGTAGCCGGCGCCCACGCCCCCGCGCGGCCGGGTGTCGTCTCGGAGGTCCGGATAGGAGCGGCAGTCCACGTCCTGCTGGCGGGCAGCCGCGCGGGCGTCGGGGGCCAGGCTGGCCTGCACTGCGTCGCACCCGTAGTGCCTCAGGGAGGAGGAGTCGAGCGCCAGGACGAAGACGTGCGAGTCGTCCAGCGGCACCGGCGGCGCGGCGACGATGAGGATGTGCCCGGTGTCGCCCCGCATGTGCTCGGGGCGGGGCTGCTCGCACCAGTCGCCGATGCACCACACCACGATGTCCCCGGGACGGACGTCCGCGAGGCGGACGATGCGCTGGAAGGGCGCGTCCGCGGGCAACTGCGAGAAGTAGCTCCAGTAGACGTGGGCGCGCGGGTAGGGAACGTCCCGCTCCTGCGGGTCGCGGCCCTTGAAGGACTGCACGGCCTGGATGTAGCGGACGTCGGGGAGCTGCTCGAGGTTGTAGGACACCCAACCGGAGCAGTCGGCGGCGATGGACAGCCTGCCCCTCTCGTCCACCTGGACGTCGGCGCCGCGCGCCTCGCCCTCGTGCAGGTAGCGGGTGGAGTCGAGCTCCCGGACGAGCGCCTGGGCATCTCCCAGAAGGCGCATGCCGGGCGAGGGGGGCTGGGCGAGGGCAGCGGCGGCACCGAGGGCGCCGAGGAGAGGGGCGAGCAAGGCCATGGCGCTCATGCATCGGCTCCAGCCAGAGGAGTGGGGAAGGCCCGCACGTGGCGCCTACCGTCTTCCAAGGTAGTGTCCTCCCACGCCCGCGGCGAACGCGACGCTGCACGGCCGAAGCCGCCTCCCGAGCGGCCACGCGGGCGAAGCGGGCCGTGCTCGAAGGGGCGGCCTACTCTTGGGGCATGAAGACCGCCAGCATCCTCGCCGCCACGCTGCTCTCAGGGAGCGCGGCGCTCGCGAAGTCCTCGTCGGACCTGCAGGTGCGCTCTCCCCAGGGCACCTTCAGCGCACACGTCACCCAGCAGAACATCAACGGCCCAGGGCTCCAGCTCGAGGTGACTCCGGAGTCCATCCGCGGGCAGTCCACCGGGCGCCCGGTGGACCTCACCCTCGCGGATGGGCGGATCCATGGCACCGTGGGGCAAGCTCCCGTGGACCTCCAGCTCCGCGAGCGGACCGAAACCCTGGAACTCAAAGGCACCTTCGCCGGGCAGCCCTCGGAGCTCCGGCTGAGCCACGAGGAGCTGGCGGGCAACGTGGGCGACTGCGGGTACGAGCTCACCATCGAGCGCAACCGCCGCTGGTACGAAGGCCGGCGGACCTGTGGCTCTGGCCCCCAGACCCCGGTGACAGTGGTGATTCCCTCCGAGCTCAAGAAGGAGCCGGGCGAGCAGCTCATGTCCGCGCTCGCCATCTTCCTGTCACAGCCGCGCTAGGAGTGTGTTGCCGTGAGGCGCAAGGGGCCGGATGAAGGGCACTGAAGTTGCCCCGGTTCCGCCTCCGGACCCGCCGCCGCGGGTCGGCTCCGTGGGCGTATTGGCGAGCACCTGGTTGATGACTTCGGTCAGGCCGCCGAGGTCCCTGGTGCCCGCCATTTCGATGAATCCCCTCGACGTGTAGTGGCACGCAGCCAGGACATGCACTCCTCCTGAGGAAGGGGGACGGCCCGCATGTCATTAATCTCAAATTCCAAGAAATAGATGTAAATCTGTTAATATTGGATATGGCCGCGATCCCGGTGTCAAAGCCTCGACTCTGTGCCCTGATATGCACTAGCATTGGAAAAATCCAATGACGGTGGGCGTAAATGCCTCGGGGAGAGGCGGCACGCCAATTGACTCTGGGTCACCCAGAGGGGGAACAGGACATGTGTCAGCGGCTCTGTGGAAACCACTCGGTCCATGGCGGCGAGCCTGAGAAGTCGGGCTCCTCCCGCCGCCAGTTTCTCGCGGCGGGGGCTTCAGCCCTCGGTGCCGCGGCCATCTCGGCACTTCCCACGCCGACGCTGGCTGCGCCCTCGCAGGGGGAGACGTCGCAGGAGCGCGGCGCCAGCGACCGTGACATGCCAGTGGAGACCGGTACTTCGCAGCGGCGCTACCTGATCAGAGGCGGCGCGGTCCTCAGCATGGACCCGAATGTAGGGGACTTCGCCCAGGGCGACGTGCTCATCGAGGGCAAGAAGATCATCGCGGTCGGGCCCCGCCTGCACGCACCGGGGGCGGCGGTCATCGACGCAGCGGGCATGATCGTCATGCCGGGGTTCGTCGACACCCACCACCACCAGTACCAGACCGCGCTGCGGAACTTCCTGCCCGACGGCCTGCTGTTCAACGACGGGCTGCCACACGGCCAGAAGAACTACCTCGACCTCATCCACTCCACGATCACGCCGCTCTACAGGCCGAAGGACGCCTACATCGCCGAGCTCGTCGCTTCGCTCAGCCAGCTGGACGCTGGGGTGACCACGGTCGTCGACACGTCGCAGGTCGGCCATTCTCCGGAGCACACCGATGCCGTCATCGCGGGGCTTCAGGAAGCGGGCCGGCGCGCGGTCTTCGTGTACTCACCGGGCGTGGGCCCCCGCAGCATCTTCCCGATGGATCTCCAGCGGCTTCGGAGGCGCTACTTCTCCTCGAACGATCAGCTGCTGAGCCTGGCCATGGGTGGGGAGGTGTTCGATCCCGCCTTCCGTACCTTCTGGACGATCGCGCGCCAGAATGAACTGCACATCGTGACTCACCTCGTCGGCAGCCTGGGCCAGGAGACGCTCGTGGAGCAGCTCGCGAGTGAGGGCCTGCTCGGGCCAGATATCGAGTTCATCCACGCCAGCCGACTCTCGGAGGGCTCGTGGCAGGCCATTGCCGAGTCGGGGGCCACCGTCTCGCTGGCGACTCCCATCGAGATGACCATGCGGCACGGCCTGCCGCCGATCCAGACCGCGCTCGATCACGGCGTCCAGCCCGCGCTCAGCACCGATGTCGAGTGCACGATGACCGCGGACTTCTTCACCCAGATGCGGACCGTCTTCACGCTTCAGCGGGCGCTCATCAACGAGCGCGCGCTCAACGGGGAGACGAACCTGCCCGAGCTCCTCACGAGCCGCGATGTGATTCGCTTCGCCACGGTCGAGGGGGCCCGGGTCGCCCGTCTCTCCCACAAGGTCGGCTCGCTGACTCCGGGCAAGGAGGCCGACATCCTCCTCCTGCGGGCGGATGCCATCAATGTGGCCCCGCTCAACAACGTGCCGGGGGCCGTCGTGACGTTGATGGAGCGCAGCAACGTGGACACGGTCATTGTCGCGGGACGAATCCGGAAATGGCGAGGAGCCCTGGTCGGCGTGAACTGGCCCCACCTCCGGGCCACCCTCGAGGCGTCCAGGGACTCCATCTTCCAGGCCGCGGGCATCGAGCGCGTGCTCTTCTGAAGTGGTCACTCCGGGGCCTTGCGTGAGCGAGGCCCTGGCATACTCCCTGCGCGACCACGCTCCTGCCCAGGCCTGCCTCACGAGGCCGTAGCGAGCCTCCTTCCACACCTATGGAGCGTCGTCGCCAGGGTGCTCCGTGGGAGCCGAGGTGGCGGGGCGCGGAGGTGGGTAGGCGGGGCCGTAACAAGCGCCTTTGTGCACGTAGTAGGGCTCGTCACAGTCCTTCAGGCTTGTTTTCACCTCCACCCAACATCCACCATTGATGGAGACATGCGCCCGGTGGGCACACCGCCCAGACGCATCGGGCCGGAGCTGCCCTCGGAGCGGTTTGGGCGGTAGATCCACGGCAATGACAGACAAGACGAACGGTGCCCGGGTGAGAGACACCGGGGCCGTCAGTGCGGTGTCGCCGACGGCGATGGTGCCGCCATCCTTCGACTCTTCGGTGGCGGATGCGTGAGCCTGTTCGGTCTTCTCTCGAGGCTGCGCGCTCAGCATCCATGCGGCTCCCAGCGCCACGGCGGCTCCCAGGCTGGCGGCTGCCATGAGCCGGGACCACGAGGCAGGCCCCCTGTCCTGGGGAGGGACCCTCCCTGCCTCCTCGACAGGGAGCTCCTTCCGGGTGAAGAGCGGCACATCCGCTTCACGCCCTGCTCTCCGCGCGGCCTGCTCCAGCGCCTCGGCCAGCTCGCCGGCACCGCCACGCGCTTCGGGGCGCACGGAGAGCATCCGTGACACGAGCCTGCTCAACTCCGCGCAGCAGCGGGCATTGATGCCATGGGGAGGCACGGGGCCCGTACCCTCCGGGCCCCAGAGGTGGGCCACCTCGTTCAGCAAGGCTGGAGTGGGAGGGTAGTCGTCGGTCACCAGCCGGTAGGCGGTCATCCCCAGCGCGAAGACGTCGTCGGCCGGTCCGGGCGCATACGGTGGGTCCGACGGCAGGTAGGGAAGGCGCACGGAGCGCCACGCCTCCGGTGAGCGGTAGGGCGGCGTCCCGGGAGGAAGTGGCGACGACGTAAGCAGCGCGGCACCCACGTAGCTTCCGGAGCCGAAGTCGGTCAGGAAGACCTGTCCGTCCGCGGAGCGCACGAGCACGTTGTCACCCTTCACGTCGCGGTGGACGCCTCCCGCGGCATGCGTAGCCTCTAGCGCCCGCGCGAGGCTGGCGAGAACGCGGAGCACCTGACGCGAGGTGGGGCACTGCGCCTGCGCCCAGTCATAGAGGGACACGCCTTCCACCCACTCCATCGCGAGGTAGGGGTGGGCGAGGCTCCCGGGCTGCAGCCAGAGCCCATGGCCCATGAGGCGCGGGACGTTCGGATGGCGGAGGCGGGAGAGCAGCTCCACTTCTCGCGCGAAGCGGCCATCTTCGGGGTGCAGGGCCACCTTGAGCGCCACGGGACCGAGCACGTCCTCCACACCGAGCGCACGGTAGACGGTGCCGTACGCACCCGAGCCGCGCCGCTCCAGGACACGCCAGGGCCCCACCCGGGTCCCCGGCGGCAGGCGTGATGGATGCAGTGGGCCGGGGTCCATGACGTGCCCCACGAGGCGGGAGGAGGTTCGCTGCAAGCGCCGCGAGCCTACTCGCTACATCCGCAACTGTCAGCGTATCCTCTGGAGTCGGTTCCGGCACGAGCCCCGCCGCGACCAGGCGCAGACAGCCACACAGTTCCATTCGAAGCGCTCAACCCCCAGCGCGCCAACTCCGCCAGCCCTCACCCGCCCTGCCCCGCCGTTGGCACGAGCACGTAGTACTGCTTGAACATGTACGGCTTCACTCCCCGCGGCCACGGGAACGTGAGGGCGCGCTCGCACAACTGCGCGGACACGACTCCGTCCGCCCGGCACTCGCCCTCCCCCGCCGACGCTCCCACTACGAGCATGACCGTGAGCGCATGCAGCGGAGTTCCGGGCGCCTTCGAGAGGCTCTCATGGAGCACCGGCTCGAGGTGGCTCAGGAGCTGCTCGTGGAAGGCCCTGTTCGGCTTGAAGCCCGGTGGCGCCTCGCCGCGGACTCCCGTGAGCCCCTCGTAGACGCGAAAGCTCGCGGCGGACAGCGGAGGGCTCTGATTCGAGCTCGCGAGCGCGCGGCCAATCGCGAACCCGTACTGGCTTACCCATTCGCGAATCGCGGTCATCACCGCGCCGTCCTGGCCCGGGTCGACACCAATGCTCCCGGCGAGGAGGGACTCCACCGGAGCTCCATCCACCTCACAGCCGAATTCCAGCCCGACCAGGTACAGGAATTGGTCTTTCTGGTGGACGTTTTGGGTGACCTTCGTGGACAGCGCGAGGGAGCGCGTCCCTAGCCGGACCGTGTTCGCCTGCGCCGAGGCCTCGAGCCCCTGACGCGACAGCAGCGCCGCGAGCTGCTGCGCGGCCACGGACGACATGTCTCCAGCCCCGGCCTGCTGGGGCGTCGCCTCGCGCAAATGCCTCACGAGGGCGACAAAGAGGGCACCTCCCACCACCAGAGCGATGAGCAGTAGAAGGAACCAGCGAGATGCGTGCATGGGCCCGCACGCTAGCCTTGCCTTCACAGCATCCGCCATCCTTCGGACTTCACGGACGCCAGCAACTCCGGTGGTCCACAGCGCTCACACCGGCCGTGAGCGCTTGGGGACCTCCACCCGGTCCAGGTCCCTTGCAGCCACCACATCCACCCGCCCAGCTCCACCGAGCCCGTCGGCAAGCGGCGGCCGTGCCCGGCTTGCGAGATGATGGGGGCAATGAGCACGACAAACCGGAAGAGCGTCGACATTTCGGTGGCCCTGCGCCAACTGCTGGAGAACGCCAAAGGGCCCGTCATCCTCCCGTTCACCCACGAGGGCATGCCGCCGGGCTCCGCCGCGGCGTTGGGCATGGACCTCCTGCTCGGAGGCTTCGCGCTCTTCGCCGCGGTGATGGGGCTCGTCATCTTCTGTCCTGGGCGAGGCGCTGGCGAAGCAGGTGCCAGACATGAAGGGCCTCATGTTCTCGACGCTGAAGTTCTCGAAAGGCGATTTCGCGGGGGCGTGGCCGCCACCCTGGATGCGCTCGTTCCGGAGGTGGGCCGCTTCTTCCCGGTGCGCCCGGGCGTCCCCCGCTCCCGGGATGCGGTGCTGGACATCGAGGCGTCGGAGCCGCCGTCCCCCGATTAGCACGGGATTGTTGAGACACCAGGTTGGTCGTAATCAGGCCGCCAGCTTCGACTGCTGAAGTCATCCCGCAAGAACGGGGCAACTCCAGACATGCGTCCAGAGGAAGAAGACATCACGGGCCATGGGCCCGTCATGCCACCTGGGGAAGGCCACGGCCAGCGTCTCGCGCAAGGGCTCAGGCGCTGGCGTGGCCCGGGCCGCTCTAGCAGCCGCAGGTCAGGAAGCCGCCCGTCTGGTACCGGTATTCCGTGTGCGTGTAGTTGCCAGACTCGTCGAAGCACACGCGGTAGCTGTACTGCTGCGCGTAGGCGGCGAGATTGACATCGCAGTTGCCGAACTCGTCACAGTACGTGCCGCAGACCAGCCGGGGGTAGCAGGTGATGCTGGAGCCATCCCAGAGCCACTCGGACCAGTTGGCGCACGAGCCCAACTCGGCCTCCTGCGAGGCCAGCGCCTCGGCCTCCACGGCGGCGGCCTCCTCCTCCGTCATGGGTCCACCGCAGGCCGTCAGCGCCAGGCTCGTGCACACCACGGCAACCCCGCGCAGCAACGTGACTCCAGGCTTCATGAGCGCTCCTCGATCCGGAGACGGTCCCCGGGATGGAGCCACGGACCTCCGGTGGGGCGTCACGCTAGGCGGGACACTCCCGCCGGGCGTCTTTGTCCTGGAATCCCGCCCCCCTGGAGTGTTCTCCGAACGACAGCAGAGTGGCCCCGCGGGGAGGAGACGCGATGACGGGAACCCACAGCTCGCGTCACAGGGTCGTGCATCCGTCTAGTCTGGCTTCTTCGGCTCGTAGTAGTCAGGCAGCGGCGAGAAGCCGAACCAGAGCGCGTTGATCTTGCTGGGCTGCCCCTGGTACACGGGCGTGCCCTCGATGCGGACGGCGCTCAGGCGGTGGTTGGGATACGAGGCTGACTGGTAGTGGCGGCCCAGTCCCGTCCGGTTGCCGAACGTCCCGGCACTCGTGCCGTCGCTGAAGTGGAACCTGATGCCCGAGAGTTCCCAGTCCCACCACGTCTCGACGCGCGTGATGTATTTGCCCGCGGGCACATCCACGTCGTGCGGCGCGCCGCCGCCCGTGTTGCCCACCCCGTTGCCCTCGTGCCCGTCGTAGTAGAACTTGAGGAAGTCGATCTCGTTCCACTCGCGGACGTGAACCTTCGAGATCCGGCCCGGCCGATCCTCCCACCTGTGGTCGCGCGCGCCGTGCTCGTTGTTCGCCTTGTAGACGAGTCCGGTGCTGGGGCCGACCCAGACGGGCTCGCGGTCGAGCGGGATGGGCAACACGTGCTCACGGTCGGGATCGAGCATTGACCAGAGCAGGGCCGGGTCGCTGACGTTGCTCTGGAGCGCGGCGCGGAAGCTGTTGAGCGCCTGCTCCTTGTAGTAGTGCACCAGCACGGTGTGATCGCCGCCCCCGCGCGCGCCGATCCCCTTGGCGAAGCTCTGCACCTCGCGCGCGACGTGGTCGCGGATGACGGTCGAAGCGCGCCCGAGGACGTCCTGTGGGAAGTCCTCGATGTCCATCATCGACTCGCGCCATTTCATCTCGCCGGGGAGGGCCACGTCGCGGATGAATTTCTGGTAGTCGGAGATAGCGTCCTTGAGCGCCTGCTTGTGCTTCTCGACGCTGACCTTCTTCTCGCCGAAGATTTCCTTCGACTTGACGACGCGCTCGCGCAGCAGCGCCAGGTGCATCGTCGCCAGGTCGAAGGCGAGCCCTACGGAGCCGGGCGTGTACTTGCGCCCGATGAACAGCTCCTTCGCGTCGTTGAACTGGCCCAGGCAGGTGTCGAGCCACGTCTGGCGCTCGGTCTGCTCGTCGGCGTCGAGGTACTCCTTCAGGTTGTGGCGCAGCGAGCCGACCTTGCTCTTCAGGAGCGCGCGGTCGTACTCGTCGATGACGCCGTGCACCCACGCCTTCATCCGCTCCTCGGAAGCCTTCACGAGGTCTTCGACCGTCGGCTTCTTCTCGGGCCAGATGACGCCGACCGCCGCGGCGATGCCGGCGCCGACGGTCGGGATCTTGCCGACGGCGGCGAGGACGGCCATGCGCGAGAGATCGTTGAGCTGAATGTTGAACTCGTCCATGAAGTTGACCGCCCTGGTCGAGTCCGGGTTGGGGAACTCGTGGTCGGGCTGTCTGATCTGGCAGTCCTCGCCGAGCGTGACGGGGCGGTTCGTCTTGACCTTGACCGGCGCGGCGAACCAGTCCGAGAAGGGCGTCCGCCCCTTGCGGAAGCCGATCTTCTTCTCGCCGGAGGGCAGGCTCAGGCGCACCTTCTCGCCCTTCTTGAGCCAGCCGAAGGTGTCGCCGTAGGCGATGCGGTACGAGGTGTCGTCCGTGTTGGCGACCCAGTAGCAGACCTCTTCCTTGTACTCGTTGGTGACCGTGAACGTATCCGCGACTCTCATGAGGGAACGACCTCCTTCTCAGGGGGACAGAGGAGCCGGAGCATTCATGTGCAAGGGTGTTGCCATGCTCGGCGAGGACGGCTCGAGCGTCATTCCCCGAGGGAGGCGTCATGGGGAGACGCGCCCGCGTCAGGGGCGGACGCGCACTCCAGCGTTGCCCGCGTACGCAGGCGCGTGAGGGGGGAACGCGCTGCTACCCGGGATGAGGACCACCGGGCTGCCCATGGGTGAGCCGTCCATCGTCTCGTCGTAGCCGCCAACCATCTGGTTGCATCGACTCCACCGTCGCAGCCAGGGCCGGGCTCTCCTCCTCCAGCCCCGGCTCCGCCCCCGCTCGAGGGCATCGATGGCAACTGTACCGTGGTGGCGGAAACAGTCATGCGGTGTGCACACAATGGAACGTGCGAGTCGCATCGAGGCGGCGGGTGCGCGGAGTCGCGGTGGTATCTTCCGCGCCCATGGACCTGCGAATCGTGCTCGGCCTCGTGCTGATGCTGGTGTCGCCAGCGTGGAGCCAGCCCGCGGCTTCCACCGGCCCTTCCTTCCAGGACCTCATGTCGGCCGCGACCCGCGCGTACGATGAGCTCGACTTCGAGCACGCCCTCGAAGAGCTCGACGCGGCGACGCTCGCCGCGCGCGACGACGATGAGCGGGCCCGGGCAATCATCTACCGGGGGTTCGTGCTCGCGGACCTGGGGCGGCGGCAGGAATCGCTCGCCGCCTTCCGCGCCGGGCTCGCGCTACGGCCCGCCGCGAGCCTCCCGGTGAAGGTGTCGCCCAAGGTGACGCGAGACTTCGAGGACGTGCGCAAGAGCGTGCAGCGCGAGCAGGCGCGCAAGCCCCGCCCCCCGGCGGACGCGCCGCGCGCGGTGCCGGACGCGCAGCTCGCGCAGACGCGGCCGTCTCCCGTGCTCGTTCCTTCGGCTCCCATGGCGGAAGCGGACGTGCGCCCCGCGCGCTCCACGCCGGTGCTCCCCATCGCGTTGCTGGGCGCGGGCGCGGTGCTCGGCGGCGCCGGGGGCTACTTCGGCCTGAAGTCCCGGAGCAACGTGAATGCGGCGCGCGACGACGACTTCCATGACGACCGGGTCTCACACCTGGACAGCGCGCGGGGGCAGGCGCTCGCAGCCAACGTCCTGCTGGGCGCGGCCGTCACCGCCGCCGCCGGAGCGGCCGTCACCTGGTTGCTCACGCGCGACACGCCGTCTTCGCTCGCGGAGGTCTCGCCATGAAGCGCGTCGTGGCCCTGGGGCTCGGGCTGCTGTGCGTCACCTGCACGGTGCCGGACATCGAGGAACTCGAGGAGGAGAAGCCCAGCGGGTGCGACACGGACCATCCCTGCGACGTCCGCGTGCTGCTGAAGTACGACGGCTTCCGTCCGGGCTGCGTCACGCTGCGGCTGGTGGACGTGGAGTCGCCCTCGCGGACACAGGAGCTGCCGGTGGACCCGCCGGTGACGGAGGCGAGCGGCTCGCGCGAGGTGGGCTTCATCCGAAGGTCCGGGTGGAGCAGCACCGTGAAGGTGACGGCGTCTGCCCGTGAGTCCTCGTGCGCCGGGAAGGAGGTGGCCATTGCCACGGCCGACAAGGTGCTCATTCCCGACGAGGGAACCGCCGATGTCACGCTGACGCTGAGGGCGGTGGACGAGGACGGCGATGGCTACGTGAGAGAGGACTCCGGGGGCACGGACTGTGATGACCACACGGCCTCCGTATCGAAGGGCCTGGAGGAGCGCTGCGACTTCCTGGACAACGACTGTGACCACACCGTGGACCCGGCGCCTGTCTGCGACGGCGTCGAGTGGAGGCCGGCGCTTTTCGTCAGCGGCGCGAACCTCCGGGATGTGGCCCCGCACGCGCGCGGCCGGGCCTGGTTCGTGAGCGACAACAACGACGTGCTCGCCTACGTGAGCCGGGAGGCGGACGGCGGCGGCCAGATGCGGCAGTTCACCGACTGCCTCGGCGGGTGGTCCACCGCCTGGGCGCGGCCGAGCGACGGGCGCGTCTTCGTGGGCTCCTGGGAAGGGCGGCTCGCCACGCGGACGACGGTGGCCGCGGAGCCGTGCTCGAGCGCCGCCTTCGACGGAGGCGGCGCGGCCATCCAGGACATCGTGGGCTTCGAGCAGGACGGCGGCACGACGCTCTACGCGGTGAACGAGGCGGGGGACATCGTCCGCTGGGACTACCCGGCGCCCCCGGTGCGCGTGGCACACGTGGACGCGGACCTCCGCTCCATTCATGGCACCGGGCCGGGGACGCTCCTCACCGTGGGCTACGCCCTGAATGGTGATGTCTCCACGGCATACCCGGTCGCCTATCGCTCCAACCCGGACGGGGGCCCCTGGCTGCAGGAGTCGCTGCCGCCACCCTCCGCCGGGCAGCACGCCCTTCACTCCGTGCACGTGGTGAGCCCGGCCCTGGCCTACGCCGCGGGAGACCAGGGGCTGCTCCTGGAGCGGGAGGGAAGCGTGTGGCGCACGAAGCCTCCGTACCCCATCTTCGAGGATGGCGGCGTCTCACCCGACATCTTCGACGTGGTGGCCTTCGGCAAGACGGCCGTCGTCGCGCGCCTGAGCACGGACGACCTCGTGCGCTTCGACGGAGAGAGCTGGCACGACTTCCTCTTCGGCACCCAGGGCTTCACGACGCTGGAGGGGCTGACGTCGGACGAGTTCTGGAGCGCGGCCCAGGACGGCACCGGGTTCTACTGGGGGCCGTAGGCCCCTCCGGTGAGGCCTACGGCTCGGGAATGCGCGGGGCTCAGCTTCCGCCGGGGCCCTTGCCGCCGTCCTTGAGGTTCAGCATCGCGACGGCGACGTCGAGCCTCGGGTCCTTGAGGTGCTCCGCCTCGGCCTGGAGCTGCTTGTACTGGCTGGTGGTGACGCGGGGCAGGTCGCCGTCGATGCGCTTCTCGTAGATGGGCTGCCCGGGCCGGTCCTTGTGGAAGAACCGCTGGTCCACGGACTCCGCGCGGTGGGTGTCGGGGCGGACGTTGAACCGCGTGTCCACGCGGATGTCGGGGTTGCCGCTGATGGCCTTGTCCGCGGGAATCATGGCCGTGTTGGCGCCATGCGAGGCGGAGGCCAGGTTCTGGCGTGACTGCGTCTTGCTGCCACCCTCGCCATGGCCCATGCCGTGGAGGATTTCGTAGTCCGTCCCCTTGTCGGCGGTGCCGAGGCGCTGCTGGTACTTCGTCGAGCTGGGCTCGCCGCCCGTCATCTCCTTGAAGACCTTGGTGTGCTCGCCCTTGTCGCGGTCAGGCACCGAGGTGAGGACCGGCTGCGGCCCGAGCCCCCGCTTTTCCGTGGGGCCCTCATAGAAGAGCCCCTTCTTGTCCCGGGCCTGGCTGCCGTAGTGGGCCAGCGTGTTGAGCCTGTCCTCGGGGCCGTCCTTCACGGTGCGCAGGGACGACATGTCGCCCGTGCGAGCGGCGTGGGTGTCCTGCAGGCCTACCTCCTTCTGTTGCTTGTACAGCTCAGCCGCCGAGGGAGGCTGCTCGCCCGTCGCCGCGGCCCGCTTGGGTCGTTTCGAGCTGCTCGCCTCGAACTCGTCCGGCGCCGGGCGCTTCTTCGAGGAGGAAGACGCGCTGGACTGGGCGGACGGAGGGGGAGATGGGCTGCGGGAGCTCGTGGGGCTCGGAGAGCGTGGCAGGTCGACTTTGGGAGTCTTGGGGGTGGAGGGAGGCGAGATTCGGAGCTTGGCCATGAGGCATTCCTGCGTGAGGAGATGCCCGGCCTTCTAGAGCAATGACTTGCATTAGTAATCACCCGAAAGGGTGAGACGGCTTCTGGGATGGATGGATTTGTCAGTGATGGAAAGTTCCCCTGCCGGCGGGGTGGTGGGGGTGTTGTCTATGGGAAATCCCCAGGGTGGGGCGCTTTGATTCTTCCGCGTCTGTATTTGTCCAGCCGTCCTGGCACCCATCTCATGAACAACATCCGCGGTGCCCATATCCCACATCCAAAGTGCCCGAAGCATCCGAGGCCGTCCTCCTGGTGGCGCTGGACGACGCCTTCGTCGCCATCCCCCGCCGCCCTGTCTCCGTACTACCGCTGACCACTCCCGCATCTTCAATGACGTAGTCCGCCCCCGCGCCGACGCTCAGGAGGAGGACGGCCGCCCCCAGACCATGGAGCAGCGCGCCCACGCCGGTGATGACGCCCACCGGGAACTTCCTGCTCGAGTGCTGGCCGATGACGGCGAAGAGCGGAACCATGCAGGGGCCGGGCGCCACGGCGAGGCCTGTCTGGAGCGCGGACCAGTGCCAGCGCTGCTCCATCTGGACGTCTTCCCGGACGGCACATGGAAGGTGCTCGACGTCGGCCAGTCCGGCGAGGCAATGACGCGCCTCAGCCAGCACGACCGACGCCCTCAATGGGAGCGCGCCTCCGTCACCCGCAGTATATGAGTGGCCATCCACCACGTCCCCACGTCCACCCTGCCGAAGGCGCGGCGGCTGAACCTCAAGCGCTCATTGCGCGTTCAGTACCGCCCGCCGTGCGGTGACCGCTGAGCGGTATGGACGCGCCCTGGCTGATAGCCCACGAAGAGGTGGGTGAGCACTGAAGCCAGCGCCTCCTCCAGCATCTGGATGGCGCGGTGCTTCTCCCCATTCCCCAGGTGCATGTACTGCATCGTGGTGCAGAGGCGGCGGCCGGGGCCTCGGCGTGTGCGGATCTGGTGAAGGCTCTCGCGGCTTGCCTTGCGTGAGCCCTGAGGACGAGCGGTCGCTCGATCATGACGTCCCGTGGAGACGCCGCAGTGAGGGAGACATGTCGAGACCCGAGTCGTCCGGGTAGCGGGCTCGCCATTCACCTTCGACGGGAGGCGCTTCTATCATCCAGCCGAATTGCGCGTCGACATGTTCGGTCAGAATCGGCGGGTCGCCGCGCAGTTCCCAATCACTGAGCTGCTGGCCCGCCAGTTGGAGGAACCACAACGGAACGGGCAACCCCCGGAGGGCCGACAAGCCGCGGTGCAGGCTCCATTCAGGATCCTCGAGCCACCGCTGGTGACTGAGTCCCTGCAGATTCAGGATCAGGAAGCGGCCGCGGCGCTCGTCGACCATGATCGGCCAGACGGTCCTGAGGAATTCGACCGCTACCAGCACATCCCCCAGTCGTGGCGTGCCTGAGCGTAGGTTCGGAATCAACTGCGCGATCTCGCGATCGCGCGCGAGGTCGTCTTCGCCGTAGTTTTGGGGCAGCCGAAGCCAGAACGGGTTGGCCTGTGACGGTTTCGCGGCCGCGGCAACCTCCAGGAAGATGATGGCGTAGGCACGCCAGCCTTCCGGATGATTCGTCGGTGGCGGAATCAGCGTGAAGTCGCCGTGCTGGACCAGTTCGCCGACGATCCGGTTCACCATCATACTATTCCCGACGTACGCGCTCAGGGCTCTCAGTGCTCCCGCGGCGCGCAGGACCGCCAGTTCCCATGGAGGCGCGGGCCGTGGACTCCAGACAGTCAGACCCATCGCCGGGAACTCTGGCTGGATCGACGCCAGCTCGTCGCGAGGCGCGCCGCGCGCGATGGTCTCCCACTCGTCGAGCGAACCGAGTTGCGCAGGTTCGAGATCGCCGGCAAACCGGTTCGCGAAGTAGTCCGCCCGATCGATTAAGTGCTGGACCATCTCGGCTTCCCGGCGGCACCAGACGGACGCGTCATAGCCAGGGGTTCGCACGCGGACCACCGCCGGCGATGCCGCGAAGAGTCCCCAGATCATGCCGGTATTCGTTTCCCAGGATGGGATGTAGGTGGCGTCAATCGCACAGCGGGAGGACTTCCACACCTGCATGTGCCGGAGCTGCGGCTTGACCTCGGCGGAGCGATGGCTGATCGCAATCAGGCGACGGGGCCACTCGGGCTTTGTCGCGCTGAACGCAAAGCAGGCGATATCAGCGGGTCGCACCACCTCCCAGGACAAATCGAGGGCGTGCTCGGCCCACGCCATCGCCTTGAGCGTCAGCGCCCAGCGTCGCACCACACCCGTGGCGAGCGTGCGGAGTTCCTCGTCGTCCGATGTCAATGCGCGGCGGAAGCCGAGGCGCAGGCCCGGGCTGCGCAGGAGTCTGGCCGCAAGACGGATCGCGCTCTGCGTCAGTTCGGCCGGGACGTCGAGACTCAGCCATCGCCACGCCTGTTGCCAGGGGATTCCCTGACCGACCCGCACGTCGAGCGGATCGAACGGCGCAAGCGTCCCGTTGCCTTGCAGCGTGAGGTTCAGCAGCAGCTCGAGATGGCGATCACCGAAGCGATTGGACGCGACCCACGGGTCCGGAAGCGTGAATTGGCGTGGTGCGCCAAGCCGCAACGTCGTGGTCTGGGCGATGAGCTCGGGATCGGTGGTCGGTGGAGTGAAGACGAGATCGCGCAGGAAGGAGCCGATGCACCCGAGGATCCACGCGCGGACCTGGTCGCCAAATATCATCTGCGCATCGCCGTAGGCGGTGATGCGCTGCTGCGATGCCATGAACTCTTCGACCGCAGTTCCTGCATTGTGCGGCCCGGCGCTGACCGACGCGAGCATCACCGTGAACGCGTCGTGCGAGGTCCGGCGAAGCGGGAGAGACGCGGCGGCGAGCGTCGCGCCGATGTTGAAGTCCGGCCATTGATCGACGTCATCCGGCGGGTCGTAGATTGGTGCTGCCGTCGGAATCGGTAGCACGTTGGCGGGCTGAATCCCTCTCGTGATCCACGGATCGGAAATCCAGTCCACCGTCAACATGACGGTCTGGTCGGACGGCGCGCGCATGCGATCGCGTACGTCGATCCACGCCGCCGTGAGCGGAGCGCGAAGATCGTCGAGGAGCCAGCGCAGCGACGTTGCGGATTCATTCGGCGCGGCCATGGGCAGATAGTAGTCCCATCTGGCTCTGCGCCGTTGCAGCCTTATCGCGTCGACGGTGTGTGTGCAGCGGTTGACGGATAGGAAGAATTGGAGGCCTCTTTCGCGTCCACGTCCGGTGGCCCTTCGCTCCGCCAGGCTTCGGGCGCCCGCTTCGCGTTACAGGAGGGGCATCCCTCGCCCATTGCACGAGAAGGCGACGAGCAGCTCGTCCTTGCAACTTTTGCAGCGCACCCGCGCGAACGCGTGCGCCAGCACCCCGCACTCCAGGTAGTGGGCGAAATCCCGCTCCACATACCGGGGCAGGCCGCGCCTCACCTCGCTCGCCTCCGTCAACAGCGTGGCGAGGTGGTCCCTCACCGCTCGTACAGCACCGTCCCCTCCGGCCGCCTCCGACGGTACTCCCACCCGTGCTCCCCCACCTTCCCCTCTCCAACCACACATCGCCAGGGCACACGCTACCGTTGGGCTCCCACGAACCTCCCTGGAGGACCGTGCTCCGCTGGCCCTGTCTCCAAAATGTCTCCAAAGCTGGAGGGGGCTCTGGGCGACAGTCGGGACTGGTGGGGACTGCCCCGTGGACTTGAAGTGCCCTGATTCATTCACGATTCAGCGATAGGCGTGTGCCGTCGCGGGTTTCGGGCACCCCGTGCCCACGGGTTCAAATCCTGTCTTCCGATGTTCGCCGCTCGAAGCCCCCGCACCTGCAGGCATGAGCTCCCGGAGTCGAGAGGTGGACCTCAAGAACTCCGGGAGCTTCGCCACAGGTCTCGCGGGCTACACCACCGAAGGAGACCTCCCTCAGTCGCAGCCCTGAACGTCCTCGGTGACGAAGCCGTTCTTCGATGAGATGCGGCGGTCGTAGCAGGCGCCGTTCTCCGTCAACTGGTAGCGGTGGGTGGACGTTCCCACCGCGTTCCGCTGCGCACGCGGCACGCCCAGGTTGTAGGCGGCCTCGCCCGTGTAGACATCGGTGAACTTCCGGCGTGCCTGAGCGGAAGAGCCTCGCATGGTGCTCGCATCCTCCGAGTCGCTGACAGTGATGGTCGTGCTCAGCCGGTTCTCGGCGTTGATGCCGACGAGCCCATCGAGCACGAAGCGCTTCTCGGAGCGGCTCACCGTCGGAAGGCTGCCAGGGCTGTAGGCGATGACGGTGCTGGAATCACTCCAGGACGCCGTGAGCTGATCCGGATTCTCCTGGTCGCCCACCCAGCGGTGCATGCTCGAGTTGGAGACGGACTGCTCCACTGCGGTCACCACCCTCCCCTTCGGCGTCTGGACATAGCCGGAGATCCGCAGGTGATGGCTGCCCCGCGTGTCCACCTGGTTCCAGCCATCCACCACCGAGTGCCCCGACTCATTGGCCACCGGCCCCACCTCATGCGTCAGCAGCCCACCCGTCACCCGTGCATTGCCCGAGGCGCGCCAGACGAGCACGCTCGTCGGCAAGTCCCACCCGGGCCGGCCCTCGGGGACCCCCAGCACCGACACCTTCACCTGGTGCGGCTGGCCGTCGGTCAGCAGGCCGGCGAAGGGCGTGAGGTCATAGCGGATGGGGCGCACGTCGAAGGCGCGCGGCGCCGGCAGCGTGTACCAGAGGAACGGGTTGGACCAGCCACCCGTGTAGACATGCGGGAAGGGCATGGCGATGCCGGCCACCCTGCCATCCACTTCAATCTGCACCTCGCGGTACGGGCCGTCATCCGCCGGGCACGAGTACGGCACCACCGTCGGCGCGGTGATGTACCAGAACTCCTCGCAGCCTCCGCCCGAGCCCGTCGCATACACCTCGGCCACGAGCCGCTCCGTGTTCTTCGGCACCGTCACCTCGCCAAGGATCGCACTGCCCTCGCGGTGCGGGTTGGACAGCGGCAGCACGTCGCTGGCCGTGTCCGCCGCCTTGTAGCGGCCCTGCGCCGGGTAGAACGTCAGGTACACCTGCACGTCCAGCACGCCGGTGTAGGTCTCGTTGACCACGTTGCCAATCAGCATCCACACGGACTGGGGCTTCGAGAGCAGCGGCGCGTAGTCGGTGACGTCCTTCTCCACCGCCCACTGGATGCCGTCGCGGGACGGCTCCGGCGTGGACGTCTTGAAGATGGCGACCCCGCCCACCTCCAGGTGCCCGAGCCGGTCGTACTGCACGCCCTGCACCTTGCCCTCCATGCGCAGCACCACCTTGTTCCACGGACCGGGGCAGCCCGCGGGCGGGGTGAAGGTGCTGGTGTACGGCGTGAAGTCGTCGAACTGCTCGTCGACGATCTTCACCGTGCACGACGGCGTCGCGGGCTTTTCCACCGGACGGACGGCGGTGCGGGGGTCGTCCCAGTCGGTGCCGAACTCGGGAGGCGGCTCGGCGGCATACGCGGGGGACATCGCGCCGAGCGCGAGGCCCGTCGCAGCGAAAACAGCGGTGAGACGTGTCACAGGTATCTCCAGGGCAGCGAGGAGGGCGCGCAGCCTAGCAGCCCTCTGGAGAAGTCACCGTGTCACTGTTGGAACTCGCTGGCGCGAGACCCGTCGCCAAGCCCCATCAGGACTCACCCGACCTCCCAGAAATCCCGGAGGCAGACACGAGAGGGATTGAGGGTCGGAGTCGAAGGAGACACCCTCGATTTCAGCGGGGAGTGTCTTCCCTTGCGCCCGCCGGAAATGATGGAGTCCGCGCATGCTCGAAATCCTCGCCATCGTTGCGCTGTGCAAGAAACTCGCGGCCATCGCCAAGGAGAAGGGACGTTCCGCCGGCTGGGCGGCACTGGGTGCCCTCTTCTGGTTCATGGGTGAAGTCGTCGGCGAAATCATGGGCCTCGGGCTGGGCGGCTACCTCGTCGCCATCGCCTTCGCCTGCATCGGCGCCTTCGTCGCGCACACCATCGTCAAGGCGCTGCCGGAAGCGCCCGTCGCCGTCACCCCGAGCCTGTAGCCGGCTCGCTCAAGGCGCCGCGGATGCGTCCGCCGCGGCGCGCATGAAGACGACGACGCCCAGCACGATTCCGACCACCGAGAGCCCAATCGCAATCAGGTCCAGCTTCAGCCCGTGCCGGCCCCGCTTGTCGTTGACGGCCATCGACACGAGGTCGATGCCCGCCAGCAGAATGGCCACCAGCCCCAGCGGCGCGCACGCGAGGGAGATGAAGCTCAGGATTCCCGCGGAGACGGCCAGCCACGAGCCACCCAGGCCCCCCGTCCGGCGCGCGCAGTCCGGGCAGAACCGCTCGGTTCCCCGGACCACCGTGCATTCAGGACACGTGAAGGTGCCGCAGCGCTCGCATACGGCGTCCGCCACACGCTCCGGGTGACGAGGGCACTGGGCTTCGGGCGGGGAATCGGTCGACTCGGTCAACTCAAGCTCTCCGGTGCGGCACTGTTCGGACCATCGTAGCGCCATTGCCGTGCGACGGCCGAAGCTGACTGCTCGCACTCCAGGCCGCCTTCGCTGGGTGGGTCGCGCAGTTCCCACCCAGCGGGCCCGGAGGCGGTGTTAGAAGTGGCGCATGTCGACGCCCTTCCCCTCCGTCGCCTACCTCACCGACGTGGAGGGACTCTGGAAGAAGCTGACCAGCTTCTGTCAGGACAACCCGCTCGTGTCCCTGGAGGACGGGGACCGCCTGGTGGTGCGCCCGGGTGTGACGTTCGTCTTCGGCGGAGACGCCATCGACCGGGGCCCCGACGGACGCCGCGTGGTGCGCACGCTCCTGGAGGCCCGACGCCGGCAGCCGTCCCAGGTGGTGCTGCTCGCGGGCAACCGGGACATCAACAAGCTCCGGCTGGTGCGCGAGCTGCGCGGCCACCCGCTCGCACGGACGCCTCCGGAGATACAGAGCGCTCCCCGCCCCGTACTCCTCCGGTGGATTTTCGAGAACACCATGGGTGCGCGTGGCGCCTTCGAGTTCCGCAAGGCAGAGCTGGCCCGCTCCGGTGACACCATCACCGACGAGGACGTCGTCGACAGCTACCTCGAGGACCTCGGGCCCGGGGGCGCGCTGCGCGAGTACCTCTCCGCCTGTCAGCTCACCCACCGCGTCGGCAAGACTCTCTTTCTCCACGGCGGGCTGCACGAGGACAGCCTCGGCATGGTGCCCTCCCGGGAGCGCGTGGACGGCGTGGACGCCTGGGGCGAGGCCCTCAACGTGTGGTACCGCGACCAGCTCGCGGCCTTCGCGGAGGAGCGCCTCGACGCGGACGGCAAACCCGCGTGGGAGCCCGTCATCGCCTATCAGGCCCCCACTCCGGGAAGGCGTCTCAACACCGCCAGCGTCGTGTACGGGCGCATGGCCAATGAGCTCAACCACCCCGGCCTGCCCTCCCCCGAGCTCATCGAGACGCTCACCCGCGCGGGCATCCACCGGCTCGTGGTGGGGCACACGCCCAGCGGCGACTGCCCCTCGCTGCTGCGCGACGACTCCTTCGAGCTCCTCCTCGCGGACAACTCCTATGGCCGGGTGGAGGGCGCCTCGCGCGTGCTCCTCGGCGACGACCGCGTCCTCGTGGAGGGCGACGTGAAGCTGGACGATGGACGGCTGGAGCGGCTCCGCTTCGAGCACGCGCTCGGTGACACCTCAAGCCCCATCGGCCGGCAGCTCCTCGACACCGGGCAGCTGGTGAAGGGACCGCTCCAGAGCGGAGAGTGGCTGCTGTTCCGCGCGCTCCCGGAGTTCCGCGTCGAGCAGCTCGCGGTGGACCCGAGCACCCTCGCGGGACGAGCCCTGGGCCCCGCGCGCGCCGCGCCCTGAGCGCCGGGGCCCGCCGTTCAGGCGCCAGGCCGCCCGTCAGATGGAGGTGCGAGCAGCGGACGCGCGGTGTTAGAGCCGTCCCGTCACGCATCACCTCGCCCGCTCCAGCATCAAAGCCCCATGCCCCAGTTCCACTCCCGTTTCGTCGAAGCCACCCCCGGGGACCCGCTCAGCGACCGCCGTCCGCGGCAGGTGCAGGGCGCGCTCTGGTCCCGGGTCTCGCCGACGCCCGTGTCCGCGCCCCGGATGATTGCCTGGTCGCCCGAGGTGGCACGGATGCTGGGGCTGGACGAGGCCACGCTCCAGTCCCCCGAGACGGCGAAGGTGCTGGCCGGCAACGCGCTCTGGCCGGGCATGGACCCGTACGCCGCCAACTACGGCGGGCATCAGTTCGGCCGCTGGGCCGGGCAGCTCGGGGACGGCCGCGCCATCGTCCTCGGCGAGCTGGTGACGCCGGACGGCACGCGTCAGGAATTGCAGCTCAAGGGCGCGGGCCCCACGCCCTACTCCCGCCGCGCCGATGGCCGCGCGGTGCTCCGCTCGTCCATCCGTGAGTTCCTCTGCAGCGAGGCGATGCACCACCTCGGCGTGCCCACCACGCGCGCGCTGTCGCTGGTGGCCACGGGTGACTCCGTCATCCGGGACATGTTCTACGACGGCAACCCCGAGGCCGAGCCCGGCGCCATCGTCTGCCGCGTCGCCCCCACCTTCCTGCGCTTCGGCAACTTCGAGCTGCCCACGAGCCGCGAGGACGCAGGGCTCTTGAAGCAGTTGGCGGACTACACGGTGACGCAGTTCTTCCCGGAGCTCGGCGCGCCGTCGAAGGAGACGTACGCGGCCTTCTACCGCGAAGTCTCGCGTCGTACGGCGAAGCTCATCGCGCACTGGCAGGCCGTCGGCTTCGTGCACGGCGTGATGAACACCGACAACATGTCCATCCTCGGGCTCACCATCGACTACGGCCCCTATGGCTGGGTGGACGACTTCAACCCCGGCTGGACGCCCAACACCACGGACGCGGAGCAGCGGCGCTACCGGTTCGGCAACCAGCCCGCCATCGGCCTGTGGAACGTGCAGCGGCTGGGCACCGCGCTGTTCCCTCTCTTCGAGGACAATGAATCCGTCGTCGAAGCGGGCCTGCTCGAATACCAGCGCGCCTTCGAGGCGGAGGCCGGCCAGCGCTTCGCGGCGAAGCTGGGGCTGTCCTCCCTGAAGGACGAGGCGGACGTCGAGCTCGTGAATCAGTGCTTCGCGTGGCTCGCGGCGGAGGAGACGGACATGACGCGTTTCTTCCGCGCCCTCTCCTCCGTGGTGACGATGCCGGCGGCGCCCACGGGCCTGCCCCCGGTGGTGCGCGAGACGTTCTACGGCGAGGTGCCCGAGGCGCACGTGGCGAAGGGCGTCGAGTGGCTCGCGGCCTGGTGGCATCGCACACGGCGCGAGGACGCGCCCCCGGCCGAGCTGGCGCGGCGCCTGGACGCGGTGAATCCGAAGTACGTCCTGCGCAACTGGCTCGCCCAGGAGGCCATCGACGCCGCGCACGCGGGGGACGACTCGAAGGTCCTCACGCTGCTCGACGTGATGCGGCGGCCCTTCGAGGACCAGCCCGGGCGCGAGCACTACGCGGAGAAGCGTCCGGACTGGGCGCGCTCGAAGCCGGGGTGCTCTGCACTCTCGTGCAGCTCGTAGCCGGCGTGTCATTCTCGCGGGAGCCCCATGTCCTCCCGCACATCCCCCCTCTCCATCCCCGAGCTCGTGCGCATCAAACCCGGCGCGCTGGACCGGCTCGGCGTCTACCTGGCCCGGGCCGGACACCGGCGCATCGCCCTGCTGGTGAGCGCCGGGATGCACGGCACGCTGGAGCAGCGCCTGCGCACGGGCCTCGAGCGGGAGGGCGTCACCGTCCTGCGCCGTGAAGAGGTGGACGAGGCGAGCTTCGAGCGGGCCACCGCGCTGTTCGCCGGCCTGCCCGGAGGCTGTCAGGCCCTGGTGGGCGTCGGCGGCGGTCGGGCCCTGGACGTCGCCCGGTACGTGGCCTTCCTCGCGGGCCTGCCGTACCTCGCGGTGCCGACGTCCCTGTCGAATGACGGCTTCTGCAGTCCCCGGTCGAGCCTCACGCAGGGCGGCCACCGCCGCTCGCTGCGCGCGGCGATGCCTTCCGGCGTCGTCGTGGACACGGAGGTCTGCCTCCAGGCGCCGGCCCCCTTGTGGTGGTCCGGCGTGGGCGACCTCGTCGCGAAGGTGACGGCCATCGCCGACTGGAAGCGCGCGTTCCATGCCCGGGGCACGCCCGTGAATGACTTCGCGGCCCTGCTCTCGGACGCCACCGTCTTCCAATTCATGGCGAGGCCCGTGAAGGACCTGGAGGGCGTCCGCCTCCTGGCCACGGCCCTCATGCTCAACGGAGTGGCCATGGAGGTGAGCGGCTCGTCACGTCCGGCGAGCGGCAGCGAGCACCTGCTGTCCCACGCGCTCGACACGGTGTCCGCGCGTCCCCGACTCCATGGGTTGCAGGTGGGCGTAGCGACCTATATCGTCAGCCGGCTGCAAGGCCAGGGGACGGAGCGGGTCGCCTCCGTCCTCGAGGCCACCGGATTCTGGCAAGGCATCCGCGCGGACCCCTTCTCCCGCCGGGAGTGGCTCGACGCGGTGCGCCTCGCTCCGTCGCTCAAAGAAGACTTCTATACCGTGCTCTCGTCACGGGATTGTGCCTCTCAGGTCGAGGAAATCCTGAAAAACGACACGACATTGGAAGGCTGCTTCGGGGTCTGAGCAGGGGGATGTAGGCAAACCTGTCCCAGGATTCTCAGGTGGCGGGGAAGACCCATTTACAGAAGCACCCCTGGGAGTCGAGCATTGGACAAAATGGATTCGCCCCGCTCGTTTCGCCAGCTCGCGCATCTCGGCGCGCTGGGCGCCGCGTTGTTCCTGGTGTTTGCCCATCCTTCCGTTGCCCAGGCCGCCGAGGCAGGCGCCCCCGTCCCCGTGCTCGAAGGGTGGCGCTACCGCTGGGGCGACTCGCCCATGGGTGCGGATGGCGTCCCCGTCTGGGCGAAGGACCCGGGCGCTCCGGAGGCCTGGCGCCCGACGCCGGCGCTGACAGATGTCCCGGGCCGTGGCGATCACACGTTCCTGTGGCTGCGCATCCCGGTGCCCGACGGCGGCTGGTCCGAGCCCGCGCTCTTCGTGGGCGAGATCTCCAGCGCCGTCGAGGCGTACGTGGACGGCCAGCGCATCTACACGAGCGGGAAGATGAGCCGCGCTGGCCGCGAGGTCTCGGAGAACCTCGCCTGGCACCTGATGCCGCTGCCGCGCTCGGCGCTCGGGAAGGAGCTGATGCTGCGCATCCAGTCCAGCGCGCCCAAAATCGGTGCGTCCCAGGACGCGAAGGTGGGCGCGCGCCATGAGCTGCTCGCCAACGTCACGCGCGAGGGCCAGGCGCCCTTCGTCATGGGCGTGCTCCTGCTCGCCGTGGCCGTCGGGGCGGGCGGGGCCTTCGCCGTGCACTGGCGGCGGCGGATGCTCGCGGGGCTGGCCGTCTTCTCCGCCAGCGGCGGCACGATCCTGCTGGCCTTGAGCGGCCTGCCCGCGGCGCTCTGGGCGATGCCCGTCGCCGCGACGCGGGGCATGCTCCTGGGCATCTTCCTGCTGGCGGCCGGCCTGATGGCCTTCGTCTCGGACGCGCTGCTCGAGAACCGGCTGCGGTGGTTCTTCAAGCTGTCGGTGGTCTTCTCCTTCGTCTCCGGCGCCTGCGCCTTCGCGGCCGTCATCGACCTGGGCCTCGGCCAGCGGGTGCTGGTGGCGTTCATGCCCGTCGCGCTGCTGATGCTGCTGGTGAGCTTCGGAGTCGCGGTGCGCGAGGCCTGGCGCGGCAACCCCGACGCCCGCCTCTTCGTCTCCGGGTTGTGCGTCCTCGTCGTGGCGCTCATCGTCACCGTGCTGCCCGTCCTTGGAGTGATGGAGAAGTCGCTCGGCAACGTGTCGCACTGGGGCTACCTGGCGCTGACGCTGTCGCTCATCGCGGTGGTGGCGCGCCGCTCCATGGAAGTGGTCCGCGCGCTGGAGACGCACACCCGTCAGCTCGAGGAGCGCCAGGCGGAGGTGCGGACACTGGCCGAGCGCATGGGCAGCGGCGCCGGCGAGCTCGCCACCGTGGTGCAGCAGCTGCGCTCGTCGAGCGACCAGCAGACCGAGGGCGTCAGCCGTCAGGCCGTCGCGCTCCAGGAGGCGGAGCAGACGGTGAAGGAGATCCGCCGCAGCTCGCAGATGACGGCGGAGAAGGCCGGTGCGCTGGCGGAGGCGTCCGAGAACGCCGAGCAGGTGGGCCGCGAGGGCATGGACGCCCTGGAGCGCACGCTGACGGACCTCGCGGCCATCCGCTCCGAGGTGTCCGAGATGGCGCGGCGCATCCTCGCGCTGGATGACCAGACGCGCGAGGTCTCCAGCATCGTGGAGTCGGTGAAGGACCTGGCGGACCAGTCCAACATGCTGGCCATCAACGCCGCCATCGAAGCGGCGCGCAGCGGCGAGAGCGGCAAGGGCTTCGGCGTGGTGGCGCGAGAGATGCGCGGCCTGGCGGACCAGTCCATCCGGGCCACGCACCGCATCCGCGAGGTGCTCGACGGCGTGAGCACCAGCATGCGCGAGGCCGCGCGGAACAGTGAAAAAGGCGACGAGCGCGTCCGTCAGAGCCTCGACGCCGTGCGCACCTCCAGCGCCCAGTTCCAACAGCTGGCCGTGCTCATCGCGGACACCAGCTCCAGCGTGCGGCAGATCTCCGCCGCCGTCAGTGCGCAGGACGCCGGCACGCACCAGATGGCCACGGCCATCCAGGAGCTGTCCGGACAGATGCAGCGCACGCTGAAGACGGTGCAGGAGACCCAGGAGGCCACCCGCTCCGTCCAGGGCCTGGCGGAGAGCATGTCGGGCATGGCGAAGCAGACGCTCCGGGCCGACGGGGCTCCCGCGCCGCAGCAGGCCCAGGCCCGCTGAGCCGGGTTCGAGGCGAAGCACCCGGCCACGCGGCCGGGTGCCCTCACGGGGCCGTCACCCGAGGGTGAAGGTCACCCGGATTCCTCCGAGCAGGTACTCCTCCCCGTCCGATACGAGTCGGCGGGTGATGCGGGTGTTGTCGAACCACGTGCCGTTCGACGACGTGAGGTCTTCGATGAAGAACTCCGCGCCCTCGCGAATCACCGCGGCGTGCTCGCGGGAGACGCGCGCTGACTTCACCACCAGGTCGCAGTGCGCCCCGCGGCCGATGATGAAGCGCTCGCGGGCGACCCGCACGGGCTCGCCCTCGTCGAGCCGGATGTGGAGGGGCACGCCTGACACCGACGGGACGATGATGGTGGTCTCCACGGGAGCGGGAGGCTTCGGCGTTGGAGCCGGCACTCCGCCTGCCGCGGCGGCCGCGCCCCCGACTGCACCCGGGCGAGCCTCGTCCTCCTCGTCGTCGGCCGCATCCTCGTCGTCGGCCGCATCCTCGTCGTCGGCCGCATCCTCGTCGTCGGCCGCATCCTCGTCGTCCGAAGACTCCTCGTCATCCAAGGCGTCTTCGTCGTCAGCGGCGGTGGCGTTGTCCGAGGTGTCTTCGTCGTCCGAAGACTCCTCGTCGTCCAAGGCGTCTTCGTCGTCCGAGTCGTCCGAAGAAGCATCATCGTCGTCGGAAGCCTCCTCGTCGTCCGAGTCTTCCGCCTCCGCGCGGAGGCGCTCGTCCACGGGCTCGACCAGGCGATCGACGTCCGCGAGGATGTCGCGCATACGCGCCACGACACCCTGACGGAGCGCCGCCACGTCCACCGCGGGTGCCTGAGCGGCAACCTCCTCATCTGTCGGCTCCGCTGCGTCCGGCTCCTCGCTCGCGTCCCCGCCCGCCGCCGCGAGCACCGTTGGCGGGCCCCCGGTGTCGGCATCCTCCGCGAGGTCACGGCGGGGCTCCGCCACGGCCACGCGCGGGCTCTCTTCGCGCGGCGTCTCGACCGGCTGTACAGCCGGCGCGGGCGCGGGCGCGGACGCAGCCGTGGCCCCCTCCAGGAGATTGACCTGCGTCGGCGTGATGAAGCCGAACTGGCGCGCCAGCGAGAAGATGGCCTGGTTGAGCAGGACATCGCGGTCCACGCCCATCTCGCGGCTCATCGTCTCCAGGGCGGTCCAGAGCGGCTCCGAAACTGCGACCGTGCGGGAAGTGCGGTTCATGGCTCAGCTCCCCCTCAGGTTGTCCTGCCAGGGCGACACGTTGGACGGGTTGATCAGCCAGAGGAACATCGCCTGCATGTCGGCGTACTGCTGCTCGGCGATGCCCACCAGGTTGGGGTGGAGCTCGTCGATGTCCACGCCCTCGAACTCGAACCCCGGCGAGTTCGACATCTTCGCCCCCCGCCCGCCCGTCACGCGGATGTCCCGGCTGCGCCACAGCCGCTGGCTGGACATGCCCGCGGCGTGACCGAACTCCGCGGGCGGAGCCACCGCCCTCGGCATGGCCACGCCTCGCTCGCCACATGCCCACATCAGCCACGTCAGCGCATTCCAGTCCGCCCGGGCCGCGCGGGCAAGGTCCGGCAGCCCCATCTCCGGGACGGGGAGCGTCTCGTCGATGGAGATGGTCTCCCCCTCCTCGTCGTCGAACTCGTCCACGACCAGCTCCAGCGGCCCGCCCGGGAGCAATGAGGACAGGTCCGGTGGAATCCACGGCAGGGATGCCCCGGGCTTGAAGCGCTTCAGCATCGCCGCGCGCACCAACTGCAACCGGGTGGCGTACTTCTGGACGATGCGATGGATGGCGGTCAGCTCCTGCCCGGGGCCCTCGGGGAGCCCGTCGTACGTCGAGTGGGGCTTCTCCTCCGCCGGCCAGAAGTCCAACCGGCGGTAGAGGCACCGCGCGTACGCCTCCAGGAACTTCGCCGTCTTCGGCTCCGTCGCCGCCAGGCTCTCGGCATCGCGCTTCGCGTGCTGGTCGAGCCCGAGGTTCAGCAGGACGAGTCCGCGGGTGAACAGGTACTCCGTACGCTCCGGATGCAGCAGCAGGGCCGCGTTGACGAAGTCGAGCGCCGCGCGGGGACGGTCGTTCTGGTCCAGCAGCACCGCGTACCCCCGCAGCAGCATGCCCGCATCGCCCCCGCGCACGAGCGTGTCGGCCATGGGCGCCCAGGAGTCCCCCGCCCCCTCCAGCGTCTGCCCCGCGACGGCCCGTGCGTTCTCCGGGATGCGCGGCAGCACCACCCGGGCCAGCAGCTCCGACAACGCCTCCGCCCGCTGCTCACACGCCGCCGCGCGCGCCACGGCCAGCACCGCTTCACGGTACTTCTTCGCCTCGGCGCACGTGGCGGCGTACTCCCGCCACGCGCTCGCCGTCCTGGGCAGGTTGGAGAAGACGGGCGAGGCCTTCAGCTCCTCCTCGCCCTGCGCCGCGCCCAGGTCTCGCGTCATCACCACCTTGCCGTCCGCGTCGAGCAGCGACCAGACGCCACGGGCCAGGTCGTCCTCGCACTCGCCCTCATCGAAGGCGACGCGCGGGTCCAGGTACTCGTCCTCGGAGCGCGAGTGGTAGCGGCCGGAGCGGCTGCCATGGACGTACTCGGCTTCCCACAGGAGCTCGCCCTTCGCCGTCCAGAACCGGCACAGCCCGTGGCGCTCCCTTTCCTCGTCCAGGTGGACGTGGGCCCACTGGCCCTCCTCCTCGCGGAACTCCGCCTCGGGAGGCACGGCCTTGGGGCGCTCGGGGTACGGCTCGCCGGTGGTGGGCACCACGCGGCGGCCCTGGCCGTCGAAGTGCTCGATGCCCACGACGCGCCCCTGGTCGTAGACCATGACCGTCTTGCGCACCTGCTCCGAGACGCCATTCTCGTGCATGCGCTCGGTGGTGAAGCCCTCGGTGGCGTACCAGGTGCGCGGCCCGTGCAGCGCCCCCTTCACGAACTGGCCTTCCTGGGACACGCCGCCGCTCTCATGGAAGCGCTTGAACGGGCCGTGCGGCTTGCCGTGTTCCATGAGGCATTCGTTGCAGAGCGTGCCGTCCGCGCGCCAGAACCGCCACGGGCCGTGCTTCTCGCCGTCCGCGTCGTGGCCGCCGTGGCCCCACTCCTGGTCGCCTTCGTCCCACCCGGCCTCGGCGGGGACGCCCGGCGGCGCGATGCCCTGCTCCGTCAGTCGCTTGTTCTCCTCCGCCTTCTTCACCTGCGCGGTGTCGAGCGCCTGCAGCGACTGCACCAGCGACGCCAGGCGCGCCCGGGGCAGCGCGCCGCTGGAGCGGTGCACGATGACGCCGTCCTTGAAGGCGATGAGGGTGGGAATCGACTGGACGTCGAAGCGGCCTCCGAGGTCCGGTTGCGCCTCGGTGTCCACCTTGCCGAAGACGACGTCCGGGTGGGTGGTCGCGACGGCTTCGTAGGTGGGGGCGAAGGCCTTGCAGGGTCCGCACCAGGCGGCCCAGAAGTCCACCAACACCAGGCCCGACTTGCTCGTGGTCTGCTGGAAGTTTTCTTCCGTCAGCTCAAGGGTGTGCTCGCTCAAGATGGCTCCTCTGACGTGGGAGCCGCTGCTTCTAGTGGAAGCCCTGGCGGCAGGCCAGACGCAACCACCACTGACCAGCCGGGCCCCCCACCTCGAAATCTCGAAGTGCGAGAGAGCGGCCCGGCGTCGACCCGCCGCTCACGCGACGATGCGCGCGAGGAACGGGGCCGTGCGGCTCACGGCGGACCGGGCGACCTCGGCGGGCGTGCCGGCGGCAACCACCTTGCCGCCCTCGTCGCCCGCGCCCGGGCCCATGTCGATGACCCAGTCGCTCTCCGCGATGACGCGCATGTCGTGCTCGACGAGGATGACGGTGTTGCCCGCCTCGACCAGGCCCTTCAGTTGCGTCATCAGCTTGTCCACGTCGGCGGGGTGCAGGCCCGTGGTGGGCTCGTCCAGGACGTAGAGCGTGTTGCCACGCTGCATCCGCTGCAACTCGGTGGCGAGCTTGATGCGCTGGGCCTCGCCACCGGACAGCTCGGTGGCGGGCTGGCCCAGGCGCAGGTAGCCCAGGCCCACCTCGCGCAGGACGCCCAGGGAGCGGAGCACCTGCGGCTCGTCGGCGAAGAACTCGTACGCCCCGTCGACCGTCATGCCCAGCACCTCGGCGATGTTCTTTCCGCGGTACTGAATCTCCAGCGTCTTCGCGTTGTAGCGGGCCCCGTGGCACGTGGGGCACGGCGCGTAGACGCTGGGGAGGAAGAGCAGCTCGACGCTCACGAAGCCCTCGCCCTCGCACGTCTCGCAGCGGCCCTTGGCGACGTTGAAGGAGAAGCGCCCCACGTCGTAGCGACGGGCCTTGGCGGCGGGCGTCGAGGCGAACAGCTTGCGGACGCTGTCGAACAGGCCCGTGTACGTCGCCAGGTTGGAGCGCGGCGTGCGGCCGATGGGCTTCTGGTCCACGCGCACCAGGCGCTTGATGCCCTCCATCCCCTCGGCAATCCGGCCGCCGGTGGTGAGCACCACGGTGCGCTCCAGCTCCTCGCCCTCCTCCTCGTCCAGCGGGGCTTCATGGCCGAGCTGCTCGGCGACCAGCTCCACCAGGACCTGGCTCACGAGGCTCGACTTGCCCGAGCCGGAGACACCCGTCACCGTGGTGAAGACCCCCAGCGGGAAGTCCACGTCGAGCGAGTGCAGGTTGTTGCGGGTGACGCCTTCGAGCCGGAGCCAGCCCCTGGCCGCGCGGGGCGCGTGGCGCAGGCGCAGGTCCGCGCCGAAGAGGTAGCGCCGCGTCTTGGATGCCTCCACGTGCTGGAGCCCTTCCAGCGGCCCGCTGTAGAGGATGCGTCCGCCCTTTTCGCCCGCCGCCGGGCCCACGTCGACAACCCAGTCGGCGTGCCGGATGACGTCCACCTCGTGCTCCACCACGAACAGCGAGTTGCCCGAGCCCTTGAGCTGGTCCAACGCCTTCAGCAGCGCCTCGGTGTCCGCCGGATGGAGGCCGGCGGAGGGCTCGTCGAGCACGTACACCACGCCGAACAGGTTGGAGCGCACCTGGGTGGCGAGCCGCAGCCGCTGCAATTCACCGGGCGAGAGTGTCGGCGTGCTCCGCTCCAGTGAGAGGTAGCCCAGGCCCAATTCGGTCAGGACGCTGATGCGCGCGAGCAGGTCCTTGGCGATGCGCGCGGCGACCAGCGCCTGCTCCGGATGCTCGCGCGCCAGCTTCGCCGCCCCCGGGCCCGTGCCGTCCGCGGCGGGGCGAAGGATTTCCGCCACGCGCTTCAATGGCAGTCGTGACAGCTCGCCGATGTCGAGCCCCGCGAAGGTGACGGACAGGGACTCGCGGCGCAGCCGCTTGCCCTGGCAGACGGAGCACTGCCCGCCCACCATGTACTGCGCCACGCGCTTCTTCATCAGCGCGCTCTGCGTGGTGGCGAAGGTCTGCAGCACGTACTTCCGGGCGCCGGTGAAGGTGCCCATGTAGCTGGGCGGCTCCTTACGCTTGAGGGCGCGGCGCGTCTCCGCCGGAGTGAAGCCCGCGTAGACGGGGACGGTCGGCTGCTCGTCCGTGAAGAGAATCCACTCCCGGTCCTTCTTCGGGAGGTCCTTCCAGGGCGTGTCCACGTCGTAGCCGAGCGTCACCAGGATGTCGCGCAGGTTCTGTCCGTGCCACGCGGGCGGCCACGCGGCGACGGCCCGCTCGCGGATGGTGAGCGAGTCGTCCGGCACCATGGACTTCTCGGTGACTTCGTACACGCGGCCCAGGCCGTGGCAGTGGGGGCAGGCGCCCGCAGGCGTGTTGGGAGAGAACGCATCCGAGTCGAGGTGCCGCTGGTGCGGCGGATACGTGCCCGCGCGCGAGTACAGCAGGCGCAGCGAGTTGGCGATGGTCGTCACACTGCCCACGGACGAGCGGGACGTGGGCGAGCCCCGGTGCTGCTGGAGGGCCACCGCCGGGGGCAGGCCGTCGATGGAGTCGACCTCGGGGACACCGGCCTGGTCGATGAGCCGTCTCGCGTAGGGCGCGACGGACTCGAAATAGCGCCGCTGCGCCTCCGCATAGAGCGTCCCGAAGGCCAGCGAGGACTTGCCCGAGCCGGAGACGCCCGTGAACACGACGAGCGCGTCCCGGGGAATCTCCACATCGATGTTCTTCAGGTTGTGCTCGCGCGCGCCACGGACGCGGACGTAGCCCGTTCGCGTGTGGCCGGACGGCTCGGAGGGGTGGAGGTCGCGAGGTTTGCGCATGCGCGGTCTGCTTGAGGGTGGGGTCGGCGGAGGCGAAGGAACAGGGGACGGCCGTGCGTCCGGCCAGCGAGCAGGCAGGCCCCGCCTCTGGTAGATGGGCGCGGCTGTTCCACTTCTGACCGGAGTTCCAAGATGACCAAGGTTTCCAGCCACGTGCTCGTGCTCGCCCTGATGCTCACCTCGACCAGCGCCCTCGCGGGGGAGCAGTGGGTGCAGGCGCGGGCCATCCTCAACTCGTGCGGCTACTTCAGTAATGCGCAGGTGGAGGTGACGCTCTCCTACCGCAACCAGGACCTGCCCTGGGGCACGTCCGTGTACCTCATCTACGGCTGGGGCGGCGGCACCACCACGACGTCGTTCGACTGGGCGCCGCAGCCGACGACCGTGCAGGCGCCCGCGACGGCGCCGTACCACTGGGGCACGAAGGTGACGTCCATCTTCCGGGCGCGGAGCTCGACGACGTACTCGAGCATCAACTACGTCTGGAAGGTCGTCCTCCCGGACGGCAGCGAGTTCTACGAGAAGGGCAACGGCTCCACGTATGGCTACTACGCCGCGGACTTCACGGCGGTGCCGGTGCCGTGCGTGAATGATGGGCAGTTCACCGGCACGCCGCAGCCGCTGGCCATCACCACCGTCGTGAAGAACTGACGGGCTTCCTCCCCCTTTCTCGGAGTGGCTGTTCCCGGCCGGCCTCATGGCGGATGCTGTGGGGCCGTGTCGGCTTTCCGGCCGTCGAAAAGGGGGGTTCCCATTTTCCGGCGGTCGGGCGGTCTTCTTCTCCGAAGGAGTGCACCGCCGTGAGTTCCCATGGATGACACGCAGCTGGGCCAGCTCTACGAGCGCTATGGCTTCCTCGTGCACCGGCGCTGCCTGCAGCTCGTCCGCCGGCCCGAGGACGCCGAGGACGCGCTGCAGGAGACCTTCCTCCGCGTGAAGCGCTATGGCCCCCCGCGCGAGGGCGAGGCCACGCTCGCCTGGCTCTACACGGTGGCGTCCCGCTGCTGCTTCGACCTGATGGAGAAGCGCGGCCGCGAGCCCGTGGCCGAGGAGTCACAACTCGCAGCCCTGGAGGAGCGCGGCGGCGGATCGGCGGAGGACGCGGACCGGCGCGCGCTGCTCGGCGCGGCGCTGCGCACGCTCGACGGCAAGACGCGCACCATCGGCGTGCTCCACTACCTGGACGGCTACACCCAGGAAGAGGTGGCCGCGCAGACGGGCTTCTCGCGGAAGACTGTCGGCAAGAAGCTCAAGACATTCGAGGACCGCATCCGCCAGCTCTTCGGTGGACGCGGCAACGAGGCCCCACGATGACCGCTCCCCTTCCCCCCTCCCCTCGCGGCCCCGAGTGTCCTCCCGCCGCCGTGCTCGAAGCGCTCTCGGCCGGCGAGCCCACGCCGGATGCGACGCGCGACCACGTGAAGTCCTGCGCCGCGTGTAGCGCGCAGCTCGACGCGCTCACTGGAGGACGGGAGGCGTTCCTCAAGGCCCGGCCGGCGGACCGCTTCCTGCGGCAGCTCGAGCGCCGCGAGGCCACGGCCGCCCGCGCGCCCGCTCCGTGGCGCCGCTTCCTGCCGGTGCTCGCCGCCGTGGTGCCCGCGCTCGTGCTGGTGCTCGTGCTCGGACCGAAGCTGATCGAGGACAACCCGGGCGTCACCTGGAAGGGCGAGGCCTTCCGGGTGGTGGCCGCACGCCCGGGCGCGGAGCCCACGCCGCTCGCCCCGGACAGCGTGGTGAAGGCCGGAGACCGGCTGCGCTTCGCCTACGAGTCGCCCGAGGCCGGACACCTGCTGGTGCTGGAGCTGGACGGCCGCGGCGGCGCGAGCGTCTTCCACCCGTTCAACGGCACGACGTCCGCGCCCCTCGCCGCCGTGCAGCGCGACTTCCTGCCCGGCAGCGTGGAGCTGGATGACGCGCCGGGGGCGGAGTGGCTCTTCGCCGTCTTCTCCCCTCGCCCGCTCCAGGCGACCCCGCTCCTCGCGCAGTTGCGTGAGCAGGCGGGCCGCGCGGAGCCCACCCTCACCTGCGACGGGTGCCGCGTGTCTTCGCTGCGCCTGCGCAAGACGCCCTGACCCATGCGGCTGCTGCTCCCGTTGTGGCTCGTGCTCCCGCGCACCGCCCTGGCTTCGGCCGGGGCGGTGCGCCCGCTCATAGCCCCGCGCCCGCGCAGGACTCGCGGCTCCATGCGGCTGTTGCCCCTGCTGTTGCTCGTGTTCCTGTGGCCGTCTCTCGCGCCCGCGGAGACAGTGCGCCTGCTCGTCTCCATCGGCGCGAACGTGGGCGACCCGGACGACGCCGTACTGCGCTTCGCGGATGACGATGCGGCGCGCGTGCGTCAGCTCTTCGTGGAGCTGGGCGGCGTTCGCGCGGACCGCGCCTCGGTGCTGGTGGACGCCCCGGCGCAGGACGTGCGCCAGAAGCTCGCGGAGGTCGCGGGCCGCGTCGCCGAGCTGCGCGGCGAGGGACATGACCCCGTGCTGGTGGTCTACGTCTCCTCGCACGCGAAGGCAGGGGTGCTGCACCTCGCCGGCACGCACCTGCCGCTCGCCGAGCTGCGCGACACCGCGCGCAAGGCCGGCGCGCGCCTCACCGTCGTGGTGGTGGATGCGTGCGAGAGCGGCACGCTGGCGCAGAAGAAGGGCGGCCGCGTGGCGCCCGCGTACGACGTCGCGCTGGAGAAGCTGCCGCTGCACGGTCAGGTGGTCATCTCGTCGAGCGGCCCGGCGGAGCTGAGCGAGGAGTGGGACTCATTGCAGGGCTCGCTCTTCACGCACCACCTGCTCACCGGCCTCCGCGGCGACGCGGATGCGGACTCGGATGGCAAGGTGTCCCTCTCCGAGGCGTATGCCTATTCCTACCGGCGCACCGTGGCGGGCGCGGCGGGCGCGGGGCAGCACCCCGCCTATGCGCTCGAATTGGCCGGCACGGGCGAGCTGGTGCTCACCGAGCCCGCGGGTGCGAGGAGCGCGCTCGTCTTCCCCGCCGCCGCGTCGGGGCGCTACGTGGTGTCCAGCCGTCCGCGCCCGGACGTCGTCGCCGAGGTGGAGAAGGAGCCCGGCCGGCCGCTGCGGCTCGCGGTGCCCCCGGGGCGCTACCTCGTGCGCAAGCGCGCGGGCGCGAGCACGGGCCTGCTGGAAGTGGAGCTGCCCTTCGGCGGCGAGCGCCAGGTGAACGAGTCCGCGCTGGAGTGGCGCCGCTACCAGGAGGTCGCCGTGAAGGGCGGCGCGCTGGAGCTGCGCAATGCGGCGGTGCTCGCGCTCGGACGCTGGGAAGGTGCACCCATTCCCGGCACGGGCTCGCGCGTGTCGGCCGCGCTGGGCTACCGGCACACGTGGGGCGCGTGGTGGGCGCTGGGCACGGTGTCGGGCACGCGCGCCACCTACCGGGGCGTGGGGCTCGGCATCACCGAGGGCTCACTGGGACTGGGCGCGTCCGCTGGCTACCGCTGGCTCGAATGGGCCCTGGTGCCCCACGTAGGCCTGTCCGTGGAGCTCATGGGGCTGCGGCAGTCCTTCCTCAGGGACAGGGAGGAGGACATCCAGGACACGATGGGGCTGCCCGGGCTGGAGCCTCGGAGTGCGCTGGGCGTCGCGGCCGGGCCGGTGGTGGGCGTGGAGGTGCCGCTGCCGGGGCCAGCCTTCGCGCTCGTCCAGGGACAGGTGCTGGTGCGCTACCTGCCGCCCGCGAGCGACGCGGTGGCTCCCTTGCGCCTCGTACCGCTCGCCAGCGCGGGCGCGGGCTTCCGCTTCTGAGAGGACACGCCGAGATGCGCCGACCGATGGGGCCACTCCTTCTCCTGCTCACGCTCGTCACCGCGTGTGGCCACCCCGTGGACACGACGTACGCGGGCGAGCCGCTCGTCACGCTGCGCGGTGAGGCGAGCCTCTCCGCCACCGACCGGCCCGATGGCCCGGTGCGCCTGACGCTCGCGTGGTACTCGGGCCTGGTGGATGACACCGCGGCGCTGCCGAGCGCGCCCGCGTCCATCCTCACCGAGGACATTGCCTTCCAGGCCACCTTCCCCGCGGACTTCGCGCTGCCCCTCACCCAGCCTCCACCGGAGGGCGCTCGTGTGGCGGTGGGAGGCCGCATCCACGGACGCGCCGCGACGGGCTTCCTGCTCGCGTACCGCGATGTGAATGACAACCACCGGCTCGACACGCTCCCGGCCAGCGGTGGCGGGCCCTCGCGGGACAGGGTGGTGGGCTCGTCATGGGGCGGGCTGGAGTCGTACGTGCTGCTGTACCTCGAAGAGGCCCAGGACGCGGACACCGGCCTGCGACGCGGCTTCAACCTCCTGCACCTCACCGTCAACGGCGGCAGCGTGGCACCGCTCGACACCACCATCCCGCTCGCGCTGAGCGCGGGCAGCGCGCAATTGGACCTGCTCGCGTGCGAGGTCGCCTGGGACAGCTCACCAGAGTCGGAGCCTCCGTGCGGCCTCTCCTTCGAGCCACCGCCTCCGCCTCCGGGAACGCTGCGGGTGGAGGGCGCGGTGTCACTCGCGGGCCGCGCGGTGACGGTGCGTCTCTCCGTGGTGAAGGACGAGGAATACCAGGGTGACGCCACCGTCACCCTGGCCGGGCGCCCGGTGCCCTTCGTGCTCGAGCGCTTCGCCTATTTCCTCGAAGAGGCGGACTCCACGCTGCTCACCGAGGGCGGCACCGTGGAGTTGGTGGTGCGCAGGGAGGACTCCGTCACCCGCCGCCTCCTCACCGTCCCCGACGGCTTCTCCATCACCTCGCCGGCCGTGGGTGCGCAGGTGAAGAGCGGCACGGAGCTCGACGTGGCCTGGACGAGAGCCCCCGGCGCGCTCGCCTACGCCGTGACGCTGGAGGCGCCGGAGGCAGAGGGTTCGCTGACCCGCTCCTACACGTCCGAGACACTCACGACCCTGCTGCCCGTCTCGTACGTGGGGGACGTCACCCTCCGCGTCGCCGCCGTGTCGCAAGCTCCGGACCGCGACCGGCTGGGGTGGATTGAAGTCGAGAACGTGCGCACGCGGCCACTCACCTTCGTGCCCTGAAGAAAAAAGCGGTTCCCAAAAATAATGGGCCGCCCGGTCTTCAAGACGTGAGCGCCTCGCAGCCGCGGGGCCTCTCTCTCTTGAACCGGAGTCCCGAATGTTCGCTGCACGCCGCGGTTTTCGCAGTCTCTCGCTCCTCGCCCTCTTCTCCCTCTCCGCCTGCGAGCCCACGCCGGCATCGCAGCCGCCTCCCACCGAGGAGCCGGCAGCGAAGCTCCAGGGCCAGCTCACGCTGGCGCCAGGCACCGAGCTGGACGGCCCTGTCCGCCTCGCGCTCGCGTGGTACCCCACCCTCCTGGCCGAGGACTCCGGCACGCTGACCCGGCCCGCCGGCATCGTCACCGAGGACCTCGCGTTCTCGGGCGGCTTCCCCGCCAGCTACACCTTCGACGTGAAGAGCGCACCGCCCACCGAGGCGCTGGTGCAGCTCGGCGACGGCATGAAGGGCAAGGGCGCGGTGGGCATCCTGCTCGCGTACAACGACGGCAACGGCAACGCCGCGCTGGATACCATCCCCGCGGACGGCACCCCGGTGGACCACGTGCTGGGGGCCTCGCTCGTGTGGACGCGGCCTCCCGCCTTCATGGTGGTCTACCTCGACTCCGCGCAGGCCCCCGCGACGGGACTGAAGCAGGGCTTCAACCTGGTGCGCATCAGCGACAACTTCACGTCCGACGTGGTGCCACTCACCACCCCCATCCCGCTGGCGCTGCACGACGACCCGCTGCTCGACGCGTTCGTCTGCGAGGCGGCGTGGGACGACACCGCGGAGCAGGCCCCGTGCGGACTGCCCGGCCAGGAGGAGCCCGTCGAGGACTGGCTCACCATCCGGGGCGATGCCGTCTTCACCGGCAACGCGGCGGATGTGTCCCTCGCGGTGCACAAGGGAGAGGTCGCCGTGGATGACGCGGAGGTCGTCGTGGGTGACCGGGTCGCCACGTACGACGCGCGGCGGGGCCGCTACACGCTGCACGTGGACGACGCCTCGGCGGTGGTCGAGAGCGGTCGCCTCGCGCTGGTGGCGCGCCGGGGTGACTCGGCGGCGGGACGGACGATGGTGGTGCCCTCGGACTTCCAGGTGACCTGGCCCACGACGCCCGCCAGCTACAGCCCCGGCGCCGAAGTGCAGGCGGCGTGGTCGAAGTCGAAGGGCGCCTCCGACTACTCGGTGCGGGTGGTCGGCGGGGACCAGGTGCTCGCGTCCGAGCTGACGCAGGCGCAGTCGCTGAAGGTCGCGACCGAGCCGTACGAGGGGGCCGCGGTGCTGCGCATCGAGGCCGTCAACGCGAGCGACGGGCTGGTGATGCGCCGGGTGCGCGAGGTGCCCATCGCCTTCACGCCGTGCGACACGGTGACGGACGGCAGCGGCCTGACGGCGGACGGCTACTTCCTGCGGTACGGCAGGGACTTCTCCGGCGAGGAGTCGAGCGAGGTGTTCGCCGACGTCAAGGATGACGGCGTGTCCGTGACGGACGCGAAGGTGATGCTCAGCGGGTGGAACGTGCCGTACGTGCGGGAGGTGGGCGGCTTCCACAACGGCTTCTTCACGCTGGGTGGCGGCACGGGGCTCGGTGACACGGTGGAGCTGCGGGTGATGCGCCAGGGCGAGGTGCTGTGCCGCACCCTCACGGTGCCGGGAGACTTCGACGTGGACCTGAAGGGCGCGCGGTCCCGTCCCTCGGGCTCGCCCCTGAGCATGAGCTGGACGAAGTCCGAGGGCGCCGTGCAGTACGAGGTGTGGCTCAGCAAGACGTTCAACGAGCCCATCTACTCGGCGAGCACCAACGAGCTCGAGTACACCTTCGAGCAGGTCGACTACGTCGGTGAGCTCAGCATCCGCTTCTCCGCCGTGGCGCACCCGGCGCACAACGACACCCTGGGCTGGATGGACGTCAAGCGTGCCCACCTGGGCGGGGCCAGCTTCACGGAGTGACGGCTCTCACCTGAAGTCGGAAACGCGGGTGGCGGGGCCTGGGATGGGGCCTCCGCCACCCGCGGCCATTTGTAGCGCCGGAAGTTACCTCATCAAAAGAGAACACGAGAGAACCCGGGCAGGAAACCCGGGGTTTTCTGACCCGCCGTCGTCCCTGGTAGCTTCGGCGGACGTGAGCGAGCCCCGGCACATCCCATTCGGCAAGTACGAGCTCCAGGAGCGCCTGGGGAGCGGCGGCATGGCCGTCGTGTACCGAGCCCTCTACACGGCGGCGCCCGGCGTCACGAAGCCCGTGGTCATCAAGCGCGTGCTGGGCACGTACGCGGAGGACCCGGCCTTCGTGCAGATGTTCCTCAACGAGGCTCGCATCTCCGTGGGGCTGAGCCACGGCAACATCGTGCAGGTGTTCGACTTCGGGAAGGTCGACGACGAGTACTTCCTGGCCATGGAGCTGGTGGACGGGCACACGCTGGGGCAGGTGCTGAAGGCGGCGAAGGCGAAGGGCCTGGCGTGCATCCCCGCGCCGCTGGCGGTGGGCATCGCCCTGGAGATGTGCCGGGGCCTGCACCACGCCCACACCCGCCTGGACGCGCGCGGCGAGCCGCTCGGCGTGGTGCACCGGGACCTCTCTCCGGACAACGTCCTCCTCAGCTACGAGGGCGAGGTGAAGCTCACCGACTTCGGCATCGCCAAGGCGCGGCTCAAGGGCAGGCCGGAGACGGAGGTGGGCATCGTCAAGGGCAAGTACCTCTACTTCTCGCCGGAGCAGGCGCGGGGCGAGGCATTGGACGCCCGCTCCGACGTGTACACGGTGGGCACCGTGCTCTACCAGATGCTCTGCGGCCAGCGCCCGGCGGATGGCAGCGAGTTCGAGGTGATGCGCAAGATCTCCGAGGGAGAGCTCACCCCCGCGCTGTCCCTCAACCCCACGCTGGACTCGGACCTGCAGGGCATCCTGCGGCTCGCGCTGGCCACCTCGCGCGAGAAGCGCTACCTGAGCGCGGAGGCCCTGCAGCAGTCCCTGTCCGACTGGATGGGGTTCCGCGCGCCGCGCTTCCCCGCGAATGCGCGCAAGCACTTCATGGGCTGGCTGTTCCAGGAGGAGCTCACCGCGCTGAAGCGCGCGCCGCAGCTTCCGGCGGACTTCCTGTCGCAGCTCCAGTCCTGGCGCGGCAGGAGCGCCGCGCCGCCCTCGCAAGACGGGGCCCCCCGGGCCATGACGCCCCTGAGCCCGCCCCGAGCGTCTCCGCTGGGCAGGCCCGCGCTCGCGGTGAACGGCGCCTCCGCGACCCAGGTTGCGAACGAGGCCGTGCGCGCGCCCGTGCCGCCCGCTTCAGCGAGCACTCCGGAGGCGCCGGGTACGGGGCCCACCCACGCGAACCTGCGCTCACGCTTCCGCGCGCACCTGCTGCGCCGCCCGGCCGTGGTGAAGGGGGTCCTGGGGGCGCTCGCCGTGGGCCTCGTGAGCCTGGTGGGAGCGACGGCGTTCCGGGGCGCGCGGGAACAGCGGCAGCCGGAGGCACCTCCGGTGACTGCGCCAGTTCCCCGCGCGCCGGAGCCCTCCACCGCGACGCCCGCCGACGCGCCCGAGCCCGCGCCTGGCGCCGCCACGCCCTCGACTCCCGAGGACGAGACGCGCCTCGCGCTGGAAAACGGGCTGTATTGGACCTCGCGCGCGGATGACAACCGGGCCCTGGGGTGGTTCCAGCAATGCCTGCGACTGGACACATCCCAGGCGCGGTGTCATCTCGAATTGGCACGCATCTACGCGCGCCGGGGCGCGATACGGGATGCGATGAAACACTTCACCTCACACCTCTCCCTGGAGTCCGAAGGACCCTCGGCGGAAGAGGCGCGCAGGTACTTGAAGCTGTACGCAGGCTCGGACCTTCCGTAAGGCCTTTCGGCCACATTGAATTCGCACTTTTGTCTGACGCGCTTCGTGTGGTGCAAGCCAAAGGGATTGCGCTACACAGACGGCATGCCCCCATCCATTTCGCGTGTCGTGACCGCAGTCGCGTGCTCCTTCTTCCTGTCCGTCGGCCTGACGGCCTGTGGTGATGACGAGGTCAGCTCCGACGAGCAGGCCCGTCGCGCCTACCTGGGCCTCGACGAGTCCGTGAGCAAGTCGCTGCAGCTCGGCTTCGCCGGCTTCAACGCCGCGTCCAGCGCGAACATCCCGCCCCAGTCGGCGGCCGGCGATGCGACCGGGACGCTGCTCATCACCGGGCAGGTGGACCAGGGCTCCTCGGCCAACAAGGGGATGCGGCTGCGCGTGGGAATGGTCAGCTACTCCGACGGGGAGATTGACGTGGGCGAGGACGAGGACCCGGTGAACCTCACCTACGCGTCGACCACCGACCAGACGGCCCAGCCGGAGCTGACCCTGCAGCTGCGCAACATCCCCAACGGCACCTTCACCGGGACGCTGGTGGGCACCTTCCAGATGGCCGGGGACCTGGAGGGCGACGTCACCCTGAACCTGAGCCTGGCCGGTGAAATCGAGGACGACGGCACCGGCAAGGTCCAGCGCAAGGCCGGCAGCACCACGGTGACGGGCACCGCCACGTCCGGTGACGGCACCTACAACGTCAACGTCACCCTGTAGTCGCCGCGCGACGCCTCACGGGTAGCGCGCGACGCCGGAGGGCTCGGGCTCCGGGAGCGGGATGAAGTCCGTCTCGCCGGGGACCGCGGCCATTCGGCCAGACTTCCAGTCCTCCTTCGCCTGCTCGATTCGCTCGCGAGAGCTGGAGACGAAGTTCCACCAGATGTGGCGCGGCCCATCCATGGGCTCGCCGCCGAAGAGCAGCACGCGGCCTCCCGCCTGCGCCGAGGCGGTAATCACCGCCTCCGCTCCGGGCCGGAAGATGAGCAGCTGCCCCGGCCCGTAGGTCTGCCCCTCGAGCTCGACCAGGCCTTCCGCCACGTACGCCGCGCGCTCCTCGTGGCTCGCACGGACCTGAAGCCGCGCGCCGGCCGCGAGCACCGCGTCCGCGTAGAACAGCTCCGACAGCGTGCTCACCGGCGAGCGGGCGCCATACAGGCCACCGGCAATCACCCGCACGCGCGCCCCGCCGTCCTCCATCACGGGTAGCGCCTCCGCGGGCGTATGGACGAAGGAGGGGCCGGTCTCCTCGTGCTGCTTCGGCGCGGCCACCCAGATTTGAATGCCGTAGAGCTTCCCGCCCGACGCGCGCAGCCCCGGGGGCGTGCGCTCGGAGTGGGTGATGCCGCGTCCGGCCACCATCCAGTTCACCGCGCCGGGCTGGATGGTCTGCACCGTCCCCAGGCTGTCCCGGTGGAGGACCTGGCCCTCGAAAAGGTACGTCACGGTGGCCAGGCCGATATGCGGGTGCGGCCGCACGTCCAGCCCGTGTCCGGAGCGGAACACCGCCGGCCCCATCTGGTCGAAGAAGATGAACGGGCCCACCATGCGGCGCCGCACCGAGGGCAGCGCCCGGCGCACCTCGAAGCCATCACCGAGGTCGCGCGTGCGCGGCATGATGATGGTCTCCAGCGCGGAGCCGGGCTCCGGATCGACAAAGGGCTCGTCGGGCATCTGCCAGGCCATGGCTCGCGTCTCCACGAAGGTCGGTGCGTCCGTGCCGGAGGGCACGCCGGGCCTGTTATCACCCGTTGCCCGCCTTCCTGCACGAGGAACGCTCACGGCACCTGCGCGGAAGTCCCATCCACGCCAGAGACGCTCTTCCACTCCGTCAAGTCGCGAACTTCCTTCGGGTCCGCCTTGAGGAGTCCGCCCCGGGCATAGCGGTTCCGGTCCATCCGCAGCCCGGGCCGGTGCTTGCCGAGCCTCACCAGGTTCCGTCCGCGGACGACATTCTCGCGAACCGTCACATTCTCGCTGGGCGCGTTGTTGGCCCCCAGGCCGACCATCAGCCCGTAGCCCTCCGTCTTGTCGATGCTGTTGCCCACCACCGCCACGTCCTTCGCGTTCTCCACCCGGATGCCGGTGCCGTCACCGCCACCCTGCTTCGAGATGTCGGTGATGTGATTGTCCTTCACCTCCACCGCGCTCGGACTCGGCTGGTTTCCATCCTTCACGCCGCCGACGGAGATGCCCCGCCCCGCGTCGGAGATGCGGTTGTCCTCCACGCGAACATTCTTCGCGGAGTAGTGGACCACCACCGCCTCGCCCGCGGAGGTGGGCGACTTCCGGAAGCCGTGCATGTCGTTGTCGCGAACGACCACGTTGCTGCACGTCTTGATGTCCACCGCGTTCTCGTCGTTCGAATAGAGCCGGTTCTTCTCGACGAGCAGCCCGCGGGCGGGCGTCTGTCCCGCCCGGTCCGGCTTGAGGCACTGCACCGAGTCACCCGAGTTGTCGTGGATGTCATTGTCGCGCACGGTGATGTCTCGCGATGTCGCCTGGACCACCACGCCGTGAGAGTCCCCCCGGGGCTTCTTCCGGAAGTCGTGGATGTTGTTGCCCTCGATGGTGACGCCGTGCGCCCCGCCGAACGTGGTGACGCCGCCTCCCAGGGTGCCGTCATGGACGTGCGAGCCGGCCAGCACGGAGCCCTCGGTGTTCCCCTCGAAGATGACGGCGAAGCGCGGCTGGCCCTTCACGTCGATGTCGAAGCCGTCGACAATCCAGTAGGGCTTGCGGACCTGCACGAGCGCCCCGCCCTTGCCCGGAAAGATTCGCGCGTGTCCCACGCCCTTCAAGGTGATGGGCGCGTCCTTGCGGCCCGCCTTCACGTCGCCGTCGATGACGACGTTCTCCGCGTAGACACCCGGGAGGACCTTGATGGCCTCACCGGGCCCCACCGCCTTCATGGCCCTGCGGATGGTGCGGAACGGCGCCGCCTTCGAGCCCGCTGCATTGTCCGAGCCCGAGGTGCTCACGTACCACTCGCGCGAGAAGTGCTCCGGACGTTGGGTGGGGCCTCGCGAGGGCATCCCCGAACCGCCCGTGCCCTGGCTCTCCGCCTCCGCGCCCTGTCCCGTCTCGGGGAGCGGGACGCCTGCTTCCTCCGCGGTCTTCTGCACCTGGCTGCAGGCCCCCAGCACCACGGTGAGGAGCCCCACCCCCATCCACATTGCTCGCTTCATCGTGCGTCCCTCCTGTCCGAGAGGAGGGAGTTCACCGCCGGCCCTTGTGAGCACAGGGCCAGGCGGGCGACATGCGCCCGCCTGCCCGGCTCCCTAAGCGGCTACGGCTTCGCGGCGATGGAGACCTTCACGCCCTCGCTCCACGTCTTGTGCTCGTCCGCGTAGTACAGGTACGCGCGGCTGGCCGGGCCCGTGTACGTGCCGGGCACCGCGGCCACCAGGGACAGCGGCACGTCGATGCGCTTGCGAGGCTCCATGCCGCGCCAGTACAGGACGACGTCGCGTCCGAGCACCTCGTACGCGTCCACCACCTGCCGCTTCACCAGCTCCTTGAGCTGGTCATGCCGCACCTCCAGCCCGCCCGGCACGCCGAAGATGGCCACCGCCGTGGGCAGCTTCTGGCCCGTCCGGTTGGCAATCACCACGCGCGCCTCGGTGGGCTCGCCCTCGGTGAGGTCCGTCTTCGCCATCACCACCTCCAGCGCCACCGGCGTCTCCTTCGAGCTGTCCGGCACCAGCGCGCTGTACGTGACTTCCACCGAGTACGGCAGCTCCGCGCCGCCCTCCATCCGCAGCTCCACACGGCGCTCGCCGGCGCCGAGCAGCGCGCTCACGTCGGGCAGCTTGAGCGCCTCCTGCGTGGAGCCGTCGAAGCGGACCGGCTCGCCCACCGGACGGCCCTCCACGTAGACGCGCACCAGGCCCGGGGTGAGCTTGGACGCGCGCGCCTTGTCGTAGGCGATGATGGCGCGCAGCGCGAGCACCGTGCTCTGCGTCGTCCCGTAGCGGCCACCGTCGCTGGACTCCGCGAGGAACTTCATCGCGCGCTCCACGTTCCCCACGTAGGAGGAGTCACGCATCCAGGCCAGCGCCGCCAGCGCGGTGGTCTCGATGTTCAGCGTCTCCCCCGAGCTGCCCACGATGGACTGCGTCGAGCCGCCCACCACGCCGTCCTTGCCCTGCAGGGACGAGAGCCGGCCCATCAGCGTCCGGGCCTCGGAGGTGTCACCGGCGAGCGCCATGGCGTTGGCCGCCAGCGCCACCACGTAGCTGTTGGTGCTCTTCGCCGCCGCGGCCTTCAGCGAGGCCACCTCCTTCGCCAGCTCCTTCGCCTGCGCGGCCGGCTTGCCCGCGCTCTCCAGCAGCGTCCAGAGGATGTACGCGTTCGACGTGTCCGGGTCCTCCACCCACACGTGCAGCGCGCGGCGCTTGCGGTTGAAGCCGCCCTGCCCGTCCCGCTGCTGGAGGAGCCACTCACGCGTGCGCTCCAGCATCGCCGTGTCCACCTCGCGCACCTGGAGCATGTCCGTGAAGTGCAGCAGGCCGAAGGCGGTCAGCGCCTCGTGGCCCGGGTTCTGCCCGAACCACTCGTAGCCCTTCTCGGACGTCTCGTAGCCCACCAGCCGCTGGTAGCCCCGCTCCAGCTTCTCGCGGGCGCTCGCCACCAGCTCCGGACTCACGCCGGTGTGCGTCTGGAAGTACTGCTGCGCCATCGTCATCGGGTACGTCGTGGAGCTGGTCTGCTCGAAGCAGCCGGAGGGCTCCTGGATGAGGCGGGCCAGCGACTCCGTCATGTTGGCCAGCGGGCCAGGGTAGATGGCGATGGACGTGCGCACGCTGCCGGGCACCACGCTCTCCGGGAGCACCACCCGGTGCGCCGCCGGGGCCTTCGGCGACACCAGCCCGCCGAAGGACACGCGGCCCGGGAAGCCCCGGGGCTTGATGGACAGCGTGCGGGTGACGATGTCCGTGTACTCACCGGCGCTCGCCGTGAGCTTCACGTCCACCGGCCGCGCCTCCTGGCCAATCTCCAGCGAGAAGAGCTGCCGGCCCCGCGCCTGCGAGACCAGGTCCAGGGTGCGGCCGCCGGTGACCTTCACGTCCCCCTTCAGCTCCACCTTCACCCCCGCCCCCGCCAGCTTCGCCTCCGTCCCGTTCACCAGGGCCACCGGCAGCCGCACCACGTCTCCCGACGTCACCTCGAGGGGCAGCTTGGGCTCCGCGTAGAACGGCTGCACCGACTCCAGCTCCGCCACCGCCGAGCCGAGCGCACCGTCACCGCCCACCGCTCCCGCGAAGGCCTTGAACGTCGTCACCGAGTCGCTCATCGCGAAGGACACCCGCGCCTCGCCGGTGCGGGCATCCGTGCGCACCCCGGCGTTCCAGTAGAGCGTCTCCGCGAAGTCCACCCGGTCGCCCCCCTTGCGGTTCGGCCGCGCCGTGTGCGCGAACTCGCGGAGGTAGACCAGCTGCCCCATGAGGGCCTGCCTCTCATCGGCGCTCAGGTCCCGCTTCGCGCGCCGGGCCACCTTCTCCATCGGCGCTTCCTCTTCCTTCGCCTGGAGCACGGGAGCCGGGCCGTCAGCGGGAGCCGGGGCAAAGGCCGCCGGAGCCCCGGGAGCCTGGGCCGGGGGCGGCACGGCAACGGCCTCGGCGACAGGCGCCATCGGCTGCACGGCACCGAGGGCCAGGCCGGCCCCCTCGTCGGCGACCTCCGCGTCCTCCACCATCTCCTCCCGCTCCATCTGGGGCATCATCGCCAGCCCGGCCGAGGGCTTCATGTCATCGAGTGCGGCCCCACGCCCACTGCCCTTGCGGGTGGAAGGCCTGGGCCTGCGGACGGGCTCCTGCGGCCAGCGCACCGCGAGCACGCGCATCGCCGCGTCACCGTGCCGGGCGAGGAAGCCCTTCGTGTCGGTCAGCGCGAAGCGCCGCCAGCCCTGCGTCCCCAGCAGCAGGTCCACCGCCAGCTTCGACTTCGGATTCTTCGCGTCGAGGTAGAGCTGCGCGTCGGCCAGCTCCCTCACCTCGGGCTCCAGCAGCACCATGACCGGCAGCTGCGGCGCCTGGTCTCGCTTCTCCTGGAGCTCCAGCACGGCGTCATCCGTGACGGTGAGCATCACCAGCGCGGAGACGGGCTTGCCGTCGCGCGTCGTGCGGGCCGTGAGCTGCACCGGGCCGCCGGGCACGTAGCGCTTGCGGTCCGCCTTCAGCTCGACGGTGACTTCCTTCTCAGGCTGGCGGAACACCAGGCGCTCCGCGAGCGGCCGCCCGTCGTGGTCCCACACCGTGGCGACGAGCACCCCGTCCGCCACGCCCGGGTCCAGCGTCACCGGCCCGCCCTGCTCGCCCTCGAGCACCGCCGAGGCGACGCGCACCTCGCGCTGGCTCAGCGTCACCGTCGCGCGGCCCACGCCGGACAGGCCCACCGAGAGCTGCACCAACTTCCCCGCGGGCACCACGTCCTCGCGCGTGCGGATGACGGCGCCCCTCGGCTTCACCTCCGGCAGCGGGAAGCTCTTCTTGATGCCCGACGGCGCGTCGATGCGCAGCGCGTACTTCACGCCGGCCTGCGGGGTCAGCTCGAAGCGGCCACGGCCCTCGTGCTCCGAGCGCACCCGGGCAACCACCTTGCCGGTGCCCACCTCCACCACGCGGCCCGACAGGTCCGCCGGCTTCTTCGCGGGCGTGCGCGCCTCGAAGTAGACGCGCGAGGTGAGGCCCGCCACCAGGTCGCCGCCCTCCGGGTACACCGTCAGGTCCAGCGTCTGGAGGAGGATGGGAATCGTCTTCGCCGCCGACTCCACCACGCCCCCGTCCTCGATGGTGAAGGCCAGCGTGCCCTCGCCGCGCTCCATCGCCGCCGGCAGCGGGAAGCGCACCGTGCAGCGCCCCTTCCCGTCCACCGTGCACGGCACCTGCGCCGTGGTGGCGCCGTCGACGAGCGCGGTGGCCGTCACCTTCGCGCCCTCGGGGATGCCACCCTCCGCGCGCTTCACGTCCAGCGTGGCGGTGACGGTGTCACCCGGCCCGTAGCCGTCGCGGAGGAACTCAATCTGCGACTTGAGCCGGGGGGCCCGGTAGGCGCGCACGTCGAACTTGCGCTCCGCGGGGGCCGCGCCCGTCCACGGGTAGGTGACGCGCAGGGTGTACTCGCCGCCGGCCTGCCCCGCGGGAATGGGCCACGCGTACCCCCAGACGGCGTCCGCCGTGGACACCGTACTGGTGGTGACGACGTCCCCCTTGGGCCCCCTCACCTCCAGCTGTGCCTGGAGCGAGCCCGCGTACGGCTTGCGGCTCAGGGCCTCCAGCACCAGGCCGCGTGCCAGGACCTGCTCTCCGGGACGGTAGAGCGGCTTGTCGGTGGTGACATGCGTCAGGTAGCGGTCCGCGCCACCGAGGGTCCGGGTGGTGGCCCGGGCCGCGAGGACGCGGGGCGACAGCAACGCGAGGAGGGCGGCAAAGCCCAGGGTCAGGAGCGCGCGCAGGGCACGCGGGACTTGGAGGGTCATGGGGTCACTCAACGGGCGAGCGTGCCATAAGTTCTGGGCTCCCTGCTGGGGCACCCGGGCGACCGGACGCGCCACGGCAGGCGGGCACCGGGGGTCACAAGCCACCACGCCGCCCTCTACCCAGGGGACCCCCCTGGAGGTGCGCCGTGCCGAACCCTCATTCCATCCTGAGCAACCCCAGCCTGCTTGCGCGTCACATCATCGAGTATGGAGCCCTGGAGGACGAACAGCCGCTGGAAGCCCTGGCCATTCCGCGAGACAGGGCCCCGCTGGAGAAGGTGAACCTGGGGCTGAGCTATCCCGAAGGGCTGGCGCCCACGCCCCAGCCCCTCCCACAGATTCCAGACCCCGGCGCGCCCCTGCCCGAGGCGGATTACCTGGTCGTCACCTGGACGGTGGCCGAAGTCGAGGCGCTGGCGGACACCCTCACCCCGGGGATGCGACGCGAGCGCTGGTACAACTACGACCGCGACTTCACGACGAAGTACCAGCCGAACATCCGCAAGGGCGCCCCGTCGCAGCGGGTGAAGCGCCTGGGGAGCTATTTCCTCACGCGCATCGGCGACAAGCGGGTGCTGTGCTTCAAGTCGGAGCTGCACCTCAACCAGGACGGCGTCCGCACCGGCCAGGGCACCGCCACGCTGCCGGTGAAGGACCTGTTCCACCAGCTCATCCGCGAGGTGAAGCCGCGCATGGTCATCACCGTGGGCACCGCGGGCGCGACGTTCGCGGACCACGAATTGGGAGACGTCATCATCACCCGCGCCGCGAAGTTCCGCCTGGCGATGGAGTTCAAGAACGAGTCCTTCAACGGGAAGACGTACCGCTGCGACTTCCCCATCCCCACCCGGCACTTCGAGGACGCGCACCGGCTGATGGCCCGCCACGCGGACCAGCTCCGCGAGCCTGACTTCGGGCCCCCCACGAAGCGCTACGCCTTCACCGGCCCCCTGCTGCCAGGCATCCGCAACACGCCCGACTTCAAGGTCGACGGGCGGGACATGCCCGCCTTCCACCCCATCCTCACCACCGACTTCTTCGAGTTCGGCACCTCGCGCAACGGACTGGAGGCCGCCGGCGCGGGCGTGGAGATGGGAGACGCGGTGCTGGGCCTGGTGGCCGAGGAGCTCGGAGACCAGGCGCCCCTGTGGCTCGTCATCCGCAACGCGTCCGATCCGCAGATCAACGGGGACCTGCCCGACACGCCGCGGGCGCTCAACATGCAGGCCCACTGGGCCGTCTGGTACTACGAGGCCTACGGCTACTGGACCAGCGTCAACAGCGCCCTCGCCACCTGGGCCGTCATCGCGGGCCACGGCAACGACGCGTAGGCGGGAGCCAGGTAGGACACGAGAGCCATTCGTTGGCCACAAGGCACGCGGGACGGGATGAAAATGCCCGTCCCGCTGTTCGCTCCCCCACTGCATGCGCCAGACCGTCTATATCCCCAGGTCTCGAAGGCTCCGGGGGTCCCTCCCCCGGGCCGGCGCTGTGGTCTCTCGTTCAGGAGCTTCACCTTGAAACATCCCCATCGACGTTTCCCGGGCGCGGCGCGCGGCGTTGTGGCCGTGTGCGCTTCCGCTCTGATGACCTCGTGCGCGTCCTCCGCTCCGGCGGAGAAGACGCCGCCGCCCTCCGCCCCGGCGGAGAGCCCCGCCCCCGCACAGGCCCCCGCGGCAGCCGCCCCCGCCGCGCCGAAGCCGATGTACGGCACCTTCGGCTACGACTTCGCCGGCATGGACAAGGCCGTCAAGCCCGGGGACAACTTCTACCGGTTCGCCAACGGCACCTGGCTGGACAAGACGGAGATTCCCGCCGACCGCTCCAGCTACGGCATGTTCACGCGGCTGGCGGAGCAGGCCGACCAGCGCACCCGCGAGCTGATTGAAGCGCAGGTCCAGGCCGCGGAGGGCAGCGAGGGCCGCAAGATCGGCGACGTCTTCGCCAGCTACCTCGACGAGGCCGGCATCGAGGCCAAGGGCACCGCCCCGCTGAAGCCCGAGCTGGACCGCATCGCGGCCATCTCCAACAAGAAGCAACTGTCCACCGAGCTGGGCCAGGGCCTGCGCGCCGACGTGGACCCGCTCAACACCGGCAACGTCTCCACGAGCCGCATCTTCGGCCTGTGGATTGCCGAGGACCTGAACGACCCGTCCCGCTACGCCCCGTACCTCCTCCAGGGCGGCCTGGGCCTGCCGGACCGCGACTACTACCTGGCCGACAACCCCCGCTTCAAGGAGGTGCGCCAGGCGTACCAGCAGCACATCGCCAACATGCTGAAGCTGGCGGGCCTGTCCGAGCCCGAGGCTCGCGCCGCCCGCGTCATGGACCTGGAGACGAAGATCGCCAAGGCCCACTGGGCTCAGGTCGACACGCGCGACATCAACAAGACGAACAACCCCTGGCCGCGTGAGCAGTTCGCGAAGAAGGCCCCGGGCTTCGACTGGAACGCGTTCTTCACCGCCGCCGGCCTCGCGCAGCAGCCGCAGGTCCTGGTGTGGCAGCCGACCGCGCTGGTGGGCATCTCCAAGCTCGTCGGCGGCGAGCCGCTCCAGGCCTGGAAGGACTACCTGGCCTTCCGCGCCGTCGCCCGCACCGCGGGCGTGCTGCCCAAGGCCTTCGTCGACGAGAGCTTCAACTTCAACGGCAAGACGCTGGCCGGCGCGAAGGAGCTGAGGGCCCGCTGGAAGCGCGCCATCGACTTCACCAACGGCACCATGGGCATGGCCGTGGGCAAGCTGTACGTGGAGAAGTACTTCCCGCCCGAGGTGAAGGCGGAGGCGGACACGATGGTCCGCAACATCGTCGCCGCCTTCGGCAAGCGCGTGGAAGCGCTGAGCTGGATGTCCCCCCAGACGAAGGCCCGTGCACAGGAGAAGGTCGGCACCCTCCAGACGAGCATCGGCAACCCGACGAAGTGGCGGGACTACTCGACGCTCCAGATTGCCCGTGACGACGCGTACGGCAACGCCGAGCGCGCGTCGCTCTTCGAGCTGAAGCGCAACCTGGCCAAGCTGGGCCAGCCGGTGGACCGCACCGAGTGGTTCATGGTGCCGCAGCTGGTGAACGCGCTGAACTCGCCGCAGCAGAACTCCATCATCTTCCCCGCCGCCATCCTCCAGCCGCCCTTCTTCGATGCGAACGCGGACCCGGCGGTGAACTACGGCGGCATCGGCGCCGTCATCGGCCACGAGATTTCCCACAGCTTCGACGACACCGGCGCGAAGTTCGACGCGCACGGCAAGCTGTCCAACTGGTGGACGAAGGAGGACGAGGCGCGCTTCCAGGCCGCCGGCAAGGCGCTCACCGAGCAGTACAACGCCTACCAGCCGCTGCCCGACCTGCACGTCAACGGCGACCTGACGCTCGGCGAGAACATCGCGGACGTGGCGGGCATGGCCGTGGCGTATGACGCCTACAAGCTGTCGCTCGGCGGCAAGCCGGCGCCGGTGATTGACGGCTTCACCGGCGACCAGCGCTTCTTCCTCGGCTTCGCCCAGGTGTGGCGCAACAAGTACCGCGAGCCGCTGCTGCGCCGCATCCTGCTGACGGACGGCCACTCGCCCGGCGAGTACCGCGCGTCCACGGTGCGCAACAACGACGCCTGGTACCAGGCCTTCGACGTCCAGCCCGGCCAGAAGCTGTTCCTCACGCCGGACCAGCGCGTCCGCATTTGGTAGCCCGCAGGTATTGAAAGACTCGCCCGGGGAAGGCGGGACGGTACCCCCGTCCCCCGCCCCGGGCGGTTCTGTTTTCAGCTGAACATTCCCGCCTACGCTCGGGGCGCGCAACCCGCGCTGCATCGTGCCTCCGTATCCCGGTTGGCACGACGTCCGACATCTCGAGCGAGGCACCATGAAGGTCCAAGGCACGGCCCTTTGCCGTGGCATTTCGACAGCAGTGCTCGCGGCGACGCTCCTCGTGAGCGCCACCGCTTCCGCCGCACACTTCACCCTCTTCGAGAGCGGCCAGGTCCGGCCCCTGGCACTCTCGCCCAACGGCAGGCTGCTCTTCGCCGCCAACACGCCGGACAACCGCCTGGAGATCTTCCAGGTGGAGACCAGCGGCCTCGTCCACCGCGGCTCGGTGCCCGTGGGCCTGGAGCCCGTCGCCGTCGCGGCGCGCACCAACGACGAGGTCTGGGTCGTCAACCACCTGTCCGACAGCGTCAGCGTCGTGCGAGTCGATGCGAGCGGGAGCAGCGGCACGGTGACGCGCACGCTGCTCGTGGGTGACGAGCCCCGCGACATCGTCTTCGCGGGCACGGGCCGCAAGCGCGCCTTCATCACCGCCGCGCACCGGGGACAGAACGCCCCGTTCGACCCGCAGCTCACCACGGAGGGCGTCGGCCGCACCGACGTCTGGGTGTTCGACTCGGACAACCTGGGCACGACGCTGGGCGGCAACCCGCTCACCATCATCCCCCTCTTCGGCGACACGCCCCGCGCGCTCGCGGTGACGCCGGACGGCGCGCGCGTCTACGCGGCGGTGTTCCACTCCGGCAACCGCACGGCGGTGGTGCACGAGAGCCTGGTGCCCAACGGCGGCGAGGCGGCGGGCGGCGTCCCCGGCCCCAACGTCAACTTCCAGGGCGTGCCGGCCCCGGAGACCTCCGTCATCGTCAAGTACAACGGCCAGGACTGGCTGGACGTGCTGGGCCGTCCGTGGACGCAGCAGATGCCCTTCTCGCTGCCGGACAAGGACGTGTTCGCCATCTCCGCCACCGCCAACCCGCCGGCGCAGGTGTCCGGCACCGCGGGCTTCTACACGGGTGTGGGCAGCATCCTGTTCAACATGGCCGTCAACCCCGTGAGTGGGAAGGTCTACGTCAGCAACACCGAGGCGCGGAATGACTTGCGCTTCGAGGGCCCCGGTACCTTCGCCGGTAGCACCCTGCGCGGGCACCTGCACGAGAGCCGCATCACCGTGCTGGGCACGGGCAGCGTCGCGCCCCGGCACCTCAACAAGCACATCAACTACGCCGTCTGCTGCGCGCCGGTGCCCAACGCGGAGAGCGAGAAGAGCCTCGCGCAGCCACTGGGGATGACGGTGACGTCCGACGGCGCCACGCTGTATGTCGCGGCCTTCGGTTCATCCAAGCTGGGCGTCTACTCCACCGCCGCGCTGGAGGCGGACACCTTCGTGCCGAGCACGGCCAACCAGATTCCGCTCACCGGCGGCGGCCCCACGGGCGTGGTGCTGGACGAGGCGCGCGGACGCCTCTACGTGCTGACGCGCTTCGACAACTCCATCTCCGTCGTGAACACCACCACGAAGCAGGAGGTGGCCCACCTGCCCATGTTCAACCCGGAGCCGGTGAGCATCGTGGAGGGGCGTCCGTTCCTCTACGACGCGCGCAACAGCTCCAGCCACGGCGACGCGTCCTGCGCGAGCTGCCACATCTTCGGTGACTTCGACAGCCTCACCTGGGACCTGGGCAACCCGGACGGCGCCGTGAAGGCGAACTACAACCCCGTGGTGCCGGTGCTGCCCGAGTTCGGCCCGGACGCCACCTTCGGACAGGACCCGTCCTTCCACCCGATGAAGGGCCCCCTGGCCACGCAGAGCCTGCGCGGCATGGCCAACCACGGCGCCATGCACTGGCGCGGTGACCGCACCGCCGGCGCCGAGGCCCCGAGCGTCCAGCCGAACAGCGGCGCCTTCGACGAGGCCGCGGCCTTCAAGCAGTTCAACCCGGCGTTCATGGACCTGCTCGGGCGCAGCTCGCAGCTTCCCGCGGAGGACATGCAGAAGTTCACGAACTTCATCCTCCAGGTGACGTACCCGCCCAACCCCATCCGCAACCTGGACAACTCGCTCACGCCGCAGCAGCAGGCGGGCCGCGACTTCTTCGTCGGCACCACCAGCTTCTTCCACGGCTCGTGCGAGTCCTGCCACCGGGTGGACGTGAATGCGAACCCGGGCGAGGGCCCCTTCAAGGGCTTCTTCGGCACGGACGGCAAGTCGTCCTTCGACGCGGAGCCGCTGTTCCCCAAGGTTCCGCACCTGCGGAACATGTACCAGAAGGTCGGCGCGTTCGGCGCCGGCTACCCCTTCGGCAACTCGCCCGCGGACTCGTTCCTGGGAGAGCAGGTGCGCGGCATCGGCTTCAACAGCGATGGCGCCATCCCCACGCTGTTCCACTTCAACAGCGGGTTCGACTTCCACCCCATCTTCAACGCCGTCGGCATCCCCGACACGCCGGCGGGCTTCGCGGCGAAGAAGAACATGGAGCAGTACATGTTCGCCTTCGAGAGCAACCTGGCGCCCATCGTCGGGCAGCAGGTGACGTTCACCGCGGGCAACCCGTCCGTGGCGGGGCCGCGCATCGACCTGCTGCGGCAGCGCGCCGACGCGGGCGAGTGCGACCTGGTGGCGAAGGGACGCGTCTCGGGCCACGACGTGGGCCTGCTGTACGTGGGCGGTGCGCAGTTCAAGGTGGACCGGGCGGCGGTGCCCCTGGTCTCCGACACGCTCCTGCGGCAGGGCATCGTCCAGGCCAACGGCGTGCTGACGTACACGTGCACGCCGCCGGGCTCGGGCCAGCGCATCGGCATCGACCGGGACCTGGATGGCGTGCTCGACGGCGACGAGTGACGGGGGCGCGGTGCTGAGCGCGCCCGACGCACGCTGAGGGAAGGAAAGGGACGGGAAGGCGGTATACGGTCCGCCTTCCCGTTCATCCGCTACCTCGGAGCCCGCACATGATTGCCCCCGGACCGACGCTCGAGACCGCCCGCCTCATCCTGCGCCCCACGGCGCTGGAGGACCTGGACGGCTTCGCGGCGATCATCGCGGACCCGGAGTCCGCGCGCTTCATCGGGGGCGTGCAGCCGAGGGCCATGGCGTGGCGGGCGATGAGCGCCATGGCGGGCTCGTGGGCGCTGCAGGGCTTTGGCATGTTCTCCGTGCTGGAGAAGTCCACGGGCCACTGGGTGGGACGCATCGGCCCGTGGAAGCCGGAGGGCTGGCCGGGCACCGAGGTGGGCTGGGGACTACTGCGCAGCGCCTGGGGCAAGGGCTACGCCATCGAGGCGGCGACGGCGTCCATCGACTGGGCCTTCGACACCCTCGGGTGGACGCAGGTCATCCACTGCATCGTGCCGGAGAACACCCCGTCCGCCGAGGTCGCCCGGAAGCTGGGCTCGAAGAAAATCGGGCCGGTGACGCTGCCGCCGCCGCATGACACCACGTTCATCGAGGCGTGGGGTCAGAGCCGCGAGGAGTGGCGGGCGCGGCGGAAGTAGGCGAATGGCGACTGCGCTTCAAACCCGGGGCAGACCGCAATCAGCCGGTCGATGGCTTGCCGGTATTGACCGCCAGTTGAGCGTCGAAGGCTCGCTTGTAGGCGGGCCGCGCTTCGCCGCGGGCGACATAAGCAGCCAGGTTTCTGTATTCGTCCAGAATGCCCGATGACCTCAACCTGAGCAGCACCGACACCATCATCAGGTCGCCCGCGCTGAACCCACCATCAAGCCAGTCGGCATCACCCAAGCGAACGGAAAGTGGGTTCAGCCTGCCGCGAACGCGCTCTTCCACCAGGGGAAGGCGCTCCGCATGCCAGGGCTTGTCGCGCTCGAACAGCTTCGCGTTTACAAACTCGAGGATGGGCGGTTCCACCGTGTTGAGCGCGGCAAACATCCAGGTGATCGCGCGCGCCCGGGCATTGGCATCGTCCGGCAGCAAGCCTGCATGTCGCTCAGCGATGTGAAACACGATCGACCCTGTCTCGAACAGCGCGAGATTGCCTTCTTCATAGGTCGGAATCTGACCGAAAGGATGAAGCGCCAGATGCGCGGGTTCCTTCATCGCACGAAAGGAAACAAGGCGAACCTGGTAGGGTTGGCCCACTTCCTCGAGCGCCCAGCGAACTCGCGTATCGCGCGCCAGTCCCTTGCCGCCATCGGGTGAGCGTTCAAAGGCGGTGATGGTGATGGTCATCGAGAGGCTCCTCGTCACCCACATTGCCACCTGGGTTCGACGGTTGGGGAGTCGGCCCTGGCGTCCCCGGCTCAGGGCGTGGTGCGGGCCGGCATCGGCAGGGGCCCCACGTCGGCGAACTGCTGCCGGGTGATGGCGGGCCCGAAGCTCGGGTAGCGGCACGGGCGGCCCACGTCGTCCTTCGACTCGTGGAGCTCCAGCTCCGGCACGTCCGGCAGGTAGCCGATGCGCAGCTTCACCGAGCGCAGCGTGGCCAGGTCCAGGGGGCGCGAGTCGCGGTACGGCAGGTCCTGCCGCGGCGGCAGCCGCACGCGAATCTCCCCTGTGAGCGACTCCCCCGGCGACAGCTTGCGCACGCAGGGCACCTCGGGCGCCTCCACCTCGATGTCGTCCGGCACGGGCAGCAGCGCCCGCGTCAGCACGAGCACCCCGTCCCGGGCCTCCACGTACGCGCGCTCGGGCTCCAGGTGGTGGTAGCCGGCGGCGCTGGTGCTGAAGAGCTGATCCACCACCCACACGGGGGCTTCCCCGTGAAGCGAGTAGCGCACCACCAGCGCGTCCTGCATGAGGGACAGCTCGGTGACACGCAGCATGCCGCTCGACTCCTGGACCGCCGCCATGGGCTTCTTCCCTTCCGCCTGCGCCGTGGCGGGCTGGCTCCGTGCGCAGCCCGCGAGCATGACCAGGATGCAGGGGAGGATACACGCCGCGACGCGTGCCGGATGTCTCAACTTGCCTCCTCGATGGAATGCACAGGGGACGGAGGATGCCAGCGCCGTCCGGCACCGGTCACGCCCTTCCATGGTTGAACCCAGGTGTCGGTGGCAGAGGCACGTGGCCACCACCGCCCTCCGAGAGGCCATGGTGGCGATGCCGCCACGCGACCGAAGGCGAACCGCGAGGCCTTCAGGACGCGGGCGATGCCAGTGCTCCGTCCCCTTCGGGCGGCGGGCTGGCGGAAGGAATGCTCCTTCCGCTGCCGCCGGCCGCCGGGGACCGCACCTTCACGTCATTCCGCGCAGGCTCCATCCGCGCCTGGAATCAGTACCGGGGCCGCGTGGGCAGGTTCAGCTCGTCGCGGTAGTCGTTCTCGTTGATGTGCCCGGGGTGCTGGTTCGGCGTGGTCGCGTTGGCGTCGCCGTCGTACGGCAGACCCACCGCCGCCAGCTCGCGGTTGTTCACCCCGCCCGTCTGGCCCGGGGCCAGCGTGCCAGTGGTGTAGTTGTAGGCGTGCACCATCTCGTGGAAGAGGCCGACGACGGGCGGGCGGTTCTGCCAGTCCTCACCGCCCAGCGAGATGCGCTCGGGGTAGTAGTTGATGACCGCGTCCGAGCCACTCCCCGGGGTGCCATCCGGCTTCAGCCAGGCGTTGGTGCCGTCCGTCGCGCCCGCGGTGTTGCCTGCGGCCGGATTCGTCTGGAGGCGGATGGTGGTGGTGTGGCCGCTGTTGTCGAGCGCCGTGAGCATCTCCCGGCCCTGCGGGGTGGAGCGCAGCGCGTCCAGGTCGGACTGCACGCGCGCCTGGAAGGCGGCATCGCCCTCGATGACGATGGAGCTACCGGGGACATTGCCGGCGGCGTTATTCGTGTTCAGGTCCACCGTCGTCACGGTGTCGCCCGCCCGCTGCGCGTTCGACCCGTACCGGACATCGTCCGTCTGGGTGAAGAGCGTGTCGCGGCCGGTGCCTCCGTTGACCCGGTCCTTGCCCTCGCCCGCGGCGACCACGTCGTCGCCAGCGCCGCCGTTCAGCCTGTCGTTGCCACGGCCGCCCATCACCTGGTCATTGCCGGTGCCGCCGCTGATGGTGTCATTGCCCTCGCCACCGTCGACGTAGTCGCGGTCCGCCCCGCCCGTAATCGTGTCGTTGCCGCCCAGGCCGTACACGACGTCGCGGCCCGCGCCACCCTGGATGCGGTCGTTGCCCGCCCCGCCCTGGATGTAGTCATCCCCGGCCCCGCCCACGAGGGTGTTCCGGCCAGCGCCGCCGATGAGCGTGTCGTTGCCGTCGCCGCCCTCGATGCGGAGGTTCGCCGTCACGTCGGCGTCCACCGCGATGCGGTCATTGCCATTGCCGCCGCGGATGACGACGTTCCGCGCCTGCTCCGCGGTCAGGTTGACGCTGGTGCCGTCGGAGGTGACGGTCAGCCCACCGTCACGACCGCGGGACACCGTGGCCTGCTTGCCACCATCCCCCAGGTCCACCACCGTCTGCCCGGCGCGGTTCGTGGTCACCTGCGGCCCGACGGGAGTCGGAGTCGGAGTCGGCGGCGCGGGACGGGCGCCGGTCAGGTCCAGCCGACCCGTGCGGGGCGACGTGCCCTCGAAGCTGTCGGTGGCGAGCCGGTTGCGAACCTGCTGGCCCACCGGGTCCTGCCTGGGGGCGACGGTCGCCGGCCTCGCGGTCTCGACACGCGGCTCGGCCCGGGGCTGGGTCCGCTGCGTCGAAGGAGCTCCACCACCACCGATGCGATTCGTGCTCATGGAATTCCTCTTGCGAAGGCCTGTTTCAAATTATCGGTGGATGTGGGTGGAAGTTGCGTCCCCCCGGAATTCCGCTAACGGCGCTTCTTCTTGCGGGCGGCCGCCTTCGCGGCGAGCTCGTCGTACAGCTTCTTGTCCTGCTCGAGCGTGGCCACCGCGGCCTTCGACAGGTACGTGACTTCCGTCGTCGCGTCGTGCTTCAGCTCCGTGGGCATCTTGAAGATGAAGTCCTGGCCCTTGCGGGTCACTTTCGCGGGCCCGTCCGGCGGGCTGCCCAGGCCGGTGAGCAGGACGAGCCCATCGTCGTGGCGGAAGGCCGCCCCGGACTGGAAGCGCGTCGCGGTCATGGTGTTGATGTCGATGGTGAGCGACTCGATGCCCAGGTCCTTGGGCGCCCCCTGCTTCGCGGCCCACTCCTGCCGCAGCTTGGGGAACTCCGTGCGGACCTGCGTCGAGTAGATGCCCACGACGCCATCCAGGCAGAGGAGCCGCCCGTCCCGGTGGGCCATCCCGCCCACGCTGACGAAGTTGGTGACGTAGGGGCACTTCTTCACGCCGAGGGCCGCGACGTCGACCTGCACGGGCTGGTCGAGGTTCAGCGCCCGGGAGGCCATCTCGTCCATGGCCATGTAGCCGTAGGGGTTGCACTCCTCCGTGTTGAGCCCGCGCAGCTCGGGGCCCTTCGCGGCGGCCTCGAGGTCCCTCTGCTCGTCGTGCTTCGATTCCTCCACGTAGAGGACCTTGTAGGGCGTCTTGTCGCCCTTGGGCTTCTTGAGCATGGCCCGCAGCCCGTTCATCTCCATGGAGCCTTCGGCGGGCACCTCCGTCGCCGCCTGGACGCGCTCGCGATCCCGGGCGTACAGGGTGCGGATGGCTTCGTCGCACCGCGTCTTGCCGATGATGAGGCCATCCACCGTCTGCTCGGAGGCGAGCGCGGGGCCGGCGAGGCCCACGAGCAGGATTGCGACACGGACGACCCGGGCACGGCGGTTCATGGCCAGTCTCCCCTCTCACCGCGACGGGCGCCCGTCACAGCTGGCTGGTGGCGAAGCAGGCGCATGCTAGCACCGGCCTCCGGGCCCCCTCTCCGGACAGGGCCGCCTGCCCGCCTCCTGGGGGCCCTGGCGCCCAAATCGTCAGGAAAGTCGGGAAGTTGAGAGACCGGCCGAGCGCGTGTTACGACCGCAACCGGCCAAGTCGCCCCTCCCCCGCACTGGCCATTCGGAGCCGGCTTCCATGAGTGAGCGCAACGACGTCCCGCGGCCCGCTGTCCCCGTGGCCTCTCCGCCCATGTCAGGAGCGTCCGCGAAGCCCGCGGCAACGGCCACCGAGACGCTCGCCCAGGCCGCCAGCCAGCTTCCCGCGCCGCCCAACACCAGCGCCGAGGACGAGGCCCGCGAGCGCATCGCCTCGCTGGAGCGCGAGGCGAAGGCCCTGAGCGCCACCGAGCCGCAGGCCGCCGCCCTCCTCTTCCACGAGGTGGGCCTGCTCTGGGAGGAGCCGCTGAAGAACCCGCGCAACGCCGCGGTGGCCTTCCAGAGCGCGTACAAGCTGGCGCCCCGGTACCTCGTCAACATCCGCGCCGCGCGCCGCCTCTTCGCGGACGTGGGCAACTGGCAGATGGTGCTGCAGCTGCTGGACGCCGAGCTGTCCGCCACCGAGGACGTGCGCCACCAGGCCGCGCTCCTCTTCGAGAAGGGCATCATCCTCCAGGAGCGCCTGTCTCGCGACGAGGAGTCCACCGCCTGTCTCAAGCTGTGCCTGGAGCGCCGGCCCACGGACGTGGTCGTCCTCACGCAGCTCGAGTCCGTCTACGCCGCGCGCAATGACTCGCACGCGCTGGTGGAGGTGTACCGGCTGCTGTCCGCCGCCGTGCAGCAGCCGTCGCTGCGCGCGCACTACCTCACCGCCGCGGGCCTGCTGATGGAGGAGCGGCTGAAGCAGCGAGACCCGGCCGCCGTCCTCTTCCGCCAGTCCTTCGCCCTGGACCGCACGGACTTGCAATTGCTGGCGGCGATGAAGCGGCTGTCCGAGCGCGAGGGCAAGACGGACGAGCTGCTCGAGGTGCTGGCCGCCGAGGCCGCCGCGCTGGGCCCGCAGGCCGCGCCCGCGTATCTGCAGATCGCCAAGGTGTGTGAGCGCGCGGACCGCAAGGGCGAGGCGCTGGCGGCGCTGCTGGACGCGCGCAGCGTGGCGCCCAACGAGCCGCTGGTGCTGAGCGAGCTGGCCGGCATCTACGAGACGCAGGGCCGCTACGAGGAACTGGCGGACGTGCTCCTGGCGCGCGTGGGCTCGCTCAACGACGAGAGCGAGCTGGTGGCCACCAACCTCCGGCTGGCCGCGCTCTACGAGGAGACGCTCAAGCGCGAGGCGGACGCGGCCGCGCGCTACCAGGCCATTGTCGCGCGCATCCCCGGCCACGCGGCGGCGCTCGCGGGCCTGGGCAAGCTGTACTACCGCATGCAGAACTGGGAGGGGCTGGTCTCCGTGTTCGACGCGGAGGTGGCCGCCGCCGAGGACGCGAAGCAGAAGGCCGCGCGCATGTACAAGGCGGCGGAGATTCTGGAGGAGCGGCTGGGCCGTCAGGAAGACGCCATCACCCGCTACAACACCTGCCTCCAGCTCCAGCCCGGCTACCTCCCCGCGCAGAAGGCCCTCACCCGCCTCTACGAGCGCCAGGGCCGCTTCGCGGAGCTGGTGGCCATGTACGAGCAGGACCTGCTCCAGACGTCGGACCGAGACCAGCTCATCACCACGCTGAACAAGATGGCGGTGGTGTACGAGGACCGGCTCGGAGACCTGGACCATGCCATCGAGTGCATGAAGCGCATCCTCGACCTGGCGTCGGACCACCTGCCCACCATCCGCAACCTGGCGCGGCTGTACGAGCGGGCCGCGCGCTTCCGCGAGCTGCTGGAGACGAATGACCTGGAGGCGTCGCTCGCCGGTGACACCAAGCAGGTGCTGTCGCTGCTGCACCGCAACGCCGAAATCCTCGACGAGCACCTGAAGGACCGCGCGGGCGCCATCTCCGCCTACGAGCGCGTGCTGGCGCTGTCGCCGTCGTACCTGCCCGCGCTCAAGGCGCTGGGCCGGCTGTACGCGCAGGACGGCCGCTGGGCGAAGCTCATCGACATGTACCGCGCGGAGTCGGAGGCCTCTCCGTCCACCGAGCAGGCCGCGGCGCTCATCTACAAGATTGGCGAGCTGTACGAGCAGAAGCTGCAGATGGAGAGCGAGGCCATCGCCTCGTTCAACGAAGCGCTGATGCTGGCGCCCAGCTACTTCCCCGCGCTGCGCGCGCTGGCCCGCATCTACCGCTCCGCCGGTGCGTGGGAGAACCTGGTCGAGGTGCTGCGCGCCGAGGCCGCCAACCGCACGGACCCGCTGGAGCGCGCCAACGCGCTCTACCAGGCGGCGACCATCTGGGAGGACCAGCTCCAGCGGCCGCAGCTCGCCATCGACACGTACCAGGAGGTGCTGCGCCTGACGCCGGGCCACGCCGCCACGCTGCGCGCGCTGGAGCGGCTGTACCTGGCGCAGGACAATGTGAAGGAGCTGGTGTCCATCCTGGACCGTGAGACGCAGGTGGGCGGCACGCCCACGGCCAAGGTGACCGCGTACCTGAAGCTGGCGCGGCTGTACCTGGACCGCTTCCAGGAGCCGTCACGCGCGTCCCAGTGCAGCGAGGCCGTGCTGGGGCTGGACCCCGGCAACCTCACCGCCCTCACGCTGCTGGAGCGCATCCGCGCCTCCGACCGCCCCCGCCGCGCCGAGCTGCGCCAGCGCATCGCCGAGCGCGTGAATGACCCGCGCCTGGCCACCGCGCTGCGCCTGTCCGCCGCGTTGGATCTGGACAAGACGCCCGCGGAGGGGACGCTGGAGGCCTACAAGCGCGCCTTCGAGGCGGACCCGGGCGACGCGCGGCTCGCCTTCGTGCTGGAGCGCGGGCTGCGCCAGGCGGGTGATGCCACCGGACTGGCCCGCCTCTACACCATGCGACTGGCGGCGGCGCAGGACGCCGACGAGGCACTGGAGATGCTGCTGCGCACCGCCGAGCTGGCGGATGGGCGCTTCAACGACGTGGAGCGCGCGGCGGCCCTCTACCGCCAGGCGCTGGAGCTGCAGCCGACGTGCCTCCCCGCGCTGCAAGGCGCGCGGCGCGTGGCGATCAAGCGCGGGGACTTCTCCGGGGCGCGGACCGCCCTGGAGGCCGAGGCCCGCGTGAGCCGGGATCCTCGCGGCGCCATCGACGCCCTCCTCGCCGCGGCGAGGCTGGCGGCGGGCAAGCTGGGTGACTCGGACGGGGCGACGGCGCTGTACCGGCAGGCGCTGGAGAAGGACCCGCTGCACCCGGCCGCGCAGGCGGGCCTGGAGGAGCTGCTCGCGCAGCGCGGCGGCTCGGCGGACCTGGCGGCGCTGCAGGAGCGGCGCGCCGAGGCGAAGCTGGCACTCAAGGACGGCGCGGCGGCGGCCACGGCCTTCGTCGGCGCGGCGCGGCTGTACCACACGGCCTTGAATGACCGGCCTCGCGCGCTGGCGCACCTGGAGAAGGCACTGGCCGCGCAGCCGGGCTTCCCCGAGGCGCTGGAGCTGCGCGGCGCGCTGCTGCTGGAGGCGCAGCAGTATCCCGAGGCCGCGGCCATGCTGAGCCAGCGCGTGCAGCAGGGCGGAGACCCGCGCGCGATGGCGCAGCTCCACCTGACGCTGGGCAACCTGTACGCGACGCACCTGAACGACCCGGGCCGCGCGGCGGCGCACCTGCAGACGGTGCTGGCCACCCTGCCCCGGAACCTGGAGGCGCTGGAGCAGCTGGCCGCGCTGCACGCACAGGGCCGCAACTGGGCGGGCGCGGTGGACTGCCTGCACAAGCTCTTGCAGCAGGAGCTGTCCGTGGACATGCGGGCGCGCTTCACGCTGGAGCTGGCGCGCACCTACGACGAGGGCCTGGGCGACGCGGCGGCGGCCACCCCGCTCTATCGCCGCGCGCTGGAGTTGACGCCGGGCAACCCGGCGCTGGTGGAGCGGCTGGTGGTGCTCTACGAGCGCGCGCGCAACCTGCCGGAGCTGGCGCAGATGCTGGAGGCGCAGGCCCAGGCGCAGATGGCGGTGGACCCGAAGCGCGCGGCGACGATGCGGATGCGGGTGGCGGACCTCTACTCTGGCCCGCTGTCCGAGCCGGCCCGCGCCACGGCGCTGTACCGCCAGGTGGTGGACTCGGACGGCACCAACCTGACGGCGCGCGCGGCGCTCGCGGAGCTGTACGCACGCGACACCACGTCCGTGCCCATGGCGATCGAGGAGCACCGGCAGATCCTCCGCCAGGACCCGACGCGGGTGGACAGCGTGCACGCGCTGTTCAAGCTGTGGGAGGGCATGAAGCAGCTCGACAAGGCGTTCTGCGCGGCGTCGGTGCTGCAGTTCATGCGCTCGACGAACGAGGTGGAGATGGCCTTCTACACGGAGGCCCGCACCCGGCTGGCGCAGGAGGTGCGCGAGCCGCTGGGCTCCACGGACGTGGACGCGGTGCTGATACACCCGGCGGCGCGCGGGCCCATGCTGGAGGTGCTGCGCGCGGTGGGAGACCAGCTGGAGAAGGTCTTCCCGCCGAGCTTCGACATCGTCGGCGTCAACCCCAAGGCGGACAAGCTGAAGTCGGACTCCGCGGTGTTCAAGGCCATGCGCACGGTGGCGCAGGTCTTCGGCGTGGAGGAGTTCGAGGCCTACCAGGCGCGGCGCGGGCTGACGGTGCTGGAGACGACCGAGCCGCTGTCGGTGTGCATCGGCCAGGACGTGGTGCGGCGCTTCAACGCGCGCGAGCAGAAGTTCCTGCTGGGGCGCGCGGCGCTGGGCCTGCTGAACAAGGCGGCGGTACTGGAGAAGCTGTCGCAGGGTGAAACGGCGGACCTCATCGGCAACTCCATCCGCATCCACTCGCCGCAGTTCACCTCGCTGGGCCGGCGCAACGAGGAGTCGGTGAAGCAGCTGCGCAAGGCGTACTCGCGCAAGGCGCTCAAGGCGCTGGAGATTCCGGCGAGCGCGGTGGGCGAGCTCCAGAAGGTGGACCTGCCGACGTGGCTGGACGCGCTGGACTACTCGGCGGACCGGGCGGGCCACCTCATCTGCGGCGACGTGTCCGTGGGCCTGAGCATGGTGCTGCGCGAGGACCCGAACTTCGCCGGCGCGCGCCTGGACAGCCCGGAGCCCGTGCTCCAGGCCATCCGCGAGGGCGAGCGGCTGCGCACCCTGCTGGCCTGGTCCTTCACCGATGACTTCTTCCGGCTGCGTCAGCGGCTGGGGCTGTCGCTGTAGCTACTCCCGCCGCAACACCGCGCCCTCGGGCAGGCCCTTGACGATGCGCTCCAACGCGTCGTCCACGGGGCCTCGCTCGAGGGACTCCACCGTCACCTTCACCCGGTAGTCCTTGCCCGGGTCGAACTCCGGATACGAGCCGATGGCCACGTGCGGCATGTCCAGCGCCACGCGATCCAACACGGCGGCAATCTCGCTCTCGCCCAGGCGCAGGTAGAGGCTGTTCAGCACCACCGGCGTCCCGCTCAGGCGCCCGAGCACCGTCTCCAGCTGCATCCGGAAGAGCTGCGGCACCCCGGGCAAGAGGTACACGTCCTCCACCGTCAGCACCGGGTACCAGGTGCCCGCCTGGGGTAGCAGCACGGCGCCCTCGGGGGCGTCCGCCAACCGCATGCCCTCGGGCGTCACGTGGCCGCCGGGCGCCCGGGCGGTGATGAGCGACACCATCTCCGGCAGCCGCACCACCGACTTGCCCATGGCCAGCGCCACCGCGCGCACCGTGACGTCGTCATGCGTGGGGCCGATGCCGCCGCTGGTGAAGACGTAGCGGGCCTTCTGCCGGGCCCGCGACACCGCGCTGACGATGGCGTCCACGTCGTCGAGGACGATTTCCACCGAGTGCAGCGGAATGCCCACCTCGCGCAGCCGCTTGATGAGGTGGGGCCCGTTCAGGTCCGTGACCTTCGCGGTCAGGACCTCGTTTCCGATGATGACCGCCGCTGCGCCGGTGCGCTCCATGCGAGGCCCGACTCTAGCCCGGCTCAGCGCTTCCGGCCGAGCAGCTTGCGAATCTCCTTCAGCGAGGCCTCCGTCACCGCCTCGATGCCCTGCTCGCCGTCGATGTGGACGATGCGCTCGCGCTTCTCGAGCAGCTTGATGGCCGCGACGTACTGCTTTGCAATCCGCCGCTGGGCCTCGTCCGCCTCGAACAGCTCCGGCGCTCCGCCCCGGGCCGCGCGACGGCGGGCCGCCACCTCGGGCTTCACGCCGACGAACAGCGTCAGGTCCGGAGACACCGCGCACGCATTCACCGCGTCCACCCACTCCATGGGCAGTGTCGCCCCCTGGTACGCGAGCGACGACAGCACGTAGCGGTCACACAGGACGACCTTGCCCTCGGCCAGCGCCGGCAGCACCCGCGCCGCGAGATGGTCCGTCCGGTCCGCCGCGAACAGCAGCGCCAGCGTCTCCGGCGACAGCGGCCCCGCCCCACCGGGCAGGCCCAGCCGCCCCGTGAGGGCCTGGCGAATCATCGTGCCCACGGGCCCGTCGGAGGGCTCGCGCGTGGTGAGCACCGCGTGCCCCTCCGCGCGCAGCACCGCCGCCAGCCGCTCCACCTGCGTGGTGGTGCCGGCGCCGTCGAGTCCCTCCAGGACGATGAACCGCCCCTTGCGGACGGCCTTGCGCGCGGCGCTCACCGGGGAAGCAGCGCCGCGGGGTCGTCCAGCCGCAGCTGGCGACGCAGCTCCATCATCGTCTCGTAGCCCTTCAGCTCCTCCACCAGGACCTTGTGGCCCGCGCGGTAGTGGCGGAAGGCGTACACCAGCAGCGCCAGCGTCAGCACCGTCGCGCCCCACGCCAGCAGCGGCGTGCGGAGGGAGTCGTAGAAGAGCTTGCCCGCCGCGCCGCCAATCAACAGGGCGGCGATGGTGGAGACGCCCGTATGGGCGAAGTGCGTCGTGCTCTGCCGGACGGACAGGCTCTCTTGGAGCTGGTCGAGCTGCGTCCTCAAATCCTGGGTATCGGCGCTCATCACGGAACCGCGGACCCTACCTCAGCTCGCCCCACCCGTCGAGTCGCCACCCCGGCCAGCAACCGACCGTCGGCCCTCCAACGGCCCCTCTGCCCCCCAGAGAGAGAGCCCTGCCCGGCTCATCCGCCCCATCACCGGAACGCACAGCGTCCAACAGGTTGCCTTGCGAGCCCGGAGCGTGCGCGCTACATGCGCCAGGGCATGCAGCCCTCCCGGCGGACCGACACCTCCATGAGTTCCGACACCCAGCTCTCCTCCATCGAGGACGCCATCCGCGACATCCGCGACGGCAAGTTCGTCATCGTCGCCGACGACGAGGACCGCGAGAACGAGGGTGACCTCATCATGGCGGCGGAGCGGGTGACGCCCGAGCACCTCGCCTTCATGGTCCGCCACACCAGCGGCATCGTCTGCCAGCCCATGCTCGCCGAGCGCCTGGACGCGCTCCGCCTGCCGCAGATGGTGGCGGACAACACCGAGTCCCACCGCACCGCCTTCACCGTCTCCGTGGACTTCCGGCACGGCACCACCACCGGCGTCTCGGCGGCGGACCGCGCGAAGACCATCCGCGCGCTGGTGGACCCGAACAGCAAGGCGGACGACTTCCTGCGCCCCGGCCACATCTTCCCGCTGCGCTACCGCGAGGGCGGCGTGCTGCGCCGCGCCGGCCACACCGAGGCCACGGTGGACCTGTCCCGCCTCGCCGGCCTGGAGGCTTCGGGCATCCTCTGCGAGCTGGTGAAGGACGACGGCACGATGATGCGGATGCCGGACCTGATGGCCTTCTCCCGCGAGCACAAGCTGGCGGTCATCACCATCGCCGACCTCATCGAGTACCGCCGCCGCAAGGACCGGCTGGTGCGCCGCGAGCCCGGCCAGCACACCGTCAACACCCGCTACGGTGAGTTCACCGCGCTCACGTACACGTGGCTGCCGGACGGCGCGAAGTCGCTGGTGCTCGTGAAGGGCGACCCGGCGGCCCGGCCCAGCACCCTGGTGCGGCTGCATGCCGCGTGCGCCATGGGAGACGTGTTCGGCTCCCCGTCCTGCAGCTGCAACGTGCTGCTGGACCAGGCGCTCGCGCGCATCTCCCGCGAGGGCAACGGTGTGCTCGTGTACCTGCCCGGCATGCACGGCGACGACTTCGGCATCCACCACAAGCGCAACACCGATGGCAGCAGCGGCCCGGCGCGCGGCCCGCAGGACTCGCGAGATCTGGGCATGGGCTGCCAGATCCTCAACGACCTGGGCGTGCGCTCGCTCCAGGTGATGACCAACACGGACATCACCTACCGCGGCCTCGCGGGCTTCGGCCTCACCATCGACAAGCGCGTGCCGCTGCTCGCGGACTGACGGGCATCGAGGGGCCGGCTCCGCGGAAGGAACGCTCCTTCCGCAGCTCCACGCCCCTGAATCAGCCCAGGTCGGCCAGTGCGCCGCGCACCGCGTCCAGGTTCGCGGGCAGCTCCACCGGAGGATTCGCGTAGCGGCTCGTCACGTCCGCGAGCGCGCTCCGGTGGTAGCCCACCTTGAAGTCCGCGAACTTCAACCCGTGCGCGGTGGCCACCACCGCCACGCGCGAGCCCCTGGCGATGACGCCCTGGGCCACCAGCTTCTCCACCGCCGCCAGCGCCACGCCCGTCTGCGGGCAGGTGAAGGTGCCCTCGCGGTCCGCACGCGCCGCGGCGTTGGACAGCTCGGACTCGGTGGCTTCCTCCACCACGCCGTCGAAGGCCTTGAGGATGCGCACCGCGCGCTTGAAGGACACCGGGTTGCCAATCTGGATGGCGGACGCCAGCGTCTTCTCCGCCTGCATCGGCACCAGCTCGCTGAAGCCGCCACGGAAGGAGCGCACCAGCGGATTCGCACGCTGCGCCTGCGCCACGGCGATGCGCGGCCGCCGGGTGATGAGCCCCAGCTCCAGCATCATCTCGAAGCCCTTGCCCAGCGCGCTGGCATTGCCCAGGTTGCCGCCGGGAATCACCACCCAGTCGGGCGGCTCCCAGCCCAGGTCCTGGCACAGCTCCACGGCGACCATCTTCTGGCCCTCGATGCGCAGCGAGTTCATCGAGTTCGCCAGGTACAGCCCCGTGTCCGCCGTCACCGCCTGCACCAGCTTCATGCAGCCGTCGAAGTCCGTGTCCAGCGACAGCACCCGCGCCCCATTGGCAATGGGCTGCACGAGCTGCGCGAGCGAGACCTTGTCGCGCGGCAGGAACACCACCGCGGGAATCCCGGCCGCCGCGCAGTAGGCGGACAGCGCCGCGGACGTGTCCCCCGTGGACGCGCACGCCACCGCACGCAACGGCACTCCCTTGGCGCGCATGTGCTTCACGGCGGACACGAGGACGGTCATCCCCCAGTCCTTGAAGCTCCCGGTTGGCGAGACGCCGCACTCCTTCAATTCCAGCGCCGCCAGCCCCAGCTCCGAGGCCATGCGCGGCAGCGGCTTGAGCGGCACGCGCCCCTCGCCCAGGGACACGATGTCCTCGTCGGGAAGCCCCGGAATGGCCCACTCGCGCTTGCCCCACACGCCCGACGCCTCCGGCAGCCGCGCGGAGCCGAAGCGCGACTCGAAGCGCCGCTTCCACATCACCCCGGGCACGGCGCGCAGGGCCGCCAGGTCGTGCGACACCTCCAGCAGGCCACCGCAGCGCGGGCACCGGTACACCACGTCCAGCAGCGAGGCGCGGAAGTCACAGCCCTCACTGCACGCGTACTCGGCCCGGAACTTCGGATCAGGGACGATCATGCTTCCACTCTAGATCGCGTCCCACACTCCGAGCAGATCTTCCCGTGACGCACCGGGGTGTGGCACGTCGAGCAGGCGGACCAGCCGTCCTCATCCACGCCCGAGCCCTTCGCGCCCGCCACGGCGGTGGCCGCCAGGCGCGCCCGGGGCAGCCGCATGCCGCAGTGGTCGCAGAGCAGGCCCTGCGCCTGCACGTTGCGGCAGTAGCGGCACACCACGGCGCCCGTGGGCGCGGCGGTGCGCACGCCGTCGTCCTCGGCGCGGCCGGTGTCCAGGTCCTCGATCGGCAACACCGGGACGGCGCCGGTGGCTCCCGCGCGCGTCAGCTCCAGGTCCGGCACCGACTGGGCCGGCAGGTCGGGGCCAGCCCTCAGGCGCGTCGCATCCAGCTCAGGCAGCACGGCGACTTCCACCGGTACACGGCCGCCCGTGTGCGGGGTCAGCTCCAGCTCCGCCAGGGGGGCCACGGGCGCCGCTTCGACAACGGGCGCCGGGAAGACCCGGCCACAGACGTCGCACTCGGTCCCCTCGGGTTGAACGTGGTCGCACACCGGACAGATGATCATGATGCGCGAACGTTAGCGGGCCGCCGCTCTCGGGAGCAACGCGACTTCCAGACGATGACGGGCGTGCAGGCAGGCAGGCGGCGGGTCCACCCCCACCCAAGCCGTATTCTCAAGCCCGGGGAAAGGCCTCCCCCGTCATGGGGACGAAGCGCACCGGGAGCAGCCGCTCGACGAGGGGAAGGTCGCCCTCGCGCCTGGCGCGCTGGATGCGCAGCAACTCCTGCGAGCCGCCCAGCGGACCCACGGGGATGACCATCCGCCCGCCGCGCTGGAGCTGCGCCACCAGGGGCGTGGGAACCTCGCTGGGCGCGGCGGCGGCGAGGATGGCGTCGAAGGGTGCCGCCTCGGGCCAGCCCAGTGAGCCGTCTCCCCGGCGGAAGTACACGTTCTCGAACCCCAGCCGCCGCAGCAGCCGCCGCGACGAGCGTGCGAGCTCCGGGACGATTTCCACCGTGTACACCTCGCGGCACAGCAGGGCGAGCACCGCCGTCTGGTAGCCGGAGCCGGTGCCAATCTCCAGCACGCGCTCATGCCCCTTGAGCTGGAGGGCCTCCGTCATCAGCGCCACGACGTAGGGCTGGCTGATGGTCTGCCCATAGCCGATGGGCAGCGGCGCATCCGCACCGGCCTCGGCACGCGCGTCTTCCGGAACGAAGTCGGCGCGCTCCAGCCGGGCAATCGCCTCCAGCACGCGCCGGTCTCGGATGCCCTGGTCCTTCAGGTACTCGGCCCGTGCCCAATCGCCCATGTCATGACGATAGTCACCAGAGGGCAGGCAGGCATGCCCCCACGCCCCCCGTGCGGCCCTCTACCCCACCCGCGCCAGCGCGAGGCGGCCTTCCCACCGCTCCTCGAGCGCCTTCACGAGACCCTGGTTCTCCCGGGCCTTCAGGTCCGGGTCCTTCTCCATGATGCGCCGGGCCTCGGCCTGGGCCATGGACAGCAGGTCGCCGTCCCTGGCCAGGTTGGCCACCGCCAGCTCGGGCAGGCCGCTCTGGCGCGTGCCCAGGAACTCGCCGGGCCCGCGAATCTCCAGGTCCTTCTCCGCGATGACGAAGCCGTCGCTGCTGCGCTCCATCACCCCGAGCCGCTCGGTGGATTCCCACGAGCGCGCGGCGCCGGCAATCAGGTAGCAGTAGCTCGCCGCCGCGCCACGGCCCACGCGCCCCCGGAGCTGGTGGAGCTGCGACAGGCCGAAACGCTCGGCGTGCTCCACCACCATCACCGACGCGTTGGGCACGTCCACGCCCACCTCCACCACGGTGGTGCAGACGAGGAGGTCCAGCTCCTTGCCGCGGAACGCCTCCATGACGGCGTCCTTCTCCTCGCCCTTCATCCGCCCGTGCAGCAGGCCGACCTTGGCCTGGGGGAACACCTGCGCCAGCTTCTCCACCCCCTGCGTGGCGTCCTCCAGGTCGAGCTTCTCCGACTCCTCCACCAGCGGATAGACGACGTAGGCCTGATGGCCCTTCGCCAGCTCCGAGGCCACCGCCTCATACACGCGGGTGCGCTGCTTCTCGTTGAAGACGCGGGTGCTGATGGGGGTGCGCCCCGGCGGGAGCTGGTCGATGACGGACAGGTCCAGGTCCCCGTACAGCGTCATGGCCAGCGTGCGCGGAATGGGCGTGGCCGTCATCACCAGCACGTCCGGCTTCGGGCCCTTGCTCATCAGCGTGTGGCGCTGGAGCACGCCGAAGCGGTGCTGCTCGTCGATGACCGCGAGCCCCAGCCGCTGGAAGGTGACGTCCTGCTGGATGAGCGCGTGCGTGCCCACCGCGAGGTGGATGTCCCCGCGCGCCACGGCGTCGCGCCGCTCGCGCTTGGACTTCGCAGTGCCCGCCGCGCTCAAGAGCCCCACCTTGTAGCCCAGCGGCTCCAGCACCTTGCGGAAGGTGCGCTCGTGCTGCTCGGCCAGGATTTCCGTGGGCGCCATGACGGCCACCTGGTAGCCGTCCTGCAGCGCGACCATGGCGGCAATCATCGCCACCGCCGTCTTGCCGCTGCCCACGTCGCCCTGCACCAGCCGGTTCATCGGCTCCGGGCGCGCCATGTCGCGGGCAAGCTCCTGCACCACCTTCGCCTGGGCGCCGGTGAGCTGGAACGGGAGCGCGGCGCGGGCCGTGTCCAGCCGCGTCGGAGACACGTCGAAGGAGATGCCCTCCTCCGCCTTGATGCCCTGCCGCTTGAGCGCCATGCCGAGCTGGAGGAAGAACAACTCGTCGAACGCGAGGCGCCGGTGCGCGTCACTCTGGTGCGTGTCGAGCGCCTCCAGGTCCGCGTCGCCGGGCGGGAAGTGGATGAAGCGCAGCGCGTCCGGCAGGCCCATCAGCTCCAGGCGGCTGCGCAGGTCCGCGGGCAGCGGGTCCTCCAGCGCCTGCGCGTACTTGTCCCCGACGCTGGCGGCCAGGTCCCGGAAGGAGCGCTGCTCGGCGCGCTCGAAGCCCGGGTAGATGGGGACGATGCGGTTGAAGTGGACGGAGGAGGACTCGATGTCCTCGGCGGGCTCGATTTCCGGGTGCGCCATCTCCCGGCCGCTCATGGTGGCGCGCACCTCGCCGGAGAGGACGATGCGCTTGCCCACCGTGAAGCGGCTCTTCAGCCACGGCCCCGCGTTGAAGTACGTGGCGGCGATGCTGCCCGAGGAGTCCCCCACGACGGCGCGGAACATGCGCTTGCCACCGCGGCCGGGCACGAAGTCCGCGAGCCTCACGACGCCCACGGTGACGCCGCGCTGGCCGGGCTCCAGCTCGGCGATGGTGCTCAGCTTCCTGCGGTCCTCGTAGCAGCGCGGCAGCAGGAAGAGGATGTCGCCCAGCCGGCGCAGGCCCTTCTTGTTGAGGGTCGACACCAGCCGCGGGCCCAGCCGCTTGTCCAACGTCTTCAGCGGCATGGACAACGGCCCCGTGCGAGGGGCGATGGACAGGAGCTTTGCCTCGGCGCGCGAGGCCTCGGCCGCCACGGCGCGCTTCTTCTTGCGCTCCACCTTCTCCTTGCGCGTCTTCGCGCCGGGCACGGCTTCCAGCCCCGTGTCGAGCGTGGCCTGACGTGGGGTCTTGCCGGTGGGAGCGGCAGCCGGGGCCGCGCTCCGGGCGGCGGGCAGGGCTGAGGGGCGTGCGCCCGGGACGGCCGGTGTGGCTCCAGCACGCGGGGCCGAGGAGGCCGGTGTGGCTCCGGCACGCGGTCCCGGGGCCAGCGCGTCCTTCGCTCGGGGAGGCGCGGCCACGGGCTCGACGGACTTCCACGGCGGGACATAGCCCGGAGGCGTTGCTCCGGCGGACCCGTCCTCCACCACCGGCAGGCCCTGGCGTGACGGCGCGCGCGTGCGGGGCTTCTCCACGGGAGCCAGCACACTCTCCCGCACGAGCGTCCGTGGAGCAGACACGGCTCCCTCCGGAGTCCGGGCCACCGCGCCCACGCCCTCCAGCTCCGCCGGAAGCTCCACACCGCTGAGCTTCAGTCCGGCCACCACGCGGCGCAGCGCGGCCTTGCGTCGCTCGGGCGCGGGGTCGTCCACGTAGGGCAGTGCCGCGCGCAGGTGGTCCAGGGCCTGGGCATCCACGCCGTTGGCCCCCGCGAGCGCGTGCTCGAGCACCGCACGCAGCCCCTTCACGGTGGCGAGCATCGCGAAGTCGCGCTGGCACGCATACCGGAGGGGACTGACGAGACTGGCGAGCGGATGGTTCACGCGCGGGTTCCGTCGCTCATCCTACGGAAGAGGACTGACGTCTCCCAGGAAACGAGACCGGGGGAGCGAGCCCGTGCCCGCTCCCCCGGCAGCTCCCCGAAGGGAAACGGAATCAGCTCTCGCCGGACGTCGCACCCTCGTCCGGGTCCTCGAAGCGCACCTTGGTGATCTCCAGCTCCTTCGTGCCGCCGGGGCTCTGCACCGTGGCGATGTCGCCCACCTTCTTGCCGATGAGCGCGCGCGCCACCGGCGAGGTGACGGCAATCCACCGCTTCTTCAGGTCGGCCTCCAGCTCGCCGACGAGCCGGTACGTCACCGGCTTCTCGGTCTCCGTGTCCAACAGGTCCACCGTCGCACCGAAGACGACCTTTTCACCGCCCAGCTTGCTCGTGTCGATGACTTCCGCTCGGGCAATCCAGTCGTTGAGGTCCAGGATGCGGCCCTCGATGTGCGACTGCTTCTCCTTGGCGGCGTGGTACTCGGCGTTCTCGCGCAGGTCCCCATGGGCACGGGCGACCTCGATCTCCCGCGAGATCTTCCCCCGCTCGACGGACTGGAGGTGCTTCAGCTCATCCTTCAGCTTGCGCAGTCCGGAGGGGGTCATCGGGATGTTGTCGCTCCCGCTGCTCATCGAAACGGCTCCTTCCACCACTCCCTGGTTCAATACACAGAGGGCCGGTGCTCCTTCCGGAGCCCGGCCCCCACGAAACGCCCAATGTAGGGAACCCCTCCCGGCCTGGTCAACGAAACCCTTTCAGGGAATCGCGCTGGTGCTGTCCGTACGACGGGCGACCCGGTAGTCTGCCCGCGTGCTGTCCGTCCAGGAACTGCGCGCGCTCGCCGCCGCGCTGACCACCCCCGCCTTCCAGCGTCAGCTCGGCCCCTTCGCGCTCATCCAGCGCCCGCCCTCCGACGCGTCCGCCGCCGTCCTCGCCCCCACCCGCATGGCCGCGCCCGAGGACATCCAGCAGGGAATGCTCGCCCTCCTGTTCGAATTCGAACACCTGCGCGTGGCCACGCTGCCGCCGCTGCAGTCCACGGACCGGCTGCGCATCGGCCGCCGCATGGACTGCGACCTCATCATCGACGACGCGTCCGTCTCCAAGATGCACGCGGAGCTGCGCTGGAACGAGGCCGAGCAGCGCTGCACGGTGCAGGACCTGGGCTCCACCAACGGCACCTTCCTCAACGCGCAGACGCTGGGAAAGCGCGAGGCGGTGCTGCGCGACGGGGACATCCTGAGCTTCGGCAACGTGCAGTTCTGGTACCTGCTGACGGGCACGCTGCACGAGCGGCTCCGCTCGGGCGACGCCACCGGGCTGGGCTCCCGCAGCGGGTGAGCCGCGAGGGGCGCGCGCATGGCGGGTGAGACGAACCTGGACGCGCTGCTGAGTCGCATGCGGCCGGTACTCAAGGACGGGGAGTATGTCTTCTGCACCCTGCCCCACCCGGCCACACCGGACCTGGGCACGCTGGCGCCGGTGGGGCTCTTCCACGAGGACGAGGGCCTGACGCTCATCCTCCGCCGCGAGCGCGCCGACGCGGCGGGCCTCACCTACGCGGGGACGTTCCGCCAGGTGACGCTGTCGGTGCACTCCAGCCTGGACGCGGTGGGCTTCATCGCCGCCGTCGCCACGCGCCTGGCCGCGCACGGCATCGGGGTGAACCCGGTGGCCGCGTACTACCACGACCACCTGTTCATCCCCTCCGCGCGGGCCACGGACGTCATGGCCCTGCTGGAGTCCTTCGCGCGATGAAGCGTCAGCGCTTGTGAAGAATCGCCGAGTCCCCCGTCAGCCACAGCTCCGAGGCGGAGGCCGCCCAGAGCCCGGAGTAGTCATGGCGGGTGCCGGTGCGCTCGGTCACCCACTTCGTGCCCTTCAGGCGCAGCAGCGTGCCCGCGTCTCCCGCCGCCCACACCTCGGTCGCGGAGGTGCCCCACACCGCCTCCAGGTTGGCGGTGGTGCCGGTGCACGCCGTGCTCCAGGCGGTGCCGTCGTAGTGCAGCAGCGTGCCTGCGTCTCCCGCCGCCCAGAGGTCCGCCGGCCCCGAGCCCCAGACACTCCGCAGGTTCTTGAGCGTGCCCGAGGACATCACACTCCACGCACTGCCATTCCACTGGAGGATGGTGCCCTCGGCCCCCACCGCCACCGCCAGTGACGCGCTGCCCGTCCAGACGTCATACAGCGGCTTCGTGTTGCCCGTGGGTACCAGCGTCCAGCCCGTGCCATCGCGGTGCAGCGCCTCGCCGTGCGCGCCCACCGCCCAGACGTCCGACGCGGAGGCGCCGTGAATCGCCGTCAGGTCCGTGTTGCTCTGCTGGTGCTCCTGGCTCCATGCCGTTCCACTCCAGCGGAGGATGTACCCGCTGTTGGTCACCACCCAGACGGCCGACGGCGACGCCGCGAAGACGCCCGTGTAGTCATTCGCGGCGCCCAGCCCGTCCTTGCTGGCGGGGGCCCAGGCACCGGCGCTCCACCGCAAGATCTGGCGCTCGCTGTCCACGGCCCACACGTCCTGCGGCCCGCTGCCATGCACATCCAGGACGCTGCCCAGGGTGATGGGGTTCTGCGCCGCCCAGGTGGTGCCCGTCCACCGCGCCATGCGATTGCCCGAGCCGAAGAGCCACACGTCGTCCGCGCCACTCCCGGCCATGAGGCCGCTGGTGCCGTTGCTCAGCTTCTCCCACGTCGCCGCGTTCCAGCGGTAGCGCGTCTCCCCCGTGACAAGCACCGTCGACGGCGCCGCGGCGAACACGTGGAAGAACTGGTCCGAGGTGCGCAGGCGCTCCTCCAGTCCAGCCATGGAGACGCGGTAGACGATGCCGTAGTCGTCGCAGAAGAGGCACGGGTCGTCGGACGTCACGGCCCACACGTCGCTCGGACCGGTGCCCGTCACCTCGTACAGCGGCAGGTCCGTGCCCGCGTCGACGACGGAGAACGCGGCGCCGTCATGGTGGCGCAGCGTGCCCTTCTGGCCCACCACCCAGAGGTCATTCGCACTGCTGCCCCAGATGCCATTGAGGTCCTGCGTCGTGCCCGCGCTCACGGTGTTGAAGCCGGAACCCTCGCCGTGCACCACGGTGCCGCTGGCTCCCACGGCCCAGACGTTGCCCGGCCCGGAGGCCCAGACGGAGGACAGGCTGCGCGTCGTGCCCGCGTCCACCGCCGTGAAGGCGCCGCCCGACGAGCGCATCACTGTGCCCTTCTCACCCACGGCCCATACCTCCGTGGCGGAGACCGCGTGGATGTCGTGCAGGTCCGCGGCCGTTCCACCCGGGACGCGCGTCCACCGCGTGCCATCCCAGTGCTGGATGTGTCCCAGCTCGCCCACGGCCCAGCCGTCATCCGGGGCACGGAAGTGCGCGCCGTTCAGCGTGTAGCCATGCGGCAGCGGGTACTCCCAGCACCAGCAGTCCGCGCTGCACAGGCGCCCTCCATTCGCCAGCGTACAGGCTCCGGACGGCGGGGGGTCGCCACACACTTCCGGGTCCGTGCACGCCGGGCACGTGACGCCGCCGTCCGACGAAGTGCCAGCATCCGCGGTCGTGCCCGCGTCGTCCGGAGAAGGCTCCTCCTCCTCGTCGGAGTCACAGCCCGCGAAGCCGAGGGCCGCCACGAGCAGGAACGCAAGGGGGAGCGCCAGCGCGCGGGCGGGCTCCGGTGCGCGGCGCGAAGCGGTGACCGCGGTTGGTGCGAGGTCGATTTCGCGGGACATGGCGTTCCTTGGCGACTGCGAGGGCAGACCCGTGGCGCAGGGCGCGCCGGGGCCCGGGTTCGGAGATGTATTGGAAGCAACGGTCCCCGCTGGATCCACGGGCCGCGACTTCCGCGTCCCATGCTCGCGGGCCGTGCTCCGGCAAGGCGTGTGCCGTGGTCAACACCTCGTCCCACGTCCAGCGTTGCGCTCGAAGCCGGCAGCACGTATCCGCCATCCGGAGAGCTGCTGCGCCCCCATCCCACCGCAGGCGACGATTGGCTCCGGTCGACTCCATGAGTGACACCCGTCAGTGATTCCCGCTTCAGCTTCCGCGCGCCGGTGGATGCGTCCCATGTCGTGGCCCGCGCAGGGCCTCAGCGTCGCGCTGCTGCTGTGTGGGTGCGTGGCGGTTTCTCGCGGCCTCGACGCGTTCAGCCATAGCGCGCCCTTCCCCATCTTCCTCGCGGGCATCCTCGCCGCGGCGTGGATTGGCGGGCGGTGGCTCGCGCTCTGCTTCACGGGGCTGTCGACCTTCATGCTCGGGCTCCTGTTCATCCGGCCGCACGGACAGCTCTTCGTCGCCGAGCCGGGCGAGGCGGTGCTGCTGGGCACGTTCAGCCTCGTGGGCGGGTTCATCAGCGTGGCCATCGGCTCGCTGCGCGAGGGCCGCGGTCGCGCGGAGCAGCTGCGGCAGCTGTCCGATGCGCTCGCGCGCGCGACCACCGCCATGGAGCTCGCCGCGGTCGCCCGTGAGCAGGCCCGGGTGCTGCTCGGGGCGCAGCGCTCCGAGCTCTGGGCGGTTCACGGTGAGCACGGCCCCGAGCGCGCGCGCCATGTCCCGGCCAGTCCCACCGAGCCGGCTCCCGAGGATACCCTCACCTCGCTGGCCCGGACCGCCCTCCGCGCGGGAGCGTCGGTGGAGCCCCGGCGCGCGGGCCCCGGCATGCCCTGGGAGGTCGCCCTGGTGCTGCGTGGGACGCTCCAGGTGCTGGGGGCGCTCGTGCTGCACCTGCCGGGTCGCTCACGTCCGAGCGCCCAGCAGCGACACCTCGCGCTGGCGCTGGGGGACGCGTGCGCCATCGCTCTCGAGCGGGCCCTGCTCCAGGAGCGGCTGCTGGGAGAGCGACAGTTGCTCAACGCGGTGCTCGCGCAGGCGCCGGTGGGCGTCATCGTGGCCGAGGCGCCCAGCAGCCGCATCCTCCTCTACAACGACGCCGCCGAGCGCATCCTCGGGCATCCCGCCATCCCCTCCTCGGACGTAGCAGACTACGCGTCCTATGGCGGCTACCACGCGGATGGCTCGCGCGTGGCCGCCGAGGAGTACCCCACCGCGCGCGCCCTCCTGCGGGGCGAGCACGTGCAGAACGAGCTGATGCGCTACCGGCGCGGCGACGGCCAGGAGACGCTGCTCGAGATCAGTGCCGTCCCGCTGCGCTCGCCGGAGGGAATCATCACCGCGGCCGTGTGCGTGTTCGCGGACGTGGCCGTGCGGCAGCGCGCCGAGCAGGCAGTGCGCGCCAGTGAGGAGCGCTACCGGCAGATGTTCGAGGCGGCGCCCCAGGTCATCTGGACCAACGCCCCGGACGGCAGCAACACCCAGTTCAACTCGCGCTGGTACGAGCTGACCGGGCAGACGCCCCAGGAGGCCGCGACCTATGGGTGGCTGAAGGCCATCCACCCGGAGGACCTGCCCCGGTTGCGAGCCCGGCGCGACGAGGGCATCCGCGAGGGCCTGGCCTACTCCGTCGAGTTCCGCGTCACGTCGGTGCGCGGCGGCTACCGGTGGCTGCTGGGCCGGGTCGTTCCGCTGCGCAGCGCGTCCGGGGTGATGGAGGGCTGGCTGGGCGCGGCCATCGACATCCATGAGCACAAGCGGGCGCAGGTCGTGCAGCAGTTCCTCGCGGAGGCGAGCGCGGTGCTGGCCCGTTCGCTCGATGAAAGGGAGACCCTGGAGCAGGCCACGCGGCTGCTGGTGCCCAGGCTGGCCGACTGGTGCGTGGTGGACCTCAACACGCCGGGCGGGCTGGAGCGCGTAGCGGTCTACCACCCGGACCCGGCGGTCACCGAGCACGTCGAGGCCATCCGACGCCACCGCCCCCGCGCGGGCTCCGCCAGTCCCGTGCTCGAGGTCTTCCGCACCGGCGAGGCGCGGCTCATCGAGCACTACCGGGACGAGGGCCAGGCGGCCATGGTGTCGTCCGCGGAGCACCTCGCCGCGTTGCGCGCGCTGGCTCCCCAGAGCCTCATGGTGGTGCCACTCGTGGCCCGCGAGCAGGTGCTCGGCACGCTCTCGCTCCTGGTCGGCGCGGGGCGCGACCCCTATACCCGGGAGGACCTGAGGCTGGCGCAGGACCTCGCCGGTCGCTGCGGGCTGGCGCTGGAGAACGCCCGGCTCCTCACCCGGCTGCAGCGCGCCCTGCGCACCCGGGACGACTTCCTGTCCTCGGTGGCCCACGACCTGCGCAATCCGCTGACGGTCATCAAGATGCGCGCGGCGCTGCTCGCCGCCGAGGTGACGAAGCGGAAGGAGCTCGTGCCCGAGCGCCTCACGTCCGCGACGACGCGCATCCTGACGGCCGCCGACGAGATGGGCTCGATGATCGAGAGCATCGTCGACCTGATGCGCGGCGAGACGGGCCAGCGTCCCCACCTGCGGCGCACCGAGGTGGACATGGCCGCGCTCGCGCGGGACGTCGTCGCGGACCAGCAGCAGGGCTCGCGGCGCCACGAGCTGCGGGTCCACACGCCCGAGGCCCCCGTCGTCGCGCCGGTGGACGCAGTGCGCGTGCGGCGCATCGTCCGCAACCTGCTGACCAACGCGGTGAAGTACAGCCCGGAGGGAAGCCCCATCGACGTGAGCGTCGCGCGCCGCGAGGTGGGCGGGGCCGAGTGGGCCCTCGTCGAGGTCCAGGACCGGGGGATGGGCATCCCCGCCAGAGACCTGCCCCACCTCTTCGAGCGCTTCTTCCGCGGGGAGAACGTCGTCGGGCGCATCCCGGGAACGGGGCTGGGGCTGTTCGGCTCGCGCGAGCTCGCGGAGCAACACGGCGGCCGCATCGAGGTGACGAGCGTGGAGGGCCAGGGCAGCACCTTCTCGCTCTGGCTGCCCCGGACACCGCCCGCTCCCGAGGGCGAGAGCTCCGGGAAGGAGCAGCCCCCATGAACCTTCCGAACGAAGCCGGCGAGCCCACGTGGGTGCTGGCCGTGGACCATGACCCCCGGGTGCTCGAGGCCATCCAGTTGGTGCTGGAGACGCTGGGCGGGCTGCGCGTGTTCCTGGCCGCGGACACGGCCTCGCTGTGGGAAGGCCTGTCGCGAGTCCGGCCCGCCGTCGTGGTGCTCGACCTGCGCCTGCCGGGCGTGGACGTGACGGACCAGGTCTCACGGCTGCGTGGGGCACAGGAGCCGCCCACGCCGCTGCTCATCATCTCGGCCGATGAGCGCGGAGCAGCCCGGGCGGCGGAGCTCGGCGCGTATGCCTTCCTCGCCAAGCCCTTCGGTCCGGAGGAGCTCCTCGCCCGCGTGAGGGAGGGGCTGGCCCTCGCTTCCCGACAGGGCGGCACGAGGCCGTAGCCGGCTCACGCTGGCATGTCTACAGTCGATGCCGGGCGCGGTGGCAGGGCCGGCGCCGCGTCCGGGTGCGAGGGGAACGAGGGCATGGCGGCCGAGGGTGACGAGCAGGAGCTGCGCGAGGCCATCCGCAGGCTGGAGTCCACCGTCGCCTCGCTGGAGGCACGCCTCACCCGCCTGGAGTCGTCTGGCGTCCGGGCCGAGGCGCCGCCCACCGTCGCGGCGGAGGTGCAGGGACCCGGCGCCGTCGCGCCCACGCCCGCGGCTGTGGAAAAGCGGGACCTGGAGGCGCACCTCGGCACCTATTGGCTGAGCCGGCTGGGCATCGTCGCGCTCATCATCGGAATCGCCTACCTCATCACCTACCGCTTCGGTGAGCTGGGGATGCTGGCCCGCGTGGTGGCCGGGTACGTGCTGAGCGTGGGCCTGGGCGCATTCGGCCTCTGGCTGGCGCGGCGGCATGAATTGTTCGGGCGCATCGTCTTCGGCGGCGGCCTGGCGCTGGCGTACTTCGTCACGTACGCGCTGCACTTCCTGCCCTCGGTGCGCGTCATCGAGAGCCAGGCGCTCGCGCTGGTGCTGCTCGCGCTGCTCGTCGTCGCCATCGTGGTCATCGCGCACCGGATGCAGTCGGAGACGGTGGCGGGCATCGCGCTCTTCCTCGGGCTGCACACGGGGATGCTCAGCGAAATCACCACCTTCACGCTGCTGTCCACCACGCTGCTCGCGTCCGGCGCCCTCTTCTTCCTCGTGCGCAACCGGTGGGTCGTGGTGCCGCTGTCCAGCCTGGTGGCGGTGTACTCGACGCACGTCGTCTGGGCGCTGCGCGATGACAGCGTGGCCCCGGGGGCGCCGGAGCGCGAGCGGCTGCTCTTGAGCCTGGGCTTCCTCCTCCTCTACTTCGTCCTCTTCTCCGTGGCGCTGCTGGCCCGCCCGCGCGAGCTGTCCCGGCGCGCGTGCCTCGCCTTCGCGCTGCTCAACTGGATGGGGCTGGCGCTGCTCGGCGGGTACGAGGTGGCGCGGTGGAGCGAGAGCCACCTGTTCACCTTCTTCGTGGTGCTGGCGCTCGCCGAGGCCGGCAGCGCCGCGGTGGCCCGCGCGAGGCAGGCGCCCGGCACCCTCTTCCACGCGTACCTCGCGCTCACCGCCATCACCTTCGCCCTGGCCATGCCCACCGAGTACCGGGACTCCACCCTGGTGGCCGCGTGGACGGTGACGGGCCTGGCCACGGGGCTCGCGGCGCGCGGCACGGACTCGCCGGTGCTGCGGTGGGTGGGCGTGCTCATCCTCTTCACCGCGCTGGGCACGTGCGAGGTGCTCACGCCCGGACGGACGCTGCTGCTCGCGTCCCTCTTCGTCGCCTTCGTCATCGTCGAGCGCGCCGGCTCCGCGCTCTGGCCCGGCCCTCCGCCTTCGGGTGCGCAGCGGGGCGACGCCCTCCTCCAGGCCGCGTGCGCGGCAGGCGCGGGGCTGGCCCTCCTCCGGCTCGTGGGAGGACTGATGCCCGAGGGGCTCGTCACGCTGGGCTGGGTGGTGGCCGCCTTCGGCCTCTTCGCCCTGGGCTTCGCCGTGCGCGAGCGCTGGTACCGGTGGGCGGCGCTGGCCCTCCTCGGACTCGCCCTGGTGCGCCTGCTGGTGGTGGACCTGGCCAACCTTCCCGCGGATCAGCGCGTGCTCACCTTCATCCTGCTGGGGGTGATGTTGCTCGTCATCTCCTACACGTACACGCGCCTGAGGGACCGCAAGGGCTGACGGCCGGGCGCCCGCCATTGGACGCACCGGGCACAGCGAACCCCACCCGCCCGGTCGGGCTCTTGACTCCCAACCCATGACACGGCATTTCGCCGGGGAAACCTTCATGGGCCAGGAGGCCGCCATGTCCACGCCAGTGCGCGAAGAGCGCGACTACTACGAGCGCATCTACACCGCCTCCGAGCAGGTGCCGCGCGGCCAGGTGGCCACGTACGGCGACATCGCCGCCATCGTGGGTGACGGCTGTGATGCCCGAATCGTGGGCCATGCGCTGGGTGCGCTCGGCGCCCGCTCGGCGACGGTGCCGTGGCAGCGCATCATCAACCGCACCGGTGGCATCAGCACGTCGGGCCACGGCCAGCGCGAGCTGTTGGTGGAGGAAGGCGTCGCGTTCGACGAGCGCGGCCACGTGCGCATGGACGCGCACCACTGGCCGGGCCCGAGCGAGGAGTGGGCCCGCGCCCACGGATTCCAGTCGCTGCCCAAGCGCCCGGGGAGCGCGCCGGACCCGCAGCTTCGTCTCTTCTGAAGGGCGGGCGCTCGCCTCCCCGCCTGCTTTGCACGGGGGAATAGAAGCGAGAGCATCCGAATCCGGCCACCGGGCCGGAATCCAACATGCCGCTCGCGTTCCTCCGCTGGGGTGTCCTCCTCCTCGTGTGCCTCGCCGCGTCGTCGTCGTTCGCCGGCCCCACCAAGGTCCGACGGACGAAGGCGAAGGGCTCGAAGCTCGTCCGCATCAAGGGCGGCGAGCTGCTCCACCATGCCGCCGCCGAGGCGTTCCTCCGCATGAGCACGGAGGCCCGCGTGGAGGGCGTGTCGCTGCGGGTCACCAGCGGCTACCGCTCACGCAGGGAGCAGCGCTGGCTGTACCTGCGCTACCGCAAGGGACTGGGCCCGAAGGCCGCGCGGCCCGGGCGCTCCAACCACCAGCGCGGGCTCGCGGTGGACCTCGTCGTGGGGGACGTCAGCTCGAACACGTACGACTGGCTCGCGTCCCATGCGTGCCGCTTCGGCTTCCGTCGCACGGTGCCGTCGGAGCCGTGGCACTGGGAGTTCCGCCCGCGCACCACCCTGGGCCCCGCCGAGGGGCAGGACTGTCTGGGCCGCGACGTGGGCCCCGAGCCCGCCCCGGAGCCCGTCGCCAAACAGGACGCGAGCTGAGCTACAGCCGCTCCAGCGTGACGTCCAGCACGCGCGCCTCGTAGCCGCAGTTGCAGCAGGCGCCCACCACCAGCACCTCCGGCACCGTCACCTCCACGGAAGCGGGCTGGTAGCCGGGGGCGCGGACCTCGAAGGCGTAGTCGCCCGGCGCGTAGACGTTCGTCGAGCACACCGTCCTGGTGCCATCCGCGCCGCAGCTCCCGTTGAGGCCGGACAGCACCGCGTCGGGCGCGGGATTGCCAGGCCCGCCGCTGACGCGCACGGTGATTGCGGGCGCGCAGGGGCCACAGACGACGCCCTCGCAGGAGCGCTCTTCGGGAGGTCCCTCGTCGCCATCCCCGAGCGTGCGTTCGAGGGTGTCACACCCGACCAGGGTGAGCGCGATGAGCAGCGGGAAGCCGAAGGTCCGGACCATGCCCTGGGTTGGAAGCAACTCACATACCGGGCACAGGGCGCGCTGAACCACGCGTAACTCCTGGCCCCGCCCTCCCGGGCCCCCCTCGGAAAAACGAGGCGCCAATGGTTTTCCAGCAGTCGACGTCGTGTCGGCCCTCCGGGGAGGACTCCCGGTCCGTGAAGCCGGGCCGGTATGCTCGCCGCGTGGCTCCTCCGGAAAAGCCCCAGGCGTTCGCCACCACGCGGTGGAGCCTCATCGCGGCCGCGGGCCAGAAGAACGCCCCGGATGCGCACGCGGCCCTGTCCACGCTGTGCGGGCTGTACTGGCACCCCTGCTATGCCTTCGTGCGGCGCCGGGGCTACGCGGCGGACCCGGCCTTCGACCTGACCCAGGGCTTCTTCCTTCGGCTGCTGGAGCGCAACGACCTGGCCACCGTGGACCGTGAGCGCGGGAGGTTCCGCTCGTGGCTCCTCGCCGCGCTGAAGCACCATCTGACGAATGACTGGCACCGCGAGCAGGCCCAGAAGCGCGGCGGCGGCGCCATCCACCATTCCATCGACGGCACCGAGGCGGAGAGCGAGTACGGCCGCTTCGAGCCCGCGGATGACCTGACGCCCGAGAAGCTCTTCGAGCGGCGCTGGGCGCTCGCCGTGCTCGAGCGGGTGCTGGACACGCTGCGCGGCGAGTACGTCCGGCTGGGCAAGGCGGACCTGTTCGAGCGGCTCCGAGGATGCCTCACCGGTGACGGAGCCGGGGCCCCGTACGCGGTGCTCGCCACGGAGCTCGGCATGTCCGAGGAGAACGTGAAGGTCACCGTCCACCGCCTCCGCCTCCGCTACCGCGCACTCCTCCAGGACGAGGTCGCCCGCACCGTGGAGCGCGAGGACGAGGTGGCCGACGAATTGCGCTACCTCCTCGCCGCCCTGGGGTGAAGCGAGCCCATGGCCGACACGGACACGCCCCGGGTCTCCACACCAGGCGCCACGTGCGCGGCCTGTGGCGCGCCGCTGTCAGCGGGAGTGCTGGGAGGCGCGTGTCCCCGATGCCTGCTGACGGGGGCGCTGGATGACGCCTCTGCGAACACGGTGCTGCCTCCCGTGGCCACGCGGCTCCCGGTGCGCTTCGGGGAGTACGAATTGCTGGAGCGCATTGCCCGGGGCGGCATGGGCGTCGTCTACAAGGCGCGCCACCTGCGGCTCCAGCGCGTGGTGGCCCTGAAGATGATTGCCGGCGGGGAGCTGGCCAGCGAGCTGGACGTGCACCGCTTCCACGCCGAGGCCGAGGCCGCCGCGCGGCTGGAGCACCCGAACATCGTCCCCATCCACGAGGTGGGCGAGCACGAGGGACACCACTTCTTCACCATGCGGCTGATGGAGGGCGGCAGCCTTGCCGACCACATGGCCCGGCTGCGGGGCGAGCCCCGGCGCGCAGCGGAGCTGATGGCGGCGGTGGCGCGCGCGGTCCACCATGGCCACCAGCGAGGCATCCTCCACCGCGACTTGAAGCCGCCCAACATCCTGCTCGACGCGGAAGGCCGGCCCCACGTGGGCGACTTCGGCGTGGCGCGGCACCTCGAGAAGGCCAGCCTCACCCAGACGGGTGCGGTGGTGGGCACGCCCGCGTACATGGCACCGGAGCAGGCCGAGGGACACGTGCACGGCCTCACCCTGGCCGCGGACGTCTATAGCCTCGGCGCCATCCTCTACGAGCTGATCTCTGGCCGGCCGCCCTTCGTCGGGGACACGGCGGCGCACGTCCTTCAGCAGGTCCGCGAGGCGGAAGCCCCTCCGCTGCACACGCTGGCGCCGGGCGTGGACAAGGACCTGGAGACGCTCTGCCACAAGTGCCTGGAGAAGCAGCCGGCGCGGCGCTACGTCAGCGCCGAGGCGCTGGCGGAAGACCTGGAGCGCTACGCGCGCGGAGAGCCCATCCTCGCGCGGCCCCTGGGCCGGGGGCAGCGTACGTGGCGCTGGTTCCTCCGGCACCCGCTGCTCGCGGGAGCGCTCTCGGTGGTGGCGTGGCTGCTCGTCACCACGGCGGCGGGCGCGCTGCACGTCGCGCACGGACAGCTCCAGGCCCGGCGCGAGGAGGTGCTCCAGGCCAACACCCATGCCGCGCTCACGGCGGCGGGGGCGGTGCTCTATCAACTGGACGCGTACCGCGAGGCCGTCGAGTGGGCGGCCCGCGACTCGGCGGTCATCGACGGCCTGCGCCGGAAGGACACCGAGGCGCTGCACCGCTACCTCCAGCAGATGGACGTCGACGCGACGCTGCAGCGCGGCCTGCGGCTGCGCGACGGAAGCTCGCCCTTCTCGGTGTGGCTGGTGCTGGACGGGGACGGCCTGGTGCGGGGCCGTTGGCCGCGCTCGGATGAGAATATCCTGGGGCAGAGCCACGCGTGGCGCGACTACTTCCAGGGCGCCGCGAGCACCGCGCGCAAGGGAGGCAGCGCCGCCTACGTGTCGCGGGGCTTCCAGTCCGTGGTGACGGGCAAACACCTGTTCGCCGTGTCCGCGCCCATCTACGACGCCGAGCACGCGTGGCTCGGCGTCGTCGTGGCGATGTCCACCACCGGCCCCACCCTGGGCCGGCTGCGGCTGGATGCGCCCGGTGAGCTGGGCCAGCGCGGGGTGCTGGTGGCGCCGGTGGATGCGCCGCGCGGCGGCAGCACCGCGTTCCAGCGCAGCGAGCTGATGGTGGTGGTCCACCAGGACCTCAGGCCCGGAGAGACGCGGGTGCTGGATGCCACGACGCGCGAGCGCGTGCGACAGGCGCTGGAGCGCGCGCCGCGTGCCGGCCCGGAGTCGCCGCAGTTCCCGCAGTGGGAGCAGGTGGTGAGGAGCGAGGCCCATGTCGACCCCGTCCGTCCGGACGAGGGGCCCTGGCTCGCGGCCTTCGCCCCGGTGGGCAGCACGGACTACGTGGCCATCGTCCAGACGCGCGACGCCGCCGTCTTCGCGCCCACGCGCATGCTGCTGGAGCAGCTCGTGTTGTGGAGTGGACTCCCGGCCCTGACGGGCGGGGCCCTGCTCGTCCTCTCCCTCTGGCTCGTCCTTCGCCGGGCACGACGCCGACACTGAGCCGTCACACCGATGTCACATGCCCCGGCGTAACCCGGGGCCCGCGTTCCTTCATGCAGGGGTGAAACCTCGCTGGAGGAGCCTGCAATGAACGTCCTGGACCTGTCGGGCCCCGAGTTCATGGGGCTGTACCTGAGCCTGCTGCTCGCGGCCTTCGTGGCCTCCGCCGCGCTGCGTTGGTGGTTGTGCCAGCCGGGGGGCGCGCCCCCGTTCCACACGATGCCCCCCTCGCCCTACGACGCGGCGCTGCTGCGCGGAGAGCGCGCCGTCATCGAAGCGGCCATCGCCTCCCTCTTCCACCATGGCTGCATCCGGCTGAAGGTCGACACCCTCGTCACGGCGGAGCAGGTGCCCCGCTCCGCACCGCGCATCGAGCGCGTCGTCCACGAGGCCGTGGCGGCGGGAAGGACACGGCCCGAGGAGCTGCTGGAAGAGGCCCGCTCCACCCTCGACTTCATGCGCGAGCAGCTGATTGCGAGGGGCTGGCTGGTGGACGAGACGTGGAGCTTCTTCGCGCGATGGGTGCCGAGGCTCCCCTGCTTCATCGTGCTGCTGATGGGACTCTCGAAGCTGCTGGTGGGCCTGGAGCGCGACCGCCCCGTGGGCTTCCTGGTGCTCGCCTCGCTCATCGCGGGGGTGATGATCTTCAAGGTGACCGGCCCGCCCTGGCGCAGCCGCAAGGGGAGCACCGTCCTCGGGTGGCTCCAGGAGCAACAGGCGCCACTCAAGCAGACGGCGCAGAGCGCAACCGGCGCCCCCACGCTGACCAGCAGGGATGCGGCGATGGCGGTGGCGCTCTACGGCCTCACGGCGCTGGGCACCACCGAGTTCGAGCTGATGCGCCTCCAGTGGATGGCGAGGGCGCCGGCATCCTCGTGGAGCTCCTCGCTCGACAGTTCCTCCGTTGGATGGAGCGACAACGACTCGAGTGATTCGAGCAGCAGCTGCGGCGGAGGTGGCTGTGGTGGCGGTGGCGGCTGTGGTGGTGGCTGCGGCGGGTGCAGCTGAGGGGGACTGACGATGCGGACACTCGGCGGCGTGGGCCTTGGCTGGAGGCGGGAGCTGGCGCTGTTCATCGACCGTGCTCCCGGGCTCGGCTTCGTGGAGGTGCTCGCGGAGCACCTTCCCTCCTCTGGCCGGCTGCCCGCCGCGCTGGAGATGCTGTGCGAGCGCGGCGTGCCGGTGGTGCTGCACGGCGTCTCGCTGGGCCTGGGCGGCGCGGCGCCACCGGGCGCGCGGAGCCTGGAGCGCCTGGCCCGGCTCGCCGAGCGGCTGGGCGCGGTGTGCGTGAGCGAGCACCTGGCCTTCGTGCGCGCGGGCGGCCTCGAGTCCGGGCACCTGCTGCCGGTGCCGCGCACGGAGGAGGCGCTGGAGGTGCTGGCGGAGAACGTGCGGATGGCCGAGGCGGCGCTGCCGGTGCCGCTCGCGCTGGAGAACGTGGCCTCCCTCTTCGAGTGGCCCGACGCGGCCTTCTCCGAGGCGGAGCTGCTGTCGGGCGTGCTGGCGCGAACGGGCGTGTCGCTGCTGCTGGACGTGGCCAACCTGCATGCCCAGGCGATGAACCACGGCACGGACGTGGCGGCCGTGCTGGCCGCGGTGCCCCGGGAGCGGCTGGCCTACGTCCACGTGGCGGGAGGTGTGCGGCGGGATGGGCTCTACCACGACACGCACGCGCACCCGCTGCCACGCGGGCCGCTGGAGCTGCTGGAGTCGCTCGTGGCGCGGCTGGGCCCCGTGCCGGTGATGCTGGAGCGCGATGACCGCTTCCCTCCGCCGGAGGAGCTGTCCTCGGAGCTGGACTCGCTCCGCACCGCGCTCACGCAAGGTGCAACCCGATGGCGGGAGGCAAGGACATGAGCGCGCGAGCACGGCTGGCCCGGGCCCAGGAGGAGCTGGTCCGAGCACTGGGCACGGGTGCGCCGGTGCCCCCGGGCTTCGATGCCGAGCGGGTGCGGGCCTCTGCGTTGGCGCTGCTGGACAAGCGGCGGCGGCTGGTGCAGCGCGCGTGGCCCGGTCTCGCCTCCGCTCTGAACACGGACTTCGCGCCGCGCTTCGAGGCGTGGGCCCGGGAGCATCCGATGTCGGTGGAGCCGAGCCCGCTGGCGGATGGCCGCCGCTTCGCGCGGGCGCTCGAAGCGGTGGGGTGTCTCCCCGCGTCACTCACCCCGCTGCTGCAGGACTTCGACGCCCGGTGGCGCCTCACGGGGGAGGGAGAGCTGGTGCCCCGCCGGGGGCTCGTGCTCTCCCTGGCGCGCGTGGGGGAGGCCCGGCGGTGGCGCCTGGTGTTGCGGCTCCCGGGTGGCCAGGGCTTCACCTGGTGGGTGTCCCGGGGCGGCGGCGACTCCCAAGGTACCGGCCATCGTGGGTAGGGGCATGCTTTCCGGCGTGCACCTCGACTAGCGTGTGGCCCCTTCTCTTCGGGTGAGGGGGGCTCATGCTCGTCGTGCCGTCCATCCTGGAAGCGGTCACCGTCCATGCCGAGGGCGCGCTGTGTACACGCGTGGCCACGGTGCAGGCCGAGGGTGGCCGACTTCCCACGCAGGTGCGCATCAATGGCCTGCCCTTGTCGCTTCGCTCCGGCTCGCTGCGCGCGTCCGTGTTGCAGGGCCCACCCGGGCTCGCCGTGCGCGACATCCGTCCCGCGTTCGACGTCCAGCTCCCCGCCGAGGTGGACGTCCCCGCCGAGCAGCGCGCACTGGAAGCCGCCCGCGCCCGGCACACCGAGGTGTCGGCGGCCCTGAGCGTCCTGCAGCGCGAGTTGCGTTCGGTGATGAAGCTCACGCCCACCTTCCCCTCCCGGAAGAAGGACGAGCTCCAGCCCCGTGACGCCCCGGTGTCCGCGCTGCTGTCGCTCGCGTCCCTGGTGGACTCGGAGCTGGCCACCCTCCTGGCGAAGAAGCTGGACCTGGAGCGCCAGCAGCGCGACGCCGACGCGGAGGTGACGCTGCGCAAGCAACGCCTCCAGGAAGCCTCCTCGACGGCGCGCGGCCAACGGGCCCGGGTGTACCGCGCCGCCATCCTCACCCTGGCCGGCCTTCCGGGCGTGGAGCATCCCGCGAAGCTCGCGCTCGAGTACGCGGTGCCGGGTGCGCGCTGGGTGCCCACCTACGATTTGCGCCTGCCGCGCACGCTGGAGGAGGGAACGCTGCGGATGCGCGCCTCCGTCCTCCAACGCACCGGAGAGGACTGGACGGGGGTGAAGCTGTCGGTCTCCACCGCGGACCTGGAGCGGCGCGCGGAGGTGCCGGAGCTGAAGGCGCTGCGCATCGGCCGGCGCCAGCCGCCGCCCGCGCGCTCCGGCTGGCGCGAGCCACCGCCCGGCCTGGACGAGCTGTTCGCCGGCTTCGACGCCACGCGCGTCCCCGCGAAGCCCGCGCCGCCGCCGCTGCCCAAGCCCCAGCTTCAGCCCCAGCACGTCCTCCTCGAGGAGCCCTCCGACGACGAGGACTTCGGCGCCCCGGAAATGGAGGAGATGTCGAAGGCGGAGCCCATGCCAGAGCGTCGGCGCTCCGTGTCCAAGGAAGACCACATGTCGACCACGGGCTCCTTCGCTGCCCCGCCTCCGGCCGCGGGACCTGCCGCGGCCATGCCGATGATGTCCCGTCCGGGCAGCGCGGCGCCGTCTCGCGCCATGGCCCCCAACAACAAGATGAAGAAGGGAGGGCGCGGGAGCGCTCCGCCCCCCATGGCGGAGGCCGCCGACGAGGAGTCCTCCATGGAGCCGCCGGCCGAGGGCTACCGCGACCTCCTTGGCGGGTCGGGCGGTGGCGGCGCCGCCGCGGAGGAGCGGCAGGCCTCGCGACTGGAGCCGTCGGACGCGCTGCTGGACTACGACCGGCTGGAGCTGGCGCCCGCGGAGGACTCCAGCGCGCGCGGCCGGCTGCGCCCGCGTCCCGCATACGTCACCCGCGAGCTGCTGGCGCTGGCGGCGGTGCACGTGCACATCGACATCACCACGCTGGTCGCAATGAGCGAGCAGGAGGTGTCCAACATCTGGCTGGCACCTCCGCCCGCGTGGTCCGTGCCGCCCCGGCAGTCCTCGCCACACTTCGACGCGCGCTTCGACATGGAGACGCGGGCGGACGTGCCGTCCGACGGGACATGGCACACGGTGCCGGTGCTGTCCGTCCCGGTGGGCCTGTCCGCCGAGTACGTCTGCGTGCCCTCGGTGGAGACGCGGGCCTTCCGCACGGTGCGCGTGGAGAACCGGACGCCCTACCCGCTGCTGGCCGGGCCGGTGGACGTCACGCTGGGCGACGAGTTCCTGATGACGTCCCCGCTGCCCACCATGGCCCCCGGCGCGACGCAGCGGCTGGGGCTGGGCGTGGAGGAGTCCATCAAGGTGGCGCGCAACACGCGCTTCGACGAGGCCACCGGCGGCATCTTCGGCGGAGCGACGATGCTCACGCACCACGTGTCGGTGGAGCTGGCCAACCGGCTGACCAACCGCGTCCTCGTGGAGGTGTGCGAGCGCGTGCCGGCCGTGCCCACGGGCTCGGAGAAGGACATCAAGGTGGAGGAGACGGAGGTGGCGCCGCTCTGGCAGAAGCGCACGCCGCTGCCCGGTGAGACGCAGGTGGAGGGCGAGCGCGCCTGGCGAGTGGTGCTCCAGCCGGGCGAGGCGCAGACGCTGAAGGCGACGTGGACCGTGAAAATCCCCGCGAGCAAGATGCTCGGCGGGGGGAATCGGAGGACATGATGGGCTCCCTTACCCTGCCCGTGGTCAAGGTCACCGTCCTCGAGGACCGCGCGCTCGTCGAGCGACGCGGCGAGGTGCCTCTCGTCGCGGGTGCCCAGCGCCTGGTCATCGAGGGACTGTCGCCGCTGGCGGTGGACCGCTCGCTCCAGGCGAAGGTGGCCGGCGGCACCGTGTCCCAGGCGCGCATCCGCCGCACCGTGAAGCCCTATCGTCCCGAAGCGCTGCGCGAGCACCGCACGGAGCTGGGCCGACGCGTGGCGGACTTGGAGCAGGAGTTGCGGCACGCGCAGGCGGAGGAGGAGCGGCGGCTCCACAAGCACAACCTGCTCCTGAGCGCGCACGAGGACGTGTATCGCGCCATCTCCGAGGACGCCGGCCGGGGGCAGGACCGCCCCGAGGTGTGGCGCCAGCAGCTCACCACCGTGCGCCAGGCGCTGGACGCGGCGGACGCGGCGCTGCGTGCGTCGAACCGCGATGTCGTCGAACGCCGAGAGCGGCTGGAGGAGGCGCGCACCGCGCTGGCGCGCACGGAAGGGCCGGAGTCGAAGCTGGACGTGCACGCCGAGCTGGAGGTGGGCCACCCCGCCGGTGGCTCCTCGGTGCTGTCGCTCACCTACCTGGTGCCCTGCGCGGCGTGGCGCCCGGCCTACCGCGCGACGTTGGAGCGCGGCGAGAAGGGCGAGGTGGTGACGCTCGAGTGCGAGGCCGTGGTGTGGCAGCGCACCGACGAGGAGTGGAAGGACGCGGAGCTGGCCTTCTCCACGGCGCGCCCCACGCTGGGCGCCTCGCCGCCGCGGCTGGTGGAGGACTGGCTGTGGCTGCGCGACAAGACGGAGCGCGAGAAGCAGGTGGTGGAGGTGGCCATGCGCGAGGAGGTCATCCAGACCACCGGCGAGGGCGGCGCGGCGAAGCGCGAGGAAGGCCTGCCCGGCATGGATGACGGTGGCGAGCCGCTGACGCTGGCGGCGCAGCACCGGGCCACCGTGCCGTCGGACGGAGAGCCGCACCGCGTGCCGCTGTTCCGCTTCACCGCGCCCGCGGCGTCCGAGTTCCTGGCCTGCCCGGAGCAGTCTCCGCTGGTGCACCGGGTGGCGCGCTTCGACAACACGGGCCCGTCGGTGCTGCTCGCCGGGCCAGTGGACCTGGTGCGCTCCAGCGGCTACGTGGGCCGCGCGCAGCTGCGCTTCACCGGACGAAGCGAGCGCGTGAAGCTGGGCTTCGGCAGCGAGGACTCGCTGCGCGTGGCGCGCAAGGTGGACGAGGAGGTGGAGACGAGCCGCCTCACCGGCCGCCGCGTGCGCACGCAGCGGGTGAAGCTGTACCTCTCCAACATGGGCGCCCGTCCGGAGTCCGTGGCCCTGGAGGAGCGCATGCCCGTCTCCGAGGTGGAGGCGGTGGAGGTGATGCTGCTCAAGGACACCACCCGGCCGGCCCCCACGCGCGTCAGCGAGGACGGCATCGTCCGTTTCGAGTTGGCGGCCCCTCCCCGCTCGCAGCAGGAGCTTTCGCTGGCGTACACCGTCACCAGCGCGTCGAAGGTGGCGGGGCTCTGATGGTTCCACCGCGCAACAGCTGTTTGGGTGGGGCCCTTCCACCGTGGTACGGGCCGTGACTATCCCCTCGGGAGGAGGAACCCCCATGAGAATCGCCCCCGCGCTGTGCTCCCTTGGACTGCTGGTGTCGCTTGGCGTGCCAGTGTCCGCCCTGGCGCAGGATGTGCCCCCGCCCCCCATGGAGGAGCCTCAGGGCCGGCCTCCGCAGCTCGCGGTGGAGGTGGGCGGCTCCTTCACGCGGATGGAGCACCCGTCCGCGCTCATCCCCAAGACGGCCGCGCTCACGAAGCCGCTGGACGCACGGCACAACGCGGTGCGGCTGTCGGGTGGGCTGCATTTCAACCTCGTCCGCGGCTCGAACCGGGATGACCTGTGGTGGATCAACGGCGTCGACTGGTACTTCGCCAACGACGTGCAGGTGCTCTCGTTCCGGCCAGGGCTGGAGAAGCGCTTCGCGCTGGCGAAGCGGCTGACGCTCGGCGTGGGCGCGTTCGGCGGCGCGGCCGAGGTGTCCCTGCCCACGGGGCTGATTCAGCAGAACCAGCCCGGTGACCCGACCACGGGCCCCACGCTGGGTGGCGCCTACTCCGAGAACCGCGACCGCAAGTGGGTCTTCGGCGCGGGCGGGATGGCGTCGATCCACTACTCCTTCGGACGCTGGGTCTACACGCGCGTCCAGGCGGGCTACACGCAGTACTTCAACAAGGCCGACGGCTTCGCGAGCTCCGCGACCGACACGTTCTCCGTCTCGCTCAGCGGGCCGTTCGCGGGCGCGCTGCTGGGCTTGAGCCTCTGACGGCCGCGCGCTCCGCTCACCCGGCGGAGCGCACCAGCTCTCGTACGCCCCGAGCGGCGAGTCCTGACGGCACGAGCCGGAAGAGGGAGTCGCGCAGGAAGCGGCCGGTGGGGCTCTCCATCTGTGCCAGCTGGCCGAGCCTCCAGGAGCGGAGCACGAGCTGGTTGGCACGCTCGCGGCGGCGCTGCTCGTAGGTGATGAGGGCGCGCGTCACGTCAGCGTCGGTGGACAAGCACTCCGAGAGGACCACGGCGTCCTCGATGGCCTGACACCCGCCCTGCCCCAGGTTGGGCGTCATGGGGTGCGCGGCGTCACCGAGCAACGTCACGCGGCCGTGGCTCCAGCGCTGCAGCGGTGGCCGGTCGTGGATGTCGGTGCGGACGATGGCGTCCTCCGGAGTCGCGGCCAGGAGTTCCGCGATGGGGGCGTGCCAGCCGCGGAAGACTTCCTGGAGCCGGGAGCGCGTCGTGCCGGGCGCGTCCTGGCCACCGGGCGGCGCGTTGAGCGTGGCGTACCAGTACACCTGCCCGAAGCCGATGGGGACGACACCGAAGCGCGCGCCACGGCCCCAGGTCTCCGAGACGTGGCCCGGGCGTGCACTGGGGACTTCTGGGGAGATGCCGCGCCAGCTCGTGTAACCGGAGTACCGCAGGGGCGCGTCGCCGAGCAGCCCGCTGCGCACGGCGGAGCGCAGGCCGTCCGCGCCCACCAGCACGTCACCCGCTACGGTGCTCCCGTCCGACAGCGTCACCGTCACCTGGTGGTCATCGGTCCGGAAGCCCGTCACCGCGAGCCCGAGCCGGACGTTCTCCGAGCCAGCATGCTCCAGGAGGACGCCCTGGAGCCGGGCGCGGTGGAGGCACGTCATGGGGACACCCAGTTCCTGCTGGAGGCGCTGGATGGGGAGCCGGGTGATGGTTGCTCCCGAGGGCCGGAGGATGGCGCTGGCCGTGGGACTGGCGCCGGCCGCGGCGACGGCGTCGGAAAGGCCGATGCGGCGCAGGGCCACGGCGGCGTTCATCTGGACGATGATGCCCGCACCCACCCAGCGCAGTGCGTCCGCGCGCTCGAAGACGGTGACGGTGTGGCCTGCGCGGCGGAGCGCGCACGCCAGGGTGAGTCCACCGATTCCGGCACCGGCGATGAGGACGTGTCTGGGAGTCTGAGTGGTCACCGGCCGTCGTTCTACACCGGACGTGACACCCGGTCGCCCTTCATGGCGCGCGCGCCGAGCCCTTCCTCAGCGCTGCACCACCGCCGTGTAGTTCCCGTACCGCGTCTGGATTTCCGACACGTACTTCACCGGCTCGGAGCCACGGCAGAAGCCGTGGCGCGCGCGCCGGTAGTACTTCGGCTTCTCCAGCATGAGCATGGCCTTCTCCACATTGCCGAACCAGCGGTTGGGGTCCAGGCCCTGCTCCTGCGCAATCCGGCGCGCGTCGAGCACGTGGCCGAGCCCCGCGTTGTACGAGGCGAGCGCGAAGCGCAGGCGCTGCTTGAAGGGAATCTCCGGCGCAATCCGGCCGATGAGCTGGTGCATGTACTTCACGCCCGCGTGGATGCCCTGGTCCGGGTCCTCCAGCTTGCGAAAACCCAGCTCCTTGCCCGTGGCGGGCATCACCTGGAACAACCCCTGCGCCCCCACCCAGCTGCGCGCCTTCGGGTCGAAGCGGCTCTCCTGGAACATCTGCGCCACCATCAGCCGCCAGTCCAGGCCGTAGCGCGCCGAGTACGACTGCACCAGCGGGTCGTACGGAGAGATGGCTCCCGTGGCCAGGGCCGTCTCCACCGTGGCCGGCGCTTCGTCGCGGTGCCCCTCGAAGTAGCGGCGGCGGGACACGTTGTAGTCGACGCCGCGGTAGGTCTTCTTCACGAAGCCGTCGAGGAACGCGCGCAGCTTCGGGTTCTCCTGCCGCACCGCGAAGGCGATGCCGTAGTGCCCGTCCTTCCCCGCCGGCTCACCCTGCCCCGGCACCGTGAGCGCCGCCTCCACGTCATCGCGGTACACGCGCTCGGCGGCGAGGATGTGGCTGTCCGTCACCGTGTACGGAATCTCCCCGCGCGCCACGCGGTCGATGAGCGTCTCCGTATCCATGTCCTCGGGCTCCTCGATGAGCGTGAAGCCATGCTGCGCCGCCAGCACGCTCATGGTGCCGAAGTGGCTGGACGACTTGCGCAGGTGGATGGCCTGGCCCTTCAGTGCATCGAGGGACTCAGGCTTCGCGGCCCCGGCGCGCTGCACGAGGACCTCGTCCACGTAGAGGTACGGCGTGCTGAAGGCCACCTGCTTCGCGCGCTCGGGCGTGGCGGTGAGCGCGGCGGCGATGACGTCGCCGCGTCCCTCCTTCAGCCACGTGATGAGCTGCTCGTACGTCGGCGGCACCACCACCTCCAGCCGTACCTTGAGCGCCTCCGCGGCGAGCTTCGCCATCTGGTAGTCGAAGCCGGCCTGCTCGCCCCGGTGGAGGAAGTACGTCACCGGGCTGTTGCGCGTGAGGACGCGGAGCACTCCACGCTTGCGGATGCCGTCCAGGTCCGCCGTGACGAGCCTGTCCCGGTGCTCGGTAAGCGCGCGCTCCACGAGGAAGGCGTCCAGCGCGGCGCGCAGCGCGGGGTTCTCCAGGCGCACGGCCCACGCGAGCTGGCGTCCTTCCGCGATGGGGAACAACCCCTCCACGTCCGGGTTGTATGTCTCCATCGCCGTGAGCAGGTGGCTGTCCACCACCGTCAGCGGCCGCTCGCCGCGAGACACCTGCCACGCGAGCTCCTCGGGGTCGAGCGTCTCCGGCACCGCCTCGATGACGAGCCCCGGCGCCTTCCCGTTCGCCAGTTCCTTCAGCGAGGCGGCGAAGGTGGAGCTGGCGCGCACGTGCACGGTGCGCCCGGCCAGTTCCTCTGGCTTGCGAGGCAGTCCCTTCTCACCGCGCTTGCCCACGACGACCTCACTCACCCGGGCCATGGGACGCGTGAAGGCGATGTCCTTCGCGCGCTCCGGCGTCACCGTGAGGTCGGCGGCGATGAGGTCTCCGCGCCCCTCGCGCAGCAGCGGGATGAGCTGGTCGAAGCTGTCGACGGCGAGGAACTCCACCGCCATGCCGTACTTCTCCGCGAAGCGCTCCAGCAGCGCCCGGTCCTGCTCACGGGGCATGCCCTCGCGCGGGAGCGAGTCCTCCTCGGTGCCATCCACGAGGACGCGCAGCGTGCCGCGCTTGCGCAGCGCCGCGAGGTCTCCGGTGAAGGGAGGCTCGGGCGGCGGCGCGGGCTCCTCGACCTGGGCCACTGCCGCGGGCACCTCGGCCCGAGCCAGCAGCGCTTCGGGGAACGGCGGGTCCTCCGGCTCCACGGCCGCGCTCGGCGTAGGCGGCGCGGGCGGCGGCTCCACGGGCTCCCGCTTGCACGCGGTGGCAGTCACGAGCAGCGCGGCGGCGAGCAGCCACCGCGAGGACGACAGGCTCCAGCAGGACGAAATGACCACGATGAACTCCCCCTCCTCATGGCCCGTGGACTGCCGCCCGGAGGCGGAAGGACGCACGGCCATCCTCGGCCCCACATCTAGCCGATTTCCCCCGCTGGAATCACTCTCACCGGGAGTACGGGAACGCGGGCCGGTGTACGGTGCCGCGACGAGGAGATGACGCATGAAGACCAAGGCCGCGCCACCGCTGGCCCTGCTCCAGGGGCGGAAGACACTGCCGCTCATCGAGGCCTACTTCGAGCTGAACCACCTGAAGCAGCTCTTCCGTCAGGGATGGCTGCGCGTCGGAATCCCGCCGGAGCGGTGCGAGAGCGTGGCGGAGCACTCGCTCTTCGTCGCGCTGCTGGGCCTGTTCGTCGCGGATGGCTTCTTCCCCGAGGCGGACGCGTCGAAGGTGGTCCGCATCGCGCTGCTGCACGACCTGGGCGAAGCGTACGCGGGAGACATCACCCCGCATGACGGCGTGGACAAGAAGGCCAAGCACGCACTGGAGCGGCGCGCCGTGGAGACCATCTTCGGCAAGCTGCCGCGCGCCGCGGAGTACCTGGCGCTGTGGGACGAGTACGAGCACGGCACCTCCTTCGAGGCGCGGCTGGTGCGTCAGCTGGACAGGCTGGAGATGGGCCTGCAGGCGTGCGTCTATGAGCACCAGGGCATGGGTGACCTCTCCCAGTTCTACGCCTCGGTGGAGAAGGCGCTGGAGGCCCCCGAGCTGCGCGCCGTGCTGGCGGAGCTGGAGGCTCTGCGGCCCGCGTGAGCCCTGCCCTGCCCCGCCTCATTCAAGGCGCGAGTGGGGCCGCAGAAAGGAACTCTCCACTCCGCGTCTATCTGGCGCCACCGCCTCGACTGCTGACGCCACCTCCGCCGTACCTGCCAAGGGGCGGCCAGGCACGGCGAGCCGGGAGCCCCACCGCAATCGCGCGCACTCCGGCAGGAGGCGCTCGAAAAAGAGTGGCTCGCTCCGAAGCGTCAGGAGGCCTGGTCGGCGCGTGCCCCTGAATCATGAGGACCGGCAGGAGGCGCTCGAAAAAGGAGCGGCTCGCTCCAAAACGTCAGCAGACCTCGTCGGCCTCGTGCCCCTGAATCGCGAGGACTCAGCGGACCGCACTCGCGAAGCGTGCGGAACGCGGAACGGTTCAGCCCCTGTGAGCGTGGCGAAGCGGGAGAAAGCAGGCCAGGCGTCGGCAGCCAGGGTCCCAGTCGAATCTGCGAAGCGGGAGAGGGAGGGCCCGGCCATGGGAGCCTACCTATCGGGAATGGCAGGCGCCCCAACCCGCCACGTCAGCCCCCTCCGGTAGAAGGGAATGGTGGAAGTAATATTCCTTCCACGGGACGGCCGCCCCGGAAGGGGGGCAGGAGGGGTCGGGGATGGGGTTCGCGGAGCATTACCTCGCGGGGATGATGCAGAGCTCGGCGGAGGTGCTGGGCCGGCATGGCTACGAGCACGTGAAGGCCGAGGACCTGGCCCGGTCCGTGGGGATGTCGGTGGGCAGCTTGTACCGGCGCTACGGCAGCAAGCAGCACTTCGCCCGGACGGTGAGGACCTTCCACGAGGACACCTTCTGCCGGGAGGTGGACTGGGCCTTCTTCTGCAAGCACGGAGCGGACGGCGTCACCTTCCGCGAGGCCTTCTTCACCTTCTGGGATGCGCTGACGAACTGGGCGCTGGGGCTGCCCGGCCCTTTCGCCTTCGCCTTCCTGCACCGGCACCCGGACGTCGAAGGGCAGCCGGCGCCCGGCAGTGCGGCGCGGGCGCTGGTGCGCGAGGTGCTCCTGAAGGGAGAGCAGGACGGGGCGCTGATGCCCGGCTGCGCCCGGGTGGGCGAGGCCCTGGTGTGGGGCACGCTGGCGGAGTGGGTGCGCGTGCTGACGGAGCGGAACGAAGAGGTCTACCGGAAGGACCTCCTCGCCTCGGCCGAGGCGCTCTGGCGCGCCCTGGCCAAATCGCAAGACTCCGGCGGCTCCCGCGGAAGCAGCACTCCTCCGGGGGCCGCTCCGCCAGAATCACCGATGAAGGAAGACGAATCCGACGCGCCACGGAATGGTGGCATCCCCCCTGGTGCCGAGCCGCAAGAGCAGCAGGTACCATTGGCCGATTCCAACGGCCATCGTGGGAGCGGTCCATCGCGTGGCGTCGCATGGCCGGAACCACGGACGTCGGCGGAGTGCACTGCCGTCTCCCTCGCGGGCCGCGCTCCTCTTCCTGGAGCACCCGGCCCGAACCCCCGGTGTCGCCAACGCGCGCGCCAACCCCGGCTTCGTGCCATGGGAAGGGCCAGCAACCGTCCTGCACGCCATTCGAGTCCACGGAGTCCCGAGCAAAGCGCTCAGCCTGGATGGAGCCTGGCGGACCGGGACGAATCCTTCCTTCGACCATGGCGGGGCCACGGCAGGCGCCTCGCCTGCGTGGGCGTGGACGGACGTGTGCCGTTTCTTTCCGCGCCCTGCATCAGCCGAACCAGCGGCCCGAGGGCGGCGCGAAGACGCGGACGCGCTCGTAGAGGGATGCGGGGAGGCGAGCACGGATGGTGGCCTGGACCTCCTCCGGGCTGTGGGCCTGGCTGAAGTGCATCAGCACCAGCGCCTCGTTGCGGAAGAGGTCGGCGCGGGCGGCGAGCTCGTCCAGGTGGAGGTGCCAGCGCTCCTGCGCGTCCTGCACGGTGTGTCGCGCGTCCACGAAGGTGCACTCGATGATGAGGACGCGTGAGTCGAGCACGGACGGCTCCGTCTCCAGCACCCGCGAGAGTGTGTCGGTGGCATAGGCCAGTTCGAGCCGGTCCACCTCGTCGAGGAGGTTCTCTCCCGCCTGCCTGCGTCGGGCGATCTCCTGCGGCGGGAGGCCGTGGAACTCGGGCCGCAGCTTGGAGATGCGCCGGAGGAACTGGTAGCCGAGCGATGGCACCGGGTGGTGCGTGCGGAAGGCGCGCACGTGCAGGCCATGCCCGAGCGCGTGGACGTCGCCTGGGCGCAGGGGGACGGTGTGCACCTCCATGGAGGTGTGGTGCAGGCGGGACAGCACCGCGAGGGCCTCCTGCACGGGCGCCTCGATTTCGGCGGGGAGGAAGACTTGCGGAGGCCCCTTGCCGATGAGCCGGCGGATGCCGAGCAGCGAGCCGAGGCCGCTGGCATGGTCCGGGTGGGCATGGCTGAGGAAGATGCGGTCCGTCCCGGCGAAGGAGCGGATGGGCACGCCCACGTCCAGCACCGAGTCCAACTCCGGCACCTGGAGAGAGGTGTACACGCCGCCGACGGAGATTCCGCGAACGGTATAGGGACCCGCCTGGACCTCGGTGAGCATCCGCCCGCTTATTGCGCGACGGGCTGGCAGCCGCAACCGCAGTCGTTGAAGAAGGGCTCCTGGCCGGCGTCACAGACGAAGCGGATGGCCGCGCACCGGTCCGGGTCCTTCGAGACGTAGCTCAGGTTGGGGTCGTTGAAGTCGCAGCCCTTCTTCTGCTGGGTGCCGCCGTCCTCGCCCTGCACGCTTTCATCGGGCGAGGCGGTACAGACGCCGGCACAGTCGGCGCCGCCGTTGTTCGGGTCGCAGTCGTCGTTGGGGTCGTCCACGCAGGAATATCCGTCGGGACACCCGATGCCGGCGAAGCCGCCACAGGCGGGGCGCGGGGGCGCGGCGGACTCGGGCTCCTGGGCGGAGGCGATGCCCACGGGCACGGCGAGGCAGGCGGCTGCCAGGATGGCGAGCTTCTTCGCGGCGAGGGTCATGCGTGGCTCCTTGGAGGTGGGTGCATCAAGCGAGGAATCAATCGCTGGCGCGCTCGTACTGCACGGGCCACTTCACCTCGGCCCGGAGCTTGCGGGCCGAGCGCAGGGGCCAGTACGGATCTCTGAGCAGTTCGCGCGCGAGGAGGACCAGGTCGGCCTGTCCGGTGCGCAGCACGTGCTCGGCCTGCATCGCGGAGCGGATCATGCCCACTGCACCGGTGGGGACTCCCGCCTCACGGCGGATGTGCTCGGCGAAGGGCGTCTGGTAGCCGGGGCCCGCGGGAATCTTCACGCCGGGGACGACACCTCCCGAGGAACAGTCGATGAGGTCCACACCGTCGAGCATGAGCAGCCGCGCGAGCGCGACGGAGTCCTCGAGGCTCCAGCCCTCTTCCACCCAGTCGGTGCAGGACAGGCGCACGATGACGGGAAGGTCGTCCGGCCACTTCTCGCGCACGGCCCGCACCACCTCGCGCGTGAGGCGGACCCGGTTCTCGAATGAGCCTCCGTAGTCGTCGGTGCGCTTGTTGGAGAGGGGCGAGTGGAACTCATGGAGCAGGTAGCCGTGGGCGGCGTGGACCTCGATGACACGGAAGCCGGCGGCGCGGGCGCGCACGGCGGCGTCGGCGAAGGAACGGATGACGCGAGCGATTCCCTTGGAGTCGAGGGCAATGGGCTCGGGGTAGTCGGGGCTGAAGCGTGAAGAGGTCGGGCCGACGGGGCGCCAGCCTCCGGACGCTGGTGGCACGGCGCCGTCTCCCTCCCACGGGCGCAGGGTGGAGCCCTTGCGCCCGGCGTGGGCGAGCTGGATGCCCGCCACGGCGCCGTGCAGCTCGATGAACCGGGTGATGCGGGCGAGCGGCTCGACGTGGGCATCCTTCCAGAGGCCCAGGTCCTGAGGGGAGATGCGGCCGATGTCCTCGACGGCGGTGGCCTCGGCGATGACGAGCGCCGCGCCGCCGACCGCCCGGCTGCCCAGATGGACGAAGTGCCAGTCGTTCGCGAAGCCGTCGTCGGCGGAGTACTGGCACATGGGCGAGACGACGATGCGGTTGCGGAGCTGGACGCCGCGCAGAGCCATGGGGCTGAAGAGGAGGCTGCTCATCTATCCTCCACGGGGCGTGGACATGGGAAGCGCACGTGCCGGTGGGATGCTCGCGATGGGTTCAGGTGATGCTCGTACCCTGCATGCTGCTCATCGCGGCGTGCGCGGGCACCCCGGACAGAGGGGCGGCTGGGAGGTACGGGTTCGATTCAGCGTCCGCGGGGTGCAGGCAGAACCCGGGGCTGTGTGCTCGCATGGCCGGCGAGGAAGCGGTGCTCCCCGGGGTGCTCACCTGTCTTCAGGTCGAGCCGAGCACCTGACCTTGGAAGAACCCGTGGTGCGCGTCGCGCGCGTAGCCGTCTTGAAGCACTTCGAAGGTCGCGCGCTCGGCCTCCAGCTCCTGGTCGCGCCAGCGCAAGACGCCATTCACCCGCAGGTAGCCCTCGCCCAGGACCTCGAGCGCACCATTCCCACCCAGCGTGAAGGGCGCGAAGCCGTACGAGAGCGACCAGACGTGGGTGGCATCGCGTGCAAGGCCATGCCTGGCGAGAACTTCGAACGTCTCCACATCGGCACCGTCGAGACGGTTCATGCCGCGGTAGACGGATTCGCCGTCGGTGGCGCACCCGCCGCCCAGCGTTCGGAATGCGGATGGAGCAACGTCGGCCAGCGCCTGGCCAGAATAGAAGACACGTTGCGCGTCGCGCGCGTACCCCTCTGAGAGCACCTCGAAGGTGCGAACATCGGCGTCTCGCAGCGGATGACTGCCGTAGTAGACGCGGTGCGCGTCCCGAGCAAAGCCATGGCCCAGGGGCTCGAAGCTGTGCGCGTCGGCCGCCAGCACATGACAGTCGCGGAAGCAAAGCACCTGGCTGCCATCGGTGCCGAAGTACGCGTCGAGCGCCCGGAGTCGGGCCGAAGAGAGCGCGTTCAAGCGCTGTCGTTGTTCGTCAGAGAAGTAGCGCTGAGGCTTCTGAAAGGAGGACGCGCCCAGGAAGAGCCGGAGACGGTCCCTGCCGTAGCCGCCATGCGGTTGCCCGATAGTGTGTGAGTAGCGATCGACGTAGTCACCCGGCAGGACTTCGAAGCTGGCGACGTCAACGTCTGTCATGAGCTGCCCCTGGCAGAACAGTCGGGTGCCATCGGTCGCGTACATGTCGCTCAAGACACGCACGTCAGCGCCGGACAGTCCCTCGAGCTCCAGGCTCCGCCAGAAGACTCGCCGCCCATCGGTGGCGTGAAAGCGGCCGATGACGCGAAAGCTCGCGGCGTCGGCGTCGGGCAGCACGCCACCGCAGGGTTCATACGACGGCATCTTGAGACTCTCGGTGGCCAGCACGTAGGAATATGCGCGTTTCCCATCACGGGCGAAGCCATGGCCGAGTGACTGAAATGACGCAGGGTCGGCGCCAGCGACGACCGAGCCGTGGAAGTACACCAGCACGTCGTTCGCGGCGTACCCATGTCCCAAGCAGCGCAAGGCCCCCAAGTCCTGCACTTCGACCCTGGCATACCCTCCCCCCACCAGTGCGAACGTCGACGGCATCACGCCGTGCAGTTCCTTGTGAAACCAGATGCGCTGGCCATCAGTGAATGCACCCTCACCGAGAGGTCTGAAGCGCGCGGTGTCCACCCCTGGCAGCGGAGCGCCGTTGAGAAACACGGTCTTCGCGTCGCGCGAGAATGCCGCGGAGAACGCCGTGAACGACGCGGGGTCGGCCCCCGGCAGCATTTCGTAACTCGACCAATCGGTGTGGTCGCTGAACTGCCGCTCCTCGCGATAGACGTGCGCGAGGTCCGCCAGGAAAGTCACGCCATCGTGGTGGGCGACGTGTCGAAACGAGGCCGCGTGGCCGTCGACGGTGGAGCCCTCGTGGAAGACCTGCTCGGCGTCCTTGGCGAAGTCGTGACCGAGGCTCTCCAGAGAGCTGGCATCGGCGCCTTCGACGGGCCGCGAGCAATAGAAGACGGTGTACCCGTCGTGGGCATAGCGCCCATCGAGGGCCACGAATTCTCCGACCCTTTCGGTTTCGATGGCGTTGGGCTCGCTCTGAATGAACCAGAACACCCGGTCCCGGTCGCGCGCGAAGTATGACGACAGGGCCCCGGTGGGGGGCGTGAGAACCTGGAACGTCGCGGCGTCGATGTCGTCGAGACGGGAGGCACCGGCGTAGAGATACGAGCCGTCGGTGACCAACCCCGGCGCGAGCAGACGGGCATGCTTGACGTCGAATCCCTCGACGCCCTCTCCCTCGAACAGCAGTTCGTCGCCGTTCACTGCGTAGTGTTCGTCGAGGACTCGAAATCGCGAGACCTGGGTGGAGATGACCTGGAGCCCAGGCCGAGACAGGTACACGAGGTCGCCATCGGTGGCGTAGGGACCGGCGAGCACGCGAAAGCGTTCCACGTTCGCGGGCTGCACCGGAAGTGGCTCGGTTCGCTGATAGACGCGCGCCGCATCGCGCGAGAGGCCAGCCGCCGGGTCGACGACGACGAAGGTCGGGGCATCGGCGCCGTCAATGCGGCTTTCGCCAAAGAACACACTGCGAGCATCTCGGCCGTAGGCAGCGCCGAAGGGCCTGTCGCTCCCAGCCAGGAAGACAAATGACGTGGCATCGGCATCGACGAGCGGGGCGGCCCGCAGATACACGTGCCTGCCGTCGCTGGAATAGGGGCCGCCAAGTGCCTTGAAGCTCGCGGCATCGGCCAGAATGGCGACGCCCCGGTAGAAGATGCGCGTGGTGGAATTCATGGTCGGTTGCGGCACCCCTGGCTCGTTCGATCGGCCGACGCTTCACGGGGCAACGCGGCCGGATGCCACGTACGCGGCGCACTTCAGACTCCCAGCCGAGCTGCGGATGGAGCGAGGCCTGAAGCCCTACCCCTTCCGCTCAGGCAACCCGAGCGCCGCGCGAAGCTCCGCGGTGCTGCGTCCCGCCTGATGGCGGCGGTGGTTGTCCGCCGTGGTGAAGCTCCGCGACTCCATCCGGTCGATGTAGAGCGTGCCATCCAGGTGATCCAGCTCGTGCTGGAGGATGCGCGCATACCAGCCCTTCGCGCTCACCGTCACCGGCTGGCCGTGCTCGTTCAGCGCCTCCACGCGCACGCCTCGCGCCCTCGCCACCAACGCCGCGAAGCCGCTCACGCTCAGGCAGCCTTCGTGGAACTCCGCGGGCGTCGGGTCCTCCACCACGAGCTTCGGGTTGATGAGCACGTGGAACGCCACCGGAGCCCGCTCGCGAGATGCCAGGTCCGCGGGGGACACGCCAGCTTGGTACTCCGCCCGGTCCTCCACCACCACCAGGCGCAGGCCCACACCCACCTGCGGCGCCGCGAGCCCCACGCCGGGCGCGTCCCGCATCGTGTCCCGCATCAGCCCGATGAGGCGCTGCACCTCGGGACTGGCAATCTCCTCTGGAGTCAAATCCCGCGCCTTCTGCCGCAGCACCGGCTCCCCTGCCTGGATGATCTTGAGCACCATGCGCCCACGCTACAGGGCCAACGGCCATGCCCGCTACGCTCCCGCGGCGCTCCGTCGCTCCACCCACGCCCGCGCCGGCGCGGTGTCCACTCCGAAGCGTTCCAGTCCCGGGAAGACCACGTCCTGCAAGGCCTTCACGAAGGTCTCCCGCTTGCGCGCATGCGGCAGCACCCCGTGCTTCAGCAACGCGAGGCTCTCCTCCTCCGGGCTCCCCGGTGCGAAGAGGCGCGGCGACGCAGTGCCCTCCAGCATCGCCGGCACATGGCCCGCCAGGAAGCCCACCGGCCCCCGCTCGTGCTCGTGTGACAGCCACGCCCAGCCCAGCCGGCTGTGCGCCACCTCGTCCCGGAGGATGTCGCGCAGCACCGCGCGCACCCGGGGCGGCCCGTCCGGAACCAGCAGCGTCGTCAGCACCGCCGTGCTCTCCGTCTCGGTGATGCAGCAGGCGGCGACCACCTCGTAGAGCACCTGCTCGCGCAGCGGCAGCGCGGGCGGCGCCACCTCCTCCACAGCCTGCGGAACGGGAGGCATCTCCGCCTGGCCGTACTCCCGCGCGAGCCGCTCACACATGCCCGCGTGGCGTCGCTCGTCCTCCGCCGCGCGACGGGCGAGCGAGACGAGCGGCTCGGGAGCACCGAGCCCCGCGAGCCGCTCCGCCAGCCGGGCGAAGCGCAGCTCCGCGTCCAGCTCCACCTGCCTGCGGAACGTCCACGCCTCCGCGACGAGCCGCCGCACCTGGTCCGGCAGCAGCTCCAGCTTCGTGTCGCTCACCTTCCGGAAGTCCATCGCGGCCCCGATTCATCCCGGGCGGGATTCGCCCATGCACGGTGAGAAGCTCCGGGCACGATACTCCAGATGTCATCGCCCCCGTTTCCCGCGGCCGTGATTCCCATCCGTCCCGGGTCGTAGGTCGCGAGGCGGAGGGCCCTCCCTCGCGAGGACGAGGTGCCCTCTCGGGCCTGCGGCCGAGGTCTTCTCTTCGCGTCGGTGGCACGCTCCGGCGCGTGGCGAAGCGTCCGACAATGCACGCACACCTCCTGGGGAAATGGCGGGGACTCCACGCAATGTCGCGGCGCATCAGCCGTAGCCTCCGTGGAAGACGCCCCACGGGTATGCTCGCGAGCAGCGCAGGGCCGGCGCGAAGCCCCACCGCAGCCGGGGCCGAGGCGATGCTCCAGGGAGCGTGGGAGTAGCAATGCGGCGCTTTCAACGCTTCGGGTGGGCCGCCCTCGTCTCACTCGCCATCCACCTGGCGCTCCTGGCCCTCCTCTGGAAGGTGGCGCCCCCGGCGGCTCCGGCCACACGTCCATCCCCCCAGCCCCCGCTCGTCGTGGAGATCGTCACCCGCCCGAAGGCCGCGCCGCCCGAGAAGCCCACGCCCTCACACGAAGAGCCGCTCGCGAAGCCACCGCCGCGACGTCGCGAGCCTCCTGCACCCAAGCCTCCGCCGCGAAGCGAACCGCTCCCCCGAGATGCGCCGCCGGTGGAGGCCGGTCAGGCCCCTTCCCCCTCCGAGTCTGACGACCCGACGGAGCCCCCACCCTCCACAGGTGAAGCATCGGGGCAACCACCGTCCGAGGCACCGACAGGCCCGGCACCCGAGCCCTCCGCCATCGCCGGGTCCACCGGAGCGCCGCCCGACGCACCGAGCCGCCCCCGCGCGGCGGACGGTTCCATGTATCCGTTGCCACCGTCGCTGATTCCCGGAGGCCCGCCCCTCGCGGGCCCGAAGCTCCAGAGCGGCCGCACGTTGCGCCCGGGAGACCCGAGCCTGGCCCCCGAGCTGCTCGCCGCCCAGGAGCGAGGCCGCGTCCACGGGCGCGTGAAGGGCTTCATCGAAGACGACCAGGCGGAGCTCCGCGTGGACAACGGGCTGATCGACTCGTACTTCAGCCGGCTTCGTGAATCGCTCGAGAAGTCGCTGGAGGACGCGCCCGTCTTCGACGGCACCAGCCTGCTGGAGCAGGCCACGACGTCATGGGCCCCCCAGGCCGGCAGGTTCGGCGCGACGGGAAATCCTGGCACGGGCCCGGCCCCCATGCCGCCCACTGTCGCCGAGCACCTCAAGGCCCTGCAGGAGCGCGGAGACGATTGGATGGAGTACCTGCGCGGGCGCGTCCAGGCCGGCGAGGAGATGCAGAAGCTCGCGGGCGGCGGGGGCAAGAAGCTCGTCGTCACCCTCGAATTGCACCAGGGACCCGACGGTTCGCTGCGCGACGCGAGGCTCGTGTCGACGAGCGGCAACCCGGGCTACGACGCCTATGTCCTCAACGGCGTGCCGCCTGCGCTGGTGAAGCTCGGGCCTCCGCCCGATGGCGCCCGGGGCGTGCGCCTGGACGGCATCCACACGCTCTGGTCCGTGGAGGGCCGGGTCGTCTACCTCCGCAAGCTCAAGGACCTCAAGACGCAGGACAGCCTCTACATGGCCGCGGCGCTCGCCGCCGGGCTGCTCGCCGGCCGCTTCGAGGAGACCACGGGAGAAATCGAGGTCATCGACTTCCGCAACCCGCGCTTCGTGTGCCAGGCCCGCCTGCTGCGCGTGTACTGACGCGCAGCCCCTGACACCGCCACGTGGTTGGTCCAGGGGCCAGGGCGGGGGTAGGCTCACGGCCCATGGCTCGTCGCAAGAAGGCCGAGGAGATGGCCGCTCGCGTCCGCAACCTGCTCGCGATGGACGCGGCCGGCGTCATGCGCCGGCTGGATGCGCGGCGTGACGAGATGTTCGCCCTCTTCTCGCGACTGCGCAGCCGCGAGCCGCTGCTGGGCACCATCGCCTCGCGCTACGCCAGCGGCGCCTTCGAGCACCTCATCCAGCTGCCTGAGCAGGAGCAGGCGGTGGTGGACCACTTCTACGAGCGCCTGGACGAGCTGCGCTGGTACTTCACGTACACCGAGGACATGCCCGGCACCGCGCAGCAGATCTTCACCAAGCTGCACAAGCGGCTGGAGGAGGCCTACCGGGTGCTGGTGGTGACGCTCGGGCCACCGGTGCCGCCGGACGGCTCCCGCGTCGTGGACGTGCAGGCAGTCCGTCACGAAGGCCCGTCCCCTTCCGCGGAGTCGGCGCTGGACCGGCCCGCGGCCACCGCGCGCAATCGCCGCGCTTGAGCGAATGCGCGCGGGTGCGCGGACCCGATAGGGAAAGGCAGTCATGGTGACGGTGGCAGGTTGGGTGCTTCTCACGCTGACGGCGGCCTCGCCGGCCCCGTCACACTCCACGCACGAAGCCGTGTGCGGGCTCATGTGGCTGCACGCGTCGGAGCGCGCATACTTCGCTGAGAAGGACCGCTACGGACTCCCCGCGCAGGTCGGCTTCCTCCCCTCCCCCTGTCATGACGGGACGCGCCCGCCCGTGTCGGAGCCCGCCTCCGTGGGGGGCTGCGGGTTCGTCTTCACGGTGCTGGAGGCGGGCCCGTCCCCGGACGTGTTGAAGGCCGAGGCGAGCGGCGTGGGGCCGGGCGTGGCAGGACTGCGCTACGGGGTGGACGCGAGCGGCACCATCACCCGCACGGGAACGGGGGCTCCCGTCCGGATGCCCGACTGCGACGCCTGGAGGAAGCAGGCCGACCCTCTCTGGCGCTACCACGACATCGTTACGGAGAAGGACTGCATGGACGGTCCCTATGCCGAGGGCCATCCCTGTATGACGGCGCTCCAGGAACTGGCGGCGCTGGCGAAGGCGGGCGTCGGCGTGGCACGAAAGGAGTACGCCGCCCACCCCACTGCGCGAGAGCTTGTGCCGCTGGAGCCGCCCTCTCCCGCCATGAACCTCTGCGGCCTGCTGGCCACGCGCGAGCTGCGCCTCGCCGCCGCGACGACGCTGGAGCGCCAGGGAGAGCTGGTGAACGCGGTGCTCGCTCCGCGGTGTCAAGCCGAGGGGCTGCGCGCGGCGCTGCCTCGGGTGTTCGCACGCTTCGATGCCGTGTGCCCGGGAGCGAACTGCCTGACGCTGCTGGCCCTGGCGAACAGCGCCGAGCTGCCCGGGCGCGACGCACTGTTCGCGGCCCACGCCCCCCTGGTGGCCAGGCTGCTCCGGGCGCAGGCTCCGGACGCACGGCGGCGGCTGCTCACCGAGGTCGTGGGCCTCTCGCCTCCGAGCGCAGGGGAGGTCAACGAGGCACTGCAGGGGCGCTGGCCGGGCCTGTCGCGCCTGGTGGACCTCCCGCGCTGGCCCGTGGTGCTCGCGCTGTTCGACGTGGCTCGCACGGAGCATCCGTCCCTGGCCGCGCCGCTGGACCTGCTCAACGAGGTGCAGGGCCAGGGCCCCGCGAGCCTCGGGGCCTTCCGCGCCTGGGCGGAGTCCGCACCGTGCGAGCAGCTCGCCGATGCCGACGCGCTCCAGCTCACGGGCGCGCGCCTGAGGGAAATCGCGCGCACCCACGAGAGATGCCAGGGCAGCACGGTGCTGGTGTTGCAGCGGCACACCGCCACCCTGCCACCTCACGAGCTGATGGAAGCCCTGGAGCCCCTGCCCGCGGAGAAGCTGCGCTGGATGATCAACGAGCTGGGGTTGGACGTGCCCTCGCGTGCCGAGGCGCTGGTGGACTGGGTCGTGGACCGCGAGCCGAAACTGCTCGAGGCCCTCAACATCAACGCGGCGGTCGTCCGGAGGCTGCTCGCACCGCGCAATGTGAGCCGCATGGGAGGCCGCGACGCGATGCTCGACTTCCTGCTCCGGGGAAATGGGACGCGGCACGGGACGATGGAGGAGGACGCCATTCCCGTGCTCATGAGCGAAGCGCTGCGCGGCCAGCCTCCCGTCGAGCGCGTGCGCCACGTGGCGTCACTGTTCCTCGGCCCCGACGAGAAGGCGCGGGTACTGGCGGGCGTGCTCCAGTCCCCGGATGCACGCGTGCGCGCCGCCGCCGCCGCCGGCATGGCCGAATGGGAGGACTCCACCGGCATCCCGGCCGACGCGGCACGGGCCTGCCTCGTGGAGGTCCGGCTCCAGCACCGCTGTATCGGCGCCGCCACGGAGCCGCTGGGTCCGCCGCCCTCCGGGACGCGGAAGCTCTCCCCCCTGGGCCGCCGGTTGCCGCGCCATCTCTCCCCCGTGCCTGCACTGGAGACCTGGTGCGAGCGCGTGGAAGCGGCGGAGCGCGAGTGCGGGAGCGTGTGCGGTGGGGCGATGCCGCAGGGAGCGAAGCTCGCGCGGCTCGAAGCCGCCGCGGGCGAAACGCTCTCCCCTCTCGCGGCCCTGCGCGCCTGTACGTACTTCGATCCCTGACGCCTGGGCCTCGTGAGACGGAGGCTCAGGCCGCGGTGGCCGAAGCGCTGTCGGGCGCGACGCCCTCTGCCTCGGCCTTGCGCGGCGAGAGGCGGCGCATGGAGCTCTTGCCGACGACGACGTCCACCATCTTCCGGGCGCGCGTCCAGACGCTCTCCTGGACGTAGGGCACGCCGTACTTCTCGCAGAGGGCGCGCACCTTCGGCTGCACCTCGCGGTACTTGAGCATGGGCAGGTCCGGCCAGATGTGGTGCTCGATTTGATAGTTGAGCCACAGGTGGGCGAAGTCGTTCAGGTCGCCGCCGGTCCGGTAGTTGGCGCTGCCAATCACCTGCTGCACGAAGCGCGCGCCGCGATTCTCCGGGGCCTCGTCGAAGCGGTACAGGTCCTCGCCGGTGTGGTTGGGCCCCACCACGAGGAACGTGTGCAGGCTGGTGAGCACGTCCGCCATCACCGAGTTGCACAGCGCGCTGAAGGCCGCCCACGGACCGATGATGAGGAACAAGGCGGGGAAGAGGACGAAGTTGATGGCGGCGTACGGCAGGTAGCAGTGGAGCACCAGCTCCTTCAGCTCCGCGCTCGTGAGCGAGCCGCCCTTGCGCCGGCCCTTGCGGCGCAGCGAGCTCAGCGTCTCGGGCGCGTAGTAGCTGGCGCGCCAGGTGAGCGCGAGCAGCGTGAGCTGGACGTAGCGGAACGCGAGCGGGCGGCTCGGGTTGCGCAGCGTGCCTTCCGCGTTGCGCTCCAGCAGGTCCGGGTCCGCGTCCTCACCGGTGTGCGAGTGGTGGAGGACGTTGTGCTCGAACTTCCAGGCCTCGGGCAGCATCCAGTCGAGCCAGTCGAGGAAGCGGCGCCCGCCCTTCGCGAAGCCCTTGCCGGTGCGCGACGCGGGCAAGCCCGGGACGCGGTCGTACCCGCGATGCCCCACGTGGTGCATCAGCAGCCACCGCGTGGAGCGGCCCAGGCTGAGCGCCACGGCGCTGAACGGGTTGGGGGCGAGCCAGCACGTCGCCACGCCGAGCAGCGTGGCCGCCCTGCCCCACCGCTCGATCTTCCGCAGGTGCGCCGCGTCCGCCTCGCCGAGCGACGCATCCACCTGCTCGCGAAGCGCCTTCAGCTCGCGGTGGAAGCCCTCCACATCCACGGAGGCCAGGTCGAAGTCGGGGGCGGTGCGGGACGAGCTCACTGACACTCCTCGGAGGGGCAAGGGGGCGCGAACGGTAACCTTCCACCGGGGAGCCCGGGAAGCGCCGCGTGCCGGACATAGCCGCCAGGGTACCAGGCGTCCAGCCACCCACCGTCGAAGGCGCTGGGTGGGCCTAGACCTGGATCTTCCTCCGGACGACCCAGACGTCCTCGACGTCGGAGCGCCCCGCGCGCCGGATACCCAGCAGGACGCGGCTGCCCTCGGGGCCGCGAATGGCCTGCACCGCCGAGGCGAAGTCCATCTCCACCACCTTCGTCCCGTCGATGCTCACGATGGAATCCCCGGGTTGCAGTCCCGCCTCGTGCGCGCCGCCGCCAGGGATGATCTGCCCCATCACCAGCGCGTCGTCGCGCGCGCCCAGCACCGCACCAATGCCCAACATCTCCGAGCGCTCGACTCCACCGTCGGCCACGGGGTTCAAATCGATGGGCGGCAGGGGCGGTGCGCCCGGCCCGACAGCCACCCGGTCCACGATGCGCGTGTCATGGCCTTGCGCGCTCACGGACAGGCTCAGCGTCCCCGGGGCCAGCCCGTCCAACGTGAAGCGGCCGGAGGTGTCGGTCATGGCGTCGAACACCGTGGACAGTGACGCGCCGTAGACGCCGCCCTCCACCTGCACGCGGGCTCCGGCGATGGGCCCGCCGCCTCCGCGCTTCACGACCTGCCCTTCCAGCCGGGCGCCGGGCTGCAGGGTGATGTCCACGGGGCCGACGTCCGCGGCATCCGGCGGCACCGTCACCGTGGGGGCGGCGGGGGCGAGCCCGTAGGAGCCAACCCGCAGGGTATAGGTGCCGGGAGCGAGCCCTTCCACGGCGAAGCGGCCCTCCGGGTCCACCACGGTGAGCGTCGAGCCGAACTCCCGCTCCAGGGGGCCGCGATGGAGCTGCAGCTCGAGCTGGAAGGAAGCGACGGGAGCGCCGCGCTCATCGCGCACGCGGCCGGTGAGGCGGGCGCCTCGGGTCAGGGTGAGCGTGAGGTCACGGCGGCCAGCCTCGACTTTCGGGACGGTCGCGCTCACGCGTCCGAGGACTTCGGCGAACACGTCGTAGCGGCCCGGAGGGAGCCGCTCCAGGAGGAAGCGCCCGTCCGCGTCCGACAGCGTCTCGGCCACGGGGGCGCTGCCATCTTCGGCGCCGGGCAGGCTCGTGCCGCGGGGTTTCGTGGCGCGGACACCGGCACCGGCGATGGCTGTGCCTGACTCATCCACGACTCGGCCCGCGAGCACTTCGCTGGCGGTCGAGGTCACCGCCTTGAGCCGAAGCACGGCGCGCCGGCCCGCGAGGCGCGAGCTCAGCTCAGCCCTCGCGGGAGCGTGGCCCGGGTGGCGGGCCTCGACCGTGGAGCCCTCGGGAGCCTGGAGGCGGATGTCGCCTTCTGCGCCGGTGGTGAACTCGTCGTTGGTGGGGAACAACACCGTCTCCCCGGAGCGACCGGTGAGGAGCCGCACCTGGGCGCCCGAGAGGGGCTTTCCGGTGGGGTCCTCGACTCGGACGGTCCAGGACTCCTCGGGGGTGAGGGCCAGCAGCAGACCCTCCACGCCGCTGCCGGGACGCGCCGTGAGGCGGACGGGGCTCTGCCCCCAGTCCGGGCCGAAGGGCAGGAAGCCGTCCGCGCGAATGCTGGCGAGCTGCCAGAGTCCCTCCTGGTCCGGCATGAAGCGGAAGGATCCCGCCTCATCCGTGCGGGTGCTCGCGGCGCCCGAGGGACCGGCGAAGGTCAGCTCGGCGCTCGGGACACCCTGACCGGTGGTGGCGGACACCACGCGACCGGAGAAGGCCCCGGGCGCATTGGCGGGAGCCTCCGTGCGCCGCGCCGAGGGCAGCCGGAGCAGCGGGGCCGGCGTCGGGGGAAGGACCTGGGCCTGCTGAGGCTCTTTCGGTGGCGTGCTGGAGGGCTCGGGGCGCGCGCGGGCTGGAGTGGCTCCGGGCGTCTCCGTCACCATGGCCGGAGGAGCTTCGGGCTTCCGAGCAGTGGCCCACCACAGGACTCCGCCCAGCAGGAGCAAGCCCAGCGCTATCCAGCCCCCATATCGGCGCTTCGTGTCAGCCATGGTGCCTCATCCTCCGCAGGAGAGACGGGGCACGCAACTGCTACTCATGAAGGGATGCAGCCGGCGAACTTCGGCCGTCGTGAAGCAGGCTCGAGCTCGGCGAGAAGGGAGCAACTCCACAGTCCTTCTCTGACGCCGCTCCCCGGAGGAGGCACACCCCTCCGGAGAGCCGCGAGCCCCTTAGAAGAACATCGGGGCCGAGACGACGTAGTGGCCGGACGACAGCTCGGCCACGGCAATCACGGCCTTGTTCGCGGTGGACGGCGTGTAGTCGAACGAACCACTGCACGAAGACATCGCGTTGCACTGCAGCGTCGCAATGGCGCCGTACCCGTCATCGTCGTGCAGGGTGATCCTGTTGATCTTCAGCGTGCCGGTGTCGTTGAAGTTCCTGGCGAACACCGTCAGCGTCCACGCATTGCGGTTGGGCAGGACGCTCCCCATCCACCAGCTCGAGTCGAACCCGGACGACTGCGTGGCCTGCAGCGCGACGTAGACGTTCTTGTCCTCGAGCCCCGGACCGTTCTGCACCGCGAAGGCCCGCTTCTGTGACAGCGCCTGCTTGAGGTGCGTGAAGTTGCGCCCCAGGGTCCACATGCCGGTCCGCGTCCCGGTCAGCGTGGAAGGACAGTTGTGCGCGGTGATGGTGCACGGCGACGTCGAGCAGTGGCAGTGCGCATCCGAGTTGGCCGCCGGAGCCACCCGCCACCCGTAGCGGACGTACTGGAGGTAGCGGTTGATCTTCGGCTGCCAGGAGTTCGCGTAGTAGGCCGTGTTCGTCCACTTCTCCAGGTTCCCACCGCTCAGCTCATAGGTGGCCATCCGGGCGACGGCGGTCGACGACACCGTCATGTCCACCAGCGGGTAGTCGATGCTGAAGGGGTGGTTGATCTGCCCGAGCCAGTCATTGGCCGTGTCATCCAGATAGTCGTAATACACCCGGTTGTTTGGCTTCGCATCACCCCACTTCCGGGTCACCCCGTTCGTCCAGCTGTACGTCTGCATGTTGATGCCGACGGCCGGGAACAGGACGTTGAAGTGCCCCATCGAGAAGTTGCCTGCATCCGTCGTCAGGTTGGTGAGGTCGATACCCGTGGTCGGCTCGGTGCTGGAATGACTGCCCGAGTTGCTGGCGCCGGAATCCCGGCTGTCGAAGCGCTGGTCCGCGTTGGTGGAGATGGGCCCTGCCTGCTCCACGCCGTCGACGAAGAACACCAGCCGCGCCGCATTGGCGGCTCCGCTGTCACGCGTGTAGAAGCCCAGCGCATCCGTGGTGACGGTGCCCACCGTGATGGCCAGCACCACGTTGCTCAGGGTGTCCGGCTCCGGCGAGCAGTCTCCGCTCATCTTCGTGTAGAGCGTGCCGTTGGTCAGCAGCAGCTCCGAGACGTCGATGTCGTACCAGGTGTCGATGGGAGCATTGCCGGGGAAGAGGTCCTTCTTCTCATCCCAGGACCGGCTCCAGCGGTCGTCCCAGGCCGGGGTGGCCATGTTGTACCAGGCCGGGCTCAGGGTATTGGCACCGGCGCAGCGAATCTGCCGGCGGACCTTGAATTGACCACTGGCCGAGGGGTTCTGGACCTTGATCCTCAGCTTGACCGCGGACCAGGTGCCCGCCGCCTTGCTGGAGATGTCGAACTTCATGTGGCTCTCAATCGCGCCATTGGCGGTGCCGTTCTCCATTCCCATCGTGGGAATGAAACGCTCCGTCACTCGCGTGGCATCGACGGACTCCTCCTGCCGGTCGAAGCCCGCCACGTTCTTCCAGCCATCGTTGTTGACGTGCTCGGACAGCGCCACGAAGTCCAGCTTCTCTGTGTTCTTGAGGTAGTTGAGCACGTTGGTGGTGTGGGTCCGCAGCTGCGTCCCATCCCAGCCATCTCCGCCATCGCCCAGGCCGTGGCGGTGCAGGTCACCCCAGACGGGCAGGTAGGCACCGCGGTTGGTGCCCGTGGCGCAGACGCCGCAGTCCGCGGTGCTGTTGGCGCAGTCCTCGCCCCGTCCGCAGATGCCGTCGGTCTTCACCGTCGGCAGCTGGTCGCTGATGAAGACCAGCATGGGCTTGAGGCTCGGGTCCTCCTTCGAGGCGAACGTGCCCGTACCGCCGGCCAGCAGCAGGTTGAGTGACAGGTCCTGCTTCGTCGTCGTCAGCGTGTCCGCCCAGGCGATGGCGTGGGTGACGGCCTGGGTGACATCCACTTCGACCCAGCGGCCGGCCACCGTGTTGGAGATGCTGGCGATGGCCGTGGCGTTCGGAGCCCCCGTGCCCGCGGGCTGGTTGTCCCAGGTCAACCCCGTCTCACTCCAGGTCCACTGCGTGCCCGAGAGGGGCGCGTAGACGAGCGCGCTCGTGCCGCTCACGGTGGTCGTCGGATACAGCCGCAGCATCACCCGGCCGCGCGGGCTGGCCACGTCGTTGGGGATGGAGGCGCCGTGCAGCTGGATGCCGCGCAGGTCATTGAGCAGGGGCCGGGAGATGGGCACTTGGAGATAGGCCCGCCGGGCCGGGGCCGTGGCCGCGAGCCCGAGCGTGGTGGCGGAGCCCGCGTTGGTGCTGGGGTTGGCCTCGTCCACGAGCGCATCGGCAGAAGGGACAGCGCCGAAGTAGTCGACGACCAGCCGGGGCTGGGTGCTCTCGCCCTGGAGGATGGTGGCGCTCGCCCGGTCCACCAGGCAGATGGCGTTGGTGTCGGTGCTCGCCACCGGCCGGATGATGAGCGTCTGCGTGGGCACCGCCGGATTGATGAGTGGCGTGACGTCGATGTCGAAATACGAGTTGTCGGCCGAACCGCCGGGTACCGTGACGAAGGCCGTCCCAGGCGTGGGCCGCGTGTTCCAGGTGACCGTCTCGTCCCAGGTCGTGTTGGTGCTGTTGTAGACGCGGAAGTTGTGCGGCGTGCCGCCGTCCGTCCCGAGGTAGAGCCGCAACGTCACCCGCGAGACGGGGGCCACCAGCCCGGTGGTGTTGAACTTGAAGACGACCCACTCATCCGTGCCGCCAGACTCGATCTGCGCGCACATCGGAGAGTAGGTGCCGTAGTTCGTCGTCGGCAGCCGCTCCTTGATGCGGGCGTCATGCGTGGCGACGAACTCCGTGGTCCTCGCATAGGTCAGGGGCTGCCGGGACGCTTCAAGGTCCTCGTCCGTCCCATCCACAGGGCCACAACCCAGCGCGAGACACCCCGCCAACCACCCCACGGTGGAGGCAGACCAAGAACTGCTTTTCATGTGAAACTCCCCTTTTCACTCATTATCGAAAAACGCGAATAACATGTTTCCTCTCCTTCACGTAAACAGGTATTTGTAGCGACGCATGCGCTCGCTCCTGGTGGTTGTCCTTCTGGCGCTCGTCGCGGCGCCGGCCTCCGGCCATCCGCTCGACATGTCGACGCTGACCGTTCAGGTCGAGCAGGACCGCGTCCTTCAGCTGCTGACGATTCGGAAGGACTCGGTCGAAGAGCTGCTCGGGCCGGACTGGCAACGCCTTCCTCCCGAGGAGCTGATGACGGCGGTCTTCGCGGCGACTCTCGGTGCCTCGGAGCTGTCAGCGGGAGGCGAGCCCTGTGAGCTGCTCCCCGTGGACCTCGAGCCGGGAGACGGCAACTTCCGCCTCTCCACGGCGGCAACCTGCCCCGCCGGGGGGCCGCTGAAGCAGCGCTTCGGCTACCTCCAGCGCGTCAAGGGCGAGGGCCAGAACCTCATCGTCGTCGCCGACATCGATGGAGAGCCAGGCCGTCAGGTCCTCGATGCCGCGCACCCCGACATCACCTTCGCGCGCAAGGGACAGGCGGAGGAGCACGGCCTGCTCGGCTTCATCCGGATGGGCGTCGAGCACATCTTCAAGGGCTACGACCACCTGGTCTTCCTGCTGGGCCTGCTCCTGGCGGGTGCCTCCCTGCGCAGGCTGCTGGTGGTGGTCACCTCCTTCACGGTGGCCCACTCCATCACCCTGGGCCTCGCCTCGCTGTCGGTGGTGTCGCTGCCGTCGCGGTGGGTGGAGAGCGCCATCGCGCTGTCCATCATCGTCGTGGCCGTGCTCAACCTGTTCGGCAAGAAGGGTGACAAGCGCTGGATGCTCGCCTTCGGCTTCGGGCTCATCCACGGCTTCGGCTTCGCCTCGGCCCTCGCCGAGCTCGAGCTGTCTCGCTCCGAGCTGACCGCGGCGCTGTTCGGGTTCAACGTGGGCGTCGAGCTGGGGCAGGCCGCGCTCGTCCTCGTCGCACTCCCCCTGCTCCTCCTGCTGCGCCGCAGCCGCTTCGCCCTCCGGGTGGAGCTGGTGCTTTCCGTTGCGTCCATCGGGGTCGCGCTCTATTGGCTCTGGCAGAGGGCCGTCCCTCCCTCCTTCTCCGGGGGTGCCTGACCCGGAGCCCTCACCGCTCCCCAGGAAACGACGACATGACAGGGCTGTTCACCCCCCTCGAGCTCCGGAAGAACGTCACCGCCCGCAACCGCATCTGGCTCGCGCCGCTGACGAACATGCAGAGCCACGCCGACGGCACGCTGTCCGACGACGAGCTGCACTTCCTCGCCAGCCGCGCCGACGGGGGCTTCGGCCTCATCGAGACCTGCGCCGCCCACGTCGCGCAGGACGGCAAGGCCTGGCCGGGTGAGCTGGGCGTCCACGATGACGCCATGCTGCCCGGCCTCACCCGGCTCGCCGCGCGCATGCACTCGGGCGGCGCGCTCGTCTCCGCCCAGCTCTTCCACGGCGGACTCCGCGCGGACCCCGCCGTCAGCGGCACCGAGAAGTGGAGCGCCAGCGCGCACACCGAGGACGGGGTTTCCTGCCGCGCCGGCACCGAGGCCGACATCCAGGGCGCCATCGACGCCTTCGGCCACGCGGCCCGCCGCTGCGCCACCGCGGGCTTCGACTCCGTCGAGCTCCACGGCGCCCACGGCTACCTGCTCTCCCAGTTCCTCAGCACCGTCTACAACCAGCGCGAGGACCGCTGGGGCGGCTCACTGGAGAACCGCTCGCGCCTCATCCGCGAAACCGTGCGCGCCGTCCGCCGCGCCGCGCCCTCCCTGGTCCTCGCCGTTCGCCTGTCCCCCGAGGACTTCGGCCAGGCGAAGGGGCTCGACCTGGACGAGACGCTCGACGTCGCCCGCATGCTCGCCGACGACGGCATGGAGGTCCTCCACCTGTCCCTCTGGCGCTCCGCCCTCAACACGAAGAAGCGCCCCGAGGCTCACGCCATCTCCCTCTTCCGCGCGGCCGTCCCCGCCCACGTCCGCATCGTCGTCGCCGGCGCCATCTGGACGCGCGAGGAGGCGGAAGCGCAGCTTGCCCTCGGCGCGGACGCCGTCGCCCTGGGCCGCTCCGCCATCGCCAACCACGACTGGCCCGAGCGCGTCCACCGCGGCGACGCACTCAACCGCGTGCCCATCGCTCCCGAGACGCTCCGGGGCGAGGGCCTCTCGGAAGGCTTCGTCCACTACCTGCGGCAGTGGAAGAACTTCGTCGCCGCCTGACGCCCCAAACGCATGCGGCCCCACTCCCAGGAGGAGCAGGGCCGCGCGCGTCACTTCACCGGGTGGCGCCGGCTACTACCGCTTCCCACCCTTGGCCGCGCCCGTCACCTTGCCGCCGGTGATGCCCAGGTACTCCTGGAGCGGTTTCACGGACAGGTCCGTGCGCTTGAGGGCCTCCAGCGCGCCCACCGCCATGCGCGCCGCCTGCACCGTCGTGTAGTACGGCACCGAGTGCATCAGCGCCTCGCGGCGGATGGAGAAGCTGTCGGAGATCTCCTGCTTGCCGAAGGTGGTGTTGATGACCAGCACGATCTCCCCGTCGACAATCTTGTCGACGATGTTCGGCCGGCCCTCCTTCACCTTCTGCACCACCTGCGCTTCGATGCCCTTCGTCGACAGGTACTTGCTCGTGCCGGCGGTGACGATGAGCGAGAAGCCCATGTTCCGCAGCCGCCGCGCCAGGTCCACCACCGCGGGCTTGTCGTCGTCCTTCACGGAGATGAACACCTTGCCGCTCTTCGGCAGGCGCACCCCGGCGGCGAGCTGGCTCTTGGCGAAGGCCGACGCGTAGTCGTCCGCCAGGCCCATCACCTCGCCCGTCGACTTCATCTCCGGCCCGAGGATGACGTCCACGCCCGCGAAGCGCGCGAAGGGGAACACGCTCTCCTTCACCGCCACGTGCTTGAACTCGGGCTCGTGCGTCGCGCCCAGCTCCTGCAGCGTCTTGCCCACCATGCACAGCGCGGCAATCTTCGCCATCGCCACGCCCGTGGCCTTGGAGATGAACGGCACCGTGCGGCTCGCGCGCGGATTCACTTCCAGGATGTAGATGGTCTTCCCCTGGATGGCGAACTGCACGTTCATCAGGCCCACCACGCCCAGCTCGCGCGCCAGGGCAATGGCCTGGTCCTTCATCCGCTCCACCAGGTCCGGCGACAGCGAGTGCGGAGGCAGCGTCGCCGCCGCGTCACCGGAGTGCACGCCGGCCTCCTGGATGTGCTCCAGCACGCCGCCAATCATCACCGCGCCGGTGCGGTCCGCCACCAGGTCAAGGTCCACCTCGATGGCGTCCTTCAGGAAGCGGTCGATGAGCACCGGGTGCTCGGGCGACGCGCTCACCGCCTCGCGCATGTACCGCTCCAGGCTGGACTGGTCGTAGACCGTCTCCATCGCCCGGCCGCCCAGCACATACGAGGGCCGCACCATCACCGGGTAGCCGATGCGCTCGGCGACCTTGAAGGCTTCGGCGTGGCTGCGCGCCACCCCGTTCTCCGGTTGCGTCAGGCCCAGCTTCTCGATGAGCTTCGAGAACCGCTCGCGGTCCTCCGCCCGGTCGATGGCGTCCGGCGGCGTGCCCAGGATTGGCAGGCCGGCCTTCTCCAGCGGCACCGACAGGCGCAGCGGCGTCTGGCCACCGAACTGCACGATGGCGCCCACCGGCTTCTCGCGCTGCGACACCTCGAGCACGTCCTCAATCGTCAGCGGCTCGAAGTAGAGGCGGTCGGACGTGTCGTAGTCCGTGGACACCGTCTCCGGGTTGCAGTTGACCATCACCGTCTCGTACCCGGCCTCGCGCAGCGCGAAGGCCGCGTGCACGCACGCGTAGTCGAACTCGATGCCCTGGCCGATGCGGATGGGGCCGCTGCCGAGGATGAGGACCTTCTGCCGGTCCGTCGGAGGCGCCTCGTCCTCCTCCTCGTAGGTGGAGTACAGGTAGGGCGTGTACGCCTCGAACTCGGCGGCGCAGGTGTCCACCCGCTTGAAGACGGGGCGGATGTTGCGCGAGTGCCGGTGCGCCCGCACCTCCTCCTCCGGGTAGCCGAGCAGCCGGCCCAGGTACTTGTCGGAGAAGCCGTGCGCCTTCGCCTGCCGCAGCACGTCGTCCGGGAGTTGGTCCAGCCGGCCGTACTCCTGGAGGGTCTGTCCCTCGCGCACCAGCATCTCGATGTAGCGCAGGAACCACGGGTCGATGTTGGAGAGCGCGTGCACCCCCTCCACCGTCATCCCCTCGCGGAACGCCTGCGCCACGAACCACGGGCGCTCCGGGCGCGGCACGCGCAGGGCCTCGCGCAGCACCTTCTCCCGCTCCTCCTTCTCCGAGGGCAGGTCCGGCGACTCCAGTCCCACGCGGCCCAGCTCCATGGAGCGCAGGGCCTTCATGTACGCCTCGGGGAAGGTGCGGCCGATGGCCATCACCTCGCCCACCGAGCGCATGCTCGTGGTCAGCGTGCGGTCCGCGTGCGGGAACTTCTCGAAGTTGAAGCGCGGGACTTTGACGACCACGTAGTCCAGCGTCGGCTCGAAGGAGGCCGGCGTGTCGCGGGTGATGTCGTTGCGCAATTCGTCCAGCGTGTAGCCCAGCGCCAGCTTCGCGGCGACCTTGGCGATGGGGTAGCCCGTCGCCTTCGACGCCAGCGCGCTGGAGCGCGACACGCGCGGGTTCATCTCGATGACGACCATGCGGCCGTCGTCCGGGTGGATGCCGAACTGGATGTTGGAGCCACCCGTGTCGACGCCAATCTCGCGGATGATGGCCAGCGACGCCTGCCGCATGCGCTGGTACTCGCGGTCCGTCAGCGTCTGCGCGGGTGCCACGGTGATGGAGTCACCGGTGTGCACGCCCATCGGGTCCAGGTTCTCGATGGAGCAGACGATGATGACGTTGTCCGCCGAGTCCCGGACCACCTCCAGCTCGTACTCCTTCCAGCCGAGCACGCTCTCCTCCACGAGAATGGTGGAGGTGGGGCTCGCCTTCAGGCCGGAGCGGCAGATGGCCTCGAACTCGTCGCGGTTGTAGGCGATGCCGCCGCCGGTGCCGCCGAGCGTGAAGGAGGGGCGGATGATGGAGGGGAAGCCAATTTCCTCCACCAGCGCCATGGCCTGGGCCAGCGTCGTCGCGTAGCCGCTCTTGGGCAGCGCGACGCCGATCTTCTGCATGGCCGCCTTGAAGAGCTGCCGGTCCTCGGCCTTGTTGATGGCCTCGAGCGAGGCACCAATCAGGCGCACGTTGTACTTCTCGAGGATGCCCTGCTCCGCCAGCGCCTTGGCCAGGTTGAGCGCCGTCTGGCCGCCCATCGTCGGCAGGAGCGAGTCCGGCCGTTCGGCGGCGAGGATGCGCTCCGCCGCGTCCACGGTGATGGGTTCGATGTACGTGCGGTGGGCGAACTCCGGGTCCGTCATCACCGTGGCGGGGTTGCTGTTGAGCAGCACCACCTCCACGCCTTCGTCCCGGAGCGCCTTGATGGCTTGTGTACCGGAGTAGTCGAACTCGACGGCCTGCCCGATGACAATCGGGCCCGAGCCAATCACCAGAACCTTGCGGATATCGGTACGTTTAGGCATCGGGCCGCCCCCATACCAACCTCCGCCGCGACATGCACGGACTGTATTCGCGGCTGTCCGCTCGCATGGACTCCGGACCCGTTCGGCGCCGTCTGCTACGCTCCGCCCCTTTCGGAGGCTCCATGCGCCGCTGGTCCCTGGCCCTGTTCTTCTCCTTCGCGTCCCCCGCCCTCGCCCAGGCTCCCGCCACTCCCACGCCCGCGCCCACGGAGCAGGCTCCCGCTCCCGCTCCCGCGCCGGCCGCGCCCACGCCCGCGGCACCGGCTCCCACGAAGCCGGCTCCCACGCCCATGCCGCAAGGCCCCTCGCTTGCCCTCCCGCCGGACCTGCCCAAGCGGCCCATGGACGAGACGCCCTTCCCCGAGCTGCCCCGCGAGGAGCGCATCCGCCGGGACATCCAGGAGGACTCCCGCTTTCTCTTCCAGAGCCTGATTACCGGTGACGTCCGGAGCGTGTCCAACGAGCTGTTCTATCCGTTCCAGCTTGAGGACAAGCGCTACGCCACGCCGGAGGAGCTGGTGATGGCGTGGGTGAAGCAGCTCCGGCTCAAGCGCACGGACCTCATCACGCTCTACGACATCGAGGTGCTGCCGCTCGCGGAGATGGAGAAGAAGTACGGCAAGGCCCCCGCGCGGCTGGCGTTGGACCTGCGCAACGAGAAGGACCTGTGGTTCGCGGTGGGCAACCTCTCCGGCCACCCCGCCGTCTTCATCTACCGTCCCTACCGCGACGAGTTCCGCGCCTTCGCGTACACGGACTAGCGCAGGGCCTTGACCAGTTCGCCCAGCCGCACCAGGCCCTTCTGCAGGACTTCGCGCGAGGTGGCGAAGCTCATGCGGATGTAGCCCTCGGCGCCGAACGGGTCTCCGGGCACGGCGGCGACGCGGAACTCGTCGAGCAGGATTTCCGACAGCTGCATGGAGCCCGTCACCGGCTTGCCCTTGAAGTCGCGGCCATACAGGCCACGCACGTCCGCGAACGCATAGAAGGCGCCCTCCGGCATGCGGCACTTGATGCCGTCCAGCGCGTTGAGGCCGCCGACGAACATGTCCCTGCGCACGCGGTACTCCGCGGCCATGGCGGCGACGGTGTCCGGCGGCCCGTTGAGCGCGGCGAGCGCCGCCTTCTGGCCGATGGACGAGGCGTTGGACGTGGACTGGTCCTGCACCAACTGCATGGCGGCCACCAGCGGCCGGGGCCCCGCCACGTAGCCCATGCGCCAGCCCGTCATCGCGTGGGACTTGCTGAGGGCGTTGGTGACCACCAGCCGGGGCACCAGGTCCGGCGCCACGTCGCTGATGCCCAGGCGCTCGTCGGTGTAGAGGAGCTTCTCGTAGATGTCGTCCGAGATGATGAAGCAGTCGTGGGGGCGCAACACGTCGGCGATGCCCTGCAGCGCGGCGCGCGAGTAGACGGCGCCGGTGGGGTTGCCGGGGCTGTTGATGATGACGGCGCGCGTGCGCGGGGTGAGCGCGCGGCGGATGGCGTCCGGGTCCGGCGCGAAGCCGTCCTCCTCGCGCGTGGGAACGATGACGGGGGTGGCGCCCGCCAGCCGCACCATGTCCGGGTAGCTCACCCAGTAGGGGGCGAAGATGATGACCTCGTCGCCCTCGTCCAGCGCCGCCTGGCAGAAGTTGTAGAGCGCCTGCTTGCCACCGGACGTCACCAGCACCTGCTCCGGCGTGTAGCGCAGCCCGTTGTCGCGCTCGAGCTTGCGGCAGATGGCCTCGCGCAGCTCGGGGATGCCGTTGGTGGCGGTGTACTTGGTGAAGCCCGCGCGGATGGCGTCCACCGCGGCCTGCTTCACGTAGTCGGGCGTGTCGAAGTCGGGCTCTCCCGCCGCCAGCACCACCACGTCCACCCCCTGGGCGGCGAGTGCCTTGGCGCGCGAGTTGAGAGCGAGCGTCGGGGACGGCTTGATGGCCTGGAGCCGGCGGGCGAGTTTCATGCCCTTCTGCGTAGCGCGGGAGCGCCCGGCCCCACAAGTGGAGAGACGGGCTACGTCTTGCCGGCGAACTTCTCCTTCAGCTTCTTGTTCACGTTGTCGGGGACGAGCCCCGTCACGTCGCCGCCGAAGGACGCCACCTCCCGGACGAGCTGCGAGGAGATGTAGAAGTAGTCCTCGCCCGTCATCATGAAGACGGTCTCGATGTCGGGTGCCAGCTTCCGGTTCATGTTGGCGAGCTGGAACTCGTATTCGAAGTCGGACACCGCCCGCAGGCCGCGGACAATGACGCCGGCGTTGCGCCGCCGCACGTAGTCCACCAGCAGCCCGTGGAAGGCGTCCACCTCCACGCGCGGGTCATTGCCGCACGCGTCCTGGATGAGCTGGCGGCGCTCGTCCTCGGTGAAGAGGGGCGTCTTCTTCGGGTTCACCGCGATGGCGACGATGAGCCGATCGAACATCTTCAGGCTGCGCTGGATGAGGCTCAGGTGCCCGTTGGTGAGCGGATCGAACGAACCAGGATAGATGGCGACCGGCATGCAACAGGGAGTCTCGGACGCCCCATCGGGCCGGTCAAGGAATGGTCAGGGGGCCCGGTAGAAGCTCACCAGGGTGTCCCCGAAGCGGCGCTGGTCTTCCCGGGTAAGCCCGCCATGGGCCTCCGGCGCGGCCTCCCGCTTGTCGTGCTCCACCACCACCATGCCGGAGGGCGCCAGCACCCCCGCCCCCACCACCCCGTCCAGCACCGTCTCCACCACCCGCGCCGCGTAGGGCGGGTCCGCGAAGATGAGCTCGAAGCGCTCTCCCCGCCGGCCCAGCGCCTCCAGCGCCCGGGACGCCGGCTGCGCGAGCAGCTCCACTTGGGAGGTGAAGCCCAGGTGGTCCGTGTTCTCGCGGCAGAGGGCCTGGGCCTCGCGGTCCTGGTCCACCAGCACCGCCCGCCCGGCGCCGCGCGACAGGGCCTCCAGCCCCAGCGCCCCGGTGCCGGCGTAGAGGTCCAGCACCGCCTGGCCGTCCAGGAACTGGCCCAGCATGTTGAAGATGGTTTCCCGGACGCGGTCCGCCGTGGGACGGATGTGCGTCGACGTTGGCTTGGGGCCGGTCAGCGCGCGGCCCTTCGCGGTCCCTGCCACGATTCGCATGGGGAAGGCTTCTACACCGGCCCGGGGCTAATCGCCCCGGTTCTGCGCCAGGAAGCGCATGGACGTCCCACCCGAGCGCGTGGCGCCCAGGGCGGAGAGCACCTCCGCCGCCTCCGCGAAGGACAGGGCCTCCAGCCTGTCCCGCGCGACTTGCGTCAACGGGGGCAGTTGCTCCTCCAGGACGCTGAGCAGCTCTCCCGGGGGCAGCCCGGCGGCCGCGGACTTCTCCTCCACGCTGGCCCGGGTCTCCGGAGGCCAGGCGCCCATGGCGAGCCGCTCGAAGGCGCCCACGCAGTCCACCTTGCGCACGCCGGCCGCGACATAGGTGGGCAGCGCGTGCGGGACACCGGCGACGACCTCCCCCACCGTCACCACCGCATCGTAGTCCGAGGCCAGGTCCACCAGCCGCCGCAGCAGCGCCACGTCCGGCTCGCTCTCACCCAGCGCGGCTTCCGTCACGCGGACGAAACGCACCGGCACCTTCCACTGCCGCAGTCCCTCCAGCAGCGTCCGGTACGCGTCCAGCGGGTCCGCGCCGGAGGAGGAGGCCGGGGCCGTCAGCTCCAGCGACAGCTCCCGCTCCGACACCGGGCCCGCCAGCACGTTCAGCGCCTCCACGGCCGCGTAGGAGTCCAGACGGGACAGGTCCAACGACACCAGCGTGAAGCCGGCGTCCACCACGCGGAACAGGCCCTCTTGCAGCGGCCCCAGCGCGTCCCCGTCCACCCGGGAGATGCGCACCGGGCCGGCCTGGAGGAACAGGGGCCGCGAGTGCTCGGCCTCCACGGCCGCCTCGTGCACGGCCGCGACGAAGCGCTCCGCCGCGCCCCGGTCCGCCAGCGGGTGCGGGCACGCCAGCCCCAGCACCGCGTCCTCCGCTCGCGCCGCGCGCAGCAGGCCCGGCAGCGCGCCCTTCGCCTGCACCGGCAGGCATGGCAGCGCCACCGGCGCGCGCTCCAGGGCGCGCAGCAGCTCACGCGGGTTCAGCAACGGAATGCGCGAGCCGGCGCCCACCCGGGCCACCGTGTTCCCCGGCCGCAACGACAGCACCTTGTCCAGCACGCTCATGGGCCGCGGAGGATTGTCCGCCTGTCCCACACGCGCAAGACGAACCGGCTGGGAGCGTCCGTTCCGCTACGGGCGCCTGCCCGCGAGGGTGGCCGCGGCCGGGGTCCCGGGCGACCGAGGGGGCTGTCGCCTCAGTGGACCTCGCCCATGTGGGCGTAGGTCTCGCTCTCGATCTGGATGGTGGTGTGGTCGATGCCGAAGCGGTCGTACAGGTCGTGCTTCACCGCCGAGAGAATCTCGTCGTTGTTGCAGACCATGGGGTCCTGCACCACGAGGTGCGCCGACAGCGCGTAGACGCCGCTGGAGATGGTCCACACGTGCAAGTCGTGCACGGCCGTCACGCCGTTCACCTTCAGCATCAGCTCCTTGATGTGGGCCATGTCCACGTGCGCGGGCACCGCTTCCATCAGCACGTCCACCGCGTCGCGCACCAGCCGCACCGCGCCCACCACGATGACCACGGAGATGACCACCGAGATGATGGGGTCCACCACGTACCAGCCGGTGAACCACATGATGCCCGCGCCGATGAGCACGCCCACCGACGACAGCGTGTCCCCCAGCACGTGGAGGAACGCGCCTCGCACGTTCATGGAGTGCGTGCGGTGCAGGAAGCCCAGCGCGCCCAGGTTCGCCAGCAGGCCCACCGTGGCCACCAGCGCCATGGGCTTCAGGTTCACCGCCGCCGGGGCGCTGAAGCGCTCGTACGCCTCCACCAGGATGAAGCCGGTAATGGCCAGCAGCATGACGCCGTTGAGCAGCGCGCTGAGGATCTCCATCCGGTAGTAGCCGTACGTCTTCTTCACGTCCGCCGGCTTGCCCGCGAACCAGAGGGCCACCAGGCTCAGACCCAGCGCGGACACGTCCGTCAGCATGTGGCCCGCGTCGGACATGAGGGCCAGCGAGTTCGTCAGCCAGCCTCCCACCGCCTCCGCCAGCGCGATGGTGGCCGTCAGAATCAGCGCGAAGAGGAGCCGGCTCCGGTCCTTCCGCCGCTCCTCAGCCAGGCTCCCCTTCCGGGGGCCGTGCCCATGACCGTGCCCATGCCCATGATGGTGGTGGTGCGAGTGGTCATGCCCTTCGCCGTGCTCATGCTCGTGGCCATGCCCGGATCCACCGCGCGTGTGAGTGGAAGTAGTCACGGGAGAGAGGGGTGCGGATAAAGCCCGTTCATGGGGTATGAGGGACGAGGATTCGAGTTCCGGCGACCCGGTGTCCCCAGCCCCGAGCGAGGGGGCGCACGGAGGTAGGGATGGACTTCGAGAAGCACCTGGGCCTGCACACCATCATCATGCTGAGAGATGTCATCCGCAAGTGGTGGCAGGTGGAGCTCTCGTGGGCGGACAGGCACGGCGTCGTGCATGACTGGCAGCGCGGCGAAATCGTCCCGCCGCCGAATGACTTCTGCCGCATGTCGCTTTCCTCCAAGGAGGGACTGCGGCGCTGCGGCCAGTCGGTGAAGGTACTGCACGAGAAGTTCAAGGCGGGGAGGAAGCTGCGCCGCGCGCTCTTTCATGACTGCCACCTCAACTTCACCATCGTCGGCGCCCCGCTCTACATCAACAACGAGTACGAAGGCTTCCTCTTCGTCGAAGGTTTCGCCCGCCAGCCCCTCACCGCGCGCGACGCGGAGGTGCTCAAGGCGAAGATGCTCCAGTTCGCCCCGCCCCACTCGGACCTGGACCGCGCCGAGGACCGCGTGCCGGTGCTGGACGGCTCCGAGCTGAGCAAGCTGTCCGACCTGCTCGAGTTCGCGGTGACGGAGATCGCCAACCACGAGGTGGAGCTGGCGCGCCGGGACGACCCGCTGCAGTCGCTCTCGTCCGACCAGAGCGACCGCTACCGCTTCGAGAAGATCATCGGGCGCTCCGGGCCGATGATGGAGGTGTTCCGGTTGATGGAGAAGGTGGCCAACTCCGACTCCACCGTCCTCATCAACGGCGAGTCCGGCACCGGCAAGGAGCTGGTGGCCCGCGCCATCCACCACAACGGCCCGCGCAAGGACATGCCCTTCGTGGTGCAGAACTGCTCCGCCTTCAACGACAACCTCCTGGAGAGCGCCCTCTTCGGCCACACGCGCGGCTCGTTCACCGGCGCGCTGCGGGACAAGAAGGGCCTGTTCGAGGTCGCCGACGGCGGCACCTTCTTCCTGGACGAGGTGGGCGACATGTCCCCCGCGCTCCAGGTCAAGCTGCTGCGCGTGCTGCAGGAGGGGACGTTCCTGCCCGTGGGCGGCACCCAGCTCAAGGAGGTCAACGTCCGCGTCATCGCCGCCACGCACAAGGACTTGAGCGAGCTGGTGAAGCGGAGCGAGTTCCGCGAGGACCTCTTCTACCGCATCAACGTCATCCGCCTGCAGCTGCCGCCCCTGCGCGAGCGCCGCGACGACATGCCCGTCCTCATCGACCACTTCCTGCGCAAGCACCACCGCGAGGGACAGCGCGCGCGCGGCCTGGCCGCGGAGGCGCTGGCCATCCTCGGGGCCTACTCGTGGCCGGGCAACATCCGCGAGCTGGAGAATGAAATCGAGCGACTGTTGGTACTGGGTGGCGACTTGGAGACCATCCCCGCCGAGCTCATCTCCAGCCGCATCCGCGACGCGGTGGTGCCCGGCGGAGGGCCGTTCATCCCCCCGCGCGCGCACGGCAAGCTGCACGAGGCGGTGGAGGCGCTGGAGCGGGAGATGATTCAGCAGGGCCTCTTGCGCACCCGCTACAACAAGAGCCGGCTGGCGCGCGAGTTGGGCATCAGCCGCTCCAACCTCATCCTCAAGATTGCGCGCTACGGCCTGGACAAGGGCCTGCCGGAGGACGAGGCCGAGGTGAACGAGGCATGAGTCCCGAGGCGCTCTACTTCCACCAGGACCGGCTGCGCGTGCCGGACGGCGCGGAGCTGTACTACCAGGCCACCGGTGACGGCCTGCCGGGCATGGTGCTGTGCGACGGCCTGGGCTGTGACGGCTTCGCCTGGAAGTACCTGTCCCCCTTCCTCGCGCGGCACCACCGCGTGCTGCGCTGGCACTACCGGGGCCATGGCCGCTCCGGAATCCCCGATGACCGCACGCGCATCGGCATGCTGTACACGTGCGATGACCTGCGGCGCGTCATGGACGCCGCGGGCCTGGAGCGGGCCGTCGTCTTCGGCCACTCCATGGGCGTCCAGGTGGCGCTGGAGTTCCACCGCCGCTACGCCAGCCGCGTGAGCGGGCTCGTCCTGGTGTGCGGCAGCTACGGCAACCCGCTGGACACCTTCCACGACTCCACCGTCCTCAAGCGCCTGTTCCCGGTCATCCAGCAGGTGGTGGAGCGCTACCCGCAGCAGTCCGCGCGCCTCATCCACGCCGCGCTCCGCACGGAGCTCACCGTGCAGCTCGCCATCAGCCTGGAGATGAACCGCGAGCGCATCGCCCGCAACGACCTGGCCCCCTACTTCGACCACCTGGCCCGGATGGACCCCGTCGTCTTCGTGCGCACGCTGGACTCGCTGTCCGAGCACAACGCGTGGGACCACCTGGCCCACGTGGACGTGCCCACGCTCGTCGTCGCCGGAGAGCGCGACCGATTCACCCCCGGGTGGATTTCCCGGAAGATGGCCGCCCAGATTCCGGGCGCGGAGCTGATGCTCATCCCCGAGGGCACCCACACCGCCCCACTGGAGGCACCCGGGCAGGTGGAGGTACGAGTGGAGCGCTTCCTCCGCGAGCGGCTGGGCGTGCGCACGTCCGCCAGCCCGCATCCCGCGCCTCTGGAGGCGCAGGCCCCGTCCCCAGCGCCCGGGCCGGCGGCGGTTCTCCCCTCTGGCTCCTGAGCTTCGTGACGGCCGGGTGACGGCCCCGGTGTGGGAGAAATGGCACGGTTCAGACGTTGAAGGTCGGGAGCGCGAAGCCCACGTTTCCAGGGGGCGGACACCGGCAGCCCGGCTGGTGGGCGTCCGCGCTCATTGCAGGAGACGCACTCGCGGCATATAAGCGCCCGCCTTCCGGGTTCCAGTGGGGTTCGGAAGCCCCGGGCGTTTCGGGCGTTCCCCCACCTTCATCACAGTTCGGTCCGTATGATTCCTCGCGAAAACATCCGTAACATCGCCATCGTCGCTCACGTTGACCATGGCAAGACCACGCTCGTCGATCACCTGCTGCGGCAGGCGGGCACCTTCCGTAGCAACGAGCACGTCGCCGAACGGGTGATGGACTCCAACGACCTCGAGCGCGAGAAGGGCATCACCATTCTCGCGAAGAACACAGCGGTCAGCTACAAGGGCATGCAGATCAACATCATCGACACCCCGGGTCACGCCGACTTCGGTGGTGAGGTGGAGCGAGGTCTGCGCCTCGTGGATGGCGTCGTCCTGCTGGTTGACGCCGCCGAAGGTCCCCTGCCCCAGACGCGCTTCGTGCTCACCAAGGCCCTGGCCATGGGCCTGAAGACCGTGCTCGTCATCAACAAGATCGACCGCCAGGACGCTCGCGCGCCCGAGGTGCTCGATCTTGTCTACTCGCTCTATATCGACCTGGGCGCGGACGATAAGCAGCTGGAGATGCCCGTCCTCTACACGGTGGCGCGTCAGGGCCAGGCCTCCACGCAGTTGGATGTGCCGGGCAAGACGCTGGAGCCGCTGTTCGACGCCATCATCCGCCACATCCCGCCTCCGCCCGCCTCGGAGGAGAAGACCCCGCAGCTGCTCGTGGCCAACCTGGACTACGACGACTATGTGGGCCGTCTCGCCGTGGGCCGCGTGCAGGCAGGCCGGCTGACCCCCAACATGCCCGTCTCAGTCGTGCGCGAGGGGGGCAAGGTCCAGCCTGGCAAGATCGTCAAGCTGTACGGCTTCTCCGGCCTCAAGCGCGTGGAGATCGCGGACGCGGGCCCGGGCGAAATCGTCTCCATCGCCGGCATCGAGGAAGTCTCCATCGGCGACACCATCGGTGACCCCGAGAAGCCGGTGGCCCTGCCCCGCATCACCGTGGACGAGCCCACGATGATGATGATCTTCAAGGTCAACGACGGGCCGCTCGCGGGCAAGGAGGGCAAGTTCGTCACCTCCCGCAACCTGCGTGAGCGCCTCTACCGCGAGTCCTACCGCAACGTGGCCGTCCGCGTGGAGGACACCGAGACGCCTGACGCGTTCCGCGTGGTGGGCCGTGGCGAGCTCGCCCTGGCCGTCATCATCGAGAACATGCGCCGCGAGGGCTACGAGCTGACGGCCTCCAACCCGGAGCCGATCACGAAGACCATCGACGGCGTCGTCCACGAGCCCATGGAGCTGCTCTTCTGCGACGTGCCAGAGGGCAGCGTGGGCGCGGTGACGGAGCGCCTGGGGCCCCGCAAGGGCCGCATGAAGGACATGGCGAGCCTGGGCTCGGGGCGCACCCGTCTCCAGTTCCGCATCCCCGCCCGTGGCCTCATCGGCTTCCGCTCGGAGTTCCTCACGATTACGCGCGGTGAGGGCATCATGAGCAGCCAGTTCGACGGGTACGAGCCGTGGTTCGGCTACATCCCGAAGCGTCAGAACGGCGCCATGGTCTCCGACCGCCTGGGCGACACCGTGCCCTACGCGCTGTTCAGCATCCAGGAGCGCGGGTACCTCTTCGTGGGCGCCGGCACCACCGTGTACGAGGGGATGATCATCGGCGAGCACGCCCACCCCTCGGAGCTGAACGTCAACTGCTGCCGCGAGAAGAAGCTCACCAACATCCGCGCCGCCGGCCGCGACGAGAACGTCATCCTCGTCCCGCCGCGCGAGATGGGGCTGGAGAAGGCCCTGGAGTGGATTGCCGACGACGAGCTGGTCGAGGTGACGCCCAAGTCCGTGCGCATGCGCAAGAAGGCGCTGGCCGTGGGCGAGCGCTACCGCGCCGAGCGCGACCGCAAGCGCGAGGAGCGCGCCGCGGGCGAGTAGTCGCTCCGGTGAGCTGACGCTGTCACAAGAAGGGCCCGTTCCCACCTGGGAGCGGGCCCTTCGTGCGTCTGGCGGTTCGCGCGACTCGCTGGATTTTTCCGGCGTTGCAGCAGGCGAGTCTCACTCCCAGAGAAAACGAGCCGCACAACGCAACCGGTGCAGGGTAATTCCGATAATGCGGGAGTCAGGAGAACGGTCCGTCTGGACCACCCCCTCTCCCCCCGAGGACACGCCCCATGGGAATCGGATTTCCGAAGATCAGCCTTCCCAAGATCGAGCTGCCGAAGCCGAAGCTTCCGAACCCCGTCGACGTCGTGAAGAAGGGCGCGCAGGTTGTCGGCAACGGCGCCAAGGCCGTGGGCAATGCCGGCACCAACGTCGTCAAGGACGGCTTCGACGTGGCGAAGACGGGCGTGAAGACCGCCGTCGACCTCACGGGCAAGGGCGTCCGGGCGCAGGTGGACCTGCTCAAGGCCGGCGCCGACGTGGCGACGTCCGCCGCCAAGGCGGGGGGCCGCTTCGCCCTGGGCGCGGCCGAGGTGGCCATCGACGCGCAGAAGAAGACGCTCGACCTGGTCGGTGACGTGGCCGAGGCCGGCGGCAAGGCGGCCTTCGACGCGGTGAAGTTCGCGGCGAAGGAGGGCCTCCAGCTCGCCGACGGGCTGCAGCAGAAGGTGCACGACGCCGCGCTGGACGGCATCGACAAGGCCACCGGCCTTGACGGGAAGATCAAGGACCTGGGCCCCGGCGACAGCATGAAGCTGAGCGGCAAGGTCGGCCTGGCCCTGGAGCTGGACGTCGAGCTCAAGGGTGCGTTCGAGATCAAGCGCGAGAAGGACGGCAAGTACGTCGTCTCCGGCGAGGCCGGCGCGGGCGTGGGCCTGGGCGCGGGCGCCGCGGCGCATGTCACCGCGGGTGGCAAGGTGGAGTACAAGTTCGACAACGCCGAGGACGCCAAGAAGGGCGCGCTCATCCTCGCCGGCGCGGGTGCCACCGCCGCGAACCCGGTGCTCGGCGCCGCGCTCGCGCCGCGTCCGGATGACCTGGCCTTCCTGCAGAAGAACCTCTCGTCCGTGGAGATAAAGGCCGGCGTCGACGCCAGCGTGGACGCGTCCTTCGGCGGCGAGGTCGGCGCGGGTGCTTCCGCCGGTGCCTCCGCCGGCGCGGCGGCCTCGTCCAGCTACAAGCTGGAGTTCGAGAACGGCAAGCCCAAGGCCCTGGTCCGCACCACCGAGCTCGAGGTGTCCGGCAAGGCCGAGGCCAGCGTCGAGCTGTTCGGCAAGCTCGGGAAGCAGACCGGCACGGATGCCCAGGGCAATCCCATCAACGACTCGCTCCAGGCCTTCTCCGGCGTGTCCGGCGAGGTGAAGGGCAAGATTGCCGTGGAGACGAAGATTCCGCTCGACTCGGCCAAGGTCGGTGACTGGGCCGCCTTCGCCGCCAGCCCCACCACGGCTGCCTTCGCGGGCGCTGCGGAGACCACCATCAAGGGCGAGCTGACCGGCGACGCGGGCGACGTCGGCGTCAAGGGCGACTTCGAGCTGAGCGGCCTGAGCGGCAAGGAAGTCCAGACGGTGGCCGGCCGCCTCCTGCACGGTGACTTCGGTAACGCCCTGGACGGCGTGAAGGTCGACACCAAGGGCAGCTGGGGCACCTTCACGGACAAGGAGCTGGGTATCGGCGTGGACGCCAAGACGGGCGGCGCCGGCATCGAAGTCTCGGTGAATGGCCTGAAGCGCGACTACACCGAGCGCGGCTCCTTCGAGCGGAAGGCCGCCTGAGCCAACTCCGTTTCCGAGCCTCGATGTAGCCATGGGAGCCGCCCGGTTCAGCACCGGCCGGCTCCCATGTGCTTTCGAGGCTCCGGCCACCCAATCGCTCTCTTTTTCGCCTGAATCACAACCCAGACAGCACACCCCTCCCCGGAGGGCAGGTTGACGTCTGTTCGCCCCGAGTTTTAGGTTCTCGACAGTCTGGCTGTTTATTCCTCCGTTCCGAGTCTTTGTCACTCGACGTCCTCTCGGAGGCGACCCAGACGCGCCGCTCTGACGGGCTACCCCCGGCCCGCAACGGCAGTCGAGAGCCCCCTCCATGAGTGACTTGCAGACGTTTCGCCTGCCGGAGTCCGTCTCCGGGCAGCCCTCTGATATTGAATTGGCGGACCAGATGATTCGCGCGTGGAGACGCGACGGCATCTTCCAGGTCGCCATGAGCGCCGAGCAGGATGGGAAGACCGGGCGCGCGTTCGAAGCGAGCCGCCGCTTCTTCCGGATGCCATTGGAAGCCAAGGCCCGCTGCGTCAGTGAATTGACCTATAGCGGCTACATCGCGTCCGGTGAGGAAGTCACGGCGGGCGAGGCCGACTCCTCGGAGATCTTCACCGTCTGCAAGGACGTGTCGCTGGAAGACGCGCGCGTGCACGGGCGGTGGCCGTGTCACGGACCGGCGCCCTGGCCCGACGAGGACTATCGCCTGAGCATGAAGGCCTTCACCGATGAATTGGGCTCCGTCGGAGAGCGCCTGCTGGAGCTCACTGCGCTGGGACTGGGGCTGGAGATCGACGCGCTGACGCGGCTGACGCGCGACGGCTGGCACCACATGCGCGTGCTGCGTTTCCCAGCGCTGTCGTCTAGGCCGGCGCGAGGCATTGGCGCCCATACCGACTACGGGCTGCTGGTCATCGCCGCGCAGGATGACGTGGGCGGCCTGTGGGTCCGTCCGCCGGTGGAGGGCGAGAAGCGGAACCGGAACTGGCTGGCCACGGAGAGCTCCGCCGGCATGTATGAGAATGAGGAGCCGTGGACCTTCGTCAAGCCGGTGCCGAAGGTGCTCACCGTGTTCCCCGGTGACATCCTGCAATTCATTACCCACGGCCAGCTGCTCTCCACGCCGCACAAGGTCCGGCTCAACACGCGGGAGCGCTACTCGATGGCCTACTTCCACGAGCCGGCCTTCAACACGTGCGTCCGCCCGCTGCTGGGGCCTCCGAGCGAGGAGTTCATCCACTACGGCACGCACTTCACGAACATGTTCATGCGGTGCTACCCGGACCGCGTCACCACGCGGCGCATCCTCGACGAGCACCGGCTGACGACGCTCGCCTGGCTGAGGGAGGAAGCCGTGGCGTCCTCCGCCCCGATGCGGTGGCGCCGGCGCGCCGTGGCGTAGGGGCTTAACATAATTTAACCTGTCCAATCATTGAAGTGATTCAACCATCTCCCCATCATGGTGGGGGACGCGGCGCTCGCGTCCCTGGAGGTCCCCCATGATGAAGCGACGCTCGCTGTACATCCTGCTGCTCTGCAGCCTGCTGTTCGGGCTGGTCCTCGGTGCCGGCATCAACCAGTCCCTGTTCGTGATGCCTGCCTGGTTCGAGTCCCCGCCTGCATCCCTGACGTTGATCGGCAGTCAGTCCGCGAAGTCGATGGCCTTCTGGATTCCCCTCCAGGCGGCGCTGCTCGCCGCGCTGGTGGCGTCCCTCGTGCTCAACTGGCGCTCGCCCGAGCGGAGGAAGCTGCTGGCCGGGGCCCTGGGCGTCTACGTGCTGACGTGGCTCCTATCGGGGCTGTTCTTCGTCCCGGAGATCACCTCGCTGGCGGCCGCGGCCTCGGAGGGCCCCTACGACGCATCACTGGCCGAGCGAGGCCACCGTTGGCTGCAGCTCTCCTGGAGCCGGCATGTGCTCCTGGCCGTGGGCTGGGCGCTCGTGGGCGGCGCCCTCGTGAAGCGCGAGGTGGCGTCATGAGCGGCTCGCGCTTGCTGGAGGGAAAGGTCGCCATCGTCCTGGGCGCGAGCCGGGGCATCGGCGCGGCGACCGCACGTGCGTTCGCCGCGGAGGGGGCCTCCGTCGTCCTGGCGGCCCGGAGCGAGGACGCGCTGCGGGTGCTCGCGGAGGAGCTGGGCCGGAGTGGAGGCACGGCGCTCGCCATCCGGACGGACCTGGGTGACGCCGCTTCCGTGGAGGCACTGGTGAAACAGACGGTGTCCCGGTTCGGCCGGCTGGACTGCGCCTTCAACAACGCCGCGGACGGACACATGCCAGGTCCCCTGGCGACCCTCTCCGTGGATGACCTGGACCGCTCGTACGCGGTGAACCTGCGCGGGTTCTTCGTGGCCATGAAGCATGAAATCAACGCCATGCTGGCCTCGGGTGGCGGGGGCGCCATCGTCAACATGTCCTCCACCGCCGGAGTCAACGGCGTGCGCGGCATGGCGGGCTACAGCGCGACGAAGCACGCGGTGCTCGGCCTGACGAAGTCCGCGGCGCTCGACTACGCGGACCGGGGCATCCGCATCAACGCCGTCGCGCCGGGGCCCATCCTCACCGACCGCATCCAGGCGCTTCCGGAGGAGCGGCGCGCGCCCATCGTCCGCGCGGTCCCCATGGGGCGGATTGGCGCTCCGGAGGAGGTCGCGAGGACCGTGGCGTGGCTCTGCTCCGACGCGGCGTCGTTCATCACCGGAGCCACGCTTGCCATCGACGGAGGACGGCTGGCCGGGGCCTGAGTCCATGCGAAGGGCTTGCGCAGGCAGCCGTCTCACGCGCAAGTCCTGCGTCCGCGAGGTCTGCGCGTGTGTCCTGCCCCAGGAGCGGGTGGCCTCGGCGCGTCTCGTGCAATCGCGTGACGCCAGGAGGCGTGCATGCGAATCGCGGTGCTGGGAGCGAGCGGCCGAACGGGGCGTCAACTGGTCTCCCAGGCGCTCGCCGCGGGCCATGAAGTGCGCGTCCTCGTGCGCAGGCCCGAGGCCCTCAGTGATTCCCATCCGCGCCTCACCGTGCTGACCGGGGATGCGGAAGACCCCGCGCACATCCGCGAGCTGGTGCACGGCGTGGACGCGGTGGTGAGCGCGGTGGGTCCCGGCCGTGACGACCCGCAGGCATGCAGCCACGTCAGCAGTGTCGTCCGCGAGGTGCTGGAGGCCGAGGGACCCCGGCGCTACGTCTACGTCTCGGGTTCGCATGTGGACATGCCGGGCGACGCGAAGGACTTCATCGGGCGCCTGGCCTCGCGGGTGGGCCGACTTTTCGGAGGGCGGATTGTCGCGGACAAACAGCGCGAGCTGGATGCACTGCGGGCCAGCAGCCTGGACTGGACAGCGGTGCGTCCCTCCCAGCTGACCCAGGGACCGAAGACTGGCAGATACCGGGTGAGCACCTTGACCCCGCCGGGAGCCTTCGTGGCTCGCGCGGACGTCGCCGACTTCATCCTCAAGGAGCTCCAGGAGCACCGCCATGGACGACAAGCTCCCTTCATCGCCCGGTGAGCAGCGCGACAGTGAGCTTCCCTGCTCCAGGGTCCTCGTCACCGGAGCGCTCGGCACCGTGGGACGTGAGGTGCTGCGCGCCCTCGCCGCGCGGGGAATCGCGGCGCGAGCGGCGGACCGCTCGGTGGAGCGTGCTCGCGGAGTGCTCGGTCCGGAGGCGGATGTCGTCGCGCTGGACTTCCTGGATGCGCGCACATTCCAGCCCGCGCTGGCGGGCTGCGATGCCCTGTTCCTGCTGCGCCCTGCGGCGCTCTCCGACGTGAAGTCCACGCTCAACCGACTGGTGGACATGGCCGTGGCGGGTGGCATCCGTCACCTCGTCTTCCTCTCGGTGGCGGGCGCGGACACGAACAAGCTCCTCCCCCATCACGCCGTGGAGCGGCACCTGGAGCAGTCGCGGACGGGCTGGACGCTGCTGCGGCCCGGCTTCTTCGCGCAGAACCTGGGGGACGCTTACCGGCGCGACATCGTGGAGGACGGGCGCATCTACGTCCCGGCGGGCAGTGGCAGCGTCGCGTTCGTCGACGTGCGCGACGTGGCCGAGGTAGCGGCCCGCGTGTTCGCCGCACCGAAGGCCCACGCAAGCAGGGCCTATACCCTCACGGGCCCGGAGCACTTCACCTTCCTCGAGGTCGCCGAAACGCTCACGGAGGCGCTCGGCATTCACGTGCGCTACCAGTCCGCCAGCATGCCCGGGTACCTGCTGCACCTCGCACGGCGAGGGCTGCCGGCCTCCCAGGTGCTGGTCCAGACGGTGCTCCATGCGGGACTGCGCTCCGGCCAGGCCGCGCGGGTGGACCCGACGCTCACCCGGTTGCTCGGACGCCCAGGCCGCACGGTGCGCGACTACGTGCACGACCATGTGTCGCTCTGGAGCACCGCGCCGAGACCCGAGGCGCCAGGCGCCCATGCGAAGGAAGCCTGATGACCACCACCCTCACCGAACGCCTCTCCCCCGCCCCGGCGCTATCTCGCGATGAGGACGACGTGGCACGGCGTCTGGTGGACACGCCCCCGCGCGAGAGCTTCCGGCCCGAGATGATGGACGGACTCCCGCCGCCGGCCCGGGACTGGCTCTCCCACGCGATTGCCATCGGCACGCCGCTGTGGCGCACCACGCGTTTCACCATGCACGGCACGCTCAAGGTGGGCGGGCGCTGGTGCCCCTTCGACGCCACCCAGGTCCACGCTCCAAGCCACGGCATGCTGTGGAAGGCCCGCGCGCGGATGATGGGACTGCCCATCGTGGGCCATGACCTCTACGCCGACGGGCGCGGAGAGATGCGCTGGAAGCTGCTCGGGCTTCTGCCGGTGGTGCGCGGCGATGGCCCGGACATCGCCCGGTCCGCGCGCGGCCGGCTGGCCGGCGAGGCGGTCGCCATGGTTCCAACCTGGCTCGTGGGCCCGCACGTCACATGGTCCGCCGAGGGGCCCCGCACCACCGTGGCGCACTTCACCGTCGACCAGGAGCCCTTCGACATCCGGCTGGAGCTGGGTGAAGGCGGCGCACTGCGGAGCGTGAGCTTCCAGCGCTGGGGCGCGCCCCTTCCGGGAGCTGCCGTCGGCCTCTACCCGTTCGGCTGCGAGATACTGGAGGAGCAAACCCTCTCGGGGCTCACCGTGCCGCGCAGGATGCGCGCGGGCTGGTTCTTCGGAGGGCCGCGCTTCGAAGCCGAGGGCGAGTTCTTCCGCGCCACCATCGACTCGCTGCGGCCCCTGTGAGGCTTCAGAACGTGTACTTCACCTTCGGGAAGATGGAGAACGCGGTGATGTTGGGCCCGATGACGTAGCGGGCCAGCAGGTCCGCGCCCACGGAGAAGTGGTCCATGCCCGTGGCGTATTCGATGCCGAAGCCCAGGCCTGCGTTCGGCGCGCTGAGGGCGCGGCCCGGGTCTCCTGCTTCAGGGTCCACCGGCGCGGGGTCCAACCGCGTGTAGCCCGCCACCAGCTTCGGCGTCAGGTACAGCCGGTTCATCACCTTCACGTGGTACGCCGCCGTGAGGTCCAGGAACGTCATCGTGAAGTTGTCGGAGAGCGCGCACGTCTCCGTGCCCGGCAGGTAGCCCGCGAAGCAGTTCTGCGCGGACGAGCCGAGGCCGAAGTGCGCACCCAGCGACAGCTTCTCCGTCAGGTCGTACCCCAACCCGAGCTGCAGGTACGTCTGCGCGTTCGAATAGACGTTCTCCCCACCGAGGGTGAAGAACACGCCGATGTCCGTCTCGGTGAAGAAGCCGCGGCGCGGCTGGTACTCCACCCCCTCCGGCGGCGTGGCCGCCAGGGCCGGAGACGACAGCAGCGCAAGCGCGGCGATCAGCTGGGACTTCTTCACGAATCCTCCCGACACGCGTCCCCCGGTACATCCCGGGAGCGGCGCTGGACGTTAATGACGCCCCCCGCATTCCGGCAACGAGGGGCGGAAATGAAAGTGGCGTGGACCGCTTCGTCCACGCCACTAGAGAACATCTACGTTGCTGAGCCAGTGCTCGGGACTACCCCTCGCCACCCTCGCCGCCACCGGCGGGCGAGAAGAGCCAGGGATACGTCACCGACACCACGCCGCCGCCCTTGGGCTCCGGGAACTTCCAGCGGCGGATGCGGGAAATCATGCACTGCTCCGCCTTGGAGTTGTTCAGCGTCGTCTCGCTGACGTTGGCGTCCGACACCGCGCCCGTGGGGTCGATGGTGAAGGCCACCGCCACCTTGCCGGCGAGGCTCGGGTCCTTGTTCAGCTCGGACTCGTAGCAGTACTTGATCTCCCCCTGGTGGCGCCGGATGACCTTGGCGATGACGTCCTTGTCGAGGCCGCCAATCACCGTCGTCTTGCCGGGGATGACCTTGGTGATGGACTTGCCACGGCCACCCAGGTCGATGCCACCCGAGCCACCCGCGCCGCGCCCATTGCCCTGCGTACCGAGACCGCCGATGCCCAGCGCCGTGCCGCCGCCGCCGGTGCCCGCGCCACGAGAGCCGAGGCCACCGACGCCCTGCGCGTCACCCATGGCCGCGCCGCCCTTGAGGCCACCGAGCGCGTTGTTGAGGCCGGTGCCGAAGCCGCCGGGGCCGAACACGTCCGAGGCCCCGCCCTTCAGCCCCTTGAACGCGCCCAGCAGGCCAACCTTGCCCACCACCTGGCGGTCCTTCTCCTTCTTGTTCCTGTCCACCACCGGCGTGCCCGGCTTGGAAGGAGCGGCCTCCGCCTGCTTCGCCTCCTCCTTGCCGAACTTGCCCTCTTCGTCCTTCGCCTTCGCGCCCTCTTCCACACCGGTGAGCTGGAGCTTCTTCTGCTCGAGCTTCTTCTCCGGGGTGATGAGGAACTTCGCGACGCGCTGCTGGTCCTGGAAGATGTCCGTCGTCTCCGGGTGCTCCGCGCGCGGCGTGAGCGTCATCGCGAGCACGACGGCCAGGCCCGCCAGCAGGCAGATGCTGGCAATCTTGAAGAAGGTGAAGTCCGCCTCGGCCAGCGAGACGGCCGCGATGCCCGGCGACGGCCGCACGTAGCGAGCCACGAAGGACACCGTGCCGATCGACACCTCCACCCGGTCATGCAGGCCGAGCGTGAGCACCTGCTCCTGGGCCGCCGACGCACCGGTGAGCGCGCCCGCCGCACGCAGCGCGTCCTTGGAGCGCACGTCGCCCCGGTTGGTGACGATGAGGCCCGCGCCCGCGGGGGCTCGCACCTCCAGCTTGTCGCCGCGGCTCACCGCCAACACGTGGCTCTTGCCCACCGACGGCTCGAAGACGTGGAAGAAGTTCTTCTTCGCCTCGCCGATGGTGACGGGGACGCCGTCCTTGACGTGATGGACCTCCAGCATCTGGTCGCCCCAGAGCATGGCCACCTGGAGCACCTTCGCCTCGGGGGCCGGCATGGCCTCGGGGGGAAGGGGCTCCTGGAGGTGCGGCGGCAGCGACGGCTTCACCTTCGCCGTGGCCGCCGGAGTCACCGTCCGGGCCTGCTGGGCCGCCGGGCCCACCTTGTTCGCCACCGGAGGCGCCACGGGGGGCACCACCGGTGTCACCGGCCGCTCCGTGCGCACGGAGACGCCGGATGCCGACGCCTCCATGCGGTTGCCGGAGACCGGCATCGGCACCGGCATGCGCGGCGGAGGTTGCACCGAGGGTGGCTTCACCACCTCCGGCACCGCCACCGCCACCGGGGCGCGCTGTGTGAACGAGCCCTGGAAGGCCGGTCCCGCCACCTTCGCGCCCGCGGGTGCGCTGCGTACGGGCTCGGCTGCTCCGAAGAGCACCTCCACCCGGGTGCCACCCACCTTCAGGACATCCCCGGGCGTGAGCGCCGTGGGGAGGACCAGCCGCTGGCCCCTCACCTCCGTGCCGCTCTCGCTGCCGAGGTCGATGGCCGTGACAGAGCCATCCTTGTCCACCTTGAGCATCACGTGGAGGTTGGATACCCGCGGATCCTGAATCTTCACCGCCGCTTGGGCGCCCGACCCCACAATGACGCTCTCCGCTTCAGACACGGCCTCGACCGTGGAGCCATCAGGCCCGGTGATTCGAAGCGTCAAGCCGTTGTTCTTCGCCGCCGCCATGAGGATTCTTCCTTCTTCCCTTCCGCTCCCGAAAACGGAACGACCGCCGCCGCCCTAGAGGTTATCGACTGACTTCTGCAACTCCGGATCGAAGTTCTCCCGGACCTTGATGAGGCTCTGGAAGTCCGACTTCTTGCGGTGGAGCACGTACGAGCCTTCCGGCTTCGTCAGCTCGCCCTCCACCGCGACATCGGTGAAGTCGATCACCGTCTTCTTGCGGAAGACAGTGCGGTCCTCCTCCTGGATGACCTTCACCGTGTCCTTCGAGTTGTCCTGCGCCACCGCCACAGCCGGCGCCACCCACAGCCCCATCACCACCGCCACCGATGCCAGTCGCCTCATACCCAGCCTCCAATCGCTTCCATCGGGTGAGACAGCGGGTCTTCCAACAGGTTCCCGCGGGTCTATTGCACAGCGCGATCCAACCCCAAGCCCCTGAATCCTAAGGAACTTGCCTGCCGCCTGCCACGTGCCGGCCCGGCAGGTGGAAAAAACTTCCACCTCCTGACCGCCACAACTGCCGTCCACTACGGCGTCTGCGTGGGCGCGGGGGCCGCGCTCGGCGCCCCCTGGGCCGGAGCGCCAGGCGCGGCGCTCGCGGGCGCCTGGGCCCCATCCGGAGCGGGAGCCGCGGTGTCACCGGACGGTGACGCACCCTCGGCCGCGGGCGCGGTGCCCCCGGCGTTCGGCTCGCCTTCGACAGGAGCGGCGCCTTCAGCAGGCGCCTCGCCCTGCTCCTGCGGCAGCTGGTTCAGCAGGGAGCCACCGCCGCCGGTGGCCTCGTTCTTCTTCTCGCCCTCGGCTCCAGCCGCGGCGGGGGCCTCGGGAGGCGGGGCCTTGAGCATGTTCTGCAGGCCCTGCACCTTGGCGGTGATCATCTGGCGGTCCTGGTCCGTCGTGGACTGCATGCCCTTGCAGCGGTCGAGGAAGGCGATGGCCTTCTCCCAGCCCGCGCGGTCCGCGGCATACGCCCAGCCCGCGCCGCACACCGCCTCCGGCAGGTCCGCGCGCGAGGTGAGCACCTTCTCGAACGACTCACCGGCGGCCAGGCCCTTCTTCGGGTCCTTCCCCTTCTGTCCGTCCAGCGCCCACGCGAGGTAGAGGCGCGCCTCCGCGGAGTCGGGCTCGAGCTCCGTCACCTTGGTGAAGGAGCGCTCGGCGCCCGTGTAGTCGCGGTAGCTCAGCGCCATGGCGCCGAGGTTGAGGTAGCCCGGAGAGAACTTCTCGTCGAGCGACACCGCCTTCTGGAACTGGGCGAGCGCGCGCGGGCGGTCCTCCAGCTTCAGGTAGATCATCCCGAGCAGGTTGTAGATGGCCGGGTCCTTCTCCGCGTGCTTGACGGCGGTGCCGGCCAGCAACTCCGCGAGCCGGAACTGGCCACGCGCATAGGCCACCTGCGCCAGGTTCTTGTACGCCTCCGGGTTGTCCTTGCTGCGCACCAGCACGCGGCGGGCGGCGGCCTCGGACTCGTTCAGCTTCCCCGCCACGCGGTACGTGATCGACAGGCTGTTGAGCAGCGAGGCATCGAACTCGCGGCCCGGCTGCTTCAGCGCCTTGTCGAGCAGCGCAATCGCCTCATCGGAGTGGCCCTGGTTGCGGTGCATCACCGCCAGGTTGACGGCGGACGGCACGTGGCCCGGGTCCAGGAGGAGCACCTTCTCGTAGGCCACCCGCGCGTCGTCGATGCGGTTCTGCCGCTCGGCGATGACGCCCAGGTTGAACTGCGCGTTGAGGCTGCGCGGGTCCTTGGAAAGCGCCTTCTCGAAGCCCTGGCGCGCGCCGTCGAGGTCACCCGCCTCGTAGGCCTGGAGCGCCGCGGCAAACAGCTCCGAGGCACTGCCATCCTTCGGCGCGGCGGCCGGCGCCGGCTGCGTCGCGGGCGTGGCCTGCTCGGGCTTCTGGGCGGACGCGGCCGAGGGGGCCGGCGTCTCCGGAAGCACGGAGGGCTTCGTCTGGGGTCCCGACGCGCACGCGGCGGTGAAGGCCAGCGAGCCGGCGAGGAACGAGCGGAACCATTTCATCTGCGTCTTCCCTGTCCCTGCATGAAAGAAGTTGAAGCGGTGGCTCATCACGGCAGCACCTCCCCGAGCGAGGCGGTGGGCGCGGGCGCCGTCTCCAGCGTGGAGGGCGCCTGCTGGGCCGGGTCCACGGGAGCGGCCTTGCCGTCCGGCTGCGAGGGCGTCCCGGGCTCCGTGGCCGCCGGAGCGGGCGTCACGGAGGCCTCGGCCGTGCCGTCCGGCGCACGGGCCAGGTCGGCGCGGGCCATGGAGTCACTGGTGCGGTATTCCACCGGCCGAACCTGTGCGTACGAGCCAGGGCGGTAGCGGTTCACCTGGTCCTGCGCGGCCAGCGTCCACTGGCTGTAGACGCCCAGCTCGTAGGCCTTGTCGAGCGCCTTCTCCAGCGCCTCGGTGGCCTTGTCCTCCAGCGGCAGCGCCAGGTTCTCCAGCTCCCCGCGGTACATGGCGAGCTGGTCCTCGTCGAGCCCCTGCGGGTCCGGCGAGTCCATGATGTTCTTCGCGAAGTCCGCGTAGGCGAGGCCGATGCGCGTGAGCGCCGCGATGCCCCACTCACCCGAGCCCGTGGCGAGCACCGCTAGGTACTCCTTCTCCACGCGCTGGATTTCCTTCTGCTTCGCGGTGAGGTCCCTGCGGATGGTGGTCACCCGCGAGAACTTGATGTCCGTGTAGCGCTTCCATGCCGGCTCCAGCGCCAGGAAGCGCGCGTGGCCGTAGGCATTGAGCACCGCCACGTCCTTGCGCGCGGCCTCGGGCAGCTTGTTCCAGGAGCGCACCAGCTCCGCCTGCACGCGCTCCTGCTCACGCACGTTCTTCAGTTGCTGGTAAGCGAGCAGCTCGTGGTAGCGCGCCAGGTACAGCTGCGGCGCGGTGGCGCGGGAGTCGCGGCCGTACGTCTCCGCGAAGGAGCCGAAGGCCTTCCCCGCCTCGGTCCACTTCTTTTCCTTCTCCCAGACGTTCGCAATGGCGAAGGCCACCTGCGGCACGTCCTTGCGGTCCCTGAAGCGCGTGACGTAGGCGCTGTACGCGGACACGGCCTTCTGCGGCTCGCCCGCGCCCTCCCACCAGACGCCGGCGTTGAACTGCGCGTCGGCCACCCACGTCCCGGCCTCGTCCACCAGCGCCTTGCGCTCGGCGGTGCGCTGCGCGCGCTTGGAGTCCGCGTCCTCCACGGCCCCCGGCGCGTCGTCCTTCTTCGCCGTGGCCTTGCGCTCCTTCGACTTCCTGGATTCGGCGTCCCGCGCCTTCATGGCGGCGTCGTACTCGGTGATGAAGGACTCGGCCATGGTGGCGGCCTTGCGGTACTCGGCCACCTTCTCGTAGAGGCCGGCCAGCGAGTAGCGCGCCTTCAGCTCGAAGTTGCTGTGCGGGTACTCCTTGAGGAAGCGCTCACCCGCTTCGATGCCCTTGTCGATTTCGCCCGCCTCCTGCGCAATCACCATCACGTAGGTGAGCGCGCGGTCGGCGTTCTCCGACCTGGGGAACTCGACGACGAACTTGAGGAACTCCTCGGCGGCCTTCTTCGGGTTCTTCTCCTTCTTGTAGACGACCTCATCCACCCACTTGTAGTGGCTGCCTTCCACCACGCGGGCCACGCGGGTGGCGAAGTCCGTGCCGGGCTTGGACAGCCGCTTGTTGGCGAGGAACTTCCGCGACAGCGTGCTCAGCTCGAACCACTCCTCGCGGCTCTCGAGCACGTACATGGTGAGGTCGGCCGCGTCACGCGAGCGCCGCTCCTCGGGGTACTTCTCGATGATTTCGCCGAAGCGCCGGGCCGCGTCCACGAAGTGGCTGCGGTCGTAGAGGATGACGGCCGCCTGGTAGCGCAGGTCGATTTCGTCCTGCGTGTCCGGGTACAGCTTCACGTAGATGTCGCACGCGGAGACGAGGCGCTCCTCGAACTTCGTGAGCTTCTCCTCCTCACTCTCCTTCGCGTCGCGCTTGACGATTCTCTGCTTCGCGACGTCGCCCTTGTCCTTCTTCTCGTCGACCTTCTGGCCGTCCTTGAGGTCGCTCCTGGCGAGCTGGCCGCGCTCGATCTTGACCAGCTTGTCGTAGGCGAGGATGGCGTTGTACGCGGCGCTCTTGCGGTAGGTCTCGTTGGAGACCTCGCGCGCCGTGTCGCGGTCCGGAATCTTGAACGCCACCACCGCGTCGTACTCGGCGGCGGCGGCCTGCCACTCCTCGAGGGCCCAGAGGATTTCCGCGTAGAAGAAGCGGATGTTGAAGGCGGAGTCCGCGACGAAGTCCGGGTTGGCGCTGGAGGCGAACGCGTCCACGTACTGCTTGTAGATGTCGCGCGCGAGCCGGTAGGTCTCCACCTGGCGCGTCTTCTGCGCCTCCTGGTGGTACTCGGTGACCATGACGCGCATGGCCTCTTCGGTGACGTTGAAGGCGTTGCGCAGGACGTTGGCCTGCTTCTCGTTGGCCGTCCACCACTCGCCACCGGGGCTGTAGAGGTCCACCATCCGCTTCATTTCCTTGCGGACCTGCTGGCGCTGGCGGAGTCCCTCGTAGGCGCGGACGATGGCCTGCTGGTACTCGGGGGCGTTGGCGCCCATGGGCTCGTCGTCCACGAGCGTGCGGTACGTGAGGATGGCGCTGTCGAAGTGACCCGCGTCCACCAGGCCCGCGGCCGTCTTGGCGATGAGCCGGCCCTGCCGCTTCGTGGGGGCCTTCTCCTTGAAGTAGGTGATGGCCTCCTTCGGCTGGTCCATCTGCACGTAGAAGACGGTGAGGTCGTTGAGCGCCTCGGTGCGCAGGTCGCCCAGCTCCTCCTTCTTCGCGGAGTAGTCCACCACCTCGTGCAGCTTCTTCAGGCCCTCCGCGTAGTCACCGGTGTTGTAGTCACACCAGGACAGCTTGTAGATGGCGTACGCGTAGATCTTCGGAACGCCGGAGTCGCGCGCCTTCTCGTAGTTCTGCTTGGCGGGGATGAGCTTGTTGTTCTCGAAGTAGTGGTTGCCGAGCTGGATGTACGCGTCCGGCACGAACTCCGACTTCGGGAAGTCCTTGATGAGCTCCTCGTAGCGGGCCACGGCGGTGTCGCGGCGGCCGAGCTCGTAGAGGTTGTAGCCCATGGAGAAGAGGATCTCGTCGCGCTGCGGGTACTTCGGGTACGCGCGGAGGATGTCCTCGTAGATGGCCATCGTCTCCGCGCGGTAGCGCTCGCTCTCCTTGTGGTCCTGCTGAGGCTCCGCGGCCTTCTCGCCGCGGGCCACGGCGGCGTCGTACTGCTTCTCCGCCGCGAGGAAGCGGTCCATCTCCAGCCGGTAGAGGTACTGGGACTTCTCCCAGTAGAGCTCCGACAGGCGGCTGAGCATCTCCGCCTTCTGCATGTTGTCGTCGTGCAGCTTGGAGACGAGGCGCTTGAGGGCCTCGATGGCCTCGTCGCGCTTCTTGTCCGCGAGCGCGTCCTTCTTCGAGTCCGCGATGCGGGGGATGTCCGCGAACTTCGCCGTGGCGGGCTTCACCCGCGCGGGGCCGCGGCGCACGTCCTCGGGCGCCACGCCGGGCGGAGGGGCCTTCGCCTCCTCCTGCTTCGCGGCCTGAGCCTTCTTGTCGGACGCCTTGCCCTTCTCCCGAGCCTCCCGCGCCCCGGGGGTCTTCGACGCCGACGCCGAGGCGGGCTTCTTCACCGCCTTGCGAGCCGGCGACTCCGCCGCCTCTCCCACCCCACCGGCGGCGAGCGCGACACCTACCGCCAGCGCACCGAAACGAAGAACCACCTTCATGCGAGCTCCTGCCGTGAAGCCGACCCGGCAACCGGGCGATCAGACACCCATTGACGAGGGACGACGGAAAGTAGACGCGCCCTCCCAGAATGAGAAGTGGCGTGGAACGACTCTTGCGACCCGTAACCCAGTGTCTGGCAATGGGTTCTTCCAGTGCCCGACAACGACGAAGGGGGCGGCCCCGGCGCCAGCTGCGCGCGGAGGCGGCCCCCTCGTGGGTACGACCGTGGGCGACAGTGGCCCATGTGTGTCTATTGTTGCTGCTGCGTGGATTCAGCCGTCTTCGCCGGGCAGCCGCGCTTCAGCGTGTACTGGTAGTAACCAATCTCGTCGATCCAGAACTCGCCCTGGAACTTCCAGTAGTTGTAATTGGCCCCCGGCATCTTCGGCCGGTAGAGCGACTGGCGCGTCAGGAGCGCCTTCTGGTCCACACCGGCCTGGAGCAGGTCCTTCTCGTCCAGCGCCGTCTGCACGCGGATGATTTCCGCCTGGTCGGAGAAGGTGCGCAGGTTGTCAGCCGCCTCGCGGATGCGGCTCTTGGCCAGCGTGCCGCCGACCTGGAGCAGCGTGCCGCGAATCTCCTCCAGCGAGCCCATCGTCTGCGCTGCCATGGGCGAGCCGCGCCAGCCGCCGCCGCTGAGCGTGCGCTTCTCCTGGTCCACCTGGTCCAGCATCCGCATCACCTCGCGGATGCGCTCGTTGTTGCGCAGCCACAGGTACACCGGGCGCGGCAGCCGGCGGTTCTCCGCGGCCACCAGGTTGTACGCCTGCACCAGCTGCACGTCGTCGCCGGTGAACGGGTCGAGCTGCTTCGCCATGGGGCCGTAGAGCTCGTCGAAGGCCGCCAGCGTGGTCTTCACCTCGTCGTAGAGGCAGGAGTAGTAGTAGACGGTCGCCTTGAGGATCCACGACTCGGGCTGGAAGGCGCCCTCGAACTGGGGCGCGTGGAGCGCCTGCAGGCTGCCCAGCGCGCCGCCGAAGTCCTCGTTCTGGAAGCGCGCGAAGCCGTTCTCGAAGAGGGCCTGGTCCCAGTAGCGGGCGTAGCGAGGCACGCGCTCGTAGGCGGCGGTGGCCTCCGCCTGCTCGCCACGGCGGTAGTGCAGGCGGCCCAGGCTGAGCAGCGCCAGGTGCTGGGTGGGCTTGAGCTCCACCTGCGGCTCCTTCGCGGACAGCACCGCGTTGAAGGCGGACAGGGCCTCCTTGTCCAGCGCGTCGCCCTCACCGGGGCGGCCAGGGAAGCGCGGGTCCGACAGCACCACGCCCAGCAGGTAGCGCGCCTTGGCGTAGACGCGGCTGTCCTTGGGGACGGCCTCCAGCAGCTGGCGCGCCTCCTCGAAGCGGCCCTTGCGCTGGCTCACCGTGCCCACCAGGTAGTTGATGCGGGCGAGCACCTCCTTGGGCAGCGTCACCCACCGGTCGCGCACCTCGTCGGTGTACGCCTGGTTGAGGATGCTGGGGATGAGGTTCTGCTCGTCCAGTTGCTGCTGCATGTCGACCAGCCCCTCCACCGCCTTGAGGTACGAGGGGTGCGAGGGCCCGGCGTTGACGATGGCCGCGTAGGAGATGAAGGCGGAGACGGGCAGCCCCTTCTTCGCGAGCGACTGCGCGAGGAAGTACTCCGACTTGCCCTTCACGTCGGCGTCGGCGGCGCCCTCGGAGAGCTGGAAGAAGAGCGGCGCGGCGGTGTCGAAGTCGCCGGCGTTGAAGGCGGCCAGCGCGCGGTTGTAGCCGCCCACGTCCTGCTGGGCGAACACCGCGAGCGGCGCCAGGACGACGAAGAAGCTGAGCAGTCGTTTCATGGCGAGGAGTGCCTTCATGTGCGTCAGAAGAGGATGGAGAAGCCGGCGTAGAAGCTGATGTTGTTGAGGACGTCCGAGGACGGCTCGGCCACCAGGTCCCGACCCAGGATGATGTCCTCGCGGTAGTTCTTCTTCGTCTTCGGGTCCACGCCGTCGAACTTCTCGTACTTGCAGCTGCCGCTGAGCTGCAGCGTGGCGAAGTCCTGGTTGCCCGCGCGCGCGGCCTCCAGCGCCTCGAAGTCCGCCAGGTTGCAGCCGTCCACCTTGTCCACGCGGGCGGTGTAGATGAGGTCTCTCACCTCCATGCGCAGCGCGTAGTGCTCGCCGAACTGGAGGCGGAAGCCGCCGCCCACCGAGCCTAGGAACTTGGTGCCGGTGTCACCGAAGCGGGCCGGCACCGTGAAGGTCTCCCCGTCCACCTCGTTCGCCACTTCCGGGCGGATGAGGTGGCGCGTGGAGCCCAGGCCCGCGCCGCCGCTGAGCACCACGCTGAACTGGGCCAGCGAGTCGTTGAGGAAGGCGAACTTGCCGTAGAGCGGCGTCACCTCCACGCCCGCCTGCGCGCCCCACACCAGCAGCAGCGACGAGGCCGCCTGCGCCTGCTCGCGGACCTTGTCGATGAGCTCGAGGTTGAAGTCGCTCTCGTTCGAGTACCAGTTGTACTGGCCCATCAGCTGGAACGCGAAGTTCTCCTGCAGGTGGTAGATGTACTGGAGGGCCGAGCCGGCGTGGTTGGTGTACTTGCCGTTCACCTGCACCGTGGCCGGGAAGAACGCGAACTCGTGGTGGCCCTCGTCCGCGAAGCGCTTCTTCTGGACGATGTGCACCGACACGTTCGGGTTGTAGAGCGGCGCGCCATGCACCAGGCGCTGCTGCTGGGCCTCGGTGGTGCGCGGGGACTCGGCGGCCAGCACGGGCGCGTCCTCCGGCGTCGCGGGCGCGTCCGGCTGCGTGGGCTGGGGCTCGGCCACCACGGGCGTCTCTTCCGGAGAAGCGGGCGCGGGGGCCTCGGCGGCGGTGTCTGCTTCAGGAGCCGGCTCAGGCGTCTCCTGCGGCACGACGGGCTCGGGCCGGGTCGCGGGCGCGGAGGGAGCCTCCGGCTTCGGCTGGGCCTGGACGGGCGGCGGCGGCACGGACGTCTCGGCGCCGGGCGCGGGCACGTTCGCCTGCGCGAGCGCGAGGGCCGGGGCGGCGACGAGGAGCGCGAGGGAGATGATGGGTCGCATAGTCAGGAGGACCTAGAAGGAGAAGGTGTAGCCAAGGTCGAACTGCACCAGGTGCGTGAAGCCGGGGCTGGCCGCGGGCTCACCCGTCTCGCGCCCCGCCTCCCAGTCATCGCGCAGCAGGTTGACGCGGTAGGCGTCGCGGAACACCCAGTCGCGCAGCTCCAGCCGCACGCCGTGCTTGTTGAGGACGAAGAAGCGGAAGCCCACCGCGGCGGACACCACCGGGGCCACGCGCGTCTCCTTCACCCAGTAGTCACTCGACGCCGAGCCCCGGTCCTCCGGCACCGCGCGGTCGTCACAGATGCCCAGCTCCCGGTCCACCACCTGGGTGCACTGGATGACGGAGTTGCGCTGGAAGGAGCCGAGGCCGCCGCCGGCCCAGACGTACGCCTGGAAGTGGGCGGGCAAATCGGACAGCAGGCTGAGCTTCCCGTAGATGGGCGCCCACCTCACGCCGGCCACGCCGTGGAGGTTCATCTCCCAGAGGTCCTCGAGCTCGTCCGTCACCTTCTTGTCCTGGCGGTCCAGGAAGCTCTCGGAGATGGAGCGCGCGAGCCCGGTGTGGCGGCTGGCCGCGTAGCCGGCGCGCGCCTCGAGCGCGAAGGTGTTGAAGAGGTTGTAGGCGACGCCGACGTTGAAGAAGTAGTGCGCCGTCAGGTGCGTCTGAACCGGAAGGCCCACGCCGAGCGACAGCTCGAGGTGCCCTCCGGGCTCGAACAGCCGGTTGCGGACGACGACATTGTCGAGGACCTTCTCATCATCGTCCTGCGCCGAGGCGACAGGCGCCGCCAGCGAAATGGCCAACGAAGCAATGACGCGGAGCGTGCGTGCGTTCATGGTTCCTGCCCGGCCCGTGGGGTGGGCCGCCGTGTGCGGGAGGTCGAAGCCTCCCCCATCCCGGGCGCCTGCGTCACTCGACGATCAGGCCCCTTCGTGGCGCATCCATGTGCACACGGCTTCCACGAGCGACAAGCCACGATGGCGCGGAGTCGGTATTCTTTTCACCCACGCTGACGCGGGGCGCCCACCGGTCAACGTTTCGGGGCGCGCCCGTGACACGGCCGTGGGAAAGAGGGCAGGCAGGGCCCCACTGGGGGCACACCTGTACCTACCCGTGACGTCGCCCCGCGGGAAGCAAGCCCTGCCCCGCAAAGCGAACGCCCCGCCCGGATGCCCGACGAAGCGGGCCCGGAGGCGGGGCGTCAGGAGCGCCTGGACTGCAGGGCGCCCGGTGCGACTAGCCGCGCGCGGCCTTGTGCTGCGCGCGCATGGCCACCTTGATGCTCGGCCGGACGTAGACGACGGCGTTGTTGTGGCCCGGGACGGCACCCTTCACGAGCAGGAGGCCCTTCTCCACGTCCACTTCGACGACGGTCAGGTTCTGCGTGGTGACCTGCTCCACGCCGAAGTGACCCGGCATCTTCTTGTTGGGGTAGGTACGGCCAGGCGTCTTACGCTGACCGATGGCGCCCGGGTGACGCTGGTACTCGTGCGTACCGTGCGTCTTCGTCTGCGAGCCCTTGAAGCTCCAGCGGCGCATGACGCCGGAGAAGCCGCGGCCCTTCGTGACGCCGGTGACGTCCACCAGCTCGCCCTTGGCGAACATGTCGGCCTTCACGGCGTCGCCCACGTTGAAGGAGGAAGCCTCCTCCGGGGTGACACGGAACTCCTTCAGGTGACGGCGGTAGGGCGCGTTGGCCTTCTTGAAAAAGCCGCGCTCGGCCAGGTTGAGAATCTTCTCGCGGATCTCACCAAAGCCGATCGTCACCGCGGAGTACTGGTCCTTCTCCGGGGTGCGCTTGCCCACGACCTGGCAGGTGCCCACATCGATCACGGTGACCGGGACGAGGTTGCCCTCATCGTTGAACACCTGGGTCATTCCGATCTTCTTGCCAATCAGACCCTTCACGTCGTCCTCACTGCCAGCGCGCGTGGCGCGGAAAATCCCAATAAATTCAATGACCTGGACTGCTCGCGTCCCCGCGGTCGCCAGGAAGCGGCGCAATGTAGCAGACGCGCCCCCCACGTCAAGCACTACGGGCGGGGGGTTCCCTCACTGGGCGCGATCAAGCCGCGGGTAGAACGGTGCGAGTTGCGCATCGGGGATGCGCCGAGCGTACACGTCCTCGCCGAGCAGGAACAGCGATTGATCCAGGTAATCCTCCGCGGCCTTCACCTGTTCCTCCTTCGCGGCGATTGCCTGGTCGAGCTCCGCCATCTGGTGGTCGTGCTCCAGCTTGCGCGCCTCCTCCTCGTCCTCCATCTCCAGCATGCGCTTGTGCGCCAGGATGCCGGCGGAGCCGGGCTGGCCGGGCTCGGGGGTGAGGGCATTGGACACGCGGACCTCCAGGTCCTCCACCTCGCGGCCCAGGCGCATCTGCGCGAGCCGGTTCTTCTTGAGGTTGGTGCGAGCGACGTCGATCTTGCTCGCCTCCGTGCCCGTCAGCTCCATGTCCTTGATCTTCTTCTCGAGCTTCTGGAGGCCGTCCAGGGCGTAGCGCAGCTCGGCGCGGCGGGTGGACAGCGTCTTGCGCAGGTCCTTGACCTTGCCCTCGATGGCGTCCACCGCCTTCTTCCACTTCTTCACGACGACCTGGTGCCCGGCCCGCTCCTCGGCCTGCTGGGCCAGGTAGTCCTGCCAGGCGGCATCGTGGTCGTTCATCTCCTGCTCGAGCGCGGCCAGCTCGTCCCGGCGCGCCACCACGGCCTCTTCGGCGCGGTAGACGCGGTCCATGGAGCGCGGGCAGTTGGGCTTGCCGGGCAGCCGATCACGCGCCAGGTCGCCCAGCTGGAAGATGAGGTCGTTGTAGCTCTCCTTCGCCATGGGCGGGTTTCTACGCCCAACGCGCGGGGACTGTCACCGGGAGAGCGAGCCGGGTGGACTTCAGGCGCCCGTTTTCAGGAGCCTGGAGACGCGTCTTTAGGAGCCCGGCGACGCGTCCACGGTGGAGGACGGCCCGTGCATGACGGCGGCCAGGGCCCCTTCCGCCAGGGCGAGCAGCTCCCGGGCGCGGTCCTGTTCCTCCGTACGGTTGAGCTCGCACACCCAGGCGGAGGACAGGTCCGCCTGCTGGCGCGCCAGCTCGGCCGTCGTCTCGTAGCGGGCGGCGGACGCGCGGGCGAAGCAGCCCTCGCGTCGCAGCTCGAGGATGGTGTCCGCGTCCAGCTCGATGTCCTCGGGCGGAACGGGCAGCGGTCCCCGGCCCAGCGCGGCCAGCCGGGCCAGCAGGCGCGAGGCGTGTGCGCGGCAGAAGGCGGCCAGCACCATCAGCCTTGCCCGGACCCGCGCATCGCCAATGCGCTCCGCCAGCGCTGTCATCCGCCGGGCGGAAACGACTTCCGCCTCCCATGCGGCGGCCAGCGCAGCGGCCAGCCGGGTATGCCTCGCACCCATTGACGTCCCCCGTTCCCTACCCTCTATGCCGGCAACGTAGGGACGCCCTCCGCCGGATTCAACCGAGTGCCCGCTCGATCATCCAGTACCCACCAGCAGCGAGGATGCACACCGACACCGCGCGCACCGTCTTGAGGTGCAGCGCCGGTCGCCGCTGCACCATGCGCAGCACGGGAAGCAGCACGGCCACCACCGCCGCCTGCCCGACTTCCACGCCGACGTTGAAGCCCAGCAGCGCGGGGGCCACCGAGTCCCCCAGCCCGTAGTTCTTCAGCACGCTCGCGAAGCCGAAGCCGTGCACCAGCCCGAAGAGGAAGGTGACAAGGGCGCGGTGGCGGTGCTCGCGCAGGACGAGGTTCTCCACCGCCACATAGATGATGGACGCGGCGATGGCGGCCTCCACCCAGCGTGCCCGGTCTCCGTCCAGCCCCACCCAGCCCAGCACGACGGCCCCCAGGGTGAGGGAGTGCGCGACGGTGAACGACGACACGAGCAGCAGCACCCGCCTCCACCCGCCGCCCACCAGCAGCACCGCGAGCAGGAAGGCGAGGTGGTCCCAGCCGTCGAAGATGTGGCGGACGCCCTCCTCCACCCAGCCGAGGATGCCGCGGACGGACGCGCTCCCCTTCCCTCCCTCCGCGAGGCCGGGGATGTCCACGCTCGGCTGCGCGGCGTCCGCGAACACCGAGCCCGGGACTTCACCGTCCAGCGAGCTGCCGAGGATCACGCGGTAGCCCACCGGCAGCACCGACAGCACGGTGTACGTCTGCCGCAGCGGCCCCGGAGGGCAGGTGAAGGTGGCGGTCAGCTCCACGTACGTCTGGCGCAGCAGCGCGGAGTGGGAGGTGCGCGTGCAGGGCCGCCCGCCCGCGGTGAGCGGCAGCGCGTCCCACACGCCCACCTCGAGCGCGGCGCGGCGGGCGTCCAGGTCCGTCTGGGACACCGTGCCGTCCCCGTCCGCGTCGGCGGGCAGCAGCAGGCCGAGCGTGCCCGCCGTCAGCGTGAGCACCTGACGAACCTCCGACCCCCCGGGCTCGCCCGCCGGCCTGGCGCCGGGAGCGTCGCGCGACTCGCCATTCGGAGAGCCCGTCGGGGTGCGGCGCACCTGTGAATAGAGGATGTCCGCGTCGTGCGCGGAGGCCGCGCCCGCGGCCAACAGGAGGGCCGCGAGCAGCACCCGGGAGGAGGCCCTCGTCATGGCGGCGCAGCCTGCCTTCACGGCCGGCCCGCGTCCACCGCCGGCCGGCTGCCTACTCCTGGATGAAGCGCAGCTGCACCTGCTGGCGGCCGCTCAGGCCCCCATGCCGGGTGCCGCAGTAGGGGCAGAACAGGGGCTGGTCCCAGTCCCACAGCACCTTGACGTCCTCCCCGCAGCACAGCATGGGCAGCGTCCGCAGCAGTTCGTCCGCCTCCGGGTCCATGGGCCCGGGCAGCGCCTCCGGCGTCACCGCGACGAAGGTGGGCCGAGGGTTGAGCGACAGCGTGCGATTCACATGGGCCAGTTGCTCGTAGCGCACGTGGTTGGCCCACGCGCGCGCCACACCCTCCAGGTGCGTCTGCTGTGCGGGCGTGAGGAAGGCATCCGCCTCCGCGCGCGTGCCGCAGTACGGGCAGCGCCACAGCGGCAGCCCGTCCTCCCCTTCGTGCGCGTTCTCGAAGGTGAAGAAGGCCTGCAGCTTGTGCAGCACCGCGCGCGCGTCGAACGGGCCCGGCCGCATCTTGAAGGGCCGCTGGCAGCCCGGGCACTCGCGCCGCGTGAAGCCCGCGGTGTCCCGGGGCAGCTCCAGGCCCGTGACTTCCAGCCCGACACCGCTCATGGGTTCGCCGTCCATCTCGCGCGCGTCGTCCGCCGGCCGGTGGACACCACCGCCAGCAGGAAGGCCACGAAGGAGAACAACAGCAGCAGGTGGACCCAGTAGCCCTCGGTGGAGCCCGCCGTCATCCCGAGCCCCCACAACACCAGCAGGATCATTCCCATCGTCCAGTACACGCCACACCTCCCAAGCCCACACCCTGGCGCGGGCAAAGCTAGGAACGGGTACCGGACCGGGCAACCCAGTCCTTTTCACAGCCTCACGTTGGGTAAAGCACTGCCCCACCCGGGCATTTTTTCCGACGTGCGGGGCGATCCTCCAGCCCTTGCGTGGAGATCTCATAAGGAGGGACGCAGTGTGAAAGGCGCATGGCACGCCGCCTGCTTTGCCGCCATCGCATCAGAAGTCAGTTGGAGTTGCAGGTTCAGCGGGCGCGCGCAGCACTGGCGCCGGGGAGGGCGGGATGCGGGGCTGGACGGTGGCGATGGCGGCAGCGGCGTGGTTGGTGGGAACTGAGGCGTTCGCGTTTCCGGTGCAGGTGCCGGAAGGCCCCCAGGGTGAGGCACTGGAAGTGGTGGAGCTGCGCGCACAGTTGTCCGCGCGTGACGCCGAGCTGAAGGCGGCCCTGGCGAAGCTCCAGGTGTACGAGGACGAGGCGGACTTCGCCGAGGCCGACCGGCTGGGCGTGGCGGCGCTGGTGAAGGCCTCCGGCCTGCCCGAGCGGCAGCAGCGGCGGCTGGCGGTGGCCATCGTCCGCGAGGCCCGGGCCAACAACGTGGACCCGCTGCTGGTGGTGGCGGTCATCCGGTGCGAGAGCAGCTTCAACAACTACGCCGTCTCGGGCGTGGGGGCCATGGGCCTGATGCAGGTGATGCCAGACACCGGCAAGTACCTGGCGGAGAAGGGCGGCTACAAGCTGGGCCGCTCCAGCAACCTCTTCGACGCGGAGACGAACGTGCAGCTGGGCACCGCGTACCTGGCGGACCTCATCTCCCGCTTCGGCACCGTGGAGAAGGCCCTGGTGGCCTACAACGCGGGCCCCGGGCTGGCCAAGCGCATCCTCGCGAAGCCGGAGGTCCGCAAGAAGTTCATGGCGGGCTACCCGACCAAGGTCGTGAAGGAGTTCCGGAAGCTGAAGGCCCAGCAGGAGCGCCAGCTCACCCTCGCCGACCAGCAGACAACGGTTGACCGCAAGGGTTGACCGACAGGCAACATGCTGGACGCCCGTTGCATGACAATCCGGTGAATCTTCCCTGGGGGGGGCTGACCTTCCCAGTCGCCAAGGTGCAGTGTGTGCGCCCGGTTGAGAGCACTCCACGGGTTGTCTCATCCGTGGAACTTCCGGGCCCTTGCCGGGTCTGGAAATTGCCCTCAGCCGCCGTGCCCATCTCAACGGCACATCGTGCACACAGCATCTACTTGGGAGCGCACAGCGATGGCGGGGCTACAGATTCACAGTGAGGAGGTCGCAGGTCGGGTCACCCTTCGGCTGGAGGGCATCCTGGACGGCAGGACGGCGCACGAGGTGCGCACCTCGCTGAGTGAGCTCAGCGGCCGCGAGGTCGTCCTGGACTTCACGCACCTGCGCGAGTTCAAGGACAGCGCGGTGGGCGTGCTGACCCGTGAGCTGGTAGAGCGGCCGGTGCAGCTGCGCGGCCTGGCCACGCATCACGAGCGGATGTTCCGCTACTTCGGCGTCGGCACGGGCGAGTCCCAGCGCCGCGCGTACTACACGCCCGAGGACATCCTCTCGGCGTGAGCAGCACACCCACCCGGTGAGCAGGCAGGCGTCCCGCGAGGGGCGCGCCGCGAACCGGGTGTGCCGGCCCGCGAGGGAGTCGGCTAGAGTGGCGGGAGATGAACCAGCCTGCCCGCGTCCTGTCCCCCGTCCCTTCCCCTGCCTCCGCGCATTCGGCGATGGAACGGATCGCCACCCAGTTGGGGCGCGCGGTCCAGGGTAAGGAAGCCCAGGCCCAGCTCGTCGTGACGTGCCTGGTGGCCGGGGGGCATCTCCTCCTGGAGGACGTGCCGGGTGTGGGCAAGACGACACTCGCGGAGGCCCTGGCCCGGGCGTGTGGCCTGAGCTTCGCTCGCGTCCAGTTCACCGCGGACCTGATGCCGGCGGACATCCTCGGCGCCCAGGTCTTTCACGCGCAGTCGGCCACCTTCCAGTTCCGTCCTGGTCCCCTCTTCCGTCAGCTCGTGCTGGCGGATGAGCTGAACCGCGCACCGCCGCGCACGCAGTCCGCGCTGCTGGAGGCCATGGCGCAGGGCCAGGTGTCCCTGGACGGCGCCACATACCCACTGCCCGCGCCCTTCACCGTGGTGGCCACGCAGAACCCGGTGGACTTCTCCGGCACGTACCCGCTGCCGGACTCGCAGCTGGACCGCTTCATGGTGCGCATGTCGCTGGGCCACCCCGCCCCCGAGGTGGAGTCCCGGCTGCTGACCACCCGAGGCGTCGCGCCGGCCCTGGACGCAGTGGAGCTCGTCTCCGGTCCCGAGGAGGTGGCGTCCCTGCGCGCGCTGGCCGCGGAGCTGAAGCTGGACGGCGCGGTGGCGGACTACGTGGTGCGGCTGGCGACGGCCACGCGCCAGCACGGGGACATCGAGCGGGGTGCGTCCACGCGCGCGGTGCTGGCGCTGGGCGCGGCGGCGCGGGCGCAGGCCCTGTGGGAGTCCCGGGACTTCGTGACGCCGGGAGACGTGCGGGCGCTGCTGGTGCCCTGCTGGGCGCACCGTGTGCTGCTGCGCAGCGCCGTGCAGGGCGTGACGGCGCGAGACGAGGCGGCGCACCTCCTGGAGGAAATCTCCCGGAAGGTTCCGGCGCCCCGGTGACGCCGCGCCGGCGCAAGCAGTGGTGGGCCCGGGTGCGCGCCTGGCTCCGGCCGCCGCGCACCCTGAAGGTGACGCGCATCGGCCGCACGTACCTGGTGGTGACGTTCGGCGTGGGCCTGGGCGCGCTCAACACCGGCAACAACCTCCTCTACCTGCTGCTGGGCCTGCTGCTGAGCATGGTGGTGGTGTCCGGCGTGCTGTCCGAGCGCTGCCTGCAGGACGTGTCCGTGCGGCGCGTGGGCGCGGACGCGGCCTTCGCGGCCGAGCCCTTCGCCTTCCGCTGGGCGATTGCGAAGAAGCGGGGCCACGGCTTCGCCCTCACGCTGGGCGAAGCGGACTCGCCGCTGACGGGCGAGGGCGGCGTGGGCTACCTCCCCATGGGCGTGGACCACGTGGTGCGGGCCAACCTCACGGCGCCCCGGCGCGGACCGGTGCTGCTGACGGGCGTGCGCGTCACCACGACGTGGCCGCTGGGCCTGTTCGCCAAGTCGCGCGTGTTCTCCCTGGAGGGCACGCTCCTCGTCTACCCGCGGCGCGGCTACGCCTGCCAGGACCCGGGCGAGGCGGAGCGCGGGCCGGTGGGTGACGCGGGCAACCCGCGCCGCAACGACGGCACCGGCGACGTGTCCGGCCTGCGCGAGCTGATGCAGGGCGAGGACGCGCGCCGCATCCACTGGCGCAAGAGCGCGTCGGCGGGAAAGCTGCTGCGCGTGGAGCGCGAGCGCGAGGAGCGCCGCACCTGGGTGCTGGCGGTGGTCGCCGGGCTCGAGGGCGACGCGCTGGAGCGCCGCTGCGAGGAGGTGGCCGCGCTGGCGCACCGGCTCATCGAGGAGGGCCACGAAGTCGGGCTGGACACGGCGGACGGCCGCGTGCGCCCCGCCGCGGGCACCGCGCAGGAGCGGCGCGTCCTCCGGGCCCTGGCGTGGCTGGGCCACGAGGGCCCGCACGAGGACGAGGAGGCGGCATGAGGCACGGCTTGCGGCTGAGGCTGCGGGACCTGGGCGCCGGGGCCGCCTTCGCCTCCATGGGCGTGTCCGGGCAATTGCCGGTGTGGACGCTCGCCCTCTACGGGCTGGCGCTGCTGTGCGCGCTCATGGGGCGGCGCCTGTTCGGCCGGCGGGCGAAGCTGACCGCGCTGCTGTTGCTCGTGGTGGCGGTGGTGCTGGGCATGAATGTCCTGGCCGGCTCGCTCAACCTGGTGGTGGCGGCGTGCGCCTTCGCGGGCCTCATCTCCGCGCACCGCCTGCTGTCCACGCCCGAGCCGGCCACCGACGGGCAGGTCCACCTGTCCGGGCTGCTGATGGTGGCGGGCGGCGCGGCGCTGACCGGCGAGCTCACCTACGGCGTGTGTCTGGTGGCCTTCGGCGTGCTGTCCAGCATGTCGCTGGCGCTGGGCGTGGTGGAGGCCGCGGTGCCGGAAGGCGAGCCGGTGCCGGTGCGCCAGGTGATGCGCCCGCTGGCCACGGGGCTGACCTTCGCGGTGGCCGGCGCGGTGGCCTTCTTCATCCTCTTCCCGCGCCTCAACTGGAACATGATGGGCCCGCGCGCCGCGCCGGGCCTGGGCGCCGCCACCACGGGCTTCTCCAACACCGTGCGGCTGGGCGGCGCCGGCACCATCAAGGGCAACCCCCGCATCGTCCTGCGCGCCACCCTGGACCCGGCTCCGGACAAGGAGAACCTGGACGCGTACTGGGTGGGCCGCACCTACGACATCTTCGACGGGCAGGAATGGACGAACGTGGGCGGCGCCCGGGGCACCGGCGACTGGATGGTGACGCTGCGGCCGGGCAGCGAGGGCCTCATCCACCAGCGCGTCGAGTTGCTCCCCGCGTACGGGGCCAGCACGCTGGTGGCCCTGGAGACGCCCTCGAGGCTGGGCAACGCGGCCTCCCACACGCAGACGGGCAGCCGGCGCGCCCGCATCCAGGAGCTGGGTGGCGGCGAGGTGCGCTTCCTCGACCCTGGCATCGCCTTCAGCTACGAGGCCTACAGCCTTCCTCCCGGCGGCAGCGGTGACAGCTTCCAGAAGCTCCCCGCCAACGAGCAGGACGCGCTGCTGACCCTGCCGGAGAACATCGACCCCCGCGTCGCGCAGACGGCCGCGCGGGTGCTCAACGGCGAGCGCGAGCCGCTGGCCGCCGCGCAGAAGCTGGCCGCGTGGCTGCAGCGGGAGAACTCGTACACGCTGGAGCTGGGCGGGGACGTGGAGGATCCGCTCGCGGACTTCCTCTTCGAGCGCAAGGCGGGACACTGCGAGCACTTCGCCACCGCCCTCACGCTGATGCTGCGCACGCAGGGCTTCCGCGCGCGGCTGGCCACGGGCTTCTTCGGCGGCGAGCGGGTGAATGACGTCTACATCGTCCGCGCCGGTGACGCGCACGCGTGGACGCACGTGCTGGTGCCCGGGCGCGGCTTCGTCACCGTGGACGCGACGCCGCCGGCCCACCGCGCCAGCCAGGCCTCCGAATTCCTCCAGGATCTGCTCGGCTTCTACGAGTCGCTGGAGGAGCGCTGGCGCAGCGCCGTGGTCGACTACTCCTTCAGGGACCAGCTGGACGTGGCGCGCGCGCTCGTCCGCCCGCCCAAAGGCTCCGACGAGGACGAGTCGCCGAGCCGGTTGCCGCCGCTTCGGGCCTGGGCCACCGCGCTCGTGGCCGGCGCCGTCACGTATGGCGTCTGGCGCAGGCTGGCCCGGTTCCTCGGGCGTGAGCGCCCGCATGACGCCACGCGCTTCGTGGACGCGGTGGAAGCCCAGCTCGCCTCCGCCCGGCTGGAGCGCCACGAGGGCGAGACGCTGGAGGAGCTGGACGCGCGGCTCGCCCGCGAGCATCACCCGCTCTCCCCTGCCCTGAGCCCCATCACCCGCCGCTACCTGGAGGCCCGCTTCGGTGGCCGCCCGCTGCGCCAGGGCGAGTCGGCGGAGCTCCTCGCCACGCTCAAGCGTGCCATCGCCGCCGACGCCCGCCGCGCCGCCGCGGAAGAGCGCGCTCCCCGCGCCCGCCGCGCTTCCTGAGCCCGGCGCGTCGCCCGCGATTCCCGAGCCCCGCGCGTCGCCCGCGATTCCCGAGCCCCGCGCGTCGCCCGCGATTCCCGAGCCCGACCTTGCGAGCGTGGAGGCCCCTGTCCTCCCGTCCGCTCTCCGTGCGTTCCAGCGCGATCGAGGAAACGCACCTGTCATCCACGGTGCGAAGCGTTACGCCTTTTGCGTCGCCCGGGCAGACAGGTCCGGACCTCACGTGGGAGGCCGCTTGCTCATCAATCTGAACTTCCTACCGCTCCGTTTCCGAGGTCGCCCTCCAGGCGCGATGTAACCGTTACAGGTTTCCCGCCTTGTACACGCGGCCAACCTCCGCCAACCCCCCGCAGACATTGGGGAAGACGCACAGCAGCAAGTTGGCACCGCCGTTGCTCAAGGCAGCCTTCGTCAAGTTGTCAGGCTGTCCGAACACATTTTCTCGGCCTCCCAAGAGAGAGGCCACCGTCGGGAGACACCACTCATGCAGGCTTCCACCGAGCAGTCGTCCAACTCCGGCTCTCTGGCGATGTACCTCTCGGAGATCAACCACTACTCCCTCCTCACGGTGGAGGAAGAGCAGGGGCTGGCGCGGCGCTTCATCAAGGGGGACCTGGCCGCCGGCCACCGCCTGGTGACGTCCAACCTGCGCTTCGTGGTGAAGGTCGCCTACGAGTACCGCTCCTACGGCATCAAGATGTCCGACCTCATCCAGGAGGGGAACATCGGCCTGATGAAGGCCGTGCAGAAGTTCGACCCGGACAAGGGCATCCGTCTCATCTCCTACGCGGTGTGGTGGATCCGCGCGTACATCCAGAACTACATCCTGAAGAGCTGGAGCCTGGTGAAGCTCGGCACCACGCAGGCGCAACGCAAGCTGTTCTTCAGTCTGGCCCGCACGCGCCGCGAGCTGGAGAAGTTCGGCAGCGGCGACGCCATCGTGAATGTGGATGACATTGCCCGCCGGCTGCACGTGAAGCCCGGCGAGGTGCGCGAGATGGAGCAGCGCATGGGCGGCCGCGACCTCTCGCTCGACGCGCCCATGGGCGAGGACGGCGGCAACAGCCACGTGGACTTCGTGGTGAGCGCCGCCGCGCCGCAGGACGACGAGTTCGCGGACAAGGAAGAGGCGGGCCTCATCAACGCCCGCGTCCGCACCGCGCTGATGCGCCTGGACCCGCGCGAGCGCTTCATCATCGAGCAGCGCGTCATGAACGAGCGCCCGATGACGCTCAAGGAGCTGGGCGAGCACTTCGGCTTCTCCCGCGAGCGCGCCCGCCAGCTGGAGATTCGCGCCAAGGACAAGCTGAAGTCCGAGCTGGCCGCCCTCATGGCCGAGGTGGACCCCGAGGCCGCCGCCATGCAGCAGTAGTCCGCGCCTGACGCGGCAGGTCGGCCAGACATCGGCCGGCTCCCAGCGCCTCCGCCCCACCCGGGCGGGGGCGCTTGTCATTTGTGCGCTCTGTTTCACGGGCGCTCGGCTCCCTGCTAGAAGGGACGGCGATTCCCCTCTGAAGGAGCCTCACGCTTGGCCCACGGTAGCCCGCCGGTCGCCGAAGATCGCGTCCCTGTCGCAGAGGTGCACGCGCCCCACGCGCATACGCCCTACGTCTCCCCTGACAAGTCGCCCCTGGAGATGACCATCCGAGGCCTGGTGCTCGGCTCGGTGTTGGGCGTCGTGTTCGCCGCCTCGTCCGTGTACCTGGCCATCAAGGTCGGCCTCACGGTGTCCGCCTCCATCCCCGTGGCGGTGCTCTCCATCGCCATCTTCCGGGCCCTGGGCAACTCCAGCATCCTGGAGAACACCATCGTCCAGACGGCGGGCTCCGCCGGCGAGTCGCTGGCCTTCGGCGTGGCGGCGGCGCTCCCTGCGCTATTGCTCCTGGGCTACGACATCAGCCTCACCCATGCCTTCCTCACCGCGGCGCTGGGCGGCGTGCTCGGCGTGCTGATGATGATTCCGCTGCGCCAGGGCCTCATCGTCCAGGAGCACGGCAAGCTGCCCTACCCCGAAGGGACGGCCAGCGCGGACGTGCTGATAGTGGGCGAGCAGGGCGGCACCAACGCGCGCACGGTCATCATCGGCTTCGTGGTGGGTGGCATCTACAAGTTCGCGTACTCGGGCATGAAGCTGTTCCGCGAGACGCTGGCCACACCCATCAAGGGCCTGAAGAGCGCGACGCTGGCCACCGAGGTGAGCCCGGAGCTGCTGGGCGTGGGCTACATCATCGGCCCGCGCGTGGCGGCGATTACGTTCGCCGGCGGCGTGCTGAGCTACCTCATCCTCATCCCCGCCATCTCCTTCTTCGGCAGCGGGCTGGAGCAGCCGCTGCTGGTGCACAACGGGCAGCTCATCCGGGACATGTCGCCGGACCAGATTCGCAACGCATACGTGCTCTACATCGGCGCGGGCGCGGTGGCCACGGGCGGCCTCATCAGCCTCATCCGCTCCATGCCCACCATCATCGGCGCCTTCCAGCGCAGCGTCGCCACGCTGCGCGCCTCGCGCAACCAGGGCACCGGACCGGTGTTGCTGCGCACCGAGCAGGACCTGCCCATCACCGTGGTGCTCGTGGGCAGCCTGCTGCTGGTGCTGGCCATCTGGCTGGCGCCGCCGCTGCAGGTCAACTTCATCTCCGCCATCCTCATCGTCATCTTCGGCTTCTTCTTCGTGACGGTGAGCGCGCGAATCACGGGTGAGATCGGCAGCTCGTCCAACCCCATCTCCGGCATGGTGGTGGCCACGCTGCTCGTCACCTGCCTCGTGTACCTGCTCCTGGGGTGGACGTCCTCCGAGGACCGCTTCATGGCGCTGACCACGGCGGCCATCGTCGGAATCGCGGCCTCCAACGGCGGCACCACCGCGCAGGACCTGAAGACGGCCTTCCTGGTGGGCGGCACGCCCCGCAAGCAGCAGGTGGCGCTCTTCGTCGGCGTGCTCACGAGCGCGATGTTCATCGGCCTGGTGCTGGTGACGCTCAACCGCGGCGCCACCGTCACCATCCCCGAGCCGCACCCGGGCGTGCAGGTGACGGACTTCACGGAGGAGACGCGCGTGCAGCACACCTTCCCCTGGGCGCTCTCCGCCGAGACGCTGGCCTCGCGCGGCCTGGACCAGGCGGCGCTGCGCAAGGCCCTCTGGGCGCAGGGCTATGAGCTGAACACGCAGGGCGGCACCCCCGAGCTGCGCAGCTGGCGCGAGGTGTCCATGCAGGACGCGGGCGCGGTGTCGCTCAGCCTCGCCAACGACACGCAGGTGAAGGTGTCCGAGCTGGGCACCCTCACCGAGGGCCCGAAGCGCACGTACAAGGAAGGCCACGTGCGAGGCGCGGACACACCGGTGCCCGCGGGCAAGTACCTCGTCGACGAGGCGGGCACCATCCAGTACGTGGTGGACCCGGGCATCGGCGGCCGCATCGCCGTGTACGAGGGCCAGCAGCTCACGCGCTACTCCGCGCCCAAGGCGCAGCTGTTCGCGCTCATCATCGACGGCATCCTCACGCAGCGGCTGCCGTGGGACCTGGTGCTCCTGGGCGTGTTCATCGCGCTGATGCTGGAGCTGTGCGGCGTGTCCGCCCTGCCCTTCGCGGTGGGCGTGTACCTGCCCATCAGCAGCAGCACGCCGCTCTTCGTGGGCGGCATGGTGCGCTACGTGGTGGACCGCGTGCGCGGCGGCAGCGCGGCCGAGTCCGAGTTCTCCCCCGGCACCCTGCTGTCCTCCGGCTACATCGCCGGTGGCTCCATCGCCGGCGTGCTCATCGCCATCCTGGAGATTGCCAGCGACGGCGCCCTGACTCGCGCCATCAACCTGCCGGCCGTGCTGGGCCACCTGGGCGGCCTGGGCGGCTTCCTCAACGCGGTGGGCGAGAGCGAGATGGCGCACCCCGTCTGGTCCAACGTCTGGGGCCTGCTCTTCTTCGCCGGCCTCACCCTCTTCCTGCTGCGCTCCGCCCTCAAGGGCGAGAGCGCCGCGGTGGCCCCGCCTCCGCAGAAGCAGTCCTGACGCCCACCACGGCGGCGGTGCCTCGCGTGAGGCACCGCGCGTCCGGGACGGTTCCATGAAGTGACTCGAGGCGGCGTGGGAGGAATCCCCGCCGCCTCGTTCATTTCAGGCGCCGCTCACAGCGGCGGGTGGGACGGTGGCACGCTCGAGGGACGCTGCGGCTCGTCGACCCCGGACGCTGCGTCTTCCGACTGCGACTCCGAGTCCGGCAGCGCGGCGCCGCCCTCCGCGCACACGTATTCAGCACGCAGCGGCGCGACGATGCCGAAGGTAAAGAAATAGACGATGGGTCCCCAGACGGGCCAGTACACATCCACCCGCGACAGGCCCCGCGGGCATTCCGCCGCCGCCACGTTGGACATCGTCAGGCCGTACGCCAGACTCACGCCCGTCTGCTCCTCCACGTCTCCCGAGCGCGGCGCGCCAGAGCGCACACTCATCCGGAAGCACCCCGTCAGCGACAGCAGCAGCATCCCGCTCGCCAGCATCCGCTTCATGCGCTTGAGACTCCCTCGGTGGCTGACGCGGCTCGTACCACACCAGGAAATCCCGGTCATCCGGGGCGCTGTTACGCAGGTGTCACCCCAAGCCCTTGAACTTCCACCGGTTCGTCCCCTGGGTAACAGACGGAAATCAGGGTAGGCTTGGGATACCGCCCGAGCGGAGAGTTGCAGACGCATGGCCATGGCCCAGCCCCAGAAAGCCGCACCTGACGCGAGCCCCGAGCTCACTCCCGAAGTGAAGGAGAAGGTCGAGCTGGCGAAGACGTTCGCCTTCCACCTGCTCAAGGGCATCAAGCAGATCGGCATGTACCGCCACAACGAGTCGCGCTTCCCGGAGTTCCTCTCGAAAGCGCTCGAGTCCGTCCAGTCGTACCACGAGAAGTACGGCCCGCTGTCGCTGAAGGTGGAGCAGCAGAACCTGACGCTGTACGGGGAGTCGCTGTTCACCGAGGACACCCCGCTGCCCTACAAGTTCTTCCGGGACGGCATCCGGCAGCTCATCTTCCGCCCGGGCATGATGGTGGAGGAGCTGGTCACCTTCACGATGGTTGCCCTGTCCGAGCCGGAGCGCGGCGCGGAGGACGTGCTGGCGCAGCTGTGGCGCGCGAGCATGGAGCACGTGGAGTACGTGGTGGTGGAGGGCTTCTCCATGGAGTCCGCCACCGAGGAGGAGGTCCAGGTCGAGGTGGACAAGGTGGTGGGCTACCTCTACTCGCGCCTGCAGACGAACTCGGATGACTACCTGCGCTTCGCGCGCGTGTCCGCGGAGGACCTGGACTCCAAGCTGGACGGCGTGGAGCAGATTCGTGGCCTCGTGGTGGGCGGCCGCCACGCGTCGGACGAGCTGAAGGCGAAGCTGCAGCGCGAGGTGAGTGAGGAGGAGAACGCGCGGCTGTTCCCCAAGCTGGTCAGCGCCGTGTTCCAGGTGGTGGAAGGTGGCGTCGAGGACGCCACGCTGCTCGAGGAAATCTTCGTGCAGCTCCTGGACATGCTCCTCATCCAGGACGACTTCAGCACCATCAACCAGATCGTCCTCAAGCTGCGCGCGCTGTCACAGCGCGACGGCGGCGAGGGCCTGTCGCGGTTGCTGGACAACTTCCTCCACAAGATGGGAGAGGAGCAGCGCCTGATGCGCCTGGGCGAGTCGCTGAAGACGGCGCGCCCGAAGAACCCGGCGGACGTGACGCGCTACCTGCAGGCGCTGGGCAGGGACGCCATCGTCCCGCTGCTCACGGTGCTGGAGACCATCGAGGTGCCGGAGAACCGCGCGCTGCTGTGCGACGTCATGGCGGGCTACGCGCGCGAGCTGCCGGACCCCTTCGTGATGCGCCTGGTGTCGGACCGTCCGCAGACGGTGCGCGACATGGTCTACATCCTGGAGAAGAGCAACCACCCGGACCGCCTGAAGATGTTCGCCCAGGTGCTCAAGAGCCCCAATCTGGTGGTGAAGCTGGAGGTCATCAGCATCATCGGCAAGGGCCGCACCGGCGAGGCGCGACGGATGATGGTCGACACACTGGCGGACCCCATCTCCCAGGTGCGCATGCTGGCCGCGAAGATGCTGCCGGAGTTCGACCGGGACAAGGCCTACGCGGACCTAGTGCGGGTGGTGCGGGACGCAGCGTTCGAGAAGAAGACCCCGGACGAGCGCGTGGCCTTCTACACGGCCATCGGCTCCACGGGCACGCCCGGGGCGCTGTCGATGATGCAGCAGATGTTGGCGGTGAAGCCCTCGCTGCTCAACAGGAAGCGCGTGCTGGACGACAAGCTGCTGGCCATCCACGGCCTGGGCGGCGCGTGCTCCATCCAGGGCTACAAGCTGTTGCAGCAGGTGGTGGAGGACAAGAGCCAGCCCCTGGAAGTGCTCACCGCCGCGCGCAAGGCGATGTACCAGACACGCAAGACGTTGTTCGGGGACTCGGCGCTCCCTGAGGAGGCTTGAGACACATGGCCGAGAATCTGAAGGTCAATCAGAGCCAGGACGAGAACGTCAACGAGTACGGCCGCGAGCACAACGAGAAGCTCCAGTCGCTCGCGCGCTCCATGGTCGCCGGCCTCTACATGCTGGTGCGCTCGGTGAAGATGTATGACCCCGAGAACGCCGTCTTCCAGAAGCCGCTCCACCAGCTCCAGGACATCGTCAACCAGATCATCGGCAAGGAAGGCCGGCTGGAGCTGACGGGCGTCAAGGAGTCCTTCTACCTCAACGGCATGCTGGTGAAGGTGGACCTCAACTCCATCGAGAACCAGCGCTACCTGCTGGCGGAGATGCGCGCCAAGGACGTGGGCGGCTTCACGCTCACCAAGCCGGTGACGGTGCCGGAGCTGAAGAACTTCGTCTGGATCTTCGCCAAGGAGCAGTCCGGCACGACGGAGGAGGACGGGCTGTCGGGCCGCAAGCTGCTCAACATGCGCGTGGCCAAGTTCTCCAAGCTCAAGGAGAAGCTGGACAAGGACATGGACAACCCGGGCGACATGAAGGTCGATCGCAAGAAGTATGCGATGACCATCTACGCCCGCGCGGTGTTCTTCCTGTCGAAGTACCTGGAGTCCGTGCGCGCGGGGAAGCCCATCAACGCGTCCAAGGCGCTGCGGCTCGTGCAGGACTTCGTGGACATCTCCTACGAGCAGAAGACGCACTTCCTGGGAATGACGACGATGCGGCGCGAGGACGACTACCTCGTGTACCACCAGGTCAACGTCTGCCTGATGAGCATCGTCTTCGGCGCGGAGCTGGGGCTGACGAAGCCGCAGCTGAGAGACCTGGGCTACATCGCCCTCTTCCACGACGCGGGCATGGCGACGCTGCCGGAGGAGCTGTCCACCAAGCGCGGCGCGCTGTCTCCGGATGAGCGGGTGGCGGTGCAGAAGGCGCCGCTTATCTCGGTGCGCAACATCCTGATGGAGAAGGGCTTCAGCCGCTCCACGCTGCTGCGCGTGGTGACGACGTTCGAGCACAAGACGGACTTCGGCACCGCGGTGCGCGACTCGCGCGGCAACATCCAGATGATCATCCCGAAGACGAACCTCGGGGCGTACGCGAAGATCATCGCCATCTGCGACGCGTACGACGCGCTCACGTCCAAGCGCCCGTACCGGGATGCCTACGGCCCGGAAGTGGCGCTGATGCTGATGTGGACGGAGATGCGCAACAAGTTCGACCCCGAGCTGCTCGCGGTCTTCATGCGCGTCATGGCGATTCAACCGGTGAAGGTGCTGTCCAAGCGGCAGCAGACGCTCAGCGTGTCCGGCCTGTAGCCCGCTTCGCCGCCTTCTTCCGGGCGGCGGGCTTGCGCTTCGCTTCCGGCTCGGCCGGGGTGCCGCGCAGCAACTCCAGCGCGGCGGTGAAGTCCTCGGGGATGGGCGCTTCCAGGTTGAGCGCCTTGCCCGTGCGCGGGTGGGCGAAGGCCAGCCGCCACGCGTGCAGCGCCTGACGCCCCAGCCGCTCCTGCGCCTCCCCCGCCCTGCCCTTCGCCTTGCGGCCGGCGCCATAGAGGGCGTCGCCGAGCAGCGGGTGGCCGGACTCGGCCAGGTGAACGCGAATCTGGTGCGTGCGGCCGGTGAGCAGGTCCACCTCCACCAGCGCGGCGCCGTCGAAGGACTCGAGCACGCGGTAGAGGGTGATGGCCTGCTTGCCCTCCTTCACCTTGCCGGTGAACTTCTGACGATTGACGGGGTGGCGGCCGTAGAGCGTCTCGATGCGCCCCTCTGCCGGCGGCACACCGTGGACGAGCGCCAGGTACGTCTTCTCCACCGCGCGTGACTTGAAGGCCTTCTGCAGGGCCACGAGCGTCTGCTCGTGCTTCGCCACCACGAGGCAGCCGGTGGTGTCCTTGTCCAGCCGGTGGACGATGCCCGGGCGCAGCTCGCCGCCCACGCCGGCCAGGTCCTTCACGCGGTGGAGCAGCGCATTGACGAGCGTCCCGGAGGCATGCCCCGCGCCGGGGTGCACCACCATGCCCGCGGCCTTGTCCACCACCACGAGGTCCTTGTCCTCGTGGAGCACGGCGAGCGGCAGCTCCTCCGCCAACGGGACGGCGGCCACGGGCGCGGGGACGTGGAGGCTGAGCAGCTCACCGCCTCGCAGGCGCTTCGCCGGCTTGGCGGGCTGCCCGTCGGTGAGCACATGCCCGGCCTCGATGAGGCCATGGATGCGTGAGCGGGTGAGGTCCGGGAACGCCCGGGCGAGGTACTGGTCCACGCGCTCTCCGCGAGCTTCGGGCGGGGCGCGGTGCTCTCGCGTGTCGGGCGCTGCCACGTTCGGAGGGGTTACCAGATCTTCGACTTCACGTGCGCCTTGGAGCGCAGGACGATGTCGTTGATGGCGCGCTCGAAGAAGTTCATCTTCGTGAAGATCTCCTGGCTGACGCGGCTCTTGTAGAGCTCGCGGCCCTCTTCCAGTTCCTCCTTGAGGACCTCGAAGAGGTTGTCCTGCTCGATGCCCTTGATGATCTTCTGCTCGTTGTAGAGCGAGATATCCGAGGCAATCGCACGGGCGAGCCGCATCGCCTTGACCTTTTCCTCGTCCGTCATCGTCCTACCTACTTAGGCACCGGTCTGGGGGGAGTCAACTTTCATCGCACCCCTGTACCGATGCGCCCCTCTCCTGGACGGAGTCACTTCTTCCCTGACTTCTCAGAAGCCAGGGCCAGATAGCTCCTGGACACCCGGAGCGGATCCAGCCCGAGCTCGCGGGCGAGGTTCATGAGGATGCCGCGCAGGTACACGGGGGCCGGGAGGGCGGTGTAGCGGTCGGCCTCCACGTTCTCCAGGTGGCCCTTGGAGATGCGGGTGCGGTCGGCGACCTGCTGGAGGGAGAACGACCGGGCCTCGCGCACGCGGCGCAGCAGTTCTCCGTTGAACTCGGCGTCCGCCGGGATGTCCGGGGTGCGGGGACGCGGCTCGCGCACGCGGGCCGCCACCTGCGCCAGCGCTGCCTCCGCCGTGGCGATGGCCGAGTCCTGGGAGAGCACCTGGGCGTCGCCGAGCTGCCGCCCGGAGCCCGGACGCGGTGCCGACCGGCCAGCCTCGGAGGCCGGGCCGACCGTGGCGGTGCGGATGGATGGCGTGCGAGCACCCGGCCGGGATGAGGGAGCCGAGGGGCCCTCCTTGCGGCCAGGCACGGTGGCGAGCGCGGTGCTCTCGGGCGCGGGGGCGGTGGGCGCGAGCTGCTGGGGCACGGACTCAGGCGCGGGTTCCGAGGCGACTTCGACCGCGGCGGGCGCCACGGGAGGCGTGGGCTCGGTCACCGACTCCGAAGCGGCCGCGACAGTGACGGGCGTGGGCGCCGATTCCGTAGCAGCCGTGACAGCAACAGGCGTCGCGGAGGCCGCAGCGACGGGCGCCTGCACCGGCTCCGTCGCGGACGCGACCGGGATGGGCGTCGAGGCCGTGGACGGTGCGCTGGTCGCGGGCGCGCTCGAGGCCGTCTCCGACGCGGAGGCCACCGTGGGCACATACACGGAGCTGCCGAGGACCTGCGAGTCCTGCAACGAACTGGACACGTACGCGAAGGAGAACCCACGGAAGAACGTGGCGCGGAAGTCCGACGGTCCCACCGGGCTCGTGGCCGCCTCCGGGGGCGGAGGCGTGGCCGTCGAGGTCTGCTCCACCTCCTCTGGCGCATGTGCAGCGGGCGCCGCCGTACTGGCACCCTCCCCCGTCCCCGCCGCGTCCACCTCCGCCGCGGCCGAGCTCGCGAGTGCCTCGGCGGCGCGTTCCACCGTGCCCGCCACGGGCGTGGCCTCGGGCGACGGCCTGCCTCCCGCCGTGACGGTCTCCGCCATCCGCCGGGTGGGCAGGCCCAGGTCCTTGTCGTACTCGGCGCGCAGGTCCTCGTCGGTGAGGATCTCCATCGCCTCGGTCATCCGGGCGCGAAGGCCGTCCACCTGCTCGGGGTCGACCAGCGCGTACACGGCGATGGAGTCCGGCGCATAGAGCTCCATCAGCCGCGAGTACGCCGCGCGGATGTCATCCACCGGAGCGGAGACAGGGACCTCCAGGAGCTCGTAATAGGTCTGCTGCTCGAAGGGCTTCATGGGGAAGACGGGTCGAGGTTGCTGTCGAGTGCGAGAAGGCGATCGGCGATGCGCTGGATGGCCGTGGCCGCCGGGGAATCGGGCCGTTCGATGAGGACCGGACGGCGCTTGCGCACCGAGCGCCACGCCTCGTCGTCGTAGCGGATGGCGCCGAGGTCATCCATCTCGATGCCGAAGAACTTCTTCCACGCGGAGGCGACCGCCGTCCCCACGTTGAGGTCCGCGTCCGTGCGCGCCTGGTTCACCACCAGCCGGATGCGGAAGGCGGCCAGTTCGCGCTCCAGCCGCTCCGCGGCCGCGGGGTCCTTGCGCCGCGCCTGCGCGAGCACATCATGCAGCGTACGCAGCGAGCCCTCGCGCGTGGTGAGCGCGCTCTCCACCATGTCCTGGATGCCGTACTGCGCCTCCATCTGCTGGAGCTTCCGGAAGAACGCCGCCTTGGCGAAGCGGTACGCATTCTCCACCGAGGTCGGCTCGGGCAGCACCACCAGCAGTCCGTGGTCCGCCATGATGAAGAAGTCGATGGTGTTGAAGCTGGTGCCCGCGCCCAGGTCCAGGATGAGGTAGTCCGCCGACGCGCCCATCAGCGTCTTCAGCAGCTTCTGCTTCTGCGCGTACTTGAGGTTGGCGGCGTCCAGCGCGTCCTGCGCGCCGGCGATGAGCGACAGCCGGGGCACGCCCGTGGGGACGATGACCTCCTCGAGCGTCGCCTTGTTCTTGCGCAGGAAGTCCGAGAGCGTGGCCGCGGGCTGCCCCACGCCCAGGCACGTGTGCAGGTTGGCTCCGCCCAGGTCGGCGTCCACCAGCAGCACGTTGAGCCCGGACTGCGCGAGCGCCACGCCGAGGTTCGCGGACACCATGGACTTGCCGATGCCGCCCTTGCCTCCGCCCACGGCGATGATGCGCCGGGGACGGGGACGACGGGACAGCCCCGGAGGGCCGGAGGCTACCGGACCCGGTGTCTTGGAGACGGGGCCCAGGACATGGGCTTCGCTCCGGGGCGCTCGCGAGGGTTCGGTCATGGAGGACAGTGGGACGGGCTTCAATGGAACTCCCATCAAAGCCCGTCCTACTGCCCGAGTCGACTCCCCGCCAGAAAGCGTCCGTCAGGTGATGATCACCGGATGATCACGGTACACGTGCAGGCCTGGCTGCCGTCGCACGCGGCGCCCGTGCCCGTCTCGCACTGCAGGCCGAAGCAGCACGGGTTGTTCGGTGAACACGCCTGCCCGCCCGCCGAGCAGGTAGCCCCGGCCTCGCAGGTGCCGGTGGTGCTCCCTCCGGGGATGCGGCAGCCCAGCCCGGAGCAGCAGTCCGAGGGAGAGGTGCAGAGGCTCCCCTGCGGCTGGCAGGCCTGCGGCGCCTGACACTTCTGGTTGTTGCAGATGCCCGAGCAGCACGCCGACCCGTTGGTGCACGCCTGGTCGTTGGGCGTGCAGGCAGGCCCCGCGTCCGTGCCGCCGGTGCCAGCATCCGTCCCGCCCGTGCCGCCGTCGGGCGCGGTGCCCGTGGGACGGCAGACGAACGTCAGCTCGTCGATGGCGCGGCACGCCGTTCCGGCGCAGCAGCCCGAGTTCGACGGGTCGCACACCGTGCCCACTGGATCACACGTGGGGGCCGGCTGGCACGTGAAGGAGCCGCCGTCCGCGCCCGGCAGGCAGCGGTTGCCGTTGCAGCACTGGTCGCTGAACTGGCACGTGCTGCCCTGGGCGATGCAGCAGCCCGCCTCTCCGGTGTAGCCCGTGGGGCATGAGGCGGGGCACTGGCCGCTGGGGCAACCGCCGAAGCAGCGCGGCACGCCGGTGGAGTCCACCTTGCACACGGCCTTCTGGCCGTCGCAGCAGGCCTCGCGCGCATTCACGTCGATGATGCCGCCGTCGGGCAGCATGCCGGAGCCGCAGATGTTGCCCACCGGGTTGCAGCCGTTGGGCTTGTCGCAGCGGCTCTCCCGGCAGTCCACCGCGTTGGAGACCTTCTCGCCGCCGCAGCACACGCCGTCGTTGGTGCAGTAGTTGCCCGTGGGGCGGCAGCCGCCCACCGGCTGGCACACCGTGGCGCCGTAGCCCAGGTCCACGCACGTGCGCGAGCAGCAGGTGCTGCCGCCGCTGCACGGGTTTCCGTCCTGCACGCAGTTGCCACCACCGGCGCCGCCCACCGCTACGCAGCGGCCCGGAGTGCCGGTGCCGTTCTGCGAGCACACGCCGCCGCAGCAGTCCTCGTTCTTCAGGCAGAGGTCGTCATTGGCCTGGCACGAGTACGCCGGCTTGCACACGCCGGCCTGGCAGTTGGTGGAGCAGCAGTCGCCGTCCACGCCGCACGCCTGGCCCGGCACCTTGCAGGACGTGGTGCCCGCGGGCAGCGCGGCGCACTTGCCATCGCCACCGCAGATCTTGGTGCAGCACTCCTCCGCGTTGGCGCAGGTGCCGCCCACGTCGAGGCACTGCTGCGTGGAGCACTTACCGCCGAGGCAGCTCTGCGTGCAGCACTCGATGCCGCTGGAGCAGGTCTCACCGGCCGGGGTGCACTGCTCGCTCGGCTCGGGACACGTGCCCGCCTCCGAGCAGGTGCCCGTACAGCACGCGGCGCCCGTGTCCCGGCTGCAGGTCGCGCCCACGTCGATGCACGTGGAGCCCGGGCCGCCATCTGGCAGGTCCGTTCCGGCGTCCGTGCCCGAGTCCACCTCCGAGCCGGCGTCCGTCGTGCCCGGTGGCCCCGAGGGCGGCTTGTCGTCGTCACACCCTGAGACGGCTCCCAGGGCCAGCACCATGCCCACCAGCACCAGCCAGCGGTTCGCTTTCATCCGGAGACTCCCCTCCCGTGCCGGCGCCTTCCGCGACGGGGAGCGGTACGCACCGGGCAGGCCTTGAACGCGCGCGGAAGCCCCGCGCGTGTCCCGGGTGGACCCGGCCCACCCTGCCAGCGGCCACGGATTTCGTCAGGGAGCCGTCAGTTGGGGGGCGGCGGTTCCGCTACTCGTCCAGAAGTTCGACGTTCCAGTACGAGGCATCCGCCAAGTGCAGGAAGGGCAGCCACTCGCGGTACGTCACCTTGCGCGTGGCGCCGCGGAACAGGGGCGTCCAGCGCGGGCGTACGGGCTTCTTGAGCAGCTTCATCTCCGCCTGCTCGGGTGTGCGTCCGCCCTTCTTCAGGTTGCAGGGGACACACGAGCAGACGACGTTCTCCCACGTCGTCTTCCCGCCCTGCGAGCGCGGCATGACGTGGTCCAGGTTCAAGTCACAGCGGGGGAGGTTCTTGCCGCAGTACTGACAGGTGTCGTTGTCGCGCGCGTAGATGTTCAGCCGTGAGAAGCGCACCCGACCGCGGGGCAGGTGGTCATACGCGCTGAGCACCAGCACGCGGGGCACGCGGATGGTGCGGTTGATGGTGGTGATGCAGTCCTGCGTGGCGCTCAGTGCGGCCCAGTCGTCGAACTCGTAGAGGCGGTACTGCGCGTCGATGGCCTTGGCCACGCCCTGGTACAGCAGCGAGAACGCCCGCTTCACCGAGGTGACATGCACCGGTTGGTAGTACCGGTTGAGGACGAGGACGGCGCTGTTGATCATGGCGGGTTCCCTGGACGGGCGGACGCGACCGAGTCGGCGACCACCTGGAGCTCCTCCTCCGAGAGACAACGGACGTCGAGGACCCCCTCGCCATCCGCGATCCTGCCAATAACCGGCACATCCCCGCTGCGCAGGCAGTCCAGGAATGTTTCCGGCCCCTGTAGGGTGAGGATGCAGGCAAAGGAAGGCAACCGGGCCAGCGGCATGGCGCCCCCGCCCACCTGTCCCACCACGCCCTCCACCCGGGCACTCACGCCCCGCTCGGCCAGCAGGGCCTGGAGCCGCAGCGCGCGGGCGCGCAGCTCCTCCGGCCGCTGGGCAAGCAGCCTGTACGTGGGGACGGCTTGCGGCCGGCCGTCCCGGTACAGCTCCAGGGTGGCCTCCAGCGCGGCCACCGTCATCTTGTCCACGCGCAGCGCCCGGGTGAGCGGGTGGGCCTTGATGCGTGCGAGCAGCGCGGCCCGTCCCACCACGATTCCCGCCTGCGGCCCACCCAGCAGCTTGTCACCGGAGAAGGCGATGACATCCGCCCCCGCCGCCACCGCCTGGGGCACCGTGGGCTCCTGCGTGAGCCCCTCCCCTTCCAGCGGCACCAGCGCGCCCGAGCCCAGGTCCTGAAATACCGGCACCCCGCGCTCGCGGCCGAGCGCCGCCAGTTCCGCCACGTCGACTTCCTCGGTGAAGCCCACCATCGCGAAGTTGGAGCGGTGCACCTTCACCAGCAGCCCCGTGTCCGGGCCCACCGCGCCAGCGTAGTCCGCGCGGCGCGTGCGGTTGGTGGTGCCCACCTCCACCAGCTTCGCGCCGGACTGGCGCATCACGTCCGGCACGCGGAAGCCGCCGCCAATCTCCACCAATTCGCCGCGCGACACGATGCACTCGCGGCCGGAGGCCAGCGCCGCCAGCACCAGCAGCGCCGCGCCCGCGCAGTTGTTGACGACGAGCGCGTCCTCCGCGCCGGTGAGCGCGCGCAGCAGGCCGATGAGGGGCGCGTAGCGGCTGCCGCGCTCGCCCTCATCCAGGTCGTACTCGAGGTTGGAGTAGCCGCGCGCCACGGAGGCCACGCGGGCCACGGCCTCCGGGGCCAGCGGCGCACGGCCCAGGTTGGTGTGCAGCACCACGCCGGTGGCGTTGAGCACCGGCCGCAGGTTGGGCGTGGCCAGCGTGCCCAGCGCGTCGCGGACGTCGGCGTCATCGAAGGGGCGCGCCTCGCCCTGGAGCAGCCGGGCCCGGACGCGGTCGACTGCCAGGCGGAGCGCGGCCACGGCGCGGGCCCGGGGGACCGTGGCCAGCAGCGGCTCCAGCGACGGGCGGCGCAGCAGCTGTTCGATGGAGGGAAGCCCGCGCAGGAGCACGTTCTTCCCACCATCCCCGCTGTTCGACGGTGCGCCCACACGCGGAGTCTAGGGGAGCCGGAGGGCGGGCGCCAATCGGCCCGGCAGAGGGCCGGAAAAGGAAAAGGCCCAGTCTCCTCGTGGGAGACTGAGCCTTTGTACCGAACGCGTCAGTGCGCGTTCAGCGGGACATCAGAGCGGGCGAACGTTCTGAGCCTGGAGCCCCTTGGGGCCGCGGGCCACATCGAACTCCACCTTCTGCCCTTCCTGCAGGGAGCGGAAGCCCTGGGTCTGGATCGCAGTGTGGTGGCAGAAGAGGTCCTCGCCCCCGCCGTCCTGCGTGATGAACCCAAAGCCCTTCGCGTCGTTGAACCACTTCACGGTACCAGTCGCCATTACTCTTCTCTTCTTCTTTCTCTTCCAGCCTCATGAATTGAGCTGGACGCCACGCCTGGTTCAGGTGCGGCCCCCGCCGTGTGCCACGTTTCCACGCGGTTGCATAGGGGGTTACACCGTCCCAGGTGCCCTTTTCTGTCAGGACCCGGACATAACACCCGGTTTCGGAGCCTGATTCCGGACGATTTTCCCCTCCCTGCACCGCGTCATCGGCCACCCGCACCGTGCGTGCCTGAAAGGAAGGACTACTTCGCGGCGCTCTTGAGGACGGGCAGCTTGGGGGCCCGGCCGTAGAGCAGCTGGTAGGTGTTGAAGGAGCGGAGCACGCGCTTGATGTAGCCGCGCGTCTCGGAGATGGGGATCTCCTCCACCCACGCGTCCAGCGGCAGGTCCGGCTTCTCCGAGCGCCACCGGTTCACCGCGCCCGGGCCGGCGTTGTAGCTGCCCACCGCGTACGGCGTGTGGCCGTTGAACTTCTTCAGCAGCCCGCCGAGGTAGTGCGCGCCCAGGCGGATGTTGAGGTCCGGCTGCAGCAGGCTGTCCACGGTGAAGCGCTTGAGCTTCAGCTCGCGCGCCACGTTCTTCGCGGTGGACGGCATCAGCTGCGTGAGGCCGAGCGCGCCCGCCCACGACAGCGCCTTCGGGTCCAGCGCGCTCTCCTCGCGCATCAGCGCCTGGAGCAGGTCCGGCTCCACGCCCGCATCCGCGGTGTGCTTCTCGATGAGTTCGCGGAACGCGTTGGGATAGGCCACCTCCCACACCACGCGCGTCTGCGGCGTAATCCGTCCGCTCAAGTCCTTGCGCAGCGCCAGTCGCGCCACCGCGTGTGCGGAGCGCTCGTCACCGGCCTCGTGCAGCACCAGCACCAGCAGGCGGATGGACTCCGCGGGCTGGTTGGCGCGGTTGACGGCGAGCATCTCGGTAGCCACCGAGTCGACGAAGCCCAGTCGGTACAGCTCCACGCCCGCCTTGAAGTGCGGGTCCTCGCCCATGGGGCCGGCGAACAGCGGCCAGGGGCTGGCGGCCTCGGGCACCTTGAAGATGTCGGGGGACACCTTCTCCAGCCGCGCCGGGTCCACCGTGGCCAGCTGCGAGCGCGCCATCAGCCCGTAGTACGTGGCCGGGTGCTCCACGGCGAGCTTCTCGAACAGCTCCGCCGCGCCCTGGATGTTGCCCTTCTCCTGCAGCGTCCGGGCGCGCCAGTACCGCGCACGCTCCACGTCGTAGCTCTCGTCCGCCTGGGCGAACTGCGCCTCGATGCGGTCCAGGAAGGACAGACCGGAGTCCTCCGCCCCGCTGGTGCGCGCAATCCAGTACGCCTTGAAGAGCGCCTCGCCGAGGAAGTCCCCCGCCGGGTACAGGCGCGCCAGCTCGTCCAGGCGGGCCATGGCCTCCTTGGGACGGCCCGTCTTCACGTACAGGTCCGCCGCGTAGAAGAGGCCGTCGTCCGCGAAGGTGTGGTCCGGGAAGTCGCGCGCCAGCCGCTCGTACGTCTCCGTGCCGCGCGCCTGGTCCACAATCGAGCGCGACGAGCCGAGCACGTACAGCGCGCGCGCCAGCAAGTCCTTGTCCTGGCACTTCTCCACCACCGGCGTCAGCACCTGGATGGCGCGCGTGTGCTGGCGCTCCTTGCGCTGGCCCTTGCCGTAGATGAAGTGCGCGCGGCAGGCGAGCGCGTCGGGGAGCTGGAGCTGCGTGAGCAGCGGCTCCAGCACGTCCAGGCCCTGCTTGTTGCGGTGCAGCTCCACCAGCGCCTCGCCCCGCGACACCTTCGCATCCACCGGGGGCTTCTGCCCCTTGAGGCGCTTCTCGGCCTGCTTCGCCAGGGGGGACAGCGGGTACGCGCCCCACAGGCGCCACAGCGCGTCGCGCTCGGCGGCCTTGTCCTTCTTCTCCGTGGCGATGTCGGCGATGGCCATCAGCGCCTCGGCGCCCACGTTGCGACCCCAGCTCGGCGCGGCGCGCGTGGTGAGCGGCTCCAGCGCGGCCATGGCGCCCGCGGCGTCCTTCTTCTTGCGCAGCACGCGGGACAGCGCCAGCCGCGCGTCCACGTAGAGCTTCGACTCCGAAGGCACCTGCGTCAGCAGCGCCGCCGCCTCGTCGAAGCGGCGCAGCCCCTCGAGCGCCACGCCGCCGTGGGTGAGGCACCGGTCCTTCAGCGCGGGGTAGTCCGGCGCCAGCGCGGCGAACTCCGCCGCGGCGGCCTCGTCGTCTCCGGCGCGCACGGCGGACAGGGCGCGCAGGTAGCGCACCGGGGCGCTGTCACCCTCGCCCTTCAGCAGCTCGCGAGCGCGGGTGTACTGGCCGCGGTCGAAGGCGTCGCGGGCCTCCTTCTTCTTCCCGTCCGCGAAGTACGGAGACAAATCCTCCAGGCCGTAGCGGCGGCCGCGGTGCACCACGGGCGCGGGCGGCGCGGCGTTGGGGAAGGCCGGGTTGAGCACCTCCACGTAGCCCGGGGGCGCGGGGGCCTTCTCCGAGTCCGGCGGAGGAGACAGCTCGGCTTCCGAGGGAGCACTGTCCGGACGCTGGGCGGGGGCCTCGGAGGCCTCGGCACCGGGCGTCTCTGACTCGGGCACCTGGGGAGCGGGAGCCTGCGCGGACAGAAGGAGCGCGGAGGCGATGATGGCGGCTTTGGAGAGATAGGGCTTCATACGCGGGGGCTAAGACCCTGGTTGATGCGCGCGGGCACGCCCCAGGACAACCGGGAGTGCATGGAAAATTTCCGGAGGTGGACACAGGTTAGACTGTCCGCCTGCACATGGACATCCGGACACAGAGCGCTCTGCTGGCATCCATCATCGGACTCGCGCTCGGCGTGTCCATGTTGTTGCGGCCCGGCCGACCGCGGGTCTTGACGCTGTACTCCGTCTTCGCCCTGACAGTCGCCGGGTACTACCTCTCCCTCTTCTTTCACAGCATCTTCCCCTCGGCGGACTACCCCTGGGCGTCGCGCATCGCCCTGGGCGCCACCGTCCTCGTGGCCTCCCTGGTGCCGGGCGCCGCGGTGGCCTTCTTCCTGGAGTTCCTGGGCGTCAGCAAGGGAACACACCAGGTCGGTCGGCGGCTCGCTGTGCTGTCCGCCTTCCTGGGACTCGCCGTGGCCGTCACCCCCCTGGCCGACAAGGAGTGGGCCCGGGTGGCCATCGGCATCTGGGTGGGCGGCGCGCTGCTGACCTCCGGTTCGTTGCTGGTCCACCGAGTCCGGACGACGGAATCGCGCATCGAGCAGCTCCGGCTGGCGTACCTGGCCATTGGCGCGGGGGCGGCCATCCTCTTCTCGGCGGCCGACTTCCTGGGGCGCTACGGGATTCCGTTCCCGACGCTGGGGCCGGTCTTCTCCACGCTCTACCTGTTCTTCCTCGCGCAGACGCTGCTGCGACTGCGGCTGATGGATTTGCACGAGCTGCTGGGGAAGATTGCCTCGCAGACGGTGCTGGCCGTCATCCTCGCGGCCGTCTTCACGGTGCTGACGGCATGGGTGGACGAGGACACGGGGCTGTTCGTCTTCAACACGGTGGTGGCGGCCTTCGTCGTCCTCATCCTGTTGGACCCGCTGCGCGCCAAGGTGGAGGAGATGGTGGTGCGCATCTTCTTCCGCGAACGCTTCGCGCTGCTCGACTCGCTGGGCACGCTGCGGGCGCGGATGACGAACGTGATTGAAATCTCGGAGCTGGCGCGGCTGGTGCTGGACACGCTCCACGAGACGGGCCGTGTGACGCACGCGTCGGTGTACCTGCTGGCGGAGGACCGGCCCGGGTACCGGCTGCTGGACTCGCGCGGCCCGCCGCCGGTGGCCTTCCTGGACACGGCGGTAGCGCGCGGCCTGCTCTTCGCCGCGGCGAGCGGGCAGAAGGCGGTGCTGCGGGAGAACGTGGAGCGGCGCATGTCCACCATGCGTCTGCAGGCGGTGGAGGGAAAGCGCTACCGGGACGAGCTGAAGCGGCTGAACGACACGCGCGGGGCGCTGGTGCAGGTGAAGGCCGGCATCACCGTGCCGCTGATGGGCAATGACCGCGTCATCGGCTTCCTGAACCTGTGGGACGAGCGGGTGCCGGAGGCGTACGCGTCCGACGAGATTGCGCTGATTCTCGAAGTGGCCGAGCGGCTGGCGACGGTGCTGGAGAACTCGAAGCTGTACGAGAAGATTCGAGAGAGAGACCGCCTGGCGGCGCTGGGTGAGATGGCGGCCGGCCTCGCGCACGAGATTCGCAACCCGCTGGGGGCCATCAAGGGCGCGGCGCAGTGCCTGGACCCGAAGCGGCTGCCGGGCGAGGACGGCGAGTTCCTGGACGTCATCGTCGAGGAAGTGAACCGGCTCAACGGCGTGGTGACGGCGTTCCTCGACTACGCACGGCCGATGAAGCAGAGCTTCGGCCCCACCGATTTGAACGAGGTGGTGACGCGGACGATGCGGCTCGTGCAGAACGACGTGCCGCCGAGCATCTCGTTGGCGGTCGAGCTCGATTTGCAGTTGCAACGGGTGGACGGGGACGCGGAGCAGCTCAAGCAGGTGCTCATCAACCTGGTGCAGAACGCGGTGCAGGCGCTGGGCACGCGCGAGGGGCGAATCACCGTGCGCACGGACAAGCCGGAGCGCTTCGGAGAGATTCGGAACGCGGGCGGCGAGTTCGTGGAGGTGCTGGTGTCCGATACGGGCCCAGGCATTCCGTCGGACCAGCAGCCGCACATCTTCGTGCCGTTCTTCACGACGAAGCAGAAGGGCACGGGCCTGGGACTGGCCATCTGCCAGCGCATCGTGAAGAACCACGGAGGAAGCATCTCCGTGCAGAGCAAGGTGAACGAAGGCACCACGTTCGTGATTCGCCTCCCTGCCCTGCCCGCAGAGCAGGCCGTGGACGGTGTGCCCGCGGATGGAACACCCGTCCCCGCCACGCGGCCGTCGCTGTCACTGCCCATGCCGGATGAGCTGCGGGACACGCCCAAGCCGCCGCCACCCGAGCCTGGCCGTAAGCGCGAGCGGCGGCGGCGCGCGGGGTAGTGCCTCGTCTCGTTCAGAAGAAGCGAACGATGTCGAAGTAGCGCGAAGCCGAGCCCGCAGCGTTGGAGGCGGTGAGCGTGTACCGCCCCGACGGCACCGAGGTCAGGTTGGACAGGACCAGGATGGCGCTGGAGGGATTCGGCACCGCGAGCGACAGGCCGATCTGCTGCGACGACACGGAGTAGCCCGAGACACTGGTGGGCAGGTTGTCACCGCCGACGATGAGCTGCCGCGTCGGCCCGCTGTTGTCCGGGTAGATGAGGCTCGGGTCCAGGTAGCTGATGGTGGGCGCCCTGAGGGCCGTCGCGATGTAGACGGGCACCGACGTGCTCCCGGCCTGGTTGGAGACGCGCAGCAGGTACTGCCCCGGCGGCACGTTGGACGCGACGTAGAACGGCACGCTCACGGAGGTGGAGCTGCCCGAGGGGAAGCCCGTCCCCGTGCCCAGCAGCGGCTGTCCGTACAGGTTGGTGAGGGCGTAGCCGAAGGACAGCGGCAGGTTCATCCCATGGATGGTGACGACCGTCGTCCCCGCGGAGAGCGTGCTGGGGTTGACGGAGCTGACGCTCGGCGCGTTGGCTGCCCAGACGACCTGCTCATGGGACATGTGCCGCGACGCTGCGGATGAGTCTCCATCCGGCAGCTCCATCCACGGGCCGAGCCCCTGCGCCAACCCGCCGTTGTCCGCCTGCACGCCCACGACCTGGACGCGCGCCTTCCCCGAGGCCGCCGCCGTGGACATCCACTCGTGCACGCCCGCCGGCAGTCCCTGCGCCAGCTGCAGCACCCGGCCGTTCTCGAGGAGCAGGTTGACGTCGTAGGCGGAGAGCCCATCGCCCGCTCCGTTGCTGTCCCAATGCACCCACATCGCCCTTCCGGATGCCCCCGCCAGCTCCATCTCCTTCACCGAAACCTGGAGCTCCTTCTTCTGCTGATTCGCTTCCACGTGTGCCTCGCTTCCGCGGACCTGGGACATCCAGGTCCTCACATGACTGCTACGAGGCGGTGTTGGAGGTGGATGCGGGTCTTGTAGGCTCACGGAATGAGCGCCTGCCCCTTCTGCCAGACGACCATGCGGTCCACCTTTCTTGGCGGCCTGCCCCGCGAGGAGTGCGGCGGCTGCGGGGCCGTCTGGTTCGAAGGCGAGTCGCTGTCGAAGGTGATGGGCGGCTCCATCTCGGACGCGCTGGTGCGGCGCGCGAAGGGCCACCCCGGCATCTGCAAGGGCTGCAGCGCGAAGCTTCAATACGTGCCGAGCTGTCCCGACTGCGGCACGCAGGCCCCCACGTGTCCGCGCTGCGGCCACGCCCCGCTGCCGGTGGTGGAAGCGCTGGGCGTTGCTGTCGAGGTGTGCTCCGACTGTGCCGGCGTGGCGTTGGATCCGGGCGAGCTTCAGCAGCTCCAGCGGGCCGCCGAGACATACCGCAATGAACCGCTCGATGTGCGTCCCAAGGTGCGGCTCGGCGTGGTGCAGGCGTGTTCCGAGTGCAAGCGTGGGCTCAAGCCGAAGTACGGCTTCGTCTGGGAGGAACGGCTCTACTGCGGAAGCTGCGCGCCCGAGGGCTCCGTGCCCTTCTCGGAGGACCTGGCGAAGGCCACACCCAGCGAGGCGTCCTCCGTGCCGCGGAACTCCGGGTACAACGCCGCCATGGGCGCGGATGCCACCGGCTCCGCACTGACGTGGCTGTTCTCGCGCGTGTTCGGACGCTGAAGCGCGCGTGACAACCTGTCATCCGCTCGCGCGGACTCCGTGACAGCAGGTCGTGCCGGCTGTTCCCGCTGACGACGTCGCTCCTCTGGGAGCGATGGTGGCACCGTGCTTGCTCATGTCCGTCGTGTCTCTGAACCGAGAGGAGCCACGACGATGGAACGCTTCATCCGCAAGCACTTCTGGTTGTTGAGCGGTGCCTTCATCCTCATTGCTGCTCCGGTGGCGGCGGGCTCGATGCAGTTGCTCACCCGGCACATCCCCGCACTCGCTCCCGAGCCCAACGTCCCCGCCATCGTCATCGAGCGGGAGCGCATCACCATCCCCGCGCAAGCACAGCAGGCTCCCGCCCAGCCCTCTGTGGCAGTCGACACCTCCACGTCCTGGGGAGACATCCGCACTGTCGGAGAGCACGCCTACGAGATTCCCGCCGCGGATCTGCAGAATGCGCTCATGCGGCTGGACGAACTGTCCACGCAGGCGCGCGTGGTGCCCGCGTTCAAGGACGGCCAGCCCCAGGGATTCAAGATGTTCGCCATCCGTCCGCACTCGCTCTACGCGAAGCTCGGGCTCCAGAACGGTGACGTACTCAAGCGCATCAACGGTCAATCCCTCAAGACGCCCGATACCGCGATGACGGCCTTCCAGAGCCTCCGCGAGTCCCAGCACATCGAGCTGGACCTGGAGCGCGGCGGCGTCCCCGTGAGGAAGACGTACGACGTGCGCTGAAGCACCGCGTTCAGAGGGGGACGACAGATGGCACTCATCTTCCGCAGGTATTTCTGGCTGGTGAACGGGGCCTTCATCCTGTGCGTCGCGCTGCTGGCGGCACGCACGGCCAACCTCTTCGTGGAGCTCGCGCTGGCGCCATCCGTCTCCGGCACCCCACCCTCGCGCGCTCCGTCAGCCACGCCCTCGGAAGAGGCACGCGTGTCATTGGATGGCCCGCGCTTCGCGAAGCTCATCGGGCTGACCTTCGGCAAGGACGAGCCCCCCGTGGTCGAGCCCAGAGGCGAAGAGGTCGCCACGGGCCCCGTCAGGAGCGCGCTGCGCGTGAAGCTCCTGGGCACGCTGGTGGCGAGTGACACGCAGTGGTCGCTCGCCTCCATCCAGGACCTGGAGACCCAACGCGCCAGGAGCATCATGGTCGGCGATGACTTGATGGGCGCGCGAATCCTCTCCATCGAGCGCGAGCGAATCATCGTCTCCGCCAACAACCGCGAGGAGTTCATCGACGGCGAAGCCTCGCCCACGATGAATGCCGCGCCCGCCCTGACCCGCACGGCGCCTACCGCGAGCCCTGGCCCCGAGAGTGGCATCCGCGCCGTCGGCGAGCACGCCTACGAGATTCCCAACGAGGAGCTCCAGAACGCGCTGTCGCGACTGGACCAACTGTCCACGCAGGCGCGCGCCCTGCCGGCCTTCGAAAACGGCCAGTCCGTGGGCTTCAAGCTCGCCGCCATCCGGCCAAACTCGCTCTACTCGAAGATTGGCCTCCAGAACGGTGACGTGCTCAAGCGCATCAACGGCCTGACGCTCGACTCACCCGAGCGCGTGCTGGAGGCCTTCACGAAGCTGCGCGAGGCACGGCACATCGAGCTGGACATCGACCGGGGCGGCGGCCCGGTCCGCAAGGTCTACGACGTGCGCTGACGCCGGGCCCGCGTCCTCACCCGACGGACGCGGCCGCCTGCGCCAGCTTCTCCTGCGCCGCTTCCCACCGGGCATAGAGGCTCTCCAGCTCCTCCTTGCCAGCGCGGTGCGTGTCCATCAACGGCTTGGCGCGCGCGAAGTCGTTGTAGAGGACTGGGTCCGCGAGCTGCGCCTCGCGCTCCTTCTGCTCGGACTCCAGCGCGGCGATGCGCTCCTCCAGCTTCGCAATCTCCTTCTTGATGGGGCCCTCCACCACGCTGCGGCGCTGGCGCGCCTCGGCCTCCATGCGCTTGCGGTCCTTCTCCGTCACCGGGCCCGTGGACGTCTTGTCACCCCGGACCGCGCCCGCCGCCGTGGCGGCAGCCTCCGCCGCTGCCTGGCGGAGCTTCTCCTGGTGGTACAGGTAGTCGTCCAGGTTGCCCGGGTGCGGCGTCAGCTTCCCGTCCGCGACTTCCCACACGTGCGTGGACAGGCCGTTGATGAAGCTGCGGTTGTGGCTGACGAAGAGCAGCGTGCCCGTGTAGCTCTTCAGCGCCTCAATCAGCATCTCGGACGAGTCCAGGTCCAGGTGGTTGGTGGGCTCGTCCATCAGCAGGAAGTTGGAGGGCACCAGCAGCAGCTTGGCCAGCGCCACGCGCGCGCGCTCGCCGCCGCTGAGCACGCCGATGGGCTTGTCCACGTCGTCGCCGCTGAAGAGGAACGCGCCCAGCACGCCGCGCACGTAGCTCTCCGGCTTGTCCGCCGCGAGCGGCCGCACCTCTTCGATGATGGTGTTCTGCCGGTCCAGCTTGTCCGCGTGGTGCTGCGCGTAATAGCCCACCACCACGTTGTGCCCGAGCGTCACCTTCCCCGTGTCCGGGGCCAGCTCGCCCGCCACCATCCTCAGCAGCGTCGTCTTGCCCGCGCCGTTCGCGCCCACCACGGCGATGCGCTGCCCGCGCTCCAAGCGCGCGGACAGGCCGTTGTAGACGGTCTGCGCGCCGTACTTCTTGGTGATGCCCTCCAGCGTCACCACGTCGCGACCGCTCCGGTCCACCTCCGGGAAGCGGAAGCGCATCGTGCTCCGCTCCTCGAGCACCTGCACCTTCTCCATCTTCTCCAGCATCTTCGCGCGGCTCTGCGCCTGCCGCGCCTTGGTGGCCTTGGCGCCGAACCGGTCGATGAAGCCCTGCAGCTCCGCGCGACGGGCCTCCACCTTCTCGGCGCGGGCCTTGAGCAGCTCCTTCTCCTCCGCGCGCAGCCGCTTGTAGTCGTCGTAGTTTCCGGCGTACTCGCGCACGCCCTCCATCTCCAGCGACACCACGCGGTTGATCTGCCGGTTGAGGAAGTCCTTGTCGTGCGAGATGAGGATCAGCGCCTTGTTGGAGCGGCGCAGGAAGTCGTCGAACCACGTGAGCGTGGGCACGTCCAGGTGGTTGGTGGGCTCGTCGAGCAGGAGCAGGTCCGGGTCCTGGAGGAGCAACCCGGCCAGCGCCGCGCGCATGCGCCAGCCGCCGGAGAGCGCCGAGGTGGGCTTGAGCAGGTCCGCGTCCCGGAACCCCAGGCCCTTGAGGATGCGCTCGGCGTGGTGCTTGCCGTAGCGGTTCTCGAAGTCGTCCAGCTCGGCGTGCAGGTCCGAGAGGGACTGGGACAGCTCCAGTTGGTCGTCCTCATCGGTGGCCTCGGCGAGCGCGGCCTCCGTCTCCCGGAGCCGGGCCTCCATGGTGTCGCGGCCGGGGACGGTGCTCATCACGGCTTCCACCACCGTGCCCTCGGGCAGGCCGGCGATTTCCTGGGGCAGGTACCCCGCGCGGGCCTTCCGGGCGTACTGCACCGTGCCGGAGTCGGGCTGGTTCACCCCGGCCAATATCTTCATCAACGAGCTCTTGCCCGTCCCGTTGGCGCCGACGAGACCTACACGGTCCCTGGGTCCGAGAGTGAAGTTGTCGTTGTCGAAGAGGACCTTCTTTCCATAGGAGAGACAGAGGTCCTGGGCAATGACGAGGCTCATGGCGGGCGGGGATGTAACAGCCCTCGGGCCCCTCGGGAACGTCAGATATGCCTGCTCGGTCGCCCCGGGGCCTTCCAGCCCCTTTTCGCAGCCGGCCAGGGCCTGCCTATACTCCCGCCCCACATGGCTGCCCCCTGCCCCCACTGCGGAAGCACCGACGGCGTCGACCACCTCTGCTCCGGCCAGAGTCTCCAGCTCCTCGGCCAGGTGCTCGACGGCCGCTACAAGATCGAGAGCGTCCTGGGCCAGGGCGGCATGGGCATGGTGTTCCGCGCCACGCAGACCTCCGTGCAGCGCCCGGTGGCGGTGAAGACGCTGAACCCCTCGCTGGCCGCCGCGCCCCAGTTCTTCGAGCGCTTCCGCCGTGAGGCGGAAATCGCCAGCCGGCTGCGCCACCCCAACGTCATCACCATCTTCGACTTCGGCCGCGCGCCGGACGGCACCTGCTACTTCGTGATGGAGCTCCTGCAGGGCGAGAGCCTCAAGGAGATGGTGAAGCGCGAGGGCCCCATGTCCCTGCGCCGCGCGGTGAGCCTCATCGAGCAGGCGTGCCAGGGCCTGGCGCACGCGCACGCCGAGGGCTGCGTCCACCGCGACCTCAAGCCGCACAACATCATGGTGCAGCAGCTGAGCGGCAAGGACTTCGTCAAGGTGCTGGACTTCGGTCTGGTGAAGGCGATGGAGGCCGAGGAGGAGGAGCAGCTCACCTCCACCGGGCAGGTGCTGGGCACGCCGCAGTACATGCCGCCCGAGCAGGCCGGTGGCGAGGCCGTGGACCAGCGCTCGGACCTGTACTCCATGGCGGGCGTGCTCTACTTCTGCCTCACGGGCAGCTCGCCGTACGGCGCCAACACCGTGCGCAAGGCGCTCACCGCGTCGCTCACGCAGCCGGTGCCCGCCGTGAACAGCAAGCGCCAGGGCGCGCCGGTGCCGGCCGCGCTGGATGCGTTCTTCAAGAAGGCGCTCTCGCCCGAGAAGGAAGACCGCTACCAGAACGCGCAGGAGTTCATCGACTCGATGCAGGACGCCATCGCCGACCTGTCGCCCGAGGAGCTCGAGGCGATGCCCAGCGGCGGCGTCGGCTCGGGCGCCCATGAGCGAGGCAGTGGCAGCAGGGCCTCCGGAAGCCGCGCGGGCCGTCCTAGCGGCAGTGGCAGCGGCGTGCGCGCCTCTCGCCCTGCTCCCGCAGCGGGCCGGGGCTCCACGCCGTCGAATGTCGTCGTCGCGCGCAGCCAGGCGGCGGCGGGCAGTGGCTCGTCTCCGAGCCGCGCGCGTCCGTCCACGCCCGCGCCTCGCGCCGCGCCGCCTCCTCCGGCCCCGCCTCCCGCGCCCGAGGGCATGTCCACCGGCAAGAAGGTGGCGCTGGTGGCGGTGCCGCTGGTGCTGCTCGCCATCGGTGCGGCGGTGGTGCTCGGCACGGGCGGTGGCACGCCGCAGACGCCGGTGGCGCCCATCGATGCGCCGTCCACGAAGCCCACCCCGGTGGCGGCCGGCAACACGGGCACGGCGAGCGCCGCGGCGAAGAGCATCATGGTGACGCTGAGCTCGACGCCGTCCGGTGCGACCATCTACGAGGGCGAGGAGATGCTGGGCACCACGCCCATCAAGCTCGAACTGCCCCGCGACAAGGTGTACTCGCTCAGCTTCCGGCTCGACGGCCACAAGGACGTGGAGCGGACGCTCAACTTCAGCCGCATCGCCGGGGACAGCCAGGCCGTCGACGTGACGCTGGAGCCGCTGCGCGCCGCCACCCCGTCGCGTCCGGCGAAGCCCGCGAAGCAGGGCGGCGGGCAGGACATCTCCGTCTTCGAGTAGCACGGCGCATCGCAGGTGGACCGACGCGGGCAGGGCCGCCCGCGCGTCACATCCTGACGCGGACGCGTCCCACGGCGACGCAAGCCCGGGCGCTCCCTCGGAGACAAGGCGCACCGCACGCGCCAGTCCGCGCGCGTTCCACCGGGCCGACCTGTCAGGTCCGGCCCTTGCACTCGGAGTCCGGGCTGTCGCCCTGGGCCACACCCCTTCCTCCGAGGTCACCCCGATGAACGTCCTTTCGCCACGAGTGCGCCGCCTGCTGCTGGCCGGTGCACTTGCCAGCGCCGCCATCCTCGCCTGTACCACCGCCTCGTCCACCGGGCCGAAGCCGCCCGGAGATACCCAGACGGGCGGCGCGCAGGGCCTCCCCCAGGCGTGCAACCCGGACCCGACGTGCCCGGGCTCCACATGCGCCACGTCCATCACCCCCGCGCTCTCCAGCCCGCCCGTGAATGCGTGCCCGCGCTTCGGTGAGAGCCAGAGCGACGTGGACGTCTACTCGTGGAACACCTTCGTCGCGATGAACTGGCCGGCGGACACGAGCACCTGTCTGCCGAACACGGGGAGCAGCATCCTCGGTGGGCAGGGGCCGGTGGTCTGGGAGACGTACCCCCAGGACACGGACATCTTCGTGGCGCCGGACGCGGGCGCTCCCGGCAAGTGGTGCACGTTCAACACGCCGGCCGCCGTCGAGAAGCAGCTGCTGCGGCTGCGGCGGGCGACTCCCGCCGAGCGGCTCCAGGTGGCCGCCGGCCACGTGGACAAGGTGCTGGTGAGCGACTCCAAGGCCTCGGACCTCCTCGCGGAGCGGTTCAGCGGAATCGGCCAGGCCGTCGGTGGGCCGCTCACGGACCAGAATGGCCGCTTCGTCCGCTACGAGAAGCGCGTCAACCTGGACGAGTACAACTACCTCATCGCCAACAACCTCTGGAACGCGGCCGGGCAGAACGGCGTGACGGTGAGCTTCCCCACTGGCCCCGACCAGAACCCCGGCCCGTGTGACGGTGGGCCCTGCGGCCCGGTGGGCGCGATGGAGATCAAGGCGTCGTGGAAGGTGTTGAGCGCGCAGGAGATTGCCGGCAAGCGCTTCTACATGCGCCAGGCGTGGGTCTTCAACGACGAGGCCGGAGACCCGAGCCCCGGCAAGAACCCCGTCACCGTGGGCCTGGTGGGCCTGCACATCATCCACAAGACGAGCACGCAGACCACGTGGTTCTGGTCCACCTTCGAGCAGGTGGACAACACCACGTCCTCCTTCTTCAACCCGCACTGCTCCGACTGCAAGGACAACACGCAGACGGCGAAGAAGCCGTACACGGAGCTGGCGCCGGATGGCGGTCCACTCAACGCGCCCGTGCAGGTGGTGCGCACCACGCCCATCCAGGCCACGGGAACCTCTCCCGGACTCAACGAATACTACCGAGGCCTGCTCAAGGGCTCCGTCTGGGCGAACTACCAGCTCATCAGCACCCAGTGGGCCACGGGCGGCGCGCCCCAGGGCACGCCCACGCCGCTGGCCAACGTGACGATGGAGACCTTCATCCAGCCGAAGGCGAGCTGCCTCGGCTGTCACAAGGGCGCGACGACGGCGGACGGGGGCGCGTCCGCCGACTTCAGCTTCCTGCTGGGCGAGGCGCAGTAGCCGCGCTCACCCCAGCTTCGCCAGCTTCGGGAGCACCTCGCCGCTCTTGCCGGTGATGGTGTTCTCGAAGCGGTTGGAGTTCTGCGCCGGGTCCAGGTTCACGAGCCACGTCTCCCCGCCGGCCGCGCGCACGTGGTCCACGATGCCCGCCGCCGGATAGACGAGGCCGGACGTGCCCGCCGCGAGGAAGATGAACCGCCCACCCGACGTGGAGCCGCGCAGCGCGAAGTCCTCGATGCGCTGCATGTCCGCCGGGTCCAGGTACTCGCCGAACCAGACGATGTGCGGACGCAGCCTGCCGCCGCACGCGTCGCAGGTGGGCACCGTGCCCACCGGGTACACGGTGGTGTCGTCGAACGGCGCACGCTTGCACATGCTGCATCGCGTCTTGAAGAGGTTGCCGTGCATCTCCACCACGCGGTTGCTGCCCGCCCGCCGGTGCAGGCCGTCCACGTTCTGGGTGGCCAGGAGGAAGCGGTCGCCGAGGTGACGCTCCCAGGCCACCAGCGCGTCATGGCCGGGGTTGGGGTGCACGGCGGCGGCGCCCGCCCGGCGCTGCGAGTAGAAGCGCCACACCAGCGTCGGGTCCTTCCCGAAGCCCTGGGGCGAGGCCACGTCTTCAATGGGATGGTTCTCCCAGAGTCCGTCCATTCCACGGAAGGTCGGGACTCCGCTCTCGGCGGAGACGCCCGCTCCGGTGAGGACGAGCAGCCAGGTCTTCGAGTCCAGGATGAGCTGTTCCATGACGCCTCTCGTGCGGCGGGAAATGATTCAGGGTATTGAGGGACGACGACTTCGCCGGGGCCTGACGCCCTGGTGACGTTCCCCTTCCGAGGTCCCCATCATGGCGGAAGTCACCCTGGATCTGCGCGGCATGCCGAAGGCGGAGGCCTACGCGGAACTGAAGCAACACGCCCTCGCGGTGCTCGAGGGCATTGACGACGACATCGCGGGCATGGCGTCCATGAGCTGCCTGCTGCACCACGCCTTCGGGCATTTGTGGACGGGCTTCTACCGGGTGGTGACGCCGGGCAAGCTGCTGCGCGTGGGGCCCTACCAGGGCACGCTCGGGTGCCTGGAAATCACGTTCGGCAAGGGGGTCTGCGGCACGTCCGCGGCGAAGGGCGAGACGCTGGTGGTGGCCGACGTGCATGCCTTCCCCGGCCACATCACGTGCGATGGGCGCTCGGCGTCGGAAATCGTCGTCCCGGTGTTCGGCAGGAATCGCGAGCTCATCGCCGTGCTCGACATCGACTCCGAGCACAAGGGCACGTTCGACGACGTGGACCGCCGCGAGCTGGAAGATTTGATGCGCTGGTTCCAGAAGTAACACGGTGACGCGAGGGCGGAGCGTGCCGCCCTCGCCTCCCGCTCAGCCCTTGCGCGCGTAGGCCACGGCGAGCTGGCCTGCGAAGCGGGCGTTGTTGATGAGCAGCGCCAGGTTGGCCTTGAGCGTCTTGCCGCCGGTGCGCTTGGCCATCTCCGACAGGAGGAACGGCGTCACGGCCTTGCCGCGCACGCCCTGCCGGTCCGCGTCCGCGAGCGTGGAGGCGATGTGCAGCTCCACCTCGTTGCGAGGCAGCGAGGTCTCCTCGGGCGGGGGCACGGTGTAGAGCAGGCCGCCCTGCCCCAGCGTCTCGAAGCGGGCGCGGGCGATGCGCGCGGCCGTGTCCACGTCGTCCACGCGGTGCTCCAGCTTCAGGCCGGAGCCACGGCTGTAGAAGGACGGCAGCTCGTCGGTGCCCACGCCGATGACGGGCACGCCGGCGGTCTCCAGCAGCTCCATCGTCTTGGGCAGATCCAACACGGACTTGGCGCCCGCGCACACCACGGCGATGGGGAAGCGGGCCAGCGCGGCGATGTCCTGGGAGATGTCCCAGTGATCCGTCGCTCCCCGGTGCACCCCGCCGATGCCTCCGGTGGCGAAGACGTGGATGCCGGCGGCGGCGGCAAGCTCGCAGGTGGCGCTGACGGTGGTGCCACCAGAGGCGCGCGTGGCCACGGCAATGGCGAGGTCTCGAGAGCCCAGCTTGAGCAGGCGCTCCTTGCCCTCGGCGAGCCGGCGCATGGCCGTCTCCTCCAGGCCGATGCACACCTCTCCGTCCACCACGGCGATGGCGGCGGGAATGGCGCCGGCGCGGCGGACGGCCTCCTCACAGGCGCGAGCAGCGGCCAGGTTGTCCGGGTACGGCAGCCCCTGGGCCACGACGCTCGTCTCCAGTGCCACCAGGGGTTGCCCAGCGTCGCGAGCGCGCCGCACCTCGTCCGAAAAGCGTAGGTCCATGGGCGCGCGTTTATCCCCCGGCGGGCATGCGGACAAGCGGGGGCGTAGGGGAAACGTCGGCTTGCACGCGAGAGCGGCTCGCCCTATTCCCTCGGCCGCCGTGTCCACCTCCGCCGCCACCGCGACTCCCGCTCCCGCACGTACCTTCTCCGCGAATGACCTGGCCATCATCGGCGTGGTCATCGTCTGGGGCACCAACTACACGGTGGTGAAGGAGGCGCTGGCCACGATTCCAGCGCTGGCCTTCATGTCGCTGCGCTTCACCATCGCCGCGCTGGCCATGGGCGCGCTGCTGCTGGCGGTGGAGGGCTGGAAGCCGCTGCCCCGGAAGACGTTCCTCAAGCTCACCGCGCTCGGGCTGGTGGGCAACACGGTGTACCAGGTGTGCTTCATCGTCGGGCTGGCGCACACCACCGCGGCGAACAGCGGGATGCTCACGGCGGTGACGCCGGTGCTGGTGGCCGTGCTCGGGACGATGCTGGGGGTGGAGCGGCTCACCCGGCCACTGGTGACGGGATTGTCACTCGCGGTGGCGGGCATGCTGCTGGTGGTGAGCGCGCGAGGCCCGGCGCTCGGCGGGGCGACGTGGCTGGGAGACGGGCTCATCCTCGCGGGCTGCCTGTGCTGGGCGGTGTACACGGTGGGCATCCGCTCGGTGGGCACGGAGGTGTCCGCACTGCGAATCACCGCCATCACCATGCTGACCGGTGCGCCCGGCGTGGTGCTCGCCGGAGTGCCGGCGGTGATGGAGTTGGACACCGCGAGCGTCGGCGTCAACGCGTGGGCCGGAGTGGTGTACTCGGCGCTGGTGCCGCTGGTGCTCTCGTACTTCATCTGGGGGCGCACCGTGCAGCGAGTGGGCAGCAGCCGCGCGGCGCTCTACAACACGGGCATTCCCGTCGTGGCCGCCCTCACCGCCTGGGCCGTGCGAGGCGAGCGCCCCACCCTCCTCCAGGTCTTCGGCGCGGGCCTCATCCTCGCGGGCGTGCTGCTCAGCCGGCGCAAGTCGTAGGGAGTCCGCGACGCCCGTGTGGACCGGCGTTCCGGTCCGAGCCTCAGCCGCGCCAGCCGAGCCCGACGGTGCGGCTGTACGCTTCGAGCTCGCGCCACGCCTCAGCCGCGCCGGCCCCGCTCGACGGAGAGGCCGTACTCCTCGATCTTCTTGTCCAGCGTGGGCCGGCTGATGCCGAGCAGCGCCGCGGCGCGGACCTTCTTCCCGCTCGCCTCGCGCAGGGCCTCGGCGATGGCGTCGCGCTCCAGCCGGGCCACGCGCTCCTGCAACGTCTGCGGCCCGGTGGAGGCACCGCCCTCCTGGATTTCAGGCGGCAGGTGCAGCGCGCCCACGCGGCTTCCGGCGTACAGCAGCCCCAGTCGCTCGCCCACCAGCTCCAATTCGCGCACGTTCTGCGGCCACGCGTAGTCCACCAGCAGACGCCGCGCCTCGGGCCCCAGGGTGGGAGGCTCCTTGCGCGAGCGCCGCGCCGCCCGCGTGGTGAATCCCTCCAGCAGCACGAGCACATCCGCCCTGCGGTCTCGCAGCGGCGGCACCTCCAGCTCGAAGCCGGCCAGCCCCCGCGCGAGCGACGCCTCCACCTCGCCCCGCGTGGCCAGCAGCGGCAGCGACTCGAGCGCGGTGGCCAGCACCCGCACGTCCACCGGCTCCTCTCCGCCCTGCCGGGCCGGGGCGGACCGGCGGGCCATCAGCCGCGCCAGTCGCTCCGCCGAGGGACGCGGCAGCGCCTCCACGTGCTGCAGGAGCAGCGAGCCCCCATCCGCGCGCAGCAGCGCGGACGTCACCGGCGGTTGCCCCGGCGCGCTGGCCCGGCCGAAGAGCGCCTCGTCCACGGCCGGCTGGGGCTGCCGGCAGTCCACCGTCACCAGCGGCCCCAGCGCCCGCGGGGAGCGCGAGTGGACCATGCGCGCCAGCAGCGTCTTCCCCGTCCCCGGCTCACCATGAATCACCACGGGCGCCGCACTCGCCGCCGCGCGCTTGCCCGCGTCCAGCAGGGCCCGCAGCGGCCGCGAGGAGCCCGCCAGCGCCAGGGTGGGGGCCTCCGCCTCCACCCGCGAGCGCACGGCCGTATACGCCTCGCCGCCCAGCCGCCCCAGCGCGGCGAGCAACTGCCCCTCGCCCTCGGTGAACGCGGGCTCGGTCCGAGTCACGTACAGCACGCCGAAGGGCATGCCGCCCGAGGCCACCAGCGGCGCGCACATCGCGTCGTCCGACTGGCTCAACTCCTTGCGCTCCAGGGCCGCCTGGGCCATGGCGCGCGGCACCGTCAGGGCCTCCGCGCCCACCACCGAGGCGGTGAGCAGCCCCCCGCTGCTGCCCAGCAGCGCCGCCGCCCGGTCCGCGTTGAGCGAATGCGCCACCTCGTCCGCCAGCCGCCGCAGCACCATGGCTTCGCTGGTGGCCCCCAGCAGCGCCGTCCCCGCCGAGTACATCGCCGCCGCCGTGCCCACGTGCGGCAGCACCTCTTCGATGGGCACGTGCCCGTGCGGCGCGGGCCCGCCCTCCACCAGCGTCACCGCCGGCGGCTCGAAGAGGGCCGTCGTCGTCCCCACGCGGACGCGGTCCCCCGGCTGCAGCACCACCTCGCCGGAGAGGCGCTCCCCGTTGACCAGCGTCCCATTGCGCGAGCGCAGGTCGCGGATGCGCGCCTGGCCCTCATGGAGGGTGATCAGCGCGTGCTTGCGCGAGACCTGGTCGTCCTCCAGGGGGATTTCACACGACGGGCTGCGGCCGATCGTCGCTTCCGTGAGCACCTCGTAGCGGCGCCCCGCGGAAGGACCGGTGAGCAGCAGGAGTGCGGGCATGGGGCGCGGAGCGTAGCGTTCCGCCGGAGCCGGGCAAGCGCTCCCTGCCCCCCGCCGCACGGACTACATGGGCCGCTCGGCGTTCAGGAGGGCACGAATCTCCCGCTCGTCCAGCGTCCGCCCCTCGCGGGTGATGGCCAGCGCGTTCACCTGGGTCTCATCCACCTCGACGTGGGCGCCCTTGCGCCACTCCGTGGTGTGCACCGCGCCATCAATCAGCTTCCCCACCACGCTCCCCTCGTCCCGGGCCATGACCTCCAGCCAGAGGTTCTCCACCACGGTGCCGCCATCCGGGTGGGTGTCGAAGGGCGCGCGCACCAGGAAGGTGAGCGGCTCCATCAGCCCCTTGCGCTGGAAGCGCGCCAGGAACGAGGGGAGCAGCGCCTGGGCCTCGCGGCGCATGGCCTGCGTCTGCTCCTCGGGCTCCTTCTCGAAGCGCTCGCGGTACGGCGCCAGCAACTGGGACGTGTTGTGCCGGCCCAGGGGCGACACCACGGAGAGGAACAGCCCCTCGTGGCCCTCGAACGTGTCCAGCGGCACGCCCAGCAGGTTGGTGCGGGCCTCCTCCGAGGGCACGAGCATGAACGTCTGCCCCTCGCTGGTGCCCACCTGCGAGCGCAGCGCCGGCCCCTGCCCGAAAGCCAGGTCCGTACACAGCTCGTGGAGGAAGCTCTCCGCCGCCAGCAAATCGCCCTCCGCGAGGTGGAAGATCTCCAAATCCCGGGCGCCGAACTTCTCCATGCCGTGGGAGTGGACCCACAGGGGCGTGTCGCCCTCGGTGGCCTCCACGGCGTGCAGGTGCACGTGGTCCCGGATGTCGAAGTCCAGCTCGGTGATCTCCACCACGTCGTCGGGCTCGTGGAGCTTGAAGGCGGTGACGTCCACCAGCACGCCCTGCACGTGCTCCAGCAGCGTGCGCACGGCCCACAGCGCCTCGAAGACGGGCAGCGTGGGCTGCGGCCCGCCCGGCTCCACGGACAGTCGGTAGAAGGCCTTGGAGCGCCCCAGCCGCTCGAAGGCCTCCGGGCTGCCGCTGAAGACGCTCTTGTTGAAGCGCGGCAGGTGCTCCGCCCCCACCGTCAGCCGGACCTTCACCTCCGAGCTGTCCGCCTTCAGCGTGAAGCCCTCGCCATCCTCGTCCGGGGTGAACTCCACGTCGTCCGTCGCGAACGACGCACGCAGCGCGTCAAGCGGCGCCGGTCCATCCTGTTCGATGGCGAGGAGGTAGACCTCCATCACAGGTGCTTCTCTATCTGTCGGAAGAGGTCCACGCGGTCCACCAGGTTGGTCAGGTAGTCGAGCTTGTCCGTGGCCAGCACGAGCACGGGCGACAGCCGGTAGTTCTCGAACCACTCCTCGTACAGGGCATTGAGGCGCTGCAGGTAGCGGGTGGGGATGTCCTTCTCCATGGTGCGCCCGCGCAGGCGGATGCGCTCGCGCAGCGTCGGCACGGGGCAGCGCAGGTAGATCATGAGGTCCGGAGGCCTCAGGGACTCGGAAATCGTCTCGTACAGCTCGCAGTACGTCTTCCAGTCACGCTTGTCGATGAGCCGCTGCCGGTGGAGATTCTTGGCGAATATCTCCGCGTCCTCGTAGAGGGTCCGGTCCTGGAGCACGGTGCCGGGCGTGCGCTCGAGCTCCCGGTGCAGGCGGAACTTGTGCGTCAGGAAGAAGAGCTGCGAGCGGAACGCCCACGTCTTCATGTCCTTGTAGAAGTCGGCCAGATACGGGTTCTGGTCGTTGGGCTCGAAGGACGGAGTGAGGCCGTACTTCCGGCAGAGGAATGACGTGAGCTCCGTCTTCCCGGCCCCGATGTTGCCCGCGATGGCGATGAACTTTTTCCTGGCCACGCCACCCTTGCTTGTAACCCCGCCGAGCGGCGCGCACCAGAAACAACGTGTAGGTAGGACGTGGTAGAAGAAGTGCATGCTCCGCCAGCCTCCTGCCCACCGCGTCACCGGTGCCGCCACCCTCCAGGGTGGGCCCGGCTGCCTGGTCGCCGGGGACGAGGCATGGTTGGAGCGTGTCCGCGGCCCCGGCGCCCCGCCGACCCGCCGCGTCGGCCCCGCGGAGGGGGGCTGAGGGATGCGCAAGCTCTTCTGCATGTTCGTGGCCGTGGTCTGGTCGGCGGTCTGCTTTACCCTGGCCATCCTGGCCATGGTGTTGACGTTGAATCCCGCCAACTCGGTCTGGGTGGCCCGAAGAATCTGGTCGCCGGTGCTGCTGTGGGCGGGCGGCGCGAAGCTGGAGGTGCTCGGCCAGGAGAACGTGGACCCGAAGCGGCCCACCATCTACGTGGCCAACCACCAGTCCACCATCGACATCCCCGCGCACTTCATGGCGGTGCCGGTGCCCTTCCGCTACGTGGCCAAGAGCCAGCTCAAGTGGGTGCCGTTCATCGGCTGGTACCTGGCGCTCGCCGGCCACGTCTTCGTCAACCGCAGCAACCGCGCCAAGGCCATTTCCTCGCTGGACACGGCCGCGGCCAAGATTCGCGGCGGGGTGAGCATCTTCCTCTACCCGGAGGGCACCCGCTCGCCGGACAACCGCATCCTCCCCTTCAAGAAGGGGCCCTTCGCCCTGGCGCTGAAGGCCCGCGTCCCCATCTGCCCCGTCACCATCGAGGGCTCCGGGAAGCTGATGCCCAAGTCCACCTGGAACATCACCCCCGGGCCCGTCCGCGTGAAGATTGGCAAGCCCATCGACACCACCCACTTCGCGGAGAATGACCGCGAGGGGCTTGCCCGCGCCGTCCGCGAGGTCATCATCGCCGACAGCCTGTCGCTCGGCGGCCTGGGCGGTGACGTGGACGACGCTGTCGCCGCCGCGGGCGTCGAGGGCGTCAGCACCCCGCGCTCGCGCGCCACCTCCTCGACCTGAGACGTCCCCACCGTGAAGACGACCCGTCTGTTCCTGTCGCGCCCCTGGCTCCGCGCCGCCGTGCTTGGCCTGGGCCTGGCCACCGGCTGCACGCACACCGCGGCTTCCACCTCCGGCGGCCGTCCCATGGACACGCGGGCGAGGGCCCGTGCGTACCTGGAGGAGAACCAGCCGGAGAAGGCGCTCGGGCTGCTGCGGGAGCTGCACCTCCAGGCGCCGAACGACCTGGACGTGGCGCGCTCCCTCACGGAGGCCCAGGTGAAGGCGGGCCACGCGGACGCGTGGATTGCCGAGCTCCAGGGTCGCATCGCCGCCGGCGAGCGCGCGGTGGACCAGTACATGCTGGGCCTCGCCCTCTTCTCGCGGGCCCGGGACGCGGGGGCGCCGACGGTGGCCGCCTTCGAGCGCGCCATCGCCCTGTCCCCGGACACCGCCGAGTACCACTACCGCCTCGGCCTCGCGCGGCTGGAGTCCGAGCAGTACGCCGCCGCGGTGGAACCCCTGCGCCGGGCCACCACGCTGGCCCCGGAGCGCGCCGGGTGGCGCCTGCCGCTGGCCAAGGTGCTGCACCGCACGGGTGACGCCAGCGGCGCCGTGGTGGCCCTGGGCGCCGTGGTGCGCGGCCGGCCCACGCCCGCCGAAGTCACCACCGCGCGGGCGCTGATGGAGCAGATCGCCGACCCCTTCAGCGGCTTTCCCAAGGCGGCCGAGCCGAAGCTGGAGGAGGGCCTGCGCTACCTGAAGGACTTGGACGCGCCCCAGCACGCCATCCTCGCCTTCGAGGAGATTCTGCAGGACTACCCGGACCTGGCCGTGGTGCACGCGCTGCTGGGCTTGTCCTACCAGCGCCTGGACGACGCCGGGCGCGCGGTGGACGAGTTCAAACAGGCGATTGAGCGCGCCCCCCGCGACGGGAAGAACCAGCTCTACCTGGGCGAGCTCTACCTGTCCCGCCAGCGCCCGGACGCGGCCCGGGAGGCCTTCGAGAAGGCCGTGGCGCTGCACCCGCTGCTGGACGCGGCCTGGTTCCAGCTGGGGGACTTGCACCTGGAGCGGCGCGACTTGAGCGCCGCGCGTGACGCCTTCTCCGTGGCCGTGTCCCTCCAGCCGGAAGCGGTGCCGCCGCGAGGCAAGCTGGCGCTCGTGTACCAGCTCGAGGGCGACTACGCCTCCGCCGAGCGGGAGCTGCGACGCGTGGTCGAAAAGGACCCGGAGAACACGGAGTTCAGCCTGCGGCTGGGGCTGCTCTTCACCGAGCAGGCGCTGAAAGCCTCGCGTCCGGAGGCGCGGAAGACGGCGGCCGGGGAGGCCGAGCGCTGGCTGAGCAAGGTACTGGAGACGCAGCCGGAGAACGCCGTGGCCTCCCGGGCGCTCCAACAGCTCAAGGCGCAGTAGCCACCAGCGGGCCCGGCCCTCTACACTCGGTGTCCGATGAGCGACGTTCGCAAGCCTTCATCCCCTGGCACGCAGCCACCGCGGACGACGTCCAGTCCCGGCACGCAGCCGCGCACGCCGACGAACCCGGGCATGCGGGTCATGACGGCCCAGCGCGCGGCGCCGCTGCAGAAGGAGAAGGTGGAAGGCCCCCTGGGCAAGCGCCTCGCGGGCGAGGCGTCCAACCACCTCCTCAACGGCCTCTCCATCCTCAAGGAGATGCTGGCCGACTTCCGTCAGCAGGACCGCTTCTTCAAGTACAAGGCCTCCATCGTCGCTGGCTGGCTGGTGATGTCGGTGGCCAGCTTCGCCATCGCCTGTCCGGGAAACTCCGTGCAGGCGGGTGACATGGACGCGCGCCTGGTGCTCAGCGACAAGCTGGACCGGCCCTCCATCACCATCTGGAACGAGAGCAACAAGGCCTGGAAGGACATCGTCGTCACCGTGAACGGCCAGTACCAGGCGGCGGTGCCGTCCGTGGCGCCGGGCGAGCTCATGACGATTACGCCCAAGCAGTTGATGGGCAGCACCGGCTCCGCGCCCGCGGACCTGCGCTTCCAGACGCTGCAGATGCGCAGCCGCGACGACAGCGCCGACCTGACGGAGGACCTCCGCAAGGAGTGGGAGCGCCTCACTGGTCCGAAACCCTGAAACACGAAGGGCGCCCTTCCCGGGTGGGAAGAGCGCCCTCGTGTTGCCCCCGGCCCCTCCTCACGGAAGGGCGCGGGAAGCGTCAGCGACTACTCGGCCTTGGAGCCCTCGGCGGCCTCGCCACCCTCGGTCTCCACGGGAGCGGCCTGGGTCGCGGGCCGGTCCACCAGCTCCAGCAGGGCCATCTCCGCGGCGTCACCGCGGCGGAAGCCGAGCCGGATGAGGCGGGTGTAGCCACCGGGACGGCTGGCGTACCGGTCCTTGTACTCGCTGAAGACCTTCTGCAGCACGTCGCGGTCCTTCACCGTACGGGCCGCGAGACGCACGTTGGACAGGCCACCCTTCTTGCCCAGGGTGATGATGCGCTCCGCGATCTTCCGGGCTTCCTTCGCCTTGGGGACCGTGGTGCGGATCGCCTGGTGCTCGAGGAGCGAGGTGACCATGTTGTTGAGCATCGCGAGCCGGTGGCTCGTGGTGCGGTGCAGCTTCCTTTGTCCGACCTTGTGACGCATCGTCGTGCTCCAGGCCCTTCAGGGCCCAACCACTCCGGCCGTATCAGGTACCGGGTGGGAAGGGCGGACCCGGCACGGGGCCCGCCACTGCGGTTCGGAGCCGGAACGGAAGTCACGGCTCCCCTCCCCTCGCGCCGCTGACTGCCGTGCCCGGCGGCGCGCGAGGAGGTGCTGCGAGAAGACACTACGCCTTCGGCTGCGCAGGCGCCGGCGCCTGCTTCGGCGGCCAGTTCTCCAGCTTCATGCCCAGCGACAGACCCATCTCCGCGAGGATCTCCTTGATCTCCTTCAAGGACTTGCGGCCGAAGTTCTTCGTCTTGAGCATCTCGGCCTCGGTGCGCTGCACCAGGTCGCCAATGGTCTTGATGTTCGCCTGCTGCAGGCAGTTGGCCGAGCGAACCGACAGCTCCAGCTCGTCCACCGAGCGGAAGAGGTTCTCGTTGAGCTTGGCCTCTTCCTTCGGCGCCTCGGCGATGACGGGCTCCTCCGTCTCGTCGAAGTTCACGAAGACGGTGAGCTGCTCCTTCATGATCTTCGCCGCGTACGCCACCGCGTCCTGAGGGGACACGGAGCCGTCGGTCCACACCTCGAGCGACAGCTTGTCGAAGTCGGTGACCTGACCGACGCGCGCGTTGGTGACCTGGTAGTTCACCTTGCGGATGGGCGAGAACAGCGAGTCGATGGGGATGGTGCCGATGGGCGCACCCGCCACCTTGTTGACGTTGGCCGGCGTGTAGCCACGGCCGCGGCGGCACGACAGCTCCATGCGGAGCTTGCCACCCTCGGAGATGGTGCAGATGTGGTGGCCCGGGTTGAGGATCTCCGTGTCCGGGTCGGTGATGATGTCACCGGCCTTGACCTCCTTGGGACCCTCCGCCTCGATGCGCAGCGTCTTCGTCTCGTTCGTGTGCATCCGAAGGAGGACTTCCTTCAGGTTCAGCACGACGTCCGTGACGTCCTCGGCCACCTCGGGGATGGTGGTGAACTCGTGGTCCACGCCCTCGATCTTCACCGAGGTGATGGCCGCGCCCTGCAGGGACGACAGGAGCACCCGCCGCAGCGAGTTGCCCAGCGTCGTGCCGAAGCCGCGCTCCAGCGGCTCCGCGACGAACTTCCCGTAGGTGGGCGTCAGGCTGTCCTGGTCCACCTCCATGCGGCGCGGCTTGATGAGGTCACGCCAGTTCTTCGCAACGAACGTATCTGCCATGGTGTACGGCCTCTCATGTCGTGCGCCACCACCGACTTACCCACCGGGCTGGCGGGAGGATGGGCACGCGGGGACTGCGTTGAAGCACCTGCGATAAAGCACGACGCCCCGGCCTCATGTATCGGCCAGGGCGCCCATACTGCAACGTCCAGCAGCGGCTTACTTCGAGTAGAGCTCGACGATCAGCTGCTCCTGGATGGGCATGGTCAGATCCTCGCGGTTCGGCGCGGTCGACACGGTGCCCTTGAACGCCTTCTTGTCCAGGGAGATCCACTGCGGAACGCCACGACGGTCCACCGTCTCCAGCGCCTCGGAGATGCGGAGCACCTTGCGGCTCTTCTCCACCACCTCCACCGCGCTGCCCGGCTTGACCGAGAAGGACGGGATGTTGACCTTGCGGCCATTCACCTGGAAGTGGCCGTGGCGCACCAGCTGGCGGGCCTCGGCGCGCGTGTCCGCGAAGCCCATGCGGAACACCACGTTGTCCAGGCGGAGCTCCAGCTGCTGCAGGAGGTTCTCACCCGTCTTGCCCTTGGCGGCGGACGCGCGGTGGTAGTAGCCGCGGAACTGGTTCTCCAGCAGGCCGTACATGCGCTTGACCTTCTGCTTCTCGCGCAGCTGCACGCCGTAGCCGGAGAACTTCACGCGGCCCTGGCCATGCTGGCCGGGGGGATAGGGGCGGCGCTCGATGGCGCACTTGTCCGTGTAGCAACGGTCGCCCTTGAGGTACATCTTGAGGTTTTCGCGCCGGCAGATGCGGCAGGCGCTGGCGGTGTAACGAGCCATTGAGAGGTCCTTGAAGGTGTTCTGGAGCCGCCCTCACGCCGCGAGGCGCGAAGGCGGCCCGACGAAGGGGTTAGACGCGGCGGCGCTTGGGCTGACGGCACCCGTTGTGCGGGATGGGCGTCACGTCGCGGATGAGGTTGATCTTCAGGCCGGCGGCGGCCAGCGCGCGCAGCGCCGACTCGCGGCCCGCGCCCGGGCCCTTCACGAACACGGACACGTTCTTCAGGCCGTGCTCCATCGCCTTCGCCGCGGCATCGCCGGCGGCCACCTGGGCCGCGAACGGCGTGGACTTGCGGCTTCCCTTGAAGCCACGCGCCCCGGCCGAGGACCAGGAGATCACGTTCCCGGAGATGTCCGTGATCGTGATGATGGTGTTGTTGAACGTGGACTGGATGTGGACCACGCCATTGAGGATGTTCTTCTTGCCCTTGCGCTTGGCCTTCTTCGCGGCAGGGGCTTCGGCACCCTCGGCGCCCGCGGGCGCCGCAGCCGAAGTATTGGTCTCGTCAGCCATGTGCGTTGCTGCTCCTGAAAGGTGATCGACGCGGGCCCCTCAATGGAGGCCCACGCTGAGGGTTTAGCGAGCCGGAGCGGCCGGCTTGGCCCGGACGATGCCGCGCTTCGGACCCTTGCGGGTACGCGCGTTGGTGTGGGTGCGCTGGCCACGAACCGGCAGACCCTTGCGGTGACGGAGACCCCGGTAGCAGCCCAGGTCCATCAGACGCTTGATGTTCATGGTGACCTCGCGACGCAGGTCACCCTCCACCTTGTAGCTGGCCTCGATGATCTCGCGGATCTTGCGGGCCTGCTCCTCGGTGAGGTCCTTGGTCCGAGTGGTGGGATCGATGCCCGCCGCCTCGATGATGTCTTGCGCGGACTTGTTGCCGATCCCGTAGATGTACTGGAGCGAGATCACTGCACGCTTGTTGGGCGGCAGATCGATGCCGGCGATACGAGCCATCTTCGGTATTCCTTCGTGGGTGGAGTTGGTCTGAAGCCAACGGCCGTCTGGCCGTTAGCCCTGGCGCTGCTTGTGACGGGGGTTCGAAGCGCAGATGACACGCACGATACCCTTGCGACGAACGACCTTGCACTTGTCGCAGATCTTCTTGACGGACGCCCGTACCTTCATGGGAGCGAACTTCCTTCCTCAGCTAAAGAAAAGCCCAGCGGGCCACCCGCCATTCCCGGCGGGCAAGGCCCTTCTACTTCGCCCGGTACGTGATCCGACCGCGCGTCAGGTCGTACGGAGACAGCTCGACCTTCACCTTGTCACCCGGGAGGATGCGGATGAAGTGCATCCTCATCTTGCCCGAAATGTGCGCGAGCACCTTGTGGCCGTTGTCCAGCACCACGCGGAACATCGCGTTCGGGAGGGGCTCCATTACGGTCCCCTCGACTTCGATGGAATCATCCTTCGGCAAGCGTCAGACTCTCTTCCCGGACCACGAACCTCTTGGAAGCGCGGCGGGATAGCACTTTGGTCCGCAAGTGGCAAGCGCCGCGCACAGCAAAACTCGGATTCCTACCAACCCCCCATAACATCTGGGTATTTCACCCGCAGTCGGAGCGACCTCAAATGCTCCGGGTGAGCACCTCAGGGCCGTGGTCCGTGATGAGGACCGTGTGCTCGAAGTGCGCGGACAGCTTTCCGTCAGCCGTGACGGCCGTCCACTCGTCTTCCAGGATCTCCACCTCGTCGGTGCCCTGGTTGACCATGGGCTCGACCGCCAGGACCATCCCCGCCCGGAGCTTCATGCCTCCACCCGCCTGGCCGTGATTCGGAACCTGCGGGTACTCATGCAGCTTGCGCCCGATTCCGTGCCCCGTGAAGCCCCGCGCCACCGAGTACCCCCGGGCCTCGACATGGCGCTGCACCGCATGGCCGATATCCCCCAAGTGGTTGCCCGGCTTCATCGCCTGGATGGCCTTGTGGAGCGACTCCCGGGTGGTGTCCACCAGGGCCCGCGCCTCCGAGCTCACCTTCCCCACCGGCACCGTCCGCGCAGAGTCCCCGAACAAGCCCCGGTACACCACCCCGAAGTCGAGCTTCATCAGGTCGCCCTCCACCAGCTTCCGCGTCCGGCTGGGGATGCCGTGGACGACCTCCTCGTTGATGGAGGCGCATAACACACACGGGAAGCCGAGGTACCCCTTGAACGCCGGCCTGGCCCCCTTTTTGGCGGTGAGCTCCGCGGCCAGGGCGTCCAGCTCCCACGTGGTGACGCCGGGCGCCACGGCCTTCTCGATCGCGTCCAGGATTTCGCACACGATGCGCCCCGCCTGGCGCATGAGGGCAATCTCCTCCGGGCTCTTGATGCCGACTTGACTCATGCACGTGTCCCGGGCCCGGCGGGGCCTCGTGGGAACGGGTGGGCAGCGGGAAGAGGCGCCGCAACGGCCACCCTCCCCGCCCGCCCGGTCTCCGCTCAGCCCTTGCCCGCGGCGGCCTTGATTTCCTCGTAGATGCCTTCCGGCGAGCCCACGCCGTCCACGCTCTTGAGGACGCCCTTCTTCGCGTAGAAGGCCTTCAGCGGCGCCGTCTCCGCGTCGTATTTCTGCAGGCGCTTCTCGATGACGTCCGGCATGTCGTCCGGACGCTGCACGAGGCCCGCGTTGCACTTGTCGCAGTACCCCGCCCGCTTCGGGGGGCTCTGGTAGACGTGGTAGACGCTGCCGTCATTGGGGCACACGCGCCGCCCGGAGCCCCGCTCCACCAGCTTGGCGTGCGGCACCTCGAGCGAGATGACCGCGTCGAGCTGCTTGCCCAGCCGCGCCAGCATCCGGTCCAGCGCCTCCGCCTGGCCCGGCGTGCGCGGGAAGCCATCCAGCACGAAGCCGTTGGCCACGTCCGACTGCTTCAGGCGCTCCTCGACGATGCCGATGACGACATCATCGGGCACGTACTGCCCCGCGGCCATCAGCGGGCCCGCGACCTTCCCCAGTTCCGTCCCATCCGCCACTGCCTTGCGGAGGATGTCACCGGTGGAGATCTGCGGGATGTGGAAGTCCCCATACAGCTTCTTCGCCTGGGTTCCCTTCCCCGCGTTCGGCGGCCCCAACAGGATCAGGTTCATGTGCTCCTCTCAGCTCGAAGGAAGGCACGGAAGTCGTCGGCCACAAACCTCCGAGGGCCCCCCGTGTGCACCACCGAATACCCCTGAACGACATTACCCTGGAACGACGAGGCGCCCCTCCCCGCGACGGGGAGAGGCGCCCGGAACGTACGCCCTGAGACTCAGGCCGCCGCGCGCACCCGGCCGCGGATGCGCGGACCGCGGGGACCCGCGAAGCCCTCGTAGTTGCGACTGATGAGGTGGCCCTCGATCTGCTGCACCGTGTCCAGCGCCACGCCCACGACGATGAGCAGCGCCGTGCCACCGAAGGTGAACCGCACGCCCAGCAGGCCGCTGATGACGGACGGAATCACGCAGATGACGGCCAGGTAGAGCGCGCCACCGAAGGTGAGCCGGTTGAGCACGCGCTCGATGAACTCCGCCGTCTGACGGCCCGGCCGGATGCCCGGGATGTAGCCACCCTGCTTCTTGATGTTGTCCGCGACGTCATCCGGCCGGAACGTCAGTGCGGTGTAGAAGTAGGCGAAGAAGATGACCAGGAGGATGAACAACCCGTTGTAGATCCACAGGTTGCCCTCGATGGCGCGCTGGAAGTCCTGGAGGAACGGGAACCAGGTGCCCAGCGTGGCCGGGAAGGACAGCACCGCGCCGGCGAAGATGGGCGGAATCACGCCGGAGGTGTTCACCTTCATCGGGAAGTACGTGGCCTGGCCCGCGAACATCCGCCGCCCCGCCATCCGCTTGGCGTACTGGATGGGGATGCGCCGCATGCCGCGCTCGACGTAGACCACCACGCCGATGATGAGGAGCATGAAGGCCAGCAGCCCCAGCACCTCGGCCACCGCGATGACCTCCTGACGCGTCAGGTCCAGCAGCTGCTTTGCACCGGGGACCACACGGGCCACGATGCCGGCGAAGATGATGAGCGAGATGCCGTTGCCGATGCCGCGCTCGGTGATGCGCTCACCCAGCCACATGATGAAGGCCGTGCCCGCCGTCAGGCTGATGACCGTCATGAAGGTGAACCAGGCGCTGTCGTCCGGGACGACGATCTGGTTGAAGCCGCTCTGCCCGCCGTCGGAGCGGCCGAGCGACGCCAGCCACCTCGAGATGCCGATGCCCTGGATGATGGAGAGGACGATGGTGCCGTAGCGGGTGTACTGGTTGATCTTCTGGCGCCCGCCGGCGCCTTCCTTCTGGAGCCGCTCGAGGCTGGGCACCACCACAGCCAGGAGCTGCATGATGATGGAGGCGCTGACGTACGGCATGATGCCCAGACCGAAGATGGACATCTGCTCCAGCGCGCCGCCGGAGAAGAGGTTGAACAGCGACACGAGGCCACCCGATTGCTTCTGGGCCTCCATGAACGCGTTCATCGCTGCGCGGTCCACGCCCGGCGTGTTGATGAAGATGCCGATGCGATAGACGGCGAGCAGCACGAGCGTATACGCGAGCCGGCTGCGCAGCTCCGCGATACGGAAGACGTTGGCGAAGGCGTTGAAAGCCACGGGGTAGCCATCCTCTTCGAGAGGGTTCTGCCAGGACGACAAAACGCCCCTGTTCCACGAGCGGGAAAGGGGCGCAGAAGCCTACACAAGCGAAAAGGCGCGCACCACCGACAAGTGATGCGCGCCGGACACGCTCAGGCCTTGGGCTGCCGGGGCGCCTTGACGCCCTTGCCAGAGTGCGCCTTGGCGGCCGCCTCCGGCTTGTGGGCCATCAGCGGCAGCTCCTCGACGGCGCCGCCCGCCTGCTGGACGGCGGACTTCGCCGCCTCGGAGGCCTTGTGGACCCGGATGGTGACCTTCTTGGTCAGCCCGCCCTGGGCCAGCAGCTTCACGCCGTGGTAGCGGCCCTTGACCAGGCCCGCCTTCTTCAGCGAGGCCTCGTCCACCGTGGCGCCGGCGTCGAAGTGCTGCTCGACGTCCGCCAGGTTCACCACCGCGTAGACGGTGCGGTTGGGCGAGTTGAAGCCGAACTTCGGCAGACGGCGCTGCAGGGGGCTCTGGCCACCCTCGAAGCCCTCGAACCGCATGTTGCCGGAGCGGGCCTTCTGGCCCTTGCCACCGCGGCCGGCCGTCTTGCCCAGACCGCTACCCTGGCCGCGGCCCACGCGCTTCTTGCGGTGCCACGAGCGAGGCGGACGCTTCAGATTGTTCAGAGTGCTCATCGTCTCAATCCTCTCGTGACTCAGGCCTTGCCCTGCTTGGCCTGATACGCGCGGGCGCGCTCCTTCAGAGCGACCTTGCGCGGCTTGCGACGCTTGGGAGCCGGGGCCTCACCGGAGACAGTCTCCAGGGTGACCAGATGCTTCACCTTGAACACCATGCCGCGAACGGACGGGGTGTCCTTCAGGATGCGCTCCTCGCCGAACTTCTTCAGGCCCAGCCCACGGATGGTCTCCAGCATCTCGCCGGACGACCCCGAAAAGCTCTTCACCAGCTTGACCTTGAGCGCCATGGTTAGGTCCTCTGCTCGCCGGCGAGCTTCGTCGCCTCGACGTCCTTGCCACGAAGACGGGACACCTGCTCCGCGCTGCGCAGCATCTTCAGGCCGGCCACCGTGGCCTTCAGCACGTTGTGCGGGTTCCGCGAGCCCTGGCTCTTGGTCAGGATGTTGCGGATGCCCGCCGCCTCCAGCACCGCGCGAACCGCGCCGCCGGCGATGACGCCCGTACCCTGGCTGGCCGGCTTCAGGAGCACCCACCCGGCGCCGAAGTGCCCGAGCACCTCGTGCGGGATGGTGTGACCCATCAGCGGAACCCGGAACAGGTTCTTCTTCGCGTTCTCGCCACCCTTGCGGATGGCCTCGGGGACCTCGTTGGCCTTGCCCAGGCCGACGCCCACGTGCCCGGCGCCGTCCCCCACCACCACGAGGGCGGCGAACGAGAAACGACGGCCGCCCTTCACGACCTTGGCCACGCGGTTGATGTTCACCACGCGGTCGGTGAGGTCCAGATCGTTCGGATTGATCGGAGTTGCCACTTGGGGGATTCCTTTCGAATTCTTAGAACTTCAGCCCGGCCTCGCGCGCGGCGTCGGCCACGGCGGCGATGCGCCCGTGATAGGGGAAGCCGTTGCGGTCGAACACCACCGCCTCGACGTTGGCGGCCTTGCACTTCTGCGCAATCAGGGTGCCCACGCGCTTCGCGTCCGCCTTCTTGTCGCCCTCGTCCTGACCCTTCAGGTCCTTGGACAGCGACGAAGCAAACGCGAGGGTGCGGCCTGTGGTGTCGTCCACCACCTGGGCGTAGATGTGCTTGAGGCTCTTGTACACGGTGAGCCGCGGCCGCTCTGTCGTACCCGACAGCTTCTTGCGGATGCGGTTCTTCCTCTTGAGGCGCTGTTCGATTCTCGATGCCATGGCTGCTTCCTTTTCCGTCCGGCAGCGATGCGGCCTTCCGCCACCGGATGATGCCGCCAGGCCGCTTCGGCCCGGCGGGGTTTGGAACACTCAGGACAGACAGGACGACTAGGTCGTTCCGGTCTTGCCCTCCTTACGGCGGATGCGCTCCTCGGAGTACTTGATGCCCTTGCCCTTGTAGGGCTCGGGCGGGCGCAGCGAGCGGATGTTCACCGCCGTGGCCCCCAGTACTTCCTTGTCCGCGGAGCGCAGCGTCAGGCCCACGGTGGGGAGGCTGTCCTCGGTGCGGGAAGCCTTGTCGACCTCGGCCGTCACGCCCTCGGGCAGGTTGAACACCACCGGGTGCGAGTAGCCCAGGGAGAAGTGGATGGCCTTGCCCTTCACCTCGGCGCGGAAACCGACGCCGCGGATGTCCAGCTTCTTCTCGAAGCCCGTGGACACGCCCTTGGCGGCGTTGGCGAGGATGGTGCGCGTCAGGCCGTGCAGGCTGCGGGCCTCGCGAGAGTCATCCTCGCGCTGCACCGTCACCTGGCCGTCCTTGACTTCCACCTTGACCCGGGCGGGCAGCTTCACGGACAGCTTGCCCTTGGGGCCCTCGAAGTTCACCTGCTGGCCGGCGACGATGGCCTTCGTCTTGTCGCCGAGCTTGATTGCCAGTTTTCCAATCCGACTCATGGTTGCCTCGGTCCTGTATGCCCGGGGGGCGCTCCCTCGCGGGGCGCCACACCTGGGCTGCTGGCTAGTAGACGGTGCAGAGCAGCTCGCCGCCGACCTTCTGCTTGCGGGCCTCGGTGTCCACCATGATGCCGCGCGAGGTGGAGAGGACGGAGATGCCCAGGCCACCCAGCACCTGCGGAATCTCGCGAGAATTCACGTAGCGGCGCAGACCCGGCTTCGACACGCGGCGGATGCCGGTGATGGCGGGCGCACGGTCCGGGCCGTACTTCAGCTGCACGGTGATCTCGTTCTGGGGCTTGAGCTCGTGAACGGTGAACTCACCGATGTAGCCCTCGTCCTTGAGGACCTTGATGATCTCGAGCTTGAGCTTCGAGTGGGGAATGACGACCTTGTCGTGCCGCGCACGCGAGGCGTTGCGCAGGCGGGTCAGCATGTCGCCGACGGGATCATTGACCGGCATGGGATACCTTCCGAGGCAGGGCCCCTTCCCGGGCACCCCGCGTTCGCAACCGCCACGCCTGCCGGGCCCATCCCGGGGGTTCGAGGCGACTGCCACTTCCGTACAGCGGAACTTCCAGGGCGTGCTCCTTTCGGAGCACGTCCAGGGCGCCCATCAAGCCCTCACGGGCTCGCCAGGCGCCCTGCCCTTCCGGCTACCAGGACGACTTGGTGACGCCGGTGATTTCACCGCGCAGCGCGCGGTTGCGCAGGCAGATACGGCACATCTTGAACTTGCGCAGGAACGCACGGGGCCGACCGCAGAGCGGGCAGCGGTTGTACTGGCGCACGGCGAACTTCGGCTTGCGCTTTGCCTGGGCAATCTTGGAGAGCTTGGCCATTGTCTTCGGGTCCTTGGCTCGAGGGCTACTGACGGAACGGCATGCCGAAGTGACGCATGAGCGCCAACCCCTGCTCGTCGTTCGCGGCCGTGGTGACGAAGCTGATGTTGAGCCCCTTCACCTTCTCGATCTGGTCGTAGTTGATTTCCGGGAAGATGATCTGCTCACGGACACCGAGCGTGTAGTTGCCATTCCCGTCGAAAGCCTTGGGGGACACGCCCTTGAAGTCACGCACGCGCGGCAGCGCCACGGTGATGAGGCGGTCCATGAACTCGTACATGCGCGCGCCACGCAGCGTCACGGCGGCACCAATGGCCTGGCCCTGACGGAGCTTGAAGTTCGCGATGGACTTGCGGGCGCGCGTGACGATCGGCTTCTGGCCGGTGATCGCCGCGAGCTGGTCCACCGCCGACTCCAGGATCTTGTTGTTGGCGAGCGCCTCGCCCAGACCCATGTTGACGACGATCTTCTCGAGGCGAGGAACCTGCATCGGGTTCTTGAGGTTCAGCTCCTTCATCAGGGCGGGGACGCCCTCCTTGAAGAAACGGACCTTCATGCGGGCCGGCTTGGACTCGAGGCCTTCCTCGATGTTCGCCGCGAAGCCAACCTTCTTGGCCTCTTCCTTCTTGCCCCGCTTCGCCTTCTTTTCCTTCTGCTCGGGCTTCTTCTCGTCAGCCATCGTCCTGTCCTCTGCTTCGGAGCGCCGTCGTGGACCCAGCGCGTCCGATCAGTCCTTCGTATGGAACCTGGAAACACCGCGAGGGCCCCCGATGCTCCACGGGCCCTCCATGCCTGCACGCCCACCTTCCCTCCCACCCGGGAGGGCGAAGGGCGCGCATACATGCACCAACGCGGCTACCTAGTCAATCAGGGCGTCGCAGTTCTTGCAGAACCGCTTCTTCTTCCCGTCCTCACCCTCGGTGCGGAAGCCCACTCGCGTCGGCTTGTCGCACTTGGCGCACACCACCTGGACATTCGCCAGGGCGATGGTGCCGGGCTTCTCGACGATTCCGCCCTCCGGGCTCTGCGGCGTCTTCTTCATGTGCCGCTTCACCAGGCGCAGCCCCTCAACCGTCACGCGCTCTGCTTCGCGATCGATCTTCAGGATCTTGCCGCGCTTGGTCGCCGGGTTCTTCTCGGAGGCCTCGGCCCCGGCCATGACCTGGACCGTGTCACCCACCTTCAGCTTCTGCATGGCTTCCTCTCTCTGGCTGCTCGCCGTCCGGCCTGCTGTCCTTAGAGGACTTCGGGCGCCAGCGAGATGATCTTCATGAACTTGCGGGCGCGGAGCTCACGGGCAACAGGCCCGAAGATGCGCGTACCAATGGGCTCCATGTCCTTGTTGATGAGGACGGCGGAGTTACCATCGAACTTGATGTAGCTGCCGTCGGCCCGACCCACCTCGCGCTTGGTGCGGACGATGACGGCCTTGGCCACGTCACCCTTCTTCACCTTCGAGTTGGGCAGCGCCTCGCGGATGGACACGACGATGACATCGCCGATGGACGCGTACTTGCGCTTCGAACCGCCGAGCACCTTGATGCAAAACACCTTCTTCGCGCCCGAGTTGTCGGCAACGTCGAGCACGCTGGTCATCTGAATCATCTGGAAGTCTCCTTGTCGCCGGGTGCGTGGCTAGACGTTCTTGCTCTTCTCCAGCACCTCGACCACGCGCCACCGCTTGTCCTTCGAGGCGGGCTTGGTCTCGGCGATCCGGACCCGATCACCCTCGTTGATGGTGATCTTCTTCGGGTAGTCGTGATCCTCCACGTGCGCCTTGTACTTCTCGCGCAGGCTCATGATCTTCCCGTACTTCGGGTGGGGAGCCCGACGCTGGACGGTGACGACCACCGTCTTCTGCATCTTGTTGGAGGTCACAATCCCCACGCGCGTCTTGGGACGGCCACGGGTGGAGGTCTCGGGAGCGGGCGTCTCGGTCGCTTCAGCCATCTTCGGTCTCACTGTCTCTCATGCACCCGGGCTCTCAGGGCCCGGATGGCCGCGCGCGCTCACTACCACACGAGCGCGCTTGGAGGTTTGACTTCTCAGCCCTGCTTGGCCGCCTTGACCTTCTGGGTCATGACGGTCAGCACGCGGGCCAGGTCGCGGCGGTGCTGGGTGCGCTCGGCCGGGCTGTCCAGCGAGCCCGTGCGCCGCTTCAGCTGGTCCTGGAACAGCGTGTCGCGCAACTCGGTCGCGCGCCGCTGCAGGTCCTCCGCGGACAGTTCCTTCAGTTCCTTCGCAGTCGCCATTGCAGTCTCCACATGCGCGCGGGAGCCGGCCTTTCGGTCGGCTCCCGCCGCTGTATGCCTAGAGGCTCAGGTCCGCACGGGTCACGATCTTCGTGAGCACCGGCAGCTTGGCCTGCGCCAGCTTCAGCGCCCCGGTGGCCACTTCGCGCGTCATACCCTCCATCTCGTAGAGGATACGGCCGGGCTTCACCACCGCGACGTAGTACTCCACGCCACCCTTACCGGTACCCATACGGGTCTCGGCGGGCTTCTTGGTGATGGGCTTGTCCGGGAAGATACGGATCCAGATCTTGCCGCCGCGCTTCACGTGGCGGGTCATCGCGATACGGGCCGCCTCGATCTGCCGGGAGGTAATCCAACCCGGCTGGAGGCTCACGAGGCCGTACTCACCGTAGGTCATGTCGCTACCACGGTGCGCAGCGCCCGGGGTGCGGCCCTTGTGCATCTTGCGGTACTTGGTACGAGCAGGCTGAAGCATCGTCGCTGTCCTTGGCCGCCCTGTTCCGGACGGCCCTCACGGGCACGTCCGGCGCGGGTGGGCTGATTACCGGTTGGAGGGCATGGGGGCCTGGCCACCCTTGCCGGGGAGGACCTCGCCCTTGCAGACCCAGACCTTGCAGCCAATCTTGCCGTAGGTCGTCTTGGCCTCGGCGAAGCCGTAGTCGATGTCCGCACGCAGGGTGTGCAGGGGCACGCGACCCTCACGGTACCACTCGTAGCGCGCCATCTCCGCGCCACCGAGACGGCCCGAGCAGGCCACGCGGATGCCCTTGGCGCCGAACTTCATCGCCGTCTGCAGGGCCTTCTTCATGGCGCGGCGGAAGGCGATGCGGCGCTCGAGCTGCGTGGCGATGTTCTCCGCCACGAGCTGGGCGTCGGTCTCGGCCTTGCGGACCTCGACGATGTTGAGGAAGACCTCGTTCTTGGTGAACTGCTGCAGGTCCTTCTTCACCGTCTCGATGCCCGCGCCACGCTTGCCGATGACGATGCCCGGCCGCGCGGTGTGGACGTTGACCTTCACCTTGTTGGCGGCGCGCTCGATCTCCACCTTGGACACGCCCGCGTGATTCAGCGACTTCTTCACGAACTCGCGGATGCGGATGTCCTCATGGAGCCACTGCGCGTAGTTCTTGTGCTCGAACCACTTGGAGTCCCAGGTCTTGATGACGCCGAGCCGGAACCCGATCGGATGAACTTTCTGTCCCAACGTGAATCTCCTTGAACGTTCCGGGCGGGGCCCGACGGGTCCTACTTCTTCTTCGCCTCGGCCAGCACCACGTGGACGTGGGCCGTCTTCTTCTTGATCGGGGTGGCCCGACCCATGGCGCGCGGCATGAACCGGCGCTGGGTGGGACCCTGGTCCACGGAGATGGTCTTCACGTAGAGCGTATCCACGTCGACCTGCCCCTTGGACTTGTCCGTCGCGTTGGCCACGGCGCTCTTGATGAGCGTCTCCACCGGCTTGGCCGCGGCGCGCTTGGTGAACTTCAGGATGTTGAGGGCCGCCTCGACAGGCTTGCCCCGGATGAGCGCCGCAACGGTGGAAATCTTGCGGGGGCTCATGCGCAGGAAACGCAGATGTGCAGTCGACTCCATGGTCTTCTCCTCAGGCTCTCAGGCAATGCGCCAGGCTACTTGCCCGGGGCCTTGGCGACCTTCTTCTCCGCCGAGTGACCACCGAACGTACGGGTCGGGGCGAACTCGCCGAGCTTGTGGCCCACCATGTTCTCCGTGACGAACACCGGGATGAACTTCTTCCCGTTGTGCACCGCGAAGGTGTGGCCGACGAACTCCGGCAGAATCGTGGAGCGACGCGACCACGTCTTTACGACGGTCTTCTTGTTCGTCTTGATCATGTCCTCGATCTTCTTCACGAGGAAATCGTCGACGAACGGACCCTTCTTGATCGAACGAGCCATGACTTGCGATCCTCTTACTGGCTGCGCGCGCCCTGGCGGCGGCCGCTCACGATGAACTTGTCAGTGCGCTTGTTGGTGCGCGTGGTGAGGCCCTTGGTCTTCTGGCCCCACGGGGACACCGGGTGCGGGTTACCCTGACCGGACTTACCCTCACCACCGCCGTGCGGGTGGTCGACGGGGTTCATCGCCAGACCGCGGACGGTGGGACGGATGCCCAGCCAGCGGCTCTTACCCGCCTTGCCGATGCGGATGATCTCGTGCTCGATGTTGCCCACCTGGCCCACGGTGGCGCGGCACTCGATGAGGACCTTGCGGACGGTGCCGGAGGGCATACGCACCTGCGCGTAACGGTCCTCCTTCGCCATCAGCTGTCCGGACGTCCCGGCGGAGCGGATGACCTGGGCGCCACGGCCCGGCTTCAGCTCCACGTTGTGGATGATGGTACCCACCGGGATGTTCTGCAGCGGGAGGCTGTTGCCCGGACGGATGTCCGCCGTCTCGCCGGCGAAAACCGTGTCACCCACGCTCAGACCCACCGGAGCGAGGATGTAGCGCTTCTCGCCGTCCGCGTAGTGCAGCAGCGCGATGTTGGCGGTGCGGTTCGGGTCGTACTCCACCGAGGCGACCTTGGCCGGCACGCCGTCCTTGTCGCGACGCTTGAAGTCGATGATGCGGTAGCGGCGCTTGTGGCCACCGCCCTGGTGACGACGGGTGATGTGACCGTGGACGTTGCGGCCACCGGAGCGCTTGAGGGGCGCGGTGAGGCTCTTCTCCGGCGAGTCCTTGGTGATGTCCGCGAAGTCGGACACCGTCATCAGACGGCGGGCGGCGCTAGTCGGCTTATACTTCTTGATGCCCATGGTGTGTTCCTCGCAGGCAGGCTCGACGCCGTAGCGTCAGGCCGCCCCTCCCTCGAAGAGCTCGATCGAGTCGCCCTGCTTCAGGGTGACGACCGCCTTCTTGAAGTTGGGCCGCTTGCCGATGCTCCGGCCCACCCGCTTGATCTTGCCGCGGACGACGTTGGTGCGAACGCCCTCGACGGTGACCTTGAAGAGCGTCTCCACCGCGCGGGCCACGTCGTGCTTGGTGGCCTTGCGGTCGACGATGAACGAGTACTGACGGAACTTCTCGCGGGCCTTGTCCAGCTTCTCGGTGATGAGCGGGCCCTTGATGACGTCGTTGAGATTCATGACAGCGCCCCCTCGAGGGTCTTCGCGGCCGCGGAGGTGAGGACGATGTGCGAGTGCCGCAGGACGGCCTCGAGGTTGAGCCCCTCGGGAGGCAGCACGTCGAACTTCGCCAGGTTGCGCACGCTGCGGTGCAGATTGGTGTTGCCCTTGTCGTCAATCACCAGCGCGTTCTGCAGCTTCAGGCGCTTGGTGAGGACCTCGAAGGCCTGCTTGCTCTTCGGAGCGTCCAGGGAGAAGCCGCTCAGGATGATGAGCGTCTTCTCGCGGGCCCGCAGGGACAGAGCGGACTTCAGGGCGCCGCGGCGCACCTTGCGGGGCGGTCGGTAGAAGTAGTCGCGCGCCTTGGGAGCCATCGCCTTGCCGCCGCCCACCCAGTGGGAAGCGCGGATGGAGCCCTGGCGGGCGCGGCCGGTGCCCTTCTGCTTCCAGGGCTTCTTGCCGCCGCCGCTGACCAGCGAGGTGTTCTTCACCCCCACCGTGCCGCGGCGCCGGTTGATCTGCTGCATCTTCGCCACCTCGTAAAAGAGGTGGGTGTTCGGCTCGGCGCCAAACACGTCGTCGGAGAGCTCGATCTCCGACACCTTCTTCAAATCCAGGTCGACAACGTCAAACTTCGCCATGGCACTTTCCTCGCGGGGTCGGAGTGAAACCACTCGAACGCCCACCCGCTTCCTAGGACTTGATCTCGACGTCAACGCCGGCCGACAGATCCAGCTTCATGAGCGCATCCAACGTCTGCTGCGTGGGCTCGAGGATGTCGAGCAGGCGCTTGTGCGTGCGGATCTCGAACTGCTCGCGGCTCTTCTTGTCCACGTGCGGAGACCGCAGCACGGTGAACTTGTTGATGCGCGTCGGCAGGGGGATCGGACCGGCTACCTTCGCGCCCGTGCGCTTGGCCGTCTCGACGATCTCCCCAGCACTCTGGTCCAGGAGCTTCGAGTCGTACGCCTTCAACCGGATGCGGATCTTCTGTGTCGCCATTCGCAAGAACCTCTTAGAACGAGCCCTGCCTGTGCCTCGGGCGGCGTTACGACTTACGTCCCCTGGATTTCACAGAGCCGTTTCTTCGGAACGAAGGGGCGCGGTGATTACCATCCCGCGCCGGGGGTATGCAACTGGATTTCCTCCGGCTCCCTGAAAATTCCCCACCCATGGGGTCTCAGGGAGCCGGTGGAGGGCTTCTACTCGATGATTTCGGCCACCACGCCGGCGCCCACGGTACGACCGCCCTCACGGACGGCGAACCGGAGCTCCTTCTCCATGGCCACCGGGGTGATGAGCTCCACCTCGATGGCGATGTTGTCGCCCGGCATCACCATTTCCACGTTGTCCGGCAGCTTCACCGTGCCCGTCACGTCCGTGGTGCGGAAGTAGAACTGGGGACGGTAGCCCT
>NZ_JAAIYA010000020.1 GCF_010894405.1 Pyxidicoccus caerfyrddinensis
CGCGGGCGGATGGGCTGAGCGGGCGCCGGGCTCCCTGCCAGCGGCGCCCGCGCCCTCAGGGCTCCGGAGGCGCCATCCCCGGGCACTGACCCGGTGTCATCTGCTCCGCGTTCCTGTGGATCTCCTCGCTCAGCCGGTCCTGATGCTTGGGGTCGCTGGCTCTGTAGGTGATGACGACTCCGCTCGGGACGTCCTCGATACGGGCAGCGGACGGAACACTCGGCGCACCCGCCGAGCCCGGGAGGCCACTGCCACCCATGTTCTTGTATTCGACCCCGGGCGGCTGAGCCTCTCCCCGGCGCCCCGCCGTGCCGCGCTCCTGCTGCCGCTGCATCAGCTGGCGGCTGAGCTCGCGCACGTCCGCCACCTGGTCTTCCTCGGAGGTGACGATGGTGAGGGCCACGCCTTCAGGCGTGTCCTCCGCTCGCGCCTGGGCCCCGGGGACAATCATGGGGCAGTCATGCTCGAGCTGAGGCGGGCGGAGTGGCTCCTGGGGTGGGGCCTCCTTCGAGGCGGTAGCCTCTGTCTCTGGAGGGTACTGCTGAGAGGTCGTTGCACTCTTGGAGCAGCCGACCGCGAAGCACAGCGCCGCCGAGACAGCGAGCACCGACGGAAGTCTGGACGAGAACATGATGGCCTCCTCTGCCGTGAGTCCTGTGCGGAGAAGGTGGGGAGCGGCACACGGGCCACGCAACGTGGCACCGCATGCCAGGCTCCCCCGCCCCAGGGGGCAGGCTCATGTCGTCCAGCCCTCGCGTGCGGGGACACCCGGGCCTTGCGTCTGCCCGGGCCTGTCAGCACCCGGGCAGGTTGCGGCCTGGCCTACAGGCCGTCCGGGTAGCAGAACCCGTAGGTCCGGTCGTTCCCTCCGCCGGGACGCCCGTAGCTGACGTAGCCGAGCTCCTCACCGGGGCCACACTCCGAGCGCGCGCGCGCATAGCGGCGGCACACGCCCCGCCCCGAGCCCGTCAGGTCCAGGCAGACGCCTCGCGCGCCCTCGACGCCGCAGAACTCGGCGAAGCCGACGCTGCATGTCTCCCCGATGAGCGCGGGGTCGAAGGCAAAGCCGATGGGCTCCATGACCGACTGCGCGTTGCACAGGCCGTAGACGCCGCACACGGTGCCGCTCGGGCAGCCGGGGTCCGCCGCCATGTAGTCGCACGTGGCCAGGCACTGCGGCGCGTCGGTATAGGCGTCGGTGCAGGCGTAGCCCCGCGCGCAGTCCGTGGACGCAAGCGCGTTCTCACTCGCCGCCGTGTACGTGCACGCCTCGCCCTGCGTCTTCGTGCCGAGCGACTTCTCCAGCGTGCCGTCGTCGGCCGCGTAGTCGTTGGCGACGCAGGTGTGGCCCGGCAGGTTCGCCGTCAGCGAGCCCTCACGCGGGTCACACCCTCCGGCGCGGACCGTGTTCCACGTCGCGAAGCGAATCCACCGGCACTCGCCCCCCGCCACCGCTGCGCTTCCGGTGTACGGGGCGGACAGCGGCGCCGCCGCCACCGACTCACGCAGGACGACGTTGGAGAGCGCGCCCACCGTCTGCTGCGGGGAGACCTTGAGCGCGAGCAGCAGCGCGCCCGACTCGGCGACGAACATCTTCTGTCCCGTCGTCCCGGAGTCCTGGAGGCCCCACACGCACTGCTCGCACGTGAAGAGGTTGGTACCGCCCGCGGCCAGGTCATGGAGCCCCGGCGCCGTATTCACGTCCAGCCGGATGCGAGCGAGGTCCGCGACCGCGGGGTCCCCCAGGTTCGAGAACTCACCGCGATACGTCGGCTGCGAGCCGTACAGCACGGGCGTCAGCTCGATGCCGTTCTGGAGCTCGCCCAGGGTGATTTCCGTACACCCGGCGGGCGGCGACAGCAGCGCGGCCTGTTGCTGTGCCACCTGGAGGGCCTCCTGCTCCGGCGCGGCGACCGGCGCCTTCGTTTCCTGACCGCAGCCCACCATTGCCGCCAGCAGGATTGCACTCCATCGCCACTGATTTACAGATGCAACTCCCAGGTCATGAGAAGTCACGATGTCGTCTCCCAGATGTTGGTACACGCGTGTTGGTTGGTGTCTCCCCAGAACTTCGGGGAGGGGCACGGGTACGTGAATTGATGTGTCGGTTTCAACGGGCCAGGGTCGGTGCGTCGCGGATACTTTCCGCGTGAAGGCCAACGGCGCGCGTGACGCGACTTCCGCTTCGGCCGTACGTCTGTCGTTTCCGCGCGGGGCGTGTCGGGCCGTCAGCCGAGGAGCATCATCGGAGGGTGGTACTCGCCCAGGCGCGTGCGCTCCCACCATGCGCCCGTGTCGCGCCGCTCCTTCCAGGTCGTGAAGCGGTAGCGGTAGAGGGTCGCCCGGACCGCGCGCGGCGGGTGTTGAGGGAAGGGGTTGCGCCGCAGCAGGCGGAGCGTCGCCGGGTCGTTCTGGAGGAGCTTCACCAGGAACGGCCGGAACCACCTGGGCGCATACGCCGGCGAGAGCGCGGCGAACCACATGAGCCAGTCGAGCCGCAGGTGGTACGGCGCCCACTGTGGCGGTCGCCGCTTCGGGTCGGTCGGCTTGCCCCGGAACTCGTACTCACGCCACTGCGTGTCCGGGGTGATGCGCTCGTCGCTCGTGCCTTCGACGACGACCTCGTAGCGCTCGCGGGTGATACTGCCGAAGGCCCCATACGTGTTCACGAGGCGCAGCGGCTCGAAGCTGGCGTTCATCACCTGCTCCCGTGAGAAGAGGTTGCGCGCGGGACGGTAGGAGAGCGCGACGATGAGCGCGGAGACCGCGAGGACGAGCGCCTCGTGCCAGGGGACGACCGTCGTCCCGGCACGCTCGAGCGGCAGCACCCGCGCGAGCACGGAGTCGTCGAAGGCGGAGAAGGCGAGGACGATGGTGACGAAGTTGAGCCAGGAGTAGTTGCCGCTCAGGAGGAGCCACGCCTGGGTGAGCGCGATGAAGAGCCCCGCGAAGGTGGCGATGGGCTGTGGGAAGAAGAGAAGGACGGGCGCGACGAGCTGGGCGAAGTGGCTCCCGAGCACCTCGGCCCGGTGCAGCGGCGCGGGCAGGCGGTGGAAGTACCAGGAGAGCGGGTTCGGCATCGGCTGCGTCTCGTGGTGGTAGTCGAGGCAGGAGAGGTCGCGCCAGCAGGGGTCTCCGCGCAGCTTGATGAGCCCTGCCCCGAACTCGACGCGGAACAGCAGCCAGCGGAAGAGCCAGAGGAGCGGGGCGGGCACCGCGCTCCACGCCGGGCCGAGGAACGCGGCGAGGAAGCCGGCCTCAAGGAGGAGCGACTCCCAGCCGAAGGAATAGAAGGTCTGCCCGACGTTGACGATGGAGAGGTAGAGCGCCCAGAGCACGAGCCAGACGGCCATCGTGAGGGGCACCGGCCACGCGTCGGGAAGCCCGAGCACGAGGGTGAGCGACAGGCCGATGCCTGCGAGCGCGACCACGACCAGCAGGCGGTCGGAGTACCGGAAGTGGAACACGCTCGGCGCGTCGAGAAAGCGCACCCGGGTGAGGTAGCTCGGGACGGGGAGGAGGCCCTTCTCCCCGAGCAGCGGTCGGAATTGTTCCAGCGCGACGAGGAAGGCGAGGAGGTAGCCGAGTCCCAGGCCCCGCTGGAGCACGAGCCGCGCAAGCCAGGCGTCCGATGCATGGAACCACTCAGGCATTGCTCAACGCTATGGCCGTGCTCGTGCACCTTCGGGAGTGGCGGCGCGCCGACCCGGTGACGCCCTGGCGCCAGGGCGGCGCGGGAGGCACGCGCCTGCCCGGGCCGTGCTCCCATGTGCCTGCCGTCAATGTCCGGCAGGTACCGGCGAGCCCCCAGCCGGGACAGGCGCGGGCGCGGGCTTCACGTCGGTGTTCTGGCCCGCGACGATGAGCCACCGGCCGCGGGTCTTCTTCAGCACGTACCGCATCTGGGTTCGCAGCACGCCCGGCGTGGTGGCCTGCACGCCGGGAGGCAGCCCGGCGTAGCCAGTCACCTGGTGCTCCGTGTCGACCACCGCCACGCCTGCGTCGAGGAAGAGGAGCTTGCGCACCGTCACCTCGCTCCGGCTGCCCTTGAAGAGGGTGCCGAAGACGAAGGCGTGGCGCTTCTCGATTTCGGCGCGGCCGCTGAAGATGGTGCCGACGATGTTGATGAACTCGGCGTCTTCGGCGAAGTCCTTGCTCCACGCCGCCGCATCCTGGCGGTTCCAGGCCTCGGTCTGCTCGGCCACGAGCTTGCGGAGGGCCGCTTCGTCCTGCGTGCGCGCTCCGGCCGGGGCCGCACCGGCCAGGGGGGAGAGGGCGAGGGTCAGGAACACGGCAACGACAGTCACGGGGGAGAAATAGGCTCGAATCACACGGCCTCCAGGGGCGCCAGGATGGTTCTCGGTTCGAAGGGCAGCATGACTCCGCTCGGGGGCTCCGTGAAGGCTGCGCGCCGCGAAGCTCAGGGCCTTGGCCCGTACACCGGCAGCGCGGCGCCCACCTCATGAGCCCCGAGGTCCGGCGCGGCGCCGCTGAAGCCATCCGTGATGCCTGGAAGGACCTGGCCCGCGTTCTCCGCGGACGAGCCCGCGCGGACGCGCAGGTCGGGCGCCGCGTACTGCGTCATCGGCGCGGCCGGGTAGGCGACGCTGGCGGCGAAGACGCCGAGGTCCACCTGTACGGCGCTCTTCTCGCTGGTGCTGGCGCGCAGCGTGCTGAGGTTGGTGAAGCGGGTGCTTCCCCAACTGCCAGTGAGCTCGCCCGTGGTGGAGCCGAAGCCATCATGGTCCAGGCTGGAGTTGGTGGTCACCAGGTCGGGGATGTGCAGCGCGCGCCCGGAGCCGCTGCTGTAGCCATTGAAGGTGCCGCCTGGCCCGCCGAGGAACAGGTTGTTGCGCGAGTAGAGGTGGGCCACCGGCCGGCCCGCGTAGATTCCCAGCGCATCGCCGTTCTTCACCACCGTGTTGTGGAGGAGCACGTCACCGGTGCTGCCGCGGTAGAGCTTGAAGGCGATGTGGACCGGGTTGTAGACGACGTTGCGCACGAACCAGGTGGGCCCGCCGAGCCCTGGCTGCGATGACAGCGCGATGAAGTTGTTGGTCAGGCGGTTGCGCACGATGCGGCAGTTGTGGAAGCAGAAGTCCGCCTCGATGCCGTCGTCCGCATTCTCCCGGAGGTCATTGTTCAGGATGTCGATGCTGAACTGGTCCACCGCCTCGCCGTCCTCCAGCAGGGAGATGCCATCGCGGAAGCCGGTGACCCGGTTGTGCTGGATGACGTGCCCGGGGCCTGTGACGGCGATTCCCTCGCCCAGGTTGTTGCCGTTCACGCCCAGCGACGACTCGGCCCAGGTGGTGAGGCCCGTCACCACGTTGTCGGCGATATAGGCGTTCTCCGCCCGGAGGTACGTCACGATGCCGTCGCCCCCGGAGCTGGCGCTGGCGTTGACGGTGCAGCGGGTGATGGCGAGGTGGTTCGAGCCATTGAAGCGGATGCGCCCGTTCACCGTGAGCCCTACGAGGTGCACGTAGCTCTGGTTGAAGACGTTGAGCGGCCCGTTGACGACGGCGCCCGCGGTGCCACGAAGGACGATGGGCTTGCCGGCGGTGCCACTCCGGGACCAGTCGAAGCCGCTGTAGATTCCCGCGCCGAACTCCAGGACGTCACCCGGCTGGGCGCTCGCGGTGACGGTGGCGAACGTGCCGGGCGTCACCGCCTTGACCGGGGCGCCCGCCATGGCCGCCGGCACCGCCCGGGTGGTGCCGCTCACCGTGCGCGTCGTCGCTCCACCGTCCGGGTCCGTGAGCGTCAGCTCCAGCTCATAGGTCGTCCCCGGCTGCAGGTCGAACACGCTGCCCGAGTGGCGACTGGTCCAGCTGAGGCCTTCGTTGCCGCCAGCGGGCACGCGGCGCAGCGGCAGCGACTCGCGCCAGGGCGTGGTGCCCGATGGCCGGTAGCGCACCGTCACCAGGCCATTGGCATTGTCATCCCCGCTGAAAGCCCACTCCACCGTCAGGTGGTTCAGCGTCGGATACGGAAGGCGGACCTCGCCGGCCACGGTGGCATTGCCGTCACTGCCGGTACCTCCATCCGGGGGGGCCTCCAGCTCCAGGGTGGTTGCCTCGGTGGGGGCGGAAGCCTCGCTGACGTTCCCCGCGGCGTCGAAGGCGGAGAGCCGGTAGCGGTAGAGCGTCCTCGCGGCGAGGTTCGAATCCTGGTGGGCGAACCCCGTCTGGGTTCCCACCACCGCGAAGTGGGTGCAGCCCTCGCCCGTGCACCGCTCGATGCGGTAGCCCGTCACGCCGACATCGTCGGTGCTCGCCGTCCAGGCCAGGGCGATCACCGAGCTCGAGACGGGGCCGGCGCGCAGCATGCCGGGTACGGAGGGCGCATGGGTGTCGAGAACCTCTGGCGGCCCTCCGTCTCCGCTCCCGTTGCATCCGGCCCACACCAGCAGCCCGACCGTCCACCCCAGCATCCGATGCGCCTGATGGTTCATAACCTCTCGCGAAGCGGCGACTGGAATCGCGCCGTGCGGAGAATTCCGCGAAACTTGACGGATGCGTCCCATGCTGCGTGCATCCCGTTTCTACCAGAGTGAAAGGGGTTTCACGCATGTTCCGACGTGTCGTCGTGTCCGCGTTCGTTGTCTCCGCCATGGGGCTGCTGGGCTGTGGCGGAGGGGCCGTTCCCGACAGCAGCGGGGACGACGCAGCGCTGCAGCAGGACCCGTCGGCGCTCGAGACGCCCTGCTCGCAGCTCCAGAACCGGGGCTGTGGTCCGTTCTCCGAGCTGTCCTGTCAGTTCCCCGATGGGCAGCCCGGCTGGTGCATGTGCCAGGACTTCCCCCACAACCAGTGGCAGTGCTTCTACCTGGACTGACCTCCAGCCCACGCGTGGACGTGCGACGGCCCGCCTCGGACATCCGGGGCGGGCCGTTGTGTCGTCGGGGCAGGAAGCTAGGCCGCGACGGAGGGCTGGGCCTCGGGCGCGCGGACGCCCTGGTTGAACCCCGCCCACTCCTTGCGCAGCCGCTGGAAGAGGCCGTACAGCGGCTGTCCCTCGGATTCGTACTGCCCCTTGCGGTGCTCGACGATGTGGCGCAGCAACACGAAGCAGACGGTGGCCTCTCCGGCGGACTCCAGCGTGGTGAACTGGCTGGCATTGCTGAACCAGAGCGTGGTGGGCATCTGACAGGCCTGCTGGGACAGTGCCACCAGGTGCGGCCCGGGCTGCAGCCACGGGTACTCGGTGAACAGGCGGGGACGGTTCACCGTGAGCGCGTAGATGAGGTTCGACATCCGCCGGTCCTTGAAGTCCTGGGCCTGGTACACGCGGTCGAACACCAGTCCCCGCACCCGCTTCATGAACACGCTGGAGGTCAGCGCCAGCAGCGAGCTGCCGCGCAGCACCAGCATCTGCGCGAGCTCCGCCACCGTGAGCTTCATGAACGACGGCCAGGCGTCCATGTCCAACGTCTTGCGAAGCATCGCGTTGACGTCATGCAGGCGTCGGTGGGCCCAGACCAGCGCCGCCGCCACGGACGCGGTCAGCGCACCGGGCATCAGGTACAGGAAATAGTCCTCGGGGCTCCAGGTGCCCGTGCGCGCGGCCTCGAAGCCATGCCACGCCAGGATGGCCGCGCAGGCCAGCGTCAGGAAGAACAGCCCCCAGCCCATCCTCGAGACGCCGTTCAGCGTCACCCAGCCCCGCTTCGTCGGGTCCTCGGGGATGTTGTAGATCTCGTCTTCCTGCACGCTGACGTCCGAGATGAGCAGCGTGGGCGGGTTGGGCGTCCCCTCGAAGGCCAGCATCAGGCTGTCGACGCCCTGGTTGTCGTAGATGCCGCCATCCATCAGCGGCAGCCCGCCATTGAAGCCCGGCGCCAGCTCACCGAGCGCGGCGCTGAGCGGGAAGTCCTGGGGCCAGTGGAACTGCTGCGGGAAGACCAGCGGCTCGAAGCCGCCGGGGAAGCAGGACGACGCGGCCGCGATGTCCGCCAGCCGGACGTGCTGGGCCACCGAGCGCGGCAGCTTGTAGTTGATGTTGCCCAGGAGCGCGGCCGGGTTGTTGCTGCGCCGGAAGCGGAAGTCCAGGCCGGTGTGGAACTCGGTGGAGTTGAAGATGGCCTCCTGGAACTGCAGCCCGCTCGCGCCGAGGACCTCGCCGAAGCACCGCTCCCCGAGGAAGTCCGGCCGGGCATACACGTCCGCGGCGGAGCGGATGAGGCTGGCCCAGTTGTGGCTGATGTGGTCGCGGTTCGAGGTGAGCTCGCCCAGCGCCTCGCCAATCACGTTGGTCCGCTTCAGATACGCCGAATAGCCGTCGTAGAACTCCGTGAAGGGCTTGCCGTCAATCTGGCTCACCACCCAGGCCAGCCCGGTGAGTGTTCCGCCGGACACGGTGGACAGCCCCACCACGTCGGGCAGCAGTCCCACGGTGTCCAGGAACCGCAGCGTCCCCAGGTGGAATGCCGCCGCGCGATAGCCGCCGCCGGACAATGACACCGCGATGGGTCCGAGCGGACCGTGGGGCTTCGAGGTGGATAGCGTGGATTCGGAGCTCATGCGGGGGCATTTCAGCAACGTCCATGCCGCCTGGGAAGGTGGGCCCCTCCGCCTGGAGTCTCCGCGGGTAGGGGGCGGTGAGGCCCCGGGAGACTGCGTGCGGTGGGGACGCGGCGCGTCCCGCACGTACGCGGCAGGTCGCTACCTCGGCTTGCCGCCGAGCAGCACGAGGATGGCGGCGGCGGCCTGGTCGATGGCCGGCTCACGGCCGCTGATGACATCCGCGTACACGAACGCCTCTCCGATGCGCACGATGACGTAGGCGAGGGTATCAATCGGCAGGGGCGGGGTGAGGTGCCCGCGCTCCACCTGGTCCATCAGGTTCTCACGCACCAATTCCACGTTGCGGCTCTGCACCGTGCTGCTCTTCGAGGTGAGCACCCGCAGTGCGTACTCGGGGTCGTTCTCGATGAAGCGGCGCAGCGGAGCGAAGGAGCGGATGCCCTCCATCAGCCGCTCGCTGACGCCCGCCACATAGTCCGCGCCCTTCGCGCCGCGCCCCCTCACCTCGGCCCGGGCCTTCTCCATGAAGGGCACCTGGAAGGACCAGATGATTTCGCCGATGAGCAGCTCGCGGCTGCCCACCCAGCGGAACAGCGTCGCCCGCCCCACGCCCAGCTCCTTCGCGAGCGCCCCGATGTCGATGCGCTCCCCGGCCAGCCACTTCTTCCGCGCCAGCTGGAACGCGTCCAGGGGCGTGGCCTTCGCCTTCGCTCCTCCGCCCGCCAGCTCCCGTGCCAGCCGGGTCGCCTTCGGAGGCGCGTGCCGCTTCCTGCCGGCGGCCCTGGGTCGAGATGTTGCCATGAATCGGTAATAGCCGTCTTGACATGAAAACTCAACGTGAGTCACTTTGACGGAGTGACTCACCCGGCTCGCGGCGCGCGGCTGCGAGAGAGGAGCTGACATGAGCAGCACCCACTACGCGCAGCACGGCAGTGTGGCCGTCATCCGCCTGGACAACCCGCCGGTGAACGGCCTTGGCCACGCGGTGCGTGCCGGAATCCTGGAGGGGCTCCGGAAGGCGGAAGGCGACCCGGCGGTGAAGGCCGTCATCCTCATCGGCTCTGAGCGGGCCTTCTCGGGCGGCGCGGACATCCGCGAGTTCAACACGCCGAAGGCGCTCGCCGAGCCCCACCTGGGCACCGTCATCCACTACGTGGAGTCGTCCTCACGGCCGGTCATCGCGGCCATCGGTGGCGCGTGCATGGGCGGCGGCCTGGAGCTCGCGCTCGGCTGTCACTACCGCGTGGCGCAGCCCGGGGCGCAGATTGCCCTGCCGGAGGTGAAGCTGGGCCTCTTGCCCGGCGCGGGCGGCACGCAGCGGCTGCCGCGCCTCGTCGGCGTGGAGGCGGCCCTCAACATGATTGTGTCCGGCGCCACCGTCCCCTCCGAGCAGCTCAAGGGCACCGCCCTCTTCGACCACTTCGTCGAGGGAGACCTGCTGGAGGGCGCGCTCGCCTTCGCCCGGGTCGTCATCGAGGAGGGCCGGCCGCTCAAGCGGGTGCGAGACGTCACCGTGACGCACCCCAGGCCGGAGGCATTCTTCCTGTACGCCCGCACGGCCGTCGGGGCGGCGTCGAAGAACTTCCCCGCGCCGCTCAAGTGCGTGGACGCCGTTGAGGCCGCCGTCACGAAGGGCTTCGACGAGGGCCTGCGGGTGGAGCGCGAGGCCTTCGTCAACCTCATGCAGACCTCCGAGTCGCGCGCCCTGCGGCACGCGTTCTTCGCCGAGCGTGCCGCCTCCAAGGTGGCCGGGGTGGGGGAGGACACGCCGGTCCGCGCCATCCAGACGGTGGGCATCATCGGCGCCGGCACCATGGGCACCGGCATCGCCATCAACTTCCTCAACGCCGGCATCCCCGTGGTGCTCCTGGAGATGAAGCAGGAGGCGCTGGAGCGCGGGCTCGGCTCCATCCGCAAAATCTATGAGGGCCAGGTCGCCAAGGGGAAGCTCAAGGCCGACAAGGCGGAGCAGCGGCTCGCGCTGCTCAAGCCGACGCTGTCCTACGAAGACTTCCGCCAGGCCGACCTCGTCATCGAGGCGGTGTTCGAGGAGCTGTCCGTCAAGGAGGCGGTGTTCCGCAAGCTGGACGAGGTCTGCAAGCCGGGGGCAATCCTCGCGAGCAACACCTCCACGCTCGACCTGAACCGGATTGCCGGCTTCACGCGGCGGCCCCAGGACGTGGTGGGTGCGCACTTCTTCAGCCCCGCCAACGTGATGAAGCTGCTGGAGGTCATCCGCGGCGAGAAGACCGGCAGCGACGTGCTCGCCACCGTCATGCAGCTCGCCAAGAGCATCAAGAAGACCGCGGTGGTGTCGGGCGTCTGCGACGGCTTCATCGGCAACCGCATGATTGCCATGTACCAGCGTGAGGCGCTGGTGATGCTGGAGGAGGGCGCCTCGCCCCAGCAGGTGGATGGCGCCATCGAGGCGTTCGGCTTCGCGATGGGGCCGCTGAAGATGGCGGACCTGGCGGGCGGTGACATCGGCTGGGCCATCCGCAAGCGTCAGTACGCGGAGCGCCCGGAGATGCGGCGCGTGCTCATCGCCGACCGGCTGTGCGAGCTGGGGCGTTTCGGCCAGAAGACCGGCTCCGGCTTCTACCGCTACGAGCCCGGCCGCCGCGATGCCCTGCACGACCCGGCGGTGGACGCGGTCATCGACGCGTGCCGCCAGGAGCTGGGCGTCGCGCCGCGCAAGCTGAGCGACGAGGAAATCGTCCAGCGGTGTGTCTACGCGCTGGTGAACGAGGGCGCGCGCATCCTGGACGAGGGCATTGCCCAGCGCGCCTCGGACATCGACCTCGTCTACCTGACGGGCTACGGCTTCCCGGTGTTCCGTGGCGGCCCGATGCTCTACGCCGACTCCGTGGGGCTGATGAACGTGGTGCGCGCGATGGAGGGCTTCGCGGCCAACCCGCGCGGCCACCGCGCGTTCTGGCAGCCCGCGCCCCTGCTCGCCCGGCTCGCGGCCGAGGGCAAGACCTTCAACTGATTCATGCGGGAGACACTCATGACCGACGTCGCAATCGTATCGACCGCCCGCACCGCGCTGGCGAAGTCCTGGCGCGGCGGCTTCAACATGACCCACGGCGCCACGCTGTCGGGCCACGTCATCCAGCACGCCGTGCAGCGTGCGGGCGTGGACCCGGCCGAGGTGGAGGACGTCATCTTCGGCTGCGCCCTCCCCGAGGGCTCCACCGGCAACGACGTGGCGCGCATGGCCGCCATCCGCGCGGGCCTGCCGGTGAGCGTCGCCGGCGTCACCGTCAACCGCTTCTGCTCCTCGGGCCTGCAGGCCATCGCCATGGCCGCCCAGCACATCCTCGTGGATGGGGCAGGGGTGATGGTGGCCGGCGGCGTGGAGTCCATCTCCACCGTGCAGGCGAACGTCAACACCCTGTACCTGAAGGAGGAGTGGCTCGCCCGGAACAAGCCCGAGCTCTACTGGACCATGCTGCAGACCGCGGAGACGGTGGCGACCCGCTACAAGATTTCGAAGGAGGCCCAGGACGAGTACGGCGTGCGCAGCCAGCAGCGCGCCGCGGCGGCGCAGGCGGCGGGGCGGTTCAACGACGAAATCGTCCCGCTCACCACGCTCATGGGCACCGCCGACAAGGCCACGGGCGCCCTGGGCACCCGCGAGGTGACGGTGGCCGCCGACGAGGGCATCCGCCCGGACACGACACTCGAAGGGGTGAAGGGCATCCGCTCGGCCGTGGCCGGCGGGGTGGTGACGGCGGGCAACGCGAGCCAGTTCTCCGACGGTGCCTCCGCCTGCGTGCTGATGGACGCGAAGCAGGCCGCGCAGCGCAACCTGAAGCCGCTGGGCTACTTCCGCGGCTTCGCGGTGGCGGGGTGCGAGCCGGACGAGATGGGCATCGGTCCGGTGTTCGCCGTGCCGAAGTTGCTGAAGCGGGCCGGACTCAAGGTGGACGACATCGGCTTGTGGGAGTTGAACGAGGCGTTCGCGGTGCAGGTGCTCTACTGCTGCGACAGGCTGGGCATCCCCGACGAGCGGCTCAACGTGGATGGCGGCGCCATCGCCGTGGGGCACCCCTATGGCATGTCGGGCGCGCGCCTGGTGGGGCACGCGCTCATCGAGGGCAAGCGCCGAGGCGTGAAGCACGTGGTCGTCACCATGTGCGTTGGCACCGGCATGGGCGCGGCCGGACTCTTCGAGGTGGCCTGAACATGGACCTGAACGACACTCCCGAGCAGTCAGCCTTCCGGCGCGAGGTGCGCGCCTTCCTCGCGGCCCAGCTTCCTCCGGCGTTGAGCCACAAGGTTCAACACCGCCTCCGGCTCGGCAAGGAGGACACGGTCCTCTGGCAGCGAATCCTCCACCAGCGCGGGTGGGGCGCGCCCGGGTGGCCGAAGGCCTTCGGCGGCACGGGCTGGAGCGCGATTGAGCAGCACATCTTCGAGGAGGAGGCCGCGGACGCGGGCGCGCCCCGGCAGCTCGACTTCGGGCTGAGGATGGTGGCGCCGGTCATCATGGCCTTCGGCAACAAGGCGCAGCAGGAGCGCTTCCTGCCCCGCATCCTCAGTGGCGAGGACTGGTGGTGCCAGGGCTACTCGGAGCCGGGCGCGGGCTCGGACCTGGCCTCGCTGCGTACGCGCGCCGAGCGCAAGGGACAGCACTACGTCGTCAACGGCCAGAAGGCCTGGACGACGCTCGGGCAGCATGCGGACTGGATTTTCTGCCTCGTGCGCACCAGCACCGAGGGGCGGCCCCAGGAGGGCATCTCCTTCCTGCTCATCGACATGAAGAGCAAGGGCATCACCGTGCGCCCCACCATCATGCTGGATGGTGAGCACGAGGTGAATGAGACGTATTTCGACGACGTCGAGGTGCCTGTCGAGAACCTCGTGGGCGAGGAGAACCGGGGCTGGACGTACGCCAAGTTCCTCCTCGGTCACGAGCGCACGGGGCTGGCCAACGTGGGCCAGTGGAAGCGGCTGCTCAAGCGACTGGAGACGGTGGCCCGCCGCGAGACGGCCTCCAATGGCCGGCCGCTCATCGAGGACGCGCGCTTCCGCGACAAGGTGGCCCAGGTGAAGGTGGAGCTGCTCGCGCTGGAGGTGACGCTCCTGCGCGTGCTGTCGGCGGAGGCGAAGGACGCGAAGAAGGGGCTGGGGCCCGTCGCCTCGGTGCTGAAAATCAAGGGCACCGAAATCGGCCAGGCCATCTTCGAGCTCACGATGCAGGCCAGCGGGCATGACGCCCTGGCGTACCTGCCCGAGGCGCTGGAGCCGGGCTACTCCGGCCCTCGCGTCGGAGGCGAGCACGCGGCGGCGGCGGCGGGTGACTACTTCAACATGCGCAAGCTGAGCATCTTCGGCGGCTCCAACGAGATTCAGCGCAACATCATCTCCCAGATGCTCCTGGGCCTGTGAGGCGAGGCGGACATGGACTTCAGCTACACCGAGGAACAGCAGGCCCTCCAGGACTCGCTCCGCCGCTTCCTGGCGAAGGAGTACGACTTCGAGAAGCGGCGCCAGATTTCCCGCTCGGCCGCGGGCTACAGCAAGGAGCATTGGAGGACGCTCGCGGAGATGGGCGTGCTCGGGCTCGGCATCCCCGAGGCCCACGGCGGGATGAATGGCAGCCCCGTGGACACGATGCTCGTCATGGAGAGCTTCGGCCGCGCGCTGGTGCTGGAGCCGTACCTGCCCACCGTGGTGCTCTGCGGCGGGCTGGTGCGGGACGCGGGCACGGAGGCGCAGCAGGCGGCGTTGCTGCCCGCCATCGCCATGGGCGAGTTGCTGATGGCCTTCGCCCACTACGAGCAGGGAAGCCGCTACGCGCTGGAGCACGTCGCCACCACGGCGAAGCGGGAGGGGAACGGGTATGTGCTGAACGGGGCCAAGTCCCTGGTGCTCTCCGGGCTGCAGGCCGGCAAGCTCCTCGTCTCGGCGCGGACGGCCGGAGGCGCGCGTGACAGGGCGGGCGTGTCGCTCTTCCTCGTGGACCGCGAGGCTCCTGGCGTGAGCGCCCAGGGCTACGTGACGCAGGACGGAGGGCGCGCGGCGGAGGTGAAGCTGGCGGACGTGCGCGTGGGCGCGGACGCGCTGCTCGGGCTGGAAGGCGGCGCGCTGCCGGTCATCGAGCGCGCGGTGGACCTGGCCATCGCGGCGCTGTGCGCCGAGGCGGTGGGGGCCATGGACGCGCTGCTCGAAACCACGCGCGAGTACCTGAAGACGCGCAAGCAGTTCGGCACGCCCATCGGCCGGTTCCAGGTGCTCCAGCACCGGATGGCGGACATGCTGATTGCCATCGAGCAGGCCCGCTCCATGGCCATGGTTGCCGCGGTGAAGGTGCAGTCCGAGGACGCCGCCGAGCGGCGGCGGATGGTGTCCTCAGCCAAGGCGCTGGTGGGGCAGTCCGCGCGCTACGTGGGGCAGCAGGCCGTGCAGCTCCATGGCGGCATGGGCGTCACGGACGAGCTGGCTGCGGCGCACCTGTTCAAGCGACTGACGGTCATCAACGCCACCTTCGGCGACGCCGACCATCACCTCGCGCAGGTGAGCGACTCGCTGCTGGTGGCGTGAGCCAACCGCGAGCCGTGCTCATGGGACGCGGCCGCGTTCAGGGAGGACTCGGTGCCGGCGAGTCATCCCTCGGCTGCGGGGGTGACCGCCGCGAAGGCGTAGCGCTCGAACCACTTCGGGAAGGCGCGCACCCACTCCCGCCGACCTTGGACGACCATCCCCGCCGAGCGCGCGTCGGCGAGTGAGAGGTCGCCGCGCCACCAGGCCGTCAGGGTGCGGAGCGGAGCGCGCACGACCAGCTCCTCTGGGAAGCCGGGATTGACGGAGCACAGCGACACCTCGCTCCGGCGGAGGAGCAGGTAGCGCACGGCCGCGCGCCCCCGGGTGTCGGTCAGCTCGAGCCGCGCCAGGACGGGGACGGAGGGAAGGGCTTCGGCGTCCACCCGGCGCCGCATGTCCCAGACGAGCGCGTCCACGTCGAGCTCCTCGCGAGGGAGCTCCCGGGGGAGCCAGCGCTGCCCCCAGGTTCCGAGCTCGCGCACGACGCCCACGAGCTCCTCTCCCGCGCGGGTGAGCACGTACGAAGGCCCCTCGTCGCCGTCATCGCGCGCGACGACGCCCGCGTCGACCAGCTCGCGCAGCCGCGCGGAGAGCATCGTGCGGGAGATGCGTGGAATGCCGCGGCGCAGGTCGCCGAAGCGCCGGCTCCCGCAGAGCAGCTCGCGGACGATGAGCAGGGTCCATCGCTCACCAAGCAGGTCGAGAGCGCGCGCGATGGAGCAGAACTGGCCGTAGGTCTTCATCGGCCGAGGGTACCGTGAAGCCGCCGGGCACCCGGTCCGGATTTCGTACCGCCCCATGAGCAGCGGTCTCCCTATCGTCCAGGCCTCTTCAACAGCCGAGGGCCGCGCGATGCAGAGCCACGTCACCATCCGGGAAGCGAGAAGCGACGAGTTCGAGGGACTGGGGCAGTTGATGGTCTCCGTCTACTCGCGCCTGGAGGGGTTCCCTGGGCCGGACGAGCAGCCGAAGTATTACGAGCTGCTGGCCCACATCGGGCGGATGTCCGAGCGCCCCGCCACCCGGCTCCTCGTGGCTGTCAGCGGGGACGCGCTCGTCGGCGGAGTGGTCTACTTCTCGGACATGGCGCAGTACGGCTCGGGCGGGAGTGCCACGCGGGAGAAGGACGCCGCCGGGTTCCGGTTGCTGGCGGTGGACCCCGGGGCGCGCGGGCTGGGCGTGGGCAGGGCCCTGGTCGAGGCCTGCATCGCCCGGGCGAAGGAAGACGGGGTGAGTCAGGTCATCATCCACACTACGCGCGCGATGACGGTGGCCTGGAAGATGTACGAGCGGATGGGCTTCGAGCGCTCTCCCGACCTGGACTTCAGACAGGAGGCGCTCGAGGTTTTCGGGCTGCGCCTGCGGCTGTAGGAGCGCGCGTCCGCGGTGCCTACGGCTTCGCCAGCTCCTGGTCCTGGAGGAGCTTCCACAGCACCTTGCCGGTAGCCGTCTTCGGCAGCGTGTCCACGAACTCCACCACCCTGGGGACCTTGTAGGCGGCCATCTTCTCCTGCGCCCACTGGATGATGTCCTCACCCGTCGCCGTCGCGCCGGGCCGCTTCACGATGACCGCTTTGACTGTCTCGCCGCGGTACGCGTCCTTCGCCGCGATGATGCAGCACTCCTGGATGGCCGGGTGCTGGTACATCATGGACTCCACCTCGGCGGGCCAGACCTTGAAGCCGCTCGCGTTGATCATCCGCTTCAGGCGGTCGGTGAAGAAGAAGAACCCCTCCTCATCCATGTAGCCCAGGTCCCCGGAGCGGAAGAACCGCTTGCCGTCGAGCTCGGCGAAGGACTCCTCGGTCTTCTGCGGGTCGTTCCAGTAGCCCTTGAACACCTGCGGGCCGTGGATCCATATCTCCCCGACCTCGCCCCGTGGCACCTCCTTGAAGGTGATGGGGTCGACGATGCGCGAGTCGACGTTCAGGTAGGGGACGCCCAGGCATTGCTGCTTCATGCGCCGGCGCGGGTTGATGTGCGAGGCGGCCATCGTCTCGGACAGGCCATAGCCTTCCAGGTATTGCTGGCCGGTGAGGTCGAGCAGCTTCTGCGCGATGGCCGCCGGCATGGCCGCGCCGCCACCCGACACGAGCCTGATGCCGGAGAGGTCGTATTCACCCAGTCGCGGGTTCGAAAGGAAGTCGATCATCATGGTCGGAATCAGCGTCCACGACGTCACCTTGTAGCGGGTGATGAGCTGGCCGGCCGCGTCTCGGTCCCAGCGCGGCAGCATGACCACGGCGCCGCCGGAATAGACCATCGCGTTCATCACCGACTGCATGCCCGTCACGTGGAAGACCGGCAGCACCGCCAGCGCGACGTTGTCGGGCACCACCGGCCCGCACCAGGTCGGCGTGGCCATCGCGTTGAACATCACCGTGCGGTGCGTGTGCACGCAGCCCTTGGGCCGTCCGGTGGTGCCGGAGGTGTAGGGCATGCACGCGAGGTCATCCGGGCCGGCCAGGTGCTCGCGAGGCGTGTGCTTCGCGGCCAGCGCTTCCTTCCAGGGCACCACGCCCGGTGCGGCGGGCACGGAGTAGGGGGCGCGCACGAAGTCGGGCACGTTCAGCTCGGTCGGCTCGAGCAGGGAGTCGGAGTAGGCCGCCACCACTGCCTTCGTGAGGCACGTCTTTCCAAGCAGCGGCGCGACGCGGGAGAAGATCTCCTGCGAGGCGATGGCGACCTTCGCGCCGCTGTCGGTGACGTAGTGCTGAAGCTCCTCGGTCAGCAGCATGGGATTGACCGGGACGACCATCGCGTCAGCACGGAGGATGGCGTAGAAGGCGATGAGGAACTGCGGGCTGTTCTGCATGTCCAGCAGCACGCGGTCGCCGCGCTGCACGCCACACTCGTTCTGCAGATAGCCGGCGAGCGCGAGCACCTCCTCATGCACCTGCGCGTAGGTCCGCACCGTGTCGTAGAAGACGACCGCGGGCCTGTTCGGGTAGCGCAGCGCGGAGACCTGCAGATTTACATACAGGCTGGTGTCGGGGATGGAGATGGAGTGAGGCAGGCCCACCGGCCAATGGGCGTGGTGGGCGGTGTTCATCGCCTTCGCGTCTGGATTGGGAATCATCATCGGACCGGCGACCTCCTGGAGCGGGTCGTCATGGCACGAACGCGATGGCGAGGACCCATCCTAAAGGAGGGGAATGACCGGCAGCGGAACAAACAGGCACCGCTGGTAGCGCACGGGGCCGCGCCAGTTGCCCCGTCGCTCATCGGCATCCGCCACGGCCGGGGACGGGCCTTCGTTCTCCAACTGCAAGCGCAGACGGCGCTCTGTCAGGTGGCCATCGAGGCGAACACGCGCCGGGCTGCCGACACCGTCGCGGCTTCGCACGCGCCGGCCGTGGCGCAGCTCACCCAGGTCGGCTGAGCACTCCGCGCACGGTTACGGGCAGTCGCCGGAAACCTCTCGGTAGAACGCGGTGGACCGTCCCCAGCTGCTGGGGCCGTCGCAATCACACATGCGCTCGCCCACGGCCACGGTCATGGCCGCGTCGTCGTAATAGATCCACTTGTGGTAGGTCCCGACTTCGTTGCAGATGAACTGATCCTCGCGGGTCTCCAGAGAAGGCGATTGCTCCTCCGCGACCTCCATGCCGCCACAGCCAGCCAACAGCATTCCCGCGGCCAGCAGCAGTCCTCGTGCGACGTGCTTCCCTGTCATGTGTTTCTCCGTGCAAGACGCCTGTACCGCCGTGGCACAGGGTCTGCGGTAGGAGAGCTGGCGACTTGGAAAATGATGCAGAGAATCCGCGGAGGACGTGGACGTCGGCTCCGGTGAGCCAGGAGCTGCTCCAACGGATCGTCACCTGCCCCGCGAGCCGGCAGCTCTCTTCTGGAGACAGAACCAGGCGAAGGCGCCGCGCCCCCGCTCTGGGGGCGCTTCCCTGCGTCATGCGGATTGTCTGCATCATTTTCTCATTCGCTGGCTCCTGAAATGGAAGTGAACCCGGCACGATCCCGGTCCCCGGGTTCTCTCGGAAAGGTTCCCCCATGACGCGAATGACAAAGCATGTGTGGCTGTACCTGACAGCCACACTCCTGGCCCTCGTGGCCGGGTGTGGCGCGTCCTCCCCGCAGGAGGAGGACACCACGGGCTCAGCCCAGTTGTTTGGCACCACGGCGCAAGCCATCACCTCCGCTGACGTCACCCTGGTGCGCGTCACGGTGTCCGCCGCCGACATGCCGGCGCGCACCGCCGAGCTCGTCAAGACCAACAACCAGTGGAGCGGCCTCCTCGGCATGCTGCCAGCGGGCACCGGCCGCACCTTCTCCGCCGAGGCCTTCAACAGCAGTGGCACGAAGATGTACGCCGGCTCGGCCACGGGCGTCACCATCCTCGCCAGGCAGACGACGGCCGTCTCCATCACGCTGCAGGACGTCAGCCCCGCGGCGCCCTTCGCCAACGCCGCCCCCGTCATCTCCTCGCTGTCCGCCGCCCCCGGCACTGTCGAGCCCGGTGGCACTGTCACCCTCACCGCCTCCGCCTCCGATACCAACCCGGGCGACACCCTCACCTATGCCTGGAGCGCGCCCTCGGGCACCTTCGCCCAGCCCTCCAGCCTCTCCACCACCTGGACGGCTCCCTCGTCCGCCCTCACCGTCCCCCTCACGTTGACGGTGACGGACTCCAAGGGCCTCCAGGGCAAGGTGACCTTCAACGTCAACGTCACCTCCGGCAATGGGGACGCCGCTGTCAACGCCTCCCTCAATACCTGGCCGCAGGTGAGCAACCTCTCCGCCAGCGCCACGGCCCTCCAGGTGAATGAGTCCACCACCGTCTCCGCCACCGTTTCCGACAACGATGGCGACACCCTGGCCTACAGCTGGGCGGCCTCTTGCGCTGGCACGTGGACCAACGCCACCTCCGCCACCGCGCAATTCACCGCCACGGCGTTGCCCGGCAGCAGCACGTGCAACAACTGCAACCTCACTGTCACCGTCACCGACTTCCGCAATGGCCAGGCCATTGGCGGCCAGACCACGGGTACCCTCTCCATTTGCGTGGGCCCCAAGAAGACGGCCGGCTTCCCACCCGACATCACCGAAACCCTCCAGTCCGCCGCCTCCACCTCCGCCAACGGCACGGTGGTTTTCCGGGTGAAGGCCGTGGACCCGCAGGCGAGCGCGATGAGTTTCTCCTGGGCCTCCACCACGGGCACTACCGGCACGCCCACCACCACCGCCGACTCCAGCGAGGTGGCGTGGACGGCGCCCTCCTGCACGCAAACGGGTGTCACCCCCACCATTACCGCTACCGTCACCAATACCTACGGCCTCTCGTCCACCCAGAGCTTCGCGGTGACGGGGCTGCTTGCCTGCGATCCCTCGGGTTGGGCCTCAGCGGGCGCCATGAGCTCGGCCCGTTCCTCCTTTACCGCCACACAGCTCGCATCAGGCAAGGTGCTTGTCGCAGGTGGCAACAATGGCAGCGGTTATCTCTCCTCCGCTGAGTTGTACGACCCAACGACCCACTCCTGGTCCCCCGCTGGGAACATGGCCACTGCACGCTACCAGCACACGGCAACCCTGCTCTCGTCCGGCAAGGTACTTATCGCGGGAGGCAACAATCCCTGGGGGCTCTCCTCCGCGGAGCTATACGATCCAGCCACCAACGCCTGGTCTTCAGCCGGCTCGATGGCCCAGGTGCACTCCGCCCATACCGCCACCCTGCTCCCCTCCGGGAAGGTGCTCATCGCGGGGGGCGACAATTACCAGGTGAGCACCATCGCCGCTGCGGAGTTGTACGACCCGGCCACCAACTCCTGGTCCTCCGCCGGCTCCATGAGTTCGGCACACTGGGGCCACACCGCCACCCTGCTCTCCTCGGGCAAGGTGCTCATCGCGGGGGGCAGGGGGAGCACCCCCATCGCCGCTGCGCAGTTGTACGACCCAGCGACCAACTCCTGGTCCTCCGCCGGCTCCATGACCTCGGCGCGCCTCTCCCATACAGCCACCCTGCTCTCCTCCGGAAAGGTGCTCATCGCGGGGGGCTACAATGGCAGCAGCGCGCTCTCCGCCGCGGAGTTGTACGATCCGGCCGCCAACTCCTGGTCCTCCACTGCATCCATGGCAGCGGCCCGCTATTCATACACCGCCGCCGCGCTCTCCTCCGGCAAGGTGCTCGTCTCAGGTGGCAATAGCGGCAGCAGCGCTCTGTCTTCCGCGGAGTTGTACGATCCTGTCACCAACTCCTGGTCCTCCACTGCATCCATGGCAGCGGCCCGCAGCGGTTACGCCACCGTCCGGCTTTCCTCCGGTCAGGTGCTCGTCTCGGGGGGCCAGAATTCAGGTACCCTCTCGTCCGCAGAGCTCTACTCCCCCTGAGAGAACCGGCCGTTGTAGCTGCCCGTTCGAGATGCTCTCTCCGTCCAGCCTGTGACCCGGAACAGGGAGGGCCGTCATGGGCTTGCCCCACGAAACCCGGGGCAAGCCCATCCGGCTTGAAGGCATCATTGCATGCTAAGCATTGGGCCGTGGACGCGTTTGGAGGAGCCCGCGCAGCCGAGGTAGGAGCGGCATGCGCGGGCCACGGGCTGGCCTACCGGATAAGTGTCACCGTTCCGGAGGGCCTGTTGTCACCCGTCGTGGCGTTGTAGAGGTTGCCCCAGCATCCACTCATCGAGACCCGCCAGGCAAAAACACCCCCCGGCTGTGGGGTGCCATTGAAGGTGCCATTCCAGGAGTACGCCTGCTGGGTGGGGCCCTGGGAATAGAAGACCTCCTGTCCCCAGCGGTTGAACACCCAAAACTCGGATTCCGGGTAGTCCTCAAGGTTGATGGGCCTGAAGTAGTCATTCAGACCATCGCCATCCGGGGTGAAGGCGTTGGGCACGTAGACCTTCCGCGGGTTGTGATGTGCCACGGTCTGGGGGCTGGATGCCGAGCAGCCGTAGTTGGTGTTCGTCACCGTCAACATATAGGAGTAATTGATGGGGGGCGCCGGAGGCCCATTGGGTGGCGGCGTGGAGCCTGCCGAAGGCAGGGTGGCGTATGGAAGGGCCGAGGCCGTGTTGCTGAGATACGTGGACGGCGACCAGTTGAAGGTGAAGTTCTGGGAGACGGACGGATCCGCGAACTCCAGGTAATACGACGCCGGCAGACTGCCTGAGGCGGCACTCCCGTTGCAAGAATAGAGCCTGTAGGTCTTGGGTACCACCACCATGCGCTGCACGAAGTATGTGAGTGGGTTTGAGACAACAGATTGAGAGGGATTCGAGGTCTCGTAGCTCAAGATCCGGTACTGGTAGATACCGGGGGTGGGCTCCGTGTGGGCGGTCGTGACGGAGGTGGCGCCGGGGATGTTGCCCCAGGTCGCACCATTATCGGGGCTACGCTGCCATTGGAAGGACGGCGAGGTGAAGGGCACCGTGGAAGGCCACCAGGAGTACAGGTTTACCGAGCCGTTGTTGCAGGTATGTGCCCTGTCGACCACCACGCCGTTCTGGAACGAGGCGATGATGGAAGGGTAGCAGGGCGCGAAGGAGATATCGTCAATCACCAAGTCGTTTCCGGAGTTGCTCTGGTTCCGGTTCACGATTGCCACCTGGACGTCGGTGACCCCCTGTGGCAGGTCGAACATGAAGCCGACCCGCTGCCACTGGAAGGTTGACGTAAAGGGGATGACGATGTCACCGCTGGTGCCCAGCAGGCCGCCGCCAGGGGCATAAACCTCGAAGCGGACGCGGGGTTCTTGAAAGCCCGAGGTATTGATGAGGTTTCCCACCCAGGCAGAGAACTCATACTGAAAGGCGGAGGTTAGCCCGCTGACGGTGGTCCGGTAGAATTCTCCCCGGCGGTCGTCCGCGTCTACCATCAGGAAGTAGCCGTTGGTGTCATTCGGGGTGTGGTCCTCCGGGATGCCATGCCAGAGGCTCCTGCACCCCACGGAGCTGTTCGTGTTGGTGTATTGGTCGGGGCTGATCGCACAGCTCGGGTTATAAGTGTAGGTCGTCGAGCCACCCGTCAGGGGCGGCCCGGGGTTGCCACCACTGCCGAAGTCCTCCGCGACGGCGGGGGGGCCCAGGATGCCATTGCAGAACTCCGATTCGCTCGTGTTGGTGTTGAGCAGTTCCACAGCCAGCCCGCCGGACTGGCTGCCAAGATCCTCATAGACCTCGACAGTCCCTTGGAGATCGCTGTTGTTCTCGGCGGTATTCCATTGGATAGTGGCGGATTGCCTGTCGGACGCAAGGACAGTGCCGTTGCTGGCGGACCATGTGACGTTCGCATACCTCTCATACGTGCTGTCCCAGTAAGGCCATTGGACGAAGTAGGTCTCCACGGCGCCCTGCTGGACGCGGGTGTTGCCGGTGACGATGTTGTCGGCAAGGGATGGAAAGGATAGGAGACAGGAAATCAAGAGCAGCAAGTGTTTCATGTGTCAGGCTCGGTTCGAGGCGGATGTCTGCGCTGCCAGAGAGAAATAGGAGGAAGCCTGTCGTTCCCTGGGAGTCCAACGTGAACGAGGCTCTCACATTTTCTTGGAATCTGAAACAGGTCTGTCCGTGTGGGTAGTGGGCCTGGAGCGGTACTCGCGGGGCTCTGTCGCTGGCTGAGTAGCGTGCTCCCGGGACGAGCCACTAGAAACTCCATGCAGGAGTTGAATGTGGGGACCGGCTTAGAGGGGGAGGGAGGGTGCGGAGGGGCCGAGGAGGGCCGCTGACGGGGCCGCCCGAGCAATGCTCCTGGCCGGTGGACAGGCGGCGCAGCCCCTTTGGGGTACGCGACTGTCCAGGCCGCGCTCCCCTCAGGTGCGTGGCAGGGACCGGGACCTCTTGGCTGTCTTGCGCCTCAGCACCCCGCGGCCTGGGGTGGCCCTCGTGCCGGGGCCCACCTCGCACATGCCGTGGGCAAGCCCAGGTGATCCAGAATCGCCCGCACCCCTGGTGCTTCCTTCACGTACGCCAAGACCCTCAAGCCTGCCTCCACATCTCACGCAGGCAAACACGTCGAGCGCGAACGTCCGGCGCAGCAGCCCGGCCCAATCCACTCGCGGCGTCCGCTCCTTCTTCGCTTCCACCTTCGCCGCCGCCTCAGGCGGTGGGCAAAGCCTCTTGTGGCTTCGGCCCTGCCCACGCTTGGGGGAGCAGAAATGGCCGGAGTTTGGCGCCCGGAGCGAAGACGCCGTGGAATCTTGTGAGGTTCGCCCTCGGCGGGGGGACCAGGGACGCCAGGCGACCCAGCAACTCCAACTCGGTGAAGAAGAGGTGCGTGGTGCCGCCCGGCAGCGGGCGCTTCAGCCGATAGGCGATGCGACCGTCCTCCGCTCGTGACAGCCGCTCCAGCGCCAGCGCCAGCGCACCGCGCGCGCCGTAGCGGCATCGCCGTTCCAGTCCCTGCCTGTCGTTGGCATGCAGGTGCGTGTTGGCGTGCAGGGAGAAACCCTCCAGCAAGGCGCACCGCGGCTGCTTGCTGGGAGGCAGCCGGACGTCCACCTCCGTCCAGCGCAGCCGTTGCTGCAGGGAGTGCGCCTGGTACGCCTGCAGCGCGTCCTCAGTCCCTTGCGCGTGCAGGGCCCCTCTTTTCTCCAGCAGGCGCAGCACCCGGTGACGCACCACCCTCAGCAGCGGCTCCACCTCACCTTGCGTAGGCGGCGGCAACGCCTCGAAGCGCATGCCGCCCTCCCCCGGCACGAACAAGCCGTCCGGTACCCGCGAGTGGAAGTGCGGCGTTACCTGCAAGGCGGAGCCGAAGAACTGGATGAACGACACGGCTCCGGCCTGCCCGCCACGTAGGCCCTGCCGCCGTGCCCTCCGACGCTTTGGAGTTACTTCGTCAGGACAACATGCGTGGCCAGGCTCGTGGAGACGTGCTCCGTGCACTTGTAGCCGAGGCTCACCGTATCGATGCCGGCGAGGAGGTGCTCGCCACTGCCGAGGAGCACGGGAGAGATCGCGAGGTGGAGCTCGTCGATCAGCCCCGCGGTGAGGTACTGGCGAATGGTGGCAACGCCGCCGCCGAGTCGGACGTCCTTGCCCTGAGCTGCCTCCGTCGCGCGTTTCAGCGCGGCGTGGATTCCATCGGTCACGAAGTGGAACGTCGTTCCGCCCTCCATCGTGATCGGCGCGCGAGCATGGTGCGTGAGCACGAAGACGGGCACATGGTAGGGCGGGTTGGCTCCCCACCAGCCCTTCCAACTGTCGTCGGACCAGGGGCCACGCATCGGCCCGAACATGTTGCGGCCGAGGATCCAGGCGCCGACGTTCTCGAAGCCGCGCGCGACGAAGTCGTCGTCGACGCCTGCTCTACCCGCTTCGTTGCCGATCATCTCTCCGGCGAAGTCGCTGTGGATCTTCTGGAACGTTCGCGTGCCGAAGACCCACTGGTGCAGCGCGGTGCCTCCGACTCCCAGCGGATTGTCCAGATCCTGGCCGGGACCGGCGCCGTAACCATCGATCGAGATTGAGAATGCGTTTACCCGAAGCCTCGACATGAGCGTAACTCCTTCTGGCACAGGCATCGCCTGCGACCCTTGGACCAACCGTCTTCTGAAGTGGCGACGAACGAGGCAGGGCCAGATCGACACGCCCGCTGTTTTTGCTGCGGCGCTTCGGGCCGGCGCATTCCTGGCTGACCCCGGACAGGCCCGGTACCCTGCGCGCCTCTCTCTCTCGAAGGAGCCGCACCCGGTGTCCATCCGCAGAACGACCGCCAGCACCCGCAATGCCACCGTCAGCGCCATTCTCGACCCGGCCCTGGGCAGCGCGCGCGACGCGCTCCAGGTCTTCCTCGAGAAGGCCCTGCGCGCCCAGTTCGGCGCCGACTGGCAGGCGACGCTGGAGCGCGACCGGCTGGCGCAGGGCCGCCCCGCGAGCGAGCGCTGGGACTGGGGCAGCATCAGCTATCGCCTCGGGCACTTCCGCTCCCCGCAGGCCACGGGCAGCGGCGCGGTCACCGAGTCGCTCGTCGCGCTCGCCCGGCTCGCCAAGGCCTACCGCAACCTCTTCCAGCACGAGGAACTCACGGACGCGCAGGTGCGCCACGCCATGGAGGGGCTCGCGCTGCTGCAGGAGGCGCTGGGCAACAAGACGCGCGCGGCCGAGACGCGCGCCTCGCTCGAGGTGTGGGCGGGCCCGGCCCGCGCCGCGAAGCGCCCGGCGCGCAAGGCCCCGGCGGCCGCGAAGCGTGCGAAGCCCGCGGCGAAGAAGAAGGCGCCGAAGGCGAAGAGCGCCCGACGCTAGCCGCGGGGCTCGGGAATAGGGGCGCAGGCGAGCGTTGAGGCGCAGCCCGACGCCCCGTGGACATGCGCGCCCGAAGCCGCGCGCGGCCCACCTCGGGCGGCACCTCGCAGTCCTGCACGGCGTGCCGGCCGTTCACCGCGGGCCTCAGGGGGATGAAACGCCACGCTCCACCTGGCGGATTGCTTTGGGGGTCGAGGACCTTGCGAGTAGCCTGACCGTACGCGGAGTGGACCGCCTACGAGGCCATTCATGGAGTCCGAATACCTCAATCCGGCAAGCCTGCCCCCGGGGACGTCCATCGGCCGGTGGCGCCTGCTGGAGCAGCGCGGCCGGGGCGCCTACGGCGTTGTCTACCGGGCCGAGAGCCTGGAGGAAACTCCGGGTGTCGTGGCCCTCAAGCTGGCTCTGTACCCCGGCGATGCCCGCTTCGTGCGTGAGGCCGAGCTGCTCTCTCGCATCCACCATCCCGCTGTTCCGCGCCTCTTCGACCACGGACAGTGGCAGCCCCGCGACGGCGCGCCCTACGCCTGGCTCGTCATGGAATGGGTCGAGGGCGTGCCGCTCTATGACTGGGCCGTGGCGCAGCGCCCGTCGTCACGGCAGGTGCTCCACGTCCTCGCCCGGTTGGCGCGGGCATTGGAGGCCACCCATGCCGCCGGAGGTGTCCACCGGGATGTGAAGGGTGAAAACGTCCGAGTGCGACGTGCGGACGGACAGCCCTTCCTCGTGGACTTCGGCTCGGGGCACCACCTGGGCGCTTCCACGCTGACGTGGCAGCCGTTTCCTCCCGGCACTCCCGTCTACCGCGCTCCCGAGGCCTGGCGCTTCGTGCTGCGCTCCGCCAAGCCTCCCTCCGTCGCCTATGCGCCCGGCCCCGCCGATGACGTCTTCGCCCTGGGGGTCACTGCCTACCGGCTCGTCACCGGCAAGTACCCTCCCTCGGCGCATCCGCGTGGCGACGACGCCTGGCTCTGGCACCCAAAGAAGCTGGCGCTCTGGACTGCCAGCACGATCAACGCCCGCTGCGCTCCGGAGCTGAGCGCCCTGGTGTCCCGGATGCTCTCGCTCCGACCGGAGGCACGGGGCCGTGCGTGGGAGATATCCGAGGCACTGGAGCGGGCTGCACGGCAGGCGGGGCCTGAAGCGGATGCGCCTCTCTTCACCGGGGACGAGGCGAGACCCGCGGGCCTCTTTCCTCCGGTCCAGCGCGTGACGGTGCGGCGACCTCCTCGCGTGGCGAGGCGGCCATGGTTCGTCGCGGCCAGCCTCGGTGCATCCCTGGCCCTGGGCGCGGGAGTGTTGTTGAGCACGCGGTCGGTCGAGCCGTCTGAGAAGACATACGTCGCGGAGGGTGAAGAGGCGAAGGATGGAGGCACGGTCGCCGTCGGAGACGCCGCGCTGACGGCACCCGTCGCTCCCGAGCGAGCACCCTCCATGGGGACGTCCATCCGGGCTGAGCTGCCGCCGAAGCCCTTCCCAGCTCAGCGCAGACCCGATGGTGCGGGACGATGCCCCGGTAAGGAAATGGTCGCAATCAACGGCGGCTGCTGGGCGAAGTTGCTTGTGGAGCTGAAGGACTGCGAAGCCACGGACGGCTTTGCGTACAAGGGCGAGTGCTATGTCCCCGTCTGGGCACTGCGACGCCCTTCCACCTCAGGACCCACGAATCGCGACGACGCTCCATAGCGGGTAGGGCCGAGGTACCGGCTGCGGTGAGAAAGTCGCGAAAGAGGGAGTCCACCGTGCTCGCGTCCTGGGATGGGACGTCCCCCTTCAGCCGGCCCGTGAATGAGGTCCCCCGGGCCGCCTCGGTGTCTGTGAAGCAGGCCTTCAGGCCAGGCGGTTCAGTAGTAGCAGTCGCAGCTCCCGTCGTATTGACAAATGCCAGCCCGGGCGCCGATCTCTTCGCATGCCGCCTGGCAGCGGGCCTGGCAGTCATTCATGAGGGGCATTGCTTCGGGGCTGGAAAACGCCTGCGTGGCACCGAACGACATCACAAAACCAGCGGCGACGGCGAGCACGACCTGACCAGTCTTCTTCGCGGAACGAAACACAGAGACCTCTCGGAATGGGTTGGCGGGCTTCTGGCACGACGGGGCAAAGGCTAGCGCGAACGGGGTCCCGACGGTATGCCCCCCGTCACTCAATCGTGGAGTTCGTGACGCGGATGGGGTGTCCGCGTGGTTCGAGATCTGGGGATAGGGTCTCGCACCAGGAGCCGCCCTGGTTGTCAAAGACAGCGTCCACTGCCGGTAGGGCACGCGTGCGTATTCCGACCATGCCGATCAGCGATTCCGACCGAAGCCGATCACCCGTTCCGGAGCATGCCGATCACCGGGATGACGACGCTGGTGGGGGCTACTTCGCCGCCTACTTCCCTCTGGGCACACGCCGGCCCAAGCGGCCCAGGCAGGCAGCAGGCCGCAGGGGTGTGGGCGTCCAGGGCACTGCGGGTGCTTGGGGCTCAACCCCACGAGCTCTGGGGGGGGCCCTGCGATGAGCAACCTGGAGCAGCCCGAGGCGGTGAACGCCGCCATCTCCACGTTCCTGGACGAGATGACGGGAGACCCGCTCCAGGCGGTGTGAGGGATTGAGCAATCCCTCACGGCCATGTCTGGGGTTGCGTCCCGGGCGCGCTCAGCTCTCGGCGGTGGGCGCGGACTCGGACACCTGCGGCTCCTCGCATACGGGCGCCGCGTCGTCGGAGGTCTCCATCTCCTCGCTCACGGAGGCCTGCGGCGCGCTGGGGGCGCGACAGTAGTCGATGCAGAGTTGCTCGGCGCCGCAGGTGGTGACGACGGCGCCGATGTTGCAGCGGAGGTCGCAGGGCACGCCGCAGCCACAGTAGCCTTGGCATTGAGCCGCGGCGGCCGGCAGCGGCGCGAGGGCCAGGAGCAAGGCGGAGGCGAGCAGCGACTTGAGCACGGTACGCATGGACAGCTCCTTTTGGTGGACTGCCGCGTCAGCCTCAGGGGATTGTGGTTCGGAGTAAATACGTACTTCCGCGTAACGCGCCGGGATACACCGCTTGTGATTGAAGCGGTGGGCAAAGCCTCTTGTGGCTTCGGCCCTGCCCACGCTTGGGGGAACTCCCAGCACGAACTGCGGGCCAGGTGCAGGTCTACTTCTAAAGCGTCAGTCGTAGATGACCTTGTCGATGGGAATGATGATGCCGTTAGGCGCGCTGAGGGGCGTGCCGGTGGTGTTGGACCGGTGGATGCGGAGGTACTCGTCCTTCACCAGGATCTTCAGCGCCTCTCCCGCGACGGGCTGAACGGACTTCAGCTTCGCGAGCTGCTCGTAGGTGTAAGAACCGGAGACGATGTGCCGGAGCCAGAAAGCCTGGATTTCTTCCTTCGAGAAGCCTTCGCCAGCGAGTTGCTTCTTCACCCTCTTGGCCATCTGGCCGTACGCTTCGTCGGTGGGGGCCAACACCACGTAGGGACCGGCTCCCGTGAGCCACGTCGTCCCGCCGCTGTCTTCGAGGGCTTTCAGGAAGCCAGAAAACTGGCCCGCCTCTTCCAACACATCCTTCAGCGTGGTCCCGCCCCTGGACGGCTTCGGGGCCTCCAGCGGCGTTGCCGTTGCGACCTCGGCGGCGCGTTGAGACGACTCTTCAGTGGGGGCCTGTTGGGGCGCAGTCCCACCGTTGGCTCTCCGGGCTTCCTCGGCGACCAACCACTCCGGTTCGGCGAACTTGCGGAAGAGGTCATCCTTGAAGAGGAGCGGGGTGAGCTGCTCACAGTCAAGGTGGTTCCGGTCATTCCACATCTCGATGCTCACCTTGCTGTTGTAGCTGCCGTTGACGTCTCGGACCTGGTTGACCCGATTGAGCTCCCAGCTGCAGTTGTTTCCGATGCCGAAGTACCCGTGCAGCAGGTGGACCTGGACCAGGGGAGCGTTCTCTGACACGCGCTGGACAAAGCAGCAGGTCCCGTCTTCGTAGTATTCCGCTTTGCCCTCCGGCAGCCAGTGTGGCACCGCGGTCCAGTACGACGTGTACCCTGTATCGTTGTCGCGATGATGCACAGGCGGGCGATGGCCCGAGTATTCGACCTTCGGAGGGATGGGGGTGGAGGAGTAGAAGGCCTTGCATGCTTGGAGGGATAGCAGCAGGAACAGAAAGAGGACTCGGCGCATGGCCACCATCCTCCGCCGCTCGTTTCCGAGGAACAAGCCCTTCTCACACGTTACTGCCGGAGCGCGACTCCGGCGGCGACTGCCACAGCCAATGCCTCCGCCGACCTCGGCAATGGCCGCATATCCACGCCGACTGCACCCCTACCAGCCGCTCCCGAGTATAGGACGGACAGCTCACCTGGAGCGGGCGGAAGAGGCGCCACATGCGGCGGCGCAGGGGCCGCCCCGGATGGCAGACGGGTACGTGGCGTTGCACCCACCCTTGGCGCTGGGGCGGGCCTGATTGATGGGCTCCTGCTGCGTCGGGTCCAGCAGAGCCCGCAGGAGACTGGCTGGGCGACTGGCGTGTGGCCGCTGGAGGTCTCACCAGAAGCAGGAGCCCGCAACGACGGGGCACGTCGAACACTTACGATACGTCTTCAAGCGCCATGCCGCTCGTGTGGCGTGGTGGAACGCTCAGCCACGCCACACAGGCTTCAACGCACGAGCCGCGTCAACTCAGCCACGGCACGGGCCGTACTCGGCATGCGTGCCTACGATGGATTGATAGTTCCTCGTGGAATTGCCCTCATAGGTCTCCTCGATGCTAGAGGGCGGGCTGCTGCAAGTATTGTAGGTCTCAGTGCGGCGATACACATTGCATGTCTCGGTATAGTAGCCATAGATAGGGTAGTAGCAATAGCCGCCCGACGCCTGGCCAAGCCAAAAGGAGATGTCGGTATACAACAGCGTCGATGAACAGTTGCGCGTCACCGTGCCCAGATTCGTGCTGCTGCATTGTGCGCAGTCACTAAAGCAACTTGAGCAGTTCTCCCCAGCCGAGCAGGTTCCGTCCCCGCAGACGGGATTCTGATACATGCAAGTATTGTAGACGTCGTAGCACGTCATGGTTCTTTGATTGCGCAAGTACTCATCGTCATACTGGTTTGCATATCCCAGGCAGTCATTCAGTTGTGTGCCGCAACTGTTGGGCACCGGGGCCGGCGGGGGCCCTGCCGGGCACGTTGCAGAAGCGCTCCCCGCCGAAACCAACATGGCCATTGTAAAGGCTGCGAAGGTCCATCCAAGATTCAGAGACATGCAGATTTTCCTTAAGCTCCTGATAGTCAGGAGAGTTTGGGGTGCGTCCCCGGAGTGAGCCGACGAGGAGGAAAATGATGCGGAAAATCTGATGGCGTCCGTAGAACACGAGGAAAATCGGGCGCTTATGGCGTATCTTGTGCCGGACAGTGGCCTCGCCGTGGACGGACGTGGAATTCTGGCGAGGATGGCTTCTCGGTCTACCCCTGGCGACTGAGAACCGGACCCACCTGTAGCAGGACGCCACCGGGACGACGACGGGCAATCGGGTGGTGTCTACGCCGGTGGCCCGCGGGACTGTTGGTCAGTAGATTGTGTGGAATTCGATTTCTGTTGTAACTTGATTTGAATGCCAGGCATGATTGCGTCTGTTTTTGGGCAGGCACACTCGCATCGGCACCGAGGGCGGCAGCCAGCCCAGTCCCGTCCGGCTCAGCACCAGCGGCGTCCAGCCCAACCCGGAGAACGACACCGCCAGCACGTAGATGCGGCCGACAGGCCGTCACACCCTGACAGGCGCCCCCGTGTCCTCATGCGTCGGTGCCCTGGCATCCATGAGACCCGCCTGGGTTTCCGCGACGGGTGGCTCAACCTTGCGACTGCGCGGGTCCAGGCTGTCTCCGGCGAGCTTGGGAGGAGGGGCATTGGGAGGCGCCTTCTTCTCGTCCGCCAGGCCGGCGACCCGCTTCACGACGCCGAGGAAGAACGGCTCGGAGAAGCCCGCGAGGAAGCCGAAGACGGTGTGGTGCTGCCAGGTGAAGGAACTCACGTCGAGGTTCGCCACCTGGATGAGCCCGCTCGTCAGCACGGCGAAGAGCAGCATCGCGGCCGTCGCGCCCACGAAGGGCTGCGCGGTCAGCACGGGCCAGAAGGCGCGGAGCTGCCGGATGCTCATGACTTCGTCCCGCAGCGAATAGACACCGCCGAGGACCGACCCCAGGGCTCCGGCCGCCATCGCCGTCAGGAGGAGGGTGTTCACGGGGCCGTCAAAGGGCTTCCCCTCCCAGAGCGCCATCACTCCCGCCAGGCCGAGCACCACGCCGAGCACGGCCGTCACCGCGAAGAAGTAGTTCGCGCGGAGCTGCTCATTCGCGCGGTCATGTCGCCAGGCGTCCATCCGCTGCTGGTAGAGCGTGGCAAGCCGGTCGACGACCACCTCCCGCCGGCCCGGTGAGAGCGCTTCGCCCGTCTTCTCGGCCGCCGCGCGCTGCTCTCGGAGCTCCTTCAGCTCCGCTTCGCCTTCGAGCAGCGAGGACAGGTGCGCGTCTGGCGCGAAGTAGAGCAGTGCGATCTTCAAATCCTCGGCGGCATCCCACGCCGCGTCGCGGCCGAGCTTGCCGGTGATGCGCTGGAGGACGGAGGTGACCGCCTGGACGGGCGGAGGCGGCCTGGCCACGGCGGCTCCGAGCTCCAGATACACCCGGAGCTCGACGAGGCGCGAGGAGACCCGCGAGAACGCCTTCACGAGCTCCGGGTCCTTCTTCTTGAACCCCGGCACCTTCCACGGATTCGCGAGGAAGGCGTTCACCGTCTGCTCCGTCTCCTGAAGCTTCTGGGCCAGGTCGTTCGCGTTGCCGGACGTGGACTGCGCAGCGGGGATTGGCTCCATGGCAAGCCTCCGACAATCAGACAGCCTGACGAGCATAGGCCGGTTGGGGACCCTGGCGGCGGCGTGCTGGAATGACAAAGGCCCGGGGCCGCTCCTGGCGACCACCGGGCCTTTCTCAGTGCTTCAGGACGCCGTTACTTGTTCGGGTTGTCCACGCCGTTGCTGGTCCAGGTGTAGCGCTGAATCCAGTCACCGCCGACGCCAAGGCCCGTCTCACGCTTGCGGTCCTGGACGAGGGCCGGAGGCAGGCCCTTCTCCTGGAAGGTGGCCGGCACGCGGGTGCCCGACTCGAAGTGCGAGTTGTTGACCACCTCGTACGTGAGGTTCGGCTTGCCGGTCTTCTCGTCGATGCCGGTGCACTTCACCTCGGTGCGGTACGAGCCGATGAACCACTCCAGCGACGTGTACTTCTCCTTGCTGGCCTCGGCGGTGCCCGGGCCCGTGAAGCGATACAGGGCCTTGTCGTTCTGCTCCGCGGTGGCGTTCTTGGGAGGGAACACGTCGCCCGGCTTGGGGTTCGGGTACAGCTTGAAGAACTCTTCCGTCACCTGCTGCTGGTGCGGGCGGCCGGCCAGGTCCTCCGTGTACGCGTTGTCGCGGACGGTGACGCGGTCGGTGCCGTTCGCCGTCTTGTCCCACGTGCCCAGGTCCTTCGGCTTCTCCTCGAGCAGCCACGTGCCCCACAGCTTGGGCCAGTCACCCTGCAGCTTCTGGCCCGTCACCGGGTCCGTGGTGCGGGTGATGCCCTCGAGGTCCACCTTGCCCAGCGTCTTCAGGCTCTCGGTGAGCGAGGAGTTCTTGCCCGTGAGCAGCTCGGACGTCTTGGCCAGCGCGTCCACGCCGCCCTCGGCGGCCTTCACGAGCTGGTTCGCCGCGCCGTCCGGCAGCAGCTTGGTGGCGCCGTCGTACGCGAGCCGCAGGCCCGTCTGGAACGTGTCGCGCGCCAGGTCCTTCGGGTCGGTGACCGCCTTCTTCAGCGCGTCCGTCACCGGGTTGTGCTTCACGACCTCGAAGGTGTCCTTCGTGGTGTCGACGACGGTGTTCTTCACGTCCTTCGCCGTGTCGACGACGGTGTTCTTCACGTCCTTCGCCGTGCCGACGACCGTGTCCTTCGCGTCCTTCACGGTGTTGGTCACCGTCTTCTTCACATCGCTGAAGCTGGGGATCTTGAAGCCCATGAGAGCCCTCGGGGGTAAGGGGGCGGTTCCCTACATGGTAGTTATCGGACCCACGGGTCATTTGTTTCCTGGGAAGTGAGATTGAGCGTGGACCCGCCTGATTTCAGGGGGTTGGCGCGGAGGAGGCCTCGGCCACGTGCAGGCCGCTCCCGTTGCCCGACCAGGTATTGCCCTGGACGTCGAGCGTCCGCGCGCGGGCCTCCAGGCCCGTGGCGTTGTCGAGGAGCCACGAGTCGCGCAGCACGAGGTGCAACGGCTTCCAGGCCGATTCCCCGGCGGGGCCGAAGGCGCCGTTGCTCGAGACGACCGTGCTGACGAACCTCGCCTCGCCGCAGGTGCCGTAGCCGAACTCGCCCAGCGGCACCTGGCCCACGACCTCATTCTTGTAGAGCAGGCTCGACCTGAAGGTGACGCTGCCGAAGGGGCACCAGAACACGAGCGCGTTGTCACTGAAGGTCGAGCGGTCCACCTCGACGGAATGGAAGTTCGCCGCGAAGGCGAGCCTGTTCCCGCTGAAGAGCGATGAGCGCACCCTGAACGCGCCGTTGCCCGCGTCCTGCTCACTGGCCAGCCCGGTGCCGTTGCGCAGCAGGCGGCAGTCCGTGAGGGTGAGTGTCGTGGCGCTGCCGTAGCGGTTGTAGACGGCGTTCTCGTTGTCACTGAAGGTGAGCCGGGACAGCCGCACGTCCTGGCCGGAGTCGACGAGGTAGCCCCAGGTGAAACCCTGGATGGTGCCGTTGCGCACCGTGCTGTCGGCCTCGACCAGGATGCCCTCCGACACCCCCGTATCCGGGCCGGAGCGGCGCACGGTGTGGCCTCCCAGGTCGAGCACGACGCCCGCGCGGGTGATTCGCAGTGCCGGGCCGTTCGTGCCCGGACACGCGAGGTCGTGGGTGAGCCGCGTGCTGCGGGTGATGGCGTCGCCGCACCGGAGGCGGCGACTCGCGTCCGCTGCTCCTGCGCCGGCCCGCGCGGAGGGTGACACCGCCAGGAGCACCGCCAGGCCCAGGGCCACGGCGGCGACAGCTGCTGCACGACGCATGTGCCTACCCCTTGCGAGAGCCCCGGCCCCGTGCCGTGGAGGCTAGGCACAGAGCCTCTTTCGGCTCACCTCGCCGTCGGGGTCAGCCCGCTGCCCGAGCGTTGACAGTCCAGAGGTGTCGCGGCACCTCGGACGCGGGGGCTACTCCACGAGGGGTAGCGAGAAGTGGAAGGTGGAGCCGCGCTCCACCCCGCTCTCCACCCAGATGCGTCCGCCGTGCCGCTCGATGATGTCGCGGCAGATGAAGAGCCCCAGGCCCAGCCCCCCGAAGCCGGAGATGGGCGCATTCCTCGCGCGGAAGAAGCGCTCGAAGAGGTGCGCCTGCTGGTCCTCGGGGATTCCAATGCCCTCGTCCTGCACGGAGACGACGGCATTGCCTCCCTCGCGCCGCGCGGTGAGGCGGACCGTGCCGCCGGTGGGGCTGTACTTGAAGGCGTTCTCCACCAGGTTGGTCAACACCTGCGCGAGCCGGCCCCGGTCTCCCATGATGACGAGGGGCTCGCCGGGCTCCTCGAACTCGAGCGAGTGGAGGGTGCTGACGACGCGGAAGTCCGAGAGGACTTCGCGGATGAACTCCCGCAGGGGGATGGGCTCGTTCGACAGCTCCAGTTTTCCGGCCTGGATGCGCGAGGTGTCCAGCAGGTCATTGACCAGCACCGACAGCCGGGCGACCTGGGTGAGCGCCTTGTCCACGTGGTGCGGGGCCACGGGGCGGCCGGCGCCGGCCTGTCCCTTCATCATCTGCAAATGGAGCTTGAGCGGCGTCAGCGGCGTCTTCAATTCGTGTGCGGCGATGGACAGGAAGTCGTCACGGATGCGGATGGCCTCCTGGGCCTCGCGCAGCAGGTGCTCGCGCTCGGCATGGGCGCGGCGCTCCTTTGTCACCTCGACCACCACCGCTCCCACGCCCAGGATGGCGCCGCTCTCCGTCCGCACGGGGTAGTAGCTGACCTGCCAGTGTCGCGGCTCGCCCGGCGTGGCTGGCACCTCCCCCGTCATGTTGATTCCGATGATGGGGGTGTTCGTCTCCAGGACCTGGCGCATGAGCGGTTCGATGACGGGCGCCATCCGCGGCGTCATCTCGCGGACCGTCCTGCCAATCTCCTCCTCCCGGCGCCGGCCATGGAGCGCGGCCAGCGCGTCGTTGATGCGGATGTAGCGCAAATCCCGCCCGAGGAAGCCCAGGCCGATGGGCGCATGGTTGAGGAAGGTGTCGAGCACGGCGAAGGACTCTTCCAGTCGCTCGCGCGCGCGGTGCTCGGCGCCGAGCAGCCGCGCCTGCTCTGCCTGGGCGTGACGCTCGGCCGTCACGTCCCGGTAGCTCCAGATGCGGCCGACGATGGCGTCTCCCACGCGCTGCGGAATCGACTTGCGCTCGAACACCCGGCCATCCCGCAGCTCGACGATGTCGGAGTCCTCTTCGAGGGAGGGAGTGAATCTGCGCTGGACGAGCCTGACGAACTGCTCGGGGTCCTTGACCAGCGGGGCCGCGCTCGCGAGGGCCTTCTCGGCGCTTCGCTCCAGCATCATCTCGTCCGTGAGGCCCCACATCTCCTGGAAGCGCTTGTTGAAGGCGGTGATGTCCCGTTCCAGGTCCACCACCACCACGCCGTCGGTGATGGAGTCGAACGTGGCGCGCAGCAGCGACGTCTTCTGCTCGAGGTGCTCCCTCGCCTTGCGCTCCTCTGCAATCTCCACCGTGCAGGCTCGCGGCTCCCTCGCGGGCATCGGCTTCGGGGGCTCGACGGTCCGGAGGCGGGCGCATGCTCCCAGTTGCGTGCCGTCCTCTCCGAAGACGGGCACCACCACGGCGCTCAGGCGCTGCTCCCGCCCGCTGCCCTCGCACAGCCCTTCCGTGCCGGCGAGGGCCGTGTCGACCGCCTGCGTGAGCCAGGGAAGGCCGCCGAGCACCTTGTCCATGCGGTGGCCGACGGGCGCGCTGCCTCGCCACCCGGCGGCGCCGGCCAGCACCGGGTCCATCCACACAATCCGCCCGAGGCCGTCAACGACCAGCGTGGCATGGAGGCTCGCCCCCACCTGGAGCAGCCGCTCGTAGGGGGAAGCACTGGAGAGGCGGGGTAGCCCAGCGCTCATGTCGCCCTTCATCGCGGCCACCTCCCTCCGAAGCCACGGGACGGCCCTCCCGAGATGGAAACATGCGGAGTACCGGAGCCGCGTGAAAGGGTCTGCTCGCGCGAGGACTCCAGCCCCCGTCCGCGAGCGCGGCACGGAGCCGGGCCTGCTGGACGGACGCAGGCAGCCCCGCCCGCCGCCGGTGGCCGAAGCCGTCGTGGCGCGCTAGCGGCCGGGCGGGAACGACGGCTTCTGGAACGTGGGAACGGGCAGCGACACGTTGACGGGGAAGCCCCGCGTGTCCCCCGTCTTCAGGAACGCGATGACCTGCGCGAGCACTTCGGGGTGCTGGTCGAACACGGGGGCGCGAGTGTGGTGCACGCCGCGGTGGACCAGGAGCGCCCGGCCGTTGGGAAAGTACGGCAGCATGCTCACCCTACGCGGCACGGGAGGCACTGGCCGCGGGACGGGTCCACTGAGCGGAGCGAGTAGGGCGCTTCAGGGCTCGTGCGAGGGCCGCGAACACGCGCGTGTCGGTAGGGTATCGGAGGCGAGGAATGACATCGGCCCGCCGCGCATGGCGCCGCCGCTGGAGACGCCCTGCTTTGGTCATGACAGTCATTCTCGCACGGCGGCAGGAGAGGGCTGACGGGGCTCCGCAGTAACTGGGTTGCTTGATTCGGATAAAACATGTAAAACGAGACAAGTTGGATTGTTCTCCGCCCGTTTCGCCACGCACCCTGGAGGCCCCGATGAAGCGCTCGAGCACGTGGATGATGGTCAGTGCACTCACGCTGGTGATGGGCTGCGGAGGGGCGCCTGAAGACGTGCCGCCGGATGCGCCCGAAGCCCAGGAGGACGTGCTGTTCTCGCAGACCATCCTCCGGGAGCGGCCGGATGGGACGATGTCGCAGGAGACGACGTTCATCACCCGCGAGGAGCAGCTTGCCCAGATTGAAGCGCGCGACGCGCTCGTCCGGAGTCTCGGGGCGCGAGTCACCCAGCAGGACCTGGACGACCTGCTCATCGACAGCGGGTGTGCGGGCTCCAGCCTCTGGCTCTTCGACCAGACGTCTCGTACTGGTAACCAGCTCTGCCTCTACAAGCAGGCCGGAGCGGACGCGGCCTGGCTGAACCTGGGGACGGTCATCCGGAAGTTCACCAACCCCTATTTCGTGACGTGGGCGAACGCCGTCCGAAGCCTCTATTCGGGCGTCCATCCCGGCGCCTTGCAGTCCTGCACCGCGACCTCCTGCAGCACCCTCATCTACCAGAGCTTCAATGCCTATCAGCTGCTCAACACCATCTCCTATGGGACGCAGCTGAACTGGGCCTACCTCTACACCCCTTGAGGGATGGCGGAGCGCCCGGTGGCCCACCGCGGCCACCGGGCCGGTACGAATCCGTGAGACGGCGGCCGGGGACGGGCCCTCATGGAGGGCGAGCCTGAATTCCTCAGCTCGTCTCGCTGCGAAGGTCCCCATGAATCTGAAGGTCGCCGTCCCGGTAGTGGTCTCCCTCGCCTTGCTCGGTTGCGGAGGCGTCGAAGCGGAAGCTCCGGCCGGGCCCGATGCGCTGGGCACGGCCCCCCAGGAGATCGCGGTGAACACCAACACCGGCTTCCTGGTTGTCTACAACGTGAACTACGAGAACCTGCCGACCGCGAGCGACACCTGCGCGGGGGACTGGCAGGACCTCGTCTATTTCATGAAGACGCAGGCGTACTCGCCGGACGTCCTCATCGTCCACCAGATGAGCGGCGCCGCGCAGGCCGCCCAGCTCGCCCAGTTCATGGAGGACAACCTGCCCGGGCTGTATGACTCCATCGTGTCCGAGGCCAATCCGGCTGCCATGAACAGCCCCTGTGGCCCCGCGAAGGACTTCCAGACCAACGCCATCATCTATCGCACCGGGCGCCTGCAGCCCCTCTCGGGCACGAAGGCGACGTGGCAGGTCTACAAGGGCGCCAACGGCTCGTGCGTGATGAACACCCAGGCCCGGTCGATTGGCCTGCGCGTGGCCTTCACGGACGTCATCGCCAACAAGAAGGTCGTCCTCGGCTCGTCACACTGGCCCACCGACCAGGAGGGCCCGGCTTCCGACTCCGGCTGCGCGGAGAAGAACATCCAGCTCACGGACTCGAAGATGCGCGGCGTCACCGGCGCCAACCTGATTGTCTGGGGCGTGGACTCCAACGAGGGCGACCACAACGGCAGCTCCTACAAGGACTGGTACAACCAGGCGAACTCCCAGATTGCGAGCACCATCGAGTACAACTGGAACGACCCCATCTACGAGGCCTGCTCCGGGAGCCGCGGCTGCCTCGACGACAACTGGACCATCGGGTCTGGGGGCCGCATCGACTTCCTCTTCTTCAATGCGGCGGCGACCTCGTCGAATGGTCATACGGTGACCTTCAACGAGGGGGATGACGCCGACATGCAGTTCACCGGGAGCGACCGGGGCGACCTCAACTACTCGGACCACCGCGCCATGAGCGCGCGCATCCACTACTGACGGGAGCGCGGGCATTCCCGGGGCGTGGCGCTACACCATCGAGGCGAGCAGGCGCAGCATCGAGTCGGTGGTGACGTACCCCACGCCGCCGTGGGTCGGGGGCGGCCGGTGGTCCTGCATCCACGTGACGAGCTGCTCCGCGGTGCCGCCGGGGTTGGCCGTGCGCGCCTGCTGATAGAACTGCATGAAGTAGAAGAAGCCCGGGTCGGCCGGAGTCGTCGCTCCCGGAGGGACGAGCACGTCGAGGAGGCGGTTGATGTCCTCCGGGCCCATCTCGAAGTCCCGGGCCAGCGTCACGACGCTGCCCGTCTCCATGAGCCCGCGGGAGACGAGCTCTCCCATCCGCCGGTAGTCGATCCCCAGGAGCGCCAGGTCGCGCGCCTGGGTGGGGTGGTCCATGCCGAGACTCACCCGCGCCTCTGCGTCGGAGATTCCCAGCCGCGTCGCCCGCGCGATGGTGTCCTGGCGCACTTCCTCGCGGTGGATGCGCGCCTCCCAGAACCTGCCGAGCTGCGTGGCGATGAAGGCGCCGGCGGCCACCACGCCGCCCACGGGGCCGCTGATGAGCCCGAGCGCGGAGGCCGCGGCGAAGGCTCCGCCGACGGACTGCGCCCCTACCTGCAGCCAGGTTCCATTGTTCGGGTTCTGTTGGGAGAGGAGCTGCAGCACGTTGAGTGCCGACGTCATCGCGCCCAGCGTGGAGCCCAGCCTGCTCAGGTTCTGCGCCAGGCCCGAGATGGCCGCCGCATTCCCCGCCGCGCCCGCGAGGCTGGTGCGCGTGACAACCTCCCCCACGCCCTTGAGGGCCAGGCCGAGGACCGTCGCGGCCATGCCGGTGCTGCCCAGCGGAGCGATGAGGCTGCTGAGGAAGGTCGGAGACTGGAACCGCTCCGGCTGCTCGAGCATCGCCATGGACAGCGCGGCGGAGACCAGGGCGCCGGCCCCCGGCGTCCCGAGGTCCGCCGCCATCCGTGACAGGTCGGTGATGGCGCTCACGTCTCCCGAGGCGACGCGCGCGAGGGCGCCCAGCGCCGCGTCCGGGTTGCTTCCGAGGACGTGCTGCCGCACGGAGTCGGGCATCCGCGAGATGAGCGTGCGCACCGACTCGACGGCCTCTCCCGCCGTCTGGCCGGACGCGAGGGCGCTCGTCATCGTGGCGGTGACGGCCGGGCCGTAGATGTCCCGCTCGAAGTCATGGCCGGCGCCCGGGGCGACCATCCCCAGCAGCCGGCCGTGCTCGTTCAGGAAGTCCACCGCCGTGGCCGCCTGTGCCGAGTTGGCCACCAGCTTCAGCCCGTCCATCAGCGGCAGGGCCGCCGCTCCCGTCGTGTACTGCGACTGCTCGTGGTACGCCGCCAGGTAGCCCTCGAGGTTGGCGCCCTCGGCCTCCAGGTGGTCCGCCACGGCGGCCACGGCCGCATCCCGCTGCGCATAGGCGTCCGTGTGCTCGGCGCGGAAGTTCTGGATGTAGGAATCCCGCTCCTCGGGCGTCAGGGTGGGGCCGAGGATGGCCAGGTCATCCGCGAGCTGCACCTCCAGGTTGTCCACGCGCAGCTGCGCGTCCTGGGCCGCCTGGACGCGCGTCTCCAGCTCAGCGTACGCGTCCGCGCCCGCGAGCCCGCGCACCACGTGGGTGCGCTCCACGCCGCCGGCCGCCACGCCGCCGGCGTTCCCCCCGAGGAACAGCGGGTCCATGGCGCCGCTCTCCGCGCCGCCGCTCACGGGCTCCGGCAGCCTCATGGAGGACGTGCCGCCGGACTGCTCGGACCACTGCCGCAGGCGGGCCTCGCGGCGGTTGGGGACTTCGAACGTGCTCTGCTGGCGGGGGAGTGCGCTCGCAGGCTTCTGGAGGATGGCCGGGGCCGGCGGGGCGGCGGGCGCCTGACGGGGCGGGGCGGGGGGCGGCGCGGTGGGGGGCTTGATGCGGACCATGGCGGCGAGCTCCTGGATGGAAACGGAAACCTCTCCTCCAGGTGTCGCGCCGGGGCGGATGCCGGTTGAATTAAACCGAGTTAAATCCGCGGGCGGCGGGGGGGCCGAGCGCGTCGAGAAGTGGCCCGCGTCAAGAGCGCCACGCCACCTGGAAGGCATTGTTTCGCGGTGACCTGCATTCTCCGTGAGGGGATTGGGTGGGGACTACCGTTACAGCTCACAACGACGCTGGGGGCTGTGCATGGCAATCCTGAGGACGTGGGCGGTAGCGGTCCTGGCGGTGTCGCTGTGGGCCTGCTCGAGCGACCTGGAGCCTTCTCCGCCGGATGCGGGTTCAGCGCCCATGCTCTCCGAGACGCCGCTGTGGGCGGCGGACGGAGACCCCACGCATGACGGTGGGTGCTTCGGGCGGTCCCTGGCGCTGGGTGACCTCAACGGTGATGGCCGCAAGGACCTCGTCGTCACCGCGCCGCCCTGCAAGGCCACCGCCCTGGACCCGGGCCGCATCTCGGTGTTCGCGGGAGAGGACGTCTATTTCTCCCGGCAGGCTGTCACCACGGAGTTGGCATGGCAGAACACCCATCCGCGCACCAACGGCAGCAACCTCTTCGTGAGCCTGGGCAACATCAACGGAGACGCCTTCGCGGATGTGCTCGTCAACGGCAGGTATGGCATTTCCATCTACGCGGGCCAGGAGGACCTGACGCGAGTCTTCTCCGCGCCGCTATTCCGGGTACCGGGCAATGGCTTGTTCCAGCCCGCGAAGCTCGTGGACCTGGATGGTGACGGGCTGCATGAGCTCGTGGGCGCGGACCTCAGCACGGGGCTGCTGTGGGTCTACCGCCGCGCTCCGGATGGGACGTTCTCCATCGTGCGGACGCTCCCGGGCTCTTCCAGCCGCCAGGTGGGCGACACCAACCTGGATGGCGCCGAGGACCTGCTGGTGGCGGACAGGGAGGGACGCACCCTGCTCTACCTCGGCTGCAAGCCCGGCAGTGCGCTCGCCTGTGAAGGCCCGCTCACCGTGGAGCCGGTGTGGTCCATCCAGGCCGAGGGCGCGTATGCCCTTCCGGACCTGAGCGGCGATGGTCGTCCGGACCTGTTCCTGAGCGGCCTGGGCGGCGCGCTCCAGCTGCACCTGTCCCGTCCGGAGGGTGGCTTCGCGTCCACGCCGGTGTGGCAGTTGCTGGACGACGCCGCCTTCTTCGGCATTGGCTACCCCACCCTCGCGCTGGGGGATGTGACCGGGGATGGCCAGGACCGCGACTTCGTGATGGGGGCCGACGGGCGGCTCTACCTCTTCGCTCCGACGGAAGCGGTCTCCGGCCCCCTGAAGCCGGTGTGGGCCTGGCCCCGGGAGGACCGCTTGCTGCCGGCCAGCTTCGTGACCTTCACCGGAATGACGCCCGCGGCCGCGGGGGACCTGGATGGAGATGGGTACGACGACCTGGTGGTGGGGTTCGCTCCCACGGGGCATGGCGCGGCAACGGGGCGGGTGTGGGTGCTCGGCGGCGGCCGCGTGCCGGCCACCCCGGAGGCACCGCCCTTCCTGCCCGAGGCGAAGGCGTGCGGCCTGTCGGTGGACCCGGTGAACGGGAAGGCGGACCTCACGGTGGACGCGGACGTGCTCGCGCGGACGCTGTTCGTGGATCGGCGCACCTTCGCGGCGGAGGCCTGCGAGGTGCTCGAGGGGTGCGTGGCCTCCGGTGGCGCGCGGCGCCTGCTGCGCTTCAGCGCGTCCATCGTCAACCGGGGCACGGCGCCGGCCACCGTTCCGTCACCGACGGAGCGCCCGGACCTGTTCGTCTACGACGAGTGCCACCTGCATGACCACCTCGTCGGCTTCGCCAGCTACACGCTGCGGGACGCGCGGGGAGACACCACCGCGGTGGGCCGCAAGCAGGGCTTCTATCTCGCCGACGCCACCCGCTACTGCACGGACGCGCCGCCCTACACCGACTACTCCCCGCGGATGGGAATCTCGCCGGGCGCCGCGGATGTCTACACCGCCGCGATACAGTGCCAGTGGCTGGATATCACCGACGTGGCGGACGGCGAGTACTCGCTCCAGGTGGGCGTGGACGAGCAGGACGTCATCGAGGAGGAGGACCTCCTCCCCAACCAGGTGACGCTCAAGGTCCGCCTGAGCGGTGACGCGGTGACGGTGCTGCCGTAGGCCCTCCCCATTCCGGAAGGGAGCACGGCCGCCGCTCGTCTCTGTCACCCCAGGGGCAACCCCTGGCGTCCCCTGGGTGACGCGCCCCTCCTCCTGGAAGGCCGCTGATTTCCCGTTGGCACATGCGCACCTACCGGCGTGGGTCACGCGGAGCGGTGGCCGTGCGGAGCGCCTGCTCGTCGCGTCATCGGCCCGGGAGGCCTCGAATGAAGCGTCAGCACGTCTCAGCCACGCGCTGGAGTGTCCGCTGGGGGGCCGCGTGGGTGGCGGCGGCACTCGTCGCGCTCGCCGGGTGCGCGCGGGAGGACGTGCCCGACGATGGCCTCCCGTCGGGGCGGGACGTCAACGCGGACACCCTGCGGCCCCTGGTGATTTTCGACCATGACATGGACTTCGATGACGCCGCCGCGCTGGCGCACCTGGCCCGGCTCCACAAGGCCGGGCAGATAGATTTGCGGCTGGTGACTGTCACCAGCGCGGGCGCGGGGCTGCCGGGGCGCGCCATCCGTCACACGCGCTGCCTGCTCGAGCGGTTCGGGCTCGCCGACGTGCCCGTCGCGGACAGCCGTCGCGTGGGCGCCAACGCCTTCCCGGAGATATTGCGGCTGACCTTCGAGCAGGTGCTGACCGATGTGACACCGGGCTGCACCGCGAGCGAGGAGCCCTCCACGGTGCCCGCCGAGCAGGCCCTCATCAACGCGCTCGTCGGGTCGGAGCGGCCCGTCACGCTCATCGCCACGGGGCCGCTGACCAACGTCGCCGGGGCCATCGAGCTTCGCGCATCGCAGGGCGGCAAGTCGCTGGCCCCGAGCGTCTCACACGTGTTCGTGCAGGGCGGTGCCCTCCACGTGCCCGGTGGCCTGTGCTGCGGGCTGGAGACGACGTTCGACCAGACGCAGACGTTCAATCCGTGGGCGGACCCGGCCGCGGCGCAGGCGACGCTCGACCATTTCCTGTTGACGGACATCGTCATGGTCGGCGCTGACGCGACCAACCACGTGCCCATCCGCACGGACTTCATCGCGCGGCTCGATGCCGAGGCCACCACGCCCGAGGCCGAGTTCGTCCGCGACGTGGCGAACCACCCGGTCATCACCTCCGCGGTGACCTCCGGCCTGCCCGTCTTCTGGTGGGACCCGCTTGCCACCGTCGCCGCCACGACGCTGGACATCGTCGACTACGAGCTCGTGCGCATCGCCATCATCCAGAGCGGCCCCTCTTCCGGGCGCACGCTGGAGGTCGGCGCGCACCAGGGCGGCCGGCTGGTCCGGTTCGGCATCTCGGCGAACCAGGCGCTCTTCGAGGACGCGTTCCTCAACGGGCTCAACACGCCGATTCCCTGAGCGCCTCGGCGAGGGCACGCCCGGTTGCGCATCAGGGGCCGGGAGAGAACAGGGCTCCATCCAGCAGGGTGGCTTCGCTGCCACGGCCGACGCCACCCCAGATGAACATCCTCGTCCCCAGCCATGCGGCGGTGTGATTCGAGCGGGCCTCGGGGGCGCTCCGGCGGCTCATCGGCGTCCAGGTGTTGGTGGCGGGGTTGTAGGCCGCGCCATCCTGACAAGCGCCAGACGAGTCATCCGCGCACTGCTCCGCCGCGCCGCCCCAGATGAGCATCTCCTCGCCCGTCCAGACGGCCGAGTGCCCGGCGCGCGGAGTCGGCGCATTCGCTCCCGGGAGCGGAGTCCACGCATCCGTCTCGGGGTCATAGCGGGCTCCGTCGCCACACAGTCTCGGCTCTCCCGCTCCGTCGCGCGAGCAGCCCAGCCCGCCCCAGACGATGAGCTCGCGGCCCGTCCAGACCGCCGTATGCGCCCACCGGGCCGCGGGCGCGCCCGTCTGCCCGAGCGGGCGCCACGTGTCCGTGTCCGGTGCGTAGGCGGCCCCATCTCCCAGCGCCACGTCCCGCCTGGCATCACCGCTGCCACCCCACACGAGCAATTCACGTCCGCTCCACGCCATCGAATGATAGCGGCGGGGCGACGGCGCACCCGACGCGGCCATGGGCGTCCAGACATTGGCCTCCAGTGAGTACCGGGCGCCATCCCCCAGGACCCGGTTGCTGGCGGGCTCCTCGCCACCCCACACCAGCATCCGCGCGCCCGTCCACACCGCGCCATGCCAGCCCCGGGGAGACGGCGCGCCCGCGGAGGCCAGTGGAGCCCAGGTGTCGGTGGCGGGGACGTAGGCCGCGCCATCTCCGCAGGGCGTGAGGAGGCTCGAGCCGCAGCCCACGCCGCCCCAGACGAGCATGCGCTGGCCCGTCCACACCGCCGAGTGCAGGTAGCGCGCGGCGGGAGCCTGGACGCCCGACAGCGGAGTCCAGGCATTGGCGGCGGCGCTGAAGCGCGCCCCCGTGCCGCACAGCCCCTGGCTGGTACAGAAGCCCAGCCCGCCCCAGACGAAGACGTCGTCTCCGCTGGCGACCAGGGTGTGGTGCAGCCCCGAGGCGGGGCTGTCCGCGAGCGCCACGGGCGCCCACGCGCCGAGCCCCCCGGAGTCGTTCGGGGGGCCTTCATCCGCACAACAGGCCAGCAGGCCGAAGAGGCACGCCGGCAGGAGGCGCACCTGAAAGAAGGAGCGGTTGTGTTTCAGGTGCGCCATGGGTGGACCTTTCGGCTACCAGGGACGCGGGCTACCGCAGGTGTAGCCCGGGCCGTTGATGAAGCGTGTCACGGCGCGCGTGTTCGCATCCGCCGCCGCCGCCTGCCGCACGGTGGCGGGAACCCACCACTGCGGCTGGTCCGCCACGTCGCACAGGAACTCTACCTGCACCTGGTTGGGCGAGTGGAAGCGGCTGGCCGTGCCATTGTTCTCCCACATCGCGCCGAAGGCATAGGCGCCGATGCCGTGGAAGTAGAAGTAGTCGCAGCCGTTGATGGTGCAGCCGCCCTGAGGCCCCGCGCGGTGGCCGCCCTGGTCGCCGTTGTTGATGCCGTACTTGTCGAAGTACGCGTGCCAGCCCTCGTGCATGAAGTCACCGCCGCGCGAGCCCGGATTCGCATTGGGATGGGTGCGGTTGTAGAGCGGGCACGCCGTGTCCACGCGGTCCGTGTCCCACGGCCAGAAGCGCGGGGTGAAGCGGCCGAAGATGCCGCCGTCGTCGGTGACGCCGTGGTACAGGCTGTCGTGGAAGTTGCTGCTGGCCGCCTCCGCCGTCGCCCGGTAGTCCACGGTGCCGTGGAAGGACTGGGCGCCATTGTCCGCCAGCCCGTACGTCACCAGGTACGCCGCGTTCCAGTGCTTGGGGAACTCGAGCGCCACGTTGCAGGCGTCGTTCCAGCCGCGGCTGCTCCAGTCGCCGGAGCGCAAGTCGTAGGCCTGGTACTGCCAGAGGTAGAAGTCCTGCCAGCAGCCATGCATGTTCCAGAGGTCCCGGTCCGCCTGGCTGGCGCCGGACTGGTCACACACGGCCAGCGCCTCGGAGGCAGCGCCCAGCGTGCACAGGGTGGAAACAAGGGCAATGCTTTGCTTGAAGTTCATGACGGTAGTCCTTTCGTCGTCCCTGGGAGCCCGAGGGGTCTAGTGGGCGGGAGGCGGCTCGTTGAACCGGTGGGGGTTCTGCTCCGCCGGGCGGGACTGGCCAGACAGCTTCTCGGGCGCGGGCGGCAGGAGCTCCGGGTGGGCCTCCAGGTACGCGGCCAGCTTGCGGTTGAAGGTCTCCGCGCTCTCGCCGCTGACCCGGCGCACGCGCTCGAGCAGGAGCTGCTCGTCCTTGCGCACGTGCGGCGCCAGCGCGCGGCGGGCCTCGTCCGTGTCGCCGTGGTTCCACAGGTACGCGCTGATGGCTTCGGCCCGGACGATTTTCGACGGGTGCCGGGCCGCCACGCGCAGCACCTCCGCATCCGCGTCACGCGTGCGCCGGTACGCCAGCCCGGCCACGGCCTTGGCCTGGAGCTGCGCCAGGGCGGTGGCTTCAAGGAGGTCTCCCTCGACGACGGTGCCCGTTGTGGGCAGCGGTTGCTGGATGAGGTCCCTGAGGAACTTCTCTCCCTCCGCGCTGCGCATCTCTCCCAGGATGGCGAGCGAGACGAGCGCGCGGCTGTGGTCCGACTCCTTCGCGGTGCGCGCCTCGTCGATGACCGCGCGGACGATGTCCGGGTTGCTCGCGGCCGCGGCGATTTCCCGGCGCGCCGTCTCACGCTCGTCCGCGACGGACATGCCGGCCCAGTCGATGAAGGCCCGCGTGTTCTGCCGCGCCAGCTCTCCGCTGCCCACCAGCGCGGGCGGACGGTGCAGCTCCCTCGCCCGGAAGGCCGCGCTCGGAGCGCCCGCGGGCGGCTGCCGCGCCGACGGCGGCTCGGAGGCACTGCCGGACGGGCCGGCGGCGAATGCGGGCACGGAGCCCACCATCCCCAGGAGCGTGACGAACGCTCCCAGGCGTGGAGTACGCCTGTTGCTTCCCTTCATGTCTTCCCCCTCATTGAGGCCTGGCCGCGCGCTTCGGGCGCGAGCGAGGCACTGGCCAACGCCCATCGCGGACGGTGGGCCGGCTGCTCGAGGAGGAGGATGGGTGGACGGGATGAACGGGCGCTCTCCGCCGGCAAGCAGCGGGCAGGCGGACTCTACTCATCCACGTCCGGAGTGTTTCCGCGTGAGCGACAACTGCTTGTGAAAAGGCGCCTGTCTTTGGAGGACAGGCGCCTCGAGGTCCTACGGGCTCACTCGCTCCAGTAGGTGTGCGTCATCACGCTGAAGCCATTCACCGTGTCGACGTAGATGGCGATGTTGTGGCCGCTCCACGGGTCATCCGCGTAGCTGAGGTAGCAGCCCTTGAAGGTGCGCCCCGCGGTCAGCGCGTCGAGGTTCGCCAGGCCGGCGGTGACGACGCCGCTGGAAATCTGGTTGTTGCGGTTGGCGAAGCTCACCGTGCCCAGGACCTCGGCGCGCACCTCGGCGGCGTCGGCCAGGTTCGGCCGGACGGTCGCCGCGTACGGGGTGCTGGTCGGCTCGAGCCCGAAGCACTCCAGCTGATGGCCGTAGTGGTGCTGGGTGATGACGGTCTGCCACCAGTCGAAGTGGCGGGCCATCCGCGCGCCGTAGTCCGGCTGCGGCAGCGCGTTCACCGCGTTGATGAGCGCCTCCAGGGGCCGGCTCAGCGTGGCCGAGTTGCGGATGTTGCGCAGGCTCACGTCGCCGATGCCATAGACGTCCGAGATGGCCTGGGTCGAGGTGAAGGGACGCAGGCCGAGGAGGTTCGCGGCGCCGTTCCACGCATCCGGCAGGACGTCGTGCAGCTCCGAGTCGCTGATGGTGTTCACCAGGGACACGATGGCGGCGTCGTCATCCGCGGAGACGGCGAGCGTGTCCATGATGCCGACACAGCTGGGGCCGATGTAGCTCTGGGCGCGGGCGCCGCCCTCGATCTGCTCCAGGCGGGCAGGGCCCACGCCGCGGACCGAGGTGACCTGCGCCAGCGAAGCGAAGGGCGACACCGTGCGCGCGGCGACGAGGTTGCTGGCGACGTCGCTCGGCAGGTACGCGTCCAGCGTCTGGTAGGACGCACCGTTCACGAAGTTGAGGATGCCCTGGCACTCCGGGGCGACATCCACGTCCGTGGTGGTGAGCGGCGCCTGCTGGCTCTCGATAGAGGAGGACTCGGAGGGCTCGGAGGCGGGGGCGGATTCCACACCGCCGCAACCGGCGAACATGCTCACGGCGAGAAGGGCTGAGCCAATACGACGCATCAGGGACTCCTGGTTGGGGAACTGCGGGGGAGTTGTCTCAATACACCAATTTTCCCTGTCTCACCCGGCTCACTCATCTCCCGGTTCCAGTGATGTCACCGCTTCGTGATTTAATGTGCCCGTATGGATACCTCCGTGACTCGGCGTCGTGGTCCGCTCCACGCCGCGCGCTGGTGGCTGGCGCTGCTGGCTTGCGGGCTGTCGGCGTGTGCCACCACCGCTGCCTCGGGCGTGGAGGCGCCCGTCGACTTCGCCTCGCGCTGCGACGCCGGTGACATTGGCGCCTGCATGACGTGGGGCGCGCAGCTCCTCGCCGAGGGCCGACGGGAGGAAGCGGCGGCGGCCTACGGACGGGCCTGCCAGCGGGAGTACACGACGGCCTGTCTGACCGAGGGCCGGCTGCGGATGGAGCAGGGCGACCTGGACGGCGCCGAGCCGCCGCTGCGCAAGACGTACGACGCCAACCTGGAGGAGGGCGCCCTGGCGCTGGCGGACCTGCACGCGGCGCGGGGCGACGAGGTGGGCGCGGCACGCCTGCGCGAAGATGCGCTCTCCATCGACAAGTCCGTGGTGGAGGTCGTCCTGGGCTACCGCTTCGCGATGGCGGGCGACAGTGGCGTGGCGCTGGACATCAATGTGCAGCCCATGGCGTTTCTCGCGCGGCGCCTCAACGTGGGCGTCAACATGACGGTGTCGACCGCCCGCGCGTCACGCGGGGAGCTGAACGGGTACGCCGGCTACCAGCACTTCATGACGGACTGGGCGGCGCCCTACGCGCGGTTGCTCACGGGCACCCAGCTGAACTCCCGGGGCGCGCGGTTCAACATCGGCGCGGAGGCGGGGCTGAAGCTCTTCGCCGGAGCGTTCGGACACCTGGGCGTCGGCGTGGGGACCTCGTTCGTGGGCTCCATGTACACGTCGGTGGAGCTGGGCGTCGACTGGGTCGTCGCCCTGATGATTCTCGCCAACCTCCGCTGAAGGCTGACTTCGGCGGCGGGGCGGAAGACGCGCGCGAGAGAAGGTTTTCGGGGGTCGCCGTTCTCCCGTCGGTGAAGGGCTCATTCCGGGCTTTTCGCCCGAAAAGGAGCCCTGCATGAGGACGTCTCCAGGACGGCGACTCGCGACCGCCGCACTCACGCTGCTGGCCGCCGCCGGCTGTATGACCGGCCCATACAACGGGACCACCACCGCCGACCCCGTCGCTGGAAAGACGTTCCTGTTCCAGGGGTATTACAACGAGCCGAGCACCACCATCTCGCTCCAGGTCCTCAAGACGCCGGACGCGGACCCGACGGTGGCCGCCAACTGGCTGCAGTTCGCCACGGCCGTCACCAGCACCAGCCCGACGACCTTCAACAGCACCGACCCGCTCTACTACTGGAGCGTCAACGCGGCCCCCGTCCCCAACTTCCTCTACGGGGCCCGGTGGCCCTCGGGAGGTCTGGTGAAGGTGCGCGGCATCGCCAAGGACCCGGACGGGGACATCAACCTCTACACCTTCGACGACGTGACGTTCGGCGACTGCTTCGCCGAGCACGTCAACGACGACTGGGTCACGGTGGGCACGGAGTGCCAGGGCGTGGGCGTGAATCGCTCCGCGCTCGTGTCCACGTCGCCCAGCCCCGTGGGCTCCGCCACTCCTCCGGACTACCTCGGCCGCAAGGGCGACATCTCCACCGCGGAGACGGAGCAGTACTACGCGCAGATTCAAGCGCCCTCGAGCTTCACCGCCTTCCGCACCAGGTACGGCTTCGCCAGCGGCGACACCACCGCGACCTACTACAACGACGGAGACCTGGGGCTCGGCCGGGAGATGCACTGCCGGACGTTCCTCACGCCCGCGCTGCAGACGGGCGTGGCCTGCTACGTGAAGAACTACGGGGTGCTCAACGGCCAGCCGAACTTCGGCGGCGACCCGAACGCGGCGCTCAACGACGCGGTGAACCGGCAGAACTCGTTCGCCACCGTGGCCATGGTCTACCAGCCGCCCGCCAACACGGCCAACAGCGTGCAGTTCATGGTCTACGACGGCGCCACGGGCCTGCGCACGCCCACCGCGAAGCTGGACAGCACCGGCCAGCACGTCTCCGTGCCCAACAACTGCCTGACGTGCCATGGCATCAACTCGTATTACGACCCGGCCACCAACTCCGTGTCCGGCGCGGCGAAGTTCCTGCCCTTCGACATCTTCAGCTTCCGGTACTCCACCGCCTCGGGCTTCACCCAGTCCGCCCAGGCGGACGCGCTGCGGCGGCTCAACAATCTCGTCTCCCTCACGTCACCCACCACGGCGACCAGCCAGTTCATCGCCGGCATGTATGCGCCCAAGGCGGTGAGTGACTCCACGGCCGTGGCCAACAACGCCTATGTGCCCGTGGAGTGGACGACGACGAAGCGCAAGGGGCTCGGCCTCTACAACGGCGTCGTGAAGCCCTACTGCCGCACGTGCCACATGTCCGCCACGGTGGCCTCCTATGACTTCCTGGAGGAGGACGACCTCCACAACCTCAAGGCCGCCATCAACACGGACGTGTGCGGCGCGGGCCATGAGATGCCGCAGGCCGAGCACGTCATGCGCAAGTTCTGGAACAGCGGCGCGCGTGCCTACCTGGACATGGGGCTGGGGCTCAACAGCGCTTGCAAGCCGTAGCACCGGGCCCCGGGGCCGCCTCCGACCGGGCGGCCCCGGACCCTCTCTCTCCGCGCGTGGCGGCGGAGCCGGTCAGCCCGGGAAGGGATTCGCGGGCGCCCGCCGGGTGGCGCCACCGCGCGCCACCAGCAGCCAGGTGAGCGAGACGAGCAGCCACGCCGCGGTGAGCGCGCTCGACGCCTGGGGCGCTCCGGCCCGCACCAGCCACAGCGTCACCGCCACGCCCATGGCGAGCACCCGCGCCAGCTCCAGCGGCAGGCTCCAGCGCTTGGACTCCAGCATCCCGCTCCACGCGGTGGCCATCGCCCAGAGCAGCAGGCTCAGCGCGACCTTGTGCCAGCCCGACAGCGGCGAGGCATGGTGGCTCACCAGCAGCATGAACGGCATCGACGCGAACAATTGGAAGACGAGGTAGCCGCGGATGCCGGGCAGCTCCGACGAGCTGAACTTCACCTCCACGCCGTCCTGCTTCCAGTACCCGAGCGAGCGCGGCGCAAGGTCCGCGGGCCGCCAGCCCGTGGGCATCACCCAGATGCGCAGCCGGTCCCACGCGCTCTTCGTGGCGACGGCGTCACCGACGAGCCGGGCCCACGCCTGGAAGTTGATGGCCGTCGGGTCCCAGGTGTTCGCCGGGGTGGTGAGGCCGTAGGAGCACGGCTCGGTCTCCTCGGCGTAGGTGCCGAACATCCGGTCCCAGATGATGAGGAAGCCCGCGTAGTTCTTGTCGATGTACGCGTCGTTGCGCGCGTGGTGCACGCGGTGGTGCGACGGCGTGTTCAGCCACGACTCCACCCACCGGGGCAGCTTGGGGATGACGCGCGTGTGCGGGATGAACTGCAGCACCAGGTGGAAGGCCACCATCGCCAGCACCGCCTCGGGCGGGAAGCCGACCAGCACCAGCGGCCAGTAGAAGAGGAACGAGAAGAGGCGCTGCGTCACGCTCGCGCGAAGAGCCACGGCGTAGTTGAGCTCCTCGGTGGAGTGGTGCGGCGAGTGGGCCGCCCAGCCGATGTTGGTGCGGTGGCCGAAGCGGTGGAACCAGTAGAAGAGGAAGTCGACGCCCAGGAAGAGGGCCACCACCGACAGCGGCGACGAGACGTCCAGCTTCCACGGCGCGAGCTGGCCCAGCTGCGCGAAGAGGGGCAGCACCAGCAGGGCCACCGCCACGTTGACGCACTGGTTCATCACCGCCGTGCCCATGCTCGCGATGGAGTCCTGGAAGCTGTAGTAGCCGTTGCGCCGCACCCCGCAGTACGCGAACTCCGCCAGGGCCAGGACGATGACGAAGGGGGTCGCCACGGCATAGACGTTGATGGACATGCCCTCCGGTGTATGGCGTCCGGCGCGTCCGCCGCCTTAACCTGGGTCAAGCCGAGGTCTTTTCCCCGTGAGATTTCCAAAGCTCTTCGAGCGCCTCGCCACGCTGGCCCCCCTGCCTCCCGACGAGTGGGAGAAGGCAGAGGCGGTGGCGAAGGAGCAGGTGCTCGCCAAGCGGGAGCTGTTCCTCCGGCCCGGAGACGCGGCGGACCGGTTCGCGGTGGTGCTCCAGGGCGTCTTCCGGGCCGTGCGCGTGTCGGCGCGCGGGGAAGCGTCCATCAAGGCGTTTCGCGCCGAGGGCGAGCTGATTGGCGCCTACGCGGAGATGCTTCAGGGCCTGCCGTCGATGACGTCGATTGAGGCGCTGGAGCCGAGCCGCGTGCTGGTGTTCCAGACGCGCGAATTCCAGGCGCTAGAGCAGGGCCACGTGTGCTGGGAGCGGCTGGCGCGCCGGGTGGCGGAGCACCACTTCATCCTCAAGGAGCGCCGCGAGCAGGAGTTCCTCGACCTGTCCGCGGAGGAGCGCCTGGTGAAGTTCTGGGAGGAGCATCCGCACCTGCACGGACGCGTTCCCCAGCGCGACGTGGCGGCCTACCTCGGCATCACCGAGGTGGCGCTGAGCCGCATCATGTCGCGCCGCCGCAAGCGGCCGGAGTGAGCGGGCGGTCCATTCCCAGGCACCCTCCGACGGAAGGGATGCGGAGGCAGGCCCGCGGGCGCGTGCATGGCGGCATCCGCGAGGGCTGGTGCACGGGACGCGCCGTCCTCAACGTCATCGGGCCGTCCCCCAGCCGGAGGCCGCCCAACCGCGAGCCGAGGAGCGCTCGATGGAATTCACCCGCTTCGTGGCCCTGGCCGCCTGGCTCTTCGAGGCCTCGGGCGTGGCGGTGATGGTGCTGGGCATGGGGCTCGCAGCGGTCCTCACCCTCGTGCGTGGCAGGGGCCGTCCGGTCCGGGAGGTGTACCGCTCGCTGAGGAACCTCCTCGGCTCGGCCATCCTGCTCGGGCTCGAGCTGCTCGTGGCTGCGGACATCATCCGCACCGTCACCGAGGACCCCACACTGCGCCAGGTGCTCGTGCTGGGGCTCATCGTCCTCATCCGGACCTTCCTCAGCTTCACGCTGGAGGTGGAGCTGGAGGGGCGCTTGCCCTGGCGGCAGGGCAAGCGCTCCCGGAGGGGACCGCCCCCGGTGGAGGAAGAGGAAGGTGGGGCCGAGCCTCCTCCGCGCTGAGGCCGCGGCGTGTCAGAAGCCGATGGCGGGCAGGGCCGGCAGCGGGCCGCCCTCCAGCGCGCGCTCCGCCGCTTGCGCGTGGCCGCGGATCCGCTCCTGCCAGGGGGTGTCCGTCAGGGCGCGCTCCGCCTCGGCCTGAATCTGCCGCAGGGTCTCCCGGGCCGCGTGCCGGTCCTCCGCGCGCCGCGCGCGCTGGCCGACTTCGCCTATCAGCCGCAGCAGCCGGACCACCACGGCGGGCTCGCCCGCGCCGTAGCGGAGAATCTGGTCCGTGGCGAGCGACACGTAGTCTTGCAGCGTGGCGGCGTGAAGGAAGACGCGGGGGTGCCCGGACGCATCCGGCAGCACGCGGGGGCCCAGCTGCATCCGGCTCATGGCGCACAGCAGGAAGGTGAGCTGGTCCACCACCTCCACGGCCGTGTACGGGTCGTTGATGCCCGGCGAGAGCGCCTTGATGGCCACGTCCACGAGCTGCCGCACGCCCAGCGCCACGTCCGAGTCCAGGTCCCTCCAGCGGTCCAACAGCAGCGCGGGCAGGAGGGCCTCCGCCACCTCGCGCGACTCCGCCGGGCCGCGGACGCCGGGCTCCACCCGGCCCACCACCGCGCCCCGCGTCACCGGCTCGCCGATGGTGACGTCCAGGTGGACCACGAGCCCCAGCTCCCGGGCCACGGCCACGAGCCTGCGCCCGTCCACGTCCGCGACGAAGCCATTCGCGCGGGCCCGGAGCGGCCAGGACGTGCTCGACGAAGGCGGCGGAGCCGGGCGTGGCGCGAGGTCGTTCTGGCGGCGCGCTTCCATCCTCTGCGCGACGCGCAGCGTGTCACGCCCCACCCGCCGCACCAGGTTCTCCACGCGCATGAACTGGAGCGTCTCCAGCACCTGGAAGATGAGCGACGCCTCGCAGAGGACGAGCAGGAGCATGGCCAGGCTCAGCGCCGGACGCGGCTGCCGCCCGGCCCCGGGAACGAATCCGAACAACTGCGCGGCCACGAGACAGAAGACGCTCGTGGCGACGAACATGGGGATGACCACACGGATGCCCGCGCTGTGCAGGTACAGCCGCAACAGGCGTGGCGAGTACTGCCCGGCGGCGTTCTGCACCACGAGCATGGACAGCGACAGCACGATGCTCAGCGAGGAGAGCGCGATGCCCAGCACCGAGGAGAGCATCGTCCGCGCTTCCTGCACCGAGGCCTGCCACGCCACGCCGCGCAGCACCGTGGCCAGGAGCCCCGGCGGGCGCACCATCAGCACGCCCAGGAGGGCCCCCAGCAGTGCGCCCACCACGGGCAGGAACCACAGCGTGTGGTGGACCCACCAGGCAACGGGGTTGAGGTCACCCGGCCGCGAGCGCCAGGGCACACCGGGTCTCGCCTCCCCGCGCGTGAGTGCCCGGGCTCCCGCCATGTGCACACCTCCGCTCCGCGCACCGGTATCGCCAGGGCGCCAGGGGCCCCGGTGCGCGCACCGCGGATGAAGAGCGCCTTCGACGAAGCTGCGAGCGCGCCACGGTGAGAACAACCCGGAGGGTCCCGGGGGCCGAGCGCAGGTGCCGGCGCACGAGCCAGCCCGAAGGGTGGGGCAGGCGCGCTGGCGCGCACCGCCGGTGACGGAGGCGCGTCCCGGGTTGAACATCGCCGCCTGCGTCCACAGCGTACCCGTGAACCCGGGTCGCAATGGAGATGGGGACATGAAGAGCATCCAGACATTGTTCGTGGCGTGCGCGCTATGGGGGACCGGCGCCCTGGCCCAGGGCGAGCAGGCTGACATGCGGGGCCTCACGTTCTCCGCGGGCGGCGGCGTGGAGGGCTACAGCGGTGGGCTCGCGCCGCGGTTGGACCCGGGCGCGGCCTACGGCGCGACGGTGGGCATCAAGCCGTCCCGGGTCATCGGGGTGGAGCTCGGCTACAGCGGCGCGGTGAACTCCATCGACCTGGGCGGGGCGGAAGACCTGGTGGGCAATCCGGATATCGTCCGCAACGGCGGACAGGTCGTGGGCACCCTCGGGCTCACCGCCAGCCCCGTGCAGCCCTACATCCTGGGTGGCATCGGGGTGAGCGACTACAACGTGCGCAAGGGCAGCGAGACGCTGGGCTTCAGCGACGACACCGTGGGCTCCATCCCGGTGGGCGCGGGCCTGCGCTTCTACACCGGCAACTTCTCCGCCGACCTGCGCGGCAACTACAACTTCCTCTTCAGCGAGGAGTTCGCTCCCGAATCGGCGGTCGCGAATCAGGACGCCGCCGACATCACCTTCGCGGATGGCAACAGCTACAACGCCACGCTCAACCTGGGCGTCACCTTCTGAGACGGACAGTGCCGCCCGGTGAGGTCCGTGCACGACGCCGGAAGCCCGGCGCGGCGCTTCAGGGGTGGTGGTGCCGGCACTGGCCGAGGAAGCGGACCAGCTCCGTGTGGAACCACTTGTCCGCGTCCAGCATCAGCCAGTGGCTGGCGTGCGGCGCCACGGAGTGGGACAGCGTGGGGTGCTGGCCCGCCAGCGTCTCCGGACCCGCGGTCGCCACCAGCGCATGCGTGGGCCCCTTGAACTGCTCGAAGGCCGCGTCCGGGTCATGGCCGAGCAGCGACTCCAGATTCCCCGCGATGGCCTCGCGGCGCGAGGTGCGCATCGTCTTCATCACCAGGACGCGCGTCGCCTCCCTGGCGGCGAGCAGCTGCGGGGCGAGCCAGTGCTCGTGGAAGGTCCCGTACTTCGCGGCGCTGAAGTTGTCGAGCCACGCCTCTGCCTCGGCCTTGGGCATGCGGCGCAGGTCTCCCGGGGCCTCGACGTAGAGGAGCCCGGCCAGTCGCTCGGGGTAGTACGCGGCGAAGGCGCCGGCCACCGCGGCCCCGAAGCCATGGCCCACCAGGACGAACTTCTCGGAGGCCAGCGCGTCGGCCACCGCGGCGACGTCCTCGACCGCCGCCTCCACGCCAAAGGGCCCGTGGGAGCCACCGCTCTCACCCAGCCCTCGCAGGTCGAAGGCCACGCTGCGCGTCGCGAGGCCATGCTGTACCTGGGCCCAGTGCGTCCGGTCGGCGGCGACGTCGTGCACGAAGAGGGTGGGGATTCCGCCATCCCCTTCCACTGTCGCCATCAGCCGTCCCGCGGGTCCGTTGACAGCCGTCGTCTTGGCTTCCACGTGCTTCATGGTTCGGCTCCCGGCCCCCGGTACGGGCGCTGCCCGTCCGCCCACCGCGCTGTCCGTAGCGCCAGGGCCATGTCCCCAGTCTGCCCTACTTCCCTCCGCGACGCCCCACGGGCGGGCGCTGACGGCCGCTACCGTCTCCAGGTGAGCACCTCGGAGGGCATCCGTCATCACGCCTGGTTGTCTTTGCTGGCGGGTGAGAATGGATTGGACACAGCGCGCCGTGACATCCACGTCCGGCGCCACTGCGCGCGGCCTCTGACAGCGGTGTCAGGCGCCCGCCCTTGCTTCGCGGGGGGACGGCTTCTTCCTCCAACCCAAGGTGGGCGGCATGTGGAGCCATGAGCAGGACCGCCCCGAAGGCGAGACGGAGGGACCCGCCGAGCGGAGCACGACGGGTGGACAGCTCACCCTCGGCCTCGACCTGGGGTACCGGAAGACGGCCCCGCGCTCCCGCACCTTCCTCGCCGCGGTGATTGGCGCGAGCGTGGGCTCCAACTGGAATCAGCGGCGGGAGAAGCTCGACCTCGGTGCCCAGTACGGCCTGCCGTGGGGCGATGCGAAGAGGAACGGGCGCATTGTCGACATCAACATGGACATCCTGCGTTTCGGCTTCACCTTCTGACGATGTGGGATCTGGGGGGGACGGGCCTCAACGTGTGGGGGGCATTCCCCGTCGACGCCTCTTCCCCTGCCCGCACTGCGCGTGTTGTCTCCGGGCGAGACGCACCTGTCGCCAGCGCCGGGAGTGCGCGGCATGCAGGTTGCTCTGTCGGGTTGAATGAACCCACGCATCTCGATGTGTCTCGACGCTCGGCTGGAGCCGCCTGCCCCGGTGCGCTCGCCGAGCCCGCTGTGGTGGGTGCTGCCCCTGGTGGTCTGGGTGGGGTGCTCGGGCGAAGGCAACTCACCCGTTGAACCGCCCGGAGATTCGCAGGACGCGGGCTGCGTGGAGCCACCGCCCACGAACACGCCCGACGCGGGTGAGCGGAGCGACGTCCTCGCGCCGAGCCGGTTGCTGCGGCGGGCCTCGCTCGCGCTGCGCGGCATTCCGCCGACGGACGCGGAATACGCGGAGCAGGAGGCGGCGGGCGACGCGGCCGCGCAGCGGGCCTTCGTGGACGCCTTCGTCGACCGGACGCTGAAGCAGCCGGTCTTCTACCAGACGATGTTCGAGCACGCGCGCGACTGGTTCAACATCCCGCTCGTCCCGCGCACCGCCGACGAGCCGGAGTACGGGCTGCTGCAGCAGCGCTCCATCCAGCGCTGCCCGGCGGGAACGGCCAAGGCTGGCGCGTGGAAGTACTTCCGCGGAGACGCGACGGCGTGCGACGGCCTGAAGGCCGACGGCTCGCCCGCGGAGGAGCGCAACCTCGAGCCGTGGTGGGCGCCCGGTACGACGGTGACGCTGGTGGGTGGCGCGGCCAACGCCTCGGCCACGGGAACCACGAACGTCAACGGCAACCCCGTCACCGTCAACTGCGCCACCGCCGGCCCGGAGGGGACGTGCGGGTGTGGCCCCAATGCCGTGCGCTGCCACGCCGACTTCCAGCAGTACGCGGGGTGGGAGGACTACGTGGCCTACAACGGGGAGGGCCAGCGCAGGCTCGCCTCCGAGGAGCCGGCCCGGCTCTACGCCCACCTCGCCTGGCATGACCGGCCGATGACGGACCTCATCCTCGGCACCTACTCCGTCGCGCCGACGCGCCTCCAGGCCGCGTATGTGATGCAGGGCATCGTGGGCGGCGCGACGGGCCTGCTCGACGACGACTCGTGGTGGCGGCCGTCCCGCTTCTCCAGCGCGCCGGTGGACCCGGAGCACTCCCCGGGAGACCCGCTGGCGTGGCGCGAGTACCCCGTCCCGGCGCGCAATCCATTCTTCCTGGCCGAGCGCGACTACCGGTTCGACCCCCGCACCCAGACGGGCGCCTCCAAGGGCATTCCCGCCGCGGGCATGCTCACCAGCCTGGGCTTCCTCAACGCCTACCCGCGCGAGCGCGTGCGCGGCGCGCGGGCGCTGGAGACGCTGGCGTGCGAGGTGCTCGCGCCGCCCTCGGGACAGACGTTCAACGCGTACCGGCGGGACCCGGGCACGGAGGGGCCGTGCCAGCACTGCCACCGCCGGTTGGACCCGGCGGCCATCCACTTCAAGCGCTACGCGAAGCAGGGCTCGGCGTCCGAGGGCTACGGCGCGCAGTACTTCATGCCCGGCGTCGGCACGGTGTGGCACTGGCCGGCGCGGTGGCGCACCGGCGAGTACCCCTACGGCGGCGACCCGTTCAGCCACTGGAACCGGTGGTACGCGCCCGACACGCTGCTCACGCCCGTCACCGAGGCCCAGGCGCAGACGAACCCCGAGGCCCTCTTCGTCGACTTCCTCCCGCCGGAGCACACGCTGCTGGGGCAGGTCAGTGACGGGACGGTGGGGCCGCTCGGCTTCGCGAAGCTCATCGTCGCGGCGGGGGCCTTCGACCGGTGCGTCGTGCGGCACCTGCATGCGCAGGTGCTGGGGCGGGACATCGACCCGGCGAAGGAGGCGGGCTACCTCGACGAGCAGGTGGCGCGCTACATCGCGGACGGCCGCAAGGTCCGCCCCTACGTCAAGTCACTCACCCGGTCCGACCTCTTCCAGAGGGGGCGCTGACATGAACCGCTTCGTCTTCGTCCTCGTGTTGTCCGGAGTCCTCTCGTGCGGCACGGAGGGCACCCCGTCCGCGCTGCGCACCCGGGGGCAGGCCGCATGCGCCACGCCGGCCAGCTCCGAGACCGTGCGCATCATGGAGGGCCTCAAGCCCCACTGCGAGGGCTGCCACGCGCAGGGCGCGCGCGGCTACTTTGCCTCCACCGAGTCCTTCCAGGCCCTGCTGGTGTCCGACGTCCGGCTGGTGAAGCCGGGCAGCCCGGACGACAGCGAGCTGCTGCGGCTGCTGGAGGGCCGGGGCACGGGCGCGTTCAAGCAGATGCCCATCGGCCAGAAGTCCTACGCGCAGCTCGTCACCGAAGGCACGGCGACGCTGCCCGTGGCCGACGTCCGCGCGTGGATTCAGGGCCTCGCGGCGCAGCAGCGCGACTCACGTCCGGACCCCGATGCGCCGCGCATCAGCCGCCTGACCGCGGTCCAGGTCCAGCGGGCGCTCTACCAGCAGCTGGGCCTGCGCCATGAAGACTTCTTCATCTCCGCGAACGAGTTCGGCCTCCCGATGGCGGAGTCGCGCGGTGACGACTTCTATCCGCTGCAGCCGCCGGACGCCCTGCCCATGCCCAGGCAGGCCGCCACCGGGGAGCGCTACCACGCGCTGGGCGGCGGCTCCGTCGTCAACCAGGTGACGCAGGACCGCACCGCGTCTCCCACGTTCGCGCTCACGCTGACGCAGGTCTCCCAGCGGTGGTGCCGCCGCGCGCTGGCCATGACGGAGAACACGGCGTTGTTCCCCGCCGGCACGACGCGTTCGGCCAACCCCGTGGACGTCAAGGCCACGCTGCGGCGCTGGTCGCTGCACTTCCTGGGCGAGCGCTTCACCGACGCGCAGGTGGACGCGCTGTACCAGGACGTGTTCGTGCCGCTCGCGACGCCCACGGATACCGAGCCGGCCTACGTGGGCGCGTGCTCGTACTTCATCCGCCACCCCCACTGGATTTTCTACTGAAGAGGCACGCATGAAGCTCTCTCGTCGCAAGCTGTTCGAGCTGGCCTTCGGGGCCGCTCACCTCGGGCTGATGACGCGCTTCGGCTTTCCGGTGGCCTCGGCCCAGACTGTCTCGGGGCGGCCCACGAAGCTGCTGGGCATCTGGCTGGATGGAGGGCTCCATTGGGAGACCTTCTTCTCGCCGCTGTCGCGCGCGGGCATCGACAAGTTCATCCCCACGCCCCGGGGCGGCAACATCCCCGTCGGCTACCTGCCCGCGCAGGTGGAGAACTTCGACCGCTCCCCGGTGGACCTGGATGCGCCCGGGCCGGTGCGGAAGCTGCGCGGGCCCGCCTTCTGGAACTGGGCGAACCCGGCCGACACGAGCGGGGTGAATCCCGCGTCGGGGAACCAGCAGGTCTACCGGCCGTGGGGCTACGCCTGGGCGAACCCCAACTACCGGCTCTTCGACAAGACCGCGCTGCTCGTGGGCGCGGACCAGAACACGGCCGCGCACACGAGCGGAATCATCGCGAGCATGTGTGGCGTGGCGGGCTCGAACTTCCGGGCCCCCTCGCTTCAAGCGGTCATCGCCAACGCGCTGGCCCGGCGCTTCCCGGACCGGCCCATCCCCAACGTCAGCCTGGGCGGCACGCTGCCGGGCGCGCTCGGGCTGCCCGCGCTGGCGAACCCGACGGTGCTGCGCTCCGCCGGCTCGGTGGAGCCGACGCTGTCCGACAAGCGCGACAGCGCCTGGAAGGGACTGCGCGCGCGCAGTGACGTGCCCGACGCCGCCTTCGACGGCTCGGCCCTGCCGGGCACGGTGCCCGCCACGGCGGTGGACGCGGCCCTGATGAAGGCGCTGCGCGAGGAGCGCGGCATCTCCAGCACCGGCACCGACGCGATGCTCGAGCAGCTCTACGACACGTACAAGGGCGCCAGCAGGACCATCCGCCGGGACATCCTCTCGGTGCTCGGCAACACGCCGTCATGGGAGAAGCTCAAGGCGGACCCGGCCTACCCCGTGGACTGGACGGCGTGCATCGGCTACGCGGACGCCTGCGGCACGGGCGCGTCGATGGGCGCGTACACCTTCGCGCTGCAGCTGCTGAAGTCGGACCTGGTGACGTCGGTGAACCTGCGGGCCTCCAGCTTCGCCAACACCACCTTCGACACGCACAGCTCGAACGGCGTGCAGATGCACACCAACCACCTGCGCATCGCATTGGAGATGGTGGGGCGGCTGTGCCTGGAGATGAGCCTGACGCCGAGTCGGGAGGACCCGTCCCGCACCCTGCTCGACGAGACGCTCGTCTACGTCTACAGCGACTTCGGGCGGACCTTCCCGAAGCAGGGGAGTGACCACCACCCGGCCACCTGCGCCATGCTCGTGGGCGGCGGCGTCCAGGGCAACCAGATGCTCGGCGGGTACGACGAGACGATGAACGGCTCGCCCATGGGCGCGCCGGTGACGCTGGTGGAGGAGTCCGGGCAGCGGGTGACACGCGCGCCGCGCTCGCAGGACATCGTGGCGACGGCCATCCGGGCCTTCGGCCTGGAGCCGGGGAAGGACTTCTTCATTCCCGGCGGCTACGGCGTCTACGACGGCGTCGTGAGGGGCTGAACCGCCCCGGCCGCGCACACCTCGGATTCTGTTTTCACGTCATCGCGCTGGATGGGACATGCAACGAATGATTCGTAGGGTCGTCCCGCTCTCGGCCCTTCTCTGGGGCCTCTTCACACCGGGATGCGGCAAGAGCGAGTCGGTCGAGGTGCCTCTCCCTGGTGATGGGGGAGGTGACGCCGGGACTGGCGTGGATGCCGGAGCCGGTGTCGACAGCGGTGTGCCCGACGCGGGCGGAGTCGAGCCCGGGCCGATAGACGCCATCATCGCCGCCATGCCCGAGGGCTCCTGGAAGGAGCTGCCGAACACGCAGATGGCGGACGTCTGCCCCCAGCCGTACTCCAGCTACCCGTGCGAGGCGGTGATGATTGCCTGGAGCGGCGGCGCGTACGACTCGCTTCGCGACCGCCTTGTCGTCTGGGGCGGTGGGCACGACGACTCGCCGTACAACAACGTGTTCACCTTCGACCTCGCGTCGATGACGTGGAAGCGGTGGACGGACCTGCCCGCGGGCATGACGGGCAACAGTGTGACGCCGGTGATGCGCGACAAGCGGGTGGAGTCGTGCGGCCTGTACCCCTCCGTGACGTCGCTGGACATCCCCGACGCGGGGCTGGGGTCCACCGGCTACGTCCGTTCGGAGCTCTGCGAGGACCCGAGCATCCGCTCGCAGCTGGATGTGCAGCAGCCGCGCAGCGCGCACACCTACGGCAACATCGCCTTCAGCGAGGCGACGGGCCGCTTCTACGTGCTGGGCTCGGTGGGGACCTATCCCAGTGGCCAGACGGGCTCGCAGCTGGTGATGGGCTTCGACTTCGCGACCGCGCGGTGGGTGCGCGGCGCGAACAACCCGGTCATCGACTACGGCGCGAGCGCCGCCGACGCGAAGGGTCACCTCTGGTACATCGGCTCGCGGAAGCTCCACGAGTACGACCCGGTCGCCGACACGTGGACCGCACACGCTCCGAACGGCGCGGGCTACTACTACGCGGGCGCCGCCGTGGACACGAAGCGCAACCTCCTCGCGCTGGTCCGTGAGGGCGCCACCGTGTCGACCTACGCGCTGAACGAGCCCGGAAAGACGCACGCCACCGTCACCACCACCGGCCTGAGCGAGCCCGTGGGTGGGGCGCCCGGCCTGGCGTACTCGCCGGTGCTCGACCGGTTCGTGGCGTATCCGGGTGGGCGCCGGCTGGCGATTCTCGACCTGCAGGCCGGGAAGTGGGTGGAGGTCACCGGCACGGGCGACGACCCGGGGCCGCCGGCCTCGAATGGCACCTACGGCCGGTTCCGGTACAGCGCCGCGCGCAACGTGTTCGTCGTCGCGAACAGCACCCGGCGGAACGTCTTCATCTGGAAGCCGCCCACGGTCGCGCCATGACGCCCCGTGCGGCACGCCTCCGCTCCCGGCGGAGGCCGAGACCCGGTCGCCTGGTGCGGGCGCATGGGCCGCTCTATGCGCTGCGCCAGCACGGCGGTCAGCGCCGGAGCCGCGGTGAGCTGCAGGGCGGTCTCGCCGAAGAACGCCTCATCGCGCTGCTCGACGGCCTTGCCGAATGGGAGGGTGCGCATCTTCCTGAGCCGGTGCTCCACGGCGTCCAGCTCGCGGGTGAGGCCGGCGAGCGTGAGTCGGTTGTCGCCCAGGTCGAGCGTCCGGGCTGAGCCTCCCGGGGGGATTTTCGAGGCTCGTGGGCGTTGGTCTAGGCTTTGGGGCCATGGTCAAGATCACCCGCCCACCCGCTCCGCAGCTCGCGAAGGTCGATGCTCCCATGGCGCGGGCGACGCCGACCGCCGCGCCCGCTGCTCCGGCCCCCGCCAGGCCCGAATCGTCGATGGAGGCCGCGCGCCCGTCGGTGTCCAAGGCGCCCGCGCAAGCGAAGCTCGAGCAGCAGCTCACCACCCTCGCGGAGGGCCCCATCCGTCAGGCGCTGCAGCAGGCGCTGTCCGGAGCGCTCTCCGCGCCCATCATCGGCGCGGCGGCCCGGGCCATCACCGGGTTCAGCCCCAACCAGCAGAAGGACCTGGCGACCCTGCTGTCGAAGGCAGGTGTCAGCGCCAAGGCTTCGCCCCGCGCAGATGCCGGCGCCGAGCGCGCCTTCCTCCTCCAGGCCATCGCGGGTGGCGCCGTGGGGGCAACCCTCAAGCGCCTGGCCGACCAGATTCGCGGGCGTCCGCCCACCAATCAGGCCTTCTCGTTCAACCCGATGTCCGCCTCGGCCACGAAGAGCAAGGCGGCTGCCGGTCCGGTGGACACGGCGGCCGCGAAGCTGAAGGCCGCGATGGACGACATCTGGGGCACCGACGAGGCCGCGGTCTTCGAGGCCCTGGAGGGGACGGACCCGGCGCTGCTCCCGCAGGTGGCGCAGAAGTACGAGAAGCTCACCGGCACCTCGCTGCGCGATGCGCTCGCGCTCGAGCTGGAAGGGCCCGACCTGAAGCGCGCCCTCGCGGCGCTCGACAGGCCGGTGACAGCGGCTCCTACCGCTCCTGCCGCTCCTGCCGCCCCGACGGGGCCCGCCGCTCCGGTGCAGGCGCCGGTGAAGGCCGCCGCCGTGGCGAAGGCCTCGGCCGCCGACATCCAGAAGAACCTGGACGGCATCAAGGTGACCTCGCACGACGAAGGCACCATCAAGCGCGGGAACGCCGTCGAGCTCAACCTGTTGATTCCCATCAACGTCGCGACCTGGAAGCCCCCGAAGGCGAAGGTCTACAACCCGCTCAAGCAAGCCGTGGCGGCACGCAACGAGGCGCAGCAGGCCGTCGACAAGGCGACCACCGACACGGCGAAGAAGGCCGCGCAGACGAAGCTCGAGGCCGCCGACAAGAAGGTCGCCGCCGAGGGTGAGAAGGTCAAGGCGTGGCTGAAGACGCACATCGGCTCGAACCCCGAGCTCCAGCACGCGAGCGCGGACGTGAAGCATGCCGAGGAAGCGGTAAGCAAGCTGAAGGCCCAGCACCAGAAGGCGAAGGTGCCCAAGGACCCGCTCGAAGCCGAGAAGCTCAAGAACGCGCAGAAGACCGAGCTCGACGCGGCGAACGCCCGGCTCACCACCGCCCAGGCCACCGAGAAGAGCGTCAAGGCCACCGCGCTCGCGAGGGTCGACGCGTACCAGCCGATGGTCGACGTGCCGCAGACCCGCTCGGACGTCACGGTGGACGGCACCACCGTGCGGATGCGCGATGGCCGAGAGACGGCCTACACGAACTCGTGGAAGGCGCTGGATGGCGGCGCCATCAAGGGCGATTCGCGCACGGACGTCGACACCCAGCTGGAGAAGAGCGGCATCAGCGAGGACCGGCAGAAGGTGCTGGCGTCCATCTCGGGCCTCGAAGGCACCTTCAGCAAGGTCAACACCTGGGACATCGGGCGCGTCTCCTGGGGCTTCACCCAGTGGACGCTGGGAAAGAGCGGCAACGGCTCCCTGGCCGAGTTCATGCGGGACCTGAAGAAGAACGACTCGGCGCTCTACGAGAAGCACTTCGGCCGGTATGGGGTCGACATCGACGACAAGGGCGTGGTGCTCACCCGCGGTGACGGCACGGTGCTCAAGGGTGTCGAGGCGGCGGAGGCCATCCGCACCGATGTGAAGCTGTCGGCCGTCTTCATGGCCGCGGGCGCCGCCTCGGAGATGCAGCAGGCGCAGATCAAGTTCGCCAACCAGGGGAAGATTTCCGACATCCGCAACCACTCGGTGTCCGTGACTGGCAAGGATGCCAAGGGCGCGGCGGCCAAGGGGCAAGTCAAGCTCAAGGACGTCATCACCAGCGAGTATGGCAATGCCATCATGACCGACCTCGCGGTCAACGCCGGCACGGGAATGAAGAAGGCCTCCGAGGCGCTCGCGAAGTACGTGAGCGAGAAGGGCGTCGACCCGGCCAAGGTGAAGGACTGGGCCGCGGACGCCGAGAAGGCCGTCATCGCCGCGCTCGAGCAGGCCTCCCGCTCCGAGCGGCTGACGCATCATGGGAAGGCGGGCTTCAGCAAGGAGCCCAACACGTTCACCGACTGACAGCACGGCCAGGGCTCGGGCCCGTGTAACACCATGAGTGCCCGGGGACCCGCGTTGCTTCCACCGCCCCCGGCCCTCTAGCGTTTCGGGTGCATGTCCGAACCGACTCCTGAAGCCGCCGCACCCGAGAAGCAACCCGAGCACCCGCTGGGCTTCCTCGTCGCCCTCATCGGTGGACCGCTCCTCTTTGTCTTCACCCTGTGGCTCGCGAGCGTGACGGGCCGCTTCTTCTACGTGCTGGCCATTGCCGGAGCGCTCGCGTTCGTCGTGGGCGCGGTGCAGGGGCTCGTCTTCGCGGGCAAGAGCCTGGTGACGCGGCCAGTGCCGAGCCTCGCGGTGCTGGCGGTGCTCGGCGGGGTGGGCTTCCTCACCGTGCGCAACGCGGAGGCCGTGCGCGGCTACGTGTCGAAGCTCGGCGAGGACCCGGAGCTGGGAGGCCGCTACGAGGGCGATGGCTTCTCCATCGAGTACCCCCAGGGCTGGCGCCAGCGCGACATCGACGGCTTCGAGGTGGCCGGCATCCGCCCGTCGGGGACGGGGAACTCCAAGTGCCTCGACAACGCGGGCGTCATGCGCTCGCGCAAGGACGACTACACGCTCGATGCGTACCTGCAGCTGCAGCGCGACGTCTTCGGCAAGAGCGAGTACTGGGTGGTGCTCGAGGACAAGCCCGCCACGGTGGGCGGGCTGCCCGGCCGTGAGCTCGTGGTGAGGAACGACACCCACGTGGGCCACATGTACATCACCGTGAAGGACCAGCGCGGCTACATCGTCTCCACGCAGTCCTGCCTCGCCAATAACGGGGAGTACGAGGAACAGTTGCTCACGGTGGCCCAGAGCTTCCGGTTCTGAGCCGTGCGCCACTCATACATCGTCCTCGCCGCGCTGCTCCTGCTCGCGAGCGGCTGCCGGCACGCCCTCCTTCCCGAGCTGCCCGCCAGCCATGGCCAGCTCTCCCGGGTGATGGAGCGGTACCTGGATGACGACCAGGGGCCGGACAGTCTCATCGAGGCGGTGCGTGCCCCGACGTATGCCGGCAAGACGCCTCCGCGTGCCGTGGAGCCCGCGCAGGCGCCCGCTGTCATGGCGGAGGCACTCCGGAGGTTGGAGGGAAGTCCCACGGAGGCGCAGGTCCGCCAGTCGCTGGATGACCTCGCGGGCGCCTGCCGGTCGCCGCTCCCCGCCGCGTGTGATGCGCTTCGCGAGCGCTGGGAGGACCCGAAGCAGATTTCGTTCCAGCACGTCGCCCTGCCTCATGAAGCCCGTGATTTGAAGGCCGCGACCCTCGTCATCATCGAGTGCCAGTTGACGGAGCGGGCCCGGCTCCGGGACTGCCGGGTGGTGGAGAGCGCTCCGTACGGCATCACCGCGGCGATGATGGATTCCGTGTCCCGGTCCGTGTTCTGGCCGGCGAAGTTCGCGGGTCATCCCCTCGAGGTCTCCTACACCTTCCTCTTCAACATCCCGCTCAACCCGGAGCCGCTCACCCCCACGCAAGAGCTGGGCTGGGCCCGCGCACGCACGCAGCGGTTTCCCGCCAGCCCCTCGGCCTGGGCGCACCTGGCGAGGGCGCTCGCGAAATTCACACCCGACGACCCCACGTACCCCGAGGTCCTGCGGCGCCTCCACGCGCTCGTTCCCGATGAATGGTGGACCGCGAACGAGCTGGCCTGGCTCCATGCACGGGACGGCCGGTACGCGGAGGCCGAGCCCCTCGCATTGACGGCGTGGCGGGAGCAGCCGCGCAACCCGTATGTCCTCGAGACACTCGCGGTGGTGAAGGCGGGGCTGGGGCGGTGCCCGGAGGCCGTGGCTGACCAGCGTCAAGCGATGGAGGCCCTGCCGGAGAAGTGGCCTGCACCGGAGCGGGAGCGCTTCCAGCGCACGCTGGACACGTACCGCCAGCAGTGCCCCGACATGGCGCCGCACTGAATCCAGAGACTTCAGGGCTCCTCGTCGCGGATTGCGCGGTTTCGATGTTCGCGTCTGGAGAGCTCGAAGGCCCGTGCCGCCCGTAGGCAGGGGAGTCCGGGCCCGCACGCAACCCGCGCGGCGATGACCTCGATATTGTCCTGACTCCCCCATCACGGACAGCGGCCGAGCCATGACCTCCCGGATTCCCCACCCGAGCCGACCCGCAGCCTCCACCTCCACCTCCACCTCGCGCACCGCGGAGCCCAACGCGAAGGCGCCGCAGACACCCGTGAAGCCCGGTGTCGCCGCCCCCGCGCAGCGCCCGCCGGTGAAGGACTTCTTCGACGACGTCCGCCAGACGCGCAATGCCGAGGCCCGGCGTCACGTCCCCGCTGACCGCATGGAGCGCGGTCCCCGGGCTCCGGCGTCCGCGCGGAGCGAGGCGGGGCGCACCACCGCGCCGTCACGCACGAGCCTCACCGGGGTGCCCACGCAGCCGTCCAGCCGTCCCGGCATGGGCGCCGTTCCGTACGACGGCGGCACCACCTTCCGGGTGTGGGCGCCCAACGCCCAGCGCGTGCAGGTGGCGGGCGACTTCAGCAACTGGCAGCCGGTGGAGCTGCAGCGCGAGCCGAGCGGCAACTTCTCGCTCGACGTCCCCGGCGCCGGGCATGGCCAGCAGTACCAGTACGTCGTCCAGGGGAAGTACGGCGACTGGCGCTGGAAGGGAGACCCGCGCGCCAACGACGTGACGAACTCCACGGGCAACTCGGTCATCGTCGACCACAAGGCCTTCCAGTGGCAGCACGACTGGGAGTTCCAGATGCCGAAGTGGAACGAGGCGGTCATCTACGAGATGCACGTGGGCACCTTCAACGATGAGCCCGGCTGGGGCCCCGGCAACTGGCAGAGCGCCATCGACAAGCTGGACCACCTGAAGGACCTGGGCATCAACGTCATCGAGATGATGCCGTCCGCCGAGTTCGCCGCCGACTTCAGCTGGGGCTACAACCCCGCGTACCCGAACGCCCCCGAGAGCGCCTACGGCAGCCCTGATGACCTCAAGCGCTTCGTCGACGAGGCACACAAGCGCGGCATCGGCGTGGTGATGGACGTCGTCTACAACCACCTGGGCCCCAGCGACGTGCCGCACTGGGACTTCGACGGCGAGACGTACGGCAAGGGCGGCAGCTACTTCTACACGGACTCGCGCGCCAGCACGCCCTGGGGCGACACGCGTCCCGACTACGGCCGCTCCGAGGTGCGCGACTACCTGCGCGACAACGCGATGATGTGGCTGCGCGACTACCACATGGATGGGCTGCGGCTCGACGCCACGAAGGAGATCCGCAACGCGAATGGCGAGGTCAACCCGCAGGGCTGGCAGCTCCTCAAGGACATCAACGCGGCGGTGAACAGCGAGTTCCCACAGAAGCTCGTCATCGCGGAGGACCTGGGGAACGAGCCGGGCGTCACGCACCCGGACGGGGCGGGCTTCGACAGCCAGTGGGACAGCAACTTCGTGCACCCGGTGCGCACGGCCCTCACCGCGTTCTCCGACAGCGACCGGGACATGGACGCGGTCGCCCGGGCCATCGGCTTCAAGTACAACGGCAGCGCCACCCAGCGCGTCATCTACACCGAGAGCCACGACGAGGTGGCCAACGGCAAGCAGCGCCTGCCGAGCGAGGTGGGCGGCTGGGACGCGGGCGGCTACCACGCCAAGAAGCGCTCCATCATCGGCGCCGCGCTCACCATGACGAGCCCCGGCATCCCCATGCTCTTCCAGGGGCAGGAGTTCCTCGAGGACGGCCACTTCCAGGACGGCGACCCGCTCGACTGGAAGAAGAAGGAGTCCTTCGCGGGCATCAACCAGGCCTACACGGACCTCATCCACCTGCGGCGCAACTGGAACGACAACACCGCGGGCCTGCGTGGGGAGAACGTCAACGTCCACCACGTGAACAACAACGACAAGGTCATCGCCTTCCACCGCTGGGACAAGGGCGGGCCGGGCGACGACACCATCGTCGTGGTGAACTTCGGTGGGAAGCAGCTCACCCACTACGACCTGGGCCTGCCGTCGGACGGTACGTGGAAGGTGCGCTTCAACAGCGACTGGCAGGGCTACGCGGGCGACTTCGGTAACGCCCAGAGCTTCGACGTGGGCGGCCACTGGGGCGGGCGGGACGGCATGCCCGCGAGCGGCACGCTCAACAACCTCGGGCCCTACAGCGTGGTCATCCTCTCGCGCGACAAGTAGCCCGACGAACTTCAGGTGGGTTGCAGGAGCAATCGTTCTTCGTGACGTGCGTAGGGCCCGGAGCGGCAAGCACCGTGCCCTGCACCCACGAGGACGTCCGCCATGCTCCTTCACGCCCACCGCCGTCTGGCGGTTCCGCTATTGGTGTTTTCACTCGCGTCCGGAGCGGGGCTGGCGCAGCCCGCGGCTCCCGCGAGCCCGGACCCGGCGAAGCAGCTCGCCGGCATCTGGGGCGGTGAGCGCGTCTTCGGTCCAGAGGTCCAGGGGGAGCTCACGCTCCTGAGGGACAACGGCGCGTGGGTGGCGCGGATTGGCGGCTTCGAGGCTCCGGGCCGGGAGGAGAAGAAGGCGCTCTCCGTCGTCCTGCCCGGAGGCCAGGGTGAGCTGCGAGGGGCGCTGACGCCGGGCGGCAAGCGCTTCGTGGGGCACTGGATTCAGCGGGCCATCGTCGTGGGCGGCGTCCGCTATGCCACGCCCGTCGAGTTGCGCGCCGTGCAGAAGGACGTCTGGCGCGGCGCCGTGAAGCCGATGGAGGACCGCTTCACCCTCTACCTCGTCGTCCAGGAAGCGCCCGACGGCACCGTCCAGGCCATCATGCGCAACCCGGAGAAGAACTTCCCGCCGCAGCCCGTGTTCCGTGTCTCGATGACGGGGAACACCGTCCGGCTCGTCAGCGCGCGAGAGGGCGGTCCGCGCTTCGAGGGCACCTACGACGCGCGCGCCGAGAAGCTGTCGCTGCCCTTCATGTTCCTGGGCACGTTGGACCTCACCCGGCGGGACAGGGAGCAGGCCGTGAGCCTTTACGCGCGCACGCCTTCCCCGGGCCCGTACACCTACCGCAAGCCCATTCCGGAGGAGGACGGCTGGGCCACCGCGTCGCTCGCGGACGTGGGCATGGACCCGGCCCCCGTGCGTGAGTTGGTGCAGCGCATCCTCGATGCCGAACCGGGTGACGCGTCCGCGCCCCGCATCCATGGGCTGCTCATCGCCCGCCACGGGAAGCTCGTCGTCGAGGAGTACTTCCACGGCTACGACAAGGAGCGGCCGCATGACCTCCGCTCCGCCGCGAAGACCTTCGCGCCCGTGCTCGTGGGCATCGCCATCGACCAGGGCGCGCGCCTGGCGCCGGAGACGCCCGTGTACTCGCTGTTCCCCGACTACAAGGAGCCCGGCACGCCCGACCCGAGGAAGGCCCGGCTGACGGTGGAGCACCTGATGACGATGACGTCGGGGCTCGCGTGTGACGACGACAACGGCGACTCCCCCGGCAACGAGAACACGCTCCAGGAGCAGGAGTCCGACTGGTACACGTACACGCTGAACCTGCCGATGGAGCGGGAGCCGGGCGCGGAGCAGGCCGTGTACTGCTCCGCGGGGATGAACCTGCTCGGCGGCGTGCTGCGCAACACGACGGGCACATGGCTGCCGGACTTCTTCGCGCGCTCGCTGGCGACGCCGCTGCAGATGCGCGACTACCACCTCAACCTCACGCCCGCTGGTGACGCGTACCTGGGCGGTGGCTTCCACCTGCGTCCCCGGGATGCGCTGAAGCTCGGGCAGCTCTACCTGTCGGGCGGCGTCTGGAACGGGCGCCGCGTCGTCAGCAAGCGCTGGGTGGAACGCTCCGTCGCGCGACACTCCGTCATGAGCGCCGACCGGACCTACGGCTACGCCTGGTGGCGGCATGAGCTGAAGGTGGGCGACCGCGTCTATTCCGAGTACGAGGCCGGAGGGAATGGCGGGCAGTTCATCATGGTCATCCCGGAGCTCGACCTCACCGTGATGTTCACCGGCGGCAACTACAGCCAGTTCCCGGTGTGGAAGAAGTTCCGCGAGGAGCTGCTGCCGAAATACATCCTCGCCGCCGCCCGGAAGTAGGGGAGGGCCGCGGGTTGCAATCCCGCGCGGCACCGACGTCTAATCCCGCATCCCCGAAGAAGTGTCCCCCGGATGCCAGCGGATTCCAGACCCCGGTATGTCTTCATCGACGCGTTGCGAGGCTTCGCGGCGCTCGCCGTGGTCGGCTTCCACGCCCGGGAGGGCAGTCACCTCGCGCAACTGGAGCCCTTCCTCGGCGCCGTGCTGAATGGCGTGCTGCGCCGGGGAGACGCGGGTGTCACCGTCTTCTTCGTCATCAGCGGCTTCGTCATCGCCGCGAGCATGGCGCACGCGCACGTCACGCCCGGCTACGTGGGCCGCTTCCTCGCTCGCCGCTCGGTGCGGTTGGACCCGGCCTACTGGACGTCCCTGGCGCTCACCGTGGGATTCGGGCTCCTCTCGGTGCGCTTCGTCCCCGGCAAGACGTATGTGATGCCGACCTGGGGCGAGGTGCTCGTCCACCTCACGTACCTGACGGACCTGCTGGGCGTGCGGCAGCTCAGCGCGGTGTACTGGACGCTCTGCTACGAGTTCCAGTTCTACGTCATCTTCGCCCTCCTGCTCCTCGGCGTCACCCGGCTGCGCGGGCGCCTGGGCGCCGAGCGTGCGCTCACGACCGTCATCTGGCCCGCGACGCTGCTGTCTGACTTGTGGCTGGTGGGGCTGGAGCCCTTCCATGTGCACGGGCTGTTCGTGGACCGCTGGCACCTGTTCCTCACCGGGGTGCTTTTGTGGCGCGCGGTCGTGCGTCGCGGTGAGGGCTCGGGCGTGCACGTCGCGGTGGCGGCATTGCAGGTGGCGCTGGTGGGCGTCATGGGGCTCGTGCGCGCGGACGTGCAGCTGCACGTGGCGGCGGCGACTGGCGCCCTTGTGCTGGCCGTGGGGCTCGCGGGCCGGCTCGAGACGTGGCTGTCGTGGCGGGCCTTGCAGGGCCTGGGCGCCATCTCCTACAGCCTCTACCTCACGCACAACACGGTGACGGGCGCGCTGTTCCGCGTGGGCTTCCGGCTCACCGGCCGGAGCCCGGCGTGGGAGGCCGTGTGGTTCGTGCTCGCAACCGCCGCGTGCATCGGCTTCGCGTGGGTCTTCCACCGACTCATCGAGGCGCCGAGCCTCGCGCTCAGCCGGCGCATCCGGTTGGGTTCCTCCACCGAGCCCGCGACGCAAGGCCCGGCCTCCGTCCAACACGAGACTGCTAGCAAGATGTTTGGGGCATAGGCGGAGCCTGCTGCTGCAACCCATACTCCGCGCCCAGTTGCTGGCTGTACGGCGAGCGCCATCGGTCGTGCCTGCTCGCTCCTGGGGAAACGCCATATGAGAAAAGTCTCTCGGATGCTGGCGCTCTCGGTAGCGCTCCTGGCGGGCTGCTCTGCCTCTTCCTCTGACACCGAGCCCCTCGCCGACTCATCCAACCTGGCGGCCATCCGGAGGTGTCCGGGGGGGCCAACCTGTGTGGGCTGGAGCCAGACGGGTTCCATGTCCTCTCCTCGCGAATACCACACGGCGACGCTGCTGCCTGATGGCAAGGTGCTCGTCACGGGGGGATTCGCCATTCGCGAATCGCTCGCGACGGCCGAGGTGTACGATCCGGCCTCGGGCAGCTGGAGCGCGACCGGCTCCATGGCTGGCCCGCGCAACAGACACACGGCGACGCTACTACCCGACGGCAAGGTCCTCATCGCGGGTGGACTCAACGCGGGCAGCCGCCTAGCGACGGCGGAGCTGTACGACCCAGCCTCGGGCACCTGGAGCACGACGGGCTCCATGTCCGCTGCTCGCGAATTCCACACGGCGACGCTGCTGTCCGACGGCAAAGTCCTCGTCTCGGGGGGAGCTGGCAGTAGCGGCGAGTCGGTCGCGACGGCGGAAGTGTACGACCCAGCCTCGGGCACCTGGAGCACGACCGGCTCCATGGCCTCTGCTCGCAGGTTCCACACGGCGACGCGGCTCCCCAGCGGCAGGGTGCTCGTCGTCGGGGGGCAGGTTGGTATCAGCGCGCTCGCGACGGCAGAGGTGTACGAGCCGGCCTCGGGCACCTGGAGCGCTACCGGCTCCATGGCTGGACCTCGCGCGGCGCACACAGCGACGCTGCTGCCTGATGGCAAGGTGCTCGTTACCGGGGGCGCCGCCAATACCAGCTATTTCGCGACGGCGGAGGTGTACAACCCGGCCTCGGGTAGCTGGAGTGCTACCGGCTCCATGGCCGCGGCTCGGGGCGAGCATTCGGCGACGCTGCTGCCCAGCGGTAGGGTGCTCGTCGCCGGGGGACGAACCAGCACCAGCAACCTCTCCTCCGTGGAGGTGTACGAGCCTGCGTCGGGTACATGGAGCGCCACCGGCTCCCTGGGCGCACCTCGCTTCGAGCACACTGCGACGCTGCTGCTCAACGGCAAGGTCCTCGTCACGGGGGGATTCTCCTCGGGGGCATCGACCCATCTCGCGACGGCGGAGGTATACGGCCCGCTTGCGGGCACCTGGAGCGCTACAGGCACCATGACGGAGCCTCGTCATGCGCACACGGCAACGGTGCTGCACAATGGCAAGGTCCTCGTCGCGGGCGGGGATGGCGAAGTCTCCATGCGCATGGCGAGCGGCGGCTTTCTCGCGACGGCGGAGGTGTACAACCCAACCTCTGGCACCTGGAGCGCGACCGGCTCCATGGCCCAACCACGCCTCAGACACACGGCGACGCTGCTTCACAACGGCAAGGTCCTTGTCTCGGGGGGAGCAGGCCTGGAGAACGGCGTCCGCGTGGCGGAGCACTACAACCCAACCTCGGGCACCTGGAGCACGACCGGCTCCATGGCCGAGGATCGCTGGGACCATGTGGCGACGTTGCTGCACAACGGCAAGGTCCTCGTCCTGGGTGGACAAAACAACAGCAGTCTCCTCGCGACAGCGGAGCTGTACAACCCGACCTCTGGCACCTGGAGCGCGACCGGCTCCATGTCCGAGCGTCGTCGCGCGCACGCAGCGGCACTGCTGCACAACGGCAAGGTTCTCGTCATGGGAGGAGACAACCTCATCAGCGGCCTGGCGACGGCGGAGGTGTATGACCCCGTCTCGGGTACCTGGAGTGCTACCGGCTCCATGGCCTCATCTCGTACCAACCACACGGCGACGCTGCTGCACAACGGCAAGGTGCTGGTCGTCGGGGGCGTGAGCAGTACCGGCTACCTCGCGACAGCGGAGGTGTACGACCCGCGCTTGGGGACATGGAGCACGACTGGCTCCATGGCTGGACCGCGCATCGCCCACACCGCGACGCTGCTGCACGACGGCAAGGTCCTCGTATCAGGGGGAGTCAACGCGAGCAGCTTCCTCGCGACGGCGGAGGTATACGACCCTGCCTCGGGTACCTGGAGCGCGACCGGCTACCTGGTCGAACCTCGCTTCAGGCACACGGCGACATTGCTGCACAGCGGCAAGGTGCTCCTCTCAGGCGGGGAAAGCAATTTCGGGACGGCGGAGCTGTACACGCCCTGCGCCCCGTGAGTCCTTTCGGGCCCGATGCCCTTCGCCGTCAGATGACGCGCGGCAGGGAGCCCAGCGTCTCGGTCAGCAGCTGCAGTGCTCGCGCCTCGAACTTCGTGGCATCGCCCCAATCATCGGAGGCACCGAGGTTGTGATGCCCCTGCGCATCGAACAGGCAGAGATGGTGTGACTGGCCTTCGGTGCTCGGCAGTTCGTTCTGCTCGATGCCCAGCTCGCGGAGCATCTCCAGGTTGGCCCCGGGGTTGTTCTTCTCCGACGTGACGAACATGAGCGGCTGCTCGGCGCCGTCGCCGAACACGACGATGATGTATTCGTATTCGATGGACCCCGCCGGAACGACTCGCTCGAGGAAGTGCGCTTCGTGGCGTTCGAACCTGTAGCGCTTTCTGGGTACCGCCGACTTGATCAATGGCACATACATCGTCACCCCCCGGTTCGGAGAACTGCTCCCGGACAGTCTCGGCGAAGTCTTCCATTCCGCCCCGAACACGCGCAAGTCCGCACCGGCCCACAAACAAGAGCTGAATCTGGATTCTCGGATTATATGGCGATCCTGCGGGCCTGGTGCCCGCCTCCCCTCACCTCCGAGAACAATGAAAACCAAGAACCTCCGAATCGTTGTGGGTGCCTCGCTGCTGGCGTTCGGCCTGGTTGCCGAGGCGGCGGTCATCTTCCACAACACGGGCACCGTGTCCGGCTGGAGCTCCATCAACCGGGAGCACAACGGCTCCGTGAATGAAGTGACGAACGTCACCTACGAGGGGCCCACGGCCATCAAGGTGACGCAGATCTACGACCCTTCGTACACGGGTCGGTACCACTCCGAAGTGGTGAAGAACAACGTGTACCGGCGCGGCGACACGGGCTTCTACGGCTTCGCGTTCCGACTGCAGGCCGACTGGCAGTTCCAGCCGCAGTCCTACAACATCGCGCAGTTCATCGCGGACTTCTCGGACACGGGCTGTGACGACTACATGCCGTCCAGCATGGTCTGGCTTTCGGGCAACCAGCTCTTCACCCGCGTGAAGCAGGGCACGGTCTGCAACCAGAAGACGGTGACGTTCGGCAACCTCGCCACCGTCAAGGCGGGCGAGTGGCACAAGGTCGTCATCCAGGCGAAGTGGGCCAGCGACGGCACCGGCTTCTACAAGCTCTGGTTCGACGGGACGAAGGTCCTCGAGCAGTACAACCTGAGCACCACCGTCGCGGACGACCGGTACTTCCAGTTCCGCGTCGGCCTGTATGCCAATGGCTGGCACGATAGCGGGTACATGCAGGGCAGCCAGGGGACGCGCAGCCTCTGGTTCGACGAGATTGGCGCTGGCACGACGTTCGCCGACGCCGACCCCGCGCAGTGGTGAAACGCGCGGACTCCCGCTTCAGGTCGGCCGCGGCTGCCAGTTCACGCGGTTATCGCGGAACCCGTCCAGTGCGCGGCCTATTTTCGGCGTCACGTCCCACTTCAGGTGCATCGCGCGTGCGCCACCAGCCCGGCGACTCACGGCCGGCCCACCTGCGATGACGTCGTGGGCATGCGCCCCGTGAAGTGGGAGCGGGGTGGTGCCACGTGACGAGGGGGGCAGCTATGAGGTCCTGGTGGCCATGGAGCAGCACCTGTCGCGCGTCTTCGTGAACGGCTACACGGGTGAGGTGGCGCTCCCCGAGGAGATGGTCGACGTCGTGGTCATCCCCGAGAGCGCCTGCAGGTAGCGAGTTCCCTGCCGGATGTCATCAGGGACGCCAGCATCGTTCGTCTGCCGCCGCACCCGGGGCAGGCGAACACGTCCAGTGCGAAGTCCCCGCATGCGTACAACGAGCGGTGGTTTGAGTACACGGGCTCCCCCAAAGCAGGGGCGAAGCCGGAGCCGGGGAGGGGCGCCCGAGCTTTGCCGCGACGGTAGAGGAGGCGAGGTATGCCCGGTCGACCGCGCGTCGAGGGCTCCACCATGCGGAAGTCGAAATTAGCGCCTGATTGTGACGGCAAATTGATGACCATGAATTGATATTCATGAAACAGGGGTGAGCAGCATCCCTCAATCGAGGCCCAGCAAGGTTGGATGTCCTACGTCCATCCTGCTACGTTGTCCCCTGCATGCGCGCTCTCTCACTCTTCAGGTGTGGCCTGCTTCTCGTCCTGACGACTTCCCCGGCACTGGCCAGGGACATGGGCGAAAAGCTCACGATTCGCACCCTCATGGTGTCGGACCATCCGAGCCAGGAGGCGCAATCCATCTACGTTGCTGGGCAGGTGGTGACCGCGCTCCGCTTCGAGAAAGAGGTCGATCCGACGAAGACGAAGTTCCTGGCGTGGGAGGGGCGTTTCGAAACCCCGCTCGTGGGTGGCAAGAAGGTGGTTCTGGAGCCGATTCGCGACCTCGATGACGGTGAGGCGCTGCCTTTGCTCGTGACGCTCGTTGACGGAACGGAATACACGTTCCTCGTGAAGGCCAGGAGCCGCAAGGGCTGGGGATGGACCGACTATCAGGTCAACGTGTTCAAGGACCCTGGCAGCTACAATGCCGTGCTGTCGAACCTTCACGACGCGCTCAAGCGAGAACGTGAGCTCCGCGAGGAGAATGAGCGGTTCAAGAAGGAAGAGAACTCCGTCGATCACGCCTACGCGACGCTGCTCACGAAGGGTGATTGGAGGAAGACGCCGTTTACCCGCAAGCTGGTCTACAGGCCGAAGAATCAGGACATGGACATGGTCGTCGAGGTCTTCGCGGGCCCCGACAAAGCGGCAGCGCTCGTTACCTTGACGAACACCTACTACGGCGGGCCATGGGAGCTTGATGGCGCCTACCTGACTCGGGACTTCACCCACTCCACGGCTCGGCCCTTCGCGCTCCGCATGGACCGCGCCACGATTGCTCCAGGGGAGACGGGAAGAATCGCGGTGGTTGCGGACAAGAGCGCCTTCTTGACGGACGACGGGCAACTCACAGATCTGGCCCTCCAGATCTTCCGCGGGGATGGCCTTCTTCAGGTGTTCGTGAAGTTGGAACGCACGCTCATTCAGAAGTAGAAGGCCCGTTCATGCCGAGTCCCAAAGCCCTGCTGATCAGCATGAGCGCCCTGCTTGCAGCCGCTTCCGGTTGCACCACTGCCGGAGGCGTGGCGCTCCGCTCCGACGGCAGTCCGGGTTCGCAGGAATGCTCGGAGGAGGCCAAGAAGTTGATGCGAGCGCTGCGACTGCGGGTCGGGGACAGCGCGCTGGTCGACCTCGACGCGAACCAGATCGGGAGCCGGCGTGTCACGCTCTACGACGGGCCGGTTGAGAGCGTCTTGCAGGAAGGCATCGGCACGCTCCAAGCGGTCTCCCGCCTGTACGGACACGTCTGGACGAGTGGGCCGCAGGTCGTCATCCGGTACTACGAGGCCCAGCCGCCGGATGGCGACAAGGTACCCATCTGCGCGGTGGCGCGACTCGGCTATGACCAGATGAAGAAGTTGCCCGAGTCCAAGCCTGGAACCGCGATCCTCGAGAGTTCGGTCGCGGCGGCTTTCATCGTTGATGCGTTCCGGTAGCGCACTCGCGCGGCTCAACCCGGGGATTCTCAGGCGGGCGTCCACTGAGAAGCCTGCTCCTCGTGGTGTTTCTCTCCAGTTGCGCGCGAATAACGGGGCCACGCCAGGCTCTGCGGAAGAGGCGCGGAACCGGGGCAACGTCACTTAGAGGATGGCCCGGACGAAGAGGTACGCCACGTACCCGGCCCAGGGCAGCACGACGGCGAGCAGCGCGATGGCGACGGGGCGCACCCATGTCGGAGACTTGTCGCGCCAGGGCAGGAGCATCAGGTAGCCGCCCGCCAGCGTGGGGATGGGAAGCAGGTTCAGGGCGGCCATCCGGGCGCTCATGATGCCCCACGCGCGAAGCAGCTCTCCGTCACGCAGCAGTCCGACGAAGCGCTCCACGCGGCCCGGCAGCGCGGCGAGGTTGAACACCGCGGGGAAACCCTCGGTGAACTGGTGGAAGCCCTCCGCGGGGCCCAGGCACGCCATGGCGACGCCAATCTGCACATACCAGGGGATGGCCAGGGACAGGGCATGCAGTGGCGGGGGCAGCTTGTTGAGCCGGCTCTTGAGGCTCGTCGCCTGCGCGCCGTCCTCGGCCTCTGGAGTGAATGACGCGGAGCTGCCCAGGACGATGGGGTGGAGGCTCCAGCCGATTCCGGCCATGCGCCACGCCAGCAGCTTCGGCCCGTAGCCGACCTGCACCGTCAGCGGCCGGGCGCCGAACGCGCTCGCCACCACCGCCTGGGCCAGCGCCCACATGATGTTGACCGCGACGAACAGCATGCCCAGCCAGAAGAAGAGCGCGACCCTGTCCATGCGCTGAAGTCTATCACGCCCGGAAATGGCCCCTCCGCGGCCCGGGTCAGGTCAGACTTCCACGTGTCTGTCCATTCACCGGCAGGCCGGGTCACATCCGCTTACCTGCTCCAGGCGACCCACGTCCCGGTGGCCGACAGGCCGCCGATTCGCCCTATGCGTCCAGCCGCGCCTTGAGCGCCTTCACGCGGCTGCGGCCCACGGGAAGCCGGGTGCCCGACCTCAGCTCCACGTCCGTGCGGGAGCCCTCCTGGGTCCACAGGCGGGCCACGTCCTGGAGGGGGACCAGATAGGAGCGGTGGATGCGCACGAAGTCCGTGGGCAGCAGCGCCTCCAGCCGGTCCAGGCTCTTCTCGCTCAGCTCGGTGCGTCCATCCCGGAGCACCAGCTCCGCGTAGTCCCCCGCGCCCTGGATGTAGGCCACGCTCTCCAGGGGCACGAGGACGATGCCGCCGCCCTTGCGCACGGCCAGCGTCCGCAGCGGGCCCGCGCCACGGCCCCCGACGCGCGCGAGTGCCTTCTCCAGGCGCTCCCGCGTGTAGGGCTTGGCCACGAAGTCCAGCACCCCGAGCTCGAAGGCGCGCAGGGCCTGGTCCGTGTTCGCCGACACCACCACCGTGTGGAAGGAGCCGGCGGCCACCTCCTCCAGCAGCCGGAAGCCGTCCTCCCCCGCGAGGTTCAGGTCCAGCAGCACCAGGTCCACGGTGCGCCCGGCCAGGACCTCCCGCGCGTCCGCGAGGCTCGCGCACACGAGGGGCGGCGGCAGGTCCTGCCCCAGCAGCTCCCGGCACAGACGCTCCAGGCGCCGGGCCGCCAGGGGTTCGTCCTCCACGATGAGCACCTTCATGCGGGGACCTCCAGCACCGTGGTCCACCCCGCCTCCGTGGGCCCCTGCTTCAGGCTCCAGGCGCCGGGGAAGACCTCATCCAGCCGGGCTTCGAGGTAGCGGGTGCCCGTGCCCTCGCCCATGCCCGGTGTGGCGCCCTTGCCGGCGGGCGCGCTGAAGACGTAGCGCCGGCGGCCTCCCTCGCGAACTTCCTGGAGATGGAAGCTGACGGGCGTCGTGTAGCGGTTGTGGCTGAAGGCGTTCTCCAGCAGCGTGTGGAGCACGGCCGGCGGGACGACTGCCGCGCCATCCACGCCCGGCGCCTCCAGCGTGAAGGCGAGGCCATGGCGATAGCCCATGACCTCCAGATAGGCACGGCACAGCTCCAGCTCCCGGGCCAGCGAGATGGCCCGCTCGCCCGAGACGCTCAGCAGGTGCCGGTACACCGCGCCCAGGGACTCGATGAAGCGCACGGCCTGGGCGGGCTCCGTCTCCACCCACTCGCTCACGGCGCCCAGGGTGTTCATCAGGAAGTGGGGCTGGATGCTGCGCTTGAGCAACTCCAACTGGAGCCGCTCCGAGGCTCGCGTGGCGGACTCCAGCCGCTGCTGCTGGCGGCGGAGCTGGTAGGCGTGCGCCGCCCCCAGACACAGCAGCAGCCCACCGAAGGCGACGAAGAAGCCGCGCTCGGGAAAGTCCAGCGGGGCCATGAGGTAGAGCGCCATCGCGAAGCCCAGTCCTCCCAGGGCGGCCCAGGCGCCGGGCTCCTTCCGAGACCGGGCTCGCAGCGCGAGAACGAGGGAGACGCCCAGCGAGAGCCCCAGGGCCACCGTGTTCCTGCCATCGAAGCCCGGGACCGCGGCGAGGCCGAGCAGGCTCACGGCCAGCGCCCCCCACCAGGGAGCCCGGCGTGGCTCGCTGAAGGCCACGTGCAGCGTGGCGGGAAGGAGGACCGCCACGGCCACCGTGGCGCCCGACAGGAGCCAGAGCCGGATGATGTGCCGGGGATAGGGATAGCTCTCCAGCCCCCGCCACGCTTCGAGGAGCAGCAACGCCGAGGCGGCGAGGCAGAGCAGTCCCAGCAACAGCGTGGCGCGGCTGCGCCGCTGCATGAGGTACCGCGCGAGGTGGTGCAGGCCCATCAGCACCAGCGCCCCCAGCGTGGCCAGCGAGGGCACGAGCCAGAGCAGGCGGGCCCGGGCGAGCTCGGAGGCCTCACCCACCTGGAGGCGGTAGAGCGTGCCGACGGGCTGGAACCCGCGATGGTGCGCGGACGCGCGGATGACCAGCAGGTGCGGGCCCGGTGTGGCGTGCTCGGGGGGAAGGGGGAGCAGGACGTCCACGTTGCCCGGCACTTCTTCTTCTGGTGTCCGTCCCACGTGGCCGTTGCGCCCCAGGAGCGCCCCATCCCACCAGGCCTCCCACGAGCCCAGCAGGGACAGGGCCAGGACGGGTGTGGGAGCCCCTGGCGCTCGAGGAGGGACCTCGACTCGCGTGCGCAGCCAGAAGGGCGCCGGCCCCTCGACGACCTGTTCGCGGGGGACGGTGCGCCAGCCTTCACCGCCAGGGCGCAAGGCGCGTTCCACGGAGAGGTCTTCCGCGTGGACCTCCACCGTGCGCTCCAGGGGCTGGGAAAGCGGCGCCTGGAGCGGCAGCAGGACTCCCAGACACCCGATGAGCAGCCAGCAACGCATGACGCCAGCATACGCAGTCCAGCGCGGTCCGCCTCGCAGCCGGGCGACGCCAGGAGTCGTTGGGCGATGCCCTCCGACGCGAGGCGCGGGTGACTCGTAGTTTCAGGGCGAACCCACTGGAGGACCTCCATGCGAGCCGTGCTGCTCTTCACCCTGTTCATCCCCCTGGCCGTGGCGAACGCCGCGGACCTTCGCTTCGAGCCCCACACCTTTCGAGCCGCAGATGGCCGGACGGTGGAGACCGAGCTGGGGAGTCTGACCGTTCCCCAGCGGCACGACCGGCCCGAGGGCGCGTCGCTGACCCTGCGCTTCGTCCGCTTCAAGAGCACCCACCCCCAGCCGGGAGCGCCCATCGTGTACCTGGCGGGCGGGCCGGGGGGCTCGGGCATCGACGCCGCGAGAGGCGTCCGCCACGACCTCTTCCTCGCCCTTCGCGAGGTGGCGGATGTCATCGCCCTGGACCAGCGAGGCACGGGGCAGTCCACCTTCCACGCGGAGCTGGGCCAGCCCTGGTCCGTCCCGCTGGACAAGCCCATGGATGAGGCGCTGCTGGCGACGACGATGAAGGGGGCCGCCGCCAGGGCCGCGAAAGCGTGGGCCGCGGCGGGCGTGGACCTGGGCGCCTACACCACCGTGGAGAGCGCGGAGGACCTGGAGTCCCTGCGCGAGGCGCTGGGCGTGCCCCGGTTGAATCTCTGGGGCATCAGCTATGGGACGCACCTGGGGCTGGCGTATCTGCGGCGCCATGCGGACCGGGTGGACCACGTCATCCTCGCGGGCGTGGAGGGGCCGGATGACACCTGGAAGCGGCCCGCCCACGCCGAGGCGCTGCTGGACCGCTGGGATGCACTGCTTCGCGCCCGCGACCCGAAGGAGCAGGGACTGAGGGTCCGGCTGAAGGCCCTGCTGGAGGGGCTGGGGCGCCGGCCGCGCACCATGAAGTTCATGGACCCCACGACGGGCACCGAGCGCATCTGGGTGGCCACCCGGTTCGACATGCAGCGGGCGGTGTTCGAGTCGATGCGGGACCCCACCACCTTCGAGCGCTTCCTGACGCTGCTCCCGGCTCTGGAGGCGGGCTCCTTCGAGCCCATGGCGCCCCTCGCGTCGCGCCTCCGGGATGGGGAGCTGGGGCCCATGTCGACGACCATGGACGCCGCCTCCGGCCTCAGCCCCGCGCGCCGCGCCCGGATTGCCCGCGAGGCACGCACTGCCCTGCTGGGAGGCGCGGTCAACGCGGGCGCGGTGGAGGCCGCCTGGCTCCCCGGTGCGGTGGACCTGGGCGAGAGCTTCCGGGGTCCGCTGAAGGCGCAGGCACCCGTGTTGCTCATCAGCGGCACGCTGGATGGCCGCACGGCGCCTGACAACGCGGAGGCTCTGCGCCCCGGGCTGTCCGGGGCCGTGCACCTGGTGCTGGAGGGCGCGGGACATGACGGCCTCTTCCAGTCGGACCCGCGCATCCTGGAGCGCATGAAGGCCTTCCTGCGAGGCGAGAAGCTGGCGGATGAACGCCTCCAGGTCCCGGCCGCGCACTGAGGTGAACCTGGAAGGCTGGCCCCATGAAGCCCCCGAAGCATCGCCAGGGAGTGCGGTAGTAGACTGCGAGCACCGCACTGTCCGAGGACAACCGCGGGCGCTCGGTCCCTGCCCGTGCGTCGCCCCCGGAGGAACGACACATGGCGAACCTGTTCGTGCGCTTCATGGACATGGGCCTGGGCGACTGCATCGTCGTCAAGCTGCCGGGAGGTGAGGTGCTGATGGTGGACTGCGGCTCGCGCCGCGACGTCCCCGACACCTCCCAGATGTGGAACAACATGCAGGACCTGGTCGGCTCGCGCATCCACGCCCTGGTCCTCACCCATCCGGACAGCGACCACTGCAACCACCTCGCGAGGGTGGTCCCGGACACGGTGAAAATCGACGCCGTCTATCACAGCGGACAGCTCGTCGAGTACCTGGGCTACGGCAGCCTGGTGGCCAATCAGCGGTGGGACCTCGACGACTCCAAGGTCTTCGCCGTCACGCTCAACGCCACCGGCTGCCAGCTCGGGACGACGACTCCGACACAGAAGCAGGCCAACACCCCGGTGGCCCTGCGTGAGCGGGACTCCCGGGGCTTCCTGAAGATTCTCCAGAGCACGACGAATCCCGCGTGCAACGTGTGGATTCTCGCCTCGAACGTGCCCAGCCAGAGCCAGGGCCTGTCGGAGAGGCGCAACGCCGCCAGCATCGTCACGCTCATCGAGTACGGCACGACGAAGGTGCTGCTCACCGGCGATGCCCGCATCGAGACGGAGGGCTTCCTCACCGCCTCCGCCAACGCGACCCTGGCGAACCTGACGCTGTCGCAGATGCCGCACCACGGCAGCGCCCGGAAGACGTTCTCCAACACCTTCATCCAGCGGCTCAATCCGGGCATCGCCGTCGCGAGCGCCATCCCGGAGAACGGGGACTATCTGCCTGACAGGCCGCTGCTCCAGCGCTACGCGCAGTACGCCGATGCGCTGGCCAACAGCGCGTCCAACACCCTGCGGTGCTGGGACGTGGCGCGGCAGGCGACGACCACGAAGCGCAAGGCGGACGGGTCCTCCACCACGCAGACGCACGACATCTGGGACATCGTCTCGCTGACCACCACCCAGAAGCTGTGGTCCACGGATGGCCACTACGTGGAAGTCGAGCTCGACGGCAACGGCGCGGAGGTGTCCTGACCATGATCTCGCTTTCCTTCGAGAACAGGAACGGGCTGTCCGTGCTGTCGGCGACGGCGGTGGCGGGGCTGCCGCAGGAGCTGGTGCTGCGCGGACTGCAGAGCGCCGCGCAGGGCTGGGAAGGCACGGCGGTGGGGGGCATCTTCGACGGGCTTCAGGTGCGGGTGTCTCAGACGGATGGAGTCATCCGGCTGGGCGCGGTGGCGCCGGATGGCTGGCGGCTGTCCCAGGCCTTCCCCGGCCTCCAGGCGTCGGCCCTCTCCGCGCTGCCCTTCCGCGAGGCGACCCTGGACGTGGATGGAAACGGGCTCGCCATCTCCGGGACGCTGTATTCGCAGTCCGCGCTTCCACTGGAGGGAGACCCGCGCGTCACGGGCCGCGTGAGCTTCGGCGCGGAGGGGCCGTCCTTCCTCCTATCGACTGCGCCCGTCGCCTCGCTGGAGCTGGGGCCGGTGCGGCTGTCAGGGGTGCGGCTGGAGCTGGTGGGCGGCGCCGAGGGCGTGGCCCGGCTGGTGGGAGTGGCGCGGCTGGGCGGCCGGGACTTCCAGGTGGAGGCTCGGCTCCAGGACCCGAAGGGCACCCTGCGCTTCAGCGTGGCGGTGGCGGACGGGGACGTGCTCTCGCTGGCCGATGTCGCGGAGTGGCTGGACGGGTTGTCGGTGCCGGAGCTACCGCCGGAGCTGGGCGCGGCGGCGGACAGCTTCGGGTTGGAGCGGCTGGTGTTCACGGTGGACCCGGCGGGCACTCCCAGGCTGCGGGCGTTCGCCGTCGTCCTCCGGACTGGCAAGCGGTGGGAGCTGTTCAGCTCGGGCGAGCGGAGCTTCGCGGTGGAGTCGGTCGCCGTGGCGGTGGGGGTGGTGCTGGCACCGCTGCGAAAGGTGTCCGTCGTGCTGTCCGGGCGGATGAGCCTGGGCACCGCGCTGCTGGAGGCGAGCGTCTCCTGGCCGGACTTCCAGGTGAGCGCGGGGCTGGCGCCGGGGAGCACGCTGAACGTGCGCGAGGCGCTGGCGGTGTTCGCGGACCTCCCGGCGGACGCCGTGCCGGAGACGCTGCTGAAGGTGCTCCGGCTCGACCTGGCGCCGCGCGAGCGCCGCTTCTCCGTGGAGGTGGAGGCGGAGGGCTCGTGGGAGGTGGACCTGGGCGATTCGGCCACGCTGGAGGTGGTGGGCGCGGAGCTGTCGCTGGCGGTGGGGCCAGACGGGACGCAGCTCGCGGTGTCCGGCGGCGTGGTGGTGGCGGGCACCTATTGCGAGCTGTCGGGCCAGCTCGCGGACTCCGTGCTGTCCTTCGGCGTGCGCGTCCCGAGCATCCAGTTGAGCGGGCTGATGGACCTGCTGCTGGACGGCGAGGAGCTGCCGCCGGAGGTCTCCGACCTGCTGCTGTCCGACGTGGCGCTCAGCGTGACGCCCGCGCGGAAGGCCTTCGTGGCGGACGTCACGGTGTCCGGGTCGTGGCCCATTGGCGTGGGCGGTGCGGCGGCCGGGCGTCTCGAGGTGCATGCGGAGGGCGGCAAGGGCCTCGACGGCCGCTTCCGGTCGACGGGCCGTCTGGCGCTCTCCGGTGACGGGCCCTTTCCCGTGACGGACGGCTTCCAGGTGGACCGCATCGGTCTGGTGCTGGAGCGCGCCGCGACCGGCTGGACGGTGGGCGGCACGCTGGGCGCAACCGTCTTCGAGCATGCGTTGACGCTGACGGCCTCCACCACCACGGTGGCGCCGGGCACCACGCCGGGGACGACGGGCACCACGACGGTGGGGCAGGGGACTGCGACAGTCACTCCGGCGGTGACGACGCGGACGACGCGCCTCGAAGTGCTCCTGAAGGACCCTTTGTCCGCGCAGCTCGGTGACGCGACGTTGTCGCTGTCACGGGTGGCGTTGGAAGTCGTGCGAGGCGCGACCCAGGGCGGGAAGCTGAGCGTGGCCGGCCGACTGTCCCTCCTGCCGCTGCTCGACCTGGGCGGCACGCTGATGTTCGAAGACGGGCCGACGAAGACGGGCTTCCAGTTCCGGCCGGAGGGCACCTCGCTGCGGCTGCCGCTTCCCATTCCGGGGAGCACCCCGGAGCCGGAGCTGGTGCTGACGCTGACCGATTTGGCGGTGGCGCGAGAGCAGGGGCGGTGGACGGCGCGGCTGGACACCACCGGGGACGTCAGGTCGCTCCCGGCGTCGGTGCAGCAGCGGCTGCCGTTGCCGGTGCGGGTGCGGCTGGAGGTGGGGCCCGCCTCGTTCGTGGAGGTCCGCCCGCTGCTGCCAGCGCAGACGTTGCCGTTGCCGACCCTCGAGGTGGCGGGTGCCCGGGTGCCACTGGGCGCGCTGGGCCTCGAAATCGCCGCGCTGCGGGTGGAGCTGGGGACCTCCTGGTCCGTGGGCGCCGAGCTGGGCCTGGGCCTGCCACCCGAGCTGAACAACATGTTCGGTCAGCGCGACGGCCAGCCTCGCGTGCGCTTCTTCCGCACGTGGACGCCGGACGCGCCGCCGCAGTCCATGGTGCGGGCCCGCATCGACCTGGGCACGACGCAAGGACTGCGCCTCCAGTTCCTCACGTCTCCGCTCCAGGCGCTGACCTTCACCCCGGTGGGCCCGCGGACGTGGTGCACGCTGGACATGGGCGACTTCGGCGCGGCCCGCCTGCTGGTGCCGGAGGTCGGCTATGACGGGGCCCGCTTCCTGGCGCAGGGAGGCTGGGAACAGCTCCGCCCGTTGTCGCTGCCGCTGGAGCCCCTGAAGTCGCTGCTGGCGGCCTGCGGGCTGGATGCCCTGGCGGACAGCTTCCCGGACGCCGTGCCGCTGCGCGAGGTGAAGCTGCTGGACGGGCAGGGGCGCCTGCGCACGGAGGCGCTGGAGCGCCTCCTGTCGGACGCCGGCGTCTCCGTCCCGGACGAGGTGCGGCAGGCCCTGGACACCCTCGCCGAGCGTTTCGAGCACCTGCCCGACACCTTCAAGCGCTACCTGGACATCGTCCTGCCGGAGCGCTTCCGCTTCGAGCTTGGCGCGACGCCGGACGGCAGCGCGCGCATCCGGGTGGAGACGGAAGGGGCCCCCATCCGGCTGCTGCTGCCCACGATGGGGCCGCTGGGGCCCCGGCTGATGGGGGTGGAGCTGCGCAAGCTCGTCTTCGGCGAGCTGATGGCGGGCACGCTGGCGGTCCTCCAGATTGACGCCACCTTCGACACCTTCGACCTCGTCACCCTGGCGGCGGTGCTGCTGCTCCCGCTGGAGAAGCTGCCCCTCCTGCCGGACCCGCGCGGCCTCCAGAACCAGGTGGTGCTGGACGACCTGCTGATGGTCATCCTCTACCAGGCCGGAGTCCCCATCCCCGTTCCCGTCTTCTTCGACGAGGTGGCGCTGCGCTACCAGGGGCTGGAGGGACTGTCGCTCGAGAGCGCCTTCCGCTTCCCCGCGCCGGCCCTGTCGCCCTCCACCGCGATGGCGCTGTTCCGCCAGTTCGAGTCGTTCTTCACGCAGCGCGACGCGCTGCTGGACCCGAAGGCGGTGCCCGCGGACGCGGACCTCGCCTTCACCATCGGCCCCAACTGGTTCCAGCTCCCGCCGTACCTGGGCGGCGCCATGCTGGGGACGAAGGAGGGCCTGGCACCGCTGCGGGTGTGGCCCGCCATGGCCAGCCTGCTGAACTGGGCGAAGACGCTGGACGTCGAGCAGCTCGTGGCCGCCGTCCCCCGGGAGGTCCGCGTGGGGAGCGTGGACGTGCGCTTCGTGGGGCTCGGCATCGCCGTGCACTGGGCCATCACCACGCTGGCGGAGCTGCGGAGCCAGCCGGACCTGCTGCCGGGAGGCCGCGTCGTGTCGGTGGAGGGCGGCCTGGTGCCCGAGGGGGCGAAGGGAGTCGTCGCGGTGCTGGGCGGCAGCGTCGGCATCGGCCAGGCGCTGACGCTCGCGGCGGACTTCGGGCTCATGGGCTCCACCCAGGGCATGGAGACGGGGTTCCGCTTCGAGGGGAGCCTGGCCGGAGGGCTGCTCGCGCTGTCCATGAATGGCCGTGTCGCCATCACCCCGAAGCAGGAGCCGGCCTTCGCGGTGCAGGGCGCGCTGGCGCTCACCGCGGACGGACGCCCGGTGCTGACCGGCACTGTCTCCGCCACCGACTCGCGCTTCGACCTGGAGGCCATGCTGGACCTGCTGCCCGGAGTGCCCCAGCTCCAGGTGGGCGGGCAGGTGCGCGGGCACCTGGACTCGAGCAGCTTCCTGCTCCAGGGCACGGCGCGCGTCACCGTGGCGGGGTGGGACGCGCTGGGCGCGCTGAGCACCACCGTGGGCGACGACGGTGTGCTCCTCCAGGGGACGCTGCTGGGGCAGACGCTCCAGCTCGCGCTGGCCCGGCCCTCGCTGGTGCCCGACCTGCCGCCGGGCTTCGAGCAGTCGAAGCTCGTGCTCTCCGCGCGGCTGGATGGGGGCCTCCAGCTCCCCGGCTTCAGCCTGGGCGCCAGTGCCCGCGTCATCGTCGGGGGCGACGCGAGCGGGCGCCCGCGCGTGGTCGTGGGCGCGCGGGTGAGCCTCCTGGACCTGGCCGACGTCCGGGCGGTGGTGGAGCTGTCCAGCGCCGGCTTCGCCTTCCAGGCGGAGGGTCGGGTGTTCACGCTGTTCCAGGCGCGCGTGGACGCCTCGGGTGCCTCGCTGACGTCCATCAAAGACTTCCAGGTGGCGGTGGACCTGGCCCTGGGAGACTTCTTCGCGGTGCTGGCGAAGGCGTGCGCGGACGCCATCAAGGACGCCGCGGGCGTGGCCGCGGAGGCCGTGCGCATCGGAGGCGCGACGCTGGACGCCGCGAAGGGGACACTCACCGCGGCGGAGGGCACGCTGACGGGCGCGCAGAAGGCGCTGGATGCGGCCAGGGGCGTGCTGAAAGCCGCCAGCAAGACGATGGACGCGGCCACCGGCGCCCTGGAGGCCGCGAGCGGAGGCCTCATGGCCGCGCGCAAGGGCGTGGAAGTGACGGCCAGGGCGGTGGAGGCGGCCAAATCCACGCTGAAGGTGGCCGAGGGCGGGCTGGCCGCGGCGCAGGGAAGTGTCACGGCGGCGCAGAAGGCGCTGGACGTGGCCAATGACGCGGCGAAGGCGGCCAACAAGGCGAAGGATGGCTTCCTCGACGTCATCGGGGACATCGCGAAGTGGCTGTTGCCGGAGAAGGACAAGAAGAAGCTCGACCGCCTCATCGACGATGCGAAGCGCAAGAGTGACCTCGCCGCCGCCGCGAAGCGCGACCTGGCCACCGCCCAGGCACGGCTGCTCGGCGTGCAGCAGCAGATCGACAGCGCCGAGCGCGACGTGGCCAGGTCGGGGCGGGACTTCGACAAGGCGTCGAGGGAGGTGGAGTCGGGGACCGAGGCCGTGCGGCAGGCGGAGGCGAAGGTGACGCAGGCCCGCGGGGACGTGGAGCGTGCCCAGCGAGACGTGGAGTCGAAGCAGCAGGACGTGGACGCGGCGAAGCGCGGCCTGGACGGCGCGAAGCAGAAGGTGCGTGACGCCCAGGACCAGGTCACCCAGGCGCAGCAGCGCGCCAGGCGTCTGGCGGACCTCATCCAGCGCGAGGCCGGGGGTGTGGCCCTGGTGGCGGTGGAGAGCGCGAGCTTCCGAGGGCAGCTCGACACCGTGTCCGGCGGCCGCGTCTCGCTGGCGGTCCGGCTGCGAGTCCTGGGAGAGAAACCCCAGAGCTTCCAGGTGTCCTACGACTTCCACGACCCACACGAGGACGTGAAGGCGCTGGTGGAGCGGCTGCTGGGGCTGCCTCCGCTACCCTCCTTCAGCTGATTCGTGCTCGACCCTCATTCGGGCGCGGTGAAGCGCAGCGCCTCCCGGCAGCGCACGAGGGCCTGGATGAGACGTTCGACTTCCTCCGCCTCCAGGTCCGCGCGCATGGCCAGCCGCAGCACCTCGCGGCCCACGGGCATGAGGGGGCCCTGGAAGACGGAGATGATGAAGCCCTCGCGCCGCATGAACTCCAGCACCTGCGTCCCCACGCGCGCGTTGCGCAGGGGAATGGCGAGGATGGGCGTATCCGTGTGGCTCACCAGCTCGAAGTCCGCCTGCTCCAGCCGCTCGCGCACCTGCCGCGAGATGCGCCGCACCTGCTCGCGGCGACGCTCGCCATACTCGCCGGACACCAGCTCCAGCACCTTCACCGTGGCCGCGGCAATCCACGGAGCGATGGGCGCGGAGAAGACGTGCTGCGGGCTGCAGAACTTCAGCAGGCTGGCGAGGCCGGAGTCGTTCATCACCACATAGCCGCCCGGCTGGCAGAACACCTTGGTGAGCGTGCCCATGAGCATCAGGCGCTCCCGGTAGCGCTCGAAGCCGGCGACCTTGGCGGTGATGCCGCGTCCCTGGGGACCGAGGGCACCCACCGCGTGTGCCTCGTCCGCGTAGAGCATGCAGTCGTACGTCTCCGCCAGCCGGCAGAGCGTGGCCATGTCGAACTCGCGGCCGGTGGCCGACTCCACGGTGTCCGTGAGGATGACGCGCACCGCCCGGTCCCCGTGCGTCTCCAGGGACTGACGCAAGAGCTGCTCCAGGTGGCCCGCGTCGCCGGTGCGATACGTGGAGGCGGCGCAGGCCTCGGGCTGGAGCTTGCGCGCGAAGCGGATGCCGTGGCGCGCGGAGAAGTGCAGGTCTCCGTCCATGAAGAACAGCGTGGGCACGTCCGCGGTGGCCCTCATGGGGGCCACGTCCTGGTGCATGCGGATGAAGTGGCTGTGCGTCCTCAGCCCCAGCGCCTCCATGATGGAGAAGTTGGTGCCGTAGCCGGCGCTGAAGGTGATGGCCGCGCCCCCGCCCAGGTGGTAGCGCGCCAGGGCTTCCTCGAGCGCGTGGGACTGCTCCATCTGGATGATGGCCTCGCTGCCGGGAATGCCGCAGTCGTGCCGGGCGAGGCTCTCCGCCATCAGCGCCTTCACCTTCGGGTCGGAGCCCAGGGCCAGGTAGTCCAGCCCCGACAGGTCCACCGCGCGCACGCCCCCGAGCTCCAGGTGCTTGCCTCCAAAGGGCCCCCGCGTCCGGTGCCGGGGTTCGAACATGGCGACGTCCTCCGCTCCCTTCCGGAAGGCCGCACCCTCGCTCTGGAGAATCTGGATGGTTCCCATGACCGGATATTCAACCTTTCATGTTTAAATTGGAAGAGTTGACATGTCGGTAAGTCTTGAAGAAGCTGGATAGCGGCACTTCTTCTCGGAGGTCGACGTGCGCGAAGCAGGCGACACCGGCAACCCGGCGTTCCAGGCGCTCATGAGCGCACTGCGTCAGCGGGGCGGTTACAACCTCATCGCGGAGGAGGCCGCCGCGCTGGTGCCCGCGGAGGTGTTGCGGGAGGACCGGGGCCAGCAGGACGCGTACCTGGAGGCCCAGGGCATCCGGCAGGAGCACAAGCCCATCCCGTTCGTGGGGTTGCCCTACGTCGTCACACAGCGCGCCTTCGAGCGGATGGTGAAGCAGTTCCGGCAGCTCTTCGGGGTGCTGGAGCGCGTCATCGACCTGTACCTGGACGAGCCGGCGGTGCGGGAGTTCTTCCGGTTCGAGCCACGGCACGAGCGGCTCATCCGGCTGGGGGCGTCCTACCGGCCGCGCATCCAGTACTGCCGCTACGACTTCACGCTGGGGCCGGAGGGGACGCCCCGCATCTACGAGCTCAACACCCATTCGCCGGCGGCGGCGACCTACGCCTGCCACTTCGGACAGATGCTGGCGCGCAGCCAGACGCTGGCGAGGTTGCGGGAGCTGGGGCTGCGGCCGCTCCAGGCGCCGTTGGAGCGGCCGGGCTCGTTCGCGCGCGCCATGCTGGCCTCGGCGGAGAAGTCGGGGCACCTGCGCGGGGGCCGCAACGTGGCGGTGCTGAACAGCCGCTACCTGACGATGACCACGGAGCTGGAGCACATCGCCGAGCAGTTCCGCGCGCAGGGCTGCACCGCGGTGCGAGGCTTCGTGGAGGACCTGCGCTTCGAGCGGGGCCGGCTGTACCTGGACGAGGTGCCCGTGTCGCTCGTGTACAACAAGTACGACGACTCGCGGGGGCCGGAGGCGTACGAGTGCGCGTTCAGCCGCACGACGGCGGAGGTGCAGGCGTACCTGGACGCCTACCAGGCGCAGGCGGTGCTCGCCATCAACTCCTTCCCGAGCATGTACCTGACGGAGCAGAAGAGCACGCTGGCCTTCCTGTGGAGCCCGCTGCTGCATAAATACCTGGGGCGCGAGGACGTGGCGCTCATCGAGGAAATCGTCCCGCGCACGCGGCTGGTGCGCCATCTGGACGCGGGGGCGCTGGAGGAGGTGGCTGCCCATCCTGAGCGCTATGTGCTCAAGCGCTCGCTGGACACCCGCGGGCGCAGCGTCGTCATCGGCCGGAGCACGGCGCCTGACGCGTGGGCGCGCCTGGTGTCCGAGGCTCGCGCGGAGCCGCCCGGTGACGACTTCGTGCTGCAGGACCTGGCCCTGGCCGAGCCGAACGTCACCCGGCGATTGGAAGGGGAGGTGCCCACGCAGGTCTTCACGTCCCTGGCGTGTTTCCTCTTCTGTGGCGAGCCCACGGGGCTCATCGTCCGCACCTCCGTGGACGAGACGACCAACGTGGGCCGGCGCGGCTTCATGCAGCCCCCCCTGCTCATCGAGGACCCATCTTGGACCTGGACCCCATCCTCCAGCCGCTAGCGGTCGACTCCGGGGCTGACTCGCGGGCCTTGCTGGACGGCTTTCGTGCGCGGCTCGGGCGCACGGCCTGGGGGCGTGAGACTCCGGACACGCTGGTGGCGCCCGTGTGGTCCGCGGCCTCGTCGGTGGCGCGTTTCGAGACGCGGCTGGTGGCGCTGTTTCGCGCGCACTGCAAGGTGCTGCATGCCCTGCTGGTGGGGGACTCGAGGGGAGGGCCGTGGGAGGAGTACGTGCGGCTGCAGCGCGTGGTGGGGGCCCGGAGTCTGGACTGGCCGGTGCTCGGAGAGGGAGCGGCGTTGGAGCCGGAGCTGCTGCTGTCGGAGCGGGCCACGCGGTTTCTCTTCGGCCGTCCGGACATCGTGCTGGGAGCGGACGGTCCGAAGGTGGTGGAGACCAACTTCGACTCGGCTGTCGGCGGGCAGGAGCGGCCGGACGACATGTGGACGATGGCGGCCGAGCTCTTCGCGCCGCCGCCCGAGTACCTGGTGACGGGGCGTCCCCTGGCGGGCATGCGGGACTACTTCGCGGAGTGGGCGGAGGGGGCGCCGTGTCAGGTGCATTGGATCATGAAGAACGACGACAAGGTGCGCGGGGAGATGGCCCCGCTCCTGGCCACGCTCAATGACAATCCGCACCGTGTCGAGCACCTCATCCACTACGCGGGAGACGCGCTGGCTCCGCTGCGGACCGATGTGCCGGCCTGGCTGCATCGGGCCTGCTCCATCTACTCGGTGAACCGGGACCGTGAGCGGTTCGCGGCGTTGCTGGCGCATCTGTCCCCGGTGGTGAAGGGCTGCACGGTGCCCGTGATGTTGTCACTGCTCGAGTCGAAGCTCTTCCTGGCGTGGCTGAGCGACCCGGCGGCGCGACCCGTGTCGCTGACGGCGGAAGAGCACGAGGCGGTGGACACGTTGCTGCCGTGGACGCGGGTGCTGACGTTGCTGGATGGGAGCGAGCGGGAGCGGGTGCGGCGCAACCGGGGAGACTTCATCCTCAAGAAGACGGACTCGCATCAGGCCCGGGATGTCTTCTTCGGCTGCAACCTCTCGGAGGAGGAGTGGTCGTCGTTGCTGGAGGCGCGGGGGCGGGAGCCCTCGGAGGTGGATGGCGCCTCCAACATCTGGATCCTCCAGGAGCGTGTTCGTCCGAGAGAGTTCAACCTGCTGGAGTACACGGACGCGGGGCCCGTGGAGCGCCGCTCGGGCCTGTCGTGCTGCCCGTATCTGATGGGCGGCAGGCTGCGCGGCCTGGAGACGTGGGTGACGCCGGCTACCCCGAACATGAAGATGATCCGCCACATGCAGTTCGTGGCGCACTTCATCCGGCGCTCCGCCTGAGAGCGCCGGACAACTCCAGCGCGGCTATTGCCTGCCGAAGCGCTGACGGTACTCCGGGGACGTGATGAACCCGTTGACGACCTGGCGGTAGTCGGTGCGGTTCAGGACATCCAGCCACCAGGAATGCTCCGACGCCGACGGCTGACGCCGCAGGAAGTTCGTGTAGCAATGGGTGATGAAGGCGGCCTTGTAGTTCGGCGAGGCCGGGTTCAGGTCCGGGTCCTGCTGCCGGTTCTCCGGTGACTCGAGCATCCCCTGGGCGATGAGGGCGCGGTAGTTGGCCAGACAGGTGGCGTCCCCGTTACAGCTCCCCAGGATGTTCAGGTAGTAGGCCAGTCCGCTGGCATCCGCCGCGCGCGCGAGGACGTCCTGGTACGTCTGGCGGACGAAGAACTCCGAGTGGTCGATGGCATTGGCGCCAACCCCCACCGCGTTCCATGCGGCGGTCACCGAGGCGATCTCCGCGGCGCTGTACCCGAGCTGCGCCGCCGCCTGCTCCGTCGCGACCTTGGCCTCGGCGAACCCGGCGAGCCTGTTGCCAAGGAGGTTCACCGTGATGGCCCGGTAGAAGACCTGCGCCGCCTTGGCGATGCCAATCCCCGTCACCTGGGTATAGGAACGGCCGCGCGGGTGCTGTCCTCCCTGGGCCAGCAGGTAGAAGGCCAGGTTGGGGATGCCCGAGCCCAGGTGGACCTCGACGAACGTGTCGTAGGTCATGTCGTAGTATTCGAACGAGCGACCGTCCTTCTTCGGGTCGCTCATGTAGCGCAGGGCATCTCCCGCGACACCTGGCGTCCAGATTTCCTCGCCGGCCTTCCAGGTGTTGGCGCTCACGACCTGGCCATCGCGGTACCACTCGCAGACGGCGCCCATGCTGTCGGCCATCGACTCGTTCAGGGCCCCCGGCTCCGCGTAGTAGTGGAGGTTCGAGGTGGCGTTGATGACCGCGTGGGTGAGCTCGTGCGCCGTCACGTCCAACGCGTTGGCGAAGTTGCCCCACGTCACTCCATCGCCATCTCCGTACAGCATCTGCTGGGCCGTGCTGCTCCAGCCCGCGTTCGCGTAGTTGGTCCCATAGTGGACCGAGCTGACAATCTTCGCCCCCGCGTTGTCATAGGAGTCGCGGTTGAACAGGTTCTTGTAGCAGTCGTAGGTCAGCCCCAGCAGGTTGTAGTTGGTGTTGACCACCGCATCGGCGACCGCCGGGCCACCCTCCACCCGGGCGGTGGGGCCCGGGAGGACCTGGCCGTGGTTGAGGTCATGAACCTCCCGGTTCTTGAGCGTCTGGAGATTGGAAGCCCGCGCCACGATTCCTCCATGCATGGCGTCGACCACCACCTCCTCGTCCACGGGAGCACCGTCCTCGCGAACCCCGGTTACGTTCACCCGGTACACCAGCGAAAGCGCGTCACCCGTCTTCCAATAGGCCAGCTGTGGACGCGCTCCCGTGTCGAGTGGACCCACGAGCGAAGTGTCCTTCCTCGCCAGGGCCACGGCCTCCGTCACACCGAGCCCCGGGATGCGCGGTGCGTCCAGGTCGGCGCGAGCGCTTCCGTGGACTGCATAGACGGCCTCGTTTCGCGAGTGGAGGACGAGCCCTCCGCCTACCACCTCGAGCCCATGCTTGTGCTGCGCGTAGACGTAGTGTCGATCTCCGATGTTGTCCGTCACGGCCTGTTGGAAGACCAGCTCCTCGGGACTCGCGTGGAACAAGGGCTCCAGGGCGGCGAGGACGGGCCGCAGCGCGACCTGCTCCGTCTTTCCGGCGCGGAGCTCCTTGCTCGCGGCGATGCGGCCGAAATCCCCCTTCACGAACGTCGGAACGTGGGAGGCGTCGAGAGAGACCACCACGAGATTCTTCATCGCCTCGACGCCGGGCGCCGCGACCTGTTGGGCGTCTCTCGCGCTCGTGGCTTCGTCTCCCAATCCCTGACAGGCCACGACGCCCGCCATGAGTCCCGCGACACCTAGACCTCGAAAGAGACCGTTCATCGTCATGAAGCTCCGTCCTTGGTTGTATTTCCACTGCGGCAGGCCACCCTCCCGCCTACCGTTGAAAACAGTCTAGTCTGGCGTCTCATCGGCTCCGACTCGATGGCGCCGACGCTCGCCGCGGGAGCTCGCTCGCGGGTTCCCGCGACAAGGGGGTTGGCATGATGAAGAGCAGTTGGCTGCGATGGGTCTCATGGCTGAGCCTGGGGGCCCTGTTCCTCACGGGAAATGCCCTGGCGCAGGTTCCCGCCACCGCCTCGCCCGAGGCGCTCCGCGCCGAACGCCGGGTGCGCCTGGTGAAGCTGTGGGGCGACGTTCGTTTCCGCCACCCCCGGGCCTTCTCCATGCCCGCCGAGTGGGACGCTGCCTTCCTCTCCGCGCTGCCCGGGGTGGAGGCCGCACGGGACGCGGAGGCCTATGCCGCCGCGGTCCAGGGCATGCTCGCGGCCCTCGGGGACCCGGCCACGCTGGTGGAGCGCGAGAAGCCCCCGGCCTCCTCCGGCCCGGCTCCCACCCTGCGCGCGCTCAAGAGCTGGGAGAAGGACGTCCTCGTGCTCGACTTGCGCAACCTCCTGGGGCCACAGGGGGATGCCTCCATGCAGGAACTGCAAGCGACGCTGGACGCGGACGCCGCGAAGGCTCGCGCGGTGGTGCTGGACCTGCGCATGCGCGGCCTGCGGCGCTATGGCCTCTCGTGGATGGTGCCGCGGCTGCTGCCGCACTTCATCGACGGCGAGCTGAGCGTGCCCGGCCTGCGCGAGGTGCAGCACATGGGCCTGAGGCCACAGGATGGCGCGCAGAGCCCCTATCGAACCGAGCTTATATTGCCCTCGGATGAGGTCGTCACGGGCACTCCGGGCAAGAAGCCGGCCCTGCTCGTCTTCCTGGTCGACGAGGACTCCGCCATCGACCTGTCCGTGCTGGCCCTGCGCGCCCGTGGGAAGGCGCTCCTGGTGGCCGAAGGCTCGCTCAATGAGGGCGCCACGAACACGCAGGACTCCGTGCCGCTGGGCGAGGGGTACCGCGCGCTGGTGAGTCTCAATGAGACGGTGCTGCCCCTGGAGGCGGACGTGAAGCGGCCCGCGCGCGACCGTCTGGATGGCCCGGACGAAGGGATGCGCCAGGCGCTCTTGCTGGCCGCCCGCCCCCCCAAGCAAAAGGCCGGCGTGGCCGCGGCCCTTCGGCCCACGGTCGCCTGGCGCCCGGAGCCGAGCTACCAGGACGCGCTCCTGCCCTCCCGGGAGATGCGGCTGCTGGCCGGGGCCAAGCTGTGGACGGTGGTGCGCTTCTTCTTCGCCTACCCGGACCTGATGGACCGGCCGTGGGAGGCCCGCCTCCCGGAGCTGCTCGAGAAGCTGGACGCGGCGAAGGACGCGACGGCGTACGTGCTCGCGTTGGCCGAGGCGGCCACCTGGCTCCAGGACGGCCACGCCTCGGTGCGAGGCCATCCGGAGCTCCTGCGCTTCTTCGGCGTCGCCCCGCCGGTCTGGGTGACGGACATCGGCGGCAAGGCCGTGGTGGTGGAGGTGCTCGATTCTCAGTCCGCGCCCGGGCTCGTGCCGGGTGACGTCATCGAGAAGATTGACGGCGAGCCCATCGAAGCGCGGGTGCGGCGATTCGCCCCGTACGTGTCGGGCTCCCTGCCCGGTCATCGCCGGGACGTGACCCTGCTGCGCACGCTTGGGGGAGAGGAGGGCTCCACGGTCGTCCTCGGCGTTCGCGGCGCCCGGGGGCCCAAGGAGGTGAAGCTCACTCGCACGCCCCGGTGGAAGCTGCCTCCCTCGAAGGCGGAGTCCTACCGGGTGCTGGAGGGGAACATCGGCTTCGTGGACCTGGGGAAGCTGGAGGCCTGGCAGGTGCCCGCGATGTTCGAGAAGCTCAAGGACACCCGCGGCATCGTGTTCGACCTGCGCGCCTACCCGCGCGGCACGATGTGGGCGCTCGGGCCCTACTTCGACGTGAAGGGCTCGCGCCCCTATGCCTGGTACGAGCGCCCGTTGGCGGGAGGCCTGCACGCGGGCTGGCTGAAGCTCAGCGATTCGCTGCCAGAGGTGGATGTTCCCAAGTACCGGGGCCGCACGGTGACGCTCATCGACTCGCGAACCATCAGCCAGGCCGAGCACACCGGGCTGATGCTGGAGGCCGCGGCGGACACCGTCTTCCTGGGCAGCGCCACCGCGGGCACCAATGGCGACGTCACCCAGGCGGTGCTGCCCGGTGGCATCACCTTCTATTTCACCGGACAGCAGGTGCGCCACGGGGATGGACGGCAACTGCAGCGCAAGGGGCTCGAGCCCCACGTGAAGCTGCGGCCGACGGTGGCGGGACTCCAGGCGGGCCGTGACGAGCTGCTGGAGCGCGCCGTCCAGCTCCTGCGCGAGGCGCCCGCCAACGAGGCGGCGTCTTCGAGTCGCTGAGCCCGCGCTCGGTACCGCGCAGGCGTCACCGCTCGGGCTAGGATGCGCCGTTGAAGTCCAACCCGTGGAACCCAGGAGTCCGTCCCATGCGAATCACCCTGTCCCTGCTGGCTGCTGTCGTGGGCCTCACCATCTCCGCGGGCTGTGGCGGCACGTACGAGCCCGAGCAGGCACCGGCGTCCGAGCAGGCCCCTGTCGATGAACAGCTCCCGGAAGGCACCGTCACGCAGCAGGCCATCTGCCCGCAGAAGTGGACGTGCAATTACACCCGCTGGTACGGCTCCGAGGCGACGTGCGTAGCGGGCTGTGGCGGCACGCCCTGTACTCTCGACTACGCGTGTACTGGCAGCTGCCTCTGCCCCTGAGTTACCCCTGCCGGAAGGACTGGGGGATACCTGGGGTATCCCTCAGCCCTTCATCCCCGGTTCCCTCACCTCTCGATATGGATGTGGGGACCGCCCCAGACCCGCTGTCCCGCCGGGCGTGTCCGTTCGTCGCGCACGGTGTAGCCATGGGCCCGGGCATCGGCCATGAAGGCGTCGAGGCGCTCCGGCGACACGCCGCGGCTGCGCACGTCGATGGCCCGCCCCTGGTAGTGCCTCGAGCGGGTGTTGTGCGCTCCTCCCGTGGTCGACGTGACGGTGAGGCCGTGCTGTTCCGCGAGCCGAGCCATCGCCTCGAACGGCCGGCCGGTCGCCGACACGGTGCTCGCGGCGCGGGCCTTGGTGTTCTGCGTGAAGCTCGAGGCGCCGTTGAGCGCCTCGAAGGTTCTCTTCCCCACCACGCCATCCGCCTTGAGACCCTTCGCGCGTTGGAAGTCGCGAACGGCCTTCTCCGTGGCGGGGCCGAACTTCCCGTCAGTCTTTCCAGGATTGAAGCCCGCCGAGCGCAACCGATCTTGCAGACCCCGAACGGTGTCGTTCGTCGTTCCCTTGCGGAGCGAGCCGCTCGTGTAGCCGAGCACGCTTGCCCTGTCGGCGGCCCGCGCCGAGGCCATCGAGCCAGGCTTCGAGAAGCTGCTCTCGGCGGAATACCCCTTCACGCTCGCCCGGTCCGCCGCCCGCGCCGCGGCCATCGAGCCGGACTTCGCCGCGGTGCGGCTGTCGGCGGAATACCCCTTCACGCTCGCCCTGTCGGCGGCCCGCGCGGCGGCCATCGAGCCGGACTTTGCCGAGGTGCGGCTGTCGGCGGAATACCCGCTCACGCTCGCCCGGTCCGCCGCCCGTCCGGCCGCCATCGAGCCGGACTTCGAGGCGCTGCTCGCACTCGAACTTCCGGCCGACCGACCGGCACCCGTGCTTCCGCTTCTGTTGCTCGACGAACCCGCACCGCTGACGGACATATGCGCTCCTGATGTAGGAGAGGGGGCGTCCGGGGGGACACGCCTTCCCCGTCGTATCTCCATTCTCGGAGGAGCGGTCGAAGAGTTGCCGCCGAACCTGTTCCGCTCGACGCGGGTGTGGGCGGAGCAGCCAGCCCGGTCGGCACGGACGAGGTGAAGCCCGCCGTGCCGGCCAACGAGACGCAGGGTGGCTTCCGGACTCAGCGTCCGGAGAGCACCTGGTCGAGCCGCTCGCGATAGCTGCGGCTCAGCTTGAGCCGGCGCCCATCGTGGAGCAGCACCCAGAACTCGCCGTGGAAGAGGGGCTGCAGCTCTCGGACCCGCTCCAGGTTGACGAGCGTGGAGCGGTGGATGCGCAGGAAGCGGCGAGGGTCCAGCTGGGCCTCCAGCTCCCGCAGGGACTGACGCAGCAGGTGCACCCGGCCCCCCACGTGCACCTGGACGTAGTAGTCCTCGGCTTCGACCCAGTCGATCTGCTCGACGGGCACCAGGAGCACCCGTCCTGCCTCCTTCACCGCGAGCCGCTCCAGGTATGTGGAGGCCGCGGCGGGTGGTGTGGCGGGAGCGGGCGGCGCGGCCGCGTACAGCTCCCCCAGCCTGCGCGCCATGCCCTGCACCCGGAGCCCGCGGACGTGCTCCTTCGCGCGGGCGAGGACGCTGGCGAAGCGCGCGTCGTCGAAGGGCTTGAGCAGGTAGTGGATGGCGCCCACGTCGAAGGCCCGAAGCGCATGGGTGTCGAAGGCCGTCACGAACACCACGGCGGCCGCTGCACCCGGCCCTGCGGCCTGGAGCACCTCGAATCCGTCCAGGCCCGGCAACTGGATGTCCAGGAAGAGGAGGTCCACGGGCCCCTGCTGGAGTGCCTGAACCGCCTTGCGCCCCGTCGCGCACTCTCCCACCACGTCGATGTCCGGATCCGCCGACAGCAGCAGCCGGAGGCTCTTGCGGGCAAGGGGTTCATCGTCCACGACGAGGGTGCGGATGCGCTCCCCGAGCGGCGGCGTGCTCATGAGACCGTCCCGGCGCGCAGGAAGGGAATGGCCACTTCGGCCACCGTGCCGCCGTCCTCCGTCTTCCGGAGCGACAGCCGGTGGCGCTCCCCGTAGAGATGGCGCAGGCGGGCCCGGGTATTGGCGAGGCCGATTCCTCCGGACTCGGTCGCCGCCGGCCCATCCGGTGCGTTCCCCGCGCCCGAGTCCTCCACGGACAGGCACAGCATCTCCGCCTCCCGGCGGATGTGGACGGACACCCGCCCTTCGCCCTCCAGGGCGCGCGTCCCATGGCGCACGGCGTTCTCCACCAGCGGCTGCAGCAGCAACTGGGGGACGAGCGCCTCGAGGACGTCCGGGTCCACGCGGAGCTGGGTGTGGAGCCGCTCCTGGAAGCGGAGCTGTTCGATGCCCAGGTAGCGTTCGACCAGCTCCACCTCCTGGCGAAGCGGCACCTGCTGGTTCGCGTCGCCGCGCAGCACCGCGCGCAGCAGGTCCGCCAGGTCCGCGACCACCCGCAGCGCTCCTGCCTTGTCGTCGGTCCGCACGAGCCCGGACACGGTGTGCAGGGCGTTGAAGAGGAAGTGGGGGCGCAGTTGCATCTGCAAGGCCAGCAGCTGGGAGCGCAGCAACTGGGACTCCAGCTCGGAGGTCCGCACGACGCGCTCCAGGTAGAGCCGGTGGAAGCGCAGGGCGTGGCCCACGGCGAGCGCGCCCAGGTAGCAGAAGAGGCAGTAGATCAGCGCGCTGAAGAAGTAGTGCAGCACCGGGCGCTGCGGGTGCTGGACGAACAGGTCCAGCACCGAGCCAAAGGCGAACTCGAGGCCCCAGAGCACCAGGAACAGGGCCGCGTGTACGCCCACTCCGCGGCGCCACTCCGGCCCGTCGAGCGGGTAGCGCTCGCAGAGCGTGAAGATGAGGGGCGTGTAGAGCGCCCACAGCCACATCCCCAGGATGTTGCTGAAGAAGAAGAACGTGCTGGGCAGGGGCCGGCCGGTGGAGAGCGCGGCCGCCACGCCGCCAGCGACGGCCACGCAGCCCACGAGCGTCCACGCACCGAAGATGAGCGCCGCCGCACGCCAGCGCGAGATGACGACAGGAGAGGAGCGCATGGGCATGAGGGTTCTCGGGTTCGCCGCACTCTAGTCCCGACGGGGGCGTCACGCCGCGCGGCGGGAGGAACGGCGGCTTCCACGCGGTGCGGCGGTGCCAGCCCCGTCCCACGGGCCAGCGCAGACCTCCGGCTCGGGCCCGCGCCAGGCCGCTTCGCCGTGCTCCGCCGCCGGCTCACTGCAAAGTCGGGTCATCCGCGGCGCACGGCGCGCATGTTGAGGGGCGCACCTCGCGGGGATGGCGTACGAGCAGCCCACTCCTCCACGCGGGGCGCACGAGGAAGCAGCGCGCATTCAACGACTGGAGAGGTATCCCCATGACGGTAGCGAGTGTCACGAAGGCCCTGGCTGTGGTGGTCCCGGTTTGCGTTCTCGCGTTCGCGCCCGTGGCGTGGGCGGACGGATGCAAGGAGTTCCACGCGGACCTGGTGGAGCACAAGTCCACGCAGGGATGCCTCAACCCGGCGAGGTCGTGCTTCCTCGGTGAGGTGGACGGCAATCACGGCCTGCGCGGTGTGACGCACTTCCAGGGCGAGGAGGTGCGCGCCTTGCCGCCGGGCTCTCCGGGCTGGGTCAGCTACAGCGGCTTCTTCCACTACACCCTGGAGAAGGGCACCCTCGTCGCGCGAGAGACTGGCATCACGAACGCCAGCTTCGTGACGGCCCACCATCAAATCGTGGACGGCACGGGGGCTTTCGCCGGCGCGACGGGTTATTTCTTCGTGAGCGGCGTCAAGTTCGACAACGGCGACACCATCTTCACCCGGGTGACGGGCGAGCTCTGCATGCCCTGAGGGTAGCGCGCTTCGCCGAGCGTGCCGCCCAACTGACGGACCGGATGGAGCGCGAAGACGCCGTGAATTCGCCCCGTCGCCCCGCGGGCGTGTTCATGGCTCAGCGGTGCTCCAGTGTGGGAAGCGGCCTTCCCTCCCTGGCCACGTACGAGACCGTCACGAGGGTTCCCGCGCGGGCGTCCCCCTGCACGGAGGAGTAGGTGGCTCCATTCCAGAGCACCGGCGCGGGCGCCATCAGGACCTGCTCGCGAAACTGCTCCAGCGCCTCCTGGCTGGGGTGCGAGGTCTCCAAGCGACACAGCGAGGCACCGCAGTGCACCGACTCCAGCCGGGAAGTGGTGAGGATTCGCCCCAGGTTGGAGCGGGTCAGGTCCTCCGCCTGCCGGCTCCAGTGTGGATCGATGGGCTCGCCGTGGACCGCTTCCTCCAGGCTGGCCACCCTCTCCTGCTCGGACGGTGGCACCGGGTGGTCAGGCGGAGTCACCGGGGGCGGGCGCTCCATGCCAGCGCCGGAGGCGGGCGGCTCGGCGGGGAGTGCCAGGGTCGGGCCGGGCGCGGAGACAGGCGTGCGTGTCACTTCCCGGGTGAGGCGCTCCAATTGTGCCTGCTGCTCACCCAGCGCGCGGGTCATCTCTCGGAGCTCGCGGCGGGTGGCCGCGAGCTCCGTCTGTTGCTGCTGGTGCTGCTCCTCCAGTGAGGTGTGTTCCAGCCACTGCCAGCCCAGGAAGGCCAGCAGCACGGTGATTCCGGCCAGGGGCAGGGGGCGCGGCATCGCGGGTCTCCCAGGGCAGTGGCGAGGGAACTAGTCGTCCCACTGGACGGAGTAGACCTTGGCGTTCTGCGCCAGGTTGCACAGCAGGTAGAGGGAGCTCTTGGTATCCGTGAAGAGTGTGCCCAGGGCGATGGTCTGCGGGCTGCCCGCGGCCGGCAGCGAGACCCAGCTCCCCGCGTAGAAACCGGTCTGGGTATTGGTGGTGGCCGCGATCCGGCAGCTCACGTCGCCGGTGGTGGCCCCCTGCGCCATGACGGAGAAGGTGCGGTACCCGGCGGCTCCAGAGAACGGCAGGGCCACGATGAAGGACTTCGTCGCGGCGCAGCTGTTGGCGATCCACCCATAGGCGTAGACGGGGCACGTATCGTCCGCCACGTTGGAGGCCTTCATGGAGGCCCCTCCGATGCCGTTGGCGTTGGCGGGGGTGGCCTGGATGGCGAGGGCGAAGGCGGCGGCGAGGGACAGGCTCTTCAGGGAGGTCTTCATGGCTTGCTCCGTTGGGAGTGGGTTCGTCCGTTGAGAACCGCGAGCGGATTAAACGGGCAAGCGAGTGATTTTTTCCGGCTCCGGCAAGCGCGAGGCCTCAACCTCCATAGGGAGCGGCGAACTCCGCCCACCGGTTGTTGGGCTGCAAGCCGGTGCCGGGATTCTCCCGCGATTGGCGTCGGTACGCAGCTCCCGCGCCGACTGGGACAGCGTCTCGATGGACCGCACCCGCGCATTGATGTCCGCGTCCTCGGCACCCTCCAGACGCGCAATCCACGTCCGTATGAAGCGGACCGCGTTGAGCACCTCGGTGTGGTCGAAGATTTCGCCTGTATGCTTCAGGTCCTCCTCGACGAGGAAGATGAACATGCGGGCGAAGTTGGCGAACATCCGGTCATGGACCGGACGCCGGCGGTCGCCTGCGGGTGGCGGGCTGAAGTTGTCGCGCAGTTGCTTGAAGCTGAAGGTGCGCACGCTGGCCAGCTTCCCTGTCCCGGTCCGGAAGCCCGGCGCATCCATCCACCCCTGCGCCGTGGACTTCTCGACCGCCATCTTCGCGACGATGAAGGCGTGGTGGGCGTCGTAGAAGGGCAGCAGCACCGACTCCAGGTAGTCCCCAATGAAGGTGGCGAAGCTGAGCTGGCCGCCGCCGCGGGAACTGGATGAGGACGATGCCCTGACGCGGTTATTGTTCGCCGAGGAGGGCCAACCGCGCCCGAGCCGGCCGGAACCGGATTGGGTGCGGATGCACCTAGAGCTACGCAAGAAGCACGTGAGAAAGCAGTTGCTCTGTGAGGAGTACAAGGCGGAGCAGCCCGACGGGTACCAGTACAGCCAGTACTGTGAGAGGTACGCGCGGTGGGCCGCGACGCTGAGCGTCACGATGCGCCAGACGCACGTCGTGGGGGAGACGTTGTTCATCGACTTCAGCGGTGACGGCCTGGACGTGGTGGACCCGAAGACGGGCGAGCGAAGGAAGGCGAAGCTCTTCCTGGCGGTACTGGGCGCCAGCAACTTCACGTACGCGGAGCCAGTGCTGAGCGAGGACCTGCCCACGTGGGTGGGGTGCTATGCCAACGCGCTCGAGTACATGGGCGGCGTGGCGTGGATATGGGTACCGGACAACCTGAAGAGCGGCGTGAAGAGTCCGGACCGGTACGAGCCGGACCTCAACCCCACGTACGCTGAACTGGCGCGGCACTACGGCGCGGCGGTGATTCCGGCCCGGGTGCGCAAACCTCACGACAAGGCGAAGGTGGAGCAAGGTGTACTGCTGGCCGAGCGGTGGATACTGGCGGCGCTGCGCCACCAGACCTTCTTCTCGCTTTCAAGCGGCGACCTGCCCGGCATGATACCGGACGGGGGAGGGTGAGAGTGCAGCAATCCTCAAGCTGATTCGGCAAGCCTGAACGGCTCACGCAGGGTAGACAGCAGCACTGAGCCTATTGGCGAAGAGCTTGCACCGCTGCTCAACCTTGGATCTACAATGCGCGAGACCTTTCGCTGGTACCAGCTTCACAGTGGCCAAGTCCCGCATCGCCCAGTTTTGTAGTGCACCGAGAATCGCTTTCCATCAACTCTATTAACCGAAGAGTTACCTATGATGCAGGCACCCAGAAATGTCGCAATCCTGCCGTATGTTCGCACAATCAAGGACATCACCATCAATGGATTTACCTTATGGCCAAACACTTCAGGCAACTGGATATCTAAGATCGGCAAGGATTACACGCCGCTAACAACTGCCTACGTTGATCAGAGGGGCAAGCCTGTCGGCGCCAGTGCCTCCATCCTGTCCCGAGATAATGGACAGTCGGCTACCTTGGCAGAACTCCGCGACGTCGTTGTCAGCCTTTCATCTATCGCATGGCTACAGCGAACACGTGCCGCAGACAGCTGGGTATTTGAGTCTTGGCCGCTTCTTGACCAACAAGATCCTGACCCATACTTCGTTAGGATCGGTAAGTTTAGTCGAACAATTGGAACTCCTAGCACAAGCAGGGTGTACCCATCTCCGTACACGTACCCAATCCAATTCGGCCCCGAAATTCCTCAGCCGGTTCTGGATTATTTCGATGCCGAACTGAAGAAGCCCAAGGAGAGCTCGATCATAACGAGCCTGTCGCACTTCCACAGAGCACGCTTTGAGACCCCTTTTTTCTCCCTTCCTATTGATGACATCGAAACCTTGTGGTCTGGATTCGAGGCCTACTTTCATTTCCCGTTCCCGCTTCCTCCAGCCACCAGCAGGAATCAGCACATGCTGGACTCCTTCAAGAATGAACTCAAAAACGAGCCTCTCAGACAGGAGTTTTGGGGCGGCCTAGAGAAATGGATTGATGCAACATACTTGGCTCGCTGCAAGCATACTCACGGATCCGAAGTGCCTGATGTGGACCTGCTGCTTCATCCATACGATGCTGATCTTCTTCATTTGGGTTTGACACTTGCAGGGGCACTCATCAGGCTGCGAGCAATGTCAGGCAATGATTACATCCGGTTCGATACTGTGGAGCGTCTGAATCACCTGTTTATCGTGCGGTCTACGATAGACGCTGTCGCAACAAGACTTAAGGCAGACCGCAAATCGTTGTACCCCGGTGACGGCACTCTGTCGCAAACCGACTTTTCCGAACTACGCCAATTGCTTCAAGATCTTGTAGCATTCCAAACGGTGCATCCCGGGTATCGGAATAGCAAACTCATAGCGGATGCCCGCAAGAAACTTGGATTGGTACTATCTGCGTGGGCGGAGGAGTTGACAAAGAACCCTCCCCAGTCTGTCAACGTTGAGTATCTAAGTGGCGTCAGGGAAATCATCAAAGAAGGCTCTGCAGCCAAAAAGAGCAATGACGAGATCGACAAAGAGATCGCGCTTCATCTGGTCAATTCAGAACTCTACTATCCGGGGTCTTTCATTGAAAGCGGCAATGCGGATATTGAGAAGCTCAAGATGGGCGGAGCGATCCCTTTCTGGTTGGTCGTTGATGCATTTATTCACCTGGAAGAACTCTACATCGGCTATGAACTGAGGTAGGAGCAGTGGCATTCTTGGAGTGTTTGACAAATATTAACGCTCAAATCCAAAGCGATTGCCCACCCAGGATAAGAGGTAGAAACAACGCTCAAGCTAATTCGGCCAGTTTGAGCGCAATGCGTCTGCCCGGCAGCAGCGCGGGGTCTTCGGGGTGCTCCAGCTTGATCGGGACCTTGATCATCGCCTTTGCATCTGCCCACACCCTCAACAGGGCTCCCATTCCGCCTATACTTACGGCGCGCTCGTCGCTGGGAATCGGGCCGCCGCTGCTGGGCGACGACCTGCTCACCGTGAAGAAGAAGAACGAGACGGTGCAGGCGCGGCAGATGGAGGTGCAGAAGGCAGGCCTGGGCAGCGCCCCCGCGAACGGCGCTACGCCGGCCACGGTAGACCTGCCGAGCGTGGATGAGGGCGGCGAGACGCGCAACCTGAGGGCGCCGGGGAAGAGCACCGTCCCCTCGGATGGGCGGCCCAACGTCGTGCCGCTCTTCACCTTCGAGGACGCAGCCCGCTCGGAGCGGGTGTACTTCCCGGATCTGGAGCCCAAGGCCTTCCTGCGGGCGGTGGCGCGCAATACCTCCCCCAATCCGGTGCTGGCGGGCCCGGTGGAGTTGCTGCGCGACAACGGCTCCGTGGGCTGGACGCAGACGCTGTTCGTGGCGCCCTAGGAGAAGTTCGAACTGAGCTTCGGCCCGGACGACGCCATCAGCATCCAGCGCGAAGACAGTATCCGTACGACGGACGACGTGCCGCAGGGCCTTGAGGGGATGAGCAAGTCAGGTCATCCCTTGTCGTGTGCCGAAGAGAGCTGAGAAGCCGGAGTGGGCGCGCGTCGCCGAGGAGTTCGAAGCGAGCGGGCAGACGCAGCGGGAGTTCGCCGAGAGCCGAGGGCTGCGGCTGAGCACGTTGCAGTCGTGGGTGTACCGGCGTCGGCGCCAGGTGAGTACCGAGGCGGAGCCGCCCGTGCGCCTGCTGCCGGTGCAGGTGAGCGGAGCGGGCATGGCGGAGGAGGTGCCGTTGGAGGTGCTCACCGTCGGCGGGGCGCGCGTGCGCTTCGCGTCGGGCACGGACGTCGACTACGTGGCGCAACTGGTAGCGGCCCTGGGGCGTACGGCGTGCTGACATTGCCGGCCTCGGTGCGAATCCTGCTGGCCACCGGGCCGGTGGACATGCGCAAGTCGATAGATGGCCTCATGGCGCTGGTGCGCACCGGCTGGGGCGAGGACGTCTACTCCGGCCACCTCTTCGCCTTCGTCAGCCGACGCGGAGACCGGGTGAAGATTCTCACCTTCAGTCGGGGCGGCTTCGTCCTGTACTACAAGCGCTTGGAGACGGGCCGCTTTCGGCTGCCCCGGGTGGATGCCGACGCGCAAACGGTGGCGCTGGACGCCACCCAGTTGGCGATGCTGCTGGACGGCATCGACGTGGCCGAGGTGAAGCGCCAGCCCGCCTGGACGCCCCCGGGACGGACAGGTAGCTAAGCACGTCACGTGGGTAAGGGCCTACCTCGTGGGGTGTTACGCGCGGGTGCCACGTCAGCTGCCACTCGACCACTATTGCCCCTGGCGCGAGGAGGCCGAGGAGCTCAAGGCCGAGGTGGGCCGTATCGGCGGGGAGTTGGACACCCTCAAGAGCCAGATGGCGACCCTCCAGCGCCACGTCTTCGGCAAGAAGGCGGAGAAGCTACCGACCGTGGCCGCCGAGCTTCGCAAGGAGGCGGCGGGCGAGCAGGCGCAGGCGGCACGGGCCGAGGCGGCGCTGAAGAAACGACGCGAGCGCGCGGCCCGGAGAGTCGAGGGCGCGCCCACGCGCGAGATTCGCCACACCGTCCCTGCCGAGGAGCGCCACTGCCCCGCCTGCGGCAGCGAGGAGTTGAAGGCGCTGGGCAAGGGCCGCACCAGCGAGGTGTACGAATACATACCGGCCCGCTTCGAGCGCCAGGTGCACGTGCAGGAAGTGCTGGCATGCGCGTGCGGCCAGGGCGTCGTCACCGCGCCCCCGCCCGCGAAGGTGGTGGACAAGGGCGGGTACGGCCCCGACTTCCTGGCCCACGTGGTGACGTCCAAGTGCGCCGACTCCATGCCCCTGCACCGGCTGGCGCAGCGGATTGAGAGAGGCGGCGTCCCCATGAGTCGCAGCACCCTGACGGACCTCTTTCACCTGTCGGCCTCGGTGCTGCTGCCGCTCTCGCGCCACCTGCTGCAATGCATTGCCTCCTCGGAGGTGGTGTGGGCCGACGAGACGCCGCTGCGAGTGCTGGACGTGAAGAAGACGCGGCTGGGCTACCTCTGGACATTCCTCACCCAGAACGAGAAGGGCGAGTGGCTCATCGGCTACCGCTTCAGCATGGGGCGTGGGGGCAAGACGCCCCTGGACGTGCTGGGCGGCACGACGGGCGCGCTCGTGGTGGATGGGTACACCGGCTACAACCCGGTGACGCTGCCCGACGGGCGCACTCGCGTCGGGTGTTGGGCGCATGTACGCCGCCGTTTCTTCGACGCGCTCGCCACCGCTCCCGAGGCCCGCGAGGCCATGAACTTCATCCTCGCCCTCTACCGGGTGGAAGCCAACGCGCGCGACGCGGACGTGGTGCGCGCGGCCGCCCACCGCGAACTGCGCCAGTTGCACAGCACCCCCGTCCTCGCGCGTCTGCGAGCCTGGCTCGAGGAGCAGGCCCCTCGGCACCCGCCGAAGGGGCCGCTGGGCCAGGCCATTTCCTACGCGCTGAAGCAGTGGGACGCGCTGAGCCGCTTCGTCTCGGATGAGCGCCTGCCGCTCGACAACAACCGGAGCGAGGGTGCCCTGCGAAAGGCAGCACTGGGCCGGAAGAACTTTCTCTTCGTCGGCCACGAAGCCGCGGGGGAGAACCTCGCCGGTCTCTACGCGCTGGTGGCCACCTGCGAGGTCAACGACGTCAACCCCGAGGCGTACCTGGCCGACGTGCTGCTGCGCGTGCAGACGCATCCCCAGTCGCGCATCGGCGAGCTGCTGCCGCTCGAGTGGAAGCGCTTGCGCGCCGCCGACTCCTCCTGAGCACCTCGCTCAGCTCCATCCCATCCACTCGCTCACGCCCAGGCTCGCGACCACCGCCGAGCACAGCTCCCGTCCGTCCTCAAGCGGTCCGGCACGGCGTTCACCGGACGGATACCGAAGACAAGAAGCACTGCGAGGAGGTGGACGCGGTGAGCAAGTGGACCGAGCACACCCTGCACCGGCTCATCTACCTGTCCGACGAGGCGCGCACCGTCACCGAGCTAATCCCCATGGCGGAAATCGAGCACGTGAAGGTGGAGTTGGACACGAAGAAGACCACCTGCGAGCCCGTGCTCGACGAGAACGGCTTCGTCACCTGGACGGTGGAGCTGCCCGCCAACGGCTACACCCCGCTCCACCCGTGGTTCAGGATGTCGATGGCGCCGGGGGTGCAACGCTCCTGAGTGACGGCGCGGCGCCTGGGTTCAGCGCGGGGCGAGCAGCAGCGCCCAGGCCTCCTTCGTATGGATTCCTCCCACCTTGACCAGGCGCGACGAGTCGACGTCGTACAGCATGAGTCCTTCGGGGTACGTGGACAGGAGGAGCGTCCGCCCATCCGCGCTGATGTCGAACACCTTGTGCAGCGACTCGATGTCAATCTCGCGAGTCGCGTCGCGCTCGAGGTCGTGCGCGAACAGGCGCTGGCCGCCATCGACGGGGTCGGGGCGCGCCCCGTAGAAGTACACGGTCCGCCTGCGCGCGTTCGCCAGGAGGAAATCACTCGAGACGCACCAGTCCTCGAAGGTGTGGAAGGTGCGCTCCTGGCCGGTACTCAGCTCGAAGCGCCGGTACGAGCCGGGCCTCGTTTCATCACAGCCGCCGTACTCGGGATGGTTCTCGCCCTCGCGAAAGAAGACCAGCGAGTCCCCCAGCAGCGTGGCGGCTGTCATCTTTCGGCGCTCCTGGCGCAGGGGTGGGCCCAGTTTCCACGGCTTCGTGCCCGTCGGGTCCAGGGTGGCGATGCGGACGCCATCGCGCTTGCTCCTCAGCACGGTGCGAAGCTCGCCATTCGCCGGCGGGTGGCAGGTGTCTGTCATTCCGGGCGGGAGCACGCGAACGCCGACGGGCCGAGGGGCAAAGCTCCAGCTCCACCACTGGCACACGGCGCTCTTGGAATTACTGACGAGCACGCGAGAGCCGTCCGGAGTGAAGGCCTCCGGGCCCTGGGAGTAGACAGTCCCGTCGCTCGTCCACGTCTCGGGGCGGCCGAGGGTGACCGCCAGGACTCCCTTGCGGTCGCCCATGAGGATGTAGTCGCCCTTCGTCGGGCGTCCGGCCTTGTCGGTGGGCGGGACGTACTCGCGGCCATCCACGGCCAGGCGGACTTCGCCAGCCATGATTGCCGCCGACACCGCCCAGCGGCCTGTCGGCGCGTGCACGGCCAGAAAAGAGAGGTAGCAGGGCCTCCATTCGTGCTCGACCTGGCCCCGCTTGGGCCCCGCGACGAAGCGGGTCTCATTGAGGGCACGGCAGTCCGCGAGGGTTCGTGTGCCGTCCTGGTCGATGAGGGAGACCTTCCCTTCATCGGCGACAATCAGCGGGATTGGCGAGGTGGAGGGCTCGGCCCACGCCGCGGCCGCGAACGTGGCGACCAGGGCGGATATCAGGAGTTGAGTTCGCGAGGTGTTGGACATGCCGATGACGACGGGCTCGCCGGGCCTGTATTCACACCCACCGTGTGACCTGGACCCCCTCTCGCCACGGTGGCTGAGGCAGGCGGGCTGGCTATTCGAGAGCGAGCAGCAGGGCGTCCCGCTCCGCGACGAGCTTCTTCGAGTTGAGGGCCTTGCGGATGAGGCGCCGCGCCTCGACCCGGGCCGCCGCGTCCGTCAGCCGGGGGAGCCAGTGGGTGCGGAGCGCCTCGAGTTGCTGCCGCTGCGTCAGCCCCGCATCGTCGAGCCAACGCTCGAGCTCGAGGATGACGTCGGGCCGGGGAGCCACGGTCTTCTCGGCAGCGACGACCTCCGTCGGCTTCGGCGTGTACCGCCGCGCGGCCTGGTCCTCGGGCAGCGGCCCCCACTGTTCGGCCAGGGCGCGCAGGCCGCGCTGGACCTCGTCGAGGTAGGATTCGGCGCGCGGGTCGGAGAGCACGCCCCATTCGACGAGCCGTTGCCGCAATGCCTCGCGCCCGTTCACTTCGTCGTGGACCTCTTCTCCGAGCGTGGCCGTCCCCCACACGTCGAAGTGATGGTTGTGAGAGAAGACCGCGCTCTCGACGTGGGCGTCGCCGAAGACGTAGGTGCCGTCCGGCTCGTCCTCGCCGAACAGGCGCCGGACACGGAGCTCTCCCAGCACGATGAGGTAGCCGCTGGTGAAGAGCGTCTGCGCGATGAGGTTGCCACGCACGAAGACGAGCCCGCCCGGGTTCTCCAGCCACCCGTCGACGAGCAGGTCGCCGTCGACGAAGGTCGAGCCCCGGTCATTCTCGAGGACGAGCGACGCGACCCGTCCTCCCGAGAACAGCCCGGCGCCGCTGTTGGAGAAGCCGTGGGAGAGCACGGAGGCATCGACATCCATGCCGATGCGGGCGCCGGTGCTCCGGAACGCGTCGTACGGGCGCAGGTAGGAAGGGGCTTCGGCCGGTGGCAGCCAGCGTTGCAGGGGGAGCATCTGTCCGGCACCTTCGAGTCTTCAAGAGGGCGTCCAGATGCGCCGTAGCACACAGCCGAGGATGGCTTCGAGCCGCTTCTCTGCCTGGCGGGCACCCCGGATGCTGGCGGGCTACACCCTGTTGGAACAGCGGCAGTGGTTCCGCCCCGGTGAGTTGGAGCTCGGCCAGGAGCTGGACCGGGAGGCCAACATCGCGCTGGGCCACTGGTACGCCACCGCGAGCCGTCCCGCGGAGAAGAGCGCCTTCCTCCAGTACGTGACCGGACTGGGGCGGAGGCCCCAGTACGCGGACGTGCGGCGCGCCTTTCATATCCTCTCGCACTGCGGCCACGCGGCGGAGCACGAGATGGGTGAGCTCCACGGGCTGCGCGCTGAAATCGAGGAGAGGCTCCGTCGCATGGCCCGGTCCGGGACGGGGAAGAAATCCGGAGGGCGGCGCCGCGGCCCCAGGCGGTAGGTCCCTCCATGACGCACCGCGCTCGTACTTCAGTCCAGCCAGTGCTGGGCGGCGTCGCTCAGCATCGGCTCGTACGGAATGACGGTGTTTCTTCCGTAGCCCGGAGGGCCTTGGCGGTCATGATTCCAGCCAGCCGGGCCAGGGGGGCACGCCGACAGGCGGTGCAGCTCCCCCCTTCGTCACCTCCCGGACAGCGCTCCATCCTGCCCAGCCACCACGGGGAGCACGTGCACTCCATCGCGGTGCATGACTTGGAGTGCGGGAAGGACGATGTCTTCGGGGAAGAGCGTCACGGCGCGGGATCGGTGGGTCGTGCTCCGCCGCCCAATGCCCAGAGCAAGGCCGAGGCGTACTGGCAGGAGGGGACCCGGTTGGAGCTTGCGTGCGCCGGGCGGGACTGGCCGTCCAAGGAGCAGCATGTCGAGGCGCTCCTCGGCCTCAAGCCCGAGCCGTGGATGCAGTCCTGGATGTACGAAACGACGACCGCCAATCTGGAAAAGCAGCTCACCACCAGGTCCGGGAAGCCTGAGACGGTGAATCAGCTCCAGTCCCTCATCCAGAAGCTCATGCCGAAGAAGGACTGAACAGCAAGGACCGAGGGACTCGTGCTGGACACGCTGAGGCGGTTTCCCTAGAAGGCTCGGCATCCGACACAACCGCCCAGACCTGCCGGGCGGCATGGAGGTGCCGAATGTTGCGTGCGTTCGTCAGCTTTGCCTCCGAGGACATGTGGGCCCGGGACTTCCTCGTCCGTCAGAGCCAGTTCAACGCCACTCCGTGGACGTTCACAGACAACTCCCTCCGGGAGGATCTCGATGATGCGACCTGGAAGAAGCACGTCCGCCGGCTGATCCAGAACAGCGACCTGCTGGTCCTGCTCATCGGCGAGGAAACGCACCTTGCGCACGGTGCCAGCTGGGAGGTGGGGTGCGCCCGGAAGCTGAGTCTTCCCATCTTCGGGATGCAGATCCGCCGGGATTCGCCAGGACGCATTCCGGACTGCATGCGCCGCATCCCGGTCATCGACTGGGACTTCAACAGCATCAGCGCGGAGCTCGACAGGGCCTACGCGTGGCACGAGGAACAGCAGCTCAGGAACACCGGGACGCGTCGCTGAGCCGCTATCCCGGGACCCACCGATGCGCCTTCCCGCTTTCAGCCCCCTGAACGTGACGCGGGTGCCGCTGCGGCTGTCCGAGGCGCGCGCCCTTGGCGAGGAGCATGCTTTTCGGAAGCACGGGATCAAGCTCGCGTCAGACGTCTGCGCGGACCTCCTCATCAAGGAAGCGCAAGCTCCGAGGGACGAGGCTTTCGACATCTTTCTCTCGCATAGCTACAGCGACCAGGAGGCCATCCTGCGCATCAAGCGCCGACTCCAGTCGCTCGGCTACAAGGTCTACGTCGACTGGGTCGAAGATGATGCGGAGCTGAGCCGGCTGTCGGTTTCGCGCAAGACGGCGGAGCGTCTTCGCCTGCGAATCCGGAATAGCAGATGCCTCCTGCTGGCCACCTCCGAGCACACGGACGAGTCCTTCTGGATTCCGTGGGAGCTGGGTTGCGCAGACGGGCACCACGGCAAGGTCGCAATCCTCCCCTATCTGAGAGAGGACGCGACGAGCAGCCGGTTCCAGCGACTCGAGTTCCTTCAGCTCTATCCCGTGGTGGATGAGGCTCGGTTGGAGGGGTCAACCAAGCGTCGGCTCTGGGGCAATCGCGCAGGCGATGAGTACGTCACGTTCGATGATTGGCGATCAGGTCGTCGGCTCCAATGGCGGCGCATCGAAGAGTGAGGCCGGTAGAGACGGCTCCTCGTGGGCTGGCCCCGAGGGGCTCCGGTTCATCTCCACCACGGCAGGCCATCGAACGCACGGACGACCATCTTCCCGTCCTCGACGACGAGGTTGCTCCGGCCGGCGAGGAACCGCTGATAGCTGTCTTCCTGAATGGGAAATGGCTAGAGACGTACGGAGTCATCATCCGCGGTCGATGCGAGCAGCTCGCCGTCTGGCGACCGCGCGACCCCCACACCTGCCCGTGATGCCCCACCAGGGTCATCATCCGCCCTGAGACAACCTCCCAGACATGGACGGCTGAGCCGCCCTGTCTGTTGAACCACTCGGAGTCCTCGGTGCCGGCGGCGACAAAGGCTCCATCCGGACACCACGGCACAGCCGACGCCCGCTGTCCTCCAGGGCCGTTCAGCAGTCTGTGCAGCCACGGTGGGCGAGCAGCCGGCGTACCACCAGCGCCTCGGTGCGATCAGCCGACGAGTAGGAGATGAAGACCTTCACTGGCATCACGCTTCTCCGACATGGGCTTGCAGTGACTCTTCTCACCGTAAAGAAGAGACACTACAGGGGAGCGTGGGAATGGAAATCGCACCCTGGTCCGCCGCCTCATCGAAAAGCAGAGGCTTTACCGGACCTCAGGTCAGGCAGCCTTGGACCGGCTCATGGAGGACCGCAGCGCCTCAATGGACTTGCGCAACCTGGCCAAGCTCCACAGCAGCGGTAGCGACCGTGAAGCAGGCCCGTGATGCGTACGTAAGGTGGGCCGGATTCTGCGCCGTGCCGCGATACTAGGTACCTTCGACCAGTGCGAGTAGCTCCTCGGGCTCCAAGCCCTTCCACTCGTACCGGAGGCGCTGTTCGTCCGCTTGCTGCACTGCGAGCTTCAGTCCAGGCACCTCCGGCAGGGATTCCGCGATCCTCCGGACCGCTGAGACCGCGGCCTGGGTTCCTCGCTGTTTCAGATTGCCCAGCAGCGCGTTGCGTAGCCCGGTGATCTGGAAGTGCTGCACATTCCTATTGTCCGCGGGAGGGAAGCGCCGCCAGAGCCAGACATAGAGCTCCGCGATGGCGTTCTCGTCGAGTTCTCCCACCAGTTGCAGTTGCTGTTCCCGCCGCGCCCTATAGACCTCGGAGCGCGTGAGGAGTTGCTCCCCGAACGCCGGATTTGCCTGCATCAGGGGCCAGAGGTGTGGCCAGGCGGCCTGCAGGGACGTGTTGAGCAGCGAGCTGGCCGCTTCGAGCTTCTTCTCTCGCTCCGCTTCATCGACCGCAGCACTCGATGCCCACCGCAGCGCCTGCTCGAACGCCTTCGGGCTTCGGGGCACAAGCTCGTTCAGCAGCACTCCCAGAGCCGATGGCTCCAGCGGCACGCCAGTTCCCAGCCAGTCCACCAGTGCATCCACAAGGCGCGGGTCCCAAAGACTCGCCAACTTCTTGAGGAGCGTGTAGACGCTCAAATTCTTGCTGGCCTTGTCCAGCCACTCCAGCACGGCCGAGATGAACGCCTCGGGGGCCCTGACATAGGCGTGCGCAACGAGGGTTTCTTGGACTGCCTTTTCCTTCCCATCCTGCTCCCAGGGCCAATCGATGACGAGTGGCACCCATGGAGTCCATTGCTCCGTCGGCCAGCCAGCGAGTACCTCTCGTTTCTGTGCCAGCAACAGGCGAAGCGCCCGGTACCCGGCAGTGGCCCAACGGTGGGACTCCCCAGTACCGAACCACTCGGCTGTGCGTGGCTCTCCGTCTCGCAGGTAGCGTTCTGCAGCGGAGATGCAGCGGGCTCGGAGGTTCTCATCGAGAGCCTCCCAGCCCGGCAGTGCTGAGAGGTTGGCCTGCAATTCGTCGTCAGTCTGCCACCTGCGTTTCTTGATCCGGCTCCGAGCCAACTCCAGGCTGATGCGGTGCCAGGCAATCAGATCGCCGGCCTCGAACCTTCCGAGCAGGTGCCTCACGCGGTTCTGGCTCGGAGGCTGATGCGCTCGTTCATCGCCGCGCCTTTTATTCTGGCTCTCGCGCTGCTGCTGCCGGGCTCGCAGGCTGGCGGCTTGGGGAGACCCGAGTTCGACCGCGTCCAGGCACCATGCGAACTGTCGTGCGAGCGAGGGAATTCGTTGCCGTACCTCCAGGATGAGGTCGACATGTTCCAAGTCGTCCAATGAGAATATGCCTTCGATTAGCTTCAACCATCGTTCGTGAAGCTGAGGATCCGCGGTCTGCTCCAGCTGCTGGGTCAGCCAGCGAAGGTCGCCACTGGAGATAAACGGCTCCCTGTTGATCAACCAGAGTCTGGGGTGTTCAAGTTGGCCTAACAACTCCTGCACCAAAATTCGCCGCTTGTCAGGCTCAGCCAGTAGTGGGTCAGGCGCTCGCCTGCGGTGCGTTGCATCCCCGAACAAGGGCCTATGCAGCTTTAGCCGGCTCAGGACCGAAACACCGAACTCCCGCAACACGCCCGGCGCATCAAGATGTTCCCAGGATTTGCGGAGAATGGCCTCGACCAGTGGATCGAAATAGAAACCATTTCCCCGACTCTCCACCCATCGAAGTGCCACTGGCAGGTCCTCGGGTTTGAGATGCTCCGCCACGTCTCTGTAAAGAAAACCAGCATAGGTGCCGAAATGATGCGTATTCCTCGGCGCTGACAGGAGCTCGAATAGCCCTTCGGCGGAGAGGTACATGGGCCACAGTATATGCAGGACCCTCGCCGCCAATTCCTTCTCTGGATCACCTTCGGTACGTAGAAGTGGCCTGAGGCTCTCGAAAGCCTCTTGATTGCCCATGGCACCCATCGCTTCGATACTTGCGCATCGGATATCCAGATTTTCTGACTCATCCAACGCCAGCTGAAGCAGGTCTCCCAATAACGAAGATTCTCCACATTCTCCAGCGATGTTGATCGCAATCACGCGAGCCAGAAAGCTCTTGCTCCGATCCTTGATGATGGAGGCCAATTGTAAGCCGAGGGAAGGGTGCTTCAAGAAGTCATATCTGTGCCGTAGCATATCCTCGAAGTCGGCGACTTCCTGCCTGTTGAGTTGCTCCAGCAACGACTCGACCAGCCTGGCCTTCAATGCTGTGTCGATGGTGGTTGCGGTGCTACGGAGCAGGAACTCGGGGGCGATGGGGACGAGCTCCTGGAAGAACTCAGGACTCATGCCCGCAAGCCAGCCCACCATTTCCTGGAGCGGGGGAATGATACGGAGCTTCCCGCTTGTGTCCGGCCGTAGGAGAAGTTCCTTGAGCTTCGTTGTGGTCATCCGTCGGGTGACCAGGAATCGAGCCGCGAGGAACTCAGGGAAGGTCCAATGGCTCCAGGTGACGAGCCGCTCGCTCGTTCCTCCCGTGAACAACCCTGTCTGGAGGGTCTCCCGGATATGCTCAGGCATGACCGGGACTGGCTTCCCTCCAATCTTCTCGTAGCCGTAGCTCAGCGCATCGAGAGTGGCGGATTCTTCCGGGGCACGGCTTGCATCCTGTCCGAGGTACATGGCCGGACGCTTGCAAAGCAGGGTCACCGCCGCGATCCGTTCCGCCAGCCGCAGGCGATGCGTTGACGGAAGCTTGCCATCGGCCTTCGAGGCGGCTCGGTCCAGACTGAACTCTTCGCAAAGACGCAAGCAGCCCTTTTCATAGAGTGCGCGCAGGCTATCTGGCAGCCGCCGATCCTCTTTGAACGAGGAAAGCAGTAGCTTGAGCGTGATTGGTTTGATGGCCAATGGGACGGCGTCCCGCTGCGTGACTGCCTTCAAGAACGCCTCGGGGTCGAAACCCTCGATCAGAGCGGCCTCGGCGACATCGACCCGTCGCAACGGTGCGATTTCGTAGGCCCCGAAGTGTTCTTTGCCCCACAGCTCCGGCAGCTCATGACTCAGCAACTCGGGCCATTCCGCCGTACGACATGCGATCCGCAGCCGCAGCCGCTTCACGGGACAACGTCCGAGCTCCGTCAGCAGGTTCCGGGCAACAGCCTGTATATGAATCAGGCATTCATCCAGGCTGTCCAGGAACAAATTCAGAGTGCCTTCGGAGTTCCGCCACGCCAGGAACCCCGCTGACTGGAAGAGGTACTTGTCGAGCAGTGCTTCGGAAGTGCATTCCTTCAAGTCGACCAGCAGGTTCTGGGACGAGTCGTCGTCACTCCCCTGGAACAACCCGGCATCAATCGACTTCAGGGCCGTGCTCTTTCCGGTGCCGGGCTCGCCCAGGAGCACGAGGCAGGGCAACTTGGAGATGGATTCGAACGGGAAGATTTTCGGGTTCCAGCCCGTCCAATCGTCACTCTCCGGATCCGGAAGGAAGCCGTCGAACGAGAGTCGAATCGTTTCCCCCCGAGGGAGCCAGAAGCGCTTCCCCCTGTAGCGGATGTCTGACACCGGAGTGCGCCTGCGAGAGGGTAGCCCGAGCGCCACCGCCACCGAGTCGAGCTGGGTAATCGGGTCATCGTGACGGGGAACTTCCTGGAACAGGGAGAGGAAGTCCGCGCCCGCGAATGCTCCGGGTTCGCCCAGTCGGAGGGGGAGGATTCGGAGCGCACCTGACGCCGCGTAGCGCTTCCGGGCCAGCTCGACCTCCTTCAACACCCACTCCGATGTGACTGACGCAGCCGAGAGCAGCACTAGGAAGTGCGTGCTCTGCTCCATCAGTCCCTGAACAAGATGCGGCTCCCATTCCGCCCCTATGGGGATGCTACGGGGGGCAATCCAGACTTCGGCGCCACGCTCGCGAAGGCCCAGATCGAGACTGCGGGCAAGGGCCGCGTCGCGCGGATCGCGCGTCGTATGGGAAATGAAGACCTTCGGAGTCGGAGCCATGTTCGCCGGAGCCCGGGGATGAGCACTTCGGGCAAAAGGTACTCCACGATGCCAGGAGAGGGAGCCCCTGCTGGACAGGTTCGGGTCACTTTTCTCGAAGGCTTCAGTCCGCTGGGTACACAGGACACTCGGCGGTACTCAATAGAGTCGGGGGATGATGAACTCGGGAGTCCCCTCGGGGACCCGCAGCGGGGCCGCAGGGTGCGCGACCCCGGAGCATGAGCCCGGGAAGTGGGATAGCCTCCCAACGCATGGACGAAGCCAGACGCGCACGGCGGGGACTGTGGGTCTTCTTTGCGGTGCTCGTTGTCCTCTCGGCGGTCTTCGAGTGGATGATCATCTTCCGGGTGCCGTTCCTGGACAGGACATGGAAGGTCGTCCTGCTGATGTGGTCGCCCGCCGTCGCGTCCTTCGCCGCGAGAATCGCGACGCGTGAGGGGTGGGGCGACCTGTCTTTCCGCCTCGGCGGAGCCGCTGGTCGGCGTGCCCTGCTGTATGCCTTTGGCTTTCCGCTCGGCGTGGGCGCGCTGGCGCACGGCCTCGCCTGGGCCACGGGGCTCGCCCTCTTCGACCCGCCAATGCAGGACTCCCTCGTGCTGCCGCAATGGGGGTGGACGGTGGAGAGCACCGGCGAGCCCGTGGTCCGGTTTGCGAAGCAACTCGCGTTGCACCTGACAGTGGGCACGGTGGTGGGGTGCATCTGGGCGGCGGGAGAGGAGATCGGCTGGCGGGGCTACCTCGCGCCGCGCCTGCTCGATGCGCGCGTGCCGTGGGGATTGGCGCTGAGCGGGCTCGTGTGGGGCCTATGGCACCTGCCGCTCATCCTCCGCCCGGGCGGCGACTTCGGCCCGAGCCGGTTCCTGACGGCGCTGCTCTTCGTCGTCCTGTTGATGCCGCTGGGAGTGGCCATGGCACGCCTGCGAATGGAGACGGGAAGCATGTGGCCTCCCATCGTGCTCCACGGTGTATGGAATGAGGCGCTCTCGGCGTTCGGGGCGGCGACGAACCCCACCGACAGCATCTGGCTGGGCGAGTCCGGCCTCCTCCTGGTGCCCGTGAGCCTGCTGCTCCTCGCGCCATTGCTGCACGGAAACTGGAGCGCGAGGCGGGCACCGGAGACCGTGCCCTACGCTAGCTTCAGCGCACGCTCGTAGCCTTCAAGCGCGCACCGTGTGCCTTCATGGGCTCGCGAGCCCCACCTCCACCATGGGGTGAAGAGGGCCCAGGTCAGCCACCGTCCCAGGAATTCTCAACCGCGTCGATATGGACCCGGCGTACGTGCATTCCCCTTGATACCGAACTGCCTGAGCACGGCCTCCATGCCTGGCATTGAGGGGGACTCCATCATGTCGATACCAAGAGCGGCCGCTCCACGCGGCCTGCTGTGCATGTTGTGCGCGCTGTCCTTCCTGTTGTTGGCCAGTTCCTGCTCCGAGGGAAAGGGAGGCACCGGAGAGCGCTCCGCGCTGCTTCTCGAAGGCCCCTTCGTCGCGGTGCCGCGCGAGCTGAGCACCGAGTCATGGGAGCGCCTGCGCGTGGGGCTCGGCGTGACTCCGGCTGCGCGCCCCGCGGACGGGAACGGGACGTTCTACCTGGCGCTCCGCAAGAAGGAATTGGGCCAGCGCTGGTTCATGTCCGCCCACCTGATACAGGACACCCCGGCGGACGTCTTCGGCAACGTCGCCTACACGCTGGGCGTGCGCGTGGTGTCCTTCCAGGTACAGAACGGCAAGCTGTATGCGTTCAACGTGGATGACACGAAGGTGCGCAGCGACCTCTACAAGCCCGACGAGGTCGTCGAGGCGTGGCCCATCATCACCGACGCGCCCGACTTCAACCGGCTGCCAGGCTCGGAGGACTACATCCTCTTCGACCCGGCCGCGGGCCTGGACCGCTTCGTGGGGATGGACAACCTGGACCTGACCTACGGCGCTGGCTTCGAGGTGGAGCTGGCCTTCGCCCGGCGCTTCCGGCGGCTGGACACCGGCATCGCCTTCGAGAAGCTCGTCACTGGCCACGCGGTGCCCTTCCTGAGCGACATCTCCGCGTCGCGAGTCACAGCGACGCTCTCCCTGGAGCTGCGGCGCTATCAGGAGGGTGAGGGCTACACGGCGCCACCGGCACCGCCGCTCGCGCACTACTTCCTCGGCAACCACCGGCTCATCCCCAACACCGGGGGCCTTGGCGAGGAGGCGCCCATGAAGTGGAACCTCCGGCCGGGGATGAAGCCCATCACCTGGGTAATCACCGACACGCTGGTGAAGACGCAGCAGGACCCTCGCTACCGCGACTACGACCTCGTCGGCGCGGTGAAGCGGGGCGTGGAGCTCTGGAACGGAGCGTTCGGCTTTCAGGCGCTCTCCGTCCGGCTGGCGCAGCCGGGCGAGTCCGTGGGCGACCTGGACCGGAACTTCATCCTCTTCGACCCGGACCTGTTCTACTCCACCGCCTGGGCGGACTTCCGCACCAACCCGAACACCGGGGAGGTCCTCGGTGCCAATGTGTACTTCCCCGTCGCCTGGGTGAACGCGGCGGTGAAGGCGGGAGGGGCGGCGCTCGCGACACCGGAGGGGGTGACGGCGCCCGGCCCCCGGCGCGTGCTGGCGTGGAATGGCATGGCCTCCGAGCGGCTGTGCGAGCTGGACTCCTCGGAGGCGCTGGCGGGGCCCGAGGGGGACGTGTCCGCACTCACGCAGGCGCTGCCACCCCTGACGCCCAAGCAGATCGTGGAGGGCATCATCACGAACGTGGTGATGCACGAGATTGGCCACACGCTGGGCCTGCGCCACAACTTCAAGGGGTCGCTGACGTTCCCCACCTCCTCGGTGATGGACTACACGTACAGGCAGGAGCAGCCCTACCGGGCCGACTCGGTGGGGCCGTATGACGTATCCGCCATCCGCTACCTGTACGGCCTGTCCTCCAACCTTCCGGAGGAGGCGTTCTGCACCGACACCGACATCGGGTATGACGCGGACTGCAACCGCAATGACGCCACGCCCAACCCGCTCGAGCTCTTCTACGGTGTGGCCTGGAAGGCGCAGCTGCGCGCGGCGCTGGAGACGGGCGCCGCGGCTCCGGCCGACGCGCTCCTCAACAGCGTGCTGCAGTACGTGCGCTGGGGCCGCTCCAATCAGGAGAAGCTGCGCGCCTGGGACATCGCGATGGAGGGATTGCTCGCCCCCATTCCGCCGGAGACGCTGGCGGCCTTCCCGGGTTATGGCGCCAGGGCGGATGCCCAGGCCCGGCGTGTCCTCCAGCGGCTGTACCTGGACAACACCATCGCCCGGGGCTTCTACCTGGCGGCGGACCCGCGGCCGAATGCGCTCTTCACTCCGGCGCTGCTGGCGCAGCTGCGCGGCAACCTGCTCGACCTGGACGGCGTGCGCACCCGCGCCACGCGCCGCGTGGCCATCGACATCCTGAAGAAGCTCCAGACGTACGAAGCCTATGCCGTGCTGCGCGAGGCCCGCGACGCCGTGGACGCGTCCCTGCCTGGACTGTCCGGACAGGCGCGCATGGACGCGGAGGACCTGGCCAGCCGCCTGCACCTGGCCACCTCGCCGTACTTCAACTGAAGGGTGGGCCCGCTCCACGGCTGCTGGAGCGGGCCCGCCGGTGTTTCACCTCACGCCGCGCCTCAGGTGAGCGACGGAGGCAGGACCCCCGGCGGTTGGCGCACGTGCGGGCCGCCTGGACTGCGCGGCCCGCTGCCTTCAGCCTGTCATCGTTCCTCTCACTCCGTGCGGTCCAGGTTGCCCATCGAGAAGCGCTTGCCGTCGAGGAAGCGCACCTGGTCCGGCTGGAACCAGAAGATGGTGGCGTCCCCCAGGGAGACGCCGTCCGGGACCTTCACGCTGCCCAGGACCTTCTTGCCCGCGACCACGACGAGCTCGGACTGGGCGCGCGGGGCCCCCTTCCATCCCTCCTTCAGCTCCTTGAAGCCGAGCTCGTTCTGCGCGGCCCTCGGGAGCACGTAGACGGACTCCGACACCACGGCGACCCCGCCCTTCAGCGGGATGCGATCCGCAAGGCGATGGTCCACCACCGCGCCCAGCAGGGTCTGCGGATCCGTGCCGTGCTTCGCGGCGATGGCCGCCAGCGCCGCTTCGGCTTCCTCCACGGCGGCGGCTGGCACGGACGGCTTGCGGTTCGCGGTGTAGCCCATGGCTCCTCCCAGGGTGACGGCGGCCAGCACGCAGCTCGCGAGCAGCCGGACGCCCCGTGTGTATGCGATTCTCTTCATGATTCCTCCTAGGGTACGGGCTTGGGGAAGACGCTGGTGGGAACGACGACGCTGGGCTGCTTCGTCGCCTTCATCTGCTCGTTGAGGGCATGCGGGTTGGGCACGACCTTGGTCTTGGTCACCCCCTTGTAGTTCGCCACGACCTCGCCATTTCCCGCAGGCAGCATGGTCGCCGGAACGCCGGTGGCCTGGCCCGCCTCCACCGCCAGCGTCGCGCAGTTGCGCTCCATCGTGTAGTAGCCCGGATGGGTCTTCGTGGCCTTGGAGAAGGCGATGCCCTTGTCGAACTGGGCTTTGGTGACCTCGAACTCGTACACCGTGGCGTCCCCCGTGAGCGGCCAGACTCCACTGCCCTTGAATGCGCCGAAGAGGAACTGCGGCCGGTCCCAGTCGCCCATCGAGCGCTCGGGACCGAAGCTCATCACCTCCGAAATGGTGCCATTGGGTGCTCGCCAGTAGGCGAACGCGTGTCCCGTGTCCGCGGTGACATCGAGCTGGCCCGAGGCGGTGATGGCCTTCGCCTTCGGCAACTCGATGCCGATACCGAACCGGTAGGTGCCGGTGGGGGCATTGAACGAGGGCGGCACCGGGGTGGCGGTCGTGGGCGCGGCGGGCGCCGCGGCTGTACCGTCGTCCTTCTTCGCCTTGCGGCCATCCGGGTCCAGGTACGCCTGCGGGTTGCTCCGGGCGTACGCGTACAGGTTGCACTCCGCGGGGCTCTCCACGCACTGCTCGGGCTGCTCCAGGAAGTACGGGTCCGGCGTGGTGAAGCGGTGGAGCGTGGCGTCGTAGTCGCGCAGGCCCATCCGGATGAGGCCCAGGTCGGCGTCGTACCCCTTGCCCACGTAGTCCAGCGCCGCCGCGGACGTCGGCGGCGTGGTGCGCTCGCCGAACGGAGAGGCCCAGCGCGGCGTGCCGTCGTAGTCCGAGAGCACCGTGCCCTTCCGGTCCGTGGCGAGCGGGCGGAAGACGTTGTTCTGGATGACGCCCATCAGCGTGCCGCCCAGCCGGAAGGGCCGCGTCAGCCCGGACGCATCCAGGAAGACGCTGCCGTCCAGGTAGGCCGCCAGCACCGCGTTGCCCTGGAGCTTCGCGATGCGCTGGCCGTGCTCGTCGTAGAGGAAGTCCCAGGTGTCCGTACCTCGCGTGGCGCGGGACAGGTGCCCGTTGGGGCCATAGCGCAGCACCAGGTCGCCCCGCTGGATGGTGCGTCCCAGCGCGTCGAAGGTGTGGGTGACGCCGCCCGACTCCAGCGTGCTGCCCGTCCGCACGAGCGTGCGCACGGCGCTGTTTTCCTGGATGCGAGTGGGAAGGCCCGTCGCGTCGTACTCGTACGCGCTCGCCGTCTCCGCATCCGTGCTGGAGGTGAGGAAGCCCTGCGCCGAGTAGCCCTGGGTCCGCGTGAGGCTGCTTGCCCCGACCTGGAGCTGCTCCTGGTCCACGAGGCCGCGCGCGCCGTAGTGCCACTGTGACGAGGACGAGAAGCCCGCGCCCGTGCGGCTGTAGCCCACCCGCGCCCGCGTCAGCGAGTCATGGGAGAAAGTCACCAGGCTGCTGCCCACCGACGCGCTCGCCAGCAGCCCCTGCGCGTTGTACGCGAGCGACGCCAGCGTGCTGCCGTTGAGGGAGATGGACCCCGTGCGCCCGTACGCGTCCGGCACGTCCTTCAGCGTGGTGCAGCTGAGCGGCGCGGTATTCACGGCGTCACGCACGCAGGTCGTCTCGCTCTGGACGGCGCCATCCTCGCGGTAGGCCAGCGTGGACTCCACCGTGCGCCAGCCCGCGAGCTGCACCGTGCGCTTCTCCAGCCGTCCGTCCGCGCGGTACTCGAAGGACTTGCGGAAGCCCTGTCCTTCCACGGCGGACAGCACGCCCGGGTGGGTGTGCTGCGTCGGCGCGTCCGGCGTCGCGCCGTCGAAGTAGAAGCGGTAGCTCTGCGTGGCGCCCGTGGTGCTGTCGGTGTGCAGCTCCAGCGTCTTGCGCCCGATGCCGTCGTAGGTGAGCTCCTCCTTGCGCTGCACCACGCCCCCGTCCGACAGGAAGCGCTTCTCGCTCAGCAGGCCCGTGGTGCCTTCGTAGGCGTACTCCACCGAGGCCAGCCCCTGTCGCTGCACGCGGGTGACGCGGCCGTAGCTGTCATGGCTGGCGAGGTGGCGCGCGCCCCCGGGCAGGGTGACGCCGCGCACGCGGCCCAGCGCGTCGTAGGTGTAGTCGTACCGCGCGCCCGCGGCGTCCGTGAACGACACCGGCTTGCGCGCCGCGTCCAGGCGCACGGTGGTGTGGAACGTGCCGTTCTCCACCGTCTCCTGCTCGAGGACACCCCCGACGAGACGCAGGTGCGTCTCCACGTGCTTCTCCACGTCGGCGTGTAGCTTCGAGGAGGACTCCGCCTCATGACCGAAGGCCGCCGCTAGCGCGGTGCCAGTCTGCTGGGTGCCCGCCAGCAGGTCCGTCTGGGTGAGGGTCTCCGGCGCGGTGGAGGCAGGCGCCGTGGGCCGCATGAAGGTGCGCGTCTCCAGCTGCGCCGGGTTGTGGGTGGTGACGCCGCCGAAGGCCCACCCCTCCGGGATGCGCTGGGCGGTGGCCAGGGCCTCGCCCGCGGCCGTCGTCCACTCCACCGACTCGAGCTTCGCGCCGGCCATGGCCTCCACCAGCGTGCTCACCTTCACCGACGCGGGCCGGATGGCCGTCGCGTACTGGTAGCTCCACACCGACTCCGGGTTGGCCTCGGTGGCCTGGCCCAGGCTGTCCCACCGCTTCCGCAGGCGCTCCTGCCCGTCGAAGCGGAAGAACTCGGTGTAGACCTTGCTGCCCGCCCGGCGCGTCAGGTCCAGCACCTCGTCCGTGAGTGCGTCGCGCGCGGTGGCCTCCGTCGTCGAGCCATCCGGCGAGGTGATGCGCTGGAGCAGCAGCGTCCCGGCCGCATGGTCGAAGTGCGTGGTGCCACGGCCCGGCCTGGAGATGTCGGAGAGGGTGAAGTCCGGCCCGTACGTCACGTCCTGCAGCGTGAGCGCGCCCTGGGGGCCCAGGCTCTCCACCTTCGTCGTCAGGCCCAGGTTGTTGCGCGTGACGCGGGCCTCGTGCCGGAAGTCCAGCGAGGCGTCCGGATGCTGGCCGATGAGGACGATGCCGTCCTCCAGGCAGTGCAGGTGCCCCGCGAGCCCGGACACCGTCGCCCGGTGCTTCTGCGTCGTCAGCGTGCCCTGGGACGTGTGGCGCACCACACGGGACGGGCAGAGCTGAGCCTCGTACTCGGCGTACTCCGTCCACTCCTCCAGCGGCGCGCTGCCCGTCTCCGCCGCCCACCGCGTGTGCTCCTCCTTCAGCCGCTTCCAGGCGACGCCCTCGTAGAGCGCGCCCTCGTACAGCCACGTCTGCTCCTGGCGCAGCCCCGGCGAGCGGCTGTCCCGGTGCGTGCTGCTCAAGGGCAGGCCGGTGCGCCAGGCGTCGTGCAGGAAGGTGGCGTCCTCCTGGCCCTGCGCGCCGGTCGTCGTCACGCGCTCGTAGCCCAGCAGGAACTTCCCCTCGGGGTGCAGCGTGGGCTGTGCGTAGGCGTAGTCATGGGACACCGGGGCCTGGCCCGACGCCTCCACCGTCAGCCGCGACAGCACGGACTGGCGCTGCCGCGCCCCCTCCACCGGTGGGCTCCACGCGTACTCCAGCCGGAGCACCGAGCCCCGGCCGTCATCCGCCGTGCGCATGAGGCCCGTGCCCGGCCCGTCCAGCGTGGCCACGAAGGCCTGCCCCAGCTTCACCGACGTGAGCTGGGTGCCGCCCGTGCCGGTGAAGTCCCCCACGACCACGGGGCTCGCGAGCCCGTCGAAGAAGTCCTGCACCGGGAGCCGCACCTCGGCGAACTCCGTCCCCGTGTTCATGAACAGCGCGGCGAAGCCCGACTGCCACAGCAGCAGGTCCGACAGTCCGTCCTTGTTGAAGTCGATGAACGCGGTCTGGTAGTCGAGCAGCCCGCTCACCTCGCCGCCGTACCAGAGGAGCACCGGCATGCCCTGGCCCACGCCCTCGAACTCGTACTGGCCCGTGCCGTACCAGACGACGAAGCCCGCCTCGTGGCGCGCCACCAGGTCCGCCTGCCCGTCGCCGTTCAGGTCCTGCACCCAGGTGCTGTTCGGGGTGAAGTACGGCATCAGGCCGCCGCTGCGCATGGCGCCGAAGGACGGCCCCCCCGTGCCCGCGCTCGTGTTGGGCAGCACGTCATAGCCGCCCTCGTACACGCGCAGCAGGTCCGGCCGCCGGTCCCGATTCACATCCACCAGCCGGGTGTTCGCGCCCAGCCCCCAGCCGCTGGAGAACGTCTGCTGCGTCAGCAACTGCCCGTCGCGCGAGCACACCGTCAGCGTGCTGGACGGGAAGCCGTCGTCCGCGCGCAGGTCCACGACCTGGTACGCGTCCGAGCCGGGCCACAGCTGCGCGAGGTGTCGCGGCTCATTGCCCACGGACTCCGCCGGCCGGCACACGCCCACCGTGCTCGGGCCGGGCGCGGGCAGTTCCTCCATGCGGAAGCCATTGCCCTCCTGCACGAACAGGGTCTGCCGCTGCGGGTGCTCCAGGTCCGGCCGGCCGTCCTCGTTGACGTCCAGCACCGTGGAGCGGAACGGCTGGATGGCGTCCGCGCCGAACTCGGCCATCACCCCGTCCAGCGCGGGGGTGCTCTGGAATTGGGCGGCCTGCAGCGCCTCCGTGGCCGTGTTGTACGTGTAGCGCGTGGGCGGGGGCTGCTCGCCGGAAGCGTACGTCTGCTGCACCCCGGCCAGCTGGTAGCCCGGCCCCAGGTCATCCTCCTGGTAGCTCAGCGTGTACCGCCAGCGCTCGCCCCAGGTGCCCGTGCCCGGGTTGCGCGAGCGCAGCACCACCTCATGGACGCGGCGGTCCAGCCGCGACGGCTCGCCGCCGCGGTAGTCCACGAAGGACCGGGCCAGCGTCTCGTACGTCCAGGTGAGCTCGTACTGGAAGGCCTCACCCCGCCCGCCGTAGCGCACGCTCTGCAGGAAGGGACGGCCGGAGTCGTTGAGGACGTAGCCCAGGCGCACCCCGCGCCCGGTGACGTCCCGGACCTCCTCCAGGTACCAGGCGTAGGTGCCGCGCGGCACGTCCACGCGCACCAGCGCGCCGAACGTCCACGTGCTGCCGTCCGGCAGCTTCGCCACCAGGGCGCTACCCGAGGCCACCATCCGCACCGGCGTGGCCATGCCGGCCGCGTACCAGGCCCCGTCCGCGCCCTTCACCATGCGGCCCCAGGGGCCCGTCAGGTCGTCGGTAGCGAAGTCCAGCTCGCCGCTCGCGCGCGAGCGCTGGATGTTGAGCGACGTCTGCCACCCCATGCCCCACTCACTCAGCCCTCCTTCAGGCGAGTACGTGGGGAACGCCTTCGCCAGCAGCGGCCCGCGGTCCTCCGGTGCGCTGAAGGGCGACGGCAGGCTGAAGCCGCCGCGACTGACATCCGCCGGCCCGAAGGCCGTCTGCGCATACTGCCCCACCAGCGAGCCACGCTTTGGCGCCGCCAGCTCCGGGGCCTGGACCTGGCTGTCCGTGAAGGGGTCGGACTGCGCATACCCCAGTGGGGACACCAGACACACGAATGCCACGGCCAGCTTCCGTAGCGTCGCCATACACACTCCCTGCGATGTTTGGATGGGACTTCAAGCGCACTGCACGAAGAAGGGAGGCGCCAGAAGCCCGGCGCCTCCCCGACTGCCTACGTCACTGCTCCTACTGGCAGACCAACGGCTGCGGCATGGCCGTCACCGTGCGCCGATCCACCTGCATCACCACCACCAGCTCCGAGGCTGCATCCAGCGGGTGGTAGTTGTTGGTGCGCAGGCCCGTCACGTCGAACCGCGCGGTGACGAAGGGAGACAGCCCGTCACCGCCCGCCGCCTGCTGGTTCTCCAGCCGGCTCAGCTCGAGGTTGTTGAAGTGGTTCAGCGCGTCGCCGGTCAGCCCGAAGAGGAGGCGGTTCTTGCCCACCCGCCACAGCGGGCCCTGCGTCTTGTCGTCCTCCACGAAGTACGTCTTGTTCCCCAGCGCGCCGGTGAACGTCAGCTCCGGCTCGAAGGTAGAGCTCGAGAGCAGCTGCAGGTTGTTCAGCGTCGTGTTGTCAGTGGTCGACGAGGTCGAGCGGACGAAGAAGAGCCCCATCCGGTGGAGGATGGGCGTGCCGTCCGTGCACTGCAGCGCGCCGCCGACAGCGCCGATGGCGGCGTAGACGTCCGCCGGCGTGAGCGTCACGGAGAAGGCCGCCTTGGGATTCGTGGCGTCCATCAGCGTCGTCCACACCGCCGTGGCCCGCTCCTCGCTGACCTTCGGCCAGGAGGAGGCCGCCCGGGCCGCCGCCGTCCTCGGGAAGCTCAGCGCCACGAGCGCGTAGTTGGGGTCCGGGTCCTGGAAGCGCCCGTCACCCAGCGCGGTGTTGATGCGGGTCACCGCGTTGAGCTCCAGGGTGGCCAGGTCCACGTACGGCTGCGTCCAGTCCGCGCGGATGAGCGCCAACAGGGCCGGGTCCGTCTTCAGCGCGCCCATGACGGCCGGGTAGCGCAGGTCCATGACGGGGTAGAGGTAGTCCGTCACCAGCACGGAGAGGTCCCGCGTGCTGTTGCGCAGCTTCTCACCGTCCAGGTTGCGCAGGCTCCACACCGGCACGAGTCGCAGCACGCGCCCGCGGGCCTCCGCGTTCTCCAGGGTGTCCGCCAGCGCCTTCATGTCCAGGGAGATGAGCTCCATCTGGCGCTCCACGTTGCGGATCTCCACCTTGCGCTCCATCCGCGCCAGCTCCTTCGCCACGAAGGTGTCGTAGAGCGCCATCAGCGTCGGCGGGAACTGCGTGAGGTTGCACGTGCTGGCGCAGGTGCCCGTCGCGGCGCAGCCCGTCTGAAGCCTGCAGGCCTCGTACAGGTCCGACTGGGCCGCCTGACGCCGGGCCGCCATGTCCTGGGACAGGATGCGGCCCTGACTGACCAGGGCGTCCGTGGCGGCGCGCATGTCCATCAGCACCTTCGCCATCGCCGGGGCCACCTGCTGGACCACGGTGCCGGCGGGTACCAGTTGCTGCACGTCCACGCTCAGCGAGTGCGCGGTGTCCGGGACGCACGCGCTCGCCTTCACGTCGTTGGCCACCAGGTAGAGGTCCACCTGCGGGCCCGTTGCGGGGGCACCTGCCCGAGCGCCGATGACGACCGTCGTCGAGGGCTGCACCACCTGGATGTCCCGGATGGCCTGGGTGTCGTGCTCCACCTGGACGAGCAGCAGCGAGCCCGCTGGCAGGCGGGGGAAGGGCGTTCCGTCCAGGCGGATGCCCGTGTTGTACGAGGCGCTCACGCGCTGCTCGGTGCCCGAGCTGCTGTCGCTCTGCGCGCGGATGCCCAGCTCGCCGCTGATGCAGGCCTCGGCGTATGCGTACACGTACGCCTCGGCGTGGACGACGAAGTTCCAGCCGCCACCGGACTCCACCCGTGCGCCCGCGCAGGCCCGCAGGGACGCGGAGGCCCCGGCGTACTTGGACGTGGCGTTGGAGTCCGCGTTGAAGGCGTTGTCCTGGATGGTCACCAGGTAGCCCTCCGAGCCCGTCAGCGCGCCGGCAACCCCGGCGCTGGGCTGCACCTTGCCGCTGCTCAGGGGCTTGTTGAGCTGTGCGCGCGACAGCGCGCACGTGGGGGCCCACTGGTTGCGCGCCGTGATGTTGATGATGTCACCGGCGCGGGCGGAGAGGCTCCAGGCCGCCCCGTTCTTCTTGACGGCGTAGTTTCCGACGGACGTCGGGTTCATCCACGACTCGAAGTAGGCCTCCGCCGCGGAGATGGACAGCTGCTCCACCGGGTTTCGGGTGATGGCCAGCTTCGCCAGGTCCGCCTGCTCCGCCTCGCTCGCGGTGTTGAAGGCCACGGCGAAGTCTCCGAAGGCGGCGTCCTCCAGCGCGGCGTTGGCGCGCAGCCCGGTCAGGTCCGACGCGAGCTGGTTGAACTGGGCGAGCTTCGCATCGAGCTGCGCCTGGATGCTGGCGCGCTGGTCCGCGTTGCCCATCTCCGCCAGTCGCGCCTGCACGTACTGGTCCCGGTTCGCCACGTAGTCGTTGCGGTCGTTGGTCAGGTTCTGGGTGCGGGTGGTGATGAGGCTGTCCAGCTGGTTGCGCTTCGTCTCCTGGATGCCCACGCGCAGGGAGTTGCGCGCGTCCAGCAGGAAGGTGCCGGACCTCGCGTAGCTGGAGATGCGCGTGTTGCCGTCCCGGACGAAGCGCGCGAGCGACACGGCCGGACGGGGCAGCGACGCGGGCGGCGTCTCGAGCAGCAGCTTCTTGTCATAGCCCGTCGTCACGCCGAACGTCTGGACCACCGCGGCCTCGAGGTCCGAATGCCGCCTCTGGAGCAGGTTGAACACCTCGCGCCAGTCCGCGCGTGCGGTCGGGGCGACCCCCAGCAGCGTGGCGGACGTCACCGCGCTCGACAGCGCCGTGGAGTCCGCCGAGGCGCCGAAGAGGCTCCACAGCTCGCTCACCTCCGTCTGGACGCCCGGAATGCCTCCGCAGGCCATGTAGCGGCACCCCAGGTCGTGCAGCATGCTGAAGTCCTCCATGCGGTCATGCAGGCCGTGCAGGCCGTCGCCCAGCAGCATGAGCAGGGGCGCGCCCGTCAGCGGCAGCGGGCCCGTGTTCGAGCCGTCCGTGGCGGTGAGGGCCGCCCGCAGGATGGCGCGGTCCGTGGCCAGGCCGGTGTTGAAGGGGTCCGCGGCGTTGAGCTGCGTGCTGTTCGTGGAGAGCAGGCCACCCGCGTACGCGGACCTCCAGAAGTCGCTGAAGACGCCGTCCAGGTCCTTCCACAGGGCGTCGGACTGCGGCTGGCCCGCGTAGGTGTTGTCGCGCAGCAGGCCGTACCACTGGCTCAGGTGTCCGAGCTTCTTCTGGAGGTCCGTCCGGTCGAGGTTGCCCTGCGCGTCGCGCGCGAGCGAGGCGAGGTCGTTCGTGACGAACACCCGGGAGATGTCGTGCCAGGCGTTGCGGTACTGGGGCTGGCCGCAGGTGAGCGCCGCCGCGCTCGCCGCCACGTCCATGCAGCGGTTCCACGCCAGGGCCTGCGTCTCCCTGGACACGTGGGCCAGGTTCATGCGGTGGCACATGGCGAGCTTCGCGTTGACGTCCGCGGCGCCGGAGCAGGTGCCCTCGGGCACGGGCGGCGTCCAGGTGTTGCAGTCGCTGGACGTGAAGTCGACGTCGTCGAAGTACTCACCGAGCAGGCCGTTGGCCGTGGAGCCCGGCGGGTGGAGCTGCGTGGAGGGAATGACCACCGCGGTCGTCGCACCGGGCGGCGTCCAGAGCAGCCGGGCCACCGAGATGTTGCCCTGGTCGAAGAACTCCATGCGGATGGGGTAGTGCTGGCCCGCGGTGAGCGAAATCGTCGCCGTGTAGGCCGTGGGTACCTGGGGGATCCACTGGTCCACGAGGAGCTGGTTGTTGACCCAGAGGCGGATGCCGTCGTCCGCCACCACCTGGAAGACGTAGCTGCCCGTCGCGGGCGCCACCACCTCACCCGTCCAGCGCGCGGAGAACGTATCCGGCGCGATGGCGTTCGTCGGAGAACCCAGGCCCCACTCGAAGTCCACGACGGGGTCGATGCGCTGCAGGCGGTTGAAGTCCGGGTAGCTGTTGTACAGGTCGAGGATGAAGGTCTGCTGGGCGGAGGTCAGGTTCCTGCCCTGCAGCTCGAAGAGCGTCTTGAACGCATCCACGAGGAAGCGCTTCTGGCTCGGGACGTCCACCGGCGGCGGCGTGGTGCCCGTCGCCCGGTTCCACTCGCCGAGCAGCTCGGTGTACTTCTGCGAGGAGCTGGAGAAGGGAATCTCGTCCGCGGTCATGCAGTTGGCGCGGTTCGGGTACTGCGAGCCCACGCGCAGGTCCGCGTTCGGGCTCACCGAGCCCAGCGTGGTGCCCGGCGCCGAGTACTTCACGCCGTAGCCCGCCACGGTGTCGCAGACGGCCGGGTTGTCCTCATAGCCGTTGGTCCCGGTGCGGCAGGCCGGGTAGATGGGAGCGCCATTGCAGGTGGTCTGGCCGCACATCGCGCTCTGGCTCGTCGTCCAGGGGGCCACCGGGTTGTTGTCGATGACGACGTTGCACTGCTGGGTGAAGGGCGTCCGGGTGATGTAGAGCTCGGGCGAGTTCCAGACCACCGTGCTCGAGCCGGTCGTGCGCGAGCCGGTCAGCGTCTCGCTCACCTTCACCAGCGCATTGAGTGAGAACTCCTGGCCCTGGGCGCGCCGGTTCGCGAGGATCTCATTCGCCACCTGCTCGCACGTCTTGGTCCACGTCGTCTCGCTCGTGTCGGAGCAGGGGGGCTTCTCCGAGAAGTCGCAGGTGCGGGTGTAGAGCGTACTGCCGCTCGCGGTCCCCGTGAACGTCAGTTGCTGGAAGCCCGACGGGTGGTTGCACGTGGCGTTGCACGCCACCTGCTCGTAGCCGATGGCGGCACCGCAATCCGGGTTGGGGGCGTGCTTGGGACACAGGTTGCGGTACTCCCAGGGGCCCGTGCACTTCAGCGAGTTGCCCGTGCCCACGGACGGCTCGGACGTCGGGCGGCAGGTGCTACCGCCCAGGTCCGCCTTGGCTGAAGCGAGCTCCTCGGTGTGCTCCGCCACTTCGGTTGCCGGGCCGCACGCGACCATCCAGATCGCGGCGCCCAGCGCCATCCATACACTTCTCATTGTCTGTCTCATTCACTCCTCGATGCGGTCAAGGCACAGACGACTCCCGACACGGCCGGTGCGGGATGCGCCGCCGTCAGGGAAATCGACACCGATGTCGGGTCCGCGCAGCGCCTGTGCGCTTTCGCGCGCACGACGACACGGGCGGCCTCGCCATGGAGCTCACGCGCCATGGCGCCCGCACCGCGACGCTGCCGTTTCCCTCTTGTCAGGCCGGACGCTTCTGAACTCGCGAGCCCCGGCGCTTTCGTTACGGGGAATACGAAAGGAGGGAGCTTCGCTGGTTGCGCTTTTTTCTCGGTCTAGCCGGCAACCATCCAGGCACGCTGCCTCCCAGCCCTCCGCCGGGCGAGGTTGCCCGTGGTAGAGCAGGGGCGATGAAGCGGTGGAACGTGGTGCTCGGGCTCGGACTCTGTGTATGGCTGGCGGCGTGCACGGCGCCCCCGGTGTCGAACCCCTCTCCTGGGGCCCTGACGTGGGTGACGGTGCCGGCTTCCGATGCTCGTCTGCAATACATTGGGCGGCGGTACAGCTCGGGTACGGGCGTCGTCTTCTCCCATCCCGGCGTGACGGTTCGCGCGCGCTTCTGGGGTGACGCGGTCCGGATGCGGCTCAATGACTTCGGCCTCGGCGGCGACGTGGGGACGAACTACTTCGATGTGAGCCTCGACGGAGCGCCGCCGAAGCTGCTCGCCGCCCGGAGCGGCGAGTCCACCTACGAGCTCGCCAGCGGGCTGGAGCCAGGGCTCCACACGGTGGAAATCCTCAAGCGCACCGAGTCCTCCGTGGGCCACACCGCGCTCGTCGCGCTCGAGGTCCACGGTGAGCTGCGGGAGCCGCCGGCCCGCCCCGGGCTGCGGATGGAGCTCGTCGGTGACTCCATCACCTGCGGCTATGGCACGGAGGTGGCCCTCATCCCGGACTCGCCGTCATGGAGGGCGCCGACCTTCACGTCGAAGAACGAGAACCCCACGCGGAGCTATGGCTGGCTCACGGCCCGCAACCTGGGCGCGGAGCTGGTGAACGTCTGTTATTCGGGCCACGGCGTGTACCGCAACCTGGACATGTCGACGTCGGACCTGCTGCCGGCCATCTACGAGCTCGCGGTGCCGGGCCAGCCCGCGGCCTGGGACTCCACGGGTTATTCGCCCGACGTGATTGTCATCAACGCCGGCACCAACGACGCCTTCGCCGGCTTCGGTACGGCTCAGTTCCTCCCCGACGAAGCCACGTTCAAGTCCGCGTACCGGAAGTTCCTCGCGCGCCTGCGCGAGCTGCACCCGAAGGCCCGCATCGTGTGCACGCTCGGCAGCATGACGGACGGGTACAAGCAGCAGGAAATGGACGGCACCGTGTCCTCGGCGCACGTCGGCGAGTGGGTCACCGACCTGGTGGCGGAGCGCAACCGCGCGGGGGATGAGCGCGTCTACCGCTACCTGATGGCCGTGCAGAACCCCGGAGTCGACGGCGTCGGTGAGGACTGGCATCCGTCGGCCGCCACGCACCAGAAGATGGCGGAGGCGCTGACCCGGTTCCTCCAGGAGACGGTGCTTCGCTGACGTCTCGGGGCGGTGGCGCGGGCATCGACAGCCCGGCGCGGCTCGCTTAGGAGAAGGGCCATGATTTCACTCCCCGAAGGCGCGTCGATGAAGGACTACCAGCGCTACATCCATGACCTGGAGGCGCTGCATGGCTGGCTGAAGGTGGACCTCGTCCACAACTGCTTCCTCATGGGCGAGGAGGTGGGCGAGGTCTTCAAGGCCGTGCGCCGCTACAACAAGCTCTTCGACGAGGGCGGGGCCACGCCCAAGGAGGAGGCCCGCGCCCAGCTCGGCGAGGAGCTGGTGGACGTCTTCAACTACCTGCTCGCCATCGCCAACCGCGTGGGCGTGGACCTGGAGCAGGCGTTCCGGGAGAAGAACGCCCGCAACCAGCAGCGGACCTGGAGCTGACCGCTCGCTAGGGGCTGGGCCGGCAGTAGCCCCGCGGGTAGGCGTAGCAATAGAAGCCGTCCGGGCACGGCGGCAGCGCGGGCCCGCACGGCGGCGGATTCACCGGCTCGCAGGCGCCGCGGAGCGTTCCCGTGCAGTAGTAGCCCGACGGACACGGCGGCAGGTTGGTGCCACACGCCTGGAGCGCTGACTGCTCCGTCTCACCGAGCGGCAGCTCCTCCTGCGCCTCCGTCCCTCCACAGCCCGACACCAACGCGCCCACAGCCAGCAACAACCCTCCGATGAAGCCCGTTCGCATGTGCTCTCCTGGAATGAATGATTTCCAGGCTGAGACGGTATGCGTGTTTCAACGCATCCACCAGGGGATGGGGCGCCCGGCTGGCTGCTCGCTCAGCCCAGCCGGGCGTGGCGGCCCTTCTTGTCGGTGCGGAGGGCGGTTCCTACTTTTGACGCCATATGAACGCACGACCCTTCAGAGGCAACGCGCTGCTGGTGTTGCTCGCGGTCACGATGGTCACCGGCTGTCAGAAGTACGACGTGCTCATCGAGAAGGACCAGGTGGCCGAGCAGCGCTGGGCGGACCTGGAGGCCGCGCTGCAGCGGCGCGCCGACCTCATCCCCAACCTGGTGAACACGGTGAAGGCCGCCGCCGCTTCGGAGAAGGAAATCCTCAGCGCCGTGCTGGAGGCGCGCGCCAAGGCCACCAGCATCCAGTTGAGCGGCGAGGACCTGCAGGACCCGGCGAAGGTGGCCGCGTTCCAGCAGGCCCAGGAGCAGCTGTCCGGCGCGCTTTCGCGATTGCTGGTGGTGCAGGAGAAGTACCCGGAGCTGAAGAGCAACGAGAACTTCCGCGCGCTGCAGGTGCAGCTGGAAGGTACGGAGAACCGCATCCTGCGCTCGCGCGAGCAGTACAACGCGGCGGTGCGCGACTACAACACGGAGCTGGGCAAGGTGGGCGGCTCGGTGGTGCGGCGCGCCACCGGTGGCACGTTCAAGCCGCGTGAGTACTTCCGCGCTTCGCCCGCCTCGCAGACGGTGCCGCAGGTGAACTTCTGATGCGCCCGGTGGCGGCATCCCGCGCGGCCGCCGGAGCGCTCGCGCTGCTGCTGTGCGCGGGTGTGGCCCAGGCCTTCACCCCGCCGCCCATCCAGGGACACATCACCGACACCGCGGGCGTGCTGGATGCCCAGCGGCGCGCCGCGCTGGAGCAGCGCCTCGAGCAGCTGCGCACGCAGTCCGGCTACGAGGTGGCCGTCTTCTTCACCAACTCGCTCGAAGGCGAGACGGTGCAGGACGCGGCGTACACCACCTTCAACACCTGGAAGCTGGGCCAGAAGGGCGCGGACAACGGCGTGTTGCTGCTGGTCGCGCCCAACGAGCGCGCGGTGTGGATGGAGACGGGCAAGGGCGTGGGCGGCGAGCTCACGGACGTGCAGGCCTACGACATCATCAAGCAGTACATCGCGCCGCGGCTGAAGGCGGGTGAGTACGACGCGGCGGCGGAGGATGGCAGCAATGCCATTGCGCAGACCCTGACGGGGCAGCCGCTGCCGGGCGCCGCGGCCCTGCCTCGCCAGACGCCCGTGCGGCGCGAGCCCCAGGGGAGCGGCGGCGTGGGGGGCTTCGGCTGCCTCATGGTGGCCTTCTTCATCTTCTTCATCTTCGCCATGCGCGGCGGGGGACGGGGTCGCGGCAGGCGGCGCGGCATCATCCTCGGCGGCTGGGGCTGGGGCGGCGGTGGAGGCTGGGGTCGCGGCGGTGGTGGCGGCGGGGGGGGCGGCGGCTTCAGCGGCGGCGGTGGCAGCTCGGGCGGTGGTGGCGCGGGCGGCAACTACTAGGGTGTTCCGCTCACGCGGAGCTGGCGGTGGGTCTCCTGCCGCGGGTTCCCCCCGTTGAACGCGCGGGCCAGGCCCGCATCGCGACCTCCACGATGCCGAGGAGCTCGGCTTCGTCCGCGCCGTCCTGGGCCTGCACCGTCATTCCCTGGAGGACGGCGCCGAAGTCATCCAGCATCCTCGGGGCACGCTGCTGTGGGACGCCGGCCTCGGGGACAAGCTGGCCGCGCTCCCCGACGGCGAGGAGCCCGTGCCGGGCTCGCGCTTCCGCGTCTCCGCGACGCTGGTGTCCCAACTGTCGAAGCTGGGGCTGAAGCCTTCCGACGTCGACTTCGTCTCGTTCTCGCACCTGCACGCCGACCACGCCGGCAATGCCCCGGCCTTCGCGTCTTCCACGTGGCTGGTCAACGCGGCCGAGCTCGCCTGGGCGCTGGGGACGCCCACGCCGATGGGCGTCGACCCGCGCCTGGTTCGTGGCCATGCAAAGGACAAGACGGTCTCCATCACCCTGGACCACGACGTGTTCGGCGACGGCTCGGTGCGCATCCTGAAGACGCCGGGCCACACCCCCGGCCACCAGGTGCTGATGGTGCGGCTGCCGCGCACGGGCCCCGTCATCCTGTCCGGCGACCTCTTCCACGCGCGGGAGAACTTCGACAAGTCGCTCGTCCCTCCGTTCAACGTGAGCCGCTCGGAGACGCTCGCGTCCATCGACCGCGTCCACCGGCTGATGCGCAACACCGGCGCCCGGCTCGTCGTGCAGCACGAGCCCGGGGACATCCAAACACTGCCGGCGTTCCCCGCGTATCTGGAGTGAGCGCGCCAGTTGGCAGGTGACACACGCCCTCCATTTCGGCCGCTGGGCAGGCGGCTCGCGCGCTAGCCTGTCCCGGAAGGACTCGCTCGGGCCGCGCCTGCTTCGGGGCTTCGGCCGCATGGAGGCATCATGGGTGGAGTGGCTCGAAAGCTGGCGTGGGTGCTGCTGGCCATCGCTGGCGCAGTCAGCCTGGGCACGGTGGCCCTTCACCGGGGGGAGAGCATCAACGCCATCTGGCTGGTGGTGGCGGCCGTCTCCGTCTTCCTCATCGGCTACCGCTTCTATGGGCGCTTCGTGGCACAGAAGGCCCTGGGCCTGGACGCCACGCGAGCCACCCCGGCCCACCGCCGCAATGACGGCCTGGACTACGTGCCCACGGACCGGTGGGTGCTCTTCGGCCACCACTTCGCCGCCATCGCCGGAGCGGGCCCGCTGGTGGGCCCCGTGCTGGCCGCGCAGATGGGCTACCTGCCCGGCACGCTGTGGATTCTCGCTGGCGGGGTGCTGGCCGGCGCGGTGCAGGACTTCGTCATCCTCTTCCTGTCCGTCCGCCGCGACGGCAAGTCGCTGGGCGACATGGTCCGTATGGAATTGGGGCCGGCCGCGGGCGTGACGGCGATGATTGGCGTGTTGATGATCATGATGATCATCCTCGCCGTGCTCGCGCTGGTGGTGGTGAAGGCGCTGACGCACAGCCCCTGGGGCACCTTCACCGTCGCGATGACCATTCCCATCGCCGTGCTGATGGGCGTGTACCTGCGCTACGTCCGCCCCGGCCGCGTGCTGGAGGTGTCCGTCGCCGGCTTCGTGATGCTGATGCTGTCCATCTGGCTGGGAGGCCGCGTCGCCGAGCACGCGTACTGGGGCCCGCTGTTCAACTTCGACAGCACGGCGCTGGCGTGGATGCTCATCGCCTACGGCTTCTGCGCCTCCGTGCTGCCGGTGTGGCTGCTGCTCGCCCCTCGCGACTACCTGTCCACCTTCCTCAAGATTGGCACCGTGCTGCTGCTGGCGGTGGGCATCATCCTGGCCGCGCCGCAGCTGCGGATGCCGGCCCTCACCCGCTTCGTGGACGGCAGCGGTCCGGTGTTCTCCGGCAGCCTGTTCCCGTTCCTGTTCATCACCATCGCCTGCGGGGCGGTGTCCGGCTGGCACTCGCTCATCTCCTCGGGCACCACGCCGAAGATGCTGGCCAGCGAGGCGGACGCGCGCGTGGTGGGCTACGGCGGCATGCTGATGGAGTCCTTCGTCGCCATCATGGCGCTCATCGCCGCGTCGGTGCTGGACCCGGGCGTGTACTTCTCCATGAACTCGCCGCCGTCGGTGATTGGCACCACCGTGGAGGAGGCCTCGCGGACCATCAGCCAGTGGGGCTTCGTCATCACCCCGGAGGTGCTCAGTCAGACGGCCCGCGACATCGGCGAGTCCTCCATCCTCTCCCGCGCGGGTGGCGCCCCGACGCTGGCGGTGGGCATGGCGCAAATCCTCCATGGCCTGGTCTCCGGCGAGGGGATGATGGCCTTCTGGTACCACTACGCCATCCTCTTCGAGGCGCTGTTCATCCTCACCACGGTGGACGCGGGCACGCGCGTGGGCCGCTTCATGATTCAGGAGCTGGCCGGACTCGTGTACGCGCCGCTGAAGCGCACGGAGTCCTGGGCGGCGAACATGATTGCCACGGCCCTGTGCGTGGGGGCCTGGGGCTACTTCCTCTACCAGGGCGTGGTGGACCCGCTGGGCGGCATCAACACGCTGTGGCCGCTGTTCGGCATCGCCAACCAGATGCTGGCGGCGATTGCCCTCACGCTGGCGTCCGTGGTGTTGGTGAAGATGAAGCGCGAGCGCTACGCCTGGGTGCCCGCGATTCCCGCCGTGTGGCTGGTCATCTGCACGCTGACGGCGGGCTGGCAGAAGGTCTTCGGCGGCGACGTGCGCGTGTCCTTCCTGGCCCATGCGCGCGCGTTCTCCGCGGCGGCGGCGGAGGGGAGGGTGGTGGCGCCCGCGAAGTCCGTGGAGGACATGGAGCGCATCATCCACAACGACTACCTGGACGCCACCCTCACCGGACTGTTCATGCTGCTGGTGGTGGCCACCGTCCTCTTCGGCCTCCGCGCCGCGCTGACGGCCCGCCGCTCGCCGGTGCCCACGGACCGGGAGACGCCGCCGGTGCCCCTCGCCGTGGAGGCCCGCTGACATGGCCGCCACCTGGACATGGCTGGAGCGTGGCTGGCGCCGCGCGGTGCAGACCGCCCGGCTGATGATTGGCGTGCCCGACTACGACACCTACGTCGCGCACATGCGCCGGCACCACCCGGAGCGGGAAGTGATGAGCTACGCCCGCTTCTTCGACGAGCGGCTCCAGGCCCGCTACCGCGGGGGCGGCGGTCGCTGCTGCTGAAGGTCGTTGGAATGGAAAGCATTCCGCCCGGTTGCGACTCCGGTTGCATTGCCTCGCTTTGAGGGGCCCAGCACCCTACGCTGGCTCGCGCGACGGAGGTTCGCACCGCGTGGGTGGTCCGCGGAGGGGGAAAGCACTCATGAGTCCTGATGCGACGTCGGAAGGCGTGCCCGCGGTTTCGCGGAGCGCGGGCGGGCGGCTGCTCGCGGTGGATGCGATGCGGGGCACGGTGATGCTGCTCGTGTTCCTGTCACACTTCGCGGACGGGTACCTGTACCGCCTGGGGGCGGACGCGGAGCACCTGCGCGAGCGGCTCAACCTCCTCACCCGCATGGCCTCGCCGGGCTTCATGCTCATCAGCGGCCTGATGCTCGGGCTGCTGTACGCGCGCGGCCCCGAGCGCTTCGACACCGTCAAGCGCCTGCTCCAGCGCCGGGGCCTCTTCCTGCTCACCGTGGGCCACGTCCTCATCGTGCCCACCTGCCGCTTCTGGGCGGACGAGCCCTGGTACCTGCTGCGGGTGCTGCCGGTGACGGACACCATCGGCCTCGCGCTGCTCGTCGGGCCCTCCCTGGTGACGCGGCTGGGAGGCCCGGCGCGCGCGCTGCTCGGCCTGGGGCTGTTCGTCGTCAGCTGGATGCTCAGCCTGGAGTGGTGGCCGCACTCGCTAGCGGCGGAGACCTTCAAGGAGGTGCTCTTCGGACAGCAGCACCTCACCGTCCTCGTCTCCGGCTTCCCGGCGATTCCGTGGCTGGGCTTCTATCTGTTCGGCAGCCTCTTCGGGGAGTGGCTGGGGACGCGGGGGCGCGCGGACGTGGTGCGCGTGGCCCGGCGCTTCCAGTGGGTGGGCGTGGGGATGGGGGCCACCGGGGTGCTGCTGTCGGCGGTCCACTTCTGGCTGCGGCGCCTGGGCGGCGAGCAACTGGTGGGCGGCGCGGCCGAGGCCCTGTCCGAGCTCACCGCACATGCCCAGAAGTACCCGCCGGGGCCGGCGTACCTCGCCCTCTATGGCGGGGCCGTGCTCTCCGGGCTGGGGTTGTTGATGCGCGCCGAACAGCGCGGCTGGCTGCTGCCGTACATGCGCTGGGCGGGCGTCATCGGGCGCCACTCGCTCTTCGCCTTCCTGCTCCAGTTCTACGTGTACTTCCTGGGCATCTACTCCCTGCGCCTGCCGTACACGCCGCTGTGGCCGCTGGTGTTCCTGGCCACCGTCGCCCCGCAGTGGGGCGTGCTGTGGGCCTGGGACGTGCGGGAGGCCCGCTCCCGGGTGCGCCCTCCGGTGCCCGCGGGGGGCGTCTAGCAGGGAGGGGAGCCGCCAGGCGTCCGACATCCGGGGCCGCCCGGCCTCCCGGGAAGGGGGTCGGGCTGACAGGCGCCCGCAACACCCTCGTGGAAGGGGGCCTGTTACTGATAGGCAGTCAGCCCATGATGGAATTGCTCCAGAAGCTCCTCCACCTCATCCGAGACCCCGGGCCCCTCATCGAGTGGGCCGGCTATCCGGGCCTGTTCCTCATCATCTTCCTGGAGACGGGCGCGCTCATCTTCTTCCTGCCGGGCGACTCGCTGCTCGTCACCGCGGGCCTGTACGCGGCGAAGGGGGACCTCAACATCTGGTTGCTCAATGTGCTGCTCATCCCCGCGGCCATCATCGGCGACGCGGTGAGCTACCAGATTGGCAAGCGGGGTGGCGCGGCGCTCTTCAACAAGCCCGACTCGCGCCTGTTCAAGCCCGAGTACCTCCAGCGCGCGCACGAGTTCTACGAGCGCCACGGTGGCAAGGCCATCATCATCGCGCGCTTCATGCCGCTGGTGCGCACCTTCGTGCCCGTGGTGGCCGGCGCCGCGAAGATGCCCTACCGCCGCTTCGCCACGTACAACATCGTCGGCGGCGCGGCGTGGATTCTGTCCATGTCCTTCACGGGCTACGTGCTCGGCAGCATCATCCCGAACATCGACAAGCACATCGAGAAGGTCATCATCCTCGTGGTGCTCGTGTCGCTGTCGCCCGGCATCTGGGAGTTCGCGAAGGCGAAGCTCGCGGCCCGCCGCGCCGGCCGCGCGCCCAGCGCCTGAGCCCTGAAGCAGGTACCGGGGGCACGCGAGCCTTGAAAGCGGCTCCGGTGCCCCCGGCCCTTATGCGGCTACCGCACGCGGACGGCGTCGGCCATGACGACGTAGCCCGTCGTCGTCCAGCGGCTCAGCTGCACCTTGTTCCAGCCCGCGGGGAAGCTCCACGTGCCGAGCGTGTTCCACTGCGCGCCGTTGACCTGCTGGTTGACGGACACGGTGGCCAGGTTGGTGCCCGAGGCGTTGGTGATGATGAAGGGCGCCGTCGGAGAGCGGTTGGTGCCCGCCACCCACCACGCGTCGATGGTCTTCGTGGCCGCCGCCGGCAGGTAGAAGAAGAACACCGCCGGGTCGGAGAGGGCCTGCGTGGAGGCGTAGTAGTAGCCGCTGCCGTAGTAGCCGGCGCTGGTGCCGGCGGCCCAGTTGGCGGACAGCTGCACGTAGCCCTTCGTGGTGTCGTTGTTGGCGTTGTGGCTGTCGATGACCAGGTCCGTCGACGTGCCCCCGCCTGACGTCCACAAGTACGTCACGTCCACCCAGTCGTTGTTGCTCATCCCCAGGTCCGTCCAGAACGAGCCGTCCGCGATGTCGATGCCCGCGGGGTTGGCGGGCCGGCGTCCGAACTGGTCCAGCCCGCCGTTGAAGCCGTCCTGGTACGCGGCCTGCGCCTCGGGCTTGCCCTGCGGCAGCGTCTTCCACATCTCGCGGACACTGGAGGGGTTCCAGTAGTCGTCCTTCGTGTTCCACGGCCCCACGTCCCACACGGACGTCGTCGTGCACTTCGCCGTCTTCGAGTAGCAGACCCGTACCTGGTACTCGGAGCCGCCGTTGGACGCGAGAGCCCGCCGCGAGGGCAGCGCCACGAAGCGGTCATTGCTCTTGATGACGTGGCCGTTGGCGGTGGTGCCGCCCACCAGGCCCTCGCGCGTGGCGTAGATGCGGTAGGTCAGCGGCGCCAGCGTCTGGACGCCCTCCGCCTCGGAGGTGCCGCCCTCCAGCGTCCCCTCCAGCGCTACGTCCCGCACCACGGGGCCCCGGCCGTGCTCGTCCGCCACGAGCGCGAGCCGCACCTGCACCTCCGTGCCGGCGCGGGGCAGGCGCACGGCCTCGCCCTCGCTGGAGGTGCTCCACTCACTCCAGGCGCCATTGGCGAGGCGCACGCGGACGTCCACCTCGACGCCCGTGCCCAGGAAGGACTTCGCCTGGACGAGCGGACGGACGGTGTCCACCGGCTGCTCCAGCCTGCGGGCCGGGAAGGTGTAGAGGCCCGTGAGCCGCAGCAGGCCTTCGCGGCGACGCATGACGGCGTTGGGCTCATACAGGAGGCCGTCCCGCGTCCGCACCAGGTCGCTGGAGCCCTCACCCGAGGCCAGGTCCTCCGTCCAGCTCACGGCGCCGGAGCGCCCGGGCTCGGACGCGCGGAGGGACTCCGGGGCGGGTTCGGCGAGCGCGGCGCCTCCCCCCAGCGCGACTCCCACCACCAACGTCATCAACGTCGACCGCAACCTCGAGCGCATGCACGGGCTCCTTGGAATGGAGATTCACGAGAAAGCTACATTCCAAGGATTGCCGTTTAATTCTCTCTTTGTCTCCTAAAATGAGAAACCGGACAACGAGCCGGTGAGGCGCCGGGTGACGCTGCGCAGCTGCTCGGCGGACTGGCGCATGGCGTCCACGGCATTCACGGCGTCGTTGGTGGTGGTGGACAGCTCGCGGACGGCGGAGAAGATCTGTCCCACGCCCTGGTGCTGCTGCTCCACGGCGGTGGCGATGCGGCGCAGGCCGCTGCCGGACTCCTGGAGGATGCGGGTGAGCTCCTCCAGCCGCGTCTCGCCCGTGCGCACCTGGCCGAGCCCGTGCTCCACGTGGGTGCGGCCCTGCTCGGTAATCTCCACCGCGGCCTTCACCGCCTCGGTGGTGGCCTCCAGCTGCTCGCGCACCTCGGCGGTGGCTCGCACGGAGCGGTCCGCGAGGGAGCGAATCTCCGTGGCCACCACCTTGAAGCCCCGGCCCTTCTCGCCCGCGCGCGTAGCCTCGATGGCGGCGTTGATGGCCAGCATGTCGCTCTGCTTCGCCAGGTCCCGCACCGTGTCGGTGACGGCGGACACGCGGGCGCTGCGCCGCGCGAGGTCCTCCACGCAGCCGCTCATGCGGTCGAACTGCACGTGGATGTCCTGGATGCCCTGGAAGCTGCCGGCCAGCGCCTCCATGCCCGAGCGGCCCACGGCATCCGCCGTCTCGGCGGAGCGGAGCACCTCGGAGGCCTGGTGGGCGGCCACGTCGGACATCTGGCGAATCTCCTGCGCGCGGGCGCTCGCCTGGGCCACGGCGTCCGCCTGGCGGCTCACGCTGCGGTTCTGCTCGTCCGCGGCCAGGGCGAGCCGCTCCACCGCCGCGGCCGTCTCCTGGCCGGCCTGGTGCACCGACACCAGCAGCTCGCGCAGGCGCGCCACGGTGTGGCCGAGCACGCGTGACAGCTCACCGAGCTCGTCCCGCTCGTCGGTGGCGATGCGGGTCGACAAGTCGCCCCCGTCCACCTGCCGCGCGGCGGCCACCAGCGCCTGCAGCGGGCGGGTGATGGAGCGGCGCACCGCGATGCTGACGGCCCAGAGCAGCAGCCCGAGCACCACCCCCGCCACCATGAGCGCCTGGCGCGTGCGCGCGAGGCCCTGCTCCACCGAGCGCTCCAGCTCGCTCGAGCGCAGGCGCAGGCTGTTGGCCGCCGCCTCCAGCTGCTCCGTCATCCGCGCGTAGCGCCGGGTGGGCGCCCCGTCCACGAAGGCCGCCACCGCCGCCACCCGCCGCTCATGCGGGGCGGCGAAGACCTGCTCGTGCAGTGCCTTCGTGTACCCGCCCCAGGTGCCGCGCGCATCCTCCAGGTACAGCCGCGCGTCCGGCGCTTCCGCCACGGAGAGCGCCGCGGCGAAGCGCGCGTCCACGCCGGCCGCCACTTCCTCCCATTGTCCCTGCAGCTGCTTCTGTCGGTCGGCCGACGTCGGCAGCAGCATGAGGTGGAGGACGGCGCGCGCCGCGCTCAGCTCCCCCAGCAGGGCCTGCACGGTGTCGTACGTGCGGGCGTGGCGCGAGAGCTGCCCGTACACCGTGCCGCCCACCCGGAAGCGCTCCAGCGTGGAGACCTGCACCGCGTGGCTCGCCACGAAGGCGGCCAGGATGACGACGGTGAGGAGCATCAGCTTGCTGCGGACTTCGAGGCGACGCAGGAGCGGCATGGAGGGGGCTCAGCGGTCCGCGCGAACGGGGACGAAGGTCCGGGCCACGAGCGCCTGGCCGGGCGGGGACATGACGAAGTCGAGGAAGGCGCGCAGGGCGCCCTCGGGCACGCCGCGCGTGGCGAGCACCAGCGGGCGTGAGAGGGGATAGTCCGCGGTGCGCACCGTGGCGGGCGTGGCCTCCACGCCGTCCAGCGCCAGCCGGCGCACGCCCTCCACCCCCTGCGAGAGCGAGAGGAACGTCACCGCGTCGCGGTGCGCGGCCACGTAGCGCTGGCAGTCGTTGGGGTGGGGGATGACGCGGCCGGGGCCGAAGCTCGCGCCCTCCATCACCGTCTCGCGGAAGAAGTCCACGGTGCCGGAGCCGCTGGAGAGCTCCACCGTGACGCGCTCCACCGGCCCGTCGTGCCCGCCCAGCTCGCGCCAGTTCTTCACCTCGCCGGTGAAGAGCGCCTTCACCTGGGCGCGCGTGAGGGCCTTCACCGGGTTGTCCGGGTGGACCAGCACCGCGAGCGCGTCGTACGCGAAGATGACGTAGTAGGGGTCTCTGGCCTTCTCCGTGCTCTTCGGCGCACGAGCCAGCCCGGCCAGGTCCGCCTGCCCCTCCAGCACCATGCGCATCCCCGCGCTGGAGCCCACGTAGAAGCGCGCGTCCACCGGCACGCCCCCGGCGTCCACGAAGCCCCGGCTGAGCGCCGGCAGGACGGTGTCGCTGATGGTGCCGGAGCCCGCATAGGCGAGCGTTGATGGCGGGCGCGCGGCCTGCTCGCAGGAGGTGAGCAGGAGGAGCGCAGCGAGGGCGGCGGGCCAGGACCGCGCGGACGCGCGTGGAGGCTGCGGGACGGGGGGCGGCAAGGCGGCGCGGAGTGTATGGACCCCGGCCGTGTGGGAGGAAGCAGACGGAAGCGGTGTCTTCCCCAGGGGACAGGGCGCAGGGCCGTCGAGGGGCAGGCGAGCAGGCGCGAGGAGAACGGCTCTCTCCGGATACTCGGTGCAACAGGGTGCATTTTGTAGCTCGGTGGCGCTCCGGCACTCGTCTGCGGGAAGAGATGTCCCTACGCTGGAGGTCCCCCTCGTCGGAGGTTGCGTATTCCTCCCTTGTCACCCCAGACGACTCTCCCGGGCTGGCACGACATCCTCGTGCGTCACCTCGAACCGCTCCTCGGAGCCTTCACCGCCAAGATGGCCATCCAGACGGCATCCCTGCGTACCCTCAAGCGTCCTCCCGAGCAGGTCACCCTCGAAGACCTTCCGCAGCTGCTCGAAGGTCTGAAGCCGATGCTCAACACCTTCATCGGCGCCCTGCACACCAAGGTCATCCTGACCGAGGTCTCCACCTCCCTGGCTCTGGGGAAGCCGCGATGAGCGCGCCTCAGATGGGTCGCGCCACCGGGAGCGTGGCGCCGTGGTTCGTGGGTGCCGCCGTCCTCCAGCTTGCCCACCTCGCCGCCGCGGCCACCTCGCTCGGCGCGCCCCACCAGCTCCAGCTGGTGCACGACGTCGCGGGCTGGGCCAGTGGCCTGCTGGCCGTCTGCGGGACGCTGATGGCGGTGGGCTCGTTCGCGTCGGGGGACTACCTGCGCAAGGTCTGGGGCGGCATCGCCGCCGGGGCCACGCTGTCGCTGGTCAGCACCGCGCTGCGCAGCTACTGGCTGCACGCGGTGCCGGACGTCCCCTTCACCGAGTCCCCGCTGCTGCCGTACCGGATGGTCGTCGTGGTGCTGGCCAACCTCTGCAACGCGTATGGCCTCATCCTGCTGGCGATGACGTACCGGCAGTCCGGCCTGCAGCCGCCGTCCAGCGCCCGCTCGAACGCGCTGTGGGCGGTGACAGTCATTGCCGCGCTGGCGGTGGGCCTGCCCTCGCTGCTCACCGGCGTGAAGGACATGGGGGCGAGCTCCAGCGCCACCATGTCCGCCGTCATCAGCCTCGCGTCGACGCTCGCGGACATGACGACCATCGGCCTCATCGCCCCCATCCTCGGCGTCGCGTACATGCTGCGCGGCGGGCGGCTGGCCTGGGTGTGGTGGGCCATGGGCGTGTCCGGCGCGATGTGGCTCTTCTACGACGCGCGCACGTGGCTCGCGCCGCTGCTCCCCGGTGAGCCGGCGCACGGCGTCGAATTGCTGCGCACCCTGCGCACCTCGGGGCTCGTTCTCCTCGGGCTCGCGGGCTGGCTGCAGCGCTCCGCCCTGGCCCCGCAGCCGGCCGCGTCCACGGCGGCCTCCCTGCACATGTCCTGAGCCGCGACGGGAAGCAGCCGTGACACGGGGCCGGTCCCCTCCCGAGAGGAGGAGGCCGGCCCCTTCATTTCCGCTCAGCTTCGCGCGAGCCGTTGCCGCAGATGCGCGTCCACCGAGTACAGCCCCGGCCCGACGGTGAGCATCACCACGGCGATGACCAGGTACACGAGGGCGGGCTCATAGCTCGCACCACCGCCCTGGGCGACGAACGGGTCTCCCCGCGCGAAGGCGTGGAAGGACACCGCGACGGCCATCGTGAAGAAGATGCCGAGCGAGGCCAGCGGCACCAGCGCGCCCAGAATCCACGCCAGCCCTCCGCCGAACTCCGAGAGCGCCGCGAGCGCCTGGAAGAGGCCGGGCACCGGTGCCTCCGGCCCCATCCAGTGGAACGGGTTCTGGATTTTGGACCACCCGTGCATCATGAACGCGACACCCACGACGAGGCGAAGCAGCAACAGCCCGATGCTCGCCAGCTTCGGCGGGGGTGGGGGGAATAGCGATGCGAGCTTCATGTGCCTCCCTTGGAAGGTGCGCCCGGTAGTGTAACTCAAGGGCGCGTGCAGGAGCGCCCGCCGCCCGCGTGATACATCATGTCCTGGTAGACGACCTGGCCCAGGATGGGTGTCGCGCTCTGGATTCGCTGGACGCTCTGCCCATTGCGCCGCAGATCGAACACGGGCGTGGTGCCGGGCACCATGGGCACCGGGAAGGCCGTCACTCCCGCGCTCGTCACGTCCAGCGTCCTCACGTCGCTGCCCTGGGTGATGACGAGCTGGCCGGGCTCCTTGAGGAAGGCGAGCAGCTCCACCTGGTTCGACGCGGGCGTACCGCCTCGCAGCCGCATGGCGCGCGCCGTCTGCCGGCTGGTGTCGTAGGGCGCGTCGGTGCGGTGCTCGCGATGCGTGTAGTAGAGCGCGTCGCGGAGGATGGTGGGCCGCCGGCCGAGCTTGAACCAGGTGGTGTAGTACGCAATCCAATCCATGATGACGTAGCCCCGCTCCCGCGACGCCGTCATCCAGGACTCCGTGTAGTCCGTCAGCGTGAGCAGCGTCACCCAGTCCGCGTCGCCCTCGATGGCCTTCTCGAACTGCGAGCGGAACGCCAGGCTGTTCTGGGCCTCCCAGTAGACGCGGCTGCTGTCGACGCTGTCGGTGAGCTTGTGCCGCACGTCCTCGAAGGCGACGGGGGACATCCAGTACTTCCCGCGCCGGTGCGCCTCCACGCTCCAGCGGCGCATGTTCTCCGCCGAGGCGGCCGTGCGCTCGCCCCACGTCGAGTAGCCGGCGACGAGGTCGTTCCAGTCCGCGTACTTCGTCGTGTCCCCCGTGTAGGGCAGCAGCGGCCAGTAGGTGATGGAGATGCCCTGGGCGGCGAGCCTGTCCCGCAGCGTGGCCCAGAACGACAGCGGCTTGCGCTCGGGCGAGAAGCTGGCGAGGACGATGCTGCCGTCGAGCCGGTACACCGAGGGGTGATTGGCCACGCCGGCAATGGTCGTCACCAGCCCGTCCGTCGTCCCGCTAGCTTCCGTGGGGAAGTCCGGGCTGAGGACGATGCGGAAATCGGGGTCCACCGCCGCGGCCGCGGCGAGCATGGTGGGCAGCTGGTTGTTCCGCGTGTCCGAGGAGACGCGGTACGGGTGCTCGTAGATGAAGCCGTCGAGCCCGGCGGCAATCGCGCGCCGCACCTCCACCTCGAAGTCCCGCTGTCGCCAGGCGCTGTCGGCCCAGGGCGCGCGGGGCAGGGGCCTGTCGCGCATCAGCCCACCGATGGAGGCGTACTCCCCATTCCGGGCCTCGGGCGTCAGCCAGCTGAGCCAGTGGTCCGAGGCGGGGTCGGCGTTCTCAATCGAGATGGGGAAGATGGGGTAATAGAAGCCGAAGACCTTCTTGGGAGACGCGCGCAGGACGCTCGTCGCGGGCAGGTCGAAGGGGTAGCAGGAGGAGATGGGTGAAGGCGCCGGCTCGACGGTGGCGCTCAGCTCCAGGTCGAACCGCAGGTCGGACGAGCTCGCCGCGGCCTGGTGCAGCTCGACGGCGAGGACGTTGGTGCCGGTGCGCAGCGCCTCCGTGCTGATGGATTGGGCGAGCCACGTGGTCTCCTCCGCCGGCTCGGCGACGGTGGCGGACGCCAGGGTGCGGTAGCCGACCGTGCCAGCGGGCAGGTTGCTGCGCAGGACCTCGGCGCCGTTCAGATAGACGGCCACGCCATCATCTCGCTGAAAGCGGACGAACAGCGCGCTGACGCGCGAGGCTTCCTCCACGGTGAAGGACTTCCGCAGGTAGGTGGTGATGTGCTTGTTGGTGGCGCTGGTGCCGAAAGACACCGTGGTGGCGAGGTCCGCCTCGGCATAGCCCAGCGGCGCGGCTCCCTGGGCCCACGTCCCGTCCGCGAAGCCGGAGGCGGTCCAGCCCGTGCCGAGGTCCGCGCCCGTGTCCAGGTACCGCCATGTGTCACCCGCCGCGACGAGCACCGTCGCCAGCGTGGGCGCGGCCGCTGTCATGGACGGCGTCGTTGTCTCGGAGGCGGCGGTCTCCTGCACGGACTCCTCGGGCGCGCCCGTGCAGGACAGCGAGAGCAGGGGAACGAGCAGCAGCGCGGCGGCGCGAGTCGTGGAGAAGCACGGTGGTGTGCGCATCGGTGAGGCCTCGGGGGGGGCGTTCGCCCTGGGGGTGGGCGAAGCGAGGGGTTCCCTCCCGGGACACTCGCGGAGGCCGGATGGCGCGCTCAGTCGTGACGATTGTCGTGGCTGAAGTGCAGGCCATTGAAAGCGCACGCTTCAAGCCCCACTGAATCAATCCTTTCAGAACAGCCACTTTCTGCCGCTGTCAGGGTGGGCGCCTTGACGTGGAATGAAGAACGGGCGTCTGCTTTCACGATGCTCAATCAAACCCACGAGTATCAGTCCTGCATCCAGAGCAGTGAGCGCGTCGCGTGGAAGATCGACGACCTGTTGCCGAAGGACACCGCGCTGGATTTCACGCGGCGTTTCCTCTCGGATGCCCTGACGGGGACGGAGGGCATTCGCTGTCTCAGCGCGGGTGAGAAGCTGATGCTCAACCAGATTCGCTCCAACAGCTACGCGCACCTGTTCCTGTTCCTGGAGGAATACGCCGTGGCCCTGGCGGCGCAGCGCGCCGGGCTCGAGCTGCATGGGAATCCGACGCACATGCGCGCGCTGCTTCGCTTCAGCGAAGAGGAGCTCAAGCACCAGCAGCTCTTCGCGCGCTACACCGAGACGTTCGCCCGCGGCTTCAAGATTGCCCCGGCGCTGCTCGACAATCAGGTCGCGGTGGCCAAGGCCATCATGTCGAAGTCGAACCTGGGCGTGCTCTTCTTCAACCTCCACATGGAGCTGATGACACAGCAGCACTACGTGGAGACCATGCGCGACAACGAGCGCGAGTCCTTGGACCCGCTGTTCCGCAACATGCTCAAGCACCACTGGCTCGAGGAGGCGCAGCACACGCGGCTCGACTTCCTGGAGGCGCAGAAAATCATCGACCAGGCGCCCGACACGGTGGAAGCGGCCATGAATGAGTACGCGGAGCTGCTCCAGGCGCTGCGCGGCACGCTGAACGCGCAGCTCCAATTGGACCTCCAGACCTTCGAGAAGGCGGCGGAGCGGACCTTCACCGAGGCGGAGCGGAAGGAAATCTTCGACGCCCAGGAGCGCTCGTACGTCTGGGGCTTCATCGGCATGGGGATGAAGGCCCCGCTCTTCCTCTCCCGCCTGCGCACGCTCTCACCCTTCGCGGAGAAGCGCGTCCTCGAGCTTGCGCCGGAGTACTACTGCAACTGAGGCGCGGGCCTCAGACGACGTTCTTCAGGTGGACGTCGAGGTGCGAGTCGCTGGTGCCCAGGGTGCTCGCGTCATCCGTGGGGATGACGTAGCCCTGGGCCTCGCCGACCTGCTTGCGGAAGTAGTCCACCACCTGGGCGTCCTGCACATTGGCGGTGGTGGTCTTCTTGAGGCCATACACCGCGCCGCTCGCGTCCCGCGCCTTGACGGAGTCCGGCGCGGAGGCGACGAAGTTGTCGAGCGTGCCGGACTTCCGGCCGCCCTTCTCCGGCTGGATGGTCATGCTGGCGTTGTGGCCCTCGATGTAGCTCACGTCGTAGTAGGTCTGGTTGGCGCCGCCGTTGAACTTCACCTCACCGAGCGTCGCCGCCGCCCCGTCGCCCGCGTTGCTGCGGAAGTTGCCGGACCAGCCCTGGGGGAAGGACACCGTGCGCTTCTCGCCCGGGGCCAGGGTGAGCGAGTCCACCGGCTTCTCGCCCGCGTTGGGCGTGAACTGGACGGTCATCGGCTTCGTGCCGTCGTTCTGGAAGGTCATCGTGTTGCCCACCTTCGGCGCGTTGCCGGGCGAGGAGATGGCCTGCGACTCGGCGACCGGAGCGCCCTGCGCGGGCGGAGCGGCCCGGGGGGCGGAGGCTAGCGGCGCCGCACCGGACGACGGGACGCCCGCCTCACTCGGGGCGCCCTCGCCTCCCAGCACGCGCAAGGCCTGGCTCAGCACCCGCGCCAGCTGCGTGAGCGCGTCGTCGACCGCCGCCACGCTTCCCGCCTTCTTCGTGTCCAGTGGCGAGTCGAAGCCATCCGTCGCGAGCATCCGCCGCAGCGCCGCGCCCGGCTCCTGCCGCGAACCCTGGACGTCCGACGGGCCCTGGGGGCGAACCGGGCGCGACTCGAAGCTGGAGGTGCGTGCGGAGGAAGGGCAGCTGACGGAGGCGCGGGAGAGCGGGGGCAGGCTCATGGCGGGATTTCCTCGGGGGAAGGAGACCCGCCTGACTAGAGCAGGACGCGTGCCATGCCCCGCGCCCGGCGCGAACCGCGTCCTTCAGAGGAGGATCGTGAGGCGCCGCGACTGCGTGGGCGCCGTCACCCTGGTCACTCCAGTTACCACCCGGCCTCTGGAGTGACCACCTGCGCGAGCCCTAGCTGGACTCGCTCGAGCTGAGGCGCTTGCTGCCGATGCCACTGCCCTTGCCGAGGCTCTGCGTCTGCTCCGCGTTGCTCCGGGAGAGGGCCTCGCGCTGCGCGTCCGTCGTCACGTCCGGCCGGTTCTGGAGCAGCAGCATGCCGCCGTTGTTGTGGTGCTGGATGCGCGCCACGTCCATGGCCTTCAGGAGGTCCTTCGCCCCCACCCAGTACGTGCCGTTGACGGGGTCCTTCACCCGGAACTTGTCGTCCATGGGGTCATGGCTGAGCTCCCCGTGGTTGTACCCGTCGATGGTCACCCAGTGCAGGGCGCCCGTCTCCTGCTTGCGCTGCTCGGGCGGAAGCGCGGAGTTGGCGAGCGTGGTGGAGTCCACCATGGCCATGCCGAACTGGCCCGCCTTCAGCGCGTCGCTGATGGCATTGGGGTCGTAGTTCGTCAGCCCCTTTGTCACGGCGACGCCCATGGAGCCCAGCATGGCGCCCATCTCCTCGGGGCGGGCGCCGTCCGCCAGATTCACGTCGAACCGGTCCTGCACCGCCCGTTGGGCCGATGCCGCCGTGGCGCGGACCTCGTCGCGTTTCTGGTCCACGGAGGCGGGCCCCGCGCCCTTCGCCTTGTTCAACTGCGTGAGGCTCGCCTCGCCGCAGTCGGTCTCCGTGGTCTGCGCGACGGCCGAGTCGTCGCCGCGCCACTGCTGTTTCGCCTGCGCCTCGGCCGCCTCGTCCACGGGCTGGGAGCTGGGGGAGTTCGCCAGCCGCGCCGGGGGCACGCTCAGCGCGGGCAATTCCCTCCGGGTCGCGGCGGCCCGCTCGAAGGTGTCCCGGTGGTACGCCGAGGGCCCTGCCGCTGGTGTCTCGGGAGACTTCGCGGGGGCCGGAGCGGGGGACGTCCTTTCGAAAGAGCGGACTCGCAAGGAAGTCGTCAGGGGACTCAGGTGTGGGGAGAGCTTCACGCTGATGGCCGCCTCAGGCAGGGGGCGCAGGGGGGAGCGCCGGGGAATCATCTGCCCAGGACTTTTATCGTTTCCCGAAAAAAGTCGATAGCCCTGGGGGCCTGGGTGTGGGGTGCATCCGATATATGCGGCTACACTGCGGGCCATGCAGGACAGGGATGATTGGGGCTCCGCGCCCGACGTGGCGCCAGAGCACACGGAGACGCAGTCGGCAGTCGCCGCGCCTCCTCCGCCACGCACGGGCCCGAACACGGCGCCGACGCCTTCTCCCGGAGGGCCTTCCGGGCTGCAGCGGCCGGGGTCCGAACGGGTGGGGCGCTTCATCCCGCTGAAGGTGTTGGGGCAGGGCGGCATGGGCGTGGTGTACGCGGCCTATGACCCGGACCTGGACCGGAAGGTGGCGCTCAAGCTGCTGCGCGTGACGGGCGAGGGCGCGGACCTGGAGGCAGGGCACGCGCGGCTGCTGCGCGAGGCGCAGGCCATGGCCCGCATCTCCCACCCCAACGTCATCCCCGTCTTCGAGGCGGCCCCGTGGGACGGCCAGGTCTACGTCGCCATGGAGCTGGTGGACGGGGGCACGCTGCGCGACTGGATGCAGGCCAAGCCCCGCTCCTGGCGCGAGGTGCTGGAGAAGTACCTCGCCGCGGGGCGGGGGCTGGTGGCCGCGCACGCGGCGGGGCTGGTGCACCGCGACTTCAAGCCCGCCAACGTGCTGGTGGGGCGCGATGAGCGCGTCTTCGTCACCGACTTCGGCCTCGCCCGCGCGGTGGGTGACACCACTCCGGAGGAGGCCGTGCCCGGAGTCCTCGCGGGCCGCTCCCCCTCACTGCACGAGCCGCTCACGCAGTCCGGCGTGGTGATGGGCACGCCGGCCTTCATGTCCCCGGAGCAGTTCCGGGGCAGCGCGGTGGATGCGCGCTCGGACCAGTTCAGCTTCTGCGCGGCGCTGTACCGGGCCCTCTACGGGCAGCGTCCCTTCGACCCGGAGCAGCTCTCGCGAGCCGCCGCGGCGCTGAAGCCGAAGGAGCCGAGGGCACCGGGGGCGACGGTGTCACTGGATCGGCCCGGGACGGCGCAGCCCGCGTCCCCCATCCAGGAGCCGCCCCGCGACGCGAAGGTGCCCGCCTGGGTGCGGCGCGCGGTGATGCGCGGGCTGTCCCTGGAGCCGGAGGGCCGCTTCGCCTCCATGGAAGCGCTGCTGGAGGCGCTGTCGCAGGAGCGGCTGCTGTCGCGGCGGCGCAGGCGGCTGGGTCTCGGTGTGGCGCTGGCGGGCGTGCTGGGCGTCGTGGGCGCGGGCACGTGGTGGAGCTCGCAGGTGTGCGCGGGGGCGGAGGGGCTGGTGGCGGACACGTGGGGCCCGTTGGCGCGGCAGCGGGTGTCGGCGGCCTTCGCGGCCACGGGCAGCCCGGTGGCCGGTGAGCTGGCCCGGCGCGTGGGCGACGCGCTGGACGCCTATTCGGGGGCGTGGGCGCGGCAGCACACCGAGGCGTGCGAGGACACGCGGGTGCGGCAGGTGCAGACGGAGGCCCTGCTGTCGCAGCGGGTGGTGTGCCTGGAGCGGCGGCGCAAGGATTTGCGGGCGCTGGTGGACGCGCTGGCGGGAGCGGACCGCGCGGGCGTGGAGAAGTCGCTGGACGCCGTGTACGCGCTGCCCTCGCCCAACGACTGCGCGGACCTGGAGGCGCTGTCCGGCCAGCAGCCCCGGCCGGCGGACCCGGAGCGGCGCGCGGAGCTGGAGCGGCTGGAGGGCCAGGTCTCCGAGGTGAAGGCGCTGCTGGATTTGAGCCGCTTCAAGCCCGCACGGGAGCAGGCGGCGGCGCTGGAGCCGAAGGTGCTGGCCACGGGCTACCTGCCGCTGCTGGCCGAGCTGCGCTTCCACCTGGGCTGGCTCCAGGCAGTGCTGGGCGAGAAGGAGCAGGGCGCGGGGCTCTTGGAGCGCGCAGTGTTCGACGCCGAGGCGGGGCGGGCCGACCGGCTGAAGGTCTCCGCGCTCAACAAGCTCCTCTACGTCGAGGGTGAGCGGAAGCGCTTCGAGAATGCCGCGCGCTGGGCGCAGCTCGGCGAAGCGACGCTCCAGCGGCTCGGCGGGGACGCGGTGTTGGAGGGCGACCTGCTGGTGAATCAGGCCAACCTCGCCCTCATGCGCGAGGACCCCCAGGCGGCGCGCGCCCTTTTGGAGAAGGCGTCCGAGAAGCTCTCGCGGGCGTTGCCGCCGGGACACCCCAAGCGGGCCCGTGTGGCCTTCACGCTGGGACGCACGCTGCTGGAGTCGGGCGCCGCCGCCGAGGCGAAGCCGGTGCTGGAGGAGGCCCTCCGCCAGACGGAGGCCGCTGTGGGCCCCCTGCACGCGGACGTGGCGCGCCGGCACCTGGCCCTGTCCATGGCGCTGCGCGAGCTGAAGGAGTTTCCCCAGGCGCTGGAGCATGCCCGGGTGCTGGTGGGCCTCCAGCGGACGCTGCTCGGCAACGAGCACCTGGCCGTGGCCGAGGCGCTGGACGAGGAGGGCATGAGCCTGCTCGCGCTGAAGCGCTACGACGAGGCGCTAACGGTGTACGAGGAGGCGCTGGCCGTGAAGCGCCAGCAACTGGAGGAAGGCGACGAGGACCTCCAGTACTCGTACGACGGCGTCGGCCAGGCGCTGCTGGGCCTGGGGCGCACGCGCGAGGCGCTGGAGCCGCTGCGTCGGGCCGTGTCCTTCACGGAGGCCCAGGAGGACTCGCTGGGCGAGTCGGGCTTCGCGCTCGCGCATGCGCTCTGGAAGGAGGGGCAGTCGCAGGAGGCCCGTGCCGAGGCCACCCGCGCGCAGGCGCACTTCACTGCGTCCGGGCGCGCCGCGCAGGCCGGAGAGGTGCAGGCCTGGCTCGACTCGCTTCCCGAGGACACACCTCCACCGCCGCCCGCGCCGGCTCCGAAGAAGCAGCGGCTGCGGTAAGTCACTCGTCCGCGTCGCGGGCGGAGAGCCCGTGCTTGTGGAGCAGCTTGCGCAGGTAGAGCCGGGCAATGCCGGCCTCGCGCGCGGCGCGGGAGATGTTGCCGCCGCAGCGCTCGATGAGGCCGCGCAGGTAGTCGCGCTCGAAGCCCTCGATGAGCCGCTCCTTGGCTTCCTTGAAGGGCAGGTCCAGCGAGGCGGTGCGCTCCATGGCGGGGGTGGAGGCGCGCTCCATGTCCGGCAGGGCCTCCTCGCCGAGGTTCACCACCTGCTCCACCACGTTGCGCAATTCGCGCACGTTGCCCGGCCACGGGTACTGGAGGAGCAGCGCGCGCGTCGCATCCGACAGGGCGCCGGTGGGACGGCCGAGCCGCTCCAGTACGGTGTCGATGAGCAGCGGCACGTCCTCCGGCCGCTCGCGCAGCGGGGGCAGCGTCACGCGCAGCACCGCGAGCCGGTGGAACAGGTCCGCGCGGAAGCGGCCCTCCTGCACCGCCTTCTCCAAATCCACGTGCGTGGCGGCCAGCACCCGCACGTCCAGGGCCCGGTAGTCATTGGCGCCCACGCGCTTCACCTGTCGCCGCTCCAGCACGCGCAGGAGGCGGGGCTGGACTTCGGGTGGTAGCTCGCCCACCTCGTCGAGGAAGACGGTGCCTCCGGCGGCGCGCTCGAAGGCGCCCGCGCGGTCCGCCTGCGCGCCGGTGAAGGCGCCCTTCACGTGGCCGAAGAGCTCGGACTCGATGAGAGTGGGAGCGATGCCGGCGAGGTCCACGATGACGAAGGGGGCGTTGGCGCGCGGGCCCTGCGCGTGGATGGCCTCCGCGCACAGCTCCTTGCCGGTGCCCGTCTCGCCCTGGATGAGCACGTCCGCGCCGCCCGGGGCCAGGCGCTCCAGCAGGGTGAAGACCTCGCGCATCCGCCGGCTTTCGCCCACGAGCCCGCCGAACCGGGTGCTATCGGACGGGGGGATGACGCGCTCGCGCGAGCTCTCGGGCACCAGCTTCAGCTCGGTGGAGCCCAACCGGAGGACCGCGCCCGGACGCACCTCCAGCTCGGAGAAGCGCATGCCCTCGCAGAAGGAGCCGTTGTGCGAGTCCAGGTCGGTGGCCTTCACGCCGCCCTCGGACACGTCCAGGCGGAGGTGCTGCCGCGAGATGGCCTTGTCATTGAGGACGATGTCGCACTCGGGGGACTTGCCCAGGCGGTACTCGCCGGGCGCCAGCGGGTGGCTCCGGCCCACCTGGGGCCCGGACAGCACCAGCAGCTTCAGCCGCGTCGGGCCGGACCGGGCCTTCATGAGGGAGACCGTGGGGTCTCCGCCCTCCTGCTCGTCGTCGTCGGGTGCGTGCGCCACGATGCGCAGGTTACCACTCCCGGGCGAGGCGCCACCCGAGGCGTTCCGGACCTCGCGCGGCTCCGTCGCTCAGTCGCCCAGCTTCAGGCGCTTCGTCACCTCCACCACGCGCTCCCGGATGAAGCGGATGGCCTCGTCGTCCTCGACGGCGCCCCGCCAGAGCAACTCCATGGCCGTGCCCCCCAGGGGGAGCGGCACCGCCGTCGTCTTCAGATGCGGGCGCAGGGAGAGGATGTCCCTGGCAACCATGAGGGGCACCGTGGCGAGCAGGTCGCTGCCGTCCAGCAGGGCCCCGATGCTCTGGAACGTCGGCACCGACACCCGCACCCGACGCTGGACGTCGAAGTGGTCCTCGACGACGCCGCGCAGGTCTCCGTTGTAGGAGACGATGATGTGCTCGTGCTCGAGGTAGCGCTCCAGGGTGAGGCGCCTGCCAACGCGGGCGTGGCGCGGGTCGAAGAGACACACGAAGCCCCCCTTGAGGAGCGCCAGGCGCCGGGTGCCCGCCGGCAATTCGTCGGCCACCGTCACCGCGAGGTCCACCGCCGAGGTGGTCAGCGCGTCGGCGACGGTGCGGAACTGCACCGGGAGCACCACGAGCCGCATGCGCGGCGCCTCCGTGGCGAGGATGCGGAGCAGGGGCGGAAGCAGCAGGGCCTCGTTCACGTCCGACAGGCCGAGCCGCACCGTGCGCTCACTCGTCTTCGGGTCGAACGTCGCCGGTGTCAGCGCGGCCTCCACGAGCGCCCCCAGGTGCGGCCGCGCCGAAGCGAGCAGGCGCTCGCCGCGCGTCGTCAGGGCCAGCCCACGTCCCGCGCGGACGAAGAGCGGCGCGCCCACCGTGGAGGCGAGCCGCCGCAGCGCCGCGCTCACGGCCGGCTGCGTGAGGTACAGGCGGCTCGCCGCCGCCGTGACGCTGCCCGCCTCCGCCACCACGACGAAAACCCGGAGGAGGTTGAGGTCCAGGTTCCTCCCATAGATGTCATTCATGCGTGAGATGCATCCTATTCAATGGATTTCAGCATGGCGAATGATGAATCTCCCTCTCACACGGAGGGACGACACATGGGTACGAACGAGTCGAAGCAGGCGCAGCGCACGGTGAAGCTGGGTTCCACGGGCCCCGAGGTATTCCCGCTCGGGCTGGGCTGCATGGGCATGTCGGGCATGTACGGCGCGACGGATGACGCGGAGAGCATCCGCACCATCCAGACGGCCATCGACCGGGGTGTCACGCTCATCGACACCGGGGACTTCTACGGGATGGGCCACAACGAGATGCTCGTGGGACGCGCCATCGTGGGCCGGCGCGAGAAGGTCCAGCTCTCGGTGAAGTTCGGGGCGCTGCGCGGGCCGGACAACAGCTGGGGCGGCATGGACACGCGCCCCGCGGCGGTGAAGAACTTCGTGGCCTACAGCCTGAAGCGGCTGGGCGTGGACGTCATCGACATCTACCGCCCCGCGCGGTTGGACCCGGCGGTCCCCATCGAGGACACCATCGGCGCCATCGCGGACCTGGTGAAGGCGGGCTACGTGCGCCACATCGGGCTGTCGGAGGTGGGCGTGGAGACCATCCGCCGCGCGCACCGCGTGCACCCCATCGTGGACCTGCAGATTGAGTACGCGGTGTCGACCCGCGGCCCCGAGGCTGAAATCTTCCCCGTGCTCAAGGAGCTGGGCATCAGCGCGACGCTCTACGGCGTCCTCTCGCGCGGGCTGCTGTCCGGGAGCAAGCCGCAGGGGAAGGGCGACTACCGCGCATACCTGCCGCGCTTCACCGGCGCCAACGGCGAGAAGAACGAGGATGTGGTGGCCGCCATCCACCGCTTCGCCCAGGAGCGGAAGCTGACGCCGGGGCAGCTCGCGATTGCCTGGGTGCTCGCGCGCCAGCCGGCCTTCGTGCCCGTGGTGGGCTCGAAGACGGTGGCGCAGCTCGATGACGCGCTGGGCGCGCTGTCCCGTCCGCTGTCGAAGGAGGACGCCGCGGCCCTGGAGTCGCTGGTGAAGATCTCCGGCGACCGCTACGGGGAGGAGCAGATGCGCCACCTCGACAGCGAGCGCCGGTAGCGCGGCGCTCGGTGGGCGCGTGGGCTCAGGCCGCGCTGGGGGCGAAGACGCGGAGGCGGTGGCCGTCCGGGTCCAGCGCGACGAAGGTGTGGCCGAAGTCCAGGTCCGTCGGCGCCTGGGCGATGGGCAGCCCCCTCCCGCTCCAGTCGGCATGCATGGCGCGGACGGCGTTGGCATCCGCGACGGCGAAGGCCAGCTCGGCGCCCCCGCCCGTCGCCTTGGCGGCGGGCTCCACCGTGTGCTTGGACCAGAGGCCGAGCATCACCCCCGACGACAGGGCGAACATCGCGAAGGTCGGCGAGGACTCGACGGCCGGACGTCCCAGCAGGCCGGCGTAGAAGGCGGCGCTGGCGGGAGGGCTGTCGACGTAGAGCAGGACGAAGTTGGGGTCGGTCATGACGGTTCTCCGAAAAGGAAGGGTTGGCAGCTGTGCCGGGCAGGGCGACCTGTCCGGCGGCGAGACCCTTCTTAGGGGAGGCCCCTGTCAGATTCTGTCAGCAGCGAGCAGGGGCTACTGCGGGGCGACGCGCTCGGCCTCGCGCCACTCGCGCAGGAGCACCTGGCGCCGGCGGGGGTAGCCCGCCTCGGACGGCTTCAGCGCGGTGAGGCGGTCCGCTCGGAAGTGGCGGAAGCCCTGGCGCAGCTCGCACCACGCGACGATGACGCGCACGCGGTCGAAGAAGCCGAGCGCGAAGGGCCAGATGGTGCGCGTACTCTCCGTGTCCTTCAAATCACGGTAGGTGATGACCAGCTTGCGCTCCGCGCGGATGGCCTGCCGGACGACGCCCAGGTCCAGGTTCCCGGACACGATGGGCTCACCGGGGCCGACGAGCAGCGTCGTCGAGTCGAGCTCGTCCCGCAGGTCCGCCGGCAGCACGGCGGCAATCTTGGCCAGCGCGTCGCGCGCGGCGAGTCCTAGCCGGTCATCCGCCCGGTGCGCCACCCACCGCGAGCCGAGCACCAGCGCCTCCAGCTCGTCCTCGGAGAACATCAGCGGAGGGAGGGTGAAGCCGGGGCGGAGGACGTACCCGAACCCCGGCTCCCCCTCGATTCGAGCGCCCTGCGCCTGGAGGCTGGCGATGTCGCGGTAGAGCGTGCGCAGGCTGATGCCCAGCTCGGCGGACAGCGTCGCGCCACTCACGGGAGTCCGTTGCCGGCGGAGGAGCTGGAGCAGGTCGAGCAGTCGTTCGGCGCGGGACACGCGGAGAGCATAGTGCCTCTGGGAGCCCTCCGCGCGGGCGGCCCCTATAGGGTGTTGATGAAGGCGATGATGGCCACCCGCTCGTCCTCGAAGAGGTAGTTCGCGAAGAGGTCCCGTGCGGCCTTGCCCTGGCCGGCATGGGCGAGGATGGCGTCCCGGACGTTGTGCGCGCGGCCGTCATGCAGGAAGCGGGTGCGGACCCGCGCGCCCCAGAGCGGTGCCGTGCGGATGTCGTTGGCCCCGGCCCCGTTCTGCACGATTCCGTCGCCCAGCGGGCCCATGTCGTGCAGGAGGAAGTCCGAGTAGGGGAAGAAGGTCTTCTTGTTGAGGGCGGCGATGCTGTTCGTGCCCGTGGTCAGTGACGGCTCGTGGCAGTCGGTGCAGCCAATCCAATAGAAGAGGTCCTCGCCGTCGATGGAGTCCGGGGTGCTGGGGCCGCGGGGCGGCGGGGCGTGCAGCTGCATGAAGTCACGGAACTTCAGCATGTCCACGTCGCCCTCGTCCTCGGGGCCCTGGGAGTCGGGCACGGGGTCGCAGCTCGCGAGCAGCTCGCAGTCTCCATTGGGGCAGTTGTCCGTGGGGAAGATGGACGAGGTGATGCCCATCTCGTTGAGGTAGGCGTCCGCGGCGAAGACGAGCAGCGAGGGGACCTGGGCCTTCCAGCCGAACTTGCCGACGGTCTTCTTTCCCAGCGGCGGGTTGTCCACCAGGTTGGCCCGGCCCGCGGTGCTCGGGTAGTACTGGCGCTGGACGCTGGCGAGGTTGAGGAAGGTGCTGTCCGGCACCGCGTCCACGAGCCCCAGCCCGAAGAGCGGCGTGGTGAGCCGGCCCGAGACGACGTTGGCCGCGGCGGGCACCACCTCTCCGGTGAAGTTGCACAGGGGCGACGTCTGGCCGATGCCGGTGGTCTGGATGAGCGAGCCCCCGTTCTGCGCCAGCGGGTCGAAGCTGCCGTCCGCGTTCTTCTTCCCGAAGCGGGTCTCCACGATTTCCCCCGCGCCGCCAATGGCCCCCTGCACATGGCACGTCGCGCACGAGTTGCCGTTGAAGACCGGGCCGAGGCCGTCCGAGGCATCCTCCTCCTCCTCGAAGGCGAGGCGTCCCTCCTGGAACAGGGCCAGCTGCGCCGTGGTCAGCCCGGGGAGCCCGCTCTCGAAGGTGGCCGTCACCACGGCGGAGGATTGCTCGGCCACCTCGGAGCCCGGGTCTTCACCCATACTTCCGGTGCTACACGCCAGGCTGAGACTGAGACATCCAATAGACACGACGAGACTGCTCGAATGCCAGTTCGGGCTCATGGGTCTTCCTCTGTGTGCGTTTGGAGATACGGCCGTCGCCCGAGCTGTGCGGCGTGTATTCAGGGTCGACGAAGAGGCGACGAGGACCGGCGGGGATGGCTGGTTTACTCGTACGGTGTGTGAATTGTCAAAGCGCGACCGTGTCGATAAATGTAGTTGCAGTCGCGGATATTGAGAAAATACATTTAACTATGGTAATCTTGGAATAGCCGGCCCGGTGGCCGGTCCACACACCCCGAGGAAACACACCCGTGAAAATGAGGACCTTGATCATCAGTCTGTCGCTGGGCGGCCTCCTGGCTGCCTGCGGCGGCGCGCCCGAGGAAATGCCGACCGACACCGAGACGCCGGTCGGCGAGACGGAGCAGGGCATCTGCGAGGGCTACGACAACGGCGCGCGTCACTGCACGTTCAAGTGCACCGCGAACGACTTCCGCCACTGGTACGGCTACAACGACGTCGCGTGGGGCCAGTGCCACGACGTCGCGGTGCGTGACTGCGGCCGCGAGCCGTACAGCGTCTGCTGGAGCATCCCGTGATGCGGCACGTCATCCTGGGTCTGGTGTCCGCGGTCCTCCTCGCCGCCTGCGGTGGTGCTCCCGAGGGCACGGAGGAGACGGCGCAGCCTTCCACCGAGCTCCCCGACCGTTCGTTGTCCGTCCTGACGCGCGACCGCGTCGAGGGCGAGGTCAACGCGCTGTGGACCGCCAACTGTGCCGGCTGGGACAGCGGCGGCCGCACCTGTTCGTGGAAGTGCCGCAGCTCCAGCGAGTGGATGTGGGCCCTCCAGTCCGTCGCGTACGGGCAGTGCAACGCCTACGCGAACAACTTCTGCGGCTATGACGCGTACAAAACCTGCTGGAGCAGCAACTCGCACCCGTAGGCCGTCCCGCTGAAACATGAGGCCCGGACTCTTCGTGAGCCCGGGCCTTTCTTTTTGCCGCATTGCGCCACGTCTGTCTTTGCAGACGAGGGCCCGTCTTGCCCGTCCGGTCTCCAGGGAGGGCAAGGCTGGTGCCTTGGACTCGTATTTCTTGAACACGGTAGTTTTTCAGTCCCCGCACCCCCGGAGCCGTGATGACGCGTCCCATCCCCGAGCCAGACACCCGCAACGGTTCCACCCGAGAGCCCATCGCCATCGTCGGCATCGGTTGCCGTTTTCCGGGCGGTGCGCACAGCGGGCCCGCGTTCTGGAAGTTGCTGTGCGAGGGGTTCGACGCGATTGGCGAGGTGCCGTCCGACAGGTGGTCTCCGACGAACTTCTTCGACCCGGACCCGCGCACGCCGGGGAAGACGGCGGTGCGGCTGGGCGGCTACGTGGACCAGCGCATCCAGTTGTTCGACGCGGCGTTCTTCGGCATCTCCCCGCGCGAGGCGGCGTGCCTGGACCCGCAGCAGCGCCTGCTGCTGGAGACGGCCTGGGAGGCGTTCGAGGACGCCGGCATCGTCCCGGAGACGCTGGCGGGCGGCGACACGGGCGTGTTCTCCGGCGGCTTCATGCAGGACAGCGCCAGCGTGCAGATGGGCTACCTGAACCGGGACCTCATCGGGCAGCACACCAGCGTGGGCGCGTCCCTCACCATGCTGTCCGCGCGTCTGTCCTACGTCTTCGATTTGCGCGGGCCCTGCATCAGCGTGGACACGGCCTGTTCCTCGTCACTGGTGGCCACGCACTACGCCGTCCACGCCCTCTGGAACGGTGAGTGCTCGCAGGCGCTCGTCGCGGGCGTCAACGTGATGATGAACCCGGCGGTGCCCATCGCCCTCACCAAGGCCGGCTTCCTCTCGCCGGACGGGCGGTGCAAGGCCTTCGACGCGAGCGCCAACGGCTACGTGCGCAGCGAGGGTGCGGGCGTCGTCGTCCTCAAGCCGCTGTCCGCCGCGCTCAGGGACAAGGACCGCGTCTACGCGCTCATCCGGGGCAGCGCGGTGAACCAGGACGGGCGCTCGGACGGCATCACCCAGCCCAACCAGGAGGCGCAGGAGGCCCTTCTCCGCGACGCGTACAGCCGCGCCGGCATCTCCCCGCACGAGGTGCAGTACGTGGAGGCGCACGGGACGGGGACGCCCGTGGGTGACAAGACGGAGGCCGGCGCGATTGCGGCGGTGGTGGGCGCGGGCCGCGAGCCGGGCACGCCCTGTGTCGTCGGCTCGGTGAAGACGAACCTGGGCCACATGGAAGGGGCCGCGGGCGTGGGCGGGCTCATCAAGGCGGCGCTGGCCCTCGAGCACCGCCAGATTCCCCCGCACCTGCACCTGCACAACCCCTCGCCGCACATCCCGTTCGACAAGAACAACCTCCGCGTTCCGAAGACGCTCGAGCCCTGGCCGGCCACGGACGGGCCGCTGCTCGCGTCCGTCAATTCCTTCGGCTACGGAGGCACCAACGCGCACGTGGTGCTGGAAGGGCCCCCGGAGCAGGCGGGCGCGGCAAGGGCCGGCGCGGCGGCGTCGGAGTGGCTCATCCCCATCTCCGCGAAGAAGCCGGAGGCGCTGAAGGCGTACGCGGCGGCGCTCGCGGCGTGGGTGCGGGAGCGGCGCGAGTCCGGCGGCCTGACGCTGGAGGACCTCGCGTACTCCGCCAGCGTCCGGCGCAGCCACCACGAGCAGCGCGGTGCCCTGGTGGTGAAGTCGCTCGACGACGCGGCGGCGCAGCTCGACGCCTATGTGGGCGGGGACGAGAGCGTGCTCGCCGCGAGCGGCCGCGTGGCGCCGGGCAAGGCGCCCAAGCGCGTCTTTGTCTTCACCGGCATGGGGCCCCAGTGGTGGGGCATGGGCCGCGAGTTGTACGAGACGCACCCCGCGTTCCGCGCGGCGGTGGACGTGTGTGACGCCGCCTTCAAGCGGCTGGGCTCCACGGGCGTCCTCGCGTCGCTGCTCGCCCCGGAGTCCGCCGCGCGGATGGACGACCCGTACGTCGCGCAGACCACCAACTTCCTCGTGCAGGTGGGACTCACCGCGGTGTGGAAGGAGCTGGGCGTGCGGCCGGACGTCGTCGTCGGGCACAGCGCGGGCGAGGCCGCCGCCGCGTACTGCGCGGGCGCGCTGTCATTCGAGGACGCCGTGCGCGTGTGCCACCACCGCTCGCAGCAGCAGGCGAAGACGGCGGGGCAGGGGCGCATGCTGGCCGTGGGCCTGTCCGCCGAGGAGGCCAATACCCTCATCGCGTCGCACCCGGAGGTCTGCGTGGGCGCCATCAACGCGCCCGCCTCCGTCGCGCTCTCCGGCGCCACGGCGGCGCTGGAGTCGGTGGCCCGTATCCTGGAGGAGCGGCAGGTCTTCAACCGCTTCGTCCCCGGCAACGTGCCCTACCACAGCCCGAAGATGGACCCGCTGGAGGCGGACCTGCGGCAGGGGCTCGCCGGGCTGAGCCCGCGCGAGGCGGAGGTTCCGCTGTACTCCACCGTGCTCGGTGAGCGCGTCCGGGGCGACGAGCTGGATGCCGGCTACTGGTGGCGCAACGTCCGCGAGCCCGTGCGCTTCGAGGCCGCCGTCGGGCAGATTGTCGCGGCCGGCGGGGAGGGCTACCTCTTCATCGAGGTGGGCCCCCACCCGGTGCTGTCGATGGCGATTGCCGCCTGCCTCAAGCAGCACCAGCGCACCGGCGCGGCGGTGCCCTCGCTCCACCGGGAGCGGCGCGAGCAGGCCACGCTGCTCACGTCGCTCGGGCGCATCTTCGTCGCGGGCGGCCGCATCGACTTCGTCCGGCAGCATTCGGAGGGCGCGCGCTTCTTCCCGCTGCCCGCGTACCCCTGGCAGCGCGAGCACTACTGGCTGGAGTCCGCAGCGTCCATCCAGGACCGGCTCGGCACGCCGGGCCACCCGCTCTTGCGCCGCAAGCTGGCCGCGTCGACGCCGACGTGGGAGGCCGAGCTGTGCACGGGGCTGTTGCCGTACCTGCCCGACCACAAGGTCCAGGGGCAGGTCGTCTACCCGGGCGCCGCCTACGTCGACGCCGCGATGGCGATGGAGCGCGCGGTGTCCGGCGCCACCAGCTTCACGCTGGAGCGGCTGGACATCCGCACCGCGCTCGTCGTGCCGGCGGCGCAGAGCACCGTGCTGCGGATGACGCATGAGCCAGAGACGGGGACGTTCCACATCCACTCGTATCAGCGCGGCGACGAGCGCTCGTGGTCGCTCCACGCCACGGGCCGCCTGCTCAAGCAGCCTGTCGCGCCCCAGCGCGGCCGGTTCGACCTGGCGGCGCTCCAGGAGGCGTGCCGGACGAAGCTGGAGGCGGGGTGGATCTACGCGTCGCTGGAGCGCAGCGGCTTCCAGTACGGGCCGTGGTTCCAGGGCATCCACGAGCTGTCGTGCAGCTCGAATGGCGAGGCGCTGGCCCGCATCGAGCTGCGCACGAAGCCCGAGGACGATGCCGCGCACTACATCCTCCACCCGGCGCTCCTGGACGCGTGCTTCCAGACGCTCGTGGCCACCATCTCCGAGGGCGGGCAGAACCTCGACCCGTCCGCGACGTACCTGCCCGTGGGCATCCACGAGATTCGCGTCAACCGCCCCGCGACAGGGAAGCTCTGGGCCTATGGCCGGTTCAGCTCGCGCACGGAGTCGGAGGTGCGCGCGGACCTGTGGATGATGGATGAAGCCGGTGAGGTCATCGCCGAGCTGCGGGGCGTGCGGGCGCGCGCGCTGCCCAAGCCAGCCCGGCAGGCGGCGGTGACGGACGACTGGTTCTATCAATTGCGGTGGGAGCCGAAGGCGCTGGAGCCTGTCGTGGAGGCACCGGCCGCCGGCACCGAGCCCGAGCGCTGGCTGCTGTTCTCGGATGGCTCGCCGCTCGCGCGGCAGCTCGACGCGGCGCTCACGGAGGCGGGGCGGGCGCCCATCCTGATTACGGAGGGCGACGCCGAGGCCCGCCTGGGCGAGCGCCACTTCCAGGTACGTCCGGGCGAGGCGGGCGACATGCACCGCCTCATCGCGGAATTGGCCGCCGACAGGCGGACGCTCCATGTCGCGTACCTGTGGTCGCTGGAGCTGCCGCTGGCTTCGCGGCCGCTCAGCATCACCGGCATCGACGGCTGTGGCCGCATCCTGCCCATCATCCAGGGACTGGCGGGGGCCACCTCCGTTGGGACGCACCGGATGTGGGTGCTCACCCAGGGCGGGCAGCGCGTGCGCGACGAGCGGCTGGAGCACGCGGCGGCCTCGCCGCTGTGGGCCATGGCGCGCATGTCGAACGTGGAGCACCGGCAGCTTCGCTGCGTGTGCCTGGACCTGGACCCCGCGAGGGCCGACACCGCCGGCCAGCTTCCCGACGTGCTGCGGGAGTTGCTGCACGGTGGTGAGGAGACGGAGGTCGCCCTCCGGGAAGGCGCCCGCTACGCCGTGCGGCTGGAGCGGATTGCCCCCGGCGCGCCCGAGCGCTTGGAGCCTGTCTCGCTCGACCAGGTGTCGGTGACGCTCAAGCCGCCGTCCCAGCGTGGCAGCCTCGCGGGCGTCACGTTCGAGCGCTCCGCGCGCGTGCGTCCCGGCCCGGGACAGTTGGAAATCGAGGTGCACGCCGCGGGGCTCAACTTCAAGGACATCGCCAAGCTGCGCGGCATGCTGAGTGACACGGACCTGGACGCGAGCTACTTCGGGCGCCGGCTCGGCATGGACTGCTCCGGTGTAGTGACGGCCGTGGGGGAGGGTGTCACCGGCTTCGCCGTCGGGGACGCCGTCGTCGGCGTGGCGCCGGGGTGCCTCGCGTCGCACGTCATCGCCCGCGCCAGCGACGTGTGGCGCAAGCCTCCCGAGCTGAGCTTCGAGGACGCCACGGGCCTGGGGCCCTTCGTCTACGCCATCTACGCGCTCGGCCACGTCGGCCGCCTGCGCGCGGGGGAGACGGTGCTCATCCACTCGGCCGCGGGTGGCACGGGCCTGGCGGCGGTGCACTGGGCGCGACACCTGGGCGCGGAGGTGCTGGCCACGGCCGGCAGCCCGGAGAAGCGCGCGTACCTGGAGTCGCTCGGCGTGAAGTGCGTCATGGACTCGCGCTCGCTGTCCTTCACCGACGAGGTGATGGAGTACACGAAGGGGCGCGGCGTCGACGTGGTGCTCAACACGTTGATGGGCGAGGGGCTGCGGCGGAGCCTGTCGGTGCTGGCGCCGCTCGGTCGGTTCGTGGACCTGACCTACTTCGGCAACCAGCGCTTCGAGCTGGCGCCGCACACCTACCCGCGCAACGTGTCCCTGCTCGCCGTGGACGTCGACTCGCTCTTCGTGCACCGGCCGCAGGAGACGGCGGCGCTGCTGGCCGAGCTGGCGCAGGCGTATCAGCAGGGCATTGCCCGGCCGCTGCCCGTCACCGTCTTCCCGCCGTCGCGGATGACGGAGGCCTTCGGACACCTGGCGGAGCGGAAGAACATCGGCCGCGCCACGGTGAGCATGCGCTCCGGTGAGGTCCGCGTCCCGCCGAGCAGCGACGTGGGGCTGCGTCCCGACGCGACGTACCTCATCACCGGCGGCCTGGGCGGCTTCGGCCTCGCCACGGCCCGCTGGCTCGTGGAGCACGGAGCGCGTCACCTGGCGCTCGCGGGCCGCACTGGTGCGGCGACGGACGATGCGAAGCGCGGCGTGGCGGAATTGGAGCAGCGGGGCGTGGTGGTGAAGGTCCTCCGCGCCGACGTGGCGCGCGAGGAGGACGTCGCGCGCATGCTCAGGGAGTCGGAGGAGGGCATGCCTCCGCTGCGCGGCATCATGCACGCGGCCGCCGCCTTCGACGGCGAGTTCCTGGTGGAGTCCTCCGCCGAATTGCTGCGCAAGGCGATGACGCCCAAGGTGCTGGGCGCGTGGTACCTGCACCAGCTCACGCGGGACATGCCGCTCGACTTCTTCGTGCTCTTCTCGTCCGTCGCCGGAACGCTGGGCGAGACGGGTACGGCGGCCTACTCCGCGGCGAACCACTTCCTGGACACGCTGGCCCATGTCCGCCGCAGCCAGGGCCTGCCCGGCATCAGCATCGGGTGGGGCCTGCTGGCGGACGTCGGCATCGGCGTGAAGGACGCGCGCATCGGAGCCCTGGTGCAGTCCGTGGGGCACCGCCCCATGCCGGTGAAGGAGTTGCTCGGGGTACTTGGCGAGGCGCTGCGGACGAAGCCCGCGCACCTGTTCGTCACCGACATCGACTGGGCGCGCTGGGCGGTGAGCCACCCGCTGATGAAGACGGTGCCGCGCCTGTCCCATGTCATCTCCCAGGACCTGGTGAACGGCAACGGCGACGGCGGCCAGAGCCTCAAGGACTCCCTGCGCGACGTGGAGGGCCCCGAGCGCGAGAAGCTGGTGCGCACGCGGTTCACGGACCAGCTCGCGGTGGTGCTCCGCACGAGCGCGGACCGCATCGACGCGAACACGCCGCTGGGTGACCTGGGCATGGACTCGCTGATGGCGTCCGAGCTGTCCATCCGGCTGGAGAAGGACACCGGAATGATGATTCCGATGATGATGCTGATGCGCCGCTCGACCATCCAGGACGTCGTGCAGCGCCTGCTGGAGATGCTCGCGCTCCCTTCGGCGGACCCGGCGGCGCAGGGCGCGTCCTCGGGTATCAAGCCCACGCAGCACTCCTTCGTCAGCGAGGACGGGCTGACGGTGTACGGACACCTGAGCCTGCCGCCCGGGCCGGGCCCGCACCCGGCGGTGGTCGTCCACACCCAGGACCCCGGCGGCGCGCTCAACGCCGAGGGCCACTACGTCCGGCTGGCCGAGCACGGCCCGCTGCTCGCCCGGGGCTACGCTGTCTTCACCGTGGACCAGCGCGGCGCGCCGGGGCACGGCGAGGAGTTCGCACGGATGACCGACCTGGGCGGCGCAGAGGTCCCCGACCTCACGGCCGCGGCCCGCTATTTGGGAACGCTGCCTTCCATCGACGCGAGCCGCCTCGCCGTCATGGGGACGAGCCGTGGCGCCTACTCGGCGCTGCTCGCCGTCTGCCAGGCGCCGGAGTTGTGGAAGGCCGCGCTGCTGTCCATGGGCTTCTACGAGCCGCTGTCGTTCATCCAGGCGGAGCGGCGCGCGCGCCCGGACACCTCGCCGCTGCTCCAGCACGGCCAGGCGTGGGACGCCATCGAGCTGCACTTCGCGGAGCGCGTGCGCCAGCCGTTGCAGCTGCTCGGCGGCGTGCGGGCGCCCCTGATGGTCATCCATGGGGATGCCGACCCGCTCCACCCGGTGGAGCATGCGCTCCAGCTCCAGCGGGTGGCGCGGGAGCAGGGCGTGCAGGCGGCGCTCGAGGTCATCCCCGGCATGGACCACGACGTCGAGCAGCGGCACGCGGTGTGGCCGAAGCTCTGGGCGCGGATGGCCGACTTCCTGGATGGCCACCTGGGCGTGACGCCCTCTGTGCCCGTCCCGGGGCGCGTGGCTCCGGAGCTCCAGGCGCGGGTGGGCTGAGGGATACCGGCGCGTGCGTAGGCTCCTGAACTCGCGAGGTGCGTTCCTGCTCGTCGCGGCCCTGCTCTGGCTGGGCCTCGACGCGGGCCGTTCCTGGAATGGCCACCGCGCCTACCGGGCGCCCGCGAGCATGTGGCACCACGCGAGTTCGGCGGACGTCGCCTGGCCCCCGGGCGTGGACGTGCCGTCCGACGCCCCGCTCGGGCGACGCGTCTTCGTGCAGCGCTGCGCTGTCTGTCATGGGCAGGATGGGCGCGGCGCGGGCCCGGCGGCTCCGTCCATGCGCCCACGGCCGCGCGATTTGACGACGGGTGAGCTGAAGGTCCGCTCCACTCCGGCCGGGACTCCGCCGTCCGATGAGGACCTGACCCGCACCATCCGCCACGGTCTTCGCAACAGCGCGATGCCGTACTTCTCGGACCTGCTGTCCGAGGAGGAGTTGCGCGCGGTAGTGGGCTACGTGAACGGGCTGTCGGGCTCGGACGCCGCGCCGCCGTCCGCGAAGGTCGACGTGCCCCTGGCGCCTGCCTTCACGCTGGAGACGGTGGCGCAGGGGCGGGCGGCGTACGCGCGGCTGCAGTGTGGCGTCTGTCACGGTGCGGAGGGCGGGCTGCGGCGGCGGTTCGAGGGCGTGGATGGTCAGGAGGTGATTGCCCCGGACCTGCGGCAGCCCTGGACGTTCCGGGGCGGCAGCGAGCCGGAGCAGGTGTGGCTGCGCCTCACCACGGGGATGCTCCCGGGCCCCATGCCTTCGTATGCGGATGCGTCCTCGCCGGAGGAGCGCTGGGCGCTGGTGGGCTACCTGCGCTCCATTGCCCTGCCTGCGCCATGGGAAGCGGGCGGGAAGCTCGCGGGGCTCGGACGCGAGCCGGACCTGCGGCTGCGGGGCGACTACCTGAGCCGTGCGCAGATCTGCCAGCTCTGCCACACCACGGCGAGCCCGGCCGGCGTCTACAACGCGGACGCGCTGCGGCTCGCGGGCGGCGTGCGGGTGGACGCGTATCCGCACAGCACCCAGGTGACGCGCAACCTCACCGAGGCTCGGAAGCGCTCCGAAGACGAGCTGATGGCCATCATCCGCGATGGCCGGATGCCGGACCGGCAGGTCAGCGTCTGGGCCATGACGTGGTCGCTGTTCCACGCGATGACGGACGATGACGCCCGGGCGCTCGCGCGGTACCTGCGCTCGCTGTCGCCCATCCCCCGGGAGATTCCGGACGTCGTCCACTACGGCGTTGTGGAGACGCTGCTCCGGAAGGTGCTCCTCGGGTTGCCGGAGGTGTTCCCCACGCGGCTGGTCTACAGCGATGGGGACTCTTCGGGCCTGGAGTCCGCCGCGCCGGTGGAGCGGGCGCTGTCGGTGGCGCAGTGGGTGGTGGGTGTATTGGCGCTGCTGCGCTTCCTGCTTCCGTTGCGCGGCGAGCGCCGGGATGCGCGGGCCTGGGCCCTGACGCTGGGGCTCGCGGGCGGGGCGGTGGGGCTCGTCTATGGGGGCTGGGTCGTCTACCAACTGCCGGCACTCGAAGGCGTTCCTCCCGAGCAGGTCGAGGCGGCCACGGTGGGCGGGCTGCCTCCGGTGGACCCCGGACGCGTCCGCACGCCGGAAGAGAAGGTGCTCGCCGAGCGGGGCCGCTACCTCTTCAACGTCGCCTCGTGCGTCATGTGCCACGGCCCGAGAGGGGACGGCGGTGCGATGATGTCGTGGCGGCCCTTCGGGACGCTCTACGCGCGGAACCTCACGAGCCACCCGGACCTCGGGCTGGCGAAGTGGACGGACGCGGAGATTGCCCGCGCCATCCGCAGTGGCATCTCCCGCGACGGCCGCGCGCTCCACTGGCAGGGCATGCCGTGGGACATGTTCTCCAACTTCGAGGAGGAGGATGTCCGGGCGCTCGTCACGTATCTGCGGATGCTGCCTCCGGTGGGCCTGAAGGTGAATGCTCCGGTGCCGCCCGCGCCCACCGATTGCGGCACCTACTCCCTGTTCCTGCTGCCCGTGAATCAGCCTCCCGGCTGTCACGACTGAGGCGGGAGGCGGGCACGGCCCGCACGGAAGGGATGAGCCCGGGCCACCTCCCCGGCCGCAGGTAGCAGCGGAAGGAACGTTCACTCCGCCAGCCGGCTGCCCCCCCGGCCGCAGGTAGCAGCGGAAGGAACGTTCATTCCGCCATCCGGCCGCCCCCAGCCGTGGGTAGCGGTGGAAGGAACGTTCATTCCGCCATCCGGTCACCCCCCGGCCGTGGGTAGTAGCGGAAGGAACGTTCCTTCCACTATCCAGTCGTCCTGGTGGGCGGACCGGGTGCACGGGCTTGTCGCGTCTTGGTGAGGCCGGGCGCGCTCGTCCTCGCCGGGGCTCCTCCGGTCGTGAGCGGAATCCGCCGGCTGCCTGCCTGGTGCCCAGGCGTCCCCTCCAATCGGAAGCCGGCAAGGTCCCACCCGGGCGGATTGACGCGGCCGCGCCATGGTGTAAATAGGATTCAGATGCTGAATCGAGATTCAAAAAGTAGAAAGCCGGCTCAGAATCTCCGCTCCCGGCTGAAGGAGGCCACCGCCGACGCCATCCTGGTGGCCGCGGCGGAGGTGTTCGCGGAGCAGGGGCTGGTGGCCGCGCGCATGGAGACCATCGCCGAGCGCGCGGGCGTGTCCGTGGGCACGCTCTACAACCACTTCGACGACCGGGCGGCGCTGCTGGACGCGCTGATGAAGCGCCGCCGCGAGGCGCTGCTGGAGCGGCTGGACGAGGCTCTCGCCGACTCGGATGGGCGCCCCTTCCGCGAGCAGCTCGCCACCTTCCTGGCCGCGCTGGCGGACCACGTGGCCGAGCACGGCGGCTTCCTGCGCGTCCTCATGCAGTCGGAGGAGCTGATGGACCGCAAGGCGCGCCAGGGCCAGTCTCGGGCGGAGCTGCACCGGCGGCTGGAGACGCTCATCGGCCGCGGCGTGCGCGCCGGCCAGGTGCGCCCCGAAGGCCAGTCGCTCTATCCCGCACTGCTGATGGGCATGCTGAGCGCCGTCTTCCATCGGGAACTCGGGGCCAGCCAGGGCGGTGAGGGAATGGAGAAGAACCTGGAGGAGCTGTCGCGCGTCTTCCTGAAGGGCGTGGAGGTCTGACGCCATGGCATCCACCATCGCCCTCAATCCACCACCGGCCGTCCCGGTCCCGCGCAAGGTGACGAACAAGTGGCTCGTCACGCTGTCGGTGACGTTCGGCACGCTGATGGGCGCCATCGACTCGTCCATCGTCAACGTGGCCATGCCGCAGCTGCGCGGCGCGGTGGGCGCCACGGTGCAGGAAATCACCTGGACGACGACGGGCTTCGTCATCGCCACGGTGATGGTGATGCCGCTGACGGGCTTCCTCGGACGCCTCTTCGGTCAGAAGCGCGTGTACCTGGGGTGCCTGCTGCTGTTCGTGGTGGGCTCGTTCCTGTGCGGCCTGGCGTGGAACCTGCCCTCGCTGGTCCTCTTCCGCTTCGTCCAGGGCCTGGGCGCTGGAGCGCTCCAGCCCACCGAGCAGGCCATCCTCCGGCAGACCTTCCCGCCCGAGGAGCAGGGCACGGCGATGGCGCTGTTCGCCATGGCCGTCATGGTGGGCCCGGCCATCGGCCCCACGCTGGGCGGCCTCATCGTCGACAACCTCCACTGGTCCTGGATCTTCTTCATCAACCTCCCGGTGGGCATCCTTGGCTTCTTCATGGTGGCGCGCTTCGTCCAGGAGGACGAGGAGCTGCGGACCTTCGCGCGGGCGGAGGCCGAGCGTCAGCGCAAGCACATGGACTGGGCCGGCATCATCCTGCTGTGCGTGGGGCTGGCCTCGCTCCAGTACCTCCTGGAGGAAGGGCAGAGCCATGACTGGTTCGAGTCCGGCGTCATCACCGCGTGCACCCTGGTGTCCTTCACCTGCCTGGCCGCCTTCGTCATCCGCGAGCTGACCGCGGAGGTGCCCGCCGTCAACCTGCGGCTGTTCAAGGACCCCGTGTTCGCCTCCGGCACGGTGTTCAACGCGCTGGTGTTCTCCATCCTCATGGCGAGCATGTTCCTGCTGCCGCTGTTCATGCAGGAGCTGCTGGGCTTCACCGCCACCCAGTCTGGCCTGGCGCTGATGCCGCGCACGCTGGTGATGATGGTGATGATGCCCATCGTCGGGCGCCTCTACCGGCGCATTCCGCCGCGGATGCTCATCCTGACGGGCGTGGTGCTCACCGGCCTGGGCGCGTTCCAGATGAGCCACTTCTCGCTGCAGACGGGGACGGGCAACATCATCGGCGCGATTGCCCTCCAGGGCGTGGGCTTCAGCCTGCTGTTCGTCCCGCTCTCCACCGTGGCGCTGTCGAAGGTGCCGCGCGAGCGGATGGCGGATGCCACCGGCCTCAACTCGCTGCTGCGGCAGGTGGGCGGCTCCATCGGCCTGGCCATCTTCGCGACGCTGCTGTCCCGCTTCACCGTGCACGCCACGGCTGCCGTCTCCGCGCACGTCACGCTGGACCGGCTGGAGGTGGCGACTCGGATGGCGGCCATGCAGAAGGGCCTGTCCGGCATGGGCATGGACGCGGTGAGCGCCCAGGCGCTGGGGCTCCGCATGATGGCCGGCACCGTCGCGCGGCAGGCGGCGGTGCTCGCCTTCGACAAGCTCTTCGTGCTGGCGGCGCTGCTCTTCGTGGTGGTGCTGCCCCTGGTTTTCCTGCTCAAGGCCCCCAAGGGTGGCCCGGCTTCCGGTGAGAAGCCGCACATCGACGTGGAGATATAGAAGATGTCGACTCCTTCCTCGGCTCCCCAGCTCGTCACTCCCGAGAGTCCGGCCAAGGCCCCTCAGGCCCCGCGCCGGAGCGGCAAGCGCGCCTACCTCATCCTCGCCGGCGTCGTGGCGGCGGTGCTGCTGCTCATCGGCGGGTTCAAGGTCCTCACCGTCGGCCAGGAGGCCACCGACGACGCGCAGGTGGAGGCGGATGTGGTGCCGCTGTCCGTGCGCGTCTCCGGCCCCGTGCTGCGCGTGGCGGTGGCGGACAACACGGTGGTGCACAAGGGCGACGTGCTCGTGGAGTTGGACGCGCGCGAGTACGCCGCCCAGGTGAAGCAGGCGGAGGCGGAGCTGGAGTCCGCGCGCGCCCAGGCGGACGCGGCGGACGCGCAGGTGGCGGTGACGACGGCGGGCGCCAAGGGCGGCTTCTCCACGGCGCGCGCCCAGATGTCCACCAGCGCCGCGGCGGCGGGCGGCGCCGAGGCCCAGGTGGCCGCGGCCCGGGCGGCCCTCAGTCGCGCGGAGGCCCAGGCGCGCAAGGCCGAGCTGGATTTGCAGCGCGCGAAGACGCTGCGCGAGCAGAACGTGGTGGCGCAGCAGTCGCTGGACGACGCCCAGGCGGGCTCCGACACCGCGAAGGCCGCGGTGGAAGGTGCGCGCGCGCAGCTCACCGCCGCCGAGGAGAGCCGCCGCATGGCCCAGGGCAAGGTGGCCGAGGCCCAGGGACAGCTCGACCAGAGCGCGCCCATCGACTCGAAGATTGCCGCGGCCCAGGCCAGCGCGGCGCTCGCTCACGCCCGGGTGAAGGCGACCGAGGCGACACTGGAGCAGGCGAAGCTGCGGCTGGACTACACCCGCGTCCTCGCGCCCTCGGACGGGCAGGTGTCGCGGCTGTCCGTCCATGAAGGCCAGTTCCTCGGCGCCGGGCAGCTGGTGGCGGAGCTGGTGCCCACGCAGACGTACGTGGTGGCCAACTTCAAGGAGACCCAGGTGGGCGACATGAAGCCGGGCCAGGTGGTGGAGGTGGAGGTGGACGCGTACTCCGGCAAGACGCTGGAAGGCCGCGTGGAGAGCCTGTCGGGTGGCACCGGCGCGCGCTTCTCGCTGCTGCCGCCGGACAACGCCTCGGGCAACTTCGTGAAGGTGGTGCAGCGCGTGCCCGTGCGCATCGCCTGGAGCCACCCGCCGGAAGGACTCACCCTGCGCGCGGGCCTGTCCGCCCACGTGACGGTGCACACGCGCAACTGAGTGGCGCGTTCCGCCGGTGTTGCAGAAGTGCAGGGCCCGGTCGGTTGGGCGCCGGAGCGCGATGCTCCGGCGCGGTGACGCGCGCTAGCGTCCGTCGGCATGCACACCCGACTGCTCGTCTTCGTCCTCGCCGCCGTGTGTCTCGTGGCCCCTCGTGCCCAGGCCCGGCCCTACCGCGCCATCATCACTCGCACCGCGGAGACCACCCAGAGCGGCAACCTGGAGCTGGGCCTGCGGTACCAGGGCTTCTTCGCGCTCGACTTCGAAGAGTCGCAGCCCTACCAGCAAATCTCGCCGAGCTTGCGCTTCGGCATCCTCGACAACCTGGAGGTCAACCTCTACCTGGAGCTGCTTGCGCTGGGCCTCCCGGGAGAGGACGAGTTCGAGCTCGCCTTCGGTGACATCCCCGTGGGGTTGCAGTGGTCCTTCCTGAAGACGCCGAAGGTGGCGCTGGGTGTCTACGGGCGCGTCACGCTGCCCACGGGCCCCAGTGAGGAGGACGGCATCATCCCCAGCCTGTCGGACGGCACGTGGGACTGGGAGGGCACCCTCATCGGCGAGTTCCGGGCGACGAAGGACCTGCGCTTCATGCTCAACGGCGGCTACTTCCACCAGGGCACGCGCGACAGGGGCACGCTGCCGGACTTCGACGTCCCGGACGCGGTGCAGGTGTCGCTGGCCGGCACGTACAACCTCGACAAGTTCACCATGCTGGGGCTGGAGGTGGTCAGCCGCATCTATTTCGAGGATGTGATTACGCCGGTGTGGCGCGACAACGCCACGCAGGTGGAAATCATCCCCGTGCTGCGTCACGAGGCCTTCCCCGGCCTGGTGCTGGAGGCCGTCGCGGGCGTGGCGGTGACGCCGGAGCTGAGCGAAATCTACCAGTTCCGCGTCCTGCTCGGCGGCACCTACGAGTTCGACCTCGCCTCGGGGCCGAAGCTGCCCACGAAGGAGGAGGACCTCCGCCGGCCCAAGGTGCCCTCGCGCCGACGCCGCTGAGCGGGGCCGGTCGTCCGAGAGCCATTGCTCGCCTGCCTGGACTCCTCCGAAGGGGCAGGCCCTGGAGTGCCCGGGAGTGGACCTACAGGAAACCCACGTCTTCGCTGTTGTCCCCCATGCCGTAGTGTTCATACAGGGTGGGGCGTCATGGGAAGGCCGGCCAATGAGTCAAAAACAACCAGAACGCGCACAGACCGATGGCAGCCTTCGCAGCGAGCGCGCCAGGACGGACTCGGAGCTGGACAAGAAGCGGGCCTCGATAGCCGAGGATTCGGACGAGGTCCTCGCTCGCGCTCATGCCCGCGCGGATGGCGTGCTCAAGGCTGCCCGCGCGAAGGCCGACACGGCGGGTGTTGGCTCGACTGCTGCGCTCAGGGGCGAGCGAAAAGAGGAGGACCGCGCCCTGGCCGAGGAGCGCACCTCCCAGGCTGCTCAACTGACCCGCGAGCGCGAGGAGCGGCGGAGAGCGCTCGCGGAGCTCCTCCGCTTCGAGCGTGACGAGACGGACAAGGACCTGCTGATAGAGCGCACGGGGGCCGACGCCGCATTGGTCACCCGCGATGACTTTCTCGGGATGGTCAGTCATGACCTCCGCTCGATGCTGGGAGGCATCGCCGTGAGTACCGCCCTCATGGTGAAGGAAGCGACGAACGACGCCGCTGGCAAGAAGGTCGTGCAGCGTGCCGAGGGCATCCAGCGATTCACGGCCCGCATGAACCGCCTCCTCGGCGATTTGCTGGACGTCGTCAGCATCGAGGCGGGTCAGCTCCAGGTGAGTCCCGTGCCCGACGACCTCACCCGGGTGATGCGCGAGTCGGTCGAGGCCTTCCAGCACGTGGCCTCCGCTCAAGGCATCTCGCTCTCGGTGGTCGACTCCCCCGGACCGCTCCTCGCGACTTTCGACCCCGAGCGCGTCCTCCAGGTCCTCGCGAACCTCCTGAGCAATGCCTTGAAGTTCACCCGCGAAGGCGGCCGGGTCGAGCTTCGCGCCGTGTCAGAGGGCGCGCTGTGCAGGGTCTCCGTCACCGATACCGGCTCGGGAATCCCGGACGACCAGCTGGAATCGATTTTCGAGCGGTTCCGCCAGGTGAGCCGGTTTGACCGCCGCGGGCACGGGCTCGGGTTGCACATCTCCAAATGCCTCGTCGAGGCACATGGCGGGCGCATCTGGGCGGAGAGCCGCCTCGGGAGTGGCAGCACATTCCATTTCACGCTGCCGCGCGCCGGGGAGTGATGTCACGGGGCGGCGGACCCGCGGTGTCAGGCGGTACCCCGCATTTCAGGGCTGTCCAGGATTTCGTTAGGGTGCTCTCCCTTTCGAAGTCCTGGAGGTCCCATGCACTTGCGTCGGTTCTCGTTCCTCGTCGTCCCCTCCGTTGCCGCGTGGCTCGGCTGTGCTGGCGGTGAGCCCGGCACGTCGCCGGAGTCTGATGAAGGCCTTCCCCAGGTGGTGGTGGTGGACCCCGGGCAGGCGGGAGATGGGACGTGGATGGGCGTGGAGCTCGCCGCGGGTTGTGACACGGATGGCGGCACGCCCAGCAACACGGTGCTGGTGACGAGCTCCACGCGCTACCACACGGCGGCGGGCGTGGCGACGCGGCCCAATGACATGTCGGCGAGCCCTCCCGAGGTGCTCGTCCCCAACGGGTTGACGTTCACCCGTATCACCGGCACGGCGGTGGACGGCGGCTACCAGTTCACTGGCGTGCCCTCCGGCGCGTACTACCTGAAGACGGGCACCAGCTACATCGTCACGGACGAGCGGCAGGTGGAGCTGGGTACCAACCGGTTGGGACGGGCGGACACCGTCTTCACCTCGCAGTACGTGACGCCGCTGCAGCTGAACCTGTCGGGGCTGGCGCCGTGGACGCCCTACAGGAGCTCCTTCTTGCCGGGCTCCAGCGTGGCGGTGGCATCCGGCCAGGTGGAGGTGTTCGGCGAGATGGAATTTCCAGGAGGGGTTGCCGCGGGCCAGACGAGCCTCGTGACCAACCAGGCCTCGCTGCCCAATTTCATGGGCAACTTTCCCGTCTTCAGCGCGAGCGCTGGAGACAAGCTGTACGTGAGCCAGCTCGGACAGCAGGACGCGGGCACGCTGCCGGACGGGGGCGCTCTGGCCTACGAAACGGTGGTGCGCGGCCTGGAGACGAGCGCCTTCAACTTCACGCCGAACGGCACCGCCGCCCTGCCCATCAGCGGGGTGATGCAGCCGGTGAGCATGACCGAGCTCCCCATCGAGTGGCGCCTGCCCGAGTACACCATCCGGGCCTCGGAGGTGCATCCGGCGGCCACGCTCGGCACGTCCACGTTCAGCATCGTTCCCGCCGCGCATGGCCTGACGAACGGGTGGATTGGCTATTCGGGCGAGCTGCTCAACCTCCTGCTGCCGCAGGGCGCCTCGTTCAACCTCACGCGCCGGCTGACGTATGGCAACCCGTTCCCGTCCACCTGGGGCGTGGTGGGGACCACGAGTTACTCGTTCCGGGTGGTGGGCACCGTCGCCGGCAGCCCCACCCAGTACACCGTCAGCGGTAGCATCGCCACGTCTGACCGGCTGGAGAACCTCGTGGCCGGTCCGCTGCTGCCGCGCGTGACGTCGCCCCGGTCGCTGAGCATCGACGGGATTGCGGCGAGCGTGCAACGCGAGGTGGGCACCGTCAGCCCCGTCATCTCCTGGCTGCCGCCGTCCATGGGCTCACCCTCGGCGTACCGGATGACCCTCTACCGGTTCCCGCCAGGGCAGACCAACGCGACCACGCATGCGCGCTTCTACCTGCCCGGCTCGGCCACGCAGGTGCGGCTGCCGGCCGGGACGCTGGCTCCGGCCTCCATCTACTACCTGCGCGTGACGGCGGTGGACGCGCCCAACTACGACGTCGAGCACGAGCCGTTCGTCTCCGCTGAGCGGCTGCCCTACGCCTCCGCGGACGCCCTCAGCTCCCTGTTCACGACGCCGTGAGAGGGGCTCGCGAGGCTCACCATGTACCCACGTCGGTGGACAGCGGCACGGAGGAGGGGAGCCCGGTGAGGCCCACCACCCAGGACTGGGGGAACGCGGACGCGGCGGCGTTGTACTGCGTGGCCAGCCCGTCATAGCGGCGCTTCTCCACCGCCACCCGGTTGTCCGCTCCGGAGAGCTGCGCGTCGCGCTCCGGGCCGGGGGTGGCGGTGGTGTACCGCTGCTCCACCTCCACGCGGCGCTCCAGCACGTTGCGCACCTGCGCGCGCTGGCGCGTCACTTCCTGGAGCGTGGTGTTCAGGCCGTTGCGCACGGACAGCCCGCTCAGCCCGGCCACGCCCGCGAGGCTCGCGGCGACGATGGCGCCCAGCCTCAGGCGTCGGCCCAGCCGTTCCCTCCGGGCCTTCGCCAAGGCCTCTTCCTCTCGCCGGGCCTGTTCCTGCTCCTGACGGCGTTGCGCCAGGGCCGCCATCGCCCGGTCGATGTACTGGCCGGGGATGTCCAGTTCCTCGCCGATGCGCTTGAGGTCGTCGGCGGTGAGCGTCTCCGGCGCGGCGTCCTTCTGCATCATCCGCGTTGCGGTGTGGATGAGGTCGTCCACGTCGTCGTAGGCGACCTGTCCCTGGGGCGGGCGGTTTCTGGGGGACTCGCTCATTGCGGCGACGATACGCCGGATGCGCGCGGGGCCGGAAACAGGGCGCTGCCCCTTCAGGGGAGCTTCATCCGCCGCTTCTGGTTCTCGACGGGACCGGGTCTCAGTAGAGCGGGACGTGGCCTCCGCGTGCCCTGCATCGGCCCGCGCCAGCTCGACTGCCCGGCTCGGTAACCGTGTTACCCTTCCCGCAGGAGGTGCCCGGGCACCTCCCGAGGGGAGACTCCTGGTCCGGAGGTCCGGGACAGGCTGTCACCTGGGGGGCAGGCAAGGGAACTCGTATGCTGGGGCAGGGGGCTCGCGCCGCTCGCCTCAGGTGTGTTGGAACGGGCTCCCAGAAAAACGCCGAGAGACGAGTGACCGCATGACGGACGACGTTGAGGTTTCGGACTCTCCAGATATCGCTGTCGTCGGAATGGCCGCCCGGCTGCCCGGCGCGCGGGACGTCGACACGTACTGGCGCCGCGTGCGCGACGGGGTGGCGTCCGTCACGTGGTTCACGGACGCCCAGCTGCTGGCCGCGGGGGTGGAGCCTGCGCTCCTGAAGGACCCGAACTACGTGAAGGCCGGCATGGTCTTCGAGGGGCTGGAGGACTTCGACGCGGGCTTCTTCGGCTTCAACCCGCGCGAGGCGTCCATCATGGACCCGCAGCACCGGCACTTCCTGGAGGTGTGCTGGGAAGCGCTGGAGCACTGTGGGCACCCGCCCGAGTCCTTCAAGGGCCCCATCGGCGTGTTCGGCGGCTCCGGCATGAACGCGTACATGCCGTACAACCTCTTCACCAACCCGCAGTTGATGGAGCAGGTGGGCCTGTTTCTCGTGCGGCACACGGGCAACGACAAGGACTTCCTCACCACCCGCGTCTCGTACTGCCTCGACTTGCGAGGCCCCAGCGTCAACGTGCAGACGGCGTGCTCCACCTCGCTGGTCGCCATCCACTCGGCGGTGCAGAGCCTGCTGTCGCGCGAGTGCGACCTGGCGCTCGCGGGGGGCGTCACGCTGGAGCTGCCGCACCACCGGGGTTACCTGTACCAGGAGGGGGAAATCCTCTCGCCGGACGGGCACTGCCGCGCGTTCGACCACCGCTCGCAGGGGACGCTCTTCGGCAGCGGCGTGGGCGTGGTGGCGCTGCGCCGGCTGGAGGACGCGCTGGCGGATGGGGACACCCTCTACGCGGTGGTGAAGGGCAGCGCGGTGAACAACGACGGCGCGCGCAAGGTGGGCTACCTCGCGCCGTCCGTGGATGGGCAGGCGGATGCCGTCGTGGAGGCGCTCAACGTCTCCGGCGTCAGCGCGGACAGCATCGACTACATCGAGTGCCACGGCACCGGCACGCCGGTGGGCGACCCGATTGAAATCACCGCGCTCACCCAGGCCTTCCGCACGCAGACGCAGAAGTGCGGGTTCTGCCGCATCGGCTCGGTGAAGACGAACATCGGCCACCTGGACACCGCGGCCGGCGTGGCGAGCTTCATCAAGGTCGTCCAGATGATGCGCCACCGGCAGCTCGCGCCGAGCCTCCACTTCGAGAAGCCCAATCCGCAAATCGACTTCGCGCGCACGCCGTTCGCGGTGAATGCCACGCTGCGCGAGTGGGCGGCGAAGGGCGGGCGGCCCCGGCGCGCCGCGGTGAACTCGCTGGGCGTGGGCGGCACCAACGCGCACGTCATCCTGGAGGAGGCTCCGGCGCAGTCGCTGACGTCCGCCGCGCGGCCCTTCGAGACGCTCTGGCTCTCCGCCCGCACGCCCGCCGCGCTCGAGCGCGCCTGCCGCAGGCTCGCGCAGCGCCTGGGTGAGCAGAACGCACCGAACCTGGGGGACACGTCCTTCACGCTGCTGGCCGGCCGCCGCCGCTTCGCGCACCGGCGCGCGGTGGTGGCGTCCTCGCGCGAGGAGGCCATCCGCCTGCTGGAGCAGCCCGAGCCGGCCCGCACCGCGCAGGCCCACACCGAGGCGGCGGGGCGCTCGGTGGTGTTCCTCTTCCCCGGTGGTGGGGCTCAGTACCCCGGCATGGCGAAGGGGCTCCACGAGCAGGAGCCCGTGTTCCGCCGCGCGCTGGAGGAGTGCCTCGCGCTGCTGGAGCAACACGAGTCGCTGAAGCTGCGTCCCCTGCTGTTCCCCGAGGCCGGCAAGGAGGCCGAGGCGCGCGAGCAATTGGAGCAGGCCACGTACGCGCTGCCCGCGCTCTTGTCCGTGGAGCTGGCGCTGGCCGCGCTGTGGAAGTCGCGTGGGGTGACGCCCGTGGCGTGCCTGGGCCACAGCATGGGCGAGTACGCCTGCGCGCAGCTCGCCGGGGTGCTCTCGGTGAAGGACGCGCTCGGCATCGTGGCGTGCCGGGGGCGGCTCTTCGACCAGCTTCCCGCGGGGGCGATGCTCAGCGTGGAGCTGCCCGAGGCGGAGCTGAAGCCGCTGCTCGGGCCCGGGCTCGATTTGGGCGCGCACAACGCGCCGGGCCTGTGCCTCGTCTCCGGTGAGGTGGCGGCCATCGACGCGCTGGAGGCGCGGTTGAAGGCGCGCGAGGTGGAGGCCCGGCGCCTGCACATCCGCTTGGCCGCGCACTCGCGCATGCTGGAGCCCATCCTCGCGCCCTTCCGCGAGTACCTGTCCAAGGTGCGCTTCTCCGCGCCGACGGTGCCGTGGGTCTCCAACGTCACCGGGACGTGGATTGCGCCCGAGGAGGCCACGTCCCCCGACTACTGGGTGCGCCACCTGCGCCAGCCGGTGCGCTTCGCGGAAGGGGCGGGCGTGCTCCTGGCGGACAAGGCGCGCGTGTACCTGGAGGTCGGCCCCGGGCAGACGTTGTTGTCGCTGCTGCGGGCGCAGGGCGAGAAGCCCCAGGCGGAGGGGCTCGTGCCGTCGCTGCGACACCCGAATGACGCCGTCGCGGACCTGGCCTTCTTCCAGCTCGCGCTCGGGCGCCTGTGGGCGGCGGGCGTGGACCTGGATGCGGCGGCGCTGTTCGCGGGACAGAAGCGGCGCCGCGTGGGCCTGCCCACCTATGCGTTCGAGCGCGAGCGCCACTGGGTGGAGCCGGGCGCGGGCTCCTTCATGGCCCGGCGCGAAGGTGAGCGCCCGCTGGTGCGCGAGGAGGACGTGTCGCGGTGGGGTTATGCGCCGCGCTTCCGCGAGCAGCCGGGCCCGAAGCCGGAGGCCCCAGCCGAGAAGGAGCGCTGGCTGCTGCTGGCGGACGCGGAACCCCTCGCGGAGGAGTTGTCTCGCGAGCTGGGGGCGCGGGGGGCGCTCGTGCAGCGTGTGTTCCCGGGCGAGGCGTTCGCTCGGAGGCCGGATGGCGCCTTCACCCTGCGGCCCGATGCGCGCGAGGACTGGGAGGCGCTCTGGGACGCGCTGGGCTCCGAGGGCCGTGTCCCTCCGAGGCTGGTGGACCTGCCGGCCGTGGACGCGGGAGCGGGAGGCTGGGCGCGCGCGGTGTCTCGCCACCTCTTCGCGCCGCTCGCGCTGATGCAGTCCCTCAGTGCCGAGTCGCTGCCCGCGGGGCTTCGCTACGTCCGGGTGATGCGCGGCGGCATGTCGGTGGACGGGCCCGCGCGGACGCCGGAGCAGGCACTCGCCTTCGGTCCCATCCTCGTGGCGCCGAAGGAGCTACCCGAGCTGTCCGCGCGCGCGGTGGACGTCGAGCCAGGCTCCGCCCCTGCGACGCAGGCCCGCGAGCTGGCGGACGAGCTGCTGCGTCCGGACGTGGATGTACCCGTGGCGCTGCGCGGAGGACGCCGGCTCGTGCAGGTGCTGGAGCGGGCCGCCTTGCAGGAGGCGCCGACGCCGCTGCGCGAGCAGGGTGTCTACCTCATCACCGGTGGACTGGGCGGCATCGGTCGGACGCTGGCGGAGCTGTTCGCGCGCAAGGTGAAGGCTCGGCTGGCGCTCGTGTCCCGGTCCGCGGCCAGTGCCTCAAACGCGGAGGTGAAGCGCACGCTGGAGGCGCTGGGCGCCGAGGTGCTGCTGCTCAAGGCGGACGTCTCGGATTCGGGCCAGCTCCAGGCAGCTCTCGCCGAGGTGAAGGCGCGCTTCGGGGCGCTGCACGGCGTGGTGCACGCGGCGGGCGGGCTGGAGGATGGGCCGCTGGAGTCGAAGACGCGGGACTCGGTGCTGCGGGTGCTGGCGCCCAAGGCGCTCGGGGCGCTCGCGCTGGAGGAGGCGCTGCGAGGCGCTCAGCTCGACTTCTTCGTCAGCTTCTCGTCGACCAGCGCGCACCTCGGTCCTCCGGGGCAGGTGGACTACGTCGCGGCCAACACGTTCCTGCTGGCCCAGGCGCCCCGACTGGAGGCGTCCGGCACGGCGAAGCGGGCGCTCGCGCTGGGGTGGGGCGTCTGGCAGGAGGTGGGCATGGCGGCGGCCCAGGTGGCGCCGCGGCTTCCTCCGGGCGAATCGGTGCCCCACCCGCTGTTGCAGCGACGCGTGGACGCGCCTTCGGGTCAGCATGTCTTCCGCGCCATCTACGACGCGAAGGCGCTCTGGGTGTTGGACGAGCACCGCATGCGCGGCGGCGGGCCGGTGCTTCCGGGCACGGGCTTCGTGGAGCTGGCGCGCGCGGCCTGGGAGACGGTGCGTCCGGGCACGCCGCTGGACGTGGACCACCTCGCCTTCGTCGCGCCGCTCGACGTGCCCGACGGTGAGGTGCGCGAGGTGGAGGTGGCGCTGGCACCCGAGGGTGAAGGCTTCACCTTCCGCGTGTCGAGCCGCGCGGCCGGAAACGCCTGGATGGAGCACGCCACCGCGCGCCTGGGCCCGGCGGTGAGCGGACCTCCCGCGCCGCTCGACGTCGGGGCGGTGCGCTCGCGCTGCACGGCTCGGCCGCTCACGTTTGGCGAGGGTGAGCAGGCGCTGCCCCAGGACGCGCTCATCGCCTTCGGTCCGCGCTGGAAGGTGCTGCGCAGCGCGGGCTTCGGTGCGTCCGAGGCCCTCGCGCGGCTGGAGCTACCGCATGCGCTTCTCGGAGACCTGGCGACGTACAGGCTGCCGCCCGGGTTGCTGGACATCGCCTCCGGCTTCGCCTTCTCGCTGCTGCCGGATGCGGGCCAGCCCGGAAAGCTGCACGTGCCCGTCTCCTACCGGCACCTGCGCGTGTGGGGCGCGTGGCCCGAGGTGGCGCTGAGCCACGTGCGCGTGCGCCAGGAAGCGGGGCGCGGGGCACTGCTCGACGTCACCCTCTGTGACTCGGACGGCCGTGTCTTCTGCACCATCGAGGGCTACCTCGTCGCCGCCGTCGAGGCGAAGCGGTTCGGCCGCTCGCCGCGCAAGCAGGGCTCGCTGCTGGAGACGTGGCTGCCGCTGGGCATCAAGCCCGAGGAAGGGCAGGAGGCCTTCCTGCGCGCACTGTCCCTCTCCGGCACGCAGGCGTTGTTCGTCAGCTCCATGGACCTGCACGGGCTGGCCGCGCGCCTGCGCCCGAAGCAGGAGGCGGAGAAGCCCGTGGCCTCCGTGGCTCCGCCGCAGGGCGCGGCCCCGGCCCAGGCGGCGGCGGACGCTCCGCGCGATGACGTGGAGCGCAAGCTGGCGGAGTTGTGGCAGCAGCTGCTCGGCGTGCAGAGGGTAGGGCTCAAGGACAACTTCTTCGACCTCGGTGGGCACTCGCTCATCGCGGTGCGCCTGTTCGCGCGCATCAAGAAGACGCTCGGCGCGGACCTGACGCTGGCCACGCTGTTCGAGGCACCCACGCTGGAGCAGTGCGCCGCGCTGGTGCGCGAGGCCGCGGGGATTCCCTTCACGCCGGACGCCGCTCCGGGCAACACGGCTCCCGCGGCCCCGACGCCCGCACTGAAAGGCTGGACGCCGCTCGTCGCCATCCAGAAGGGTGGCTCCGGCATTCCCTTCTTCTGCGTGCACGGCGCGGGCGGCAACGTCCTCAACTTCCGCGGCCTCGCCGGGGCGCTTGGTCGGGAGCAACCGTTCTACGGTCTCCAGGCGCGCGGCGTGGACGGCAAGCTGCCGCCCGCGGACAGCATCGAGGAGATGGCGAACATCTACCTGGAGGGCATCCGCCAGGTGCGCCCGCATGGGCCCTACATGCTCGGCGGCTACTCCGGCGGCGGCGTGGTCGCCTACGAGATGGTGCAGCGGCTGCGTGAGATGGGCGAGGAGGTGTCCCTCCTCGCGTTCCTGGACACCTTCCATCCCAGCACCCAGGAGCGGCGGCTGACCTTCGACGAGCGGCTGAATTCGCTGCGCGAGGAAGGCCCGGCGACCTACCTCAAGAACCGGCTGCGCAAGAAGGTGGAGCGCGACGGCAACCGGCTCATCAACACGCTGAAGCTGCGCTGGTACGAGCAGCGCGGGGAGTCGCTGCCCATCGAGCTGCGAGACCTCCAGCTCACCGAGCGCTTCCAGCTCCTGTCGAGCCGCTACGCCCCGCGTGCCTACAGCGGGCCGGTGACGCTGTTCCGCGCGCAGGAGGTGAACCCCATCTACTCGCACATGGGCGCGACGCTGGGCTGGGAGCCGCTGGTGCCGACGCTGCGCATCCGCGAGGTGCCGGGGGACCACGACAGCCTGGTGCGCGAGCCGAACGTTCACATCCTGGGGCGCCTGTTGCGCGCGGCGCTGGACGAGGCTCAGCAGGCGGGCCGGAAGTGAATCGCCGGGAGCTGACGGTGGCGGCGCTCGCGGCCGCCCTGGGGGGAGTCGTGCTGAAGTTCGGCTGGCTGGACAGGAAGGCGGAAGCACCTGGGCCCTTCCCCTATGACGGAGCACCCCTGGCCTCCGGCGCGGAGGCGCGGCTCACCGCCGGCGGGTGGAGGCTGAGCGATGTCGAGGGTCCCCCTCGGCAGCGCGCGCTGACGCGGGCGCCCGCGCCGGGCGAGACGCGCTGGGTGGTGTTCTTCGGCGGCAACGGCCCGGGCTATCTCGAGGAGGCGCGCTCCGTGCTGGAGGCGCTGGACGCCGGACGCGGGCTGGGGCTGGCCGCGGTGGCGCCGCCGGGCTTCGACGGCTCACCCGGGAGCCCGTCGCCCAAGTCGCTCCGTGCCGGGGCCGAGGCGGCGGTGCGCTGGCTCGTCGCCACGCACCGGCCGGGCCCGGGCGCCATCCACCTCGTGGGTTTCTCCATGGGGAGCAACGCGGCGCTCGCGGCGGCGCACGCGCTGGCGAAGGACGGGATGCCGGCGCGCGGCGTCGTCCTCCTCGCGCCCTTCACGTTGATGGACGTGACGGACAAGGGGCTGCGCGGCCTGCTGCGGACCCCGGACCGCTACGACAACCTGTCGCTCGCCGCCGCGGGTCTGCCTCCGGTCCGGGTGCTACACGGACTGGCGGACGCGGCACTGCCCGCCTCCCATGGCGAGGAGCTTGCTCGCAAGCTGGGGGCTTCCTTCCACGCGTTCCCCGGAGTGGGGCACGCGGAACTGCTGAAGGACTCCGCCGCCCTCGCCGAGGCCTCGAAATCCTTATGACCACGACCGTCGAGTCGCCCACCTGCTTCATCATCGGCGAGGGCACCCTCGTCGTCCCCTGCGCGGAGGCGCTCCAGGAGCGGGGCGTCCGGATTCTCGGGCTCGTCACCCGCGAGCCCTCCCTCCAGAAGTGGGCGGAGGCGCAGGGCCTCCAGCACGTGCCTCCCGGGGACGGGGTGCTGCCCTTCCTCTCCGCCACGCCCTTCGACTGGCTCTTCAGCATCGTCAACCTGAGCCTGGTGAAGGACGAGGTGCTGCGACTGCCCCGCCGCATGGCCATCAACTTCCATGACGGGCCGCTGCCCCGCTACGCGGGCCTCAACGTCACCTCGTGGGCGCTGCTGCACCGCGAGCCCCAGCACGGCGTCACGTGGCACGAGATGACCTCGGGCGCGGACAGGGGGCGCATCCTCAAGCAGCGCCTCTTCGACGTCGCCCCCAACGAGACGGCCTTCAGCCTCAACGCGCGCTGCTACACGCTGGGCATGGAGACGTTCGCCGAGCTGGCCGCGGAGCTCGTCGACGGTCGGATGGAGTTGTTCGACCAGGACTTCTCCCAGCGCAGCTACTTCGGCCATGCGCAGCGCCCGGAGGCGGGGGCCCTCGTGGCACTGGACGGCGACGTGGAAGATGCACGCGCGCTGGTGGCGGCACTGGACTACGGCGGCTATCCCAACCCGCTCGCCTTCGCGAAGCTGTGGCTGGGCAGCGCACCGGTGGCGCTCTCCGAGGCACGCGCGGTGGAGGAGGGCTCCGACGCGAGCCCGGGCACCATCGTCGCGATTGAAGATGACGCGCTGACGCTGGCGTTCGGCGGCGGTGACCTCACGCTGAAGGGGCCGAAGGGCCTGTGCGGCGCGCCGCTGTCGTGGGCGGAGCTGCTGGGCTCCCGCAACCTCGCGGTGGGCGATGCGCTGCCTCCGGCCCCGGAGGAGCTGCGCACCCGCCTGTCCGAGGTGGGGGCGCTGGCGGGCCGGGCGGAGGCGTTCTTCCTCGGACGGCTGGAGACGCTCGCGCCTCCGGACCTCCCCTTCCTGGGGGGAAGCTCGAAGGAGGAGGGCACGCACTCGCTGATGCTGGCCGCCAGCGACGTCGCCGCTGGTTGGGCCACGGACCTACCTCCCGAGGAGCGGCTGCTCTTCACCGCGGCGGCCTTCCTGTCGCGCCTGTCTCCGGAGCCGCGCTTCGACGTGGGCTTCAGCGATGCCGGTACGCGTGCCCGCGTGCGCGACGTGGAGGGCTTCTTCGCCTCGCAGCTCCCGCTCCGCCTCGAGCTGCCCATGAAGGACGCGCCCGACACCGCCGTCGCGGCCTTCCGCAAGGCGCTGACGCAGCTGCGCGAGAAGGGCGTCATGTCACGTGACTTGCTCGGCCGCTCGCCGCAGCTCTCCGGCCTGCCGCGCCACCTGGGCGAGGTGGCGTACCCTGTCGCGCTGTGCCTCTCCTCGCCGGGGGAGTTGAGCCACGCCGTACCCGGCGCCGCGCTGACCGTCGCCGTGGACTCAGATGGGGCGCAGGCCCACTTCCTCTTCGACGCCTCCCGGGTGGACCCGAGCCGCGTCTCCGAGCTGTCGCGCCAGCTCACCGCGTTCCTCGCGTCACTTCACGAGTCTTCGAGCCGGCCCCTGGGTGAGCACGACCTGCTGGGCGCGGAGGAGCGCGCGCTGCTCGCGAAGTGGAACGACACCCGGCGCGAGCTACCGGAGGACGCCACCCTTCACGGTCTCTTCAAGGCGCAGGCGCGGCGCACGCCGGACGCCACCGCCCTCGTCTGTCGTGGCGCCACGCTGACCTACCGCGAGCTGGATGAGCGCAGCGACGTGCTCGCGCGCCACCTGCGCGGCGAGGGCGTGGGCCGGGACGTGCGCGTCGGCATCTTCATGGATCGCTCGCTGGAGATGATGGTGGGCGTGCTTGCCACGCACAAGGCGGGCGGCTGCTACGTCCCGCTGGACCCAGCGTATCCGGCCGAGCGCCTCGCCTTCATGGTGGAGGACTCGGGCTGCCACCTGGTGCTGACGCAGGAGCGGCTGCTCTCGCGAGTGCCCCGGGCCGCGCGGCAGGTGCTCGCGGTGGACGAGGCATGGGAGCGCATCGCCACCTCCGAGGATGCGCAGACTCCTCCTGCCGGGCCCGACAGCCTCGCCTACGTCATCTACACCTCCGGCAGCACGGGCAGGCCCAAGGGGGTGATGATCGAGCACCGCAACTTCGTGAACTTCGGCCTCGGCATGGACGAGCGCCTGGGCACGGAGCGCGGCACGTGGCTCGCCGTCACCAGCCTCAACTTCGACATCTCCGTGCTGGAGCTGCTCTGGACGCTCACCCGGGGCTTCACGGTGGTCATCCACGCGGAGCGGCACGGCGGCGCGCAGGCGGGGAAGCACGCCGCGCGGGCCATGGACTTCAGCCTCTTCTACTTCTCCAGCGACGAGGGCGAGCGTCCCGAGGGGCGCTATGACCTGCTGCTGGAGAGCGCGCGCTTCGCGGACACGCACGGCTTCCGCGCGGTGTGGACGCCGGAGCGGCACTTCCACGCCTTCGGTGGCCTGTTCCCCAACCCGGCGGTGACATCGGCGGCGCTGGCGGCGGTGACGCGCAACGTGCAACTCCGCGCGGGCAGCCTCGTGTCGCCGCTGCACCCCACGCTGCGCATCGCCGAGGACTGGGCCGTGGTGGACAACATCTCCCACGGCCGGGTGGGCATCTCCTTCGCTGCGGGCTGGCAGCCCAATGACTTCGCGCTGCGGCCGGAGAGCTTCGCGGACCGCAAGCGCATCATGTTCCAGCAGATTGAAGACGTGCGCAGGCTGTGGCGCGGCGAGACGCTGGAGGCGAAGAGCGGCACGGGCGGCACGGTGAAGCTGCGCACGCTGCCGCGCCCCGTGCAGAAGGAACTGCCCATCTGGGTCACCACCGCTGGCAACCCGGAGACGTTCGAGGAGGCCGCGCGCGCGGGCTGCCACGTGCTGACGCACCTGCTCGGCCAGACTCCGGAGGAGGTGGCACAGAAGATTGCCCTCTACCGCGAGACGTGGCGCAAGGCCGGCCACCCGGGCCAGGGCACCGTGACGCTGATGCTGCACACCTTCGTCGGCGAGTCGGAAGCCACGGTGAAGGAGGTGGTGCGCGGCCCGATGAAGGCCTACCTCAAGTCCTCGGTGAGCCTCATCAAGGAGGCGGCCTGGAGCTTCCCGGCGTTCAAGGCACAGACGACGCTGTCCAATGGCAACTTCGGCACGGACAACCTCTCCCCCGAGGAGATGGACGCGCTGCTCGACTTCTCCTTCGAGCGCTACTTCCAGACGTCGAGCCTCTTCGGCGGCGTGGACGCCTGCGTCGCCTTCGTCGACAAGCTGAAGGGCATGGACGTGGACGAGGTGGCCTGCCTCGTCGACTTCGGCGTGCCGACGGACCTGGTGCTGAAGCACCTGCCGCTGCTGGCCCAGGTGCTCCAGCGCGCCAACGCCAGTGTGGGCGAGAAGCCGGTGGAGGGCGAGGAGGTGGACGGCTCCGTGCCCGCGCTGCTGGAGCGCCACCCGGTGACGCACCTCCAGTGCACGCCTTCACAGGCGAGCATGCTGCTGGCCGAGGAGCGCGCCCACGCGGGCCTGAAGCGGCTGAAGAAGATGATGGTGGGCGGCGAGGCCTTCCCCGTCCCGCTCGCGCGGCAGCTCTCCGAAGCCGTGTCCGGCGACGTGCTCAACATGTACGGGCCCACGGAGACGACCATCTGGTCCTCCACGTACGCGGTGAAGCACGTGGGGGAGGGGGTACCCATCGGCACGCCCATCGCCAACACGCAGCTCTACGTGCTGGACGCGCGGCAGCGCCCGCTGCCCATTGGCGCGGTGGGCGAGCTGTACATCGGCGGCGCAGGCGTGGTGCGCGGCTACCACCAGCGGCCGGAGCTGGACCGCGAGCGCTTCGTGGCGGATCCGTTCTCCTCGCGGCCGGGCGCGCGGATGTACCGCACGGGAGATGCGGCGCGCTGGCGGCAGGACGGGGTGGTGGAGTTCATCGGCCGCCTGGACCACCAGGTGAAGGTGCGCGGCTTCCGCATCGAGCTGGGCGAAATCGAGGCCCGGCTCGGTGAGCACCCCGCGGTGCGCGAGACGGTGGTGGTGGTGCGCGAGGACACGCCGGGCGACAAGCGACTGGTGGCCTACCTCATCGCGAAGCCGGGCGAGCCTCCGGCCGCGGACGCGCTGCGCGACTTCCTGTGCGCGCGGCTGCCGGACTACATGGTGCCGCAGGCCTTCGTCACGCTGAGCGCCTTCCCGCAGACGCCGAACAAGAAGGTGGACCGCAAGGCCCTGCCGGCTCCGGAGCAGGCGCAGGCGCGGAGTGCCTTCACCCGGCCGGAGAGCGAGACGGAGACGATGCTCGCCAGCATCTGGCAGGAGGTGCTCAAGCTCGACAAGGTGGGCGTGGAGGACAAGTTCGCTGACCTGGGAGGGCACTCGCTGCTGATGGTGCAGGTGCTGGAGAAGCTCAAGTCGAAGGTGGAGCGGCCGCTGACGCTGGTGGACCTGTTCCGCTACCCGACGATTCGGGCGCTCTCCACCTTCCTCTCCGGCGACAGCGGGGAGGGCGAGGCCCTCAAGGAAGTGGCCGCGCGCGGTGAGGCCCGAGCGGCGGCCCGCCGGACCATGCAGCAGCGACGTCGCAGGTAGCACGTCCACCAGGAGCCATGCCCGGTGCCCGTTGCATCCGGGCGCCCGGCGCGGGCAAGGTTGTGGGGATGGACCGACACCTCGCCCGGACCAACCCGCGCCTTTATGCCGCCCGCTGGATGTCGGCGGACGAAGAGGGGCACAGCGCCCTGCTGCGCTCGCTGCCACCCGATGAGCTCGCGCTCCACGTGGAGGCGCTGCTCGCGGCGCTGTTCCAGCCGCCGCGCGTGGTGGGCGAGGGCTGCCTCACGCTCGACATCCGCGTGGAGGGGCTGGATGGAGTGGGTATCTCCGCCAGCTATCGGGAGGAGGACGGCGAGCGCAAGCGCTACCAGGTCCTGGAAGCCGGAGGGATGCGCCCGGCCGAGGCGCGCGCGGTGCTCGACGCGCTCTGGGCAGCCAACACGCGACTCGGTGGGCTGCCCGCGCGCACGAGCATCAACAGCGTCCATCTCGCGGGGCTGTGGGGAGACGACGACCCCGTCAAGCAGGACGACCCGATTGCCTTCGAGCTGCTGCTCGCTGAGCGGCTGCTGGGAGTGCTGGAGGCGCTCTTCACCGGGCTGCCCCTGCGACGCGCGGAGCTGCAGGGCTGGGAGGCCACCTATGCCTGGTGCCTCACGAGGCCCGACGGGCTCGTCGTCACCGACTACAGCCAGCCCGATCCGGGCTATGCGAGCCTCCACTTGTTCTGGGGCACACCGGACGGCGGAGAGGCAGAGGCCTTCTACAGCAGCGCGCTGAAGAATGAGTCTCGCGAGGCGCTCGTGGCCTGGAGCGAGAAGACGGTCCGCGCGCGGGGCTGCCCGCTGTGGCAGCGGTGGCAGAACCCCTCGTCGCCGTCGCTGCTGGAGCTGCCGCCCGAAGAGCTGCTGCTGTCATGAGCGCGGTGCGTTCCCTCGCGGGCATGGGACTCACACCGGGGTTGCGAGGACGGGGACGCACGGCCAGAGTGCCGGCCCCATGAGCAAGTCCTCCGCCGAATTCGACGTCATCGTGTGGGGCGCCACCGGCTTCACCGGACGCCTCGTCGCCGAGTACCTCGCCAAGACCCAGGACTCCCACCGTGCGCGGTGGGCCCTGGCGGGACGCGACCTCAAGAAGCTGGAGGAGGTGCGCTCTGGCCTCGTCTCGCTGGTGCCCTCGTGCGCGGAGCTGCCGCTGCTGGTGGCGGACGCGAAGGACCCGGCGTCGCTGGATGCGCTGGTGACGCGCACGCGCGTGGTGTGCACCACCGTGGGGCCGTACGCGAAGTACGGCAACGAGTTGGTGGCGGCCTGCACCCGTGCCGGCACGGACTACTGCGACCTGACGGGCGAGGTGCAGTGGATGCGGCGGATGATTGACGACCACCACGAGCAGGCCCGGGCGAGCGGCGCGCGCATCGTCCACACGTGCGGCTTCGACTCGATTCCGTCGGATCTGGGCACGCTGATGATGCAGGAGCACATGCGCGAGAAGCACGGCGGGCACCTGTGCTCGGTGCGCCTCTACATGGGGCCGATGCGCGCGGGCGCCAGCGGCGGCACGGTGGCGAGCCTCATGCAAGCGATGGAGGAGGTGGCCGTGGACCGCTCGGTGCGGCGCGTGCTCGTCAACCCCCATGCGCTGGACCCGGACCCGCGCCAGCCGCGCAACCCGGCCGAGCGCGACCTGACCACGGTGCGCTACAGCCAGGAGGCGGGGCAGTGGACGGGGCCCTTCGTCATGGCCTCGGTGAACACGCGCGTGGTGCGGCGCAGCCATGCGCTGCTCGGCTTTCCGTGGGGGCGCGACTTCCTCTACACCGAGGTGGCGGGCTACGGCGCCGGCGTGAAGGGGCTGACGCGGGCCACGAGCATGACGGCGGGCCTGGGCGGCTTCTTCGTCGCCCTCCAGGTCAAGCCGCTGCGCAAGCTGCTGGAGTCGAAGGTGCTGCCCGCGCCGGGGCAGGGGCCCTCCGCCGAGGAGCGCGAGCGGGGCTTCTTCGTGGCGCAGCTGCTGGGCGAGGGGAAGTCGCCGCGCACCGGGCGCGAGGTGAAGCTGAAGGGCAAGGTGGCGGCGAAGGGAGATCCGGGCTACGCGGCCACCGCGCGCATGCTCTCCGAGGCCGCGCTGAGCCTCGCCTTCGATGCGAACCCGACGCAGGGCGGCGTGCTCACCCCGGCCTCGTGCATGGGCATGCGGCTGGTGGAGCGGCTGCGCAAGGCGGGCATGACGTTTGAGGTGCAGGAACTGGCCGCGTGAGCAGGCCGGGCCGAGCGCTCCAGGGGCGGCGAGGCCGGTAGCTCGCTCGCCGGGCCCGTCTCGGTGGCCCGGGACCGGGGGGCCCTGGCAGTACCCAGGTGGTGAGGGGCTATGCTGGGGCCATCATGATTTGCCCAGCCTGTGCGCGGCTCCGCGCCGATGAAGCCGGCGACGCGTGCCCGGAGTGTGGTGCCGCGCTCGTCCCCGCTACGGAGCCTCACCTCGAAGCGCTCGTGCAGACGACGGTGCGGCGCCACATCGCAAGCTGGCGCTCCGATGGGCTCGTCGATGGCGTGACGGCCGGCCGGCTGGAGGCCTCACTCTTGAAGCCGCCGGAGCACGTCCGGCCCGAGCCGGTGCCCCCCGCCACCCGCGTGGAGGCCTGGGCGGATGATGTCGCGGACTCGCTGCGCCGCGCGGCGGGGTGGCGCCCGGGCTGGGGCGCGGCGCTGGCGCACAACCTGGAGGAGGCCGCGAAGGCGGAGCGCGAGCTCAAGGCCCGCAAGCGCGCGGCGGTCCGGAGTGGCCACGCCTCACACGGCGACTCCAGCGAGGACGACCTCGGCTCGGCGCTGGGCTCGGGACAGGCGCTCTTCGCGCACGGGCATACCGGCGGGTTGGGCGGCGGGCTGGAGGCGGTGGTGGCGCTGGATGACGGCGGGCCCTCGGGCACGCCGCGCCTCCACGAGTACATCTGGTGGTTCCTCGGCGCGGTGCTGGTGCTCGGCGGCTCCCTGATGGGCGTGCGCGAGGCGTGGCGGGCGCTGGGCGGCGTGCCCCGGCAGCTCCTCGTCACGGGCGCGCTCTTCGGCTACCACGCGGCCTTCATCGGCCTGGGCGTGTTCCTCTCGCGGCGCTCGCTGTCGGCGGGGCGCGTGCTGGCGGGCATCGGCCTGGCGCTGCTGCCGGTGGTGTTCGTCGCGCTGTCCGCGCTGGTGGCGCTGTCGCCGCTCGTGGGCGTGCCCGTCGCGCTCGGCGTCGCGGGCATCGGGCTCGTTCCGCTGGGGGCGGCGGGGCGGCTGTTGCATGGGGCGTCGGCGGCCTCGCTCGCGGTGGCGCTGTGGCCCTCGCTGCTGGCCGGGCTGCCGCTGATGGGCTTCGAGGAGGAGCCCTGGTTGCGCGCGCTCTGTGCTTCGGCGGGCGTCGTGGCACTGGGAGCGACGGCGTGGCGCGCGCGGGCGGCGAAGCCAGGGAGGGACTCGCTCGCCAGCGCGGGGGCGGCGCTCTACGGGGCGCTCTGCCTGGCCCTCTTCTGCGTGGCCAGCGCGCCCGGAGGCTTCGACGCGCTGGAGCCGGGCAGTGCCCTGTTCGCGGGCATGACGCTGTGGGCGGTGGCGCTCGCCACGGTGGTGGCGGTGGCGGCGACTTCCGACGCCGTGCGGGACGCGTTCCCCCGTGCGGGCCCGGTGGTGGAGACGCTGGCGCACGCGGTGGTGGCCAGTGGCGCGCTCGCGGGGGCTCTCGGTGCGTTCTCCGTGTCGTCGGTGGGAGACCTCCAGGTGGACCTGGCCTCGGCGCTCGCGCCCGCGCTGGCCGCCGGGGTCTTCTTCCTGCTGGAGCCCCGGCGCCGGGCGCTGGTGCACCCGTTCGTCATGGCCGCGATGTTGACGGGCGCGCTGCTCGCGCGCACGCAGGCGCCCTGGGACTCGGCGTGGTGGGCCTTCGGTGTCGCCGCGGTGTCCTCGGCGCTGCTGCCCCTGGCGCGGGTGACGGCGTCCCACGGGACGCGCATCCGCCTGCTGACATGGGGCATCGTCGGCTCGCTGTTGTCGATGCCCGTCGTCATGGGCGCGGCATGGGGCTGGAGCTCGGGAGGCCTGTGGCCGCAGGTCCTGACGGGAGTGTTCATCGCGGTGGCGGCCCATGGCGCGGGAGGCTGGCGCTGGCGGGGGCTGCACTACCTGGGCGGCGTGGCCGCGCTGTTCGGTGCGCTCACGTACGTCTCGGGCACGCCGTGGCTCGCCGCGAGCGCGACGAACCTGGCCGTCCTTTCGCTGGCGGGAGCGCTCTACGGCCTCGCGGGGCTCATGCATGGCTCGTGGGCGCATCCCGACGGTCATGCCAATGCGCTGCGGCCGCTGGATGACGTGTCTCTGGCGATGACGTCGCTCGGCCTGGCGCTGGCCATCGGCGTCTCGCCGGTGCTGCCCGAGGTGCTGGCTCCGTTCATGGAGCGCTGGGATGGCCGGCTGACCTGTGCGCCCACGGCGCTGGCGTCGGCGTTGCTGCTGCTGCGCGCGCGGAGGGACGGCAGTCGGCTGGTCGCCTTCCTCGCGGCGTCGGGGCTGTCGCTCACCGTGGCGCAGTTCCTGGGCACCGTCTCCGTGCCTGGCACCGCGTGGGCCGCCCTCGTCTCCGCGTCCGTGGGGCTCGGCTTCGCGGCCTTCGCGGCGCTGCGCCGCCCCGTTCCGGCGGCTCCCCTGGATGGGACGCCTCCGCCCCGAATCAAGGGCCGCAAGCTGCTGGGCTTCCTCCCGCTGCCGTTCGGCGCGCGGGGGCTGCAGTTGTTCACGGACGGGTTCGCCGCCGCCGTGTTCGTGCAGGTGGTGGCCACCACATTGGCGCTCTTCAACTGGCTCCCCACGCCTGTCGACGTGGAGCGGCCACAGGTGCTGCTCGCGGGTGGGTTGCTCACGCTCGTCGCGCTGGTGGCCTTCGTCTCGCGCGGCTTCGTGACGTGGCGCCTGCGCGGCTCGGTCTTCACGCTGGCGGCGGGCGGAGGCTTCATCGCGCTCACGGCCGTCATCAACCGCGCTGGCCGGCCGCTTGCTCCTGACGTGTCCGCGTGGCGCCTGCCGCTCATCGGCATCGCGCTGTGGGGGCTCGCGCTGGCGACGCGGCGCTTCGGGCCCGCGCTCGGGCGGCTGCTGGAGAACCCGTCACACGGCCGGGACTACCACGCCGTGCCCCACCTGGGCGTGGCCGCGCTGGTGCTGGTCCTCGTCAAGAGCGCCGTCGCCGTCGGCATGCCGGACCCCTCGCGCGCGCTCGGTGTGGTGCCGCCGTTGCTGCTGCTGGGCGCGGCGCTGCTGTCGCTGCTCCTGGCGTTCTCCTTCCGCTCGGTGTCCATCGCGCAGCTGGGGTTCCTGCTGGGAGTGCCCGGCGCCGCGCTGCTGGCCGCGCGGCAGGACCTGCTCGGCCCGTCCCTGGTCGCGCTGCTGCCTCCCGACGGGCAGTGGGTGCACGCGGTGGCGGCGCTCGCGTCCGCCGGGGCGCTGGACTGGCTCCAGCCCGAGGCGTGGCTCGCACCGGGGGACACCCTCTTCCTGCTCTGGCAGCGCGCGTTCGCGGGTGTCGCCGCCGCCGGGCTCGTGTACGCCGCGGCGGTCTTCGGGGTGCGGCACGAGCCCTTGCGGAAGGCGCTGCGCGGGTGGGCCGTCATCGCCGTCGCGCTTGTCTGCGCCGCCGCGTTCTTCCAGCCAGGGCTGACGGCGGCCGGGCTCGCCTTCGCCACGGGCGCGGTGCTCTTCGCCGGTGGGGCGCGCACGCAGGGACGTGGTGTTCTCGGGGTCGGCATCTTCCTGCTCGTGCACGCCGCGGCGCACCTCGTGCCCGTTCTGGAGGCGTGGCCGGGTCCCGTGCTCGCGCTGGTGGGGCTGGCGGTGGTGGTGCTCGCCCCCTGGGTGTCGAGACGGCGGGGCGTGGACCCGAGCCTGACGCGAGTGCGCGCGCACCAGGTCGCGCTGGGCTACCTCGTGTTCTCGATGGTGTACGCGCTGGCAGTGACGGGCGAGACGTCGCCCGTGCTGGCCGTGCCCACCCTGCTGTGGAGGATGTTGCTGGGAGGGCTGGACGGCTCGTGGATGGTCTCCTTCGCGGTGCCCGTCACGCTGGCCCTCTTCGCCACCGCGCTGCTCGTGGCGGCGTTCCAGTGGAAGGGGTCCTTCGCCGGGTTCGTCGCCTGGGTGGGGTCCGCCGTGGCGGGCAGCGCCGTCGTCTCCGGGGTCATGGCCACCCTCGTCATCCTCGCGCGCTTCGGCGAGGGGCTGGTGGGGTACGGGACGCTCTTCACGACGTACGGCGCGGGGCTGGCCCTGGCCATCTCGGGGAGTGCACTCGCGCTGCACCTGGCCCGGTGGGTGACGCAGCGGAGCCGGGAGGACGTGTCGGACGGCCTGGGATGGGGGCGCGACGGGTGGCTGGTGGTGGGCGGCGGACTGCTCGCCCTCGTCGCCACGAATGGCCGCGCCTCCGAGGACGTGCTGCTGCTGGCCGTCGCCGCCATCGGCCTGTCGGTCCTCGTGTCGCTGCATGCCGCGTGGCGCGAGCACACGGGCCGGCACGTGTACTTCGTGCAGGTGGCGGTGGTGGGCGTCTACGCGCTGGTGCGCAGCCTGTACGCGCCCGGTCTGCGTCCCGAGCACGACGCGCTCTTCGCGCTGGCGCTGGGCTTCGTGCTGGTGGGAGTGACGGTGCTCGCGCGGCGGGCGGGTGTGCGCCCGGTGGAGGCGGCGACGCGGCGCTTCGCGGCGCTGCTGCCCATTGGCGTGGCGCTGGTGCTGCCCGGGGACGCGACGCAGGAGGCGGCGCTGCTCGCGGGCGGCTCGGGCCTGCTGTACGCGGCGCTGGGTGCGGTGGAGCGCAGCCGGATGTTCGGCGCCTTCGCGGCGGCGGCCTGCAACCTGGCGCTGCTCATCGCGGCGCTCGCGTATGGGCTGGAGGGGCTGGAGGTGTACCTGGCGCCGCTCGGGTTGATGCTGTTGATGCTGAGCCAGTTGTTCACGTCGAGCCTGCCGCAGGCGGCCCGCAACGCGGTGCGCGTCGTGGGTGGGTTGCTGCTGTACGTGCCCGCGGCGGCGAAGCTGGCAATGCGGGTGGGCGAGTCGGCGGACGGGACGTATGCGCTCGTCTTCGGCGGCGTCTGCCTGCTCGGCGTGGCGGTGGGGATGGTGTTGCAGATTCGCGCCTACCTCGCGCTGGGCACGCTCTTCCTCACGCTGGATGTGGCGGCCAACCTGCTCGACGCCGGCTTGAGGGACCACCGCATCGGCTTCCTGGTGATGACGCTCACCGGGCTCACCATCGTCAGCGCGCGGGTGCTGGCCACCCTGAAGCGTCAGGAGTGGGAATTGGTGGTGAGGCGCGTGCGCGTGCAGCTCCGGGGCTGGGATTGAGTTGACGCCTCGCGGCGCCCGTCCTCCAGGGCCGTGAGTCCCCGAGGTCGTCAGGCATCGATGGGACCGGCGTCCATGCCGGCCACGACCCCGCCCTTCGCGTGGGTCCTGCCCGCCGGTGCCCATGCGACGTCCGACCGAAGAGCACATCTCCGACCTCAAGCGCATCCTGCTGCGGCTGAGTCTGCTCGACGGGTATCTGGTGTGGTGCGTGGAAGGACCGCGGCTCACGTGGCTCCAGAACGTGCACGACCCGCTCGTGCTGCTCGACGAAATCCAACGGCACGGACGTCCCACGGTGGCGGGGCTCGAGCGCGCCGCACGGATGGCCCGCCCGCCGTATGCGGTCGACGTCCGTTGGCTCGGCGCCGCGCAGCGGGACCTCAAGGCGCTCGGGCGGCATCCCTCCGCGCTCAGGCTCATCGCCGAGGCGCCTCGCGTCTTCCGGCGTCATGGCCACGTGGACGCGGCGTGGGTCGATGCGCGGCAGCGCGCGCTGGACGAGCTCTCACGGCGGTTCGCGGCCGGGCCCACGGAGGGGACGGCGAGCTTGCACGCCCTGGTCGAAGCCGTTCACGGGCCCGGTACCGCCAGGGCCCTGGAGCGAAGCGAGACCCGGAGCAGCCAGCATGGCCGCTTGCGCAGGGCCGAGGGGCGACGGCGCATCGCCGCGCTCGTGGCGCGCCTCTCCCTGGACCCACGCTTCGCGCGACACGACGCATGCGAGATTCCTGAAGAGGTCCTCGACGGCTTTGCCAGGGAGGTGCTCCATGCCGACCGCGCGAGAGGCCGTCCCTTCGAGCGGCGCCTGAGGCGGACCGTGCAGGCGATGATGGCGTGGCCCGCGCCGTCTCCTGACACGGCGCAGGACACGTCTTCGGAACCGCTACCCCCGGCTCTCGCGGATGCGGTGCGGGCGGCGGGGGAGGAAGCCCTCGCCGCGCAGCGCTCCTCCACGGACGACAAGCCCCTGGAGCGGCTGGGGCGCGCGCTCGGAGTCCTCGGGCTGATGTTCCGCCCGGAGGAGGAAACCCTCCTCACTCCCTCTGACGTCGCGCTCGTGCTGCTGAGCACGGAGAATCTCCGTGAGAGCCTCGCGGGGCAGCGGCTCGCTGTGTCGCAGGTGCTGGAGTTGCTGCGCCTCCACAGGAGCCGGGGTGACAACTCGAGCGACCTTTTGGCCCCGCTCGGAGCGCTCGTGGCGCGGGGACTCGAGCTCTCCCTCGTGTCCGAGCTGGTCCGGGGCAAGCTCACGACCGGTCTCATCGAACTGATGAACGACGTGGAGGCGGCGCGCCTCTGGGGGCGGTGGGCGCTGCGACTCGCACCCGTGCTGAAGAAGCCGGGGCGGGAGCTGGCGCTGATGGCGTCCACCTTCCGAGGCATCGCCCGGAACCGCAAGGTGGGGCTCGCGCTCCTCGGTCGGTGCCTGCTCACCCAACAGTCCACGACGAATCCACAGCTTCTCCTCACGTGGCTCGACGCGACGCTCGGCCTGGTGCGCTCCGCGCCGGAGCAGGCGCGCACCCTCCATGCGGACCTGATGGGCACCGCGCCCGGACTCGGACGCAGCCTCTTCCCGGAGTTCGCCGCCTGGCTCGGAGATGATGCCCTGCTGGACCGTTACTGCTACCTGCGGCGGCTCGCGGGCGAACCGCCGGGATTGCCGCGGGCGCTGCTCCGCGACTTCGCCCGTGGCACGAAGCGCCAGCGCGAGCGCAAGCACCTGTCGTCGCGAGAGGACCTCACGGAGGCCCAGCGGCGCCGGCTGGAGCGCCTGGCGCAGCGGCCCCATGGGGAGGGTGCGCCGTCCTCGCCGGAGTGGACGCTGCGGCGCCTGCGGGAGCGAGTGGAGGGGATACTGGCTCGCGCCTTCGAGGTCCGCCTCGACGCCGCGCTCGACGCCGTGCTGCGCGCCGGCTGGGGTATCTGCCTGCCCACGCTGACGCCCGAGTGGCGCGATGCGGTGCGCCTCCATCTTTCGACGGACAAGAATGAGGAGCTGCTCGGCAAGCTGCTGCGCCACGCGGCGGCTCATCCGAGACAGCCTCTCGTTCGCGCCATGCCCGCCAACACGGCGTGGCTCAAACGCGCGGCGAGGCGGATGGACGTGGAAGCCTGGCTCGCTCCCCGCGCCGCCGAGGTGCGCCTGCAAGGCCGCCGGTACGTGCTCGCCGTGGAGCAGGATCCGCTCCAGGTGCTGCGGATGGGCGTTCCGTTCAACACGTGCCTGTCCATCGAGCAGGGTGGGGCGGGGGGCGCCGCGACCGTGCTCAACGCCCTGGACGCGAACAAGCACGTCCTCTACCTGCGCGATGAGGCAGGGCACATCGTCGCGCGCAAGCTCGTCGCCGTCTCCCGGGACTGGAAGCTCCTCGGCTACCGGCTCTATGTCGCGCTGGAGCGCGAGCTCCGGCCGGACGTCGAGCGCGCCTTCCACGCCTTCTGCGAGGAGCTGGCCGCCTGCTCGCGGCTGCCCCTGGCGGCCTCCGGTGAGCCGGAGACCCTCCATTCCGGCTACTGGTACGACGACGGCACCGTTCCCTTCCAGGTCTCGGACGCGGTCGGCCCGGCCGAGGGGGCCGTGGCGGCGTACTGTCGGCACCTGGGGAGGCCCGTCGTTCCGGCCGACGTGCTCCAGTACGAGGCCGAGGTGTGGTTCGCCCGCCAGCGCGAGGACGTCGGGGCGACGCTCACCGCCCTGGGACGCAACCTCGGCGGGGCGGTGGAGCTGGAGGCCGCGTACTGGCTCGTCGAGCTCCTGGGCGAGGTGGAGTGTCTCCAGCTCTCGAAGTTCCATCCGACCCTGGGGTTCGCGCTCCTCCACCGCGCCTTCACGCCGGACGCCGAGGGAATGCTCGCGGTGCTGGGCCGCTTTCCGCGGGTGAACGATTCGCACTGGGAAGCGGCGAAGATGCTCCTCGACCTCGCGAGCCCTTCCGGGGCGGCGGCGCGGATGCTGGTGGACGTGGCGCGGCGCGAATCGGGGCGCTCGGCTCGCTTCAGCAATCACGGCATCGAACATGGAACGATGGACGTGCTGCCGCCCCTGCTGGCGAAGCTGGACGTGGCCACGGGGCTCGAGCTGTGCGAGCGGGTCGCCCCACTCTGGGAACAGGTCGCCAAGAACGGGGTTTACGACTGCGGGGGCTGTCGCGACCGGGCCTGGAGCCGCGTGCTCGCGTCCTGCGTGCGTGCCTATGAGCGGCGGCCGGAGCCCGCCGTGGTGGTTCGCTGCCTCGCGGACCCTCACCGGCATGTCGCCGCGCAGCGGGTGGCGCTGCATCTGGCCGCACGCTTCCCGTTTCCCCGGCGCCTGGGGCTCCCCGCCCCGGCACCCCGGGGGCTCACCTGGCTCGAAGGCGCACCCATCGGCTGTCCACCGGCCCTTCGAGCGCTGCGGAAGCGCCGTGCGAGGAGTCGTGAGCTCGCCGCCCTTCCGGACATGCTCGCCGCGCTGTGGAGGCAGTCCGGGCCGGGCGTGTCGCTCCCTCCCGGTGCGCCGCCGGTGCCCACCGTCGAACCCCACGAGGCGCTCGCCGACCTGCGACTCCCCACGCCGCTGCGCGATGCGCTCCACGGGCTCGACGTGGGCACCCGCCCCGGAGTCCCGGTGGACGGGGACGGGGAGGCGCTGGAGCCGTGCATCGACGTGCTGGCCCGGGGGGACATGCCTCTGGAGTGCTGGGTGGCGGTGCTGGAGCAACTGCTGGACCGGGGGGCCCCGGACGCGCTGGTCGCACGGGCCACGAAGGCCGCCTTCCCCGAGGCGAGGTCAGTCCTGCCGGATGACACGGAGGCGCTCATGGTCCGGCTCGCCGGGCTGCCCCGGACGCGCCGCGCCGTCGTGACGTTCCTGTCCCAGCTCGACCCCATTGCCTGGCCGGGCTGTCACGCGCGCCTCCAGCTCGAGGCGCGGGCACGCGGGAGGGACGCTGGCGCATTCCTGGACCAGGTCTGCGCGGGCTGGGTCCGACGTTTCCGGAGCACGGAGTCCCTCTACTTCACGCCCTGGCTTTCCGCCGGATTGGTTGACGGACTGGAGCGGGCGGCCCTCGCCCAGGGGCCGCTCATCTCCCTGTGGCTCTTCGCTGCGCTCCCCGCGCATGGGCTGGCGTCGAGGTTTTTGGACCGCATGCTCGCCGCACTTCCGAGGAAGGCACTCCAGGAGGAACTGGCCGTCAGCCCCCGTCCCGAGAGCGACCTGGAGCCGAGGCGCGAATGGCTGGAGGCCGCGCTGGGCGCGTCCGCGTGTGGCTCTGTGATTGGGATTGCGCTGACGCCCCGCGGCGGCGGGAGTATCGCGGATGCCTCTGACATTCTCGTGCGGTGAGAACACGTAGGTGCATTGACCATGCAATTGCAGATGTGAGACATAGGGCGCGCCTTGGGGACGGATTGTCTTTTTCCGTCTTCATCAGGGGGAGGCCTGTCCATGCACGTTGGGGTCGTCAGGGCCGCGCTGCGCGCGAGCCGTTTCTGTTTCGCGGTGCTGGCGCTGTTGTTGTCGACGGGGGCGCACGCGGGCCCCGGGCTGGACTGGCTGGTTGCGCAGCAGGATGTGGACGGTAGCTATGGCTCGAGCGTGGACTCGCTCGCCGTGCGCCCGCAGGCCACGTCCGAGGTGCTGCGCGCGCAGCTCGCGTTGGACCAGGAGTTGTCGCTGAGCTTCGAGCCGGCGCTCACGTGGCTCAACGCGCACCCCGAGGTGAACACCGAGTTCCTCGCGCGCAAGGTCACCGTCAACGCGCTGGCGGGGCGCATGGCGACGGTGTTCGCCACCCGGCTCCTCACGCACCAGAACGCGGACGGCGGCTTCGGCCACCGGCCGGGGTTCGACTCGAGCGTCACGGACACCGTGCTCGCGGTGGAAGCGCTGGGGGCGGCCAACTACGGCTCCATGCCGCAGGTGGGCCGGGCGGTGGCGTTCCTCCTGGCGCGCCAGCAGGGCAACGGCGGCTGGGCGGAAGGGGCGAATGACGCCTCGGTGTCGCTGAGCGCGGCGAGCCTGCGCGCCCTGTGGCCGTACCGCTCGACGTGGCAGGGCGTGGCGGCGGCGCTCACCCGCGCGCAGGGCTTCCTCGTCTCGCGCACCGAGGCGGACGCGCTCTGGGGCGAGGACTTCGTGAGCGCCCAGGTGCTCCTGGCCCTGGTGCCCGCGGCCACGGACTTGTCCGGGCTGACCGCCAGCGCCACGGCCCTGCAGGCCCGCCAGCTCCCCGACGACAGCTGGTCCCGCGACACGTACACCACCGCCCTGGTGCTCCAGGCGCTGCGCGCGTACGAGGCGCGGAGCAGCGGCGGGACGCCCGCGCCCACCGGCTCCGTCTCCGGCTACGTGGTGCGCGCGAACAGCACCGAGCCCATCGGTGGCGCCACCGTCAGCGTGAACGAGTCGGCCGACCTCGCGGTGCTCACCAACTCGGAAGGGTACTTCGTCATCCCCGGCCTGCCCGCCGGTGGCTACACGCTCACCGCCAGCCGGGCTGGCTTCACGTCGGCCAGCGTGGCCGTGGGCGTCCAGGCGAACCAGGTCACCCTCGCGGGCCGGCTCGTGCTGGACGTGGCCGCGCAGACGGGCCTCGTGCGGGGACGGGTGCTGGACTCGACCACGGCGCAGGCGCTCGGCGCCGTCCAGGTGAGCCTGGAGGGCACCGCGCAGCGCTCGGTGCTCACCAACAGCGCGGGTGACTTCGACTTTGGCGCGCTGGCGCCGGGCCTCTACGCCATCCGCTTCCAGAAGACCGGGTACCGCACCCTCTCCGGCACCGTGACGGTGACGGCGGGAGAGACGGTGTCCACGCAGCTCGGCATGACGCCGGAGAGCACGCCCGTCGATGACTCGGACGGCCTCGTGTCGGGCCGCGTGGTGGATGGGAAGACGGGGCAGCCGCTCGCCGGCGCCGTCATCGCGCTGGGCTCCGGCCTGAGCGCCACCACAGCCGCGGACGGCACCTTCAGCATCGCCGCCGTGCCGCGCGGCAGCTACTCGGGCACGGTGGGCGCCGCTGGCTACCAGGGGCTGAACTTCAGCCTGATGTTCGGACCGGGTTGCATCGGCGACATGGGCACGCTGACGCTGTTCCCCGAGGCCTCCACGCCGTCGCCCACCCAGCTCACGCTGCGCGGCACGGTGTCCGACGGCGTGAATGGCGCGCCCGTGAGCAACGCCGCCGTCCAACTGGTGGAGACGGGGGCGAGCGCCACCACCGCCGCGGACGGGCGCTTCGTGCTGTCCGGCATCACCCTCAAGGACTTCAGCCTCGCGGTGAGCGCCCCGGGCTACGCGCCGGCCAGCTACACGATGAAGGTGGGCGCGTTCGGCGAGGCCGTGGTGGAGCTCAAGCTCTCCCCGCCCGGCAGCAGCGCCACCACGAGCAACCTCTCCGGCCTGGTGACGGACGCCGACACGGGGACGCCCCTGGCCGGCGCCCAGGTCTCCGTCGAGGGCACGCAGCTGTCCATCACCACCGGCGCGGACGGCAGCTACACCCTGGCGGGCATCGAGTCGCTGGAGTTCACGGTGAAGGTGTCCGCGGTGGGCTATGGCGCGCAGGCGCACGGCATCAAGCTGGCCTCGCATGGCAGCTATGTCTTGAGTCCGGCGCTGGTGCCGGTGGCGGGGGACAGCTTCCAGATTGTCGCCCTGGACGCCACGCAGCCGGAGGCGGGCGCGGACGGCACGGTGTCCTTCACCGCCCGCATCGCCAGCCTGCTGGACGCGCAGAAGTCCGCGCTGGTGCTGGGCGAAATCCAGGACGCCACGGGCACGGGCGTGGCGGTGGTCCGTCCCTTCATCGAGGGCACCACCACCCCGGGCAGCGAGTTCTCGTTCGCCGCGGACGAGGTGAAGACGCTCACCATCCCCTGGAACACGGCGCAGTTCTCCCCAGGCGTGTACCGGTTGGTGCTGCGCGTGGTGGAGCCGGGCACCGTCAGCCGGGCCCTGCCCACGGGCGAAGTCCTGGCGGAGAACAGCGCCGCCGCGCGCGTGAAGGCCACGCAGGCCATCAGCGGCGCGATGAGCATCAACCCGCCGCTCACCCAGGCGGGCCTGCCCACGCCGGTGTCCTTCACGGTGCTGGTGCGCAACGCGGGCAACGTGCCGCTGGCGGCGGGCGCCTATGCGCTCACCGTCGTGCACCCGGACTCGGGCGAGACGCTGTTCACCGCGCAGGCGAACGCAAGCGCCCTCGAGGTGGGGGAGCTGGCCACGGTGTTCCTGGGCACGTGGACGCCGCTGCAGGCCGGCAACCTCCAGGTGCGCGTGCGGCCGGTGACGGCGGGCGTGGCCGGTGAGGTGACGGACCGCCTGTACGTGGGCGACAAGGCGACGGGCAGCTTCACGGTGAGCCGCACCGTGGTGCCGGAGGGCACGCAGACGGTGCGCGGCAAGGTCGCCATGCAGGGCGTGGACACCGCCCAGGGCGGCAGCACGGACCCGCTGTTTGCCTTCGTGAAGGAGTCTGTCCGCCGCGGTGGCGCCTTCACGGCGCCGGAGGCGGTGAGCTGGCACCAGGTGAACCGGTGCCTGGGCTGCCACATCCAGACGCAGAGTCTGCTCGGCCTCTCCAGCTCCTTCGACAAGGCGCCGGTGGACCGCAAGGCCACGACGTACCTCTACAACAGCATCTCCAGCAGCCAGTGGTCGGACGGCGCGCTGCGCATCTCCCACCCGGAGTTCCAGCGCACGCAGACCACCCTGGGCCTGTGGTCGCTCACCGCCTGGCCGGACATCGCCGGCACCTTCCGCACCAAGCTGAACGCGGCGAAGTACCTCCAGGCGCGGCGGTACACCAGCGGTGACCAGACGTGGTGGTCCCCGGACTACGCCACGGGCTGGTGGAACACGGACGTGAGCCACACCGCGCTCACGGTGAAGGGCTTCGCCAACGTCCTCAAGGACGCCACGCGGCCCGAAATCGCCGACGTGAAGGACTACTCGCTCGTCACGGTGGGCGCGGCGGGCAGCATGAACAGCTCGGAGGACCTGGCGGCCGCGCCGGACGGCACCCTCTACGTGCTGCGGAACTTCGGGGCCATCGACCGGCTGGACCGCGCCACGGCCCAGGCGACTCGCGTCGTGTCGAACCTGCCCCAGCCGACGTACGGCCTGGCCGTCGCCGCGGATGGCACCTTCTTCGTCGCCCGTCCCTCCAACCCCACCGTCGTCATCGTCCGCCCGGACGGGACGCGGCAGGACGTGAATGCCGGGGGCTACCTCATCGACGGCGCGCTGGGGCCGGACGGCTGGTTCTACTCGGCGGACTACTACGGCCACCGCGTGCTGCGCGTGTCCCCCACGGGGCAGGTGGAGACGTTCGTCAGCGGGGGGCTGCTCTACTACCCGTACGGCGTGGCGTTCGACGCGGACGGCAACCTGCTGGTGTCCAACCAGTGGGCCTACAACATCGTCAAGGTGGCGCCGGACCGCACCGTGTCCATGTTCGCGGACGGCCTCGCGTACCCGCCGCACCGGATGACGCGCGCGGCGGACGGCAGCCTGTACGTGCTGGTGTCGCAGTCCTACTCGGAGGGCCTGCTCCGGGTGCGCCCGGATGGCAGCACCGAGCGCGTCTTCGAGGGCGGCTACCTGCGCGCCGTCGCGGCGGCGGGGGACCAGGTGTTCGCCACCTACGCGTGGGACAACACGCTGAAGGAGGTGAAGGGCGTGCCGCTGGACACCTCCGCGCTGGCGAGCCTGCGCGCGGAGCTTCCCCGCGCGGTGCGCTACCTGCTCGCGAGCCACCAGGACAACAACAGCGACAACACCGTGCAGGCGCTGCGGCTGATGGGTCTGGCCGAGGCCCGGCCCTACGTGGACGACAGCGTGCTCAAGGCCCGCATCGACACGGCCCTCACCTACGTGGCGAATGTCCTGCGCGCCCGCCAGCTCGCCGACGGCGGCTGGGGCCGCTACGTGGGCTATGGCAGTGACCCGCTGATTACCGCCATGGTGGGCATCGCGCTCGAGTACACGGAGCCGTCGCCCACGGACCCGCAGATTCGCAAGGCCATCCAGTACCTGCTGGCCATGCAGCGCGCGGACGGCTCCTGGGACAACTACAACAACGGTCTGGGCACCCGGCTGGCGTCCACCAGCTTCGTCATGGTCTTCATGCCCAAGGCGCTGGAGCGGCTGGGCGGCATCGACGTGGACCTGCGCGTGGACCTGCCGGGCAACGTGACGCTGTCCAACCCGACGCTCGCGCCCACCACGGTGCAGCCGGGCCCGAGCGGCGTGACGGCCTACACCTGGCGGTTGCTGGGCGTGACGGGCTCGGGCCGTGAGGTGGAGTTCGACCTGGCGCTGCATGACCTGGCGCTGGACGAGCAGCGCTCGGTGGCGACGCGCGCCTCCCTGGAGTTCGACAACTCGTTCCTGGAGGAGAAGGTCCAGGTGCCGCTGGAGGTGCCCGTGGTGCGGGCCGCCAGTGGCATGACGCTGGCGGTGGCGACGGATGCGCTCACGTACCCGGCGGCCGCGCCGGTCGCCATCCAGAGCACGGTGACGAACACCGGGCCCACGCCCGCCACGGGCCAGGTGGTGCTGGCCATCCACGCGGTCGGGAGCACGGAGCCGCTGGTGGAGCTGCCGCCGCTGCCGGTGGACACGCTGTCGCCGGGCGCCTCGCGCACGCTGCCGGCGGGCTGGAACACCGGCTCCACCCTGGCCGGGGAGTACGAGGTACGGGCCCGGTTGCTGGACGCCTTCGGACGGGTGCTCGCCCGGGGCGTGGCGCCGCTGCGCATCAGCGCGCCTTCGGCCACCGCCACCACGGCCGTCACCACGGACAAGGCGGTGTATGGCGCCTGGGACCCGGTGCGCATCACCGGCCGCGTGGGCAACGCCGCGTCCAACGCGCTGCTCGCGCCCTCGAAGGCGGAGCTGACGGTGCGCACGCCGGGTGGCGCCACGCTGCTCACCTCCACGCGCGACGTGCGCCAGCTCATGCCCGGCGCGCTGGTGGACCTGCCGTTCCCGCTCTCCCTGGCCGACGCGGCCAGTGGCACGTACTCCGTCACGCTGGTGCTGCGCGACGCGCTGTCGCGAGCCGTCCTGAGCACGAGCACCACCGGCTTCCAGGTGGAGCGCCGCGTGCTGGCGAGCCTGTCGGGCACGGTGAGCGTGGCCTCGCCAGAGGTGTACGTGGGCGAGTCCAACACCTGCACGGACACGGCGCGGAGCGCCTCGGGCGAGGGTGTGCCCGGCGTCACGCTGGTGCGCCAGCTGGTGGACCTGGCCTCCGGCGCGGTGGTGAGCGAGGTGCGGGAGACAGTGGACCTGACGGCCGGGGTGCCGAACGTCCGCGCGCGGAGCATCTCCACGCTGGGGCTGGCGGTGGGTGACTACGCCTGCGTGCTGCACGGAGAGCTGGCCGGACAGTCGCGCTCCCTGGGCTTCGCGAGCTTCCGCGTCACGGTGCCGCCCATCAAGTTCAGCGCGCAGCTCACGCGGGGCGGCAGGGGCCGGCTGCTCGTGCTGCTGGACGCGCCCGTCGAGGGCAGCGGCCATGACAATGACCCGAACGGCCCCACCGGCGCGCCGGGCCTCATCGCCCAGAAGGCGTTCCTGAAGGAGCTGCTCGACCAGGCCGGCTGGTCCTACGACATCGTCGAGTGGGAGAAGACCTTCAGCAAGCAGCTGCGCACCGGTGGCTACGGCGCCTTCGCGCTGTTCACCGAGTTCTTCAAGCTGGACCCGCTCATCCAGAAGGAGCTGCGCGAGGCCTCGTTCCGCGGAGAGGGTCTGCTGGTGGCGGGGGACTACGACTCGCGCCACAAGACGGTGCACGACGCGCTGGGCGTGCGGTACGTCAGCAAGGTCAGCGGGGCCGCGCGCGTGGTGTTCGACGCCCCCGGCTTCCCGCTGCTGAGCGGTGAGCTGGCGGTGCTCACCGGCGAGAAGCCGCTGCTCATCGAGCGTCGCGGCGCACAGAGCCTGGCCACCTTCGCCCTGGCGAGCACATCTCCCACGCCTTCTGCTCCGCTGGATGCCGTCACGCTGAATGCCTACGGCATGGGCGAGGCTGCCTTCGCCGGCATGGACCTGCTGGCCATCGCCACGCGCGACGGCCAATCGAGCCTCGCGGCGAACGTCCTCCGCGCGCTCCTCGAGCGCGTGCACCCGATGCCGCCGCCCACCGGCTCGCGGGCCGTCATCCCGCTGCAGCTGGACGTGCAGAACCAGGGCATGGCCGCGCCCATCAGCGTGACGGTGGCCCTGCCGGCGGGCGTGGAGGTGGTGGATGCGGGCACGGCGCAGGTCGTGGACGGGACGCTCACCTGGGCCTTCCCGCTCGAGGCCGGCGCGGCGAAGCAGGTCCGCTTCTGGGTGCGGCTGCCGGACGCGCCGGGGCAGGTCCACTTCTCCGCCGTGGTGCGAGGCGGCTCGGCGGGTCAGGTGTCGGTGCCGGCCGCGCTCCAGGTGGACGTCACGGCCGCGGAGTCTCCCGCCAGCATCAAGGCGAAGCTCCTCGCGCTGGCGAGCGCGGGTCACCCGTCCGCCTCCGCGCTGAAGACGGCCGCCACCTACGCGGGCCGGGCCGCCGCGGAGACGTGGCCCCAGCTGGCCTTCCAGGAGGCCCTCAAGGCGGCGGACGCGCTGCTGGGCATCACCGACCCGGCCGTCGTCGAGCTGCGCGCCGCGCTCGGTGTCTGGCTGCGGGAGACGACGCAGGACGTGCCGTTCCCGTAGCCGCACCGCGGTGTTGGGGCAGGTGGTTGGAGCCACGGACGCAAACTCATTTGGATTGTGATGCCCCCACTGGGGGGCATGAAGGGTCGGTATCGTCATGAAGGGACCTCTTGAAGCAGCGCCGTATCGTCCCAGTGGAAGGATGCAGGGCCTCTCGGTGGTGGTGAGCGTGGCGATGGTCTGTCTGTCCCTGCGGCCCCTGGCCGCGGCGGCGCAGCCGGCCATGCGCCTGGCGGCGGCGCGGGCACAGCGCGTGACTCACGGCGCGGTGCCCTCCACCCCGGGCATGTCATTCCCGTCCACTGGCACGGGGGCCAACCGGTGCGAGGTGTCGGCGCTGAAGCGGCCGCCTCCCACGGCGGATGAGCTGCACACCGAGCGGCTCGTCGCGCTGGCGGAGAGCGCGAGGCAGGCGCGGCCCTCGGGGCGCGGCACGCGCACGGCGGCGCAGGACGTGAAGGTGCTGCGCACGAAGCTGGAGGGCGCCGTGGCCGCGGGGGCCACCGTCGAGGCCTCCTTCAAGGCCGCGGAGCAGGAGCTGAAGGCCCAGAAGCTGCCGCCCGTGGTGCTGGAGCGGCACCGCGCGGCGCTGGCGCAGGCCCGGGCCCGCGAGGCGCAACTGCGTCAGCTCTCGGCGCGGCTGGCCCGCGCGGACGACGCGAACCAGCCCGCGGAGCGCACCGCCGCGGTGGAGCAGGTCGCCGCCTTCTTCGAGAAGAATCCGCAGGGCCGCGCGCACGCGCGGACCGACCTGGGCCGGCTTCCCTTCCGTGCGCCCGACGCCACGGTGCGCGAGCCGGCCCTCACGCCCGACGCCTTCCCCTTCGCGCTGGCGGAGCCTGCGCGCCGCGGGGTGGACGCCCGGAGCGCGGCGGCCGCGCTGGCCGTGCCGGTGCCCCCGGAGGCGCTGGCGGCGACGGAGGACGTGCAGCTCACGCTGCCCATCCGGGAGCTCGCGGCGACCCTGCACGACAACCCCGTGGAGATCTACAACTGGGTGCGCAACAACATCCAGTGGCTGCCCACCTACGGCTCCATGCAGGGCAGTGATTTGACGCTGCTCAATCGGCGGGGCAACGCCTTTGACACGTCGAGCCTGCTCATCGCGCTGTACCGGGCCGCCGGCATTCCCGCCCGCTACGTCTACGGCACCATCGAGGTACCGGCCAACCAGGTGATGAACTGGGTGGGCGGCGCCACGCGCCCGGAGGCGGCGCAGCAGTTGATGGGGCAGGGCGGCATCCCCAACGTCGCGCTCGCTCAGGGGGGCGTCATCCGGAGCATCCGGATGGAGCACGTGTGGGTGGAGGCGCTGGTGGACTTCGAGCCGTCGCGTGGCGCCATCAACAAGACGCCAGACACGTGGGTGGCGCTGGACGCCTCCTTCAAGCAGTACACCTTCACGGCGCCGGTGGACGTGCGGACCGAGATGCCCGTGGACGTGGACACGCTGGGGGCGCAGCTCGCGGCGTCGGCGGTGGTGGACCCGGTGACGGGCTCCGTCACGAGCCTGGACCCGGCGGCGCTCAGCCAGTGGGGCGAGAAGCTCCAGGCGGACCTCGAGTTCCGCTACGGCACCGAGCGCAAGGTGTCCGAGTTTACCGGCGGCCGTACCATCATCCCGGAGACGGGCAGCGTACTCGCGGCGTCGCTCCCGAACCGGGTCGTGGCGCGCACCACCAGCTTCACGCGGCTGCCGGACGCCCTGCGGCACCAGGTGCGCCTCACGCTGTACGCGTCCGAGCTGGACCGCGTCCTGGGCGACTCGTCGCTCACGTGGACGGTGGACCTGCCCACGCTGGCGGGCAAGCGGCTGGGCGTGACGTACGCGCCGGCCACGGCCGCGGACGCGGCGACGCTGGCGAGCTACCGCGCCTCTCCCGGAGACAGCCTGCCGCTGTACCAGATTCACGTGCGGCCGGTGGTGCAGCTGGACGGCGTGGACCAGGCGCAGGGCCCCAGCGGCACCATGGGGCAGTCGCAGACGTGGGAGGCGCAGTTCCTCGCGCCGGGCGACCTGGGCGGCGCGCCGGAGGAGTTCGAGGTGACGGCGGGCGATGAGATGGTGTTCGGCATCGACACCCAGGGCGTGACGCAGGAGATGATTCACCGGCGCTTCGTCCAGACGCCCTCGGAGACGTCAGCGGAGAACCTGCACACCGTGGCGCTGTACTACTGGGCCCAGTACGACGCGCTGAACGAGGTGGTGGGGGCGACGCGCAACGCGCTGGTGATGCGCATGCCGTCCATCGGCCTGTTCTCCGTGCCGCTGCGCGTGGGGTACATGTTCGGCATTCCCAGGACTGGCTCGTACAGCTCGCGGCAGATGGATGTGGCGCGCTCGCTGCTCGCGGTGGTGGACCGGGCGAATGGGGACACGGCGGAGGTCTACCGGCTCACGGGCACCTTCGGCTCGATGCTGGAGGGGAGGACGTTCGACGCGCTCTTCAAGCGGGAGCCGGGCTCGGGCGTGTCGGCGGTGCAGCTGCTGCGCGAGGCCAACACGCAGGGCATCCCCGTCTACCGCATCACGATGGCGAACTACGACGCCATCGCCCCGCGGCTGAACCTGCCGGCGGAGGTCGAGGCGGAAATCTTCGACGCCGTCCTCGCGGGCAAGCACGTCCTGGTGTCCGAGCGTCCGCCCACCCATGGCAACTGGCAGGGCGTGGGCTACATCATCGAGGACCAGGACACGGGCGCGGCGGCGTACCTCATCTCGGGCGGGCTGAATGGCGGCTCGGACGACCCCTGCGACCCGGACAAGAAGAAGGAGCCGGTCCGGGTGCCGGTGCTGGAGTACGTCCTGCTCGCGGTCCTCATCATCGCGGCGCTCATCGCGCTCTGGTACCTGGCGGCGCTCGTCATCGCGGCGGGCGCGGCGCTGCAGCCGGCCATGGCGGCGTTGATTGCCCTGCTCGGACTGGGGGTGGCAGGTCCGGCCTACGCGGGACCGTCTCCGTCGTTCCCCGGCAACGGGATGCCGATTCCAGGCGACTGCACGTATGCGCAGCAGATTGCCCTGCAGGCCGCGGTGAACCTGGCCTGTCACCCCGAGACGACCTGCAAACCCTTCCCGGTCCGGGGCGCGCCCTGCGCCCAGTTGCTCCAGATTCGCGAGCGGAATATCGAGTGTGGTCTGGCGAGGTCCGCCATCAACAACACCTGCTTCCGGGGAGGCAACAAGGTGCACTACGACAAGGAGCTCGAGGCCTACAGCCGCGTGTTCATGTGTGAGTGCCGCATGGCCACCAACGGGTGTGGCCTGTAATGGTGACGCTGGAGCCCGGCCTCGCGGCGTCCGCGCTGACGGCGCTCCAGCGTGCCTTCCCGGACCGGCCCTTCCCGAAGGGGAGGGCGGTGGTCCGGGAGGGTCAGTGGCATGACGGGGCGGGCAAGGCGCACCGTTACGAAGACCCGGAGGCCGCGGAGGTTGCCCGCTTCTTCGCGGGTGTGCCGTGGAAGCGCTTCTCCGGTGCGGAGCTGCTGGGGTGGAACATGGCGGCGGTGGCGCTGCGGCACCTGACGCCGGAGGCGCTCGCGTACTACCTGCCCGCGTACCTCACCGCGTTCCTCACCGAGACGTTGGACCCGGTGTCCTTCGCGACGCTGGAGTCCGCGGTGTCCGTGCTCACCGCGCCCGAGCCCTCCAGCGAGCCACCGCCGGGCGGGCGGAGCGATGCGCAGTGGCAGGCCATGGAGGGGGAGCGCACTGGAGAGTTCCAGGCCTTCACCCGGGCGCTGGATGCCGCACAGCGCTCGGCGGTCAGGGCCTTCCTGGAGGCCGTCGAGTCGGTGTTCGAGGAGCCGGGCATGGACAACCCGGTGCGGACCTCGCTGGACCGGTACTGGGCGAGCTGACCTGAACGGGCCGCACCGGAGTTCTTACCGGGCCGGGAATCCTACGGAGGTGCGACATGCCTCCAAGTACCTGGAAATGCTTGGCTTCTGTCACGCGAAGCCTTCGGCACGCGCCCTGCTATGGAGTGGTGCCGCAGGACGGGGCGGTACGGGGCAGGGCGGGGCGGTAGGGGCGGCGGGTTGGGCGGGGCGGTACGGGGCAGCACGGGCGGCGGGCAGGGCGGGCGGT